>NZ_JABXRT010000003.1:0-123288 GCF_014104295.1 Citrobacter sp. RHBSTW-00029
CGGCAGCGGCGCGGCCCGGCCAATCGGCTGGGCTTCGCGGTGCAGCTCTGCTACCTGCGCTTTCCCGGCGTCATCCTTGGCGCTGATGAGCCACCGTTCCCGCCATTGCTGAGACTGGTCGCCAACCAGCTCAAGGTCGGCATCGAAAGCTGGGACGAGTACGGGCAGCGTGAGCAGACCCGACGCGAGCACCTGGTCGAGCTGCAAACGGTGTTCGGCTTCCAGCCGTTCACGATTGGCCACTACCGGCAGGCTGTCCAGTTGCTGACCGAGCTGGCCATGCAAACCGACAAGGGCATCGTGCTGGCCAGAGCCTTGATCGAGCACCTGCGGCGGCAGTCGGTCATTGTGCCCGCCCTCAACGCCGTCGAGCGGGCGAGCGCCGAAGCGATTACCCGCGCCAACCGGCGTCTCTACGACGCCTTGGCTGAGCCGCTGACGGACGTGCATCGCCGTCGCCTCGACGATCTGCTCAAGCGCCGCGACAACGGCAAGACGACGTGGCTGGCCTGGCTGCGGCAATCCCCGGTCAAACCGAACTCGCGGCACATGCTGGAACACATCGAACGCCTCAAGGCGTGGCAGGCGCTCGACCTGCCCTCCGGCATCGAGCGGCTGGTTCACCAGAACCGGCTGCTCAAGATCGCCCGCGAGGGCGGCCAGATGACGCCCGCCGACCTGGCGAAGTTCGAGCCGCAGCGGCGTTACGCGACCCTGGTGGCGCTCGCCATCGAGGGCATGGCCACCGTCACCGACGAAATCATCGACCTGCATGACCGCATCCTGGGCAAGCTGTTCAATGCCGCCAAGAACAAGCATCAGCAGCAGTTCCAGGCATCCGGCAAGGCGATCAATGCCAAGGTGCGGCTGTTCGGGCGCATCGGCCAGGCGCTGATCGAGGCCAAGCAAGCGGGCCGCGATCCGTTCGCCGCCATCGAGGCCGTCATGTCCTGGGATGCTTTCGCCGAGAGCGTCACCGAAGCGCAGCGGCTCGCGCAACCCGAGGACTTCGATTTCCTGCACCGCATCGGCGAGAGCTACGCCACGCTGCGCCGCTACGCGCCGGAATTTCTCGACGTGCTCAAGTTGCGGGCCGCGCCCGCCGCCAAGGACGTACTCGACGCCATCGAGGTGCTGCGCAGCATGAACAGCGACAACGCCCGCAAGGTGCCCACCGACGCGCCGACCGAGTTCATCAAGCCGCGCTGGCAGAAGCTGGTGATGACCGACACCGGCATCGACCGGCGCTACTACGAACTGTGCGCGCTGTCGGAGCTGAAGAACGCGCTGCGCTCCGGCGACATCTGGGTGCAAGGCTCGCGCCAGTTCAAGGACTTCGAGGACTACCTGGTGCCGCCCGCGAAATTCGCCAGCCTCAAGCAGGCCAGCGAATTGCCGCTGGCCGTGGCCACCGATTGCGACCAGTACCTGCATGACCGGCTGACGCTGCTGGAAACGCAGCTCGCCACCGTCAACCGCATGGCGCTGGCCAACGAGCTGCCGGACGCCATCATCACGGAGTCGGGCCTGAAGATCACGCCGCTCGATGCGGCGGTGCCCGATACCGCACAGGCCCTGATCGACCAGACGGCGATGATCCTACCGCACGTCAAGATCACCGAATTGCTGCTGGAGGTAGACGAATGGACGGGCTTCACCCGGCACTTCGCCCACCTGAAGTCAGGCGACCTGGCCAAGGACAAAAACCTGTTGCTGACCACGATCCTCGCCGACGCGATCAACCTGGGCCTGACCAAGATGGCGGAATCGTGCCCCGGCACGACCTACGCCAAGCTGGCCTGGCTGCAAGCCTGGCACATCCGCGACGAAACCTACGGGGCGGCACTGGCCGAGCTGGTCAACGCGCAGTTCCGACATCCCTTCGCCGGGCATTGGGGCGACGGCACCACGTCATCGTCGGACGGCCAGAACTTCCGCACCGGCAGCAAGGCCGAGAGCACCGGCCACATCAATCCGAAATACGGCAGCAGCCCAGGGCGGACGTTCTACACCCATATCTCCGACCAGTACGCGCCGTTCCACACCAAGGTCGTGAACGTCGGCGTGCGCGACTCGACCTACGTGCTCGACGGCCTGCTGTATCACGAATCCGACCTGCGGATCGAGGAGCACTACACCGACACGGCAGGGTTCACGGACCACGTCTTCGCGTTGATGCACCTGCTGGGCTTCCGCTTCGCCCCGCGCATTCGTGACCTGGGCGACACCAAGCTCTACATCCCGAAGGGCGATGCCACCTACGAGGCGTTGAAACCGATGATCGGCGGCACGCTCAACATCAAGCACGTCCGCGCCCATTGGGATGAAATCCTGCGGATGGCCACCTCGATCAAGCAGGGCACGGCGACGGCCTCGCTGATGCTCAGGAAGCTTGGCAGCTACCCGCGCCAGAACGGCCTGGCCGTCGCCCTGCGTGAGCTGGGACGCATCGAGCGCACACTGTTCATCCTGGACTGGCTGCAAAGCGTCGAGCTGCGCCGCCGCGTGCATGCCGGGCTGAACAAAGGCGAGGCGCGCAACGCGCTGGCCCGCGCCGTGTTCTTCAACCGCCTGGGGGAAATCCGCGACCGCAGCTTCGAGCAGCAGCGCTACCGGGCCAGCGGCCTCAACCTGGTGACGGCGGCCATCGTGCTATGGAACACGGTCTATCTGGAGCGGGCCGCGAACGCCTTGCGTGGCCACGGTCAAGCCGTCGATGACGGCCTGTTGCAGTACCTGTCGCCGCTCGGCTGGGAGCACATCAACCTGACCGGCGATTACCTCTGGCGCAGCAGCGCCAAGATCGGCGCGGGCAAGTTCAGGCCGCTACGGCCGCTGCAACCGGCTTAGCGTGCTTTATTTAATGAGATGGTCACTCCCTCCTTCCCGGTATTATGCTGAGGACAGGCTTTCATTCGGAGAACTATCATGGAAAACATTGCGCTCATTGGTATCGATCTGGGTAAAAACTCTTTCCATATTCATTGCCAGGATCGTCGCGGGAAGGCTGTTTACCGTAAAAAATTTACCCGGCCAAAGTTGATCGAATTTTTGGCGACATGCCCCGCTACAACCATCGCAATGGAAGCCTGTGGCGGTTCTCACTTTATGGCACGCAAGTTGGAAGAGTTGGGGCATTCCCCAAAGCTGATATCACCACAATTTGTCCGCCCGTTCGTTAAAAGCAATAAAAACGACTTTGTCGACGCCGAAGCTATTTGTGAAGCTGCATCGCGTCCGTCTATGCGTTTTGTGCAGCCCAGAACGGAATCTCAGCAGGCAATGCGGGCTCTGCATCGTGTCCGTGAATCCCTGGTTCAGGATAAGGTAAAAACAACCAATCAAATGCATGCTTTTCTGCTGGAATTTGGCATTAGCGTTCCCCGAGGAGCTGCCGTTATTAGCCGACTGAGTACCCTTCTTGAGGACAATAGTTTGCCTCTTTACCTCAGCCAGTTATTGCTGAAATTACAACAGCATTATCACTATCTTGTTGAGCAGATTAAAGATTTGGAATCCCAGTTGAAACGAAAGTTGGACGAAGATGAGGTTGGACAGCGCTTGCTGAGCATTCCCTGCGTCGGAACACTGACAGCGAGTACTATTTCAACTGAGATTGGCGACGGGAAGCAGTACGCCAGCAGCCGTGACTTTGCGGCGGCAACAGGGCTTGTACCTCGGCAGTACAGCACGGGAGGTAGGACGACATTGCTGGGAATTAGTAAGCGAGGTAATAAAAAGATCCGAACTTTGTTGGTTCAATGTGCCAGGGTATTCATACAAAAACTGGAACACCAGTCTGGCAAATTGGCCGATTGGGTCAGGGATTTACTGTGCCGGAAAAGCAACTTTGTCGTCACTTGTGCTCTGGCAAACAAGCTGGCCAGAATAGCCTGGGCCCTAACGGCACGACAGCAAACTTATGTAGCATAACGGCAGAAATACACCGGTTTAAAGAATTACTGATCTGGTTTTGCGAATACTGATATTGATGATACTAACGGCCCACCGGCCTGTTGAGGAACCTGTAAAACGGAAAGGCTCATTGAAGCCGTATATTTTCTGGAGGTTCATCAGGCGCGGAACTCATCAAGGCGCGGGAATAAAATCCCATTCAGACGCCGGATAGATTCAAGCAAGCCAACTTGTCGTCAAAATCGGTGTTGCAAAAACGGGAGTGACCATAGATTCCGTTTTCTGAGACGACCCCTGGCTGCGCGCCTACGACTTCACGACTGACCGCGGCGCCATGGCGCTCAATGACTACGCCCGCTCCAACGACCCCTTTACACGGGTCGGCCGGCAGCAGGTCGCTGTCGACGTCTCCAGCGTCATCCGCGCGTCCCCGGACAGCTTCCGCGTCGCCTGGGTCGAGCGCCGATACGAAAATGGCCAGCTCGCCGAGACCACGCGCTGGACCGCGATCCTGACGATCGTCGTGCAGATCCCCCGAAACGCCGACCGGCTCAGGGCGAACCCGCTCGGCATCTACGTCAACGCCATCAACTGGTCACGGGAGCTTGGGCAATGAAGCCGTATTTCCGTAAAGCCGGAAACCCGGCTTCACACACACACGTACTCCCGGCTCTCCGTAGAGCCGCATTCCCGGTCGTTCTGCTAGCGGCGACCGCGCTCGCGGGCTGCGCGACCACCAATCCGCCGCCGGAGATTTCCTACGACAATGCGGCTCCGGCGGTGCAGACCGTCGATCCACCCGCGCCGGTCACCGTGGTCGAGCTGCCCCGGCCGCTGCCGCTGCCTGGCCAATTGCAGCGTGTGGAGGAGACGCGGCGTGCCCCGGAGCCTTCTAATCCGACCGCTCGCGTCAACCAGGCAAACGAGGCGGCACGAGTCCAGCCGGTGCGCGACGGCTTCATTAACTCGATGCAGGTCTACCCGTGGACTCAAGGGGCGCTTTATCAAGTCTATACCGCCGTCGGGCAGATCACCGACATCGCGCTCCAACCCGGGGAGCAGCTTGTCGGCGCAGGCCCGGTGGCCGCCGGCGACACAGTGCGCTGGATCATCGGCGACACCGAGAGCGGATCGGGGGCAACGCGCCAGATCCACATCCTAGTAAAGCCCACCCGCGCCGACCTGATGACAAACCTCGTCATCAACACCAACATGCGCACCTATCACATGGAGCTGCGCTCGACAGAGCGCACCTATATGGCGTCGGTCTCATGGCAGTATCCGCAAGACCAGCTCATTGCGCTGCGCCGTCAGAACGCCGAGGCGCAGGCGGCCCAGCCGGTGGCGAGCGGCGTCGATCTCGCGAACGTCAACTTCCGCTATGCGATCGAGGGCGACCGTGCGCCGTGGCGGCCGCTGCGCGCCTTCGACGACGGACGCCAGGTCTTTATCGAGTTTCCGCGCGGCATCGGTCAGGGCGAGATGCCGCCACTCTTCGTCGTCGGCCCCGAGGGCAACACCTCTGAGCTCGTGAACTATCGCGTTCGCGGCCACCACATGATCGTTGATCGTCTGTTCGCGGCTGCCGAACTTCGCTTCGGCTCCGGCCGCGAGCAGAAGCGCGTCAGGATCGTCCGCACAGACGGGAGGCCGACCTCGTGAGCGAGAACCCGCCCCGGATTGAGGAAGTGCCGGACGACGATGCGCAGCCCCTGACCGGCGAGCCGGTCGGGCCTGCGCCGATGCGGCTGCGGGCCGAACCGCCCCGCGTCACCCGGTTGTCGCGGAAGGTTCTCGCCGGCCTCGGTCTTGTCGCCAGCGTCGGGCTCGGAGGTGCGCTGATCTACGCGCTTCAGACCCGCGACGCCGGTCGGCCGAACGACGAACTCTATTCGACCGAGAACCGCTCGACCGCTGACGGACTGGCCGGCCTGCCGCGAGATTACAGTGGCGTGCCACAGCTCGGTCCCCCTCTTCCCGGTGACCTCGGCCGGCCGATCCTTAGTACCCAGGATCGCGGACAGCCGGTGCCCACACCCGGGACGGCCACGCCCAATCCCGGCATCAGCCCGGAAGAGCAGCGCCGCCTTCAGGAAATCGAGACCGCGCGCACCAGCCGTCTCTTCTCCGGATCGGAAAGCCGGGGCACACCCGCTGCTGCGGGAGCTGCCCCAGCGCTCGCGCCGGTGCCGGATTTGGCGAGCATTGGCCTCGCTCCGCCGCCCGCCACGCCCTCGGCGCAGGACCGGCAGAACGCGTTTCTGAACGCCGCGGCCGATCGCAGGACGGTTGCGCCCGATCGCGTCGCTGCGCCTGTATCGCCGAACGTCCTTCAGGCGGGAGCAGTGATATCCGCGGCGCTGATCACCGGCATCCGATCCGATCTACCCGGCCAGATCACCGCGCAGGTCACCGAAAACATCTACGACAGCCCAACCGGCCGTATCTTGCTTGTGCCGCAAGGCACTCGTGTGGTCGGGCAGTACGACAACAACGTGCAGTTCGGCCAGAGCCGAGTCCTGCTCGTCTGGACTCGGCTCGTCTTCCCGAACGGGCGCTCGATCGTTCTCGAGCGCCAGCCTGGTGCTGACGCTGAAGGGTTCGCCGGGCTGCAGGATGGCGTCGATTACCATTGGTGGGATCTGGCCAAGGCTGCGGGATTGTCGACACTGCTGAGCGTCGGCGCCGAACTCGCGGTCGACAACGACGATCAGCTCGTTCAGGCGATCCGGAACGGTGGGCAGGACACCATCAACGACGCAGGGCAGCAGATTGTGAGGCGTCAGCTCAACGTCGCGCCCACGATCACTATTCGGCCCGGATTTCCCGTGCGCGTTCTCGTGACGCGAGACTTGGTACTGGAGCCATATGGAGGGTGATGATGTCGAAGCTTAAGCTAGGCCCCATCGCGGACGACAAGCCGCTTAAGGTACAGGTCGAGCTACCTGCAGCTCTCCACCAGGACCTTGTTGACTACGCCCACCTATTGGGCCGAGAGCAAGGTCAGTCCGCTGTTGACCCAGCTCGGTTAATCGTCCCGATGTTACAACGGTTCATCGCGACAGACCGTGGCTTCGCCAAAGCCAGGCGAACGTTGACGCCGGGGAGCGCCGATTAATCCGTGGTCCCCGCTCTAGAGGGGGTGTCGAAACACTTCAGCAGCAGCGGCAGAGTCGGGTTGTCGTTGTCACTGGAAGAAATTATAGCGGCCGTCGGCGCCCGCGCCGATGGGAGCGGGATCAACGCGATATCCGGCCGGTAGATCACGCTGGTGATGGTCAAGCCGAAGCCCTGTTCGACCATCGTCAGCAGGGTTTCTCGGCTGACTTGTTGGATCGAGAGTTGAACCGCTCCGTCTCCGGCGCCCACCATGCGCCGGAGTATGCCAGCGAGCTCACGCCCAGCGCCATCCGAGCGAACGAGGAAGACTTCGTCACAAACGTCCTCCCACGACAGCTGTGGCCGTGCTGCCAACTCGTGAAGCGGGGACAATGCCACGAACAGATCTGGTTCGCAGAGACGTCGAACTTGGAACTGAGGGCTCTTGCTCGCACTCAGGCTGATTGCTGCGTCCAGTAATCCGCGCTTCACCCCCAAAGTGTTTTCTTCTGAAGTGCCTTCCTCAAGCTTTACCTCGATCGTCGGATGTCTATTTCTGAATGCCGAGAGAATGTTGATGATCGGGCACGCCGGGAACGCTTCAAGCATTCCAAACCTCACGAGCCCGGTCTTGAGTTTCCGCGCGGAGCGGATCTCCGTTGCGGCGTTACGAAGGTAGCGCGCTCCCACCACCGCTTGTTGAAGGAAGCGCTCACCTTCTGGAGTCAGCCCTGCCCCCGCTCGCGTACGCTTGAAGAGAGAAAAGCCAAGTTGGCGCTCAAACAGCTGCACACGTCGGCTGACGGTGGATTGCGATATCGATAGGCGCTCCGCCGCTCGGCGGAAGCTGCCGGCCTCGGCGACCTGAACGGCGTACTTCAGGTATCGGAGATCAAGAGTCAGGTCGGGCATGAGACCCGTCCGATCATACCGGCGGTCTCATCGGCGAACCGCCTGCGCCCGGTGAGCGGCACCCATGCACGTCCACTTTCATCGAGCCCACCCCCGCTAGCGCCTGGGGAACGAGCACGTCCGTTGATCTCAGATGTGGAATCCGAGCTGAGCCCCTCAATGAGCATGACCATGTCCGAATCTGTCATAGATGCATGCGGCGGTCATACATTTTCACACGCTTGAAGTCTATGCGCGAAGCATATATTCTTGCGGTATGGAGCCTGAGGTCGCCAAGTACCATTTAGGTGCACTCGCGTTGGCCGTTGCAGACAGCATCGCCAGTGTCTCGGCCTCGTTTTCACCAAGCGGCCCGGGGACCGCCGTGATGGTGTTACTCAGCATGGAGCCCGGACTGCCGATCAGCGTTTTGGCTACCTCGATCGGGCTTTCTCATGCCGGGACGGTGCGATTGATCGATAGGCTCGAGCGCGAACAGTTGGTGGAACGACGAAGACAAATCACCGACAGGCGGGCGCGCTTCATTCACCTCACCAATTCGGGGAAGAAGATAACGGACGCCTTGCTCAAGGCACGGGAGCAGGTGATCTCCGAATGTATTTCGCCCCTGTCGCCCAATGACCTCGACATTCTAGGCATGCTGTCGGAGCGGCTCCTTGTGGCAAACGGCTTCGACAAAGATGGCTCGGTCAGCCTTTGCCATCTGTGCGGCTACAGCAGGATCGCGCCTTCCCGTGGTAAAGCTAAGCCGGGGCGCTCGCCACGCTGGAACGTCGCATCAGAAGGCTGACGATATGATCAGGCAGGCTTGAAATAATGGGATCGTTTGCGCTCGAACTTCTTCTATGCGTACTTGCCTTCGGGTTCGGATATGCGGCGAACCAAGGCGGAACCTGTTTAGTGGTGGCCGCTCATGAGTTACACAGAAGACAGCCGCCGAAAATGTTCGTCGGATTTCTCGCAGCGTCGGCAGCGGCAGGCCTGGTTGCGGTCCCGATAGTCTGGACGGGAACACTGGGCGCAACACTCGCACCCTCGACCAGCATCAATTTCCTCCTGCTCATCGGCGCCATCGCCTTCGGCCTCGGCGCACTCATTAATGACACATGCCTGCTCGGATCGCTGGCGCGGCTTGGGGATGGGGAGATGCGACTTCTAGCTCTACCCTTGGGATTAACGATTGGTATCTTGGCTGCCGACCATGGCAGGTTCGGCTACGATTCAACATGGCCAAGCTTAATCTCCAAACCGAGCGCAACAGGCCTCGTTACTCTCCTAGCCTTCCTAGTTGTGCTCGTGCTGGCACTCGTTTTCGTTTCCACGAAGAGCGTTCTGCGAACAAAGCCGGGTTGGTCGTTCGGCGCTTCGATGATTGGACTCGGTATCACTGGCGGACTTCTATATGCACTCTCGCCGGCCTGGACCTTCGCAGACGTGATTCAACGCGCCCTTCCTCTCAGAATGTCCCCGGCCGGCGAGGTCGCGCTCACTGCGGTGATCTCTTCGATCGCAGGCGCCCTAACCGCCTCCTTTCGCCAAGGCAATCTGCGTCTCCAACTGCCGACAGCCAATGGCATTCTGCGATCTGTCGTCGGCGGCACATTGATGGGTATCGGCATCGCGCTCATACCCGGCGGGAATGATGGGTTGATCCTCGCAGCGGTTCCGACTCTTTCACCTGGTGGGATAGTCGCCTACCTTCTGATGACGACGACAATCGTCTTCGGATTTGCAGCGCGTGGTAAGTTATTCCGGCGCTGCCTTTCACGGCCATGATAAGGGCAACAGAGGACTTGCCCTCCTGACATGAGCATTTATCCCGACCGGGAATATCGGCTGACTAGCTCGTATGCCTTTGCAGGCCCTTGGACCATGATGACCACTTCAAAGGCCGCCGGCCCCAGAATCCTGTAGGTTGCATGGTAGGTGTCGTCTCCGCAGGCATAGACGCCACTCGCTTCCAACCCGGTATCCGTCCGCGAGAAACTCAAGCTGAGGAACTGCGTCCCGATATGAGGTCCGTCTGCGAACTCGACGACAACACTGTCCTCGCTCAAGCGATAGCGATACTGCCGGCACGCGGAGAATACTCTGCCATCTGCCAGTGAGAGAATGCCGCTCTCTCGATAAGCGAGCGCGCCTTCGCCGATCGCTGCTACGATTTCGGTGGGCATGGTTATCTCGTCCAGGGCCGCGTCCATCCGTACAGGCTGGACGTTTGCCAACGGGCTATAGGCCCACCCGGAGCGCCAGCCCCATCAAGTCAAAATCCCGCAAAGGTCGCGCGTTTGCTGGGTAAAGGCATCGCCGATGAGGATGGCTTCGTGAGGCAGCGAAGCGCGAGCCAGCCGCTCGACATATCTCGCTTATTAGTATATGGTATATGCGTCGCGCATATACTGCAACGCCTGCCCGAAGCACGTAGACGACGTTCGTGACGTTCCCACGGGACCACTGTTGA
This sequence comes from Citrobacter sp. RHBSTW-00029, assembly GCF_014104295.1. Lineage (NCBI taxonomy): Bacteria > Pseudomonadati > Pseudomonadota > Gammaproteobacteria > Enterobacterales > Enterobacteriaceae > Citrobacter > Citrobacter sp. RHBSTW-00029. The sequence goes on from NZ_JABXRT010000003.1 coordinate 10,388, forward strand.
GGAATTTTAGATGAGCATTTTCGACCGTTATGAATTTCTTGTCCCCGAGCACGGTCGGAGGGATCTTGGCCTGCTTAGATGGGCTCTCGTGATCGTATTTCTGTGGTTCGGCGCGATGAAGTTCACAGCGTACGAGGCCTATGGTATCGCCCCGTTTATCGAACACAGCCCGATCATGAATTGGCTCGGCATGTTCGGGACGCAGGGGCAAAGCTATTTCATCGGCGTTATCGAGTTATCGACCGGTCTCGTTCTGATCCTTGGTGCATTTCGTCCACTCTTCTCTGCGCTAGGCGCACTAATGTCAGCAGCGACCTATCTGATCACGCTGACCTTTTTCATCACCACTCCAGGTGTCGCGGAGCAGACTGCCGGCGGCTTTCCTGCGATTTCGGCTGCACCAGGGCAGTTTCTACTGAAGGACGCAGTTCTGCTAGCGGCGTCCCTCGTGCTGCTGCGTGCTTCGGTCCGCCACAGAGGGGCGCTTGTGCTCTCGTGACTGTGGTCCTCTCGTGACGGCGGGCGTGCAAATCCTGCAGAACCTCCGCGGGGCATGGATGCTCCGTCGCGATATCGAGCCCGGAGGCGCTCAGCTGCATGGCGACGCGGTCTTCGCCCGTTTCGCCGCAATCCCCGACGTCGTGGAGCACGGACTGTTCCTCAATGGGATTGATACAATCGTGATCGCGCGCGGTGACACGATGGAAGTGCGACGCCGGGGGCAAGCTAGGTCTCGCTGATCTGCACCTGCGCGGCCTGGATGACAGCGCTGACGCGGAGTGATTCTCGGGCGCGACCTACGGCGATTCCGAGCGAAAAGGCTTGCCCTATAGCCGCCAGGTATCAACGGTTCCGCGGCCTTAACGAGCCGGACCCGTTTTTTTCGGCGCGCTCGATCAGTCGAAATCCTCCGAAACCCTTCTAAAACAGGACATTTTCCACAAGCCGCGCGGAGGAAGAGGACCACGGTATGGCTTGCTGTCTATGCTCCGCGCACATATAGATGTGGCAATGGATGGACCTCGAGATCGAAACATTTTCGGGGCGTTCGCACTCATGATCAGCGACGACATCGTTCGCGCTAGTTCATCGCGGGCGCCGGAAGCTGGACCCGCCGCCTCAGCGCTGGCGTTGCTCGCGCACAAGCCCGGGCTCTCGATCCGTATGCTTGCGATCGGGGTGGGCCTTTCACATGCTGGAACTGTTCGCCTGGTGGATAGATTGGTAAGCGAGGGATTGATCGAGCGTAGGGAGCATTCGACAGACGGGCGCGCGCGATCCCTCTATCTTACTCCAACTGGCAAGGTCGCGAGCGACGAGGTCCTGGCCTCGCGCGATCAAGTGATTGCCGAAGGGCTATCGATCCTTAATCCAGACGAACTGAAAACCTTATCGGACATCGCTGAACGCGTTCTCCGAAATCGCTTGGAAAACCTCGAGCAGTCATACCGCATCTGCCGCTTGTGCTGCTACGAGGGCTGCACGAACTGCCCCGTCGATGCCGAATTGCATGAGCGAGGTGTGGACCGCGAGAAGAACGACGACGCGTAGGAGACTCGCAATTGCGGCAGCTCAACGCTGCTCAGATGGCGGGGCTTCATAATGTCAGCGAGCCTACCATCAGCCGCATTCTTTTGGCTACGCGTCAAGCCGGCCGATCGGGCATGGCGGTCTCATTCTAATATGTCGGTGATCGCCCCACTTTTAGCCGCTCAATTGATCGGAACGCGGTTTCGGAAGCGGCCGTTCAAACCACTCGCTGCATTCCTATTTCTCTATGTCCGATAGGTAGTTTCGGGGAAAAGCAGTCGGGAACAGGTTTCGGGAACGCATGCTCCGGCAGGAGCGCAGCGCGCGTCCCAAACGCGTTTTCCCGGTAGAGCTTCCCAATCGGCAAAGTGCGGGCCACCTCAGACTGCGAACGCGAAAAACCGCCTGGCTGGTCACTCAAGGCAGGGTAACGACGATTTTCGCTGCGGATACACCCGCCTTCAGGGCTTCCAAGGCAGCCTGGAGCATTTCAAGGCCCTGGCCCACGATCTTCGCCGGAGGGGCGGGGACGAACGTGCGCGCCGCGAGAGCCTGCGGCAGGAATTCGCGGTAGATCATTGGACCAACCTCGTCATCCTTGAGGCTCGTCCCGGAGATGTGCGTCGCCTCGACTCCAAATGAACGCTCGTCGGGCGGGGCCAGCGTCGCTGCCACCCGGCGCGAGCCCTCGCATCTCGCAACTACGGCAAAACAGTCTTTCATGTGACCGGTCGCGTGAAGCGTTCCAGCGAGACTGCGCCCGCGCATTGCCTCAATCACGTCTTCCACGATGGCTGGACTCGAGTGGTCAAGAACCTCGCTTGCACCCAGCTCCTTCAACAGGCCGACGTTGCGCGCCGAAGCGGTGGCGACGCACCTGTAGCCCGACGCCACCGCGAGCTGGATGGCGTTGCAGCCAACGCTCGACGATCCACCCCAGACCAGAACGACCTCTGGACGCGCGGTCGGCGAGTGTAACGGTGGCGCGAGAGCCAACTGTGTCCGTCCGTAGAGCCCGCTTGCGGCGGTGCCAAGGCCAAGCGGGAGGACTGCCGCATCAGCGAAGGCAATGTTGTTGGGGATCGGCGCCGCCATGTGGTCCAGCACGATCGTGTGGTGCTGGAACGCACCCTGCGCAGGTTGATTTACGGTTGTCCCGACCGCCTGTCCGATGACTCGATCGCCGACCTTGAACCGCTCGACCGCGCCACCGACCGCCGCGACCTCACCGGAGACGTCGCTGCCGAGAATCGCGGGATAGTCGAGCCATGGCAAAAGCGCGACGTCCTGCAGAATCCAGTCGAGTGGGTTGATCGCGATGGCCGCGTTGCGGATCAATATCTCGTTCGCCGCCAGATGCGGCAGAGCGGTGACACCGATCCTCAGTGGCTGCCCCGGCGCTTTCTGCCAGGCGGCCTGATTAGTCACGGTTTCGGTCATCATCAACTCTTTCTGTCAAGTATTACAGCTGGGCGTTCGTCTGAGCGGTCCAACCGCCAGGTCGGGCGCACGAAGTGGCAGCTATAGCCCCCAGGATAGCGCACCAGGTATTCTTGGTGCTCTGGCTCCGCCTCCCAAAAGGGTTCTTCTGGGTTGATCTCCGACACGACCGGGCCTGGCCAGCTTCCTGATGCCTCGATTTCCGCGATGGTTGTGAGGGCGACTTCCTTCTGCACTTCGGTGGTGTAGAAAATCGCCGATCGATAGCTCGGACCGACATCGCTGCCTTGTTGCTCGTAGGTCGTGGGGTCATGTATCTGGAAGAAGAGTTCCAAGAGCGAGCGATAGGCGAGAACGGAAGGGTCGAAGGTCACTTCCACTGCTTCCGCATGGCCGTAATGTCTCGCGTAGGTCGGATCAGGCATTTCTCCGCCTGTGTAACCGACACGCGTCGAAATGACTCCCCTGGCTCGGCGCAGCAAATCCTCCATGCCCCAGAAGCAGCCGCCTGCGAGAATTGCTCGCTCTGTCGCGGCCGCCCTATTGCCGGTAGGCGATTGGCTCACAGTCCGTTCGCCCTCCTCCGTGTGCGCCACGGTCAAGCCAGCCTCGCGGGATCCGCAGCCTGACTGGCGCTCAAGAGCTCGGTCTGCACGTCCGAACCCCGGATGAGACTCAGATCGACGGGACACCGATCAGCGATCGCGAGGATCCGAGCGCGCTGATCATCACTCAGCGGCCCATCGAGGACAATGGTGCGGGTGAACCGGTCGGGTGGCATCATGTCCGGCACCTTCTCGTGCTGCACGGTCGTGCTCGCCCGTTCGAGCGGAAAGCCCTTGCGGTTCGCATAGAGACGCATCGTCATCACCGTGCAGGCTGCGAGGCCGGCAGATACGAGTTCGTAGGGAGATAGTCCGGTCCCGAGGCCACCGACCGATGCTGGCTCGTCGGCGAACAGAGTGTGCTCGCCGCTGCGGACCTTGAGCTGGAACGTCCCTGCAAGAGTTTCGGTGGAGACGACGCCCTCCGCAACCTCGACCTGCGGAAGATCCGCGCTGAGTGGTGGGAGAAAGCGGCTCGCCCAAACCGCCACCATGGCCGCGGCGTAGTTCGCGTCCGCGACGTCGGTGAGAAGGTGATCCGCGTTGTCGAGCGAGATGAAGCTTTTAGGGTGCCTGGACGCGACGAAGATGCGCGACGCGTGGTCGATGCCGACCACCTGATCCAGCGGAGAGTGCATGACCAGCACCGGCCGTCGCAGGGAGGCAATGGCCTTCTCGACGTCGATCCCCTCAACCGCCTCAAGGAACCCTCGGCGAATGAGGAAGGGCCTACCGGCAATCTCCACCGAGGCCTCGCCCTCGCTCGCGATGGTGTCCAGATCATTCGGTCCGAAGAGGCGCAAGATATGCTGAAGGTCGGCCGGCGCACCAATCGTCGCTACCGCCGCAATATCAGGCATGTCGGCGGCGGCTACGATCGCAGCGGTGCCACCCAGGCTGTGCCCGACGAGGAGGGACGGTGACATGCCCGCCGCCGCCATCGCATTTGCGGCGGCCCGAAGGTCCTCGACGTCCGACGCGAAGTTCACAGGTTCTCCCGTCCCACCGCCGATCCCGGTCCCGGCGAAATCGAACCTCAAGACCCCGATGCCCGCACGCGACAGCGCGCGCGAGATGTGAACAGCGGCGCGACTGTCTTTCCCGCACGTGAAGCAGTGGGCGAAGATCGCCCAGCCCCGCGGCGTCCCTTCCGGCGGTTCGAGGTGCCCGGACAGCGGAGAGCCAGCCCCACTGACAAACGTAAATGATCTTCCTGCCATGTCCATCAAACCTCCAGCACGCGGCTTGGCGGTTGCGCTCTCAGAACCTTCGACGGAGCTGAGCGGAGCGCACCGCCAACCGGTAATCGTCATCTCAGGCTATCATTTATATGTCTGGCGCATATAGACAAGCCCCTATACCATGATTATATGCGCCAAGCATACTTCTGCGACCTGCTTTCCAAAGGCGGTCTCACGGAAGAGGTATCAGTCAGGCGCGTGGGCCAAAGGACTATGGAACTCAATCAAGTCAGCTATTTCATCAACTTGGCCGAGACGCTGAATTTCACAGCGGCCGCTCGCTTGAGCGGTGTGTCACAGCCAAGTCTGACCCGCGCGATCCGCCGCTTGGAAGATGAGCTTGGCGGGCCGCTGATCTATCGCGACGGGAAGAACAGCCGCCTGACTGGCCTTGGCCATGACGTCGAGGCAGAATTCCGGCGCATGGTGGTCGCGATGAAGAGCGTTCGCAATCACTCGGAGCACTGGGCGATGGGGGGGCACCGCGTGCTGGATGTCGCCGTCGCGCCCACCGTCGGACCAAAGGAATTTACGGCATTCTTCGAGAGCGCATTGGCGGAGATGCCATCCATCGAAATCAAGCTGCACTCGCTCCAGTCGAACGAGGACACATCGGAGGTGCTTTCAGGAAAATACCACGCGTGCATCATGCCGCGTGAAACAAGACCGGAACGCAAGCTGGATGTGCATCCTCTATTTCGGGAGCGCTTCGTGCTCGGCTGTTCTGCAAACCATCCCTTGGCTGCCAACGAGATCGTGCGCGGCGAAGACCTGCTCGAGTTTCCTTTCGTCGATCGCCTGAAATGCGAGTTTCGCGATCGGATCCTCGATCACTTCGCGCGACGGGACTTGCTCATGCGACCTCGCTTTCGATCAGATCGCGAGGACTGGGTGCAACGGGTCGTCGCTGACGGCCACGCCATATGCATTCTTCCGGAACGATCGCCGACCGTGCAAGGCCTCGTCACTCGGCCGATCGACGGATTTGTCTTGGAGCGCGAAGTCGTGATCGCGACAGTATCCGGCTCCACGGCAACGGTCGAGATACGGAACATCGCGCAGCTGGCAGCCCGGTATGAGTGGAACTGAATCACGACGTGAAGAGCTTCGGCGCTATGGAAACTATACGCGCAGCGTATTGGATAAATCTGGGGCGCACTGCGATAGTCGGCGCAATGACTGCAAAGATAAATGACAGTGTGTCGAGCTCTCTAAATAGCTGCGCCTAATACCGCTACACTTTTGCCTGACCATGTTTTCCTCCGGGGAATGGGCTGGCGGTTTCCATAAAATGGCGGACCTTTTTCAGTAACTGCCACATTGAGCGGCACTGATGATTACGGGTTATCGTGTCATGAAGTGCCTGCCATAGCCGTTCCACATGATTCACCCACGGCGAGTAAACCGGCTGGTAAATTACCCTGAACTTGGGATTTGCTTTCAACCAGCGCTGTGTTTCGCGGCTTTTATGGATAATGTAGTTATCAACGATCAGCGTGATTGTTTTCGCCCGCCGGTAAGTGGCTTTCAGGTGCTTCAGCAGAGCGATAAACAGCGCTGAACTTTTGCTGTTGCCGCCCACGTAGCTGACTTTACCCGTGCCACTGTGCAGTGCGCCGGCCAGATAGTATTTTTCGTTCTGCCCCGGCGTCACTACCCGTTTCTGCTGTCCGCGCAACTGCCAGTCCGCACCGATTTTAGGATTAAGGTGGATATCCACTTCATCTTCATAAAATACCGGATGCTCTGCGCTGCATTCATCCAGCGCTTTGTGGATTACCGCCATCTTTTCATCTTTATGTGGGTCACGGATACGCAGAGTTGGCGCGGCCCTGCGCCATACAAGCCCCGCAGATGGCAACCAGCGGCGAACGGTTCCTGCATGTAACTGGCAACCGGTTATCTCATTGATTTTTAATGCCAGTAATTCGGTGCTCCAGCGTGAACGTTGATAACCAAAATCGCCGGGAGAATGCTTTATCAGCTCACGTAACAGGGTGCAGATATGTTCAAAAGGCCAGCGTCGGGAGCGCCCTGCGGGTAAGGATTTCAGGCCTTCAATACCTGAGTGCGTAAACCAGTTAATCCAGCGACCAACGGATGAACGAGCACAACAGAGAGTTCTGGCAACATCGCTGACCCGTTCACCCCGATGAAGCATCAGCATGGCCGTGAGTCTGCGGGCATGATTTTTATCGCGCGTTTTATGAATAGCTTTCTGCATCAGGCGTCGTTCGCCACGGGGTATTGGTGCTATGATCGGCATCGCTCAGTCCGGTTGGTGGTTTTGGTTGGTTTGGCGATTGATCAGATCGCACAATCCGGGCTGAGTTCCCTTTCAGTGATCTACTATTCCGCGCATCTATTTAGATTAATTATTGGAGACTATCATGAAGTTTGAGAAGTCACAGGCAGCAGTTGACCGCCTGACCCCCGAGCAACGCCGGATTACCCAGGATTCGGGGACCGAAAGGCCCTTCACGGGTGAGCACAACGACAACAAGGAGCCTGGCATCTACGTCGACATAGTGTCGGGAGAGCCGCTGTTCGCTTCAACGGACAAGTTCGATTCGGGTACTGGCTGGCCCAGCTTCACCAAGCCGATCGTTCCGGCAAACGTGAACGAGGTGCGGGACAGTGCACACGGCATGGTCCGGACGGAGGTCAGGTCGGTACACGCCGACAGCCATCTGGGCCACGTTTTCCCGGACGGTCCTTCCGACCGCGGCGGTCTGCGCTACTGCATCAACTCTGCGTCCCTTCGCTTCATCCCGCGCGACGAGATGGAGTCCGAGGGATACGGTGAATATCTCGATCAAGTAGAGGAGGCTTAACATGCATCAGCGCGCTGTTCTCGCAGGAGGATGTTTCTGGGGCATGCAGGATCTGATCCGCAAGCGGCCCGGCATCATCTCGACCCGTGTGGGTTACACGGGCGGCGATATTCCGAACGCCACGTATCGTAATCACGGCACGCATGCCGAGGGGATCGAGATTGTCTTCGACCCGACAGTGACGAGCTACCGGCACATCCTGGAATTCTTCTTCCAGATCCACGATCCGACGACGCTGAACCGCCAGGGCAATGATCGTGGGCTCTCCTACCGGTCGGGCATCTATTATGTCGACGAGGAGCAGAAGCGCGTCGCCGAGGATACGATCGCCGATGTGGATGCCTCGGGGCTGTGGGATGGCAAAGTGGTGACCGAGGTCCAGCCGGTCGGCGAGTTCTGGGAGGCCGAGCCCGATCACCAGGATTATCTGGAGAAGCGGCCGGGCGGCTACACCTGCCACTTCGTCCGTCCCGACTGGGTTCTTCCAAAGCGGCATGAGGCCGGCGATGTGAGCCCTGCGGCCGGGGCTGCAGCGGAATAGGCTTCGCTGCCGTTAGTGCCGCGCCGATCCGGTTCGCAACCTCCGACGACCGCGTCAATCGACGCGGTCGTCGAACCCGGCCTTGAAGCAGATCATTCCATTCAGCCGCCGTCGCAGTGCCAGGATCCAGATATGACAGACCTCTCCTCCTTTCCCATCACGCAGCGCTGGCCAGCATCTTATCCGGATCGCTTGCAACTATACGCGGCCCCCACGCCCAACGGCGTCAAGGTCTCGATGATGCTGGAGGAGACTGGCCTGCCGTATGAGCCCCACTTCGTCGACATCTCGAACAACGAGTCGAAGGATCCAGCGTTCGTGTCGTTGAATCCCAACGGCCGCATACCCGCGATCATCGATCCGGCTGGCCCTGACGGCCAGCCCATTGGCATATGGGAAACCGGTGCGATCCTCATCTATCTGGCCGACAAGACGGGGCAGCTCATCTCAACAACACCCGCCCAGCGGTACGAGACTCTGGCCTGGGTGTTCTTTCAGGTGTCGGGCGTTGGGCCGACCTTCGGACAGCTAGGCTTTTTCCTGCGATTTGCCGGCAAGGACTATGAGGACAAGCGACCTCGGCAGCGCTTTGTTGATGAATCCAGGCGTCTTCTCGGGGTCCTGGATCACCGGCTGGAGGGCCGCGAATGGATTGTCGATGATTACTCGATCGCGGACATTGCGACGTTTGGCTGGGTGAATGCGCTGGTCGAATTCTACGCAGCGGGCGACATCCTCGGCCTAAGCAGCTATTCGAACGTGCAGGCATGGCTCGAACGCGGGCTGGCGCGACCGGCTTAGCGTGCTTTATTTAATGAGATGGTCACTCCCTCCTTCCCGGTACTATGCTGAGGATAGGCTTTCATTCGGAGAACTATCATGGAAAACATTGCGCTCATTGGTATCGATCTGGGTAAAAACTCTTTCCATATTCATTGCCAGGATCGTCGCGGCAAGGCTGTTTACCGTAAAAAATTTACACGGCCAAAGTTAATCGAATTTTTGGCGACATGCCCCGCTACAACCATCGCAATGGAAGCCTGTGGTGGCTCTCACTTTATGGCACGCAAGTTGGAAGAGTTGGGGCATTTTCCTAAGCTGATATCACCACAATTTGTCCGTCCATTCGTTAAAAGTAACAAAAACGACTTTGTCGACGCCGAAGCTATTTGTGAAGCTGCATCGCGTCCGTCTATGCGTTTTGTACAGCCCAGAACTGAATCTCAGCAGGCAATGCGTGCGCTGCATCGTGTCCGTGAATCCCTGGTTCAGGATAAGGTAAAAACAACCAATCAGATGCATGCTTTTCTGCTGGAATTTGGCATCAGCGTTCCACGAGGAGCTGCCGTTATTAGCCGACTGAGTACCCTTCTTGAGGACAATAGTTTGCCTCTATACCTCAGCCAGTTATTGCTGAAATTACAACAGCATTATCACTATCTTGTTGAGCAGATTAAAGATTTGGAATCCCAGTTGAAACGAAAGTTGGACGAAGATGAGATTGGACAGCGCTTGCTGAGCATTCCCTGCGTCGGAACACTGACAGCGAGTACTATTTCAACTGAGATTGGCGACGGGAAGCAGTACGCCAGCAGTCGTGACTTTGCGGCGGCAACAGGGCTAGTGCCTCGACAGTACAGCACGGGAGGTCGGACGACATTGCTGGGAATTAGTAAGCGAGGTAACAAAAAGATCCGAACTTTGTTGGTTCAATGTGCCAGGGTATTCATACAAAAACTGGAACACCAGTCTGGCAAATTGGCCGATTGGGTCAGGGATCTACTGTGTAGGAAAAGCAACTTTGTCGTCACTTGTGCTCTGGCAAACAAGCTGGCCAGAATAGCCTGGGCCCTAACGGCACGACAGCAAACTTATGTAGCATAACGGCAGAAATACACCGGTTTAAAGAATCACTGATCTGGTTTTGCGAATACTGATATTGATGATACTAACGGCCCACCGGCCTGTTGAGGAACCTGTAAAACGGAAAGGCTCATTGAAGCCGTATATTTTCTGGAGGTTCATCAGGCGCGGAACTCATCGAGGCGCGGGAATAAAATCCCATTCAGACGCCGGATAGATTCAAGCAAGCCAATTTATCGTCAAAATCGGTGTTGCAAAAACGGGAGTGACCATAGATTCCGTTTTCTGAGACGACCCCAGAATAGAACGGACTCGTTTAGCCGTTGGGTCTGCTCGTTGATTGGTAGGCGGGGATACTGGCGTGCTGTCGTTGCAATCGCCGCCAAGAATGCGAGGTTGTGCTGGGCATCATTACATTACGGCGATGACTTCAGACTGTATTCAACAACGTGAAAAATTAAACTGAGTAGTAACTGAACTGTAACTCGTTGATGGTAAAGGGTTAGACCCCCGTGAGAAGTATCTGCATATCCTACTGGATATCACTATCCGATTAACGAAGGAGGATCTCACGAGCGTCTTTCATCAGGGTCCGAATCAATAGCGATTCAGCGTGACCGTTTATAGTAGTGCAGTCTCATCCCTTGCCTTTCATTGATGAACAGCCAGAAATTAAAAACCGGCGTTGACTGTTCGGGGAAGCCCTTATAGTAGGATAATTTCCTTTTTCCAAGCGGACCCCAGCATAAGCGGTGGTCACGAATGCCGAGCAGTGCGCAGGCATTCCGGGAATGCGCCAGAGGCGCATAGAGGCGCCCTCAGAAGTTGACCAGAGCACGGTTGTTAATGGCGCCGTAGCCCGGCGCAGCCGGTTACGCTGTTGACAGGTTCCACCAATCCATCCCTTCGCCCTGCTAAGCCATAACCCGCTGATAGCCATGATGTGGTTTCATTAAGCCCTTTTAACTCCGGTGAGCGGGCTGTACGGCGCTTGCGACGTACAGGGCGTGATTTCCGGAGCCGTGGTGCCGGCGAAGCCGGTGCCCGGGGGCTGTACTGAGAACCTGCCGCGATGTTACTGGCAGCAACTTAAATGTTTAGTTACATCATCCAGCATTTAAAGCGATGTTGTTCCGGGCCTTTGGCCCGGGGCGGCCTCGCTTTTCAGTGCCGGGAGGGGCTGGATGGTGGGTTTTTGCTCTGATTATGCTGTTCAAAATTCTGGATGTTGTAACTATTTGCACTGAAGGGGCCCGGCGCTGTGCGACGGGAGGTACTTCTGGTGTTTCCGAACCGGCGCGGACGTAAGTCCGCTGCAAGGGCGGGCCTTATATCATTTACTCACAGCGTTTCAGAGGATAAAGGATCTCCCTGCAGGCTTGCGATGCAGGGGATTAATAAAGGGGGGTTAGATTATTTTCCGGGTTTGCTGATATCTGTTTGTGAAAAGCTTTACTTATTTGTTTGCGGAAATGTGTGGATAACTCAGTCCTGTCGTCAATATGAACGCTCCTGCGACCGTAAAAATGGGAGAACACAGGGAGATTATGAAGAAAAAGCGATGGACTGCCGAAAAATGGGCGAACGGAACCAGCACCACAAGCCCCGTAAGGGGCTGGCGACAGAAAATTAACGGGGGCTGATATCGCTAGTGTGGTGGTGGAGCAGCCAGCGACAGCTCCAGCTGGTACAGATGTTTAATGGCCAGTCTCCTCAGATGGTCATCAGAGCACTGGTAAGCCTCATCTGCAGGAAGAGTCCTTTTGAGGAAGAGCGTCATCTCGTAAATTTGCCGGTCCTGTGGCAGCCTGGCCAGCCGGTTGGCGCGTTTACGCGCCGCACCTTTCTCCCGGCGATATTTCAGTGCTTCATGGCTGCGCTGCAGGTACCAGCGCTTTCTGGCAGCATGGACAGAAATATCTTCATCTTCCCCCAGAATACCTTCCTCGATGAGCCGGCGACGTTCTTCACTCTCACGCAGCCGCTTCATCTGCTGTTCCTGTAGCTTCATCAGGTCCACGCCCAGCATCTGCCAGCCGGTGGTGGTTATCCAGACGTATTTGGGCAGCCGCTTACGGGACTCACGGTCCCAGGAGGTTTCTTCTGACACACCCAGCGTGCCAAAGCGCACCTGCTCAGAAATAAGGCAGGAAAGACGGGAGACGGTGACTTCCGTTTCGGGTATGACATTCCCCTTTGCGTCCTTTGGGCTGAGTTCTCTGGCCAGCCTGGACACACACATGCCCACAGTATGTTTGCCGGCATCGCAGAAACTGATCAGCATCGGCCACAGGGCATCAAGCAGTCGTTGTTTTTCCGGACGAAAGGCGTACTTACGCCCAGCACGCTGCCGTTCGCGGACATAAAAAGGGTGCAGGGACATATGCATGCGCAGACTGTACTGCCCTGTCGCCGGATCTTTCTTCACCAGACGGTTATAGGCATGACCAAGCTGTCCACCCAGCGCTTTATAGTGCGCAGGACGGAACCAGGACGGATTTTCGCATTTGGGTTTAGTGGAGTGTTCGCCACGGCGGCGACGTGTACGCTTCTTCTCTGGCGTAACCAGAAAAGAGGATGTATCGCCCTCATCAACACGCTCCCAGAAACGGATCTGGTCTTCGGTCGACAGCTGACTCCAGTGTTGCGGATTGTGCCTTTCAGTCACTTCTTCCTGTACTTACAATGCACGGAAGGAGTAATGGGCACAGAAACAGGTATTGAACTTTTCTGAGCATAAAACTATACTCCCTGCATAGCCTGATTGATGGCTATACAGTTTAAGTAGGCCCCGGTAATCTCCTGACCCGCCAAGATTAGAGAGATTATCGGGGTTTTTGCTTTTCTGGCTCCGGGTAGACACCTCATCAGAACCAGTTCCCTGCCACCTTACGGCGTGGCCAGCCAAAAATTCTTTAAGCGATCAGTAATCTAGCATCGAAAAATGAAACACTCAAGAAAGTAAGCCCATTAGCCTAATTTTCTTTTCTGCGCTTCACGCTCGATAAGAGTAGTCAATACTTCAGCCTGAGTTAGCCCATCCTGCTCACACATACTCAAAAGGTATCCTTTAAGTTGTGGATCAAGAAAAACTTTAACCTCTTTGAGCAATGCTCTCTTGCGAGCGACTGACTGCCTTTGCTTTTCTGCATCAGTAAGAGGATTACCTTTTCTATACTGACGCTTTACTTTCGATGAGGAAGTTACTGCACCTTCAACCTGCGACATCTCTGCCTCCTCAAAGATCAAATAAGGATCTTTGCAGAGAATACTACAGATTCAGGAAATCAGCGACTTACTTTATGAACGTAACCCGCGTTGGCGCACGGTTTACGTCTGAGGATCGTGCACTACAGGGTCAGTACGTCTGTATCCAGTCCGTTCCCTGCGCCCAGCGGGATGTCCAGTGGTTCAGGTATTTCTGCGCGACTACCGGGTCATCCCAGACGACAAGCACGTTTTCTGAATTCGAACGGTCTGCTGCCCGAGAATAATTAAACGATCCCACTTCGGTGTGGCGGCCGTCGCTCACGATCACTTTGTCGTGCAGAATTTTGTACGCACTGACGGTACGTACCGGAATGCCGGCACCGACCAGCAAGTTCATTGCCGCCCTGCTGGCGTTGTTGTTTTTGCCGGTATTGGCTTTCCAGTCCAGCACAACTTTCACATCCACTCCACGGCGTTTTGCGTTGACAAGGGCGCTGACCACCTCCGGAGATGTGAAGGAATAGCCCATCAGACGGATTTCCTGCTGTGCGGTCTCAATTGTCTTAAGAACCAGCTGCAGAGCAGTACCTTCCGGAGAAAAACCAGTTTCAATGGCAGCGGCGTAAGTGATGGGGACTGGTGCACACATTGCCAGACCGAGCAGGCCGGGCAGAAGCCATCGGTGCACAGGTATTTTGTGAGTTATTTGCATGGTATTTCCTTCGCGGGATGTATTCAGAAACGCCGGAATCGGGGGAAACTCGCTTTTCCCCGATTGCCGGGGTTGGACAACGACGCCCTGCGGAGGCGTCAGGCCTTTGTGGTATTACGGAACCAGTAGCAGACAGGTCCGTCGCGGGTATCATGGACCGAGCCCAGGAACCAGCCATCATTATCCGGCGGTTCCGGCAGCCAGCCGCGCGCATCTGGTGCCTCGTCAGTGAATCCGGCAGCAAAGGCTTCAGGCGCCTCGTCGCGCATGGTCATCACGAAGCACTCCAGCCCGTGGGTTCTCAGCCAGTAGCGAAGTTCTGCCGGGGTTTCACAGCCGCTGCGGGTCAGTGCAGGATGCGCCCAGTATCCGTGCTCATCACGGTTTACATCGACGGGTACAATCATTTTCCGTCCACCCTGAGTTCAGTATGCGCTGCGGGGGCATCTGTTCCGGAAGCGGACATTTCGTCACCACACTGCTGATATGCCGCCACTTTCGCCAGAAAGGCCTCACGAAAGCAGTTAACCGGAAGCCGGTCCATCTGAACGTTCCATATCACCCACGCTAGGCCGGTGATGACATACATTGATGTCAGCGCCCCCGCAGCCCACCTGACCACACGGTCTGCCGGACACTCCCTGATTTGTTCCACTATCTCCCCGGCCACGTCGGGTATCAGCCAGAAAACAAGCCAGACCGTCATCAGAACAGCGGCCGGCAGATACCTGATGCTGAACACCAGAAAACGGGCTGTCCCGTGCCACCACACCTGCAGTTGGCGGCGGATAACATCATCGTCCAGCAGTACCTCCCATACCAGCTGCGCCTTCTCATGCGCCTTCATTCTGGCCACAACGACACGTCTGCCATTGCGGATGGTGACCTCCCGCGAGTCAGCAAGCTGGCGAACCCGGTCAGTCTCACGGGTGTACAGCGCCAGCCCGCCCCAGCTCAGCGCCATCAGCACAACAACGTAATTAAAAAACCACAAACCGGACCAGGTACCGAACGGCGAGAAAGCGGTCGTCAGAAATATCGCCAGTGGGACACTGTACGAAACACACAGCACCTGCTGCGCGGTGCGAAGACGGAAATAGCTGAAGAAACTCATGACTTACCCTCCGCTACCCACTCCGGATAGCCATTGCCGCTGTCACAACGCAGCGTTTTCCTGTCGACCGTAATGACGTAGCCCGGCGAGTACTGTTTTTCACCGTCGCTGCAACGTCTGTCTTCTTTCAGGTTGTTTGACCTGATGACCTCCGCCAGAATCTGGCGCAACAGCACGTTAGTCGTTACCTGTTCCCCTTGCTGGCTCAGATAATCAGGTTGTAGAGTGCTGCCGAATGGCGGGCCCACATATTGAGTCTTTGGAGTACTGTCAAATCCTGCAAATGCCAGACCGCCAGACATCAGCAATGCGACAGCAGCTGAGAGAATGATTTTCTTGTTTTTCATGATGATTTCCTTTCAGTCGTGAATTTTTGAACAAAGAGACAGGCTTTCTGGTAAGCCAGCCAGATAAGAGGGGGCCCTGACATCAGCGCGCAGGTTTTAAGACTGGCCCCTTCCGCCTGGAAGCTGCGTAAAGACAGATATCCCGTCAGCCAGACAAGAGCCGCGACACAAATCAGGGCGCCATATTTAAGAGCGCACATACATACTCCTTTGTTTATGTGGGAAATCGGAAGCTGATGTCAGTGCAGACTGACCATCAGCGCGATGAGTAACAGATGCAGGGCATACCCCGGCGCAAACCAGCGTCCGGCCTGCAGACGTCGTCCGGAAGCCGGTACCAGCCCGTGAACACAGAACAGCACCGTCAGCGTCAGAATCACGCCGGAAAGCATCATCACATCCCCGTGACGGGCGTTAAGCAGGGCAATCAGCAGCAGCCAGATGGCAAACATGGCGGACCGCAGCGTGTCCCTGACCTGCCAGACCAGCAGCGCCCCGGCGAGCATCAGCAGACCGGATATGCCGTAGCTGGCAGAACTGAGCGGCAGATACCCCACCAGGGCCGCGAAGGCGGCAATGCCACTGAGTACAGTCGTGTTCTGCAGGAACCGGGTCATCTGCATAACCACCGCAAAAGTGAACAGGATATTGAGTTGCCACCAGACCAGTCCCGCGTCCCGGAAGGCCAGCCAGTAACCTGGCTGGGCCAGGAGCGCCATCAGCCACAGACGGTTCAGGCTTCGTTGCCTGATGGATTTACCTGTCAGGTTGCACCCGCTGACCAGTGCAAACAGGGGGAATGCACAGCGCCCGGCCATGTTCAGCAGTGGCAGGTCAGCCTGAAAGGCGGTGGCGAGGTGGTCCCCCGCCATCGCCAGAAATGCCACTGTCCGGATGACATCGCGCTGAAGCGCGGAGAAGGTCAGGACCGGTCTGATGTGATGTACGGCAACGGGGTCCGGATTCATGTGGTCCCCTCCGGACGCTGTGCACACAGATGCTCCCTGACGCACTCCGCCAACTGCTGTTCGTCATCACCCCGCAGCAACGGGATTCCCGCCTGCTTCAGTACTTCCTCCAGCAACAGGTCCCGGCGCTGGCGTTTCGGTGCCTGATGGGTACGGTCGTCAAGCTCCACCGCTGCCACGATACGCCCGTCACGGTCCGTGATAACCACATCGCAGTGCCACTGTGAGACCAGGCGGAACAGCTGCCACCATTCCCGACTGCCGGACTTCCGGTCGGGGGCCACGCGGACAATATCGGCCACCCGAACCTGCGGACACAGACGCCACTGGCGGGTATCTGTCACCCTGTCGAGACGACGCAGAAAGCGCTGTTCCCGCACCGTCATCAGACGTCCGGCACTGACAAATGATGGCCTGGCACACAACAACTGCTCCGCCGTCCCCGGACGCATTCCCCGCGCCCGCAGGGCCTGCAGCAGGGGATGGCTGGCCCGGCCGGCCTGCCGGAACAGCACCACAAAACCGGCCAGCAGAATGACAATAATAACAATCGCAATAACCATACTTTTTATCTCCATTAATCAGTCCCCACCGAGCGTTTTTTCCAGCTCAATGGCTTTCTCCGGTACATTCACCACCCATTCACGTTCGGTCCGCTCCATCTGTTCGCGGACCTGCTGGCGGGGTCCCCGGCCTTCCGCCACGGCTTCCCGGACAGCCTCATCCAGTTCCCGGGTATCCCGGTCTGTGCCGTCCCGCAGACGGCGTTCGTCACGGGCTGACAGCAGCGGGTCAGACCTGTCGCTCTCTGTACGCGGCACAGCCGGCAACAGTTCCTGCCGGGCCTGCTCCGCCAGCGCCCGGGCCGCTTTTTCCTGCGTCTCTGCCAGCTTCTGCTGCTCGTCCGCAGGCAGCGTAATGGGGTCTTCCGCTTTCGCCGCCGCTTCAGCCTCCGCCACACTGCGCACCGTCCGGGCCACCTCATCAGGCTCCGTGATACGTCCCTCGGTCAGGCGGGCTGCATTGAGCAGCTTTTCTTCACCGTGCAGGCGTATCACCACCCCGCTCTCAGGGTTCTCCTGTGCCAGACGCAGCGCCGTCTGCGCATCATCAGCAATGAGTGTCTGTCCGTTACGGCTGGCCTGCAGGCCGGCGAACTGCGCATCCTCCCCGCCACGCAGCCGGGATTCTTCACTGAGCACCACGCGCATCCCGTCGTCCTCTATGCGGATTTCGGTCAGCAGCGCTCCGGCCTCTTTCCCGTGACGGGTCCAGACCGGCAGGGCCACATACGGTGACGGGTATTTTTTGCCGGCAGCAATGAAGCGGGCCATTGTCTCGCCCTCCAGGCCGTTTTCTGCCAGTACCCGGCGGCCCAGAGCGGTTTTATCCAGCGGGGAGGCGGTGGCCAGCAGGCGGTTACCGGTGTCGGATTCGTGGTCGCTTTTCTGGTGCAGCAGGTCGTGGGCGGTTTGTCCGGCATTTGAGTGCCGGGCATCGGCCCGCCAGCCCGCCAGGTTGTCGGTGTAGACCTGCATATGCTCTTTTGCGCGTGACAGCGTCACGTAGGTGGATTCCAGAGACGCCATTCGTTTCCTGCCGCCTTCCGTACCGGTCAGGGCAATGGCAAAGCGCTCGCTGGCACCCTGCACGCCATACACCGTCAGGGCGTAAGCGAGGTCAATATGACGGTCCTCCGTCATCGCCTGCGGGTCGACGATTTTCTCCTGGTCTCCCTGGCGGAACCGGATGGCACCATCATCAGTGAAACCTGCCACTTCCCACAGGCTGTTGGCCACATAGCCGCGGTCGGTGTCCGAGCGGGTAAAGCGTACCCGGTCTCCCTGGCTGAGCGTCAGGTCGCGGGGCGTGAAGAGGGAAATATCCTGCGACGTGTTCTGCTGGGGAGAAATCAGCACCGATTCCCCGTCGGCATTCCGCAGCGTGACCACGGCGTCCTCCGTGTTCACGTCCGCTACCGTCCAGTAACGCTCATTCATCATGGCCACCGCGCCTGTGTACGCGGCGAACGTTTCGACGGCCCGCAGAACGTTATCCGGTACCCGCAGCGGCTCCAGCACGGTGAACGTGCGCTCCTCTGCGCCGGTATCGCCTTTCTCACGCCGGGCGGCATGGATGGCCTCATTGATGGCATGACGGTCGGCGTTCAGCTCTGCCACAACCAGCGTCTGCTGCTGCGCCTCCCGG
The DNA here is from genome assembly GCF_014104295.1 of Citrobacter sp. RHBSTW-00029. Classification (NCBI taxonomy): domain Bacteria; kingdom Pseudomonadati; phylum Pseudomonadota; class Gammaproteobacteria; order Enterobacterales; family Enterobacteriaceae; genus Citrobacter; species Citrobacter sp. RHBSTW-00029. Next base: position 29,001 of record NZ_JABXRT010000003.1, read on the forward strand.
GTACGGCCCATCCAGTCGTCCCGGATGGCTTCAATGATGTCGGTGCGCACCAGGGCCAGCTGTTCCACAGACTGCGCCTGCTGTCCGGAAGCCACAAGATACCCCTGCTCCGGGTCCTTTTTCGGCGCACGGATTTCCATCACGGAATTTTCGGGCACCCAGGCTCCTTCCTGACGCGGAACCTGCTGTGGGGTGACGTCATCCACCTGATGCAGGGACAGCGCCACCTGACCGGCAATGATGCTCTCAATCGCCGGACGCAGCGCTGGGGTCTGGCGGACAATCTCCTGCATCACCACCGTATCGATGGCGCTGCGCTGCTGCACCAGGCGAAACGGCAGACCGGTGGAGATGGCCTGCAGCTGCGCGGTATCCCCGCTGGAGACCATCCGTCCGCCGCCGGCAGCAACCAGCTGGTAGAGTTCTGCCATATCGCGGTTGCCCACCATCGAGCTCTCATCGGTCAGGAACAGGACATTACGAAAGTCCGGTGTTTCACCGCCCTGAATGGCCAGCCGGGTTTCACTGAGGAAACTGGCGAGCGTGCGCGCGTCCACCCCGGCCTCACGCATCTCATGCACCGCCCTGTGTGTCGGTCCCAGACCAATGACCTGCGGGCGTACGGACTCAGACAGGGTGTTCAGAGCCCCCATCACCGCCCGGAACTGGGTCGTTTTCCCCACCCCGGCGTACCCCTGAATGGCCATAAAGCGGTCGGTGTTCTCCAGCACCGTCCGCGTGGCCTCCCGCTGACCTGCTGTCAGGCCCGCCAGGACCGAGGCAGGCGTCAGCGCCATCAGGGGCTGTACAGCTTCCTTACCCTCAGCAATATGGCGGATGATGGTCTTTTCCATCTCATACGCCACACGCGGGACCAGGACGCGGTTTCCCGCCCCGGCAACCGAATCCAGCTTAATCAGTGCCCCGCTGTCCACCTGGCGGGCGATTTCAGCCCGGACCGCCGCCAGCGGCTGGCCAGACTTCACCGCCTCGGCCAGCAGGTTAAGTTCACCGAGATGGACCAGCCCCTGCTGGGCGCGCGGGATGGCCAGACTCACCGCCTGCTCCGCATCCGACATCAGACGGTCCCGGCTGGCCTGTATGGCGGTATCCAGATTTGCCTCACCGGTCGACTGGCGAACCTGGTCACTGGCCAGGCGCACCGCAGACACACTTTCCACTTTGCGCGCAGCCTGCTCAGGCGCAAGCGGCGTATAAATCCGGATGTCGCTGCCACTCTGCGCCAGCGCGTTCAGGGTCTGTTTATTCAGGCCTCGCGGACCGACTGCAGCCAGTACCGTGCGCGACGCGCTGGTACCGGCCCCGGTCCCTTCCACATAGTCATGGGCCAGCTTCACCGCCCGGTCTGTGGGCAGACGCAGTTCCCGGTCGCCGCTGCGCAGCCGTACCGCGCCCTCTTCCAGCCCCGCCACTGTAAACTGTTCTTTCGCTTTGATGGCCCCCTTCAGCTCCCGCCCCAGTGCCATGACGCGGTCCCCTTCAGAAACCGCCAGTGTCCGGCTGCGGTACAAACTCCAGCTGCCGTCCAGTTGCGACACCTTCAGGGTCAGACGACGCCCGTCGTCCCCCTGCAACACCAGGCTGTTGGTGGCCTCTGCCACCCGGTCTATGGTATGGCGGGTCATCGTTTTCTTCTCAGCATCCCACTGCTCCATCACCATCCCGGCCCGGTAGTTATCGCGCTGATGGCGGGTTTTACTGTCCAGCCACACCGGCTCCAGCACCTGCAGCGTCACCTGCTCCCGGCCCAGCTCACCCGCATCACGCCGCGTATCCCGGATAATCTCCGTCAGCTGCTGCTGTTCCCGGGCACCGGTCACCTGGGCCACCACATCCCGTCCTTCAGCTGACAGGCGCACGTACTCCTGTGCCAGCTGGCTGTAGCGACTCCGCTTGCCCGCCTCGCTGACCAGCCGCACTTCCGGCAGCTGCGTGCCGTAAAACCGGTACTGGGGAATATCCGCTTCTTTGAGCACAGACAGGGCATTACCCGTGCCCTGCCGGTTCTCGGTATCCATGAATATCAGCTGTGCCCCGGCGCTGAGTGCCTTTTCCTGCAGCAGCACGGTCTCTTTCAGCGACAGTCGCTCCGCCCGGTCGACGATAACCGTCCCCTGAACCGGCAGTACGGTGTCAGCGTTCATCTGCGAGCGCAGCATCACCTGGCCTGCCAGGTGCGGGCTTTCCGCCAGGAACTGGCCACTGCGCCCGTCAGCCGCAATCACCAGCACTGCCCGGCCCTGAGAACGGGCCATCATGGCCACATCTGCCGTACGCTCGCGCAGGGCCTGCGCGCCCCCGCGCCCGCTGAGAATGGCCACCGGGCTTTTATCCTGCGTCAGGACAGAGACCGCATCACTGGCAGGCATATCACGTTCTTTTGCCCGTTCCGGAAAGACCAGCACGGTCTGCTCCGCAACGGCAGTGCGCGCCAGCTGATGGACACTGAGTTCATTCAGCAGGTGGATATCAGAGGTGAAGATGCCCTTCTCCCGGTCCAGGGGAATAAGACGCTGTCCTTCAATCGCGGCCTCAATACCGGTACGCGCCTGTTCAAACAGGCCAGACACGGACGGCAGGCGGTTGACCGTGCCGGCCAGCATTTCGGACCAGGTGAACTGGACCTTTTTGTCCGACAGCGCGGAGATTGTGTCGCTGACCGCTTTCTGCACCTGTTCGTCAGCAACCCCGCCGGAAGACACGCCTCCCGGCTGGCCCGGCGCACGAATACCTCCATGACCAGTAACAACAGGACCAGAAACGTCCACGCGCGCCTGCGCCTGGCTGATGTAGTGACCGATATCGAATTTTTCGTCGGTTAAGCGCCGGCGCCAGTCAGCTTTCAGCAGTTCAGGATCGGCCCAGGCTTTAGCCTGGCGGGTATCGAGTGCAGCAACATCACGAGATTTAGCTGAAGCGTCCGGCCCGGCGGCCTCCCGGATGGCCTGACTGCGCGAAGAAAAAACGTCCACCGGCACATCCTTCAGCTCCCACAGGCCATGTTTCCCCGCCGCCACCGTTTCGAATCCCATAGACTCAATGTCTTCCCGTAAGGCAGAGCGGTACAGGTTCCCCAGCGCTATCTTGGTGGCGTACAGATTCTCAGAAAAACCGGTTTTCATCCGGGTATCGCTGGCCAGCGACCGCCATTTTTCACCGGCGAATGTCGCATTAAAGACCAGGGCGTGGGTGTGCACCTGCGGGTCCAGGTCCCGGGAGGTGTCATGGTTATACAATGCAGCCACCATACTGCCAGTCAGCACCGTTTCCGTTTTTCCCTCCTGCGTGATGCGGGCGCTGACCAGTTGCTCCACTTCCTGCATCACCACCGCCACGGCCCGGTTATGCGCCTCAATAAAACGCCGGTCCTCCCCGACCAGCGCCATGACGGAGACACTTTTGGGAGCTGAAAAGGTCAGGTCGTAACCGCTGCGGTGTTTGTTGACACCGTCAACCATCCGGGACAGGTCACTGCCGTCAGGCAGTCTGCTCTGGCGGACTGCATCCATATCGGCGCTGGCGACTTCCCCCTTCAGGCCCAGCCTCTCCGCACCTTCCCCCATCCAGCGGGACTCCAGGGAACCGCTGGCATAGTAGTTGTCTTCGTGGCTGTAATAGCCCGCATCACCCTTGATGGAAGAGATGGATAGCATCAGTACACCTCCCTGTCTCCATCAATCTCATGCGTTTTGTCTGTCGCATGGTTGATATTGACCTCTTCCCGGCGGGTCATGTCGCGGGTCTGATGCTGGCCCTGCTCCCAGGCCTCATAGGCCGCAAAATCCACCACTTCCCCGTCACCGTTCAGGCCCGGCGGCATCTCCCGGGGTAAATCCTGTTCGATATCCCGCTCTGTTCCCCCGGAGGAGGCTGATGCGCTTTCCGGCACTGGCGTCACGGGAGTAAACAGGCCGTCCAGGCTCAGGCGTTCTTCTTCCGTACGGCGGACCAGCTCATCCTCAATATTCTTATCAAGACTGGTCTGCACATCCCGCAACAGCAGGGCGTCAGCCACTTTAGGCATCGCGTCATACTTCATGGTCAGTTTCACTACCGGGTAGCTTCCCGGCAGGGTGACAAAGCACTGCAGGTCGTTCAGGGACTGCACGTCCGAGTAGCTGACGATACTGACGCGTTCTTCCTCCTTGCCAAACGAAATCCCGTCACGCACCTGCTCATGACCAAAGCTGGTCTGTTCGCTGAATTTCAGACGGCGGGTTTCCCCGATATCCTCTTCCACAAACTTCGCAATCTGGGCGCTCGGGGAACGGAAGAAAAATTTGGTGTTCAGCAGGTCGAATATCTCTGCGGCCCCTTTCGGCCCATAAATGTTTTCCATCTGGGCGAAGTTCTGAAATCCCAGGGCAAAGCAACCGCCAAACTTACGGGCTTCTGAAATAATACGCGGCAGGGTGGACAGCTTGTGCAGTGAGGCCAGTTCGTCATAAAAAAACCAGACGCGGCGCTGACGGTTAGGCCCCATCGCCAGCAGACTGGTGGCGGCAATACTGAGCCACAGGGAGATCAGCGGTTTGAGCGACTCGTGGTTCTGTTCATCAGAGGTGATAAACAGCCAGCCATTCTTCGATTTATCCGCCTGGCCCTTCATCCATTCCCGGATGGTGAATTTCTCCCGTCCCGGGCGGTCAATGCCCTGCAGGTAACGCATCGCCTTGACGTAGTTGGTCAGTACGCTGCGGATGGAGATGGCAGTCTTCTCAATTTTGCCGTCAACCAGCGTGGAGGCAGGTGTTCCGGCGAGGAAAGCGCGTAACTGGTCCAGCTGAATTGCCAGCAGTGTACGCAGGAATTTGTTGTAGCTGCGGCCCTCGTCCTTACGCATGCGCTCTGCACCTTCCGCAAAGATGGTGCGCGCACTGCCCTGCCAGAACGGATCTTCGCCACTGCTGGCCGGGATCAGCGTTGTACTGGCATTCTCCAGTTCGGAAATCGTGCGGCACTCCTCCCATAAATCCCAGTTGGGACAACGGGAATCCAGCGCATTCAGCACTTCATCGCGAGATTCATCGTAGAAATCCTCCACGAACGTACAGCCCTTGTCGTAGATGATGACCAGGTCACCACGGTCACGCAGTTGCTTGAGGATTTTACGCATCAGGGTGGATTTACCGGTCGATACTGTCCCGTGCATGGCGAAGTTCTGGATTTCAGAATCCAGCTTCAGCGGCAGGTCATCGATACGAATATCGGAGGCTTCTCCGCGTTTTTTCAGCAGGCGGGCCACGTCTTTGGGTGATTCACTGAGGACGCGTCCCCCGATGATTTCATCCTCACTCTGCTGGCGACCGGTACGCCCGAGGTACCAGTACACGGCCAGCGTAGCCAGAAAAGCGACCAGCAGCGAAGCACAACCGGCAATCACCAGCTCCTGTTTCAGCAACTGCCCGCAATAGACTGTGTAATTGTCGCTGAGGATCTGCCGGGCGCTGTACTGCAGGGTATGCTCGTAATACCGGATATTATAAACCGGCTGGCTGACCATTCTTTCAGTAAACGGTGACATGAACCGGACAAACCAGTAAATAATACCGTTAGTCAGATTCTGAATACTCATACGCATCAGTACAACGGCAAGACCAAATAATACCGTTCCCATAATGACGTAATAAGAAATAAGATTATTTATCTGCAGGAACATTTTCAGGCGCATAAAAGCGACCTGACCGCCCTGCGTTAAATCGCGAGGATTCAGGCTCATTATATTTTCCCGGAAGCAGGTAACCAGCAGACATGCCGGATACAGGCCTGTCTGCATGCGCTAACAGATTATTTGATATAATTAAACAGCGTGATGTATTTCAGGAAATGAGATTTAAAACAGGGTGGCCCGGCGGCCACCCTGATGGTATTACAGAATATTGGCGACAGATTTCGCCAGCTGATCTTCGAGGACAGGTTTTGCTTCTTCGAATTTCAGGTTAACTTTATTGGCAGATGAGACAATACGTGTCTGGTATTTATGCTGATTACCGGTCTGCGTGCTGGTCTGCACTTTATATCCGGAAGTACCCTGTTTCAGGGCGGCAACATTATCGGTCTGCACGCTGGTATTTGTTTTTTCAGAAATCTGAATATCCGTCACCATCGTATAGTTGATATCTTCCACCATCGCGTCAGCGGCCATTCCCACCAGGCCCGCCGCCAGGCCAACACCTAATGTCGCGCCGGCAGAACCGGAGTTATAACCGGTAATACCCGCGCCTAACGCTGCGCCCGCTATTGCACCTTCGTAGCCCTGGCTCAGGAACCCCTGGGCGGTACGCAGGTCCATTTTATCGGCTTTCAGGACATTAGCCTGAATCCAGTAGTGTGCGCTGTCCGGCGATGACGTGATGGTATAACCCTTATCCTGAACCGCTTTGGTCACTTTCGCCTGCAGGCCGGACATATCTTTGTCAGAGGTATTTTTTATCTGGAGATACACGGTTTTCTGTGAGGATGGCTCCAGCCAGATGGTTTCACTCATCTGGGTTTTCACTTCGAGGTTACGTTTCTTAATCGCTGTGCTCATCGCGCCACACCCGGAGAGCACGAGGACAGAGGATAAAACGGCAGTCATTGCCATCAGCTTAACGTTTTGTTTCATATAATTTTTCTCATTTCCATATAAGTCGCATGTCATATGCCATATGCCATGCCCGGAGGTACTATTGTTATTACTCCACACACTCAATGTGCGTATAGTTAATGTACAGGCAGAAGCACAACCACATCAACACTATGGTTATGCTGTGCGAATTTTCAGAAGTTTTAATACACAATGAGACGCTTATTTTGGTGATGCAGTAAGCAACTCTTTCACTTTTGATAAACCACTAACTACTGCAGGTGTGAAGTAGGGGGTCATCATCATGTTATAAATAAATGTAGAAATTATGACTGTCGCAAACCAACTGCCACCCATAAAAGCGATCATTGCGGGTTCATTTAATGTAAAACACACACCAACAAAAAGATTAGTTACTATTGCAAAACATAGAATATATTGAAGTTTAGTTTTGGCAAGTTTTAACAATACTGATTTCCGCCTCGTTTCATCACTTAGACACGAAATCATCATTACGGGGTTATGACATACGATGAGAAGTACAAAGGATGGAAGTAATAAAACCCCCAAGAAACCAATGCAATAAACGATAATCGCTTCCCTAACTCCACCTCTATACTCACCTTCCCAAATATAAAAATCGAGAACACTTAGAAGAAACTGCACTACTAGAGCGACGGCTACAACCTTAGATAAAAATCTAACAGAGTTTAAAACAGAAGGGATCTCATAATTCCTTTTAAGATCCTCAAGAAGCATTTCTACATCTTTTTTTAAATCATCAGTTGTTACTCTCATTATTCCCTCTTAAAAATCACCGTGTTTTTTTATCTCGTCTTTCAACTTTCCAATATTCTCTTTTGCGTCTCCGGCATTTAACGGTATTGCTGACTGCCGGTATTCCTCTTCTTTTTTGGCTTTATCAAAATCTTTATTACCCTGCTCATGCTCACTCTGCAAGCGGTTGTATTCTTCCTTCGGTGTATTGCCGGACGAGATCACAGTATTTTTTTCATCACTGACCTGAGATTCGGCGTGACGGCGTCTGTCAGCCACATCGCCGCTGACGTCACCCTGCTGCCTCACGCCACCTTCGTTTGCCCGGTTTTCCATTTGTGTCTGTTGCGCATGATATTCACCCTGCAGGTTACCGCCCCCGTAGGAGGCCCCCACACTTCCCATCCCCTCACCGGTACGGCCTCTGTTCTCTTCAAACTCCTGCAGCAGTTGCGGTTTCATGCGGTCTTCCACAAATGACTGCGCCAGTCTGTCGCGCTCGGCACGGACTTCCGGGCTGGCCGCATCAGAAAGCAGCTGGTCAGCTTCGCCCGGACGCTTGCTGGTAACATAACCCACAAACTCCTGGGAGTAGTTCTGGTTAATACTGGCACTGTTATTTTCAGCATAGCTGGCCAGCTGCGAGTACTCGTGACTACGCGTAACCGCATCGTTGTACTGCGATGCTTGGCTTTTCAGACTGGAGAAGGTGGACGACAGCTGGTTAGCCAGAGAGGCCGACGCATTGTCCGTATGACTGCCGCTGTCGGTCACGCGGCTGGAAGTCACCACATCCATTGCATCGCGGAAATCCTTCATCTCCTGGGCACTGAATCCTTTGCTGGTCCCACCCTGCTGAGTCAGGTCGGAACTGGTGCCATGCGAGGAGCCGCTTCTGCCCGTATACTCACCTTTCAGATGCGCTTCCCCTGAGACTTTCCCTCCGGTCACAAGGCCGGCAACTTTGCCGAGAATCTGGCGGTCTGAGTCAACAGAGCCCTGCACACTGGCACCGGCACCAAAACTCATATCCTGGCTCTTGGTTGCGGCTGCCCGAACCCCTTCTGCCAGGCTGACATTTTCATCCCGGGCATACCGGGAACCAATCGACTGAATGGTGTTCAGCGCTTTGGTCAGATTACTGCTGGCAGAGGCGTCGCTGCCTGCCACCGTGGTGTCGCTGTTACCCCGCTGCTGGCTCCACTGGCTCATCTGCGACGTGGCGAGGCTCGAGGTCTGTGACAGGCTGTTGCTGAGGCTCTGCGCTTCGCTCAGCGCATCACGCTGTTGTTGCTGCCAGCTGCTGGATGCGGTTTTCCCCAGCGCAATATCGACAGGCAGTTTTGAAATCGCCTCTGTGGTGTTGTAGACATTCTGCCCGGACGAGGTCAGGGTTTTCGTCGCCCCGCTTTCCAGTTGACTGGTCATATGCCCTTCACGATGGCTGTAGTTGGTGTCCCACTTGTTACCCTGTACGTTCCCGGTCGACATATTGTTATAGTGCCAGTTACCGTCGACAGCCTGAGATGACGACTGGGTGGAGGCCGACTGCAGCGTCTGGCCAAGGTAGTTCCCCGCCTGCGACACCACCTGACCCAGCCCTTTCACCATCCCCCAGGCAATAAACGGAATGGACAGCGCGAGCCAGCCCGCCGTGGTCCCGATATCGGAGTAGGTGTTCTGCACCTGGTCAAAGGTGGCCAGCGTCACCGCCGTCCCGTTGAGTTTGCCTTGCAGGTAAAAATTCATCGCATGATTCAGGATGGAAAACAGCAGGGGCCACATCTGCAGGTAAGCAATAGTGTAGACATACCCTTTAATAATCATCCAGGACAGGGAACTCACCATTGCCAGCACAACCAGAATCGGGAACAGGGCAATCGTCATGCCGAGCAGCACCGAATACATCACCGGCAGCGTATTGGCGGCCACCGAGGCGCTGGTTGCCTGCGAGAGACGCATTTTGGCCATCGAGGTCTGGGTGGCCACATTCACCAGCCCTGCCGTATCACCGTTCTGGGCAGAAAAACTCTCCAGACCACTGCGCAGGCCATTCATTATCACGTTCTTGCGAATAATTTCGGTGGAGGTCAGGGATGTGCCGTGAAAATAGCTGTAGCTGTCGCCCAGCATTTCGGTAAACAGTGCCGCCTTATTCCCGTTTGTCGGCCCGAACACCTGGTTGGTAAACCCGTGGGTCATGTTCAGGACCTGCTGCAGAAACGGCTGCGGGTTGGCCCCGCTGATGTCGCTGGAATCGGTGTTAATTTTGGTTGTGGCCTGTTCGCAGGTCAGGAAATTTCGGTTTTTGTCGTACAGGCCGCGCAACGGACTGGGACGACTGAATATCAGCGCATACGGGTCGGAGGCATTCATCAGGTCCCCGGTGGTGTACTTGTTGTTCAGCATGATATCGCCCACCACACAGTTATGGACGTAATCCGTGAACATACGCTGAATTTCCGGTTCAGAAAAACGAAAATCGGTACTGCCTGCGGCCAGTTGCGCCCCGAACAGCATCCCGGTTTTGCTGTAGGTCAGCGCATCCGGGCGGGCAAAGATAAAATCGTAAGTCTGCGCCATCCCGGCCCCGATACGGGTAATCAGGCTGGCCGGTGCGGCAAGGCCGGTCGGGACATTATCCACCTGATAAATGGCGGCAGGCTCAGACAGGTCCACCACCTGGACATTCGTTTTGTCGCCAATCATAACGGCCAGCACAAAAACATAGAAGGCCACCCACTTCGCCAGGTCCATCAGGTTACGGGTGCGGATATAGGTTGCCGCCCCAACAATCACAGACACGGCGGTAGCCATCACAATCAGCGCATCCCCCGCCCGGCTGTTAAAGAAGGCGGCCACCCCGTTGAGCGTGTCCTGGAACCACGCCCCGCCCGCCACGGTATAAATCGTTTCCACCGACATATTAATTCACCCTGCTGAACTGGTAGTTACCCAGCACGCGGTCGCTCATCTTTGAGGAGACCTGCTGGCGGATAAAGCGGATTTGCTGCTGGGCAGAGATGAGGGCGTCCTCCTTAATCTGCACTTCCATACGCAGCGAGTTGAGCGCCTGTCGGGCATCGGACAGGCCGTTTTTCAGCTCTTTCATGTTGGCCCCGGGATAATCTTTGGTGGCCAGCGAGCCGTTGACCACCTTCATCACAGCCTCCAGGTACTGCAGGTAAATATCGACGGCGATATAATCCGTCAGCTGTGCAAACAGGGACTGCGACACGCTCAGTGACGACTGGTCCACTATCCAGGACAGGATGGGGATGGAGGTGCTGTTGATGAACTGCTTCTCTTTCTCCGTCAGGGGCGAGTCGGTGATGGCCTTGTTCTCGATGCTGGTCAGCATGTCCTGTACCATCCGGATAAGGGATTTGGATTCGGATATCGTCACGTTACTCAGGGACGGGGACAGGCACTTGTTCTGGTTGTCGCAGACATACACCTTCGCGCTGCCCCCGCTCATCATCGCGGTCAGCAGACTGCGGTCGGAGGCCAGCGACGAGAGAATACGCATCTCCCCGTTGCTGCCGAAAATCACCGACCCGCTGATACTCATGGCAAACTGGCGCAGTTCCGCATTGCTGCTGAGCGTACTGTTACTGAGCGCATCCCACATCAGATTGATATCTTTCAGGACCTGGTCCTTTTCCGCCCCGGTAGCCTTGTCGGTAACAGCGTCGTATTTCCCGCCTGACGTACACCCCTGACGGGAAGACACCCAGTCAGAGAACACGTTTTTCTGCCCGGCGACCGACTGGCAGACGTTCTGCTGGCTCTCGCCCCACATCGACGCCACGCTGTCGACCATCGCTTTTGCCGCCTGGCAGCTCGACATATTGAAGCGGTTAAGGTCAGCGGCCATCTTCTGCAGGAAGTCTTTCGCGGCTTTCAGTTCCGGGACCGTGGTTTCCAGTGCGAGGTCAAAAAAGTATCCCGCCGCATTGGCCATTGTCTGTTTCACAAAAGCCATAATCTGGTCGGAGTTTATGAAAGAGAACGCGCCCAGATAGACGTCAATTCCGCCGCAGCCGGCGTTGATGGACGGCAGGCTGATGGAGATCAGCTGGATATTTTTATTACCGGTCCGGGCATAGAACGAACCGCCGGAGACATAACGCGCCGCCTGCCCCTGCCAGGCTTTGGCCGAGGTGGCATTACTGGCGTAACTCATGTCATTGAAGAAAGAATTCATGTCATCCTGCAGGCCGGCATGCGCCGTGCCCGCGCTGTACAGACCCAGCACCATCGCCAGGCAGAGTGGTTTCAGTCGCATTATCGTGGTCCCTCAGAAGGTGGTGGAAGGTGTTTCCCGGCCTGACGGTCCAGCGCCATCCGGAATACCTCATCGAGGCGGGAGCGGAACTCACCGGCCCCTGCCGCCCCCTGCAGCAGTGGCCAGGTTTCCATCGTGTTGACGTTGGTCAGAAAGGTGGTCGGTGTCGCCACTGGCACACCGCTCTGGAAATATTCCACCATCACATCCGGCGTGGCCGGGAGCACATCGGGGAATTCGGTATCGCCTCTCCCGTCGAGACTCACCGGGAACACGCTGAGGCCGGTCTGCTGTGACAGGGATTTCAGCACCGGCGCAAACTGGCGGCAGTACTGACAGGTCGACTGCATAAACAGCACGACCTTCCAGTCCTGCACGTTCACCTGTCGCCCGTCACTGAGCGGGAGCCAGACAGGGGCCGTATCCTGAACCGGACGATCAACTGTCGCAGTTGTCGGGGTCTTCGGCAGAGCGAGTCCGTCCAGCGCCGGGGCGGTACGCCCGGTCTTTGTGGCCTCCAGGGCGCGGATATCATCCAGGGTCCCGGCCTGCGTCAGGCCGGACAGCATCGCCGCCATCAGGATGGCGGTCTTCAGTAAAGGGATATTCATACGTTACCTTAGCGGTCGGAATTATCAGTAAGTGGCCCTGAACTGCGTCAGGACGCTGACCATCTGGTTATCGAGGTCGTCGTGGCTCATAAATCCCCATGCAAGGGGTTGCCACTGGTGCGTTTTCGGGTCGACCAGAAAGGTGGCCGGGAAGTGAGTGACGCGCATCTGCTCCGCCTGTCCGCTGTCAGGGCGGCTCTGTGGCAGCTGGTCGCTGATTTTGCCGTCCACACTGATCGCCATGAGCGTGATGCCCCGGTCTTCGCAGAAGGCGCGGATGACTCCGGCCATCAGGTTGTCGACGGCATTATTCCCGCGATAGAAGAAGAACAGGCCGTAGCGCTGCGCCACCTGGCTTATCACCGCACTCTGAACCTTCTTCTCTTCGCTCAGACGCGCCTCCACCGAACCGTTGTAGTGGCTGCGCTTCACGTTGTAGTCGAGCTCCGGGTATTTCAGACGCGCCAGTTTCGAGGTCTGGGTGAAGTCCGTCGCCCGGTCAGTCCAGAAGTTCTGCAGGGTCATAAAGCGGCGAAAGTTCTCCGCTGACGGATACAGAATGGCGGTATCGAGTGCTTCACGCGTCGCCTGCTGGAGCACTTTTTTTTGCTCTGACGGAGTCATACTGGCCAGACGCGCCTGCTGCGTCGGGGCTGGCGCGGGGGCAGGGTCTTCCTCAGCCGCATTCGGGTTGTACCACTGCCAGCCCTCTTCCCGGGCAAAGTTAGACGTCAGAACCTCATCCGGGGCGGCATGCAGGGTGGTGGATAACACCATCATCAGGACAGCGAGTCGTTTCATGGCGTCGCATCCTTCATTTTTTCCGCGATGATGTCCTGCGCTTTTTTCAGTAGTGCCTGGTCTTCGGGGATGTCGCTGCCGGCACTGAGGTCATCATAAAAATCGCTGAAGTTCATCACGCCAAAATCGAGTCGCTGGAGTTCATCCACCGTGATGCCCCGGCAGTCCGGTGATTTTCCCCCGCCGAACCCGACGCCCAGCTGGCCACGGCGGCCCTGCTCCTGGACGATACGCGCCAGTTTGGAGTCAAACACGCAGTAACCGCGCTTCTTCTCCAGGCACACGCCCAGCACCTTTTTGCTGCAGTACTCCCCGACATACACTGTCAGCTTTTTGTCCTTCGCCTTCCCGAGCGCCTTTTCCTCGCTGCTGCAGCTCGACAGGCCCACATCCTGGCCCCAGCCGGAGTCCTTGCAGCAGTTATTGAAGCCCACCGCCATCTTCTTGCAGTGCTGCGCTTCTCCGGTAAAGGCGCGGACGTTTTCCCCGTTCAGCAGAGCCACATCTTCCCCGGCAGCGGCCACTGCCGCCAGCGCCGAGACCGCCTGACCAAACATATTGCTGGTTCCCGTCTGCGCCTGGGCACAACTGCCGTCTTTACAGAAGAATTCCCCGCCGCAAATCTGGCCGTTACCCTCTTTTTTACGCTCACAGGAGTAGGTCACCTGCTGACTGACGCAGAAGCCGTCCACCGTGTCGGCACACTCGCTGCGGGTCACCGTACAGGTGGAGTCCCTCATGTATTCCCCGCAGGTTCCTTCCGTCTCTGTCTGGGTCAGGTACGTGTCCTGCCATTTCCAGCAGGCCTGATACGCACTCAGCGTCTGGCCACCGACCACAATCGTGCGGGTTTCACCCGGTTCCACGCACTGTGAACCGGTCATGGCCCCCTCGGTCTTGCTGAACGGACAGTTTTCGGACCAGGTCACGACGGGTTTGTAACTGTCCCTTTTTACCCGCAGCACGAAGCGCAGTTTAAACGGAACGTGTTTGCGGTGCGTCAGCGAGCCGGAGCCATCCCGGACTTTACGGGGATGACGGGAGGTGAACGACACACCGGCAGTCAGGGAGGACGGAACAGGCTTAAAGCTCACGTTGTTGTACGACCCCTTCTGGTGCCACTGCACGTTATTACCGAGAAAGGAAATCGTCATATGGAAACGCGGTTTGTTACCGAGGGAGTTACTCCAGGAATACGTGGCTTCCGTGATTTCCCCGCTGATTTGCGGCGTCACTGCCACCACGATGTTGCCGTTTTCCTCCCACGACGGCAGTTCACTCAGCTCATATTCCACCACTCTCACGTCATATTCCGTGCTGCCCTCATACCCCAGCGTGGCTGTGCGCGTACAGTACTGCTCGATCTTCGTATCCCGCAGACACTGATGGGTGGTGATTTCGGTAAAGCTGGCAGGCTGGTCCACGCAGCCGGCAAACCCGCCGCCGGTAATGGTCTCCGCCTTGTCTTTCATGGCCAGCCCTTCAGAAATAAACGGCGCATCCAGCGACGGTTTATTATCCGGCGGCGTGTTCAGAATGGATTCGGTGATGGTTTTCCCGGCCTCCGAGGTATTCAGCGCCGACGACCCGGGTGAGGTCATGTCCACGCCGGAGGACGTCACGCCCCCGTAATAGCCGCTTTCCGGCGGTGAGTCGGTGTAGCCGGGGATTGCCTCTGCCGGGTTAAACCCCTGTATGGCACCGGCCCCCTGCCCTTTGCTGGCGTTACCCTGCTGCATGCCCTGGTTAAACTGGTCATTCGCGACAAGTGGCTGAACAAGGCAGAAGGATGCCATCGCCATCAGTAAAGGAAGATACCGCTTCATTTCGCCTCCTCACCCAGCAGGTTCCGGGCCGTGTCAGCACAGTCACCCTCTTCCGCCACCCGCTTCAGGGCCTGATGTAACGTCAGGTCCCCCTGAAGCCGGTCGACCGTATCGCCCTGATTGCCACAGGCCACAATCAGCACCGGCACGGCGGTAATGTTGTATTTGCGAAACGTGGTCGGATCTATCTGCACCCCGCCGGTATTGCTCTCTTTCACCAGACCGGCCACGGCATTGGCAGTGGCCCGCATATCACCGTTGACCATCCCCCGGATAACCACCGGAATATTGAGTTGTGCCGCATCCTTCACGCGCTGTTTCAGTTCCTCCGCTGGCATCGAGAAGGACACAAACACCAGGGCCGCGTCCACCGGGCGCTCCCCGGGCTGCATGGCCTGACGGAACTGTGAGGCCTGCGCGTCCAGAAACGCCTGGTCCTGTGGTGTCACGGTGCGCGGCTGTTGCAGAAACTCCGGCGTCTGCAGGGCACGAAAACGCTGCCTGTCCAGTTGCAACTGGTCGTGAATAAACTGGCGGTTCTCAGTATGGTCACTGGCCATCCCGGCCCCGCAGGTCAGAAGCACGGCCAGCGACATCAGTACTCGTTTCATTGTCTTTCTCCCTGTGACTTAAAGAAATACACAGTTACGCTTGCGCCAGAAGAGATACCCGAAATTGCGCCGGTCGTTGGGCATGTTCTTGCCGGTTTCCCAGCGGGTCACACTACGGCCCAGCGGATGACACTGGCCTGCATCGGGATATTTATTAACCAGGTGATACCGCCAGCGGCTTTTAGGGATGATCGGGGACGGATATTCAAAACACACGGAGGTGTTTTCACCGATGCTGTTCATCACCATGCCCTGACGGTGCAGTTTGAACGCCATGCGTTCACTGAGCAGTAAAGAGGTCTGCAGCGGGCTGAATTCGTTAGAGACATAGCCGTTAAACGGATACATGCTGCCCTGACTGCCGGCACACCAGAACAGGGCATCAATGGGTTTACCCGTGAGGCTTGCCACCGCGTCAGCCGCACAGGCTCCCTGGGCGATGATGTTGCCAAAGAGAATGGCTTCGGGCTGGATAATCATGCTCAGCGAACTGCTGTCCCACATCGGGTCCAGTTCGGACAGATAGCCGATATCCAGGTCACCACCCTGCAGGCAGCCCATCGAGGTGATAATGTTCAGCCAGTAGGTGAGCGGGTATTTGTACCAGTGGACATGGTAGAATGCGCCGGGATTTGCGCGGTTTTCCTGCCCGCCTGTCCCGCTGCCGACGTTCCCGATATTGATATTGAACCCGCCCAGATTCACCATGCAGTACGGGGAGCGCGTCACGTCCGTCAGCGCCATCGGCTCCCAGTACCCGATGGCCAGTCCCACCCGGTACAGAATGCCCATCGGGCAGAACTGAATCGGCATCGACGGATTCGGCGTGTCCGGCTGGCGACCTTTGGCCACCGGCACATTGCCGATGGTCACCGGGAAGATGCACTCCCAGCAGACATCGGTGATCGGGTTGACAAAATTCCCCTCGCATTCCGCAGAGGCCGCCTGTGTCGTGCCACTCATCCCTGCCAGACACAGAAATATCAGCCCCAGACCGGCCAGATAACGTTTCATGGCTTCACCTCCGGCGCGTCCAGGGCAAACGTGTCCACCCGCAGACGGCGACGATCTTCTGCCAGCGTCACCCGGGCCGGGATGGCTTTCAGCGCAAACTTCCGGCTGAGCGAGCCATCCTGGTCAAAGTAGATACGGGTATTCAGGGCGTTCGTGGCCTCCCGGACATCGCCGTTGACCAGAATGACGCGGTACGTCAGCGTCCCGGGCTTCTGCACCTTCATCCACGCCAGCTGCTGCGGGTTATCGGCGTCGATAAAGTACAGCGTGTCGGTAAACGGCACCGTATCCAGCGGATTAATGACCTGCCCTTTATGGGCAAACACCCGGCCCTGATGGTCTTTCAGGTCCTCACTGACCGTCAGGGAGGGGTCGATATAGTGCGTGGTGTTCTCCTGCGCCAGCGTCAGACCGTCAACCGGCTTCGGGCGCAGGGTGTTTTCAATGACGCGTTGTTTGAACGCTTCCTGCTCCCGGGCCATCTCGCCGCTGGCTTCCATCGCTTTCAGCCGGGTCTGGATGGTGGTCAGCATGTCCTGTTCGGCAATGGGGTACATCTCCCCCCATGTCCCCAGGTTTTTCGCCTGTACCATGCCGGGCAGGACAAGCAGAATGAGCAGACGTCGGTACATTACGGCGTCCCTCCTTCGGCCATCTTCGTCGCCACCGCGCTCTGGATCTCCCCGGTAATGTCAGCGGCCCCGCCGACCACTGCCGGCGTCACCAGGATAAGAGCGTCATGACGGCGCTGGTATTCCTGAAGCTCGGTGCTGAGGGCGTGCATAAACCGTTCCGTCAGGTCGGTCGTCTGTTTTTCATCCAGGGACCGGGCGCCCGCCTGGTCAGTGAACTGGTCGACCGTCCCCTTCATATCAAAGGACACGACTGTCGGGGTGCGCCAGCTAATCAGCAGCGACGTGACCGCCGCGTTGATACACACAATAGTGGCTGCAACCAGCAACAAATTGCGCAGGCAGCGGCGGCGACGTTGCTCCAGCCGGTGTCCTTTCGCTTTGGTGTTTCCCCCCTTCCTGACGTCATCTGCAGTAAGGGTGGGTTCAGGCTGAGCAGGAGTAAGGTTTTGCTCTGTGGTCATGCGGCCTCCGCGAGCGCTTCCAGTTCGCGCATCTCATCAGGAAAGTTACGGACAGCCAGCTGATACACCGCGTCATGGATATCCATGTTCTGTTCCCGGCACTGGCGGATAAATTCGAAGTCATCGCCCTTTGAACTGAACATCGCCCGACTCAGCGGATCGACAAAGAGACGATGGAAACTGCAGGTGTCGTTGATGCGCAGCATAAAGGAGGAGAACCACTGGTCTTTGGCATCCCCGAACTTACTGATTACGCTGCGCTCCAGTTCGCTGAACTGGTTGGGGCGGTTCTGGTTGTACTGCTTGAATTCAGACGCATCCTGCTTGAGCACCACCTTGAAGGCGGAGTTACCCCAGGCCGCTTTGGCCGCGCCGGAGGCATCATCGGCGTCAAAGTCCTTGATATTCTGGCTGATGGTGATGAACGCCCCACGGTGACGGCGCACGGTGCGGTAGCCGGTTTCAATAAACTGCCCGACCTTGTCATTTTTGAAGTTGAGCAGTTTCCAGCCCTCATCAATGGTGCAGCATTTCTTCAGGCTGCGCGGCGTGCGGTACATCTTGTCCTCGATGTAGATAATGAGGGAGAACATCACCGCAACCAGCAGGTCGGGTTTATCCTGCAGGCCACCCAGCTCCAGGACGATAAAGCGGGCATCATCGGTCAGGGAAGGCTCGTCGCTGTTGAAGTACTCGCCGTAAATTCCCCAGGAGCAGTACTTCCCGAGCAGTTCGACAATCTCATCCAGACGGTTGGTGATGCCGGGCGAGTTACGGTATTTCTCATCTTCGCGGATGGTCGTCAGCTTATGGACAACATGGTCGATACGCGCTTTTTCCCTGTGTTCTTCCCAGGCTTCCTGAACCCCGCGCAACAGCAGACTGTGGTGAACCTCATCCAGTGTGCCGTTGGGGCTGGCCAGCACGGCCAGCTGGTCACGGATACGCTCGCCGGATTCGTTGATGCTGGTGATGTTGGCAAACGGGTTAAACTTGAGTGACTTGCCGTCCAGGTAAGTGCCGCCGACGTTCTCACAGAACGACTTGTAGCCGTCGCCCATATCAAACACCCAGGCGATGCCGCCGGAGTCCAGCACGCTGCGCAGAATAGGCTGCACCAGACCGGTTTTACCGGCCCCGGACGTGCCGGTCACCGCCATGTTGTAGTTGGTGTTGCCCAGTCCGTCGCCGTAGATATCGAGGAACGCCAGCTGATTGCGGTAGGACGGCGTCAGCAGTCCCCCCTGACAGAGGCGGTTGTCGGCCACCACCGGCAGCAGGTTCACCGCCTGGATACTCTCTGCCCGGCAGGTGGCCCCGCCCATTTTGATATCGTCCCACAGCCCTTCGGCGTGGATGAAGGGGATCATCGCTATCCAGTTCCGGAACTGCATATAGGTCGGGGAAAACAGGTCGATGCCGTTCTTTTTAAAGGTGTTGATGACCTGCTGCTCGCAGACCAGGGCTGCTTCATCCGAATCCGGGCAGAACGTGGTGATGTTGTAGTAATAGCGGACGATGCAGGTCTGGTTGCTGTTGAGGTGCTCGCGGATCTCCTTCCACTCTTTAGCCTGTCTGGCCACACCGGGAAACAGGGTGGCATAAGGCGAGTTGGCCTTTTTCTCCCGGTCGAGGTACTTGCGCGTCGCTTCCCCCTGGGTGGCCACCTGGTCCTCGGCCTCCATCACCATCGTGATGACAAACGGGCTGGCAATGGTCAGGTCCGGGCTGAGGAGGTTGGACAGGTTATCGCCTCCCATCCACAGCATGAATATGTCCGGGTTGTTCTCCAGCATAAAGTTCATGGCCCGGGTGGTGGTCACCGTCCCCTGCCGGTCCGCCAGGCTGACACGGACATCGTCAGGACGCACATCGATACCGATGCGCTGGTCGACGCAACGCTGATGCAGCTCATCAAACTTCCCGACACGAACATCATCCGGATACAGCTGGTCATGACGGGCATTGAGCATCCCGTGCACCAGTGAGGCCAGCTCCTGGTCGTCTGCTGCCCGGGTGAATATCTTCGCCGCATCGAGCGAGGAGCGCAGGACCTTCATGGTGTGTGAGACTTCGGTCATCACCGCCGCCGTGCGTTTCTTTGCTTTCACACAGTAAGAGATATACAGACGGTAATCCCGCAGGGTCAGCGGCAGGCCGGTCGGGCTATTGAACTGCAGCTGGGTAGCCCGCTGGTAATAGGCCCGGGTAATACGGTTGAACTTATCCGCCTGCTTTCCCTGCCAGCGGAAGTCAGCCAGACCACGGTCCAGCTGGCTGCCAATCAGTTTGCTGGACACCAGGTGAAAGGATATCGGCGTTTTGCGGGGCAGCTTGCTCTTGATGAGGTCTTCCAGCACATAGACTATCTGCTCATTGGCCCCGATAAGCGGTTCGGCGTGCAGCAGAAAGCCCACGGTATTGCGGTTCACGAACAGGCCGCTGTCGCGGTCATAGTCGCGGTACGGCAGGATACTGGTCAGCTGCGGAAAATCCAGGCTGGCCAGGTTACGGGTCATCTCTGCCGCACCATCCGGCATCCGGAAGGCGCTCTGCAGGTTTTCCAGTACATTGAGAAACTTTTTCACCACAGGCTCCTTAATTCACGCGGGACGGGAGAACCCAGTCCGCCGGTTCGGCGACAAAGGACACGCGTCCGGGCTGATGAAAGGCGTTATCGCTGTCCACCCAGGGCGCAATCCAGACGGTGGCAATCCGGTCCTGGCTGCGCTGCGGATGCACCGAACCGGGGCTGTCACAGCGCACGGTCTGGCACGAGGGCGCAGTGACCGGTGTGACGGAACGCACTGGCGGCATGGTCAGTACCGGACGCGAAGCCGTGGTGCTCACCGGCGCGCCTGCCACCGGGCGCGGAGACAACAGGCCACTGGTGCGAACGGGGGCCGGAGCAGAGGGTCGGGCCGCTGACGTCACCGTGGTGGAAGCCCCCACGGACGGGGCGGACACAACGGGGGCAAGTGTTGATGCCGGGCGGATAACAGACCGTACCGGTACCGGCTGAGAAGCCGCCTGCGCCGGAAGGTTAACCAGGGAAGGCAGTCCGCCCGCAGCCTGCTTTCCCGTCTGTTTTGCTGCCTTGTCCCGGGCCAGCTGGTTGGCCTTCGTCATGGTCATACAGGTATCAGAGGTGGTGGCATCGCAGTCAAAGCTGCTTTTGACGCCGGCACAGCCGGATAACAGCAGGACGCTGCCTGCCAGTAACAGGGTGATTTTTTTCATATAACAGTCCTTATCAGTCAGGCATCAAAAGGGGCTGGCGCAGAACCCAGCGAGAGATGGATCAGGGTGATTTCTTTATCCAGGCAGTACTGCGCGTATTCCCAGGAAGAATCAGAGGTGCAGCCCCACTGGCGAAGCGGAGATTGTCGCAGTGGCTCCAGTTTTTGTATTTCGCCAGCCAGCTGCATGTGCCAGTTCAGCGGCAGAGTGGAATAACGCAGGACGATAATTTGTGCGCCCAGCGCAGCCACGCCGGTGAGGAGCAGAAAGTGCGTTAAGGCGTAGCCCACTATCAGCACCACAATGGCAATCACGAAAGACTGCTGTTTTCGGGGAGAAATATGTTCGTGGGTATGCAATATTCTGGCCCGCAAAATCTCCACCTTTTTACGTCTGGCAATCAGTTCCGGTCGGGTCAGATCACTGAAATCGCGCAGAAGTAATGAAGACATATCCATCATCATTTACCGTTTTCTTTTACCCACGCAGAAGAAACGACGTGGCCCTTGATATATCCCCTGCAGTTCTGACGGATGGCCTCAGCCAGTTCCTCTCCGTCATCGCCGGAATACAGTTCCCTGAGCCGGCTGACGTCAGATCGGGCCACAAATACCCGGGCAACCTGCTGTCTGGTTACGCCCCTGCCTGAACCCGGTTTTCCCATGAACAGGCAGTGCCGATACTCCCCCGACAGTTCGCACCTGAAAATCCTGACATTGTCGCCAGGGGAGTCAGAACACGGCAGAAATGCCGAAAACCTGAACGCGGTATCTGCGGCATGAACACAGATGACGCGCATCCCCTTATTCCCGCAGCGGGTTGCGGTATCTTTCAGATGACGGGTCTTACCCGGACCGCCATTACTGTTGGTTTTCATGATGTTCATCCCCTGAGTTTTTTTCGTTTTTCTGAATACCAGCGCGTAATTCCCGCCAGTCGTCGCGTTGCCGTTCTGATAAAAAGGTCTGCACAACCTCAACGCTGATAGTGGTCTTACCCATGCCGGATCTCCCCGGGACCATCACATTGCCTGTTCTGTCTTCCATCGCTCACCTCTGGTAGTGTTTGCTCCGGTGCTCCAGTACCCGCTGACATTCCGTGCAGGTCCGTACCCCGGGTATCGTTTGCTGGCGTCTGAGGGGAATGTCGTTGCCACAGCATTCACATTCGCTGAGACTTTCCCCGCCCCTGATGAGCTGCTGCCGGGCGGCCTGTATGTGCAGCCGGGTCAGCAGGTCTTCCTGCACCTGCAGATGGTCCAGTTCGTCGGCCATCGGCTCTCCTTGTTTACGCTGTCCGGACACGCTACCGCCCATCCCTTTCACGTCTTCCAGGGCACTGACTGTTCCGGATTGTGGTGTTCTGACCGGATAACCGGTCCCTGCTTACTGTGTGACGGTCTGCCCGGTTTCCGGGTCAACGGTGTCCCCCACCCTGAAGTCCTGCAGCTGCTTCAGCATGTCCGGCGTGTTCGCCGACATGACAGCAGGGGCTGACGGGGCAGCGGGTTGCGTTTGTTTTTTACGTGCGGCCGCTTTCGCGCGGGCTTCCTCCAGGGTTTCCAGCTGGAAGCCGTCCTGGAAAACCAGCGTGACTTCGTTGCCTGCACCAATCGGAATAACCGGGTGGTACTGTTCGGCACGTTTGATGTAGTAATCAGAGAGGGTTTTGGCGGCAGAGCTGACACCGCCGCCGAGTCCGGCCTGGCCAATATCAGCGGCACTCATACTGGCGGTGGCCCCGACACCCACGGTGGTACTGGAGGCTTTCTCGATACCCTTGCCGATACCATCCAGGAAGCCGGCACCGCCTGCATACAGCAGGATCTGGCCGTTACGCATGACCACTTCGCCCTTGATGCCGTTCTTGCCCATGAAAGACACATGCCCGGCAATCTTCTGGTCGATGTTGTCCTCCCCCAGCTTGCAGCTGATGGAGCGGGAACGGACGATGGCCCGCTCACTGGAGACATCCCCCCAGGCCTCCAGCGTCACAAAGCAGCCGGTCAGGTCGAATTCCTGGTCGTTGGGCATCTGGACCTTGCCGGTGAGACGCAGCTGCATCGGCGCGGTATTCTTGTCCCCCGTGACGGACGCATTCGCATCAGCCCCTTCCACCACGATGGCTTCGGCAAAGCTGCCGGAGGATATCCACGGGAAACGGGGCTTTTTCGGGCCGGTATCCGGGAGACTGAATTCCTGGCTGTCCATCATGCCCGGGCGGTTGAGTGGCTCCATCACGGGTGCGACCGGGGCCTGTCCGCCGCCTGCGGGCCAGAAACTGGTCGGCGGCGGCACGGCCCCGGCGGGTGCCGGTTTGCCCTGAGAAGCCAGCGCCCCCGGCAGCGGCTCGGCATTCAGGGAGTCAAAGTTTTTCCCGGCCTCAAGCTGGGTCTGCAGCAGCTTGTTCTCGTCTTCCAGCTCCCGGATACGGTCCTGCGAACCTTTCAGATCCCGCCCGATAAGGCCCATTTCGGTACGCAGCTTTTTAATTTCCGTCTGCGTTTCTTTATTCAGACGCTGGGCCTCGGCAATCGCGGAACGCTGGACCTTATTGTCAAAGGACTGGTTCACCACGCCGGTCATGTCCGGCGCGGGTTCCCCTTTCGGGGCTTTGGCTGGCGGGGCTTTTTTCAGGTTCATCTCTGAGACCATCCAGGTCCCGACACCGCCTGCGCCAATCCCGAGAACCAGCGCAATCAGCAGGGCAACCTGGCGGCGGCGGATGATTTTGTTAACGTTGGCCATCGCTGCCCTCCCCGCTCTCACGGATAACGGTGAGGGTCATGCTTCCGCCACCCAGAAGGGTCTGCGCATTGTTATCAAACATCACTGCCCGGATACCGGGCTTCCAGAAGTCCTGCTCCTGAAGCGCCACGCCCCAGGTATTGTTATTACGCAGGGTATAGCGGTCAGCACGCAGCCGGTCGCCGGCCCAGGCTTTCAGTGGCGTCACGGAAAAACCGCCCGGCACACGAACGCCGTCTGCCAGCGGCTTCACTTCACCATAGCCATCCGGCATCGTGCCGGACAGAACTGAACGGCTGAGGCTGATGAGCAGTGTTTCGTAAGCCTGCGCGGTTTCCCATTTGCGGGTTTCCGGACGCGCCGGCGGTTCAGCACTCATCAGACGGTATACGCGGCCTTCCCCTTTCACCGGCGTGGCCACCACAGAGAACGTCTGGCCCAGCGCGGTCTCCACATAGAGCGTGAACGCGCGGGTGGCCACCGAGGTGAACAACACACCGCCGGCAGAGGTCAGCTTTTTGTCGGCCAGCATGCCGCCCTGGGCGGTAATGGCCGTGACTTTATCACCGGGAATAAATATCAGGTTGGGGTCGGTATTGCTGATACTGAGCCGGAACTGTCCCCCCTGCGGGAAACTGATGGTCGCGGGAGACTGGGCCTGTGCTGCAAAGGGCACGGCGGTCATCATGGCGGTGCCCAGCCATAATGCCGGAAGGTTATTTTTCATTGGTCACCTCATAGAACCGGCCAATACGGGTAAAGCCGCCAGCGTATTTCAGGCGGAGACGGTAGGTTTTTAACTCTGTGGAGGGTTTTGCATTGCCAATCCACATCTTCTGTACCCCGCGAACATCGACGCGGCCGTCAACGGGATAGACATTGATTTCAGAGGCGTAAAAAACGGAGTTCACTTCACTGGCTTTGATTTGCGCCGCTTCTTCTTCAAGGACAGGCTTAAACTCTTCCCGGGCCTCCGGCTCCACAAACGAGAGCAGAAAGGCGTGGTTCGAATCGACGGTTTCGGGCGAGACATTAAGACGCAGGGCCAGGAAGGACAGCGTCATCATCCGGTAGTTTTCCGTATCAGATTTGGTTTCCGACACGGCAAACGGCGCGTTATAGGTCATCGGGGTGACAACCGTTCGCTGTTCGTGGATGAGTGCTCTGTTGGTCACGGCCAGCCATGCCACAGCAAAAGCCAGAATAAAGACCAGTGTCGTGAGTGACAGAATAAAAATGGCAATAATTTTGGTGGATGAATTACGAGCGCTGATTTCCATAATATGGCCCTGCGGTAATTTACTTGATCCATTTCCTTAAACTGGAATCGGGAATAACGCGGTAGACCACCCGGAATAATTCAGTGGGTAAATACCAGTAACACCAGTTGTATAACCAGCGGGAACTTTTTCCGCGTTTCGCCGCCCTGATCAGTTGCCAGATAATTGCCGCAATAATCAGACTGAATAAATATTTCTTGGTGAAAAATCCCCACACTAATACAACCGATGCGGGGATGGCTTCATCAAGGGGCAGTCCGATAATACGGTTCTGCTCTGACAGGGTTTTCGGGAAACGGTATTTATCTAAATCGTTTCCCTCCATCATCAGACAATAAACGTCAGACCAACCGTGGTGAAGACGATGACCACGACCAGACCCAGCAGGATAAGCAGGTTCTTGGTGCGGATATACATCGCCACACCGACAATCAGTTCGGCAATGATGATACACATCATGACGAAGGAGTCGGCCCCGAAGGTGGCTTTCACATCATCTTTACCCCCGGCCAGCAGGTCAGTGGCGTGGGCCATCTGTCCCACACCGAGTAACAGCAGCGGAGACAGCGCAGCCAGACGGGACAGCGCTTTTTTACTGGTCACACCACGCCATGCCATCTGGCAAAACTGCCATGCACGGTTTTTTACAGACGCGGGGAGGCCGCCTTTTGCAAAGGATAAATTCATAAAAAACTCCATTTATGTAATTTTAATAAAACACCCAGCGGTATTGACCGGTAAAGTCAATCCGGCACAGAACCATCAGATAAGGCTAATGACTCTGTAACAGAATCACTCCTTTAACCCTAAAGCCTCTTCAATTTTAAGTGCTGCTGTCTGTTGAATTGATTTTGAGTTTTTTTTTGCATTCTTTTTTAACTCTGCATACACAACACCATCCAGATATAGTTTTATAAACTTCCCTGCAGGACGGGGTTTAAGTGGTAAACCTTGAATCATTTTCAGCCTCACAAAAAGAAAAAGGGAACAGACATATGATGACGTAAAAAAAATAGGGTTGTCCAATTGAAGATTGTATTATTTTTAACCTCAATAAATGCATGAATAAAAAGAAGAAAAACGAAACACTGGAAAAGTCTGACAACCACAAATTGATCTAAATCAACGATAAAACGTGATGCGCGTCACATCACGTTTTTCATCAAATTCGATTAATCACAGTTCCGGCAGCAGTTCAATCCTTAAGTCGAGGAAGGAATGTAAAGCCAGTCGAGTGATGTACAAAGTCTTAAGTGCCTCATTAGAAGGTGCACCATACTGTGTGCATAGTTCCTTGAGAGTTTTATACACTGCTTGTGGCTTTGTATTTCTGTAATCAGAAATCTCCCTGACAGTCATTCCGAAAGCAAAAAGAGTAAAAACCTCGACTTGCGCATCATTAACCTCAGGAAAAACCTTGTGTAAAATTTCCATACGAATAGGATCGATGATAACCATCGTAACCTCCTGTTAAATGTGTTCAGGTTATTGGTGGCCAGCGATAACAGGGGTGGCCGCCCCTGTTATCGCGTTAAAGGCAAATCAATTTAAAATTTGATAATTGCCTCCCTTCTGACTGATTTGCCTTAAGTGAAATATATCGCAGCAGGTATACCCACTCAATCAATAACGGAATTACGGTTTGTTTTTTGACTGTAGTCACATAAAAAATGCGAAATTTTGAACGTATTTCAGTAATCCACCCAGAAGAAATAAAAAACCATCCGGTATCCTGGGCGCAAGAGAATTAAAGGTAAAGAAGGGGGTTTAATCTGATGTGAAAAATAAGAGCTTTCCTTTACACGCAAAACTACTATATATCCTAAAAACATTAATAGGGACATTAAGCATGAATACTTAATAATTAGAAATCAATATAATCACTAACGTTACCGCACCTGAATGATAAATATACTCTGCCGCCATGAAAGGCGGCATGAAGTCGGAGAGCAATATATCAGGAGTTAGTCTTTTTCTTCTTCAGCAAAAAAAATGCCCACCTGCTCATCCGCAAAACGCTCGATAGCTTTGCGCATATTATCCAGTTTGAACCCTCCATCACTTAATGATTCCTGAGATAATGTCCCCATTTTCATTATCTCCGTACACATCATCCTGACGCGAGCCATACTGTCCAGCATAACTTTGTTATATTCCATCTGGTTAAAGCCACTTTCTTTTTTCTCACGCTGTATCCGGTATACACGCAGACCAAGCTCTATTAACATTGAAGTGACCGAAGATACTGTTGCATCAACTTCCGTCGCACCTTCCTGTCTGCGCTCTGTAACCACAGACTCTATTTCTTCACGAACCTGATTACTGACAAAAGTTTGTATACGTGGCATAGAAGATCCTTTTTTAGAACAAAACAAAAAATTATTAAAAGGCAATTTTTAACATACATATCCATAGTATGTGGCGAGTATACCATTAAAAAAATCAGAGTATAGTCGCGAGTATGTAGCCCATAAAAAGCAGAGTATACTCGCGAGTACACTCTATATAACAACCTGAAAATGCTTAAATACTCTAATCAGAGTGTGATGAACACTCTGATTAGAGTATAGATAGAGTGTACTTATACTCTATTTTAAATCGCTCTGTTTAAAATACATCGTTAAAAAAATCATAACCAACTGTTTTAAAAGACAAATCATGCAAGATTAAATCTTGCGACGGGTGTGGGACTTTGATGTTAAGGAGCAGGCATACAGAAATATACCTGCCGGGAAGAATTCAGTATTTCCGGGCATTGCCGTTTTTTATCAAAAATGGCACTCTGGCTAAAGAAAAGGTAATGAGGAATAGCTGACGTGAGGAAAACTCTGATTACAGGACTACTGGCGATGACATTTTCTGTTAATGCGCAGGACTGTTTTGAAATGGCGGGAAGAGATTATCGGATCGAGCCGGATCTGTTACGGGCGATTTCGTTCCGTGAGTCGTCCTGGCGTGATAATGCGCTCAACGTTGTATCACAGAGTGAATATGCTGTCGGTAAGATGCAAATACACTCACAAAACTTTTCGCATCTGGCTCAGTTCGGGATCACTCCCCGACAACTTTATACTGACAATTGCCTTAACATTTACACTGGCGCTTACTACCTTGCCATTGCTTTTAAACGCTGGGGATACTCATGGCGGGCTGTAGGGGCTTATAATGCAGGATTTCGTGAAACGGAAGTACAGGAGAAAAAGCGCCAGCAATATGCAAAAGAAATTCAGGCAATTTATGTTGCCATCAAAAAAAATGCGCCACCAGAGTGACGCACCTGTTTTAATCGATAGCCCGCCATATCAATCCACGTTCCGGATGTTGAATAAGACTGACATAATCCTTCAGCGCATCCTGACGGGCGACAAGCTGTTTACAGACTTTCGCATATTTATCTCCCATATCCGCCGCCTGCCAGGACAGCCAGTTCATTATCATCAACGTTGCAATAATTCCTGCAGCATCAGCACTGACCTCTGACTCAAAATAATTACCGGGGACACACATGTTATAATGTTGTTCTCCTGCTGGTGCGATATACCCGGTTTGTGTTGTGGTGAAGATAATTCTGTTCGGGGCCACATTGCCACCAACACCCTGCGGAATGATCCAGTAATTCCAGAAGCCGCCATCATAATCTGAATGCTGGCGTAACCAGCTGGCGATCATATTGTCAGCGGATGGTGTAAAAAAAAGAGCAGGGATAAAATCAAGTCGTTCATCACCATCGGTTACACAATAGCGCTGAAATTTATCTGTTTTAAATTGTTCGGCTGATTCACGAGTGGCGGTTTTGACGTTAATGGTGTGCATTCAGGTTTTCTCCTTATGGATTTATTAAATCGTTCGACTTCATCACTGAGCGGCAAAGGGCAATGAATAAAAAGGCGTGCAGCGCTTATATACCCTTTTATTTATTCCTGGCTGATGCTAAAAGCAGCCCTCTGCGAATTGATGAAAGAGACAAACAGAAGAATGCCGGATGAGAGGTGACAGGCAGGAATAAATAATAATATGACAATTATGCGTCTGAGTAATATGTGCGGCGTGTAGCGCAGCAGGTATTACCCTGCGCCGCAGGCGCGCGGCCTTTGACAGCAGTCGGGCAGGTTAACGTCGAACGCGTTACGGGAATAGATATTGCGAACAAAACCATCAGTACGCAGGGTCATATTTTTACGTGTCATCCTCGTTTCCCCTCTCACTCAGGATTTGTTAAAAATTTCAGACAGTGCGCCACGGATGAAATACAGACAGGCATCTGTGCGAGTGAACTTATCGCCGTAATGCGCATGAGCTTCCTGCACACAAGCCACGTTGTAGTGCCCACGGTCGATAATCCGTGCCATTTTTTTCACCCATCTTTTGGTAGATTCTTTGGTGGCGGTTTTGACCTTGACGTTCTGTGTGTTCATCCTGCGTTTCCTCTTGTCTGGTGATTAATCCATCTTTCGGTGAGTTCCCTGGCGGCAAAGGGCAAAGTAGCGACGACGTACGGAGGAAGGAAAGGGGCGGAGACAAAAGTTTTTGCGGCCCCAGGCAAAAAGTTTTGGCGGAGTTTATATACCCCTTGGATGACGACACGGCGGTGCTACGACCAGCCCTCCGCCCGGGGAACTCACCGAAAGATGGATTACCAGAGGCAGGGAAAGAGGATGAACACACCCGACACGGCGGAACGGCGTGGCGACATCAGAGTGACGGCAGTCTTATCGCAGGCACGGTGAAAAGCGGCGCATCCGTTTACGGATGCAGCAAGCGAGGGGTTGGTGTTGCGACAGCCTGGGATGGACACCCGCTGCCCCAAAGGAGCCGGGCAGAGACAGCATTGCTGGCTCTGTGCGAAGCATGACAGCCCCGGTTCCCGTCAGGGAAGTCGCCCGGGAATGGCTGTGATACCCGCCTGTTCAGTAGCCAGACCTGCCAGCGTATAGTTTTTTTTATCCAGCACATCAGCCCGCAGCAGCAGACTGTTAATCAGAAAGGTATCCAGCACCGGCATTCTGTGCAGACATGTCATTCGTAGCCCGCTGGCAGACTGCAGCAATATCATCCAGTGGCCACAGGCTTCTCCGGGGCTGGTCAGCATGATGAAGTGCCGACAATGCGGTGGTATATACCGCAGACAAACTGGCCATACTCCACCATACTCACAGAAAATTTCAGGTGAAGCCACCCAGCCCTCCGGCAAAAGCAACTCCCCCGCTACGGCCTGCGTCAGCACCTGACGTGACGACCAGCCATCAGCGCGAAATTGTTCAAAATCCCCGGGAGTCATGGAAACCAGCGCCGGTAATGTCAGTCCTGTATTCAAATTCGGCATCCCTCTATTACCTCTGTTATTACTGAATTCTGCATGCGCAGCATACCCGGTATCGTACCTGACTTCGCTCCCCTGCTCACTTTTGGGTCAGCAGGGGATAATAACCTGACTCAGCGGGGAGACTTTCCGCGGAAATACGCCGGGCGAGCTTCCAGTTCACGCCTGATAAATTCATCAGCAAACAACGGCGCGATACGGTTTACACGGCGTTCCAGATTCCGCCGACGGGCAGCCGCTTTCCGCTCATCACTCCAGCGCCGGACCTGACTTTCATCCAGAAAATCGACACACACCGCATACCCTGCGCCCGCCACCCAACGGGACATCACCGACTCAGGTGCGGGCTGCCCTGCCTCCACCAATTCTGACACCAGTTCCTGCGGTCCGGGACACGGTGTCCGGGGCAGTCTCCAGCGCAACGAGTAACGCCACTTCATGCCTGACTCCGGTGCATCAGCTTGTTGGGGACCATCCAGCGCTCCAGTTGTCTGACCGGTTCCGGGCTTTCTTTAGCGAGGGCATCAGATTCAACCATCACACTCCAGAAGGGCTGATTCACCATCATCCAGCGTTCCATTGGTGCCAGCGACGGAAAACGCTCGCTCCAGCGCCAGAACATTTCCTCCAGGTCGTACTGGTGCAGTTCAGTACCCGACCAGCGGGCGCTCCAGCTGCTGACCGTTTCCGGGGTATGAAAAGCCAGCTCAATTTCCGCCTGCCCCGCCAGCGCCTGATACGCCGTTTCGCGCTGGCACGCCTCCTTCCGGCGCTGGCGGGTGTATTTTTCAGCCCCCAGTTCACTGTGCCGGCGGGTACGCTCCTGCATCTGAAACTTCGTTTCCGGGAACAGTCGCCAGCCATCCGACAGCGACAGGGGCAACCAGCAACACGCGCCCCGGCTTTCAATCAGCCGGTCGATAGCCGCCAGCCAGTCCTGTTTATTTCCCCGCAGAGACTGTCCTGTCAGCCCCGGAGAGAACCAGCCGATATCCTTTACGGTGACACGCTTACTGCCGTTCAGGATGCGGAAAAAGGCATGGGCATACGCAAACTCCACAACATGAGCACCCCTTTCATACTTGTGCTCCACCTCTGCGATGGCCTGCATTGCAGCACGACGCTCATGACTCAGGGGGACCAGTGACAAACTCGCCGGGATCATTGTGCACCCTCCATCGCCAGAACACTGATAATGCTGGCCTGACTGTAGCCATCGGCATCGAGGCGGGCGACGAGACTCAACGTGTGGCTGATAACCTCCGGCGACCAGGCTGGCAGCGTGCGCATAACAGAGAACGGGCGACCACTGGCAGGAATAAACACCACCATCCAGGACGGGCTGATATCACCGGGGCTGCACACTGCCAGGCTGAAATTGCCGTGGGAGGGTGTGAAACGGATCTGCACCGGGAAAAAACCGCCGAACTCGCTGCGGTACTCGCCGTTCAGGACCCAGTGAACCGGGCAGTCAAGGTCACGCATCACGGCATGGGTCAGTTCGCGGCGTAAATCTTCGCCACCGTCGCGCCAGTCTTCAAACTCCTGGGGGATCATGGTGTTCAGTACATCGGGGGTAATAATGTTACGCATAATGTTCTCCTTAAATACCGCCCCGTAACGGGGCGGCCTCCGTTATCAGGCTGCGTCGTGCAGGGTGTGGGGGCTGTCTGCATCAAAAGCCGCATCGGGTGCATCAGTACTGCCGTTTTCAGTATCAGATACGTCGTTTTCTGCATCAGACGGGGATTTTTCTGCATCAGGGGCGCGCATCCAGACAGGCACCCATCGTGTACCGGAAAGACACTGTTCAGCATGGCTGGCGGCATCTCCTTTCTTCATACTCCCGATATCTGACGCGGCCCCTGACAGTCCGGCCTCTTTCAGCGCCTCCACAATCTGGTTCTTACTCAGCAGACTGAGGAAGTTTGCCGCCGTTGGCTGCCACCAGTCGCGCAGGTTGAACCCGATTGCCGTTTCAACGCCATCGAGGTCGCTCTGTGTCGTATGCCCCATTGTTCTGGTCTGCACGCCATCGACAGAACAGGCTGTACAGAAGACCATCAGGGACATCAGCATCTTTCCGTCAAGGGTAAAAAAGGTGGTGAAATCCTTTTTCCAGCCTTCCGGCAGCAGCGCCTCCAGACGGGCTTTTTCCTGCATCAGACACAGCCATGCCTGACCACTCTTTCCGGTCGGAGCCTCACTCGTGAGTCCGCTGTGGTGTACCTCCAGACGCATAACAAATGGATCACGGGTGGTGTTGCAATAGTCGAAAACGCAGGTACACAGCCGCCATACCATCAGGGCCACAGCTTTTTCGGGCTGCTGTACCAGGGCGGCCTGCACTGCCAGCGTTCTTTCTGAAGACATCTTTTTGAGCAGCGGGGCGCTGATCCCCTCCGTCACATCCGGCTTGCTGCTGACCACATGGAGGGAGCCGCCACTGCCATTATCTTCCTGCCCTTCTTTCGCCTCGTTCTGAGGCTTCTTCTGCACCCCACGCTGGACACAAAGCTCACCGTCATACAGGCTGACCACCACGCCACAGGCTGATTTCTGCTCCGGCGTCCACGCCCGGATCGATGCCGCATTTTCAATTTCGTCAATCAGCACCTGAATCGCGGCTTCATCCTCAAACGTTTCTGTGGCCTCCTGAGTGACGTACAGTTCATCAAGACGCTGCTGTTCGTCAGCGGTGTACTGTGCTTCCGGCTCTGGTAACAGCAGATAATGTTCGCGGTCATCACCGTAGTTTCTGACCGCGCCCTCCCGGGCCAGTGACCATGACCATCCTTCATGCAGTTCGATTGCCAGTGCGGCGGACTCAAGCTTCTCCTGCACCAGTCGTTCGACCAGCACACCGTCTGCCGTACCATCACCCTCCTGGGCGCTGAACAAATCCTCACGCACCACGCCCCCTGCAGACTCATACATTTCACGCCCGATAAACACGAAGCGGGAGTGGTTCACACCGATTTCGGTGTCCGTGATGGCGCGTTTAAGCATGTGCGCGGGGGCATAGCTGTGCTGCGCCTTCACACGCTCGTAAATCTCCACCTGACGCACCGGATCATTCTCCAGACTCAGTGCCTGACACTGCTCCACATCGAGCCTGTTCTCTGCCAGCAGGACGAGAAGTTCCGGGGCAAGGTTCGCCAGCTTCAGCATTCGCTGGACGTGGCGCGAGCTGTACCCCAGCTGGTCACCAATCTGCGCCGGCGTCTTACCCTGCTCAGACAACGTGCGAAACCCGCTGATTTGTTCTGCCGGATGCATCGCCGCCCTCTGGTTGTTCTCCACCATTGAGGCGACCACCGCCAGGTCGTCGCTGACGCGCTTGACGACAACGAGATACCCGGCATCGATGCGCTGTTCGCTGAGTAACAGTTGCAGGGCAGCAAGACGACGACCGCCCGCAGCAACGCCTGACAGGCCATCAGGCAGCGAGTGAACCACCAGATTCTGGATCAGGCCGACCGCGAGAATGGAGTCAGCCATTTCCCTGACACTCTCATCCGGGTACGGAATAATACGGACGTTCAGCGGGGATTTGACGAGCGCCGACAGCGGCACCATTTCAATCTGAGCGGCCTCAAGCGCCGCCTTAAGGGCTGCGGCTTCGGCAGGTTTAACCGTTTTTTTGCTGGTTTTCGCGGGGGTTTTTGCTTTAGACTCGGTTACTGACATAGTTGATACCTCACTGGATATTGATGACTGTCCGGCCCTGCGGAGTTAGCGCTCCGGCAGGGCACCTCTTACTGCTGTTTACGAATGCCGTAACGTTCGATGTAACGGTTAAGCCAGATCCCGGCATCCGCTTCAAAATTCCATGCCTGCCACACCATTTCGCCGTTCTGACGAACGACCAGGCGAAAATGCGAACCCTGATCGTCTTCGATGGCGACATTTTCAAACTGTGCCACCACTGCTTCCGCCTGTGCTCTGGTGAAGGTGTCATCTGGTAACGGTCCGGCGTTATAAATGCTCATATTTTCTCCTTTTACTGCCCCGCTGGTTGCGGGGCGTATTCATCATGCTGGTCAAAACGGGGCATCATCATCCATCGGTGGATAATCGTCCGGTAACGGCTGCGGCACCTGCTGAGACGGTGCGGCGCTCTGACGGCCTTTTCTGCCGCCCTTCGCTTTCGGGGATTTTTCAGGAGTGCCAGCTGGTTGTGACGGAGTGGCTGGCGTCTGCGGTTGTGCGGACTGCTGCTGCGGAGCCGTGCTCTGAGACTGACCGCCGTCACGACGACCACCCAGCATCTGCATAGTGCCGTTCTGTCCGACAACGATTTCAGTGACATAACGTGTCACGCCGCTGTCGTCCTGCCAGTTTCGGGTGCGCAGTTGCCCCTCGACGTACACCTGAGCGCCTTTGCGCAGATACTCGCAGGCCACTTCCGCGAGCTTGCCAAACAGCACCACGCGATGCCATTCGGTGTTTTCGCGCATCTCTCCGGTCTGTTTATCGCGCCAGGACTCCGAAGTGGCGAGGCTGAGGTTAGCGACCGCGCCGCCATTGGGCATGTAACGGACTTCTGGGTCCTGGCCCAGATTACCCACGATGATGACTTTGTTGATGCCGCGTACGGTCATGATGAATCTCCTTCCGTTTGTTTTGCTTTTAAAAACCATCACCCGTTGAGTTGCCGGGGCCGCGGTTTTGACGTTTTGCGGGGACCTGCTGAACACTCCCGCTGGTTATTACCTTCACCCGTTTGAGAGCCGTTCGCCGCAAGGGCGTAAACGACCACGGCCCGGTGCAGGTGTCCGGGGTGAGCGGTCAATTTTTTACGGTCTAATGAAGCCTGCGGAATGGCCGGAAAAAATTTATCGCGAAAGGCTTCGCCGTCCCTGGACAGCCAGGCGGGTTGTGGTTGTCTCAGCCCCGGCGAAAGGACTCAAAAGGGTGAAAAAACCAGGCAAGGAATGAGCAGGCCCCCGCCGCAACGACGGAAAGCGCGGGCGCGAAACGGCGTTGCGCCTTACAGCCCGGCGGCAGTTTGCCGGGGTGCGAAAAGCGCAGGAAACGGCGCGCCAGGGGCGGCGTGACCGGAACGGTCGCAGCAAGCCTACTTTTGACTTTCGCCATCAGACCCTAGCCGTATGGCCCGAAACCCGCAGGGATTCGGCGGAGACTGGCAGGTGCGCAGCAACTGCCCTGGCGGAGTGGGGCTCGACGACTGGACAGCGCCAGCTGGCCAGGAGCCGAAGGGGGCCAGTACCCTGATATTTCAGATTTCAAAAACACAGGGAAGCAGCAGCATGAAAAGGAACCGGAACAGGAACAGAAAACATCACCCTGTGAAACAGCAGAGAAAGCTCTCACCCGACAGACAGTCCAGCCAAAGAGACCATGAACAGACGCGGATGGAGGGCGGCGGCGCGAAGCGCGGCCCCCTTCAGCGCCGCAGGCGCGCGGCTTTTTCCGGCGCGGACAGACGGGGGCGTCCTCCCCCGCCCGGCTCACAGTGCCCGTCAGTTCTGAATTCTGAGAAGGACGGTTGATACATCGGTATACGTGAATGTGCCACGCGGCAGCGGCTCCCAGACATCAGACAGGGGTTTCAGGATCTTCTGCTGGCGTGGCCCGTTCAGACAAACCGCCGTCAGTATTCCGCCTGATTCGAGCAGCGTTAAGGCGTGCTGTATGTGGCGGATATCCTGCGCATGCTGAAACGGCGGATTCATCAGGATTTTGTTCCAGAGGCTTCCCGGCTTGTATTCCAGAAAATCCCCGCACCGGACGTTAACGCCCGGAAACGCCGCTTGCAGATGTGCGGCTAACGCGGCGTTAAGCTCCACGGCGTCACACCGTGCCAGCGGGGCCACCTCCCGGATGGCCCGTAAAATGGCCCCCGTTCCGGCCTCCGGCTCCAGAATACGATCAGAATCGTTAAGCTCTGCCAGGTCAGCCATCTGACGACAGACCGGATCGGGAGTGACGAAAAGCTGCGAGCTGGCCCGGATTTCGGCCACGGGGGTGCGTCCGTCAAGTCTGGCCCGCATCGCCTGAATACGGTCCCTGAGTTCACTATGCATATGAATGGCCCTTACCTCCCCGGCGTAATGCCGGGGAGTCTGTCGGTTATTTTTGCGGGATTTCCACGGTTTTCATGTCGGTGATGTACACATTATCGAGCGTGTAACCGCTGGTCATGATGCGGCGGAAGCGGTACGCGCCATGCTCATCATTTTCAGCGACACCCCGGACCGACTTATAATCAGCCGGGGTTTTCGACCATTCGGCTTTTGTCATTTCGCGGAAACCCTCCCCCGGATAGTTAACGATCGGCGGGCGTTTCGCGGCCTGTTTTGCGGCGCGGGCTTCTTCCGCAGACGGGGCTTTATAGTCCGTGATACGGTCGGGGGTCAGTGTCATGGTCCCGTTGCAGCGCATAAAGCTGTAATACGGGGTGACAACCGAACTGACCGCGCCGTTACTTTTATTGATGCGGATGATGGTCAGCCACTCGCCCCGGCTCTGAACCTGCCCGCCCGGCTCAAAATCCTGGGTACGGGTGACCACGCCGCCGCTTTCGTCCAGCATGGCGCGTTCATAGGCCAGGCGGTTCTGGTAATGATTCAGCCAGCGCTGCTGATGGCGGATCGTGCGTTCATGATATGGGGCGGCAATGTCGCGGGCCTGTTCAAAAGTAATAATCTCATTCTCAAGCGCCGAATGCAGGGACATCTGGCCTTCGTACTGGCTTTTCTCCGGCGGGCGCGGGTATTTTTCCAGCGTGAAACAGGTGTAAATATGATCGTAATTGCTGATAAGCCGCGCCATTTTCAGATCCAGCGTCTGCGCCCGCCACATCGTCAGATATTTCTGCGCCTGTGCAATATTCCGCTCCGCCTTGCGCTTGTCCGCCTCGATTTTTCTGATACGACGGTAACGCACATCCGGGCGTTCTTTGTATTTCGCCAGACGCAGGGAGGCATGCGCCCGATCCTCCCAGTATTCCGCACGTTCAAAGAGCATCACGGCGCGTTTCATACCGTTCTCAATACGCTGCGCATCCCGTCGCGCGCGGCGTTCGCTGTGATGGCCTACCAGGATCGGCTGTCCGAACGGGATAACCGACGCCAGCGCATCCACCTGCGCGAGCGTCTGCTCTGACTCCCCGGCGCGTTTTTCGCTGTAGCCGCTGAAACGGTCGGCGCGTTGCTCCTGACGGTCAAACAGGGTGTTGTCATCGTCTTCAATATCTCCGGCAAGAGACAGAAGCACGTCCTCACGGGCTGGCGTCCAGGCTGGCGCGACAAACAGTTTCTGTTTCGGCGCCCAGCGAAAACCCACGGCGTGGATCTTCTGATACGTTTCATCATCCAGACGCAGCGCGGCATACAGGCGCAATTTGTTGTCATCCGGGGAGTATGTCGCCCGGTACGACTGCACGGGGCTGTCTTCAGACGCGGGCGGCGGGGTGATGCTGGCAGTCAGTGCCAGTGCGGTAGTCTGTGTCATGTGAGTTTCTCCTTCCTGTGGTTGCCGCCCCTCGCGGGGCGGCTCACCTCATCAGTTAAATGCGCGTTTCAGTTCAAGCGTGCGGAGTACCTGCCCGTAGGCGGTATTTGTCATCGCGGGGATATGTACCCCGCGCCCCTTGCGGATACGTCTGGCGATGTGTCGCCCGAATGCCTTTAACGCGGGATTAATTTCTGATGCCGAAATATCGGCCCGAATGATGCGCGTATGACGGCGGGGCTTTACAGCCTCTGCGGAAGGTGAAACAATAGTTACTGTCACTTTAGTTAACTCCTTATGGTAGTTAATGAAGCCGTAAAAACCGTTACAGCGATTTTTACGGCGTGGGAAAAGCAGGGTTTACCCTGCTTTTTTCATGTCTGCGGGTTGCTGCCCGTTCCTTCTGCCTCCTTCTGTACTTTGTCCGTAATGTCTTCGGGGTCGCCTAAAAACCAGCCGCTGACGGGTTGATAACGTTCGATAAATGCCCTGACAGCCCGCTTTCCGGTCACGGCGCGGATACGGGTAAACATCGGTATAACGCCCTGTGCATCGCGTCCGCTGAACGCAATCTGATAAACACGCATCGCCTGAGCCTGCATTTTTCTTCCTCCTGGTTTTTAAAGAACATCACCCGTTGAGTTTCGGGAGCCGCGGTGTTGACGTTTGCGGGAACCTGCTGCGCTGCTCCCTCTGGTATTTAACTTCACCCGTTTGAGAACCTTCGCCGCAGGGGCGTAAACGAGCACGGGCGATGGCAGCCGTCCTGGGCGCGGTTTACCGCGTGCCATTTACCCTGGACGGCTGACAGCGTTTGTGCTTGTCTCAGCCCGGGCGAAAGGGGCTTAAACGGTGAAAAGGCACCAGAAGTGGATGAGAGCAGGGGCCCGCCGCAACGTCGGGGCGCGGCACGCGAAACGGCGTTGCGCCTTACAGCCCGGCAGCCTTACCGCCGGGGTGCGAAAAGCGCAGGAAACGGCGCGCCAGGGGCGGCGTGACCGGAACGGTCGCAGCAAGCCTGCCGTTGACGTTGCGACAGCCTGGGATGGAAACCCGCTGCCCGAAGGGCCGGGCAGAGACAGCGTAACTGGCTCAGTGCGAAGCATGACAGCCCCGGTTCCCGTCAGGGAAGTCGCCCGTCGTCAGCGAAATCCGTCAGGAAATATCGGCAGCAGGATGAAAGGAAACAGGAACAGGAACAGGAACAGGAACAGGAACAGGAACAGGCAACGTATTATCACCGGCAGAAAAAAACCTCACACACTGGCCAGAAAAAACTATCACCCGGCATGAGAAAAATCCGGCCAGCGACAGGCAGAATGCTTCAGGACTGAAGCTACTTTTTAACCTCATCCTCTTTTCTGGCATATTCCGGGGCATTTTTGTCAGGCAGCTGCTCACTGAACTGACGGTAATAGTGCAACCGCCCCCAAAAATACGCTCTGAGATGTTCAGGCAGTTCTCTGACCACCAGTTCAGCGACCACCGGCATAGCCAGCCTTTCTTTATACGCCACGCCTGAAGCGACCAGGTCAATGGCCACCTTATCCTGCTCTTCTTTCGATGTTGCGGCGAGATTAAATCCGGACATCATATACTCCGACAGAAAGGGAAACCGGCGGTAAGTGTACGCAATCTGAGTCAGGGGGGGAAAAGGACGGGGAGCGGCGCGAAGCGCGGCACGAGTCCTTCCTCCCGCAGGCGCCAGCCTGCATGGTTTTTCGCGCGGGCTGACAGGCGGCATAACCACCTGCAATCATGCTTACCTGCCCTGTCCTCCCTGTAAGATAAAGTGACCGCCGATGTACACGGCGCACTAATATCTGTCAGTAGTTCCCTTCGGTCTGGTTATGGTGAGGAATATTTGCGGAAAGCAGGTATCGCAACGTATCCAGTGCGGCTTCTTCTTCGGCGGCCCTGTCCTGCGTCTGGTAACGCGGAAGGTTCATTCCGGCTTCCATCAGGGGCAAAAGCGTGCGCAGCATATCTTCAGGGATGGCAATCTGGCGCGGGGGACGCTGTGCGACTAACTCGCGCAATACGCCCTCAACAAAGTTCTGGCCAATACCATCACGCCAGAGCGAATCACTGTCCGACTCGCCAATGGCGCGCAGTACGGCCTGTGTGTCATCAGCGGTCGGGTTAAACTCCGCCCCCACTTTGCGCACATCGTCTTCACACCAGACGATGACGGCTATCTTTTCGTTGTTCTCGTACACTTTCAGTAAGTCGCAGCAGATGGTGCTGACGGTTCCGTACATAACAGTCTCCCTTAAATAAATGAATGTCGCTTACAGCGGGGCGGCATCGCCGCCCCGTCGGTTAATCAGTCGAGCGCGGCATAAATGGCGGTGCATTCAGGGTGAAACGTAATGTGATTCCAGAGCTGGGTATCACGCAGCATGTACAGGCGTGTGAGCGCGGCATTGCCGCAGTCGTGATGTGTCCAGCAACGGCGGTTAATGGCAAGCGAGGTCAGAATAATCCCGGCGGCGTCGGCGCTGACGGTACGATCAAACCAGTTTTCACCGTTGATCATGTGTACCCGATCGCAGTCGGGCATCATGTACCCGCCGCCTTCCGGCAGACGGATGAAATGCCAGGTAACGCCGCTGTATTCGGGCATCCATTTTTTCGCCAGGGCATACACCTGTAATTCAGCCAGCATAAAATCGGTGCCGAACATGTACGGCAGGAAAGACAGGCGGTCGGATTCTTCGACGTTAAGGGTGTGCTGACGTGTAGCTAACTGCATGGTAAACCTCCGTAATCACATGGTCTGCGACACCGGGCGGTGCCGTGCATCCAGACCAGTCGGGCGATCGGGCGTGGATACAAGGGCGCAAGGGAAGCCGCAGCCTGACGCGCACGGCAGACGGGAGCTGAAGGGTGAGACCGTGAAACCTGAGCGGTCGAACGACCGGAAGATAACGGCTGACGTGAAGGAAGGACCGGGTGACCGCCGCGTGCACTTTACCCTTGTATCCACGACAGCCCGACTACGATGGATGCACGGCACAGCCCGCACACGGCTCCGGACTGACAGAGCGGAAAACCACCAGGCCACGTCACACCGGGACGGGGCCGCCATAAAAGCGGAGCCGGCGACATCCTTTTCAGCTTCTGAGTCACCGGCGGATAAAAGAAGGGGTTTCCCCCTTCCCTCCCTGACTTAATCCCCGATGGGGTCTGTGTTGCGGACCTCGTTCAGCACATCCCGCAACACGCGACGGTCAAACCAGCGGCGGACCGGTTCCCCCGGGAAACGCAGAAGATCGGTCATCACTCCGGCCGCTTCGATTTCCTCCCGGGACTCATTCACCAGGGTGAGCAGGACCGGACAAAACCGCGCACCCCGGACCAGTATGCCGTCCAGCACCTGATCCAGCCGTTCCCCGTCCTCACTGTCCAGCCAGTTGTCGTGCTCGTATTCGTCCGCAACCAGTCGCCAGTCTCCGAAACGTTTTTCCATCAGCCGCGGCGCGGCAGACGGCACCAGAGCCGCCGCGATGCGCTTCGCGTCCTGACGAACAATGTCACAGATCCGGTCAATGAAATCTTTCAGGAAGGCCAGCAGGTCCCCGCATTCGGCTTTTGTCAGCCATTCCTGCGCATACGGCAGACTGATACAGGTAAAATCAGTCAGGGCTTCGGGCCGGGGATAAGACTGAGCCGGATACAGATGCAGCCGGGCGGGCGTACCTGCCAGCCGTTGCGCGCTGGCGGTCAGCAGTTTCGCCCGTCCGTCATTCAGGGCCTGGCACAACCGGGTTGTCAGCGCCAGGATCTCGTCTGCATCGAGCACGCCACTGGCGAACAGCCAGCCGGGTACGGTTTCGGGCGCGACGGGCGTCATACCAACTGAGTCGGGCCAGCCGGACCGGCGCAGCAGATTGTCACCGTGGCGCAGAATGAGGGCGTTCAGGGTATCGTTATTCATGGTTATTCTCTCTGTATACTGTACGGGAAGTGTCGCCCCGTCAGAACGGGCGGGGCGGTCGGTCACATCAGGCGGCCAGGAGCTGCCTGAGCCACGTAATATCGGCCTGGGCATCAGCCACGGACGGGTAATGCTGGCTAACAAGCGGCCAGGCCCGGGCGTCCTCTGCGTCCAGCGCCAGCCCCGCGACGTCAGTCAGGCGGGCCAGCAGATCAGCGGGAACGATGACGGTCGGGATGTCGGCCCGTAATCCGGCATACATCTCCTGGACCGTGCGAAATGAAATACCCTCTTCGGTATGGCCGGTCACGCTGCCGATTTCCTGCAAAATCGCAGCGGCCTCGCTTTCCGTCATGTTTTCCACCTGGGCCATTACGTCCTGCTTCGTCCAGACCAGCAGGGCAAAGTGATCATTGTTGCCAAACATACGTTTCAGCTTTTTATTCAGTTCCTTACGGGTGCCGTACATCATGATCTTATGTTCCTCTGAGCAGATTCAGTCCACGCCGCCGGGGCGGCGTGGGTATTCAGTTTTTCAGTAAGGCGCGCACTTTCGCCGTATCAGCCAGGCGGCGGGTCACGCTGTCCGGGACCGGGTGGTTGCCGTCGCGGGCGGTCCATTCCCTGTGCCATAACGCCTGTTCGGCGGTCGTCAGCAGGGTTTCAAGCAGGTCAGCCGGCACCATCACCGCCGGAACGGCCTGTTTCACCTGATCAATCAAATCCATGACCGCACTGGCAGACACGCCCGACTCAAGCCGCTGTTCTTCCGGTATGGCGTCCAGACGCGCCAGAACGTCCTTTATGTCCTGTTCAGACACGGCACATTCCATGCCGTCGGCCAGCGCTTCGATATCCGCCGGGGACCAGACAACCAGGTTCAGCGGGGTTTCTGCGGGATACTGCTCACTCAGCAACCGGCAGAGGGTTTCACAGGTTCCGTACATGTTTTTCTCCTTAGTCCTTAAAGCAGGTATCCAGCTCAAGCATTTCGTTGTACGCCGCCATAAACAGGGCATTGATGCGGAAGAGCGTCTGACGAGCCAGGCGTTCGGTCAGCACTTCGGAATCAAAGCGATAGCGGTGCTGCATGTCGTTCAGCGCGTCCCGCAGGTCACTCATGTTGTTGGCCAGTTCCGCCACGTCTGCGCGGAGTTTTTCGTGTCCGGCATAGTTCATTACGCGGCCTCCGGATAAAAGACGTCGTTGGCTGCCGGGCGCTGCATGGCGCGCTGCACGGATGACAGGCGCTCAATTCCGGCTTTGTGGTACTGCTCCATCAGCTCAATCCCGATATAACGGCGCCCTGCCTGGACGGCGGCCACACAGGTGGAGCCGGAACCGGCAAACGGATCGAGAACAATGGCGTTCGGGTGTGTGAAGCTCTCGATCAACGGTTGCAGACTGGTCACGGGTTTTTCGGTCGGATGGTGACGGTTGCCGCTGTATTTCCAGCCCAGAACATCCGGTAACGGGTCCGGCGGCAGCGCCGGACGGCCTTTCGCCAGGATATAGGCGCATTCATGGCGGTAGCCGACATAGGCCGATTTCGACGAGTAGGTTTTGGTGAAAACCAGATGCCCGACCACGCTGAACCCGGCGCTTTTCCATGCGGCCATGAAGCGATCGACGCGGTTCCAGCCGTAGAAGCTCACCATCAGCGCGTCTTTTTTGAGGACGCGATACATCTCATTGCAGGCTGGTTGGAGCCATTCATCGGTTTTGTCACCGGCAATACTGCGGCCGGAACGGTCACGGAACCCGACCAGATACGGGGGATCGGTGAGAATGAAATCAACGGCACGCTCCGGAAAGCCGGACATAATATCGACGCAGTTACCCAGGATAAAACGGGACATAGGGACACCTCGTGGTTACAGGGGGCACCCAGGAGGACGTCGGTACGACGTCCGTTCCCTGCTGCCCGGAGCCTGTACGCCGCGACCGGTAACGGGTCAAGCTGACCGTGGAATAACGAGCCGACAGTCCCCATCATCGGCGAGCTTATGCCGCGAAAGCAGCTTGAAGGGCGCTCCTTAAAGTGCGAGTGGATGGCGTAAAATCACAGCGACGCCGGACAGGAGCGGAAACGCCGCCCGTCCCGTGTCCGTCCGGGCGCGGCACACTGGCTCCGGGCAGTGGATATCCCCGCGCCCCGCGCGGCATGGATGCGGAGCAGCGCGACATCATTATTCCGGCCTGAAGTACCGGGCAGTCGGCCTGCCCGGTCTTCCGTCAGCGGGTAATATCCCGCCAGTCGTTCCCCCACTCATCGTGCAGTCGCGGCATATCCGTTGAGCCGGTCACTGTCCACGCATCGAGGAACTTCAGCCCGCGCAGGATACTGTTTTCCACGTCATCGAGCAGAATAATGCTGTTAAACCAGACCACGCCTTCGGGGAACTCCCAGCGATGCCGGTCATCCTCGCGTCTCAGCGATGGCCACCAGGTGCGCCCCATTTCCAGAATGCCCGCTTCAGCCTGCGCCAGGTCACTCGC
Source organism: Citrobacter sp. RHBSTW-00029 (assembly GCF_014104295.1). Taxonomy (NCBI): domain Bacteria; kingdom Pseudomonadati; phylum Pseudomonadota; class Gammaproteobacteria; order Enterobacterales; family Enterobacteriaceae; genus Citrobacter; species Citrobacter sp. RHBSTW-00029. Next base: position 73,119 of record NZ_JABXRT010000003.1, read on the forward strand.
GGAAACCAGGTAATACACCATCATTTCAGTGCCACCGATGTCGACGCTCAGGCCAACAAGCCAGGTATTCAGATTTAATTCCATGTTATTCCGGGCGGTTTCCCGCCCGCCTCCGGTCAGCCGCCAAAATGCGCCACGTTGTTGATAATCCACTCCGGGCCGATCACATCAGGGAAGCTGTCCTCATCGTCCGGGTCAGCCTCGCCCCATTCCAGCTCGTCAGTGATGTACACGTCCGTTTCGCCGCTGACGTACCGGGCATAACCGCAGTAATTGCAGCCCTGCTCCGCAAACCAATGCTCCACTTCACCGCCATATCGCTGACTGAGTTCAGCCACAACGACCTCGCCAACCGGACTCCAGGGGGTGTCAAAATCCACCGTCAGCGTGTTCTCTCCGGCGAAACAGATATTTGACTCATAACCGACCGGCCACTTGCAACCGTACCGGGTCAGATAGTGGTCATATGACGACGGGACACCCGTCAGCAGGCCACCGTTGAAGCCGTTCACTTCAATATCCAGGCGCGTCGGCAGGACATCACGCAAATCCACTGGCTCTGCGGCAAACAAATCATCACCAGCATCGCACAGGCTGTTCCACCATTCCTCCACCGGCGCAGGCCGGAAACTGTTTCCCCAGTCAAAAGATTTTTGCTGGTACAGCTGCCGGATGACTACCTGTTCCGGTTCACTGAGGGTAGCCCAGCGGGCATGCCCGATATGGCTGTCCAGCCAGCACTGATGCAGCGTCTGGCAGGTTTCCACATCCAGCACAGCTCCGGCCATAAACATCGCCAGCCAGTCGCTGTATGCCTGGGCTGAAGCCCGGTTGTCTGCGGCCATCCCGTGAGCAACCAGTTGCGGGTATGGCGTGTAACACAGTTCTGTCAGGGGGCGCAGTATCCCCGCACAGCCTGCCAGGAAAAGCTGAATACCGTCTTTTCTGGCGCGGCGATGCAGGGACAGCCCGCCTCCGGCAATCCACGTTTTGAGGGCATCACTGTTTTGAATACCACTGAACATCAGTCGGTTGGCACACCAGTTCGGCATGGGAAGCTCCTTACACAGTCAGGGTGGGCAGGAGGCATCACCGCGATACCGTTCCCTGCCGCACGCTGCCTATTCGTCGCGTCCGGTAACGGGTCAACGCCGACCGTGGAATAACGAGCCGACAATTCTCATCGTCGGCGAGCTTATGCCGCGAAAGCGGCTTGAAGGGCGCGCCTTAAACTGGCGAGGGTATGGCGTAAAATCACAACGACGCCGGGCCTGAGCGATAAAGACGCCCGTCCCGTGACAGGCCGGACGCGGCACACTGGCAGCGGGTGGCAGTCAGCAACAGGCGGGCAGGAATGGCCGTGGTGATCAGAGGATTTGTGGGAAGGGAAAACACCAGAGAGGGAGCAGATGACATACCAACAGTTCTGCGCCGGTCCTCCACAGGGTTATTAACCGATTCTGTGGATAACCTGACATCTGTTTTTCCAGGCAGAACAGTTACCTGACGGGAAACAGCAAAATTTCACTTGCAGGACAGGAAATATCTTAAATAATACTGTATATGCAAACAGGTGTTTTAAGAGGTATGCCATGTTACTTTTTGTCGCCCCCGAACAGGAGCCGGTGCAGTCCACTGCCCCGCTGTTCACCGAACGTTGCCCGGCGGGTTTTCCGTCGCCGGCCGCCGATTACACCGAAGAAGAGCTGGACCTGAACACTTACTGTATCCGGCGTCCGGCTGCAACGTTCTTCGTCAGGGCTATCGGGGATTCGATGCGGGATATGGGTCTGCATTCCGGCGATTTAATGGTGGTCGACAAAGCAGAGAAACCCATGCAGGGGGATATCGTTATCGCGGAAACAAACGGCGAATTCACGGTTAAACGCCTGCAGCTGAAGCCCCGCATTGCCCTGCTGCCGATGAACCCGGCCTACCCCACGCTCTATCCGGAAGAACTGCAGATTTTTGGGGTGGTGACGGCTTTTATACACAAAACCCGGAGCACAGACTGATGTTTGCGCTCGCGGACGTGAATTCGTTCTATGCCAGCTGCGAAAAGGTCTTTCGCCCTGATCTGCGGAATAAACCCGTTGTCGTTCTCTCAAATAATGATGGCTGCGTCATTGCGAGAAGCCCTGAAGCGAAGCGGCTGGGCATAAAAATGGGGGTACCGTGGTTTCAGCTGAAGTTGGTGAAATTTCCGGAGCCGGTCATCGCGTTCTCCAGTAATTACGCGTTGTATGCGAGTCTCAGCAACAGAGTGATGATCCATTTAGAGGAAATGGCGCCACGGGTGGAGCAGTATTCCATTGATGAGATGTTTCTGGACATTCGCGGCATAGACCGCTGCATTAATTTTGAGGACTTCGGTCGGCAGCTGCGTGAGCACGTCCGGAACGGAACCGGCCTGACTATCGGCGTGGGTATGGGGCCAACTAAAACGCTGGCGAAGTCAGCTCAATGGGCCTCCAAAGAATGGTCGCAGTTTGGTGGCGTTCTGGCGTTAACGCCGGGAAATCCCCGCCGCACGGAAAAACTGCTCTCACTGCAGCCGGTGGAGGAAATCTGGGGGGTTGGCCGGAGAATTTCGAAAAAGCTGAACACAATGGGAGTCACCACGGCACTGCAGCTGGCGCGCGCGAACCCTGTATTTATCAGGAAGAATTTCAGCGTTGTGCTGGAGAGAACCGTCCGGGAACTCAACGGAGAAAGCTGTATTTCGCTGGAAGAAGCGCCTCCGCCGAAACAGCAGATTGTCTGCAGCCGATCCTTTGGGGAGCGTGTTACGACGTATGAAGCCATGCGCCAGGCAGTTTGTCAGTACGCTGAGCGTGCAGCTGAAAAGCTGCGCGGCGAGCGTCAGTTCTGCAGGCATATTGCCGTGTTTGTGAAAACATCGCCATTCGCCGTAAATGAGCCCTACTACGGTAATCTGGCCAGTGAAAAACTGCTCATCCCCACGCAGGATACACGGGACATCATTGCCGCTGCCGTCAGAGCTCTGGACAGGATCTGGGTGGATGGTCACCGTTACGCAAAGGCAGGCTGTATGCTGAACGATTTCATGCCAACTGGGGTATCGCAGCTGAATTTGTTTGATGAAGTACAGCCGTGGGAACGGAGCGAGCAGTTGATGCAAGTTCTGGATAGTATTAACCATTCCGGTCTGGGGAAAGTGTGGTTTGCGGGACGGGGCATTGCTCCTGAGTGGCAAATGAAACGAGAAATGCTTTCCCCTGCGTACACAACGCGCTGGAATGATCTCCCGGTGGCAATGATAAGATGATCTGCCACCGAAAGATTTCGCATGCGAAATCTAGGTTGTATCAACCCGTCAGAAATCGTCATCTGAATAGCCAGATTTCGCATGCGAAATCTCTGCTTCAGCGGCAGACAAACTTATCTCTTTATGGCCTACCGGGGTTACTAACGATGTATACTTAACGCCCCTGATTTCATGGATCTCAATACTGCCCAACTTCAGTTCAAGTACGTCTTGCTGAGGTTTGTTTCGGGAGAGAACGGTAAACTCTCGTCTGAAATCACGATTGGTCGTTGTCATCTGAGGGTCAAACTCAGCGTAGTCATCGTCTTCTCTATACATTGAAACTTGCGCTTCCAGTCGTCTGAGTTTGGCGTTTTTAACTGCCGATGACTTATGAAACAAGATCACATTACACGCGTTTTCCTCCCCTTGGCCAGAAGGCATTTGAGCAGACGAAAACTTGATTCCATCCAGTGAATATTTGTCCGTGATAGACAGATAATCAGCAATAGCTTGCGTAAGCAGATAGTTCGATTCAGCGAGCTCAGGCACAACCGGCATAACTAGTTTGCGTGATAGTGTTGCTATGAAACGGCTACGCTCATATCTGACCAGATATTCAGGATCAAAACGGCTTACACCGTTTACAGCCACTCTGCCGAGTACCGTCAAATCGAGGAGACGTACAGGACGCAGTACCCGAAATTCAGAAACTACTACGAAACTACCGACCGGAGGACGGACTTCCGAAACGGCATTAGTTTTGGATGTTGCTCCATAAAATACAGATATTCCTTTCGCGTTCATCCGACCATAAGGTGCTAAATCGGAAGGAGGGGGGCCAAGCCTTGATTCTGGCATGTGCAACGCAGACTTAATGTCATCCTCGGACTTAAAAATCCGTCCACGATAAAGAGGCGTATCTGGAGTGAAATCGGTAAAGGCTGAAGGGTGATTATCAAAGAGATAACCGAACACTTCATCAAACGTTTCAAGGGCATCATGATTGAAAAAACGATTACTTTCACGAAGCTTCTTTTCCATTAAAGCCCATTTGTTGGAAAGCTTAGAAGAAATTGATATTGCTGAGATGAAGAGTGGATCTTCACCATATTTATGTTCTTCAGTTCCCCGTTCGAACCAGCAATCCAACAGTATTTTTGAAAGGTCTTTAATCACATCGATGTTGGATGAAACCTCTTGTTCAAGAATCTCGATAAGAGGAGAACCTTCCTGAACACCATACTCATGGTCTACTTCGCCAGGAGAATAATATTTTTCTATCAGCCAGTCAGTTTTATTTCCCAATGCATGCATAGACATGGTTCGGTCTTCATTACCACAGTAGTCGCATGGTCTGTAAGAATCCGGGTCATTAATGATCATGTGAAAGAGAACCGGGTCATTCTTCAAACAGTGACTGCAAACTCTCTTGTAATTCTCGTCAAGCATCGTGATGCTCCTGTAAAAATTTCGCATGCGAAATCTCAATATCTAATTTCGCCGATAGAGTTCTTTAACGCTTGCAGATAGCTGGTAGTGCTGTTTTGCCCACCGCCCGTAGTTATTAACGGACTCATACTGACGCTCGGCAGCACCATCACGGTAATACTGTATATGGATAATCCCATGTAGCTGCAGATAGCTGGCTACCGTTGTTACATTATTGCGAATGAAGCGCGTGTGGCTCTGGAACACATCAAGATCAACTCCGTCCTGTCCTTCATCAAGCGCATCAAGAATAAAAGCGATTAATGCAGAAGCGATAGAACGTCTGCCAGAGCCTGCGATACAAGCATCAAGCTCTTGAAAGGTCATGTGGATTTCCTGTTGTAACGGTAGCTGGCATCCTCTTCAATTGCCGCCACGAACCATCCGGTAGCCGTTTGCCTGTCTATGCTATCAGGCAAGGAAGCGACTAACTGCTCAAGTGGAAGTGTACGATTAGCTCTGAATATCAGCGCCGACATACCACACCAGTCCTGGTTACTTTCTGGCTTCCAGCCGATGCTGAGCATCAATGTTAACGCTGTCTGAGCTGCCCACAACGGAGTTTCAGCCGGGTTAGAGGACCATGAAAGTAACGCCGCGCCGGGTACGGGCCTGCTTCTTGTAACATATCCCAGATTGATAGCCGCTTCTGTTAATGCGGCAGCTGCTTCGGATTGAGTTCCGGGATATCGAAGCGCCCAGAGGCGGACAATTTGGCCACGGAATGCCATGGCCATTTCGGTGAACGGGGTTGATTTCATCACTGAGAGCGCATCCCTTTGACGCGTAGTTCAGAAGCCTCAACTGAAATCTCACCAATTTCCATTTTCACCCACACATACCCAGCTTTATCTGGCGCACGGTCAGTCATTATTACCCCTTGCTGACCGTCTATCTCGACAACAACCTGCCATGTTTTTACATCTGAATTACAGTCTAAAAGCTTGGTTGATTTTTTGTTCTGAGACTTAGATTTCGCATGCGAAATCTCACCTTTGCTTTTGTTCTTAACTGCATCAAGAACAGCTTTAACCTGCGAACGTGAAATACCAGACTCTCGCGCAGCTGCGACAAGCTTCTCGGCCTCTTCGGGAGACTTTTCATTTACCTGTATCAGTGTGTATGCCAGATCGACATCGGATGTGATTTTATCCCGGAGAAGGGCGGTAACATTTTCTGGTGCATCAATGAGACGAAGGTGTTTACTGACAAATGAGGTAGGCTTACCCATTGTTTTTGCGATCTGCTCACCCGTCATATTGAACTCATGCTTGAGCTCATAGAACGATTTTGCAGTCGCTAATGGTTTCAAACCAGACTGCTGCAGATTTTCAATGAGCTGACCGATGATGCGTTCTTTTCTTTCCCGTGGTGGTTTACCGACATAAATATCAATGTGGGTATCACCACGCTTGCGGGCAGTGCGAACACGCGTTTCGCCTAACCATATCTGGTAGCCACGTCTGTCACGAGGATAACAACGAGGCGGGGTAAGCATCCCTATCGTTTCGAAGGTATCAGCCATACCATCGATAATATCTTCCTCGAAGTCTTCTTCAGGTCGCACTTGTTCTTCAGCATAAACCAGATTTATATCGACACGGATTATCTGTCCATCAGGTTCGATATCCGGTCGGGCAATATCCGCCATAATCTGGTGCGCAGCTATATCATGGTTCTGCTCATCTGGTTGTTTATTTGCAATGACCTGTTCAATATCAGAAACAACAGATGCATTTTTTTTCATTTCCTGCTGCGCCTGGAGTCGTCTCATAAACGGTTTCTTGGCCATTACTTACCTCCTGCGAGCAGAATAATTTTCTTAGTAAGTTCTTTATACTGAATTGCAGGAAGACATTTGGGGTCATATTCATCAAATGAGAGACCAAGTTCGATCGCTTCCTTTGCAGCAGCAGGTACAAATGATATATAGGCGAGAATGTATTCTTCAGAGTAGCCTTTTCCCTGAAGGATCTCGATGAGGAGATTCAGGTTCAGTGTATCAATAGGCCCCAGATATCCTTCTTTAAGTGGCTTTTTATAATTTTTGACCTGCGTCTGCGTCACATAAGTCCCCATGAACTGCAGCGAAGGATTGTAGTTCCGCTTAATTTTCTGCATATAAGTAAGCTGTTTACCAACTGCATTACGGGCCTGCTTCTCCAGCAGGGTAGGGATCAGAAGGTAATCAGCTGACATATGCGCTGCGATCATGACATTTGAATAAGATGGCGCTGAATCAGCAATAATAAAATCAAACTGTTTCTTCAGTTCTTCAATACGGTCCCTGAAGTCGAACATGCAGTCGCTGTTTCGGTAGTTAATTTCATTAAGTTCACTGGTAGCACCGATAAAAAAGCGCCCGCCAGGAAGCTCAATCGGTCGAATCTCTGTTTCAGAAAAGAAAAGCTGATATGTATTCGCTTCACCGGGTGTAAAACTGTTACTTAAAGGTTCGCGTTCTATCTCATAAGGTAAGCCGTCAGGGAATGCCCTCTCCGTCAGACCAGTTGTCCAGTCCATATCAATTTCAAGCACACGGAAACCAGCTTCACGAAGGTCATGTGCGATTTCACTGGATGACTGCGATTTAACGATTCCGCCCTTCTGACTACATACAACGATCAGTTTTCCGATAGGTCCAATTTTCAGTGTCATGTAACAATCCTTAAGATTTCGCATGCGAAATGTTTGAGAAGGGGCGGCACGGCTTGAAAGAGTATTTCAATAATGAAATGAATTCATTGCGGGATTTCATACACACTCCTGTGAGTCAGGCGTTTCGCCAGGTGCAGAAGCAGCTATCTGCCACTGCGTTTGTTGTCGCGCTTTCATGACAACACAAACAGTATACAGAGAAAATATAAGATATCAATAATGATACGCAATAGATTTCGCATGCGAAATCACATTTTATGTCCGTTAGTAAAAGCCGAACCAGCGGCTTTTTTACGTCACTGGTTTAATACCCTCGCCATCTGGACACTCCGATAATTCTGTCCAGTTCTGCTGGCAGCGCAGGATCTGGCCTGATAGTCTTGGGTAATAACTACAGGAGGTAGAGATGACATTTTTCCTTATTATTGCGTTTGCTCTGATAGTCGTCGGTAGGCTTCTGCTGCGAAAGAGCCTAAATAAACTCCACAATGAGTATTACCGCCGCGCTGACGAGCGGGGATGCGCGGAACGTTATGAATCGTTCGTTCGCCTTTACAATTCCAGAGATCCCCGCATTTTAGAAATTGCTTATCTGGAAGCCATTTCCTGCACTAAGGCCGCTTGAGCGGCCTTTTTTATATCCCTCGTTTAATTCTCCGCTCGGTTAGACATTCAGGTATTTCTGTCCACGTCAGTTAGCTCAGGTCCATAACGAAAGAATCCAGCCAGCTATCACATCGTTTGAAATTGATGCGAAAACTCCACACGCGCCTCCAAGCCACCATTTATGCTTTCCCACAAAACGCTTTAGCTTTTCCCCTCTGGTAAGTGATGCCTCATGCAATTCGATAAGCGTTATCCATTCCTGTATCTTCTGTTTATAATAATTCCAGCTATTCTTATCTACCTGTTCCTGAGATAGCGGTTTTATTCTTCTGGAGATCCAGCCGCAGAATTCGGGAGGCATAATTTCCGATAACTCTTTTACACCAAAATCAAACCGGTGCTGGTTAAGAAGAGATATAATTTCTCTCTGTTCAGCGGTGTTAAGCCCAGCGCGGTCGCGGACTTCAATTAGTTGGTCCAGTGTCATAAGCAAGCCCTCTTATGGTTGAAGACCCCTATTTTATCACCTCCGGAACATGGCCGTAGAAGTCGCCCTGTTATGTCCATTTATAATAAATTTGCGTTCGCCTGGACGTTCAGTTGTTTCAGTTCACTTACTTACCTTACCTCCGCCAGAACGCCCACCATGCATGTTGTTTGCCCTGAAGTGCAGCTTTATCCTGAAGTAATTCAGCACTAACTACCCCCTGAAGCATAGAAACGGAGTCTCTCGCGGCATTACGGTAGGAATCAATAAGATCACTGGGCTTTCTGAGCAAAATAAATTGCGATACTTTTGCCTGAGTATCAAACGCATAAACTCGTAATTCAGACGAAGAAGTGAGACTCACAATATTATGCAACCGCATATAATCGGTGTAGTCCTCGCCACCTGGATCACATGATTCATAAAGATATTTCTGCATTAGCAATTGCGATGAAGAAAGGAAATCTATATAGCGGTCAGTTTTTTTATCTATATCACGCAGTCGCTGAGCTACTGCTTCTTTCCTAATTTCATGGAGGTGTGTTAATTTCAGTGTAATCCAGCCGCCAACAATGGTGATTAACGCGCCCAGACCGATTTTAACGGCACTGTCAGCCACATCCACCCACTCAAGCGCCATCTGCTATCCCTTCTATTTCTGTGATGATCATGACTGTCAGTATAAATCCCCGGCGGATTGGACATACAGCGCTTTCTGTCCAGTTCAATCCATGCCTCGCTCTATCACCTTCAATCATGCACCAAGAATGTACAAAAAATGTTTTCTAACTTGGACATTTCGGCACTATCGGAAAAAGTGTCCAGAAAATATTTCTGGTGATCGTATTTAATTTTGTTGACCCGCTGCGCAAACCGTGAGTCTGTTCAGAACTTGCTTCTGAACAGGGGAGGGGTTGGACAAGCCCGCCGGGCGCGTCAGCAAGTCACATTGGGGTATGCTCTATATATACCACCCGAAAAAATACTGGCGAATGTTATTGTTACCACATAAGTGATACCATTATAAGCAAGACCACTTAAAAGTTACCAGAAGGACAAAATATGTTCGTTTTTGGTTACCTCCGGGCATCCACTTCAGAGCAGGATGCCAGCCGCGCAAAAAATGCGCTGAAGGCATTTGCAAACCAAAATGGCCACCGTATTGCTGGCTGGTATATCGATAATGTCTCCGGTACGACAATGAACCGTCCTGAACTGATCAGGCTTCTTGGTGATGCGGAACCTGGTGATGTGATTCTCATAGAACAGGTCGACAGGCTTACCCGCCTGGATGATGCAGGCTGGGAGACACTCAGAAAGCAAATTACCGATAAGCAGCTGGCCATCGTCAGTCTTGATCTACCGACCAGCCATCTGGCGCTATCCAGCACAGTAAGTGATGACTTTACCCGAAGCATGCTGAAGGCCGTAAATGGCATGATGCTGGATATGCTCGCCGCTATTGCCCGAAAAGATTACGAAGACCGTCGACGCCGTCAGTCAGAGGGTATCAGTAAGGCGAAAGCTGAAGGAAAATACCGAGGCAGGGTGGCCGATGCACAGAAACATGAATTGATACGCACTCTGCGTCTGGCCCACGGAAAATCACTGCGTGAAACAGCCCGGCTAGCTGGCGTATCAAAGATGACAGTAATCAGAGTCTGTAACGGCAATCATAAACAGGATACTGATTGACGATACTTATTCACGTTAGGTTCAGAACAAACAATTAAGCTTATGGAGCGAATATGGCTGAAAGAATATCTCAAAGAGAACAGGAGTTGTTGGAGGAATTCCTTTGTACTGTTCTGGATGATTTCAGTAAAGGCAGTATAACCCGCCATCAGGCTGTCAGCGGTATCGCGACATTATATACAGCTGCCGCAGAAGGACGGAGAGAAGAGGTTTTAGAATATCTGAGAGAGGGAAGAAAGTTGCTAAGGCAGTAATTGATGATGAGTAAAGATGGTTTAGGGAGGGGACCGAACCACCCCGGAACGGCCCCCTGAAGGAATGGCAATTCCGTTCACCGCCAATATTAGCTTTTTCCAGGCTGTGATAACATCTCCGGGTCATTTTTCAGAGCCAGGGCAGATGAAGAAGAAAAACAGCATACCCACTCCTCACGATGCCACGTTCAGGCAGTTCCTGACGCAACCGGATATTGCCCGGGATTTCATGGAAATCCACCTGCCTGCAGAGCTGCGAGCAGTCTGCGATCTCAGCACGCTGAAACTGGAATCAGGCTCGTTCGTTGAGGATGATCTCCGCCAGTATTTCAGCGACGTCCTCTATAGCCTGAAAACTACAGCCGGCGACGGCTATATTCATGTTCTGGTCGAGCACCAGTCAACGCCGGACAAACATATGGCTTTCCGCCTCATACGCTATGCGGTAGCCGCCATGCAGCGCCACCTGGAGGCAGGGCATAAAAAACTGCCACTGGTGATACCGGTGCTGTTCTATACGGGTAAGCGCAGCCCGTATCCGTACTCTACTCGTTGGCTGGATGAATTTGACGCTCCCGAGCTGGCAGGCAAACTCTACAGCAACGCTTTCCCGCTGGTAGACGTTACGATCATTCCGGATGATGAAATCGCTGGCCATCGCAGCATGGCCGCCCTGACTTTACTGCAAAAGCATATTCACCAGCGGGACCTGGCAGAACTGGTCGACCGGCTGGCACCCATCTTGCTGGCGGGATACTTGTCTTCATCGCAGGTGATATCGCTGGTACACTATATAGTGCAGGCAGGCGAAACATCCGACGCCGAAGCCTTTGTACGCGAACTGGCACAGCGTGTGCCGCAACACGGAGACGCACTTATGACCATCGCACAACAGCTTGAACAGAAGGGCATCGAGAAGGGGATTCAGCTCGGTGAACAACGCGGCATTGAAAAAGGCGAGCGCGAAGCCACCCTTAAAATTGCACGAACCATGCTCCAGAACGGCATTGACCGCAATACCGTCATAAAAATGACCGGTCTGACTGAAGACGACCTGGCGCAGATCCGCCACTAATCACCCTTTCCTGGCACTCCCTGTCTGGTCATCAGCGAATACTGGTGGGGCAGGGAGTCACCAGACTCAAGTTCAGCCAGCCACAGCGATTAAACAGCTTCATCACCTCGCCACATTCCCCCGTCAGACACGCTGTCAACGGATTTATCTGTAAAGCGACATAGAGATTGGCTCGTAAGAGATAAATGCCGTTCACACCCGCACTGAGCGCCACAGCATTCCGACCGGCCCCCAGTTAGCAGCTTCTCAGTCGGGCACAATCCAGTAAAAAAGCGATGAGTCATCGATGGAGATACAGGCTAGAAAAGTGCGGTTCTGGCTTGTTCATATCCCGAATGACCACGTGCGTAACATTTTCATTAAATACAATTATGTCAATTATTTTTATTCACAATATGGGGTCGGTTCCGGCTGAGGGCGAAATGACACCCTAAGCTTTCGGTTCCTTGGGCCAAAGATATTCGCCAGTCAGTAGAATGTGCGCCCAGCCCAATGGGGATATGTGGGGAAGAAATTCAGGGGGAACATCCAACCCTTCGTTCCGCCGCTCCGTGACGGCATGACCAAGATGGACGGTATTCCAGTAAATGATCACCGCAGTCAATAAATTGAGCCCAGCGATTCGGTAGTGCTGCCCCTCTGTCGTGCGATCGCGAATTTCCCCCTGCCTCCCGATACGGAGCGCATTTTTGAGCGCATGGTGGGCCTCTCCCTTGTTAAGACCGATCTGAGCACGCCGCTGCATGTCCGTATCCAGGATCCACTCAATAATGAAAAGGGTCCGTTCAATACGACCAACTTCACGAAGCGCAACTGCAAGGTTGTTTTGTCGTGGGTAAGAAGCGAGCTTGCGCAGGAGTTGGCTGGGCCTGATTTTGCCAGCGGTCATCGTCGCGGCACAACGGAATATCAGGCCAGTTCGCAACGATAAGATCCTCCCGGGCTTTTCCACCTACCAACTTGCGTAACTCCCTGGGGGTCGTATCGGGATTAAATACGTACAACCGCTTCGATGGCAGATCCCTGATTCGCAGAACGAGATTGTAGCCGAGCAGGCTACTGGCTCCGAACAAATGGTCGGTGAATCCTGCTGTATCGGCATACTGTTCGCGAACATGGCGACCGACCTCGTTCATCAGTAGTCCATCGAGAATATACGGTGCCTCGCTCACGGTCGCCGGGATCGACTGACAAGCGAATGGCGCGAACTGGTCGCTTACGTGAGTATACGCTTTGAGGCCGGGAACAGAACCATATTTGGCATTGACCATGTTCATGGCTTCGCCATGCCGCGCTGTCGGGAAAAACTGACCATCGCTCGATGCTGACGTGCCCATCCCCCAGACGCGTGACATCGGCAGTTTACCCTGCGCGGCCACCACAATTGCCAATGCCTGGTTCATGGCTTCGCTTTCAACATGCCAGCGGGCAAGGCGTGAGAGCTGCCAGTAATCATGCGTGTTTGTAGCTTCCGCCATCTTACGCAGGCCCAGATTGAGCCCTTCAGCGAGCAGGACGTTGAGCAGACCGATCCGGTCGCGACATGGAGCCCCGGTTCTCAGATGGGTAAACGCATCTGTGAAACCAAGGGCTGCATCAACTTCAAGCAGCATGTCGGTAATCCGAACGGACGGCATTCGGCGATACAGATCCAGTATGAGTGCCTCGGCACCATCCGGCACGTCTGCTGTCAACCTGTCGATCCGCAACGTTCCATCTTCTATGCTACCGTGCGGAATAGTGCCGTTACGGGCAGCCCGGGCCAGCCGCTTAAGAGCGATCGTGAGTCGCGCCTTTCTGTCTGCCAGCCAATCCTGTGGGTTGGAAGGCACGGCCAGTTTTGCATTTTCCTGCGCCGCGATCATCGGCACCAGTACCTGCTTGAGGTCACCATAGCGGCGCGAATGAGCGAGCCAGACATCTCCGGAACGAAAAGCATCCCGGAGGTGAAAGAGTACCGCCACTTCCCAAAGACGGGTATCTCCTTTTTCCTGAGCTCGTAAATGACGGTTCCATTTGGAGTTGGGCCGCAGGAAACGCCTTTCTGGCGATGCAACACCTTTCATCTCTCCGATCGACAAAGCTGCTGCTACCAATGGTCCGGCGACCGGCGCGGCTTCGAGCTTCAGACAGCGCAACATGCGGGGCGCATAACGACGAAAGCGATGGTATCCCTGCCCGACATATGCAAGAGGCTCATCGGCTAGCGTGTTGCTGAGTTGAGTCCCTGTCGCTACCAGTTGAGCGAGCCGGTCCCATGCAACCGAACTGGCGACAGCCATCTCCAGCGGGGTTCCGTCACTGCGGGCCTCAAGCAACGAAGCTCCCAGCGCGGTGAAGGTACGGATCGTATCCGTGAGTGTGGCTTTAGAGCCGGAAATTGTTTCGTCATGCTGGCGCTTCGCTTCCCGCCAGGTTTTTCCTACGATCCTGTCATGGGTTTCGACTATGGCATCAGCAATCGCCGCTTCCCACTCCACAACACAGACGGCAAGGATCGCCCAGCGGCGGTCCGAAGTGATGTCACGCAAACCGTCGGTGAAGTAGCGTGGCACTGTTGCAAATAGTCGGTGGTGATAAACTTATCATCCCCTTTTGCTGATGGAGCTGCACATGAACCCATTCAAAGGCCGGCATTTTCAGCGTGACATCATTCTGTGGGCCGTACGCTGGTACTGCAAATACGGCATCAGTTACCGTGAGCTGCAGGAGATGCTGGCTGAACGCGGAGTGAATGTCGATCACTCCACGATTTACCGCTGGGTTCAGCGTTATGCGCCTGAAATGGAAAAACGGCTGCGCTGGTACTGGCGTAACCCTTCCGATCTTTGCCCGTGGCACATGGATGAAACCTACGTGAAGGTCAATGGCCGCTGGGCGTATCTGTACCGGGCCGTCGACAGCCGGGGCCGCACTGTCGATTTTTATCTCTCCTCCCGTCGTAACAGCAAAGCTGCATACCGGTTTCTGGGTAAAATCCTCAACAACGTGAAGAAGTGGCAGATCCCGCGATTCATCAACACGGATAAAGCGCCCGCCTATGGTCGCGCGCTTGCTCTGCTCAAACGCGAAGGCCGGTGCCCGTCTGACGTTGAACACCGACAGATTAAGTACCGGAACAACGTGATTGAATGCGATCATGGCAAACTGAAACGGATAATCGGCGCCACGCTGGGATTTAAATCCATGAAGACGGCTTACGCCACCATCAAAGGTATTGAGGTGATGCGTGCACTACGCAAAGGCCAGGCCTCAGCATTTTATTATGGTGATCCCCTGGGCGAAATGCGCCTGGTAAGCAGAGTTTTTGAAATGTAAGGCCTTTGAATAAGACAAAAGGCTGCCTCATCGCTAACTTTGCAACAGTGCCATAATCGGCGCCACGCTGGGATTTAAATCCATGAAGACGGCTTACGCCACCATCAAAGGTATTGAGGTGATGCGTGCACTACGCAAAGGCCAGGCCTCAGCATTTTATTATGGTGATCCCCTGGGCGAAATGCGCCTGGTAAGCAGAGTTTTTGAAATGTAAGGCCTTTGAATAAGACAAAAGGCTGCCTCATCGCTAACTTTGCAACAGTGCCTCAATTATAACAATTGGTTATTTCCTTAGCGTACGTTTTCGTTCCATTGGCCCTCAGACCCCGTGTAAGTGAACTGTAGCTGCCATGTTTTACGGCAGTGAGAGCAGAGATAGCGCTGATGTCCGGCAGTACTTTTACCGTTACGCACCACGCCTTCAGTAGCTGAGCAGGAGGGACAACTGATGGAGATGGAAGCCACGGGAGCACCTCAAAAACACCATCGTACACTAAATCAGTAAGTTGGCAGCATTACCCATTTTTTTCATTTCCTGAATTTCGGCCGTGATAGCAAAAATCGATGTGCGGAAGCTGCACGTTATCAGCAATCGGTATACGCAGCACATAATCTTAATCTGAGGCAGCATCTTGCAAGGCTGGGCAGGAAGTCGCTGTCGTTCTCAAAATCGGTGGAACTGCATGACAAAGTCATTGGACATTATCTGACGATAAATCATTACCCATAAATTGGAGTCATGACCGTCAGACGGGAGTCTTCACTTCACTTCACTTCACTTCACTTAATGCCTGCGCAATCTGCTTAAAGCGCTCGAAGCGTTTTCTCAGCATTACGTGTTTAGCCGGGTTTGGCTCCAGGCGAAGGGTGGGCGGCTGGCAGTGCTTCATTGCCGTCTGGAAATCGCTGTATTCACCGGCCCCCACCGCCGCACAAATCGCTGCCGCGCGGCAGCCGGACTGCTTCACGTCGACGATTTCCAGCGGCAGGTTGCTGGCGTCGCAAAACATTTGCATCCAGATATTCGAATGAGTTGGCCCGCCGGTAAAGCGGATGAAGTCGCTGCCTGTGCCCAGATCTTGCACGCGATCCTGATGCAGCAGATGTGAGAAGACGATGCCCTGATAGATGGCGTAGATAATGTCTTCCCGGCTGTGGTGGCCGCTTAAGCCAAGGAAGCCACCGTGCAGGCTATCGTGGAAGTTGGAGCCGTACAGCCACGGATAAAACAGGATGTTGAGATCCTTTTCGTAGCCGTCTTTCGCCCACTGGTTAAGCTGGCGATAGCTGTCCGGCAGATCCGGGAAGAACTGCTGCACAAACCAGGCGAGGTTGCTGGCCGAGGTCGGACTGCCTTCATGAACAAAGAAAGTGCCGGGAATGCAGTATTTCCCCCACACGTAGGGATAGTCAGACGGTTCAATACAGTCGAAAACGCGAGTGGCAATACTCCAGGTGCCTGCTACGGCGCTCAGGCAGGAACTGTCGTGTACGCCCGAGGCCAACGCTGCGCCGACAACGTCAAACAGCCCGCCGAACACCGGCGTTCCGGCTTTTAAACCGCACCGCACGGCGGCCTGTTCGGTGACGTATCCGGCGCATTCGGCGGAACCGATCACCGGCGGCGCTTTCTCCGCCATCTCTGCAATACCGAAGATGTTAAACAGAGTAGGGTCGAATGCCCCCTGCTGCTGGTTAAACAAATTGCTGCCGGAGATATTGGTTTCTTCGCAGGCGAACTTGCCGGTCAGGCAGTAGCGGATATAGTCGTGGACCATCAGAATATAGCCCGTGCGCTGATAGCTGTCCGGCTCATGCTCCTTCAGCCAGCCGAGCAGCGCCGCCGGATGCGACGGCCACAGCTGTTGCAGGCTGCGCCCGTAAGCTTCGGCGTCGCGGCCTTCACTTTTCCAGCGGCTGACCAGTGGCTGTGTGCGTGAGTCGGAGGAGACGATGCCGTTACGCACCGGCTGGCCCTGCTTATCCACCAGGTACAGACCCTTACCGTGGGCGGAAAAGCTCACGCCGTGAATCGCATCTGCCGCAATACCGCTGTCTTTCAACACCTGGCGAATCACCTGGCTGGTGGCGGACCACAGCTCTGCCATATCGCGTTCGCAGAACCCCATCTGTTCACTGAGCAGCGGTACTGCCAGCTCAACGACTTTGATCTCCAGACCGTCCGCGGTGTAAATCCCCGCTTTGGTTACCGTCCCACCTAAATCAACTCCCATAAAGTAGTGGCTCATACTGCCTCCGGGCTGAGCAGCGCGGCGCGAGTTTCACCCCAGCCGGCTGCGGCCATTTTGTCTTCAATCCAGCGACGGGCGCGAATGATTTCCAGCAGTGGCTCGTCGGCTTTTTCCGTCCACATTTCAATCAGGAAGGTGCCGCGATAGTTCAGGCGGCGCAGGGTTTTAAAGAACTGGACGAAATCAACACAGCCCTCGCCAAACGGCACATCGCGGAACTGGCCCGGCGAGTCCGGCGTGACCGGCAGCGTATCTTTCAAGTGGATAGCCGCAATGCGATCGATACCGCCGGTCAGCTCGCTGTCCACCTCATTTCCCCAGGCGCTGAGGTTGCCGATATCGGGATAGACGGTGAACCATGGCGAGTTAATTTTCTGATTCAGCGCCTGCCACTTGCTGATGGAGTTCATAAACGGCGTGTCCATGATTTCCACCGCGCACATCACCTGTGCCCCGGCGGCCAGTTCAACGGCCCAGGCCACGGAGTCCTCAAAGCGGGCGATAGTGTCGTCGTCCTGTGGTTCGTAATAGACGTCGTAGCCTGCCAGTTGAATGGTACGGATGCCCAAATCTTGCGCCAGCCGCACTGCTTTTTCCATAATGGCATACGCCTGCTGGCGGGTCTGCGCGTCGCGGCTGCCGAACGGGAAGCGGCGGTGTGCCGACAGGCACAGGGTGGGAATACGCACGCCGGTCTGCTGAATCGCCTGGATGATCTCCATGCGCTCTGCCTGCGTCCAGTCCAGGCGCGCCAGGCGTTCATCGCTTTCATCCACCGACATCTCGACGAAATCAAACCCGCAGGATTTCGCCACGGCCAGTTTCTCCACCCAACTGGTCCCTTTCGGTAGGGCCTTCTCGTAAATCCCTAATGGATGCTTACGCATTATCTTTCCCCACGTGTTGCCAGCAACTGCCGGTGCTTTTTCTGGTTCAGCTTCATTGCCCGCTGCGCCTGCCATTTGTTTTTAAAGAATTTGAACGCCAGGGCGAAAATCAGCGTGATGCCCCATACCGCCAGATTGAAGTGCAGGCTGACACCCGCCAGGCTTAGCCCGGTGGCAATAACCTGTAGCACCAGCAGCGCACAGAAGACGTGGATAATTTTGCCCACGCCGCCGAACGGATCGGTTCCGCCCAGCACAATAGCCAGCACCGTCAGCAGCAGATAGGAGTCTCCGTAGCCCATGCGCGCCGAGTTAAAGCGGGCCATCATGATAAGCCCCGCCAGCACGCACAGCAGGCTGGAAATGGCGTAAATCGCCATCATGATTCGGTCGGTGCGGATGCCGCTGAACCAGGTGGCGTTAATGTTGCTGCCGCACATGTAGATATTTTTGCCGAGGCGCGTTCTGCCCAGTAGCAAGGCCAAAAATACGGTGGCGACGATAAAGATAATCAGCGGAACCGGGACTCCCCATATCACTTCCGATCCCATACTGCGCACGATCGGCGGCATGCCGCTCAGCGCCGCGCCTTTGGTCAGGTACACCCCAATGCCGCTGATAATGGTCATGCTGCCGAGGGTCACCAGAATCGGGTGCGCGCCCACGCGGGAAATCATCAGCCCGGTCAGTACGCCAATCAGCACCGCAATCCCCGCCGCGCCTAGCAGCGCCAGTACCAGCCACATCAACTGAATGCCGATGCTGGCATCAACCGGAATGTAGTTGATCAGCAGCCAGGCCATAAACAGGCTGGTGAGGTTGGCTGTGCCGATAATCGACAGATTCAAGCCGCCGCTCAGCATGGGTACAAACATCGCAAAGGTCAGCAGGCCGAGTTCCGGCAACTGAAACGCAATGCTCAGAAAGGTGTTTTCGGTCAGAAAGCGGCCCGGCATCGCCAGTGAAAAGGCCACCGTGGCAATCAGGCAGATAGCCAGCAGACCGGTGCTGGTACCGTCCAGAGGTAAAAAGGGTTTATTTTTCATTAAACAGTCTCCGTCAGACGAAGCCGACATCGGTTTCTTTGCGTTTCTTGTAGTGGGTGACGCAGATCGCGGCGACGATAACGACGCCAATCACGATGTTGACGAAATAGCTGGAAACGCCGATCAGGTTCAGGCCGTTTTTCAGAATGCCGATCAGGAATACGCCCATCAGCGTGCCGATCACCGAGCCTCTGCCCCCTGAGAGACTGGCACCGCCCAACACCGCCGCAGCCAGCACATCCAGCTCGCCGCCAACCAGCGCGTTAGGCACCACTTCGCTCATGCGGTACGCCTGCAGCATGCCGCCAATCGCCGCCGACGCGCCCAGATAGCCGTAGGCAAACAGATAGATAACGGAGACGCGGATGCCGATACGACGGGCGGATTCGTTGCTGCCGCCGACGGCGTAGAGCTGCCGACCGATATGGGTTTTATTCAGCAGCAGCCAGGTCAGCAGCGCCATGCCCAGCATCACGACCACCGGCAAGCCCACCTGGTAGCTTTCGCCGCCGTATTCGAAGGGCAGGATAGTGCGCTGGCTGATCCACCAGTCGGGCAGGTCGTAAATGCTATGACCGTTGGTAATCCACATCAGCATGCCGAACAGCAGCGACTGCATACTGATGGTGATAATGATCGAGACGATATTGAGGTAGTAGATCAGCACGGCGTTAATCAGCCCGAAGACCACACCGCAGACAATCGCCAGCACGATGCACAGCAGTGGGCTGGCAATCACATCGTTGAGCAACAGTGAGGCAATAAAATACTGCGCTACGGAAGCCACGGCGGCGAAGGAAATATCAATGCCGCCGGTCACCAGCACCACAAATAAACCCAGCGCGAAAATCCCGGTTACGGCATAGCTTTCGGTCAAATCCAGCAGATTCTGGATCGACAAAAACTCGCTGCTTAAGGTTGAAAACAGCACCAGCATTAACGCGATAACCCAGCCCAGCCAGCCTTCGACCGAACGTGGCATTTTAAAAATGTTAGCCATTGATGGCCTCCGCGAATTGATGTTCGCTCAGCGTTGAAGGAATTAACTCGTTAATGATTTTTCCCTGCTTCATATGCAGCACGCGATCGCAGTTGTAATAGGCTTCCGGGGCTTCATCAGTGATCAGCAGCACCGAAATACCGACGCCGGACAGGCGGTGGATCAACTTGTAGATACTGTCTTTCGCACCGATATCCACGCCGACGGTGGGCGCATCAAGAATCAACACTTTTGGCCGGGTGAGTATCCATTTCGCCAGCACCACCTTCTGCTGGTTGCCGCCGGAAAGGGTTGAAAGCGGGTTATCCGGGTTGGTCACCTTGATATCCAGATCTTTGATCCACTCCTGCACCAGCGCGTCTTTGCGCTGTTCATCGATCATATGCCACGGTGTTTTGATCTCATCGAGAATGGAAATCACCATGTTGTCGGCAACCGACTGCGGCAGAATGGCACCCAGCGTCAGACGGTCTTCTGAAACATAGGCAATGCCCATTTCTCGTGCCTGGGTGTTGTCTTTGATCTGTACCTGTTTACCATCAAGGAGGATCTTGCCGCTATCGGGATGAGTGATACCAAACAGGCTCAGCGCCAGCTCGGTACGGCCGGAGCCCAGCAGGCCGCACAGACCCAGTACTTCGCCACGATGTAGCTGGAGGGAAATATCGTCAAACTGGCCTTTGCGGCTGAGGTGATTCAGCTCCAGCACCACTTTACCCAGTTCGGCGTTCGGCAGCTTCTGCTGGTGTTCAATGACTAATCCGGTCATCAGCTCGGTGATTTTGCCGGTGGATAGGGCGGCGGCGTCCCAGGTGCCGATCTTCTCGCCGTCGCGGATCACGGTAATGCGGTCGGAAATTTCTTTCACTTCATCCAGACGGTGGCTGACGAAGACCACAGTGATGTTTTTATCACGCAGGTAGTTCACTGTGCGCAGCAACTGGTTCACTTCGGTTCGTGTCAGCGAGGCGGTGGGCTCATCCATAATCACCAGCCGGGCATCTGCAACCAACGCGCGGCAGATGGCGATTTGCTGACGTTGGGCTATTGGAAGATGCTGCACCAGCGCGTCCGGATCGATATTGAACGCCAGTTCGTTGAGGATCTGCTGCGCTTTTTCTTTCAGTTTTTTTTGCTTAAACCAGCCGAAATAGCCCTTAAGGTTGTATTCGAAGGCAATGTTTTCGGCGACGGTCAGATTCGGAAACAGCGACAGGTCCTGATAAATCACTTGAATGCCTAAGGCCCTGGCGCGATCGGGCGTCAGGCGAGCATGGGTTTTGTCGTCGATGATGATTTCGCTGCCGGCATCGGGCGCGTAGACGCCGCTGATGGTTTTAATCAGTGTACTTTTACCGCAGCCGTTGGCTCCGGCCAGGCAGTGGACTTCGCCCTGGTTTAAGGTCAGCGTGATGTTTTTTAATGCCTGATGACCGCCAAAGCTTTTTGACAGCGCGTTCAGCGTGATCAGCGCGGCGGCATTATCGACATTGTTATTATTAAGCATCGTTCTTGCCCTGGTGTTAGACGTGAATAAAGCCGGAGCGCAAAGGCTCCGGCGATACGGCTCAGGGTCAGAGGCCCAGTTTCACCAGACGTTTGGTGTTTTCCACATCCAGTTTTTCCGGGTTATCGCTGAGGATGGTGTTGCCTTTTATTTTGATTTCGCCCATGTCGCCCAGTTTGACGCCGTCTTTGATCGGTTCTCCGTTCATCATCGCCGTCGCCACCTGCACAAAGACCTTGCCGGCGGTCATCGGGTTAGAGATATAGCCGCCATCGATCGCTCCTTTCTCCAGCAGCTTGATGCCCTGACCCGGGGTAAATGTACCGAAGACGCAGATATCATTGTTTTTCTTACGCTTGTCGATAGCGCGGCCTGCGCCGATTGGGCCCTGCGAGCCGAAGGACATAATGCCTTTCAGATCTTTGTGTTTTGACATCAGGTCGTTGGCGGTACGCATGGAGTCATCTACCGATTCGGCGACGCCAAAACGGTCTTCAACCAGCTGCATTTTCGGATAGTGTTCTTTCTGGTAGGCGATGGCCGCGTTGGCCCAGTCGTTTACCAGCGGAACGGTCAGGCTGCCAACGAACATGGCATATTTGCCTTCTTCACCCATGCAGGCAGCCATATCTTTCATATGGTTAGCGCCCATGGTTTGGGTGTCGAGCAATTCAAAGTCCCAGTCCGCATTGGCCTGTGCCGGTGATTCGTGGGTAATAACCTTGATACCCGCTTCCTGCGCGCGTTTCAGTACCGGTTCCAGCACTTTGGCGTCGTTTGGTACCACGCCAATCACATCCACTTTCTTGGCAATCAAATCTTCAATGGCGCGCACCTGCTCGGCCGGATCGGCGGTGGTTGGCCCCACCTGCCAGGCGTTCACACCCAGGGCTTTACCTTCTTCTTTAATCCCCTGTTCCATCACGTTAAACCAGGGAATCCCACCTACTTTCACCACCACGCCCATGGTAAAAGGCTTGTTGGCTTTTTGAGGGACCGCTGCGTCATCAGCCCAGGTGGAAAATGAAGCGATCAGTGAGGCGATTACACAGGGTAAGAGTAATTTTTTCATTATTAGATCCTCAGAAGGTTATTTTAATTTTCATCGTTGCCTAATAGTTCGTTATTTGGTTGGTTTCCCCTTCGCCATTACACCGCGCGTTGCTAAATAAAATGAGCGGCAACGGCTAACGCAAAGTATGCATTAATCCGCTTTAGCCATTGAATAAAACAATGGTGATAGTGTATTTCGGTTCCGGTTTATTACAACTTTTACTGTTATTGACGGTAATAAAACCGTTCTGGTTAATTGAGCCAGAACGGACGGGTTTTATTTTTGCTAAAGAACTTATTTATCAACTTCAATCACACTAAATTCAGGACTGTCTCCCCAGTTTCTTTCTTCAGCCACTTTATTGGTGATTAAAATGTCAATGTCATCGAGCATGCAAATCTTACAAAATGCGAACTGATCGAATTTACTGGAGTCGGCCAGCAGAATTTTCTTGCCGGAAACCTGTAGCATCACCTGCTTTAAGCGGGCGTTAATTTCACTGCCGTCACGAATGCCATTTTCCAGATTCAGTCCCTGACAGGAGAAAAAGAAAGTATTGATCTGAAAGTTACGAATCGCGCTTTCCGCCACCGGGCCGTGGAAATCCTCGTGGCGTTCAGAGTATTCACCTCCGCAGCCAATAATACGCACTTTATCGCGGCAGGCCAGCGCCTGGATGATTTTGAGCGAGTTGGTTACGACGGTGATATCAATATCCGGGATCTGTCGTGCCAGGAACCAGCAGGTGCTGCTGTTATCCAGCTGGATGCAGTCGCCGGGTTGAATAAACTGCAGCGCAGCCTTGGCCAGTTTCATCTTGATATCGGGATGTTCTTCCGTTCTTTTGCGTAACGATTCTGCCCAATCAATAGTATCCGCTTTGTAGAAAGCATTCTGCACGGGCCGGGTGCGGTCATCATAGTCATCAAGTGACACTGCGCCGCCAAAGCTGCGAATCAGTTTCTTGTTACGTTCCAGCAGATTTAAATCGCGGCGGATAGTTTCCTGCGAAACGCTGCACATAGCCGACAGTTCAGCAACCAGCGCGGAGCCATTCTGTTGCACATAGCTACAAATCATCTTATAACGCTCAGCCTGTAACATAAATAGCCCGATTCCATTGCTTATCACATGGCCTAATATTCATACTTTTCAGTTATTTTTAAAGTGACTGATTTCAAGAAACCTGATCGCTGGGTTTTTCATATACCATAACGTGATAAATATCACAATACATTGATGTTTTTATTTATTTTTTGCATTTTAATGTGATTTTTATCACTTAAAAGCGGGCGTTATTGCAGATAAAAATTCATTAACAGCTTTAAATCAACATAAACGGTCAAGTCATAAATGCCCGTTTTTGACCAAATTCGACCGTTTTCGTTTGTTTGGCTAATTTTGCCATTCCCACAGGCTTTTCGCCGCGGAGTATTAGACGTAACGTAATAAACCATTCACTCCTTCTTAATTGATGAAATGAATATTTGCAGCGATTTATTCGTCATCTGCAAATAAGTTTTTTATTACGTGAGGTTAAACTATGCTGCAGAAATTAAAACAACAGGTATTTGAAGCAAACCTATTATTACCCGCCCACAAGCTGGTTACCTTTACCTGGGGAAACGTCAGCGGAATCGATCGTAAATGCGGTCTGGTGGTGATTAAACCTTCCGGCGTGGATTATAAAGATATGCGGCCGGAAGATATGGTGGTGGTCGATCTGCAAACCGGGAAAGTGGTAGAGGGTGATAAAAAACCCTCTTCCGATACCGCGACGCATCTGGTGCTGTATCGTGCCTTTGAGCATATCGGCGGCGTGGTACATACTCATTCTCGCCACGCGACGATCTGGGCGCAGGCCGGTCAGCCGCTGAAGGCGCTGGGCACCACTCACGCCGATTATTTCTATGGCACGATTCCCTGCACCCGGCTGATGCGCGATGAGGAAATTAACGGTCAGTATGAGCATGAAACCGGGAATGTCATTGTGGAAACGGTGAATCAGCAGGGGATTAGCGCGAAGGATATCCCTGCGGTGCTGGTCAACGGCCACGGTCCCTTTGCCTGGGGCATCGATGCGGATAATGCCGTGCATAATGCCGTAGTGCTGGAAGAGATCGCCTATATGAATCTGTTCACCCGTCAGCTACAGCCCGGCGTTGACAGTATGCAGCAGACGCTGCTGGATAAACACTTCCTGCGTAAGCACGGGGTGAATGCGTATTACGGGCAATAATCGCGTTCTACTCAGGAAGAGAGAATTTATTCGTTCTGGTATGGTGGATCGGCCATGCCAGTTTTATGTAATGTGGATTTGACCCTATATATCCAGACGCTTTTTCTCCCTTACGGTTGCGATAACTTCCTGCGTATATATTCCCGTGGTGAGCGCTACCCCAGCGCACGGTAGGGATGATGCTCGTTGTAATGACTGAACGCCACCGCCAGATTCACCTGCGCCGACCGACTTTGCGCTTTCGGCTGTGAGTTCAACCGATGGATGCAACACACTCATTGAACCGCTCTGCGGGTGATTCATAGTCTGGTGTTTTTCGTGGCCTCTCGTTGAGCTGCCTGGTGATTAGAAGTGAGATAAATGAACAGGGATAAGCGAGATAATTGTGGGATTCTGTGGTTGTCCCGGGGATTTAGGTAATGGTGCCAACTTACTGATTTAGTGTACGATGGTGTTTTTGAGGTGCTCCCGTGGCTTCCATCTCCATCAGTTGTCCCTCCTGCTCAGCTACTGAAGGCGTGGTGCGTAACGGTAAAAGTACTGCCGGACATCAGCGCTATCTCTGCTCTCACTGCCGTAAAACATGGCAGCTACAGTTCACTTACACCGCCTCTCAGCCCGGTACACACCAGAAAATCATTGATATGGCCATGAATGGTGTTGGATGCCGGGCAACCGCCCGCATTATGGGCGTTGGCCTCAACACGATTTTACGTCACTTAAAAAACTCAGGCCGCAGTCGGTAACCTCGCGCATACAGCCGGGCAGTGATGTGATTGTCTGCGCTGAAATGGACGAACAGTGGGGCTACGTCGGTGCTAAATCACGTCAGCGCTGGCTGTTTTACGCGTATGACAGGATACGGAGGACGGTTGTGGCGCACGTCTTCGGTGAACGCACTCTGGCCACACTGGAGCGTCTTCTGAGCCTGCTGTCGGCCTTTGAGGTCGTGGTATGGATGACGGATGGCTGGCCGCTGTATGAATCCCGCCTGAAGGGGGCAGTGACCGGGTAGCTGCGATAACTGCCAACTTTCAGGCAACCACGTCGATCGGTAACCTTGTTTCCATATCAAGCTCAAATATCCCATAGGGGTTTACATGAGCGTAAATCAGCGGTGTCAGTGCTCTGAAGTCTTCTGCCTTCATTCGTGACAGCCATACGGGCTCATGGAGTACCTGCTGGATCATCAGCGTGTTCACGTAGACCAGGCAAATCTGCAACAGATGCAGCGCCAGAACAGACAACTCCTGCTCTTCCAGACGGTTTGTCGCCACCTCTCCGCCTTTACCATAAAAAATGAACGCATTTGCACTATTCCAGTTTTCCACTACGTTCAGCCCTTCATTTATCTCAATGCGAAGATCTTCGGAGCCAATATACCGGCATAAGAAAATGGTTTTTATTGCTTTCCCCAGCTCCGCCAGAGCCTTATGGAAGGTGCGAACAAGTCCCTGATATGAGATCATGTTTGTCATCTGGAGCCATGGAACAGGGTTCATCATGAGTCATCAACTTACCTTCGCCGACAGTGAATTCAGCAGTAAGCGCCGTCAGACCAGAAAAGAGATTTTCTTGTCCCGCATGGAGCAGATTCTGCCATGGCAAAACATGGTGGAAGTCATCGAGCCGTTTTACCCCAAGGCTGGTAATGGCCGGCGACCTTATCCGCTGGAAACCATGCTACGCATTCACTGCATGCAGCATTGGTACAACCTGAGCGATGGCGCGATGGAAGATGCTCTGTACGAAATCGCCTCCATGCGTCTGTTTGCCCGGTTATCCCTGGATAGCGCCTTGCCGGACCGCACCACCATCATGAATTTCCGCCACCTGCTGGAGCAGCATCAACTGGCCCGCCAATTGTTCAAGACCATCAATCGCTGGCTGGCCGAAGCAGGCGTCATGATGACTCAAGGCACCTTGGTCGATGCCACCATCATTGAGGCACCCAGCTCGACCAAGAACAAAGAGCAGCAACGCGATCCGGAGATGCATCAGACCAAGAAAGGCAATCAGTGGCACTTTGGCATGAAGGCCCACATTGGTGTCGATGCCAAGAGTGGCCTGACCCACAGCCTAGTCACCACCGCGGCCAACGAGCATGACCTCAATCAGCTGGGTAATCTGCTGCATGGAGAGGAGCAATTTGTCTCAGCCGATGCCGGCTACCAAGGGGCGCCACAGCGCGAGGAGCTGGCCGAGGTGGATGTGGACTGGCTGATCGCCGAGCGCCCCGGCAAGGTAAGAACCTTGAAACAGCATCCACGCAAGAACAAAACGGCCATCAACATCGAATACATGAAAGCCAGCATCCGGGCCAGGGTGGAGCACCCATTTCGCATCATCAAGCGACAGTTCGGCTTCGTGAAAGCCAGATACAAGGGGTTGCTGAAAAACGATAACCAACTGGCGATGTTATTCACGCTGGCCAACCTGTTTCGGGCGGACCAAATGATACGTCAGTGGGAGAGATCTCACTAAAAACTGGGGATAACGCCTTAAATGGCGAAGAAACGGTCTAAATAGGCTGATTCAAGGCATTTACGGGAGAAAAAATCGGCTCAAACATGAAGAAATGAAATGACTGAGTCAGCCGAGAAGAATTTCCCCGCTTATTCGCACCTTCCCTAACCATTCATTCAAATCTTTCACAGAGGAAGTCGGTGTGCCATAAGTGATATCGTGAACTTTAATCATGTCAGTTCCTTATAAAAAGGGGGATGCTTAGTGGGCGCTAAGGCCAAAACGGCTGTTTGGAAAACGATTGTCAGCAGTGTCGGCTTTCAGCCCTTACGTACAATGAAAAGTTTCGCAATTCGGTGATCGGTGTGCTTCGGGATTGCGGCTATATCCCCCATCGTAAATGGAAATATTTCGTCGCATTTTTTTGAGAAACGGCTTCTGAGAGCGATTACTGGCTTCTGAAGGGCTATATCACTAGCAGATTGAACTAACAGAAAGATTTGATCCTTTACGATCCAGAAAAGGATCTGCGAAGTTATGAGCACGCTCACTTCCGAGCGAGACTCCAACTTTCCCAGAAATCATTCACAAACAAAGTTATTTACCTTCTGTTCACAAAACGAGAAGCGGCTCACTGATCAAACAAACCTAAACGTTTATGTTATGGTTCCATAAACGTTTAGGTTTAGATAATAACCGTATATATCGCAGGTAATTTCTTAGATGCAGAGACCGAAAAATGCGTAAAGCAACAATGCGGGATGTGAGCGAAGCAACGGGATTTTCCATGTTTACCGTTTCGCGCGCGCTAAACGGTGGCGATGGCGTCGCTGACGACAGCCGGGAGCTGATTTTAAAAGTGGCGCGAGAGCTCGGCTACGTACCCAACCGCGCGGCCCAGGCGCTACGCCGTTCGAGCAGAGACTCGGTGGCGGTGATCACCGCCCATGCGTCGAACTATTACTATCTCAACCTGATGTCCGGCATTCAGCAGATACTGCAGCCTTCACAGTGGACCGTGGTGCTTGGCGATATTGCGGTCAACGGCATCTATGACCGCGCGCAGGAAGATCGGATGATTAACCGCCTGATAGAGTCACGGATGGCCGGGATCATTTCGACGGTGACGCTGCAGCCGGAAAGCCTGACTCTGCTGGCGAAATGGGATATCCCGGTCGTCTTCGTTGATTCCCCGCCCTGCGGCGAGCACAACTTTCCCAGCGTCACGACCGACAATTACCATGCCAGCCTGCTGGTTGGAAACCATCTGGCGCAGTACGACTATAAAAACTGGCTGCTCCTTATCTACCCGGACCGCTGGACTACGCGTTTTGAACGCGAGCGCGGAATACGCGAGGCCGCCGAGCGGTGCGGCGCTACGCTTGGAGTTGTCGAAACGGAAAACGACGCGCAGTCGGCTGCAGACAAACTGAGCCAGTACCTCGACCGCCAGAAAGCGCTGCCGGATGTCCTTATTGCCGGTAACAACCCTATTCTGCTGGGTTCACTCAAACAGCTCCAGCAGCGCCAGATAGCCATTCCAGAGGATATGGCCCTGATTGCCTACGACGAATTCGACTGGGCGCCGCTATTAAATCCGCCGCTGACGGTGCTCAATGAAAATAGTGAAGAGATTGGCAGACAGTCGGCTGAAATGCTTATCCAGTTAATTAACCTGGAAGGGAAAGGAGAAATCAACACCCAACGTAAAGTTCCCGCCGAGCTGGTTATTCGCCAGTCCTGCGGCTGTAAAAAAACGCATAACAATTAAAAGACATTATAGAGATTGCTGACAACGTTTCGCCCGAATGGGCCTGCCCGACGCCGCTTCGCTCGCGCGGGCCTGAAGAACTGCTGTCGCGTTTTTGCCAGGCCCGCTAAGGTGCCTGTCGGCTAACAGCGGCAAAGCGTTTGCCATCCCTCTCTAATCATTTTAGAGCTTTAAATAACGGCTGAATAATCGGCCGACAGTAAAAAAACAACATCAGAGGATTATTTCTGAGGCTTCCCCACACCTGGCCGTACGTCATACCACACGATAATGAAAGGAACAGAATATGACCAAACTTCACAAAGCATTTCTGGCTGTCGCGGTTACTGCGGTAATCACCACCATGACAGGATTTATCCCCGCCGCCAGCGCCGCGCCGCAGGAGAGCAAAAAAATAACCCATATCGGCTTAATGGTGCAGGACATGTCTAACCCTTTCTTCTCTGCAATGGAAAGGAACGCAAAGCAGGCCGCGGCAAAAATCGGCGCAACTCTTAACGTACAAGATGCGCAGGTCGATCTGGCAAACCAGAACACGCAGATTGACGCCTTTATTCAGCAGAAAGTGGATCTGATCATTATTTCCGCCGTCGATGAGTCCGGCATCGAGCCGGCCATTCAGCGGGCAAAAGCCGCCGGAATTATCGTTATCGCGGTCGATACGCCCGCCAGGGGCGCTGACGCGGCGATCATGACCAATGCCATCCAGGCCGGCGAAACCTCCTGCGAATATCTGTTCAGCCAAATGGGCGGCAAAGGCAAAGTGCTGCTGGTGGACGGCACGCCGATTCAAACCATTATTGACCGCATCAAAGGCTGTAAAAACGTCGCGCAAAAATATCCAGATATCAAAATCGTCGGGCAGCAGGCATCCCGCAACGACCGCGCTTCCGGCCTGATGGTCACCACCGATATGCTCACCGCCAATCCGGATGTCTCCGGTATTTTCGGTATGAACGATCCTGCGGCGCTCGGCGCGGTGCTGGCCGTTGAGCAGGCCGGCAAAGCCGGTGCGATTAAAGTCACCGGCGTAGACGGCAGCCCGGAAGCGGTTGAAGAACTCAAGCGCAGCGGCTCACCGTTTATTGGTACCGCCACGCAAAACCCGGGCGAAATGGTGCGCCAGGCCATCTCGCTTGCTCAGGATATGGTTGATGGCAAGCATATTGCGTCCCCTACCGTATTGATCCCCAGCGTGCTGGTCACGCGCGACAACGTAGATAGCTATCCTGGCTGGTAATCACATCATCACTCAAGAGGCAAAAACGGGATGACGATTGGGTTCATCCCGGAGGGCAAAGACAATGGCCGACATCACTTCATCCCCCTTGCTTAGGCTGGAAGGGATTTCAAAACGCTACGGCGCGACCCTCGCACTGAACAACGTACGCTTTGATTTATTCGCCGGAGAGGTCCATGCCCTGATGGGGGAAAACGGCGCGGGTAAATCCACGCTGATGAAGATCCTCTCCGGAAACGAGCAGCGCGATAGCGGCGCGATCTATATCAACGGGCAGGAGATTGATATTCGCACGCCAAGAGATGCGCGCAAATATGGCATCGCCATCATCCATCAAGAGCTGAATACGGTTCCCGATATGACTGTGGCGGAAAATCTATTTCTCGGCCAGGAACAGACCTCTTTCGCCGGTATTCTCTATCGCAAACGGATGCTCCGTGAGGCCCGGGAGAAGCTGGACCGGATTAACGCGGACATCGACCCGCAGGCGCCGCTCGGCTCGTTGAGCATCGGACGTCAGCA
Organism: Citrobacter sp. RHBSTW-00029; assembly: GCF_014104295.1. Lineage (NCBI taxonomy): Bacteria > Pseudomonadati > Pseudomonadota > Gammaproteobacteria > Enterobacterales > Enterobacteriaceae > Citrobacter > Citrobacter sp. RHBSTW-00029. The sequence goes on from NZ_JABXRT010000003.1 coordinate 103,955, forward strand.
AATGGTCGAGATTGCACGCGCCGTCAGTGAAAACGCAAAAGTACTGGTGCTTGATGAGCCGACCGCCGCTCTGTCGCGGGCAGAGACCCTCCAGCTTTACCGGCTTATCGAGCAAATGCGTCAGGATGGGGTCGGGATGGTCTACATCTCACACCGCATGGAAGAGGTATGGCAGCTGGCAAACCGGGTCACGGTGTTCAGGGACGGCACGTGGATCGGCACGGAAACTCTGAGCAGCGTCTCGACCACCGATATCGTACGCATGATGGTTGGCCGTCAAATCGTCGATCTCTATCAGCACGAACCGCGTACGCCCGGCAAAGTACTGCTGGAGGTCGCGGATCTGGCGGGTAGCGCAACCGGCCCGGTCTCCTTTGAGGTCAAAGCGGGCGAAGTCGTCAGCATGTCCGGGCTGGTTGGCTCTGGCCGAACCGAAGTGGCCCGGCTGTTATTCGGCGCCGACCCTCGTAGCCAAGGAAGCGTGCGTATTAACGGCAAGGTAAGCCATCCGTCAGATCCCACCGCCGCCATCGCCGACGGAATCGGGATGGTGACCGAGGACCGCAAAACCCAGGGCCTGTTTCTGGGTCATTCGGTTGAGCACAACATTGATATCAGCTCGCTGGAGAACTTTGTCGCCGGCGGCGTGGTTAAACGCAAAACCATCCGCGCCGCCGTCCTTGAGCAGATGCGACGGTTACGGCTGCGGGAAAATGCGGTCGAACTACCCGTCAGCGCCCTGTCCGGCGGAAACCAGCAGAAAGCGGCGCTGGCGCGCTGGCTGCTGCGCGATTCGAGGCTGCTAATCCTCGATGAACCGACCCGCGGCGTGGATATCGGCGCCAAAAGGGAAATTTACGAACTGATAGACAAACTCGCCCGCGCCGGGAAAGCCATTCTGGTGATCTCCTCCGATTTACCGGAGGCCATCGGCATCAGCGACCGCGTGCTGGTTATGCGCGGCGGCCGAATCGTTCACCAGTTACCCTCATATTCAGCAACGGAAGAAGAAGTGATGCTGCACGCAACAGGAACCTTTACCAGTCAATCCGGAGAATGCCATGGACAACAATAAACCTGTGACGGAACTGCCGGTCAAAGCGCCGTTTGATTTTGCGAAATGGTGGGATCGGGTGGGGATCTTAATCGTTCTGCTGGTGCTGCTGATCCTGATGTCGACCTTTGCACCAAACTTTAACCGCGTCGATAATCTGCTGAATATCGCCCGCTCGATTTCCGTCAACGCTATTCTGGCGGCGGGAATGACCTTCGTCATTTTAACCAGCGGAATTGATTTGTCCGTCGGGTCTATCGTCGCCGTCTCCGGCGTGATCTCGGTGGTTGCGGCGATGGCCGGGATCCCTGCGCCGCTGGCGATTCTGGCCGGCGTGGGCGTGGGCGCGCTCTGCGGTCTGCTGAACGGCGTGCTCACCGCCTATCTCGCTCTCGCGCCCTTTATCGTCACTCTCGGCACAATGACCTTCCTGCGCGGTATGGCCTATACCATTACCGAAGGGCAACCTATTGTATCGAGTAGCCTGAGCTTCCGCGAGCTGGGGAATGGCTATCTCGCCGGCATCCCTGTTCCGGTCATTATTATGCTGGTGGTTTATCTGCTGGCGTGGTTTATTCTTGAGCGCACGCGGTTCGGTCGTCATATCTATGCCGTCGGCGGCAACGCCCAGGCCGCGCGCCTGGCCGGCGTCCGGGTAAAACGCGTACTGGCGGCGGTTTATATGATTGCCGGCGTCTGCGCGGGTCTAGCGGGCATTATCTTCGCCGCCCGGGTCATTTCCGCCCAGCCTACGGCGGGTACGGGATATGAACTGGACGCCATTGCGGCGGTAGTGCTGGGCGGCACCAGCCTCGCCGGAGGACGCGGGCGAATTATCGGCACCCTGATTGGATCGATAATTCTCGGCGTGCTCAGCACCGGCCTGATTCTGCTGAGCGTCCCCTTTTTCACCCAGCTATTGATTAAAGGCATCGTCATCATTCTTGCCGTGGCGATTGACGGACTGAAGCAGCATCCGGAACTGTTTACCTTCTGGCGGAAAAAAGAGATCGCCCGTACCCGCTAGCTTTCCCTGACGCTTTGTTTATCCGCCGCGCTGGCGGCGGGTCTTCGCATGCTTAAATTTTAATGGAGTATACGCCCATGACATATCACATTACGCTGACGGACCCGATGAACGGTACCCGGGATCGCGAACCGATTACGTTTACTCTCCCCGAGAAACTGCAGGAGCCCCTGTGGTGGGCAATCACCAGCGAGGACCAACGGATCCTTTGCCAGCGCCTCACTCATGAGTCGACGCAAAACAGTACCGCCTTTATCGCAACGGTAAGCTTCAGCGGCACGCTCCGGATGCGGCTTGACCGGCCGCTAACGGCGGCAGAAGTCGGTGACGTCGCCGGTATCCACCGCCTGCCTGGCCGGGAGAAAGACTGTTTTGTCCGCCTCAATACCGGCTGCTTCGATCTGGAAATGTGTCGGGGAACCGCCCAGGGCGTGGGTTCATCCAAGTGGGGACTGCGCCATTTTCGCTGTCTGCAGGACAACGTCGAGCTGCTTCCTTCCGGGAATAACGCCATCGGCGGTTTTTACGGTCCGTTCTTTACCCCGGAAAATGGGCTGATTAACCCGCCGGAACATACCCTCGTAGATATTGAAATTGTTGAGGAAGGCCCAGTCTATCATCACTATCGCATGCACGGCACGATCCCCGATGGATTATTAGCGGAGCTGCGCGGTAAGCACTTCACCATCGACTGGAAGTTCAGCTGGAATACCCCGTGGTTTCAGCGGCGCTACTGGGTTGATGACTTTTCGACGGTCATTAACGGGCGTTCGGTGACCAACAAGATCACCGTCGGCGACGAGTTTGAAAGCGGTCCGGGAAAACTGCTGTTTGACCGCTTCGCGGCCTACGGCGGTACCCGCTATCGCGCAGGCGATCCCTACGCCGAAGAGCTGGTCGCCATGGTGGCTCATACCGTTACCACCTCTGAAAACCAGAGTCCGAAATTTGCCGAATTCCGCGAACAGCTCGCCGATATGGCCTCCGCTCATTGGGATCTTTACTGGCGAATGTTCTGCCGCTGGGAAAACGTGCTGGATGAAACTGAAATCCGCGAAAGGCTTGGCGTAGTGCGCGCCCGGGCGCACGTACGAGCCGACCTGAATGAACGGAAATGGCACCTGACTGATTCTCCCGTCAACGTTTCCGCTGTGCCGGATGAAACCGTGTTCCCGGGACCAGCCAGTAAAACCGTCGAGTACGATTCAGCGAGCGGCCGGGCGATGATCTGGTGGACCTCCCGCCCCTCCGGCGCGTTTCAGATAGTCCAGCGCCGTCAGTCCGGTTGGGTGAACTGGGGCAGCAACGGGGAAAACGAGTGTCCGGAGCTTCCGGTCGGGGTTGATATCAAAACCGCCTGCGGGATATTCGCTGACAACTGGATGCAGGTAGCCGACAATCTGGAAACGCCGCCGCAGGTCGCGGTGAGTCAGGAGGAAAAGCCATGATCCTTTGCTGCGGAGAAGCCCTGATCGATATGCTGCCCTGCCGGAGCCGTGAAAATGCTCCCGCCTTTACGCCCTGCGTCGGCGGCGCGGCGTTCAATACCGCCATTGCCCTGGGGCGCCAGGGGATAGCGGTCGCGCTGTTTTCCGGTTTATCGGACGATTTTATGGGTGACATGCTGCGCCACACGCTTGAGGCCTCTGGCGTGGATTATTCGCCCTCAACCCGCGCACCGCTACCGACCACGCTGGCCTTTGTCAGGCTGGAAGGCGGACAGGCGCGCTATACCTTTTACGATGAGAATAGCGCCGGCAGAATGCTGACTGAAAGCGACCTGCCGACGCTCGGTGATGACGTATCTGCCGTCCTGTTCGGCTGCATCAGCCTGATAGCCGAACCGTGCGGCAGCGTTTATGAAGAGCTGATGGTAAGAGAGGCGCCGCGCCGGGTGATGTTCCTCGATCCCAATATCCGTGAAATCTTCATCCTGGACCGGCAGAAACACCTAGCGCGCATGATGCGGATGATTGCCCTAGCGGATATCGTCAAGCTTTCCGATGAGGACCTCGCGTGGTTTGCCGAACCCGGCGAAGAACACGAGGTCATACGCCGTTGGCTTGCTCTGGGACCAAAACTTATTGTGGTCACCCGCGGGGCTGACGGCGCCGATGCCTGGACCGCTAATTTCCATCTTCATGTTCCAGGAGTTCGCGTAACGGTTGCCGATACCGTCGGCGCCGGGGACACGGTCAATGCCGGTATTCTCGCCAGCCTTTCGCAGGCCGGACTCCTTGAGAAGCCTAAATTAGTCACATTGTCACGAGAGCAGGTGCGCCGCGCGATCAATCTCGGTATGCGTGCCGCCGCGGTGACGGTCTCCAGGCCAGGGGCTAACCCGCCGTGGGATCATGAACTCTGAAGACTGACGACGCTAACCCTTGTAAATCACAGGCGGCCGAATGATGGCCTGAACATTTGCCCGCGCATTCTCCCCCCTTTCAGGGGGAGTCTGGCGGGTGGTCATTGCGTAACTTTATTTGACCTTCGTATTGGCGAGTGACTGCTTAACGGCTCCGAAGAGTCGTTATGACTAGCGGTGTATCAGGTCCAGTCTTCATAGCCATAGTCATGGATCCAGACTATGCCGCCAGGGCATTTTTTCGTCAGAAACCATCCTCTTCCATTTCCTCCTAGTTTTCGGGAAAGTTTTCACGATACAAAGAAATTTGTTCGCCGATGCTGCCTTCCAGATATTTTCCTCGACTTGCTATACGTTTTCGTTACCAGAAGATATTTTTGAAGGGCGAGTTAAGACCGTTAAATTTCAATACAAACAATGAATTAACCTCTTGGCGTGGTTTTTTACATCATTGGACCTCGAACCCCGTTCACTGAAAAGCCAGCCGTAGTTCGGGTGTTCAGCATTCATGTCTGTCGTCTCCGTAACGACATTTTTTTTCGGTTTTATTTTACCCAGTCTTCCAGCATCAGGCCCGGGACCCGCGCAAACTCTCTCACATTGTTCGTCACCAGGACGGCACTGGCCGCGATGGCGTGCCCGGCAATGGCCGTGTCGTTCGGGCCGATCGGCGTCCCGGCGAGGCGCAGCGCCACCCGGATGTCCGTCGTGGCGTCCACCGCGGCGCGGTCCCAGGGCAGGACAGCATCGAGGCGCGCGCAGAACGCGTCGACCAGCTGAATATGGCGCGGCGAGGCCTTCGGGCCGGTGGCGCCGAAGCGCATCTCGGCGTACGTCACGGCCGAGACCACGATGCGATCACCGCGCAGCACCGCCTGCTCCAGGCGCTTCAGCACCGCTGCCGGCTGCTCGCGCATGATGAACGAGCAGATGTTAGTGTCGAGCATCCAGGTTTTCTTCATGGCTCAAAGCGTCCTTCATCGCTGACCACATCCTCACGCTCCGCCATAAAGTCCGGATCGGCCCTGTCCAGCTGCGCGAATGAGCCCCAGGTCGGCCGGACGGGACGCAGAATGATGCTGTCCCCTTCCCGGACGATCTCCAGCTCGCTGACGCCGTCAAAATCCAGGTCCCGGGGCAGACGGATGGCGCGGTTATTGCCGTTTTTAAATATAGAAACTGTGCGCATGGATGTTCCTCCGGCTGATCATGCATGATGTGTGAGTGCATATGTGCAGTATATGCCTGCCGGATTGATTTGTATAGGTGTCACATATGCAGATGCATGGCATATGGATATGCTGTGCATATCCTGTTTTCTCATTTATCCATCGCAGATCCGAAAAATACCAAAACCGGATCCGCACTTTTCCAGCCTGAAGTGACGTCGTTGGCCATACAGCTTTATTTCGGAATTGTGCCCTACTGAGAAGCAGCTAACTCAATTTCGGAATCGGCGCAGATGAGTTTCGGGAACAAAATAAATGTTGCCGCGCGCCCGTGAGCATGCCACGTACAGCCTGTTACGGGACGACGGTGGAAGGGCTGCCAGTTCCTGACGGGTTAGAAGTTTCCAGTGGGAGGATCCCATCACAATGCAGACATCCTTAAAGTGGTCGAGCCCTTTACTGACGCCCCAGTTCATGGAATAGCAGCCGTAACGGTGATGTTCACGATAGAAGAGCTTAATCACCGTATTATCGGCGTGCAGGGTGGCTGTGCGCTCTGCATCTGTGATCGTTTCAATCAGGGTGGCATGTCTCCCATGGGCAGCGATACGGATGTTCAGTTGCCCGGTGATAAACTCGCACACTGAAGCTGAGCAACGCCATGTTCGGTTGAGCGTGTCCCGGTCAACCTTGAAACCTGCTGCGTCGAAGCGGGCCTCATATCGCGTAATGTCATCGTGCAGCGTTGAATTAACGTTGCCGTCATGGCTTGTATCAAAGGTATGTTGATAAAAATCGCCGCAACAGAGCACAGTGATTTCCGCGCGGCAGAGCTCCAGCAGAAAATTAAAGTCATGTCCGGCAAAGTCCTGGACTTCATCGACAAGCAGTTCATCGTAGTAACGGGCAAGCCGGGTACGGATATCCGGCAGCAGCCCGCGGGCTGTCAGCAAGTGTGCGAGCCTCCGGTGATACAGCCGTCCGGCGGGATCCTGATAATGCCTAGCATTCGTGCGCGGTATTCTGGGTGGGGGCTGGTCGAAGCTCAGGCCACGCGATACCAGCTGCTCCTGCAGGTAAGGCCGGAAGCAAAAACCGTGCAGAAACTCAAACCAGGTCATCACCCTGATCCCGTCCGGGATAAAGCCAAAACGTCTGATAATCTGCGCCCGCAGATGCGCTTCATTATTCACGGTGAAGGTCAGGAGCAGCGTCCTCCGGTCCTCACTCAACCGTCGTATCAGCAGCGTGGTCTTGCCCGAGCCGGCAACCGCAAATATCACTCTCTTGTCCATGCCAGTGCCTCCTGAATATAAACAGGTACTGTCAGCTCTTCGGCGTGCAGCTGTAACAGCCGGAATGCTGCTTCTGCCTTATTGGCCAGCATGTATTCCTGCACCGTGAGTGTCCGGCGGGTTCCGCGGAAAAGCGCATCACACAGACCAGCGTTATCCTGATACAGGCAGATTTCAAATGTGGATCGGGTGTTGTCGCGATCAGCAAATACCCGGGAGCGGGAACAAAGCACGTCAGCATAGCGTTCATCGCAGTTTTGCTGATAGTTGCCGTCATTATCACGAAGGGCCGCGACGCGATTTTCCAGAAGACGGGCCAGTTCAAGATAACGACGGAAACTCGTTCCGCCGATAGCGATGATGTGAACCCCGTCATCCTCCGGCGCCCTGCCATACAGGTGGCGATAAAAGGCCTCGATCAGAATAAACTCAGCATCCCCCTCCACGAGCAGCACACGTCTGGCCAGCGCAAATTCCAGCACGTTATTATCCGGTGCTTTCATGAAGAAGGCGGCAGTCTCAGCGGAAAGTTCATTCATCAGTACCGGCCGGGTAGACCCGAGGAGGATTGCCTTACGCAGATCGAGGCGGGAGGAGATATGGCTGCTGTGTGTGGCAATAAACACCTGCGTCTGCCGTTCAGTGGCAAGCTGATTAACCAGCTTCTTCATACTGACATGGCTGAGATGATTCTCCGGCTCCTCAAGCAACAGTGCGTGGAGCTCTCCCTGCTGCTGATGCCGCTGCAGCGCAAACTCCGTTTTGATGAAGCACTGCCTTCCTTTTCCACGGTGACGAATGGAAATACCGTCCTCGGTAATGTCCAGATTCGCCTCAAGACCTGACTTAGCACCGGAACGCACGCCAAACTGATACGTTTCCAGCGTGTCGTTTATGGCTGACAGATGCCGGGTGCAGAAGTGCATTTTCTGTTGCCGGTAACTGTTTTCAAGCCGGTACCGATCGGCCACCGGCACATGGACGCTGTAAACTGTACGCGTATATTCCTGTGCGGCGTGCTCGTTATCGATGCGTGCACTGTCTAACAGCAGATGGCGCAGATAGCGTCTGAAGCCGGCGAAATGACCACCGGAGAAGGTGCTGAACCGCACGGAATAGTATTCATAGGGAAAATTATCGGGATCCTGCTGTAGTACATTGTGAATATCCTGACCGTATTCCTCCATCATTGGTGCAATGCGCATTCTGAGACCATCCGCATCGATACCCGCCAGATTTTGCCTGCCATTCAGGTCAGGATCTCCCCCATTACTCAGGAAAACGTCAGCTGTCAGCACGGGTAACTGATCGGCGCGGCGCTCACCTTCCTGAAACTGCCTGACTGCTGCCTGGGACAGGAGCGATTCCACACCCAGCGCCTCGACCCGGTGCCGGCTGTCACTCAGCACAAGGTCAAGGGCCAGCAGAATCGTGCTTTTCCCGGACTCATTGTCCCCGACCAGAATGTTACGGTCATGAGTGAAGCGCAGGTCCAGTTCCGGAAACTTTTTAAAGTTTTGCAGCATAAGCCGCGTGATCAGAGGCATCTTTTATTCCTTTATATACCGCTGACTGAAAGAGTGTCCGGCAGCGCCAGACCGCCTGTTTTGTTTTACAGCGTTATCTTACCCAGTCTTCCAGCACTAGACCCGGTACCCGCTCAAATTCCCGCGTATTATTCGTCACCAGCACGGCACCGGCGGCGATGGCGTGCCCGGCAATAGCCGTGTCGTTCGGGCCGATCGGCGTGCCGGCCATGCGCAGCGCCACCTTAATCTCCGTGGTCGCATCCACCGCGGCGCGATCCCAGGGCAGGATGGCATCGAGGCGGGCGCAGAACGCGTCAACCAGCTCGATGTGGCGCGGCGAGGCCTTCGGGCCGGTGGCGCCGAAGCGCACCTCGGAGTAGGTGATGGCCGAGACAACGATGCGCTGGTTACGCAGCACCGCCTGCTCAAGGCGCTTCAGGACGGCTTCCGGCTGCTCGCGCATGATGAATGAGCAGATGTTGGTGTCCAGCATATAGGTCTTGTTCACAGGTTAAATCGTCCTTCGTCGGTGACAACGTCCTCGCGCTCCGCCATAAAGTCCGGGTCAGCTTTTTCGAGCTGCGCGAACGAGCCCCAGGTCGGCCGGACGGGACGCAGGATGATGCTGTCCCCTTCCCGGACGATCTCCAGCTCGCTCACCCCCTCAAAATCCAGATCGCGGGGCAGGCGGATGGCGCGGTTGTTGCCATTTTTGAAAATAGATACGGTTCTCATAGGTTTTATCCCTTGAAGTCCTTAGCCCAAAAAGTGAGCAAGGTCTGCTAATAATACAGACCAGTAACGTTGAGACGGCCAGAGTACGGCTGCTGCATATGTATAGTATATGCAAAAAAACATAGTTGTATAGGGTTTGCATATGCAGATGCTAAGGGTATGCGCATGCCATACCTATGCAGATGCCTGGCATATGGATATGTCATGCCTATACTCTTTTTCCTCTTTCTCCGTGAAGATCCGAAAAAAGCTAAAGTCGGATCTCCAGACTACAGCCGGGTTGCTTTGGCTAAAAAAGCCTGAGATGGAAGCAGGGGAGTAAGCTGATATAATGATGTAAGAACAAATCTTACATTAAGAAGCGGAGGGATTATGGCCCGTACGATGACGGTGGACGTGGGTGATGAGCTGCGGGAATTTATCGATTCCCTGGTTAAGGCCGGTGATTACCGCACCCAGAGCGAGGTCATGCGTGACGCGTTGCGTCTGCTGCGTGAGAAGCAGGCTGAATCCCGTCTTCAGGAACTGCGCGATCTGCTGGCTGAAGGGCTCAGCAGCGGCGAGGCGAAACCCTGGAACAGGGATGCATTCCTGAATAATGTCAGGGCCAGGGTGGCAAATGAAAGAGATTGAGCTGACTTCCAAAGCAGAAGAAGATCTGGAAGCAATCTGGGACTACAGCTTCCGACAGTTCGGGATTGTTCAGGCGGATGCGTATATCGGGCGTATAGCAGCGGTGTTTGACGTTCTGGCCATGCATGACATAGGCACGCATCGCGCGGAGCTGGGAGACAATATCTGCTCGCTGCCGGTGGAACAGCACATGATCTATTTTGTGTCATCACATTCGGTGGTTACGATCATTCGTATTCTCAGCCAGTCTCAGGATACGGCGCGGCATGAACCCTGGATATAGGATATAACCGGGAACGAAAATAATAATTAAAAACAATATGATACTGATATTTTTTTCATGAACTGAATTCTCGCGCAACATAAGTTAAATTTTATTTGATGGGGTTTGAGGTCCAATGGGGCGAAAACCTACTATAAGGGCTTCCCCGAACAGTCAACGCCGGTTTTTAATTTCTGGCTGTTCATCAATGAAAGGCAAGGGATGAGACTGCACTACTATAAACGGTCACGCTGAATCGCTATTGATTCGGACCCTGATGAAAGACGCTCGTGAGATCCTCCTTCGTTAATCGGATAGTGATATCCAGTAGGATATGCAGATACTTCTCACGGGGGTCTAACCCTTTACCATCAACGAGTTACAGTTCAGTTACTACTCAGTTTAATTTTTCACGTTGTTGAATACAGTCTGAAGTCATCGCCGTAATGTAATGATGCCCAGCACAACCTCGCATTCTTGGCGGCGATTGCAACGACAGCACGCCAGTATCCCCGCCTACCAATCAACGAGCAGACCCAACGGCTAAACGAGTCCGTTCTATTCTCTGCCCCTACCATAACAGAACGGGCTCCCTGGACCAGCAGGGTTCGCAGGTAGGCATCACCCGCTTTTGTTATCCTGCCAAGCTTTGATTTTCCGCCACTACTGTATTGTGATGGCGTTAGCCCCAACCAGGCTGCCAGTTGGCGCCCGTTCTTAAAATCATGGGCATTGCCAATACTGGCGACCAGCGCACTCGCCGTTGTGGGCCCAATACCTTTCAGTTCCATTAACTGCTGGCTGCGATGATCTGTTTTGGCAACACGAGATAACACCCTGTCATATTCGGCGATTTTCTCTTCAATATTAGTGACATGTGCTAATAGATCATCAATGCACAGCCTGACCTGTACTGGCAGAGTTTCCTTCTGGTCAGAAACAGCATGACGCAGAGCATCAGTGCTTTGTGGGGCAATAACCCCGAATTCAGATACCAACCCCCGAAGACGGTTATACGTCGCTGTTCTTTCCTGAATAAATCCCTGTCTTGTCCTATGTAAGCATTGCATTGCCTGCTGGCTTTCGTCTTTGACGGGTACAAAGCGCATGTGCGGCCGCTGCACAGCCTCACAAATAGCTATTGCATCAGCTGCATCATTTTTCCCGGTCTTACCCGCCATGCGATAGGGTGAGACAAATTTCGGTGCCATCAACCGGACATCATGGCCATACTGCCTGAATAATCTTGCCCAATAGTGGGCACCCGAGCAGGCTTCCATTCCAATGACACAGGGAGGTAAACCAGCGATGAGTTCAGAAAGTGCTGCACGCGACACCTTGGGTTTAACCAGAACTGCTTTACCATTTTGGTCAACGCAGTGAACAGCAAACACATTTTTAGCAAGATCGATACCGACAGTGGTGATGGTCATAACGAATCCCTCTGGGTCAATGTTTATCCCATGATTGCATGAAAGTTAACCAGGCGCATATCCAGGGGAAGTCCCTTCCATTCGCTAAGCGTTTTAAGCTAACGGGTGATTTCGTTCCATTGAGCGCGACCCCCTGACCGTAGGGGATGTACGAAATGATCCGGCTGTCCGTTAATGGTTTTGCTTACTTTCGGACATGTTGTCTACATGCTGTACGTAATCGTTCGGTTTCGGACGTTTAAGTCACATGCACGTTAACTGTCGGTATTCATCGCCTCACTAGTACTACTCTGCTAGTTCATCATGTTCTTCGAGAGCATATTCAAAATCGGCAACAAACAAGAAATTTTCTATCCTATAAGCCTGATTTAACTTAATTCGTTGGTATCTTTCGTTCAATAATCGCCATGCTGTTTTCCGTAGTACCATCGGTACGGATTCATCTTTTAAAGTACGCATGAGCACAGAACAGGTTGTCAGAAAAGCAGCGTCCTTACGTTTTCGGTAATACGCATCAGTCGAACAAACCGCAATGATCTCGATTGATTCAGGGTGATGACAGATAGCATTAACCGTAGTTTGTTCATGTATCTGTACCTTGAGTTCAGCCTGAATTTTTGATTGATGATACATAGCCTTGAGATAGCTAAACATGATTTCCCCATCAAACAGTAAGTCGTGTCAATTCCTAGAGTTAACACATTTCTGATCATGACTCACACGTTACGTTCAGTCGGTAGCCATCTGTGCAAAAAATGCGCTTAGCGAATGGAAGGGACTTCCCCTGGATATGCGCCTGGTTAACTTTCATGCAATCATGGGATAAACATTGACCCAGAGGGATTCGTTATGACCATCACCACTGTCGGTATCGATCTTGCTAAAAATGTGTTTGCTGTTCACGGCACTGTTGCAAAGTTAGCGATGAGGCAGCCTTTTGTCTTATTCAAAGGCCTTACATTTCAAAAACTCTGCTTACCAGGCGCATTTCGCCCAGGGGATCACCATAATAAAATGCTGAGGCCTGGCCTTTGCGTAGTGCACGCATCACCTCAATACCTTTGATGGTGGCGTAAGCCGTCTTCATGGATTTAAATCCCAGCGTGGCGCCGATTATCCGTTTCAGTTTGCCATGATCGCATTCAATCACGTTGTTCCGGTACTTAATCTGTCGGTGTTCAACGTCAGACGGGCACCGGCCTTCGCGTTTGAGCAGAGCAAGCGCGCGACCATAGGCGGGCGCTTTATCCGTGTTGATGAATCGCGGGATCTGCCACTTCTTCACGTTGTTGAGGATTTTACCCAGAAACCGGTATGCAGCTTTGCTGTTACGACGGGAGGAGAGATAAAAATCGACAGTGCGGCCCCGGCTGTCGACGGCCCGGTACAGATACGCCCAGCGGCCATTGACCTTCACGTAGGTTTCATCCATGTGCCACGGGCAAAGATCGGAAGGGTTACGCCAGTACCAGCGCAGCCGTTTTTCCATTTCAGGCGCATAACGCTGAACCCAGCGGTAAATCGTGGAGTGATCGACATTCACTCCGCGTTCAGCCAGCATCTCCTGCAGCTCACGGTAACTGATGCCGTATTTGCAGTACCAGCGTACGGCCCACAGAATGATGTCACGCTGAAAATGCCGGCCTTTGAATGGGTTCATGTGCAGCTCCATCAGCAAAAGGGGATGATAAGTTTATCACCACCGACTATTTGCAACAGTGCCCCGATTATCCGTTTCAGTTTGCCATGATCGCATTCAATCACGTTGTTCCGGTACTTAATCTGTCGGTGTTCAACGTCAGACGGGCACCGGCCTTCGCGTTTGAGCAGAGCAAGCGCGCGACCATAGGCGGGCGCTTTATCCGTGTTGATGAATCGCGGGATCTGCCACTTCTTCACGTTGTTGAGGATTTTACCCAGAAACCGGTATGCAGCTTTGCTGTTACGACGGGAGGAGAGATAAAAATCGACAGTGCGGCCCCGGCTGTCGACGGCCCGGTACAGATACGCCCAGCGGCCATTGACCTTCACGTAGGTTTCATCCATGTGCCACGGGCAAAGATCGGAAGGGTTACGCCAGTACCAGCGCAGCCGTTTTTCCATTTCAGGCGCATAACGCTGAACCCAGCGGTAAATCGTGGAGTGATCGACATTCACTCCGCGTTCAGCCAGCATCTCCTGCAGCTCACGGTAACTGATGCCGTATTTGCAGTACCAGCGTACGGCCCACAGAATGATGTCACGCTGAAAATGCCGGCCTTTGAATGGGTTCATGTGCAGCTCCATCAGCAAAAGGGGATGATAAGTTTATCACCACCGACTATTTGCAACAGTGCCCTGTTCACTGCGTTGACCAAAATGGTAAAGCAGTTCTGGTTAAACCCAAGGTGTCGCGTGCAGCACTTTCTGAACTCATCGCTGGTTTACCTCCCTGTGTCATTGGAATGGAAGCCTGCTCGGGTGCCCACTATTGGGCAAGATTATTCAGGCAGTATGGCCATGATGTCCGGTTGATGGCACCGAAATTTGTCTCACCCTATCGCATGGCGGGTAAGACCGGGAAAAATGATGCAGCTGATGCAATAGCTATTTGTGAGGCTGTGCAGCGGCCGCACATGCGCTTTGTACCCGTCAAAGACGAAAGCCAGCAGGCAATGCAATGCTTACATAGGACAAGACAGGGATTTATTCAGGAAAGAACAGCGACGTATAACCGTCTTCGGGGGTTGGTATCTGAATTCGGGGTTATTGCCCCACAAAGCACTGATGCTCTGCGTCATGCTGTTTCTGACCAGAAGGAAACTCTGCCAGTACAGGTCAGGCTGTGCATTGATGATCTATTAGCACATGTCACTAATATTGAAGAGAAAATCGCCGAATATGACAGGGTGTTATCTCGTGTTGCCAAAACAGATCATCGCAGCCAGCAGTTAATGGAACTGAAAGGTATTGGGCCCACAACGGCGAGTGCGCTGGTCGCCAGTATTGGCAATGCCCATGATTTTAAGAACGGGCGCCAACTGGCAGCCTGGTTGGGGCTAACGCCATCACAATACAGTAGTGGCGGAAAATCAAAGCTTGGCAGGATAACAAAAGCGGGTGATGCCTACCTGCGAACCCTGCTGGTCCAGGGAGCCCGTTCTGTTATGGTAGGGGCAGAGAATAGGGGTCGTCTCAGAAAACGGAATCTATGGTCACTCCCGTTTTTGCAACACCGATTTTGACGACAAGTTGGCTTGCTTGAATCTATCCGGCGTCTGAATGGGATTTTATTCCCGCGCCTTGATGAGTTCCGCGCCTGATGAACCTCCAGAAAATATACGGCTTCAATGAGCCTTTCCGTTTTACAGGTTCCTCAACAGGCCGGTGGGCCGTTAGTATCATCAATATCAGTATTCGCAAAACCAGATCAGTAATTCTTTAAACCGGTGTATTTCTGCCGTTATGCTACATAAGTTTGCTGTCGTGCCGTTAGGGCCCAGGCTATTCTGGCCAGCTTGTTTGCCAGAGCACAAGTGACGACAAAGTTGCTTTTCCGGCACAGTAAATCCCTGACCCAATCGGCCAATTTGCCAGACTGGTGTTCCAGTTTTTGTATGAATACCCTGGCACATTGAACCAACAAAGTTCGGATCTTTTTATTACCTCGCTTACTAATTCCCAGCAATGTCGTCCTACCTCCCGTGCTGTACTGCCGAGGTACAAGCCCTGTTGCCGCCGCAAAGTCACGGCTGCTGGCGTACTGCTTCCCGTCGCCAATCTCAGTTGAAATAGTACTCGCTGTCAGTGTTCCGACGCAGGGAATGCTCAGCAAGCGCTGTCCAACCTCATCTTCGTCCAACTTTCGTTTCAACTGGGATTCCAAATCTTTAATCTGCTCAACAAGATAGTGATAATGCTGTTGTAATTTCAGCAATAACTGGCTGAGGTAAAGAGGCAAACTATTGTCCTCAAGAAGGGTACTCAGTCGGCTAATAACGGCAGCTCCTCGGGGAACGCTAATGCCAAATTCCAGCAGAAAAGCATGCATTTGATTGGTTGTTTTTACCTTATCCTGAACCAGGGATTCACGGACACGATGCAGAGCCCGCATTGCCTGCTGAGATTCCGTTCTGGGCTGCACAAAACGCATAGACGGACGCGATGCAGCTTCACAAATAGCTTCGGCGTCGACAAAGTCGTTTTTATTGCTTTTAACGAACGGGCGGACAAATTGTGGTGATATCAGCTTTGGGGAATGCCCCAACTCTTCCAACTTGCGTGCCATAAAGTGAGAACCGCCACAGGCTTCCATTGCGATGGTTGTAGCGGGGCATGTCGCCAAAAATTCGATCAACTTTGGCCGGGTAAATTTTTTACGGTAAACAGCCTTCCCGCGACGATCCTGGCAATGAATATGGAAAGAGTTTTTACCCAGATCGATACCAATGAGCGCAATGTTTTCCATGATAGTTCTCCGAATGAAAGCCTGTCCTCAGCATAATACCGGGAAGGAGGGAGTGACCATCTCATTAAATAAAGCACGCTAAGCGTGCGTGGAGGCTGGCACCCAGCGGTACAGCGTCGGAATGGACACGCCGAGGTTCTTGGCCACGTCCTTGGGCGGCACCCCGCTGGCCAGCAGCTTCTTGGCCGACTCGATCTTGCTGTCGGTCATCTTCGGCTTGCGGCCGCCTTTGCGGCCGAGCTGCTTGGCGACTTCCAGCCCGGCGCGGGTGCGCTCGACGGTCAGCTCGCGCTCCATTTCGGCAAGGCTCGCCATGACGTGGAAGAAGAACCGCCCGGATGGTGTGCCGGTGTCGATGGAGTCGGTGAGGCTCCTGAACTGGACACCGTGCTTGTGCAGATCGCCGACCAGATCGACCAGTTGCTTGACCGACCGGCCCAGCCGGTCGAGCTTCCAGACGACCAAAGTATCGCCTTCGCGCAGCATTTCGAGCGTCTTGGCCAAGCCAGGCCGGTCTGCCCGCGTGCCACTCACCTTGTCCTCGAAGACCTTTTTACATCCGGCCTTGCTCAAGGCTTCGCGTTGCAGCTCCAGGTTCTGATCCTGCGTCGAGACGCGCGCATAGCCAATCAACATGGCTTGTCTCGCGCCCGGTCGATGCGTTCCTGCATCGCCTGCATCACTTCTTCGTGGGTGTACGATCTGGCGTTGGCGTCGGTGGCTTGCCGCAGGGCTTCCTCAACCTCGCGCGTCATCCGCTCGTAATCCTCCGGCCACAGCGCTTGCTCCATGCGCAGCGACGCCTGACCCAGCAGGTGCAGCAGGCTGAACAGCCGCATGTCGTTGGTGGCGACGATGCGCTCCCGAATCTGCTCCTGAATAGCTTCGCTAGCCCGATGCGCTTGTGGTGTGGCAGTCCCCTCGTAGTCAGCGGGGAATTCCGCTTCCTCGGCAATCCTTGCCCAGGCGCTGGCCAGCGCCTCGATGGTTGACGTGCTCATTTCCGCCGCTCCTGTGCTCTTTGGCGAATCAACCGGCCAAGGGGCCTCGACGCGAAAACCAGCAGCATCACGCCTATCGGATACCAGGTCGAGAAGACCACCAAGGCATCGAAGGCTGGCCGTCCGGTGTTGGTAGGCAGTACGGCGGTCACAGCCATCAACCCGCCGACCGTCCAGATGATGCGCCACACGTAGGGCATCACGCGGGGCACGTAGCCGTCATCGAAAGCGGTCTGGTAGTAGCGGCGCAGGCCGCGCTCGGCAAGCGCCTGGCGCTGCCGCTCCGACAGCGCATCCGTCCGGCCATACCAGCGCCGGAATGGTGGACAGCGCAGCAGCAAAGGGGTGAAGAGGATCATCACCGCCACGATCGCGACACCCCACGCCATGACGGCGCCGGCATCGGGCCGCTTGGCGTTCTCGATCACGGGCGCGAAGACGCCCGGAGCACCGATCATCCAGAACAGCGCAATGTGCTGATGGAAGGAGAGCTTCATTTGCTCATCCACTTGCGCAGCAGGCGCTTTTTCAGGGAGGCGCGTTCTTGCGGGTTGCGTCCCTTGTGATTGGCGATGCGATCCGCCGTGGCGGCCTGGCGCTTGACGGGCCAGTAGGAGCGGCCATCCTTGCCCATCGACCAGACGCTGCTGGCCTGGTTTTCCAGCAGGGGCAGATGGGCGCTCAGGGCTTCGGGCGACGCGCTGGTCAGCGCCGTGCGCTCACGGGTGCGCCAGCGCTGATGCCAGAGCTTCTTGTCCTCGCGCTCGCTGCCGCAGGTCGTGTGCCCGACGATGGGTGTTTTGCGGCGGCTGCGGCTCATAACGTAGTGGTCTCCAAGAACATTCAGGACTGATCCCAGGCGTCGATGGTCAAGACCTGATCGGCAGGACAGGCGGCTACGCGGTCGGGAACTGGATGGTGTTCAGTCTCATGCCGACCCCATTCGATTGATCGCGTCGCTTGCGGCACGCTGCGACGCAAGGAGGTTTGCGACCTGGTTTAGCAGCCGTGTCCGCTGCATGTCTGTTACCTATCTCCCCGACCGCTCATTGGACCAACTCCAGAGATTGGGCTCTATCGCTCAGCCAATACGAAACCGGCATTGGCTGATGCCACAACCGAGACTAACACAAATGGCTCGGTACCTGTATTTCGCGCCCCGTGCACTTGGCCCGGTCTTGCCACGGCTATCTCACCTTCCCTGAGGGCACGAACAATCCCATTGCCCTGAAAGTAATCAGCCATTCCCGACAAAACAGTCCACGTGTCTTGGCCGTGAGGATGAATGTGAGCCGCAATTTCCTGCCCGGGATGGACATGCCAAACCACGATAATTGAGTCTCGGGTTTCAAGCACAACGGAACGAATAGGCTCGCCTTCGGACGGCTGAACATACTCGGCTACAGAAAATATTCTCGATTCAACAGTCATCGGAGATCCCTCTTTCACAGTTGTCGTTACGGTCTTCATCGTCGGCATCCTGACGCACGGCGGGCAATTGCTGGAGCAACGCCGGCAGCCATTCCTGTACCGTCTCCCACACCACATCGAGGTTGATGTCGAAATAGCCGTGAGCCATGCGATTACGCATATTGCGCATGCTGCGCCACGGCACGTCGGCATGCGCCTGGGTGAACTCGACGTAGCCATCCATCACCTTTGTGGCCGCCTCGCCGATGACGATCAGGCTCATGATGACGGCCTGCTGGGTGCGCTTGTCGGCCAAGAAGTCGTCCTTGGCCATCCCTTCCACGAAGCTGCGCGCATCGGTTGCGGCCTGCTGAATGTGGTCGAGGTAATCGGGCAGGCGGTTCTCGCTCATATCGGTTGCGCCTCCGCGAGCACCTTGGCCCGGAACTTCGGCGGCAGGTCGCCGGGAGTCAGCAGATCGACGTCAACGCCGAGCAGCGATTTCAGTTCTTCTTCCAAATCGCCCAAGTCCAACAACGTGGCACCGGGCAGCGCATCGACCAACAGGTCGAGGTCGCTGCCATCCCGGTCGGTGCCATGCAGCACCGAGCCGAAGACGCGCGGGTTCGCGGCGCGAAAGCGGCCTACCGCTTCACGCACTGCGCTTCGCTTCATGTCAAGCACAACAGACGGTCGCATGCGCATCCTTTCTTATCGAAACTCGTTGAGATGATATGCAATCAAGAATAGAATTTCAAGAACTATTTTCGAGAATCGCAATGCCTTGATTCCCGTGCCGCGCCGGTTGCCTTGGCGGGCTTGTCACAAACCTACGTTTTCAAGAAGAAGGAAACCGCATGCCCCGCCGTTCGATCCTCTCCGCCGCCGAGCGCGAAAGCCTGCTGGCGTTGCCGGACACCAAGGATGAGTTGATCCGTCACTACACGTTCAGCGAAAGCGACCTCTCCATCATC
>NZ_JABXRT010000005.1:0-12351 GCF_014104295.1 Citrobacter sp. RHBSTW-00029
TGTTGAGGAAGGGGCTGTGTCGAACAAGTACGTTCCTTGCCTCTACTCCGAGGCTAACAACTGGTTTAAGACGGCGTTCTTTCGCGCTCTGTTCGACCTGCTGCCTGGTGCGTTCGGGCAGGGTGTGTCTATCAACCCTTCGAGTAAGGACAGCGTGCGCCCTGCGGTCATGCGCTGGTTTAACGAGCTGGGTGAAGTGTCGGGCATGATGAAGAAAAACGACCCCGATGAAATCAAGGCGTTCGTGGAGCGCAACGTGGATGAGTGGCGTCCTGAAAACGAGAAGGCGGTGATCGCCAAAAAGCGCCAGATGGTGATGGGTGCCACGGTGAACAAGCGCGACTACCTGAAGGACGAGACGGCGGCGTCCCGCTTCCCGACCATTACCCTCGTCGCCCCTATCGACATTGCTCGCGTTAACGAGCTGCTCGGGTGGGAGTGGGATAACGTCAAAGGCTGCGCTGTTCGGGCGGATGAGGATCAGCTGATCCAGTTCTGGCTCGAGGTTCGTCACCTGTACCGCTCTGGCGTCGGTTTCAACCTGGACGACGAGACCTTTGCTGCGGCGAAAGCTGAGACGGCTCAATTCGTCGATCGCGGCTCGTACTATGAACCGGTGCGCGACATCCTCCTGTTGCCTGGCAATGCGTCCACTGGCCAGTACCCGTGGGATAAGCCTGGCTATGACGGCAGGTTTACCGCGACGGACGTGACGGCGGCGCTGCGTGCCCCATCAAGCCATTCTGGTCGCGTCGGTAGGGCGTTGAAGCGCCTAGCTGATGAGGGGATCGTTGATCGCAGGAACCACCGGGGTACTTTTGTTTACTGGAAATTGCCAGACGAACCAACCGGGGAACTCCCGCTCTGAAAATGACCCGCTTCGGCGGGTTTTTTTATGCCTCTGCCAATGTTGGGGTACCCGTGTGGGGGTTCCGTTTTGTGTGGGGGTATGGGGTGATCATGTGGGGGTTCGGTGTGGGGGTAACGTGTGGGGGTAACTGGTGATGTTGGGGTAAGATGTGGGGGTAAACTCGCAAAGAAAATCTACCGCCACATACTCAAAATCCCTTTCATGGCGCTGCATGTGGCTTTCGTGTTGGGGTATGTGGGGGTACATTCTTTTATTTATCTACTATGTAAAAAGAGGGGTAATAAGTAGCCCCCACACCCCCTGTACGCCCATATGTTACCCCTACACCCTCATACCCCCACACGCTCAAAAATTGCGCAGTTGGCGTGCCGCAGCTGCACCCTTGAAGGGGATGCACTTTGCTTGCCTTGTGAGGTGGGGTGATCGGGGGCGCAGAGGACGAAGCTGTCGCTTCGCTGGGTGGTCGTCTGGTCGTTCTGCGTGAGGGCTTGCCCTCGCGCCCTCTGCGGCTTGTGTGGAATGCGTAGCTGCAGCTGCGCGTTTGGTTCGTCCGGGCATCAAAACGGGACTTCTCGCGCACGCGAGCGGTAACAATTGCGTAACGTGCGGATCCGCGTATTCCGGGGGCTCCCGGGTTTTCTCCGGCGGTAAAACGGCGGTAAAAGGCGGCTTTCCCGCCGTTTTCAGCTCTGCTGGCGGTTCATGCCCTGCCGCATGATGTCGGCCTCGGTGCCCGGCTTGATCTCGTAGATGAGGCGCTCGCGTTCCTGCGCCTTAAGCAGGGAGGTCATGAGGCCGCTGATCGCTTTGACCATGGTGGCGTCCTTCTCCAGCATGGCCTGTAGCGATGCGCTGCGTAGGGCTTGCAGGTCGCTCGCGTGGCGCTGGAGTAGCTCGTACTGGCGCTGCACAAAGTGGTTTTTGAGGCGTCGGACTGCGGCCTGTGGGGTGGCCTCGACGGCTCGCTGCGCGCGTTCGCGCATCTCCTCGATGCTGAGGACGTTGCTTGGTGCGTCGGCGCGGGCTTTCGCCCAATCTCTGACGGTGCGGGGTGGGATCCCCATGGTGCGTGCGACGGTGGCGGCGGTTGCGCCGTCCTGCTCCAGTAGCTTGAGCGCCTGGGCTTTCTGTTCGGGGGTGTATTTCTTCATGGTTCCTGCTCCGGTTGGTTTCCTCCGGCTATTTGAGCGTCACGCGCTGAGAATGGCGGCAACTTTTGGGGGGTGTACGGCGCTGTCTCGTGCTGGGTGGTATGTCGGTGCGGTTTTGGGGCTGGGGCGCTTAGGATTGCTCTGGTGCGTTCTGGTGTGTGGTGCCTTATGTACGTCCCGGGCCGACTCCATTATGAGATTTCGTTTTCCTGTAAAATGCTCGTGAGCACCTTCGCTCTTAATGAGGGTATGGCAATGAAAGAGTTCCACGTCTTCAAAGATCGCATTCTTGCGGCAGCAAAAGAGTCCTCCCCGTTTTGGGTGACATTTGAGTACCCGGAAGACTGTTTTGGGTATGACGAGCGTTTTGTCTTTGAATCCGTATCTGCTTTGAAGAGTATGCGGATACTAGGACTCGAGATACACAACGCGGCTGATCGCCGTTTTAGTGCCCGCTTTCTGCCTGTAGAGTGAGTGTGCTTACGGTGTAAGTGGTTCGTTATGGGGTAACGCTTACACCGTAAGGAGTTCGTTATGCCGCCATCTCACGGCGTAGACGCTTCATGGCTCTGCGCCAGGTCTGCGGGTTGCGGTTGGTGACTGCGCGGCGTGCCAGCTGGCGTGCGATGCTCTGTGGTGATACGATCATGGTGTTACCTCATTTGGGTGGGTTAACATGCCCGGGTTGGCTCTCACACTTCCCCGGGCTTGGGTTGCGGCGGTGGCTTTAGCGAGTACCACCGCCGCGCTCTCTCTCTCTTACTCCGGCGCGACCGCGTCGACTTTCTCAAGATGGCGGTAAATCGCGCTCCGGCTTAGGTTTAGCTGTTTGGCTATGGTGGCGATCGGCACTCCCATGGCGCGGCGCATGACAATCTCCCCGGCTTCCTTCGCTCCGATCTTGGTCGGGCGTCCGAACTTCTGGCCTCGACTCTTTGCGGCCTCTATCCCTGCTGCCTGCCGTTCGAGGATGAGCTTGCGTTCCATCTGCGCGAAGCTGGCCATTACGCCGAGTACCGCTTGTCCGACGGCGCTGCTCAAGTCGACGCCCTCGCGGATGCTGACCAAGGTGATCTTCCGCTTCTCCAGCTCCTCGACCAGCTCGAGGGTGTCCCGGGCGTTCCTGCCGATGCGGTCGATCGCGTAAATGACCAGGGTGTCGCCCTCCTGCAGCAGCTGGTTCAGGAGGATGCCGAGGGCGGGGCGCTCGCGTGGTGGTACCGTCCCGCTGATCCCGTCGTCGGCAAGGATGGAGGCGGTTGGGAACCGGGCGATGATGGCGTCGCGCTGGCTGTTGCTGGTTTGTTCGTCGGTTGATACGCGAACGTAACCGTATGTTTTGCTCACTTTTTTCTCTCCTATGACCGATACGTCTCTTTCGACACAACATGCCACAACTGTATCGAAAGTCTATCGCTAAAGTGTCTTTTTCGTCGCTCCTGCGGGTGTCCTGAAATGTAGGGGTTTAGCGACGGGCTCTCGGGCGGCTTTCCGCGCTGGGCGAGAGCCCTGCGCCCTCTGCGTGGGTGTGCTCGGTTGGTCGTGACGGCATGCTGTCTGAGCGGCGTTTCTTGCCGCTTTGCTGATAACTTGCTGAGAACCTAACCATGACCGAAATTAAGAAAGAGAGCGCCGACGGCGCTTGGCTACGCTCTACCCTTGCCGAATTGGCGGGTGATGCGTTCCCTGTGTATGACCTCCCGTCCCTGCAGGTAGACACGAACTCCTCCATTCAGCTCTCGGCGCTCGCCGATCGTCAGGCTGCGCGTGAAATGCGACAGGCCGCTTCCGACGTGGAAGCGCGACGGCTGGACGCCGCTCGAGTGGTGGAAGGGCTCAAGACCGAGGCCGAACGGCTGCGGGGTTTGATCGCCGACGGCAAGGCTGCGCTGCGTGCTGGCGAGCCGGTGAGCCCCGACGCGGGTGTTGCGTCGTTCCTGCTGCCGGACATCGAGGCCGAGCTGGTTGTTGCTGAGGCTGCTGAGGCCGACGTGGCCCGGGAGCGTGACACCCTGCTGCAGGATGCCGATCGCCGTGACGCGGCGGCTGCGCTGGCGCTGTTCAACTGGGCGCACTCCGTTCGCGTGCAGCGTATCGAGCTGCTTCTCAAGCTGGCGATGGACGAGGCGACGACGCTCGCTGAAACCGACGGCGGGCGCGGCCTGTACCGTACCGTGATCGCGCCTGACCGCCGTCTTAACCAAATTTTCGCCACGCAGGGCGCTATTGAAATCCTGCGCCGTAACCGTGGCATGGAGGGTGTGTAATGTCTGCTTTCAAACTCCTGTGTGACCGGCTTCGCAATGAGGCGACGCTGGCAAAATCTGACGGGGCCGGCGCTTTCAAAAAGCAATCTCTGGATCCCGACCTGAAGGGCGGCAAGAAGGGCAAAAAGCCCGCTGGGGAGCTGGAGGAGGACGAGGCGATCGCGTCTCTCCACCGTAAGCGCATGAACGACGTTAAAGGTTGCAAGACGCTGACCAAATCCACCGGCGCTGATGACTTTGGCCTCCCTCCGCTGTCGTCGGTGGTCGAGACAGTGGTGGAGACAGGCGGCGCAGCGCAGACGTTCGCGCCGATCGGGGCTCCGGTGGCGTCTCCGACCGAAGCGGTTCACCGTGCGCGTGCGCAGTCCATCCAGGACGCGGCGTTCCTGAACGAGATGAAAGCGGCGGGTGTGGCACCGGCTGACCTGGTGTTACTTGACGGCGTGTTGACGTCCTCTCGTGGGATGCCAGACGCGGCGCGTGCTCCGGCGTTTGCCGAGGTGCGCCGTCAGGTTCAGGCGGGCGGCATGACGCTGTCACCGGCTGCGCGTGGTATTGACTGGAATGCGTAAGCTGCCGCGTCACCTGCAGGGCGAGGTGTTGATGCCGCTGTCCAGCAGGATCACGCGCTCGCAACGGCTGGAGCTGATCTGGCTGTTGCCGTTCCTGCATCACCATCCGGGCGATCGTCCTGCCACCGAGAAGCGGGCTATTGCCCGGTTTAAAGACTCGCTCGCTGCGGGTGGCCAGACGCTGGCTTTCGTCCGTTCGGATGCGTCGCTGTATGCGCTGGGGCTGCGGTTCCGGCGTGAGCGCACCCGGGAGCTGGTCGCTTCTGATCCTGATGTTGCTGCGGCTGGCGAGGCGCTGGAGCAGCGTGCAAACGGTGTGAACCTGTCCTATACGTTCGGGGGTGGCGATGAGTGAATTTGCTGTCTCGCGCCTGGTCATTCCTGAGGTGGTGATCCCCGATGGGGTCATTGCTGCCCGACGGGCAAGGGGACAGGCTCAACGTGTCGCAGCTGCTCGCCGTGCTGCAGAGCGTCGTGCTGCGCCTACGTGGCGCTGGGTGAGACGGGAACTGCCCCGGTCGACAGGGCGGTGAAACGGTGAGACGGGGCGCGTTATGCGCCCTTTTTTTTGTCCTTCTCCTGGCGTGCCTTGCGTCGGAATTCCCGGATCTCTGTCAGGCGGGTTTTGGCCTGTTCGGCCTCCTCTGGCGTGACGGCGACGGTGGGGTTGCCGTCGAGGTCGTAGCGCATGCACTGGTCTATGAGGCACTGCTGGTACGAGCTGGTACCCGTGACAATGCCCAGGATGCGACGGACGGCTTTGCGGTCTGCCTCTGGCGGCATGTCCAGCTCTGCGCCTCGGGTCAGGATCTGCTCGATGATGCCCTTTGCCATGGGGCGACGGTCAACTCCCCGGGTCAGCAAGTCAGGCCAGTGCTCTTTCAGGAATGCTTTGGTCACCCGGTTGGCCAGCGCCTTTTTGGACTTGTTGGCGATCGCGATGTCCTGCTGGCGGCGGTCGTTCTCCTCCTGTCTGCGGATCCCCTCGGCGACCTGCTCGGGCGTCTTTTTCGGCTTTGCCGCTGTGGGCTTCTGTGCGGGCTTCTGCGGGGCTTTCGCTTTTGGCTGTACCTTCGCCTTGCTGGTAGTCCGTTCGGCTGGCTGCGGCTCAGATTTCGCGGCCTTTTCCGGCGGGACGTAGACCGTGCGGTTGCGTCGCTTGATGGTCAGGATCGGACGGGTGGTTTCGGTCATAAATCTCTCTCTGGTCGGTTGGTCCGGATGTGGTCGGCAAGGGCGATCAGGGTGGCGGCGTCGCCGCGGTCCCGATCGATGCGCCGGATGATGTCGTTGATGTAGTCCCAGCGCCCGACGGCGGCAAGGACGGAAAGGGCGAGGCGGTTGAACCGGCTCTCTGGTACCCGGTCGAGGGTCAGGGGGATGCGCTTGCGGGGGCGTCCTGGACCGCGCCCTGTCCCTGGTCTTTTGAGCAGCTGCGGCTGCTCCCTCTGCGGCAAAATAACGGGGATCTTCGCCAGGCTGCGCGTCTCGTTCTGCGCGAACTCGGGCACCGCGATGTGCTCGTCTGTCCATGTCCTGCCTCCGGGCCTGGCTGATGCGCTGGAGTCGCAGGACGGGCAGGAGACGACGATCTCCCGTCGCGGCTTGCCCTTGACCGGTGCCTTGCTGATCACCAGGGGCGCGGCTTTGCAATCAGCGCAGACCGACGATGTCCAGACCGCGTTGTCTGGCAGGGTGGCGTTCCGGTACTGGTGCGCGGCGTCATGCGGTGTCTGGAAGCTGACCGTCTGAAACGTGGGGGCGACGCTGAGGGGTGCCGCCCATGGCTGGCACCTGGGACAAGCAAGCTCCACCTCTCCGGCGTGCCCGTCGCCACCGTTCCAGCGCAGGGGCTCGCGGTGTTCGGGGCAGTAGTACACGAAACCGTCGCGGCGTGTTTGCCCGACCGGGCCTGGTCGGCGATCGTGGAACCGTGCGCCCGGGTTGGCTCGCATGGCGCGGACGAGCGCCTCGCCCTGGTGGATGCCGTACCAGACCTGCCAGCCATCGCCGATGCCGATCAGGAACGGCGAGACGAACGGTGGGGTGCGGTTGACTCTCCCGCGTGCGTTGGCTCCGATGGTGGCTTCGCGTTCGCGGTTCCAGCAGGAGACGCACAGGCTCGAACCGGGCTTATTGGGGGCGATCAGGCGGTTGTCTTTCCGGCTGCAACGGGGGCAGAGCTTACGGGTGTCTGCCGGGGTGGTCAGTGGTGCGTCAGGGGGCTGTTCGGTACCGACCCAAAGCGCGAGGCCAGTGGGGCACCGGTGGCACTCGAGGTGGGGGTTTTCAATCGTGCGATCGAGGTGGCTCTGCTCATAAATCTGTCGGCATGCCTCGACCCGGAGGGAGCACCCGCCGGGGCAGGTGACGAACAAAACGCCGGGGAGCTGCTCGGGGAATTTTTCAGTCGCGCTTACGCGTTCGAGTGCTGCCGGGTTCGGCTGCGTCGATTCGTTCGTGTCGTTATCGTCGTTCACTGCTCCCCCTGCGTCGAAATGGTCGCCAGACCGCGCCAGCACTGGCTATGAGTCTTTTTTAGTATCTCACAAAAAACGCCACTTTGGCGTTAATTGTGTTACGCTTGTCTTACTGATTCCTGACGAGCAGTTGGGAAACATGAAACCGGATCGCCCGGTGCCGCTTTCCCTCCTCCCCAACGAGGCGGGGTTGTAAACGAGGATGCGCGCTTCGTCCTTGGCAGGTGCGAGTAAGCGAGAAGGGCTGCTGTCCTGCCGCTATGCGGTAAGTCCTCAAGGGCGGCTTTATCGATAATCGTCACTCCCGCCCCCCGATGCCCGTTAAGCTGAGGGGGGCACCTATCTGGTACTCCCAATGAAAAAACGAATCTATACCGCTGACCTCGCTGCGCTGCTGAACGTGTCGCTGCGCACGCTCTCGCGGCTAAGTTCGCGGGGGATCGTGCCGACTCCGGCAGGGCGCTCCCTCCGTGGCGGGCATTACTGGCTGGCTGGCAATCCCGAGATCAAACGCTTCGTTGCCGACCAGCGTCGTCCGGGGAGGGCTGCTGATGGCGTTCGTTGATTTCGACACTACCCATCTGAAAGAGGATCCGGGCCTGTTCTGGCGTGCCGTATCGGCTGCGGGTGCTCCGGCTGATCGAGACGAATGGGTGCGTCTCTGCCTGGCTCTTGGTTGCTGGGCGTCTCTCTGCGGCGAGGACGGGCTGGCAGCTATCGAGGCCTGGTCCACTCGACATGGGCGAGGCGAGAATCGCCATCGCCAGCAGTACAGGTCGTTTTTAAAAGGCGACCTGGATACATTCGCCGCTCAGGCTTTCCTCAATTTCTCCGGCGTCGAATGGCGCAACGGTCGCGCTTCTGTCCAGTCCGACGTCGATCGTGCTGAACGGCTGCGGTTGTCCCGTGAGGCCACAGCGAAGGCAAAGGCTGAACGCGACAAGAAGGGTGATGCTGCTGCGCGTGCTGCGGTCAAGCTGCTGGCGAAGGGAGGGGATCCTGCGTCTACCCCATACTGGCGCAAAAAGACCGCTCTGGCGGCTGCGGGTGGCGTCCAGCTGCCCGCCCTCAGCACAGATCTTGGTGTTGGCGGGATGTTTCGATCGTTCGATCCGCGTGCTTACTGGTCTGATTGCCTCCTGATTCCGGTTTACAAGTTCGACGCCGCCCGTCAGCTGTATGTTGACGGCCTGGAGGCCATCTGCGGGCGCTGCTCGGCTGAGGGTTCCCAGCTCACTGGCTCGAAGTTCTCTCCGGCGGGTACCCGCAAGCAGGGCGGCTTCTACCCGATGCCGGGGTTCATGGACGTGCTCGACGGCTCCCCGCACGCGCCCTACTCGCCTCTGTTCGTCTGTGAGGGGTTCGCTACGGCGTTCGCCCTGCACCACCTGAGCCGTGGCAAGGTGGCGGTCTGCGCTGCGTTCTCGATCGCCGGGTTCGGCAGCTGCGTGGCGTCGCTGCGTCGGTTCTGGCCTGATGTTGAGGTGATGCTGGTACCGGACGCGGGCGAGGCGTACCGGCTGGCGCATAAAGCGGCCTATGGAGACGATCGCGAGCCGGTCCCGACAATTCCAGGGGCGTCGGTGGTGTCGTTCGACGGCCTGAACCGCTTCGAGCCCCGCGATAACCTCGACTGGTTCGACGTGCTGGTTGAGGAGGGCGAGGATCGGGCGCGTGAGCTGCTCCGGTATGCGGTGCGTCATGCCCGGCTTGAGCGGGGCTGATTGGCGTGTCCGAATGGTGCGCCTTTCGGGACACCCTTCCTGCTACCGCCGCTCCGGCTTTTGCGACCGACTTTCGAGACACTATCGCCGCTTTTTTGCAGAGACGGATTAAAGCGACGCACCGCCGCTGCGGTCGTGACGCTATCCTGCAGCTGGTTTGGTTTCCAGCAGCACACTCAAGCCCGGCACCGTTTTGGTGTCGGGCTTTTTTTCGCCCGTAAGGAGGGCACATGAAATCAAAGACTGAATTACGCGCTGCCGCGACCCGTCGCGCCCTTGAGGTGATCGCTTCTGAGATGGGGGGCTGGTCGCTCGACGGGTTTGCTCATGGATCGCTGCCGAACTTCTCCCCGCTGCCTAGCCAGCAGACGCAGGAGGGCTCGGTGGTGCTCGCTCGATCGCCCTTCGAGTGTTCGTGGGCTGGCACTGCTGTGTTCACCGCTCAGGCGAGCCGGTTCGTGAATGCCGATCCGGCGTCTGCTCACTACGAGTGGGCGTGCGGCGTCGAAAGGGAGGCTGTGGCCACCGCGCTGATGGTTGAAGCGTTCAACGTGACCGGCTGCGTGGAGTACGCCGGGTTGCCTCCTGTGGACGGCATGGTGCTGCTGACCATGGACGAGGCCGACGTGGAGCTGATCAGGGCGGCGATGCTGCCTTGGTTAGATGCGGCGGCGTAGGCCGTCGCTCCTCTGCGTCAGATCAGGCCACGCTGACGCAGAGGCTGGATACGCTAGATGGCTACGGCTAAAGCCACAGGTGACGCGGGCTCATTGAGTTCAGGAGAGCATTATCATTCCACTTTTGGTTGAATCTTAGCTGTAATCCGTATAGAATTATTTTACTGCAAGAGCGTTCTACAGATACGTAAATTATTCTGTAGTCAGCAGTAAGGAGCTAAAACTCCTGACCAATAGCGAATTTGATAGACAGCAGAAAACCGCCGATGCTGCTAGATCCGAAAGGAACCAATGAAGGGAAATATTTAGGCGTTATGGTTCATTCTCATTAAATTGAGGAGAACTGCTTAAATGGGCGTCCTTCCTATCACCCTCGCTGTATAGCTCTACACTTGGCCTCCGTTGCATGGTATGCAGTTACGGGGGCCAAATTGTTTTCAGAGACATCAACTATCGCCATTGCGAAAAAACCAGCCCCAGCGACGTTAATACGACGAGCAGCATTCAGCACAATAGTCTGCTCAGAATAATCCCTGTTAACGTAGACGTTACTCTGCACTGAAAATGCAGTAGCCAAAATTTCCGCACACTCCTGCCAACTTAATTTATCCTTCGAGTTACGTGCAGATAGCACATGCCTAAACATAGCCCAAGTAATTGGTATTGCTGGCGACGTAGGCAAATCCCAGCCGTTTCTCTGACAAACAACCTTCATCTGATTGAATTGTTTTTTAGTCATCAAATAAGTGAAACAAGGAGTCTCCCAGACTTCTTGAGGGAGCCCCTTATCATCCATTTCCGCAGCTTGTTGCGTGAAGATGTAGAAAGCATCCCGGATTGCATCATCTCCGATAGCCACTGACTTTCCTTATAAATAATTTAAGGCTGCATTTTATCATATTTAATTACCTCACTTAGGACTGCTAACTCAGCACAATAGACCACTCTCCCGCAGCTTATGGCGGTAGTCCCGGACGCGGCTGGTGTTCCACTCCTGCCCCGTCGCTGTCCGGTACCCGGCTGCGTTCAGCGCCGACGCGATGGCGGGCAGGGTGGCGTTCTCCCCGGTCATGCTGACGATCAGCTGGTCGGCCTCATCGCTGACGGCCTGGAAGCGTGGATCGGCTCCCCGGGGGACTATCTGTCGTGCGCTTTGTCGTGCGGTTTGTTGTGCAAACTGTCGTGCATTTTTCCCGCCTCCGGCCAGCGCCCTGACCTCTGACCGCAGCGCCTCGATGGCAGTCAAAAGTTTGGTGTCCATCCCTTCAGGCTTCGTGCCGAGTCCGGCGACGAGCGCCTCTATGACGGCATCTGTGCGGGTTACTTTGGTTTTCTCCGCTCGCTGCTCGATGCGCTCGATCAGGCTGACGGGCAGTCGAACGGTCAGGGTTTTCGTTTTCTCTCGCATGGGCTAGCATCTCCGTGTCGTGCTATTTGTCGTGCTATTTGTCGTGCTGTTTGTCTTGCGGAGTGTAATGCGTTTTGTCGTGCGCGTCGAATTTGACGTAGTGCAATTGTCGTGCGCTGAGGGGCGACGGCGTTGCGTCGCCGGGGTGCCTGTGGACAGTTTCTGTGGACAAGTATTTTGCGGCGGAGCTGGCCCGTGGATAAGTGGTAGAGGCTACGCGGCTGTAAGGCTGGAGCTGGATCGCGTTTCGCGTGGTTGGATCGTTGTGTGCTGGTACAGGGGGGAATGTAACGGTATGATGACGCGGCTGAAAAAGAAAACCCGTCCTGGCAGACGGGTCATTTTCTTTAAAGCTGTTGTTGTTAAAACTTTAAGGAGCTTTCGCGGCGGGAACCGTGGAAGACACCGATTCTAACAACAGGTTGGGTGGCAATCCAGCTTGAATTGTACGCGAACTTTCCAGCGCGTGCAAAGGGTGTTTTCCCCGTAAAGTCCCGCCGTTGTAGGGCTCCTCAAGATTCGATGTCAATTTTGAGGATGTAAAATTGCCTAATCATGATGATAATTCTGGCGCTGCTGTAGCCACTGTAACGCAGATCGCCGCCGCCAAGGCCAAAGCTGCCGCCAAGACCGAGCGCCCTGCGTTCATGGGTGGTTCTCTGCCTCCTGTCCCGTTCAATGAGTGGGATGGGCTCACCGGTAGCCCGACCCGCGACGGTTTCCGCATTCAGGCGGCTGAAAAGCGATCGGTAAATTTCGGCAATGAGTATCCACTGCGGTATGTCCCGCCGCTGATCACTGATGCTGGCTCTGGGCGCTGGGACGTCCTCAATCACGCCGACAATCTCCGCTGGTTGCTCTACCGCAATGGTGCCCGGATGGAGCTTAACCTCATGACCTTCAAGAATGAGCTCTCATGGGCTGATAGCGGCTCTCTGGTCGAACCGGACGAGCATGGTGCCCGCGCCTGGATACTGAACAAAAGCGCCGAGGTTGGCCTGAAACGTCAGGCTGTTGACGATTTCATGTTCTACGTTGCCCGTTCCGCTCCCTACCACCCTGTTGCCCGCCTCCTCGGTTCCCGCGAGTGGGACGGTTCTCCTCGCGTCGATGCCGTGCTGGACTGCGTACCTGTCGCACCTGGTAAGGAGGCGCTGCGCTCGGCTCTGCTGCGTGGACTGCTGATTGCGGCGATCACCGC
>NZ_JABXRT010000006.1:0-3666 GCF_014104295.1 Citrobacter sp. RHBSTW-00029
TTTTTAAAATGTTCTCTATTAATTATTTTTTTAAATGCTTTGTTCATTTTTTGAATTGTTGATTTCAAATCCTTAACATCGCAATTTTTAACTGTTAGAGTTAAAAATAACCACCTGGCAGATTTATAGTCTGCCATTATTTCAGGTATTGCTTTATAGAATTTAGCTTTCCACATTAAGCTTTTCCTCCATTGACAGATTGGGCAATGGCGAACACGGCAAAAATGAGCATTGCTCAATTTTAATTTTAGTTCTCCAGTGTCTTTCTGTAAAATTTGAGAAAATTCAAGTCTTCCAGAGCAATCATCCATCCTTTGAAAATATCGCTCAAATTCTGCTGACTGGTTATATAAATCAGCAACAAGATCGACATTCTTTCTATGAACATCCCAAACCTTATCTTTCTCTGATCTACTTGATAAATCTTCAGTTTTTACACTTTCATTTTTTTTATTTTTATTATTGACATTGTTTTTTTCTTTGTTTATATTCCCCATAGAATAAAGATCTCCCTGATTGTAATTTTAAGCCTCGACAACTTAAAACTACATCGGGGATTTTTTTTGTCAACTGTTCGACAAAATTAATGTTAGAAATTTAAAAAAAAGCGTTGTAAATCAAACAACTTAAAAGCAAAAAACCCGATTTTTTTCGCCAGCTTTTATGCCTAAGGTATCAAGTAAAGAAAACCGCACCCCAAAACACCCAAAAACCAACCCCAAAAGATCGACCCCCTGCCCCCTTCCAGGGGGAGATCCTGAACTACGTTCCTGGCTGTTCAGCCGTTCGGCTTCACTTCTCGACGGCTTCACCGTCTACGAACCACACCAGAGGCTCTAAAACGCTCTGTAACGCTTCCTAAGCGGTTTTGCTATGTATGAACTACGAAGGGAAGGCTTAACAGGTGTAAGGCTCGCTATGCTCTCCTTACACCCTTTAAAATTGTTCTTATGGCGTGTAATCAAGAACAATAAAAAAAATCCTATATGAACACATAGGATTTTTTTGATTCTTCTTGACTATTCAACTTGGTCATCGTCTTCATCATCTATAAAATTATCTATAATTTCCTCTCTATTTTTTTCTTTCATAAACTCATTAAATAAAAAAACTATCAAAGAACTATATTTTAAGCTTTTCTCCTTCTCTGTCATTTCTTCGATCTTTTTCATTTTTAATTTCATATTCTTTTTTGATTGTTTCGATGCTCGATTTAATTTCTTCTTTTCTTTCGCTTCTTTTTTCAAGTAATTTATTTGTGATGAAATCTCTAAAAGTGGCTTTGATATTGTTAAATAACAATCTGACAGATCTTCCAAGTCTTTCTTTAACTGTTTTAACGTCTCCTCTAACTCTAATGTTTCTCTGTTTAATTTGTTCATATCCGCGATCAATTTGTTGTTGTTGTGTCTCAATTTTGTTAATTTCTCTAATAACGTTTGCTCTAATATCATTTTCTATTTCCTCTTTTTCATTTTTATTTTCCAATACATCCACATTCTCAATAAATTCATTTATATTTTTTAAATAATCATTCTTTTTTTCTTCCTGATAATATTTGTTTTTATAAGATGCATCTTTTTTATAATGCTCTTTTCTTTCAAATAATTTTTTATTTTTATCAACCAAATCCTTATTTTTCTTTTTTAATTGATTAATCATATTTTCGC
Organism: Citrobacter sp. RHBSTW-00029; assembly: GCF_014104295.1. Lineage (NCBI taxonomy): Bacteria > Pseudomonadati > Pseudomonadota > Gammaproteobacteria > Enterobacterales > Enterobacteriaceae > Citrobacter > Citrobacter sp. RHBSTW-00029. The sequence goes on from NZ_JABXRT010000006.1 coordinate 1,671, forward strand.
TAAAAGTTTTAGAAAATATAACCTTGCTGAATATATTTTTATTGTCTCTGAAATCTATTATTGCTGATTTAAAACCTTCCGACCTCCCTATTCTCCGACCAAGTGCGAGAGCATCATCTTTTGCTTTTTTAATTTCAATTTCAGATTTTTCTTTTAGCTCTTTAATCTCTTTTTCTGCTTTTTCTTTTAATAAAATAATTTCATGTTCTCTTTGTTTTTTTAATTTATTCAATAATTCAATTTCTTGCTTTTGTTTTAAATAATCCTCGCGTGAAATCCTCGCTCTTTTGGGGCCGTCTTTTGTTAAGCCATACTTACTGGCTACATTTAAAAAAAATTCTTCTTGATAGCCGCTCATCGCTTTTATATAAGCTGTGTTCTGTTCTCCCTTTGTTCTGTTTTGTGAACGAACTTCAAGAGCTGCTTTTTTTCCATCATGAACAAGATCAAAAACCTCACCGACATCTTGGACAATGTAAAAGTGAAAATGTGGATTTGTTTCGTCTGTATGTTCTATTACAGACTTTAATTTATCACCATATTTTTCTTTAAGGTATTTAATAGAATCATTTTTATAATCATCCCATATATTTTCATTGTCCCTATTAAGTGAAATAACACCCGCTAAAATAACATTCGCGTCTTTTCTTAATTTCTTCTCTTTTCCGTTTTTGTCTTTTATTTTAGTGTTGGCATGATAATTTAAAGCTATATTCTCCAAAGTGTCTAAATCAACACCATATAATAATATCGGTTCTTTAACTATTCCATCGACTATTGTTGATGGAATGTTTCCAGGTTCTCTTTTTGCTTCTGCAATAATAGATCTTAAATTATTCCCTTCGCTTTCATTGTTATAATCACCTTTATAAATTCCTTTTTCCTTTTGCTCTTTAATTGCTTTTTCTTCCCTGTTTGTTTTTTTCTTTGCTTTATTGATTGAATAATCTTCAAAATGGATGAATTGATAAGACATAATTAAGCCTCATCTTTTAATGTTTTTAATTTTTTAATATATTCTTCGACATCATAAAAATTTTTATATTTACATTTGGCGCACATTACAAAAACACGATCCTCTTCATTTTCCCAGAAGTCTTTGGGGTCATCATATAAATCATTCGAGAAATCTCTAACAGTAAGCGATCCAATATATTCATAATGTCTTTTTTTTGCTTCACATCTCCCACAGTATTTATAAAAAATATTTTCACAAGAATTTTCAATATTTCTTATTCTTTTCTCAATTCTTTGTTTTTGTTTTTTATCCATAATAAACCCCTCTTTTTTTGGTTATATAATCTACATAAAACATTTAAAATAAAAGTCAAATTTAAATAACATAGGGACCGACTATGTTTATTATCGCTTCGCTCAATAAACGTCGGCCCGCAGGGGCTAAGGTCAAAAGATAAAATCAAGGTCAACACCTATAAAATACTCATAAAAAAAGCCCCTCGCGGGGCTGTTTTTTATTCTTATTTTATAAAATCAATCGGCTAATTTTCGCTTGTATTTTTTATCTGTTTTATACCAATTGAAAAATAAATTATTGTTTAAATCTTTCTCTTCTTCGTTTTCTTCTTCATTCAATAACAATAATTCTTTTTCTGTTGCTTCATCTTTAAATAGATCTTTTAATATTCCACCAGTAGAAACGAAACGCATTTTAAAAACCTGTCTATTCATTTCAAGGAACCATTCTCGATCTTGTATCATGTCGCTTGGTTTTACTGCATATTTAAGAGTTTCAGCAACTGCATTAGAAAGGCTTTCTTGCTCACTTCCTAATTTAATTTTTACAGTTCTAATGTCAACTTGTGGGATATAATCTATATCCATAACATCAACCCAAAGATCCCGCCATTCTTCTTGTTTCATATATCCACGGCGAAAATATGAACTATTCATTAAAAGCAAAATGTGAAAGTGTGGGTGAGCCGTTCCGTCTTTTGACCTTGTGATCTCGGTGGTTTTTACAAAACCTAAATTATAT
>NZ_JABXRT010000001.1:0-4761285 GCF_014104295.1 Citrobacter sp. RHBSTW-00029
TCCGGAGAAGGGCGTCTTCCTGGATGACGATAATGGGCAATATATGAAGGTCCGCCGCGGAGGTTATCGTCCTTCTCCCGGGTTTGATGTGGGCCTGACCTTTTTTCGCGGCTATGCCATCAAGGACAAGCCTTACCCCGATGGCACCACCGTACGCTGTGCGGTGAACGCTGCGGAGGCGGTGAAATAAACATTTACTGTTATTTATTAATTGTGAAGAGAGAATTATGCCTCAAAATATGTCTACATCATCAACGGGGTCTTGTACCCTAATTTCCTTAAAAAAACGATTGTTGGATTTAAATGAATGTCAAGATATTCCATTTACAATACAGGAGGATAGTGATGACCTTATTGTTATTTATAATTATGTCGATGCTAACTGGTCAAATATCTATGATGCCGGAGGTTTAAAAGAAAGTTTTCAGATTCGACTGGTGTTTGATGATGTTGGTAAACAGGTGGGTTATCAGGAGAAATCAACCAGTGCTGAATGGGAAGTTGGGCCAGAAAGAATTGGTTTTAAAAAGGAATTTCAGTTAGGGAGAAGAAAAGAATTCAAATTAGGAGGTGCCTGGGGATTAAAAGAAAATGGCAAGGTAGGAAAGATATACAGTTACGATTTTGAATCATCCAGTGTTACCGCTCCTCTTTTTAATGTCGTAAAAGAATCCGGCTGGCGTGTAAAATCAACTTTTTCTGCTGGAGCGAAGAGATCAGCAAAATGGAAGGTTTTTGTCTGTCTGGCATTTGTCGCTATTCTTACAATATCTATTGTTTCCTTCATATTTTTTATGACGACCGGCGTTAAGGAGGCAGCAAGAGCGGAAATAGATTTGTTACGTGACAATTCCTATATCTTAGCCTATGCACAAACTGCGAGTGAGATGCGCGAGAAAATCACAAGTGAAGATTTTAAGTTGGCAATGAAATCTTATAAATTTGAAAATATAGAGGATTATAGTTTTAATAATATCTCCGTTGAAGGTAACAGAGGTGTACTTTCAGGAAGTGTTAAATTTAACGATGGTAATGTATTCGATATTACTATTGTCATGATCCAGGAAGAGAGTATATGGAAGATGTTATCAGTTGATATCGGATAGTTTTGTTCAAAATAAAGAGGGTAAAATATGCTTGGTGTTATTCGTCTTTCAGATAAAACGACTCATGGCGGTATTGTCCTTGAAGGGAGTTCTGGCGTTATTTTTATGGGATTGCCGGTTTCTTGTATGCTGGATAAAGTTTTCTGCCCAATACATGGCGAAACAATTATAATTGAAGGAGATTTCGGTTCCAGAATTAATGGTAAGCCTATCGCTCTCCATGGCCACCGTTGTGGATGCGGTTGTACATTGATTTCCTCATTACCTATTGCTGGAAGGCTGTAATATATGCCAATCGATCTTAAAAAGATCCCTGAGAAAGCCGAATTACCAGTCCCCCCAGATAAATTTCGTTGGTTAACTACTATACTTCTCTGTGTTTTTTTGGGAGCAATATTAGTATTCTCATTTTGGCGTGAAAATGAACCTACACATACAATCTGGTTTTGGTTTTGCTCTTTTTTTATTCCTTTTTTAATTGGTTTTATGGGTTATATTTTTCAATTGCGACGTTATGAAAATGAACGCGATCGTGTCATTTGGTGGAATCATTTACACCAGCAGCAATACGATGAGCAGGTTGCTTTAGGAAAATTGGCTATGGGGGTGTTGGCAACAGCATATATTACTCCAGTCGCCAGAAATAAACTGGCAGCAGCGCTTTTACAAGGGGGGAGTGAACTTCAACCATTTTTTTACCCTCAATACCAGAGGATGTTAAGTACTGCACTAATCTCCCTACAACTTACCAATATGAGTGAGGACGGTTATCTGCTACGCATGGAACAATTACTGACGGATATTATCCGACAGTTACAACCTGAATTAGAGAAATTTTCTGGAAACCTCCATGTCCGTATTCAACACGATGGCACGCTCAAGAATGAAACGATTAATACCGTTTGGCGTCGGGTCTGTTCATTATCTTTTGATGACCAAAATCTGACTATCTGTACAGAAAGTGACGGTATAATGTGGATTGATAACTGTCTGGATTGTCAGGAGGCGATATTAATTCTTTCTATTGAGATTAATTTGTTCCTTGAACCACGAGACCAGCAGGTTGAATCGGTATCTGCTATATTGTTGGCCTCACCTGCCTGGTTAACTCACCATCATGTAACACCGCAGTCATGGATACATCGTCCGGTAGTTATGGACGAGGCTGTGGAATCAGTAACAACCGTGACATTATGGGGGAATATAACGGCTGACCTGCCGTGGTTTTTTTGGCGTAGCCAGATACAAAGCGAAACACTGGCGCTGGTACTCCAGTCAATGGAACAATCTGGATATATGTTATCGAAAAAAGGAGATTTCGTGTTGGATGATACATTTGGCAGGCTGAATTCTGTAGTAGGAAATGTCATTTTAATTTGTGCTAATGAACATGCGGCTAAATCAAATATGGCACAATGGCTATTAATTAATGATAAAACCACTCATATGCTTATTGTTCATCCGGTATAACCTTGATGAAGGGTGATGATGTGAAAAATAATAAGCGTGTAAGTACGTGGTTTATTGTTATGCTGATAGTAGCTACGGGGGGATTTTTCATTTGGGTAGAAAATCCATTGATTCATATTTCGACCATGGAGAAAAAACTAAATGCGTCACTGATAGTTGCTGGTATATGTATCACAATATTACTTTTTGATGATGCAATTGTTCGTTTATGGCAAATAATTATTTCAAGAAGTTATTTTCAGCGTTTTAACCTATTGTCTGGTTTAAGTAATACTGGGAGTAAATCAAAGAAAATTATTAAAAATAGCCGCGCTAAAATTTTGAATCATGTACTCACATATCTTCGTCAGAATTACGGCCATCGCTGGCGCGCCAAAACGCGTATCCTGCTGGTGATGGGAGATGCCTCTCAGGTTGATCTACTGGTACCTAAACTCGCCTCTCAGCGCTGGGTTGAAGGGGATGGCGTGGTGTTAATCTGGGGGGGCGGGCTAACTGGTGTCCCAGATGCCACGCTGTTCGAGGCGATACGCAAGCTGCATCGGCGCCCGCTGGATGGGATTGTATGGGTAACCCCCACTTTTCAGCACCAGGATTCATTGGTTCAATCGGCACCTGTTGTCTCTTTAACCGCAGAACAAATAGATAATGCTGCCCGCCATCTTCAGGCTGTTTTTACCACGCTTCGCTGGCGAGTGCCGTTATACCTCTGGTCGCTGCATGGCGCTCAATCCGTTCTGAATGCCGCGATAGCCCAGTCTGCGACGTGTTTTTTCCCTGCAGGATGTACAACGGCGTTATGCCGTTCGCAGCTGGCCGCGCTGGTAATGCAGTTGGCGGAACAGGGTTCGCAGCAGGTTACGCGCAATATCCACGATAACTTCTTACTAAAAATGGCGAATGCGCTCACGCAAAACGCAGAAGCCATCAGCGACGCGTTATCTGCTTTTTTCAGCCTGCATCGGCCTCTGCCGCTGGCGGCGGTAATCTTGAGTCAGCATGTGGAAAGTACTTCACCGCGTGTGGCGCATGCCTGGACGCGTGATGAGCGCTGGCGCGCGCTGCTTGATTCGCTCCCTGCGTTACCTGCTGAACTTAGGGCACAGCGCACAGGCCGTTCAGGGATGCGTGTGCTGGCAGTCGGTACCGCTGGTTTGATGCTGCTATGGGGCGCAGGAATGGTGGTATCTTTTCTGGCGAATCGCAATCTGATCGGCGAAAGCCTGGACCAGGCGAGACTGGCAGGTGGTGCGGATGAACCGCCCGCCGAGCGTCTTACGGCGCTGTCCGCGCTTCAGCAAACCCCAAGCATGCTTCGCTGGCGTCAACTGAATGGGGCGCCGTGGTACTACCGCTTCGGCTTAAGCCAAAATGATGCTCTGTTGGATGCGCTATGGCCACGTTATACGCGTATCGCTATTCCGCTCCTGCGTGATGAAGCCGCGCAACATCTCACTCAGGAATTAACGGCGTTAACCCGACTGGCTCCAGACAGTCCGCAGTTTTCCGCCCAGGCAAAGATCGCCTACAACCAGCTGAAAATGTATCTGATGCTCTCCCGGCCTGAGCAGATGGAGGCATCATTTTTTAGTCAGGCTCTGATGCAAGACTGGCCGGAGAGAGCGGGTATTTCGCGCGCATCATGGCAGGGCGTTGGGCCAGGACTCTGGCAATTCTGGGGCGAAAACCTTCAGGTGCATCCTGAATGGAAAATAACAGCGGATAAAAATCTTATTAGCCAGGTGCGAACGCTGTTAATTCGTCAGATGGGGATCCGCAATGGCGAAGCCGCCCTGTATCAGAAAATCATTGAACAGGTAACGCCGCATTACACCGAACTTCGTCTGGAAGACATGACCGGCGATACCCGGGCAGACCACGTATTTTATACCCGGAATTCAGTTGCTGGCGTGTATACCCGCAAAGCCTGGGAAGAGGAGGTTTTGCCCGCCATAGAGAAAATCGTCAACAACCGCCGGGAAGAAATGGATCAGGTGCTGGGAGATGATACGCATTCTGCAAGCGACCCTCTCTCTCCTCAGGCCTTAAAGGCGCGTCTTAGCGAGCGTTACTTCACGGATTTTGCCGACAGCTGGCTGGATTTTCTCAACAGTATTCGCTGGCAGCGCACCCAAACGCTAAGTGATGCTATCGATCAGCTCACGTTGATTGCAGATATCCGTCAGTCTCCTCTGGTTGCGCTAATGAATACGCTCGCCGTTCAGGGACGCACAGGGTTAACCGGTGAAGCGCTGTCGGACTCACTGGTGAAGTCGGCAAAGGATCTGTTTAACACTAAAGAAAATCAGACTATTGACCAGCATGCGCGAGAAGAAGGCCCTATGGCGGGTACCTTCTCGCCAATCCTGGCATTGATGGATGAACAATCGGCTGGCCAGGATATCAGCCACCTTAGTCTGCAAACCTACCTGACCCGGGTAACGCAAGTCAGGCTGAAACTCCAGCAGATTACTAACGCTGCCGATCCGCAGGGAATGAGTCAGGCGCTGGCGCAAACGGTGTTTCAGGGTAAAACCGTCGATCTCACTACCACGCGTGACTATGGCAATCTCGTGGCGGCCAGTCTGGGGCAAGCATGGGGTGGATTTGGTCAAACGATGTTTGTTCAGCCGCTGGAGCAGTCATGGCAGCAGGTGTTGCAACCAACCGCGGCGGGCCTGAATGCGCAATGGAAGGCGCTGATTGTGAATGACTGGAACAGCGCATTCGGTGGACGTTATCCGTTTCGTGATGTCGGCAGCGAGGCTTCTCTGCCGCTGCTGGCGCAATATCTGCGAAGCGATAATGGCCGGATCCCGCATTTTCTCGAAAGCCATTTAAGCGGTGTGCTGCATAAACAGGGAAGCCACTGGGTTGCCGACACGGTGAATGCTCAGGGACTGGTGTTTAATCCGACGTTCCTTGAGGCGATGGACCAGCTCAGTCAAATTGCGGATGTCGCATTTATTCGTGGAGAAGCCGGGATGCGTTTTGAACTGCGTCCTGGAACGGCGCGGGATGTGATGCAAACCGATCTCGTACTGGATGGGCAAAAACTCACCTACGTTAATCAGATGCCAGCCTGGAAAAACCTTGTCTGGCCAGCCGATACGCCAGCGTCAGGGGCCACCCTAAGCTGGGTGAGTACAAATACGGGAACCCGAATCTACTCAGATAACCCTGGCACCTGGGGGTGGATAAGACTGCTTGAGAAAGCGGAGGTAACCGACAACGCTGGCGTGAGCAGCGGTTTTAACCTGCGCTGGACTGCTCAGGATGGATTGCCGCTGAACTACACCCTGCGAACGGAAGCGGGTGAAGGCCCGCTCGCATTACTCAAACTCCGCGACTTTGAACTACCAGAAGCAATTTTTGTTGTCAGCCAGTCCCCCTCTGAGGAAGAAGAATGAGCGCTTTGAAACGTCTACTGGCTGCCAGCACAGCTTCGCCAGATGAACAACAGCAGCTAATGGAACAGGCGCAAACGCAAATTGCGCTGTGGCAAAACTGGTTATTGCCCGTTTCCGCAACCAACCCGGGCGGGGAAGATCCCGGCTATGACGATGATTTTCAGCGCATGCGAGAGGAGGTGAATAAACTTTCAGGCGCACAAACGGATCTCATCGTTGAGCTTGCGGAAAAACTGCTGATCCACACCTGTAAGGATGTCCGTGTTGTCACCTACTACACTTGGGCGCGTTTGCATCAGGATGGTGAGTCCGGCCTGGCCGATGGTCTGATTTTGTTGGCTGGCCTGATGCAGCAGTATGGCAATTCTCTCCATCCCTTAAGAGCCAACAGCCATAAGGCCGCGCTGGAATGGCTGGCCGGCGGGCGGATGCTGGATAGTCTGACACGTTTCCCCGAAGTTTCACGACCTGACGCGCAGCGGATCGCCGGTGCGCTGATGCTGCTGGAGCAGCAGTTTGTTCAGCAAGAAGAGAGCATTCGTCCAGGGCTTGGGGCGCTGTATAGCGCGCTGGAGAATCGTCTGGCACAGTCTGGCGGCGCTCAGGCGCTGGTTCCGCAAAATGTCAGTCCGCAAACCGGTCGGTACAGCGCAGAAACTCCCGTCCTCAAAAGTATTGCCTCTGGCCGGGAGCTGCTGGAGCAGGCACGGGTGCTGGCGAAATACCTGAGCGATCAGCCGGACGGCTGGCTGGCGGCGCATCATTTGATGAAAAGCGTGCGGCTCGATACGGTTAGCCAGCTTCCACCGCCAGATGGCGCCGGGCGTACACGGCTGGTGCCACCTAAGAGTGATTACCGCGCCCAGCTAAAGCGTCTGTATTTGCAGCAAAGCTGGACCGAACTGATTGAGCTAACTGACAGCTTATTTGTTGAGGGAGTGAATCATTTCTGGCTGGACGTGCAGTGGTACCTTCATCAGGCATTAACCAGGGCGGGATCGCCATGGGATAAACATGCCGCCATTATCATCAGCGATCTGAAAATGCTGCTGCATCGGATGCCGGGTCTGGAAACGCTGGCATTTAATGACGGAACGCCCTTTGCCGATGACGTCACGCGTGAATGGATAGCCCGTGACGTGCTGCAGGAAAGCGACTGGCAGACGGATAAAATTGCGGCGGCTACCGTCGGGGAGGATGACGATATCCTGCTGCTTGAAAGCGAGGCCCTGACGCTGGCGGATAGCGAAGGCATTGAAGCAGCGCTCGCCTGGCTTCAGGCTCGACCTGGCATTATTTCACGTCGACAGCGTTGGGTACGCCAGCTGTTGATGGCCCGTCTGACGGAACAGTGTGGGCGCAACGATCTCGCGCTGCATTTGCTTGGCGAGTTGAATACGACTGCGCACTCTCTCACTCTCAAACAGTGGGAGCCTGAACTGCTGTTTGAAGTCAAAGCGCGACGGCTGAAGCTTCTGCGTTTAAAAGCCAATCGCAGTGAAAGCGACAAAGCACGTCTGGCGCCAGAGATGGAGTCACTGTTGTCTGGGCTGGTCGCCATTGATCCCGCCAGAGCCGCCGTTTTATGCGGCTAAAGAAAAAACAAAATAAGCGAACTGTAAAATGGAAGATTTAACTCTGCGTTATTATGACGCGGAAATGCGCTATTTAAGGGAAGCGGCAAAAGAGTTTGCGCAGGCGCATCCGGATCGTGCCGCCATGTTGGATCTGGACAAAGCCGGTATCCCCGATCCCTATGTGGAGCGGCTGTTCGAAGGTTTTGCATTTTCGATGGGGCGATTGCGCGCCAAAATAGACGATCATCTTCCTGAATTTACCGAAGGCTTGATGAGTCTGCTATGGCCACATTATTTACGCACTATTCCCTCCTTAAGCATTGTCGAACTTTTACCGGATACTAATGTGCTGAAAATGAGCGAACGGATTAATGCGGGGTTTGGCGTATTGTCCCAGCCCGTCGGTCCTAAAAAAACGGTATGTCAGTATCGTACTACCCAGCCCGTCACGCTCAGCCCACTGTCTGTTACGGCGGTGAATATCGATGCCGAACCTGACGGACGCTCGGTCATCCGTATGCGAATAAAGTGCAATCCACAGATGGACTGGTCGCAAACCGATCTGACGCGTCTCAGCCTTTACCTGAGCGGTGACGCGCCGGTGACCCACGCGCTGCACCTTGCTTTGACAAAGCGTCTGGCCTCTCTTTATTTGAGACTCCCCAACAGCGTAGAGCGTATTCACCTGGAGGGGCACTTTTCCCCGGGCGGATTTGCCAGTGAAGACAGTTTATGGCCAAAAGGTGATGCGGCGTTTGGCGGCTGGCAATTATTGCTTGAGTATTTTACGTTCCGCGAAAAATTTATGTTTGTCCATCTTAACGGTCTGGAAAAGGTAACGTTTCCTGCCGGTATAGATTGTTTTGAAATAGAAGCTGTACTGACTCAACAGTGGAGTTCTGAGCTTCCTTTGGGGAGTGAAAATATCCGTCTGCACTGCGTTCCGGTTATTAATCTCTTCACTCTGGAAGCCGATCCGCTGGTGGTTAATGGACTGGAAAGCGAATATTTGCTGCGTCCGCGCAGATTGCAGGATGGTCACACGGAAATTTATTCGGTGGATGCGGTTTCTGGTTCGCAGCGGGCGCGTAATGCCGTTTATGCCCCATTCACCAGCTTTCGCCACAAGGGAGGCATGATGCGTCGTAATGCGCCCGAACGTTACTACCATACACGCGTCAGGCGCGGCGTATCCGGATTGTATGACACCTGGCTGATCCTCGGCGGTGACGCCTGGGAGCGGGATCGTCTTGCTGAGTATGAAACCGTGTCATTGAAAGTGACCGGAACAAACGGTCAGCTACCCAGGCGAGCTTTGCAGAGTTCATTGCTTAATCGTTGTGAGCAGATCCTCCAGACGCCGCTTGCCGTGCGCAATCTGTGTAAACCGACGCTACCGGCTTATCCTCCCGCCGAGGATCGTTTTCACTGGCGCGTCTTAAGCCACCTCGGGTCCAGCTTTCTGAATATGATGGCCAGCGCTGAAGTGCTCAAAGGAACGTTGTCTCTCTATAACTGGCAGGATGATGAGCTTAATTATCGTCGTCTGGATGCGATCATGGATGTTCAACAACATGAAATACAGCGCTTTGAAAAAGGATTTCTACTCCGTGGTGTGGACATCGAAATAACGCTTGATGAGAACGGATTTACCGGTGAGGGCGATATTCATCTGTTTGGAGAAATGCTTAACCGCTTTTTTGCATTATATGCGGATATTCATTTGTTTAATCAGCTTACTTTAATCATACAGCCGGCAGGGAAAAGCTTGCGATGGAAAGAGAATCACAATCAGCGGCTACCCGGCTGCTAAATAGCCTTGGCGAAAACCTGCCACGTACCAATTTTTATCGTTTCTGCCAGTTGTTGGAACAGGGGAACCCGCAAGCGCCAGCTCCAGGAAGCCAGCAAAGTCCGCGCTTCGATGCCATTCGTTTTCGCCCTCATCCGGGGATGGGGTTCCCGGCGGGTGAGCTAAAAAGTGCAGAATATGATCTGCAGCATCCCACACTGCCGCCAACGGTTCGTGTCACTTTTATGGGGTTGTATGGCGTGGAGTCGCCGCTACCGACAACCTATCAGGATGATATCGCCCAGCGTCAGGAAGGTTCGGACGTTGCCGCTGAGTTTCTGGATATTTTTAACCATCGCTTAATTACGCAGTTTTATCGAATCTGGCGTAAATACAGCTATCCGGCGACCTTTCGCCCAGGCGGTACAGATGAAACATCGCAATATTTACTGGGGCTGACCGGGCTGGGTATTCAGGGTTGCGCCACGCAAACAGCTACCCCGGTATCGCGTTTTCTGGCGCTGTTGGGAATAATGAGAATGCCGACGCGTACGGCGGAAGGAATATCCGCGCTGGTTTCTTTATTATCGCCAACAACACATATTACCGTGACGCCACATGATCAACGCTTAATCCTGCTGGATAAGGCGTTAAAAATGAGTGCGCGGCAACCCGTTAGCCTCCATTCTCGTCCGGTGATGGGACATAGCGCCGTAGATATTAACAGTCAGGTGCGCATTACGCTTACCACGGATGTTCCCGATGAGGTTCGCGACTGGCTCCCCGGCGGCCAGCTTTACCATGATTTTCTCGCGCTCATGCACGTTTATTTAGGTGCCAGAGTGAATGCGAGGTTGCAATTACGCATTCCTCGCTCGGCGCTTCCGGATGCTCAACTTACCAGTAATAACAGCGAACGAGCAGTACAGCTCGGTCGCACGGCTGTTATGCGTCTGGATAACCCGGAGGCTAAGAATCAACTTATCACCATTAAACTTGGGCTTTGGCAGAGCCTTAGCCAACATGATCAGCGGAGGGAAGCCGATGAGACTGGCGATTATCGCTATTAATTTTGCCGTAATAACCGCAATGACCAGTCTGGTAACCGGATGTGGTCTGACACAGAAAGTATCTGAAGGTACGGTGTCATTAACCAGGTCAATTTTTTATAAGGAAATTAAAACCCTGCATTTGGATCTCTGCGCCAGAGAAGCCGCTAATCAAAATGCGCAGGGGATAGCGCTTTCAACGGTCGTGCGTATTTACCAACTCAAAGGTCGTAAAACATTTGATTCAGCAAACTATCAGTCCTTATTTGCGCAAGACAGTACGGTGGTGAAGGCCGATTTACTGGCTCAGAAAGATGTTCGGGTTCGTCCTGGTGAAAGCGTAACCGTCGACATTCCACTCGAAAAAGAAGCGCAATATGTTGCGGTGGCGGGAATGTTTATTTCTCCCGATCAGTCTGAAGATTCATGGCGCGTGGTATTAGGTCGTGAAGATCTCGATTCTGATAAAGCGCGAATCATTGAATTAAATTCTCAGGCTCTGGCTCTCCTGATACAGGAGGACAAGTAATGATTAAACGGCCTTCTCTTTATGACATGTTGTTGGGTAATTTCTCCGGTGGTTTGCCTTTGCATGCAGTTGGTGAAAACACGCAGGTCATCTTGTCCGTTCTCGATAATATGCAGCGCATTTTGAATACGCGTGCCGGTAGCCTCAAACATTTACCCGATTACGGGCTGCCGGATATGACCAAAATCCTCCAGGGTATGCCGGGAACTGCCCATCAGCTTATCAGTACGCTTTCCCGGGTTTTGTTGAAGTATGAACCGCGACTGAAAGGTATTCAGGTCACAATGCAGGAGCAGGAAACGCCAGGGCATTTACGCTACTCCATCGATGCCGAACTTCAGGACCTTGGCGTTGTTCGTTATGGCACTGATTTTACCCCCGAAGGGCGGGTGCTCATCCGCCACCTGAAAAAACAGGGTTGGCTTGAGACAGGAGCGTACTGATATGGAGAAGAATCGCATCAGCACCGGTGGCGACCCGCGTGCTTTCACGGAGTTCGGGCAGCTACGCGATGAAATCAGCAAGCTGACTCATCCCGCGCGCCCGGACGTTGATTGGCAAAAGGTTGAACAGTTAAGCCTGACTTTGTTTCGCCATAACGGCGTCGAATTGCAAACCCTGGCCTGGTATACCGTCAGCAGAATGCGTAATGCCGGGCTGCTGGGACTTGCCGAAGGCGCCGAGCTTCTGGAGGCGTTACTGACGCATCACTGGAGTGCCATATGGCCGCAGCAAACCCATGCTCGCGTTGAAATCCTGACATGGCTGTCAGCCCGTTTACAGCAAGAATTGCGTACGCTAACGCTGTCATATGCTGATTTATCCGTGGTGTATCGGGTTGAACAGCGTTTAAAACATGCCTGCGAAGTGCTGCAACGGCTCGAACTGAAAGCGCTGAGTAAACTGGAGGTCGTCGTTACCTGGATGCATAACGCAGCTTTACGCCTGGAGAAGTCAGAAGCGGATTCTGGCTCAGCCGTTGTGATGATACCGGCTTCTGGCTCAACCAATAACGCTGAGATCGCTTTGCCCCAGTTGATCTTTGTGGTGAATGAACCCGCGTCGTCCGGGCAATCAAACACAGCAGTTTTTGCTACTCAAACCGATCCCAGAACCCGACGGATGTGGTTGGGGTTTATCATCGGTGTCATGGTGACTGCGTTAGTAAGTACAGGCGCTTTTATTAGTATTAAGCATATGCGAGCTGATGAATATGAACTGATCAGGCCATTGCCGCAGGTGTTGACGCCTGAACAATTGTCCACCTTGAAGCAATCTTCAGATTTGAAGGAGAAGAAACAGGAATTAATCGCCGCAACGCAAGGGCAATTGGACGTTTTACATGACCTGTCACCTCTATGGTCGAGGGAGTATGCCGCATCATTAGCGCAGCAGTTAGTCACCCTATGGCCGGAGGAATCGCAGACTACGACATTCGTTAGTGGGTTACAGAAAGCGTTAACCACGGAAGCGTTGCCGGAAAGCGCTCTGCAAAACTGGCATGATGCCCAGCAGGGGCTGGAAGCGTTAACCGCCAGGCTAAATACGCTTGATGAACGCAAAGGTAAATATCTGACGGGGTCGGAGCTGAAATCAGCCATTTTCACTATCCGCCGCCAGCTTGACCAAACGCCGCCGACAGAAGAGTTATTGCGTCAAATCGATGAGGAATTAAGCCTGCAGGGGAGGGTATCACCCGCGTTGTATCAGCAGCTTGATATGCGGCTTAATCAGCTTCTTAATCGTTATGCTCTATTGAAACAAAGCGCTACGGGGAGGGAGTAAATTATATCAAACAAAAGCAAAAAACCGCCTTGTGGGCGGGTTCTTCCAAATAGTGGTGCCGGACTCGGAATCGAACCAAGGACACGGGGATTTTCAATCCCTGAGTCAAAGTTAATAGTTTGTAAACAGGCGTATTTGCATACTGTAAAGAGTGTGCAAAATGAAAATACTTCCCGTTATCTCTCCCAAAGGTGGAGAAGGCAAATCCACGTTTGCTGCTTACCTTGCCGGTTTTCTTGCCGATGCCGGCCTGAACACCCTTCTTGTGGATGCAGACTATTCCCAGCCCACAGCCAGCAGTATCTTCGCGCTGGAGCATGAATCCCCTTTCGGTCTCTATGAATTGCTGATGCAGATGGTCAGTGACCATACGCAATGCATTTCGCAGACCGCCATAAAAAATCTCGATGTCATCTACTCTAACGACCCGGACGAACTGTTGCCGACCGCGATGCTCCACGCTGCAGACGGCCGTCTGCGCCTGCGTAACATACTTCAGCATCCTTTCTTTAACCGTTATGACGTCATTATTGTGGATTCGAAAGGCGCAACAGGCGTCATGACCGAGCTTTCCCTCCTTTCCTCTACCGGTAATGTGATGGGCGTTGTTAAACCCATCCTTCCGGATGTCCGTGAATTTATCCGCGGCTCCCTTCATATGCTTACCCGCCTGAAAACCTATGAAAATTACGGTATCCGCCTTCCTGATATTTCCATTCTCGTCAACTGTATCGAAAACACTCTGCTTGACCGTGAAGCAATGGACGGTCTTGCCGCCATCATTAACGAAAAACATTACGACGCCTCTGCGCTGGGCAACCGTGACGTTTATCGTTTACTCGATACCCGTATCGAGGCGCTGGATATTTTCAAACTGGGGCACGTCAAGCAGCAGCCCGTGCATCGTCTGGAATACAAAACACGCCGCAAAGGTCCGGCCGCAGCCGTCACCATGCACGACCTCGCGTCTGAACTGTTCCCCGAGTGGCAGAGCCATTTCAGTGACGTTCTGACCCGGGAGGTGCGTCATGTCTGAGATGATGATGCCCTGCTCTTATGAGGCTGAGCAGGCCGTACTGGGCGGACTGATGCTTGATAACGACCGGTGGGATGAGGTGATACTGCAAATCTCCCCGGAAGATTTGTTTTCCCGGCCGCACCGTATGGTCTTTCGCGTGATGGCCGAGCTGGCCGGAGAAGGGCTACCGCTCGATCTCATCACTATTACGGAACGGCTGGAGAACAGAGGCGACCTTGAACAGTGTGGCGGCTTTGCTTATCTGGCTGAAATGAGTAAAAACACGCCGTCTGCAGCCAATATCCTGGCATACGCCGGGGTGGTGGCGGAGAAAAGCCGCCTGCGGCAGCTGATGACTGTGGGTAACAGTCTTCTTTCCGATGTGCAAGCCCCGAAAGCCAGCTCGGCGGGCATTCTTGAGTCGGCCGAAGGTAAGTTGTTTAACATTGCCGAACAGGGAGCCATGCAGCTCAACAGTGAGACCGGTGTTAACGAGGCGCTGGATAAACTGCTGACGCAGCTGGAAAGCATGTCCGCCAGTGACGGCCTCACCGGGACACCGACAGGGTTCAGTGAACTGGACGCGATGACCTGTGGTCTCCAGCCCGGCGATCTGGCCCTGCTGGCCGCCCGTCCTTCCATGGGGAAAACGTCGCTGGCCATGGCCGCCTGCACAGCGGCCGTGAGCGCAAAACCTGACGATCACGTCTTTGTGTTCAGTCTTGAAATGCCCTCAGAGCAGCTGATGATGCGCCTGCTGGCGATGGAAGGCCGGGTGGAACTGTCCCGGCTTCGCAGCGGCAACATGGATGATGAAGACTGGGCTCGCGTGTCCGAGGCAACCGGTCGCATTATTGAGTGGAAAAACCGTCTGATCATTGATGATACCAGTTACCAGACCCCGGCCACACTGCGCGCCCGCGCCCGTCGCTATGTCCGCAAATACGGCAGACCCTCTCTCATCATGCTGGACTATCTGCAGCTTGTCCGCTCCCCCGAGCAGGAAAACCGCACGCAGGAAATAGCGGAAATTTCCCGCTCGCTTAAGGCGCTCGGTAAAGAGCTGGGCTGTCCGGTACTGGCGCTTTCCCAGCTCAACCGCCTGGTGGAGCAGCGGGCCGATAAACGCCCCAATAATGGTGACCTGCGTGACTCCGGTGCGCTGGAGCAGGATGCGGACCTCATCATGTTTATTTACCGGGATGAGGTTTATAACCCCGGCACCCCTGATGCCGGGGTGGCTGAGATCATTGTCGGCAAGCAGCGGCAGGGGCCAACCGGCACGGTAAAAGTCAAATTTGACGGGCGTTACACCCTCTTTTCGGAGTTTCAGGAAGGCAGCTATGACTTCGGTTACCGCAGCGGGAGGAAACAGGCATGAGCCGTAAAAGTTCTAATGTGGGGGCTGCCATGCTGCAGCCCGGACGCCAGTCGCAGGCGGCCGGCAATATCAGCGTCATGCCGGCGGCTGAAATGCCCATGGTCCTGACGCTCGACCAGTTAAGCCCGAATCCTGATAATCCGCGAACATCACGCAATCCGCGTTATGACGATATCAAGGCTTCCATCCGTTCGCGCGGGCTGGACACCGTGCCCAAAGTCACCCGTGACCCGGATGGTGAGCCCGATATGTACATCTTCAGCGACGGGGGTAATACACGTTATCAGATCCTGTCAGAACTGTGGCAGGAAACCGGAGAAGACCGGTTTTTCCGCGTCCATGTGTTGTTCAAGCCGTGGCCGGGACGGCTGCAGTGTGTTATTGGCCATCTGGCAGAGAATGAAGTGCGCGGGGAGCTGAGTTTTATTGAAAAAGCGCAGGGGATCCACAAAGCCCGCTCTATATATGAAGAGCAGATGGGAAAGACGGTTTCGTTGCGTCAGTTGTCAGAGCTACTGACCCGTGAAGGTTTGCCAGTCCATTACTCAACAGTCAGCCGTATGGAAGATGCGCTGAAATATCTTTATCCGTGGATCCCAGACCTGCTTGAGTCCGGGCTTGGCAGGCCACAAATAACGTCACTGCTGGCGCTCCGGCATGATGCGGAACGCGTGTGGGATGAGTTTTGCCTGATTTCAGACACAGGCGATAAATCCTTCAGCGACGTTTTTGGCCAGTGTTGTGGCCGTTTCAACTCCCCGGAACTGTGGTCTCTGGAGATGTTTCGCGATGAATTTATTGGTGATTTACTGCAGGCGTTACCCCATCCGGAACTGGACTATGACCGCTGGATGATGGAACTCGATCCTAAAGAACGCAACCGCAGACATCACTTTGGCGAGCCGGAGACGGTTGCCTTTCCCGCCGCAAACAAGTCTGTTAATGCTGATCACGCCCTGCATACCACAGGCTCAGATGAGAGTGAAGGCGTCCCGCTACCTGTCTCCAGTTCACGTCCTGAGGTCTCAGGAGGGGCTGTAACGCCCGTTCCGGGTAATGCGTCTTCTCCTTCTGAAACACCGATTAATGAGCCCCCTCGGCATGAGGTTCAGCCAGATATGTACGGTGCCGCGCCGGTTATTTCAGGTGAGAGTGGGGATGTTAGCGGGCTGGTTACCCTCTCCGATGGGTACGGAGAAGAGAATGGTGGAGAAGAGGACAATGGGGAGGATGGCCTGCTTTCTCTTTTAACACCAGAACCTGAAGTTGTCCTGCAGGATGACGCGCCGGTGAGTAATGACAGCATCTGGCATGTGCCGGCCCATCAGGACGATATCGAACACCTGCAGAATACCGCTTTTCGTCTGGCATGGGAGCTGGGTGAGGTCCTTGGCTGCGAAGATGAAATTCTTCCTCAACGCGACAAGGACATGTCTGCCGGTTACGTCGGGGCAGGTGAGGTGTGTTCTGAAGCCGCCGCATTTCTGCTGGGCCTGACCGGCGAAGCGCCTGTGCTGCATCCGGCGGCAGGGGTGTGTGGTCTGCCGGAGCTTTTCACCGGCGGCCCGGGTGAGGGGGAAGCACCTGCCCTGACAGATGAAGATGCTCTGAAACTGCTCCGCCTGATGCGCGTTATGCGCCGTCTCCGGGAGCTGCAACGCGGTCTGAAGTACGGGGAGGATAACAGTGATGAATAACTCACAGTGTAGTGGTCAAGTAATACTGGCCACAGTTTTACAGTAAAAATGGTATCTGTTCTCAGACTCTTCCGGCGTCAGTCCACCGTTATAATGGTGAGGTCTGACGCTGTTGTAGTAGTTCAGTATGTAATCATTAATTTGCTGCCGGGCCTCGTCCTTGCCTGCATAACCATGTGCTGGCACCCATTCTGTTTTCAGACTGCGGAAGAAGCGTTCCATTGGACTGTTATCCCAGCAGTTTCCCCGTCGACTGACGCTTTGTTTTATTCTGTAACGCCAGAGAAGTTGCTGATATTTCAGACCTGTATATTGGCTTCCCTGGTCGCTATGGAACATGACATCACGCGGTTGACCACGCGTTTCATAGGCCATCCGCAGGGCACTGCTTATCAGTGCGGTATCGGCATGTACTGACAGACTCCAGCCGACAACCCTGCGGGCAAAAAGATCCATGACGACCGCCAGATAGCACCAGCGATTTCCTGCCCAGAGATACGTAATGTCTCCGCACCACACCCGGTCTGGTTCGGGCACAGCGAACTGACGCTCGAGCAGATTCGGCAGGCAGGTATGCTCCTGACGGGCATTTTTGTACTGATGTTTTCCGGGCTGATAACTGCTCAGGTTCAGATATTTCATCAGACGTCCGGCACGGTAACGGCTCATCGCGACGCCGTTTTGGGTCAGCATGTCAGCCAGAGTGCGTGCCCCCGCAGAGCCCCGACTCTGGTTCCACGCCCGACGTATTTCGCTGCACAACCTGACGTGTACCGGATTAACCATATCGCGTCGTTTTCGCCAGTACCGGTAACTGCTGCGGTGTATTTCCAGCGCGGAGCACAGGCTGACAACCGTGTGGCTGTCACTCAGTCTGGCAACTATCGTGAACCGTTCAGCGAGTCGGACATCAAGAGCGCAGTAGCCTTTTTTAATATCGTATTTTGTTCCTCCAGACGGCGAACCTGCTTTTCCAGCTCGCGGATACGTTGCTGGTCTGGAGTAATGGGCGTGGCAGTGGGCGTAATCCCCTGGCGCTCTCGTCTGAGCTGGCGTACCCAGGACTCAAGCGTGGTAGAACCAACATTCATTGCTTCACTGGCTTGTCGATATGAGTAGCCTTTATCAACAATCAGCTGTGCACATTCCAGCCTGAACTCAGGGGTGAAAGTACGTTTAGTTTTCTTGTTCATTAAGTCACCTGTTTTATGTTGTGGTGAGAATATCACCTTTAATCAGGTGGCCAAATTTACTGTGCCACTACACAGCGACAGTTGCGACTGCTGAATCTTGTCAGGAAACTGCTGAAGCTGGGCCGCAGCAACAGTAATGCCCATGAGGCAGGACTGGCCCTGCAGCGTGCCCAGAAGCTGATGGCCAGATACGGTATCAGCGAGCTTGATGCCGGCCTTACATCCGTGCGCGAAGCGTCTTCCCGCACGGCCCCTTCGGATGCTGAAAAAGTTCCGGAATGGATGGTGACCCTTGTCCGGGGCGTCTGTCATGCCTTTGGCTGCCAGGCTTATTACTCATGGCGTCAGACCTCTGCCGGGTATCGCCGTTCGGTAACCTTTTACGGATTCAGTGAAAAACCTGAGATAGCAGCCTATGCCTTTGATGTGCTGACGCGCCAGCTGAAAGATGCCACAAATTCTTATCTCAAAACCCAGAGTAAGCGGCTGAAACTGGCCACACGCCGGGCGAGAGCGGAGCAGTTCCGTGACGGCTGGGTATGTGGGGTGCGTGAGGTGATATCGGCAACTGACATCAGCAGCGAGGAGCAGCAGGTGATGAGTCACTGGCTGGAAAGCCGCAGTATGAAAACAGTCACAACCCGTGAACTGAAAGCCTGCCGCGGGGCGGATACAGCACGTTATCAGGGGTATGAAGCCGGACAAAATGCCCGTCTTCATCAGGGTGTCAGCGGCCGGGGTCCGGCAGCCATTGGTTACCGTCAGGATTAAGGGGGAATGATGAACAGTTTATCTCAGGCTGCAAACGGATTATTGATGCAGCTGGTTATGGATCTCAGAAGTGGCTATCTCCGCCGCTGCGAATCGCTGGGACTGAACCGCGAGGAAATGCAGATGCTGCAGGGGCTCTCGCTCGAAGAGCTTCACTACCTTTCCGGCAGTGAGGTGTCGATCATCAGTGTGGGCATCAATCACGGCAATCTGGTGCGCATGCTACAGCAGGCCCGGACGGAACAGAAACGACTCCAGCGTATCGATCGGGCGCTGGCGCTGGGCGGCTCCATTGAACTGATGGCCAATTACTTCGGGCTCTCCAGTACGGACGTGGCGGCCCGCCGTCGCATTGCCGGTATCGATGTCCGGCCGGGGCGCGGTAACGCACTGGGTGATGAGGAAAACGCCGCCCTGTGGCGTCAGTGGCAAAAGTCCGGCGTTGAAGACGCGGAAAGTGCTGACGGGCTGGACGTAATGATGCTGGCTGCAGAACAGATGAACGTCTCGCTGACGTCGGTCTGGCATGCCGTCCGCGGCTGGCACAAGACCCGGCAGCCTTCTCCGGCCCGAACGCCGGTAAGGAAGACGGCATGAAATACAGAATGGTTGCGCCGGGCCTGCGGGCTCCCCATGGTACGCCGCCGCAATGCTGTCAAAAGGCGTTACGTCAGGTTCGCCGTTTCCGGCAGGGGGCGCGTAATTACACCCGGCTCGATGAGAAAGGCTGCGGTTACTACAAAATCGATCTCGGCCCGTTCTGGCGTCTGCTGAGTCGCAACGAAGGCCGGACATGGCTTCTTCTCAGCCACGAACGCTATAACAGCGCCATACGGAAATAGCAGCATGACAGCCTGTTTACCCTGCACCCGTACGCGGGTGCAGTACTAAGCATACTGACAGTTCAGAACGGCCGTGATGGCGGCCGAAAAGGAAAAATAATGAGTCTGCCTGCAGAAAGCCTGATTGCTTATACGCTGGATAAAATGAATGCCCGCCTTGCGGCCAGTCCCCGGCGGGATGATGGCAGGATACGTAACGGCCTGCTGTTTACTGGAAATGTGCATGATTCCATTCCCCGCCGGCTGTTGCTCGACACGCGGTTGTCACCACTGGACAAGATGGGCTGGATGATGATCCGGCTGTATGCACAAAATAATGAGGGGGCGGTTTTCCCCAGCTATGACGAACTGCAGCTGCAGCTTGCCTCACCCGGAAAGGGGAAAGCCTCAAGGGAAACGGTAAGCCGCGTCCTGCTTATGCTGCGAATAACCGGCTGGCTCAGCCTCTGTAAACGCGTGCGGGATGATAAAGGGCGGGTGCGGGGGAATATCTATGCTCAGCACGATGAGCCCCTGACGTTCAGCGATGCGGAAATGCTCGACCCCCGCTTCCTTGATACGGTGGCGGATGCCTGCCTGAGTAAAAACCGGACTATCAGCCAGACCGCCCGCGAAGTGCTCGACGATATAAAAAACGACCCCACCATGCGCCATTATCGCAGCCATCTTGCGCTGATCGAATCGCGTCTGGACCGCCCACAGACGCCCAGCCAGATGGCGAAACATCATCACCGAATACCCTGTCCCGCACCGGGTTCGGAAACCGAACTCAGTCATAAACGGCCAGGAATCGCCGCTAAAAAACAGGGTTCGGATACCGAACTCAGTCCAGAAAGGCATAACAACTCACTAAGTTCGGAATCCGTACTGCCAGTAAAAACAGTCAGTTATGGCCGGGTTCGGAAACCGAACCATTACGTACGTAGTATCACACACAGTGTGAATAAAAATACGTACGTACCGGGTAAACCTGTGCTTCCCGACAGTCTGCATGAACTTGTTCCGGCAGAAGATATTGCCATGCTGACCGCACAGCTGCAGGCGTTGCCTGAGGAGCAGGCACAACTTGTGCTGCTCAGCCTGCAAAAGGTGATGGCACGCCAGCAGCTCAGCAACCCGGTAGGCTGGTTGCTGGCCGTGATGAAGAAAGCGCGTGAGGGCAGGTTATACGCGCCCCGTCAGGGTGGCGATATATCTGACAGTGTCGGGCAAAAAACAGTTCAGCGTCCCGAACAGCAACAATGGAAACCCGAACCACGCGCCTCTGCCCGCCCGGTATCGGAGGAAAATATCAGGGATCTGGTGAAGAAAATTCGGGAAAAAATCATAAATTCATGAGATTGCAGATTTTTACAGGCAGCGGCGCATGAAGTCTTGCACTTTTGTCAGCAAAAATGCTGGCTAAAAAGTGAGCGCTGTTGCCAGTGGCAACACTGACTAAAAAGTAAGCACTGTTGCCAGTGGCAACACTGGCTAAAAAGCGAGCACTGTTGCCAGTGGCAACAGTGGTTAAAAGCCAGGCAATATTTCTTCGCCATAAAAGAGATGAAGGTCCTGCAAATTTGTAATGGTGACGATCTGATTTTAAGTTGTTCATATACCCCTCTCGCCCGGACTATCTCAAGCGTGTCAAAACTCATTACCCACTAAAGAGAGGCGTTAGACATGTCTGATGGTAAAACAAAGGGCGGAACGACCGCTTCACGAGCGGGGGCCCTACAGTCCTCTGTTAATATCCTGCTCCATACACATTATGCAATCCGGCTTTGGGAGGGCAGGAAACGTGATGCTCCGGACGATACAGGGGTGAAAAAAAAGAGGCCTGAAATAATCAGCATGCCGCAAGCCATTGCGCGAGCTGGTAATGCTTCCCGAGACTCAGCGGCAGATAATCCCTATGCCGATATGGCTCTGGTACGGCTCGAAGAAGCCCTGCAACGAGCAACACTTAAAATTAATGAAAACTTCAGTTCACTGGATGCCATATTGTCAGCCGTACCCAAAGGGGTAACGCTCTCGGAAGTTGAATCAGCCGATCCGTTAAATGTCAGCGTTTTCAGCCGTTCACCGTTAGGATACCGGTGCGTATGGCTTCTGGTTGGATATGATCAGTTAGCAATGAAAGCTTTCCAGGCTTTTCATTACGGGCTGATTTCGCGTTCGCAACGTGACACTATCCTGGACAATGGTGGCCATGCTGTTCGTCAGGTCTATGGCGTGATTCAGCCTTACCGAACACTTGCAGTGACTCGCCGTGATATTGCAGAAAAAACCACGCAAGGGCTTGTTGCCATTGAGCGAAATGGCGAACCTGATCCGGATGTGTTAAGCGGTAAAAAACGCTCTTCGTTCTCACCTCCGCTTAAAAACAACATAGCAGAGGAGGAATAATATGATTCGTCCTGTGTTCCTCCTCACCTCCTTCTTTTTACTGAGCGGATGCGCAACAACGGACTGGGCTGCGATTAATAAACAGGTCAGTGACACAGCCGCAAACCTGACAAAAACGTTGGGCGGCAACAGCAGCGGAGAAAGTGGCGGGATGCCGCTGATGAGCCCGGCAGGGCAACAGGCCATGCAGTCCGTCGATAAAACGTTCTCCGTGCCGGTCGATGTGGATACGGCAGCGGCCCGCTTAAAGCGGCACTATAAATTCATTTCCACGCAGGAGCTTGAGTCCATGCGCCAGGCAGCAAATGACGGGGACTGGAAAGCGGCGGCTGAAGATGATGCGCATCCCGTCTGGGACGCCATGCCGGGCAGCTACTACAAAATGGGCTCCGACTGGAACGGACGTGATCACCTGGATATCGAAATCGAAAAAAACGGGTCCGGCAGCAGGCTCTATGTTGTCTATCGCTCATCATCATCACAGCGCCTGGCCCGGTCCGGCGTCACGAAACTGATGAATGATGTCCGCGCTGTTGCGGCGGGTGAAAAAAGCTGATGCGGGAGGCAACACATGCAACTCTTTCTGTGTGAAAAACCCTCCCAGGCAAAGGATATTGCCCGCGTGCTGGGCATCAGCAAGCGTGAGCAGGGATTTATCAGCGGCGGTAACATCGTTGTGACCTGGGCGGTCGGCCATTTACTCGAAACTGCCAGCCCTGAAGCCTATGGCGAGCAGTATGGCAGGCCGTGGCGTGCCGATGTTCTGCCTGTGCTGCCTGAGGCCTGGAAAATGGTCGTCAAGGAGCAGACAAAATCGCAGTTCACTGTTATCAGTAAGCTGCTCAAAAAGGCCTCTGAGGTGGTCATCGCCACCGATGCCGACCGCGAGGGCGAGGTGATCGCGCGTGAGCTGCTGGAATACTGCCGCTACAGTGGCGCGGTACGCCGGCTCTGGTTGTCAGCCCTGGATGAGGCCAGTGTGAAGGAAGCACTGGGCAATATTCTTCCCGGAGAAAAAACAGCCCTGCTGTACGATGCCGGCAAGGGCCGGAGCCAGGCTGACTGGCTCATCGGTATGAACCTGACCCGCCTTTATACTCTCAAGGCCCGTGACTCAGGGGTGTCAGAAGTGCTGTCCGTCGGGCGGGTACAGACGCCGACGCTTGCCATGGTGGTTAACCGGGATAATGAAATTACGTCCTTCGTGCCAAAGCCCTGGTGGCAGGTACATGCGCTTATTGAAAAAGAGGGCGTCCGGTTCCGGGCTGGCTGGGTGCCCGTTGAGCAGTACTGTGATGAGGAAAAGCGTTGCATCAATCCTCAGGCTGCCCGGGCGGTGGGACAGCTGTGTCAGCAGCAGGGCAGGGCTGCGGTACTGGAGGTGACACAGAAGCGGGAGAAAACGGCGGCACCCCTCTGTTTTGACCTGGGCACCCTTCAGCAGGTCTGTTCCCGAAAATTCGGCATGGGCGCAAATGATGTGCTCGCCATTGCTCAGTCACTTTACGAAACCCACAAAGCGACCACCTACCCCCGTACAGACTGCGGTTTTCTGCCAACTTCCATGCAGCAGGAAATATCCGACGTGCTGGCGGCAGTGGCGAAATCCGATCCGGCTGTGGCCCCGGTACTGAATCAGCTGGACAGGCAGTTTGTCTCGCGTGTCTGGAATGACAAAAAAATCACCGCGCACCATGCCATCATTCCCACCCGACAGGCATTTGATTTGTCACGCCTCAGCGCCGATGAGCTGAAGGTCTACCAGCTGATTCGCCAGCATTATTTCGCCCAGTTCCTTCCGCTGCAGGAATCTGACGTGACGGAGGCCTCTTTCAATATCGGTGGACAGCTGTTCCGTACACGCGGGAAAGTCGGTGTGGTGACGGGCTGGAAGTCATTGTTCCTGGCTGAAAAAGATGACGATGAAGAGGACGTCGACGGTGACAGTATGGCGCTGCCGGCGCTGGCAAAAGGGGATATTTGCGCTGTCACCGGTTCTGAGGTTAAGGATATGAAAACCAGTCCGCCCAAACCGTTCACGGAGGGGACGCTGATTGCTGCCATGAAGAACGCGGCCAGTTTCGTCAGTGACCCGAAGCTGAAGAAAGTGCTGCGTGATAACGCCGGTCTGGGCACAGAGGCGACGCGTGCGGCCGTGCTTGAAACCCTCTTCAAACGACACTATCTGGAGAAAAAAGGGAAGCACATCCACTCAACGCAGATGGCCCGGGAGCTGATTGCGGCCCTGCCGGAAACGCTGACGAGCCCGGGCATGACCGCATTATGGGAGCAGGCACTGGATGATATTTCGCAGGGGAAAATGTCGCTTGCGGTCTTTATGCAAAAGCAGCTGCAGTGGACCCGTCACCTTGTCGAAAAAGGCCGCCAGGACAGTGTGAAAATTACTGCTCCCGTCACGCCTCCCTGCCCGTTATGCAAAGGACCCCCGCGTAAACGTAAAGGTAAAAATGGTGATTTTGGGGGGTGCATACGCTATCCGGACTGTGAGGGAATTATCAGTACAGGTAAGAAGAAAGCAGCGAAGCGTAAAAAAACATCGGTTAAGGCTAAAACAGAATAATCCGCGCAGTATTGAACTATTTCACTGTACAACCCCGGGCCGGGTTCTGCTATTGTTGCCAGGCTTTGATGCATAGGTGCCCCGCTGGCCACGGTGCTGTAAGGTAAACTTTAACGGGATTTACCCCCAGCAGGCCTGGCAGGAAGTTATTGCACACTAACTGACCTGTAAGACGCATGCACTCCGTGAAAACCGCGTCGGGATTATTCCCCGGAGACAGATGAGACGACCGCAGGTTAAGGCACTGACCCCAGGGCACCGGAAACGGTGCCCTTTTATTTTTACGGATCACGTTTTCCATTTTGACCGTTGACATTCAGGGAGGACGGTTTAATTATAAAAGTGCTAAACCGTCGTTCATACGACCACCAATGATTCAGTAGCCTGTGAGAATCGCCTTCGGGTGGCTACAGCGAAAGCTCCTGTAACCTGAAAGGGAGCAAACTTTGGTACATCTGCGCACCTTTGAAAGCAGATATCGCCTGTACAAGCGCATTACGACGCGGCGATGAAGGTTCCTTCAACATACCAGACTCTCAGGATTCAACCGATCCTGACCCCCGACGGGAAACCACTCCCGTCAGGGCAGATGGTTTCTCCGTCGTACCTATTTTTACCTCCATGGAGAAAACATCATGTCTGCAAACAATACTTCTGCATCTGCAAAATCTGAGTACTTCAACCTGACTATTAAAGGCATCGGGTATCTCAGCAACATCCGCCAGGTTAACCATCAGAATGGCTCGTTCCTCAGCTGCGTAATCAATGCACTGAGCGGTCCGACTGACAATCCGGCCTACGTCCGTTTTGACATTTCTGTCGCAGGTAAAGAGGCTACCAGCCTTATCGCCCGCTGCCAGAAAGCCGTCGATGAAGACAAAAAAGTCCTGCTGGGCTTTAACCTGAGTAATCCGTCCACGGACATATTTACGCTGAACAAGGGCGAGCATGCCGGCGAACAGCGTGTCAGTCTGAAAGCCCGCCTGATAAAGGTGGACTGGATCAAAATAGGCCAGGACATGGTCTACAAGACTGAAAAATCTGACTCCGTGCCGCCGCAGAATGGCTCTGCCGCACAACAAAACTACGCAGAAAACTCATTCTGATGCGCACCTGACACACCCCGTTCGCGGGGTGTTTCTTTATTCTTTACAGGAGAAATGATTATGTCCTCACGCGGCGTTAACAAGGTGATTCTTGTCGGTAATCTCGGCCAGGATCCTGAAGTGCGTTATATTCCCAATGGCAGTGCAGTTGCCACCCTTTCTCTGGCCACGTCTGAGAGCTGGCGTGATAAGCAGTCCGGTGAACAGAAAGAAGTGACCGAATGGCACCGGGTGGTTATTTTCGGCAAGCTGGCAGAAATTGCGGGTGAATATCTGCGCAAAGGCTCCCAGGTTTACATCGAGGGCCAGCTGCGCACACGCAAATGGACCGATCAGTCTGGCCAGGAGAAATACATCACAGAGGTGGTGGTAAACATTGGTGGCACCATGCAGATGCTTGGCGGTCGCCAGTCCGGCAGCGGTCAGAATACGTCTTCCCGGAATGACTGGGGCCAGCCTCAGCAACCTTCCGGACCGACTCACAGTGGCCAGGCTTCCGGCAGCAGTGCCGGTGCGCCACCGATGGACTTCGATGACGATATACCGTTCATTGGATTCGGGTATGGAGTACCAAAATCGGCAATCCATGCACTCTGAACAGCCTTTATGGCAGTTGCTCTGAACTTACACATAATCCGGTCAGCATTTAAGGATAACTGACATGCCTGTTATACTGAGGATCAACGGTTTCCGGTTCTTTTTTTATTCTAATGAAGGTAACCCGCTCGAACCTGCACACATTCACGTAATGAAAGCAGGTAGTGAAGCCAAATTCTGGTTAACGCCATCAGTGGCTCTGGCCAGTAACGATGGGTTTAATTCACGGGTATTAAAAGAACTGACGGGGATCGTTGAAGATAACCAAGCATTGTTTCTGGAGGCCTGGAATGACTATTTCAGCTAAACGGGTCAGCTTCGATGAGGCCACGATGTGGGTTGAACTCAACGACGCCCGTACCATCGGTGTGCCGCTGGCATGGTTTCCACGCCTGTTGCATGCTTCAACTGAACAGCTTAACAGCTATGAACTGAGTCCCCGTGGTATCCACTGGGACGCGCTGGACGAAGACATTTCTATTGCGGGGTTGCTTGAAGGCCGCGGCGATGTGACCCATCGTCCCCATAAAGTAGCCTGACAGCGCGCTATTAGTGAAAAACGCTGGCTTTTGCCGGCGTTTTTTTTCATCAACGGAAAATCAGTTGTTAATTGAGTGAAACCGGACTGATTCCGCACAGTGAGGGCTGTTTTATCACTGTACAGGAAAATTCCGGATGAAACGTAACACCTCTCACAACATATTTTCACCAGGCAGGCTTGCCACTGTTCTTCCCCTGCTGCTCCTTGCGGGCTGTGTTTCCCAGCCGCAAAAGTTGCAGCAACGTGAGCCTGCGGACCCGACACCCGGCACCACCGTCACCCGCAACGTTCAGCCGGTCTCTCCGGACGAGTATGCGCGGACGCCGGAAGTGGTGCGCTACGATCGTTATCTGCTGGTCAGTACCGATCCGCAGGCGGCCCAGCGTGACCCTCTCTCGCAAATTATTGATATTCGCATCCCGTCATCCCTGCATCCTACTGTGGCGGATGCGCTGCGTTACGCCCTGCGCCAGTCCGGTTATTCCCTGTGCGCGACCGGCTCCGCCAACGGCGTGCTTTACCGCCAGGCATTGCCGGCCGTCCAGTACCAGCTGGGCCCGATGCGCCTGCGTACTGCCCTGCAGGTCCTGGCCGGTCCGGCCTGGCAGCTTGAGGTGGATGATGTACAGCGTGTGGTCTGCCACAGCCTGCGCGACGGCTACCAGCTGCCGGTCTCCCAGCTTCCGCCGCCGGTCAGCACCTGGTCCACGCCTGCGCCGTCCGCCGTGTCACAACCGGCCATCAGCGCCCCTCAGTCAGTACCCGTTAAACCTGTCAGCGGAGGGTTTCTGAGAAAATGAGCGAACAGCAACCATTCCATACTGACCCCGCTCCGGCCCGTAAAAGATTCAGCTGGCGTCCCCGCCGCCGCCTCATCTGGGGCGCTGCCAGCGGTGTGGCGCTGGCCGGCATTCTGGCGCTGGGCTACACCGCCTTCAGTCTGGGCATATCGAACCTTGATGAACGCCTTGCACGCCTTGAATCTCAGGGCAGTACAGCGGCCACTGTTGAGACAGTCGCGGCCCTGCAGTCAGATGTGACCACGCTCAAAACCGGCCTGCAGGATACCCGGAAAAAACTTGGCGAGATGCAGCAGGAGCTGAGCGCAGCAGCGAAACAGGCCGGCAGCGACGACGCCGTGCGTCAGTCATTGCGAACCCTTCAGGACGCCCAGCAGGGGCTGGAAACCCGCCTGAGTGCGCTGACTGAGCAGCTGACAGCGCTGAAATCACAGCCGGCACCCGCACCCGCCGCACCTGTCGCCTCACCGGTAAAAAAAAACGAGCCTGCTGCAAAAAAGCCCCGTCCCGCTGACACACGTCGTTCTGCTCCATCCCTTCGCGTGGCCCGCACTGCGCCTTTTGTGCTGACGGGAGTGGAGAAGCGGGGGGCAGAGTCCTGGGCTGCCATCGCGCCCCGGGGCTACAGCAACCTGTCGCAGGTGGCCCTGGTCGGAGAGGGTGAAACCGTGTCCGGCTGGACGCTGGTCAGTGCCGGTTATGGTGAGGCGACGTTTCGGGTTAACGGCCGCCAGACCGTGCTCAGAGCAGAATAACGGAGCGAATGATGAAACTGAAACATACCTTTTTAGCCGCCATGCTGCTGAGTCCCCTGACCCTGGCCGCGACCACATCAGGACAGATGGATGTCAGCCGACAGGAATCAACACAACGGGCGGACTCCGCACAGCAAAACCTGCAGCAGCAGGCCGGTCAGTGGGGACTCAGTGCCGACGATTATCAGCGTTATCAGCAGCTGATGAAGGGACCCCGGGGTACCCAGTCGCCGGGTCTCGATCCGCTTTCCACCCTCGGTATCGAGGCGCAGACGCCGGCAGAGCGCCGTAAGTTTGCTGAAAAGTGGGTGAAGGAAGAGTTTGCCCGCACCCAGAAAGAGCTTGATTTCCAGCGTGAGGTGAACGCGGCCTGGCAGCGCCTGTATCCGGGCACACTGCCGGTCAATATGGGGAACGCCTCCGGCGTGGCGCACGACAGTGGCGGCCGGCTGGCGCTGTTCGTCAGGTCAAAAGACTGCGCAACCTGCGACGCGAAACTGTCTGCCGTGCTGGCTGACAACCGGCCGGTGGACATCTATCTGGTCGACAGCCAGGGCAGTGATGATGCGCTTCGCAGCTGGGCGCGGGACCATCACATTCCCGTGGAAAAGGTCCGCAAGCGCCAGATCACGCTTAACCACGACGGCGGCCGGTGGATGCGCTTTGGTAACGGCCTGATGCCGGTTTTACTGCAGCAGGCGGGAGACGGTAAATGGGCAATCGCAGCATTCTGACCGGCGCACTGGCGCTGGGCTTACTGATGTCGGCCGTCCCTGACGGCCATGCTGACCAGACGGTGCCGGAGGGTTACGTCCGCGTGGCCATGGCGCACGGCGTGCCCCCCGAAGCGCTTTACTCGGTATCACTGAGCGAGTCTTCGCGCAAACTTCCCCGCGGAATACGGCCATGGCCCTGGACCATCAATGTGGCAGGCAAAGGGTATCGCTATGAGACGCGCCTGCAGGCCTGGCAGGCGCTGCAGGTCTTTATGAAGAGTCACCCGCTTAAGCGCATCGATGTCGGTATTGCCCAGGTCAATCTGGGCTGGAACGGTCATCATTTTGCCTCGACGTGGGATGCGTTTGACCCTTACACCAACCTGAACGCCGCCGCCACCATTCTGCGTGAGTGCTGGGCGCGTAAGCCAGGCAGCTGGCTGGATGCGGCCGGCTGCTACCACCATCCCGCAGGTGGTCAGCCTGCTGCACGTTACCGCGCCATTGTGAGAGGGCATCTGGCAAAAATCAGCCCTGCACCCCGCATTTCTGCGCCGGCAGCTGAAGCGCCCCGCTCGGTTGCTGCGCTCACCCCCGATCCAGGCTTCGTCTGGACTGAACCCGGGAGATAACCCTGATGAAAACGCTGTCCTTACTGCTGTTTACCCTCCTTCCCCTGACCGGCCATGCTGAACTGAATGTGATTGCTGATCTGGGCGGTGAAGATGCTGCGCCGTATTTTGAGGCCGTTAATAAACAGCCCGGCATGCCCGGCGTCAGTGACGTACAGCCTTCACGCCAGCCGGACCACGGTGTTCCGCTGGCTGACGGGATGGCGGGTATGTTACCCGTTAACACACCTGAACTGAGCCCGGGGAATACAGCAGACCGGCCGCTGCAGTTGCCCGGCATCGGGGCGTTGTTTCTGATCGGGGATGATGCTCTGTCCCGTGAATGGCTGAAAGCCAATGCCGGCGCGCTGGCTGAACAGCATGCGGCCGGGATGATAGTCAACGTCACAGACATGGATACCGTGCGCGAGCTGCGCGAACTGGCACCCGGTGTCAGCCTGGCCCCGGCTTCCGGCAGCGAGCTGGCCCGTCGCCTGCAGATTGAGCATTATCCGGTACTCATCACCGATACCGGCCTGACGCAGCAGTTTAAGCCGTAATGAGCACGCCAGATATCAACGGTCTGCTGATGGCACACCCTTATGGGGCGGTCATACTGATAGTCCTTTTCCTGGTGGTGATGGCCTTTCTGAACCTGCGCTGGCGTGAGAAAGCCAGCACCCGCCGTCACCGGCGATACCGGGCAACGGCGGGGCGGGTACTGAATAAACTGACCCTCCTGCCGGGAGACGGGCAGCGTCTGACCTATCTGCGCAAAATCAGCCCCTATGTCTTTGAAGAGCTGTTGCTGTCTGCCTTTGAACGTCAGGGGCTAACCGTGGTGCGCAATGCCTCCTACAGCGGTGACGGCGGCCTTGATGGCCAGGTCATCATCGACGGCGAGCACTGGCTTATCCAGGCCAAACGGTACAGTCGTGCTGTTTCCCCCGCACATGTTGAGGACTTCGACCGACTTCTCCTGCACTCCGGCCGCCGGGGGCTCTTTATCCACACGGGCCGTACCGGAAAAATGAGCCGCACCCTTCATATGGCGTCACCGCGCCTGCGCATCATCAGCGGGCAACGCCTGCTGGCCATTCTCGCCGGGCAGGACGTCCGGCAGTATCTCTGAGGAATCTTTTATGCACATCATCCTGAACAGCCTGCGCTACGCTTTGTGGCTTGTGTTCTGTTTATTCCGTCATGCCGTTTTCGTGCCTGCCGCTTTCGGCGGTGTCTGCCTGCTCGCCTGGCTTGTTTTCGGCCATCCGGTCAGTGACCTGAACGACCAGTTGCAGAAGGAGGCAACGGCATGGCGCACCGCGCCGCCCGGACATTACATGTGGGAGGAATGCCCGGTGCCTGATAATGCGGCTCCGCCTGAGGCAAAGCCGGCAGCCTGTACCGTCACTGCCGTCTCCACAGAAACCGCGGCGAACAATTACCTGCTGTCATTGCGGGCCGTATGGATCATTTTTTTCATCCTGTCGAATGTTCTGTATGTGCTCTGGCGCTTACTGGCGGATGCCCTGCGTTACCACTCCCTTTCCTGCAGGGAAGCCGGTGCCGGGAGGGGAACGTATATCCGTATGGCCGACGGTAAAATTATAAAGGAGGCAGACGATGAGTAACCGTTACGTCATTGAGGCCCTGCTGCGTCCGGCCGTTGAGCTGAATACCGCCGTGGTATCGGGCATGGCGGCGTATGTCTGTGTGCAGGCACCCTGGGCTGTCGCTCTGGCTCCGACTGTCAGCTATGTCACCGCAGCCGGGTTTGCGGCGCTGGCCGTCACCCGCACGCATCAGGGGATGAAGATTATTCGCTACCGCCGGAATCTCCGCCGCCTGACGCGCTATGTCATGAGTACTAAACAGATCCCCGTCAGTCATCGTCGCCTGTTTCTAGGCCGGGGGTTCCGCTGGACGCAAAAACACACCCAGCGGCTGCAGGATACGCTGCGCCCTGAAGTGGCCCGTTACCTGCAGCCAAACCGCTTTTACCTGGGGGCGCGTCAGCTCGAAATGATGACAGAGCACCGTCTGCCCTGGCTGGGTAAGCTGCTGAGTGCCGATACGCCGCTGAACCCGGTGCGGCCGTTACCACCGGTGGGCGGCAATCCGGCGCTGCACGGCATCGAGCCCGACGAAAAAGACGTCACCCTGGCTCTGGGGGAGCGCGTTGGCCATACGGTGGTGTACGGCACCACGCGCGTCGGGAAGACCCGGCTGGCAGAGCTGCTAGTCACCCAGGATATCCGGCGGGGTGAAGTCACCATCGTGTTTGATCCGAAAGGCGACGCAGACCTGATGAAACGTGTCTGGGCAGAGGCCCACCGGGCCGGACGCGGGGACGAGCTGTATATTTTTCATCTTGGCTGGCCTGAAATTTCAGCCCGTTATAATGCCGTCGGGCGTTTTGGTCGCGTGTCAGAGGTGGCGTCCCGCGTGGCCGGTCAGCTGTCGGGTGAGGGGAACAGCGCGGCATTCCGCGAATTTGCCTGGCGGTTCGTCAACATCATCGCCCGTGCGCTGGTCGCCCTGGGTGAGCGCCCTGACTACACGCTGATCATGCGCTACGTGAACAATATCGCCGATCTCTATATCCGCTATGCGGAAAAAATCATCCAGGCGCAGCTGCCGGCTCTGCAGACGCAGATTGAGAATAATCAGCAGGTGCTGGGAGAGGACGACGTGCCCCGTAACATGCAGGGTCAGCCGGATGCCTTACGTATCTGGGCCATTGAGGTTGCCCTGAGTTCAGAAGAGGGTAAAAAACTCTATGATCCCATCCTTGACGGGCTGCGGTCAGCGGTACGTTATGACCGTACTTACTTTGACAAAATCGTGGCGTCGCTGCTGCCGCTGCTGGAAAAACTGACCACCGGCAAGACCGCCGAGCTGCTGTCGCCGGATTATCAGGACATTGACGACACGCGGCCGATTTTTGACTGGGAACAGATCATCCGTAAAAAAGCCGTGGTGTATGTGGGGCTCGATGCGCTCAGTGACAGTGAAGTGGCGAGCGCGGTCGGTAACTCCATGTTCGCCGATCTGGTGAGTGTGGCCGGGCACATTTATAAACACGGTATCAATGCTGGCCTGCCGGGCGGGAAAGAAGGGAAGTCCCTGATTAACCTGCACTGCGATGAGTTTAACGAGCTGATGGGGGATGAGTTTATTCCTCTCATCAACAAAGGGGGCGGTGCCGGCATGCAGGTGACAGCCTATACCCAGACGTCTTCTGATATTGAGGCACGCATCGGGAATGCGGCCAAGACGGCCCAGGTACAGGGTAACTTTAACAACCTGATTATGCTGCGCGTCAGGGAGAACCGCACCGCCGAGCTGCTGACCACGCAGCTGCCGCAGGTGGAGATTTACACCAAAACGCTGGTCTCCGGGCACCAGGACACGGCGGATGTCAATGCAGACCAGGACTTCACCTCAAGCACCCAGGACCGCGTCGGGACGGTAAAAGTCCCGCTGCTGGAGCCGGCCGATATCGTGACGCTGCCAAAAGGGCAGGCGTTTGCCCTGCTGGAAGGCGGGCAACTGTGGAAAATCCGCATGCCGCTGCCTGCCGGGGATGCTGATGATGTGCTGATGCCGGAAAGTATTGAGAAAATAGCGGAGGAGATGCGGCGCAGCTATCACAGCGGCGAATCCTGGTGGCGGGACGGTCCGGCCCTGAACGTGCCGGTCACAGGAGGGGCGAATGGCTGAGGTAAAACGTCCCCCACAGCAGCAGACGCTGCCGGAACGCAAGCACGGCATTCTGTATAATCTGCTCTGGGGCTGGCCATGGGCCCTGGTGGGCGTGGTGCTGTCCTCGCTGCTGCTGAGCCTGCTGATTGAATATATCGGCATCGCCTTCTTCTGGCCGGAAGCCGGGGCGGCGCACAGTGAAGCGGTCATGAACACCGAGCTGGGGTGGCTGTCCACAGAGTTCACCCGCAGCCTGCTGCTGTCTGAACCATCGGTGACGGTTGTGCGCTGGGTGAGCACCGCCTATCAGTGGGCCTTTGTGGACAGTGGCTTCCTGGACTGGGTCCGGCAGCAGTATGCACACCAGATGCACAGTGACAATGCCGTCACCCGGGAAATCAACAGCTGGAGCGGCTGGCTTGCCGGCTACCTGCGTGAATACCTGCTGGCCACGGTATGGATCAGCATTATCACCCTGGTACGCGTCACCATCCTGGTGCTGTCCGTGCCGTTGTTTGTGCTGGTCGTGGTGGTGGCGCTGGTTGAGGGGCTGGGGCGGCGTGATCTGCGGCGGTACGGCGCGGGGTATGAAAGTTCGTTTGTCTATCATCATGCCAAGAAGCTGGTCAAACCGGCCGCTGTGGTGCCCGCCATGCTGTACCTTTCCTGGCCCACGGCAGTCTACCCCAATCTGCTGTTGTTGCCGGCGGCTGTTCTGCTGGGGATCGCCGTAACGGTGACCACTGCGTCGTTCAAGAAGTATCTTTAAATCAGGGCTGGACGGAGGCGTGCAAAACTTGTTTTGCGCGCCTGCCGTCAGCAGACAAGCCATGAAACGACCGTTACTGGCGCGTCAGTGTCAGTTATTAAATACCGTCAGTTCTGTCACTTTGAAGCTGTCTGGCTTGTTGGTTATGCTGTCGTAGGGGGCCTGTAGCTTCCATTGCTGACCCGGCTCCAGATTTTCAGCCATCGCTGCCGTATTTCCTATTACTGCCCCATTCTGAAGCAAGTTGAATTTGACAATTACAGTCTTCACAGGCCCACCTGACACGTTTGTTCCCGTGCCTTCAATTTGCTGCAAACCATTTGCTGCTGTGGCGAAATGCAGGTCTGAAAGTTGGACTTTGCCAGTACCGTCGGCCGCAAGAACAGGGCCGGTAATCAGTGCAGTGATTAACGTGGCCTTCAGAACAGTCTTCATCATTTTCATTTTCCCTCTGTTTACCGTTGAGTTTTCTTAATATCACAATGAACCTTTATTTACAGCTAAACCTGCCACCGGCACAGACCTGCAATTAATTTTGAAATTCCTGTTTAGGGTTTATCGCTGACCCGACGCTCCCTCTTCCGCATCCTGTCCGCACCCCTTAATCCTTCTGGAGGTGCGTATGAACTCACATCGTCCGGCCATGCGGCGCAACCGTCGTGTCCCGGGCATCACTGGCCTGGTATTGCTGACCTTTCTGGCATCAGCTGCTGCACAGGCATCCGAGAAAGACGAGCTTGCGTCTGTTCAGCGTCAGCTGGACCAGGTTCAGGCGTCGCTTGAACGGGCCCGCGTGGCGGTTGCACAGGCCGACCCGGCTGACCGTGGCCGCTTTTTCTTTGATTACCGTCAGGCCACATCCGATCTCAACACCATCCGCAGCGGCATTGACCGCTATCTGGAGCCCTCCCGCGCGCAACCGCGTGACCCGTCTTTTGTGGCCGGTAATTACCGGCGGGAGCGGCCCTGATGCCCATGACATCCGAACAAACGAACGCGTTTAAAGCCGGCTCCGGCAGTCTTGATGTGAACATCCTTCATCTGCTCTGCATCGGGGCACTGCTGGCGTTTCTTTTTTTATGGGCCGCGTGGGCGCTGTCGGATGTCTGGACCGGCTGGAGTAACACCAAAGTGCGTGACGCGGCCCTGGGGCGTTTTGCCGTCCGCACCGTGCTGCTGTTGCTTGTGTGTATCTGGATGTTTGCCAGTTAACTCATTCAAAACGTTAAGTCAGGAGATGAATCCCATGCACCATTCTGAGTCTGTTGTTGCCCGCCTGCGCCGTTTCGGCAGTCGTACGCTGACCCGCGCCGGTACGCTTGCCCTGCTGGGCTGGCTCACCTGCAAACCGGCCTTTGCGGATTTGCCAAGCGTTGAAGCGCCTGAGTCCGGAGGCGGAAGCGGGCTGTCGGGACAAATCAAGGGCTACCTGCAGGACGGCATTGTTATCGGGGGGCTGGTCGTGGCGGCCGTTGCCTTTATCAACGTTGCCATTGCCGCCCTGCACACCTTCACCGAAGTCCGCAATGAGAAAGCCACCTGGACCAAATTCGGGGCCATTGTGGTGGTGGGTGTGGTGCTGCTGGTTGCCGTTATCTGGCTGCTCGGCAAGTCTGCCGACATTCTGTTGTAGGAGCCTGCGACGATGCAGACCATTCGTTTTTTACCTGACCGTCTCAACAGTGAGCCCGTGGTGTTTCGCGGGTTTACCACCCATGAGATGGGGCTGGCAGCCCTTGCCGGCGCGGGTGCGGGTCTGCTCCTGTCACTGCCGTTTATCCCGCTTGCCGGCTGGGTTGTTGTTCCCACCGGCCTGCTGGTCATGCCGCTGCTGCTCGTCTGGTTCGGCGGCCGCTGGATGGCCAGGCTCAAGCGCGGTAAGCCTGAGAACTGGCTCTGGCAGCGACTGGAGACGAAAAAACGCCGGCTGGGGATGGGCAATCCGAAACTGATAGTGGATGCCCGGGGCTGGTCAGTGAAACGTAACAGGAGAGCCTCATGAGCCGTTTTCGCCATGCGGTAAAAGACCGCGACCAGCATATTCAGACGCTGCGCATCGCCTGCGCCGTGCTCGCCTTTTTCCTTTTATTCACCTGTGCCGGCTGGATGCTGGCGCCCAGCAAGCTGACCGTGCATAACCCGCCGGATTTACGTACCGGCAGCACGCGGCCCTGGTGGGAAGTGCCACCCCCGACGGTCTACTCCTTTGCGTTCTACATTTTTCAGCAGCTCAATGCCTGGCCGAAAAACGGCGAGGTGGATTATTCCGGCAAAATCAATGCGCTGTCGCCGTATCTGACGCCGTCCTGTCAGGATTTCCTGAAAGCGGATGCAAAGAAACGCGGTGACGCCGGGGAGCTCACCGACCGCGTGCGCGTGGTGTATGAAGTGCCCGGTCGCGGTTACCAGTCACAGAGCGTGACCGTACAGGATCGCGATCACTGGATTGCCCGCCTGGACGTGGTGGCCGACGAATATTTCCATGCCGAGCCGGTCAAACGCGCCCTGGTACGTTACCCGCTTAAAGTGGTGCGCTGGGAAGGTGATGCGGAGCGCAACCCGTTCGGTCTGGCGCTGGACTGTTATGCCGGTGTGCCCCAGCGTCTGGAGGCGGCACCGCCTGCACCTAAACCGGAGAAGTCAGGAGTGTTTCAGTGATGAGTAAAAACCCCCACTACCGCGCCGGGCTGATGGCGCTGTCCTTCGCCCTGCTGCCCCTGGCAATGCTGGTATCACGTCCTGCCGGCGCAGATGAGCTGATGAAATGGGAGCGTATTCCGCTGCAGATCCCCCTGAAGGTGGGGCAGGAGCGGGTGGTCTTTGTGGACAAAAACGTCCGCGTCGGTTTTCCGCCGGCGCTTAACGGTAAACTCCGGGTGCAGAGCACCGGGGGAGCCGTCTACCTGAAAGCCGACAGCGCCTTTCCGCAGACGCGGGTGCAGCTGCAGGATGTGGAAAGCGGCGAGGTTCTGCTGTTTGATATCGCCGCTGGTGAAAAAGGGCCGACTGAGCCGGTGCGGCTGGTCTACAGCGGTGATGTCAGCACGCTGAGTCACGCCGGCGATGCGGCCGGTCAGCCAGGTGGTGCAGACCGGGCTGCTTCCGGATCAGGCTCATCTGCTCCCACCGGCAGCGATGATGGTACTCAGGCAAAGCGTAAAAAAATCCGCTACAGCGCCCCCATCCCGGTGCTGCTGACCCGCTATGCCGCTCAGAGCCTTTATGCTCCGGCACGTACGGTCGAGGCGGTCCCGGGTATTCATCCGGTCAATCCTCATCTGCCCCGACGTGTCAGCACGCTGTATCCCTCTGAACCATTAACGGTCACGCCGCTGGCTGGCTGGGGTGTGGCAAACCGCAGCGTGGTGGCACTCAGGCTCACGAACACCGGCAGCCGTAAGGTCGTTCTGGATCCACGCTCGCTGCAGGGACAGTTTGTGTCCGCCACCTTCCAGCACCGCTGGGTCGGTCCTGCCGGCACGCCGGAAGACACCACCACGGTGTATGTGGTGACCGCCGGTCGTCCGGAGAGCGCATTTATTGCTGAGCCGTCTGCGCTGCGTAAAGCGGCCCGCACGGTAAAACAGGAGGCCCGCCATGCAGATTAAATCTAATGCCCTGGTGAAAATTATCGTGCCGGCCGTGGTGATTGCCGGGCTGGCCGTGGGGCTCAAAAGCTGCAAAAACGAACCGGCAGAACAATCTCAGGCAAAACAAAGCGGCGGCCCCCTGCATAATCTCTCGCCGGATGAACTGAAGGCGCTGGGTGTGGAAGGCGACACGCCGGAGGACACCCTGCGCACGCTTATCGGCCGGCTGAACGATGTGCGTGACCGCCAGAAAACGCTGGATAAGCAGAACGCGGATTTGGTGAAAGAAAACGAGCGGTTGCGCCGACGCAATCAGGACGTTTCAGGACAGGTGAATGAGGCCGTTAATGGTCTGCGCGAGCAGTACGACAAGCGGCAGGCGCAGCTTCAGAACGAACAACTGAGCCTGACGGCGAAAATCCAGGAGCTGACCGACAAACTCAAAAAGCCTGACACCGAGAAAAAAACGGCGGACAGCGATATCCCGCTGGGGCTGGGCCTGGACGGCATGGGCAGCAGTACCGGGGGGGCGGCTTCTCAGGGCAGCGACGGCATGATGTGGGTCGCGCCGACGGACCAGAAAGAGACGGACCCGCGGGACGCGGCCAGCGGCAAGGCATCTCCTCAGTTCCCGACTTCTTTTCTGGGTGAAAATGAGCTGACCCGACAGAAAGCGGCCTATGAGGAGAAAGTGAAGGGACGTACGAATGAAAAAGGGGCGGAAGAGAGCGCAGAGCCGGTTTACACGCTGCCGGAAAATTCCACGCTGGTCGGCAGCCGCGCCATGACGGCACTGCTTGGCCGTGTGCCCATCAACGGCACCGTGACCGATCCTTATCCGTTTAAGGTGCTTATCGGTAAGGATAACCTGACGGCGAACGGCATCGAGTTACCGGACGTCGAAGGGGCGATTGTTTCCGGGACGGCCAGCGGAGACTGGACACTGTCCTGTGTGCGCGGGCAGGTTAACAGCGTCACCTTTGTCTTTTCCGACGGTACGGTACGCACCCTCCCCAGACCCGACGCCAGTAACAACGCCAGCGGGCAAAATAATAACGCTCAGGCTAAACAGGATACCGGCACCAGTGGCGGTATCGGCTGGATTTCGGATGAAAACGGGATCCCGTGCATTGGCGGCGAACGTAAGTCCAATGCCTCCACCTATCTGCCCACCATTTTTGGCCTGTCGGCTGCCGGTGCGGCGGGTGAAGCGATGAGCCAGGGGCAGTACACCACACAGAATAACGTGAATGGCATTTCCGCCACCATGACCGGCGACGCCGGACAGGCGGCGCTGGGGAAAGCCATTTCCGGCGGCATGTCTGAAACCACCGACTGGATCAAACAGCGTTACGGGATGACGTTTGATGCCATTTATGTGCCGCCTGGTGCCCGTCTCGCCGTGCATATCACCCGTCAGCTGGCCATTGATTATGAAGATAAGGGCCGTAAGGTGCGCTACGACTTCACCCTGCCGGGTGGCATCAGTGACAACGGCGGACTGGACTGAGTACACGGCCATGGCGGGACAGATAACGTTTTTCCCTCTTTCATCCGTGTGCTGGACGTTCAGCGACGGGGCAGGCTGGCATATTGACGTGATCCCTGCGTCTTCTGCGGTTCTGTTGCTGCGACCCGTAGCGCTGTTGCCTGCCGGCGCACCTTTACTGCGCTGGCGCGATGGCCAGCTTTTACTGGATATCGGCAGGTTCTCCCTGCCGCTCAGTGCCCGGGAGTGTGCCGTTTCGTGGCGCAGCCCGAAAATCCCGCGCCGGCTTTACTGCCCGCGTATGACATTACGGGAGCTGGGGCACCTGCTGAATGTCAGTGCGTTCGTTTTTATCTGCGGCGGTTACGATCCGGCCGCCTCACAAAGGAGATACCGGTAATGTACAGAACGGTTTTCATTCTGGCCCTGAGCTGTGTGATGCTCAGCGGCTGCTCAACCTCCAAAGAGGAAATGCTGCCGGCGGGCGATAACACCATGCTGGAACTGTGGAACGGGGCGGACGGTGGCGGCAGTACTTCCCGCCAGTCTGCGGCGGTCCGCGACACGCTGCGACGCCCGCTGACTGGCAGCGAAACGCAGGCGGACGCGCAGGCCGACCGCAGCTACAGCCGTACTCAGGAAAGCGAAATCACCCAGCAGTTTCCCCGGCTGCCCAACCCCGACATGGTGATGTACCTGTATCCCCATCTGGCAGACGGTAACACGCCGGTGCCGGGTTACAGCACTGTGTTCCCGTTCTACAGCCAGACGCAGTATGCCATGCCTGGCGAGCGCACGGAGGCCCTGTAATGCTTTCACTGTTTACGCGTAATAAATCCACCGACCGGCAGACGCCGGTTGATGACGGCCAGTCCGTTCAGGCAGATGAAACCCTGACCGCGGCCGTGAAGGGCCGGCAACCTCTGAAGCGCCCCGGGAAAATGACGCGCCAGGATGAGGAGAAGGTTTATCACGCCAATCCGTCCATCATTGACTTTTTGCCCTGGGCAGAATTTCTCGATGAAGAGCAGTGTCTCCTGCTCGATGACGGCGTGTCGGTGGGGGCCGTTTATGATGTGACACCGGTGGCGACCGAAGGGCGAACCGAAGAGCGCCTGGAACAGATCCGGGACTCGGTTGAGGATGCACTTCAGGACAGCTTTGATGAACATGACGTGAATCCCTGGGTCGTGCAGTTCTTCTGCCAGGACGAGGACGACACTGACGCGTACCTGGACAGGCTGCGCGGGTATGTCAAACCACATGCACAGCGCACGGCGTTTACCGACGCCTGGCTGGGTGAAATGGAGCGCCATATCCGCAGTATCTCCCGGCCTGAGGGACTTTTTACTGACTCGCTGATTACCGGCCAGCCGTGGCGCGGGCAGCAGCGCCGCACCCGGATGGTTGTTTATCGCTGGCTTGGTAAAAGCCGGGATCCGATGCCGCCGGTGGCGATGCTCAATCAGGTGTGCGACCGGGTCGTTAATGCCCTGGGCGGGGCGGGGATCCGCTGCACCCGGCAGAACGGCCTGCAGGTGCATGGCTGGCTGCTGCGGCTGTTCAATCCGTCACCGGACTGGGTGGAGAAAACCACGCTCTATCGGCAGGCTGCTTACGCAGACCCGCGCGAGACACCTGAAGGCACCGTGCCGGTCAGCAATGATTTTGCCGAAACCCTGTGGTTCACGCCGCCGGTTTCAGACCCGGAAAACGGCGTGTGGTGGATTGACAACAAGCCGCACTGCGCGGTGGCGGTGGAAAAACTGCGTACACCGCCGGAGCCGGGCACCCTGACCGGCGAGAAAAGCCGGGGTGAAAAGAAAATTAATGCCCTGATGGATATGTTTCCGGAAGGGACCATGGTGTGCATGACCGTGGTGGTACAGCCCCAGGACCGGCTTGAAGAGCAGTTTAACCGGCTGTCGAAAAATGCGGTCGGTGAGAATACCGAGTCGGGCCGCGTCCGCCAGGATGTGAAGACGGTCAAAGAGTATCTGGGCAACCGGCACAAGCTGTACCGGGCGGGGATCACCTTCCTGCTGCGCGGCGACGACATGACCAGCCTGAAGCGCAAGCGGCTGGAGCTGTCCACCGTATTGCTCGGGGCCGGTCTGCAGCCGGTACGGCCGGAGTTTGAAGAAGGTCCGCTGAACAGCTGGCTGCGGGCGCTGCCGATGTGCTTTAACCCGGACAGCGACAGAAAACACTGGTATACCCGTCTGACATGGGTTCAGCACCTGGCAGGACTTTTGCCGGTAACCGGGCGGGAAACCGGCACGGGGCACCCCGGCTTCAGCTTTTTCAACCGCGGCGGGGATACCCTGACATTCGATCCGCTCAACAAGCTCGACCGCACCCAGAACGCGCATCTGCTGTTGTTCGGCCCGACCGGGGCGGGCAAGTCGGCCACGCTGTGTGCCGCGCTCTCCCAGCTGATGGCCGTCCATCGTCCGCGGCTGTTTATTGCGGAGGCCGGGAATTCGTTCGGCCTGCTGGCCGACTTCTTTGACAGCCTCGGGCTGACGGTGAATAAAATCAGCGTCAAACCCGGGAGCGGCGTCAGTCTGCCGCCGTTTGCTGATGCTCACAAACTGGTGGAAGAAGGCCTGGCCGCCCAGGCCGTTGATGAGAGCGACCTGCCGGATATCGACACGGACGACGATGGCGAGGATGACAAGCGTGACGTTCTCGGTGAAATGGAAATCTCCGCGCGCATGATGATCACCGGCGGTGACCCGAAAGAAGAGGCTGACCTTAAGCGTGCCGACAGGGCGATGATACGTGAGGCGCTGCTGATGGCGGCACATGCCACGTATAAGGAAGGGCGGCAGATGCTGCCGTCTGACCTGCAGAAGGCGCTGTACGACATTGCCTCTGACAACGATGAGGGCGTCATCAATGTCCGCAATGCCCAGCGCAAGGCGAAAGCGGCGGAAATGGCGGAATCCCTGGGCATGTTCACTCAGGCCGGGAGCTTTGAAGCGGAGCTGTTCAACCGTGAAGGGGAGCTGTGGCCGGAAGCGGACGTGACGCTGGTCGACCTGGGGCATCTGGCGCGTGAGGGCTACGAGGCGCAGATGGCCCTGACCATGGTCTCGATGACCAACATGATTAACAACATCGCGGAGCGTGACCAGTTCCTGGGCCGGGATATTGTCTTCACGGTGGATGAGGCGCATATCGTGACGGTTAATCCGCTGCTGTCGCCGTACATGACCAAGGTGGTCAAGATGTGGCGTAAGCTCGGGGCCTGGTTGTGGCTGGCCACCCAGAATCTTAAGGATTACCCAGACATTGCCGAAAAGATGCTTAACATGGCGGAATGGTGGATTTGTCTGACCATGCCTCCGGAAGAGGTCAAA
The DNA here is from genome assembly GCF_014104295.1 of Citrobacter sp. RHBSTW-00029. Taxonomy (NCBI): domain Bacteria; kingdom Pseudomonadati; phylum Pseudomonadota; class Gammaproteobacteria; order Enterobacterales; family Enterobacteriaceae; genus Citrobacter; species Citrobacter sp. RHBSTW-00029. The sequence continues at coordinate 42,637 of NZ_JABXRT010000001.1, forward strand.
GATATCAGCCGTTTTCGCGCGCTCACGCCGGAGCAGGAATCGGTGCTGCTTTCCGCCAGTAAACTGTCGGGGTGTTATACGGAAGGCGTGGTGCTGGCGAAACGGATCGAAGCGCTGTTTCGTGCCGTGCCGCCCAGTCTCTTCCTGGCACTGGGCATGACGGAAAAAGAAGAGAAAGCCGAACGCCGGGCGCTGATGAATGAATTTCACTGCAGCGAACTGGAGGCGGCAAAACGCGTCGCGCAGAATCTGGACCGTCTGCGCGGTCTGACGGAAAAACAACAGGAGCCTGCCACGGTATGATGACACTGAAGTACCCTGAACCCACTATTCATGAGCACAGTGGCTCAGCCCTGTTCACCCTGTCGCCTCAGGGGGAGCCCGGTGTGCTCCCGGCGACCCATCAGCACCTGGTGAGGCTGCGGGCAATGCTCAGGCAGCGCCTGACCGGTCCGGTCAGAATGACCTGTCACCCGCACCGGGTGGGACTCAGCAGCAGCGTGGCCATCTATCTTGAGGGAAAGCTGAAGCAGGCGGTGAACATCCTTATCACCGTGACGGGACAGACGAGCTGGCCGCAGGAAGAGGAGTATGCGCATCCGCGCTGGTATATCACGGTGCCGGATTCGGCCGACCTGGCGTATCTGATGCTGTGGATTAACGGGCTGGACGTTTAAAACGAAAACTTGTCTTCACCAGGAGCATGATAACAAAAAGAACAGAATGCTTTTTTGATGCCGGCCGCTGGGGCCGGTTTTTTTATGACTGGCGAGTTTTAGTAAAACGGTAACGCGCGAGGTGTGGGATGAAAATAAAGTTTCCTCCTTGAAAATAGAGTTTCACCCTAAGCCAACGTGCGCTATGTTGATGATATCAACTAGGACGTTGGCTTTGTTATGGCTGGCACATTAAGACTCGAGATACGTCGAAAATTGGATAAATGTATTGCTAAGCAGTCAGGATTCCCTATAGCTCGCCTTCGGAGTAGGAGAAACCATGAAGGATGCCGTCTGGTCCGCGAGTGAAAAGTGCTGCATTGTACGTAAGGTTAAGAATCGCTGTCATAGTGTATCTATTCAGTATGTGTGCATATACAATAACGCAATTGCACAGACATATGCGGGGCGTTTTCATGCGATTCACTGACCTCAAAAGTGAGACCTTAAATCTAAGAGTTTCCAGAAAGTTCAAACAGGCCTTAAAGAAGGCAGCGGAGCATGAGCAGCGGAGCATGGTGAATATGCTTGAGGTACTCCTTTGTGACTATTGCGACCACAAAGGCATTGTGTTGCAAAGCCCAGAAGCCAGCCAAGAACTTGGTCAGGGTCGAGCAGTAACTGGCCGTAAAAAAAACGTAGGGGTTTCTATATGACTTTTCGCTATATTGGCTCCAAATCTAGACTCGTCGACAAGATAGCATCCCACATTGGGCCGCCTAGAAAGGGCGCGTTTTTTGTGGATGCTTTTTGTGGAACTGGAGCTGTAGCTGAGGCTGCTGCGGAGCATGGTTGGAATGTGCGGATTAATGATAGCTTGCACTCAGCTGTTATCTCTGCTGGGGCACGTCTTATCAGCCATGATCAGGTGACCTTCAAAAAACTTGGTGGGTACTCTGGTGCTGTTAGCAAGCTAAACGCAGTTAAGCCATTGCATGATTTTATGTGGCGCACTTATAGCCCCGCTTCGATCGATACGTGTGGAATTGAGCGTAGGTACTTCACCGAAGAAAATGCAGCTAAGATAGACGCTATGCGCTGCTTGATTGTTGAGTGGAAAGGTGCCGGATATATTGACGAAATTGAGGAGAGGCTATTGATTGCCGATCTCTTTAGTGCACTGAACCGCGTTGCCAACATTGCGGGCACTTTTGGCTGCTTCCTCTCCAAATGGACAAGCCAATCTCAAAACAAGATTGCCATGCGTTGCCGTGATCTCAAAGAAACTGGAGTGTGTGTTGAGGCTAGCGTGGGTGATGTGTTCGACGTTCCGAATGTTGCACACGACCTCGTGTATTTGGACCCCCCGTACACCAAGCGTCAATACGCGAGCTATTACCACATCCTTGAAACGGTGGCTCTTGGCGATGAGCCTGTGGTGGAGGGGGTTGCGGGACTTCGTCCATGGAAGGCCTTGGCTTCTGACTTTTGCTACAAGAGCCGTGCTCTCAAAACACTCTCGCGTCTGGTTCATGGCTTGAAGGCTCAAAGGGTACTGCTCTCGTACAGTAGTGAAGGGCACATCTGCATGCAGGACATGAAGGCTGAGCTTTCTAAGATCGGCTCGTCCACAATGTACCCTTTGGGCGCCATTGGTCGATACCGGCCAAACAAGGCAGCCAGTAGCTCGGCGTCCGATGTGAATGAGTTTTTGGTGGTCGTGAAACGGTCCATGGCACAGCTTCCCCAAGCCCAGTCAAAAACAGTTAAAGCTATCAAACCCGTTCTCGTGAGGAGCTATGCATGAGTTCTCCTCGGCCTGTTGAATCAGAGTACCTGGCCCCAGCAGAAGCGGCACTCACTCAGGCTGTGGGAGGGGAAACCAGCTTTGAGCTTCGGCTTCAAGTTTTGGAGGCAGCATCAGCGCGTTTTGGCGGGTTTGACCTAACGGCGTTTCATGAGGCTTTTGGAGTCAAGAGCAAGCGCGCAGCATCAGATCTTTTGGAGCTTGCGGTACCTGTAGCAAGTGCCATCGAGCGTTCACCTATTCACCCTGCTTTGGCACTGAGTGTCTTGGCGCGTGAGGTCTTGCATGAGCAGGATCGAAAAAGCACGGGCGCCTACCATACGGATTTTCGCCTGGCTACACGACTGGCGCAGCTCGCAGCCCCCAAGCTCACACACAAGAGCAAGGTGATTGATCCTGCCTGCGGTGCAGGAATTTTGCTAGCAGCGCTGACTCACGCAGTGTGTGGTATGGATAGAGCCAAGACGGCGCATTGGTTGGCTCACGGTGTGTATGCAGCGGATCTTTCTGGCAACTCTTTGCGTGCGGCACTGCTTGCGCTTGCTTCGTTCACTGATGATGTATCGACTCTTAAGGCTATGCGTGCCCGTTGGTACTGTGGCGATAGCTTGATGGCTGATCGCAAGGTTTGGACTGCCATGGTCCCTGAGGGGTTTGATGCGGTGATCGGCAATCCACCATGGGAAAAGGTCAAGCTCTCACGGCACGAATTCTTGAAGTCCTCAGGCACCAAGCGCCACTACGGGGCCCAAATTCATGGGCTTGATGAGGATCTGTTTGCCCAGCAGCGCAATGAGGTAGCGAACTACTCTCGTCGCCTGTTGGCTCGCTATCCCGATTTGGGTAATGGAGAGCCAGACCTATACATTGCTTTCACGGACCTCTTTTTTGAACTCTGCAAAAAGCAGGGTGTGGTGGTTGCACTAATTCCGGGTGGGCTCATTCGCTCGCAAGGTACCCGCGCCATGCGGCAGAAAATCTTTGATGCGAGCCAAAGCGTGTCCATGTCGATCATCGATAACCGTGCACGGTTCTTTACGATCGACACACGCTTTAAGTTCCTGGCCGTGGCTCTCACTAAGGCTGGCTCTGAAAAGAGCAAGCGTGAGCCCATCACTCTCATGCATGAGCGGGGCACCCCTACGGGATTGGAGATTACGGGAACTGCCACTATTGGGCGTGCAGCACTTGCGGGTGTTCGGGGCGATTTGAGCCTGCCCGAGGTTCGTAACGTGTCTGAGTGGAAGCTCTTCTCAAAGATCGGAGAAGCAGGTGTTTCGTGGGAAGAGCCTGGTTATGGCTGGACCCCGAAGTTTTGCCGTGAAGTTGATATGACCAAGGAGCGTCCTAAGTTCCTGGGGCGTGCCACGCCTGGCGCTTTGCCACTGGTGGAAGGTCGAATGGTGCAGGCGCATCGCTTTGGTGTAAAAGGCCACGTGTCAGGCACTGGTCGCCGTGCGTTGTGGGAGGCTTATGCCATCGGAGACTCACGCCTTGCCCCCCAGTTTTGGATTCGTCTCTCCGACATGCCCAGTGCTAACCAGCACCGTGCGGACGTGCTGCGTGTGGGCTTTTGCGACATTGCGGGTCAGACCAATGAGCGTTCGCTCATGGCCTCGTTAATTCCTGCTGGGGTGGTCTGTGGCAATAAGGTGCCCACGATCCTTTTCCCTGAAGACCCATCAGAAGAACGGCTGCTGGTGTGGGTGTCCATCGCTAACAGTTTTGCCTTTGACTGGATGCTTCGGCGTGTGCTCACTACGACGGTGAATTACTTCCTGCTGCAAAGCGTGCCCATGCCAAAACTCGCCAAAGATGGTTTGCCATGGAAGAGGCTGGTGAGTGCTGCACGCGAATTGCGCACACTTGACAGTGCGGGGGCTACTCGTGAAACCTACGAGCGCATGGCGCAGCTTCGTGGGGAGATTGATGCGGAAGTGGCCGTGGCCTATGGGCTCGATTTGAAGGACATGGAGTTAGTGCTCCAAGACTTCCCGCTTTTGGATCGGGGCCAAGTGGGCTTGCCAGGTGAGGCCAAGTCCACAATTACCCGAGATAATGTTTTGGCTGCAATGGCAAAACGCACAGGAAGTCTGTCTACAGTTTGGTCGCACCGTGCGATGCAGGCACGCGCGCTGGGGGCGATTGCTTATGTACCCTCTGAGTTCGCTCTGGGGGGCGAAGAAATAGAAGAAGGATCCAAAATTCATGGCTAATGGAGCGGGACAGGTTGCTCGAATTCTGTACAAGGAGATTGTTGAGGGAGATCGACGGAAAGCTGATGCGGAGTCTAATGACTCTGATTCTGGAGGGGGGGCAAGAGACTTTCGATTTCCCTACGAGGCGGTGTTGCCAGCTGTTGAGTTGATATTTCCCAATAAAATTCTCCGGGGTGGAAAGGCAGTACATCAAGGTACCTTCTTTTGGAACGAGCCGGACTCAACACAGGTTGTATCAAGAGCAGCTGAGTTTATGTCACCCACAAAGTCTCGGCCGAGAGAGGGATGGATTTCTCAGGTGCCGAAATTTTCATGTTTTGATTCGGACCGAATGCCATCAGGGGGAATTGGGAATCGCGTTTTGTTGCTTCTGATTCAGCTTCATGACCAGTCGGTTTGGCCGCACTTCGCGGAAGAAGCAACTCTTCGTGTTAAAGGCGTTTGGGATCCTTCAGTTGCTCAAGAGCTATTGAGTTGTTTGGATGCACAGCGGGCTGCTAATCGAGCCGTAATTGGCTATATCGACTTCACGAACATGCGTAGGTTCTGTAATGGTAAGTGAAAACTGCAAACAGGTGTTAAAGCTACTCGCACGTTCGCGCAACGTGCTGGTGTCTGGTGCACCTGGCACGGGCAAGTCCAAGCTCTTGGCCGAAGTTGCTTTGGCCTTTGAAACAGCCTTTGGTCTTGCTCCTGCAGGTGGCCCACCGCAGCTCAATCCCATGGGCGGCATCCCTATTCCCCCTGCTGCTGGGGTTGTTAAAGACATTCCTGCACCCACCAAGATGGACCGCAAAGTCTTTCGGACGGTCTTCCACCAAAACTCCAAGTACCGCGATTTCTTATCGGGCATCACGCCTGCGGTCAACAAGACAGCAGGAGACCCAGACTTCACCATCGTGAAGGGGACTCTGTACCGTGCCAGTGAGCATGCGAAGGGTGCCAATGGGGCTGCACTGTTGATCATTGATGAGATCAACCGAGGTCCTGCGGTGCAGGTGTTCGGTGGTGCCATTGTGGCCATTGAGTCCGATAAACGCTTGGCCTCTGATGGGGCCAAACTTGCTGAAACGCAGTTCTTTGAAATGCTCGATCCCGTCTCTGGTGATGTGATCGAATACGCACTGCCCCATGACCTCTATATCCTGGCTGCGATGAATCAGGCCGATGCGTCTGTGGAGCCCTTGGATGTCGCGTTCTTGCGTCGTTGGGAACCTATGCGCCTAGAGCCCGATGAGGCGGCTTTGCGGACGTTTTACGGTTTGGGTGCCAAGGGTGTCAATGCATTGCCTGATGTACCTGCCAGCGTGAACGATGCCTTGGAGGCTTCGGTGAGTGCCTGGATTGCTGTAAACGCGCAAATTGCTCTGGGCCGTGGTCCCGAGTTTCAGATCGGGCATGGTGTACTGATGTCGGATGTGAAGCCGCAAACATTGGGCCTTAATGAAGCTTTGGGCACGCTGTGTGTAGGGTGGGCGAAGGTGCGGGCACACGTGGAAGAGGTATTCTTCGGGGACACACGAGGAATTGCAGCGGCTCTTAATGCGCTGGATGGGCCAGCCTTTAATCCGTTCAAGCTCACCGAGACAACTTTTGCGGATGATTTACGCTTTCGTTTTGAAGGGCCCACGAATTTTGCTGAGAACAATATCTACGCAGCTCTCAGGGCATTTGCCAATCCGAGGGGGTAGCACGTGGTGAACCCCCGAACACGGCTGTCCCTTATTGAGTACGGTACACCCGTTGACCTGAGCCGTGCGATTGCTGAAGCGATTGGGGTGGATCGCACGAAGGCCAACAGCCTTTTATTGGAGGCTGGGAGCCGGATTGCGTCGAGCTTAAGGCTTAGCTACAACCCTATCAGTGTGGATGCCAAGGGCACACGTGCCATCGATTTTGCGGGCCTCATTCGCCTGGCACCTTCACTGGAACTGGAAGTTGCTCCCAAGTTTTTGGGACTCGACGACACAGATGCAGCGTGGCGCGAAGATTTCTTTTTCCTCTCCACGCTTTCACGTCATGGGCGGCTCTTGGCTTCCGAACGCTTATCGGCATCAGGTGGTACCCCAAGGGATTTGTCTACGCTAGTAGCTCGTTCCATCACGAGCATGTACGAGGCCCGTAAACGTCGGCCACTGCGCAGTTATCGTAGTGTGCGTGAAGCAGACTTCTTCATCGATGGGGATCCTGATCCGGTGGATCTCATCTTTCCTTCACCTGATGGCTTTGAGCAAGAGCTCATTCGCTTTGATCGCAAGAACGGTTGGAACGGGGATATCGTGGCAGCGGCCAGGGAGTTACTCCCTGAAGTAAGTGACCCTTCAGCCGCAAGTTCGCTGGTGCGTTTGATTGAGGACCTTTCGCCTCAGAACGTTGCTGCTAACCGTCGAAACCCCATTCCTGCACGGCACCGAGCGTGGAAGCCACTGCATGAGCTGTCTATCGATGTGCTCGGAGGCCTGGGGCTTAACTACAAGCAGGGACAGGCCCATGCACCTGGTTACTTAGTGAATACCTGGCGCGTGTGGGAAGATCTGTTAACGGTGGCCGCACGATTGGGCTTTGGTCGCAGTGCCGTAGTGCCCCAACAGGGCTATCCCTTAGGCACTAAGATCAGGATGATTACCGGTGCTGTGAGCAAGCTTTCAGTGTACCCAGACTGTGTAATTGAGCTCGATGGAACAAGGCCCAGGATGCTGCTGGATGCCAAGTACAAGGGCCACGTGGAGAAGGGACAGCTTCGCATCAGTGAAGCTGACATCTACGAAGCCCTGGCCTTCTCCAAGGCTACTGGATGCAACCTAGTGGCACTAGCCTATCCTGCACAACCAAGCGATGCCCCGCAGCCCGTAGGGACGTGCACTGTCTTTGAAAAGGCTGTGGTGGATGCCGTGCAAATCGTGGGCATTCAGATCGAGAGCCGCCTGATTTCTAGGGCGGGAGCTCTCAGATTATTTGCCGCAAACATGGCTGCTGGGGTTACAGCAGCCTTTGTGTGATTGATTCAAGGGCTTCTTCCTAACAGATTTAGCGATGGTTGATTTTACATTTAGGGGCGGTCTGAAAACGTTTAACATTGTCGGCAGCCAGGAGCTTGACTGCGCCATAACAGCAGGTTAAGTAGTTCCAAGCGTTGGCGTACCAGTATGCCTTTAAGGCTTTCTAATCGCTAAGTATGAAACTTTATTTCTACGGATCCGACCGGCAGGTGCGCCCGGCCTCTGGTTTAGGATGATAACCCCTCCTTTTTCGAACAAAAAAACACCGATCCAGGCGGCTTTTGCCGTTAGTTAGTATTAAACTTTATTTTCATCCCGCACGAGGCGCGGACATTTCATAAATGATTTGATGGGTATTACTTCACCGGGATTACGATCCTCTATCAGGTTAAACATATTATCCCTGCCATGAACTCTGCATCAGCCATCTGGTGTATGCTGCGTAAGTCAAAAAGGATGAATCGCCACGGGTTTAACAGTCACCTGGAAGGCGTCAGTCCGGAGGCCTTCGAAAAGGCCTCACCGTGAGGACAGATACTGTCTGCGGAAGCGGGGGCATTCCAAAGTGCCTGCTGCTGATCATCAAAACTTCAGCCACTGCCCGGTTTAGTCCGCCCCCGGATCCTCCTCAGACCGAGCCGTCAGTCCGACTGCGCTATGGGCCCTAACCCAAAACTGAAGTTCGCGCACCTACGCAAAATCTGTAATTACTCGACTGTTTAGCTGAGCCAAATTTTACGTATGAGCGTAGTTTTCAGCCCCGTTTTTCTCAGATTAAGCGACCAAAACAGTTTTCACACGGCTTGGGCACGCAGCGGTCAGTCAGAACAGGTAAAGCAGTGGGAAAGGAAAATTCTAAACTTGCAGATTAATTTTTGAGTTCTGAAAATGAGTTTATTGCGGCTTTTATGAACGGCCGCGGGCACGCTGACAGACGATTCAGTCTGACGGAGTCCCGATTCATGAAACTGACCCCTCTTGTTTTCCTGCCGGCTCTGCTGCCGGCATTCGCACTGGCCGGCACGGTCTTCTTCACCGACAGTCAACATCTGCCGACAAATCTGCCGCCGGACGTGCCGGTGGTCCTTCTTGATGGTCCTGACCGGCTGCAGGCCGACATGTTCGGGGAATTGCCTGCAGACCCGCAGCAGGCCGAAGCACAGGTCAGGCAGATTATGACGTCTCCTGCCTGGCAACAAAAACAGCTGCAACTAAACGATTCTTATCGGCAGGTGGTCCGGGCCTGGGAGCTGGGCATCAAAAAAGTGCCGGCTGTGGTATTTGATGACCGCGATGTGGTGTACGGCACCACGGATGTGGCCGTGGCCACTTCCCTGCGTAACCGGGGAGGTGGTCAGTGAATACAAAACCTTCCCGCATCAGAACCACGGTGTGCTCGCTGGCGGTTGCCACGGTACTGGGTACGGCAACCGCGCCGGCAGCTATTGCAGCACTTAACACCGCGCAGATTATTGCCAGCGCCGTGTCGCAAAACTGTATCAGCTGGCGTGTGAGTGGCATCTGTTACTGGCTGTTCTGCACCCCCTTTGGCTGCAAGGTGCGCACATCGGTCAAAGTCACCCACTTCATTCCTCAGACAGTCGTTTCGACCTATGTCGCTCCGGGCGGCAACCCGTGGCAGGAAATGGCGTTTGTCAGCCAGACCGCCGGCGGGTTAGAGAGTGCTGTGACCAGCGGGCTTTCCGGTGTTTCTGCCGGAGGAGCCAATCCGGCCGACATGAAAAATCCCGGCCAGCGCAAGTCTGCCGTCCGTTTCAAATATGCCGATGCGATTGGCCACCCGGCCACCTCCCTGATTGGCGGCAGTATTCCGGGCTATTCCTGTGATACCGCAGCCACCCCGTTAATGCCTTACTTCCTGAGTACGCTGGATTCGGCGGCCTGGCGCACGGGCGTGCCGGAGTCCCTCTATCCGGAGGCGCTTGTGCCCGGCCAGCGGGAAATCGGCAGTCAGGCCGCAGCAAATATGTGGGGCAACGTCTATCCCCGTTCGGGGTTTGTCAGCCAGACCGATGATGATAAAGCCTCTGCCGTGGTGGCACAGCGTGTCGCAGACATTATCACCCGCGCCGGGCAGCCGCATGTGTATCAGGTGCTCAAAGGCAACCGTCATGACGGGTACTGGCCACCGGGCGAGGTTAAGGAAAACACCGGCACACGCAATCACAAATGGCAGCGGCTGGCCCCCCACATGACACAGTCATGTGCCGTCTTCCCGGACGGGAGCCACACCGCCGCGAGCGACAACAACGAAGCCTTTGCGTTCTGGCAGCCCTACAGCTGCTGCAAACGACGCGGGCAGACATTTCTGGGCAGCACTGATATCTGATGAGGAAAACCGTGAAAAAAACACCTTCATTTTCAGCCGCTCGCGTAAGCCTGCTGCTGACCGGCTCCCTGCTGAACGTCCTCCCGGCCGCGCACGCAGCCGATGATGACAATACCATCCTGGGCATGTCCCTGCCGCAGGTGAACAACAGCGCCATCGGTTACGGCAAGTCCGTGGATGGGGCGGTGTCAGACAAACTGTTCTACACCCTCGGCGGCGGCTCGGTCATTTCCCAGCCGGCCACGCGCGGCAATATGCAGAAGCTGGGGCTGAATACCGGCTGGAGCAGTGACCTGATGTGCGGCAATTTTGACCTGAAAACCACCGTCGGCAACCAGCTCAACGGCGTCACATCAGGCTTTAAAAACCTGATGGGCGACGTGATTCAGGGGGCCACCGGCGCGGTGGCCAGTCTGCCGGCGATGGTCATTCAGCGGGCCAACCCCGGTCTGTATGACATGCTCACAAACGGCGTGCTTCAGGCCAATGTGTCATTCGACAAGGCGCAGCTCAACTGCCAGAACATGGCGAAAAAGATGATGGACTTCAGCGACAGCAGTAACTGGACGCAGCAGGCCATGATGGATGAATACAAGTCTGTTGTGAACAGCGGAGACACTGACGCGGTTCGTGCAGATGAGGCGGGGCGGAAAGTCACCGGCACGTCGGGCAATAACTGGATTGGCGGTCAGAAACGTGGGGGGGCGGGGCAGCCCGCCATCCGTGTCACCCATGACCTTGTTGCTGCCGGCTACAACATGATGAACGGTCTGCCTGTCACCGCTAATTCGACTGTCGGCGAAAGCAGCTGTAACGGTGGCGCATGCTCTAAATTCGGCAGCGCGGAAGAGGCGGCGGCCATGACCGTGAAGGTGCTGGGCGATCGTTCGATGCGCACCTGTGCCAACGCGAGCGAATGTACCAGCGGTGATGCGGATGACCAGCCCGGTACGACCGTTGCCGGCACCGGCTTTGCCCCACTGCTGGAAGAGGCAACCAAAGCCAACGCTGAGCAGCTGGTCAGGCTCGTCAACGGTACGGAAAAGCCCACGGCCGCGAATCTGGCGAAGCTGAAAACAGGCGGACTGCCGGTGACGGCCGGCGTGATTAAAGCCCTGCAGCGTGATCCGGATAACGCGGCCCTGACCGCCCGCCTTGCAGGCGAGCTGGCCATGTCTGACACGGTGGAAACGGCGCTGCTGATGCGTCGCATGATGGTTACCGGTATGTCGGAGCCGAATGCTGCCGCTCAGCCAAAGGCCATTGATACCGCCGGCCAGCGTATTGAGGCGCTGGATCGGGAAATCGCGGCGCTGAAAAACGAGATGGAGATGAAGCGTGAACTGTCACGTAATTCGGTGCTGACCATTATCGACAGGGAGAACCAGCGCGTCGAAACCAACCCGCAGACCCAGTCTGATGACAATACCGACAGTCGCTTCAACCAGATGGCAGCGCCGCAGTCGGCTGAATGAGGGAATAAGGATGCGTAAAAAAACGACTGTCAGGAAAGTCCTGACCCGTGCCGGCATTTTCCTCGCCTGCATGGCGCTGTTCATGGTGGTCTCACTGATGGTGGCTGACACCGCCATGAAACATCCGACTGAAGCTGCTGCATTCCGGAGCTGGATGCAGTCGACGCGCTACGGCTGGCTGATATGGCGACTGGCGCTGTATGCGCTGGTTGCGTGGGGCCTCTTGAAAATCCGGCATGCGCCGGGTTTGCAAGAGTCGTACAGGCGACCACTGCTGCGCATCAGTGTGGTCAGTGTACTTTTTATCGCGTTATGTGAGTACGCGATGTTTACCGGTCCGGGAGCCTGAAGATGACGACAAACAGCTATCTTGAGTATTTTCTCACGCTGCTCGGCTGGGTGATCAATAACGGCCTGTGGAATGTCCTGCTGAGTACCGGGCTTTTTGTCCTGCCGCTGGCGTTTAAGGTGGTGGGGGTTTGGCTCAGGGTCCGCGAAGAGGGGGAGGATGAAGGCAACAAGGGGATGCTGTCGTTGCCCCGTATCGAGAACGCGCTGTATGCCGGTTTCCTGGTGATGATTGCCTGCTGCGTACCGCTGATTAATGTCAGCCTCAGTACGATGCAGTACGACACAACCCGGGCAAAGAGCTGTGGTGTGTGGACGCCAAAAGCGCCGGATGAAAGCGGCTATGCCGGCGTGGTCACCAGTCTCAACGGCCAGACGGCTGCAGCACCGGTATGGTGGGTGCTGATTCATAAACTCTCAAAAGGGGTAACCCAGGCAGCCGTGGCGACCATTCCCTGCCGCCCTGACATGCGCCAGATCCGCTTTGAAGTGCAGCATACGCGTATCGACAACAAAGCGCTGGCGCAGGAACTGCAGGACTTCACCAACGACTGCTATTCGGTTGCGTTGTATCTGTGGAAGCAACAGGATCAGGGCCAGACAAAGGACAAAACCACGCTGCGTGATATCGAATGGATTGGCAGCAGTACATTCCTGAGCCGGTATTATCCTTCGTTGCAGTCCAAACTGCCCCGGGCTGCGTTCCCGTGGACCGACAGCCGGGACAGCGGCCGGCCCAATACAGGAAGAGGAGGCTATCCCACCTGCAGCGAGTGGTGGAGCAGTACGGACACCGGACTGAAAGCACGGGTGAAGGACCAGGCCGACCCCGATATGTGGCTGCGTATCTCGGCCGCAATGAAAATGTCAGGCTTTAACGACAGTGACTATCAGGAAGCCGTCATCCGTCGTCTGGTCAGCCCGGAAAGCCTGACGGTCTCACAGAATGGTCACGTGTATGCCGGCTATGGCGGCAACGCCGATTTTACCCTGGATAATGCCGCGGCGCGCGTGGCCTCCATTGGCGGTACGGCCCTCGGCAGTCTGGCCGCGTTCCCGGCGTTCGATGCGATGCGGCAGGCGCTGCCAATGGTGCAGGCCATCCTGCTGATGGCAATATATGTCATGCTGCCGCTGATCCTGGCATTTGCGGCCTACGAATTCAAAACCGTTATTACGCTGACCTTTGTGATATTTGCTCTTAACTTCCTGACATTCTGGTGGGAACTGGCGCGCTGGCTCGACAGCTGGTTGTTAACCGCGTTGTACAGTTCAGACACTCACAGCCGCTTTAATATGGCAGGGCTGCAGAACAGTACCGATGACCTTATTATGAATCTGGTTATGGGAGCGATGTTTATTGTACTGCCTGCCGTTTGGTTAGGAGCATTATCTTGGGCGGGAGTAAGAATAGGCGATGTAATCTCTGGGGCACTTAAAACTGGGGTTGCTAAACCTCAAGAAACCGGGGGAGCAGCTGTAGATTCAGTTAAAAAAAGTGTTCGTTTATAATGGCATATTAAGCGAGGCGTGAATGCCTCGCTTAATCTAGTTTCTCAGACGTAATGTCATCAGAACCCGTATAATAACCATATCCATCTTTACCATATCTGTAACCGGGGCCTGTGCTTGAATCATCATCGTCAGGAGCTGACGAGCTGACATTTTTTGCAATGAAGGTGATACATAAAAGAAAGATCAGGCATGCGGAGATCACAAAACCCACTGTCAAAAGCCCTGCTAGAGTGCCGGCAAAAACCAGAATCAAGGGTATATGGCCAATCCATGTAGGTATTCTATTTTTCTTTGCCAATGTTACGCAAATTTTATCAAGATTCAGGAGATTAACTTTCATTTGCTTATAAAGGATTGCAAGTCTTGCTCCACGATTCCAAGCTCGATTTTTTTGAGATTGAGGCATTACATTCCTCCATACTAGGTAAGCCTTAAAGACCACTATAGCCATAGCCGATTTTTTGTGCAATTAACAAGGGCTATTAGTATCCTGTAATAGCCCCCGTTTAAACCGGACACTTCACCAGTAAGACATAGGCAAAGAGCTATGTTTAAGGAGTGTCCTGTGCAAAGAATCGAAGTGATCACTGGCGAGCAAAAGCGCCGCCGTTATACTCCCGAAGAGAAAGCCCGTTTTGTAGCGCTCGCCATGCAGCCCTGACCTGCTCCCCGTTGATTAATACACCGTGATGTTAGTAATGTCTTCATATGACCCTGACCCCGAATATGCTCCAGTCATAATCAGGAATAACCGGCTTCATGTTGGCTGCATATTCAGGCAACCGGCAGACTTTTCAGCAAATTCAGATGGCGTCATCCAGCCCAGCGCAGAATGGGGACGTCTCTGGTTATAGTGTATGCGCCAGGCCTCGATTTTGCACCGTGCATCCTCCAGGGACATGAACCAGTTTTCGTTCAGGCATTCCTGCCGTAACCTGCCGTTGAAGGACTCCACCGTCGCATTGTCCGTCGGTGTTCCCGGGCGTGAGAAGTCGATTCTGATGCCTCTTTCGTACACCCATCTGTCCAGCATTTTACCTGCAAATTCAGAACCATTATCGGTTTTCAGCAACTGAGGTAAAGGACGTCTGAGCGCTATGCTGTTCAGCATTTCTGCCACTTCTGTTGAACGCAAATTCTGCCCCACGCAGATCCCCAGGCATTCGCGGGTGTACAGGTCGATAACCGTCAGCAGGCGCAGTCGTCGCCCGTCAAACAACGCATCAGAGACAAAATCCATGCCCCAGACGTGATTCGGATACAGACCCTGAGGCTGCGGTTGTCGGCGCTGGGCCGATTTATTGCGGCGTGGCCGTTTGAGACGCAGTGACAGCCCCTGTTCGCTGTAAAGCCGGTAGATCCGTTTGTGATTATCGCGCCAGCCTTCCCGCCTGAGCATCACGTGTACCCGGCGGTACCCGTAATGAACCCGGGTTTCGGTTATCTCACGGATGCGTAGCCGCAGTGCGCTGTCGTCGGCGGCCACAGAACGATATCGAAACGAGCTGCGGCTGACCCGCAGCGCAAAACAGACCTGTCTCTCACTGGCCCCGTAGCGGGCTTGCAAATCCCTGACCCATTCGCGCGGGTGTGCCAGCGTCAGCTCTTTTTTGCCAGCACGTCCTGCAGCATCGCCTTGTCGAGGCTCAGATCGGCAACCAGCCTCTTCAGCCGCAGATTTTCCTCTTCCAGTTGCCGCATATGCTTCAGCTCCGAAGGAGAAATACCACCGTATTTTTTACGCCACGTATAGAAAGTGGCATCCGAAATGCCCAGCTTGCGACAGACGTCCGGCACTGACGTACCCAGTTCAGCCTGCTTCAGGGCAAAAACAATCTGCTCTTCGGTGAATCGTGACTTTTTCATCGGCACCACCTCCGTTCAGGGGAGTGTTTATCATGCCGGAATTCTGTTTCTGAATGGAACAGGATTTTGGGTCAGGGTCAGTGGGGATAGGCCCAACGAAAACTCTGGTTAAACTGGCCCAATATGCAAGTAAACGCTGGCCAGCTACGCGAGGAGTAGTTGACCTGAGCAATATAGGGCGACAGCGAAAGTTAATGGCCTTGGTGCCAGTCGAAGAGGTCTGGGGTATTGGCCGTCGGCTCGGTAAAAAATTGCAGTTGATGGGGATTAACAATGCACTCCAGCTGTCTGAGCTGTCTCCTTCATTTATTCGTAAGCAATTTTCAGTGGTTGTTGAACGAACAGTAAGAGAACTCAACGGCATGCCCTGCCTGGGCCTTGAAGAGTTTACAGCTCCAAAGGAGCAAATCATATGCTCCCGCTCCTTTGGAGAAAAACCTACAGATGAATTCAGCATCCATCAGGCCGTCTGCGCTCATGCCGAACGTGCAGCGGAAAAGTTACGCGCAGAGCGCCAGTTTTGTAAACGAGTAGCGGTGTTCATCAGTACCAGTCCCTTTGCAGAGAATGAGTCGTTCTTTAAAATCAGGCTGTAACGGAGCTTGCTGTTCCGGCCCGTGATTCCCGGGATATCATCAAGGCGGCTGTAAGAGCTCTTGAAACAATATTCATCCCGGGGCATCGTTATCAACGCGCAGGTGTAATTCTCACCGATTTTCGCAGCGCGGCAGTATTACAACTTACCCTGTTCGATGACCTTCAGCCTCATCGTAATAGCGATGAATTAATGACACTCATAGACAGCATTAACAGCTCTGGTAAGGGTTCAGTCTGGTTTGCAGGGCAGGGCATTAAAAGTGATGCCACAGGCTGAAAGATGCGAATAGAAAGACTTTCGCCCGCTTTTACAAACAGATTGGATGATATTGTCAGAGTAAGGTAATCTTTTTTATATTTGCTCAAAACCGCACCATTGACATTACAAACTCTATACGGCAGGGTTTACAGTCTGTTACATGGTGAATAAGTCAAGCGTACTTTTCATTGACCGCTTTTTTAGTAAATATGTTTGGAGGATATGGATCGTGAGGAGTCTTACCGCCATTTTAATAATTCCTGCTCTTGTCACAGCCTGTAGCATGCAGGAAATAGCAGATACAAATAATAAAATCAGTCATGGTGCTTCAGGTATAATGAACTCTTTGAGGGGAAACTCTAACCCATCAACTGATGTTACGACACCAATGCATTTACCTCAGTCATTAAAAAAAGAATCCAAGTCTAAAAATTATACTGTAGCTGTTGATGTAGATACTGCTGCTGCCAGAATAAAAAGACATTACAAGTTTATGTCAAGTCAGGAGCTGGATAGTTTACGGAATAGCTCTAATGACGGGGCATGGAAAGCGGCCGCTGAAGATGATGCACATCCAGTTTGGGAGGCAATACCTGGTAGCTATTATAAAATGGGCTCTGACTGGAATGATAACGATCATTTAGATGTAGAAATTGAAAAAAACGGGAGTGGAAGTAAACTCTATATAACATATTCATCGGCATCTGCAGAAAGGCTATCGGGATCTGGCGTACAGAAGTTGATGAAGGAAATTCATTCCGTGGCTATAGGTGAGTGATATTTTATCGGGAAAAGGTAGTTATCATTATGTGTTAATGATAACTACCTGACTTTACCCGTGCCACTGTGCAGTGCGCCGGCCAGATAGTATTTTTCGTTCTGCCCCGGCGTCACTACCCGTTTCTGCTGTCCGCGCAACTGCCAGTCCGCACCGATTTTAGGATTAAGGTGGATATCCACTTCATCTTCATAAAATACCGGATGCTCTGCGCTGCATTCATCCAGCGCTTTGTGGATTACCGCCATCTTTTCATCTTTATGTGGGTCACGGATACGCAGAGTTGGCGCGGCCCTGCGCCATACAAGCCCCGCAGATGGCAACCAGCGGCGAACGGTTCCTGCATGTAACTGGCAACCGGTTATCTCATTGATTTTTAATGCCAGTAATTCGGTGCTCCAGCGTGAACGTTGATAACCAAAATCGCCGGGAGAATGCTTTATCAGCTCACGTAACAGGGTGCAGATATGTTCAAAAGGCCAGCGTCGGGAGCGCCCTGCGGGTAAGGATTTCAGGCCTTCAATACCTGAGTGCGTAAACCAGTTAATCCAGCGACCAACGGATGAACGGGCACAACAGAGAGTTCTGGCAACATCGCTGACCCGTTCACCCCGATGAAGCATCAGCATGGCCGTGAGTCTGCGGGCATGATTTTTATCGCGCGTTTTATGAATAGCTTTCTGCATCAGGCGTCGTTCGCCACGGGGTATTGGTGCTATGATCGGCATCGCTCAGTCCGGTTGGTGGTTTTGGTTGGTTTGGCGATTGATCAGATCGCACAATCCGGGCTGAGTTCCCTTTCAGTGATCTACTATTCCGCGCATCTATTTAGTCATTAAGAATATATTTAGATCAATAGAGGTTAATAATAAATAAAAGAATAAAAAGTTAGATAATCCGAAAATCAGAATCATAAGGCGTTGTTTTAAAATATCCATATCAACCACTTTCATCGGAGAAAACTACATATTACTCACCCAAAAAACGATGTCTACATCCATTTGACGTCGTATTTCCCTGTTGGTACTATCAAACTGTTGTACTGTCGCACTGGCGACCACCAATGCTCTTGTAGCCTGTGATGAGCGCCTTTGGGTGGCTACAGTCGCACTTAAGCTGCGACCACCAATGTTCCGGCAGTCTGTGAGGAGCGCCTTCGGGTGACTGCACAATAAAACTCTCTAAGCCTGAAAGGGAGTACATGAAAAATGTGGCAAATCTGCTCACCTTTGAAAGCAGATATCGTCTATGAAGGCGCACTATGACGCGGCGATGAAGGTTTACTGTGTAGCAAATCTGCCAGTTTCAATTCACTTCCGTTCTGTGAACGGCATCAGTTCAACGTCTTCTCATTTGCAGTGATACGCCCTGAGTTTCGTACGACTTTTGCATCGACGGATAAGGCCATTTGGTACATTTGGCCGCTTACGGAGTTGCATTAGGAGCACGAAGCTGCGCGGCGTCACTTGTGAAGTGGCGAAGACACTACCAAGTGACGCGCGCAGCGCATAACGTCTCAACCCACGTAAGACGTGGTTTTCAACGTTTTACTACCATCTGACCAACATGTAGCCCGTGTCAGTGCGGTTTTAAAATCACTTTCACATCAACGTAAGCACGACGGGAGGCCGTCTGAACGTTCAACTATCAGTAAGGAGGAAATCGACTCGGTATCGATGGCGACACTACGAGCAGTAGTGTTGGAGGCAGCTTGACGTAAGTCAGCTCTGCATAAGCAGCAAACAGATCAGAGATCTGGGGTGCCTCGCAAGAACTCAACAATTCGCCGCCCCGATGCACAGATACCAGTCGAGACGCAGGAAGCGCAACAGCAACCGTGTCGTCGGGGAATGAATTGCTGGTCTACAGATCCGTCTGCTTCTTTACAAGCAGAGGGACGTGTATGCCTTTGGAGAGAGTGAAATGTCCAGATTCAGTAAACAGCTGTGCAAACAACTCGTCACGCTTGCCCGTCAGGGGCGGGGAAGTTATAAAACGGTGGCTGACCGTTCAAGAATCGCAGAACGTTTTTCTGAACGACTGTCTGAACTGAATATTCAGATCAGGGACGTAAAACATATCAAAACTTCCCATATTGAAAAGTATATTGAGAGCAGGAAGGCAGATAGTTTATCTCTCAGGACGTTACAGAATGAGATGTCTGCTATCCGTTCTGTTTTATTATCAGCAGGAAGAAATAAACTGGCCGATCCCAGTCACATTAACCTGAGTAATCAGGCGCTCGGGATTTCTGGTGCTAACCGGGATGGAACTAAACTTCCCATTACAGACGAAAAACTTAATGCTGTGGTCAGTTTTGCCCAAAGAAAAGACGAGGGCGTTGCTCTTGCTGTGCAACTTTCCCGATATCTTGGATTGAGAACAGAAGAAACCGTTCAGTCTGCAAAGTCTTTAAAGACATGGAGGCAGGCACTGATTAATAATCATGAGCGTGTCCGTGTTGTTTTCGGGACTAAAGGCGGACGTCCAAGGGAAACGACAGTTTTTAATCGCGAAAAAGTTTTATCAATTCTTGACAAGGCAATTAGTTATGTCAGTGAACATAACGGAAAACTGATTGATAAACCCTCTCTGCATACCGCTATTGATCGCTACCGTAATATTGTAAGAGAGGCCGGAATGAATGGTAAAAATGCGCCGCACAGTTTACGTTACGCTTACTCCCGCGATGCTGTAAATCACCATATTAAAAATGGAATGAGTCGCGATGAATCCGAGGCATTAGTTTCAATGGACCTGGGCCATGGAGATGGTCGGGGGCGTTATATTAAACAAGTTTATTTTCGTAAGGAAAAAGAATAGATTGTATCGCTACTGAATTTTCAGGATGTACAGCCACAGCTCATGCAGGGCTGTGGCTTCTTTAAATTATCAATCAGTAAATTTACATGTTCGAATAGCTTTAATGCTTGATGCGCCAGCAAGTCTTACTGTTTCATTTATTGACTTTCCGTTTCTGAAAGGATTGATTGTCTCTTTTTTACTTGTTGGATTTATTTTTAATCTGATAATTGTTTTGACATGCAAAAAATATCGTTTCTTTATTCCGGGTGTGTGAGTCATTCGCATTTTTCTTGACAAGATATCCGCAAGTACTGCTGCCAGTGGGGAGTCTGGAGTTGCTGTACATGATGATGGGTGAGTTTTACCCGACATGTAGGGGTCCGCTTGGAAAACGGAATCTATGGTCACTCCCGTTTTTGCAACACCGATTTTGACGATAAATTGGCTTGCTTGAATCTATCCGGCGTCTGAATGGGATTTTATTCCCGCGCCTCGATGAGTTCCGCGCCTGATGAACCTCCAGAAAATATACGGCTTCAATGAGCCTTTCCGTTTTACAGGTTCCTCAACAGGCCGGTGGGCCGTTAGTATCATCAATATCAGTATTCGCAAAACCAGATCAGTGATTCTTTAAACCGGTGTATTTCTGCCGTTATGCTACATAAGTTTGCTGTCGTGCCGTTAGGGCCCAGGCTATTCTGGCCAGCTTGTTTGCCAGAGCACAAGTGACGACAAAGTTGCTTTTCCTACACAGTAGATCCCTGACCCAATCGGCCAATTTGCCAGACTGGTGTTCCAGTTTTTGTATGAATACCCTGGCACATTGAACCAACAAAGTTCGGATCTTTTTGTTACCTCGCTTACTAATTCCCAGCAATGTCGTCCGACCTCCCGTGCTGTACTGTCGAGGCACTAGCCCTGTTGCCGCCGCAAAGTCACGACTGCTGGCGTACTGCTTCCCGTCGCCAATCTCAGTTGAAATAGTACTCGCTGTCAGTGTTCCGACGCAGGGAATGCTCAGCAAGCGCTGTCCAATCTCATCTTCGTCCAACTTTCGTTTCAACTGGGATTCCAAATCTTTAATCTGCTCAACAAGATAGTGATAATGCTGTTGTAATTTCAGCAATAACTGGCTGAGGTATAGAGGCAAACTATTGTCCTCAAGAAGGGTACTCAGTCGGCTAATAACGGCAGCTCCTCGTGGAACGCTGATGCCAAATTCCAGCAGAAAAGCATGCATCTGATTGGTTGTTTTTACCTTATCCTGAACCAGGGATTCACGGACACGATGCAGCGCACGCATTGCCTGCTGAGATTCAGTTCTGGGCTGTACAAAACGCATAGACGGACGCGATGCAGCTTCACAAATAGCTTCGGCGTCGACAAAGTCGTTTTTGTTACTTTTAACGAATGGACGGACAAATTGTGGTGATATCAGCTTAGGAAAATGCCCCAACTCTTCCAACTTGCGTGCCATAAAGTGAGAGCCACCACAGGCTTCCATTGCGATGGTTGTAGCGGGGCATGTCGCCAAAAATTCGATTAACTTTGGCCGTGTAAATTTTTTACGGTAAACAGCCTTGCCGCGACGATCCTGGCAATGAATATGGAAAGAGTTTTTACCCAGATCGATACCAATGAGCGCAATGTTTTCCATGATAGTTCTCCGAATGAAAGCCTATCCTCAGCATAGTACCGGGAAGGAGGGAGTGACCATCTCATTAAATATCCTACGCTAAGCCTGTTTTTCGTACAGATTGCTTCACGGGTCTATGGTGATAGCTAAAAAATCACCAATACTACCTCACGAGTATGTTGATAGCTCATCGTGCCCGTATCAAGTTTGCATATACCAAGGAAGCGGAGACGAAAGACCACCTATTACTGAGGGATCCCCAGTAATGGGAGGGTAAAATGAAAGATATAATGCTACCAATTACTCACCGTCAGTCACGTATCGCTGGATTAACTACGGCATTCGCAGCGAGATAAGTATTCCCCATGTTAAGCCAATAGAAATATAATTATCCATTTTAATTTCGGGCTAGCATCAGTGAATTTTTTTGTTTTTACGAAAACTTTTAGTAAAAAGAAAATATCACTAAGGCTATATACACCTTTTACTAAATCTCTATATGCTATTTTTTTAACAAATAACCTCCTTATTTTTTATTTGCCCCTCACCTTTTTTCTATATAAACCAAGGAAGTGTCTGGCCTCATATAGGGCATGCCTAAACAGCGATACGCTCAAATCATTATTTTTTTCGACTTTGCGTGGCCGATGGTTTTAGATATTACATCAATATAGCATTCTGCTCTGACGTCGAAATAATCACCGCGATTTGTGATGGATTCATTATTGTACTTGTAGGTGTAGTCCATATCTTTTGATATGTAGAAACGCCCATTTGCCAACGCCAATTCCATCGTCCATAAAATATCTTTATGACTCCGGCCATCATGAAATGACAGATTGTTATTCCTGATATAGGGGTCGTCTCAGAAAACGGAAAATAAAGCACGCTAAGCCGGTTGCAGCGGCCGTAGCGGCCTGAACTTGCCCGCGCCGATCTTGGCGCTGCTGCGCCAGAGGTAATCGCCGGTCAGGTTGATGTGCTCCCAGCCGAGCGGCGACAGGTACTGCAACAGGCCGTCATCGACGGCTTGACCGTGGCCACGCAAGGCGTTCGCGGCCCGCTCCAGATAGACCGTGTTCCATAGCACGATGGCCGCCGTCACCAGGTTGAGGCCGCTGGCCCGGTAGCGCTGCTGCTCGAAGCTGCGGTCGCGGATTTCCCCCAGGCGGTTGAAGAACACGGCGCGGGCCAGCGCGTTGCGCGCCTCGCCTTTGTTCAGCCCGGCATGCACGCGGCGGCGCAGCTCGACGCTTTGCAGCCAGTCCAGGATGAACAGTGTGCGCTCGATGCGTCCCAGCTCACGCAGGGCGACGGCCAGGCCGTTCTGGCGCGGGTAGCTGCCAAGCTTCCTGAGCATCAGCGAGGCCGTCGCCGTGCCCTGCTTGATCGAGGTGGCCATCCGCAGGATTTCATCCCAATGGGCGCGGACGTGCTTGATGTTGAGCGTGCCGCCGATCATCGGTTTCAACGCCTCGTAGGTGGCATCGCCCTTCGGGATGTAGAGCTTGGTGTCGCCCAGGTCACGAATGCGCGGGGCGAAGCGGAAGCCCAGCAGGTGCATCAACGCGAAGACGTGGTCCGTGAACCCTGCCGTGTCGGTGTAGTGCTCCTCGATCCGCAGGTCGGATTCGTGATACAGCAGGCCGTCGAGCACGTAGGTCGAGTCGCGCACGCCGACGTTCACGACCTTGGTGTGGAACGGCGCGTACTGGTCGGAGATATGGGTGTAGAACGTCCGCCCTGGGCTGCTGCCGTATTTCGGATTGATGTGGCCGGTGCTCTCGGCCTTGCTGCCGGTGCGGAAGTTCTGGCCGTCCGACGATGACGTGGTGCCGTCGCCCCAATGCCCGGCGAAGGGATGTCGGAACTGCGCGTTGACCAGCTCGGCCAGTGCCGCCCCGTAGGTTTCGTCGCGGATGTGCCAGGCTTGCAGCCAGGCCAGCTTGGCGTAGGTCGTGCCGGGGCACGATTCCGCCATCTTGGTCAGGCCCAGGTTGATCGCGTCGGCGAGGATCGTGGTCAGCAACAGGTTTTTGTCCTTGGCCAGGTCGCCTGACTTCAGGTGGGCGAAGTGCCGGGTGAAGCCCGTCCATTCGTCTACCTCCAGCAGCAATTCGGTGATCTTGACGTGCGGTAGGATCATCGCCGTCTGGTCGATCAGGGCCTGTGCGGTATCGGGCACCGCCGCATCGAGCGGCGTGATCTTCAGGCCCGACTCCGTGATGATGGCGTCCGGCAGCTCGTTGGCCAGCGCCATGCGGTTGACGGTGGCGAGCTGCGTTTCCAGCAGCGTCAGCCGGTCATGCAGGTACTGGTCGCAATCGGTGGCCACGGCCAGCGGCAATTCGCTGGCCTGCTTGAGGCTGGCGAATTTCGCGGGCGGCACCAGGTAGTCCTCGAAGTCCTTGAACTGGCGCGAGCCTTGCACCCAGATGTCGCCGGAGCGCAGCGCGTTCTTCAGCTCCGACAGCGCGCACAGTTCGTAGTAGCGCCGGTCGATGCCGGTGTCGGTCATCACCAGCTTCTGCCAGCGCGGCTTGATGAACTCGGTCGGCGCGTCGGTGGGCACCTTGCGGGCGTTGTCGCTGTTCATGCTGCGCAGCACCTCGATGGCGTCGAGTACGTCCTTGGCGGCGGGCGCGGCCCGCAACTTGAGCACGTCGAGAAATTCCGGCGCGTAGCGGCGCAGCGTGGCGTAGCTCTCGCCGATGCGGTGCAGGAAATCGAAGTCCTCGGGTTGCGCGAGCCGCTGCGCTTCGGTGACGCTCTCGGCGAAAGCATCCCAGGACATGACGGCCTCGATGGCGGCGAACGGATCGCGGCCCGCTTGCTTGGCCTCGATCAGCGCCTGGCCGATGCGCCCGAACAGCCGCACCTTGGCATTGATCGCCTTGCCGGATGCCTGGAACTGCTGCTGATGCTTGTTCTTGGCGGCATTGAACAGCTTGCCCAGGATGCGGTCATGCAGGTCGATGATTTCGTCGGTGACGGTGGCCATGCCCTCGATGGCGAGCGCCACCAGGGTCGCGTAACGCCGCTGCGGCTCGAACTTCGCCAGGTCGGCGGGCGTCATCTGGCCGCCCTCGCGGGCGATCTTGAGCAGCCGGTTCTGGTGAACCAGCCGCTCGATGCCGGAGGGCAGGTCGAGCGCCTGCCACGCCTTGAGGCGTTCGATGTGTTCCAGCATGTGCCGCGAGTTCGGTTTGACCGGGGATTGCCGCAGCCAGGCCAGCCACGTCGTCTTGCCGTTGTCGCGGCGCTTGAGCAGATCGTCGAGGCGACGGCGATGCACGTCCGTCAGCGGCTCAGCCAAGGCGTCGTAGAGACGCCGGTTGGCGCGGGTAATCGCTTCGGCGCTCGCCCGCTCGACGGCGTTGAGGGCGGGCACAATGACCGACTGCCGCCGCAGGTGCTCGATCAAGGCTCTGGCCAGCACGATGCCCTTGTCGGTTTGCATGGCCAGCTCGGTCAGCAACTGGACAGCCTGCCGGTAGTGGCCAATCGTGAACGGCTGGAAGCCGAACACCGTTTGCAGCTCGACCAGGTGCTCGCGTCGGGTCTGCTCACGCTGCCCGTACTCGTCCCAGCTTTCGATGCCGACCTTGAGCTGGTTGGCGACCAGTCTCAGCAATGGCGGGAACGGTGGCTCATCAGCGCCAAGGATGACGCCGGGAAAGCGCAGGTAGCAGAGCTGCACCGCGAAGCCCAGCCGATTGGCCGGGCCGCGCCGCTGCCGGATGATGGAGAGGTCGCTTTCGCTGAACGTGTAGTGACGGATCAACTCATCCTTGGTGTCCGGCAACGCCAGCAGGCTTTCGCGCTCGGCGGCGGAGAGGATCGAACGGCGGGGCATGCGGTTTCCTTCTTCTTGAAAACGTAGGTTTGTGACAAGCCCGCCAAGGCAACCGGCGCGGCACGGGAATCAAGGCATTGCGATTCTCGAAAATAGTTCTTGAAATTCTATTCTTGATTGCATATCATCTCAACGAGTTTCGATAAGAAAGGATGCGCATGCGACCGTCTGTTGTGCTTGACATGAAGCGAAGCGCAGTGCGTGAAGCGGTAGGCCGCTTTCGCGCCGCGAACCCGCGCGTCTTCGGCTCGGTGCTGCATGGCACCGACCGGGATGGCAGCGACCTCGACCTGTTGGTCGATGCGCTGCCCGGTGCCACGTTGTTGGACTTGGGCGATTTGGAAGAAGAACTGAAATCGCTGCTCGGCGTTGACGTCGATCTGCTGACTCCCGGCGACCTGCCGCCGAAGTTCCGGGCCAAGGTGCTCGCGGAGGCGCAACCGATATGAGCGAGAACCGCCTGCCCGATTACCTCGACCACATTCAGCAGGCCGCAACCGATGCGCGCAGCTTCGTGGAAGGGATGGCCAAGGACGACTTCTTGGCCGACAAGCGCACCCAGCAGGCCGTCATCATGAGCCTGATCGTCATCGGCGAGGCGGCCACAAAGGTGATGGATGGCTACGTCGAGTTCACCCAGGCGCATGCCGACGTGCCGTGGCGCAGCATGCGCAATATGCGTAATCGCATGGCTCACGGCTATTTCGACATCAACCTCGATGTGGTGTGGGAGACGGTACAGGAATGGCTGCCGGCGTTGCTCCAGCAATTGCCCGCCGTGCGTCAGGATGCCGACGATGAAGACCGTAACGACAACTGTGAAAGAGGGATCTCCGATGACTGTTGAATCGAGAATATTTTCTGTAGCCGAGTATGTTCAGCCGTCCGAAGGCGAGCCTATTCGTTCCGTTGTGCTTGAAACCCGAGACTCAATTATCGTGGTTTGGCATGTCCATCCCGGGCAGGAAATTGCGGCTCACATTCATCCTCACGGCCAAGACACGTGGACTGTTTTGTCGGGAATGGCTGATTACTTTCAGGGCAATGGGATTGTTCGTGCCCTCAGGGAAGGTGAGATAGCCGTGGCAAGACCGGGCCAAGTGCACGGGGCGCGAAATACAGGTACCGAGCCATTTGTGTTAGTCTCGGTTGTGGCATCAGCCAATGCCGGTTTCGTATTGGCTGAGCGATAGAGCCCAATCTCTGGAGTTGGTCCAATGAGCGGTCGGGGAGATAGGTAACAGACATGCAGCGGACACGGCTGCTAAACCAGGTCGCAAACCTCCTTGCGTCGCAGCGTGCCGCAAGCGACGCGATCAATCGAATGGGGTCGGCATGAGACTGAACACCATCCAGTTCCCGACCGCGTAGCCGCCTGTCCTGCCGATCAGGTCTTGACCATCGACGCCTGGGATCAGTCCTGAATGTTCTTGGAGACCACTACGTTATGAGCCGCAGCCGCCGCAAAACACCCATCGTCGGGCACACGACCTGCGGCAGCGAGCGCGAGGACAAGAAGCTCTGGCATCAGCGCTGGCGCACCCGTGAGCGCACGGCGCTGACCAGCGCGTCGCCCGAAGCCCTGAGCGCCCATCTGCCCCTGCTGGAAAACCAGGCCAGCAGCGTCTGGTCGATGGGCAAGGATGGCCGCTCCTACTGGCCCGTCAAGCGCCAGGCCGCCACGGCGGATCGCATCGCCAATCACAAGGGACGCAACCCGCAAGAACGCGCCTCCCTGAAAAAGCGCCTGCTGCGCAAGTGGATGAGCAAATGAAGCTCTCCTTCCATCAGCACATTGCGCTGTTCTGGATGATCGGTGCTCCGGGCGTCTTCGCGCCCGTGATCGAGAACGCCAAGCGGCCCGATGCCGGCGCCGTCATGGCGTGGGGTGTCGCGATCGTGGCGGTGATGATCCTCTTCACCCCTTTGCTGCTGCGCTGTCCACCATTCCGGCGCTGGTATGGCCGGACGGATGCGCTGTCGGAGCGGCAGCGCCAGGCGCTTGCCGAGCGCGGCCTGCGCCGCTACTACCAGACCGCTTTCGATGACGGCTACGTGCCCCGCGTGATGCCCTACGTGTGGCGCATCATCTGGACGGTCGGCGGGTTGATGGCTGTGACCGCCGTACTGCCTACCAACACCGGACGGCCAGCCTTCGATGCCTTGGTGGTCTTCTCGACCTGGTATCCGATAGGCGTGATGCTGCTGGTTTTCGCGTCGAGGCCCCTTGGCCGGTTGATTCGCCAAAGAGCACAGGAGCGGCGGAAATGAGCACGTCAACCATCGAGGCGCTGGCCAGCGCCTGGGCAAGGATTGCCGAGGAAGCGGAATTCCCCGCTGACTACGAGGGGACTGCCACACCACAAGCGCATCGGGCTAGCGAAGCTATTCAGGAGCAGATTCGGGAGCGCATCGTCGCCACCAACGACATGCGGCTGTTCAGCCTGCTGCACCTGCTGGGTCAGGCGTCGCTGCGCATGGAGCAAGCGCTGTGGCCGGAGGATTACGAGCGGATGACGCGCGAGGTTGAGGAAGCCCTGCGGCAAGCCACCGACGCCAACGCCAGATCGTACACCCACGAAGAAGTGATGCAGGCGATGCAGGAACGCATCGACCGGGCGCGAGACAAGCCATGTTGATTGGCTATGCGCGCGTCTCGACGCAGGATCAGAACCTGGAGCTGCAACGCGAAGCCTTGAGCAAGGCCGGATGTAAAAAGGTCTTCGAGGACAAGGTGAGTGGCACGCGGGCAGACCGGCCTGGCTTGGCCAAGACGCTCGAAATGCTGCGCGAAGGCGATACTTTGGTCGTCTGGAAGCTCGACCGGCTGGGCCGGTCGGTCAAGCAACTGGTCGATCTGGTCGGCGATCTGCACAAGCACGGTGTCCAGTTCAGGAGCCTCACCGACTCCATCGACACCGGCACACCATCCGGGCGGTTCTTCTTCCACGTCATGGCGAGCCTTGCCGAAATGGAGCGCGAGCTGACCGTCGAGCGCACCCGCGCCGGGCTGGAAGTCGCCAAGCAGCTCGGCCGCAAAGGCGGCCGCAAGCCGAAGATGACCGACAGCAAGATCGAGTCGGCCAAGAAGCTGCTGGCCAGCGGGGTGCCGCCCAAGGACGTGGCCAAGAACCTCGGCGTGTCCATTCCGACGCTGTACCGCTGGGTGCCAGCCTCCACGCACGCTTAGCGTGCTTTATTTTCCGTTTTCTGAGACGACCCCATATAGTCAGATCTAACTATCTGTAACCAAAAGTAATGTGGCCATTCCCTGACTTTTACTGCGTGACTTACCCACGCATTGCCGGATAAAATTTCATCATAAGGTTGGTTGGTATGTACAGGTTTTTTATTATCGCTTTCATGCCAAAGCTTCCAGGCATTGGACAAAAGCACATCGGCATTATGGCTGGAAGCCTGGATGTACCTGTTATAAATGAATCCTTCAGACACATCGTCATCGGCATCCAGAAACATGACCCACTGGCCTTTATGCTTGTCTAATCCATTATTTCTGGCCGCGTATACACCTTTATTATTTTGTTCAATAACTTGAACTCTGCCATCCTTTATGGAGTTAATTATCGTTGACGTGTTGTCTGAGGAACCATCGTTAACGATAATAACTTCAATGTTGATCCTGTCTTCTAATAAGATATCTTCGATCAAGGATTTGATGGTTTTTTCTGCGTTGTAAACGGGGATTATTACACTCACCGCAATTTCATGTTTCATGTTCACTCCAGTAAATTGAATGTATTTATTTGTCCCCGGAGTTATTTCCGGGGACAATAATCACCTCAGCATTAAGAGTGGGATTTGTGTTTTTTCC
Source organism: Citrobacter sp. RHBSTW-00029 (assembly GCF_014104295.1). NCBI lineage: Bacteria > Pseudomonadati > Pseudomonadota > Gammaproteobacteria > Enterobacterales > Enterobacteriaceae > Citrobacter > Citrobacter sp. RHBSTW-00029. Next base: position 71,635 of record NZ_JABXRT010000001.1, read on the forward strand.
AACATGGCGGTGGTGTTGCTGCCGATAAAGAATCGCCGCAATGGCGAATGGCCATAGGCACCCATCACAATCAGGTTAATGTCGTTTTCATTAGCGTGACGGCAGAGCGCCTCAGCAACGGATGTACCTTCCAGTAGGTGGCTTTCGGTCGCGATGCCAGCTGCTTGCAGCACACTCTGTGCTTCCTGCAAGGCTCGTGTATCCCCCTTAACCATCACGAGGTGGCAAACCAGGCCATTGAGTAGCGGGCTAAGTGTCAGGCGCGTCAGGTTTTTGCGACTCTCATCGCTGCCATCATAGGCGAACATAACTTTGGATGGTGGAGAATAAGCCTCCGGCACGATAAGTACCGGTTTTTTCTGCAGGCGAATAATGCTTTCCAGGTGGCTGCCAACCGGGTTCTGCGTTCCACGGCGGCCCAGCACCATCAGGCGAACATCCCCTAAATCAGCCAGGATTTCATCCAACGCGCCATGTTTTTGCAGTAATTGAACATCAGCATGACCAGCATCATTCAGCAACTTCGCACAGCTAGCCAGTATGGCTTTGCCCTGTGCCATTAATAATCGGTTACGCTCTCCTTCAACTTTCACCAACTCTTCGGTGAGATGCGCCTGGCTATCAATGCCGATACTTCCGGTCAAATCTGACACGGCAGGATGTACGTCTTTCTCCAGTACGTGCAGCAGGGACAGCGGCGCATCCAGCAGATTGGCGGCCCAGGCCGCGTATTCGCACACAGGTCGGGTAGACGGTGAGCCGTCAACGCAGGCAATAACGGTATTGTTCATCTCTGTTCTCCTGACTGTTAATGGCCGCCCATTAATTTTTCCACTTCTTCAGGTTTGTCATGCACCCCGAAGCGGTCAACAATTGTGCGGGTAGCCTGATTCATTCCACGGATTTCCACGTTCGTGCCTTCACGGCGGAACTTAATAACCACCCTGTCGAGTGCGCTGACCGACGTAATATCCCAGAAATGGGCATGTGAGACGTCAATGACTACGTGCTCCACCGCTTCGCGAAAATCGAAGTGGCTCATGAACCGATCGGCAGAAGCAAAGAACACCTGACCGGCTACGGTGTAGATCCGCGTTGACGCTTTAAGTTCGGACGACACCGCCATAAAACGGGCCACTTTGGTGGCAAAGTTCAATGAGGCAATCAGAACGCCGGTTAAGACGCCATACGCCAGATTATGCGTGGCGACCACTACCACCACGGTGGCCAGCATGACGACACTGGTTGACAGTGGATGGCTGCGTAAGTTAGCGATCGACCCCCAGGAGAAGGTACCGATAGAGACCATGATCATGACCGCGACCAGGGCCGCCATTGGGATTTGTGAGACCCAGTCACGCAGGAAAACCACCATACAAAGCAGGACAACGCCCGCAGTGAGTGCGGAGAGGCGGCCACGCCCCCCAGATTTCACGTTGATCACCGACTGACCGATCATCGCGCACCCAGCCATACCGCCAATAAATGCGGCGCCAATGTTGGCGATACCCTGTGCTTTGCATTCCCGGTTCTTGTCGCTCGGTGTATCGGTCATGTCATCCACAATAGTCGCGGTCATCATTGACTCAAGCAGCCCCACCACGGCAAGGCCGGCGGAATAAGGCAGAATGATTAATAGGGTATCGAGATTGAGAGGTACATCGGGTAACAGAAATACTGGCAGGCTGTCCGGCAACTTACCCATGTCGCCGACAGTGCGTACGTCCAGATGCAGCCACATGGAGATCCCGGTCAGCACGACGATGCAGACCAGCGGCGAGGGGATGGTTTTATTGAGGTACGGGAACAGATAAATAATGCCTAGACCGGCCGCCGTCAGGGCGTAAACGTGCCAGGTGACGTTGGTCAACTCCGGCAACTGCGCCATGAAAATGAGGATCGCCAGCGCATTAACAAAACCGGTAACTACCGAGCGGGAAACATAGCGCATCAGGCTTCCAAGCTTCAGATAGCCCGCAATAAGCTGAATCACACCTGTAAGAACGGTGGCTGCCAGTAAATACTGCAAGCCGTGGTCCTTCACTAGGGTGACCATCAGCAATGCCATAGCACCGGTTGACGAAGATATCATCCCTGGACGACCACCACAGATGGCGATTATCAGCGGGATACAAAACGCAGAGTAGAGCCCAACTTGCGGGTCAACACCAGCGATGATGGAAAAGGCGATCGCTTCAGGGATAAGCGCGAGCGCGACAACAATACCGGCGAGGACGTCTCCACGGACGTTACCCAGCCAGTCCTTACGCGTCGAGGACAGCAACATAGTCGTTTCTCAGTTTTTGAATACAGTCAGCCCGTAAAGGGCAAAAAATTTAGATACGGTAAAGCACATCCGCAGACGGGATGTTAAAGAGTGCGCGCTGAGGGTTACTCAGAACGACAGAGAAGGGGAAAACTCAGGGTGGCGTCATATGCATGGTAGTTTTTATTACTCCTTGATGGTCGGTGTGTACACCTTCAGGGATCAGATAAACCAGATGAAGATATTCAAGGCTGGCCGCGGAGTCTGCCAAGGCAAACAGCGTCTTACTATAAACGAAACTGAAACAGGGTCAATCATGGATTAAATGTGCCATTAATGTATACCCCAGTGTCATAGCCTAAAGTGTCGCCATTTTCCCCTTGGATCATCACCTATCTGTCACGTACATTATGATCATCACTTAAACGTCATAAATGGGTGAAAAATGTACATTCATGGTTACCTCCGCGCATCAACAAAAGAACAGGATGCTCTCCGAGCAAAAAATCGGATGAAAGCCTTTGTTGAAGAAAAAGGATTTCGGCTGGCCAGTTGGTACACCGAAAATGTATCCGGGGCATCACTTCAACGGCCAGAACTTTTACGGTTACTTGATGATGCTGCACCTGGTGACATTATTCTCATCGAGCAGGTTGATCGCCTTTCGCGCCTGGATGAAGAGGGCTGGCAAAAACTAAAGCATCTTATCCAGGAAAAACACCTTGTGGTTGTCAGTCTTGACCTCCCAACGAGCCATATGGCTCTTGCAACACATGCTGGCGATGACTTTACCCTTGCAATACTTAAGGCTATTAACGGAATGATGCTTGATATGCTGGCCGCCATAGCTCGCAAAGACTATCAGGATCGTCGCCGGCGCCAAGAGGAAGGGATAGCGAAAGCCAAGGTGGCCGGTAAATTTCGGGGACGTCAGGCAGATCATCAATTGCATGAAAAAATCATAGAGCTTCGGGTTAAAAACAGGCAGAGCATCCGTGATACCGCAAGGTTGTGTGGCGTTTCAGAACGAACGGTTATACGCATTGTTAAACTCAAAGCATGTTCTTGATGCGTATATTTTGAACGTCCAAGCGGACAGCGTCCGTATGCAGGGAGAGCATTTATGCCACGGCGACAGATACTGAGCAGTGATGAAAAAGAACGCTTACTGATTGTGCCGGATGATGACATTCTGCTAACCAGGATGTGCTTTTTAAGTGAGCAGGATCTGGTCCTCATCAACAAACACCGGAGACCCGCTAACCGCCTGGGCTTTGCCGTTTTACTCTGTTATCTGCGAGGGCCGGGTTTTACTCCAGACAAAAACAGTCTCCCTCACGATGGCGTTATGTCCAGAGTGGCAGAGAGATTGAAACTTCAACCTGATTTATGGCGAGAGTACGCAACGAGGGAGGAAACCCGTTGGGAGCATCTTGCCGAACTCTATCGCTACTTGGGATTAGTGCCTTTCAACAGGTCATTGCAAAAAACATGCATCCGCCATTTATATCCGCACGCCATGCGGACCGACAAAGGCCTGATTCTTGCTGAAGAGATGCTCGCTTGGTTGCACAACAACAACGTTATTTTCCCTTCCGTTGATGTGATGGAGCGAACCCTTGCTGAAGCCGCAACACTTGCAGACAGAGCCGTATTTTCTACACTGACGACGCAACTGGAACAACGACATAAAACAGCACTGGATAATCTGCTTGCATCAGGTGATGAGCAACTTTCCCGTCTTGCCTGGCTGCTTCAGCCCCCGGGTAAGATTAACGGTAAAAACGTGCTGCAACATATTGATCGGTTGAATGCCATTGAGGGGTTGGCACTGCCGGAAGGTATTACGCTTTCCGTTCACCAGAACCGACTGCTGAAACTGGCTCGCGAAGGCCGGAAAATGAGTAGCAGGGACCTGGCAAAATTCTCCGGCACACGTCGTTATGCCGTGCTGGTTTGTATTATCTCAGAAGCAAGGGCAACGCTTACCGATGAAATCATCGAACTACACGAACGTATCCTGGGTAGCTTGTTCAGCAGGGCAAAGCGCACACAAGCCGAACGGCTTCAGAAAACAGGAAAACTCATCCAGAGCAAGTTAAGGCAATATCTTACTGTTGGGCAGGCGCTGCTAAACGCACGGGAGTCAGGAGAAGATCCCTGGGCGGCGATAGAAGACGTACTTCCCTGGCCGGAATTTATCACCAGTCTGGAGGAAACACAGTTTCTGGCCCGAAAGGATAATTTTGATCCGCTTCATCTGATCACCGAAAAATACAGCACGCTGCGTAAATATGCGCCCCGTATGTTGTCTGCATTGCAGTTCAGTGCAGCCCCTTCAGCACTGCCACTCGGTGATGCGCTGGATACCGTCAGAGAAATGTACCGCAAACAACTCCGCAAGGTTCCGTCAACAGCGCCAGTAAAGTTTATCCCTGAGAGCTGGAAAAAGTTGGTAATAACGCCATCGGGTATCGATCGCCGGTATTATGAATTCTGTGTACTGAATGAGCTGAAAGGCGCATTGCGATCTGGTGATATCTGGGTTAGAGGATCACGACGCTACAGGAATTTTGACGATTACCTCATTCCTCCTGCTGATTTTGAAAAATCACTCAAAGAGAAACAGTTACAGCTTGCCATTCCGACAGACTGCCAGGAATACCTTCACTCCCGTATGACACTGCTGGCGTCGCGACTGGAAGAGGTCAATGCGATGGCGATTGCCGGTGATTTGCCTGATGTTGATATATCGGACAAAGGTGTGAAGGTCACGCCTCTTGATAACAGCGTTCCTTCGATTGTATCACCGTTTGCCGACCTGGTTTACGGCATGCTGCCGCACCCAAAAATTACCGAGATATTAGATGAAGTGGACAGTTGGACGGGATTTACCCGCCACTTTACTCACCTCAAAAATAATCACGTCAGACCAAAAGACAAAAAGCTGTTGCTGACCACCATCCTGGCAGATGGTATCAACCTGGGGCTGACTAAAATGGCAGAATCCTGCCCGGGAACCACAAAAGCGTCGCTGGAAAGCATTCAGGCATGGTACATCAGGGATGAAACGTATGCAGCCGCGCTTGCCGAACTAGTGAATGCACAAAAAAAGTGCCCACTGGCAGCATCATGGGGGGACGGTACAACGTCATCCTCCGACGGCCAGAATTTTCGAGTCGGAAGTCATGGCCGCTATGCCGGACAGGTGAATTTAAAGTACGGTCAGGAACCCGGCGTGCAGGTTTATACACATATATCAGACCAATACAGCCCATTTTATACCAAAGTGATCAGCCGGGTCAGGGACTCTACCCATGTGCTGGATGGGTTGCTCTATCACGAAAGCGACCTGGAAATTACGGAGCATTACACCGATACAGCGGGTTTCACTGAACATGTTTTTGCGCTAATGCATCTACTTGGGTTTGCATTTGCACCAAGGATCCGGGATCTCCATGACAAACGGCTATTCATTCATGGAAAGGCGGAAAAATATTCTGGGCTTCAGTCAATCATATCCACGACCAGTCTGAATCTCAAAGAAATTGAGACACACTGGAATGAGGTACTGCGCCTGGCGACCTCGATCAAGCAGGGCACGGTAACCGCCTCGCTGATGTTAAAAAAGTTGGCCAGCTACCCCAAACAAAACGGCCTGGCAAAAGCGTTACGGGAAATTGGCCGTATCGAGCGAACGTTGTTTATGCTGGACTGGTTTCGCGATCCGGCCCTGCGTCGTCGTGTGCAAGCCGGTTTAAATAAGGGTGAAGCCCGCAATGCGCTTGCGCGGGCCGTTTTTATGCACCGGTTGGGCGAAATAAGAGACAGGGGGCTGGAAAATCAAAGCTATCGCGCCAGCGGGCTGACGCTGTTGACTGCGGCGATCACGTTGTGGAACACGGTGTATATAGAAAGGGCCATCGAATCACTAAAACGAAAGGGGCTCCAGATTAATGAGCCGTTGGTTTCTCACCTGTCCCCTCTGGGCTGGGAGCATATCAACCTGAGCGGAGATTACATCTGGCGTAATAATCTTAAGCTGGGATCCGGTAAATATCGACCGTTACGCACAGTTGATGTCAGTCTGTACAAAAAAGAGGCTTAGCGTAGGATATTTAATGAGATGGTCACTCCCTCCTTCCCGGTACTATGCTGAGGATAGGCTTTCATTCGGAGAACTATCATGGAAAACATTGCGCTCATTGGTATCGATCTGGGTAAAAACTCTTTCCATATTCATTGCCAGGATCGTCGCGGCAAGGCTGTTTACCGTAAAAAATTTACACGGCCAAAGTTAATCGAATTTTTGGCGACATGCCCCGCTACAACCATCGCAATGGAAGCCTGTGGTGGCTCTCACTTTATGGCACGCAAGTTGGAAGAGTTGGGGCATTTTCCTAAGCTGATATCACCACAATTTGTCCGTCCATTCGTTAAAAGTAACAAAAACGACTTTGTCGACGCCGAAGCTATTTGTGAAGCTGCATCGCGTCCGTCTATGCGTTTTGTACAGCCCAGAACTGAATCTCAGCAGGCAATGCGTGCGCTGCATCGTGTCCGTGAATCCCTGGTTCAGGATAAGGTAAAAACAACCAATCAGATGCATGCTTTTCTGCTGGAATTTGGCATCAGCGTTCCACGAGGAGCTGCCGTTATTAGCCGACTGAGTACCCTTCTTGAGGACAATAGTTTGCCTCTATACCTCAGCCAGTTATTGCTGAAATTACAACAGCATTATCACTATCTTGTTGAGCAGATTAAAGATTTGGAATCCCAGTTGAAACGAAAGTTGGACGAAGATGAGATTGGACAGCGCTTGCTGAGCATTCCCTGCGTCGGAACACTGACAGCGAGTACTATTTCAACTGAGATTGGCGACGGGAAGCAGTACGCCAGCAGTCGTGACTTTGCGGCGGCAACAGGGCTAGTGCCTCGACAGTACAGCACGGGAGGTCGGACGACATTGCTGGGAATTAGTAAGCGAGGTAACAAAAAGATCCGAACTTTGTTGGTTCAATGTGCCAGGGTATTCATACAAAAACTGGAACACCAGTCTGGCAAATTGGCCGATTGGGTCAGGGATCTACTGTGTAGGAAAAGCAACTTTGTCGTCACTTGTGCTCTGGCAAACAAGCTGGCCAGAATAGCCTGGGCCCTAACGGCACGACAGCAAACTTATGTAGCATAACGGCAGAAATACACCGGTTTAAAGAATCACTGATCTGGTTTTGCGAATACTGATATTGATGATACTAACGGCCCACCGGCCTGTTGAGGAACCTGTAAAACGGAAAGGCTCATTGAAGCCGTATATTTTCTGGAGGTTCATCAGGCGCGGAACTCATCGAGGCGCGGGAATAAAATCCCATTCAGACGCCGGATAGATTCAAGCAAGCCAATTTATCGTCAAAATCGGTGTTGCAAAAACGGGAGTGACCATAGATTCCGTTTTCCAAGCGGACCCCATGTACGGGTAACTCGCAGTTCCCCACCCATGATAGTTTATAAAGTTATTAATGAATCAAAAATAAAAACCTTCAGCATGTAATATTGATATTAATATCTTTGACCGCGTCAATATCCATACCTGTAAAATCAGGGGGCAGTATTACCCCGAACTATTTATTTCGGCAGGATTTCTGCTGTGATATGTACTTTATTTCCCATGCGGGCTTCGGTAATATTATAATACCTGTCACCCTGCTTGTCAGCCTGCTGGCGAATTTTTTCTTCCGTCTGCTCCAGTGTATCGCCTGTTGCCGTCACGGTTTGAGCACAGACTGAAAAAGGCAGGATTATAGAGAGGAATAACGTCATGATATTTTTCATTGATAATCCCTTGATTAATAATTAAATGGATGACTTAAGCCAGGCTGCGATATTCTGGGTAATGCTGTCAACCTGTTGATGACTATTTTAATCTGTAGTCATTCAATCCTTGTAACATCAGGATGATCCTGGTGTCAGTGAAAATACGAAATCAACACGTTGGTATCATTACCCACCTGTGAACTGACGTCGGCATTTTGAATCTCACTTCGGCGTGCCCCCTCCGAATGGCGCAAAACATTTCGTGGTATGGCATGATAGCACCCGAAGAGAGTCAATTCAGGGTGGTAAATGTGAAACCAGTAACGCTATACGATGTCGCAGAGTATGCCGGTGTCTCTTATCAGACCGTTTCCCGCGTGATGAACCAGGCCAGCCACGTCTCTGCGAAAACGCGGGAAAAGGTGGAAGCGGCGATGGCGCAGCTGAACTACATTCCCAACCGCGTGGCACAACAACTGGCGGGCAAACAGTCGTTGCTGATTGGCGTTGCTACCTCCAGTCTGGCCCTGCACGCGCCGTCGCAAATTGTCGCGGCGATTAAATCTCGCGCCGATCAACTGGGTGCCAGCGTGGTGGTGTCGATGGTAGAACGAAGCAGCGTCGAAGCCTGTAAAGCGGCGGTACATAACCTTCTCGCGCAACGCGTCAGTGGTCTGATCATTAACTATCCGCTGGATGACGAGGATGCCATTGCTGTGGAAGCTGCCTGCGCTAATGTTCCGGCCCTATTTCTTGATGTCTCTGACCAGACTCCCATCAACAGTATTATTTTTTCCCATGAAGACGGTACGCGACTGGGCGTGGAGCATCTGATCGCATTGGGTCACCAGCAAATCGCGTTGTTAGCCGGTCCATTAAGTTCTGTCTCGGCGCGTCTGCGTCTGGCGGACTGGCATAAATATCTCACACGCAATCAAATTCATCCGATAGCGGAACGGGAAGGCGACTGGAGTGCCATGTCCGGTTTTCAACAAACTATGCAAATGCTGAATGAGGGCATCGTTCCCACTGCGATGCTGGTTGCCAACGATCAGATGGCGCTGGGCGCAATGCGCGCTATTACCGAGTCCGGGCTGCGCGTTGGTGCGGATATCTCGGTAGTGGGATACGACGATACCGAAGACAGCTCGTGTTATATCCCGCCGTTAACCACCATCAAACAGGATTTTCGCCTGCTGGGGAAAACTAGCGTGGACCGCTTGCTGAAACTCTCTCAGGGCCAGGCGGTGAAGAGCAATCAGCTGTTGCCCGTCTCACTGGTGAAAAGAAAAACCACCCTACCGCCCAATACGCAAACCACCTCTCCCCGCACGTTGGCAGATTCCTTAATGCAGCTGGCACGACAAGTTTCCCGACTTGAAAGCGGGCAGTGAGCGCAACGCAATTAATGTGAGTCAGCTCACTCATTAGGCACCCCAGGCTTTACACTCTATGTGTCCGGCTCGTATGTTATGCGAAAATGTGAGCGGATAGCAATTCACACAGGATACAACTATGACAATGATTACGGATTCACTGGCCGTCGTATTACAACGTCGTGACTGGGAAAACCCTGGCGTTACCCAACTTAATCGCCTTGCGGCACATCCCCCTTTCGCCAGCTGGCGTAATAGCGAAGAGGCTCGCACCGATCGCCCTTCCCAAGAGTCGCGCAGCCTGAATGGTGAGTGGCAATTTGTCTGGTTTCCGGCACCAGAAGCGGTTCCGGAAAGCTGGCTGGAGTGCGATCTTCCTGTCGCCGATACTGTCGTCGTCCCCTCAAACTGGCAGATGCACGGTTACGACGCGCCCATCTACACCAACGTGACCTATCCCATTACGGTCAATCCGCCATTTGTTCCCACGGAGAATCCGACGGGTTGTTACTCGCTCACATTTAATGTTGATGAAAGCTGGCTACAGGAAGGCCAGACGCGAATTATTTTTGATGGCGTTAACTCGGCGTTTCATCTGTGGTGCAACGGGCGCTGGGTCGGTTACGGCCAGGACAGCCGTTTGCCGTCTGAATTTGACCTGAGCACATTTTTACGCGCCGGAGAAAACCGCCTCGCGGTGATGGTGCTGCGCTGGAGTGACGGCAGTTATCTGGAAGATCAGGATATGTGGCGGATGAGCGGCATTTTCCGTGACGTCTCGTTGCTGCATAAACCGAGCACGCAAATCAGCGATTTCCATGTAGCCACTCACTTTAATGATGATTTCAGCCGCGCTGTACTGGAGGCAGACGTTCAGATGTACGGCGAGCTGCGCGATGAGCTGCGGGTGACGGTTTCTTTGTGGCAGGGTGAAACGCAGGTCGCCAGCGGCACCGCGCCTTTCGGCGGTGAAATTATCGATGAGCGTGGTGGTTATGCCGATCACGTCACCCTACGTCTGAACGTCGAAAACCCGAAACTGTGGAGCGCCGAAATCCCGAATCTCTATCGTGCGGTGGTTGAACTGCACACCGCCGACGGCACGCTGATTGAAGCAGAAGCCTGCGATGTCGGTTTCCGCGAGGTGCGGATTGAAAATGGTCTGCTGCTGCTGAACGGCAAGCCGTTGCTGATTCGCGGCGTTAACCGTCACGAGCATCATCCTCTGCATGGTCAGGTCATGGATGAGCAGACGATGGTGCAGGATATCCTGCTGATGAAGCAGAACAACTTTAACGCCGTGCGCTGTTCGCATTATCCGAACCATCCGCTGTGGTACACGCTGTGCGACCACTACGGCCTGTATGTGGTGGATGAAGCCAACATTGAAACCCACGGCATGGTGCCAATGAATCGTCTGACCGATGATCCGCGCTGGCTACCCGCGATGAGCGAACGCGTAACGCGAATGGTGCAGCGCGATCGTAATCACCCGAGTGTGATCATCTGGTCGCTGGGGAATGAATCAGGCCACGGCGCTAATCACGACGCACTCTATCGCTGGATCAAATCTGTCGATCCTTCCCGCCCGGTACAGTATGAAGGCGGCGGAGCCGACACCTTCGCAACCGATATTATTTGCCCGATGTACGCGCGCGTGGATGAAGACCAGCCCTTCCCGGCTGTGCCGAAATGGTCCATCAAAAAATGGCTTTCGTTGCCTGGAGAGACGCGCCCGCTGATCCTTTGCGAATACGCCCACGCGATGGGTAACAGTCTTGGCGGCTTCGCTAAATACTGGCAGGCGTTTCGTCAGTACCCCCGTTTACAGGGCGGCTTCGTCTGGGACTGGGTGGATCAGTCGCTGATTAAATATGATGAAAATGGCAATCCGTGGTCGGCTTACGGCGGTGATTTTGGCGATACGCCGAATGATCGCCAGTTCTGCATGAACGGTCTGGTCTTTGCCGACCGCACGCCGCATCCGGCGCTGACGGAAGCAAAACACCAGCAGCAGTTTTTCCAGTTCAGTTTATCCGGGCGAACCATCGAAGTGACCAGCGAATACCTGTTCCGTCATAGCGATAACGAGCTCCTGCACTGGATGGTGGCGCTGGATGGCAAGCCGCTGGCAAGCGGTGAAGTGCCTCTGGATGTCGCTCCACAAGGTAAACAGTTGATTGAACTGCCTGGACTACCGCAGCCGAAGAGCGCCGGACAACTCTGGCTAACGGTTCACGTAGTGCAACCGAACGCGACCACATGGTCAGCAGCCGGACACATCAGCGCCTGGCAGCAGTGGCGTCTGGCGGAAAACCTCAGCGTGACACTCCCCTCCGCGCCCCACGCCATCCCGCAACTGACCACCAGCGAAACGGATTTTTGCATCGAGCTGGATAATAAGCGTTGGCAATTTAACCGCCAGTCAGGCTTTCTTTCACAGATGTGGATTGGCGATAAAAAACAACTGCTGACGCCGCTGCGCGATCAGTTCACCCGCGCACCGCTGGATAACGACGGCGTAAGTGAAGCGACCCGCATTGACCCTAACGCCTGGGTCGAACGCTGGAAGGCGGCGGGCCATTACCAGGCCGAAGCAGCGTTGTTGCAGTGCACGGCAGATACGCTTGCCGACGCGGTGCTGATTACCACGGTCCACGCGTGGCAGCATCAGGGGAAAACCTTATTTATCAGCCGGAAAACCTACCGGATTGATGGAAGTGGTCAAATGGCGATTACCGTTGATGTTGAAGTGGCGAGCAATACGCCACATCCGGCGCGGATTGGCCTGACCTGCCAGCTGGCGCAGGTAGCAGAGCGGGTAAACTGGCTCGGATTAGGGCCGCAAGAAAACTATCCCGACCGCCTTACTGCGGCCTGTTTTGACCGCTGGGATCTGCCATTGTCAGACATGTATACCCCGTACGTCTTCCCGAGCGAAAACGGTCTGCGCTGCGGGACGCGCGAATTGAATTATGGCCCACACCAGTGGCGCGGCGACTTCCAGTTCAACATCAGCCGCTACAGTCAACAGCAACTGATGGAAACCAGCCATCGCCATCTGCTGCACGCGGAAGAAGGCACATGGCTGAATATCGACGGTTTCCATATGGGGATTGGTGGCGACGACTCCTGGAGCCCGTCAGTGTCGGCGGAATTCCAGCTTAGCGCCGGTAGCTACCATTACCAGTTGCTCTGGTGTCAAAAATAATAATAACCGGGCAGGCCATGTCTGCCCGTATTTCGCGTAAGGAAATCCATTATGTACTATTTAAAAAACACAAACTTTTGGATGTTCGGTTTATTCTTTTTCTTTTACTTTTTTATCATGGGAGCCTACTTCCCGTTTTTCCCGATTTGGCTACATGACATCAACCATATCAGCAAAAGTGATACGGGTATTATTTTTGCCGCTATTTCTCTGTTCTCGCTATTATTCCAACCGCTGTTTGGTCTGCTTTCTGACAAACTCGGGCTGCGCAAATACCTGCTGTGGATTATTACCGGCATGTTAGTGATGTTTGCGCCGTTCTTTATTTTTATCTTCGGGCCACTGTTACAATACAACATTTTAGTAGGATCGATTGTTGGTGGTATTTATCTAGGCTTTTGTTTTAACGCCGGTGCGCCAGCAGTAGAGGCATTTATCGAGAAAGTCAGCCGTCGCAGTAATTTCGAATTTGGTCGCGCGCGGATGTTTGGCTGTGTTGGCTGGGCGCTGTGTGCCTCGATTGTCGGCATCATGTTCACCATCAATAATCAGTTTGTTTTCTGGCTGGGTTCTGGCTGTGCACTCCTCCTCGCCGTTTTACTCTTTTTCGCCAAAACGGATGCGCCCTCTTCTGCCACGGTTGCCAATGCGGTAGGTGCCAACCATTCGGCATTTAGCCTTAAGCTGGCGCTGGAACTGTTCAGACAGCCAAAACTGTGGTTTTTGTCACTGTATGTTATTGGCGTTTCCTGCACCTACGATGTTTTTGACCAACAGTTTGCTAATTTCTTTACTTCGTTCTTTGCTACCGGTGAACAGGGTACGCGGGTATTTGGCTACGTAACGACAATGGGCGAATTACTTAACGCCTCGATTATGTTTTTTGCGCCACTGATCATTAATCGCATCGGTGGGAAAAACGCCCTGCTGCTGGCTGGCACTATTATGTCAGTACGTATTATTGGCTCATCGTTCGCTACCTCAGCACTGGAAGTGGTTATTCTGAAAACGCTGCATATGTTTGAAGTACCGTTCCTGCTGGTGGGCAGCTTTAAATATATTACCAGCCAGTTTGAAGTGCGTTTTTCAGCGACGATTTATCTGGTCTGTTTCTGCTTCTTTAAGCAACTGGCGATGATTTTTATGTCTATTCTGGCGGGCAATATGTATGAAAGCATCGGTTTCCAGGGCGCTTACCTGGTGCTGGGTCTGGTGGCGCTGGGCTTCACCTTAATTTCCGTGTTCACGCTTAGCGGCCCCGGCCCACTTTCCCTGCTGCGTCGCCAGGTGAATGAAGACGCTTAAGAAATTAATGTCGGATACGGCGCGAGCGCCTTATCCGACCAACTTATCAGGACGGAATGTTAAAAATGAACATGTCGATGACAGAAAAAATAAAAGCAGGCAAGCTATTTACCGATATGTGCGAAGGCTTACCTGAAAAAAGACTTCGTGGGAAAACATTAATGTATGAGTTCAATCACTCGCATCCATCAGAAGTTGAAAAAAGGGTAATGACTCCAACTTATTGATAGTGTTTTATGTTCAGATAATGCCCGATGACTTTGTCATGCAGCTCCACCGATTTTGAGAGCGACAGCGACTTCCGTCCCAGCCGTGCCAGGTGCTGCCTCAGATTCAGGTTATGACGCTCAATTCGCTGCGTATATCGCTTGCTGATTACGTGCAGCTTTCCCTTCAGGCGGGATTCATACAGCGGCCAGCCATCCGTCATCCATATCACCACGTCAAAGGGTGACAGCAGGCTCATAAGACGCCCCAGCGTCGCCATAGTGCGTTCACCGAATACGTGCGCAACAACCGTCTTCCGGAGCCTGTCATACGCGTAAAACAGCCAGCGCTGGCGCGATTTAGCCCCGACATAGCCCCACTGTTCGTCCATTTCCGCGCAGACGATGACGTCACTGCCCGGCTGTATGCGCGAGGTTACCGACTGCGGCCGGAGTTTTTTAAGTGACGTAAAATCGTGTTGAGGCCAACGCCCATAATGCGGGCAGTTGCCCGGCATCCAACGCCATTCATGGCCATATCAATGATTTTCTGGTGCGTACCGGGTTGAGAAGCGGTGTAAGTGAACTGCAGTTGCCATGTTTTACGGCAGTGAGAGCAGAGATAGCGCTGATGTCCGGCGGTGCTTTTGCCGTTACGCACCACCCCGTCAGTAGCTGAACAGGAGGGACAGCTGATAGAAACAGAAGCCACTGGAGCACCTCAAAAACACCATCATACACTAAATCAGTAAGTTGGCAGCATCACCGTGCATCGGGTAATGACTCCAACTTACTGATAGTGTTTTATGTTCAGATAATGCCCGATGACCTTGCCATGCAGCTCCACCGATTTTGAGAACGACAGTGACTTCCGTCCCAGCCTTGCCAGATGTTGTCTCAGATTCAGGTTATGTCGCTCAATGCGCTGAGTGTAACGCTTGCTGATAACGTGCAGCTTTCCCTTCAGGCGGGATTCATACAGCGGCCAGCCATCCGTCAGCCATCCGTCATCCATACCACGACCTCAAAGGCCGACAGCAGGCTCAGAAGACGCTCCAGTGTGGCCAGAGTGCGTTCACCGAAGACGTGCGCCACAACCGTCCTCCGTATCCTGTCATACGCGTAAAACAGCCAGCGCTGACGTGATTTAGCACCGACGTAGCCCCACTGTTCGTCCATTTCAGCGCAGACAATCACATCACTGCCCGGTTGTATGCGCGAGGTTACCGACTGCGGCCTGAGTTTTTTAAGTGACGTAAAACCGTGTTGAGGCCAACGCCCATAATGCGTGCACTGGCGCGACATCCGACGCCATTCATGGCCATATCAATGATTTTCTGGTGCGTACCGGGCTGAGAGGCGGTGTAAGTGAACTGTAGTTGCCATGTTTTACGGCAATGAGAGCAGAGATAGCGCTGATGTCCGGCAGTGCTTTTGCCGTTACGCACCACGCCTTCAGTAACGGAGCAGGAAGGACATCTGATGGAAATGGAAGCCACGCAAGCACCTTAAAATCACCATCATACACTAAATCAGTAAGTTGGCAGCATTACCTGGTTTTACGAATATCTCTGTTGGTACATGCGCCGGAGTAGTTCTCAGTATCGGGGCATACGTTTTCTGAAATTTATTAAGTTCTTTTAAGGCTTCCTCAGCGTTTTTACGAATATGTAATTCAATTTCTCTGCGTGTGATGTCAGTAACAAGGATACGCACTTTATCATGTGATGCAAAATTCTCCAGTTTTTCAAGAATGTATAAGCCAAACTGAAAATGCTTTCGTTCATAGGCAGATGTATCGATATAAACAAGGCGGGTAATGAGTTCCATGATCATCTTCCTGAGATGGTTGGGGGGATGGTTCAGTATAAGTCTCATCCAATACTTGTTGTATGATTCAGTACACAAGGTTATCTGCGGCTTGACAGATCTGCGTTTTGTTTTGAAAATGAACAGGCTTATACGTTGCTTTTGCAACCACCAATGATTCAGTAGCCTGTGAGAATCGCCTTCGGGTGGCTACAACAAAAGCTCCTGTAACCTGAAAAGGGGCAAAAAATTGGTAAATCTGCACACCTTTGAGAGCAGATATCGTCAATTTAAGCGCACTATGACGCGACGATAAAGGTTCCTTCTGTACTAACCAGACAGTCAGAATGTTGTTTTTTCTGACTCCCCGACGGGAAACACTTCCCGCTCGGGCAGGTGTTTCCTTTTTTTATGGAGAAACACAATGTCTGTCATCTCTTCTGCGATTTTCCCTGAACATATCCTTACTCAGCTTCAGCAGTCTGCTGACGCAGCTGTCCGGAAATTGAAATCTTTCATTTATCTGCATCGCAACAGCAACTGGTATGTCAACGGCTCGGGCAATTATGCCGTCCGTGCTCATATCTCTTCTGTCAAAGACCAGGGCGTTAACGTCTTTCTTACCGTTCGTACAGGCTGCCACCGCGCCGAGTATGTTTTTCACCGCCTGCCGGTTTCCTTTCCTGAGGGAATAACAGGTCGTCGAAACGCATACCGCCATGCCTGCCGTCAGGCACAGCATCTGGCACACCTGCGCTACCGTTTTCTTTCCGGAGGGCATTCTCATGACTGAAGCACTGCACGACGTCACTTTTCGTATTCTGTCGATGTCTGAGACGCGACGGGATGTATGTCCCGCTCAGTATGGCCCCGTAAGTGGCGTTTTCATCAGGGGCGAAATCCTCAGAGATAACGTCTCCTGTGGCGAACAGGTTTTTGTCGCACCGCTCGGTGATTGTGATCCGGCTGACCCCGAACTTTGCGTCTGGTGTCAGTATTACGGATATTCTTCCCGGGTTAAGGCCGGCGACATACTGGATGGTGTGGCCGTTTCTGGCATAAATTTCGCTGATCCACTGTCGTTAGCTGTGCTGCAACGCCTCCGCTTTAATCCTGAATATGTGTATCAGGAGCAATCTGATTCATATGCACTGCACTGATCGGCTGATGAAGGCCGTGACCGTGAAATGTTGTGGACCCTGACGGGGATATCCCGTTATTTACCTGAGGATATACCCATGCACACAGACGTTTATACGCTTAAAACTCCACTGGACACGCTCAGCTGGCTTTGCCTGCTTGAGAGTGAACTCCTGAGCATCAGGGCATTTCAGCGTCTCGATCTTCATACGGACCGGGATGAAACGAATGAACTGACGTTTCTGGAAGATTCCATCATTGGGACCGGCACAGCTTATGGCTGGTTTGTCTTTTTACTCGGGGAAGGCGATATTCCGCCTTTGCCTGATACGTCTAAAAATCTGCTCTTCACGCTGGACGAGCTGGGAAAAGAAATTAACCGGCCCTTCTGGGAGAAGGCCGTGGATGAAGGTATCCAGGATGCCCGGTGTGATCGGGCTATAGCGGCTCTCGAACGGATGTAATCAGCAGACAGAACACACCCTGACGGGGATTTACTCCCGTCCGGGGGATAAATCCCCCCTTTTTTATTCGCGGAGGATTTATCGATGAAAAACCAGTTTTCTTCGCCGGCTTCCATGTCGGTTGTCTACACCATCGAGCATGTCAGCACGGTTCCGTTGCGACACTGGCATGCTTTCGTTCTGGCCGTCACAGAAACTTTCTGGCAACTGCCGGTGCGTCTGCGTCCGGGGAATACGTATCTGCCGTCGCTTAATCGCGCGGCTGACCTGTTTCCGGTTGCTGATGTCATGGCGTTTCGTGGCGACACAGGCGGCAGTGTCTGGCCGGTCAACATGACTATAGAGCGGGAGCGCAACCGCAATACGCTGAGTATCCAGGAGCTGGATTTTCAGCATCAGCCCTGCGATTTCTTTGCACGTATTGTGATGGTCCTGCTGCATAACCTGTGTCCGGACAGCTTCCGGATACATTCTTCAGACGAGGGTCGCAGCTGGGCGTTACCGTTACGCTGGATTGAACAACATCTCGGTCTGCCTGAGCAGCCGACGCTGACCGCGCCTCAGTCGGTACTGAAAACACCGGTAGGCGAGGGCGCGTTTGATTCCCTGCTGCTGCAGCTGCTCTCCGGTGGTGAGCGGGTGCTGAGCAATGAGGACTGGAATGCCTTCGTGCTGGCGGAATTCCATCTGTACGAACTGAAGCGGGTCGCGGAAAAATCTGACTCGTTTTAAACAGTACTGACTTTAACCCCGTCGGGAGAGATGACTCCGGACGGAGCGGCTCTCCCGTTTTTACAGGAGAGCCCCATGCTTTTTTTCGACAATAAAGACCTGACTAACGTCCTGCTAACCGCCCGTATGCAGGGAGGCCAGCTTCACCTGGCAAAGGATGAGGGTGTTTATCTTATGCCGGCCACCGGTGCCTGGCAGGGCAACGATCCGGTGCCGCGTATTGCGTATGCCGCAGGGTGTCACCCTCAGAAAAATGAGGACTGGTACGACACGGCACGCCTGCTTGCCGGCGGCGATGATTTCATTGAATCACTGTCGATAAGCGACGCGGTAGCCACCTCTGTACTGTCCGGCAGGACGGACCTGAGGCTCCTGATTACCGACACACAGATACAGGTGCTCACCGCTGCGACTGACCGGGTGAAAGTGGCGCAGTATCGCCAGAAGGCCGATCAGCTTTTGGCGAGTGCAGTCTGTCACTTCAGTGCCTGTGTCGGGCCTGATGAACTCTGCCGCTGGCGTGAAAACGCCGTGCGTCTGCTGACGCAGGCGGCCTTCATCAGCTGTAAGCGGGCGAAGCCTGAAGATCATCAAACTTTTCTGAACGCCTGTGGCAGGCTGCAGGCCAGGTTATCGCAGGTGACCCCGCAGGGGGCGCTGCGAATAACCGGACGTTAATTCACCCCGGCAGGGACTTTTCCTGCCGGAAAGATTCCTGCCTCTTTCTGAACCGAAGGAGGCCCGTATGGGACTGGATATTTTTCTCTACAGCCAGCACCGGCAGATCGTCGCAGTACCGGCACCGTATCATCCGGTGTGTGAACTGAGCCGCGATTTTTCACTGATTACCTGGCTGGATAAGCACGTCGGTGAGGTGGAAAACGCGACCTGTCTGGAACTGTCACGCGAGCATATTCAGCAACTGAAAGAGAGGCTGGACTGTGCGATTGCGACATTTACAGAGGGGAATGAGGATAATCCGCTTCTTCAGCGCCGGCTGCAGTACGTTTTCACCCTGCGTGACAGGCTGGAAAGCCTGCTCAGTGATTTTGACTTTGAACATGAATACCTGTGGTTTTATGCCGCATGGTAACTGACCTCTGAATTTCCCGTCGACGGGCGTATCTCTGCGCTCGCCGGCGCAGGGGTATGCCTCTGATTAAAGGTATATCTCATGAAAAAAACGACTTCACGCAAGGCGGCTCGCCGTCCGGCAAAACCGACTGACCTTTATCGCCAGATCACCGACCGCATTGTTGTCGCGCTGGAAAACGGCGTAGCGCCCTGGCGTAAGCCGTGGCGCGCGGCTGCCGGCAGCGGTCTGGCCGGTCTGCCCCTGAATGCCACAACCGGACGTCACTACAGCGGCGTGAATGTCCTGCTTCTCTGGATGTCAGCGGAAGAGCAGGGTTTTCGCAATAACCGCTGGATGACTTACCGGCAGGCGCAGCAGGCTGGCGGGCAGGTGCGTAAGGGTGAGAAAGCCACCCTGGCGGTGGTTTATAAGGACTGGACGAAGCAGGCAGAGGATCGCGAAGGTAACCGCCTTTATGACAGTGACGGTAAACCGCTGATGGAAACCGTGCCGATGCTCAAACCCCTGCAGCTGTTCAACGCTGAGCAGTGTGAGGGGTTGCCGGCAGAGGTTGCGGCTTCACCTGAGCAACCACCGACGGTGGATGAGGACGGCATACTCTGTCCGGACGTGATGAACAGGGTGATCCGGATGTTTAACGCCACTGGGGTTAAAAACCGGATGCTGCCTCAGAACCGGGCATATTACCGCCCGCTGACGGATGAAATTGTGATGCCGATGGCTGAGCAGTTTTTTACGGAAGCGGACTGCTGGTCCACGCTGTTGCATGAGCTTGTACACAGTACCGGTCATGCGAAGCGACTTAACCGGGAGGGGATAACCTCCTCATCCCGGCAGTTCGGGGACCCGGTGTATGCCTTTGAGGAGCTCATCGCCGAAATGGGCAGCGCGTTTTTGTGTGCTCAGCTCGGCGTGTTCGGTGAGGTTCAGCACGACAGCTATGTGGACCACTGGCTGAAGGTGCTGAAATCTGACAAAAAGGCCCTGTTCCGCGCCTGCCGGCATGCCCGGGAAGCGTCGGAATATCTGCTGGCACTGCCTGAAAGTCAGGCTGTGGCGGCGTAATTAACTTATCCGGTGACGGTTATTCCGTAACTGTCGCCGTCCCGTGAGGACACCGCTCCTCACGGGGCTGTGTCCTCTTTTTTTTATGAAAGAGGAGTATTCACTATGTCCGAATGGTGTCATAACCGCCTGGAAATCACCGGTAAATCAGTCTGCATCGATGTCATGCTGCAGTGGATAAACGGCACTGACGTACCGCGTCACCGCCACGCAGTGCAGCAGAGCATACAGCTGTTTCTGGCTGGCGCGGCGGGGATACTCAAGCCGGTGCGGACCACGTCGTATCCGCCCTGTCAGGGGCTGGTCCGTGCAGGCACCGGGCTTTCCACTGCGGCCAATCAGGCGTTTGAAAGCTGGCTGGCGCTCCTGCTGAAGGATGCCATCCTCGATGCGGAAACCATCAGAGCCGTGGACCGGCTTTATCACCAGTCAGGTCTGGGCGCGCTGAAATGGGAGAATATTCCCGACCCGGCACGTGAGGTTATGGCGGAGCTGATTGCCAGACAGTATACCGACTGGTTTGGTCTGGTCAGCGCCGGCGATGAGTCTCATGCTGCAACTGCCTGGGAGCGGCTCAGCCAGTATCCTGAACGCTCCCAGCCCTGCGATATGCTGGCCGTCATACCTACGCGGCTGGCAGCAGAGCTGAACGGCTCCGGGGGGCTGATGTCCGGTGTGTCGACCACAACCAGCCTCTACTGCCGGCAGTACGGCATGGAGTGGCCGGCCGGGCACAACGTCAACTGGCAGCGCCATACGCCTAACAGTCTTACGCTGCAGATGGATATGCCCTGGCTCCCGCCGTCAGGTGAGGTTGTCGGGGAAATCTCAGCGGTGTTTGACTGCGAGGTGCGTCACAGCTACAGCGAGCCCGTGAGCGGGCTCAGCGGTTACGACTGCTATGACGGCGGTGAGCATGTTGACGGACACAAAGGCGCGTCCGGCGCGCCTCAACCCGGACAGGTGCTTTATCTCGTCAGCGATGAGCCCGCTTCACCGGCTCAGGAACCTGCATCATATCGTGAGGTCCGGGGGTAAAAGCCTGTTCCTCCGTTGACTCAGCCACGGCTCTGCCGTGGCATTTTTTTCTCAGCCGACGGCCAGTTGACCAGGATATGCATTCCTTTTTATTGTGGCTTCAAACGGAATAATTAACCATTTGAATTTAATGATAATTCTTTTTGGCGAGCTAAGGAGTTCAAATCAATACCTGCCACTTACCAAAAACAAGAAGTTTTCAACTACCATCCATTGCTAAATGTTTCAAGTCGTTCTATAAGGAATGCTCATAATTAAGCTAATTCTTAATAATGATTTCAACATGTTAATAGTAGCATATTAATATTAACGTTTCTTATGGTTTCGAATGAGGTTCTATGAACAGGTTATTGGTTATAAAGGAAGAAAATCATACAGTTAACCCTGATATGGGGCTTGTGATTCCTGTTGCTTATCTTGATGAAAATGGAAATTATGAAAAAATTGATCCTAGCGATTTTCCTAATGGAGGAATATTTATTTCCAAAGGATTTTTGAATATAAGCCAGCAGTTTGGATATGATGAATTATTTATTCTTAATGAATATTACGAAAGCAATGATGATGACTGGAAAATTAATACAAGACATCAAAAGCATTTTGGACTTGGAAGTAAAGTAGAAAGGCTCGATAAAAGCTACTTTATTCCAATTATAAAATCTGCTCTCCCCGATATAAAAACAGGTTTCCTTGGTCATGATATTGACGCCCCTAGCGCTCAATTCTTTATTGAGAATGAGGGCTATGTATATGGACCGTTTAAAGCCTCCAAACAAGATAACAATTGGCAATTATCTCCTTTATCTACACCGTCACCCTTACAGCTTAAACAAGACCATATAGCAAGGTTTGATTTAAAGGAAATTATAGCTAATGATTTTTCTTATGAGTTAATTATTAAAGGTGAAGTTAGAAAATATATTAAAAATTTGAAAGACCTCTCCAGTTTATTGTTTGAGCAAAAAGATTACATTTCAGATACAAGGCTTGTTTCTTACTTCACCAAAAATGGATTTGGAAATGGATTTTCGAAAAATAAATCTCCTTTAGGAAAAAGTGAAGCGCAAAAGTTGTCGCAAGGGATTGATGAGTATGTTAAGAAGAATAAAGTATTAGAGAATAGCGAGCGTCTTAAAAGACTTAAGGAGCTACTTGGAGAATTTTTAGATTCAAGTCCATTCGGCCAAGAGATTGTTCAAGAGTTTTTAGCAGAAAGTAGGGATGGCAGGCTTTATTTAGATGATTATTTCAGCAAAAATAAAGACCTGCTGGTTAAGCAAAAGTCTAAAGAACTAGAGGAAGTTACTCGAGTACAGAAGAGTAAATTAAATAAAGAGATAAGTGATTTAGAAAGGCTAATAACAAATAAAAAAGCAGAATTAGATTCTGAATTAAAAAATGTTGAATATGAAAAGGTCAGGGCTAGAGAAGAACTTGAGAGAATAAAAAAACAGTCTGCTGAAGATGCTCATGACCTTCTCCTTCAAAAACAGCAGGCTTTGACGGAAAAAAATGCTGAGTTAGAAGAAAACATTAAAAATGCAAGCATTAAGCTTGAACAATTCTACTCAATGGAGTCTAGGGTAAATGATTATAATTCTCTGAATGAAGAAATAAATTATCTGAAAAGGCTTAAAGAGGATATTGAAAAAGACAAAGAATCAGCTGAGAAAGCACTTAAACTTAAAAAAGCAACTTTGAACTCTCCACAGCTTCTGGAAAAAACTGTAGAGATACAAACAATACAAAACCTCAAAACTCTCTTGAATGGTGGCAGGGCAAGAGAAAGCACGCCGAAAATATATAAAACAAAGATAAATCCATCAACTATCGAACTGAATAAAGAAAACAGAAAAGAATACATTAATTACTTAGTTGATTCATTTAGCAACGATAATGGAAGGAATTTTTCATTTGATGAAATGGCGAATTTAATTATATGCTTGAATCAATCATTCATGACAATTTTATCAGGCCCTCCGGGAACAGGAAAAACCTCCACGGCTATTAGATTAGCTCAAAATATGGGCTTGACTAATGGTGAGAATACATACAATACTAGTAACTTTATTAATATTCCAGTCGGAAGAGCTTGGGTATCAAGCCGAGACATCTTAGGATTTTATAATTCCTTAAAAGACGTTTACCAGCCAGCCCGTACAGGTCTTTATGAGTTTTTGAAGAGTGATCATAATCCAGATTATTTGAAAATAATTCTACTTGATGAGGCCAACCTGTCTAGCGTCGAACACTATTGGTCAGACTTTCTAGGTATGTGTGATCCCGAAGGAAGAAATAGAAAAATTGATTCTGGCATTCCATCTGAAGACGAAAGATATATTACCGTGGCTGATGGTGTGCGTTTTATAGCAACTATTAACAATGATGCGTCAACTGAACGTTTATCGCCAAGGTTAATCGACCGGGTACCCGTAATAGGTTTAAATCACAACGCAGAATTTAAATCGAACGTTATAAGATCTTTAGCATTTGAAGGCGCTGTGAAAAACGAATGGTTGGAAAGTTGTTTTGATGTGAGCTTATATGAGTCTTCTTTTACGACGGAAGAGGAGAACTTACTTGATGAAATAATAGAAATATTAAAAGCTCCTCTTACCAGAACTACTTCTGTTAGAGTCAGTCAAAGAAAATATAATGCAATGAAGAGGTATTGCTATATTGCTAATGAAATCGAAGGGTTACAAGTTCAGCCTCTAGATTTTGCAATAAATCAGCACGTTTTGCCATTGATTGAGGGGTACGGTGCAGGTTTCAAAGAAAGATTGCACAATCTTGAGCAAAAGCTTGTGGAGTTTGATCTTCATATTTCTAAAGCAACACTTAGAAATATAATAAATAATGGTGATATTTATAGCGAATCTTACTCTTATTTTTAGGATTGTTGATTATGAAAATTAAGGTTTCAATTTTAGGGGGGAAGCGTCAGGGAGATGCTTTTGAACTGAAGTTAATCGATGAAAAAATCAACTCATCATTATTCATTCTTGAAGATGAAGCTATAGAAATAGCCTTTACGAGTGAAAACTATTACGAAAAGATTTCTTTGTTATTATACGAAAATGAAGTGGAACCTACTTTAATCGAACGTGTAGGCGAGCTTTGGACTTACAGATGGCTTCCCAAAAGGCTAGGGCGTTTTTCATATGAATGTTTTTTCCATAATTACTATGGAATAGCCGAATTAGTACTTGAAGCTCAATACGGTGAAAGGACTGAACTTTTTAGTTTTCAATCGATAGAAGTTCTGGCAAAAAAGTTAAATGCAGAGCGAGTTGATAAGATGCTGAACTATATAGCAAAAATCGATAGTAATGCTCTTTGTGCTTTTTTCAGAGTAACTCGGCGGAAAGCAGGTTTCAAAAATGGGGATACTCCTGCTGAAATTTTACTAGAACAAATTGAAAGCATTGTCGAAATAACGACAACCCTGATAAGAAAAATAATACAAAGACCTATTTCTAAATTAACAAGTCGGGAGAAATATGTTTATCCGAGTGACAACACAAATATTGATGATTTGACGCTGTCATGGCTATGTAGCAACACTGATGAGCTATTTGAAACAGATTCATATGAAAGTGCAATTTTGGAGTTTAACGATGAGCTTTATGGGGCGAGAAAGCTTATTGAGCACCAGGCAGTAGAAGATTCTGACGTTTATGAAAATCAAGTTTTGCATGGTTTTGTTATGACTTTAATTCAAACCACTTCTTCTCTTCTTTCAGGCTTCAAAAACCCTGATAAGTATCCAAATAGAATAAATGGAAGCCCTTTAGGGTATGTTAGTTTTTTCTCTCAAATACAAAAATTTCAGAAGAGTATTAATGGGCGAAAAATTTTAAAATGCAAATCAATATTATCAGATTTACATTCTCTTAAAAGGATAATGGCAGAGGTGATGCCTGCAAAAAAAAATATAATCGGAGTGCCCACGTTTACAATGAAAGCCAAAAAGGATCCTTTATACCTTTCTGTTTTCAAAAAGATCGTTGACTGGTACCGATTTGGGAAACCTGATTGGAGTGTTCAAGAAGAGTTATTATCCATACAAAGCATTCCAAAATTGTTTGAATACTATTCTCTTTTCTATATAAGAGAGATATTAGGACAGCATATAGGCTCTAAATCCGCGCCCGAACCAGTTAATGAATCAATATCATTTGTTTTTAATCTTAGAAAAGGGGCTACTCTAAAATTACTATATGAGCCAAAATATTGGATGGCCACCCATCCCATGGCAGACCTAAGAGGTTTGGTTAACAGTGAAGGATGGACAACTTACAATGGTATGGTGACTCATCGTTCTTCCTCAGGGAGATTTTCTAATCGATCTCCCGACTTTGTAATACATATTAGCAATGGGAATGGTATTGACAAGTATCTCATTCTTGATGCGAAGTATACTTCTACTGATAAAGCCTTTTTACATTATTTACCTGAGTTAACGCTTAAATATCTTCATGGACTTCATTCTATTTCAGATGCAAATAGTTCCATCATTGGTTTGATTATTTTAAATCCTGATGAGAAACTACTCATTAGAGATTTCCATAATTCATCATTTGATATTTATTCGGATAGGCCAGCTATGCCATTTTTATTATGCGCTACCATTTCTCCTGGGGAAGAGTATATAAGTAATAATTGTTTCCAACATTCTCTTTTAAAGATGGTAACTCTTATGGAGCAACGTGTTAACACAGAAGGTCAAGGTCGCTACTTAATGAACGTTTTAAGTGCTTAGGGGGATTGTAAAGTTTTAAATTAAATATCTCCTGAAGAATTCTATAGATAAAAATAGTGCGTGAATAGCGGAGAGAGTGAATGAAAGACCAATTAAGATAATTGATAGCGATTATTGTTAACGTCAGCGCAAGTTTGTGGATGTTGCTAACTTGTCATGTATACGTAGTATAAAAAAATAAGATCATCATTTTTACGCTCCCGCTCGGGGGCGTTTTTTATCTTTGAAAAAAGGGATCTGGTTTTTTCTCGAAGTGCACGCTTCCCGCTGTCAGGCTGTTTTTTTACATCTGCTGCTGCGGGAGAACACAGTGACCTGGAAAACAACAGCCGAACAAAACGCCATCATCGAGTGGAAGGGCAATCATCTCGTGGTGAATGCCTTTGCCGGTACAGGTAAAACCTCCACTTTAGTGAGTTACGCTGAAGCCAACCCGGAAAGTAAAATGCTTTACCTCGCCTATAATCGCGCTGTGCGGGATGAGGCTGAACGCAAATTCCCCTATAACGTAGAGTGTAAAACGTCGCATCAGCTTGCATGGGCCCGTTTCGGCAAACATTTCCGTGACCGGCTGACAGCCAGTCTGCGCATTACGGATGTGGCCAGAAAGCTCAATACCCGCCACTGGGCGCTGGCGCGGCTGGCGCTCAGCGGGCTGAACATGTTCCTCTGCAGTGCTGACCCCGAGCCGGGGCTGATACATCTGCCGTCTGAGGATGATCGCCACGGTCTCGATGCCGGTAAAATTCTGGGGGCAATACAAATCCTCTGGTATGAAATGAGCCGTACTGATTCAGTCTTTCCCGTCACGCACGACACCTACCTTAAACTGTTCCAGCTCTCTCATCCTGACCTGTCAAAACGCTGGGACACCATCCTCTTCGACGAGGCACAGGACGCCAATCCGGTGACCAGTGCATTTGTACTGAATCAGCCCTGCCGGGTCATTCTGGTCGGCGACCGTTACCAGCAGATATACCGGTTTCGGGGGGCAGATAATGCACTGAGAGCCCCGCAGCTGGTGCAGGCAGACCGGTTGTGGCTGACAGCGAGTTTTCGGTTTGGCCCTGAGGTCGCGCGGATGGCCAACATCCTGCTTGAACGTGCCGGAGAGGAAAAGCGCGTGACAGGTAACGGGGGGCAGGATGCTGTCGTCAGCAGCCTTCCGGCAGGGGCTGAGCATATTGCTGTACTGAGCCGGACGGTATCCGGCGTGATCGGCAGTGCCCTGACGGCGAGCCTTATGGAGAAAAATGTCTTCTGGGTCGGGGGGATTGAAGGCTACAAAACAGAGGAGCTGGAAAACCTGTACTGGTTCTCCGCCGATATGCCTGAAAAGATGCAGTCCCCGCGCCTCAGCCGGGACTACCGGGATTTTGATGAATACTGCTCAATAGCAAAAGCCACACAGGACGTGGAGATGAACCAGGCCATTCGTCTTCTCGATGACTTTTTCCCACTACCGCAAAAGCTGGCCATCATGCGCCGTCAGGTGGTAACCCATGAGAAAGACGCTCAGGTCACGGTTTCAACCGCACACCGCAGCAAAGGGCTGGAATGGCCGGTGGTAATGCTGAGTGAGGATTTTACTGACATTACCGACCCGCTTCTTTCGCAGGATGAGCGGCAGGATGAGACTAACCTGCTGTACGTGGCTGTCACCCGGGCCAGAAGAACGCTTGTGCTTAACGAACTGATGCGCTGGCTGAGCGATGAAGGCGGGAAAAACCGCGAGACGACGCACGAAAACGTACCGTCCGGAAATGGAGAGAGCGCCGACAGGCACGAAGAAACGGGAAAAACTTCTGAGAGTGAGTAACTGGTTTTTTATGGTGAAGCGCGGGGAGTGTCACAACACTGGGCAGCCCTATACCAGGAGAAAATCATGCGCGACAGAATCAGGACCCTTAGGTTTCTGTTTTCAAAAGGTGAACCGGAACCAGCACATCATGTATCCGCTGTCACACCTGCCGGCTACCACACTCCGCGTACGGTCGATACGCTGTGCTGTAGTCCGTTGAGAAAAACCTGCCTGCAACAAATATGGGAAAACAGCTCACTTCCGGCGGATGTTTATCACCGGTTTTATATAACGCCACTGCATGGCTTACTGGCCAGGGTACAGAATGTGCCGGCAACACAGCAGGGAAGGTGGTCGCAGTCAGACGGCTTCGGGGACCTTACGCTGCAGTTCACAACCTGTGCGGTCAGACTGGCCAAAGGATACATGTTTCCACCCGGAGCTGCGCCAGAAGAGCAGGCAGAGCAAAACGTGATGTGGAATGCAGTCATTTTCTGGTCTGCACTGTTCTGGCATTTGCCGCTCCTGGCGTCTCTGGAGGGTGAGCTGCTTGATGGTAAAAGCTGGCTTCCGGGAATAACCGTTCCGGACTCACCTTATCGATTTCGCTTCCGGGAAGCTGACAACTCCTCAGCTTTTGCAGCGCTGGCAGCAGGACAACTTGTGCCAGCAGAGGCGACAGGATGGCTGGCAGAAAATCCCGAAGCTCTGGGCAATCTTACCGGGGCCTTATGGAACCAGCATCCGGCGATGCCACTTATTAGAAGCTTAATGAAGCAAGCTGCTGAAAAGGTGGAATCGCCTTCGCTGGAGGTATCCGGGGCAAATGAGAAAGTTAACACCCTCATAGAGCCGGCCCTTTCAGTTACGCAAACGCCGTCTGATCAAGAGATTGAATCAGAACCGTCAGTAGAAGCAAAACTTAAAACTGCATCGCCAGAAGTTCCAGATTTGCAGGGTATTCAACTCGCATCTTCTATTGCACCGGTGCCGATGGCTGATGACAGCAATCTCGTCAGCAATGAAAAGGCAGGCGAGATTACGGAATGTGATCCAAACGAAACAGAGAAGGCTGATACAGAGATGCTGCTAAGTCTGTTCAGTGCAATTGCAGAGCCTGATATGACCGGGACTGAAGCATGTGATGAAGAGCCTTCAATCAGTACGAGAGCAGAAAGTGTGCCAGAATTTTCCCCCCTTAATGAACTAAGTCCCGAAGCTGATAAGCCTGAGATAAATCAGACAGTAGCAGAAGACTCTTTCCCTGAACGCGCTGTAGAGGATAACATCCCTTTACACAGCATTAACATTGACGCACAAAAAACAGTGATAAAAAAACAGACTGGCACTGAATTTGTCAGGTGGCTTTCTGAAGGACTTAAGAGCAAGCGAATTGATATTAATCAGCCTGATTCGAGGGCGCATGCAGTTGCAGGGTTCATCTTTCTCAGGGTTCCGGACATATTTTATCTTTACATCAGAGAAAGCGGAGCAGAGCTAAGCAGGGATTCCATACAAATTGAATTTGAGAAGCTGCATATTCACAGGGTGCGCAGGGGAGAGCGTTTTATTAAAGCAAAACTGTACCACTCGCCTGGCAAAGAAGGCACGTTTAAACCTGTAAGTGGATATCTTGTCAAGACTACACACCTTTTCAGAGGGGCGTCTTCCCCTGA
Organism: Citrobacter sp. RHBSTW-00029; assembly: GCF_014104295.1. NCBI lineage: Bacteria > Pseudomonadati > Pseudomonadota > Gammaproteobacteria > Enterobacterales > Enterobacteriaceae > Citrobacter > Citrobacter sp. RHBSTW-00029. The sequence goes on from NZ_JABXRT010000001.1 coordinate 101,399, forward strand.
AGACAGCGGGCTTCTGTCTTTCCTGTGAAGGAGGGGCAGTCCATGAGGGCCCTTAAGGGCAGCTTGATTTAGAAAAAGGAAATGCTGTATGTCTGACAAAAACCATTATACGACATGGGAAGAATTGCTTGAGGAGTACTTCTTCGCCCGAAACCTGCGAGCTGCAACAGAATGGAGCTACGCAAAGGTTGTAAAGGGATTCCTGAAATTTACGGGGGCAGACATAACCCCATCAATGGTTACACATCATGAAGTACTCAGATGGCGGCGACATGTACTCAGAGAAAAGCAACAATCGGCGCAGACCTGGAACAATAAAATTGCACATCTCAGGGCCCTCTATAACTATGCTATGGAAAGTGGTTTATTGCCTGCGGGCAAAAACCCTTTTAACAATTGCACTGTACAGCGGGACAGAAAGAAAAAGCGGACTTTAAACCGCTCTCAGCTAACCCGCCTTTATCTGATAATGCAGCAGGCTGAAATTGAATCCAACCGGAAAATTTTCGCACGTGGCGGTCGGAGTGCGCTTTACCCGGCCTGGTTCTGGATAACCGTCCTGGATACGCTCAGATATACGGGAATGAGGCAAAATCAACTGCTGCATATTCAGCTCAGGGACGTCAATCTGACAGAAGGTTATATAGATCTGCGCCTTGAGGGGAGTAAAACGCACAGGGAATGGCGCGTTCCCGTTGTTAAGCAGCTGCGTTTGCGGCTACAGCTTCTTCTTACACGGGCAACGGAGGCTGGAGCCGGGCCAAAAGATAACCTCTTCGATGTCAGTTTTTACATTGCCGGGAAAAAGGCAAAATTTGATAGGAATGATGTGACAGTGATGCATCAAAAGATCCGCTCCTTTTTTCGCCGTCTGTCAAAGGAATGTGGTTTTGCCGTTTCGCCGCACCGTTTCAGACATACCCTGGCTACAGAACTGATGAAAGCACCGGAAAGGAATCTTCAGTTGGTTAAAGATTTACTGGGTCATCGTAGCGTAAGCACAACAATGGAATATGTGGAACTCAATATGGACATTGTGGGAAAAACACTGGAAGAAGAATTGTCGCTGCACACAGATCTCTGTGTAGAAAGGGAATTACAACTATTGACACAAAACTGATTGACTGGGATTATTGCCAGTGATCGAGAACAGGGAGCCTGCGGACACAGGCTCCCTGACTTGAGGGACTGATTCAGAAACGTTAACCAGTGCAGATACGCCTACACCGGAGGACATTCCGTAATGACCGGCCCCTGTATTAACCGCCCGTTAAGGTTCTCATCTCTTAACCAGCGTGCTTTGATGCAAAATTAGTGGTGCCCGGACTCGGAATCGAACCAAGGACACGGGGATTTTCAATCCCCTGCTCTACCGACTGAGCTATCCGGGCAACGAGGCGCATTAAACCCGATTCACTTCGTTTCGTCAACGAAATTTCTTCAAATCAATGCAGACTGCACAATCTATCACCACATTGCTGGTATTGCACGCATTCTCAGGCAAAAAATGCCGTCCATGCTGCGGAAAGCGGCATTGCCAGCAGCAGGGCGGGAAGCATATTCACCACCGCAAACATTTTGATTCCGCAAATACGTAGACCCGTCGCCAGCAACAGCAGTCCGCCTACCGCGCTGAAATCGGCCATCATGGCTGGGGTTGTCAGCGGTAAAATCAGAGCCGCGCAGGTGGCGAGCGTCAACTGAATTGCCAGCATAGGCACACAAATTGCCGATACCGCGATTCCTAATGAGCAGGCAAAGATGATGGCCGTGAAGAAATCCAAAAATGACTTGGCGATTAAAATATTAGGATCGCCGGTCATCCCTTCATGGATCGCACCGAAGATCCCGGTCCCGCTGGCGCAAAACAGCACGATGATAGCCACGTAGCTTTGGATGAAAGATTCGTGTGTTGCATTGACATCCGATTTGGTGAAAAGCTGCTGCGCTTTGGCGACAGCGGTATTAATGCCTTTTTCCAGATGACAGAACTCGCCGATCAGCGCGCCGAGCAGCGTTGCCAGCACCATCACCGGCAAGTTAGCGCATTTGATAACCAGCAGGATACCAATCCCCAACGAGCACAACCCGAATATTGAGGTCATTGAGATCCGAATACGTTCGGGTAAGTGCTGGCTGAGCAGCGCGCCAAGAACGCCACCGAGTAAAATGGCGCTGGCATTAATAAAGGGTCCGATTACCACGTTAGCTCCTGCATACCTATTATCGTATTGATGTTAAAGGCAATTGTCTGGGTGAAATTATGTTTCAGATTGCATTATTATGCCGCTATTTTCAGACGAAATGTTTGTTTATCTGTGAGGTTTAAGCACAGGATTTTATCTTGCGCCTGTAGGTGAAAGGTGCCATGATTGCGCGAATTTTCTCCTGTCTGAATGGGGCTGCCTGGGATGACATTACTCCCCCTACATCGCCTTCAATATCGCCTTTTTGCGCGACGTTTGCCCCTTCCTGCGACTTATCTATACTCTCCCACCATGCGGTGAGGGCAGCGCACGCTCACTGCAGGATAACAGTAAAATCAGAGGCTATCTGCTTTTACTGATGTCTGGCGGTCGGGGCTGGTGACCAGTTTGACCTGTCATTTCGTGGGGCATAGCAATGCGGCTTTGCCCGGGACTTTTGATTCTCCCGATACGGGTTTTTGCACTTATGAAATCAATGAATATTGCCGCCAGTGGTGAACTGGTTTCCCGTCTGTCTACTCATCGCAAGGTGGTGACGCTGGACAGTACCGATTTTACTGACGTCGCGGCAGTCGTCATTACCGTTGCGGACAGCCGCAGCGGGATCCTGGCTTTGCTGAAACGCACCGGGTTTCACATACCGGTGTTTATATTTTCAGAGACCAACGTGGATGTCCTGGCAGACGTTGAAGCGGTTATCTGCGGCAATGCGCAGGACTGGCTGGAGCTGGAGTCTGCCGCCCGTCGGTATGAGGAAGAGTTGCTGCCGCCGTTCTATGACACGCTGACCCAGTATGTTGAAATGGGGAACAGTACCTTTGCTTGTCCGGGGCACCAGCATGGTGAGTTTTTTAAGAAGCATCCGGCGGGTCGACATTTCTACGAGTTCTTTGGCGAGAACCTGTTTCGCGCGGATATGTGCAACGCTGACGTTAAGCTGGGAGATCTGCTGATTCATGAGGGATCAGCGAAACATGCGCAGAAATTTGCCGCGAAAGTTTTCCACGCGGATAAAACCTACTTTGTGCTGAACGGGACTTCTGCGGCGAATAAAGTGGTGACCAATGCGCTGCTGACGCGCGGCGATCTGGTGTTGTTTGATCGCAACAACCATAAGTCCAACCACCACGGCGCGCTGATCCAGGCAGGCGCGACGCCGGTTTATCTGGAAGCAGCGCGTAATCCGTTTGGCTTTATTGGCGGCATTGATGAGCACTGCTTTGATGAGGCGTATCTGCGCCAGCAACTGCGTAAAGTTGCGCCGCACAAGGCTGACCAGCCGCGCCCGTTCCGTCTGGCAATCATTCAGCTTGGTACCTATGACGGTACGATCTACAACGCCCGGCAGGTGATCGACAAGATCGGTAGCCTGTGCGATTACATCCTGTTTGATTCTGCCTGGGTTGGCTACGAGCAATTTATTCCGATGATGGCCGATGGGTCACCGCTGCTACTGGAGCTCAATGCTGACGATCCGGGGATCTTTGTCACCCAGTCGGTACACAAACAGCAGGCCGGATTCTCGCAAACCTCGCAGATCCACAAAAAGGATAACCATATTCGTGGTCAGGCGCGATTCTGCCCGCACAAGCGTCTGAACAATGCGTTTATGCTGCATGCTTCCACCAGTCCGTTTTACCCGCTGTTTGCGGCGCTGGACGTGAACGCCAAAATCCATGAAGGCGAGAACGGTCGTCGGCTATGGGCGGAGTGTGTGGCGCTGGGGATCGAGGCCCGTAAAGCGATACTTACCCGCTGTAAGCTGATTCAGCCGTTTATTCCCCCGGTAGTCGATGGCAAACCGTGGGAAAGCTATCCGACGCCGGTGATTGCCAGCGAGCGCCGCTTCTTTAGCTTTGAACCGGGTGCTAAATGGCATGGTTTTTCCGGCTACGCGCGCGACCAGTACTTCGTTGATCCCTGCAAGCTGTTGTTAACTACTCCGGGCATTGATGCGCAAACCGGGCAATATACTGAGTTTGGTATTCCGGCGACGATTCTGGCGCATTACCTGCGTGAAAACGGCATTGTTCCGGAGAAATGCGACCTTAACTCGATTCTGTTCCTGCTGACCCCGGCAGAAAGCACCGAGAAACTGGCGCAACTGGTGGCGATGCTGGCGCAGTTTGAGCAGCATATTGAGGACGATACGCCGCTGGCAGATGTGCTGCCCACCATCTTCAACAAGTATCCGGTACGCTATCGGGATTACACGCTGCGTGAACTGTGTCAGGAGATGCACGATTTATACGTCAGCTTTGATGTCAAGGATCTGCAAAAAGCGATGTTCCGACAGGAGAGTTTGCCTACCGTGGCGATGAACCCGCAGGATGCGAACAGCGCCTTTATCCGTGGTGATGTCGAACTGGTGCGTATTTGTGATGCCGCAGGTCGCGTTGCGGCAGAAGGTGCGCTGCCTTATCCTCCAGGCGTTCTGTGCGTGGTACCGGGCGAAATCTGGGGCGGGGCGGTCCAACGTTATTTCCTGGCGCTGGAAGAGGGCGTTAACCTGCTGCCGGGCTTCTCACCGGAGCTGCAAGGTGTTTACAGTGAAACGGATGCCGACGGTATTAAGCGTCTGTATGGATATGTTGTGAAGTAAGCGCAAAAAAAGCGGGTTACCTTTTGGCAACCCGCTTATCTCTGCGTAAACGTTAGTGCGCGATAGTTTGGGTACCTGCCGGAACGCGTACGTGTTTGTATTTAAACAGCGCCACGAAGGCAAAAGCCAGAACCAGCGAGTAACCTGCGAAGATCAGCCACACGGTCTGCCAGTCGGTAATACCGTTCAGCGTATAGTGTTCAACCACTTTACCGCTCACCAGACCGCCAAGAATACAGCCGAAGCCGTTGGTCATCATCAGGAACATACCCTGTGCGCTGGCGCGGATTTCAGGGCGAACCTCTTTCTCTACGAACACCGAGCCAGAGATGTTGAAGAAGTCGAAGGCGCAACCGTAAACAATCATCGACAGAACCAGCAGCACGGTACCGAACGGTGTCGGATCGCCGTAGGCAAACAGGCCGAAGCGCAACATCCACGCCACAATACTGATAAGCATCACGTTCTTAATACCGTAACGGCTCAAGAAGAACGGGATGGTCAGGATAAACAGCGTCTCGGAAATCTGCGAGATCGACATCATCACCGAGGCGTGTTCAACGATGAAGCTACCGGAGAACAGCGGGTTGTTATCGAAGCTGTGCAGGAAGGTATTACCGAACATATTGGTAATCTGCAGCTCAGCGCCCAGCATCATTGAGAAGATAAAGAAAATCGCCATACGCTTGTTTTTAAACAGCGCGAAAGCATCCAGGCCCAGCATGGACGACCAGCTCTGGTTTTTCTGCTGGTTAGCCACCGGAATATGCGGCAACGTCAGCGTGAACAGCGCCAAAACAACGGACAGCGTCGCACCGATATACAGCTGCATATGACTCAGCTCGAAGCCGGAGAAGCTCACGCCCCACATCGCCATAATAAAGCCAATGGTGCCCCAGATACGGATTGGCGGGAAGTCTGTAACGATATCCATCCCGGCTGACTGCAGGCGATAGTAAGAGATGGTGTTGATTAACCCCAGCGTTGGCATATAGGCCAGAGAGTTAAGCAAGATTACAAAGAACATGGCGCCTGGGGTGGTGACTTCGGCTGCGGCGAACAGCGTTGCTGCGCCGACCAGGTGACAAATGGCGTACACCCATTTCGCACTGATCCATTTGTCGGCCACGATCCCTAACAGCGTAGGCATAAACACGGCGGCGATCCCCAGCGAGCTATACACTGCGCCAATGGATGCACCATCGAATTTTAGGGTGACAAACATATAGGAGCCGAGGGTAGTGAGCCAACTACCCCATAAGCAGAACTGCAGAAACGAGAGCACTTTCAGCTGCAGCTTAAGATTCATGTTAATTTCCTCACACCGTGATGCGGATGAATGTTTTAAAAGGCACATTTGCCGGGGCTTGATGATGTGATTCTATCAACGAGAGACACTCTTTTTTTGTTACCTGTGACAAATATTTGCAAACAATTTCTGATTGCAAAGCAAAAGAGTGATGGGGTTAACACTTTACCCTCTTCCGGGCCCCGTTTACCGGGGCAGAAGAGGGATATATTAGCGGCGTCGATATGATTTTTGGGCGGAATTGACCTTGTAAAGGTATCGGCGTGATTCAGCAGACGGATGTCGGGTGGTCAGCGTTTGATAAACGTCCCCCGGGGTCATGCTGTTGATAATATTCGCGGCCTGAATTTTATCGTTCGAGAAAACGCGCAGCACGCTGCCCGCACCGCCGTTATATGCCGTGATCACCGCGTAGCGACGGGAGGTTGGATTATCAATGCCGCCTAAATAGACATTGTTGAGCATAGCCAGATAGGCGGTACCGGTATCAATGTTGCTGGCCGGGTCAAACAGGAAGCTACGGCTCGGTGTGCCGGAGCGCCCTTGCGAGCGAAACACATCTTTCCCGGCGCTGTGCTGTACCACCTGCATCAGTCCCAGCGCATCGGCATGGCTGACCGCATATGGGTTAAATGAGGATTCGGTTTGCATAATGGCCAGAATCAGCGCCTCATCGACGCCATACTTACGCGAAGCCTGACGCACCATGCCGACGTATTTATGCGCGCGCTTATCAAGGTGGTTCGGTACCAGGTTGATCGTCACGCTATAGATGATGCGAATACCATTGCTGCGGCTTTTCAGGCGTGTTTTCAGCAGATAGTCAGCGAAATTGGTGGCACGCCCCTCCCAACGAATGGGCTGGCCGGTATTATCGACCACCTGCCCGTACAGGAACGGCTCTTTGGAAATCTTGATGTCGTCGACATCGGAATAGAGGTCGATAGAACCCGGATCATCGCCCATCAGCAATGTCTTGATAATCGCCCGACGCAGGTGCCCGGCGGGATCTGTCCCGGCAATGGTCTCGACGGTTATCGTACCGTCATCAAAGTTGATATGGCTGCGGGTTTGATACTGATCGGTATACTTTACGTAGTCCTTCGGACCCGCAATCAGCACTTCCTTAAATCCCCACAGATTCTCAATGTTATGGGCAAATTGCCCCATCAGAATATCAAAACCGTTGGTATCCTTGACCCAGGCTTCGTTATAAGAATCGCCTTTTTTGGTCGAACTGGAACAGGAGATGAGCAACGGCGCAATAACGGCAAGCGCGAGAAATTTTTTCATCATTCCGGGAGTGCGTGTTGTGTTTGTTATTTGCAAGGACCAGATTAAATCGTAGGCCGGATAAGCGCAGCGCCATCCGGCAACGGTTCTTAAGACTCTGGTGTATAGCCTTCAATATGCACATCTTTGCCTTCAAACAGGAAGTTAATCATCTCCTGTTCCAGTAACTTACGATGCTCAACGTTCATCATATTGAGCTTCTTCTCGTTAATCAGCATGGTTTGCTTGTGCTGCCATTGCGCCCATGCTTCTTTAGAAATCTCGTTATAGATGCGTTTCCCCAGATCGCCCGGGTACAGCTGAAAGTCCTGGCCTTCGGCTTCGCGTTGCAGGAAAGTGCAAAAAATCGTTCTGCTCATAAAAAATCCTCTCTATCGACCGGTACGTTAAACGTGTGTGCCGGCACGTAATTGCTGTAACAAACGCTCCACGGGAGCCGCCAGTCCGACCGACGGCGGTTGCGCTAAGTTATACCAGAGCGCGTTGCCTTCATCCATGCATGAGCCAAATGAAGACACAGGAAGCCACATAGGCACAATGTCTAAGTGGAAATGGCTAAAGGTATGGCGAAACGCATTAAGTTGGGTCAGATTATCTGCGTTAATTTGCCGTTGCGCCAGCCAGTTGCGCAGTCCGTTTTCATCGTCAAACTGCGGAAAACAGTATAAACCCCCCCATAAGCCGCTGGGCGGTCGCTGTGCGAGCAGCACTTCGTCATCATGCTGCATCAGTAAAAAATAGCCAGTTCGTTCCGGCAGCGTCTGTTTCGGTTTTTTACCCGGGTATAACGCCCAGCTTGCATTGGCGCTGGCCACACAGCCATTTTCCAACGGACACAGCGAACATTTAGGTTTTGAGCGCGTACAAACCATGGCGCCTAAATCCATCATCGCCTGATTAAAACGCTCAACACCCTGGGCCGGCGTAACCTGCTCGCTCAGCTCCCACAGCTTCTTTTCGACCTCTTTTTTACCCGGCCAGCCGCTTACAGCATAACAGCGAGCCAGCACACGTTTGACGTTACCGTCGAGAATCGGAAAATGCTGACCCAGAGAAAGAGAAAGGATCGCGCCTGCGGTTGAGCGACCGACGCCAGGTAGGGCGGCGACCTCATCAAAGGTTTGCGGAAATATACCGCTATGCAGCGTGACAACCTGCTGCGCCGCTTTATGCAGATTACGCGCCCGGGCGTAATAGCCCAGCCCGGTCCACAAATGCAAAACTTCATCCAGCGGCGCATGGGCTAAATCCGTTACCGTTGGGAAGCGCGCCATAAAGCGCTCAAAATAAGGGATAACGGTCGCAACCTGAGTTTGTTGCAGCATTACCTCAGAGAGCCATACTTTGTAAGGCGTCTTGTCAATTTGCCAGGGCAGCGTTTTCCGCCCGTATTTGTCGTACCAGCTCAACACCTGAGCCGAGAATTGAGACGCTTGCATGATTACCGTTTCATTATTGCCGGGGGCAAGATTGCAGCACAGCGGCAACGGGGTGTAAACCGGAACTTTCCGCTGCTCACTTTCTTCCTTTACTTGCATCCGGCAACTAACTTTGGATAATGCCCGTTTTCAGAACTCAAACACAGCAGACTAAACTTTTATGAAGAACGACGTCATTTCACCGGAATTTGATGAAAACGGCCGCCCTCTGCGCCGGATTCGTAGTTTTGTTCGTCGCCAGGGGCGACTGACGAAAGGGCAGGAACACGCGCTGGAAAACTACTGGCCGGTGATGGGCGTTGAGTTCAGCGAAGAGCCTGTAAATTTCGCAGAACTGTTTGGCCGTGATGCGCCAGTCACGCTGGAAATCGGTTTTGGTATGGGAGCGTCGCTGGTCGCAATGGCGAAAGCGCGTCCGGAACAGAATTTCCTCGGCATTGAGGTTCACTCGCCGGGCGTTGGTGCGTGTCTGGCTTCAGCCCATGAAGAGGGTGTCGAGAACCTGCGCGTCATGTGCCATGATGCCGTTGAAGTCCTGCATAAAATGATTCCTGACAATTCTTTATCTATGGTTCAGCTGTTTTTCCCTGACCCGTGGCATAAAGCACGTCATAATAAACGCCGTATCGTTCAGGTACCGTTTGCTGAGCATATCTTAAGTAAGCTGAAGCTGGGCGGCGTATTCCACATGGCAACCGACTGGGAAGCTTATGCGGAACATATGCTGGAAGTGATGTCCTCCATTGACGGGTATAAAAACCAGTCCGAGAGTAACGATTATGTACCGCGCCCACAATCGCGCCCGGTAACCAAATTTGAACAACGTGGTCATCGTCTTGGCCACGGCGTATGGGACTTAATGTTCGAGAGGGTGAAATAATGGCAAAGAACCGTAGCCGTCGTCTGCGTAAAAAGATGCACATCGAAGAATTCCAGGAAGTAGGATTTTCGGTTGCATGGCGTTTCCCGGAAGGTACATCTGGAGAGCAGGTCGATCAAATCGTTGATGACTTTATCAATGAAGTTATCGAACCGAACAAGCTGGCTTTTGACGGCAGCGGCTATCTGGCCTGGGAAGGTCTGATCTGTCTGCAGGAAATCGGCAAATGCACCGAAGAACACCAGGCAATCGTGCGTAAGTGGCTGGAAGAGCACAAACTCGAAGAAGTGCGTACCAGCGAACTTTTCGATATTTGGTGGGACTAAGTAGCACAGGGTCGGCAAATGCCGGCCCGATTTGTCTTGAGGGAAAGATATGATGCGCAAAACGCTGCTGGCGGCAGTCCTAACGTTCACGGCGATGGCCGCACATGCAGATTACCAGTGCAGCGTCACCCCGCGTGACGATGTGATTTTGAGCCCACAAACGGTGCAGGTGAAGGGCGAGAACGGCGACCTGATTATTACCCAGGCCGGCGATGTCACCTTCAACGGTAAACAGTACAACCTGAACGCCGCACAGCGTGAGCAAGCCAAAGATTATCAGGCGGCGTTGCGTAGCAGCCTGCCGTGGATTGACGAAGGTGCCAGAGCGCGCGTAGAGAAAGGTCGCGTGGCGCTGGATAAAATCATCGCCAAAGAGGTCGGTGAAAGCAGCAACATGCGTGGCCGCTTAACCAAGCTGGATGCGCAATTGAAAGAGCAGATGAACCGCATCATCGAGCATCGAACTGATGGCCTGACCTTCCATTATAAGGCGATTGATCAAGTCCGCGCGGACGGACAACAGCTGGTTAATCAGGCGATGGGCGGTATTTTGCAGGACAGCATCAACGAAATGGGTGCCAAAGCCGTACTCAAAGGCGGTGGTAATCCGTTGCAGGGCGTGCTCGGGAGTCTCGGTGGCTTGCAAACCTCAATTCAGAACGAATGGAAGAATCAGGAACAAGACTTCCAGCAGTTTGGCAAAGATGTTTGTGCCCGCGTCGTGACGCTGGAAAACGATCGTAAAACGCTGGTTAGCACTCTGAAATAATCTTCACCTCTGTTTAACGGCGCAGAAACATTCTGCGCCGTTTTATTTTGTACTTTTCTGTTTTTTTGATATCCATCTCTAAGAATAACAATTTGATGGAGATATAAATCTGGTTAATTGGATCTCGTCACATTATTCATCTGTGAGATAGACATAATGCTGCAAATTCAAGTAACTGGAGAAATAACATGGAGTTTTTCAAGAGAACGGCACTTGCCGCACTGGTTATGGGTTTCAGCGGCGCGGCGCTTGCACTGCCAAATATCACCATTTTAGCGACCGGCGGGACGATTGCTGGTGGCGGTGATTCCGCGACAAAATCTAACTACACGGCAGGCAAGGTTGGCGTAGAAAATCTGGTTGAGGCCGTACCTCAGTTGAAAGATATCGCCGTGGTTAAAGGTGAGCAGGTGGTGAATATCGGCTCCCAGGATATGAATGACGACGTCTGGTTAACGCTGGCGAAAAAGATTAATACCGAGTGTGATAAAACCGACGGCTTCGTGGTAACGCATGGTACGGATACCATGGAGGAAACCGCCTATTTCCTCGATCTGACCGTCAAATGCAACAAGCCGGTGGTGCTGGTAGGCGCGATGCGTCCATCTACCGGTATGAGCGCTGATGGCCCGTTCAACCTGTATAACGCCGTGGTAACCGCCGCAGATAAAGCCTCTGCCAACCGCGGTGTGCTGGTGGTGATGAACGACACCGTTATGGATGGTCGCGACGTGACCAAAACCAATACCACTGACGTTGCTACCTTCAAATCCGTTAACTACGGCCCGTTGGGTTACATTCATAACGGTAAAATCGACTACCAGCGTACACCTGCGCGTAAGCACACTACATCCACGCCGTTCGATGTTTCTAAGCTGACCGAACTGCCGAAAGTTGGGATTGTTTACAACTATGCTAACGCCTCCGATCTGCCGGCAAAAGCGCTGGTAGATGCGGGTTACGCAGGGATCGTTAGTGCGGGTGTAGGTAACGGTAACCTGTATAAAACCATTTTCGATACGCTGGCAACTGCCGCGCATAAAGGAACCGTTGTCGTACGTTCATCCCGTGTACCGACTGGTGCTACTACCCAGGATGCTGAAGTTGATGATGCGAAATATGGCTTTGTGGCTTCTGGCTCGCTGAACCCGCAAAAAGCGCGTGTTCTGTTGCAGCTGGCGCTGACGCAGACCAAAGATCCTAAGCAGATTCAGGAAATGTTTAATCAGTATTAATGACTGAAGGTGGCTGCGCTTATCGACCTAACCCTGTAGGCCTGATAAGCGCAGCGCCATCAGGCAATTTGCCGGATGCGGCTCAAGGCCTTATCCGGCCTGGATCGTTACCGTATTACTCCGCCAGAAACAGCTCCAACAGAGAGTTCAAAAACAGCTTACCGTGTTGAGTAATCTGCCAGTATTCATCGCATTCACTCAGGTAGCCCTGGGAAATAGCCTCATCGATCTGTCGACGAATAACGTCCTCGGTAAGCCCGGTATATTGTCTGAACTCCGCGCGAGGCGCGGCCTCAAGCAACCGGAAACGGTTCATAAAGAACTCGAACGGCTTATCGGTTTCGGCGACATCACGCAGGCTTTCGAGATAACGCCCTTGCATGTAGCCACGCGGATGCCGTGTTTTGGTGGTACGCAGAATGCGCCCGTCCGGGAACGTAATTTTGCCATGCGCGCCGCAGCCAATACCGAGATAGTCGCCAAAACGCCAGTAATTAAGGTTGTGCTGACACTGATAGCCCGGCTTCGCATAGGCTGAGGTTTCGTACTGATGATACCCGGCGGCAGTCAGCAACTGGTGGCCTTGCTCAAAAATATCCCACAGCGCGTCGTCGTCCGGTAATACCGGTGGTCGGGACCCGAACAGCGTGTTGGGTTCGATGGTCAACTGATACCAGGAAAGATGCGGCGGATTGAGCGCGATGGCCTGCTGTAAATCGCCCAGCGCCTCTTCCAGAGTCTGATCCGGCAAACCATGCATCAGGTCGAGGTTAAAACTGCGTAGCCCCAGACCGCTCGCCAGGTGCGCTGCGCGTTTGGCTTCCTCCGGCCCATGAATACGTCCCAGACGTTCGAGCTTGGCGGAGCTAAAGCTCTGTACGCCAATCGAGATACGGTTGACGCCAGCGCGTTGATAATCAACAAAGCGATCGGCTTCCACCGTCCCGGGATTCGCCTCCATGGTGATTTCTGCATCTGCGGCCAGATTTAGCCGTGCGCGCACGCCGTCGAGCAGCGTTTGCATTGCCGGGCCAGAAAGCAGGCTCGGCGTACCACCACCGATAAAAATCGTCTTTACTTCACGTCCCTGAGCGTGGGCCACCTCAGTATCCAGATCGCTCAGCAGGTGCTGAACATAGTCGTCATGAGGAACCTCGCCCTTAAGTGCATGCGAGTTAAAGTCGCAGTACGGGCATTTCTGCACGCACCACGGGATGTGAATATAAAGACTTAGCGGCGGAAGCTTAACCATTACGCAGGGCATCCAGCAGCAGCTTCAGCGCCTGCCCGCGGTGAGAAATCGCACTTTTTTCTTCGCGGGTCAGCTCAGCAGCGGTTTTTCCTTCGGACGGCACAAAAAAGATTGGGTCGTAACCAAAACCACCGTTTCCGGCCGGTTCACGGGTAATCACGCCCGGCCAGCTTCCGTGGCACACTAAAGGCGTGGGATCGTCTGCATGGCGCATATACACCAGCACGCAGTGGAATTGCGCCTGACGCTGGTCATCCGGGACATCCCGCAGGGTGTACAGCAGTTTTTCCAGGTTCTGCTGATCGGTCGCATCTTCGCCGGAATAGCGGGCTGAATAGATACCCGGCGCGCCGCCAAGGGCATTAACCGCCAGGCCGGAGTCATCAGCAATGGCTGGCAAACCCGTAATTTGTGCGGCATGACGCGCCTTCAGAATGGCGTTCTCAATAAACGTCAGCCCGGTCTCTTCTGCAGAATCAACACCCAGATCCGTTTGGGCAACAACATCAAGACCGAAATCACTCAGAAGAGAGGCGAGTTCACGCACTTTACCGGCATTGCCGGTCGCGAGGACAACTTTTTGCATGGGATACCTAATCAGTTAGCGCCGCAATTTCGGGCGGGATCTGTTGCGGATGAATAATTTTAACCTGTTTGTGCCGACCAAGCTCGCCCTTCTCAATAACGACCTGGCTTTTCGCTACGCGGAACTGTTTGCCGAGAAACTTCACCAGATGGCTGTTGGCTTGTCCATCAACCGGCGGGGCGGTAATGGCGACTTTTAGCTCGTCGCCATGTAAACCCACAATACTGTCACGGCTGGCTTTCGGCTGAATGTAGAGCCGTAAAACCAGACCGTCATCGCAGGGTGTTACGGCACTCATAGTGCCATCCACAGCCCCGGCAGCAGCATGTTGCCTGTCGCCTGTAACACTTCCGCGATCCCCATGTTAATGACATAGAGCAGCAGAACCAGGATCATCGGCGAGAAATCTATCCCTCCCATTCCCGGAAGAATACGACGAATAGGACGCAGCAGCGGATCCGCCAGTTGGATCAGCACGTACTCCACCGGGCTGCGGCCCTGGCTGACCCAGCTCATAATTGCCATCACCAGCAGTACCCAGAAAATCAGCAGTCCGATGGTTTTCAGGACAATCAGCACGGCGGCGATCCAGATGATCGGCTGGAACGTGACCACCTTAAATAGCACGATGGCTTTGATAAAGCTGAGAACGAGCGCGACTAATGCTGATGCGCTGTCAATGGGCCCCATCGGAGGAATAATACGGCGTAACGGCCCAATAATGGGCTGAGTGATTTTCACAATAAACTGCGAGAACGGGTTGTAGAAATCGCAGCGAGACCATTGCATCCACACGCGCAGCAGCAGCGCCATGGTATACAGCTCAATTACCGTTGAGAGCAGGAAGGTCAACGTATTCATGGTGTTCCTTAATTTTCCTTATTTTTTAGTGTAATCACGAGCACCAAAAATGGCAGTGCCGATGCGCACCATCGTGCTACCCGCCGCGATAGCGGCATCCATATCATCAGACATCCCCAGCGAGAGCGTATCGATATTTGGGTAGCGTGTTTTCAACCCGGCAAATGCTACAGCCATTTGCTGTGCAACTTCAAACTGCCTTACATAATCTGACTCAGGCGCGGGAATCGCCATCAAGCCACGCAGGGTAATGCGCGGCAGCGCAGCGACTTCAGCGGCCAGGGCATCAAGCTCTGCCAGCGGAATCCCTGACTTACTGTTCTCATCGCTGATATTTATCTGGATCAACACATTCAGCGGCGGCAGGTCTGCCGGGCGCTGTTCGCTCAGACGGGCAGCGATGCGCAGACGATCAATCGTATGGCACCAGTCAAAATGTTCTGCGACCAGACGACTTTTGTTGGACTGCAGCGGGCCGATAAAGTGCCACTGCAGATCGTTGACGCCTTTTTCCTGAAAGTAGCGGATTTTATCCACCCCTTCCTGGACATAGTTTTCACCGAAGGCTCGCTGCCCTGCGGTAATGGCTTCTTCGATGGCGCTCGCAGGTTTGGTTTTGCTGACTGCAAGCAACGTAACTTCTTCTGAAGACCGCCCGCAACGCGTCGCGGCGGCTGAGATTTTGTCCCGGACATGTGCCAGGTTATGCGCGATATCGTTCATTTTCCGAGGATGTTCATATGAATATGGAAGAAATAGTGGCCCTTAGTGTAAAGCATAACGTGTCGGATCTACACCTGTGCAATGCATGGCCTGCGCGTTGGCGTAGGCGTGGAAAAATCGAAAGCGCACCGTTTACCGCGCCTGGTGGGACTGTGGATGTGCTGAGTACAAAATGTGAGTCTGTAGGAGGATGTAAACAGATTTAATAAATAGAATTTTTAATTCGTTTTTATTTAGCTCAGGCTTGCTTTAATTTAAAGGTTTAAAGTAATAAAAACAGGTGTGAAATTATATCTCTAATAAAATTAAGGTATTACATAATTGGTGGGGTGAATATTTTTTCTTATTTTATAACTAAACGATAATACATATTGCAAATATAATTTTGGGACATGGTGATGATGTCAATAAATGGAGTTAGAAGCATTTAATGTTCATGCTAATGGTTCGCTTTGTGATATTTCATATTCTTCGTTTATAAATGAGGTGTTGTAAATGTGGAATAAAGAAGCCGCTATAAATTTTGTTAGACATAATGCTCATCCACACGCTACGGGTTATTGTGCCAGGGCAGTAACAGCAGCTATCGAACATGGCGGCGTATCATTGCACCATGATAATGCTAAAAATATGGGGAAATATTTAGTATTAGCTGGTTTTCGTGAAGTATATGGGAATCCTGTAAAAGGTGATGTTGCTATAATCCAACCATATACTGGAGGAAATGCAGCAGGTCATATGGCGATTTTTGATGGGCATTACTGGTGGTCAGATTTCAAGCAGGAACATGGCGTGTACCCCGGCCCCGGTTATCGTAAAAGTCAGCCTTCGTATAAATTATATAGGCACAACTGATGAAGCGATTAATATTATTTACTTTTCTATTCTCATCATTTGCTATGGCAGAAATAGTTCCTGCTTATACGCAAGCATTAAAATTCAATACCTGGTATATAAAGCAGATTGCTCATAATGTCATCCCAGTTGCAGATAACCCGACGGCATTAGAGCCTTTCGTTAGTATTGATACATTGAATAAATTAAAACAAGCTTATATGAATAATGAGCTTGAAGAGGATTATTTTCTAAAGGTTCAGGATTTTGCAGATGAAGACTGGAGTAAGCATATTAGTATTGATCTGACTATAACTGATCCTATTTGTACCAATGTCTATTTGACATTTGGAACAGGTGAGTCATCTCAAAAAGTCATTGACTGCATGGTAGAAGAAAATGGTGTATGGAAAATCAAGAGCGTGGTTACTCGCCATTAGTTATTGTTTTCACCAATTGAAAATAATCCTGCGGTAATGGCTTCTTCGATGGCGCTCGCAGGTTTGATTTTGCTGACTGCAAGCAACATAACTTCTTCTGAAGACCGCCCGCAACGCGTCGCGGCGGCTGAGATTTTGTCCCGGACATGTGCCAGGTTATGCGCGATATCGTTCATTTTCCGAGGATGTTCATATGAATATGGAAGAAATAGTGGCCCTTAGTGTAAAGCATAACGTGTCGGATCTACACCTGTGCAATGCATGGCCCGCGCGTTGGCGCAGACATGGAAAAATCGAAAATGCGCCGTTTACCGCGCCTGACGTAGAGAATCTGCTGATGTGCTGGCTCAGTGAGCAACAACAGGTACAGTGGCGGGAGCAAGGGCAGGTTGATTTTGCCGTTACCCTGACGGACTCCCGGCGGCTGCGCGCCAGCGCATTTGCCCATCAGCAAGGAACGTCACTGGCGCTAAGACTGCTACCGCTGGATTGTCCTCATTTAGACGATCTCCAGACTCCCGCGGTCATACCTGAACTGCTGCGCAGTGAAAATGGGTTAATTCTGGTGACAGGCGCCACCGGCAGCGGTAAATCTACGACCCTGGCGGCGATGGTGGAGTATCTTAATCAGCATATTGAGGGACACATTCTGACGCTGGAAGATCCTATTGAATACCGCTACGCCAGCCAGCGTTGTCTCATTCAACAGCGGGAGGTGGGCGTACACTGCGTCTCTTTCGCCGCCGGTTTGCGCGGTGCGTTACGCGAAGATCCCGACGTTATTTTGCTGGGCGAGCTGCGCGACGTGGAAACCATTCGGCTGGCATTAACGGCGGCGGAGACCGGACATCTGGTGCTGGCAACGCTACACACGCGTGGGGCTGCACAAGCCATTGCGCGGCTGGTGGATTCCTTTGCTGCATCAGAGAAAGATCCGGTGCGTAATCAACTGGCAGACAGCCTGCGGGCGGTTCTTTCGCAAAAACTGGAGGAGGATAAGCAGGGGGGACGCGTGGCGCTATTCGAGCTGCTCGTTAACACGCCCGCCGTGGGCAATTTGATCCGCGAAGGGAAAACGCATCAGCTACCCGGCGTGATACAAACCGGGCAGCAGACAGGTATGCAGACGTTTGCACAAAGTTTGCAGCAGCGACAGGCGCAGGGGCGGCTTTAATAGCCCTGCTCGAAATAGCTTTCGAGGATAATAACGGCAGAAGCGGAGTCCACTTTGCCTTTATTCAACGCCCGGTAACCGCCTTGCTCAAACAGGCCTGAGCGGGCTTCGACGGTGCTCAAACGTTCATCGTGCAGCGTTACGGTTACGCCAAAGCGACCATGAATGCGGTTGGCGAATTTACGCGCGCGCGCGGTAAGGGGTTGTTCGGTACCGTCCATGTTGAGCGGCAGGCCGACGATGATCTCATCTGGTTGCCACTCTTTTAGCAGGCGTTCAATCGAATTCCAGTCCGGCGTACCGTCCTGCGCTTTGATGGCGGGCAATGGCCTGGCCGTACCGGTAATGCGCTGACCCACGGCGACGCCGATACTTTTCGTACCAAAATCAAAAGAGAGTAATGTTCCGCTCATCATGCGTGTCCCGCCACGCCGGGCATGGTCTGAATATCTATTCCGATAAGTTTGGCAGCGTCGCGCCAGCGGTCGGCAATCGGCGTTTTGAATAAGATGTTGAGGTCTGCGGGGGCCGTGAGCCAGGCGTTATCCAGTAGCTCTTGTTCCAGCTGGCCTTTTTCCCATGATGAATAGCCCAATGCCACCAGCACCTCGGACGGTTGCTCCTGCGTGCCCAACGTTTCTAATACATCGCGGGAGGTCGTGATGATAGTGTTATCAGAAATTAAGATACTGGATGCAAAACGGGCGGGCGGAGTATGCAGAATAAATCCGCGGTCTTCCGCCAACGGGCCGCCGAGCATCACTGCTTTATCCAGACGGATGGACGGATCGCGTCCTTCAGGCGTGATCTTCAGCTTTTCCAGAATCCCTTCAATTTGTAAGTTTTCCAGAGGCTTATTGACGATAATCCCCATTGCTCCGTTCTCATTGTGTTCGCAGATATACACCACGGAACGGCGGAAAATTGGATCCTGGAGAGCAGGCATGGCAATTAGAAAGTGATGCTGTAAATTCATTGTCAGAGGTTCTGTTTCCTGGTTCAAAAAAGCAACAGCGCCCAGTATGCGTACAAACAGGAGCGCTGTCACTATTAGTATTGGTAGGGTCCCTTCTACCGGCGAGTTCTTTTATTTTTGCAGGCGCGCTTCAATGGCGTCCATTAGCATACCGGTAATAGAGACCGGGAACTCCGCTTCAATTTCACGAATACAGGTTGGGCTGGTGACGTTAATTTCCGTCAGACGATCGCCAATGATGTCCAGACCAACAAAAATCAAACCTTTCGCTTTCAGCGTCGGCCCAATGCGACGGGCAATTTCCCAGTCACTGTCGGTTAATGGACGCGGCTCGCCACGGCCACCTGCGGCCAGGTTGCCACGGGTTTCACCGCCCTGCGGAATACGCGCCAGGCAGTACGGAACGGGTTCGCCATCAACCACCAGCACGCGTTTATCGCCATCTTTAATTGCAGGCAGATAGTTCTGCGCCATGCAGTAGCGGGTACCGTGCTCTGTCAGCGTTTCCGCAATAACGCCAAGGTTCGGATCGCCTTCCTTCACGCGGAAAATAGAGGCTCCGCCCATGCCGTCTAGCGGTTTGAGAATGATGTCGCTGTGTTTTTGCCAGAAGGCTTTCAACTGCGCTTTGTTACGCGTGACCAGCGTTTCCGGCGTCAGATCGGCAAACCATGCGGTGAACAACTTCTCGTTGCAGTCGCGCAGGCTCTGCGGTTTGTTGACGATCAGCGTTCCTTTTTCTTCTGCACGTTCCAGAATATAGGTTGCATAAATGAACTCGGTATCAAACGGCGGATCCTTACGCATCAGAATAACGTCCAGGTCTGCCAGCGGGAGATCCTGCTCGCTCTTGAACTCATACCATTTGTCGTAGTTCTGCTCTACGCTCAGGGTACGCGTATGGGCGCGGGCTTCACCGTTGATCAGATAAAGATCGGCCATCTCCATATAATGAATTTCGTAACCGCGGCGTTGCGCTTCCAGCAGCATAGCGAAGCTGGAATCTTTCTTGATGTTGATGCTTGCGATGGGATCCATCACGATGCCGAGCTTGATCATTGTTTTTCTCCGTTAGCCCAGATCGCCAAAACGCACCTGTAGCGCGGTAATGGCGGTGAGCGCAGTTGTCTCAGTACGCAGAACGCGAGGTCCTAACAGAATATCAGTAAACTGATACCGTGCGGTCATGGCAATTTCATCTGCCGATAGCCCACCTTCCGGGCCAATCAGCAAGCGGATGCGCTCCACCGGGAGCGGCAGCGTGTTGATGCTGGCGCTGGCGCGAGGATGCAGATTGAGTTTCAGACCTTCGTCCTGTTCTGCGCACCATGCTTCCAGATCCATTGCCGGGCGAATTTCAGGCACCCGGTTACGACCGCACTGTTCGCAGGCGGCAATGGCGATTTTCTGCCACTGCTGGAGCTTCTTGTTCAGGCGTTCATTGTCCAGTTTAACGCCGCAGCGCTCAGAAAAAAGTGGCGTAATGAGGCTTACACCCAGTTCAATCGATTTCTGGATAGTAAATTCCATTTTTTCACCGCGCGACATTACCTGGCCCAGGTGGATATGCAACGGTGATTCCCGATCGTCGAGTTCAGCGTTAAGCACCTTCACCTCCACGCTTTTCTTACTGGCGTGAGTAATTTCGGCGTCGAATACCTGATTGCTGCCGTCAAATAGCTGCAGCGCCTGGCCTGGCCCCATACGTAGTACGCGGCCGATATGGTTGGCGGCATCCTCACACAATGAAATTTGGCTACCGGAGGTGATTGGCTCAGGGTGATAAATGCGGGGAATGCGCATAGTTAAACATCCGCGTCATGGCCCTGAGCTATTAAAGGCCAGGGCATGGTTAAAAATATTGCCGCTAGTGTAGGTTAGCTCTTTTGCGCCTGGCAAGCGCGTTGCACATAAGGGTTATGATTCCCCTGTACCTTCGCGATGCGTTCGTCGCGCTCACACTCCCAGTCGGTGACCGGATACTGCTTATTCCAGGCATTAAAAAGCTGGGTTTGCTGACGGGAGAGCGTCAGGTTGTATTGGTCGCGCATATAAAAATAGGTACGCGCGATGGCGCCACGGGCGCGGGCAGGCGGTTCGGCAACTTTTTCTTTAAAATCAACCTTCATCGCGCACTGTCCATACTGGCCTTCGCCACCGTTCCACTGGCTGTACATAAAGTTTGCGCGATCGCCATTCACTTCACCTACCGCAGGCTGCAGGTTATGCATATCGCTTTCCATTTTGCGATAGACCGGATCTTTAGCGCAGTTTTTACGCCCCCCGTCCTGCCAGCACTGGCGCTGATGACCAAACTGCCAGGCGGGGACAACGTGTTCCCATTCAATTCGACTGGCGCGGTTTTCGTTTTTTCGCACTTTATAGCCGCAGGATTCGAGGTCCACGACCCCTTTTTTGCCTTGCCAGTTAATTTTGCAACCACAGTAGAAATCGCCTGGCGCATCGGCGTTAACTTTGACGCCAGCGGCTTTTGCCTGGGAAAAACTATTGATGCCTTCGGCGAACACCTGGCCTGAAAACGCAGCGGCTAACAGGGCCGCAGCAAAAGAAAAATTACGGTACATCACGAACTCCGTGTCAAAACGAGCCCGCAACGTAGCGAAAGTCATTCCTGTATGCAATCAGTTAGATCAGAAAAGTTCCTGATAATTCTGAAGATTATTCTGCAATCAGTGGTTCGCCGCAGTGAACGCAGCGGTAGGTGGCTTCACCGCGTACCACGCGGTTATGGCGGCGTACGGTCAGTTGGTGTTCCTGACACTTGCAGCGGTAAGTAAAGGTCTTACGCTGCACGGATTGCAGTTCGAACTGATGTGTGCGTCGGGCTGGCACGCCCAGCACGCTCTCCATCATCCATTTCCACTCTTTGCCGTGCGGCGGCACGCGACCAAAGTATTTCCACACCAGTAAATGCGCCAGTTCATGGGGCACCACCTCATTCACGAATGCGTCGACATTTTCCATCAGTAGTACCGGATTGAGGCGGATTTCGTAGGTTTGTAACCACGCGGTGCCTGCAGCGGTGCCGCGCTGTTGGTACACCAGCTTAGGTTCCGGATAATTACGCTCGAGCTTAAGATTGGCCTGTGCGAGTTTTTCCCGCAGGCTGCGCATAACGGCTTGCTGGATGGCGATAGGGAGACGGGAGGTTTTCATAACGCCAGAGGATAGTGCGACAGGGAAGGGACTGCAAGAGGAAGGCTTCCTCCCGCGGGGGAGGAAGCTTTTCGTGATTAGTCGTGTGCGCCAATTTCGCGCAGTTTACGACCTTTCATCAGGTTACGTTCAATGTGTTCCAGAGAGACATTTTTAGTTTCAGGTATCAGCCACAGGGTCAGGAAGATGAACAGGACGTTCAGACCACCGTAGACCCAGAAAGTATTGGCGCTGCCCAGCGAGTTCAGCATCGTCAGGAAGGTTGCACCGACGATCATATTGGCAATCCAGTTGGTTGCGGTAGAGCAGGTGATACCGAAATCGCGGCCTTTCAGCGGTTGGATTTCAGAGCACAGTACCCAAATCAGCGGACCGGCGCTCATGGCAAAGCCAACGATAAACATCAGCAGCATCAGTACAGCGAAGTATTGCGCGGCCGCCGAGTGAATACCCACGTGCATCATCGTGCCCAGCACGCCCATACCGACGGCCATGACGATAAAGCCGAGGATCAGCGTAGGTTTACGGCCCCAGCGGTCAACCAGGCCAATGGCGATAAAGGTTGCCAGCACGTTGGTCAGACCGACGATAACAGTCCCCCACATCTGCTCGGTGGTGTTGGTGTAGCCCGCCAGCTCAAAGATTTTCGGTGCGTAATACATAATGACGTTCATCCCGGTGAACTGCTGCATCACCTGTAACAGGACGCCAAGGAATACCGCGCGGCGGAAGTTGCTGTTTTCTTTAAACAGCGCCCAGCCGCTCTGCTTCACCTGCAGGCTTTCACGAATTTCATCCAGCTCGCGTTTGGCTTCTGCGCTGGTATCACGCAGACGCAACAGAACACGTTCAGCATCGACAAAACGACGTTTAGCAGCAAACCAGCGTGGGCTGTCCGGCAGGAAGATGACGCCAACCAGCAGCAGCAGGGCAGGGATGATGATCACGCCCAGCATCCAGCGCCATGCGCCGCTGTAGCTAAACGCCGTATCGGAAAGATACGCACCCAAAATACCGATGGTGATCATCAGCTGATACATAGAGATCATACTGCCACGAATTTTTTCCGGGGCAATTTCAGACAGGTACAGCGGCGCGGTATAAGACGCAACGCCCACCGCCAGGCCGAGCAGTACGCGGGAAACCAGCAGCACTTCAACGTTTGGCGCCGCGGCGGAGAACAGTGAACCGGCAACAAACAGGATTGCGCCGATCATCAGACTCTTTTTACGCCCCAGTTTGAAGGAGAGCCAACCGCTGCCGACGGCACCCACGGCAGCACCAAACATCATCGAACTCACCACCCATTCCTGAGTGTGGGGGGTAATTTGGAACTCGTCGGTGATGAACGGTAAAGCACCGGCAATAACACCGATATCCAGGCCAAAAAGTAATCCAGCCAGGGCTGCAAGAAAGCAGACAAAAAATGTCATGGCTTTGTTGGAACGCCCCGTTTTTTTATTGTCAGGCATGATGCCCTCCGGTTGGGTAGCTAGTTTTGTTGATGTTAAGGGTAGGTGAGTACGGGGTAAAAAAATGCGAATCACATCACATTAGTGTAATCGGTTACACTGACATTTATCACGATTATCGATTAACCATTTGAAAATTAACATTTTATAATACGATTAAATATGGTTAATTGCCTGGAATTA
The DNA here is from genome assembly GCF_014104295.1 of Citrobacter sp. RHBSTW-00029. Classification (NCBI taxonomy): domain Bacteria; kingdom Pseudomonadati; phylum Pseudomonadota; class Gammaproteobacteria; order Enterobacterales; family Enterobacteriaceae; genus Citrobacter; species Citrobacter sp. RHBSTW-00029. The sequence goes on from NZ_JABXRT010000001.1 coordinate 125,137, forward strand.
AGACGATCCTGAAAAATAATGTAACAGTGACGCAAGCTTGACGGAAAAGAGATGTTAACTTGTTGTGGATAGAAAATCGGTCCTATGTAATCGCTTTCATTGTTGTTAGAGGAACGCTTCACTGCATTGTTCAGGTGATGAGGCGTTGGGGGAAAATTGGGGAATAAAAAAAAGACCAGCACGAGGCTGGTCTTACTAAGCGGACAGTCTTCAGTAAATTACTTCAGACCTGCAGCGTCACGCAGCAACTGCGCTTTGTCGGTTTTTTCCCATGGGAAATGTTCGCGGCCAAAGTGACCGTAAGCTGCGGTTTCTTTGTAGATCGGGTGCAGCAGATCCAGCATCTGAATCAGGCCATACGGACGCAGGTCGAAGAACTCGCGCACCAGCAGGGTCAGCTGTTCTGAAGGTACTTTTTCGGTACCAAAGGTTTCAACCATGATAGAGGTCGGTTCAGCCACGCCAATGGCGTAGGAAACCTGAATCTCGCAGCGGTCAGCCAGGCCAGCGGCAACGATGTTTTTCGCGACGTAACGGGCTGCATAGGCTGCGGAACGGTCAACTTTAGACGGATCCTTACCAGAGAATGCACCGCCGCCGTGACGCGCCATGCCGCCGTAGGTATCAACGATGATTTTACGACCGGTCAGACCGCAGTCGCCCATCGGGCCGCCGATAACGAAACGACCGGTTGGGTTGATGAAGAATTTGGTCGCAGCGCTCAGCCATTCAGTCGGCAGTACCGGCTTGATGATCTCTTCCATGACGGCTTCTTGCAGAGATTTCTGGTCGATATCTTCAGCATGCTGAGTCGACAGAACCACGGCATCAATACCTACAATTTTACCGTCGTCATACTGGAAGGTAACCTGGCTTTTTGCATCCGGGCGCAGCCACGGCAGAGTACCGTTTTTGCGTACTTCAGCCTGACGCTGTACCAGACGATGCGCGTAGGTAATTGGAGCTGGCATCAGCACGTCGGTTTCATTGGTTGCATAACCAAACATCAGGCCCTGGTCGCCAGCGCCTTGTTCCAGCGGATCCGCGCGGTCAACACCCTGGTTGATATCCGGAGACTGCTTACCGATGGCGCTCAGAACCGCGCAAGAGTTGGCGTCAAAGCCCATGTCGGAATGCACATAGCCAATTTCGCGAACCGTGTTACGCGTGATCTCTTCGATATCTACCCAGGCGCTGGTAGTGATCTCACCGCCAACTAAAACCATACCGGTTTTGACATAGGTTTCGCAGGCTACGCGTGCTTTCGGATCCTGCTCGAGGATTGCATCCAGCACGGCATCAGAGATTTGGTCAGCGATTTTGTCAGGATGCCCTTCTGATACGGACTCGGACGTAAAAAGGTGTTTTGCCATATTTAATTTCACCTAAGGAATATTTAGTTAGCTCAAACTGTCGAGTGGAATAGCCATGTGTAGAAGATTCTACCATGAGTCTGCAGATGACGGACACTGGCAGTCTGAGTGTTAATCGGTATAGATGGATTAACATCTGGACGGCTATTTTAGGACAGCTCTTCGCCTGATTTCCAGCTTTTTTTGATTGAGGTCGCATTGTACTGAAAATGTAACTGGAAATTTTTCCTGACGGTGCTGGCAATGCGCGCATTTATCTTTTGCTTTTTGACTTCCTTATGGGTATAAAACGCGGCGCGCGGCTCATACAAAAGCACACGACGTTTTCATCGTGTTGCCACTTCCAGCCGGGTTAACACTTTAGCTTTGGCTTGTGGGTTCGTTCCGTCAGGAGCAACCGTGGAGGTGATACGAGATAATGAACCGTTGTATTCTGCTGAATCTGTCGCACCGTTCTGGTGTACATATGTCCCCCGCAATCTGCATCTTGCATACCTGCCGATGTTATACCCATCTCGGCGCTTCTCAGGACTCCAGGGCCGGTAACGGTCACTAAGAACTGAACAAGGGCGCTCTTGGTAAACAAGAGTTTTCTCGTGGTTTCGCCGAACCGTCAGCATTAAGTTCGGTTACGTGTTTACATTGATATGAAAAAGAAACCGGTCGCACAGTCGGAGCGTCAGCACTATCTGCTGGAAATTCTGCCTGTATTTGGGTTGTTATCGCGTCTATGGATTGCGATAGTAGTCAACTGTTTTACACTTGTTAATAAAATTGAGGTTCGCTATGTCTGACGACATTTCTTTGGGTTCGCCTTCGTCAGCAGGCGAACACGGTGTACTACGCTCCATGCAGGAGGTTGCAATGAGTTCCGAGGAAGCCAGCAAGATGCTGCGTACTTACAATATTGCCTGGTGGGGTAATAACTACTATGACGTCAATGAGCTGGGCCACATCAGCGTGTGCCCGGATCCGGACGTACCAGAAGCGCGCGTTGACCTTGCTGAGTTGGTGAAAGCCCGTGAAGCGCAGGGCCAGCGTCTGCCTGCATTATTCTGCTTCCCGCAGATCCTGCAACACCGACTGCGTTCGATTAACGCCGCGTTTAAACGCGCCCGTGAATCTTACGGTTACAACGGCGACTATTTCCTCGTTTACCCGATCAAGGTCAACCAGCATCGTCGCGTGATTGAATCGCTGATCCACTCCGGCGAACCGCTGGGGCTGGAAGCCGGTTCCAAAGCTGAACTGATGGCCGTTTTGGCCCATGCCGGAATGACCCGTAGCGTGATCGTGTGTAACGGCTATAAAGACCGTGAATACATCCGTCTGGCGTTGATTGGCGAGAAGATGGGCCATAAGGTCTATCTGGTCATCGAGAAGATGTCTGAAATCGCTATCGTGCTGGATGAAGCTGAACGTCTGAATGTGGTTCCGCGTCTGGGCGTGCGTGCGCGTCTGGCATCGCAGGGGTCCGGTAAATGGCAGTCTTCCGGCGGAGAGAAATCAAAATTCGGCCTGGCGGCAAACCAGGTGCTGCAACTGGTGGAAATACTGCGCGAGCGCGGTCGTCTGGACAGCATTCAGTTGCTGCACTTCCACCTCGGTTCGCAGATGGCGAACATTCGTGATATCGCCACCGGCGTACGTGAATCAGCGCGTTTCTACGTTGAGCTGCACAAGCTGGGCGTGAATATCCAGTGCTTCGACGTCGGCGGTGGTCTGGGCGTGGACTACGAAGGTACCCGTTCGCAGTCTGACTGCTCCGTAAACTACGGCCTGAACGAATACGCCAACAACATCATCTGGGCCATTGGCGATGCCTGTGAAGAGCATGGTCTGCCGCATCCGACGGTCATCACCGAGTCTGGTCGTGCGGTTACCGCGCACCATACTGTGCTGGTGTCTAACATTATCGGCGTTGAGCGTAGCGAACACACCGAAGCCACACCGCCGGCTGAAGATGCACCGCGTGCCCTGCAAAGCATGTGGGAAACCTGGCAAGAGATGCACGAGCCGGGAACCCGTCGCTCGCTGCGCGAATGGCTGCACGACAGCCAGATGGATCTGCATGATATTCACGTGGGTTACTCTTCAGGCACCTTCAGCCTGCAGGAGCGTGCGTGGGCAGAGCAGTTGTATCTGAACATGTGCCATGACGTGCAGAAACAGCTCGACCCGAGCAACCGTGCACACCGTCCGATTATCGACGAACTGCAGGAGCGTATGGCGGATAAGATCTACGTCAACTTCTCCCTGTTCCAGTCGATGCCGGATGCATGGGGGATCGATCAGCTGTTCCCGGTACTGCCGCTCGAAGGACTGAATCAGGTGCCAGAGCGTCGTGCGGTGCTATTGGATATTACCTGTGACTCCGACGGTGCTATCGACCATTACGTTGACGGCGATGGGATTGCGACGACCATGCCGATGCCGGAATACGACCCGGAAAATCCGCCGATGCTGGGCTTCTTTATGGTGGGGGCGTATCAGGAGATCCTCGGTAACATGCACAACCTGTTTGGTGATACCGAAGCGGTTGACGTGTTCGTCTTCCCTGACGGCAGCGTGGAAGTTGAGCTGTCCGACGAAGGGGATACCGTGGCGGATATGCTGCAATACGTGCAGCTGGATCCGAACACCCTGCTGACGCAGTTCCGTGACCAGGTGAAAAAAACCGATCTGGATGCTGAGCTGCAACAGCAATTCCTCGAAGAGTTCGAAGCAGGTTTGTACGGATACACTTATCTCGAAGACGAGTAAGGCTGCTCGGGTTCGCTTGAACCTGGGCAAATTAACGGCGATAATTCGCCCATACAAGTAGTCACGTAAATCAATCCCTTCCTCGTCGGGCTTAACGACGCGGAGGGGATTTTTTTTCACCGATTTTAAAAGAGGTCAGTACATGAGCACCTTAGGTCATCAATACGACAACTCCCTGGTTTCTAACGCCTTTGGTTTTTTGCGTCTGCCGATGAACTTCATGCCTTACGACAGCGACGCCGATTGGGTGATCACCGGCGTACCGTTTGATATGGCAACGTCAGGTCGCGCGGGCGGCCGCCATGGCCCGGCGGCGATCCGTCAGGTATCCACCAACCTGGCCTGGGAGCACAACCGCTTCCCGTGGAACTTCGATATGCGCGAGCGCCTGAACGTGGTGGACTGCGGCGATCTGGTTTATGCGTTCGGGGATGCGCGTGAAATGAGTGAAAAACTGCAGGCGCATGCTGAGAAGCTGCTGTCTGCCGGTAAGCGCATGCTCTCCTTTGGCGGCGACCACTTTGTTACGTTGCCGCTGCTGCGTGCGCACGCCAAGCACTTTGGTAAAATGGCGCTGCTGCACTTTGATGCTCACACCGACACCTACGCGAACGGCTGCGAATTCGACCACGGCACCATGTTCTACACTGCGCCGAACGAAGGTCTGATCGATCCAAATCACTCTGTGCAGATCGGTATTCGTACCGAGTTCGACAAAGACAACGGCTTTACCGTGCTGGATGCATGCCAGGTCAACGATCGTGGCGTAGATGACATTATCGCCCAGGTTAAGCAGATTGTCGGTGATATGCCGGTGTATCTGACTTTTGATATCGACTGTCTGGATCCGGCGTTTGCACCAGGAACCGGTACGCCAGTGATCGGCGGCCTGACGTCCGATCGCGCGATAAAACTGGTACGTGGTCTGAAAGATCTGAACATCGTCGGGATGGATGTTGTTGAAGTGGCTCCGGCCTACGATCAGTCAGAGATCACCGCACTGGCGGCGGCAACGTTAGCGTTAGAAATGCTCTATATCCAGGCGGCTAAGAAAGGCGAGTAACGGTTTCGGGCTATTTTACTCGCCATTTTGAACCCGGGCAGTGCTCGCCATCCTCACGTACTACGTGTACGCTCCGGTGGCTGTGCGCTGTCCGGTCTCAAACTGGCTTCGCCAATAACGCCCGATCGCTGGACAAAATTTGTAATTCTGTAGGCCGGATAAGGCGTTCACGCCGCCATCCGGCACGGTTCGAAGATTACTTGATCCCGTCTGCGCTCATGCGATCGCGAATATGTTGCGCACGTTCTGCGGATGCCGGGTGATCGTCAAACATTGAGCTTTGACGTCCTGCTTCCAGTTTTGCCAGTTTCTCAAAACTGGTGGCTAAGCCAGCCGGATTGATCCCACGTTTGCGCAACAGATCATACGAGTAATCATCCGCCTCGGATTCCTGACGCTGGGAGAACTGCGAGTTCACCAGTTTCTCGCCAAGATCGCCCAATTGCGACTGCGACAGGCTGCCGACAATACCGCCAGCGGAAGCCGCAGCTGCGCGCACGGCGTTCGTACCCAGCGCAACCTGCATCCCTTTTTTCACGTGGCCCAGCGCAACGTGACCCATTTCGTGGCCGATCACCGCTTCGACTTCGTTGTCGGTCATCATATCCATCAGGCCGCTGTATACGCGGATACAGCCGTTCGCCATGGCAAAGGCATTCACATCTTTCGCCATATACACTTTGTAGTTCACCGGCTGGCCGTTAATGTTATCGCCAAGCGCGGCGGCGATTTTGCCAAGACGCGTTGCATACTCGCTGCCAGCCGGGGCGATGGTAGCTTTGCTGTCCATATCCTTACAGGCCTGATCGCTCAGCGCTTTTACCTGCGCATCGCTCAGACTGTAGGCCTGGAAAGCCTCTGCGCCTGAGGAAAGCAGTCCGTTTGAGTCCATGTTCTGGCAGCCGGTCAATGCCGCCGCCATGCTCGTAGCAAGCAGTAAAGCGCGAATTTTCATTTTTTCTCTTCCGCACAAGGTCAGGATTATTCTAAAAAATGCGTCGTTTACAGGTGAACCGACGCTCGGCCTAAGTATAAAGAAAAGAACAATAAGCGGGCGAGAAGATTGCGCAACTTGCGCGCATGATCCAGAGATTTCTGAAGCGGCAAAAGGATGCTCCATGTACATGACACGCGGCTTGGGTTACATTGTTGGCACTTTTTTCCGGCGTAGCCCAAAACGCGCTGTCGTCAAGTCGTTTAGGGCGTGGCCTTCATTATCCGATCTGGAGTCAAAATGTCCTCACGTAAAGAGCTTGCCAATGCTATTCGTGCGCTGAGCATGGACGCAGTACAGAAAGCCAAATCCGGTCACCCGGGTGCCCCGATGGGTATGGCTGACATTGCCGAAGTCCTGTGGCGTGATTTCCTGAACCACAACCCGACTAACCCGTCCTGGGCTGACCGTGACCGCTTCGTGCTGTCTAACGGCCACGGTTCAATGCTGATTTACAGCCTGCTGCACCTCACCGGCTATGATCTGCCGATGTCCGAGCTGCAGAACTTCCGTCAGCTGCACTCCAAAACGCCGGGTCACCCGGAAGTGGGTTACACCGCGGGTGTTGAAACCACGACCGGTCCTTTGGGTCAGGGCATTGCGAATGCAGTGGGTATGGCTATCGCTGAAAAAACGCTGGCGGCGCAGTTTAACCGTCCTGGTCACGACATCGTTGACCACTTCACCTATGCTTTCATGGGCGACGGCTGCATGATGGAAGGTATCTCTCACGAGGTATGTTCCCTGGCCGGTACGCTGAAACTGGGTAAACTGGTTGCGTTCTATGATGACAACGGCATCTCTATCGATGGCCACGTTGAAGGCTGGTTCACCGATGACACCGCGAAGCGTTTCGAAGCTTACGGCTGGCACGTGATTCGTGGTGTAGATGGTCACGATGCTGACGCCATTAAACGCGCTGTTGAAGAAGCACGCGCAGTGACCGACAAACCGTCCTTGCTGATGTGCAAAACCATCATCGGTTTCGGTTCTCCGAACAAAGCCGGTACCCACGACTCTCACGGTGCACCGCTGGGCGATGCAGAAATCGCACTGACCCGCGAACAGCTGGGCTGGAAATACGCGCCGTTCGAAATCCCGTCTGAAATCTACGCGCAGTGGGATGCGAAAGAAGCCGGCCAGGCAAAAGAAGCCGCATGGAACGAGAAGTTTGCTGCTTATGCCAAAGCTTTCCCGCAGGAAGCTGCTGAATTCACCCGTCGTATGAAAGGTGAAATGCCGTCTGACTTCGACGCGAAAGCCAACGAATTCATTGCTAAGCTGCAGGCTAATCCGGCGAAAATCGCCAGCCGTAAAGCGTCTCAGAACGCGATTGAAGCCTTCGGTCCTTGGCTTCCTGAATTCCTCGGCGGCTCTGCTGACCTGGCACCGTCTAACCTGACTCTGTGGTCTGGTTCTAAGGCCATCAACGAAGATACTGCCGGTAACTACATCCATTACGGTGTACGTGAATTCGGTATGACCGCTATCGCCAACGGTATTTCCCTGCACGGTGGTTTCCTGCCGTACACCTCCACCTTCCTGATGTTCGTGGAATATGCCCGTAACGCGGTGCGTATGGCTGCGTTGATGAAACAGCGTCAGGTGATGGTCTATACTCACGACTCTATCGGTCTGGGTGAAGATGGCCCGACTCACCAGCCGGTAGAGCAGGTTGCTTCTCTGCGTGTGACCCCGAACATGAGCACATGGCGTCCGTGTGACCAGGTTGAATCCGCAGTAGCATGGAAATACGGTGTTGAGCGTCAGGACGGCCCGACCGCGCTGATCCTCTCCCGTCAGAACCTGGCACAGCAGGAACGTACCGCAGAGCAGCTGGCGAACATCGCTCGCGGTGGCTACGTGCTGAAAGATTGCGCGGGTCAGCCGGAACTGATCTTCATCGCCACCGGTTCTGAAGTTGAACTTGCCGTGGCTGCCTGGGACAAACTGACCGCTGAAGGCGTGAAAGCGCGCGTGGTTTCCATGCCGTCTACCGATGCATTCGACAAGCAGGATGCGGCTTACCGTGAATCCGTACTGCCGAAAGCCGTCTCTGCTCGCGTCGCTATCGAAGCTGGCATTGCTGACTACTGGTTCAAATACGTGGGCCTGAACGGCGCTATCGTCGGTATGACTACCTTTGGTGAGTCTGCACCGGCAGAACTGCTGTTTGAAGAATTCGGCTTCACCGTAGACAACGTGGTCGCGAAAGCAAAAGAACTGCTGTAATTTCGATTACAGGTGAAAACGGGTCGCTCAGGCGGCCCGTTTTTTTGCTTATCAGGGGAGTTACGTGCGTAGCTGACCTGCTTCAAGACGTACTACGCGCGAAAAATGGCGCTGCGTAAATGCTGCGTCATGACTGATCGCCACAACGCTGGCGCCACGCGTACGACACACTGCCAGCCAGTTTTCAAAGACGCCAAGCCAGTGCGCATCAAAGTCCCGGCTGGGCTCATCCAGCAGTAGAATAGCAGGTTCGAGGGCTTCCAGACTGGCGACGGCAATCATACGTCGTTGTGCAGTATGCAGATCGAGCGGGTGCGCGTCGGCGACATCCTCTAACTGACATAATCGCAGCGCCGCCATCGTGCGTTGCGCAATTTCAGTCGCCGGAAGCTTCTGTAGCCGTAATCCGAAGGCCACTTCCTCTGCAACCTTGCTGTGAAAGATTTGATTCTCCGCTTCCTGAAACAGTACGCCGAGCACCCTGGCGCGCTCCCGGTTTTTCAGTTGCGCAATCGCACGATTTTGAACGGTTATTGTGCCGGATGAGGGCGTCAGTAGCCCGGCCATGATGCGCAAAAGCGTGGATTTTCCTGCGCCATTATCGCCCGTTAGCGCCAGCCATTCCCCCTCCTGGAGTTCCAGCGAAATATTGCGTAAACAGTCATCGGCGGCGTTCGGCCAGCGATAGCTGACCTGGTTTAGCGTTAGCATAGTGATGACAATGCTCCGTCGCGTAGCTGCCATGCCTGCTGACAGTAGCTGAGAAAAGGTGAAGGGTTGCGTTCGAAAAGTATCACCAAAGCATGCTGTTCCTGTGCCCACTGCTGCAGTCGAGCCAGCAGCATTGCCGTGGCTTGCGCCGTCAGGCGACTGAACGCTTCATCCAGAAGCAATATTTTCGGCTGCATGGCGAGTGCGCTGGCAATGACTACCCGCTGGGTTTCCCCGCCGGAAAGGGTGCCGGGATGACGATGGCGCAGAGGCTGACATTCCGTCAGCGTAAGGGCGGCATCTATGCGCTGCATAATTTCAGTCTCGGTAAGGCAGAGATTTTCCGGGCCAAACGCCACTTCTTCCTCCACGCTGAAAGTACAACCTGAAAGCTGCAGGTAAGGTGACTGCTGCACAAGCTGGATGGTACTCGACTGCTCGACCAGCGACAGTTTCCCGATGGGATTACCCAGTAGCGTGCCTGTGCCCTCAATTTCTCCCGGAAGGAAGTCGGGGTACCAGCCAGCCATCAGCTGTGCCAGCGTACTTTTCCCGCTGCCGTTCTCACCAAAAATAGCCACCATACCAGGCCTGGCGTAATGGAAATCGTAATAGGCGGATGGCCGCATAGCGTGCGTCGGAATATAGCGAAACTGCTCTAACGTAACCATATCCAGACTCCTGTCTCAACCGCCATTAGAACCACCATACCGTAGCGGGCCAGACGTTGTAAGGTGCTGTCTGGCGGCGCCCACAGCGTGGTGCGAGTGCGATGCAGGCGAAATCCGCGCATATCGAGTGCTGCACCGCGAACGGCCAGGTCATTGAGCGCGTTATGGGTGAGCGGCACAATTAATGCAGGCATAGCGCGTAAACGTTGGTACCAGGATTCATCCAGCGGTACGCCGCGTGCGCGCTGAGCCTCGTGAATAATCGCCAACTGGCGTTTGAGCTGTTCAACCACCAGCAGCGGGCCTGCGAACAGATAGGCAACGCCTGGCGGCAGGCGTGAAGCAAACAGGGCGCGCATAAAACGCGCAACCGGCACGTACTGCATCCACATCTGCGATGTCGACACAATGGCCAGGATCCGCAGCCAGAGCGTAACGGCATCGGCCCAGCGTTCTGGTGCGCGCGGCTGCCCGCTAATCCACTCGGTAAGCCATCCGCCGTGTACCAGCCATAGCCCCAGTCCTAAGGGGATCATCAGCCAGAGTACGTATTTCGCCCGCGACCGCGTAGCCTTCATACATAGCAAACCGACAAACGTCGCGGCGCTGTACAAGCTGAGCGGCACTCCGGCTGGCAGCAGGAGCGTGGAGCAGGCGGCAAGCGCCCACAGAGTTAACGACGTAAACGGATGCATTTAACGCACGGCAGACATCGTAGGGAAATGGCGCGTGGTGCGCAGCGGAAGTTGTCGCAGCAGCACCCAGACGATGATTGCCGTAAGGATTTTATCGACCAGATTCGCTCCGATGACGGTAATGGCGACGGACTCCACCAGGTTCTGACCGACCGAGTGCATCCAGGCGACAAAAAGATCCGCACCGCTGCCGGTGACACCGCCGAACAGAGTCGTGCGAATCGGCACGGCAACGAGGGTCACGGCAAGCGTGATAATTACGCCGCTGACCACGACTTTGGGTAAGGTGCGAAACCATCCTGCCCGTGCCAGCCAACCGGCGACCAGTCCAATAACCATGGCGACGGGCGCAAAGGCGGCGGCGATCGGATCGGTCAGTAACCCCCACAACAGGTTAGTGAGTAATCCGGTTAGCATCCCCACAACCGGGCCTAACAGCACCGCGCTGATCAACGTGCCAATCGAGTCGAGAAAAATAGGTAATTTCAACATGCTGATAAGCTGCCCACCGACCATGTTGATGGCGATAGCAATGACAATAAGAACCAGAGACTGGCTGGAAAATTGGCGACGCGCCATAAAAGACCTCGTATAAGTGAAGCGTTAGCGGGATGAAATAACCAGTTCGTCATAACCGGAAACGGCGCAGGGCTGACGGCTGAATGCCAGAGACGTCAACTCGCCAATCACCAGCTCCAGCGTGGTTCGCACGGTACAGCCCGGCATCATGTGTCCGCCCAGCATCGCGCCGTGTGGGTCAGCAACCGCCAGATGGAGATGCTCGCCGGTAAGTTCCAGCGTGCCGTTCAGAGAGATAATTTCCCACGTACCCGTAAGTAATGTGGTTTCTTCACGTCCGGCGAAGCGCAGAGCAATGTTGGTCAAACTGCCGGTGCAACCCGCTATCCAGGCTGCCTGTAGTTGATGTTGCTGGATAAAAGCGTGTAGCGCTGAAAAGACTTCCTGGCCCGGTAATAAACGCAGCGCATGAAAGCGAGCTTCAGAAGGTTGGGGATAGAATGTTGTCATAGTTGAGGGACTCCGAGACTCGGACGTTGCGCTGATAATATAGACGCGGGTTAGGGAGCTTTCTGATATAAATCAGGATTTGTGACATGGCAACGAAATAATCTTGCTACGGTTATTCGTAATTCTGGAATATGGAATAAAAGTCGCGTTGAAGGACGTTAAAATGTGACGTAAGTCAGATAACTGTGTTCTGTTGCTGGACAATCATTCCTTTTATTCCGCGTTTCGCTTATTCTAGCTGAAGCGTTTCAGTCGATTAAATGTTCGACAATTAACCAATTAGTCGCAGTTTGCGACAGGTAAGGTTTCCCTGAGCGATTTGCTGCATTACTCTGTCTGCCACATCGTTTCTGAGAAATCCTTGCAGGAGACCTATGACCGTACGCGTAGCGATTAATGGTTTCGGTCGCATCGGACGCAACGTGGTTCGTGCTTTATATGAATCCGGGCGTCGGGCGGAAATCACCGTGGTGGCAATCAACGAACTGGCGGATGCTGCAGGCATGGCGCATTTGTTGAAATATGACACCAGCCATGGGCGTTTTGCCTGGGATGTTCGTCAGGAACGAGACCAGCTCATCGTTGGCGATGACGCGATCCGCATTCTGCATGAGCGAACGCTCGATGCGCTTCCGTGGCGCGAACTGGGTGTCGACGTTGTGCTGGATTGTACGGGGGTCTTCGGCAGCCGCGAACACGGCGAGGCGCATATTGCCGCCGGCGCAAAGAAAGTGCTCTTTTCACATCCTGGTAGTCACGACATCGACGCAACCGTTGTGTTTGGCGTTAATCAGGATCAGCTGCGCGCTGAGCACCGGATCGTTTCCAATGCCTCCTGCACCACGAATTGCATAATACCCGTCATCAAATTGCTGGATGATGCTTACGGCATTGAGTCTGGTACCGTCACCACGATCCACTCCGCGATGCACGATCAGCAGGTTATTGATGCTTATCATCCTGACCTGCGTCGCACGCGAGCGGCCAGCCAGTCGATCATTCCGGTTGATACCAAACTGGCGGCGGGCATCACGCGAATTTTCCCGCAGTTTAACGATCGTTTTGAAGCGATAGCGGTGCGTGTACCGACCATAAATGTGACGGCGATCGACTTAAGCGTGACGGTGAAAAAACCAGTAAAAGCCAGTGAAGTCAACCAGTTGCTGCAAAAAGCAGCACAAGGTGCATTTCATGGTATAGTTGACTATACGGAATTACCGTTGGTCTCAGTAGATTTTAACCACGACCCGCACAGCGCCATCGTTGATGGCACGCAAACGCGCGTGAGTGGCGCTCACCTGATCAAAACGCTGGTCTGGTGTGATAATGAATGGGGCTTTGCTAACCGTATGCTCGACACGACGTTAGCGATGGCTGCTATTGGTTTCAGGCTCGACGCTTGAGCGTCGACAAAACTTTATGAATCAACGAGAGGATTCACCATGTCTGTAATTAAGATGACCGATCTGGATCTGGCTGGTAAACGCGTTTTTATCCGTGCGGACCTGAACGTACCAGTTAAAGAAGGGAAAGTAACCAGCGATGCGCGTATCCGTGCTTCCCTGCCGACCATCGAACTGGCCCTGAAACAGGGTGCTAAAGTGATGGTAACTTCCCACCTGGGTCGTCCTACCGAAGGCGAGTACAACGAAGAATTCTCTCTGCTGCCGGTTGTTAACTACCTGAAAGACAAACTGTCTGCTCCGGTTCGCCTGGTAAAAGATTACCTGGACGGCGTTGAAGTCGCTGCCGGTGAACTGGTTGTTCTGGAAAACGTTCGCTTTAACAAAGGCGAGAAGAAAGACGACGAAGCACTGTCCAAAAAATATGCTGCTCTGTGCGACGTATTCGTTATGGACGCTTTCGGTACTGCTCACCGTGCGCAGGCGTCTACTCATGGTATCGGTAAATTCGCCGATGTCGCTTGTGCAGGTCCGCTGCTCGCTGCCGAGCTGGATGCACTGGGTAAAGCACTGAAAGAACCTGCTCGTCCGATGGTTGCTATCGTTGGTGGTTCTAAAGTTTCTACCAAACTGACCGTTCTTGATTCTCTGTCAAAAATCGCTGACCAGCTGATCGTTGGCGGTGGTATCGCGAACACTTTCGTTGCTGCTCAAGGCCACAACGTGGGTAAATCCCTGTACGAAGCTGACCTGGTTGATGAAGCTAAGCGTCTGCTGACCACTTGCGACATCCCGGTCCCGACCGACGTTCGCGTAGCGACTGAATTCTCTGAAACCGCACCGGCTACCCTGAAATCCGTTAGCGATGTAAAAGAAGACGAGCAGATCCTGGATATCGGCGACGCTTCTGCACAGCAGCTGGCTGACATTCTGAAGAATGCGAAAACCATTCTGTGGAACGGCCCGGTTGGCGTGTTCGAATTCCCGAACTTCCGCAAAGGTACTGAAATCGTTGCTAATGCCATCGCAGACAGCGAAGCATTCTCTATCGCAGGCGGCGGTGACACCCTGGCAGCAATCGACCTGTTCGGCATTGCTGACAAAATCTCCTACATCTCTACTGGCGGCGGCGCGTTCCTCGAATTCGTGGAAGGCAAAGTACTGCCAGCAGTAGCCATGCTCGAAGAGCGTGCTAAAAAGTAAGACTTTAATGGGCAGGGAAACCTGCCCTTATTTCAGCGCGCTTTAGAGCACGCTTCAATTCTTTACACAAAATCATTCGAGTTGCATCAAGGCGGCAACAGAGTGAGTTCCCGGGAGCTTACTTACGTAAGTGACTGGGGCGAGCGAGGGCAGCCAACGATGAGGCGGCTTGAAGGATGATGTGTACAACGGCCGAAGATACAGGACTCGTAATATGTCTAAAATTTTTGATTTCGTAAAACCAGGCGTAATCACTGGTGATGACGTACAGAAAGTTTTCCAGGTAGCTAAAGAAAACAACTTTGCTCTGCCAGCTGTTAACTGCGTTGGTACCGACTCCATCAACGCCGTACTGGAAACCGCTGCAAAAGTTAAAGCGCCGGTAATCGTACAGTTCTCCAACGGTGGTGCTTCTTTCATCGCGGGTAAAGGCGTGAAGTCCGACGTTCCTCAGGGTGCTGCAATCCTGGGTGCTATCTCTGGCGCACATCACGTTCACCAGATGGCTGAACACTACGGTGTTCCGGTTATCCTGCACACTGACCACTGCGCTAAGAAACTGCTGCCGTGGATCGACGGTCTGCTGGACGCGGGTGAAAAACACTTCGCAGCAACCGGCAAACCGCTGTTCTCTTCTCACATGATCGACCTGTCTGAAGAGTCTCTGGAAGAGAACATCGAAATCTGCTCCAAATATCTGGCGCGCATGTCCAAAATGGGCATGACTCTGGAAATCGAACTGGGTTGCACCGGTGGCGAAGAAGACGGTGTGGACAACAGCCACATGGACGCTTCTGCACTGTACACCCAGCCGGAAGACGTTGATTACGCATACACCGAGCTGAGCAAAATCAGCCCGCGTTTCACCATCGCAGCTTCCTTCGGTAACGTACACGGCGTTTACAAGCCGGGTAACGTCGTTCTGACCCCGACCATCCTGCGCGACTCTCAGGACTATGTTTCTAAGAAACATAACCTGCCGCACAACAGCCTGAACTTCGTCTTCCACGGCGGTTCCGGTTCTACTGCTCAGGAAATCAAAGACTCCGTA
The DNA here is from genome assembly GCF_014104295.1 of Citrobacter sp. RHBSTW-00029. Classification (NCBI taxonomy): domain Bacteria; kingdom Pseudomonadati; phylum Pseudomonadota; class Gammaproteobacteria; order Enterobacterales; family Enterobacteriaceae; genus Citrobacter; species Citrobacter sp. RHBSTW-00029. Next base: position 140,325 of record NZ_JABXRT010000001.1, read on the forward strand.
AGCTACGGCGTAGTGAAAATGAACATCGACACCGATACCCAATGGGCTACCTGGGAAGGCGTTCTGAACTACTACAAAGCAAACGAAGCTTACCTGCAGGGCCAGTTGGGTAACCCGAAAGGCGAAGATCAGCCGAACAAGAAATACTACGATCCGCGTGTATGGCTGCGTGCTGGTCAGGCAACCATGATCACCCGTCTGGAACAGGCTTTCAAAGAACTGAACGCGGTTGACGTTCTGTAATTTACGCCGTTCCACGTGACATGAGGCCCGCAAATGCGGGCCTTTTTTATTGCTATGCCAATGTGCTGCTGACAGAGAATTCTGTGATCTGTTTGGCAAAATCCGGCTTTATTGTTTACCCTTGTCAGGTTGCCAGTCCCGTCAGGGCGGCTTTATTTCTCCCGTTTGGGTAAGCAAAAAAGGAATAGTGAATGGAAGATTTGAATGTTGTCGACAGCATAAACGGTGCGGGCACCTGGCTGGTGCGTAACCAGGAACTGCTGTTGAGCTATGCCGTCAACATCGTTGCGGCCATCGCGATTGTCATTATCGGTATGATCGTGGCGCGCATTGTATCAAATACCGTTAACCGCCTGATGCTGGCGCGTAAAATTGATGCCACAGTTGCTGACTTCCTCTCTGCACTGGTGCGTTACGGTATTATCGCGTTCACGCTGATTGCCGCGCTGGGCCGCGTTGGGGTGCAAACTGCCTCCGTGATCGCCGTTCTCGGTGCCGCAGGTTTAGCCGTCGGTCTGGCGTTGCAAGGCTCCCTGTCTAACCTCGCCGCAGGTGTCCTGCTGGTGATGTTCCGTCCGTTCCGCGCAGGTGAGTATGTCGATCTCGGCGGCGTAGCGGGAACCGTACTCAACGTGCAGATTTTCTCCACCACTATGCGTACCGTAGACGGTAAGATTGTTGTGATCCCAAACGGCAAAATTATTGCCGGGAACATCATTAACTTCTCTCGTGAACCGGTTCGTCGTAACGAATTTATTATCGGTGTGGCTTACGACTCTGATATCGATCAGGTGAAAAAAATCCTCACTGATATCATTCAGTCGGAAGATCGCATTCTTAAAGACCGTGAAATGACGGTGCGCCTGAATGAGCTGGGGGCTTCCTCAATTAATTTCGTCGTACGCGTCTGGAGCAACAGCAGCGATCTGCAAAGTGTCTACTGGGATGTGCTGGAACGCATTAAGCGCGAGTTCGATGCTAACGGCATCAGCTTCCCGTATCCGCAGATGGATGTGAACTTCAAGCGTGTGAAAGAGCGCGCGGCAGAGTAATCGCGTGCCCGGTGGCGCTATCGCTTACCGGGCCCACAGGTTTTGTAGGCCGGATAAGGCGTTAGCCGTCATCCGGCATTTTCCTCCTGGTATTAATTCCTCTTATCCCTTATTAAAATTATCCATTTCCGCTAATGTTTTCCCCGCGCTATAGTCTGCTCCTAAGAGAAACAGTTCGGGATGATTAACGTGTTATCGTATTATTTTCAAGGGCTTGTACTTGGTGCGGCTATGATACTTCCGCTCGGTCCGCAAAATGCTTTCGTGATGAACCAGGGCATTCGTCGCCAGTATCACATCATGATTGCTTTACTCTGCGCTATCAGCGATTTAGTGCTAATTTGCGCGGGGATCTTTGGCGGTAGCGCCTTGCTGATGCAGTCACCATGGCTGATGGCGCTTGTCACCTGGGGTGGGGTGGTTTTTTTACTCTGGTACGGTTTCGGGGCGTTAAAAACGGCGATGAGCAGTAACCTGGAACTGGCCAGCGCCGAAGTAATGAAGCAGGGGCGCTGGAAAATCATCGCCACCATGCTGGCGGTGACATGGCTCAATCCCCATGTTTACCTGGATACCTTTGTGGTGCTGGGGAGTCTGGGGGGGCAACTGGACGTTGAGCCTAAGCGCTGGTTTGCGCTGGGAACCGTCAGCGCTTCGTTCCTGTGGTTCTTCGGTCTGGCATTGCTGGCGGCCTGGCTGGCTCCGCGTCTGCGCACGGCTAAAGCACAGCGCATCATCAATACCCTGGTAGGATTAGTGATGTGGTTTATCGCTTTTCAACTGGCAAAAGAAGGTGTTGCGCACGTTCATGCGTTGTTCAACTAAGTGTTGTCTGATGGACAACGCAGCGAGATCGGCTAAGCTTGCCTGCATGTGCCCTGAGTTTCGGGGTAATTAATGAAACATGGAGGAACGACCGTGAAGTTCAAAATAATGGCCCTGGCGGCATTAGTCGGATTCAGCGCACTATCGGTACAGGCAAATGAGTTGCCAAATGGACCGCACATCGTGACTTCCGGAACAGCAAGCGTGGATGCGACCCCAGACATCGCCACGCTGGCAATTGAAGTGAACGTTGCTGCCAAGGATGCAGCTTCAGCGAAGAAGCAGGCCGATGAGCGCGTGGCGCAATATCTGTCCTTCCTTGAACAGAATCAGATAGCGAAGAAAGACATTAGCGCTGCCAACCTGCGTACCCAGCCGGACTACGACTACCAGAATGGTAAAAGTATCCTCAAAGGGTATCGTGCGGTGCGCACCGTTGAAGTCACGCTGCGTCAGCTGGACAAACTTAACGCTCTGCTCGATGGCGCGCTGAAGGCTGGTCTGAATGAGATCCGTTCGGTATCGCTTGGCGTTGCCCAACCGGATGCTTACAAAGATAAAGCGCGTAAAGCGGCAATTGATGATGCCATTCATCAGGCGGAACAGCTGGCCGCGGGCTTCAATAGCAAACTTGGCCCGGTGTACAGCGTGCGCTACCACGTTTCCAATTATCAGCCTAGCCCGATGGTACGGATGATGAAGGCAGACGCGGCACCTGCTGCCTCTGCTCAGGAAACCTACGAACAGCCGGTTATTCAGTTTGACGATCAGGTTGATGTCGTCTTCCAGATTGAGCCGACGGCGGGGCAACCAGCCGCAACGCCTGCCAAAACTCAGTAATCGTTGCAGACCCGGCTTTCCAGCCGGGTTTTTTCTGTGAGCAACTGTAAAAATGAGACTTCACATCCGGTCTTTTTTTTCGCCGTAATGAGGATAGGCCATAGCGATTTTTAAGGGGACGCTATGGATATTTTTATCTCGAAAAAGATGCGTAATTTCATTCTGCTGGCGCAAACCAATAACATCGCCAGAGCGGCAGAAAAAATACATATGACCGCATCACCTTTCGGTAAAAGCATTGCCGCACTGGAAGATCAAATCGGCTATACGCTGTTTACCCGCAAAGATAACAACATCAGCCTGAATAAAGCAGGACAAGAGCTGTATCAGAAGCTGTTTCCCGTTTATCAGCGCCTTTCTGCCATTGATAACGAAATCCATAACGCCTCTCGCCGCTCGCGGGAAATCGTTATCGGCATCGACAATACCTACCCAACGATTATTTTTGACCAGTTGATTAGCCTTGGTGACAAGTATGACGGTGTAACGGCTCAGGCCGTTGAATTCAGCGAGAATGGGGTGATTGATAACCTGTTCGATCGCAAACTGGATTTTATTATCTCGCCGCAGCACGTTTCCCCCCGCGTGCAGGAGCTGGAAAATCTGGCGATCAGCGAACTACCTCCGCTGCGTCTGGGGTTTCTCGTTTCCCGGCGCTATGAAGAAAAACAGCCGCAGGATCTGCTGCGCGAGCTGCCCTGGCTGCAAATGCGCTTCCAGAATCGCGCCAACTTTGAGGCGATGCTGGATGCATACATGCGGCCCTGCGGGATCAACCCGACGATAATCTATCGTCCGTACAGCTTTATGGCCAAGATTAGCGCGGTGGAGCGCGGGCAGTTTTTGACGGTGATCCCTCACTTCGCCTGGCGGCTGGTGAACCCGTCGACGCTGAAATATTTCGACGCGCCCGGCAGTCCCATGTATATGCAGGAGTTTCTCTATTCGCTGAAAAATCATCGCTATACCGCCACCATGCTCCAGCATATTGCTGAAGATCGTGACGGTAGTGCAAGTTAACCTAGCATCGAGCCTGTTTCGAGAAGGTTGCGATGCAGATCGAACGCATGGCTGAGATCGTGATGGATATGCCCGCCGGGCGCTTTTTCCAGATAGCGGTGCAAATAATCTCTGTAAAGCGGATGCGCACAGTTATTGATAATCGTGTGCGCCCGCTGCATCGGAGATAGCCCACGCAGATCGGCAATCCCTTGTTCGGTCACGATCACTTTAACGCTATGTTCGCTGTGGTCGACATGGCTGCACATCGGCACGATGGTAGATATTTTCCCGCCTTTGGCAATCGACGGCGCCATAAAGATAGACAGGTAGGCGTTGCGCTCGAAGTCCCCGCTGCCGCCGATGCCGTTCATCAGGTTCACCCCCGCAACGTGCGTGGAATTGGCATGACCGTAGATATCAAACTCCAGACCGACGTTGAGCGCAATAACCCCCAGCCGACGGATGATTTCCGGGTTATTGGAGATCTCCTGCGGGCGCAATACAATCCGGCTGGCGAAGAAGTCCATGTTGTCGTAAATCTTCTGTAGCGACGGGGCTGAAATGGTCAGGCTGGAGGCGCTGGCACCGGTTATCTTGCCCGTTTCCAGCAGATGCACCACCGACTCCTGCAACACCTCCGAATACATCATAAAGGGCGGGATATCCGGGTTCTCGCCCAGTCGCGCCATTACCGCGTTGTTGATATTGCCCACCCCGCTTTGTAAGGGCAGAAACTCAGATGGAATGCGTTTGTGCGCCATTTCTGCCAGCAGGAAAGAGACTACGTTATCGGCAATTTGTTGGCTGACCGGATTGGTTTTATCCGATGCATTTCCGGCATCGGGCAGTTCGGTATCCACCACCGCAACCACCTTTTTGGGGTCTATCTGTACGCACTGACTGCCTACGCGATCCATGGTATGAAAAATGGGTACGCTGTTACGCCGCGGCGGCGCACCGGGTATCACGATATCGGCAAACTCCGCCACACGCGGATTATGGTAATGATTCAATTCAATGATCACTTTTTTCGCCCGCAGCAGCCAGGTGGGGGCATTACCGATACCGCTGGACAGCCAAATCCGGCCATCCGGCGCGATGGCTGAGGCTTCAATGACGGCAACGTCGATCTCGCCAAAAAAGCCGTAATTAACCATTTGCGCCACTTCGCTCAAATGGAGATCGACAAACCTCACCTGGCCCTGATTAATTTTGTCGCGCAGGCCCGATGACGTTTGATAAGGCGCACGCCAGGAAACGGCATCCGCTGCGGATAGTACATCATCAGCGGCGGCGCCAATTGATGCTCCGGTCAGCAGGCGGATCTGAAAAGGCTGTCCGTTCTGATGCTGTTCGCAGGCGCGTTGGGCAATTGCGGTGGGTAACGCTTTTGGTGAACCCGCGGGGGTAAAGCCGCTAAACGCCACCATATCATCGTGCTGGATAATTTCTGCCGCCTGTTCGGCGCTCATCCGTTTCATGGCCGTCTCCTTCCTCAGACGTGATTAATGGCCGACAAAATTAGGTTTACGTTTTTCCATAAACGCGTTCATCCCTTCCTGATAATCCTCGCTGTCGTACACCGCGCGGCGCATGCCCTGAATGCGCTCGAACTCATCGGAATTCATGGTGTGCGCTTCACCCAGCACGCGCAGCTCTTCTTTAATGACGGCGATCGCCAGCGGCGCTTTCTCCGAGATGTGGTGTGCCATTTGCAGAGTGAAATCCTCTAGTTCGTCGACAGGGACCACATGGTTGAGGATCCCGACGGCCATCGCACGTTGAGCGGTAATCGGCGAGGCGGTAAAGATCAGCTCTTTCACGATGTGAAAACCGGCATCGCGGGTCAGGTTGTGGATGCCGACCAGGTTATACGGCACGCCGAGGTTGACCGGGGTCATCGAGAAGGTAGAAGTTTCAGCGGCGATGATGAGATCGGAACTCATGATCATCTCAAATGCGCCGCCCCAGACGCTGCCTTCAACCATAGAGATCACCGGTTTTGGATATTTTTGGATCATGCGGGTTATCTGACGCAGCGGATCGTCATAGGAGAGCGGATCGCGACGTCCGGTCGGGAGTTCATGAATATCATGCCCGGCAGAGAACACTTTGGCTCCACTCGGAGCACGCAGAATGATGCAGCGAATGTCCGCACGATTGAGATCGCTCAGCGCCTGCATCAGATCGTCAATAAACACTTTACTCAGGGCATTGAGCTTGCGGGCGTAGTTGAACTCAATAACCGCGACTTTCTGGATGATGACCACGTTGACATATTGATAAGACATAATGTTCTCTTTATTGAAAGTAATGATGCTGGATAAATTCGCTGATGTGCCGCAGACCGGTGCGCGGCGACAGATCGTTATTTTTGACGGCCTGTAGCGTCTGCTGGAAATAGCGGTCGAAATCAGTCCGCGCAAACAGCAGATGCAGGGCTTCTTCTTCAGCCTGCTGGTGTAACCAGTCCACCGCCTGCTGCTGGCGGACTTTTTCCAGTCGACCGCTGGCGGTAAGGCACGTTTTAAAGTCGGTTATCGCCTGCCAGACCTCCTCAATACCGCGTTTTTCCAGGGCGCTACAGGTCAGAACCTGCGGCTGCCACTCGTCATATTTGCGGCGCAGAATATGTAGGGCGGATTCGTACATATGGCGGGCGATGGCCACGTTGGCATGGTTCTCGCCGTCGTCCTTGTTGATGACGACCAGATCCGCCATTTCCATCAGACCTTTCTTGATGCCTTGCAAATCGTCGCCACCGCCAGCGATTTGCAGTGAGATAAAGCAATCCACCATGCCTGCGACTTCGGTTTCTGACTGCCCAACGCCGACGGTTTCTACAATCACCACGTCAAAGCCTGCCGCTTCGCAAAGCAGCATTAATTCGCGGGCGCGCTGGCTGGCTCCGCCTAAATGACCGCTGGAAGGGACCGGGCGAATAAACGCAGACTCGGCGCGAGACAGCTCCGTCATGCGGGTTTTATCGCCAAGAATGCTGCCGCCGCTGACCGGACTGCTGGGATCGACGGCGATCACCGCCACCCGTAATCCGTGACGGATTAACAGCATGCCGAAGGCTTCCAGAAAGGTGCTTTTCCCTGCGCCCGGCGTACCGGTTATCCCCAAACGCAGGGCGTTACCGGTGAACGGCATAATCGCGTCCAGCAATTGCGTACTGAGCGGCTGGTGGCGCGGGTGGTTGCTTTCTACCAGCGTCATTGCCTGGGCGAGCGTAGCTCGTTCGCCAAGTCGCAAGCGACGAACGGTATCCTCAAGCGTGGCGGCGTTAATCATGATGCTGGCTGATACGGGTTAATACGTCGCGAACGCTGTCGAGCATTGGCGTGCCGGGGCCATAAATGGCGGCCACGCCATGCTCGTGCAGGAAGGCGTAATCCTGTGGCGGAATAACGCCTCCTGCTACCACGCAGATATCTTCACGCCCCCATTTTTTGAGCGCGGTAACCAGTTCCGGGATCAGCGTTTTATGACCTGCCGCCAGTGACGATGCGCCTATTACATGTACATCGTTTTCTACCGCCAGACGGGCAATTTCCTCCGGAGTGGAGAACATCGGACTGAGGTCGACATCGAAGCCGAGATCGGAGTAGGCGCTGGCGATCACTTTAGCGCCGCGATCGTGGCCATCCTGACCCATCTTGGCGATCAGAATGCGCGGTCGGCGGCCATTTTCCGCGAGGAACTGTTCGGTTTGCGCAACGATGGCGTCGAACTCATCGGCGGATTTGTCGGACTGGTGATAGCTTTGCGCAATCACGCCGGTGACGCACTGGCTGGGAACCAGATAGCGGTCAAAAGCGCTTTCCAGCGCGTCGGAGATCTCACCAAGCGTGGCGCGAACGCGGGCGGCGTTAACGGCGGCGGCCAACAGGTTTTCATTATGCTGTGCGGCGTGGGTCAGCACGGATAACGCGGCGTTAACGGCATCATTGTCGCGAGTTGCACGGATATGCTGCAGCGAGGCAATCTGCTCGTTGCGCACCTTCACATTGTCGATCTCCAGCACCGACGTCTCGTCTTCTTTATCCAGCTTGTATTTGTTCACGCCGACGATAACGCGTTTACCCTGGTCGATCAGCGACTGCTCGCGCGCGGAAGCTTCTTCGATCATCCGTTTAGGGAGCCCGGCTTCGATCGCTTTCGCCATGCCGCCTGCCTCATCAATTTGTTTGATGATCGTGCGCGCCTGCTTCACGATTTGATCGGTGAGCGACTCGACGTAATACGATCCGGCCAGCGGATCGACGGTGCGGCAGATCTCTGACTCTTCCTGAATGATGATCTGTGTATTACGCGCGATGCGGGCGGAGAAATCGGTGGGCAGACCGAGCGCCTCATCAAAGGCGTTGGTATGCAGGGACTGAGTGCCGCCAAGCGTAGCGCCGAGCGCTTCAATGGTCGTGCGGATCACGTTGTTGTAAGGATCTTGCTCGGTCAGACTCCAGCCGGAGGTCTGGCAGTGGGTACGCAGAGCGAGAGATTTCGGGTTAGTCGCACCAAAACCGCTGACTGCTTCACTCCACAAATAGCGAGCCGCGCGCAGCATGGCGACGTTCATAAACAGATCCATGCCGATGCCGAAGAAGAATGACAGGCGCGGCGCGAAGTCATCAATTTTCAGCCCGGCAGACAGCGCGGCTTTGATGTACTCAATGCCGTCAGCCAGCGTAAACGCCACCTGCTGGACGCAGTTCGCCCCGGCTTCCCCCATGTGATAACCGCTGATACTGATGGTGTTATAGCGCGGCATATTGGCGGAACACCAGGCGATGATGTCGGCGATGATGCGCATTGAAGGTTTTGGCGGGTAAATGTAGGTGTTGCGGCACAGGTACTCTTTCAGAATATCGTTCTGAATGGTCCCGGTGAGTTGCTCCGGCGTTACGCCTTGTTCTTCTGCAGCGACGATATAAAACGCCAGTACTGGCAGCACCGCGCCGTTCATGGTCATTGATACCGACATCTTATCCAGCGGGATCTGGTCGAACAGTACCTTCATATCTTCGACAGTATCGATCGCCACGCCCGCTTTGCCGACGTCACCTGCCACGCGCGGGTTGTCAGAGTCATAGCCGCGATGGGTGGCAAGGTCAAAGGCGACGGAAAGTCCTTTTTGCCCGGCGGCGAGGTTGCGGCGGTAAAAGGCGTTGGACTCTTTGGCGGTAGAGAAACCAGCGTACTGGCGAATGGTCCACGGCTGCGCGGTATACATGGTGGCGCGTGGGCCACGCACGTAAGGCGGCAGACCAGGGAGGGTGCCCGTGACTTCCAGATTATCGAGGTCCGCTTCGGTGTACAGCGGTTTGATGGCAATCCCTTCCGCCGTCTGTCTTTCCAGCGACTCAACGGTTTTTTCCCGTCGACTGAGTTCTTTGTTGGCGAGTGTTTGCCACTCCTGCACGTTTGCCATTTTTTGCTCCGTATTACGCAATAAGTTGAATCTTTGCGAATACGGTGTGCTTTTTCATTTGGCTTGTCGCCAGCAAAAAATAGCCAACAGGACGTCGTTTTTTGCCGCGTGGCGTGTTTTATTTTGTGATGTATTTCAAAGACGTGGCGGGAATAGCATGAAAAGAGGGTAAAGGCTTGTAGGCCGGATAAGGCGTTACGCCGCCATCCGGCACTCTGGAGCAATACACGGTTTAATCCTGACGCAACACCTTGTGCCCGTATTCCAGCAGCGCGTCGGTAACGTTGCGCATCATGCGGCTTTCCGGGGCAAAACGGTGCCAGTACAACATCCGGCGCTGGAACAGGCCCGGCGTTAAGTCGATCAGCTCGCCGCTTTCCAGCTCTTTCTCAATCTGTAAGTGCGGGATCATGCAGCAGGTGGTTCCCTGGCGCGCCAGTTGGACGAAGGCTTCAGACGAGTTAACGATATGGCACGGCACGCTGCCCGGCGGCAGGTCGAAGTTTTGTTGCAGGAACGCCTGGTGCATATCATCAAGATGGTCAAACGCTACCGCCGGGGCTTTCAGCAGGGCGGAGCGGGTGACGCCGTTAGGGAAATAACGTTCGGCGAAAGGTTTGGAGCCAACAAACAGGTAGTCCAGCGCGCCGAGTTTATCCACCAGACAGCTTGGCAGCGCCTGATGTTGGATACTCACCGCACCGACCACTTCACCACGACGCAGACGTTCCTGGGTGCGGGTTTCATCTTCAACCTGCAGATTCAGGCGAATCGGCGAATTAGCCAGTACCGGGGCCAGCGCCGGAAGTAACCAGGTTGCCAGGCTGTCGGCGTTCACCGCCAGAGAAAGCAGCAGCGGCGTCGAGCCGGTTTGTTCATCGCCCAGCCACTCGTCTTCCAGCAGTTCAACCTGGCGCAGAAGTGCCAGAAGCTTTTGTCCTTGTTCGGTAGGGCGCGGGGGGACGGTACGCACCAGCAGCGGTTGTCCGAACATATTCTCAAGCTGTTTTATGCGCTGTGAAACCGCGGATTGCGTGATGCACAGCTTTTGCGCCGCGCGCTCAAATCCTCGTTCACGAATAACCGCATCCAGTGCTTGTAGTGTTCTGTAGTCCGGACGTTTCATTGCTTTGACGCACTCCTGAAAATTTTGCTTGTTCTGCACTATGACACAAATTTAGGTTGGGTAAAGACGAAATCCGCCGCTTGCGAGCGGGTGTGGGAACATTTTTCTGCACAATGTTCTATAATGCGCGTGAATTTTCCCACCATATTCACACCACAGGCGAAACGATCATGACGCAGGATGAACTGAAAAAAGCAGTAGGATGGGCGGCACTTCAGTATGTACAGCCCGGCACCATTGTGGGCGTAGGTACAGGTTCAACAGCCGCACACTTTATTGATGCGCTGGGCACAATGAAAGGTCAGATTGAAGGTGCGGTATCCAGTTCGGACGCTTCAACCGAAAAACTCAAAAGCCTCGGTATCCACGTGTTCGATCTTAACGAAGTTGATAGTCTCGGCGTATACGTTGACGGCGCGGATGAAATCAACGGCCACATGCAGATGATCAAGGGCGGCGGTGCAGCGTTGACCCGTGAAAAAATCATTGCTTCGGTGGCGAAGAAATTTATCTGCATCGCGGATGCGTCCAAAGAAGTCGATATTCTTGGTAACTTCCCGCTGCCGGTGGAAGTGATCCCAATGGCGCGCAGCGCAGTCGCGCGTCAACTGGTGAAGTTGGGCGGCCGTCCTGAATACCGTCAGGGCGTGGTGACGGACAACGGCAACGTGATCCTTGATGTGCACGGTCTGGAGATCCTTGACGCCGTGGCGCTGGAAAACGCCATCAATGCGATTCCGGGCGTAGTAACCGTAGGTCTGTTCGCCAACCGTGGTGCGGATGTGGCGCTGATTGGCACACCGGACGGCGTGAAAACTATCGTAAAATGATCTGATGGGAGCGTCTTCTCCCGTTAAAAAAATTTTGGCAGGGCAAATTTGGTGACTTGTGTCACGTTTATAATATTGTCCTGCCGATCCCTCCAAAGAAAAAGTTATCGCCAGTATATTCCTCTGACAATTCCCGCTGAATGACATTTCCTCAGCACGGCGACGCAAACGTTCATATTGCCGCAATATTATTTTTTGATATGTTGAAGAGGAGGATGAAAATCCCACACACAACACATCAGTTTGAACAAAAAAGACAGGGTCGGGAAATGGCAAAGGTATCACTGGAGAAAGAGAAGATTAAATTTCTGCTGGTTGAAGGCGTGCATCAAAAAGCGCTCGAAAGCCTTCGTGCAGCAGGTTATACCAACATCGAGTTTCACAAAGGCGCTCTGGACACTGAGCAACTGAAAGAGTCCATCCGTGATGCCCATTTCATTGGCCTGCGATCCCGTACCCATCTGACTGAAGATGTGATTGACGCCGCAGAGAAACTGGTCGCGATTGGCTGCTTCTGCATTGGCACCAATCAGGTTGATCTGTCTGCTGCGGCAAAGCGCGGGATCCCTGTGTTTAACGCGCCATTCTCTAACACGCGTTCTGTTGCCGAACTGGTGATTGGCGAACTGCTGCTACTGCTACGCGGCGTCCCCGAAGCGAACGCCAAAGCGCACCGCGGCGTGTGGAACAAACTGGCTACCGGCTCCTTTGAAGCGCGTGGCAAAAAACTGGGGATCATCGGCTACGGCCACATTGGTACTCAGTTGGGCATTCTGGCGGAATCGCTGGGGATGCACGTCTACTTCTATGATATTGAAAATAAACTACCGCTGGGCAACGCCACGCAGGTACAGCATCTTTCCGACCTGCTGAATATGAGCGATGTGGTCAGTTTGCACGTACCGGAAAATGCCTCCACCAAAAATCTGATGGGCGCGCGTGAGATTGCGTTGATGAAACCAGGTGCGCTGCTGATTAACGCCGCACGTGGTACGGTTGTTGATATTCCTGCGCTGTGTGATGCGCTGGCAACGAAACATCTGGCGGGAGCGGCCATCGACGTCTTCCCAACGGAGCCAGCTTCTAACAGCGATCCTTTCACCTCGCCGCTGTGTGATTTTGATAACGTGATCCTGACGCCGCACATTGGTGGTTCAACGCTGGAAGCGCAGGAAAACATCGGTCTGGAAGTCGCTGGGAAACTGACCAAGTATTCCGACAACGGCTCTACGCTGTCTGCAGTTAACTTCCCGGAGGTTTCGCTGCCGCTACACGGCGGTCGTCGTCTGATGCACATTCACGAAAACCGTCCGGGCGTACTGACCGCGCTGAACCAGATTTTTGCCGAGCAGGGCGTCAACATTGCCGCGCAGTATCTGCAGACTTCCGCGCAGGTAGGTTACGTTGTTATCGATATTGAAGCGGATGAAGATGTGGCGGAGAAAGCGCTGCAGGCGATGAAAGCCCTTCCGGGAACCATTCGCGCTCGTCTACTGTACTGATTTCCTCTACATGGGCAGGCGGTTGACCTGCCCATCTTTCCTCTGATTTCCCTGCCTCAAATCTCTTCCTGTAACGCATACATTCTGTTTTCGAGCCTTGCCGCAATTGGCAACTAAAGGCAGCGTTGCGTGTTGTACAGCAGTAAAAGGAATTTACGATAGGGGCTCAGCATAGTGCTGAAACGGGAAAGCCCCTACCGGAGCAGGGGCTTTAAAAAGGAAAGGGACGATGATGAGATACGTCATCATGCTGCTGATCCTGTTAATCATCGCTTACCCAGCATATTAACAGAGAGTACGCAGGAGGGAGGTTCGCCTCCCTCACCCTTCACCGAGGAATTTAGGTCAAAAAAACGACGCTGTCAATCGCTAAAAAACGGCTACCATTGCCAAATTTTTGACGGCGTCACCACCGCAGGCAGCGGGATATCCCACTCTTCAACCGGCAACTTCTCGACTAACTGACAGTCGTGCGCGTAGCCTACGGGCTGGATCTTATGTTGCTGCCAGTTTTGTAGCGTACGGTCGTAAAATCCGCCGCCCATGCCCAGGCGTTGCCCGTATTCATCAAACGCCACTAACGGTGTAATCAGTACATCCAGCTTTGACAGCGGCAATACGTCGCGTACATCAAGCCGTGGTTCCTGAATTTTTAAGCGATTGGTCACCAGGTCGCTGTGCGGATGATAGTGCAGGAACAGTAAATTACCGGGGCTGAAGGGATGAAGCACCGGAAGATAGACGCGCTTGCCCGCTCGCCACAGCTGATCTATTAGCGGCTGGGTATCGAGTTCGCCATCGAACGAGAGAAACACCGCCACGGTATGCGCGAGTACAACTGGAGGAAAACTGAGCATTCGGGTCGCGGCCTGCTGACCGTACTGATGCTGCTGCTCAGAGGTAAGCGCACGTCGACGCTGACGAATCAGTTGACGAATTTCTTGCCGGGATAAAGGGAGTTCAGAAAGTAGTGTCATGGCTGTTGCCAGGTAGAAGGGAATCTCCGAGATGCCGCCGCAGGCTGTAACCCTTGAACCCTTGGTTCAAGGTGAATGCGTCGTCACAGTTTTAAGGCTTCTCGGACGGGCCGAGCATGCTCACCAACCATGGAGCGCCACATTCTTGTGGTATGAAATATCGGCTCAGGGGACTGGCCCGCTTGCAAACATCTCAGAGAAATTTTGTCTTCACGGTCACTCTACCACAGTAAACCGAAAAGTGTTATTCAAAGTTTTGGCCCGTTTTTTCGGTTATGCGACCCTGATCAAGCAACGCCTGTTCGATGGTCTGTTGTAGCATCCGAATACGTTGTTCCATGCTCGCCGCGTACTCACGCGTCTTCGCTTTTTCCTGAGTTAATTCATAGCTGATGTTCAACGCGGCGATGAAAACCAACTGCTCAGTATTTGTGACTCTAGTGCGAACTTTCAGATCTTGCAATCGCTGATTGAGATCGTCCGCAGCCTGATTCAACGCATCCCTTTGTTCAGGCGGGCAATTCACTCGCAGTGAACGGCCAAATATTTGGATATCGACGGGTTGTGCAGACATGCCACCTTCCTGCTGATTGACTGCGCTGCCTTCGTCTCCAGACCTTGGGTCCGCGAAGGGGCGACACTATAGCTACCCTGGTATCAAGATACAAGCCCTTTTCTGGTTCACCAGGGTCCAAAGTGGTAGCATACCATGAATATTCCTCCCTTTGATGACGAATGCTTATGTCTATACAGAACGAAATGCCTGGCTACAACGACGTTAGCCAGTTTTTGAACCAACAAGGGGCTGGATTAACCCCGGCCGAAATGCACGGCTTAATCAGCGGAATGATTTGTGGCGGCAACAACGACAGCTCATGGCAGCCGCTGCTGCACGACCTGACGAACGAAGGTCTGGCCTTCGGTCACGAGCTGGCTCAGGCGCTGCTGAAAATGCACTCTGCCACCAGCGATGCGCTGGAAGATGATGGTTTCCTTTTTCAGCTTTATCTGCCTGAAGGGGATGACGTCAGCGTGTTCGATCGCGCCGATGCGCTGGCGGGATGGGTAAACCACTTTTTGCTGGGTCTTGGCGTCACGCAGCCGAAGCTCGACAAAGTAACCGGCGAAACCGGGGAAGCGATTGACGACCTGCGCAATATCGCGCAGTTAGGGTATGACGAAGACGAAGATCAGGAAGAGCTGGAAATGTCGCTCGAAGAGATCATCGAATACGTGCGCGTAGCCGCCTTGCTGTGTCATGACACGTTTACGCGTCAGCAGCCGACTGCGCCGGAAGTCCGTAAACCGACTCTGCACTAAGAACGAAACGCAAAGGAGAGTGTGATGAGCGAGATATCTCAGCAAGAATTCCAGCGTCGTCGCCAGGCTTTACTGGCACAAATGCAGCCCGGCAGCGCCGCGCTGATTTTTGCCGCCCCTGAAGCGACGCGCAGCGCGGACAGTGAATACCCGTACCGCCAAAGCAGTGATTTCTGGTACTTCACCGGTTTTAACGAACCTGAAGCCGTGCTGGTGCTGATTAAAAGCGATGACACTCATAACCACAGCGTTTTGTTTAATCGGGTTCGCGATCTGACGGCGGAGATCTGGTTTGGCCGTCGTCTTGGTCAGGATGCCGCACCGGCAAAACTCGGCGTTGACCGGGCGCTGGCCTTCAGCGAAATTAACCAACAGCTGCACCTGTTGCTCAATGGCCTGGACGCGGTGTATCACGCACAAGGTGAATATGCCTGGGCCGACGAGATTGTGTGCACGGCGCTGGATAAACTGCGTAAAGGTTCCAGGCAAAATTTGCGCGCGCCTGCCGCGATTATCGACTGGCGTCCAATGGTGCATGAGATGCGCCTGTTCAAATCACCAGAAGAGATCGCGGTCATGCGTCGTGCCGGAGAAATCACCGCGCTGGCGCATACCCGTGCGATGGAAAAATGCCGTCCGGGAATGTTTGAATACCAGTTAGAAGGGGAGATTCACCACGAATTTACCCGCCATGGTGCGCGTTATCCGTCCTATAACACGATTGTCGGCAGCGGTGAAAACGGCTGTATCCTGCATTACACTGAAAATGAAAGTGAAATGCGCGATGGCGATTTGGTGCTGATCGACGCTGGCTGTGAATACAAAGGCTATGCGGGCGACATTACGCGTACCTTCCCGGTAAACGGTAAATTTACCCCAGCACAGCGTGAAATCTACGATATCGTGCTCGAATCCTTAGAGACCAGCCTGCGTCTGTATCGTCCCGGAACATCCATCCAGGAAGTCACCAGCGAAGTGGTGCGTATCATGATTACCGGCCTGGTGAGGCTTGGCATTCTGCACGGCGAGGTCGATCAACTGATTACCGAAAATGCACACCGACCTTTCTTCATGCACGGGCTTAGTCACTGGCTGGGTCTGGATGTACACGACGTCGGCGTTTATGGTCAGGACCGTTCACGTATTCTCGAGCCGGGAATGGTGCTTACCGTTGAACCGGGACTGTATATCGCGCCGGACGCCGACGTACCGGCTGCCTATCGTGGTATCGGCATTCGTATTGAAGATGACATCCTCATCACGGAAGACGGCAATGAAAACCTGACCGCCAGCGTGGTGAAGAAAGCGGATGACATTGAAGCCCTGATGGCTGCGGCACGACTGCAATGAGCGTGATTATCGTCGGTGGTGGCATGGTCGGCGCGACGCTGGCGCTGGCCATTTCCCAGCTTAGTCATGGGACGCTGCCAGTTCATCTGATAGAAGCAAGCGCGCCTGACTCTGATCGCCATCCGGGGTTTGATGCCCGGGCGATCGCGCTGGCGGCAGGGACCTGCCAACAGCTGGCGCGAATTGGCATATGGCAGGCGATTGCCGATTGCGCAACAGCGATCAAAACCGTTCACGTCAGCGATCGCGGCCATGCCGGATTTGTAACGCTGGATGCGCAGGAATACCGTATTCCTGCGCTGGGGCAAGTTGTAGAGCTGCACGATGTCGGGCTACGTCTGTTTGCGCTGCTGCGTAAAGCGCCGGGCGTCACACTGCACTGCCCCGACCGCGTAGCCAGCGTGTCACGCACGCAGGAGCGCGTGGAAGTTACGCTGGAAAATGGCGAAATGATTGATGGCCGCCTGCTGGTGGCCGCCGACGGTACGCGCTCCGCACTGGCTACCGCCTGCGGCGTTGACTGGCAGCAACAGCCCTATGAGCAACTGGCGGTAATTGCCAACGTCACAACCTCTGTGCCGCACGACGGTCGAGCGTTTGAACGTTTCACGCAATATGGCCCGCTGGCAATGCTGCCCATGTCTGATGGTCGCTGCTCGCTGGTGTGGTGTCATCCGCTGGAACGGCGCGATGAGATTCTGGCCTGGTCCGACGAACGGTTTTGCCGTGAACTGCAAACCGCGTTTGGCTGGCGGCTGGGGCGTATTATCAAGGCGGGTAAACGCAACGCCTATCCGCTTTCGTTAACCTCGGCGCAAAAAGCGATTACCCATCGAACCGTGCTGGTAGGGAACGCAGCCCAGACGCTGCATCCCATTGCCGGACAAGGTTTCAACCTTGGTCTGCGTGATGTGATGAGCCTGGCTGAAACGTTGACCCAGGCGCAGAACAGCGGGGAAGATGTCGGTGATTATGCGGTGCTGGCACGCTATCAGCATCGCCGCGAACGCGATCGCGAAACGACGATTGGCGTGACTAATAATTTGGTGTATCTGTTTGCCAATCGCTGGGCCCCGCTGGTTGTTGGACGAAATGTCGGGCTGATGGCGATGGAATTATTTACCCCTGCGCGCGATGCGCTGGCGGAGCGAACCCTCGGTTGGGTTGCGCGATAAATATGACCTGTAGGCCGGATAAGGCAAAGCAGCCATCCGGCAAGGGTCTCCGCAAAAATGCCTGATGGCGCTGCGCTTATCAGGCCTACGGATTACAGGTTTCGAGGTATAAACAGTGCAAAGTGTTGATGTAGCAATTGTGGGTGGCGGCATGGTGGGACTGGCGGTTGCCTGCGGCTTGCAGGGCAGCGGGTTGCGCGTTGCGGTGTTGGAACAACATGTCCCGCAGCCGTTGGCGGCGGATGCTCCTCCTCAGCTTCGCGTATCGGCTATTAATGCCGCCAGCGAAAAACTGCTGACCCGTCTTGGCGTCTGGTCCGATATTGTAGCCCGTCGCGCTTGCTGCTACCACGGCATGGAAGTCTGGGACAAAGACAGCTTTGGACGAATTGCGTTTGATGACCAGAGCATGGGCTACAGCCATTTGGGGCACATTGTCGAAAACTCAGAGATTCACTACGCGCTGTGGCAAAAGGCGCAGCGTTCAGCGGATATTACGCTGCTGGCACCCGCTGAATTACAGCAGGTGGCCTGGGGTGAGAACGAGGCATTTCTGACCCTGAAAGATGGCGCAATGCTGACGGCACGCCTGGTCGTCGGTGCCGATGGCGCTAACTCCTGGCTGCGCAACAAAGCGGATATTCCGCTCACCTTTTGGGATTACCGCCATCATGCGCTGGTGGCGACTATCCGTACGCAGGAAGCCCACGGTGCGGTTGCGCGTCAGGCGTTTCATGGTGAGGGTATCCTGGCATTCCTGCCGCTCAGCGATCCACACCTGTGTTCTATCGTCTGGTCGCTCTCGCCGCAGGAAGCAGAACGTATGCAGCAGGCAAGCGTAGACGAATTCAATCAGGCGCTGAATATCGCTTTTGATAATCGCCTGGGGCTGTGCAGCCTTGAGAGCGAACGCCAGACGTTTCCGCTGACTGGACGCTATGCCCGCCAGTTTGCCGCCCATCGTATGGCACTGGTGGGTGATGCGGCGCATACCATCCACCCGCTGGCGGGTCAGGGGGTAAACCTTGGCTTCATGGATGCGGCGGAGCTGATCGACGAGCTTAAGCGGCTACAGCGTCAGGGCAAAGATATTGGTCAGTACCTCTATCTGCGCCGTTATGAACGTAGCCGTAAGCACAGCGCAGCGCTGATGTTGGCGGGGATGCAGGGTTTCCGTGAGCTGTTTGCAGGCGAGAATCCGGCGAAAAAACTGCTGCGTGATATTGGTCTGAAACTGGCCGATACCCTGCCAGGCGTAAAACCGCAACTCATCCGCCAGGCGATGGGACTGAACGATCTTCCTGAGTGGCTACGCTAGTGTCCGTAAGGACAATCTTAAGAGTTTGAAACCCGTCACACTTTCCTCTCCCGGCCTGCGCGCCGGGATGGTTCTCTCATTTGAAATAATCTAATTCCACGCCTTTTTTCGCATTAGTTTTTTTAATATTACGTTTTTTTCATAACGCCATTTTTGACATTTTTTCCACATTTAATATGGATTGATACGGCTTAACTTCGCTTATATATGTCTGTTGTTCTGATGTATTGGCGTTTTACTGGTTTTTTATGCTGTCGTCGATCTGGTCATTTTTAGTCATAAGCTAATGTGATGGTTAATTTTGCCTTATGGTTTAGCGTCTGTTTCGGTGGTAAGTTCAGGACAAAGAGAACGTTTGCGTCGCAGCCCCTGGAGCGGCTGTGGTGCTGGGTTTCGTGGCGACAATTTCACCGCGAAAGAGTTGGTAGCCCCGCTTATTCAACGAGGAAAAGATGGCTCAACAGACTCCTTTGTACGAACAACACACGCAATGTGGCGCGCGCATGGTCGATTTCCATGGCTGGATGATGCCACTGCATTACGGTTCTCAGCTCGATGAACACCATGCTGTCCGCACCGATGCCGGAATGTTTGATGTGTCGCATATGACCATCGTCGACCTGCGCGGTAGCCGCACCCGGGAGTTCTTGCGTTATCTGCTGGCAAACGACGTCGCGAAGCTAACGAAGACGGGTAAAGCCCTCTACTCCGGTATGCTTAACGCTTCGGGCGGCGTGATAGATGACCTGATTGTCTACTACTTCACTGAAGATTTCTTCCGCCTCGTTGTAAACTCCGCCACCCGCGAAAAAGACCTCTCCTGGATTACCCAACACGCTGAACCATACGCTATCGACATCACCGTTCGTGACGACCTGTCGCTGATCGCGGTACAGGGACCAAACGCGCAGGCAAAAGCAGCTACGTTGTTTACTGATGAGCAGCGTCAGGCGGTAGCAGGCATGAAGCCGTTCTTTGGCGTTCAGGCGGGTGATTTGTTTATCGCAACCACCGGTTATACCGGCGAAGCAGGCTATGAAATTGCCATGCCGAATGAAAAGGCCGCGGATTTCTGGCGTGCGCTGGTCGAAGCCGGTGTTCAGCCTTGCGGTCTGGGCGCGCGTGATACGCTGCGTTTAGAAGCTGGTATGAACCTGTACGGTCAGGAGATGGACGAAGGCATTTCTCCGCTGGCGGCCAACATGGGCTGGACCATCGCATGGGAACCGGCTGACCGCGACTTTATCGGTCGTGAAGCGTTGGAAATGCAGCGTGAAAAAGGCCACGAACAACTGGTCGGGCTGGTGATGACCGAGAAAGGCGTGCTGCGTAATGAACTGCCGGTGCGCTTCACCGATGCTTCTGGCAACCAGCAGGAAGGCATTATCACCAGCGGGACATTCTCCCCAACCCTGGGTTACAGCATCGCGTTGGCGCGTGTCCCTGCGGGTATCGGCGACACGGCGATTGTGCAAATTCGTAACCGCGAAATGCCGGTAAAAGTGACTAAACCTGTTTTTGTGCGTAACGGCAAAGCCGTCGCGTAATTCATCCTTTTTTGGAGATTGATTGATGAGCAACGTACCTGCAGAACTGAAATACAGCAAAGAACACGAATGGCTGCGCAAAGAAGCTGACGGCTCTTACACCGTTGGTATCACCGAACACGCTCAGGAGCTGTTAGGTGACATGGTTTTCGTTGACCTGCCAGAAGTTGGCGCAACCGTCAGTGCGGGCGATGATTGTGCCGTTGCGGAGTCCGTAAAAGCGGCATCCGATATCTATGCGCCAGTAGGTGGTGAGATTGTGGCGGTTAACGACGCGCTCAGCGACTCCCCGGAACTGGTCAACAGCGAGCCATATGCGGGTGGCTGGATTTTCAAAATCAAAGCCAGCGATGAAAGCGAAATTGAATCGCTGCTGGATGCGACCGCATATGAAGCATTGTTAGAAGACGAGTAAATACGCTTCATCCTTCACGTTGCAGGTGTGTTGGCTTCCTCGCTTACCCCAGTCACTTACTTATGTAAGCTCCTGGGGATGTGCTGCGTCGCCGCCGTCCTGCAACGCGAATTATTTTGCGTATTCAGGTAAGTAGAGACACCTACGATTCACTGCACGTTTCAGGAACCATCGCCCATGACACAGACGTTAAGCCAGCTTGAAAACAGCGGCGCTTTCATTGAACGCCACATCGGACCGGACGCCGCGCAGCAGCAAGAGATGCTGAATGCGGTTGGCGCCGAGTCGTTAAACGCGCTGATCGGCCAGATTGTGCCGAAAGACATTCAGCTCGCAACCCCGCCGCAGGTGGGCGAGGCGGCGACCGAATACGCTGCGCTGGCTGAATTAAAAGCCATCGCTGGGCGTAACAAGCGCTTCACGTCCTACATTGGCATGGGCTACACCGCCGTGCAGTTGCCACCGGTAATCCTGCGCAACATGCTGGAAAACCCGGGCTGGTACACTGCGTATACGCCGTATCAGCCAGAAGTTTCTCAGGGGCGCCTGGAAGCTCTGCTGAACTTCCAACAGGTCACACTGGATCTGGCGGGGCTGGATATGGCTTCCGCTTCTCTGCTGGATGAAGCCACCGCGGCCGCTGAAGCCATGGCGATGGCCAAACGTGTCAGCAAACTGAAAAACGCCAACCGCTTCTTCGTTGCGGCTGATGTTCATCCGCAAACGCTGGACGTCGTGCGTACCCGTGCACAAACCTTTGGTTTTGACGTGATTGTTGATGACGCGGCGAAAGCACTGGATCACCAGGATGTGTTTGGCGTGCTGTTGCAGCAGGTTGGCACCACCGGTGAAGTGCATGACTACAGCAAACTGATTACCGA
Source organism: Citrobacter sp. RHBSTW-00029 (assembly GCF_014104295.1). Lineage (NCBI taxonomy): Bacteria > Pseudomonadati > Pseudomonadota > Gammaproteobacteria > Enterobacterales > Enterobacteriaceae > Citrobacter > Citrobacter sp. RHBSTW-00029. The sequence goes on from NZ_JABXRT010000001.1 coordinate 162,162, forward strand.
GCTGAAATCCCGTAAAGTTGTGGTCAGTGTCGCTGCCGACTTTATGGCGCTGGTACTGCTGACTGCTCCGGGCAAACAGGGCGCGGATATCGTTTTCGGTTCTGCACAACGCTTCGGCGTACCGATGGGTTACGGTGGCCCACACGCGGCATTTTTCGCCGCTAAAGACGAATTCAAACGCTCCATGCCAGGCCGTATTATCGGCGTCTCCAAAGATGCGGCGGGCAATACCGCACTGCGCATGGCGATGCAGACTCGTGAGCAGCATATCCGCCGCGAGAAAGCGAACTCCAACATTTGTACCTCGCAGGTTCTGCTGGCCAACATCGCCAGCCTGTATGCCGTTTATCATGGTCCGGTTGGCCTGAAACGCATTGCTAATCGCATCCACCGCCTGACTGATATTCTGGCAGCCGGTCTGCAACAGAAAGGATTGAAGCTGCGTCATGCGCACTACTTCGACACTCTGTGTGTTGAAGTGGCCGACAAAGCGGCGGTACTGGCGCGTGCCGAAGCGGCAGAAATCAACCTGCGTAGCGATATCCATAACGCGGTAGGTATTACGCTCGATGAAACCACCACCCGTGAAAACGTGGTGCAGTTGTTCAATGTTCTGCTGGGCGACAGTCACGGCCTGAACATCGATACGCTGGATAAAGACGTGGCGCTCGACAGTCGTTCTATTCAGGAAAGCATGCTGCGTGACGATGCGATCCTCAGCCATCCGGTGTTCAACCGCTACCACAGCGAAACCGAGATGATGCGCTACATGCACTCACTGGAGCGTAAAGATCTGGCGCTGAATCAGGCAATGATCCCGCTGGGTTCCTGCACCATGAAACTCAACGCCGCTGCCGAGATGATCCCTATCACCTGGCCTGAATTCGCTGAGCTGCATCCGTTCTGCCCGCCAGAGCAGGCTGAAGGTTATCACCAGATGATCGGCCAGCTTTCCGAGTGGCTGGTAAAACTGACCGGTTATGATGCCGTCTGCATGCAGCCGAACTCCGGCGCGCAGGGCGAGTATGCGGGTCTGCTGGCGATTCGTCATTATCACGAAAGCCGTAACGAAGGTCATCGCGATATCTGCCTGATCCCGGCCTCTGCCCACGGTACCAACCCGGCGTCTGCACAGATGGCGGGTATGCAGGTCGTGGTTGTCGCCTGTGATAAGAACGGCAACATCGACCTGGACGATCTGCGAGCAAAAGCAGAACAACATGCCGACAACCTTTCTTGCATCATGGTGACCTACCCATCCACCCACGGCGTTTATGAAGAAACGATCCGTGAAGTGTGCGACGTTGTGCACCAGTTCGGCGGCCAGGTTTACCTTGATGGCGCGAACATGAACGCTCAGGTTGGGATCACCACGCCGGGCTTTATTGGCGCAGATGTCTCGCACCTCAACTTGCATAAAACATTCTGCATTCCGCACGGCGGCGGCGGCCCAGGTATGGGACCGATCGGCGTGAAATCACATCTGGCGCCGTTTGTACCGGGTCACAGCGTAGTGCAGATTGAAGGGATGCTGACCCGTCAGGGCGCAGTTTCTGCGGCGCCGTTCGGTAGCGCATCCATTTTGCCAATCAGCTGGATGTACATCCGTATGATGGGCGCAGAAGGTCTGAAGCAGGCAAGCCAGGTGGCGATCCTTAACGCTAACTACATTGCCAGCCGTCTGAAAGATGCTTATCCGGTACTGTATACCGGTCGCGATGGTCGCGTGGCGCATGAATGTATTCTCGACATTCGCCCACTGAAAGAAGAGACCGGCATCAGCGAACTGGATATTGCCAAGCGCCTGATCGATTACGGTTTCCATGCGCCGACCATGTCTTTCCCGGTCGCGGGTACCCTGATGGTTGAACCGACAGAATCTGAAAGCAAAGTGGAACTGGATCGCTTTATCAATGCGATGCTGGCAATCCGCGCTGAGATCGATCGCGTGAAAGCCGGTGAATGGTCACTGGAAGATAACCCACTGGTTAACTCACCGCACACGCAAAACGAGCTGGTAGCGGAGTGGAATCACGGTTATAGCCGCGAAATCGCCGTCTTCCCGGCGGGTGTGGCGAACAAATACTGGCCAACCGTGAAACGCCTTGATGACGTTTACGGTGACCGTAACCTGTTCTGCTCCTGCGTACCGATGAGCGAATATCAGTAATCTGCTGATTCGACTATCTTTTAAAGGCGCTTCGGCGCCTTTATTTTTTGGGAGAAACGTTATGGCTATAGCATTGGTGACGGGCGGCAGTCGTGGCATTGGTCGAGCAACCGCGCTGCAACTGGCGCAAGAGGGTTACACGGTCGCCGTGAATTTTCATCACAATATTCGTGCGGCAACCGAGGTGGTGAACTACATCATCGCTGCAGGCGGTAAAGCAATTGCTTTGCGTGCGGATATCAGTGATGAAAGCCAGGTGGTGGCAATGTTTGAGTCTATTGACCGTGAAGGCGAACCGCTGACTGCCCTGGTGAATAATGCCGGGATCTTGTTTGAGCAAAGCACGGTCGAAAACTTAACCGCCGAACGCATTAATCGCGTCCTGGCGACCAATGTTACCGGCTATTTCCTGTGCTGTCGGGAAGCGGTAAAGCGCATGTCGTTCAAGCATGGTGGTCAGGGCGGGGCGATTGTGAATGTCTCTTCAGCGGCATCGCGGCTTGGTGCGCCATTCGAGTATGTTGATTACGCGGCCTCGAAAGGCGCGGTGGACACGCTCACCACCGGCCTGGCGCTGGAGGTTGCGGCGCAGGGTATCCGCGTGAACGGTGTGCGGCCGGGTCTTATCTACACTGAAATGCATGCGTCAGGCGGCGAGCCGGGAAGAGTCGATCGCGTGAAATCTATGTTGCCTATGCAGCGTGGCGGGCAGCCGGAAGAAGTCGCACAGGCAATTACCTGGCTACTGAGCGAGAAGGCATCTTACGTAACGGGCAGTTTTCTGGAACTGGCGGGCGGGAAGTAATGTGTTGTTTGCCGGATGGTGCAGCGCCATCCGGCAAAAAATCACAAATTCTCGCCGTTGCTGGCAATCACCGTTTTATACCACTCAAAACTCTTCTTCCGTGAACGCGTCATATCGCCGGTGCCGTCGTCATGTTTGTTCACGTAGATAAAGCCGTAACGTTTGCTGTACTGACCGGTGGTAAACGATACGCAGTCGATGCAGCCCCATGGCGTGTAGCCCATCAGGTCTACGCCATCATAGGTTACCGCTTTCATCATTTCTTCGATGTGGGCGCGCAGATAGTCGATGCGATAGTCGTCGTTGATGCTGCCGTCTTCTTCTACTTTGTCATAAGCGCCAAACCCGTTTTCAACGATAAACAGCGGCTTCTGGTAGCGTTCATACAGCTCACATAAGGCATAGCGCAGACCGACGGGGTCAATCTGCCAGCCCCAGTCGGAGGCTTTTACGTGCGGGTTCGGTACGCTGCCCTCAAAACCAGAAATGGCATCGCCGCTGCCGCCTTCCGCTTTTACCGCGTTGGTCATGTAGTAACTGAATCCGAGATAGTCACAGGTGCCCTCACGCAGGATTTGCTCATCGCCGGCTTCCATTCGGATGTTGAATTCGCGGCGTTCCCACTCGTTCAGTACATATGATGGATAGTAGCCGCGCAGTTGAACGTCGGTGAAAACATAGCGCTCACGCATCGATTCCTGCGCGAACATCACATCTTCAGGCTTACAGGAGAACGGGTACAGTGGCACCATCGCCAGCATGCAGCCGACTTTCATTTCCGGGTTGATGCGACGTGCGGCTTTTACTGCCAGAGCGCTGGCCACGAACTGGTGGTGCAGCACCTGGTACATAGTCTCTTCCGGGTTTTCATGCTCGGTATACACCACGCCGGAGCAGCAATAACCAAACAGCGGTGCACGCCAGTTGCGCTGGTTGTTGATCTCATTAAAGGTCATCCAGTATTTGACCTTGTGCTTGTAGCGCTCAAAAACGACTTCAGCAAATCGGACAAAGAAATCGACGACTTTACGATTGGTCCAGCTACCGTACTGTTGAACCAGGTGCAGCGGCATTTCGAAGTGGGAAAGGGTGATGACCGGTTCGATGTTGTACTTCAGCAGTTCATCAAACATGTCGTCGTAGAACTTTAGCCCTTCTTCATTCGGCTGGGTTTCGTCCCCTTTCGGGAAGATACGGGTCCAGGCGATTGAGGTACGGAAGCATTTGAAGCCCATCTCGGCAAACAGCTTGATGTCTTCTTTGTAATGACTGTAAAAATCGACAGCTTCGTGGTTAGGGTAGTACTTACCGGGCTCAACTTCCTGAGTGATTTCTCGCGGAACGCCGTGTGCCCCTCCGGTCAGTACGTCGCAAATGCTAGGGCCTTTGCCACCTTTGTTCCAGCCGCCTTCAACCTGGTGCGCCGCAACCGCGCCGCCCCATAAAAAATCGTTTGGTAAGGTAAGTTTTTTCATCTGCGCTCAGTCTCAAATTAATACAATCTGATTTTGAGTCTAACAAAGGAAAGATAAATGTCACGATATAACAAAATATCGTAAATGTGATTTGTTACATCAAAAAAACAGATTGTTTTTTTACGCTATTCTTTTCGCCAGCTTGCGACCGAGTGATTCCAGAATATAAATAACGGGGATCTGCGTGGTTATATCGTATACCCCGGCAATACGTGTTTGTGGAACATGCCAGGAGAGGTTAAAGTCGGCGAGTTTCGCCAGGCGAGAGTGCTCATGGCTGGTGACCGACAGAACCTTACAGTTGTGCAGACTGAACTGGCTGGCAAAGCGCAGGATCTCTTCTGTTTCACCAGACACGGAAAGCACGATCGCCAGCGCGTTTCTGGCCATGTCGTTAGTTACCGGGAAATAAGGATCGTCAATGTGATTACTGAATTTACCGACGTTTGAGAAAAAACGTGCGCCATATTTTGCCAGCGCTCCAGACGTTCCCGCTCCGACGAATATAATACGTTCGGACGATAATATAATATCAACAGCCTGATCGAGCAGTTTATCGAACTCGTCGTTATTGACGCCTTTAAAGAAACTGATAATTTCGCTGGCACCGAAATTAGCCTGTTGCGGTTCATTCTGCTCTAAATATAATTTGAAGCGCACGCGAAATTCTGAGTAACCTTCACATTTAAGCTTGCGGCAAAAGCGCAGTACGGTGGTAGTGGAAACACCCACGGCATCGGCCAGTTCGCGAATGGTCATGTACATGACTTTGTCACGGTTTTTGATGACATAGTTGTAGACCAGCATCTCAAGATTGTTGAGACTGGCGATGGCAGCGTGGGAGAACATACTCACAATGGCAAAACTCACTCATCAGACTTCATCTACAGGGAATAATAACATGCAGCCAAATGACATCACTTTTTTTCAGCGTTTCCAGGATGACATTCTGGCCGGACGCAAGACCATCACCATTCGTGACGAGTCCGAATCACACTTCAAAGCCGGGGACATTTTACGGGTTGGGCGCTTCGAAGATGAGGGCTACTTCTGCACGATTGAAGTTGTCGGCACCTCAACCGTCACGCTGGATACGCTAACGGAAAAACATGCCCAACAGGAAAACATGGCGCTCGATGAGCTTAAACAGGTGATCGCCGAGATTTACCCGGATCAAACGCAATTTTATGTGATTGATTTTAAATGCCTTTAACTTTACAGGTACAGCTGTTAGCTGAAATATAAAATGCAATTATATGATTTTTATTAATTATTTATTATTTGATAAATATTTTAGCTAACATGTGTTCACTGGAACCATTCTCAGTTACGCTAGAGGCGCAATAACGAAAGTGTTCGTTTCTGGGGAGTAACTTATGGTTCAGAAGCCATTAATCGCGCAGGGATATTCGCTGGCAGAGGAAATAGCCAATAGCATCAGTCACGGTATCGGGCTGGTGTTTGGGATTGTCGGACTGGTGCTGTTACTGGTTCAGGCAGTGGATACCAACGCCAGCGCCATGGCTATTACCAGCTATAGCCTGTACGGCGGCAGCATGATCCTGCTGTTCCTTGCCTCAACCTTGTATCATGCGATCCCCCATCAGAGAGCGAAAGTCTGGCTGAAAAAATTCGACCACTGCGCGATTTATCTGCTGATTGCCGGGACCTACACGCCATTTCTGCTGGTGGGGCTGGATTCGCCGCTGGCACGCGGACTGATGATTGTTATCTGGAGCCTGGCGCTAATCGGTATTTTATTCAAACTGACTATTGCGCACCGCTTTAAGGTTCTGTCGCTGGTGACCTACCTGACAATGGGCTGGCTATCGCTGATAGTGGTGTATCAACTGGCGGTTAAGCTGGCGGCGGGTGGTGTGACGTTGCTGGCCGTTGGCGGCGTCGTGTATTCGCTGGGCGTTATTTTCTACGTCTGTAAGCGCATTCCTTACAACCACGCGATCTGGCATGGCTTTGTGCTGGGTGGCAGCGTTTGCCACTTCCTGGCAATCTATCTGTACGTTGGTCAGGCTTAACCCTTGATGCCGGATGGCGGCTAGCGCCTTATCCGGCCTACAAAATGTGCCTGTAGGCCGGATAAGCGTGCGCTATCCGGCGTTAATCTTTTACTCTTCCAGCGAATACGGCAGCGGTACGATATGCAGCGTTTTTGCATCGTCGCGAACGCGGAACACGCTGTCGGCTTCCATGTCGTTATTCATCACAACCTGCACCAGCACTTGTCCATCAGCCAGCTGTACCGCGGCGAGTACGGTGCCGGTACGACGCCAGTTCTCGCCCATTTTCAGCTCAAGGTCTTCACCCGCTTCCGGCACCCGACTGGCCGCACCTGCCAGAGTCCACATGGCGCGTTTATTGGCGCCGCGGAATTTTGCGCGGGCAACCATTTCCTGACCGGTATAGCAGCCTTTTTTAAAGCTGATACCGCCCAATGCCTGCAGATTGGTGGCCTGCGGAATAAACTGTGCGCTGTTGGCAGTATCAATAACCGGAATACCCGCTTCGATATCCAGCGCCAGCCACTGTTGGCTGTTATTCAATTCTGCTTCGCCACGCAGTTTCTCCGCAATCATCTCAGCTGTTGCGACATCAACGATCAGCAGGAAGCGTTCAGATGGATGCTCGAACCACAGCAGGGCGGAAGCGCCGTGGGTAACGACCTGCTTATCGCTGGTTGGCAGTTCGCTAAAGAGATTGGCTAGCGCCGCGCGCGCCTGGAAGCCCGCTACGCCCAGCAGGACGCGCTCGTCATCCGGGGCAATCACGACCTTCGAGAAGACGGCGTATTTTTTCAGTTCGGTCAATTGGGCATCACGCAGGCTACGGCGTTCAAGCCAGGCAAAACCATCAGCCTGACGGAAGAGACGCAGGTTGCTCCACATTTTACCTTTGGCATCGCAGTGAGCTGCCAGCAGGTGTTGCTGTTCGGTCATTTGGCTGACATCAGCGGTGACCTGGCCCTGGATGTACTTTTCACTGTCGACGCCGGTAATGGTGGCGAGAGCCCAGTCGTCGAGCGTCATTAGCGTCAGAGGCAAACGTGCCGACGCACACGGCTGGCGAGGAGGAAACGATGTAAAAGCCATAATAATGTCCTGATTTGCTTAACGCGGTAATAATGACTAATGGTAAAAGAGCTATAGGCTATTGCAAGCGGTTTAAACATCCTGTTTGTGCCTTATATTAAGCTTTGCGAGGAGACATCCAAAAAAGTGAACCCTTTGACTTAATGTGGTTTTATTTAGCGATCGCGCTTCCGTTTACTGATATTCCCGTAAAAGAGCGTGAAAAACACGTTACAATAGCCGGATACTTCGTTTTCGCGAGACAGGGAAAAGAACATGGATATTAACAACAAAGCACGTATTCATTGGGCATGCCGCCGCGGTATGCGTGAACTGGACATCTCTATCATGCCGTTTTTCGAACATGAGTATGACAACTTAAGTGACGAAGAAAAACGCATCTTTATCCGTCTGCTGGAATGTGATGATCCAGACTTATTTAACTGGTTGATGAATCATGGGAAACCGGCTGATGAGCAGTTGGAGCAGATGGTGCGACTCATCCAGACACGGAATCGGGAACGTGGTCCAGTGGCAATCTGATTTACGCGTTTCATGGCGCGCACAGTGGCTCTCTCTGCTCATTCATGGGCTGGTTGCGGTATTCATTTTATTGATGCCCTGGCCATTGAGCTACACCCCATTATGGTTGGTGCTGCTCTCTCTGGTGGTGTTTGATAGCGTACGCAGTCAGCGTCGCATTAACGCTTGTCAGGGAGAGATTAGACTGTTAATGGACGGTCGCCTGCGCTGGCAGGGGCAAGAGTGGTCTATCGTTTGTGCACCCTGGATGATTAAAACGGGCATGATGCTGCGTTTGCGTTCAGATGCGGGAAAACGTCAGCATTTGTGGCTGGCAGCGGACAGCATGGATGACGCTGAGTGGCGGGATTTGCGGCGGTTAATGCTGCAACAGGTAAAGCAGGGTTAACGCCGGCGAATGACTGATGGCGAGCAGCTACGGTTTAGCGCGCTATGTAAGCCGGAGAAGGCATTCACGCCGTCATCCGGCAAACTGGCTATCAGGACCAGTGTTCGGCCATTTCACCGAGAATTTGCTCACACCATGCCTGGATACGTTCATCGCTGAGGTCGTACTGGTTCGTTTCATCCAGAGCTAAACCGACAAACAACTGCCCATCGGCAATCACGGGTTTATCACTGGTGAATTCATAACCTTCTGTTGGCCAGTAACCGACAAACTTAACGCCTTTGGTGACCAGTTTATCATGCAGCATACCCAGTGCATCAAGGAACCACTCACCGTACCCCAGTTGATCGCCCATGCCGTAAAGCGCGACAATCTTGCCTTCCAGGTTGAGGTTGTCCAGTTGATCCCAGACCGCTTCCCAGTCTTCCTGAATTTCACCGAAATCCCAGGTTGGAATACCCAAAATGAGCACGTCATACTGCTCCATTAGAGCCGGGGAATCATCCTTGAGATTGTGCAGTGTCACCAGTTCGGGACCCAGGATATCGCGGATTTTTTCTGCTGCCATTTCGGTGTAGCAGGTGCTGGAACCGTAAAAAAGACCCATGTTCATGACGTAAACATCTCAATTCTGCTGTAGCGTTGCGGGTAGTGTAACAGAATCGCCGCAATCCCGGCACAATGAGGCATAATGCATCAAAAATGAGAGTGGAATAAGGGGCGCGAGTGGAACAGGATCTGGCGCGCATCGAGCAGTTTCTTGATGCACTGTGGCTGGAACGAAATCTGGCAGAGAACACGTTAAGTGCGTATCGTCGCGATCTGACAATGCTTGTTGAATGGTTGCACCATCGTGGCATTTCACTGGCGACGGCGCAGAGCGATGATTTGCAGGCATTGCTGGCTGAGCGGATGGATGGCGGGTATAAAGCCACCAGTTCAGCTCGTTTGCTCAGTGCCATGCGGCGTTTTTTTCAGCATCTTTACGGCGAAAAATTTCGCGAAGACGATCCAAGCGCCTCGCTTGCTTCACCTAAACTTCCGCAGCGTTTGCCAAAAGATCTCAGCGAAGCGCAGGTAGAACGGCTGCTGCAGGCCCCGCTTATTGACCAACCGCTTGAGCTACGCGACAAAGCGATGCTGGAGGTTTTGTACGCTACGGGGTTGCGCGTATCAGAGTTGGTGGGGCTGACGATGAGCGATATTAGTCTGCGCCAGGGCGTTGTGCGGGTGATTGGTAAAGGCAACAAAGAGCGGCTTGTGCCGTTGGGCGAAGAAGCCGTGTACTGGCTGGAAACATACCTGGAACACGGTCGTCCGTGGTTGCTCAACGGCGTATCGATTGACGTACTGTTTCCCAGCCAGCGTGCGCAGCAGATGACCCGTCAGACTTTCTGGCATCGCATCAAATACTATGCTGTGTTGGCGGGAATCGACAGCGAAAAGCTGTCACCGCACGTCCTGCGGCACGCGTTTGCCACACATCTGCTTAACCATGGCGCAGACCTGCGCGTGGTGCAGATGCTACTGGGGCATAGCGACCTCTCGACAACGCAGATTTATACTCATGTCGCAACGGAGCGCTTGCGGCAACTACATCAACAGCATCACCCGCGAGCGTGAGTGCTGACAGGAAAGGATAGGCTATGAAAAAACGTTTTATGATGTTCACTCTGCTGGCGACGGCGTTTTCCGGCATGGTACATGCAGACGACGCGGCAATTCGCCAGTCATTAGCAAAGCTGGGTGTGCAGAGCACCGAGATTCAGTCCGCTCCGGTTGCGGGCATGAAAACCGTACTGACCAATAGCGGCGTGTTGTACGTTACCGAAGACGGTAAACATATTATTCAGGGACCGATGTATGACGTGAGCGGCACAAGTCCGGTAAACGTCACCAACCAACTGCTGATGAAGCATCTGAACGCGCTGGAAAAAGAGATGATCATCTACAAAGCGCCGCAGGAAAAACACGTCATTACCGTTTTCACCGACATCACTTGCGGTTACTGCCACAAGCTGCATGAAGAGATGAAAGACTACAATGCGTTGGGGATCACCGTACGCTATCTGGCTTTCCCACGTCAGGGGCTGGACAGCCAGGCTGAGCAGGACATGAAGTCTATCTGGTGTGCGAAGGATAAAAACAAAGCCTTTGACGACGCGATGACTGGCAAGGGTGTAAAAGCGGCGACCTGTGATGTGGATATCGCTAACCACTATGCGCTGGGCGTACAGTTTGGCGTCAGCGGTACGCCGGCGATTGTGCTGAGCAATGGCTATGTCGTACCTGGTTATCAGGGCCCGAAAGAGATGAAAGAATTCCTCGATGCACATGCAAAACAAACCAGCGGTAAATAATTCGCGTGAAACAACAGATACAACTTCGTCGGCGTGAGGCCGACGAGACCGCCGAGCTACCTGCCGATTTGCCGCCACTGCTGCGCCGTTTGTACGCCAGCCGTGGCGTGCGCAGCGCGCAGGAGCTTGAGCGTAGCGTGAAAGGCATGCTGCCGTGGCAGCATTTGAACGGCGTCGAAAAAGCAGTTGAGATCCTCTACAACGCCTTTCGAACGGGAACTCGCATCATCGTTGTCGGCGATTTTGACGCTGATGGCGCGACCAGCACGGCGCTAAGCATCCTGGCGATGCGCGCGTTGGGCTGCAGTAACGTTGACTACCTGGTGCCAAATCGTTTTGAAGACGGTTATGGTTTAAGCCCGGAAGTCGTTGATCAGGCCCATGCCCGGGGCGCTCAGCTGATTGTCACCGTAGACAACGGCATCTCGTCTCACGCGGGTGTCGAACATGCCAGAACGTTGGAGATCCCGGTCGTTGTGACCGATCACCACCTGCCCGGTGACACGCTGCCGGGTGCAGAGGCGATCATCAATCCTAATCTGCACGACTGTGAATTCCCGTCGAAATCGCTGGCAGGCGTTGGTGTGGCCTTCTACTTGATGCTGGCGCTGCGCACCTTTTTGCGTGACAAAGGCTGGTTTGATGAACGCGGTATTGCACCGCCGAACCTGGCGGATTTGCTCGATCTGGTTGCACTTGGCACGGTGGCGGACGTGGTCCCGCTGGATGCCAATAACCGTATTCTGACGTGGCAAGGCTTAAGCCGTATCCGCGCCGGAAAGTGTCGCCCTGGTATTAAAGCGCTGCTGGAGATTTCCAATCGCGACCCCCTAAAGCTGGCAGCCAGTGATTTAGGTTTTGCCCTCGGGCCACGGCTGAATGCGGCGGGCCGTCTGGACGATATGTCCGTTGGTGTGGCGCTGTTGCTGTGTGACAGCATTGGCGAAGCGCGTGTGCTGGCCAATGAGCTTGATGCGCTCAACCAGACGCGCAAAGAGATCGAGCAGGGCATGCAGGCCGAAGCACTAACCCTGTGTGAAAAGCTGGAACGCAGTAGCGATACACTACCGGGCGGCCTGGCAATGTATCATCCCGAGTGGCATCAGGGTGTTGTGGGGATTCTGGCATCGCGTATTAAAGAGCGATTCCATCGCCCAGTGATAGCGTTTGCCCCGGCAGGTGACGGTACTCTCAAAGGGTCCGGGCGTTCGATTCAGGGGCTGCACATGCGCGATGCGCTGGAGCGCCTGGACACCCTTTATCCGGGCATGATCCTCAAGTTTGGCGGTCACGCCATGGCGGCAGGTTTATCGCTGGAAGAGGCGCAGTTTGAGCGTTTCCAGCAGCGTTTCGGCGAACTGGTAACCGAGTGGCTGGATCCCGCCTTACTGCAGGGCGAAGTGGTATCAGACGGCCCACTGAGCGCGGCGGAGATGACCATGGAGATCGCACAAATGCTGCGCGATGCTGGACCGTGGGGGCAAATGTTCCCGGAACCGCTGTTTGACGGGCATTTCCGTTTGCTCCAGCAGCGTCTGGTCGGTGAGCGTCATCTGAAGGTGATGGTCGAGCCCGTGGGCGGTGGTCCGCTGCTGGACGGTATTGCGTTTAATGTCGATACCACCTGCTGGCCGGACAACGGCGTGCGCGAAGTTCAGCTTGCCTACAAACTGGATATTAACGAGTTTCGCGGCAACCGCAGCTTGCAGATTATAATCGACAATATCTGGCCACTTTAGCGTCACTAATCGCTATAAAAAAGGGCGTGGATTAGTTACAATCCCGCTCTTATCACCGCATTTTGACTAGTCCAATAAAAGAAATCAGACAATGTTTGAAATTAATCCGGTAAATAACCGCATTCAGGACCTCACGGAGCGCTCTGACGTTCTTAGGGGGTATCTTTGACTATGATGCCAAGAAAGAGCGTCTGGAAGAAGTAAACGCCGAGCTGGAACAGCCGGACGTGTGGAACGAACCCGAACGCGCTCAGGCGCTGGGCAAAGAGCGTTCCTCCCTTGAGGCCATCGTTGATACGCTCGATCAGATGAGCCAGGGCCTGGAAGATGTCTCCGGCCTGCTGGATCTGGCTGTAGAAGCCGACGACGAAGAAACCTTTAACGAAGCCGTAGCAGAACTCGATACGCTGGAAGATAAGCTGGCCCAGCTGGAATTCCGTCGTATGTTCTCCGGTGAATATGACAGCGCGGATTGCTATCTCGATATTCAGGCAGGTTCTGGCGGTACGGAAGCGCAGGACTGGGCAAGCATGCTGATGCGTATGTATCTGCGTTGGGCTGAAGCGCGCGGCTTTAAGACCGAAATTATTGAAGAGTCTGAAGGTGAAGTCGCGGGTATTAAATCCGTGACCATCAGAATTGCTGGTGAATATGCGTACGGTTGGCTGCGTACTGAAACCGGCGTACACCGTCTGGTTCGTAAGAGTCCGTTCGACTCCGGCGGACGTCGCCATACGTCGTTCAGTTCGGCGTTTGTTTATCCGGAAGTTGACGATGATATTGATATCGATATCAACCCGGCGGACCTGCGTATCGACGTTTACCGTGCCTCCGGTGCAGGCGGTCAGCACGTTAACCGTACGGAATCTGCGGTGCGTATTACCCACATCCCGACTGGGATTGTGACGCAGTGCCAGAACGACCGTTCCCAGCACAAGAACAAAGACCAGGCCATGAAGCAGATGAAAGCGAAGCTTTATGAACTGGAAATGCAGAAGAAGAATGCCGAGAAACAGGCGATGGAAGACACCAAGTCAGATATCGGCTGGGGTAGCCAGATTCGTTCTTATGTCCTTGATGACTCCCGCATCAAAGATCTGCGTACCGGGGTTGAAACCCGTAACACGCAGGCGGTGCTGGATGGCAGCCTGGATCAATTTATCGAAGCAAGTTTGAAAGCAGGGTTATGAGGAACCAACATGTCTGAACAACACGTACAGGGCGCTGACGCGGTAGCCGACCTTAACAATGAACTGAAAACGCGCCGTGAGAAGCTGGCGAGCCTGCGTGAGCAGGGGATCCCGTTCCCGAACGATTTCCGTCGCGATCATACCTCAGACCAACTGCATGCTGACTTCGACGCAAAAGAAAACGAAGAGCTGGAAGCGCTGAACATTGAGGTATCCGTTGCTGGCCGTATGATGACCCGTCGTATTATGGGTAAAGCATCATTCGTTACGCTGCAGGACGTTGGCGGCCGTATTCAGCTGTACGTTGCTCGCGACGACCTGCCGGAAGGCGTCTACAACGAGCAGTTCAAAAAATGGGATCTGGGCGATATCCTCGGCGCGAAAGGTAAGTTGTTCAAGACCAAGACCGGTGAGCTGTCTATCCACTGCACCGAACTGCGTCTGCTGACCAAAGCGCTGCGCCCGCTGCCGGACAAATTCCACGGCCTGCAGGATCAGGAAGCGCGCTATCGTCAACGTTATCTGGATCTCATCTCTAACGATGAATCCCGCAATACCTTTAAAGTGCGTTCACAGATTATGGCTGGCATCCGTCAGTTCATGGTTGCTCGCGGCTTTATGGAAGTAGAAACCCCGATGATGCAGGTGATCCCTGGCGGTGCGGCAGCGCGCCCGTTTATCACCCATCATAACGCGCTGGATCTGGACATGTACCTGCGTATCGCGCCGGAACTGTACCTCAAGCGTCTGGTGGTTGGCGGCTTCGAACGCGTATTCGAAATTAACCGTAACTTCCGTAACGAAGGCATCTCAGTTCGCCATAACCCAGAGTTCACCATGATGGAACTCTACATGGCTTATGCGGACTACAAAGATCTCATTGAACTGACTGAATCTCTGTTCCGTACGTTGGCGCAGAACGTTCTGGGAACGACTGAAGTGCCTTACGGCGAAGAAGTCTTCGACTTTGGTAAGCCGTTTGAAAAACTGACCATGCGCGAAGCGATTCAGAAATACCGTCCGGAAACCAACATGGCCGATCTGGATAACTTCGACTCTGCAAAAGCGATTGCTGAATCTATCGGCATCAAAGTTGAGAAGAGCTGGGGTCTGGGTCGTATCGTGACCGAGATCTTTGAAGAAGTTGCAGAAGCGCACCTGATTCAACCGACCTTCATTACCGAGTACCCGGCAGAAGTTTCTCCGCTGGCGCGTCGTAATGACGAAAACCCGGAAATCACCGATCGCTTCGAATTCTTCATCGGCGGACGTGAAATCGGTAACGGCTTCAGCGAGCTGAACGATGCCGAAGATCAGGCGCAGCGTTTCCAGGATCAGGTTAACGCCAAAGATGCGGGTGATGACGAAGCGATGTTCTACGACGAAGACTACGTTACCGCTCTGGAACACGGTCTGCCGCCGACTGCGGGCCTGGGTATTGGTATCGACCGTATGGTTATGCTGTTCACTAACAGCCACACCATCCGCGACGTGATCCTGTTCCCGGCAATGCGTCCGGTTAAGTAAGATGTGAACTGCCGGATGGCGGCTGATGCCTTATCCGGCCTACGCGGAAGACGATTCGTAGGCCGGATAAAACGCGTTTGCGTTGTCATCCGGCAATTAATGACCGCTGGAAAATGCGCGCAACAATTTTCGCGCCTTATCGTCTGAAACCTGCATTACCATCCACGGGCTGAAGGCCCACGGTGTAGCGTCAATCCCGCATAACACATCCTCAAGATTGCTCCACCGATAATCCATCACTTCCTCCGCATTCGGCTGCAGCGTGCTGATTAGCTGTGCGGCGTATACCGGACAAACTTCATTTTCCACAATTCCACTGGGATCTGCGGCACAATAGCGAAAATCAGCGTATACGGGCGTGAGTGCGCGAATGTCAGCTCCCAGCTCGAAGCGGGCGCGACGGATAATGGCGTCTTCAGTTGTTTCCCCTGATTGTGGATGACCGCACACCGAGTTTGTCCAGACACCCGGCCAGGCTTTTTTATGCAGCGACCGGCGGGTGACCAGTAGTTGCCCCTGCTCGTTAAATATCCAGCATGAGAAAGCGGAGTGCAGGGGCGTTGTGGCGGTATGCGCCGCATACTTTTCCAGCGTTCCACAGGGTTGGCCCTGTTCGTTCAATAAAATGACATGTTCCTGTCGCATTGCGTCCACCCTCAATCTTAAGCGCCTACATTATATGCTTAATTAAGTCATATTGATTAACAGAGGGTGTGAAATGCCAGAGCCGACGCTTCGTTACGCGATATGATTTGGCATCCGGTTTCTGGCTGCTATGATAAAGCGTCTGAAAATGTTGCGAGGTATTGTTTTGAGTGCAGGACGCCTGAAGAAAAATGGCTTGGGTATCGTGATGCTGCTGTGTGCCGGTCTGCTGTTAGCGGGCTGTTCCGGGAGTAAGTCGTCTGATACAGGAAGTTATTCCGGCTCCGTGTATACCGTGAAGCGGGGAGATACGCTATACCGTATTTCGCGCGCCACCGGCACCAGCGTGAAAGAGATTGCCCGTCTGAATAACATTTCACCACCCTATACCATCGAAGTAGGGCAAAAGCTGAAGGTCAGCGGCGGCGCGAAAACCAGTTCAAGCTCTGGCAAAACAACCAAGAAATCCTCGACTAAAACGGCAACTGTCAGACCATCTTCATCCGTGCCGCAGTCATCTTGGCCGCCGGTGGGGCAACGCTGCTGGTTGTGGCCTGCCAGCGGTAAAGTGATCCTGCCTTATTCAACGGCGGATGGCGGCAACAAGGGTATTGATATCTCAGCTGCGCGCGGCACACCGGTTTATGCGGCGGGAGCAGGGAAGGTAGTTTATGTCGGCAACCAGCTGCGGGGCTATGGCAACCTCATCATGATTAAGCACAGTGAGGATTACATTACCGCTTATGCGCATAATGATACGCTACTGGTGAACAACGGGCAGAGCGTGAAGGCCGGGCAGAAAATTGCCACCATGGGTAGCACTGATGCGGCATCTGTACGCCTGCACTTCCAGATTCGCTATCGCGCAACGGCGATTGATCCGCTACGTTATTTACCGCCGCAGGGGAGTAAACCTAAGTGCTAACAGGCTATTTTATCAGCAGTTAGCATAGTTTGGGCTTGTCAGAGGGTGCGTAAGGTCTATAATGGCCCACGCACCTCTTCGCGGGCGTAGTTCAATGGTAGAACGAGAGCTTCCCAAGCTCTATACGAGGGTTCGATTCCCTTCGCCCGCTCCAGCTAATGCTATCTAAAATATCTTTTAGAATCAGTATGCTAAAAGCGGATGTAAACCGGGTTATCCATCTTGGTACCCACGGTATTACTCATTGCTGCTGCGATCTGGTATGTGGTTAGGGAGCATATCAAATAGCTGGCGGTGGTTCTACGTTCTTACCGCGATAGTCCAACAACGAACAAAAAGCCGAGCACCCGGCATAACTCCTACAGCTTTCAGTGAAGCGCATTTTTGCCGATGCTCCCACATGCCACACGTCGAGATGACGTTGCAGGGAATAAACAGGTTTTATGGTGGTTACGGTACTTGCAAACCATATGCAAGCTCTGCCAGCGTCTCAGCCACGCTCCCGAAAGGGTACACGGCGATCCTGATAAACTTCACTGTCTGACATAACCCCCGATGAAGTCGCTACGCTCCGCACGTTGTCTTACCACCAACGGGCTTTATGGCTTGTATTGTCTGAAATCTTGTAATGAGTTAATTCTCAAGGCTTCTCGATATTTACTAAAGTACCAAAAAGGCCACGACTGAAAAGTACTGTATTCAGGCGAGGGGGTGTCCCCCACCCAAAGGAAGCCTTTCCCCCGTGTGCCTTTCGGATCTGGGTGGCTGTGGAACGCTACTACAAACGCTCTGTGTGTTCTGCTGGGGATTCACCTTGCTGGTCTATCAGAATTCACGTACAGACGCTTGTTCAGCTTCTGAGCGAGGTTGTTCGTGCGTGGGTACAGTGCCGTTTGTTATGTGCGGTGCACCTGAGGGGTTATAGGGTGCAGCGTAGTGTAGGGGGTCTATTGGTGACAGCACAGATATGCGGTGCAGCTTCCTGTATCAACCTGCGGCATTCTTCAATTTGTGAAGAGGTTTGCTTCTCTCTCTGTATAGTGTGGAACTATTTACTTGTTGATTTTAAAGAAGTTTACTCTCTTTTTATTCCGGTAGTTTATAGCGATTATGTGATTGCACTACACCAGTTGTGTTAATAGTTCTCTTTGCCCTTTTCCTGAAAGGCTTCGCGGTATCAATAGCTAGGATTGTTATGGATTTTTATGCGGCTAATCGTAGGTGCTGGTCTGGTATCGACAATCGTTCGTTAAGTGATACTAGAATTAGGTATCATGATTGGCATCATTAAAATAGCCATTGACATTAAGTGATTCCAATACATACGATGATACCGTTAATTGATACCAGTCAAGGGAGCATACACGATGAGAACATTTGCATATTGTCGAGTTTCAACCACCGAGCAGACAACCGAGAATCAATTGCTTGCTATTCATAATGCGGGCTACGAGATACCTGATGCCCGAGTAGTGCAAGAGCAAGTATCCGGTGGCGTGCCTGCTATGCAGCGTGATGGTTTTAAGTCACTGGTAGAGCATAAGCTAGAGAGCGGGGATGTTCTTGTTGTGTTGAAGTTGGATCGCTTAGGCCGTGACAATATCGATGTGCAGCAGACTATTGAAATGCTCATGCAGAAGGGCGTTAAAGTGGTATCACTTGATTTGCCTGTGTCAGACCTATCCAGCTCCGAGGGTAAATTAATGTTACGGATGTTTTCTGCCTTTGCTGAGTTCGAGAAAGACCGTATCCGGGAGCGCACTCAGGAAGGGCTAAGGCGTGCGAAAGCTCAGGGCGTTAAGTTGGGCAGGCCCGAGGCTAAGGACACGACTGTGAGTGTACAGCGATGTAGGGAGGGTGGTCTGAGTCAGTCAGCGGCAGCAAAACAACTAGGTATCGGGATTGCAACGGTTAAACGGCACTGGAATAAACACATCTAAATGGTTTATCCAATTCTGCTGCCTTAACTTAAGCTTCTGTAAGTAATTGAATTTACTATGTGGTAATTAGAACCACACTTGTAAGGGGAAGGAAGCGAGTACCGACTAGGGTTGTAGAAATCCTGTCTTACAAACGATGGTAATTAGAATATCACTCTCTAGGGAAGGAGGCGAAGTCCGCACAAAACGCTTTCACACCCTCCTGTAACTCTCCGTGGCACGTGTGCTCGGGGTAAATCCACTGGTGCAACCTCAGACTTAATCCCAGCACCACACCCCGCACCGTAACCAAAGGAGAAATATGTTTCAGACCGATGATCTGCCAAACCAGTTCGACGACACTCCCACCGATTTAAAAAACACTGACCGCATTATGTGGGGCGCATTCAAGAGGGGTTACGTCCCAACGGCTAACGACCTTCAAGCCCCATCAATGAAGGCGCTGTACGAACGCTACAGGGCGCAGCACGGACGAGATGATTTAAAGGCTGCGATAGCTGAGAAGCTACGCGCAGAGAGCGCTATACGACGTATTGCCATGCAGAACCCCAATCGTATTAGCCTAAACCAATCCCAAGTCACCCACGCAGTAAGAACCTCACTAGACGTTTACTGCACTGGCGAGACTCGACCATCGGTACAAATCGTGCGTGATCTGTTACCCGGAAAGGATGTTAAGCCCGTGATGAATAGACCTCAGCAGCGTAAACGTATGAAGAAAGCCCTCAAAGCCAATGCAAGCCATCCGGCTGTAGTTACCGCACAAAAGCAGGGAAACCCTATTCGTATGGATGCCGATACATTGTCGAGTGGCCTGCTGAGCTTACAGAACGCGGCTATGGTAGTGCGTAAGCTGGATGAGCATGAGAAGCGCCTGGGTGATATGGAGTCCCGCCTGAAAGAGCTGGAGGCATTCAAGGCTAACACCGAGAAGCGCCACGCTATTGAGGACTCAGGACAGACACCAGAGCAACGGGTACTTGAGCTGCGTAAACAGGGTTTAGGCTACAAAGCTATCAGCACTGCTACCGGAACGTCACAGAGCACCGTACGTAACTGGATTAAGGCACACGGTCTGTAATCGGAGGGGTGTCAGATTTGGCACCCTTTGGCACCCCCATAAACCCCAAAAAGTCTTACTTACTAAAGTAAGTATATAGCTACACCTCTCCCTGTCATGTCATACTCAACAACACTTCTAAGAAGTGTCTCAATAAATCACCGCATATTATACATGGTGAGAACTGCACCATCCCACAAAGTAAATCAAGAAATCTGTTTACCCACACAGGTAAATACTTATCGTAATAACAAAGGAGTCAGAATGAATAATTCAAATAGTTTTAATAGCACCTTCCCAACTGGCAAACACTCACGAGTCGGGACTGGATACCAAAATACTTTCGATGTTAAATCGAAGCGCACTGCATTTAGTCCATCTCAGCGCCAACGTATTCCAGAGTTGGGCAGAGAACTCCGCTCCGCAACTGGAAAGAAACGAGAGCGGTTAATGGCTGAGTTCGATGAGATGCTTGATTCGGTTAATCCAACACCCGCAGATATCAGGATGATCACTCAGTACGCTAAAACGGGTAGCAGCACAGCAGATGAATTATCAACTGATGACGCAGGAAAACTACAAGAAATTAGCCGATACCTCCCCAACGAATAGTATTAAGTTTGAAGTGTAAATTTATAATGTGTACACCAGACCTTTACCAAACCGATTTAAACAAGAAGTGATTTAGACGTAATCTATAAATAAATAGTGCAGATACAGACCCGCTTAATTTCTCGGGTGATGCTGCACGTCTAAATATTACCTATTCCATAAGGAAACCAATAATGATTAATTCAGTTAACAAAGCAGTAAATACATCCGTAAACACATCTGTTAACACTCCAGCCGGTACCGTAGTACTACCGTCTCCTTATGCTGAGAAGCCCTCAGAAACGGCCTCTGTGCCATTCTCAGAGGCGCTTTGTACCAGCAGTACCTTAGCCCTTTTCCAGCGAATCCAAGCCGCACAGCAGCACGCAGAGCTTCCAGCGATCCAGCCTGAGCCAGCTTTCCCAGAGGGTGTCAGTTCGTGGATGTTCGAAAACTCGAGTAGCGTTGTGCAACCGTTGAAATCGGCATTGATTAACGCACGTATCCAGACTGAGGCCGATATTCTTTATCTGGTTCAGGCGGTACATACCGCTCTGGTTAATCAGGCGAACCGATATCGCAGCGCAACCCTTACGCAGCGTGCAGCAGCAAAAGCACAGGCTAATTCCGATGCTGTAGGCGAAGAACTGAAACGGGCTTTACTGGCATTTATGCAACGCGAGCAGTTACAGAAACAGTTCTCTCCAGATGAGATGGCAGCGCTCACCGAGCATGTCCAGAAGGGCAACTACAAGTTTGCCCAGAATCTAGCAGGACAAGACGTGCGTTTCCTTGCTGATTCTCCTGATTGGCAAACCAAGGCTGATGCATTAGCTAGTATCCCAAATGCGTCAGCGGTAACGGTGTCTATCCTCCCAACTGAAACAATCGGCAATCAAGTGGCAGTTATTCCTTCTGGAAACGGTTGGACGCTGAACGTGTGGGCAAACGGCTGGCACCCGGTGCAGTGTTCAGATGGTGCAAAGGCTACCGCTATTCAGGAGCGTAAGCACAAGCTAGAGTTCGACAAAGCGTTACAACGTTCCCGCCCCGTTATTACCGGCATGTTCCCCGACCTAATTCAACAAGCGGTAGAGGCTGAGCAGCATGTACCAGCAGATTAACGGAGCGAATAAGCCAAACGCTAAACAGAACGGTAGGGGCCGCGCAGCCCCTGCACCACTCCAAAACGGGCAGCACCCAACGAACCGAGAGTTGCAGTTAATGCGACTTGGCTATCCCGAGTACCAACAACGGCTCAGCAGCATTCAGCAGCATAACCCCGCTCGATACAACGCCATTATGGATAAGCAGAAACTCTTCACTAGTGGTGACTTCCGGTGTGTGAAATGTGGGGGTGTCGAGCAGTACACCCGGAATCTGGCTTGCCGTGGTTGCTGTATTAAACGTAGCAAGGCGGTGTTTGTTCTTCTCGAATCGCCTTACATCCTGAATCCCGAGTACCGGTATATCCCCGATGAGGTGGCCTCAGAGCGGTATCAGGAGCGCGTGCAGGCGAAGCAGTACCTCGATTGGTTCAGGGGCGAGTTAATGCTGGTGCGTGTCCAGTGCGGTCAGTGGCTGCTAGAGCGTGGCGTGCTGTTTCAGCCGGGCAAGGGTGGACGTTCTCAGGGAGTGCAGTATCTCCAGCCTAACCAGAAACGACACGCTGAGTTTATGAACAATCCCGAGTATCGGGAAATCTTGAATTATATCGAAAACACTATAGGAGAAAGGCCATGAACGGTGATCTTGGTTGTTCATTACAAGAAGCTATTGCCCTTAACCGCATTTTAAAGCTGTGTAGCGATGCACCGTCGGGGCTGGCGTGGCGAGCACGCTCTGGGAAAGGTAAAGCGAATAAGCGGGAAGGCGACCCAGCAGGCGGTTTAAATAGAACGGGTGGGCGGGATTATCGAGTCATGGTGAACGGGAGGCGGTGGACTGCTCCCGCCGCCGTTCGGATTCTGCTGAGTCTGGAATCTGTCCAGCGAATCAAAAAGGAGGTTTGATGCTGTACACAAAACAAAAGGCGCTGCCTACGCAGGTACCAGCGCTTCACGAGTCGCTTTGCTTAGCCAATGATTCTCCATCCGGTATTCGTTATCGCGTGTCCAGTTCGCTTGGTGTTCACGTCCCGACTTGTGTTGCGGGATTACCCACAGTGATATCGTCATGGCCTCCTGATGTGGCTGAGACGTTCAGAGGCCAGCACTTGCACCCGTTAGATTATGAAGTGTCAGTACAAACAGGCTGGGATATTCAAGAAATAGGCGAGGGCTTGTGGGACGTTAATCCCTTGCTAGAAACATTCCCTGCTGCTGAGGTTCGCGCTGCTTTGAAGCACTTGGAGCTTGAGCGTGAGATTCAGTTGCTAACGCGAATTGTTGAGACTGATAAAGAGCAAGTGCAGAAAAAAGACGTTAAAAAAGTATCTAGGTTCAATGGTCGGAGCGCCGATTAAGGGGCTACATATCGCCGCAACGTATTTTAACTTCAAAAATAATATACTCCATTGATTTAAAATTCAATCAAACTTGTACCGGTATATCGTCTTATACGTTGGTAATAGCAATCGTGCCTCTAACTCAAATCATCAGTTGGTATAATGTGGTACGATACTGCTGTCACCAATACCCCCCCCTATACTATTACCGTGCTGTTAAGTCTCAATCAAAAAAAATTTAACCTTGCTCTGCTTCTTGTACATGTTAATCGTTCATGAAAGTAATGCTCCATAATATGGGTGTTCAGTGTTTTTAAATTTATGAGCGGTTAACATGGTTTTAGATTGCAGGGTGTTCCTCATAGGTTTACTGATATTGATTTCTATTGTTGGTTTGTTTTTTGTTGCTCAATATAAACTCAATGTGTTTTAAGGAGTGTCTTATTATAAGTAATGATAAGGGGAATGATATTATAGTTAATTGCTTCGCAGTCGATACAGAATCTCCGAGCGGTTTAACTTGGAAGCGTGCCCTATCCCAGAGAGTTAAAATCGGTGCTTGTGCTGGGACTCTCGGTAAAGATGGTTATTGGTCTGTTCAATTAAAAGGAAAGAAGTACGCTGTACATCGTATTATCTGGTCTGTTATCAACGGTACTATTCCTGCTGGGCATTGTATCGACCATATAGACGGGGATAGAGGTAATAACAATATCCTGAATCTGCGATTAGCTACCAGAGCGCAGAACAACCAGAATGCACGTAAATGTATTACAGGTAATAATCTACCCAAGGGAATTAGTGTTAATAAAACAAATGGGGTTTATTGTGCTCAAGTACAAAGTGACGGGAAGCGGTGGCGTAAGCATGGGAAGAACCTTGAGCAACTCACCCATGAGGTTCAATTAGCCCGTACAATCTCACACGGGCAATTCGCATGTCATGGATAGATTTATTTATTATCTTCTAGGGCGGGGCAGCGGGGCGTTGTTAAGTCACTGCACCGCCCAATATTTCGACCGTAAATAATAAACTCCCTCGGCTTGGTTGGGTAGTATTTATCGAATAAAGTTATCGTTTCATTTAGTAACTGATTGCAAGAGTCAGGGGAGGCGGTGACGAGATGCCCGTTAACTTCTAATAAGCAACCGAGACTATAGTACCAGCCGTTAAAGCGTTTAATATTAACCTCACGTAAAGAAATATTATCAGTGCCGCTTCCAATATAATATGATGCTTCATCATTCATTGGAGCGCGAGAGAATACAAATAGAATGCTTACTACAAAGCCCAGTGCGATAAGTTGGGCTACTATTGAGATAGCCCGCCCTTTAATTATGGATACCTTGAACATACTAGCCCCTTGCTGAATGGGATTGTTATTATACAGGTACAGTTGTGCCGTTATGTTCCGTAATCTAGGCGGCAACCACTGTGCATTAATACTTTGCTCACCTACCAGTTTGAAAATAAACTGGGATCTCTTTCATAAATTTGTATAAGAAGAGCTGCACCAACAACACGAGCAGGTTCAATCATGTAATTATCAAAGTCAACACTACTTAGTAGTTCCAATTCTGGTAGGAGTATTTTATCTATTATATCTTTGGATGTGGTTCTTTTATATTTCATTAGCAGAGGAGCATACAGGGGTAGAGTTGGTTGGAGTTCATTTACAATGGAGAATGATTGTACTAATAAAGAAGTGCCTAGTCGAGATTTCATAAAATCATTGGAGTCATGATAATTTAAAAACCATTGCTGAAATGGTAGTAATGTTTTGTAATCGGATTTTGATGGTCCGAATAATTTAAATAGTATACCCATCCTTTACCTTTTTATTTATTTGAGTTGTTGAGTGAATTTCATTGTGGCTTAAACAATCTCGCCTCTATCTTTTAGGTGGCAGCTTGATTTTACTCCATTCTGCCAGCAGTGCTAGGGTATTGGTAATTGGTTTGATAGATCAATACTCGTTAATCGATCGGTTTAATCGATCATCTTTGGGGAGCTTCCACATGGTAAATCGCTTGTACCAGTGACACATAATCGGCTAATTCTGATAGAAGTGCACCAGAGCTGTAAGTTTTGAATGATTCAGTCTTGCCCCTTTCATGACCAACAATTTGTGCAATCCTATCCTCCGGTACGCCAGCGCGGTCTAAGGCAGTAATGAACATTCCGCGCAGACTATGAAAGCATTGTCTGTCTGTGGCATTGGGTAAAACCTTATCCCGTAGGCGGGTGAATTGCTGGCTGTACCACGGCCCCCTTTTACCATCGAGCCGCTTTATCAAGTTTGACTGCGGTAACAGGTACTCGCCTAGCTCGCCTTGCTGGTTCAATTGTTTGCATCTAGTAACGACGCTTTGTAACGCTGGGTGCATTGGTACAACCCGTACACCTGCTTTTGTTTTAGCTGCTCTCACGCTAAAGCACATGACACCCTCGATTTCTGAGGCGTCAGAGATCCGTAGAGAGGCGATTTCATCTAGCCGCATACCTGAGTAAAGCCCGATTAAAATAACGTCCCGTAGATCGTCTGAGGCGTTATTAAGTAGGACATTTATTTCATCCGGGGCGAATGCTTCATAACTTTTTATTGTTCTCTTGGCCTCTAGTCTATGCCCGGTAAATGGGGAGGCCGCTGGTATATTGTCGTAGCAACGGCGGGCGTACTCGTACACCGTGTTTAATCCTGATAAATAATTCTGGATAGTCTGCGTGGATTTCTTAGGCTTGAGCGCTCGAATAAATCCCGTTACCTCGGTGCGGCTGATGCCTGTTAGTTCAGTATCAGCAACGTTTAGATACTTGAGAAATAAACGAGAGGCTAGGGCATGTTTGCTTATTGTGCTGAGGCTTCGAGATTGTTTGTACTCGGCAAGATACTCATTCGTAACGGCCTGTAGCATAACCCTTTGGCCTGAAAACGCCTGTGATGATTCTCCTAGTTGTTGTATGGCGTGGATAGCGCGATTTAATAATACCGCTCCGGTATCAATTGCGTGCTTTTCCTTTACGTGGTTCCACTCAACAACTAAGCGGTCTCGAATTACTCTCGCTTTCAGAACGTCTCGCTGCCCTGTGCTTTTCTTGAATAGCTTTCGTCCATCGGTTAAGTGGCGCATATGCCTAGGGACTGATATTTGAAACATCCAAAGGCCTGTTTCATGTTTGTACAGATACTGGTTCTTCTTGTTACTACCCATAGCGTTACCCCATGTGGTGATGTATATTCACCGCACCAGCAATGGGCTTAGGCACTTTCGATTACATAAGAAAGCGATTTAGTTCGATTCCCTTCGCCCGCTCCAAACTCAAGTCTTCTGAAGTCTACCAAACTCAATTTTCCCTTGATAAATCAGCAGTTATAGCATTCTATTAGTCTATTGAACTCAATTGTACTCCCCCAGGGTCAAGCTCAATGTGGGGGTATGGATGGGGGTATAATTGTACCCCCTGCTGAGAGGTACCCCCAATGAAGCTGACAGCTCGTCAGGTTGAAACTGCAAAACCTAAAGATAAGCCCTACAAACTCGCTGATGGTGGTGGTCTTTACCTGCTGGTTAATCCCAACGGTAAAAGATACTGGCGTCTCAAATACCGTTCGCTAGGTAAAGAGAAGCTGCTCGCTATTGGCGTTTACCCCGATGTTTCTTTAGCTGAAGCCAGAAATAAGCGTGAGGATGCAAAAAGGACATTAGCGGCTGGCAACGATCCTTCTCTTGAACGGAAAATTGAGAAACTTAGTCGTCAACAAGATGCAGAAAACTCTTTTGAGGCTATCACGCGGGAGTGGTATCAGCGTCGCTATGACCGCTGGTCTGTCTCCTACCGCGAAGAAATGTTGAGAACCTTTGAAAAGGATGTGTTCCCTTATATCGGTCACCGGCCAATCAAAGATATCAAACCGATGGAGTTGCTTGCTGTTCTTTCAAAGATAGAAGTTCGAGGAGCAACTGAGAAGGTCCGTAAGGTTCGCCAGCGTTGTGGAGAGGTCTGGAAGTATGCCGTTGTGACTGGCAGGGCTGAGTACAATCCAGCTCCTGATCTAGCCAGCGCAGTAGCTCCCCATGAGAAAGAGCACTATGCTTTTTTGACCCAGGATGAATTGCCAGAGTTTCTTCAAACTCTGAACACCTACGCAGGTAGTGTACTTGTTAAAATAGCGATGCAATTACTTATTTTGACTGGAGTAAGGCCTGGGGAATTGAGGCAAGCGGAGTGGCAGGAGTTTGATTTTGAGCGGAAGGTTTGGAACGTGCCAGCAGAGCGCATGAAAATGCGCCGCCCTCATCTGGTTCCGTTATCAAGCCAGGTAATTGACTTGCTTAATCAGCTTAAACCCATGACGGGAGCGGGAACGTTGCTGTTCCCAGGACGTAATAATCCAAAGAAACCGATGAGTGATATGGCATTGACTGTGCTGGTCAGGCGTATCGGCTATGCCGGGCGTGTTACGGGGCATGGATTCCGCCACACGATGAGTACTATTTTGCATGAGCAGGGATTTAACTCAGCTTGGATCGAGCTACAACTGGCTCACGTCGATAAGAACTCAATTCGTGGAACGTATAACCATGCTCAGTATCTAGAGGGAAGGAGGGAGATGATGCAGTGGTATGGCAATCTAATCATTGATTTGAATTCAGCAGTACGGTCAGGCTGACCTGCCCCCACGATTAGATACAACACTCAGTTAGTAACGTCGGAATCTTCATTCTCAGAATGACCCTTTCTCCAGCCCGCTGCAAATTCAGACGGTGTCTGATAATTCAGCGTGGAGTGCGGGCGGCATTCGTTATAATCCTGCCGCCAGTCATTAATAATTTTCCTGGCATGAACGATATCGCTGAACCAGTGCTCATTCAAACATTCATCGCGAAATCGTCCGTTAAAGCTCTCAATAAATCCGTTCTGCGTTGGCTTGCCCGGCTGGATTAAGCGCAACTCAACACCATGCTCAAAGGCCCATTGATCCAGTGCACGGCAAGTGAACTCCGGCCCCTGGTCAGTTCTTATCGTCGCCGGATAGCCTCGAAACAGTGCAATGCTGTCCAGAATACGCGTGACCTGAACGCCTGAAATCCCAAAGGCAACAGTGACCGTCAGGCATTCCTTTGTGAAATCATCGACGCAGGTAAGACACTTGATCCTGCGACCGGTGGAAAGTGCGTCCATGACGAAATCCATCGACCAGGTCAGATTGGGCGCCGCCGGACGGAGCAGCGGCAGACGTTCTGTTGCCAGCCCTTTACGACGTCTTCTGCGTTTTACGCCCAGGCCACTGAGGTGATAAAGCCGGTACACGCGCTTATGATTAACATGAAGCCCTTCACGGCGCAGCAACTGCCAAATACGACGGTAGCCAAAACGCCTGCGCTCCAGTGCCAGCTCAGTGATGCGCCCTGATAAATGCGCATCAGCAGCCGGACGGTGAGCCTCATAGCGGCAGGTCGACAGGGATAAACCTGTAAGCCTGCAGGCACGACGTTGCGACAGACCGGTCGCATCACACATCAACATCACGGCTTCCCGCTTCTGGTCTGTCGTCAGTACTTTCGCCCAAGAGCCACCTGAAGCGCCTCTTTATCCAGCATGGCTTCGGCAAGCAGCTTCTTGAGTCTGGCGTTCTCTTCCTCAAGCGACTTCAGGCGCTTAACTTCAGGCACCTCCATACCGCCATACTTCTTACGCCAGATGTAAAACGTGGCATCGGAAATGGCATGCTTGCGGCAGAGTTCACGGGCGGGTACCCCAGCTTCGGCTTCGCGGAGAATACTGATGATCTGTTCGTCGGAAAAACGCTTCTTCATGGGGATGTCCTCATGTGGCTTATGAAGACATTACTAACATCGGGGTGTACTAATCAACGGGGAGCAGGTCAATCACAGAAGGAAAGCAGACAGAGCTGCGCGGCAAAGCAACAAAGGGAGGATATACTATATGGAAAATGAAATCTGGGCATCCTACCCCAATTTATGTGGCGGATTTAGACAAAGCTGTTAGGGAATGTCTAAAATAGCGAAGCCATAGCATAGAATTTTTAATGGCATTATGATCAGGACATAAAGGACTTCATGCAGGGAAAAAATATCCCAAAAGAAACTGGTCATGTCAGCACACCAAAGGATCCTCGCCGGATCCTTTGGTTTTTCTCAGCCACAATCGCTTAACGTGAGTTTTCGTTCCACTGAGCGTCAGACCCCTATAATAATTCCTTTCAGACAGGTACCGGTTAAGTGTAGCTGAGTCAGACAAAAAAGCCCCCTGACGGGGGGCAAAAATGTAGCAACGTTGTTTCAGGAAAATCTATCAGGGAAAAGGTAACAGCACGGATACTACCGTCGCATTCAGCCTGCATTGATCATGCGGCGGTGCGCTTCGGCCATGGCCTGATGTGGGCCGGATTGCCCGTTATTCATGAATTCATGGGCAACCGCTGCTCTTTCATGCTCATTCATCGCCGCGTAAGACGTTGACGGGACGGTCGTGGATACCGTGTTATTTCCCATCATCTTCTGATGACTTTCCACCATTTTCTGGTGCGCATCCGCCGAGCCGTTCGTCATGGTTTCATGAGCAATAATGGCCTGTTCATGCTGGTCCATACCGGTCATACGAGGAGCAGTCCCCTGGATCCCGACAGGAGCCGCAGCAGACTGCATCTGGTGAGCAGGAGCCTGTGCATTGTTGACGCGATCATGGATATTCACGGTTTCAGTGGCCCAGGCCGATGAAATTAAACCAAAGCCCAGCAAAGATGCTAATACGATATTTTTCATGATAACTCTCCATTTCTGAATTAGTGATGTCCGGGGAAGTACAACCGGTGTTTTCAGTTCCATAACTGAAACAAGTTCGGCAGCGTTTATTTCTCCGGAAGAGGGCTGGATATTCATTTCCTGGCGTACTCTGACGCCGGGTATTGATGAAGCAATCCAGCCTTCCTGATAAGTTGCACTAATTATATCGAATGGCTTCTGTTTGCTGCATGACAGGCTAATGACATCTTTGTCATTTACATCTTTATTTTCAGCATTGGGTTTCCGGGATCATTTTCTCCAGTCTGGGCACGGATAAGATAAAACGCGTGGAGCGTACGTCTGATTCCACCTGCACTCTTCCGTGATGTGCTTCCACGATTGACTTCACAATCGCAAGGCCGATGCCGCTGCCTTCTCCTTTTCGTTGTCTGGATGGATCCACCCGATAAAAACGGTCAAACAGCCTTGATAAATGTTCTTCAGGGATCGGTTTCCCTGGATTTTCAATCACAAGGTCAAAAAAGCTCTCCTGCTTTCTTATTGAGACGGTGATGGCCTGTCCCTCCGGGGTATAACGCAGGGCATTGGATAACAGATTATTGATCGCTCTTCTGAACATTTGTGGATCTCCCTCAACCAGGCAGGGCATCCCGTTAAATTTGAGCGTGATATTGCGTTCTTCGGCCCAGGCTTCGAAAAACTCGAAGACTTTCATGACTTCTGCTCTGAGGTCAAAACGGACCCTGTCAGGTATAAGCTGGTTATTGTCCGCCTGTGCCAGAAACAGCATGTCGCTGACCATTTTGGTCATCCGGTTATACTCTTCAAGACTGGAGTAGAGGACATCCTCAAGTTCCTTCTGGGTTCGATCCTGACTCAGTGCGATTTCAGTCTGCGTCACCAGATTGGTGATGGGCGTTCTGATCTCATGCGCGATATCGGCAGAGAAATTGGCCTGGCGGGTAAAGACGTCCTCAATCTTTCCAATCATATGATTGAACGAGATAACCAGTTGCTCCAGCTCAATGGGAACGCGTGTCGGTTCCAGCCGCGCATCAAGATTCTCGGAGGTGATGTTTTTAATGGCATTGCTGACATTACGAAGGGGCAGGTGCCCCTGACGGACAGCGATGCGAATGATCAGAACAATCAGCAGGCTTATCACGACGGCGATCGCAATCAGATTTTTTTTCAGCGCATCGAGGTAATGGAGATGGAAATTAATGGAGAGGCCAGTCAGCATGACATAATTCTGCTGTTTGCCCTGAAATATCGCCTGGCCAGAGGAGGCGATAATCCGGTATGTTTCCATCTTCATTTCAGACCCGGTATCCATCGGTCTCGCAGGATCCTCCACCGTCCAGAGAAAGACATCCCGTGCGCGGCTGTGCTCGCTAAAATCTGCGGAATTCACGGCCGGGTGTAGTGCCGCCCCCTGCGCTGAACTAAAGAGCACTTCCCCCCTGGGATTGAGGAGCAAAAGGGCAACGTTGCGGTAGCTGGCAATCGACTCCTTTATTTTGCTTACTTTTTTTTCATCCGGATCCACCGGGGACTGCAGTATACGGTTCAGGGTAGTGCTGATTTGTTGAAGATCGCTGACATCCTGCTCGGCAAAATGATTTTCAACAGAATGCAGCATAAACCAGGTGAAGGCGATAAAAGCCAGTATCGTGGACAGGCTGATAAAAAAGGTCAGCCGCAGGGCGAGTGAGAAAGGGCGCCTGGAAGGTTTGCTATGCATCCGGGGCCTCCAGCATATAGCCCACGCCCCGGACAGTCTGGATCAGCTTTGTCCCGTAATCGTTGTCTATTTTAGCGCGGAGTCGCTTTACGGCGACATCAATCGCGTTAGTGTCGCTGTCAAAATTCATGTCCCAGACCTGAGAGGCAATCAGGGAACGGGGAAGAACCTCGCCCTGATGGCGAATGAAAAATTCCAGCAGGCTGAACTCTTTACTGGTGAGCACAATGCGGTTTCCGGCGCGACTGACTTTTCTGGATACGAGATCCATCGAGAGATCAGCCACCCTAAACTGGCTTTCCGTGATCATCGCGTTTCCCCGCCTCAGAAGGGTTCTCACCCGGGCCAGCAGTTCGGCAAACGCAAAGGGTTTAACCAGATAATCGTCCGCACCCAGTTCCAGTCCTTTGACCCTGTGTTCGATCGTGCCGAGGGCCGTCAGTAGTAAGACCGGCATACCCTTTCCGGCAGTGCGCAGCATGCGGATGATATCCCAGCCGTTCACATCAGGCAGCATGATGTCCAGAATGACTAAATCATACTCGGCTGTCATGGCGAGATGATATCCGGTAAGACCATTATCAGCGTGATCCACTACGAACCCTGCCTCTGTAAGCCCTTTGCTGAGATATTCACCTGTTTTAATTTCGTCTTCGACGATCAATATTTTCATCTTGCTCCCCGTCTGGCTGCTAATGTCATTCTATTGCGCACACGATCGTAATCAACGAATTACCGTAAAAATGACAACATTGTCATTATTCTGTCACCCGACAAACAGAGTGCATTCTGTAAAGTAACCCTGGTAATACTCTGAACTTCATTTGAACCATTTACCAGGTCTGCCTGGACGAGAAGCAATATGTTCAAATTAAAACTACTCAGCATCAGCACAATCTTCATTCTGGCTGGTTGTGTCTCTCTGGCGCCTGAATATCAGCGTCCGGCAGCACCGGTACCCCAGCAGTTTTCACTGTCCCGTAACAGCCTGACGCCAGCGGTGAATGGCTATCAGGATACGGGCTGGCGTAACTTTTTTGTCGATCCCCAGGTCACCCGGCTGATTACTGAAGCCCTGACTAATAACCGTGATTTGAGAATGGCTGCACTGAAGGTTGAAGAGGCCCGGGCCCAGTTCAACGTCACGGATGCAGATCGTTATCCCCAGCTGAATGCCTCATCCGGGATCACATACAGCGGTGGTCTGAAAGGTGACAAGCCGACCACACAGGAGTACGACGCAGGTCTGGAGTTCAGTTATGAGCTCGATTTTTTCGGCAAACTTAAGAACATGAGTGATGCTGATCGCCAGAACTACTTTGCCAGCGAAGAAGCCCGTCGGGCCGTACACATCCTGCTGGTATCCAACGTTTCACAAAGCTATTTCAGCCAGCAACTGGCGTACGAACAACTTCGTATTGCGCGGGAAACGCTGAAAAATTATCAACAGTCCTATGCTTTCGTTGAGCAGCAGCTCGTGACCGGGAGTACGAACGTTCTGGCACTTGAACAGGCGCGAGGACAAATCGAAAGTACCCGCGCCGAAATAGCCAAACGAGAAGGCGATCTGGCTCAGGCAAACAATGCCCTGCAACTGGTGCTGGGAACGTACCGCGCACTTCCGTCAGAAAAAGGGATGAAAGGCGGGGAGATAGCCCCAGTAAAATTGCCACCAAATCTGTCTTCACAAATTTTGCTGCAGCGACCGGATATTATGGAAGCGGAATATCAGCTGAAAGCGGCTGATGCCAATATTGGCGCAGCGCGAGCGGCCTTTTTCCCCTCAATTACCCTGACCAGTGGTCTTTCCGCAAGCAGTACGGAGCTGTCCAGCCTGTTTACGTCAGGAAGTGGAATGTGGAATTTTATCCCTAAAATTGAAATTCCTATATTTAATGCTGGCAGGAATAAAGCCAATCTGAAGCTGGCTGAAATTCGCCAGCAACAGTCGGTGGTTAATTACGAACAAAAAATTCAGTCAGCCTTTAAGGATGTTTCCGACACGCTTGCGCTGCGCGACAGCCTTAGCCAGCAACTTGAGTCACAGCAGCGTTATCTTGATTCACTTCAGATAACTCTCCAGCGTGCCAGAGGATTATATTCCAGTGGTGCTGTCAGTTACATTGAAGTGCTGGATGCAGAGCGTTCTCTCTTCGCTACGCAGCAAACCATTCTCGATCTTACCTATTCCCGGCAGGTTAACGAAATTAATCTGTTTACCGCACTGGGTGGCGGTTGGGTAGAGTAAATTTATTTCATTAATCAGGAAATTTAAAATGCGTAATTCACTTAAAGCCGTTTTATTTGGTGCCTTCTCTGTCATGTTTTCTGCCGGTCTTCATGCTGAAACACATCAGCATGGCGATATGAATACTGCCAGTGATGCTTCGGTACAGCAGGTTATCAAGGGCACCGGTGTCGTTAAAGAAATTGATATAAATAGTAAAAAGATCACCATTTCGCACGAAGCAATCCCTGCGGTGGGCTGGCCTGCAATGACCATGCGCTTCACTTTTGTTAATGCAGACGACGCTATCAATGCCCTGAAAACCGGCAACCATGTCGATTTCTCGTTTATTCAGCAGGGTAATATTTCTTTACTTAAAAGCATTAACGTGACGCAGTCCTGATTGGCTGTCCGGAGCGATTACATCCTGTGCGCCTGTACATTCACATAGGTATATGTGTGAGTTAACCGTCAGGTGCATATGCCAGGTGTTTTGATTTTTTAGCGGAAAATTGTATGGCTTCTTTAAAGATAAAATATGCTGCAATAATTATCAGCAGCCTCATAGCAGGGGGGCTGATATCGGTTACTGCCTGGCAGTATGTAAACTCAGCACAAAAGACAGAAAAAACAGAACAAAAGGCACCGGAACGAAAGGTGCTTTTCTGGTATGACCCAATGAAACCGGATACCAAATTTGATAAACCCGGAAAATCGCCCTTTATGGATATGGACCTGGTGCCAAAATATGCTGATGACAGTGGCGATAAAAGCAGTGGCGGGATCCGTATCGACCCAACCCAGGTTCAGAATCTGGGATTAAAAACGCAAAAAGTCACGCGAGGAATGCTGAATTATTCTCAGACAATCCCGGCTAATGTCAGCTATAACGAGTATCAGTTTGTTATTGTGCAGGCGCGTTCTGACGGGTTTGTCGAAAAAGTCTACCCCATGACGATTGGCGATCATGTGAAGAAGGGGACGCCACTTATCGATATTACCATTCCGGACTGGGTGGAAGCACAGAGTGAATTCCTTCTGTTATCCAGCACCGGTGGTACTTCCACGCAAATTAAAGGCGTTCTGGAACGGCTTCGCCTGGCAGGTATGCCGGAAGAGGATATTCAGAGACTGCGTTCTACCCGGAGCATTCAGACCCGTTTTACCATTAAAGCACCTATTGATGGTGTCATTACTGCATTTGACCTGCGCACCGGCATGAATATTTCGAAAGATAAGGTGGTGGCTCAGATTCAGGGAATGGACCCGGTCTGGATCAGCGCTGCAGTGCCAGAATCTATCGCCTATCTGCTGAAAGATACGTCGCAGTTTGAAATTTCGGTACCGGCTTATCCGGATAAAACATTCCATGTCGAAAAATGGAATATTCTTCCCAGCGTGGATCAGACAACCCGTACGCTTCAGGTCCGTCTCCAGGTTTCTAATAAGGATGAGTTTCTCAAGCCGGGCATGAATGCCTATCTGAAACTGAATACCAGAAGCCAGGAGATGCTGCTGATACCAAGCCAGGCCGTTATCGATACCGGCAAAGAACAGCGCGTGATTACTGTTGATGATGAAGGCAAGTTTGTGCCGAAACAGATCCACGTTCTGCATGAGTCACAGCAACAGTCCGGCATCGGCTCCGGCCTGAATGAAGGCGATACCGTGGTGGTCAGTGGCCTGTTCCTCATTGACTCTGAAGCCAATATTACGGGCGCACTGGAACGTATGCGCCACCCTGAAAAAACAGAAAGCAGTATGCCAGCAATGTCTGACCAGCCTGTAAATATGCATTCAGGGCACTGAGGAGACGACGATGATTGAATGGATTATCCGGCGCTCTGTCGCCAACCGTTTCCTGGTCATGATGGGGGCCCTGTTTCTCAGCATCTGGGGCACATGGACGATTATTAACACGCCTGTCGATGCCTTGCCTGACCTGTCAGATGTGCAGGTCATTATCAAAACCAGCTATCCCGGCCAGGCCCCGCAGATTGTAGAAAACCAGGTCACCTATCCACTTACCACCACCATGCTGTCCGTGCCTGGCGCAAAAACCGTGCGTGGTTTTTCACAGTTCGGTGATTCGTATGTGTATGTCATTTTTGAAGACGGCACCGATCTGTACTGGGCCCGTTCCCGCGTGCTGGAGTACCTGAACCAGGTACAGGGAAAACTGCCCGCCGGTGTGAGTTCTGAAATCGGTCCGGACGCCACGGGGGTGGGCTGGATATTTGAATATGCCCTTGTCGATCGCAGCGGAAAACACGACCTTTCAGAACTGCGTTCTCTGCAGGACTGGTTCCTGAAATTTGAGCTGAAAACCATCCCGAACGTGGCTGAGGTCGCTTCGGTTGGCGGCGTGGTGAAACAGTACCAGATTCAGGTCAATCCGGTAAAACTGTCTCAGTATGGTATCAGCCTGCCCGAAGTGAAACAGGCCCTTGAATCGTCTAACCAGGAGGCCGGTGGCTCATCCGTTGAAATGGCCGAAGCTGAGTATATGGTCCGTGCCAGCGGTTATCTTCAGAGCATTGATGATTTTAATAACATCGTCCTGAAAACAGGCGAGAACGGCGTGCCGGTTTATCTGCGGGATGTTGCCCGCGTGCAGACCGGGCCTGAAATGCGGCGTGGTATTGCCGAGCTGAACGGCCAGGGCGAAGTCGCTGGCGGCGTGGTGATCCTGCGGTCGGGTAAAAATGCACGCGACGTTATCACGGCAGTGAGGGATAAACTTGAGACGCTGAAGGCCAGCCTGCCGGAAGGCGTTGAAATCGTGACCACCTACGATCGCAGCCAGCTCATCGACCGGGCGATTGATAACCTCAGTTCCAAACTTCTGGAAGAGTTTATCGTGGTGGCCATCGTCTGTGCCCTGTTCCTGTGGCACGTACGTTCTGCCCTGGTGGCGATTATCTCTCTGCCGCTTGGTCTGTGTATCGCCTTTATCGTCATGCACTTCCAGGGACTGAACGCCAATATCATGTCGCTGGGAGGGATAGCGATTGCCGTCGGTGCGATGGTGGATGCCGCCATTGTGATGATTGAGAATGCGCATAAGCGGCTTGAGGAGTGGGATCATCAGCATCCTGGTGAGCAGATTGACAACGCCACCCGCTGGAAGGTGATTACCGATGCCTCCGTTGAAGTGGGACCCGCACTGTTTATCAGCCTGCTGATCATCACCCTGTCCTTTATTCCTATCTTTACCCTGGAAGGTCAGGAAGGACGTCTGTTTGGCCCGCTGGCATTCACGAAAACGTACTCCATGGCGGGCGCGGCCGCGCTGGCCATCATCGTCATTCCGATTCTGATGGGATTCTGGATCCGGGGGAAAATTCCTGCAGAGACCAGTAACCCCCTGAACCGGGTACTGATCAAAGCGTATCATCCATTGCTGTTGCGGGTTCTCCACTGGCCAAAAACAACCCTGCTGGTTGCGGCCTTGTCCATTTTCACCGTTATCTGGCCGCTGAGCCAGGTGGGCGGTGAGTTTCTGCCGAAGATTAACGAGGGCGACCTGTTGTATATGCCGTCGACCCTGCCGGGTGTCTCTCCGGCTGAAGCTGCAGCGCTCCTGCAGACGACGGACAAGTTAATCAAAAGCGTTCCTGAAGTGGCCTCTGTATTTGGCAAGACCGGTAAAGCAGAGACCGCCACGGATTCCGCACCGCTCGAAATGGTTGAAACCACGATCCAGCTCAAACCTGAGGATCAGTGGCGTCCAGGCATGACGATTGACAAGATTATTGAAGAACTCGACAGGACCGTCCGTTTACCGGGGCTGGCAAACCTCTGGGTGCCGCCAATCCGTAACCGTATTGATATGCTCTCAACCGGGATCAAAAGCCCGATAGGTATCAAGGTGTCCGGAACGGTTCTGTCCGATATCGATGCAACGGCGCAGAGTATCGAAGCGGTCGCCAAAACCGTACCCGGCGTAGTGTCTGCTCTCGCAGAGCGACTGGAAGGCGGGCGCTACATTGATGTGGATATCAACCGGGAAAAAGCCTCCCGCTACGGAATGACGGTGGGCGATGTGCAGCTGTTCATCTCATCAGCCATCGGTGGGGCTATGGTGGGTGAGACGGTTGAAGGCGTGGCCCGGTACCCGATTAATATCCGCTATCCGCAGGATTACCGGAACAGCCCGCAGGCCCTGAAACAGATGCCGATCCTGACCCCGATGAAGCAGCAGATCACGCTGGGCGATGTTGCGGATATTAAGGTCGTTTCCGGGCCGACTATGCTGAAAACGGAAAATGCCCGTCCAGCCAGCTGGATTTACATTGACGCGCGCGGCAGGGATATGGTGTCGGTGGTTAATGACATTAAAACGGCGATCAGTCAGAAAGTGAAACTGAGACCGGGTACCAGCGTGTCATTCTCCGGACAGTTTGAACTGCTTGAGCATGCCAACAAGAAACTGAAGCTGATGGTGCCGATGACGGTGATGATCATCTTCATCCTGTTGTATCTGGCATTCCGCCGGGTTGATGAAGCCCTGCTGATCCTGATGAGCCTGCCGTTCGCCCTGGTTGGCGGGATATGGTTCCTGTACTGGCAGGGCTTCCATATGTCTGTCGCAACCGGAACGGGGTTTATCGCTCTGGCCGGGGTGGCAGCAGAGTTTGGCGTGGTCATGCTGATGTATCTGCGTCATGCCATTGAAGCGCACCCGGAATTGTCCCGTAAAGAGACGTTCACACCGGAAGGCCTTGATGAAGCTCTCTATCATGGTGCCGTACTGCGTGTCCGGCCGAAAGCCATGACCGTGGCGGTGATCATTGCGGGTCTGCTGCCAATACTCTGGGGAACCGGTGCAGGTTCAGAAGTCATGAGCCGTATCGCGGCACCCATGATTGGTGGGATGATCACGGCTCCGCTGCTGTCCCTGTTCATTATTCCTGCCGCCTACAAATTAATCTGGCTGCGCAGACATAAAAAAAGCGTGTCCTGAACCTGAAAGGGCACCCCCTGTGGGTGTCCTTCTTTACTGATTCACCCTGACGTCAGGGTTTAAATCGATAATATACAGAGGTGAGTATGAAAAAAGTGGTTCTGATGGCGCTGGCTCTCGGCCTTTCACTGCCCGCGATGGCGAGTGAAAAAGTGATTGATATGTACAAATCTGAAAACTGTGGCTGTTGTTCCCTGTGGGGCAAGGCGATGGAAAAAGACGGGTTTGAAGTACGAACTCACGTCATGAATGATCAGGCGCTGTCAGCCCTGAAAGAAAAGCATGCTATTCCTGCAGGACTGCGAAGTTGTCATACCGCGGTTGCCGGTAATTTGATCATTGAAGGCCATGTGCCTGCGACAACGATACATAAGGCAATGCAGTCTGGTTCAGGTATATACGGTCTCGCCGCCCCCGGTATGCCAGCAGGAAGTCCTGGAATGGAGATGGGAGCCCGAAAAGAGGCTTACGATGTTATCGCATTCTCACCGGATGGAAGTAAAAAAGTCTTCCAGCGAATCGAATAGTCAGCGGAACGGCTGATAACGGGACGCCGGCAGCAGGCACTCTTATGCCGGCGGCATTCGTGGTAATCGCATCCATGACATACCCTGAAGACAGAAGATGCTTCGGTATGCATAAGGAGAGTTACTGTGAAAAATGACAATGCAGTGCAACACAACAACCAGACTGCTTCTGAGCAGACATTATCCCCGGACGAGGGCCACGTATTGCATAAGGTGAGAGATCCCGTGTGCGGGATGGACATCCTGCCCGACAGGGCGCACAGCAGCATTCGATACCAGGACCATCAACTTTATTTCTGCTCCGCCAGCTGTGAGAGTAAATTTAAAGCCCATCCCGATCGTTATCTTACCGAAGATGCCAGTGAACATTCCCATCACCATCACCATCACCACGATCATCACGAAGTCAGCCCTGATCAGATAAAACAGCCTCACCACCAGGCGGAGAAAGAGAATTCTGAAGGTGTGTGGACATGTCCGATGCACCCGGAGATACGCCGCAGTGGTCCCGGAAGCTGTCCTGTCTGTGGAATGGCACTGGAGCCGCTCGTAGCTACGGCATCCACGGGGCCAAGTGATGAACTTCGCGACATGACAAGACGCTTCTGGCTGGGGTTGTTGCTGGCGTTTCCGGTTCTGGTACTCGAAATGGGATCTCATCTGTTTCCCGCCTTGAGGAATACAGTACCGCCACAGCACAACACATGGCTGCAGCTGCTTCTGGCCTCTCCTGTCGTGTTGTGGTGTGGCTGGCCATTCTTCGCCCGGGCCGGAATGTCGTTACGTAACCGCTCCCTGAATATGTTTACCCTTGTTGCAATGGGCACCGGCG
This sequence comes from Citrobacter sp. RHBSTW-00029, assembly GCF_014104295.1. Taxonomy (NCBI): domain Bacteria; kingdom Pseudomonadati; phylum Pseudomonadota; class Gammaproteobacteria; order Enterobacterales; family Enterobacteriaceae; genus Citrobacter; species Citrobacter sp. RHBSTW-00029. Next base: position 202,118 of record NZ_JABXRT010000001.1, read on the forward strand.
TAGCCTGGGTGTACAGCGTCATTGCAACCGTCTTCCCCTCCTGGTTTCCTGCATCGTTCAGAAACATGGATGGCCTGGTGGCCGTTTATTTTGAAGCCGCAGCAGTTATTACGGTGCTTGTTCTGCTGGGGCAGGTTCTTGAGCTGCGGGCACGGGAACAAACCTCAGGTGCCATTACTGCACTACTGAATCTTGCCCCCAAAACCGCCAGGCGGCTGGATCATGACGGTCATGAAACGGATATTAATGCGGAAGATGTTCTGCCTGGCGATAAGCTCCGCATCAGACCAGGAGAGAGTATTCCGGTCGACGGTATTGTGATCGAAGGCAAAACAACCGTTGATGAATCGATGGTGACCGGGGAATCTATGCCGGTTACCAAAACGGAGGGTGACCCTGTCATCGGGGGGACCATTAATCAGACAGGGAGTCTCATCATCCGTGCAGAGAAAGTCGGTGATGAAACAATGCTCTCACGAATTGTTCAGATGGTCGCTGATGCACAGCGTTCGCGTGCCCCCATCCAGAGAATGGCTGACAGCGTTTCAGGCTGGTTTGTTCCTCTGGTGATACTTATCGCGGTTGTTGCTTTCGTGATCTGGTCTGTCTGGGGGCCCGAGCCCAGGATGGCGCACGGTCTCATTGCGGCTGTGTCGGTCCTGATTATTGCCTGTCCCTGCGCGCTGGGGCTGGCCACGCCGATGTCGATAATGGTGGGGGTGGGCAAAGGAGCCCAGGCCGGGGTGTTAATCAGGAATGCCGAAGCCCTTGAGCGTCTTGAAAAAGTGGACACGCTGGTTGTCGACAAAACAGGCACGCTCACGGAAGGTTCGCCTACGGTGACAGGGATTATCAGTCTCAATCCGGGTGGGGAAACATCTCTTTTGCGTGTAACAGCCGCAGTGGAAAAAGGCTCGCAGCATCCGCTGGGTATGGCAGTAGTTAAAGCAGCACAGGAAAAGGGGATCGCAATACCCGCAGTCACTCATTTCGATGCACCGTCGGGTAAAGGTGTCTCAGGCGATGTCGAAGGTCAACGGGTTGTTATTGGTAATGAACTGGCTATGCAGGAAAACAGTATCGTTATTGATAATCAAAAGGCCGTTGCGGATACGTTGCGGATGGAAGGCGCTACCGTTATCTATGTGGCCACAGACGGGGACCTTGCAGGCCTGATAGCTATCTCGGATCCCGTGAAAACAACCACGCCGGATGCGCTTAAAGCTTTGCGTCAGGCGGGGATCCGCATTGTTATGCTCACCGGGGATAACCAGCTTACTGCTGAAGCAGTCGCACGGAAACTGGGAATAGATGAGGTTGAAGCCGGAATTCTGCCGGATGGCAAAAAAGCAGTGATAACCCGACTGAAAGAGTCTGGCCATGTGGTTGCGATGGCCGGAGACGGTGTGAATGATGCCCCGGCGCTGGCAGCGGCTGACGTGGGTATAGCCATGGGAACGGGTACAGATGTGGCAATTGAAAGTGCCGGAGTCACCCTTCTCAAAGGCGACTTGATGATACTGAACAGGGCCCGTCATCTGTCAGAGATCACCATGAAAAATATCCGTCAGAATCTGTTTTTTGCATTTATCTACAACGCACTTGGCGTGCCTGTGGCTGCAGGTCTGCTTTATCCTGTGTATGGAATACTGCTGTCGCCAGTTATTGCGGCGGCGGCCATGGCTCTTTCCTCCGTCAGCGTCATTGTGAATGCGTTGCGTCTGAAAAGTGTCAGGCTCGGGAAATAACACTGAGTGAAGGGTCAGTTACGAACAGAAGGAGTCCAGTATGAAAAGTACCACCTATGCGCTTATTGCTGTCGCCGCGATCGCGGCATTTGCCCTCCTGCGCGAACACTGGTCACATGTGGCAGGTTACTGGCCATATCTGTTATTGCTGGTCTGCCCGCTAATGCATCTTTTCCACGGCCACGGAGGGCATGGAGATCATCAACATCACGGAAGTGAAAACGATAAAAAAAATTAATCCGGCAGACGGGGCCGCGTCGCGGTCCCGTTATCAGTCCAGGTATCGTTCGTAGTCTCTGGCATGCGCAAAGGCATGCTGTTCGAGTTTGTTATCAGCGGGTGCCGCTGCCCGGAACGCCAGAGAGTTAACAGGGTTGTTATTGATGACCAGCTCGTAATGCAGATGAGGACCGGATGAACGTCCGCTGTTACCGGATAACGCAATAGCACCTCCCCGTGTAACCCTGGCCCCTTTAGTAACGAGTATTTTATTGAGGTGGAGATAGCGAGTTTTAACACCGGCTTTTCCCGTTACTTCAACAAAATATCCCATGGTACTGTTGTATTCGGCCCGGGTGATTTTTCCGTCGATGACGCTGACTATTTTCGTGTTCATGGGCATGGAATAATCAATGCCATTATGGGGACTCACTTTTCCCGATACCGGGTTAAGTCTTGCAGGATTGAAAGGCGAACTGAGTCTTGCTGTGGCCGGTAACGGATAATCGAGACTGCCTTTCCCGGAAGTATCGGAAAGGTTATAGAACTTTTTATCTGATATACGATACGCCGTGTAATTAAATGAACCGGACGTAAATTTATAGGCCACGACACGTGATTTTCCCGCTTTCTTTTGCAGTACGAGTTTTAATGATTCATTTTTTTTCAAATGCCGCAGATTAAACCGGGAAGGCAAGGAGCGCTGAAGAGTAGCGATCTCGTTCGATTCCAGCCCCGAGCGGGTGGCTGAAAGGTAGGCATTTTCTTTTACGACATCGGTAGAATACATTTACTGGAATTCGCCGTTAGCATGAACACTGCGGCGTATGCTAGGGGTTTTCAGGAGGCGTGTCATCTGTCAGTTAATCGGGAGCACCGTTGATGGTCGTCATTTTTGTAACATATCTTGTTTCCCGTTTGCTCCTGAAGCTCTGGGAACTGTATGACCAGCCCGACGGTGATGATTAACGGGACTGAAACAGGTTACGGCAGAGCAATATGGGGCTCATGTCCTGCTACGTAACCCGTCAGTAAAGCCCTGCTGCGCACCTGACGCTAAGCACTAACCCGCCTGCAGTTACCTGGTCGAATACAGCCCGCGAAGCTTTCTTGCCTGCGTCTGATGTGCTTCCGCACCGGCATTATTGACCTGCTCATGCACGAGAGCGGCTTTTTCTCCGGCATTCAGTTCGTTAAAAGAAGAAGACGAGGTCTTTGAATTTGCATCACTGCCGGACAGCATTTTTTTATGTTCCTCAATCATTTTCTGATGCGCATAGGACGCGCTGTTGTTCATAAATGAATGAGCAACAATGGCCCTTTCATGTTCATTCATTTCAGAGAATGAGGGTGTGTTGTTTTTATTAACCCTGTCCGGTAAGTTTTCATGCGTCGAGGAATTCACATGACTGACGGCTGAGGCATTATTAACAAATCGATGTGCTTCATGGGCAATATCACTGGACTGAGCAAAAGCTGCCCCACAAAATAAAGCTGTAAACGCAGTGGTCGTGATTAATATATTCATGTGTAATTACCTTCTGAGGTACATAAAAGATGTCCTTATGATCATATATAAAAATAATCAACCTGTGGGGAAGATGACGTAAATGTAATACAGCTATGTACATTACACGATTGTAATGAATTTGTTTCTTAAGGTGTGCTAGATTCATTTCATTGTAAGTGGATGAACCAGTAATTTAATTTAAATCGGTTCTCGAATTCTGTCAGTAACCATACTTTAAATAAGGGAATGCGCATGCTGTTGAAAACGTCTCGACGAACTTTCCTGAAGGGGTTAACCCTCTCTGGCGTAGCCGGAAGTCTTGGCGTATGGAGTTTCAATGCGCGTTCCAGTCTGAGCCTGCCAGTTGCCGCATCCCTGCAGGGTACTCAGTTTGACCTGACCATTGGTGAAACGGCCGTCAATATCACGGGCAGTGAGCGTCAGGCCAAAACAATCAATGGAGGCCTGCCGGGGCCCGTTCTTCGCTGGAAAGAAGGTGACACCATTACCCTGAAGGTCAAAAACCGTCTTAATGAACAGACGTCCATTCACTGGCACGGCATTATTCTTCCGGCCAATATGGATGGTGTTCCGGGGCTGAGTTTTATGGGCATAGAGCCTGATGATACCTACGTTTACACCTTTAAGGTTAAGCAGAACGGGACTTACTGGTACCACAGCCATTCCGGTCTGCAGGAACAGGAGGGGGTATACGGTGCCATTATCATCGATGCCAGGGAGCCAGAACCGTTTGCTTACGATCGTGAGCATGTGGTCATGTTGTCTGACTGGACCGATGAAAATCCTCACAGCCTGCTGAAAAAATTAAAAAAACAGTCGGATTACTACAATTTCAATAAACCAACCGTTGGCTCTTTTTTCCGCGACGTGAATACCAGGGGGCTGTCAGCCACCATTGCCGATCGGAAAATGTGGGCTGAAATGAAAATGAATCCGACTGACCTCGCGGATGTCAGTGGCTACACCTACACCTATCTCATGAACGGGCAGGCCCCGCTGAAAAACTGGACCGGACTGTTCCGTCCCGGTGAAAAGATACGCTTACGGTTTATCAACGGCTCGGCAATGACCTATTTCGATATCCGTATCCCCGGGCTGAAAATGACGGTCGTGGCTGCAGATGGCCAGTATGTAAACCCGGTTACCGTTGACGAATTCAGGATTGCCGTTGCCGAAACCTATGATGTCATTGTGGAGCCTCAGGGTGAGGCCTATACCATCTTCGCACAATCCATGGACAGGACCGGTTACGCTCGAGGGACACTGGCCACGAGAGAGGGGTTAAGTGCTGCCGTTCCCCCCCTCGATCCCCGTTCTCTGTTGACCATGGAAGATATGGGTATGGGGGGAATGGGACATGATATGGCAGGAATGGACCACAGCCAGATGGGAGGCATGGATAACAGCGGAGAGATGATGTCTATGGACGGTGCTGACCTTCCGGATAGCGGGACATCCTCCGCGCCCATGGATCACAGCAGCATGGCCGGTATGGATCATTCCCGGATGGCCGGAATGCCGGGTATGCAAAGTCATCCTGCGTCAGAAACGGATAACCCACTGGTTGATATGCAGGCGATGAGCGTCTCTCCGAAATTAAATGATCCGGGTATTGGTCTTCGAAATAACGGAAGAAAGGTTCTCACGTACGCGGATTTGAAAAGCCGCTTTGAGGATCCTGACGGACGTGAACCTGGCCGTACCATAGAACTGCATTTAACCGGCCACATGGAAAAGTTTGCCTGGTCATTTAACGGAATCAAGTTTTCAGATGCCGCACCGGTGCTGCTGAAATACGGTGAGCGGCTCAGGATCACGCTGATCAACGATACCATGATGACTCACCCCATTCACCTGCATGGTATGTGGAGCGATCTGGAAGATGAAAACGGTAATTTCATGGTTCGTAAACACACAATAGATGTTCCCCCTGGTACAAAACGCAGTTACAGAGTGACAGCAGATGCGCTTGGCCGCTGGGCGTATCACTGCCATTTGCTCTATCACATGGAAATGGGAATGTTTCGTGAAGTCCGGGTGGAGGAATGATGCGAATGAAGAGAAATTTGAAGGCCATACCTGTTCTGGTCGCCGGTTTCTTTACCTCACAGCTTTCTATTGCGGCGGGCTCCGTCTCTGCAGATCCCCACGCCGGGCACGACATGTCTGCCATGCAGATGCCAGCAGATGAGAATTTCACTGAGATGACGTCAATGGAGCCCATTGTAACTGAGAGCAGAACGCCAATTCCGCCTGTTACCGATGCCGACCGGAAGGCTGCATTCGGCAATTTACAGGGGCATGCGATTCACGACAGTGCGATTAATTATCTGGTTCTGCTGGATCAACTGGAATGGCAACGGTCGGATAACACCAACAATTTCAGCTGGAGTGTTAACAGCTGGATTGGAGGCGACACAGATCGGATTTGGCTAAAGAGTGAAGGTGAACGAAGCAATGGGGAAACGGAGGCGGCTGAAGCGCAGTTACTCTGGGGACATGCGGTTGGCCCATGGTGGGATTTGGTTGCGGGTGTCAGGCAGGATTTCAGACCTGCTTCTGCCCGGACCTGGGCTGCTGTCGGTTTTCAGGGGCTGGCACTCTATAATTTTGAGTCTGAAATTACGGGTTTTGTCAGTAATGGCGGAAAAGCAGCCCTTCGTCTGGGAGGAGAATACGACGTTTTACTGACTAACCGGCTCATACTCCAGCCATCCTATGAGGTGAATTTCTACAGTCAGGATGATGAATCGCGGGGTCGCGGCAGGGGACTGACTGACACAGAGCTGGGGCTCCGGCTGCGCTATGAAATACGCCGTGAGTTTGCACCCTATATAGGCGTTTCCTGGAATCAACTTTACGGGAAAACATCCGATATGGCGAAAAGAGAAGGTGAGAAAGACCATCAGGTAGTATTCCTGGCGGGAGCCAGAATCTGGTTTTAACGCACTGATATAAAACACTCAACTAAACAGGTAAATAAAATGTCGATTTTAAATAAAGCCATTCTTACAGGTGGCCTCGTTATGGGCGTTGCTTTCTCTGCTATGGCCCATCCGGAATTAAAAAGCTCTGTGCCACAGGCAGATTCAGCCGTAGCGGCCCCGGAAAAGATTCAGCTTAATTTCTCGGAAAATCTGACCGTGAAATTCTCAGGTGCAAAATTAACGATGACGGGTATGAAAGGCATGTCATCACATTCTCCGATGCCGGTCGCGGCAAAAGTGGCGCCAGGCGCTGACCCTAAATCGATGGTCATTATTCCGCGAGAGCCTTTACCCGCTGGCACTTATCGTGTTGACTGGCGCGCGGTTTCTTCAGATACGCACCCTATTACCGGTAATTACACCTTTACAGTGAAGTAATATTATGAACGACCTGATTATGATTGTTATTCGTTTTCTTCTTTATCTGGATTTGATGGTAATATTTGGATTGCCATTTTTTCAGATATATGGAATAAGCGGTGTCAGACATGAAACCTATAACCTGACTAATTTCAGGTCGTTTATAACCTTTGCTGTTGTTACAGGCATCATTCTTACTGGCATTAATATGCTCCTGGTATCTAATGCCATGAGTGGAGTAACTGACCTCAGAGAATTATCCATCCATGTTATCGAGATGGTGATAGAAGAAACTGATGTGGGTATTAGCTGGATTGTCAGGCTCTGTGCCCTGTTTACCACACTCGGTGCTTTGTTCCTTTACACTAATAAGAGAGTATTGTCCTGCCTGCTGATGACGATGAGTGGGGGCGTGGCGCTGGCTACACTTGCCTGGGGAGGACACGCCGTTATGCATGACGGTCTGCATTACTATCTCCATTTACTGAGCGATCTGACCCATCTCGGCGCTGCAGGTGCCTGGACAGGTGCTCTGGTTGCATTTGCTATCCTGCTGATGCGCAGAAACGAGCATAATGCACAGAGCGTCATTGTGATATCTGACTCCCTGGCAAAATTTGCCACGGCAGGAACGGTGATTGTTGTAGCCCTGATCCTGAGTGCGCTGGTCAACTATCTGTATATTGCTGAGGGTAACTTAACTCCCTTATTCAACAGTTCCTGGGGGAGGATATTGCTTGCCAAGACGGCTCTGTTTGTTCTGATGCTTCTTCTGGCTGCAGCAAACCGGTTTCACCTGGGTCCCCGGCTTGAAGTTATGGTCAGGGAAGGGAATTATGATCGCAGCGTTGCCCTGATGCGAAACAGCATCCTGACAGAATTCGTTGTTGCGATTATCATTCTGGGCGCCGTAGCGTGGCTCGGAATGCTTGCTCCGTCTCAGGTCAGCTAGGGGACAGCCAAAGCTCATGCGTGAGATTTTTACTTTCATATCAGCGAGTTGACCATGCAGCGTATTTTAATCGTTGAAGACGAACAAAAAACAGGTCGTTACCTGCAGCAGGGACTGGTTGAGGAAGGCTATCAGGCCGATCTCTTTAATAATGGCCGCGATGGTCTCGGGGCCGCGTCGAAGGGACAGTATGATTTGATAATACTGGACGTGATGCTGCCTTTCCTCGACGGGTGGCAAATCATCAGCGCACTGAGGGAGTCCGGGCACGAAGAACCGGTCCTGTTTTTAACCGCAAAGGACAACGTGCGGGACAAAGTGAAAGGACTGGAGCTTGGCGCAGATGACTACCTGATTAAGCCCTTTGATTTTACGGAGCTGGTTGCACGTGTAAGAACCCTGCTGCGCCGGGCACGCTCGCAGGCCGCAACAGTCTGCACCATCGCCGATATGACCGTTGATATGGTGCGCCGGACCGTGATCCGTTCGGGGAAGAAGATCCATCTCACCGGTAAAGAATACGTTCTGCTTGAGTTGCTGCTGCAACGCACCGGAGAAGTGTTACCCAGGAGTCTTATCTCGTCCCTGGTCTGGAACATGAATTTTGACAGTGATACGAATGTGATTGATGTCGCCGTGAGACGTCTGAGAAGTAAAATTGATGATGACTTTGAGCCAAAACTGATCCATACCGTTCGCGGTGCCGGATATGTCCTGGAGATCAGAGAAGAGTGAGGTTCAAAATTTCCCTGACCACACGCCTGAGCCTGATTTTTTCTGCGGTGATGCTTACGGTATGGTGGTTATCAAGTTTTATCCTGATTAGCACCCTTAATGGCTATTTCGATAATCAGGACCGCGATTTTCTGACAGGTAAACTTCAGCTCACCGAAGAGTTTCTTAAAACAGAGACGTTCCGGAACAAAACGGATATTAAGTCATTATCAGAAAAAATAAACGATGCGATGGTAGGGCACAATGGTTTATTCATTTCTATAAAAAACATGGAAAATGAAAAAATTGTTGAACTCTATGCCAAAAATTCTGTTGTTCCAGCGGTCCTGCTTAATAAGTCGGGTGATATTCTCGACTATATGATCCAGACGGAAGAAAATAACACCGTGTACCGCAGTATCTCGCGGCGGGTTGCCGTGACGCCGGAACAGGGTAAAAGCAAACATGTCATCATTACGGTTGCCACGGATACTGGGTATCACACCCTGTTTATGGACAAACTCAGTACCTGGCTGTTCTGGTTCAATATCGGTCTGGTCTTTATTTCTGTTTTTCTGGGCTGGCTGACCACACGTATTGGTCTGAAACCGTTACGGGAAATGACCAGTCTGGCTTCCTCCATGACTGTACACAGCCTGGATCAGCGTCTAAATCCCGATCTGGCTCCGCCGGAAATCTCTGAGACCATGCAGGAGTTCAATAATATGTTTGATCGCCTGGAGGGGGCATTCCGGAAACTGTCAGATTTCTCGTCTGACATCGCGCATGAGCTGCGCACACCAGTCAGTAATCTGATGATGCAGACGCAGTTTGCACTGGCTAAGGAAAGGGATGTTTCGCATTACCGCGAAATTTTATTCGCTAACCTGGAAGAACTGAAAAGGTTGTCACGAATGACCAGTGACATGCTTTTTCTGGCACGTTCAGAGCATGGTCTGCTGCGGCTGGATAAACATGATGTGGATCTGGCAGCCGAACTGAATGAATTACGTGAGTTGTTCGAGCCCCTGGCAGACGAAACAGGAAAGACAATCACGGTTGAAGGAGAGGGCGTTGTTACCGGAGACAGCGATATGCTCCGACGTGCTTTCAGTAACCTGCTTTCCAATGCAATCAAGTATTCTCCCGATAACACCTGTACAGCGATACACCTTGAGCGTGACAGTGACTGTGTGAACGTGATGATTACGAATACGATGTCCGGCCAGGTTCCCGCTAATCTGGAACGTTTGTTTGACCGGTTCTATCGCGCAGACTCATCAAGGTTCTACAACACGGAAGGCGCGGGGCTGGGATTATCAATTACAAGGTCGATCATTCATGCTCACGGCGGCGAGCTGTCAGCAGAACAGCAGGGGCGGGAAATTGTGTTCAGTGTGCGTCTGTTAATGGATTAATACCGTTATTCAGGAGAAACCCGGAAGGTGACAAAAATGTCATCGTTCAGTCACGCGATAAACAGAGTCGGTTTTTTATAATCAGCCATAAATCAGGACAGCGTGATAATTCAATCGCCCGGTTCCTGGCGTGATGATCAACCAGCCCTGAGATCAAATGCTTTCTCTGTTATAAGCATTGATTGTTCGGGTATGAAAACACCGGAGACCCAACCATGAAAAAGATCCTTGTATCCTTTATTGCCATGATGGCTGTCGCTTCATCTGCCTGGGCTGCAGAGACAATGAACATGCATGACCAGGTAAATAATGCCCAAGCGCCTGCCCATCAGATGCAATCATCCGCTGAAAAAAGTGCAGTTCAGGGGGAGAGCATGAAAATGATGGATATGAGCGGTCACGATCAGGCCGCAATGTCCCATGAAATGATGCAAAACGGCAATTCTGCTGCCCATCAGGACATGGCTGAAATGCATAAAAAAATGATGAAATCCAAGCCAGCAGCTTCTAACGAAACAGCAAAATCATTTTCCGAAATGAACGAGCATGAGAAAGCCGCTGTTATGCATGAGAAGGCGAATAATGGTCAATCTTCCGTTATTCATCAGCAGCAGGCTGAAAAGCATCGCAGCCAGATCACCCAGAATTAACCCGCAGCTCCACTTGTTAGACCCTCATTTGACGCCGAAGTCACTGGCTTATGCTCCCGTCCGGGAGCGTTTTTTTCCCATTGGACTGCCCCCACGACCGTAGCCACAGATATTCAGGTTTACTTCTGCGATCCTCAATCTCCCTGGCAACGCGGCTCAAATGAAAATACAAACAGATTACTCAGACAGTATTTTCCAAAAGGAACTGACTTATCAGTTCACAGCCAGCAAAGACTAAACAGTGTTGCCAGGCAGCTCAACGAGAGGCCAAGAAAAACGCTAGACTATGAATCACCCGCAGAGCGTTTTAACCAATGTGTTGCATCCACCTGTTGAACTCACAGCGGCGTACTTCGCAAAGCTGTCCGACTGAGGTACGCCTTTATCCGTGACAACTCCTGTTGCTGGCCTGTTCGCCTGCTCTGTCGGGTGCTGGATGTTCATCCTAGTGGTTTTTACGCCTGGCTTCAGCAGCCGCATTCACAACGCCATCAGGCAGACCTGAGACTGACAGGACAGATTAAACAGTTCTGGCTGGAATCGGGATGCGTCTATGGTTATCGCAAAATCCATCTGGATCTGCGGGACAGCGGGCAACAGTGCGGAGTGAACCGGGTCTGGCGACTGATGAAACGTGTCGGGATAAAGGCTCAGGTCGGATACCGGAGCCCGCGGGCACGTAAAGGCGAGGCCAGTATCGTGTCGCCCAACAGGCTCCAGCGACAGTTCAATCCGGATGCTCCGGATGAGCGTTGGGTAACGGACATAACCTACATCAGGACCCACGAAGGCTGGCTGTATCTTGCCGTTGTTGTTGATCTGTTCTCACGCAAAATTATCGGCTGGTCCATGCAATCCCGGATGACAAAGGACATTGTCCTGAACGCACTGCTGATGGCTGTATGGCGGCGTAATCCCCAAAAACAGGTGCTGGTTCATTCGGATCAGGGCAGTCAGTACACAAGCCATGAGTGGCAGTCGTTCCTGAAATCACACGGCCTGGAGGGCAGCATGAGCCGTCGCGGTAACTGCCATGATAATGCGGTTGCAGAAAGCTTTTTCCAGTTGTTGAAACGCGAACGGATAAAGAAAAAGATCTACGGAACGCGGGAAGAAGCCCGCAGCGATATTTTTGATTACATCGAAATGTTTTATAACAGTAAGCGTCGGCATGGTTCTAGCGATCAGATGTCACCGACAGAATATGAAAACCAGTATTATCAACGGCTCGGAAGTGTCTAGATTTTCCGTGGCGATTCAATACCCATACAAGTAAAACCTTTAGTTCAGTTTAGCATCGGCGTAACGCCATAAGAAGTTTGTTCTATCAACATTTCTTGAATCCCCAAATATTTTATTTGCATTCAGAATGGGAGTTACACCCTTTAAGGAAACGTATAAAAATATGAATATCAATAAGTTAACCAAGTTTCTGATATCAGGATAAAATGTTCCACGACAACAGTTACATATGTTTTTTCGAATGTATTGTTGCGATTGTAAACCTACAGAGTATCCTGTTATTAAATCAACCGGAGGACAGATGCTACTAACTTCCCTACGACTCTTCAAAAATCTCTCCGATGAAACCCGCTTGGGCATCGTGTTACTGCTCAGGGAAATGGGAGAGTTGTGCGTGTGCGATCTCTGTACGGCGCTGGATCAGTCGCAGCCAAAGATCTCCCGTCATTTGGCAATGCTCCGGGAAAGTGGACTATTGCTGGATCGCAAGCAGGGCAAGTGGGTTCACTACCGCTTATCCCCGCATATTCCTTCCTGGGCCGCTCAGGTGATTGAGCAGGCTTGGTTAAGCCAACAGGACGACGTACAGGCCATCGCCCGTAAGCTCGCATCAACCAACTGCTCTGGCAGCGGTAAGGCTGTTTGCCTCTAAAAATTTTGCCTGCACATATATGCTTTTCCGGATATGAGGTGTTAAAGATGAAAACGTTAACGGTGTTTGACCCGGTAATGTGCTGCAGTACCGGCGTATGTGGCTCAGATATCGATCAGGTTCTGGTTGATTTCTCTGCTGATGTGCAGTGGCTGAAAGGACGTGGCGTACAGGTTGAACGTTACAACCTGGCGCAGCAGCCCATGAGCTTTGTTCATAATGAGAAAGCGAAAGTATTCCTCGAAGCATCTGGAGCAGAAGGGCTTCCGCTACTGCTGTTGGACGGTGAAACGGTGATGGCAGGGCGGTACCCAAAACGTGCTGAGATAGCTCGCTGGTTTGGTATACCGCTGGAGAGGGTAGGGTTAGCTCCCACCAGCTGCTGTGGTGGTAATACTTCCTGTTGCTGATATGTCAGGAGGACATATGAAATTCTTACAGAACATCCCGCCTTATCTGTTTTTTACCGGTAAGGGAGGCGTAGGAAAAACTTCCATTTCCTGCGCGACGGCTATCCGCCTTGCCGAACAGGGTAAGCGGGTTTTGCTGGTCAGTACCGATCCTGCCTCGAATGTCGGCCAGGTATTCGACCAGGCTATCGGTAACACCATTCGCCCTGTGACGGCAGTTCCTGGGCTTTCTGCTCTGGAGATTGACCCGCAGGAAGCCGCCCAACAATACCGCTCCAGAATCGTTGATCCTATCAAAGGTCTTCTGCCTGATGACGTTGTTAACAGTATCAGCGAACAGCTTTCAGGAGCCTGTACGACTGAGATTGCGGCGTTCGATGAGTTTACTGGCTTACTGACCGACGCTTCTCTGCTGACCCGCTTTGATCACATCATTTTTGATACAGCGCCGACGGGCCACACGATTCGCCTTCTCCAGCTTCCCTGTGCCTGGAGTAGCTTCATTGAAAGTAATCCAGATGGTGCTTCCTGTCTTGGCCCAATGGCCGGGCTGGAAAAGCAGCGTGAGCAGTATGCTCATGCAGTAGAGGCGCTATCCGATCCTGAACGTACCCGCCTGGTTCTGGTTGCACGACTGCAAAAATCTACGCTGCAGGAAGTCGCCCGCACTCATGAAGAACTGGCTGCAATTGGCCTGAAAAACCAGTACCTGGTTATTAATGGTGTGCTGCCTAAAGCAGAAGCTGAACATGACGCCCTTGCCGCTGCGATATGGCAACGGGAACAGGAAGCACTGGCAAATCTTCCTGCCGGTTTATCTGAGCTATCGACAGATACCTTATTACTCCAGCCAGTCAACATGGTTGGCGTGTCTGCATTGAAGGGACTACTGGACACCAGTGCAAGAGCATTACCGCTGCCTGCAACGAACGTCCTGTACACGCCTGAAAACTTATCGCTCTCTGTCCTGGTTGATGATATCGCTCGCAGTGAACACGGTTTGATTATGCTGATGGGCAAAGGTGGCGTAGGTAAAACCACGATGGCTGCTGCCATCGCCGTCAGGCTGGCGGATATGGGATTTGATGTCCATCTCACCACCTCAGATCCCGCTGCACATCTCAGTGCAACGCTCAATGGAAGTCTTAAAAATCTGCAGGTCAGCCGAATTAACCCTCACGATGAAACTGAACGCTATCGGCAGCATGTTCTTGAGACGAAAGGCAGGAATCTGGATGAGGCAGGGAAACGGCTGCTCGAAGAGGATTTACGTTCTCCTTGCACGGAAGAGATTGCGGTGTTCCAGGCGTTCTCACGCGTAATCCGTGAAGCAGGCAAACGGTTTGTGGTCATGGATACGGCACCTACCGGGCATACGCTATTACTGCTTGATGCTACCGGGGCTTATCACCGTGAGATTGCCAAGAAGATGGGGAATAAAGGTCATTTTTCCACTCCGATGATGCAGCTTCAGGACCCGGAACGCACCAAAGTCCTGATGGTCACTTTGCCTGAAACCACACCGGTACTGGAAGCGGCTAACCTGCAGACTGACCTTGAAAGAACGGGGATTCATCCGTGGGGCTGGATTATCAATAACAGCCTTTCCATTGCGGATACGTGTTCTCCGTTGCTTTGCCAGCGTGCCCGGCAGGAAGTGCCTCAGATTGAGGCTGTTAAGAATCAGCACGCTGACCGTATAGCGCTTGTTCCGGTGCTGGCGTCAGAGCCCGCCGGTATTGAAAAGCTCAGAGAGTTGATGAGTTAATTTTTTGGCATATACAGGGCGACAAAGTCGCCCTGTCAGGAGGTTTTATGTTACTGGCAGGCGCTATTTTTGTCCTGACCATCGTGTTGGTTATCTGGCAACCGAAGGGATTAGGGATTGGCTGGAGTGCGATGCTGGGTGCGGGGCTGGCTCTGATATCTGGTGTTGTGCATGTAAGCGATATTCCGGTGGTGTGGAATATCGTCTGGAACGCGACAGCGACCTTTATTGCCGTGATTATCATCAGCCTGCTGCTTGATGAATCAGGTTTTTTCGAATGGGCAGCGCTGCACGTATCTCGTTGGGGGAATGGTCGTGGTCGTTTGCTCTTTACCTGGATCGTCCTGCTCGGCGCAGCGGTAGCGGCACTGTTTGCCAACGATGGTGCGGCACTTATTCTGACGCCGATAGTCATCGCCATGCTGCTGGCATTAGGGTTCAGTAAAGGTACTACGCTGGCATTTGTCATGGCCGCCGGGTTTATTGCCGATACAGCCAGTCTGCCGCTTATCGTGTCGAACCTGGTGAATATCGTCTCGGTGGACTTCTTTGGTCTGGGATTCACCAAATATGCGTCGGTAATGGTGCCGGTTGATATTGCAGCCATTTTTGCCACGCTGGTTATGCTGCATCTGTTCTTCCGCAAAGATATTCCGCCTACTTACGACCTGGCTCTCCTGAAAGCACCGGCAAAAGCGATTAAAGATCTGGCAACCTTCAGAACCGGCTGGATCGTGTTGATCCTTCTTCTGGTTGGCTTTTTCGTTCTTGAGCCGCTCGGTATTCCCGTTAGCGCGATTGCGGCTGTTGGCGCTGTAATCCTGTTTGCGGTGGCGAAACGAGGCCATGCCATTAACACTGGCAAAGTGCTGCGTGGTGCGCCATGGCAGATCGTCATATTCTCGCTGGGGATGTATCTGGTGGTCTATGGTCTGCGTAATGCCGGACTAACAGAATACCTCTCCGGTGTGCTGAACGTGCTGGCAGATAAAGGACTTTGGGCCGCGACGTTTGGTACCGGCTTCCTGACGGCTTTCCTGTCTTCCATCATGAACAATATGCCTACCGTGCTGGTTGGCGCTCTCTCTATTGATGGCAGCACCGCAACAGGCGTTATCAAAGAGGCGATGATTTATGCCAACGTGATTGGCTGCGATCTGGGACCGAAAATTACACCGATTGGTAGCCTGGCAACGCTGCTCTGGCTGCATGTCCTTTCACAGAAGAACATGACCATCACCTGGGGATACTATTTCCGCACCGGGATCGTCATGACTCTGCCTGTGCTGTTTGTAACGCTGGCCGCGCTGGCGCTACGTCTCTCTTTCACTTTGTAATGAGATACTGATATGAGCAACATCACCATTTATCACAATCCAGCCTGCGGCACGTCGCGTAATACGTTGGAGATGATCCGAAACAGCGGTACTGAACCGACCGTTATTCTTTACCTCGAAAACCCACCTTCACGCGATGAGCTGGTCAAACTCATTGCGGATATGGGCATTTCCGTCCGTGCTTTGCTGCGTAAGAACGTCGAGCCGTATGAGGTACTGGGTCTTGTAGAAGATAAATTTACTGACGACCAGCTAATCGACTTTATGCTGCAACATACGATTCTGATTAACCGTCCGATTGTGGTGACGCCACTGGGAACTAAACTGTGTCGCCCTTCCGAAGAGGTACTGGATATTCTTCCGGAACGTCAGAAAGGAGCGTTTACCAAAGAGGATGGCGAGAAGGTCATTGGCGAAACGGGGAAGCGTGTTAAGTAATCTGCCCACTTCAAAATATCGGACGCCTGTTAACGCTATGCGGGCGTCCACCTTTCGCTCATAGCAGACCTCGCAACGCTTCAGGCGGTCCGCTTTGGGCCAAAAGCGGACGTCAAAATGTGTGTTCAGCTAGCGTAAGTTGAGCGTTTCATAATGATATCTCTCTGCGGGTCTGACCCAACCTGAAAGATATGCTCACCCACCTCGGTAAACCCAAGCTTACGGTAAAAAGAGATGGCCCTTGGGTTATGTTCCCAGACACCTAACCAGACAGGATCCGATCCCTTTGCCTCAAATTCAGCAAAGCACTTTTGCATCAGTGCCTGTGCAAATCCTTTACCATGGTAGGGCTCATCGACATACAGACACAGAATTTCTCCGGCATGGATGCTATTGACACAGGGAGGAAACTCTTCCCACCTTAGTTGAGCGTACCCAATCAGTTTGCTCTCGTATTCGCAGACTAATGTAATCCAGTCTTGTCTGAGGATTTCTTTCAACTGGATATTAGTTGAATAGCTTGCATGGCAGTGAAGATCCATATCCTCCTGAGTATTACCATCCTGGAAAGTCTTTCTGAAGGTTCGCTCGGCTAAAATAGCCAGCTCTTCAGCATCAGAGGAACTGGCCCTACGGATTAACATTTATCATTACTCTCTGAAAAGTATTCTTATTTTTGTCCGGCATTACGATAAATGTCGGGCCGATTGATCTGCCAGACAAAATCTTTCCGGTTCAATGGGTTATAACCCAGTTTTTGGTATAGCCAGGGCGCGCTGTCAGTGACCAACATTATCCGTCGCAGGCGTGACATCAATGGATGGGCGTGACAGCATTCGATCAGCCAGCGGCCGAGACCACTTTTCTGATAATCGTTTAATACGTAGACGTCACACAAATAACCAAAAGTGGCATAGTCTGTGACAAGGCGGGCGAAGCCGATTTGTCTTGTTCCATCCAGAAGCGCAAAACAAAGGCTGTTCTGGATTGATATTCTGACCGTTTCGGCATCAATGCCTGGAGCCCAGGACGATTGCGAGAGGTAATCGTGAATGGCTTCCAGTTGAAAAAAAGCGGGATCGGTTGTGATAGTAAACTGGCTTTTGGCAAAACTCAGATGTTGATTATCCACTGAACCACTCCATGCAAACTTACCTGTGATAAAACAAGCCCTATTGCTTGCCGGGCGACAATCAGGATGTTTTCTCATGTACTGTCATGATGAACACCAATGGTCCCTCCTCCTGGTTTTCATAGAAATGAGGAACGTCCGTTCTGGCTGTTGCTGAACAGCCGGTTTTTACCTGATACAGGTGGTCCTTCACACCCAGCGTGAGCGTGCCTGTCTGAACATAAAACAGCTCAAGCGTCCCTTCCGTGTGGCCGGGCGAAGCAAACTTTTCCCCCGGTTGCATTTCCCACATCCAGAGCTCGGTCATATCAGGGCCGCCCGAACCAGCGAGCAACCTTGCTCTCCCTCCTTTTTCACCAGCCCACAATTCTGGGATCTCATCTTCAGCAATGAGATGCACGGTCGGTTTGGAACTGACATCCACAAAATCGGCTACCGAAACCCCCATCGCGGCAGCCAGGCGGCATAACAGGGCTATGCTGGGATTTGCCCGGCATCCCTCAATCTCAACCAGCGCGCCCTTGCTGACGCCCGCCCGGCGGGAGAGTTCATCGAGCGATATTTTCTTTTGCTTACGATACAGCTTAATCCGCTGAGATACGGCTTCATTTACGGTGCTGACGATAGAATCTGCATCGGTCATTAAATTGACTTTCTTGGTCATCGGTCATTATCATGGGATAAATTGGTCATTACAGGATTATCACGTGTTAACAGTCTCTCCGTCAATTGCCCCTGAAATTTATCGCATTGCGCCTGGTTTTCGGGCACTCAGTGTCTACGTAAAAGCTGCACCAGTGCTTAACTCCGATATCGGAGAAACAGCGCTGCGAGAAGCCTGTGAAGCGGTTCTGGCCGGTGAGCCTGAGTGGGCGGAAGCGCATCTGACCGCATGGGCAGAGGTTTTTCAAAAGTTTGGTGCTAAACCTAAACGTACCCCTTGCTCAGCGGATGCGTTACGCAAGCGCGTATTACGTGACGGAACGATGCCAGCACTTGATCCCATCGTTGA
The DNA here is from genome assembly GCF_014104295.1 of Citrobacter sp. RHBSTW-00029. Lineage (NCBI taxonomy): Bacteria > Pseudomonadati > Pseudomonadota > Gammaproteobacteria > Enterobacterales > Enterobacteriaceae > Citrobacter > Citrobacter sp. RHBSTW-00029. Next base: position 220,688 of record NZ_JABXRT010000001.1, read on the forward strand.
TCTTTATAATGCCGTTAGTCTCCGCTACGCCGTTCCGGTGGGTGGAGAGAATATCGCTGCCTATCAGGGTTCACCATGTCTGGCTGTAGCAAAAGGAACAGAGCCTTTTGATACAGTCAAAGAGGGGGAAAAGGCCGTTGAATATCCTTCACAAGGCGAGATCATCTGGTGTGATGATATCGGCGTGACCTGCCGTCGCTGGAACTGGCGACAGGGGCTCAGAACCCGCTTAGGTGTGGAAGCTCAGCAAATGTGGTTTATTCTGGAAAGCCTGCCGCAGATGCCGCTGGAGAGACTTCACGAAGCCGGGAAGATGCTGACCGACGGCCTGGAAAAAATGATGCCCGGTCTGTGGTTTGAGGTTGCTCTCATCGAAGAACAACAGCAGTAATATCATTCAGGAGAAACTTTTATGTTTACAGGTTTGTCGGCGTTTCCATTAACCCCACTCACCGCCAGCGGCGTGGATGAAAAGGGTTTCAGCCATATTCTTTCCCGCCTGACAGAAGCTCGGGTTGATTCTATGGGCATCCTGGGGTCAACCGGAAGCTACGCCTATCTGACCCGGGAGCAGCGAAAGCGCGTAGCAACGCTGGCAAAACAGCATGCCGGGGATATCCCAATGATGGTATGTGTGGGAGCGGTCAGTACCGATGCTATCCTGCATCTGGCAGATGACGCGCAGGCAGCCGGCGCGAATGCTCTGTTACTCCCGGCGGTCAGCTACCAGCCACTCCGTGACGAAGAAGTATTCTCACTCTTTGAGACCGTTACTCGGCACGTGTCTGTACCGGTGTGTATCTATGATAATCCGGGCACTACGCATTTTACCTTTACGGATGAACTCCACGGTCGTCTCTCATCACTTGAGGGGATTCGCTCGGTCAAGATCCCTGGCGTACCGGATAGCCCCGCTGCAGCGACTGAGCGGGTGAATGCGTTACGTCAACATCTGTGCCCTGGTGTAACAATCGGTATCAGTGGCGACGCTTATGCGGGGCTGGGATTAAACGCTGGTTGTGAAGTCTGGTACTCCGTGTGTGGCGGTCTGTTCCCTGAGATGGCGAAACAAATTACTGAAGCCGCGGCGGTAAAGGATCATCAACGCGTTACTGCCCTGACAGCCCACCTTGAACCTTTGTGGGCGCTGTTCCGTAAACATGGTGGAAGTCTTCATGTTATTGCCACAGCTGCTGGTGTGCTTGGGCTAACCGACATGGGTTGCCTGCCTCGTCCTTTGCAGCCGTTGTCAGCAGGCAATATCGCGGATATTGCCCATGTGATAAGTATGCTGGAGCTGAAGTAATCTCCCCGCAGGACCGGCAGTCTGTCGGTCTTTCTGAAACCTAGCTGGATATCAATCATCATCGCATGTTTGAAGCTATATCTTTAGGTCCGCTCATCGCTCAAAGCGGACTTGTAAGCACAGGGGGGAGGATAGGGATTATGAATGGCATTCATTAATTTCTGGAATTGCCTACGAAGCAATTCCCCTCTTCCATAGATGCCTCAAGAGGTATTAACACTGACTACAGCCAAAAGAACGCTCTTGACGGCTGTAGGATTTGGTTCTCTCTTTAGCGAAGTAACTCAAGCGAAACGTCAGTTGATCATATACCTCGCTGTAACCGTGGGAGTTAATATCCAGGTAATAAAGTGGGTTATCGGGAAAGCGGGCTAGCGTCCAGTGCTCTGGGCGGTGACTAAGCTGCAAAGCACTCAACCAGGCCTCTCGTATCAGAGACGCCAGGCCCGTCCCGCCTTCTTTGTAACTTCCCAGTCCATTGAACGTATCGTTATTCACGAACAACACCATGTGGTAATGCGATTTCTGATTAATCTCACCCACCTCCCGAACCCAGGCATCGCGAAGGTGGCATGGATATGTTCGTGTGCCCTGTTTCAACTTACTTCTGTAGCGTGCAGCAATCTTCGCATCGAGGGATTCAATGAAGCGAGATATCAGGCCCTGTCGGTTAATGAGCATATTGTCAGGAAGACGCAGGTCTACCCGTACCGCCATTGTGCGTGCGTGTTCTGCAGTCGCGTTATCGATAACGCGTAGAATACGTTGCAGGTAAGTGGTGTTGAATGGTGCGTGTCGTCTATCGAGACAGATATTGTCAAACATATAATTTCCTTGGGTAATGAATTACGGGCAGGGCAAAGCCTTACCCGTAATAGGCAGTTAAAGGGATTAAGGATTTAAAGGGGGGTAAGACCAGCCATTAAGGCTATCGTGTATGAGTAGCCGTATACGGGTGTGGCATTGAGATGATATTGTTTATATTTCAGTTGGTTAATTAATATTACCAACCCGTCGTGGACTACTAATGACCAATCCACCAGCACCAAGGGCCGGATGATGGAAAGTGATTGATTTTTACTCCGAAGTTATATGCCCCCATATAATAACTTTCTGGTGTACCAATCAATCCCATGATTGCCTGGTACGTATCACTAAATTCGTATCTCCCGACTGTATATCCCTTTTCTGCATTGAGGGCAGCGTTTCTCACCGCCGTATGACAGGCCGCACATCGTGCACTGCCATTGGGTTGTTGTAATGACTGGAGGCAGTTGTGCCACGAGTTGCTGAAGTTTCTCTATGGTGGAAGACTTCCCACTTGCTGGTGCCAACCAGGGGCACTGCAAAAGGACTTCCGGTTGTCCCCGTGGAATATCATGTTCAAACCATGACGGTGAAGTTCTGGTGGGGAGGTGGAATATCAATGGGCACTGACAATGTTGGCAGCGCCACTCTTCACTTTCTGCCATATTCACCTGGCGGGCAGGCACAATTTCGCCGGTTCTACGCTGTGCGATATAACATTTTTGTACTCGCATTTTCCAGACCTCACATTGGCCTGGTGGCACGAATATAATTCTCAGTCAACGTTTTCAGTCCCCGATATGATTCTTGTTTTTCTGACATCCATTGCTTCAACGTGTCAGGAAGCGGTAAGTGCAGCGTATACCATTCATCTAGATCCCGGCCTGAGACCAGTTCACACCAGCACAGCAGCGTAAGCGCCTGTCGAGAACCCGGTTGTGTATGCAGCCGGAACAGCATTTGTAATTGTTCCGCCAGTCTGCTTTTCCCAAGACGGTAACATTCACTGAGCAACACGCCAGGCAACAGAGAATAATCAGTTTGTTTGTTCAGACGGGGAATAACGGCACACTCTTCCTCGCGGGATGTTTGAGTGACCTGTAACAGATACTGTGGGACGACAATTACGCCACCCGGCGACCGGCACGATGTAACCGCCAGCTTGTGCCAGTGCTCTATTTCCTGCTGACACAAACCATGACACAAATTGATGCGAGTAAAGTCATTTAGCCAGGCCTGGTAATGGTTAAGCAATGGGATGTTTTTCATAGGTGATTTTCCTTGATTCTTAAATTTCAGGCAGCCGTAAGCCTCCGCAGAGTGCGGATAGTGCAAGCACGGCCTGGATGAATGTTATTTGGTGAAGTGAGGCTTACTACTGTTTGCGGGATTCTTCAATACGGGCCTGAAGCCAGGCTTCCACTTCGCTTTGCAACCAGCGAGAGCTGCGTCCCAGCTTTATCTGTTTAGGGAAAAGCCCTTCCTTGATGAGTCGGTATATCCATTTATCACTAACCCCAAGTAGGCGGGTGATAAACACCATATCGACAAACTGATCTTCGAGCAGGGAAGGTTTGATGGTCATTGTTGGATTCTCCGGTAGCTAAATGGATATCGGAGTCGGGTTATGAATTTCTGTTGCCCGCTCCGGCATAGATACCGGTGGTGCTGTAAAAAATGTTGGCTTTAGCGGATACCCCGAGGCCTGCCCAGTCCACTCAATGGGAACACTTCGCTGGCACCGTAGTAGTACTGACCGTGTTTTAACTTCTCTTTAGCCAGATATCCATAAGCGACCAAAGCATTACCGTAAACAAAAAGAGAAGACGCTGTCCCTGAGAAGCCGTATGCGATAGCAGACCTGAAGTGCAGTAACTCTGGCAATATCACCAGGAACAGAGGTGCAGCTGGTAATTTATGATAAGAACCCCTACTCAAAACCGTGATTACAGGCCTATACAGCAAAATTATAAACAATAATAATTACCTTTACATTGCGTTTTTATTATCTTTTTATACTACTAATATTTAGTTATTATAACATTATTTTGTATTAAAAATAGGCAGCAGAGGATTGTATGAAACACCGGATTTTGACAAAAGAAGACGAAAATGAAAGGGTAAATAATTATTATTTACATTTTTTGAATGAATGGAAGTTAGATTTACCTCCTCCTTCTCCGGGGTGTGCCCCCGAAGATTACATCCGACATATACGTAAGCACTGGAGTGATTTACCTACGACTTTTACAGATACTGAAATGTTTCGCCTGCTGGAGGATATGCGGCGAAATTGCAGGCAATCTCTTCTTCCACTTGAGAGTTTTTCATGGCTGGAAAGCAGTGAACGGGCTTGTTTTTTCGGCTGGCATACACTTATGGATCATTTGTCCCGAGATCCCTCTGGTGTTTTAAAGGAACTATCTCGTCACAGTCACGTTAGTATTGTCATTGCCGATTATCTGTCAAAAAACAAGTATCCTTCGAATGCCAGAGGGCAACTTATCCAGATTATTCGAATTCTCGATTTGATGTCTGATCAACGAGCAAGAAACGAACTGCTGGAAAGAATTAAACAATCATGGATACAAGTCTTTAAGATAAAGACCCCGTTCAGGGAAGTCTCACCAGAAGATAATGATGAATGTCAGTGGACATGGGATCAGCTTAAAAAAGCAAACATTGCACTGGATAAATATTCAGTATTCTCTGGAACAAGAGAAATTTTTAACTGTATCCAACTTTCGTTTGATATCTGGTGCGCAAATCACTTTACTGACAGTAATTCCATAAAGCTTTTCAGGTTGGCCTTCAATAGTGCCAAAGCTCAGAGAAAATATAAAAACAGTAAATCAGATAAGATTTCTCTTCAGGTTTTCATCGACTTTAAAACCCGGGAGAAGCTGAAAATTATCTCCCGCAACAGACATCTCAGTACAGCAGATGCTCTTCAGGAAATGATTGAAGAGGAGTTCAAGCGCATTAGCGGTAACAATCTAAAATAAATCAGATATATATCATCCTCTTGAGCATACCTCAATTAATGGCAGAACCGTAAGGTTCTGCCATTTTTGTTTTCTTTTTCAGAGGAATAGAAATGAATAATCCTGAAGGTACGGAGCCGCTGCAGCACTCGCTGTCCGGTCTGCCGCACTGGGTATCTGAGCGCATTCTGCAGCAACTGAACCAGTTAACCAGTTACGAACCAGTGATTGGCATTATGGGCAAAACCGGGGTCGGTAAATCGTCGCTGTGTAATGCCCTGTTTGCCGGAGACGTGTCCCCGGTCAGTGATGTATCTGCCTGTACCCGTGCACCCCAGCGCTGTCGGCTGCGAGTTGGACGGCACAGCATGGTGCTGGTGGACCTGCCGGGTGTCGGTGAAAGCGAGGTCCGTGACCGGGAATATCAGGCACTGTACCGGCGCCAGTTGCCACAACTGGACCTGGTGCTGTGGGTGATTAAAGCCGATGACAGGGCGTTGTCGGTGGATGAGCGTTTTTATCGCGAAGTGATTGGTTCTCACCGTCACAAGGTGCTGTTTGTGGTCAACCAGGTCGACAAGCTGGAGCCCTGCCATGAATGGGATGCCACCTGCGGCTCTCCGTCATCCCGCCAGAAAATCAATCTCAGCCGCAAGCTCAGTGATATCCGACAGTTGTTTACACCATCAAATCCAATGTGCGCGGTGTCAGCACGAACGGGATGGGGGCTCGGGTCACTGGTGGAAACGATGATGCGCAGCCTGCCAGCCCGTGCCAGCAGTCCGCTCAGTGCACAACTGCACGAAACATTACGGAGCGAGCCCGTAAAATCGCAGGCCCGGGACCGTTTTGGTGAAGCTGCAGGTGAGGTTGTTGATGCCGTTGCTTCGCTGCCTTTTGTGCCGGAGCCGGTGAAATCGCTCATTCGCAGTGTGCGGGATATGGTGGTGAGCACGGTTCGCGCCGTTTGGGATTTCTTCTTCTGAGAGCTTAACCCTTTCTGTTCCAGTATTTCTAGAGCCCTGTCGCCACTGTGCGACAGGGCTTTCTTTTATCTGTTTTCTGAATCAACAAGGAGTCTGCTTATGACCCGTCTGGCTTCGCGCTTTGGCGCAGCAAACCTTATTCGTCGTGACCGTCCGTTAACCCGTGAGGAGCTGTTCCGCACAGTTCCCAGTGTGTTCAGCGAAGACAAACATGCGTCCCGCAGCGAGCGGTACACGTATATACCTACAATTTCCCTGCTGGACAGCCTGCAACGCGAGGGTTTTCAGCCGTTCTTTGCCTGTCAGACCCGGGTGCGTGACCCAGGTCGCCGCGAGCACACAAAGCACATGCTGCGCCTGCGTCGGGAGGGGCAGATTACCGGCAAGCAAGTCCCGGAAATCATTCTGCTCAACTCTCATGACGGCACCAGCTCGTATCAGATGCTGCCGGGATTATTCCGCGCGGTATGCCAGAACGGGCTTGTCTGCGGTGAGTCGTTTGGCGAGGTGCGTGTGCCGCACAAAGGAGATGTCGTGAGTCAGGTGATTGAGGGGGCGTATGAAGTACTTGGTATTTTTGACCGTGTAGAAGAGAAGCGGGATGCCATGCAGTCGCTGATGCTGCCGCCACCTGCACAACAGGCTCTGGCACAGGCTGCACTGACGTACCGTTTCGGTGAGGACCACCAGCCGGTGACAGCACCTCAGATACTCTCCCCACGCCGCTGGCAGGATGAGAGCAATGATCTGTGGACCACATATCAGCGTATTCAGGAGAACCTGATTAAGGGCGGGCTCAGTGGTCGGAGTGCGAAAGGCGGGCGAACACATACCCGCGCAGTGCGTGGTATCGACGGAGATGTGAAGCTCAACCGGGCTCTCTGGGTGATGGCAGAAGCGATGCTGAGTGGGTTTCAGTCCTGAGAGTGTTATCGCCATGTAAACAAAGGACACCCCCTGTCCGTTTCCCCCTCATTGGATTGAGTGTTTTATCACCGCATTTCACGGTGTGCCGCGTCGGGCCTGCTTCCGGGGGCAGATAAAAAATAGTTCATTCCATGTCCATACCCTGTCCATCCCCCTCTTTAGAATCATTTCATATTCAGTCAGTTGACTATTACGGAGATTCAAGATGACACAGGCAGAGCGCCGTCATGACCGGCTGGCTGTCAGGCTGTCACTGATAATCAGCCGCCTGGTTGCCGGTGAAACGCTGAACATGGCGCGGCTGGCTGCAGAGTTTGGTGTGTCAGTCCGTACCCTGCGACGGGATTTTCGCGAACGGCTGATGTACCTCGACCTTGAGTATCGACGGGGGCAATGCCGCCTGCGCAGTACCGGTGGAGGCGTACAGGGCGAGTTGGATGCGCTGACCTTTGCTCACCGGGCAGGACTGGCCGATATTTTTCCGGGGCTGGACCGGCGTCTGGCGGGCATGCTGCTCACCGCAGGAGGGATGCCCTGCCTGGTGTGGCAACCCCCACAGTCAGTGTCACCGGCCAGCTCGCTGGTGTTTTACCGCCTCGTCAGTGCCATAACCGCCTGTCAGCGGGTGCTGCTGCTGCTGGCCGAGGGTGAGCGCTGTGACGGGCTGGCCCCGTACCGCCTGATATCACTCGACGGCTGCTGGTATCTCACTGGTGAACTTAACGGGCATATCACCGTGCATCCTCTGGCGACTATCCATGCGGTGACAGTTCTGAACACCACTTTTACCCCGCGAAAACGTCTCAGCCATTTAACCACCCAGGCGGGCTTTATCCGGGCCCTTCCGCACTTCAGCTGTATCCGCGAAGTCCTGTCTCCCGGTCCCTCTGAGGAGAAGCCGGACAACACACTGATTTAATAACCTCTGTTAAGAAGGAAAAACAATGACCTGGCATTACGAGAAAAATGGCATACGTCATGACAATGTGACTGAAGACGACATCACCGGCCTGATTGTGCGCGGTGAACTGACGGCAACTACGCTGGTATGGCGGCAGGGCATGACGGAATGGCAACCGGTCTCCGCCACCCCGCTTGCAGCAGTACTGCAGCAAAGCACCATCCCGCCCGCACTGCCGGGGCACCGTATTCCGGGCGGTGTGGTGTGGACGCTGGCATTTGCTCCCTTTATTGGTTATGCGCTCGAGCTTTGGACGGCAGGGCTGAACGGGATGGCGTTTGAGGAAGCGTATGAGGCCGTCTCGGGTGGGCAGTACTGGTTTATCACGCTGTTGCTCAATATCGCTCTGGGATATCTCGATGAACGCCGTCTGCGTAAGGCCGGAGTGGATACCACCACGTTCGGCAAACTGGCCTGGCTGGTACCGTTCTATCTGTGGCGGCGGGCGAAAACCCTCGGTCAGAAACCGGCTTACTTCTGGGTATGGCTGGTGATGTTAATTCTGACGGTGATGGCCTGAGCCATCACCTGCGGATATCTACCCCTTTGAGGAATAACATAATGAAAACACTGCTTAAGATACTGAGCATTACCGGCAGCCTGCTGCTCTGTACAGGCGTTCAGGCGCAGCCTTACAACCGGACGCTGCCTGCGGTCGTCAATGACAACAGCGGGAATATTTTCTGGTGTGATGCCCATCGTCAGGTCATGGGGAAGTGTGAAGCCATGTTCGCTGACCGTAAGGGCGGTATGGTCACGGTGCGTTCCGCACCTTTTAAAGACTGCGAAGGCGGCCTGTGGGGCTGGATAACTATCATGCGCAACGATGTGTCGAAGGGATTCACCATTACTCCGGACAAGAAATTCGGTCTCACCGTAAAAGACCTGTGCCGTCCGGGCACGGTAGTGACTTTTAAGCCCAACCAGAAAAAGCCGGAATATGACGACCTGGTGGCACTTTACCAGGGCAAAGAGCTGTTTCGCTACCGGCGCTTCTGATAACACCCGATATCAACCTCCTTCATTTTGCCCGACAGCGGGCTGGATTAATTCAGGAAGAAAACCATGCTGAAAATAATGACCTCTGCTGTACCCGCCCTCATTCTGTCACTTGCCGCATTCAGTGCCGGTGCCGCACAGCTTCCGGCAAGTCTGATGGATAAAGACAATCCCGGCCAGGAGTACTGGTGCAAGGGAAACGACATCAACACCTCCATGTGCTCACTGACCGGTGTCAGCGACGACCATAAATTTGCCCTGATTCAGGACCTGCCGGGCCCGGCCTGTGAAGACTTAAGCTTCGGGGTTATCGACCTAGTGCACCAGACCGGTGTCAACATTCCTTACGACGGTGGTGACTGCAAGGGCGATGTGCAGGCCGGGTTTGTGCGCGGCACGAAAGATAATGCCCTGTATGTGAAGATTGTCCGGGGTAGCAAAACCTTACGGCTGTATAAGGTGCAAACCGGTTACTGACAATCCCCCTACACATGCAAACTCCCACAGCCCCTGACGCATCTGCGTCAGGGGCTTTTGTTTTTAAGGTACATCGAATGCCTGAATCTCACATGCTGCCACCGGGACCTTTTACCCGACAGCAGGCCGAAGCAGTTACCCGCCGGTATCGCAACATCGGCATTGAAGACGACCAGGGTAGTCACTTCCGCCTGGTGGTTCGCGACGCCGAAGGCCGGATGGTCTGGCGGGCATGGAACTTTGAACCGGATGCCGGTGAAGGGCTTAACCGTTATATCCGCAGGTCAGGTATCCGCACTGACATTTTCACCCGCTGACCCCGAATCATTTACCACCAATATTTAACCTTCCTGAACCCACTTTATTACCCCATGCGCCAGCCATCGTCGCTGGCATTTTTTATTAATGGAGATATACCCATGACTACAGCGACACAAAACAACCTCGCATCTGCTAACGAATCCGAATTTGAACTGACCGTAACGCAGCTACCTGACGAACAGCGTATCTGCTTCTGGCCGCAGCACTTTGGCACCATTCCACAATGGACAACGCTGGAACCGCATATTTTCGCCTGGATGGGCCGCTTCTGTGCGGATTACAGCGGTGGTATCTGGTCCTTTTACACCCTCAGCAATGGCGGCGCGTTTATGGCCCCTGATGCTGACAGTGACGATAAATGGCATCTGTTCAACAGCATGAACGGCAATGGTGCAGATATGAGTGCAGACGCTGCCGGTATCGCGGTCTGCCTGATTGAATACAGCCACCATGCCTGCCGTACAGAGTGTGACGCAATGACCGAGCACTATTACCGCCTGCGGGACTACGCCCTGCAGCATCCAGAAGCCCACGCCATTCTGCGCATCATTGACTGACCGGAGGAACAACGAATGAAACAGCTTTCCTTTTTACCCGGCGAGATGACGCCACAGGACCGGCATCTCATTCAGCGGGCGCTGAGGATTCTTGACCGGCATCTGCATGAGCCCGGGGTGGCCTTCACCTCCACTCACGCCGTCCGGGAGTGGCTGCGACTGCATATGGCCGCGCTTGAGCGGGAAGAGTTCCGGGTATTGTATCTGGACAACCAGAATCAACTGATTGCCCATGAGACGCTCTTTACCGGCACGATTAACCGCACCGAGGTGCATCCCCGGGAAGTAGTCAAACGTGCACTGCACTTCAATGCGGCGGCGGTGATACTGGCGCATAACCATCCTTCCGGCGAGACGACGCCCAGCCTAGCCGACAAAACCCTCACGCAGCGGCTGGTGCAGGTACTTCAGCTGGTGGATATCCGTGTCCCTGACCACCTGATTGTCGGCGGCAGGCAAATTTATTCGTTCGCTGAACACGGTCTGCTGTGAGGTATGACATGAAAATTATCAGTAAACGCCGGGCAATGACGATATACCGCCAGCATCCGGCCTCACGCATTTTTCGATACTGCAGTGGAAAATATCAGTGGCACGGTAGCGTCTGCCATTACACCGGCAGGGACGTGCCGGATATCTCAGGTGTCCTGGCGGTATACGCCGAACGTCGCCAGGACCGCAACGGGCCGTATGCCTGCCTGATGAGTATTACCCTGAACTGACAATAACGGAGGTTATCAATGAGCAACATCACATGGGGCCTGCAGCGGGATATTACGCCACGCCTGGGAGCCCGTCTGGTACAGGAGGGGAACCGGCTGCATTATTTAGCTGACCGGGCCAGCATCACCGGCCAGTTCAGTGACGCAGAATGCCGGAAGCTGGATGTGGCATTTCCGTACTTTATCCGCCAGATGGAGTCCATGCTGACTACCGGTGAACTGAATCCTCGCCACACCCACTGCGTCACTCTGTACCGCAACGGTTTCACCTGCGAAGCCGATACCCTTGGCAGTTGCGGCTACGTATATATCGCCATTTATCCCACTCAGCGCTAATAACTTCCACGAGAGCAAACATGAAATCTCAACCTGCAACAACTCAGCGGGCGGCGAAGCCCTGCCTGTCACCCGTGGATGTCTGGCAAATGTTACTGACACGTCTGCTGGAACAGCACTATGGTCTCACCCTCAACGACACACCATTCAGTGAGGAACGTGTTATACAGGAACATATCGATGCCGGTATCACGCTGGCTGATGCCATTAACTTTCTAGTGGAAAAGTACGAACTGGTTCGTATCGATCGCAGAGGGTTTAGCTGGCAAGAACAAACGCCATATCTCACGATTATTGATATCATGAGGGCCCGCCGGGATCTGGGTTTATTAAATCGTAATTAGTCTGATACTAACGGTGTCGCTGCTTTCGAGTATGCCTGCCATTTGCTATCATCTCGCTTCCTGCTGATTTATCGACAAAGGTAATTACTTGAATTCAAAGCCTCTGTGCTTTGGGGGTATCTTTGGGGGTATAAGTTAAGATATAACTTGAAAACTCTATGTTTTTCAAGTTATTGATTGGCTTGTTCTAATCCCTTCGCCCGCTCCAAACTCAAGTCTACTGAAGTCTACCAAACTCAATTTTCTCTTGATAAATCAGCAGTTATAGCATTCTATTAGTCTATTGAACTCAATTGTACTCCCTCAGGGCGACTGAGTGATTTCACTATGGGATATGCGCTTTACGGGGTCGGCTTGCACTTTGGCTATTAAGGTATTTTTCCTCCATGGTGAATAAATAAAATACCGGCCATAGTGGCCGGTATTCAGCATTATTATCTATTTTTTAATAATGTCTCTGGTGAGTGGAGTAGAGGGGTTAATATTCCACACCGTTAACCCAAAGTATGCTCTTATTCTTCCAGATCACGTAAGGTCAACAATTTGGTTTTTTTCACCTGCTCGATATCTTTGGTTCCACCGAGCATCATATTGATGACTAATTCTTTGTTGAGTTGCTCGACAACAGAAGCAACACCCTGAGCCCCGCCAAGGTTTAGACCGTACAGGACAGGACGCCCAATAGCCACGATATCAGCGCCACTAGCGATAGCTTTAAATACATGCGAGCCACGACGTACACCACTATCAAAAATGATGGGTACGCGTTTATTTACCACTTTTGCGATAGAGGGCAATACATCAAATGAGGATGGCCCACTATCGAGTTGCCTTCCCCCGTGGTTAGAAACCCAGATAGCTGCAGCTCCGGCCTTAATAGCAATTTCTGCATCTTCCGGCGATTGAATTCCTTTCACAATGACCGGCAAACCGGAGATTTGGTGAACGTATTTAATATCTTCCGGTGTGAAGGCTTGTTTGGCTTGTGCGTAAATTTCGCTGATACCAGAACCTTTGCCTGTTTTTGAACCGTCATCACTCTGCTTCGCAAACATCTCAAGATTTGCAAAGCAGAGAGGGAACTGGAAATTATTTTTTATATCGTCTTCACGATATCCACCAACAGGTGAATCGACTGTCAGAATGATCGCTTTTGCACCATGCTTAACTGCTTCACTCAGTATAAATTCGTTAAACTTATTGTTTTTACTCATATAGAGCTGGAAGAAAAACGGATTTCCCTCTGATGCCCTGGAAACGTCTTCAATGGTTTTATTTCCGTAGGTGCTTAAAGAGAAAATTGAACCTACCAGGGCCATTCCTCGGGCTGTGGCAAGTTCACCGGCTTCGTGCGCCAGACCCTGGGCTGCCATTGGCGCCTGGATTATGGGTGTTTTTAGCGGAATGCCCAGCAAGCTGGTTGAAAGATTGATATTTTTTAATTCAATACCTTGCAATACTCGAGGAACGATAAATTTCTTATCAAAGCTCTCGGTATTGCTGCGCAGATTATTTTCATCTTCCGCGCCTCCACGAATATAACCAAATGCTCCCTTTTCCATTCTGGCTTTTACTTGATCTTCAAGAGCGTCAATGTTGACCATTTTAATGGGGTGCTCTTCGGTGCTGGCTTTATATGCTTCGGCTTGCGCCATACCCGATGAAATCATCATAGCCATAGAGGCTATGGCCAGAACTGTTTTATTCACTTTCACTCTTACTTCCTTGTTATTGGCGTATTGCTTCAGCCTGAATACTAATATCAACTGTTTTGCTCATTCCTATGTTGACGAGATAATCAACACCCCATTGGGTACGATCAATTTTTGCAGAGAAATCGCCACCGCAGACCTGAACGTTGAAAACCGGACTCATATAGCAGCCGAATTTGGTCGTCGTTAACGTGACAGGTTTAGTAACACCCTTCATCGTCAACATCCCTTCAATAGAGGCGGGTTTGCCCTCAGAGAAGTTCCATTTTGTTGATTTGAATACAATATTCGGATGTTTTTCTGCATCGAGTATATCGCTGCTACGGATATGTTTATCAAATGCTTCCAGACCGGTATTTAGAGACTTAACAGGAATGGTTACCTGCATTTCACCTTGCTGTTTCTCTGGAAGATATTTCACTTCTCCGCTGATGGAGTAAAAGCCACCATGGTTGGTTGATGTCTGAAAATGGTCGATATTAAATGTCGCATTCGTATGCGTACTATCCAATTTATATACTTCGGCATGTGCAATATTCACAAAACCTAATGCGCATATTGCGATCAATATGTTCTTGTTCATGGTGTAACCTCAGAGATAAAAAACAGATGCATTTATAATTCATGTGTTATAACCCGTCCAGATTGAAAAGTGGGAAGCAGTGTCCCATTTATAGAACGATAGGGAGATGCAGGGGGACTATTCTCTATTGAATAATCCCCCTGCATCACTTTGGAATTATAAGGATATATTGGATTTAATATTACCCGCTCAATCTCTGATAACACTTATAAAAATTAAGTTATCCTGCGATAACAGGTTATCCTTGCATGAGATATTCTCTATGTTCCAAAATTTTTTCCACCAGTAGATTCACTCCATTGTCGTTCGCGATATCTATCAGCGGCACTGAAAATCCGATACCGCGAATTTGGTTATTGTCAGAAAATTGTACTTTGGAATGGGTATCAGGATAGCCCTCATAGCTGTCCCACATCTCTTCTGGAGAGGAATACGGTGTGTCATTGTTTGCTGCTGAGAAGAGATAAATATTCAGATAACTTTGGGATTTGTCGGCGGGTGTTTTCAGTTGGGTTGCCAGTGGTTCTTCATCTTTTGGGTACTGTGATGTGCGCTGGTGATATTCTAATTCGCTGTCAGTAACCAATTTAAAATCAATCACATAGTCGGTCATCAACATCGGTAAAGAAGGCTGCTTTTGTTTGCCAAAGACGAATGATACATCCATCATTGGCAGGTAGTCCCATTTCCAACTCTCCAGTGGATTCACGCCGCGACGAGGAGGTTTATTGAAACTCCATGTATCCCAGAGGAGAAAAGAGGTTTCTATTTTCTGCGCAACCTCATTGATCATTGGCAGAATTTGCTGGTAATACGCCCCGCAGATGCGGTGAGCCTGACGAACCTGAGCAAAGGGATCATGTGTCATTATTGTTCCTTAATAAGTGATAAATCGCCGGAGAGGGGATTCTCTGTCAGAAATTGACTAAATCTGTGCCATGGAAGAAGTGGTTCGCGGATGCCGTACAGAGCAAGGGCTTTCAGGCAATCAGCAACGATGCGCTTATCCTGAGGGGCATTCCATTCTGAATGCTGGAAAATTTCTCTGAGTCTACGCCATTCCAGTCCATGAAATTCAACCTGGGGAAACTCTGTCGCTAATTCGTGAAACCAGGTTTTTGCGGCGGCGGGCAAGTTGCCCAGAGCTAAAAAATGGACAACAGGTTTGGCGTCATCATCGTGTAAATAAGTATAAATGTAGTGGTCAAGTAATACTGGCCACAGTTTTACAGTAAAAATGGTATCTGTTCTCAGACTCTTCCGGCGTCAGTCCACCGTTATAATGGTGAGGTCTGACGCTGTTGTAGTAGTTCAGTATGTAATCATTAATTTGCTGCCGGGCCTCGTCCTTGCCTGCATAACCATGTGCTGGCACCCATTCTGTTTTCAGACTGCGGAAGAAGCGTTCCATTGGACTGTTATCCCAGCAGTTTCCCCGTCGACTGACGCTTTGTTTTATTCTGTAACGCCAGAGAAGTTGCTGATATTTCAGACCTGTATATTGGCTTCCCTGGTCGCTATGGAACATGACATCACGCGGTTGACCACGCGTTTCATAGGCCATCCGCAGGGCACTGCTTATCAGTGCGGTATCGGCATGTACTGACAGACTCCAGCCGACAACCCTGCGGGCAAAAAGATCCATGACGACCGCCAGATAGCACCAGCGATTTCCTGCCCAGAGATACGTAATGTCTCCGCACCACACCCGGTCTGGTTCGGGCACAGCGAACTGACGCTCGAGCAGATTCGGCAGGCAGGTATGCTCCTGACGGGCATTTTTGTACTGATGTTTTCCGGGCTGATAACTGCTCAGGTTCAGATATTTCATCAGACGTCCGGCACGGTAACGGCTCATCGCGACGCCGTTTTGGGTCAGCATGTCAGCCAGAGTGCGTGCCCCCGCAGAGCCCCGACTCTGGTTCCACGCCCGACGTATTTCGCTGCACAACCTGACGTGTACCGGATTAACCATATCGCGTCGTTTTCGCCAGTACCGGTAACTGCTGCGGTGTATTTCCAGCGCGGAGCACAGGCTGACAACCGTGTGGCTGTCACTCAGTCTGGCAACTATCGTGAACCGTTCAGCGAGTCGGACATCAAGAGCGCAGTAGCCTTTTTTAATATCGTATTTTGTTCCTCCAGACGGCGAACCTGCTTTTCCAGCTCGCGGATACGTTGCTGGTCTGGAGTAATGGGCGTGGCAGTGGGCGTAATCCCCTGGCGCTCTCGTCTGAGCTGGCGTACCCAGGACTCAAGCGTGGTAGAACCAACATTCATTGCTTCACTGGCTTGTCGATATGAGTAGCCTTTATCAACAATCAGCTGTGCACATTCCAGCCTGAACTCAGGGGTGAAAGTACGTTTAGTTTTCTTGTTCATTAAGTCACCTGTTTTATGTTGTGGTGAGAATATCACCTTTAATCAGGTGGCCAAATTTACTGTGCCACTACAAAAGTTCTTTTCGCCATTGCTGTTGATATTGCATCCCTCCAGCAGGTGGTTTTACCTCGACAATCAGTGCCGCATGTTCGAAAGTGATGACCACATCCGGTTCAGAAAATTGTTCCAGACCAGATGTGTATGGCTGCATTTTTTCATCAATGGAATCGGGAAAAGCGAATTTTGGCCAGAAAGCGATAGCTTCATAAGCTCCCCAATCATCCCTGGATTTCCCGGTCAATGCAGAAAAGAAATGACTCATTGCAGCAGGTGATAAATAGTTAACCCGGCTCCAGATTGCAGCTGTGAGTAGATCTTCATAGGACTGAAAAACAGTTCGCCAGCTTTGTCGCATCCCTTCATTTAGCGTTATTCTTCCCGCTTTACCTTCCAGAATGGCATTTAACATCCCATATTCCTTAATGTGGCTTAGCTAATAAAATTAGTCGGTTAGCTTTATTTTCTAATCGTTTATACTGACATGTTCAAGCGTAGCAATCATCTACCTTATCATTCCATCTTGCCAGTCCTGCACCACAGAAATCTATCTGATGAAACCCCTCTGGGTATCGTGTTGTTGTGCGCAAAAAGGCATTTTCGTAAAGGAAGATGGCGAGTAGCAGGTAGATAAAGCAGGCAAACGACTAAAATAAGTATTAAGGGGGGCTCCTCCGTTTTCCCTCAGAGCATCATGCCAGCGTCGGGCGGCAGTGTGCTGTTACCTTCACCCAGATTACGTTGTAGCAATACGGTATCGAGCCAGCGACCATGCTTGAAGCCAATATTCTTTAGCGTGCCGACCTCCATAAATCCGACCTGCTGGTGGACTTTCAGCGATCCCTGATTATTGCTGTCGCCGACGATGGCAATCATCTGTCGGTAGCCGTGTGTTTCTGCCCATGTAATGACATGGTGTAGTAGCGCTTTGCCCGCGCCCTGACGTTGTGCTGTCGGATCAATATAAATCGAGTCTTCGAGCGTATAACGGTAGGCATAGCGTTCACGGTAGCGAGTGAGATAACAGTAGCCGATGACTTTTTCGTCCTGCAGGGCCACAACCCACGGCAACCCCAGCTCGCGGATCTTAGTCAGGCGAACAAGCATTTCGCGAGAATCTGGCGGGTTAGTCTCAAAGCTGGCCGTCCCGTGAAGAACATGATGTGCGTAGATAGTATGGATAGCGGGGATGTGCTTTTCTTCTGCGTTAACGATTTTCATTGACCAGTTCCCGTTGGCATCTTTTGCCAGATTACCTGAAAGAATGCGGAAAGGGTAAGCGTAAAAGCTTATGGCTCAATGGACATCATTCAATAGTATTAGGCTTGTATTTTGTAAGGGTAAAATTGATTGTCGTTGATATCGCCAATAATTTAACAAACAGATAAGTACAGTTTTACGGAATGATAAATACACTTGGGCGTAGTGGAATTAACAATTGCCTGTGGTAGTTCATTGAGGTATTCCACAATGCCATTTTTGGTAGGTGATAAACATACTGCTCATAAAGCCCTTTAATTTCATTTTGTTATATCTTTATCTAATTCTTTTTGCCTGGTGTTATGTTGCCGATTTAACCCTGAAACTTAGCCGTTTAAAATTAACTGATGTTATTTATAGTGTTATCAGTTACTGTTAATTATCAGGTTTTTCCTGTCAATTTTCAAAATGCTTATCAGGCAAACAGTTACCTGGTGTTTCTATATTTGCTGATAATAGTTATCATCGTTACGTGGTTTCGTCACGGAAACTTAATCTAAATCCAGTATTCGATCCCAAGAGTATTAGGATAATTTGGTTTAAAATACTTTTTTTGCCTAAGAGTTTTCTTATAACATAGTAAGACCCCACACTGAGTGATAAAATTCCTGAGCTTTCGCCAGCCTCTCAACGACGAGTGGACGAGTCATAGGGAGTCAATAAGACGAAAGAATTAAATGATTTTTAGCCATATTACGAAATAAGCGGCAGTGCACTTTACATGGTCGGCAACCGTCATGGAATGACTATAACTTATTGAAAACGCTTATTTTTACTATGATGTAAGATATAAGGGCAGATATGTTCAGTATGCGTCGACATGCCAACTTTATTAAACGCTTCAAGTCAGTAACCTGTTTATTTACGGCAAGCGTTCTTTTCCCAATGCAAGCCTCTGCAGCAGTATCAGATTACGATGCGTTGATTATTGAAGCGCGAGGTGGTAATAGCACACCGTTATTGCGCTACCTTGAGGAGCAGGGAAAGAAAAGTGCGTTAACGCCAAATCAGGTGGCTGACTGGCTGCAAGTATCCAGTTGGGTTGATAACAACGATAAAGCAACCATTGATATCTGGCAAAGGTATCGTGGGCAGATGGAAGTGCCCGCACGCGGCAAAGTGGCCGCTGCACGTGCGTATCGCAATCAGAAGAGCTGGAATGAATCATTAGCGCTCTGGGAGAGCGTTGTACAGGAAGAGCCTGAGAACGCCGATGTGCGTACTGGCTGGATCATGACGCTGGCGGATGCACGTTACAATCAGCAGGCCCTGACTGAAGCGAATAAATGGGCACGCGCGCATCCGGGGGCTGACTCTGATGCACTGCTTGCCTATGTGTATCATTCACAGGGTAAAAACTGGGATGCGCTGTTAGTCGCCAGCCAGGCGGATGAAGTTGATCCGGGTAACAAAAATGCGAAATCCACGCTGTTGTCAGCGCTGTCAGCCAACCGTGTTGCTGAACCGGCGTTGGGACTGACGGAAGTGGTTCCGACATCTGACCCCGTTAAGCGGCGTCTGGCGCTTGATGCTGCAGCCGAAAAGGTGCGCGCTTCTTATACCTCTGCACGAAATGAAGATGAGCGTTTTATCGTGGCGGATAAAGCGCTTGCCCGCTATGACCAGTTGCTGGCAGCCTGGAAAGATGAACCTGCAGCTCAGGGGGATGTGCGTCGGGCGAGGATTGACCGCATGGGGGCCCTGCTGGTGCGTAAGCGCACTGCCGACGTGATTCAGGAGTACGAATCCCTTTCCGCGGACGGTGAAGTGCCCAACTATGCCAAACGTTGGGTGGCTTCGGCGTGGCTCAGCGAACGTCAGCCGGAAAAGACCGAAGCAATGCTGGCGAGCATCTATTATCCGAACGGACCTATCCCTGTTACGCCGCTCAGTCCTGAAGATCAACAGGATCTGTTCTATGCGCATATTGATAATGAAAACTTTGATGCCGCTAAAAAACAAGTTGATGACTTGATCAAAGAGAGCCCGTATCTGCGTCGTATCTACGGCTCGCCAACGCCACAGCCTAACGATAACTGGCTGCTCGGGCAGACGCTGCTGACGCAATATCATCTTGCTGCCAATGAACTGCCTGAGGCAGAAAAACTCTCAGAACATCTGGCACGAACGGGGTCCGGTAACCAGGGGTTGCGCATAACCTATGCTTCCGTTTTGGAAGCCCGTGGATTGCCACATGCGGCGGAAAAAGAGTTAAAGCTTGCGGAAGTGATCGAGCCCAGCAACCTGGAGCTGGAGCGTCAGCAGGCCTATGTGGCGCTGGATCTTCAGGAGTGGAAACAGGCCGATGAGCTGACCGATGATGTCATCGCCCGTAGCCCGGATGACGAAGCGACGCTGCGCCTGGCACGGATCCGTGATGTGCACAAAATGTCGGAAGTGCGTATCAGCGGTACGCAGGGGATCTCCTCCGATAGTCCGGTCAGCGGTAAGAATGACTTCAACATCAATACAGCGATTTACAGCCCGCCGATTAATGACAACTGGCGACTGTTTACCGGTTTCAACTTTGCCACCGGCGAGTTTGAAGAAGGAAAGGGCATCAGCCGCGATTTGGCGGCTGGTGCTGAATGGACTTCACGTGATTACTGGGCCGAAATGGAACTGTCTGGCCGTAATTATGGCGACGGGCAGAAAATGGGGGGCCGTCTTTCAGCCTGGCATGACTTCAATGATAACTGGCGTGTGGGTGGGTCAGCAGAGCGTCTTTCCCGCAATACGCCACTGCGTGCGCTGCGTAGCGGCGTATATGCAAACGGCGGCGACATGTATGTCCGCTGGTACCAAAACGAACGGCGAGAGTATCAATTGTCGTTTGCGGCCTCACATTTCTCGGATGGTAACGATCGTCTCGAATACGGGCTTAGCGGAAAAGAGCGTATGTGGACGACACCGCGCTTCACACTGGACTTTACCCCGGGTATCGGCGGTAGCACCAACACCAAAGAGAATGTGCCGTATTACAACCCCAAAAGTGATTTCT
The DNA here is from genome assembly GCF_014104295.1 of Citrobacter sp. RHBSTW-00029. Lineage (NCBI taxonomy): Bacteria > Pseudomonadati > Pseudomonadota > Gammaproteobacteria > Enterobacterales > Enterobacteriaceae > Citrobacter > Citrobacter sp. RHBSTW-00029. The sequence continues at coordinate 241,410 of NZ_JABXRT010000001.1, forward strand.
CCGTAGTTCCCGGCTTGACCGCGGAGCAGGTGCTTTACCGACACTATGACACCGTGTGGACACAGCAGGGAGTGGCTGGTGTGGGCGGCTACTGGCAACAAGGTGAAGACGCAGGGGCTATCGTCCAGTTGGGTTACGGTCAACGGCTTAAATGGAACAACGTCGTAGATGGCGGGGTGATGCTGGTGTGGGATAAACGCCCCTACGACGGTAAACGTGAGCGGAATATCTCCCTCGCTTTCGATTTGAATGTCAGGTTTTAAGGATTGTTCATGCTGAAAAGATGCCTATGGCTTAGCGCACTCATCGCTGGCTGGTTGATGATTACCGCGTGCAGCAGTGCGCACAATACGACGCCTCGCTACGTTCCTCCTGATGAGAGAACGCCGCTGACGGCCGATCACCCGTGGCCGAAAAATAGTTTTTTGGTTCTGGGTTATCACGATGTAGAGGATGATGCAGCCGATCAGCGCTACCTCTCTGTGCGTACCAGCGCGCTGAGCGATCAAATAGCCTGGCTCCGTGATAATGGCTATAACCCGATCAGCGTTCAGCAAATTCTGGATGCTCATGACGGTAAAATCGTGCTGCCGGAAAAAGCGGTTCTGCTCACCTTTGATGACGGGTATAGCAGTTTCTATACCCGCGTCTGGCCGCTGCTGAAAGCTTACAACTGGCCAGCCCTTTGGGCACCGGTTGGAAGCTGGGTGGATGCCCCTGCGGACAAAAAAGTCGATTTTGGTGGCCTGATGACGGCGCGCGACAAATTCGCCACCTGGAAGATGGTCGAGGAAATGGGCAAATCGCCGTTGGTGGAAATCGGCGCGCATACCTGGAACTCGCATTTCGGTGCTGAGGCGAACCCGCAGGGAAGTAAAGAACCTGCAGTGGCAAACCGTCTCTACGATAAGAAAACCGGCACTTACGAAACGGACGAGCAATACTATCGCCGTATTAATACCGATATCTCTTTGATCACCAATAAAATTAAAGCGGTAACGGGGAAATCGCCACGTGCGTGGGTATGGCCTTACGGTGCCGCCAGCGGTACGACCTTAAACCTGGCCAAAGAGCAAGGTTATAAGATGGCGTTTACGCTTAATGAAGGGCTGGCGAATGCGGCATTCCTTGATGATATCCCGCGTGTACTGATTTCTGATAACCCATCGCTCAAGCGTTTTGCCAGTCAGGTTGCTCAGGTGCGTGAACCGCAGACGATGCGCGTGATGCATGTCGATCTGGATTACGTCTATGACAAAGACCCCGCCCAGCAGAAGCGCAACATCGATAAGCTGATCCAGCGTGTCTACGACATGCGTATCTCTCATGTCTTCCTGCAGGCGTATGCCGACCCTAAAGGCGACGGGAACATTCGCGAGGTCTATTTCCCTAACCGCTGGCTGCCGATGCGCGCCGATCTGTTTAACTATATCTCCTGGCAGTTACAAACCCGTGCAGGGGTTACCGTGTACGCCTGGATGCCGGTGCTGGCTTTCGATCTGGATGCCTCAATTCCGCGTGTAACGGCATGGGATCCGAAAACCGGACGTACTGCGATCAACCGCGAGAACTATGTCCGTCTTTCACCCTGGAGCAGTGAAGCGCGTCAGCGCATTACCGAGATCTACGAAGACCTGGCGAAGCACGCCAGCTTCAAAGGCATCTTGTTCCATGACGATGCCTTCCTGACGGATTTTGAAGATGCGTCGCCGGAGGCGTTAGCCGCCTACCGTGCCGCAGGACTTCCGGGAAGCATCGAGCAAATCCGTAATAACCCTCAGGCGTTTGAGCGCTGGACGCGCCTGAAAAGTAAGATGCTGATCGACTTCACCAAACAGCTGACTCAGTCTGTGCGTAATATTCGCGGTCCACAGGTGCAAACTGCGCGCAATATTTACGCCATGCCGGTACTGGAGCCTGAAAGTGAAGCCTGGTTTGCGCAAAACCTGAATGATTTCCTGAATACCTATGACTGGACGGCACCCATGGCGATGCCATTTATGGAGCAGATCCCGGCCAATGATGCTAACGCCTGGCTTGATCGACTGGTGAATGCTGTCGCACAGACGCCCGGCGCGCTGGATAAAACCGTGTTTGAACTGCAGGCACGCGACTGGCGTAAATCCGGGGAACAGGCCGAAATCAGCGGTAAACAGCTCGCAGAATGGATGCGTCAGCTTAAGTTAAGCGGCGCAGGCAACTACGGCTATTACCCGGATGATTTCATCAGCGATAAACCTGAGATGTCAGAGATTCGTTCGACGTTCTCCTCATACTGGTACCCGCAAAAATGACCGATCGCATAATTGCTTTCCTGATACTTTGCCTGATGTTCAGCCTGCCGTTTGGCGTGGCTGTCGTCTTCACGGGTGAAGTAATGTTGAACTTTGTCTTCTTCTGGCCCTTGTTCATGTCTGCATTGTGGATAAGCGGCGGGGTCTATTTCTGGTTTTACCGTGAGCGTCACTGGAAATGGGGAGATGAAACGCCGCCGCCTACTTTGGAGGGAAATCCGCTGGTCTCGATTTTGATCCCGTGTTTTAACGAAGGGATCAACGCGCGCGAAACGATCGAGGCCGCACTGGCCCAGCGATATAAGAATATTGAAGTTATTGCCATCAATGATGGTTCGACGGATGACACGCACGATGTTCTGGAACAGCTGGCAACAGAGTACCCAAGCCTGCGAGTGATTCACTTAGCGGAAAACCAGGGGAAAGCCCTGGCTCTTAAGACCGGCGCAGCTGCAGCGCGCAGCGATTACCTGGTGTGCATTGATGGGGATGCGTTACTGGATCGTGATGCCGTCGCCTATATCGTGGCTCCGCTTATCCAGTTCCCGCGCGTTGGTGCGGTGACCGGTAACCCGCGTATTCGTACCCGCTCGACGTTAATTGGCCGCGTACAGGTCGGTGAGTTCTCGTCGATTATCGGCTTAATCAAGCGTACCCAGCGAGTCTACGGGCAGATATTTACCGTTTCAGGTGTCGTTGCCGCGTTTCGTCGCCGGGCGTTGGCTGAAGTTGGCTACTGGAGCCCGGACATGATCACCGAAGATATCGACATCAGCTGGAAGCTGCAATTACGCCACTGGTCGGTATTCTTTGAGCCGCGCGCGCTGTGCTGGATCCTGATGCCTGAAACATTGAAAGGACTGTGGAAACAGCGCCTGCGCTGGGCGCAAGGTGGTGCGGAGGTGTTTATCGTTAACATGCGCCGCCTGTGGTCGTGGGAATTCCGCCGTATGTGGCCGCTGTTCCTTGAGTTCTGTTTCTCTACCGCTTGGGCATTTGCGTATGCGGTTAGTATCGTGCTGTTCCTGTTAGGGCTGCTATTCCCGATGCCAGACACGCTGTATGTTCAGCATCTGTTCCCGCCAGCCTTCACTGGACTTATCCTCGGCGTGGTCTGCCTGTTGCAGTTCGCGGTGAGCCTGATGATTGAACGGCGCTATGAAAAAGGGATTGGGGCCTCATTGTTCTGGATCATCTGGTTCCCGGTGGTGTACTGGATGCTGAGTCTGTTCACCACGCTGGTGGCGTTCCCCAAAGTGATGCTCAAACGCAAACGCGGCAGGGCACGCTGGGTCAGTCCTGATCGCGGTATCGGGAGGATTGAATCATGAACCAACCGCTGATTTTTACCGAACGGCGTCTGCTGCCGCGGGTGATCGACGTCGTGTTGACGCTTATTGCCTGGATTGGGTTCTTATACCTGATTTATAAAGGGTTGATCGTCGCACTGGCGCATTCACCGCATATAGGGGTTCGCCCCTTTTTCACGACCCTGGATACGGTGACGTTTTACATTCTTATTGCCCTGGTCAATGGTCTGGTGCTGATTGGTTGGGCTAAGTACAACCAGTTTCGTTTCCGGGTGGAACGCCGCAGTCGCAGACCGGGTCTGGAAGAGCATGAGCTGGCGGAAAGTTTACGCATTACCCGCGAGCTGGTGACCGAGCTGAACAAGGCGAGGGTGCTGACGGTTCACCATCATGAAAGTGGTGAGATAAGTCATATCGATGTGGACAGGGATATCGCCGATAACCGTCTGCCGCCACCGACGCCTGCGATGCTGGAGTATTTGCCACCAGAGCAGCAGCCGTCGTGGCAGAGACGGTCTGAGTGATATTTCTGCTTTCAGCGGCTTCCTTCAGCCTCGCATCGGTCTATGATTAGACCCAGACAATAAAAAAATGTGAGGCAATGTCGTGGATAAGGAACTACTGGATGCAGGTTACCGGGCCTATACCGGCGAGAAGATTGATGTCTATTTCAACACGGGGATGTGCCAACATTCGGGTAATTGCGTACGAGGAAGCGCAAAGCTTTTTAACCTGAAGCGTAAACCGTGGATCATCCCGGATGAAGTCGATGTTGCGACGGTTATCAGGGTTATTGATACTTGTCCGAGCGGTGCGCTGAAATATCGCCAGAAATGAGTGAGGGAACCATGGAAATTCTTGCAGGCCACAACAAATTTTATGTGAACGATGCTGAAGGCAAGCAGGTCGCCGAGATTGTTTTTGTGCCGACGGGCGAGCATCTGAGCATCATTGAGCATACCGATGTCGACGCCAGTCTGAAAGGTCAGGGCGTGGGTAAGCTGCTGGTAGCGAAGGTGGTGGAGAAAATGCGCGCTGAAAACCGCAAAGTGATCCCGCTGTGTCCGTTTGCCAAACATGAGTTCGATAAAACTCGCGAGTACGACGATATTCGCGCCTGATTATCACACGAGCGCTGGAACGCATCCCCGCTATCCGGCGCATCACTGCCGATGCAGCAGATCCTGATAAATCCCCGTCAGTACCCCTTGTGGGCCAAACTCTTTTTTAATCCACTGCGTTACGCGACCGGTTGCTGCGTGCTGGGTTGCCAACAGCATGCGTGAATCCTGACGCGGGTTGTGGATCTGCCGCGTGACCAGCAGCGACTTTTCCATCGCTTCGCGTACCATATAGTCCGGTAAAAAGCCGATGCCTTCACCCAGAATCTGGCACTGACACTTGGTATTAAAATCAGGAACCAGAATCGACTCCTGTCCGTGTAACAGCCAGCCGACCTTCTTGTTAATGGTGTGCGCGGTGTCTTCCACCATGATGTTCGGGTACAGGCGCAACTGGCTCTCAGAAATAGGTTCTGGCATAAAGGCGAGCGGATGATCCGGGGCAATCGCAAACGACCAGCGGATCGCGCCAATCTCAGTGTAATCAATGCCGCCGCCGTCCAGTAACGTATCGGGCGCGCCGATAGCGATGTTGGCGAGGTTGTTGATGATCGAATCCCAGACGCCGTTATACACCTCGGTGGTGACGGTTATCTGGCAGGTCGGAAACTGCTTTTTGAGTACCTGTAACAGCCGTGCAGTATGCTGTGGGGTATACAACAGCTGGTTAATGCAAATGCGTACCCTCGCTTCAATTCCCTGGGCGATAGTATCGATGCTGCGCTTGATGGCGTGGAAGTCATTCAGCAGGTCGGTTGCTTTGCGAAAGAAGTAGCGACCGGACTCGGTGAGCTCAATGCTGCGGGTACTGCGAGTAAACAGCACCACATCGAGCCCCATCTCCATACGTTTGATGGTGTAGCTGATGGCCGACGTTGTTAAGCCAAGCTCCTCAGCGGCCTTGCTGAAACTGCTGTAGCGCGCTGCCATCGTAAAGGCCAGCAGGTTTTCCTCGGTAAAAATTGAATTCATCCGTTCTCCCCTCAGACCATGCTGCGATGTCTACGATACGATGATTGTTGAATGTATTTGTAATCCTTATCGAGAGCAATCAGTTTTGAACAGAATTTAACACTAGGGTTACATTTGATTTGAAGGCAATCACACTTCTGTATTTTAGTTGTGACCCGCTATCCGTGCTGCATAACGCTTGATTTCCCCAGGCTCTGATTCATCGCTAAAACGGCTTCCGTCATAAAGGAAAGATTGCACTACAGCACGTTTTACTCTCATTATTAAATTTGATTCAACAATCGACACGCTTACGATGAATGAAATTTAAGCGGATGTTATTCTCTAAACTCTGTTGCTATTCTCAGGTTATCGGAAATATGAAGAGTCTAAAAAACCGCAGGAGAGTGATTATGTCAGAGAAAGAACTTATTACTGAATTTCTGCTGGCGGCAGAACAGGGTAACGTCGAAGGATTAAAATCCTGTCTGGAAAAAAATGTGGATATTAATGCCACCAACCGTCAGGGCCGTACTGCCATAATTATTGCCAGCCTGAATAAGCATTACGATTGTGTTTCTTTATTGATTGCCGCCGGTGCTGATATTAATAAGCAAGATCAAACCTGCTTTAATCCATTCCTGATTAGCTGCCTGACAAATGACTTAACGCTACTGCGTTTGGTATTACCGGCTAACCCGGATCTTGAGCGTCTGAGTCGTTTTGGCGGTGTCGGCATTACGCCTGCCAGCGAAAAAGGCCATGTCGAGATCGTGCGTGAGCTGCTGCTGCGTACCGATATTAATGTCAACCACACCAATTTCGTTGGCTGGACGCCGCTGCTGGAAGCTATCGTACTTAACGACGGCGGCGCGAAGCAGCAGGAGATCGTCAAGCTGCTGCTCGACCATGGCGCGAACCCGCACATGACGGATAAATACGGTAAAACCCCGCTGGAACTGGCGCGGGAGAAAGGTTACCACGAAATTGCCGAGCTGCTGATTGCCGCCGGAGCCTGACAGAGGAGCGCCGCTATCGCCACGCCATCACGGCGATGCGTTCGGGCGCTAACCGCCGACGGCGCGTTTCTCGCTTTCCGGGGAACGGGGCGGGTTGAACAGGTTTTTTCCCACGCGGTAAACCTGTTGATACCTGAACAGCAGCGGCTGCTGACGTTATTGAGTGAAGATTGTGATAACGCGCCTAACAGCTGTCGGCTGGCGCTGACGCATTGTGAAGACCTGTTTCACCCCGGTGAGCTGGTCAATTTTAGCGGGTCGGGAATAGTTGTTGGCAATGATAAATGGATAGAAACCGCCGGTTGCCTGCTGTGGCGAATACCACGGTGGACATCTGATGCAGCAAGTCTTGCCGCAGTCGGCTGGCAGCATTGGGAAGAGGTTATCCGCCAACAGCTAAGAAGCGACGACACATTATTTTTGTATCAGGGTGACAATCCGTTTTTTCAGGAAATCACCCGTGAACTACTACAGCGTCGCCAGACATTACTGACGGCGTTGCGTACTGGAGAAAATATCTCTACAGCGGTCAGCCATTTAATTGGTCTGGGGATTGGGCTGACGCCATCATCGGATGATTATTTAGTTGGTCTAAGTACCATCTTATTTATTCCAGGACACCCGCTGGGAAAATATCGTGAAGATTTTTTAGCAGCTTTACAATGTGCCGGAAATAATACGACGCTACTCAGCAAAATAACATTAGAGGAAGCTTTTCATCAGCGTTATCGGGAAAGCGTTGGACGGCTGCTGAACCAATTTATTACTGAGCAACAACCCGTTTCTACGCAATATATAACTGATATTAAAAATATCGGCTCAAGTTCTGGCTGCGACATGCTGTACGGCATGGCAGATGCCTGCGCCCTGAGCCACAGGTCCGGAGGGAATTATGTCGATCAGGATAGTTGTTAAAAAGAATACGTACTTTGATTCGGTCTCACTGATGTCTATTTCAACACGCGCAAATAAGCTCGATGGTGTGGAGCAGGCGTTCGTGGCTATGGCGACAGAAATGAATAAGGGCGTGCTGAAGAATCTCGGCCTGCTCACGCCTGAACTGGAAGAGGCGAAAAGTGGCGATCTGATGATTGTCATTAAAGGCGCCAGCGAAGCGGCGAACGAGCAGACGCTGGTGGCGATTGAGGATCTGTTCACGCATAAAGAGCAGGGCGGCCAGCATGAAGCGCGCTACGCTACGCTCGCCAGCGCGAAGAAACATGTTCCTGACAGCAACCTGGCGGTGATCTCGGTTAACGGTCTGTTTGCCGCGCGCGAGGCACGTCAGGCGCTGCAAAACAACCTCAACGTGATGCTGTTCTCGGACAACGTGTCCCTCGACGACGAGCTGGCGCTCAAGCAGCTGGCGCATGAAAAAGGGCTGTTGATGATGGGGCCTGATTGCGGAACCGCCATTATTAACGGCGCGGCGTTGTGTTTTGGCAACGCGGTGCGTCGCGGCAACATCGGAATTATTGGTGCGTCCGGTACCGGTAGCCAGGAGCTGAGCGTACGCATTCACGAGTTTGGCGGCGGAATTTCCCAGCTGATTGGCACCGGTGGACGCGATCTGAGTGAGAAGATTGGCGGCCTGATGATGCTTGACGCGATTGGCATGCTGGAGGCCGATCCGCAAACTGAGATCATCGCGCTTATCTCCAAACCTCCTGCGCCAGCGGTGGCGCGCAAGGTGCTGGAACGTGCGCGCGCCTGTCATAAGCCCGTGGTGGTGTGTTTCCTCGGACGTGAAGCCGCGCCTGCGGATGAAAAAGGCCTGCAGTTTGCCCGCGGTACTAAAGAGGCGGCGTTGAAAGCGGTGCTGCTGACCGGCGTGAAAAAAGAGAGCCTGGATCTGCATCCGCTCAACTGGCCGCTGATTGAAGAGGTTCGCGCCCGTCTGACCCCGCAACAAAAGTACATCCGTGGCTTGTTCTGCGGTGGCACGTTGTGCGATGAGGCGATGTTTGCTGCCATGGAAAAACATGCCGAAGTTTACAGCAACATTCATCCGGATCCGGCGTTCCGCCTGCAAGATCTCAATCGCAGCGTGGCGCATACCTTCCTCGATTTCGGTGATGACGATTTTACCAACGGCAAACCGCACCCGATGATCGATCCCACCAACCGCATTAGTCGTCTGTTGCAGGAAGCGCGCGATCCTGAAGTCGGCGTGATCGTGATGGACTTCGTCCTTGGTTTTGGATCGCATGAAGATCCGGTTGGCGTGATGCTCGACGCGATCGTTGAAGCCAAAGCGATCGCCGCCTCAGACGGTCGTCCGCTTGAGATCCTCGGCTATGTGCTGGGAACCGATCTTGATACGCCGTCACTGGAAAAACAGTGCCAGATGCTGACCGATGCTGGCGTCATCTGGGCGAGCAGTAGCACCAACACCGGATTGCTGGCGCGTGAATTTATCTGTAAAGGGGAGGAAGCCTGATGAGCCAGACACTGTTTAACCAGCCGCTGAATGTGATTAATGTCGGTATCGCGATGTTCAGCGATGACCTGAAAAAGCAGAACGTTCCCGTGACCCAGCTCGACTGGACGCCGCCGGGCCAGGGCAACATGCAGGTGGTTGCGGCACTGGACGAGATTGCCGATTCGCCGCTGGCAGACAAAATCGCTGCAGCTAACCAGCAGGCGCTGGAACGTATTATCCAGTCGCATCCGGTGCTGATTGGTTATGACCAGGCAATCAATGTCGTGCCGGGGATGACCCGTAACACCATCCTGCACGCCGGGCCGCCAATCCGCTGGGAAAAAATGTGCGGCGCAATGAAGGGCGCGGTCACAGGGGCGCTGGTGTTTGAAGGCCTGGCGAAAGATCTGGATGAAGCCGCCGAACTGGCCGCCTCGGGCGAAATTATCTTCTCTCCGTGCCACGAGCATGACTGCGTTGGCTCGATGGCGGGTGTGACGTCAGCATCCATGTTTATGCACATCGTTGAGAACAAAACCTACGGCAACCGCGCATATACCAATATGAGCGAGCAGATGGCGAAGATCCTGCGTATGGGCGCGAACGATCAGAGCGTTATCGATCGTCTGAACTGGATGCGTGATGTGCTGGGACCGATGCTGCGCGACGCCATGAAGCTGGCGGGCGAAATCGATCTGCGCCTGATGTTGGCGCAGGCGCTACACATGGGCGATGAGTGCCATAACCGTAACAACGCCGGGACGGCGCTGCTGATTCAGGCGCTGACGCCGTGGATTATTCAGACCGGCTATCCGGTTGAGCAGCAGCGTGAGGTGTTCGAGTTCGTCCTCAGCAGCGATTACTTCTCCGGACCGACCTGGATGGCGATGTGTAAAGCCGCAATGGACGCCGCCCACGGTATTGAATACAGCACCGTGGTGACGACGATGGCGCGAAACGGTGTTGAGTTCGGTCTGCGCATCAGCGGCTTACCGGGTCAGTGGTTTACCGGTCCGGCGCAGCAGGTGATTGGCCCGATGTTTGCGGGCTACAAGCCGGAAGATTCCGGACGTGATATTGGCGATAGCGCGATCACCGAAACCTACGGCATTGGCGGTTTCGCTATGGCGACGGCGCCGGCCATCGTGGCACTGGTGGGCGGTACGGTCGAAGAGGCCGTTGATTTCTCGCGCCAGATGCGTGAAATCACTCTCGGCGAAAACCCCAACGTCACCATTCCGCTGCTTGGTTTTATGGGCGTACCGACCGCTATCGATATTACGCGCGTGGGCAGCACCGGCATTCTGCCGGTGATCAACACCGCAATTGCGCACAAAGACGCGGGGATCGGCATGATCGGTGCCGGAATAGTCCACCCGCCGTTCGCCTGTTTTGAAAAGGCGATCCTCAACTGGCGCGACCGCTACTGCCAATAACAACAATCGGGGCTGACGCGGTTAGCCCCACAGTAGCGAAGCGAAAAACGTTGCTTACCTGCAGGGCTGGGCGATCTTCGCGATCGCAAACGATGCTTAACCTGTTAAGGATATTCCATGAACAGCATAAAACTAGAATGGAAACGTGGTGACTGGGCAGCTTACTTTGGGCTGATGACCAACAACCTGACTAACCTGCTGACAATGATGGGGCTGCTCATTTTTGTCGTCGGGATCCCTACCGAAATTGTCTATGGTCGCATTGCGCCTGCCTTTGGTCTGGCGGTGCTGGTGGCCAGCGTCTGCTACGCCTGGTTTGGCCTGCAGATGGCAAAGCACACCGGGCGTAAAGACGTGACGGCGCTGCCGTCCGGACCGAGCGCACCGTCAATCTTTACCGTCACCTTCCTGGTACTGATGCCGGTTTATCAGCAAACCAAAGATGCCAACTTTGCTATCCAGATAGCGCTGGTATGGTGCTTTGTAGAAGCGTTAATCCTGGTCGGCGGCTCCTTCCTGGGCGAAACCATCCGCAAGATGATCCCACGTACGGTACTGCTTTCTTGTCTGTCCGGCCTGGGACTGTTGCTGCTGGCGATGAACCCGATGCTGCAGGCATTCGAAGCGCCGACCGTCTCTTTCATCGTCCTGTTGCTGATCTTCATCAACTGGTTCGGTAAGAAGCCGATTTTTGCCCGTATTCCTACCGGTTTGCTGCTGCTGATTGCCGGTACGGCCCTGGCGTGGATCTCCGGTTTACAAAGCCCGGAAGCCATTAAAGCGTCGATGTCTTCCTTTGGCTTCAACCCGCCGGAAATTCATGTCGACAGCTTCCTGCAAGGTTTGCCGCACGCGCTGCCGTATCTGGCTTCTGCGGTTCCTCTGGGTCTGGCGAACTACATTTTCGACCTTGAGAACATTGAAAGTGCGCACGCGGCGGGGGATGAGTACAACACCCGTAAGGTGATGATGGCGAATGGCTTTGCCTCCATGCTCGGCTGCATGCTGGGCAATCCGTTCCCGGTGACCGTGTATGTTGGGCATGCGGGCTGGAAAGCGATGGGCGCCAGCATCGGCTATACCCTCGCTTCAGGCATCACCATGTTCCTGGTACCGCTGTTTGGGCTGGGCGCGTTTATGCTCGCCATTATTCCGATGACTGCGATAGTGCCGATTCTGGTGTTTATCGGTGTGGTGACCGCCAACCAGGTGGTGCGAGAAACGCCCAAAGTCGAGGTTCCTGTCATCTTCATCTGCCTGTTCCCGTGGATCGCTAACTGGGCATTGACCATCGTTAACAGCGTGATGGGCGCCGCCGGAACATCCGCGGGGAAACTGGGCAGTGACCTGCTGCACAGCAAAGGCGTCTATTACGACGGACTGGTGCATCTGGGAAGCGGCGCGCCGCTGGCCAGCATGCTGTGGGGCTGTGTCGCTATCTTCGCCATTATGAATAAGCCGTTAGGCGGGGCGATTGCCGCAGCCTTTGGGGCACTGCTGTCGCTGTTTGGCGTGATCCACTCCCCGGCAGTTGGCTTTGCTGAGGGCAGCTCGATGATGTTTGTTGTGGCCTACCTGATGATGAGCGGCATGTTTGTCGTCAAACATATTCTCGACAGTCGTGAAGCGGCTACTGCGCCTGAGCAGGAACCGACGAAAACAACCTGAATCGCCTGCAAGCGGAAGAAAATACGATGAAAGAACTTGTGGTCGTTGCCATTGGCGGCAACAGCATTATCAAAGATAACGCCAGCCAGTCGATTGAGCACCAGGCTGAAGCGGTGAAGGCGGTGGCGGACACGGTGCTGGAGATGTTGGCATCGGACTACAACATTGTGCTGACACACGGTAACGGGCCGCAGGTGGGGCTGGATCTCCGGCGTGCTGAAATCGCGCACGAACGCGAAGGTTTGCCGCTTACCCCGCTGGCAAACTGCGTTGCCGATACTCAGGGCGGTATCGGTTATCTGATCCAACAGGCGCTGAATAACCGTCTGGCGCGGCGCGGTGAGCAGAAGGCAGTTACGGTGGTCACGCAGGTGGAGGTCGACAAAAACGATCCGGGCTTCGCTAATCCGACCAAGCCTATCGGGGCGTTCTTTAGCGAAGCGCAGCGCGATGAGCTGCTGCGGGTCAATCCGGGCTGGCGCTTTGTCGATGATTCGGGGCGCGGCTACCGACGGGTTGTGGCTTCCCCTGAACCCAAACGTATTGTTGAAGCAGAGGCGATCAAAACGCTGACTCAGCAAGGTTTTGTGGTGATTGGCGCAGGCGGCGGCGGGATCCCGGTGGTGCGTAGCGAGCACGGGGATTATCACAGCGTGGATGCGGTGATTGATAAAGATCTCTCCACGGCGTTGTTGGCGCAGGAGATCCGCGCCGACATTCTGGTGATCACCACCGGCGTAGAGAAAGTGTGTATTCACTTCGGCAAACCCAACCAGCAGGCGCTGGATACGGTGGATATTGCGACAATGACCCGCTACATGCAGGAAGGTCACTTCCCGCCGGGCAGTATGTTACCCAAAATCGTTGCCAGCCTGACGTTCCTTGCGCGTGGCGGTAAGCGGGTAATCATCACCACGCCGGAATGCCTGCCCGCCGCACTGCGCGGTGAAACGGGCACCCATATTGTCCATTCCTGAGAGGAGATGCGAATGAAGGAAAGTAACAGCCGCCGTGAATTTTTAAGCCAGAGCGGAAAAATGGTCACTGCTGCCGCGCTGTTTGGCGCAGTCGCCCCGGTCGCGTATGCTGCTAATCCTGTCGGGAACACCTGCGGGTCGAAGAGCACAATGACGATTAACGATAAGCACTATTACCTGGATAACGTCCTGCTGGAAGCGGGGTTTGATTACGAAAACTCGGTGGTGGTACATACCCGTACCGCGCTGCAAACCGTTGAAATCCAGGACGGGAAAATTGTTGCGCTGCGCGAGAATAAGCAGCATCCGGATGCGGCGCTGCCGCACTACGATGCGGGTGGAAAGCTGATGCTGCCCGCCATGCGCGACATGCATATCCATCTGGATAAAACCTTTTACGGCGGTCCCTGGCGTTCGCTGAACCGTCCGGCGGGCACCACCATTCAGGATATGATCCGCCTGGAGCAAAAGCTGCTGCCTGAACTCCAGCCTTATACCCAGGAGCGGGCGGAAAAGCTTATCGATCTGCTGCAATCAAAAGGCACCTCGATTGCCCGCAGTCATTGCAATATCGAACCGGTTTCCGGACTGAAAAACCTGGAGAACCTGCAGGAGGTGCTGGCGCGTCGCCAGCCGGGTTTTGCCTGCGAAATCGTGGCGTTTCCGCAGCATGGCCTGCTGTTATCAAAATCTGAACCGTTAATGCGTGAAGCGATGCAGGCGGGAGCGCAGTATGTCGGCGGTCTGGACCCAACCAGCGTCGACGGCGCGATGGAAAAATCACTCGATACCATGTTCCAGATTGCGCTCGATTACAACAAAGGCGTGGATATCCATCTGCATGAAACCAGTCCGGCGGGCGTGGCGGCGGTGAATTACATGGTGGAAACGGTTGAGAAAACCCCGCAGTTGAAGGGAAAACTGACCATCAGCCATGCATTTGCGCTGTCTACGCTGAACGAGCAGCAGGTGGATGAACTGGCAGCCCGCATGGCGGCGCAGCAAATTACCATTGCCTCGACGGTGCCGATTGGCACGATGCACATGCCGCTAAAACAGCTGCGCGACAAAGGCGTGGAAGTGATTACCGGCACCGACAGCGTGATTGACCACTGGTCGCCGTACGGCCTGGGAGACATGCTGGAGAAGGCGAATCTGTACGCGCAGCTCTATATTCGCCCGAATGAACTCAACCTGTCGCGGGCGCTGTTTCTCGCTACCGGTGATGTGCTGCCGCTTAACGATAAAGGTGAGCGCGTCTGGCCGAAAGCGCAGGATGAAGCCAGCTTTGTGCTGGTGGATGCCTCCTGCTCGGCGGAAGCGGTCGCGCGAATCTCCCCACGCACTGCGACCTTCCATAAAGGGCAACTGGTGTGGGGGAATGTCGCAAGCTAGCCTGGTTCTACGCGCAGCGGCTATCGCTGCTGCGCTCCCATATATTAACCGACGATCCCCATATAGCCGTGAATCCCCATATATACGCCGACCATCGCGATGAGCACGCTGGAAAAATAGGGCGCTTTGCGTGCCAGCGTGTTAAATCCGCTCCAGCGTTTGGCCGCCTGCTGCACGCTGATTGCCGCGCCCACGCCCACCGTTACCAGCGTTATCGCCAGCCCGAGGCTAAAGCACAGCACCATCGTTGCCCCCAGCGTAAAGGCTTTGAGCTGGATACAAATCAGCAGTACCGTAATGGCCGCAGGACACGGGATTAACCCGCCGGTCAGGCCAAACAATAAAATTTGGCCGTTGGTGACCTCTTTGCCCGCAAAGCGGCGCTGAATATCGGTGGCATGTGCGCGTTCGTGCGCGTCCTGATACTCTTTCGAACTTTCGCTCAGTCCTGCTAACGCGGCATGGTTATGATCGTGGTCATGGTGATGGTGATGATCGTCATCGTGGTCATGATGGTGGTGGTGATGATCGTCATGATCATGGTGGTGGTGATGCCCGTGATCGTGGTCGTGATGCGTCTGGGCCAGCCAGTTCTGCTCTCCCTGCCAGGTCCGCCAGAACATCCAGAATGCGGTCCCGAGAATAATTATCGCCGAGACAAACTGCAGCCAGGGCTCCACGGCCTGGGCTGTAAACGCTTTGCTGATATACATCCCGCCGAGCGCAATCAACCACACCACAGCGGTATGCGACAGGGTAGCCGCCAGCCCCAGCATCACCGCCTGCTTGATAGTCCCCTTTATGGCGATAATAAAGGCCGCCATCATTGTCTTGGAATGCCCCGGTTCCAGACCGTGTAACACGCCCAATAAGATCGCGCTGGGAATGAAAAACCAGGCGTTGCCTTGCTGAAGAAGCGTCGAAAACTCACCCATGAGAATGATTCTTAGTTGTTTTGTTTCACCGGATTCTACTCCCCCCCAGTATCAAATACTACCCCCCAGTAGAATGTCGATGGTATTGTCGCTACAGCCAGACGTTAAAAAGGTAAAGTTATGTCACATACGATCCGCGACAAACAGAAGCTGAAAGCCCGAACCAGTAAGATTCAGGGGCAGGTAGCGGCGTTGAAAACCATGCTGGATGAACCGCATGAATGCGCGGCTGTGTTGCAGCAAATTGCGGCGATCCGCGGTGCGGTAAACGGATTAATGCGTGAAGTGATTAAAGGTCATCTGACCGAGCACATTGTGCATCAGGGCGATGAAATAAAGCGTGAAGAGGATTTGGATGTGATCCTGAAAGTGCTGGATTCGTACATCAAATAAGTTAGTTTAACGGCTCATTCACGCACTGATGAATGAGCCGTTGATAACGTCATTTAGCCAAAAAACATCACGGATACACACAGCAGACCGACAATCAACGTTATCAGGTTCCCCACTGAACGGTACGGCTTCAGCGCCGGGATCAGATAGGTCGATAACGTCGGCATGATAAACAGAATCATGGCAATCAGCGGCCCACTGATCGCGTAAATCATTGAAATAGCATTAGGATTAATGCAGCAGATGATAAACGTGATAGCCGAGACCAACATAATGGACAGGGCGCGGTTAAAGGCCCGGCTTTTCTTCACACCCACCTGATGCAACGATGTTTTTACTACCTCCGTTGCCCCTTCAATCACGCCAAAGTAGGTGCCGAGGAACGATTTTGACATCGCCACGACGGCAACAATAATCCCGGAGATTGACAGCCAGGCCGGCGCGTTTGGCATCATCGATAGTGCTGACAGAATGGTCACGCCTTCATTTTTTGCATCCTCGATATAGTTTGTCGGAATCGAAAGCAAACAGCTGAAAACGAAAAACAGCACGCTCAGGCAGATGATGACGTAGGCTACCTTCATGATTTTTTTGCATTTACCCATGGCCTGCTCGCCATATTTCTCACGTCGATCAATGGCGAACGTGGAGATAATTGGCGTATGGCTAAAAGCGAAAACCATCACGGGAATAGATATCCAAACCTGATGAAGCGTGTGCTGATCGACAGACATCTGGCCGGTGAGTAGCGTTGGCTGCCAGCTTCCGGTCAGGTAGAGCGAAAGGAATAAAAAATACGCGATGAGCGGGAACACCAGAAAGCCCATCACCCGGATGGTGGCCTGGCGACCCATCAGAAAAATTAAATTCAGCACCAGTACCACGCCGAGACTTACCAGCATGCGTATGCGTAGATCAATCTCGATATGTTTTGCCAACTGTTCGGTGAGTGAATTGGTTATCGCCACGGCGTAGATCAGCACCACCACAAAGAAGGCAATAAAATAAAGCGTCGTGATCAGGCTGCCTATCTTCTTGCCATAGTAGTGGGTGACCGCGCCGGTGATCCCTTCACCTGCAGAGGTTTTTGACGACAGAATAAACTGGCACAGCGCCTTGTGCGGCCAGTAGGTTAAAGGCCAGGCGACGAGTGCGGTGATAAACAGTACCACCGCGCCTGCAGAACCCAGCTGTATGGGAAGGAAGAGGGTTCCTGCGCCGACGGCAGTCCCATATAGTGCGAAGCTCCAGAGAGTCTCTTCTTTTGACCAAAATTTCGACATTATTTGAACGTATCAACTATAAAATAAACAAAAAGAAGCGCAATTTACCACAAATGAGAGGGGCTGGGGGAGGTGTGAACAAGTGGGCTGGTGAATGGATGAATAGCCGGAATTGAGAAAATTCCGGCTATTGTTTGAATTATCAGGCAGTAACGCGCTGCTGGCGACGCTTCATAACACGCTCGCGTAACGTGTCATATGCCCAGTTATAGAACATGGTGTACGGCAGGAAGAACAGGAAGAAACCTATTTCCAGCGTGAATGCCTGAAACAGGCTGACGTTCAGCACATACGCCACGATGCTCACCCCGATCACAATAAAACCACTCTCAAAACCTAACGCGTGGAATGCGCGTACTTTAGCCGTACGTTTCACCAGATGTGACGGCCATAAGCGGTCAAACAGGGCGTTATATATGATATTCCAGATCATTGCTGTCGTTGCCAGCAGAATGGTCAGCCCGCCCATTTCCAGTACCGAGCGCTGCATCAACCATGCGGTGGTTGGTGCGAGAACAGCGGTGGCAATGCCTTCAAAGCAGACGGCATGAAAAATGCGCTCCATTAACGAGCGACGTTGGACTGTATCGTGTTGCATAACCTAAAACCTTCTTTGATGCCCGAATAACGGAATGGTGGCAATTTTATCGTTTTATGTGATATCTAAAAGATAGTATCCATCGATAAAGTAGATAGTTCATGCGTTACTCTCCTGAAGCGTTAACGGCATTTGTAGAGACCGTTTCCTGCGGCTCATTTTCTGCTGCGGCCCGGCGGCTGCGCAAAAGCCAGTCCACCATCAGTACGGCCATTGCGCATCTGGAAGCCGACCTTGGTTTTGCGCTGTTTGACCGTTCATCACGCCAGCCAACGCTGACCGAAGAAGGTAAGCGGGTGCTGGGTTATGTGCAGGCCATTCTGTCAGCGAGCGATCGTCTGGACGAAGCGGCGATTTCGCTGTCGGGTGAAACGGAAGCGCGTTTGACCTTCGTGTTGTCAGATACGCTGCATCCGGATGTGCTGGAAGAACTGATGGTGCAGTTTGACCGTAAGTTTCCCCATACCGAGTTTGAATGTCTGATTGGTGAAGACGAGGACGTGATCGATCTGCTGCAAAAAGGACGTGCTCAGGTGGGGTTGATCGAAGCGCGGGAGGATTACCCGACCGACATGGGCGTCACGCGCCTGCCGATGCAAACCTGGATGGGATTATATGTTGCGGCTTCGCATCCGCTGGCGGCGCAGGAAAAACTGCAGTGGGAACAGCTGCATACCTGGCGCGAGCTGCGTCTGAACACCTATCTGGAAAGCCGTACCAACGTGGCGCGCGGCCCTGTGTGGTCTGCTCCCAACTATTTGTTGCTGCTGAGTATGGCGGTTCAGGGATTCGGCTGGTGCGCGCTGCCTTGCGCGCTGGTAGAAGAATTTGCCGCAGAAAAGCCGCTGGTTCCATTGACGCTGCCCGGTTGGCCAAAGGCTATCTCTATCGATCTGTTGTGGAATAAGAAATCCCCGCCAGGCGTGGCGGGAAGTTGGCTGCGCGACCATTTACAGCAGAGTGGCGTTCAGATGACCAATAAATGATACGAATTTCCTTTGTGATAAAAATCACCGTTTTTAAACAACCTTGATAACTCTTTTTAACAATCATCTACTATTGCGGTGTTATTTTGCGCTGAGGTGGTGATGAAAGAGGTTGTGATAGTCGGGGCGTTACGGACACCGATTGGCTGCTTCCAGGGGACGCTGGCGCGCCACTCTGCCGTTGAATTAGGCAGCATGGTAGTCAGGGCGTTACTGGAACGCACGGGCGTGGACGTTCACGCCGTGGATGAAGTGATCCTCGGTCAGGTGCTTACCGCAGGTGCCGGGCAGAATCCGGCGCGTCAGTCTGCCATCAATGGTGGGCTACCCAATACCGTTTCCGCCATCACCATTAACGATGTCTGTGGTTCGGGCCTGAAAGCGCTGCATCTGGCGACCCAGGCTATCCAGTGCGGCGAAGCCGACATTGTGATTGCGGGCGGGCAAGAGAATATGAGCCGTGCCCCGCATGTCCTTACCGATAGCCGCACCGGCGCACAGCTGGGGAACAGCCAACTGGTCGACAGCCTGGTGCATGACGGGCTGTGGGATGCCTTCAACGATTATCACATGGGCGTTACCGCGGAAAACCTGGCACGGGAATATGGTATCAGCCGCGAATTACAGGACGCCTACGCGCTTCATTCGCAGCACAAAGCGCGGATGGCAATTGATGCCGGGCGCTTTAAAGATGAGATCGTGCCGGTAGTGACCCAGCGTAACGGGCAATCCTTTGTGGTGGATACCGACGAGCAGCCGCGCACCGATGCCAGCGCCGAAGGGCTGGCGCGTCTGGATCCTACCTTCGACAGACTCGGTTCGGTCACGGCGGGCAACGCGTCATCTATCAATGATGGCGCTGCCGCGGTGATGATGATGAGCGAAGCCAAAGCGCAGGCGCTGAATTTACCCATACTGGCGCGCATTCGCGCCTTTGCCAGCGTCGGTGTCGATCCTGCGCTCATGGGGATAGCTCCGGTATACGCGACGCGCCGCTGCCTTGAGCGCGTCGGCTGGCAACTGGCGGATGTCGATTTGATTGAAGCCAATGAAGCATTCGCCGCGCAGGCATTATCCGTTGGGAAAATGCTGGAATGGGACGAGCGTCGGGTGAATGTGAACGGCGGAGCCATTGCGCTCGGTCATCCGATTGGCGCATCAGGCTGCCGGATTCTGGTTTCACTGGTACATGAAATGGTGAAGCGTCGGGCGCATAAAGGGCTGGCAACGTTATGTATCGGCGGCGGCCAGGGGGTGGCACTCGCTATCGAACGAGATTAACGATCTTACATTTACCGTCTTAAACGCCTTTCTAAGTGTTTTCCCTGCACCTGTAAAAAAGCCCTCCAGCAGGAGGGCAAGGCCAGTTACAGAAACATACACTCTAAACACAGTCAACTTATCAAAACATTGTTTCATTTCATGTGATTAACTGCGCACTTTGTTAGAAAAGGTGTCTTATCGGCCTATAAACTCGGCTGAATTTTCCATTTTTTATCCCCACCTCTAGTGAATGAATAAATTTATCTTATTGTTATTCAATGATTTTATTTAAACCTATTTCGCTATTTATACGCGCTGGCGTGATCGCACTTACACTTTTGATAATAAGATGCGGAAAAAGTGAAACATCGTTTTAGTTATAATTGAAAACCCGTCCCGGGAGGGATATCATGAACGCATTAGGTAAAACGGAACGGCGTTTTGCTATCGCTCAAGAATTCACGGTCAATTTATCACTGGAGGTAAATGTGGACGTAAGACAAAGCATCCATAGTGCGCATGCGAAAACCCTGGATACCCAGGCGCTGCGTAATGAGTTTTTGGTAGAAGAAGTGTTTGTCGCAGATGAATACACCATGGTCTACAGCCACATCGACCGCATCATTGTTGGCGGCATTATGCCTGTAGGCAAAACCGTCTCTGTGGGTGGTGAAGTTGGCAAACAGCTGGGCGTAACCTACTTCCTGGAGCGTCGTGAGTTAGGCGTGATCAACATCGGTGGACCGGGCACGATTACCGTTGACGGTCAGTGCTATGAAATTGGTCATCGCGATGCGCTGTATGTCGGTAAAGGGGCAAAAGAAGTTGTTTTTGCAAGCATTGACCCTGCAAAACCCGCCAAGTTCTATTATAACTGCGCGCCGGCACACATGACTTATCCAACCAAAAAAGTGACCCCAGCCGACGTTGCGCCAGTGACGTTGGGTGATGATCTCACGAGTAACCGCCGTACCATCAACAAGTATTTTGTGCCGGACGTACTGGAAACCTGCCAACTGAGCATGGGCCTGACCGAACTGGCGCCGGGCAACCTGTGGAACACCATGCCGTGCCATACCCATGAACGCCGTATGGAAGTCTATTTCTACTTCAATATGGAAGAGGACACCTGTGTCTTCCACATGATGGGACAGCCTCAGGAAACGCGTCATATAGTGATGCACAACGAGCAGGCGGTGATTTCTCCGAGCTGGTCAATTCACTCCGGCGTCGGCACAAAAGCGTATACGTTCATTTGGGGCATGGTCGGCGAAAACCAGGTCTTTGATGATATGGACCATGTTGCAGTCAAAGATCTGCGCTAGTTGCGGGCGACAGCCTTGCCTGCCTGTGGCGGGCATTATAAAAATTTAAGGATTTATAATGATTTTGAATGCATTCTCTCTTGAAGGTAAAGTCGCCGTTGTGACGGGTTGTGACACCGGTCTGGGTCAGGGTATGGCGCTGGGCCTGGCGGAAGCGGGCTGCGATATCGTGGGTATCAACATTGTTGAGCCGACTGAAACCATCGAACGTGTTACCGCACTGGGCCGCCGTTTTTTAAGCCTGACCGCCGATCTGCGTCAGATTGATGGTATTCCGGCACTGCTGGAGCGTGCGGTCGCAGAATTCGGTCATATCGACATTCTGGTCAACAACGCCGGTCTTATCCGTCGTGACGATGCTATCGACTTCAGCGAAAAAGACTGGGACGACGTGATGAACCTGAACATTAAGAGCGTGTTCTTCATGTCTCAGGCGGCGGCGAAGCACTTTATCGCGCAGGGTAATGGCGGCAAAATTATCAACATCGCCTCTATGCTCTCCTTCCAGGGCGGCATCCGAGTGCCGTCTTACACCGCGTCTAAAAGCGGCGTAATGGGCGTCACCCGTCTGATGGCCAACGAGTGGGCAAAACATAACATCAACGTCAACGCGATCGCGCCGGGTTATATGGCGACCAATAACACGCAGCAACTGCGTGCTGATGAGCAGCGTAGCGCCGAAATTCTCGATCGTATCCCGGCGGGCCGTTGGGGTCTGCCAAGCGATCTGATGGGGCCAGTAGTGTTCCTGGCGTCCAGCGCATCTGACTACATTAACGGTTATACCGTTGCGGTCGACGGTGGGTGGCTGGCGCGTTAATTTACCGTCCAGCATCAACAAACCCTGCCAATGGCAGGGTTTTTTTTGGTGTTAAGTTATTTTAGTCCATATTCTGTTTATAAATTAATCCATACATAATTATATATGTATGGGTTGGCAATAATTAATACTCTTTAATATCAGTGCATTAAATTTAATTGAGTAATTAGCGATAAATTTTAAAATTGGAATATCCATCACATAACGATGTGGTGCAGCAATTTTATCCATGTTTTTGCCGTTTCCCGCCTGACGCTTCCTGCAAGGGATCCCTTACTTTCATCGACATGGCTTACTCTGTATCTGGCAGGAAAAAATGGTCTCAATTAATCATGAAGCTGCTTTAACACCGCGTACGCAGCGCGATACGCGACGTATGAACTTGTTTGTCTCTATTTCTGCGGCTGTCGCAGGGTTGTTATTCGGCCTGGATATCGGCGTGATTGCCGGGGCGTTGCCTTTCATCACCGATCACTTTGTGTTGACCAGCCGCCTGCAGGAGTGGGTGGTAAGCAGTATGATGCTGGGCGCGGCAATTGGTGCGCTGTTTAACGGTTGGCTGTCATTCCGCCTGGGACGTAAATACAGTCTGATGGCGGGGGCGATCCTTTTCGTCGTCGGATCTCTGGGCTCGGCGTTTGCCTCCAGCGTAGAAATGCTCATTTTTGCCCGCGTGGTACTGGGCGTTGCCGTAGGTATCGCCTCTTACACCGCGCCGCTCTATCTCTCCGAAATGGCCAGTGAGAACGTGCGCGGCAAGATGATCAGCATGTATCAACTGATGGTAACGCTGGGGATCGTACTGGCCTTTTTATCTGATACGGCGTTTAGCTACAGCGGTAACTGGCGCGCTATGCTGGGCGTGCTGGCGCTTCCGGCGGTGTTACTGATTATCCTGGTTGTGTTCCTGCCCAACAGCCCGCGCTGGCTGGCGGAAAAAGGTCGCCACATTGAAGCCGAAGAAGTATTGCGCATGCTGCGCGATACGTCAGAAAAGGCCCGCGATGAGCTGAACGAAATCCGTGAAAGCCTGAAGCTGAAGCAGGGTGGTTGGGCGCTGTTTAAAATTAACCGTAACGTGCGCCGCGCGGTTTTCCTTGGGATGTTGTTGCAGGCGATGCAGCAGTTCACCGGGATGAACATCATCATGTATTACGCGCCGCGCATTTTCAAAATGGCGGGTTTTACCACCACAGAGCAGCAGATGATTGCCACGCTGGTGGTTGGCTTAACGTTTATGTTCGCTACCTTTATTGCCGTCTTCACAGTCGACAAAGCAGGACGTAAACCGGCGCTGAAAATTGGGTTCAGCGTAATGGCCATCGGGACGCTGGTGCTCGGATATTGCCTGATGCAGTTTGATAACGGCACGGCTTCCAGTGGACTATCCTGGCTGTCAGTTGGCATGACGATGATGTGTATTGCAGGCTATGCGATGAGCGCCGCGCCGGTGGTGTGGATCCTGTGTTCGGAAATTCAGCCGCTGAAATGCCGTGATTTTGGTATTACCTGCTCCACCACCACCAACTGGGTGTCGAACATGATCATTGGTGCAACGTTCCTGACGCTGCTCGACAGCATTGGCGCAGCCGGTACGTTCTGGCTTTATACCGCACTGAACGTCGTATTTATTGGTATTACCTTCTGGCTTATTCCTGAAACCAAAAACGTTACGCTTGAGCATATCGAACGTAAGCTGATGGTTGGCGAGAAGTTAAGAGATATTGGGGTGTAAGTGAGCAGGAAGCCCGATAGATCAATTGATTATCGGGCTCCCATTGCTACCTATTTCAATGTGGAGCCGCCTGCCTGGCGAGGAGATCCTTAGCAGACAGCCCGGTTATCTTTAGTATAATTTCATGACTAATACCATTCGCTAACATCATCTGGGCAATGCGTAATGCCTCTTGTTGTTTGGCTTCCTGTTGCAATACTTCCGCGATAGTCATCAGACGTTCCTTTTGCTGTGGTACCCGATGGGCAACCTCACGGATAAATTTATCAACGTGAGGCGTATTTCCAAACTGCATCATGTAATTAAATAGCGTTTTGAGCTGGCTGTCATTAGCGTATCCCGTAGCCAGCAACGAGACTAGTTGTTCCACTAATCCCATTAAATCACGCTTGCGGATATGTTTTTGCATCAATTCCAGCAGTGCTATACGGCGATGTTGCATAATTTCGTCATCGGGTATTACTGTGATATCCACCAGCGGAAATGTTGCTGAGTAAAGCTGTCGTGCCAATGCGGGATCGTCAAACTCATCCAGCCAGCAGAGTGAAAAGGGGTAGGGGCTGAGAGCGCCATGATAAAACAGCATCGGTATCACCAAAGGTAATGTTTTATGGCCAGCATCCAAATGGCGTTGCATTGCAGCCATGGCATAGCGCATCAGCCGAAATGCCATGTGAGCGTCTGGCGAACTCTGATGCTCGATAACAACATAGATATACCCATCGCCTTCGTTTGTTTTTAATGACCACAGCACGTCGGAGTAGCTGGCTCGCAGGCTATCCTCAATAAAACTGCCTGATTCCAGTTTTAGCGTTTGCAGATCACATAGCTCCCGCAAGGTTGATGGAAGATAGATATCCAGAAAATCTCTTGCGGTATCGGGATGGTACAAGAACTGTTTGAAGACTGCGTCATGTGGAGTGGCTGTTGTCATTTTTGTCATGGCGATCCGTCACCGTTAATTAAGATAACGTGACTGTAATCGCCCACATGGCGAGGCGCATTGGGTGATTAACGCTTATGCGAACTGGTATCGAAGGAAAATGCCCCACCTTGTAACGCATTCATTTTTAGTGAACTGAGTACGCATTTTAGCGTGTTCTCAAACCGTTCAGTAGCACGGCTTGAGAACAGCGAAATTACTCGTGCAGAAAATCTTCGCGCACCGGGGTGAAGGTATCGAGTAATGTTCCCGGCTGTAAACAGACGCAGCCGTGCATAATATTGGGTTGCTTGTACAGGGTGTCTCCTGCACTGACGACATGCTTTTCTTCCCCAATCGTAAATTCAAACTCGCCCGATAAAACGTACGTGAGTTGTTCATGCGGATGGCTGTGCATCGGGCCAACTGCGCCCTGCTCGAAATTGACTTCCACGGCCATCATTTTGCCATCGTGAGCCAGAATACGCCGGGTAACGCCGTTACCCAGATCTTCAAGCGTGGTTTCTTTATGAAAAATAAACATTCGATATCCTTGCAATATAATGAAACATTATTTCATTAAATTTATATCAGAAAATAAAAAAAGGAAATGTGCGCCGGCAGATGTGGAAAGTTGATCACATCTTTGGTTCACTGGGAGGACAACCACGAATAAGGGTAAATGATGAAAACGATCGGTCTGTTAGGCGGAATGAGCTGGGAATCTACTATTCCTTATTATCGTCTGATTAATGAAGGGGTTAAGCAGAATCTGGGCGGTCTGCATTCTGCGAAAATTCTGCTGCACAGCGTCGATTTCCATGAGATTGAAGCGTGTCAGTCGAACGGTGACTGGCAGCGGGCAGGGGAGATCCTGGCGCAGGCAGCGGTGGGGTTACAGCAAGCGGGAGCTGAGGGAATTGTGCTGTGTACCAACACTATGCATAAAGTGGCCGAGGCCATTGAAACGGCCTGCGATGTCCCGTTTTTGCACATTGCCGATGCAACAGGTCGGGCCATACAACAACAGAAGATGAGTAACGTCGCGCTGTTGGGCACGCGTTACACCATGGAACAGGATTTCTATCGTGGGCGTTTACAGATGGAATTTGGCATTAGCACGCTAATCCCTGACGCTGACGACCGACAGAAAATAAACCAGATTATTTTCGAGGAACTGTGCCTTGGTGAATTTAGCGAAATTTCCCGCGATTATTACCTGAGCGTGATTGAGCGACTGGCTCGTCAGGGGGCACAAGGGGTGATCTTTGGCTGCACCGAAATTGGCCTGCTGGTTCCCACTGAAATGAGCCCGTTGCCGGTCTTCGATACCGCGGCGATCCATGCGCAGGATGCCGTGACGTTTATGCTTTCACCTGAGATTGCAAAATAGCCTCCAGCGGGTCAGTAAGCCGGTGGAGATGGGCCTGTAGATGTGCTGTAAAAGCATCAACCAGCGCGGATGCCGGGCGATGCAGTGGATGGATCAGGCTGACGGTAAAAGGCACCGAAACACTAAAACGCCGGATTACAATCCCGCTGCCTGCGTAATCCAGGGCGGTCAGCGGGTTCACTACCGAGATCCCCACGCCGGCACGTACCATCGCACAAATTGATGCGGCACTGTGCGTTTCTATGACCATTCGGCGCTTGACCTGATGATCATTAAACAGGGTATCCAGCAACTGGCGATAACTGTCGGTGCGCGACAGGCTGATATAGTTTTCCCCCTGAAAATCTTGCGGTGTTAATACTGCTTTCCCGGTCAGCGGATGTCCCTGTGGCAGCACGCAAACTTCATCCAGCGACAGTAATTCAGTGCGTTTAGTCCCGGCGGGGGTATGCAGGGTCTCAGTTAACCCGAGATCGTGGCGCTGTGCCGACAGCCACTCTTCCAGCAGCGGCGACTCCTGCGGCACTATCTGAATATTGACCTGCGGATAGCGCTCGAGAAATGGCTGCAGCAGCGGCGGTAAAAAGGACTGTGAGAACACTGGCAGGCAGACAATCGACAGCTCACCCTGACGAAATTCACGCAGGCTCTCTGCGGCGCTCACAATTCTGTCCAGGCCATACCACGAACGTTGCACCTCTTCAAACAGGCGTAGCCCCTGCACTGTGGGATGCAGCCGGCCTCGCGTACGTTCGAACAGTGTTAACCCCAGAACTTTTTCAAATCTTGCCAGCTCGCGACTGACGGTAGGCTGCGACGTGTGCAGCATCCGTGCGGCTTCCGTCAGGTTGCCTGCTGTCATAATGGCGTGAAAAATTTCAATGTGGCGCAAGTTAACGGCAGGCATCGGCGATCCTCAAATAAACATTCCATATCATTTTTGCATAGACTAGCGATAAAACGATATTTTTTATTCTCTTCGGGCTGTGGCGTAATCATAAAAAAGCCAATACCGGAGCACGCCATGCCACGTCCACTCAACAGCACTGATACTGACCTGACCGCAGATAACCTGCTGCGTCTGCCCGCCGAATTCGGTTGTCCGGTATGGGTTTACGATGCGCAGATTATCCGCGCGCAGATAGCCAAACTGAGTCAGTTTGACGTGGTGCGTTTTGCCCAGAAGGCATGTTCGAATATTCATATTTTGCGCCTGATGCGCGAGCAGGGCGTGAAGGTTGATTCCGTCTCGCTTGGCGAAATTGAACGTGCGCTAGCGGCAGGTTTTGTACCGGGGAAAGATGAAATCGTCTTTACCGCCGATATGATTGATGAAGCGACGCTTGCGCGGGTGCGTGAATTGCGCATTCCGGTAAATGCCGGGTCGGTGGATATGCTGGAACAACTGGGTCAGGTCTCGCCGGGCCATCGCGTGTGGCTACGCGTAAACCCTGGCTTTGGGCATGGACACAGTCAGAAAACCAATACCGGCGGCGAAAACAGCAAGCACGGGATCTGGTATAGCGATCTTCCCGCGGCGCTGGAGGTGATTCAGCGCTACAAGCTGAAGCTGGTAGGGATTCATATGCATATTGGCTCCGGTGTGGACTACGCGCATCTTGAGCAGGTGTGCGGTGCGATGGTGCGCCAGGTGGTTGAATTTGATCAGGATCTGGAGGCGATCTCTGCGGGCGGCGGTTTATCAATCCCGTATCGCGAAGGTGAAGAGGCGATCGATACCGATCACTACTTTGGATTGTGGAACGCTGCGCGTGAGCAGATTGCTAAACACCTTGGGCACCCGGTCGCGCTTGAGATAGAGCCGGGTCGTTTTCTGGTCGCGGAAGCCGGCGTGCTGGTAGCACAGGTACGCAGCGTAAAAGAGATGGGCAGCCGTCACTTTGTGCTGATCGATGCGGGCTTCAACGATCTGATGCGCCCGGCGATGTACGGCAGCTATCACCATATCTCCGCGCTGGCTGGAAATGGTCGCTCTCTGGAACACATCCCGCAGCGGGAAACCGTGGTGGCCGGGCCGCTGTGCGAATCTGGCGACGTGTTTACCCAGCAGGAGGGCGGAAATGTGGAAACCCGTCTGTTGCCTGCGGTGGTGCCGGGTGATTATTTGGTCTTGCATGATACCGGGGCGTACGGCGCGTCAATGTCGTCAAACTACAATAGCCGTCCTCTGCTGCCGGAGGTTTTGTTCGATAACGGCGTGGCGCGGCTGATTCGCCGTCGCCAGACCATTGATGAGCTGTTAGCGCTGGAATTAATCTGATTACAGCGTTGTGAAATGCCGGATGGCGCTACGCTTATCCGGCCTACGAAATTAACTGTGGGGTCTGTTGGCCGGATAAGGTGCTTGTGCCGCTATCCGGCATTTAATTACTTAAAGTACGGCCCGAGCGTTACTGAGTCACGTAGTACCAGTTTGCCGGTAAACGGTGGGATTGGCTCAACGCTCTCGCCGTTGGCCAGCCGGATAGCCTGGTCGATTGCCGTGGTTATCATGGTATCAATCGGCAGATAAACGGTAGACAGCCCCGGCTCCAGCCATTTCGCGCTGGGCGCATCATCAAAACCAAACAACGAAACATCCTCGGGGATCTTTAGTCCTGCCTGATGTAATGCTTTCGATGCACCTAACGCCATGTCATCGTTACAGGCGAACAGCGCGCTGAATATCACTCCTTCATCCAACAGTTCACGACAGGCTTCATAGCCTCTGGTCATCGTTGAATCACCGTATTTGACCTTGGCAGGTTCCCAGGGAATACCGTTTTTTTCCAGCGCCTTACGATACCCCATTAACCGAGATTTACCGGTTGGCGTATGGCCGGGTACGGTGATGCAGGCAATATCACGATGTCCTTGCGAGATGAGGTAATCGACGGCCTGAAACGCCGCGTCTTCCTGTTCAAAGAAAATCGCGCGGTCGCGGGCCTGGCTGACGTCGCGGTTAATGACCAGCAATGGCATATCAATGCGGCTCATCAGCGACATAATCGCCTTTTCGCTCATGTAGCGGGTGTAGAGAATAATGGCGTCGCACTGTCGGTCGGCCAGCATTTGAACGGCTTCCTGCTCACGCTCTGGTGTGTCATGGCCGTCGGTGACAATCAGCTGTTTACCGTGAGACTCCGTCTGGCGCGATGCCTGTTGCAGCAGGCGACCAAAGTAGAATCCATCAAATGTAGATACCACTAAACCAATGCTGTTGCTGGTGCGGTTTGCCAGTGAGCGCGCTAAAAAATTAGGCCGATAATCTAATGCCTGCATGGCGTTGAAGACTTTCTGGCGCGTGCTTTCTTTAACCTGCCCCGTACCATTAAGTACGCGTGAAACGGTCGCTTTCGATACGCCAGCATGTCGTGAAACGTCTAACATCGTTGTCATGACGCAATCCTGATTAATCGTTTGACAAAGAATTTCCCGGCTCAGTCAGCGCCGAAACGGAATGCCGACGTACCAGCGTTGGGTTAAAGACGTGAGTGATTTCCGGGACCGGGCGTTTTTCGGCCAGCGCCAGCGCCAGTTCGGCGGCCTGGGTTGCCATCGTCACGATCGGATAGCGCACCGTGGTCAGACGCGGGCGCACGTAGCGGGAAACCAGCACATCATCAAAACCAATCAGCGAGATTTCTCCCGGTACATCAATGCCGTTATCATTTAATACGCCCATGGCACCAGCCGCCATTGAGTCGTTGTAGCAGGCTACCGCAGTGAAGTTTTTGCCACGGCCAAGTAACTCGGTCATAGCCTGTTCACCGCCGCTTTCATCCGGTTCACCAAACGTTACCAGGCGATCGCTGACCGGTATATTGCTCTCTGTCAGCGCGTCGTAATAGCCTTGCAGACGATCTTCCGCATCTGAAATTGTGTGATTGGAGCACAGATAGCCAATGCGTGTATGGCCCTGTTGAATGAGGTGTCGGGTCGCGAGCCATGCGCCGAAACGGTCATCAAGGGCAACGCAGCGTTGTTCGAATCCTGGCAGAATTCGGTTAATTAATACCATGCCGGGGATTTGCTTCATTAGTGATGCCAGCTCAGCATCCGGGATGATTTTTGCGTGGACAACAAGGGCTGCGCAGCGGTGGCGAATGAGCTGTTCAATCGCCTGTCGTTCCTTCTGTTCGTTATGGTAGCCGTTGCCAATCAGCAAAAAATTACCGGTGTTATAGGCCACCTGCTCGACAGCTTTAACCATTGCCCCAAAGAATGGATCGGACACATCACCAACTACCAGACCGATGGTCTCTGTGGATTGTTGTGCCAGCGCACGCGCATTGGCGTTGGGGTGGTAGCTGAGTGATTCCATTGCACTCGTTACAGCCAGGCGCGATGCTTCGCTGGCTTTAGGGGAATCATTAATCACTCGAGAAACGGTGGCGACTGATACACCTGCTAGTCGGGCTACATCCTTTATGGTCGCCATGATAGTACCTGTTGTGGGTAAACGCTTACATTCCGTCAGTGTTACGGAAAATGGCTGGCTGTTCAAGCAGATTGCCCGTCAGAACGTCGCAAATGTGAGCGCACACGAGCGAAGTAAGACAGAAAATAGAAAATGCTAATTTTTGCTTACACTTTGCGATGTGCTGTTGCGATTGTTCGCTGGTGAGGGAACTGAGCAGATTGCTAGAGTTGAGATCCCAGAGGTATTGATAGGTGAAATCAACTTTCGGGTTGATCACTAGAATTACACCAGCCTGCGCAGATGCGCAGGTTTTTTTTTACCTTCAGCTTATCTGTAACAGTAACCGATAATTTACACAACTCGTTGCATTTGGGTTCATTCCTTTGCGTTTTCGCACTGGCGTATCTGGCTGCTGACGACCACAATCAAGATCCCAGAGGTATTGATTGGTGAGATTATTCGGTACGCACTTCGTACCTGTCTCTTGCACCAACCTGCGCGGATGCGCAGGTTTTTTTTCGGATTCAATTTACCCCTTTCCTGTCGCGTCCACTCCCCAACTTGTATACTCTCCCACCATTGATGTTTATATAATTAATGGCACAGGGAGTTGAGATGCTATTTGGCTTTTTTCGTAATCTGTTTCGCGTGCTGTTTCGTGTTCGCGTCACGGGCGATGTCAGCGCGCTACGGGGAGAACGCGTCTTAATCACGCCCAACCATGTCTCATTTATCGATGGTATCCTGCTGGCGCTCTTTTTACCGATTCGCCCCGTTTTTGCCGTTTACACCTCGATCAGCCAGCAATGGTATATGCGCTGGCTCACTCCACTGATTGATTTCGTACCGCTAGACCCAACCAAACCGATGTCGATTAAACATCTGGTACGCCTGGTCGAGCAGGGGCGCCCGGTGGTTATTTTCCCGGAAGGACGTATTTCGACCACCGGTTCACTGATGAAAATCTACGACGGTGCCGGGTTCGTTGCCGCAAAATCAAAGGCGACGGTGGTGCCTGTGCGTATTGAAGGCGCGGAACTGACCCATTTTAGCCGCCTGAAAGGTCTGGTTAAACAGCGATTTTTTCCGCGTATTCAATTGCATATCCTGCCGCCGACCCAAATGCCGATGCCGGAAGCGCCGCGTGCTCGCGATCGCCGCAAAATCGCCGGTGAAATGCTGCACCAGATTATGATGGAAGCGCGTATGGCCGTCCGCCCGCGTGAAACGTTATACGAGTCTCTGCTGGCGGCAAAATACCGGTTTGGCGCAGGCAAAAACTGCATTGAAGATGTTAACTTTACGCCGGACAGCTACCGCAAACTGCTGACGAAGACACTCTTTGTGGCTCGTATTCTGGAGAAATATAGCGCGGAAGGTGAAAAAATCGGCCTGATGCTGCCAAATGCGGGGATCAGCGCGGCGGTCATTTTTGGCGCCATTGCGCGTCGACGCATCCCGGCGATGATGAACTATACGGCGGGCGTGAAGGGATTAACCAGCGCCATTACAGCCTCTGAAATCAAAACGATCTTCACTTCCCGACAATTTCTCGATAAAGGCAAACTCTGGCACCTACCGGAACAGCTCACCCAGGTGCGCTGGGTGTATCTGGAAGATCTGAAGGCCGATGTGACCTTTGGCGATAAGCTGTGGATTTTTTCTCATCTGTTGGCGCCGCATCTGGCACAGGTGAAGCAGCAGCCGGAAGAAGCTGCGGTGATCCTCTTTACCTCAGGATCAGAAGGCCACCCGAAAGGTGTCGTACACAGCCATAAGAGCATTCTGGCGAACGTCGAGCAGATTAAGACGATTGCCGATTTCACTGCCGACGATCGCTTTATGTCAGCATTGCCGCTATTTCACTCTTTTGGCCTGACGGTAGGGTTATTCACGCCGTTGCTGACCGGTGCTGAAGTGTTTTTGTACCCTAGTCCGCTGCATTACCGCATCGTTCCTGAGCTGGTATATGACCGTAACTGCACCGTACTGTTTGGTACCTCAACGTTCCTCGGCAATTATGCGCGGTTTGCTCATCCGTACGATTTCCACCGTCTGCGCTATGTTGTTGCCGGAGCCGAAAAGCTGCAAGACAGCACGAAACAGTTGTGGCAGGAGAAATTTGGCCTGCGCGTTCTTGAAGGCTATGGCGTGACGGAGTGTGCGCCGGTGGTGTCGATTAACGTACCGATGGCGGCGAAATCGGGAACGGTAGGGCGCATTCTGCCTGGTATGGATGCCCGACTGTTGGCGGTTCCTGGTATTGAAGATGGTGGGCGTTTACAGCTGAAAGGCCCTAATATTATGAGCGGCTATCTGCGCGTCGAAAAGCCAGGTGTACTGGAAGTCCCAACCGCAGAAAATGCGCAGGGTCAGATAGAACACGGCTGGTACGACACCGGTGATGTTGTACGCTTTGATGAAAATGGCTTTGTACAGATTCAAGGGCGTGCCAAGCGCTTTGCCAAAATTGCCGGTGAGATGGTGTCACTGGAGATGGTTGAACAGCTGGCGCTGGCAGTATCTGCTGACAAAATGCATGCCACGGCTATCAAGAGCGATGCCAATAAAGGGGAAGCGCTGGTGCTGTTTACTACCGACAGCGAGCTGACCCGTGACAGATTACTCCAGTATGCGCGCATCCACGGCATTCCAGAGCTTGCCGTACCGCGTGATATCCGCCACCTGAAACAACTCCCTCTGCTCGGCAGCGGTAAGCCAGATTTTGTGACACTGAAAAACTGGGTCGATGAACCGGAAAAACAACATGCGTGAGTCAGTACACACTAGCACGTCAATCTGGTCAAAAGGGATGATGTCCGTTATCGCCGCGCAGTTTTTGTCAGCGTTTGGCGATAACGCGTTGTTGTTTGCTACCCTGGCTTTGCTCAAGGCGCAGTTCTACCCGGACTGGAGCCAGCCAATCCTGCAAATGGTGTTTGTGGGCGCTTACATTTTGTTTGCGCCGTTTGTTGGACAGGTGGCGGATAGCTTTGCCAAAGGCAGAGTGATGATGTTCGCCAACGGTCTCAAGCTGCTGGGCGCGGCGAGTATCTGTTTCGGCGTTAACCCATTTCTCGGGTATACGCTGGTGGGTATTGGCGCTGCGGCGTATTCTCCGGCCAAGTATGGCATCCTGGGTGAGTTGACGACCGGCGACAAACTGGTGAAAGCGAATGGCCTGATGGAGGCGTCAACCATTGCCGCTATCTTGCTGGGTTCTGTTGCCGGCGGTGTGCTGGCCGACTGGCATGTGATTGCTGCGCTTTCCGCCTGTGCGCTGGCCTATGCTGGCGCAGTGGTGGCTAACCTGTATATCCCGAAACTGGCCGCGGCTCGCCCTGGTCAGTCCTGGCATCTGGGCAAAATGACGCGTAGTTTTTTCTGTGCCGCCTCCTCGCTGTGGCGCAACGGTGAAACACGTTTCTCGTTGGTAGGAACCAGCCTGTTTTGGGGCGCGGGCGTCACGCTGCGTTTTCTTCTGGTGCTGTGGGTGCCGGTTGCGCTCGGCATTACCGATAACGCCACACCGACCTATCTCAACGCTATGGTGGCTATCGGGATTGTTGTCGGCGCGGGGGCGGCTGCGAAACTGGTGACGCTGGAAACCGTGTCGCGCTGTATGCCTGCAGGGATACTGATCGGCGTCGTGGTGCTGATTTTCTCTCTTCAACATTCGCTGCTTCCGGCCTACGCGTTGCTGCTGCTTATCGGCGTGTGTGGTGGGTTCTTTGTGGTGCCGCTGAATGCGTTACTGCAGGAGCGGGGCAAAAAAAGCGTGGGTGCGGGCAACGCTATTGCGGTGCAAAACCTGGGTGAAAACAGCGCGATGTTGCTGATGCTCGGTATCTACTCACTGGCGGTGTTGGTGGGTATTCCTGCGGTAGCCATTGGCGTTGGATTTGGTGCGTTGTTTGCCCTGGCGATTACGGCGCTGTGGATTTGGCAGCGCCGCCATTAGTCTGTTATATGCTGTTGCAACCAGGCCTACAGGGAACGCTGTCTGTAGGCCTGATAAGCGCAGCGCCATCAGGCGCTAACTGTTAAGGTGCAGGATAGGTATACACCTGATGCACCGCTTCAATCTCTGCCAGCACTTCCTCGCTCAATTCCAGATACAGGCTTTCAACGTTGGTTTTTAGCTGCTCCATCGTCGTGGCGCCCAGCAGTGTGCTGGCGACAAACGGCTGACGACGCACGAATGCCAGCGCCATTTGCGCAGGATCGAGGTTATGGCGTTTGGCGATATCCACATAGGCAGCTACCGCTTTTTGCGTTTGTTCGCTGCTGTAGCGCGTAAAACGGCTAAACAGCGTATTGCGTGCGCCGGCAGGTTTCGCACCGTTCAGGTATTTACCGGTTAAGGTGCCAAAACCAAGGCACGAGTAGGCCAGTAGCTCAACGCCTTCATACTGGCTCACTTCGGCCAGTCCAACTTCAAAGCTGCGGTTTAGCAGGCTGTACGGGTTCTGGATAGTGGCGATACGTGGCAGGTCATGTTTGTCTGCCAGGTGCAGATAACGCATTACGCCAAACGCGGTTTCGTTGGAAACACCGATGTAACGAATCTTACCTGCACGCTGAAACTCTGCCAGCGCGTCCAGCGTATCCAGTAGGGAAACGACCGGCGCGGAGTCCGTCCAGCTATATCCCAGCTTACCAAAGCAGTTGGTCGGACGCTGCGGCCAGTGGACCTGATAGAGATCGAGATAATCGGTCTGCAGTCTTTTCAGACTGTCGTGCAGTGCCTCACGGATGTTTTTACGATCCAGCGCCTGATTCGGTCGAATGCCGCTGTCGTTGTTACGTGATGGTCCACTGACCTTCGACGCCACGATTAGCTTTTCGCGGCTGCCGTGTTTGGCGAGCCAGTTGCCCACGTAAGTTTCGGTGAGTCCCTGGGTTTCTGGACGAGGCGGTACCGGATACATCTCGGCAACGTCGATTAAATTTATGCCTTGTGCAACGGCATAGTCGAGCTGTGCATGTGCGTCGGCTTCGCTGTTTTGTTCACCAAACGTCATTGTGCCCAGCCCCAGTGTACTGACTTCCAGCGAGCTGTGGGGTATACGGTGATATTGCATAGCCGTTTCCTTTTTATAATCACGACATAAGGATTATAAAAATGGCTGAGGGAAGGGAAAAAGGGAAGCAAAATTGTTAAGGCCAGCGCGTTGCTGACCTTAACCATCAACGCTCAATGATTTGAGAGACTTCGTCGCGGTTAATTTGCATCGCATTGCCTTGCTGATCGTGGTAACTCACCAGACCGGTATCATCGTCAATTTCTGGTTTACCATCGGTCAGGATCATTCGACCATCTTTTGTTGCCATCACATAATCACTGCTGCATCCGGAAACGGCAAAAGCCAGCCCGACGGCGGAAATTAAAACTGCCCATTTTTTCATCTGCTTATCCTCACATGGCCTGCGTCTGACACTAGTTTAGTAATAACGCGAAGTTGTGCAGGGCGAAAGCAGTAAAATCTTAATCTGTGAGAGAAGGAAGGTGCGCGGGGAGTATTCGCTCCCCATGGGGGGAGCGATAGTGTCAGTCAGAGTGGATTTTTTTTATTGCGCCACAGGTTCAGGGTCTCTACAGCGATAGAGAAGAACATAGCGAAGTAAATGTATCCTTTCGGAACATGGACATCGAAGCTTTCCAGGATTAGCGTGAAGCCAACCAGTATCAGGAAAGAGAGTGCCAGCATTTTTACCGAAGGGTGACGATCAACAAACTCACCGATTGGGCGGGCTGCAAACATCATTACGCCCACGGCAATCACGACGGCTGCCATCATAATAAACAGATGATCGGACAAGCCTACTGCGGTGATTACTGAGTCCAGACTGAAGATAATATCCAACAGCATGATCTGCACAATCGCGCCCAGGAAAGAAGAGACGCGGGTTTTCAGCCCTTCCTCTTCGCCCTCAATGGATTCGTGGATCTCTTTACTCGCTTTCCAGATCAGGAACAATCCGCCGAGCAGAAGGATCAGATCGCGCGCTGAAATCGCCTCGCCAAACAGTTCGAATAACGGGTTAGTGAGCCGCGTTACCCAGGCGATGGATGCCAGCAGCGCCAGACGCATCACCATCGCTGCCGCCAGCCCGATTCGTCGGGCATGATTGCGTTGTGCTGTTGGGAGTTTTGCTACAACCAGAGAAAGGAAAATAATATTGTCGATCCCGAGAACGATCTCCAGCAGCGTCAGCGTACCGAGCGCCAGCCAGGCGTTAGGATCGGTTATCCATGCAAATAACATCAAACAAAGTCCTGCCAAAAAAAAGAAGCGGTAATTATAGGCGCGTAACGCGACGGGCGAAAGGTCAGGGTGTGTTATTGAGCCTGGAATAGAAAATGCCGTTCCAGCAATGCGCGAGTGAAGTTCTTTTTCAGGTAAAACCCGCGGGGCAGAGTCAGGATCGGTTCGCCATGGGCGCCAATGGCCTCGGTCAGCGCCCGGGCGTTAGCGGCTTTAGGACGCAGTTGCAGCACTTCCCCATGGCGAGCGGTGATGCGTTCGACGTGGCCTAGCACTATCATGTCCATCAACTCTTCCCAGTCCAGACGCAGTTGTCGATCTTCCTCTTCATTCGGACTCC
The DNA here is from genome assembly GCF_014104295.1 of Citrobacter sp. RHBSTW-00029. Classification (NCBI taxonomy): domain Bacteria; kingdom Pseudomonadati; phylum Pseudomonadota; class Gammaproteobacteria; order Enterobacterales; family Enterobacteriaceae; genus Citrobacter; species Citrobacter sp. RHBSTW-00029. The sequence continues at coordinate 278,688 of NZ_JABXRT010000001.1, forward strand.
ACAGCAACGGAGAGCCAACGCGCCGTTCAGCCACAGGGATGCTGCGTTCACCTTCTACGGGTATCCACAACACGCGTTTAAGCTTGTGTCGAACATGGCTGGTTTCCCAGGTCACGCCGGTATTACCGGTTAACGGTGCCACGCAGACAAAGGTCGTTTCCAGCGGTCTGCCAAGGCTATCTACAGGGATCGTTTTTAACTCCACACCCAGCGCGGCAAAATCCTGCTCCGGTTTACTGCCCGCACTGGCCCCAAGCCAAATTTCCAGCAGCACGCCAATCCAGCCTTTGTCCCGCTTCAGATCCTTTGGCGCGACGAGTCCTGCCATCGCCGACAGTTCTCCCAGCGTGTAGCCCGAAAGTTGCCGTGCCTGGTGCAGCAACTGGGCTTCGGATTCAGGCGGAGAAATCAATGGATGGAGTTCTGGCATCAGGGTTACCCTTGGGTTAAAAAATGAGCAATGATTTTATACCGTGTGGACAGAGTTTATCTTTTTCCACATGCTTTATCCAATTGCATGATTTATAGTGGTTTTTATATTTTGATGTAAAGGGTTGCGCAACAGAAAACCGGGTTTTCCAATTCTGGTCACTGACAATGAACAGGATCTTACACCATGTTATCCACAGAAAGATGGGATAACTGTGAAAAACCCCCACTACTGTTTCAATTTACAGCCTTGACGTGCGACGAAAATCGAATTTTCACACAAATTGTGCCTAACTTATTGGCATAATCTGTGGATAAAACCAACGCTGGTCGATCTTTCATCAGCTCGAAGATCGTATGCGTGACGTGCATCACATTTCTGCATGTTTAGCTACAGTTGTTGCTTTTAACTTAATGAATATATAAGACTATTTTTTGAGTGTGACGGATGTCTTATTCAGACTGCTCCGGGTTTTCCCATAGTAATTCCGTACTTCTTCACAACTATATCCACAGAAAAGGTGAATAAAATCGCCTATGTAGCATATCTTCTGTTTATAACTCGGCTCTTTGCTGTGAGTTATTCAATTGTTATTAGAATATCGCGCCCTTAACAGAGTGGTTTACCGCCCCTCTGGAGTGTGAAACAATCGTTTGTATATAAGGTTTATGTTGAGGTAGTCCGGTGATTGATGACGATGGCTACCGCCCGAATGTAGGGATAGTAATTTGTAACCGCCAGGGGCAGGTCATGTGGGCCCGGCGATTTGGTCAGCACTCCTGGCAATTCCCGCAAGGCGGGATAAATGCAGGAGAGACAGCAGAGCAGGCGATGTACCGGGAACTCTTTGAAGAAGTAGGTCTGAGTCGTAAAGATGTGCGGATCCTTGCTTCTACTCGTAACTGGTTGCGTTACAAGTTACCGAAACGTTTGGTGCGTTGGGACACAAAGCCGGTTTGTATCGGCCAGAAACAAAAATGGTTTCTTTTGCAGTTGGTCAGTAGCGATGCTGAAATCAATATGCAAACCAGCAGTACACCTGAGTTCGACGGCTGGCGCTGGGTGAGTTACTGGTATCCGGTTCGACAGGTGGTGTCATTTAAACGCGATGTCTATCGCAGGGTGATGAAAGAATTCGCAAGTGTTGTGATGGCGCTTCAGGAGAGCACTCCTAAGCCGCAAAGCGCACCTGCGTACAGACGTAAAAGAGGTTAAGCTACGCAAATTATGCTCACCCGCCTGCGCGAAATAGTCGAAAAGGTGGCCAGTGCCCCACGTCTCAATGAGGCGTTGAATATTCTGGTTACTGACATCTGTCTTGCGATGGATACAGAGGTCTGCTCGGTCTACCTGGCCGATCACGACCGACGCTGTTATTACCTGATGGCGACCCGAGGACTTAAAAAACCACGCGGTCGCACTGTTGCACTGGCGTTTGATGAAGGGATCGTTGGCCTGGTTGGCAGGCTGGCGGAACCTATCAACCTTGCCGATGCGCAAAAACACCCCAGCTTTAAATATATTCCTTCGGTGAAAGAAGAACGCTTTCGTGCGTTCTTAGGCGTACCGATCATCCAGCGACGCCAGTTATTAGGCGTCCTGGTGGTACAGCAACGTGAGTTGCGCCAGTACGACGAAAGCGAAGAATCTTTTCTGGTCACGCTTGCCACACAAATGGCCGCTATTCTGTCTCAGTCGCAGTTAACCGCGCTATTTGGGCAATACCGGCAAACGCGTATCCGCGCATTGCCTGCCGCCCCCGGCGTGGCGATCGCTGAAGGCTGGCAGGATGCCACGTTACCGCTGATGGAACAGGTGTATCAGGCTTCAACGTTGGATCCAGTGCTTGAGCGTGAACGTCTGACTGGCGCACTGGAAGAAGCCGCAAATGAATTTCGCCGCTACAGTAAGCGTTTTGCTGCCGGGGCACAGAAAGAGACGGCGGCAATTTTTGATCTCTATTCGCACCTGCTCTCCGATACCCGTCTGCGCCGCGAGTTGTTCGCGGAAGTGGATAACGGCTCGGTGGCCGAGTGGGCGGTTAAAACGATCATCGAGAAGTTTGCCGAACAGTTTGCCGCGCTAAGCGATAACTATCTCAAAGAACGCGCCGGGGATTTGCGCGCGTTGGGGCAGCGTCTGCTGTTCCATCTTGACGACTCTGTTCAGGGGCCGAATGCCTGGCCGGAACGTTTCGTGCTGGTGGCGGATGAGCTGTCTGCCACTACGCTGGCGGAACTTCCCCAGGACCGGTTGGTAGGGGTTGTCGTCAGGGATGGTGCCGCCAACTCTCACGCGGCGATTATGGTTCGTGCGCTGGGTATCCCTACCGTTATGGGGGCCGATATCCAGCCGTCTGTGTTGCACCGCCGCACGTTGGTGGTGGACGGTTATCGCGGTGAACTGCTGGTTGATCCGGAACCGGTATTGATTCAGGAATACCAGCGTCTTATCAGTGAAGAAATTGAGCTGAGCCGCCTGGCGGAAGACGACGTCAACCAGCCAGCACAGTTGAAAAGCGGCGAGCGCGTGAAGGTGATGCTCAATGCGGGTCTCAGCCCGGAACATGAAGAAAAGCTGGGTAGCAGGATCGACGGTATTGGCCTGTATCGCACCGAAATCCCGTTCATGCTGCAAAGCGGTTTTCCTTCGGAAGAAGAACAGGTTGCGCAGTATCAGGGCATGCTGCAAATGTTTAACGACAAGCCGGTGACCCTACGTACGCTGGATGTCGGTGCCGATAAACAACTGCCCTACATGCCCATCAGTGAAGAGAACCCGTGCCTTGGCTGGCGAGGGATCCGCATAACGCTCGATCAGCCAGAGATCTTTTTGATCCAGGTTCGCGCCATGCTGCGTGCCAACGCGGCAACCGGCAACCTCAGCATTTTGCTACCGATGGTAACCAGCATTGATGAAGTGGACGAAGCGCGACGTTTGATTGAACGTGCCGGACGCGAAGTGGAAGAGATGATCGGCTACGAGATCCCGAAACCGCGCATTGGCATCATGCTGGAAGTTCCGTCGATGGTGTTCATGCTGCCGCATCTGACAAACCGGATTGACTTTATCTCGGTCGGAACCAACGATCTTACCCAGTACATACTGGCCGTCGATCGTAACAACACACGGGTAGCCAGCATTTATGACAGTCTGCATCCGGGGATGTTACGCGCGCTGGCGATGATTGCGCAGGAAGCCGAAAGAAGCGGTATCGATTTGCGCTTATGCGGTGAAATGGCGGGCGACCCGATGTGTGTAGCCATTCTGATAGGCCTGGGTTTTCGCCATTTGTCAATGAACGGGCGTTCTGTAGCACGTGTGAAATACCTGCTGCGCCATATCGATTTTGACGAAGCGCAAACGCTGGCGCAGCGCAGCCTGGAAGCGCAACTGGCGACGGAAGTACGCCATCAGGTGGCGGCCTTTATGGAGCGCCGTGGCATGGGAGGATTGATTCGCGGAGGATTATAGGCCTGATAAGCGTAGCGCCATCAGGCAATACGGGGGGTAAAGATTACCTATACAGATCTTTTACATCTTCCCGGCATCCGCTGCGATCCCCTTGTGCTATCATTCGCACCTTTGGAGCGCCTGCATTATGCAGGCGCGCTTATCAATTGCTGTCTGACTTCAGCGAAATAACAAGAACTTGTGGTGACAGATGACCAGTAGCTATCTGCATTTTCCGGATTTCGATCCGGTCATTTTCTCAATTGGACCCGTCGCGCTTCACTGGTACGGCATGATGTATCTGGTGGGGTTTATTTTCGCGATGTGGCTGGCGACGCGCCGGGCTAATCGCCCGGGCAGTGGCTGGACCAAAAACGAAGTAGAAAACTTACTTTATGCAGGCTTCCTCGGGGTCTTCCTCGGCGGGCGTATTGGCTACGTGCTGTTCTATAACTTCCCGCTGTTCCTTGATAACCCGCTGTATCTGTTCCGCGTCTGGGATGGGGGCATGTCCTTCCATGGCGGGCTTATCGGGGTGATTCTGGTGATGATTATCTTCGCCAAACGCACCAAGCGTACATTCTTCCAGGTCTCTGATTTTATTGCTCCACTGATTCCGTTTGGTTTGGGCGCAGGCCGCCTGGGTAACTTTATCAACGGTGAACTGTGGGGACGCGTTGACCCTAACTTTAAGTACGCCATGCTGTTCCCTGGCTCCCGCACTGAAGATATTTTATTGCTGCAAACCAATCCGCAGTGGCAGTCTATTTTTGACACATACGGCTCTTTGCCTCGCCATGCCTCACAGCTTTATGAGATGGCGCTGGAAGGGGTTGTGCTGTTTATCATTCTTAACCTGTTTATTCGCAAACCTCGTCCGATGGGCTCGGTTTCCGGTCTGTTCCTGATTGGCTATGGCGCGTTTCGTATTATCGTCGAATTCTTCCGCCAGCCGGATGCGCAGTTTACCGGCACATGGGTCCAGTACATCAGCATGGGGCAGATCCTGTCTATCCCGATGATTGTCGCAGGTATTATTATGATGGTTTGGGCGTACCGTCGCAGCCCGCAGCAACACGTTTCCTGAGGAACCATGAAACAGTATTTAGAACTGATGCAAAAAGTGCTGGATGAAGGCACACAGAAAAACGACCGCACCGGAACCGGAACGCTTTCCATTTTTGGTCATCAGATGCGTTTTAATCTGCAGGAAGGGTTCCCGCTGGTTACGACTAAACGCTGCCATTTACGCTCGATCATCCATGAGCTGTTGTGGTTTTTGCAGGGCGACACCAACGTTGCCTACCTGCATGAAAACAACGTCTCAATCTGGGATGAATGGGCTGATGAGAACGGTAATTTAGGTCCGGTGTACGGTAAACAGTGGCGTGCATGGCCAACACCGGATGGCCGCCATATCGACCAGATCACGACGGTGCTGAACCAGTTGAAAAACGACCCGGATTCCCGTCGTATTATCGTTTCCGCGTGGAACGTAGGCGAACTGGATAAGATGGCGTTGGCACCGTGTCATGCGTTCTTCCAGTTCTACGTGGCGGATGGCAAACTCTCTTGCCAACTGTATCAGCGTTCATGCGATGTGTTCCTCGGTCTGCCGTTCAACATCGCCAGCTACGCCTTGCTGGTTCACATGATGGCGCAGCAGTGCGATCTTGAAGTCGGTGATTTTGTCTGGACAGGCGGTGACACGCACCTGTACAGCAACCATATGGATCAAACACATCTGCAGCTTAGCCGTGAGCCACGTGCGCTGCCGAAGCTGGTTATCAAGCGTAAACCTGATTCAATTTTCGACTATCGTTTCGACGACTTCGAAATTGAGGGTTACGATCCGCACCCAGGCATTAAAGCGCCGGTCGCTATCTGATCGAGGCTAATCCTGTCACAACCGGCGCCTTATGCGTCGGTTTTTTTTTGCCTTACATTCTATTCTGCGGCGTTGATTCCTGAAATTTTGCAACGTGATGTAATGCGATAAATATTCTCCGTAGCTTGCCGAAGAAGCTGAATTTCCTCCTCGTTATTAATTTCTCTCACGCCATACTGGCGACATGAAAAAACAACAAGGCTACACGCTTCTCGAAACCCTGATTGCAATGCTGATTGTCGCGGCGCTTGGCGCATCGGGGTTGTACGGTTGGCAGCGCTGGCAACAACAGCAGCGGTTATGGCAAACAGCCAGCCAGGTGCGGGATTACCTGCTGCAATTGCGCGAAGATGCTAACTGGCGTAATCGTGATCACGTCATCAACGTGCTCCGCGAAGGAGGAACATGGTGTCTGGTAAGCTCAGCGACGTCACAAACTTCGTGTCAGCCGGTTTCACCGTTGATTTTTACGCCACTCTGGGCTGATGTCGAGATGGCAGAGATAACACCGTCACTGGCTTTTTTTGGCCTACGTAATACCGCATGGGCCGGGCATATCTACCTGAGGAATTCTTCAGGTGAATGGCGTGTGGTGGTGTCTGGTTGGGGACGAATCAGGCTTTGCGAACGCGGTGAGGCGGATCAATGTCGGTAAGTGAACGTGGCTTTTCACTGCTTGAGGTGCTTATCGCTATGGTGATAAGCAGCATTTTACTCCTCAGCGCTGCGCGATTTTTACCTGCGCTGCAGCGAGAAATTTTGCAGAACACTCGTCAGCTAGTGCTTGAAGATGAGCTCTGGCAGCGGATCTATACCGTGGCGAAGCATCTCCAGCGGGCTGGCTATTGTCGGGGAAACTGTATCGGAGAAGGGCTGATGATATCAGCCGCGGGAGACTGTGTCATTGCACGCTGGGATGCCAACAGCAACGGTGTCTGGGACGATATTCCGGCAAAGGAGGCCGATGCCGTTGGATTTCGTGTTCAAGATAAGGTGCTGGAAACCTTGCGTGGCGCAACAACCTGCGTGGGAAAAGGTTGGGATAAAATGACCGATCCGGATTCTATTCAGATTGAGGTATTTCAGGTGGAGCGCCTGAATATCAGCGGATTTGCGCCAGTGCTTTCGTTGCACCTGCGCGGGAGAAGCAACGCCGAACCTCAAAAGGTCATTGAGGTATTCTATGACGTCACAGGATTCAACCTGTGAACCGTGAGCGAGGTGTTTCATCGCTTGCAATGGTGCTTTTACTCCTGGTACTTGGCAGTCTGTTGCTGCAAGGCGTAAGCCGACAGGAGGCGAGTTTTGCGTCGCGGGTGGCAACGGAAAGCCAGTCGCTACAACATCAGGCAGTGGTGCAATCCGCCATGGAATGGGCACGTATGCAGCCCTGGAGTTTGCAGATGGCAACGCAGTGTCGACGCTATTCCACACAGGGTGCGACAGTCTGCCTGCGTGTGCTCGACGACGATCTTGTGCTGCTTATTGCGCAATATGAAGGTATATCGCTATGGCGTCAGGGGATGATTATCGAGGGTACTATCGAATTCTCAGCGCATGGCTGGAGCGATTTCTGCCCGTTAAAGGTGCTGGCGTTATGTCTGATACCCTGAACAGACAGCGTGGTTTTAGCCTGCCGGAAGTGATGCTGGCAATGGTGCTGATGATTATGATCGTGACCGCGCTTTCCGGATATCAGCGGGCGCTGATGAAAAGCTTTTTAGTCAGAAGCCAGTATCAACAATTGTGGCATCACGCCTGGCAGCAAACGCAGTTGCATATGTATTCACCACCTTTAAACTGGCAAATTAACCGAATGCAGACAACGATAGCGGGATGTGTCAGCATCAATGTTAAAATTACTTCCCCTCTGGGCAGGCAGGGTCAGATGACACGACTGCACTGCCCAAATCGTCAGTAGTCAGGAGTTGCTATGTTAAGGGTCTACCACTCCAATCGTCTGGATGTGCTGGAAGCGTTGATGGAATATATCGTTGAGCGCGAGCGGCTGGACGACCCCTTTGAACCCGAGATGATCCTGGTTCAAAGCACCGGTATGGCGCAGTGGTTGCAAATGACTCTGGCACAGAAGTTTGGTATTGCCGCTAACATTGATTTCCCGCTGCCAGCGAGTTTTATCTGGGATATGTTTGTGCGTGTATTGCCGGATATCCCAAAAGAGAGCGCATTTAGCAAACAGAGCATGAGCTGGAAGCTGATGACGCTGCTACCTCAATTGCTGGATAACGACGATTTCGCACTGCTACGCCACTATCTCACCGACGACACAGACAAACGTAAGCTGTTTCAGCTTTCATCACGCGCTGCGGATCTGTTCGACCAGTATTTAGTCTACCGTCCTGAATGGCTGACGCAGTGGGAGGTGGGGCTGCAGGTGGAAGGGCTAGGAGATGCTCAGGCCTGGCAAGCGCCATTGTGGAAAGCACTGGTGGAATACACGGCTGAACTGGGACAGCCAGGCTGGCATCGTGCCAATTTATATCAGCGGTTTATTCAGACCCTGGAGAATACGTCTGACTGCCCACAAGGCTTGCCCTCGCGCGTCTTTATTTGTGGTATCTCCGCGCTACCGCCCGTGTATCTGCAGGCATTACAAGCGCTGGGTAAGCACATTGATATTCATCTGCTTTTTACCAATCCCTGTCGTTACTACTGGGGGGATATTAAAGACCCCGCTTATCTGGCTAAACTGTTGGCGCGTCAGCGTAGGCATAGCTTTGAAGAACGACATTTACCGCTGTTTCGCGATAGTCAGAATGCTGAAGGACTGTTTAACAGCGATGGTGAGCAGGATGTGGGGAATCCGATGTTGGCCTCATGGGGAAAACTAGGGCGTGACTACATATATCTGCTTTCGGAATTGGAAAACAGCCAGGAGCTGGATGCGTTTGTCGACATTACTCCTGACAATCTTTTGCATAATATTCAAGCGGATATTCTGGAACTCGAAAACCATGCGGTGGCAGGAGTCAGCCTGGAGGAGTATTCGCGTAGCGACAATAAACGGTTGCTTGAGCCGAATGATACTAGTGTGACGTTTCATGTCTGTCATAGCCCACAACGCGAAGTGGAAATACTCCACGACCGGTTGCTGGCAATGCTGGAAGCGGACCCAACGCTGACGCCGCGCGACATCATCGTGATGGTGGCGGATATTGGCAGCTACAGTCCATTTATTCAGGCTGTCTTTGGCAGTGCACCGGCCGATCGTTACCTGCCGTATGCTATTTCCGATCGCCGGGCACGTCAGTCTCATCCCGTCTTACAGGCGTTTATTAGCCTGCTTTCGCTACCGGACAGCCGCTTTGTTTCGGAGGATGTGCTGGCATTACTGGATGTGCCTGTGCTGGCTGCGCGTTTCAACATCAATGAAGAAGGGTTGCGCTATCTTCGTTTGTGGGTCAATGAATCTGGAATTCGCTGGGGCATTGACGACGACAACGTGCGCGAACTCGCGCTTCCTCCAACTGGCCAGCATACCTGGCAATTTGGTTTAACACGTATGCTGCTGGGCTATGCGATGGAAAGCGCACAGGGGGAGTGGCAGTCGGTATTGCCCTATGATGAGTCCAGTGGTTTGATTGCCGAGTTAGTCGGGCATTTGGCCTCGTTGCTGATGCAGCTAAACATCTGGCGCAGAGGGTTAGCACAGGAACGCCCGCTGGAAGAGTGGTTACCCGTTTGCCGGGACATGCTTAATGATTTCTTCCTGCCGGACGCGGACACCGAAGCGGCGATGACGCTGATTGAACAGCAGTGGCAGGCCATTATCACTGAAGGTTTGGGGGCCGAGTATGGCGAGGCCATACCGCTGTCTCTGTTACGTGACGAACTGGCGCAGCGTCTTGACCAGGAGCGCATCAGCCAGCGTTTCCTGGCAGGGCCTGTCAATATCTGTACGCTGATGCCGATGCGCTCTATCCCTTTCAAAGTGGTGTGCCTGTTGGGCATGAACGATGGCGTTTATCCGCGCCAGCTTGCGCCGCTGGGATTTGATCTGATGAGCCAAAAACCGAGGCGTGGTGACCGAAGCCGCCGTGATGATGACCGCTATCTGTTCCTCGAAGCCCTGATTTCGGCGCAACAAACGCTCTATATCAGCTATATCGGCCGCTCAATCCAGGATAACAGTGAGCGCTTCCCGTCGGTGCTGGTGCAGGAACTTATGGATTACATTGGGCAAAGCCACTATTTGCCGGGCGATGAATTACTCACTAGCGATCAAAGTGAAGCGAAAGTAAAAGCGCACATTACCCGTTTACATACCCGTATGCCCTTTGATGCACAAAACTATCTGCCAGGTGAGCAGCAAAGTTATGCTCGAGAGTGGTTGCCAGCGGCAAGTCTGTCAGGCAAAGCGCACACGGATTTTGTCCAGCCGCTCCCCTTTACAATGCCTGAAACCCTGACGCTGGAAACGCTGCAACGCTTTTGGGCTCATCCGGTGCGGGCGTTTTTCCAGATGCGCCTGAGGGTAAATTTCCGCTCTGAAGAGAGCGAAATCCCGGAAACAGAACCCTTTATCCTCGAAGGGCTCAGCCGCTATCAGCTTAATCAGCAGTTGCTTAATACCCTGGTTGAAGAGAACGACGCTGAACGACTGTTTCGCCGTTTTCGTGCGGCGGGTGCGCTTCCCTATGGGCCATTTGGTGAAATTCTGTGGGATACGCAGCGTCAGGAGATGCAGACGCTGGCTGAACGCATTATCGCCTGTCGTCAGCCTTGTCAGAGCATGGAAATCGATCTTACCTGTAACGGCGTGCAAATCACCGGTTGGTTGCCGCAGGTACAAGAGGACGGTTTGTTGCGCTGGCGCCCATCTTTGATCAGCATTGCGCAGGGTGTGCAACTTTGGCTGGAACATCTTGTCTATTGTGCGAGTGGCGGTACGGGAGAAAGCCGGTTGTTCTTACGCAAAGACGGCGAGTGGCGTTTCCCTCCACTGGAGGCCGAACAGGCGTTACAGTATCTGTCGCAACTTATTGAGGGATATCGGGAAGGCATGTCATCGCCGCTACTGGTATTACCGGAAAGTGGTGGGGCGTGGATAAAAACCTGTTATGACGCCGTAAATGATGCCATGTTAGATGACGATGATACGTTGCAAAAAGCGCGCAGTAAGTTTCTGCAGGCCTATGAAGGCAACATGATGGTACGCGGTGAAGGTGATGACATCTGGTATCAACGTCTGTGGCGTCAACTGGATGCTGATACGCTGGAGACCATTGTTTTACAGTCTCAGCGTTACCTGTTACCGATTTTTCGATTTAATCAGTCGTGATGATTGTATAAAAATTGCGCAATTTGATGGCTTCCACTATGATGCGCTTTCTGTCACGGACTGATTCTTACAAAGAGAAGAGGCTGACGCGTTCAGCACAGAGTCTTGCCCTGTTCAGACCACGCTTAATGCGTTGTTTGCAGTGAACAGGTGAATACGTTAATGATGAGGTTTGTGAATGCCCCGCAGCACCTGGTTTAGCGCATTACTGTTGTTCGTCGCCCTTTGGGTTCCCGTAAGTCAGGCTGATACCGGTTGGCAGCCTTTAGCTGAAACCATCCGTAAAAGCGATAAAGACACCCGTCAGTATCAGGCCGTGCGCCTTGATAACGGTATGGTCGTATTGCTGGTATCCGATCCGCAGGCCGTGAAATCCCTTTCTGCACTGGTGGTCCCCGTGGGTTCGCTGGAAGATCCGGACGATCATCAGGGGCTGGCGCATTATCTCGAACACATGTGTCTGATGGGGTCGAAAAAATACCCGCAGCCGGACAGCCTGTCTGAATTCCTGAAAATGCACGGCGGCAGCCATAATGCCAGCACCGCGCCTTATCGTACGGCTTTCTATCTTGAGGTTGAAAACGACGCGCTGGTGGGGGCGGTAGATCGCCTGGCAGACGCTATTGCCGATCCGTTACTGGATAAAAAATATGCCGATCGCGAGCGTAACGCGGTTAACTCCGAGCTGACGCTGGCGCGTACCCGAGACGGGATGCGTATGGCGCAGGTGAGTGCGGAGACTATTAACCCGGGGCACCCTGGTTCGCGCTTCTCCGGTGGAAATCTGGAAACATTAAGCGATAAACCGGGTAATCCGGTGGTACAGGCGTTACACAAATTTCATGAAAAGTACTACTCCGCGAACCTGATGAAGGCGGTGATTTATAGCAATAAACCATTGCCAGAGCTGGCGCGGATAGCGGCTGACACCTTTGGTCGCGTGCCAAACAGAAATATCGAAAAACCGGAAATAACCGTCCCGGTTGTCACCGACGCGCAAAAGGGCGTCATCATCCACTATGTTCCGGCAATGCCGCGTAAAGTGCTGCGCGTTGAGTTTCGTATTGATAACAATAGCGCGCAGTTCCGCAGTAAAACCGATGAGCTGGTGACCTACCTGATTGGCAATCGTAGTCCGGGCACATTGTCTGACTGGTTGCAAAAGCAGGGGCTGGTTGAAGGTATTCGTGCGGACTCCGATCCGGTGGTCAATGGGAATAGCGGCGTGTTAGCCATTTCCGCGACGTTAACCGACAAAGGGCTGGCGAATCGCGATGAAGTTGTTGCTGCAATCTTTAGCTATCTCAACCTGTTACGTGAAAAAGGTATCGATAAACGCTATTTTGACGAACTGGCGCACGTGCTGGATCTCGATTTTCGTTATCCCTCTATCACCCGTGATATGGACTACGTTGAATGGCTGGCGGATACCATGATCCGCGTTCCCGTCGAGCATACTCTGGATGCGGTGAATATTGCCGACCAGTACGATGCCAAAGCCGTTGAGCAACGTCTGGCAATGATGACGCCGCAGAATGCGCGTATCTGGTATATCAGCGCGAAAGAGCCGCATAATAAAACTGCTTACTTTGTCGATGCGCCTTATCAGGTAGATAAAATCAGCGACAAAACCTTTGCCGACTGGCAGCAAAAAGCGCAGGGCATTGCGTTGTCATTACCGGAGTTGAACCCCTATATTCCTGATGATTTCACGCTGATTAAGGCGGATAAAAAATACGCTCACCCGGAACTGATCGTTGATGAGCCGGATTTACGCGTGGTGTATGCGCCGAGCCAGTATTTTGCCAGCGAGCCAAAGGTTGATGTCAGCGTGATACTGCGTAACCCGAAAGCGATGGACAGCGCCCGCAATCAGGTCTTATTCGCCCTGAACGATTATCTGGCGGGTATTGCACTCGACCAGTTAAGTAACCAGGCCGCAGTGGGAGGTATTGGTTTTTCTACTAACGCGAATAACGGCCTGATGCTTAACGCCAACGGCTATACTCAGCGTTTGCCGCAGCTTTTCCAGGCGCTGCTGAGCGGTTATTTCAGTTACACCTCAACAGATGAACAGCTGGAACAGGCGAAATCCTGGTACGCCCAGATGATGGACTCGGCGGAGAAAGGCAAAGCCTACGATCAGGCGATCATGCCGGTTCAGATGCTGTCTCAGGTACCGTACTTCTCACGCGATGAGCGCCGTAAGTTACTGACTTCCATCACCCTGAAAGAGGTAATGGCCTATCGCGACGCCTTGAAAACCGGGGCGCGTCCCGAATTCCTGGTGGTCGGTAATATGAGCGAAGCTCAGGCGAAAACCATGGCGCGGGATATCCAGAAGCAGCTTGGTGCGAGCGGCTCACAGTGGTGCCGAAACAAAGATGTTGTGGTAGACAAGAAGCAGTCTGTCATCTTTGAAAAAGCGGGAAGTAGTACGGATTCCGCGCTGGCGGCGGTATTTGTGCCAACTGGATACGATGAGTACACCAGTTCAGCCTATAGCGCCATGTTAGGGCAGATTGTTCAACCGTGGTTCTACAATCAACTGCGTACTGAAGAGCAATTAGGCTACGCCGTCTTTGCTTTCCCAATGAGCGTTGGCCGCCAGTGGGGAATGGGCTTCCTGTTGCAAAGCAGCGACAAGCAACCGTCCTATCTCTGGGAACGCTATAAGGCATTTTTCCCCACGGCGGAAGCGAAGCTGCGGGCGATGAAAGCTGATGAGTTCGCACAAATTCAGCAGGCGATTATTGCGCAAATGCTCCAGGCCCCGCAAACGCTGGGGGCAGAAGCCTCGCAGTTAAGCAAAGATTTTGATCGCGGCAATATGCGCTTCGATTCACGTGATAAAATCGTGGCTCAGATTAAACTGCTGACGCCGCAAAAGCTTGCCGACTTCTTCCATCAGGCGGTGGTTGAGCCGCAAGGCATGGCGATACTGTCACAGGTTTCCGGCAGTCAGAACGGGAAAGCAGAATATGTGCACCCGGAAGGCTGGAAAGTGTGGCAGACCGTCAGCGCGTTGCAGCAAACCTTACCCCTGATGAGTGATAAGAATGAATGATGCCGCTGAGTCCCTTGATCCACTCCGCTTGCCCCTGACGGGCGAGCGCCTGATTGAAGCCTCTGCGGGCACCGGTAAAACCTTTACCATCGCCGCCCTGTATTTACGTTTACTGCTTGGACTGGGCGGCTCTGCCGCCTTTCCCCGTCCGCTGACCGTCGAAGAACTGTTAGTGGTCACCTTCACCGAGGCGGCTACTGAAGAGCTGCGCGGTCGAATTCGTAGCAACATCCATGAACTGCGTATTGCCTGCCTGCGTGAAACCACCGATAACCCGCTATACGCCCGTCTGTTAGATGAAATCGCCGATAAAAAACAGGCCGCCCAGTGGCTGCTATTGGCAGAAAGACAGATGGATGAAGCGGCGGTGTTTACCATTCACGGCTTTTGCCAGCGTATGCTCAGCCTTAACGCTTTTGAGTCAGGCATGCTGTTTGAGCAACAACTGATCGAAGATGAATCGCTGCTGCGCTATCAGGCCTGTGCGGACTTCTGGCGTCGACACTGCTATCCGCTGCCCCGCGACATTGCGCAGGTGGTTTTTGAAACGTGGAAAGGACCGCAGGCGCTGCTGAGAGATATCGATCGCTATCTACAGGGGGAAGCGCCGGTTATCAAGGCCCCACCGTCTGATGACGAAACGCTGGCCTCCCGGCATGAACAAATTCTCGCACGCATTAACCAGATCAAGCAGCAATGGCGTGATTCTGTTGATGAGCTGGATGGCCTGCTGGAAGCATCCGGGATCGACCGGCGTAAATTTAATCGCGCTAACCAGGGTAAGTGGATCGAAAAGATCAGCGCATGGGCGCAGGAAGAAACCCAAAGCTATCAGCTGCCTGATGCACTGGAGAAATTCTCCCAGCGCTTTTTGGAAGAGCGAACCAAAGCGGGCGGGATAACGCCTCAGCACCCGCTTTTCGTCGCTATTGATGAACTGCTTAGCGAACCGTTAACCCTGCGCGATCTGGTGATCACCCGGGCGCTGGCGGAGATCCGCGCGGCGGTTGCCGAGGAGAAACGCCGCCGCGGCGAGCTGGGTTTTGACGATATGCTCAGCCGTCTGGATGCGGCGTTGCGCAGTGAAAGCGGCGATGCGCTGGCGACGGCTATTCGTACCCGTTTTCCGGTCGCGATGATTGATGAGTTCCAGGATACCGACCCGCAGCAATACCGTATTTTCCGCCGTATCTGGCAGCATCAACCGGACACCGCGCTGCTGCTGATTGGCGATCCGAAACAGGCAATTTACGCCTTTCGCGGCGCGGATATCTTTACCTACATGAAGGCGCGTAGTGAAGTCAGCGCGCACTATACACTCGATACTAACTGGCGTTCGGCTCCTGGCATGGTCAATAGTGTGAATACGATTTTCAGCCAGATGAACGACGCCTTTATGTTCCGCGACATCCCCTTCAGCCCGGTAAAATCCGCAGAGAAAAACCAGTCGCTTCAGTTTGTTTTACACGGTGAAACGCAGCCAGCCATGAGTATGTGGCTGATGGAAGGGGAAAGCTGTGGCGTAGGCGACTATCAGAACTACATGGCGCAGGTGTGCGCCACGCAAATTCGCGACTGGCTTAAGGCCGGGTATTCTGGCGCTGCGCAACTGGTCAGCGGTAAAACGTCCAGGCCGGTACGCGCCTCGGACATCAGCATACTGGTTCGTAGCCGCCAGGAGGCGGCGCTGGTCCGCGATGCGCTGACGCAACTGGCCATTCCCTCTGTTTATCTCTCCAACCGTGACAGCGTGTTTGAAACGCTGGAAGCGCAGGAACTGCTGTGGGTGCTGCAAGCGGTGATGACGCCGGAGCGTGAGAACACGCTGCGTAGCGCGCTGGCAACCTCAATGATGGGGCTGAATGCGCAGGATCTCGAAGCGTTAAATAACGACGAAAATGCCTGGGATGCGGTAGTCGAGGAGTTCGATGGCTATCGTCAGATCTGGCATAAACGCGGCGTGATGCCCATGCTGCGCGCGCTGATGTCCGCTCGCCATATTGCGGAAAACCTGCTGGCGACGGCGGGGGGCGAACGCCGCCTGACCGATATTTTACATATCAGCGAACTGCTCCAGGAAGCCGGATCGCAACTGGAAAGCGAGCATGCGCTGGTGCGCTGGCTATCTCAGCATATTCTTGAACCCGACAGCAATGCGTCCAGTCAGCAGCTCAGGCTCGAAAGCGACAAGCATTTGGTTAAAATCGTCACCATCCATAAATCGAAAGGGCTGGAATATCCGCTGGTCTGGTTGCCGTTTATCACTAATTTCCGCGTCCAGGATCAGGCTTTCTACCACGATCGCAGCTCCTTTGAAGCGGTGCTGGATCTCAGCGATGCCGCGGAGAGCGTTGAGCTGGCCGAAGCGGAACGTCTGGCAGAAGACTTGCGCTTGCTCTATGTTGCGCTCACCCGTTCGGTATGGCACTGCAGCCTTGGCGTGGCGCCGTTGGTACGCCGTCGGGGCGATAAGAAAGGGGATACCGATGTGCATCAGAGTGCCCTTGGCCGCCTGCTGCAAAAAGGCGAGCCGATGGATGCCGCGGGTCTGCGTGGCGCTATTGAGGCGCTGTGCGGTGAGGATATCGCCTGCCTGACGCCGAATAAACCGGACGGTGAGCGCTGGCAGGTTGCACAGCCCGCCAGTTCTACGTTGAATGCAAAAATACTGCAGCGTACGCCTGGTGACGGCTGGCGCGTGACCAGCTATTCCGGTCTGCAACAGCGTGGGCATGGTATTGCGCAGGATCTGATCCCGCGACTGGATATCGATGCCGCAGGCGTCGGTGAGGTTATTGAAGAGTCAGGACTCACGCCGCATCAGTTTCCGCGCGGCGCTTCGCCGGGTACATTTTTGCATAGCCTGTTTGAAGATCTCGACTTCACCCAACCGGTAGAGCCGCATTGGGTCGAAGAAAAACTGGCGTTGGGCGGTTATGATGCACACTGGACGCCGGTTTTGACCGCATGGTTGGACGCCATTTTGCAGGCGCCTCTCAACGAGACCGGCGTGAGTTTGAGTCAGCTTTCCGCGCGTGAAAAACAGGTGGAGATGGAGTTTTATCTGCCGATTTCGCAGCCGCTGATGGCCAGCCAACTTGATGCGTTGATCCGCCAATACGATCCGCTTTCGGCTGGCTGCCCGCCGCTGGACTTTATGCAGGTACGCGGCATGCTGAAAGGGTTTATTGACCTGGTGTTCCGCCACCAGGGGCGTTATTACCTGCTCGACTACAAGTCAAACTGGCTGGGCGAAGACAGTTCTGCGTATACCCAGCAGGCAATGGCCTCAGCCATGCAGGCGCACCGTTACGATCTGCAGTATCAGTTGTATACCCTGGCGCTGCACCGTTATCTGCGCCATCGCATTGCTGATTACGATTATGAACGCCATTTTGGCGGCGTTATTTATCTCTTCCTGCGTGGCGTTGACCGTGAAAATCCGCAGCAGGGAATTTACGCTACCCGACCCGATGGGGAATTGATCGCGTTGATGGACGAGTTGTTTGCCGGTGCGGCTCTGGAGGAGATGCAATGACAATCCAGAAACGATTGCTGGAGGCCGTAGAGCAAAAACAGCTCCGTCCTCTGGATGCTCAGTTTGCGCTGGCGGTTGCCGGAAACGACAACCCTGCCGTTACGCTGGCGGCGGCTCTGCTTAGCCGTGAGGCGGGCGAGGGGCACGTTTGCTTACCGCTTTCCCGGTTGTCTTTACGCGAAGATGCCCATCCGCTGTTGAGCGCCTGGCTGTGCGAGGCCGGTGAACCGGAAGATTGGTCGGAATGCCTGCTGGCCTCCGCTGCGGTAAGCCGTGGCGAGCAGCCCACGCCGCTGGTGCTGTACGGCGATCGCTTGTATCTGAACCGCATGTGGCATAACGAACGCGCGGTGGCGCGTTTTTTCGGTGAAGTTAACCACGCCATTGAGGTGGATGAACAACGGCTGACCCACACGCTGGCGGCGCTGTTTCCACCCGTTGAAGGCGTTAACTGGCAAAAAGTGGCGGCTGCTGTGGCGTTGACCCGCCGTATATCGGTGATCTCCGGCGGGCCGGGGACCGGAAAAACGACAACGGTGGCGAGGCTTCTGGCGGCGTTGATTCAGATGGCGGACGGTGAACGCTGTCGTATTCGTCTGGCGGCGCCAACGGGAAAAGCGGCAGCCCGTCTGACCGCCTCGCTGGGCGCGGCGCTGCGAGAACTGCCGCTGACCGATGAGCAAAAGAAGCGCATTCCCGATGATGCCAGTACATTGCACCGATTATTGGGCGCTCAGCCTGGAAGCCAACGCCTGCGGCATCATGCAGGAAACCCACTGCATCTGGACGTGCTGGTGGTGGATGAAGCCTCGATGATCGATTTGCCAATGATGTCGCGCCTTATCGATGCGCTACCGCCACATGGGCGGGTGATTTTTCTTGGCGATCGCGACCAGCTCGCTTCCGTTGAAGCGGGGGCGGTGCTGGGGGATATCTGTGCTTTCGTCGGTTATGGCTTTACCCCGGAGCGTGCCCGCCAGCTTAGTCGCCTGACCGAAAGCGCTATTCCGGCAGGTTCGGGAACTCAGGCGGCTGCTCTGCGCGACAGTTTGTGCCTGCTGCAAAAGAGCTACCGTTTCGGTAGCGATTCCGGAATCGGCCAGTTGGCTGCGGCGATTAATCGTGGTGATAAAATCGCGATAAAAACGGTCTTCCAGCAGGGATTTAGCGACATCGAAAAACGCGCTCTGCACAGCAGCGAGGATTACGCCGCGATGCTGGAAGAAGCGCTGGCGGGTTATGGGAACTATCTCGATTTACTGCGCGATCGTGCCGAGCCGGATGCTGTCATTCAGGCCTTCAATGAGTATCAGCTATTGTGCGCCCTGCGGGAAGGCCCGTTTGGCGTGGGTGGCTTGAATGAACGCATTGAGCAGGTGATGGCGCAAAAGCGCAAAATTCACCGTTCGACGCATAGCCGCTGGTATGAGGGAAGGCCGGTAATGATCGCGCGCAATGACAGTTCGTTGGGATTATTTAACGGTGATATTGGCATTGCCCTCGATCGTGGGCAGGGCCTGAGAGTGTGGTTTGCGCTGCCGGACGGTTCTATCAAATCGGTCCAGCCCAGTCGCTTGCCTGAACATGAAACGACCTGGGCAATGACCGTCCATAAATCGCAGGGATCTGAGTTTGACCACGCGGCGTTAATTTTACCCAACCAGCACTCACCCGTGGTGACCCGTGAGCTGGTCTATACCGCCGTCACCCGCGCACGCCGTCGTTTGTCACTGTATGCCGATGAACGGATATTGAGTAGCGCCATTGCCACCCGAACCGAACGCCGCAGCGGACTGTCGGCGTTGTTTAGTGATGGCATCATGTAGGCCGGATAAGCGTCAGCGCCATCCGGCTGTGTGCCTGATGGCTACGCTATCGCGTCTGATCAGGCCTACGATCTGCATACCAAAGATGTGCCAGTGAACTGTAGGCCGCATCCGGCAACGATCACTATCCCAAATCCGCCATCAGCACTTTTGACCGCCGCTGATAGTTGTACATCTCTTTTTTGCTTTCCGGCAGCAGATCGATATCGACCGGCGTAAAGCCGCGCTCCTGGAACCAGTGAATGCTGCGCGTCGTCAGCACGAACAGCTTACTCAGCCCCATTTGTCTGGCCTGCACAGCAATCCGCTCCAGCAAAACTTCGCCGCGTGATGAGCTACGGTAGTCCGGATGCACTGCCACGCACGCCATTTCGCCAATCTTCTCCTCCGGAAAAGGGTACAGGGCGGCGCAGGCAATGGTCAGATTATCGCGCTGAATTATGGTGAATTTGTCGATCTCCATTTCCAACTGCTCGCGCGAGCGGCGGACCAGAATACCTTGCTGTTCCAGCGGGCGGATAAGCTCCAGAATCCCGCCGATATCGTTAATGGTAGCGCGACGGATCTGCTCGGCGCTTTCCATTACAATCTGCGTCCCGATGCCGTCGCGGGAGAACAGTTCTTGCAGCAATGCACCATCTTCCTGATAGCTAATCAGGTGGCAACGGCGTACGCCACTGCGACAGGCTTTCACTGCTCCGCGCAGGAAGCGCACCGTACCGGAGCTGTAGTCGCCTTTCTCTTCCTGCAACTCAACGCGAGCCTGAGCTTCGTTAGGAAACAACTCGGAAATAATATCGCCATCATCGTTGGTGACACCCTGAGACGAGCAAAAACCGATCATTTTCTCTGCCTTCAGTTTGATAGCCAACTGCGTGGCGACCTCTTCTGACGTCAGATTAAAGCTCTCACCAGTGACGGAAACGGCGACCGGGCCCATCAGCACAATCGCGCCGCTATCTAACTGGCGGTGAATGGCATCTTCATCGATACGACGAATACGCCCGCTGTGGCAGTAATCTACGCCGTCATCAACGCCCAGCGGCTGGGAGATAATAAAATTACCGCTGACCACATTGATGTGTGCACCCTGCAATGGCGTATTATTCAGGCTCATCGACAGGCGGGCGGTAATATCAAGCTGAAGTAGCCCCGCAGCCTGTTTGACCAGCTCCAGCGTTTTCGCATCGGTGACGCGCGTGTTTTTGTGGTACACCGGCTCATGATGATGCGCCGCAAGATTGGCATCAATCTGCGGTCGTGCGCCATAGACCACGACCAGGCGGATGCCGAGGCTATGAAGAAGACCAATGTCATTGACGATACTGGAAAAGTTTTCATGCTCTATGGCTTCGCCGCCCAGCATAATGACAAACGTTTTTCCCCGATGGGTATTGATATAGGGAACAGAATGGCGGAATCCCTGTACCAGTTCGGTTCTACGCTCCTTCACCACGGCACACCCTCATTGCATGATTATTCGTAATTTGTGTATTTTTATTCTGTTTTTGCGCTGTACGCAAGCGTAATTTTTACCCATACCGAAGATTTTTATCAGTAATACCGTGAATATAAAAAGAATGTTTACCCTTTTATAGATGACAGATTATGCGTCATTCGCTAAAGTTTCCGGTCAATTCGGACGTTTTACGTATTACCTCAATACAGATTTCTTTTGCTCGGGAGAAGCATGTCGGGATCCAACTCAGCAATCAGTCGCCGCCGTTTACTGAAAGGTGCGGGTGCTATGTGGCTTTTAAGCGTCAGCCAGGTTGGTCTGGCAGCCACGAGTCAGGTCGTTGCCGTACGTATCTGGCCTGCGTCCAGCTATACCCGCGTCACGGTAGAATCTAACCGTCTGCTGAAATACAAACAGTTTGCCCTGAGTAATCCTGAGCGTGTGGTTGTGGATATTGAAGACGTTAATCTGAACTCGGTGCTCAAGGGCATGGGAGCGCAGATTCGTCCTGACGACCCGTATATTAAATCGGCGCGCGTTGGCCAGTTTGATCCACAAACCGTGCGGATGGTGTTCGAGCTGAAACAGAATGTGAAGCCGCAACTTTTTGCTCTGGCGCCGGTGGCGGGCTTTAAAGAACGTCTGGTGATGGATCTCTATCCCGCGAATGCCCAGGATGTTCAGGATCCTCTGCTGGCGTTGCTGGAAGATTACAACAAGGGCGATCTGGATAAACAGGTTCCACCTGCGCAGAGTGGCCCACAGCCGGGCAAAGCGGGACGCGATCGCCCCATTGTCATTATGCTGGACCCGGGCCACGGTGGGGAAGATTCCGGCGCGGTGGGGAAATACAAGACGCGTGAAAAAGATGTGGTACTGCAGATTGCCCGCCGTCTGCGAGCCCTCATAGAGAAAGAGGGCAACATGAAGGTCTTTATGACGCGAAATGAAGATATTTTCATTCCGCTTAAAGTCCGTGTGGCAAAAGCGCAGAAGCAGCGCGCAGACCTGTTTGTCTCGATTCACGCCGATGCCTTTACCAGTCGACAGCCCAGCGGTTCGTCGGTGTTTGCGCTCTCGACCAAAGGCGCGACCAGTACCGCAGCGAAATATCTGGCGCAGACCCAGAACGCCTCGGATCTCATCGGTGGCGTCAGCAAGAGTGGCGACCGCTACGTCGACCATACCATGTTCGATATGGTGCAGTCGCTGACCATCGCCGACAGCCTGAAGTTTGGTAAAGCGGTATTGAATAAGCTTGGTAAAATCAACAATCTGCATAAGAATCAGGTTGAACAAGCCGGGTTTGCGGTGCTAAAAGCGCCGGATATTCCGTCCATTCTGGTAGAAACAGCGTTTATCAGTAACGTTGAGGAAGAGCGCAAACTCAAAACGGCGACCTTCCAGCAGGAAGTTGCAGAGTCGATTCTGGCGGGGATTAAAGCCTACTTTGCCGATGGGGCGACGCTGGCGAGAAGGGGATAACAAAAAAGCGCTGAAAAGCGCTTTTTTTACGGATCGCAGATACAAAAAAACACCCGTTAAGGTGTTTAATGTGTTGGTTGCGGGGGCCGGATTTGAACCGACGACCTTCGGGTTATGAGCCCGACGAGCTACCAGGCTGCTCCACCCCGCGTCCGTCTTTTTGCTTCGTATTTCAAACACTTTGCAAAAATATTACATCAGATTTTAATTGGTTGCGGGGGCCGGATTTGAACCGACGACCTTCGGGTTATGAGCCCGACGAGCTACCAGGCTGCTCCACCCCGCGTCCGTCATTACTCTTCCATCGAGTAACGTTACTGCTTCTGATTTTAATTGGTTGCGGGGGCCAGATTTGAACTGACGACCTTCGGGTTATGAGCCCGACGAGCTACCAGGCTGCTCCACCCCGCGTCCGTGGATGCGCACTATACTCTGCTCGCATTTTCATGCAACCCTTTTTTCACCTTGATCACGTTTTTAGGGTGAAAATGAACAAAAACAACGCACTCTGGATTGTTTTTTGCGCAAAATTTGCGTTCGGGTAGGTATACGCATTTCATTAGGTTCGGGGGTTTGTTATCTTCGTCTCGCATTCAGGCAACATAAGACGAGAACAATGAAAGGACGTTGGGCAAAATATCTTCTGGCAGGAGCAGTCGTCGCGATGCTCGCCGCGTGTTCCTCAAAACCCACCGATCGTGGGCAGCAGTATAAAGACGGGAAATTTACCCAGCCTTTCTCACTGGTGAACCAGCCTGATGCGGTTGGCGCACCAATCAATGCCGGTGATTTCGCCGAGCAGGTTAATCAAATTCGCAGCGCATCGCCACGTTTGTACGGTAACCAGAGCAACGTTTACAACGCTATCCAGCAGTGGTTACGAGCGGGTGGCGATACGCGCAGTATGCGCCAGTTTGGTATTGATGCCTGGCAAATGGAAGGGGCGGACAACTACGGTAACGTCCAGTTTACGGGCTACTACACGCCGGTTATCCAGGCGCGCCATACGCGTCAGGGCGAATTTCAGTACCCTATCTACCGCATGCCGCCAAAACGTGGGCGCTTACCAAGCCGTGCCGAGATTTATGCGGGCGCCCTGAGCGACAATTATATTCTGGCGTACAGCAACTCCCTAATGGATAACTTCATTATGGATGTTCAGGGCAGTGGTTACATCGATTTCGGCGATGGCAGCCCGCTGAACTTCTTTAGCTATTCCGGGAAAAACGGTCACGCCTATCGCAGTATCGGTAAAGTGCTTATCGACCGTGGCGAAGTGAAAAAAGAAGATATGTCGATGCAGGCTATTCGTCATTGGGGTGAAACGCACAGCGAAGCCGAAGTGCGTGAGCTGCTGGAGCAGAACCCATCGTTTGTCTTCTTTAAACCGCAATCTTTTGCGCCGGTGAAAGGGGCCAGCGCGGTACCGCTGATTGGTCGCGCATCCGTGGCTTCTGATCGCAGCATCATTCCTGCGGGCACAACGTTACTGGCGGAAGTTCCGCTGCTGGACAATAACGGGAAATTCACCGGTCAGTATGAATTACGTCTGATGGTGGCGTTGGATGTCGGCGGGGCGATAAAAGGACAGCACTTCGATATCTACCAGGGCATTGGAGCCGACGCTGGACACCGTGCGGGGTGGTATAATCACTACGGCCGCGTGTGGGTACTGAAAACCGCGCCGGGTGCGGGTAACGTGTTCAGCGGTTAATTTTCGGATGGCGGCTGCGCCTTATTAGGCCTGGTCCATAATGTAGGCCGGATAAGCGAAGCGCCATCCGGCAGCCATACTGCTCAGTATTAATGAATTTGAGGTGTTATGTCTGTGGTTATTAGCGATGCATGGCGTCAGCGTTTTGGCGGTACGGCGCGTCTGTATGGTGAAAATGCGCTGCAACTGTTTGCCCAATCGCACGTTTGCGTGGTCGGGATTGGCGGCGTGGGATCGTGGGCGGCGGAAGCACTGGCGCGCACTGGCATTGGTGCCATCACGCTCATCGATATGGATGATGTGTGCGTCACCAATACTAACCGCCAGATCCATGCTCTGCGCGATAACGTCGGTCTGGCAAAAGCTGAAGTGATGGCTGAACGTATCCGTCAGATTAACCCGGAGTGCCGGGTTAACGTGGTCGATGATTTTGTCACGCCGGATAACGTTGCTGAGTATATGAGTGTGGGTTATGCGTATGTCATTGATGCGATTGACAGCGTGCGCCCAAAAGCGGCGCTGATCGCTTACTGTCGGCGTAACAAAATTCCGCTGGTGACCACCGGTGGTGCGGGCGGGCAGATCGACCCGACGCAGATACAGGTCGTTGATTTGGCAAAAACCATCCAGGATCCGCTGGCGGCCAAGCTACGTGAGCGGCTGAAAAGTGATTTTGGGGTGGTGAAAAACAGCAAAGGCAAGTTGGGCGTGGACTGCGTGTTTTCGACCGAAGCGCTGGTGTACCCGCAGGCAGATGGCTCGGTATGTGCGATGAAAGCGACGGCGGAAGGGCCGAAGCGTATGGATTGCGCATCCGGGTTTGGCGCTGCCACCATGGTGACGGCGACCTTTGGTTTTGTTGCCGTCTCACACGCTTTGAAGAAGATGATGGCCAAAGCGGCGCGCCAGCATTGATTGTGTCGGATGGCGCTATGCTTATCCGACCTACGGTTTGTGCGGTGTTGTAGGCCGGATAAGACGCATCAGCGTCGTCATCCGGCTTTCTGAGCAGCCTCAAGAATCGCCTCGTTCAGAGCATGCAGCCCCTGGCTACGCGAGGCGCTGAGCTGCGTGCGTAAACCTAGCTCGTCAAATAATTCCATTGGCGAATGCGCCAGTAACTCGGCGGCCGTTTTACCTTCGATAGCAGTGAGTAGTACCGCCAGCAGGCCGCGCACAATTCGGCCTTCACTATCACCGAAGAAGTGAAGTGTGCCATTCTCATGCAGACTGTACCCCAGCCAAACGCGGTTTTCGCATCCGGCAATCTCTTTTGCCTGCGCTTTCAGATCATCTGAAAGGGCCGGAAGTTGCTTGCCCAGTAAAATAAGTTGACGATATTTATCTTCCCACTGGGTGAGTGGGATAAAAGTATTCCGTAACGTCTCTTCCGTTACGATTGTGCCAAACGGGTGTCCGGCGAGCAGAGGGCTTGTCATTAGTCCACCAATATTTCCAGTGCGCGGTCAACGGCTGCGACCAACGCATCCACATCGCTTTGCGTATTATAAGGTGCAAATGAGGCGCGCAGCGTCCCGGAGACGCCCAGCTCCGCCAGCAGCGGTTGTGCGCAGTGCTGCCCCGCTCGCAGCGCAATGCCATATTCGGCCAGTAGCGTCACCATGTCGCTGTGATGAACGCCTGCGAAATCAAAGGCTAACAGACTGGAGTCCTGGCAGCGGAAGGAACGAAATCCTGGCCGCTTTGCCAGCATATCTTCTGCCAACGTCGCCAGACTGCGGCTCCAGTTTTCGGCTTGCACGATATCAATATCCGCAAGCCATTCAAGCGCCGCACTTAATCCAATGACGCCCGCAACGTTCGGCGTGCCTGCCTCAAGCTTCCACGGTGCCGCTTGTGTGGAGAAACCATCAAAGCTGACTTCGCTAATCATTTTACCGCCGCCGAGCCACGGTGACATGGCCTCCAACAGTTCTGGTTTACCATACAATACGCCAATGCCCGTCGGACCATATAATTTGTGTCCGGAAAAGGCATAGAAATCAATATCTAACTGCTGAACGTCAGCGGGGAAATGTACAATTCCCTGAGCGCCATCCACCATCACCACCATGCCTGCCGCATGAGCAAGCGTAATCGCGCGGGCTAAGTCAGGGCAGCCGCCGGTGACGTTCGACATCTGACCGAGAGCCAGAATGCGACTGCGTGGGGTGATGAGGTCCGCCAGACGCTCAGTGTCAGGCAGCAAATGGGCATTGAGCGGAAGCTTGATGACGTTGGCCCCCGTTTGCTCCGCCACCATCAGCCAGGGAACCAGGTTGGCGTGATGTTCCGCTACGCTGACGATAATCTCGTCGCCCGGTTGTAAGCGAGGACGCGCATAACTTTGGGCAACCATATTGATAGCTTCCGTCGTGCCACGGGTCCAGACGATTGTTTTGTCATCCGGCGCGTTAATCAGCCGTGCGACTTTTTCCCGCGCGGCTTCATAGCGCGCGGTCAGACGCTGGGCTTCAGCAAACTGGCTGCGATGGACGTTCCCGGCGCTCAGACTATAAAACTGATGGGTCGCCTCAATCACCGCCTGCGGCTTCAATGCCGTCGCGGCGCTGTCGAGATAGACACCTGCATCGTTGAGTGCGGGAAATTGTGCGCGAAACTGCGTGGGGTTAAAAGCGTTCATGGTATTCCTCAGTTCAGTAAACGGATCGTGGCGCAAAAAGGGCGCAGACACAAGGGTTGTGCTAACCATCGGAATCCTCTGGATATCCCGGCGAAGTCTGTGCAGTGTCTTATGCTAAATAGTGTTAGGCGAATAATTTTGCCTGTTATGGAATTCGTTTTATCTGGCATAAATTGCTGTGAGGAGAAGAAGATGAAAAAGACTACCGCCATAATCTCTGCCTGTATGCTGACTTTTGCCCTGAGCGCCTGTTCCGGTCCGAATTACGTGATGCACACCAACGATGGTAGGACAATCGTGTCTGACGGTAAGCCAAAGACCGATGATGATACGGGGATGATTTCGTATAAAGACGCTAACGGCAACAAACAGCAGATTAACCGTACCGATGTGAAAGAGATGGTAGAACTGGAGAAATAGCCGATCGTCATTGGCTGACACTCGGACAAAAAAAAGCACCGCAATTTGGCGGTGCTACATTAATCACTATGGACAGACAGGGTAAATGTACAGGAAGTGAAAAAGGGTAGCTTTGCTACCATGGTCTGAATCGCAGACCAATTGCAAACACAACAACACAACATCACAACCGTAAGCCAAAAGCCCACCAGAACACGCATTCCGATAAAACTTTTCGTTCCGGCTTCAGGAAGTGCCGCCACTATAGGTATTTGCTGGTAGAACCTCAACGGACAATTTATAATGGCTCAGATTAAAAAAACTAATAGGTTACAGCCTGTTAGGTAATTGTTAAATTCATTTAACATCAAAGCCTAAAAGTCATGTCAAAACGATTACCACCCTTAAATGCGTTACGTGTTTTTGATGCTGCCGCGCGCCATTTAAGCTTTACGCGCGCAGCAGAAGAACTTTTTGTGACGCAGGCCGCAGTAAGTCACCAAATCAAGTCACTTGAGGATTTTTTGGGGCTGAAGCTGTTTCGTCGGCGCAATCGATCGCTGTTGTTGACGGAAGAAGGTCAAAGCTATTTCCTCGACATCAAAGAGATTTTTTCGCAATTAACCGATGCGACGCGTAAACTTCAGGCACGCAGTGCAAAAGGCGCGCTTACCGTCAGTTTATTGCCCAGTTTTGCGATTCAATGGCTGGTGCCCAGACTCTCTAGCTTTAACTCAGCTTATCCGGGAATCGATGTCAGGATCCAGGCGGTTGACCGTCAGGAAGACAAACTGGCTGATGATGTTGATGTGGCGATTTTCTACGGGCGCGGCAACTGGCCGGGTCTGCGCGTTGAAAAATTGTACGCAGAATATTTATTGCCGGTTTGCTCGCCGCTATTACTTACCGGCGATAAACCGCTGAAGACGCCTGAGGATCTGGCAAAACATACGTTATTGCACGATGCGTCACGGCGTGACTGGCAAGCTTATACACGCCAGCTCGGGCTGAATCATATTAACGTACAGCAGGGACCTATCTTCAGCCATAGCGCCATGGTGCTACAGGCTGCTATCCATGGACAGGGCGTTGCGTTGGCCAATAACGTTATGGCGCAGTCCGAAATTGAAGCCGGACGTCTGGTTTGCCCATTTAATGATGTTCTGGTCAGCAAAAACGCATTTTATCTGGTTTGTCATGACAGTCAGGCAGAACTGGGTAAAATAGCCGCCTTCCGTCAGTGGATACTGGCGAAAGCGGCCACGGAACAAGAAAAATTCCGCTTTCGTTATGAACAATAATTTACGTAGGGTATTAACATGACCAGCCGTTTTATGCTGATTTTTGCCGCCATCAGTGGCTTTATCTTTGTAGCTCTGGGAGCCTTTGGGGCACATGTTCTGAGTAAAACCCTCGGCGTTGTTGAAATGGGGTGGATCCAGACTGGCCTTGAGTATCAGGCATTTCATACGCTGGCTATTTTTGGTCTGGCCGTCGCCATGCAGCGACGCATCAGCATTTGGTTTTACTGGAGTAGCGTGTTCCTGGCGTTAGGGACTGTGCTGTTTAGCGGCAGTCTGTATTGCCTCGCGCTTTCTCATTTACGCCTGTGGGCGTTTGTTACCCCTGTCGGTGGTTTTAGCTTCCTTGTAGGCTGGGCACTGATGTTAGTGGGCGCTATTCGATTGAAACGTAAGGGCGTAAGCCATGAATAAGGTTGTATTGTTGTGTCGCCCGGGTTTTGAAAAAGAGTGCGCCGCAGAAATTACGGATAAAGCAGGGCGTCGCGAAATCTTTGGTTTCGCCCGCGTCAAAGAAAATGCGGGTTATGTCATCTTTGAATGCTATCAGCAGGAAGATGCGGAAAAGCTGGTTAAAGAGTTGCCGTTTAGCTCGCTGATTTTTGCTCGCCAAATGTTTGTTGTCGGCGAGCTACTGCAATATTTACCGCCGGAAGACCGCATCACACCGATCGTCGGTATGCTGCAGGGCGTGGTGGAGAAAGGCGGCGATTTGCGTGTCGAAGTTGCCGACACGAATGAAAGCAAAGAGCTGGTTAAGTTTTGTCGCAAATTTACCGTACCGCTGCGCGCCGCGCTGCGTGAAGCGGGCGTGCTGGCAAAACATGAAACGCCAAAACGTCCGGTAGTGCACGTCTTCTTTATTGCGCCAGGCTGTTGCTATACCGGCTATTCCTGGCCTGACAATAACTCCCCGTTCTACATGGGGATTCCGCGTCTGAAGTTCCCGGCGGATGCGCCGAGCCGTTCAACGTTGAAGCTGGAAGAGGCGCTGCACGTGTTTATCCCTGCCGATGAGTGGGATGAGCGTCTGGCCAATGGAATGTATGCCGTTGATTTAGGAGCCTGCCCGGGCGGATGGACCTACCAACTGGTTAAACGCAATATGTGGGTGTACTCGGTGGATAATGGTCCGATGGCGCAAAGCCTGATGGATACCGGGCAGGTCACCTGGCTGCGGGAGGATGGATTTAAGTATCGCCCGAATCGCAACAACATCTCATGGATGGTGTGCGACATGGTGGAGAAGCCAGCGAAGGTTGCCGCGCTGATGGCACAATGGCTGGTCAACGGCTGGTGTCGTGAGACGATTTTCAACCTCAAGCTGCCGATGAAAAAACGCTACGAAGAGGTATCACAGAACCTGGCTTACATTCAGGCCCAGCTTGATGAACATGGCGTAAATGCCCAGATTCAGGCGCGTCAGCTGTATCATGACCGTGAAGAAGTAACTGTTCACGTGCGTCGTCTGTGGGCTGCCGTCGGCGGTCGTCGCGACGAGCGATAAAGCTACAATCCAGGTCGGATGGCGGCGAAATCGCCCTGTTCGGCTTGGATTGATTCAATCAGCTGTGTATCTGAAACAATATGCGTCACATTTTCCAGATGCCCAATCTGCGTCTCACCCGAGCGATTAAATTTACTCTTATCAATCAATAATAATGACTGCGCCGCACGCTTAAGCAGGATGGATTTAAAATCGGCGTTGGTAGCATTTGAATCCCAGAGTGTACCGCCACGGTCGATCCCCTCGCAGGAAAAGATGAACAGGTCGATATCAAGTGACTTTAGCTGTGAGATGAGCGATGGATTAACGTAGCAACCGTATTTACGCTCAAGTCGACCACCGGAACTGATCAACTGAATATTTTCACGTTTACCCAATTCGAGGCAAATCGGTTGGCTATTCGTAAATACGTGAATGTTAATGTCTGGCAACAGGCGAGCCAGGTACCAGCAAGTAGAACTGGCATCCAGCGCGATCACCATACCTTCCTCTATCCACGTTAACGCGTCTCTGGCGATATCTGCTTTGTGGGAATAATGGCTTTTCAGTCTGATATGAAACGGCTCGCCGCAGTCCTGGTTTACCCGATGTATCACTTTGGCGCGCCCGTGATTACGCAGTACCTTACCCTGCGCCTGCAGTTGCGTAAGATCGCGACGGATAGTTTCTTTACTGACATTGAGCTGTGAGGATAAGGTTTCAGTCGTCAGACTTTTATGGTTGCTCAACAGATCCAGGATTGCTTGCAGGCGCGCTGCTTTCATGTTTTCTCACCCCATCATGCGATGAATGCCCGTACCTGTCGGGCATTCAGGTAAGAGATTATGGCGTTACCCCTTTTTTTAACAGGATATTTCCGTACTTTGCCCGCTCCCCTGTAATAACGATTGCGAATACTTTTTGTGCGCGTTCATAAAATGCATAACGGTCAATGCGAGTGATGTCCGGGCAAGGTGTTTGTAATGACAGTGCCTGCCGATATCGCGCTTCTACGTCGAGGTCGAGCGAGTCTCCTTCGACGGCGGCCATCATCACGAGTGGTGGGGCGTAACTGTCCAGTTCAAACAGCGGAATAATCGCCCGCAACAGGTCGCTGACCTGCAGACCATCGGCCCGGATAACCTGCGGGCCCATACTGTGGGCCGGAAAGTGGGCGTCGGAAAAAATAATCTCATCACCGTGACCCATTTCAGCCAGCACCTTTAACAGATCCGGGGAAATTAAGGGGGAAATCGTTTTGAGCATGTCACTCGACTCCTGTGAATACGGGTTCTGTTTGTGGATAGAAGTAACGATACTGATAGTCCACCTGCGCGCGAGCCAGTTCCGGAGAGGCAAATTCGCCGATACCGGACCAGGCAAACATCGCTGCACCGGCAACCGTCGTTTCGGCATCATCCAGCACTTTGATGGGAATACCCAGAATGTTCGCTTTTATCTGATTCCATAGTGCATTACGACTTCCTCCACCAACCAGAAGTAGCTCTGTTGCGTTGAAATGACCGATGGTTTCTAGTGTGTGTAGATTGTGCTGCAACTGGGCCGTCAATCCTTCCAGCGCCGCGCGGTAGAAGTGTCCGCGGGTACTGTTGAGTGTGACACCCTGCCAGCCGGCACGTGGGCTGGCGAGCAGATCGCAGTGCATGATTATCCCTTCAGCGCCCGCCGGGATGGCTTGTGCTTCATCAATGAGCGTTTGCCAGGGGGTGTCGGGTGTCCACAGCAACTTGCGTACCCACTCAAGCACGCCGGATGCCAGCCACTGCATACCGGGGTTATAGAGTCCCGGCCGGCTGTCCAGTTCACAGGTAGAACCCACATAGTCGCTGAGTAAGGCAGTATTCACCTGTGCGCTGCGTACCATCAGTATTTCCCATGTACCGGAAGAGAGCACGGGTTCATCTGGCTGCGCGCCTGCGCCAAAGAGCGCAAACTGCGTGTCGTGGCCGGCAGAGATAACCGGAATGCCCGCTGTGAGCCCAAGTTGCTTTGCCGCGTCATTTTTCAACGTTCCGATCTGCTCTCCCGCTTCAACTAAACGTGGAAACAGTCGGCGTGGTATCCCGGTTGCCTGCAAAATATCAACACTGAAATCTCGCTGATGAATATCCAGCATCTGACTGGTACCGGCCATGGTGATATCTGTGGTGAACTCACCTGTTAAACGGTGGTTGATAAGCGATGAGATAAACAGCCAGGCGTGCGCCTGTTCCAGCAATTGTGGGTGATTCTCTTTAAGCCATACCAGCTTGTACAGCGTGTTGAAGCTGAACGCGCCGACGCCGGAAATTTCCTGCAACTGCTGCGGCGGCATGTAGCGGTGGATATTCTCCATTACTGCCGTGGTGCGTGGGCATTTCCAGCTGATTACCGGATACAGTTGCTTGCCGTTCTGATCAACCAATGCGCCGTCTACGCCAAAGGTGGTGACGGCGATCCCACGGACCTGGCAGGCGGCCAGTTGCGCGGAGAGCCGCTGGCAGCAATCGGCAAAGCGCTGCACAATAGCGTCGAGGGACCACTGATGCCAGGCGCTATTTTCTGCAGCGATGTCACTGGCGTTTGGGGTGGACGCACGAGCGACAATCTTTCCCTGGCGGTCAACAGCGATAGCCCGCACGTTGGTCGCGCCACAGTCAAGGACCAGGATAACCTCTTGTTTCATAATTGCTCCTGGGATATTACCTATTGCCGGATGGCGGCTTCGCCTTATCAGGCCTACAAAACCGTGCGCTTCGTAGGCCCGATAAGATGCGTAAGCGTCGCCATCAGGCAATCGCTCGATGTTTAACGCTTATACAGCGGGCCATA
Organism: Citrobacter sp. RHBSTW-00029; assembly: GCF_014104295.1. Lineage (NCBI taxonomy): Bacteria > Pseudomonadati > Pseudomonadota > Gammaproteobacteria > Enterobacterales > Enterobacteriaceae > Citrobacter > Citrobacter sp. RHBSTW-00029. Next base: position 311,512 of record NZ_JABXRT010000001.1, read on the forward strand.
GTTCTGGCAGGCGCGATAATCTTGGCCTTCGCTGTCCATACCGTGCGCCGCCCATGCGGAAGGGCGATAGATCTTCTCTTCTTCCACGTTGTGCATACACACCGGAATACGCAGCATGGCGGCGAGCGTAATAAAGTCCGCACCAACGTGGCCAATCGTCAGCACACCGTGGTTGGCACCCCAGTTAGCCATTACGGAATAGACATCGCTGAACGGACCTTTGCCGGTTAAGCGCGGTGCAAACCAGGTTGTTGGCCAGGTAGAGTTGGTGCGAGCATCAAGCTGAGCATGTACCTCTTTCGGTAATTCCACACTCCAGCCTTCCGCAATTTGTAGCACTGGACCCAGACCTTTGATGATATTGATGCGGGTCATGGTGAACGGTACGCCACCTTCGGTAAGAAAACGGGAAGAGTAGCCGCCGCCTCGGAAATACTCGTGGATCGCCGGACACCATTCCGTCGCCGCCAGGCAATCATCTGCTTCCTGCTGTGAGATCTCCCAGTGTGGTTTCATGGTTGGCTGGCCTTCGCTGTCACGCTGTTTGCAGGAACCATCCAGTGCCGCAGAGCCGGAGTTAATCAGGTGAATAATGCCGTGCTCCGCAAGACCGGTCAGCGGTTTACCTGTGACGCGCTCTACTGCTTCCGGTGACCAGTAGGTTCGTACATCAGCAAAGACCTGTGCCGTGCCGGTGAGCTGGTGGCCAAACAACATTGCGACACCGTTCATGCTGTCGTTCTCGGTGGCGACGACATACGGTTCGCGCACGCCATTCCAGTCAAATGAGCTGTTGAGCAACGCTTCGGCGGTGTCGCCGTTTGGATATTGATCCGTCCAGTGGCGCTGGCCCTGGAAACCGGCGGCAATCGCGTTGTACCCCATCGACTCTTCAACCCGGCCTTTCTCTGCCAGTTTCTGGTTACCCTGCATCATGTCGCGAATGCACATGGCCATCAGCAGGCTCTCTTTCAGCACTGCACGGCTCTGTTCTTCATTTCGCTTATACTGTTGTGCGTTCTGATCCTCGCCATAACGGAAATGTTTATCCGCCCATGCCAGGGCAATTTCCAGCTCCGCTTCGTCATAGATCTTCTGGTCAATGCGACGACGCAATTCGGTCATATCAACAGGTTGAACCTTCATTCCCAGCCAGGATTCAAAGAAGTTATGGTCGACAATAGAGCCTGCAATTCCCATTGAAACGCCGCCGACGGACAGATAGCTTTTACCTTTCATGCTGGCAACGGCTAAACCTGCCCGAGTGAAACGCAGCAGTTTTTCTTCAACATCGGCAGGGATAGTGGTATCACCTGCATCCTGCACGTCATGACCGTAAATAGAGAAGGCGGGAAGCCCTTTTTGATTATGTGCAGCCAGTGCTGCAGCCAGATACACGGCACCTGGACGCTCCGTCCCGTTGAAACCCCAGATGGCTTTCGGGCGCATAGGGTCCATATCGATAGTTTCGCTGCCGTAGCACCAACACGGCGTGACGGTAATTGTCACGCCGACGTTCAGGCTACTAAATTTTTCTTCACAGGCGGCAGATTCAGCCAATCCGGCAATACAGGTGTCTGCGATAACGCACTCGATCTGTGCCCCGCAGGCATGACGAAGTTTCTCGGAAATCAGTGCGGCAGTGGCTTTTGCCATGTTCATGGTTTGTTCTTCGAGCGACTCGCGTACACCCATACGACGCCCATCAATCACCGGACGAATACCGATTCTCGGTAAACTATTTTTTTTCATTCGAGGTTCCTCATCTCACTTTATGCCGTGCTGCAAAAGCGGATGTCGGACACCACTGTCGCAGTTGGCTGAATTACCCATTTTTGCTAACTCGAGTTAGCTTAGGTATTAGAGAGTTTTTTGCACAACTTTTTTGTTATGGAACTGTGAGAAGCCTCACGAGAAGTGGTTAAAATTCGATCTGCGTCAAATAAACAAATACAGTTTTTTTCATTAAATTCTTTTTAAATTAATAAGATAAAATAAATTGTCTGTTCAGTGTCACAGTTTTAAACCAAATGATTTGGCTATTTTTGGCAGCTAAAATAGCTTTAAAAGGCAATCGCTAACTCGAGTTAGCATCGTTGATAAAACGCATATGATCTTGTAGACACATTCGCATTAACGGTGACGATGGCTTCCTGGCAACGCTGTTTTTCGCCTGATTCACTGATTACAGTTTCTGTATATTGAGGAAAGCAGCAATGTCTGAAACATTTTTACAGATGAGTCATATTACGAAACGTTTTCCCGGCGTATTAGCGTTGAGTAATGTGGATTTTACTTTACGCAAAGGTGAGGTTCATGCACTGTTGGGGGAGAATGGCGCGGGAAAGTCTACCCTGATGAAAATTTTATCCGGTGTATATCAACCTGATGAAGGGGATATTATTTTTGAGAACCAACCCGTTTCGTTTGCAAACCCATTGAGCGCACAAAGCGTAGGTATCACCATTATTCATCAGGAGTTTAACCTTTTTCCTGAACTGACGGTCGAAGACAATATATTTATTGGCAGGGAGTTTTGCAAAAATAATCGCTGGCGTCTGGATGAGAAACAACAGCGGCAGGCTGCGATCGATATTTTGCAAAAATTAAACCTGAATATCTCCCCAGACACACTGGTTGCCGATCTTACTGTTGCTCAGCAACAAATGGTTGAGATTGCGAAAGCGATATCGGTGAATGCCAAGATTCTTATTATGGATGAACCAACGGCGGCGTTGACGGAAACCGAAATTGACAGTTTATTCCGGGTTACACGCTTACTTAAAGAACAGGGAACGGGCATCGTTTATATCTCGCACCGACTGGAGGAACTGGCGCTGATAGCCGATCGCGCTACCGTCATGCGTGATGGACAGTTTATTGCCACCGTGGATTATGATTCGGTCAAAATCAGCGACCTGATTGCCATGATGGTTGGGCGTGACCTTGGCAATATCTATCCCCGTCGGGAGCCGCAACCCCAGCGTAAACCGGTGCTGGAAGTCAGTGGACTGACGCGCAAAGGCGTACTGAACAATATCGATTTTACCTTGCATCAGGGGGAAATCTTAGGTTTTGCCGGGCTGATGGGGGCCGGGAGAACAGAGCTGGCACGGGCTATCTTTGGTGCCGATCCCATCGACAGCGGAACCATCAAGTTGAACGGTAAAGAGACGGTAATCAAGGATATTCCTGATGCCATCCAGCAGGGTATTAGCTACTTAACCGAGGACAGAAAAAAAGAGGGGCTGGCATTAGGGTTGTCCGTTGAACGCAATATTATGCTAGGAAATTACCCCGAATATTCCAACCGATATGGCAACGTGGATAGTAAACGCTGTCAGCAAACCAGCGAAGAGCAGGTGAAAGCACTGCGTATTAAGACGCCGCATCTTGAACAGGCTGCGTTGAATTTAAGTGGCGGTAATCAGCAAAAAATTATTATTGCCAGATGGGTATGCAAAGACACCGACATTCTCATCTTTGATGAACCCACCCGCGGTATTGATGTGGGAGCCAAACTTGAAATTTATGAATTAATGAATCGACTGGTGGCAAAAGGGAAATCAATCATCATGATTTCCTCTGAATTACCGGAAGTGCTGGGTATGTGCGATCGCATTTTAGTTATGCGTAATGGGCGTATTACCGGAGAGTTAGCTTCTGATGACGCCACACAAGAAAAAATCATGCAATATGCGACGTTAGAGGACTAATTTATGACTATCTCTGTAACCTCTTCAGACAGCAATAATAAGAAAATAAAAATTAACAAAGAGCTTTTAATGCGCCTGGCGCCGCTTTTGAGTCTGATTATTCTGGTGATATTTTTTAGTTTTGGATCACCTTTCTTCTTTAACACTGAAAACATTATGACAATTGCCCTGCAAACCTCGGTGATTGGCATCATGGCGATTGGCGTTACCTTCGTCATTATCACTTCAGGAATCGACCTTTCTCTTGGCTCGGTAGTGGCCTTTTCTGGTGTTGCGGTAGGTATCAGCGCCACGCTGGGATTACCTCTGCCCGTATGTATTTTGGCGGGTGTGCTGGCGGGTGGATTATGCGGCTATATCAATGGGTTGCTGGTCACTAAAATGACTATTCCGCCCTTTATTGCCACCCTGGGTCTGATGATGTCCGTCAGAGGCATCAATATGGTAATGACTGACGGCCGGGCAATTTACTTTGCTGATTATCCCACCTTCAAGATGCTGGCACAGGGACGCTTGTTCGATGTGCTGCCTTACCCCGTTTTCTACCTCGTGGTTGTCGCACTGATCGCCGCATATATCCTCAAGAAAACGGTGATTGGTCGCTATGTCTATGCCGTGGGCAGTAATGAGGTTGCTGCGCATCTTTCCGGGATTAAAGTCCAGCGCGTGAAAATTTTCGTCTACGCATTTTGTGGTCTGCTGACCGGGATTGCCGGGGTCATTCTGGCCTCTCGTTTGAACTCGGGCCAGCCAACCGTCGGCGTGGGCTATGAACTGGAAGCCATTGCAGCGGTGGTCATTGGCGGTACCAGCCTGATGGGGGGGATTGGCACTATTGGCGGCACCATTATCGGCGCATTCATTATGAGCGTGTTGAAAAATGGTCTGAACCTGATGGGCGTCTCGCAGTTCTGGCAAATGGTGGCCATGGGCGTAGTCGTTATCGCCGCGGTTTATCTCGATACTTTACGCAAAAAAATTCGTTGATTTACGCACCCGGAAGTCACGGGACAACATAACCCTGACGTTTAGGGTGACTCACTCAGAACGGAGTAAAACAATGAGAACCAGGAATTTTGTCTATGCGTTATCCCTGCTGGCCTGCATGACATCCAGCGCACTGGCTAAAGATATGAACCTTCCTGTGGTCAGTAAAGGCTTCCAGCATGAATTCTGGCAGACCGTAAAAATGGGTACCGAAGCGGCAGCGAAAGAGTTGGGCGATAAGACCAGCTATGTTGGGCCTGCCGATGAAACTCAGATTGCCGAGCAGATTCAGTTGGTTGAAAACGCAATGGCGCAAAAACCTAATGGATTGCTGTTGGCGGCATTGGACGCCAATGCGCTTGCGCCATTAGTGGAAACAGCGAATTCACGCGGCATCAAGGTGGTGACGTTTGACTCAGGCGTAAATTCTGACATTCCTGTCAGCTTTGTGGCAACGAATAACCGTAAAGCAGGGGCTGAAGCGGCAGATGCTCTCGCTGCACAAGTGGGTAGCAAAGGGAAAGTCGGCATTATTGCGCACGTGGCTGGAACCTCTTCCGCAATTGAACGTTCGGAAGGTTTTGTGGCCAGAATGAAGGAAAAATATCCGGATATCAAAGTCCTGCCGGTTCAGTACAGTGATGGCGATCCGCAAAAAGCGATGGATAAAACCATCGATATGATCCAGGCCAACCCCGATATTGCGGGGATTTATGGCACTAATGAAGGTTCAACGCTGGGCGTAGCAAACGCTATTGATAGTCAGAACCTGAAAGGCAAAGTGAAGGTGATTGGTTTTGATAGCACTGAGGCAATCATTGCCTTCCTGAAGTCTGGGGTTATTCAGGGCTTTGTCGTGCAGGACGCTTATCAGATTGGCTATCAGGGCATCAAGACGCTGAATGCAGCGGTATCGGGTCAGTCTGTGCCGAAAGAAATTGATATTCCGGTGAAGTTTGTCAGTGCGCAGAACATTGATACACCGGAAATCGACAAGCTGTTGCACCCATTCGGTAAAAAATAAGACCGCGGGGACGGTATATTCGCCCCATTATTAGCCAGCGTCAGGGAGCTACTATGAGCAGTGGATATTTCCTCGGAGTGGATGTCGGTTCCGCCAGTGTCAGGGCTGGTGTTTTTGATGCCAGTGGCAAACGGCTGGCTTTTGCGACATTCCCTATCTCGCAGTTTCGACCAGGACCCGAGCGGGTAGAGCAGTCATCTGCCGAAATCTGGCAGCAGGTTTGCCATGCCGTGAAGGAGGCTGTGTCGTCAGCCGGGGTTGGCGTTGAGGAGATCCGCTCGTTGGGGTTTGATGCCACCTGTTCGTTAGTGGCTCTGGATGAACAGGGGCAGGGTCTGGCGGTTTCACCTGGTGAACCGTCAGACCACAACATCATCATGTGGATGGATCATCGTGCGGTGCAGGAGACACTGCGTATCAACGCTACGCAGGATCCGGCGTTGCGTTATGTCGGTGGTGAAGTCAGTGTCGAAATGGAACTACCCAAAGTGTTGTGGCTAAAAAACCATTTCCCCGCGACCTGGCAGAGTGCACACCGCTTCTACGACCTGGCGGATTTTTTGGTCTGGAAAGCCACCGCTCGTGATGTTGCTGGTCTGTGTACTTTAACCTGTAAATGGAACTATCTGGCACATGAGCAACGCTTTAGCCACTCCCTGCTGGATGCGGTTGAATTAACTGATTTACTGAACAAAATTCCGTCGCGGATCCTGCCCCCAGGCGCGGCCGTTGGGACGCTCAGCCCCGATGCGGCACAGGCGCTGGGACTGACGACAGCGGTGGTAGTTGCCAGTGGTATGATTGATGCCCATGCTGGCGGAGTTGCGCTTGCCGGGGTTGAGCCTGCGGGAACATTGGCGTTGATCAGCGGAACATCAAATTGCCATATGTTGTGCAGCGAGCAGGAGATTCATACACCGGGTGTATGGGGGCCGTACTGGTCTGCCATGCTGCCTGGCTACTGGCTGACGGAAGGGGGGCAAAGCGCGGCTGGGGCGCTGGTTGACTGGACGCTTCAGGAGTCGGGTGCCAGCGCTGAGTTGTATCACCAGGCTGAGGCGCGGGGTTGTCATCCGATAGCGTTAGTTAATGAATGGGTGGCTGCATTGGAAGCGCAGGAGTCAGAGCCTGGTCGTTATCTGCATGTCCTGGCCGATCATCATGGTAACCGTTCCCCGCGTGCGCGACCCGATGCCCGGGGCAGCGTTTGTGGTTTGACGCTTGAACGAGGCGAGAAGCAGATTGCTCGTCTGTATCTGGCGACATTACAGGCGATTGCCTGCGGTACCCGACACATTATGGAAGTGATGCGCGACAACGGTCATACCATTTCTCGACTGACGCTGTGCGGCGGTGCAACACATAATCCACTGTGGTTGCGAGAGTATGCAGACGCCACCGGATGCGATATTCATCTTATGCAGGAAGAAGATGCGGTGACGTTAGGTGCGGCTATCACCGGTGCAGTGGCCAGCGGGGTGTGGGCAGATGTTCCCTCCGCCTGCCGGGCGATGGTTTGCCCAGGTGGGGTGATTAAAGCGAATCCGGCACGACAGGACTTCTATGACCGTAAATACCAGGCATATCTGATGATGTGGGATCAACAGCAGGCGCTTAACCAGGTTATGCAGTAAGACAAAAGTTTAAAATACTTTTATGATTGTGAATTGACGTTTTTGGATGTGAACTGGGACATATAAATGGCTAAAACAGTAGAACAGATAGCCAGCGATCTGAATTTATCGGTGACGACCGTGCGACTGGTGCTGAACGGGAAGGCTGAGCAATATCGTATCAGTGTCAAAACCCAAACGCGTATTAATGAATACGTTGAGCGGTATGGTTATGTCATAAACCATTCAGCCCGCAGCCTGAAACTGAATAAAACAGATACGTTGGGGCTGATTGTACCCAATATATCTAACGTCTTTTTTGCCACACTGGCCGAGAAACTTGAACAACGTTGTCGTCGTTCTGGATATCAATTAACGATTAGTTGTACCTACGATGATGTTGATTACGAAAACAAATTAACGAAAGCGTTAATAGCTCGTAATGTTGATGGCCTGTTTATTGTTCCTTCAACATTAGAGAATCAGCAACACCATTTGCGTCAGGTCAGAAAACCGATGGTGCTACTCGACAGGGATTTTAAGTATACCGATAACGCGCTGGTTGAAAGTCATAACATTTTAGGCGGTGAAAAGCTGACGCAAAGTTTGTTTGATGCAGGCAAATCTCCGATCTGGTTTTTAGTCGGGGATACCGGATTGCCCAGTATTGGCGATCGTTTAAAAGGTTATCTTAACGCATTGAACAATAATGGGATTTCTCATCGTGACTGGGTGCGTGAAGGTCCGGATAATACGCCGGAGGGTGGTTATCGGTTGATGGATAAATTGATCAACGAACAGGGCTGTCCGCAGGCGTTTATTGCCTCATCATTACCTGTGCTGGAAGGTGCCGTTGTTGCTATTCGCAATCGTTTTGGTGTGATCCCACCGGATATTAATATCGGGACATTTGATGAACATCCCATGCTGGGATTCCTCGCGAATAATGTCTGGTCAATGCAGCAGGATGAAAATGTCTGGGCGGAAAAAGCCTTCGCTATGATGATGAGTGCTATTGATGACCAGCCAATTAAAGAAACTGTAAAAGTTGAGATGAAACTAATTAAGCGTGTAAGACAACAATAATTCGTCGCACTAACTAAATCGGCCAACTGAATCTGAATAAATATGTTCAGTGGCTGCTCATACCTGAAACCTGACCCGTCTTACTCTGCGGCTGCATTTTTTCGCAATAAAGACGAGGGGCAACTGTACCCGGAGAATCATTATGGAAAGAATGCGTTTATCACGTGAAATCATCGAAACCTGCCTTGAAATGACCCGGCTTGGGTTGAATCAGGGGACTGCAGGAAATGTAAGTGCGCGCTATGAAAATGGAATGCTGATCACACCCAGCGGTATCCCTTACGAAAGACTCACTGAAAACATGATCGTGTTCGTAGATAACGACGGCAAATATGATAAAGGACAATTACCTTCCAGTGAATGGCGTTTTCACCTGGCGGCTTATCAGACGCGCCCGGATGCCAATGCAGTCGTTCATAACCATGCGATTCATTGCACCGCCGTGTCGATTCTGAACCGTCCTATTCCGGCAATCCATTACATGATTGCCGCGGCTGGGGGGAACTCTATCCCGTGTGCGCCGTATGCGACGTTTGGTACACGAGAGCTGTCAGAGCATGTGAGCGTCGCGTTGAAAAGCCGTAAGGCAACGTTGTTGCAGCACCACGGGTTGATTGCCTGTGAAGCGAATCTGGAAAAAGCACTATGGCTGGCGCATGAAGTAGAAGTCCTGGCCCGCCTTTATCTGAGCACCCTGGCGATTGTCGACCCGGTGCCAGTGCTGGATGACGAAGAGATCGCCATTGTGCTGGAGAAATTCAAATCTTACGGATTACGAATTGAAGAGTAATTTCGCATAGCGAAAAGGAGAAATACGATGGCGAACAGAATGATTCTGAATGAAACGGCATGGTTTGGCCGGGGAGCTGTTGGGGCATTAACGGATGAGGTTATCCGTCGGGGTTATCGCAAGGCTTTGATTGTCACCGATGCAAACCTGGTACAGTGCGGCGTTGTCGATAAGGTGACATCCCGTATGGATGCCGCCGGTTTGCCGTGGGAAATCTATTCCGGTGTGATCCCAAATCCTACAATTGCAGTGGTGAAGGAGGGATTGGGAGTCTTTCAGCAAAGTGGCGCAGATTATCTGATAGCTATAGGCGGCGGCTCCCCGCAGGATACCTGCAAAGCGATTGGCATTATCCACAATAACCCTGAGTTTGCCGATGTACGCAGCCTTGAAGGGTTATCGCCAACACGTGCTGCGAGCGTACCGGTGATGGCAATCCCTACGACGGCAGGGACGGCGGCGGAAGTGACCATTAACTACGTGATCACGGACGAAGAAAATCGGCGTAAATTTGTCTGTGTCGATCCGCATGACATCCCGCAGGTGGCGTTTATTGATGCCGATATGATGGATGGTATGCCTGCCGCGTTAAAAGCGGCGACCGGGGTCGATGCGTTGACCCATGCTATTGAAGGTTATATTACGCGGGCGGCGTGGGCACTCACTGACGCGTTGCACATCAAAGCCATTGAGATCATTGCCGGGGCGTTGCGCGGCTCTGTTAATGGTGACAGCCAGTCTGGTGAGGCAATGGCGCTGGGTCAGTACGTTGCCGGAATGGGATTTTCAAACGTCGGTCTGGGACTCGTGCACGGGATGGCACACCCGCTAGGGGCCTTTTATAACACTCCGCACGGCGTCGCCAATGCCATTTTGTTACCGCACGTGATGCACTACAACGCCGAATACACCGGAGAGAAATTCCGCGATATCGCCCGGGTGATGGGGGTGAAAGTGGAAGGTTTAACGCTGGAAGAGGCGCGTAAGGCTGCGGTAGATGCTGTGTTTGCGCTTAACCGCGATGTGGGGATCCCGCCGCACTTACGTGATGTGGGGGTACGTAAGGAAGATATTCCTGCGCTGGCGCAGGCGGCATTTGACGATGTTTGCACTGGCGGTAATCCGCGTGAAGCAAGCATTGCCGATATTGTCGAGCTTTACCATACCGCCTGGTAATCACCTGGCGTTTATCCGGCCTACTGGAGGGACGATGCGTAGGCCGGATAAGCGCAGCGCCATCCGGCAATAAGACTACCGTGCCAGCCGTAGCTGCTGGAGATTTCCGTCAATATGTAAGTCCGTTTGCAGCCGCGCGATATCACGGCACAGAAACGCCATCTCCTGGTGCATCTCCAGTTTCTTGCGCCACTTTTCCGGCACGTCTTCCAGATGTGCGTAAATCCCTTCCAGATGCTGAAACTGCATGAGTAGCTGTGTTGCACTCTTGGGACCAATACCTGCAACGCCCGGCACTTTTGAGCTGCTGATCCCGGCCAGTCCCCAATAATCTGGCAATTGCTGAGGCATTACACCAAATTCTTTCTCAATGAACGGCGCGTCCAGCCAGCGCTTCTGGAAATAGTCGCGAATGCGTAATGTTGGGGAGAGCAGTTGGCAATAACCTTTATCTGTCGAAACGATGGTGGCCTGATGTCCCGCCTGGTTGACTTTCACCGCCAGCGTTGCGGCTAAATCATCGGCTTCATTCCCGCTCGAGACCCAACAACAGACGCCGTGTTGTTCAAAAGCGGCGCGTAAGGCGGGCATTTCCTTGTGTAAATCGTCAGGCATTGGCGGGCGACCGGCTTTGTAGTCAGGTAAGCGTTGGTGACGCCAGCCGCTGTTGCGCGCTTCGTCATCAAATACCGCCACGGCGTGTGTGGGCTGACTGTGCACAATCAACTGATCGAGCGCGTGCTGGCACGTCTCCACGCAGGGAGACCCCTGGACGGCGTGAATGCGACGAATGAGATTGAGTGCATCGACAATGAGCAGATGGACGGCCACGGTGTTCTCCCTGATAAATCAGGCTGTAGGGTAACATTCACAGTGGGGGGAGGCGAAGATCTGAAACAACATTTTGCCGGATGGCGGCTGACGCCTTATCCGGCCTACAAATGACTGTGGCACTGTAGGCCGGATAAGCTTGCGCCAGGGATTAATCGCAGGTAACGATCTTCATCGCCAGACCGCCACGTGAGGTTTCGCGGTATTTGGCATTCATATCTTTACCTGTCTCGTACATGGTCTCGATAACTTTATCGAGGCATACACGAGGCTCGCTGGTACGGCGCAGCGCCATACGAGCAGCGTTCACCGCTTTCACCGATGCAATGGCGTTACGCTCAATGCACGGAACCTGAACTTGTCCGGCAACTGGATCGCAGGTCAGACCCAGGTTGTGTTCCATACCGATTTCTGCGGCGATACATACCTGCGTCGGGCTACCGCCCAGCAGTTCTGCCAGACCCGCTGCCGCCATAGAACACGCCACGCCGACCTCACCCTGACAGCCCACTTCAGCACCCGAAATTGAGGCATTCATCTTGTACAGGGAACCGATGGCGCTCGCGACCAGCATATAGCGTGCCAGTGAGTTAGCGTTCACTTCGCGGATAAACTTGTCATAGTACGCCAGCACTGCAGGAACAATCCCGCATGCGCCGTTCGTCGGGGCGGTAACTACACGTCCACCGGCAGCGTTCTCTTCGTTCACGGCCAGCGCAAACATGTTGATCCAGTCTACAACTGCCATCGGGTCAGTCGTGGTTTTGTCACTGCTAACCAGCATACGACGCAGTGCTGCCGCACGACGCGGAACGCGCAGTTTGCCCGGCAATACGCCTTCGGTGGTGATACCGCGTTCAATTCCACTGCGCATCACTTCCCAGACGTTTGCAAAGTGCTGTTCCAGCTCTTCTTTGCTGTGCAGGGCTAGTTCGTTCTGCATCATCAGGCCGGAAAGTGACAGTCCGGTTTCCTGACAGTGTCGTTGCAAATCGGCTGCGGATGTATACGGATATGGCACGTTTACCGGATTGTTATTCGGCAAACCAAAGTGTTCTTCATCAACGATAAATCCACCGCCGATGGAATAGTACGTCTGGCTGTAAATGGCTTTTTCGCCTGCCAGTGCGGTAATACGCATCCCGTTTTCGTGCAGGGACAGATTGTCCGTATGGAAATTCATGCACTTATCAACCGGGAATTCGACCTCATGTTGACCGTCCGCCAGCAGCAAACGTCCATGAGTATTCACATCCTGGATAAAGGCCGGGATAGCATCAATGTCTACGGTATCCGGCAGATTACCCGCCAGGCCCATAATAATCGCGATGTCGGTATGGTGACCTTTCCCGGTCAGGGACAGAGAGCCATAGACATCAACCACTACGCGGGTTACGTCAGTGAGAATTCCGCGTGCAATCAGGTCATCCGTGAATTGTTTGCCTGCTTTCATCGGGCCAACAGTATGGGAGCTGGAAGGGCCAATGCCGATTTTGAAAATATCGAATACGCTAATCATGAGGCGTCCATTGTGTATCGAGGTGCGCCGCCCCGAAGAGCGGCGCAGGGGAATTAACTGAACAGAGAGTAGAAAATAGCGGAGATAGCGATCAGGCCCATAATCACAACGAAAACGTTGCTGATATGGCCGCTGTACTTACGCATTGCCGGTACTTTCTGGATGGCATACATCGGCATCAGGAACAGAATCATCGCGATGATTGGGCCACCCAGGGTCTCAATCATACCGAGGATGCTCGGGTTCAGCGTCGCCACAATCCAGGTGGTTACCAGCATGAACAGTGCAGTGATTTTGTTCAGTTTGTTGATTTCGATGGATTTGCCTTTGCCGCGCAGAGACTTAATCACCATCCCGTTGAAGCCTTCACGTGCGCCCAGGTAGTGGCCGAGGAAGGATTTGGTGATAGCGATAATCGCGATGATCGGTGCCATCCAGGCAATAATCGGCGCGTTAAAGTGGTTCGCCAGGTAAGACAGAATCGAGATGTTCTGCTCTTTTGCTGCTGCCAGGTCCGCCGGGGTCAGGCTGAATACACAGCTGAAGACGAAGAACATAACGGTCAGTACCATCATGATGTGAGCGAATGCCAGAATCTTGGAGCATTTCTTCTCAGCTTCATCACCGTACTCTTCACGCTTCGCCACGGCGAAGGAGGAGATGATCGGGGAGTGGTTGAAGGAGAACACCATTACCGGAATCGCCAGCCACAGGGTCAACAGCAGGCCGTTGCCGGTGGTTGCCGCAGAGTCAAAAGACATGGTTTCCAGAATCGCACCGCTCCACTGAGGGATCAGATACAGCGCCAGCAGCATCAGAGCCGCAACGAACGGGAATACCAGGATACTCATCGCCTTCACGATCATCTGTTCACCGAAGCGCACGATGGTCATCATGCCGACAATCAGAATCAGAGAGAGGATTGCACGCGGCGGCGGCGTAATCGCCAACTGGTGAGTCAGGAAGCTTTCAACGGTGTTGGTGATTGCAACACTGTAAACCAGCAGAATGGGGTAGATAGCGAAGAAGTAGAGCAGAGTAATCAGTTTACCTGCGCCAACGCCAAAGTGTTCTTCTACAACTTCAGTGATGTCTTCACCCGGATTTTTACCGGACAACACGAAGCGGGTCAGACCACGGTGAGCAAAGAAGGTCATTGGGAAGGCAAGAATGGCCATGATGATCAGCGGGATCATACCGCCAACGCCTGCGTTAATTGGCAGGAATAATACACCCGCGCCAATCGCCGTGCCGTAAAGGCCCAGCATCCACATGGTGTCTGTCTTGCGCCATGCGCTGCGGGTCTGGCCCGTAACGATAGTGCTGGTTTGCGTGTTTTCCATCTGTTTCTCCTGGAGGAAGCTTAAAAAGTCGGGTTTGGGTTCAATCCAATGAAAAAATACCCGACTGTAAAACGAAATTCGTTTAGCGATTTTTATATAATTTTTCGCCGTAATAATTTTCGGGCGGAAAGATACATTTAAGTAATGAATGTATCAGTGATCGCGATCTCAAATGCAATAATCCACCTTTTATGTGGATAAATTTGGACCATTAATCTGTTAAAAAATAGTCAAAGCGAATTTACGGGCGTGAAGGCTAACATTAACGACATATGGCATGAAAGACAGGGCGCGAAGATACGAGGGTTGCGCTATAAAAACTGTTGTTTTTAGTGAATTCTGATGACTAATTATAATTTGCGGTGATAAATCACGGTTTCCCCTGGGAGGTAATCGTTTGCGTTTTGGGGCTCGCCAGACGAAAGATAATTGATATTTATGTTATTGCGTGAGCTATGTGATTGGTATCACTAAAAAAGCCGGTTGGCTGAAGCGCCAAATCCGGCTTTGATATGGACAAAACTGTCACCGCTATAGCGCTGCTAGCGGGTGTTGAAGGTTATGCGCAGATCTCGTAGCACGGGATATACGCAGTGCCCGGCAACTTCATACGATGTTGTGCAACAAAGCCCTGCAGGAGATCGTCCATGCGGCGCATCATCTCAGGGTCACCGTGGATTTTGTACGGGCCAAACTCTTCAATGGCGCGGATGCCGACTTCTTTCACGTTCCCCGCGACAATCCCGGAGAATGCGCGACGCAGGTCTGCAGCCAGCACTTCAACAGGCTGGTCTGGATACAGTTTCAGATTCGCCATGTTTTCGTGGGACGGTTCGAACGGCATCTGCAAATCAGGTGCGATACGAATTGACCAGTTAAAGCTGTAAGCATCACCTGTGTCGCGACGGTTTTCTTTCACCAGCGGCATCGCTTTTTTCATCAGACGAGCGACTTCCGCTGCATCGTCAATGATAATGCGATAGTGACGGCGCGCCTCTTCTCCCAGCGTGTGCACGATAAATTCGTCCAGCACGCGGAAGTAATCGGCGCTCTCTTTTGGCCCGGTCAGGATCAATGGCAGAACTTGATCTTTGTTGGCCGGATTCATCAGGATACCCAGCAGATACAACAGCTCTTCTGCTGTCCCTACGCCGCCCGGGAAGATGATAATGCCGTGAGCGATACGCACGAACGCTTCCAGACGTTTTTCAATGTCCGGCATGATGATCAGTTCGTTAACCAGCGGGTTAGGCGGTTCCGCCGCGATAATTGACGGCTCGGTCATACCAATAAAGCGGCTGTCTTTGTAGCGCTGCTGAGCGTGGCCGACCGCGGCGCCTTTCATTGGCGCTTCCATCGCGCCCGGACCACACCCGGTGCAGATGTTCAGTTCACGCAGGCCTAACTGAGTGCCCACGCGACGCGCATACAAGTATTCGTTCTCGTTGATGGAGTGACCGCCCCAGCAGACGACCATGTTCGGCGCTTCACCGACGTGAAGCGCCCGGGCGTTACGCAGAATGGAGAAGACCAGGTTGGTGATGTGAACCGAGCTTTCGAGATCCAGATGCTGGAAACGACCCGCGTTATGGATCTGGCCATTGACGAAAAGAATGTCGCGCAGTACGGCAAACAGGTTGGCCTGCAGCGCGCGAATGATGCGCCCATCGACAAACGCGTCTTCAGGTGGGTTGATCAGTTCCAGCTTCACACCGCGTTCACGGCGCAGCACGTTAATGTCGAAACTTTCAAAACGAGACAGCAGCTCTTTGCTGTTGTCTGTCAAACTGCCGGAGTTCAGAACGGCAAGCGAACAGTTACGAAACAGTTGATACAGGTCGCTGCTGGCCGTGCGTTTAAGCATATCGACTTCCAGCTGCGACAACATGTCCATTGAGCCAAGCGGGCTAATATGTGTAATCAAGTAAACTCCTTACGGGACGAGAGATATCATCCTCTACTGATTACAATAGCCCTGGCTTATGACCTTTCACAACCTTGCGCGCGGAATCCGACACGCAAAATTGAGAAAAAAGATTACTGACGCACCAGTCTGCCTGTTGCGGGGGTGAAATCTGTGTTGGTGCGCCATGGGTTGATATCGAGGCCGCCGCGTCGCGTGTAGCGTGCGTATACGCTCAGTTTCTCCGGCTGACAGAAACGCAGCAGGTCATTGAAAATGCGTTCCACACACTGCTCGTGAAATTCATTGTGGTGGCGGAAGGAGACCAGATAGCGCAGCAACTTTTCCCTGTCGATTTTGCGACCGCGATACTGAATTTGTATGGAACCCCAGTCAGGCTGGTGGGTGATCAGGCAGTTGGATTTTAGCAGATGGCTGACCAGCGTCTCTTCCACCGCTTTTTCACCGCTTACGGCATTTTCCAGATAGTCGGTGCTGAACTGGTAGTTATCGATGACGATATCCTGATTGTCGATACAGGTGCCATTGAAGTGGGCTATCGGCTGCCCTTCCTGTTCGTCAAGACGATAGAGCGCTACGCTGACATCACCTTGCGCGCAGGCGCGTAGATCGTGTTCCAGCGTCTGACGGACGTGTTCCCATGAGTCAAAACGCGTCTGATTAAAACTGTTCAGATACAGCTTAAAACTTTTTGATTCAATCAGATTAACGCTGGTGTAATCCAGCTCCACATGGCCGACCGCAACCTGCGGTAAGCCGTTGGCATTCAGCCATGACAGTTCATACAGCGTCCAGATATCGGCGCCGTGAAAAGGCAGATTATCGGCCTTAAGATCCAGCGGGTCGCGGTTCAGGCTGCGCGGAACACCCTGCAGCAGGCTGGCGTCGTAAATATCCCGGTAATCCGTTGATTTTCCGAGAGTCAGGCCGTCAAGCGCCTGATGATTTTCATAAGAGGACATGTTTCACCGTCATAAACCAGATACACTATGCGACAAGTGTATCCTGGCTTTTGTGAAGAGAGAAATCAGTGGACGAATTGACAGCACAGGCGTTGGCAGCCTTTACGACGCGTTATTGCGATGCATGGCATGAAAAAAACGGCAGCTGGCCGCTGAGTGAAGAGCTGTATGGCGTACCGTCTCCGTGCATCATCTCCTCCACGAACGATGCGGTGTACTGGCAACCGCAGCCTTTTGTGGGCGAGCCGAATGTAAACGCGGTTGAACGCGCCTTTGATATTGTGGTACAACCCGCTGTTCATGCGTTTTATACCACCCAGTTTGCCGGGGACATGCACGCACAATTTGCGGATGAGAAACTTACTCTGCTGCAAACCTGGTCTGAAGATGACTTCAGGCGCGTACAGGAAAACCTGATCGGCCACCTGGTTACGCAAAAACGCCTTAAGCTCTCTCCTACGCTTTTTATTGCCACACTGGACAATGAACTTGATGTTATTTCAGTGTGCAACTTGTCTGGGGAAGTCTGCAAGGAAACGCTGGGAACCCGTAAACGGACGGTTCTGGCGGCCTCGCTTGCGGAATTTCTTACTCAACTTAAGCCTGTTCTGTAATCCAGTTTGCCCTAGGGCGTGTGAGAGATCTCTTACAAACCCTGTAGGAGATTGCCAGGTGATCAGTAAAGACTTCATCGACCGATATAATGTTAACTATTTATAATTCAATTGGTTAATGTTTTATTGATAACTTTCATATGAAAATAATCATTAGGGTATGTCTGTAAGTGTCTTGTAAGACAATGCGAAACAGGCGATTCTATCTCTGTCGACAAGGAGTCGCACAACGAAGTGAACATCAGGATGATGACACTTCGGCAGGACACACCAGGACGGTGCTGCAAGGACAGGTTTCAGGATGAAGCAAAGAGGAAAACGCGGGAAGCGTTAAAGGACACCTCCAGGATGGAGAACGAGAGCCGGTCAGGATGTTCGGCGGGTCAGGATGGCCAGGACACTTCAGGATGAAGTTTTCACATCGGGGTGATGTGAGCAGGATGCAAAAGTTCAGGATGAACGCGGTCGCAAGACCACAGGAAAAGTTGTCACGGATGAGCAGGGAGCACTAAAAGTAGCTGGAATGCTGCGAAACGAACCGGGAGCACTGTTTTTACAGTGCTCCCTTTTTTTATTTCCTTTCTACTGGTGCTATTCTTCGCGCCAGATTTTTCATCATTGAGGTTAATTTCATGACGACTCATGACCGTGTGCGCGAGCAGTTGCATGCGCTTGAAGCACTGCTGCGTGAACATAATCACTGGCGGATGGATGAGCCAGAAGCGCATCTGTTTTCCAGCACGCAGCCTTTTTGTATGGATACCATGGAGCCGGTTGAATGGCTGCAGTGGGTGTTGATTCCCCGCATGCATGCGCTGCTTGATAATGCGCAGCCACTTCCAGAAGCGTTCGCTATTGCGCCATATTATGAAATGGCGCTGGCAGCCGATCATCCACAGCGCGATGTGATCCTGATTGCATTGCAGGATCTGGATGCGCTATTTACCAGTGATAACGCCTGATGCTGGAGATTCTCTATCAGGACCAATGGCTGGTTGCAGTCAACAAACCTTCGGGCTGGCTGGTTCATCGCAGTTGGCTCGACCGCGATGAGAAAGTGGTGGTAATGCAAACGGTGCGCGACCAGATTGGTCAGCACGTTTTTACCGCCCACCGACTCGACAGACCGACATCCGGTGTGCTGTTGATGGGGCTGTCCAGCGAGGCCGGACGACGGCTGGCACAGCAGTTTGAGCAGCATCAAATCCAAAAATGCTATCATGCGATTGTGCGTGGCTGGCTGATGGATGATGCCGTGCTGGATTATCCTTTGGTGGAAGAGCTGGACAAGATTGCCGATAAATTTGCCCGTGACGACAAAGGCCCACAGCCTGCGGTAACCCATTATCGGGGCCTGGCGACGGTTGAAATGCCGGTGGCGACCGGACGTTATCCGACCACCCGTTACGGGCTGGTGGAGCTGGATCCTAAAACCGGTCGAAAACACCAGCTCAGACGTCACCTGGCGCATTTGCGTCATCCGATTATTGGCGACAGCAAGCACGGTGATTTGCGACAAAACCGCAGCGCCGCGGAGCATTTCGGTTGTCAGCGATTAATGCTGCATGCCAGCCAGCTTGCGCTGACCCATCCTTTCACCGGCGAACCGCTGGTTATTCGCGCCGGGCTGGATGACGTCTGGATGCAGGCGCTATCACAGTTTGGCTGGCGTGGACTTCTCCCTGAGAATGAAAGGGTTGAGTTCAGCGGGCTGTCAGGTCAGGATAAGCAGATAGATTCTTAAGTCCCAGGAGATTACGGTTATGGCGGAAATTGGAATTTTTGTCGGCACGATGTACGGAAACGCGCTGCTGGTTGCCGAAGAGGCCGAAGCTATCCTCGCAAATCAGGGGCATAAAGCTACGGTTTATGAAGATCCGGAACTGGCTGACTGGGAAAAGTACAAAGACAAGTACATCCTGGTCGTAACGTCAACGACGGGACAAGGCGATCTGCCGGACAGCATCGTGCCGCTGTTTCAGGGAATTAAAGACCAACTGGGTTATCAGCCCGACGTTCACTACGGCATTATTGCACTCGGTGACAGTTCATATGCCAATTTCTGCGGCGGTGGTAAGCAGTTTGATGCGCTTTTGCAGGAACAGAGCGCCCAGCGTGTAGGTGAGATGCTGCTGATTGATGCCGGTGAACATCCGGAACCGGAAAGCGAATCCAACCCCTGGGTAGAACACTGGGCAACGCTCCTCAAATAGAATATTACCCAACCATCCGCACAGTTCGAATCATAAGCCGGGTAAGGCGTCGCCATTACCCGGCAATAAATCCCCCTCAAACGCCAATTTCGTGAAGCATCTTCCATTCCCTTAGGCTTATGCCATAAACAACCTCATTCACCCCTCGCAATGTTGTGTTTTTGCACGGTGAGGGTAAGAGGCACTCCTTCATATACTTTTCCCGTCAGTTCCCGAAAAGGCAGCGAGTCAGAATAAAACGGCCCCGAGCTGTACCAAAACTGCCACACACTAACCTCTCATTCTGATCACCCTACAGGTGCTGTACAGAATGAACTGGCGAAAGCCACGATTCAGGAGTGCAACAATGAGTTCATTAAGTCAGGCGGCGAGCAGCGCGGAAAAACGCACTAACGCTCGCTACTGGATAGTGGTGATGTTGTTTATCGTCACATCCTTCAACTACGGCGACCGCGCCACCTTATCCATTGCCGGCTCTGAGATGGCCAAAGACATTGGCCTTGATGCCGTCGGGATGGGGTATGTATTTTCCGCTTTTTCATGGGCCTATGTTATCGGCCAGATCCCCGGCGGCTGGTTGCTTGACCGCTTTGGTTCAAAACGTGTTTATTTCTGGTCCATCTTTATCTGGTCCATGTTTACCCTGCTGCAGGGCTTCGTCGATATCTTTAGCGGCTTCGGCATTATCGTTGCGTTGTTTACCTTGCGCTTCCTTGTGGGGTTAGCTGAAGCGCCATCCTTCCCCGGCAACAGTCGCATAGTTGCGGCATGGTTTCCGGCACAGGAGAGGGGCACGGCGGTCGCAATCTTTAACTCTGCGCAGTACTTTGCCACCGTTATCTTCGCGCCAATCATGGGCTGGCTGACCCACGAAGTAGGCTGGTCACACGTATTCTTCTTTATGGGGGGACTCGGGATCATCATCAGCTTTGTCTGGCTGAAGGTGATTCATGAACCAAACCAGCATCCGGGTGTAAACCAAAAAGAGCTGGACTACATTGCCGAAGGTGGCGCACTGATCAACATGGATCAGGCAGCCGCTAAAGCTAAAGTTCCGTTCAGCGTGAAATGGGGACAAATCAAACAACTGCTTGGCTCACGGATGATGATCGGTATCTACATCGGCCAATACTGTATTAACGCGCTGACCTACTTCTTTATCACCTGGTTCCCGGTCTATCTGGTACAGGCGCGGGGTATGTCGATTCTGAAAGCGGGATTTGTCGCGTCGGTCCCGGCTATTTGCGGATTCGCAGGCGGCGTGCTCGGCGGCATTATTTCCGACTGGCTGATGCGTCGCACCGGTTCGCTGAATATCGCCCGCAAAACGCCAATCGTGTTGGGTATGTTGCTGTCAATGGTGATGGTGTTCTGTAACTACGTCAACGTTGAGTGGATGATTATCGGCTTTATGGCGCTGGCCTTCTTCGGTAAAGGTATTGGTGCACTGGGCTGGGCGGTAATGGCAGACACGGCCCCCAAAGAGATTAGCGGCCTGAGCGGCGGTCTGTTCAACATGTTCGGTAATATCTCCGGCATCGTGACACCGATTGCTATTGGCTACATTGTGGGCACGACGGGGTCGTTTAATGGTGCCTTGATTTACGTTGGGGTGCATGCGCTGATTGCTGTGGTGAGCTATCTGGTGCTGGTCGGTGATATTAAACGTATCGAACTGAAACCTGTCGCAGGACAATGATGATGACAACACAATCAAGCCCCGTTATTACCGATATGAAGGTCATCCCGGTGGCCGGGCATGACAGCATGCTGCTCAATATTGGCGGTGCGCACAACGCATATTTCACTCGCAATATTGTGGTTCTTACCGATAACGCCGGTAATACCGGCGTCGGTGAAGCGCCGGGCGGTGAAGTGATTTATCAGACTCTGGTTGACGCTATCCCGATGGTATTGGGTCAGGAAGTGGCCCGCCTGAATAAGGTGGTCCAGCAGGTACATAAAGGCAATCAGGCTGCTGACTTTGATACTTTCGGCAAAGGTGCCTGGACATTTGAGCTGCGCGTCAATGCGGTGGCGGCGCTGGAGGCCGCGCTGCTGGATCTGCTGGGCAAAGCGCTGAATGTACCGGTCTGCGAGCTGTTAGGTCCGGGTAAGCAGCGTGATGCAGTGACCGTGCTCGGGTATCTGTTCTATGTAGGTGATCGCTGCAAAACCGATTTGCCGTATCTGGAAAGTACGCCGGGTAACCATGAGTGGTATCAATTACGTCACCAGCAAGCGATGACCAGCGACGCGGTGGTGCGTCTGGCGCAGGCGTCACAG
Organism: Citrobacter sp. RHBSTW-00029; assembly: GCF_014104295.1. Lineage (NCBI taxonomy): Bacteria > Pseudomonadati > Pseudomonadota > Gammaproteobacteria > Enterobacterales > Enterobacteriaceae > Citrobacter > Citrobacter sp. RHBSTW-00029. The sequence continues at coordinate 333,596 of NZ_JABXRT010000001.1, forward strand.
GATCGTTATGGCTTTAAAGATTTCAAACTGAAGGGCGGTGTGCTGCCGGGTGAGCAAGAAATTGAAACCGTCCGTGCGCTGAAAGCATGTTTCCCGGATGCGCGTATTACCGTCGATCCAAACGGTGCCTGGCTGCTGGATGAAGCCATCTCCCTGTGTAAAGGCCTGAATGATGTGCTGACCTATGCCGAAGATCCGTGCGGCGCTGAACAGGGCTTTTCCGGGCGCGAAGTGATGGCCGAGTTCCGCCGCGCGACTGGTTTGCCGGTGGCGACCAACATGATTGCTACCAACTGGCGCGAAATGGGCCACGCGGTAATGCTGAATGCAGTCGATATTCCGCTGGCCGATCCGCACTTCTGGACGCTTTCCGGCGCGGTACGCGTGGCGCAGTTGTGCGATGACTGGGGCCTGACCTGGGGATGCCATTCTAATAACCACTTTGATATTTCGCTGGCGATGTTCACCCACGTCGGTGCGGCTGCGCCGGGTAATCCAACGGCTATTGATACCCACTGGATCTGGCAGGAGGGTGATTGCCGCCTGACCAAAAATCCGCTGGAGATTAAAAACGGAAAAATTGCGGTACCCGATGCGCCCGGTCTGGGCGTGGAACTGGACTGGGATCAGGTGCAGAAAGCGCATGAAGCCTATAAGGCGCTGCCCGGCGGCGCGCGTAATGACGCAGGCCCAATGCAGTATCTGATCCCCGGATGGACTTTTGACCGTAAACGTCCCGTTTTCGGCCGCCACTAATTTTGAATAAGGACTTAATTATGAGCGCACAATTTTCTACCCCACTGGTTACCTCTATGCAGGTTATTCCGGTTGCGGGTCATGACAGTATGCTGATGAACCTGAGCGGCGCACATGCTCCGTTCTTCACGCGCAATATTGTGATTATTAAAGATAACTCCGGTCATACCGGCGTGGGTGAAATTCCCGGCGGAGAAAAAATCCGTAAAACGCTGGAAGATGCGATTCCGCTGGTGGTGGGCAAAACGTTAGGTGAATACAAAAACGTACTGAATACGGTACGCAATACTTTTGCCGATCGTGATGCGGGCGGTCGCGGTTTGCAGACCTTTGATTTACGTACCACTATTCATGTGGTTACTGGGATCGAAGCTGCCATGTTGGATCTGTTAGGCCAGCACCTGGGGGTGAATGTCGCGTCTCTGCTGGGTGATGGTCAGCAGCGTAGCGAAGTGGAAATGTTGGGGTATCTGTTCTTCGTCGGCAACCGTAAAGCGACGCCGCTGCCGTATCAGAGTCAGCCGGATGAGAAGTGCGACTGGTATCGTCTGCGTCATGAAGAGGCCATGACCCCGGATGCGGTTGTGCGCCTGGCGGAAGCCGCGTATGAGAAATATGGCTTTAACGACTTTAAACTGAAAGGTGGCGTGCTGGCAGGGGAAGAGGAAGCGGAATCTATCGTCGCGTTGGCGAAGCGTTTCCCGCAGGCCCGCGTAACGCTCGATCCCAACGGCGCCTGGTCGTTGAATGAAGCGATCAAGATCGGTAAGTATCTGAAAGGATCGCTGGCTTATGCTGAAGATCCATGTGGCGCGGAGCAGGGGTTCTCTGGGCGTGAAGTGATGGCGGAATTCCGCCGCGCTACTGGCCTGCCGACGGCGACCAATATGATTGCTACCGACTGGCGTCAGATGGGGCACACGCTGTCGTTGCAATCTGTGGATATTCCGCTGGCTGACCCGCATTTCTGGACCATGCAGGGGTCTGTTCGCGTAGCGCAGATGTGTCATGAGTTTGGCCTCACCTGGGGTTCACACTCTAACAACCACTTTGATATTTCGCTGGCGATGTTTACGCATGTGGCGGCGGCTGCGCCGGGTAAAATTACGGCCATTGATACCCACTGGATCTGGCAGGAAGGTAACCAACGCCTGACCAAAGAACCGTTCGACATTAAAGGCGGCATGGTACAGGTACCAGCGAAGCCGGGTCTGGGTGTAGAACTGGATATGGACCAGGTGATGAAAGCGCACGAACTGTACCAGCAACATGGCCTGGGAGCGCGTGATGACGCGATGGGAATGCAGTACCTGATCCCGAACTGGACCTTCGATAATAAACGCCCATGCATGGTGCGCTAAGTGTTATGCCGGTTCTGACAGGAACCGGCACATCTCCAGGTGTATGATTAACAGAATCAACATGCGTAAGGACGGCTTATGAAAATAGTAATTGCACCGGATTCTTATAAAGAGAGTTTGAGTGCGCTTGAGGTGGCAACTGCCATTGAGCAGGGTTTTCGTGAGATCTGGCCTGATGCGGATTACGTAAAGATACCGGTCGCTGATGGTGGTGAAGGAACGGTCGAGGCGATGGTTGCCGCTACGGCGGGCCACCTTGTGCATGTTGATGTTACGGGGCCCCTGGGAAGTAAGGTACAGGCATTTTATGGGGTATCAGGAGATGAGCGCTCAGCGTTTATCGAGATGGCGGCCGCCAGTGGGTTAGAGCGAGTTCCGGCAGGGTTACGCGACCCGCTGAAAACCACCTCATGGGGGACCGGAGAGTTGATTCGCCATGCGCTGGATGCGGGTGTAGAACACATCATCATCGGGATTGGCGGTAGTGCGACCAATGATGGTGGTGCCGGTATGGTGCAGGCACTGGGCGCCAAATTGCTGGATGCACAGAATAACCAGATTGCACAAGGCGGGATCGGTCTGGAAGCGCTCACCAGGATCGATATTTCAGCGTTAGATAAGCGCCTTGCCACCTGTCGTATCGAAGTGGCCTGTGATGTCACGAATCCGCTGACCGGTAAAGAGGGCGCTTCTGCAGTATTTGGTCCACAAAAAGGGGCAACGCCAGAGATGATCACCCGTCTGGATAATGCGCTGACGCACTATGCACAACTGATTGCCCGCGATCTGGACGTTAACGTGCTGGATCTGGCCGGTGGAGGCGCTGCCGGAGGCATGGGGGCTGCACTGTATGCGTTTTGCGGCGCGCAGCTACGCCGTGGTATCGAGATCGTGACGGATGCGTTACACCTTGACGACTGCGTTGCGGATGCAGATCTAGTTGTGACCGGGGAAGGGCGTATTGACAGTCAGACGATCCATGGCAAAGTCCCGGTAGGCGTAGCGAACGTTGCAAAGCGATATAATAAGCCTGTCATTGGTATTGCAGGCAGCCTGACGCCAGATGTTGGCGTGGTGCATGAGCATGGAATTGATGCTGTTTTTAGCGTGATTTATACCGTTTGCACGCTGGATGAGGCGCTGGATAATGCGAGTGAAAATGTGCGGATGACGGCACGCAACGTGGCCGCAACGCTTAAAGCAGGTCAGCAATTACGCTGAGTTGTAGGTCGGAGAAGGCGTTTACGCCGCTCCGGCGATGTGCCCGATGGCGCGACGCCTATCGGGCCTACGGTAAACAGCGAAACCTGTCGGCCGGAGAAGGCGTTTACGCCGCATTCGGCGAATATCACCCCAATATCCGTTTCGCTTCTCGCCCGACGTTGTCCATCTCATCAAGAAGCTCTAAAAACTCTGGTTCCAGATCTTCTTCTTTGGTCCCGCTACGTAACTGCTGTTCAATAAGCTGGCACAGGTTTTTCATGCGGGGAACCCCGCTGTAACCGCAGCTGCCGTGTAGTTTATGAATCAAATCCACCAACCCTTCAGGGTTTTCACCCACCAGTTGCTCTTCAATTCTGTTACGGACTTCAGGCAAGAAATCGATCAGCATTTGCAGCATATCCCGCGCCAGATCGTTTTTACCGGCAGCCTGTCTCAACGCCAGTTGCCAGTCGAGGGTCGTATTCGGGTTGACCACGGGGTCAGGGGGGGCCGCCACGATAGCCCGGGCTGATGTGCCGGCACCGGGCTTATAGCGCAACAGCAAACTGTGCAATTTATCTTCTTCAATCGGCTTAGCCAGGTAGTCATTCATTCCGGCGCTGAGTAACTTCTCTTTTTGCCCTGCCATGGCATGTGCTGTTACCGCAATAACCGGTGTCTGCTGCTGGTGTGGAAGCTGATGGATCAGTTCGCAGGCACGAATACCGTCCATGTCTGGCATCTGAATATCCATCAGGATCAGATCAAACTGCATTTGCTTGGCTCTGTCCACCGCCTGCTGTCCGCTGTCGCACAGCTCGACGTGCTGAACCTTATCTTCAAGTAATGCGCCGATAAGCTTCAGGTTCGCCGGGTTGTCGTCCACCGCCATCACGGTCATCGCAATCTTGCTTTCATCTAACAACTGGCGTTCTGCACCCTGGTTCAGGTGGCAATATTCGGTTAACGCAGGCAGCAATCGGGTTGAGGTGAGCGGTTTTAACAGACATGCCGCCGCGCCGCCTTGCTTTAATTTTTCAGCGTTAATCTGCGCATGGCAAGGCAGCGCCAGCAACAGGAAATCGGTCATTGCGGCTGCGCTTGCCAGACGTTTATGCTGCATGGTGAGCGGCTCGTGGAAAGTGACGGGGACACCAAGTAGCAGAATATCGTAGTGTTCTGCCGGTAATGCAGAGAATGAAGGACTGTAAATCACCTCCAGCGGCGTTTCACTCAAGATATCTAACGTGCATTGCGCGGCGGTAGCATTTGGTTCAACGTAAGCCAGTCGTTTTCCGGCCAGACAGCGGGTGGTTGAACGATCGCTGATAACATTAGGATTGAGATCAAGACTGATATGGAACCAGAAAGTGGAACCGCGATTGGGTTGGCTATGGAACGAGATATCCCCACCCATTTCATTGACCAGTTTTTGTGTGATCACAAGGCCAAGTCCGGTACCGCCATGACGGCGCGAAATGCTGGCATCAGCCTGACGGAAAGCCTGGAACAGACGTGACTGATCGCGTTCCGGGATGCCAATACCGGTATCGCGGATTTGAACTTCAATCTGGACTTTGGTGTTACTGAGCGCGCGTTTTTCAACCAGAATGTCGATATTGCCGCTCTCAGTAAATTTGATGGCATTGCCGACCAGGTTGGTAATGACCTGTTGCAGGCGCAGCGGATCGCCAATCACATTGTCCGGAACGTCATTTTTAATATTCAGTGTTAGCTCCAGCCCTTTGTCATGGGAGGAGTGCGCTAACAGCGTTACGACGTCATCCAGTGTGCTGCGCAGCGGGAACGGTATGCTTTCCAGAATCAGTTTACCCGCTTCCAGTTTAGAGAAGTCGAGCACATCATTGATGATAGCAAGCAGGTTGTTAGCAGAGCGCTCAATTGTATTCAGGTGATCGCGCTGGGTGGTATTTAACTCGGTTTTCAGTGTCAGGCGTGTAAATCCAATGACACCGTTTAGCGGTGTACGTAGCTCATGAGACATGTTCGCCAGGAACTCTGATTTAATACGTGCAGCTTCCTGGGCGCGTTTCTTCGCCAGATCCAACTCAACGTTTTGGATCTCCATCTGCTCCAGCGTTTCGCGCAGATCTGAAGTCGCCTGATCGATATTGTGCTGCATCTCTTCATGGTAGGCGGCGAGAGACATTGCCATCGAGTTGATGCCATTCTTCAGCATATCCAGTTCGCCCAACATGAAACCTTCCACGCGGCTATCGAGCTGACCTCTACGTATTCGGTCAACGGTATTCACCATGTTGCGAATTGGTCCGGTCACGTCGCGCATCAGACGCCAGCCGAAAATTAACGCAATGCCAATACAAAACAGCATCATGACGCTGGAGATAAAGATCTCTTTGTACTGCTGTAATCGCACGGACTTGAGGTCCAGCTCAAGCGCCACATACCCCAACATATTTTTGGTGTTTTTGGCATCGCTAACGGCAGATTCATCAGGTGAATAGCTTTCCGATATAATAGGGGTACGCAGGATCATGATATCCCCGTGCCGGGTTACGCTCAGCTTTCGCGGAAACGGCGATCCGGTAGCCAATTGCATCTCTGACGGATCAAGATGAAAGTTGGAGGTGACGAACAGTTGGTTATTTTCGTCATAGACGGAAATTGCCCGCACAATATCGGAATGGCGACGATGCAACACGCTGATAAGCTGGCCGATGGATTCCCGGTTTTGCAAGTTCATGCCGTATTCGCTGGAAACCGCGAGTGGCTCGATGATGCTGGCACCAGCATCTTCCAGTTGACGCTGCAAGTCGTTATAGCGATGCACAACAAAAAAGATACTGAGCAGCAAACCTATCAGGACGGTCGGGGCCAGGATCAGAATCATCATGCGTGCGCGCAGGCTGTAGTTGGTCATGGAGTTCCGTTATGGGACAATTAGGGTCACACTGTTAAATAGAGAAATATCTCGTCGATGGCGCAATTCTACTCTGCAAAACGACGCGTGACGACGCGTCAGATCATAACCGTTACCGTCAATGACCTTGATTCTTTTGGTCAGGGCGTTGCTCGTCATAACGGGAAAGCCCTGTTTATACCGGAATTGCTGCCTCAGGAAAGCGCAGAAGTGGTGATAACTGAAGATAAAAAACAGTTCGCCCGCGCGCAAGTCAAACGTCGTTTAAACGACAGTTCGGAACGTGAAGTGCCACGTTGTCCACATTTTGGGGTCTGTGGTGGCTGTCAACAGCAGCACGCCAGCATCTCGTTGCAGCAGCGTAGCAAAAGTGCAGCGTTATCGCGTTTAATGAAATGTGAGGTGACAGAAGTTATCGCCGATACCCCGTGGGGCTATCGACGCCGCGCGCGTTTAAGTCTGAACTATCGCTCGAAAGAGCAGCAATTGCAGATGGGATTTCGCAAGTCCGGCTCCAGCGACATTATTGATGTGAAGCAATGCCCTATTTTGGTGCCCCAACTTGAGGCGTTGCTGCCTGAAATTCGGGCATGCCTGCAGAGTCTGCAGGGGCTGCGTCACTTGGGGCATGTCGAATTGGTGCAGGCTGGAAGTGGAACTCTGATGATTTTGCGCCACACCGCACCATTGAGTGCCGCGGATAAAGAAAAACTGGAACACTTTTCGCATTCTCAGGGACTGTCTTTGTTTCTGGCTCCGCAAAGCGAGATACTGGAATCAAATTCAGAAGAATCGCCCTGGTATGATTCAAATGGACTACGTTTAACCTTCAGCCCGCGTGATTTTATCCAGGTCAATGAAGGGGTAAACCAAAAAATGGTTTCCTGTGCGCTGGAATGGCTGGATGTGCAGCCAGAGGACCGGGTGCTCGATTTGTTCTGTGGTATGGGGAATTTTACGTTGCCGTTGGCCGTACGAGCAGCGAGCGTTGTGGGTGTTGAAGGTGTCCCTGCGCTGGTGGAAAAAGGCCGGGAAAATGCGCGGAATAACGGACTACACAATGTGACATTCTTTCATGAAAACCTTGAAGAAGATGTCACCAAACAACCATGGGCAATGAACGGATTTGATAAAGTATTGCTCGATCCTGCGCGTGCGGGGGCTGCCGGCGTGATGCAACATATTATAAAGTTAAACCCTGGCCGCGTTGTTTATGTATCCTGTAATCCTGCTACGCTGGCTCGTGACAGCGAAGCGTTACTCAATGCAGGATATACCGTTCGGCGACTGGCGATGCTCGATATGTTCCCGCACACTGGACATCTGGAATCGATGGTCCTGTTTGAGCGTTTGTAATGAATTTTATACCCATTGGATTTCGGGTTGTAATGCAACGTGAAAGACAATGGGTACGGCTTGTCGACTTCGACAGGCCATGCCCCTTAAGGAGAGGACGATGGTTGCGGTAAGAAGTGCACATATAAATAAAGCTGGTGAGTTTGATCCTAAGAAATGGATCGCGAGTCTTGGGATCTCCAGCCAGCAGTCGTGTGAACGCTTAGCCGAAACCTGGGCGTATTGCCTGCAGCAGACACAGGGGCATCCGGATGCGGATCTGCTGCTGTGGCGTGGCGTCGAAATGGTGGAAATACTCTCCATGCTGAGCATGGATATCGACACGCTGCGAGCGGCGATGCTGTTCCCTCTGGCGGATGCCAATGTGGTGAGTGAAGACATCCTGCGCGAGAGCGTAGGCACGTCAATCGTTAACCTTATCCATGGTGTGCGTGATATGGCGGCGATACGCCAACTTAAAGCCACGCATACCGATTCAGTCTCTTCCGAGCAGGTCGATAACGTTCGTCGCATGCTGCTGGCAATGGTCGATGACTTCCGCTGCGTGGTCATCAAGCTGGCGGAACGTATTGCCCATTTGCGAGAAGTGAAAGACGCGCCGGAAGATGAACGCGTTCTGGCGGCAAAAGAGTGCACCAATATCTATGCACCGCTGGCCAACCGTTTGGGAATCGGGCAATTAAAATGGGAACTGGAAGATTATTGCTTCCGTTATCTGCACCCGGCTGAATACAAACGCATTGCCAAGCTGCTGCATGAACGTCGTATCGACAGGGAGCATTACATTGATGAGTTCGTCGGTCATTTACGCTCAGAGATGAAAACGGAAGGCGTCAAAGCTGAAGTGTACGGACGTCCGAAGCACATCTACAGTATTTGGCGCAAAATGCAGAAAAAGCAGCTGGCTTTTGACGAACTGTTCGATGTGCGCGCGGTGCGTATCGTGGCTGAGCGTTTACAGGATTGCTATGCCGCGCTGGGGATTGTGCATACTCACTATCGCCATCTGCCTGATGAGTTCGATGACTACGTTGCCAATCCAAAGCCTAACGGTTACCAGTCAATCCATACGGTTGTGCTGGGGCCTGGCGGTAAAACCATTGAAATCCAGATCCGTACCAAACAGATGCACGAAGATGCTGAGCTGGGTGTTGCCGCGCACTGGAAGTACAAAGAAGGTACTGCTTCAGGCGCGGCGCGCTCTGGTCATGAAGACCGCATTGCGTGGCTGCGTAAACTGATAGCCTGGCAGGAAGAGATGGCGGATTCCGGTGAAATGCTGGATGAAGTGCGTAGCCAGGTCTTTGATGACAGAGTTTACGTCTTTACGCCAAAAGGCGATGTTGTGGACTTACCGGCGGGCTCAACGCCGCTCGATTTTGCTTATCACATTCACAGTGATGTGGGGCATCGTTGCATTGGCGCGAAAATTGGCGGGCGCATCGTACCGTTTACCTATCAGCTGCAGATGGGCGATCAAATTGAAATCATCACCCAGAAACAGCCAAACCCAAGTCGTGACTGGCTAAATCCTAACCTGGGCTACGTGACGACCAGCCGGGGGCGCTCGAAGATCCACGCCTGGTTCCGTAAACAGGATCGCGACAAAAACATCCTGGCGGGCCGCCAGATCCTCGATGATGAGCTGGCGCATTTAGGTATTAGCCTGAAAGAAGCGGAAAAACATCTGCTGCCGCGCTACAGCTTCAATGAGCTGGATGAGCTGCTGGCGGCGATTGGCGGAGGAGACATCCGCCTCAACCAGATGGTGAACTTCCTGCAGGCGCAGTTTAATAAACCAAGCGCTGCCGAACAGGATGCCGCCGCGCTGAAACAACTTCAGCAGAAAACGCAGGCGCCGCAGAGTCGCCGAAAAGACGACGGTCGCGTGGTGGTTGAAGGGGTGGGTAACCTGATGCACCACATCGCTCGCTGCTGCCAGCCGATTCCCGGCGATGAGATTGTCGGGTTTATCACCCAGGGACGCGGTATTTCCGTCCACCGGGCGGATTGCGAACAGCTGAATGAACTGCGCTCGCATGCGCCGGAACGTATTGTTGACGCGGTTTGGGGCGAAAGCTACTCGGCAGGGTATTCGCTGGTGGTTCGCGTCCAGGCTAACGATCGCAGCGGCTTGTTACGTGATATCACGACGATTCTTGCCAACGAAAAGGTGAACGTGCTGGGGGTTGCCAGCCGGAGTGATACCAAACAACAGTTGGCCACCATTGATATGACCATCGAAATCTATAACCTGCAGGTACTCGGACGTGTGCTCGGCAAGCTGAACCAGGTGCCGGATGTGATCGACGCACGCCGTCTGCACGGTAATTAATTATTTTGTAGGCCGGATGATCTTGCAGGCCTGATGGCAACGCGTCAGCGTTGCCATCAGGCATTGCTATATCGCCGGATGTTGGCTGTTGCCTTATCCGGTCTACTATATTGAAATTTCAGGATATTCCAATGAACCAAATCGATCGACTGCTCGGTATTATGCAGCGCCTGCGCGACCCGGAAAACGGTTGTCCGTGGGATAAAGAGCAGACATTCGCCACTATTGCTCCTTACACCCTCGAAGAAACCTATGAAGTACTTGATGCCATTGCGCGCGAAGACTTCGACGATCTGCGTGGTGAATTAGGCGATCTGTTGTTCCAGGTGGTGTTTTACGCCCAGATGGCACAGGAAGAAGGGCGCTTCAACTTTGATGATATCTGTGCTGCGATAAGCGATAAGCTTGAACGCCGCCACCCGCATGTTTTCGCAGATGTTTCTGCCAGTAACAGCACCGAGGTGCTAACCCGTTGGGAGCAAATCAAAACCGAAGAACGTGCCGAGAAGTCACAACATTCCGCGCTGGACGATATTCCCCGTAGTTTACCGGCGCTAATGCGCGCCCAGAAAATCCAGAAACGTTGCTCAAATGTTGGCTTCGACTGGAAAACATTAGGGCCGGTTGTCGACAAGGTTTACGAAGAGATTGACGAAGTCATGTTCGAGGCGAAGCAGGCTGTCGTTGACCAGGCTAAACTGGAGGAGGAAATGGGCGACCTGCTGTTTGCCACGGTCAATATGGCCCGTCATTTAGGGACAAAAGCAGAGACTGCTTTGCAGAAAGCGAATGAAAAATTCGAGCGCCGTTTTCGTGAGGTTGAGCGAATTGTGGCTGCTCGCGGTCTGGAAATGACAGGTGTTGATCTGGAAACAATGGAAGAAGTCTGGCAACAGGTAAAACGACAGGAAATTGATCTCTAAGGGATTTCGTCGGTCAAGGGCGATTTGTGTGATTTTTTAAATAACAAGCGCTTGATTTACGTCAAAAACATTTACCCCAAAGGGGCTATTTTCTCACTCCCGATGTTAATGTGAGCCTGGTGAAGAGGAGGAATAATGAAAGTTTGTGGCGCTCGTCATGTTCGGGTATACTACTTTCCCGTCTTGGTAATTCCATCGTTTCACCCTAACTTCTCAGGTCCAGCATGACAACGAACTATATTTTTGTGACCGGCGGGGTCGTATCCTCTCTGGGAAAAGGCATTGCCGCAGCCTCCCTGGCAGCCATTCTTGAAGCCCGTGGCCTCAATGTAACCATGATGAAACTGGATCCGTACATCAACGTCGATCCAGGTACTATGAGCCCTATCCAACACGGGGAAGTGTTCGTTACCGAAGACGGCGCTGAAACCGACCTGGACCTGGGTCACTATGAGCGTTTCATTCGTACGAAAATGAGCCGCCGTAACAACTTCACCACCGGTCGTATCTACTCCGACGTTCTGCGTAAAGAACGCCGTGGTGACTATCTGGGCGCGACCGTTCAGGTTATCCCGCACATCACGAATGCCATTAAAGAACGCGTTCTGGAAGGCGGCGAAGGTCATGATGTTGTTCTGGTTGAAATCGGCGGAACCGTTGGGGATATCGAATCTCTGCCGTTCCTTGAAGCGATTCGCCAGATGGCCGTAGAAATTGGCCGTGAGCACACGTTGTTTATGCATCTGACGCTGGTTCCGTACATGGCGGCGGCAGGTGAAGTCAAAACTAAACCGACTCAGCACTCGGTAAAAGAGCTGCTTTCTATCGGTATTCAGCCAGATATCCTGATTTGTCGCTCCGATCGCGCAGTTCCGGCTAATGAACGTGCAAAAATTGCATTGTTCTGTAACGTTCCGGAAAAAGCGGTGATTTCTCTGAAAGATGTCGATTCCATCTATAAAATTCCGGGCCTGTTGAAATCCCAGGGCCTTGACGATTATATTTGTAAACGATTCAGCTTGAACTGTCCGGAAGCGAATCTGTCAGAATGGGAACAGGTTATCTACGAAGAAGCGAATCCGGCAGGCGAAGTGACTATTGGTATGGTCGGCAAGTACATTGAACTGCCGGATGCCTATAAGTCAGTTATCGAAGCGCTGAAGCACGGTGGCTTGAAGAATCGTGTCACCGTCAACATCAAGCTGATTGATTCGCAAGATGTCGAAACGCGCGGCGTTGAGATCCTGAAAGGTCTTGATGCAATCCTGATCCCAGGCGGCTTCGGCTACCGTGGTGTTGAAGGTAAAATCGCGACAGCGCGCTTTGCGCGTGAGAACAATATTCCTTATCTGGGTATTTGCCTGGGTATGCAGGTTGCGTTGATTGAGTTTGCTCGTAACGTCGTGGGAATGGACAACGCCAACTCCACAGAATTTGTGCCAGACTGTAAGTACCCGGTGGTGGCCCTGATTACTGAATGGCGTGATGAAGACGGCAACGTCGAAGTCCGTACCGAGAAGAGCGATCTGGGCGGCACAATGCGTCTTGGTGCGCAACAGTGTCAGTTGAGCGATGAGAGTCTGGTTCGTCAACTGTACGGTACGCCGACAATTGTTGAACGCCATCGCCACCGCTACGAAGTCAACAATATGCTGTTGAAACAGATTGAAGCTGCGGGTCTGCGTGTTGCAGGCCGTTCCGGTGATGATCAGTTGGTCGAGATCATTGAGGTACCGAATCATCCGTGGTTCGTGGCCTGTCAGTTCCACCCGGAATTTACTTCCACGCCACGTGATGGGCACCCGCTGTTCGCCGGCTTTGTGAAAGCCGCCAGTGAACATCAGAAGCGTCAGGCGAAGTAAGAAGTAAAAAGTTAGAACGGCAATGCACCCATCAGGGTGCATTGTTTGTCTGGAGTTTTAGTTTAACTTGTACTGAGGAAAACCTAATGTCCAAAATCGTTAAAATCATCGGTCGTGAAATCATCGACTCCCGTGGTAACCCGACTGTTGAAGCCGAAGTACACCTGGAAGGTGGTTTCGTTGGTATGGCAGCAGCTCCGTCAGGTGCTTCTACTGGTTCCCGCGAAGCACTGGAACTGCGCGATGGCGACAAATCCCGCTTCATGGGTAAAGGCGTACTGAAAGCTGTTGCAGCTGTTAACGGCCCGATTGCTCAGGCTCTGCTGGGTAAAGATGCTAAAGATCAGGCTGGCATCGACAAGATCATGATCGATCTGGACGGTACTGAAAACAAATCCAACTTCGGTGCAAACGCCATCCTGGCTGTGTCCCTGGCGAACGCCAAAGCAGCTGCTGCTGCTAAAGGCCTGCCGCTGTATGCACACATCGCTGAACTGAACGGCACTCCGGGCAAATACTCCATGCCGGTTCCGATGATGAACATCATCAACGGTGGTGAGCACGCTGACAACAACGTCGACATCCAGGAATTCATGATTCAGCCTGTTGGCGCTAAAACCCTGAAAGAAGCTGTACGTATGGGTTCTGAAGTGTTCCACAACCTGGCTAAAGTTCTGAAAGCCAAAGGTATGAACACTGCAGTGGGTGACGAAGGCGGCTATGCGCCGAACCTGGGTTCCAACGCTGAAGCTCTGGCGGTAATCGCTGAAGCGGTTAAAGCAGCTGGCTACGAGCTGGGCAAAGACATCACTCTGGCGATGGACTGTGCAGCGTCTGAATTCTACAAAGACGGTAAATACGTTCTGGCTGGCGAAGGCAACAAAGCATTCACCTCCGAAGAATTCACTCATTTCCTGGAAGAACTGACCAAACAGTACCCGATCGTGTCCATCGAAGATGGTCTGGACGAGTCTGACTGGGATGGTTTCGCATACCAGACTAAAGTACTGGGCGACAAAATCCAGCTGGTTGGTGACGACCTGTTCGTAACCAACACCAAGATCCTGAAAGAAGGCATCGAAAAAGGCATCGTTAACTCCATCCTGATCAAATTCAACCAGATCGGTTCTCTGACCGAAACTCTGGCTGCGATCAAAATGGCGAAAGACGCTGGCTACACCGCTGTCATCTCTCACCGTTCTGGCGAAACTGAAGACGCTACCATCGCTGACCTGGCTGTTGGTACCGCTGCAGGCCAGATCAAAACTGGTTCTATGAGCCGTTCTGACCGCGTTGCTAAGTACAACCAGCTGATTCGTATCGAAGAAGCTCTGGGTGAACAAGCTCCGTACAATGGTCGTAAAGAGATCAAAGGTCAGGCGTAATCCTGTTCTTTCTCTGATTTAAAAATGCCAGCCTTCGGGCTGGCATTTTTTTGCCTGCACAATAGCAACCTATTTAAAGTCCACTGCCATTTGCTGTGGAATAGTCAGCCCACGTGTCGTCTGTACACAGCGCTCAATGTAATCGGTAAAACGCGGCGGCTTCGGCATCCCCATGCTGAGCAGCTTATCATTGCTGAATCGCACGTTCAGCGTTGCGAACGCGCCGTAAAGACGCATGGCTTTCAGCATTAGTCGTTCGTTGCAGGGGCCAAAAATATTCTTCAGTTCACGGCGCATTTGGACCAGCGTTTCATAGCTGACCTGTGCGTATTTATTGCCGACGGGAGCTTGTTCCAGCGCAGATGCCATCGCGTTATCAATATCTGCAAACCTCACGCTATTTTCTTCTCCTGCTGAGATGTGCACCACTTCACCGCGAGCAAGTGGACTGCTCAGTAACATCAGCAATGCATCGGCGCAATAATCAACCGGGATCACGTCAATACGGTCTTCCATCGAACACATAAATTTTTGTAGCATCAGACCCATGCTGAATACCCAGAAAATACTGCTGGAGGGTTTACAGCCGTGATGAGTATGGCCAACAACGATCGAAGGCCGCGCGATAACCAGTGGTAATGTTGGGCACTCCTGTTGCATCAGACGTTCTATCGTGGATTTAGAGTGCGTATACTCAACCAGATGCTCAGCACGCTCGCGAAACTCTGCACTTTCGGCCACCAGTGAATCGGGGTCTGGGGAGCATGACATTGCTGTACCAACGTGAAGAAAACGCTGCAGGCTGCCGACACAGGCCATTCTCCGGGCGAACTTCAGCGTTCCTTCGACATTGACTTTCCAGATAAGCGGGTTGTTGCCAAAAGAGGCGACGGCGGCGCAATTGATGACATGAGTAACCTGGCCCAGACGCGGGTCGTTAAGAAACGCTTCAGGTTCTACTAAATCACCCAACAGGATATTCCGCGGGCTAAGTGTGGCCAGTTTTTCTTCTGCAATATTGAATTTGCGCAGATTTTCCTTTATCCGTTCCAGCGCTGATACATCATTACTGGCACGAACTAAAAGCAGCAGATTAAATCCATTTGTCTGATTCAGAATGTTTTCTAAAACGGCTCCGCCCAAAAAACCGGTTGCGCCAGTAATTAATAGTGTATTCATGAATGCAGTCTCATTAGGGGTGGTTGACTGGATTCTAGGCGCGGATAATTAAACGGAGATTAAATGGAAAATTAGCGTAAGTTTAGGTTTCTTAAGCCTATTCTAATATAAAAAGATACCGCGGATCGAATTTGACTATACGTGATACTAATAAATTCATAATTTCATGTATCCGTTTGTACATGCTTGAAATATTTTACTTTTAAAATATTTATACTATTTTTATAAGGTTATTATCAATAATATTTTGTTACATCAAAACGCTGCCTGAACAGCTATGAAATTAGATCACAGCTATTCGATCATTGCAGGCGCAAACACGAGATCATGTTTCATGATTTTTAACTCAGGGGACAGCGCAGCCGGGGGCAAGACCTGAGCGTGCAAATCTGCAATAATACGCGTCCATAACCCTAAACAGAGATGACTATGCAGTACCCGATTAACGAGATGTTCCAGACCCTGCAAGGTGAGGGTTACTTTACCGGCGTCCCCGCCATTTTTATTCGTTTACAGGGATGCCCGGTTGGCTGTGCCTGGTGCGATACCAAACACACCTGGGATAAGCTTGAGGATCGGGAAGTCTCCCTGTACAGCATCCTGGCTAAGACGAAAGAGAGTGATAAATGGGGGGCGGCGAGCAGTGAAGATCTGCTGGCTGTTATTCAGCGTCAGGGCTATACCGCCCGTCATGTGGTGATAACCGGTGGTGAGCCCTGCATTCATGACCTGATGCCGCTGACTGACCTGCTGGAAAAGAACGGCTTTAGCTGCCAGATTG
This sequence comes from Citrobacter sp. RHBSTW-00029, assembly GCF_014104295.1. Taxonomy (NCBI): domain Bacteria; kingdom Pseudomonadati; phylum Pseudomonadota; class Gammaproteobacteria; order Enterobacterales; family Enterobacteriaceae; genus Citrobacter; species Citrobacter sp. RHBSTW-00029. The sequence continues at coordinate 349,639 of NZ_JABXRT010000001.1, forward strand.
AAACCAGCGGCACCCATGAAGTGCGCTGTACGCCGAATACCTGGGTGACCGTATCGCCGAAGGTAAATATGCGCGGCGGTTATGATGTGCTGTCGCAGGCGCTGGAGCGCGCGAATGAAATCAAACATCCGGTTGGTCGCGTTCGCGATATTGAAGCACTGGATGAACTGTTGGCCACGTTGAGCGACGAAAAACCACGAATCATCGCCTTACAGCCAATCAGTCAGAAAGAAGATGCGACGCGTTTGTGTATTGATACCTGTATTGCGCGTAACTGGCGTTTGTCGATGCAAACCCACAAATATCTGAATATTGCCTGACAATTAAGCCGGGTGGATTTCATCCGCCCGGCATACTTATTACGCGTTTGACCAGCTTTGAATGGCGTCAACGTTATCCAGATTACCGTGAGTGACCTCATACGACTTTTTCAAAATCACATCGGTATACTGAGTTAAATCCCTGAAGATTCCTTTATTTAACGCCTCATAGCGTTTGGCGTTTTGTTCAACTGGCATAAACACATCTTTGACCCGGACCATATTTTCGATGGCCGCTTCGTAGGAAGGATACAGGTCCAACCCTACCGCGGTATTGATCGCCGCTCCGAGGCTCGCGCAGCCGTTAATGGCGTTACGCCTGGCCGGGAGGTTGAACACATCGGCAAAGATTTGCATAAACAGATCGCTGTTTGAACCACCGCCGGTAATGATGATGTGCTTAGCGAAATGGTTCATTTCATTGCACATATTGTCGTAGTTATTTTTTAACGTCAGCGCCACGCTTTCCAGAATCGAGCGGTAAATCCACGCATAGTCCATGCTGGAGTCAAAGCCTATCATAATGCCGCGTTTGTATGGCTCCCATGGGTTGGTCAGCCAGTCGAGCACGGTCATCAGGCCGTTACAGCCAGGAGGGACAACTGAGGCTTTTTTGTTGAGCAGATCCTCCGGTGAGAGTCCCTGTGTTTTGGCATCCTGAATCAAGGATTCGCCCAGCATGTCCCGCAGCCAACTGACCGTCCACATCCCCTTACGAATGCCATACCCTTCATACAGCAACGTTTCAGGAATGGAAGACATAATCGGCCAGTATGCGACGGGATCTTTAGGCAACGCTTTACCGTTCATCATCAGGGCGATATAGGTGCCTAACGAAATCACCGCCGTTTCATCGTCCAGCAACCCCGCGCCGAGTGCTTCGACCGGCTTATCGCTGGTGGTGCAGACAACGGGTAAACCCGCCGGAAAACCGGTAGCGAAAGCCGCCTGTTCGGTAAGATAGCCTAAGATTGCCCCCGGCATCTGCACATCGAATAGCATGTGGCGGGGAATGTTAAACTTCTTCATCACCTCATCATCGTCGCTCCACGACCAGGTTTTATAATCCACCGGCCACTGGCCAAAGTAATTGGCGATGTTGTCTTTGAACTCGCCGGTTAAGCGGTGCGACAGGTAGCCCGAAAATGAGGTAACCCAGGCCACATCAGGATTGGTATGCTCATAAGGTCGGGTGACGCGGGCGTCCTGCCAGCTGATTAACGGTTCCGCAGGTGTGCCGTCAGCTTTGAGTAGCGCGCGGCAACAGCGGATAGAACCCAGCCCGATGCCGACAATATCTTCTTTATGGCCCGCAAATTGATTCATCAGATCCTTTCCGGCGAAGCATAAAGAGGTCCATAAATCATCGTCGGGATGTTCTGCCGTATCAGCATCCGGGGTGTACATCTGCTGTAACAGGCCTTTTCCTTCACAGACCACATTCCCCTGCAGATCGTACATCACTACTTTAGTGCTTTGGCTCCCGCCATCGATTCCAATGATGTATTTCTTTGACATGATTATTTCTCCTTTAAATTGTCATCATCACTCGCCAGTGGTTTCAGCGGCCAGTGATGTCATCTTTTCCGGTGCGGTGTTAGCGGTGCGAATTTTGCGAAACAATAAGAAAGTGAACAGGATGACCAGGCATAGCGCCGCCAACCCCATTAACCACATATTGCGATAGGCTTGTGCCGCCGGGAGCGTGTCCTGCCAGTGGCCTACGATCGGATAAACAAACACGTCGGGTAGAAAACCGATCACCGAACAGATCCCCACGGTGGTTCCCATGATGTAAGACGGCGTTCTGGCTTCGCCGGGACAGGCCCAGTAGAGTCCACGCGAGGCGTAACAGGTGAATCCCAGTAACAGAATCAGGCCGATACCCATGGCGACGGACTGCGGGTTCGAGTTGGTGGCTAGCAGCGCAATAAGCGCCAGCACGCCAACGATAGACAGCAACTGAATGACGCGGGTCGGCGATTTCACCTTGCTATAGGTGGTAATAATGCCGCCCAACGGCCCGCAAATGGCGCGGAAAATCTTGTTGATGACAATGCCCATGTAGCTCGCCGCGACCAGCGACATACCGTACATTTCGGTCAGATAATTAGTGGAGTAACTGAGGATGGCGTAGATCGTAAAGACGCCAAAAATGACCATGCTGCAATACCAGGTCGTACTGATGCGTAGCACCGCGAGAATATCGCTGAGCTGGAAGGGGTGCTTTTCTTCTTTCGCCGCGATGCTGTGGCTGTTACCGTCGCTGACGAAGAACCAACACAAAATTCCCAGTAGGATGTAGACCACGCTATAAATCAGGATCACGGCTTTCAGGCTATTGCTGTCATCGGGGGCGAAACGAGAAAAGACCCACATAGTAAATACGGCCAGTGACATGACCCCAACACCGCGCAGGCCTTCCATCCAGCCCATGATTTTCCCTTGTTCGCTGTGATCCCCTAGCAGCGAAGCGGCTTTAATTGATACCGACCACAGCATCAGGATGGTAGTGATGGCAAATGCAACCTGAATACAGAGCATGACCCACAGCGGTGGATACGTCATCATCAGCAAACCGAGCAATCCGGTAATAATCATCGCTGAAGTAATCATTTTGCGATGCGAAAATTTATCGGCAATAACGCCGCTGGGCGCATACAAAATAATAGCCGCAATACCAAAGGTACTCATTATTAATCCGATTTCGGTATTGCTAAATCCCATGAATTTTGCCATGGGAATTTGATATATATAACGTAAATAAGCCAGATCAAAACTGACACCGCCGCTGAAACTAATAATTGCGAGGGTTATCCAACGGCGATATGAATTGTTATGCATATTGAATTCTCATGTTTAACAGACAAAAAAAAGAGAAAAGTAAACCGCCCTTTCAGGTGGATTACTTTTCTCAGGTCTCTAGTAATTGCACTTAGAAATAACATGGACGGATTGATTATAGTGTGAGAATAATCACGATTCTTGTTTTTGGCTATCACGATAAAATTAACGAGCATCTGTGATTTTGATCACGTTAGATAATTTATGGTTGTGCTAAAAATTTAGTCCAGTTACCAGAGATAATGAGAAAGGTGACTTCCCTCTTGCGGGGGGAAGTTGCCTTTCTTTTTTTTTGCCTAAAGGAATTTGGAGCTAACTATGTCAATCGAATCTCTCAACGCATTCTCAATGAATTTTTTCTCCCTGAAAGGGAAAACGGCGATCGTTACGGGCGGCAACAGCGGTCTCGGTCAGGCTTTCGCGATGGCGCTGGCGAAAGCGGGGGCAAATCTGTTTATCCCAAGCTTTGTAAAAGATAACGGCGAAACGAAGGAAATCATTGAGAAACAAGGCGTTGAAGTTGAATTTATGCAGGTGGATATTACCGAAAAAGGTGCGCCGCAGAAGATTATCGCCGCCTGCTGCGAGCGTTTTGGCACCGTCGATATTCTGGTGAATAATGCCGGAATTTGTAAGCTGAATAAGGTGCTGGACTTTGGCCGTGCGGACTGGGATCCGATGATTGATGTTAACCTGACGGCGGCCTTTGAACTAAGCTATGAAGCTGCAAAAATTATGATTCCGCAAAACAGCGGTAAAATTATTAATATTTGTTCATTGTTCTCTTATCTTGGTGGTCAGTGGTCACCAGCCTATTCGGCTACCAAACATGCACTGGCTGGTTTTACTAAAGCATATTGCGATGAATTGGGACAATATAATATTCAGGTTAACGGTATCGCACCGGGATATTATGCGACAGATATTACGCAGGCCACCCGCAGTAACCCGGAAACCAACCAGCGGGTATTGGATCATATCCCGGCAAATCGTTGGGGAGATACTCAGGATTTAATGGGGGCAGCGATATTCCTCGCCAGTCAGGCGTCTAATTATGTTAACGGTCATTTACTGGTTGTCGATGGTGGTTATTTGGTTCGTTAAATCTTATCGATAGTTTCTGTTTTATTCATTATTCTGTTAATTATCAGGAAGGAATAGCTATGCCTTTATCTCGCGAAGCGATTGTTGACCAGTTAAAAGAAATTGTTGGGTCCGATCGCGTAATTACCGATGAAACGGTATTAAAGAAAAACAGTATTGACCGCTTTCGTAAATATGCTGATATCCATGGCGTCTTTACGCTACCGCTACCAGCTGCGGTTGTTAAGTTAGGCTCGACCGACCAGGTTTCTAACGTGCTGGCCTTTATGAACCAGCATAAGATCAATGGCGTTCCACGTACCGGAGCCTCTGCGACGGAAGGGGGGCTGGAAACCGTGGTTGAGAATTCCGTGGTGCTGGACGGCGCCGGAATGAACCAAATCCTGAATATTGATATCGAGAATATGCAGGCGACCGCACAGTGTGGTGTGCCGCTGGAAGTGCTGGAAAATGCGCTGCGGGCTAAAGGCTACACTACCGGACACTCGCCGCAGTCTAAACCTCTGGCGCAGATGGGCGGCCTTGTGGCAACCCGTAGTATTGGTCAATTTTCCACGCTCTACGGCGCAATTGAAGATATGGTTGTCGGCCTCGAGGCCGTACTGGCGGACGGCACCGTCACCCGCATCAAAAACGTCCCCCGCCGCGCAGCCGGCCCGGACATTCGCCACATCATTATCGGCAACGAAGGTGCACTGTGCTATATCACTGAAGTAACAGTGAAAATATTCAAGTTTACCCCGGAAAACAACCTCTACTACGGCTACGTTCTGGACGATATGAAGGTTGGCTTTGAGATTCTGCGTGAAGTGATGGTGGAAGGATATCGTCCGTCGATCGCTCGCCTGTACGATGCGGAAGATGGCACCCAGCACTTCACCCATTTTGCTGATGGCAAATGCGTGCTGATCTTTATGGCTGAGGGCAACCCGCGGCTGGCGAAAGCCACCGGGGAAGGCATTGCGGAAGTTGTGGCACGCTATCCGCAGTGCCAGCGAGTGGACAGCAAGCTGATTGAAAACTGGTTTAATCACCTGAACTGGGGGCCGGAAAAAGTGGCTGCCGAACGTGTGCAGATCCTGAAAACCGGTAATATGGGCTTCACTACTGAGGTTTCAGGCTGTTGGAGCTGCATCCATGAGATCTATGAAAGCGTAATCAATCGTATTCGTACCGAGTTCCCGCATGCGGATGATATCACCATGCTGGGCGGTCATTCCTCCCACAGTTATATCAATGGTACCAACATGTACTTTGTGTATGACTACAACGTGGTGAACTGTAAGCCTGAAGAGGAAATTGATAAGTACCATAACCCGCTCAACAAGATTATCTGTGAGGAGACGATTCGCCTCGGCGGTTCTATGGTGCATCACCACGGCATTGGCAAGCATCGCGTTCACTGGAGCAAGCTGGAACATGGCAGCGCGTGGGCGTTGCTGGAAGGGCTGAAGAAGCAGTTTGATCCGAACGGAATTATGAATACGGGCACGATCTACCCGATTGAGAAGTAGTTATTTATACGGCTTCTCAAATGAGGAGCCGTAATTTTACCGGACTATGAAGGGGTAGAAATGAACACTTCACCGGTGCGAATGGATGATTTACCGCTAAACGGCTTTCACTGCCGTATTGCCGCGCTGACTTTTGGCGCACATCTTGTTGATGGCTATGTCCTTGGTGTCATCGGTTACGCCATTATTCAGCTCACTCCCGCTATGCATCTGACGCCTTTTATGGCTGGCATGATCGGCGGTGCGGCGCTGTTAGGGCTTTTTATCGGCAGCCTGATTCTGGGATGGGTTTCGGATCACTATGGTCGACAAAAAATTTTCAACTTCAGCTTTGTACTGATCACCGTTGCCTCATTTCTTCAGTTTTTTGCCACCACGCCCGAGCAGTTGATTGGCTTGCGGATCCTTATAGGGATAGGCCTGGGCGGAGATTACTCTGTGGGGCACACGCTGCTGGCCGAGTTTTCACCGCGTCGACACCGTGGGATTCTGCTCGGTGCATTTAGCGTGGTATGGACAGTGGGTTACGTACTGGCAAGTATTGCTGGTCATCATTTTATTAGCGAAAACCCGGATGCCTGGCGTTGGCTGCTGGCATCGTCTGCTTTACCTGCGCTATTGATTACGCTGCTGCGCTGGGGAACGCCAGAGTCGCCGCGCTGGCTGATGCGTCAGGGGCGGTTCGCTGAAGCTCATGCCGTGGTGCACCGCTGTTTTGGTATGCACGTACAACTGGGCGATGAGGTAACGAAAGAGACGAATAAACATATCAGAACCCTGTTCTCATCACGCTACTGGCGGCGCACGGCTTTTAATAGCATCTTCTTTGTTTGCCTGGTTATCCCTTGGTTCGTTATCTACACCTGGCTACCGACGATTGCCGAAACCATTGGTCTTGAAGACGCGTTAACTGCCAGCCTGTTGCTGAATGCGCTGCTGATCGTGGGCGCGCTGCTGGGTCTGGTATTAACACATCTGCTGGCCCATCGCCATTTTCTGCTCGGCAGCTTTTTGCTGCTGGCGGCGACATTAATCGTGATGGCCTGCTTACCGCCTGGCAGTCACTGGACGCTGCTGCTTTTTGTCTTATTCAGCACCACGATTTCGGCGGTCAGTAATCTGGTGGGGATTTTACCGGCGGAAAGCTTTCCCACCGACATTCGTTCGCTGGGGGTGGGATTCGCCACCGCTATGAGCCGACTCGGCGCAGCAATCAGCACCGGTTTACTGCCATGGACTCTGGCGCAATGGGGGATGACGGTCACGCTGCTGCTATTAGCTGGCGTATTGCTGATCGGCTTCGTGGTGACCTGGCTATGGGCACCGGAGACCAAAGCGTTGCCGCTGGTGGCGGCCGGAAGCGGCGACCAAAGACAAGGAGGTACAAATGAACATTCTGTTGGCGTTTAAGCCCGAACCCGATGCCAGCATGCTGGCGGAAAAAGACTGGCAGACGGTCGCCCAGGGCACCTGCGGGCCGGATGTTTCTCTATTGCGCTGCGCCATCGGTGCTGATGAACAGGCTGCTGCCGCGCAGCTATTGGCCCAGCGTGGTGTGGGCTGTGAGATGACCCTGATCGCATTAAGCATCGGTGATGAGCGGGCACTTCACTGGCTGCGTTATTTTGCCGCGTTAGGTTTTGAGCAGTCGGTGTTGCTGGATACAGCGGCGGATCTGCGCTTTGCGCCAGAATTCATTGCCCGACAGATTGCCGACTGGCAGGGCAGACACGGTACTGAACTGATTGTCACCGGCTGTCAGAGCAGCGAGGGGCAGAATGGGCAAACACCATTTTTGCTGGCGGAAATGCTTAACTGGCCCTGTTTCATCCAGGTCGAACGCTTTACCCTTGAGCCACCTTTCATTGTCGTCGAACAGCGAACGATATCCGGTATCCGCCGTTGCCGGGTGCGGCTCCCGGCAGTGATTGCAGTCAGACAATGTGGTGAAGTGGCGCTTCCTGTACCGGGAATGCGTCAGCGTCTGGCCGCGGCAAAAGCGGAGATTGTGCGCCAGCCCGTGTCCTGCGATGAAATCCCCAACGTTCAGTGCCAGAAGCTGACGCGACCGACGCAGCGGCGCTGCGCCATGATAATCGACGGTGCGACGGCGCAGGAAAAAGCCCTGCTATTGTGGAACGACTATTTGCGCCAGAGGATGCTGCCATGAAGATCGCGCTGATTACGCAAAGTGGCGAATGTGCGGCAATCGCCAACTGGGTTGCAGAAAACGGACTTTCCAACATGGAACTGGAGCGCTGGACCCTAGAGCCGCCGCCGGATGTTGCAGAGCAGGTGCTGGATGCGCTGGCGGCGCAGTGGTCGCTGACGCCGGCCGATATCCTTATCTTTCCTGCCGGGCCGCTGGGGGATGAGCTTGCGACGCGACTGGCCTGGCGACTGCATGGCGGCAGTCTTTGCCAGGTACAGACGCTGGAGGCGCAGCAGGGGTTGGTTAACAAATCTCATTGGGGAAATGCGCTGATGGCAACATTGCACGTTACCGCGAGTCCCTTATGTATTTCTCTGACGCGCGAGCCCGAATTGAGCGCGTCGGGAAAGGATCTGCCTGCGATGGCGGAATACCGGATTGTACCTACACTTGCTCCAGACTGGCTGGAGAGCGTGGAAAGCATTGAGCGCGTTACTGCTCATCCTTTGTTACAGGCCGGGCGCGTGCTGGTGGTCGGGCAGGGAAGAAGTGACGTCAGTGCCGATAAAATTACCGCGCTGGGTCAGGCGCTTGGCGCTGAAGTGGGATACAGCCGTGCGCGGGTGATGAATGGTGGCTTTGACGCTGAGCGCGTGATTGGTATCTCGGGCCATCTGCTTGCGCCGGAAGTCTGCATTGTTGCTGGAGCCTCCGGTGCGGCGGCGTTAATGGCCGGAGTTCGTCAGAGCCGGTTTGTGGTGGCGATAAACAGCGATGCTGGCGCGCCTGTCTTTTCGCAGGCGGACGTCGGGATTGTGGATGATTGGCTGCCGGTACTTGAAGCGTTGGCAGCCAGCGCAGGAACTTAATTCAGCTTTTTGGCTAACGTCCAGACGTCGGTGTTGGTGGTAGAAAGAGCCGCCACACCGGCCTTCATCGCATTACGCGCATCCTCTTCATCGCAGACCAACCCGCCAGCTATCAGCGGCTGGCGTATTTTTTCTGTCACCCATCCCAGCACTTTCGGCATACAGCCTGGCAGGATCTCAATACAGTCCGGGTTCGACTGCGCTACCTGCTTATCAATGTTGTGAAAAGAGATAGAGTCGACGATAAACAGGCGATGGATGCAGAAAAAGCCCTCTGCCCGTGCCGCTTTCAGCATCGATGCTTTGGTACTGATGATACCGTCCGCCTCGGTGACCAGCTTCAAAAATTGGATCACAACCTCTTTATTCGACGCGCCCTCCAGCAGATCAACGTGGATAAACGCGTATTTACCGGCATTTTTAATTTTTTTCACGATATTGCTGATAGTGCAGATATTACCGTACAGAACAGAGATGAACTGGCATTCAGAATCGATGGCTAATTGCAGGCTGGCGTTGTCTTTCACGGCGGCAATCACCGGATTCTGGCGAAGCAGGTGTAACAGGGGCATAGAATATCCTTGAAAATTAGCCAAATCGATATGTGATGCCAAACCCGGATGCGGGATAGCGCCACTGTTGCAGCGTGGTTTCATCACACAGCAGTCGACAGGTACCACACTCCAGGCAGCCGCGAAAGTCGATCTTAAGTTCACCTTCCGTCGCGAGGGAAAATAGCCCGGCAGGGCAGGAGGCGATCAGCCGTTGTGCCGTTTCGTAATCGACTTTGGTCGCCGGTACAATATGTGAAATGTCGGCGGGACGCCAGGCGTTGCGGGTTACAGACATCGTAAGCTACTGATAATATCGCCTGCCAGATGGCGCAGGCCGTGACGACGAAACTGACGCCAGACTATCTGGCGCAGCGGGGCTACCGGGCGGCAGCCCTGGTGCCAGATTTCACGGGAGACAGACTCCATCAGTTCCGGCCACTGACGATACCATCCGGGGCGTTCCAGCAATGCAGGAACATCCCGATAGCGTTGCAAAACTGCCCACAGCAGGCTGTGCTGGACGTCCTGATGGTAGGCCGGAAACAGGTTTTGCGGCCCATGCTTCTGGCAGGCATTAATCAATGTTTGCGCGGCTGCCTGAGCGCCGATCAGCGCCATATCCATGCCGCGTACGGAGAAACCGGTATTCACACAACTGCGTAGTGCATCACCGACCAGCAGCCAGCCTTCTCCGGCGTATTGTACCGGTAGGCTGTGTAAGCCGCCTTCCGGAACCAGATGTGCGCCATATTCCAGCGGTTCGCTACCTCTGAGCAGCGGATGCAGCGCGGGATGCATCTTGAGTCGCTCCAGCAGTTCAGATGCACTGGTAGTGCTTTGCGCTACCGAGGAGAGTGGGCAAACCACACCGAAAGAGAGCGTCTCTTGATTGGTATAGAGAAATGCACCGCCGGGCAGTTCACCGCAAATATCGCCGCTGAACAGCATTGCCGCGCCTTCGTCTTTGGATAGGCGGAAACGTTCTTCAAGTAACGATTTATCCAGCGCCAGCGTCTCTTTAATCCCTAACGCCATCGAGGTGGTTGAGGGGCGCGGCAGGAAGCCATAGCGTTCCGCCAGCACGCTGTTCGCTCCTTCAGCCAGCACCACATAACGGGCGCGCAGCGTCTCACTATCGGCAATTACGCCGCACACTCTGCCACCTTCAAGATGAAGCGCATCAACCGTCACACCGGTAATCAACTGCACGCCTTCGGCTTCAGCCTGTGCGACGAACCACGGGTCGAAGCGGGCGCGCAGCAGACTCCATGAGTCACCGTCGGGTTGCAAACTGGAATACGTTGTTGCGCCATCACGCGTTAATAGCGAGATATTTTCCTGGGTAATTCTACGTTCCAGCGGGGCCGAGTGTTGGAAGTGGGGGAGAAGTTCGCCGAGCGCATGAGTATACAGACGCCCACCGGAAAGGTTTTTACTGCCGGGAAGTTCGCCGCGTTCAAGAAGCAGAACTGAAAGCCCTGCGCGTGCGCAACGTAAAGCACAAGCGGTGCCTGCTATCCCTGCACCGATGATAATGATATCGAAATCGTCTGACATGTTGTGCTCCAGATATCCAGAGCACATAACCCTAACAGAGTGTCAGTTAAGGAAAATTGACCGTTGCCACAGACGTTACAATCACTCGCCGCGATACACGCAGCCTGCTGTGCAGGTTTCTTTTACCATTACTGCGCTCAGCAGTGGAACCACCGGTTTAACCTGCTCCCAAATCCATTTTGCCAGCACTTCGCTGGTTGGGTTTTCGAGGCCCGGAATATCGTTCAGATAGTAGTGATCGAGTCTGTCGTAGGTCGGCTTAAACGCCGCTTTTAACTCAGAAAAATCCATGATCCAACCGGTATGCGGATCGACTTCACCGGTAATTTCAAGACGCACCATAAATGAGTGACCATGCAGGCGGCCACATTTATGCCCTTCTGGTACATGCGGCAGGCGGTGAGCGGCTTCGAAGGTGAAATCTTTAAACAAGGTGGTGGACATTTTTTACTCTCAAGAATGCGAAAAACCGCCGTAGGGTACCGTAAAGTACAATTTTTATCATTAGTTAAAAGGGCGCTAAGCATCAGAACGTCATATTTACGCTGTTAATGTTTGATAACTATTTATATATCATATAGTTATTAAATCGTTTTTGTCGTTAATGACTATAACTAAAACAGGTTAGTCCATTTGGTTATTTGTTATTTCTATCCCTTCTTTAATTGTTACTATCCCCGCCGTTAACCTTATCTTCAGTTTGGGTTTTATTGCTGAAATCCGCTTTGCTTACTGGAACATGACAACGCATGACGACACAGGCCCCACCTTCCGCTTTGCTACCGCTAAATCCGGAGCAACTGGCACGCCTTCAGGCAGCCACGACTGACTTCACTCCCGCACAGCTCGCGTGGGTTTCTGGCTATTTCTGGGGCGTGCTGAATCAGCAGCCTGGCAGCAATGCGGCGGCCCCTGCGCCTGCTGCTGAAATGCCCGGTATTACGCTTATCTCCGCCTCGCAAACCGGTAATGCGCGTCGTGTGGCGGAAGCCCTGCGCGATGATTTGATCTCCGCGAAGCTCAACGTTACTCTGATCAACGCTGGCGACTATAAATTCAAACAAATCGCCAATGAAAAATTACTGATCGTGGTGGCGTCGACGCAAGGGGAAGGTGAGCCGGCGGAAGAAGCCGTGGCGCTGCATAAATTCCTGTTTTCGAAAAAAGCGCCGAAGCTTGAGAACACCGCTTTTGCCGTGTTTGGTTTGGGCGATACCTCCTATGAGTTCTTCTGCAAGGCGGGGAAAGATTTCGACAGCAGGCTGGCTGAACTGGGTGGCGAGCGCCTGCTGGATCGGGTGGATGCTGATGTCGAATACCAGGCCGCTGCCGCGCAGTGGCGTGAGCGTCTGGTTGAGGTTCTGAAAGCCCGTGCGCCGGCTGCACCGTCTGTGCAAGTTGCTGCGAGTGGTGCTGTAAACGAAGTACACACCAGCCCGTATACCAAAGAAGCGCCGCTGCCGGCATCGCTCTCGGTGAATCAGAAAATCACCGGTCGCGACTCGCTAAAAGATGTGCGCCATATCGAAATCGATCTCGGCGATTCCGGTCTGCGCTATCAGCCGGGCGACGCGCTGGGCGTGTGGTATCAGAACGATCCTGCGCTGGTTAAAGAGCTGGCAGAGCTGCTGTGGCTGAAGGGTGATGAACCGGTCACGGTCAATGACAAAACGCTGCCGCTGGCGGAAGCCTTACAGTGGCACTTTGAGCTGACGGTCAACACCGCCAATATCGTGGAAAACTACGCCACGCTGACGCGCAGTGAATCGCTGCTGCCGCTGGTGGGCGATAAAGCGCAGTTGCAGCATTACGCCGCCACCACGCCAATCGTCGATATGGTGCGTTTCTCCCCGGCACAACTGGACGCTCAGGCGTTAGTTGATCTTCTGCGCCCGCTGACCCCGCGTCTGTACTCCATTGCTTCCTCCCAGGCGGAAGTCGAAAGTGAAGTGCACGTGACTGTTGGCGTCGTGCGTTACGACATTGAAGGCCGCGCCCGCGCCGGTGGTGCCTCCAGCTTCCTCGCCGACCGCGTGGAAGAAGAAGGCGAAGTCCGCGTCTTCATCGAACATAACGACAACTTCCGCCTGCCGGCTAACCCGCAGACGCCGGTCATCATGATTGGCCCGGGCACCGGTATTGCCCCGTTCCGCGCCTTTATGCAGCAGCGCGCGGCCGATGGCGCAGAAGGCAAGAACTGGCTGTTCTTCGGTAACCCGCACTTCACCGAGGATTTCCTCTATCAGGTGGAATGGCAGCGTTACGTGAAAGAAGGCGTGCTGAGCCGTATCGATATGGCCTGGTCACGCGACCAAAAAGAAAAAATCTACATACAAGACAAACTGCGCGAACAGGGCGCGGAACTGTGGCGCTGGATCAATGACGGTGCCCACATTTATGTCTGCGGCGACGCTAATCGCATGGCGAAAGACGTTGAGCAGGCATTGCTGGAAGTGATTGCTGAATTCGGTGCAATGGACATCGAAGCGGCGGATGAATTTTTAAGTGAGCTGCGCGTTGAGCGCCGTTATCAGCGAGATGTCTACTAATGAGCGAAAAATACCCAGGGCCTTTAGTGGTCGAAGGCAAACTGACTGACGCCGAGCGCATGAAGCGTGAAAGTAATTTCCTGCGCGGCACCATCGCGGAAGACCTGAACGACGGCCTGACCGGCGGCTTCCATGGCGATAACTTCCTGCTGATCCGTTTCCACGGTATGTATCAGCAGGATGACCGCGATATTCGCGCCGAACGTGCCGAGCAGAAGCTGGAGCCGCGCCACGCGATGCTGCTGCGCTGCCGTCTGCCGGGCGGGGTGATCACCCCAACCCAGTGGAAGGCCATCGACAAATTTGCCGCTGATAACACCATTTACGGCAGTATTCGTCTGACCAACCGTCAGACCTTTCAGTTCCATGGCATTCTGAAGAAGAACGTTAAGCCGGTACACCAGATGCTGCATTCGGTGGGGCTGGACGCACTGGCGACCGCCAACGACATGAACCGTAACGTGCTGTGCACCTCCAACCCGTATGAATCGCAGCTGCACGCCGAAGCCTACGAGTGGGCGAAAAAGATTTCCGAGCATCTGCTGCCGCGCACTCGTGCCTATGCGGAAATTTGGCTGGATCAGGAAAAAGTTGCGACGACGGACGAAGAGCCGATCCTCGGTTCAACCTATCTGCCGCGTAAGTTTAAAACTACCGTGGTGATCCCGCCGCAGAACGATATCGATCTGCACGCCAACGATATGAATTTCGTGGCGATTGCCGAAAACGGCAAGCTGGTAGGCTTTAATCTGTTGGTCGGCGGTGGTTTGTCGATTGAGCATGGCAATAAGAAAACCTACGCCCGTACGGCGAGCGAATTTGGCTATCTGCCGCTTGAACACACGCTGGCGGTGGCGGAAGCGGTGGTGACGACGCAGCGTGACTGGGGCAACCGTACCGACCGTAAAAACGCTAAAACCAAATACACCCTTGAACGCGTTGGTATCGACACGTTCAAAGAGGAAGTGGAGCGTCGTGCGGGGATCAAATTTGAGCCGATCCGCCCATACGAGTTCACCGGTCGTGGCGACAGGATTGGTTGGGTGAAAGGGATCGACAATAACTGGCATCTGACGCTGTTTATTGAAAATGGCCGTATTCTGGATTACCCGGGCCGTCCGCTGAAAACCGGCTTGTTGGAGATCGCGAAGATCCACAAAGGCGATTTCCGTATTACCGCTAACCAGAACCTGATTATTGCCGGTGTACCGGAAAGCCAGAAAGCGAAGGTAGAGAAGCTGGCGCGCGATCATGGGCTGATGAATTCGGTGAAACCGCAGCGTGAAAACTCGATGGCCTGCGTGTCGTTCCCGACCTGTCCGCTGGCGATGGCCGAAGCCGAGCGTTTCCTGCCGTCGTTCACCGACAAAGTGGAAGCGATTCTGGAAAAACACGGCATTCCTGACGAGCATATCGTGATGCGTGTGACGGGATGCCCGAACGGCTGTGGCCGCGCAATGCTGGCCGAGCTGGGGCTGGTGGGCAAAGCGCCGGGGCGCTACAACGTGCACCTGGGCGGTAACCGCATGGGAACACGTATTCCGCGTATGTATCGCGAAAACATTACGGAATCGGAAATTCTCGACGCCGTTGACGAACTGGTTGGGCGCTGGGCGAAAGAGCGTGAAGCGGGTGAAGGCTTCGGCGACTTTACGGTGCGTGCGGGCATCATTCGCCCGGTGCTCGATCCAGCGCGTGATTTCTGGGAATAACATGAATTGCCGGATGGCGGCATAAATGCCTTATCCGGCCTACGCAGACGGTAGGCCTGATAAGCGCAGCGCCATCAGGCAAGGCATACAGCGAGGAACTTATGTCCAAACTCGATCTAAACACGCTGAATGAACTGCCGAAAGTCGAACGCGTATTAGCACTGGCAGAAACCAACGCCGAACTGGAAAAACTGAGTGCCGAGGATCGTGTGGCGTGGGCGCTGGAAAACCTGCCCGGCGAATATGTTCTGTCATCAAGCTTCGGTATTCAGGCGGCGGTCAGCCTGCATCTGGTGAACCAGGTTCGCCCGGATATCCCGGTGATCCTGACCGATACCGGTTATCTGTTCCCGGAAACCTACCAGTTTATTGACGAGTTAACGGACAAACTCAAGCTGAATCTCCAGGTTTATCGCGCGAAAGAGAGCGCCGCCTGGCAGGAGGCACGCTACGGTAAGCTGTGGGAACAGGGCGTCGAAGGCATTGAGAAATACAATGACATCAACAAAGTCGAACCCATGAACCGGGCGCTGAAAGAACTGAATGTACAAACCTGGTTTGCGGGTCTGCGCCGCGAACAGTCCGGTAGCCGTGCACATTTACCGGTATTGGCTATTCAGCGTGGCGTATTTAAAGTGCTGCCGATTATCGACTGGGACAACCGTACGGTATACCAGTATCTGCAAAAACACGGTCTGAAGTATCATCCACTGTGGGATCAAGGCTATCTGTCAGTCGGCGATACCCATACCACCCGCAAATGGGAGCCGGGGATGGCGGAAGAAGAGACGCGGTTCTTTGGGCTGAAAAGAGAGTGCGGGCTGCACGAAGGGTAACGGCTAAAAGCCCGGTAACGTTTACATATTACCGGGCTTCTTCTTCAGGATTTACCTGCTTTCGCCAGTTCTTTTACCAGCGGCAGCATGATGCGTACGACGTCGCGGCTGCGATGCTCAATCCGGCCTGGAAGCGCTTTATCAATATGCTGCTGGTTGTCCAGACGCACGTCGTGCCAGCTGTTACCTGCGGGGAAAGAGGCGGTTTTAGCGCGTTGCTGATAGCCGTCTTTTTTACCCAGGTTCCAGTTGGTTGCTTCTACCGAGAGCACGGCGATTCCCGCTTTGTCGAAGACCTCGGCATCGTTACAACATCCGGTTCCTTTCGGATAGTCTTTGTTCAGGCCCGGGTTGGTACTGGCGACGATACCGCGGCTGTGTGCAATTGCCAGCGCCCGGTCGCGCGTCAGTTTTCGTACGGCTTCCGGGGTTCTTTTCCCACTATTGAAGTAGAGCTTATCCCCGACGATCAGGTTATCGAGGTTGATAACCAGCAGCGTATTTTTCTTCTCAGCCGCACTCATGCGCTTGAGGATATTTTCTGCGCCGAGTTTGCCTTCTTCCTCGCCGCTGGTGGCGATAAACCGAATGCCGTACTGTGTCGGCACATTTTTAAGTTTTTCAGCCAATTCCAGCATGACACCCAAACCTGCGGCGTTATCGTCGATGCCCTGTAAGGTTAATCCGCCCAGATTAGCATCGGAATCGGCATCGCTCAGCGCGGCGTAAGTGTCGAGGTGCGCCATGATAATAATCTGCTGCGGCGCCTTGCCTTCATGCGCTGCAATGACGGTGCTGCCCGTAACGTTATGCCAGTTCTTACGGTTGTCTTTGGCGGTATAAACATAACGGCTATTAAACGTCCGAATATCACTGCGATAGCCCATCTGCTGAAATTGCTGACGTAAATAATCAGCAGATAGCATTTCTGCCGGAGAGCCCGTCACGCGGCCAGGGAAGAATGTTGCGATATATCGGGCCTGAGTATTTGCGATATCTCCAGGTCTGGAGGATGTTGCCTGTGCAGGAAGGATAAAACACGCGCCGAGCGCCATGGCAGCAATAAGGTGGCGCGTTGCGGAAAACATAATGAGTCCTTAAATACCAAGCAGAAATTTTCAGCCGCTAGTATGAAACTGTGATCGAGGTAAAACAATTTCATTTGCTCCTAAATGCCCGAAATCCGGCGGCTTAAGCACTTTTTGAACTTTGCTTTTCCAAATCGTTATTCCTTTGAGGAACTACTCATTCCAATTCGTAATTTCATTCGCTCTCTTGCCCTCCCTATAGTCAGGTTATCTGAACTTCGTTAGCAAAATAACGGCAATACATAGGAACGGTTATGGATCAAAAACGACTTACCCACCTGCGGCAACTGGAAGCGGAGAGCATCCATATCATTCGTGAGGTGGCCGCCGAGTTTTCGAATCCGGTGATGATGTATTCCATCGGCAAGGATTCCAGCGTAATGCTGCATCTGGCGCGCAAAGCGTTTTATCCTGGTTCACTGCCGTTTCCTCTGCTACACGTTGATACCGGCTGGAAATTCAGCGAGATGTACGAATTTCGCGACCGTACGGCAAAAGCCTACGGCTGCGAACTTCTGGTGCATAAAAACCCGGAAGGGGTGGCGATGGGCATCAACCCGTTTGTCCATGGTAGCGCCAAGCATACCGACATTATGAAAACCGAGGGGTTGAAGCAGGCGCTGAACAAATACGGTTTTGACGCAGCATTCGGTGGCGCACGCCGTGATGAAGAGAAATCGCGCGCGAAAGAGCGCATCTATTCCTTCCGCGATCGTTTTCATCGCTGGGACCCGAAAAACCAGCGTCCGGAGCTGTGGCATAACTACAACGGCCAGATTAACAAAGGCGAAAGCATTCGCGTATTCCCGCTCTCTAACTGGACGGAACAGGATATCTGGCAGTACATCTGGCTGGAGAACATCGACATTGTTCCGCTGTACCTTGCTGCAGAGCGTCCGGTGCTTGAGCGCGATGGCATGTTGATGATGATTGATGACGACAGAATCGATCTGCAACCCGGTGAAGTGATTAAAAAACGCATGGTGCGTTTCCGCACGCTCGGCTGCTGGCCGCTCACTGGCGCGGTGGAGTCGGCCGCGCAGACGCTGCCGGAAATTATCGAAGAGATGCTGGTCTCAACCACCAGTGAACGTCAGGGGCGCGTGATTGACCGCGACCAGGCGGGCTCCATGGAGCTGAAGAAACGTCAGGGGTATTTCTAAGGAGCCGCCATGAATACGACACTTGCACAACAAATTGCTAATGAAGGCGGCGTTGAAGCCTGGATGGTTGCCCAGCAACACAAAAGTCTGCTGCGCTTTTTAACCTGCGGTAGCGTGGATGACGGGAAAAGTACCCTGATTGGTCGCCTGCTGCACGACACGCGTCAGATTTATGAAGATCAGCTTTCATCGCTGCACAACGACAGCAAACGTCACGGCACCCAGGGCGAAAAGCTCGATCTGGCGCTGTTGGTTGATGGCTTGCAGGCCGAGCGCGAGCAGGGCATCACCATCGACGTGGCTTACCGTTATTTCTCTACCGAGAAGCGTAAATTTATCATTGCGGATACCCCCGGCCATGAGCAGTACACCCGCAATATGGCAACCGGTGCGTCGACTTGCGATCTGGCGATCCTGCTGATCGATGCACGTAAAGGCGTGCTGGATCAGACGCGTCGTCACAGCTTTATCTCCACGCTGTTGGGAATAAAACATCTGATCGTTGCGATCAACAAAATGGATCTGGTGGATTTTAGCGAAGAGACATTTAACCGGATTCGTGAAGATTATCTGACCTTTGCAGAGCAGTTGCCGGGCAACCTGGATATCCGTTTTGTACCGCTTTCAGCACTGGAAGGTGACAACGTGGCGTCGCAAAGTTTCAGCATGCCGTGGTACAGCGGCCCGACGCTGCTGGAAGTGCTTGAAACTGTTGAAATCCAGCGCGTTGTCGATACTCAGCCGATGCGATTCCCGGTGCAGTATGTGAACCGCCCAAATCTTGATTTTCGTGGTTATGCCGGAACGCTGGCCTCCGGTAGTGTGAAGGTGGGACAGCGCGTCAAAGTGCTACCGTCCGGCGTTGAGTCCAGCGTAGCGCGGATCGTGACCTTCGATGGCGACTTGCAGGAAGCGCATGCAGGTGAAGCCATTACCCTGGTGCTGAAAGATGAGATCGATATCAGCCGTGGCGACCTGTTACTTGATGCCGGTGAAGCGTTGCCGGCGGTACAAAGCGCTGCCGTTGATGTGGTGTGGATGGCGGAACAACCGTTGTCGCCAGGGCAGAGCTATGACATCAAAGTGGCGGGCAAGAAGACGCGTGCGCGTGTTGATAGCGTGGAGTATCAGGTCGATATTAATAACCTTACCCAACGTGACGTTGAAGCGCTGCCGCTAAACGGCATCGGCCTGGTTAATCTGACCTTTGATGAACCGCTGGTGCTGGATACCTATCAGCATAATCCGGTCACGGGCGGCCTGATTATCATTGACCGTCTGACTAATGTTACCGTCGGGGCTGGACTGGTACGCAAGCCGATCGTCCAGGAGCAGGCC
Source organism: Citrobacter sp. RHBSTW-00029 (assembly GCF_014104295.1). Classification (NCBI taxonomy): domain Bacteria; kingdom Pseudomonadati; phylum Pseudomonadota; class Gammaproteobacteria; order Enterobacterales; family Enterobacteriaceae; genus Citrobacter; species Citrobacter sp. RHBSTW-00029. The sequence continues at coordinate 369,239 of NZ_JABXRT010000001.1, forward strand.
ACGACATCCCAGTTCAGCGCGTTTGAGCTGGAGCTTAATGCGCTGGTGCGTCGCCATTTCCCACACTGGGGTGCGCGCGATCTGCTGGGAGGAAAATAATGGCGCTGCATGACGAAAACGTCGTCTGGCATGCCCATCCTGTTACGCCGCAACAGCGGGAGCAACACCACGGGCATCGTGGTGTTGTGCTGTGGTTCACCGGACTCTCTGGTTCGGGTAAATCCACGGTGGCGGGAGCGCTGGAAGAAGCGTTGCACAAGCTGGGGGTTAGCACTTATCTGCTGGATGGCGATAACGTGCGCCACGGTCTGTGTAGCGATCTTGGATTTAGCGATGCCGATCGTAAGGAGAATATTCGTCGGGTTGGTGAGGTGGCTAACCTGATGGTGGATGCGGGCCTTGTGGTGTTGACCGCCTTTATTTCACCGCATCGCGCCGAGCGCAAAATGGTTCGTGAGCGGGTTGGCGAAGGGCGTTTTATCGAGGTGTTTGTCGATACGCCGCTGGCGACCTGTGAATCACGTGATCCAAAAGGGCTGTATAAAAAAGCGCGGGCGGGTGAGTTGCGCAATTTTACTGGCATTGATTCGGTATACGAAGCGCCTGAATCGCCAGAAATTCATCTTGATGGTGAACAATTGGTAACAAATTTGGTACCCCAATTATTAGACCTGCTGAGGCAGGAAGATATTATCAGATCCTGAGACACCCGAGCTCACATGCCCGGTCAGTCACGGTCACAGGATTAGATATGCGTAACAGCCATAACATTACTATTACAGAGTCAGATACCTTCGCCGCCGACGACGAAACCACCTGGTCACTACCGGGGGCCGTGGTCGGTTTTATTGCGTGGTTGTTGGCGCTGGGATTCCCGTGTCTGATGTATGGCCCTAATACACTGTTTTTTTTCATTTATACCTGGCCCTTTTTCCTCGCGTTGCTGCCCGTCGCCATTGTGGCGGGTATTGCCCTGCATTCGCTTATGCAGGGACGGCTGCTGCTAAGCGTTACGTTTACCCTGCTGGTGGTCGGGTCGATGTTTGGCGCATTGTTCCTGTGGCTGCTGGGCTAGGTTCACTTCCCTTTTTTCATGGTGAGTGGTGCCGCATACCGGCAGCTCTAATTCAAACCGTAACCAACAATGAGATTATGTTCTCCTTACACGGGGTATACGTAACAACGGGCAAATGTGGTACATTTGCCCGCGTTGTCGCGGCATTCCCGACCGTTGATGTAAAGTTGTCTGCGGAAGTTATGGGATGTAAATGCCGTTTTTCAGGGGGCAGGATGGGTAAACTAACGCTGCTGTTGCTGGCTTTATTAGTCTGGCTGCAGTATTCGCTGTGGTTCGGTAAGAACGGCATACATGACTATAGTCGCGTCAACGATGATGTTGCTGCGCAGCAAGCTACAAACGCGAAACTTAAAGCGCGTAACGATCAGCTCTTTGCTGAAATTGACGATCTCAATGGCGGACAAGAGGCTATTGAGGAGCGTGCGCGCAACGAACTCAGTATGACTAAGCCGGGCGAAACCTTTTATCGTCTGGTGCCTGACGCGTCTAAACGCGCTCAGACTGCAGGGCAAAACAATCGATAAACCGTCCAGGGATTTAACATGGCAGCCACTTTATTGGACGTTTGCGCCGTGGTGCCGGCTGCCGGGTTTGGCCGCCGAATGCAAACAGAGTGTCCTAAGCAGTATCTCTCTATTGGCAATAAAACCATTCTTGAACACTCGGTGGATGCGCTGCTGGCTCATCCCCGGGTGACGCGAGTCGTCATCGCTATCAGCCCAGGCGACAGTCGCTTTGCCCAACTTCCACTTGCTGCGCACCCGCAAATTACCGTAGTGGATGGCGGCAACGAGCGTGCTGATTCTGTCCTTGCCGGTTTGCAAGCCGCAGGGGAGGCTCAGTGGGTACTGGTGCATGATGCCGCACGTCCGTGCCTGCACCAGGATGATTTAGCCCGCTTACTGGCAATAAGTGAAGCCAGCCGTATCGGCGGTATCCTGGCGGCTCCCGTACGCGACACAATGAAACGTGCCGAGCCTGGTAAGACCGAGATTGCTCATACGGTCGAACGCACCGATTTATGGCACGCGTTGACGCCGCAGTTTTTCCCACGCGAGCTGTTGCACGACTGCCTGACGCGAGCGCTCAACGAAGGCGCAACCATTACGGATGAGGCTTCGGCACTGGAATATTGCGGCTTTCATCCGCTGCTGGTCGAAGGACGCGCTGACAACATTAAAGTCACCCGCCCGGAAGATCTGGCGCTGGCGGAATTTTATCTGACCCGAACTATCTAGACACCTCATCCTTCACGCTGCAACGAGGCAGCCTGCAGGATGTTGTGTATATCAGGAGAAGGCATAATGCGAATTGGACACGGTTTCGACGTACACGCTTTTGGAGGAGTTGGCCCAATTATCATTGGTGGTGTGCGCATCCCGTATGAAAAAGGATTGCTGGCGCATTCTGATGGCGACGTGGCGTTACACGCGTTAACCGATGCTCTGCTGGGCGCGGCTGCGCTGGGGGATATCGGTAAGCTATTCCCGGACACCGACCCGGCCTTTAAAGGTGCAGATAGTCGTGAATTATTGCGTGAAGCCTGGCGGCGTATTCAAGCCAAAGGCTATGCGCTTGGTAATGTGGATGTGACAATTATTGCCCAGGCGCCGAAGATGCTGCCGCACATTCCACAAATGCGTGTGTTTATTGCCGAAGACCTCGGCTGCCATATGGATGATGTTAACGTGAAAGCGACCACCACGGAAAAACTCGGTTTTACCGGGCGTGGGGAAGGGATTGCCTGTGAAGCGGTGGCGTTACTCATTAAGGCAACGAAATGACTGCGTTTGAAGATCTGACGTATCTCCATGGCAAACCACAAGGCCATGGCGTTCTGAAAGCGAATCCGGAAGACTTTGTCGTCGTCGAAGATTTAGGCTTTGAGCCGGATGGCGAAGGCGAGCACATTTTGGTGCGTATCCTGAAAAACGGCTGTAACACCCGTTTTGTCGCTGACGCGCTGGCGAAATTCCTGAAAATTCACGCCCGGGAAGTCAGCTTTGCTGGCCAGAAAGACAAGCATGCGGTCACGGAACAGTGGCTGTGCGCGCGTGTACCGGGCAATGCGATGCCTGATTTAAGCAAATTTGAGCTTGAAGGCTGTAAAGTGCTGGAGTACGCGCGCCACAAGCGTAAGCTGCGTTTAGGGGCGCTGAAAGGCAACGCGTTTACGCTGGTGTTGCGTGAAGTGAGCGAGCGTGATGATGTTGAAGCGCGTTTACAGGCGATTAGCGAGCGCGGCGTACCGAACTATTTCGGCGCTCAGCGTTTTGGTATCGGCGGCAGCAACCTGCAAGGGGCGTTGCGCTGGGCGCAAAGCGATGCGCCGGTGCGCGATCGCAATAAACGCAGTTTTTGGTTGTCGGCGGCCCGTAGCGCGTTGTTTAATCAGATAGTCAGTGAACGCCTGAAAAAAACAGACTTTAATCAAGTTGTTGACGGCGATGCGCTACAATTGTCGGGACGCGGAAGCTGGTTTGTCGCCACACAGGAAGAACAAACTGAATTACAGCGTCGCGTCGATGAGAAAGAATTGATGATAACAGCGGCATTGCCGGGTAGCGGTGAGTGGGGAACTCAGCGCGATGCGCTGGCGTTTGAAGAAGCCGCTATTGCTGATGAAACCGCGCTACAGTCTCTGTTATTGCGCGAGAAAGTCGACGCGTCGCGACGCGCTATGTTGCTGTATCCACAACAATTAAGCTGGAACTGGTGGGATGACGTAACCGTTGAGTTGCGCTTCTGGCTACCGGCAGGTAGCTTCGCCACCAGTGTTGTAAGGGAACTTATTAACACAATGGGTGATTATGCGTATATTGCTGAGTAACGATGATGGGGTCCACGCGCCCGGTATACAAACGCTGGCGAAAGCGCTGCGTGAGTTTGCTGACGTACAGGTGGTTGCCCCGGATCGTAACCGCAGTGGCGCGTCTAACTCGCTGACGCTGGAGTCTTCACTTCGCACGTTTACCTATGATAATGGCGATATCGCTGTACAAATGGGGACACCCACCGACTGCGTCTATCTGGGCGTGAACGCATTAATGCGTCCGCGTCCGGACATTGTCGTTTCTGGTATTAACGCGGGTCCTAATCTGGGTGATGATGTTATCTATTCCGGTACCGTGGCGGCGGCGATGGAAGGTCGTCATCTGGGGTTCCCTGCGCTGGCGGTCTCACTCGATGGGCATAAACACTACGATACTGCTGCCGCAGTAACCTGCCGAATTTTACGCGCGTTAAGCCGCGAACCGCTGCGCACCGGTCGCATTCTGAATATCAACGTGCCGGATTTACCGCTGGATCAGATCAAAGGTATTCGCGTTACCCGCTGCGGCAGCCGCCATCCGGCGGATCAGGTGATTCCACAGCAGGACCCCCGCGGCAATACGCTGTACTGGATCGGACCACCGGGCGAAAAATGCGATGCCGGTCCGGATACGGATTTTGCTGCCGTTGATGAAGGTTATGTTTCCATCACGCCGCTGCATGTCGATTTAACCGCATATGGCGCGCATGAGGTGGTTTCTGACTGGTTAGACAGCGTGGGAGCCGACACGCAATGGTAAGCAGACGCGTACACACTCTTCTTGAACAATTACGTGCGCAGGGCATCAGAGATGAGCATGTCCTGGATGCGCTCGCCGCCGTACCGCGTGAAAAGTTCGTTGATGAGGCGTTTGAACATAAGGCCTGGGATAATATCGCCCTGCCGATTGGCCAGGGGCAGACCATCTCACAGCCCTATATGGTGGCTCGCATGACCGAGCTGCTGGAGCTAACGCCGCAGTCTCGGGTGCTGGAAATTGGTACCGGCTCTGGCTACCAGACGGCGATCCTGGCTCATCTGGTGCATCACGTGTGCTCTGTTGAGCGCATTAAAGGTTTGCAATGGCAGGCGCGTCGTCGCCTGAAACAGCTTGATTTACATAATGTTTCGACCCGTCATGGTGATGGATGGCAAGGCTGGCAGGCGCGAGCGCCGTTTGACGCTATCATTGTGACGGCAGCACCGCCTGAGATCCCAACGGCATTGATGATGCAGTTGGATGAAGGCGGCATTCTCGTCTTGCCCGTGGGCGATGAGCACCAGTTTTTGAAACGGGTGCGTCGTCGGGGAGGCGAATTTATTATCGACACCGTGGAGGCCGTACGCTTTGTTCCCTTAGTCAAAGGGGAGCTGGCGTAGCTAACGCTGCTGAATACCTGGAGTTTTCCTGGATATTCTGGAATTAGTAAGCGTATCGTGGTCACGTTTTCCAGTGTCCATTCCGATGCCTTGCACGGTGATTACGTCACTGGGTATTAACCAAATTTTCCTGGGGGATAAATGAGCGCGGGAAGCCACAAATTTACCGTTCGCCGCATGGCGGCATTGTCACTGGTTTCGTTATGGCTGGCAGGTTGTTCAAACACCTCGAATCCACCAGCGCCGGTCAGCTCTGTTGGCGGCAATGCATCATCGAACACCAGCTCCGGCATGCTGATCACGCCTCCACCAAAAATGGGATCAACGGCGACAGTACAACAAACGCCACAGATTCAACCGGTGCAACGCCCGGCGACTCAGCCAACACAGGTTCAGCCGGTTGCAGAACAGCCTGTCCAGATGGAAAACGGGCGGATTGTGTACAATCGTCAGTATGGGAATATTCCGAAAGGTAGCTATACGGGTGGCAGTACCTATACTGTTAAGAAAGGCGACACGCTTTTCTATATTGCCTGGATTACCGGGAACGATTTCCGTGACCTCGCACAACGCAATAACGTTCCGGCCCCGTATGGCCTGAATGTCGGACAAACTCTGCAAGTGGGCAACGCGTCGGGTGCACCGATTACCGGTGGTAATGCCATCACCCAGGCGGATGCAGCACAGCAAGGAGTTGTGACCAACCCTGCACAAAATTCCACCGTTGCTGTTGCTTCGAAACCAACAATTACGTATTCTGAGGATTCAGGTGAACAAAGTGCTAACAAAATGTTGCCGAACAACAAGCCTGCTGGGACCGTCGTCACAGCGCCTGTAACGGCTCCGGCAGTTAGTGCAACCGAATCGACTGCAAGCTCAACTTCTACCAGTTCGCCGATTTCTACCTGGCGCTGGCCGACTGACGGCAAAGTGATCGAAAACTTCGCAGCTACCGAAGGTGGCAATAAAGGGATCGACATTGCAGGCAGCAAAGGACAGGCTATTGTCGCGACCGCAGATGGACGCGTCGTGTATGCCGGTAATGCGCTGCGTGGTTACGGTAATCTTATTATCATCAAACACAACGATGATTACCTGAGTGCCTACGCCCATAACGATACAATGCTGGTCCGGGAACAACAAGAAATCAAGGCGGGGCAGAAGATAGCTACCATGGGTAGCACCGGAACCAGTTCTACACGCTTGCATTTTGAAATTCGTTACAAGGGGAAATCCGTAAACCCGCTGCGCTATTTACCGCAGCGATAATTCGGCGGAACCAGGCTTTCACGTGCTAGTTCCGTTAGGGATCACGGGTAGGAGCCACCTTATGAGTCAGAATACGCTGAAAGTTCATGATTTAAATGAAGATGCGGAATTTGATGAGAACGGAGTAGAGGCTTTTGATGAGAAAGCCTTGAGTGAAGAGGAACCCAGTGATAACGACCTGGCTGAAGAAGAGCTGTTATCGCAGGGGGCCACACAGCGTGTGTTGGACGCGACTCAGCTTTACCTTGGTGAGATTGGTTATTCGCCACTGTTAACAGCCGAAGAAGAAGTTTATTTTGCGCGTCGCGCACTGCGTGGAGATGTCGCTTCTCGCCGCCGCATGATTGAAAGTAACCTGCGTCTGGTGGTGAAAATTGCTCGTCGTTATGGCAATCGTGGTCTGGCATTGCTGGACCTGATTGAAGAGGGCAATCTGGGGCTTATCCGTGCCGTCGAGAAGTTTGACCCTGAGCGCGGGTTCCGCTTCTCAACATACGCAACCTGGTGGATCCGCCAGACGATCGAACGGGCGATTATGAATCAAACCCGTACGATCCGACTGCCGATTCACATTGTAAAAGAGCTGAATGTCTATCTGCGTACCGCGCGCGAGTTGTCGCATAAACTGGACCACGAACCGAGTGCAGAAGAGATTGCGGAACAACTGGATAAACCGGTTGATGACGTCAGCCGTATGCTCCGACTCAACGAGCGCATTACTTCGGTAGACACCCCGCTGGGTGGCGATTCCGAAAAAGCGTTGCTGGATATTCTGGCCGACGAAAAGGAAAACGGTCCGGAAGACACCACGCAAGACGATGATATGAAACAGAGCATCGTCAAATGGCTGTTCGAACTGAACGCCAAACAGCGTGAGGTGCTGGCACGTCGTTTTGGTCTGCTGGGGTACGAAGCTGCGACACTGGAAGATGTGGGCCGTGAAATTGGCCTGACCCGTGAACGTGTTCGTCAGATTCAGGTTGAAGGCCTGCGTCGTCTGCGTGAAATCCTGCAGACGCAGGGGCTGAATATCGAAGCGCTGTTCCGCGAGTAAGCACAAGTTCTATCAAGAAAGGCCAGTCTCATTGGGACTGGCCTTTTTCTTTAGCGGACATGCAGGCCAGATAAGGCAGAGCCGCCATCAGGGAAATTACCCCATCATCTTACGCACCAGATACGTAAACTGTTCGCGTTCTTGCGCGCTAAGCCGCCCGAGAAACTCATTATCTATACTGTCTCCCAGTTGTGTCACATGGGTAAGCAATGCATCACCCTCAGGCGTGAGATAGACAAATCGCCTGCGTTTATCTGCCGGATCGTGCTCGCGTTTTACCAGCCCCCGACTTTCCATTCGGCTCAGCATTTCCGCAAGCGTAGCTTTCGTGCTCACCGCGGCCTCTGTTAAGTCAACTTGCTCGATACCAGGACGTTCAGCAATGGCCCGCATCACTGCGTACTGAGGTTTAGTCAGTTCCGGTAATGCCTGCTGCCAGCGAGCCGTATGCTTTTGAAAAAGCTGGCGTAGTAAGTGAAACGCGGTATTTCGTAACTCCATGGGAACTCCGGGCAAACGATCGGTCTCTATCATAGCGGGTAACGCGTGATTTTTTAACAAGCGCGACTTTAGCTATCTGTGCCAGGTGTCCTTGCCCGGAGTCGGTTGTGGGAGTATGTTAAGTAAAATGTTCGTACACGAACAATATTGAGGGGTTGAATGAGACTCATCGTAGGAATGACCGGGGCAACAGGAGCGCCGCTTGGTGTGGCGCTGCTACAGGCGCTGCGACAAATGCCGGATGTGGAAACTCATCTGGTGTTATCGAAGTGGGCGAAAACGACGATTGAGCTGGAAACGCCGTACCGCGTTCACGATGTGTCTGCGCTGGCGGACTACTGCCACCATCCGGCGGACCAGGCGGCGAGTATTTCCTCCGGGTCGTTTCGCACTGACGGCATGGTTGTTATCCCCTGTAGCATGAAAACGCTGGCCGGTATTCGGGCTGGGTATGCGGACGGGCTGGTGGGGCGTGCTGCTGATGTGGTGCTAAAAGAAGGGCGCAAGCTGGTGCTGGTTCCGCGTGAAATGCCGCTGAGCACCATTCATCTGGAAAATATGCTCGCACTTTCCCGTATGGGCGTCGCAATGGTTCCGCCGATGCCCGCGTTTTATAACCATCCGCAAACGGTCGATGACATTACGCAGCACATTGTCGCTCGCGTTCTCGATCAGTTTGGTCTGGAACACCCAAACGCCCGTCGCTGGCAGGGATTACGGCAGGCGCAGAATTTTTCACAGGAGAATGAGTAATGGCATTTGATGATTTGCGCAGTTTTTTGCAAGCGCTGGACGACCAGGGACAATTGCTGAAAATCAGTGAAGAAGTGAACGCTGAACCGGATTTAGCGGCTGCTGCCAATGCCACCGGGCGTATTGGTGACAGCGCGCCTGCGCTGTGGTTTGACAACATTCGTGGATTTACCGATGCCCGTGTGGCGATGAACACTATCGGCTCCTGGCAGAACCACGCAATCTCGTTGGGTTTGCCACCGAATACGCCGGTGAAAAAACAGATCGATGAATTTATTCGCCGCTGGGATAAATTTCCGGTTGCACCAGAACGTCGCGCCAATCCGGCGTGGGCGGAAAACAGCGTCGACGGCGACGATATTAACCTGTTTGATATTCTGCCGTTGTTTCGTCTGAACGATGGTGACGGTGGTTTCTACCTTGATAAAGCCTGCGTGGTTTCGCGCGATCCGCTGGATGTCGACAATTTCGGTAAGCAGAACGTCGGTATTTACCGTATGGAAGTAAAAGGCAAGCGTAAGCTGGGCCTGCAACCGGTGCCGATGCACGATATCGCGCTGCACCTGCATAAGGCGGAAGAGCGCGGCGAGGATCTGCCAATTGCCATCACCTTTGGCAACGATCCGATCATCACTCTGATGGGGGCGACGCCGCTGAAGTACGATCAGTCTGAATACGAAATGGCGGGGGCACTGCGTGAAAGCCCGTACCCGATCGCCACCGCACCGCTCACTGGTTTTGACGTACCGTGGGGCTCTGAGGTGATCCTTGAAGGGGTCATCGAAAGCCGCAAACGTGAAATAGAAGGGCCATTTGGCGAATTTACCGGTCACTACTCTGGCGGGCGCAACATGACCGTGGTGCGCATTGATAAAGTGTCTTACCGTACGAAGCCGATTTTTGAATCACTCTATCTCGGCATGCCGTGGACGGAGATCGATTACCTGATGGGCCCGGCGACTTGTGTGCCGTTGTACCAGCAACTGAAAGCAGAATTCCCTGAAGTGCAGGCGGTTAACGCCATGTATACCCACGGTTTGCTGGCGATTATCTCCACCAAAAAACGCTACGGCGGCTTTGCCCGTGCGGTGGGGCTGCGGGCGATGACGACGCCGCATGGTCTGGGCTATGTGAAGATGGTGATTATGGTTGATGAGGATGTTGATCCGTTCAACTTACCGCAGGTGATGTGGGCGCTGTCGTCGAAGGTTAACCCGGCGGGCGATCTGGTGCAGTTGCCGAATATGTCGGTACTGGAACTGGACCCAGGCTCCAGCCCGGCAGGTATTACTGACAAGCTGATTATTGATGCCACTACCCCGGTTGCCCCGGATAACCGTGGCCATTACAGCCAGCCGGTATGTGATTTACCGGAAACGAAAGCCTGGGCTGAAAAGCTGACCGCCATGCTGGCCAACCGTAAATAAGGAGATGCAGATGATTTGTCCACGTTGTGCTGATGAACACATAGAATTGATGGCGGTCTCGCCGGTAAAAGGTGTCTGGACGGTTTATCAGTGTCAGCATTGTCTGTACACCTGGCGCGATACCGAACCGCTACGGCGTACCAGCCGTGAGCACTACCCGCAGGCGTTTCGCATGACGCAGAAGGATATTGATGACGCACCGATGGTGCCGAGTATTCCACCGCTGCTGGCAGAAGATAAGCGCTAATCAACACGCCGGATGCGGCTTCGCCTTACCCGACCTACATATAGCGGTATTTTGTAGGCCCGATAAGCATAGCGCCATCGGGAAGGACACACCAATATTAAGCCTCGGAATATCCGGGGCTTGTTATTTTGCGAGCAGGCTCGTAGCAAATGGCTTAATTTGTTCGAAGAGATGACTTCTGCAATAGAATAGCTGCGGGTGCTTGAGGCTTTCTGGGCTTTGAGCATTTGTAAGGTCCCGGAAAGACAAAAGCCCCAGGAGATAGTTCTATCAACCTGAGGCTAGCGTTCAAACCTAGACCATTTGGATGTTAGTCTCTTCTTTGCAGGGAGGCAAGACATGCTGACAAAATATGCCCTTGTGGCAATTGTAGTGCTGTGTTTCACGGCGCTGGGATTCACGTTAATGGTGCGAGATTCGTTGTGCGAGTTAAGTATTAAAGAACGTGGTATGGAGTTTAAAGCTGTTCTCGCTTACGAACCGAAGAAGTAGCAACAACGCGGGGGAAACCCCGCGTCTTGATGGCTTGGTTTCGGCCTCTCGCACCCATTCTCGCGTTGCCGTAGGCCCGATAAGCAAAGCGCCATCGGGCACTTTCATACTACACCAGACTCTTCAACCGGTAGATCCACTCCAGCGCCTGGCGCGGTGTTAGCGAATCCGGGTCGAGGTTTTCCAGCGCTTCAACGGCGGGCGAGGTTTCTTCAGGCACTGAAAGCAGCGACATCTGTGTACCATCGACCTGGGTCGCGGCAACGTTTGGCGCAATGCTTTCCAGTTCGCGCAGTTTTTGCCGCGCGCGTTTAATAACCTCTTTCGGCACGCCTGCCAGGGCAGCTACTGCCAGACCATAGCTCTTGCTCGCCGCACCATCCTGTACGCTGTGCATGAAGGCGATGGTATCGCCGTGCTCTAACGCATCCAGATGCACATTCGCGACGCCCTCCATTTTTTCCGGTAACTGAGTCAGTTCGAAGTAGTGGGTGGCAAACAACGTTAATGCTTTGATTTTATTGGCCAGGTTTTCCGCGCACGCCCATGCCAGCGACAGGCCGTCGTAGGTGGAGGTGCCGCGCCCAATCTCATCCATCAGCACCAGGCTGTTCTCGGTGGCGTTATGCAGAATGTTGGCGGTTTCGGTCATTTCTACCATGAAGGTAGAACGACCGGATGCCAGATCATCAGCCGCGCCCACACGGGTAAAGATACGGTCGATTGGACCTATTTCTACCTTTTGTGCCGGCACATAGCTGCCGATGTAGGCCAGCAACGCAATCAGCGCGGTCTGGCGCATATAGGTGCTTTTACCGCCCATATTTGGCCCGGTGATAATCAGCATCCGCCGCTGCGGGGAAAGGTTAAGCGGGTTGGCGATAAACGGCTCACTGAGCACCTGTTCCACCACCGGATGGCGACCCTCTGCAATACGGATACCGGGCTTATCGCTGAATGTCGGGCAGGTGTAGTTTAGGGTATAAGCGCGTTCGGCCAGGTTGACCAGCACGTCCAGCTCTGCCAGTGCGCTGGCGCTCTGCTGTAAATCCGCCAGATGCGGCAACAGCATGTCGAACAGCTCATCATACAGCTGTTTCTCCAGAGCCAGCGCTTTACCTTTTGAGGTCAGAACTTTGTCTTCGTACTCTTTCAGCTCAGGAATAATGTAGCGCTCGGCATTTTTCAGCGTCTGACGGCGCACATAGTTAATCGGCGCCAGGTGGCTCTGTCCACGGCTGATCTGAATGTAGTAACCGTGGACGGCGTTAAATCCAACTTTCAATGTGTCCAGGCCGGTGCGCTCGCGCTCGCGGATCTCCAGTCTGTCCAGATAATCAGTTGCGCCATCAGCCAGCGCTCGCCATTCGTCCAGCTCTTCGTTATAGCCCGGTGCGATAACGCCACCGTCGCGTACCAGCACTGGCGGGGCATCAACCACGGCACGCTCCAGCAGTTCACGCAGTTCCGTGAACTCGCCCATTTTCTCGCGCAGCATCTGTACGGGAGCGCTGTTTACGTTTTCCAGTTGAGCGCGCAGTTCCGGTAATTGCTGGAAGGCGTGACGCATCCGCGCCAGATCGCGTGGGCGCGCGGTACGCAGTGCCAGACGTGCCAGAATACGTTCCAGATCGCCCACCTGGCGTAGTACGGGTTGCAATTCGCTGGTGGAATCCTGCAGCGCGCCGATGGTCTGCTGGCGCTCGATCAGTATCTGCGTATCGCGCACCGGCATATGCAGCCAGCGTTTGAACATACGGCTACCCATTGGCGTCACGGTGCAATCGAGCACCGATGCCAGCGTGTTTTCTACGCCACCGGCCAGGTTCTGGGTAATTTCCAGATTGCGGCGCGTGGCGGCATCCATAATGATACTGTCCTGCTGGCGTTCCATGGTGATGGAGCGAATATGTGGCAGTGAGGTGCGCTGGGTATCTTTTACATATTGCAGCAGGCAGCCAGCAGCGCATAATCCACGCGGCGCGTTTTCCACACCAAAGCCGATCAGATCCCGTGTGCCAAACTGCAGGTTTAACTGCTGGCGGGCGGTATCAATTTCAAACTCCCACAGCGGACGACGACGCAGGCCGCGACGGCCTTCGATCAGCGACGTTTCTGCGAAATCCTCGGCATACAGCAATTCGGCAGGATTGGTGCGCTGTAGTTCCGCAGCCATCGTCTCACGGTCTGCGGGTTCACTGACGCGAAAACGCCCGGAGCTGATGTCCAGTGTGGCGTAGCCAAAGCCTTTACTGTCCTGCCAGACGGCGGCCAGCAGGTTGTCCTGACGTTCCTGTAAAAGTGCTTCATCGCTGATGGTGCCCGGTGTGACGATGCGTACCACTTTGCGTTCAACCGGCCCTTTGCTGGTTGCTGGATCGCCAATCTGCTCGCAAATAGCGACAGATTCCCCCTGGTTGACCAGCTTAGCGAGGTAGTTTTCCACCGCATGGTGGGGAATGCCCGCCATCGGGATGGGCTCGCCTGCCGATGCGCCACGTTTGGTCAGCGAGATATCGAGCAGCTGCGACGCACGTTTCGCGTCGTCATAAAACAGTTCGTAAAAGTCGCCCATGCGGTAAAACAGCAGGATCTCCGGGTGCTGAGCCTTCAGCTTGAGATACTGCTGCATCATGGGGGTGTGAGAGTCTAGATTTTCTATTGTACTCATTGGAGTGTGATGTCCATATTTCTTAATTTTTAATGAGTTAGTGAATTTTATGGTTATCATTAGGTTTCACGTTGTCTCATCGAATATCATGAAACCCTACAGTTAACAGTAGGAATTCATGACTGCATAAGGTGCATGATAACGGAGTCTTTATGGTAGTAAAACAAGAGGAAAAGCCACTTTCGTTTAAAGCGGTAAAAATGATGAAGCCCGGTGGCAAAGATGAAGCTTACGTGGGCGAAAATCGTGGTTTACGTCTCTCATGTGGTGCCACCGGGATGAAGTCTTTTTCCTACCGTTACGTGAGTCCCCGACTGGTAAACTTGTTCAGTTTAAAATTGGTAACTTTCCACAACTTCTCTCGTTTGCTGCACGTTTTAAACTCCACGAATTAAAGCTTCTCCGTCAGGCCTGCCGGAGTCTGAACCAGAACTGGTCTATCGACTTTATGCCTGATACCCAGGTCTGTGGCCGTCGTTTTCGCACGTTCAATGTCGTTGATGACTTTAACCGTGAGGCGTTGTCGATTGAAATCGAACTGAATCAGCCAGCTCTGCGCGTGGTCCGTGTGCTCGACAGGATCGCGGCAAATCGCGGCTATCCGGTCACGTTACGCATGGATAATGGTCCGGAATTTATCTCACTGGCACTGGCTGAATGGACAGAGAAACATGCAGTAAAACTGGAGTTTATCCAGCCGGGTAAGCCGACACAGAACGCTTTTATTGAGCGCTTTAACCGAACATACCGTACAGAAATACCCGATTTTTATCTGTTCAGAATGCTGAATGAAGTGCGGGAAATCACGGAGAAATGGTTATCTGAATATAACTGTGAACGCCCGCATGAATCACTGAACAATATGACACCGGAGGAATACCGACAGCACTATTATCTGGCCGGGATCTCAAAAAATGCCTGGAACTAAAACGGGTCTATTTACACCACACCCCAATGTACCATTGAAGTGTGGCTGGTGAAGTTTGTATCAAATTACTCATTCATTTCGTGGTTGCTCTTTTTTATCTTATTGAATATCGATAATACCCGTCAGGATGCGGAAACGAGGTTTTAGAGGCATAAGCATCATTAGCTGGCATATCATGAAGCATTATTTATACATCATGCAGCTGAAGTTGATTCTCTAAACGCCGATCGCGCAGCGTTGAATAAATAAAGGTGATGACAAACAGCAGGGAAAATAAAACGACTATGGTCGGCGCGGGGGCACTGTCGATGAAAAATGACAGGTATACACCCAGAAATGACGTTGCAACCGATATGGCGGTAGCCAGTAATAATGCCTGGGCGAACCTGCGCGTCATTAAAATCGCAATCGCACCGGGGGCAATCAGCAAGGAGATCGACAAAATAATACCTACCGACTTTAGCGTCGCGACGATAGTCAGGGCTATCATACACAGCAGACCATAATGCAGCAGTGTGGTGTTAAGACCGCTGGCCTTTGCCTGGTGCGGATCGAACGCATGCAGTAGCAGATCTTTCCATTTAAGCCCGATGATAAGCGCTATCCCCAAAGCGATAACCGCAGTCTGCGCAATGTCGCCCAGCGAAACGCCCAGCATGTCACCGAACAAAATATGGTCCAGATGAATTTCAGACTGGATTGACACATACAGCACCAGTCCGGCGCCAAACATACCGGAAAAGACGATCCCCATCAGGGTATCGCGCTTGATACGGCTATTATCGTCAAGATACCCGGTGGCGACCGCGCAGAACAATCCGGCGACAAAAGCGCCAATCGCCAGCGGAATGCCCGCAATCCAGGCCAGTACAATCCCTGGAAAGACCGCATGGCTCATGGCATCCCCCATCAGCGCCCAACCTTTCAACACCAAAAATACCGACAGCAGCGCGCAGGGGACGGCGACGATAACGGAGATGGTCAGCGCGTTGACCATAAAGCTGAACTGAAAGGGTTCCAGTAATGTGGTTAAGAACATGAGGACTCCTTGTTCACCAGTCGGGCGCGTCGGCGATTCGCCAGCAGACCATGTTTTGGTGCGAAGACAAATGCCAGCAGGAACAGCAGCGTTTGCAGTACGACGATAATTCCGCCGGTTGCACCATCCAGCCAGTAGCTTAGCCAGGCACCAGAAAAGCTGGTCAGGCTACCGATAGCCACAGCGATCGTCAGCAGACGAGGAAAACGATCGGTCAACAGCCATGCGGTCGCGCCAGGCGTGACCACCAGGCAAATGACCAGAAATGCGCCGACGGTTTGCAGTGCAGCAACGGTGGAAACGGAGAGCAGCGTAAAAAATAGCAGCTTCAGCCGACCAGGATTCAGACCAATAGAGCGTGCATGGTTTTCATCGAAAAAGACCACCATCAGGTCTTTCCACTTCAGCAGCAGGATAGTCAGTGAGATGACGCCGATGATCGCCAGTTGCAAAATATCTTCCGGCGCAATCGCCAGCACGTTACCGAGAATAATGGTCTGGATATTCACCGACATCGGATTGAGCGACACCATAAACAGCCCGATACCGAAGAAAGAGGAAAATATCAGCCCGATGATGGCATCTTCTTTCAGGCGTGAGCGCTGATTGAGAAACAGCATACTGCCCGCAGCCAGTCCCCCGGAAAGGAATGCCCCCAGCGCGAAGGGAAGCCCTAACATATATGCCCCGGCAACACCGGGGACGATGGAATGCGATAGCGCATCGCCAATAAGCGACCAGCCTTTGAGCATCAGGTAGCATGAGAGGAACGCGCACAGGCCGCCGACCATCGCCGAAACCCACATGGCGTTGAGCATGTACTGGTAACCAAAGGGTTCTGTCAGCCAGTTCATGACTATTCCCCCTCGCGTGCCGCGCGGCGCGAAATAAACGGGCGCTCATCATCGGTAATCACATGCTGCTCACCCCCACTCAATGCGACGTGACGCAGAACGCCGCTAAATGCCTGTTCAAGGTTCTCGGTGGTAAAGGTGGTGTCAGTTGGACCGCTTGCCAGCACGGTGCCTTTAATCATTACCGTGTAATCACAAAACTCGGTGACCGAGCCCAGGTTATGGGTGGAGACCAGCATGGTTCGGCCCTCATCACGCAATTCGCGCAGCAGGTCGATGATCCGGGCTTCGGTTTTTACATCCACGCCGGTGAAGGGTTCATCCAGTAAAATGACCTGCCCATCTTGTGCAATGGCCCTTGCCAGGAAAACGCGTTTTTTCTGACCACCGGACAGTTCACCAATCTGGCGATGGCGATATTCCAGCATATCGACCCGCGCCAGTGCAGCATCCACGCAGGCGTGATCGTGCGCCTTTGGCCGACGCAGCCAGCCCATATGGCCAAAACGTCCCATCATGACCACATCTTCCACCAGTACCGGAAATGACCA
The DNA here is from genome assembly GCF_014104295.1 of Citrobacter sp. RHBSTW-00029. Taxonomy (NCBI): domain Bacteria; kingdom Pseudomonadati; phylum Pseudomonadota; class Gammaproteobacteria; order Enterobacterales; family Enterobacteriaceae; genus Citrobacter; species Citrobacter sp. RHBSTW-00029. The sequence goes on from NZ_JABXRT010000001.1 coordinate 386,295, forward strand.
GTCCACCTCTTCAGACTGGGGCACATAAGCAATCAGATTCTGTTTTAGCGCCTTGTTGACCGGCTGTTGCAGGATAGAGATTTGCCCCTGTGCCAGCCGGACAAACCCCATCAACGCCTTAAACAGTGTTGATTTCCCGGAACCGTTGACACCAACCAGTGCGGCAATCGAGCCGCCCGGAACCTGAAACGTGGCATCCCGCAGTGCAGTGTGGCCGTTGCGATACGTCACCGTAACCTGATTCACGGTAATCGCAGATTGACTCATGGTTGACTCCCAAGGCCGTTATTGATGCCGTTAACAATGGTTTGTGTGGTGACGCGCAGTAGATCCAGATAGGTCGGGACCGGGCCGTCGGCAGCGCTGAGTGAATCGACGTACAGCACGCCGCCGTAATGTGCGCCAGACTCCCGGGCTACCTGACGCGCGGGTTTGTCGGACACGGTACTTTCGCTAAATACCGTGGGGATCTGATGCGCACGTAAGGTATCGATCACCTTGCGTACCTGCTTCGGCGTACCTTGTTGATCGGCGTTGATCGGCCATAAGTACAGTTCTTTCAGGTCGTTATCGCGCGCCAGATAGGAGAACGCCCCTTCGCTAGTGACCAGCCAGCGTTTATCGGCAGGAATTTTGGCAAGTTCGGCCTGGAGCGGCGCGAGCGTTTGCTGAATTTCTGCTTTATAGCGATCGGCATTCTTCTGGTAGGTCGCTGCGTTTTCCGGGTCATATTTCATTAACGCATCGCGAATGTTATCCACGTAAATGAGTGCGTTGTCTGCTGACATCCAGGCATGCGGATTGGGTTTTCCATTGTATGGCCCTTCGCTGATGCCCATCGGTTTTACGCCGTTTGAGACCATCACTTCCGGTACGCCGGACAGATGTTGGTAGAAGCGGGTAAACCAGAGTTCCAGATTGAGACCATTAGAGAGAATTAACTGCGCGCCCTGCGCCCGCTTAATGTCGCCTGGCGTGGGCTGGTATTCGTGAATCTCTGCCCCGGGTTTGGTGATTGAACTGACGTCTGCCGCATCGCCTGCCACATTGCTTGCCATATCAGCAATGATCGTAAACGTCGTGATGACCTTGAACTTTTCTTTCGCCCAGGCAGGCGACAGCGTAAGTGCCGTCAACAGGCTGGCAAGGAGAACTGACTTCAGACGAGGCAGATGCGGCATAGTATCCCTCACAACAAAGTGGTTAATTAATCATCGAATATAGCCTTTGCTATGTTATATAGCACATGGCATAAATAAATGAAAATAATTCTTATTTGCGTAGGGTAAGGATGTATCACCTTCAGGTAATAGTGCTGCGTATTTTTAAGGTGTATTATTTATGCAACTTAATTATGGAGGCATCATGTCCGGCAAACGTATTGCTCGTGAAAAAATGACGATCCAAAAGATGATCTCGCTGTACGAAAGCCAGTGTCCGGAAGCTTCAGATGAACAGGGGCATTACGATGCGTTGTTTGCTTATGCGCAAAAGCGCCTGGACAAGTGCGTGTTTGGCGAGGAAAAACCGGCCTGCAAACAGTGTCCGGTACACTGCTATCAACCTGCTAAACGCGAAGAGATGAAGCAAATTATGCGTTGGGCCGGGCCGAGAATGCTCTGGCGTCACCCGATTCTGACCGTTCGCCATCTGATTGATGACAAGCGTCCCGTCCCGGAATTACCTGAGAAATATCAGCGCAAGAAGTAATCTGGTTATTTTGTGCCGGATGGCGGCGATGCCTTATCCGGCCAGCAAGCGCAGGCTCACCTGTCGCGTAGGCCCGATAAGCGTAGCGCCATCGGGCAATTTAACTATCGGGTACCGGATGGCGGTTACGCTTTGGTGGCAATAAGAATGGCCGAGGCTTTGATCAGCGCGATGACCCGGCTTCCCTGGCTCAGTTTCATCTCTTGCTGACTTTCGTTCGTCACGACCGCGACAATGTCAAAACCGGCATCAGTTTTGATGTGTACGGTGGCGTTAACGGCGCCTTCGGTTACCTGTGAAACGCTACCGGCAAATTGGTTACGGGCAGAGAATTTCAGGCCACAGTCTTCAGTCGCCAGCGTCACCCACGGCGCTTTAATCAGCGCAATGGCTTCTTTTCCTTTCGCCAGACCCAGTGCCTGCTGGCTGCTATGGGTCACAATCGCGACCAGTTTTGCGCCGCCAGCCAGCGTCAGTTCAACTTCATCATTCACTGCACCAGTGGCAACTGCACTGACTGTACCGGTTAATTGATTACGTGCTGATACCGCCATACAGCCTCCTTTCGTTGAGTTATCACCCAGTATAGCCACAATGGCTAAACCAGCGCATCCTTATCAATACCTAATCGCTTCATACGCGACAACAACGTGGTTCGTTTTAGCCCCAATCGCTGCGCAGCACCTTTAGGACCGGCAACCACACCGTTGGTCTCTTTCAGGACGCGCATGATCAACTGGTATTCGTCCTCGCCATCCTGCGCAACTTCGGTGGCTACCGGCGGTGCGGACGGCGTCAACGCGGCAATATCCGGCAGGGACAGCTGTAGCACGTTGCCTCGGGTAAGCAGAACCGCGCGCTCCACCACGTTTTCCAGTTCGCGCACGTTACCCGGCCACTCCATGCTGCTCAAGGTACGAAGCGCTTCGGCAGGAATACTGTCGATATTGCGTCCCATCCGGCGAGCAATTTTAAAGGTAAAGGCTTTCACCAGCAGTGGGATATCTTCCGGGCGCTCGCGCAGCGGAGGTAAATGGATTGGGAAAACGTTCAGCCGGTAATACAGATCGTTACGGAATTCCCGATCGGCAACCATCTTTTTCAGATCGCGGTTAGTGGCGGCGATCAACCGAACGTCGGTCTGGATCAGCTTGTTGCTGCCCAGGCGTTCAAATTCCTGCTCTTGCAGTACGCGCAGCAGCTTAGGCTGTAGCTCCAGCGGCATGTCACCTACTTCATCGAGGAACAGCGAGCTTTTATCCGCCAGTTCAAAACGACCAATTCGCTGTGTGCTGGCCCCGGTAAACGCGCCGCGCTCGTGACCAAACAGGTCGCTTTCCAGTAATCCGGCAGGCATTGCCGCGCAGTTCATCTTCACCATCCGGCGGGCGTTACGGCCACTCAGATTATGAATCGCTCTGGCGATCAGCTCTTTACCCGTACCTGTCTCACCCAGAATCAATACGGTGCTGTCGCTCTGCGCCACCATTTCGACCTGTTTGAGTACGCTGTACATGGCTTCGCTGCGACCGATAATTTCGCCGAACTCACTGTCCACATTGTTCAGTTGCTCGGTCAGCGCCAGGTTTTCATCGACCAGACGTTCTTTCAGGCGATGTATCTCCTGATAGGCAAGCGCGTTATCTACCGCAATGGCTACGCGTTCGGCAATCTGGCGCAACAGTTTCAGGTTGGCGGTGGTGAAAACTTTTTCTTCACACTGCGCCAGTTTGAGCACGCCAAGCATCGTGTTGCCGGACATCAGCGGCAGCAGGCACAGAGTCTGTAGCTGGTTGCCCCAGGTTTCGAACAGCATCCGTTCGTAAGGGGCGAGCGTATCGCGTTCGCTCAGATTAATCAGCAGCATCTCTTTGCTTTTGAAAACGCGTTCAGAAAGCGTACCTGCTTCATCCACTTCACTTTGTTCGTGCGCCGGATGATGTTCATCCAGATAGTGGGTGGAATAAATGCTGAGCTTGTTTTTGCGATCGCTGCGTAACACGATGCTGATGGCATCAATGTCGAAGTAGTGATGGATCTCTTTGGCGACTTCGCTGACCAGCTCGTCAATGTCCAGGCGGGAGAGCACCGCATTGGTGATGGCGACGAGGATACGAAAGTTGTCACGTTCGCGACACAGCAAATCGTAATCGACGTTGTTGCTGACTCTGCTCTGAATTTGTTCCGCAACGACGCCGACTATCTGGGTGAAGGTCTGCAGCCGGTTGTACTCTTTTTCACTCCACGGACGATCTTCGTTGCGGATGAATTCACAGCCGCCAAAGATGCGTCCATCCGCCGCCAGCGGCAGCAGGCAGTAGTGGCCAAATTCAGAATACAATCCGCCAGAGGCCAACTGTGGCCAGGTTTCCGTAAACTCATGATAGTTGCAGTGCAGCGCATCGGGGCGAGACAAAATACGGCGTACCGGGCCATGGGCCAGTACCGTTTCGTCTTCATAATCGATGGGTTTACCATTTTCACGCGTCGCAAAATAACGCGCACGCTGCGTTTGTGCCTGCCATAACACAATAGCCGCGCAGTCGGCCAGCGCTGAACGCTTGACCAGCTGCGAAAGCGCCTCGCTGAGAGACGGGAGATCGGGCTGCTGTAATAATGTACGAGTAATATCGAACAGGCCTTGCTGTCCGAGGTCACTCATCGGTGTATACGACATATTGCTTTTCCAGGAAAAGCACCGCAGAACGGTGCGAAAACGGTAAATGAATTATAGGTATAAGTCGTAAATCATTGCCGGATAGCTGACCGCGAACTCGCTGGTCACGCAATCCGTAGGCCTGATAAGCAAAGCGCCATCAGGCGATAATGCAGCGTTAATGCCGGATGTCGACGCAAATGCGTCTTATCCGGCCTACAGTATGCTGCCAACTGGCTGCTAACATATACGAGGTAAAGGTTCGGCGTGTGGTAAATCGAGGGTCCGTTTCACGCCGTACAGTCCGGCCAGACGCACACCTTTGCGTTCTACCACTTCACCAATCAGCGCGGCATCGCGTCCTAAAGGATGGGCGTGGAGTGCGGCGAGCACGGCTTCAGCAGCCTGACGTTCAACGGCAATCACCAGCTTACCTTCGTTAGCAAAATTGAGCGCATCCAGACCCAGCAGTTCGCAAACGCCACGCACCGCGGGTTTCACGGGCAGGGCCGCTTCAGACAGCTCAATGCCAAACCCGCATGATGCGGCAAATTCATGCGTTACCGCATTCACGCCGCCACGGGTCGCGTCACGCAGCGCCTTCACGCCGGGGATATCACGTAGCGTCTGGATAAGCGGCGTCAATACCGCGCAGTCGCTGACCAGTTCGCCATCAAGACCCAGCTGTTCGCGCAGGTTAAGGATAGTTGCACCATGATCGCCAAGCGTACCGCTGACCAGCAGCACATCGCCCACGCTCAGGGTCTGGGCACCCCAGTGAATGTTGGCGGGGATCGCGCCCATGCCGGCAGTATTGATGAACAGTTTGTCCGCGGCACCGCGCTGCACAACTTTGGTATCGCCGGTTACGATAGCAATACCCGCTTCACGGGCGGTTGCTGCCATGCTGTTCACGACGGTTTTCAGCGTGTCCATTGGCAGCCCCTCTTCGAGGATAAAACCGCAGGAGAGGTAGCGCGGTATCGCGCCGCTGACCGCCACGTCGTTAGCCGTACCGCAGATTGCCAGCTTGCCGATATTACCGCCCGGGAAGAACAACGGATCGATAACATAGCTGTCGGTTGAAAACGCCAGGCGATCGCCTTCAGCGACCAGCTGCGCCAGTTCCAGACGCGCCTGATCTTCCTGTTCCGCCAGCCACGGATTCGCAAATGCCTCCATAAACAGACTGTTGATCAACTGCTGCATAGCCTGACCGCCGCTACCGTGGGCGAGTTGTACGCTGCTCATGCTTCACACTCCTGCTGACGATACTGATACCAGGCGGCACATGCGCCTTCTGAGGAGACCATCAGGGCGCCAAACGCGGTCTCCGGGTTACACGTTTTGCCAAATAATGGGCACTGATGTGGTTTACATCTGCCCGTCAGCACTTCCCCACAACGCGCGCGCGGATCGTCATACACCTGCTGCGGCGCTGGCTGGAAATGGGCTTCGGCATCAAAGCGCTGATAGTCAGGCGTCAGGTGAACGCCAGAGGATTCGATAACGCCCAGACCGCGCCATTCGCTGTCGCCATTGACGCAGAACACCTCGGCGATGGCCTGTTGCGCTAACGCGTTACCGGCATCCGGTACCACGCGGCGGTACTGGTTTTCTACCTGGCTGTGCGCGGCAATTTTCTGCTCAATTAACATCACCACGCCTTGCAGGAGATCGAGCGGTTCAAAACCGGCGACCACTAACGGACGATGGAAGTCTGAAGCAATGAAATTATAGGCATCTGTGCCAATCACCATGCTGACGTGGCCTGGTGCTAAAAAGGCGTCAATACCGTTATCCGGCTGTTCCAGCAGGCTGCGCAGCGTAGGGATAAGCGTGATGTGCTGGCAGAAAAAGTAAAAGTTCTGCACGTCACGCTGCTTTGCCTGTTGCAGAGTGATAGCTGTCGTTGGCATTGTGGTTTCAAAACCCAGACCAAAGAACACCACCTTACGCGTTGGGTTTTCCTGTGCCAGCTTCAGCGCATCCATCGGTGAATAGACGATGCGGATATCTGCACCGCGCGCCTTGGCTTGCAGCAGGGAGCCTTGCTTACCCGGGACGCGCATCGCATCACCAAAGGTGCAGAAAATCACTTCTGGATGGCTGGCGATTTCTACACAGCTGTCGATTCTACCCATCGGCAGAACGCAAACCGGGCAACCCGGACCATGAATAAACTCCACGTTTTCCGGTAGCAACTGGTCGAGGCCGAATTTGAAGATAGCGTGCGTATGACCACCACAAACTTCCATGATGCGCAGTGGGCGTTCAGCCGTGTAGGGGAGGTGGGCGGCACGTTCAGACAGGTGCTCTATCAGTTGCATCACCTGCTCTGGTGCGCGGTATTCGTCAACAAAACGCATTTATTTTTCCTCGCCGTACAGCAACGCGCCGACATCCGGCTCAACGTCAAACATGTTTTGCAGCGCGTCGAGCGTATCGCGCGCTTCAGCTTCATTAATGATGCTCATGGCAAAACCGACGTGGACCAGTACCCACTGGCCGAGGCGCGGTTGGCCATGTTCATCACAGCTACCGACCAGCGTCAGGTCGACGTCGCGCTGAATACCGCAAACGTCGACTTTGGCCTGGTTGCCATCAATGGTGCGGATTTGACCCGGAACACCTATGCACATCGCTGCGTCTCCAGCCAGGAGAGCCATTGATCCATCCCTTCACCACTGGTGGCGGAAATCAGGATGATCTCAATTTCCGGATTCACTTCCCGGGCGCTGGCGATGCACTTATCTACGTCAAAATTGAGGTACGGTAGCAGATCCACTTTGTTGAGCAGCATCAGCGATGCGGCGGCAAACATATGTGGATATTTCAGCGGTTTGTCTTCACCTTCGGTGACGGAAAGCACGGCCACTTTATGGCGCTCGCCGAGGTCGAAGCTGGCCGGGCAGACCAGGTTGCCGACGTTTTCAATGAACAGAATGCCGTTATCGTCAAGCGGCAAACGTGGCGCGGCGTCAGCAATCATTTGTGCGTCAAGGTGGCAACCTTTACCGGTGTTGACCTGAATGGCGGGCGTGCCTGTGGCGCGAATACGGGCAGCATCGTTCACCGTCTGCTGGTCACCTTCAATAACGGCGCACGGCACGCTATCTTTCAGTTTCATCAGCGTTTCGGTCAGCAGCGTGGTTTTACCGGAGCCCGGGCTTGAAACAAGGTTCAGCACCAGATGCTGACGGGCCGCAAAGCGGGCACGGTTGCGCTCGGCCAGGCGGTTGTTTTTATCCAGTACGTCAATTTCCACTTCCAGCATGCGGCGCTGGCTCATGCCTGGCGCGTGGGTGCCTGCTTCACCGTGACCGTAGTGCAAATCACCTTCTTCAGTCTGGCTCGGTGTGAAATTTGAGGTTTTCACACCGGTAATATTCAGCGCCGGACGAGCCGCCGGGGCAAATGGCGCGCTGCGAAACGCCGAGTGGGGATTATGTTCATCACCCTCTATATATAGGTTGCCTTCAGCGCAACCACATGTCGTACACATCGCTCACTCCTGATCTTTTTACTTGCGATACATCTGTTGCCGGATGGCTGCGTTGCCTTATCCGGCCTACAAACGAGCTCTTTCTGTAGGCTGGATAAGACGCTTAGGCGTCGCCATCCGGCGCTGGAGTCTGATCTATTTCAATACGTCGAATCTGTAAGCCGTCATCGGCCACAATTCTCAGCATATCGCTGTTGCATTGCGGACATCGGCGCACGCGTTGCGTCAGTAACGTGACGTATTGCTGACAAGATTCGCACCAACATTCGGCTTCTTGTTCTTCGAGGTGGAGTTTACAACCTTCTGCAAGGGTCCCGCGGCATACCAGATCAAAACAAAAGGAGAGAGCGCTGGTTTCTACGCAAGAAAATGCGCCAATTTTGAGCCAGACCCCAGTTACTCGCTGAGCACCGTGTTGCGTGGCCTGTTGTTCAATCAATTCCAGTGCCCGTTGGCAGAGGGTTATTTCGTGCATACCGCCTCCTGTGAAGTTGCCGTATCAAAAGCAATAAGCATGCCAGGTTGAGTTTTTTCATTCGTGACAATGACGACGATGACGAAATGACATGTCGTCACCCACCTTTGATTTTTTATCTATATGAAAAATAAGTGATTTAATTTTGGCATGAAATGTGCTTAAGGCTGTTCATCTCTGCTAAACGGGTAACCTGACATGACTATTTGGGAAATAAGCGAAAAAGCCGATTACATCGCTGAACGGCATCGTCGCCTACAGGACCAGTGGCGTATTTACTGTAACTCGCTGGTTCAGGGGATCACCCTGTCAAAAGCGCGTTTGCATCATGCAATGAGCTGCGCACCGGACAAAGATCTCTGCTTCGTCCTTTTTGAACACTTCACTATCTACGTCACGCTGGCGGACGGTTTTAACAGTCATACCATCGAATACTACGTCGAAACGAAAGACGGTGATGATAAGCAGCTGATTGCACAGGCAGAATTGACCATCGACGGTAAGGTCGATGAGCGTATCAGCAACCGCGATCGCGAGCAGGTGCTGGAGCACTATCTCGAAAAAATCGCCAGCGTCTACGACAGCTTGTACACCGCGGTTGAGAACAATATGCCGGTGAATTTAAGCCAGCTGGTTGAGGGACATAGCCCGGCTTAAGCCTTGGGGGCCGTCCACTTTGTCATGATGCGGTTTACATACTGCGTCACGATGTTTTAGGGAATGGGCATGTCGAAAAATGTCGAAATGACATTTTGCAGACATGTTTTCGTCAAAAATGACTATCACCTGAGGAATGCCTGGTGAATCGTTTTGTAATTGCTGACTCCACTCTTTGTATTGGCTGCCACACCTGTGAAGCCGCCTGCTCAGAGACACATCGCCAGCATGGCCTGCAGTCAATGCCGCGCCTGAAAGTGATGTTAAATGAAAAAGAATCCGCGCCGCAGCTTTGCCACCAGTGTGAAGATGCGCCTTGCGCCACCGTGTGTCCGGTTAATGCCATTAACCGCGTTGATGGCGCCGTACAGCTGAATGAAAGCCTGTGCGTAAGCTGCAAACTGTGCGGGATCGCTTGTCCGTTTGGCGCGATAGAGTTTTCTGGTAGCCGTCCGCTGCATATCCCGGCAAACGCCAATACGCCAAAAGCGCCTCCGGCTCCGCCAGCGCCTGCTCGCGTGAGTTCGCTGTTGGACTGGGTTCCAGGCGTTCGTGCCATCGCGGTGAAATGCGATCTGTGCAGTTTTGACGAGCTTGGTCCGGCCTGCGTGCGCATGTGTCCGACCAAAGCCCTGCACCTGGTGAGCAACATTGATATCGCCCGCGCCAGCAAACGTAAGCGTGAGCTGACTTTCAATACCGATTTCGGCGATCTCACCTTGTTTCAGCAGGCTCAGAGTGGGGATGCAAAATGAGCGCAATTTCACTGATTAACAGCGGCGTGGCCTGGTTTACAGCAGCTGCGGTTCTGGCATTTTTGTTTTCATTTCATAAATCGCTGAGCGGCTGGATTGCTGGAGTTGGCGGTGCGGTCGGCAGCTTGTGTACGGCAGCCGCTGGTTTTACCGTTCTGACTAATGCGCTGGCGGTGAGCGGCGTGATGCCGTTTATTGGTCACAGTCTGCAAATTACTCCGCTGAATGCTATCTGGCTGATTACGCTGGGACTGTGCGGCCTGTTTGTCAGCCTGTACAACATTGACTGGCATCGTCATCCGCAGGTGAAAGCTAACGGCCTGCTGGTGAATCTGCTGATGGCCGCGGCGGTATGTGCGGTGGTTGCCAGCAACCTCGGTACGCTGGTGGTGATGGCGGAAATCATGGCGCTGTGTGCTGTGTTCCTCACCGGATGCAGTAAAGAAGGCAAACTGTGGTTTGCGCTGGGACGTATTGGTACGCTGCTGCTGGCGGTTGCCTGCTACCTTGTGTGGCAACGTTACGGCACTCTGGAGCTGCGTCTGTTAGACCTGCGCAGCCAAGAGCTGCCGCTCGGGTCTGACATCTGGCTGCTGGGCGTGGCAGGTTTTGGCCTGCTGGCCGGGATTATTCCTCTGCACGGTTGGGTGCCACAGGCACACGCCAATGCCAGCGCACCGGCTGCGGCACTGTTCTCTACCGTCGTCATGAAGGTCGGTCTACTGGGTATTCTCTCCCTGTCGCTGCTGGGCGGTAATGCGCCGCTGTGGTGGGGTGTTACGCTGCTGGTGTTGGGCATGATAACGGCGTTTGTCGGTGGTCTGTATGCGCTGATGGAACACAATATCCAGCGCCTGCTGGCGTATCACACGCTGGAAAACATCGGCATTATTCTGCTGGGGCTGGGCGCCGGCGTGACCGGGATTTCCCTGAATCAACCGGCGCTGATTGCGCTGGGTTTGACCGGCGGTCTGTACCACCTGGTAAACCACAGCCTGTTCAAAAGCGTTCTGTTCCTGGGCGCAGGCAGCATCTGGTTCCGTACCGGTCATCGTGATATCGAAAAACTGGGCGGTATCGGCAAACGCATGCCGGTTATCTCTCTGGCGATGCTGGTTGGCCTGATGGCGATGGCCGCGCTGCCGCCGCTGAACGGTTTTGCCGGTGAGTGGGTTATCTACCAGTCCTTCTTTAAGCTTGGCAACAGCGGCGCATTTGTCGGCCGTTTTTTAGGACCTTTGCTGGCGGTAGGACTGGCGATTACCGGCGCGCTGGCGGTGATGTGTATGGCGAAAGTCTATGGCGTTACTTTCCTTGGCGCACCGCGCACGAAGGAAGCTGAAAACGCCTGCTGCGCGCCAATCCTGATGGGTGTGAGCGTCGTTGCGCTGGCTATTTGTTGCGTGATTGGCGGCGTGGCTGCGCCGTGGCTGCTGCCGATGATCTCCTCTGCCGTACCGCTGCCGCTGGAAACTGCGAACACCACCGTTTCTCAGCCAATGATCACGCTGCTGCTGATCGCATGTCCGCTGCTGCCGTTCATCATCATGGCAATTTTCAAAGGCAACCGTCTGCCGTCGCGTTCACGCGGTGCGGCATGGGTGTGTGGTTACGATCACGAGCAGTCAATGGTCATTACCGCGCACGGTTTTGCCATGCCGGTGAAAGAAGCCTTTGCCCCGGTACTCAAACTGCGTAAATGGCTAAACCCGGTATCACTGATTCCGGGCTGGCAGAATGCGGCTGCACCGGTGCTGTTCCGTCGACTGGCGCTAATTGAGCTGGCGGTGCTGGTGGTGATTGTGGTTTCACGAGGAGCCTGAGAATGAGTGTTTTATATCCGTTAATTCAGGCGCTGGTGCTGTTTGCCGTTGCGCCGCTGCTGTCCGGTGTTACCCGCGTGGCGCGTGCGCGTTTGCACAATCGCCGCGGTCCGGGCGTTTTGCAGGAATACCGCGACATTATCAAACTGCTGGGTCGTCAGAGCATTGCGCCTGCGGATTCCAGCTGGGTTTTCCGCCTGACGCCGTTTGTGATGGTGGGCGTGATGCTGACTATCGCCACTGCGTTGCCGGTAGTGACCGTTGGCTCGCCGCTGCCACAACTGGGCGATCTAATCACCTTAATTTACCTGTTCGCCATTGCCCGTTTCTTCTTCTCTATCGCGGGACTGGATACTGGTAGCCCGTTTACCGCCATTGGTGCCAGCCGTGAAGCGATGCTCGGCGTGCTGGTTGAACCTATCCTGCTGCTGGGGCTGTGGGTAGCGGCACAGGTTGCGGGTTCAACCCATATCAGCAATATCGCCGATACCATTTACCACTGGCCTGCTGCGCGCAGCATCCCGCTGATTCTGGCGCTGTGCGCCTGTGCTTTCGCCACCTTTATCGAAATGGGCAAACTGCCGTTCGATCTGGCAGAAGCAGAGCAAGAGCTGCAGGAAGGTCCATTGACTGAATACGGCGGCAGCGGTTTTGCCGTGCTGAAATGGGGCATTAGCCTCAAGCAACTGGTCGTTCTGCAAATGTTCGTTGGTGTGTTCCTGCCGTGGGGACAGATGGAAACCTTCACCGCGGGGGGGCTGCTGCTGGCGCTGGTGATTGCCGTCGTCAAGCTGGTCCTCGGCGTGCTGGTCATCGCCCTGTTCGAAAACAGCATGGCGCGTCTGCGTTTTTGCGCCACTTCACGCGTGACCTGGGCCGGTTTTGGGTTTGCGTTTTTAGCGTTCGTCTCCTTGCTGGTGGCGTGATTTAAGAGAGTTTGAGCATGTCTGAAGAAAAATTAGGTCAACAATATCTCGCTGCGCTGCATCAGGCCTTTCCGGGCGTGGTGCTGGATGAAGCCTGGCAGACCAAAGATCAGCTGACGATCACCGTCAAGGTGAACTACCTGCCGGAAGTGGTGGAATTCCTGTACTACAAACAGGGCGGCTGGTTGTCCGTGTTGTTTGGTAACGACGAGCGCCAGCTGTGCGGCCATTACGCTGTTTACTACGTGATGTCGATGGAGCAGGGCACCAAATGCTGGATAACCGTCCGCGTTGAAGTCGATGCCAATAAGCTGGAGTTCCCGTCCGTCACGCCGCGCGTTCCGGCTGCGGTCTGGGGCGAGCGCGAAGTGCGCGATATGTACGGTTTGATCCCGGTTGGTTTACCGGATGAGCGTCGTCTGGTACTGCCCGATGACTGGCCGGACGAACTCTATCCGCTGCGTAAAGACAGCATGGATTATCGTCAGCGCCCGGCGCCGACTACCGATGCTGAAACCTACGAGTTCATCAACGAACTGGGCGACAAGAAAAATAACGTGGTGCCGATTGGCCCGTTGCACGTCACCTCCGATGAACCCGGTCACTTCCGCCTGTTCGTGGACGGCGAGAACATTATCGATGCCGACTACCGTCTGTTCTATGTCCACCGCGGCATGGAGAAACTGGCGGAAACCCGTATGGGTTACAACGAAGTGACGTTCCTGTCAGATCGCGTGTGTGGTATCTGCGGCTTTGCGCATAGCACCGCCTATACCACCTCCGTTGAGAATGCGATGGGCATCGTAGTGCCGGAACGTGCGCAGATGATCCGTGCCATTCTACTGGAAGTTGAGCGTCTGCACTCGCACCTGCTGAACCTCGGCCTGGCCTGTCACTTCACCGGTTTTGACTCCGGCTTTATGCAGTTCTTCCGCGTGCGTGAAACGTCGATGAAAATGGCGGAGATCCTCACCGGGGCGCGTAAAACCTACGGTCTGAACCTGATCGGCGGTATCCGTCGTGATCTGCTGAAAGAAGATATGATCCAGACCCGTCAACTGGCGCAGCAGATGCGTCGTGACGTGCAGGAACTGGTCGATATGCTGCTCAGCACGCCGAATATGGAACAGCGTACCGTTGGTATTGGTCGTCTGGATCCGGAAATTGCCCGCGACTTCAGTAACGTCGGCCCGATGGTACGCGCCAGCGGTCACGCGCGTGACACCCGCGCCGATCACCCGTTTGTCGGTTATGGTCTGCTGCCGATGGAAGTTCATAGCGAGCAAGGCTGCGACGTTATTTCTCGTCTTAAAGTTCGTATTAATGAAGTCTACACCGCACTGAATATGATCGACTTTGGTCTGGATAACCTGCCGGGCGGCCCGCTGATGGTGGAAGGCTTTACCTACATTCCTCACCGTTTCGCACTGGGCTTTGCTGAAGCGCCGCGCGGAGATGACATTCACTGGAGCATGACCGGCGACAACCAGAAACTGTATCGCTGGCGCTGCCGTGCGGCGACCTACGCCAACTGGCCGACGCTGCGCTACATGCTGCGTGGTAATACCGTTTCCGATGCGCCGCTGATTATCGGTAGCCTCGATCCTTGCTACTCCTGTACTGACCGTATGACCGTGGTCGATGTACGTAAGAAGAAGAGCAAAGTCGTGCCGTACAAAGAACTTGAGCGCTACAGCATCGAGCGTAAAAACTCGCCGCTGAAATAAGGAATCGCCATGTTTACCTTTATCAAAAAAGTCATCAAAACCGGGGCTCCGACGTCGTCGTATCCGCTAGAGCCGATCGCGGTCGATAAAAACTTCCGTGGCAAACCGGAACATAATCCGCAGCAGTGCATTGGCTGTGCGGCCTGTGTGAATGCGTGCCCGTCGAACGCGTTGACGGTAGAAACCGATCTGGCCACCAATGAGCTAGCGTGGCAGTTCAATCTCGGTCGCTGCATCTTCTGCGCCCGCTGTGAAGAGGTCTGCCCGACGGCGGCGATCAAGCTGTCGCAGGAGTATGAGCTGGCGGTGTGGAAGAAAGAGGATTTCCTGCAGCAGTCCCGCTTTGCGCTGTGTAATTGCCGCGTATGTAACCGTCCGTTTGCGGTACAAAAAGAGATTGATTACGCCATTGCGCTGCTTAAGCACAACGGTGATAGCCGCGCGGAAAACCACCGTGAAAGCTTTGAGACCTGCCCGGACTGTAAGCGCCAGAAATGCCTGGTGCCGTCTGACCGTATTGAACTGACTCGCCATATGAAAGAGGCCAGCTGATGAGCAATTTATTAGGCCCACGTGACGCCAACGGTATTCCGGTACCGATGACGGTGGATGAATCCATTGCCAGCATGAAAGCGTCGCTGCTAAAAAGCATCAAGCGTTCAGCGTACGTTTACCGTGTGGACTGCGGCGGCTGCAACGGTTGCGAAATCGAAATCTTCGCCACGCTTTCTCCGTTGTTTGACGCCGAACGTTTTGGCATCAAAGTGGTACCGTCCCCGCGCCATGCGGATATCCTGCTGTTTACCGGCGCGGTAACCCGTGCCATGCGCTCTCCGGCGCTGCGCGCCTGGCAGTCTGCGCCAGACCCGAAAATTTGTATCTCTTACGGTGCTTGCGGTAACAGCGGCGGTATTTTCCACGACTTATACTGCGTATGGGGCGGCACGGACAAAATCGTACCGGTGGATGTGTATATCCCTGGCTGCCCGCCAACGCCTGCAGCCACGCTGTATGGTTTTGCCATGGCGCTAGGTTTGCTGGAACAAAAAATTCACGCGCGTGCGCCGGGTGAACTGGACGAACAGCCGGCGGAAATTCTGCATCCGGATATGGTTCAGCCGCTGCGAGTGAAGGTGGATCGCGAGGCTCGCCGTCTGGCGGGATACCGCTACGGTCGCCAGATTGCTGATGACTATATGACGCAGTTAGGGCAGGGCGAGCATCAGGTGGCGCGCTGGCTGGAAGCGGAAAACGATCCGCGTCTGACCGAGATCGTCACGCATCTTAACCATGTTGTCGAAGAGGCGCGTATCCGATGAGTGAAACGGTGGTGTTCAGTCAACTGAGCCGTAAGTTTATTGATGAGAACGATGCGACGCCCGCTGAGGCGCAGCAGGTTGTCTATTACAGCCTGGCGATTGGTCACCACCTTGGGATCATCGATTGCCTGGAAGCGGCGTTAACTTGTCAATGGGACGAATATCTGGCATGGATTGCTACCCTTGCTGAGGGAAGCGAAGCCCGCCGGAAAATGGAAGGTGTGCCGAAATACGGCGAGATCGTTATCGATTTCAACCATGTGCAAATGCTGGCACGCGCGTTCGATGATGCGCGTGCCGTACAGACCCCGCAGCAGCAGGAGTGGAGCAAGCTGATGCTTAGCATGCTGCACGACATACACCAGGAAAGCGCCATCTATCTGATGGTGAGGAGACACCGTGACTGACGTTTTATTATGTGTGGGTAACAGCATGATGGGCGATGACGGCGCGGGCCCGCTGCTGGCCGAAATGTGTGCTGCAAATCCTCAAGGCAACTGGGTTGTCATCGACGGCGGTAGCGCGCCGGAGAACGATATCGTCGCCATCCGTGAACTGCGTCCGCAACGTTTGTTGATTGTTGATGCCACCGATATGGGGCTGAACCCCGGTGAAATCCGCATTGTCGATCCCGATGACATTGCCGAGATGTTCATGATGACCACCCATAACATGCCGCTGAATTACCTGGTCGATCAGTTGAAAGACGACGTTGGTGAGGTGATTTTCCTCGGCATTCAACCGGACATCGTCGGGTTTTACTACCCGATGACACAGCCGATCAAAGATGCTGTTGATACCGTCTATCAGCGATTAGCCGGTTGGGAAGGACACGGTGGATTCTCCGAGCTGGAAGCGCCAGAAGAGTAAACCGTATCAGTGCCGGATGTGAGTGACATCCGGCCTGTTTCCCGCCTTCCTCGTTACTCAATGGCCTGCTCTATAATTAATTTCCCCTGCATCACTGACACACTCACTGCCGTACCGGTAGGAAACCCTGCTTGTTCCAGCCAGTCGCCGTTCAGCGTGAGTGAGGCGTGCCGACTGATTCGTCGCGTGTAACCCGTTTTGGGATCTTCATGGCGTTTTCTGACATAGCCAACTTTCAATCGACGTACGGGTTTAGTGATAGCCACTGCTGTTGTGCCATTTTTATCAGACATGCACGTTTCCTTGTGGTGAACGGCCAGGATTAAAAACTACTGAATAAAATGCCAGTAAAAAAAGATGAGGGCAAACCTGAAACTGGAAGGACGATTCCACATCTGGAATGTAATAAATGAAATGAAAATATGTAATTCTGCCGGAAGGCTGTAACCCCCTCCGACAGATCTGTTATGCCAGATCGGCACCGTTGCTGGCGATTACTTTTTTGTACCACCAGAATGATTTCTTACGGGTGCGCGCCAGCGTGCCGTTGCCCGCATCATCGCGGTCCACATACACAAAACCGTAGCGTTTGCTCATCTCACCGGTTGAGGCAGAAACCAGGTCAATACAGCCCCAGGTGGTGTAACCCATCAGCGGCACGCCATCTTCAATCGCGTCTGCCATGGCGCGAATGTGCTCGCGTAAATAGCTGATGCGATAGTCGTCATTGATCTCGCCGTTAGTATCAATTTCATCTTTCGCCCCCAGCCCGTTCTCCACCAGAAATAGCGGTTTCTGGTAGCGGTCATACATCATATTCATGGTGATGCGCAGACCGAGCGGATCGATGCCCCAGCCCCATTCGCTGGCGGCAATGTATGGATTACGTAGCGATTTCACCACGTTGGCGGCGCTGGTATTGCCGGTGTTCATTTCCGCCGAGGCGCAGCGCGATGCGTAATAGCTGAACGAGACGAAATCGACGGTGTTTTTCAGGATGTCGTCATCTTCTGGGGCTTTTTCTATGACCACGCCTTTTTCGCGAAACACGCGGGCAGAATAAGCCGGGTAGGCCCCGCGCGCCTGCACATCAATAAAGAACAGGTTTTCGCGGTCTTTTTCCAGCGCGGTCCACACATCTTCTGGTTTACAGGAATAAGGATAAAAATTACCGCCAGCCAGCATACAACCGACCTGGTTTTGCGGATTAATTTCATGGGCTATTTTAGTCGCCAGGGCGCTGGCTATCAGTTCGTGGTGAGCGGACTGATATTTCACCTGATCCTGATTTTCACCTTCTTCAAATACCAGCCCGGCGCCTGAAAAGGGGCTGTGCAGCATAATGTTGATTTCGTTGAACGTCAGCCAGTACTTCACCAGTCCGTCAAAGGCCTCAAAGCAGGTCCGGGCGTAGCGGGTAAAGAACTCCACCATTTTACGGCTACGCCATGAACCGTACTCGGTGACCAGATGCATTGGCACATCGAAGTGACACAGCGTGACCAGCGGCTCAATACCGTATTTTTTACACTCGGCAAACACCGCCCGGTAAAATGCGATACCCTCTTCATTCGGCGTCAGCTCATCGCCGTTAGGGTAGAGACGGCTCCAGGCAATGGAAGTACGAAATACCGTAAAACCCATTTCCGCCATCAGCGCGATATCTTCTTTATAGCGATGATAAAAGTCGATCGCCTGATGGCTGGGATAAAATTCGTCATCCCGCAACGTAAAGCGCTTTTCCTGTCCCAGTTTGACGGGCATGCGACTTGTGCCGTGAGGGATCATATCGACGGTCGTCAGCCCTTTGCCACCTTCCCGGTACGCCCCTTCAGACTGGTTGGCGGCCAGTGCGCCGCCCCATAAAAATCCTTGCGGAAAAACAGACATAATTAACCTCAGTTCATACCAGTCAAATGCTGGCTCCATTGATATTGCCCGGTTGTGCGGCCTGATTTTTTCTGGCCTGCGCGGCGGCATCTTCGACAGGAATATCTTCAAAGCCGAGAATCAGTGTTAATACAAAGGAAAGCACCACCGCCAGCGCCATCACGCCAAACACCCATACGATAGTCATCGGATTGGCCGGATCGAAAAACTGTACGCTGGTGAACAGACCTGGAGCCGCCATGGAGTGACTCGCCAGCCCGGCCATGCCGGCAACGGCACCGCAGATAAAACCGCTGATAAGACTCGCAATCAGTGGTCGTTTCAGGCGGATCGCCACGCCATACAGTGCGGGTTCGGAAATCCCTGCCATGATGGCAGAGGCGGCTGCCGCTAACGCCGTCTGACGCAGTTCCGGGTTTTTGGTTTTCCATGCCACTGCCAGCGATGAACCGCCTAACGACAAGTTGGCGCCGATTTCCGACGGCATCACCATGCCTTCTTTTCCGGTTTCGGCAATGGTCTGAATAATGGTTGGCGTGAAAACGCGATGCATACCGGTCATCACCAGCAGCGGCCACAATGCGCCCATAATGGCCACTGACAGCCAACCGAGATAGCCGTGAATGGTATACACCAGCGCTGAAATTGCGCTACCGATCCAGATGCCGATCGGGCCAATGATGACGATGGCGAGCGGCGCGGCGATCAGCACGATCAGCATTGGTTTCAGGAAGTTTTTGGTGACTGCCGGAGTGATGCGATCCACCCAACGTTCGATGTATGACAGGCACCAGGTCATCACCAGCGCCGGGATCACCGTGTAGGTATATTTCACCGCCGTCACCGGGATCAGGGCAAACTCAACGTGCTCACCCTGCGCGGCCTTCGCCATCAGATCGATGAAGCTGGGATGCACCAGTACACCCGCGATGGCGATTGCCAGTGACATGTTGGTTTTGAATTTGATAGCGGCCGACGCGGCGACCATCAGCGGCAGGAAGAAAAATGCGCCGTCGCCGATCACGGTCAGAATAGTGAGCGTGGACGATCCTTTCTCCAGCACACCGGTCATTTCGAGGATCATTGCCAGCAGCTTGAGCATTGATCCGCCGATAATTGCAGGGATCAACGGCGACATGGTGCCGATCAGCGCGTCGAGGATCCCCGCGCCAATCCGCTTCAGCGTCAGTCGGGGTTTGGTTTGCGGCTCAGCAGGCTGCATGTTGAAAGGCAACAGGCTGACCACTTCGCGATACGCCTGCGAAACGGTATTGCCGATGATCACCTGACACTGGTTATCGCTACGCACCACGCCAAGTACGCCAAGTACGCCAGAAAGCGTCTTCAGCGTCGCGCTGTCGACCTGCGAGTCATCTTTGATAACGAAACGCAAACGGGTCATACAGTGGGTCACTGCTGTGATGTTGTCAACGCCTCCCAGAGCCGTCACAACGGAGCGCGCCAGCGCTGCATAATTCTTGGACATCGGATTTAATCCTGTTTTATCAGTAGGGTACGTTATGTTTTATCCGTTTACGGTGGGTCGCTTTTCTGGGTTATGAAACGCAGATAGGAAACCGGTTCCACAAAAGAATGTTTAATTTATTTATATTGAGCAAGATTTAATTTTGATCATTTATTGTAATTGTGATGTTTATCACTGGATGTTGGCGTCTGCGATGTAGCAGCAAGGACAGCGGCGAAACGGTGCAGTACACTGCGTCACATTGAGAGAATAGGGATGAGTAATATGACCACGATGCTCGAGGTGGCGAAGCGTGCCGGCGTGTCGAAAGCGACGGTTTCCCGGGTGCTTTCCGGGAACGGCTACGTCAGCCAGGAGACCAAAGACCGCGTGTTTCAGGCCATTGAAGAGAGTGGTTATCGCCCTAACTTGCTGGCGCGCAGTCTGGCGGCGAAAACCACGCAGACGCTGGGACTGGTGGTGACGAACACCCTTTATCACGGCGTCTATTTCAGCGAACTGTTGTTTCATACCGCACGCATGGCGGAGGATAAGGGGCGTCAGCTGTTGCTGGCTGACGGTAAGCACAGCGCTGAGGAAGAACGCCAGGCGATCCAATACCTTCTGGACTTACGCTGCGACGCGATTATGATCTATCCGCGTTTTCTCAGTGTGGATGAGATAGACGATATCATCGACGCCCATACTCAGCCGATTATGGTGCTTAACCGACGCCTGCGGAAAAACACCAGCCACAGCGTATGGTGCGATCAAAAGCAGACCAGCTTTAACGCCGTCACTCAGCTCATTGCCGCCGGGCATAAAGAGATTGGTTTTATTACCGGCTCGATGGATTCTCCAACCGGCGTGGAGCGACTTTCAGGTTATAAAGACGCGCTGGCACATCATGATATCGCGCTAGATAATGATCTGATTGTTAAAGGGAAATGGACGCCTGCCTGCGGCGCAGCGGGTGTGGATACTTTGCTTTCGCGCAAGGTCAATTTTACCGCGCTGGTGGCCAGTAATGACGATATGGCGATCGGCGCGATGAAGCAGTTGCACGAGCATGGCGTGAGCGTTCCCGCACAGGTGTCGGTGATTGGCTTTGATGATATCGCCCTCGCACCATACACTATTCCGGCGCTTTCCAGCGTAAAAATTCCGGTAACAGAAATGATTCAGGAAACGATTGGGCGCCTGATCTTTATGTTGGGTGACGGGGCGTTTACGCCGCCAAAGACTTTCACCGGTGAACTCATCCAGCGCGACTCAGTTGCGCCGCCCGCTTAGCGCTGACGGCTGTCATTTGTCATCGTCACTAGTGACGATGACACGCCATCTTTGTATTCATTATAATAAAAATTCTTTAATAACAGTAAATTAAAATCTGGCACGATTTGTGAATGCTTCGGCAGATATTCTGTCATTGCTGGAGAAATTGATGAACCGTTTCATCATTGCAGACGCCAATAAATGCATTGGTTGCCGTACCTGTGAAGTGGCCTGCGTGGTATCCCATCAGGATAACCAGGACTGCGCATCGCTGACCCCTGAAACTTTTTTACCCCGCATTCACGTCATCAAAGGCGTTAATGTCTCCACGGCGACGCTGTGCCGCCAGTGTGAAGACGCGCCGTGCGCTAACGTCTGCCCGAACGGTGCGATCAGCCGTGATAAAGGTTTTGTTCACGTAATGCAGGAACGCTGCATTGGCTGTAAAACTTGCGTTGTGGCTTGTCCTTACGGCGCAATGGAAGTGGTCGTGCGTCCGGTTGTGCGTAACAGCGGCGCGGGTCTGAACGTCCGTGCAGAAAAAGCCGAAGCCAATAAGTGCGACCTGTGCCACCACCGTGAGGCCGGTCCTGCCTGTATGGAAGTCTGCCCGACTCACGCGCTGATTTATGTGGATCGCAACAAGCTTGAGCAACTGAGCGCGGAAAAACGCCGTCGCGCGGCGCTGGATTCCACCGCATCTTTGCTGTTCTGATATCTGCAAATCCGCGTAAAATACGGTAGTACTTATGCCGGATGGCGGCTTCGCCTTATCCGGCCTACTGTTCGCATCCCCGTAGGCCTGATAAGCATCGCGCCATCAGGCTAACCGGGATTGATGACTGCGGGAAAAATCTAATGACAATAAACACCCCCTCCGGCGTACAGTTGCGTATTCGCGGCAAGGTACAGGGCGTCGGATTTCGCCCCTACGTCTGGCAACTGGCGCAACGGTTACAGCTGCATGGCGACGTGTGTAACGACGGTGACGGTGTGGTTGTGCGCTTGCAGGAAGATCCGGCGGAGTTTATTGCGCAGTTACATCAACACTGCCCACCGCTGGCGCGCATTGACAGCGTTGAGAGCGAACCGTTCGTCTGGACGCAGCAGCCTGCCGATTTCTCGATTCGTCAAAGCGCTGGCGGTTCGATGAATACGCAGATCGTTCCGGACGCCGCGACCTGCCCCGAATGTCTGATTGAAATGAACACTCCCGGCGAACGCCGCTATCGTTATCCCTTTATCAACTGCACCCACTGCGGCCCACGTTTTACCATTATCCGCGCCATGCCGTATGACCGTCCGTTGACCGTGATGGCGTCGTTCCCGCTCTGTGCGCAATGCGACAAAGAGTATCGTGACCCGTATGACCGTCGCTTCCATGCCCAGCCTGTTGCTTGTCCGGCATGCGGCCCGCATCTGGAATGGATCAGTACTGACGTGCGGGCTGAAAAAGAAGACGCCCTGCAGGCGGCGGTGGCACAGCTGAAAGCGGGCGGCATTGTGGCCGTGAAAGGCATTGGCGGCTTTCATCTGGTGTGCGATGCGCGCAATGATGACGCCGTCGCACTGCTCAGGCTGCGTAAACACCGTCCGGCGAAACCGCTGGCGGTAATGCTGCCTGCTGATGACGGACTGCCCGAACCCGCTCGTCGTTTGCTGACTACACCTGCTGCGCCGATCGTGCTGGTACAGAAACGCTATGTCGCTGCATTGAGCGAAGGCATTGCGCCGGGGTTAACGGAGGTTGGAGTTATGCTGCCCGCGAATCCGTTGCAGCATTTACTTTTACAAGAGATGAATTGTCCTCTGGTGATGACCTCCGGCAACCTCAGCGGCAGGCCGCCGGCCATTACCAACGCCCAGGCGCTGGAAGATTTAAGTGAGATTGCTGATGGTTTCCTGCTGCATAACCGCGAAATTATGCAGCGCATGGATGACTCCGTGGTGCGTGACAGTGGGGAAATACTGCGCCGCTCCCGGGGTTACGTGCCGGATGCGATAGCACTGCCGCCGGGGTTTCGTGACGTGCCGCCGATGTTGTGCTTAGGCGCGGATCTGAAAAATACATTCTGCCTGGTGCGCGGCGAACAGGCGGTTATCAGCCAGCATTTAGGCGATCTCAGTGATGACGGCATTCAGCAGCAGTGGCGTGATGCGTTACGTCTGATCCAGAACATTTATGACTTTACGCCGCAGCGTATCGTGCATGATGCGCACCCTGGCTATGTTTCCAGCCAGTGGGCCAGCGAGATGAATCTGCCAACCGAAACGGTGCTGCATCATCATGCGCATGCTGCTGCATGTCTTGCCGAGCACGGCTGGCCGCTCGACGGCGGCGATGTGATTGCCCTGACGCTGGATGGCATCGGCATGGGGGAAAATGGCGTGCTGTGGGGCGGCGAATGTCTGCGGGTCAACTACCGTGAATGCGAACACCTTGGCGGCTTACCGGCGGTAGCGCTGGCGGGCGGCGATTTAGCGGCAAAACAGCCATGGCGCAATTTGCTCGCGCAGTGCCTGCGTTTTGTTCCTGACTGGCAGGGTTACCCGGAAACATCGGCGTTGCAACGGCAAAACTGGAACGTACTGGCGCGCGCCATCGAGCGGGGAATCAATGCCCCACTGGCATCGTCGTGCGGGCGCTTGTTTGATGCGGTTGCCGCCGCGTTGCATTGTGCGCCGGAATCGTTGAGTTATGAAGGTGAGGCGGCCTGTGCGCTGGAGGCGCTGGCATCGCAGTGTGCAGGCGTTGATCACCCTGTTACGGTGCCGCTTAATGGCAATCATCTGGACTTAGCGGCTTTTTGGCAGCAATGGCTGGCCTGGCAGACCGCCCCTGCTGAAAGAGCGTGGGCATTTCACGACGCGCTGGCGCGTGGGTTTGCCACACTGATGCGTGAGCAGGCCGAAACGCGCGGAATTAAAACGTTAGTCTTCAGCGGCGGCGTGATGCATAACCGCTTACTGTCATCCCGGCTGGCGTTTTATCTGCGTGATTTTACCTTACTGTTCCCGCAGCGTTTACCGGCGGGTGACGGCGGGTTGTCATTGGGGCAGGGCGTGATTGCCGCGGCGCGGGTGTTAAGTGAAGCGTAGAATGCCGGATGGCGGCTGCGCCTTATCCGGCCTACAAATAGATACTCACTCGTAGGCCGGATAAGACGCGAAGCGGCGCCATCCGGCATCACAGACTTACACGGGCAACGTTTTCAGCAGCGCAAAGGCCTCTTTCATGCGGTCTTCACTGACGACAAACGCACACAGCTGGCCTTCGTTGTTCATCCCTCTGGCGACCATCCCTTGCGCTTCGGCGGCAATATGCCAGTTCAGATCGCGGCGCTGGGTTTCCCCTGCCAGATGCAATGGCAACTCCGGCGTTTTGACTTTTACCAGCATCGCTGGCAGCTTCAATGGCGCATTGCCGCCGAGCAGGTTTTTCGCCAGATACATGGCGCTCAGTTGAATCGGCTGCAGGAACGGCAGGACCTGACCGTTAATTTCCGCACAGTCGCCGAGGGCATAAATGTCCGGGTGGCTGGTCTGCAGGTAGCTGTCGACGCAGACGCCACGATTGATGTTCAATCCGGCGCGACGCGCCAGTGCGGTTTCCGGGCGCAGGCCGGTGGCGGCAATCACCGCATCGACTTCGACGTTGCGGCTACGATCGAGCGTGGCGCGAATACCGGTACTGGTTTTCTCCAGACTCTGAAGCTGTGATTTCAGCAGCAGATGGACACCCATATCGGTCAGATGATGCTGTAAGCGACTGCTGACTTCCGGCGGCATCAGCGAGGCCAGAATGCTGGCGGCGTTGTCGATAAGCGTCACCGCTTTACTTGCACGACAGAAATCCATCGCCAGTTCGCTACCAATCAGGCCACCGCCAACAATCAGTACCCGCCGGGCGTCACGCAGCTGCGTTTCACAGGCGCGGTACTCTTGTTGGCTGTTCAATGTAAGCATTAACTCACGCCCGCTAACCGGAGGTACAAAGGCTGAAGCCCCCGTTGCCAGCACCAGTTTTTCGTACTGCCACTGCTTGTCCTGACTTTTCACTACGTGGGCATCGGCGTCGATGTCGGTTACCCAGGTATGTGGGAACAGGCGCAAATTAAACTGTTCGGCAAACTCACCCGCCGACTGGCGGGTGAGGTCGTCTGCACGCTGTGACTGACTGATAACGTGGCTGAGATCGGGCTTGTTGTACTCATCCATGCTGTCCGCGGCAATCAGGGTCAGCGGAACAGCAGCATCCTGTTTACGGATATTTTTGACTAACTGGCGGGCGGCAAAGCCCGAACCAATGATGACAATTCCGTGGCTCATTTTGCCTCCGTTGCCAGTACGTCAAAGACGTCTTTACCTAATGAACATTCCGGGCACAGGAAGTTATCCGGCACGTCGCTCCACGGCGTACCCGGTGCAACGTCCTGCAGCGGTTCACCTTTTGCTGGATCGTAAATCCACTGGCACACGCTGCACTGCATGCTGGGACCAAGATCGGCGGCAGCCGCAGCGGCACAGGCACAGGCTTCTTCCTGGGCGACGGCTTTCACGGTTGTTTCCGGCAATGGAGCCAGCGCCCACTGACGTGCGATTTCACGGCCGTGCTGGCGGCACAGTTCCAGCGCATCGAGGTCAGGACGCCATTTCGCTTTCAGGCTCAGGGACATTTCAAAGCCCGCATCCTGCAAACGCGTGGACAAACGGTCTACCGCACCGCCGCTCCAGCCGTGTGAACCAAAGGCGCTGGCACGCTTGTTACGAAAACGCAGGCCGGTCATCTCTTCCACCAGACCGGCGATTTTCGGCATCATCACGTTGTTCATTGTGGAAGTCCCGACCAGCACGCCTTTAGAGCGGAAGACGTTGGTCAGAACTTCGTTTTTGTCGCTGCGGGCGACGTTAAAGATTTTCACCGCCACGTTCGGGTCGACTTCGTTGATGCCCTGGGCAATCGCGTCCGCCATCATGCGGGTGTTGTTGGACATGGTGTCGTAGAAAATGGTGATGCGGTCTTCCTGATAATCCGCCGCCCATTTCAGGTACAGCTCAACGATTTGTGTCGGGTTGTCGCGCCATACCACGCCATGGGAAGTGGCAATCATATCGACCGGCAGGTTGAAGCCGAGGATCTCAGTAATTTTCGGTGTAACCAGACGGCTGAATGGCGTCAGGATATTGGCGTAGTAACGCTGGCACTGTTCGAACAGTTCAGTCTGGTCAACTTCGTCGTTAAACAGACGTTCGTCGCAGTAGTGCTGACCGAAGGCGTCGTTACTGAACAGCACCGCATCGCCGGTCATGTAGGTCATCATACTGTCCGGCCAGTGCAGCATCGGCGTTTCAACGAAGATCAGCTGCTTGCCGTTACCAATGTCCAGCGAATCACCGGTTTTCACTACGTTAAAGTTCCATTCCGGGTGATGGTGGTGCCCGTTGATAGAGTCAATGGCGTTGGCTGTGCAGTAAATCGGCGTGTCCGGGATGCAGGACATCAGCTCGGTCAGCGCCCCGGCGTGGTCTTCTTCTGCATGGTTAATGATGATGTAGTCGATATCCGCGAGGTCAATTTCACTGCGCAGGTTCTGCACGAATTCACGGCTAAACTTGTGGTCTACGGTATCAATCAGGACATTTTTTTCTTCACGGATGAGATAGCTGTTGTAGCTGCTGCCGCGCAGCGTTTTGTATTCAGTTCCGTGGAAATCACGCACTTCCCAGTCACGTTGGCCAACCCAATGAATGTTATTTTTAACCAGAATAGACATAGCAACCTCAATTAATTCAGCGTTTTTCAAAAAAGATGTTTTGCTAATTGCAGGTTGCGTGCCAACTTTTTATTTATTTGATTTTAAAGGGTTAGTTGTTTTTCCACCTATAAGGTGGTAGTCAAAATGACTATATGTTTTATTGTCAATATGACAATATGAATTGTCAAAATGACAATGAGGTAGCCATGAGCTTTTCCGTAGACGTGCTGGCGGGCATCGCCATTGAATTACAAAGCGGTATTGGGCATCAGGACCGTTTTCAACGACTGATAACCACCTTGCGTCAGGTGCTGGAGTGCGACGCGTCGGCACTGCTGCGCTACGAGTCGCGACAGTTTATTCCGCTGGCGATCGATGGGCTGGCGCAGGATGTTCTCGGCAGACGCTTTACTCTGGAAGGGCATCCGCGTCTGGAGGCGATTGCCCGCGCCGGGGACGTGGTACGTTTTCCTGCCGACAGCGATTTGCCAGACCCGTATGATGGTCTGATTCCGGGGCAGGAGAGTCTGAAGGTGCATGCCTGTATTGGGCTGCCGTTGTTCGCCGGTCAAAATTTGATTGGTGCGTTAACCCTGGATGGCATGGAGCCCGATCAGTTCGATGTTTTCAGCGATGAGGAGCTTAGGCTGATTGCCGCGCTGGCGGCTGGCGCATTGAGCAATGCGTTGCTGATTGAACAGCTGGAAAGCCAGAATATGCTGCCAGGTTCGTCGACGGCTTTCGAGCAGGTGACGGAAACCCAGATGATTGGCCTGTCGCCCAATATGATGCAGTTGAAAAAAGAGATTGAGATTGTGGCGGGGTCCGATCTCAACGTGCTGATTAGCGGCGAAACAGGGACCGGGAAGGAGCTGGTGGCTAAAGCTATCCATGAAGGTTCGCCGCGTGCGGTGAATCCACTGGTGTATCTGAACTGCGCGGCGTTGCCGGAAAGCGTAGCGGAAAGCGAACTGTTTGGTCACGTAAAAGGCGCGTTTACCGGGGCTATCAGCAATCGTAGCGGTAAGTTTGAAATGGCCGACAATGGGACGCTATTTCTCGACGAGATAGGTGAACTCTCGCTGGCGCTACAGGCTAAGCTGCTGCGCGTATTGCAGTACGGCGATATTCAGCGCGTGGGTGACGATCGCAGCTTGCGCGTGGATGTGCGCGTACTGGCGGCGACGAACCGTGATTTACGCGAAGAGGTGTTGGCCGGGAATTTCCGTGCGGATTTGTTCCACCGGCTGAGCGTCTTTCCCCTTTCGGTACCGCCTCTTCGTGAACGCGGCGAAGACGTGGTGCTGCTGGCAGGCTATTTTTGCGAGCAATGTCGGCTGCGGCTGGGACTGTCCCGCGTGGTGTTAAGCCCCGGTGCGCGTAGTCATCTGTTGAGCTACGCCTGGCCCGGGAACGTGCGTGAACTGGAACATGCCATTCACCGCGCGGTCGTTCTGGCAAGAGCCACCAGGGCAGGGGATGAAGTGGTGCTGGAGGCGCAGCATTTTGCCCTGCAGGATGAAGCGCCAGTAACACCGGCGGCGGAAGTTGTTGCGGAGATCCCACAGCATCACAACCTGCGTGAAGCAACAGAGTCGTTCCAGCGGGAGATGATCCGCCGGGCGCTGGCACAAAATAACCATAGTTGGGCGGCAAGTGCGCGGACGCTGGAAACAGACGTCGCCAACCTGCACCGGCTGGCGAAGCGTCTGGGGTTGAAGGATTAGATAATACCGGCCTGATAGAAATCCTGCAGGTTGATAGCACCGGTGAGTTTACCGTTTTCATCGACCACCGGTGCGGCGGTGATTTTGCGCTTCATCAGGATCTCTTTGGCGTCAATCGCGCGGCTCTGTGCCTGCAGCGTAACGCCATTGTGGGTCATCGCCTCGCTAACCTGAGTGGTGAGCGCTCCACCGCCAACCAGCCAGCGGCGCAGGTCGCCGTCGGTAAAGACGCCTTTCACCAGCGAGGCGTCGTCGCAGACTGCCACCAGGCCAAGACCCGTACGGCTAAGTTCCAGCATCGCGTCCATGACGCTGGTGGTAAGCTTCACCTGCGGGATGGCATCGTCACGACGCATCAGATGATGCACTTTATTTAACAGACGAGCGCCCAGCGCACCCGCCGGATGCGAGCGGGCGAAATCTTCTTCGTTAAAGCCGCGCGCCTGCATCACGGCGATGGCCAGCGCGTCGCCCATCATCAGCGTGTTAACGGTGCTGGAGGTCGGCGCCAGGCGCATCGGACAGGCTTCGCGCTCAACGGAAATATCCAGCACGGCTTTGGCGGCCAGGCCCAACGGTGAGGTCGGTTTTCCGGTCATGGCCAGCAGGGCGACGGATTTGTCTTCCAGGCGTGGAATGATGAGATCCAGCTCTTTCGCACCGCCGGAGTAGGAGATAAACAGCATGACATCACGGCTTTCGATCATCCCTAAGTCACCGTGCAGCGCTTCCGCCGGATGCACAAAAAAGGCAGGCGTGCCGGTACTGGCGAGGGTCGCCGCAATTTTTTTGCCAATATGACCTGATTTACCAATACCGGAGACAATGACTTTGCCTTCACAGTGGATGATAGTATTGGCAGCGCGGACAAAATCATCGCCCAGTCGCTCAGGCAAACGGCTGGCTTCCTGTAGTTCCAGCATTAACGTCTGACGGCCCGCGTTCAGTAGTGCATCACTCATTGGTTTCTCCGGTTATGATCACTTCAATCCCTTTTGCTTCCAGCGCCTGACGAAATGCAGGGTCGATACCCGCATCGGTAATCAGCTTGTCGACGCTTTCCAGACTGCATACAACATTAGGGCTTTTGCGCCCAAATTTTGACGAGTCAGCCATCAGAATCACTTCGCGAGCGGCATTACACATCGCTTTACTGACGCTAAACACCTCATTAAAAGTGGTCACGCCGGCATTGAGGTCAATGCCGTCGGTGCCCATGAAGAGTTTATCAAAGCTGAACTGCTCAAAGGCGTTTTCTGCCAGCTGACCGTGAAATGACGCAGATTTTTTGCGAAAGGTCCCGCCGGGCATCAGGATGGTTTGCTCGTTGTCCAGCTCCGAAAGGGCGTTAACAATGTGCAGGCTGTTGGTCATAACGGTGATGTTGCTAAAGCGCGTGAGCATCGGCACCATCTGCAGTACGGTGCTGCCCGCATCCAGAATAATCGAGTCGCCATCGTGAATAAAACGGACGGCGGCTTCGGCAATCCGCTCTTTTTTATGCGTGTTGATTAGCGTTTTGTGATCGATTGGCGGGTCGGATTCGTCTTTATTTAATACCACGCCGCCATAGGTACGAATGACGGTGCCGGCATTTTCCAGAATGACCAGGTCTTTGCGAATGGTCGTGCCGGTGGTGTCAAAGTAGTGGGCCAGTTCTTCAACCGAGCATTTTCCCTGCTTTTGCAGGTGCTCCAGTATGGCAGCCTGACGCTGACGAGGTTTCATAGGCGTGATTACCCTGACTATAGGTTGCAAAATGATAATTTCGCAAGCTATTAGCATTCACAACGAAATTACCCATGTTTCAGTTTAAGCGCTAATGATAGTGCATTCTGCGATAGCGGATCATGGGGAAAGATCACATCAGGCTGTAATTCATCAAGATGTTTGCCCATTATTGTGGCAATTTTGCCGGGTCTGGCGAATACCGTAAGACCTTTCATAAATAACGTATCGGTAACCCGCTGCTGCTCATCTAACGCAATGGCGATCACCACGCGGGGTTTAAAACGTCCGCCGGAGCGCCCCACGCCAACCCGACCCCGTTGGCAGAGCTTATCGAAAGCCCGATTAAAGCGGGATATTTGCCAGCCACCGAGCGCCAGTTGCAGGCACCAGGCGATAGCGGCGACGGTAATCAGTGCGGAAACCATAATGTACTCCTTTGATTTTGCCGGATAAGCGTAGCCGCCATCCGGCAATTCAACATTAAAACATCACCTGACCGCCGGTCACGTTGATGGACTGCCCGGTGCAGTAAGAGGCTTTTGGACTGGCGTAAAACAGCAGCATGTTCAGCACGTCCTGATAATCGCAGCCGCGTTTGAGTGGAACCTTATCAATGTAGTACTGCTCAACTTCGTCTGGCTTAAGGCCAAGCTTGGTCGCATATTGCGGTAGTAACGACTGGAACATCGGTGATTTCAGCAGGTTGCCGAGCATCAATGAATGCACGGTGATCCCGTATTCCGCCAGATCCAGCGCCAGCGACTGGGTTAAGCCCACGCCGCCAAATTTTGCCGCGCTATAGCCAGAGTTGTGTTTACTGCCCACTTTCCCTGATTTGGAGTTGATCTGGATAATGCGCCCCTGAACGCCATCGCGGATCATCAGGCGTGAGAACTCACGTGCGCAGAGGAAGTAGCCGACCAGATTCACCTGCAGCGAGCGGTCGAAATCCCCAAGCTGAAAATCGCTAATAAATGCGGCTTTAGCGATACCGGCGCTGTAAACCAGCAGATCGACACGGCCAAATATTTCATCCACTCCGCGTGATAGCGCCAGCACGCTCTGTTCGCTGGTGGCATCTGCGCCAAAACCGTAGGCGGTGCCATCGCCAAACTCGGCGTTAATTTCTTGCGCCACGTTGGCGGCTTTATCGCTTTGAATATCCACCACCGCGACGCGGTATCCTTCTGTCGCAAGCCCACGGCAAAGGAATGCCCCAAGGGTCTGGCCTCCACCAATGACAACGGCAACCTGATTCATCTTTATCTCCTTCAATCTTAAGCAACAAACTTCAAAATACAGCCCGGCGCGATACCGTCCGGTACGGGGCCTGCAACGTGTACGGTGCCGGGGAATTCCGCTTCGCTCAGTCCGTCAAAACGCAGGGTGATATGCCCCAGTTCACGTAAATTTTGTTCCGCTACGCTGCCAACGGCGGTGACCGGGTAGTGATGCTGGCCCAGTTCAAACTGGATCCCGGCTTGCAACGAACCGTTCAGCTCGCCGTGGCAATGAATGAAGCAAAACTCCTCGATATCCGCTGGCGCGCCTTCACGAAAGGTAATCAACATCTGGTCGCTGAGTGCATCCGGGGCGCTCTGGCCGATACGGGTGATGGTGGTCTGATAAATCACGGTCATTTTTGAGTGCCTCTTATTGGTAAATAAAGCCGGAAACAAACCAGGCGATGAGAACGGTAGGCGCGCCGGTGAGAAAACGACTCACCAGAACGGATGGCACGCCGACGCGAACCGTGTCCTGACGCGCTTCGGCCAGCGACAGCCCGACAGGAATAAAGTCGCATGCAGCCTGAGCGTTAATGGCGAACAGGGCAGGTAGCGCCAGATGAGGGGGAATATTCCCCAAACCAATCTGTACGCCGATCAAAACGCCGATAACCTGGGCGATAACCGCACCGGGGCCGAGGAAAGGCGACAGCAGCGGGAAAGAACAAATCAGCGCCAGGGTCACCAGCCCCAGCGGATGGCTGGCTAACGGTGCGAGTCCATGGGCTATCCAGTCACCCAAACCGGAAGCCATAATGATGCCGATCAGTGCCGAGACGAACGCCATAAATGGCAAAATAGTTTTCAGGACGGTATCGATGGTGTCGCGCCCGGACTGGAACAGCACTGCAACGGCTGAACCCATGCCCATGCCAACTTTTGCCAGCAGGCCATCGCTCTGTTCAGTGATTTTTTTGCTGGTGTCGTAATCGCGACCGATAGTGCTGTTTACAGGCGTTGGCGTAGCGGATGCTTCACCGACAACGGTGATATTTTCTTCTTTCACGCCAGAGACATAGATATCTTCAATAATGTATTGTGCCAGAGGGCCGGATTTCCCGGTCGCGTGAATATTCACCGTCGGGATACGACGTTTTGGATAGATCCCGCAGCGCAGTGTGCCGCCGCAGTCGATGATCGCTACACCGATTTCATTCTCTGGTGGTTCACCTTCTTTGAAGCCATCAACGGCCTGCCAGCCGGTCAGGTTCGCCAGCTTGTCGACAATCGCCGGGCGCGTTCCGGCAGTGATATAGACAATTTTCTTCCCGGGCGTTGCTTCCAGTTCAAGCGGACCACCCCAACCACCGGTGCCTTTTTCAATACGAATACGCGTCATGATGTTGCTCCCGCCAGATGCACTTTCTGCTCAAGTTGAATGCCCATTTTTTTCTCAAAGATGGCGGTGGTGAAATCGGTCACCCAGCCACGGAAGAAGTTGGTCACCAGACCGACCAGCAAATAGCTCACCGCGAGCGGGCCGAGCGGGAGGCCCAGCGTCGTCAAGCCGCTGGCAATCCCCAGATAGACAAACAACTCTCCGGGGTTAATGTGTGGGAACAAGCCGTTCATTGAGTGGCAGCTATAGGACGCTGCTGCGTAATAGCTGGGCTTATATCTCTCTGGCATAAAACGGCCCAGGCTCAGCGTCATGGGGTTACAAAAAACGAATGTGCCGATGCACGGCAGCAGCAGGTAGCGAGACAATGGGTTTCCGGCGCAGCGCTGGGCAAAACGTTCAATACGCTGCTGGCCAATAAAGTTAATCAGCGCATTCATGATGACCAGCAGGCTAATCAGCAGTGGAAGAATACCGGTCACCATGCCGGTAAAGACCTCTCCGCCTTTCTGGAACAGCCCGATAAACCACTCCGCACCGAGTGTGATGGTGTCGATCATTATTCTCTCCTGTAGGGATTTTAGTTACCTTGCCAAACGGTAACCAATTTTAATCAGATCGAAAGATTTAAAAGTGTTATTTTGATCTCAAAATGAAAGGAAAATATTTTAATTTGAAAGTTATTGCGTGAGTGCTCGCAAATGTGCGGCTCAGAGATGAAAGGGGATGTAAATTCTGTGAAGGAGAGCGACTACCGCTTCCTTGTATGACGGAGGATGCTTTACCATACTTCCCCCAGGCTGAATTTGTTTAATGGATGTCTCATGTTCAAGCGTCGTTATGTAGCGTTACTCCCCCTTTTCGTACTGCTTGCTGCCTGTAGCAGCAAACCCAAACCTTCAGAGACTCAAACGACTACGGGTACGCCATCCGGCGGCTTCCTGCTTGAGCCGCAGCACAACGTCATGCAAACAAGCGGCGACTTCGCCAATAATCCGAATGCACAGCAGTTCATCGAGAAAATGGTGAACAAGCACGGCTTTGACCGCCAGCAATTGCAGGAGATCCTGTCGCAGGCCAAGCGTCTGGACTCGGTATTGCGTTTGATGGACCGCCAGGCGCCGACGACGCAACCGCCAGCCGGACCTAACGGCGCATGGCTGCGGTATCGTAAACAGTTCATCACGCCGGATAACGTGCAAAACGGCGTGGCGTTCTGGAATCAATACGAAGATGCGCTGAACCGCGCGTGGCAGGTATACGGCGTACCGCCGGAAATTATCGTTGGTATTATTGGCGTAGAAACTCGCTGGGGCCGCGTGATGGGTAAAACGCGGATTCTGGATGCGCTGGCGACGCTGTCGTTTAACTATCCTCGTCGTGCGGAATACTTCTCTGGTGAACTGGAAACCTTCCTGCTGATGGCGCGAGATGAAAGCGACGATCCGCTCGATTTGAAAGGTTCTTTCGCGGGGGCAATGGGCTACGGCCAATTTATGCCGTCTTCCTATAAACAATATGCCGTTGATTTCAATGGCGATGGGCACATTAACCTGTGGGATCCGGTTGATGCCATCGGTAGCGTGGCGAACTATTTCAAAGGTCACGGCTGGGTGAAAGGCGATACGGTCGCGGTTCCGGCAAATGGTCAGGCGCCTGGGCTGGCTAACGGCTTTAAAACCCAGTACAGCATTTCTCAGCTTGCCGCCGCGGGCCTGACGCCGCAGCAGTCGTTGGGGAATCATCAGCAGGCCAGCCTGCTGCGCCTGGATATCGGTACCGGCTACCAGTACTGGTATGGGTTGCCGAACTTCTACACCATCACCCGCTACAACCACAGTACCCACTACGCGATGGCCGTGTGGCAATTGGGTCAGGCGGTGGCGCTGGCGCGCGTGCAGTAATCGCTCCCCCGGCCTACCGGAGGATATCTCTTGTAGGCCGGAGAAGATGCCCTGACATCCCCATCCGGCAGATCTTATTTGTGCAACGGAGCAATTTTTGGAATCCTCCTCGTAAAACGTTCTCCCCATCCCCATATTGGTTATGAAAGTGCTATCTTGTCCGGCATATTTTTTAACTGACAGAGGCTGAAATGACCGACAGTGAACTGATGCAGTTAAGCGAGCAGGTTGGCCTGGCGCTGAAAGCGCGCGGGGCAACAGTGACGACGGCGGAATCCTGTACCGGCGGCTGGGTAGCCAAAGCGATTACGGATATTGCCGGAAGCTCCGCCTGGTTTGAACGCGGGTTTGTGACCTACAGCAATGAAGCCAAAGCGCAGATGATTGGCGTGCGCGAAGAGACGCTGACCCAGCATGGCGCGGTGAGTGAACCGGTGGTCGTTGAAATGGCGATTGGCGCGCTAAAAGCCGCCCGTGCTGACTTCGCCGTCTCGATTAGCGGTATCGCAGGACCCGATGGCGGTAGTGAAGACAAGCCCGTGGGGACGGTATGGTTTGCCTTTGCCAGCGCAAGCGGCGAGGGGATTACCCGCCGGGAATGCTTTATCGGCGATCGCGATGCGGTACGTCGACAGGCGACTGTCTACGCGTTACAAACCCTGTGGCAACAATTTCTACAAAACACTTGATACTGTATGAGCATACAGTATAATTGCCTCAACAGAACATTATCTATCACGTTTCGCGGTTTAACCCGAAAGCGGCATGACAGGAGTAATTAATGGCTATCGACGAAAACAAACAGAAAGCGTTGGCGGCAGCGCTGGGTCAGATCGAAAAGCAATTCGGTAAAGGCTCCATCATGCGCCTCGGTGAAGACCGTTCCATGGACGTGGAAACCATCTCCACCGGTTCGCTTTCTCTGGATATCGCATTGGGCGCGGGCGGTTTGCCAATGGGCCGTATCGTCGAAATCTACGGGCCTGAATCCTCCGGTAAAACAACGCTGACACTGCAGGTTATTGCCGCCGCACAGCGCGAAGGTAAAACCTGTGCGTTCATCGATGCGGAACACGCGCTGGACCCTGTTTATGCCCGTAAGCTTGGTGTTGATATCGATAATCTGCTGTGTTCTCAGCCGGATACCGGTGAGCAAGCGCTGGAAATCTGTGATGCGCTGGCGCGTTCCGGCGCGGTTGACGTTATCGTGGTCGACTCCGTTGCCGCATTGACGCCGAAGGCAGAAATCGAAGGTGAGATCGGTGACTCTCATATGGGCCTTGCGGCACGTATGATGAGCCAGGCGATGCGTAAGCTGGCCGGTAACCTGAAGCAGTCCAACACGCTGCTGATTTTCATCAACCAGATCCGTATGAAGATTGGCGTTATGTTCGGTAACCCGGAAACCACCACCGGTGGCAACGCCCTGAAATTCTATGCGTCTGTTCGTCTGGATATTCGTCGTATTGGCGCGGTGAAAGAAGGTGACAACGTAGTTGGCAGCGAAACCCGCGTTAAGGTTGTGAAAAACAAAATTGCAGCGCCGTTCAAACAGGCTGAATTCCAGATTCTTTACGGTGAAGGCATCAACTTCTACGGCGAACTGGTTGACCTGGGCGTGAAAGAGAAGCTGATTGAAAAAGCGGGTGCATGGTACAGCTACAACGGTGAGAAAATTGGTCAGGGTAAAGCGAACGCAACTAACTGGCTGAAAGAAAACCCGGCAACCGCGAAAGAAATTGAGAAGAAATTACGTGAGTTACTGCTCAATAGCCAGGATTCAACGCCTGATTTCTCCGTTGATGACAGTGGTGAAGACGTAAAAGAAACGAACGAAGATTTCTGATAACCTGTTTTGAATCGCATGTTTTGAATCGTATATAGTAAAGGGCTGCATATCATGCAGCCCTTTTTCATTTCTGAAGGCTCACTATGACAGACGCAACTTCCCGCCGTTCCGCTTATTCCCGACTTCTTGACCGCGCCGTGCGAATACTTGCGATGCGCGACCACAGTGAGCAGGAACTGCGGCGTAAGCTGGCCGCTCCGGTGATGGGAAAAAATGGACCGGAAGACATTGATGCTACGCCGGAGGATTACGACAAGGTCATCGCCTGGTGTATTGAAAGTCGCTATCTGGATGATGACCGCTTCGTTCAGCAGTTTATCGCCAGCCGCAGTCGTAAGGGCTACGGACCTGCCCGCGTGCGTCAGGAATTAAATCAGAAAGGGATCGCGCGTGAGTCCATTGAGCGTGCTATGCGCGAGTGTGAAATTGACTGGGCAGTGCTTGCGCGCGAGCAGGCCGTCCGGAAGTACGGTGAACCTTTACCTGTGGAATTTTCAGATAAGGTAAAGGTCCAGCGTTTTTTGCTCTATCGCGGCTATCTGATGGAAGATATTCAGGCAATATGGCGAAATTTTGACGATTGAGCGCATACGGGATTTTACTTCCCAGTAAAGAAAACTTATCTTATTCCCACTTTTCGATTGCCAGAGGCGCAGTTTACGTGCCGATGCTGGTAATGACATTTCGTTAGCTTGATTTCTTCAGGATAATTATGAGCAAGAGCACCGCTGAGATCCGTCAGGCGTTTCTCGATTTTTTCCATAGTAAAGGACATCAGGTAGTTGCCAGCAGCTCCCTGGTACCGAACAATGACCCTACTTTGTTGTTTACCAACGCCGGGATGAACCAGTTCAAGGATGTTTTCCTTGGCCTCGACAAGCGTAATTATTCCCGCGCAACCACCTCGCAGCGTTGCGTACGTGCGGGCGGTAAGCACAACGACCTGGAAAACGTCGGTTACACTGCACGTCACCATACCTTTTTCGAAATGCTGGGCAACTTCAGCTTCGGCGATTACTTCAAACACGACGCCATTCAATACGCATGGGAACTGTTGACCGGTGAAAACTGGTTTGCCCTGCCAAAAGAGCGTCTGTGGGTCACCGTCTATGAAACTGACGATGAAGCCTATGAAATCTGGGAAAAAGAAGTCGGTATTCCGCGCGAACGTATCATCCGTATCGGTGATAACAAAGGCGCGGCTTATGCTTCCGACAACTTCTGGCAGATGGGTGATACCGGTCCTTGCGGTCCGTGCACCGAAATTTTCTACGACCACGGCGACCATATTTGGGGTGGCCCTCCGGGAAGCGCGGAAGAAGATGGCGATCGCTACATTGAGATCTGGAACATCGTCTTCATGCAGTTCAACCGTCAGGCTGACGGCACCATGGAACCGCTGCCGAAACCGTCCGTGGATACCGGTATGGGTCTGGAGCGTATTGCGGCCGTGCTGCAACACGTTAACTCCAACTATGAAATTGACCTGTTCCGTTCACTGATTGAGTCCGTGGCGAAAGTCACCGGCGCGACCGATCTGAGCAATAAATCACTGCGCGTTATCGCCGACCATATCCGTTCCTGTGCGTTCCTGATTGCCGATGGCGTTGTTCCGTCTAATGAAAACCGTGGCTATGTGCTGCGCCGTATCATTCGTCGCGCAGTTCGTCATGGCAACATGCTGGGCGCGAAGGACACCTTCTTCTACAAGCTGGTTGGTCCGCTGGTAGATGTAATGGGTTCCGCGGGCGAAGAGCTGAAGCGTCAACAGTCTATGGTTGAGCAGGTTCTGAAAACCGAAGAAGAGCAGTTTGCGCGTACGCTGGAGCGTGGCCTGGCGCTGCTGGATGAAGAACTGGCAAAACTGTCCGGCGATACGCTGGACGGCGAAACCGCATTCCGTCTGTATGACACCTACGGTTTCCCGGTTGACCTGACGGCAGACGTTTGCCGCGAGCGTAACATTAAGGTTGATGAAGCGGGCTTTGAAGCCGCAATGGAAGAACAGCGCCGTCGCGCACGTGAAGCCAGCGGCTTTGGCGCAGACTACAATGCGATGATTCGCGTTGATGGTGCTTCTGAATTTAAAGGCTACGAGCACCTGGAACTGAACGGCAAAGTCACCGCGCTGTTTGTTGATGGTAAAGCGGTAGACGCCATTAACGCAGGTCAGGATGCCGTTGTCGTTCTTGACCAGACACCGTTCTATGCGGAATCTGGTGGTCAGGTTGGCGATAAAGGCGAACTGAAAGGTGCGGGCTTCGCGTTTGCCGTTAGCGACACGCAGAAATATGGTCAGGCGATTGGCCACATCGGCAAACTGTCTGCGGGTTCTCTGAAAGTTGGCGATGCAGTGCAGGCTGATGTGGATGAAGCGCGTCGTGCACGTATTCGCCTGAACCACTCCGCAACGCATCTGATGCACGCGGCGCTGCGCCAGGTTCTGGGCACGCACGTGGCACAGAAAGGTTCGCTGGTTAACGATAAAATCCTGCGCTTCGACTTCTCTCATACCGAAGCGATGAAGCCTGCTGAAATCCGTGCCGTTGAAGATCTGGTGAATGCGCAAATTCGTCGCAACCTGCCGATTGAAACGAACATCATGGATCTTGAGGCGGCGAAAGCCAAAGGTGCAATGGCGCTGTTTGGTGAGAAATACGATGACCACGTGCGTGTACTGAGTATGGGTGATTTCTCTACCGAACTGTGTGGTGGTACTCACGCCAGCCGTACGGGCGATATCGGTCTGTTCCGTATTATCTCCGAGTCTGGTACTGCGGCAGGCGTTCGTCGTATCGAAGCCGTGACTGGTGAAGGCGCTCTTAATACCGTGCATGCTGAAAGCGATCGCTTAAGCGATATTGCGCAGTTGCTGAAAGGCGATAGCCAGAATATCGGTGACAAAGTTCGTTCCGTACTGGAACGTACGCGTCAGCTCGAAAAAGAATTGCAGCAATTGAAGGAACAGGCCGCAGCGCAGGAAAGTGCGAACCTTTCCAGCAAAGCCGTTGATATCAATGGCGTGAAGCTGTTGGTCAGCGAGCTTGCGGACGTTGAACCGAAAATGCTGCGTACCATGGTTGATGATCTGAAAAATCAGCTGGGTTCTACTGTTGTCGTACTGGCAACAGTTGCTGAAGGTAAGGTTTCTCTGATTGCGGGCGTGTCTAAGGATGTGACAGACCGCGTGAAAGCAGGGGAACTGATTGGGATGGTCGCTCAGCAGGTAGGCGGCAAGGGTGGTGGTCGTCCGGACATGGCGCAAGCCGGTGGTACGGATGCTGCGGCTCTGCCGGCAGCGTTAGCCAGTGTGAAAGGCTGGGTTAGCGCAAAACTGTAAAAATTATAAGCGTAAGCCGACGCTGCGGACTTCAATCCGCAGTGTTTGCGTCAACGCTATCGACAACGATAAAGTCAGGTTGAAGTTGTGTATATCGGCTAAACTTAGGTTTAACAGAATGTGATGCCGTGACTGCTTACACTTAGGTGTTTGTCATCGCTTACTTTTTGGCGTTATATGATGGATAATGCCGGGATACAGAGAGACCCGACTCTTTTAATCTTTCAAGGAGCAAAGAATGCTGATTCTGACTCGTCGAGTTGGTGAGACCCTCATGATAGGCGATGAGGTCACCGTGACAGTTTTAGGGGTGAAGGGCAACCAGGTGCGCATTGGCGTCAACGCCCCGAAAGAAGTTTCTGTCCATCGGGAAGAGATCTACCAGCGTATCCAGGCTGAAAAATCCCAGCAGTCCAGTTACTAAGGTTTTCGCGTCTCACCTGTCTGGTGAGGCGCAACCTGATCGAGTTACCCTTTTTCTTCTCTGTTCTTCTTCGTCCTCCCCATTTTTTCGATTCCACTGGGCGTAATGCCTTTCCCTACGAAGTTTCCGTTTGTTCACTGCTTCAGGAAATTGCCAATTTATCTGTTGATAAAACACTCTTTTTGCCGTTTTTGCAGACTAATTGCGCGTGAAATGTGCAAACGATAAAAGCTCTGGAAAAATTGTTTGACTTATAAGTCCCAGAAAGTAATATGTGCGCCACGCAGCGACGATGAGCAGAAACAAGTTCTTCGAAGCACTCGCAAGAGGCGTGTTGGTGAGGTGGCCGAGAGGCTGAAGGCGCTCCCCTGCTAAGGGAGTATGCGGTCAAAAGCTGCATCCGGGGTTCGAATCCCCGCCTCACCGCCATTTGCATCCGTAGCTCAGCTGGATAGAGTACTCGGCTACGAACCGAGCGGTCGGAGGTTCGAATCCTCCCGGATGCACCATCTTCTCTGCAATAACGCATTAGCGTTGTTACGGAAATCGATATCACTTTAGCAGCGATATCAAATCTGCAGTAAGTA
Source organism: Citrobacter sp. RHBSTW-00029 (assembly GCF_014104295.1). Lineage (NCBI taxonomy): Bacteria > Pseudomonadati > Pseudomonadota > Gammaproteobacteria > Enterobacterales > Enterobacteriaceae > Citrobacter > Citrobacter sp. RHBSTW-00029. The sequence continues at coordinate 427,291 of NZ_JABXRT010000001.1, forward strand.
AGTTTTCCTGATGCATCCGTAGCTCAGCTGGATAGAGTACTCGGCTACGAACCGAGCGGTCGGAGGTTCGAATCCTCCCGGATGCACCATCTTCTTCGCAGTATCAGTAGTAAACAGCAATTCCCGATGCATCCGTAGCTCAGCTGGATAGAGTACTCGGCTACGAACCGAGCGGTCGGAGGTTCGAATCCTCCCGGATGCACCATCTTCTCCGAGATAGCAGCAAAACTGTTGTTTCATGGTCTGCGAGATAATCGCCAGTACCAGGGAGGATAACGTTGCTTCAGCAACGGCCCGCAGGGCGAGGCGCAGCCGAGTAATCCTCCCGGATGCACCATCTTCTTTGCAGTATCAGTAGTAATCAGCAATTCCCGATGCATCCGTAGCTCAGCTGGATAGAGTACTCGGCTACGAACCGAGCGGTCGGAGGTTCGAATCCTCCCGGATGCACCATCTCCCCCTTTAAATTATTTCCACATATTCTCTGAATGCCCCTCAATTCGCTGTCAGCGACAAAATCAATCAATTACGATAAAATAACGTCTGGTCATTCGGCTTGCGAGAAGACGATGTACGAACGTTATGCGGGTTTGATTTTTGATATGGATGGCACCATCCTGGATACCGAGCCAACGCACCGTAAGGCGTGGCATGAGGTATTGGGGCATTATGGGCTGCGTTTTGATGAACAAGCCATGGTCGCCCTCAACGGCTCCCCAACGTGGCGTATTGCCCAGTCGGTAATTGAATTGAATCATGCCGATCTCGACCCCCATGCCTTAGCGCGTGAAAAAACCGACAAGGTGAGAAGCATGTTGCTGGATAGCGTCCAGCCTCTGCCGTTGGTTGACGTCGTGAAAGCCTGGCATGGGCGTCGGCCTATGGCGGTAGGAACGGGGAGTGAAAGTGCGATTGCAGAAGCGCTGCTTACTCACCTTGGGCTGCGTCGTTATTTTGATGCCGTGGTGGCGGCCGATCACGTACAACGCCACAAACCGGCTCCTGATACGTTTTTGCTCTGTGCTGAACGTATGGGCGTTGAACCGGCGCGTTGCGTCGTGTTTGAAGATGCCGATTTTGGGCTTCAGGCGGCGCGTGCCGCAGGAATGGACGCCGTGGATGTCCGGTTATTGTGAGTGATGGACTGTCGCTCCTCTCGCTGTTTGCCAGCAGCTTTCTCAGCGCCACGCTATTACCTGGAAATTCTGAAGTTGTTTTAGTTGCCTTACTGGTTTCTGGAGCGAGTCATCCCTGGGTCTTAGTTTTAACAGCAACAATGGGTAATAGCCTTGGAGGGTTAACTAACGTTATCCTTGGGCGTTTCTTTCCGTTGCGTAAAACATCGCGCTGGCAAGAAAAAGCCACTGGCTGGCTGAGGCGCTATGGCGCTGTCACACTATTATTAAGCTGGATGCCGGTTGTGGGTGATTTACTGTGCTTGTTAGCGGGATGGATGCGCATCTCGTGGGGCCCAGTTCTCTTTTTTTTATGTCTTGGCAAAGCGCTGCGCTATGTTGTGGTCGCGGCGGTTACGACGCAAGGCATTATGTGGTGGCACTAATTGTGTTGTGGAATAACCTGCAGGTTGACCAATACCATTATGCTAATTAAAACGATTTTGACAGGCGGGAGGTCAATTTGATCCCGGACGTATCACAGGCGCTGGCCTGGCTGGAAAAACATCCTCATGCGTTAGAGGGGATTCAACGCGGGCTCGAGCGCGAAACGCTGCGTGTTAATGCTGATGGTTCATTGGCAACGACAGGCCATCCTGAAGTGTTAGGCTCAGCGCTAACGCATAAATGGATAACCACTGACTTTGCCGAAACACTGCTGGAGTTTATTACTCCACCGGGCGATGACATTCACAAAATGCTCACGTTCATGCGCGATCTGCATCGCTATACCGCAAGGAATCTTGGCGATGAGCGTATGTGGCCGTTGAGCATGCCTTGCTATATTGCCGAAGGTCAGGATATCGAGCTGGCGCAGTACGGTACGTCGAATATCGGTCGTCTGAAAACCCTTTACCGTGAAGGCCTCAAAAACCGTTACGGCGCGTTGATGCAGACTATCTCCGGCGTACACTACAACTTCTCGCTGCCGATGGCTTTCTGGCAGGCGAAATGTGGCGTAACAGATGGCGATGAAGACGCTAAAGAAAAAGTGTCAGCAGGGTATTTCCGTCTGATTCGCAACTACTACCGTTTTGGTTGGGTGATCCCGTATCTGTTTGGCGCCTCTCCGGCCATTTGTTCCTCCTTCCTGCAAGGAAAACCGACAACGCTGCCGTTTGAAAAAACCGATTGTGGTATGTATTACCTGCCTTATGCCACGTCGCTGCGTCTGAGTGACCTGGGTTATACCAATAAGTCGCAAAGCAATCTCGGAATTACGTTTAACGATTTGCATGAGTATGTGGCAGGATTGAAGCGCGCGATTAAAACGCCTTCAGAGGAGTACGCGGCGATCGGTCTGGAGAAAGACGGTAAGCGCCTGCAAATCAACAGCAACGTTTTGCAGATCGAAAATGAACTGTATGCGCCAATTCGTCCGAAACGCGTGACTCGCAGCGGTGAAACGCCGTCTGATGCGCTTCTACGCGGCGGCATTGAGTATATCGAAGTGCGTTCGCTCGACATCAACCCCTTCTCGCCAATCGGCGTAGATGAACAACAGGTGCGCTTCCTCGATTTGTTCATGGTTTGGTGCGTTCTGGCTGATGCCCCGGAAATGAGTAGCGACGAGCTGCTGTGTACGCGTACTAACTGGAATCGCGTTATTCTGGAAGGGCGCAAGCCAGGCCTGACGTTAGGTATTGGTTGTGAAACGGCCCAGTTCCCGCTGCCTAAAGTGGGTAAAGATCTGTTCCGTGACCTGAAACGCGTGGCACAAACGCTGGACAGCATCGATGGGGGAGAGGAGTATCAGAAGGTCTGCGATCAACTGGTGGCCTGTTTTGACAATCCTGAACTGACTTTCTCAGCTCGCATCCTGCGGTCTATGATTGATGAAGGCATTGGCGGCACGGGCAAAGCGCTGGGTGAGGCTTACCGAAATCTGCTGCGTGAAGAACCATTAGAAATATTGCAGGAAGCTGAATTTATTGCTGAAACCGAGGCTTCGAAGCGTCGTCAGCAGGAGATAGAAGCGGCTGATACTGAGCCGTTTAGCGTGTGGCTGGAAAAGCACGCTTGATACAAAAGAAAAAGGCCACTCGGGAGTGGCCAAAATTTCATCTCTGAAAACAGGGATGATGATAACAAATGCGCGTCTTTCATATACTCAGACTCGCCCCGGAACAAAGAGTTCAGATTATTTTTAAAAAATTTATCGGAGGTGGCTAAATGCCGTTGTTAGATAGTTTTACTGTCGATCACACCCGGATGGAAGCTCCCGCGGTCCGGGTTGCAAAAACGATGAACACCCCGCATGGCGACGCAATCACCGTGTTTGATCTGCGTTTCTGCATTCCGAACAAAGAAGTGATGCCTGAGAAAGGTATCCATACGCTGGAACACCTGTTTGCAGGTTTTATGCGTAATCACCTTAATGGTAACGGCGTTGAGATTATCGATATCTCTCCGATGGGATGCCGTACCGGCTTCTACATGAGCCTGATTGGTACGCCGGACGAGCAGCGTGTTGCCGATGCGTGGAAAGCGGCGATGGCGGACGTGCTGAAAGTGCAGGATCAGAACCAGATCCCAGAACTGAACGTTTACCAGTGCGGTACGTATCAGATGCACTCTCTTAGCGAAGCACAGGATATCGCGCGTCATATTCTGGAGCATGATGTGCGCGTGAACAGCAATGAAGAGCTGGCGCTACCGAAAGAGAAACTGCAGGAATTGCATATTTAGTCTTATTGATTAGCTGTTCCAGTATTTAAATTAACCCCGGTTTATATCCGGGGTTTTTTATTACTTAATATAATGTGTGTTTATTATATTTGCGGCAAGAATACATTTTAATTTAAGTAATGCCTGACCTGTTAAATAATAAAATGTGATCTGGTAGACAGAAAGAGGCGGATAATTAATGATGCCAGAGTGTATTGATCACATAAACTAAAAAACATAAATAATTAATAGAAAAACATAATGGAATGCGCCAGATATCCGGGTAATAACAAGACTCTTTTAATAGCCGGTAGATAGGGTTTTTATCAAATCTTATCTGGTATACATTAAACTTTAGGGATAAAAAATGAAGGTGAAATATTTAGCGCTTGTGGTCGGCGCTTGCTTTTCGCATAACCTTTGGGCAGCAAATACCGCTATTGAACAGCGTCTTGCCGAACTGGAGCAGCGCGTGATTAATGCCGAACAGCGAGCCGCAGATGCTGAATTGCAAATTCGCTCGCTGAGGCAGCAGCAGGTAGCCGCAGCGCCGACGGTGCAAGTACAGTCTGCTGAACCCTCCGCCTCTACGGAAAATCCACCCAAGTTAACGCTATCCGGTTTTAGCGATATCAAGTTCTATGGCGACGTTGAGTTTAATATGGATGCGGCAAGCCGCTCTGGTAGTCTGACATCAACCAGAACTTCGGCAAATAAAGATTGGGCGCCGGGAACGAATGAACGTTGGGATATCAACGGGCGTCTGCTATTAGGGTTTGATGGCTACCAACGACTGAACAACGGTAATTTCGCTGGATTCTCAGTTCAGCCGCTGGCAGACCTGACCGGAAAAATGAATCTCGATGATGCAGTGTTCTTTTTTGGCCAGGAAAAAGACTGGCAAATTAAGGTCGGACGTTTTGAAGCGTACGATATGTTCCCGCTGAATCAAGATACGTTTATTGAATATTCAGGTAATACGGCGAATGACCTTTACAGCGATGGCTATGGCTATATTTATATGATGAAAGAGGGGCGTGGACGTAGCGACAGCGGCGGTAATTTCCTGATAAGTAAAACCATCGATAACTGGTATTTTGAAGTGAATACATTGATGGAAAATGGCAGTACGCTCTATACCGAGAAGCAGTACCACGGGATGGACTTAACCAATGATAAAAACGTGGCTTACGTGCGCCCGGTGATCGCCTGGCAGAACGGGCGTTTCTCGACGGCAGTGGCGATGGAAAGTAACGTCGTTAACAACGCCTACGGCTATTATGAGAACGGGAAGTGGATCGATCAGTCCGATCGTACGGGGTATGGTTTTACCATGACCTGGGACGGACAAAAAACCGATCCGGAAGACGGCGCGGTGATTAACCTGAATACTGCTTATATGGACGCGACCGATGAGACCGATTTTACCGCTGGGGTGAACGCGTTGTGGCATCGATTCGAACTGGGCTATATCTATGCGCATAACAACATTGACGCTTTCAATGCCACCAACCTGGAGGCCGTTTGCGAGGAAGACTGCTGGATCACCGATCCGGGCAGCTATGACATTCACACCATTCATGCCTCATACTTATTCCCTAACGTAATGAATATGAGAAACTTTAATATCTATCTCGGTGCTTATGCCTCATGGGTTGAGGCCGATCCGAACAATGGCGACAACAGCGAAGATGCACGTTACGGTGGACGCCTGAGATTCAAATATTATTTCTGATGCTGGCCACAATAAAAAAGGGATCCGCAGATCCCTTTTATCAGAGAGTTAGTGCGCTCCACCGCCGCCGCCGCCCGCGCCGAAGGGCGGTTTGGCGAACCACACCAGACCAAGCAAAACCAGGAAGATCCCCGCCGACATCCAGAAGATTTCGTTGGCGGAAATAATCAGACCCTGATTAGTGATCTGCTGGGCTATCCACCCTGACGCCTGCTGGTGCGTCATCCCTAAATCCTGCAGCTTGTCGTACATTGCCTGAGCATTTGGGTTGTAGGGGTTAACGGATTCCGTCAGTTGCGCATGGTGCAGCGACTCACGGTTAGTCCACATCGTTGTTGTAATCGATGTGCCGATGGAACCTGCCAGCGTTCGCGTAAAATTCGACAAGCTGGATGCCGCCGCCAGACGCTCAGGCGGTAAACCGGACAGCGTAATGGTGGTTAGCGGCATAAAGAAGCAGGCTACTGCGAACCCCTGAATAAACTGTGGCCAGGCCGATGCACCAAAGTCCATACCCGGCTCGAACGTCCACGCACGCCAGTAGAAACAGACGGCGTACATAATAAAACTGAACGTCACCAGCCGACGCATATCCAGCTTGTGCGCGAAGCGGCCGATAATCGGCGACAGGATCACCGGAATCACCCCAACCGGCGCTGACGCCAGACCAGCCCAGGTTGCCGTATAGCCGTATACCTCCTGCAACAGCTGCGGCAGCAGGACGATTGCGCCGAAGTAGAGCATATAGGCCAGGCTGATACACAGGCAGCCGATGGTAAAGTTGCGCGACTTAAAAAGCGAGAGATCGACAATGGGGTGCTCGTCGGTAAGCTCCCAGACGATCAGGAAGCTGATAGCCACCACGGCGACCACTGTCAGGATGATAATCTCCTGCGAGGCGAACCAGTCCAGCTCTTTGCCGCGGTCGAGCATAATCTGCAAACTGCCGATACCGATGACCAGCAGTGCCAGACCAATGGCGTCAATGCGCCGCTGCTCGGTTTTGGTTTCCCGACCGCGCAGGGTTTGCAGGGTCATCAATACCACCGCAGCCCCGATTGGCACGTTGATAAAAAATATCCAGCCCCAGTGATAGTTGTCGCTGATATAGCCCCCCAGAATAGGACCACATATCGGGGCAACAATCACCGTCATCGACCATAGCGCGAGGGCGATGGAACGCTTGGCGGGTGGATAGTTATTCAATAACAGGCTTTGTGACAGCGGAATTAATGGACCAGCGACAATCCCTTGGATCACGCGGAAGAAAATCAGCATGTTCAGGCTGGTGGACATCCCGCATGCCCATGACGCAATGACGAAGGCGATAGTTGACCACATAAAGAGTCTTACTTCGCCAAAGCGTTTTGCCAGCCAGCCGGTGATCGGAATAGAGATAGCGTTCGCCACCCCGAATGAGGTGATCACCCAGGTTCCCTGGCTCAGTGAAGAGCCGAGGTTCCCGGCGATAGTGGGGATCGCCACGTTAGCAATGGTGGAGTCCAGCACCTGCATGAATGTCGCCAGGGACAGCGCGATCGTCATTATGACGAGCTGCGCGCCTTCCAGCGGTTTTTGCTGTTGCATCACACGCACCTTTGAATTAGCCCGCGTTGGCCCGCACGATCTCTTCGATCATCTTATTGACCGGAGCAAGGTCGATTTCACGTGCATTACTTTCTGATACTGGCGTGGTGCGGACCTGGCTTGCCAGAATTTGTCCGTCACGATTGGAGGTATCGACTGTAACCAGCGTAGACAAACCGATCCGCAGAGGATGCTGTGCCAGCTGCTGCGCATCCAGTTCGATACGCACCGGCAGACGCTGGACGACTTTGATCCAGTTGCCGGTTGCGTTTTGCGCCGGCAGCAGGGAGAAGGCGCTGCCCGTACCCATGTCGAGGCCGACAACTTTACCGGTATATTTTACGTCATCGCCGTAAATATCGCTGATAACGGTTGCTGGTTGGCCGATACGCATGTGCGCGAGCTGCGTTTCTTTGAAGTTGGCATCTACCCACAGGTTAGTGGCCGGAACAACCGCCATTAGCGGCGTGGTTGAGCTAATTTGCGCACCAGGCTGTACAGCGCGACGGGATACATAACCGGTCATTGGGCTGACAATTCTGGTACGTTCCAGCGCCAGCCAGGCATTGCGCACTTCGGTGGCTGCCTGTTGCACGGCGGGCTGATCTTCCAGCTTGCTACCCAGAATCATCGCCTGGTTAGCATTATATTGTTGGATTGCGACATCAAGCTGAGCCTGAGCGCTGGCGACGGCATCACGCGCATGTTGCAGCTCTTCGCGGCCAATCAGGTTGGCGTTGCCCAGCGGGACTCGGCGATTAAAGTCGCTTTGTGCCTGCGCCAGAGCTGTTTTCTGCACTTCAATGCTTGCCTGTAACTGCTTGCTGTTGATCATCAACTGGTGCGTCTGACGCACGCTGGAAGCCAGCGCAGTTTTGGCTTTTTCAAATGCCTGCTTGGCATCAGTCTGGTCGAGGGTGACCAACACATCGCCTTGTTTTACAAAGTCAGTGTTATCAGCCCAGACTTTCGTCACACTGCCTGATACCTGAGCCATGATTTGAACCTGGTTCCCTGCCACGTACGCATCGTCTGTCTCTTCGACATGACGAAGTACTAAAAACCAATAAATCCCATATGCCACGGCAATGATAATAAAGAGCAAGGTCAGAAGGAGCAGCATACTTTTACGTTTGCCATTCTTCTTGACCGGTTGCTGCGGGGTTTGAGTCTCCGCATTTGCGCTCATGTTGTTCTCCACGATCTTATTTTTTTCACATCGGCTGAGCCGACCTGTTTATCAGACAGGCCAGCAGTATGCGTGCTGGCCTGTCGGTTTTTTCATTTATAAATCTGGATTTCTGAGCGAGTCGGCGCGTTAGCGCAGCGCTTCTAACACCGTGCCATCCTGCTCCATCTGATCAAGACGGGTCAGAAGTTTACGGGTAATTTGCTCAAGCTGATCTTTTTCGGTGGTGCTAAGAGACGACCAGAGCTGATGCAGGCAATTATGCTGAGGCGGTAACACCTCTTGCAAAAATGCATGGCCTTTCTCGGTCAATTGCAGATGCAGACAGCGGCGATCGTTATCGCTTTCGCGACGTTCGATCCAGCCACGTTTTTCTAACTCATCCGCGATGCGGGTAGCGTTAGTACGTGACGAGCCAAGCGCACAACTCAGTTCAGAAGGCTGAATACTGTGGTTTTCCTGAGACTCCAGCGTAATCAACGCCATAAACAACGTCTCGTTAATCCCTTGAGCTTTCAGCATCTTATTGCGGTTTTCCAGCAGCTTGCCCTGCATGTGCATGCATAGACGAGTCAGAAGCACTTCCTGATAAGGGAACTCTTCGTAGCGGCTGGCGCGAAATTTTAGCATTTGTTCAATGGGCGTAAACGAACTATCCATTTGGGTATAACCTCATTAATTTCAGCCGATATAGTAACGACAGTGACAAATAAAGTAAATGTATTATTAATTTAAAATGATTGTTTTTATCTATAAGACAACCAGCATTTTCCAGGCTAATCCATAGCCCAGAGCACTCAGTAACGTTGGAATGATGATGCTGCGGGTCTTATAGAAGCTTGCACCCAGTATGACAAACCCCACCAGAGTAGGCACGAACCGACGAGCGTCGTGCATCACTTCTGGCGCGGTAGACACCACCAGCAGGGCGCAAATTGATGTAATGCCAATAGTGTCGAGTAATATGCCTGTCGCGCCGCGCTTCGTCGGGCGAACATTGCCGACCCCAAGACGGAGCGGCAAATAGCGAAAACAGTAATTTACGCAGCCGACCAACAGGCCAAGTAGCAGAACCTCATAGCTCATCAGGACCTCCTTGCCAAAATGACTGGATGAGCGCCGTCAGGCAGCCACAGACAATACCTGCAAGGATAGCGGCAGGGATGGAAAACAGCATGACGCCTGCCAGCGCCCCGGCCAGGGCCGCAGTCACGCAGAGCGCTTGTTTACGTTGGAATGACGCGAGTAGGAAGCTCATAAACAGCGCCGGGAGCATGAAGCCCAGTGCCGCTTCAACCGCCGGGTAATCCTTGAGTAAACCACTGCCGGAAAACGCGCCGAGCACCGTACCAAACACCCAGGAGGCCCAGGAGCATAGCGCAATGCCGATCATCCAGTTTTCACTCCAGCGCCGGTTATCCCGTACCAGTTTTGCCGTTGCAGCGGCAAAGACTTCATCGGTAAGGCCAAAAGCCCACAGCGCGCTTTTGGGTTTACTCAGTCGCTGAGCGATCCGACTACGCAGGGAAGGGCCGTACAAAACATGACGGACATCCATGGCCATGACGGTCAGCGCGGCGACCCACAGCGAACTGCCTGCGGCGAGCATGGTGGTAATGACAAACTGGCTGGCTCCTGCATAGATAATGCAGGAGAAAAAGACGCTTTCAACCGGCGTAAAGCCAAGGCGAGTGGCATTGAGACCAAATGCAAAAGCGACTGGAATATAGCTGATGACTATCGGCAGGCTATCTTTGAAACCTTCAGTTAGCGTTGCAGAACTGGGTTCAGGTTGGGGAACAGGGCTTTCCATAGGGCTATAGGCTTCATTACCGAAATTAATATAACTTGGTTCAATGAGTTATAACCTTAGCAGACTGATGGGCTCCTTAACACCCTACGGAGCCCAATCAGCGGTAAACATGCGCTATACGCTTAATTTACGGCTTCCTGACGGTGAAAACCTCGCCACCAGACCAACAGGTTGAGTATGGCAACGGTCGTACCTGCCAGACAAACGCCAGCCCACCCGGCATGCTGCCAGGCAGAGGCTGAAATCAGCGAACCTGCCGCTCCGCCAATAAAATAGCTGGTCATGTATCCGGCGGTCAGGCGATTACGTGCGTCAGGATGAATGCGATAAATAACCGTCTGGTTGGTGATGTGCACTCCCTGAACGGTGAGGTCCAACACCAGAATACCGATAATCAGCATGGGGACTGAAGCGTGCCCAAACCAAATAGCAAGCCAGGAGAGTAGCAGTAATAGCAGCCCCATGGTTGTGGTCAGGTGGGATTTACCTTTATCGGCAAAACCGCCCGCCGGACGTGCGCCTAACGCCCCTGCGGCACCCGCCAGACCGAACAGACCAATCATTCCTTCTGAATAGTTAAACGGCGGTGCGGCGAGCAAAAACGCCATTGATGTCCACAGAATACTGAAATTGGCAAAGGTCAGACAGCCCAGCATTGCGCGGGTACGCAGCAGTTTATCGTGGATAAACAGGCTGAATACGGAGCCTAACAGCTGCGGATAGTTGAGATGGGTATCGGATTTCATCTTCGGCAGGCCGCGCCACAGTGCAACCGCCATCAGCGCCATTAATACCGATGCCACCCAAAATACGGTGCGCCAGCCGCCAAGATTCGCCAGTAATCCCGCCACGGTGCGCGCCAGCAGAATGCCCAACAGCAGGCCGCTCATAATCGTGCCGACGACTTTACCGCGCTTGTCCGGTGTGGCAAGCGTTGCCGCCAGCGGAACTAAAATCTGTGCCACTACCGAGAACAGCCCGGTCAGGGCAGTACCGAGGATCAGCATACCCAGCGACTGGCTGCTGGCGGTGATCAGCATGCCACCAGCCGCTAACAGCGTCATGGAGACAATCAGCATCCGGCGTTCAAACATATCGCCGAGCGGCACTAAGAACAGCAGGCCGGCGGCGTAGCCGAGCTGGGCCGCGGTGACGATAAACCCTGCGGTACTGGCAGAGAGCGAAAAGTTGCGCGCGATGGTATCGAGCAGCGGCTGCGCATAATAGTTACTGGCGACGGCGAGGCCGGTGGCAATAGACATTAACAGGATCAGCGAAGGGCTAAGTCCCTGAGTAGTTTTCGTCATTGTTTTCAACTGAGTAATGGGTTGCAGAAAACAATCATAACGGAAGTGATTAAATGTTGCTGATTTGTTGAGTGATGGATTGTGCGATTGGAGGAGGGTGGATAGGACGGATGGTGGCGCATCGCGCCACCATCCGGCATTTATGCGGTTACTGGCCTGATGGTACTACGCTCATCAGGCCTGCGAGTGGGTTATTTCTGCGCGGCCAGCGCTTCGTTCACCCAGCCGTCAAACTGCTGCTGGTGGGCTTTGATCCAGCCGTCAACGTGACCCTGCACGTCGGCTTCAGATGCTTTCCCATCGTGCATCATTGCGTTCTGCGCGTTGATATCCGCCAGCGGCAGCTTCATGATGGCAAACAGTTTCGCCGCAGCCGGGTTTTTCTCCGCCCAGGCTTTATTGGCGACAATATGCATCGTGTTCACCGGGAAGCCGTAGTTGGCGCCGTTTGGCAGCTTGGTATCAATATCTTTCTGCTCGCCTGGCAGGGAAGAGAACGGCACCTGCAGCCAGACCACATCTTTACCCGGCTTCATTACGTCGCTGACCCAGTACGGTGTCCAGGTGTAGTAAAGAATGGGTTTACCTTCTTTGAAGCGGGTAATGGTGTCAGCCATCATCGCTGCATAGTTACCGTGGCTGACCTCGACGGTTTTTTCCAGATCGAAAGCTTTGTTCTGGTGGTTGATTACTGCTTCACAACCCCAGCCCGGTGAACAGCCCATCATATCGGCTTTTCCGTCACCGTTGGTGTCAAAGATTTTGGCGATCTTCGGATCTTTTAACTGGGCGATATTGGTGATTTTGTACTGCTCAGCGGTTTTCTTGTCGATCAGATAACCCTGTGCGGCACCCGTAACGAATACCCCCTCGCGATAAAATTTTTTGTCTCCGCCCGCCGCGGCGTACATATCATCATGCAGCGGCTGCCAGTTCACGGCGGTAAAAGTTGCATCGCCAGAGGCAATGGAGGTATAGCCGACGTTGTAGTCAACTTCGCTGGTTTTGTTAACGGTGTAACCCAGTTTCTCCAGCGCACGGGCGACTAACTGCGTCTGGAAGGATTCTTCAGAGATAGTGCTCTGGATAGGCTGTACGGTGATGCCTTTGCCCGGCAGGTCGGCAGCGAAAGTGCTGGTGGAGACAAGGGTGGCAAACGCTGTGGCAATAATGATTTTCTGTCGCATCGTTGTTCCTTATTGCACTTCATCCTTCAAGCCGCCTCTTTGTTGGCTGCATTCATGCACCCCAGTCACGTACTACTTGTACGCTCCTGGGGATACATTCGTTTGCCGCCTCGATGCAACTTGAACGATTTTGCGCAAGTTAATGAATTGTAGGCCCGGTAAGCAATGCGCCACCGGGCAACGGGTGAATTACTTCGTGAAAGGGCGAGTGATAAGCCCAACGGGACCAGTGGTGTACCAGCGACGGTTGCCACGGCTACGCGAATCGCGACCAACGGCCTGCGTCAGGCGATCCAGAATGATGGCGAGGATCACAATCCCAACTCCGCCGACGGTGGCAAGCCCCATATCCAGACGACCAATTCCGCGCAGAACCATCTGACCCAGCCCGCCCACGGCAATCATCGACGCGATGACGACCATTGAGAGCGCCAGCATCAGCGTCTGGTTAACCCCGGCCATAATGGTGGGCATTGCCAGCGGGAGCTGCACTTTAAACAGCATCTGACGCGGGCTGGCACCAAACGAGCGCGAGGCTTCAATCAGATCGGCTGGCACCTGGTTAATCCCCAGAATAGTCAGACGTACGATTGGCGGCAGGGCGAAGATAATCGTCACCACTACGCCCGGGACGTTACCAATACCGAACAACATGACAATCGGCACCAGATAGACAAACGCGGGTGTGGTTTGCATCGCATCCAGCAGCGGGCGAACAATTTTTGCTGCCCGAGGGCTACGCGCTAACCAGATCCCCATCGGCAGGCCAATCACCACGCAGAACAGCAGCGCGGTCAACACCAGCGCCAGGGTTATCATGGCCTGTGACCACGCGCCGATGGCACCGATGGCAATCAAGGAAATCAGCGTAGCAACGCCCATCCCAACGCCAGAAATCTGCCAGGCAATCAGCGCGAACAGGATAATCGCCACCGGGGCTGGCATACCTAACAGCAGCTGTTGAAAACCGTTGAGAATGTAATCCACCGGGACACGAATGCCCTGGAAGACCGGACGGAAATGGGTAACGACCCAGTCGATCCCCTCTGTGACCCAGCTGTCCAGCGGGATCAGCGTTTTATGGAACGGATCCATAATATTGAAATGCTCTGGTGCCGGCGCGGGGGTACTGGTCAGCCAGTCCGCGCCACCGCCGTCAGTGGGCGCACCGGATGGCGTGCTCCAGGCATCGGCAGTTTGTGCGGCGCTGTCGGCCGCTGGTGTGGTATCCCACGGATTAGTTTGATCAGCCATTGTTTACCCCCTCACGATCTAAAGCCTGTAACAGCATGCGTTTTGAAATGACGCCCACATACTGCTGTTCCTCATCAACAACCGGCACCGCGCACGGGGCCTGGCCGACATGAGAAAGCAACTCGCTGAGAGGAGTTTGTGCATCTACGGCTAACGGCTCATCGATCAATGCCGCTTCAATACCTTGCGCCTGACTTAACGCTGTTTTTAAGGAGTCGATTGAAACAACGCCAACGAATTTATTGCCGCGTTCGATCACGTAACCATATTCACGATCTTTGTCCTGCAATAATTGCAGCGCCGAACGTGGACCCACTCCAGGCGTTTTACGAATTAAACCTTCGGGGCTACGGCGTGAAATATCTTTCGCACTGAAGACCTGGCTAATATCAACGCCGCGGAAGAAGGTGCGTACATAATCATTGGCCGGATTATTCAGGATTTCATCCGGCGTGCCGACCTGCACCACTTCACCGTTTTGCATAATGGCAATTCTGTCGCCAATACGCATGGCTTCGTCGAGGTCGTGCGAAATAAAGACCACGGTGCGCTGATGCTTCGCCTGTAGTTTTACCAGTTCATCCTGCATCTCAGTACGAATTAATGGATCGAGGGCTGAGAAGGCCTCATCCATTAATAAGATGTCAGGATTAATGGCTAATGCACGGGCGAGGCCCACACGCTGGCGCATCCCCCCGGAAAGTTCATCCGGGTATCCGTGAGCATAATTCTCCAGACCAACCTGACGTAGCGCATCTAACGCTTTTTCACGACGTTCATCCGCACCAACACCGGCTAATTCCATGCCGAATGCCGTATTGTCCAGCACCGTCATGTGTGGCATCAGGGCAAAGGACTGGAACACCATCGCAATCTTTTTTCTGCGCACCTCGCGAAGCTCAGCATCGGATATCCGGGCGATGTCTACGCCGTCAATCAATACCTGCCCGCGGGTGGGTTCAATCAGGCGATTGAGAAGGCGTACCATTGTGGATTTACCCGAACCGGATAATCCCATGATGACAAATATCTCGCCTTCTTCAATGGCCAGACTGGCGTTCTTAACGCCAAGCGATAGCCCCGTTTTATCCAGAATCTGCTCTTTTGAAAGTCCTTTTTCAATATATTTGAAGGCTCTCTGGGGATGCTCTCCAAATATCTTATAGAGATTTTTAACTTCTAATTTAATTGCCATGCAATAGAATGATTCCTGTTATTTGTTTATATCGATATATTACCTGATGGAAATAGTGACCTTTTTCTACCCTAACATACTGAGAATCTGAGACAACCCTGAATTTGGTTGTGGCATGAATATTGCCAAAGGCCAGATGGCGGGACTTCCCGTGATATAAGGGCTGAGCGCGAATGTGAACGGGTTAATATTTTTTGTAAATGGCAATGAAAAATCGCCTGAATTGCTGGAATGCAGGCGAATAATGCGGCTGATATTGAGTGTAGATCACACAATTATATTTGCACGACAAAAGTGTGATCCTGTTAAAATATTTCCGCGAAAAATGTACGGTATTTCCCGTAGAAATGATTGCTAGAAATTCCAGTCGTCATCTTCGGTTTCGACCGCTTTTCCCATCACATAGGATGAACCGGAACCCGAGAAGAAATCGTGGTTTTCGTCAGCGTTGGGCGACAGCGCGGCAAGGATTGCCGGGTTAACCTCCGCCATTTCAGGCGGGAATAATGCCTCATATCCCAAATTCATTAATGCCTTATTGGCGTTGTAACAAAGGAAGGCTTTGACGTCATCCACCCAGCCGGTTTCTGCATACAATTCTTCCGTATAGCGCGCTTCGTTATCATACAATTCGATCAGCAGATCGAAGGCAAAGTTCTTTAACTCTTCGCGTGCTGATTCGGAAATATGCTCCAGACCTTTTTGATATTTATAACCAATGTAATACCCATGAACCGCTTCATCACGAATGATCAGACGAATGAGATCGGCGGTATTGGTCAGTTTACCGCGGCTGGAGAAATACATCGGTAACCAGAAGCCAGAATAGAAGAGGAAGGATTCCAGAAACACGCTGGCTATTTTTTTCTTCAACGGTTCGTCGCTGGCGTAATGTGCCAAAACAATCTGCGCCTTGCGCTGGAGTGGGGTGTTTTCTTCACTCCAGGCGTAAGCTGCATCCACATCTTTGGTCTGGCAAAGGGTGGAGAAAATAGAGCTGTAGGAACGGGCGTGCACCGCCTCCATAAAGCTGATATTTGACAGCACCGCCTCTTCATGCGGCGTTAACGAATCAGTCATTAACGCTGGTGCTCCGGCAACATTCTGAATGGTGTCGAGCAGCGTCAGTCCGGTAAAAACGCGGATTGTTAGCTGCTGTTCGGCTGCGTTCAACGTTTGCCAGGCCGGAATGTCATTGGAGAGCGGGACCTTTTCCGGTAGCCAGAAGTTACTGGTCAGGCGGTTCCATACCTCAAGATCTTTATCATCCTCAATCTTGTTCCAGTTGATGGCGCTCACGCGGGATAATGTCATTTTCTCCTCCTTACAGCGCGCATGACACGCAGCCTTCGATTTCGGTGCCTTCCAGCGCCAGCTGGCGTAGTCGGATGTAGTACAGGGATTTGATGCCCTTACGCCAGGCGTAAATCTGCGCTTTGTTGATATCGCGCGTGGTGGCGGTATCAGGGAAAAAGAGCGTCAGTGAAAGCCCTTGGTCGACATGCCGCGTTGCTTCAGCGTAGGTATCAATAATTTTTTGTGGACCGATCTCGTAGGCATCCTGATACAAGGCCAGATTCTCATTGGTCATAAACGGGGCAGGGTAGTAAACGCGCCCGGTTTTGCCCTCTTTGCGAATCTCCACCTTCGACACGATCGGGTGAATGCTTGACGTGGCATGATTGATGTAGGAGATAGAACCTGTGGGCGGAACCGCCTGTAAATTCTGATTATAAATGCCGTAGCGCATCACATCTTCACGCAGCTGTGACCACATCTCGCGCGTCGGTAGCGTAATGCCGCTGACGGTAAACAGTGCGCGAACCTTGTCGGTTTTTGGCTGCCAGTCACCCTGCAGATACTGGTTAAAATACTCGCCGCTGGCGTAGCGTGACTGTTTGAATCCGGCAAAGGTTTGACCGCGCTCGCGGGCGATCTTCATTGACGTATTCAGCGCATGCCATGTGATGGTGTAGAAATAGAGATTGGTGAAATCCAGCCCTTCCGGCGAACCGTAGGCAATCCCTTCCCGCGCCAGATACCCGTGCAGGTTCATCTGCCCAAGGCCAATCGCGTGCGACGCGTTGTTCCCGGCGTCGATCGAAGGCACGCTGCGGATGTGGCTCATGTCCGAAACGGCGGTTAAGCCGCGAACCGCCGTTTCCACGGTACGGCCAAAATCGGGTGAATCCATGGTACGGGCAATATTCAAGGAGCCGAGATTGCAGGAGATATCGTGCCCGGTCTGCTCGTAATTGAGATTTTCATCGTAGGTGGAGGCACTGTTAACCTGCAAAATCTCCGAGCACAGATTGCTCATATTGATCCGACCGGCAATCGGATTGGCGCGATTCACCGTATCTTCAAACATGATGTAAGGATAACCAGACTCAAACTGGATCTCGGCCAGCCGCTGGAAGAACTCGCGGGCGTTAATGTATTTTTTGCGCACGCGTTCGTCGGCCACCAGTTCGTCATACCGCTCACTCACGGCGATATCACCGAACGGTTTGCCGTAAATCCGTTCCACGTCATACGGCGAGAACAGCGCCATCCGGGCATTTTCTTTCGCCAGTCGAAAGGTAACATCCGGGATCACCACGCCAAGCGAGAGCGTTTTGATGCGGATTTTCTCGTCGGCGTTTTCGCGCTTGGTATCGAGAAAACGTAAAATATCCGGATGGTGTGCGTGCAGATACACTGCGCCTGCGCCCTGACGTGCCCCGAGTTGATTCGCATAAGAAAATGCATCTTCCAGCATTTTCATTACCGGGATCACCCCGGAGGACTGGTTCTCAATGCGTTTAATGGGCGCACCTGCCTCGCGCAGGTTGGAGAGTAAAAATGCCACGCCGCCGCCGCGTTTGGATAGCTGAAGTGCGGAGTTGACCGCCCGACCAATAGACTCCATGTTGTCTTCAATACGCAACAGGAAGCAGGAGACCAGCTCACCGCGTTGCTGTTTGCCGCAGTTTAAAAAGGTTGGTGTGGCGGGCTGAAAGCGCCCGGAGAGCATTTCATCGGTCAGTTGCATCGCGAGTGCTTCATCGCCCTGCGCCAGCGTGAGTGCCACCATCGTTACCCGATCCTCAAAGTCTTCGAGATAGCGCTTACCGTCGAACGTTTTCAACGTATAGCTGGTGTAGAACTTCCATGCGCCGAGGAACGTCTGGAAACGGAATCCGCTGGCGTGGGCGTGGGTGAATAGCTTCAGCACGAACGCGCGATCGTAGCGGGCTAACACGCTGGCATCGTAATAGCCTTCATCCACCAACGTTTCCAGGCGCTCCTGCTGGCTGGCAAACGCCACCGAGTTGGGGCGGACGTGTGCGGCAAAGAAAGCCTCCACCGCCTGATGGTCTTTGTCGAACTGAATGCGCCCGGCTTTATCATACAGATTCAGCATGGCGTTCAGGGCGTGATAATCCAGCGTTGGCTGCATTACACGTTCTGCGGTTGTCGTTGCCAAAATTCGCTCACTCCTTTTCGAACGTTGTCGATATCGCTTTGGGTGCCCATCAGCTCAAAGCGATAGAGCCACGGCACGCCGCATTTTTGTGAGATGACATCACCCGCGCGACCGTAGGCGTCACCGAAATTACGATTGCCGGAGGCGATCACTCCACGGATTAACGCCCGGTTGTTCGTATCGTTTAAAAAGCGGATCACCTGTCTTGGGACCGCGCCAGCCGTGCCGCCGCCGCCGTAGGACGGCACGATTAATATGTAAGGTTCGTCTACCCGGATCCGCTCGCGTTCGTTAAGCGGAATGCGGATGGCAGACAGCCCCAGACGCTGCATAAAGCGGTGCGTATTTTCGGAGCTGCTGGAGAAGTAGACGAGCTGACTCATGCGCTGGCCACACGGTGTTCCGGATGCAGACGGTTGATCATGTCCGGGCGAAAACCTGACCAACTGGTTTCACCCGCGACCACGACCGGTAGCTGGCGAAACCCTTGATCGCGCAGGCTATCAGCCAAATCGGGCTGTAAATCGACGTTTACCATCTCAAAGTCAAAACCACGGCTTTCCATTGCCCGTTTGGTGGCATGGCACTGAACACAGTTATTGCGAGTGTAAATAATAATGCGCATGATTCGTATTTCCATTTAAAGATAAGAGATCGGCGCGATAGAGGGCGTCGGGTTGTGTGTGTCCTGATAGGAGAGATACTAGATGTGGTTTTAAAAAGATTCAACCATACAAGATATGGGAATTTTAGATTAATGATGAACTGGGTGATGAGCGTGGCGGGGGAAGGCTAACTGGTGGTTCTAAATTGCCCGATGGCGCTAAGCTTATCGGGCCTACGGGCAACAGGAGAGCGCATCCCAGGCCGGATAAGGCGTTTATGCCGCCATCCGGCAGCGCAGAATCACATGCGCATCCCTACCGCCAGACGGTTAAAGCAGTTCATCAGGCTAATGGCAAACGTCAGGTCGCTAATTTCTTTCGCGCTAAAATGGTCGAGCAGCGGCAGATAAACATCATCTTCGGCATGGGTGCTGGCGATATCGGTGACGGATTCGGCCCACGCCAGCGCCGCACGTTCCTGCTCGCTGAAGTGGTGACTCACCCGCCAGCCTGCCAGCGCATCCAGTTTGGCCTGCGCAACACCGGATTTGCGCAGCGCTTTACTGTGCATTTCCAGACAAAAGGCGCAGCCGTTGATTTGCGAGACCCGCAGGTAAATCAGTTCCGTCAGCGTGGGTTCCAGCGCGCAGTTCTCCAGCGCTTTGCTTGCCTGAACCAGAGCGTTATAGACTTCAGGGCTGAGTTCATAATAGGGCTGGCGTAACATGGTCATAGTATTTCTCCTCGTTTGGATGACCCGCAATGTAGCACTATAATGGACTGCTATAGAGAGCCATATTGTTGCTAAAAAAGCAGACCATAAATGCCGCGTTATCAGCACATCGCCCGTCAGTTAAAAAACGCAATTGAGAAAGGTGAACTCAAACCCGGAACCCGATTGCCATCAAGTCGGACCTGGGCCCAGGAATTGGGTGTGTCACGCTCGACGGTGGAAAATGCCTACGCCGAGCTGGTGGCGCAGGGCTGGCTCGCGCGGCGTGGGCAGGCCGGAACATTTGTCAGTGAGCAACTGCGACCCGAAAGGGCGCCTGCGTCTCCCGCGATCTTCGCCGGAGAAAACCCCAGACCGCACCCTTTTCAAATGGGATTACCCGCACTCGATCTCTTCCCGCGTGACGTCTGGGCGCGGGTGATGGGACGGCGTTTACGCACCCAAACGCGTTTTGACCTTGCGGTGGGCGATGTTTGCGGCGAACGCGCGTTACGTCAGGCGATTGTGGATTACCTGCGCGTTTCACGAAGCATTGAGTGCCAGCCGGAGCAGATTTTTATTACGTCAGGCTACGCGGCATCAGTGACGTTAATTCTGCGCGCCCTGTCTCAACCCGGTGAGGGAATGTGGGTCGAAGATCCCGGCTTTCCGTTGATTCGGCCCGTGGTGGCTCAGGAACGCATTGAGCTGATGCCGGTGGCAGTTGATGCCGATGGTCTGGATGTCTGCGCCGGGATCCGCGACTTTCCACAGGCACGTTTTGTCATGCTCACCCCCGCACACCAAAGTCCGCTGGGCGTGGCTCTGTCATTAGATCGTCGTCATCGGTTGCTGGAGTGGGCGACTCGCGAACAGGCGTGGATTATTGAAGATGATTACGACAGTGAATTTCGCTACCACGGTAAACCGTTGCCGCCGCTTAAAAGTCTGGATGCGCCCCAGCGGGTGATTTATGCCGGCACGTTCAGCAAATCGATGTTTCCGGCGTTGCGCACGGCATGGCTGGTGGTACCCCTGACCCAGGTTGAACGTTTTCGCCAGCAGGCGTCGCTAACGGCCTGTAGCGTTCCGGTTTTATGGCAGCAAACGCTGGCAGATTTTATGCAAGACGGTCATTTCTGGCGGCACTTAAAACGCATGCGCCAGCATTATGCCGAGCGGCGTCAATGGATGGAAAACGCCCTGACCGAACAAGGATTTAATGTCATTCCTCAGGAAGGGGGGATCCAACTGGTGATGACCGTAGACGGCGATGATGTTGCGCTAGTGTGCAAAGCGAATCAGGCCGGGCTGGCGGTTCAGGCCTTAAGCCGTTGGCGAATGACTTCAGCAGGAAAAGGGGGGATCTTGCTGTCATTTACCAACATCAGCTCGGTTGCAATGGCGCAGCAGGCGGCAAATCAACTGCGGCTGGCACTGACATAAATCTGTACGGTTCTTACGATATTCGTCCCACCCTGGCCACGCGTTTATGGACTTTTCTGAAAGCGTTGCTAATGCTGAATCAGGTAAGGTAAGCCCGCAGTAAAAGATAACGAGGAAAATAATATGTATTTACGACCTGATGAGGTGGCGCGCGTACTTGAAAAAGTGGGCTTTACCGTTGATGTAGTCACACAGAAAACATACGGTTATCGACGTGGTGAGAATTATGTATACGTTAACCGTGAAGCACGTATGGGACGTACCGCATTAATTATCCATCCCACGCTAAAAGAGCGCAGCTCTTCGCTGGCAGAACCCGCGACGGATATTAAAACCTGCGATCACTATCAGCAATTCCCACTGTATTTAGCCGGCGATACTCACGAACATTATGGTATTCCACACGGCTTTAGCTCGCGTATCGCGCTGGAACGTTATCTGAGTGGGTTGTTTGGCGACGTGAGTTCAAACTGATAACGCGACTGGCAGTGCCAGTCGCGATGAGATGTTTTTTACGCTTTAGCCTGGTGGTAGCTGCTGACCTTAAACAGGCGGCGGCAATAATCAAGGAAGTAGCCATACACTGCACCCATCAGCATTGAGACCACGATGTTGGAGCTTACCGCAGCTGTGATCTGGTGCCAGTCTGCGCCAACCGTCAGCAGAATAATCACATATACCGGCGACTGGAACGTGACATAGGCCAGCACATCCGCCAGGTTTTTCCCCCATCCTGCCTGCGTGGCTTTGCGTGCCGCGCGCATAAACAAATCGCGGTACATACCGTATGGCCAGGCGATCAGGATGTTGACGGGGATAGCGACCAGTCTGGAGTACAGTGACTGTTCGAAACTCATTCCTGAAAGGAATATCTCGATCAACATGTTCACGACAGAACAATAAACAACCATCGCGAACGTGTCTGCTACTGCATGACGCAAGCGTGACTGCGGAGAGAACATGTTAATGCTCCTTGTAAAAAGGGGGAAAAAGGTTTTCAATACCTTCTTGCTAGTGATTTGTCTTGCTGCTTTCGCGTTTGAGTAGGATATCTGCCTGGATAATAACTATCAACTAGCTTAAAATTTTTATTTATTGCCTTTTTGTCGATAAAATGCTCTGCAGTGGTTTGTTTTTTGTTCGTTTTGGTGTTTTCGTTGTCATGAAAATTAAAACCATTAAAAATCAATAGGTTGTTTTGACTTGTTTTTCTGAACTTTTTGCGCTCCTTTTTGAATGTTGACGAATATTGTGCATATCTACCGCAACGCCTGCGCGATGCCTGTATTGGTTTATCTGGTGCGGCAGCGAGATATCCAAAGTCTATTTATTCTGGTTGCTGGCCGAATATAAAATATCGCTGACTAAAGATCACCGTATGACAAGATAAATAATAATAGCGATTGTCGTTTTAATATCTTGCGACAAAAAAGAGACTGGAAAAAGAAAAAACACTCGCATACAATTTGCTTCGTAATACCTATTTCTGTTTTTGCGTTAAAGAGGTTTTATTAATATGAGTTCAATGTTAAAAAACTTAAATAATATTCGATCGCTACGGGTCATGGCGCGTGAATTATCCGTCGAGGTTCTGGACGATATGCTGGAAAAACTTCGGGTAGTCACCAAAGAACGACGTGACGAAGAAGAACTGCTGCAGCGCCAACGTGCAGAACAGCAGGAAAAAATTAATACACTGCTGGCGATGATGAGAGCTGATGGGATTGATCCTGAAGAACTGTTGAGCATGTCGGCGGCAACATCGCGTTCGGTTAAGAAACGTCAGCCGCGTCCGGCGAAATATCGTTTTACGGATACTAATGGTGAAACAAAAACATGGACAGGACAAGGCCGCACGCCAAAGCCGATTGCACAGGCGCTGGCTGCCGGTAAATCTCTCGATGATTTTTTGATCTAATATCAATGCGGTGAGGGGAACCTCACCGCTTATTTTCAGCAGACGCCGAAATCGCCTTCTTCAGAATATCGCGTGACATCAGCAACTTTTAGGGTGTATTTTTCGCCAC
This sequence comes from Citrobacter sp. RHBSTW-00029, assembly GCF_014104295.1. Classification (NCBI taxonomy): domain Bacteria; kingdom Pseudomonadati; phylum Pseudomonadota; class Gammaproteobacteria; order Enterobacterales; family Enterobacteriaceae; genus Citrobacter; species Citrobacter sp. RHBSTW-00029. The sequence continues at coordinate 450,659 of NZ_JABXRT010000001.1, forward strand.
TTTCATTGCTGGCTTGTACAGCCACAATTTGTTCGTCTTTTACTTCGACAACTTTCAGTTTTGGTCCGCCCATACGCGGTTGCACCAGATCGCCAGGTTTAAACATATTGTTGCGCTCCTTTATTTATCATTTATCGCAGAACTCACCATAGATCACGTCAATCGGCGGGTACAGCGTTGTTTCTTCTATTACCGCTTAATGAGTACGTCGGTTCCAGGGCATTTTGTCGAGCAGTCGCGCCATACCGCAGAAGCCAGTTACACCCGCAAGTACCAGCCCCGCACCGACAAAACCGCTGAGTAAGAAGAAGCCGCTGTTAACGGCGTAACCGAGAATGACGCCAAGCAAGGCAAGGCTACCTGCGGCTATCTGCACCTGACGCATCAGCGGTAACGGTTGTGAACTGTCTTTCGCCACCGGCAACCCTGCGGCTTTCCAGCCGTCAATTCCACCTTCCAGCAGCCAGACCTGCGCGGGCGCAGCAATGGCGCTCAGTTTTGTTGCCGCATTTTGTGTACGTTTGCCTGACTGGCAGTGAAAAATCACCTGCTCGGCGCGTAAATTCGCAGGCAGCGATCCCTGTTCAAGCGCGGGCAACGGTGTCAGATGAGCCTCAGGAATATGCTCGTGCAGATACTCGTCAGCGTCGCGGATATCAATCAGTTTTGCACCTTGCGCGACCAGTGTCTGCGCCTCGCGCGGGGAAATCGTCCCAATAGTCATGATGGCTCCTTATGGGCAATACAGTGTTTTTAATGTGGCGATCAGCGAATTCACGGCCGCATTTTTAATGGAGTAGAGGATGCGCTGGGCATCGCGCTGGCTTGCTATCAGACCTTCTTCACGCATACGCGCCAGATGCTGGGAAGTGGCGGAAGGGCTAAGGCCGGTAATACGGGCTAACTCGCCTGCGCTGGTACCGGGTGAACCGCAGAGCATGCACAAAATCAGCAACCGTTTAGGGTTACTCATCGCTTTTAGCAGGGTGGCAGCCTGTTCAGCACTGGCCTGGAGTTGTTCAAGTTCAGTCATATGTATTTAAGCATAATCTAAATTAATCATATTCTAAAATAAACAACCAACGTACGCCAGCGTAAAGAGCGTAAAGGAGGGTAAAACAGCCGCGGAATGCTGGCGGAGTTGGGTAGAATGGCTACTCTTAGAGATAAAATCTCTTTTTAAACAATGATTAATTTTTTGCTTGTAGGGAGTGTGTATGGGTTTCTGGAGAATCGTTTTTACTATTATTTTGCCTCCGCTCGGCGTGTTGCTGGGTAAAGGATTTGGTTGGGCGTTCATCCTCAATATCGTTCTGACGCTGCTGGGGTACATCCCTGGTCTGATCCACGCCTTCTGGATACAGACGCGTAACTAATTCCCCTTCTACAGCGGCGCTTTGGCGCCGTTTTCTTTGCGCCTCGTTCTCCTCTGCTACACTTTTGGGGTTGATTGTTAATTACCGAGGTGGATATGGGACTCTTCAATTTTGTAAAAGATGCGGGTGAAAAACTGTGGGATGCGGTCACTGGATATCATGACACAGCCGATCTGGCAAAAAAAGTGCAGGAACATCTGAATAAAACCGGTATTCCGGATGCGGATAAAGTGGACGTCCAAATTAACGAAGGCAAAGCCACCGTTTCTGGTGATGGATTAAGTCAGGAAGCGAAAGAAAAAATCCTGATTGCGATTGGTAATATCTCTGGTATCGCCAGCGTCGATGATCAGGTTAAAACCTCTGCGCCCGCTAGCGAAAGCCAGTTTTATACCGTGAAATCAGGGGATACCCTGAGCGCGATTGCCAAACAGGTTTACGGTAACGCCAATTTGTATAATCAAATATTTGAAGCGAATAAACCAATGCTGAAAAGCCCGGATAAAATTTATCCCGGGCAGGTTTTACGTATTCCGGAGCAGTAATATTATTCAGGCTTATTCCGTCAGCAATTTACCGGACATCGCCTGTTGAATAATCGGAATCGGCGTCAGCAGGTGCTGGCGCATTAATTCGCTGGCGCGCGCGGCATCGCGTGCCAGAATTGCTTCGGTCAACGTTTGGTGCTGATCGTGTTTGTCTTCCAGCATCTCCACCGACAGCACCGTTTTTCGCAGCCAGATAAACCGGTAGCGCGCTGCCAAATCGAAAAGTCGTTCGCGCATTTGCAGCAGATATTGTGAACCACAGCCGGCGACAATCGCCGAGTGAAACGCCTGATGGCGCTGATCCCACTCGTCGAGCATCTGTTCGCTGGCATCAATGGCTTCAAGCTTACTAAGCATATGCGCACGCGCCAGAATTTCAGCTTCCCAGGCGTCGTCGCCGCGTTCAATGGCCAGCGCCACCAGCATGGCTTCCATATTGGCGCGGGCATCGAAAATATCGAGCAACTCCTGCTCTGACATCGGGGCGACACGATACCCTTTCTGATTTACCACCGTCACCAGCCGCTCGGCAACTAACTGCGAAAGCGCTTCGCGTAGCGGTCCCACGCCAAGCTCATAGCGTGAGGTCAGCAGGCTCATACGCAGTTTTTCATCAGGCTGATACACACCGCGGATGATGTCGTTCTTCAGCCAGCGGTATCCATCAATGGCCGTCGGTTGGGGAATGGCGGTCATGGTCATACTCCTGAAAGGATTTCCCGGCCTGCGCCGGGAACAGGTTTAATGCGTATTTTGCAATGGTGCTTTTTGCCAAGATAGCAGTTTTTTCCAGCGTGACATAATGGGCACGGTGCAAATAATTCCTATGGCTAACAACCCGGTAGAGATAACTTCCAGCTGTTGTGCCGGGCGAAACAGCATGACTACCAGCACAAAGATAATAAACGCGATGACCAGCCAGGTAAGCCACGGATAGAGCCACATTTTCAGTTTAATTTCGCCGCCTCGCGCCAGCAGGATTTTGCGCATCCGCAGTTGAGAAACGGCAATGACCAGATAGACCAGCAGTGCGATGGCACCGGAACTGTCGATCAGGAATTTAAACACCTTGGCCGGGGCGTAATAGTTGACGATGACGGTGAGGAATGCGGCACCGGTAGACAGTAACACCGCCACATAAGGCGTTTTACTGCGGTTCGTTTTACCCATAAAGGCGGGGGCATCGCCACGTCGGCTCAGGGAGTAGAGCATACGCGAGGACGTATACAGCGCGGAGTTGAGACAGCTAGTCACCGACAGCAAAATGACGCAATCCATGATCAGTTTCGCGTGCGGGATATGCAGTAGCTCCAGTACCGAGCGGTAAGAACCGACTTCTTTCAGTCCCGGCATGTTCCACGGGATCAGCGCCACCACCACAAAAATAGAGCACAGATAGAAGATGGAGATACGCCAGATAACCGAGTTGGTGGCGCGAACGATATGTTTATCCGGGGTATCGGATTCGGCGGCGGCGATGGTAACTATCTCTGCGCCCATAAAGGAGAACATGGTGATTAACATTGCGCTGATCACGGCGCCAAAACCGTTGGGCATAAAGCCGCCCTGATCCCACAGGCGCGAAACCCCGCTGACCTCGGCATAAGGGTAGAAACCGCTAATCGCCGCTGCGCCGAGGGTTATAAACGCCAGAATGGCAACCACTTTGCACAGCGCCAGCCAGAACTCGAACTCACCGTAATTTTTGACGCTCAGCAAATTACTGCCGGTTAATGCCAGCGTGATAACCAGAGAAAATAGCCAGATAGGAATGCCAGGCACCCAGGAGTGAAGAATGATGGCGGCGATATTCGCCTCCAGCGGGATAACCAACACCCAGAACCACCAGTACAACCAGCCGATGGTGTAACCCGCCCAAGGGCCGATGGCCTTATCGGCGTATGTGGAAAAAGAACCGGTATCCGGTGTGGCGACGGCCATTTCGGCCAACATGCGCATAATCATCACCACCAGCAATCCGGCGAACAGATAGGCTAATAATACTGCGGGACCGGCTTCTGCAATCGCCACGCTTGAACCGACAAACAGACTTGCGCCGATTACCCCGGCAATAGACAGCATGGTGACGTGGCGTGATTTCAGCCCGCCCCCTAAATCATGTGATTGTGACAGTTGCCCCATCTTCTTACCCCGTTATTGTTTTTGGCCTGTTTGCCGGATGGCGTTTCGCTTATCCGGCAAACAGGTGGTACTTTTTGTAGGCCGGATAGGACGCTTTTGCGTCGCTATCCGGCACGGGTGCCTGCGTCTTAACCTTGCTTAGCTTCATCAAAGCATTGAGCGATAATGTCCAGCCCCTGGCGGATTTGCGCATCTTCAATGGTCAGCGGGACAAGGATGCGCAGCACGTTGTAGTACGGTCCGCAGGAGAGGAGGATTAGCCCTTTATCACGCGCACGCGCGACAATTTCGGCGGTCAGTTTAGCGTCTGGTTTCGTGTGGTCGCCATCTTCGAACAGTTCGATTGCAATCATCGCGCCCAGCCCGCGTACGTCGCCAATCTCGCGGTGGGTTTCCGCAATAGCTAGCAGGCCTTCGCGAAGGGTTTGCCCCAGCTCGTTGGCTTTTTGCAGCAGATCTTCCTGCTCGAAAATGTTTAGTACCGCCAGCGCGGCGGCACAGGCAATTGGGTTACCGGCATAGGTACCGCCCAGACCGCCCGGTGGAATAGCGTCCATGACGTCGGCGCGTCCGGTCACGCCTGCCAGCGGGAAGCCGCCGGCGATGGATTTGGCGAAGGTAGTGAGATCGGGCGCAACGCCCATCTGCTCCATGGCAAACAGCGTACCGGTGCGGCCCGCACCGCTCTGTACTTCATCAGCAATCAGCATGATCCCGTGTTCGTCACAAATGGCGCGCAGACGTTGCATAAAAGCAGGAGAAGCGGCGTAAAAACCACCTTCGCCCTGGACGGGTTCAATTACGATGGCGGCGACGTCTTCTGGTGCGGCATCGTTTTTGAAAATGCGGTAAATGCTGGCGATAGCATCGTCGTCACTGATGCCGTGCAGCGGGCAAGGATAAAGCGCGCGATATACGTGGCCCGGCATCAGCCCCATTCCGGCAGAGTATGGGTTCACTTTCCCGGTCAGTGACAAGGTGTAGTGGGTACGGCCGTGGTAAGCCCCACTAAAGGCGATCGTGCCGGTGCGTTTGGTGGCGGCGCGGGCGATTTTCACCGCATTTTCTACCGCTTCAGAACCGGTGGTCACCAGCAAGGTTTTCTTGGCGAAATCACCCGGCACTCTCTTATTCATGATTTCGCACAGCTCCAGGTATGGCTCATAGGCCAGTACCTGGAAACAGGTATGGGACAGCTTTTTCAACTGCGCTTCTACCGCAGAGACGATCTGCGGGTGCAGGTGACCGGTGTTCAACACTGCAATACCGCCAGCAAAGTCAAGGAATTCACGGCCTTCAACGTCCCAGACCCGACAGTTTTCTGCCCGCTCGGCAAAAATAGGGTGGATCTGGCCTACGCCACGGGGAACGGCGTTGCTGCGACGTTGCATTAGTTCTTTGTTGGTGCTCATCAGGTGTTCTCCAGTATTTATTTTATTAAAGGCCGATGCACATATATTTGATTTCTAAGTAGTCTTCGATGCCGTATTTTGATCCTTCGCGGCCAAGACCGGAGGCTTTGATCCCCCCAAACGGGGCGACTTCGTTGGAGATAATGCCGGTGTTAATCCCGACGATGCCGTACTCCAGCGCTTCGCCAACGCGGAAGACGCGGCTTAAATCACGGGCGTAGAAATAGGCTGCCAGACCAAACTCGGTGTCGTTGGCCTGAGCGATGACGTCGGCTTCGTCTTTAAAACGAAACAGCGGAGCCAGCGGTCCGAACGTCTCTTCTTTGGCGACCTTCGCGTTGTCAGGCACATCTACCAGAATGGTGGGTTGGAAGAAGTTACCGCCGAGCGCATGAGGTTTACCACCCGCGATAATGCGTGCGCCTTTATCCAGCGCATCGGCGATGTGTTCCTGCACTTTGGCAACCGCTTTATCGTCGATCAGCGGTCCGGTAGTGACGTCAGGTTGCAGACCATCGCCGAGATGCAGTTTGCTCACAGCCTGCTGAAGTTTTTCGGCAAAACGCTCATACACGCCGTCCTGCACGTACAGGCGGTTGGCGCAGACGCAGGTTTGCCCGGCATTACGGAATTTCGAGGCCAGCGCACCTTCCACGGCTTTATCAAGATCGGCATCGTCAAAGACGATAAACGGCGCATTGCCGCCCAGTTCCAGTGATACCTTTTTGATGTCTTTGGCGCACTGCTGCATTAACTGACGGCCAATTTCGGTTGAGCCGGTAAATGACAGCTTGCGCACCAGCGGGTTGCTGGTCAGCTCGTTGCCGACTGCGCTCGCAGAACCGGTCACCACGCTGAAAACGCCAGCCGGGATCCCGGCGCGATTAGCCAGTTCAGCCAGCGCCAGTGCGGAGAATGGCGTCTGGCTGGCGGGTTTAAGTACCATCGTACAGCCTGCTGCCAGCGCCGGACCGGCTTTACGGGTGATCATCGCTGAGGGAAAGTTCCACGGCGTAATCGCGGCGGTAACGCCGATCGGCTGCTTGATGACGATCAGGCGTTTGTCGGCCTGATGACCAGGGATCGTATCGCCATAAATGCGTTTGCCCTCTTCGGCAAACCACTCAATAAATGAGGCGGCATAGGTGATTTCGCCTTTGGCCTCCGCCAGCGGTTTACCCTGTTCCAGGGTCATCAGGCGGGCGAGATCGTCCTGATGCTCAATCATCAGGTTGAACCAGCGGCGCAGGATATTGGCGCGCTCTTTGGCAGTCAGCGCACGCCAGGCCGGCAGAGCGCGGTTAGCGGCGTTAATCGCTTCGCGGGTTTCATCTGCCCCCATTTTAGGTACGCTACCCAATTTCTGACCGTTGGCGGGATTGGTCACCGCGAGGGTCTCGCCGCTGTTGGCGTCACGCCAGTTGCCGTCGATCAGTGCCTGTTGGCGAAATAAGGTTGGATCGTTAAGTTGCATGATTGCTTCCTGTCTTAATCGGTTTAACGGGTAAATGCGGCGTGTAATGTCTCCACGCTACGTGCCGCACGCAGCGTGCGTCCGGGATTACTCTGGTTCTCCAGCAGCGCATGAACTTTGCTGACAATATGTGCGCCGATAGGGATTGCCGATGTTGCCGCCGGAGAAGGCGCGTTACAGGTGTGAATTGAGCGTGGCGTGGTGACAAACAGAAAATCGTCGATAAGCTTGCCATCAGGTGATACCGCCTGTGCCCGCACGCCCGCAGGCCACGGTTGCAGATCCTTAAGCGTCAGGCTCGGACAGTACTTTTGTACCAGCCGCAGATAACCGCTTTTGCACAGCGAATTCTTCATTTCGCCAAGCCCTGAGCGCAGGTTGTTTTGCAGCACGCGGCGAATACCAGAAGAGCCGAGGATCTCCAGCGTATCGCTGAGCGAGAAGTCACGCTTACGGTAGCCTTCACGTTTAAATGCCAGTACCGCGTTGGGGCCCACGGTGACGCTGCCGTCAATCATCCGGGTCAGATGAACACCGAGAAACGGCATTGCCGGGTCGGGGATGGGGTAGATCAGATGGTTAACTATTTGATTATGTTCTGGCGCCAGGCGGAAATATTCGCCACGGAACGGACAGATGATAAAGCCAGGTTCAACGCCGAGCATTTTCACCAGTCGGTCCGCCATCAGGCCAGAACAACTAATCAGCGTCGCGCCTTCATATTCCTGGCCCTGACGGGTATGGACAATCACGCCCGCAGCGTGCTCTTTCAGCGCGCTGACCTCGGCGTTGTAAATAATCTCACCGCCTTTGGCCTGGAAAATCTTCGCCATTGCGGCGGTGACTTCACGGTAGCTGACGATCCCGCTCGACGGAACAAAAATGCCGCCCAGACCGGTGATATTCGGTTCACGCTCGCGAAGCTCCTGCGCATTCAACCATTCGCGCTCCAAACCGTTAGCGGCGGTACGATCCCATAGCGCGCGCATGCGCTCCATTTCCAGAGGGGAGGTGGCAACCAGCATTTTTCCGCAGACGTCGTAGCGGATGCCGTTTTGGTCGCAAAAGGCTTTTGTGGCGCGATTTCCGGCCAGGCAAAACTGCGCCTTCAGGCTGCCGGGAGTGTAATAGACCCCGGCATGAATGACGCCGCTGTTGTGGCCCGTCTGGTGGCAGGCCGGGCCGGACTCTTTTTCCAACAGCGCGATTCTGGCGTCCGGATAGACATCAATCAGCTGCATGGCGGTCGACATGCCGATAATGCCGCCGCCAATAATCACAAAATCATACATCCGCTTTTTCCTTCGCGCTTACTGATGAGTCTGGTAGTGGTTTGTCGCGTAAGCGAAATAGCCACGTTGGCGCATCAGTTCGCGGCGCAGGTCAGGATGCGAGGTGAAACGATCGCGACCGTGCAGCCAGAACAGGTTGTTGATCAGCAGGAATTTACCCACTGAAACCGGTACGGAAATAATACTTTTGCTGGTTTCCAGCGCGTCGGACAGGTCACTCAGCCAGACGCCTTCTTCATAGTCTTTTGGCTGGACGAACTGGTCGATGTAGCGCATCACCGGACGACCCTGCTGGTCAACGTCAAATACCGGATGGAACACTTCCTGGCTCGCGTTTTTGCTTGGCGGCGCGGCAAAGCGCATGGGGCGACGCGCCAGCGGATGGGTAAAGTACTGATCCAGATGTTCCCAGTCGTCGAGGTGCAGCAACAGCGAGTTACCGCCGGTCATGTTCTGCTCGTCAATCTTCATCATCAGCACGTAATCGGTGATTTCTTCGAGATAGGTTCCGTCGTTGTGCAATTCCATCACTCGGTGAGGCTGGCGCAGATAGCTGTCTGAGTTATCGACGTTTTTCACCACAAAACGTGCGTAATATTGGCCGCTCATCGCATCAAAATTCGAGCGTCCAATTAGATGCGCTACCGCCGTCGCCAGCTTGACCATCTCTTCCGCTTGCGCCACATCATCCACGCCAACGGCATTGATCAGCAGTGCGCCTTCGGCACGATCGAGCAACGTTTTCAGCAGCAGAGGCTGCAACTGATTGCCGCACAGGTCGTCGAGGATCTTGCCCACTTTGAAGCGCAAGAAGGATTTGTATTCCAGCGCCTGCACCGGCCACTGCGCGACGGCCTGCAGAAATTGCTCAGTGGTCTCAGCAGAAAAAGTCAGCTCCAGCAGGCGTGGGGACTGGGCTGAAGGTTTCAGCGTGAAACCGCTGTAGTGCTTGGCTGGATCGTCAGCGTTCGGTTTTACGGCAGTCAGTGCGTTCATCAAATCGTTCCTCTCAGTAGATTGTCAGGGAGATATGGCGCAGCTCGTTTCGTAGCCATAAATTAAAAATATCTACATTTTTGAAAAACGCGCACATAATGAGCTTGTTTGTTTATTATTTGTGATCAAAAGCAACAAATATTTAACATTATAAAAGGTGAGGTTAAATGAAAAACGCGGGAGATAAACTGGAGAATGTTATTTAGAAACAGAGGATTAATAATACTGCCGCTGCAGGGGCACAGCGGCAGTAAAAATGTTAGTAACCGACTTTATAAATACGTCCGGTTTGAATGCCTTCCACGCTGCGGCGGTAAGCGTTGGCCACAGTTGCCGCTGGCACACTTTCAAAGCCTGGGAAGAATCCATCGTAGGCTTCAGCAGATTCACTCAGTACGGTCGGGCTTATCAGGTTAATACGCTGACCACGTTCCAGCTCACAGGCAGCCGCGCGCACAAATCCTTCCAGCCCGGCATTGATCGTTGCCGCATTTGCCCCCTGGGCAATGGGCTCATGGGCGATAATGCCGCTAATTAACGTAATCGAGCCGCCATCATTGAGGAAATGCTGCCCGGTTAAGGCCAGCCGTATCTGACCTAACAGTTTATCCTGAAGCCCCTGATTAAAGTCCTGGCCGGTCATTGTCGACAGCGGTCCAAAGAACAGATTGCCGGTGGCGGAAACGATCGCATCTACCCGACCGACTTTTTCGAACAATGCCTCGACACTCTCCTGCGAGGTGATATCGACCTGGTAATCACCCTGCGTGCGGCCCACGCGGATAACCTCATGTTTACGGCTCAACGTCTCTGTGACTGCACGACCCACTGTACCGCTGGCACCAATAATGACGATTTTCATAACCACCTCCGCAATAGTGTGAGCCGCTATTCTTTAATGAAAATGAAATCAGATAAACTGGCTAAAAGTTAGATGATTACTAACCAGAGGTTTGCAATATGGATAAGCTACGCAGCATGGAAACGTTTATCGCGGTGGTGGAAAGTGGAAGCTTTACCGGTGCGGCAACGCGACTGGAGATATCTGCGGTGATGGTGGGGAAATATATCGCCCTGCTGGAAGCGCAGCTCGGTACGCGTCTGCTGGAACGTAACACACGCCGTCAGAGTCTGACCGACGCCGGGCGCGTCTATTTTGAAGAAGCCCGTCGCGTGCTGGAGCAGGTATCGATAGCCGAACGTTCGGTAGAGCGTCTGCGGCTGGCACCAGCAGGGACGCTACGCATCAGCGCGCCCACCTCCTTTGGCGCCTGTGTTATCTCGCCGCTGGCCGCGGGTTTTTTGCAAACCTGGCCAGAGGTACGCATTGAGTTAGATCTGACTAACCGAATGGTGGATCTGGTCGATGAAGGTGTCGATCTGGCGATACGTATTGGTGATATTCATCAGACGGATGTGGTGGCGAAATATCTGTGTCCGTACCGTATGGCCATCTGTGCGTCGCCGGACTATCTTGCCCGATACGGCACTCCTCGAACGCCCGTGGATCTGGTGGATCATCTGTGTTTGTCGCATACCGTGTGGACGGCACGTAATGAATGGAAACTGCCGGGTGTGGCGGGTGAGGTCAGGTGGAAACGTGATGCGATTCTACGCTGTAATGATGGCCACGGCCTGCGTATGGCGGCGGTAGCGGGAGCCGGGCTGCTGTTACAACCAGAGGTTTTATTGGCAGAAGAGCTCGCGAATGGTCGGCTGGTCCGGGTGCTGGAGGGGTTTACGCCAGAGCCGCGGCCAATTCATTTGTTGTGGCGCCAGGATTTGCGTCCACTGCCCAAGCTGACGCAGTTTGTTGAACATGTGCTGGAAGGAACGCTGGGGCTGCGCGGAAAATAAAAATGCCGGATGGCGTTGCGCTTATCCGGCCTACAACCGAGCCAAATTGTAGGCCGGATAGGGCGCAATAGCGCCGCCATCCGGCAATTTGTTAGCCGATGTCCACCTGCGGCTTATTGTTGCGTTTGCGGATCAGGCGCAGTACTGGCGGGATAACGATAACCATGACCGCCATCACCAGCAGGACTTTCGCCACGCCGCTGGCCCACAGAATATCCATGCTGCCATTACTGATGGACAGGGCGCGACGCAGGTTCTGCTCCAGCATTTCCCCGAGCACAAATCCGAGAATTAACGGAGACATCGGGAAGTGCATTTTACGCAAAATGTATCCCAGTACGCCGAGACCGACCATCAGTACCAGATCGAAGGTCGTACTGTGGACGGCATACACGCCGACCGCCGAAACCGCCGCAATGGCCGGAACCAGGAACCACAGCGGAATGGTCAGCATGCGGGTGAACAGACCGATTAACGGAATGTTCATCACCAGCAGCATCACGTTGGCAATCAGCAGCGCCGCGATCAGTCCCCAGACGATATCCGGTTGTTCGGTGAACATTGCCGGGCCTGGCGTGGTGTTGTACAGCGTCAGCGCACCCATCATTACCGCCGTGGTGCCCGAACCTGGTACGCCGAGCGTCAGCATTGGGATAAACGAGCCACAGGCCGAGGCATTGTTGGCCGCCTCAGGTGCGGCAACACCACGAATGTCCCCCTTGCCAAAGCTGTCGCTGTTACCGCTGAGCTTCTTCTCGGTCATGTAGGTGATAGCACTGGCGATGGTGGCCCCGGCGCCGGGCAGGACGCCGACGAAAAAGCCAATCACCGATGAACGCAGGGTGGCCCCTACGCACTGCGCGCCTTCTTTGGCGTTGAACAACATACGGCCCGTTTTACGCACCAGCGTCTGACCACTGCTGGTATGTTCCAGCATTAATAATATTTCTGAGACAGAGAACAGCCCAATCACTACCACGATAAATTGCACACCGTCGGAGAGATGAACACTGTCAAAGGTGAAGCGATAAACCCCGGTGTTGGCGTCTACGCCGACGGTCGCGAGTCCGAGACCGATAAGCGCTGCCAGAAATGATTTCAGTGGGTTCTGCGCCATCATGCTGCCGAGACAGGCAATGGCGAAGACCATTAAGGCAAAGTATTCTGCAGGACCGAATGACAGTGACCATTGTGCTAACGCCGGGGCAAACAGAATGATGCCGCCGATAGCGATAAGCGAACCGAAGAAAGAACTGACCGCTGAGATAGAAAGCGCCACGCCGCCGCGTCCCTGTTGGGCCATTGGATAGCCGTCAAGGGCGGTCATAATGGCTGCCGCATCGCCAGGAACATTGAGCAGGATAGAGGAGATGCGTCCGCCGTACTCGCAGCCGATATAAACAGTCGCCAACAGGATCAGCGCAGATTCCGCAGGGAGATGCAAAGCGAAGGCCAGCGGCAGCAGGATCGCCACGCCATTGATCGGCCCCAGGCCCGGCAGCAACCCAACGATGGTGCCGACAAAGCAGCCGATCAAGGCAATAACCAGGTTTTCCGGCGTCATCGCCACTGCGAAACCCTGAGAAAGATAAATCCAGGTATCCATCGTTTCTCCGTTAACCCAGCCAGGCGCCGAGTGGTAAGGTGACGTCAAGCAGTCGGTCGAAGGCGTACCACAACAGAATGCCGAGAACCGAACCGGAAATGCCCGCTGCCGGGATGGTTGCGCCGAACAGCATGCCAATCACCACGGTGAGAATGGCAGTGGCAATGGGAAAGCCCAACCATTCAAACCCCCAGGCGTACATCAGCAGCACAATCACCATCGTGAGCAACTTTTTCAGCACGTGGCGGCGAGGCCAACTGATGGTGTCCGGGTGGCGCAACAGCAGCGCGACGGCACACAAGAGCATCAAGCTAATAATGCCAAGCGGAAAGGGACGCGGCCCAACGGGTTCATAGCTGTATTCGCTGCTGATTTGCCAGGCCACGAACAGCCCGGCTATACAGAGCAACAGCCAGATACCCGCGAAAATACGATCGCTCATCATCTTTGCCCCCGGGCTTATTTCGCCAGACCGAAGGCTTTTGCCTGCTCACGATAATCGGTGACCTGTTTCTTCACGTAGTCATCGAGTTGCTTACCGCTCATGTTGAACTCGAACAGGCCACGCAGATCACGCTGCTTTTTAAATTCGTCGGTCTGTTGGAGCTTATTAAAGGCATCAACCCACCACTGGTAATCCGCATCGTTCACTTTTGGCCCAACGTAGAAGCCACGAATAATCGGCCAAACAAGGTCATAGCCCTGCTCTTTGGCGGTAGGGACATTGGCTAACTGGCCCGGCAGACGTTCATCAGAGAACACCGCGAGTACGCGGATCTTGTCGCCGCTGAGATAGGGCACCATTTCACTGAGATCGCCGGAAACCACCTGGACGTGATTGCCCATCAACGCGGTCACCGGTTCGCCACCCCCCTCGAAGGCGACGTAGCGCATTTTGTGCGGATCAACGTTGGCTTTTTGCGCCAGCAGCGCCGACTTCATCCAGTCCTGGCTACCGATAGAAGCACCCGCGCCAATCACCACGCTGTTGGGATCTTTCTCCATGGCAGTCAGCAGGTCTTTCAGCGTCTTCCAGGGGGAATCACTACGCACGGCAATCATGCCGTAGTCAGTGCCTACACTTGCCAGCCAACGCACGTCATCGACGCCATAGCGGCCGAATTTACCTTGCGACAGATTTAGCAGGGAGCCGCCGGAGAAGGCCACGACGGTTCCGGCTTCGGCAGGACGTTGCGCGACGATAGCGTTATAGGCCACGGCACCCACGCCACCGGGCATATAGGTCACGCGCATCGGTTTTTCGATGGCGCCAGTTTCCATCATGCTCACCTGAATCAGCTTACAGGTGAGGTCGAACCCACCGCCGGGTTTTGCCGGAGCAATGCATTCGGTGCGCGATGGCGCTTGTTCGGCTAAAGCAGAAGTACTCATCAATAAAATGCTTGTAGTAAGGGTACGAAGTAATTGTTTTTTCATTGTTTATCCTCACGCCGGAAAACCGGATTTTCGGGTACGGAAGAAGATTTTTGTGATTATGTGAGCCGATGTGTAGCAGTTCGGTTGCGTGATTGTTAAAACATTAACCTTTCAATTCCCTTTCAATGCGGCAGAAACTTTACAGGATGTGATATGCGTCTCTTATTAGCGGAAGATAACCGTGAGTTAGCTCACTGGCTGGAGAAAGCGCTGGTGCAAAACGGTTTTGCCGTTGACTGCGTGTTTGATGGCCAGTCGGCCGATCATCTTTTACACAGTGAAACCTACGCGCTGGCGGTACTGGATATCAACATGCCGGGGTTGGATGGTCTGGAAGTCGTCCAGCGCCTACGCAAACGCGGGCAGACGCTGCCGGTTTTGTTGCTGACGGCGCGCAGCGCGGTAGCCGATCGGGTGAAGGGACTGAACGTCGGGGCCGATGATTATCTGGCTAAGCCGTTTGAGCTTGAAGAGCTTGATGCCCGGCTGCGGGCCTTGCTGCGGCGTAGCGCAGGCCAGGTGCAAGGGATACAGCAACTGGGGGAGTTAGCGTTTCATGATGAAGGTTACTTTCTGTTGCAAGGACAACCGTTGGCGCTTACGCCGCGTGAGCAGGCTCTACTGACAGTCCTGATGTACCGTCGACTGCGTCCGGTTTCACGTCAACAGTTGTTTGAGCAGGTGTTCAGTTTGAGCGATGAGGTCAGCCCCGAAAGCATTGAGCTGTATATCCATCGGTTGCGGAAGAAACTGCAAGGGAGCGACGTGCGTATAGCCACGCTGCGCGGCCTGGGTTATGTGCTGGAACGCTGCGATGAGATGGGTTAAGCCCCAGTCGTTGTACCTGCAACTGCTGATGTTTCTGGGGCTACCGCTGCTGTTGCTGTGGGGACTCTCGGCGTTTAACAGCTACGTTAGCGCATTACAGGCCGCGACGCAGGCGTATGACCGGACACTGCTCTCATCGGCCAGAACGGTTTCTGAGCGGCTGGTGGTGCGCAATAAACACCTGGAAGTCAACGTGCCGTGGGTGGTACTGGACAGCTTTGAACTGAACATGAACGACAGGCTGTATTACAAGGTGGTCGATCCGGCGGGGAAGGTTATCTCGGGTTATGACGATTTACCGGCCATGCCGCCCGCGACCTCGCGTACCCGGCTGTATCCGGCGTTAGCGTGGTTTTATCACACGGAATATCGCGGTGAGGCGATCCGCGTGGCACGCCTGCTCCAGCCGGTCAATGAGGGCGGTATTGTCGGCATGGCTGAAATTTATGTCGCCGAAACGCTGCAATCGCGGCGCTATCTGGCGCGACAGCTGCTGTTTTCCTCGTGGGTTTCACAAGGGCTGCTGGTGCTGCTCACTTTGGTTCTGGTCGGCTGGCTGCTGCGCCGGGTGTTACGCCCGATGCGCCAGCTGTCTTCGCTGATGGTGCGTCGTGAGCCGGGGCTACTGACGCCGCTGCCTGAGCTGCTGCCGTGGTCGGAAACCCGTTTGCTGATTGTCGCGTTCAACCGCTATATCGATCGACTGCGAGGGCTTATCTCCCGCCAGGAACGCTTCAGCGCAGATGCTTCCCATCAGCTCAAAACACCACTGGCAGTGCTAAAAACGCAGGCGGCAGTGGCTTTGGCGAGCCCACAACCGCAGCAATGGTATGAAAGCTTACAGGCGATGAGTTCAACGCTGGATAACACTATTCAACTGACGGAAAGGTTGTTACAGCTTTCAGCGGTGAAGCGTAAAGAGCAAGGGGAAAGGCACTTTTCGCCCGTTAATCTGTATGACGTGGTGCAAACCAGCTGTTTTACCCGTCTGGCGCAGGCGCGCAGTAAAGCTATCGATCTGGGGTATGAAGGGAAGCAGGAGGCGCTGTGGATTGAAGGGGATGAGGTGCTACTCGGTGAACTGTGCGGAAATCTGCTGGATAATGCGCTGAAATATACGCCAGCGCAGGGCGTGGTGACGGCGCGTTTAATGTGCGAGGGAGAAGCTGTGGTGCTGGTGGTTGAAGATAGCGGGCCAGGTATTGATGCACAACAGGTGCATCAGGCGTTACAGCCCTTTCATCGTCTGGATAACGTCGGCAACGTCCCGGGGGCAGGGATAGGCCTGGCTCTGGTCAACGATATTGCGCGTCTACACCGTACACACCCGCAGTTGTCGCGCAGCGATACGTTAGGAGGACTGAGCGTACGAGTACGATTTTTAAGCATCACGAACTGATATCTTTATTTCACTGGTGCAGATTATTCTTAAGAAAATTACAGATAAGAAAGCCGATCATTATTAATAATAACGGAAAGTGATTTATTGATTTTATTTGTATTGCGGTGCAGTTAATTAATTTCAACGGCTATTTAGGGGAAAAAGAGAAACGATTTATGCTATTCGTCATACATATAACGGCTTTTCATAGTCTACAAAATGCTATCTGTCAATAACGGTTGTGTTGTAAATTCTCATCTTTTTTGGCGGTGGCGATAAAACGTTCATTCATAAATTAATGATAAAAATCATAATGATATAAATGGAACGTGGGTGATAGTCACACTAGTCAACATTATTTTTTACATTTACTGACAATGTACCATTGCGTTTTTTAGACTTGTGATATAATTAGCAACATGAAAAGAGAAAAAAACAATTAAATATCAATAAATAATGGGCTGAGATATGCTTAAAAATTCGCTAAAGATTAGCAGTCAAGGATATCCAGTCTTTTTAAAGCTGGTCGATTTTATTGTAATCAATATTACGTTAATTTTTAGCGCCCATCTGTTAAATATGGTGCCGTTTAAGACCATTGTCATTCTTAGCATCCTCTTCTCAGTGTTTTTCCTGTTGCTTGCTGAATACACAAAAATGTACCAGCAGAAGATAAAAACCATCGGCATACGTAACCAAAAACGGCTGCTTTTCTGTACGCTGCTGGCAATCTCGTTCAACGAAGTGATCAGCATGACGGTGGCCGAACCGGAGTCACTTGGATACCTGACAAGTCTGACACCGTCATTTTTATCCCCTATTGTTTACTGGTATTTCATTCCTTTACCTTTTCTTTATTTTATTCGTTTTTTCATTTTTAAATATTCAACGAAAAAAAACATTCGTGTGGCGATTATTGGTCTTACCGACAACGGCGTGGCAGCAGAAAATGCATTGATAGCTGAATACTCCAATATCAAATTAGATTTGGCTTTTTATGATGAACGCGCGTTGTCCCGCTGTGGTGATATCGTGGATAAGATAAAAAGTCCCTTTCGCGGTCCTGTCATTAATCTGGTTGAAGAGGCTAAGCAAGGGAATATCGACGAGATCTATATCGCATTGCCGATGGTGGCATTACATCGTATTCGTCACTTTTTGGCCATGATGTCGGATACCACGGTAGATACCTATATTGTTCCTGATTTTTATACCTACAGTAACAATATGTCCAAGCTGCGCTCGATCCACAACCTGCAAACCATTGGCATCTTTAGCTCACCGTTTGAAGGGGCCGGTTCATTTATTAAACGTGCGGAAGACCTGATTCTCGGTAGCATCATTATGGTGATGATCTCCTCACTGATGTTAGCGATAGCTATTGGTATTAAACTTACCTCCCGTGGTCCGGTGTTTTTCAAACAAGATCGATACGGCCTGAGCGGACAAAAAATTAAGGTATGGAAGTTTCGCTCGATGCGAGTTATGGAGAATTCCGATACGGTTATCCAGGCCACTAAGAATGATCCGCGCGTGACAAAATTTGGTAGTTTCTTGCGACGCACCTCTCTTGATGAACTCCCGCAATTCATTAATGTATTGCAGGGAAGTATGTCTATTGTCGGTCCCAGACCTCATGCGGTTACGCATAATGAACAGTACCGCAAACAGGTCGAAAATTACATGATCCGCCATAAAGTTAAGCCGGGGATCACCGGGCTTGCGCAGATTAACGGTTTCCGTGGGGAAATCGATGCACTTTATAAGATGGAAAAGCGCGTTCAGTATGATATTGAATATATTCAAAACTGGTCGTTATGGCTGGATATAAAAATTATTATTAAAACTATTTTCAAAGGATTTGTCGGTAAGAATGCATACTAAATTAATAGTTATTACCGGAATCGTGATATCGCAGTCCGCATGGGCTGATCTAACACCGAAATCACACATTGGCTTTGCGGGGATCGACTTCCAGGGCCAAGCTGCTGTGGATTACGGTTATGATGATAACGTAACTTATCAGCCCCATAACCGCGATGCGATAGGTTCAGCGTTCCAGAGCGCGGCACCTGTGTTTAGTATGATCGGTGAGCGCGGACAGGATAAGTATTTGCTAATGTATTCAGGCGATTATCGTAACTACTCAAGCGATTCTGCCGATAACTATAACGACCATTTTTTCCGTTTTAACGGTGCCTGGCGTTATGGGCAAATGCACGGCTTAACCCTGAATCTGGAAGATTCAATTGGGCATGAATCTCGCGGCCGCGATATCACAGAGGGCTTTTTGCCGAACCAGTTCCGCCAGTATGGAATTAACTCTCCGCTGACGAATAATTTTATCAACAGTGAGTTGCGCTATAGCTATGGCGCACCAGATGGACGCGGCAAAGCGGAACTGGCACTGTTGTATAAAAAACTGACGTTCGGGAATACCTCGGATGTGCAGGATACCAGCCCGGATTTTTACAATTATATTCAGCAGCAGGAATGGCATGAAAATAGTCTGGTGGCTGAAATTTTTGACCAATACACCTCCAGAACGCGCTTTCGCTATAGTTTTATTACTAATCAGCGTCACTATGATAACAACTCAGAAAAAGACAGTAATGAATACTATTTGCTTTACGGTCTGAAATCGCAGTTGACGGGGAAAACCAACGTCGACATGAATATTTCATGGCTGTACAAAACATTTGAAAATGCCGCAAACTCGAGTGATTTTAATGGTCTAAACTGGGATATAAAGGGGGAGTGGAAGCCGTTAAATCAGTCAGTCTTCACCGCCCATTCTGCTCAAAGTATTAAAGATCCCTCGGAAGTTGGGGGGTATATCTTAGTGACTGAGTATGGGATTTCTTACCAGCATTTCTGGCTGGGCAATCGTTTTTCTACTTTGCTGGACTACTCATACACCACGGAAGACTATAAAAAACAGAACAAGGATCGACATGATAAAAATGGTGTATTTAGTGTAACCATGAGCTATGACTACACGCCGTCTGTCAATTTTGAGATTAAATATCAATTAGATACCTTGAATTCAAATAAGGATACTGATTCGTTTTATATCGGTCCCGACGACAGTAAGGAAGTCATTAGAACGTTGGGTTATGATAATTCTATGATTATGCTTAAAGCTAAGGTTCAGATCTAAAATGAAAATAATAGAACTGTGCGCGTTTTTGCTATTCAGTATCCTGTTGGTCGGATGCACAACGTCCAGGCCACCATTAATGGACGATCCTGCTGCGGTGGCAGAGGATTACCGAATTGGGGCGGGGGATACTGTCAATATCGTTGTTTACGGGGAACCCGAAATGACGATGAAATTTATCGTGGATAAGAGTGGAACAATAAACTTCCCTTATATCGGCGTGCTGGGTTTAAAAGATAAAACACCAGAACAGGTGAATATTGAATTAACTCAACGCTTGCGCAACGGGTACATGGTTAATCCCATGGTGACCGTGAGTCTTGCCGAGTTCCGCAAATTCTACGTGTCAGGGGAAGTAAAAAGCCCGAATGGATTCGCCTGGGAGCCGGGACTTACCGTAGAGAAAGCTATTGCTCAGGCGGGAGGATTTACTGACCGTGCAGATCGCAAAGATATCAACATTCGCCTCTCCGGTAGTAATCAGCTACTTGAGAATGTTGATTTAACGCACTCTGTTCGTCCTGGGGATGTCGTGATTATTGGCATGGGGTTCTTCTAACGATGAAACTATCTATAGTGGAAAACGGCAAGCAACGAGAAAACTCCGTCGATTTCTCCCGCTTTGCCAAAGAACTGAAAAAGAATGCCTGGAAAATCGCGCTGGCCGGCATTATTGCCGGGGTAGTGGCGTATCCCTTGATCAGCATGATGTCATCAAAATATGTCTCGACGGCGACGGTGCTGATTAAGGCACAAGCTGATAACGTTTCGCCGTTTCCACAGGTGGATGGTTTTGATTCAACGCGTAGTGGATATTACGAAACGCAATATGCGCTGATGCAGTCACGCATTATCCTCGAGCAGGCGGTCCGCGATCTGAAGCTGGATGAAAAACCGGATTTTACCGGGGTGAAGCCCGGCTCTGGTAGTGAAGATCAGCAACTGAGGGTTGATCAGGCGCTGAAAACATTGTCGAAAGATCTGAAGGTCATCGGTATCCGTACCACTAATCTGGCCTCTATTTCTTATGAATCTTCCTCGCCTCAACTTTCAGCTGAGATAGCCAATGGTGTCGCTCAGGCCTTTATCAACTACACGGTAGAACAAAAGCGCCTGAAAGCAGAGCAGGCTCGCAATCTCAACTTTGAAAAAATGGAAGAGATTCAGAAATCGATAGCGAAACAAAAAGAGGAAATGGATAGCTACCTGAAAAACTCTGGGCTGCTGACCTTCCGTGGTATTGATGGTTTTGAAACAGAGCAGTTAAGCATTGTGACCAACCGTCTTGCCGATGCGACCCAACGCCGTGTCGCCGCGGAGTCTGTTTATAATGAAGTAAATAGCCGAGGGAAATCTTCAGGCGATATCATTTCGCTGCCATCAGTTTCTGATCATGCGCAAATTCAGGATTTACGCATTGCGCTGATTCAGGCGCAGCGCACGTTGTCGGAACTGCGCAAAGTGTATGGGCCTAAAAGTGCCAATATTTTAAAAGCAGAAGCCGATGTGCAATCAATCCAAAATCAAACGGGTCGGGTACTGGGTGAGTTAAAACTTGGCTTACGTCAGCAGTATTTGGCTGCGCTGGCCGATGAAAAGAATTACCAGCAGCAGGTTGCTGAGCAAAAAGAGATCTTCCAGAAGATGGCATCAAAACGGGATGCCTGGAACAGCCAAAAATTGGCGTTAGATAAAATGGAAGATCTGTATAAGACGCTTTATCAGCGGACTCAGGAATTGTCGCTGTCCGGGGTTAATGCGGATGCGGTGCTGTATGATCCAGCCGTTCCCCCGTTAAAGCCGTCTAAGCCGAATAAATCGTTGCTGCTCGTGATGGTGGTGATGCTGGTTGTGGTATTCAGCATCATGTATTTCATCGTCAAAGCGGCAATGGATAATTCAATTAGTACCCTGAGCCGTCTGAAGAAACGTCTCAATGTCGAGCCATTGGGCGAAATTCGTCGGTTTACCGGCACTTCGGGACGCGCGCAGGTTCGGGATATGATACTGAAGAACCCGCTGAATGCCGATATCATCCACGGTATTCGCACCCGAATTATGCTGGATAATCGATCGCTGCAGACGGTCGCTATTACTTCGGCGGAGCAGGGTGAAGGGCGCTCCCTGTTGGCGAATCTGTTGGCCAGTTCATTCAGCTTCGATCAGAAAACGTTGCTTATTGATGCTGATTTCTTCAATACCAACGGCCTGTCTTCTGAACTGGCATCAGCGACTTCTGCTGGTGTGGCGGAGCTGTTGCAGGGAGAGGCTCCACTTGAAAAGGTACGGGTTAAGATCACTGAAAATCTTGATTTCATTCCCCACGGTAAGACGACTATTTCCTCGTTACTGATGCTGTCGTCAGAGCGCGTTGAACCCGTGATGCGCGAACTGAAGTCGCAGTATCAACGCATTATTATTGACGTTGCAGCGGTGAATCAAAGTCAGGATATCCAACTGATCAAACGAGCCGTTGATGGGGTTATCTTTATCGTGAAAGCCGGAACCGGTTCTGCGGAGAATATCGCCAGCGCACTGGATAAGATTGAGGATTATCAGGGCGTGGTGATTGGCGCAGTGTTGAATGCGGTCGAAGAAAAAAACCTTGAAACGCAGGAAGGGTTGCGCTCATTGAACTTCAATACTGACCAACTGATGACTACGCCAGGTCGTGTATGAGTTTACTGAAGAGCGCTTCTACGATAGCCAGTTCATCAGTCGTTTCGCAGCTGATTGGTGCGCTGTCTATCTGGTTGATCTCACATAAGTACGATATGGCAGAGGTTGGGCTGTATGCGCTCAACTACAGTATCGCGGTGGTGGGGGCACAGGTGTGTACCTTTGCCTCACAGCTGTTGATTCCCAAACAGCAGGATGACGAGCTGGCGCAAAATGTGGTGTTCTGTTTGCTGCAAAGCGCGCTCATTGCGTTACCGTATGCCGTCCTGACCGCGTGGTTGTTTCACCAGAACATACTGTTTCTCTATTTGCTGACGCTTTCAACGGCGTGGGCGTTAATATCGGAAAACTTATCGCTGCGGACAGCCAACTTTTATTTTCTAATCTTTCAGCGTATTTCTGTCTCCGTGGTGGTGGTGCTCTCGGTACTGCTCACGCACCAGGTACAGACATTTTACTGGTCGTGGGCCTGCGCCATGATTTTGCTGACCACTAGCTGTATTTTTCATTCGTTTGATATTCGTTCGGTGACGTCGCAGCATTTGCGCCCGGCAAGTAATTTACGATTTTTTAAACAGAATATTCATCATATCACTAAAGTTGGTAGTGCTGAGGTGCTGGCAATGGCGAGCAGTAACTTGCCTATTATGCTGATTAACTTCTGGTTTTCGGCGCTGACGGCGGGGTATTTTTCCGTTGTAAGCCGGTTCTGTCTGGCACCGGTAGTGATTATCGGCAACGCGGTACGCAATACCATTTTTTCTAAATGGTCCATCGACTTTAGAAATAACACCTTCAATTATCAGGAGTATACGAAGGTGCGTATGCTGCTGCTAGTGCTGGGGGTTGTCTGTACCTTAGGCGTCTTTATTTTCTATCCCATTGTGATGCGCCTGGGTTTTAGCGAAGACTGGATTAACTCCATTGAGACGTCGCGCTACATGCTGCCCTATTTGTTCCCGGCGCTGGCGATAAGTCCTTTAACGGTGATTGAGCTTATTTTTGGCTCGCACCGCTATTTTCTGCGTATCCAACTTGAACAGTTGGCGATTGTGCTACTGGCGTTTGTGGTCGTTCCCTATTTTTACCATGATTATGCGGCGTCAGTAATATTGTTCTCTTCACTGACATTTATTCGCTATGCGTTCATTTACCTGAAAATGAACAAGCGGGCCAATCTCCTGAAAAACAAGCCGGTGACGCCATGACACTGAATACCGGAAATTATTTACAGGTCTACACCTTTATAACGCTGATCCTGTGTGGTCTGGTGCAGTATTTCACCGGCATGCAGTCCGTGTTGTGGATCCCGTTTTTCCTGACATTGCTGATGGTGGGATTACTGGTGATGCAGACGCGAGATGGGGCGCTGCGTCTGGATGCACAGGAAACCATTATCCTTGCGCTGTATTTTTCCTTTCTGGTGCTGGCGGGAACATCGACCCTGATTCAGGGCGGGGTCACCGTGGCAATTGTGGCCTTCAAAAACGAAATCGCGTTATCGCTGGTGATGGTTTGTTTGCTGTTGGGTTTTTGCCGTGAATCGCAGATATATCGGGCGACGCGCTATCTGTACTGGGTGTTCTATGCGCAAATCCCGGTGATGATTTATCAGGTTTTGCTGGTTGTTCCTCAGCGTGTGGCCGTACGCGGGGAAGATGAAAAATGGGACTCCGTGGTCGGAACATTCGGCGGAGATCCAATGGGTGGCGGCAATACGGCGGCGATGGGGTTATTTTGCCTGTTAATTATGTTGCTGAAACTCTCTGAATATAAGCATGGGCTTACGACGTTTAAATCCGCAGCGCTGCATATCATCCTTGGAATAGGGTTATGCATCATTGGCGAGGTCAAGTTTGTCATCCTGCTGTCACCGATATTTCTTGCATGGGTGTGGATATCGCCGAGCTATGTTAAAGATGTCAGTAAGGTAAACCTGAAGACGTTATTTATCATTGTGGCAGGAATGCTGGTGCTCATCGGCCTGTCGATTATGATATTGGCCTGGTACTACTCTTCCGCTTTTGGCAGCGATCCGACAAAAGGCTCATTAAGCATTTTTATTGATTCATTGAGCTATATCTTTGATCCGAACTACATCATGTCGACCGGAGAGTTGGGGCGTTTCACAACGTTTCTGTTCTGGTTAAAAAATAACGATCTATGGGGACTGTCGGGCACATTATTTGGCTATGGGCTTAATGCCACAAACAGTGGTAGTACGGTCTCCCCTGGGTTTTTGAACATTATCTATAACCTGATTTTAGACTCGACTGCGCTGAGTATGCTGCTGTGGGAAGTTGGCATTATTGGCACGCTGCTGTTTATTGGCTTGTTTATTTATATTCTGAAAGTATGTCAGCCAAAACCAGTATTGATGCTTGAACAGCTGGATAAACAGGATCTGCAGTTACTGAGCTTTGCGCCCGCGTTTAACGCTTTCGCTATCAGTTGTTTAATCAGCTTACCTTACAGCCAGATATTGATGATTACGCCGATGTTACAGTTCCTGTTCTATTTATCGCTGGGGGCGAGCTTAGTGATTCGTCGAACCGTACTTCGCAGTGCAGGGGGATGGTATGGACAATAAGCCATTTATTTCAGTGAGTATTAAGACGCTCAACGAATCTAAAGGCATTGAGAAAACGATCGACAGCATTCGGCGTCAGTTGGTCGGGTATCCGCATAAAATTATTGTGGCTGACAGTCTGTCGACAGATAACACCCAGCAGTTGGCAGCCAATAAAGGCGTCACGGTAGTGTCACTCACCGATCCAGGCGATCGCTGTTGTGGGGTGGGCCATCAGTTGGGCTATCTGTACAGCGAAGGGGAATATTTATTATTGATGGATGGAGATATGGAGCTGGAAGATGGCTTCATTGACCAGGCTGTTGCCTTTTTGCAGGCGGAACCGGACTATGCCGGGGTGGCCGGTACCGTCGAAATGGATGATGCCGTTAACTATGAGTTTAAGTCTCGTAAGCAGCGGATCAATAAAATCTATCCTCTTGGCGATAGCGATCATCTGGGAGGCGGTGGACTGTATCGTCGGTCGGCAATTGAAAAAATTGGTTATCTGACCAACCGTAATTTGCACGCTTATGAAGAAGCTGAGCTGGGTCTGCGTTTAATCGAAGCGGGTTATAAACTGCGGCGTTTGGATATTCCTTACTTCAGCCATACGTCACACACGCTGTCGACGTTTAAGATGCTGGCGCGCCGCTGGACCAGCGGTTATTACCAGGCTCCGGGTGAGCTTTTGCGTTGTAGTTGGGGGAAACCCTGGTTTTCCCAGTCATTCAACATCGTGAGGAATGAGGCGGTATTTGCGCTCTACCTTATTCTCTTATTTGTTGCGCTGCTCACCTTTAATATCAACGTGTTTGCCGTTGCGCTTCTACCCTTACTGGCATTTGCCTTGTTGAAGATTGTGCAAAACCGCTCGTTAACAGATGGGCTGCAAAGCGTTATTAATTTAATCGTACGTTCAGCGGGGTTGATCAAAGGTATTTTTTATCCGGTACGCGATCCGCTGACTCCGCCCAGCAATAAAATCATTAATGAATAACCGGGGCAGGCGCCATGAAAGTATTATTAGTTAACAAGTTTTTTTTCATCAAAGGCGGCGCGGAAACGGTTTATTTTCAAGAACGCGACATGCTGAAACAGGCTGGTGTGCAGGTCATTGATTTTTCCATGCAGCATGAGAAAAATTTCCCCTCTGATTATGCGGATTATTTCGTCAGCAATGTCGATTACCATAAAGAGAGTAATCTGTTGGGGGGCATCAAAACCGCGGTTAACTTTATTCATAACACCCAGGCCTGCAAAAAAATGCTGGCGCTTTTACAAAAAGAACGCCCTGATATCGTTCACTTTCATAATATTTACCATCAGTTGACGCCGGCGTTGATTAAAGTGGCGCGCAATTTTGGCTGTAAAACGGTGCTGACGGCGCACGACTATAAGATTGTCTGTCCTGCATACTCCATGTTACGCGATGGGAAGGTGTGTGATGCCTGTATCACCGGTACCGTTTTCAATGCCTTCCGCTATCGCTGCCAGGAAGGCTCTGCCTCTAAAAGCTTGCTGCTCTCGTTAGAAGCGACCTGGCAATACATTGCCCAAAATTATCAGGCTCTGGATGTCATTGTTTCACCGAGCGTCTTTCTACGCGGCGTGTTACTCCGCACGTTGCCGAAATCACGAATCGATGTGATCGTCAATGGTGTTGATGATAGCCAGCCCATCGATGAGGTCGTCGATGACGGTTATATACTGTACTTCGGCCGCCTGAGCCGTGAAAAGGGTGTGGCAACGTTGCTGGCCGCTCATCAGAAAGTGCGTAACCCGGCTCCGCTGAAAATAGTGGGGCACGGTCCGTTGCATGACGAGTTAGTGGCGAAATACCCGGAAGCTGAGTTTTTAGGTTATGTACAACAAGGGGATGCCCTCAATCAGCTCATTAAGCATGCCCGTGTGGTGATCCTCCCCTCTGAATGTTATGAAAACTGCTCAATGGCGGTGCTGGAGGCGATGTCTTTCGCGAAACCGGTGATCGGGGCGCGCATTGGCGGGATCCCCGAACAAATACGTGACGGTATTGAAGGGGTTTTATTTGAGCCGGGTAATGCGCAGGAACTGGCGAAGGCGATGGATACTCTGGTTGATGACCCGGATAAAGCTCGTGTCATGGGCTTACGGGGGCGCGCACGCCTGAGTGAAAAATATGCGCTTAGCAAACATATGGATACCTTACAGGCGTTATATAAAGAACTTCTGGGCAGGCCATAGAATGAGTAAAAAAATAACGGTTTTTGGTACCCGCGGTATTCCGGATGTATTGGGCGGTGTGGAAACCCACTGCCAGAATCTTTATCCGGCGATTAAACAACAGTTTGACGTTGATATTTGTGTGATCGCCCGCTCGCCGTATGTTAGCTACAAACGATCTTCTTATAAGAAAGTTGAGACCTATGCGCTATGGGCTCCCAAAAAACGGTCACTGGAAGCGATTGTGCATTCCGTTTTAGCGGCGTTTAGAACCTGTGTCGACCGTTCTGATATTGTGCATGTCCATGCGATAGGACCGGGTTTGGTGATCCCATTATTACGCGTGTTAGGTAAGAAGGTGGTTTTTACCCACCACGGACCTGATTACGATCGTCAAAAATGGGGATTCGTCGCCAAAAAAATATTGCTGCTGGGTGAACGCTGGGCGGTGAGATATGCCAATGAGGTGATAGTGATTTCTGAGGTTATTAACCAACTGATTCAGAAAAAGCATGCTCGCTATGATGCGCATTTGATTTTCAACGGCGTCAATAAGCCCCGTCCGTTGTCAGATCAAACCCTTCATGCCACGCTTTCCCGCTTTGGACTCGAGGCGAAAAACTATTTCGTGGTGGTCGGACGGTTTGTGGAAGAAAAGGGGATGCATGATGCCATCTCCGCGTACAAACTAAGTGGTTTGCAACAGCCGCTAGTGCTCATTGGCGATGCAGATCACCCAACGGAATACAGTATTCGACTCAAGCAACTTGCCGCTGATACCCCTGGCGTGGTGATGACCGGATTTTTAAGGGGAGATGAACTTCAGGCGGTGTTTTCGCAGGCCAGGCTGTTCGTTATGCCTTCCTACCATGAAGGGCTACCGATTGCACTTCTGGAGGCGATGTCGTATTCCCTTCCGGCGGTGGTGAGCGACATTCCCGCAAATTTGGAAGTGCAGTTGCCGTCTGAGGCCTATTTTCGGGTCGGCTCATTGTCCAGCCTTGCTGAGAAATTAACCGCCTGGGCCAGCGCAAATAGCGTGGACTATCGTGTCTATTTGCAAAATTATGACTGGCAGGAAATTGCCAGAAAAACAGTCAATGTCTATCACTCAATTGATAAAGATATAGGTTAATTTTGACCAGTCCTCAGAATCGCCCCCCCGTCATCGAACGATTTTATGCGCAACTTGATGAGCATATATCGGAGGGACTGACTCCGGAACAAAAAGACGGGATCGAGAAAGCGATCGTCGCCAGCACTCTGGCATCAAGACATCGGATCGATATTCGCAGAAGTTTTCCATTTTTCGGTAAACGCTTTTATCTGGTTTTTTTATTCGGCAGAGACTTACGTCAGCGGCATCGTCAGGAGTCGACCTTATCGACCATGTTGCTCACTTTTTTGCTGCTGCTAGGCACGCTGTTTGTCACCTGCTGCGTATTACTGACGCTATATATGATCAAATCCGCATTGGGTATTGATGTATTCCAACATTTTCACGTTGGTATCTGGGACTGGTGGTTAAGCCTGAAAGACCGCTAGTGTTATCAAACCTGTGGAGGGCGTCACTGCGATGAAGTGTAAATGGTTTTCTGCGCTGTTGTGTCTGTTCTGTCCGCTGACGGTATTGGCCGCATTAACGACCGTAACCCCCAAAGCATTGACGGGCCCACTGACAAACCCAGGTATCGGGGTCGCCAGTTTTCATCAAGGATATGGTGAAACGCTTGGACTGCCGGATTATCCCGACACCGGCTTTGAATATGAGCGCTTTTACTGGCGTGACCTTGAGCCTGTCGAAGGCCAGTACAATTTTGCACTGGTTGATGACGCTTTTAAGTATGCCGCGGCGCATCGACCGGCGATGAACGTCGGACTGCGGTTTATGGCGCTTGCTGAGCCGGAAACCGGTTCACAAATTCCTGACTGGTTGATTAACAAAGGCGTAAAGGGAACCTGGACGCCTGACAAAAAAACCTTTATCCCTGATTTAGACGATCCCCTATTTATTGAATATAGCCAGCGCCTGCTGAACGCGATGGGTAAACGCTATGATGGTAACGAGAACCTGGCTTTCGTGGATATCGGCATGGTGGGGTCGTGGGGAGAGTGGCATAACAGCAACTTCCCGATGCTGAAGCCATTGCTGGAGCGCTATACCACGGCGCAGTTGGACCGCTATGTGACGATGCATTTTACGGCTTTCCCCAGTACGCCAAAAATCATGCTGATGAGTGGTGGGCAAAGTCTGGCGAATGCGGTCGCGCGCGGGGCAGGCTGGCGTGCGGACTGCCTGGGCGATCTCCGCGTGTTTTCTGCTTCCTGGAACCATATGGCGGATGATTATCCGCAACGGCTGCAGGCCGCACAGAAAAGCTATTCAGGATTTAATGATGCCTGGAAACATGCGCCAGTGAGCTTTGAGATCTGCTCGTACATGCAGGACTGGAAAAATACGTTTCACTATACGCGAGCGGAAGTGCAGGGGATTTTTGACTGGGCGGTGAAGCAACATACCAGTACGATTAACCTGAAATCGAGAACAGTGCCCCGTGAGTATCGTCCGATTGTCGACGAAGCACTGACAAAACTGGGCTATCGGTTTCGCTTAGCATCTCTGAGCCACGAGTCCGTCTGGGAAGGTGGACAAGAATTCACCCTGACAAGCACCTGGTATAATGAGGGTAACGCGCCGATTTACTTGCCCTATACGCTGGCATTTCGTCTGGTCGATGAGGCCAATAAGGTGGTGGCACAAGGGAATGCCCCGGAAGATATACGTCACTGGCTGCCCGGAAAGTACTCACTGAGTTACCCGATGCCGATGCCCGGGACGCTGCCGAAAGGGAAATATGCTATTGAGACGGCGATAGTGGATAAAACCGGTGCGGCAAGAATTCACTTTGCCAATGAAGGGAAGCAGAGCAACGGTTGGTATCGCGTCTCTGCGGTAACGGTGAAATAGCCTGCCATAGTAAGGAGCCTGGCAACCAGGCTCCTTATCGTTAAAAATTAAACGTGATAGCCATCTGGATTGTTTTTTTGCCAGTTCCAGGTGTCGCGTATCATTTCATCCAGGGTGTAGATGGCCTGCCATCCCAACTCTTTTCGTGCTAACGACGGGTCTGACCAACACTCGGCAATATCCCCGGGCCTTCTGGCCACAATCTTATAATTAATGCGGGTTTGCGCCGCTTTCTCGAAGGCTGCAATCAGGTTAAGTACGGAATACCCGATACCGGTACCGAGATTGAAGACTTTGTATGCCGCCCCTTTTTCCTGGCAATCCAGTGCCGCTAAATGGCCAGTTGCCAGATCCATCACATGGATGTAATCACGCACACCGGTGCCATCAGGGGTTGGATAGTCATTTCCATAGACCGACACGCTTTCCAGCTTGCCAATCGCCACCTGAGAAATATACGGTACCAGATTGTTGGGGATACCATTCGGATCTTCGCCAATCCTGCCCGATGGATGCGCGCCGACTGGGTTAAAGTAGCGTAGGCAGGTGATTCGGAAATCGGGCTGTGCGCGGGAAAAGTCTGCCAGAATTTGCTCGACCATGAATTTTGATGTGCCATACGGATTGGTGGTACCACCGGTTGGCGATTGTTCACTTAATGGAACGCTTTCCGGGTTGCCGTATACCGTGGCGGAAGAGCTGAAAATAAAGTGCTTCACTCCCGCAGCCAGCATCTCACGCAGTAAAACCAGCGTGCCGGTGACATTATTGTCATAGTAGGCAAGCGGCTCTTTTATGGATTCTGAAACTGATTTTAATCCAGCAAAATGAATGACATCGGTGATGTTATGGTTAGAGAAAATCGTTTTCAGAACATCGTTGTTCAGCACATCAGCAATATAAACGATGGGCGCTTTACCGGTCAGTTCCGCAACCCTGTCCAGGGATGTTTGTGAGGAGTTGGAAAGGTTATCGATGACCACAACATCATCACCTCTTTCCAGAAGCGTCAGCACGGTATGTGAGCCAATATAACCAGCACCACCAGTGACTAAAATTGCCATACAGTCTCCAGATATATTTTTTGCAAACTATCATTAATTCATTAATGCCACCGCATAAATAAACGTTATTGGTGGCGTCGGTTAAGGTAAAAATTCCGATATTTCACCCGGCATTTATAAGATATTTTTTTAAGTATAGAAAACAGGCTGAATTTGCTTATCTTACTGTCATACACGATATAGTTATTGGTGAAGTTCAGCGTGTGGACGCCCTCGCTTTGGTTGATGCTGGCATTGATCTGCGCAATCAAACGCTCATCAAAGCTGGATGCGTTAAGCGTGATTAGCTCTTTGATATAAACAGACTTTCCGTACGTCTCTGGTGTGCATTCCTGAGTGAGGAAATAGAGTTTATTATCAACGCAGTGTGGTGCGCCAGCGCCCCGGGGGTGTTGATTCGACAGGTTAAGCGTTGGCACTATTTTTTGCCATGGCCCGGTTACATCACTGGCTGTATGGATAACTAACTCATCTTCCATCGTGGTGGATAAAAGATAAAGATTTTCATGCAACGAGACGACGACGTTATCGGTGAGCGCCTGGTCAGGTACTAATACTTTTACCTGTTTCCAGCGCGTAGGGAACTCTATCGACTGGAATAAGATAACCTCTTTCCTTTCTGAAGACTCCGGGATCATGAAAAGCTGATCGTTGCTGTAAAATAAAAAAGGAAATGATAAATGGCATTTTAGGTTATCAAAACCGTCGAGTTTCACATCCTCAAGCTCAACCAGGTTAGCATCAAGGATACGGCAGCGCAGAATACCTTGCGAATTACGAAAGCTTAGTGCTTCATAAAAAACATAAACTTTATTGTCTTTTTCAATAATGAAAGGATCGGCCTGAAAGGTATATTTCTTTTTGAGCTGTTGGGCTCGGGTGCGGTTCAGAATTTCCAGCGTGTTAGTGGGAAAGGTATGCGAACCATTATTTTTCAGGATCATAATATCCCACGACTCATGAAAAAATAACATATTAATCAGTCTGTTATTTTTCGTTCGCATGCGTACCTGCTCCTTTTTATCGCTTAATCTATTGCGGGTTCCACGACGGCCACACTGATGGCTAGTTTAAAAGCTAGTCGCAAGAGCCATGTTTGTCTACTGACAGAAATCGTAGTGGGAGGATTGCCAGAGCATCCGTGCTCCAGTACTGATTTACTCGAAATGGACGTGTGGATTATCGGCCAGCGAAACGTAAGTTTTGCTGTTCTTATCCAGAGTACGAATTTCTCCGCTTTCGATGTCGTAGACCCACCCGTGCAGACGAATCGCGTTGTTACGCAGGCCAACAGCCACGCAAGGATGCGTTTTAATGTTGTTCAACTGGGCAATCACGTTTTCTTCCACCATGGCATTCACTTTATCGATTTCGTTAGCCCAGGTTTTCTTTTCAACCACGGCTTTCGCGGCATCGGCATAGTGCAACCAGTGGGCGACAGCAGGCATCGGATCCAGGGGTTGGCTTTCTGCGATGGCTTTCATCGCGCCGCAGTTGGAGTGACCACAGATAACGATATCCGTCACGCCTAAAGCAACGACCGCGTACTCAATGGTCGCAGATACGCCGCCAGGCTCCGGGCCAAAAGACGGTACGATATTACCGGCGTTACGGATAACGAAAAGCTGTCCTGGCTCTTGCTGCGTCACTAACTCTGGCACCAGTCGGCTGTCAGAACAGGAGATGAAAAGCGCTTTAGGATTCTGGCTGGATGCCAGGCTGCGGAAGAGTTCCTTACGTTGAGGGAAAATCTCTTTTTGGAAGTTGAGGAAGCCCTCAATGATATGTTGCATAGCAGTGTCTCTTTTCTCTGTTTAAGCAGGTTATGATGAAGATCACACTTTCCAGTTTAACACCAGCCGACAGAAGGGAAAGACTTTATAGCAGTTCGGTCACTATCTTTGGGCAATGTTGCCCTGACGGTGCAGGGCAAGCGTAGCGGTCTGCGTTACATGTTCTGCCGTTTCTGGTATGCCGTTTTTAGTCTGTTCATTGCGTCCACCAGGACGGCGCGCGGGCAGCCAACGTTCAGACGCATGTGCCCCTCTCCGCCGGGACCATATTGTGACCCCGGTGACAGGCCAAGTCTGGCTTCATGGACAAAAAAATCGCTTAGCTGCGTCTCGCTAAGCGCCATTTTTTCGGCATTCAGAAAGAGCAAATAGGATGCGCCACCATAGACAATCGAGATCAACGGACAGTGCATTTCGATTTCATTTCTAACAAATGCCACGTTATCAGCCAGATAATCCAATAACTCCCGGTGCCAGTCACCGCAATGGGTATAGGCGCTATAAATCGTTGCCTGTTGCAGTGAGTGAGTCTCTGCAAGATAACAGTTATCGAGAAAATGATAGAACCGGTGACGCAGTTCATCATTCTTTATAATGGCTATCCCTCCCTGGATCGCCGCCGTGTTGAAGGTCTTGCTAACAGAGGTCAGTACGATTGACTGACACCCTGCTGCGTCATCGAGGGTAAAAAAGGGTAGGTGTTGCTTACCTGGCAGGGTTAAATCGCTATGCACTTCATCGGAGAGAATGATGACGCCAGCCTGCTGGCAATAGTGGCTGATTTTTTCAAGCGTTTCCCGTGACCACACCATTCCACCAGGATTGTGTGGCGAGGGAAAAAGAAACATTTTGCACTGTTTAAGTTTCTCGCCGAAATCTTGCCAGTCAAATTCATAGCAACCGTCTTTTTCAATAAGGCGGGTCTGGAGTAAATGCCTGCCGCTGGTTTTCACCAGGTTAGGGTAGGGGTCATATATTGGGGTACAGGTTAATATATTGTCTCCCGTGCGGGTAAGTGCCAGCAAGGACATGACAATGGTTTTTATAACGCCGGGAACAAAATGCAGCCAGTGCGATTTAATCTCTGCATTATATTGTTTTGCGTACCACTGGATAACGGACTCTTTCCATTGCGGATAATCCAGGTTATAGCCCTGAACAGGCTGCGACACCACCGAACGCAGCGTGCTCATAATTGGCTCTGGTGTCGCAAAATCCATATCTGCAATCCACAGCGGTAATACATCGGTGGTACCGTACATCTGTTGTAATTGCCCGTATTTACGACAATTAACATCCCTTGTGACAATATCATCAAACAAAGACATTGTTGACTCCTGGAAAGTCTCTGAAAATAGTGTAAGCAACGCTAAAAGCGAAGAATGTTTATGTATATCTGATGGATATATTAAATTTACCCTGGTGATAGCTAATATTTAGCTATTTAGTAGTTTATGATTTTTGCTCAACCATATTCTCAGTGGCTTCATTAGGCTCATATTTAGCAATGCCAATACCGGTTGCCGCCCACAGTAGCGCAAAGATGACGCCGCTGTAACAGAGGATTGCCCAGGGCAAATAATCAAGTGTGGCAACACCCAGCATAGTGGCGCAATAAACGCCTGAAGCGGACCAGGGGATAATCGGTTCGACAACGGTTCCGGCATCTTCAGTGGTTCGCGAGAGGTTTTTTGCCGCAAGCCCTCGTTTTTTGTACTCCTCTTTAAAGGCATCACCGCACAGCAGCAGCGGCAAGGTCCCATTTGCCGTGCAGGCACAGATGGTAAATGTCGTCACAATCGTGGTAGCCACCAGGCGGAATGTGGATTTAACGCCTTTTGTCAGCGCGTTTATCACGGTGTGCAGAGAGCCTGTCGCACTCATTGCTCCGGCAAAGCTGAAGGCGCTGAAGACGGTAACGAAGCTGCTAAACATTGAAATAGCGCCGCCTCGCTCCAGTAAGCGGGAAACATCGGAAGACAGTGTAGGCAGATTATCTCCGGTAAGCATTGCGAGCTTAAAGCCACTGACCACGGATTCACCGACAGAGGATGCGGTAAATTGCTGAAAGACTAACGCCAAAATCATTGAAACAATCGTAGATAAAAAGAGCATCGGAATGGGCGGTCTTTTTGACAGTGAGCCATATAAAACGATAATCGGCGGGAGCAGCAGCAGAATATTAAAGTGATAAATCTGACCAATAGAATTCATCAAATTGGTGATATTTTCAGGTGCGCTGGACGAGGCATCAATGCCCATTCCCATATAGCTGTAAACGACGCAGCAAATAATAAAACCCGGGCCGGTAGTCCACAACAGGTGGCCGATATGCGAGTACAGGTTTACTCCGGCAGCCAGTGCGGCCATGTTGGTTGAATCAGAAACCGGTGAGAGCTTATCACCAAACCAGCAGCCTGAAACAATGGCACCAGCGGCAACGGGCAGCGAGACATTCAGACCAATCGCTACGCCAATCATGGCAATACCAACGGTCCCGATAGAACCCCAGGAGGTACCGGTGCATACTGAGATCAGTGCTCCCAGCATAAATGCCGAGATATGGAAATACTGCGGGTTAATCCACTTCAGACCATAATAAATCATCATTGGAATAGTGCCTGACACCATCCATGCGCCAATTAAGAAACCGATACTGGCGACGATTAATATGACCGGCAGCGCTTCAGATATTTTATTGCAAATAGATTGTAGAATGTCATCCCACGTATAGCCGTGAGCGATGGCGATAAACGAGGCGGTTGCCGTTCCCATCAGGATCATGGGCTCAGCACGAATATTGAAGATAAAATATCCGATACTAATCCCGCCCAGCATGACTACCATGGGTAAAACTGACCAAAAGAAAGACAATGGCTTTCTGTTGTTGGCGGTGCAGTTATTTAATTCCATAATTCCATCCCAATCGTTAATGGTTGAACACGTCAAATAAATACCTGCTACAGGTCACTCATATCTGAGTAACATAGTTGCCAGGGGGCATGGTTGAACCCTATTTTATTAACTGCTGCAGATTATATTTTTTGACCTGCTATTTTGGTGCTTATATTTTAGTAGTAAGGTAAGAGAACGTTTGGCGAATAAATTATCCCTCCGCATAAGGTGGATGATTTCGGCGTTGCTGGCTGAGCTTGCGATACTGCTGAGGCGGCATACCGACGTATTTATGAAATGAGCTATAAAATCGACTGCTGGAGCGAAAACCCGCAATCATCGCGATATCCAGAATGGTTTTATCGGTGTCGCTGAGTAATGCCCGTACATGGTTGATGCGCATCGCCGTAATATATTGTTTCATCGTCAGTTGCATTACGCGATGAAAGATACCCATCGCATAATTAGGATTAAGTTTGACGTGATCGGCAATGGCCTCGACGGTCAGCAATTTGTCACAGTTGGCGGCAATAAATTCCAGCATCTGGC
This sequence comes from Citrobacter sp. RHBSTW-00029, assembly GCF_014104295.1. Classification (NCBI taxonomy): domain Bacteria; kingdom Pseudomonadati; phylum Pseudomonadota; class Gammaproteobacteria; order Enterobacterales; family Enterobacteriaceae; genus Citrobacter; species Citrobacter sp. RHBSTW-00029. Next base: position 486,890 of record NZ_JABXRT010000001.1, read on the forward strand.
TGACGTAAAATTGTGAATGCCGCGAAATGCTATTCTTCTGGGTTCGTGCAGTTTGGTTTCCCAATACTGTCCGCCAGCCTGAGAGGCTAAACCGCTTGAGCATCAGGGCGATTTCATCAATGGCTAACTGACGAATCTGTTCGTTATCGCTGTTGAGTTCATTTTGCCAACGTTGAACCTCAAAAACGCTAAGCTGCTGGGATGCCGATGAGGTAATCACCCTGCCGTGCGTCACGTGATTAATCAGCTCTCTATCCAGCGGCCAGGACAAAAATAAATGCATGGGCAAGTTGAAGATAGCCATTTGCTTACAGTGCCCGGCATTCGTGAGCTGATGAGGAGTACACGCCCAGAACAGTGTGATAAAGCCTTGTTTGCTCTGTACCACTTCGTCATTGAACAGGTACTCAACATCACCATCAAATGGCACATTCACTTCAACCTGGCCATGCCAGTGACTGTAAGTCATGGCCAGCGGCTCCCGCAACTCGACATCCATACGCTGATACTCTGAATAGAGTGCCAGTGGGCTACGAGTCTTTTTTTCATAGCTGCGACACATATGGGGATCATGCGGCAGCTGCGGAATACTTTTAGCCATTACGGGTTGGTTCCTGAAGAGTGAATTTGACCTTGTGGTAGCGCCAAAGCATGCACATAGCTTAACCGAAAAAAATCACCGTTTTCTCTCCATTTTCGCGAAATTATTCCCAAAAACTCAGATCCTGTGCCTGTTGATTGCCGATCTGAGATAGCGGGAATGGCGAGTTTTAATTTTAAAAGCGCTCAACCATAAGGGACTTTGCTGTATCTGCGGGATGGCGGCTCTGACGCCCTATCCGGCCTACTAAAGCCTGTAAACCGTAGGCCGATAAGCGAGCATTGATGATCGGCAGTATTGGATAATGCGGATTTTGTCGTTGAGAAGGCGAGGCTCATAAGCCATAGAGTTTTATTTTTCGGTACAGCGTCGCAATGCTGATCCCCAGTTCTGTCGCGGCTTGTTTCTTACCCTCAACGCTTGAACCAAATCGCTGTATGACGTTTTCAATGGCATCTCTCTCTGCTTGTTTGCCCTGGTGGGCAAGCTGGCGAGGTTGCGCCATCATTGTGCTTTTTCTGCCATCGGCTGCGGTAAGCAGGTAAGGGGGCAGATGGCTGGCGTTGATCCCGGCGGCTTCTCCGCGCATGACAAAAATGTACTCGATGACGTTGCGCAGTTCACGGATGTTGCCCGGCCAGTGCCAGGCATAAAGGCGGTTAATAACATCATCGTGAAGTTTTTGCGGCGGTCGCTGGTAGCTTAGCGAGAATTCATCGGCAAAATATTGTGCCAGGACGGCGATATCCGCCCGGCGTTCACGCAGGGAAGGAAGTACCAGAGGGACCACGTTCAGGCGATAGAAAAGATCTTCACGAAACTGATTATTCTCGACCATCGCGCTGATGTTTTTGTTGGTTGCGGCAATAATCCGCACGTCAATATTGATGGTGTTGTTGGACCCCACACGGGTGATGGCTTTTTCCTGCAGTACCCTGAGCAGCTTGGCTTGCAAATGCAGTGGCATATCGCCAATCTCGTCGAGGAACAGGCTACCCCCATTGGCCAGCTCAAATTTCCCCACGCGTCCTTTGGGATCGGCACCGCTGAATGCGCCGCGTACGTAGCCAAACAGTTCGCTTTCCAGGAGTTGTTCAGGGATAGCGGCGCAGTTGATGGTCACGAAAGGGGCGGCTTTACGCGGGCTGCTCTGATGAATAGCAAATGCCACAACTTCTTTACCTGAACCACTTTCCCCGGTGATCAGTACACTGGCATAGCTGTTGGCGATTTTGCTAATGGTACTTCTGAGTTGTTCCATTGAGGGGGAATGGCCAATAAGACGTACCTGTGTGTCAGACTCATAGGGCGAGGGAGCAATCGTGCTCAGGTAGTCGTGCGCATCGCGAAAGATAACCATAGTTAATCGGTCGTTATCCAGTGACGAGAGCGAGATTTGTTTACACAGCACATGGTGTTTTTGCCCTTCAAGTGTCAGCCATGCTTCCTCATCGCCATACAAACTGTCTCCGGTCGTTTCAATGGTCAGAGGTAATCCCTGAACTTCACGGTTAAGTATGCGATCTGCTGAATGGTTGGCATGCCAGATGCGGCCCTTGCCATCGATGGCCACAACGCCGCGATCCATTGCATCAATCAGACGGCGAAAGGCACCGAGCGTCTCCTGCGCGCGTAAGCGTTCCAGGCATTCAAAGACCTTACTGGAGATCATGACGGCAATTTGCTCTATAAACGTGACAAATTTATCGATCTGGCTAAGCAAAGTGTCACGCTGTGTTTGCGTTGAGCAAATAATGCCGATCACCCCAATGACGCGGTTATTGAGAAAAATAGGGGCGTTCAAATCTAGCATTTCAGAGCAGTAATGGTGTTTTTCACACAGTTGACATAGAGGATGTTCACCGGGGTTTTTGATCAAAACCGTCTCACGGACCTGCAAAACATGCCGATAGATATAACCATTTTTTGCCACGTTCTCATTGAGCATATGTCGGTATTTACCGGTGCCAGCAATGCGCATTAAAGATTCATCAATGATTTCTACATCAGTCCCGGTAATGCCGGAAATAGCGTCGGCATAATTGCATATATCATCCTGGATATTGCTCAGTACTGAAATCATGATACTTCTCCGGTAAGGTGTCTCATTTCTCAAGGAAAATGATAAATAGGCGAACCATTGCAAAAATGATTTGCGAAAAATCAATCTAGCGTATTGTTTTTGGATGTTTTTTTAATTTTATCCTTCGTGATCACACTATTTGTCATTTATGAGAGTTTATCAAAACCAGGCGATAAACTAACGACGGCTGTTTTTACCTTGCTATCATTAAAAATTGATTAATGTATTGAAATAAAAGAATTTATTAAATTATTTCTAGTTTTTTCCTCATTTTCTAAAAAACTGGTAAGCATTTTGCTTTTATGGATTACCGATAGCGTAAATAACTCTGTATTACACCGATTACAGGGAATGAATTACCAGGATAATGAGGTTTTATGATGCAGCAAAACTTATCATTTTTTATCAACCAGACGCCGTTTACCGAGCACCCTAACGCACCGCTGGCCCCCTTTAGTCGCCAGGAACTGGTAAAAGCGTTGAATTTTCATCGGTCTATTCCGGGATACGCTCCAACACCGCTGTATACGTTGCCGGCACTTTCACAAAAACTGGGCGTAAAAAATATTTACCTCAAAGATGAGTCTCAACGTTTTGGCCTGAAAGCGTTCAAAGCGCTGGGCGGCGCCTACGCGATGGCATGCCATATCGCGGAATTAGTGGGGAAGGATATCAGTGAATTACCGTTTGATGTCATGACCAGTGAAGCAGTACGCCATGACCTGAAGACCGTGACGTTTGCCACCACCACCGATGGTAACCACGGGCGCGGAGTGGCGTGGATGGCGCGCCAGCTAAAGCAAAATGCGGTGGTTTACATGCCGAAAGGATCTTCACAGCAGCGGCTGGCATCTATCCGCAATGAAGGCGCTACCGCTGAAATCGTGGATATGAACTATGACGATGCCGTGCGTATGACCGCAGATCAGGCGCAAAAGTATGGCTGGATCGTTGTGCAGGACACGGCCTGGGAAGGGTACGAAAAGATTCCGCAGTGGATTATGCAGGGCTACGGCACGCTGATGCTGGAAGCGATTGATCAACTCCATCAGGTCGCCCCGACGCATGTTTTCGTTCAGGCCGGTGTGGGTTCATTTGCGGGAATGGTGCAGGGTATGGTGACGGCCGCATGGGGCGAAAATCGTCCGAAAGTGATCGTCGCCGAAGCGTTAATTGCCGACTGTCTCTACCGTTCAGCCCGTGCAAAAGAGGGGGATGCTGTTGCGGTAGGCGGCGATTTACAGACCGTGATGGCGGGTCTGGCCTGTGGTGAGGCAAACAGCATTGGCTGGAAGTTACTGCGTGATTATGCCACCGCATTTGCTTCCTGCCCTGATGAAGTCGCGGCGCTGGGCATGCGTATGTTGGGCAACCCGCTGGCGGGCGACCCACAAATTATTTCAGGTGAGTCTGGGGCCGTCACGACAGGTCTTCTGGCGCTGTTGATGACCTCCCCGGATTTGGCCCAAACCCGTGAGCAACTGGGTCTGGATGAGCATTCCCGCGTGTTGCTGATAAGTACTGAAGGTGATACCGACCCGCAACAATATTTGGATATTGTCTGGGGCGGTCAGTACCCGGGCATCAATAAATAATTTCCTGATTGAGAGTATTAACGGAGAAACCCCATGTTATCTGCAACCCGTATTGAAGAAGTTATTAAAAATTGCCAGGCGCTGATCCAGCAAAAAAGTTATTCAGGTCAGGAAGGGGACGTGGTAAATGCCATAAAAATAATGATGCAGCATTACCAGTTCGACGACATCCATGTTGATAAATACGGCAATATCGTTGGCGGTATTGTGGGAAATCAGCCGGGGAAAACGCTGGTTCTGGATGGTCATATTGATACTGTGCCGGTGAACGAAGAGAAGTGGACCCGCAACCCGTACGGCGGTGATATTGACGATGGCAAAATTTATGGCCGTGGCACCACCGATATGAAAGGTGCTGTTGCTGCGATGATCTCTGCCGTAGGTTTTTTCGGCCAGGATACTCAGCGTAATTTCGCCGGGAAAATTTACGTCGCCTGTATCGTTCATGAAGAGTGTTTTGAAGGCATTGCCGCTCGTCTGGTCAGTGAGCGCTATCAGCCTGATTACGTCATTATTGGCGAAGCTTCTGAACTGAATCTGAAAATCGGCCAGCGTGGTCGTGCTGAAATTGTGGTTGAAACCTTTGGTAAACCTGCCCACTCCGCCAACCCGCAGGCAGGAATTAACGCGGTGTACAAAATGGCGCAGTTGATCGACAAAATTCGCACCATTACTCCGCCAACCCACCCGGTTCTTGGCCCCGGTATCCTGGAACTGACAGACATTAAATCGTCGCCGTATCCTGGCGCATCAGTGGTGCCGGATTACTGCCGCGCCACTTACGATCGCCGCTTGCTGGTGGGCGAAACCAAAGAAAGTGTTATTGCGCCACTGGAAAATGCACTTGCGGAGCTAACCGCCCAGGACCCGCAGTTCAAAGCCCGCGTCTCTTACGCGGTTGGCAAGGAGTCTTGCTATACCGGAGCCACCATTGAGGGTGAGCGTTTCTTCCCTGGCTGGGTTTATGACGAGTCTGACGAGTTCGTGCAGGCCGCTCTGGCAGGCGTTCGCGAAGCGGGTTTCTCGCCAACGATTACTCAGTACTCATTTTGCACTAACGGCAGCCACTATGCGGGCGAAGCGGGAATCAAAACCATCGGGTTTGGGCCGTCGCGTGAAAACCTGGCGCATACCATCGACGAGTATATCGAGATTGATCAGTTGACCGGATCGGCCCGCGGCTATTACAGCATCATCCAGACACTCTATCGCCGTTAAAAAATAAAGATAAATACCTCTTACCTTACAGGTGGTGCTGCTACGCGGCACCGCAATGGAGAATAACGATGAAAACCATTTTTAAAAACGGAAATGTGATTGATGGAACGGGTAATCCAGGCCGAATTGCCGATGTAATGGTTGATGAAGGGCATATTGTCGAAATTGGTCAAATTGATGTTGGCGTCAATGAACAGGTTATTGATGCAACAGGGAAAATTATTTGCCCGGGCTTTATTGATACTCACACACACTCTGATCTGTCAGCCATTATTAATCCTGCGCTGTCAGCGAAAATCCGCCAGGGGATTACTACCGAGTTGCTGGGGCAGGATGGCGTAGCGCTGGCACCATTGCCGGAGGAATATATTCCGGCATGGCGTAAAAATATTGCTGGACTGGACGGCGACACCGACAAAATTGACTGGAAATATAAAAACACGGACGGTTATCTCAACCTGTTGGCATCCCGACATCCGGCGACAAACCTGGCATATCTGGTGCCACACGGTAACGTACGCATGGAAGCGATGGGCCTGGATGGACGCCCTTCCACGCGTGAAGATGTGGCGAAGATGTGTGAAGTCCTTGAACGTGAGCTAAAAGCCGGCGCGTTTGGTCTTTCAACTGGGCTTATCTATATGCCGTGTGCTTTTGGTGATACCGCTGAAATGATTGAGTTGTGCAAGGTCACAGCGAAATATGACGGGATCTTTGTGGTACACCAGCGCAGTGAGGCTGACGATATCATCAGTTCAACGCAGGAACTGATCGATATCGCTAAAGCCACCGGTGTCTGGTTGCATATTTCACATATGAAAGTCTGTGGGAAGAAAAACTGGGGGCTGATTGACCAGATGTTGGGCATGCTGGAGCAGGCCCAGGAAGAGGGGATCCGTATCTCTTACGATCAGTATCCGTACGTGGCGGGAAGCACCATGCTCGGCGTGATCCTGCCTCCGTGGGTCCACTCTGGCGGGACGGACAAATTACTTGAGCGTCTGGCCTCGCCTGAATTGCGCGCCAAAATGATAGAGGATATCCAGCAGGGCATTCCTGGCTGGGATAACTTCATTGATTTTGCAGGCCTGGATCAGATTTTTGTCACCAGCGTCAAGACAGAGAAAAATCAGGATGCTGTTGGTCTGAACCTTGTTCAACTGGGGGAATTGCGCGGTAAAGATCCGTACAACGCTACCTTCGATCTGTTGTTTGAAGAAGAAAACGCCGTTGGCATGGTCGATTTCTACGGCACTGAAGAGCACGTCATTAAGTTTCTCTGCCGGCCGGAGCAGAACGTGTGCACTGACGGACTGATGGGCGCGGGTAAACCACACCCACGTGTGTTTGGCGCCTTCCCGCGCGTGCTGGGTAAATACGTGCGTGAAGAAGGATGCCTGAGCTGGGAAGCGGCAATCCGCAAGATGACAGGCAAACCCGCTGAGGTGTTGGGTCTGCAGGATCGCGGACTGCTGAAGGTAGGGTATGCGGCGGATATTGTGATGTTCGATCCCAAGACTATTGCGGATAAGGGGACATTTGTTGAACCGAATCAATATCCGGAAGGGATTGAAATCGTGATGGTTAATGGACGCATAGCCTTAATTAATGGCACGGAAAGTTATGCCTGTAGCGGTACTGTTATCAGAAAACAATATTAATAAATAACGCTAAACACGCATGGATCTATCGCGACCATTTATGGCCGCGGTAGATCACTACACCCCAAGGACATCACAATGAACCTACAAACATCTTTACCTTCAGGTAAACCTAAGACCTGGAAAGCAAGATATACCGTCCTGACATTAATCTGGCTGGCATGGCTACTCTCGTTCCTCGACAGAATGGTCATGAGCGTTTCGTTGCCTTATATCGGCAAAGATTTAAATCTTGATACAACTCAACAAGGTTTAATTATTAGCGCCTTTTTCATTGGTTATGCCGCGTTCCAAATCCCCGGTGGTTTACTGGCGGATAAGTTTGGCTCGCGTAAAATTATGGCTATTGGTATTGCCTGGTGGTCAGTTTTCACCAGCTTAACCGGTGCGGTATTAACGCTGCCGTTGATGCTGGCTGTTCGCTTCTTCTTCGGTATTGGCGAAGGGTGCTTCCCATCAGCTTCCTGGAAAATGATTTCCACCTATTTCCCTTCGAAAGAACGCGGTCGAGCTACAGCAATTCAGTCAACGGTAAATACCTTAGGCCCCGCACTGGCGGTGGTGGTCGCTGCAAGTATTATCGGGGCGTTTGGCTGGCACATGGTCTTTATTGTGCTGGGGATCCCGGGCCTGTTTATTGCTGCGGGTATCTACTTATTCACACGTGACAACCCGAAAGATCACCCTGCGATTACGCAACAGGATCTGGCCGATTTAGCCGCTGACGATCAGGGCGGCTTGCAAAATACGAGCGCTATCGCGTTTAAAGACGTGCTCAGGATGCCGGTGCTCTGGCAGATGGCCAGTATCTGGTTCTTGTTTGATATCACCTTCTGGGGGTTTTCAACCTGGTTGCCAAGCTACCTGATTACCGTGCGTGAATTCTCACTGGCGAAGACAGGGGTGATGGCGGCAATTCCGTTCCTGTTTGGCGCGGGTGGGACATTAATCGGCGGATATTGCTCAGATAAATTCAAACCGATGCGCAAGACGTTGTATGTCGTGACGTCGGTTATTGCGGCGGGCTTCCTGTATCTGACCTTCAGCGTCAGCAGCGCGGATATGGCGGTGGTTTATCAGTGTATCTCTGCGCTGTTTATGTTTTTTGCCATGGCGACATTTTGGGGCATTTTAATGGATACCATCCCCAGCAATATCATGGGGCGGGCTTCCGGTATCGTTAACTTTGGCGGTCAGATGGCGGGGGTGGTTTCTGCGCCGATTATTGGCTGGCTTATCCAAAGCAGCGGCGGAAGTTACAACAGTGCATTTATCTTTATGATCGCCGCACTGTTATGTTCCGCCGTGGTGACGTTGACCGTAAAAGGTTCGCATGCCGTAGGTGCAATACCCAGTAAAGCCTGATTAGTGTCAAACGCCTGTGGTTCTGCTGTTCCAGAGCCACAGGATTTACAGTTATGCTGTTAAATTAAACCTTTAATCGCTCTCTCTAAGAAAAACAATAGTAGTTTTTTTAAACTGCAAAAATAAGATGTCTTACTGTTTATTTCTCCTGGGTCGGGATAGGTGCGTATAACATTGTTATTAGGGTAACAATTTGTATAGGCGTCAAGGTGATTTAAAATTCTGGCTATTTTATATATCTCTTTGGTGGATGAACTACATTTAGAACAATTGCATTGTCACTCTATATTTTCAGGGTTAATTATTAATAATAAAACAGGAGACTATGACAAAGCCAGGGCTGCGTAAGTTGCTATTCCGGCACCCTGTTTTTCTCCTTTATGTGTGAAAGTAACGCGTTAATGTTGGGAAAATATCCCGCCTGGTTACACTATTATTTCACTACCCAGCTCCTCAAACATCTCCAGATCGCCAGTTAGCCAAATTGATATCCCCCAAAAGTATGAGAAAGTATATTTACTGATATATTATCTCATGCCGCACCGATGCAACCCGGCGGCTTGTTTAGAGGCCGCTCCGGCAATATAGAGATGCAAAACAAGTGTAGGGACATTTTATGTGAAAATAAAACTCATGAGCAGTAAGATATATGCAACGTGTTGAAAATTAATGTTTGTTTATTGATGGGAAGTTTAAAATATATGAATATGTCACTTTTTAGCGTAGCGGGTATTTGGTCTCAGAAATCTGATGATTTCGGATTCTGCGGCTTTGCGAAACAGAGCCGCAGACGATGTGTTGAAAAATGAAGGTACAGTACGGGGGGATGTTTACATAGAACTACCCGATTAAATGGGTATTATTTATTTTACATACGGTACTCGATCATCCCACTCTTGCTGGCAACCCAGTCATAAAGGCGCTGACCGCGGAGGTTTGTTTCATGTGTGTGCCAGTATAATCTTGCTGCATGGCGCTTGCGGGCGTGTTTTTGAACATACTCGATAAGCTGCTTGCCGATGTGTTTGCCCCGGGTTTCTTCACTAACAAATAAGTCCTCCAGATAGCAATAATCAGACTCCGCCCAGGTTGAGCGGTGAAAGAGATAATGTACCAGACCGACAATTTTACCGTCAGATTTTGCGACAGCGCAGAAAACAGGCTCCACAGGATTGAGAAAACGCCCCCAGGTTAATTGTGTGACCTTGTCTGAAATTTCAGTACGGTAAAAAATCTGGTAATTTATCCAAAGCGGTAGCCAGCCCGCGTAGTCTTGCTGGGTGACGGGTTCGATAGTAATCGGCGCAGTTGTGTTTTGGTTACTCATAGGTCTCCTGATAATTTTAGTCAGAGTAGTTTTCTATGGCGGTTATCCTAAATATTGCGTAAGCCACCGCAAAGAGACACTTTGCAAATATTTCCAGGATCCACTTTTAACGTAAGAGTGAGTGCAATGAAAAAAAATAGTGCACCTTTATTTCAGGAGCTTTTTTTAGAGCAAGGCGTTATTAAGGAACAGGTGTACCATGCGCTACGCAACGCAATCGTAGAAGGTCGTTTGCCGCCAGGGACAAAGATACCCTCAACCCGGGGACTGTCCGAGATGATGTCAATTTCACGGAACTCGGTAATTGCGGGTTATGACCGGCTGTTAGACGAAGGGTATATTCAGACGCGCAAAGGCGCTGGAACCTTTGTCACGCCAAGTCTTCCTGACCGCAGCATTAGCGGTCTCTATCCTGAATTACAGCAAGGGGATGAACTGCCTGTTGATGGGCAGCTAAATGCGGATATCGTATCCGTTCGTGGTTTATGGTCTGGCGATGTTGAAGGGCGTGAAATGAACCGTCTGTTTGCCGTCGGTGTGGGCTGTACCGATCTCTTTCCTCATTCATTATGGGGCAAGTTACTGGGACGAGTCTGGAGACAATCCCGGCATCAACTCGGCTCTCATACCAGCCCCTGCGGTTTTTATCCCTTACGGAAAGCAATTTGTCACTACGTGAAAACAACGCGAGGGGTTAACTGTAGTGAAGATCAGATAATTATCGTAAACGGTATTCAGCAGGCGTTAAATATTACTGCCCGGGCGTTGCTTACAAAAGGAAATGACGTTTGGCTGGACGACCCTGGTTATAAAGGTGCGCGCGGGGTATTTATGTCAACAGGGGCAATTGTGAGACCTGTGCCGGTGGATAACGAAGGAATGAATGTTCGATACGGCATTGATTATTTCCCTCATGCGAAACTGGCCTATGTTGTTCCTTCCGATCAGTACCCGCTTAGCGGGACACTCAGTTTATCCCGACGACTTGAGCTACTGGAATGGGCTCGGGTTAACCGGGCATGGATATTTGAAGATGATTACAATAGTGAGTTTCGTTATACCGCACGCTCTTTGCAAGCCTTGCAGGGATTAGATCAGCATCAGCGGGTAATATATTCAGGGACATTTTCAAAAATGATGTACCCAGAATTTCGTTTAGGTTTTTTAGTTGTTCCGCCAGGATTAAAAGAACAGTTTATCGTGACAAAATATTTTTCCGATATTGGCTCCAGTTATCTTGAGCAGGCGGTACTGGCGAGTTTTATTGAAGAAGGACATTACGCCAGCCATGTACGACGGGTTCGTAAGGCATGCTACGAGAGGCGAACGGCGTTGGTCAATGCTATTCAATGCTATCTTGCCGATAAAATGACCGTTCAGCCTTCTGATTCTGGGGTGCATATTGTCTGCTGGTTGCATGCCGGGTTGACCGGAGATGAGGTCGAACTGAAAGCCAGAATGCTGGGGATGGGGATTCAATCGTTGAGTCATTATTATCATGGTGATATCTCCCGGCAGGGGATTATGATCGGTTTTGCGAATCACCCGCCAGAGGTTATTGTTGAGGGAATTCGTCGTCTTGCCCATGCCATGTAGCGTCGCTTTGATGCTGATAGCGATGGCACGTAATAATGTCAGTATTTCTTATTTCCACAACAGTGGCATGACCGGCATTTTTTAATTGCGGATAAGCAATACGGTGCTGATGTTCGGTATAGCATCGTCATGTGGATCTGTTAAAAACAACCATTGTGGTTCTTTTTACCCTGTCAGTTGTCTCTTACTCTGCAGTCATTTGACACTCTATTATGAGAGGTAAATAGCATGTCATCCACGTTTAATGAATTCCAGCAACCCGTTGGTTTAGCGTTACCTGACTGGCAAGGTGCGCGATTTCCTACGGCTCAGCAGATCACCGGTCGTTATTGCAAACTTGAGCGTATTAACGTCGAACGCCACGCAAAGACGCTTTATGACGCCTATTGCGATACGCCTGACTCTCGCGACTGGACCTATCTCGCGACAGGGCCATTCACGACCTTTGATTCTTTCTTAAGCTATTTAACGAAGATTGCGGCGCAGACCGACCCCATGCATTTTGCCGTAATCGATTTGGCCAGCATGCAGGCTGTCGGCACGCTGGCACTTATGCGCATTGATGCATCGAATGGCGTAATAGAAGTGGGTTGGGTGACCTATTCATCACGCATGAAACGTTCGCGGGTTTCAACGGAGGTCATGTCGCTGCTGTTAGACTATGTTTTTGAGGGGCTGGGGTATCGCCGCGTTGAATGGAAATGCGATGCGCTTAATGCGCCTTCTCGTGCGGCAGCAACACGCTTTGGTTTTACCTTTGAAGGCATATTCCGGCAGGCCGTTGTTGTGCACCAGCGTAATCGGGACACCGCGTGGTATTCGATCATTGATAGTGAATACCCAGCGCTACGCGAAGCGTTCACTCTGTGGCTTGATGAGGGTAATTTTGATAGCAAAGGACAACAGATTAAGCGCCTGGCAACGCTGATAAACAATGAAAGCACGACGGCATAGGTGCCAATTTTCTCTGGATTTGGCTGGATGTTCTCGGTCTGTAACGGGCACAAAAAAGCCCGCAGGGCTTGTGCCGCGCGGGCTCTTAGGACTTCATCGGATGACTCTGGTAATCACCGATGGAGAATTTTGGTGGGCTGGCGTCCCTGTAATTAGCTATTCATTCCATTGATTTTTAATATTATTTAAACTTTGAATTTTATGTGTGGTTCTAAAAAGGAACCATAAATCGTAATGGTATGGGTTCTCACGATTAGCGGATTGGAGAATTGTATCAAAAGGAAACAAATTCTTCAGTTCAACTCCCTGCTGGTAGCTGAACTGCGCAAGCAGGATCTGCTTTTCACCGATTAGTGAATGCGGTAGTTTTTCAGCAAAACTGAATTCTATCCGTAGGGCAGTACCAGCATAGGTGGAGAATGGATTTTGAACAACTGGTCACCAGAGCACACAAAAGACATCAAGAGTTGGTTTAAGATTGATACATATCGCAAATTTGAAGACCTCTCATTGCTCCAGTTTTACCATGAGATATGGGCTCGTAACTTGTTCTTTAAGGAATATCGGGAAGAGTTTGAGAGCAGAACTCTTATGGGTTACTTCTCAAAAATTTTCAGTGGCAATCCTTTTTTAATTGAAGAAGGGCAACTGGGATACATGACTCCTGCCAACAAACTTTTTCAGCCTCCCCATTTTTTTCTAACAACTCTTGATCGCCTTGCTGAAACGAGCATCATTGCTATGCAACGCGGAGGTTTTGTTTGGGATGGTGATGACAATTATTCAATAAACAGAGATCTTCGGGAAGAATCACTTTCAGATATTATGCCAGATCAGTTTTCACGAACAGTCATGTTCGAGATTGATTTGGCAAGTGGCACAGACGAAGAGATTGCAGAGTCGCTTAAAGCTGCATTACCGCAGTGGCGTAAAATCAAAGGTATCGAACCAGATCCTTTAGAATCAGTTCGCTTTGGGTATGGAACTATCAAGAAACTCATCAGTTATCGTGTGATACCTATGCTGGATATCCTGGTGTGGGCAGCCGTTAAAAAAATCCGTGTCTCTGACGACAGGTTATCCAGACTGCTATATACAGACGATGACGAAGAAAGCGAAATGAGGCAGTCTAGCCAAATCAAAGATACCGACAGGCCTTTGGCTCTTAAATCCTGCACAACTGACTTTATCCGACAATTCCATTACTTCATGAACAAAAATAGCCATTTGAAGCAAATGAAAGTCTCTGATGTAATGAAACTATCGGATTAGAATTACATTTATAACTATTTGTTTAAATTGTGAAAATTAACAAAAGGCATCATTGTGAATGGTGCTTTTTTTTTGTGATTTTTACTTTAAACCGGGCATTTTGACACTTGCTATAAAACGGGGGAATTTCAGCTACTCTCAAGTTCCCCTTTTCTGTACGGCACCAACTTCGAGAAAACCATCCTGCATAGCTACGAAGAACCTCCGCTTCAGGAGCTTCGCTCTTTTCTTTTCCCAACTGCTCGTATAGTGACTTCACCGCAACGACAAGGGATAACGAAATGAAAAATCAAGCAACCCGCCTCATACGCTTACCAGAAGTTCTCGAACGAACTGGCTACGGAAAAGCCTGGATATATCGTCTGATCAACGATGGTAAGTTTCCTGCTCCTGTCAAAATTGGAAGTCGTGCAGTAGCTTTCGTTGAAAGTGAGATTGATACCTGGATTCAGTCTGTTATCGAAACAAGTCGAAATAATGTTGCTTAATTGAACATAGGAGCGATTTTATGAATATCGAAGAATTTGTAAGCGAAGAAAACCATATGTGCAATTTATGCGGAGATCTTTTTTACAAGATCTTTGACCAAGAAGTGATTTATGACTTACCTAATAACGACTTTAATAAAGAAATCATTTACTGGCTCAGTCAGTACTTTGTAGGAAATCTGAGAGAACCTTTAGACTCGATCTCTGAGCTTAATGCTTGCAAACAGATATATGTTTACGAGACCCGGTTATCTCTAATTAAATGTCCTGATGAATTGAAACTCCTAGCGAAGCGGATAATTTTATATCTAATGGATTAAGAGCTTTTTATGAAAGTGTAAAGTTTGGCTGCATAATTTACCTTAAAACTTTACAGAATAAATTACATTATTTTGGTTGTCGTTTATTAGCAAGGCAGTGAGATAGTTTTCGAAGTATTAGGTGTACATAATTCAAACTAGATCTACCAGATGATAATTTGACAAGAATAATCGTCTATCTCACTGTTTTAATTTAAATAAATATCTTAATCGAACCAAATAAATTTGTAAATCTACGAAATGCTTATTATTAATATATTGGAATTATACTTTTTGTAAAGTTTAGGAGGAAAATATGTGCAGTATTTGTGTGGATTCTTTTATGTTCGAAAATGGTGAGAGATATTGTCATGTTGTAAATAAAGATACTGGTGAACCATTGTATTATCCTAACTTGTATATAACAACACAGGTCAGGAATCGGTCAGAGTCTATATCAACAATGAAGGTTATTGCCGGTAGCATTTCATTGTTATATCGATTCTTTATGAGGAAAGAGATCAATATTGATGAAAGAATTCAGAAAAAGATATTTCTGGCTCCTCATGAAATTGAAGATTTGATTGAATTCACTTCATTCAATTTCCGAGATGGCGAGGATGATAATTTTAGGAGTTCAATTGTCAAAAAACCAACTAAGTACTTTCGGATTACAACCATAGCTAACTATCTGGAATGGCTGTGCAAAATACATCTTTCTCATACAGGGCAGAAGGATACTCTCAAATATATTTTAGATTTCATTAACAACATAAAACGAAAGAAACCGAGAAACAATGATAAATATAATATGGATATAGAAAAAAGCTTAGATAAAGAACAATTGGATTCTTTGTTTAGCACTCTTGCACCGGGTAGTAAATTAAATCCTTTTTCAGAAAAAGTGCAAAAAAGAAACAATCTAATATTCCTGCTATTATACTGCTTTGGCCTGAGAGCAGGTGAACTTTTGAATCTGCGAATTGGTGATATAGATTTTGCAGAATCGACAATTGCAATAAGAAGAAGAGCAAATGATAAAACAGATCCGCGAGTGTATCAGCCATTAGTTAAAACTTGTGAGAGGAAATTAATTGCTGATACAAAGCTCATGTTTGAAATTTCAGATTATATTATGAATGATCGAAGAAAGATAAAAAATTCTAACAAACATGATTTCCTGTTTATTACTTATAAGGAAGGGAAAACTCAAGGGCAACCTATTTCATTTTCTTCATATCACAAAGTGGTGAGTGTTGTTCGTCAATCCTCCTCACTTCTAGGGGGATTGACAGGTCACAAACTCAGACATACATGGAATTATGAGTTTTCGAAAGCAATAGACAAGAATCAGGACATATCCGATGAAAAAGAGCAACAAATCCGTTCTTATCTCATGGGATGGCGACCGGGTTCAGAAACTTCAATGATTTATAATCGCAGGCATATTTTTGAGCTATCGAAAAAAACTGCACTTCAACAACAAGAGCAACTATTCAAAGGAGAATTTGATGAATAATTTAATTAAATATAACTCTGATAAAATGTCTTTGCATGAGCATAAAATCGTCAGTTCGATTGAAAGCAATGGAATCAATCTTACAAACTTAATATATGCTATGAACGAAAATTTGGTTTGTGGATTTGTATATACAGTACAATATTATTTTAATAGCAACAGCTATTTGTATGTGAAAAATATTGTTAGAAATATGGAGAGTCTTATCTGTAAAGTATCTCCTACTCATATTGATGATAAGGTTCTAATTGAATATCAAAATAAGAAATTATCAAAAGCCCCAGCATCACTTCGCGTTTTACGACCATTTTTGATTAAATGGTTTGAGTTAGGAAATCCAGGAATAGATGAAAGTGCGGTAGAACTGTTAAAGCATTTGGACCTAAAGATAAAAAAATCTGGTCAGTCTGTGCTTCAAGATGATCCAACAGAGGGACCACTAACTAAAGAAGAACATACTTCTTTGATTAAGGCTATGAATCATGCATATAGAAAAGGTGAACTGTCACTGCCACATTATGCAATATCACTATTGATCAGCCTTACAGGTAGAAGACCTCAGCAGTTAGTTATGTTGAAATATAAAGACCTTCTTCAAAAGAACTTAGATAATGGCAAAGTAGAATATGTAATTTCAGTGCCACGAGTTAAACAACGGGGTAAAGAACTACGATATCGAGAACTTGCAATAATATCAGAGGTTGCATCAATTGTTCAATTGCAAGCTAATCAATCAGTGAAACTCGTTGAGCAAGCTCTTGGAAAAACTCTTGATGATTATTCTAAACGAGAAGTTCCTATTTTCTTAAATGAGGAAAAACTCTCAGATTTATCCATAACAGGTTCAATTCTTCTGGAATATAATAAATTATATGCGAAGCCTATAATTGCTAATGTAGCATTGAAAGGTATTGTTAATAATGGGAATATAATATCCAACCGTACCGGTTCGATACTAAATATTACTCCTCGCAGGCTTCGTTATACAATAGCAACTATGCTGGCTAAGGATGGGCATAATGTTAATACTATAGCTGAGTTATTGGATCATTCCTCTACTTCAAGTGCGGGTATTTATATTAAAAATCATGCTGACAGTGTTGAAAGGATTGATTCCGCTGTTTCAGAACAATTGTCATTTGTCGCTGATATTTTTATGAACGGAATCAAATCTAAAAAGAGTAGTCATTTCAAATTTTTTTCTTCAAGTAGATGCCAGAGTCAGAATTCAGGATTTCCTTGTAATCAATGTATGTTTTTTATTCCGATTGAGTGCAGTGAGGTGAATCAACTATGAATAATATTATTTTGTTCAAATCAAAAAAACATATTCTTGTAGAGGAAAATTATAATGAGTTCATAAAATTTTGTCGCTATCAACTGCCCGGACTAACCCAAACTCAGGATTGGGAGCAGTATGCATGGAAAGGATATGTCACATTTAGAAAAATAGGGGTTGGAAATAAAGTCTTTGATTCCATTGATGCAATGCACGAAGATTATATCAATTTTGCGAAAGCATATATCAGATATCAACACTCATTGAAACCATTAAAAAACTATGGGGTTATTATGATGGCTTTGCGATGCCTCGAACAGGCCCTTTTGCAGGTTCAGAACACTGGTCTCATTTATAATGTTACAGCCGTTGTTTTCGATGAGGCAATGCAGATCGGGAGTAAATATTTTGAAGGTAACGTTTTGGCTAAATGTGGAATACAGCTTGAAAAAATATCAAAGTTTCTATATGAACATAATCTTGTGAAGTCAGGATATATCTCATGGAAAAACCATGTAAAACAGAAAGTCAAAAACAATTATCTTCCTGAGATTGATGATTATCACCGAAGCGATAAGTTACCAGATGAAGAGGCATTGCTCGCTATTGCTGATATTTTTTCTCAAAATGATGAGTTACTGAGTCCAAGGGATAAGTTCACAAGTTCAGTATTTGCACTTCTACTTTGTTGTCCGAGCAGAATCTCTGAGATTTTAGCCTTACCTGCTGATTGTGAGATTACACAAATAGATGGCAAGGGTATCGAAAGATATGGGTTGAGATTTTATTCGGTTAAGGGGTATGGCCCTAATATCAAATGGATTCCACGGGTTATGATACCAGTTGCAAAGAAAGCGATTAGAAGATTACTTTCCTTATCACAAAATGCAAGAGCACTTGCTCACTGGTGCGAAAAGCACCCTGATAAATTTTACCGACATGAGCTTTGCCCAACAGTTGATGAAAAAACTAAATTGACCGTTGTACAAGTTTGCCATGCACTGGGGTATCATTTATTTGATCATAAATCATGTGTTTTAAAAATTAAAAGAACGAGTTTGGATGGTGGAAAAAGTTTCTTAAACTCCAATGATTATAACTATTCATTGAGTGACCTATGGGAAATGATTAGCTCAGGTTTTAGCAGAGACTTTCCATGGTACGATAAAGAGAAATCTATAAGATTTAGTAATGCTTTATGCTTGCTCAATGCTGATCAATTTTCTTTATCACGAATGGCTTCAATTTTCATATTTTACAAACCGACTAAAAGTTTCTTCTTTAGCGATATACAAAGTAAAAGAAGCTTTGAGGTGGGGTATAAAAATATATTTGCACGATATGGGTATTATGATGATGAGGGTAAACCACTACTTATTCGCTCACACCAACCACGGCATCTATTAAATACAATAGCTCACTATGGTGAAATGTCTGAACTTGATATAGCTAAATGGTCTGGTCGTATTAATGCTAATCAGAACAGAGTTTATAACCATGTGTCAGAAGAAGATATGTTAGATAAAATCAAAGCTATTAAATTGATCAAGAGTAATTATTGTAAGAGAGAGTCAATTCCCTCAATTGAATCGCCAGTTGACTTCGATAACCTTTATCAAGGGGCAATTCACTTAACAGAATTTGGTTACTGTGTGCATAACTATTTGGTTCAACCTTGTAATAAAATTAATCAGTTTTTGGAATGTGACAATGAGGCACTGGACATGGAATCAATTGATAGAATGAAGCTTGAATCTATCCGAGAAAAAGTAACAAAACTGAAGAGTATAACGCAGACCGCTTGTGAAAATGGTGATTATGGTGCAGACAAATGGCTGCAACACCATGAGAAAAATTTGGAAAGAATTAATAAACTATTGAATAATTGAAACAGGAGATGCATATGGCAAAACATTTAAACAGGAGTGAAATAAAGGCAATTAAACACATTATACTGACTTGGGACGGCAAAATCACATGGAGTGATTTATGTGAATCAGTTTATAAGAATTTAAACAGAACTATCACAAGGCAATCTTTAAGTGCTCATGATGAAGTTGTTAAAGCATATAGAACAAAGAAAAATTTGTCCAATTTGAAAAAGTCAGGCTTAAAGAAACCAGCCAATTTAACAATTGCGGCACAACAAATATTAAATCTTAAAGCCGAAAATGAAATGTTGAAAAAACAGAACAATAGATACAAAGAGCAATTTAGCTATTGGCAGTACAATGCTTACAGACACGGTCTAACTATGGAACAGTTGAATAGGCCATTTAATAAAAAATAATATTTGATAGGTTACACCTATTGACAAGTTAAATAAATGCGATAAATATAAATATATGGTCAGGAAGACTATTTAACTAATGCAAGGATGCATTTTATGGACAAAAGCAACATCAATCCAGAATTTACTCTGGAAGAGCAACTTATCATTATCATCGATAAGTATATCTCAAAAAGATACCAGCCAGGCGATAAAAGTTTCTCATACCAACTATATCTACTTTTTGTTGGCTATCATTTAAAGTATTTCTATCCTAAAATGATTTATTCCAAATCCAATCGTAATATTGATAACATAATGGCTATGTTTAGCTCAGTATACAAAAGCCTGACAAGCAATCTACTACAACGATTAAATAACAAAGAAGGGGTTCTAAGAGAGCTAAACTCGCTTGTTAATTACATAGATAACAATCAAGAAAAAGCAGAGGAAATCTATGCTACTGTCAGGGCACAATATGAAGTTAAGGTTATCGAGAACGAGCTAACCCATGAAGCAGTTCGCACAAGAACCGTCAGATTATAGGTAATAAAAAGCCCCTAAGCAGGGGCAAAAAGACTTCTTTATATAGGCTACTACTGAACTTCTTTCCATACACCATCAGCTTTAACTAATTTGATTGGCTTTGTCTGTTTATTGTTGCTAATAGAAGCATCTACAATGCAGTTATATACATTATTTGCTTCTTCTGAACAACTTACTTTCTTCACATAGTCGATTCTTAGAAGGTCTTTTTCTGAAACTCTTGAATCAAAAGCTTTCCTACTTGCGTTTGCTCTATCTACAACACTTTTGAATACATTATAGATGTCTTTATCGGAAGGTTCAGAATTACAGGCTGTTAATAAAAAAGTTGAAAGAATGATTGTTATGATAGCATATGTTTTCATTTTAAATCACTTTATTAATGTTGGTGCGTGAAAATTGCTCTATGTGCAAATTTTTTACGAATATACAATCTTGTAGAAATCATTAAAACCAGCAAAATAACGAAAGCTACTAAAAAACTTTGACTTATATAAAGTATGATGTAGGCAATGGCTAATAAAATAAATCCTATGAACAACGATAACCAGGGTGAAACTTCGCCATATTTGATGGTTGAATGACAGCCGGTACAAACCCGGACACCAAACTGGCTCTCTTTGAAGCAGAACGGGCACTTAATTGTTTCGTTTTTCATAGCAACCCCAGGGTGGAAGATTTACTGCGTGTTTGTAGGGATTCTCGATGGCTGGCTGACCAAAGTAAAATCACTTGTACCGATCGATGAAAGTTTCTTGATAGGTAAAATCTATCATAATTATGTTATTGATCTGTAATAACGATCAATTTATTGTTGACTTATCCTAAATTAACCACTACCCAAACGATATTGCTGTCAGGGATAAGCGGTAAGATTATGTTTATAAATGAATTTTCCTTTCTTTATGTAAAGGTCGGGTTACATAGAGATTTGAGAATCCAGGGAGGGGCTTGTGAAGAATGCTCTTACCATAGCTTCGGAGAAGCTCTGCAAGCCTTCTAAGAAATGGAAGCCAGCCGATAAGCCTGAGATGCTTTTGCTGGTTAACCTCATTCTTTTGGAGAATCTTTTCTACAATCTCGTTTCGTTTGTCTTCTCTGAGTTGCAGTTCGAGTTCAGCAAGTTTTTCACTGATACTTTCCTTTCTCTTAGTGGTTCTTAAAACTGTTGCAGGAGCAGGAGCAGGAGCAGGAGCAGGAGCAGGAACAGGAACAGGTATTGGCATGGGAGCTTGAGAAACTTCCTTTGAAGGTATGTCGATTCGCAGAGCTTCTAAGTGGCCGGGGTTATAGTTAAGACGGTTACTAAGATTTGCCCAGGAGTAACTCTTGCCTAACTGCGAAGCTTTGAAAGCTATATCTCGGTAAGAGAATGAGAAGCCGTTCATTTTTCCTGTGCTTGCGACATTCGCCGTCCAGCCGACTTCGGCTTCTTCCAGTCGTTTTGTGAAGGTTATAAGGTCAGGTGTATCTGCCAAACTTTTATCAAGTATCTGTTGGAGAGCTTCTTTGGGGGAAGGAAGGCCAGTCCGTTCTGAAAGCATCTGTTCATTGCGGGAAACCTTTCTTCGCTTCGGTTGCTTTGGTGCTGTCATGGTCACTGTCAGGTTATGAGTGATTTCAAGTTCACTGATGATCCGTGTGCTTATAAGATTTTCGTTCCTACCTAAGTAGAGCTTCCCACCGGCTATGTCGATTCTGCTGGCGATAATGTGTATATGCTGGCCTTCGTCGTCATGTAAGACATAGCAACGGAGATGGGTATCACTGAATCCCATTCGTTTCATGTAATCGTCAGCAATACGTTTCCATTGTTCGTTGGTAAGAGATTCTCCCTGGGGTAATCGAAGTGAATTGTGCCAAACAGGTTTTGCCACATCTGAACGAAGCTCTTTCGTAAGGTTAAATTCGTCGATTAACTCTTGTGAGCAATCACCTGTCATGTTGCCACCAATTACTTCTGGAACGGTTCTATGGTGTGAGCCTGGCTTTAACACATAGAGAACCACACCTGAGAAGCTTTTCCCCCTTTTGATCTTCTGCATTCCCTTCATGCGAAAAAACTACCTTACAGACGGATCAGAAGCTGTAAGACATGATCGAAGCTCTTTGATCTGTTTCTTGACAGCGAAGATCTCTGTTTTCGTTAATTCACTATTACTGCTTTTAGTATCAAGGTGGCTTATTAGACGATTTAGCTTTTGAGATATATCAGACAGTGATTGCCATGCTTCTAAATTAATCGTTGGAATGGCCGGAGGTAGCTTTTGAAGTGATGCCATGCGAAGCCATTCACCTTTGCGTTTATCACCACGGCTTGCATTGAGAAGCTCTAACTCTTCTTTATTTAATCGTACACTGACACAGTGTATTCGCAGTGATTGAGATTTATTATCGTTGACTGGCTTAAAATTATTTGTATACGACAATGTTATTATTTGTCTCATATAAACTCCTTTTCATATGTATATTCGCTTTAAAATGAGCAATTCCTTTGCTACACATTATATATTTATAGTGGAATATCATTCATGTCAATGAGTTAGGTTGGAGTTTGACTTTCTTTTTCAACCGAAGGGCGAAAAACAAGGGAACTCAAAGAAGCGGAGCTTCGATGAGTTAGCCCTTGCTTATAGTTTGATAAGAACTAAACTTTTATTTTACGCAACATACATTTGTGATATAATTGCTTATATGAATTTTTCCATTGTGGGCTAAGAAATGGATGAAATAATTGCACCGTTCGACCCTTCAAAGATAAGAATGGATTCAAAAGTCCAGTCTATTTATACCCTTATGAGCCGTGTAAGACACAATGAAATATTGACGCCTACATACCAACGTAAGAGTGTTTGGAATAACGATAATAAAAGTCGTTTGATTGAATCATTATTGGTTAGAATCCCTATTCCTGTATTTTACATTGATGCTACTGACGAAGATCAATGGAAAATAATCGATGGTCTTCAAAGGATTACTGCACTAAAAGAGTTTTTAGTTGACAAAACTCTCAGGTTAAGTGGTCTTGAATATACAACCTCTTTTGAAGGCCTTTCATATGATGAACTCCCAAGATCATTTATTAGACGAATTGAGGAAACTGAAGTTACCATTGTTTTTATAAATCAAGGAACTCCAGATAATGTTAAGTTCAACATTTTTAAAAGAATTAATACTGGTGGGACACCTTTAACACCTCAAGAAATCAGACATGCTTTGAATGATGGAAAACCTACTATTTTATTGAATGAGTTAGCCGATTGGAGGATTATCTCCGAGTTTTGGGGAACAGATAATGACAGAATGGAACTCAATGCTTTGGTTCTTAGAGCATTAGGTTATCTACTTTTAGACGTAGATGCTATTTTCGAAATGAAAATCGAAGATTACCTTGATGAAGCAATGAAAAAAATAAATGAACTTGATGAAGATGAAATCAATAAGGTTAAAGCTAAATTCAAAAATTCCATCAATGATTTAATAAAAATTTTTGGAGATATGGTTTTTAGGAAAAAATCATCTCAACCTCAAAGAAAGAAACCTATTAATAAGAACATTTTTGAAACATGGATGGCAGTCATACTGAACATTACTAAGACACAACGTAAACTTCTGGTTGAAAGAAAAGGCGAAGTTTTAGAGCTGTTCGATAGGCTACAAGATGATAGTAAATTTAATTTTGCAATTTCTTCACGAAAGCCAGAATCAATGAGAACACGTCACAATATGTTGATGTCTAAAATACAGGAATTGATAAATGATTAACTCATATAAATTAAAAAACTTTAAAAGTTTCGACTCTGCTAAACTTTCGTTTACCAAATTGAATGTTTTGTCTGGTATAAATGGTTCAGGAAAGTCTTCTGTTATTCAATCATTGTTGCTACTAAAATCTTATTATGATTATCAGTCATCCGACTATAATGTTATCAATTTAAATAATAATTATTGCCAGCTTGGGAAAGTACAGGACGTTTTCCATGAAGGGGCAGAAGATCAAAAAATAGAGTTGGTTTTAGAAATTGATAAAAAAGAATTTTTGTATTCCTTTGATTTGGATTTAGAAGAGTTTGGCTTAGATTATTTGCAGATTGAAAATGCAATACATAATAAAGTTGAAGTTAGTAACTTTTTCGATCATATTCATTATCTGCAAGCAAATAGAATGGGGCCAACTGTTCTACAGGAAAAAAATGATTATAAAGTAAGAAATCTTAGAGATATTGGTATATCCGGTGAATTTGTATATCATTATTTGAACATTTTTGGTAAGCAATCAATTGATATCCAAGAAAGGCTTCACTTAAATGCTGTTAATAGTACCTTAATTGAAAATACCATTAAATGGTTGCAAGATATATGTCCGAACATCTCTTTAAACACCGACTATATAGATGGGACAGATTTGGTTGGTTTAAATTATTCATTTGAAAGAAAATTAGGAATCTCTAATAATTATAGAAGCACAAATGTTGGTTTTGGAATTAGTTACGTGCTACCCGTAATTGTACAATGTTTGAAAGCTGAAAAAGGAGATTTGTTAATTATTGATACTCCTGAAGCTCATCTACACCCGCAAGGACAGTCAAAGTTAGGTGAGTTATTTTCTAAGACAGCAAGTGATGGTGTTCAGGTCATAGTAGAAACTCATAGTGATCATGTAATCAACGGAATTAGAAAATCGGTAGTTACTGGATTTATTGTTCCAAATGATGTTAATTTTTATTTCTTTGAGATGGTAGATTCTGAAAATGATATATCCTCTCATACAAACATTCTATCGCCAAAATTGGATGAGAATGCAAAATTTGATTTTTGGCCTAATGGCTTTTTTGATGAATGGACTAAATCACTGAATCACATTTTAAGGGCTCAACAATGAACAAAGATAGTATATTTCCTTTCAATGAGCTTTCGATATTGGACTTAGATAATTCTACGTGTGTAAAAAAATATTTCAACAGAATTGTATCGTTTAATAAACTACTTAGGAATGACCAAAAACTAAAAATTGCATATCATTCTTCTGTGTTAAGGCAACCATGTAAAGATGGACAAACTCTTCTTGACCATATTAATGACTCTGGCCTTGAAGTGGATAATCAAGGCGTATTATTAGCGACAATACAAGAAACTCCTTTTTTGGAAGAGTTACAAGAAGAGGCTTTGGAGCATGAATTATTTTTCAATGAAGATCAATCTATTGGGGGAGCATACGCTTACTCGCTAAATCATGCTCTCTTCTCAATCCCTTCATCGGATGAATGGGATAAATTCAATATAGAGATGTTAAAAAAAGAATTAGATAACAACGGTGAGTGGAGTTCATCGGCTGTCGAAGTTTTAAATCTTGGAGAGTTAGAGACAGAAAATTACAAAAATTCTTGGGTTGTCGAATTAATCGAAAATGATGATATTTTAACTCCTGAACAGCTTTTGGAACGACTTGAAAGTGATTGTGGTTCAGTAATTTTATCCCAATGTGCAATTGATTTTATAATGAGAACTGGAAGTAATTTAGGTATATTAAATAAAATTTATGAAATTACTTTATGTCTTCATGATTATTGTGTTAATAATTGGAGGGTTGGTGAAATAAGGCGTTCCCATATAATTGAGAAAGGTGTAATGCTCAAAGATGAATCTAACTCAACTATGCAACAATATGGTGATGAGAGAATGTTTAGGAATCATGTTGGAGCATCACAACAATATAGGCTCCATTTTAATATAACGGATAGTATTAGAGGTTATATTGGTGGTATTTCTGATGAGCGTAAGATCTTCTTGGCATACTTAGGGAATCACTTACGCACTGTACGTTTCAATTAGGTTAATATTGATTTTAATTATTCAAAAATTGGAGACAAAGGAATGTTCTCTGAATTTTTTATAGCCTTTATGATTAACTCTTGAATTCGTTCTTCTTTTGCTTCCTTCGAAACTCTTGACAGATGTTCTCTGCCAATAGCCTCTAAAGAACTAATTGTATGTGTATGAATTTTGGTATTTTGAATGTTAATTATTTCTTCAGTTATTATTTTACCAAATTTATTTTTGAATGAACGTTCTTGAATGAAAGGGATAGTAAAACCCATCGCGATAGCTATTTCTTTAACTATCTCACCGTTATTGATTTTCATTCCTAAAACATTGGAGACTTTCCCTACAATGAAAATGATTCTCGCATCTCTCTTGCTGACTCGACTAATTTCTTCTAAGCATTTTGATATGTCAAAAATATATTGAAAAACAGTGTAGAATCTATTTGGACGAAATTTTCTATTAGACCCAATTTCCGACTTGGCTATTTTTAGAACATCATAGCCCAAAGCTTCAACATTTTTTCGATATTGTTGGTGATAATTAAAAACATTTATATAGGGAGGTGAAGTTATTACCAAGCTTACGGTGTTTTCAGCTAAAGGTAATTGTCGGCAATCAGCCTGATAACATTGCACCTCATTGCTGTTGTAAGGTAATTCTAGGACAACTTGAATGTAGTCATCTAAAAGTTTGATAAGATTGCTTTTACATGTGTTATGAGGATGGACATCTGATAGGATTAAATATCCTTCAACCATGATTTTTAAAAAATCATCTTTGATATCGATTAAATCAATTATTTTTTTACTATATTCAAAAATGTTTTCATCTGTAATTTCTTGTAAGACAGGTTCTATTAACGAAGAGAATTTATCGACAATAACTTTTCTATTGCAATATTCTAAATTGCTAAATTTATAAATGTTGGAGATTTTGCAGGCTGACGGATTAATATCACAACCTATTGTTGCTAAATTAAGTTTTGATGATTCATACAATACAGTTCCGCTTCCTGAGAAAGGATCAAGAACGACATCACCAGTCTTTGAGTAGTTTTTCAACAATGCCTCAATGAACTGAGGGGAAAATTGCCCGTTCCATTTGAAAAGATTACTCCTTATCTTTTTGTTGATATCTAACAGTTCTTGGGCAATTGCATTCATATTCTTCTTAAAAATGTTGACTTCGTTAAACAGATCTACAATTGTACCATATATAATGATTTTCCGCTATAACATGCTTTAATATTAATTGTGGTGTTATATAGTAGGCGATTTTATTAAGTATTCTTTATTTGTTCTAATATTGACAATATATATTTAAGCATTATTATAAAAATAAATGGGAGGTTTTATGGAAATTAATGATAATCTTTGGTTTGGTTCAGGATATATTGACGAGTGTAGAAAAATACTTCAGGGAAGTAAAGAAAAAACAATTTATAAATTGAAGATACAACATTTGAATGGGTTTGTTGGCTTTTATCTGTATGAAGGGAGTTCTAATTTCCCTTTAGAGAAAGGGAAATTAGTCGTATTCCAATTCAAAGCGGAAGAGTTATTACAAAAAGAAAGAGTGTTGATTAATATAGAATTATCATGATGGTGTATTATCTTCTTTGCTTTTTTTTGTAATAATATTTGCAAGTGTCTTTTTCTCTATCAGAGGTTTTAAAAATAAAGCAATAGTTTCATTTCCTTTTTGTTGTAAATAAAAACTTTTGAAGTTGACTTCATTTGTCTTTAATGAGTAAGTGGCATATCCAGGAACAACAAATCTGAACATCTCATCAATGTGTTCATTTTTTATCCCATTGCTTATAAAGTCATCGGGAATGCAGTTGCTTTTCTCTAATAAAAATTTAAGTCTCGAAGATGCCCCTTGAAGATCATAGTTATAGCTGAGAATTATACCATCTGACTCCCTAAAAATAAGATAAATAGGTTCCTTTTCAAAAATATGTTTCAATCCATAAACTTCTATAATAAATAACTTTGGCGGTATTAACATAATAATATCCTTTATGATTTTTCATATGGCATAAAACTGACAGGCTGATACTTTAACTATTATGACACAGATGCTAAAATTATATGTGAATTTTGTCAGACTCATGCCACGTGAGCTTTATATTTTTGAGACAAAACGTAATCACTCCACCACTGCATGAGAACCACTCGTTCTGCGAGATAATCTGCGCGATTGTATGCGGCAATTATTTCATCTTTCTTCGAGTGAGCAAGGGCCGCTTCTAAGACATCTGTCCTGAACTTACCCGACTCCTCTGCGGCCGTTCGTGCAATAGATCTCATTCCATGGGCTACAAGTTCTCCCCCAAAGCCCATACGGATTATGGCCGCATTAGCTGTTTGTTCATGCATGTGATTGAGTGGAGCTTTGATACTGGGGAAAACCCACTCTCTATGCCCGCTGATGGCTTTCATTGAAACCAAGACTCGCAAAGCTTCTTTGCTTAGTGGAACTTTGTGAGGCTTCTTCATTTTCATAAATTCAGCGGGGATGTTCCACATTGAGTTGTCAGTATCTATATCGGCCCATCTCGCACGAACGGCTTCCCCTGGACGAACCCAGGTCAGCAACTGCCATTCAATCAGCAGTCGTGTCTCCAAACGGACAGAAGCATTGTTTAGCACCAATAGGAAGCGGGGGAGTTCAGAAGGGGGTAATGCTGGCATATTCTGTTTTTTAGGCTTACTGAACCGTTGCCCCAGGTTGTCAGCCGGATTGAATTCGATAAGTTCCTCAGTTGCTGCATAGCGGAAAATTTCATTCAGGCGGGATATGATGCGGCGAAGTGTTTCAAGGACACCTCGTTTTTCTATGGGGTCTAAATGCTGTTTAAGCATTTTAGGGCGAATCTCCTTAATGGGGGTATCACCCAACGTTGGGAAGATATTTCTCTCTAGGCTTCGCCAGATGTCGTTAGCATGATCCTGGGAGATGCCTGACGTTTTGACTTTCTCATCAAGCCACTTCTTGGCTACTGCTTGAAATGTATGTTCCGTGGCATCTTTCAGTGCATTGGCTTTTTGAGTGTTATGAACTTGGGGGTCTATACCATTTGCCAGAAAGGAGAGATATTCATCACGTAAGGCTCTGGCTCTTGCAAGGGTAAGGTGAGGATATGTCCCAAGGCTCATTTTGGTTCTTTTCTTGCTCACTGGTACTGCATACCTGAAATACCAATTTTTCTTGCCTCCTTTCGCCAAAGGAGCGATTCGTAGAATCAAACCATCACCGTCAAACAAGTTGATTTCTTTATCGGCTGGCTTGGTGCTTTTGATTTCAGTGTCAGTGAGCTTCTTAGCGATTTTTGCCATTTGGGACCCTCGATTTTTGGACCCTTCTTAGTGGGTCCCATTCAGGGTGCCATAACTCGTAGTTCTCAGCAATTCTCACTGGACGACAATAGACGTAAAAAAGCCCGCAGAGCTTGTGCTGTGCGGGCTTAGTAGACTTCATTGTACTTCAAACAACTAAAAAGTGGTGGAGCTGGCGGGAGTTGAACCCGCGTCCGAAATTCCTACATCCTCGGTACTACATGCTTAGTCAGTCTTTACATTCGCCTGGCACCTGCGGACAGACACGCCACTACCAGACTAGCCTGATTAGTTTTAACGCTTCAACCCCAGGCAGGGCATCCACGCGATCTCTTTTGGGTT
Source organism: Citrobacter sp. RHBSTW-00029 (assembly GCF_014104295.1). Taxonomy (NCBI): domain Bacteria; kingdom Pseudomonadati; phylum Pseudomonadota; class Gammaproteobacteria; order Enterobacterales; family Enterobacteriaceae; genus Citrobacter; species Citrobacter sp. RHBSTW-00029. The sequence continues at coordinate 516,471 of NZ_JABXRT010000001.1, forward strand.
TGACCTCTCTTTGATCCCCGTCTTAAGAGCGGAAGCTAGGGAGAGAGGGCTCAGAGCAGGTTATTAAGCTGCTAAAGCGTAGTTTTCGTCGTTTGCGACTATTTTTTTGCGGCTTTTTACGAGGCCAACCGCCCCTCGGCATGCACCTTGGGTTTCGCGAATCCCGTCGAATCCAGAATCAGCCCCAATGTGTTAGAACAAGTATAACAGACTTGTGACACGCGTGACCAGCCCCCACAACCCTTTAACCGCAAGGATTTACCGCTCGCGCAGTGCTTCTTTTGCACGATTAAATGGTTTGATTAAATAGTCGACGATGGTTTTTTCACCTGTTTTTATATCCACAGTGGCAATCATGCCCGGTACGATAGAAAAATGGCGTCCCAGCTTGTTCTGCAAGAAGTCCTGATGGGTACGGATAAACACGCGGTAGTAGAAAATTTCCGGTTTCACTTTGTCCTGAATGGTGTCCGGGGAGATGGTTTCGACCACGCCCTCCAGCCCTCCGTAAATGGCGTAGTCATAGGCAGTAATCTTCACCAGCGCCCGCTGTCCGGGGTGGATAAACGCGATATCGCGCGGTGACAGGCGGGTTTCAATCAGCAAATGATCGTCTACCGGGACAATCTCCATCATTTCGCCGTTAGGAGGGATCACGCCGCCAATCGTGGTGACCTGGATGTTTTTTACGATACCGCGCATCGGGGCGCGAACGGTCAGGCGGGTGACGGAGTCTTCGCGACCTTTTAAGATAGCCGCCAGCATATCTACCTCGGCGTTGGCCTTCGACAGCGCTTCACGCGCCTGCACGTAATATTGCGAGCGCAGATCGGTTATTTTGAGTCCAAGATCGCTTTTTTGTCGTTGCAGGCGCAGCACTTCTACGTGGCTGGCGGCACCGCTTTTCTCCAGCCGTTGGGTAATGGCCAGCTCTTTATTTACCGAGACCAGCGCATCCTGCAGTTCCACCATAGAATCAGCAAGCTGCGCGCGACGGCTTTTATACAGCCGCGTTTCAGAGGCGATAAGATCCGGCCAGGCCTGCAGCGAGCTGGGGAACGTTAGCGGCAAATCGTTGACTTCGGCATTCAGTCTGGCGCTTGACGCTAAAGATGCGCGATAGCGGGCGGCGCTTTCACCCACGTTGGACTCCGAACGCGTTGGGTCGAGGCGGGCGACAATCTGGTTGGCCTGAACTTTATCTCCTTCGTGCACGCTGAGTTCGGCGAGGATCCCTCCGTCAAGCGACTGCAATACCTGTTCGCGCGAGCTGGGGATCACTTTCCCGCTGCCCGTCGAGACTTCATCCAGCTTGCCGAAATATGCCCAGATCCCCAGGACTGCAAACAGCAGCGTGCTGAGCAGAATAATGCGGCTGGCCCCGGAAAAACGGTGTTCCCGGCGGATATCGAGATCGTCCATGGCGGCGTCATGCGGATTGGTTTTCATTTTTCCACTCCCGACCGTGAGTAGGGGCTGGTGCCCGGCTCGCATTCAACGCCTGCGCTTTCGGGGCATCCATGACCAGTTGACCTTCTTTGAGCACCACCACGCGTTCGACCAGTTCCAGAACCGGTACGCGATGGGTTGCAACAATCAATGTGCGGTTGCCCAGCCACAGGTTCAGGCGCTGAATAAACTCCCGTTCGGTATGTTCATCCAGCGAGGCGCTGGGTTCGTCGAGCAGGACAATATTGGGTGAGCGTAGCAGCATTCTTGCCAGCAGGATCGACTGCCGTTGGCCGCCGGACAGACCGTTGCCGCCTTCCATAATGGGGTGCGCCAGCCCTTTGGCGAGCTGTTTAACGAAAGCCGCCGCGCCGCTGACCTCCAGCGCGTCGAAGATCTGCGCGTCGCTGGCATGCGGTGCGCCTAGGGTCAGGTTCTCGCGCAGAGTGCCGAAAAACAGCCGCGCATTCTGGCTGAGAAAACCGATGTTGCGACGTAAATCGGCCATATCGATCTGCGCCAGGCTCAGGTTATCGAGCCGGACATCGCCCTGGATAATCTCCACGCCACCCGCCATGGCCTGTAGCAGCGTTGATTTTCCGGCGCCGTTACGCCCGAGGATCGCCACCCGTTCGCCGGGCATGACCTCCAGACGCGAGATGCGCAGCGGAACGCGCTGATCGTCGCTGTGGTAGCGAAAGTGTGCGTTCTCAAACAGATAATGGCCGTGAAAAATCTCCTGGTGTACCCGGTCTTCATCGTGCTGCGTCTCGGTGGGAAGTTGCATAATGCTGTCCAGCCCCATTTTGGCTGCTTTGACCTGCTGCCAGCGGGCCAGCACACCACACAGGTTAGCCATCGGGGCGATCATTCTGGAACCGAGCATTGAAGCCGCCACCACGGCCCCGGTGGTCATCGTGCCTTCAATAACCATCGGCGCACCAAACATAATGATGGCGGCGTAAACCAGGCTTTGTACTGACATCCCCCAGCCGATCAGCCCCTGAGTAAGCTTGCGTGTGCGTAACCCGGACTCTCCAGTAATGCGGATATAGCTGTTCCATTGCTGTAAAAAGCGGTTTTCCGCCTGCATCAGCTTGATGTCTTCCAGCCCCTGAACGCTCTCGACCAGCACCGCGTTGCGCAGAGTGGATTCATGTGCGGCCTGGTTAGCAAGCACCGCCAGTTTTTTTTGTAATAACAGACCCGGCAGAATCATCAGAATGGCGGCGACGGGGGCTATCCACGCCAGCGGTGGAGCAATGCACGCCAGTACGACAATAAACAGAAAGAAAAACGGCAGATCGACAATGGTCGACATGGTCGAAGAGGTGATCATCTCACGAACCTGTTCCAGCTCGCGCAGTTGAGAAATAAAGCTCCCCGTTGAGCGGGGGACGGCGCTGTTGCGTAGCCGCAATGCGTGGCTAAACACGCGATCGGAAATGCGCATATCGGCGCGTTTGCCGAGCAGGTCCATGATGTGGGTACGCGCTTCGCGCAGCAAAAAGCCAAACAGCACCGCGACCAGAACACCGGTAGAGAGAACATACAGCGTTGGATAAGACTGGGCGGGGATCACCCGGTCATAGACCTGCATCGAAAAAATAATCCCGGCGAGCGACAGGACGTTAATCAGAAAGGCGGCAATCATGACCGGCAGGTAAGGGCGGATATCTTGTAAAACCAGCTCGCGTATCCAGTCGGGTCTAAAGCGCGAAATATAGCGATCAACCCGACCGTCTTTTAACGCCGATAACGGGCGCAGTGCGGTGATAGTATGGATTTCTGGCAGAAGCTCAGCCACTGCCAGCCGGTTGCGTTGTCCCTCGTCGGCGATGATAAAAACATCCAGGGCATCTTCACCGTTAAAATGTTCGATCACCATGATTTGGCCGTCGTGCAGTTCCGCCACCACCGGTAAACGCCATTGGTTAAGTACCTGCTTTGCGGTATCCAGCATATGAAAGGAAAGTCCCGCCTGGCGCGCTAATTGCGTCAAAGCAAGGGTTTTGCTTTTCCCCTCAAACCACGGGGCGTTAGCCTGAATAGCACCAGGCGAACAGGCAACGCGGTAGTGGCTGGCAATATGCGTCATTGCCTGCGCCCACTGGCTCAGGGTGGGTTCGCCAATAGCATCTTCAACAACAGGCTCGACGTCGCTCATAGCTGGATCTCCACCGATTGAATGCTGCGGTTATTTAAGGCGAACGCCTGGCGCAATGATCCGGTGTTGTAGAGGCAGTTCAGTTGTAGCTGGCGAAGCTGGCTTTGGGTCTGGAGTTCGGCAAAACGGGCCTGATACACCTCCTGTTCGGCGTTAAGAACATCAAGTAATGGGCGTGAGCCGAGATCCAGATACTGCTGTTGATACAGTTCGCGCGTTTGTTCGCTCAGCCGCTGCTGGCGGCGCAGGATCTGCAATGCAGTCGCGAGACTCATTGCCTGGCTGCGGGATTCCAGTAATTTCTGTCGTACTTCGAGTCGGGTGCGCTGAATAGAGTACTGTGCGGACTCTACCGCGTGGCTGGCGGCGTTGCGTCGGGCGGTGAGCCCGCCTCCCTGATACAGCGGCATTTCGACTTTTACCCACGCTGAGTACTGCGTTTTGTCGAGCACCTCATGGCTGGGGTATTTGTCGTTGAGATAGTGCTGAACAGATGGCTCCAGGGAAATGGTTGGCGTCATCTGCGCGTTGGCGTAATCAAGGTTGGCCTGCGCGACGTTCGCCTGCGCCCAGGCCGCCAGCACTGCAGGAACTAACTTATCCTCCGGTTTTACCACATCGCAACTGCTGTCCAGTTTTACCGGAAACTCATTGCTGATGCCGTTAAGCGAGTTCCAGCCGAGATAGCTCATCAATGTCGCTTTGCTACTGTCGAGATTGGCCTGATATTGCGCCAGTTGAGAACGTGCGGACTCGATACGCGCATCGGTTTGCACTACGTCTGACAGCGAGGTCGCCCCTTCATCATTACGTTCTCTGGTCAGTCGACCAATACCGTTTAGCGCGACCAGTTGCTCTTCGGCGGCATCCACCATCTGTTGCCATGTCTGAACCTGGACGATGGCATTGGCGGTAGCGTGAGCGACAGTATCGATGCTGAGTAACACGTTTGCCTGTTGCTGCGCTGAACCGGCGGTTTCGGCGCGCACCTGGCTGGCGACTTTGCCGAAGTCATACAGCATTTGTGACACCGAAATGACCAGTGCAGGGCTGAAGCCATGGTCAGTGTAGGTATTGCTGTAGCCGTTGTTCATTCCGGCTGTAACTTGCGGGTAATATTTCGCTTTCGCCACGTCTATCTGCTCATTTTGCGAGAGCAGTTTGCCAATGGATTCACGAATAGAAGGATGCCAGCTCACGGCGCGACTCACCGCGTCGTTAAGCGTCAGGCTTCCGGGAGCGGCAACGCTTAGCGGTAGATCGGCCACAGAACCATCCAGAGAGGGAAGCATCTGACTGGTTGCCAGCCCTTCCGGCGTAATAATTTGCGGTTCATCTTCGGCATTCGCACGAACGGAACAAAACGTTAATGCCAGCAGTACAGCAACAGGGGCGACATTTCTCATAGTTTATCCCTTGCAAAATAGGGCAGTGACGATTGTTATTGCCCCGGACGTCATGGCATCCGGGGCTGTTGTTATATCGTTATAGCGGTATGGCGTTCGTTTCAGGTCACAATGTGATTTTGTTGGATCAGCTCATCGAGCGTGGTGTGTACGTTCTCCAGCGTTACGAGGTTAGTGGTGTGGTACGTGTTGCCTGTACCGTCGCGATCAATGGACACGATGGTGTTGTTACCGCTGGTGGTCACTGTGAGGTAGTTGCCGAGCGTGGCATTTTGTCCGTTCCAGCCTACCAGCAGGTCGCCGATGTCGATTTTGTCGCCCTGAGCCAGTGAAAAGTTGGTCCAGTTGTCCGCAGTCCCGTTACCGCCGGTAGCGTCGTTGGCATTGAGCAGGTGATAAATCAGCGTATCGCCGTAGACCGATCCGGTGATCACGTCATGCTGTGCGGTGCTTGCCATCTGCGGGTTCATATTGATGGTCAGCGTAGCGGTGTCCGTGTGCCCGTTTTGGTCGTTCAGCGTATAGGTAAAGGTCTCTTTGCTGATTATCGACGCTACGGTTGTACCCGGCTTCAGCGTGTAGATGTATGAACCATCCAGGTTCATGGTCAGTGAACCATAATGACCCTGAATGGTTGCGCTACTGGCGCTGCCGGCCGGATTGAGGGTGGCGGTACTGCCGTTAAAACCGGTGACAGTGAGCTGGGTATGGACGGTTGAGAGCTGATCGTGCGCGCCAGCGGCATCACTGCCATCAAAAATATTGCCATTCACCGTCGTGGTGTTAACGTCCCAGGTATTGAGATGCCATGTCGTACCCGTGACGTTTGGCGTAATGCTGACGTTGCCAACGGCCAGTCCCCCCATTGTTCCTGTGAAGCTGATGCTGTAATGACCAGCGGCTAGCTCAGCATTACCCAGCGAGACGGCAATTGAACTGCCTAACAGGCTGATAGAGCTGGCGGGTACAGAGCCAGAAAGCGAGAATCCGTCAGGACCGGTGATTGTCCAGGTTACGCCCAGCGTACCGACGGTGATAAGTGTGCCGATGCTGAAGTTGAGCGTGGCGCCTTTCAGTACGTCATTTGTTGCGATATCAAACGAACCTGTACCGGTTGCTTTGCTCCCCAGCGTCGGAATTGTCGCGGTGCCCAGCGCGCCACTTCCATATGCCGCAGAGTCCTGAATGGTACTTACCGCCATCATGCTGCTGACGTCATTTACTGCGTCCAGCGCTTGCGGGGTCGCCGTAATGTTCAGCGAGGCGCTTCCTGTATCGCCATTGGGGGCTTTGACCGTATAGACGAAACTGTCCGGTGTGCTGATACCGTCTGCACCCAGTCCGCTTTTCAGCGTGTAGGTGTAGTTCCCTTTTGCATCAATAGTCAGCGTGCCGTACTGTCCGTTAATGGTGGTAGTGCCCGTTGCGTTAACGGCGACACCGTTCACTTCGGTGATAACGGTATTAGCCGGAGCCGAGTCGTTGGTCAGCAGATTTCCATTGGTTGCCGCACTCAGGCTGTCGACGGCGTAGGTGTGATCGGCCTGAATATTCAGGGTATAGCTGGTCAGCAGCGTCAGGCCGCCGGAAGCGTTAAGCAGGAACAGATAGTCACCGCCCGGCAGCGTAATGGTATACGCCGGTGAATTGCCGCTCAGTAGGGCGGTTACCCAGTTCGGTTGTACCCGGTACTGCTCATACTGCTGAATAGACTCGTTGAAGCGGTAGACATAGAGATCAAAGCCGCCCAGCGTTACGCCAAGTACGCTGGCCTGAACCGTTATCGTTCGGGTCGCACCGTCATCAACGTTGAATTTAATCGGGTTGGTCAAACCGTTGACCAGGCTGACATCCAGCAATTGTCCCAAACCAACACTGGCGAGCGTGAAGCCGGTTTGTTGTGATGGATGGTTGTCGACTGCGATGACCTGCGTCCCGTAAGTCAGCGCAGCCACATCGTCTGCCGCCGTTACCGTACTGGTGGTCGGGGCCTGACCCAGCGTGACCACCAGTTTTGCCGAGGAGTGATCGCTACCATGCGTTAGCGTGTAAGTGAAACTTTCGGAACGGCCATACACTGAGATTGACGTATTGGTCAGGGTATAGGTGTAGCTACCATTCTGATTGATATGCAGAATGCCGTATTTCCCCTGCACATCAATGCCGCCCGCCGGGACGTTCACGACGTTGCCGTTACCGTCAGTGATAGCGGTGACCAGCGTGCCGGAAGGGGCGTTATCTTGACCGTTAGTTGGATCGGTATCGGTGATGATGTTACCGGATTCTGTGGTCCCCCCAGTGATGGTTCCGCCGTTGGTTTTCACCACGGCAACGTCCAGGCTGGTGTATGCGCCAGTCGCCAGCAGGTTAGTGTTGAAGCTGACCACGCGATAATCCCCGCCTGTCAGCCCATCATAATTGAGCGTCACTCCAGAGGCTCCGATGGTCAGCAAACTGGCAAAATTGGGTTTTGAGGTATCGACCACGGTTATCCAGGTGTTGAGCAAGGAGTCATAGCGCTGGATAACAATCTCCATTGAGCTTAATAGTGACAGCACAATGCCGGTCGCCGCGGCGTTAATGGTGATGGAGCCACTACCGCCAGACTGGATGCTGAAATTAACACTTGCCGTGTCGTTACCCAGCACGTTGGCGACATTACCCAGTGCGTTCACCAGCAGGAAACCGTAATCGCTTTGATGCTCAGTGCTGATTGTCACGTCAGTCTGTAGCGGCAAACGGGTGACATTATCTTCAGCCAGCAGGGGGAGTACCGGCGCGATGACGCTGGCAGGCGATGACGTGTTACCTGCCGCGTCGGTTGCCGTTGCAGATAACGACTGACCTTCAATCTGGCGTACAGGCAAGGTGGCACTGTAGACGCCACTGCTGTTGGCGACCGCTGTCACGCTGGTGCCGCCAGGCAGGGATATCGTCACCGTACTGCCGGCTTCGGCAATGCCGCTCACTGTTCCGCCATCGGCGCTGATCAGAATCGTAGGAGGTGGCGGTGGCGTGGTATCCACAATGACGCTGAACGAGCCAGACAAAACGCTCGAGCCGTTGGCATTTGTGGCGTTGGCAGTAAACGCGTGGTTGCCTTCGCTGAGCGCACCGGATGGGGTAAAGCTCCAGATCCCATTCCCGTCTGCGGTTGTGCTCCCCATCAACGTGCCGTTGTTATACAGGTTGATAACGGCGTTTGCCTGCGCAGTTCCGCTCAGTGTTGGGCGGGTATCATTCGTGGTTTTCCCAGCGGTGACCAGGCCCGTGATAGTGCCGACATCATCGAATACGCTGGAGATCACTGGCGCAGGCGGTACGCCGGTAAACGGGGCCAGCACGTTACCCGCCGTACCGATGTTGCCTGCGGCGTCCTGTGCGCTAACCAGCAGCGTTTGTCCACTAATTTGCGGTGGATTCAGGGTAAAGGTGAAGTTACCGGAAGCATTCGCTGTCGTGGTGCCGAGTACCGTTCCGCTACCAGAGGTGATAATGACCGTACTGTTCGCTTCGGCCACGCCGGTTAACGCCGTACCATTGGCGTTGACCGCCAGCCCGGTTGGAACACCGGGTGCGATGGTATCGACCATAATGGCTGCCGCAGACGATAATCCACTGGTATTCCCCGCCGCATCTGTCGCCGTGATGGTAAAAGAATGAGCCCCTTGAGCCAGAGCAGTGGACGGCGTGTAACTCCAGTTGCCGGTGCTGTCAGCCGTTACGCTGATAACAAAACTGCCATTATCATAAATATCGACTCGCGCGTTGGCCTCTGTGGATCCGTTCAGGGTTGGGCGTGAGTCATTGGTGGGCTGGTTGCTGCCAATCGCACCGGTGTTGGGGCCAACATCATCAATAATGCTACTTATTGAAGGCTGTGCCGGGGCTGTGGTGTCCACCACCACGGTAAAACCTGCTGTTGCGCCGCTGGTATTACCTGCCGCATCGGTAGCGGTCACAGTGAAGGTATGGGACCCGGTCGCGAGCGGCGTGGTCGGAGTAAATGTCCAGCTATTATTGCTTTGCACCAGCGCAGTACCAAGCAGAGTGTTCCCGTCATAGATGCTGACAGTGCTACCGGCTTCGGCGGTACCGTTGAGCGTTGGGCGGGCATCGTTGGTTAGCTGCCCATTGTTCAGCGCTGTATTGAAAACTCCCCCTGCGATGTCATCTATGACCGAGATCAGTTGTGGGATTGGCGGTGGGGTCGTATCGACATTAATAATAAATCCGCTTGAGGTGGCACCGATATTGCCTGCGGCGTCTGTGGCGATAGCCGTGAATGTATGTTGGCCGTTGCTCAGTGTGGATGGCAGATACTCCCACGTCCCATCTATTGTGGCTGTTACCGTCCCCAGCAGCGTGCCGTTATCGTAAATCGCGACCCGGGCATTCGCTTCCGTTGAGCCACTGAGCAGCGGACGGGTGTCATTGGTCCAGGCTCCACTGGACAGAGTCCCGGTGCCGGGCTGTACATCATCGACGGCCTGGATAATGGTGGGGGCAAGCGGGGCAACGGTATCCACAATGATGTTAAATGCGGCGGATGACTGACTGACGTTTCCGGCTGCATCCGTGGCGGTCACCGTGAGCGCATGGTTACCATTTCCAAGTCCGGCTGTTGGCGTGAAGTTCCAGGCTCCATTGGCGTCTACCGGAGCGGTACCGAGATAGGTGCCATTGTCATAAATTTTGATCGTGGAATTGGCTTCTGCCGTACCACTGAGCGTGGGTTGCGTATCATTTGTGGCCTGGCCGTTGTTCAGATTGCCCGTCAGCGGGCCGACATCATCTGCGACCTGAGAAATGACGGGTATACCCGGCGATATGGTATCGACGATGAGCCCAAAGCCGTTCGACGCAAGGCTGGTGTTACCTGCACTGTCGGTCGCGGTGACGGTCAATGTATGTGGTCCGTTGCTCAGAGCATCCGTTGGGGTAAAGTTCCAGATACCTCCCGCACCCACGGTGGTAGTGCCAATGGGTTGACCATCGCTCAGAACGGTAATGGTCGCTCCCACTTCGCCCGTGCCGCTCAGTGCCGGACGTGTTTCGTTTGTCGTCTGCCCATTGGTTATCGCGCCTGTTGTGGGCGCTGTATTGTCCAGCACCGTGCTAATGATGGGGGGCTGTGGGGCGATAGAATCCAGTTCGAGGGTAAAGGACGAAGATACCCCACCCATATTGCCCGCCTGGTCGGTGGCAACGGCGGTAAAGATGTGTTGCCCCTGAGTCAGTGGGGCATCCGGCGTGAAGCTCCAGTTGCCGGATTCATCAACCTGGGTTGTACCAATATCAACGCCTTTATCGCGGATGGTGATAGATGCGCCGATCTCTCCTTTGCCGTTCAGCGTGGGTTGTGCATCGTTAGTCAATTGTCCGTTAGTCAGCGATGTGTTGCCGGGTTGATCGTCAATCACCGAGGTAATGTTCGGCGCCGCGGGCGGCAGCGTATCAACTACCAGAACGAAAGGTGGGCTTGCCGGGCTGATATTGCCAGCGCCATCCGTGACGGTTGCGGTTAACGAATGATTGCCTTCACTAAGTGCTGGAGCCGGTGTAAAGCTCCAGTTGCCGTTTTCATCGCTGGTGGTTGTGCCAATTACCGCGCCATTATCGCGAATGGTAACCACTGAATCGGCCTCGGTGACGCCAGCAAGCGTTGGGGTGTTGTCGTTGGTTAGCTGTCCGGATGTAAGGGATTGCGGGGTACCGACGTCGTCCGTTACCGTCACAATAGAGGGCGCGCTTGGGATTAACGTATCGACAATAATCCGGAAGCTGTTGGAGGGATCGCCCTGGTTGCCTGCCGCATCCGTTGCGCGTGCGGTAAAGATATGCTCGCCTTCTCCCAACCCATTTGTCGGAGTATAGCTCCAGTATCCGCTGCCACTCACGGTGGTTGTGCCAATCGCGATACCTTTATCGTAAAGGGTGATAGTCGCACCCGCTTCGCCGGTTCCATTGAAGGTCGGGCGTGCATCGTTGGTAATTTGTCCGGTATCTAACGATCCTGTACCTGGTAACACGTCGTCAATCACACTGGTGATCGCGGGTGCTTGTGGGGCGGCAGTATCGATAGTGATGGCGTAATTGGGCGACAACCCACTGGGTTCTGAGTTTACAGTTTGCGATACGGTGAAATTGTAGGTCGTGCCGTTTGTCAGTGGAGTGGATAATGGATAGCGCCATGCGCCGGAAACGGCATCGGCGGTAACCGTAGCGATTACATTCCCATCCTGATAAATTGTAACCGTTGCTCCTGCCGTGGCGGTTCCTTGTAACAGCGGTGAGGTGTCATTGGTGGATTTACCGTTGCCAATCACTCCTGTAACGGGAGAGACATCATCAATGATTTCGAGAGTTGGCGGATGCGGAATACTGGAAGTGGCCGCGTTAAACGGCGTAGGGTCGCTGCTATTGCCCGCCTGATCCTGGGCGATTGCATTCAGATTCTGCCCCGTAGTTTGTGCGGGTGATATCGTGACGGTGTAGACACCTGTAACGCTGTTCGCAATGCCCTGGCCCAGTACCGTGGTACCATTTCTGATGATGACGGTACTGCCCGGCTCGGCTGTCCCGCTCACCAGCGTGCCGTTCGGGTCAACATAGGTGACGATTGGCTCGGCAGGAGGCTGCGTATCGAGTATCAACATCACAGGGTTTCCTGCCGTCAGAGAATTACCCGCGGGATCCCTGGCGCCGAACGTCAGCGTGTGCGGGCCATCGCCCGTCAGTGTAATCTCAATACTCCAGCTACCATTCGCCGCAACGAGGGTTTCGGCAATGGGATTGCCGCCATCGAAAATGACTACCGTACTGCCCGGCGCACCGGTCCCGCTGATTGTTGGGGTGGTATCATCCGTGACGCTACCGTTGGTCAATGAACCGATAATGACGCCAGCGTCATCTTCAATATCTGTAACCTGCGGTAGGGTCAGCACGGTGCTGCTAACCGTAAACGCTACGCTGTTTGATGGGGTACTGGCGTTCCCCGCCGCATCGGTTGCAATGGCCGTTAGCGTATAACTTCCGTTTGCCAGTGCCGTCCCAGGAGTAATACTCCAGGTGGTGCCAACCACCGTTGTGGTACCGATAATCGTACTGCCGTTGTACAGCGTGATCGTGTCGCCGTCAGTGCCGGTTCCGCGAATAGTTGGCGTCGTATCATCTGTTATTGCGCCAGGTGCAAGATCGCCCAGGAAACCACCGACATTATCATTGACGGCAAGAATAACAGGGGAGGCAGAGGGCGTTGTATCGATCTCCAGGAGGATGGCATCTGATGGCGGGCTGACGTTGCCAGCAGGATCGGTCGCCGTAATGGTCACCTGATAAACATCCTGGGGAAGTGGCACTGATGGTGTAAAGCTCCAGCTACCGTCTGCCCCAACCGTTGCGGTACCCTGCGACGAAGAGTTGCCATTAAGATAGAGGGTAATGAGATCGCCGACACTCCCCGTGCCGCTGAACGTTGGCGTGGTGTCGTTAGTCATGCCGTTTGTCACGACCCCGGTTATCGGATTGACGTCGTCCGTAATGGTGGGCGGGAGCGGTTGCGTTGGCGGCAGATTATCCACCGTCAGCGTAAAGCCCGCCGATGGGATCCCTGTGTTGCCCGCCGCGTCGGTCGCCGTGGCGGTGAATTTATGCGGCCCATCGGCAAGTGAGGTCGGGGTAAATGTCCAGGTGCCGTCTGGCTGTACGGTAGTGATGCCGGCGAGGCCGCCATTCTCATAAATCGTAATTGTCGCACCCGGCTCACCTGTTCCGGACAGTTTAGGGTTGTCGCTTTTCGTGCTGCCGCCATTACTCAGTGCTTTAGTTTCAATGCCAATAAGCCCTTCCGCTGAGGTGATGATCGGGGCCGCGGGTGGTGTTGTATCGACAGTCAGCATGAAACTTCCGGCGGTACTGGCGTTACCCGCCGCGTCTGTCGCGATAGCTGACAACGTGTGCGAGCCTTCACTAAGTGGCTGGGTGACCGGGAAACTCCAGCTTCCTCCGGCCACAACGGTGGTCGTTCCAATCGGTGTGGCACCATCGTAGATAGTGATGGTGGAGCCAACTTCTCCGGTCCCCTTCAGTGACGGCAGGTTATCGTTTGAACGGCTACCAGAAGGCAAGTCAACGGGTGCATTGCCGATGTCATCTGTGGCGGCTGAAATGACCGGAGCCCCAGGAGGCTGGGTGTCAACGGTAATGGTGACAGTGACGGGGGAGGTGACGACGTTACCGGCGGCATCTGTTGCGGATACTGTAAAATGATGGTCGCGATCGGCAAGCTGCTTGTTGTCCGGGACGGTATAGCTCCAGGTACCTGACTTGTCGATGAGCATCACCGTCATCAGCAAACCGTTATCATACAGGTTCACCAGCGAGCCTGGCTCGCCGGTCCCGGAGAGGGTCGGCGTGTTGTCGTTGGTTACCCAGTTGTTATTCGCGATGTTACCGGTGATGGTTCCGACGTCATCGCTAATCAGAGTAATAACCGGGACGGTCGGCGCGACGCTATCGACAATGATTTTCCAGCTGGCGGCGCTACTGGTGTTGTTGGCGGCATCAGTTGCCGTAACCGTAAACACGTGTGCGCCCTGGCTCAGCGCGGTGGTCGGCGTGTAGTCCCAGTTACCATTGATATCGGCGGTAACGGTGGTTAGCAGGGTGCCATTATCATAAATTTTTACCTGCGAGCCCGCTTCGGCGGTGCCCTTAATTTCCGGTTTATCGTCGTTTGTCAGCGTGTTGTTATCAATTTTTCCGATGACGTCGGGAACATCGTCTAAGACGGCAATAATAATCGGTTGGTCTGGCGCGGTAATATCCGGAGCCAGCGCGGAAGCGGGCAGACTTTCGTTGCCTGCGCTGTCCGTTGCGGTCACTTTTACCGTTTCACCATTGTTTTGTGACGGGGTGATCGACACGGCAAAGTGACCGCCGCTGTCTGCCTGACCCACGCCAATCGTATTCCCGTTGCTGTCTTTTACGGTGATAGTGCTGCCGATTTCAGCATGTCCACTGACTGAACCACCATCCCCGGCGACAATTACCCCTGTCGGTGCGTCAGGGGCGGTGCTGTCTGGCGCGGTGACTGCTGTGTTATCACTGGTATTACCTGCTGCATCCGTTGCATTGGCGACAAGATGTTCGCCGTTCGTTTGTGGCGGAACCAGTGTGGCGGTGAAATCTCCGTCAGCATCAGCGGTGGTCGTGCCAATGATAGTGCCACCAGGATTGAGAATATGTACGGTACTGTTGGGCTCTGCCGTGCCGGAAACCTCATCGCCCGCGTTATTGATTGTCAGGTTTGCGGGCGGTAGCGGGGCGGTGATATCGGGAGCGAGTGCTGTTTCTGGCAAACTCGGGTTTCCTGCTGGATCGGTAGCGATAGCGGCTATGGTTTCGCCATTGGTTTGTGGTGGGTTTATGGTGATAGTAAACGAGCCATCTGGCCCGGTAACGCCACTGCCGATTAAATGATTATTATTGTCGGTTATAGTCACGGTACTGCCGGGTTCAGCCGTACCAGTGACGACAGCACCATCGGCAGATACGTTCAGATTGTCTGGTGATAACGGCGGCTGAGTATCGATATTGATATTGAATGCCGTCGATATTCCCCCCGTACCCAGGTGGTTGGTTGCCGTAGCGGCGAAGGCGTATGAGCCGTCCCGCAAGTTTGTGCTGGAGGTCCAGTCCCAACTACCGTTGCTGTCGGCGACGACGCTGTCGATATATGCCCCGTTATTGTAAATTTTAACCGTACTGTTGGCGTCAGCTGTTCCGGAAAGCGTTGGGGTCGCATCATTAGTGGACTGATTGTTGGTCAATGACCCAACGGAGGGCGCGACATCATCCATAACGCTGACAATCACGGGGACGCCTGGATAACCGGAATTTGAGGCACTGAATGAGGTATCTGGCCCGATATTGCCTGCTTCATCCTGAATCTTTGCTGTCAGCGTTTCACCATGTGTTTGCGAGGGTGATATGCCAATAGTGAAGGTGCCGCCTGAACCGACGATTGCTGAACCCAGAACCTGGTTGTTACTGCCAATGATGGTGACAGTGCTTCCGGGCTCTGCACTACCCGTCACCATGGTGCCTTCCAGGTTCACTGAAGAAATTACTGCGGCGGCAGGTGGGGTGGTATCGACGGTAATGACCCAACTGTCTGAGATTGCGCTGCTGCCCGCATTGTTTGATGCGCTGACCGTAAACTGGTGAGCGCCTTCCGCGAACGGGGAAGATGGAGTAAACGTCCAGTTGCCGTTGGCATCGATAGTGACCTGTCCTATTTCGACACCGTTATCAAAAATATGTAAGGTGGCATTTGCGGGGCCAGTGCCCTGAAGAGTAGGCGTATTATCGTTGGTGGATTCCTGCTGATTGACAGGACCTGTAATCAGCTCCTGATTATCGATCACGCTGGTAATAACGGGCACGTCTGGCATATTAGGGGTTGTTGTCGGCGGATCGCCACCATCGCCATCGCCGTTGCCGTTGCCATTGCCATTGCCATTGCCATTGCTATTGCCGTTCCCACCATTATCGTTTCCGGCGTTGTTATCGCTCCCCCCACCGCCACCGCCACCGCCACCTGCAGCGAGGCCAACTCCGCCAGCGACCGCGATCCCGCCAAGAACCCAGGGCCAAACTGCGCCTCCTTCATGACTGCCTTCGCTCGCCATCAATGGGGTGAGATCGTCCAGATGCTGATAGTGGAATGCGCCATCCGTATCCTGAACCCACCATAGTGCGCCGTTGCTATCTTCAAGTACGAGCTGGCTTTGTTCATCACCTTTGCCAACGTAAAAGTTTTTAATTGTGATAGTTTCACCAGAGCGGAGTGTGACAATCAGATCCTGATTTACGCGGGTAAGCTGACTGATTTCTTCACGAGAAACAGACAGCTTCACGATGGAAGGTGAATTGAGCGTGACTTCTGAAGCTTCAATATTTGTGGAAACACCAGTCAATTTTGATACAACGGCGAGTAGACGCATATATTCACTCCTGATGGCAGGCCGAGAGTATTAATCCACAATAGCGTGTTGGGAGAATGAGCTGACAGGTGCCCGTTCATCGTATAGATGAGTTTGCACATGTGGTTTCATTGATTAGGTCACGCAGGTATCAGTTTGTTTTTCGAATACGTCAGGGCCTCTGAGTCTGAATAGTTCTTTCGTATTAGATGATATAGTCAGAAAGGATGTATTACGCAAATTATCTATATTAAAAATACATTGAGGTAATTGAAAAGGATACTTTCCAGTACGTGTTTTGGTTGTTGTTGAAATCTAACTCGCTGTATATAAAGTTGTTTTTCTTCTTTGTGGTTTTTTACAAATCTAATAAACACCAGTAATAATAGTGTTATTGGTGAGGCGTAAAATATAAACGATACGCTCTTGAAGTTTTATTTTATTAAGCTATGGACCCGATGAAATAATGAAAAGACTATTTTAGGTTTGAACGATTCAGCGGTGTAAAAACTATAATTTTGGTGAATATAATGGGTGGGTTTCAATAACTAAACAATAAGAGCCAGCCTCATGATGAGAGACTGGCCGCTGAGAGGGGATTTATCGACCTGCATTTTTCATAATACGAGCTTTGTCCAACTGCCACTCACGTTCTTTTACATCGGAACGCTTGTCGTGCTGTTTCTTCCCTTTTGCGACGCCAATTTTGACTTTGCACCAGGCATTCTTCCAGTACAGCGAAAGTGCCACGACGGTGTAACCGTCACGATTCATGCGTCCATATAAGGAGTCAAGTTCGCGTTGGTTTAACAGAAGCTTACGGGTGCGAGTAGGGTCACACACGACGTGCGTTGAGGCAACGGCCATCGGCGTGAAGTTGGCGCCAAACAGGAACGCTTCGCCGTCTTTGAGAATGACATAGCTATCGCCAATATTGGCCTTTCCTGCGCGCAGGGATTTGACTTCCCAGCCTTGCAGTGCGAGTCCAGCTTCGAACTCTTCTTCAATAAAGTATTCGTGTCGTGCGCGCTTGTTGAGCGCGATTGTGGCTGAGCCAGGTTTGTGTGCTTTTTTCTTCGTCATAATGCCGCTCAGTATAGGTAATCTGGAATTGAAAAACACCCCATTTCATCCAGCGGGGCGCAAGGCGCTATCTTAGCACGAGTTGGGCTATAGCGTTTTTTTTAGCGGATGATAAATGGTATTATTTGCACGATTGATATTGATGGAAATTGTTATGCCTCAGATTAGCCGGACCGCTTTAGTACCTTACAGTGCGGAACAGATGTATCAGTTAGTGAATGATGTTAAATCCTATCCTCAGTTTTTACCGGGTTGCACCGGAAGCCGCGTCCTGGAGTCGACTCCGGGGCAAATGACGGCCGCTGTGGATGTCTCGAAAGCAGGGATCAGCAAAACGTTCACCACGCGTAATCAACTGACCAGTAACCAGAGCATCCTGATGCATCTGGTCGATGGACCGTTCAAAAAACTGATTGGCGGCTGGAAGTTTACGCCACTAAGTCATGAAGCGTGTCGTATTGAGTTTCATCTCGATTTTGAGTTCACCAATAAGTTAATCGAACTGGCGTTTGGCCGCATCTTTAAAGAGCTGGCTTCTAATATGGTGCAGGCCTTCACGGTTCGCGCGAAAGAGGTTTACAGTGTCAGCGTCGGCTAAAATTGTCGTTGAAGTAGCGTACGCGCTGCCCGAGAAACAGTATCTACAGCGCGTGACGTTGCAGCAGGGCGCAACCGTCGAAGAGGCGATTCGCGCTTCGGGATTGCTGGAGCTACGTACTGATATCGATCTCAGCAAAAATAAGGTGGGCATCTACAGCCGTCCGGTAAAGCTTGCTGATGTTTTGCATGACGGCGATCGGGTGGAAATTTATCGGCCATTGATTGCTGATCCGAAAGAACTGCGCAGGCAGCGGGCAGAGAAATCCGCTAAAAAATAACAGACAATAAAAAAGGTGCTCATTGAGCACCTTTTTTGATCTCTCAAACCTACTTGTTGTCGGTCAGAGCAGGTTTGTTATCAATGTTGGTTAATACGCCGCTGCTGTTAAAGGTCAGCGTCAGCGTTTGCTGAGTAACGCCTTCATGCCCTGGCTGCTGACGGAACACATAAAACCAGGTGTTAGTACCAAAAGGATCGGACATCATTGGTGTACCCAGTGCATAAGCAACTTGTTGCTGCGTCATACCTGTACGCACTTTGGCGACATCGGTAGGTGTCAGATAATTTCCCTGGTTGATGTCAGGGCGGTAAACCACTCGCTCCAGAGTGGAACAGCCTGCAGTCAACATCAGTAGTACTGCTGCAGCAGCAGTCAGCGTTTTACAGCGCATAGTGATTTGATTCCTTTTCGGGCCCGAGCAGTACGCGGCTCATATGTAATATGCCGATGATAATAGACCTTTCACCACTTTAAAACCTTTTGCTGTCGGGTCGGTCGGCGATTTTATGTTGAACTCAGACCGTCACAAGGTAAAAAAGTTTATGCCGCCAGCAGTTCTTTTGCATTTGCGAGGGTATTACGTGTCACTTCGCTACCGCCAAGCAGGCGAGCTAATTCCTGCAGGCGAGCGCGTTTATCCAGCGGCTGCATGTGTGTTTCGGTCATTGCGCCGTCAGTTTCTTTGCTGACATAGAAATGTTGATGACCGCAGCCAGCAACCTGCGGCAGGTGAGTCACACACATCACCTGGGTTGATTCACCCAATTGACGCAGTAGCTTACCCACAACCGCTGCCGTCGGACCACTGATACCAACGTCGACTTCATCGAAAATCAGCGCAGGAGTTTCCATTTTACGCGCGGTAATCACCTGAATAGCCAGCGCAATGCGCGACAACTCACCACCGGAAGCGACTTTCGCAATCGGCTGTAACGGCTGACCCGGGTTAGTGGTAACTTTGAATTCCACACGATCGGCACCGTCTGCGCTCAGATGGTGTTCCTCAAATTTCACATCAATGCAAAAGACACCGTGCGGCATCGAGAGAGCATGCATGCTTTCTGTGATGAGTTTCCCCAATTCCTGAGCATAATGCTGGCGCTGTTGGTGCAGCATTTTTGCCGTTTCCAGCGCCTGCTGGTGGTGCGTGTTTACCGCCAGGGTTAAGGTTTCGAGCGAGTCAGCCTGATCGTCAAGCTGCTGTTGTTCATCCAGCAATGACTGATAGAACTGTGGCAGCGCTTCAGGGGCAACATGATGCTTTCGCGCCAATGAAATTTGTCTGGAAATACGCTGCTCAAGTTCGAACAAACGGTTAGGGTCTAAATCCAGACGATCGCAATAGTGGCGCAGCTCATCGCTGGCTTCGCTGAGCTGGATGGTCGCCTCTTCCAGCATGTCCAGAATACCGGAGAGCTTACCGTCCATTCCCGCCAGTTCACTAACCAACTGTTTTGCCGTGTACAGCTGGCTTTGCAGATTAACGTCTTCGCCGTCTGCCATGATAGCCAGCGCTTGCTGGCTGGTGGTGAGCAACTGCCCGCTGTTAGCCAGACGCTTGTACTCTTCATCAATTTGCTCAAACTCGCCTGCCTGGGGGTTGAATTCGTTCAGCTCTTTTAACTGATATTGCAACAGTTCCGCCCGGGCAGCGCGTTCCTGGCTTTGTTGCTGATGATGTGCCAGGTCGCGGCAGCTTTGGTGCCAAAGCTGGTAGCGCGCGGACATTTCCTGAATCAGGGATGCTTCATTAGCGTAACCATCAAGCAGGAACTTTTGGTGTTCCGATTTTGTCAGGAGTTGATGCGCGTGCTGGCCATGGATTTGAATAAGCAACTGGCCCAGTTCACGGAGCTGTGACAGGGGAACGGCAGTGCCATTGATAAATCCGCGGGAGCGTCCGTCGCTGCTGATTACGCGGCGTAACAAACACTCACGACCTTCTTCAAGCTGGTTCTCTTCCAGCCAGCGTAGCGCCGCAGGGGTATCTTTTAAAGAGAAGCGCGCGCACAGATCGGCGCGTGTGGCATCTGTACGCACCATGTCGGCCTCTGCCCGCCCGCCCAGACACAACCCGAGAGCATCAATGGCAATGGATTTACCCGCACCGGTCTCGCCGGTGATGACGGTCATTCCGCTTTGGAAATCGATCTCCAGTTCACGAACGATAGCAAAATTGCTGATGGTCAGTTGTGCCAACATAGTTGTTTTCCTGTATGAAAAACCATAACTGTGATTACATACAGTATAAACTGGTTTTTTATACAGTAAAGAGGTTGACGTTAAATTAGAATAATTTTTTTGACCAGCCTAATTTAGTGCTTAATGTATTGAAATAACTGTAATCTTTTGGGTGTATCAGGTTCAGATGATAATCACAGCGGCGAATCAATACGTCTTCACCTTCCTGGATAGGCAGGGCGATCTGGCTGTCACAGCTGATCTCAAGATCGTTGCGGCGATGAGAGAAGCGCAGGCGAATGGTACTGCTACTGTTGATCACCAGCGGTCGCGCGGAAAGCGTATGCGGGAACATCGGCACCAGTGTAATAGCATCCAGAGAAGGCGTCAGAATTGGGCCTCCGGCAGAGAGCGAATAGGCGGTAGAGCCGGTCGGGGTGGAGATAATTAGCCCGTCTGAACGCTGGGAGAAGGCAAAGATTTCATCGATATAGACTTCAAATTCAATCATGTGCGCCACTTTTCCGGGGTGCAACACAACTTCATTGATCGCAGTGCTAATGCGCTTCTGGCAATCCTGCTGGCACACCTGGGCTTCGAGTAAAAAGCGCTTTTCGCTGATGTAGTGGCCTTCCAGTACGTCAGCTAATTGCTGTTGGGCATTGTCCGGGTCTAAATCGGTCAGGAAACCGAGATTGCCGCGGTTAATCCCGATAACTTTGATGTCATAGCGTGCCAGGGTGCGTGCAGCCCCCAGCATATTGCCGTCGCCACCGACGACTACGGCGAGGTCTGCTTGCTGACCAATTTCTGCGAGCGTACCGGTTTTCACATTTTTCAACTGCAGCTCGTGGGCGATTTGTTGCTCAACGATAACCTCATAACCTTTGACGCACAGCCAGCGGTAGAGCATTTCATGTGTGGTCAGTGCAGTGGGGTGACGTGGATGCCCCACAATGCCAATACACTTGAAATGTTTGTTCATTTTCTCGAGGTCCTTGTAACGAAGATTAGTGACAATGTGAGTACTTCCCTTGAAACCCTGAATCTTATCCCCATAATAATCCAGGTTAGCGAGATGAATGCGAAAAAAACGCGGAGAAATTCATGAGTAGTAAAGAACAGAAAACGCCTGAGGGGCAAGCCCCGGAAGAAATTATCATGGATCAGCACGAAGAAGTTGAGGCGGTAGAATCAGACGCTTCTGCTGAGCAGGTGGATCCGCGCGATGAAAAGATTGCGAATCTGGAGGCTCAGCTTGCAGAAGCTGAAACGCGCGAGCGTGACAGCGTGTTGCGTATCAAAGCGGAAATGGAAAACCTGCGTCGTCGTACCGAACTTGACGTAGAAAAAGCGCATAAATTTGCGCTGGAAAAATTCGTCAACGAACTGCTGCCGGTGCTGGATAGCCTGGACCGCGCGCTGGAAGTGGCGAACAAAGATAATGACGCGATGGCGGCGATGGTTGAAGGTATTGAACTGACCCGCAAGTCGATGCTGGATGTTGTGGCGAAGTTTGGCGTGCAGGTGGTTGCGGATATCGATGTGCCGATGGACCCGAACGTACACCAGGCTATTGCAATGGTTGAGTCTGATGAAGTTGCTGCCGGTAACGTGCTGATGGTCATGCAGAAAGGCTATACCCTTAACGGACGTACCATTCGCGCGGCAATGGTGTCTGTGGCGAAAGCAAAAAGCTAATCAGCCTCAGACCGGGTAGTGCTGATGCGTTACCCGGTCTGGATTATCCTCACTGGTCAGATACGCTTTCTCGTAGCGGTTTGACCGGCAATACCTGCACCTGCTTAATCATATTGTCCTGCACGTCGAGAATATCGATATCGTACTGCCCAATACGCACTCGGGTGCCGGCAACGGGGATCTCTTCCAGTGCTTCAAGAATAATACCGTTTACCGTTCGCGCATCATCTTCCGGCAAATGCCAGTTAAATGCCTTATTGATTTCACGAACGTTGGCGCTGCCATCAATAATTACTGAACCGTCATTCTGCGGCGTGACTTCTTCGGCAAGCGTTGGTGACATTGACGTGGTGAAGTCACCGACAATCTCCTCCAGAATATCTTCAACGGTGACCAACCCCTGAATATCGCCATATTCGTTGACCACCAGGCCGACCTTCTTCTTATTACGCTGAAATTTGATCAACTGAGTGCTGAGCGGGGTGCCTTCCGGGACAAAGTAGATCTCGTCGGCGGCGCGTAGCATGGTCTCTTTGGTGAACTCCTTTTTCTCGGCCATGAGTCGCCACGCTTCACGCACGCGCAACATGCTAATGGCATCGTCCAGCGAGTCGCGGTACAGCACAATACGTCCGTGCGGGGAGTGAGAAAGTTGGCGGACGATAGACTTCCAGTCATCGTTAATATCGATACCGATGATTTCGTTACGCGGGATCATAATGTCATCGACGCTGACTTTTTCCAGGTCCAGCACGGACAGCAGCATATCCTGGTTACGACGAGAGATTTGCGAGCGCGATTCATTCACCAGCGTGCGCAGTTCATCTTTACTCAGCGAACCACTCACCACGATATCCGTTTTGATGCCCATCATACGCATCAGCAGACGCGTGATGGTATTCAGTAACCAGACAAGCGGCATCATCAGTACTTGCAGTGGCGCTAACAACACGCTGCTGGGATAGGCCACTTTTTCTGGATACAGCGCGGCAATTGTTTTGGGCAATACTTCAGCAAATACCAGTACCACAAAGGTCAGGACCCCGGTGGCGATTGCCACGCCCGCATCGCCATACAGACGCATACCGACAATGGTACCGAGCGCGGAGGCCAGAATATTCACCAGGTTGTTGCCAATGAGGACCAGGCTTATCAGACGGTCGGGCTTACGAAGTAATTTCTCAACGCGTTTTGCCTGACGATTTCCCTGTTTTGCCCGGTGTCGCAGACGGTAGCGGTTCAGGGTCATCATTCCGGTTTCGGAACCGGAAAAATAGGCGGAAATGACCACCATAATGAGAAGCGTGACAATAAGCGTGGTGGTGGAGATGTGTTCCACGTAGGGTTCCTTAAAGATTTAACTCACGAACTGCTGCAGGATGCGGCTGCCGAAATAGGCCAGCGTCAGAATACCTGCGCCTGCGACGTTAAACCAGACGACACGACGTCCGCGCCAGCCTTCATGGTAATGTCCCCACAGCAGAACGATATAGACAAACCATGCCACGATAGACAGAACGGCTTTATCAATATTTTCTGTGCTGAACAGGTTGTGCATATAAAACAGGCCAGTACACAGCGTCAGCGTCAGCAGAACCACGCCTATCTGGGTGATATGAAACATCTTCCGCTCAATGCTCATCAGCGGTGGCATTTCATTGCTGAAGGCCAGTTTTTTGTTTTTCAACTGGTAGTCAATCCATGCCAGTTGCAGCGCATAGAGCGCGGCGATAATCAGCGTGGCGTAAGCGAACAGCGATAACCCGATGTGAATCATCATGCCCGGCGTAGCTTCGAGATGGGTGATGTATTCGTTGGGCATAAACGTAGCGCATGCCAGATTGATTAATGCAAACGCATAGACGATCGGTAGCAATAGCCAGCCGCGGTTGCGCGAGGCCACAATGGTCATGACGGTACAGATCATCAGGCTAACCAGAGAACCGACGTTCAGCAGGCTCAGGTTTTGTCCGCTTTCACCACCTGGCAGAATACGTGCTTCCAGGGCAAACGCGTGACAGACCAGCGCGATAACCGCAGAAAGAATAGCCATACGCCGCCAGCCGCTGTTTTTTTGCAGCAGGGCGGGAACGATCAGCGCAAGGCTGACGGAATAGGCGACAAGGGCTAACAGAGCAAAAACGGGCATATGGGTGTCGACAGTTGGCCAGGGATGAAGAAAAGCAGTATAGCGTTACGTGACCGCTGCTCCAACCGTTGCATAACAACAAAGGCGGCTTCATGTTATACTGCGACAAATTTCTGTTGATGTGTCGCTGTTGCGACCGACCGTTTCCACCTCAGGCGAGAGACAATGTTTGATAATTTAACCGATCGTTTGTCGCGCACGCTGCGCAATATCAGTGGCCGTGGACGCCTTACTGAAGACAACGTTAAAGAGACGCTGCGCGAAGTGCGCATGGCGCTACTGGAGGCTGACGTTGCGCTGCCGGTAGTGCGTGAGTTTATCAATCGCGTAAAAGAGAAAGCGGTTGGTCACGAAGTTAACAAGAGCCTGACCCCGGGTCAGGAGTTCGTCAAAATCGTTCGTAGCGAACTGGTTTCGGCGATGGGCGAAGAGAACCAGACGCTAAACCTGGCGGCACAGCCACCGGCCGTGGTGCTGATGGCGGGCCTGCAGGGTGCGGGTAAAACCACCAGCGTCGGTAAGCTGGGTAAATTCCTGCGCGAGAAGCACAAGAAGAAAGTGCTGGTGGTCTCTGCCGACGTCTATCGCCCGGCGGCGATCAAACAGTTGGAAACGTTGGCCGAACAGGTCGGCGTGGACTTCTTCCCGTCGGATGTCGGCCAGAAGCCGATTGATATTGTTAATGCCGCGCTGAAAGAAGCTAAGCTCAAATTCTACGACGTGCTACTGGTGGATACCGCCGGTCGTCTGCATGTTGATGAAGCGATGATGGACGAAATCAAACAGGTCCACGCTTCTATCAAACCGGTAGAAACGCTGTTTGTTGTCGATGCCATGACCGGTCAGGATGCTGCGAATACTGCGAAAGCGTTTAACGAAGCACTGCCGCTGACCGGTGTGGTACTGACTAAAGTCGATGGTGACGCCCGTGGCGGTGCGGCATTGTCTATTCGTCATATCACTGGTAAGCCGATTAAATTCCTCGGCGTTGGTGAGAAAACGGAAGCGCTGGAGCCGTTCCATCCGGACAGAATTGCCTCACGTATTCTCGGCATGGGCGACGTGCTGTCGCTGATCGAAGATATCGAAAGCAAAGTTGACCGTGCACAGGCAGAGAAATTAGCAAGCAAGCTGAAAAAAGGCGACGGCTTCGATCTGAACGATTTCCTTGAACAGCTTAAGCAGATGAAAAACATGGGCGGCATGGCCAGCCTGATGGGCAAGCTGCCGGGCATGGGGCAGATCCCTGACAACGTGAAATCGCAGATGGACGATAAAGTGCTGGTGCGTATGGAAGCCATCATCAACTCGATGACGATGAAAGAACGCGCTAAGCCGGAAATCATCAAAGGCTCCCGCAAACGCCGTATCGCACTGGGCTGCGGGATGCAGGTACAGGACGTTAACCGTCTTCTGAAACAGTTCGACGACATGCAGCGCATGATGAAGAAAATGAAGAAGGGCGGAATGGCGAAGATGATGCGGAATATGAAAGGGATGATGCCCCCAGGATTCCCCGGTCGCTAATCGGCCTGGCTTGTTTGCCATTTCGGCACCGGGGTGTGCTCGCCATCCTCACGTACTGCGTGTACGCTCCGGTGGCTGCGCGCACGCCGGCACCGAACTGACGGCACCGCCGACGGCCTTTTATAGCAGAGTTATCAACTGCTGATTGCATTTTCCCCAGAAATCAGTAAAATTTTCGGGCTTTTAATATGACACCCGGGCTCCGTTCCTCGATGGGGCCTGGGTGTTTTATTCACACAAGAGGATGTTATGGTTACTATTCGTTTAGCTCGTCACGGCGCTAAAAAGCGTCCGTTCTACCAGGTTGTTGTTACCGACAGCCGTAATGCACGCAACGGTCGCTTCATCGAGCGCGTTGGCTTCTTTAACCCAATCGCTAGCGAAAAAGAAGAAGGCACTCGCCTGGATCTGGATCGCATCGCTCACTGGGTTGGCCAGGGCGCGACTATTTCTGATCGCGTAGCTACGCTGATCAAAGCAGCAAACAAAGCAGCTTAATCTGTCACGGTGGTCATGATGAGCAAGCAACTCGCCGCACAGGCTCCTGTAGAACCCATCGTTTTGGGGAAAATGGGGTCTTCTTACGGTATCCGTGGTTGGCTCAGAGTGTTTTCTTCCACTGAAGACGCCGAAAGCATTTTTGACTATCAGCCCTGGTTTATCCAGAAGGCGGGTCAGTGGCAGCAAGTACAGCTGGAAAGCTGGAAGCACCACAATCAGGATCTGATCATCAAGCTGAAAGGCGTTGACGATCGTGATTCGGCGAATCTACTGACTAATTGCGAAATTGTCGTGGATTCCTCGCAGTTGCCAGCGCTGGAAGATGGTTCCTACTACTGGAAAGACCTTATGGGCTGCCAGGTAGTGACCACTGAAGGCTACGATCTCGGTAAAGTCGTCGATATGATGGAAACCGGTTCGAATGACGTCATCGTCATCAAGGCAAACCTGAAAGATGCGTTTGGTATCAAGGAACGTCTTGTGCCGTTCCTCGATGGGCAGGTTATCAAGAAAGTCGATCTCGCTACTCGTACTATCGAAGTAGATTGGGATCCTGGTTTTTAAACCACCGGATAAACGGTAAAAGTCGGCGTTATGGGGATTGGCTTGTGTTTATAGGTATCGTTAGCCTGTTTCCAGAAATGTTCCGCGCAATTACCGATTACGGGGTAACTGGCCGGGCAGTAAAAAATGGCCTGCTGAACATCCAAAGCTGGAGTCCTCGTGACTTTACTCATGACCGGCACCGTACCGTGGACGATCGTCCGTACGGCGGCGGACCGGGGATGTTAATGATGGTGCAACCTTTACGGGACGCCATTCATGCAGCAAAAGCTGCGGCTGGTGAAGGCGCAAAGGTGATTTATCTGTCACCTCAGGGACGCAAGCTTGATCAAGCGGGCGTTTGCGAACTGGCAACGAATCAAAAGTTGATTCTGGTGTGCGGTCGCTATGAAGGAATAGATGAGCGCGTGATTCAAACCGAAATTGACGAAGAATGGTCAATCGGCGATTACGTTCTCAGCGGTGGTGAGTTACCGGCAATGACGCTGATCGACTCCGTTTCCCGGTTTATTCCGGGGGTTCTGGGTCATGAGGCTTCGGCAATCGAAGATTCGTTTGCTGACGGGTTGCTGGACTGTCCACACTATACCCGACCTGAAGTGTTAGAGCAGATGGAAGTACCGGCGGTATTACTGTCGGGGAACCACGCTGAGATACGTCGCTGGCGTTTGAAGCAGTCGCTGGGCCGGACCTGGCTTAGAAGACCTGAACTTCTGGAAAACCTGGCTCTGACTGAAGAGCAAGCAAGGTTGCTGGCGGAGTTCAAAAAGGAACACGCACAACAGCAACATAAACATGATGGGCAGGCGTAAGCCCCCAATATCAGTTTACCCAGGATAAGAGATTAAATTATGAGCAACATTATTAAGCAACTTGAACAAGAACAGATGAAGCAGGACGTACCTTCCTTCCGTCCGGGTGATACCGTGGAAGTGAAAGTATGGGTTGTTGAAGGTTCCAAAAAACGTCTGCAGGCATTCGAGGGCGTGGTTATCGCTATTCGTAACCGCGGTCTGCACTCTGCATTCACTGTTCGTAAAATTTCCAACGGCGAAGGCGTTGAGCGTGTCTTCCAGACTCACTCTCCGGTAGTTGACAGCATTGCTGTTAAACGTCGTGGTGCTGTTCGTAAAGCTAAACTGTACTACCTGCGTGAGCGCACTGGTAAGTCTGCTCGTATCAAAGAGCGTCTTAACTAAGATTCGCGCAAGCGACATCCTGTTAGAAAAGGGCTGGCCGAAAGGCTGGCCCTTTTTTTACTCCGACCTTTATTTTTTGTTAGATGACTGCGCGACGCGCAGCCAGTTGGATATTGATTACGGTGTCGAGATCACGACTGCAACGCGGCGGTTTTCGGCACGGCCTTTTGACGTCTGGTTGCTGGCAAGCGGGTATTTCTTCCCGAGCCCTTGGGTTGTCAGGTTAGTTCGTGGAATATTGGCACCCCGAGCCCAGGCGTCTGCAACCACATTGGCTCGTTTGAGCGACAGAGCTTCGTTGTAGCTGTCCTCGCCATAGTTATCGGTGTGACCATCCAGACGAGCATGGTTTAACCCGGTAGCAGCCAGTTTGGATGCCATTTCCTGGATTTGTTTTTCACTTTCAGGGCGGAGTTTATAGTCGTTTTTGTCAAACAGGATGGTGTCAGACAAACCCAGAGACCAGTCTCCTGAAGCTTCAGTAAATCCGTACGATTTCATAGCTGCAATTTGCTCTGGGGTAAATTTCCCCTGAGGTGCCTGACAGCCTGCCAGAATCAGCATGATGAGAATAAACGGGGATAATAAACGTCTTAGCATGTGTGTAATTCCTTATTTTTTAATAATGCGCTCAGCGCGCAAATTTTTAGCCTGATACATATTATGATCGGCAAGTTCTTGTAATTTCTCGGCAGAGGCATGTTCCCACGTCAGCGCAAAACCAATACTGAGTGTCATGCTTGCCAGATGACCGTTATGCAGGTCAAAAGGTCGATTAAACTCTTGCGACAACGCCGCGCAGATACGTTGAACTTCGTATTCAGAATGGACGCTGTAAAGCACCATGGCAAATTCATCGCCGCCAAGTCGGTATGGGTGATGCCGATTACCACCAAATTCGGCCAGCCTTTTTGCGACTTCAATCAGGACCCGATCGCCCGCAGCGTGTCCCCAGGTATCATTAATAAATTTAAAATTATCGCCATCAAGGAATAACAACGCAGAGCTGCTGTGGGCCGCGTCGTCGTTCATCAGTGCGTTAATACTGCTGCGAAATGCGGCACGGTTCGCAAGACCAGTCAAAGGGTCATGTAGCGCGGTACGCAACAGTTGGGCATTCTTTGCCTGGAGACGTAGTTGCCATTCTTCCATTTCATCCAGCAGGCTATTAAAGTCCTGCGCAAACAGATGAAATTCTTCAATCCGTTCTTCAGATACGCGCCGTGAGAAATTACGATTGGTACGAACATCATGTACCACCTCAGTAATATTTTGCAGGGCGTCCACGACACCATTGTGTAAATAACGAGTAAGCATTAATGCAATACCCGATGCCAGTAAAATGCATCCGGTAAGAACCGCCAGCGACAAATAAATGAAATGACTAATAACGCTGTCGCGAGCAATCAGGCGCACTTCACCAATAACGTCGCCATTGTGCAAAATGGGTTGAGTTACCGGTTGTGGGAACAACCAGTGGCTGATGATACTGCTGATTTTGTCAGTAGTATCCTGCGCGTCATAGCGCCAGGTGGCGATCACTTTCTGCTTTTGATTGCGGACTTCTGCAACTGAAAATTGCCCTTGCTGTCCCAGTGCCGCCAGCGTTTCCGACGCTGCGACGCTATCCGAAAAGACTAATGCTGCTTCGAGCGTGCGGGTCATGGTTGCTGCCGTGAGATCCAGATTCTTTTGTGCGTATTGCTTCAGAGCCAGCACAGACGAAATGCTAAGCAGCAGCCAAATCAGCGTCATGGTTACCAGTACGCTGACGATGCTGATACGCCGCAGCGTCCGCTTAAACGTTGGGCGTTTTATGGGAGAAGGACCCTTATTCATGCTTTTTATTCCGCGCAAGCATCAATACGTCTGGACTTACCCTTACACCGCTGCGTGACAGGGAATCCATATTTACGGAAAATCTCACGTCTTCATCTTTAATTATGAGGCAAAAAGCGCTGCCAATAACGCATTCGGGATTCTGTTCGGCAATTAATAACAATGCTTTAGTAGGATATTTATTCTTTAGTTCCGCCTGATATGTAGGACTTTCTTTTCCAAAATAAAAACCATCACACTGCGCAACTAAGACTTCTTGTTCCGTATGAATGATGACAGGAAGATAGGGTAGTGCTCCTGCTCGGGTATCTTCCAGCACGCTGGAAAAGCGCGAAGAAGAGAATATACACAGTTTTGGTGGCCCTGAAAGTGCTGGCCAGCGTGTATAACTGACGATACCGGAAACCATAGAGCGCACAGATTTTGCCTCTTCCGTGACGCTGTGAGCGTACAGAGGTAATCCGGTCAGAAGCAGTGCCAGTAGAAGTATGAGTCGGTAAGAAAAGCTCATGAATAGGTACCTACCAGCGTTTGCCGTATTGCGTCGATATACATTCAAGATTGTTTGCAACAAAATAACATTATTTTCCCAGGGCGTCATTATTCCTGGAATGAGTGCATTGAGTATTTAAGCTAAATCTCATTAATTTATAAAATTTAAGCTCTTGTTTAATTTAACCTTGTTGAGGCTGCTCCTTCGTTTGCTCCTTTTTGCCATGCTTCATGTAATCGGCTGACATTGTCTACCGTGTCGCAACTGGCGGGGAAGGTTTTGCCGGTCAATCCTCTCGCGTAAACAAAGTCCTGCTGACAGGTTTTCCTTTGTCCTTCGGCGTACCCCTTAAGATATTGGGCACGATCGACCTCCGGGTCATTGTAGTTGTCGGCAAGTGTCTCGTTATCTTTAACGACATGGCCTGAAATGGCATCCTGTATTCCGGCATCAAACCAGTCGGTACCTGTCCAGGTAGGGGAAAAAGTATAGGGATCTATCTGACATCCGCTGAGAAATAATACAAATAAGGTACAGATGAGTTGCTTCATTGCCTGTTCTCCCCGTTTTTTAAAGCATAGCGGATTCATATATAGAAGGGTGTAAATTTAATTGTACGGACTTTTGCAGTGTTTTTGCTGTAAAAAGGTCTTCCGTAAATAAAAATTTACGGAATGTGGATTGAAATCTTTACCTGTTGTGTTATCGTGATTATCTCCTCGCTGAGGAAAACTATCGCAAACGAGCTAAACAGGATCACCATCATGCAAAAAGACGCGCTGAACAACGTACACATTACCGACGAACAGGTTCTGATGACCCCAGAGCAGCTTAAAGCGGAATTTCCGCTGAGCCTTGCACAGGAGGCGCAAATCGCTCAGTCGCGTAAAACCATTTCAGACATTATCTCTGGGCGCGACCCGCGACTGCTGGTGGTGTGTGGTCCATGCTCGATTCACGATCCTGAAGCGGCTATTGAGTACGCTCGTCGATTTAAAGCCCTTGCCGCAGAGGTCAGCGATAGCCTCTACCTGGTGATGCGCGTCTACTTTGAAAAGCCCCGTACCACCGTCGGTTGGAAAGGGTTAATTAATGATCCTCATATGGATGGCTCTTTTGATGTTGAAGCAGGCTTGAAAATTGCGCGTCAACTGCTGCTTGAACTGGTGAATATGGGGCTACCGCTGGCAACAGAAGCGTTAGATCCAAACAGCCCGCAATACCTGGGCGATCTGTTTAGCTGGTCTGCTATCGGTGCGCGTACCACTGAATCACAGACGCATCGTGAAATGGCTTCTGGTCTTTCCATGCCGGTTGGTTTTAAGAATGGTACAGATGGGAGCCTGGCGACGGCAATTAACGCCATGCGCGCCGCAGCACAATCACACCGCTTTGTTGGTATTAACCAGGCGGGGCAGGTTGCACTACTGCAAACTCAGGGTAATCCAGATGGTCACGTGATCCTGCGTGGCGGTAAAGCGCCGAACTACAGCCCAGCGGATGTCGCCCAGTGTGAAAAAGAGATGGAGCAGGCAGGACTACGACCTTCTCTGATGGTAGATTGCAGTCATGGTAATTCAAATAAAGATTACCGTCGCCAGCCAGCCGTGGCTGAATCTGTGATCGCCCAAATCAAAGATGGCAATCGCTCAATCATCGGCTTGATGATTGAAAGTAATATTCACGAAGGCAACCAGTCCTCCGAACAGCCGCGTAGCGAAATGAAATACGGCGTCTCCGTAACTGATGCCTGCATTAGCTGGGAAATGACGGATGCGCTACTGCGTGAAATTAGCCAGGATTTAAACGGCCAACTGACGGCGCGTGTAGCATAAGAGGTTGGTATGGTTGCTGAATTGACCGCACTACGCGATCAAATTGATGAAGTTGATAAGGCGTTGCTGGATTTACTGGCACGGCGTCTGGAGCTGGTTGCCGAAGTCGGTGAAGTCAAAAGCCGCTTTGGGCTGCCGATCTACGTACCCGAGCGGGAAGCCTCGATGTTGGCTTCCCGCCGTGCAGAAGCTGAAGCGCTGGGGGTGCCGCCAGATCTGATCGAAGATGTATTGCGTCGGGTTATGCGCGAGTCTTATTCCAGTGAGAATGACAAAGGCTTTAAGACGCTTTGTCCTTCTTTGCGTCCGGTGGTGATCGTCGGTGGTGGCGGACAGATGGGGCGGCTGTTCGAGAAGATGCTGACGCTGTCTGGTTATCAGGTGCGGATCCTGGAACAGCAGGACTGGGATCGCGCCACGGAGATCGTCGCCGATGCAGGCATGGTGATCGTCAGTGTGCCGATCCACGTCACCGAACTGGTAATCGCCAAATTACCGCGCCTGCCGCCTGACTGTATTCTGGTTGATCTGGCCTCAGTGAAAAATGGTCCTCTGCAGGCGATGCTGGCTGCACATGACGGTCCGGTGGTGGGATTGCATCCGATGTTTGGCCCGGACAGCGGC
Organism: Citrobacter sp. RHBSTW-00029; assembly: GCF_014104295.1. Lineage (NCBI taxonomy): Bacteria > Pseudomonadati > Pseudomonadota > Gammaproteobacteria > Enterobacterales > Enterobacteriaceae > Citrobacter > Citrobacter sp. RHBSTW-00029. Next base: position 549,058 of record NZ_JABXRT010000001.1, read on the forward strand.
AGCCTGGCAAAGCAGGTCGTCGTCTGGTGTGATGGACGTCAGCCGGAAGCCTATCAGTGGTTTCTGGAACAGATTCAGGTATGGGGTGCACGACTACATCGGATCAGCGCCGTTGAACACGATCAGAACATGGCGTTTATTCAGGCATTGCGTCACTTTGCGACCTTTGCTTACGGTCTGCATTTAGCGGAAGAGAATGTTCAACTGGAGCAGTTACTGGCTCTTTCTTCACCTATTTACCGTCTTGAACTGGCAATGGTTGGCCGTCTGTTTGCCCAGGATCCTCAGCTCTATGCCGATATTATTATGTCGTCTGAGAGCAACCTTGCGCTGATCAAGCGCTACTACCAACGTTTTGGTGAGGCGATCGGTTTACTGGAGCAGGGCGATAAGCAGGCTTTTATCGACAGTTTCCGTAAGGTGGAACACTGGTTTGGCGACTATGCGCAGCGCTTCCAGAGTGAAAGCCGTACTTTGTTACGCCAGGCGAATGACAGCCGTCCTTAATTAAGATGCCGGATAAGCGTAGCGCCATCCGGCATTGTCATGTTAGCTCGGGTCGACCGGCACCACGTTTTCACTCGGATAACATCCCAATACTTTCATCGAACGCGTAATCTCACCCAACTCCTTCAATGCTTTTTGCATCTGGGGTGATTCCAGATTGGCCTGAATATCGAGATAAAACATCTCTTCCCACGGATTGCCGTGAATCGGGCGTGACTCCAGTTTAGTCATAATCAGATTATGGTTACGCAGCACCAGCAATGCTTCTACCAGCGCACCTGCCTGTTGCCCTGTCGCCATCAGCAACGTTGTTTTCGCTGGAACCTGGTCAGAAACATTGATTGCTTTACGTGCCAGTACCACGAAGCGGGTAATGTTTTGTGTCTGATTAGCTTCAATATGCTCAAGTACCTGCAGACCATGCAGTACACCACCGGCTTCGCTTCCCAGGGCTGCCACGCGTGGCGAATTAGCCTGGGCGACCTTTTCCATCGCAGCTGAAGTGCTTTCAGTGTATTCAATCTTCCAGTGCGGGTAGCGGTTCAGGAACTTGCTGCACTGCTGGAACGGTTGTGGGTGGCTGTATACCGTGTCGATGCTCTCCAGATCGGTTGTTCCCGACACCAGTACGCAATGATCGATAGTAATCGTCATCTCGCCAACGATAGACAGGCTGGTGTGCTGCAGCAGATCGTAAACGTCATTAATCGCACCGGAACTGGTGTTTTCAATAGGCACTACCGCGTAGTCTGCCTGTCCGGTCTCAACCTGATTAAAGATATCGGCAAATTTCGCGCAGCCGCTTTCAATAAACTGCTCAAAATGACGTGCGGCATACTGACGGGCGGCGAGGTGTGAGTAAGACCCTTTTGGTCCCAGGAAGGCAACACGAGCGGAATGCGGGTTGCTCTTATTCAGATGCTGCTGAAGGAGCGCCTGCTGGGTCAGGACGGAGTCTTCGATAATCAGCTGGAACAGGCGAGTAATGTAATGAGCATCAAGATGATGTGCTTTGCCAAGCTGAATCAGGCGGTCTAACAGGTCGCGCTCACGGTCGATATCACGAACCGGACGATGTGAAAGCAGTTTAGCTTTGCCAACTTCTACGGCTAGTCCACGTCGCTCAGCCAGCAGGGCCAGTAATTTTTCATCCAGCGTGCTGATCTTATCGCGCAGCGCCAGCAATGGGTTTTCCGATGTCATAGTGTTGCCTTTCTTGTTATCAAAAAAAAGGCCTCCCGTTGTGGGAGGCCTTATTGTTCGTCTTCGCATTCTTTATCACACGACGAAACGCCTCCCATTCAGGGGAAGGTAAAAAAGAATGCGAAGAAGAACGGGACAAGTTTCATGTAATTTTCCTTTGGCTACATCAGTAAAGTACCCGTACTGTTTTCACCATGTCAACAAAAAACGCGCCCGAAGGCGCGTTGGCGATACACTCAATGTAAGGGACTACTCTTCTTCTGCTTCGACGAAGTTGGCGTCTTTTACTGAAGTTGTTGCACGACGGGCTTCGCCTTTGTGCTGCACTTTATTGAGCTGCCGTTCCAGCTTGTTGATCAAATCGTTAATGGCGGTGTACATATCCTCGTGTTTTGCGCTGGCGACCAGATGTCCGTTCGGTGTATTGATGGTGGCATCAGCAATGAAACCCTGTGGCTCCTTAGACAGAATGATATGTGGATTAATCAGATGAGTTTGCCATTTTTCAAGTTTGGCGAGACGGTCTGCGACATGCTGGCGAATTGCCGGAGTAATTTCCATTTGTTTACTGGTAATGTTCATTGTCATAAATTTTACCTCTTGTCTTTCCCGTCTTGGTGATTCCAGCATACCGTTCCTAATGTCAAAATATGTGATCTAAATCACATATTTTTGTCGCTTTTTGTCAAGAAAACCTTTTTGTGAGGCACCGCAGGAACAGGCGATTTTTTACTTGAGGAATACCTGAAAGCAGGCCATATTTGATAGGATGCGTCGCAGCTAAACCGCTTCAGTTGTGGTGTTAACGGATAAAAAAACGGCAGCCCTTGGGCTGCCGTTTTGCATTCTGAGGTCAATCAGGTGTTGCTGCTGTTAGCTGCAATGATTTTCGCTACTTTTTCTGCCTGGGCATTCATCTGCATTTGGCGATAAGCGTTTTCCATCAACGGCAGGGCATCACGCGTTGCCTGGGTATCCGGATAGTCACGCAGCATACCTTCCACACGGTTCACGACTGCAACCCATGCGCCACGGGCGGTATAGTACTCAGCAACAGAGTATTCATACTTCGCCAGACGATCTTTCAGGAACACCAGACGCTTCGTGGCATCGGTTGTGTACTGGCTGTTCGGATAACCACGTACCAGTTTGGAAAAGTCATTAAACGCAGCTCGGGCGTGCTGTGGATCGCGATCGCTACGATCGACGCCAAAGAATCCTTGCAGCGCGCTATCATCCAACGCCATATTGGTCAGGCCACGCATGTACATGACATAATCAATGTTCGGGTGAGTCGGGTTCAGACGAATAAAACGATCGATGGCAGCCTGAGCAAGTGGCAGATCGGCGTTTTTGTAGTAGGCGTAGATGAGATCTAATTGCACCTGCTGAGAATACGGTCCAAATGGATAGCGGTTATCCAACGCTTCCAATTGCGTTATTGCCTGTTTCCAGTTACCGTCCTGCAGCTTTTGCTGAGCAGTCGCGTAGATTTCATTTGGCGGATTATCGGGCACCTCTTCCTTTGAACCAGAGCAACCCGCCAAAAACAGGCTCAACGTGGCTGCTGCCACCAGATATTTCATGCGCGTCATGACGTTTTGACTTTCCTCAAAATGTAATACGGGAGATTCTCTGTTCCTGCTCCCGGTTAAGACCAGCTACAATAGCACACTATATTAAACGGCAAAGCCGTAAAACCCAACGTTAAACGAAGAAGCAGTTTATGGCACAACGAGTAGAACTCACCGCAACAGTCTCCGAAAATCAGCTTGGTCAACGCTTAGATCAGGCTTTGGCCGAATTGTTCCCTGATTATTCGCGATCGCGCATAAAAGAATGGATCCTCGACCAGCGCGTACTGGTAAATGGCAATCTTTGCGATAAGCCGAAAGAAAAAGTGTTAGGTGGAGAGCGTGTCTCCATCAATGCTGAAATTGATGAAGAGGTTCGTTTTGAAGCTCAGGATATCCCGCTGGATATCGTTTATGAAGATGACGACATTCTTGTCATCAACAAACCTCGTGACCTGGTGGTACATCCGGGCGCAGGTAATCCTGATGGTACGGTATTGAATGCGTTGTTGCATTACTACCCGCCAATCGCGGATGTTCCTCGTGCCGGTATCGTACACCGTCTGGATAAAGACACAACCGGACTTATGGTTGTGGCAAAAACTGTCCCGGCGCAAACGCGCCTTGTCGAGTCATTGCAGCTGCGCGAAATCACTCGTGAGTATGAAGCCGTGGCGATTGGCCATATGACAGCGGGCGGTACAGTCGAAGAACCGATCAGCCGTCATCCAACCAAACGTACGCATATGTCAGTGCATCCAATGGGGAAACCTGCGGTAACGCACTATCGCATTATGGAGCATTTCCGTGTGCACACGCGTCTGCGGTTGCGTCTGGAAACCGGACGTACGCACCAGATCCGCGTGCACATGGCGCATATCACCCATCCGCTGGTGGGCGACCAGGTCTACGGTGGTCGTCCGCGTCCACCGAAAGGCGCTTCTGACGAGTTTATCTCCGTGCTGCGTAAGTTTGACCGTCAGGCGCTGCACGCGACCATGTTGCGTTTGTATCACCCGATTTCCGGTATTGAGATGGAATGGCATGCGCCGATTCCGCAAGATATGGTGGAGCTTATCGAAGTGATGCGCGCTGATTTCGAAGAGCATAAGGATGATGTTGCCTGGCTATGAGTAAGCTAATTGTCCCGCAGTGGCCGATACCTCAGGGTGTCGCGGCCTGTAGTTCTACCCGCATTGGCGGCGTCAGTCTGTCGCCCTATGATTCGCTTAACCTGGGTGCCCATTGTGGTGATAACCCGGAGCATGTGGAAGAGAACCGCAAGCGGCTGTTTGCTGCGGGCAATCTGCCTTCGAAACCCGTCTGGCTTGAACAGGTACATGGTAAAGACGTCCTGAAATTGAGCGGCGGGCCATACTTATCTAAACGTGCAGATGCGTCCTACAGTAATACGCCGGGCACCGTATGTGCGGTGATGACGGCGGACTGTCTGCCGGTGCTGTTTTGTAATCGTGCTGGAACAGAGGTGGCGGCGGCCCATGCGGGCTGGCGCGGGTTATGTGAAGGTGTGCTGGAAGAAACGGTGGCGTGCTTTGGCGATAAACCGGAAAACATTATTGCCTGGTTAGGACCGGCGATTGGCCCGGACGCGTTTGAAGTGGGAGCAGAAGTCCGCGAAGCGTTCATGGCGAAAGATCTGCAAGCGGACATCGCATTTGTACCGCGTGGTGAAAAATATCTGGCGGATATCTATCAGCTTGCACGTCAACGTCTGGCAAATGTGGGGGTTGAGAACGTCTACGGTGGTGACCATTGCACCTTCAGCGAAAGTGAGACGTTCTTCTCTTATCGTCGCGACAATACCACGGGTCGTATGGCAAGTTTTATTTGGCTGATATAACCTAAAGAATCAAGACGATCCGGTACGTGTAATTTTCTTTTCACATAATTCAGGTCATTCACCTTGAATAATTGAGGGATGACCTCATTTAATCTCCAGTAGCAATTTTGGCCTGTTATGGGAGGAGTTATGCGTCTGGATCGTCTTACCAATAAATTCCAGCTTGCTCTTGCCGATGCCCAGTCACTCGCATTGGGGCACGACAATCAATTCATCGAACCACTTCATCTAATGAGCGCCTTGCTGAATCAGGAAGGGGGATCGGTACGTCCTTTATTAACGTCCGCTGGCATTAATGCTGGCCAGTTACGTACAGCGATTGACCAGGCGTTGAGCCGTTTGCCGCAGGTCGAAGGTACCGGCGGTGATGTGCAGCCTTCTCAGGAACTGGTGCGTGTACTGAATCTTTGCGACAAGCTGGCGCAAAAACGTGGGGACAACTTTATTTCGTCAGAACTGTTCGTTCTGGCGGCGCTTGAGTCACGCGGTACGCTGACCGATTTATTAAAATCAGCTGGAGCGACAACCGCCAATATCACTCAGGCAATTGAACAAATGCGTGGAGGTGAAAGCGTGAATGACCAGGGGGCTGAAGACCAACGTCAGGCCTTGAAAAAATATACCGTCGACCTGACCGAACGCGCCGAACAAGGCAAACTCGATCCGGTTATTGGTCGTGATGAAGAAATTCGCCGCACTATTCAGGTGCTGCAACGTCGTACTAAAAATAACCCGGTTTTGATCGGTGAGCCAGGTGTTGGTAAAACCGCTATCGTCGAAGGGCTGGCACAGCGAATCATTAACGGTGAAGTACCTGAAGGGTTAAAAGGTCGTCGCGTGCTGGCGCTGGATATGGGCGCGCTGGTGGCCGGGGCGAAGTATCGCGGTGAATTTGAAGAACGTTTAAAAGGTGTGCTCAACGATCTCTCGAAACAGGAAGGCAACGTCATTCTGTTCATCGATGAGTTGCATACAATGGTCGGTGCAGGTAAAGCCGATGGCGCGATGGACGCCGGCAACATGTTGAAACCAGCGCTGGCGCGCGGGGAGCTGCACTGCGTAGGGGCCACCACGCTTGATGAATACCGCCAGTATATCGAAAAAGATGCGGCGCTGGAACGTCGTTTCCAGAAAGTGTTTGTGGCTGAGCCATCAGTAGAAGACACCATCGCCATTTTGCGTGGACTGAAAGAACGTTACGAGCTGCACCACCATGTACAGATTACTGACCCGGCAATTGTTGCGGCAGCTACGCTGTCTCACCGCTATATTGCCGATCGTCAGTTGCCGGATAAAGCTATAGACCTCATTGACGAAGCGGCATCCAGCATTCGTATGCAGATTGACTCCAAACCGGAGGAACTCGACAGACTCGACCGTCGTATTATCCAGCTCAAACTGGAACAGCAGGCGTTAATGAAAGAGTCTGATGAGGCGAGCAAAAAACGTCTTGATATGCTTAATGAAGAGCTGGACGACAAAGAGCGCCAGTACTCTGAGTTAGAAGAAGAGTGGAAAGCTGAAAAAGCGTCCCTCTCCGGCACGCAAACCATCAAGGCAGAGCTGGAACAGGCAAAAATCGCTATCGAACAGGCGCGTCGTGTCGGCGACCTGGCGCGCATGTCCGAGCTGCAGTACGGCAAAATTCCGGAACTGGAAAAACAGCTGGAAGCAGCCACCCAGTCTGAAGGCAAAACCATGCGTCTGCTGCGTAATAAAGTGACGGATGCAGAAATTGCAGAAGTGTTGGCGCGCTGGACCGGGATCCCGGTGGCTCGTATGTTGGAAGGCGAGCGGGAAAAATTATTGCGGATGGAACAGGATCTGCACAGCCGCGTGATTGGCCAGAACGAAGCGGTAGAAGCGGTATCTAATGCCATCCGCCGTAGCCGTGCGGGTTTGTCCGATCCGAATCGTCCGATTGGTTCATTCCTGTTCCTTGGCCCAACCGGTGTCGGTAAAACCGAACTGTGTAAGGCGCTGGCTAATTTTATGTTCGACAGCGACGACGCGATGGTGCGTATCGATATGTCCGAGTTTATGGAGAAACATTCTGTCTCTCGTCTGGTCGGGGCGCCTCCGGGATATGTCGGTTATGAAGAAGGTGGGTATCTGACGGAAGCGGTACGCCGTCGTCCTTACTCTGTCATTCTGCTGGATGAAGTGGAAAAAGCGCATCCGGATGTATTTAACATTCTGTTGCAGGTGCTTGACGATGGTCGTTTGACTGACGGGCAGGGGAGAACGGTCGATTTCCGTAATACGGTTGTCATCATGACCTCGAACCTTGGCTCTGATCTGATTCAGGAACGCTTCGGTGAGCTGGATTATGGTCACATGAAGGATATGGTGCTGGGCGTCGTGAGCCAGAACTTCCGCCCGGAATTCATCAACCGTATAGATGAGGTTGTTGTATTCCATCCATTGGGTGAGAAACACATTGCTTCTATTGCTCAGATCCAACTGCAGCGTCTGTATAAACGTCTGGAAGAGCGTGGCTATGAAATTCACATCTCTGACGAGGCGCTTAAACTGCTGAGCGCGAATGGTTACGATCCGGTATATGGTGCACGTCCATTGAAACGTGCTATCCAGCAGCAGATCGAAAACCCGCTGGCGCAGCAAATCCTGTCTGGTGAGCTGATTCCAGGCAAAACGATTCGTCTGGAAGTGAATGACGATCGCATTGTGGCAGTGCAGTAAGTCACAAAACCTCAATAAACGGGCCCTGCGGGGCTCGTTTTTGTTTAATAACCAGGCAAGAATAGAGCTGTTGATTAAAAAGTAATCGCTTGATAAGTTTTTTGTATTTTTAACTTGTCAGCCTGAAATAACTCCCTATAATGCGCCTCCACTGACACGGAACAACGGCACGCAAGCCGCCGGGTCAGCGGGGTTCCACTGAGAACTCCGGCGAAGAAAGCGAAATTAAATGCTTGACTTCGTAGCGGGATGGCGTAATATGCACACCCCGCGCCGCTGAGAAAAAGCGAAGCGGCACTGCTCTTTAACAATTTATCAGACAATCTGTGTGGGCACTCGAAGATACGGATTCTTAACGTCGCAAGACGAAAAATGAATACCAAGTCTCTGAGTGAACATACGTAATTCATTACGAAGTTTAATTCACGAGCATCAAACTTAAATTGAAGAGTTTGATCATGGCTCAGATTGAACGCTGGCGGCAGGCCTAACACATGCAAGTCGAACGGTAGCACAGAGGAGCTTGCTCCTTGGGTGACGAGTGGCGGACGGGTGAGTAATGTCTGGGAAACTGCCCGATGGAGGGGGATAACTACTGGAAACGGTAGCTAATACCGCATAACGTCGCAAGACCAAAGAGGGGGACCTTCGGGCCTCTTGCCATCGGATGTGCCCAGATGGGATTAGCTAGTAGGTGGGGTAACGGCTCACCTAGGCGACGATCCCTAGCTGGTCTGAGAGGATGACCAGCCACACTGGAACTGAGACACGGTCCAGACTCCTACGGGAGGCAGCAGTGGGGAATATTGCACAATGGGCGCAAGCCTGATGCAGCCATGCCGCGTGTATGAAGAAGGCCTTCGGGTTGTAAAGTACTTTCAGCGAGGAGGAAGGTGTTGAGGTTAATAACCTTAGCAATTGACGTTACTCGCAGAAGAAGCACCGGCTAACTCCGTGCCAGCAGCCGCGGTAATACGGAGGGTGCAAGCGTTAATCGGAATTACTGGGCGTAAAGCGCACGCAGGCGGTCTGTCAAGTCGGATGTGAAATCCCCGGGCTCAACCTGGGAACTGCATCCGAAACTGGCAGGCTAGAGTCTTGTAGAGGGGGGTAGAATTCCAGGTGTAGCGGTGAAATGCGTAGAGATCTGGAGGAATACCGGTGGCGAAGGCGGCCCCCTGGACAAAGACTGACGCTCAGGTGCGAAAGCGTGGGGAGCAAACAGGATTAGATACCCTGGTAGTCCACGCCGTAAACGATGTCGACTTGGAGGTTGTGCCCTTGAGGCGTGGCTTCCGGAGCTAACGCGTTAAGTCGACCGCCTGGGGAGTACGGCCGCAAGGTTAAAACTCAAATGAATTGACGGGGGCCCGCACAAGCGGTGGAGCATGTGGTTTAATTCGATGCAACGCGAAGAACCTTACCTACTCTTGACATCCAGAGAACTTTCCAGAGATGGATTGGTGCCTTCGGGAACTCTGAGACAGGTGCTGCATGGCTGTCGTCAGCTCGTGTTGTGAAATGTTGGGTTAAGTCCCGCAACGAGCGCAACCCTTATCCTTTGTTGCCAGCGGTTCGGCCGGGAACTCAAAGGAGACTGCCAGTGATAAACTGGAGGAAGGTGGGGATGACGTCAAGTCATCATGGCCCTTACGAGTAGGGCTACACACGTGCTACAATGGCGCATACAAAGAGAAGCGACCTCGCGAGAGCAAGCGGACCTCATAAAGTGCGTCGTAGTCCGGATTGGAGTCTGCAACTCGACTCCATGAAGTCGGAATCGCTAGTAATCGTGGATCAGAATGCCACGGTGAATACGTTCCCGGGCCTTGTACACACCGCCCGTCACACCATGGGAGTGGGTTGCAAAAGAAGTAGGTAGCTTAACCTTCGGGAGGGCGCTTACCACTTTGTGATTCATGACTGGGGTGAAGTCGTAACAAGGTAACCGTAGGGGAACCTGCGGTTGGATCACCTCCTTACCTTAAAGAAGCGTTCTTTGTAGTGCTCACACAGATTGTCTGATGAAAAGTAAATAGCAAGGCGTCTTGCGATTGAGACTTATACGTCCCCTTCGTCTAGAGGCCCAGGACACCGCCCTTTCACGGCGGTAACAGGGGTTCGAATCCCCTAGGGGACGCCACTTGCTGGTTTGTGTGAGTGAAAGTCGCCGGCCCTAATATCTCAAAACTTACCTTCGGGTGACGTTTGAGATATTTGCTCTTTAAAAATCTGGATCAAGCTGAAAATTGAAACGACACACTGTGTCTGTTCTCCGTAATAAGAACAGATAAGCGGTGTGTTCGAGTCTCTCAAATTTTCGCAACACGGTGGTGTTTTACGAAACATCTTCGGGTTGTGAGGTTAAGCGACTAAGCGTACACGGTGGATGCCCTGGCAGTCAGAGGCGATGAAGGACGTGCTAATCTGCGATAAGCGTCGGTAAGGTGATATGAACCGTTATAACCGGCGATTTCCGAATGGGGAAACCCAGTGTGTTTCGACACACTATCATTACGTGAATACATAGCGTAATGAAGCGAACCGGGGGAACTGAAACATCTAAGTACCCCGAGGAAAAGAAATCAACCGAGATTCCCCCAGTAGCGGCGAGCGAACGGGGAGCAGCCCAGAGTCTGAATCAGCTTGTGTGTTAGTGGAACGGTCTGGAAAGTCCGACGGTACAGGGTGATAGTCCCGTACACCAAAATGCACAGGTTGTGAACTCGAAGAGTAGGGCGGGACACGTGGTATCCTGTCTGAATATGGGGGGACCATCCTCCAAGGCTAAATACTCCTGACTGACCGATAGTGAACCAGTACCGTGAGGGAAAGGCGAAAAGAACCCCGGCGAGGGGAGTGAAAAAGAACCTGAAACCGTGTACGTACAAGCAGTGGGAGCCTCTTTATGGGGTGACTGCGTACCTTTTGTATAATGGGTCAGCGACTTATATTCTGTAGCAAGGTTAACCGAATAGGGGAGCCGAAGGGAAACCGAGTCTTAACTGGGCGTTAAGTTGCAGGGTATAGACCCGAAACCCGGTGATCTAGCCATGGGCAGGTTGAAGGTTGGGTAACACTAACTGGAGGACCGAACCGACTAATGTTGAAAAATTAGCGGATGACTTGTGGCTGGGGGTGAAAGGCCAATCAAACCGGGAGATAGCTGGTTCTCCCCGAAAGCTATTTAGGTAGCGCCTCGTGAACTCATCTTCGGGGGTAGAGCACTGTTTCGGCTAGGGGGTCATCCCGACTTACCAACCCGATGCAAACTGCGAATACCGAAGAATGTTATCACGGGAGACACACGGCGGGTGCTAACGTCCGTCGTGAAGAGGGAAACAACCCAGACCGCCAGCTAAGGTCCCAAAGTCACAGTTAAGTGGGAAACGATGTGGGAAGGCACAGACAGCCAGGATGTTGGCTTAGAAGCAGCCATCATTTAAAGAAAGCGTAATAGCTCACTGGTCGAGTCGGCCTGCGCGGAAGATGTAACGGGGCTAAACTGTGCACCGAAGCTGCGGCAGCGACACTATGTGTTGTTGGGTAGGGGAGCGTTCTGTAAGCCGTTGAAGGTGTGTCGTGAGGCATGCTGGAGGTATCAGAAGTGCGAATGCTGACATAAGTAACGATAATGCGGGTGAAAAACCCGCACGCCGGAAGACCAAGGGTTCCTGTCCAACGTTAATCGGGGCAGGGTGAGTCGACCCCTAAGGCGAGGCCGAAAGGCGTAGTCGATGGGAAACAGGTTAATATTCCTGTACTTGGTGTTACTGCGAAGGGGGGACGGAGAAGGCTATGTTAGCCGGGCGACGGTTGTCCCGGTTTAAGCATGTAGGCGGGTGTTTTAGGTAAATCCGGAACACTACTAACGCTGAGGTGTGATGACGAGGCACTACGGTGCTGAAGTAACAAATGCCCTGCTTCCAGGAAAAGCCTCTAAGCATCAGGTAACACGAAATCGTACCCCAAACCGACACAGGTGGTCAGGTAGAGAATACCAAGGCGCTTGAGAGAACTCGGGTGAAGGAACTAGGCAAAATGGTGCCGTAACTTCGGGAGAAGGCACGCTGATATGTAGGTGAAGTGATTTACTCATGGAGCTGAAATCAGTCGAAGATACCAGCTGGCTGCAACTGTTTATTAAAAACACAGCACTGTGCAAACACGAAAGTGGACGTATACGGTGTGACGCCTGCCCGGTGCCGGAAGGTTAATTGATGGGGTTATCCGTAAGGAGAAGCTCTTGATCGAAGCCCCGGTAAACGGCGGCCGTAACTATAACGGTCCTAAGGTAGCGAAATTCCTTGTCGGGTAAGTTCCGACCTGCACGAATGGCGTAATGATGGCCAGGCTGTCTCCACCCGAGACTCAGTGAAATTGAACTCGCTGTGAAGATGCAGTGTACCCGCGGCAAGACGGAAAGACCCCGTGAACCTTTACTATAGCTTGACACTGAACACTGGTCCTTGATGTGTAGGATAGGTGGGAGGCTTTGAAGTGTGGACGCCAGTCTGCATGGAGCCAACCTTGAAATACCACCCTTTAATGGCTGGTGTTCTAACGTGGACCCGTAATCCGGGTTGCGGACAGTGTCTGGTGGGTAGTTTGACTGGGGCGGTCTCCTCCTAAAGAGTAACGGAGGAGCACGAAGGTTAGCTAATCCTGGTCGGACATCAGGAGGTTAGTGCAAAGGCATAAGCTAGCTTGACTGCGAGAGTGACGGCTCGAGCAGGTGCGAAAGCAGGTCTTAGTGATCCGGTGGTTCTGAATGGAAGGGCCATCGCTCAACGGATAAAAGGTACTCCGGGGATAACAGGCTGATACCGCCCAAGAGTTCATATCGACGGCGGTGTTTGGCACCTCGATGTCGGCTCATCACATCCTGGGGCTGAAGTAGGTCCCAAGGGTATGGCTGTTCGCCATTTAAAGTGGTACGCGAGCTGGGTTTAGAACGTCGTGAGACAGTTCGGTCCCTATCTGCCGTGGGCGCTGGAGAATTGAGGGGGGCTGCTCCTAGTACGAGAGGACCGGAGTGGACGCATCACTGGTGTTCGGGTTGTCATGCCAATGGCATTGCCCGGTAGCTAAATGCGGAAGAGATAAGTGCTGAAAGCATCTAAGCACGAAACTTGCCCCGAGATGAGTTCTCCCTGAGACTATAAGTCTCCTGAAGGAACGTTGAAGACGACGACGTTGATAGGTCGGGTGTGTAAGTGTAGCGATACATTGAGCTAACCGATACTAATGAACCGTGAGGCTTAACCTTACAACGCCGAAGGTGTTTTGGCGAAAGACAGACATCGATTTCAGCTTGATTACAGATTACATCGACATGCCCAAGAGGTGTGTTGATAAACAGAATTTGCCTGGCGGCTGTAGCGCGGTGGTCCCACCTGACCCCATGCCGAACTCAGAAGTGAAACGCCGTAGCGCCGATGGTAGTGTGGGGTCTCCCCATGCGAGAGTAGGGAACTGCCAGGCATCAAATAAAAGCGAAAGACCGGGCCTTTTGTTTTATCTGTGGTCTGTCGGTGAGCGCTCTCCTGAGCAGGACAAATCCGCCGGGAGCGGATTTGAACGTTGCGCAGCAACGGCCCGGAGGGTGGCGGTCAGGACGCCCGCCATAAACTGCCAGGCATTAATTAAAGTGAAGAAGCCCATCCTGACGGATGGGCTTTTTTGCGTCTGTGCGGGGTGCACATTGCCGGATTAAGCGCAGCGCATCAGGCAATTCTGACAGCCAACCTGGTTCTCTTCCTTCGAACATTTCTTAATCCTTTTCCTGCTAATTAAAATCGTGATCTATCTCTCATAATAAATTATAACATTTAATTTACTAAAACAGACATGAAACGTCATTGATAGATTCATAAGATCCTGGCAGGGGTACAATTCTAATGGCTGATAGCAGTGTAACTGAGAACGGGGCGCTGGCAGATGGCGACACCCGTCGTCGTATATGGGCAATTGTTGGTGCATCGTCAGGGAATCTGGTTGAATGGTTTGATTTCTATATTTACTCTTTCTGCTCTCTCTACTTTGCTCATATCTTTTTTCCATCTGGAAACACCACCACGCAACTCTTACAAACCGCCGGCGTTTTTGCTGCAGGCTTTCTGATGCGGCCAATCGGGGGATGGCTTTTTGGTCGTATTGCGGATAAACACGGGCGTAAAAAGTCTATGCTGCTGTCCGTTTGTATGATGTGCATGGGATCGTTGGTGATCGCTTGTCTTCCGGGATATGAAACCATCGGCACCTGGGCTCCCGCGCTATTACTGCTGGCCAGATTATTCCAGGGGTTATCTGTTGGTGGGGAATACGGAACCAGCGCTACCTATATGAGTGAAGTAGCCGTTGAAGGTAAGAAAGGTTTTTATGCCTCATTCCAGTATGTGACGTTAATCGGCGGGCAGTTACTGGCATTGCTGGTTGTGGTCATATTACAGCAAACGTTAGAAGACTCGGCGCTAAGAGCGTGGGGTTGGCGTATTCCCTTTGCGCTGGGAGCCGTGCTGGCTATTGTTGCGCTATGGTTGCGTCGCCAGTTGGATGAAACCTCGAAACAGGATGTCCGTGCGTTGAAAGAAGCGGGTTCTCTGAAAGGGCTGTGGCGTAACCGCAAAGCCTTTCTTATGGTACTGGGATTCACCGCTGCTGGCTCGCTGTGTTTTTATACGTTTACGACCTACATGCAGAAATATCTGGTTAATACGGCTGGTATGCATGCCAACGTGGCCAGCGGCATTATGACAGCTGCATTGTGCGTGTTTATGCTGGTGCAACCGCTGTTCGGTGCGTTGTCAGATAAAATAGGCCGACGGACTTCAATGCTGTGTTTTGGCGCGTTAGCCGCGATTTTCACTGTTCCCATTTTGACCGCGTTGCAAAGCGTGACGTCTCCTTACATGGCGTTTGCTCTGGTGATGTGTGCCTTGTTGATCGTGAGTTTCTATACGTCAATTAGCGGTATTCTGAAGGCCGAAATGTTCCCGGCGCAGGTGCGTGCTCTGGGGGTTGGGTTATCTTATGCGGTGGCTAATGCTTTGTTTGGTGGTTCAGCCGAATATGTTGCGTTATCCCTGAAGTCTGTCGGCATGGAGACATCATTCTTCTGGTATGTCACCGTGATGGCGGTGGTCGCATTCCTGGTTTCGCTGATGTTACACAGTAAGGGAAAAGGTTTACGCCTCTAATGGTGTGCCAGTTGCCAAACGGTATAGCCGGTTGATGCGCCCGCCACATCCCAGGCAAAGTCTTTCCAGCTCCAGCCGCTCCCAGCGGGGCGGCTATCCCACAGCTCTTTTGATGCACCCAGGCTGACTGAGAACATCAAACCGATAGCTGCGCTACGATCGCGATTGTTTCCCTGATGCTGTGCATACTCGTTCCCCGCTGCGGCAAGCATGGCCGAGGCGATAAAGTGTTGAGCTTTGTCTTGCCCACTCCAGCTGTCGTTAGCCATGTGGCTACAACCGGAAAGAAGCAAAACACTGGCAAGAATACACAGACGCATCGTTGCCTCCATAGGAAAAACCCCGTCGCTGGACGGGGTCTTGATTACAGAATACGGCTGATTAATCTGTCGATTCGAATACGGCGTAATCGACGGATGAGCTTACGTACTTTTACTGGATAGTCGGCAATGCTCTGCAGGTCGCGATAGTGTTTCACGACGGTGGTGTGCGTGCGGATAAGCTCCAGCTCTTTATCACGCTGAGGAGTCAGTTCCTGCTGGGGATCATGGATAAGAATGGCGTTTTCCAAATCCAGCCGCCAGGCGCGGGGGTTAAGATTATTGCCGGTAAGCAGCATCCATTTATCATCAACCCACATGCCTTTCAGATGATAGGTGTTGTCATCATCTTTCCATAAGCGCACGACCAACTGGTCGGTATTCACGTAATACTGCAGTCTGCTCAGGAAACGGCGCAGATTTATTTCATACAGATAAGGCAGCGCACCGATGATCTTGAATGGCTCATCTTCCGGAATGAAGAAGTCGTTGGCGGTTTTATCACCGACAATGATTTCGACCTTTTTCCCTTCACGCAGTAGTTGAATGATATTGCGCACCAGGATGGCTGGTAGGTTGAAATAAGGCGTACAAATGGTGAGTTTGTGCTCCGCGCAGGGCATGAGGTGGAAAATAGTCTTATTTAACAGACTGGATTTTCCGAGCCCAACCAGCGGCGTGACCGAAAGCTGTTCGTTATCCGCATCACCCTGAAAATGGAAGGATGCATCGCGCAATTCCTGACGGTACAGGCGGATATCATTTTTAATTTCCGGGCTTTTAGGACGATGGATATCATCGAGACGATTAACGCCGCGCCCATTCATCAGATTCTGCGTAACCCAATCGTACATTATATCGGCCATCTTCGCGTTGCGAATCAGCTGATAGCGGTCATAGCGGTATTTATCATGTTGGTGTAAGTAAACATCGTTCAGACTGGCCCCGCTATACAGGACGCTATCATCAATGATAAAGCCTTTAAAATGCAGAACACCAAGCGCTTCACGGGTGTTAATTGGCACGCCGTAGACAGGGATATCGATACCAGGATTTTCTTGCGCCATGCGGCAATACCAGTCAGCGTTGGTATTGGATGCCGCAACACCAATGCGTCCACGCTGGGCTCGATGCCAGTCGACAAGCACCCGGATATCCAGTTCAGGACGCTGCCGCTTTGCCGCATAGAGCGCGTCGAGTATGCCTTTACCGCCGTCATCCTGTTCCAGGTACAGCGCAATAATGCAGATCCGTCGCGTCGCGCTGGCTATTTTCTCCAGCAGAGTCTCCCTGAAATTTGCGGGAGCATAAAAGAAATCTACATCATCAACTGACTGAGAAATCTTAGGTAGTTGGGCAAGGTGTTGTTGATGTTTATTACGCTTAAATTTTGACAACATCACAGTGCATTTCTTCTCTGTTCATTGAAGGGTCCTCTGTGCTTTGCAGACGACATAAGCGGGCAATGATACCACCAGTACCCATTAATGTGGTCAACATTTCCAGTACCTTACTCACGATTCCTCATATTGGGCCAGATTCAGCGTTAGCCCAACAATTCCCTCTTCGAGCTGGACATCGACATCAAACCCGAGTTTTCGGGCCAGGGCGACCATCCCCCGATTGTTTGGCATCGTAATACCATTTAAACGTCTAAGTCCGTGATCTCGGGTGTATGCAATCAACTTTTCCATCAACCGACGACCTAAGCCCAGCCCTTTGAGGTCAGAACGAACCAGCACGGCAAACTCGGCGTCAACGTTATCAGGATCCGAGATTGCCCTCGTTACGCCGAGGATCTCTTGCTGATTATCTTTACAGCGTACTGCCACAAAGGCCATTTCCCGATCGTAGTCGATCTGCGTCATATTGGCTAAATCTTCGTGGGTAAATTCGTTTATCTCACTGAAATAGCGATAATAAAGATCTTCTTTCGTTACCTGAGATATGAACTGCTGCAGATGAGGCTCGTCCTCCGGCAAAATGGGACGGAACAGGCAGCGATCGCCATTTTTCAACTCCACCCATTCTTCAAGCTGATGGGGATAAGGGCGTACCGCCAGCCTGCTTTCGTTATCGCCCGTGAAAGGGGCAATATCCAGTGTGACGTCCAGTGCAGTAAATTCCCCAGCAGAGGCCAGTAGAGGATGGATATCCAGGCGCTGAATTTCCGGACAATCGACGATCAGGTTGGAGACCTGGACCAACAGTTGGCTTAAACCTGCAATATCTAAGGGCCGTAGTGCGCTGCGAGCGCGGATCTTTTTGTTTTTGATCCCCTGGATCACCAGATAACGCGCCAGATTCATGTTCAATGGCGGCAAGGCCACCACGGCTTGCTCGTCTGGTCGCCACTCAACGCCGCCTTCGCCCAGCATGATCAACGGGCCAAATACCGGGTCGTGTTCAACGACGACGCGCAGTTCCTGAGCGCCAGCGCGATTTGCCATACTTTGTACTAATAAACCGTGAATGCGCGCCTGCGGCCAGGCCATTTTTACCCGATCAAAAATCGCATTGGCTGCCTGCTGCACCTCTGTTGCCGTACGCAGATAGAGCATTACCCCCTGAACTTCCGATTTATGCGGGATATCAGGAGAACGCAGCTTCAGTGCTACCGGGTAACCGATTTGTTCTGCGATATGTACGGCTTCCGCACTGTCGCTGGCGATCCATGTCGGCAGTGTGTGTAAGCCATAGGCCTGTAAAATCGGCTGCACTTCATGGGTATCCAGCGATGTCGCTCCCTCAGCAATCGCCTGCTGTAACAGACTATGCGCTTCGGCGGTGTTAGTGTTCAGGCTATCGGGTAGGGCTGGTGTTTCTCGCAGTTGCTTCTGGTTACGCCGATATTCGACCATATGCATGAAGGCCGTAATGGTACCTTCCGGCGTACGATAGGTGGGTAATCCGGCTTCACTAAACAGCCTGCGGGCTTCCTGGGATGAAAACTCGCCGCACCAGTTGGTCAGCAACGAGACGAATTTTCCTCGGGGATGGCGCTTTACCGCTTCGATCAACGCTTGCGCGCTTTCGGTTCCGGGGGCGGCTGCGCTGGGTGAATGAATCACCATCAGTGCGTCGAAATCCTGACTGGCGAGTAAAATATCCAGTGCCTTGACGTAATGTTCGCTGCTGGCATCATCACGCAGATCCAGTGGGTTGGCGATATCCACGTGAGCAGGTAGGGCATCGCGTAATTTCTGGCAGGTTTCTTCACTCAGCGCGGCCAGCTTACCGTTTCGCGACCACAGTTCATCTAATGCCAGCGCCGCGGGAGCGGCTCCATTGCTGATGATCATCAGCCTGTCGCCACGTAGCGGACGCATGTGGCTCAGGGTTTCGACTGCCGAGAAAAGCTCATGAGTGTCCTGAACGCGCAATAAACCAGCGCGTTGAATCGCCGCATCCCAGGCCGGGTCCATTCCGGAGCTGGTATGCAGTAAACGCTGTGCTGCGGGACTACGACCGCTTTTAATCACCAGAATAGGTTTATTGCGCGAGGCGCTACGGGCGGCGGAAACAAAGCGCCTTGCATCGCTTAAATGTTCGAGGTAGAGCAATATCGCGCTGGTTTTGCTGTCGCGGGCCAGGTAATCCAGCAACTCATCAACGTCTATATCCAGGCTGTCACCCAGCGCGATAAACCAGGAAAAACCCATGTCGCGCTGCTGCGCCCAGTCCAGAATGGTGTTGGAAATCGCCGCCGACTGGGAAATAAATGCCAGCTTGCCGCGCTTGATGGGGACGGGGGAAAAGCTGGCGTTAAGCCCCTGCCAGGGCGCGAGAAGTCCCAGACTGTTAGGCCCCAGCAGACGTATGTTGTAGCGTGATGCACAGGCCAGCAGCTCCGCGTGTTGCGCCGTGGGAGCCGAGAGAATAATGCAGGTTTTACAGCCTTTCTCGCCAAGCGCTTCGAGTAATGCCAGGTTACGGCTGGCATTGGTGCACAACACAGCGAGATCGGGGCTAAAAGGCAGGCTGTTGATATTGGGCCACGCCAGTACGCCCAACACCGCTTTCCATGCGGGTGTCACCGGTAAAACAGGTCCATTGAAACCGCCGGCAAGCAGGTTACGCATCATCAGGTAACCCGCGCGATTAGGCTTCATTGACGCCCCAATCACGGCAATGGATTTCGGTCGCAGTAGCGCTTCCAGACCACGTTGACTCATATCGGCTTCCTTAATGACACCAGTGACCGAATGATTTTAAACGTTTTCTGATGAATCTGCTGTGACGCTTCCCTGATGTTGAGTTTTTCCTGCCAGGTAGCGTGTTTTAAAGCGCGTGAAGTGCTCACCTAATCCTTCGGCTGCCTGCGTATCACCTGCCAGATCCAGTAAAGCAATTGCCACTTCGGCAGTGCAATATTGCCCCTCGGCATGGACTTCGCGCAGATGGTAAGCGGAGAGGCGTGATAAATCGACGGAGATCACCGGCAGGTTATCAAGGTACGGGCTTTTGCGGAACATTTTGCGTGCTTCTGGCCAGGTGCCATCAAGCATAATGAATAGCGGTGGTTTACCGGCTGGTGGTGTGAAAATGACCTCACGCCCCTCGTCGGCATAAGATGCCGGGAATACGACCATCGGCTGATAATCCGGATTTTTCACCAGTTCAAGCAGCGCCTGCGGTGGCTCGGTGCGTGACCACTGAAAAGCCGTTGTTTCGGGCAGGATATCGGCAATTAAACGCCCGGTATTGCTGGGCTTCATCGGTTCGGTATCAAACATCACCAGGCAAAAACGGCTTTTCGCCTGAGCTGGCGTCAGCGTTTCACACAGGCACAGTTTCAGCGGCAGCAGGCAGCGCTGACAGCGACGGATGCGATTACCTCGGGCAAGAAAAGGGCGCGTGGCGCGCGCAAGACGCTCGGCACGTAACTGGAGAACGGCGTTATTGGTCATCGGGAAGCACGTTGAAAAATGCTATTGTCTCAGAGGACAAAACGGGGCACAAGATGTGCCCCATAGAGTTTATAATGATTCGTTAAGCCAGCTATCAAACGGAGCCTTAGGTACGGCACCATTAAGCATGTCGACGATTTCACCTTTTCTGAAGATCATGATGGTCGGGATGCTGCGGATACCGAAGCGGGCGCTGAGCTCACGTTCGGCTTCCGTATTCACTTTAACAAAACGTACTTTACCGCTACGTTCTTCCGCGACATCTTCAAAAATCGGAGCGAAGTTGCGGCATGGACCACACCAGGGGGCCCAAAAATCAACCACCACCGGGAGATCGTCTTTTAACAGTTTATCCAGTGTTTCACCGGTCGCATTGATCACCTCCCCATCAAACAGGTCGTGACCACAGCGTCCGCATTTAGCCGCTTCCTGGACACGATCGTCGGGGATGCGGTTGATAGCCTGGCAGCTGGTACAAACGGTATTCATAACTAACCTCTGGATGAGTGGAGTGGACTTCACGGCAGTAACGCCAGTATGTTTCTATTATGTTACATATTATCGGGGAGTCTGTTCTAAACAACAATGCGTTTTATTCAATGAGTACAATAGTCCTTAGCTTTTAAATGAAATAATGGCTAACGACGTGCACATCGGGTAATCTGCGCGCTTCGCGCAGAGCAGGTGGAGAAAAACATGAGCGACGAACTGAAGAACAAAAACGGCAAGGTCAAAGTGATGTACGTCCGCAGTGACGATGACTCGGATAAACGCACCCAAAATCCACGTACTGGTAAAGGCGGCGGTCGCCCCGGTACTTCCCGAGCCGAAGGCGGTCGTCGCCCTGCCCGTGATGACAGAAAGGGTCCGAACAGCGAACGAGGCCGTGAATGTGGTCGTGACCGCGATGTTGAACGCGATCGTAAACGTGAGGATTCGCCATGGCGTACCGTGTCCCGCGCCCCGAGTGATGACGCAGCGGAAAAAGCCGATCACGGCGGTATCAGCGGCAAAAGCTTTATCGATCCGGAAGTATTACGTCGCCAGCGCGCGGAAGAAACTCGCGTTTACGGTGAGAATGCCTGTCAGGCTCTGTTCCAGAGTCGTCCGGACGCTATCGTCCGCGCCTGGTTTGTTCAGAGCGTCACCCCGCGCTTTAAAGAAGCATTACGCTGGATGGCGGCAAACCGCAAAGCCTACCACGTGGTTGACGAAGCCGAACTGGCGAAGGCCTCCGGCACTGAACACCACGGTGGTGTCTGTTTCCTGATTAAAAAACGTAACGGTACCACCGTTAAGCAGTGGGTTGGTCAGGCGGGCGCGCAGGATTGCGTACTGGCGCTGGAAGATATCGCCAACCCGCATAACCTGGGCGGTATGATGCGTAGCTGCGCACACTTCGGTGTGAAAGGCGTGGTGGTGCAGGATGCGGCGCTGCTGGAATCGGGTGCGGCTATCCGTACCGCTGAAGGGGGGGCTGAGCACGTTCAGCCGATTACCGGTGACAGTATTGTCGACGTGCTGGACGATTTCCGTAACGCGGGTTACACGATAGTGATGACCTCAAGCGTGAAAGGTAAACCGCTGTTTACGACCACGCTGCCGGAAAAAATGGTGCTGGTATTAGGGCGTGAGCGTGAAGCTCTGCCGGAAGCGGCATGCTCAGCCGACGATTTGTGCGTGGCGATTGACGGTACCGGCAACGTAGAAACGCTTAACGTTTCTGTTGCGACCGGCGTGCTACTCGCGGAGTGGTGGCGTCAGAACAAAGCCTGATAATAAAAATGCCAGCGAATCGCTGGCATTTTTTTACTCGCTTTCTGCGGGTAATACCGGCATCCAGTCAATCGGTTTTTCACCTCGTTGTTCCAGCCATTCATTAGCCAGTACAAAGTGATTGCAGCCAAAGAAACCGCGATGCGCAGAGAGCGGTGATGGGTGTGGCGCTTTCAACACATGGTGACGCTGCGCATCAATAATCGCGCCTTTCTTCTGAGCATGTGAACCCCAGAGCAGGAAAACCACACCTTCCCGATGTTGGTTAATCAGGCTGATGACTTTATCAGTAAACGTTTCCCATCCCAGACTGGCATGCGAATGCGCCTGACCCGCCCGAACGGTGAGAACGGTGTTGAGTAACAATACGCCCTGGCGTGCCCAGCTTTCCAGGTATCCATGTGTCGGACGGGTAAATCCCGGGATGGTGGCTTCCAGCTCTTTATACATGTTCAGTAGTGACGGCGGAGTGGCGATGCCAGGGCGTACAGAGAAGGCGAGACCGTGTGCCTGGCCTGGGCCGTGGTAGGGATCTTGTCCCAGAATGACAACTTTAACGTCGCCAAGCTCAGTAAAGCGAAACGCGTTAAACACATCTTTTTGCGGTGGATAGATTGTCATACCCGACTGACGCTCGCCGGCAACGGTATGCAGCGTGTTAACAAAGTAAGGCTGCTGTTTCTCTTCAGCCAGCACATCGTGCCAGGTTAATTCGGTGGCCATCTCGCTCTCCTGCGATTTTTTCAATCCCCATAGCTTAACTGCTTCTTTCAACGGCGCAAAATTCTGCACGTTTCTCAAAGCGCTACCTCTTAAAGATAGTTGAAAATTTATGTAAAAAGTTTACCCGTGCATATGGTGTAAGTTGATGTAAAACAATAAAATCCACCTATCACCACTTTTCATGTGTGGTTTTTGTTGATTTAAATCAAGGATTCAAGGGTGTGTGAGGGGTATATATACACTCAAGCAACAATGGTTTTACCAATTGGCCGGATGAGGCCAACCGAAATCAAATAATTTTGCCGGGGAGGCATCAACATGATTACAGGTATCCAGATTACTAAAGCTGCAAACGACGACCTGCTGAACTCTTTCTGGCTGCTGGACAGCGAAAAAGGCGAAGCACGCTGCATCGTTGCTAAAGCAGGTTTCAATGCTGATGACGTCGTTGCTGTCAGCAAACTGGGCGAAATCGAATACCGTGAAGTACCGGTAGATGTACAGCCAGAAGTTCGTGTAGAAGGTGGTCAGCACCTGAACGTTAACGTTTTGCGTCGTGAAACACTGGAAGATGCAGTTAAGCACCCGGAAAAATATCCGCAGCTGACCATCCGTGTTTCTGGTTATGCAGTGCGTTTCAACTCTCTGACCCCAGAGCAGCAGCGCGACGTTATTGCTCGTACCTTTACTGAGAGCCTGTAAGGCTCGCGGGGAATAACCCCGCTCAGCAGAGAATCTACAAGCGGAAGACGCCAGTGCGTCTTCCGCTTTTTTGTATCCGTTAGTAAAAAATCCTCACCGCACAATACACCAACAGTAATGCCAGAATGATATTCAACTGCCGACCGTAACGGCGAAAGATGCGCTGAAAAAGATGGCCCGCCAGCGCCCAACAGGCATTCCCGAAGGTGCCGATGAGCGCCAGCAGAATACTCACTCCAATCAACCAGTGCGCGTCCTGTGTATACGGCAATACAAATGTGGATAACGCGGTAATGCCGTACAAAATGATTTTGACGTTCACAAACTGCAAACCAAAACTCGCCCAAAAGCTAATCGGTTCCGCCTGCAGGCTATCGTTTGAGGCTGGGCCGGTGGCGATTTTCAGCGCCAGCCATAAAATGTAGGCTGCCCCTGCCCAACTCAGCCAATGAATAATAGCCGGATCCAGGACGGCCAGCGAAAACGAGATCCCGGCGCACAGCAGCATGACGATTAAAAAGCCCAGACTCATTCCGGCCAGAACACGCGTGCTTTGACGTAAGCCATGTGATGTCGCCGCACTCAGCGCGAGGATATTATTCGGGCCGGGTGTTAGCGCAGTAATCAGTGTATAGGTCCAGAATGCACTTAAAAGCATGGGTGTCACTTGTTATCTCCTCTGTTTTAGCAGACAGTACCCGAGACATAAGATTTAAAAAAATGAATGTTTTTGCATTCTGAATTCGATATTTTCGATGGGTTGGTGCGAATGGATTTACGTCGGTTTATTACGTTAAAAACAGTGGTGGAAGAGGGCTCATTCCTGCGGGCATCACAAAAACTGTGCTGTACGCAATCAACCGTAACCTTTCATATTCAACAGCTTGAGCAAGAACTTTCGGTGCAGTTGTTTGAAAAAATTGGTCGCCGGATGTGTCTCACCAGTGAGGGAAAACGGCTGATGCCGCATATCCATGACCTGACGCGCGTGATGGCATCGATTCGACAGTCAGCACATCAGGATGCGCAGCCGAGCGGCGATCTCCGCGTCGCAACCGGAGAAACGTTACTGGCCTATAAAATGCCGCAGGTTTTACAGCGCTTTAAACAACGCGCTCCCAATGTTCGGTTGTCCCTACAGTCGCTCAATTGTTATGTCATTCGTGATGCCCTGCTGGACGATGAGGTTGATCTGGGGGTGTTTTATCGGGTTGGGAATGATGAGGCGCTTGAGATGCTGTCACTGGGTGAACAGTCACTGGCGCTGGTCGCCTCTCCGGCTCTTCAGGATGTTGATTTCACTCAGCATAATCAGCATATTCCCTGCAGTTTTATCATTAATGAACCGCAATGTATTTTTAGACAGCGTTTTGAAAGTCTGCTGCGTAAGCGGCAGATAACGCTGGAAAATACTATTGAGCTATGGAGTATCGAAAGCATCAAGCAGTGTGTCTCTGCGAATCTTGGTGTCAGTTTTTTACCGCGGTTTACCGTTGAGAAGGAATTACACTCAGGAGAATTAATCGAGTTGCCGTTCAGTGAAAAGCCTGAATTGATTACCGCATTGTGCGCACATCATGCCGGAAAAGTCGTTAGCCCGGCGATACGGGTTTTTATGGAATGTATTACAGAGAGCTTTGCTGCGCATGAAAAAATGCCGGGCTAAACGGCCCGGCATTCGGTTTACTCTTTGTCGGACTGCTGGGTAGCAGCTCCGCTCGGCTTACGACGTTTGCCGATATTTTTGGCGTCGCGGTGACGTTTTTTCACCCGCGGCTTCTCTTTCTCTTTCGCTTTTTTCTCGGCGCGCTTCGCCAGCACTTTCTTGGATGGCTTACCGTTGGATTTCTCACTTGGCGCGCGCGTGGTTGGACGCAGTTCGTCGATGACGCGTGCTTTCAGCGGCTCGTCAATATAGCGGCTCGCTTTGCCGAGCAGCAGGTGGTCATGCGCTTCAACCAAAGAGATTGCAGTACCTTTACGCCCGGCACGACCGGTACGACCAATGCGGTGCAGATAGGCATCGCCACTGCGCGGCATGTCGAAGTTAAACACGTGGCTGACGTCAGGAATATCGATCCCGCGAGCGGCAACGTCGGTGGCTACCAGCACGTTCACGCGACCATCGGTCAGGCGTTTGATCGCTTCGTTACGTTTGTTCTGCACCATCTCGCCTTCGAGATAGCAGTTATTAATGCCTGCCTGGCGCAGCCAGCCAGCCAGCTCGTGCACACGTTCGCGTTTGCGTACAAAGACAATTGAGCGGGTCGCTTCCGGCTGTTTTAAAAGATGGATCAGCAAGGCAGTTTTGTGCTCGATATCATCGGCACGGTAGTAAAACTGATGGATCTTCTTGCGTTCGCGGGTGGACGGATCTGCCGAGACTTCGACAGGATCTTCCAGCAGACGCTCGGCAAAATCTTTGATCGCATCGCCTTCCAGGGTGGCGGAGAACAGCATCGTTTGCTTACGCCAGCGGGTTTCACCGGCGATATGTTCGATGTCCTGGGCAAAGCCCATGTCCAGCATACGGTCTGCTTCATCGAGGATCAGCGTTTCAACTGCATGGCAGTCGAAGTTCTCTTCTTTAATGTATTGCAGCAGACGACCCGTGGTGGCAACCACGATGTCCTGGTTTTCGCTAAAGACTTCCATGTGGTTCATGTAAGCCACGCCGCCGGTAATGGTGGCAATATCCAGATGCGTATTTTTGGCCAATTCACGGGCGTGTTCGGCAACCTGCATCGCCAGTTCGCGCGTCGGTGTCAGGATTAAAATGCGCGGTGGACCTGATTTCTTGCGCGGGAAGTCGAGCAAGTGCTGCAACGCTGGCAGCAAATATGCCGCCGTTTTACCGGTGCCTGTCGGCGCAGAACCGAGTACATCACGGCCATCGAGCGCAGGCGGAATGGCGGCAGCCTGAATGGCGGTCGGGCGAGTGAAACCTTTTTCCTGGAGGGCTTCCAGCAGGCTTTCATCGAGTTCAAGTTCGGAAAAAGTCGTTACAGTCATGTTCTACCTCTGAGTGGGGCGCTGATTATAGACGTTACGGCTGCAATCTTCATCTGTTTGTATGGATATACCTTCTCAGGTATTGTTTTTATCCTATGTTATCGTTTTTTTTCCAGGAAGGTTGTTCTTCATGCCCCAGTCTACATCCGTACTGAAACGTAATGGATTTACTTTTAAGCAGTTTTTTGTGGCACACGATCGCTGTGCAATGAAAGTCGGAACGGACGGTATTTTATTGGGGGCCTGGGCCCCCGTTGCGGGCGTAAAGCGGATCCTGGATATTGGTACCGGGAGCGGCCTGCTGGCGCTGATGCTGGCCCAGCGCACTGATGAAAACGTCATCATTGACGCCGTGGAGCTTGATGTCGACGCCGCGCAGCAGGCGCAGGAGAACATCGCGCAATCTCCGTGGATGCATCGTGTGAACGTGCATACGGAAGATGCCCAGCAGTGGATACCGCGCCAGACCGTGCGTTTTGATTTGATAATCAGCAATCCACCCTATTATGAACAGGGCGTTGAATGTGCTACGCCGCAGCGCGAGCAGGCACGCTACACCACCACGCTCGATCATCAGGCACTGCTTACGCTGGCGGCGGACAGCATTACGGAAGAAGGCTTTTTTTGTGTAGTGCTACCGGAGCAGATTGGTAACGCATTTACTCAGCAGGCGCTTAGCATGGGCTGGCATCTGCGATTGCGCACAGATGTAGCAGAAACCGAGGCCCGTCTACCGCATCGGGTATTGCTGGCATTCTCCCCACAGGCCGGGGAGTGCTTTAGCGACAGGTTGGTTATCCGTGGGCCAGACCAGCGTTACTCTGAAGGTTATACGGCGCTGACCCAGGCATTCTATCTGTTTATGTGATGACTGAGCGGCGAGAGAATTGACGGGCCCGCCTCTGGAAGCTGTTCTGGATAATCCAGCGTGTAGTGCAGGCCCCGACTCTCTTTGCGCATCATCGCGCAGCGGACAATCAGCTCGGCAACCTGCACCAGATTGCGCAGCTCCAGTAGGTTGTTCGACACACGGAAATGGGCGTAATACTCGTCGATTTCCTGTTGCAGCATGGTGATACGGCGCAGGGCGCGCTCCAGACGTTTAGTGGTGCGCACGATGCCGACGTAATCCCACATAAACAGCCGCAGCTCATGCCAGTTATGCTGAATGACAACCAACTCATCCGGGTTTTCTACCCGGCTTTCATCCCAACCCGGGAGCGAGTTAACCCCGCGGGCATAAGGCATTCTGCGGTCAATATCTTCCGCCGCAGACCAGCCATACACCAGACACTCCAGCAGCGAGTTCGATGCCATGCGATTGGCGCCATGCAGGCCGGTATAGCTCACTTCGCCGATTGCGTACAGCCCGTCGACATCTGTACGACCAAAGTCATCAACCATCACGCCGCCGCAGGTATAGTGCGCGGCAGGAACGATAGGGACCGGCTCTTTGGTCAGATCGATGCCCAGTCCCAGCAATTTTTCGTAAATCATCGGGAAATGCTGGCGAACAAACTCTTCGGGCTTATGGCTGATGTCGAGGAACATACAGTCAGCGCCGAGGCGCTTCATTTCGTGGTCGATGGCACGGGCGACAATATCACGTGGGGCCAGCTCGCCGCGCTTGTCAAAGTCGGGCATAAAGCGTGAGCCATCCGGGCGTTTCAGGTGTGCGCCTTCGCCGCGAAGCGCTTCAGTCAGCAGAAAATTGCGCGCCTGTGGATGATACAGCGCGGTTGGGTGAAACTGGTTAAATTCCAGATTGGCGACGCGGCATCCTGCGCGCCAGGCCATCGCAATACCGTCGCCCGAAGAAATATCCGGATTGGTGGTGTATTGATACACTTTAGAAGCGCCGCCAGTGGCCAACACTACCGACTTCGCATGGCAGGTCTCAACGGCTTCTTTATTACGATTCCAGATCCAGGCTCCGACAACCCGACGTGTTCCCGGCAGGCCAATTTTATCAGAGACAATCAAGTCCACGGCGTTACTGCGCTCCAGTACCCGAATATTCGGATGACTTTGCGCCTGGCTGACCAATGTGGTTTCGACCTCTTTACCAGTGGCATCTGCCGCATGCAGGATTCGTCGATGGCTATGGCCGCCTTCTCGGGTCAGATGATAGCTCTCTTCGCCATTGGGTTGAACCTGAGTATCAAATAAGACGCCTTGATCAATTAGCCACTGGACACACGAGCGGGCGTTACTGGCTACAAACTCAACGGCATGACGATCGCAAAGACCGGCCCCTGCAATCAGCGTGTCTTCAACGTGGGAGTCAATGCTGTCGGTTTCATCGAAAACAGCGGCGATGCCACCCTGAGCATAAAATGTCGAGCCTTCACTAACTGGCCCTTTGCTCAGGACAATGACCTG
The DNA here is from genome assembly GCF_014104295.1 of Citrobacter sp. RHBSTW-00029. Taxonomy (NCBI): domain Bacteria; kingdom Pseudomonadati; phylum Pseudomonadota; class Gammaproteobacteria; order Enterobacterales; family Enterobacteriaceae; genus Citrobacter; species Citrobacter sp. RHBSTW-00029. The sequence goes on from NZ_JABXRT010000001.1 coordinate 577,930, forward strand.
ATGTTTTTCAGCCAGGCGTAGCGCCAGTGAGAGTCCGGCAGCCCCGCTGCCAATGATCAGCACGTCACAGGATAATTCGGGAGTCGTATTCATGATTTTTGTTTAATTTACTAAACAGTGTTCGCTCACCATAGCACCATACTGCGCGATGCTGCACGTTTTATTTTCAACCGTGTTGCAATGGCTAAACACAGGGGAAGGGAATGTGGATGAGTGAAAGAGCAAAAATATTTTGTGAAGCAGGCCGTTAGCATCAGATTATGAGGTGAAATAAAGTGGCTGTTGGGTTACTCTGCTGGCGGTGAAATGGGCATTTCTATACAGATAGTGCGTTGATCGGGTTATGTAGACTTATAATGAGAGATAAGACCTGTCTACAACATGACAAACAAAAACAAATGCGTAACGGAACTTTACGAAACTTGAGCACTCTAAGCTTTTGCTTGCTCATAGTGAAGCTTATGGAGTGGCGTTTCGAAAGCGCGTGGAAATTTGGTTTGGGGAGACTTTACCTCGGATGAGCGAGCAGTTAACGGACCAGGTCCTGGTTGAACGGGTCCAGAAGGGAGATCAGAAAGCCTTTAACTTACTGGTGGTTCGCTACCAGCATAAAGTGGCGAGTCTGGTTTCCCGCTATGTACCGTCGGGCGATGTTCCCGATGTTGTACAAGAAGCATTTATCAAGGCCTATCGTGCGCTGGACTCGTTCCGGGGAGATAGTGCTTTTTATACCTGGCTGTATCGTATTGCAGTCAATACAGCGAAGAATTACCTGGTCGCTCAGGGGCGTCGTCCACCTTCCAGTGATATAGATGCGATAGAAGCAGAAAATTACGAAAGTGGCGGTGCGCTGAAAGAAATTTCGAACCCTGAGAACTTAATGTTGTCAGAAGAACTGAGACAGATAGTTTTCCGAACTATTGAGTCCCTCCCGGAAGATTTACGCATGGCAATAACCTTGCGGGAGCTGGATGGCCTGAGCTATGAAGAGATAGCCGCTATCATGGATTGTCCGGTGGGTACGGTGCGTTCACGTATCTTCCGAGCGAGGGAAGCTATTGATAATAAAGTTCAACCGCTTATCAGGCGTTGACGATAGCGGGATACTGGAAAAGGTATTAGGCATGCAGAAAGAAAAACTTTCCGCTTTAATGGATGGCGAAACGCTGGACACTGAGTTGCTCAAAGAGTTGGCTCATGACCCGGAAATGCAAAAAACCTGGGAGAGTTATCACCTGATTCGCGATTCCATGCGAGGTGATACCGCCGACGTTCTCCATTTCGATATTTCCGACCGCGTAATGGCTGCTATCGCAGATGAGCCAGTACGTCAGGCGGTGCCATTGATCCCTGAGGCCCAGCCAGCACCGCATCAGTGGCAGAAAATGCCATTCTGGAAGAAAATGCGTCCGTGGGCTGCGCAGCTTACCCAAATGGGTGTGGCCGCGTGTGTATCACTTGCAGTTATTGTTGGCGTCCAGCACTATAATGGACAATCTGAAACGTCCCAGCAGCCCGAAACGCCGGTATTTAATACATTACCGATGATGGGTAAAGCCAGTCCGGTGAGCCTGGGTGTACCTTCTGACGCGACTGCCAGCGGCGGTCAGCAACAGCAGGTACAGGAGCAGCGTCGTCGTATTAATGCCATGTTGCAGGATTACGAACTGCAACGTCGACTGCACTCCGAACAGCTTCAGTTTGAGCAGGCGCAAACACAGCAAGCCGCTGTCCAGGTGCCAGGAATTCAAACTTTAGGAACGCAATCGCAGTAATGAAGCAACTTTGGTTTGCCATGTCACTTGTGGCTGGTAGCCTGTTCTTCTCTGTAAACGCCTCGGCCAATCCTGCGTCCGGGGCGTTGTTGCAGCAGATGAATCTGGCCAGCCAGTCGCTCACCTATGAGCTGTCATTTGTCAGCATCAATAAGCAGGGCGTTGAATCCCTACGTTATCGCCATGCCCGCCAGGACAACCGCCCTCTTGCACAGTTGTTGCAAATGGATGGACCGCGTCGGGAAGTGGTGCAACGTGGCAATGAAATCAGTTACTTTGAGCCAGGACTCGAACCGTTCACGCTGAATGGCGACTATATTGTTGATTCTCTGCCATCCCTGATTTACACCGATTTTAAACGTCTTGCACCCTACTATGATTTTATCGCGGTAGGACGCACGCGTATTGCCGACCGACTCTGTGAAGTTATCCGCGTGGTAGCGCGTGACGGTACGCGTTACAGCTACATCGTCTGGATGGACACCGAAACCAAGCTGCCAATGCGTGTCGATCTCCTCGATCGGGATGGCGAAACGCTTGAACAATTCCGCGTTATCGCCTTTACCGTCAATAACGGGGTTAGCGACAGCATGCAGACGCTGGCGAAAGCAAATCTTCCGCCGTTATTGTCAGTTCCTGCGGGGGAGAAAACGAACTTCAACTGGAGTCCATCGTGGTTACCGCAAGGCTTCAGTGAGGTTTCCAGCAGTCGACGCCCGCTGCCGACAATGGATAACATGCCGATTGAATCGCGCCTGTATTCTGATGGCCTGTTCAGTTTTTCTGTGAACGTGAACCGCGCGTCGCAAAACAGCGCCGATCAACTGCTGCGTACCGGACGTCGAACGGTCAGTACTACCGTGCGGGATAATGCCGAAATCACCATTGTGGGCGAGCTCCCGCCGCAAACGGCAAAGCGTATCGCGGATAATATTAAGTTCAGGGCCGCGCAATGATTAAAGAATGGGCAACAGTCGTCTCCTGGCAAAATGGTCTGGCGACGGTCAGCTGCGATGTTAAAGCATCGTGTAGCAGCTGCGCGTCGCGGGCTGGATGTGGCAGTCGTGTGCTGAACAAACTGGGGCCGCAAACAACGCATACTATCGTGGTACCCAGCGATGAACCGCTGACGCCTGGGCAGAAAGTTGAACTGGGTATTGCCGAAGGGAGCCTGTTAGGCTCGGCGATGCTGGTTTATATGTCTCCGCTGGCGGGACTCTTTATTTTTGCTGCGCTGTTTCAGGTGCTGTTTGGCAGCGATATCGCCGCACTCAGCGGGGCGATACTGGGCGGTGTGGGGGGATTCCTGATTGCGCGAGGATATTCCCGTAAGCTTGCTGAGCGCGAAGCCTGGCAACCGGTTATTCTCAACGTAGCTCTCCCGCCCGATCTGATTCGTGTTGAAACCCCGCAGTGATATCTTTGCCTGATGGCGCTGCGCTTATCAGGCCTACAGCGTCCTCAGATGCAAAGGTAGGCCGGATAAGGCGTTTATGCCGCCATCCGGCAAAAGTTTCACTGACTTTGCAAAGTTGTTTCCAGTTCCCGCTATCCTTGCTCTATGAACATTTCCTCGCCTCAGCGATGTAGTGTAGAATGCGGCGTTTCACTAAAACAGACGTTAAGCTCAGAACAGCGACTTCTCAGAGCCTGCCCAGGCAGGCGTAAGGCACAATAATTACACTATATGAAGAACATACGTAACTTTTCAATCATAGCTCACATCGACCACGGTAAATCGACGCTGTCTGACCGTATTATCCAGATCTGCGGTGGCCTGTCTGACCGTGAAATGGAAGCGCAGGTTCTCGACTCGATGGATCTTGAGCGTGAGCGCGGTATTACTATCAAAGCGCAGAGCGTGACGCTCGATTTCAAAGCATCTGATGGTGAAACCTACCAGCTTAACTTTATCGACACCCCGGGCCACGTTGACTTCTCTTATGAAGTTTCACGCTCGCTTGCCGCCTGTGAAGGCGCACTGCTGGTCGTTGATGCCGGGCAGGGTGTTGAAGCGCAAACACTGGCTAACTGCTATACCGCCATGGAAATGGATCTGGAAGTGGTGCCAGTACTGAACAAAATTGACCTGCCAGCCGCCGATCCAGAGCGTGTGGCGGAAGAGATTGAAGATATCGTCGGTATCGATGCGGCTGACGCTGTCCGTTGCTCGGCGAAAACCGGTGTTGGCGTGACCGACGTTCTTGAACGTCTGGTGCGTGATATTCCGCCGCCGGAAGGCGACCCGGAAGGCCCGTTACAGGCGCTTATCATCGACTCCTGGTTCGACAACTATCTCGGTGTGGTCTCGCTGGTGCGTATTAAAAACGGTACCATGCGTAAAGGCGACAAAATCAAAGTGATGAGTACCGGTCAGGTCTACAACGCAGATCGCCTGGGTATCTTTACGCCGAAACAGGTTGACCGTACAGAACTAAAGTGTGGCGAGGTAGGTTGGTTAGTTTGCGCCATTAAAGACATCCTCGGCGCACCGGTAGGCGATACCCTGACGCTGGCTCGTAACCCGGCAGATAAACCCCTGCCTGGCTTTAAAAAAGTGAAGCCGCAGGTATATGCGGGTCTGTTCCCGGTCAGCTCCGACGACTACGAAAACTTCCGTGATGCGCTTGGTAAGCTGAGCCTCAACGATGCTTCCCTGTTCTACGAACCGGAAAGTTCTACCGCGCTGGGCTTCGGCTTCCGCTGTGGCTTCCTGGGGCTGCTGCACATGGAGATCATTCAGGAGCGTCTGGAACGTGAATACGATCTGGATCTGATCACTACCGCGCCGACCGTAGTTTATGAAGTGGAAACCACGGCGAAAGAGACTATCTACGTCGACAGCCCGTCCAAACTGCCGCCGCTGAATAACATTTACGAACTGCGCGAGCCGATTGCTGAATGTCATATGCTGCTGCCGCAGGCATACCTCGGCAACGTTATTACGCTGTGTATCGAGAAGCGTGGTGTACAGACCAACATGGTTTACCACGGTAACCAGGTTGCGTTGACCTATGAAATTCCAATGGCGGAAGTGGTCCTCGACTTCTTCGACCGTCTGAAGTCGACTTCTCGCGGCTATGCGTCGCTGGATTATAACTTCAAACGTTTCCAGGCCTCCGACATGGTACGCGTTGATGTCCTCATCAACAACGAACGCGTCGATGCACTGGCGCTGATTACCCACCGCGATAACTCCCAGAGCCGTGGCCGTGAACTGGTCGAGAAGATGAAAGATCTGATCCCTCGCCAGCAGTTCGATATCGCAATTCAGGCGGCCATTGGTACGCACATCATTGCGCGTTCAACGGTTAAGCAACTGCGTAAAAACGTTCTGGCTAAGTGCTACGGTGGCGATATCAGCCGTAAGAAAAAGCTGCTGCAAAAACAGAAAGAGGGTAAAAAGCGAATGAAGCAGATCGGTAACGTCGAACTGCCGCAGGAAGCCTTCCTCGCTATTCTGCATGTCGGTAAAGACAGCAAATAATCTTAAGGAGTTGGCATGGCGAACATGTTTGCCCTGATTCTGGTGATTGCCACACTGGTGACGGGCATTTTATGGTGCGTAGATAAGTTTGTCTTCGCGCCAAAACGCCGGGAGCGCCAGGCTGCGGCACAGGCCGCTGCAGGCGATTCACTGGATAAAGCAACGCTGAAAAAAGTTGCCCCTAAGCCGGGTTGGCTGGAAACCGGTGCGTCCGTTTTCCCGGTACTGGCTATTGTGCTGGTGGTGCGTTCATTTATTTATGAACCGTTCCAGATCCCGTCGGGTTCGATGATGCCAACACTGTTGATTGGTGATTTTATTCTGGTAGAGAAATTTGCCTACGGAATTAAAGATCCGATTTATCAGAAAACGTTGATCGAAACTGGCCACCCGAAACGCGGTGATATCGTGGTATTTAAATACCCGGAAGATCCGCGTCTGGACTACATCAAACGCGCTGTCGGTTTACCGGGAGACAAAGTGACGTACGATCCGGTGGCGAAAGAGGTGACGATTCAGCCAGGATGCAGTTCTGGTCAGGCTTGTGAAAACGCGCTGCCGGTAACGTACTCTGATGTTCAGCCAAGTGATTTTGTGCAGACGTTTGCTCGCCGCAACGGCGGGGAAGCGACCAGCGGTTTCTTTGAAGTTCCGCTGAACGAAACGAAAGACAACGGTATTCGCCTGACCGAGCGTAAAGAAACGCTGGGTGAGGTAACTCACCGCATTCTGATGGTGCCAATCGCGCAGGATCAGGTGGGGATGTATTACCGTCAGCCGGGTCAGCAGTTAGCCACCTGGATCGTTCCACCGGGGCATTACTTCATGATGGGCGATAACCGTGACAACAGCGCGGACAGCCGTTACTGGGGATTTGTACCGGAAGCGAATCTGGTAGGTAAAGCGACCGCAATCTGGATGAGTTTCGACAAACAAGAAGGTGAGTGGCCAACCGGTGTTCGTTTGAGCCGCATTGGCGGCATCCACTAATTGCTGATAATGGTTCACGCTGTCGTCTTAATAACGACAGCGTGAATTATTTCTCGGATTAATTCCCTCAGACTAACGACATCCCTTGTCGTTGTGTATAGAATATTCCCCCGAAGTTTTAGGTTGGCACCGTCAGGTTGCCACGGCACACGAAACAGCATTGGTCTCTCTAATGACGGGTGTATATCAGGTCTGTTTCGTGTGCTGAATTGTTGACGCATTCATTTATTGGTATCGCATGAATCCCATCGTAATTAATCGGCTTCAACGGAAGCTGGGCTACACTTTTAATCATCAGGAGCTGTTGCAGCAGGCATTAACTCACCGTAGTGCCAGCAGCAAACATAACGAGCGTTTAGAATTTTTAGGCGACTCTATTTTGAGCTTTGTTATTGCGAATGCGCTGTATCACCGTTTCCCTCGAGTGGACGAAGGTGACATGAGCCGCATGCGCGCCACGCTGGTGCGTGGAAATACGCTGGCTGAATTAGCCCGTGAATTTGACCTCGGTGAATGTTTACGCCTGGGACCGGGCGAGCTGAAAAGCGGCGGTTTTCGTCGCGAATCAATTCTGGCGGATACCGTCGAAGCGTTGATCGGCGGCGTCTTCCTCGACAGCGATATTCAAACCGTTGAGCAATTAATCCTGAACTGGTATCAAACGCGTCTGGACGAAATTAGCCCAGGCGATAAACAAAAAGATCCGAAAACGCGCCTGCAGGAGTATTTGCAGGGTCGCCACCTGCCGCTGCCGTCTTATCTGGTGGTGCAGGTTCGTGGTGAAGCGCACGATCAAGAATTTACTATCCACTGCCAGGTTAGCGGCCTGAGTGAACCGGTGGTTGGCACAGGTTCGAGCCGTCGTAAGGCTGAGCAGGCTGCCGCCGAACAGGCGTTAAAAAAACTGGAGCTGGAATGAGCATCGACAAAACCTATTGCGGATTTATTGCCATCGTCGGTCGCCCGAACGTCGGCAAATCCACCCTGTTGAATAATCTGCTTGGGCAGAAGATTTCCATTACCTCACGTAAGGCTCAGACAACACGTCACCGTATTGTTGGCATCCATACTGAAGGCGCGTATCAGGCGATTTATGTTGATACCCCGGGCCTGCATATGGAAGAGAAACGTGCCATCAACCGCCTGATGAACAAAGCGGCCAGCAGCTCTATTGGTGATGTTGAACTGGTTATTTTCGTTGTCGAGGGCACCCGCTGGACGCCGGACGACGAAATGGTGCTCAACAAGCTGCGCGACGGTAAAGCGCCGGTAATTCTGGCCGTGAACAAAGTAGACAACGTTCAGGAAAAAGCCGATCTGCTACCGCACCTGCAGTTCCTGGCAAGCCAGATGAACTTCCTCGATATCGTCCCGATTTCTGCCGAGACCGGCCTGAATGTTGATACCGTTGCGGGCATCGTGCGTAAGCATTTGCCGGAAGCTATTCATCACTTCCCGGAAGATTACATCACCGACCGTTCTCAGCGCTTTATGGCCTCTGAAATCATCCGTGAAAAGCTGATGCGTTTTCTGGGGGCTGAACTGCCGTACTCCGTTACCGTGGAAATTGAGCGTTTTATCTCTAACGAGCGCGGTGGTTACGATATTAACGGTCTGATCCTCGTTGAACGTGAAGGGCAGAAGAAGATGGTTATTGGCAACAAAGGGGCCAAAATTAAAACCATCGGCATCGAAGCGCGTAAAGACATGCAGGAGATGTTCGAAGCGCCCGTTCACCTCGAACTGTGGGTGAAAGTGAAATCTGGCTGGGCCGATGACGAACGCGCGCTGCGTAGCCTCGGTTACGGCGACGACGTCTAAACCCATCTTCTGAAACACGGCGAGTATATGGAAGGATGGCAACGAGCCTTTGTCTTGCATAGTCGCCCCTGGAGCGAAACCAGTCTCGTGCTGGACGTCTTCACGGAAGAGTCGGGTCGCGTGCGCCTGGTGGCTAAAGGCGCACGTTCCAAACGTTCTAATCTCAAAGGCGCGCTCCAGCCTTTTACCCCGTTGTTGCTTCGCTTTGGCGGCCGCGGTGAGGTTAAAACCCTGCGTAGCGCTGAAGCCGTTTCTCTGGCACTCCCTCTTAGCGGTATCACGCTGTACAGCGGCTTGTATATCAACGAACTTATCTCCCGCGTACTCGAGTACGAGACCCGTTTTTCTGAACTCTTTTTCGATTATCTGAATTGTATCCAGGCGCTGGCTGGTGCGACGGGTTCGCCAGAGCCTGCGCTGCGTCGCTTTGAGCTGGCCTTACTTGGACATCTGGGGTACGGCGTCGATTTTACCCATTGTGCGGGCAGCGGCGAGCCGGTAGACGACACCATGACCTATCGTTACCGGGAAGAAAAAGGGTTTATCGCCAGCGTAGTGATCGATAATTCCACTTTTACCGGACGCCATCTCAAAGCGCTTGAGTCACGTGAATTTCCCGATGTCGATACGTTACGCGCCGCGAAACGCTTTACCCGCATGGCGTTAAAGCCGTATCTTGGTGGTAAGCCGTTAAAAAGCCGGGAACTGTTCCGGCAATTTATGCCAAAACGCGCAGTAAAAACAAATAATGATTAACGAGGATTGTCATGGCTGAATTACTGTTAGGCGTCAATATTGACCACATTGCCACGTTACGTAATGCACGCGGCACCGCATACCCGGATCCGGTTCAGGCGGCGTTTATCGTTGAGCAGGCGGGCGCGGACGGTATTACCGTACACCTGCGTGAAGACCGCCGCCATATCTCCGACCGCGACGTACGTATTCTGCGCCAGACGCTGGATACGCGCATGAATTTGGAAATGGCAGTCACCGAAGAGATGCTGGCGATTGCCGTTGAGACTAAGCCGCATTTTTGCTGCCTGGTGCCGGAAAAACGTCAGGAAGTTACCACTGAAGGTGGTCTGGACGTCGCCGGTCAGCGTGACAAGATGCGCGATGCCTGCAAACGCCTGGCGGACGCAGGTATTCTGGTTTCGCTGTTTATCGATGCTGACGAAGAACAGATTAAGGCCGCTGCGGAAGTTGGCGCGCCGTTTATTGAAATTCACACCGGCTGTTACGCCGATGCGAAAACCGATGCGGAACAGGCCAGCGAACTGGCGCGTATCGCCAAAGCGGCAACTTTTGCCGCCAGCCTTGGCCTGAAGGTGAATGCGGGTCACGGCCTGACGTATCACAACGTTAAAGCCATTGCGCGGATCCCGGAAATGCACGAGCTGAATATTGGCCATGCCATTATCGGACGCGCGGTGATGAGCGGTCTGAAAGACGCCGTGGTGGAAATGAAACGCCTGATGCTGGAAGCGCGTGGCTAATGGCTATTCTGGGATTAGGCACGGATATCGTGGAGATTGCCCGCATTGAAGCGGTGATCTCCCGTTCCGGTGACCGTCTGGCAAGACGCGTGCTCAGTGACAACGAATGGGCAATCTGGGAGACGCATCAGCAGCCGGTGCGTTTTCTGGCAAAGCGCTTTGCGGTCAAAGAGGCGGCAGCAAAAGCCTTTGGCACGGGTATTCGCAATGGGCTGGCGTTTAATCAGTTTGAAGTCTTCAACGATGAACTCGGTAAGCCGCGTCTGCGGTTATGGGGGGAGGCGTTAAAACTGGCGGAAAAACTGGGTGTCGCGCATATGCATGTGACGCTGGCCGATGAGCGTCACTACGCCTGCGCCACGGTGATTATCGAGAGTTAGATTCTGCACGTTGCCGGATGGCGACGCGGTTAAAGTTTATCGGCGTGGTGCATCAGCACAAACTTATCCCACAATTGCTCTTCCGTTTCGACATGTGCCGGATCTTTCAAAATAGTATTGGGGATCGGGCACACCTTCTGGCAGGTTGGCGTGTCGTAATGGCCTACGCATTCCGTACATTTGTCGCTGTTAATCTCGTAAATGCTGTCACCCATCGAAATTGCCTCATTCGGGCATTCGGGTTCGCACATATCGCAATTGATACACTTTTTAGTGATTAACAGGGCCATCAGGAAACTCTCAAAACATCACAAATCGGGCGGGCATTATACGCGCATTCTTTGCTCAGACCAGTTTTTTTACCAGTGCTTCGCTGTGGCGAATGCGTTCCGGAGCATGTTCTAAATCTTGCTGAACCAGCGCCATAAACAGTAAATCCGTGAGCATCATCTGCGCGTGCGTCGATGAAATTGCCGCGCTGCGTGTCGCTTGTTCTTCGGCAATCGTATACAGGCAATGGCTTGCTCGCTGTTGCAGGGCGTTCGGTGTAAATCCAGTGATGGCGAGGATTTTCGCGCCGGTGCGCAACGTTTCATCCGCAGCCAGGTTGAGCTCGCGGCGCTCTCCGGTATACGAAATCGCCAACAGGAGATCGCCCGGCGAAAGCGCCTGTACCGTTGCCAGCAGGGCGTGCATATCGCGTTCCACTACCGCGTTAAAACCTATTTTCAACAGTTTCCAGGCAAAATTCTGTGCTACCAACCCCGATGCACCAATTCCGGTCAGGACAATGCGTCGGGCGGAGCGTAACAAGGCGACGCTTTCCATCAGCTTTTCTTCGCTGTTGATATCCAGTGTGGCGTGCATGGCCGCCACGTTCTCCTGAATCAGTTTTTCACCCACCAGACGCATAGGGTCGTCGCCGCGAATCTGATTATGCACTGGGATAGAGTGGGGATTGGGATTACTGGCCAGTGCTTCACTGATCGCCAGTTTGAGTGCAGGAAATCCTTTGAAACCCATCTTTTGCGCGAACTTCACCACGCTGGACTGGCTGACGCCCGCTTCAGAGGCGAGTTGCTGTGAACTGAGATGACGCGCAGTATCCGGCTGTGCGAGGAGGTAATCCGCAAGCTTTTTATCGCTTTGCGCGAGGTCCGGGTAACGCTGACGAATGCGAATCAAACAGTTCATGCTGTCTCCTGGCGAAAACGTGATGGCGATTACAAAACAAAATTTCACTCGCCTGGGTGAATATTATATTCCATTATAACGGATTAATATGAATTAAAAATTCCTAAGGAACAAAAAATGAATCTCGGTGCGTTAGTGTCAGAAAGCCGCAATCCTCAGACCATGGATCTTGATGCGTTATCCACACTTGAGTTGGTTCATCGTTTTAATCAACAGGATACGCTGGTAGCCGTTGCTGTAAAAGCAACACTGACTGAAGTTGCGCTTGCGGTCGATGCAGCGGCTGACGCGTTAAAAGCGGGTGGACGGATTATCTACATGGGGGCGGGGACCAGTGGGCGTCTTGGCGTACTGGATGCGTCTGAGTGCCCACCGACTTTTGGTGTACCACATGGACGGGTTGTTGGCCTGATTGCTGGTGGGCCGGGCGCATTGCTGAAGGCCGTTGAAGGTGCAGAAGATAATCCGCAGCTGGGTGAAGATGATCTTCGTTCGCTCAACCTTACGGCTCAGGATGTGGTGGTGGGTCTGGCTGCATCCGGGCGTACACCGTATGTGATTGGCGGCTTGCAATATGCCCGTTCCGTTGGCTGCACCACGGTGGCGATTTCCTGTAATCCGGATTCCCCCATCGCGCGTGAAGCGGACATCGCCATATCACCGGTTGTTGGCCCGGAGGCTCTGACAGGGTCAACGCGACTGAAGTCCGGTACTGCGCAAAAACTGGTACTCAATATGATTTCTACCGGCGCAATGGTGAAGTTTGGCAAGGTGTATCAGAACCTGATGGTGGATATGAAAGCGACCAACGTTAAGCTGGTAGACCGGGCTTGTCGCATGGTCGTGGAAGCTACCGGTATTGCGTATGACCAGGCGCAAGCTCTGCTGAAACAGACCGATTTTGATGTTAAGCCCGCCATTCTGATGGCTCTCACGGGGCTCGATGCCGCTGCAGCCCGCGAAAAGCTTGCCGCTCACCAGGGTTTTTTACGCGCGGCGTTAGAACACTAAGAGGTGTATATGGATAAGACGGCGGTGCTGGCCAGCGATATCCTGCTGGGCGTGGGCGGAGAGAAAAATATTCTGCGCCTGGAAAACTGTATGACCCGCGTCAGAGTGGAAGTACAGGATGACGCTCAGCTCGATATTTCCCGACTCAAGCAACTGCCGGGCGTTAGCGGCTACGTGAAGCAAGGGGCGCAGCACCAGATCATTGTCGGCCCCGGCAAAGCCGCGAAAGTGGTCGATGCCATGCGTTCCCTGATTGCCGATGGCGGCGAACGTTCCAATGTGGGGGATATTGAGCGAACAAAATCAGAGGCCAAAGCGAAGTACAAAGCGCCGATGAGTGACGCGCTACGCAAGCTGGCTAACGTTTTTATCCCGCTTATTCCGGCGTTTATCGCCTCCGGTTTGATTACCGGCATCATTAACATCCTTAAGCGACCGGATATCGTTGGGGATTTTGCGACCCACTATCCAAATATGCTTGGGCTGATGGGAATATTTGGCAGCGCCGTGTTTGCCATCATGAATATTCTGGTCGGAGTGAATACCGCCAAAGTATTTGGCGGTTCGCTGGCGATGGGCGGGGTGATGGCCGGTATTCTCTCCAGCCCGCAACTGGCGCAAATTACCTTGTTTGGCGAGGCATTGCAGCCGGGACGCGGTGGAGTGATCGCAGTGCTGCTGGTGGTGGCGTTGATGTGCTGGATCGAACGCAAATTCCGCGAAGTGCTGCCGGAGTCTCTCGAACTGATCCTCAATCCACTGCTGACCACCCTTATTACCGGGACAATCGCTATTGTGGCGCTGCAACCGCTTGGCGGCTGGATTTCTGAATCGATTGCTCACGGCGCATCCTGGGCTATCGATCGCGGCGGTTTCCTGGTGGGAGCCGTGCTGGCTGGGACTTTCCTGCCGTTGGTGCTCACCGGACTTCATCAGGGGTTGGTGCCGATCCACGTTGAACTGGTACAGGCGCATGGTTATAACGCGCTCTTTCCTATTCTGGCGATGGCAGGAGTGGGGCAAATCGGTGCGGCTATTGCGGTACTGATGAAAACCCGTAACGCACGGCTGAAAAAAGTGATTAAAAGCGCGCTGCCGGTTGGATTGCTGGGCATTGGTGAACCGCTGATTTTTGGGGTGACATTGCCATTAGGCAAGCCGTTTATCGGTGCCTGTCTCGGTGGTGCAGTCGGTGGGGCGCTGATCAGCTACTGGAAGGTGGCGACGGTCATCACCTTTGGCATCTCGGGATTGCCGCTGGCACTGACGATTGTTGCCGGAAAAGTGATGTTCTATCTGTTAGGCTATCTGGTAGCGGTTATTGCCGGGTTCCTGTTTACCTGGCTATTGGGGTTCAACGATCCAGAGGAATAAGGTTTGACCAGTCACCAGCGTCGCGTTGTTTTTTTTGATTTGGATGGCACGTTACACCAGCAGGATATGTTCGGCAGTTTCTTACGTTTTCTGCTGCGTCGCCAACCGCTAAATGCGTTGCTGGTGCTGCCCCTGTTGCCGATTATTGCGCTGGCAATGTTAATTAAAGGGCGCGCCGCCCGCTGGCCCATGAGCCTGCTGTTGTGGGGTTGTACCTTTGGTCGCAGCGAGGCGTGTCTGAAGGCACATCAGGCCGATTTTGTGCGCTGGTTTCGCGGGCATGTGACGGCATTTCCTGTCGTGCAGCAGCGTCTGACGACGTACCTGTTAAGCTCCGATGCTGATATCTGGCTTATCACCGGTTCTCCGCAGTCGCTGGTGGAGCAGGTTTACTTCGACGCGCCGTGGCTACCGCGTGTCAATCTGATCGCCAGTCAAATGGCGCGGGGATACGGTGGCTGGGTATTGCCGCTACGCTGTCTGGGGCATGAAAAAGTCGCGCAACTGGAACGGCAGATTGGCGCACCGCTGTCTCTTTACAGCGGCTATAGCGACAGTAAGCAGGACAATCCGTTGCTCTCGTTCTGTCAGCATCGCTGGCGCGTCACACCGCGTGGAGAGCTGCAACAACTCGAATAGAGTAAACGATAGCGTCTGTGTATAATGCGCCCGCTTTAATTACTGGAGTTCTGCCATTGTCTGATGTTGAATTTAGCCACGAGTACTGGATGCGTCATGCTTTAACGCTGGCTAAGCGCGCCTGGGATGAGCGCGAAGTCCCGGTAGGCGCGGTATTGGTACATAACAACCGCGTCATTGGTGAAGGCTGGAACCGACCGATTGGCCATCATGATCCTACCGCCCACGCTGAAATCATGGCGTTGCGCCAGGGCGGTCTGGTGCTACAAAACTACCGTCTGCTGGATGCAACGTTGTATGTAACACTGGAGCCGTGCGTGATGTGCGCAGGCGCGATGGTCCATAGCCGTATCGGTCGGGTGGTTTTTGGCGCACGCGATGCGAAAACGGGCGCTGCCGGGTCATTAATGGATGTGCTGCATCACCCTGGAATGAATCATCGGGTTGACGTGACCGAAGGGGTGTTACGCGATGAATGCGCCACGCTGCTCAGTGATTTCTTTCGCATGCGTCGGCAGGAAATCAAAGCGTTGAAAAAATCTGCCAATCAGTAAATACCAATCAGACTACTTGTCCTCTTTCTTCTGTGCTGAAAACAGCAGAGAAGGGGAGTGCGACAGATAGTTTGACGACGTCTGAGTCAGAAACGCTGAAAGCGGAAATTTATCTTTACCTAACAGCTCAGCCGGTGACACAGCCGGGTAATCCTGTGCCAGTTGCTGCGTTTCCTGTGCCTGTTTTTCTTTCTCCTGCAGATACCCCACCAGGCTAATCTGGTATTTACGGATGTTTTCCACATAGGCGTAGGCTTCGTGACCGCGCGCATAGCCATAGGTCAACTTGTTGTAATACGGCTTTTGGCTGAGCAGCGGCAGACGCTGTTTTACGTCGGACCAACTGTTCGGATTACCTTTGGTTTTCACCGTCAGCGCCCGGGCATCCAGCATGTGCGCATAACCCATGTTGTAGGCGGCAAGCGCAAACCAGATGCGTTCCCCTTCGGGGACGGTATCCGGCACTTTGCTCATCATGTCCTGCAAATACCGCGCGCCGCCGCTGATGCTCTGCTCGGCATCGGTACGGTCAGTTAGCCCGAGACTCTGGGCGGTATTTTTGGTCAGCATCATCAGCCCGCGTACACCGGTCGGGGAAGTCGCCTGCGCGTCCCAGTGCGACTCCTGATAGGATATTGCGGCGAGCAGTCGCCAGTCTATCTCCTGCGCATACTTCTCAAAAAGCGGCTTGAGGTCTGGCAACACGCTGTCTACGGCGCGCAAAAAGGTGCGGGTATCAACATAGTCAAAATCATCGCCATGCCCAAGGTACTTTTCTTCCAGTCGCGCAAGCGAGCCGTCTTCATTCATGGTATTGAAGAAATCCAGCAGGGCAGCAGACAGCGTATTGTCATCGTCCAGACGACTGAACCAGGTCACCGGCTGTTCGTCAGAGACGTCCAGCGCCACGGCCAGCTCAGGATGAACGCGCTGATATAAGCTGATGGCAACGGAATCGGCAATGGTGTAATCCAGCTTACCGGCGATGACATCATCAAGCAGTTCAGTGGTGCCCTTTTTCTCATCAACTTTCCAGCTCAGGTCCGGGTATTTTTTTTCTTTTAGCTGCTGGAGGTCGTTAACCACCACATGCCCCGGGGCGATAGTCAGTTGGTTTTCGTTCACGGTGGCAAGCGTACGCGGGCGGTATTGCCCAACCCGATACACCAGTTGTTGCGATACGGAATAGTAGGTCGGACCCGGCTGATAATTTTTAACGCGCTCGCTGTTATACACCAGACCAGCGGCTAACAGGTCGGCATTGCCGTTATCCAGGTCGTCAAAAAGCTGGCTGATGTTCTGGCGTACGGTGATTTTCAGCTTCACACCCAGGTAGTTGGCGAAGGCTTTGGTCAGTTCGTAATCCAGGCCAAACTTTTTCCCATTAAGCGCGGCGTAAGTGAGCGGTGAGTCGATGGTACTGACGCGCAGCTCTCCCCGCGACTGAATGGCGGCGATACGATTGTCGGCTTTACCGAACCAGGGGATAGATGGCCAGAGGGCCGCTGCCAACAACAGCGTCAAAATACCGATAAACAGATAATTAATCTTTAATTTTTTCAATTAGTTAATTCTCTGAACCGTACGTTGTCTCTGCGTGCTGTGGTATTGATTAAGAAGTGAAGTCGTCATTAATGAGCGGCATTTTGCTTAAACTTGCGCCAGTTGGCAACTTATTCAGAAACCAGACCGCATTTGATGATAAGAAGAGGCCGTGATTTTATTTCGACGCAAACGGTTTCGTCGGCGCGCCAGATTCTTTATAATGACGCCCGTTTCCCCCACTTGGGCACACCGAAAGCTTAGAAGACGAGAGACTTATGATGGAAATTCTGCGTGGTTCACCTGCACTGTCTGCATTCCGTATTAACAAACTGCTGGCACGTTTTCAGGCTGCCAACCTCCAGGTCCACAATATTTACGCCGAGTACGTCCATTTTGCCGATCTGAATGCACCATTGAATGAGGATGAGCGCGCGCAACTTGCACGTCTGCTGAAATATGGTCCTGCTCTTCACAGCCACGCCCCTGAAGGCAAACTGCTGCTGGTCACGCCTCGCCCGGGTACCATTTCCCCGTGGTCTTCTAAAGCGACTGATATTGCCCATAACTGCGGCCTGCAACAGATTAGCCGCCTGGAACGTGGCATTGCCTGGTATGTTGAGGCCTCCACGTTGACCGCTGAGCAGTGGCTGACGGTTGCCGATATTTTGCACGACCGCATGATGGAAACGGTTTTCTCTGCGCTGAGCGATGCTGAAAAACTGTTTGTTCATCACCAGCCTGCGCCGGTTTCCAGCGTTGATCTGCTTGGTGAGGGACGCCAGGCGCTGATCGACGCTAACCTGCGTCTGGGCCTGGCGCTGGCGGAAGACGAAATCGACTATCTGCAGGATGCGTTCACCAAACTGGGACGCAACCCGAACGACATTGAACTGTATATGTTTGCGCAGGCTAACTCCGAGCACTGCCGCCACAAGATTTTTAACGCCGACTGGGTTATCGACGGTAAACAACAGCCTAAGTCGCTGTTCAAGATGATCAAGAATACCTTCGAAACCACGCCGGACCACGTGTTGTCTGCCTATAAAGACAACGCCGCGGTAATGGAAGGTTCTGAAGTGGGTCGCTATTTTGCCGATCACAAAACCGGCCGCTACGATTTCCATCAGGAACCAGCCCACATCCTGATGAAGGTAGAAACTCATAACCACCCGACGGCTATCTCTCCGTGGCCAGGTGCGGCAACCGGCTCCGGCGGAGAAATCCGCGATGAGGGTGCAACCGGTCGTGGTGCAAAACCGAAAGCCGGGCTGGTAGGCTTCTCCGTCTCCAACCTGCGTATTCCTGGCTTTGAACAGCCTTGGGAAGAGGACTTTGGTAAGCCGGATCGTATTGTCACCGCGCTCGACATCATGACCGAAGGCCCGCTGGGCGGCGCGGCGTTTAACAACGAATTTGGTCGCCCGGCGCTGACCGGCTACTTCCGCACCTATGAAGAAAAGGTCAACAGCCATAACGGCGAAGAGCTGCGCGGTTACCATAAACCGATCATGCTGGCAGGCGGGATCGGTAACATCCGTGCCGATCACGTGCAGAAGGGCGAGATCGTCGTTGGCGCCAAGCTGATCGTCCTCGGCGGCCCGGCGATGAACATTGGCCTTGGCGGCGGGGCAGCCTCCTCTATGGCTTCTGGCCAGTCTGATGCCGATCTTGATTTCGCTTCTGTACAGCGTGATAACCCGGAAATGGAACGTCGTTGCCAGGAAGTTATCGACCGCTGCTGGCAGATGGGCGATGCCAACCCGATCCTGTTTATCCATGACGTTGGCGCGGGTGGCCTGTCTAACGCCATGCCGGAGCTGGTCAGCGATGGCGGCCGCGGCGGTAAGTTCCAGCTGCGTGACATCCTCAGCGACGAGCCGGGCATGAGCCCGCTGGAAATCTGGTGTAACGAATCCCAGGAGCGCTACGTGCTGGCGGTTGCTGCCGATCAGCTACCGCTGTTTGACGAACTGTGTAAGCGCGAGCGCGCGCCGTACGCGGTGATCGGTGAAGCCACCGAAGAACAGCATCTGACCTTGAGCGACAGCCACTTCGACAACCAGCCGATCGACATGCCACTCGATGTGCTGCTGGGTAAAACACCGAAAATGACCCGCGATGTGCAGACGCTGAAAGCCAAAGGCGATGCACTGAATCGTAGTGAAATCTCGATTGCAGATGCGGTTAACCGCGTGCTGCATCTGCCAACTGTCGCGGAGAAAACGTTCCTCGTGACTATCGGTGACCGTACCGTTACCGGTATGGTGGCGCGTGACCAGATGGTTGGTCCATGGCAGATCCCGGTCGCCAACTGCGCGGTCACTACCGCAAGCCTCGATAGCTACTACGGCGAAGCGATGTCTCTCGGCGAGCGCGCGCCAGTCGCATTGCTCGACTTCTCAGCCTCTGCGCGTCTGGCTGTAGGTGAGGCGCTGACCAACATTGCGGCAACGCAGATTGGCGATATCAAACGTATTAAACTGTCGGCCAACTGGATGGCGGCTGCAGGTCACCCTGGCGAAGACGCCGGACTGTACGAAGCGGTAAAAGCCGTTGGGGAAGAATTATGTCCGGCGCTTGGCCTGACCATTCCGGTGGGCAAAGACTCTATGTCGATGAAAACCCGCTGGCAGGAAGGCAACGAACAGCGTGAAATGACCTCGCCGCTGTCGCTGGTGATCACCGCCTTTGCCCGCGTGGAAGATGTGCGCCACACGATTACCCCGCAACTGTCTACTGAAGACAATGCGCTGCTGCTGATTGATCTTGGCCTTGGCCACAATGCGCTGGGTGCGACGGCGCTGGCGCAGGTTTACCGTCAACTGGGCGATAAGCCTGCCGATGTGCGTAACGTAGAGCAGCTGAAAGGCTTCTACGACGCCATTCAGGCGCTGGTGGCACAGCGTAAGCTGCTGGCCTACCACGACCGTTCCGACGGCGGCCTGCTGGTTACGCTGGCAGAAATGGCCTTCACCGGTCACTGCGGCGTTGAAGCAGACATCGGCACTCTGGGCGATGATCATCTGGCGGCGCTGTTTAATGAAGAGTTGGGGGCTGTCATTCAGGTTCGCGCCGCTGACCGTGAAGCGGTTGAGGCGTTGCTGGCTCAACATGGCCTGGCCGATTGCGTGCACTATCTGGGTAAAGCCGTGCAGGGCGACCGCTTCGTGGTCGAAGCCGATGGGCAGTCGGTGTTCAGCGAAAGCCGTACTACCCTGCGTATGTGGTGGGCAGAAACCACCTGGCAGATGCAGCGTCTGCGCGACAATCCAGAGTGCGCCGATCAGGAACATAACGCTAAAACCAACGATGCCGATCCTGGCCTCAACGTTAAACTGTCGTTTGATATCAATGAAGATGTTGCCGCGCCGTATATCGCCACCGGTGCGCGTCCGAAAGTGGCCGTGCTGCGCGAGCAGGGTGTGAACTCCCACGTTGAGATGGCCGCAGCTTTCCACCGTGCGGGCTTTGACGCTATCGATGTACACATGAGCGACCTGCTGGGCGGACGCATCGGCCTGGGTAACTTCCAGGCGCTGGTAGCCTGCGGCGGCTTCTCTTACGGCGATGTACTCGGCGCAGGGGAAGGTTGGGCGAAGTCAATTTTGTTCAACAACCGCGTGCGTGATGAGTTCGAAACCTTCTTCCACCGCCCACAAACGCTGGCACTCGGCGTGTGTAACGGTTGTCAGATGATGTCTAACCTGCGCGAGCTGATCCCAGGAAGCGATCTGTGGCCACGCTTTGTGCGTAACCACTCCGATCGCTTTGAAGCGCGTTTCAGCCTGGTCGAAGTGACACAAAGCCCGTCTCTGCTGCTTGCCGGTATGGTTGGGTCACAGATGCCAATCGCAGTTTCTCACGGCGAAGGTCGCGTAGAAGTGCGTGACGATGTACATCTGGCAGGACTGGAGAGCAAAGGGCTGGTGGCACTGCGCTACGTTGATAACTTCGGTAAGGTGACCGAAACCTATCCGGCTAACCCGAACGGTTCGCCAAACGGTATCACTGCTGTTACCACCGAAAATGGTCGCGTCACCATTATGATGCCGCACCCGGAACGCGTGTTCCGTACCGTGAGCAACTCCTGGCACCCGGAAAACTGGGGCGAGGATAGCCCGTGGATGCGTATCTTCCGTAATGCGCGTAAACAGCTCGGTTAATTGGCCTGCAATCATCAAGCCCCTCTTCGTGAGGGGCTTTTTTTATATCACAGGCCGGATAAGGCGTTTACGCCGCCATCCGGCAATAAACTCAGCGCTTATGCCACAAAATTAAAGTGTCGGGAAATCCCGACATTGGCAGGGTTGGCTTGTCGCCAAAAAGAGACACTTAATGATTTGATTTATAATGATTTTGTTTTTAAGTGCAGCGAGTGTTGCTGATTAGCGACAGAATGAACAAAAAACACTCAACTCTTATTTTTACACAATTATTCATATTTCTTATATTTATCATTGTGTTAATAAAGTGTTTTGAATGTTGGCACAGATGCTGCATAATATTAACCAGTGGCTCATTCACCTTCTTATGTCAGCCCCTTCGGGACGTGCTACATAAACTTCGAATGACGCACAACAAGGTGCCTGCCGTCCAACATCTGATATTAGCGAAGCTCATATCAACCTTCGGGCGAAACGTCGAGTTAGGCACCGCCTTATTCCATAACAAAGCCGGGTTAATCCCGGCTTTGTTGTATCTGACGTTCCCCTCAGTTAGCATCGTCTTATTCCCGTCCATTGAGAGTAACGCCTTGAAGCGCTGGTCTGTTTTCCCCCGATCCTTACGTCAGCTGGTGACACTGGCATTTTTGCTGATCCTGCTCCCTTTGCTCGTACTGGCCTGGCAAGCGTGGCAGAGCCTGAACGCCCTGAGCGCGCAGGCGGCGCTGACTAACAGAACCACGCTCATTGATGCCCGACGCAGTGAGGCAATGACCAACGCCGCGCTGGAGATGGAACGTAGCTACCGACAGTATTGTGTGCTGGATGACCCGACGCTGGCAAAGGTTTACCAGAGCCAGCGTAAACGTTATAGCGACATGCTGGATGCGCATGCGGGCGTGTTGCCGGACAACAAGCTCTACCAGGCGTTGCGGCAGGATCTCAACGATCTCGCCCAATTGCAGTGTAATAACAGTGGTCCTGACAGCCAGGCGGCAGCCCGCCTGGAAGCCTTCGCTAATGCGAATACCGACATGGTGCAGGCCACACGTACCGTGGTCTTTTCGCGTGGTCAGCAGTTACAACAAGAAATTGCCGAACGAGGTCAGTTCTTTGGCTGGCAGGCGCTGGTGCTGTTTCTCGTTAGTCTGGCGATGGTGCTGCTGTTTACCCGAATGATCATCGGTCCGGTAAAGGGCATCGAGCGGATGATTAACCGTCTGGGGGAAGGGCGCTCGCTGGGTGATAGCGTATTATTTACCGGGCCCCGGGAGCTGCGGTCCGTGGGGCAGCGCATTATCTGGTTGAGTGAACGTCTCTCCTGGCTTGAGTCGCAACGGCATCAGTTTTTACGCCATCTTTCCCATGAGCTGAAAACACCGCTGGCGAGCATGCGCGAAGGTACCGAATTGTTAGCCGATCAGGTCGTTGGCCCGTTAACGCCGGAGCAAAAAGAGGTAGTCGGGATTCTGGATGACAGCAGCCGTAATCTGCAAAAGTTGATTGAGCAATTGCTTGATTACAACCGCAAGCTGGCGGATGACGAGGTTGAGCTTGAAACTGTAGAAATCGCACCGCTGGTGGAAAGCGTGGTTTCAGCACATAGCCTGCCTGCTCGCGCCAAAATGATCCATACTGATGTTGCGCTGGCGGCGAACGCTTGTCTGGCCGAACCCATGCTGTTAATGAGCGTGCTGGACAATCTTTATTCCAATGCGGTGCACTACGGCGCTGAATCCGGTAACATTTGGATCCGCAGCAGTTTGCATGGCTCAACGGTATATATTGATGTCATAAATACCGGCACACCGATTCCAGAAGCAGAACAGGCGATGATCTTCGAGCCTTTTTTCCAGGGCAGCCATCAGCGAAAAGGGGCAGTCAAAGGAAGCGGGTTGGGGCTGAGCATAGCCAGAGACTGCATCCGCCGTATGCGGGGAAAACTGTATCTGGTTGATGAGCATGCGCAAAGCGTTTGTTTCCGCATAGAACTGCCGCTATCTGCATCGAAAAACCACTAAAATGAACCTAAGTCTGGTGAGTATGCCACACGTTGTTGCCCGAATGCTTAAACGAGATTTTATTCGCCGCGTCTTACTCGCAAGTCTGCCATGCCTGGCGCTGGTCGGCTGCGTTCCAAATGCGGTGAATCACATTATCGGCGATCCTTCGCAGGAGAAAATCCCGCCGCATCAACTCGCTGATTACCTTGCCACCGAATGTACGGATATCTGGTCGCTAACGGGTCAGTCCACGGATACCAACCCGTTGTATTGGCTGCGGGCGATGGATTGCGCCGATCGCATGATGCCAGTGCAGGCGCGCAGTGAAGCCAGTAGCCAACTTACGGATACCTGGCAGGGCGCTTTTAAGCGTGGGATCCTGCTCGATAACGCCCGTATTACCCCGCCTGAACGGCGGGAGGTCGTTACGCGTCTCGACGCGTTAAGTCCACAAATTCCGACTCAGGTTCGACCGCTTTATCAGGCCTGGTTCCGTAACCAAATGTTGCAGTTACAGCTTGCCGAAGAACGCATGCGTTACAGTAAGCTCCAGCAGTCGTCAGATAGCGATCTCGATACGCTGCGTCAGCAGCAACAGCATTTGCAGAGTCAGCTCGATCTCACCACCCGTAAGCTGGAAAATCTGACCGATATTGAACGACAACTGTCCACCCGTAAACCTGCTGGCAGCTATAATCCCGATGCGTTGCACGGTACTGATAAACTCACGACGCCCGATGATGGGGAGGCCATGCCATGATAAGCCGCAAGCCCGCGCATCTGCTGCTCGTCGATGACGATCCGGGACTGTTGAAATTGCTCGGTATGCGACTGACCAGCGAAGGTTACAGCGTCGTAACCGCAGAAAGTGGGCAGGAAGGATTACGGGTACTGAATCGTGAAAAAGTGGATCTGGTCATTAGCGACCTGCGCATGGATGAAATGGACGGCATGCAGCTGTTCACTGAAATCCAGAAAGTGCAGCCGGGGATGCCGGTCATTATCCTGACAGCGCACGGCTCCATTCCTGATGCTGTCGCGGCAACGCAGCAGGGTGTTTTCAGCTTTCTCACCAAGCCGGTCGATAAAGATGCGCTCTACAAAGCGATTGACGGTGCGCTGGAACAGTCCGCGCCTGCTACCGATGACAGCTGGCGTGAATCAATTGTTACCCGTAGCCCGTTAATGTTGCGTTTGTTAGAACAGGCGCGGATGGTCGCGCAATCGGATGTTAGTGTCTTGATCAACGGCCAAAGCGGAACCGGGAAAGAGGTGTTTGCCCAGGCGATTCACAACGCCAGCCCGCGCAGCCACAAGCCCTTTATTGCCATTAACTGTGGCGCGTTGCCGGAACAACTGTTGGAGTCTGAACTGTTTGGTCATGCGCGCGGCGCTTTTACCGGCGCGGTGAGTAATCGTGAAGGGCTGTTTCAGGCTGCGGAAGGCGGCACGCTTTTTCTCGATGAGATTGGCGATATGCCTGCACCGTTACAGGTGAAACTGCTGCGCGTATTGCAGGAACGAAAAGTCAGACCGCTGGGAAGTAACCGCGATATCGACATTGATGTGCGGATCGTTTCTGCGACCCACCGCGATTTACCCAAAGCGATGGCTCGGGGCGAATTTCGCGAGGATTTGTACTATCGCCTCAACGTGGTGAGTCTGAAGATCCCAGCGCTGGCCGAGCGTACGGAAGATATTCCGCTGCTGGCGAACCATCTGCTGCGCCAGTCTGCTGAACGGCACAAACCGTTCGTACGCGCCTTTTCAACCGATGCCATGAAGCGGTTAATGACCGCCAGCTGGCCGGGCAACGTGCGTCAGTTGGTCAACGTAATTGAGCAGTGCGTGGCGTTGACCTCTTCGCCAGTGATCAGCGACGCGCTGGTGGAGCAGGCGCTGGAAGGGGAAAACACCGCGCTGCCGACATTTGTTGAGGCGCGTAACCAGTTTGAGCTCAACTATCTGCGTAAGCTGCTGCAAATCACCAGGGGCAATGTGACTCATGCGGCAAGAATGGCGGGGCGCAACCGCACCGAATTCTATAAGTTGCTTTCTCGACACGAGCTGGATGCAAACGATTTCAAAGAATAAATCTGCGGATTATGTTAGTTTTATTCGATCAAAAGACAGGCGACCTTTTCAAGGAATAGCATGAAAAAGATTGATGCGATTATTAAACCCTTCAAGCTGGACGACGTCCGCGAAGCGCTGGCAGAAGTCGGTATCACCGGGATGACGGTAACGGAAGTGAAAGGCTTTGGCCGTCAGAAAGGCCATACCGAGCTGTACCGTGGCGCGGAATATATGGTGGATTTTCTGCCGAAGGTGAAAATTGAAATTGTGGTTACCGACGACATCGTCGATACCTGCGTCGACACCATTATTCGTACTGCCCAGACCGGCAAAATCGGCGACGGTAAGATTTTTGTCTTTGATGTCGCGCGCGTTATTCGTATTCGTACTGGTGAAGAAGACGACGCGGCAATCTAAGCCGCGCCTTGCTTGCCGGATGGCGGTGTAAACACCTTATCCGACCTACAATATCTCGTAGGCCTGATAAGCGCAGCGCCATCAGGCATAACGTAATTACAGAACTTTATGCGGGCCAAAGCATTCGTAATGAATGTTCTCGTTTTTCACGCCCAGGCCGACCAGCTGCTTTGCGGCAAACTGCATAAAGCCAACCGGACCGCACAGATAAAACTGCATCGCCGGATCGCTGATTGCGCTTTCCAGTTTGTTCAAATCCATCAGACCTACGCTATCAAACGCGCCTTTCGCGCGATCGGCTTCGGTTGGCTCACGATACCAGGTGTGTGCACTAAAGCGTGGCAGCGTTTTGCCGAGTTCATTTACTTCATCAACGAAGGCATGGACATCACCGTTTTCAGCCGCATGGAACCAGTTAACCTGCGCCGTATGCTTCGCTTTCGCCAACGTGTCCAGCATCGCCAGCATTGGGGTCTGACCTACGCCTGCGGAGATCAGAGACACAGGGGTATCGGTCGCGACGTCCATAAAGAAATCGCCCGCAGGTGCGGCTAAGTGAACAACGTCGCCAACATTTGCATGGTTGTGCAGCCAGGTGGAAACCTGACCACCGTCTTCACGCTTAACGGCAATCCGATAGCCTTTGCCATCAGGTTTACGGGTCAGTGAGTACTGACGAATTTCCTGATGCGGGAAACCTTCCGGCTTCAGCCAGACGCCCAGGTATTGCCCCGGATGATATTCAGCTACTGCGCCACCGTCGACAGGCTCAAACTCAAAGCTGGTAATCAGTGTACTTCGCGGCGTTTTTGCCACGATGCGGAAAGGACGGGTACCTTCCCAGCCGCCATTTTTATTGGCATTTTCGCTATAGATTTGTGCTTCACGGTTGATGAAAACGTTCGCCAGTACGCCATACGCTTTACCCCACGCATCCAGGACTTCTTGGCCTGGGCTGAACATTTCGTCCAGCGTTGCCAGCAAATGACCACCCACGATGTTGTACTGCTCTGGTTTAATCTGGAAGCTGGTATGCTTTTGCGCGATTTTCTCAACCGCTGGCAACAGCGCCGGCAGGTTTTCGATATTGCTGGCATACGCGGCAATCGCGTTAAACAGCGCCTCGCGCTGATCGCCATTACGCTGGTTACTCATGTTGAAAATTTCTTTCAGCTCTGGGTTATGCGTAAACATGCGATCGTAGAAATGGGCGGTCAGCTTCGGACCTGTTTCAACCAGCAGGGGAATGGTGGCTTTCACTGTAGCGATGGTTTGTGCGTCAAGCATACGGTCTTCCTTTATCTGAGACTTTAATGATGTATGTCAAATACATCTTATAAAAAATACCCCTGCATTGTAAATGGTTCTTTGTAACTTTGCGTTGTAAAGGTTACATCGTGAAAAATCTGCATCACAAACCTGAAAAGAAATCCGTTGAAATTCAGCAGACCTTTGTTCTCCAAAGCCTTGCGTGCCGTGAAGGTAATCGTTTGCGTAAAATCCTTTGTCAAGACCTGTTATCGAAGAATGATTCGGTTATACTGTTGGCCGAAGTCCAACGGGACTGCCTTTTTAGGCCGAAATTCTATTGTTAGCTGAGTCAGGAGATGCGGATGTTAAAGCGTGAAATGAACATTGCCGATTATGATGCCGAACTGTGGCAGGCTATGGAGCAGGAAAAAGTACGTCAGGAAGAGCACATCGAACTGATCGCCTCCGAAAACTACACCAGCCCGCGTGTTATGCAGGCGCAGGGTTCTCAGCTGACCAACAAATATGCTGAAGGTTATCCGGGCAAGCGCTACTACGGCGGTTGCGAGTACGTTGATATCGTTGAGCAACTGGCTATCGATCGTGCCAAAGAGCTGTTTGGCGCTGACTACGCTAACGTACAGCCGCACTCTGGTTCTCAGGCTAACTTCGCTGTTTACACCGCTCTGCTGCAACCGGGCGATACCGTTCTGGGTATGAACCTGGCACAAGGCGGCCACCTGACTCACGGCTCCCCGGTTAACTTCTCCGGCAAACTGTACAACATCATCCCTTACGGTATTGATGAGTCCGGCAAAATTGACTACGAAGACATGGCGAAGCAGGCCAAAGAGCACAAACCGAAGATGATCATCGGTGGCTTCTCTGCTTACTCCGGCGTTGTTGACTGGGCAAAAATGCGTGAAATCGCTGACAGCATCGGTGCATACCTGTTCGTCGATATGGCGCACGTTGCGGGGCTGATTGCCGCAGGCGTTTATCCGAACCCGGTTCCACACGCACACGTTGTGACCACCACCACCCACAAAACTCTGGCGGGTCCGCGCGGCGGCCTGATCCTGGCGAAAGGCGGTGACGAAGAGCTGTACAAAAAACTGAACTCTGCGGTGTTCCCAAGCGCGCAGGGCGGCCCGCTGATGCACGTGATCGCGGCGAAAGCTGTAGCGCTGAAAGAAGCGATGGAGCCTGAGTTCAAGGTTTACCAGCAGCAGGTTGCTAAAAACGCCAAAGCGATGGTGGAAGTGTTCCTGAACCGTGGCTACAAAGTGGTTTCTGGCGGGACTGAAAACCACCTGTTCCTGCTGGATCTGGTTGATAAAAACCTGACCGGTAAAGAAGCTGATGCCGCGCTGGGCCGTGCTAACATCACCGTTAACAAAAACAGCGTACCGAACGATCCGAAGAGCCCGTTTGTGACTTCCGGTATCCGTATCGGTTCTCCGGCAATCACTCGCCGTGGCTTCAAAGAAGCGGAAGCGAAAGAGCTGGCTGGCTGGATGTGTGATGTGCTGGACAACATCAATGACGAAGCCGTAATCGAGCGCGTCAAAGGTAAAGTTCTGGATATCTGCGCACGCTTCCCGGTTTACGCGTAAGCCATACTGATTGCCGGATGACGGTGTAAACACCTTATCCGGCCTACAGGTAACTCACATGTAGGCCGGATAAACGAAGTGCCATCCGGCAGTTATATCGACTTAAGCAAGATTGTTTCATCGACTAAAGCCGCCATGGATGGCTTTTTCTTTGCCTGAATCCATTTTCTCAGTAAACGTATTTCTCGGCCCTGATTCAACGTTACTGCGCCGACAATCACGCCATCCTGCAGGTTAAACCATATCGCTTTCTGCGCATCAGCATCGCCGCGTACAAGCCAGCTATCTCCCTGCATTTCGCCAATAAACTGCAAATTATCCTGGTATTGGTCAGTCCAGAACCAGCCTGGTGTCTTCTCCGGCAACGGCGAATTAAGCATTGCGGCAGCGGCAATTTGTGCCTGGATATTGGCATTTTCCCAGCTTTCTACACGCGCCAACGAACCGTCGGGCTGATGCGTCAGCGCAACGTCACCGGCGGCGAAAATGTCCGGGTCGGCGGTGGTGCAGGCGCTATCAACGATAATACCGTTAGCCGTCTCCAGACCAGCGTCGTGGGCCAGCGTATCATTCGCCACGATACCGATGCCGTAAACCATCGCATCGGCCAGCAGCGTCTCGCCGTTTTGCAGCGTCAGCGAGAGATACTCTCCCGCTTCGGCATGCTCAATAGCGCTGTTGAGTAACACCCGCACGCCCGCACGTTGGTGGCGGGCAAGCAGGTAGTCGCGCACCGGAGCAGGCGCATTGCGGCCCATCACCGTTGGCGCCTGCTCCACTACGGTTACCCGGCAGCCGCGCTGGGTCGCGCTGGCCGCCAGTTCCAGACCAATGGTGCCCGCCCCGACTATCACAATCGATTTACCGGGGAGTAAAGCGTCTCGCAGACGAGTCGCGTCGTCAACGTGGCGCAGGGTAAAGCAGCGATCGCCCAGTTTATCCAGCAGCGGAAGAGGACGGGCCGCGGCACCGGTGGCAATCAATAGCTGATCCCACGGATAAACCTGGCCGTCAGCCAGCACCAACTGATGCGTTTGGCGGCCGAGCGTCTGGATAGTCACGTTCAGATGCAGATGAACATTTTTTTCCTGCCACCAGGTCGTGTTTAGCACCGGCTGTAGCTGCGGGGCGTCGTCCAGCAGCATGGCTTTGGACAATGGCGGGCGTTCGTACGGCTGATGCGGCTCATTGGAGAACAGATGTATCTCGCCGTCAAACCCTTGCTGGCGCAGTGCTACCGCCGCCATCGCTGCGGCCTGTCCACCGCCGACGATAGCAATAATTTTGTTGTGCATAACGCCTCCTCAGAGATCCAGACCAGCGGCGACGTGGCGAATACCGCGAATACCCAGCCCGGCATCGGCATTGATCATCACGCCGCTTAAGGTGCGGTTGTTGCGACGCGACGCCAGCATCACGTATGGCCCGGTAAAGTCGGCTGGGTCGGGGAAGAACTGTAGTGGCAAAATAGCGGCGATTTTTTCCGGCGTCAGTGACTGCATAATTGAGGTATCGCTTTGCCCCAGCGCCTGTGGGCCGCGCAGATCGGTGGCCATACCGCACGGACCGACACCGTTCACCCGCACTTTAGGCGCCAGCTCGTAGGCCAACTGGCGAATCAGCCCGGTAGCAGCGTGCTTACTGGCGGTGTACAGCGGCCCGCCGCCGCCGGGATACCAGGCCGCGTTTGACAGGGTAAATATAATGCTGCCTTCGCTGGCGATAAGTGCGGGGGCACAGGCTTTCGCCCCCAGCAGATAACCCAGTACGTTGACGTTAAACAGCTCATGAAAGCCGCTCTCCAGTGCGTCTGCAGGCGTATTGACCAGCGAGGCGTTGTGATCCCATATACCCGCATTACCGATAAAACAGTCCAGCGTACCGTAATTCATCAGGATTTGATCCACCGCGCGCTGATAGTCGGTGTAGCAGGTGACGTTGCCTTCGATTGCCAGTACATGTTCGCCAAAGCGCTGACGCAGACTGGTGACTTTACCTGGCGACAGTTCCAGCGTGGCGACCCGCGCACCTTCTTCGATGAAACGCTCGACCAGCGCCAGGCCAAGGCCGGAGCCGCCGCCAGTGATAAAGACCACGTTATCGCGTAAATCGCTCATCTGGCGTCCTCCGGAATATCAACAAACACATCGCTACCGTCCACATATACTGCGTAGGTGGTTAGCGGATCGGTGGCGGGTAAACACAACGCCTTGCCGGTTTTCAGGCAGAAGCTGGCGGCATGCAGTGGGCATTCCACCGTAGCGTCTTCTTCCAGATAGCCTTCCGACATCGAGGCGTTACCGTGGCTACAGCGATCGTTAATGGCATAGAACTCGCCGCCAACGTTGAACAGCGCGATGACAGGCGAGGTATCAAGCCGGAGCGCTTCACCCTCCGGCAAATCCCCTACAGGGCAGGCATAAACACGACTCATCAGAACAGTACACTCAGGTTATGGGAGGTGATCACCGCTTGATCCAGTACGATCTCACGCTCCAGTAGACGCCACTCATCGCCCGGCAAGCGGCGCACTTTGTCTACGCGCATGCCGACGTAAAAGGTTTCATCGCGCTCTTTTTGCGCGCGGTACAGCAGATAATTAAGGCGCACGGCAAAGACGTCGGGAACCCCGGTTTCACTGACCTGACAGTTGCTGATCAGGTGCCGGGTACGCGACGGCGGTTCTTCCGCCCAGGCCATGCCGGTTTCCAGCCGCGCGATACGACGTTCGAGCTGGTCTTTGTTGTCGTTGAAAATCCAGGTGGTCGGCGGCTGCACGCCTTTGCGACGGTCGCGCGTCTGGGCATTGACCGTCGTACGCATGGTATAGCGAATGTCTTCATCCAGCTGTGCCAGCCAGTCACGAAACTTCCAGTCATCCAACAGGCTGGCTTCATGGTAGAGAAACTGCGTAATGCGGTGGTGTAGTTCCAGGGAAACTAAAGTGCTCATTTCATCACCTCCTGCTGGTAGGCGGCGGTTTTCTCGTGCACTTCCTGCCAGCTTTCGCTGCTGAGCAAATCAGCCCAGCGTTGGTACATGCCACGCGCGGCGGTTTCCGAAAAGATGTAGTTGGTGATCCCCGGAATGCCGTCTTCACGACGTTTCTCCTGGCCAAGCCCCATTTCCAGACACAATTTCGTGTTGCGAGCGCGATGACCTTTCAGCAGTTTTTGAATTTCACACCAGTTTTCCGAGTCGTCCTGCTCCAGGAATCCGGCGGGGCCAAAAGCCCGCGTGGCGCTGTTTTCAAACGCGGCTTTCACTTCATCAGAGGCGGCTTTATCGGTAATACAGAACGCCCACACCTCAACCTGATCCGGCCCACGCGGATGCCAGACCCTTAAGGTGGCAGTACCGTTGAGCCAGGAAAGCGTTGGGAAAATGTTGTTGTGACCGGCCAGACGCAGGGCGCGAACTTTACCCAGACGCTGCTCGGCTTCCGCGTAGGTGTCGCGGTAGTAGCTGGAGACCTCACCGTCGACCCAGACGTTGGCATCGGGATTTTCAGTAAAGAAAAATCCGCTGCCGTGCCCATCCTGACCGAACTGTAGTGCGTCTTTGGCGGTTTCCCACACCGGGCGGGCGGTCTGACCATCGCCGAGGCGCTTATCGCTACCGTCGTCTTTCGCCCCCAGCACCTGCACGGCCGAGGCATGGCTGAACAGCGCGTGATACTGGTCGCTGGCAAACTGTTCGGCGGGGAATTTCCAGTTACAATCGATGGTCCACTTTTGGACGCCACCGACAATTTCGGTGCCGCCTTCACGGCGGTCGAGCACGCCGTCGAGATACCAGGCAATGTCGCCGAGATAATCGCGAAGCGTTGGTGCGGTGGTGTCCCAGTTGCCGAAAATCAGTCCCTTGTAGCTCTCTACGCCAGGCACTTCATTCAGTCCCCAATGCGATTTGCATAAACCTTGCGGATAAGCGCGCGGCTCCAGCGGCACGTCGATCAGCTCGCCGTTAATGCCGTACGACCAGCCGTGATACGGGCAGGTGAAGGCGCGGGTATTGCCGCAGTCGGCGTAGCTGACGCGCATCGCGCGGTGGCGACACTGGTTGAGAAACGCTTTGATACTGCCGTCTTTCTGGCGAACCACCACCACCGCATCCTCGCCCATGTAGGTGTTAAAAAAATCACCGGGTTTGGGGATTTGACTTTCGTGGGCGAGAAATAGCCAGCAGCGTCCGAAGATGCGTTCCAGCTCCAGTTGGTAAATTTCAGGGTCGGTATAAATTCGAGGGGTTACGCGACCGTTATGCGTGTCGATCAGTTGGTAGATGTCTAAATTTGAGGGTGTGGTCATATTTTTTAATCCTGAAAGCTAAGATGTATTGACCTTCTTTTTTTGTACCTTAAGGATGTTGCTGGTTAGTTATCAATCTGTGAAATAGTAAATTTCTACCAGTTGAGACATTTTTTCGATAACAAGGAGAAGGGCATGGAACTGAGGCACTTACGCTATTTCGTAGCGGTGGCGCAGGCGCTGAATTTCACCCGAGCGGCAGAAAAGCTGCATACCTCTCAGCCGTCGTTAAGTAGCCAGATCCGCGATCTGGAAACTTGCGTGGGCGTTCCGTTGCTGGTGCGGGATAAACGAAAAGTTGCGCTGACGGCGGCCGGTGAGTGCTTTTTACAAGATGCGCTGGCGATCCTCGAACAGGCGGAAAACGCCAAAGTTCGTGCCCGTAGAATGGTGCAGGAAGATAATCATTTCTCCATTGGCTTTGTCCCTTCCGCAGAGGTCAATCTGTTGCCGAAGGTGCTGCCTTTGTTTCGTTTGAAGCAACCGGATACGCACATTGAACTGGTGAGTCTGATCACCACCGAGCAGGAAGAGAAGATCCTCAGCGGAGAGCTGGACGTTGGCTTAATGCGCCATCCGGTGTACAGCCCGGATCTGGACTATCTGGAGCTAATTCATGAGCCGTTGGTAGTGGTGTTACCGGTGAATCATCCGTTAGCTAATGAGCAGGCAATCTCCGCAGAACAACTACACGGCGTGAATTTTGTCAGTACCGATCCGGCCTATTCCGGCGCGTTAGCGATGATCGTCAAAAACTGGTTTCAGCAGCAGAAAAGCCAGCCTAACATTGTGCAAGTGGCAACCAACATCCTGGTGACCATGAACCTGGTCGGCATGGGGTTGGGGGTGACTTTGATACCCGGTTATATGAATAATTTTAATACCGGACAGGTGGTTTTTCGGCCAATTATTGGTGATGTCCCGACCATCGCGTTGCTGATGGCGTGGAAAAAAGGGTCGCTCAAACCGGCACTGACCGATTTTATCGCCACGGTTCATGAACGTTTGGCCGTGAGTCTGACGGTGTAATGGTTACAACTCGCTGAGCTGTGACTCGACATACAGATAGCCAATTCCCATGAGTTGCTGGGCGCGATTAAGCTGACCGAAGCTTATCTGAGTCGCTCTGGCGCGCGGGTTATCACCGTGATCAAACGGGTTAAACCCAGTTTGCTGCACCAAGGTATTGAGCCAGCTATCGCCAAAAGCGCAGCTACGACCGTACAACCATATCTGATTAATATTCAGTATATTCAGGAAGTTATATAAACTAAGCCCTATGGCGCTGGCGGCATGCTCGGCCCAGGCCTGAATACGAACATCACCGTTCTGCCAGGCAGTAATAAGCTGGTCGGTGGTGAGCGTTTCCGGATCGTAAAGGGACGTCGGCTGCGATTTCATCCACACGCGGGCCTGTTTTTTCAACGCGCTTAATGACGCTACCGTTTCCAGACAGCCATAGCGACCGCAGTCACAGGCAATTCCATCGGGATGAACGATGGTGTGTCCAATCTGGCCGCTGCCATACAGACTACCGCGCCAGATATTGTCGTTAATCACAAACGATGAGCCGATACCGTAGTCAACGTTAATCACGCAAAAATCACCGTTAGCCGCTGGGTTTTGCCATTTTTCGGCCAGCGCTAGCATCACGCAGTCATTGTCCAGGCGGACCTGTACGCCGAGCATCTCTTCCAGCAGATATTTTATTTCCACCGGTGTTTTCCACGGGGCCTGAGGCATGGTTTTTGATGCGCCGGTGATCGGATCAACCTGGCCGTGAACGCCGAGCGCCAGATTAATCGTGACCTCGGGAAATTGTCGACGGTATTTCCGCCAGTGTGCAGCCAGGGCTGACAGCAGCGCTTTGGGGGTTTCCGGCTTAATGACCTCATGACGCCAGTCGCCGATGGCAACCAGCCGTGCGTCCGCCAGTTGGCTGGTGATACTGGTAGGGGTGACGTTGATACATAGCGTCCATGCGCCTTTTTCAGGCAAATGATAGCTGCCACTGCTCAAACCGCGCTGGCTTAAGGTTTCTCGCGAATGACTGATTCTCCCCTCATCCATCAGCTCTTCGAGGATATTGCTGACCGCCGGGATCGACAGGCTGGTGAGCTGCGCCAGCTGTGACTTGCTGAGCTGCTTTTCCCGCCACAGGTGCGACAAAAAGATCTGCTTATTCGCCTGACGAACCCTGGCGTTGTTGAACCCCGAACGCTGCATTCACTTAACTCCCTTAACTATATTGCGTGAGCATTGCGCATTTTAGCGCCACTTAACTGCCGCAGAATAGCATCAAGTTGAATTTTTACTTTTGCTTATTGAGTGGAGAGCGGCATGTACGGTTCAGTTAAAGTCTGGCAAGAAACGATCACCCTCCCAACGTGGACGGCAGGTGAAGAAGATGCCAACCCAATGTTTCTGGAAAAACGGGTTTATCAGGGATCTTCTGGCGCGGTGTATCCGTATGGCGTGATTGATACGCTGACCGGCAAACGTGAAATGCGCGACTATCAGGCGGTGTGGATGGAGAATGACTTCATTCGCGTCATGCTGTTGCCGGAGTTAGGTGGGCGTATTCATCGTGCGTATGACAAAGTACAGCAGCGCGATTTTGTCTACTACAACGAAGTGGTAAAGCCCGCTCTGGTTGGTTTGCTTGGGCCGTGGATCTCTGGTGGCATTGAATTTAACTGGCCGCAGCATCATCGCCCAACCACTTTTATGCCGGTGGATTTTACGCAGCAACAGGGTGAACACGGCGAATATACCGTATGGATGGGTGAGGTAGAACCTATGCGCGGTTTACAGGTGATGACCGGATTTACGCTGTATCCGGATCGCGCCCTGATCGAGATAACCGGGAAGGTGTTTAACGGTAACGCCACGCCGCGCCATTTTTTATGGTGGGCGAATCCAGCGGTGAAGGGTGGCGACGATCACCAGAGCGTGTTTCCGCCGGATGTGACCGCAGTATTCGACCACGGTAAGCGAGATGTTTCTGCGTTTCCCATTGCCACCGGCACATACTATAAAGTGGACTACTCGGCTGGCGTGGATATCTCGCGCTACAAAAACGTGCCGGTACCGACCTCCTATATGGCTGAAAAATCAGATTATGATTTTGTCGGCGCGTGGCATCACGGTGAGCGAGGCGGGCTGCTGCATGTGGCCGATCACCACGTTTCACCAGGGAAAAAACAGTGGACCTGGGGCTATGGCGACTTTGGCGTTGCCTGGGATCGTAACCTTACCGATGACAACGGTCCGTATATCGAACTGATGACCGGAGTCTTTACCGACAACCAGCCGGATTTCACCTGGCTTGCGCCGTATGAAGAAAAAGTCTTCGTACAAAATTTCCTGCCTTACAGCGAACTGGGCATGGTGCAAAACGCCAGCACGCAGCTGGCACTGCGCCTGGTACGTGAGCGTAGCCAGCTTTCTGTGGGCGTTTATGCGATTGCGCCGCTGCACGACGTGCAGGTTACGCTTTCTGCCGATGGACAACCGTTCTATGAGCATACGTTGACCCTGGAGCCCGGACAAAGCTGGCTGACTGATGTGTCTGACGATAACCATGCGCGGGTAACGATGACGGTCACTGGCGCCGATGGCACTACGCTTTTGCAGTACGAAGAGCACATCGCGCAAGAGTTACCACTGCCATCGGCGGCCGTCGCGCCAGCGCTGCCAGAAGCGCTTTCTAATACCGATGAACTCTATTTTATTGGTCAGCATCTGGAGCAGTACAACCATGCCAGTCGCTATGCCGAAGATTATTATCGCCGCGCGCTGGACGTTGATCCGCTGGATTACCGCAATAATGTGGCCCTGGGGACGCTGGCGCTAAACCGCGCCGACTGGGCGCTGGCGGCACAATGTGCCGGCAAGGCGCTGGAGCGGGCACATAAACTCAATAAAAATCCGCGTGATGGCGAGGCGAGTATGCTGCTGGCCGCCGCACAGGAACGTCAGGGCGATGATGACAGCGCGTGGGATAATTATTATAAGGCCAGCTGGAGCGGCAACTGCCGGGATGCGGCTTTCTGGTCGTTAGCGCGTTTGGCGATGAAGCGTCAGGATTACGCTGGCGCGTTGGAAAAGGTGGAGCAGAGCCTGCGCTTTAACGGCAGTAATAACCTGGCGATGGGACTGAAAGCGCTGGCGCTGGCAAAGCTTGATCGCAATGCGCAAGCGCTGGACTACATTCGCCAACAGCTGGTGGATTATCCGCTGAGCTATACCCTGCACTATGCGCGCTGGGCTATCTGCCAGGACGAGGCGACAGCGCTTGCGCTGATCTCGATTACCGGGCGTCGCGGGACCAACGCGTGTGAACTGGCAGGCTGGCTGACCTCTTTGGGGCAAAAGGATGCAGCCCGTGGCGTGCTGGAACTGCTCGACAGCCAGGAAATGCTGCCGATGCTGTGGCGCGCCTCGCTGAGCGATAATCCACAACCCTTCATTGAACGTGCTCGTGAGTGTCTGCAAAACCGCGTGCGTTTCCCCAATACGCTGGATGAAGTGCAGATGCTGCAAACTCTTGAGCAAAGCGCTTTTGCCCGCTATTTACTCGGTTGTTTCTGGTACAGCAAACGGCGTTATGCCGAGGCGGTTTCCTGCTGGCAGTTCACGCTTGCGCAGGAAGCGGATTTCGCTCCGGCGCATCGTTTACTGGGGATCTACGCCTGGAACAAACTGCACGATGTGCAGCAGGCGAAACAGTATCTGTCGCAGGCCGTGGCGCTGGAGCCGCAAAATGCCCGCTTCCTGTTTGAACTCGACTATCTCAACAAGCTGATGGCACAACCGGCTGAACAGCGCCTGCAGCGGCTGGAAGCCAGCAAAGAGATTGTCTTCCTGCGTGATGATCTGACGGTGGAACTGCTCAGCTTGTGGAATGGGTTGGGGCGCTATGACGATGCCGCCGAAGTATTACGTGAGCGGGTGTTCCATCCGTGGGAAGGCGGTGAAGGTAAAGCCACCGGGCAATATCTGCTTAATCAATTGCATCGCGCGCTGGCTGCCGTGCAGTCCGGCGACCCGCAAACTGCTATTACGCAACTGCAACAGGCGCTGCACTATCCGCAAAACCTCGGGGAAGGCCGTTTGCCAGGGCAAACGGATAACGACATCTGGTATTTGCTGGGGTATTGCGCGCAGCTGCAAGGCCATTTCGAAGAATCTCAGCGCTATTTCTCCCGTGCGACGCGCGGCGGAAGCTCACTGGATGCCGGACGTTACTACAACGACCAGCCAGTGGACTATCTCTTCTGGCAGGGTATGGCGCAGAGAAAACTTGGCGATGATGCAGAGGCGGACGCTCTGTTCAATAGCATCCTGCAATGGGTTGAGTCGCATCACGACAACGTGCCGGATGTCGATTTCTTTGCCGTATCGCTACCCGACCTGGTGGTGCTGGATACCTCAGCACAAGCAAAACACCAGCAACACTGCCTGTTTATCAATGCGCTCGGGCATCTGGGGCTAGGAAATAGCGCCGCCTGTCAGCGTGAACTTGATGAACTCCTGCAACTCAATCCGGCACATGACAAGGCATTACTGCTGCGTCATGCCATTAACGTAAGGCTTTTCCAGTAACACCCGAAACGGGTGGGGGATAACCTCACCCGAAACCTACTGTACCCTGCGTTTCCCTGAAAGAGGAATCATAATGAATAACGCGCAGACACATTTAAAGATTGGTTACGTCTGGACTATCTGCCTGGTTGCGGCCTGCGGAGGTTTACTGTTTGGCTATGACTGGGTGGTGATCGGCGGGGCAAAACCCTTCTATGAAGCATATTTCTCGATTACCGATCCGGCACAATCCGGCTGGGCGATGAGTTCCGCGCTGGTTGGTTGTATCTTTGGCGCGCTGATTTCCGGCTGGTGCGCCGATAAATTTGGCCGAAAAATGCCGCTGATTCTCTCAGCGATCCTCTTTAGCGCTTCCGCCTGGGGAACCGCCGTCGCCAGTAACTTCGATATGTTTATTATTTATCGCATCGTTGGCGGCGTGGGTATTGGTCTGGCGTCTGCGCTAAGCCCACTGTATATCGCCGAGGTTAGCCCCGCTGAAAAGCGTGGTCGCTTTGTGGCCGTTAACCAGCTCACCATCGTCATTGGCGTGCTGGCGGCGCAGCTTATCAACCTGATGATTGCCGAACCTGTTGCCACAGGCGCTACGCAGCAGGCAATTGTTGAAAGCTGGAACGGTCAGACAGGCTGGCGCTGGATGTTTGGTGCTGAATTAGTGCCTGCGGTAATTTTCCTGGTGCTGATGTTCTTTGTACCTGAATCGCCGCGCTGGCTGGTGAAAGCGGGCAAACCCGATCGTGCGCGTGCCATGCTGCAGCGCATTGGTTCGGCGGAATATGCCGGGCAAACGCTGAAAGAGATTGAACATACGCTGCAAAAAGATAATCACAAGGTCGCGTGGTCAACGCTGTTACAACCGCAGATCAAACCGATCGTGATTATTGGCATGGTGCTGGCAGTGTTCCAGCAGTGGTGTGGGATCAACGTTATTTTCAACTATGCGCAGGAGATCTTCGCCTCTGCCGGATTCGACATCAACGGTACGTTAAAATCGATCGTGGCGACAGGGATCATCAATCTGGTCTTTACCCTTGCCGCTCTGCCGTTAGTGGACAAAATTGGCCGTCGTAAACTGATGCTGTTCGGCGCGTCAGGATTGACGGTTATCTACGTACTGATTGCCGGGGCGTACGGGTTGGGCATTATGGGCTGGCCGGTTCTGGTTCTGGTGCTGGCGGCAATCGCGATTTATGCTCTAACGCTGGCACCGGTGACCTGGGTGCTGCTATCAGAAATTTTTCCCAACCGCGTGCGCGGGCTGGCAATGTCGCTCGGGACGCTGGCGCTGTGGATTGCTTGTTTCCTGCTGACCTATACCTTCCCGCTGCTCAATGCGAGTCTGGGCGCGTCGGGAAGCTTCCTGCTGTACGGTGTGATTTGCGCGATGGGCTTCATCTATGTTCTGCGTAATGTACCGGAAACCAAAGGCGTGACGCTGGAAGCACTGGAAGAACAGCTGGCGGCGCAGCATACAAAAGTTGGTGCATCAACCCAACCGCGAAGCGCCCGCTAATGGAGGGTCTGCTGACGCTACAAAACGCACATCTGCGGATGTGCGTCGATCCGCAGGGCGCTTCTCTATTAAGCCTGGTTTCGTTACAACATCAACAGGCCATTTTACGCGAAGGTCATGGTCAGCAGCCTGGTGATTGCGGCCTGTTCCCGATGCTGCCGGTCGCGAATCGGGTGGCGGGAAATCGTTTTATGCTGCGCAGTGAAGAGGTGGTTTTACCTCAGCATGGCGCAGACGACACTTTCTTCCTGCACGGTGACGGCTGGCTGCAACGCTGGCAGGTTATCACCGTCACCCAAAGCGGTTGTTTGCTGCAGTTGCGCAGTTGGCATCCCTGTGGCTATGACTATACGGCGCAGCTTTGCTATCAACTTGAAACCTCGAGCCTGCACGCCTCGTTGACGCTCACCCATTGCGGTGAGCAGCCAATGATTTACGGCTGCGGATTCCATCCGTTTTTCGCCTTTGATAAGCGCAGCACGGCGCAGTTCACCGCCAGCGGCTACTGGTCGGAGGGGGAGCAGCATCTGCCGCTGGAATGGCAACGCGATATCCCTTCAGCAGCGGATTTCATGCATGCGCAATACGGTGAGGATAGCTGGCTGAACGTCGGCTATTCCGGCTGGAGCGGGCGGGCCGTTATTCAGCGAGATGTGATGAAAGTCACGATTTTAGCGCAAACTCCGTGGTTGATGCTGTTCAGAATGTCGGGTGAGGAGTTCCTGTGCCTGGAGCCGCAAACGCATCCGGTGAATGCCCACAACATGCAGGGGCAGCCGGGATTGCAGGTTTTAGCGCAGGGAGAACGCTGCCATTTTGCGATGCAAATTAGCGTCGAATAGGGCAAAAATCATGTTATCTGCCTGTTAATGCTCTCTTGCGCCAGCCTGCGTTTGTCGCCAGACTATCGCCTCCAAACGGGAGGGATTCATGGCTTTGCATTCCACGCGCTGGCTGGCGCTCGGTTATTTCACCTACTTCTTTAGCTACGGTATCTTTCTGCCTTTCTGGAGCGTCTGGCTCGAAGGGCTGGGGCTGACGCCGGAAACCATCGGTTTACTGCTGGGCGCGGGGCTGATTGCCCGTTTTCTCGGTAGCTTGCTGATTGCGCCGCGCGTAAGCGATCCCTCTCGGCTGATCTCAGCGTTACGTATTCTGGCCCTGTTGACGTTGGTGTTTGCGCTGGCCTTCTGGGTGGGGACCAACGTGGCGTGGCTGATGGTGGTGATGGTCGGCTTTAACCTGTTTTTCTCGCCGCTGGTGCCGCTGACCGACGCACTGGCCAACACCTGGCAAAAACAGATAACCATGGATTACGGTCGGGTACGGCTGTGGGGATCCGTGGCCTTTGTGATCGGCTCTGCGTTGACCGGCAAGCTGGTGAGCCTGTTTGACTATCGGATTATCCTGGTCCTGCTGTCGCTTGGCGTTGCATCAATGCTGCTGGGGATGATGATCCGCCCAAGCGTACAGCCAGCGGGGGAGAACCGTCAGCAGGAGAGCGCGGGATGGCCCGCCTGGCGCGCGCTAATAACCCAAAGCTGGCGTTTTCTGGCCTGCGTGAGTCTGCTGCAAGGCGCGCATGCCGCTTATTACGGTTTCAGCGCCATTTACTGGCAGTCTGCCGGGTATTCCGCTTCGGCGGTGGGCTATTTATGGTCATTAGGCGTGGTGGCGGAAGTGATTATTTTTGCGCTCAGCCACAAGCTGTTCCGCCGCTTTAGCGCTCGCGATCTTCTGCTGCTTTCCGCCGTTTGCGGTGTCGCGCGTTGGGGCCTGATGGGCTGGAGCACAGAGCTGCCGTGGCTGATTGTAGTGCAAATCCTGCATTGCGGAACGTTTACCGTCTGCCACCTGGCGGCGATGCGTTACATTGCTGCGCGACAGGGCAGCGAAGTGATTCGTCTCCAGGCGGTGTACTCGGCGGTGGCGATGGGCGGCAGCATTGCCATCATGACCGTATTCGCAGGATACCTGTACCAGAATCTGGGCAGCGGCGTATTCTGGGTGATGGCGCTGGTGGCGCTCCCGGCAATCTTTCTGCGCCCGAAGGTGGCGGCGCAGCCTGCGATGTTATGATTCGAGGATTTTGCGGATCTGCTGCTGTTGATGCGGCGTAAGCGCCAGATCCGCATGAATCAGCGGGGGAGAAAACAGCGGTAGCGGCGTGGTGTATGGCGTAATAATCAGCGTTACCCCGCGCGGCGCACCTCCTTTTTGAAAATCCTGCATCGGCATATGCTTTACGTTGAGCGGCAGCAGCGTCAGTTCGCGCAGTTGTTGCTCTATATGCGCTTCAAGTTGTTCGTTACTACCGGTCAGCAGGATAATCTGCTTCTCGTGCAAATCCTTTTCCTGCATCAGCCAGGCACCGAAAATAACCGCAACCAGGCCGATCTCTTCTTCTGAAAACTGCACGTCGTATTCCGCTTCGAAGCCGTGTATTGCCTCACGGGTGGTACGTACCAGCCGGGGATAAAGTCGGCTGAACTCCTCCGGGAGCGTGTTATCAATGCCAATGGCGAATAAGCTACGGTTAAGCGCCTGGGCAAGGTGAATATAAAGCTGATCGTGCAGTCCTTGCTCGTCGCTGAAGCGCACGTTGCCATACTCGCGAAAACGCAGCACCAGCCGCGCAATAGCAAGGCGCAGGCGGCGATCCTGCTGGTGATTATCGCGGATAGGATCGGGGATGCGGATCATGGAGAATAACAACGCCATAAACAGCGATTCGCCCAGCGGCGCACGTTGCATGACGTGGCGCTGCCAGTGGCGGCCAATTTCCTCGGCGAGCGGATACTCAGCGCAGGATTGCGCCCACCGTTGCTGGAGTGGGTTAAATTCCGGGGTGATCCCCGCGTGGTGCTGTAGCAGGCAATATTGTAAATACAGGCGCAGGAACTGGATGTCACGACACTCAAACGGCTTCTGTAAGCGCCGGGAACAGAGGTTAATAAGCGCATGCAGATTGGTGTCGTCATACAGCGTACGTGCAATACCTTGTTGTTTCAGCTCCATTTTTAATGCGGGCGTGAAATGCTGGGCGATAAAAGTCGGGCAAATTCGCAAACCACGGCGTAGCCACTGCAACAGACACAGGCGCTGATTGAGCGGAGTCCCTTCGATCGCATAGGCACCATTCTGCGCGGTGGCTATCGTGAGCCGGTGATAACGCTGGATTTCGAGCCCTGCGCCAATAATATCTTCCTGAACCGTGGCATCATCAACGCCATTGAGGCTGCTGAAGGTTTGTGTAGTCGCGATTTGCCCTGGCAGGAAAAGCGTCAGCAGAACCTGGCAACGGCGCTGGGGAGCGGAAAGTACAGATGGTGGAGCAAGCGTTGACATCATCTGTAGGGTCTCCCGTAAGTATGTTTGATAAGAATAGCTAAAGTTTGATCATAGATTTGAAGAATGGAATGCTTTCCACCAGGAATGCTGGAGGGCGTCACAGAATTTTTCACGTGCGGATCAGATAGCGGGAGTGGAACGCAGCGCGTTAATCCGCTTTTTCACTGTTTTATCTTTTGTTGAGATATAAAAAAATGCCAGAGGGGGGAATGCTGGCGGAGGGAGGTATGAACATGCTATCGCAGAGAAGTGAAAAACCTAAAGTGAACGTAGCAATACGACGGAGGCAACAGATTCATTACCTCCGTAACAGTTGTCTGGCGTTACTGCTCACGACTCAGCGTTAATCCCACATCGCCGCCCGGATGTACCGCCAGCAGCGTTTCCTTTGAGTAGCCGCTTTCGCTCATCAGACAGGCGCAGGCGGCGTCAAAGATAGCCAGCACCAGTAAAATTGAGGTAGTGGCTAACATGTTCAGCGGGTCGGCCTCTCGCTGAACGCCGGTAGAAATCACCAGCCTCGATGCTTTAGCGATGGCCGAATCCGCGTTTTCAGTCACGCTCAGGATGGGCACATTCC
This sequence comes from Citrobacter sp. RHBSTW-00029, assembly GCF_014104295.1. Lineage (NCBI taxonomy): Bacteria > Pseudomonadati > Pseudomonadota > Gammaproteobacteria > Enterobacterales > Enterobacteriaceae > Citrobacter > Citrobacter sp. RHBSTW-00029. Next base: position 621,086 of record NZ_JABXRT010000001.1, read on the forward strand.
TCGCAGCCAGTCCGGGCAGCAGCCGGGTGAGTTCGTCCGAATTACCCCCGCGCGACAGCATAATCACCAGGTCGTCGGCGCGTAAAAAACCGAGATCGCCATGCGCTGCATCCGTCGCGTTGAGGTAAATCGCCGGACGTTCCACGCAGGCAAGCATATGTGCGACTTTACGCGCCGCAATACCGGATGTACCGACGCCGGTCACGACGACTTTGCCCTGACAACCGCGCAGCTCCGCCATCAGCGACTGCCAGACAGGTTCAGTCAGATGCTGCCCCAGACCCGCCAGGGCATCGCTATAGAGCTGGAATACGCCGCTGGCCTGAGACCAGGAGTTACTCATGCGTCCTCCTGCATCAACTGGCGGTATTTCATATGATCCTGATACATCTCGTGGAATACCCGATATTTGCGATCGTAATACTGCTTAATGCGATTGGTCTGCGGGGTGACCGTTTTACCTATCCGGCTCATCGCCGACATTGCTTCCGGGAAGGTATCGAACACGCCCGCGGCGATAGTTCCCATCATGGCGCCGCCCAGCAGCATGGCTTCGCTCTCTTCAGGCAGCAGCATCGCACAGCCGGTGGCGTTGGCATGCTCCTGAACGAAGATCGGATTTTTCGTCCCGCCGCCGCTGGCCATAATGGTATCGATGGTGTAGCCGCTTTGATTCATCGTTTCAATGATATGCCGCGTTCCCAGCGCAATGGCCTGGATGGTCGCGAGGTACTGTAACGCCATATCTTCCGGCGTGCGCGACAGCTTCAGTCCGGTGATAGCGCCTGTGAGCGTTGGGTTGGCGCGAGGTGAACGGTTGCCGTGGAAATAGGGCAGGATGTGCATGTCACGGGTTAAAAATGCGATATCTTCCGGCTCACCGGCCATTTTACGCAGCAGCGCATTCAGCACTTCATAAATGGTCTGCCCTTGAGATTTCGCCTGGGTCAACAAGGTTTCGTAACAAGGATGCGACTGAATAACGTGGTCGATTAACGCCCCGGTTGCCGACTGTCCACCTTCGTTAAGCCAGTATTCTGGCAGCACTGCTGAGTAGTAAGGACCCCAAACGCCGCCGATAAAACGCGGCTCTTTGGAAATCGCCATGTGTCCGGTAGAGGTGCCGCCAATCAGCGCGACGCGGCGGTCAAAATCCGCCACCTCGCCGGAAACACCGCTCGCGCCGAGCGTGCCGAGCGTACCGGCGTGGGCATCGATGATCGAGACGCTGACAGCGGTCCCCGGAATCAGCCCCATTTCGCTGGCGGCGCGCGCAGAAAGACCATGACCGAGCGGTTCGCCCATGGTTTTCACGTAGCGACCAATTTTGGCAGCATCATGTTCCAGCAAGTCTTCCAGCCCAATCTGGCGGAAATAGCTGTCATCCCATTTGTCTTCATGGCCCATATAGGTCCATTTACACACCGTCGAGCACAGTGAGCGCGTGTCATCGCCCGTTGCGCGCCAGGTCAGGAAATCGGGCAGGTCAAAGTAGTATCCCGCATTGGCCCAGGTGTTGGGCATATGTTGCTTCAACCACAGCAGTTTGGGCGTTTGCATTTCCGGGGAGATAATACCGCCAACGTAGTCCAGCACCCGATGATGCAGGGCGTTAATGCGCTCAGCCTGAGTAATGGCGCGGTGATCCATCCACACAATGATATTCTGTTCGCTGCGCCCGGACGGACTGATGGTCAGTGGTTTACCTTCTTTATCCAGCACCACCAGTGAACAGGTCGCGTCAAAGCCCAGACCTTTCACCTGGATAGGGTTGATATCTGACTGGTTAATCGCATCGCGAACCGCGTTACACACTGCCTGCCAGATGTTATCGGAAGACTGCTCAACAAAATCGGCCTGCGGGCGGTAAATCTCGATGGCCCGACTGGCCTGGCCGACCATTCTGCCGTTGAGATCAAACACGCCAGCACGTGCGCTTCCGGTTCCGACATCCACACCAATAAAGTAACTTGCCATAATTTTTTCTCCTGAAATCAGGCTTTACGATTCTGTAATGCGATAAAGAGGATCAGCACCGCGCCCCACAGCGCCATCGTCAGATAGCTGCTGACCCCCAGCAAGTTAAGGCCGCTTTCCAGCATTTGCAGCACAATCAGCGCCAGTACCAGGCCGATAATGCGTCCGAAGCCGCCATCCGGATTGATGCCGCCGAGTACGGAGGCAAGGATGGTGACCAGCAGGTAGGACTCACCGTATCCGGCTTTTGCCGAGTTGAATTTCGCCATCATCAAAATGGCGGCGACCCAGCCGAGCAGGGCTGAAATCACGTACACGGAAATTTGTACCCGTACGGTATTAACACCACTGTAGCGGGTAGCCTGTTCATTGGAGCCAACGAGATAAAGACTGCGCCCCAGCGTGGTGTGCTCCAGCAGTACCCATAGCAGGATTGCCACCAGGAAAAAGAGCAACAGCGCCACCGGAATACCCGCAATCGTGGCGTTGCCAAGGTACTGAATGGCGGTCGGGAAACCCGAAATCACCGTCCCGTTGGAGAGCAGAATATTCAGCCCGGAGATAAGTGTCATCGTGCCGAGGGTAGCGAGAATCGGTGAGACGCCGACCCAGGCAATCAGCGCGCCGTTGAGCGTACCGATAGCCACCGCCACGGCTGCACCTGCCAGCAGCGCCAGCACCAGAAACAGCGGGTTATCCGGATGGGTAACGATAATCGCTGCCATTACCAGCGAGCAGGCGTTCGCCCCGGCAATAATTGACAGGTTAATGCCGCCGGTCAGCATGGTCATACCCATCCCGAGGGCCAGCATGCCGAGGATCGGTAACTGTGAGCCTATCGACTGGAAGTTAGCGACGCTAAAAAAACGGCTGCCGAGCAGGGCTGAGAAAACCAGGGCGACGACCACAATAATGACGCATTGCAGACGAATGATGGCATCACCGGGTAAAAATCTGGCGATTGTTTTCATCTCAAAGCTCCCTTGCCAGTTTGCGTTTTTCGTTCCAGGCCGTGGCACTGATGCTGACCAGGATAATGGCGCCGCTGAATACGGTGTGCCAGTAAGAGGAGACGCTGAGTAGCGTCAGACCATTTTGTAAGAAGGCGAGCAAGACAACGCCGAGCAGGGTTCCGGTCAACGTACCGCGCCCGCCGCTCATGCTGGTTCCGCCGAGCACGACCGCCGCCAGCACCGTCAGCTCAAAGCCGAGCAGCGAATTGGGTGCAACTGACTGGGTGATTTGCGCCTGAACCACGGCCGCAACACCTGCCAGAATGCCCATATAGCCATACACGTAGAAATGCAGCTTCAGCAGATTCAGCCCCAGGCGTGAGGCCGCGTCGCGGTTGCCGCCCATGGCGTAAACCTGACGGCCAAGACGGGTATAGTTCATCAGCACTGCGGTAAAGACGATCACCGCCGCCAGGCACAGCAGGGGCAGGGTCAGGCCGTAGTCGTAGCCATCTGCCGCGGTGAAGGAGAACCAGTTAATGCCGTTCATAAACCAGTCAGGGAAACCGTACAGCCAGGTGCCTTTGGTGGCGTAAACCAGAAGGCCGTAGTAGACGTTCAGCGTGGCGATGGTAATGATGATTGCCGGAACGCGCAGCCAGTAGACCAGGAAGCCATTAATCAGTCCAAGCAGCAGGCCCACTGCAATCGCAATGGTTAATGCCAGTGCGAAGTTGCCGCCGTGGCCGATCACCCAACTGGCCATCGCATACTGGGCAATCGCGGTCATCGCCGGAAATGAGATATCGATCCCGCCGGAAATCAGCACCACAAACAGCCCACAGGCAAGGATGCCGAGAATCGCGTAGCTGGTGGCCACATCCGTCAGGTTCCCCAAAGACAAGAACTCGTCGGTGCTGATGCTCAGCCCAACCGCCAGCGCCACGACCAGCAGGCCCAGCCAGAATTCATGTTGCCCGATTAAACGGGACAGATGCATCTTATTCATTGATTACCTCGACCACTTCAGCAATCTCCTCTTCACGGCAGTGATGAGGATTAAATTCCGCCACCAGCTTGCCGCGACGCATTACCAGCACGCGGTGGCTGTTGTAATACGCTTCCGGAATTTCATCGCAAATCATCAGCACCGCCATACCTTGTTCCGCCAGATCGCGGGCGATCTGATAAATGCCCTCTTTGTTGGCGATATCCACGCCGACGGTAGGCGAGTCGAGGATCAGAATGCGGGGATTCGTCGCCACCCATTTGGCAATGGCGATGCGCTGGGCATTGCCGCCGGAAAGCGTTTTGACCGGCAGGTGCGGATCGGACACTTTGATATTCAGTTCGCGGATCAAATCGGCGACCAGCTTTTGCGCTTTATGGTGATCGAGCAGGCCGCTGCCGGTATGCAGCTGATCAAAGACCGTGACGATGGTGTTGTCGTAGATCGACTGCTCCATGATCAGCCCCTGCGTCAGGCGATCTTCTGAGACGTAGCCGATCCCGTGCTTAATGGCGTCGTGGTTATTACGAAGCGTGACCGGCTGACCGTTAATACGCATCTCGCCGCTTTCCGGGTGTGTCATGCCAAACAGGCTCAAACAAAGCTCGGTACGCCCGGCGCCCAACAGGCCGACAATTGAGACAATCTCGCCGCCGTGTAGCGACAGATTAATGTTCTGGTATTTGCCTCTGCGGCTGAGGTTGCGCAGCTCCAGCAGGGGCTCTCGATCGTCGAATGATTTCTCCGGCAGCGGGCTGTAGTGGAAGCGTTGTCCGGTCATCAGGAAAGCCAGCTCGTGACTGTCCAGTTCGCTGGCAGGATATGTGCCCACCAGTTTGCCGTCGCGCATCACGCTGATGCGGTCTGCCACTTCCATCACTTCATCCAGACGATGGCTGACAAACACCACGCAAATGCCGGCCGCTTTCAGTTCGTTAACCACCTTCAGCAGGCCATTGACCTCCTGACGGGTTAGCGATGCGGTGGGTTCATCCATAATCACCAGACGCGCATCGGCGGCAATCGCCCGGCAAATAGCGACCAGCTGTCGGTCGGCAATCGAGAGTTTTTCAACTTTTTTATCGGGATCGATATTCACCCCGATACGCTTCATGGCGGCCAGCGCCTGCTGTTTCATGGCTCCGCGACGCACCCAGATATCGCCGCCGGGAAGGTAGCGGTTAACCGCAATATTTTCCGCGACGCTAAAGTTGGGGAACAACGACAGGTCCTGGTAGATAACCTGAATGCCATAATGGGAAGAGAGCTGCGGCGTCAGGTGATGGAACAGTTTGCCATCGAGTAAAATCTGCGCGCCTTTTTCCGGGTGATATACCCCGGAGATCACTTTAATAATGGTGCTTTTACCACAGCCGTTTTGACCCGCCAGACAGTGAACTTCGCCTTTTCTCAGCGTCAGATTCACGTTATCCAGCGCCAGCACGCCCGGGAATTGTTTGCTGATATTCTCAAGAGTGATAAATGCGGTGGTGTCTGTCATGGACAATACCCCTGCGAGCGTCCTGACGGACGCTGAGTGTTAGTTTGGTGGATAGCGCCGACCAGACGGTCGGCGTTATGGTTTCCCTGGTGTTGGCAAAAGCCTTAGAAACCGAGTGATTGTGCGTTGTCTTTGGTGACTTCGAGGATCTTGTTAAAGCGGATCACTTTCTTCTCCGTGTCGATATCGGCTTTCCCTAAACCGTCGATACTCAGATCTGCATTGACTTCTTTGCCCTGCAACAGCTGATCGGCAACCGTTACCAGCGCATAGCCCGCATCTTTTGGATCCCACAGCAGCGCTTTTTTGATATCACCGCGCATCAGGTAAGGCGCAGCCTGTGCTGGCATGGCGATCCCGACAACGGCGATCTTATCTTTGGCGCGTTTTTTCTGCACAGCCTGACCCGCACCAATTGGACCCAGTGAGCCGAAGCCGATAATGCCCTTCATCTGCGGATAGGTTTTCATCAGATCCAGCGTTGTGGCGTAGGATTTATCGATGCTTTCCGCAACCGGCAGACGTGAAGTGACCTCGAACATTTCCGGATATTTTTCTTTCTGGTACTTAATTGCATAATCCGCCCACGCGTTATGCAATGGGACCGTCAGCGAACCGACATAGATGGCATAACCCCCTTTGCCGCCCATGTTTTTTGCTAGCTCATCGACGTTGGCCTGCGCGTATTTTTCACTGTCGATGGTTTCGATATCCCACTGACCGATTTGCTCGTCCGGGGATTCGTGCGTCAGGACCACAATGCCTTTATCGCGCGCTTTTTTCAGTACTGGCTCAAGAACCTTGGCATCGTTTGGTACCACGATGATCGCGTTGACGTTTTTGGCGATCAGATCCTCAATTACTTTGACCTGCTGTGCCGGGTCCGGCGTAGACGGACCGGTCTGGTAAGCGTTCACATCCAGTTTTTTTGCTGCTTCGTTAACACCGGTTTCCATGCGGTTAAACCAGGGAATACCGGTGACTTTGGCAACCACAGCAATTTCATATTTTTCCGCCGCAAAGGACGTGCCGGACAACATGCATGCAGAAACCAGGGTTGCACTGAGTAATGCGAGTTTGAATTTCATAGTTGTACCTTTCGTAGGGGGCAGGACATGTCACGGCGTGAAGTTAACAACGAATGGAAGAGGGAATGAATCATAAGTTTGTAGAATGTGATATATGCCCATTATTGTTAATTTATAGAAATAAAGTAGTTAATAATTGGTTAAATTTACATGATTTTAGATTCAGGCATTCAAATTAAGTGTTAATAAAACATTAAAATGAAACTGTTAATTAACATTTTCTTATCATTTAACTTAAGATTTGACGCCGAAAAGGTGTTTGGGTGGAATTTCCCGAAGAAGAAATTATCGAAATTGAGAACTGAATCGATACCGGAAAAGGGTGCTCAACTTTTTTTCGTTCAATGATATCCTCGGCACACTTGCGCCAAATACGGCATCATTATTTGTGGCGGTGTTGATTTTTATCGTGGAGAACTCATGCAAGGCGTTAAACGTATCTTTATGACGTTGTTTCTCGCTGTCCTGTCTTTTGGCGCAGGTGCGCATCCCCACAGCTTTATTCATCTGAAAACCGAAGTTGTGAGCGAAAATGATCGGTTCGTCGCGCTAAAAATGCGCTGGACGATGGATGAAATCACGTCGGCGGATCTGCTTTACGACGCGGGGAATGCTAAACCTGGTGATGAAATTTGGAAAAAACTGGCGGCGGAAGTGATGGCCAACGTTCTCGGGCAGCACTATTTCACCGAAGTGTGGCACGATGGGAAAAAGGTAAAGTTTAAAAACAGACCGACGGAATATGGCATGGCGCGTGAAGAACACCAGGCGGTGCTGACGTTCGTTCTGCCGCTGGCCGAAGCTCAACCACTGAGCGGTCAAAAATATACTATTTCAACCTTCGATCCGACCTACTACGTCGATATGAGCTATGACAAAGACAGCGACGCCCGGCTTTCGCAGACCATAAGCCAGCAATGCCATATTTCAATGCATACGCCGACGCCGAATGAAAACATGTTGAGTTTTGCGCAGTCGCTGGATAAAGAAGACGCACCGCCGGAGGATATGGAGTTGGGTAAACAGTTTGCACAGACGGTGACGCTGCAATGTCAGTAGTTTATCAACAACGCGCAGCCAGACGCCGTTGGCTCACGCTATGGCCACTGGCGGTCTTTTTGTTGCTGGCGACAGGCGGGGGGCTGTGGTTGTGGCAGGCCTGGCCTCAGGTAATGATGCAAAGTGTCGTCTGGCAGCGTGACGTTAACCAGCAGATGAGCGGGTTGCTGAAAGCGGTTGCCGCGAACCCCACACGTGCGGGCGGATCTCTGCTGTTGTTTAGCTTTATATATGGGGTATTGCACGCATTAGGGCCGGGGCACGGCAAAATCGTCATCACGACCTGGCTTGCGACGCATCCGTCGAAGCTCAAGTCGAGCATTGGGCTGACGCTGGCGTCTTCCCTATTGCAGGGGCTGGTGGCAATAGGACTGGTGGTTGTAGTGCTCACGGTGCTGCAACTGCCTGCCCGACAGCTGCATATGAGCAGTTTCTGGCTGGAGAAAGGAAGTTATGCGCTGGTTGGCATGTTGGGCGTTTTATTGTGTGTCCGTGCACTAAAGAAATTGCGCCAGCTGCTGATGCGCCCGAAATTCACCGCCTTTACGCCGCACCATGTGCATCACGAGGGCTGCGGCTGCGGGCATCAGCATTTGCCCAAGCCGGAACAACTGCAAAGCGGCGATGACTGGCGCGCCCGGTTGATGATTATTCTCTCTATGGGCATGCGTCCCTGCTCTGGCGCAATTATGGTGCTGCTGTTCAGTAAAGTGGTTGGCGTCTTTAGCTGGGGTATGGCGTCGGCGTTGGCGATGGCGGCAGGAACCTCTTTGACGATTACGTCACTGGCTTTGCTGGTTCATAGCTTTCGCTCATTGGCGGTGAAAATTAGCGGGCATAAAGCGCCGGTGCTGTGGCGACAGATTGGCTGGACGACGCTGGCGTTAGCTGGTGGTGCGGTGCTTATTGTTGCTGCGGTAGTGATGTGGATGAGCGCGGTGCCGGTGGGGCGGGGGATAAGACCGTTTTAGCACTGTTGTAGGATGAATGCCTGATGGCGCCTCGCTTATCAGGCCTACGGGGAACGCCCCTGGTAGGCCGGATAAGGCGCTAGCCGCCATCCGGCATCAAACGATTAGCGTTTCAGCGCGTCGCTCAGTTCATCACGCATGTTCGCCAGCATGGCTTTAACAACGCGGGGGTTACCTGCAACGATGTTGCCGGTCGCCAGATAGTTATGACCACCGGTGAAGTCGCAAACCAGTGCGCCAGCTTCACGCGCAATCAGCTCACCTGCGGCGAAATCCCAGGGTTTCAAACCGATTTCGAAGTAACCGTCAACGCGCGCAGCGGCAACGTAAGCCAGATCCAGCGCAGCAGAACCTGTGCGGCGGAAGTCAGCGCACTCGGTAAACATTTTGCCAAGAATTTTCATGTAAGAAGCGGCGTGCTGCTTCGCTTTGAACGGGAAACCGGTGGCGATGATGGTGCCGTCCAGATCGCGGGCGGTGCTGCCACGCAGACGATAGCCGTTCAGCTGTGCGCCCTGGCCGCGAGTGGCGGTGAACAGTTCGTTACGCATTGGATCGTAAACAACGGCGACTTCAGTACGGCCTTTAATGCGTACTGCGATAGATACTGCGAAGTGCGGCAGACGTTTTACGAAGTTGGTAGTGCCATCCAGTGGATCGATAACCCATTGAACATCCTGATCTTCACCTGCGTGCTCACCGCTTTCTTCGGTGATGATGGTGTGCTGTGGGTAAGATTTGCGAATAGTTTCGATAATAATCGCTTCGGCGGCTTTATCGACGTTAGTCACGAAATCATTGCTGCCTTTCTGGCTGGTTTCTACAGAGTCTGGGGTTTCGTAGTGTTTGGCAATTACATTACCCGCCTTGCGCGCTGCGCGCACGGCGATGGTCAGCATCGGATGCATCGGTCTCTCTCACTGGATGTTAAAGAACGGGAAAACGGCGCAGAGTATAGCAGCGAGTTCGGAATATGTCTTCGTTTTATGATAATATGCCCGAATAATCTTTAGCCGAAGAAATACAATGCTGCAAAATATTCGAATCGTGCTGGTGGAAACCTCTCACACTGGCAACATGGGCTCTGTAGCCCGCGCAATGAAAACCATGGGTTTAACCAATCTGTGGCTGGTAAATCCACTGGTTAAACCGGACTCTCAGGCCATCGCTCTGGCGGCAGGTGCCAGTGATGTGATCGGCAGCGCGCAGATCGTCGATACTCTCGATGAAGCGCTGGCAGGTTGCAGCCTGGTAGTAGGCACCAGCGCGCGCTCTCGTACGCTGCCGTGGCCGATGCTGGATCCGCGTGAATGCGGTTTAAAAAGCGTCTCTGAAGCGACGAATTCGCCGGTGGCGCTGGTGTTTGGTCGTGAACGCGTTGGTCTGACGAATGAAGAACTGCAGAAGTGCCATTACCACGTCGCTATTGCTGCGAACCCGGAATACAGTTCGCTGAACCTGGCGATGGCGGTGCAGGTCATCTCTTATGAAGTGCGCATGGCCTGGCTGGCGACGCAGGAAAGCGAGAAGACCGCAGAATACGAAGAAGCTGAGTACCCGCTGGTCGATGATTTAGAGCGTTTTTACGGTCATCTGGAACAAACGCTGCTGTCGACCGGGTTTATCCGCGAAGGGCATCCGGGACAGGTGATGAACAAGCTGCGCCGTCTGTTTACGCGCGCGCGTCCGGAGAGCCAGGAACTGAACATTTTGCGCGGGATTTTAGCGTCGATTGAGCAACAGAATAAAGGCAAGTAAACGTAACGCCTCCGGCAAGTAAAAATGGCACTGAAGGTTAAATACCTGACTAAATTAGTCAAGTAAATAGTTGACTGATTTAGTCGGGAATGTCAGACTTGCCCCTGCTATGCAATACCCCCATTTTACAATAAAAAACCCCGGGCAGGGGCGAGTTTGAGGCTAAGTAAGACATGAGACTGACATCAAAAGGGCGTTATGCCGTGACCGCAATGTTGGACGTTGCGCTCAACTCCGAAACGGGCCCGGTACCGTTGGCTGATATTTCTGAACGTCAGGGAATTTCCCTGTCATATCTGGAGCAGCTGTTTTCCCGTTTGCGTAAAAACGGTCTGGTTTCCAGCGTACGTGGACCAGGCGGCGGGTATCTGCTGGGTAAAGATGCCGGCAGCATCGCAGTAGGTGAAGTAATCAGCGCTGTGGACGAGTCTGTAGATGCGACCCGTTGCCAGGGCAAAGGCGGTTGTCAGGGCGGCGATAAATGCCTGACCCACGCGCTGTGGCGCGATCTGAGCGATCGTCTGACCGGTTTCCTCAACAACATTACGTTGGGCGAACTGGTGAATAATCAGGAAGTCCTGGATGTGTCTGGTCGCCAGCATACCCATGATGCTCCACGCACTAATCGTGCTCAAGACGCGATCGACGTTAAGTTACGCGCATAATAAAAGTATTTTAGAATCAGGCCGGGGTGTTACACACCCCGTTAACACGGTCGTACATCCAGCCGGTTGCCTGATTCCTTGCATTGAAGCGATGTACGGAGTTTATAGAGCAATGAAATTACCGATCTATCTCGACTACTCCGCAACCACGCCGGTGGACCCGCGTGTTGCCGAGAAAATGATGCAGTGTCTGACCCTGGACGGAAACTTTGGTAACCCAGCGTCTCGTTCACACCGTTTCGGCTGGCAGGCTGAAGAGGCGGTAGATATCGCCCGTAACCAGATTGCTGACCTCGTGGGCGCTGACCCGCGTGAAATCGTCTTTACTTCCGGTGCGACTGAATCCGATAACCTGGCGATTAAAGGTGCAGCCAACTTTTATCAGAAAAAAGGCAAGCACATCATCACCAGCAAAACCGAACACAAAGCCGTGCTGGACACCTGTCGTCAGCTGGAGCGCGAAGGGTTCGAAGTCACCTACCTCGCCCCGCAGCGTAACGGCATTATCGACCTGAAAGAACTTGAAGCGGCAATGCGTGACGACACCATCCTCGTGTCCATCATGCACGTGAATAACGAAATCGGCGTGGTGCAGGATATCGCGACTATCGGCGAAATGTGCCGCGCACGCGGCATCATCTATCACGTTGATGCGACCCAGAGCGTGGGCAAACTGCCTATCGATCTGAGCCAACTGAAAGTGGACCTGATGTCCTTCTCCGGTCACAAAATCTATGGCCCGAAAGGTATCGGTGCGCTGTACGTGCGTCGTAAACCGCGTATTCGTATTGAAGCCCAGATGCACGGCGGCGGTCACGAGCGCGGCATGCGTTCCGGTACGCTGCCTGTGCACCAGATCGTCGGCATGGGTGAAGCATACCGTATCGCTAAAGCAGAGATGGAAACCGAGATGGCGCGCCTGCGCAGTCTGCGTAACCGTCTGTGGAACGGCGTGAAAGATATGGAAGAGGTGTACCTCAACGGTGACCTCGAGCAGGGCGCACCGAACATTCTCAACGTCAGCTTCAACTTTGTTGAAGGCGAGTCGCTGATTATGGCGCTGAAAGATCTGGCGGTATCCTCCGGTTCTGCATGTACTTCTGCAAGCCTGGAGCCATCCTACGTGCTGCGCGCGCTGGGGATGACCGACGAGCTGGCACACAGCTCAATTCGTTTCTCTTTAGGTCGTTTCACTACCGAAGAAGAGATTGACTACGCCATTAATCTGGTTCGCAACTCCATCGGCCGCCTGCGTGACCTTTCTCCGCTGTGGGAAATGTTCAAACAGGGCGTGGATCTGAACAGCATTGAATGGTCACATCACTAATCGGTACCGATAAGGAGAATTCAGCATGGCTTACAGCGAAAAAGTAATCGATCATTACGAGAATCCACGTAACGTGGGTTCTTTTGACAACAGCGACGAGAACGTAGGCAGCGGCATGGTGGGTGCACCAGCCTGTGGCGACGTGATGAAGTTGCAGATCAAAGTCAACAATGAGGGTATCATTGAAGACGCGCGTTTCAAGACTTACGGCTGCGGTTCCGCTATTGCTTCCAGCTCTCTGGTTACCGAATGGGTAAAAGGGAAATCTCTGGACGAAGCACAGGCGATTAAAAACACCGATATCGCCGACGAGCTTGAACTGCCACCGGTGAAAATTCACTGCTCTATTCTGGCTGAAGACGCGATTAAAGCCGCGATTGCGGATTACAAAAGCAAACGTGAAGCAAAATAATTAAGAGTTGAGGTTTTATTATGTCGATTACCTTAAGCGACAGTGCAGCAGCGCGTGTAAATACCTTCCTGGCAAACCGCGGTAAAGGGTTTGGTCTGCGTCTGGGCGTGAGAACCTCCGGCTGCTCAGGTATGGCCTATGTACTGGAATTTGTTGACGAGCCGGCGGCTGAAGATACCGTGTTTGAAGACAAAGGCGTAAAAGTTGTGGTCGACGGTAAGAGCCTGCAATTCCTCGACGGTACGCAGTTAGACTTCGTCAAAGAAGGTCTGAACGAAGGGTTTAAGTTCACTAACCCGAACGTGAAAGACGAATGTGGATGCGGCGAAAGCTTCCACGTGTAACGCGCTTACTGATAACCCCACCGTGGTCGCCTGCGCGTGGGGTTTGTTTTACCTGACTCTCTGGTTTTGCCTCATCGAACAACAGAGAATCGATGCCCTGAGAATGTTATGGACTACTTCACCCTCTTTGGCTTACCGGCCCGTTATCAGCTCGATACTCAGGCGCTGAGCCTACGTTTTCAGGATCTACAACGTCAGTATCATCCTGATAAATTCGCCAGCGGTTCCCAGGCGGAACAACTTGCTGCGGTTTCGCAGTCCGCTACCATTAATCAGGCCTGGCAAACGCTGCGTCATCCTTTGATGCGCGCCGAATACTTATTGTCTTTACACGGCTTTGACATCCGTAGCGAGCAGCACACGGTGCGCGATACCGCGTTCCTGATGGAACAGCTGGAGCTGCGCGAAGAGCTGGACGAAATTGAACAGGCAAAAGACAGTCAACGTTTAGATGCGTTTATGCAGCGCGTCAGCGAAATGTATAACGTTCGCCATCAATTGATGGTGGAACAGCTGGATAGCGAGACGTGGGACGCGGCGGCAGATACCGTGCGTAAGCTGCGTTTTCTCGATAAACTGCGAAGCAGTGCAGAACAACTCGAAGAAAAACTGCTCGATTTTTAATTTCCGGAAGCGAAAATGGCCTTATTACAAATTAGTGAGCCTGGTCTGAGCGCCGCGCCGCACCAGCGTCGTCTGGCGGTAGGTATCGATTTAGGCACCACCAACTCCCTGGTTGCGACCGTACGCAGCGGCCAGGCCGAAACGCTGGCAGATCATGAAGGTCGCCACCTGTTGCCGTCAGTGGTTCACTATCAGCAGCAGGGTTATTCTGTCGGTTACGATGCCCGCGCCAATGCTGCGCTGGATACGGCAAACACCGTCAGTTCGGTAAAACGCATGATGGGCCGCTCTCTGGCGGATATCCAGGCGCGTTACCCGCATCTGCCATATACGTTCCAGGCAAGCGAAAACGGCTTGCCGATGATTGAAACCGCTGCCGGATTGCTTAATCCGGTGCGCGTCTCCGCTGATATTTTGAAAGCGCTGGCCGCGCGGGCAACCGAATCACTGTCCGGCGAACTGGACGGCGTGGTGATCACCGTTCCGGCTTACTTTGACGATGCACAGCGTCAGGGGACCAAAGACGCCGCGCGTCTGGCGGGCCTGCACGTATTACGTCTGCTGAACGAACCGACCGCAGCTGCGATTGCCTATGGTCTGGACTCCGGTCAGGAAGGCGTGATTGCGGTCTACGATCTTGGCGGCGGTACTTTTGATATTTCTATTCTGCGCCTGAGTCGCGGCGTATTCGAAGTGCTGGCGACCGGCGGTGATTCCGCGCTCGGCGGCGACGACTTTGACCATCTGCTGGCGGATTACATTCGCGAGCAGGCGGGTGTTGCCGATCGTAGCGATAACCGCGTACAGCGCGAACTGCTGGATGCCGCTATTGCAGCGAAAATCGCGCTTAGCGACGCTGATTCTGTAACAGTTAACGTGGCGGGATGGCAGGGTGAAATCACCCGTGAAATCTTTAATGAACTCATTTCCGCACTGGTCAAGCGTACGCTGCTGGCCTGCCGTCGCGCGCTGAAAGATGCGGGCGTGGAGCCGCAGGATGTGCTGGAAGTGGTGATGGTCGGTGGTTCAACTCGCGTGCCATTGGTGCGTGAACGCGTTGGTGAATTTTTTGGCCGTACGCCGCTGACCTCTATTGATCCGGATAAAGTGGTCGCCATTGGTGCGGCAATTCAGGCGGATATTCTGGTCGGCAATAAACCGGACAGCGAAATGCTGCTGCTGGACGTTATCCCGCTGTCGCTCGGCCTTGAAACGATGGGCGGTCTGGTGGAGAAAGTGATCCCACGTAACACCACGATTCCGGTGGCGCGCGCGCAGGACTTTACCACCTTTAAAGATGGCCAAACCGCGATGTCCATTCACGTGATGCAAGGCGAGCGTGAGCTGGTACAGGACTGCCGTTCACTGGCGCGTTTTGCGCTGCGCGGTATTCCGGCGCTGCCAGCAGGCGGCGCGCATATCCGCGTGACCTTCCAGGTGGACGCCGATGGTCTGCTGAGCGTCACCGCCATGGAGAAATCCACCGGCGTTGAGTCCTCAATTCAGGTTAAACCGTCCTACGGTCTGACCGACAGTGAAATCGCCTCCATGATTCAGGATTCGATGAGTTTTGCCGAGCAGGACGTTAAAGCCCGTTGGCTTGCAGAACAGAAAGTCGAAGCGGCACGCGTACTGGAAAGTTTATCCGGTGCGCTGAACGCTGATGCCGCGCTGTTAAGCGCCGCAGAACGTCAGGCTATCGACACCGCCGCCGCGCACTTGAGCGAGGTTGCACAGGGTGACGATGTTGACGCGATAGAACAAGCCATTAAAAACGTAGACAAACAAACCCAGGAATTCGCCGCTCGCCGCATGGACAAATCCGTCCGTAGCGCGCTGAAAGGCCATTCCGTGGACGAGGTTTAATATGCCAAAGATTGTTATTTTGCCTCATCAGGATCTCTGTCCCGATGGCGCAGTTCTGGAAGCTGAGACCGGCGAAACCATTCTTGACGTTGCCCTGCGTAACGGTATCGAGATTGAACACGCCTGTGAAAAATCCTGTGCCTGCACAACCTGCCACTGCATCGTACGTGAAGGTTTTGATTCTTTGCCGGAAAGCACAGAAGAAGAAGACGACATGCTGGATAAAGCCTGGGGACTGGAGCCGGAGAGCCGTTTAAGCTGTCAGGCACGTGTCACCGAGGACGATTTAGTGGTCGAAATCCCACGTTACACAATCAATCATGCACGTGAGCATTAACAGAGGGTAGTATGGGACTGAAGTGGACCGATAGCCGTGAAATCGGCGAAGCGCTGTACGACGCGTTCCCCGATCTCGACCCCAAGACCGTTCGTTTCACCGATCTGCACCAGTGGATCTGTGACCTGGAAGAGTTCGATGATGATCCACAGGCATCGAACGAAAAAATCCTTGAGGCCATTTTGCTGGTCTGGCTGGACGAAGCCGAATAAGTCAACGGGCTGCCCACGGGCGGCCCGTTTTCCTGTATGCGCGAAAATAAGGATAAATAAAATGACAGAAGCCATGAAAATTACGCTTTCCACGCAACCCGCCGATGCCCGCTGGGGTGAAAAGGCGACATACAGCATTAATAATGACGGTATTACCCTGCACCTGAACGGAAAAGATGACCTCGGCCTTATCCAGCGCGCCGCCCGTAAAATTGACGGCCTGGGTATTAAACATGTCCAACTGGATGGTGAAGGCTGGGATACCGAACGTAGTTGGGTGTTCTGGCAGGGCTACAAAGGACCAAAAGGCACCCGCAAAGTTGAGTGGGCCGCTCTGGATGAGGCGCAGCGCAAAGAGCTGGATAACCGCCTGAAAATTATTGACTGGGTGCGCGATACCATTAACGCCCCGGCAGAAGAGCTGGGCCCGGAACAGCTGGCGCAACGCGCAGTAGACATGCTGTGCTCTGTTGCCTGCGATAACGTCTCTTACCGGATCACTAAAGGCGAAGATCTGCGCGAGCAGAACTACATGGGATTGCATACCGTAGGTCGTGGCTCTGAACGTCCTCCGGTACTGCTGGCGCTGGATTACAATCCAACTGGCGATAAAGAAGCGCCGGTTTATGCCTGTCTGGTTGGCAAGGGAATTACCTTTGATTCCGGCGGATACAGCATCAAGCAAAGCGCATTTATGGACTCGATGAAGTCTGATATGGGCGGTGCAGCAACGGTGACCGGCGCGCTGGCGTTCGCCATCACCCGTGGCCTGAACAAGCGTGTGAAGCTGTACCTGTGCTGTGCGGATAACCTGATCAGCGGCAACGCCTTTAAGCTCGGTGATATTATTCACTATCGCAACGGTAAAAAAGTTGAAGTAATGAATACCGATGCCGAAGGACGTCTGGTACTGGCCGATGGCCTGATTGACGCCAGCGCGCAAAAACCAGAATTGATCATTGATGCTGCCACGTTGACTGGCGCGGCGAAAACGGCACTGGGCAACGATTACCACGCGCTGTTTAGCTTTGATGATCAACTGGCTGCTCGCCTGCTGGCAAGTGCGGCGCAAGAAAACGAACCGTTCTGGCGTCTGCCGTTGGCAGAGTTCCACCGTAGCCAGCTGCCGTCTAACTTTGCCGAGCTGAATAATACCGGCAGCGCGGCTTATCCGGCGGGTGCCAGCACTGCGGCGGGCTTCCTGTCCCATTTCGTGGAAAACTATCAGCAGGGCTGGCTGCACATCGACTGCTCTGCAACCTATCGCAAAGCGCCGGTTGAGCAGTGGTCTGCGGGCGCAACCGGTCTGGGTGTGCGCACGATTGCCAACCTGCTGACCGCGTAATTTATGACTGTATGGCCGGATAGCGTTTTGCGCATTCGGCCTACACGTACTCATCCAATTTGTGGTTCTTATGTCTGAAACAAAAAACGAATTAGAAACCCTGCTGGAGCAAGCGGCGACAGAGCCTGCGCATCGTCCGGCATTTTTCCGTACTTTACTGGAGTCTACCGTCTGGGTGCCGGGTACTGCCGCAGAAGGCGAGGCGGTGGTTGAAGACAGCGCCCTCGATCTTCAGCACTGGGAAAAAGAAGACGGCACCACCGTGATCCCGTTCTTCACCTCCCTGGAAGCTCTGCAGCAGGCGGTTGAAGATGAGCAGGCATTTGTCGTCATGCCAGTGCGTACATTGTTTGAAATGACGCTCGGCGAAACGCTGTTTCTCAACGCGAAACTGCCGACCGGCAAAGAATTTATGCCGCGTGAAATCAGCCTGCTGATGGGGGAAGAGGGGAATCCGCTCAGCACCCAGGAAGTACTGGAAGGCGGTGAATCGCTGATCCTCTCTGAAGTCGCTGAACCTCCGGCGCAGATGATTGACTCGCTGACTACGCTGTTTAAAACCATTAAGCCGGTAAAACGCGCGTTTCTCTGCTCAATCAAAGAAAGCGCGGAAGCCCAGCCGAATCTGCTGATTGGTATTGAAGCGGAAGGGGATATTGAAGAGATCATCCACGCTGCGGGCAGCGTCGCGACCGATACACTGCCGGGTGATGAACCCATTGACATCTGCCAGGTGAGGAAAGGTGAGAAGGGCGTGAGCCACTTTATCACTGAGCACATCGCACCGTTCTACGAACGTCGCTGGGGCGGTTTCCTGCGCGACTTTAAACAGAACCGGATTATCTAAGTGAAGGAAAGCCGCCCCGAAAGGCGGCTACCTGGCTTACTTGCCCTGGGCGCTGAGCGTCACGCGTGCAGAATTACCTGAGTAACTCCGATCCCCGTGAAGACACAATGCACCAGATACAACAAGCACGATACAGAAGTACCGTATCTTCATTGCGCGGTCCATGCGAAGACCGCATCACGACAGCACCACTGGCGATCATGCCGTGATAGCAAGCACTACGATGTGCCTGCGCTTACGGCCATGAAAAGTCCTTTCCCAAGACCAGTGCCCGCTTGCGAGGCGGCGAAAAGGGCCACGGAGGATAATACCTCATATACTGAATAATTTTGCAGCTAATCAACTTGACTTTTTCTCCCTTAAAAGGGAGTATTAATTCGCTACGATGTGCCTGCGTTGCTATGGCAACACAGCCTGCTGGAAAGGCCGCGAACCGGACCAGCACAAAAAAACCGCTCATTTGAGCGGTTTTTTTGTGGACGAAAAAGATGAATAAATCAGATTTTATTTAGCCTCAGATGGTTCTACCGGTAAATCGTTGCGAGCACCCCACTCGCTCCATGCGCCGTCATACAATGCGACGTTAGAAACGCCCAGCGTGGCAAGTGCCAGCACCACGACGGCAGCCGTTACGCCGGAGCCGCAACTGGCAATAATAGGGCGGTCAAAGCTCACGCCGTGGCTGAAGAAAATAGCATCCAGTTCATCGGTGGTTTTCAGTTCGCCGTCACGAACCAGCTCTGTCCAGGGTACGTTAAGCGCACCCGGCACATGACCACGTTTCAGACCTGGACGCGGCTCATCAACTTCGCCATTAAAACGCGCAGCCGGACGGGCATCGACGATCTGCGCCGTTTTTTCATGACTGGCCAGCAGTACATCGGTAACGCGCACTACTGCGTCAGGCGTATAGGCCACGTTAAATTCACCCTCAGGTAAATCCTCATCGCCTTCCTTGAGCATTAGATCATCGCGCTTCCAGCCTGCCAGACCGCCCGCCAGAATGGAGACATTTTCGACGCCAAATGTCCGCAGCATCCACCATGCGCGTGGCGCGGAAAACAGATTACCGTCATCGTAGATAACCAGATGCTTATCTTGATCAACGCCCAGCTCGCGCATCGCAACGGCAAAAGCTTCCGGGCGCGGCATCATATGCGGTAGCGGTGAGGTATGATCTGAAAGCGCTTCAATATCAAAAAAGACTGCGCCAGGAATATGGCCCGCACGATACTCCTCGCCAACATCGCGATCTTCCTGTCCTGGAGGTGCCATCCGGGCATCAAGAATTTGTATTTCCGGGTCGTCAATGTGTTCGGCAAGCCAGTCGGCAGCGACAAAGAAGGCGGTGGTCATAGGCATCTCCATTTTTACCAGGTTTTGGCAAATTGTCGGATGTTTACCGTAAAGCGACAAGTAAAACAGGCTGATTTGTCAGGTGAATCCACATTAATCACTAAAATTAAGACAACGTTGTTCAGTTACTGACTTCCACCGCCGGAAATCTGACGCATAATAGTTGTTCTACGTAGCTAACGGGCCACTACGGCCAGGGATGAAAAATGAAACATTTACGCGTAGTGGCCTGTATGCTGATGTTGGCGCTGGCGGGGTGCGATAATAACGATAAGCCGTCGACGACGGCAAAAAATGATACGCCCGCCCCACAGACCACGCCGGCAAAAGATCCGGCGCAATTACAAAAGCTGATGCAGCAAAGCCAGGGCAAGCCGTTGACGCTGCTGGATGCCTCAGAACTCCAGTTGGATGGTGCGGCGACGCTGGTGCTGACTTTTTCTATTCCTCTCGATCCTGAACAAAATTTTTCTCGCGTACTGCACGCTGTCGATAAAAAAAGCGGCAAAGTGGATGGGGCCTGGGAGCTGGCGCCAAACCTGAAAGAGCTGCGCTTACGCCATCTCGAACCTAACCGGGAACTGGTCGTTACCATTGAGCGTGATTTGCTGGCGCTGAATAAAGCGACGTTCGCTATTGATTATGAAAAAAACATTACCACTCGCGACGTCCAGCCAAGCGTAGGGTTTGCCAGTCGCGGCTCGCTGCTGCCGGGAAAAGTGATTGAAGGGCTGCCGGTGATGGCCCTTAACGTCAACAGCGTGGATGTGAACTTCTTTCGCGTGAAGCCCGAGTCGCTCGGTGCATTTGTCAGCCAGTGGGAATATCGTAATTCGCTGTCAAACTGGGAGTCAGACAATCTGTTGAAAATGGCGGAACTGGTTTATACCGGGCGCTTTGACCTTAATCCTGCGCGCAATACCCGCGAGAAACTGCTGCTGCTGCTTAGCGATATTAAGCCGCTACAGCAGGCGGGCGTTTACATTGCGGTGATGAACCAGGCCGGGCAGTACAACTATAGCAATGCCGCCACGCTGTTCACGCTCAGCGATATTGGTGTGTCTGCGCACCGTTATCATAACCAGTTGGATGTCTTTACGCAGAGTCTGGAAAATGGCGCTGCGCAGCAGGCTATTGAGGTCACCTTACTCAATGAGAAAGGGCAGACGCTGGCGCAGGCGACCAGCGATGCGCAGGGACACGTGAAGCTCGAGACGGATAAAGATGCCGCCTTATTGTTGGCCCGCAAAGATGGGCAAACCACGCTGCTGGACCTGAAGCTCCCGGCGTTGGATCTGGCTGAATTTGATATTGCCGGTGCACCGGGATACAGCAAACAGTTCTTTATGTTCGGTCCTCGTGACCTCTACCGTCCTGGCGAAACGGTGATCCTCAACGGATTACTGCGTGACAGCGACGGCAAAACATTGCCCGACCAACCGGTGAAGCTGGAAGTCGTGAAACCCGACGGACAGGTATTACGCTCGGTAGTTAGCCAACCGGAAAACGGCCTGTACCGTTTTAGCTGGCCGCTGGACAGCAGCGCGCCAACCGGCATGTGGCATATTCGTGCCAATACTGGCGACAACCAGTCGCGGATGTGGGATTTCCACGTCGAGGATTTTATGCCGGAGCGGATGGCGCTTAACCTCGCCGCTAGTAAGATGCCGGTGGAGCCAACTGATGAAGTGAAGTTCTCGGTGGTGGGCTACTACCTGTACGGCGCGCCCGCCAACGGCAATGCGCTGCAAGGCCAGCTTTATCTGCGTCCATTGCGGGATGCGGTACAGGCGTTACCGGGCTTCCAGTTTGGGAATATCGCCGAAGAAAACCTTTCCCGCAGCCTCGATGAAGTTCAGCTTACGCTGGATGACCACGGACGCGGCGAAGTGACCACCAACAGCCAATGGCAGGAGACGCATTCGCCGTTACAGGTGATCCTGCAAGCCAGCCTGCTGGAGTCAGGTGGCCGCCCGGTGACGCGTCGGGTTGAGCAAGCCATCTGGCCTGCGGATACGCTGCCGGGTATTCGTCCGCAGTTTGCGGCAAAAGCTGTCTATGACTACCGCACCGATACCACCGTGAATCAGCCTATCGTTGATGAAAACAGCAACGCCGCTTTCGACATTGTGTATGCCGATGCGCAAGGCGAGAAAAAAGCGGTGTCGGGTTTGCAGGTGCGTTTGATCCGCGAGCGACGAGATTATTACTGGAACTGGTCTGAAGGCGAGGGCTGGCAATCACAGTTCGATCAAAAGGATCTGGTTGAAGGTGAGCAGACTCTGGATCTTAAGGCCGATGAAACCGGTAAAGTCAGCTTCCCGGTTGAGTGGGGCGCCTATCGTCTGGAAGTGAAAGCCCCTAATGATGCGGTGAGCAGCGTACGCTTCTGGGCCGGTTATAGCTGGCAGGATAATAGCGACGGCAGTGGGGCTGTGCGTCCCGATCGCGTGACGCTGAAACTGGACAAACCCAGCTATCGTCCCGGTGATACCATGAAGCTGCACGTTGCCGCTCCCGCTGCTGGCAAAGGTTATGCGATGGTGGAATCCAGCGAAGGCCCGCTGTGGTGGCAAGAAATAGACGTACCGGCGGATGGTCTCGATATCTCCATCCCAATCGATAAAACCTGGAATCGCCACGATTTGTATCTTAGTGCGCTGGTGGTTCGTCCTGGCGACAAGTCCCGTTCGGCAACGCCAAAACGTGCGGTCGGTTTACTGCATTTGCCGTTAGGTGACGAAAACCGTCGTCTGGCGCTGGCGCTGGAAAACCCGTCGAAAATACGTCCAAACCAGCCGTTGACCGTCAAGATTAAAGCCAGCGTCAAAAATGGCGACGTACCAAAACAGGTTAACGTGCTGGTCTCTGCCGTTGACAGCGGAGTGCTGAATATTACCGATTACGCCACGCCGGATCCGTGGCAGGCGTTTTTCGGGCAAAAACGCTATGGCGCGGATATTTATGATATTTACGGCCAGGTGATCGAAGGGCAAGGACGCCTGGCGGCGCTGCGTTTTGGTGGTGATGGCGATGAATTAAAACGCGGTGGTAAGCCACCGGTTAATCACGTCAATATCGTGGCGCAACAGGCGCTGCCGGTCACGCTTAATGAGCAGGGCGAAGGTACGGTGACGTTACCTATCGGTGATTTTAACGGCGAGCTGCGGGTGATGGCGCAAGCCTGGACGGCGGATGACTTTGGCAGCAGCGAAAGCAAGGTGATTGTTGCCGCGCCAGTAATTGCTGAACTGAATATGCCGCGTTTTCTGGCGGGAGGCGATACCTCGCGCCTGACGCTGGACGTGACTAACCTGACTGACAAACCGCAAACGCTGAATATTAAGCTCGCGGCCAATGGTTTACTGGAGCTGATGGGGCAAGATCCCGCGCCGGTAAATCTGGCGCCAGGCGTAAGGACTACGCTGTTTATTCCGGTGCGCGCGCGGGAGGGGTTTGGCGATGGCGAAATTCAGGCAAAAATTAGCGGTCTGACTTTACCGGGTGAAACGCTGCCTGTTCAGCATAAACAGTGGAAGATTGGCGTGCGTCCGGCGTTCCCGGCGCAAACCGTTAATAACGGTGTCGCACTTCAGCCGGGCGCAAGCTGGCAACTTCCGGGCGAAGAACTGACGAATTTCTCTCCAGCGACGATGCAGGGACAACTGCTGTTCAGTGGTAAACCGCCGCTGAATCTGGCGCGCTACATCCGTGAACTGAAAGCTTACCCTTACGGTTGCCTTGAGCAAACGGCGAGCGGGTTGTTCCCATCCTTATACACCAACGCTGCGCAATTGAAGGCGTTAGGTATTGTAGGCGACAGCGATGAAAAACGTCGCGCGGCAGTCGATATTGGGATTTCCCGTTTAGTGCAGATGCAGCGTGATAACGGCGGTTTCGCGCTGTGGGATAAAAACGGGTCGGAAGAGTACTGGCTGACCGCGTATGTCATGGATTTCCTCGTCCGGGCAAATGAACAGGGCTACAGTGTCCCGGTAGAGGTGATTAACCGGGGCAACGAGCGGCTACTGCGCTATTTGCAGGATCCGGGCATGATGTCGATTCGCTATACCGACGACTCTTCAGCAAGCCGGTTTGCCGTACAAGCCTACGCCGCGTTGGTTCTGGCGCATCAGCAAAAAGCTCCGCTCGGCGCATTGCGTGAGATCTGGGAGCGTCGTGCGCAAGCAGCCTCTGGTTTACCGCTGTTACAACTGGGGATCGCGCTGAAAAACATGGGCGATGCCAACCGCAGTGAACAGGCGTTGACGCTGGCCCTGAATACACCGCGCCGCAATACGCAACAGTGGATGGCGGATTACGGCAGTGCGTTACGGGATAACGCGTTGATGCTGGCCTTACTCGAAGAGAACAAGATCAAACCTGACGTGCAGAATACGCTGCTGAACACGTTGTCAGAACAGGCCTTTGGACAGCGCTGGCTCTCGACTCAGGAAAATAATGCGCTGTTCCTTGCCGCGCGTACGTTACAGGATTTGCCTGGTACGTGGCAGGCGCAAACGTCACTCTCTGAACAACCGTTAGCCGGGGAGAAATCACAGACGCGTAATCTGGATGCCGATGCGCTGTCTACGCTGAGCGTGAACAATACCGGTAATCTGCCTCTGTGGTTGCGTCTGGATGTGAGCGGTTATCCGCAAACCTCGCCAACGCCTGTCAGCAACGTTTTGCATATTGAGCGTCAGATCCTGGGGCTCGACGGGAACAGCAAATCGCTGGATTCTCTGCGCAGCGGCGAACTGGTGCTGGTCTGGCTGGAGGTGAAAGCCAGCCAGAACGTACCGGATGCGTTGGTGGTCGACTTACTGCCAGCGGGCCTGGAACTGGAAAACCAGAATCTGGCCAACGGCAGCGCCAGCCTGCAGGACAGCGGCAGCGAAGTGGCGAATCTGCTCAATCAGATGCAGCAGGCGGATATCCAGCACGTTGAGTTCCGTGACGATCGCTTTGTCGCCGCGGTGGCGGTTAACGAAGGACAGCCGGTGACGCTGGTGTATCTGGCGCGGGCGGTAACGCCGGGGACCTATCAGGTTCCTGTGCCGCAGGTGGAGTCAATGTATGTTCCGCAGTGGCGCTCGACCGGTGCGACAGAGGGACTGTTGATTGTCAGACCGTAAATGATGCGCGGGTTGGGTAAACGCGGCTGTTGGTTCCGGCTGGCAGCCGTTGCTCTACTGCTTGCGGCGGCGGTTTGGGTGGCAGATAAAATCTGGCCGCTGCCGCTTCACGAAGTCGATCCGGCGCGTGTCGTGGTGGCCTATGATGGTACGCCGCTCTGGCGCTTCGCCGATGCGGATGGTATCTGGCGGTATCCGGTAACGATTGATGAGGTGTCGCCCCGCTACCTTGAGGCGTTAATTAACTACGAAGACCGCTGGTTCTGGAAACATCCTGGTGTTAATCCTTTTTCAGTACTGCGCGCGGCATGGCAAGACCTCTCCTCTGGGCGTGTGGTTTCGGGCGGCAGTACGCTCACCATGCAGGTCGCACGATTACTCGATCCCCATCCGCGAACCTTCGGCGGCAAGTTTCGCCAGCTCTGGCGCGCATTGCAGCTGGAATGGCATCTCTCCAAACGCGACATCCTGACACTGTATCTCAACCGTGCGCCGTTCGGCGGTACGCTGCAGGGCGTGGGGGCGGCAAGCTGGGCTTATCTTGGTAAATCACCCGCGCAATTGAGTTATTCCGATGCCGCGCTGCTGGCCGTGCTGCCGCAGGCACCGAGCCGCCTGCGCCCGGATCGCTGGCCGGACCGCGCTGAAGCGGCGCGTAATAAAGTGCTCGAACGTATGGCGACCCAGGGCATTTGGCCTGCCAGACAGGTGCAGGAGTCGCGTGAAGAACCGGTCTGGCTGGCGCCCCGGCAAATGCCGCAGTTAGCACCGTTATTCTCGCGTATGATGCTGGGAAAAAGCCGAAGCGATAAAATCGTGACTACCCTTGATGCCGGATTGCAGCGTCAACTGGAAGAGCTGGCGCAAAACTGGAAAGGGCGCTTACCTGCGCGCAGTTCGCTGGCGATGATTGTGGTCGATCACACCGATATGAGCGTGCGTGGCTGGGTCGGCTCGGTAGATATGAATGACGACTCCCGTTTTGGTCATGTGGATATGGTGAATGCGATCCGTTCGCCGGGCTCGGTGCTAAAGCCGTTTGTTTATGGTCTTGCGCTGGATGACGGACTCATTCATCCGGCTTCATTGTTGCAGGATGTACCGCGGCGAACCGGGGATTATCGACCAGGGAATTTTGACAGCGGTTTTCATGGCCCGGTGAGCATGAGCGAAGCGCTGGTGCGCTCGCTGAATTTACCCGCCGTGCAGGTACTCGAAGCCTATGGCCCGAAGCGTTTTGCCGCATCGTTACGTAACGTCGGCTTACCGCTGTATCTTCCCGCAGGGGCCGCACCGAATCTGTCGCTGATTTTAGGTGGTGCGGGGGCAAGGCTGGAAGATATGGCCGCAGCGTACAGCGCCTTTGCCCGCCAGGGAAAAGCGGGAAAACTGCGTCTGCAGCCAGACGATCCGCTGCTGGAACGTCCGTTGATGTCGGCGGGCGCGGCGTGGATTATTCGCCGCATTATGGCTGACGAAGCGCAACCGCTGCCGGATAACGCGCTGAGCCGCGTGGTGCCGTTGGCGTGGAAAACGGGCACCAGCTATGGCTATCGCGATGCGTGGGCGATTGGTGTTAACGCCCGTTATGTGATTGGCATCTGGACCGGCAGGCCAGACGGTACGCCGGTGGTGGGACAGTTTGGTTTTGCCAGCGCCGTGCCGTTGCTCAATCAGGTCAACAATCTTTTGCTCTCTCGCGGGACAAATCAGCCGGAAGATCCACGCCCTGAATCCGTGAGTCGCGGTGTGGTGTGCTGGCCGGGCGGGCAATCTCTTGCCCCCAGTGACAGCAACTGCCGTCGCCGTCTGGCAACCTGGTTACTGGATGGCAGTCAGCCGCCAACGTTATTATTGCCCGAGCAGGAAGGGGTTAATGGCATTCGTTTTCCTGTCTGGCTGGATGATGATGGCAAACGTGTGGCGGCGGATTGCCCCCAGGCGCACGAGCAAACGTTAATCGTCTGGCCGTTGCCGCTGGAGCCATGGTTACCGGAGTCAGAGCGCCGTGGGGCAAGGCTACCGCCGGTTTCTGCCACGTGTCCGCCGCTGGGACAGGATGCTTCGCAGCCGTTGCAGTTGACAGGCATTCGTGATGGCGCGATTGTGAAGCGTTTACCCGGTTCTGCTCAAGCCTCATTGCCGGTGCAAACCAGCGGTGGGAGCGGTGAACGCTGGTGGTTTCTTAACGGTGAAAGGCTGGATGAACGCGGACGTCGTCTTACGCTACGGCTGGCGACTAAAGGGGATTATCAACTGCTGGTGATGGATGACGCCGGACAGGTGGCGGCGGTGAGATTTTCGTTGCAGTAGACCAGTTGGTTACTGTTTGTTGCTAAAATTCATCTTATTTTAAAGAAATGTTATCTTCGTCAATAGTCAATTGCCGGGATGCTCTTTATAATCCGCGCCAGGTAAACCACAACAAAACATCTTTTTCAGAGGTAATCATGGCTATTGAACGTACTTTTTCCATCATCAAACCAAACGCGGTGGCAAAAAACGTTATTGGGAGCATCTTTGCGCGCTTTGAAGCAGCAGGGTTCAAGATTGTCGGTACTAAAATGCTGCACCTGACCGTTGAGCAGGCACGCGGCTTCTACGCCGAGCATGATGGCAAGCCGTTCTTTGACGGTCTGGTTGAATTCATGACCTCTGGTCCGATCGTTGTTTCTGTGCTGGAAAGCGAAAATGCCGTACAGCGCCACCGCGATCTGCTGGGTGCAACCAACCCGGCAAATGCGCTGGCAGGTACGCTGCGCGCAGATTACGCTGACAGTTTTACTGAGAACGGCACCCATGGTTCTGACTCCGTTGAATCTGCGGCGCGTGAAATCGCCTATTTCTTTGGGGAAGGCGAGGTTTGCCCGCGCACTCGCTAATCTCCCGCGTCTTTCACGTTGCAGATGCGTTGGCTGCATTCGTTTACCCCGGTCACATAGTTTTCTATGCTCCCGGGGATGCTTGAACTTGCCGCCTTCCTGCGACGTGAAATCCTTTGGAGATGAATTAGCGATTTACATATTATTTTCGCTAATGCTTCGTGCAAACGTGGCATCCCTGCGCCAGACTTTGTACAATGCAACGCCCCGGAAGAGCAGATCGCTTGCCGGGGCGTTTCTTTTTAACCCTCCACGGGCCACAACGTGTAACAACGAGGCCGGAAAAAATTATGTCTGAATTAGTTAACACCTCTGAAGTCGTCATTCCTGCGGTTCCAAATAAAAATGGAAAAATTAACCTGCTGGATCTGAACCGTCAGCAAATGCGCGAATTCTTCAAAGAGATGGGCGAAAAACCGTTTCGTGCCGATCAGGTCATGAAGTGGATGTACCACTATTGCAGCGACAACTTTGATGACATGACTGACATCAATAAGGTGCTGCGTAACAAGCTGAAAGAAGTGGCTGAAATTCGCGCCCCGGAAGTGGTGGAAGAGCAGCGCTCCTCTGACGGTACGATCAAATGGGCCATCGCGGTTGGCGATCAGCGCGTAGAAACCGTGTATATCCCGGAAGACGATCGCGCCACCCTGTGTGTTTCTTCACAGGTCGGTTGCGCATTAGAGTGTAAATTCTGCTCTACGGCGCAGCAGGGCTTTAACCGTAACCTGCGAGTGTCGGAAATCATTGGTCAGGTCTGGCGTGCGGCGAAAATCGTCGGCGCGGTGAAAGCAACGGGCGTGCGTCCTATCACCAACGTGGTGATGATGGGGATGGGCGAGCCGCTGCTTAACCTGACCAACGTCGTTCCGGCGATGGAAATCATGCTGGACGACTTTGGTTTTGGGCTGTCCAAGCGTCGCGTTACGCTGTCCACTTCGGGCGTTGTCCCTGCGCTGGATAAACTGGGCGATATGATCGACGTCGCGCTGGCGATTTCTTTGCATGCGCCAAATGATGAAATTCGTGACGAAATTGTACCTATCAACAAAAAGTACAATATCGAAACGTTCCTCGGGGCTGTGCGCCGTTATCTGGAGAAATCCAATGCGAATCAGGGCCGTGTGACCATTGAGTATGTGATGTTAGATCACATCAATGACGGCACTGAGCATGCTCATCAGCTGGCAGAACTGCTGAAAGATACGCCGTGTAAGATCAACCTGATCCCGTGGAACCCGTTCCCGGGCGCGCCGTATGGTCGCAGCTCCAACAGCCGTATCGATCGTTTCTCCAAAGTGTTGATGAGCTATGGTTTCACCACCATCGTGCGTAAAACACGAGGCGATGACATCGATGCAGCCTGCGGTCAGCTGGCGGGCGACGTTATTGACCGTACCAAGCGTACTCTGCGTAAGCGTATGCAGGGTGATGCTATCGACATCAAGACCGTTTGATGTTGAGTGCACTACGGTATAATTCATGTACCGTAGTGCAACGTAAACCAGATGAGGTTCTTTGTTGTTGTCGTCAGGTCAATAATAACGGTGCGTTTTTGTCGACTTTAAGGCAGTATGTAACGGCGCAACAAGCGTTTAGCCCTCAGGTTTACGCTGTTTTGTCATTGATGGTCTGACGGTTTTATACTGTCTGACGAAGGTTAACTGACCAGATGTTTCGCGGTGTGGGTGAGCATTGTGGCTCGCCGGCATCAGAACCCAAATATTACGCAGCTGTAGCGAATGAATACTGAAGCCACGCACGACAAAAATGAAGCACTCTCCACCGGCGTTCGTCTGCGCAATGCCCGTGAACAACTCGGATTCAGCCAACAGGTGGTCGCGGAACGACTCTGCCTGAAGGTTTCCACGGTACGCGATATTGAAGAAGATAAGGCACCAGCCGATCTCGCTTCAACATTCCTGCGCGGGTATATCCGTTCTTATGCGCGTCTGGTGCATATTCCTGAAGAAGAACTGTTGCCAGGGCTGGAAAAACAGGCTCCGATTCGTCCTGCCAACGTCGCACCGATGCAAAGTTTTTCGCTCGGTAAGCGTCGTAAGAAACGCGACGGCTGGCTAATGACCTTTACCTGGCTGGTACTGTTTGTCGTTGTCGGACTGACCGGTGCCTGGTGGTGGCAGAACCATAAAGCGCAGCAGGAAGAGATCACCACCATGGCCGATCAATCCTCTGCTGAGCTGAATGCTGGTAAAGATAACGCACAGAGTGTGCCACTGGATACCAGCGCCTCTGCAAGCCAGGACAGTACACCGGCTCCGGATGATGCCGCTCAAACGCCGGATACCGCAGCGACTCCGGCTTCTGGCGCAGATCAAAACGCCGTTGTGGCTCCGTCTCAGGCCAATGTTGATACTGCAGCGACCACACCCACTGCACCGGCGACAGCGGCACCGCTGCCGACTGACCAGGCTGGCGTCACTACACCGGCTGGCGATCCTAACGCGCTGGTGATGAATTTCACCGCTGATTGCTGGCTGGAAGTGACCGACGCAACCGGTAAAAAACTGTTCAGCGGCATGCAGCGTAAAGATGGCAATCTGAATCTGGTCGGTCAGGCGCCATATAAACTGAAAATTGGCGCTCCGGCGGCAGTGCAGATTCAGTTCCAGGGTAAACCTGTCGACCTGAGTCGTTTTATCAGAACTAACCAGGTTGCGCGTCTGACCGTTAATGCCGAACAATCACCGGCTCAGTAACAGACGGCAATGCGGGAGATTTTTTAATGCATAACCAGGCTCCAATTCAACGTAGAAAATCGACACGCATTTACGTTGGGAACGTGCCGATCGGCGATGGCGCGCCCATCGCCGTACAGTCGATGACCAATACGCGTACCACGGATGTGGAAGCGACGGTTAATCAGATTAAAGCGCTGGAACGCGTAGGCGCAGACATTGTTCGTGTCTCTGTACCGACAATGGATGCTGCAGAAGCGTTCAAGCTTATCAAACAGCAGGTTAATGTCCCGCTGGTTGCCGATATTCACTTCGACTATCGTATCGCGCTGAAGGTGGCGGAATACGGCGTTGATTGCCTGCGTATCAACCCAGGTAATATCGGTAATGAAGAGCGTATTCGCATGGTGGTGGACTGCGCTCGTGATAAAAACATTCCTATCCGCATCGGCGTCAACGCCGGATCGCTGGAAAAAGATCTGCAGGAAAAATACGGTGAACCGACGCCGCAAGCGCTGCTGGAGTCCGCAATGCGCCATGTGGATCACCTCGATCGTCTGAACTTCGATCAATTCAAAGTCAGCGTTAAAGCGTCTGATGTTTTCCTTGCCGTAGAATCCTATCGCCTGCTGGCGAAACAGATCGATCAACCTCTGCATCTGGGGATCACCGAAGCCGGTGGCCTGCGTAGCGGCTCGGTAAAATCCGCGATCGGTTTAGGATTGCTGCTGTCTGAAGGGATCGGCGATACGCTGCGCGTTTCTCTGGCGGCCGATCCGGTAGAAGAGATCAAAGTTGGCTTCGACATCCTGAAATCGCTGCGCATTCGTGCGCGTGGCATCAACTTTATCGCTTGCCCAACCTGCTCGCGTCAGGAGTTTGACGTTATCGGTACAGTGAACGCGCTGGAGCAACGTCTGGAAGATATTATTACGCCAATGGACGTTTCGATCATCGGTTGTGTGGTAAACGGCCCTGGCGAAGCACTGGTTTCCACGCTGGGCGTGACGGGCGGCAACAAGAAAAGCGGCCTGTATGAAGACGGCGTGCGTAAGGACCGACTCGATAACGACGACATGATCACGCAGCTCGAAGCCCGTATTCGCGCCAAAGCGAGTATCCTCGACGAAGCGCGACGCATTGACGTGCAGCAGCTTGAAAAATAATAACGTGATGGGAAGCGGCGTGCTTCCCGTGTATGATTGAACCCGCATGGCGCCCGTATTATCCGGGTTAGCGCTGAGGGTTCATTTTTATATCCATAAAGAGAATAAACGTGGCAAAAAACATTCAAGCCATTCGCGGCATGAACGATTATCTGCCTGGCGAAACCGCCATCTGGCAGCGCATTGAAGGCACTCTTAAAAACGTGCTCGGCAGCTACGGTTACAGTGAAATCCGCTTGCCGATTGTAGAGCAGACCCCGTTATTCAAACGCGCGATCGGTGAAGTCACCGACGTCGTTGAAAAAGAGATGTATACCTTTGAGGACCGCAATGGCGACAGCCTGACCCTGCGCCCTGAAGGCACTGCGGGCTGCGTACGCGCCGGCATCGAACATGGTCTCCTGTACAATCAGGAACAGCGTCTGTGGTATATCGGGCCGATGTTCCGCCACGAACGTCCGCAAAAAGGACGCTATCGTCAATTCCATCAACTGGGTTGCGAAGTGTTTGGCCTGCAAGGCCCGGACATCGATGCTGAACTCATTCTGCTGACCGCCCGCTGGTGGCGTGCGTTGGGGATTTCTCAGCATGTCAGCCTTGAGCTGAACTCCATTGGGTCGCTTGAAGCCCGTGCGAACTACCGCGATGCGCTGGTCGCTTATCTGGAACAGTATAAAGATAAACTGGACGAAGACTGTAAGCGGCGCATGTACACCAACCCACTGCGCGTGCTCGACTCCAAAAACCCGGAAGTACAGGCGCTGTTGAACGACGCGCCTGCGCTGGGCGACTATCTGGATGACGACTCGCGCGAGCATTTTGCGGGCTTGTGCAAACTGCTGGAATCCGCAGGTATTGCCTACACCGTCAATCAGCGTCTGGTTCGTGGTCTTGATTACTACAACCGCACCGTATTTGAGTGGGTCACCACCAGCCTGGGCTCACAGGGTACCGTCTGTGCAGGTGGCCGTTATGACGGTCTGGTAGAGCAACTTGGCGGCCGCGCAACGCCGGCCGTAGGCTTTGCCATGGGCCTGGAACGACTTGTTTTGTTAGTTCAGGCAGTTAATCCGGAATTTAACGCCGATCCTGTTGTCGATATATACCTGGTCGCTTCGGGGGCAGACACGCAGTCGGCGGCAATGCGGCTTGCAGAACGTCTGCGCGATGAAGTTCCTGGTGTGAAACTGATGACAAACCACGGCGGCGGCAACTTTAAGAAACAGTTTGCCCGCGCCGATAAGTGGGGCGCTCGCGTTGCACTGGTACTGGGTGAGTCCGAAGTGGCTGACAGTACCGTTGTAGTGAAGGATTTGCGCTCTGGTGAGCAAACGGCAGTAGCGCAGGATAGCGTTGCCACGCATTTGCGCACTCTACTGGGCTAAGGAGAAGGACAGCGTGGAAATTTACGAGAACGAACACGACCAGGTTGATGCGGTAAAACGCTTCTTTGCTGAAAACGGCAAAGCGCTGGTTGTTGGGGTAATTTTAGGGGTTGGCGCGCTGGTCGGCTGGCGTTATTGGACCAGTCATCAGACGGAGTCCGCACGCTCTGCTTCTCTGGCGTATCAAAATACGGTGACTGCGGTTAGCGCAGGTAAGCCTGATAGCATTCCTGCCGCAGAGAAATTTGCCGCAGAGAACAAAAATACTTACGGCGCATTAGCGTCAATGGAACTGGCACAGCAGTTTGTTGACCAAAACGAACTAGAGAAAGCCGCGGCCCAGTTACAACAAGGCCTGGCTGCCACCAGCGATGAGAATCTCAAAGCGGTGCTTAATCTGCGTCTTGCTCGTGTTCAGGTTCAGCTTAAGCAGGCTGATACCGCGCTGAAAACACTCGATACCATTAAAGGTGAAGGGTGGGCGGCAATTGTGGCCGATCTGCGTGGTGAAGCGTTGCTGAGCAAAGGCGACAAACAAGGTGCGCGTAGCGCATGGGAAGCGGGTGTGAAAAGCGATGCCTCTCCTGCTCTGAGCGAAATGATGCAGATGAAAATCAATAATTTGTCCATCTGAGAGGGACCCGATGCAATTGCGTAAATTACTTCTGCCAGGGCTGCTTTCCGTTACCCTATTGAGCGGCTGTTCACTGTTTAGTGGCGAAGAAGATGTCGTTAAGATGTCCCCGTTACCGGTGGTCGAAAACCAGTTTACTCCGTCTACTGCCTGGAGCACTTCTGTAGGCAACGGTATTGGTGATTTCTACTCCAACCTTCATCCTGCATTGGCGGATAACGTGGTCTATGCTGCCTCTCGCGCCGGTGTGGTGAAAGCGCTGAACGCAGACGACGGCAAAGAAGTCTGGTCTGTTAATCTGGGTGAGAAAGACGGCTGGTTCTCCCGTGCATCTGCTCAGCTTTCTGGCGGAGTCACCGTGTCCGGTGGCCATGTTTATATTGGCAGCGAAAAAGCACAAGTTTATGCGCTGAACACCAGCGACGGCACAACCGCATGGCAGACGAAAGTTGCCGGGGAAGCGCTGTCTCGCCCGGTGGTGAGCGATGGCATGGTGTTAATCCACACCAGCAACGGCCAGTTGCAGGCCTTGAACGAAGCTGATGGCGCCATCAAATGGACCGTTAACCTCGATATGCCTTCTCTGTCACTGCGCGGCGAATCTGCTCCAGCGACCGCCTTTGGCGCAGCTATTGTGGGTGGCGATAATGGTCGCGTAAGTGCCGTACTGATGCAGCAGGGCCAGATGATTTGGCAGCAGCGTATCTCTCAGGCCACTGGCCCAACCGAAATCGATCGTCTGAGTGATGTCGATACCACGCCGGTTATCGTCAATGGCGTAGTTTACGCACTGGCTTATAATGGTAACCTGACGGCGCTGGATCTGCGCAGTGGCCAGATCATGTGGAAACGTGAGCTCGGCTCGGTGAATGATTTCATCGTCGATGGTAATCGTATCTATCTGGTTGATCAGAATGACCGTGTGCTGGCGCTGACCACCGACGGCGGCGTGACGCTGTGGACGCAAAGCGATCTGCTGCACCGTCTGCTGACGTCTCCGGCTCTGTATAACGGTAACCTGGTCGTAGGCGATAGCGAAGGCTACCTGCACTGGATTAACGTTGAAGATGGTCGCTTTGTCGCTCAGCAGAAAGTCGATAGCTCAGGTTTCCTGACCGAGCCGGTCGCTGCTGATGGTAAACTGCTGATCCAGGCGAAAGACGGTACGCTGTACTCCATTACGCGTTAATCGTCCTGGCCGCTCGCTTTGAAAAACGGCTCCTGGTGCAGGGGCCGTTTTACTGTTTTTAACAATGGCGCAAAAATAGCGTCCGTTGTCTGATGATTTTTTAAATGAGGCTTTAAACATGGTACCTGTGGTCGCGCTTGTCGGGCGCCCTAACGTTGGCAAATCCACGTTATTTAACCGTCTAACTCGCACCCGAGATGCGCTGGTTGCGGATTTCCCGGGTCTGACTCGTGACCGTAAGTACGGTCGTGCGGAAATTGAAGGCCGCGAGTTTATCTGCATTGATACTGGTGGTATTGATGGCACCGAAGACGGTGTTGAAACCCGTATGGCTGAGCAGTCGTTGCTGGCTATCGAAGAAGCGGACGTTGTGCTGTTTATGGTGGATGCGCGTGCTGGCCTGATGCCGGCAGATGAAGCCATTGCCAAGCATCTGCGTGCGCGCCAGAAACCAACCTTCCTTGTTGCCAACAAAACTGACGGACTCGATCCGGATCAGGCTGTTGTCGATTTCTATTCACTGGGGCTGGGCGAAATTTACCCCATCGCGGCGTCCCATGGTCGCGGCGTCCTCAGCCTGCTGGAGCATGTTCTGCTGCCGTGGATGGATGATATCGCACCGCAGGAAGAAGTGGATGAAGATGCGGAATACTGGGCGAAACTGGAAGCCGAGGAAAACGGCGAAGAAGAGCCTGAAGACGACTTCAATCCGCAGGATCTGCCGATCAAACTGGCGATTGTCGGGCGCCCGAACGTAGGTAAGTCCACACTGACTAACCGTATTCTTGGCGAAGACCGCGTGGTGGTTTACGACATGCCGGGGACCACGCGTGACAGTATTTATATCCCAATGCAGCGTGATGAGCGCGAATATGTGCTGATTGACACTGCGGGTGTACGTAAGCGCGGTAAAATTACCGAAGCGGTAGAAAAATTCTCCGTAATCAAAACGTTGCAGGCAATTGAAGATGCCAACGTGGTGATGCTGGTGATTGACGCTCGCGAAGGGATCTCCGATCAGGACCTCTCGCTGTTGGGCTTTATCCTCAATAGTGGGCGCTCACTTGTTATCGTCGTCAACAAGTGGGATGGCCTGACGCAGGAAGTGAAAGAACAGGTAAAAGAGACACTGGACTTCCGTCTGGGCTTTATCGACTTTGCCCGTGTTCACTTTATCTCCGCGCTGCACGGCAGCGGTGTAGGTAACCTGTTCGAATCCGTGCGCGAAGCGTATGACAGCTCAACCCGTCGCGTCAGCACCGCGATGCTGACTCGCATCATGACCATGGCAGTAGAAGATCATCAGCCGCCGCTGGTGCGTGGTCGCCGTGTGAAGCTTAAGTACGCACACGCCGGTGGTTATAACCCGCCGATTGTGGTGATCCACGGTAACCAGGTGAAAGACCTGCCGGATTCATACAAGCGCTATCTGATGAACTACTTCCGCAAATCACTGGAAGTCATGGGTACACCAATCCGTATTCAGTTCAAGGAAGGGGAAAACCCGTTTGCCAACAAACGTAATACACTGACACCAACGCAGATGCGTAAGCGTAAGCGTTTGATTAAGCACATCAAAAAAAGTAAGTAACCTTGCTGATGGCGATAGAGGCCCGCGTAAATCGCGGGCTTTTTTTTCTCCTGTACCTGTCTGTTTGCTGTCAATGACTATTCGCTTTTTACCAAGTTTAAATCTAAGAAAGTAGACAATTGTCGAATTTTCATCTTAAAGTCACCCGGTTGGTACTAGACAAAACTACTGTCAGGTTATCAAATGGTTAAATAACTCTTCGCCGTATGTAAAAAATCGACCAGCTACGTAACTGGCCGGCGTACATCACGGTGTTTACAAGCACACGACATATCTTTTCGGGAGAATTATGCAATCCTCTGTTAATCAAAAAGAAAGCCGAACTTTCTTCGGTCATCCTTATCCGCTCGGCTCATTGTTCTTTACTGAGATGTGGGAGCGTTTTTCGTTTTATGGCATTCGTCCGTTACTGATCCTGTTTATGGCGGCTACCGTTTATGACGGCGGTATGGGGCTGGCGCGTGAAAATGCCTCGGCGATTGTCGGTATCTTTGCCGGTACGATGTATCTTGCCGCGTTGCCGGGTGGCTGGCTGGCGGATAACTGGCTCGGCCAACAAAAGGCGGTATGGTATGGCTCCATCCTGATAGCACTTGGTCACCTGTCGATTGCGCTCTCGGCCATCATGGGTGACAACCTGTTCTTTATCGGCCTGATGTTTATCGTGCTCGGCTCTGGTCTGTTCAAGACCTGTATCTCGGTGATGGTCGGCACGCTGTATAAAAAAGGCGATGCGCGTCGTGATGGCGGTTTCTCGCTGTTCTATATGGGCATCAACATGGGCTCCTTCATCGCGCCGTTGATCTCCGGGTGGCTGATTAAATCTCATGGCTGGCATTGGGGTTTTGGAATCGGTGGCATCGGGATGTTGGTCGCGTTAATTATCTTCCGCGTATTTGCTGTTCCGGCGATGAAACGCTACGACAGCGAAGTCGGGCTGGACTCTACCTGGAACAGCCCGGTTGTGAAGCGTAACGGTGTGGGCACGTGGCTGCTGGCGCTTGCTGTGGGTGTGGCGGTTATCGTTACGCTGATTGCGCAGGGCGTGATTGTGATTAACCCGGTCGCGGTAGCCAGCGTGCTGGTGTATGTGATTGCGGCATCCGTAGCCCTCTACTTCATCTACCTGTTTGTCTTTGCGGGGCTGAACCGTAAAGAGCGCGCCAGACTGTTGGTCTGCTTTATTCTGCTGGTTTCCGCGGCCTTCTTCTGGTCGGCATTTGAGCAAAAACCAACGTCGTTTAACCTGTTCGCTAACGACTACACTAATCGTATGATCGGCGATTTTGAAATCCCGGCAGTGTGGTTCCAGTCGATCAACGCGCTGTTTATCATCTTGCTGGCACCAGTGTTCAGCTGGGCATGGCCGAAGCTTGCCAGCATGAACATTCGCCCGAGCAGCATCACCAAGTTCGTTATCGGTATTCTGTGTGCCGCAGCGGGTTTTGGCCTGATGATGCTGGCAGCGCAAAACGTGCTGAATAATGGTGGTGCAGGCGTTTCGCCATTCTGGCTGGTGGGTAGTATTCTGATGCTGACGCTTGGCGAACTGTGTCTGAGCCCGATTGGTCTGGCAACCATGACGCTGCTGGCGCCGGAAAGAATGCGTGGACAGATGATGGGTCTGTGGTTCTGCGCCAGTGCGCTGGGTAACCTGGCCGCGGGTCTGATTGGTGGCCATGTGAAGGCTGACCAACTGGATATGCTGCCGGATCTCTTCGCGCGCTGTTCGATTGCGCTGCTGATCTGCGCTGCAGTACTGATCGTCCTCATTGTTCCGATTCGTCGCATGCTGGAGAATACACAAACTAAACCGGTGACCAGCGCCTGATAACACTTCGATTGTGCCGGGGCAGACGTTATGTCCCGGCCATTTAATTTTCGAGGTAAGAACATGCTGTTTGGGTTTGTTGGACTTGGCGCAGTCGTTGAAACGGCATACTTGCCTGCATTACGTAACATGTTCGGTGATTCACTACGCTGCGTGGGATTTGACGTTCAACCCACAAAACAGCCAGCAGGCGTGACGCGTTGTACGTCGCTCGAAGAGCTGCTTACTCAGCCTCTTGATACCCTGTTTATCACGACCGCATCCCTACATCACCTTGAGGTGCTTGAACAATCCCTGGCCTCTCCCATTGCACGTATCGTGGTTGAAAAACCTATTGTCGCCACGCTTTCCCAAATTGAAAAACTGAAAATGCTGCTGGTTCAACCCGGCGTTGCTGATCGCGTGCTGGCGCTAGACCACTGGATGGCGCGCATCGAAACGGTGAAACGAGGGTTGGTCAGCACTTTTGCCGAGATTGTGAAAATCGAAGGTTTCTTGCAGGAGCCAAGCGGGTTTAACACCGCAGGGGAGCCGATAGCGCTTAACTTTGCCACCGGTGAACCGGACACGCGTGAACTTCGCCACCCGGATGGCGTGATTCTGGATATCGGTACGCACGTGTTAGCAATGCTGCGGGAAACGGTACGGTATCTGGGAGGGAATAATGAGATGGTGCTGCGGTTAGTGAGTGCTAAAGACCGTCTGGGGCGTGATATCCCCCAGAGTGACCTGACCACGGCAGAGGGTGAAGCTCATCTTCAGGGGCAGATTAGCGGCATACCGCTGGATATCTGGCTGAATAAGTACGCGGGTCCAACTGGCGGTCAAAAAGGTTTGCGTCTGTATCTGAGCGATGGTCGTATCATCAGTCATGATCGGCGCGGTACAGAAGATGTACTGGAAGTGATTGACGGTGATGCTGTGCGTCGCTGGAAGCTTCCTGGCACGATTTATGCCCATTGTCTGGCGGAACATATTCTGGGGGCGCAAAGTCTGTTTGAACGCAACCCACAGGAGGTGAGGCGCACAACGCAGCGCAGACTGGAGGAGGTTGAACGATTACTCACCTTGCAGCAACAGCTGCGTGGCCCACACTAAGCGTATCGTGGTAAAATTAGCGCAGAGCCGAACGCCCTTTATAGGAGTCATCATGTCAATGAACTGCCCGGAATGTCACGCAGAACTGGAACAGCAAAACGGTGTGGCGCACTGTGAAAACTGCAAAAAAGTTATTCCGTTAGAAGCGCGCTGTCCGGAGTGCCATCTGCCACTGCAAGTGTTAAAAGCCTGCGGCGCAGTGGATTATTTCTGCCAGAACGGCCATGGCCTTATTTCGAAAAAACGCGTGGAGTTTGCGCCGGTTTAATCCGGCTTTTTCTTACGCGTTTTCTTTGCCGCCGTTACGCCTTTCACTTCGCTCTCTACCCAACCATCTGACAGTCGGGTGGTGAGAACATCACCGGCCTTCACTTGTTTGGTTTGCTTCAGCACTTTGCCGTCTGTCGCGGTAGTGACGCTATAGCCGCGCGCCAGCGTTGCCAGTGGGCTGACGGCTTCCAGATGCGTGACCGCATTGCCGAAACGTTCGCGTTGCTGGCTGATGCGCGAGCGAATATTGTCCGCCAGTCGGTATTCCAGTTGCTGAATACGTGTTTGCGCGCGGTGAATACGCGGCTGTGGGGTTTGCTGATTCAGACGCTGCAGCATGCGCTGTTGACGCTGATTTGCCTGTTTGATCTTATTCTCAAGAGCGGCGTTCATTCTCTGACGCAGTCGTTCCAGCACGGTCTGCTGACGGGCCAGACGCAATTGAGGGTGCTGCTGTTGCAAGCGGTGATTAAGCAGGGTAAATCGGCGAGTTCGGTTGGCGAGATAGTAATCCATCGCCATTTCCAGACGTTGCTGACCCTGCTGAATTTGACGCAGCAGTTCAAGCTGGTTGCGGCTGACAATTTCGGCCGCCGCAGATGGCGTTGGCGCGCGCAGATCGCCGACGAAGTCAGCGATGGTCACATCGGTTTCATGGCCGACGGCGCTGACGACTGGAATCCGGCTGGCAAAGATCGCCCGCGCTACCCGTTCGTCGTTAAAGCTCCATAAATCTTCCAGCGAGCCGCCACCACGACCGACAATCAGTACATCACACTCGCCCCGCGCGTTCGCCAGCGCAATGGCGCGCGCAATCTGTCCCGGCGCATCGTCGCCCTGGACGGCGGTTGGGTAGATAATCACGGGCAGGGAAGGGTCACGACGCTTCAGCACGTGGAGAATATCATGCAGCGCGGCGCCGGTTTTCGAGGTGATGACCCCAACGCAGTGCGCAGGTGAGGGGAGCGGCTGTTTGAACTGTTGGTCAAAGAGGCCTTCGGCCTGGAGCTTCGCCTTCAGTTGCTCGTATTTCTGCTGCAACAACCCTTCGCCAGCTGGCTGCATGCTCTCGACGATTATCTGGTAGTCCCCACGCGGCTCATACAATGTAATGTTAGCGCGTACCAGTACCTGCTGCCCGTGCTGTGGGCGGAACGTTACCC
Organism: Citrobacter sp. RHBSTW-00029; assembly: GCF_014104295.1. Lineage (NCBI taxonomy): Bacteria > Pseudomonadati > Pseudomonadota > Gammaproteobacteria > Enterobacterales > Enterobacteriaceae > Citrobacter > Citrobacter sp. RHBSTW-00029. The sequence goes on from NZ_JABXRT010000001.1 coordinate 661,783, forward strand.
GGCGGTTGCTGTTGCGAAACATCGCGCAGCGAACCTGAGCGGTGTCATCTTTGAGCGTGAAGTACCAATGACCCGAGGACGGCTGAGTGAAATTGGAGATTTCACCGCTGATCCACACTTGCCCCATTTCTTGCTCAAGCAGCAAACGAACCGTCTGATTCAGGCGGCTTACGGTAAAAATTGAGGTGGTCTGAGAGGATAACATGTGAGCGGGATCAAATTCTAAATCAGCAGGTTATTCAGTCGAAAGTAACATGCTCACAGAGGAGCGCAAGGTTTTTTTGCAAAAAAGTGTGGATGCAATCGGTTACGCTCTGTATAATGCCGCGGCAATATTTAATAACCTCCCAGGTGAGATATTGCCCATGCTACGTATCGCAAAAGAAGCCCTGACGTTTGACGACGTCCTCCTCGTTCCCGCTCATTCTACCGTTCTGCCGAATACTGCTGATCTTAGCACCCAGTTGACGAAAACCATTCGCCTGAACATTCCTATGCTCTCCGCGGCAATGGACACCGTGACGGAAGCGCGCCTGGCAATTGCCCTGGCCCAGGAAGGCGGCATCGGTTTTATCCACAAAAACATGTCCATCGAGCGCCAGGCCGAAGAAGTTAAACGTGTGAAAAAACACGAATCTGGCGTGGTGACCGACCCGCAGACCGTTCTGCCAACCACCACGCTGCGCGAAGTGAAAGAACTGACCGAGCGTAACGGTTTTGCAGGCTACCCGGTTGTGACTGAAGATAACGAACTGGTCGGCATCATCACCGGTCGTGACGTACGTTTTGTGACCGATCTCAGCCAGCCAGTGAGCGTTTACATGACGCCGAAAGAGCGTCTGGTGACCGTTCGCGAAGGCGAAGCGCGCGATGTCGTATTTGCCAAAATGCACGAAAAACGCGTTGAGAAAGCGCTGGTTGTTGATGACAGCTTCCACCTGCTCGGCATGATCACGGTTAAAGATTTCCAGAAAGCGGAACGTAAACCTAACGCCTGTAAAGACGAGCATGGTCGTCTGCGCGTTGGCGCTGCTGTCGGTGCGGGTGCAGGTAACGAAGAGCGCGTTGATGCGCTGGTTGCCGCGGGCGTTGACGTACTGCTGATTGACTCCTCTCACGGTCACTCTGAAGGCGTATTGCAGCGTATTCGTGAAACTCGCGCTAAATATCCTGATCTGCAGATAATCGGTGGTAACGTGGCAACTGGCGCTGGTGCTCGCGCACTGGCGGAAGCCGGCTGCAGCGCGGTGAAAGTCGGTATCGGCCCAGGCTCCATCTGTACTACCCGTATCGTTACCGGCGTAGGTGTACCGCAGATCACCGCTGTTTCTGACGCGGTTGCAGCGCTGGAAGGCACCGGTATTCCGGTTATCGCCGATGGTGGTATTCGTTTCTCCGGCGACATCGCGAAAGCGATTGCTGCAGGTGCTGCTGCAGTCATGGTTGGCTCCATGCTGGCGGGTACCGAAGAATCCCCGGGTGAAATCGAACTGTACCAGGGCCGTTCTTACAAATCATACCGCGGTATGGGCTCTCTGGGCGCGATGTCCAAAGGCTCCTCCGACCGTTACTTCCAGAGCGATAACGCCGCCGACAAACTGGTCCCGGAAGGTATCGAAGGCCGCGTGGCGTATAAAGGTCGCCTGAAAGAGATCATTCACCAGCAGATGGGCGGGCTGCGCTCCTGTATGGGGCTGACCGGCTGTGGTACTATCGACGCGCTGCGTACTCAGGCTGAATTTGTCCGTATCAGCGGTGCGGGTATTCAGGAAAGTCACGTTCACGATGTGACCATCACCAAAGAGTCCCCTAACTACCGCATGGGCTCCTGATAAGTTTCCGCGCCCGGCTCTGTGCCGGGCGAATTTGTTTCACTTGCCTCGGAATTAGCGTCAATGACAGACAATATTCATAAACATCGCATTCTCATCCTCGATTTCGGATCGCAGTACACTCAGCTGGTCGCACGCCGCGTACGTGAGCTGGGCGTCTACTGTGAACTGTGGGCATGGGATGTTACGGAAGCACAAATTCGCGAATTCAACCCAAGCGGTATTATTCTTTCCGGTGGTCCGGAAAGTACCACCGAAGCAAACAGCCCGCGTGCGCCAGAGTACGTGTTCAATGCCGGCGTGCCGGTGTTCGGCGTTTGCTACGGCATGCAGACCATGGCAATGCAGCTCGGTGGCCATGTTGAAGGGTCTAACGAACGTGAATTCGGCTATGCGCAGGTAGAGGTTCAGACTGACAGCGCGCTTGTCCGCGGTATTGAAGACTCCCTGACCGCCGACGGCAAACCTCTGCTGGACGTATGGATGAGTCACGGCGATAAAGTGACTGCCATTCCGGAAGGTTTCGTGACTGTTGCCAGCACTGACAGCTGCCCGTTTGCTATCATGGCGCACGAAGAAAAACGCTTCTACGGCGTGCAGTTCCACCCGGAAGTTACCCACACCCGTCAGGGCATGCGCATGCTGGAGCGTTTTGTGCGCGACATCTGCCAGTGTGAAGCGCTTTGGACGCCGGCAAAAATTATCGATGACGCCGTTGCCCGCATTCGTGAGCAGGTTGGCAATGATAAAGTTATCCTCGGTCTGTCCGGTGGCGTTGACTCCTCTGTGACTGCGATGCTGCTGCACCGTGCAATCGGAAAAAACCTGACCTGCGTGTTCGTCGACAACGGTCTGCTGCGCCTGAACGAAGCCCAGCAGGTAATGGATATGTTTGGTGACCATTTCGGCCTGAACATCGTTCACGTTGAAGGCGAACAGCGTTTCCTCGACGCGCTGAAAGGCGAGAACGATCCTGAAGCGAAACGTAAGATCATCGGCCGCGTATTCGTTGAAGTGTTCGACGAAGAAGCGCTGAAGCTGGAAGACGTTAAGTGGCTGGCACAGGGCACCATCTACCCTGACGTGATCGAATCTGCCGCTTCCGCCACCGGTAAAGCGCACGTCATCAAATCTCACCACAACGTGGGCGGTTTGCCGAAAGAGATGAAGATGGGTCTGGTTGAACCGTTGCGTGAACTGTTCAAAGACGAAGTGCGTAAAATTGGTCTGGAACTGGGCCTGCCGTACGACATGCTGTACCGTCACCCGTTCCCGGGACCGGGGCTGGGCGTACGCGTGCTGGGCGAAGTGAAGAAAGAGTACTGCGACCTGCTGCGTCGTGCGGATGCTATCTTCATCGAAGAACTGCACAAAGCCGACCTGTACAACAAAGTCAGCCAGGCGTTCACTGTGTTCCTGCCGGTACGTTCCGTTGGTGTGATGGGCGATGGCCGCAAATACGACTGGGTTGTTTCCCTGCGTGCTGTTGAAACCATCGACTTTATGACCGCGCACTGGGCACACCTGCCGTATGACTTCTTAGGCCGCGTGTCTAACCGCATTATCAACGAAGTGAACGGTATTTCCCGCGTGGTGTATGACATCAGCGGTAAGCCGCCGGCTACCATTGAGTGGGAGTGATCCCGCGTCCGGCATAGACTGGCACCAAAAAGCATTAAAACACCCATAAGCCCGCGTAATTGCGGGCTTTTTTCGTTCTTGGCGTAGCACTGTCTGGCAAATTTTCGCATCGCCAAGCACACCGTTTCTATGGCATGGTAGATGGTACGATTTGAACCTGATGCCATGTTCGGCACTCGATACCATGCCGCCTCTGATGGGGTGCTCATGGTATCGAATTTAGGTAACGCATTGTCCTTAAAGAAGTTTTTTGAGGATTTGTGGGGCTTTTTGAGCATGGTATTTTTGAGAGGAAACCCAACCCGACCATGCTGACTGATACCAAGCTGCGCAACCTCAAGCCAAAGGACAAGCTCTACAAAGTGAATGACCGTGACGGCCTCTACGTGGCCATCACCCCTGCGGGTTCGATTTCGTTCCGCTACAACTACTCGATCCACGGCAGGCAAGAGACCATCACCTTCGGCCGCTATGGTGTCGGAGGGATCACGCTAGCGGAAGCTCGCGAACGGCTGGGCGAAGCCAAGAAGATGATCGCCGCAGGGAAATCTCCAGCCAAGGAGAAAGCGCGGGACAAAGCCCGCGTCAAGGATGCTGAGACATTCGGCGCGTGGGCCGAGAAGTGGTTGCGCGGCTATCAAATGGCAGATTCCACCCGCGACATGCGCCGTGGAACATACGAGCGAGAGCTAAAGCCGAAATTCAGCAACAGGAAACTGATAGAAATTACCCACGAGGACTTGCGGGCGCTGACTGATGCCATCGTGGAACAAGGCAGGCCATCAACGGCCGTGCTTTGCCGCGAAATTATGATGCAGGTCTTCCGCTGGGCTATCGAACGCGGACAGAAGGTTGAGAACCCGGCCGATTTGGTGCGCCCGTCAACTATCGCCAAGTTTGAGCCGCGAGATCGAGCACTGACGCCCGAGGAAATTGGCTTGATGTACCAGTACATGGAGCGTATCGGCACCACACCTTCAATTCGAGCGGCTGCCAAGCTGCTGTTGCTAACGATGGTTCGCAAAAGCGAACTGACCAACGCAACGTGGAACGAAATCAATTTCACCGACGCGCTCTGGACAATCCCCAAGGAGCGGATGAAGCGCCGCAATCCCCATTTGGTGTTCCTGTCGAGGCAGGCGCTGGATATTTTCATCGCGCTGAAGACCTTCGCCGGCGGTTCGGAGTACATTCTGCCATCACGTTATGACTCAGACTTGCCGATGAGCAGCGCAACGCTCAATCAGGTGCTTACCCTTACCTATCGGCTGGCCCAGAAGGAAGGGCAGTCACTTGGCAAGTTTGGACCGCACGACTTGCGGCGCACAGCCAGCACGCTGTTGCATGAGGCGGGCTATAACACCGACTGGATCGAGAAGTGCCTTGCGCACGAACAGAAGGGCGTTCGTGCCATCTACAACAAGGCCGAGTACCGCGATCAGCGCCGGGCGATGCTCCAAGATTGGGCCGACATGATCGACGAGTGGACAATCAGGAAGACCCGCCTCAAGGACTGATTCGGAGCCTAGAGACCTGCATTCTGTAGCGAAATGCCCACTTCGGTGGGCATTTTTTTGTCCCGAAATAGACGTTTGCTGGACACTCTTCCTCTCCTGAATTTCCTTAAGAAAACTTCCGAAAAAACAAAAGATTGTGCGATTGTAGTCGTCCCGAAACTATACGTTTGTCGGACAGCTAACTTATTGATTTTGCACGAAAAAATAGCTTATTAATGCTGGAAAACACCGGCATTGTGTAGCAATAATTAAACCTCGGACGATGACAAAACGAGGTATTCGGTGTGGAAAGAGAATTAAGGAGAGCGAGTAAAGTTCTCATTAGCAAAAAGCAGCTGCTGGAGATGATTCCACTGTGCGAGCGCACGATCTACAACTTCGAAAAGCAGGGGAAATTCCCTCAGCGCATCGCACTTAGTAGCCGCAAGGTCGTGTGGGATTTAGCCGAGGTCGAGGCATGGATTGATGCATGCAAACATTCCGGCTCGGCCCCTCGTCCCGGAATGGGGGCTTGAATTGTGGCGATTGACTTACGGGCAGCGTTCGAGAACGAACCGCCCACACTAGACTTTATTTGGCCGGGCTTCCTTGCTGGGACAGTAGGAGCGTTGGTGGCTCCCGGAGCCACGGGTAAGAGCTTCTGGGCGCTGGAAGCGGCAATGGCCATCGCGTGCAGCGTTGCCGGTGGCGATCTTTTAAGGCTTTCCCCGGCAGGTACTGGCCGCGTGGTCTATTGCGCCGGAGAAGACCCGAAAGTCGCACTTGTGCGCCGCATTCATTCCATTGGCCAACACCTGAACCCGCAGTCACGCGAAGCCATCGCGCAGAACCTCACTCTTGAGCCGATCATGGGTAGGCGCTTGAACGTGATGGATGAGCGGCACCTTGCTCGCGTCATTGAATTTTGCGCCGGTGCCCGGTTGATCGTACTGGATACCCTGAGCCGCATTCATGATAGGGACGAGAACAGCAATGGTGACATGGCAAGGCTTGTCGCCACTCTTGAGCATATTGCGGCCAGTACCGGGGCGTCAGTTCTGTATCTGCACCATGTCAGCAAGGGCAGTGCCCGCGATGGGCAGACGGATCAACAGCAAGCGGCACGAGGCGCATCCGCTCTAATCGACAATGCCCGCTGGTGCGGCTTCGTCGCAAAGATGACCGAGGACGAGGCCAAGAGCCTCAGCGACCGCGCCTATGACCGTCAGCCCATCGGCAACGACCGGCGCGGCTTCTTTGTCCGTTTTGGTGTCAGCAAACAGAATTACGACTCTACCCCGCATGACCAATGGTATGAACGGCGGGATGGCGGTGTGTTGCTGCCGGTGGAGCTGTTGGACGCCAAGCAGGGCAGCGGAAAGGGGCGTCAACGTGAGCAAGTATGACTTGACTCACGCCCGGCACGACCCGGTGCATTGTCTGGCCCCCGGTCTGTTCCGTAGCCTCAAACGTGGCGAACGCAAGCGTAGCAAGCTGGACGTCGTATATGACTACGGCAACGGCAAGCGTATCGAGTTCAGTGGGCCGGAACCGCTGGGGGCCGACGATCTCCGCATTTTGCAAGGACTGGTAGCAATGGCTGGACCTTCTGGCCTTGTGCTTTCTCCCGATCCTCAGACAGAAGCCGGTCGGCAGCTGCGGCTATTTCTCGAACCCAAGTGGGAAGCCGTCCAGCAGGATGCGATGGTGGTCAAGGGTAGCTATCGGTCGCTGGCCCGTGAGGTTGGCTATGCAGATATCGACAATACTAGGCCTGTACGCGATTGCATTGAGAGGCTCTGGAAAGTCTCTATCATTGCGCAAAATGGAAGGAGGCGGCAGGGCTTCCGTTTGCTGTCCGAGTACGCAAGTGATGAGCAGAACGGCAAGCTGTATGTGGCATTGAACCCTCTTATTGCTCGCGCAATCATGGGTGGGCAGCACATCCGCATAGACATGGCCGAAGTTAGGAAGCTACAGACCGACCCCGCCCGCCTGATTCATCAACGACTATGCGGCTGGATTGACCTCGGTAAGTCGGGGCGGGTAGAGCTGGACACGCTATGCGGCTATGTTTGGCCGGATGAACCGACGAACCCGAATACCATCAAAAAACGCCGCCAGACGGCACGCAAGGCGCTGGCCGAGCTTGCTGCCGTGGGTTGGAAGCTGGACGAGTATGCTAAGGGCAAATGGGAAATCGGGCGACCCAAGGCATCCGACTGTAACGCTGCTCCCCCCTGTTTAACGGCACCCCACCCCCTGTTTAACAGTACCCAACCCCCTGTTTAACGGCACCCGGCCGGTTTCGGAAAACCCAGCAACGGCGGGCCTTTGCGGGCCGTTCGCAAATTCCATCCAAGATTCTCTAAGAATCTCCAGCATGCGCGCTAAGTGCCGCGCCTTGATGGCGCAGCTCCTAGCTTGCTGCTCTTGGTCGGCCTACGGCCGTTGGGCACCAAAAAAGGTAGGGCGGGCCTGCCGTCGCCGACGCGGCTAGTTCCGTGGATTACCCACCGGTCGCAGCACCTGGTCGAGCCGTTGAAACCGGCAAAAAGACGATCAGGCACCAAAAAGGGAAGGGCAGGGCCAAAATCGACATAAGGCCTCTAACGGCCTGCGAAAGCGTCAAAAATCCCTTCTGTATGGGCCGTGGCGACGTTTTTTCAGTGTCGGAATGTGGTTGTGGCTGTCATGTGTGAAAACTTCTCACAGAGCGATACAGGCCGTTTTTGCGGTGTGTAATAGACGGAGATGCTGCGGCAGGAAAACAAAACCCCGCACTCAGGCGGGGTTGTGGGTGATGGAACTGGCTGTGCGCGTCAGCGATTGATGACCCTGCGTCGCTGCCGTTCTTCCTCTTCCATCTGAAGGATGGCCATTCTCACACGCTCTACCAATACCACCTGATTCTTGCTGCCGAAAAGTGGCATGCGATTAAGCATACCCATGCCGCCGTAGAAATGCGCAGCGGCAGGCAGAGCCAATCGGTTCACCCGATGCTGTAGTGCCGTGTACTGCTTATCCAGTGCATCGAGCTGCGGGCCAAAGCCTTTGCGTCGGAGCCATTGGCCAAGCGCCCACATACCAATACCGAGAACAAAAAAGCCGCCGAGCATCATCAGGCCCAAAAATACATCGTTCATCATGATTACGCCTCCGATTGAGAGTTAATGCCAGAATCCATGCCGGGCACATTGAGCGCGCCGACATTTCCGGTCCTAGCTGTGTCCGATGTCGGACGAATAATGTTGGATTCCGCTTGTGTAGTCGGCTCTGCGCCGTCGTCAGGCGTTGGACTGTCGCCGCCGGGGACTGGAGGGGGAGACCCGGTGCCCCCGAGCGAAAGCCCGTGGGAGCTTTCCATACCGGGTACGCTGATAGCGCCCAGCACGCCAAGCGCCCGTGTGGCCACCTCGGCGCCCTGCGCAAAAGCCTTGCCGTTGCCGCCGGTCCCTTCTTTTGGTGTCATCTGCCGTTGCTGAGCGACGGCCTGCTGATCCGTATCGTCGTTACCGCCCTTGGCCGCTCTTCCGGTCTGTTTGGCGGCTTGTTTCAAGCCGCTGCCTGCTTCTTGGCTAGCTGGCGAAGCGGCCGCCGACACTGGATTCGCCGATCTTGACGCGGCACCACCCCCGACGCGAGAGCCTGCGGCCTTTGCGGCCGCACCGCTGCCCCCTCCTGTGCTTGCGCCAATTCCAGCGCTGCTGACGCCCGTCGCACCACCGATGCCCCCTGCGGTACTGCCGCCTGCCATGCTGGCGTTCAGTGCGGAGGCCAGTCCACCACCCGCGGCACTGGCAGCGCCTCCGCCAGTTCCTGCGGCCCCTAGTGCTCCTGCGGCCGGGGCTGCTGCCCCTGCTGTTGCAACAGTAGCGACTGCGGCCGCCGCACCGGCTGCACCGGCTGCGGCCATGCCCCCAATTGCAGAGCCGCCGCCCATCGACGTGCCGCTAATCATGCCGCCGATCAGTTCAGGGATGGTTTTGGTCAGGTAGGCGCACACCAAAGACAGGCCGACCAAGGTCATCAACGACGCTTCGTCGTTGGTGTAGGCTGCCGACCATTCTGCGGAAACCTGCATGATCAGACCCACAATCAGAGTCAGGACAAACAGCTTGGCACCTACCGCAACGGCATAGCGAATGGGAGCCAGTGCATATTCGCGTGTCCATTGAGAGCCACCGAAACCCATAAACAGGACGGCGGCATTGATGATGACGTAGGCCTCTACCAGCGTCACGAACACCAGAGCCGCTATAAACGTAAAACACATCAGGACGATCAATGCAGATACGGCCACTACAACCGATGTGATTGGGCTGAACATCGAAACACCGGCCGTCAGCACCTGCCGTGAAAAGTCCACAGCAGTTGAGAACATATCCCCCGGCATCAGCTCCGCACTACCCAACCCTGCCGCGTGCGCCCCGGCCTGCCGGAAGCTGTTGACGATGGCCCCGCCCCACTCGGTCGCGTGATCGAGCATCGCATAGAAAAACCCTATCACGAGGATGAATTTCACCAGCTCATGGAGGATGTCGCCCAGTTCAGCTCCGCGCATGACCAAAGGAGCAAAAGTCCAAACTAACTGGATGACGGCAAGGCATCCCAAGAGCCACAAGGCGTAGTCATGCAGGCGCGGTGCCCATTGGTTTGAAGCGTTCTGAATCAGCCGCAGAAGGCTGTTCATAGACGTGTTGCTCTGCGCCAAATCGACCCCGGCAGCCATCGCACTAGTTGCAGATAGCAAGAGCACAGCGCCGACAAGCGCGAAAACGGTTGAACGTCGCATAGTCAGAACCCCTCAGACGGGCCGCGAGTGTTTGGGCGGCTGCGGAATTGGTCATCCTGATGGCCATTGACGACAGCTGCGCATTCCGGCGCGGCGGTGTTCGTGACGACTACGGCCGTCAGTGCCGACCCACCAAGCGCCGAGACGAGGCAGAGGGCGGCAATCAGCGCCTTAGAAATCATCATGGTTAGAACCCCTCAGACGGGCCGCGTGTATTTTCACGGCTGCGGAATTGCTGTTCGGAGGCATCGCTAACGGACTGTCGTTCGTTTTGCTGCGCCATGTAGTTGCCTTGCAGGGTGATTTGCGTGGCCACCAGATCGCGCAGTTTCTGGAGCTGCTGCACGTTCTGCGCCGCAATCTCGTTCCCGGCTTGAATGGCCTGCTGACGGCCAACGGCCGACTGCGAACGGCTCACCAACTGATCCAGCATCGCGTTCTCATCCTCGAATGTGCTGGTATTTACGCCAGCGGCCTGCATGGCCGTGCGGGCGTTATCGAAGCCGGATTGTGCCCAGTCCCGATAGCGCTGCGGCATGTTGTTTTGCCCTTGGCCAATCGAGTTCAGATAGCTGTCATAGCCCTTGAACTGCTGGCGAAACTGTTCGTCCAGATTGCTGATGTTGCGGCCGAGCGACTGCGCCGAGTTGTAGACGCTGGCCACGCGCTGAAGGTCGCCAGTGATGGTGTTGAACATGCGGCTGGGCAGTGACATGCCCTGCTTAATCATGTTGTCGTACTGCTGGATCTGCGTCTGCAACTGCTGGGCCGTGTTCAGTTGCGTGTTGGCCGCTTCGGCGTACTCGTACATCTGCTGATAGAACGTCGAGCAGTTCGAGCAGTAGATGGCATAGGCCGGAGCCGGTGCCATGTAGAGACTTACACCAAGGCCTGCGCTTGCCATTGCCAGAGCGAGCGCCGCGCCTCGACCGAATTTTCGGGCGGCATAAGCCGACGTTTTTTGCGATTCCATTTCCATACCGAATACCTCATTTTGTCATCGTCCGAGGTTTGATTATTGACCGATATGGAGCGGTTTTAAATATGCGGATAATCTTGTATCCGCATAGAATTCAATGATTTATGTCCGTAAACTGTCCGTCATTTTCACGAGATTGTTTCTCAACACTATGATTTTGATCGCGTTTTTCAAGACGAGCGGAACGAGTTTGGCTGTCCGTTTTGATGCGTTTTGCGGACAAAAAAAGCCCACCGAAGTGAGCTTTTGATAAGCCGGTGCGTGGCGTCAGTGGGCCGCGTAATAGGGATTCTGTACGCGATAGAGGTCACGCTCTGTTTCAGGGATGTGCAACGTTTCAAGGTGCCACTCTTCGAGTAAAGAAGCCAGCTCGGCCGCAATGCGCTGGGCTTCCATAACGCTCTTGCTAGGCCGCCCACTGGCTCGACCGAGGCAGGCTTGCAGTTCGTTGAGTTGATTGGCCAATGCGCTGATGCGGTGAGCTGTCTTCATGATCAATTCCCCTTGCTGATCCTTTCCACGATTCTGTCGAATTCTTCCCGGACTTGATCGTCCGTCAGCTCAAGATTAACCAATCCTGACTTTATTGCAATTCTTCCGATTCTTTCGGCTGCCTCATTGTCAAGTTTTGCCAGCCTTGCTTTTGCCGTTTCAAGCTCCGAAAGCGCATCAGCTCGCCGCTCTGAAAGTGTCTTTCTGGCCAATTTATCCACTCCTCTTTGGTGCCATTTTAGCTTTACGCCGTTGAATGTAATTGCATTCTAACGACCGTCGGCATGTTTGGCCATAACAGGATCATCGCTTCCCGTCGTGCTTGTAGGGAGCGAGGATTGGCTGACCTTGCTTGATGTATCGTGTGACGTATTTGGTGAACTGGGTGTATCCCATTTCGAGCCGGTCCGCGAATGCCTCATAAATCCATACCAGTGGTACCCCGCGTTCGTGCTCCTTCCGCACCTCATCCAGTACCGCCACGAACGATGCGCGGCCACGGCGTTGAGGGCGACGTTCAGTATTTGCATTTTGATGGTCGGTCATGTGCCTTTCTCCGTTCTCGACGTTCGGTCCAAACCAGTATATCCAAGCAAAGAAAATTAGCGCAATTTTACGCAATTCTGCGCTCGTAATAACGCGACGCTGCGCGTTTTAAGGAAAATTAGCGCAATTATAGGAAAATGAACGCAACTGATGTTAGCGAAGCTGGCCATTAGCGTTAAATTGCCTAAAATTGCACTGAGCAGTACGGCAAGATGTGTGTTGTACCGGTACGGGCAAGCCCGCACCAGTCCAACACCGCCCCTTACTCACCTGCGGTTCGACGGCATCTTGCTCTGCGAGGCTGTCAGTCGCTCCGCGACATTTACACCAAAGAGGAAAGGCTTATGGCCGGTGAAAATGCGATTGAGGCTATCAAGCCGCATTCGCGTGGGACACGTCCACGGCGGGAGCGAATTGAGGTTTGGGTCAGCATTGATGAGAAAAAAGAGTTAGCCGAAAGGGCCGATCAGGCGGGGTTGTCGAATGCCGCTTTCCTTCGCGCTGTTGGGCTGAATCTGCCTATAGGTTCACGGGCCGATTTGGAAGCTGTCCGCCAGTTGGCAAAGGTGAATGGCGACCTCGGCCGGGTGGCCGGATTGCTGAAATTGTGGCTCGCTGAGAAACGCGGTCAGGGCGCGCGACCGATTGACGTAGAAGCGATGATGATGGATTTCCGCGCAATCCAAGAGGACATGCGGGCGCTCATGGGGAGGATTTCCAAATGATCGCACATCGCATCAACCGTGAACGCAAGGCCTCAAGCCCAGCCCGGTTAATCAAGTATATGGTGGCGGCCAAGGGCGGCATTGACCCGACGAGCTGGGAGCGCACGGCCGATTACATTCTGGATTCCGCCAATGGCACGACCGAGGGCGAGAAGGTCGCCAGCTACCGCGTTACCAACTGCGGCACGGATGATCCGGCAGATGCCGCAATCTTGATCCAAGCCACGCAAGCGGCTAACACCAGGTCGAAGGCGGAAAAGACCTACCACTTTGTCTATTCCTTCCCGCCCGGCGAGCAGCCAGACCTTGAGACGCTGCACGCCATCGAAGACGAACTATGCGCTGCCATCGGCCTCGATGAGCACCAGCGTGTATCAGCGGTTCATATCGACACCGATAACCTGCATGTGCATGTGGCCATCAACAAGGTTCACCCGACCGGGTTACAGAACATTGAACCCTATTACGATCAGTTCCGCCTGATGGAGGCCTGTGAGCGTCTTGAGGTAGAGCACGGCTTGCAAAGAACGTTTCATGGTCTGGAGGCAAAGCAGCGGCATCAGAACCGCGACATTGAGCTGTTGCCAGCGAAAGCCCCAGAGCAGCGCGACAGCCTATTCCGTGAACACCTTAGAAACGCTTACGACCTCAGCATATCGAAGCCTCCTGAAGCCAAAACCCTGAACGGGTTGCGCAAGCTGTCCGATACCCGTCTACAGAGACAGTCAGCAGATAAAGCGGAGCCAGTCCGCATCGGCGCGAAGGTGGCCAGCGTGGAGGCGCAGTCCGGCATCGAGACGCTGACCGGGTACGCGGCCCGCGAGCTGGCCCCGGCGATGCGACAGGCGACGAGCTGGCAGGAGCTGCACGGCGCAGCGGCCGAACACGGCCTAGAGGTTCGCCAGCGCGGCGCTGGCCTTGTCATCGGCGAGCCAGATTCAGGCATTTGGGCGAAGGCCAGCAACGTCGGCCGCGACCTTTCCATGAAGGCCCTAACTGACCGTCTTGGCCCGTTCCAGCCTTCCGAACGGCAGGCCGAGGCGAAGGCGAACCGCAAGCGGTACGAGCCACGACCCCGGCGGCCAGATAACCCGACGACAGCGGGCCTGTTCAATCAGTACCAGCGCGAGCGACAGGCGGCCATTCTGGCCCGCCGTCAGGGCCTCGACCAGATCAAGCGCGAGAGTGCAACTTTCAATGCGCAGGTTAAGCAGTGGAGCCAGACAGAGCGAATGCTTTTGAAGGTCGCGGGCAAGGGGCCGACCAAACGCCTGATGTACGGCACTATCAAACAGCAGGCCGACGCCTCGCGCCAAAAGAACCGGCAGAGCGCAGACGCTCGCCGTCAGGCGCTGTTCAAACAGACGACGATGCCCACTTGGGCCGACTGGCTGACGCAGCAGGCCGAGCGCGGCAACGCCGAGGCGCTGGCCGTGCTGCGCGACCGCGAGGAACGGACACGCCGCTGGAACGGGGAGCTACTGACCGCCGACCGGGCCGACAAGGCCAAGGCTGTTGTTCTCGACAAGCTCAAGCCCAAGGCCCGGAAAGACGGGACGATGGCGTACAGTACCATCGACGGCGGCATGGTGATCGACCGGAAGACGCACGTTCAGGCGCAGAAAGCCACGACCGGCGCGGCACTGGTTGCGCTCGAACTGGCGTCCAAGCGGTTCGAGGGCCAAGCCCTCATCGTGGAAGGCACAGACGAGTTCCGGCTTGAAGTCGCCCAGCTCGCCGGTATGCACGGCCTTAAGGTCACGTTCACCGATCCGGCGATGGAGCGTATGCGCCGCGAGACGGCCGAGCATAAGGAAATGGAGAAGGCCTTTCAGACCGAGGTATACGCTCCGAAGGACACCAAAAAGGGAGAGGCGAGCGATATGCCAGGCGTGGCCCCACAGCGTAGGCAGATGCAACCGAAGGACCGCTCTAATGGACTGATATAGCTGAAAACATCGTTCAATGACTCGTCAGAAAGTAGGTTGTCCTGCGTTATTGGCACTGTTCTATGCTGACGAGGCATTATCCCATAAAGTGTATGGGTTGAATCTTGGAAAGAATAATTAGTAGGAGCTTTAATGCATCTAATAATGCTCGATACATGTGTTTGGCTTGATATTTCGTCTCAAAAAGCTGAATTGCCGATGCTTACTGCCATAGAACATCTGGTGCAGGATGGGAGTATCAAAATACTACTGCCCGATCTGATACGTGCCGAGTACGAACGAAATAAAGATAGGGTGATTGAGGCTACGCGAAAACGGCTCGCCAGTGAATTTCGAGTAATTAAAGGGGTGGTTGAGTCGTTTGGCGGTGAAGGTAAAGAGACTGCGCTCAAAACCTTGGATGATGTTAATCACAGGCTGCCTATTCTTTCCGAAGTAAATCAAAACACAGTAAATCGTGTTACCAAACTTTTTGACATGGCCCACGAAGTTGTAATCTCTGATGTCGCAAAAATCAGAGCAGCAGAGCGGGCTATCGCTAAGAAGGCACCGTTCCATAAGCAGAAGAATAGTGTTGCTGACGCAGTGTTAGCAGAGACTTTCCAAGAGTTTCGGGTGTCACACGCAAGTGAGTACGAAACCTTTAGATTTGTCACTCATAATGTCACGGATTTTTCCGGCAAAGACCACAGGCAGCCACACGACGATTTCGCAGATATTTTTGACGGCAGCAGCTCTTTATTCTTTAACGCCACAAGCTCTGCCATCGAGGATTTGCTCGATCTTGAAGAATTTCACTATGAGAATAGCTTTTCTTGGGAGGACGAAACTCGTGGGCTTCAGGAAATCATGTCTGCGATGGACGAGTTGTTCGATAAAGTTTGGTACAACCGCCATATGAACATGATGTATCACCTAGATAATGGTGACATAGAGATCGTCCCCGCTGGCACAAAACGCTACGGCAATGATGTGATTCACGAAGATATCCTCGGCCAAGCAGAAATTGCAGCTCAACGGGTCAGGGATAAATATGAAGATACTGGGCCTTGGAGCGACTTTGAATGGGGGATGCTCAATGGGAAGCTCTCTGCCCTGCGATGGGTCTTGGGGGATGAGTGGGACATGCTCGACACGTAAGTAAGGATGATATCGCTTCTTATCTATCCCAATGCAAATCCAATCGAGAGCGTGAGTGTCCCGATATTTTATGTCGATGGCCGTATATCCAGCGATTTCATTTGTCAGATGTTCGATTGGATTGTGCAATCCAATCGAACATTCATAATAATTAGTCTATAAATACTGCCGTTCTGAGGACGCAAATGGGCAATGTAACAATTATTACCAATGCTATTGGGCGTTTTGCCAACGCCATGCGGCTCTATGGTGAAGCCTTCATCAGATATCGAGGGCTGGCAGCAATCGACCGTGAAGAGGCTATCCACAACCTCGACCGAGCATTTGAGCAAAATCTTGAGAGTTTTCATACGTTATATGATGTATCGCAAGGGATGTTTGACTTTCATGCTCATCCGGATACCAGTCTCCTAATTGCTATTCGTAATGCTCTTCATCATCGTGACCATCCTTTGTTCCATAGTCTTCTTCAGACTATTTGGTTGGACGGGGAGCCAGAGCGTCTGCTTGGAGCGGAGTATTTAATGGCTAGGCATCGAACGACGGGTGGCAATCCCCCGCCGATGATGCACTTGATCAAGTTGGAAGATATATACAGTCGCCTCGACCCACGTCGTGAATCGGTGCACATAAATCCAATGGGTAAGAGCAATGCTTTATCTAGATTTATCACTCTGGAAAATGGCCTTGCCTTCGAGAGAGTGTGGGCCAAAGCAAAAAAAGATCGCTATCCTACCAAGCAGGTGTATTTGGACTTGTTGCCGATATTTAATTCTGCGGTTTCGAGAGTTTTTGCTGCATTGGATACGGCTGGAGTGCCGTTTCAAGGGTTTGATGCAAACGCCTATAAATCTACATTTATTGATGAATTAAAGACAGACCTTCAACATTTCGATTTCTTTGGTCTGCGTATGCATGCGCTACAGATAGAATTAGGCCCGAAGTTCACAATCCAAGAGGCCTCTATCAGACGGGGCTGTACCTACGAAAAGGTGATGGAGGACGAATAGACGTCTATTATCGGGGTAAGGATGGTGCAGATATCATGACCTTGGCTAGGAGAATGGCATCAAATGAAAGACAGACCACATAGAGAGGCGATGGCCGAGCAATTCCGGGCCGATCCGACTTATGCGGCGGAGTTGCTTGCCGAAGTCCGTCGCGGCGGCAACCCGGACGAGCTGGCAATTCTGTTGCGGCAGATGCACGAGGCGTTCGGGGACGATTGCACGCGTTCCGGCTCTGCAACGAGGCAACTATGACGCAAGCAGCTTGGACCCGCGATGGTCGGCCGGTGGATGCGGCTTCTATTCCCGGCGCCGAGTGGGAGGCGTTGAAGGCGGCGGCGCAGTTAGGTGACTTCATGATGCCTTGCTGCAAGGCACCGGCAGTACTCAAGACAAGCATCAATGGCTTGCCTTTCTTCGCCCATCTGTCGGACGAGTGCAGTACTGCGCCCGAGACAAAATGGCATAAGTCGGGTAAGACCGCAGTGATGGCCGCCTTAACCGGCATGGGTATCGAGAACCGCGACGAGGTGCCGGGCCGATCACCAAGCGGCGACAAGTGGGAGGCTGATGTTCTCTTTTCGGTTTCCGGTCGCACCATCGTAATCGAGCTGCAACGCTCCTACCAGCATCTACGCGACTTCACACGTCGTCAGGAGCGGTACACTGCATCGGGCGTTGAGTGCTACTGGCTGGTCCGCAAGGAGACATTCATGACTTTAGGCAAGGCCACGTCGCGCCTGCTGTTGAAGCGTGATTTCGGCAACGTGTTTCCGCCCAGTGGAATTGGTACGGGCATGCTGCCCGAGCTGCCGGTGGCGATGCTGGACACCGAGGGCGAGCAACTGGTTCAGTTCGGCGGGTTCAAGAGCGCGACTGTTCCTGTTTGGCTGGCAGGCATCCTCAATGGTGCATACCAATATCGCGGCGGCTCGTGGAATCTTGACTGATCTTAGATGCGCGGCATGGCATTATTCATGGTATTGTGAAACTGTCTAGTAATTAAGCTATTGATATATAAGGAATTTTTATAGATTTTAATAATTGAGTGGGAATAATAACCCTTTCTGTTAGCGGTTTCTGAACCGGTAATATGTAAAAAAACCCTCTTTTTATAGAGGGTTTTTTTATTGCGCTCATACCGAAGCGCTGTGAATTAATCAACCAACTGTAGCTGGGGTTGAGATTGGGGGGCTACGTTCTCAACGCGAATATCCATCTGCGGATACGGCAGGGAGATATGGTTGGCGTCCATGGCTTCTTTAATGTTTTCCAGCAGATCGTAATAGGTATTCCAGTATTCGATGTTGGGTACCCATACGCGGACGTAAAAATTCAATGCTGAAGCGCCCAGTTCTCCCAGGCGAACGGTTACCCCACGTTGCTTATCGATGCGGGTATCTTGCTCGATAATATGGTTAATCACGCGCTTAACGTCAGCTATCCGGCTCTGATAGCCGACGCCAATCACCAGATCGATACGGCGGAAAGGGTGGCGGGAATAGTTAATGATATTGTCAGCGATGATCTTACCGTTTGGAATGACCACTTCTTTGCTGTCGGCGGTGAGCAAGGTGGTGGAGAAAATATGCACCTTTTCCACCGTTCCGGTGACTGCCCCAATTTATACCACTTCTCCGGCGCGGAATGGACGTAGGGAGACCAATAGTACGCCAGCGGCAAAGTTGGAAAGCGATCCTTGTAGCGCGAGTCCAATGGCCAACCCGGCGGCACCAATGACGGCAATAATGGAAGATGTTTCGATACCGACGCGACCCAATGCGGCAACAACGGCAAAGGCGAGGGTAATGTAACGTACCAGCGCGGTGAAGAACTGGATAATGGTTCGGTCAACTTTACGTTTTAACAGTAATTTTTCCAGACCACTGGAGATCATGCGAGAGACAAATTTACCGACAAACAGTAAAATTACGGCGGCAACGATATTCCAGCCGAATTGAATAACCGCATCGCTGTGTCCAGCGATCCATTCAAGACCGCTGCTTATTTTCGGAAATAATGAAAAACCACTCATGGTATTACCCTGTAGAATTTAAAATGGTAATGATTCAAATAAGCATTTAATTTCATACATAATATTAATGCTTTCGTCTGTGATATTTTTTGGTGATATTAATTGACGTCTATTTGAACACAGTGTGTCTTTTTATACCCAGTAAATCGGAACGTAAAAATGAGCGCGAATAGTGCGGTGAAGTGGGATTAAAAGATTGTGCATTTGTGCGAAAAACACGGTCTTTTATCCGATAACTCAGTGCGTGTGGTGGGTAAGACAGCGTATTGTTTCATCGCTCAAATCCCTTACCGGATGGTTAAATGTCAGGCGATTAGCCATCCGGTAAGGAATCTTAAGACAGGGGATCACAGATACGAGCGTTCAGCGTTCGTCAGTTTGAGCAGGAGAAGTCTGTTGCGGCAAGGTGGTCTGCTGGGATTCTTTCTTGTCCTGGTGGTGGTGCCACGCACCGATAGCAGAGTAGACGAAGCGTCCGAAGAAGAAGATGAAGCTGATAAGCAGTACGATCCGGATCATGCGACTGTTAAATCGGTGTCGTTTGCGTAGGCTGGTAACCTGGCTCACAAAAGGTTCCTTAAAGTGTACCCAACCAGTGGGCGATACTTACATTAAGGCACACTAAGAGGGAATGGTCAATTCTTCGTTATGTAAAATTGCATCAACGGTTTTATCCACTTATGTTATGGAAATTAATATTATTATTTGCATTAATAATGAATAAACGATCATAAATAAAGAAAAAGGTAATAATTGATTAATGGGGGATATTTTTTTTGACATATATCAAACCCCGTCGGTTATCCGTAACTAAAATTGATGAGTCATTGTGATGTGTATTACATCATAGTTTTAAAGTCAGGTGGGATGCCTGTCTGAATGCCCTTCACAGAAAATACCCCTACATGATGTGAGGGATTCTACTGAGCATCTATGAAACTCAATAAAAACTATATAAATATTAGAGATAAATGGTGGGCGCTGCCCCTCATCTTACCATCTTTACTGTTGCCGTTATTGAGCACTGCCAATACCTACGCACATATTAGTACCGGTACAGTCATCCTTTTTTACCTGCCTTTAGCGCTGATGATTAGCCTGATGTTGTTTTTTAGTTGGGCGGCACTGCCAGGAATAATCATTGCTATCGGTTGGTACAAATATCCGCAGGTTGGGTTATTTGAAACGCTGTCAATTATTACGCACTTTATAGTTACAGTGGTGCTTAGTTGGGGCGGATATAAAGTTTTTGCTCCCCGGAGAAACAACGTGGCGCACGGCGACTCCCATCTGATGTTTCAGCGAATATTTTGGCAGGTTTTCTGTCCGGCAACGCTATTCCTGATTCTCTTCCAGTTCGCTGCGTTTGTTGGTGTATACGAGAGCAAATCAGGTATGGTGGGCGTCATGCCCTTTAATACCGGAACGTTGATCAACTACCAGGCTATGCTGGTAGGGAACCTTGTTGGTATACCTCTATGCTATTTTATCATCCGAACCATTCGAAACCCGCTGCATATACGGGGCTATTTTTCGCAATTAAAGCAGCAATTTGACACCAAAGTAACGCGAACAGAGTTTGCTGTCTGGTTGATAATATTGACTTTATTGATGGCTCTGTTGTGTATGCCGTTAAATGAACAGAGTTCGATATTCAGCACAAATTATACCTTGTCTCTGTTACTGCCCGTCATGTTATGGGGCGCAATGCGTTACGGTTACCGATTTATTTCAATGATATGGACAGTCGTGTTGATAACTGCCATTCATTATTATCAGCGCTATATGCCCTGGTATTCGGGTTACGATACACAACTTGCAATTACCTCTTCGAGTTACCTCGTTTTTTCTTTCATCGTAAATTACATTGCCGTGCTGGCAACGCGTCAGCGATTTGTCACCCGACGCACACATCGTCTGGCATATTTTGATCCGATGGTGCATTTGCCAAACCTGCGGGCATTGAACCGAGCGCTGAAAAAAGCACCATGGTCAGTGCTTTGTTTTCTGCGTATACCGGGCATGGAACTGTTGGTGAAAAACTACGGTATTATGTTGCGTATCCAGTACAAGCAAAAACTCTCACATTGGATAGCGCCGTTGCTGGAACAAGACGAATATGTTTTTCAATTATCCGGTAATGATTTAATACTGCGTTTTAATACTGAGTCACATCAGCAGCGTATTGAAGCGCTGGACAAACATATCAGGCAATTCCGTTTTGTCTGGGATGGCATGCCCCTGCAACCGCAGGTTGGGATCAGTTTTTGCTATGTTCGCTCACCCGTTAACCACATTTATCTGTTACTGGGGGAGTTAAGCACCATCGCCGAGCTCTCGCTGGCAACCAATATGCCGGAGAGTTTGCAGCGACGTGGCGTAATGCACCTGCAGCGGGATCTGAAAGATAAAGTGGCAATGATGAATCGTTTGCAGCAGGCACTGGAGCATGATCGCTTCTTCCTGATGGCACAGCCGATTTCTGGCGTACGCGGCGA
Source organism: Citrobacter sp. RHBSTW-00029 (assembly GCF_014104295.1). Lineage (NCBI taxonomy): Bacteria > Pseudomonadati > Pseudomonadota > Gammaproteobacteria > Enterobacterales > Enterobacteriaceae > Citrobacter > Citrobacter sp. RHBSTW-00029. The sequence continues at coordinate 682,918 of NZ_JABXRT010000001.1, forward strand.
TATTTATCATGAAATCCTGCTGCGTCTTCAGGGCGATGAAGGTGAAACGATTGCTCCTGATAATTTCTTACCGGTAGCCCATGAGTTTGGCTTGTCATCCAGCATTGATCTGTGGGTCATTGAAAATACGCTGAAATTTATGGCGCAGAATCGGGAGAAAATGCCCGCTCATCGGTTTGCCATTAACTTGTCACCCACGTCGATATGTCGCGCCCGACTTCCGCATGACATCAACCAGCTACTGGTTAAGTACAAGGTTGAAGCGTGGCAGTTGATTTTTGAAGTCACGGAAAGCAACGCCTTAACCAATGCGGAACAGGCACAGGCAACGTTACTGCAGCTGCAATCATTGGGCTGTCAGATTGCAATCGATGATTTTGGTACCGGCTATGCCAGCTATGCGCGGTTGAAAAATGTGAGTGCCGACATCCTGAAGATTGACGGAAGCTTTATCCGTAACATTGTCTCAAATAGTCTCGACTACCAAATCGTGGCCTCGATTTGTCACCTGGCGCGGATGAAAAAAATGTTGGTGGTCGCGGAGTATGTTGAAAGCGAAGAAATACGCAGTGCGGTGATTTCTCTGGGGATTGATTATTTGCAGGGCTATCTGATTGGTGAGCCGCGACCGCTGCATAAAACTCTGGAAGAACAGGTGCCAGTCACGCTGGCACCTGTCGATCACTCACGCAGCGATATCGGGTGAGTTTTCTTCCTCAATTTTAAGGCACCAGCCTGTGACGGCTTCCCAGTATTGCTGCTCTTTTTCCAGATCGAGCAGCACCAGCGCGTTCTGGCTAAACCAGTCGTGCGGGAAGCGTAGCGTCCAGTGGTTATCGTCGGTAATCAACGTGAGCGTCGGCGGCGTAGTGGTTGCCTGGCGCTGGTTGTTGAGCAATACCCCAAGTCGCAACAGCTGAATTAGCGGCAGGAACTGCTTTTTCTTGAACAGCGTAAAGCGGGGTAAATCATCCAGCTTAACCGCTTTACGATGATAGCGAACCAGGGTTGCCATCATCAGCTGTTGCTCCTGGTTGAAACCTGGCAGGTCGCTGTTTTGCAGAATATAAGCCGAGTGGCGATGCAGTCCGCTGTGGTTGATGTTCAGCCCAACCTCATGCAGCATCGCTGCCCAGCGCAGTAACGCTTCCAGTTGAGGATTGGCCAGTTTGGGCTGTTGTGTATGCCACTGGTCGTACATTTGCATGGTCGTTTCCAGCACGCGCCGGGCCTGTTCGCTGTCGATGTTGTACTGGTTTGCCAGGCTGCTGGCGGTACGACTACGAACGTCCTGGTGGCGAAAACGGCCTTCCATCTCATACAGTACACCTTCACGCAGCGCGCCATCGGAAAGCCGGAGTTCACGAATAGCGAGGGCATCAAAAACACCGCACAGTATTGCCAGACCGGGAACAAAAACCGCCTTTCGTTCTTCTGACAGCCCCGGCATGCTGAGTGCCTCAAATGACGCATGCTTCAGGACTTCTGTTGTCAGCTTGTCCAGACGTTCAGGGGTGATAAAACCATCTTTCTCACCCATTTCCAGCAGCACTTCATGGGCTGCTTTGATGGTGCCTGAAGCTCCCAGTGCAACGTTCCAGCCCTGGATTCGAAATTGCCAGGTGAGCGTTTCCAGCTTTTGCGCTGCCGCCATACGGGCGCGCTGGAAGTTTTCCCGGCTGATCGCACCACCCGGAAAGTACATCTGGGCAAAACTGACGCAGCCCATACGGCGGCTTTCGACCAGTTTAGGCTCGAAATCTTCGCCGATCACCAGTTCTGTTGAGCCGCCGCCGATATCGATAACCAACTTGCGACCTTTTTCCGGCTGGGTGTGCTCCACGCCCATAAAAATCAGTCGGGCTTCTTCGTTACCGGAAATAATCTCAATCGGGTAGGGGATGACTTTTTCCGCTCGCTTGAGAAAATCTGGCGCATTCAGCGCCTGACGCAAAGTATGGGTTCCCACGATGCATACGCTTGACGGGGGAAAGCCTTGCAGACGTTCGGCGAACAGCGACAGGCAGCTTAATCCGCGTTCCATCGCTTCTTCGCTTAGCTTGTTATCCGCGCCAAGGCCGTCCGCCAGATGTACGCGTTGTTTCAGTCGCCCGATAATTTGCATTGCGCCATCAACCACGCGGGCAATGACCATATGGAAACTGTTTGAACCAAGGTCGACCGCAGCAAATTCCTGCGGTCGTGGAGACTTGTCGTGTATTGGCATAGAGTTAGTCAGGTTGCTCGAGTGATTTGATGTAGTCGTAAATCGCTAATTGTGACTGAACCTTACGGCGGTTTCCGCGCGGTACGTAGCGATTACTCAGTTCTTTATCAATAAAGCGGGCTTTCACCGTGTCGCTGAACAGGATATCGATAATATCCAGCACGCGCTGCTTAAGGCGTGGGTCAAGAAGCGGTGTGGCAACTTCAATTCGATAATCGATGTTCCTGGTCATCCAGTCAGCAGAGGAGAGATACACCTGCTTATCGCCCCCGTTCTCGAAGATATAGACCCGGTCATGTTCGAGATAGCGGTCAACAATGCTGATGACGCGAATATTGTCACTGATGCCTTCCAGATTCGGGATCAGTGAGCACATACCGCGGATCAATAAATTAACGGGGACACCTGAACATGAAGCCGCATACAGGCGGTCAACCAGCCCTTTATCGACCAGATTATTCAGCTTCAGGGTAATGCCAGAAGGCAACCCTTGCTGTGCATTAGCGATCTCTTTGTCGATCATGCTGTACAGCAGGCGCCGTGAGTTCTGCGGGGAGACCAGCAGATAATCGAACGTTACCGGGCGATACGGGTTTTCGATGAAGTTAAACACCCGACGGACTTCGTTGGTAATGCGTGAATCGGCGGTCAGCAACGAGTAGTCGGTATACAGACGCGCTGTTTTTTCGTTGAAGTTCCCGGTGCCGATATGTGCATAGCGCACGACGTCATCGCCCTCTTTACGCGAAATCAGGAACAACTTGGCGTGAATTTTCAGTCCTGGTGCGGAGAAGATGACGTGAACGCCCGCTTCGGTCAAACGCTTGGCCCAATGAATGTTGGCTTCTTCATCAAAGCGCGCCTGCAGTTCCACCACCACGGTCACTTTTTTACCGTTATGCGCAGCATGGATCATCGAGTCGATGATGCGCGAATCTTTTGCCACACGGTAAATATTGATTTTTATCGCCAGCACACTCGGGTCGAATGAGGCCTGGCGCAGCAGTTCAAGAACGTGTTCAAAGGTGTGATACGGATAATAAAGCAACACATCGCGTTCACGTACGGCATCAAAGCCGTTACGAAACTTCTCTTTATCGAACCAGATATGGCGCAGACGCGGCAGGGGTTTGTTCACCAGGTTAGCTTTGCCAACGTTGGGAAAGTTAATAAAGTCTTTGAAGTTATGATAACGCCCGCCGGGGACAATGGAGTCGTAGCGAGAGATCGTCAGCTTTTCACGCAGTACTTCAACCAGCGCATTGGGCATATCGCGCTGATAAACAAAACGTACAGGCTCTGCGGTCAGACGCTGTTTCAGGCTGGATGACATCAGTTCCATCAGGCTCGATTCCATCTCGTGCACCAAATCGTATTCGGCATCACGGGTCATTTTCATCGAATAGGCGTTCAGCGCATCGTAATCAAAGAAACCTTTGAAAATGTCGTCAAGGCAGTAACGTAAGATGTTGTCCAGCAGGATCATCGGTTTGCGGCGACGCGGGGTTTCCGGCGGCAGATTCACAAAACGGGGAACCTTGTCAGAAGGGATTTCCAGCAACGCGTAGCGGATTGTATCGCCGCGGATAATTTCCACCGCCAGATAGGTGTAGTCATCTTTCAGAAACTGGACTAAATCCGTCTCGCGGTTAATCAGGATCGGCGTAATGTGCTGACGCAGATATTGCTTGAAGTAGTGGCGTAACCAGCTCTGTTGATTGGCTGATAGCTGACGTTCGTTGATGAGGAAAATCTGGTTGCGCGCCATCTCCAGCAGCAGCTCGTTGTACAGGCCGTCAAATTCCTGATCGGCTTTTAATACCCGAGCCTGGATTTTGCCTAACAGATGGCGGGAGTGAGAGTTTGAACCCTGTTCTTCGCTAATAATGATTCGGCGCTTCAGTTCGGCAAAACGCACCTTGTAAAATTCGTCGAGGTTGTTGGAATAGATGCCTAAGAAACGCATCCGTTCGATCAACGGGTTTGACTTATCAGCAGCTTCCTGGAGTACGCGTTCGTTGAACGCTAACCAGCTGAGTTCTTTCTCGATGTATAGCTTTTCCTGACCCATTACCACTTTTACTCCGTTTCATTCACGGGACACTACCGGTTAATTATGGCGAGCATTGCTCTCAGATGTCCAACTGTGCCAGAAAAATATGACAATAAACCGTCTGATAGCAAAGAGAAAGGGGGAGCGTAGATGAATACCGGAGATGTTAACCGGAAAAGGTATTTATGCCTGTAAGCCGGATGGTGATATTCGGCTTACAGGTTGGATTTTATTATTCGTCGGCGGCGTAGCCTTGTGGCGGCAGACGAACGCCATCCAGCCATGCAGCGTTATCACGCATCTTCAGACGGCCATCGGTAAACCAGCTTACCACCAACGGGTAAATGGTATGTTCCTGGGCCTGAACCCGCGCCGTGACGTCATCTTCGCTATCGCCTTCAAATACCGGAACCTTGGCCTGGAGAATAACCGGTCCGCCGTCCAGTTCATCAGTGACGAAGTGGACGGAGGTACCATGCTCTTCATCGCCGTTTTCCAGTACCTGGCGGTGCGTATGCAGGCCGGGATATTTTGGCAATAAAGACGGGTGGATATTCAGCAATCGTTCAGAATAGTGCGCGACAAACGCCGGGCTGAGGATGCGCATATAACCGGCCAGCACCACGACATCCGGCGCCCAGGCGTCAATTTCTTGCATCAGCTGGCGGTCGAAGGCTTCGCGACTGGCAAACTGGACGGCTTCCAGCGAGTGTGCCGGAATATTCGCTTCGCGTGCGCGCTCAAGGCCGAACGCATCGGCCTTATTACTGAATACTGCACGTATGGTGCCATTGATTTTTTTCTGTTCGCAGGCGTCTATTATCGCCTGCAAATTGCTTCCGTTACCGGAAATGAGCACCACAATGTTTTTCATTCAATGACCACACGCTGTTCGGAATCAGAAGCTTTGATGATACCGATTTTCCATGCGTTTTCACCTTTCTCATTGAGCAAAGCAAGGGCTTTGTCCACTTCCGGAGCTGGCAGGGCGATAACCATACCTACGCCGCAGTTAAAGGTGCGATACATCTCATGCTGGCTGACGTTACCCGCCGTTTGCAGCCAGTTGAAGACGGCTGGCCACTGCCATGAAGACTCGTCGATCACGGCCTGCGTGTTGTCTGGCAGAACGCGTGGAATATTTTCCCAGAAGCCGCCGCCGGTCAGGTGCGCAATGGCGTGCACATCAACCTTCTCGATCAGTTCCAGAATGGATTTTACGTAAATGCGGGTCGGAGCCAGCAAGTGATCGGCCAGCGACTTGCCTTCAAGCTCGGTGGTTTCTGGGTCACAACCGCTGACTTCTACAATTTTACGCACCAGAGAGTAGCCGTTAGAGTGCGGACCGCTGGAGCCGAGCGCAATCAGTACGTCACCGTCGGCCACTTTTGAACCGTCGATAATCTCTGATTTTTCGACGACGCCAACGCAGAAACCTGCCACGTCGTAATCTTCGCCGTGGTACATCCCCGGCATTTCAGCTGTTTCCCCACCGACCAGCGCACAGCCAGACTGCAGGCAGCCTTCGGCAATCCCGTTAATGACGCTGGCTGCGGTGTCCACATCCAGTTTGCCGGTTGCATAGTAGTCGAGGAAGAACAGCGGCTCAGCGCCCTGAACCACGAGGTCGTTGACGCACATTGCGACGAGGTCAATGCCGATAGTGTCGTGGCGTTTCAGATCCATCGCCAGACGCAGTTTTGTACCAACGCCATCAGTGCCGGAAACCAGTACCGGTTCACGATATTTTTGCGGCAATGCGCACAGCGCACCGAAGCCACCCAGACCACCCATAACTTCCGGACGACGCGTTTTCTTTACTACGCCTTTGATTCGATCAACCAGAGCATTACCTGCATCAATATCAACACCGGCATCTTTGTAGCTAAGAGAGGTTTTATCGGTCACTGCCTGCTTCCCCACATGTTTACTTGCAGTAAAAGTTAAATTCGGCGCAATTCTAACAGGGAAAGCAAACGTTTGCGAGCCTGCTCTGCATCAAGTTTTATCTGCTGGTTTTTTCAGCATTTTACAATCATTTATCTATTTGTTTGAACTGCGCCACGAAAATGAAACCGGGTACAGTCTTGTGCTTGAAACCTGCCAGCCGAATGCACAGTATCGTACTGAAACCGGTTTCAGTTTTCTGTTGCGGAGCTCATTTATACCCTAAATAATTCGAGTTGCAGGAAGGCGGCGACGCAGCGAATCTCCAGGAGCGTACATAAGTACGTGACTGGAGTGAGCGAGAAAAGCCAACGCACATGCAGCTTGAAGTATGACGGGTATAGAGCGTTTTGCGCAGACTCATCACGATAGGGGAAGGGGATGTCAGGATTTAAAGCAGATTTCATGTGGGGTGGCGCTGTCGCCGCTCATCAACTGGAAGGTGGCTGGCAGGAGGGCGGTAAAGGCATTAGCGTTGCCGATGTCATGACGGCGGGGGCGCATGGTGTGGCGCGTGAAATTACTGACGGTGTGATTGCCGGTAAAAACTACCCTAACCACGATGCCATCGATTTTTATCATCGCTATAAAGACGACATCAAGCTGTTTGCCGAAATGGGGTTTAAATGTTTTCGCACTTCTATTGCCTGGACGCGGATTTTCCCTTTAGGTGACGAAGCGCAACCCAATGAAGCTGGCCTGCAGTTCTATGATGATCTGTTCGACGAATGTCTGAAATATGGCATTGAACCGGTGATTACGTTGTCGCACTTCGAGATGCCCTACCATCTGGTGACGGAATATGGCGGCTGGCGCAACCGTAAGCTTATCGATTTCTTTGTCCGTTTTGCCCGGGTGGTTTTCACTCGTTTCCAGCACAAAGTGAAGTACTGGATGACGTTTAATGAGATTAACAATCAGGCAAATTATCACGAAGACTTTGCGCCCTTTACAAACTCTGGCCTGAAATACCAGTCCGGCGAAGACCGCGAGCCGGTCATGTTTCAGGCTGCGCACTACGAGCTGGTGGCCAGCGCGCTGGCGGTAAAGGTCGCGCGTGAAATTAACCCGACGCTGCAAATTGGCTGCATGATTGCGATGTGCCCAATTTATCCGCTGACCTGTGCGCCGAACGACATGATGATGGCGATGAACGCTATGCACCGGCGTTACTGGTTTACTGACGTCCATGTGCGCGGCAAATACCCGCAGCATCTTCTCAATTACTTTACCCGTCGTGGCTTTGAACTGGATATCACCGAGGAAGACCGTCAGGCGCTGACCGAGGGCTGCGTTGATTACATCGGCTTTAGCTATTATATGTCTTTCGCGACCCAGGCAACGGCGGACAACCCACAGCTGGATTACGACGAGTCGAAAAGCCTGGTTTCCAACCCGTATGTGCAGAAATCGGACTGGGGCTGGCAGATTGATCCGGTTGGCCTGCGCTATTCGCTGAACTGGTTCTGGGATCATTATCAGTTGCCGCTGTTTATTGTAGAAAATGGCTTTGGCGCGATTGACGTGCAGCAGGCTGACGGCTCGGTGGATGATTCCTATCGTATTGACTATATGGCCGCACATATCCGCGAAATGAAAAAAGCGGTGGTGGAAGATGGCGTGGATCTGATGGGCTATACCCCGTGGGGCTGTATTGATTTAGTCTCAGCCGGGACGGGGGAGATGAAAAAACGCTACGGCTTTATCTATGTTGATAAAAATAATGACGGGAGTGGGACATTAGCACGCTCGCCGAAGAAATCTTTTTCCTGGTATAGAAACGTCATCCAGAACAATGCTGAAAATCTATAAAATTCATGATGTTGATAATAAGCTCCGCACTCAAAGCGGGGCTTGTTTTATACTCATCATCCGGACGCAAACGATTTTGGTTGATCCATATCAAGCGTATGCAGTGTTGCGCCAGAGACGAAAAGCGGTATAATCCGGCGATTTTTTTTGTGGTTGCCACTCGTCTGAGGAAAGGAGAAGAGTATGAAGATCGTGGAAGTCAAACACCCACTCGTCAAACACAAGCTGGGACTGATGCGTGAAAACGATATCAGCACTAAACGCTTTCGTGAACTCGCCTCGGAAGTTGGCAGCCTGCTGACTTATGAAGCAACCGCTGGTCTGGAAACCGAAAAGGTGACCATCGAAGGCTGGAACGGTCCGGTTGAAGTTGACCAAATCAAAGGTAAAAAAATCACCGTTGTGCCAATCCTGCGTGCGGGTCTGGGCATGATGGAAGGCGTACTGGAAAACGTTCCGAGCGCGCGTATCAGCGTGGTGGGGATGTACCGTAACGAAGAGACGCTGGAGCCGGTTCCGTACTTCCAGAAGCTGGTTTCTAACATCGATGAGCGTATGGCGCTGATCGTTGACCCGATGCTGGCAACCGGTGGTTCCGTTATCGCGACCATCGACCTGCTGAAAAAAGCAGGCTGCAGCAGCATTAAAGTCCTGGTGCTGGTTGCAGCGCCGGAAGGTATCGCGGCGCTGGAAAAAGCGCACCCGGATGTTGAGCTGTACACTGCCTCCATCGATCAGGGACTGAACGAGCACGGATACATTATTCCGGGGCTCGGCGATGCCGGCGATAAGATTTTTGGTACCAAGTAAACGAATAAGTGAAAAGAAGCCGACTTTAAGAGTCGGCTTTTTTTTGAATAAAACAACCCAATCGCTAATAACAAACAACACTCAGAGGAAAACACTATGACGCGCCGTGCTATCGGGGTGAGTGAAAGACCGCCGCTTTTACAGACAATCCCGCTTAGTTTGCAGCACCTGTTCGCCATGTTTGGCGCAACGGTACTGGTGCCAGTCCTGTTTCATATCAACCCAGCTACCGTTCTGCTGTTTAACGGCATTGGTACGTTACTGTATCTCTTTATTTGTAAAGGAAAAATTCCGGCTTACCTCGGTTCAAGCTTTGCGTTCATTTCCCCGGTTCTGCTGCTGCTGCCGCTAGGGTATGAAGTGGCGCTGGGCGGTTTCATTATGTGTGGCATCCTGTTCTGCCTGGTTTCGTTCATCGTTAAGAAAGCTGGTACTGGCTGGCTGGATGTGATGTTCCCGCCTGCGGCGATGGGCGCAATCGTTGCCGTCATCGGTCTGGAGCTGGCGGGTGTCGCTGCGGGTATGGCGGGATTACTGCCTGCTGAAGGACAAGCGCCAGACTCAACAACCATCATCATCTCAATGGTGACGCTGGCGGTGACGGTATTTGGTTCCGTACTGTTCCGTGGCTTTATGGCGATTATCCCGATTTTGATTGGGGTGCTGGCCGGGTACGCGCTCTCCTTTGTGATGGGCGTCGTGGACACTACGCCGATAGCGCAGGCCCACTGGTTTGCTCTGCCAACGTTTTACACGCCGCGCTTTGAATGGGTCGCTATTCTGACCATTCTGCCTGCGGCGCTGGTGGTTATTGCTGAACACGTCGGCCACCTGGTGGTAACGGCGAATATCGTGAAAAAAGATTTGATTCGCGATCCTGGCCTGCATCGTTCTATGTTTGCTAACGGCCTGTCGACGGTGATCTCCGGCTTCTTCGGTTCGACGCCTAACACCACCTACGGCGAAAACATCGGCGTCATGGCGATTACCCGCGTTTACAGTACCTGGGTTATTGGCGGCGCGGCGATTTTCGCCATTCTGCTCTCCTGCGTGGGTAAACTGGCTGCGGCGATCCAAATTATTCCACTGCCGGTCATGGGCGGTGTATCTCTGCTGCTGTACGGCGTGATTGGCGCTTCCGGTATTCGCGTACTGATCGAGTCAAAAGTTGACTACAACAAAGCACAGAACCTGATCCTGACCTCGGTCATTTTGATCATCGGCGTCAGCGGCGCGAAAGTTCACATTGGTGCTGCTGAGCTGAAAGGCATGGCGCTGGCGACCATTGTGGGTGTCTGTCTGAGCCTGATTTTCAAAGTTATCAGCCTGCTGCGTCCGGAAGAAGTGGTGCTCGACGCCAAAGATGCCGACACTGAGCAACAGTAAACCTTTGACCGGGCGGCGATGCTGCCCGGTTCTATCGCGACGCATTTCTGTGTTAAACTCAACGCGATTTTATGAAATCCTGGGTTGAGGTATCTCTGAACACACCGGCACAGCTCTCTTTGCCACTTTATCTTCCTGACGACGAAACTTTCGCAAGTTTCTGGCCGGGGGATAACTCCTCTTTACTGGCTGCACTGCAAAACGTGCTGCGTCAGGAACATAGCGGGTATATTTATCTTTGGTCGCGTGAAGGCGCTGGCCGTAGCCATTTGCTGCATGCAGCCTGTGCGGAACTGTCCGCGCGCGGCGATGCGGTAGGCTATGTGCCGCTCGACAAACGCACCTGGTTCGTCCCCGAGGTGCTCGACGGGATGGAGCATTTATCGCTGGTCTGCATCGACAACATCGAATGTGTGGCCGGTGATTCGCTGTGGGAAATGGCGATCTTTGATCTCTACAACCGTATCCTGGAGTCGGGGAAAACACGCCTGCTGATCACCGGCGATCGCCCGCCAAGACAGCTAAATCTGGGATTGCCGGATCTCGCCTCGCGTCTGGACTGGGGACAAATCTACAAGCTACAGCCGCTTTCTGATGAAGATAAACTGCAGGCGTTGCAATTACGCGCCAGGCTACGTGGGTTTGAACTGCCGGAAGATGTGGGACGCTTCCTGCTTAAGCGTCTGGATCGGGAAATGCGTACGCTGTTTATGACGCTGGATCAGCTTGATCACGCATCGATCACCGCCCAGCGAAAGCTGACCATTCCGTTCGTAAAAGAAATTCTGAAGCTGTAAGCGCCGCAGCCGGAAAACTGCGGCAGTCTTAAGATTAACCGACGATTTCCAGTACCTGCTCCGGCGGACGTCCAATTCGCGCCTGGCCTTTGGCAACCACAATTGGACGCTCCATCAGTTTCGGGTTTTCTACCATTGCCTGAATCAGCGCATCTTCACTCAGGTTTTTGTCCGCCAGGTTAAGCGACTTATAGAGATCTTCTTTCTGGCGCATCAGCTCACGCGCGCTGGACATACCCAGCATCTGCAGAAGTTCGCGCAGGGTCGCGGCGTCAGCCGGGGTTTCCAGATACAGCACCACTTCCGGGTCCACGCCATTGGACTTCAGTAATTCCAGCGTTTCACGGCTCTTGGAGCAGCGTGGGTTATGGTAGATTTTAATCGCGTCTGACATTTTTCTTTCCTGTTACATCTTGGTGTACGGTTTAAAGCGCTCTTGCAGCTGGCGTAGCTGGTCGATACGGGCATCGTATCTGGCCTGCTGCTGGCTACCCAGTTTCACCTGAGAGCTTGCACTGCTGAGCATCGAAATCGCCTGATCCAGACGTCCAGCGAGGGCATACCCCTCCGCCCGCGCCGCCAGCTCCTGATCGCGGTTGTTCAGGTTGGCTTCCGTTTGCGCTAACAGATCCCAGCCGTTAGGGTCGTCCTTATGGTTAAACGTATAGCGATTCAGGATGGTCGCCGCCTCTTTGGCTTGTCCGCCCTGTAAATACGCATTCGCCAGGTTGAGCTGCAGTACCGGGTTAGTGCGCAGGTCGCGGGCGTTTTTCAGGCGGTTAATGGCATCACTGGTTTTCTTCTGGCCGAGATCGATATCCGTTGCCAGGTCGAGATACCAGGCATTGTTCGCGTCTGCTGCCAGCAGCGGCTGTAGCGCTTTACGTGCTTCGTCATATTTGCTGGCTTCCATCGCCTGCAATGCCCGGCCATACTGTGCTGCACGTTGTTCACGTACGTTGCCTTTCGACCAGTTATCCAGTAGATCGCTGGTTAACTGGTTGCGGCCTGAATTGTACATGCCTAAGGTTCGTGCCTTAGCCAGATAAAAATCTTCTGACGACTGGACGACCACCGGACGCATCTGGTTGGCGCGGTTACGGGCATCCGACAGGCGGCTTTCAGGCAGGGGGTGAGTCAGCAAAATTTCCGGCGGACGCGAAGAGTAACGGGCCTGATCGAGCAGTTTTTCGAGGAACGTTGGCATGGCCTGAGGATCAAAGCCCGAACGTTGCAGTACCTGAATACCGATGCGGTCTGCTTCCTGTTCATTTTGTTGCGTAAAGCTAATCATCCCCTGGCGAGTACCCGCCAGCGTACCGGTTAACGCCGCCATCCCTGCCTGCGGGCTGGCCATTGCTAATAAAATCGAGCCTAATGCGCCAACCCATGTCAGCGGTGCGCTACGTTTCTGATCTTCCATCGCGCGCGCCAGGTGGCGCTGCGTGACGTGGGAGATTTCGTGCGCCATGACCGATGCTAACTGGCTTTCGTTATCGGAATAGCGGAATAGCGCGGAGTGCAAAACAACGTTGCCGCCAAAGAAAGCAAAGGCGTTGATTTCATCGTTGTTAATCAAAAAGAAGGTGAAGGGCGTTTTTACCGAGTCGGCGTGCGAAACCAGACGCATACCCAGAGAATTAATGTATTGGGTCAGCAGTGGATCGTTAATTAATGGCGCACTACCGCGCAACTGGCGTACGTAATAATCGCCCATCTGCATTTCCTGTCCTATGGAAAGCGTACTCCCTGCCGAGGTTCCCATATCAGGCAGGGTGTCCGCGGTGTCTGCAAATGCGGGCGCGACCTGACCGATGGTCAGTGCGGCAATGAGGGTAGCAACCAGGTTTTTTTTCAACTGCCTGAACATAACCTCTGTCCTGTATTCTTTTTTGAGATAGCCATTTGACCAATGCCGTGAAGTATCGTTCACACTCCGCAAGCTTACGGAGTGTAACTGTGAAACCTGACGATGAACACCCAGGAAAAATGTCTTTTCACTTTGCGTAATCAGTCATAAAAAGCGAAGTCTTTTTTGTGACATTTCGATACAATTCGGGATCGCAATCCCGCTATTGAGGTTCAGGGAAGGTTTTATGCTCGAAATGTTGACGCAATGGTATCGCCGCCGCTTTAGCGACCCAGAGGCTATTGCCTTGCTGATTATTCTGGTTGCCGGTTTTGGCATCCTGTTCTTCTTTAGTGGTCTGTTGGCGCCGCTGCTGGTCGCGATTGTGCTGGCTTATCTGCTGGAATGGCCTACCGCCCGGCTGGAAAATATCGGTTGCTCGCGGCGCTGGGCGACGTCAATTGTGCTGGTGGTGTTTGTCGGTATTTTACTGCTGATGGCGTTTGTGGTGATGCCCGTTGCATGGCAGCAGGGCATCTATCTAATACGCGATATGCCTGGCATGCTCAACAAGTTGTCTGACTTTGCCGCCACCTTACCGCGACGTTATCCGGCGCTGATGGATGCGGGCATCATTGATGCGATGGCGGAAAATATGCGTTCCCGGATGCTCACCATGGGCGATTCAGTGGTGAAATATTCGCTGGCTTCTCTGGTTGGGTTGTTGACGCTGGCGGTCTATCTGGTGCTTGTCCCACTGATGGTATTCTTTTTGGTGAAGGATAAAAGCCAGATGTTGAATGCTGTGCGCCGGGTGCTGCCGCGAAATCGTGGACTGGCAGGACAGGTCTGGAAAGAAATGAACCAGCAAATCACCAACTATATCCGCGGTAAAGTACTGGAGATGGTGGTGGTCGGTGTTGCAACCTGGCTGGGCTTCCTGATGTTTGGCCTTAACTACTCTCTGCTGCTGGCGGTGCTGGTGGGGTTCTCTGTGCTGATCCCGTATATCGGCGCGTTTGTGGTGACGATTCCGGTTGTTGGTGTGGCGCTGTTTCAGTTCGGGCTTGGCACCGAGTTCTGGAGCTGTTTCGCCGTGTACCTGATAATCCAGGCGTTGGACGGCAATCTGCTGGTTCCCGTACTCTTCTCCGAAGCCGTAAATTTGCATCCGCTGGTCATTATTCTCTCAGTCGTAATATTCGGTGGCCTGTGGGGATTCTGGGGCGTTTTCTTTGCCATTCCGCTGGCGACGCTAATCAAAGCCGTGGTGCATGCCTGGCCGGATGGTCAGGTCGTTGACGAACCCTAATCTGCAAGATCCGGCGATATCATGTCGCCGGATCCGAACTTGTCTGACCTCTATCCACACTTTCTGAATCATCTCTTCTGCTGTCGTTTTTCTCCGCATTTGTCTTTAACTTGACCTGCGTGATGTCTTTCTGTCACGCAAGGAATAAGACCAACAGGAGAACAAAATGGGCCACAACACACACACGCAGCAAAAGGTGGGATGGAGCGGTTATCTCGCTTTTTTTATTACGATTATCCTTTTTTCCGGCATGTTTGCGAAAAGTACCGAATGGTGGCGGGTCTTTGACTTCACCGTCCTCAACGGCGCGTTTGGGCAGATTAATGCCGCAGGCGATACAGCGGTCTCTTTTCGCGGCTCTGGAGGGATGGGAGCCAAAGACGGCTTCTTATTCGCGCTTGAGCTGGCACCTTCCGTCATTCTTTCACTCGGGATTATTTCCGTCACCGAAGGGTTAGGTGGTTTACGTGCGGCACAACAGCTGATGACGCCGGTCCTGCGCCCGTTACTCGGTATTCCGGGAGTTTGTTCGCTGGCGCTAATTGCGAATTTGCAAAATACCGATGCCGCGGCCGGGATGACCAAAGAGATGGCGGAAGAGGGCATTATTACTGAACAGGAGCGTGCCATTTTTGCCTGCTGGCAAACCAGCGGCAGCGCGTGTATTACCAACTATTTTTCCTCTGGCGCTGCGCTGTTTACGGTGGTTACCGTTCCGGTGATTACGCCGCTGGCGGTGATCCTTGTCTTCAAATTTGTGGGAGCGAATCTGCTGCGTTTGTGGATTGCGCAGCTGGAAAATCGCCGTCTGCAGCAGGAGGTCTGAGATGACAACGCAGGTACGTAAAAACGTCATGGATATGTTTATCGATGGCGCGCGGCGCGGGTTTACAATTGCTACAACCAGCCTGTTACCTAACGTGGTGATGGCGTTTGTGATTATTCAGGCGCTGAAGGTGACGGGATTGCTCGAGATTGTCGGGCGGGTGTGCGAACCGGTGATGGCGTTGTGGGGGCTACCGGGGGAATCTGCCACCGTGCTGCTGGCGGCGGTGATGAGTATGGGAGGCGGCGTCGGCGTTTGTGCCAGTCTGGTTGTTGCTGGTACGCTTTCGGGGCATGATGCGACTGTATTGCTACCGGCTATCTACCTGATGGGCAATCCGGTGCAAAATGTGGGACGCTGTCTGGGGACTGCGGGGGTCCATCCTCGTTACTACCCGCTGATTATTGCGGTATGCGTCATTAATGCGCTGCTCTCTATTTGGGTTATGCAGGTAATTGCCTGACAAGGAAGGTTATGAACTGTTCAATTCTTAATTTGACGTTGTTCCAGCAGGGACACGTGTACGCGCCGGAAGATTTAGGCCGCCAGGATATTCTGGTGTCTGGCAGTACAATTGTTGCCATCGCGCCGTCGATTTCTCCTGAAGACTTCCCCGGCTGCGAGTGCATCCATCTTGACGGTGCGATTGTGTGCCCGGGGTTTATCGATCAGCACGTCCATCTGATTGGCGGTGGCGGAGAGGCAGGGCCACATACCCGCACGCCGGAAGTGCGCTTGTCACGACTGGTGGAAGCCGGTATCACTTCCGTCGTGGGATTATTGGGAACGGACGGGATTACCCGTCATCCTGAGTCGTTGCTGGCGAAAACACGTGCGCTGGAGTTTGAAGGCATCAGCGCATGGATGCTGACCGGGGCCTATTCTCTGCCATCTCCGACCATCACCGGCAGTATCGATCGCGACGTGGCGCTGATCGATAAAGTTATTGGCGTGAAATGTGCGGTTTCGGACCATCGTTCCTCTGCCCCGGACACCTCGGCGCTGGCGAACATGGCGGCGCAGTCGCGGGTAGGTGGATTGTTAGGGCGCAAACCGGGGGTAAGCGTTTTCCACATGGGTGACAGCCCGCGCATGCTGGAGCCGTTGTACAACATCCTCGAGTGCTGTGATGTCCCGATTACCAAACTGTTGCCAACGCATGTTAATCGTGCGGAACCGCTGTTCCAGGCGGCGCTGGAGTATGCCCGCCAGGGCGGTTATATCGATATTACCAGCAGCATTGATGAGCCAGTCGATCCGGCCATGGCCATTGCTACAGCGTTGCGCCAGAACGTGCCGCTGTCGCGTATTACCCTGAGCTCGGATGGCAACGGTAGCCAACCGGAATTTGATGCGTCCGGTAATCTGACTGGGATTGGCGTCGCAGGATTTGAATCACTGGCGGAAACGGTACGCCAGTTGGTGAAGGTTCATGCCGTACCGCTGGAGCAGGCGCTGTGTCCGCTGACGCGTACGGTCGCAGAATTTTTGGGACTAGAGCATAAAGGGCGTTTGGCGGTGGGATGCGATGCGGACATTCTGGTGCTGAACGACGCGCTGGAAGTGAATTACCTTTGGGCAAAGGGGAAAGCCATGGTGAAAGAGAAGAAAGCCTGCGTAAAAGGGACGTTTGAATAAACGCTTATGCGGATGTCAGCCTGAAAAAGTACAGATTCACGTTTATGCCGGGTGGCGGCTACGCCTTACCCGGCCTACAAGTTTCGCAATATTAATAAGCTGCGTAGGCCTGATAAGCGAAGCGCCATCAGGCTTTTTCCAGCAAAACGTAAATCAAGCGTTCTCTTTCAGCCAGTTCAGTACCACGTCGTGGTGATTGCTGGTTTTGAAATCATCAAACACATGTTCAATTTTGCCTTCGGCATCAATAAGGAAGCTGATGCGGTGGATGCCATCGTAGGTCTTACCCATAAATGACTTTTCACCCCAGACGCCAAATTGCTCGCAAACCTGATGATCTTCATCAGACAGGAGCGTGAAGTTAAGCACTTCTTTCTCCGCAAATCGGGAAAGCTTCTCTGGTTTATCGGTGCTTATCCCCAGCACTTCAACACCGGCTTTTTTTAACTGATCCATGTTATCGCGCAAGCCACAGGCCTGTACGGTACAGCCGGGCGTCATGGCTTTCGGGTAGAAATAAACCAGAACACGCTGTCCCTGGAAGTCGGTTAAATTTACTTGTTCTCCGTCTTGATCCGGCAAGCTAAATTTCGGTGCGATATCACCGGCTTTCAGTGGGTTCATTACTTAACTCCATCCTGTTCATCATGCTGTGAGTAATTGACGACGTTAATACTGCCTTGCGCATTGAGTTCTGTACAGAGTGCTTTAAACGCATCCTCAATATTTGCCGAATCATGTGACGCAGGACTATGTGCGGTAATTTGAATAAACAACTGTGCAGTCTTGCCGTTTTCAGCCGGCTGTGTGCGCGAAACCAGTTCCGCAATATTCATTTGATGGCTGTCAAAAAGGGCGGTAAAGCGCTCAATCAAATGAGGCGAGTCGGGGACATCGACCTGTACCCATACCGTGGCGGGCATCGCCGGACGGGGACGCGCGGTCGTACGCTTCATCACAATCAATAAATCCAGCTCTGCGCCTTTCAACGGCAAGGTTGATTCAATCAGGGTGATGGCATTCCAGGTTCCGGATAACAGCATGATAAACGTAAACTCGTCACCCAGCATGGCCAGTCGGCTGTCTTCGATATTACAGCCACAACTGCTGACATGACGGGTGATAGTGTTCACAATTCCCGGGCGATCAGCACCCAGCGCAGTAATGACCAGATAGTGTTGCGATGGCGATGTCAAACCTGTTCTTCCTTTGAGCGGTGAGGTAATCATAAGGAAAGCATAAAAAAAACATGCATACAACAATCAGAAGGGCTATGGTCGCTTGCTTTTATTGTCGTACCAAACGTACCATTGAGACACTTGTTTGCACAGAGGATGGCCCATGTTCACGGGAAGTATTGTCGCGCTTATTACGCCGATGGATGAGAAAGGTAAAGTCTGCCGGTCGAGCCTGAAAAAACTGATTGATTATCATGTCGCCAGCGGCACCTCGGCGATCGTTTCGGTTGGCACCACCGGTGAGTCCGCTACCCTGAGTCATGATGAACATGGCGATGTGGTAATGATGACGCTGGAGCTGGCCGATGGGCGTATTCCGGTTATTGCCGGAACGGGCGCCAATGCGACCGCAGAAGGCATTAGTCTGACGCAGCGTTTTAACGACAGCGGTGTTGTCGGCTGCCTGACGGTGACGCCTTACTACAACCGCCCAACTCAGGAAGGTTTGTTCCAGCATTTCAAAGCCATCGCGGAACATACTGACCTGCCGCAAATTCTGTATAATGTGCCGTCCCGTACTGGCTGCGATATGCTGCCGGAAACCGTGGGTCGCCTGGCGAAGGTAAAAAATATTGTCGCTATCAAAGAGGCCACAGGGAACTTAAGTCGTGTTCACCAGATCAAAGAGCTGGTTTCAGACGATTTTATTCTGCTTAGCGGTGATGATGCGACCGGACTGGACTTCATGCAGCTTGGTGGTCATGGCGTGATTTCCGTAACGGCTAACGTTGCGGCACGCGATATGGCCGAAATGTGCAAACTGGCGGCAGAAGGGCATTTTGCCGAGGCGCGGGTGATCAACCAACGTCTGATGCCGTTACACAACAAACTATTTGTCGAACCCAATCCTATCCCAGTGAAATGGGCATGTAAGGAGTTGGGACTTGTGGCGACCGATACGCTACGTTTGCCGATGACGCCAATCACGGACAATGCTCGTGATATCGTCAAAGCGGCGCTTAAGCATGCCGGTTTGCTGTAAAGTTTAGGGAGATTTGATGGCTTACTCAGTACAAAAGTCGCGCCTGGCCAAGGTTGCGGGTGTTTCGCTTGTTATGTTGCTCGCGGCCTGTAGTTCTGACTCGCGCTATAAGCGCCAGGTGAGCGGTGATGAATCCTATCTGGAGGCCGCACCGCTTGCTGAGCTTCACGCGCCAGCTGGGATGATTCTGCCGGTTATGACCGGCGACTATAACATCCCGGTAACCAACGGCAGCGGTGCCGTGGGTAAAGCGCTGGATATTCGCCCACCGGCTCAGCCGTTAGCATTAGTTACTGGCGCCCGTACTCAGATCGCGGGCGATACAGCGACATTGCTGGTGGAAAATGGTCGTGGCAACACGCTGTGGCCGCAGGTCGTGAGCGTTGTTCAGTCTAAAAACTACACCATCGCCAAACGTGATGATGCCAGCCAGACGCTGACTACCGATTGGGTTGACTGGAACCGTCTGGATGAAGACGAACAGTACCGTGGGCGTTATCAAATCTCGGTTAAACCGCAGGGCTATCAGCAAGCGGTGACGGTGAAACTGATTAACCTCGAGCAGGCAGGTAAACCGGTAGCCGATGCGGCATCAATGCAGCGTTACAGCGCTGAGATGATGAACGTTATCTCTGCTGGTCTGGATAAGAACGCCACCGACGCCGCGAATGCCGCGCAGAACCGTTCTGCCGCGACTATGGACGTTCAGAGTGCTGCAGATGACACCGGTTTACCGATGCTGGTGGTACGTGGACCGTTCAACGTGGTATGGCAGCGTCTGCCGGCAGCGCTGGAAAAAGTGGGGATGAAAGTGACCGACAGCACCCGTTCTCAGGGCAGCATCGCTGTGACTTACAAACCACTGTCAGACAGTAACTGGCAGGAGCTGGGCGCGAGCGATCCGGGTCTGGTATCCGGCGACTACAAACTGCAGGTCGGTGATTTAGACAACCGCAGTAGTTTGCAGTTTATCGATCCTAAGGGGCATACCCTGACGCAAAGCCAGAACGACGCGCTGGTCGCCGTCTTCCAGGCAGCGTTCAGTAAGTAAAAATAAAGGGCTGGATAACTCCAGCCCTTTTTTTCTGATATGATACGCAAACGTGTGCGTCGGCAGAAAAACGCAATATTTATCGTTAATTCACACCCAGGAGTAATAAAGATGCAAAAGCAAGCTGAGTTGTATCGTGGTAAAGCGAAGACCGTATACAGCACGGAAAACCCGGACCTGTTGGTGCTCGAATTCCGCAATGATACGTCAGCAGGGGATGGCGCGCGCATTGAACAGTTTGACCGTAAAGGTATGGTGAATAACAAATTCAACCATTTCATTATGACCAAACTGCAAGAAGCAGGCATTCCTACCCAGATGGAGCGACTGCTATCCGATACTGAATGTCTGGTGAAAAAACTGGAGATGGTACCGGTTGAATGTGTGGTACGTAACCGCGCGGCAGGCTCACTGGTTAAGCGTTTAGGCGTTGAGGAAGGTATTGAACTGAATCCGCCGTTGTTTGATCTGTTCCTGAAAAACGATGCTATGCACGATCCAATGATTAACGATTCCTATTGCGAAACTTTTGGTTGGGTGAGCAAAGAGAATCTGGCACGTATGAAAGAGCTGACTTACAAAGCCAACGACGTGCTGAAAAAGATGTTTGATGATGCTGGTCTGATTCTGGTCGACTTCAAACTTGAGTTTGGCTTGTACAAAGGCGAAGTCGTGCTGGGCGACGAATTCTCACCGGACGGTAGCCGTCTGTGGGACAAAGAAACGCTGGATAAAATGGACAAAGATCGCTTCCGCCAGAGTCTGGGCGGCCTGATCGAAGCCTATGAAGCTGTCGCGCATCGTCTGGGTGTGAAGTTAGACTAACGCCCCCCTGAGCCGGCGATCGCTCTCCGGCTCATCAATCCCGCCGATTTTGATTACTGTTTCTTATGGTAATCCTGTTCCGAACCGCCTACGATCATCATCATAATGAATAAAAAGTTGAGGTGATTATGCGCTGGCAAGGGCGTCGTGAAAGTGACAATGTGGAAGACAGACGAAACAGCGCCGGCGGCGGCCCTTCTATGGGCGGACCGGGTTTTCGTTTGCCCAGTGGTAAAGGCGGCATCATCCTGCTGATTGTGGTGCTTGTCGCGGGCTATTATGGCGTGGATCTTACCGGATTAATGACCGGCCAACCTGTATCCCAACAGCAATCATCACACTCCATTAGCCCAAATGATGATGAAGCGGCAAAATTCACCTCGGTGATACTGGCAACGACCGAAGATACCTGGGGGCAGCAGTTTGAAAAAATGGGCCGGACCTACCAACAGCCGAAGCTGGTGATGTATCGTGGCGCGACGCGTACCGGCTGCGGTGCGGGCCAGTCCGTGATGGGGCCGTTTTATTGCCCGGCGGATGGTACGGTGTATATCGACCTCTCATTCTATGATGACATGAAAAACAAGCTGGGCGCTGATGGCGATTTTGCTCAGGGCTATGTCATCGCGCACGAAGTAGGCCACCATGTGCAAAAACTACTGGGCATTGAACCGAAAGTTCGTCAGATGCAGCAAAATGCCTCTCAGGCCGAAGTGAATCGCCTTTCCGTTCGTATGGAGCTGCAGGCAGATTGCTTTGCCGGTGTCTGGGGTCACAGTATGCAGCAGCAGGGTGTACTTGAATCTGGCGATCTGGAAGAGGCGCTAAACGCCGCTCAGGCCATTGGTGATGATCGTTTGCAACAGCAGGGGCAAGGGCGCGTTGTGCCCGATAGTTTTACTCACGGAACCTCGCAGCAACGTTACACTTGGTTTAAACGCGGCTTTGACAGTGGCGATCCGGGACAATGTAATACTTTTGGCAAAGGCATTTAAGATATTGAGGCAGGGATGTCTGACAATGCAGCACTGAGTGCGCTCACTGAACGCATGGCCAGAGAAGGAATCCGTCGTCTGCTGGTCATCAGCGGCGAAGAAAACTGGTGCCAGGCGCAAGCGTTAGCGCTACGCAAAACATTGCCCGGCGACTGGCTGTGGGTAGGGGCAACAGCCCCCGCAGAGCCAGGTTGCACACCACAGGCGCTGCAAACGTTACTGGGGCGCGAGTTTCGTCATGCGGTTTTCGACGCCGGACAGGGATTTGACGCGGCGGCGTTTGCCGCACTCAGCGGCACGCTCCGCGCCGGGAGTTGGCTGGTGTTGCTGACCCCACCCTGGCAGGCCTGGCAAACGTCTCCGGACATGGATTCCCTGCGCTGGAGCGACTGCGCCGAACCTATCCCAACACCGCACTTTGTTGAACACTTCAGGCGAGCCGTGACTCGTGAAGGGGAAACGTTGCACTGGCAACAGCATCAGGCGAAATCCTATCCGCACTTTCCTGTACGGGCAGACTGGCAGGCGGCAAACGGCGATCCCCTGCCGGAACAGGCGAAGATTTTACATCATTTGCTGGATATGCCTCCGGGTGTGGTTGCGGTGACCGCCGCGCGTGGCCGGGGTAAATCTGCGCTGGCAGGACAGTTGATTTCGCGCATGACGGGGACGGCTATTGTTACCGCTCCGGCGAAAGCGGCAACGGATGTACTGGCGCAATTTGCTGGGGAACGCTACTGCTTTATGGCGCCGGACGCGCTGTTAAGCAGTACTGCAACTGCAGACTGGCTGATCGTGGATGAAGCCGCCGCGATCCCCGCGCCGCTGCTACACCAACTGGTGGCGCGTTTTCCCCGCACGCTGTTAACCACCACCGTACAGGGCTACGAGGGGACCGGCAGAGGTTTTTTGCTAAAATTCTGCGCCCGCTTTCCGAATCTGCGACGCTATGAGTTGCAGCAGCCAGCGCGTTGGGCTCTGGGGTGCCCGCTGGAAAAAATCGTCAGTGAGGCACTGGTGTTCGACGACGAAACCTTTTCGCATCCCCCTCAGGGCAATATCCACTTCTCTGCCTTTGAGTCGACCGCCTGGCATCACAATCCGCATCTGCCTCTGGCGGTCTACCAACTGCTTTCCGGGGCGCATTACCGTACCTCACCGCTGGACCTGCGACGCATGATGGATGCACCAGGTCAGCATTTTCTGCATGCTTCGGCTGCTGGCTCGGTCGCGGGAGCCGTCTGGTTGGTCGATGAAGGGGGATTATCCGCAGAATTAAGCCAGGCCGTTTGGGCAGGATATCGCCGGCCAAGAGGCAATCTGGTTGCGCAGTCACTGGCGGCGCATGGTGGTGACCCGTTGGCGGCGACGCTCGTCGGGAGACGAGTTAGTCGAATTGCGGTTCATCCCGCTCGCCAGCGGGAAGGTATCGGGCAACAGCTGATTATGCAGGCCCATCAGTATTCCTCGCAGTGTGACTATCTTTCCGTCAGTTTTGGTTATACGGCCGAATTGTGGCGTTTTTGGCAGCGATGCGGTTTTGTCATGGTGCGAATGGGGAATCATCGTGAAGCCAGCAGCGGGTGCTATACGGCAATGGCGTTGCTTCCCATCAGTGATGCCGGGCAGCGTCTGGCTGAGCGGGAGCATCAGCGATTGCGTCGCGATGCGGCGATCCTCGCACAATGGAATGATGAGTGTATCCCGGTCGTCCCACTGAAAGAGTCTACGCTTAATGATGATGACTGGGATGAGCTGGCAGGGTTTGCCTTCGCGCATCGGCCGTTACTCACCTCACTCGGTTGCTTAAGCCGTCTTCTCCAGCACTGTGAACAGCCTCTCCCGGCGCTGCGTGGGCGTTTACAGGAAAAATGCAGTGACGCAGAACTGTGCAAGCGGCTGAAGGTCTCGGGGCGCAAAGCATTGCTGCTGGTTCAGCGTGAGGAGGCGGCACAGGCGTTAGCGCAGTTGGATACCGAACGTCAGCAACGGTTACGTAATCGCATTATGCAATGGCAATTTTTTCACTAACTTCTTCAATTTCCTGGCATGGTCATTGCGGTTAAGCGGCGTAGAATAATTCTCATCAGTTAAGGAGATCGCCATGAAACATGACCATTTTGTTGTTCAAAGTCCCGATAAACCCGCTCAACAGCTACTGTTGCTGTTTCATGGCGTCGGCGATAACCCGGTTGCCATGGGCGAAATTGGTTCCTGGTTTGCACCACTGTTTCCGGACGCGCTGATTGTCAGTATTGGTGGCGCTGAGCCTTATAGCGCTGCCGGTGGGCGTCAATGGTTTTCTGTTCAGGGTGTAACAGAAGAGAACCGTCAGGCGCGTATTGATGCCATCATGCCGGTGTTTATCGAAACCGTTCGCTATTGGCAGAAACAGAGTGGTGTGTCACCTCAGGCCACCGCGCTGATTGGCTTTTCGCAAGGGGCGATTATGTCACTCGAGAGTATTAAAGCTGAGCCAGGGCTGGCATCGCGGGTCATTGCCTTTAATGGTCGTTACGCCACCTTGCCGGAAGCCGCTACCACCGCGACCACAGTGCATTTGATTCACGGCGGTGAAGATCGGGTGATTGAGTTATCTCATGCGGTTGCTGCGCAGGAAGCGTTAATTCGTGCAGGTGGGGATGTGACTCTGGATATCGTCGAAAATCTGGGGCACGCCATTGATGAGCACAGCATGCAGTTCGCGCTTGATCATCTGCGCTTTACCGTACCGAAGCACTACTTTGATGAAGCGCTGAGCGGTGGTAAGCCTCACGATGATGATGTGGTTGAAATGATCTGATTGATAACCGTAGGCCGGATAAGGCGAAGCCGCCATCCGGCATGACAGTCAGTGATAGTGCCGGATAGCAACGTGATATGTGTTATCCGGCCTACAAATTATTTCTTCGGCTGATCCTTATTCGGCCAATCGTCGTCATCGTCCCATTTATCGTTAAAATCACGATGCGGGGGAAGTTCCGGTTTATTGGCGAGAAACTTCTTGTGGTCGACACGCTTAAGATCTTTGATCACATTCAGCAGTACCCCCACCAGAAACACCAGCACTAAAATCCACCAATATTTTGCCAGCCAGTCCATGCTCATTTCCTCTTGCAGGAACACTCATCAGGCGACGAGTTGTTCCATGATACGTTGATACATACGGGCAAGCAGCTGCAGGTCGGCGGCATTGACGCATTCATTTATTTTATGAATGGTGGCATTGACCGGCCCAAGTTCCACCACCTGTGCCCCCATGCGGGCAATAAAGCGCCCGTCGGATGTCCCGCCTGTCGTCAGTAACTGCGGTTTAATCTCATTATAGTGCTCAATGGCGTTCACCACTGCATCCACCAGTTTACCGCGTTCGGTCAGGAACGGTTGACCGGAAAGCCACCAGTCTATTGTGTAACGCAGTTGGTGCTTGTCCAACAGTTCCAATACCCGCGACTTAATCATTTCGTCGTTTAATTCGGTGCTGAAACGGAAGTTGAACTGAATAAACAGTTCGCCAGGGATGACGTTGTTGCTGCCCGTGCCCGCCTGAATATTGGCAATCTGCATGCTGGTTGCCGGGAAGAACTCATTGCCTTGATCCCACTCAATCGCCACCAGCTCATTGAGCATTGGCGCAGCCCGGTGCACCGGGTTATCGGCCAGATGTGGGTAGGCTACGTGGCCCTGCACGCCATGAATGGTCAGGTTGCAGGTCAGTGAACCACGACGTCCATTTTTCACCACGTCACCGACGATTTCGGTGCTGGACGGCTCACCGACCAGGCAATAATCCAGCCGCTCATTACGCGCCATCAGCGTTTCAACCACCTTCACGGTGCCGTTTTTAGCGCTGGCTTCTTCGTCAGAGGTTATCAAAAACGCCAGACGACCCTGATGGTCTGGATGCTGTGCGACAAAACGCTCTGCGGCCACGACCATTGCCGCCAGCGAACCTTTCATATCGGCCGCACCGCGTCCGAACAGCATGCCGTCGCGAATGGTCGGTTCAAACGGCGGATTGATCCACCGATCAACATCGCCTGCGGGCACTACGTCGGTGTGACCGGCAAATGCCAGGGTCTCACCTTTTCCGCGCCATGCCCAAAAATTCTGTGTGTCACCAAAATCCATTCGCTCAACGGTAAAACCTACCGCACGCAGGCGTTCAATCATTAACGCCTGGCACCCGGCATCATCCGGGCTCAGAGATGGACGGCGAATAAGCTGCTGTGTCAGCTCAATAACCGGGCACGACATAGATTACACCTCATTAAAAAACTGCGTATAACTGGATTCGCTGAAACCAAGCAGCATAGGCTTACCCGGCGCGCAGAGCAATGGGCGTTTGATAATTGCAGGCATTTCAATCATCAATGAGGCGGCAGCAGTGGCATTAGTGATTTGATTACGCGTTGCTTCATCCAGTTTGCGCCAGGTGGTTCCCCGCGTATTGAGCAGCGCCTCCCAGCCTAACTCGTTGATAAAGGACTGTAACAGCGTGTTGTCCAGACCGTCGACACGATAATCATGGAAGCGGTAGTCAATACCCTGCGTTTCCAGCCAGCGTCGGGCCTTTTTAATTGTATCGCAATTCTTAATGCCGTAGAGGGTGATCATGTGAATCCTTATTAACGTATTTTGAATACTTATTCTTGTATTCTCGCGTTTCTGATAATACATATTGTCATTCATTCGTTATAGAAAAATATAACATTGTTGAACAACGGTGAATAATGATTCCTGAAAGTTCCAAAATTTCACGTCGATCGGTATTTCAGAATTAACCTGTTTGCATCAGTCTGTTTTTCCATCAAAATTGTCAAAGTCGTAGATTATGTGTGAATATTTCAAAATATTGCAGTGAGTCACATAAAATTTATGGGTATAGCGCATAGTGATGACATGACCCCAAGCACTGGAGGATGTAATCACAACCATCGGTTAAATTATCTTCTTTTAATGAGGATGATTTCGTAGAATGCTCATAATAATAAGAGAGGTTGTTATGATTGAACGTGAACTGGGGAACTGGAAAGACTTTATCGAAGTGATGCTTCGTAAATAATTTTCTGGAAGAAATTCATATCCTGCAAAGGATGAAAAAGGCGACTCATCGTAAGTCGCCTTTTTTGTGCCCGATTATTCCGGGCGTGGTTTCAACGGGAAGCGTCTGCGTACCAGCACAAAGAACAGAGGCACGAAGTAAATCGCCAGGATCGTGGCTGAAATCATCCCGCCCATTACGCCAGTTCCCACCGCATGCTGACCGCCGGAGCCAGCACCGCTGCTGATTGTCATCGGCAGTACCCCGAAGATAAACGCCAGCGACGTCATCAGAATCGGACGCAAGCGCTGGCGACAGGCATGCAGTGTGGCATCGAGCAGATCGTGTCCTTTTTCGTTCATCTCATTAGCGAATTCAACAATCAATATTGCGTTCTTCGCCGATAGCCCGATAACGGTGAGTAACCCGACCTGGAAGTACACATCGTTTTCCAGACCACGCATCCAGGTCGCCAACAGCGCGCCAATGACACCCAACGGTACGACCAGCATAACGGAGAAGGGAACCGACCAGCTCTCGTATAGCGCAGCCAGACACAGGAACACGACC
This sequence comes from Citrobacter sp. RHBSTW-00029, assembly GCF_014104295.1. Lineage (NCBI taxonomy): Bacteria > Pseudomonadati > Pseudomonadota > Gammaproteobacteria > Enterobacterales > Enterobacteriaceae > Citrobacter > Citrobacter sp. RHBSTW-00029. The sequence continues at coordinate 710,280 of NZ_JABXRT010000001.1, forward strand.
AACAGTGAAATAGCGTACAGGGCAGGAGCCTGAGATCCCGATAACCGTTCCTGATAAGACATCGCTGTCCATTCGAGGCCGAATCCGGTCGGCAACTGGCGCACCAGCGATTCCATGATGTCCATCGCAGTACCAGTGCTGACGCCGGGGGCGGCTTCGCCGACGATCTCGACGGCGGAGTAGCCGTTATAGCGTTCCAGACGCGGTGAACCGGTTTCCCAGCGCGATGTGGCAAAGGCCGAGAAAGGCACCATGCCGCCGCTATTGTTGCGCACGTACCACAGGTTTATATCGTCCGGGAGCATGCGGTATTTTGCCGCAGCCTGGACGTAAACCTTCTTCACGCGGCCCCTGTCCATAAAGTCGTTTACGTAACTGGAGCCCCACGCCGTTTGCAATGTGTCGTTGATGTCATCAATGGAAACGCCCAGCGCCTGAGCTTTACGCTGATCGATATCAATTTGCAGTTGCGGACTGTCATCCAGGCCGTTATGACGAACACGGGTCAGTGAAGAGTCGTTCCCGGCAAGCTCAATTAATTTGTCGCGTGCGGCCATTAACGCGTCATGGCCTGCACCGGCGTGGTCCTGCAGCTCCATATCGAAACCGGCAGAGCTTCCGAGGCCGCTAATCGCCGGAGGACTGCTGGCGAAGACGCGGGCTTCTTTAATCTTATTGAAGGCTTTGGTTGCACGCTCGATAATGGCAAAGGAGGTACCGGTAGTGGTATCTCGCTCATCCCAGTCTTTTAAGCGGACAAACATACGCGCCACGTTTTGACCGTTCCCGCCAGGGCCGGAACCGACCGTGGAGAAGACGGACATAATGTTGTCTTTTTCGTGGGTGAAGTAGTACTTCTCGACTTCCTCAACCACTTTCAACGTTTGCTGCTGCGTGGAGCCGCTCGGCAACTGTACCGAGGTGGTAAACATCCCGCGGTCTTCTAACGGCAAGAAGGACGTTGGCAGGCGCAGGAACAGGAACACCATGCCGCCAAGCAGCAGTCCGTAGATCAGTATCCAGCGCAGGCTGCGATGCAGGATCCGCGCAACGCCTTTTTCGTAACGCTCAGCGTTGCGGTTAAACATCCGATTAAACCAGCCGAAGAAGCCTGTTTGACCATGATGCTCACCTTTATGCAGCGGTTTAAGTAGCGTAGCGCACAGGGCAGGGGTCAGGATCATCGCCACCAGAACAGACAGCACCATTGCGGAGACGATAGTAATTGAGAACTGGCGGTAAATAGCCCCTGTCGTGCCACCGAAGAAGGCCATCGGGATAAACACCGCCGACAGCACCATGGCGATACCGACCAGCGCTCCCTGGATTTGCCCCATCGATTTTCGCGTCGCTTCACGCGGTGAGAGGCCTTCCTCACTCATAATACGCTCGACGTTTTCCACCACCACGATGGCATCATCGACCAGCAGGCCAATTGCCAGCACCATTGCAAACATTGTTAAGGTGTTAACGCTGTAGCCAAAACCATAAAGCACGGAGAAGGTGCCCATCAGGACGACGGGAACGGCGATGGTCGGGATAAGCGTGGCGCGGAAGTTTTGCAGGAACAGATACATCACGAGGAATACCAGCGCGATGGCTTCCAGCAGCGTTTTCACCACGTCGATAATTGAGGCTTTAACAAAGGAGGTGGTTTCATACGCGACCTTGTATTCCAGCCCGTGCGGGAAATACTGTGACAGTTCGTCAAGGCGGTTAAGCACCAGCTCTGCCGTTGCCATTTCATTGGCGCCGGAGGCCAGTTTCACCCCCAGACCGGAAGCCGGGTTGCCATTAAACCGGCTAAGGTAGTCGTACTTTTCCGCACCCATTTCAACCGTGGCGACGTCGCCCAGTTTAACTTCAGACCCGTCCTGGTTAACGCGAAGCGTAATTGCACGGAATTCATCCGGCGTTTGCAGCAGGGACTGGGCGTTGATCGTCGCATTTAGCGCCTGTTTGTCCACCGAAGGCGTACCGCCAAGCTGCCCAACCGCAATTTGCGCATTCTGTGATTCAATAGCGTCAGTCACATCTTTGGCGGTCATCTGAAAGCTGTTAAGTTTGGCCGGGTCGAGCCAGATACGCATCGAGTACTGTGAACCGTAAGCATCAATATCCCCTACACCGTTAATACGGCTAAGCGGGTCCTGAATATTACTCGCCACGTAGTCGGCGATGTCCTGCTTATCCATTGAGCCATCGGTGGAGACGAAGGCGATTGTCAGAATATTGGTGTCCCCGGTCTTACGCACCGTGACCCCCTGATCCTGTACCGCCTGCGGCAGCTTACGCATTGCCGATTGCAGCTGGTTTTGCACCTGCTGGACGGCCTCGTCAGGATCGGTTCCGGCAACGAAGCTAAGCGTCACCGTAGCCTGGCCTGTCCCGCTGCTCTGCGACGACATATACATCAGGTTATCGAGACCGGTCATGTTCTGCTCGATCACCTGGGTGACGGTGTTTTCCAGAGTCTGAGCCGATGCGCCAGGATAGTTGGCGGTGACCCGCACGTTTGGCGGTGCCAGGTCGGGATATTGCTCAACGGGCAGCGAAAAAATAGCCAGGGCTCCTGTCAGGCACAACAGGATAGCTAACACCCAGGCAAAAATGGGGCGATCGATGAAAAAATTCGCCATTAAAAGAGGACCTCGTGTTTCTGCGTATCGTTATGGGTATGGCTTGCTTCACTTTAGCGGCAAGGTACGGGTCAAACGTGGAGAAAAAAAGAAGATAATGTAAATTATCATGCCCGTTTACAGCATACCTTTCGTGCCAACGCCATCAGGCCTGGATCCAGACCCGACGGCGCTTTGCGGTTCTTTACGTTAGCTCACTGTCTGATTCAGCTGAACGGAAACTGATACTCACCAGCGTTCCCCCGCCGGAAGGTTGCGAGAAGGTCAGCGTACCGCTGAGTCTCTCTGCACGCTCACGCATGATATTCAGACCGTAGTGCCCCGTAGGCTCATGAGGCTCACCGATACCGACACCGTTATCACGGATATAAACGGTATGATTACCATCCGGCGCGGTAACACAGCTGACAGCAATTTCGCTGGCATTGGCATGCTTAATGGCATTCAGCACCGCTTCACGGACGATTTGTAACAGATGCACCTGCATTTGCGCGTCCAGTGCCAGTGTTGGCAGTCGACAATCGAGAGTCAGTTTAGCCGATGTTTGATTTTGCAACGTTTCCAGCATTTCATGCAGGGCAGAAGGCAAATCGGCCTGCTGTAAGGTCAGGCGGAAGGTGGTAAGCAGTTCGCGCAATTGGCGATAAGCATCATTCAGCGCCTGGGAGAAGTCCGCCATGATGCTTTGCGCCGGAACGTTATCCTGCGGAATAGCGCGTTTCAGTAGCGTAAGCTGAATACGTAAATAAGAGAGCACCTGCGCCAGCGAGTCGTGCAGCTCGCGGGCGATAGTTGCTCGCTCTTCCATTAGCAGCAGTTGCTGAAAATGCTTTTGCGCCTGGTTGAAGTACAGCCCGCGCCCGAGCATAGTTGATACGCTGTTGAGCAGTGGTGTGGAAGCATTCACATTCGGGCTTTGCCAGTGCAGTTCACCGTAAACTGTATCTTGCATCGTGACGGGCAGGATCTGCATTGGCAGTTCAGGGCTTGCCGTTCCTTCGCTGATTCGCCAGTTATCACCGACGGTGAGCTCCAGGAAATACGCGGCGTCATGTTCGCGGACAATCTGTAAAATATGGCGGAAGCAGTACACATCAATCTGGCTGGTATTCAGTGCCTGGGAACATTGATATAACACTTCCAGACGGCGATTGGCTTCGTGGAGATCGTGGGTTTTCTCGGCGACGGAGGCTTCCAGTGAACGGTACAGCTTATGCAACTCACTCGACATCTGGCTAAACGTTTTTGCCAGTAATCCCAGTTCGTTGGGGAGTTGTGTATCCAGCGGTGAGATATCAAACCGACCGTGTTCAATATGCTGGCTGGCCATCACCAGCTTATTCAGCGGACGCACCACCTGCTGGCGAATACGCCGTAGCGTAAAGAAGACGAGGGTGAAGATGCCGATCCCCCCCGCCAGCGATATGCCAAAAACCAACATCACCTTGCGTTCGGCATAATGCTGAAGTGCCAGCACGAAGAGATCGATTTGATCGACATAGCTATTGATATTGGCCTGGTACCATTTTAAATCGCCATCGATCAGACGGGCGTTCATTTCCAGCCAGTTGGCATGCAGGCGGCCATAGCGGCTTTTTACCGCTTGCGGGACATACCATGCGTTCAGATTTTGTAATGCGGGCGAGTTTAACGCCTGCTGGAAAAGCTGGCGGTGAGCGTTGAGCTGTGGGCTTTGGCTTTGCAGATCGTAACCCAAACGGTAGCTTTGCATGCGCAATGAGCCCGCAACGTTGATGGCCTCAGCATCCCGCAAGCTGCTGGTCAGCGTAAGCAGTGCAATACCCGTTGAGAGAATCGACAGCAACACTATATAGAAAAAAGCCTTAGCCAGGCTGGCTGAGACCGGACGCTTTACCGTCACTTGCGCACCCTCACACAATTCACGCCACGCTCCGACTCAACCTGAACGATTCAGCGTATTTGATAAATGTTAAAAAAGTAATCATGAAACTGATTGTTAAATGAAACACAATTTCATATTCGATGAAATAAATTGATCTGCCACAGGTTCTGGATAAATAGTTGTGCTTCCTGGGCAAATGAACATTGCCGCCCTCTTCAGGGTCGGTTAATAACAACAGTCATATAAAGAATAAGGTTTTCGCAACCAAAAAAGAAGGAAGCCATGAATCGTTTTATTATGGTCAATAGCCAACAGTGCCTGGGATGCCACGCCTGTGAGGTCGCATGTGTCATGGCCCACAACGGCGAGCAGCATGTCCTGAGCCAACGGCATTTTCAGCCCCGGATTACTGTCATCAAGCATCAGCAACAACGCAGTGCAGTCACCTGCCACCACTGTGAAGATGCCCCCTGCGCCAGAAGTTGCCCGAATGGGGCCATTAGTCATGAGTACGACAGCGTTCAGGTAAATGCGCAAAAGTGTATTGGCTGCAAATCGTGCGCCGTGGCCTGTCCTTTTGGTACGATGCAGATCGTACTCACTCCGGTCGCTAAAGGAAAGGTAAAAGCAACGGCGCACAAATGCGACCTGTGTCATGGGCGTGAAGAGGGCCCGGCTTGCGTGGAGAACTGTCCGGCGCAGGCGTTGCAACTGGTGACGGAGAATTCGCTTACCGGTCTGTCAAAAGCGCGCAGGTTGCGTACCGCCAGTCTGGAAAGCCAGCCATGGCATACCAGCGCTACCGATTTTGTTCCACATATCATCACCAAACGTGAGCAAATGCAGGCGACGCCTGCGCGTGGCGAGCCGGATAAACTGCCGATTGAGGCGCGTAAAACCAGTTTTGAAGAGATCTATCTGCCGTTTCGCACAGTGCAGGCTGAACGGGAAGCGTCCCGCTGCCTGAAATGCGGCGACCACAGTATTTGCGAATGGACCTGCCCGCTGCATAACCACATCCCGCAGTGGATTGAACTGGTAAAAGCCGGGAATATCGATGCGGCGGTTGAGCTTTCTCACCAGACCAACTGCTTACCCGAAGTGACCGGGCGCGTGTGCCCGCAGGACCGACTCTGCGAAGGAGCCTGTACCGTGCGTAACGAGCATGGCGCGGTGACTATCGGTAATATTGAGCGTTACATCTCCGATCGGGCGCTGAGCAAAGGATGGCGACCCGACCTAAGCCATGTGCAGAAAGTCGATAAACGCGTTGCCATCATCGGCGCAGGTCCGGCGGGCCTGGCCTGCGCGGATGTGCTGGCGCGTAGCGGTATCAGCGCTACCGTGTACGATCGCCACCCCGAAATCGGCGGTTTGCTGACGTTCGGCATTCCGGCCTTCAAACTGGACAAATCGCTGCTGACGCGTCGCCGTGAAATCTTCAGCGCCATGGGTATTCATTTCGAGCTGAACTGTGAGGTCGGCAAGGACGTGGCGCTGGCCGCGTTACTCGAGGACTACGATGCCGTGTTTGTGGGCGTCGGGACTTATCGCTCGATGAAGGCGGATCTGCCGAATGAAGACGCGCCTGGCGTGTATGACGCGCTGCCGTTCCTGATTGCCAATACCAAGCAGGTGATGGGGCTGGACGAGTTGCCTGAAGAGCCGTTTATCGACACCGCAGGGCTGAACGTGGTCGTGCTGGGCGGCGGTGATACGGCGATGGATTGTGTACGTACCGCGCTGCGTCACGGTGCAAGCCAGGTGACCTGCGCCTATCGTCGTGATGAAGCCAACATGCCGGGTTCGAAAAAAGAGGTGAAGAACGCGCGTGAAGAGGGGGCCAATTTCGAGTTTAACGTCCAGCCGGTGGAGCTGGTGCTGAATGCCGACGGTCGCGTCAGCGGCGTGCGTTTCTTACGAACCCAGCTCGGTGAGCCTGATGCGCAGGGGCGTCGTCGCCCGGTTCCCATCGCCGGGAGTGAGTTTGTCATGCCAGCAGATGCGGTGATCATGGCGTTTGGTTTTCACCCGCATGGCATGCCGTGGCTCGAGAGTCAGGGTGTGAAGGTCGATAACTGGGGACGTATTGCCGCCGATGTTGAAAGCGCATACCGTTATCAAACCAGCAACCCGAAAATCTTTGCCGGTGGTGATGCGGTTCGCGGTGCGGATCTGGTTGTTACAGCGATGGCGGAAGGGCGGCATGCCGCACAAGGCATCATTGATTGGCTGGGTGTAAAATCAGTCAAATCTCACTAATCAGCGTCCAGGCCGGATAAAACGCGTTAGCGTTGCCATCCGGCAATGTGCCGGATGAATGCCTGATGGCGCTTTGCTTATCAGGCATTCATAGTTCCAGGACAAACCCGGTTTCACGGCGTAGTATTATTTCTCACTTCTCACCGTGGAGTCGGTATGTCGCAAAAAATCACCCTCATCAAAGATAAAGTCCTGTCCGATAACTACTTCATCCTGCGCAATATCACCTATGACCTGACCCGCAGCAATGGCGAGGTCATTCGCCACAAACGTGAGGTTTACGATCGCGGTAACGGCGCCACAGTTTTGCTGTATAACCCGGAGAAAAAAACCGTCGTGCTGACCCGTCAGTTTCGTATTGCGACCTGGGTTAACGGCAATGAAAGTGGACAATTGATTGAAGCCTGCGCCGGGTTGCTGGACAACGATGAGCCGGAAGTTTGCATTCGTAAAGAAGCCATTGAAGAGACTGGCTATGAAGTGGGCGAAGCACGGAAACTTTTTGAGTTATATATGTCGCCGGGTGGCGTGACGGAGATAATCCACTTTTTTATCGCGCAATACAGTGACAGTCAGCGCGCAAATGCGGGTGGCGGTATTGAAGATGAGGATATTGAAGTACTGGAATTGCCTTTTGAACAGGCACTGTCGATGATCAAAACGGGCGAGATTCGCGACGGGAAAACGGTGCTGCTACTGAACTACCTGCAATCGTCGCATCTTATGGATTAGCGATCAGGGCTTATATTTCTTTACAAAGATACAGGCCAATCCGACGATTCTTATTGAGCCTCATTAGTCGCGCAAGGAAGATACCGCCTGGGCTGTGTGTTTTGATTTCGGAGTTGTACCGTCCATGCGCTATCGCATTATTTTCGTGTTCCTGCTCGGCCTGCTACCGGCCCATTTGCTGTGGGCGGCGCCTGCGCAACAGGCGTTTGCTGACTGGCAGGTGACGTGCAATAACCAAAACTTCTGCGTGGCGCGAAATACGGGAGATCATCACGGTCTGGTGATGACCCTGAGCCGCAGCGCCGGGGCACATACCGATGCCGTGTTGCGTATTGAACTTGGCGGTATGGATTCTCCTGATGTCAAAGAGGCAGATATTGCGCCGCGCTTGCTGCTGGACGGCGCGCCACTCCCACTGGCCGGTGAACACTGGCGTCTTACGCCCTGGCATTTGATGACGGATGATCCGGCTACCATCGCTACATTTTTACAAGCCGTGCAGGATGCGAAAGCCATTACCCTGCAAAAAGGTACGCAAACGCTTTCTCTGTCTGGGCTGAAAGCAGCATTGTTGTTTATTGATGCGCAACAAAAGCGCGTCGGTAGCGAAACCGCCTGGATTGAGAAAGGTGACGAGCCGCCGCTCAGCGTTCCGCCAGCTCCCGCTCTGAAAGGTGTGGCGGTGGTTAATTCCACGCCAACGCCACTCACTCAACAGGAGCGTAATGAGCTGTTGGATTATGGCAACTGGCGGATCAATGGCATCCGCTGTTCACTCGATCCCATGCGTCGTGAGATGCGGGTTTTCGCCTTAACGGACGACAAAGCTCTGCTGATGATCGGCTGCGAAGCAGGGGCATACAACACGATCGATCTGGCATGGACCGTTTCTCGTACCACACCGTTTACCTCTCGCGCTGTACGTCTGAGCCTGCCATTTAAAACCGATGCTGACAGTACCGACATGGAGCTGACCAACGCTACGTTTGACGAGAAATCTCGCGAATTGGTCACTCTCGCCAAAGGGCGAGGTTTATCGGACTGCGGGATCCAGACTCGCTGGCGGTTTGACGGCCAGCGCTTTCGTTTGGTGCGTTACGCACAAGAGCCAAGCTGTGATAACTGGCATGGACCAGATGCCTGGCCCACGCTGTGGATTACGCGTTAATTTAATGCCGGATGCGACTGCGCCTTATACGGCCTGATGGTGATAGATGTCGTAGGCCTGATAAGACGCGTGAGCGTCGCCATCAGGTGTTCAGCACCTTATGCGCTTTGTCGACGATGTTCTCCACCGTAAAGCCGAAGAACGGGAACAGCTTGTCTGCCGGGGCAGATTCCCCATAACCGGTCATGCCGACAATAGCCCCTTTCAGGCCGACATATTTGTACCAATAGTCGGCAATACCCGCTTCTATCGCCACGCGTGCGCTGACGTTTGCCGGCAGGACCGACTCCCGGTACGCCTCATCCTGGGCGTCGAAGATATCAGTTGAGGGCAGAGAAACTACCCGTACGTTACGGCCTTCACCGGTCAGTTTTTCCGCCGCCAGCAATGTAATTTCCATTTCTGAACCTGTGGCAATCAGGATGACATCCGGCTTACCGCCGCTATCCTTCAGCACATAGCCGCCGCGGGCAATCTGCTGCACCTGCTCAGGCGTGCGTTCAACCTGTGCCAGATTCTGCCTGGAGAGGATCAGCGCCGTAGGGCCGTTATGACGCTCGACTGCCAGCTTCCAACCCACTGCCGCCTCAACCTGATCGCACGGTCGCCAGGTGCTGAAATTCGGCGTCAGTCGCAGGCTGGCGAGCTGTTCGACGGCCTGATGCGTGGGACCGTCTTCCCCCAGACCAATTGAGTCGTGGGTATAAACCATAATTTGTCGGGCTTTCATCAGCGCCGCCATGCGCGCGGCATTGCGGGCATATTCGACAAACATCAGGAACGTGGCAGTGTACGGTACGAAGCCCCCGTGGTGCGCGATACCATTGGCAATGGCGGTCATGCCAAATTCCCGCACGCCGTAGTGGATGTAGTTTCCTGCATGATCCTCTTTAAGAGAGGAGGAGCCTTTCCAGATGGTCAGGTTGCTGGGTGCCAGATCCGCCGAGCCGCCGAGCAGTTCTGGCAGTATCGGCCCATAGGCGTTCAGGGTATTTTGCGAAGCTTTACGGGTGGCTATTTTGGCTGGGTTGGCTTGCAGGTCGGTAATATATTTCTGGGTTGTTGCTTCCCACTCCTTAGGCAGTCCGCCGCTCATCCGGCGAGTGAACTCTGCCGCCAGTTCCGGGTAGGCTTGTTCGTAAGCTGCGAATTTCTCCTTCCAGCCCTGTTGCGCTTTTTCGCCTTTCTCGCGTGCGTCCCATGCCCGGTAAATCTCTTTGGGGATTTCAAAAGCAGGATGATGCCACCCCAGTTTCTGCCGGGTCAACGCCACTTCTTCTTCGCCCAGCGCAGCGCCGTGCGCTTCCTCTTTCCCTGCTTTATTCGGTGAGCCAAAACCAATCACCGTGCGGCAGATAATCAGCGACGGTTTATCGGTAACAGCCTGCGCTTCCTGAATGGCTTTTTTCACCGCCTCAGGGTCATGACCGTCAATGTCGTGCACTACATGCCAGTGGTAGGCCTCAAAGCGTTTTGCAGTATCGTCGGTAAACCAGCCGTCAGTTTCGCCATCAATTGAGATGCCGTTGTGATCGTAGAAGCCGATAAGTTTGCCAAGCCCCAGCGTGCCCGCCAGCGAACAGGCTTCGTGGGAAATCCCCTCCATCAGACAACCGTCGCCCATAAAGACATAAGTAAAGTGGCTGACAATCTCATGGTCCGGCTGGTTAAACTGCGCCGCCAGCGTGCGTTCGGCAATCGCCATTCCGACAGCGTTGGCTAAACCCTGGCCCAGCGGTCCGGTGGTGGTTTCCACGCCCGGCGTGTAGCCAATTTCCGGGTGACCTGGCGTCTTCGAATGGAGCTGACGGAAGTTCTTTAATTCTTCGATCGGCAGGTCGTAACCGGAAAGATGCAATAGGCTGTAAAGCAGCATTGAGGCGTGGCCGTTGGACAGAATAAACCGGTCACGATCGTACCAGGTGGGATCGGTCGGGTTATGGCGGAGAAAATCGTTCCACAGCACTTCGGCGATATCTGCCATTCCCATCGGTGCGCCGGGATGGCCTGAGTTGGCTTTTTGGACGGCATCCATACTCAGCGCACGAATGGCATTGGCAAGCTCTTTACGGGTCATAGGAAATACTCCTTGAAAAGTAAAGCGTTAGAGCGTGTGTTAATTCACACTTTTGGAGAATTTGCAGGCGTTGTCAGCAAAAAGCATAGCAGACAGGCATGGTATTGCTGGCTTAAGCAGGTAACATGGCTGTTATAAATTGATAACAAATTCTTTCTTTGAGTAGTGAGAGTTTGGCGACCTTCAAAGTTTGCGCCGCTGACAGAGGTGATAATGTGCGGCTCAATAGAAGGGTTACCTGCGACACTTTTTTGATCGATACGTGAAAGGAACAACAAGATGGATGACCAGTTAAAACAAAGCGCCCTCGATTTCCACGAATTTCCAGTACCAGGCAAAATTCAGGTTTCTCCGACCAAACCGCTTGCCACTCAACGTGACCTTGCGCTGGCCTATTCACCCGGTGTTGCAGCTCCGTGTCTGGAAATTGAAAAAGACCCGCTGGCCGCCTACAAATACACCGCGCGCGGTAATCTGGTTGCGGTTATTTCCAACGGTACGGCGGTGCTGGGGCTGGGCAACATTGGCGCGCTGGCTGGCAAGCCGGTGATGGAAGGGAAAGGCGTTCTGTTTAAGAAATTCGCCGGAATTGACGTGTTTGACATCGAAGTTGATGAACTCGATCCGGATAAATTTATCAACGTGGTCGCGGCTCTTGAGCCGACGTTTGGCGGTATCAACCTCGAAGATATCAAAGCGCCGGAATGCTTCTACATTGAGCAAAAGCTGCGTGAGCGCATGAATATTCCGGTCTTCCACGACGATCAGCACGGCACGGCAATCATCAGTACCGCCGCCATTCTTAACGGTCTGCGGGTGGTGGAGAAAAATATCTCCGACGTGCGCATGGTGGTGTCTGGCGCAGGCGCGGCGGCGATTGCCTGTATGAACCTGCTAGTGGCGCTGGGCATGCAGAAACACAACATTGTGGTCTGCGACTCCAAAGGCGTGATTTATAAAGATCGTGAACCGAATATGGCCGAAACCAAAGCGGCCTACGCGGTGGTGGATGACGGTAAGCGCACGCTGGACGACGTGATTGATGGCGCAGACATTTTCCTCGGTTGCTCCGGCCCGAAAGTGCTGACCCAGGAAATGGTCAAGAAAATGGCGCGCGCGCCGATGATTCTTGCACTCGCTAACCCGGAACCGGAAATTCTGCCGCCGCTGGCAAAAGAGGTACGTCCCGACGCCATCATCTGCACCGGCCGCTCTGATTATCCGAACCAGGTTAACAACGTGCTGTGCTTCCCGTTCATCTTCCGCGGCGCGCTGGACGTCGGTGCTACCGCCATCAACGAAGAGATGAAGCTGGCCGCGGTACATGCGATTGCGGAACTGGCGCATGCCGAGCAGAGCGAAGTTGTGGCCTCAGCCTATGGCGATCAGGACCTGAGCTTTGGCCCGGAATATATTATTCCTAAACCGTTCGACCCGCGCCTGATCGTCAAAATAGCGCCTGCGGTGGCGAAGGCGGCGATGGACTCTGGCGTGGCGACGCGCCCGATTGCCGACTTTGATGCTTACATCGATAAGCTGAGTGAGTTTGTCTACAAAACTAACTTGTTCATGAAGCCGATTTTCTCGCTGGCACGCAAAGCGCCGAAGCGCGTGGTATTGACGGAAGGGGAAGAGGCGCGTGTGCTGCACGCCACCCAGGAATTGATCACTTTAGGTCTGGCGAAGCCGATCCTGATTGGTCGTCCGAGCGTGATCGAGATGCGCATCCAGAAACTGGGTCTGCAGATCAAAGCGGGCGTTGATTTTGAAATAGTCAACAATGAATCCGATCCGCGCTTTAAAGAGTACTGGAGTGAGTATTATCAGATCATGAAGCGCCGTGGGATCACCCAGGAGCAGGCGCAGCGGGCGGTGATTGCTAATACCACGGTGATTGGTGCGATCATGGTGCAGCGCGGTGAAGCGGATGCGATGATCTGCGGTACGATCGGCGACTACCACGAGCACTTCAGCGTGGTGAACGCGGTATTCGGTCACCGTGACGGTGTGCATACGGCGGGGGCAATGAACGCGCTGCTGCTGCCAAGCGGTAATACCTTTATCGCCGATACCTACGTCAACGACGACCCGACGCCGGATCAACTGGCTGAAATCGCCATTATGGCGGCAGAAACCGTGCGTCGCTTTGGTATCGAACCGAAGGTAGCGTTGCTGTCGCACTCCAACTTTGGTTCATCTAACTGCCCGTCGGCCAGCAAAATGCGCGAAGCGCTGGCGCTGATTAAGGCACGTGCGCCAGAACTGATGATTGACGGTGAAATGCACGGTGACGCCGCGCTGGTGGAAAGTATTCGTAATGACCGGATGCCGGACAGCCCGCTGAAAGGCTCCGCCAATATTCTGGTGATGCCGAATATGGAAGCCGCGCGTATTAGTTACAACTTACTACGTGTTTCAAGTTCCGAGGGCGTAACGGTTGGCCCGGTACTGATGGGCGTAGCGAAACCGGTTCACGTATTAACACCGATCGCCTCTGTTCGTCGTATCGTTAATATGGTGGCGCTGGCGGTCGTTGAAGCACAGACTCAGCCGCTGTAATTTCACTTTAATTAATTCCGGCGCGGGTTTCTCCCGCGCCTTTTTATTTCCCTTTTCTTAGTGATCCACTTCACCTTTTAAACCTGGTTGCCGAATTTTGTTATTTACTCTGACAAAAAATTGCCACGATGGGGGCAGTTTTAGCGGAGGCGGTGAGCAATGGAAAAAGAACGCATTATTCAGGAATTTGTGCCGGGGAAACAGGTCACGCTGGCGCATCTCATTGCGCACCCCGGTGAGGAACTGGCGAAAAAGATCGGCGTTCCCGAAGCGGGCGCTATCGGTATTATGACGCTGACGCCAGGTGAAACCGCAATGATTGCTGGTGACTTAGCCATGAAAGCGGCGGATGTACACATCGGCTTTCTCGATAGATTCAGCGGCGCGCTGGTGATCTACGGCTCGGTTGGCGCGGTAGAGGAAGCGTTATTACAGACGGTAAGCGGTCTGGGGCGATTATTAAATTTCACTTTGTGCAACCTGACAAAAAGTTAATCAGAGGCGGCGATGAAACGTATTGCATTCGTCGGTACGGTGGGGGCGGGGAAAACAACGCTCTTTAATGCGCTACAGGGGAATTATTCCCTCGCCAGAAAAACACAGGCCGTGGAGTTTAATGAAAACGGCGATATCGATACGCCAGGAGAATATTTTAGCCATCCGCGCTGGTATCACGCCTTAATTACCACGCTGCAGGATGTCGATACGTTGATTTATATACATGCGGCAAATGATCTAGAAAGTCGCTTACCTGCCGGGCTGTTGGATATCGGCGCCAGTAAACGACAAATCGCCGTTATCAGCAAAACGGATGTGCCGGATGCCAATGTCGCCGCAACGCGACAATTACTTCGCGGGATAGGGTTTCAGGAGCCGATTTTTGAGCTCAATAGCCACGACCCAAGCAGTGTGCAGCACCTGGTGGATTATCTGACTGAGCTCAGCCAAAAGGAGGAAAGGGCAGGTGAAAAAACTCATCACAGCTAACGATATTCGTGCGGCCCACGCACGCGGCGAACAGGACGTATCGGTTGTTCTGCGCGCCAGCATCATCACCCCGGAGGCGCGCGAAGTTGCGGCGCTGTTGGGCGTCACTATCACTGAATGCGATGAATCCGCTCCGGCCACTGTGTCGGCCACTACAGCAGCGCCTGCTGCGGTGGATGACGGCAAAACGGAAAGCCAACGTATTCGCGAAACCATCATTGCACAACTGCCGGAAGGACAGTTTACCGAAAGTCTGGTCGCGCAACTGATGGACAAAGTGATGAAGGAAAAGCAGTCGCTGGAGCAGGGCGGAATGCAGCCGAGTTTTAACTCGGTGACCGGTAAAGGCGGCGTGAAAGTCATCGACGGCAGCAGTGTGAAGTTTGGCCGTTTTGATGGCGCGCAACCGCACTGCGTCGGCTTAACCGACTTAGTCACTGACCAGGACGGTAGCAGCATGGCCGCCGGGTTTATGCAGTGGGATAACGCATTTTTCCCATGGACGCTGAACTACGACGAAATCGACATGATTCTGGAAGGCGAGCTGCACGTTCGCCATGAAGGCGAAACCATGATTGCCAAAGCCGGGGACGTGATGTTTATCCCGAAAGGCTCCAGCATCGAATTTGGTACGCCATCAACAGTGAAGTTCCTGTATGTGGCCTGGCCTGCGATCTGGCAGTCCTGCTAAGGCGGATGTATGAAGGATTTCATTACCGAAGCATGGCTCAGAGCGAATCATACGCTCAGCGAAGGGGCTGAAATTCATCTCCCCGCTGATGCCCGCCTGACGCCGTCTGCCCGGGAGCTGCTGGAAAGCCGTCGTCTGCGCATTAAGTATATCGACGAGCAGGGAAGCTTGTTTGTTGACGACGAGGAACAGCAGCCGCAGCCGGTACATGGTTTGACCAGCAGCGATACACATCCGCAGGCGACCTGTGAACTGTGTCATCAACCGGTGGCGAAGAAACCTGACACACTGACACATCTGACGGCGGACAAAATGGTCGCCAAAAGTGACCCCAGACTTGGATTTCGCGCCGCGCTGGACAGCACCATTGGTCTGGCCGTGTGGTTGCAAATTGAACTGGCGGAACCCTGGCAGCCGTGGCTGGCGGATATTCGCTCGCGCCTGGGCAACATTATGCGTGCTGATGCTGTGGACGAACCGCTGGCCGCACAGGCCATCGTTGGCTTAAGCGACGAAGATTTACACCGGCTCTCGCACCAGCCGCTGCGTTACCTGGACCACGATCATCTGGTGCCGGAAGCCAGCCACGGACGTGATTGCGCGTTGCTTAATCTGCTGCGTACCAAAGTCCGCGAAACGGAAACGGTGGCCGCTCAGGTGTTTATCACCCGCAGTTTTGACGTTATGCGGCCAGACATTCTGCAGGCGCTCAACCGTCTTTCCAGCACGGTTTACGTGATGATGATTCTGAGCGTAGCGAAGCATCCGCTAAGCGTCAGCCAAATCCAACAGCGACTGGGGGAGAAGTCATGATCATTGAACGTGCTCGCCAACTCGCTAAACAAACGCCGGCTCGGGTGGTGTTCCCGGATGCGCTGGATGTACGGGTGCTGAAAGCCGCCAATTACCTGCACCAGCATGGTCTGGCACGCCCCATTCTCGTCGCCAGCCCGTTTGCGCTGCGTCAGTTTGCGCTCAGCCATCGCGTAGCCATGGACGGTATTCAGGTTATTGATCCACAAAGCAATGTACAGATGCGTGAAGAGTTTGCTCTGCGCTGGCTGGCCCGCGCGGGCGAAAAAACGCCGCCGGATGCGCGAGAGAAGCTCAACGATCCGCTGATGTTTGCCGCCGCGATGGTCAGCGCCGGTAAAGCCGATGTGTGTATTGCGGGCAACCTGTCGTCAACGGCAAATGTGCTGCGCGCAGGATTGCGCATTATTGGATTACAACCTGGTTGCAAAACGCTGTCGTCAATTTTCCTGATGCTGCCGCAGTATCTCGGGCCGTCATTAGGGTTTGCAGATTGTAGCGTTGTGCCGCAGCCCACCGCTGCACAGCTGGCGGACATCGCCATCGCCAGCGCTGAAACCTGGAAAGCGATTACCGGTGAAGAACCGCGTGTCGCCATGCTGTCGTTTTCCAGCAACGGCAGTGCTCGTCATCCCAATGTCGCTAACGTGCAGCAGGCGACCGAGATCGTTCGTGAGCGCGCTCCACAGCTTACCGTGGATGGGGAACTGCAGTTTGATGCTGCCTTTGTGCCGGATGTCGCCGCGCAAAAAGCGCCCGCCAGTCCGTTAAAGGGCAATGCCAATGTGATGGTTTTCCCATCGCTGGAGGCAGGCAATATTGGTTATAAAATCGCCCAGCGTTTGGGAGGGTATCGTGCCGTTGGCCCCTTGATTCAGGGACTTGCCGCACCACTCCACGACCTCTCTCGCGGCTGTAGCGTACAGGAAATTATCGAACTGGCGTTGGTGGCAGCTGTGCCGCGCCAGACTGACGTGAGCCGTGAAAGCGTCTCGCAAACACTGGTTGAATGAACGGTCCCGTTCTGGACCCCTTTGATTAAGAGGAAAGCACAATGGAAGCATTAGGAATGATTGAAACCCGGGGCCTGGTTGCACTGATTGAGGCTTCTGACGCGATGGTTAAAGCGGCACGCGTGAAACTGGTTGGCGTGAAGCAGATCGGTGGCGGCCTGTGTACTGCCATGGTTCGTGGTGATGTTGCAGCCTGCAAAGCGGCTACGGATGCTGGTGCTGCTGCCGCGCAGCGTATCGGTGAACTGGTTTCTGTACACGTTATCCCGCGTCCGCATGGCGATCTGGAAGAAGTGTTCCCGATCAGCTTCAAAGGCGACAGCAACGATATGTAAGTCGTCCATGTGACGCCACTGGATCGTTAAGAGAAAGCTGGCGTCACCCTCTCTCCTTTTCACATTACCTTCTGCGGAGGGTAGGGGGAGGTTTTACCTGAAATATGCCACGGAGGCGGGTATGAAACTGGCAATCGTCACAGGACAAATTGTTTGTACCGTTCGCCATCAGGGGCTCGCGCACGACAAGTTGCTGATGGTGGAAATGATTGATGCCCAGGGAAATCCCGACGGGCAGTGCGCTGTTGCGATAGACAGCATCGGGGCGGGAACCGGAGAGTGGGTGCTGCTGGTCAGTGGAAGCTCAGCCCGCCAGGCGCACCATAACGACTCATCGCCTGTCGATCTGTGCGTGATTGGCATCGTCGATGAAGTGGTGGCAGGTGGGAAAGTGGTATTTCACAAATAAGGCAGAAAATCATGAATCAACAGGATATTGAACAGGTCGTGAAAGCGGTGCTGCTGAAAATGAAAGACAGCAGTCAACCCGTCAGTGCCGTTCAAGAAATGGGCGTCTTTGCCTCCCTGGATGACGCAGTGGCGGCAGCAAAACTGGCCCAGCAGGGGCTGAAAAGCGTCGCTATGCGCCAACTGGCCATTCACGCCATTCGTGAAGCGGGCGAAAAACACGCCAGAGAATTAGCGGAATTTGCCGTCAGTGAAACCGGCATGGGGCGCGTTGAAGATAAATTTGCCAAAAACGTGGCGCAGGCTCGCGGTACCCCGGGCGTGGAATGCCTGTCTCCACAGGTATTGACCGGCGATAACGGCCTGACGCTGATTGAAAACGCACCGTGGGGCGTGGTGGCTTCGGTAACGCCGTCCACCAACCCGGCGGCGACCGTCATTAACAACGCCATCAGCCTGATTGCCGCGGGTAACAGCGTCGTCTTTGCGCCGCATCCGGCAGCAAAAGGCGTTTCTCAGCGCGCGATCGGCCTGCTTAACCAGGCGGTAGTCGCCGCAGGTGGTCCGGCAAACCTGCTGGTTACCGTTGCTAACCCGGATATCGAAACCGCACAGCGTCTGTTCAAGTACCCGGGCATCGGACTGCTGGTCGTCACCGGTGGTGAAGCGGTGGTGGAGTCTGCGCGTAAGCATACCAACAAGCGTCTGATTGCCGCTGGTGCCGGTAACCCGCCGGTGGTGGTGGATGAAACGGCCGATCTGACCCGCGCCGCGCAGTCCATCGTCAAAGGCGCATCGTTTGATAACAACATTATCTGTGCCGATGAAAAAGTGCTGATTGTCGTGGATAGCGTTGCTGATGAACTGATGCGTCTGATGGAAGGCCAGCACGCGGTCAAACTGACGACCGCCCAGGCTGAACAGCTGCAACCGGTACTGCTGAAAAATGTCGATGAGCGCGGTAAAGGCACAGTCAGCCGTGACTGGGTCGGGCGCGATGCGGCAAAAATCGCCGCGGCGATCGGCCTGAATGTTCCGGAGCAAACCCGCTTGTTGTTCGTTGAAACCTCCGCCACGCATCCGTTTGCTGTGACTGAACTGATGATGCCGGTGCTGCCGGTGGTGCGGGTGGCTAACGTTGACGAAGCCATTGCGCTGGCCGTTACGCTCGAAGGTGGTTGTCACCATACGGCGGCGATGCACTCACGCAACATCGACAACATGAACCGTATGGCTAACGCCATCGACACCAGCATTTTCGTCAAGAACGGACCGTGCATTGCCGGTCTTGGGCTTGGCGGCGAAGGCTGGACGACCATGACCATTACCACGCCAACCGGGGAAGGGGTGACCAGTGCGCGCACGTTTGTACGCCTGCGTCGCTGTGTGCTGGTGGATGCGTTTCGCATCGTATAAGGAGTGAAAGAGATGGCGCATGACGAACAACTGTGGCTCACACCCAGACTGCAAAAAGCGGCATCGCTGTGTAACCAGACGCCTGCCGTAAGCGATTCACCGCTGTGGCTGGGCGTTGATTTGGGGACCTGTGATGTGGTGTCGATGGTTGTTGACAGCGATGGGCAGCCGGTTGCGGTTTGTCTGGACTGGGCTGACGTCGTGCGCGATGGCATCGTCTGGGATTTCTTCGGTGCTGTGACCATTGTTCGTCGCCATCTCGATACGCTCGAGCAACAACTGGGTTGCCGTTTTACTCATGCGGCTACCTCATTCCCGCCGGGCACTGACCCGCGTATCTCTATCAACGTGCTGGAGTCTGCCGGGCTTGAGGTGAGCCATGTGCTGGATGAGCCAACCGCCGTGGCGGATCTGCTGGCGCTTGATAACGCCGGAGTCGTCGATATCGGCGGTGGTACGACCGGTATCGCCATTGTGAAACAGGGCAAAGTGACTTACTCCGCCGATGAAGCGACCGGTGGGCACCACATTTCCCTGACGCTTGCCGGGAACCGTCGTATTCAACTGGAAGAAGCCGAGCAGTTCAAACGCAGCAACGGCAAAGAAATCTGGCCGGTGGTTAAGCCGGTTTACGAAAAGATGGCGGAAATCGTCGCCCATCATATTGCCGGACAAGGGATAACGGATTTATGGCTGGCCGGTGGGTCCTGTATGCAGCCGGGTGTTGATGAGCTTTTTCGTAAGCGTTTCCCGGAGCTGCAGGTGCATTTACCGCAGCACAGTCTGTTTATGACCCCGCTGGCGATTGCCAATAGCGGAAAAGTAAAAGCGGAAGGAATCTATGCAAGCTGAATTGCAGACCGCGCTCTTTCAGGCATTCGATGCCCTGAATCTGCAACGCGTAAAAACGTTCAGCGCTCCACCGGTCACATTATGCGGACTGGGAGCGCTCAGCACCTGCGGACAGGAAGCGCAAACGCGCGGACTGACGCATATGTTCATCATGGTTGATAGCTTCCTGCATCAGGCGGGAATGACCGCCGCACTGGAACGCAGCCTGGCGATGAAAGGCGTGGCGATGACGCTGTGGCCATGTCCGGTAGGCGAACCGTGCATCACTGACGTCTGCGCGGCGGTCGCGCAACTGCGCGAATCAAAATGTGACGGCGTGGTGGCCTTTGGCGGCGGCTCGGTACTGGATGCCGCTAAAGCAGTGGCGCTGCTGGTGACCAACCCGACGCAAACGCTGGCTGACATGACCGAGCACAGCGTGCTGCGCCCGCGTCTGCCGCTGATTGCCGTGCCAACCACCGCCGGGACCGGGTCAGAAACCACCAACGTTACGGTGATTATCGACGCCGCCACCGGACTCAAAAAAGTGCTGGCCCACGCAACCCTGATGCCGGACGTCGCCATTCTGGATGCCGCGGTAACGGAAGGCGTTCCGGCGCACGTGACGGCAATGACCGGCATTGACGCGCTGACCCATGCCGTTGAAGCGTACAGCGCGCTGAACGCGACGCCGTTTACCGACAGCCTGGCGATTGGCGCGATTGCGATGATCGGCAAATCGCTGCCGAAAGCGGTGGGCTACGGCCACGATCTGGCGGCGCGTGAAAGCATGTTACTGGCGTCCTGCATGGCGGGAATGGCGTTTTCCAGCGCGGGGCTGGGCCTGTGTCACGCGATGGCGCACCAGCCGGGTGCGACGCTGCACATCCCACACGGACAGGCTAACGCCATGCTGCTACCCACGGTAATGGGGTTCAACCGCATGGTGTGTCGTGAGCGCTTCAGCCATATCGGCAGGGCGTTAACCAATAAGAAATCAGACGATCGTGACGCCATCAGCGCGGTCAGCGAGCTGATCGCCGAAGTGGGCCAGACCAAACGGCTCTCAGACGTTGGGGCAAAACCCGAGCATTACAGCGCATGGGCACACGCCGCGCTGGAGGATATTTGTATTCGCAGTAACCCACGCACCGCCACGCAGGCCGAAATTATCGCGTTGTATGCGGCGGCACAATAAATACACATATGACAGGGAGTGAAGGCTATGGGAATTAACGAAATCATCATGTACATCATGATGTTCTTTATGCTGATTGCCGCCGTGGACAGGATCCTGTCGCAGTTCGGCGGTTCGGCGCGCTTCCTCGGTAAGTTCGGTAAGAGCATTGAGGGATCGGGCGGTCAGTTTGAAGAAGGCTTTATGGCAATGGGCGCGCTGGGCCTGGCGATGGTCGGTATGACCGCGCTGGCGCCGGTACTGGCGCATGTGCTCGGGCCGGTAATTATTCCGCTGTATGAAATGCTGGGCGCGAACCCGTCGATGTTTGCCGGAACGCTGCTGGCGTGCGATATGGGCGGCTTCTTCCTGGCGAAAGAACTGGCGGGCGGCGACGTGGCGGCATGGTTGTACTCTGGCCTGATCCTTGGCGCGATGATGGGACCGACGCTGGTGTTCTCCATTCCGGTTGCGCTGGGAATTAT
The DNA here is from genome assembly GCF_014104295.1 of Citrobacter sp. RHBSTW-00029. NCBI lineage: Bacteria > Pseudomonadati > Pseudomonadota > Gammaproteobacteria > Enterobacterales > Enterobacteriaceae > Citrobacter > Citrobacter sp. RHBSTW-00029. The sequence goes on from NZ_JABXRT010000001.1 coordinate 731,737, forward strand.
TGAACCGTCTGACCGTCGTTATCTGGCGCTGGGCGTGCTGGCCGGTATCGTCACCATTCCGATTGGCTGTATTGCGGGTGGTCTGGTCGCGATGTACTCCGGCGTGGAAATCAACGGTCAGCCGGTGGAGTTCACCTTTGCGCTGATCCTGATGAACATGATCCCGGTGCTGATCGTGGCCGTGCTGGTGGCGCTGGGACTGAAATTCATCCCGGAAAAAATGATCAACGGCTTCCAGATCTTCGCCAAGTTCCTGGTAGCGCTGATCACCCTCGGTCTGGCTGCGGCAGTCATCAAGTTCCTGCTCGGCTGGGAGCTGATCCCAGGTCTTGATCCTATTTTCATGGCGCCAGGCGACAAGCCGGGTGAAGTGATGCGCGCCATCGAAGTTATCGGTTCTATCTCCTGTGTGCTGCTGGGTGCCTACCCAATGGTGCTGCTGCTGACCCGCTGGTTTGAAAAACCGCTGATGAGCGTCGGCAACCTGTTAAAAGTCAATAACATTGCGGCTGCGGGTATGGTGGCAACGCTTGCCAACAACATCCCAATGTTCGGCATGATGAAAAACATGGATACCCGCGGCAAAGTGATCAACTGCGCGTTCGCGGTCTCAGCGGCCTTCGCGCTGGGTGACCACTTAGGCTTCGCCGCTGCCAACATGAACGCCATGATCTTCCCGATGATTGTCGGCAAGCTGATCGGCGGCGTGACGGCGATTGGCGTGGCTATGCTGTTAGTACCGAAAGACGAAGATGTTCCGGCACCAGCAGAAACCAATCCGGAGGCGCAATCGTGAATACTCGCCAGCTACTCAGCGTCGGTATCGATATCGGCACCACCACCACTCAGGTGATCTTCTCCCGCCTTGAGCTGGTTAACCGTGCGGCAGTGTCGCAGGTGCCGCGCTACGAATTCATCAAACGCGAAATTAGCTGGCAAAGCCCGGTGTTCTTTACCCCCGTTGATAAGCAGGGCGGGTTGAAAGAGGCCGAACTGAAAGCCCTGATCCTCGCCCAGTATCAGGCGGCGGGGATTGCGCCAGAGACCGTCGATTCCGGCGCGATCATCATTACCGGGGAAAGCGCCAAAACGCGCAACGCGCGCCCGGCGGTGATGGCGCTCTCCCAGTCGCTGGGGGATTTCGTGGTTGCCAGCGCCGGTCCGCATCTGGAATCGGTGATTGCCGGTCACGGTGCGGGGGCACAAACCCTGTCCGAGCAGAAGTTGTGCCGCGTACTGAATATCGACATCGGCGGCGGTACGTCGAATTACGTCCTGTTCGACGCGGGAAAAGTCAGCGGCTCGGCCTGCCTGAACGTCGGCGGGCGGCTACTGGAAACGGACGGTCAGGGGCGCGTAGTACATGCGCATCAGCCGGGGCAGATGATTGTTGATGACGTATTTGGTCCAGGCACTGATGCCCGAACCCTCAATGCGGCGCAGCTTGTTCAGGTGGCCCGACGGATGGCGGCGCTGATTGTGGAGGTGATTGACGGCACGCTTTCACCGCTGGCGCAGGCGCTGATGCAAACCGGTCTGCTGCCTGTTGGCGTGAAGCCTGAAGTGATTACGTTGTCCGGCGGGGTGGGCGAGTGCTACCGCAACCAACCTGCCGATCCGTTCTGTTTTTCCGACATTGGGCCGCTGTTAGCAACGGCGCTGCATGAACATCCGCGCCTGCGTGAGATGAACGTGCAGTTTCCGGCGCAAACCGTGCGCGCCACGGTGATTGGCGCCGGTGCGCATACGCTGTCGCTTTCAGGCAGCACTATCTGGCTGGAGGGTGTGGCGCTTCCGCTGCGCAATCTGCCGGTGGCGATTCCGGTTGATGAGTCTGATCTGGTGGCGGCCTGGCAGCAGGCGCTGCTGCAGCTCGACCTTGATCCGAAAACCGACGCCTACGTGCTGGCGCTGCCCGGTTCGCTACCGGTGCGCTACGCCGCGCTGTTAACGGTGATTGATGCGCTGCTGGCCTTTGTCGCGCGCTATCCTAATCCGCATCCCCTGCTGGTGGTAGCCGAGCAGGATTTTGGTAAAGCCCTGGGCATGCTGTTACGCCCACAGTTACAGCAACACCCGCTGGCGGTCATCGATGAGGTGGTTGTCCGGGCGGGGGACTATATCGACATTGGTACGCCTCTTTTTGGCGGATCGGTTGTGCCGGTGACGGTGAAATCACTCGCATTTCCTTCCTGAGGGAACGACTTATGAAACTAAAGACCACATTGTTCGGCAATGTTTATCAGTTTAAGGATGTTAAAGAGGTGCTGGCAAAAGCCAACGAACTGCGTTCGGGGGATGTGCTGGCAGGCGTGGCTGCAACCAGTTCGCAAGAGCGCGTGGCGGCTAAGCAGGTATTGTCGGAAATGACGGTGGCGGATATCCGCAACAACCCGGTGATTTCCTATGAAGAGGACTGCGTGACGCGTCTTATTCAGGATGACGTCAACGAAACGGCCTATAACCGCATCAAAAACTGGAGTATCAGCGAGCTGCGCGAGTACGTGCTGAGCGATGAAACCTCCGTGGATGACATTGCGTTTACGCGCAAAGGGTTAACGTCGGAAGTGGTCGCCGCGGTAGCAAAAATCTGCTCTAACGCGGACCTGATCTACGGCGGTAAGAAAATGCCGGTGATCAAAAAGGCTAACACCACCATCGGTTTGCCGGGCACCTTCAGCTGTCGTTTACAGCCGAACGACACCCGTGATGACGTGCAGAGTATTGCTGCACAAATCTATGAAGGGCTGTCCTTCGGTGCGGGCGATGCGGTAATTGGCGTCAACCCGGTCACGGATGACGTGGAAAACTTAAGCCGCGTGCTCGATACCGTGTATGGCGTTATCGACAAGTTCAATATTCCGACCCAGGGCTGCGTACTGGCGCACGTGACCACCCAGATCGAAGCGATTCGTCGCGGCGCACCGGGCGGGCTGATTTTCCAGAGTATCTGCGGCAGTGAGAAAGGTTTAAAAGAATTTGGCGTTGAGCTGGCGATGCTGGATGAGGCGCGTGCAGTGGGCGCGGAGTTCAACCGCATCGCCGGGGAAAACTGCCTGTACTTTGAAACCGGGCAAGGGTCTGCGCTCTCCGCTGGCGCTAACTTTGGTGCCGATCAGGTGACGATGGAAGCGCGTAACTACGGGCTGGCGCGTCACTACGATCCGTTCCTGGTGAACACCGTGGTGGGCTTTATCGGGCCGGAATATCTCTACAACGACCGTCAGATTATTCGCGCGGGCTTGGAAGATCACTTCATGGGCAAGCTGAGCGGCATCTCAATGGGCTGCGACTGCTGCTACACCAACCATGCTGATGCTGACCAGAACCTTAACGAAAACCTGATGATTCTGCTCGCCACCGCTGGCTGCAACTACATCATGGGCATGCCGCTCGGTGACGACATCATGCTCAACTACCAGACCACCGCCTTCCACGACACCGCGACCGTGCGTCAGTTGCTGAACCTGCGTCCGTCACCGGAGTTTGAACGCTGGCTGGAAACCATGGGCATTATGGCAAACGGTCGCCTGACCAAACGGGCGGGCGATCCGTCACTGTTCTTCTGATGACGCGGGGATGACATACGATGGATCAAAAACAGATTGAAGAAATTGTACGCAGTGTAATGGCGTCAATGGGGGAGTCACAGCCGCAGGCTCAAGCGCCGTCACCAGAAGCGAAATGCAGCACTACGCAGTGCGCCGCACCAACGGGTGAAAGCTGTGCGATGGACTTAGGTTCAGCCGAAGCGAAAGCGTGGATTGGCGTTGAGAACCCGCACCGTGCCGAAGTGCTGACCGAGCTGCGCCGCAGCACCGCCGCGCGTGTATGTACCGGTCGTGCCGGTCCGCGCCCGCGCACTCAGGCGCTGCTGCGCTTCCTGGCCGACCACTCGCGTTCAAAAGACACAGTGTTGAAAGAAGTCCCGGAAGAGTGGGTGAAAGCGCAAGGCTTGCTGGAAGTACGCTCGGAAATCAGCGACAAAAACCTGTATCTGACGCGCCCGGACATGGGGCGTCGTCTGAGCGCAGAAGCCATTGAAGCGCTGAAATCACAGTGTGTAATGAATCCGGATGTGCAGGTGATTATCTCTGATGGCCTGTCTACCGACGCCATCACCGCTAACTACGAAGAGATCCTGCCGCCGCTGTTGTCGGGCTTAAAACAGGCCGGATTGAAGGTCGGGACGCCGTTCTTTGTGCGCTATGGGCGCGTGAAAATTGAAGATCAGATCGGCGAACTGCTGGGTGCAAAAGCGGTGATCCTGCTGGTTGGTGAACGTCCGGGCCTCGGCCAGTCGGAAAGTCTTTCTTGCTATGCCGTCTATTCGCCACGCGTGGCGACAACCGTTGAAGCTGACCGTACCTGTATCTCGAATATTCACCAGGGCGGTACGCCACCGGTTGAAGCGGCGGCGGTGATTGTGGATTTGGCCAAGCGCATGCTGGAGCAAAAAGCGTCCGGCATCAATATGACCCGTTAAGGAGGCATCATGCCAGCATTAGATTTGATTAGACCTTCAGTCACCGCAATGCGCGTGATTGCCTCGGTAAATGACGGTTTTGCCCGTGAACTTAAATTACCGCCACATATACGTAGTCTCGGACTCATCACAGCAGATTCTGATGACGTGGCGTATATTGCTGCAGACGAAGCGACAAAACAGGCGATGGTGGAAGTGGTTTATGGCCGCTCGCTGTATGCCGGCGCGGCGCACAGTCCCTCTCCAACCTCGGGCGAAGTGCTGATCATGCTCGGTGGACCTAACCCGGCCGAAGTTCGCGCCGGCCTGGACGCGATGGTCGCCAATATCGAAAGCGGCGCGGCGTTCCAGTGGGCCAATGACGCAGAAGATACCGCCTTCCTTGCGCACGTGGTTTCGCGTACCGGTTCGTATCTCTCGGCGACCGCAGGATGCCGACTTGGCGATCCGATGGCGTATCTGGTGGCTCCGCCGCTGGAAGCAACGTTTGGTATTGATGCTGCGCTCAAATCTGCCGATGTACAGATTGTCACCTACGTGCCGCCGCCGTCAGAAACCAACTACTCAGCGGCGTTTTTAACTGGTAGCCAGGCTGCCTGTAAAGCTGCCTGTAATGCTTTCGCTGATGCTGTTCTGGATATTGCCCGAAATCCGGTACAACGCGCGTAAGAGAGGTTGTGATGATCAATGCACTGGGATTACTGGAAGTGGATGGCATGGTGGCTGCCGTAGACGCGGCAGATGCCATGCTGAAAGCCGCGAACGTGCGTCTGCTCAGTCACCAGGTGCTGGATCCTGGCAGGCTGACTCTGGTGGTGGAAGGCGATCTGGCCGCGTGTCGTGCAGCGCTGGATGCCGGAAGCGCTGCCGCAGCGCGTACAGGACGTGTTGTCAGCCGCAAGGAGATAGGGCGGCCGGATGATGACACCCAGTGGCTGATCGGCGGTTTTACGCGCCAGCCGAAGAAACCCGCACCGAAGCCAGAAATGATGCCAGAAGACAAAGCGGAAAAGACGCAGGACACGCCTGTGACATCTGAATCTTCTGATGAACTCCTGGCGTTGTTGGCATCAACCCGTCAAGGAATGACGGCAGGGGAAGTGGCCGCGCACTTTGGCTGGTCACTTGATGAAGCCAGAAAGGCGCTGGAACAGCTCTTTTCTGACGGAGCGTTGCGTAAACGCAGTAGTCGCTATCGCTTAAAAAATTAACCTGTCGGAGGGCCGGGGGCTTCGTTGAAGCTTCCGGCTTAAAAGATCATGAAAAAGACCCGTACTGCAAACCTGCACCATCTTTATCATGAAGCATTACCCGAAGACGTTAAACTTACGCCGAAGGTCGAGGTGGACAACGTTCACCAACGGCGAACAACAGATGTGTATGAGCATGCCCTGACGATTACCGCCTGGCAGCAGATTTACGATCAACTGCATCCGGGAAAATTTCATGGCGAGTTCACGGAAATCCTGCTTGATGATATTCAGGTGTTCCGTGAATACACCGGTCTTGCGCTGCGCCAGTCATGCCTGGTCTGGCCGAACTCGTTCTGGTTTGGTATTCCGGCCACCCGCGGCGAGCAGGGATTTATTGGTACGCAATGCCTTGGCAGTGCTGAAATTGCGACCCGCCCAGGCGGAACGGAGTTTGAGCTGAGCACACCCGATGATTACACCATTCTTGGGGTCGTTATCTCTGAAGACACCATTGCGCGTCAGGCGAACTTCCTGCATAACCCGGAAAGGGTGCTGCATATGCTGCGCAACCAGTCGGCGCTGGAGGTAAAAGAACAGCATAAAGCCGCGCTATGGGGCTTTGTGCAACAGGCGCTGGCGACGTTTAGCGAGAATCCTGAGAACCTTCATCAGCCGGCGGTGCGCAAAGTGTTGGGTGATAACCTGCTGCTGGCGATGGGCACCATGCTGGAAGACGCTCAGCCGATTATGACCGCTGAAAGCATCAGCCATCAGAGCTATCGCCGCCTGCTATCGCGGGCGCGCGAATATGTGCTGGAAAATATGTCAGAGCCGCTGACCGTACTCGACTTGTGCAACCAGCTACATGTGAGTCGTCGCACGCTGCAAAACGCGTTTCACGCAATCCTCGGTATCGGACCGAATGCCTGGTTAAAACGTATTCGTCTGAATGCCGTGCGCCGGGAGCTTATTAGCCCGTGGTCGCAAAGTGCGACGGTGAAAGACGCTGCGATGCAGTGGGGATTCTGGCATTTAGGGCAGTTTGCTACCGATTACCAGCAGTTGTTTGCGGAGAAACCGTCGCTGACGCTGCATCAGCGCATGCGTCAGTGGGCGTGATGAGATTATTGTGCCGGATGCGACGCTAACACGTCTTATCCGGCCTACGGGTTTTGCCGTTGCTTATCCGGCCATTACACCCAGTCGCGCACCTGAATAAAGTCGCTAAGGGCGGCTTCCGGGCTGTTCGCTTCCGGCTGCCAGTCATATTCCCAGCGTACCAGCGGCGGCATCGACATCAAAATCGATTCCGTGCGCCCGCCGGTCTGTAAACCGAATAACGTGCCGCGATCCCACACCAGATTAAATTCCACATAGCGTCCGCGACGATAAAGCTGGAAGTTTCGCTCGCGCTCGCCCCAGCTCATCGCTTTGCGGCGTTCGACGATTGGCAGATACGCTTCGGTGTAACCTTGCCCGACCGCCTGCATAAAGGCGAAGCAGTGGTCGAAATCTGGCGTATTTAAATCATCGAAAAACAGTCCGCCGATGCCGCGCTGCTCGTTACGGTGCTTGAGAAAGAAGTAGTCATCGCACCACTTCTTGTAACGTGGGTAAACGTCATTTCCGAACGGCTGGCACAGATCACGCGCGGTGCGATGCCAGTGAATCGCATCCTCATCAAAGCCGTAGTAGGGCGTTAAATCAAAGCCGCCGCCAAACCACCACACCGGGTCGGCGCCCGGTTTTTCCGCGATAAAAAACCGTACGTTGGCATGGCTGGTCGGAATGTAAGGATTCTGCGGATGCACCACCAGCGAGACACCCATCGCCTCAAAGCTGCGCCCGGCAAGCTCCGGGCGATGTGCAGTAGCCGATGCTGGCATTGCATCGCCGTGGACGTGGGAGAAGTTGACGCCCGCTTGCTCGAAAATACCACCGTTACGCAGCACCCGGCTACGACCGCCGCCGCCCGCTTCACGCTGCCAGTTATCTTCAACAAACTTTGCGCCATCGACGGCGGATAACTGCTGACAAATATCATCCTGCAGGCTAAGCAGGAACTGTTTTACGCGCTGTGCATCGGGCTTCATGATTAACGTTTCTTCGAGTGTGCTTTCTGGTTATCAAACCAGTGGAAATAGCTAATGATGCCATTGGCGATAGCGGTAGCGATTTTTTGACGAAACGCCGTCGTGCCCAGCAGTCGCTCTTCTTCCGGGTTGGTAATGAACGAGGTTTCGACCAGTACCGACGGAATTGACGGTGATTTTAGCACCACGAAGGCGGCCTGTTCCGTGCTACGACTGTGCAGACGATGTACTGGCTTGATCTTCTTGAGAATATGCGAGCCTAAGGTCAGGCTGTTTTTAATGGTGTCGGTTTGCACCAGATCGAACAATACCTGCTGCAGCAAATGGTCTTTATCGGTGGTTTTCTTTCCGGCTACTTCATCGGCCCGGTTTTCACGGTCGGACAGATATTTCGCCATGGCGCTACTGGCACCGCGATTAGACAGCGCAAAGACCGACGCACCTGCGGCGCTCGGATTGGTGAAACCGTCGGCGTGAATCGACATGAACAGATCGGCGCCATGCTTATGGGCTATCTCGACGCGATCGTACAGTGGAATAAACGTATCGCCGGAGCGGGTCAGGCGTGCATCAATCCCCTGGTTGCGTAGAATCGAGCGTACGTTTTTGGCAATCGCCAGCACCACGTGCTTCTCCTTTGAACCGTTGCGACCAATGGCGCCGGTATCAATCCCGCCGTGACCCGGATCGAGGACAACTACGCGCTTAGCGCCGGCTTTTTTCGCTTTCGGTTTGCTGTGACCATTGCTGGTCTTAAGCGCTTCTTCTTTAGCGATGGCTTGCGACATGCCTGACAGCGTCAGGGCGGCCAGCCCGGCTTTCAACACCTGGCGGCGCGATGTGAGTGTTTTTAGTGGTTTAAAAGTGCTCATACGGCCTGAGTTGTAAAAAAAAGGTTCTAAACGTTATATCGTATCGCGTTGTCCGTTGCGACGGATCGGGATAAGAATTGTTTTACTTTTCATTTCAATACGTGACAATTCCGTATTATGCCATTTTTTCCGTCGCTTCGCGTCAGATATTGGCTAAATCAGTGGTTCGCGCCATAATCGCTTTTTAACGTCCTGAAAAGGAAACCAATACCATGGAAATACGCGTATTTCGCCAGGAAGATTTCGAAGAGGTGATCACCCTCTGGGAGCGCTGTGATCTGCTGCGTCCATGGAATGACCCGGAAATGGACATTGAACGCAAGGTCAATCATGACGTCAGCTTGTTTCTGGTCGCAGAAGTGAACGGCGAGGTGGTCGGCACAGTGATGGGGGGCTATGACGGTCATCGTGGCTCCGCCTATTACCTTGGCGTGCATCCTGAGTTCAGGGGGCGCGGTATTGCTAATGCGCTGCTGAACCGACTGGAGAAAAAGCTCATTGCCCGTGGTTGTCCAAAGATTCAAATCATGGTGCGTGACGATAATGACGTTGTGCTGGGTATGTATGAGCGTCTGGGCTATGAACATACCGATGTACTCCATCTGGGTAAACGTTTAATCGAAGATGAAGAGTACTGAGTTCCATCCCGCCGACTATGACGGTCATGGGCGTCTGCGCTTGCCTTTTCTCTTCTGGTGCGTACTGTTGTTGCAGGCACGCACCTGGGTTTTGTTTGTGATTGCGGGTTCTTCCCGTGAGCAGGGCAACACGTTGCTGAATTTGTTTTATCCCGATCATGACGCGTTCTGGCTGGGTTTGCTCCCCGGCGTTCCCGCCGTGCTGGCGTTTTTACTCAGCGGGCGGCGTTTTGCGTTCCCCGTTTTGTGGCACAGGCTGCGCGGATTATTGATTCTCGCTCAACTGGTGCTGCTGTGCTGGCAGCCGATGCTGTGGTTGGGGGGCGATCCGGTCAACGGCGTTGGTCTGGCGCTGCTGGTGGCGGATATTGTCGCGCTGGTCTGGCTGTTAACCAATCAACGTCTGCGCGCCTGTTTTTCCCTTGAGAAAGAATAACGGCACTTTTTGGGGAAACCGGACTCCAAGCAACGTTGATAAATAAGGAAGGAAGTGAAATGAAATCACTGCGTTTGACTTTATGCGCGATGCCGCTGCTACTGGCCGGATGTTCAACGTTGTCCTCGGTGAACTGGTCTGCCGCTAATCCGTGGAACTGGTTTGGTTCTTCAACGCAGGTCACAGAGCAGGGCGTCGGAGCGTTAACGGGCGCGACACCGCTGGATGAAAAAGCCATTGCTGATGCGCTGGACGGTGATTACCGCCTGCGTAGCGGGATGAAGACTGATAACGGAAATGTGGTGCGCTTCTATGAAGCGATGAAAGACGACAAGCTGGCGATAGTCATCAATGGCAGCCAGGGAACCATTAGTCGTATTGATGTGTTAGACCACGATATTTCGTCAGTCGCGGGTGTCGAAATCGGTACACCGTTTAGCGACCTTTACACTAAAGCTTTCGGTAATTGCCAAAAGGCAACCGGCGATGACAGCGCGGGCGTTGAGTGTAAAGCTGAAGGAAGTCAACATATTAGCTATATTTTTTCCGGTGAATGGAGCGGGCCTGAGGATATAATGCCGTCTGACGACACGCTGAAAGCGTGGAAAGTAAGCAAAATTATCTGGCGGCGTTAATTTGCGTCTGAACAAATCGGCTTGTTAAAAAAACAGGTAGAATAGCGCCCATCAATGCCACGATGTCGTGGCATCTTTTTTTCAGGAGGAACAATGTCTCAGGTTCAGAGTGGCATTTTGCCAGAACATTGCCGTGCGGCGATTTGGATTGAAGCCAATGTTAAAGGCGACGTTGAGGCCCTGCGTGCGGCCAGCAAAACCTTCGCCGATAAGCTGGCGACCTTTGAAGCTAAGTTCCCGGATGCGCATCTGGGCGCGGTTGTCGCTTTTGGCAACAACACCTGGCGTGCATTGAGCGGCGGCGTCGGTGCTGAAGAGTTAAAAGACTTTATCCCTTACGGTAAAGGTCTGGCACCAGCAACCCAATATGACGTGTTGATCCATATTCTCTCTTTGCGTCATGACGTGAATTTCTCCGTTGCGCAGGCGGCAATGGAAGCATTTGGCGACTGTATTGAAGTCAAAGAAGAAATCCACGGTTTCCGTTGGGTCGAAGAGCGCGATCTCAGCGGCTTTGTTGACGGTACGGAAAACCCGGCAGGCGAAGAAACGCGCCGTGAAGTCGCCGTTATCAAAGATGGTGTGGATGCCGGTGGCAGCTATGTGTTTGTGCAGCGTTGGGAACATAACCTGAAGCAGCTTAATCGCATGAGCATCCATGACCAGGAAATGATGATTGGCCGCACCAAGGAAGCCAACGAAGAGATCGACGGTGATGATCGTCCGGTCACCTCTCACCTGAGCCGTGTTGACCTCAAAGAAGACGGTAAAGGGCTGAAAATTGTGCGCCAGAGCCTGCCATACGGCACTGCCAGCGGCACGCATGGTCTCTATTTCTGCGCCTACTGCGCCCGTCTGCACAACATTGAACAACAGTTGCTGAGCATGTTTGGTGACACCGACGGTAAGCGTGATGCAATGCTGCGCTTCACCAAACCGGTAACCGGCGGCTATTACTTTGCACCGTCACTGCACCGTTTAATGGCGCTGTAATGGCGAGCTGATCCTGTTATCGGCCACGAAATAGACATCCCCGCATCGTCGGGGATTTTTTTTACCTGAGATTAACCTGATTTAGTGAGCTATTCCTCAGCACTAATTTGTTATTGCTGTATCTTCTGCGTGAATGAAGCGAAGGCTTCATATTCAAAAGGAGAATATTGAAATGGGAAAACTCACGGGCAAAACAGCATTGATTACGGGCGCATCTCAGGGTATTGGCGAGGGTATCGTCAGAACGTTTGCCCGCCATGGTGCGAACTTAATTCTGCTGGATATCTCCGATGAGATTGAAAAACTGGCGGATGAGTTGGCTGGGCGAGGGCACCGTTGCACAGCCGTTCACGCTGACGTCAGAGATTTTGCGTCGGTCAAGGAAGCGGTGATGCGCGCGAAGCAGATTGAAGGCAAAATCGATATTCTGGTGAACAATGCCGGCGTATGCCGCCTCGGCAACTTCCTTGATATGAGCGATGAAGATCGCGATTTCCACATTGATATCAACATTAAAGGCGTCTGGAATGTGACGAAAGCCGTTCTGCCGGAGATGATTGCGCGCAAAGACGGGCGCATCGTGATGATGTCATCAGTGACCGGCGATATGGTTGCCGACCCGGGCGAAACGGCCTACGCACTGTCGAAAGCCGCAATCATCGGTTTGACCAAATCCCTGGCGGTAGAATATGCGCAGTCAGGCATTCGCGTTAATGCCATTTGCCCAGGCTACGTTCGTACGCCGATGGCGGAAAGCATTGCGCGTCAATCTAACCCGGAAGATCCTGAATCCGTTTTAGTCGAAATGGCGAAAGCGATCCCGATGCGTCGTCTGGCCTGTCCGCTTGAGGTCGGTGAACTGGCGGCGTTCCTGGCGTCGGATGAGTCCAGTTACTTAACTGGCACGCAAAACGTGATTGATGGCGGTAGCACCCTGCCTGAAAGCGTTAGCGTCGGCGTCTGATTGATGCCGGTCTCCTCCTCACTCGGTGTGGGGAGGGATTCTCTTATTCTCTTTTCAACTTTCAAATCATCAAACGGTATATAAAACCGTTACTCCTTTAGCACTGGTTATAAATATGATGACCATAAGAAAGTCATTAAATTTATAAGGGTGCGCAATGGCCGTTAACTTACTGAAAAAAAGAACACTGACGCTGGCAGCCATGCTGTTGCTGGTGGGGCAGGCGCAGGCAACGGAACTGCTGAACAGTTCATACGATGTTTCCCGTGAGCTTTTTGCCGCCCTTAATCCGCCGTTTGAACAGCAATGGGCGAAGGATAACGGCGGTGACAAACTGACGATTAAACAATCTCATGCCGGGTCATCAAAACAGGCGCTGGCGATTCTGCAGGGGCTGAAAGCCGATGTGGTGACCTATAACCAGGTCACCGACGTGCAGATCCTGCATGACAAAGGCAAGCTGATCCCGGCCGACTGGCAAAGTCGTCTGCCGAATAACAGCTCGCCGTTCTATTCCACCATGGGCTTCCTGGTGCGTAAGGGGAACCCGAAGAATATTCATGACTGGAATGACCTTGTGCGTTCTGATGTGAAACTGATTTTCCCGAACCCAAAAACCTCCGGTAACGCGCGCTATACCTATCTGGCGGCGTGGGGTGCTGCGGATAAAGCTGACGGTGGCGATAAAGCCAAAACTGAACAGTTCATGACCCAGTTTCTGAAAAACGTCGAAGTGTTTGATACCGGCGGCCGCGGTGCTACCACCACCTTTGCAGAGCGCGGCCTGGGCGATGTGCTGATCAGCTTCGAATCAGAAGTGAACAACATTCGCAAACAGTATGAAGCGCAGGGTTTTGAAGTGGTTATCCCGAAAACCAATATCCTCGCCGAATTCCCGGTAGCCTGGGTAGATAAAAACGTGCAGGCCAACGGGACTGAAAAAGCGGCTAAAGCGTATCTGAACTGGCTGTACAGCCCGCAGGCGCAAACCATCATTACCGATTTCTACTACCGCGTGAATAACCCGCAGGTGATGGACAAACAGCAAGATAAATTCCCGCAGACTGAATTGTTCCGCGTAGAAGACAAGTTCGGCTCCTGGCCTGAAGTGATGAAGACACACTTTGTCAGCGGTGGTGAGCTGGACAAGCTGTTGGCGGCGGGGCGCAAGTAAATGTTTGCTGTTTCTTCCCGACGCGTGTTGCCCGGCTTCACCTTAAGCCTGGGCACCAGCCTACTGTTTGTCTGCCTGATATTGCTGCTGCCGCTTAGCGCGCTGGTGATGCAACTGGCGCAAATGAGCTGGGCGCAATACTGGGATGTGATTACCAACCCGCAGGTGGTGGCGGCGTATAAAGTGACGCTGCTGTCGGCGTTTGTGGCATCGATTTTTAACGGCGTGTTTGGCCTGCTGATGGCGTGGATCTTAACCCGCTATCGTTTTCCGGGTCGGACGCTGCTGGATGCGCTGATGGATCTGCCATTCGCGCTGCCTACGGCGGTGGCGGGTCTGACGCTGGCGTCGCTGTTTTCGGTCAACGGTTTCTACGGCGAGTGGCTGGCGAAGCTGGATATTAAGGTGACTTACACCTGGCTCGGTATCGCGGTGGCGATGGCGTTTACCAGTATTCCGTTTGTGGTGCGAACTGTGCAGCCGGTGCTGGAAGAGTTAGGCCCGGAATATGAAGAAGCGGCGGAAACGCTCGGTGCCACGCGCTGGCAGAGCTTTCGTAAAGTGGTGTTACCGGAGCTGTCTCCCGCGCTGGTGGCGGGGGTTGCGCTTTCGTTTACCCGCAGCCTCGGTGAGTTTGGTGCCGTTATCTTTATCGCCGGCAACATTGCATGGAAAACGGAAGTCACCTCGCTGATGATTTTTGTTCGCTTGCAGGAGTTTGACTATCCGGCTGCCAGTGCGATTGCCTCTGTGATCCTCGGGGCGTCGCTGTTGCTGCTGTTTTCAATTAACACCCTGCAAAGTCGCTTTGGTCGACGCGTGGTAGGTCACTGATGGCAGAGATTACCCAATTGAAACACTATGGCGCGCCCCGCATTAACTGGGGGAAATGGTTTCTGATCGGCATCGGTATGCTGGTGTCCGCGTTTATTTTGCTGGTGCCGATGATTTACATCTTCGTGCAGGCGTTCAGCAAGGGATTAATGCCGGTATTACAGAACCTGGCCGACCCGGACATGCTTCACGCTATCTGGTTGACGGTGCTGATTGCGCTGATTGCGGTGCCGGTGAACCTGGTGTTTGGTGTGCTGCTGGCGTGGCTGGTGACCCGTTTTAACTTCCCCGGACGCCAGCTGTTGCTGACCTTACTGGATATTCCGTTTGCCGTCTCGCCGGTGGTCGCCGGCCTGGTGTATCTGCTGTTTTACGGCTCTAACGGTCCGCTGGGTGGATGGCTGGATGAACACAATCTGCAAATTATGTTTGCCTGGCCGGGAATGGTGCTGGTCACGGTGTTCGTGACCTGTCCGTTTGTGGTGCGCGAACTGGTGCCGGTGATGTTGAGTCAGGGCAGTAACGAAGACGAAGCGGCGGTTCTGCTTGGCGCATCCGGCTGGCAGATGTTCCGCCGTGTGACGCTGCCGAATATTCGTTGGGCGTTGCTGTACGGCGTGGTGCTGACTAATGCCCGTGCGATTGGCGAATTTGGCGCGGTGTCGGTGGTTTCCGGCTCGATTCGCGGCGAAACCTTGTCTCTGCCGCTACAAATTGAATTACTGGAGCAAGACTACAACACGGTCGGCTCCTTTACCGCCGCGGCGCTGTTAACGCTGATGGCGATTATTACCCTGTTTTTGAAGAGCATGTTGCAATGGCGTCTGGAGAACCAGGAGAAACGCGCGCAGCAGGAGGAAAATCATGAGCATTGAGATTGCCAATATTAAGAAGTCTTTTGGTCGCACCCAGGTGCTGAACGATATCTCGCTGGATATTCCTTCAGGTCAGATGGTCGCGTTGCTGGGGCCATCTGGCTCGGGCAAAACCACGCTGCTGCGCATTATTGCCGGGCTGGAACATCAGTCCAGCGGGCATATTCGCTTTCATGGTACTGACGTCAGTCGCTTACATGCGCGTGATCGTAAAGTTGGCTTCGTATTTCAGCACTACGCGCTGTTTCGCCATATGACCGTTTTCGACAACATCGCCTTTGGCCTGACGGTGTTACCGCGTCGCGAGCGTCCAAATGCGGTGACCATCAAAGCGAAAGTCACCAAATTGCTGGAGATGGTGCAGCTTGCCCATCTGGCGGATCGCTTTCCGGCGCAACTTTCCGGTGGGCAAAAACAGCGCGTGGCGCTGGCACGAGCGTTAGCGGTGGAACCGCAGATCCTGCTGCTCGATGAGCCGTTTGGCGCGCTCGATGCTCAGGTACGTAAAGAGTTGCGTCGCTGGCTGCGTCAGTTGCATGAAGAGCTGAAGTTCACCAGCGTGTTTGTTACTCACGATCAGGAAGAAGCGACAGAAGTCGCAGACCGCGTGGTGGTGATGAGCCAGGGCCATATCGAACAGGCCGATGCGCCCGATCAGGTATGGCGCGAACCGGCTACCCGCTTTGTGCTGGAGTTTATGGGTGAGGTTAACCGACTGCAAGGGACGATTCGCGGTGGACAATTCCACGTCGGCGCACACCGCTGGCCGCTGGGCTATACGCCAGGCTATCAGGGACCGGTGGATCTGTTCCTGCGTCCGTGGGAAGTGGACGTCAGCCGCCGTACCAGCCTGGATTCACCGCTGCCTGTTCAGGTACTGGAAGCCAGTCCGAAAGGTCACTACACCCAATTAGTTGTGCAGCCGCTGGGGTGGTATAACGAACCGCTGACGGTAGTAATGCAGGGCGATAATCCCCCGAGTCGCGGTGAGCGCCTGTTTGTTGGGCTGCAAAATGCACGTCTGTATAACGGCGAACAGCGCATTGAAACGCGCGAAGCGGAGCTTGCTCTGGCGGAATCTGCCTGATAGGTTAATTTGCAGGTTTATCGCCCGGTGGCGCTATGCTTACCGGGCCTACCGCATATGCCGTGATTTTGTAGGCCGGGTAAGCGCAGCGCCACCCGGCTTTTTATTGGACAGCACTCATGAACACATTAGAACAAACGATTGGCAATACGCCTCTGGTGAAATTACAACGTCTGACGCCGGATAACGGTAGTGAAATTTGGGTCAAGCTGGAAGGCAATAATCCTGCGGGTTCGGTGAAAGACCGCGCCGCGCTGTCGATGATCGTCGAAGCGGAAAAGCGTGGAGAAATTCAGCCGGGTGATGTGCTGATCGAGGCAACCAGCGGCAACACCGGGATTGCGCTGGCGATGATCGCCGCGCTGAAAGGCTATCGCATGAAGCTGTTAATGCCGGACAACATGAGTCAGGAACGCCGTGCGGCGATGCGTGCCTACGGGGCTGAACTGGTTCTGGTGACCAAAGAGCAGGGGATGGAAGGAGCGCGTGATTTAGCTCTGGAAATGGCGCAACGCGGCGAAGGAAAACTTCTGGACCAGTTCAACAACCCGGATAACCCATACGCGCATTACACCACAACCGGCCCGGAAATCTGGCAGCAGACGTCAGGCCGCGTTACCCATTTCGTTTCCAGTATGGGAACAACAGGCACCATTACCGGCGTGTCGCGTTTTCTGCGTGAACAGGAAAAATCGGTCACAATCGTGGGTCTGCAGCCGGAAGAGGGCAGCAGTATTCCGGGAATTCGCCGCTGGCCAGCGGAGTATATGCCAGGCATTTTTAACGCCTCGCTGGTGGATGAAGTGCTGGATATTAATCAGAACGATGCGGAAAACACTATGCGTGAGCTGGCCGTTCGTGAAGGCATTTTCTGCGGTGTCAGCTCTGGCGGCGCGGTGGCGGGGGCGTTACGCGTGGCACGTGCTACACCTGGAGCCGTGGTGGTGGCGATCATCTGCGATCGCGGCGATCGCTACCTTTCGACCGGCGTTTTTGGCGATGAGCACTTTAACCAGGGCGCAGGGATCTAATTTGTTTGCCTGATAAGCGTAGCGCCATCAGGCAAACATACGACACGATCACCGGATAAGACGTTACGTGTTTTATCCGGCCTTCAATGATGAATCGTTACGGTTCTCTACCAGTTTATCCAGGAACTGCCACAGTTTTTCATTCATCTGCTGGTAATCCCATTCGCGCATTTCAGCGACAGAGCGGATAAAACGTTTTCCTTTGGCCTCTGCTAACTCTTGTTCTGAATGCTGAATCAGCCCCTCGATTGCTTCGGCGGTGAATTCCATATGACACTGAAAACCATAAACGAAATTACCGTATTGTACGATTTGTCGCGGGCAGCCCTCGCTGGCGGCAAGAATTGTCGCCTGATCGGTTAATCCCGGCATATCGTTGTGCCAGTGACCGACGGTAAGCGGTGAACCAAAATGGCTGAACAACGGATGCTGTTGGCCTGCTTCGGTCAGAGCGATCGGGTAGTGGCCAATCTCTTTTTCCGGGCTCTGGCATACTTTCGCACCCAGCGCTTCACCGATTAACTGCGACCCCAAACAGATCCCCACCACAATTTTGCGTGCTGAAATCGCCTGATTGATCAGGTGCTGTTCAGCCTGAGAGTCAAAATACGGGCACTCTGCCAGCGTGGTGCGTGGAGACTGCGGACCGCCAAAGACGACCAGCATATCGAAGCCATCGGCATTGGCGGGAACCGATTCTCCGGCGTAAACCTGTGACCAACTGATGGTATAGCCACGTTGTTCTGCCCACGGCAGATACGCGCCAGCAGATTCAAAAGACTCATGAATAACAAAATGAACTCGCACTTTTTCTCTCCTGTTAGCGCTTTTGCGCCTGATGAATATCAGCCGCCAGCTTATGAATATCGCTGTCGTTTAAGGTCGACAGCGTAATGCGCAGACCGTGCGATGGTGTATTCACACCAAACACCTCACCTTCGCGTACCAGCCAACCGGATTTTGCCAGGGCAAAAGCAAGTGATTGACTGTGGTGCGACAGAGGCAGCCACAGATTCAGACCATCAGCGACGGGCAGATCAATGCCATATCCTCTGAGAGCGGTGGTCAGTTTTTGCTGCTGTGTTGCGTAAAACTGCTGAGTCTGCACCAGCGTATGTTGATATTCTTCGTCGCTCAGGCAGGCGCAGGCTAAATCCTGAAGCAGATGGCTGACCCACTGACTGCCGGAGTTGAGTCGCAACCGCAGTTTTGCTGAAGTAACCGGATCGCTGGCAACGATGGCAAGGCGTAAGTCCGGGCCTAATGTTTTAGACATCGAACGGATGACGGCCCAGTGGGTGGTTTCTTTTGCTATCACCGGATACCAGCGGCAAGCGGACAGCAGCGCAAAGTGGTCGTCGACAATAACCAGCGTTTGCGGATAACGGGCCAGGATTTCCTGCAATTGCGCCGCGCGGGATGCGCTCAGGCAGCATCCCGTCGGGTTATGGGCGCGCGGCGTCATAATCACCGCCCGCGCACCTTTTTGTAGCGCAATTTCCAGCATCTCTGGCTGCATGCCTTCGTGGTCAACGTTGACAGGGCTTGCCGAGAACCCGGCATACCGCAGCATATTGATGCTGCTCAAAAAGCACGGATCTTCTACGACAACGCTATCGCCAGGCAGCAAATGGGCGCATAGCAGACGTTCAATGGCGTCAATAGCGCCGCTGGTGATATCGATTTCTCCCTTGCCTGGCATTGCGTCCTGCATCCATTGCGCGGCCCACACTTTAAGACCGGGTGATACGGCGGCATCGCCGTATAAACGCGGATTCTTATTTATTTGCACGAAATAACGGCTGAGGTCTGGAAGACGCGAAGGCGCTGGATTACCGCCGGAAAGATCGACGAGCGCGGTATCCGGATTGCCACCTTCCAGCGCAACGGGGGCAGATATTTCTTTGATCACTGTGCCATTGCGTCCGAGGCTCTGCGCCAGTCCGGAGGTGACAAGGCGTTTATAAGCCGCCGCGACAGTATTACGGTTAACGTTCAATGCTGTTGCTAGTTCACGCACCGGCGGCAACGTTTCTCCTGCTGCCAACGTGCCTGTAGCGACATGTTGACGAATACTGTCAAAAATTTCGTTAGCGGTTTTTCCGTCGATCATTATTGACCTATGACAAAATGAATTTTAGCATATGACGATAATAGTGAGGCGATAGCCCGCTGTCCAGCGAGAGGAGAAGTTTATGCAGCAGGAGAGTGAAATACAGTCAGTGCTCTTCGACGACAAGCATCGGGCGTTGCAAACCGATATCGTCGCCGTCCAGTCACAGGTGGTGTATGGCAGCGTAGGCAACAGTATCGCCGTCCCAGCCATCAAAGCGCAGGGATTACGCGTCACTGCGATCCCAACGGTACTGTTCAGCAATACACCGCATTATGAGACCTTTTATGGTGGTGTTATCCCGGCCGACTGGTTTAGCGGCTATCTTCGCGCCTTAAATGAACGCGATGCGTTACGTGAGTTAAAAGCGGTGACCACGGGGTATATGGGCAGTGCGGAACAAATCGCTCTGCTGGCACAGTGGCTGGAGACCGTTCGGGCTACCCACCCGGATCTGTGTATTCTGGTCGATCCGGTGATTGGCGATACGGACAGCGGCATGTACGTAAAGGCCGAAATACCGCAGGCGTATCGCAAGCATCTGCTACCGCTGGCACAGGGACTGACGCCAAACGTGTTTGAGCTGCAGATATTGAGCGGTAAACCTTGTCGCACGCTGGATGAAGCGATATCGGCAGCCAAATCGCTGCTCACCGATACGCTGAAATGGGTGGTAATCACCAGCGCACCGGGAGAAACCGAGGAGGTCATTCAGGTTGCCGTCGTGACAGCTGAAACGGTTGAGGTGCTAGCCCATCCGCGGGTGAAAACAGACCTGAAGGGGACCGGCGATCTGTTCTGCGCTGAACTGGTGAGCGGTATCGTGTTGGGAAAACCACTTACTGCTGCCACGCACGATGCTGCACAGCGCGTGCTGGAAGTGATGACGTGGACCAACCAGTGCGGTTGTGATGAGTTAATTCTGCCACCGGCAGGGGAGGCGCGATGAAGAGTTACCGGCTGGTGGTTCGCCAGAATGGGCGTATGGTTGGACATTTTGACACCAGCGGGACAACGGCGCTGGAAGATATCTGCGTGGCGCGAGCTATGTTTGGCATTGCAGGTGGCTACGACTGTGAGTTGTTGGTGGCGGATTCGGAACGGCGGATGCTGGAGAGCGGGCCGGAGGGCATGAAAATCCTGATGCGTGAGGCGTATTATCGACCGATGACCGCGCACATTTAATGGCGGATGGCGCTACGCTTATCCGGCCTACGATACGAGATTCTTTGTAGGCCGGATAAGCGTAGCGCCATCCGGCAAGGTATTGCCTGATTGCCGGATGGCGGCGTAAACGCCTTATCCGGCCTACGCAAGAATTACTTCTTGATGCGGATAACCGGGGTTTCACCCACGGTCACGCTACCGGACAGTTTGATCAGTTCTTTGATTTCGTCCATGTTGGAGATAACAACCGGAGTCAGGGTAGACTTGGCTTTTTCTTCCAGCAGCGGCAGATCGAATTCAATAACCGGGTCGCCCACTTTCACGCGCTGACCTTCTTCAGCGATACGCTTAAAGCCTTCGCCTTTTAGTTCAACGGTATCAATACCGAAGTGAACAAACAGCTCAATGCCGCTGTCGGATTCGATAGAGAAAGCGTGGTTGGTTTCAAAGATTTTGCCGATGGTGCCATCTACAGGGGCAACCATTTTGTTACCGGTTGGTTTGATAGCAATGCCATCACCAACGATTTTTTCAGCAAAAACTACATCCGGCACGTCTTCGATGTTGACGATCTCGCCAGAGAGCGGAGCAACAATCTCAATAGTTCCGGTGTCTTTCTTATCATCAGAAACCAGAGATTTCAGTTTATCGAACAAACCCATGATCTTCTCCTAAGCAGTAAATTGGGCCGCATCTCGTGGATTAGCAGATTGTTTTTTCTTCAATGAACTTGTTAACCAGCGTCATTAACTCGTCCGTTGTCGGTTGAGCAAGAGCCTGCTCTGCTAACACCTTCGCATCTTCGAAGTTCGTGTTACGGATAATCTTCTTAATGCGCGGGATAGAAATGGCGCTCATAGAGAATTCGTCCAGACCCATCCCCAGCAACAGAAGTGTAGCACGTTCGTCGCCTGCAAGCTCACCACACATGCCAGTCCATTTGCCTTCAGCATGAGAAGCATCAATAACTTGCTTGATCAGCGTCAGCACAGATGGCGACATTGGTTGGTAAAGGTGTGAAATCATATCATTACCACGGTCAACTGCCAGGGTGTACTGCGTTAAATCATTGGTGCCGATACTAAAGAAATCAACTTCTTTGGCTAAGTGACGCGCAATGGTTGCCGCAGCCGGTGTTTCCACCATCACGCCAATCTCAATGCTTTCGTCAAATGCTTTACCTTCGTCGCGCAGTTCCTGTTTGTAGATTTCGATCTCTTTGCGCAGTGCGCGCACTTCTTCAACAGAGATGATCATTGGGAACATGATGCGCAGTTTGCCGAAAGCAGAGGCACGCAGGATAGCGCGAACCTGGTCACGCAGGATCTCTTTACGATCCATGGCGATACGTACGGCACGCCAGCCCAGGAACGGGTTCTCTTCTTTCGGGAAGTTCATGTACGGCAGCTCTTTATCGCCGCCGATGTCCATGGTACGGACGATGACCGCCTGAGAGCCACAGGCTTCAGCCACGGCTTTATACGCAGCAAACTGTTCTTCTTCAGTCGGCAGCGATTCACGGTCCATGAACAGGAATTCGGTGCGATACAGACCTACGCCTTCAGCGCCATTACGCTCAGCGCCTTCAACGTCACGAACGGTACCGATGTTGGCACACACTTCAACCTGGTGACCGTCCAGCGTGATAGCCGGCAGATCTTTCAGCTTAGCGAGTTCCGCTTTCTCGGTAGCAACCTGCTCCTGAACGGCACGCAGTTGTTCGATAACGTCGTTAGTTGGGTTGACGTAAACCTGATTGTTTACGGCATCCAGAATCAGATAGTCGTCGTTTTTCACCTGAGAGGTGACGCTACCGGTACCGACGATGGCAGGCAGTTCCAAAGAACGCGCCATAATTGAGGTATGAGAGGTACGTCCACCTGCGTCAGTAATGAAACCCAGCACCTTTTCGAGGTTCAGCTGTGCGGTTTCTGACGGGGTCAAGTCAGCGGCAACCAGGATAACTTCTTCCTGGATAGCGCTCAGGTCGATAATTGCCAGACCCAGGATGTTACGCAGCAGGCGTTTACCGATGTCACGTACGTCAGCCGCACGTTCTTTCAGGTATTCATCATCCAGCTCTTCCAGGGCTGTGGCCTGACCTTCGATAATCTCATGTGCAGCTGCGTCAGCCGTCATGTGCTTATCTTTAATCAGGGCTATGATTTCCTGCTCCAGCTCCTCATCTTCGAGCAGCATGATATGCCCTTCAAAGATGGCTTCTTTTTCTTCACCGAATGTTTCACCAGCTTTGGTTTTGATCGCTTCCAGTTGCGCAGATGCCTTGGCACGACCGCTCAGAAAACGTTCAACTTCCTGATCAACCTTGTCGGCAGAAATTTTTTTCCGGTCAATGACGATTTCGTCTTCTTTCAGCAGCAGTGCCTTGCCGAAAGCGATACCCGGGGATGCTAAAATGCCTGAAATCATAACCCTACCTTACTTGTGACTGATATTTAAAAGAACTCGTTGAACTTACTCGAGTTCAGCCATCAGTTTAACCAGATGCTCAACTGCTTTCTGCTCGTCTTCGCCTTCTGCGGAAAGGGTAACAACGGTGCCCTGAGTCAGGCCCAGAGTCTGCAGCTTAAACAGGCTTTTTGCGCTAGCGCTTTTGCCGTTGGAAGTCACAGTGATTTCAGATGTAAAGCCTTTTGCTTCTTTAACAAATTGAGCAGCAGGGCGAGTATGCAGACCGTTCGGAGCGGTAATGGTAACTTCTTGCTGGAACATTATATTTCCCCAACTTATAGGTTTAGTGTTGTGGAACTAAAGTCTAGCCTGGCGGTTCAACTTTAGCCTGTATTGTTAGCGCCGACGTAAACAGGACGCGACACAAAAGGAGTTCGGTGCAATCCGTTGCTGGCAACTTCTTGCCGCTGACGTTTCGTTCGTCATTAAACATTATGCCGCGAAAGGAAGAGTTGAACCAAATCATAAAATCGATTCAGCTAGCGCTTTTCCTGTAACGATTAATTTCGCGCATCAAAATAATTAGTTTGGTTAAATACCAGTTCCGGCGGGTTGAATCAATGCCAGGTGGATTGAAACTTTGAAGCAGGCCACAAAAAAGCACCCAAAAGGGTGCTTTTTTACGCGTTTTTAACATGCTGGCATTACTGTTGCAGTTCTTTCTCAGTGAAGAGATCGGCAAACAGTGCTGTGCTCAGATAACGCTCACCCGATGACGGTAGAATAACCACTATATTCTTATTGGTAAAGGATTCATCTTCCTGGAGCTTAAGCGCGGCAGCAACCGCAGCACCTGAAGAGATACCTGCCAGAATACCTTCTTCTTCCATCAGGCGGCGCGCCGTGGAAATCGCTTCATCATTGGTGATGGCAACCACTTTATCGATAAGCTTCAGGTCAAGGTTACCAGGAATGAAGCCTGCGCCAATGCCCTGAATTTTGTGCGGACCCGGTTTCAGCTCTTCGCCCGCCAGCGCCTGGGCTATAACCGGAGAATCTGTCGGCTCAACGGCAACGGTGATGAGGTCCGTTTTGCCCTTGGTCCCTTTAATGTAGCGAGTCACCCCGGTCAGCGTACCGCCGGTACCTACGCCAGAGATAAACACATCAACCTGACCATCGGTATCTTCCCAGATTTCCGGGCCGGTAGTTTTCTCGTGGATTTCCGGGTTAGCCGGGTTGCTGAATTGCTGAAGCAGCAGGAATTTTTCTGGGTCGCTGGCAACAATCTCTTCTGCCTTTTGAATCGCGCCCTTCATGCCTTTCGCGCCTTCGGTCAGCACCAGGTTTGCACCCAATGCCTTCAGCAACTTGCGACGCTCAATGCTCATGGTTTCTGGCATCGTCAGGGTGAGTTTGTAACCACGGGCGGCAGCAACGTAGGCCAGCGCGATCCCGGTGTTGCCGCTGGTTGGTTCGACCAACTCAACGCCCGGCTTCAGTACACCACGTTTTTCGGCATCCCAAATCATATTGGCACCGATACGGCATTTGACGCTGAAGCTCGGGTTACGTGACTCCACCTTCGCCAGAATGCGTCCGTTACCGATACGGTTCAGTCGAACCAGCGGCGTATGACCGATAGTCAGCGAGTTGTCTTCAAAAATCTTACTCATGGCCTGTCCTTAACTGTATGAAATTGGGATACCGCTTCAGCATACCTGTTGAGAAAGTATGGGGAAGTAAGGATTTAGCATATCTATATTCAGAAAGGAAATATTCGACGTCAGTATGGAATAAGGGACGGCATAAGCCCCCCCTGTTTTACACATTTTTGCATTACTTCCATAACGCGTGTTTAGCACGATAGCAGTCTACCCACATCGCCGTGGCACCACAAACCGCAACCGGCATGATGAACAGATTGAGCACCGGGATCATCGTAAACAGACTGGTTAGCGCACCGAACTGCATGTTGGTGACTTTGCGTGTGCGCAGGGCGATACGCATCTCTTTAAAGGGCACTTTGTGGTTGTCGAACGGATAATCACAATATTGAATAGCCAGCATCCACGCACTGAACAGGAACCACAGTACCGGGGCAACGGTCTGCCCCACGCCGGGGATAAAATAGAGGAGCAGTAACACAAAGGCGCGCGGGAGATACCACGCCAGCTTTTGCCATTCGCGCTTCATAATACGGGGCACATCTTTCATGATGCCAAGAACGCCAGTGTCAGGCGGTGTTGCACCTGTCAGGCGGGCTTCGAGTTGTTCCGCCAACAAGCCGTTAAACGGTGCGGCAATCCAGTTGGCGATGGTAGAGAACAGGTAGCCAAACACCAGTAGCACGGAGATCGTGACAATCGGCCATAGCAAATAGCTAAGCCACTGTAGCCAGTTCGGGACGTGGCTCATCAGCGCAGGGATCCAACTGTCCAGTTGCGTAAACAGCCACCAGAATGCGCCGCCCATTAGCAGAATATTCACCAGTAAAGGCAGGATAACAAAGCGACGAATTCCCGGTTGAGTGATGAGTTTCCATCCCTGAGAAAAGTAATAAAAACCGCTGCGAGGTACAACTGCAGATGATGAAACCATGGTCAGGACATACTCCTTGTTATATGAGCTCTGGTAAACTTTGCGTATCTTACCGGGTTGTTGAGCGTTAGGCTGTTCAGAAATGTTCGAAAAAACAGCAAAAAGCACGTTTTTATTCATCTTTATGCCGTGAAAGCCAAGAGTGCACTTGCACTTGGCGTAATCGGCAAATACTCTTAGTGAGTAAATGTTTGCCGTGGTGGCAAGGTGTTAGAACAACAGAGAATATAATGATGCAGGATTTGCGTCTGATATTAATCATTGTTGGCGCGATCGCCATAATCGCTTTACTGGTACATGGTTTCTGGACTAGCCGTAAAGAACGGTCTTCTATATTCCGCGATCGCCCACTGAAACGCATGAAGTCTAAACGTGATGACGAGGATTCCTACGACGACAACGTCGAGGAAGACGAAGGCGTGGGCGAAGTCCGCGTGCATCGTGTGAATCATGCTCCCGGCAGCGCTCAGGAACATGGTGTTCCTCCTCAGTCGCCGCAACACCAGTACCAGCCGCCTTATGCGTCTGCTCAGCCGCGTCAACACGCGCAGCAGCCTGCACAAGCGCCTGTACCGCCGCCGCATGTTCAGCAGCCGCCGCAGCCCGTACAACCGCAGCAGCCGGTGCAACATCAGCCTGTTCAGCAGCAACCTGCGCAGCAGCCGATGCAACATCAGCCCGTTGCGCCGCAGGTTCAGCAGCCCGCGCCACAACCTGCGCCACAGACCTTCCAGCCAGCAGAGCCTGTTGTTGAACAGCAACCGCAGCCTGAACCGGTTGTTGAAGAAGCGCCCGTAGCTGAAAAACCGCAGCGTAAAGAAGCGGTCATCATTATGAACGTTGCGGCGCATCACGGCAGCGAGCTCAACGGTGAAGTGTTGCTCAACAGCATTCAGCAGGCTGGTTTTAAATTTGGCGATATGAATATTTTCCATCGTCATCTCAGCCCGGATGGTAGTGGCCCGTCGCTGTTCAGTCTTGCCAATATGGTTAACCCAGGGACGTTTGACCCTGAGATGACCGGCGATTTCAGCACGCCGGGCGTCACTATCTTTATGCAGGTTCCGTCCTATGGTGACGAGCTGCAAAACTTCAAGCTGATGCTGCAGTCCGCACAGCACATTGCCGATGAAGTGGGCGGTGTGGTGCTCGACGATCAACGTCGCATGATGACGCCGCAGAAACTGCGCGAGTATCAGGACCGCATCCGCGAAGTTAAAGAATCTCACGCCTGATTTTCCTCTGGCGTGACCTCTCCTTTCTGAACCCCCGCCTGTCGGGGGTTTTTTATCATTGATGGTGCGATATGGAATCAATCGAACAACAACTGACAGAACTGCGAACCACGCTTCGCCATCATGAGTATCTCTACCATGTGATGGATGCGCCGGAAATTCCTGATGCGGAATACGATCGTCTGCTGCGCGAACTGCGTGAACTGGAAGCGCGGCATCCTGAACTTGTCACGCCCGATTCACCCACCCAACGCGTAGGTGCCGCACCACTGGCGGCATTCAGCCAGATCCGTCATGAAGTGCCGATGCTGTCGCTGGATAACGTGTTTGATGAGGAGAGTTTTCTCGCTTTCAATAAGCGCGTTCAGGACAGACTGAAGAGCACGGATAAACTGACCTGGTGCTGCGAGCTTAAGCTGGACGGCCTGGCGGTCAGTATCCTGTATGAAAACGGTGTGCTGGTTAGCGCGGCAACGCGTGGTGATGGTACGACTGGCGAGGACATTACCTCGAACGTGCGCACCATCCGCGCGATCCCGTTAAAACTGCGTGGCGATAACATTCCGACGCGTCTGGAAGTGCGCGGCGAGGTGTTCCTGCCGCAGGCCGGGTTTGAAAAAATCAACGAAGAGGCCCGCCGTACTGGCAACAAAGTGTTTGCTAACCCGCGTAATGCGGCGGCTGGGTCATTACGCCAGCTCGATCCACGTATTACAGCGAAGCGACCGCTTACTTTCTTCTGCTATGGCGTCGGCGTGCTGGAAGGCGGCGAACTGCCCGATACCCATCTGGGTCGCCTGCTGCAGTTTAAAGCGTGGGGCCTCCCGGTCAGCAACAGGGTAACGTTGTGCGACTCTCCGGAGGAAGTACTCGCTTACTATCATAAGGTTGAAGAAGACCGGCCGACGCTTGGATTCGATATTGACGGCGTGGTTGTCAAAGTCAACTCCATGGCGCTGCAGGAGCAACTGGGCTTTGTTGCCCGCGCACCGCGCTGGGCGGTAGCTTTTAAGTTCCCGGCGCAGGAACAGATGACTTTTGTTCGCGACGTTGAGTTTCAGGTCGGTCGTACCGGCGCGATTACGCCTGTCGCTCGCCTCGAGCCAGTGCAGGTGGCTGGTGTGCTGGTGAGTAACGCAACGCTGCATAACGCTGACGAAATCGAGCGGCTGGGTTTGCGTATTGGCGACAAAGTTGTTATTCGCCGTGCGGGCGATGTCATCCCACAGGTGGTGAACGTCGTACTCTCCGAACGCCCGGAAGATACGCGCGAAATCGAGTTTCCCACCCACTGTCCGGTATGCAACTCTGACGTTGAGCGTGTGGAAGGCGAAGCCGTTACTCGCTGCACTGGCGGTTTAATCTGTGGTGCGCAACGTAAAGAGTCACTCAAACACTTCGTTTCCCGCCGTGCGCTGGATGTTGACGGTATGGGCGACAAAATTATCGATCAACTGGTCGAGAAAGAGTACGTGCACACACCAGCGGATCTGTTCACGCTGACCGCCGGTAAGCTGACCGGCCTCGATCGTATGGGGCCGAAGTCTGCGCAAAACGTGGTGAATGCGCTGGAAAAAGCGAAAGAGACCACGTTTGCCCGTTTCCTCTACGCGCTGGGTATTCGTGAAGTCGGCGAAGCGACGGCTGCGGGTCTGGCCGCGTATTTCGGTACGCTGGATGCGCTGGAGGCGGCTTCCATTGAAGAGCTGCAAAAAGTACCGGATGTGGGCATTGTGGTGGCCACTCACGTGTTTAACTTCTTTGCCGAAGAGAGTAACCGCGAGGTGATCGTGCAACTTCTGGCGCAGGGGATCCACTGGCCAGCGCCGGTGGTTATCAACGCTGAAGAAATCGACAGCCCGTTTGCCGGTAAAACGATTGTGCTGACCGGTAGCCTGAGCCTGATGTCACGCGATGACGCCAAATCGCGTCTGACCGAGCTGGGCGCAAAAGTGGCGGGGAGCGTGTCGAAGAAAACCGATCTGGTGATTGCGGGGGAAGCGGCGGGCTCTAAACTGGCAAAAGCGCAGGAGTTGGGCATTGCCGTTATCGACGAAGCTGAAATGATCCGCTTGCTGGGTGCCTGAGATGGAAAAAGAGCAGCTGATAGAGATCGCCAATACCGTCATGCCCTTTGGCAAATATAAAGGGCGTCGGCTGATTGACGTTCCGGAAGAGTATCTGCTGTGGTTTGCCCGTAAGGATGAATTTCCGCCGGGCAAACTGGGTGAGCTGATGCAAATCACGCTGCTGATTAAAACTGAGGGGCTGACTCAACTGGTTCAGCCCCTGAAACGCCCGCTTTAGGCCTTCGCGGCGCGGCTCTTCTGCTGCGCCTGCAGCGCGTCCGTCTGTTGTTTGTAGCGACGCGCCAGCACGGCGCACACCATCAGCTGAATTTGGTGGAAAATCATCAATGGCAGCACCATCATACCAATTACCGATGTCGGAAACAGGATGTTTGCCATGGGGATCCCGTTGGCCAGACTTTTCTTCGATCCGCAGAAGACAATAGTGATTTCATCAGCTTTGCTGAAACCGCATTTCCTCGCGACAAAGACGTTGATAGCAATCACGATGGCCAGCAATATGATGCTAACAACCACGATAAACAGCAGTGAACCGACCCCCACTTTGTGCCAGATCCCATTAACCACGGCCTCACTGAAGGCGGAGTAAACCACCAGTAAAATGGAAGATTGATCCGTTTTTGCGATCCATTTTTTATGTTTTGACACCCAGTTGCCAATCCACGGTCGCGAGAGATGCCCCAGCACGAACGGCAGCAGCAGCTGCAGCATGATTTTCCCCACCTGTTCCAGGCTGCCTTCTGCGCCATGCATATTCATGACCAGGCCTACCAGCAGCGGCGAAAGAAAGATACCCAACAGGCTGGAGGCCGAAGCGGAACACACGGCGGCGGCAACGTTACCGCCTGCCATTGAGGTAAAGGCGATAGCCGACTGCACCGTGGCGGGCAAAATACACAGGTACAGGAATCCGGTGTACAGCATCGGGTCAACGTTGACGGGCGCCCACCAGGCGAACAGGACGCCCAGCACCGGGAAGACAACGAACGTGCTGCACATCACCCACAGATGCAAACGCCAGTGGCTACCGCCGGCAATAATCGCCTCACGAGAGAGTTTGGCGCCGTGCATAAAAAACAGCAGCGCAATGGCGGCGGTAGTTAAGCCTTCAAAGAAAGGCACAAAGCCACCTTCGGCCGGGAAAAACGACGCCAATAAAACAACGGTAATCAGCGTTATCGTGAACGGATCAAGAATACGAAAAAGTTTCATAAAGACTCCTGAAATTCGGTAGCAACATTTTGCGTTTTTCCGTTTGAGAAATAAAATTGATTTATTGCATCTATATATGAATAGAATCGATGAATTATTCTTTGCGTCAATTACGTATCTTTGTCACCGTCGCTCAGGCCAAAAGTTTTAGCCGGGCGGGGGATATCATCGGCTTAAGCCAGTCGGCGGTTAGTCATAGTGTAAAAGAGCTGGAAGGGCAGACGGGTGTCCGGCTACTGGATCGTACAACGCGCGAGGTGGTGCTGACGGAAGCCGGACACCAGTTGGCGGCACGGCTGGAACGCATTCTGGATGAACTGCACAGTACGCTGCGTGAAGCCGGGCAGGTGGGTACGCAGTTAACCGGTACGGTGCGGGTTGCTGCCAGCCAGACGATTTCCGCGCATCTCATTCCGCAGTGTATTGCGCAGAGCAACCAGCTTTATCCGGCAATCGATTTTGTCCTGCACGACAGGCCACAACAATGGGTACTGGAGAGTATTCGTCAGGGAGAGGTGGATTTTGGCATTGTGATTGACCCGGGCGCCGTGACCGATCTGCAGTGTGAAGCCGTACTGTCCGAACCGTTCCTGCTGCTGTGTCGCCATGATCATCCGTTAGCCCAACGTGAGTGGGTAAACTGGCAGGATTTGTACCACGAACGTCTGGTGTTACAGGATTACGCTTCCGGCAGCCGACCGCTGATCGATGCGGCGTTGGCCCATTTTTCCATTGATGCCAATATTGTTCAGGAGATTGGACACCCGGCAACGCTGTTCCCGATGGTTGAAGCGGGGATTGGCATCAGCGTGCTGCCCGCACTGGCGCTCCCCTTACCGCAGGGTAGCCACTTGCAGGTTAAGCGCCTGACGCCTGTTGTGGAACGACAACTGATGTTGGCGCGGCGCAAAAATCGCTCTCTCTCAACCGCCGCTCAGGCATTGTGGGACGTGGTGCGAATGCAGGCCAGTGAATTAACCGCCGGTCGTGCCCGCGATCCGTTGTATCAGATATAAATATCGACCTGATGTTGGTCGGAAGCCGTGTTGATGCCTTCAGCTTTTCTCTGATCGGCGCTTTGCTTTTGCTGCGACTCCTCGGCCTGCCGACGCAACAATTGATCCAACTGGGCTTGTAACATCTTGATTTGGGTCTGAATAAGTTCCTGCTGCTCGCGTTTCTGCTCAATAGTGCCACTGCTGTTGGGGATATCTTTGAGCTGCTGGGTTAGCTTGGTTATCTTTTGGGTGATTTGCGCAATCTGTGCGGAGATATCATTCCCGGCTGGTGCTTTTCCGCCGCTACTGCTTTGAACAGTTGGGGTGGAAACGTTGATAGTTGTCATACGGATTCCTCACGCCATAAAACATGAGTATCGGCATTAGTGAACAGAACTTCAGCGACAATACGGCCGAGCAGAGTTTAATAATAAAAATCCCAAATCTGCATGTATCTCTATTTCTGTGCCATTTCTGGCCCGAAAAAAATGTGATTTCAGGCTGGTTTAGTGCGACTCATCGATACCGATTTACTATCGGTTGTCGGGATAAACGGTATTGGTAATCGATTGCGTAGTCTCGCTATAACAGTGCGGTACGCGACATTATTTTCGACTACTCAGTATTAAGGACATCTCATGAGTCACTCTCTTTTCTCGCAAAATCCCTGGTACAGCGCCGACATCATTCGTAGTTGCAAACCCGATTTCACGCCGCGCGTAGCCTTTATTCTTGGCTCAGGCCTCGGCGCGTTGGCGGATCAAATCGAGGATGCAGTGGCCATCTCTTACGAGAAATTGCCGGGATTCCCTGTCAGTACCGTACATGGTCATGCCGGTGAGCTGGTGCTGGGAAATCTGGCCGGTATTCCAGTGGCCTGTATGAAAGGGCGTGGGCATTTTTATGAAGGTCGTGGCATGACGGTGATGACCGATGCCATTCGCACACTGAAGCTGCTGGGCTGTGAACTGTTATTTTGTACCAATGCCGCAGGTTCTTTGCGCCCCGAAGTCGGACCAGGTAGTCTGGTTGCGCTTAGCGATCACATCAATACGATGCCGGGTACACCGATGGTGGGACTTAACGATGAGCGTTTTGGCGAGCGATTCTTTTCGCTGGCGAATGCCTATGATGCTGACTATCGTGCAATCCTGCAAACCGTTGCCGCAGAAGAAGGTTTCCCTCTGAGCGAAGGCGTATTTGTCTCTTATCCGGGGCCAAACTTTGAAACCGCGGCAGAAATCCGCATGATGCAAATCATTGGTGGCGATGTGGTGGGGATGTCGGTGGTGCCTGAGGTTATCTCTGCGCGCCACTGCGGTCTGAAAGTGGTTGCGGTGGCTGCCATCACCAACCTGGCGGAAGGTTTGGGGGATGTGAAGTTATCTCACGCGCAGACGCTGGCGGCAGCGGAACTCTCGCAGCAGAATTTTATCAATCTGATCTGCGGCTTTTTGCGCAAACTGGCCTGAATAATTAAAACATGACCCCGCTTGCGGGGTCTTACTTTTTTGGCAAGGAACGGAAAAATGGGTATCGCATCTCGCTTAAAGCTCATGTCGTTTTTGCAATATTTTATCTGGGGTAGCTGGCTGGTTACCCTGGGTTCTTACATGATTAACACCCTGGATTTTACCGGCGCGAATGTGGGTATGGTCTACAGCTCGAAAGGTCTGGCAGCGATTATTATGCCGGGCATTATGGGGATCATCGCCGATAAGTGGCTGCGTGCCGAGCGCGCTTATATGCTGTGTCACCTGGTGTGTGCTGGCGTGTTGCTGTACGCCACAACCGTTACCGATCCACAGACCATGTTCTGGGTGATGTTGGTTAACGCGATGGCGTATATGCCGACGATTGCGTTATCGAACAGCGTTTCATATTCATGCCTTGCACAATCGGGTCAGGATCCGGCCACCGCGTTCCCGCCAATTCGTGTATTTGGCACGATTGGTTTTATTGTGGCGATGTGGACGGTCAGCTTAATGGGGCTGGAGCTGAGCAGCGCGCAGCTGTATATCGCTTCAGGCGCATCGCTGCTGCTGGCTCTGTATGCGCTGACGTTGCCGAAAATACCGGTTGCGGAGAAAAAAGAATCCGCCACGCTGGCCAGTAAGCTGGGGCTGGATGCGTTTGTTTTGTTTAAAAATCCACGCATGGCAATTTTCTTTTTGTTTGCCATGATGCTGGGGGCGGTGCTGCAAATTACCAACGTCTTTGGTAATCCGTTCCTGCATGATTTCGCCCGTAACCCTGAGTTTGCCAACAGCTTTGTGGTGAAATATCCCTCCATTTTGCTGTCGGTTTCTCAGATGGCGGAAGTGGGCTTTATCCTCACTATCCCGTTCTTCCTCAAACGCTTTGGCATCAAAACGGTGATGCTGATGAGCATGCTGGCGTGGACGCTGCGCTTTGGCTTCTTTGCCTTTGGCGATCCGTCCCCGTTTGGCTTTGTGTTGCTGCTTATGTCGATGATCGTTTACGGCTGCGCGTTTGATTTCTTCAACATCTCCGGGTCGGTATTTGTCGAGCAGGAAGTTGACTCAAGCATTCGCGCCAGCGCCCAGGGGCTGTTTATGACGATGGTAAATGGCATTGGCGCATGGGTGGGTTCAATCCTGAGCGGGATGGCGGTGGACTATTTTTCTGTCGATGGCGTCAAGGATTGGCAAACTATCTGGCTGGTGTTTGCCGCTTACGCGCTGGTCCTGGCGGTTATCTTTGCATTGTTCTTTAAATATAAGCATGAGCCTGAACGACTGGCGCAGAAATCACCGGCACATTAATGCTCCTTTAGCGGCGGGTTCTGATACCCGCCGTTTCATTTTCTGCGATGCAATGTGGTAACTTTGCGCATTATTCTTCACTCAGGAGCGCATTATCCATGGAACGCACGCACCGCATCGATCTGAAGTTACTGCGTTATTTTCTTGCCGTCGCAGAAGAACTGCATTTTGGACGCGCTGCTGCTCGCCTGAATATGTCGCAACCGCCGCTCAGTACGCATATCAAAGAGCTGGAACAGCAGCTCGGCACGTTGCTATTTATCCGTCATTCCCGCAGCGTGGCGTTAACCCACGCCGGAAAAATTTTGATGGAAGAATCGCGCAGACTGTTATCCAGTGCTAATCAGGCGCTGGCACGAGTGGAACAGATTGGTCGCGGTGAGGCAGGGCGAATTGAGCTTGGCGTCATTGGTACCGCAATGTGGGGAAAAATGCGTCCGGTGATGCGGCGTTTTCTGAAGGAAAATCCCAACGTTGAGGTGCAGTTTCGCGAGAACATGCCTGCCATGCAGATGACGATGCTGGAAAGACGTGAACTGGATGCGGGAATTTGGCGCATGGCTACTGAACCTTCTCCCGGATTTACCAGCCTGCGCTTACATGAATCCTCATTTTTGGTGGCCATGCCGGAAGAACATGCTCTTACCGCCTGTGAATCCGTACCGCTGGAAGCGTTGAGAAATGAATATTTTGTCACGATGCCCTCCATTCATACCGACTGGGCATTTTTACAGCGCGTTTGCCTGAGCGCCGGATTTTCACCGATGATTATTCGTGAGGTGAGGGAGCCGCAAACGGTGCTGGCGATGATTAGCATGGGGATTGGGATTACGCTGATTGCCGATAGCTATGCCCAGATGAGCTGGCCTGGCGTGGTATTCCGGCCGTTAGAAGAACGTATTCCGGCGGATTTGTATATTGTCTATGAACAGCAGCAGGCCACGCCAGCGCTGGAAAAACTGGTGGCGGCTTTGACGGTATGATGTCTGTGCCGGATGACTCGCTTCGCTCGCCCTTCGGGCCGTCGCCGTAAACGGCTCCGTTGTTTCGCTGCGCTCAACACCGAACCTGCGGCAGATTCGAATCTTATAAATCGCAGATAGCAAAAAAGCGCCTTTAGGGCGCTTTTTTACATTGGTGGGTCGTGCAGGATTCGAACCTGCGACCAATTGATTAAAAGTCAACTGCTCTACCAACTGAGCTAACGACCCGAAGTGGTGGGTGATGACGGGATCGAACCGCCGACCCCCTCCTTGTAAGGGAGGTGCTCTCCCAGCTGAGCTAATCACCCACTTCGGTACTTCACATTTTAACAAGAAATCCAGCTGGCGAGAAAGTGGTGGGTGATGACGGGATCGAACCGCCGACCCCCTCCTTGTAAGGGAGGTGCTCTCCCAGCTGAGCTAATCACCCACTTCTCAATTTCTTGTTCTACACGGCGGAGACTACGTAAAGTAGTTGGTGGGTGATGACGGGTTCGAACCGCCGACCCCCTCCTTGTAAGGGAGGTGCTCTCCCAGCTGAGCTAATCACCCCCGCTGTGTGGAGTCGCATTATAGGGAGAGTTGAAAATGAGTCAACGCATTTTCTAAAGAAATTGTTCGTTCGTCGTAAATTTAAACAAAACGATCGCAAAACAATCCATGTCGCATGATTTGTATACGAAAATGGCAAAGCGTGATGTTCCAACCCGATGAACATTGAGGAATCAGACCACAGTGATAGAATACCAGCCTGATAATCTTCCCTGGATTTGCCGGTTGTCGGCATCTTTATAAACGTAAGGCCATTTCATGAAAATCAAAACTCGCTTCGCGCCAAGCCCGACAGGTTACCTGCACGTCGGCGGTGCGCGTACTGCTCTTTATTCCTGGCTTTTTGCACGTAACCATGGCGGTGAGTTTGTGCTGCGTATTGAAGACACCGATCTCGAACGCTCCACGCCGGAAGCTATTGAAGCCATTATGGATGGCATGAACTGGCTGAATCTGGAGTGGGATGAAGGCCCGTATTTCCAGACTAAACGTTTTGACCGTTACAATGCTGTCATCGATGAGATGCTGGAAGCGGGGACGGCATATAAATGCTACTGCTCCAAAGAGCGTCTGGAACAGCTGCGTGAAGAACAGATGGCAAAAGGTGAAAAACCACGTTACGACGGTCGCTGCCGTCACGGTCACGAACATCACGCTGCTGATGAACCTTGCGTGGTGCGTTTTGCTAACCCGCAGGACGGGGCCGTTATTTTTGATGATCAGATCCGTGGGCCGATCGAATTCAGCAACCAGGAGCTGGACGACCTGATTATCCGCCGTACAGATGGTTCCCCGACCTATAACTTCTGCGTCGTTGTTGATGACTGGGATATGGAAATCACCCACGTCATTCGTGGTGAAGACCATATCAACAACACCCCGCGTCAGATCAACATCCTGAAAGCGCTGAACGCGCCGGTGCCGGTTTACGCGCATGTGTCGATGATCAACGGCGACGACGGCAAAAAACTCTCTAAACGTCACGGTGCGGTCAGCGTGATGCAGTATCGTGACGACGGCTACCTGCCGGAAGCGTTGCTGAACTATCTGGTACGTCTGGGCTGGTCCAGCGGCGATCAGGAGATCTTCACCCGTGAAGAAATGATCAAGCTGTTCTCTCTTGGGGCGGTGAGCAAGTCTGCGAGCGCATTTAACACTGAAAAACTGCAGTGGCTGAACCACCACTACATTAATGCACTGGCGCCAGAATATGTGGCGACGCATCTGCAGTGGCACATTGAGCAGGAAAATATCGATACGCGCGTCGGCCCGCAGTTGTCTGAGCTGGTAAAACTGCTGGGTGAACGCTGCAAGACGCTGAAAGAGATGGCGCAGAGCTGCCGCTATTTCTATGAAGACTTTGCTGAGTTCGATGCCGATGCGGCGAAGAAACACCTGCGTCCGGTTGCGCGTCAGCCACTGGAAGTGGTTCGCGACAAACTGGCTGCTATCAGTGAATGGACCGCGGAAAACGTGCACCACGCGATTCAGGCAACCGCTGATGAGCTGGAAGTGGGCATGGGTAAAGTCGGGATGCCGCTGCGCGTAGCCGTAACCGGTGCGGGTCAGTCTCCGGCGTTAGACGTTACGGTGCATGCGATTGGTAAATCTCGCAGCATTGAACGTATTAACAAGGCGCTCGCGTTTATTGCTGAGCGTGAAAGTCAGCAGTAAGGCAGAGTGATCGATAAAAAAACGGCAGGAGTGCATCCTGCCGTTTTTTTTGCCTGTTATTCAGACTCATCAATGCCCAGACGGGTCAGGAAAGTGCGAATACCTTCGCGCGAAATATACATCGCCAGCTTTTCCTGTTCCGTTGGCGACATGTTATCCAGTGCGCTGATTATCTGACGGCAGGCGTGACTGCGAACCACGTGTGTATACTCGGCAAGCGGTTCTTCTGCCTGATAAAATTCCGGTGCCTTGCGAAAAGCTGGAATATTGAGAAGAAACTCTCGGACGCCGGCATCAATATGAATAAGCCTCGCGCGACCACCTTTAACACCGGGAAACTTTTCGGTTGTCCAGTTTTGCTCTCTGATCCAACGATTGACGGTTTGTTTGGCGACACCGAGACATTCAGCCAGCTCTTCGGTGGTCATTTTACTGCGTAATTTTTTCATATTATTTGTTGTCGCGAATCCCTAAGCGTTGTAATAAACCCGTAATGCCTTCACGCAGGATCAGCGACGTAAACATTTTCTGTTCTGATGGCGTCATTTCTTTGGCGAGTCTTATCAGTAGAGCTTCGATGGAGGTGTCACCGGATAAAGATAAATTATCTGATAAGCCTTCCGCTGAACGCTCAGCGCTGCGAATGTATTCACGAACTTGTTCGGTAACATGAACCAGACGGGCTTTACCGCCCTGAACACCGGGTTTGGGTGAGGTAGCCCAACCTTCCTTGCGCACCCATTTATTGATGGTCTGTCGGCTGTATCCGGTCAGATTAGCAAGTTCTTCTGGCGTCATCCGTTCCTTGAACATAACGATTCCCTGAATGGTCGTGGGGTTAATTAGTGGCTCATTTTATAGCACCATTTTAGTAGAAACCGTGACGCGTTTAACTACTGAATGCGAGTTGTTGCGCAATGTTCTCCATTTGCCTGCTTTTTCAGCGATTGAATTCTATGAGTTAATTTTGCCGTTGACACACGCGAAGGGAATTCATATGATGCCGCCCGTCAACTCGACAAGCTTTACGTGACGGGGCTATAGCTCAGCTGGGAGAGCGCTTGCATGGCATGCAAGAGGTCAGCGGTTCGATCCCGCTTAGCTCCACCAAATTTAATCCCAATGAATTTGGTACGTAAACGCATCGTGGGGCTATAGCTCAGCTGGGAGAGCGCTTGCATGGCATGCAAGAGGTCAGCGGTTCGATCCCGCTTAGCTCCACCAAAATTGAAACCCTCGCTGAAAAGCGGGGGTTTTTTGCATTTGATTCCTGCCTGCGTTTCTCGTTTATTTGCTTATATTGCTGGATAACAGACATAAAAAAACCGGGGAGAATCTCCCCGGTTTGGTAACGGCTGTATTGATGTCGTCTTACAGCACCAGTGCTGCAATGGAAGCAGACAGTACGCTGACCAGCGTAGAACCGTATACCAGTTTCAGACCAAAGCGGGAAACCACGTTACCTTGCTCTTCGTTCAGGCCTTTAATTGCGCCTGCAATGATACCGATAGAAGAGAAGTTCGCGAAGGAAACCAGGAACACAGAGATAATGCCTTCAGCGCGCGGAGAGAGCGTAGAGGCGATTTTCTGCAGGTCCATCATTGCGACGAATTCGTTGGAAACCAGTTTGGTTGCCATGATACTGCCCACCTGCAGTGCTTCGCTGGACGGCACACCCATCACCCACGCAATCGGGTAGAAGATGTAACCCAGGATGCCCTGGAAGGAGATGCTGTAGCCAAACCAACCGGTCACGGTAGCGAACAGGGCGTTCAGGGCAGCGATCAGCGCGATGAAACCAATCAGCATTGCTGCAACGATAATCGCAACTTTGAAGCCTGCCAGAATGTATTCGCCCAACATCTCGAAGAAGCTCTGACCTTCGTGCAGATTGGACATCTGAATATTTTCTTCGCTGGCATCAACGGTATAAGGGTTGATCAGTGACAGAACGATAAAGGTGCTGAACATGTTCAGAACCAGCGCAGCAACAACGTATTTTGGTTCCAGCATGGTCATGTACGCGCCGACGATAGACATGGAAACGGTAGACATCGCCGTTGCTGCCATGGTGTACATGCGGTTGCGAGACATTTTACCGAGGATATCTTTATAGGCGATAAAGTTCTCGGATTGACCCAGGATCAGGGAGCTGACGGCGTTGAATGATTCCAGCTTGCCCATACCGTTCACTTTGGATAACAGGAAACCAATCGCGCGGATGATAACCGGCAGAACACGGATATGCTGCAAAATACCGATCAGGGCGGAGATAAAGACGATAGGGCACAGCACTTTCAGGAAGAAGAATGCCAGGCCTTTATCGTTCATGCTGCCGAAGACAAAGTTAGTCCCTTCATTAGCGAATCCGAGCAGTTTCTCAAACATCTCGGAGAAGCCTCTTACAAAGCCCAGGCCGACATCAGAGTTCAGGAAGAACCATGCCAGTAACACTTCGATAACAAGCAATTGAATAACATAACGAATGCGGATTTTTTTACGGTCACTGCTTACCAGCAGTGCGAGTACCGCAACCACGGCAAGGGCCAGGACAAAGTGAAGAACGCGGTCCATATTTGCTCCAAATTTGAGGCAGATTTAGTTTTCGTGCACATTCTATGTAACAACAGTAAAGAAAACGAGATCAAACACACACTATAATAAGGACCTGTGACGAGATTCAAAATTAGTGATCGGTGATACACTTCTGTTATGTTTAGTATGGAAGTGAAAAGTTATGTCACTGTGCTAATCTCATAACAATAATCAAACATCTTACTGGCATTTCTAAATTTCTTACCGTTCCATAGACAAACGCTATCAGAGAAATCAACTTCACCCATTAAAATGAATTTGATAATCATTCTCAATAGGCGTAGCTTGAAACATAGCAAAGGCTATGTTTCTGAGGCACTAAAATGACTAACGATCGCGTTGAGAGTAGCAGTGGACGGGCAGCGCGCAAGTTGAAGCTCGCATTAATGGGACCTGCGTTCATCGCGGCGATCGGCTATATCGATCCTGGTAACTTTGCTACCAATATCCAGGCAGGGGCTAGCTTTGGCTACAAACTGTTGTGGGTTGTGGTCTGGGCAAACCTGATGGCGATGCTGATTCAGGTGCTATCGGCCAAGCTTGGCATTGCCACCGGCAAAAATCTGGCGGAACAGATCCGTGATCATTATCCTCGTCCAGTGGTTTGGTTTTACTGGGTACAGGCCGAAATTATTGCGATGGCGACCGATCTTGCAGAATTTATTGGGGCTGCGATTGGCTTTAAACTCATCCTTGGCGTTTCGCTGCTGCAGGGGGCTGTGCTCACGGGTATTGCGACATTTTTAATTCTGATGCTGCAGCGCCGCGGGCAGAAACCCCTGGAAAAAGTGATCGGCGGTTTGTTGTTGTTCGTGGCTGCGGCATATATTGTCGAGCTGATCTTTTCCCAACCGAACCTTGTGCAGCTGAGCAAAGGGATGGTTATACCGAGCCTGCCTAATTCTGAAGCGGTGTTCCTGGCGGCCGGTGTGCTTGGCGCCACCATCATGCCGCACGTCATTTATCTGCACTCCTCCTTAACCCAGCATTTGCACGGTGGTACGCGCCAGCAGCGTTACGCAGCGACGAAATGGGATGTGGCTATCGCCATGACGATTGCCGGATTTGTCAATCTGGCGATGATGGCGACTGCAGCAGCCGCGTTTCACTTTAGCGGGCATACTGGTATCGCAGACCTGGACCAGGCCTATCTGACGCTTGAACCGCTGTTAAGTCATGCTGCGGCAACCGTGTTTGGTTTAAGTCTGGTGGCGGCAGGGCTTTCCTCTACCGTGGTTGGCACGCTGGCGGGGCAGGTGGTTATGCAAGGGTTTATCCGCTTTCATATCCCGCTCTGGGTGCGCCGTAGCGTCACCATGATGCCGTCATTTATTGTGATTTTAATGGGGCTTGATCCCACCCGGATACTGGTGATGAGTCAGGTATTACTCAGTTTTGGTATCGCTCTGGCGCTGGTACCGCTACTGATTTTTACCAGCAACAGCCAACTGATGGGGGATTTAGTTAATAGCCGTTGGGTAAAACAGGTTGGCTGGGTGATTGTGGTGCTGGTCGTGGCACTGAATATCTGGTTGCTGGTCGGGACCGCGCTCGGATTGTAGCAGGGCTTTCATCCGCTGTGGTTACCCGGTCAAGCCGGGTAACCCTCATGATTATTTTTTATTTAAGTGGCTACGGTAGGTATCAAGTACCACTGCAACGATTATCACGGCTCCTGTTATAAAACGTTTTGTCGGTTCGCTTGCGCCAACTTGCGCCAGTCCCGCAGCCAGAACGGAAATGATCAACGCGCCAAGAAACGTACAGATAATAGAGCCACGTCCTCCCATCAGGCTTGTGCCACCAATCACAACTGCGGCAATCACCTGTAGTTCCATGCCAACGCCGCTATTGGGGTCGGCGGCTTCAAGGCGGGCAACCTGAAACAGCGAGGCCAGACCGGATAATCCCCCCATCAAGGCAAAGACTGCAATCTTATAGGGACCTGGATTTATACCTGATAATCGAACGGCTTCTTCATTGGTGCCAATACCGATCAAATGGCGACCAAATACGGTTCGCGTCAGCACCAGATGCCCGGCAACAATGACAACGATCGCGATAATAAAAGAAGGGGAGACGCCAAAGAGAATGGGGTCGGCTAAATAATCATAAATAGAACCGAGATACGCGGTCCGCGAGTCAGTTAACTGATACGCTGCTCCGCGGGCCATTTCCAGAACACCCAGTGAGACGATAAACGCCGGAATACGCCAGGCAACGGTAATCAGACCCGTTAGTGCCCCAACGAATGTTGCGAGTGCTACGCCTGAAAGCGCGGCCAGCC
Source organism: Citrobacter sp. RHBSTW-00029 (assembly GCF_014104295.1). NCBI lineage: Bacteria > Pseudomonadati > Pseudomonadota > Gammaproteobacteria > Enterobacterales > Enterobacteriaceae > Citrobacter > Citrobacter sp. RHBSTW-00029. The sequence continues at coordinate 773,753 of NZ_JABXRT010000001.1, forward strand.
AGGGCGTCCAATGAAAATTTAAATAGGTGACGCTGACGACTGCAGCAGCAAGCGCCAGCAACGATCCAACGGAAAGGTCGATGCCGGCAATGATTAAGATAAATGTCATCCCCACCGACATGACGATTAAATCGGGGATCTGATTTGCAATAGTGCTGAAAGTGTTCATGCTCCAGAAATGAGAACTGAGGCATGAAAATAGGACGATCATGGCGGCTAACGCCCCGAGCAGCCCGATATAGCTACTTAGGCCTTTCCATGACGTCGGTGTATTTCTTTTCTCTGCTGCCGCTTGTTTTGTCGCAAAATTGTTTTTCATTTTTTATCCCCGGCTACTCGCTGACAGTCTCTTCTGAATGCTGATAGGCCGAAAATGCAGCCGCTAAAATGCGATCCTGGCTCCAGTTATCACGTGTAAATGTGTTCACTAACTTGCCATCGGAAATGACCGCAATACGATCGCAAACCAGCATCAGTTCGCGTAGGTCACTGGAAACGACAACAACACCTTTTCCCTTAGCCGTTAACGTATTCAGCAATTGATAAATATCTTGCTTGGCACCCACATCAATACCGCGAGTCGGCTCATCAAATAAGACGACTTCACAGTCTCGTTCCAGCCACCGGCTAATGAGAACTTTCTGCTGATTACCACCTGACAGGCTTTCCACGGCCTGTGAAGTGTTCGTTGTACGAACGCCTAAGCTTTTAATGTGTTTATTCGCTAATGTGGTTTCACTCAATGTGTTAACGACCGACAAATGGCTAATTTTGTCGCTGTTACCCAACGAGATATTTGCGGCAACCGACTGTGGTAACAGAAGCCCTTCACCTTTACGATCCTCCGTGACTAATGCAATACCATGTCGGATAGCCTGTGCAGGCGAACGGATCACCACCGGTTTAAGTGGCGTACCAATCAGTAATGTGCCACTGTCTATTTTGTCTGCGCCAAAAATAGCGCGTAGCAGCTCTGTCCTGCCAGAGCCGACAAGGCCACTAATGCCGAGCACTTCGCCACTGTGCAAGGTAAACGACGTGTCCCGAATGATTTTCCCACGCTTAAAATTTTCCACTTTCAGAATGGGTTGACCTGCCTGGCGTCCACTTAAATCAAATGAACTTTCTAAATCGCGGCCGACCATCAACGAAACAAGTTGATCGCGGGTATAGCGTTTAATATCGTCCACGCAAACCAAATGACCATCACGTAGCACCGCGATGTCATCAGCAATCATCGCAAGCTCATCCAGTCGGTGAGAAATATAAATTATTGAAACGCCCCGGGCTTTGAAGAGCGCTATTTGTTTAAACAGCAGTTCGACCTCACGGCTACTGAGCATGGCTGTCGGTTCATCCAGAATCAGTACCCGGCTTTCACCAATCAGGTTTCTGGCGATTTCGATCATCTGTTGGTGACCAATACCCAATTCGCCCACCAGCGTAGTTGGATCGACCGATTGCAGCCCAACCATTGCCATCACCGGACGGGCCATTTCTGCTAGCTTTTTTCGATCGATCCAGCCGAATCGATGCGGAAGTTGTTCGAGAAATAAGTTTTCTGCAACCGACAACGTAGGCAGTAAATTGAGTTCTTGCATAACCATGCGAATACCCAGCTTTTCCGCCTCTTTTCGGTTCGCAGGTGCGTAAGGCTGCCCCTGATAAACCATTTTTCCGGTCGTTGCGTTGGTTAACCCGCCAATAATTTTTGATAACGTACTTTTCCCGGCACCGTTTTCTCCCGTCAGGGCCAGTACTTTTCCTGGATATAATGCTAGCGTTACATCCACCAGAACAGGTTCACTGTAGGTTTTACCTACCCCCTGTATTGAGAGGATTTCTTGCCCACTTTTCATATTCTGGCCTTATCCGGTAAGCCGCTCTGATACTCAATTGATGGCAGTACCACAGCGGCGCACTGTTTTCCGCTTATTGTTTGACGATCAGTTTTATTGGTGTTTCTACGTTGCTAGAGAGCTCATTCTGTTTTTTGCCATTTTTTAAGGCATCAAGGGCGGCATCAATACCAAATACAGCTTGTTGAGAGGCAAATTGGTCCGCAGTTGCTAAAACACGACCGTCATTTAACATGGGCTTAATCGCTTCGATATTGTCATAGCCGACAACCAGAACCTGTCCTTTTTTCCCGGCAGAGCGGATGGCAGAAACGGCACCTAATGCCATATTATCGTTATCGGCTAACAGTGCTTTGATATCAGGATACTCACTTAACATTGCCGCCGCGACCGCATTGGCGTTGTTAATTTCCCATTGGCCAGATTGCACAGAAACGACTTTCATTCCGCCCTGCGCCATTGCATTTTGGAAGCCCAGAGTACGTTGCTGAGAGTTGCTGGAGGTAGGGATGCCTTCAATAATACCAACCTGATCGCCTGCCTTAAGATGCTTCGCTAAATAATCGCCAATTTCTTTTGCACCTTTTTGGTTATCCGGGCCAACAAAAGGAATATTCAGGTTTTTATCTTTAAGCACACTGTCATCAAATTTGTTATCAATGTTGATGACAATAATACCTGCATCAATTGCTTTCTTAATGACCGGTACAAGGGCTTTCGAGTCTGATGGCGCAATGATAATCGCGTCGGCTTTCGAGACAATCATTTGTTCAACGATCTGGATTTGATTTGCCGTATCCGTTTCGTTTTTGATGCCGTTAGAAATCAAATCAAACTTGTCGGCATTTTTTTTCTGATACTCTTTTGCTCCGGTTTCCATGGTCAGGAAAAACTCATTTGCCAGTGACTTCATCACCAGCGCGACTTTAGGTTTATGCGTCTGAGTATCGGCGGCAAAAGCGGGGACGGTGAAAGTGGCGGAAAGCGCTAAACCGACTGTGGCACCGATAACACGATAAAACATTTTATTTTTCATGAAATTATCCTATAGGTGTAGGGGCTGAATGATGCTCTAAACAGCTACTGCATACGATGATAAACGAGTGAATTGTTGGGCATATTTGATGCACCTTTACGTTCAACTTTCAACGAGGCAAACGCAGAAGCGTACTGCGCTGCATTGATGAGTCCTTTACCGTTTGCAATGCATGCAGCCAGTGCCCCGGTAAAGGCATCGCCTGCTCCACTGGTATCGACGACGGCTGATTTATAGGCAGGAATATGAGTGAAAACTGTGCCATCAAAGATCAGACAACCGTCGCTACCTAACGTGATAATGACGCATTTTGCGCCTTGCACATAAATGCTCCTGGCGGCATTTTTGGCCGAATAGATATCAACAATGTTGATACCAGATAACGCTTCAGCTTCAATTTTGTTCGGCGTAATAATGTCAATTAAATGCAATATTTCTTTGATCTCTGAAACATAAGGTGCCGGATTCAGGACAACCAGCGATTTTCCGAGTTTTGCCTGCATGATAGCGAAACGTGTGATCGGAAAATTATTCTCCAGCTGAGTTAAAAAAACTTTGCAATTACGAATGGTATCAATATCCAATAGAATATCTTCCTGGGTAAATGTTTCATTGGCCCCAAGATCGATACTGATCATATTGTCACCTGTGGCACCTGAAACCCATACCATTGCAATGCCCGTGGATGACATTTCATTTTCAAAAAAAGAAAAAGAAGAAATTTCAGTATTGGTTAAATATCTTTTGGCTTTTTTTGAAAACTCATCGGCTCCTAACTTAACGGTAAGATGAACATTATTATTGATTTTAGCTGCGGCAACTGCCTGGTTTGTGCCTTTGCCTCCGGCATAAAAACGGGTTGCAGACGCTCGGATAGTCTGGCCAATCTGAGGAAATGTCGTCGTTTCAGAAACAATATCTATATTAAATGAACCAAGTATGTAAATGCTATCATCAATATAGCTATTTTGCTTGGCATGAGCAGAAACCGATGTAATTTCTTTGTGGTTTTTGAACCCATTCAATATGGTGTTGGTGAAAGACTGCTCAAATAATGATTCATCAGATGCGCTTTTTATTTGTGCACCGCCATGAAATAATGAGAAAAGACTATTCTGACTTAATTCATTTAAGTCATTACGGATCGTGCGAGTTGTGACAGATAATTCCTTTGCTAATTCGCTAACATAAACCTTCTTATCGGTTACTAGCTTAACCCGAATGGCCTTTTGTCTTTCTTGTTTTTTCATTAGCGCTCACCCCAGGTTTTATAATATTAAATTAATGTTAATATTTATCGCGCAAAGTTCAAAAAAAACACGATAAATCGGAATTTTTTTTTCCGATTTTGCGAATTTGTGAAATGAACAGGAAATTTACGGGAAAACAGGGGGGAGCGGATGTGACTGCTCGTCATCTGGCGATTGGCGAAGCGTGATGCAAAAAGGGCCTGGGTATAGACACAGGCCTTGGGTAACTCGATGATTTTTGTGAGCAGTACTCCCCGCATGATGGGGATTTGTTACATTAATGGCTGTGTCCGTGGCCATGTCCACGCCCGCGATGGTCATCGCGATCGTTCCAGCCTTCACGATAGCCACGCTCATAAGCTTTGCGCTTATCCCAGCCGCGATGATAGCCGTTGTCATGACGCCACCAACGATTTTTACGCCATTCATAATTATGGTGCCAGTAATCCCGGTCACGCCAGCGCCCACCGTCCCAGTAGTTGCCGTAGTTATCGCGATCGCCAATTTGTAATTTAATCGACGGCAGCAGGGTGATTTCGCCAGCGTTTGCGGCCAGCGGTGCAAAAGCCAATAACACTGCCGCCAGAATCAGTGACCTGAACATTCTTTCTCTCCTTCACGATCGAGCCGTAGCCGGCCTGTTAACGCAATATTACGGGGCAGTAAAGCCCCGTTTCATCGCCTTAACTCTTAAATCGTCAGAGAGCGCACTTTTTGTTAATAAATGTGTCTTTATTTCCATCAACCCAGGATGGCGTCGATCTCCGCACACTCTTCGGGAGATAAATGACGGTTTGCCAGCATGCCAACGGCATCTTCAATTTGCGCAGGTTTGCTGGCACCAATCAGTACTGACGTCACCTTATCATCGCGGAGAACCCAGGCTAACGCCATTTGGGACAGTTTTTGTCCCCGGCGCTCGGCCAGCGCATTAAGAGCACGGACTTTTTCCAGTTTTTGTGGGGTGATCTGGTCTGGGTTGAGAAAACGACTGGCGCTCGCTGCCCGGGAATCCGCCGGAATACCGTTCAGATAGCGGTCAGTTAATTGCCCGCCAGCCAGCGGGGAAAAGGCGATACTGCCCACACCTTTCTCCTGTAAGAGTGATAGCAGTCCCCTCTCAACCTCGCGCTCAAACATGGAATATTTCGGCTGGTGGATGAGACATGGCGTCCCTAAATCATCGAGTATTTCGATCGCCTGTCTGGCGAGATCAGTCGGATAGTTAGAGAGTCCTACGTACAACGCTTTCCCCTGACGCACAATATGATCCAGCGCGTTCATGGTTTCTCTGAGCGGAGTTTGGGGATCAGGGCGGTGATGATAGAAGATATCAACATACTCCAGTCCCATACGTTTCAGGCTTTGATCGAGGCTGGCAATCAGGTACTTGCGCGATCCCCAATCACCGTAAGGACCTTCCCACATGGTATAGCCCGCTTTGGTCGAGATTATCAGTTCATCCCGGTACGATAAAAAATCTTCCTGCAGGATGCGGCCGAAGTTTCGTTCAGCAGAACCCGGCGGCGGGCCGTAATTATTCGCCAGATCAAAATGGCTGATCCCCAGATCGAAGGCGCGCTGTAATAAGGTCCGGCTGTTTTCGACCTGAGTGGTATCACCAAAATTGTGCCACAAACCCAGAGAGACAATCGGCAGTTTGAGCCCGCTCTGACCGCAGCGGCGGTATTCCATTGTGTGATAGCGATTTTCGTTAGCCTGATAAACCATGTCGCCTCCTTCCAGAACATATGTGTCTTTCAGTGTATACGGTTACACAATCGATTCTTCAAGGAAATTTAAATCGCCAAAACTGTACATCCTGCTTTCCACCTCCTTCGCAGCGACATTCCTGGACAGTCATCGCAGTTCTTCGATACTCAACATGAGGTTACCGTCAGAAGGATAGCTGTCATGCAAACCCCGTATTCCGTTGCTGATTATCTGCTGGACAGGCTGGCAGGCTGTGGCATTGACCATCTGTTTGGTGTGCCGGGCGATTACAATTTACAGTTTCTTGACCACGTCATTGAGCACTCAAGCGTGCGTTGGGTCGGGTGTGCGAATGAATTGAATGCGGCGTATGCCGCGGATGGCTATGCCCGGGTAGTCGGAGCGGGAGCGCTGCTTACCACTTTTGGTGTGGGCGAGTTAAGCGCAATTAATGGTATTGCAGGAAGTTACGCGGAATACGTTCCTGTCCTGCATATTGTCGGGGCCCCATGTCGCAGCGCTCAGCGTCGTGGCGAGTTAATGCATCACACTCTCGGCGACGGTGACTTTCAGCATTTCTACCGTATGCAACAGTCAGTGACGGTCGCCAGTGCAGTGCTGGATGAACAAAATGCCTGCTATGAAATTGACCGCGTGTTGCAAGCGATGTTAACCGAAAGACGACCGGGTTACCTGATGCTACCTGCTGATGTTGCGAAACAACCTGCTACACCACCGAGTGACATACTCATTGTTCCCTTGAGCGAGCCGGAAAGTAGTGTAGCTGCTGCGTTTCGCTATCATGCACGTGAGCAGTTGCTGGACAGTTCACGCGTGTCGCTATTAGCCGATTTTCTCGCGCTACGATTTGGCTTGCAGCCCGTTTTACAACGCTGGATGACGGAAACGCCGATGGCTCATGCCACGCTGTTGATGGGCAAAGGATTGTTTGATGAGCGGCATCCTGCGTTTGTGGGCACATACAGTGCGGGGGCCAGCAGTGATTATGTGCGTAAGGCGATAGAAGATGCTGATACGATTATTTGCGTCGGTACCCGGTTTGTTGACACGCTGACCGCCGGGTTTACGCAAAACTTACCTCGCGAGCGCACTATTGAGGTTCAACCCCATGCGTCGCGGGTTGGGGGAAGCTGGTTTAACATCCCGATGGAACAGGCGGTTACTACGCTACGGGAACTGTGCCTGGAAATGTCGTTTTCGCTTCCGCCTGAACGTCCTTGTGCCGGGCGTCTGCAGGTTGAGAAAGGCCCTCTGACGCAGGAAAATTTCTGGCATACGGTGCAACAGTATCTGGCCCCCGACGACATTATCCTTGTCGATCAGGGGACCGCAGCATTTGGCGCAGCTGCGCTGTCACTTCCTGCCGGGGCGGAGGTTCTGGTCCAGCCGCTATGGGGGTCAATCGGTTACGCTTTGCCTGCTGCATTTGGGGCGCAAACAGCCTTCCCGCACCGTAGGGTGATCCTGATTATTGGCGATGGTGCGGCACAGCTCACCATTCAGGAATTGGGAACCATGCTTAGAGACGGGCAAACTCCTGTTATTTTACTGCTCAATAATGACGGTTATACCGTGGAACGTGCTATTCATGGTGCGAACCAGCGATACAATGATATAGCCGGATGGAGCTGGACGCTGGTGCCACAGGCGCTAAGTCGTGAATGTCAGGCGGAATGCTGGCGCGTGAAGCAGGCTGTCCAACTGGAAGAGGTTCTGGCTCGTCTGGCAAAACCGCAACGCCTCTCGTTGATAGAAGTGGTGTTGCCGAAGGCTGACCTTCCAGAACTCTTGCGCACGGTGACCCGTGCGCTGGAATCCCGCAACGGGGGATAGCTACTTATCGGGGTGGTCAGCAATCATCATTGGTTTTCCGGCTAAGAGCAGCCAGGCCGGAAGCATAACGATGCACAACAGCGGTAGTAGGGTGGTGTCCGGCACCACCACTGCCGCCATAAACAGGCTCAGCCATGCATCACGAGTGACGACCAGTACCAATCCCAGAATGGCGCAGGAGACCGTAATCGCGGCAGGAACGGCTTCGACATGGGCGTGCAGCATCAGCCCCAGCGCGACGCCAACGAATACCGCAGGGAAAATCCGCCCACCGCGAAAACCACTCGCTGCAGCCACAACCAGTGCAGCCAGCTTTATCACCGCCAGCATGAAATAGTCCGAGGCTCCCAGTGTCTGGCTAAATGCCATTTGCTGCATCTCATCCAGGCCCTTAAACAGGGTTAGTGGTCCTCCGATAACACCCAGAATACCGAGGATAAAGCCTCCAACGCCTAGGATCAGCACCGGGTATTTCAGGCGATGTATCAGATGGTGCAAACGAGGCAGGCACCACACGGCCACCATCCCCGCCGCGATAGCAATGGCAGCAACGACCGCGCCGCTGAAGATATCGACCAGATGCATCTGCGTATAGTGCGCGATAGGCAATGAAAAGTGGGGATGAAAGAACAGGCTGGTGGTGAGTGAACCTGCCGCGGCGGCCATTAACGGTGCGAACAGACGATCCCATAGGGGGACATCATTGGAGCTGTTCAGCGTTTGCGAAAAGACCAGCGCAGCGGCAACCGGGGTACCAAATAGCGCCCCGATGGTGCCAGCAGAGGCGAGGATGGTCCAGTCCAGCTTTGCAATTCGCGGAAACATGCGGCTACCAATCGCCACTGCCAGCGCAATGTTAACGGTCATGATGGGGTGCTCTGGACCCAAACTGACGCCACCCGCGAGGCCAATTATCAGGGCGGCCAGCAGTCCGGGCAATGCAGACGTCGAAACGGGCATACCAATTAAGGGTTCGCAGGCTGGGTCAGGGCCAGCATGACCATGACTGTAGCGGATGATGAGCCCGACCATGACCCCGGTAAGCGTCAGCATAGTAATAATCCAGAATGGAGAATCCTGGGCAATACCGATGCTTATGGGCAGACGTTCCCACAAAAATTGCTGTAAAACGGAAGCCACTTTCATTACAGCAATCAGCACCAGGCTGGACGCTACACCAATCAGCAACGCAGGCGTTGATAGCAAGAGCATCGCTCTGGCTCGCGGATGGAGCATTTTCTATTCCTTAATGCAGAGTCATAGACGTAGTTTGCACAGCCTGCCCAACGGCATCGCTGCAAAAGGTGCTGAAACGATAAAGTAATTCTGTGACCTGGATCGATATTCCACGGGCATCAGCCTTCAGGGCGTTGTTGTTATGCCCCCATGAATTTACAGTGTGACAAAGATGTATTCTGACTTTAGCGGAGCCGTGGAAGAATGACAAAATATGCTTTAGTGGGTGATGTTGGCGGCACCAATGCGCGTCTTGCTCTGTGCGATATTGCCAGTGGCGAGATTTCGCAGGCGAAAACCTATTCCGGGCTGGATTACCCAAGCCTTGAAGCCGTTGTGCGCGTGTACCTGGATGAGCATAGCGTTAGCGTCAAAGATGGCTGTATCGCTATTGCCTGTCCAATAACCGGTGACTGGGTGGCCATGACCAACCATACCTGGGCATTTTCTATTGCCGAGATGAAAAAGAATCTGGGCTTTAGCCATCTGGAAATCATCAATGATTTCACAGCCGTATCAATGGCAATCCCAATGCTGAAAAAAGATCATTTGATCCAGTTTGGCGGCGCTGAGCCTGTCGAGGGCAAACCTATTGCGGTCTATGGCGCAGGCACCGGTCTCGGCGTGGCGCATCTGGTTCATGTGGATAAACGCTGGGTGAGCCTGCCAGGCGAGGGGGGGCATGTAGATTTTGCGCCGAACAGCGAGGAAGAAGCGATTATCCTGGAAGTGCTGCGGGCTGAGATTGGTCACGTTTCTGCGGAGCGCGTGCTTTCTGGTCCTGGGCTGGTAAATCTGTATCGTGCGATTGTAAAATCCGACGGACGTTTGCCGGAAAATCTGCAACCGAAAGACATTACGGAACGCGCCCTGGCCGATTCCTGTATTGACTGTCGCCGTGCACTGTCGCTGTTTTGCGTCATCATGGGCCGGTTTGGCGGCGATCTGGCATTAACGCTGGGGACGTTTGGCGGGGTGTACATTGCCGGAGGCATAGTGCCGCGCTTCCTGGAATTCTTTAAAGCGTCGGGTTTTCGCGGTGGTTTTGAGGATAAAGGGCGTTTTAAAGCCTATGTGCAGGATATCCCGGTATATCTGATTGTGCATGATAATCCAGGTCTGCTTGGTTCCGGCGCGCACTTACGCCAGACGCTGGGGCACATTCTGTAAGACTCGTGCCGGAAGGTTGCTCTTAGTTAATTCAGTTTAGCCTGTAGCATGCTCTGTACGCGAAGTGGTCGCGAGTTAATGGTTTAGTTAGCTCGCGACCTGTTATTGTCAGTGAGATGTCGTGCTTGTTGCGTTTTGTATCGGCAGTTTCCCGGCTCTCAGTAGCACCATCTCTTGCTTGCACAGCAGTACGACAGCCTGACGAGCCTTCATTCGACGGGTGGTGAGGGCTTTTTTCACCGTATGGCGATCCGCACCCATTTCCAGCATCTGAAAACACAACTGGGATAGCGCATGTCTGTATTTCATTGAAAATTCACTTTATTACGTTTTATAGCACCGGCAGGAGATCGCCATTTTACACCGATCCGCGCGGTCATGACTAATCGCTCTATAAATGCATTAATTGCCTGAATTCTTTTACTTTGCTCCGGCTAACCGGGATTTCAAATTCCAGATCTTTTAATCGCAAAATATAGGTGTTGTTAAACCACGGTTCGATCTCGCGGATTTTGTTCAGGTTTACGCAGAATGAGCGGTGGCAGCGGAAAAAATGTGAGGTAGGCAGTTTGCTGCAAAATTCGGTGATGTTCATCGGCATGACATACGATTCGCGTCGCGTGTAGACGAAGGTCATCTTTTCATGGGCTTCAGCGTAGTAAATATCGTTGATTGGCGTAACGATGATCCGCTCGTCTTTGATCAGGTTGATCGTATCGTTTTCACGCGTCACCGGGCTGGTAAGAGGGGTTCCTGTTTGCTGCTGCTGCCAGGCCGCCTCCAGTTTTTGCAACATGCCGACAATCCGTGATTCCTGGTACGGTTTCAGAATGTAGTCAAACGCTTCCAGTTCAAAGGCTTCAACAGCGTGTTCTTTCCAGGCAGTAATAAACACAATAAAGGGTTTATGCGCGAACTGACTGATGTTTTGCGCCAGCAGCACACCATCCAGTGACGGAATATTAATATCCAGAAAAATAGCGTCAACGCGGTTGTGCTGCAGGTATTTAAGCACATCCAGACCGTCGTCAAATGTGCCGACAATCTCCATCTGGCTGTGCTCTTTTATCAGCCAACTAAGTTCCTGTTGGGCCAGGAATTCATCTTCAACAATGATGACTTTCACAACTTAACTCCTGGTTAAAGCAATAATGTGGCCGGGGCTGCTGCAGGTGAGTGCTGGTTTGGCACGTAAAAAGCAATCTCTGTGCCAGGCTCAAGACGGCGGATATGTAGCCCTTCGCCGTACAGGAGTTTAACGCGGTGATGCACATTCAACAGGCCAATTTTATTGCCCGGCATTTCATTGGACTCAACGCGTTCAATGACTTTTGGATCGATACCATGACCGGTATCTCTGACGGCAATGCGCACCCGATTACCACATTCCGCCACGCTGATAGTGACCACACCTTTCCCTTTGCAGGGTTGGATCCCATGAACGATGGCATTTTCAACCAATGGCTGAATCAGCAGGCTGGGAATAAAACAGCTGACCTCTTCATCAATATCATAAATAACCGTCAACTTATCGCCAAAACGGGCCTGCTCAATGGCAATGTAATCCTTAATTTGATACAGCTCTTTCTTGATGTCGATCTGCTCATCATCTTTTAATTCAATATTATAGCGAAGATAGCGAGATAAATTAAAAATGAGCTGGCGTGCAGTGTCCGGGTTAAGCCGCACTGACGATGAGATCGCGTTTAACGCATTAAACAGGAAATGGGGATTTATTTTACTTTGTAGTGCCCGCAACTCTGCCTTATTTGCCATTTCACGTAGCTGCTCGGCACGGGAAACCTCAAGCTGAGTTGAGATAATTTGTGACAGGCCGATAGCCATTTCTTGTAATGAGGAGGTGATCTGGTGGGCATGGCAGTAGTAGATTTTCAGCGTACCGGTGACCACACCTTTTTCCCACAACGGTATTACCAGCATGGAGTGTATTTCCGGCGTGCGATGTGCTTCATCATTGTTCTTTATGATGATTTTTCCGTAATTTATCGCCTGCTGGGTGGTAGGGCTAACGAAATCATCGTTATCGCGGTAGTTCAGTTCGCCAACGCCGACATAGGCCAGAACGTGCTGGGTATTGGTGATCGCGACGGCATCTGCATGAATATCATGGCGAATAATCTCGCACACCTGGCGTAGCGACTCGCTATTGACCTGACGAAAAAGCGGCAGGGTTTTGTTAGCGATATCCAGCGCCAGTTTAGCCTGTTTTGCCGCACTGGCTTCTTTCTCTCCTTCCACGCTTTGTACCAGCATGACGATAAAGCCGATACAGACGCTGCCAAGGATCATTGGGATACCGATTTTCGAGACAATATCCAGCCCCAGTTCGGTAGTGGGGGCCCAGGCGACCACCAGAATCATAGTCAATGACTCGCAAAGCATCCCGCCTAAAATACCGGCGCGCCAGTGTTGCGCCTTAGGGATTTTTCGGTTGATCCAACCTGCAATACAGCCAGCAAGGATACTGGTAATAAAACAGGGAAGGGCGGTAACACCTCCAATATCAATCAGATAACGGTGTGTACCCGCGATGAGTCCGGTAATGATACCGACCCATGGGCCGAACAGAATTCCTCCTGACATCACGGCAATAATACGCACGTTCACCAGTGAGCCTTCTACCGGTACACCAGACCAGGTGCTGAACAGTGCAAACATGGAGAAAATGGCAGTAACGGCGAGCAGCTCTTTCACCGAGTGGGCTGACTTGTGCAACAGTTCGCGGAACAGGCGGATACGAATCAGGAAAAACAGACAGAACAGCATCAGCGCTGCCCGATCAAAGACCGCCAGCAGCATATTGAATATTTCGTGCACAGGTGACTCTTGCGAAGGGGTTAAACCTCTATGATAGGTAACCTGAGGCAGGATGACCAGCATCCCTGTCAGCATGGACTAATGAGGAAAAACCACAATATTAAAAGGGGATTGTTGCATGATTGTTGTATTTACAATATCTCGCCAGAGAAGGCGGACCTCAACGTAATGTATTTAACAACAAAATGTTAATAATTGGTGATTTCATAAGGGGTGGATATTCATGAATTTCCTGTTTTAGAAATGTTGTTCCTCTTTTATGCCGATAAAAAATATTTTGCTGTACCTCTCGACAGAAGGAAATTAATCAGGCTATTTTCTAAACGTGCCACCATCGTGGCAGCGTCGCTCGGACGGTCCGGGCGCTAACGTACATCTGAGGATATTATGGCTGATTCCCGCCCTGAACGTCGTTTTACGCGTATTGATCGTCTTCCCCCTTACGTTTTTAACATTACCGCTGAACTGAAGATGGCTGCGCGTCGGCGCGGCGAAGATATTATCGATTTCAGCATGGGGAACCCGGATGGGGCCACGCCTCCTCATATTGTCGAAAAACTGTGTACCGTGGCGCAGCGCCCGGATACCCACGGTTATTCAACATCGCGCGGTATTCCTCGTTTACGTCGGGCGATTTCTCGCTGGTATCAGGAACGCTATGACGTCGAGATCGATCCTGAATCCGAAGCGATTGTAACAATTGGCTCCAAAGAGGGGCTGGCTCACCTGATGTTGGCTACATTGGATCACGGCGACACGGTTCTGGTGCCTAATCCCAGTTACCCCATCCATATTTATGGTGCCGTTATCGCCGGAGCACAGGTGCGTTCCGTGCCGCTGGTGGAAGGGGTCGACTTCTTTAATGAACTGGAGCGCGCGATTCGCGAAAGCTACCCGAAACCGAAGATGATGATCTTAGGCTTCCCGTCCAACCCGACGGCGCAGTGTGTCGAACTGGAGTTTTTCGAAAAGGTCGTCGCACTGGCTAAACGCTACGACGTGCTGGTGGTTCATGACCTGGCCTATGCCGATATTGTCTACGATGGCTGGAAAGCGCCATCGATTATGCAGGTTCCGGGTGCCCGTGATGTTGCCGTTGAATTTTTCACCTTGTCGAAAAGCTATAACATGGCGGGGTGGCGCATTGGCTTTATGGTTGGCAATAAAACGCTGGTAAACGCACTGGCGCGCATTAAGAGCTATCACGATTACGGAACGTTTACACCGCTGCAGGTAGCCGCTATTGCCGCGCTGGAAGGCGATCAGCAGTGCGTACGGGATATCGCTGAGCAATATAAGCGTCGTCGCGATGTGCTGGTCAAAGGGCTGCATGAAGCGGGCTGGATGGTTGAAATGCCAAAAGCGTCGATGTACGTGTGGGCGAAAATTCCAGAGCAATACGCCGCAATGGGGTCGCTTGAATTTGCCAAAAAATTGCTGAATGAGGCGAAGGTTTGTGTTTCGCCGGGGATTGGCTTTGGGGACTATGGTGATACACACGTGCGCTTTGCGTTGATTGAAAACCGTGACCGTACCCGCCAGGCAATTCGCGGCATCAAAGCAATGTTTCGCGCGGATGGTTTGCTGCCTGCCAGTGCGAAATCGACCACGGAAAGTACCGACTGATAACACGATTCCTCAAACGCAAACAGGAGCCAAATGGCTCCTGTTTTTTTGCTGCGTCTTTTTATTTAGATCATCAGGGCGAAAGTACCGGCCCAAACGATGACCATAAAAGAAATGCCCATAAAGAAATATTTCACTTTTCATCTCTCCGCGTACCTGAGGTACGTCTCAATGAACATATGCTTACCTGACAGAGAGCTGATGCGAGTATAAACGAAAGGGAGAATACCCCGCGCTTACTTGGCTGCATCACCTCAGAATTCTGAGCTTTAATGCTCCAGACGGCGCTAATGTACGCCTAAAAATGAGGTGAAACAAGAGGCATTTTTTTATTTAATTTTAGTAACTTACAAGTGTCGTGATTCGGCGACAGTTTAATTTCTGACGGTAATAAATTGCTATTGAGCGACGTGACTGTTACTCAGAAAATTCTCATATCACCTTAAGGTTAATGCGGTTAATTTTTTCGCGGAATTTGATAATGAAAAGGTTAAAAATGACCAGATTAATGATGTTAGCACTTGTTCTTGCGCCATTGACGTCAATGGCGGCTCCACCGCAAGCGTTCAATTTCAGCTGCGCAAGTATTGGTGGTGTGAATAGTGATGGTAAAGGCAATGTATGGATTAATGGCGCAAAAGCGACCATTAAAAGCTTCAATGAAAATTACTGGGAGGCGAAGAGCGGTAAAAATACCGTCTCAATTTCCAGAAAAGATGACGGAAACCCGGAAGTATCCTGGGCTGGCCCAAACCGCAAGCATGGGATTTGTCAGCCTGAGGATAATGTTGATTTCGCTGTGGCGAAAAAATCGACTCATGCTGGCCCATCGTTCTCCTGTTCCGCAGTGGAAAAGGGAAGTATGGAAGAGATTATCTGTCAGAGCCCATCGCTCTCCGCAATGGATCTAAAATTGAACGGGGTCTACAAACAGGCGCTGGCTAAATCGAAAAATGACCCAATGCTAAAAGCAGAGCAACGAGGTTGGATCAAAGGACGTAATGAATGCTGGAAAGAGCAGGATAAGCCCGCCTGCCTTGCCAGAGAATATAGCGGACGAATGACTGAACTCCAGAACAAGTGGGGCGTTAAGTAATTCAGCCGTAGAAAAGAAGAAAGGCCATTCGGCCTTTCTTTTTAGACATATAGCGAGGCTTCACCCATCGGGCGCGTTTTGAAGCGACGGTGGATCCAGAGATACTGCTCGGGGGCGCGCATGATCTCTTTTTCGATAATTTTGTTCATATAGGCCGCGGCCAGGTTTTCATCTTCCGGGTAACCTTCCATTTCTGGCGTGATAAACAGACGGTAGCCGGAGTTATCAGATTTTCTCACCATGGTGACGGTCAGCATTTTCGCCCCCGACAAACGTGACAGCACGTAGGTACCGTTGGTTGTCGCAACATCTTTGACGGCGAAGAATGGCGCAAATGAACTGCCTTTACGGCCATAATCCTGATCGGGCGCAAACCATACGGCTTCCCCTTTTTTCAGTGCGCCGACAATGCCGCGCAGATTATTTCTGCCGATCATGGCTTTGTTCGAGCGCATACGGCCGCGGGTTTGTATCCACTCCATTAATTTGTTGTTGTGCGGGCGGTAGGTTGCCATCATTGGCTGGCAAAGCCCCATCACGCGGCCCCCCAGTTCCAGCGACATAAAATGCACGCCTACTACCATTACGCCACGGTTATGCGCCTGAGCGCGTTGCAGGTTGTCCAGACCTTCAACATCAAACCATTTACGCACCCGGCGATCTGGCCAGAACCAGGCCATACCGGTTTCAAGCAGTGCCATGCCGAGTGAGCGGAAGTTTTCGTCGACCAGTTTGTTCCTTTCTTCTTGCGACAGATTCGGGAAACAGAGTTCGAGATTTTTATGGGCAATGGATTCCCGGCGCTTTAAAAATGGGCGCGCCAGCGTACCTGTACGGGTGCCCAGAAAACATAAAACAGGATAAGGGAGTTGCACCAGTAACCAGAGCACACCGACACCGAACCATGTGAGCCAGTAGCGCGGATGCAAAAACGCGCGCGAAAATTTACATTGGGGGAACATAAGCACCTGTTGTTGGTACGAAAATAATGTATCGCGAAGATTCTTTGTCTACAGCGTTACTCTCTGTCACTGAACAGTTAGGTCACTATGAGCGACAATGGTTCCTGTAAAGAGTGTAAAACTGAGTCAGGACAAACCACGAGGGGTATGAATGATCGGACGCACAATGTACACCCGAAGATTAATGTCATCCAGAAATAATTCCTCAAGTTTCGTAAATGTTTTTTGGTCGATAAAAAGCAAGAATAGACTTATAGATAATATGTTGTTTTTATGACGATTAAATAAAGGTCAATGGAGAATGCCCGGTTCAGAAAATGAACAGTTATTGTAGCGAAAATGTTGCTTGAATTGCGAACGGATAGGAATTGTCTTAGACTATAAACTCAAGGATGTGTAAGGACTTACGTCGATTTTTACGGCAGACAGGAGGTAACGCTATGTTCTATTTTTGGACTTTCCTCGCATTGAGCATTCTGTGCGTTAGTTGCTATATTTGGCAGGTAATGGGCGCTGCCGCGTCAATTAGTTCTTTTTTCGGCATGGCTATCCTTACGGCATTAATTTATTTCTTTACCATACGGTTGACTGACGGAAACGAAATGGTAACGGGACTGTTTCTTTTTCTTGCCCCGACATGCGGATTGATCATTCGCTTTATGGTGGGGGACAATAAGCATTAAATCGCAGGTTCATAACTGAAAACGCAATTGTGTACCACATTGACTGATTTTCTGGCTTCCATCTGAGCAAACTAAAGTGCCAGCATCGCTGGCACTTTTTTCTCTCTAAAGCCGATTACCTGGCATCAGCAAGCTGCAACTCCGTGTCCTGTTGTTGGGCATTTTTTCGTTGTTGTTCGAGTTCCAGCGCCCCGCGGTGAGACAGATAGCAGAACAGAATGCAGCAGACAATCCCGCCCATCAACAGATAGAAACCGCCATGCCATCCCATTTTATCGACCATGACACCAAACAGACTGGTTCCCAGCGATGCACCAAAAATGTAGCTCATAAAACCGCGTAATCCGACCGCCGAACCGACAGCAAAGCTGGGGACGATTTCCATGGTCTGAACAGACGCAAGGAACTGGGGCACATAGATCAGGCACCCGACGATGGCGGCAAAAATAGTGACCATCAGCAGGGATTCACTTTTCCAGTAACCGATCAGGCAGACGAAGATCAGCGCCATACAAATCATGGCCAACGGCATGCGACGACCTTTAAACAGTTTATCGGTCAGCCAGCCCGCCAGCAGTGTGGAAGGAATTGCGGCCCATTCGAAAAACAGGAACGCCACACTCATTTGTTCTTTCGAGAAATGTTTTTCAGTTAACAGATAAATCGGTAACCAACTGATCATGCCAAAACGCACCATATAGACAAAAACATCTACCAATGAAACATACCAGGCATTTTTGTTACGCAGCACGTAGGTGCAAAAAATTTGAAAGGCGCTCATGTTTTCCGGTGCCTGGGTTACGTGCCGGGCATTTAACACGACTTTTTCTTCCGGCATCATCTGTTCCAGAGCAGGCAAGCCTTCTTCGCGCGGTGAGCCTTTGCCCAACATCAGAACAATAAAAGCAAACAGCACCGCGACACAGGCTGGGACAATATAGCTGGCGCTTTGCCAGTGTTCGCTGCCGAGAATGGCAAAAGCGGCGCCAACAATGGGGGCGACAATACCGCCACCGACGTTGTGTGAGATATTCCAGAATGCGCCAACGCGTCCGCGCTCTTTGCGTGGGAACCAGTTGGCGATGGTAATAAACGAGGGACCGACGCCCATCCCCTGGAACAGCCCATTGAAGACGACCAGTGCGGCAAAAATCCAGAATCCGGTGCTGAACCCTAAGCCAACGTTGACAATGGCGCACAGGATCAGGCCGCAAGCCATAAAGACTTTCGGGCTGGCTTTGTCTGCCAGGCTGCTCATGATGCCTTTACTGATCCCATAGGCAATTAGCATACAACTGCTGAGTAAACCAATCTGTGTTGCGCTGAGATCCAGATGTTCTTTCAGGTACGGGGTAGAGAGGGTGAAGTTATTGCGTACAATATAATACGCAAGATAGCCAAGAAATACGCTAAGTAACGCCTGAATGCGGTATCGACCATAAGTCTCCTGAATTTTCTCTTCCGGGACTTTATTTGCCGATGGCCCTGTCTTAAATATTGATAACATATCATCACCTAAATTTATATTGATGTGAATATCAGGATTTTTCGCAGTGAAGAGTGAAATAGATGGCTAAGAAATTCAAATTGAAGAAATGTGTCACTATTGACTCAATTTGCTGAAAGTGGGACTGATTTTGACCTTTTTGAATTATGGTGAGGCCAGAGCTACTATTCTTAATGCATTTTTATCATCAGCATGTGCGGGTATTAACAAATTCAAACGACATTTTCAGGTATTCTTTATCTCTGTTATCGCATTCCGTCTGGTTATTTTGATAGCAGTTTTATCTTTTCCATGTGTCGTGATAAACGGGTAAATTTTGTCTCAATATTATTTTTCGAAGATGTTGGTATTTATGAGCAGGATCACAAACAGACTTTTCTGTCGGGGTAGTTTGTTGGCGCTCTCACTGTGTTTTATGTCGCTGTCGGCGACCTGTCTGGCACAGGGGAAGGAACTGGTGATGGCGACGACGTTTTCCCCGGGGGCAACGGCCTGGATTATTCAGCGCTGGCAAACGGAGCCGGGGTCAGTGATGATCCGCACGCTAAACCGGACCAGTTCTTCTCTCGAACAACTGCTCGATACCGCGAATGCGGAGAACGTTGACCTGATTTTGACCTCTTCGCCGATGCTACTGCAGCATCTTCAGGAGCATCAGAAACTTGCTCCTTTTGATAATGCCTTGCCGGAAAGCCAGCGTCTGGTGCCAGAGTCAATACGGTCGACGTCTGTAGCCGTGGCTCTCTCGGGATTTGGTCTGCTGATTAATCGTTCAGCACTGACGGCGCGACATCTGCCACCACCGACGGACTGGGGTGATTTAACGCATCCTAAATATCAAAATGCCCTGTTGATGAGTAGCCCATCGCGCTCCGATACCAATCACCTGATGGTTGAATCACTGCTGCAACAAAAAGGGTGGCAAGAAGGTTGGGCGACATTGCTGGCCAGTGCCGGGAACCTGGTGACCATCTCATCACGCAGCTTTGGTGTTGCGGACAAAATTAAGAGCGGATTGGGCGTTGCGGGACCGGTTATTGATAACTATGCCAATCTGCTGCTCAATGACCCCAATCTGACTTTTACTTACTTCCCACACTCGGCGGTCTCGCCGACCTACGTAGCCGTGCTGAAAAACAGCCCGCGTGCCAATGAAGCACAACGTTTTATCCGCTATTTATTGAGCCCGGAAGGGCAGCGGATCCTTGCAGATGCGAATACCGGTAAATATCCGGTAACGTCGCTGGCAGCAGATAACCCGCGTGCAGCCCAACAGGCCATTTTGATGAAACAGCCACCGCTTAATTACCGTCTGATCCTGAAGCGTCAACAACTGGTCCAGAGGATGTTTGATACGGCCATCAGTTTCCGCCTCGCGCAGCTTAAGGATGCCTGGCGAGCGCTGTACAGTGCGGAAGCTCGTCTGAAACATCCGTTACCTGAAATCAGAGCGCTGTTAACCCAGGTCCCAATCGACGCCAGGAACAGCGAAGATGAAGCCTGGCTTGCTCAATTCGATAATAAAAGCTTTGCTGAACAGCAAATGATGGAGTGGCAACTCTGGTTTCTTAAAAACCAGCGCCTGGCGATATCAAAACTGGAAGAACTACAATGAAAGGCGGTTCGCTATGGCAACGTCTTCGTCAGCTCAGCATCAGCAGCAGTTTGCGGGGGGCTTTTTTGACGGGGGCTTTACTGACGCTGAGCGTGAGCTGTGTCAGTTTGTATTCCTGGCATGAGCAAAGCTCGCAAATCCGCTATTCGCTCGATGACTATTTTCCGCGCGTACATTCCGCTTTTTTGATTGAAGGGAATCTTAACCTGGTTGTCGATCAGCTTAATGAATTCCTGCTTGCCCCCAATACGACCGTACGGCTGCAACTGCGTAATCAGATCATCGAACATCTGGACAAAATTGAACTGCTGAGCCGGGGATTGCAACCCGCGGAACAGCAACAGCTGGCGGTGATTTTGCAAGATAGCCGGGCATTGATGACCGAGCTGGACAGGGTGCTCTACAACATGTTCCTGGTACGCGAAAAAGTCAGCGAACTTTCCGCGCGAATCGACTGGTTACATGATGATTTCACGACCGAACTGAACTCTCTGGTGCAGGATTTCACCTGGCAGCAGGGAACGTTGTTGGATCAAATTGAAGCGAAAAATGGCGACGCGGCGTTGTACCTGAAACGCGCCAGGGAGGTGCAGAATGAGCAGCAACAGGTGTACACGCTGGCAAGAATTGAAAACCAGATTGTCGATGATTTACGCGACAGGTTGAATGAACTGAAGTCAGGTAGCGACGACGGCATGCTGGTCGAGAATCATATTCGCTATCTGGAAAATCTGAAGAAAACGGCGGATGAAAATATTCGTACCCTGGACGACTGGCCCAGTACTATCACGTTGCGGCAAACCATCGACGAATTGCTGGAAATCGGGATGATGAAAAATAAAATGCCCGATACGATGCGCGATTATGTCGCGGCGCAAAAAGCGCTGGTTGATGCCAGTCATGCCAGAGAAGCTACACTTGGTCGTTTTCGAACATTGCTTGAGGCTCAGTTGGGAAGTAGCCATCAACAAATGCAGATGTTTAACCAGCGACTGGAGCAGATTGTTCGCGTTAGCGGCGGGCTTATTTTGCTGGCGACGCTGTTGGCGCTGCTTCTTGCCTGGGGACTCAACCACTACTTTATCCGTTCACGGTTGGTGAAGCGTTTTACCGCGCTCAACCAGGCCGTGGTGCAAATTGGTCTTGGCAGAACCGATGCCTCGATCCCGGTTTATGGTCGTGATGAGCTAGGGCGCATTGCGGGGTTACTGCGCCATACGCTGGGTCAGCTCAATACGCAAAAAAGTCAGCTTGAACAGGAAGTGGCAGAGCGTAAGGAGATTGAAGCCGATCTGCGAGCGACCCAGGGCGAATTGATTCAGACGGCGAAACTGGCGGTGGTCGGACAGACCATGACCACGCTGGCCCACGAAATCAATCAACCACTGAATGCATTGTCGATGTATCTGTTTACTGCGGGCAGGGCAATTGAACAGGAGCAGTTGGCGCAGGCCAGAAGCACGTTAACCAAAGCCGAAGGACTCATTACCCGTATCGATGCCATTATCCGCTCATTGCGACAGTTTGCGCGCCGGGCCGAGCCGGGGGCACCGCTGCATCCGGTCGATTTACGGCAAACCTTCAGCGCGGCCTGGGAGTTATTGTCTATGCGGCATAAACCGCAGCAGGGTACGCTTTCGCTGCCGGTTGAGCGCGTGTGGGTTATGGGCGATGAGGTGAGAATTCAGCAAGTTCTGGTAAACATACTGGCAAATGCGCTGGATGCCTGTCCGGTTGCCGCGAAGATTGACGTTCACTGGCAGGTTGAGGGCAGCACGGTGTGTGTATTTGTCAGCGATAATGGCCCCGGCTGGCCTGGTGCGCTGCTACCGTCGCTATTAAAACCGTTTACCACCAGTAAGGATGTTGGTCTCGGTATTGGGCTATCAATTTGTGTCTCGTTAATGACGCAGATGAACGGCGAGCTACGCCTGGCATCGACACTGGGGCGCAATGCCTGCGTGGTACTGCAATTCAACCTGACGGATGTAGAAGATGTTGAGTGATGAATATTCTGTTCTGCTGATTGATGATGATGCCGATGTCCTTGATGCTTACACCTTGTTGCTTGAGCAGGCAGGCTATCGGGTATGCGCGTGCAATAACCCCTACGATGCCCGAAATTGGCTACAGGCTGACTGGCCCGGTATCGTCCTGAGTGACGTGTGTATGCCTGGCTGTAACGGTATCGAACTGATGGCTCTTTTTCATCAGGATGATAACCAGTTGCCGATCCTGCTGATTACCGGACATGGTGATGTGCCGATGGCGGTGGATGCGGTGAAAAAAGGGGCATGGGATTTTCTGCAAAAACCGGTCGATCCCGGTAAGCTGCTGTTGCTGGTTGCACAGGCATTGCAGCAGCGAAAATCTGTGATTGCCCGTCGTCATTACTGCCAGCAAAAGCTGCAGGTTGAACTGGTTGGCTACAGCGACTGGATAAATCAGTACCGTCAACGGCTGCAGCAACTGGCAGAAACGGATCTTGCCGTCTGGTTTTATGGGGAACCCGGGACGGGACGTATGACGGGAGCCCGTTATTTGCATCAGTTGGGGCGTAGCGCCCAGGGGCCGTTTATCCGCGCAGAACTCACCGCCGGGAACACGGCTCAGCTCGATGAGCTGATTGCTCAAGCGCAAGGTGGGACGCTGGTATTAAGCCATATAGCGTGTCTGACGCGCGAGCAGCAGCACCATTTGGTTCACCTGCAAAGTCAGGAGCGGCGCCCTTTTCGGCTAATTGGTGTTGGCACGACATCGCTGGTGGAACTGGCGGCAACAAACCAGATCGTGGCCGAACTCTATTACTGTTTCGCCATGACGCAAATCGCCTGCCAGCCTCTATCCCTGCGCCCGGACGATATTGAACCGCTATTTCGCCATTACCTGCAAAAAGCCTGTCTGCGTCTGAACCACCCCATTCCGGAGGTCGACGGGGAATTGCTAAAAGGGATGCGACGTCGTGTGTGGTTAAGTAATGTGCGAGAGCTGGCAAACGCCGCAGAGCTTTTTGCCGTTGGGTTGCTGCCATTGGCGGAAACCGCTAATCCGCAGTTGCATATGCCGGAACCGACACCGTTGGATCGCCGGGTTGAAGAGTATGAGCGGCAAATCATTACCGAAGCGCTAAATATTCATCAAGGGCGTATTAATGAAGTGGCAGAATATCTGCAAATCCCGCGTAAAAAACTGTATTTGCGGATGAGAAAATACGGGCTAAGTAAAGAGCATTATAAGTTCTAGAGAGAAGAGGTGCGGTTATGATAAGGGCAATTGAATGAACATCTGAGTCGTCACCTCATTATTAGAAAAAATGCCGGACTCATTATCCGGCATTTTTCGCTTACCACATTAAATCGTCAGGTACGACGAAGTCAGCATACGGATCGTCTTCGTCTTTCGCTTCCTGACTTAGCTCGCAATTTAAGACGATGTAGCTGTCGTCGCGCTGCGCAATTTTATCGGCAACGATGGCCGGGATAATAGCATATTCGCTGTCACGCTCGCTTTCAGCAGTCAGCCGGGCAATAGCCAGACGTCCTTTAATCAATTGCGCCTGTGTCACCTTATCCACGTAGATTTTTTTAATCAGATTATTATCGGTGAAGTTATACCCAATATCACCTTTGGAAATGGTGATTTTGTTCATTTCAATAAGCTGTTTAATCTGCGCTTTGTATTCTTTCGATAGCGTCGCTTGTTTCTGTTGATCGCTTAACTGCTTATCCCGTTCAATTTGTGCTTTTTTATTCTCTTCAACCGCTTCTCTGGCTTCACGGGCCTGAACGCGTGATTTTTTCGCCGTTCTCTGCACTTTCGCCATTTTTTTGCTGGAAACTAAGCCAGCTTTCAGCATCTGTTCTTGTAGGGTGAGTTTTGTCATTTTTGCATCTGATCCAATAAAATCGTTGTCAGGATTATAACCTTAACGTCCAACGGGATGCCAGAATACGGGGTTTGCCAAACCGGTCTGGCTCCTGTCTGGCATCGCGAAATGCTCAGGCGCTAAACGGCGGGGGAGAAACTGTGTGGAGCTATGGCAAGTACCGTGATGGTGAAATAAAACAGAGCGTTGCGTTCTAGATGTGAATGGTGTCCCCTGCAGGAATCGAACCTGCAACTAGCCCTTAGGAGGGGCTCGTTATATCCATTTAACTAAGGGGACGAAGCGGCATGAGTATAGCGTTTTTTACTCTCAACGGTAAGTCTCAGGCTGCCTGACTGCTCAAACAGTCGCCATTCAGGTCTGTTTTTTCTGGTTTTTCTGCGGTTGTGCTTCCCGCTTTGCTTGCAACCTGGCTTCTTCCTTGCGTTTATTGCTCATATCGTTGCGGATCTGCGCGTGGCTCATCAGCGCGAAGATAAACGTCCCGCCACAGATATTCCCGGCCAGTGTCGGCAAGGCAAAAGGCCAGAAAAAGTCGCCCCAGTGCAGTGTGCCAGTAAAGACCAGATAGAGAATTTCAACTGAACCCACGACGATATGTGTGGTATCGCCTAAGGCAATCAGCCAGGTCATCAGGACAATGACGACAATCTTTGCGGCTCCGGCGGCGGGAAACATCCAGACCATTGTGGCAATCAACCAGCCGGAGACAATGGCATTGGCAAACATCTCCGTCGGGCTATTTTTCATAACATCCATGCCTATTTTGACGAAAGCGTCGCGGGTCGCCTCATCAAAAATCGGCATGTATTCAAACGCCCATGCCGCAATCCCGGTGCCGAGAATATTACCCAGTAGTACTACGCTCCACAGACGCATCAACAGACCAAAATTGCCGAGGGTAGGGTTTTGCATAACGGGTAAGACGGCGGTGACGGTATTTTCCGTAAAGAGCTGTTGGCGGGCCATAATCACAATAATAAAGCCGAAGGTATAACCAAGATTCTCCAGCAAAAATCCGCCGGGAACCCCCTCCAG
The DNA here is from genome assembly GCF_014104295.1 of Citrobacter sp. RHBSTW-00029. Taxonomy (NCBI): domain Bacteria; kingdom Pseudomonadati; phylum Pseudomonadota; class Gammaproteobacteria; order Enterobacterales; family Enterobacteriaceae; genus Citrobacter; species Citrobacter sp. RHBSTW-00029. Next base: position 799,122 of record NZ_JABXRT010000001.1, read on the forward strand.
TTGTACGTGAAAGATTCCCTTTGCCAGCAACGATGCACCCATTGACAGTCCGGCAGCGATGGCTGACCACAATAGCGCCATCGCGTCACGTTCCATCTCTTTTTCTCCGTCCTGGCGGATATGCTCGTGGATCGCCATTGCACGTGAGGGGAGCCTGTCCTCATTGAGCTCTATCTTTTTTCCGCTCCGCTTTTCTTCGCTTTCCACCTGGAGCTCGTCGCTGTGGCGATCAATCTTCTCTTTTTCGATGTCATTCATACCAGGATCCTGAATAAGCACGTATTGCTAAAGCGTAGCGGTTTTTATTTGAAGGCTGGTGGATAAAGCTTGAAATCGCAAAAATGGTAACGCATGTTTTTATTGGCTTCGTTAAAATGAACCATCACTGTGCCTGTATTACCAGGCTATGATCAAATCAGTAAGTTAGGGCATATAGACATCGATTGACGTGCTGTTACAATCGCTCACATCTAATCAGGCGGATACATCATCGTTCCGTCATGGATGGCAATCAGCGATAGCCATAATACACAGGGAGACACTTATGAAGCTTCGCCTGTCGGCGCTTGCGCTGGGAACCACACTTTTGGTGGGGTGTGCGAGCTCCGGTACTGAACAGCAGGGGCGTTCGGACCCATTTGAAGGGTTCAACCGCACCATGTACAACTTCAACTTTAATGTGTTGGATCCATACGTTGTTCGCCCGGTGGCTGTAGCCTGGCGTGATTATGTTCCGCAGCCGGCCCGTAATGGTTTGAGCAACTTTACTGGCAACCTTGAAGAACCGGCTGTCATGGTTAACTATTTTCTGCAAGGCGATCCCTATCAGGGGATGGTGCATTTTACCCGTTTCTTCCTCAACACCTTGTTAGGTATGGGCGGGTTTATTGATGTGGCGGGGATGGCGAATCCGAAGTTGCAGCGTGTTGAACCACACCGCTTCGGCAGCACATTAGGCCATTATGATGTCGGTTACGGTCCATATATGCAGCTTCCGTTCTACGGCAGTTTCACGCTGCGTGATGATGGCGGCGATATGGTGGATACGCTGTATCCGGTTCTCTCCTGGTTAACCTGGCCGTTGTCGATAGGTAAATGGACGGTTGAAGGAATTGAAACGCGTGCGCAACTGCTCGATTCTGACGGTCTGCTGCGTCAATCTTCAGATCCTTACATCATGGTGCGTGAAGCTTACTTCCAGCGCCATGACTTTATTGCGAATGGCGGTAAACTCAAACCAGAAGAAAACCCGAACGCAAAAGATATTCAGGATGAGTTAAAAGAGATCGATTCTGAGTAAGGAATTGAAGCAAATAAAAAGGTGAGCTAAAAAGCTCACCTTTTTTACGTTTGATGAAAATCAGAATGCGTAGTTCAGGTTCATACCGTACAGCCAGGCTTTCCCTTCTGATTCGAAGGAGTATGGGCCTTCTTCGAATTTCACTTTCTGACCGTGCATATAAGAAATGCCGACATCCAATGAAGCATCTTTATTAAACGCGTAGGTTGTACCCGCACTCAGCCAGAAGCGATCCTGATCCGGAATAGAGATGGAACGGCGGTTAGCTGGAACCGGGCTATCATCGAAGGCGATACCGGTACGGAATGTCCAGGTATCATCGTAGTAGTAGGTAGTACCCAGCGCGATGCGGTAAGAGTCTTTGAAACCTTCTTCTTTATAGAACAGCGTCTGGCCGTTGCTGCCTTTCGCTTTAAGTTCCTGGAACTGACTCCAACTGGTATATGCCATGCTGTAGTGAACCGCCCACTGTGGTGCAACGCGGTTATAACCTGAGAACTCCCACATTTCTGGCAGATTCAGATCAAGTGATCCGTCGATTGTGTTGCCGTTAGTGCCAGCAGGCAGGCTGGCGAACACCGGGCGCAACTGCGCAGGAATACGGTCCATTGATGGCAGGCTGCTGCGGTAATCACCGTCGAAGTCAACTTTTACTTCCGAACGGTAGGTGAAACCGTAACGGTTATCTTTATCCACTTCATAAAGAATACCGGCGTTCCAGCCGAAGCCCCATTCGTCACCCTTCAGGCGCGCAATCTGCGTATCTGCTGGGTATTGTGCGGCCAGGGCGGGAGGAACCCTGCCACCAGAGCCTGCAACGATCTGCTGCGGCAGATCGCCTGCATAACGCTCAAGCTTCGCTTTGGCATAGACGGCGTTAAAACCGAGACCGAAGCTAAAATGATTATTCAGACGGTAGGCGCCGCTCAGGTTTAAGTTCAGCGTTTCCAGATCGGTTTTTCCGCCCATCGAGCCGGCTGCGTAATTATTGTTAAACTCCGTTGCCAGACCATAATTAGAGGTAACTGACGCCCCCCAACCAAACTGATCGTTAATCGGGGCAACAAAATGCACGTTCGGTATCCAGGCGGTTGGGGCGATATTATCCTGGCTGGCGTCATTACCAATGCGCGAACGTCCGGAAATATCGACATCCGGGTCAACGAAAATCGCACCCGCAGAGAAAGTAGGGCGATCAAACATCATGATCAGCGCGGGGTTACGACTGGCGTTACCAGCATCATCTGCAATAGCGCCTTCACCCGAATATGCCCGGCCAAGGCCAGAGGAAGAAAATTCGTTTAACTGAAAGCCTGCAGACCAGGCCTGTGTGGAGATAATTGCCACTGCGACTGCGAGAGCAGACTTTGTAAACAGGGTTTTCTGGCTCATGACCATAACCTCATAGATTTATTTTTATACAAACTATGTTACATGCCGTAACAGGAGCGCGAAGTGTAGGGTCTGAGGTACCACATAGAAATCAGACCAGTGGCGAGAGTATAGGTCGGACCAGCCAGAATGTTGCAAGTATGTTTATAAATATTTTCAATTCTGATCTAAGAAACGCGATCCAGCTGGCAAAATTGCAGGTGCGCGCACTCACCTGTTTGGGCGATTTTTGTTTTAGATCATTTTTAAGTGTGATTTCGGTCACTTATCGCATTTCGCACAATTAACGACTGGAGAGGCGAATAATGGGAGCGTAAAATGTCCCTATCGTTTATCTGGCACCTCGGGTGCGAATACAGAGGAAATCTACAATGAGTAAATGCAGTGCTGATGAAACCCCGGTTTGCTGCTGTATGGATGTTGGCACCATCATGGACAACTCCGATTGCACCGCTTCCTACAGCCGCGTGTTCGCGAATCGCGCAGAGGCAGAAGAAACGCTGGCCGCTCTGACTGAGAAGGCACGTAGCGTAGAGTCTGAACCTTGCAAAATCACCCCGACTTTCACTGAAGAGTCAGAGGGTGTGCGTCTGGATATCGATTTTGTTTTTGCCTGTGAAGCTGAAACGCTGATTTTCCAGCTGGGCCTGCGTTAATCCCTTCTGCTCATGCCCTTGCCACCCGGTGGCAAGGGCATTTTCGTAACAGTCAGTGACTATTCACTGTGTCATAGCTCTCACTTTCTTTTCTCCTCGCTTGGCTAAATGTAAAAAATTGGTTAAGACTGTGATCAGGTCAGACCACTTATTTTTATTTTTTACAGGGGAGTGTTATGAGTCAGGCTTTATCGCTGGTTACCCGCCAGGGCGACCGTATCGCCATCGTGAGCGGATTGCGTACGCCATTTGCCCGTCAGGCTACCGCGTTTCATGGCATTCCCGCCGTTGATTTGGGAAAAATGGTTGTTGGTGAATTGCTGGCCCGCAGCGAAATACCTGCTGAAGTGATTGAACAGCTGGTTTTTGGCCAGGTGGTGCAAATGCCAGAAGCCCCCAACATTGCCCGGGAAATCGTTCTGGGAACCGGGATGAATGTGCATACAGATGCTTACAGCGTAAGCCGGGCTTGTGCAACCAGCTTTCAGGCCGTGGCAAATGTCGCGGAAAGCCTGATGGCCGGAACTATTCGTGCTGGGATTGCCGGTGGTGCAGACTCCTCTTCCGTTCTGCCTATTGGCGTCAGCAAAAAGCTGGCGCGAGTACTGGTGGATGTTAATAAAGCCCGCACAACCGGGCAACGTCTGAAGCTCTTTTCCCGACTACGCTTGCGCGACCTGATGCCTGTGCCACCTGCAGTGGCTGAATATTCCACTGGTTTACGCATGGGAGATACCGCCGAGCAAATGGCCAAAACCTATGGCATCACGCGTGAGCAGCAGGATGCGCTGGCGCACCGCTCTCATCAGCGCGCAGCTCAGGCCTGGTCTGAAGGAAAACTCGCAGATGAGGTGATGACGACCTACGCTCCCCCCTTTAAAGATCCTTTTTCAGAAGATAACAATATTCGCGGTAACTCGACGATGGCGGATTACGCGAGGTTGCGTCCGGCATTTGACAGAAAACACGGTACCGTTACGGCGGCTAACAGCACTCCGCTGACGGATGGCGCAGCCGCCGTGATTATGATGACGGAGTCGCGTGCGCAAGAGTTAGGGCTGGTACCGCTGGGATATCTGCGTAGTTTTGCCTTTACCGCCATTGATGTCTGGCAGGACATGCTGTTGGGGCCGGCGTGGTCAACGCCGCTTGCCCTGGAGCGTGCAGGCTTAACCATGGCGGATTTAACGCTTATTGATATGCATGAAGCCTTTGCCGCACAAACGCTGGCGAACCTCCAGTTGCTGGGCAGCGAGCGTTTTGCCCGCGAAGTGCTGGGGCGCTCCCACGCCACTGGCGAAGTCGATGACAGTAAATTTAACGTGCTGGGTGGCTCAATTGCCTATGGGCACCCCTTCGCCGCCACCGGTGCACGTATGATCACCCAAACCCTCCATGAACTACGCCGCCGTGGCGGTGGGTTTGGTTTAGTCACCGCATGTGCGGCAGGTGGTCTGGGTGCGGCAATGGTTCTGGAGGCAGAATAATGGAAATGACATCGGCTTTTACGCTCAACGTGCGTCTGGATAACGTCGCCGTTGTCTCCATTGATGTGCCCGGAGAGAAAATGAACACCCTGAAAGCGGAGTTCGCTTCTCAGGTGAGGGCCATTCTGAAACAAATCCGCGATAACAAAGCATTGCGTGGTGTGGTGTTTATTTCGGCTAAACCCGATAACTTCATTGCCGGGGCGGATATCAACATGATTGGTAGCTGTCGCAGCGCGCAGGAAGCCGAAACGCTGGCCCGTCAGGGGCAGCAGATCATGGCGGAAATTAATGCATTGCCGATCCCGGTTGTTGCCGCTATTCATGGTGCCTGTTTGGGCGGTGGGCTGGAGATGGCGCTGGCGTGCCACAACCGTATTTGTACCGATGATGCTAAAACCGTACTGGGGTTGCCGGAAGTACAGTTGGGCCTGCTTCCCGGCTCCGGGGGCACCCAGCGATTGCCCCGTCTTATTGGTGTCAGTACTGCGCTGGATATGATCCTGACAGGAAAACAGCTCCGGGCAAAACAGGCGCTAAAAGTGGGGTTGGTGGATGAAGTTGTACCACAGACCATTTTGCTGGAAGCCGCGGTTGAACTGGCCAAAAAAGACAGCTCGGCACACCGGGTTCTGCCCGTACGTGAACGCGTGCTGGCGGGGCCGCTGGGACGTGCGCTGCTGTTTCGTATGGTCAGCAAAAAGACGGCGCAAAAAACGCAGGGTAACTACCCTGCGACGGACCGCATTCTTGAGGTGATCGAAACCGGTCTCGCGCAGGGCAGCAGCAGCGGCTATGAGGCGGAAGCCCGCGCGTTTGGCGAGCTGGCGATGACTTCGCAGTCTAAGGCGCTACGGAACATCTTTTTTGCCAATACCGATGTAAAAAAAGATCCCGGTAGTGAAGCGAAGCCCGGCCCGCTGAATAGCGTCGGTATTTTGGGCGGTGGCCTGATGGGCGGCGGTATTGCTTACGTCACGGCCTGTAAAGGTGGCTTGCCGGTGCGCATCAAAGATATTAATGCTAAGGGAATCAACCACGCGCTGAAGTACAGTTGGGAGCAGCTTGAAACGAAGGTTCGCCGCCGTCATATCAAAGCCAGCGAGCGTGATAAACAGCTGGCGTTGATTTCGGGAACCACCGATTATCGCGGTTTTGCGCATCGCGATCTGATTATTGAAGCGGTATTCGAAGATCTGTCGTTAAAACAACAGATGGTGGCAGAAGTTGAGCAGAATTGTGCCCCTCATACTATTTTTGCGTCAAACACCTCATCTTTACCGATTGGCGATATTGCGGCTAATGCTACCAGACCTGAACAGGTAATTGGTCTGCACTTCTTTAGCCCGGTAGAAAAAATGCCACTGGTGGAAGTGATTCCACATGCAACAACCTCTGAGCAGACGATTGCCACTACCGTTAAGTTAGCGAAAAAACAGGGCAAAACGCCGATTGTTGTCCAGGATAAGGCTGGTTTTTACGTTAACCGTATTTTAGCGCCTTACATCAACGAAGCGATTCGCATGCTGACCGAAGGCGAGCGCGTCGAGACGATTGATGCCGCGCTGGTTAAGTTTGGTTTTCCTGTAGGGCCAATCCAACTTTTGGATGAGGTCGGAATTGATACGGGCACTAAAATTATACCAGTGCTTGAGGCCGCCTATGGAGAACGTTTTAGCGCACCTGCAAATGTTGTTGCTTCAATTTTGAATGATGATCGCAAAGGTAGAAAAAATGGTCGGGGTTTCTATCTTTATGGCGCGAAAGGGCGTAAAAGCAAAAAACAGGTCGACCCTGCAATTTATACGCTTATTGGCGTCCAGGGTCAGGGCCAACTCACAGCCCCGCAAATTGCAGAGCGGTGTGTCATGTTAATGCTTAACGAAGCAGCACGCTGTTTTGGTGAGCAGGTCGTCCGCAGCGCACGTGATGGCGATATCGGCGCTGTATTTGGTATTGGTTTTCCGCCATTCCTCGGCGGCCCGTTCCGGTATATGGATTCTCTCGGTACGGGTGAAGTAGTTGCGGTTCTGCAACGACTGTCCACGCAATATGGCTCACGGTTTACGCCGTGTGCACAGTTATTGCAGATGGCGGAACGTGGTGAAAGATTCTGGGATATCGGGGAAACTGACCTGAATTCATGAGGTCAAAGGTAGGATGAATCCGCACCGAATGTATGGGTCGCGCTCAAAATGTAAACAGAGATTGACTATACTTACGCCGTTGAGGTAAAAAACAGCGTTTCATTCGGTGAATGGATAAGGCACAATGCCGGCCACCACATCGTTACCACGGTCAATAGGGGCGGTGAATAAAGGTGTTGGTGATCCTGGTTAACAAAAGCGGTGCAATATGCAAGTTTTTATCATGCGTCACGGCGACGCGGCCCTCGATGCCGCCAGTGATTCGGTTCGTCCTTTAACCTCTTGTGGTTGTGACGAATCTCGCCTGATGGCGAACTGGCTTAAAGGTCAAAAAGTGGATATCGAACGTGTTCTGGTGAGCCCGTTCCTACGAGCCGAACAGACGCTGGATGTGGTGGGAGAGTGTATGAACCTGCCAGCCGGTGTGGATGTTTTGCCGGAGCTGACTCCCTGCGGCGATGTCGGTCTGGTCAGCGCCTATTTACAGGCTCTGGCCAATGAAGGTATCGCCACGGCACTGGTAATTTCTCACTTACCGTTAGTGGGATATCTGGTGTCTGAGCTTTGCCCGGGTGAAACGCCGCCGATGTTTACCACATCTGCGATTGCCAGCGTAACGCTTGATGAGAGCGGAAAGGGCATTTTCAACTGGCAGATGAGCCCGTGTAATTTGAAAATGGCAAAGGCGATTTAATCGAACCCGTGCCACGTTTCATCGTCCGGATAAGGCACAGCCGCCATCCGGAAAATCAAAGAGCCGCAAATGCGGCTCTTTCTGTTTTCTGCATCAGGGAAGTTCGGGCGGCAGCCACTCTTCCACTTCAATCAGCACCAGCAGCGCGGCGTCACCACCGTACTCTTTCGGCGCCTGATGAAAGGCCATCACATGCGGATGTTGTGCCAGCCAGAGCGGCGTTTGCTGCTTAAGAATATGCTTCCCGTGGCCGTGCATCACGCAGGCGCAAAACACATGCTCACGACGACAGGCGGCAATCAGCGCGCCTAACTCCTGTTTGGCCTGCTGCTGGGTCAGCCCGTGCAGATCGAGAAACAGCTCCGGGGAGTAATCACCACGGCGCATTTTCTTCAGTTCGAAATGGCTGACGTCGGCACGCAGGTATCTTACCGGGCCGTCCGTATTCAGTAGCGGCTGAAATTCGTCCGAGAAATAGTGGCTGGCATCCGCCTGTTCCTGCAGCAGCTTTTTAACCGGAACCTCGGTGATTTTTTTACGTGGCGGTCGGTGAACAATAGTGTCCTGTTTAATTTTACGCGTGCCGGTCATCAGCTGGCGAAACAGCGTCTGATCCTCCTCGCTGAGCGATGTTTTCTTTTTCATTCGAGCGTCTCATCTTTTATTTTCCGTTAGTTTAACCCGACTCGGCGGGCATCCGATCGCTTAAAACGCAATTTTCGCGCTCAGGCTCCGCGTGAATGCTGATTTATCGCCGTCTTCGTGGCAAACTAGCCGCCGAAATTAATACGAGCATGCCCTGGAGAAATACGTGGATAAAATTTTCGTCGATGAAGCCGTGAGTGAACTGCATACCATTCAGGACATGTTGCGTTGGGCGGTCAGCCGTTTTAGCGCGGCGAATATCTGGTATGGCCATGGCACGGATAACCCATGGGACGAGGCCGTACAACTGGTGCTGCCGTCGCTTTATTTGCCGCTGGATATCCCAGAAGATATGCGCACTGCGCGTCTGACTTCCAGCGAACGCCATCGTATTGTTGAACGCGTGATTCGCCGCGTCAACGAGCGCATTCCGGTGGCTTATCTGACTAACAAAGCCTGGTTCTGCGGGCATGAATTTTATGTCGATGAACGCGTGCTGGTTCCACGTTCACCGATCGGCGAGCTTATCAATAACCGCTTTGCGGGCCTGATTAATGAGCAGCCGCAGCATATCCTCGATATGTGTACCGGCAGCGGCTGTATTGCCATTGCCTGCGCGTATGCCTTCCCGGAAGCCGAAGTCGATGCGGTGGACATTTCCACTGATGCGCTGGCGGTGACCGAGCACAACATTGAAGAGCACGGCCTGATCCATCATGTTACGCCGATCCGCTCCGATCTGTTCCGCGATCTGCTGAAGGTTCAGTATGACCTGATTGTGACCAATCCGCCGTATGTCGATGCAGAAGATATGTCCGATCTGCCAAACGAATACCGCCATGAGCCTGAGCTGGGCCTGGCCTCCGGTAGCGATGGGCTGAAACTTACCCGCCGCATTCTGGGTAACGCCCCGGACTACCTGTCAGATAACGGTATTCTGATTTGTGAAGTCGGAAACAGCATGGTACATCTGATAGAGCAATATCCGGATGTACCGTTCACCTGGCTGGAGTTCGATAACGGCGGTGACGGCGTATTCATGCTGACCAAAGAGCAGTTGATCGCCGCTCGTGAGCACTTCAGCATTTACAAAGACTAAATACACGCGCACATACACAACACGCATAACGGAGCCGTGATGGCAGGAAATACAATTGGGCAACTCTTTCGCGTAACCACCTTCGGCGAATCACACGGGCTGGCGCTCGGTTGTATTGTCGATGGTGTTCCGCCGGGCATTTCTCTGACAGAAGCTGACCTGCAGCACGATCTCGACAGACGTCGTCCTGGCACTTCGCGCTACACTACGCAGCGTCGTGAGCCGGATCAGGTGAAAATCCTCTCCGGCGTATTCGAGGGCGTTACTACCGGCACCAGCATTGGCCTGCTGATCGAAAATACCGATCAACGTTCACAGGATTATGGCGCGATCAAGGATGTTTTCCGTCCAGGACACGCCGACTATACCTATGAGCAGAAATATGGCCTGCGCGATTACCGTGGCGGCGGACGTTCATCCGCACGTGAAACGGCGATGCGCGTTGCGGCTGGCGCGATTGCCAAAAAATATCTGGCGGAAAAATTCGGCGTCGAAATTCGCGGCTGTCTGACACAGATGGGTGATATTCCGCTGGAGATCAAGGACTGGTCTCAGGTCGAATTGAATCCCTTCTTTTGCCCGGACCCGGATAAAATTGAAGCGCTGGATGAACTGATGCGCGGGCTGAAGAAAGAGGGCGACTCCATCGGGGCGAAAGTAACCGTTGTTGCAAGCGGCGTACCTGCGGGTCTCGGCGAACCTGTATTCGACCGTCTGGATGCCGACATCGCCCATGCGCTGATGAGCATAAATGCCGTTAAGGGCGTTGAGATTGGCGACGGATTTGACGTTGTAGCGCTGCGCGGCAGTCAGAACCGCGATGAAATCACCAAAGACGGTTTTCAGAGCAACCATGCGGGCGGCATTTTGGGCGGGATCAGCAGCGGGCAACAAATTATTGCCCATATGGCGCTGAAACCGACGTCCAGTATTACCGTACCAGGGCGCACCATTAATCGCTTTGGTGAAGAAGTCGACATGATCACTAAAGGTCGTCACGATCCGTGCGTTGGGATCCGCGCAGTGCCGATCGCTGAAGCAATGCTGGCGATCGTGTTGATGGATCACTTGCTGCGTCAGCGGGCGCAAAATGCGGATGTGAAGACCGATATTCCACGCTGGTAAAAATGAAAAAAACGGCACTTGCGGCGCTGGCTCTGTTTGCCAGTACCGCCTGTCTGGCGGCGACGCCCTGGCAGAAAATTACCCATCCGGTTGCGGGCAGCGCGCAGTCTATCGGCGCGTTTTCCAATGGCTGTATAGTTGGCGCAGAGACGCTGCCTGTACAGTCAGAACACTATCAGGTAATGCGCACCGATCAGCGTCGTTACTTTGGCCATCCGGATCTGGTGAGGTTTATCCAGCGTCTGAGTAATCAGGCTAATAGTCAGGGGCTGGGCACGGTGTTAATCGGCGATATGGGTATGCCGGCCGGTGGGCGATTTAATGGCGGTCATGCCAGTCACCAGACCGGGCTGGATGTGGATATTTTCCTGCAACTGCCGAAAACGCGCTGGACCCAGTCACAACTGCTGCGGCCACAGGCGTTAGATCTGGTCTCGCAGGATGGTAAACGTGTTGTACCGTCCCTGTGGAAGCCGGAGATTTTCAGCCTGGTAAGGCTGGCTGCAAAAGATAATGAAGTAACGCGTATTTTCGTGAATCCGGCGATTAAGCAACAACTTTGTCTGGATGCAGGGACCGACAGGGACTGGTTGCGTAAAGTGCGGCCATGGTTCCAGCACCGTGCGCATATGCACGTCCGGTTACGTTGCCCTGCCGACAGCCTTGAGTGCGAAGATCAACCGTTACCGCCACCGGGTGACGGCTGCGGCGCGGAGCTGCAAAGCTGGTTCGAACCTCCGAAACCTGGAACCACCAAGCCTGAGAAGAAGACACCGCCGCCGTTGCCGCCTTCCTGCCAGGCGCTACTGGACGAGCATGTACTCTAATGGATCATTTTGCCTCTCTGTTTATGGTGACGCCACTGCTGTTAGGTGTGCTTTTTTTTGTGGCGATGCTGGCAGGTTTTATTGATTCTTTGGCCGGAGGCGGTGGTTTACTCACCATCCCGGCATTGATGGCGGCCGGGATGCCACCTGCGCAAGCTCTGGCCACCAATAAATTGCAGGCCTGCGGGGGATCTATCTCTTCCTCCCTCTATTTTATTCGTCGTGGCGTGGTTAATCTGGCGGATCAGAAGCTCAATATCTTCATGACCTTTATCGGCTCAATGAGCGGCGCGCTGCTGGTTCAGCATGTGCAGTCAGACATTTTGCGCCAGATCCTGCCGGTTCTGGTTATCTGTATTGGCCTTTACTTTCTGTTAATGCCGAAAGTAGGGGAAGAGGACCGGCAGCGTCGATTGCACGGGCTGCCTTTCGCGCTGGTGGCCGGAGGCTGCGTCGGTTTTTACGATGGCTTTTTTGGCCCGGCGGCGGGGTCGTTCTACGCGCTGGCCTTTGTCATGCTGTGCGGCTACAACCTGGCGAAATCGACGGCCCACGCCAAAGTATTAAATGCCACCTCGAATATAGGTGGGCTATTGCTGTTTGCCCTCGGCGGCAAAGTGATTTGGGCGACGGGCTTTGTGATGCTTATTGGCCAGTTTATTGGTGCACGGATGGGCTCTCGACTGGTGCTCAGCAAAGGACAAAAACTCATTCGGCCAATGATCGTTATTGTCTCCGCCGTGATGAGTGCCAAGCTACTTTATGATAATCATGGACAGGAGATTCTCCACTGGCTGGGGATGAACTAATGAATAATACGCATCACTACGAACAGTTAATTGAGATTTTTAACGGCTGCTTTGCCGATGAATTTAATACCCGTCTGATTAAAGGCGACGACGAACCGATCTATCTTCCTGCGGATGCGGAATTACCGTATCACCGTATCGTTTTTGCGCATGGTTATTACGCCAGTGCTTTACACGAAATTTCACACTGGTGCATCGCCGGTAAAGCCCGTCGTGAGCTGGTCGATTTTGGTTACTGGTACTGCCCGGACGGACGCGACGCGAAGACACAATGCCAGTTTGAAGATGTGGAAGTGAAGCCGCAGGCGTTTGACTGGCTGTTTTGCATGGCGGCGGGTTACCCGTTTAACGTCAGTTGCGACAACCTGGAAGGGGACTTTGAACCAGATCGCGTGGTATTCCAGCGCCGTGTTCATGCTCAGGTAATGGAGTACCTGGAAAAGGGGATCCCTGAACGTCCGGCGCGTTTTATTAACGCGTTACAGAATTATTATCACACGCCTGAACTTACGGCGGAACAATTCCCGTGGCCCGAAGCGCTCAACTGAAGCCGCTGCCACGTTTACAATGAGGAAAGAAGATGATCGCGGAGTTTGAATCACGCATTCTGGCATTAATCGACGATATGGTAGAGCACGCCAGCGATGATGAGTTGTTTGCCAGTGGTTATTTGCGTGGGCACCTGACGCTGGCTGTGGCTGAGCTGGATGCTGGCGAGGACCATTCCGCTGAGGCATTGTACGCCAATGTGACCAGCAGTCTGGAGAAAGCCATCAGCGCGGGCGAACTCTCGCCGCGTGACCAGGCGTTAGTGAAAGATATGTGGGACACCTTGTTCCTGAAGGCGACAAAACAATAAGTACAGTAGCGTGTGCCGGATGGCGACACTGAGGTGTCTTATCCGGCACACGTGGGCGGGTGTTTGTAGGCCTGATAAGCGTAGCGCCATCGGGCAATGATCGGCTGACACCCCATCCTTTTATTTCACCGTTTTACCCTTCAATAACTTCCGTACCCACAGACGATTCGGATTCAGCGCCGCCAGCGTGCTGGCATCCATTGGGATCGGTTCATCACTCATTTGCGCGGCCAGAATTTCTGCACATAGCGGGGCAGAACATAACCCACGTGACCCCAGCGCGCCAAACATGAACAAATCCGGGTATATCGGTGCGCTTAAAGCATGCTCTTTGTCTTCGGCAAGCGTGGCGTACTGGCTGAGTGTGGCGTTATAGTCCGGCACATTACCGACCATCGGCATGTGATCGCGCGTGGCGCAGCGCACTCCACAACGTGCGGCATTGCCACTAACGTCTACTTCTTTTGCCCACGCGGCATTCGGGAAACAATCTATTAAGCGCTGACGGTTTTGCTGCTGATCGTCAGCACGATACACCGTTTCTTCACTTCCGCGATGATAACTGGCGCCAATGCAGTGCTGCTGATTTTGCGGGTTGTGCGGCGTGAGGTAGCCGTCATAGCACAGCACCTGATGCAGCGCTGAAAGCGAAGGCGTAGTAGGAATGTGACTCACCTGACCGCCTACGGAGTACACCGGTAGCGACTGCGTCTGTTCAACGCCGTTAATGCGATGCCCATTCGCCAGAACCACGACCTCATGTGTTGCCGCTTCCCCGCTGGCGAACTGCAACTGCCAGCTATCGGTTTGATGAGCAAGTGAGGTCAGTGTGTGTTGGTAGTAAGTACGTAACCCAAGCGTTATCGCATACTCGAGAACGGCAGTGGTAAGCTGCGCCGGACACAGCCATCCGCCGGCCGGGTACTGGATGCCATCACATTCGGTCACTACGCCTGTTGTTTGCAAAATTTGATCGGCGTCCACGCCGACGGCGAGCGCTTCGGGCAGTTCAAGGGACAACATCTGGGCGATTTTTTGCTGGCTTTTTTCGTCCCATGCGAGTTGCGTTACGCCGCACCAGTCATGCGCGAACTCAACGGGGAGGGTGTCATACAGTCGACGGGCGAAGGTAAACGCGGTGGGGAAAAAGAGATTAATAGCCGCGTCATGCTTGCTGAGTAACGGATAGAGCGCGCCCTGGCGATTACCGGATGCGCCCTGCGCAGGCTTATCGTCCGCGCAATAGAGTGTGACCTGCCAGCCTCTACGCAGTAGCGCCAGAGACAGCAATGCGCTGGCAATACCGCCGCCAATAATGGCGGCTTCGCGCTTCTCAGTTCCCGTACGTGCAAACCAGGGGGCTGAGGAAGGCAGCGCCTGAGTTTGTTCCATTACGCCACAGAGCATTTCACGTTTGCGACCAAAACCTTTGCATTTTTGCATCGTAAATCCGGCTTCCTGCAATCCCCGGCGTACAAAACCAGCCGAAGTGAAGGTCGCCAGCGTACCGCCTGGTCGGGCCAGTCTGGCCATGGCGTTAAAGAGTGTTGGCGTCCACATATCCGGATTTTTGGCTGGGGCGAAGCCGTCCAGGAACCAGGCATCAACCTGTTGGTTCAGAGACTCGTCCAGCTTACTGGTGAGTTCGTTGATGTCGCCGAACCACAGATCCAGAGTAACCCGCCCCTCATCAAGCACTAGACGATGGCAACCCGCCAGCGGCAGTGGCCACTGTGCCTGGAGTTGCTCTGCCCACGACGCCAGTTCCGGCCAGCGCTGATGCGCTAGTGTCAGATCCTCACGCGTCAGCGGAAATTTTTCAAAACTGATGAAATGTAATCTTTCCAGGGTAGCGTCAGGGTGTGCGTTGCGAAAGGTGGCGAATACCTGCCAGAGCGTGAGGAAGTTTAGCCCGGTACCAAAGCCACTTTCTGCCACCACGAACACCGGGCGTGGGTGCACAGGAAAACGTTCGGCGAGGTGGTTGCCGCCAAGGAAGACGTAACGTGTCTCTTCCAGCCCGTTATCATTGGAAAAATAGACATCGTCAAAATCTCGGGAAACAGGTGTACCCTCAGCGTTGAATTCAAGGTTGGCAGGTTGTATAGCGTATTGTTTCACGTAAGTTACTCGTCTGACAGGCTGTGCCCCGATCTTAACGAGGAGTGCCTGGCTGCGCAAATTTCCACACAAAATGGCTGATCGGACTTGTTCGGCGTACAAGTGTACGCTATTGTGCCACTCGAAACTTTAAAATAGTGCGACTTACAGAGGTATTGAATGAAACGTGCAGTGATTACTGGCTTGGGCATCGTTTCCAGCATCGGTAATAACCAGCAGGAAGTCCTGGCATCTCTGCGTGAAGGACGTTCAGGGATCACTTTCTCTCAGGAGCTGAAGGACTCCGGCATGCGTAGCCACGTTTGGGGCAACGTAAAACTGGATACCACTGGCCTCATTGACCGCAAAGTAGTGCGCTTTATGAGCGACGCATCCATCTATGCTTTCCTTTCTATGGAGCAGGCAGTGGCTGATGCCGGCCTGGCTGCAGAAGATTATCAGAACAATCCGCGCGTTGGCCTGATTGCAGGTTCCGGCGGCGGCTCCCCGCGTTTTCAGGTATTCGGCGCTGACGCAATGCGTAGCCCGCGTGGTCTGAAAGCGGTTGGCCCGTATGTGGTCACCAAAGCGATGGCGTCCGGCGTTTCTGCCTGCCTCGCAACGCCGTTCAAAATCCACGGCGTCAACTACTCCATCAGCTCCGCCTGTGCAACTTCTGCACACTGTATCGGCAACGCTGTTGAACAAATTCAGTTGGGCAAGCAGGACATCGTTTTTGCTGGCGGCGGCGAAGAGTTGTGCTGGGAAATGGCATGCGAGTTCGACGCAATGGGCGCGCTGTCTACCAAATATAACGATAACCCGTCTCAAGCTTCCCGTACTTATGATGCACACCGTGACGGTTTTGTTATCGCAGGCGGCGGCGGTATGGTGGTGGTCGAAGAGCTGGAACACGCTCTGGCCCGTGGCGCGCACATCTATGCGGAAATCGTCGGGTACGGCGCAACGTCCGATGGCGCAGACATGGTTGCTCCGTCTGGCGAAGGCGCAGTACGTTGCATGCAGATGGCGATGCACGGCGTAGACACGCCGATCGACTACCTGAACTCCCACGGTACTTCTACTCCGGTAGGCGACGTGAAGGAACTGGGCGCAATCCGCGAAGTCTTTGGCGATAACAGCCCGGCCATTTCTGCAACCAAAGCCATGACCGGTCACTCACTGGGTGCGGCTGGCGTTCAGGAAGCTATCTACTCTCTGCTGATGCTGGAACACGGTTTTATCGCGCCGAGCATCAACATTGAAGAGCTGGACGAGCAGGCTGCAGGTCTGAACATCGTGACTAAACCGACCGAGCAAGCGTTGACGACTGTTATGTCTAACAGCTTCGGTTTTGGCGGCACCAACGCCACGCTGGTTATGCGTAAGCTGAAAGCATAAGTCTCGGCTAATGCAGTACACGAAAGGGAGCCGTCAGGCTCCCTTTTTTACTTATTCATCTTTTCGTACTCCGGTGCGATCTCCGCAGACCAAGCTTTCGCACGGGTAATATCCCCGGTACTGTAGATGGGCTGTTCATAACGATCGCTAATATCGCGAACGCGATAAATTTTCCAGCGCCTGTCTTCCCAACGCGTATATACCTCCAACAGCATGGGGACTTCACCTGTCGGCCCACCTAATTGTACTTCCACCTTTTCGCCACCGAGAAAAGGTTGAGCCGGTCCAACCCGTAACAGCGGGATCCACTCCGGGTCGTAATCCTGTACGTACATAAAGTAGTCCGAGTCCAGAATTTCCTGCTCATAAAGGCCGTCAATCAGCGCCAGACGATTGATAACGTCTTTCGCCACATAGCGTTGCATGAGTGCGGATGTATCCCGCTCTTGTGTGTAGGCGGACATCCACGCGAGATAGAATTGTTTTACATCCCGGGAGCTATCGTGGCGCGGTGTAGAGCAGCCGCAAAGTAACAGCACCAGAGCAATCAACGAGAATGCTTTCATTACTGCTTCCTGTAAATAGTGTATGACGGTTTTGCCGCCCGATAGCCAGGTCCGGCCCACATATCGCGTTGTCTAAAATCGGAGTACCACGCCTGACCGTCAAATATCGCCATATGCCCGCTTGGGTTTCCTCCTTCATAAGGCTGAATGATGACGACATCGCCTTCTCGGGGTTGTTCAAATGTGCCGATAGGGCTGAAACCGGCACTTTTTAGCATGGGGCCATAATCTTTAGCATGATAAGTATGCCCAAGAGTGATACCTCCTGCCTGAATGGCTTTGCGGGTAAATTCCGCGCAGCGTCCTTGAGAATGTGAACTCGCGTGTGATTTAGCGTAATTAACTGCTGTTGTTTTATTCCAGCTCATCATGACTCCTGTTAATGAAATATGTAATAAGTTCGTGTATTGCTTTAACAGGATTTAATCTGATGGGAATAGCCGATAGTGCTATTAATATCATAAATATATTTAATTGAGATATTAATCAATTTGCTGGGTAAATTCTTAAAGATATATTTATAATTAATGATTATTCTTTGTAACGGCTTTTTTTTGCTGATTTTGAGAGATAACGTGACGGCCAAATCACGTCCGGCGTGGTTTCCAGCGCCTGTGCGATGATCTGTTCTGCTCGGGGCCAGTTGCGGGTAAATACATTACGCAGCGAGTCAGGAGATAAACCTGCCGAACGTGACAACTCTCTGAGTGTAATACCTCTTTTTTCCAGTGCACTTTTAATATCTGCACGATGCCAGTCTTGGCTTTTTTGTTCCATTCTGTAATCCTAAGAAGATGTGTTATCGGCACCGATATTTTTCAGGTTATAAATTAGAAAGACAAAAGAACGTTACTTTCTTTTTGTCGTAGGAATATTGCCAGAATTAATTTGAAATTTCGCGAAAAAGAAAAAATATTTTTATTTCATCAGCAGAAAGGAAAGAAACTGATGGTAAAAGAGTGGTTCACGGTCAAGGAGTGTCTTGAATTACCGGGGTTTCCTGGAAGCGCACCCGCTGTACGCCTGCGCTTAAATACCTACAGTGAAGGGAAAGAGGGCGTTAAGCGCAAGCGAGCGAAATCTAAGGCCGAGGAATTTCATATTTCTGTGTTCCCACTGTATGTACGCTCGTATCTGAATGAAAATGAGAAAACAGAAGCACCAGATTGCAACATCGTGCAGGAAGCAGGACCCAAAGAGATTTGGGATATGATGTTCCTGCTCCTGACGCCGCAGCAGCGTGAACAGGTAACCGGGCGGTTCAGAACGAAAGGCGTTGAAGCGGTATTTCCCTTTTTGTTCGTAGAGAAGTCATCGCTTTGAAACGCACTGCTATGCTTTCACAGTTGACAGCCAGGGCCACTCGCAGGCAGACTCCAGCTTCAACATTATCCTCTTGATAATGCGTAAGCGTTTAACGTTATCCAACGCACCTTAATCCTGATAGTCAGGTAGAGGGGGCGTGGACATTCCTCGCCTTACTCTGCATTTTGGAGTAACGCATGACAGCTGTAACCCAACAAGAAAAAACACCTTCGGCGAATTTTTCGCTGTTTCGTATCGCTTTTGCGGTTTTCCTGACCTATATGACGGTCGGTTTACCTTTGCCCGTCATTCCTCTGTTTGTGCACCAGGAGCTGGGCTATGGCAACACCATGGTCGGTATCGCCGTTGGCGTACAGTTTCTGGCAACGGTATTAACGCGCGGCTACGCCGGGCGCTTAGCCGATCAATATGGTGCTAAACGTTCGGCGCTACAGGGGATGTTTGCCTGTGCGCTGGCGGGCGCGGCGTGGCTGTTAGCCGCGCTATTGCCCGTTTCCGTTCCGGTGAAGTTTGCGTTGTTGATTGTCGGGCGCTTGATCCTTGGTTTTGGCGAAAGCCAGTTGCTCACCGGAACGCTGACCTGGGGGCTGGGGCTGGTTGGGCCAACGCGTTCCGGCAAGGTGATGTCGTGGAACGGGATGGCGATTTACGGCGCGCTGGCCGCGGGGGCGCCGCTGGGGCTTTTGATCCACAGCCACTTTGGCTTTGCGGCGCTGGCAGGAACCACGATGGTATTACCGCTGCTAGCATGGGCATTCAATGGCACCGTGCGCAAAGTGCCTGCACATGCAGGAGAGCGTCCTTCGTTATGGAGTGTGGTAGGGCTTATCTGGAAACCGGGCCTGGGCCTGGCGCTGCAGGGCGTTGGCTTTGCGGTGATCGGTACATTTATTTCACTCTATTTTGTCAGCAACGGCTGGACGATGGCGGGGTTCACCCTGACCGCATTTGGCGGGGCGTTTGTGCTGATGCGCATTCTGTTTGGCTGGATGCCGGACCGGTTCGGCGGCGTGAAGGTTGCCGTTGTCTCTTTGCTGGTGGAAACCGCTGGACTGATTCTGCTGTGGCAGGCCCCAACAGCCTGGGTTGCACTGCTGGGAGCGGCATTAACCGGGGCCGGGTGTTCGCTTATCTTCCCGGCCTTGGGCGTCGAGGTCGTGAAGCGAGTGCCTGCCCAGGTTCGTGGTACGGCTCTCGGCGGTTACGCCGCGTTTCAGGATATCTCCTACGGCATAAGCGGTCCTGTTGCCGGGGTTCTGGCCACTGCATACGGTTACTCCTCGGTATTCCTTGCCGGGGCGATTTCCGCGGTGGTGGGCATTTTCGTGACGCTGCTGACTCTGCGAAAAGGTTAAGCAAGCAACCAGAACAGGGCTAATGCGATCAGCAAGGCGACAAACATCAGCCCCGGTCGTGCCGACAGTGTTTTTACCGTTTCAATCACTGGTGCGAACGGGCTGAAAATGGGTTGCAGATGACGCGGATCGTTTAATTCCTGCTCCCGGTCACGTTCCACGCGGCGCAGGAAGATTTGATTGAGCAAGTCCAGCACCTGCACCGTGGTCAGAATCGATTGTGGTTGGATCTGATACGTCTGCTGTGCGTACTCTTTTATTGCCGTTAGCTCATTTGGCTCCAGCGGCAGTTTTAGCGCCGCCTGGAGCGTTTGCAGCGTCGGCGCATTTTGCTGGCTGAGGGTCTGACGCGCCTGCAACCATGTCACCAGATGCGTAAATTGTTTGGCGGGGATCAGCTCGCCGCTTTTTACGCCAGACAGCTCCAGCATCGACTGCCAGATCATTTTCCCCGACTCTCCCGTGGCGGCCGCCAGCTTAGTGACCAACTGGTTCAGCGTATTGTGCTCGGCGGGTAATAAAGGGCGATCGGTTGCCGGCCGCTGTTGTGGCTGCGGAATTGAAAGCTGCCCCTGCTGCAACAGCGCGAGCACGTTCTTCAACTGCTCTGGCGTGAGCTGGCTGAGCGCTGTCTGCCCGTACTGTTGACGGATGAAATCACTCACCGCCTGGCGATTATTTCCCTGACTCAGTAATTCAGTGAGCTGCGACAGAACCTGACGGTTAGCATGATTCTGCTGAGCAACCCCCAGACGCTGATTCAGGTTTTGTTCTGCTGCGGGGAAGTGACGTGACTGCAGCGGTGTATCGTTTTTAACGCCCAAATCGTGCTTCATTCCAGCCCACACCTCAGCGCTTTGCTGTTGGGTAAGCGAAATCAAACGGGTAATCAGTCGTTCCAGTACGGTACGTTGTTGCGTGGATAACGGTTGTTCACCCGCAGCGGAAGGGGCATTTTGGCCTTCGCCGGGAGGGCGGGCGGGCGTACCTGAAATGGGCTGCATCATCTCTGTTCCTTAAATCTGTCCTGGCCAGGTCTCGCAGTATGCCTGGCGGCGAGATTATGGCACACTTGCCCGGTTAACTCTCGTTCTCAAACAGGTGCGAAAGACGTGAAAATCCTCGTTGATGAAAATATGCCCTATGCCCGCGAACTGTTCAGTCGTTTGGGGGAGGTCAAAGCGGTTCCCGGTCGTCCGATTCCCGTCACAGAACTGGATGAGGCGGATGCGTTAATGGTGCGTTCGGTGACGAAAGTAAATGAATCACTGCTTAGTGGAAAACCGGTTAAATTTGTCGGTACGGCAACCGCTGGTACAGACCATGTGGATGACGCCTGGCTTGCACAGGCGGGGATCGGTTTTTCCGCCGCGCCCGGCTGTAACGCGATTGCGGTCGTGGAATATGTTTTTTCAGCATTGTTGATGCTGGCGGAGCGTGACGGGTTTGCGTTACGCGATCGCACCGTAGGCATTGTGGGTGTGGGCAACGTGGGTGGGCGTTTGCAGGCGCGTCTGGAAGCGCTGGGGATCCGCACGCTGCTGTGCGATCCACCGCGAGCCGATCGCGGTGACGAGGGCGATTTCCGCTCGCTGGACGAACTGGTAGAGCAAGCCGATGTGCTGACTTTCCATACGCCACTGTTTAAAGACGGCCCCTACAAAACGCTGCACATGGCGGATGATGCGCTGATTAGCCGACTGAAGCCGGGCACTATTCTGATCAACGCCTGCCGTGGGCCGGTCATCGACAATACAGCATTGCTGAACCGGCTGAATGCCGGTCAGTCGCTGAGCGTTGTGCTGGATGTCTGGGAAGGAGAGCCGGATCTCAATGTGGCGTTGCTGGAGAAAGCCGATATCGGTACGGCGCACATTGCCGGGTATACCCTCGAAGGAAAAGCGCGTGGCACCACGCAGGTCTTTGAGGCCTATAGTAAGTTTATTGGTCACGAGCAGCACGTTGCGCTCAGTACCCTGTTACCCGCACCGGAATTTGGTCGTATCACCCTGCATGGCCCGTTAGATCAGCCAACGCTGAAAAGGTTGGTTCATTTAGTGTATGATGTGCGCCGCGATGATGCGCCGCTGCGCAAAGTCGCTGGAATTCCGGGTGAATTTGATAAACTGCGCAAGAATTATCTTGAGCGCCGTGAATGGTCGTCTTTATATGTGATGTGTGACGACGCAGCCGCTGCTGCCCTGCTGTGTAAGCTGGGTTTTAACGCCGTTCATCACCCGGCACATTAATGTCTTCTTAATGCTCCCTGTCGAATAATGCGACAGGGACACTTACGTATTTCTGGAGTAAATCACCATGTCTGAAGGCTGGAATATTGCCATTCTGGGCGCAACGGGCGCCGTAGGCGAAGCCCTGCTCGATACGCTGGCTGAACGCCAGTTCCCGGTCGGTGAAATTTATGCGCTGGCACGCAATGAAAGTGCCGGTGAACACCTGCGTTTTAACGGTAAATCAGTCATAGTGCAGGATGTCGCTGACTTTGACTGGACGCAGGCACAGCTGGCATTTTTTGTTGCGGGCACTGAAGCCACTGCGGCATGGGCTGAAGAAGCAACCAATGCCGGTTGTCTGGTTATTGACAGCAGTGGTCTGTTTGCGCTCGAGCCTGACGTTCCGCTGGTCGTCCCGGACGTTAACCCATTTGTACTGGCGGATTACCGCAATCGTAACGTTATCGCGGTGCCAAACAGCCTGACCAGCCAACTGCTTTCCGCGCTGAAACCATTGATTGATGACGGTGGCCTCTCACGTATTACGGTGACCAATATTATTTCGGCTTCCGCTCACGGTAAAAAAGCCGTAGACGCACTAGCCGGACAAAGCGCGAAATTGCTTAACGGCATCCCGATTGACGAAGATGATTTTTTTGGCCGTCAGCTGGCGTTCAATATGCTGCCGCTGCTGCCCGATCGCGAAGGTAGCGTGCGGGAAGAGCGTCGTATTGTTGATGAAGTGCGCAAGATTATGCAGGATGACGGCCTGTTAATTTCAGCCAGCATCGTGCAGTCACCCGTGTTCTACGGTCATGCGCAGATGGTGAATTTTGAAGCGCTGCGCCCGCTGGCCGCAGAAGAGGCGCGTGATGCCTTTTCTCGTGGTGAAGATATTGTTCTGTCAGAAGAGACCGATTTCCCGACTCAGGTTGGCGACGCGTCAGGTACTCCGCACCTTTCCATTGGCTGCGTGCATAATGATTACGGCATGCCTGAGCAAGTTCAGTTCTGGTCTGTGGCAGACAACGTGCGCTTTGGCGGCGCGTTAATGGCGGTGAAAATTGCGGAAAAACTTGTGCAGGAGTACCTGTACTAATGTCTGACCAGCAACAGCCGTCAACCCATAAAATTGCGCTGGGCATTGAGTACGATGGCAGCAAATATTATGGCTGGCAGCGCCAGAACGAAGTGCGTAGCGTTCAGGAAAAACTGGAAAAAGCGCTCTCTCAGGTGGCGAATGAACGCATTAATGTCTTTTGTGCGGGACGCACGGATGCGGGCGTTCATGGCACAGGGCAGGTTGTTCACTTTGAAACGACGGCGCAGCGTAAAGATGCGGCCTGGACACTGGGGGTAAATGCGAATTTACCGGGTGACATCGCTGTACGCTGGGTGAAAGCTGTACCCGATGATTTTCATGCCCGATTTAGCGCTACGGCTCGCCGTTATCGCTACATCATCTACAATCATCGGTTGCGTCCTGCGATTTTAGGTAAAGGGGTAACCCATTACTATGAGCCGCTGGATGCTGAGCGTATGCATCGTGCAGCCCAGTGTCTGATTGGCGAAAATGATTTTACCTCGTTTCGGGCGGTGCAGTGTCAGTCGCGCACACCGTGGCGTAACGTGATGCACATTAACGTTGAACGTTTCGGTGCGTATGTGGTGGTGGATATTAAAGCGAATGCCTTTGTACATCATATGGTCAGGAATATTGTCGGCAGCCTGATGGAAGTAGGTGCCCACAACCAGCCGGAGAGCTGGATAGCAGAACTGTTAGCGGCGAAGGACAGAACGCTGGCAGCGGCAACGGCGAAAGCGGAAGGACTGTATCTGGTTGCAGTAGATTACCCGGATCGGTTCGACCTGCCAAAACCGCCTATGGGCCCGCTATTTCTGGCGGACTAATTTGAGTCGTATAAAGGCATAACTATGGACCTGATTTACTTTCTTATTGATTTTATCCTGCACATTGATGTGCACCTGGCGGAGCTGGTCGCGGAATACGGTATCTGGGTATACGCTATTCTGTTTTTGATTCTGTTCTGCGAAACGGGACTGGTGGTGACGCCGTTCCTGCCAGGCGATTCGCTGCTGTTTGTTGCTGGTGCGCTTTCTGCGCTGCCAACGAACGATCTTAATGTTCATCTGATGGTGGCGTTAATGATAGTGGCGGCGATTGTGGGCGATGCGGTGAACTACACCATCGGGCGATTGTTTGGCGAGAAGCTGTTCAGTAACCCAAATTCCAAAATTTTCCGCCGCAGCTATCTGGATAAAACCCATGCGTTCTATGAGCGTCATGGCGGTAAAACCATTATTCTTGCGCGTTTCGTTCCTATCGTACGGACATTTGCGCCGTTTGTTGCCGGTATGGGACACATGTCCTACCGTCATTTTGCGATGTATAACGTCGTAGGCGCGCTGCTGTGGGTATTGTTGTTCACCTACGCAGGCTACCTGTTCGGCGATTTGCCGATCGTTCAGGAAAACCTGAAATTACTGATTGTGGCGATTATCGTTCTTTCCGTATTGCCGGGCGTAATTGAAGTGATTCGCCATAAGCGTGCTGCGTCACGGGCGGCAAAATAGAAAGTAACTCAGCGGTTCGACCACTTTTTTATCCAAAGTTTCGGGCTGTTATGTTTTAATGTGCAACATTCATGGTCTGTTAGGGGCAAAAATGGCATTATGCGCCCCTTATAACAAAGCTGACTAGGGTTCAGGCAGAAAGGTCACCAATGAGCTGGATTGAACGAATTAAAAGCAACATTACTCCCACCCGCAAGGCAAGCATTCCTGAAGGGGTGTGGACCAAGTGTGATAGCTGCGGTCAGGTTTTATACCGTGCTGAGCTGGAACGTAATCTTGAGGTCTGTCCGAAGTGTGACCATCACATGCGCATGTCGGCGCGTAATCGCCTGCATAGCCTGTTAGATGAAGGTTCTCTCGTGGAACTGGGTAGCGAGCTTGAGCCGAAAGACGTGCTGAAGTTTCGTGATTCCAAAAAATACAAAGACAGACTGGCTTCTGCGCAAAAAGAAACCGGCGAGAAAGATGCGCTGGTGGTGATGAAAGGCACGCTGCATGGTATGCCGGTCGTTGCTGCAGCATTCGAGTTCGCGTTTATGGGCGGCTCCATGGGCTCTGTGGTCGGCGCGCGTTTTGTCCGTGCCGTTGAGCAGGCGCTGGAAGATAACTGTCCGCTGATCTGCTTCTCCGCTTCTGGCGGGGCGCGAATGCAGGAAGCGCTGATGTCTCTGATGCAGATGGCGAAAACCTCTGCCGCACTGGCGAAAATGCAGGAACGTGGTTTACCGTACATTTCCGTACTGACTGACCCTACCATGGGTGGTGTTTCTGCAAGCTTCGCGATGCTGGGCGATCTCAACATTGCTGAGCCGAAAGCACTGATCGGCTTTGCAGGTCCGCGCGTTATCGAGCAAACCGTACGTGAGAAACTGCCGCCGGGATTCCAGCGCAGCGAGTTCCTGATTGAAAAAGGCGCTATCGATATGATTGTCCGCCGTCCGGAAATGCGCCTGAAACTGGCAAGCATTCTGGCGAAGCTGATGAATCTTCCTGCGCCGAATCCGGATGAGCCGCGTGAAGGCGAGGTGGTACCTCCGGTACCCGATCAGGAATCAGAGGCCTGATAACTTACTCTATGGATTTCGAGTTGCAGGAAGGCGGCATGAGAGTGAACCCCGATGAGCCTGCACAGGCAAGTGATTCGGGTGAGCGAGAGCAGCCAACACACCTGCAGCTTGAAAGACGACGAGTAAAAAAGGGCAGGGCCAACTGGCGCTGCCTTTTGCTTTTTTCTACGTAATAAAATTACAGGCATCATGGACAATAAACGTATTCCTCAAGCCGCGTCGCCCCTGGCGTCGTGGCTTTCTTATCTGGAAAACCTGCACAGTAAAACCATCGATCTTGGCCTTGAACGTGTAAGCCAGGTGGCGCGCAAACTGGGTGTGTTGAAACCCGCGCCATTTGTGTTTACGGTGGCAGGAACCAACGGAAAAGGCACGACATGTCGTACGCTGGAATCGGTGCTGACCGCAGCAGGCTATAAAGTCGGGGTGTACAGTTCGCCGCATCTGGTGCGCTATACGGAACGCGTGCGCGTGCAGGGGCGTGAACTGCCGGAGTCAGCGCATACCGCATCGTTTGCTGAGATCGAAGACGCGCGTGGCGACATTTCTCTGACCTATTTTGAATACGGTACGTTATCGGCGCTCTGGCTGTTTAAACAGGCGCAGATGGATGTCGTTATTCTGGAAGTGGGGCTGGGCGGGCGCCTTGATGCCACTAATATCGTTGATGCTGATGTGGCGGTGATCACCAGTATTGCGCTTGATCATACCGACTGGCTGGGCCCGGATCGTGAAAGCATTGGTCGTGAGAAAGCGGGCATTTTCCGTGCAGAGAAACCGGCTATCGTCGGCGAACCTGAAATGCCTTACACCATCGCGGATGTCGCGCAAGAGTGCGGGGCAATTTTGCAACGCTGCGGCGTGGACTGGCGCTATGCGGTAACCGAGGACGACTGGTCATTTACGGACGCTCACGGAACGTTGGCGCATCTGCCGTTGCCGCAGGTTCCACAACCTAACGCTGCTACCGCACTGGCCGCGCTGCGTGCAAGCGGGCTGAACGTTAGCGAGCAGGCCATTCGTGACGGCATCGAACACGCGATTTTGCCGGGACGCTTCCAGATTGTGAGCGAGTCGCCGCGAGTGATTTTCGATGTTGCCCATAACCCGCATGCGGCAGAGTATCTGACCGGACGTCTGAAAAAGTTAGTGAAAAGCGGGCGTGTACTTGCGGTTATCGGTATGCTACATGATAAAGACATTGCCGGTACGTTAGCCTGGTTAAAAAGCGTGGTTGACGTCTGGTACTGTGCGCCCCTGGAAGGGCCGCGTGGCGCAACGGCAGAACAATTGCTGGAGCATCTGGGCAAAGGCGACGCCTACGATAGCGTGGCGCAGGCATGGTCTGCGGCACTGGCTGAGGCGAAGCCAGAAGATACCGTGTTGGTGTGTGGATCGTTTCACACTGTCGCACATGTCATGGAAGTAATAGACGTGGGGAGAAGCGGTGGCGAGTAAGTTTCAGAATCGATTAGTCGGCACAATTGTGCTGGTCGCGCTGGGGGTGATTGTGCTCCCTGGGCTGCTTGACGGGCAGAAAAAACATTATCAGGATGAGTTTGCGGCGATCCCTCTGGTGCCGAAACCCGGCGATCGCGATGAACCAGATATGATGCCAGCGGCAACGCAGGCGCTGCCGACCCAGCCGCCGGAAGGGGCGGCAGAAGAGGTGCGTGCGGGAGATGCTGCCGCGCCATCGTTGGATCCTTCACGTTTGACGACGGCAAACAGCGCGGAGTTAGATCCTGTCCCAGCGCCCGTAGAGCAGCCGAAACCCAAACCGAAGCCGCAGCCTGTTGCCGTCGCTCCGACGCCTGCTCCTGCTCCTGCGCCAGCCCCAGCGCCTAAACCGGCTGCTGAGGAACCGCCAGCGCCGACCGGCAAAGCGTACGTTGTGCAGCTTGGTGCGTTGAAAAATGCGGATAAGGTCAATGAGATCGTGGGTAAACTTCGTGGCGCGGGCTTCCGGGTATATACTTCTCCGTCAACGCCGGTGCAGGGTAAAATAACCCGCATTCTCGTGGGGCCGGACGCCTCCAAAGATAAGCTGAAAAACTCGCTGGGCGAGCTGCAGAAGATCTCTGGTCTGAGTGGCGTCGTGATGGGGTACACCCCTAATTAAGGGATTGCGCTGTTTACGGCGCAGCTCTGATTCAGGCCGGATACGGTGTTTTTACCGCTATCCGGCAGTGCCCGAAGAGGCATAAAACGGTATGGCGTTGAAGATTTTTTCAGCGCCATTTTTATTTACGCGTGGAAAGGAAATCCCTACGCAAACGTTTTCTTTTTCTGTTAGAATGCGCCCCGAACAGGACGACAGGGCGTAAAATCGTGGGACACATATGGTCTGGATTGATTACGCCATTATCGCGGTGATTGGTTTTTCCTGTCTGGTTAGCCTGATCCGTGGCTTTGTTCGTGAAGCATTATCGTTGGTGACTTGGGGTTGTGCTTTCTTTGTCGCCAGCCATTACTACACTTACCTGTCTGTCTGGTTTACGGGCTTTGAAGACGAACTGGTTCGAAATGGGATTGCTATCGCGATACTGTTCATCGCGACACTTATCGTCGGCGCTATCGTTAACTTTGTGATAGGCCAGCTGGTAGAGAAAACAGGCTTGTCGGGTACCGACAGGGTGTTGGGGATTTGCTTCGGAGCTCTGAGAGGGGCGCTGATCGTCGCCGCCATCTTGTTCTTTCTCGATACATTTACCGGTCTGTCGAAAAGTGAAGACTGGAGTAAGTCGCAGCTGATCCCGCAGTTCAGTTTCATCATCAGATGGTTCTTTGACTATCTGCAAAGCTCGTCAAGTTTCTTGCCCAAAGTATAAACTTTGGGTTGTTGCTGAACGAGGAAAAGACGTATGTGCGGTATTGTCGGTATCGCCGGTGTTATGCCGGTAAACCAGTCGATTTATGACGCGTTAACGGTGCTCCAGCATCGTGGCCAGGATGCCGCTGGCATCATCACCATTGATGCCAACAACTGCTTCCGCTTGCGTAAAGCGAACGGAATGGTGAGCGACATTTTTGAAGCGCGCCACATGCAGCGTTTGCAGGGCAACATGGGCATTGGTCATGTGCGTTACCCAACGGCTGGCAGCTCCAGCGCCTCTGAGGCCCAACCTTTCTACGTCAACTCACCGTATGGCATCACGCTTGCCCACAATGGCAACCTGACCAACGCACATGAGCTGCGTAAAAAGCTGTTTGAAGAAAAGCGCCGCCACATCAATACCACTTCAGATTCTGAAATTCTGCTGAATATTTTCGCCAGCGAGCTGGATAATTTCCGCCACTATCCGCTGGAAGCCGACAATATTTTTGCTGCTATTGCCGCAACCAACCGCCAGATCCGCGGCGCCTATGCCTGCGTGGCGATGATTATCGGCCACGGTATGGTTGCTTTCCGCGATCCGAACGGCATCCGCCCGCTGGTGCTGGGTAAACGTGATATCGGCGATGGTCGTACCGAATACATGGTGGCCTCCGAGAGCGTAGCGCTGGATACGCTGGGCTTTGAATTCCTGCGCGACGTTGCCCCTGGCGAAGCGGTTTATATCACAGAAAAAGGTCAGTTGTTTACCCGCCAGTGTGCCGATAACCCGGTCAGCAATCCGTGCCTGTTTGAATACGTCTACTTCGCACGTCCTGACTCCTTT
This sequence comes from Citrobacter sp. RHBSTW-00029, assembly GCF_014104295.1. Classification (NCBI taxonomy): domain Bacteria; kingdom Pseudomonadati; phylum Pseudomonadota; class Gammaproteobacteria; order Enterobacterales; family Enterobacteriaceae; genus Citrobacter; species Citrobacter sp. RHBSTW-00029. The sequence continues at coordinate 828,465 of NZ_JABXRT010000001.1, forward strand.
ATCGACAAGATTTCCGTCTACAGCGCCCGCGTAAACATGGGTACCAAGCTTGGCGAAAAAATTGCTCGTGAATGGGAAGATCTGGACATTGACGTGGTGATCCCGATTCCGGAAACCTCCTGTGATATCGCGCTGGAAATTGCCCGTATTCTCGGTAAGCCGTACCGTCAGGGTTTTGTGAAAAACCGCTACGTGGGCCGTACCTTTATCATGCCAGGCCAGCAGCTGCGCCGTAAATCCGTGCGCCGTAAACTGAACGCCAACCGTGCGGAATTCCGTGATAAAAACGTGTTGCTGGTGGATGACTCCATCGTGCGCGGTACGACCTCAGAACAGATTATCGAGATGGCTCGTGAGGCAGGAGCGAAGAAGGTGTATCTGGCCTCTGCTGCTCCGGAAATTCGCTTCCCGAACGTTTATGGTATCGATATGCCTACGGCGACGGAGCTGATTGCTCATGGTCGCGAAGTGGACGAGATTCGCCAGATAATTGGCGCAGATGGTCTTATCTTCCAGGATCTGAACGATCTGATTGAAGCCGTCCGTGCTGAGAACCCGGATATTCAGCAGTTTGAATGTTCCGTGTTTAACGGCGTGTACGTCACCAAAGACGTCGACCAGCAATATCTCGATTTCCTCGACTCCCTGCGTAATGACGACGCCAAAGCGATTTTGCGTCAGAACGAAGCGGAAAACCTTGAGATGCACAACGAAGGTTAATGTTTGCTCGCAAGCAAGGGCGCAACCTGCACCCTTGCTTGCAACTCACCGTAATTTCCTGCAAAGTCGGCCCTGAGCAAGTAAGGGCGATTACACATGAAACGACTCATCATTGGTATTTCTGGCGCAAGCGGGGCAATTTACGGCGTGCGCCTGCTGCAGGTTTTGCGTGACGTTACCGATGTGGAAACCCATCTGGTGATGAGTGCCGCTGCCCGGCAGACGCTGGCGCTGGAAACGGACCTCACCGTGCGTGACGTACAGGCGCTGGCGAATGTGATTCACGATACGCGCGATATCGCCGCCAGTATCTCTTCCGGCTCTTTTCAGACCGCCGGAATGGTTATCCTGCCGTGTTCCATTAAAACGCTTTCCGGCATCGTCCACAGCTATACCGATGGGCTGCTGACCCGTGCGGCAGATGTGGTGTTGAAAGAACGCCGCCCGCTGGTGCTGTGCGTGCGCGAAACGCCGCTGCATTTGGGGCATCTGCGCCTCATGACCCAGGCGGCAGAAATTGGCGCAGTGATTATGCCGCCTGTCCCGGCGTTCTATCATCGCCCGCAAACGCTCGATGATGTGATTAATCAAACGGTTAACCGCGTGCTTGACCAGTTTGATATTACCCTTCCGCAGGACCTGTTCACCCGCTGGCAAGGGGCCTAAGCCGTTCCATCAGCGTGCAAAGAAACATCTGTTGCCCTGTTTCAGGGCAATTTTGTAACCGCGATCATATCCTCAACATTTAATTCGTTAAAACTCAACGAAACGCTGCGGTTCAACCGTCAGACCTGCTATCTTCAAAATCAGGACATTATTGCAACGTTTTATTAACATATTTAACGTCGAATATCCTCATCGACGCGAAAATGGCATAAGACCTGCATGAAAAAGTCTGCAAACACACAACACAACGTAAAACATAATAAAATTACGCCACTTGAGGGTTATGTATGAAGAAGACGGTTCTTGCTTTGTCTTTGCTGGTAGGACTTTCCGCCACCGCGGCCAGCTACGCAGCACTTCCGCAGACGGTTCGTATTGGTACAGATACAACATACGCACCTTTTTCCTCTAAAGATGCCAAAGGCGACTTTGTCGGCTTTGATATCGATCTGGGAAACGAGATGTGTAAGCGCATGCAGATCAAATGTACCTGGGTTGCCAGCGATTTTGATGCTCTGATCCCGTCGCTGAAAGCGAAAAAAATTGACGCCATTATCTCCTCGCTTTCTATCACCGAGAAGCGTCAGCAAGAGATTGCGTTCTCAGACAAACTTTACGCAGCAGACTCACGTCTGATCGCCGCGAAAGGTTCCCCAATTAAACCGACTCTGGATTCCCTCAAGGGTAAACACGTTGGCGTGCTGCAAGGCTCTACTCAGGAAGCCTATGCCAATGACAACTGGCGTAGCAAAGGCGTGGATGTGGTGGCCTATGCGAACCAGGATCTCATTTATTCTGACCTGACGGCGGGTCGTCTCGACGCGGCGTTGCAGGATGAAGTCGCGGCCAGCGAAGGCTTCCTGAAGCAGCCTGCCGGTAAAGACTACGACTTTGCAGGTCCTTCGGTAAAAGATAAAAAATACTTTGGCGACGGAACCGGGATTGGTTTGCGCAAAGATGACACCGAGCTGAAAGCCGCTTTTGATAAAGCGCTGGGTGAACTGCGCAAAGACGGCACTTACGACAAAATGGCGAGTAAGTATTTTAACTTCAATGTCTACGGCGATTAATACGCCGCAGCGGGGAATTGACTGCACCATTGCGGGTAACCATTACGGTGCATAATACATTCAGTGCACTTTTTTGGTGCTTTTGTCGTTGGCTTAATAAGCATGAGTGCATACTTAAGCGCTTTTCATGCAAATAAATACCGCCGACAGGGTAGAATGCTTTGCCTTGTCGGCCTGATTAATGGCACGATAACTGCACCTGGTCCTGTAAAGATCCCCTATAAAAGACAGTCTGTTGAGGATAGTTATGAAAAAACTGGTGTTGTCTCTTTCTCTGGTTCTGGCTTTCTCCAGTGCTACCGCAGCATTTGCCGCCATTCCGCAAAAAATTCGTATCGGTACCGATCCTACTTATGCGCCGTTCGAATCGAAAAATGCGCAGGGTGAATTAGTCGGTTTTGATATCGATCTGGCTAAAGAGCTGTGCAAACGTATCAATACGCAATGTACCTTCGTGGAAAACCCGCTGGACGCGCTGATCCCTTCGCTAAAAGCGAAAAAAATCGATGCGATCATGTCCTCGCTTTCCATTACTGAAAAACGCCAGCAGGAAATTGCCTTTACCGACAAGCTTTATGCAGCCGACTCGCGTCTGGTTGTCGCTAAAGATTCTGCTATTCAGCCGACTATTGAGTCGCTGAAAGGTAAACGTGTCGGCGTGCTGCAGGGCACGACTCAGGAAACGTTCGGTAACGAGCACTGGGCGCCAAAAGGCATTGAAATTGTCTCCTATCAGGGACAAGACAATATCTATTCTGACCTGACTGCCGGGCGTATTGACGCCGCATTCCAGGATGAAGTCGCGGCCAGCGAAGGCTTCCTGAAACAGCCGGTCGGTAAAGATTACAAATTCGGCGGCCCGTCTGTGAAAGACGAGAAGTTATTCGGCGTGGGTACCGGTATGGGGCTGCGCAAAGACGATAACGAGCTGCGCGAAGCGCTGAACAAAGCCTTTGCTGAAATGCGCGCTGACGGGACTTACGAGAAGCTGGCGAAAAAGTATTTCGATTTTGATGTTTACGGCGGTTAATCACCGCAGGTGCTGATAAAGCCCGTAGATTTTTGACGCGTTGAATTTATGCCTGATGGCACTGCGCTTATCAGGCCTACGGTGATTTTGTAGGCCGGATAAGGCAAAGCCGCCATCCGGCATTTAACGGTTAGTCTGAAATCAAAAGAGGCTTACTACTCCACCACACACGACAGGACAGGCAGCATGTTGTATGGCTTTTCAGGTGTTATTTTACAGGGCGCAATTGTTACGCTGGAGCTGGCACTCAGCTCGGTGGTACTGGCGGTTCTGATAGGTCTTGTCGGCGCGGCAGCTAAGCTGTCGCAAAGCCGGGCAATGGGGCTTATTTTCGAAGGGTACACAACGCTTATCCGCGGGGTTCCCGATCTCGTCTTAATGCTGCTCATCTTCTACGGGTTACAAATTGCGCTGAATACCATTACCGATGCCATCGGTATCGGCCAGATTGATATCGATCCGATGGTCGCGGGTATAATTACGCTTGGGTTTATCTACGGCGCCTATTTTACCGAAACGTTCCGTGGTGCGTTCATGGCTGTGCCAAAAGGTCATATTGAGGCCGCGACGGCATTCGGTTTTACCAGCTCACAAATATTTCGCCGCATTATGTTCCCGGCGATGATGCGCTATGCCTTACCGGGAATAGGCAACAACTGGCAGGTCATTCTTAAGGCCACGGCGCTGGTGTCACTGCTTGGACTTGAAGACGTAGTGAAAGCCACTCAGCTTGCCGGGAAGAGTACCTGGGAGCCGTTCTATTTTGCCGTGGTGTGCGGGGTCATCTATCTGGTGTTTACCACCGTGTCTAATGGTGTGCTGCTGTACCTTGAGCGCCGCTACTCCGTGGGTGTGAAGAGGGCTGACCTGTGATTGAGATTATTCAGGAATACTGGAAGTCCCTGCTGTGGACTGACGGATATCGCTACACTGGCGTTGCTATCACTCTCTGGCTGCTGATTTCGTCGGTGGTGATGGGCGGGATACTGGCGCTGTTTTTGGCGATTGGTCGCGTTTCCAGTAATAAATTTATCCAGTTTCCCATCTGGCTGTTCACCTATATTTTTCGTGGCACGCCGCTGTACGTTCAACTTCTGGTGTTCTATTCCGGGATGTATACGCTGGAGATCGTCAAAGGAACGGACTTCCTTAACGCATTTTTCCGCAGTGGGCTGAATTGTACCGTGCTGGCATTGACGCTGAATACCTGTGCCTACACGACGGAGATTTTCGCCGGGGCTATTCGTTCCGTACCCCATGGTGAGATTGAAGCCGCGCGCGCATACGGTTTCTCGTCATTCAAACTGTATCGCTGCATTATTTTGCCTTCCGCGCTGCGTATTGCGCTGCCGGCTTACAGCAATGAAGTCATTTTAATGCTGCACTCCACGGCGCTGGCATTTACTGCCACGGTGCCTGATTTGTTGAAGATCGCCCGCGATATCAACTCGGCAACGTATCAGCCGTTTACCGCCTTCGGTATTGCCGCCGTACTGTATTTGATTATTTCGTATGTCCTGATTAGCCTGTTCCGTAAAGCGGAAAAACGCTGGTTGCAGCATGTATCCTCTAAATGATTCGAGTAACACGATGTCTGAAAATAAATTAAACGTTATCGATTTACATAAGCACTACGGCGAACATGAAGTGCTGAAAGGGGTATCGCTGCAGGCCAATGCGGGTGATGTTATCAGTATTATTGGTTCGTCAGGTTCGGGTAAAAGTACCTTCCTGCGCTGCATTAACTTTCTGGAAAAGCCGAGTGCCGGAACGATTGTGGTTAGCGGTCAGAATATTGGCCTGGTGCGCGACAAAGACGGTCAGTTGAAGGTTGCAGATAAAAATCAGCTGCGTCTGCTACGCACGCGACTGACGATGGTCTTTCAGCACTTCAACCTGTGGAGCCACATGACGGTGCTGGAAAACGTGATGGAAGCGCCGATTCAGGTGCTGGGGCTGAGCAAGCAGGAAGCCCGCGAACGTGCGGTGAAGTATCTGGCCAAAGTCGGTATTGATGAGCGCGCGCAGGGCAAATATCCGGTACATCTGTCCGGTGGTCAGCAGCAGCGCGTCTCTATTGCGCGTGCGTTGGCGATGGAACCGGAAGTGTTGCTGTTTGATGAACCCACATCGGCGCTTGACCCAGAACTTGTGGGCGAGGTGTTGCGTATTATGCAACAGCTGGCCGAAGAGGGTAAAACCATGGTGGTCGTGACCCACGAAATGGGATTCGCTCGACATGTCTCCACGCACGTGATTTTCCTGCATCAGGGGAAAATTGAGGAAGAGGGCGACCCGGAGCAGGTATTCGGTAATCCGCAAAGCCCGCGTTTGCAGCAGTTTCTCAAGGGCTCGCTGAAATAAGTGAGTTGCCCGGAGGCGTTACGCTTTCCGGGCCTACCGCTTTAACGCGCTGTACTCCAGACGATAAGCCCAGTCGTCATACGCTATGCCGTTCACTTCATAGGCTTTTTCAAGCACCTGAGTGCGTATAAATCCTGTTTTTTCCAGAATGCGTATCGACCCGGTATTTCCGGCTAATACATAGGCATTTATCGCCGTTACGCCAGCCTGTTGAAAGGCATAATCGCACACGGCACGTACGGCTTCGCTGGCAATCCCTTTTCCCTGCGCCCGCGGCGTGATGGCATAGCCAATATCAGCTTCCTGAGGATAAAGATGGCTTATCTGTAAGCCAATATCGCCCAGTTGCACCGTGTTGTTGTGCTCCCGGATAACAAAGGTATGTCGAGCGGAAAGGCGTCTGGCGAAGAGCAGGCGAGTATCTTTGGTTGGGGCGATATCACCCATGAAACGCATGACGTCCGGATTTTCTCGTAGCCGCTGGAAAAAAGGCCAGTCAGCGAGTTGGTATAAAGAGAGAGTAAGTCGGGGTGTTGATATTATCGCCATAACGTCGCCATTGTGGTATTTGGTTTTTTAACCATACCACCACAATGGCAACAGTGAAGGGATATCAGACATTATCGGATGACATCGGCCAGCGCTTCTTCCAAATCGTACCAACGAAACGCAAAACCTGCCCCCTCCAGTCGCTTGGGCAACGCGCGCTGCCCCCCGAGGACCAGCACCGAGGATTCGCCCATCAGCAGCCGCATAGCGGCTGCCGGAACGCGCAGGATCGCCGGGCGGTTTAGGGCATGACCCAGCGCATGGGCGAACTGTTCATTACGAACCGGGTATGGCGAAACCATATTGAAGGGACCGCGCAGATCGTTATCCAGCAGCCAGATAATCCCGTTGACCATATCGTCAATATGGATCCAGGCCAGGTATTGACGCCCATTGCCGATAGGACCGCCAAGCCCCAGACGAAACGGTGGAACCATCTTTGCGAGGATCCCGCCTGTAGAGGCCAATACAACGCCAGTACGCAGCAAACATACGCGGGTTTTGTCGCTTTGCGCAGCGCTGGCGATCTGTTCCCACCGGGCGCACAACTTATGGGTGAATTCATTATGTGGCGGTTCTTCTTCCGTCACAACGACTTCACCCAGATCGCCGTAGTATCCCGTAGCGGAACCGGAGATGAGTACGGCAGGCGGCGTGTTGCTGACCTTGATTAAATCGACCAGTTTCTGCGTAATCCCCCAGCGGCTCTGGCACAAACGCTCTTTTTGCTCAGCGCTCCAGCGTTTGTCGGCGATAGGCTCTCCGGCAAGATTGATGACAGCATCAACGCCATCGAGGTTTTGCTGCTCTTCCAGCCCTTTCCAAAGCGTGACCCGGGAGTCCAGAATCTGACGAGCCTTATCAGGAGTACGTGTCACTACGGTAATCTGATGCCCCAGTTCCAGCAGGCGGGGGATCAAATGACGTCCAATCAGGCCAGTACCGCCGGTAATCAGAATCTGCATGTCGCCTCCCGGGTTACGTTTAGCGCTGCCAGCTCAATGTCATGGAAACGGAGTCGGCGTAACGCAATGCGTGAAGTTTATCGATCTCCACTTCAGCATAAGTGACCCAGTGATGTTCGCGTGCGATATCGAGCACATCTTGCGTTAATTTTTCCAACAATGAGAAGCGGTTACTCTCAACGTGCGAAATGATGCTCTTGGTGATGGTGCGATAATTCAGCGCATCGTTGATATCTTCACTGGTCCGGGCTTTGTCTGCTGGATAGTGGATGGCAATATTGATGACGATATCCTGTCGGTTCAGAATCTCTTCTTCTTTAATGCCGATAAAAGTGCGCAGACGAAGGTTTTTTATACGAATAATTGCGTCAGGTTGTGACATTGCAGGTTTCCTCCATGTATGAACCTTTTCATGATACACGAGAACCGAATCGCGTTAACTTTTCTCGCTCTGCGCTTGCTGCATCGCCCGTTCTGTTGCGGGACGAGTACGGATACGTTCGTACCAGTTATTGACCGCCGGATAGTTGTCGAGGTCGATACGCTGGCGCTGGTGGAGATTAATCCACGGCCAGCAGGCAATGTCGGCAATGCTGTAATGATCGCCACCCAGCCAGGGTGATATTTCCAGGCGTTTATTCATGACGTTGTACAGTCGCTGGGTTTCCACCTGATACCGTTCAATGGCGTAGGGGATAGTCTGCGGTGCGAAGTGGCTGAAGTGATGATTTTGTCCCAGCATTGGCCCAAGTCCGCTAACCTGCCAGAAGAGCCACTGCAGCGTGGTGTGGCGCTCGCGTAATTCGCCGCTGAGTAGCTTACCGCTCTTTTCCGCCAGGTAGAGTAAAATCTCGCCAGACTCAAACAGGCTAATGGGTTTTCCGCCATCCTCCGGGGCGCAGTCGATGATGGCCGGAATTTTATTATTCGGTGAAATCAGCAAAAAGTCAGGGCGGAACTGGCTGCCTCTGCTGATATCTACATGAATCAGACGGTATTTTAACTGCGCCTCTTCGAGAAACAGTGTGATTTTGTGCCCGTTTGGCGATGGAGTGTAGTAGAGGTCGATCATTTTCAGCGTCCGTTTTGTCATGAACCGGGTCACTACAAGTATAGAAGCTGCCGACGTGTGTGAGTTTTCATCAAGTGACAGCGAGAGAAAGACTCTATATTTTGAAAGAAAGCCAATACACTTCAGAGGACATTATGAGCAAACCTGCAATTACGCTGTGGTCAGATGCCAACTTTTTCTCCCCTTATGTACTGTCTGTTTATGTCGCTCTGCAAGAGAAAGGGCTGCCTTTTACGCTGAAAACTGTCAACCTCAATAGTGGCGAACACTTGCAACCTTCATGGCAAGGGTATGCGCTGACGCGGCGCGTACCGGTTCTTGACATTGACGGTTTTGAACTGAGTGAATCCTCGGCGATTGCCGAGTTCCTGGAAGAGCGTTTCGCTCCACCACAATGGGAGCGCATTTATCCGCACGATCTACAAAAACGGGCTCGCGCCCGCCAGGTTCAGGCCTGGCTCCGTAGCGATCTGATGCCTATCCGGGAAGAGCGTTCGACGGATGTGGTTTTTGCTGGCGTGAAGAAAGGTCCGTTGACGGAAGCAGGAAGGGCCAGTGCGGAAAAATTGTTTGCCACGGCGGGCAGTTTACTGGCGCACGGTAAGCAGAATTTGTTTGGTGAATGGTGTATCGCAGACAGCGATTTAGCGCTAATGCTTAATCGACTGGTTCTGAATGGCGATGATGTACCGGAACAGCTCGCAGAGTATGCCACCTTCCAGTGGCAACGCGCTTCGGTACAACGTTTTATCGCGCTTTCAGCGAAGCGTTCCTGCTGAAAGTAGGGACGTAATCCAGTATCATTGAAAGGTATTTTTCAACGAGGGGTGAGTGATGAAACTGATGTTCGCATCGGACATTCATGGTTCGTTGCCGGCTACGGAATGCGTACTTGAACGGTTTGCCCAAAGCGGTGCGCAATGGCTGGTGATACTGGGCGATGTATTGAACCATGGGCCGCGTAATGCGCTGCCAGAGGGCTACGCGCCAGCGCAGGTCGCCGAGCGTTTGAATGAGCAGGCGTCGCGGATAATTGCGGTACGTGGTAATTGCGACAGCGAAGTGGATCAGATGCTTCTGCATTTTCCAATAACCGCGCCGTGGCAGCAAATTCTGACTGACAACCAGCGACTCTTTCTGACGCACGGACATCTTTTTGGTCCGGATAACTTACCACCGCTCAACGCCGGCGATGTGCTGGTTTATGGACATACGCATCTGCCGGTGGCAGAGCGACGTGGGGATATCTACCAGTTTAACCCCGGTTCGGTAAGCATCCCGAAAGGGGGATTTACGGCAAGCTACGGGATTCTGGATGATAATGTTCTCAGCGTGATGGCACTCAATGATCAAAGTATTATTGCGCAGGTCGAGATTAATCCGTAAGTTACCCCACAAACGTAAACGCGCCGTAAGAGCGCTAGAAAAAAGAAGGTTTCCTGATGGTGGAACAGCGTCGTTTGGCAAGTACTGAATGGGTGGATATTGTGAATGAAGACAATGAAGTCATCGCACAATCCAGCCGGGAACAAATGCGGGCACAATGCTTGCGCCACCGTGCAACGTATATCGTTGTACACGATGGTATGGGTAAAATTCTGGTTCAGCGTCGCACTGAGACAAAGGACTTTATGCCCGGTATGCTGGATGCTACCGCGGGGGGGGTTGTTCAGGCTGATGAGCAGCTTCTGGACTCCGCGCGTCGTGAAGCTGAAGAAGAATTGGGCATTGCCGGTGTCCCGTTTGCCGAGCACGGTCAGTTTTATTTTGAAGACCAGAACTGTCGCGTCTGGGGCGGGCTGTTTAGCTGCGTTTCTCACGGACCGTTTGCGCTGCAGGAAGAAGAAATTAGTGAAGTGTGCTGGCTGACGCCGGAAGAAATTACCGCGCGCTGTGATGAATTTACACCGGACTCACTGAAGGCACTGGCGCTGTGGATGACCCGCAACGCCAAGAATGAAAGTGCGAAAGCCGAAAAACACGAAGAAGCTGAGTAAATTCAGCACCGCCGATCCTGGGTGACGGGATCGGGCGTCGTTGTAGGCCGGATAAGCCGCTGATGCGCATTATCCGGCCTTGTTGTTTAATGGTAGCCCATTATCTGCGCGCCAATCACCACCACGCTGGACATAATAAACAGCAGTCCCAACAGCGTGGCGCCTACCTTCAGCCAGTTACGAAAATCCACCCGACAAACGCCTAACGTTGCCATCAGTGATGCCGACGTAGGATAGATAATATGACTGAATCCGTCACCAAACTGGAATGCCAGAACGGTGACCTGACGGTTGACGCCAACCAGATCGCCCAACGGTGCCAGCAGCGGCATGGTCAACGCAGCCTGACCGGAGCCGGAGGTAACGAAGAAATTAAATACCGCCTGGAACAGCAGCATAAACCACGCCGCAATGGCGTTATCCAGACCGCTAATGCCGTTGGCGATGCTGTGCAGCAGGGTATTCAGTACGCTGGCATCGCCCGCTTCACCATTGCCTACCAGCAGCAATATCCCCTTGGCAAAACCAACCAGCAGGGCAGGGGCAATCATCATACGCGCACCCTCAGTAAATGAGGACGCCATGATGTTAACCGTCATGCCGTTGAGCCGAAAGACGACGCCAATAATGCCAATCACCAACCCCATAGTGAAGAACTGGCTGGCAATCTCCGGGATAAACCACGCGTGGACGATAACGCCCCAAATGACCCACACGATCACGCCCGTCAGCACCATCAGTACCAGCCAGTCGCCGAGCGTGAAGCGGCGCTCAATGACCTCATCCTGCTGTTCGCGGAAGAAGCGGTCTGATTCATGCACGCGTGACAGCAGCGGATTCTTTTTGATGCGCGCCGCGTAGGCCAGCGTGAACGTCAAGCCGATCATCGTCGCCACAACCCACACCACGATGCGCAGACCCGAACCCGAGAGCACAGGGACACCGGCAATACCCTGTGCGACAACCACACAGAATGGGTTCATCCACGAACTGGCAAAGCCAATTTGGGTGGCAATGTAGGTCACCAGCACGGTGGTGATACTGTCGTAACCTAAGCGTACCATCAGCGGCGCGATGATAATGGCAAAGGCGACAGCCTCTTCCCCCATGCCAAATACCGCGCCACCCAATGAGAAGAGAATAAACAGCACCGGGATAAACAAGACCTCGTTACCCCGGGTATGGCGGATGAGCGCCAGGATGCCGTTATCAATGGTTCCGGTGCGCATCACGATGCCAAACGCACCGCCAATCACCAGCATAAACATAATGATGCCAACGGCAGTACCGAATTTAGAACCGGAGGTTAACCCTTCAAACGGGAAGTTCATCAGACCAGGACTTTCGTCACCGGTGGTAAAGAACTTAACCGGGTGATACTGCTCTTCACCGGCTTCATTGGTCAGAATACGGAATGAGTGGGGATCAACAACCTTGCGGGTCTTGGTTTGCCCATCAACCTGATACTGCACTTCCTGACTGTCGAACATCCCGACGGGAACAACCCAGGTCGCCAGACTGGTTAAAATGGCGACGAAAAAAATTATCACCAGCGTGTCGGGCATCGCCCACTTTTTGGCTGGCCGTGTTTCTGTTACTGCTGACATCAAAGACTATCCCTGTTGCAATGCAAAAGAGGGTAAGTATGCAAACAGGAGAATAGTTATTCATTGATGCAGCGCATCCTGATAAATGTTTCAGATTATGCAAATGGGAAAAACAGATATAAAAAAACCGGAAATATTAGCTATTTCCGGTTTGATAAGCAGGATGTGTTGCCGGATAAAGCATCCGGCACACGCAGCAAATTACTGCTGCTGCTGGGAAGACTGGATCGCGGTCAGAGCGATGGTGTAGACGATATCGTCTACCAGCGCGCCACGAGACAGGTCGTTCACCGGCTTGCGCATACCCTGCAGCATCGGCCCGATGGAGATCAGGTCGGCAGAACGCTGTACCGCTTTGTAGGTGGTGTTACCGGTGTTCAGATCCGGGAAGATGAACACGGTAGCGCGACCGGCAACCGGAGAGTTCGGCGCTTTGGATTTCGCAACGTCAGCCATAACGGCAGCATCGTACTGCAGCGGGCCGTCGATCATCAGGTCAGGACGTTTTTCCTGTGCCAGACGGGTCGCTTCGCGAACTTTCTCTACGTCACTACCTGCACCAGAAGTACCGGTGGAGTAGGAGAGCATTGCTACGCGCGGTTCGATACCGAAGGCAATCGCGGATTCAGCGGACTGAATCGCGATTTCTGCCAGCTGTTCTGCGGTTGGATCCGGGTTGATCGCGCAGTCGCCGTAAACGTAAACCTGATCCGGCAGCAGCATGAAGAACACGGAGGATACCAGAGAACTGCCCGGTGCAGTTTTGATCAGCTGCAGCGGTGGACGAATGGTATTCGCGGTGGTGTGAACTGCACCAGAAACCAGACCGTCAACGTCGTCCTGTTCCAGCATCAGGGTGCCGAGAACGACGTTGTCTTCCAGCTGTTCGCGGGCAACGGTTTCGGTCATACCTTTGTTTTTACGCAGCTCGACCAGGCGTGCAACGTAGCTTTCGCGAACCACTTCCGGGTCAACGATTTCAACGCCAGCGCCCAGTTCAACGCCCTGAGACGCCGCAACGCGGGTGATCTCATCCGGGTTACCCAGCAGAACGCAGGTTGCGATACCGCGTTCAGCACAGATAGCGGCCGCTTTAACGGTACGCGGTTCGTCGCCTTCCGGCAGAACAACGCGTTTGCCCGCTTTACGCGCCAGTTCGGTCAACTGGTAGCGGAACGCTGGTGGAGACAGACGACGGCTGCGCTCAGACGTTGCGGTCAGAGATTCAACCCAGTCGGCGTTGATGTAGTTAGCAACGTATTCCTGAACTTTCTCAATACGCTCGTGATCGTCAACCGGAACTTCCAGGTTGAAGCTCTGCAGGCTCAGAGAGGTCTGCCAGGTATTGGTGTTGACCATGAATACCGGCAGGCCAGTTTCGAATGCACGTTCGCACAGTTTAGTGATGCGCGCGTCCATTTCATAGCCGCCAGTCAGCAGCAGGGCGCCGATTTCCACGCCGTTCATCGCTGCCAGGCATGCAGCAACCAGCACGTCCGGACGGTCAGCGGAAGTCACCAGCAGAGAACCTGCGCGGAAGTGTTCCAGCATGTGCGGAATGCTGCGTGCGCAGAAAGTCACAGACTTCACGCGACGGGTATTGATATCGCCTTCGTTCACGATGGTGGCGTTCAGGTGACGCGCCATATCGATTGCACGGGTGGCGATCAGATCGAAGCTCCACGGCACCGCGCCCAGAACCGGCAGCGGGCTGGACTCCTGCAGTTTAGCCGGATCAACTTTGATCACTTTCGCTTTGGAAGAGTCGTCGAAAATCTCAGACAGATCCGGGCGAGTACGGCCCTGCTCATCAACCGGTGCGTTCAGTTTGTTAACGATTACGCCGGTGATGTTGGTGTTTTTCGCGCCGCCGAAGCTGCTACGAGTCAGTTCAATACGCTCGTTCAGCTGTTCCGGGGTATCGGTACCCTGAGACATGACGAAGACGATTTCCGCGTTCAGCGTTTTCGCGATTTCGTAGTTCAGAGACTGCGCGAACTGATGTTTACGGGTTGGGACCAGGCCTTCAACCAGTACAACTTCAGCGTCTTTAGTGTTCGCGTGGTAGTTCGCGATAATCTCTTCCATCAGCACATCTTTCTGATTGCTGGACAGCAGAGATTCAACGTGGCTCATCTTCAGCGGCTCAGCGGCTGGCAGAGAAGAGTTAGCACGCACGATGCTGGTAGTCTGGTCAGGCGCATCGCCACCGGCACGAGGCTGAGCGATAGGCTTAAAGACGCTCAGACGAACGCCTTTGCGTTCCATAGCACGGATCACGCCAAGGCTGACGCTGGTCAGGCCGACGCTGGTTCCGGTAGGGATCAGCATAATAATACGGGACACGGTTTATCCTCTTTCGTTACCGCCAATTTAGACGGGTTACAAAACAGCACCGCCAGCTAGGCTGGCGGTGTGAAATCAGGCAGTCAGACGGCTCGCGTCTTGCGCGATAACCAGTTCTTCGTTGGTTGGGATAACCACCGCAGGACGGGTACCTTCTTTGTTGATGAAACCAGATTTGCCGAAACGTGCGGCCAGGTTACGTTCGTGGTCAACTTCGAAGCCCAGAACGCCCAGTTTGCCCAGAGACAGTTCACGAACCATCGCGGCGTTTTCACCAATGCCACCGGTGAAGACAACCGCATCCAGACGACCATCCATCAGCGCGGTGTAGGAACCGATGTATTTCGCCAGACGGTGGCAGTAAACGTCCATTGCACGTTTAGCGTCTTCTTTGGTGGTGTAGTTGTCTTCAACATAACGGCAGTCGCTGGTGACTTCGGTCAGACCCAGCAGGCCAGACTCTTTGGTCAGCATTTTGTTGATCTGGTCAACGCTCATGCCCAGGGTGTCGTGCAGGTGGAAGATGATCGCCGGGTCGATGTCACCGGAACGCGTACCCATCACCAGACCTTCCAGCGGGGTCAGACCCATGGAGGTATCAACACATTTACCGTTACGGATTGCAGAAACAGAACCGCCGTTGCCTAGGTGGCAAGTGATTATGTTCAGTTCATCAACCGGTTTGTTCAGCATTTTTGCCGCTTCCTGAGTCACGAAGAAGTGGCTGGTACCGTGCGCGCCGTAACGACGAACGCCATGCTCTTTGTACAGGCTGTACGGCAGGGCATAGAGGTAAGATTCTTCCGGCATAGTCTGATGGAACGCGGTGTCGAATACGGCCACGTTTTTGTCTTTCAGATTCGGGAAGGATTTCAGCGCTTCAGCGATACCGATCAGGTGTGCAGGGTTGTGCAACGGTGCAAAAGAGGCTGCATCTTTGATACCCTGAATAACGGAATCGTCGATAACTACAGAGCCGGTGTATTTTTCGCCGCCGTGAACAACACGGTGACCAATCGCAGTCAGCTGAGCAGACAGTTCTGGTTTTTGTGCCAGAATAGTATTAACGATAAAATTCAGCGCTTCACTGTGAGCGGCGCCTGCACCTAAAGCCGCTTCTTGTTTACCGCCATCCATTTTCCATTTGATACGTGCTTCTGGGAGATGGAAACATTCGGCTAAACCAGAAAGGTATTCTTCACCGTTTACTGCATCGATGATGGCAAATTTCAGTGAGGAGCTACCGCAGTTCAGAACCAGTACTAACTTACTCGACATGGAAGTACCTATTTATGATACGTGGCTAAAAAAACGTCAGGGAGTCATAGAGCGTAGCGCATGATGACACCGACGTTTATGATTAACATCATGCGCCAGGGTCTTTTTGGGCACGATGGAATAAATACCTTTGAGTCTATGTCATTTTGCGTATTTTTCAGCCAATGGCATACTATGTGTCAATTTGACGACTCAATGATTTTGGACTAAAGGCCTTACAGGCCGGCACAGGATACCTGAATGTGGGTATCAAAGACAAAATGTTTTGAACGATGTCCTTTGTAGTTGTTGTTTTGCACAAATTTTTTAATTTTTATATGTGAAGTTGAGGTAACCGCCATGTCGACACCGGATAATCGTTCCGTCAATTTTTTTAGCTTGTTCCGCCGGGGACAGCACTACGCGAAGACGTGGCCAATGGAAAAGCGCCTCGCGCCCGTGTTTGTAGAGAACCGCGTGATCCGTATGACACGTTACGCAATCCGTTTTATGCCGCCTATCGCCGTCTTCACCTTATGCTGGCAAATTGCGTTGGGTGGTCAGTTGGGACCGGCTGTGGCAACGGCGCTATTTGCGCTGAGCCTGCCAATGCAGGGCATGTGGTGGTTGGGTAAGCGTTCCGTGACACCGCTGCCGCCTTCGATTCTCAACTGGTTCTACGAAGTTCGGGGGAAATTACAAGAAGCCGGACAGGCGTTATCGCCGGTTGAAGGGAAGCCTGATTACCAGGCGCTGGCTGACACGCTTAAGCGTGCCTTCAAACAACTGGATAAAACTTTCCTCGATGATTTGTAATTGACCCCTGATTACGCATATAAAAGAAGGCACAAGATGCCTTCTTTTTTTTCATCGCAGTAGTAGTGATACAGGAGTCCCAAATGGAAATGACCAACGCTCAACGTCTGATTTTGTCGAATCAGTACAAAATGATGACTATGCTCGATCCCACTAACGCCGAGCGTTATCGTCGTTTGCAGACGATTATTGAACGCGGTTACGGTTTGCAGATGCGCGAGCTGGATCGTGAGTTTGGTGAGCTGACGGAAGAAACCTGCCGTACGATTATCGATATTATGGAGATGTATCACGCATTACATGTGTCCTGGACTAATCTTAAGGATGCACAGGCCATTGATGAGCGCCGCGTGACCTTCCTCGGTTTTGACGCTGCAACGGAAGCCCGTTTCCTCGGATACGTTCGCTTTATGGTCAATGTGGAAGGTCGCTATACCCACTTTGATGCGGGTACGCATGGCTTCAACGCCCAGACCCCGATGTGGGAAAAATATCAGCGTATGTTGAACGTCTGGCACTCTTGCCCGCGCCAGTATCACCTGAGCGCGAATGAAATTAACCAAATCATTAATGCCTGAGGGGGCGAGCGTGCAGTGCAAAGGTTTTCTGTTTGATCTGGATGGAACGCTGGTCGATTCCTTACCCGCAGTAGAACGCGCGTGGTGCAACTGGGCCGATCGTTTTGGCCTCGATCACGACGAGGTGCTCGGCTTTATTCATGGCAAGCAGGCCATTACCTCTCTGCGACACTTTATGGTGGGCAAATCTGAGGCTGAGATCGCTGCGGAGTTCACCCGTCTTGAGCAGATCGAAGCGACGGAAACCGCTGGGATCACCGCGCTGCCGGGGGCTGTTGAGTTGCTCAACCACCTCAATAAAGCGGGTATTCCGTGGGCGATTGTGACCTCCGGTTCTATGCCAGTCGCACGAGCGCGCCATCGTGTCGCGGGGCTTCCCGCGCCTGAAGTGTTTGTCACCGCCGAACGGGTAAAAAGAGGGAAACCAGAACCAGACGCTTATCTGTTAGGCGCTCAACTGCTGGGTCTCGCACCGCAAGAGTGTACCGTGGTTGAAGATGCGCCCGCTGGTGTGCTTTCAGGACTGGCGGCTGGGTGTCATGTGATCGCGGTCAATGCGCCTGCGGACACGCCGCGTCTGGATGAGGTCGACTTTTCGTTGACCAGTCTGGAACAGATTTCCGTGACCAAGCAACCCAACGGAAATGTGGTCGTAGTAAGAAATACCTGATCATGATTTAGCCCCAGATTGTTGGGGCTTTTTTATGGCAGAATCGACTCATCCCTCTCATTTAACAAGGATATGTTGTGAACGGTGAATTGATATGGGTTCTCTCATTGCTGGCGATTGCCGTCGTTTTGTTTGCCACTGGCAGAGTGCGTATGGATGCAGTTGCTCTGTTGGTCATCATTGCCTTTGTTCTGAGTGGAACACTGAGCATCTCAGAGGCTTTTTCGGGTTTCAGCGATCCTAACGTTATTTTGATTGCGGCTTTATTTATCATTGGTGACGGCCTGGTGCGTACCGGGGTGGCAACGGTGATGGGGGCATGGCTGGTGAAGGTGGCCGGCAGTAGTGAAGTCAAAATGCTGGTTTTGCTGATGATCACCGTCGCCGGGCTCGGTGCCTTTATGAGTTCCACCGGCGTAGTCGCGATTTTTATTCCTGTTGTTTTAAGCGTATCTATGCGCATGCAAACCTCGCCCTCGCGTCTGATGATGCCGCTTAGCTTCGCGGGGCTTATCAGCGGCATGATGACGCTGGTGGCGACGCCGCCCAACCTGGTCGTCAACAGTGAGTTACTGCGCGAGGGACTCAACGGTTTCAGCTTTTTCAGCGTGACCCCGCTTGGGCTGGTTGTTCTGGTGCTCGGCATCATTTACATGCTGCTGATGCGTTTTATGCTCAAAGGTGAGGACTCCGGGCAACAGGGGGATGGCTGGAAACGCCGGACCTTTCGCGATCTTATCAAAGAGTATCGTCTGACGGGGCGCGCCCGCCGCCTGGCTATTCGTCCCGGCTCGCCGATGATTGGCCAGCGTCTTGACGACCTGAAGCTGCGTGAGCGCTACGGGGCGAACGTGATTGGTGTTGAGCGCTGGCGTCGCTTTCGGCGCGTAATTGTGGACGTTAATGGGGTCTCTGAGTTCCGTGCCCGTGACGTTTTGCTCATTGATATGTCCGCCGCTGATGTTGATCTGCGCGAATTCTGCAGTGAACAATTGCTGGAGCCGATGGTGCTGCGCGGCGAGTATTTTTCCGAACAGGCGCTTGATGTGGGGATGGCTGAGATTTCGTTGATCCCGGAATCAGAATTAATCGGTAAAACGGTAAGGGAAATCGCGTTTCGTACGCGTTACGGCCTGAATGTCGTCGGGGTGAAGCGTGATGGTACGGCGATGGACGGCGCGGTAGTGGATGAACCGTTGCTGATGGGCGATATCATTCTGGTCGTGGGTAACTGGAAACTTATCACATCGTTGGGTAAAAAAGGCCGCGACTTTGTGGTGTTGAACATGCCGGTCGAAGTCAGTGAAGCGTCTCCGGCGCACAGCCAGGCACCGCACGCGATTTTCTGCCTGGTTCTGATGGTTGCGTTAATGCTGACGGATGAAATACCCAATACGGTGGCCGCAATTATCGCCTGCCTGCTGATGGGGAAATTCCGGTGTATTGATGCAGAGAGCGCCTATAAGGCGATCCACTGGCCAAGCATTATTTTGATTGTCGGGATGATGCCTTTTGCGCTGGCGTTACAGAAAACGGGCGGCGTCGATCTGGTGGTGAAAGGGCTAATGGACGTTGGTGGTGGGTACGGCCCGTATATGATGCTGGGCTGCCTGTTTGTCCTGTGTGCGACCATTGGTTTATTTATCTCGAATACCGCAACAGCGGTGCTGATGGCGCCGATTGCGCTGGCGGCGGCAAAGTCGATGGGCGTTTCGCCGTATCCTTTTGCGATGGTGATTGCGATGGCGGCTTCTGCCGCCTTTATGACACCGGTGTCTTCACCTGTTAACACGCTGGTGTTGGGGCCGGGTAACTACAGCTTTAGCGACTTCGTGAAGATTGGCGTACCGTTTACGGTGATTGTCATGGCAGTGTGCGTGGTGATGATCCCGATGCTGTTCCCGTTTTGACCGCCGCAGTAAACGCCTGATGGCGATGCGCTTATCAGGCCTACGGATATCACGCTACCTGTAGGCCGGATAAGGCGTTAGCCGCCATCCGGCAAAATCGCTTAAAGCGGTGAATCCTGACTGATTTCATCTAATGAGAGGTGAAAGCTTGGGACGAACACGTCCATAAAGTAGTCCATCTCTTCGCTGCGTCGTGACTCCAGCGTTTTTTCCAGACGCGTTTTCGCCAGCAGAAATTCGTTGTTACCGGCGGAGAGTTCCTCCAGGCACTTCAGATACGCGCACAGGGCATCTGCCTGTTTAACAATCGATCTTTCTTCTTCACTTAAGGCATGTTCATCAATGAGTGGTGCAAAAATATCCCGCAACTCGTCGGGAACCATATCGACCAGTTTTTGCTGGGCAATTTTCTCTATTGCTTTATATTCCTGAGCAATCTGCGAGTTGAAATATTTCACTGGGGTAGGGAGATCGCCGGTTAACACCTCTGACGCATCGTGATACATCGCCAGCAGGGCAATACGCTCAGCATTTACCTGACCACCAAATTTACGGTTTTTGATCGCGGCCAGCGCATGAGCAACCATGGCAACCTGCAGACTGTGTTCAGACACGTTTTCGGTGCGCACGTTGCGCATCAGCGGCCAGCGGTTAATGAGCTTCAGACGGGATAGGTGGGCAAAAAAATGGCTCTGCTTCATAACGACCCTTATATGATGGCAACCTAAGAGTCATTGTGCGCAGAGAAGGCTGTCAGATGCAAATACTCGTCATACTGGTCCGACAGCCTTTGTTTAATTACAACTGGTGATAGCCTGACAGGAAGCGCTCGAATTTACTTAGCGACATTTCGATATCGTCAATACGCGGCAGTGTGACGATACGGAAATGATCCGGCCACGGCCAGTTGAAAGCCGTTCCCTGAACCAGCAGGACTTTTTCCTGCAGCAGAAAGTCGAGAACCATCTTCTGGTCGTCGTGAATATTGAAGCGTTTGGCATCAATTTTCGGGAACATATACAGCGCGCCGCGTGGCTTCACGCAGGAGACGCCCGGAATATCATTAAGTAATTCCCAGGCCCGGTTGCGCTGTTCATACAAACGTCCGCCTGGCATGATAAATTCGCTGATGCTCTGGTATCCACCCAGCGCGGTTTGAATGGCGTGTTGCGCTGGAACGTTGGCGCATAAACGCATGGAGGCCAACATTTCAAGACCTTCAATATACCCTTTGGCATGTTTCTTCGGTCCGTTCAGTACCATCCAACCCTGGCGGAACCCCGCAACACGATAAGTTTTTGACAGGCCATTGAAGGTAATAGTCAGCAGATCCGGGGCCATTGCCGCAATTGAGTGATGCTCGGCATCATCATAGAGAATTTTGTCATAAATCTCGTCAGCAAAGATAATGAGGTTGTTCTGGCGAGCAATCTCAACTATCTCCATCAGCAGCTCTTTAGAGTAAACGGCGCCGGTAGGGTTGTTTGGGTTAATGATGACGATCCCACGAGTGCGCGGGGTGATTTTTGCCCGAATATCATCAAGGTCCGGGAACCAGTCTGACGATTCATCACACAGGTAGTGCACGGCATTACCGCCAGAGAGCGATACTGCCGCTGTCCACAGCGGGTAATCAGGTGCAGGAACCAGCATTTCGTCCCCACTGTTCAGCAACGCCTGCATCGCCTGAACGATTAATTCAGAAACGCCGTTACCGATATAAATGTCCTCCACGGTAACATCGCGCATCCCGCGGGCCTGGTAATGCTGCATGATCGCTTTGCGGGCTGAATAAAGACCTTTTGAATCGCAATACCCTTGTGCGGTAGGCAAATTGCGGATCACATCGACCAGAATTTCATCTGGTGCTTCAAACCCGAATGGCGCAGGGTTGCCGATGTTGAGTTTCAGAACTTTATTGCCTTCTTCTTCCAGGCGCTTTGCTTCCTTCAGAACCGGGCCACGAATGTCATAACAGACATTTTCTAATTTGCTGGATTTTTCAATGGGGGACATGAATCTTGACCTTTTTAGCTGTGAATGCCACTCCCTGCCGTGGAAGTCAGCACAGAACAATGTACTCCCCCGACGGTGAGTTTTGAAGGGTCTTTAGTAGAAGATTTCGAAAGTTGCGATGTTATAATTAACTGTTAATAACTAAATAATGAAATTAATATAGAATTATAATCTTGATATTTTTGATTTTGTGGTTATATGTTTCGATGTGGCGGCTAGGGTATGGTGATTTGTTTTGGTAAAAATAGTGAGATGTGCAAAACGGGGCGCGGTCGGGAGTATCTGCTGTATTGCGCAATTCGAAAATACTGAGGTTTGAGCCTGACAAACTGTTATCGGCCTGATCTGACAACGACGCGGTGTGAATCTATTGTTAAGTATAATTAATGAATGGTGGCATTCTTAATTAATTATTATTTAATATTTAAACAGTATTTATTGAACGCGTTAATAATACGAAAACTGCCAGTCTGAGTTATCACCTTTTTGCTTCGATTAATTCGCGATAACACTTATAAATATAGTGGTTTTAGGTTAAGATAAGTCCCATGAAATGGTACGCAACTTGTGTTTTGCGATAATTCTAATGTTAGTTAAGAGTTTCTAACATACTGAAAAGTTAGTTTTTAATGTGTAAATTAGTGTTCGTTAACTATTTTTCAAATTTACAAAATTTACATGTTTTCCATTAGTCAGAATCATCCAACAGCTAAAAAAATGACTCTTTCTCGTTGCTATATTCCGATGAGTGTCACGGGTATTATATAGCGCTGAAAGGGAATTGTTTCGTTTGTTAAAGCAAATACATCCTTATTTTCACCTGGTTACACCTGGTGAAACTGCGAGGGAGGCCCATTACAAATGGAGTTGTTTGTTTCTGAATGCACAGCATTAACCCGGTATGACCCGCGAGTAAGTGAAAAATTATGATAAATGCAAATCGTCCGATAATTAACCTCGATCTCGATCTGCTGAGAACCTTCGTTGCCGTTGCCGATCTGAATACCTTCGCGGCTGCGGCAGCTGCGGTATGTCGCACTCAGTCTGCGGTGAGTCAGCAAATGCAACGTCTCGAACAACTTGTGGGGAAAGAGTTGTTCGCGCGCCATGGACGTAACAAACTACTGACCGAGCATGGGATTCAGTTGCTGGGTTACGCCAGAAAAATATTGCGTTTTAATGATGAGGCATGCTCATCATTGATGTTTAACAATCTTCAGGGAGTGTTAACTATTGGCGCTTCTGATGAGTCAGCGGATACTATCCTTCCTTTTCTGCTGAACCGGATAAGTTCGGTTTATCCGAAGCTTGCGCTGGATGTCAGAGTGAAACGCAACGCTTACATGGTGGATATGCTGAAGTCACAAGACGTTGATCTGGTGGTGACAACCAACCGGCCAGGCGATTTTGAGTGTCTGAATCTGCGTACCTCACCTACGCACTGGTATTGTGCGGCCGAATATATTTTACAAAAAGGTGAGCCGGTGCCGCTGGTGCTGCTGGATGATCCGAGTCCGTTCCGCGATATGGTACTGGCAACGCTGAACGCTGCACAGATCCCGTGGCGTCTGGCCTATGTTGCTTCAACATTAGCGGCTGTTCGTGCGGCAGTGAAGGCGGGGTTGGGCGTGACTGCCCGTCCTGTAGAAATGATGAGCCCGGATTTACGCGTACTGGGCGCGGCGGACGGATTGCCACCGTTGCCGGAAACGGAGTACTTGCTGTGCTGCGACCCTGCATCACAAAATGAGCTGGCTCAGGTGATCTTTAAGTCGATGCAGACCTATCAAAATCCCTGGCAATACAACCAGTTTACCCCTGAAGGGGGAGACGATTCGCTGATTGTCGAAGGCGACTTTGAGTGATGTACCATAAATAATCGTTATAAAATGTAAGTGCAAAAAAGAGTCGCTGGTGATGAAAAAACATCCAGTGGCTCTTTTTTTATGCAAATAATGGTCGGAGATGGCATTTTGTATACCAAAACTTAACAAAATCAGTAGGTAAAAAAATCACCTACAAATAGTGCAAAAAACAATCACTCGAGGCGCTATTCATTTTCATGTTAAAAAACTAGAGAAATTGTTGCTGTTTTTTATGGTGAATTAACAAAAGCGTGTCACAGATCAAGAAAATACTCCCATTTAGGGGGAGGCATCTGTGTGAATTCCTGTCAAAATAGACGGGTATCATTTTTTTACTTCACTACGGACACGATTCAACAACATTAAAAATGACCGATGACGCGATCGAAATGGGTCTAAATAGCACTTTATGTTAATGGTGTTGGAGTTGTGTAAAATAATGTGAGGAAACTTTTGTTAAAGTTGACAAAAGGTTATAGAAAGGAGTAAAAAACCCCATCAATTAGCTGTCTAAAATGATTTTTCACAGTGATTGTAAGGTTTTTTTTATTCCTCCCCATGAATCGATGTGGCGTTCATCTGCCGAAAAGAGCAGAGAATTTGGCGCTACTTTTGATGAGTAAGCAATGAGTATGTCAACATCCACTGAAGTCATCGCTCATCACTGGGCATTCGCTATCTTTCTTATTGTCGCCATTGGCCTGTGCTGCCTGATGCTCGTCGGCGGCTGGTTTTTAGGTGGTCGCGCGCGCGCGAGATCTAAAAACGTGCCGTTTGAATCAGGTATCGACTCGGTCGGCACCGCCCGCTTGCGCCTGTCTGCCAAGTTTTATCTGGTAGCCATGTTCTTCGTTATCTTCGACGTTGAAGCGCTGTATCTGTTCGCATGGTCAACCTCTATCCGTGAAAGCGGTTGGATTGGCTTTGTGGAAGCTGCAATTTTTATTTTTGTGTTACTGGCAGGTCTGGTTTATCTGGTGCGTATTGGCGCGCTGGACTGGACGCCCGCGCGTTCACGCCGCGAGCGTATGAACCCGGAAACGAACAGTATCGCTAATCGTCAACGCTAACCGCGAGGCATTAAGATGGATTATACGCTCACCCGCATAGATCCTAACGGTGAGAACGACCGTTACCCCCTGCAAAAACAGGAGATCGTAACCGACCCCCTGGAGCAGGAAGTTAACAAAAACGTGTTCATGGGCAAACTGCATGACATGGTTAACTGGGGCCGTAAAAACTCAATTTGGCCATATAACTTTGGCCTTTCCTGCTGCTACGTAGAGATGGTGACCTCGTTTACCGCCGTGCATGACGTGGCCCGTTTTGGTGCAGAAGTATTGCGTGCATCGCCGCGTCAGGCTGACCTGATGGTCGTAGCCGGAACCTGCTTTACCAAAATGGCCCCGGTTATTCAGCGCCTCTACGATCAGATGCTGGAACCGAAATGGGTTATTTCCATGGGCGCCTGCGCCAACTCCGGCGGTATGTACGATATCTACTCGGTAGTGCAGGGCGTTGATAAATTTATTCCGGTCGATGTGTACATCCCGGGATGCCCGCCGCGTCCGGAAGCGTACATGCAGGCACTGATGCTGCTGCAAGATTCCATTGGCAAAGAACGCCGTCCGCTCTCCTGGGTGGTTGGCGATCAGGGCGTTTATCGCGCCAATATGCAGTCAGAACGCGAGCGTAAACGCGGCGAACGTATTGCTGTAACGAATCTTCGTACACCAGACGAGATTTAATTTGCGCCTGTCGGCAGCAGCACTTCCTTCGCTTACCACTACATAAATAGCGCGAAGCACTGCCGACCACCACGGACCATTTGCAATGGTGAACAATATGACCGACTTAACCGCGCAAGACGCCGTATGGCAAACACGGGATCACCTTGATGACCCGGTCATTGGCGAACTGCGCAACCGTTTTGGGCCGGATGCCTTTACCGTTCAGGCTACTCGCACTGGGGTACCCGTTGTCTGGGTCAAGCGTGAACAGTTACTCGAAGTTGGCGATTTCTTAAAGAGACTGCCGAAACCTTACGTCATGCTGTTTGACTTACACGGCATGGACGAACGTCTGCGTACGCACCGCGAAGGGTTACCCGCCGCGGATTTTTCCGTTTTCTATCACCTGATCTCCATTGAACGCAATCGCGATATCATGCTCAAGGTGGCTTTGTCTGAAAACGATCTGCGCGTACCGACTTTCACCAAACTGTTCCCGAACGCCAACTGGTATGAGCGTGAAACCTGGGAAATGTTTGGCATCGACATCGAAGGTCACCCGCACCTGACGCGTCTGCTGATGCCGCATACCTGGGAAGGCCATCCGCTGCGTAAAGACTACCCGGCGCGTGCGACCGAATTTGATCCGTTTGAGCTGACTAAAGCCAAACAGGATCTGGAAATGGAAGCGCTGACCTTCAAACCTGAAGACTGGGGCATGAAGCGTAGCACCGAAAACGAGGACTTTATGTTCCTCAACCTCGGTCCTAACCACCCGTCTTCCCATGGTGCGTTCCGTATTGTCCTGCAGCTTGATGGCGAAGAAATCGTCGACTGCGTACCTGACATCGGCTACCACCACCGTGGCGCTGAAAAGATGGGCGAACGTCAGTCCTGGCACAGCTATATTCCGTACACTGACCGTATCGAGTACCTCGGCGGCTGCGTGAACGAAATGCCGTACGTGCTGGCAGTCGAAAAGCTGGCGGGTATTACCGTACCGGATCGCGTCAACGTGATTCGCGTCATGCTCTCTGAACTGTTCCGTATCAACAGCCACCTGCTGTACATCTCCACGTTCATTCAGGACGTCGGCGCGATGACTCCGGTATTTTTCGCCTTTACCGACCGTCAGAAAATCTACGACGTCGTGGAAGCGATCACCGGTTTCCGTATGCACCCGGCCTGGTTCCGTATCGGCGGTGTGGCACACGATCTGCCGCGCGGTTGGGACAAACTGCTGCGTGATTTCCTCGACTGGATGCCAAAACGTCTGGATTCTTACGAGAAAGCCGCACTGCGTAACACCATCCTGAAAGGCCGTTCGCAGGGCGTTGCCGCTTACGGCAAGAAAGAAGCGCTGGACTGGGGCTGTACCGGTGCTGCGCTGCGTGCGACCGGTATTGATTTCGACGTGCGTAAAGCGCGTCCGTACTCTGGCTACGAAAACTTTGACTTTGAAGTCCCGGTTGGCGGTGGTGTATCCGACTGCTATACCCGCGTGATGCTGAAAGTTGAAGAGCTGCGCCAGAGTCTGCGCATCCTTGAGCAGTGCCTCAATAACATGCCGGAAGGCCCGTTCAAAGCGGATCACCCGCTGACGACGCCGCCGCCGAAAGAGCGCACGCTGCAACATATCGAAACCCTGATCACCCACTTCCTGCAGGTTTCGTGGGGACCGGTTATGCCGGCAAACGAGTCCTTCCAGATGGTGGAAGCGACCAAGGGTATTAACAGTTACTACCTGACCAGCGATGGCAGCACCATGAGTTATCGTACCCGTATCCGTACCCCGAGCTATGCGCACCTGCAGCAGATCCCGGTAGCGGTACGTGGCAGCTTGGTGTCCGACCTGATCGTCCATCTGGGTAGTATCGATTTTGTTATGTCAGATGTGGACCGCTAATTATGCACGAGAACCAACAACCACAAACCGAGGCTTTTGAGCTGAGTGCGGCTGAGCGTGAAGCGATTGAGCACGAGAAGCACCACTACGAAGACCCGCGTGCGGCGTCCATTGAAGCGCTGAAAATCGTTCAGAAGCAGCGTGGCTGGGTGCCGGATGGGGCGATCTACGCGATCGCTGACGTGCTGGGTATCCCGGCAAGCGACGTCGAAGGTGTTGCGACATTCTACAGCCAGATCTTCCGTCAGCCGGTCGGTCGCCACGTGATCCGCTATTGCGACAGCGTCGTGTGCCATATCAATGGCTACCAGGGGATCCAGGCTGCGCTTGAGAAAAAACTCAACATCAAGCCGGGGCAGACGACCTTTGATGGTCGCTTTACGCTGCTGCCGACCTGTTGCCTGGGGAACTGCGACAAGGGGCCGAATATGATGATCGATGAAGATACTCACGCTCATCTGACCCCGGAAGGCATTCCCGAACTGCTGGAGCGGTATAAATGAAAGACATTATCCGTACTCCCGAAACGCATCCGCTGACCTGGCGTCTGCGTGATGACAAACAGCCGGTATGGCTGGACGAATATCGTAGCAAGAACGGTTATGAAGGTGCGCGTAAGGCCCTGACCGGGCTGTCACCGGATGAAATCGTCAACCAGGTAAAAGACGCTGGCCTGAAAGGGCGCGGCGGCGCAGGCTTTTCCACCGGTCTGAAGTGGAGCCTGATGCCGAAAGACGAATCCATGAACATCCGTTACCTGCTGTGTAACGCCGATGAAATGGAACCCGGCACCTATAAAGACCGCTTGTTGATGGAACAGCTGCCGCACCTGCTGGTGGAAGGCATGCTGATCTCCGCGTTTGCGCTGAAAGCGTACCGTGGTTACATCTTCCTGCGCGGTGAATATATCGAAGCGGCTGTGCATCTGCGCCGCGCGATTGCCGAAGCGACCGAAGCCGGTCTGCTTGGCAAAAACATCATGGGCACCGGTTTCGATTTCGAACTGTTTGTGCACACCGGGGCAGGGCGTTACATCTGCGGTGAAGAAACTGCACTGATTAACTCCCTCGAAGGTCGCCGTGCGAACCCGCGCTCCAAGCCGCCGTTCCCGGCGAGCTCTGGTGCATGGGGTAAACCGACCTGCGTTAACAACGTCGAAACCCTGTGTAACGTACCGGCTATCCTCGCAAACGGCGTGGAGTGGTACCAGAACATTTCGAAGAGCAAAGACGCGGGCACCAAACTGATGGGCTTCTCTGGTCGCGTGAAGAATCCGGGACTGTGGGAGCTGCCGTTCGGCACTACTGCGCGTGAAATCCTCGAAGATTACGCGGGCGGCATGCGCGATGGCCTGAAGTTCAAAGCCTGGCAGCCGGGCGGCGCGGGGACTGACTTCCTGACTGAAGCACATCTCGACCTGCCGATGGAATTCGAAAGCATTGGTAAAGCCGGTAGCCGTCTGGGCACCGCGCTGGCGATGGCGGTTGACCACGAGATTGGCATGGTTGGGCTGGTGCGTAACCTCGAAGAGTTCTTTGCCCGCGAGTCCTGTGGCTGGTGTACGCCGTGCCGTGATGGTCTGCCGTGGAGTGTGAAAATTCTGCGTGCGCTGGAGCGTGGCGAAGGCCAGCCTGGGGATATCGAGACACTTGAGCAACTGTGTCGTTTCCTCGGCCCGGGTAAAACCTTCTGTGCACACGCACCGGGTGCGGTGGAACCGCTACAGAGCGCCATTAAATATTTCCGCGAAGAATTCGAAGCTGGCATTAAGCAGACCTTCAGCAATACCCACGCTATTGGTGGTATTCAGCCGAACCTGCTGAAAGAGCGCTGGTAAACGTTTTACGCGAAAGCATTCAAGATGCGTCAAGGCGGCAACCGAGAGAACCCCTGAGCTTACTAAAGTAAGTGACTGGGGTGAGCGAGGGAAGCCAACGCCGAGGCAGCTTGAAGGATAAAGCGGAAAAGAAATTCGATTAACGCTTGGTCACTGACCGAGCCAACTGGAAGCATGCTGACTATGGCTACGATTCATGTAGACGGCAAAGAATATGAGGTCAATGGAGCGGACAACCTGCTGGAAGCTTGTCTGTCTCTCGGCCTTGATATTCCATACTTTTGCTGGCACCCGGCGCTGGGCAGCGTCGGTGCTTGCCGCCAGTGTGCGGTGAAGCAATATCAGAACGCGGAAGACACGCGTGGTCGCCTGGTGATGTCTTGTATGACACCGGCCACCGAAGGTACCTTTATTTCTATTGATGACGAAGAAGCGAAGCAGTTCCGCGAAAGCGTCGTCGAGTGGTTGATGACCAACCACCCGCACGACTGCCCGGTCTGCGAAGAGGGCGGTAACTGCCACCTTCAGGATATGACCGTCATGACTGGTCATAGCTTCCGTCGCTACCGCTTCACGAAGCGTACACACCGCAACCAGGATTTGGGGCCGTTCATCTCTCACGAAATGAACCGCTGCATCGCCTGCTATCGCTGCGTACGTTACTACAAAGATTACGCCGATGGCACGGATCTGGGCGTGTATGGCGCACATGACAACGTCTACTTCGGTCGTCCGGAAGACGGTACGCTTGAGAGCGAATTCTCCGGTAACCTGGTAGAAATTTGTCCGACCGGCGTGTTTACCGACAAAACGCACTCCGAGCGTTATAACCGTAAATGGGATATGCAGTTTGCCCCGAGCATCTGCCAGCAGTGTTCCATTGGCTGTAACACCAGCCCGGGTGAGCGCTACGGTGAACTGCGTCGTATCGAAAACCGCTACAACGGTACCGTTAACCACTACTTCCTCTGCGACCGTGGTCGTTTTGGCTATGGTTACGTGAACCTGAAAGACCGTCCGCGTCAGCCGGTACAGCGTCGTGGCGATGATCTGATCACGCTGAACGCCGAGCAGGCGATGCAGGGCGCGGCAGATATTCTGCGTCAGTCGAAGAAAGTGATCGGTATCGGCTCTCCGCGCGCCAGCGTTGAGAGCAACTTCGCGCTGCGTGAACTGGTCGGTGCGGATAACTTCTATACCGGTATCGCCCAGGGTGAGCAGGAACGTCTGCAACTGGCGCTGAGCGTGCTGCGTGACGGCGGTATTCATACCCCGGCACTGCGTGAAATAGAATCTTACGACGCCGTTCTGGTACTGGGCGAAGATGTCACCCAAACCGGTGCGCGTGTTGCGCTGGCGGTGCGTCAGGCGGTGAAAGGTAAAGCTCGCGAAATGGCGGCGGCACAGAAAGTGGCTGACTGGCAGATCGCAGCAATCCTTAACATCGGCCAGCGTGCCAAGCATCCGCTGTTCGTCACCAACGTCGATAACACCCGTCTGGACGATATCGCCGCTTGGACCTACCGTGCGCCGGTTGAAGATCAGGCGCGTTTAGGTTTCGCTATCGCCCACGCGCTGGATAACAACGCGCCGGCGGTTGACGGTATCGACCGTGACCTGCAGAACAAAATTGACGTTATCGTTCAGGCACTGGCCGGGGCGAAGAAACCACTGATTATTTCCGGCACCAACGCCGGTAGCGCTGAGGTGATTCAGGCTGCTGCCAACGTGGCGAAGGCGCTGAAAGGCCGTGGCGCAGATGTCGGCATCACCATGATTGCTCGCTCTGTTAACAGCATGGGCCTCGGCATGATGGGCGGTGGTTCTCTTGACGATGCGCTGACCGAGCTGGAAACAGGTCGCGCTGACGCCGTTGTGGTGCTGGAAAATGACCTGCATCGCCATGCTTCAGCCGCCCGCGTTGATGCCGCGCTGGCGAAAGCGCCGCTGGTACTGGTTGTTGACCATCAGCGTACGGCAATTATGGAAAACGCCCATCTGGTGCTTTCCGCTGCAAGCTTCGCCGAAAGCGATGGTACGGTGATTAACAACGAAGGCCGCGCCCAGCGTTTCTTCCAGGTCTATGACCCATCCTACTACGACAGCAACACCGTAATGCTGGAAAGCTGGCGCTGGCTGCACTCGCTGCACAGCACCGTGCAGAGCCGTGAAGTGGACTGGACGCAGCTCGACCACGTTATCGACGCGGTCGTTGAGAAGTTGCCGCAGCTGGCGGGCATTAAAGATGCCGCACCGGACGCAAGCTTCCGTATCCGTGGACAGAAGCTGGCGCGTGAACCGCACCGCTACAGTGGGCGTACCGCAATGCGCGCCAACATCAGCGTACACGAACCGCGTCAACCGCAGGACAAAGACACCATGTTCGCTTTCTCTATGGAAGGGAACAACCAGCCGTCTGCACCGCGTTCACAAATTCCGTTTGCCTGGGCTCCGGGCTGGAACTCCCCACAGGCGTGGAACAAGTTCCAGGATGAAGTGGGCGGTAAACTGCGTCATGGCGATCCGGGCGTGCGTCTGATCGAAGCTTCTGCGGATGGTATGGATTACTTCACTACCGTTCCGGCGAGCTTCCAGGCTCAGGATGGTCAGTGGCGTATCGCGCCGTACTACCATCTGTTTGGCAGTGACGAAATGTCCCAGCGTGCGCCGGTCTTCCAGACCCGTATGCCGCAGCCGTACATCAAACTCAACCCGGCTGATGCCGCGAAGTTGGGTGTTAATGCCGGTACGCGCGTTTCTTTCAGCTACGATGGCAACACGGTTACGCTGCCGGTTGAAATCGCTGAAGGATTAACGGCAGGGCAGGTTGGTTTGCCGATGGGCATGCCTGGCATCGCGCCGGTTCTGGCAGGTGCGCGTCTTGAGGATCTGCAGGAGGCACAACAATGAGTTGGATTACACCCGATCTGATTGAGATCCTGCTGAGCATTCTCAAAGCGGTGGTGATCCTGCTGGTGGTGGTCACCTGCGGGGCATTCATGAGCTTTGGCGAACGTCGTCTGCTGGGTCTGTTCCAGAACCGTTACGGACCGAACCGTGTTGGCTGGGGCGGTTCGCTCCAGCTGGTTGCGGACATGATCAAGATGTTCTTTAAAGAAGACTGGATCCCGAAATTCTCGGATCGCGTCATCTTTACCCTGGCACCGATGATCGCCTTCACCTCGCTGCTGCTGGCTTTCGCCATCGTGCCGGTGAGTCCGAACTGGGTAGTGGCCGACCTGAACATCGGGATCCTGTTCTTCCTGATGATGGCGGGCCTCGCGGTATACGCGGTGCTGTTCGCCGGTTGGTCCAGTAACAACAAATACTCCCTGCTCGGTGCGATGCGTGCGTCTGCGCAGACGCTGAGCTACGAAGTGTTCCTCGGACTTTCCCTGATGGGCGTGGTGGCGCAGGCCGGTTCATTTAACATGACCGACATCGTCAACAACCAGGCTGATATCTGGAACGTTATTCCGCAGTTCTTTGGTTTTGTCACCTTTGCCATCGCGGGCGTGGCGGTGTGTCACCGTCACCCGTTTGACCAGCCAGAAGCCGAGCAGGAACTGGCCGACGGTTACCACATTGAATATTCCGGTATGAAATTCGGTCTGTTCTTCGTGGGTGAATACATCGGTATCGTCACCATTTCTGCGCTGATGGTTACCCTGTTCTTCGGTGGCTGGCATGGCCCGTTCTTACCACCATTCGTCTGGTTCGCGCTGAAAACCGCGTTCTTCATGATGATGTTCATTTTGATTCGTGCGTCGTTACCGCGTCCTCGTTATGACCAGGTAATGTCCTTCGGCTGGAAAGTCTGTCTGCCGCTGACGCTCGTCAACTTGCTGGTAACGGCGGCTGTCATTCTCTGGCAGGCGCAATAAGGGACACAAAGACCATGACCTTAAAAGAATTGTTCGTAGGTTTCGGCACCCAGGTACGCAGTATCTGGATGATCGGCCTGCATGCGTTCGCGAAACGCGAAACGCAGATGTACCCGGAAGAGCCGGTCTATCTACCGCCCCGTTTTCGTGGTCGTATCGTTCTGACCCGTGACCCGGACGGAGAAGAGCGCTGCGTTGCCTGTAACCTGTGTGCGGTAGCGTGTCCGGTAGGCTGTATCTCTTTGCAAAAAGCAGAGACCAAAGATGGCCGCTGGTATCCGGAGTTTTTCCGCATTAACTTCTCACGCTGCATTTTCTGCGGCCTGTGCGAAGAAGCCTGTCCGACAACGGCTATTCAGCTGACTCCAGATTTCGAGCTGGGTGAGTACAAGCGCCAGGACCTGGTTTACGAGAAAGAGGATCTGCTGATCTCCGGTCCGGGTAAATACCCGGAATATAACTTCTACCGGATGGCAGGTATGGCAATCGACGGCAAAGATAAGGGCGAAGCAGAGAACGAAGCTAAGCCTATCGACGTCAAGAGCCTGTTACCGTAAGGAGAGGGGCAATGGAGTTCGCTTTTTATATCTGTGGCCTGATAGCCATTCTCGCAACCTTGCGGGTGATCACCCACACCAATCCGGTACACGCACTGCTGTATCTGATTATTTCGCTGCTGGCGATTTCCGGGGTGTTCTTCTCGTTAGGCGCTTACTTCGCGGGTGCGCTGGAAATTATCGTCTACGCGGGCGCCATCATGGTGCTGTTCGTATTCGTGGTAATGATGCTCAACCTCGGTGGTTCTGAAATTGAACAGGAACGCCAGTGGCTGAAACCTCAGGTGTGGATTGGACCGGCGATTCTGTCGGCCATCATGCTGGCGGTGATTGTTTACGCCATTCTGGGCGTTAACGATCAGGGCATCGACGGGACACCAATCAGCGCGAAAGCAGTCGGTATTTCCCTGTTCGGACCGTATGTACTGGCGGTCGAACTGGCTTCGATGCTGCTGCTGGCGGGTCTGGTTGTGGCCTTCCACGTGGGGCGCGAAGAGCGTTCAGGTGAGGTGCTGAGCAATCGCACCGATGACCGCGCGAAAAGAAAAACGGAGGAGCACGCATGATCCCCTTACAACATGGACTGATCCTCGCTGCGATTTTATTCGTCCTGGGTTTGACCGGTCTGGTTATCCGCCGCAATCTGCTGTTTATGCTGATCGGGCTGGAAATCATGATTAACGCCTCCGCGCTGGCCTTTGTGGTCGCCGGAAGCTACTGGGGCCAGACCGATGGTCAGGTGATGTACATTCTCGCCATCAGCCTTGCGGCTGCGGAAGCGAGCATTGGACTTG
Source organism: Citrobacter sp. RHBSTW-00029 (assembly GCF_014104295.1). Classification (NCBI taxonomy): domain Bacteria; kingdom Pseudomonadati; phylum Pseudomonadota; class Gammaproteobacteria; order Enterobacterales; family Enterobacteriaceae; genus Citrobacter; species Citrobacter sp. RHBSTW-00029. The sequence continues at coordinate 862,671 of NZ_JABXRT010000001.1, forward strand.
CGCTGTTGCTGCAACTTCATCGCCGTCGCCAGAACCTGAACATCGATTCAGTAAGTGAGATGCGTGGATGAACATGCTTGCCTTAACCATTATTCTGCCATTTATTGGCTTTGTATTACTGGCGTTTTCTCGTGGTCGTTGGTCAGAAAATCTGTCCGCTACCGTGGGTGTCGGGTCGATTGGTCTGGCCGCGCTGGTGACTGCGTTTGTTGGCGTTGATTTCTTTGCCAATGGCCAGCAGGCTTACAGCCAGCCGCTGTGGACGTGGATGTCAGTCGGTGATTTCAACATCGGTTTCAACCTGGTGCTGGACGGCCTGTCGCTGACCATGCTCTCCGTGGTGACCGGCGTCGGTTTCCTGATCCACATGTTCGCCTCCTGGTATATGCGCGGAGAAGAGGGCTATTCTCGTTTCTTCGCCTACACCAACCTGTTTATCGCCAGCATGGTGGTTCTGGTGCTGGCGGATAACCTGCTGCTGATGTACCTCGGCTGGGAAGGCGTGGGCCTGTGCTCCTATCTGCTGATTGGTTTCTACTATACCGATCCGAAGAATGGCGCTGCGGCAATGAAAGCCTTCGTGGTAACCCGTGTTGGTGACGTATTCCTGGCGTTCGCACTGTTCATTCTCTACAACGAGCTGGGCACGCTGAACTTCCGCGAAATGGTGGAACTGGCGCCTGCGCACTTTGCAGACGGTAACAACATGCTGATGTGGGCAACCCTGATGCTGCTGGGCGGTGCGGTCGGTAAATCTGCACAGCTGCCGTTGCAAACATGGCTTGCTGATGCGATGGCAGGCCCGACGCCTGTCTCTGCGCTGATCCACGCTGCGACGATGGTTACCGCCGGTGTCTACCTGATTGCACGTACGCACGGCCTGTTCCTGATGACCCCGGAAATCCTGCATCTGGTGGGGATTATCGGTGCTATCACGCTGGTACTGGCGGGTTTTGCTGCGCTGGTACAGACCGACATCAAACGCGTTCTCGCTTACTCCACGATGAGCCAGATTGGCTACATGTTCCTGGCGCTTGGCGTTCAGGCGTGGGATGCGGCGATTTTCCACCTGATGACGCACGCCTTCTTTAAAGCGCTGCTGTTCCTGGCATCCGGCTCGGTTATCCTGGCCTGCCACCACGAACAGAACATCTTCAAGATGGGCGGCCTGCGTAAGTCTATTCCGCTGGTGTATCTCTGCTTCCTGATTGGTGGCGCGGCGCTGTCGGCTCTGCCGCTGATTACCGCTGGCTTCTTCAGTAAGGATGAGATTCTTGCCGGTGCGATGGCGAACGGTCATATCAATCTGATGGTTGCAGGTCTGGTCGGTGCGTTCATGACCTCGCTGTATACCTTCCGTATGATTTTCATCGTGTTCCACGGTAAAGAACAAATTCACGCTCACGCCGGGAAGGGGATTACCCATCATCTGCCGCTGATTGTGCTGATGATCCTGTCCACCTTTGTTGGCGCGCTGATTGTGCCGCCACTGCATGGCGTACTGCCTGCGACGACCGAGCTTGAGCATGGTCGCGTCATGACGCTGGAAATTACTTCCGGTATCGTCGCGATTGCGGGCATCCTGATCGCAGCATGGCTGTGGCTGGGTAAACGCCAGCTTGTGACATCGATTGCCAACAGTGCGCCAGGCCGTTTGCTGGGTACCTGGTGGTATAACGCCTGGGGCTTCGACTGGCTGTATGACAAAGTATTCGTCAAGCCGTTCCTCGGTGTTGCATGGCTGCTGAAACGCGATCCGCTGAACGCAATGATGAACATTCCGGCGATCCTGTCTCGCTTTGCAGGTAAAGGCCTGCTGTTAAGCGAGAACGGCTATCTGCGCTGGTATGTGGCATCAATGAGCATCGGCGCCGTTGTTGTGCTGGCACTGTTGATGGTACTGCGTTGAGTTTGTTGGCTGGATGAACGACTGCCGGATGGCGCTGCGCTTATCCGGCCTACAAACCCAAAAATAATTTTTAGAATTCGTTGAAAATCTGTTCCTGAAGTACAGGCGTCATCGGCGAAGTCAGACCGAATACCGCCAGCGCAGAGCAACCGGAGCGTACTGAAGTACGTGAGGATTGCGAGCACTGCCGGGATTTGGGCTGATGAGTGAGATAGCCTGAGCAGGAGTAAATATAAGGGACATACTTAGCTATGTTATTACCCTGGTTGATATTAATCCCCTTTATCGGTGGCTTCCTGTGCTGGCAGACCGAACGCTTTGGCGTGAAGGTGCCGCGCTGGATAGCGCTGATTACCATGGGACTGACGCTGGCGCTTGGCTTGCAACTGTGGTTGCAGGGCGGCTATTCACTGACGCAATCCGCTGGCATTCCGCAGTGGCAGTCTGAGTTTGTCCTGCCGTGGATCCCACGTTTTGGCATCTCTATTCATTTAGCCATCGACGGTTTGTCGCTGCTGATGGTGGTGCTAACCGGTCTGCTCGGTGTTCTGGCGGTACTGTGCTCCTGGAATGAAATCGAAAAATACCAGGGCTTCTTCCACCTGAACCTGATGTGGATCTTAGGCGGCGTAATCGGCGTATTCCTTGCCATCGACATGTTCCTGTTCTTTTTCTTCTGGGAAATGATGTTGGTGCCGATGTACTTCCTGATCGCGTTGTGGGGGCATAAAGCCTCTGACGGTAAAACGCGTATCACGGCGGCCACCAAGTTCTTCATCTATACCCAGGCAAGCGGTCTGGTGATGTTGATTGCCATCCTGGCGCTGGTGTTTGTGCACTACAAAGCGACCGGCGTGTGGACCTTCAACTATGAAGAACTGCTGAATACCCCGATGTCCCACGGCGTGGAATATCTGCTGATGCTGGGCTTCTTCATCGCGTTTGCGGTGAAAATGCCGGTGGTTCCGCTGCACGGCTGGTTGCCGGATGCGCACTCCCAGGCACCGACCGCAGGTTCCGTTGATCTGGCGGGGATTCTGCTGAAAACGGCGGCCTACGGTCTGCTGCGTTTCTCCCTGCCGCTGTTCCCGAACGCGTCGGCAGAGTTTGCACCTATCGCTATGTGGCTTGGCGTAATCGGCATCTTTTACGGCGCGTGGATGGCCTTTAATCAGTACGATATCAAACGTCTGATTGCCTACACCTCTGTATCGCACATGGGCTTCGTGCTGATTGCTATCTACACCGGCAGCCAACTGGCGTACCAGGGTGCGGTTATCCAGATGATTGCGCACGGTCTTTCTGCAGCCGGTCTGTTCATCCTGTGTGGTCAGCTGTACGAACGTCTGCACACGCGTGATATGCGTATGATGGGCGGCCTGTGGGGCAAAATGAAATGGTTGCCTGCGCTGTCAATGTTCTTTGCAGTGTGTACGCTGGGTATGCCGGGTACCGGTAACTTCGTTGGCGAATTCATGATTCTGTTCGGCAGCTATCAGGTGGTTCCGGTCATTACCGTGATCTCAACCTTTGGTCTGGTGTTTGCCTCTGTTTACTCGCTGGCGATGCTGCATCGCGCTTACTTCGGTAAGGCGAAAAGCCAGATTGCCAGTGTTGAACTGCCAGGGATGTCGCTGCGTGAGCTGTTTATCATCCTGTTGCTGGTCGTGCTTCTGGTACTGCTTGGCTTCTATCCGCAGCCGATTCTGGATACCTCGCATTCTGCGATGAGCAACATCCAGCAGTGGTTTGTTAATTCCGTTACTACTACAAGGCCGTAAATCGCCATGACAATAACTCCACAACACCTGATTGCGCTGCTACCGCTGCTGATCGTCGGCTTGACGGTGGTGGTTGTGATGCTCTCCATTGCGTGGCGACGCAATCACTTCCTCAATGCCACGTTGTCAGTCATTGGGCTTAACGCCGCGCTGGTTTCGCTCTGGTTTGTTGGCCAGGCGGGCGCCATGGACGTCACCCCGCTGATGCGGGTTGACGGTTTCGCCATGCTCTACACCGGGCTGGTGCTGCTGGCGAGTCTTGCCACCTGTACCTTCGCTTACCCGTGGCTGGAAGGCTACGACGACAACCGGGAAGAGTTCTACCTGCTGGTGCTGATTGCCGCGCTCGGCGGTATTCTGCTGGCTAACGCTAACCATCTGGCGGCGCTGTTCCTTGGTATTGAGCTTATCTCTCTGCCGCTGTTTGGCCTGGTCGGCTATGCGTTCCGTCAGAAACGTTCGCTGGAAGCCAGTATCAAATACACCATTCTGTCTGCCGCAGCGTCTTCCTTCCTGCTGTTCGGTATGGCGCTGGTGTACGCGCAGTCTGGCAATCTGTCGTTTGTCGCGCTCGGTAAGAGCCTCGGCGACGGCATGCTGAGCGAACCGCTGCTGCTGGCGGGCTTCGGTCTGATGATTGTTGGCCTCGGCTTCAAACTCTCGCTGGTTCCGTTCCATCTGTGGACGCCAGACGTCTACCAGGGGGCTCCGGCTCCGGTTTCCACCTTCCTGGCGACGGCGAGCAAAATCGCTATCTTCGGCGTGGTGATGCGTCTGTTCCTGTACGCGCCGGTTGGCGACAGCGAAGCGGTACGTATCGTGCTGGGTGTGATTGCCTTTGCTTCTATCATCTTCGGTAACCTGATGGCGCTGAGCCAGACCAACATCAAACGTCTGCTCGGCTACTCTTCCATCTCTCACCTCGGTTATCTGCTGGTGGCGCTGATTGCCCTGCAGAGCGGCGAGATGTCGATGGAAGCCGTTGGCGTTTATCTGGCTGGTTATCTGTTCAGCAGCCTTGGCGCGTTCGGTGTGGTCAGTCTGATGTCCAGCCCGTACCGTGGTCCGGATGCGGATTCTCTGTTCTCCTATCGCGGCCTGTTCTGGCATCGTCCGATCCTCGCGGCAGTGATGACGGTGATGATGCTGTCTCTGGCGGGTATCCCGATGACGCTGGGCTTTATCGGTAAATTCTACGTACTGGCTGTCGGTGTGCAGGCTAACCTGTGGTGGCTGGTTGCTGCCGTGGTGGTCGGTTCGGCGATTGGTTTGTACTACTACCTGCGCGTTGCTGTGAGCCTGTATCTGAGCGCACCGCAGCAACTGAACCGTGATGCGCCGTCTAACTGGCAGTACAGCGCGGGCGGTATCGTAGTGCTGATCTCTGCACTGCTGGTGCTGGTGCTGGGTATCTACCCGCAACCGCTGATCAGTATCGTGCAACTGGCGGCGCCGCTGATGTAAGCGACACGTTGGAATAAAAAAACCCGCCTCGGCGGGTTTTTTTATGGGGGCAAGGCTATCAGGCGGAAAGCTGACGGCTCACCAAAGGACCACTAACATCTTTTGCTGCGCGCTCCATCACTTCCTGAATCACAGAAGATAATTCGTTGACCTCGAATTTTGCCACGTAGCCATCGGCCTTAACCCGGCGGACGTGATCTTCGTTGGCGCTACCGGAAAGTGAAGAGTGGATGACGACCGGGATCTTCTTCAGACGTTCGTCGGTTTTTATCTTACGGGTCAGCGTAAAACCATCCATCTCCGGCATTTCCAGATCGGTAAGCACCAGGGCAATCTTCTCGCTGATTGGCTTACCTTCCGCCAGCGCTTCTGCGGAAAGCTGCTGTATTTTTTCCCACGCATCCTGGCCCGTTACATGCATCAGATGCGGGATTTCCATCGCGTTAAGCCCTTTTTCCAACATTGCGCGGGCCACTTTGGAATCATCTGCCACAATCGCCACCGCACCCGGCGTGATGTTGAATTTATTGGTTTTCAGATCGGTTGCGCGCAGGTCGTGGTTCGCCGGTACGATGTCGTACAAGATCTGCTCAACGTCGAGCACCAGCGCCAGGTTGTTGGTCTCTTTGTTGTCATCCAGACAAGCAATACTGGTGATGTAGCGACCATTAACAGCTTTCTCAGCAGTGTGCACCTGTTGCCAGTCGAGACGCATAATGTTCTCTACTGACTCCACCGCAAAGGCCTGTACGCTGCGGGCGTACTCTGTGATCAACAGGATATTAAGCCCGGTTTCGGGTTTACACCCGGCGACAGCAGGCAGGTCGATCACCGGGATCACCTGGTCCCGGATATTCACCATGCCTAACAACGGAGCCTTCATGCCGGCAGGGCGTGTAAAGGTCGGCATCGGTACGATTTCACGCAGTTTGAATACGTTGATGCCAAACAGCTCTGATTTCTGCTCCTCAACGGATTTGCCAAGGCGAAACAGCAGCAGTTCAAAACGGTTAGACAAGGTTAGGTTTGTCCTGTCATCAATATCTTTCTGGAAATTGTTCATCCTGTCCTCAGTGTGAAAGCCAGCCTTTCCACTGTTATCGGCACTGAGGCGGAAAAATGGAGCACTAAACGGTGAAAATGGCGAAATCGTGAGCCAGTTCCGTGTCTGGAAAAATCGCTCTGCACTCTTCAAATAACCGCTGGCAGCCTTTTGCATCGTAGCGTGAGCTGACGTGGGTCATGATGAGTCTGCCCACACCGGCGTCCCGTGCCAGCTGTGCGGCCTGCCGGGTGGAGCTATGCCCGCGGCTGTTGGCTTTTTCCTCCATTGAGGCGTCCAGCGTGGTTTCATGTACCATCACGTCCACCCCTTTTGCCAGTTTGATAGCGCTCGCACAGGGCCCGGTATCACCGAAAATAGCCACGGATTTCCCTCGGGTTGCCGGGGAGAGGAAATCGGCACCGTTAATCGCGCGACCGTCTTCCAGTACGATGGTTTTCCCGGCTTTCAAATCCTGAAACCACGGGCCCGCTTTAACGCCTGCCGCCTTCAGGGCGCTGGCATTAAGCGCGCCGGGTTTGTCGTGTTCTTCAACACGAAAACCGTAGCACTCCAGTGGATGTTCCAGTCGAAACGCAGTCACTTTGCGCAGGCCGTCATCCACAACCTCACCGGCGGTAATTTCTACAATATCCAGCGGGTAATCGGTCCAGGAGCCGCTCAGACGTAACGCGGTTTCGGTAAACTCTCGCAACCCCTTGGGTCCGTAGAGCGTTAGCGGCTGGACGTTCCCGGCCATTGAACGACTGCACAGCAGCCCCGGTAAACCAAACAGATGGTCGCCGTGTAAATGGCTGATAAAAATACGATCGAGTTTTCCCGGATTAAATGGCGTGCTAAGCATTTGATGCTGCGTCCCTTCGCCGCAATCAAAAAGCCACAAACCTGCCTGAGTCGGGTGTTGCAGATTTAGTAAAATTGCCGTTACATTGCGAGAGCGTGTGGGAACTCCCGCTGACGTACCTAAAAATAGTAATTCCATCTTTACGTTACACTTTTCGCCATCAATGAGGCAGGGTGTTCAGGTTATCACAACAAAGGGGCAGACAATGATCCACTGGCAAGATCTTCATCATGCAAAGCTGAGTGTTCAGGAGCTGTATGCCATTCTTCAGCTTCGCTGCGCGGTATTCGTTGTTGAGCAACAATGTCCGTATCAGGACGTGGATGGCGACGACTTAGTCGGCGAGAACCGTCACATTCTGGGATGGCATAACGATGAACTGGTGGCGTATGCGAGGATTCTGAAAAGTGACGATGATCTGGAGCCGGTAGTAATTGGCCGGGTGATTGTCAGCGAAGCGCTGCGCGGTGAAAAACAGGGGCAGCAGTTAATGACGCAAACACTGGCATCCTGTGCGCAGCATTGGCCGCATAAGGCGTTATACCTGGGGGCTCAGGCACATCTGCAATCGTTTTATGCGAGATTTGGGTTTGTTCCAGTCACGGAAGTCTATGACGAAGACGGGATTCCACACATCGGCATGGCGCGTGAGGGGCATCAAGCGTAAACAGCCCCTGTCGTCTATAGTTAGCGGGTACGTCAATAGAAAGGGAGAATACAATGTCTTTTCATTCTTACGAATCACGTATTGATGACGATTTGGAATTGTTGAGCGAAACGCTGGAAGAAGTGCTACGTTCTTCCGGCGATCCTGCCGACCAAAAATACCTTGAGTTGAAAGCGCGGGCTGAGCAGGCGTTAGAAGAGGTGAGAAATCGCGTTAGTCACGCCTCTGACAGTTACTATTATCGTGCAAAGCAGGCTGTTTGCCGGGCAGATGACTATGTACACGAAAAACCCTGGCGTGGGATCGGCGTGGGGGCGACAGTCGGTTTAGTGATGGGATTATTGCTGGCACGGCGATAAATATAGCGCTGTCATCGCACTCCCTATACGGGGGTACTGCTTTTTCTGCTCAGTACCCCGTATAATGTGAGGTTTTTAACAGGGAGAGGTCCGCGTGCATTCAATCACTACTGCGCTGGAAAGTCTGATGCGTCATTTGTCGCAAGAGATACCAGCCGCACCTGGAATTCGTATTTACGATATACCTTTCCCTCTGAATGATGCGTTTGACGCTTTAGGATGGCTGGCCAGCCAGACCGTCTGGCCTCAGTTTTACTGGCAGCAACGTAACGGTGACGAAGAGGCTGCCGTACTGGGAGCCGTCGCCGCATTTTCCTCACTGGACTCTGCCCAACGGTTTTTACGCCAACATGATAATTACCCCGAACTGCGCGTCTGGGGCCTGAATGCGTTTGAGCCGCAGCGCGGTAATTTATTGCTGCCGCGACTGGAATGGCGACGCTGTGCCGGGGTTGCGACCTTACGACTACACCTGTATAGCGACGTGTCGTTGCGTGAAGATGCCGCGCAGGCCGCTGCGTTTATTTCAGCACTTGCGCAGGTAAAACCGCTTCCCGCACTGCGCCTGAATTTAACCGGTGAACAACACTGGCCAGATAAAGCAGGCTGGACGCGCCTTATTGAGCTTGCCACGCAAACTATTGCCGGGGAAGAACTCGACAAAGTGGTACTGGCGCGGGCGACCGATTTACAGTTTTCTCAGCCAGTTAATGCCGCGGCGGTTATGGCCTCCAGCCGTCGTTTAAATCTCAACTGTTACCACTTCTATATGGCGTTTTCCGCCGAATCTGCTTTTCTTGGCTCTTCCCCTGAACGTCTGTATCGGCGGCGTGACATGGCACTGCGCACTGAGGCGCTGGCCGGAACCGTTGCCAATCACCCTGACGATCATCGCGCCTGGCAGTTGGGTGAATGGCTGATGAAGGACGATAAAAATCAGCGTGAGAACATGTTGGTAGTGGAAGATATTTGCCAACGGCTGCAGAACTGTACGCAAACCCTCGATGTCCTGCCGCCGCAGGTACTCAGGCTGCGCAAAGTACAGCATCTGCGCCGCTGTATCTGGACTGCGCTCAATCAGGCGGATGATACGCTCTGTCTGGTACAGCTACAGCCTACTGCGGCCGTAGCGGGTATTCCACGCGAGCTGGCGCGCGAATTTATCCAACATAATGAACCCTTTGAACGCGAGTGGTATGCCGGTTCTGCGGGTTATCTTTCACTGCGTCAGAGCGAGTTTTGCGTGTCATTACGTTCAGCGAAAATTAGCGCAAATGTCGTACGTCTGTATGCCGGGGCGGGGATCGTGCGCGGTTCCGATCCTGAGCAAGAATGGCAAGAAATAGATAATAAAGCGGCAGGGTTACGTACTTTATTACAGATGGAAGGATAATGATTTCGTGTATATTCCCGATTCATATCAAAAATCCATTTATTCGATTCTTTATACTGTGTCGCAATATTGATACCGGACAATCTCATGTCAGTAAGCGCATTTAACCGACGCTGGGCGGCGGTCATTCTGGAAGCTCTCACTCGCCACGGCGTCAGGCATGTCTGTATTGCCCCTGGCTCTCGTTCGACGCCGTTGACTTTAGCGGCAGCGGAAAACCCCGCTTTTATCCACCATACTCATTTTGATGAGCGTGGGCTTGGGCATCTGGCCTTAGGTCTGGCAAAAGTCAGCAGGCAACCTGTTGCCGTGATTGTGACGTCCGGTACAGCGGTGGCGAATTTGTATCCCGCGTTGATTGAAGCGGGCCTGACCGGTGAAAAACTGATTTTACTCACGGCTGACCGACCGCCTGAGCTTATCGATTGTGGCGCTAACCAGGCGATTCGTCAGGCCGGTATGTTTGCCTCGCATCCGTCGCAAACGCTCTCTTTACCGCGTCCGACGCAGGACATTCCCGCAAGCTGGCTGGTGTCTACCATCGATAACGCCTTAGCCGCGCTACATAGCGGGGCGGTGCATATCAATTGCCCATTTGCGGAACCGCTGTATGGTGACATGGATGAAACAGGGGTTGCCTGGCAGCAGCGTCTTGGTGACTGGTGGCAGGATGACAAGCCCTGGCTGCGTGAAGCGCGTCGGCTGGAAAGCGACAAACAGCGTGACTGGTTTTTCTGGCGGCAAAAACGTGGCGTGGTACTTGCCGGGCGCATGAGCGCCGAAGAGGGCAAGAAAGTTGCTCTCTGGGCGCAGACGTTAGGTTGGCCGTTGATTGGCGATGTTCTGTCGCAAACCGGACAACCGTTGCCGTGTGCCGATTTGTGGCTCGGGAATTCGAAAGCGGTGGCAGAGTTACAGCAGGCGCAGATTGTGGTGCAGCTTGGCAGCAGCCTGACCGGAAAGCGACTCCTGCAATGGCAGGCCAGCTGCGATCCGCAGGAATACTGGATCGTTGATAATATCGAAGGCCGCCTCGATCCGGCTCACCATCGTGGACGCAGGCTGGTCGCGAAGGTTGGCGACTGGCTGGAGCTGCATCCGGCGGAGAAACGCCAGCCCTGGTGTGTGGAGATCCCGCGGCTGGCGAAACAGGCATGGCAGGCGGTAGAAGCCCGCCGTGATACGTTTGGCGAAGCACAGCTGGCACACCGTATTCACGAGTATCTGCCAGAGCAGGGACAGCTGTTTGTGGGCAACAGCCTGGTGGTGCGCCTGATTGATGCGTTGTCGCAGCTTCCGGCTGGTTACCCGGTCTATAGCAATCGTGGCGCGAGCGGCATTGACGGCCTGCTGTCAACCGCAGCTGGCGTACAGCGCGCCAGCGCAAAATCGACGCTGGCTATCGTCGGCGATTTATCTGCATTGTATGACCTGAATGCGCTGGCGTTATTGCGTCAGGTTTCCGCGCCGTTTGTCCTGATCGTGGTCAATAATAACGGTGGACAAATTTTTTCCCTGCTGCCGACGCCAGCAAGCGAACGTGAACGGTTCTACCTGATGCCGCAGAACGTCCATTTTGAGCATGCTGCCGCCATGTTTGACCTCAAATATCACCGTCCGGAGAACTGGGCGCAACTGGAGAGCGCGCTGACGAATGCCTGGCGTACTCCGGTGGCAACGGTGATTGAGCTGGTAGTGAATGAAACTGACGGGGCGCAAACCCTGCAGCAATTGCTGGCGCAGGTAAGTCATCTATGATCCTGCACGCGCAGGCGAACACGGGTCAGGTGGATTTCCCCTGGCTGGTTTTCCTGCACGGATTTTCCGGTGATTGCCGGGAATGGCAGGCGGTCGGTGAAGCATTCCCGGAGTTTTCGCGGTTGTATATCGACCTGCCTGGCCACGGCGGTTCTGCTGACATCAGCGTGAGCGGATTCGATGACGTCAGCGATTTGTTGCGTAATACGCTGCTTAGTTACAACATACTTAACTACTGGCTGGTGGGATATTCCCTTGGCGGCAGAGTCGCGATGATGGCGGCCTGTCAGGCGTTGCCCGGACTGTGTGGTCTGGTGGTTGAAGGTGGGCATCCAGGGCTGCAAAGTGAAAATGAACGCACCCAGCGTCGTCTCTCGGATGGCCGCTGGGCCGCGCGTTTTCGTACTGAGCCGCTGCGCGAGGTGTTTAATGACTGGTATCAACAGCCGGTCTTTTCCTCACTGAATGTCGCGCAAAGAGAGGCGCTGGTCGATATGCGTAGCCAGAATAACGGGCAAATGCTGGCAGCAATGCTGGAGGCCACTTCGCTGGCCATACAACCTGATTTACGTGTGCAACTGAAAACGCGCACATTTCCGTTTTATTATTTATGTGGTGAACGTGACGATAAATTCCGCGCTCTGGCGGCGGAAATATCAGTACCAAACCATGTGATTCGTAATGCCGGACATAACGCGCATCGGGACAACCCCGCGGGTGTAGTGGACTGTCTGGCTCAGATTCTGCGTCGCTGACTATAGGACATTTTATGATCTATCCTGATGAAACAATGCTTTACGCACCGGTAGAATGGAACGATTGCTCTGAAGGCTACACCGATATTCTCTACGAGAAATCCACCGACGGTATCGCAAAAATCACCATTAATCGTCCACAGGTACGCAATGCCTTCCGTCCGGTCACTGTGAAAGAGATGATCCAGGCGCTGGCGGATGCCCGCTATGATGACAATATCGGCGTGATTATTCTGACCGGTGCGGGCGACAAAGCGTTCTGTGCGGGTGGCGATCAGAAAGTACGTGGCGACTACGGCGGATACCAGGATGACTCCGGCGTGCATCATCTGAACGTACTGGACTTTCAGCGCCAGATTCGTACCTGTCCGAAACCGGTTGTCGCGATGGTGGCAGGGTATTCCATCGGCGGTGGTCATGTGCTGCACATGATGTGTGACCTGACCATTGCGGCTGAAAACGCCATCTTTGGTCAGACCGGGCCGAAAGTCGGTTCCTTCGACGGCGGGTGGGGCGCGTCCTACATGGCGCGCATCGTCGGTCAGAAAAAAGCACGTGAAATCTGGTTCCTGTGCCGTCAGTACGATGCAAAACAAGCGCTGGATATGGGCCTGGTAAACACCGTGGTTCCGCTGGTCGATCTGGAAAAAGAGACCGTACGCTGGTGCCGCGAAATGCTGCAAAACAGCCCAATGGCGCTGCGCTGCCTGAAAGCTGCGCTGAACGCCGACTGCGATGGTCAGGCGGGTCTGCAGGAGCTGGCGGGTAACGCCACGATGCTGTTCTACATGACGGAAGAAGGTCAGGAAGGCCGTAACGCCTTTAACCAGAAACGCCAGCCTGACTTCAGCAAATTCAAACGGAATCCGTAATGCGTAGCGCGCAGGTATACCGTTGGCAGATCCCCATGGACGCGGGGGTGATTCTGCGCGACAGGCGGTTAAAAACGCGTGACGGGCTGTACGTTTGTCTTCGTGACGGCGAGCGCGAAGGGTGGGGAGAGAGCTCCCCCCTGCCGGGCTTCAGTCAGGAAAGCTGGGAAGAGGCGCAAACTGAGCTGCTGGCCTGGGTGAAGGGTTGGCTACAGGGCGATGCTTCCTTACCGCAAATGCCTTCGGTCGCCTTTGGCGCAAGCTGCGCGCTGGCCGAACTGGCAGGCACTCTGCCAGAGGCGGCGGACTACCGTGCTGCGCCGCTGTGTACGGGCGATCCTGATGATCTGGTGCTGCAACTGGCGGACATGCCGGGTGAGAAAGTTGCGAAGGTCAAAGTCGGTCTGTATGAAGCTGTTCGCGACGGTATGGTCGTCAACCTGTTGCTGGAGGCGATCCCGGAACTGCACCTGCGGCTTGATGCCAATCGTGCCTGGACGCCGCTGAAAGCCCAGCAGTTTGCGAAATATGTCAATCCTGAGTATCGCGGGCGCATTGCCTTCCTCGAAGAGCCGTGTAAAACCCGTGATGATTCCCGCGCGTTCTCGCGTGAAACAGGGATTGCCATTGCCTGGGATGAAAGTCTGCGTGAAGCGGATTTCACCTTCGAAGCCGAAGAGGGCGTGAAGGCAGTCGTCATCAAGCCTACGCTGACGGGTAGCCTCGACAAGGTGCGTGAGCAGGTTGCCGCCGCACACGCGATAGGTCTCACCGCCGTGATCAGCTCCTCTATCGAATCGAGCCTGGGCTTAACCCAGCTGGCGCGCATTGCTGCCTTGTTGACCCCACAGACTATCCCAGGTCTGGATACGCTCAGCCTGATGCAGTGCCAGCAGGTACGCGCGTGGCCTGGCAGTACGTTGCCGTGCATTGAGATTGATGCGCTGGAACGATTGCTATGACCCAGCGGGAAATGCCCGATGGCGCAAGCGCATCGGGCCTGGAACGGTTGTCCGATACGCCTGATTTTACCGACTGGCCGTGGCGTCACTGGCGACAGGCTCGTACTGACGCGCCAGCCTTACGCCTCAACGATGAGGTGTTACGCTGGGGCGATCTCTGTACGCGAGTCGATCGTCTGGCAAGCGGCTTTGCGGCTCAAGGGGTGGGAGAGGGCGATGGCATATTGCTCCGCGCCTGGAATCATCCCCGTCCGCTGCTGGCATGGCTGGCACTGTTGCAGTGTGGGGCGCGGGTTTTACCTGTGAACCCACAGTTGCCTCAGTCGCTGCTTGATGCGCTGGTCCCGGAGTTAACGCTGCGTTTTGCGCTGGATCTGGAAGGCGAAAGTCCGCTCCCGGGGTTGGCACCGCTGCGGATGCTGGAACAGTCTGGCGAGCATGCTGCCGTCTGGTTGCCTCAGCGCTTGAGCACAATGACGTTAACTTCCGGCTCAACCGGACTGCCTAAAGCAGCGGTACATACCTGTCAGGCGCATCTGGCGAGCGCACAGGGCGTGCTGTCATTAATGCCGTTTGGCGCTGAAGATGACTGGCTGCTCTCATTGCCGCTGTTTCATGTTTCCGGGCAGGGCATTTTGTGGCGATGGTTGTTCGCCGGCGCGCGTATGACCGTGCGCGATAAGCAGCCGTTAGAGCAGATGCTGGCGGGTTGTACCCATGCTTCGCTGGTTCCCACGCAGCTTTGGCGACTGTTGGTCAATCACACACCGGTATCGCTAAAGGCCGTGTTGCTGGGCGGTGCAGCGATTCCTGTTGAATTGACTGAACAAGCGCGTGAGCAGGGTATTCGCTGCTGGTGTGGTTACGGGTTAACGGAATTTGCCTCCACGGTGTGTGCGAAAGAGGCCGATGGTAAGGCGGATGTCGGCTCTGCACTACCAGGCAGAGAAGTCAGGATTGTTGATGATGAAGTCTGGCTTCGTGCCGCCAGCATGGCGCAAGGGTACTGGCGCAACGGACAGCTTTATCCACTGGTTAATGCACAAGGCTGGTTTGCCACCCGCGATCGCGGCGTGTTAAAGGATGGCAAGCTAACCATAGTCGGGCGTATGGACAATCTGTTCTTTAGCGGTGGAGAAGGGATCCAACCGGAAGAGGTGGAGCGCGTTATTGTATCGCATCCCCATGTTCTGCAAGCTTTTATTGTTCCAATAGAAGATGAAGAGTTTGGCCACCGCCCCGTTGCGGTTGTGGAGTACGATACTGAAGCCGGAAGACTTGATCTGGCAGAATGGGTGAAAGATAAGCTGGCACGTTTCCAGCAACCCGTTCGTTGGCTAACCTTACCCGCAGAACTAAAAAGCGGTGGTATTAAGGTTTCTCGCCGGGCGTTGCTGGAGTGGGTCCGTACCCGCGGTAAAGCTTAAGAAAACATTAAATTTATCTCGCATAATTGCCATTCCCTGGCCATTGTCCTTTGGTTTATCTGCTAAAGTGTAACCTGGTGTGAAAATCATTAGCAAAAGGTGCGCTATGGAATGGCATGTGAAGAAGTCTTGCTGTAACCAAAAAGCAGGGAGGCTCTATATTGTACTTTGTGATAGCGGTGGTTCGTTGAAAATGTTGGCTGAAGCGCAAGCCAGCGAGCGTGTAAAAGCAGGCGATCTCCTGTCACCGTTAAAAGATGCCCAGTATTGTATTAACCGTGACGCATCGCGAGTGATTAAAATCATTGATGCCAGACAGTATCTCGCCGAAGAATGGGAGCGTCTGCGACAACTGTCTGACGATAAATGATCTCAGGGCGTGTGTTGGCGGGCAGGTAAGAATATGGTCATTAATCCCGCCATAATACACAGCACACCCACCAGGGCTTTTACTGAAAAGGTTCCTTGCCAGCCCGGTAAAATCATTGATGCGATCCACACCAGCACATAGCTGAGGCTGAGCAAGGCATAGGCTTTGCTCAGCGCGAGTTGATGCAGGGCTTTATGCCAGCACATCACTGACAGTAAATAACCTACCAGCCCGCCATATAAGGCGAATGCGCTGCTGCTGGTTGCAAAAACGGCGGAGATAAACGCCAGCGGTTGCAGCATGGGCGGCAGATTATCCATCGCGTAACCCAGACTTAGCTGAGCAACCGACGTAATAATCACGCTACACAGCCCCCAAAAAATGCCCATTACACCGCGCTCCCAAGAATAAAGATGCCGGTGATGAGTAGCCCAACCCCCAGCCAGTGACGCGTTGTGACAGGTTCACGCCAGATTTTCCATGCCGCCAGCGTGACCCATACAAAGTTCAGGCTTAGCATTGGGTAGGCGATACCGACGGGAATATTCTGCAATACTGCCAGCCAGAGCAGCATGGCCAGTCCCAGACAGGCCAGCGCCAGACCAATCCACTGCGCGATATAGCGTGTTCGCGCGTGGGCGGGTACCGGGCGGGTGGCCTGCTTCTGGCACAATTGCCCACAGACGCTGAGCAGGCTGGCAAAGACTAAGGTTAGCCAGATCATTTAGGCCTGTACTGAATCAAGACCAGGCGCCCCTGATTGTCGATATAGTCAGCGGGAGGAATGGCAAGCTGATTAATATCCTCATCCTTCGAAATTGACAGCACAAGCGTAATGATCCCTTCCTGACGATGTTGCGCCAACCAGCCGGCAAAGTCATCCCGGCTGACGAAGCGTCCCTGGGCATCCGGATAATTAAGGCCGTATTTTAACTCACCTGTTTGCCCGTACATGTTGATGTCATCGCGTTTCAGGCTCCAGGCCAGGCCAGCGGCAACGCCAACACTGTCGGTGAAAATATAACGGCTCGACTCCAGCGACTCTTTGGTCATCTCGACAAAAAACTGTGGCTGTTTGGATTCCATTACCCGGTCAGGTACTGAGAAGCCGAACAACAGCGCCAGTCCCAGCGGGCAGAGCGCTGCTAATTTCCAGTTTTTTTCACTGTTGTTAAGCGTATACCAGCCAAATAGCGTCCAGGTGATAAAGATACCCCATGAGCAAAACACTTTATACGTTTCGATATGCGACCAGACCGGTGTCTTCAACGGTCCGAGCGTGGACACGATAAATGTGGCGACAATACCAATAACACCGAACAGAATGTTGATCCAACCGTTGACGCGCAGGGCTGCAGAACCTTTTTCAGCAGCCTGCAAGCCAAACCGCGCGGTAAGGATTGCCAGCGGTGCGAAGCAGGAAAGAATATAGGTTGGCAACTTCCCTTTGGCGATACTGAAAAACAGGATCGGCATAATAATCCAGCTCAGCAGGTATAAGGCGCTACGTGGTACATCCCGTTCATGCCAGCCGGTTCGCAATGCGCCCGGTAGTAGCCCGAGCCAGGGTAAGGCACCCGCCACGAAAACCGGTATGTAGTACCAGAATGGCGCTTTATGCTGGGCATCATCCTGCGCAAAACGCTGAATATGCTCAATCCAGAAAAAGTAGTGCCAGAAGTCGGGTTCGCGTTGCGCAATCGCCAGTCCCCACGGCAGGACAATGGCAATACAGCTGATAATCGACAGCAGGCCGTAAATAAAGATCTCTTTCCAGCGCTTTTGCACGAAAACCCATGGCAACACGCTGAGGACAGGGACAGCGAGCGCGAGAAAGCCTTTGGTCATCACGCCCATGCCGCAGGTAAATCCTAACAGCAAAAAGGCGACAATTTTACGTGTTCTGGTGGTGGCTTGCATTCCCTCCCAAAAACAGCACATACCTGCCATCAGCCACAGCGCGATAATGGGATCAAGTACCGCATAGGTTCCGATACTGTAAACAGAGAAAAATGTTAGAAAGATGACGGCAGAGAGTAGGGCCGTACGTTTATCACGCCATAGCCGCATTGCCAGCCAGGCGACCAGGAGTGCAGTCAGTAGGGTTGCAAAAATAGCCCCCGCTCTGACGCCAAAGTTGTTTGCGCCAAATAACCATTGCCCGATACTGTTTAACCAGTATCCCGCGATAGGTTTTTCAAAATAGCGTAGTCCTAAAAAATGTGGGACGATCCAGTCGCCAGACGTCAGCATTTCCCGGCTGATTTCAGCATAGCGCGTTTCGTCGGGCTGCCAGAGCAGGCGGCTATTGATGGGTAAAATAAAATACAGTGCAATAAATGCGACAAATGCCAGGGCGTAACGTGCGGATTTCATGGTGTCACACTCGCGGGTTGCTGGCAGCCGAGCCATCCCTCTCTGCCGGGTATTTTGCCACGAACGATCTGGCCCGTTGGCAGTGTACTGATATCGTCTGGTAACAGTTCGCCCAGTGGACAAAACGTAATCCCGGCGTCGGCGGCACGAATGAGCAGTTCGTCAAATTGCTGCTGAAAAGCAATGCCTTCCACCTCTGCGTGAATCGTGTAGACCGGGGTGCCTTTGTCCCTCTGAATGCGGGAGAGAATATAGTCGTTGAAGTCCGCTGCTTGCACCTCCTGACCAACTACTTCATCCCATGTCGGTAGCGTGACCGGAATTTGTGGTGTCCCTATTTCTCCCGTTTCAAGTACAGGACGGAATAACGATGTCCCCCTGCAATCGCTGTTATAGCGCAGATGGAATGTTTCTTTCGCCTCGACGACGCGCGAGTCGGCACGCCAGCCAGCGACGGCAGAGCAGGTAACGGTTTGGCCGATGATTGTTTCGAGTGCATTAATGCCCCGCGAAATATCATCAATCAGCTGTTTATCGTTCCAGTTGCCACTTCGTGATTGCCAGGCATGATGATCCCAGGCGTGTAAGCCTGTTTCGTGATACCGGGCAGCTTGCGAAATGATGGCCGCATTAGCCAGGCCAATTTCTTTTCCAGGCCAGGCGGTGCCGGCCAGTAAAATGTCCCACCCGTAGAGTGAGGCTGCGTTTGAGCGCAGCATCTTCCACAAAAATTGCGGCTTCACCAGACGCCAGAGATGGCGTCCCATGTTGTCGGGCCCGACGCTAAAAAAGAAACTAGCCCGAACGTTATGCCGGTTCAATGTCTCCAGCAGGCGGGGCACGCCTTCGCGTGTCCCCCTGAATGTATCGACATCTATGCGCAAGCCCACTTTGGTCATGATGTGTGTTCCGTGATGTCCACACTGCGTAAGAAGAAGTCCAGCGTCTCTTCAACCGTTTCTTGCATATCGATTGTTGGTTCCCAGTTCAGGCAACGTTTGGCGTTACGAATACTGGGTTTGCGGTGCTCAACGTCCTGGTAGCCTTTACCATAGTAGCTGCTACTCTCAACGTCGCGGAAACCAGCAAACGGCGGAAAGTGTTGGCGCAACGGATGTTTTTCGAAGCAGGAAAGGAGCATTTCAGCCAGTTCCTGAATACTTGCTTCGTTATCCGGGTTACCGATATTGATGATCTCGCCATCACAGCGCCCGCCGTCGTTTTCAATGATACGGAACAGGGCTTCGATACCGTCACGAATGTCGGTAAAGCAACGCTTCTGCTTGCCGCCTTCAATCAGCTTGATGGGGGAGCCTTCCACCAGATTCAGGATCAGTTGGGTAATGGCGCGTGAGCTGCCGATACGTGCGGCGTTCAGGCTATCCAGACGCGGTCCCATCCAGTTAAATGGACGGAATAAGGTGAAACGTAGCCCTTCTTTTTCACCGTATGCCCAAATAACGCGATCCAGCAGTTGTTTAGAGACCGAGTAGATCCAGCGCGGTTTATTAACCGGGCCGACGATCAGGTTGGAGCTGTCTTCATCGAAGTCTTTATCGGTACACATACCGTAGACTTCAGATGTTGACGGGAAAATGATGCGTTTGCGGTACTTGACACAGTAACGAATAATTTTCAGGTTTTCTTCAAAATCGAGTTCGAAGACGCGCAGCGGGTTGCGGGTATATTCAATCGGTGTGGCAATGGCGACCAGTGGCAGCACGACGTCGCATTTTTTCACATGATATTCAATCCATTCGGAGTGAATGCTGATATCACCTTCCACAAAATGGAATCGTGGGTGTTGCAGAAAACGCTCAATCGCATCGCTGCCAATATCAAGCCCGTAGATTTCGTAGTTATCTTCGCGTAGCAGGCGTTCGGTCAGGTGGTTGCCAATAAAACCGTTAACGCCAAGGATCAACACGCGGATACGACGTTTGCTGGCGGAAACGGGCTGGCTGTTGAGGCGAGAACCGGCAACCAGACCCAAAACTTGTGCCAGCTGTGAGCCCTGCATGGTAATGCCATCACCCGCTTGCCCGGTAATGATTTCGAGTGCGCCATCGGCACAGGCAATCAGCAATGGCGATACGGAGATAACCGTTCCCGGCAGCGCTGCAGATGTATTTGCACTCTGGCGCGATGACCAGATGGTGAATTTTTGCGTACCGGCATAGCTAAATGCACCTGGCCATGGATCGGACACGGCGCGAACCATGTTATGCAGTTGTGCGCAGGGTTTGTTCCAGTCGAGGAAACTGTCTTCCGGCGTGCGG
The DNA here is from genome assembly GCF_014104295.1 of Citrobacter sp. RHBSTW-00029. Taxonomy (NCBI): domain Bacteria; kingdom Pseudomonadati; phylum Pseudomonadota; class Gammaproteobacteria; order Enterobacterales; family Enterobacteriaceae; genus Citrobacter; species Citrobacter sp. RHBSTW-00029. Next base: position 882,950 of record NZ_JABXRT010000001.1, read on the forward strand.
CGACCAAAACAGGTGGCGTCGGCTTCCTGTTGTGGATACTCCTGAAAATCACCGGCTTTGATGGCTGGCAGCGCCTGCGCCAGTACCTCGCGGGCAGACTGGCATAATTTATGGTGCAGGGTTAACGCCACGTCATCGGGGGAAATGGTAATGCGTTGTTGGGCAACGATGGCACCGGCATCTGCGCGCTTGACCATGCGGTGCAGCGTCACGCCTGTTTCGGTTTCGCCATTGACTAATACCCAGTTCAGCGGTGCACGGCCACGATATTTGGGCAGTAATGAGCCGTGCAGATTAAAGGCCCCCGCAGGTGCAAGACGCAGGATCTCATCGCTGAGTAAATGGCGATAGTAGAATGAGAAGATCACATCGGGGGCGAGCTGGGCGATCCGCTCGATCCACAGCGGATGATTGACCTCGTCCGGAGCGTACACCGGAATACCTGCGCTGGCAGCGAGGCGGGAAACTGAGCCAAAAAACGCTTTTTCACCTGGGTTATCGGCGTGCGTAAAAATAGCAGCGATGTCATAACCCGCATCCAACAGGGCCTGAACTCCCTGACATCCCATATCGTGATAGGCAAATACGACGGCTTTCATGCGCGGTTTTCCTCAGTTGACTGCGTGGTTTGTGGACGGATAACGTGTTGAACAAAATAGCGAGGGCGTGCGCGGACATCGTTATAGATGCGACCGATATATTCGCCGAGTAATCCCATGCCAATGAATTGCGCGCCGATAAAGGTAAACAGCACGGCAAACAGCATAAACACACCTTCTGCCGCCCACTGCGGGCCGAGCGTCAGGCGAAGAACAACAAGCAGGACCGACAGGGTAAAGCCTGTGGCGGCAATGATGCTGCCCAGCAGGCTCAACATACGCAATGGCGTGGTGGTCAGGCAGGTTACCAGGTCATACATCAGGTTTATCAGACGCATGAAACTGTACTTAGAGTCGCCAAATTCACGTTCGGCATGGTGTACCGGGATTTCCGTGGCGCGGCGGGCAAAGATGTTAGCCAGGATCGGAATAAAGGTGCTGCGCTCCTGGCAATGCAACATGGCATCGACGATGTGACGGCGATAGGCGCGCAGCATGCAGCCATAATCGCCCATGGCTTTACCGGTCGTGCGCTGAATCAGATGGTTGATCATCCGTGAGGCGGTCTTACGAAAGCGGCTGTCCTGGCGGTTCTGACGCACCGTTCCGACGACATCGAAGCCTTCTTTTGCCGTGGCAACCAGCCGCGGGATCTCCTCTGGCGGGTTTTGTAAATCAGCATCTAACGTGATGATCAGGTCGCCCGTGACGTGGCTGAAACCGGCCATAATCGCCGAGTGTTGCCCATAGTTTCGATTCAACAGAATAGAGACAATATGGCTGTTCGGTGCCTGGGAGGCGTCCATCATCAGTTGAGCCGAATTGTCACTGCTACCGTCGTCAATGAGCAGGATTTCATATTCAGTATCCAGTTTTTCGCAGGCGGCGCTGGTGCGCCTGATTAATTCTGGCAGGCTTTCCTGTTCGTTAAAAACGGGAATGACCACCGAGACTTTACTAATCGGTGTGGCTTCAAACATGCTTATTGTCCTGCAATCTGGCGAAGTGCCGTAATGACGCGTTGTGTGTCATCGTCGGTCATGTCGGGAAATAGCGGCAGTGAACATATGCGTGCGCTATTCCATTCGGTATTAGGCAAAGAAAGATCGGTGAAACGTTCGCGATAATATTTCTGCGTGTGGGCCGCGCGAAAATGCAGGCCTGTGCCAATATTTCTGGCCTTTAGTGCTTCCATCAGAGCATCTCTGCTCAGCCCGCAGCGGGCTTCATCCACGCGAATGATGAACAAATGCCAGGCGTGCACATGTGACCACTGAGGCAGGGTGAGCGGTTGAAACGGCGTATCGGCCAGCTCCTGTTGATACTGCTGCGCAATTTGCGCACGGCGTGCGTTCAGACGAGCCAGCTTGTTCAACTGTACCAGGGCGATGGCAGCGTTGATATCAGTCAGGTTGTACTTATATCCCGGCGCGAGAACTTCAGCTTGCGGCGCGCGGCCATAGGTTTGACGGTCATACGCATCTACACCCAGGCCGTGAAATTTCAGGCTGCGAAGCCGTTGAGCGAGCTGGCTGTCGTCAGTAACAATCAGTCCACCCTCAGCACAGGTCACATTCTTGATAGCGTGAAAGGAAAAGATTGCGGTACCACGAGCACCGACATGACGACCCTTGTATAACGTTCCGACGGCGTGTGCTGCGTCTTCAATAACAGGGATTCCATAGCGTTCACCGATGGCGTAAATGGCATCAAGATCGGCTGGGGCCCCGGCATAATGCACGGGAATAATAGCTTTGGTTCGTGGTGTGATAGCGGCTTCAATTTGTTCGGGAGTCACCATCAGCGTATCGCGGTCAACATCGATCATAACGGGTGTGGCGCCCAGCAGGACAATCATGTTGAGTGTAGATACCCACGTCATCGACGGGGTGATCACTTCATCGCCTTCACCCACACCCAGCGCCATTAGCGTAATGTGCATACCTGCCGTCGCGGAACAGACGGCAACGGCGTTTTGGTTTCCTGTGAGCTGGCAGAAAGCGTCTTCCAACTGCTGATTTTTAGGACCCGTGGTTATCCACCCTGAATCCAGAACCGCCTTAACTGCGGCAAGTTCTTCATCACCCATTGCCGGACGGGAGAAAGGCAAAAAGTCAGACATCATTATTCCTTCAAGCCATTTAACGCCACCGCAGTTTTATTTTTAGTGATAAACAGGGGCATCGTTAATTATTTCATCAGGCCACAAAGGTTAAAGACTGAAGGTTAATTTATCCTTAAGAGTTTAAGGTTTGGGGTATAAAGATAAAAACAGAGAGGGGTGATTTATTTATTTGAATATAAAGTGTTTTTAGTCGTTATGGCGGCGTTGGTCTCTGTTGCTGAATGCTGAGAACAATACCGCTATTGTGAACATCGTTTATATTACGTTTAAACTCGTGGGATTTACAGTAACCCTTTCAAGGTCAACGTTTTACGCGTGGCGATATTTAAGTCGTAGGTGCCAAGATCTTCCGCTTTAACCCAGGCGAAGTCCTGGAACTCTTCGTTAATGTTCACTTCACGATTAGCCGCCACACAATCGAAGATGAGATAAATCATATAAATCTCTTCCTGACTGCCATCGGCATAGGTTTTGGTCCGAATATCATCGCTGAAGGTCCACGGAGTAATTTCTGATAATACCAGTTGTTCACCCAACTCTTCCCTCACTTCCCGACGCAAAGCCTCTTCGATGCGCTCACCTGGCTCAACGCCGCCGCCAGACAGCGCCCACTGACCAGGGAAAACACCGCGATCGTCGGCCATTTTGCACAGTAAAAAACAGCCTTCATTTTGAATGAGTGGGCAAACAATCGTTCTTTGACGCATAAGTCTGTTCCTTGTAGGGGAGGGGCGGAGGAGTCCATTGTTAACACATCTTACCTTTTGCAGGCGACAGAAAAAACGCTTCATTGCCGTTTAAGCCAGCTTTGCCGGGGAAGATGACGTTGTCTGTTGAAAACGGCAATCAGGTGCCTTTTATCGTCTATTTCGGGTAAGAACTTAACCTTACTGAAACATTGCGGGTAGTATTTAGTTACAATATGTCATTGCATCGCTTTTTTAGCTCATTGATTCCTCGCCATCTGGCAGTACAATCCAGCGGTTTTGGGGCTATGTTTTGATTCTTGCTGGAAAGGATAGAAAATGAAAAAAAGTTTATTACTGGGTTTTGCCGGAATGCTGTTTGTTTCTGCGTCGGCGAATGCGATTAGCATTAGCGGTCAGGCAGGCGAAGATTACACCAACCTCGGTTTCGGTATGGGTACTGAGTCCACTGGACTGGCTGTTAGCGGCAACTGGATGCATAACGATGACGACGGTGATGTTGCAGGGCTTGGCCTTGGTCTGAATATCCCTCTGGGTCCGTTGCTGGCAACAGTCGGTGGGAAAGGTATCTATACCAACCCGAAAGACGGTGATGAAGGCTACGCGGCAGCTGTCGGTGGTGGTTTACAGTGGCCGATTGGCGACAGTTTCCGTCTGTTTGGTGAATACTACTACTCCCCGGATTCACTCTCCAGCGGGATCGACAGCTACGAAGAAGCAAATGCCGGTGCGCGCCTGACGATTATGCGTCCGCTGAGCATTGAAGCAGGTTACCGTTACCTGAATCTGGCGGGTAAAGATGGCAACCGCGATAACGCGATTGCTGACGGCCCATACATCGGGGTAAACGCCAGTTTCTAATCGACCAGGCGCGGCGTTCAGTCGCGCCTTCCCCCCTCCATGCGTTATAGTGTTTTCATCATAAAAGCAGGAGAACACGATGTTAAACGTGGAGATGCTATCCACCGGGGATGAAGTGTTGCACGGACAAATCGTCGACACTAATGCCGCCTGGCTGGCCGATTTTTTCTTTAATCAGGGATTACCGTTAACACGCCGCAATACAGTTGGCGACAATCTGAACGATTTGGTCGCTATTCTGCGTGAGCGTAGCGAACATGCTGATGTGCTGATCGTCAATGGCGGCTTAGGGCCGACCAGCGATGATTTGAGCGCACTGGCGGCGGCAACCGCAAAAGGTGAAGGGCTGGTGCTGCATGAAGCGTGGCTGGCCGAAATGGCGCGTTTTTTCCGTGAGCGGGGACGCGTCATGGCGCCGAGCAATCGCAAACAGGCTGAGCTTCCGGCCAGTGCGGAGTTTATTAATAATCCGGTCGGAACTGCCTGCGGGTTCGCCGTAAAGCTTAATCGCTGCCTGATGTTCTTTACGCCGGGTGTGCCGTCAGAATTTAAAGTCATGGTTGAACATGAGATCCTGCCGCGCCTGCGAGAGCGTTTCTCTCTCTCTCAACCCCCGCTATGCCTGCGCTTAACGACCTTTGGTCGTTCTGAAAGCGATCTGGCGCAGAGCCTGGATCCTTTGGTTTTACCGCCCGGGGTGACAATGGGCTATCGCTCGTCGATGCCGATTATCGAGCTGAAGTTAACCGGACCCGATTCCCAACGTGAAGCGATGCTGGCGCTATGGCCAGAGGTGAAACGCGTTGCTGGCCAGAATATGATTTTTGAAGGTACCGAAGGGTTACCTGCGCAAATTGCCCGTAAGCTCCAGGAGCGCCAGTACAGTCTGACGCTGAGCGAGCAATTTACCGGAGGCTTAATTGCCCTGCAGCTGTCTCGCGCCAGTGCCCCGTTGTTAGCGAGCGAGGTAGTGCCATCTCAGGAAGAAACGCTGGCGCAAACGGCGCACTGGATAACCGAGCGACGCGGCAACCATTATGCCGAACTGGCGCTGGCGGTATCGGGTTTCGAAAACGAACATATTAACTTCGCACTGGCAACACCTGACGGCACGCATGCCTTGCGGGTGCGACTCAATGCAAATCGCTATAGTTTGGCTGTTCGTCAGGAGGTTTGCGCAATGATGGCGCTTAATATGCTGCGGCGTTGGCTAAATGGTCAGGATATCGCCGGGGAACACGGCTGGATCGATGTGGTGGAATTCCTGACGGTTTGATTAGCGGCAGGGAAGGTTACAAACCTTCCCTGTCTGACTCACGCTGTGACATCGTCTGGCAATAACCCGGTAATTAACTGAACCAAATCACGATCAATCCCTTGTTCCAGCATCATGCGAGCGATCCGTATTGCTTCTTCTTGCGTACCTTTTTGTACTCCTTGTTCCAATCCTTGTTGTAACCCTTGTTGCAGCCCATCGTGGTGGCCTTCTTGTCTGAGTCTCTCTGCGATTGTCATCAGCCTCTCCTTGTTATGAGGGGAACGTTCGGCAACTTTATGGATAAATTCGTTGACGTGAGAAACGTCGCCGTACTGTAGCAGATAATTAAATAGCGTCTGTAGCTGGCTGTCATTAGCGGTGCTTGTAACTAATAACGAGACCAGTCGGTCCACTAATCCCATCAAATCGCGATCGCGGATATGTTTTTGCATCAATTCAAGCAACGCAACACGCCGATGTTGCGCGATTTCATCGTCAGGAATCACGGTAATGTCGACCAGCGGAAAAGCTTCTGAATAAAGTTGTCGCGCCAGTTGTGGGTTGTCAAATTCATCCAGCCAGTTGAGTGACCAGGGATAGGGACTTTGTTGACCGTGATAAAACAACATGGGGATCACCAGCGGCAGCGTTTTATTCCCGGTATCAAGATGATGCTGCATCGCAGCGGTGGCATAGCGCATCAGGCGGAATGCCATGTGCTGCACAGCTGTACTCTGATGTTCGATGACACAATAGATATAGCCATCACCTTCGTGGGTCTTTAGCGACCACAATATGTCGGAGTAGTACGCGCGGAGATCCTGTTCGATAAAACTGGTGGACTCCAGCTTCAGCGTTTGCAAATTGCAAATCTCACGTAATGTGACGGGGAGGTGAATCTCCAGAAAATCCCGGGCCATCTCAGGATAAGAAATGATCTTTTTAAAAACCGCATCATGCGGTGTGGATGTGGTGGGTTTAGCCATGGTAGTCCGTCACCAGAAAGAGAAGATGGCGTGACGGTATCCACTTTTCGCAAGTGCTGTATATGAGAAATTGATTCTTTGCGTGGGTGAATCAGAGATAAATACGCCCGACTGCAACGTATTCAAATAAACGGAACTGGATGCACAAAAATGCCCGGTAGCAAACACCACCGGGCAACTGAGTTACCCCAACGCTTTGGCAAGCAGGGTGATAGGATGTTCGCAACGCTTACTTGTCGACATCTCAATCTGCCATTTACACGTTTCGCAGTCGGTCACGACGATATCCGCGCCGCTTTCTTCAATCTGGCGGAATAGCGGTGCGCCAATTGACTGTGACGTCGGATAGTTTTCCTTTTTGAATCCGTAAGTTCCGGCGATCCCGCAGCACTGTGAATCCAGCACGGTCAGTTCAAGTCCCGGAATTTGTCGCAGCAGTTCCAGCGTATAGAGTGTCCAGCCCATTTTCTCCATATGACATGGTGTGTGATAGACCACTTTTAGCGGCAACGTTTTCAGCGGCAACGTTTTCCCTTCGTCCAGCTTGCGCCACAGCCAGCGTGTAGCCAGTTCAATATGTTCGCGTAGCCCTGAGTTGTCGACATCCAGCACTTCAGGGTATTCATCGCGTAGCGCAAAGGTACAGGTTGAAGAGGTGGCAATAACCGGGATGCCTTTTCCGTCAATCGCTTCTCGCAGTGAAGCCACATTACTTACCGCCTGCTTACGTGCTTTATCGGTGAAACCGTTGGCGATCAGTGGTACGCCACAGCATTTCTCTTTACTCAGCAGTTGTACGCCAGTACCCATCGCGTTCAGCACTTTTATCAGATCTTTACCGAGTTGCGGATGGTTGTAGTTCACAAAGCAACCGTGGAAAAATGCAACTTGATCCTGATACTGCGCCTGCTGTGCGGCTATGCTGCGATACCAGCGGCGGAAGGTACCGAAGGAGTACTTCGGCAGCGTACGGCGATGATCGATTTTTAGTGCATAATCAAGAAGCTGGCGCACCGGTTTCAGTGAAGTCGCGGTGTTCACGATGGGTGCGAACGGCGTAGAAACACTGCCCATCAAATCGGTATGGCTTAAGACAAAGTTACGTATCGACGGACGTGTCGTGTCGTATTTGGCACGCGCGCGCTGGATGATATCGCCAATTTTGACATCCGAAGGGCAGGCCACTTCACAGCGTTTGCAGTTGATGCAATATTTCAGCGCATCGTCATATAACGCACCATCTTTCAAACGCAGACGTTCACCGTCAGGGCCGGCTTGTTTAGGGCCAGGGTAACCTGGGTTGACACGGCTTACCGGGCAGGCAGTGGTGCACACTGTGCATTTGATACAACTTTCAAAACGTGTGTCGCTCATTGCTGGCCTCCTGCACGTTTCGCAATATGATGTGCGGCGTGTAAAGCGCTCACTGCGCACACTCCGCCTCCGCAACCCTGGGCGATAGGGTCAAAACCGCCAAGTACCGATCCGATGGCAAACATATTCTCTACTGTTTTTCCTGCAAGCGATGGACGCAGTTCAGCATCGGTGGTTACGCCAAACTGTTGCCACGGTTGCGGATCAAAGACGTCACGCTGATACCACTGCGCACGTGTGGCGGTTTGGTGCACATCCAGACCGAGAATCGGCTCATGAACGGCTTCGCGCGTGGCGACCAGTCCGCTGCTAAAGAAACTACCGCTGGCGAGTACGGCGAAGCGTGGGCGCAATGGAATATCGGCATGGTTGCGGGTCCAGATTTCGCTGACAACGCCATCCTGACAGGTGATTTTTTTCACTTCATCACCGGGCATCCACACTCCACCCTGGCGTACAAACTGGCGCTGCAATTTGTTATGCAGGCGCATGCCCAGCACTGACGGCGGTAAAGTTGGTAATAACATCAGTGAGCAGGGCAGGCGGTCATTGAGCCACTTCCATAGCCGATCGTCAGCCAGGCCGAAACAGGCTGGCATAATTATCATGTCGCAGGTTTTCGCGATTGGTAACAGGGCGTCATAGAGCAGCGACCATTTATCTTCGTTATCTAACAGACGTGCAATGTTGACGGCGCGAAATTCGGTTGGGTTATCACGCAGGACATCCAGTTCTGGCAAATCGATTTCAGCCGTTTCGACGCTGAGGTTACGCTGGCGCAGTGAGGCCGCGGCAAGGTGCGCCTGGAAATCCAGTAAGCCGCTAATTCCCACCACACAGACATGTTGTGCTGATAACGGCCAGACCGGCACTTCCGCTGAACTAAGCCAGGTTGAACGCAGGGTTCCCAACGGTGTTACACGTTGATGAGCCTGATGAACCTTACCGTGCAAATGCGTTCCGCACTCTTCCAGCAGATTCTGCGCCTGCTGCGCCAGCGCCAGTACGGTCTGCGTGCCGATGGTGCTATAAGGATGACCAGGTGCCTGAGTACGCAGCGCATTCAGCCCCGCTTCAATGTCGGTTACCAGTTGACCATCGGGCAGGTTGCTGAGCAAATCCAGTGAGCCGGAGGAAAAGTGCAGCGCGCTTTGGCCGCGGGTAACAATCGTACAGCGCAACCCGCTTTTTTGCAGTTGTAGGCCACACATCAGCCCGGCGAGACCGCCGCCGATAATGACGGTATCAAATTTCATCCTGGTGCTCCTTTTCCAGACCGCACAATCCCTGATAGACCCAACGCGTGAATTCGCTTTCGCGCAGCGCATCTCCCCACGCGATAGGCTGCACGCCTTTCCAGCGTTCGTTGAGGAATTCAGAAAGCTGGGTGATAGATTGTGCGGCGGTGGTGACATTAAAACGTTGTAGCAAACCTGCAGCGCGGCAGGCACACAATTCGCCCTGACAGGTCCCCATCCCGACGCGGGTGCGACGACGTAAATCGAGCAAACTGTTGACGGTTAAATTTTCAACGGCATATTGCACTTCACCTGCGGTGACGGCTTCACATTCACAGACCAGGCTGCGGTGCTGACGGCCTTCGCTAAGCCACGCCGGGGTGCGGTCGCCATGGCGGTAGACCGCCGAGCCGCGCAGTGGCGCTGGCAAAGAGATAACGCGTTTAAGCGTGTGTTCGGTCGACTCCTGTGAGCCTGGCAGAGCTGTCTCTGCGGTTGTACAAGGGCGAGAATTGCCCAGTTTGCGGCATACTGCGTCGGTGGCCCATTCCGCCATCAGGCGGTAGGTCATCAGTTTGCCACCGGTAATGGTGATAAATCCGTCCAGTCCGTCGCGCGTTGCGTGATCGAATAACACAATACCGCGGCTGACGTTACGACCGGTCGGATCGTCGTCGCTGGCCACCAGCGGACGCACACCGGAGTAAGCACGCAGGATGCGAGTTTTCGCCATAATTGGTGCCAGCTTCTCACCCTCACGCAGCAGAATATCCACCTCTTCTGCGGTGACGCGGTTGCTGTCGATATCGTCGTAATCAATGTGTTGTGAGGTTGTACCGATCAGCGAAATGGTATCGCCAGGCACCAGAATATCGGCATCAGATGGCTTACGGCAGCGGTTGATAACATGCTGATTTATGCGATGATCCATGATCAACAGAGAACCTTTCGCCGGGAACATACGGATGCTCAGATCGGCATATTCCGCAATGCGCTGACCCCAGATCCCGGCGGCATTCACGACCACCGGCGCATGCAGAGATTGCATCTCGCCCGTCAGATGGTTGCGTACGTTTACCCCGCACACCGTCGCACCTTCACGAATCAGCCCCGTCACTTCATGGGCCGTTAAGATAATCGCACCGTGCTCTCGTGCATCCAGCATGTTGGCGGCGGTTAAGCGGAAAGGATCAACGGTACCGTCTGGTACTTTCACTGCGCCAATCAGTTGTGGGTTTACCGAAGGTTCGATAATACGCGCCTGTTGTGGATCAATCGCTTCTGCGCGGATGCCCGCGTCTTCACAGGCACGAATAAAGGTTGCCTGGAAAGAGAGTTCATCTTCCGGCAGCGTAATAAACAGACCGTCCGTCGGCTCAACACAATGGCGGGCGATACGTTTCAGAATTTGGTTTTCGCTAATGCATTCGCGGGCAGATTCAGCGTCAGTAACGGCGTAACGTGCTCCGCTGTGCAGCAGACCGTGGTTACGGCCCGTCGCGCCTGTCGCGATATCGTGGCGTTCTACTAAGATGACGCGCAATCCGCGCAGGGCACAGTCGCGTGCGATCCCTGCACCTGTTGCTCCTCCACCAATGATAATCACGTCACTTGTTTGCGAGTCGCGAGTTTTCATTGTTTTTCCTCACAGTTCGTTTTTTATCATTTAGCCACATAAAAAACATGGATTGTTTGATTTCGCGCATAATCGCTCATAATTCGAAAATGAAACGTGATTCCGTGCGCTTTTATGAACATTTGTCATAAATGTGTAACAATCTGTGCTGTAATTCACATTATTGCCCGGAATGTTTCCTTAACATCGCGGCCACACTGGGAGCGGTAGGGTTGTTACGGCAATCTGCAGTGTTTCCTTCGAATGAAAGACGGCCACGGAGGCTACTATATATGTTGAGCATTTTTAAACCTGCGCCACACAAAGCGCGTTTAGCTGCAGCGGAGATCGATCCGACTTATCGTCGATTGCGCTGGCAGATTTTCCTGGGAATATTTTTCGGTTATGCCGCGTACTATCTGGTACGTAAGAACTTTGCTCTGGCCATGCCGTATCTGGTTGAGCAGGGTTTCTCGCGTGGCGATCTGGGTTTTGCGTTGTCCGGTATCTCCATTGCATACGGATTTTCGAAATTCATCATGGGGTCCGTCTCAGATCGCTCGAATCCGCGCGTTTTCCTGCCCGCGGGTCTGATTCTGGCTGCTGCGGTGATGCTGTTCATGGGCTTCGTGCCGTGGGCGACATCCAGCATTGCAGTCATGTTTGTGCTGCTGTTCCTCTGCGGTTGGTTCCAGGGGATGGGGTGGCCGCCGTGTGGTCGTACTATGGTGCACTGGTGGTCGCAGAAAGAGCGTGGCGGTATCGTTTCTGTCTGGAACTGTGCGCATAACGTAGGTGGCGGTCTGCCTCCGCTGCTGTTCCTGCTGGGTATGGCCTGGTTTAACGACTGGAAAGCGGCGCTGTACATGCCTGCCTTTGGTGCGATAGTCGTTGCGCTGTTTGCTTTTGCGATGATGCGTGATACGCCGCAGTCCTGTGGCCTGCCGCCTATCGAAGAGTACAAGAACGACTATCCGGATGATTACAACGAAAAAGCGGAAGAAGAGCTGACTGCCAAGCAGATCTTCATGCAATACGTACTGCCGAACAAACTGTTGTGGTACATCGCTATCGCCAACGTGTTTGTGTATCTGCTGCGCTACGGCATCCTCGACTGGTCGCCGACTTACCTGAAAGAAGTGAAGCATTTTGCACTGGATAAATCATCCTGGGCCTACTTCCTGTATGAATATGCGGGGATTCCTGGCACGCTGCTGTGTGGCTGGATGTCGGATAAAGTCTTCCGTGGTAACCGTGGTGCCACCGGCGTGTTCTTTATGACGCTGGTTACCATCGCGACGGTCGTTTACTGGATGAACCCGGCAGGTAATCCGAACGTGGATATGGCTTGTATGATTATCATCGGCTTCCTGATCTACGGCCCGGTCATGTTGATCGGTCTGCATGCGCTGGAACTGGCACCGAAAAAAGCGGCGGGGACGGCGGCAGGCTTCACTGGACTGTTCGGCTACCTGGGCGGTTCTGTCGCGGCGAGCGCCATTGTCGGCTACACCGTCGACTTCTTCGGTTGGGACGGCGGCTTTATGGTGATGATTGGCGGTAGCGTGCTGGCGGTGATTCTGCTGGTAGTCGTCATGATTGGTGAAAAACGCCATCATGAAGAGATGCTGCTCAAGCGTAACGGGGGCTAATAGATGAAAACCACATTGAAAAGTCTTAGCGTGGCGCTGATGCTGGCAGGTATGGTTGTGAGCAGTGCGGCGGTTGCCGCAGATAAAATTGTCATTGCGCACCGTGGCGCCAGCGGATATTTACCGGAGCATACGTTACCTGCGAAAGCGATGGCTTATGCTCAGGGCGCGGATTTTCTGGAGCAGGATTTGGTGATGACTAAAGACGACCATCTGGTCGTCCTGCATGACCACTATCTTGACCGCGTCACCGATGTTGCTGATCGCTTCCCGGATCGTGCGCGTAAAGATGGGCGTTACTATGCCATCGACTTTACGCTGGATGAGATCAAATCGCTGAAATTTACCGAAGGTTTCGATATCGAAAATGGCAAAAAGGTACAGACATATCCAGGGCGTTTCCCGATGGGTAAATCTGATTTCCGTGTGCACACTTTCGAAGAAGAAATTGAATTTGTTCAGGGATTAAATCATTCAACCGGCAAAAATATCGGTATTTACCCGGAAATGAAAGCGCCGTGGTTCCATCACCAGGAAGGGAAGGATATCGCCGCTAAGACGCTGGAAGTGCTGAAAAAGTACGGGTACACCAGTAAACAAGACAATGTCTATCTGCAGTGCTTTGATGTTGCGGAGTTAAAACGCATTAAGAATGAACTGGAACCGAAGATGGGGATGGATCTCAATCTGGTGCAGTTGATTGCGTACACTGACTGGAATGAAACTCAGGAGAAAAAGCCAGACGGCAGTTGGGTGAATTACAACTACGACTGGATGTTTAAACCGGGTGCCATGAAGCAGGTTGCGCAGTATGCGGACGGCATTGGGCCGGACTACCATATGCTGGTTGATGAGAAGTCCAGTAAGGGCAACATCTCATTGACGGGTATGGTACAGGACGCGCACCAGAACAAGATGGTGGTGCATCCTTATACTGTTCGTGCCGATCAGTTGCCGGATTATGCAACGGATGTAAACCAGCTGTATGACGTGTTGTACAACAAGGCGGGCGTTGACGGGCTGTTCACCGACTTTCCCGACAAAGCGGTGAAATTCCTGCATAAAGAGTAAGGGCAGAAGGCCTGCGATGAACGTATTCCCGCAGGCCTTATTTGTGAAGCGTGAGCAGATTGCTAGATGAGGCCGTCAGCAGTCAACGATTCCATATATGCCTGCAGTAGAAATAAAGGGCTGCCGTCTACCGGCGGCTCTTTTGCCAATAACGATATTTGTCGATAAAACGTTGGCTCCAGCGCCACTGAGCGAATTTCCCCGCCAACCGCCTTCAGCGTGAGTTCCGGTAATAATGCAATCCCCAGCCCCTGGCGAATAAAGCTCATTGCGGTATCCGGGTGGTTAAATTCGTATTTAATAATTGGCTCAATCCCTTTTTCTTTAAACAACGTCATGATGCTTAATTCATAGCGACCTTTACTGATAATCAGCGGTTCTCCCATCAGTTCTTCCAGCGAAATAGTGGTGTTGGCTGCCAGTGGGTGGCTTTCGGGGACCACTACGGTAAATTTATCGCGGTAGACCGGTACGCAGTACATGCCATTGACCGGGAAATGCACAAATCCAGCATTGATATCCCCGCTGCGCAGGGAATCAACGATCGCCGGGCTGTTCTCTTCGAAGGGGATAATTTTGATGTGCGGATGCTGCTGTTCAAAGTGGCGGATAATGCCAGGTAAAATGCAGGCGCAGGCGCTGGGAAAACAGCCGATACGCAGGGTTCGGGCTGGGTTTTGTCGTTCCTGCTCGGCAATTTCTTTCACCGCGTTGGTTTCTGACACGATGGCTCGCAGGCGTGGCACGATCCGGTGTCCCGCCGGGGTGAGCCTGATGTCTTTGCGGCGTTCGCGGATTAAAATATCAACGCCCAGCTCTTCCTCTAGTGCTGAAATTGCCTGACTCACGGCGGACTGGGTCATGTACAGCCGCTTGCTGGCTTCGGTAAAACCGCCGTACTCGAGCACGGCAAGCAAAGCGTGGATCTGTGTTAGTGTCATTAGTTCCTTCTAATTAATAATATTAAAACGATTAATTTCTCTAATATCATGAGCCTATTTATACTGGCGTTCTGGTGTTTAACTCACATTTTGACGCACTTGTCCGTCGTTCAGTTGTGCTGAGCGTTGCCTGCGTGCGCCGTCTGGACAAGGTTGTCGAATATGAAAGAAAAACTGTGGACGAAGGATTTCTGGGCAATAACGATTATCAGCTTTATTATCTTTTTTGTTTTTTATGTCCTGCTGACCCTGCTTCCGATCTATATTTCGGATCGCCTGCATGCTACTCCTGATAAGGCCGGTTTATTAGTCACGTTCTTTTTGGGCTCTGCCATTCTTGTTCGTCCTTTTGCCGGGCAGTGGGTGGGGAAATATTCGAATAAAACGATTCTGGTGCTCTCTTCTCTGGCCTTTTTGGTGGTCACTGCGCTGTATCCGGTTTGCCATTCAATTGAATCACTCCTGCTGATTCGGGTGCTTCATGGTGTAACGTTTGGCGTTATAACCACGGTAAAAGGAACGATTTCCGCGCGGTTGATACCGGCCTCCCGACGTGGGGAGGGCATCAGTTTTTTCTCTTTAGCCATGGGACTGGCAATGGTTGTGGGGCCATGGGTAGGGCTGAACATGGCGCGCTGGGAAGCCTATACTGCTGCATTCTGGTTGTGCACGGTTGTGGCGGCGTTGGGGATTGTGCTGTCACTGATTGTCGCCGTACCGCCAGTGATTTGTCACGCTGATGGTTCCAAACCGAATCTGGGCTTTGCCGCCATGTTTGATCGCGCCGCGCTGCCTTTCGCACTGGTGACGTTTTTCATGACCTTCTCTTACGCAGGCGTTTCCGCCTTCCTGGCACTGTATGCCCGCGAATTGGATTTGATGGCAGCCGCCAGTAATTTCCTGCTGTGCTACGCTATTTGCCTGATGGTCTGCCGAACCTTTACCGGCAATATCTGTGATAGAAAAGGGCCGAAATACGTGGTTTATCCGTGCTTACTGGCCTTCACCGTTGGGCTGGTAGCGCTGGGCTATACCAACGGCAGCATCATGATGATTATTGCCGGAGGATTAATTGGTATTGGTTATGGCTCAGTGACGCCGGTATTTCAGACACAAATTATTAGTTCAGTGGAACCGCACAAAATTGGTGTTGCCAATTCGCTGTTTTTCAATGCAATGGACGCGGGAATGGCGATTGGTGCGTTCATTATGGGGATGATGGTTGAAGGCGTGGGGTATCGGGCGATTTACCTGGTCGGGGCTTTGCTGGTGGTGCTGGCCGGGGCGTTGTATATCATGCAGATGAAAAAACGCCCAGACGTGGTATTGGTCTCCACGCATGAAGTCCACTAAGCACTACATTTCAATCTCAATATCCCCGTTTGCCCGGCAACAGCAGGGCAATATCTCACCCGGCTGAATAAAGGCCAGAGGTTCTGCAATCCAGTCAACCTGTCCCGCCACCAGGCGGGTACGGCAGGAACCGCAGTAACCTTCACGGCACTGATACTCGACTTCGATGTTGTGCGATTCGAGCGCGGCGAGCAGGGAAGGATGTTCATCCTGGCACAGCAGTTGTGTGCCAGAGATGCGCAGAGTAACGCGCCCCATCAGAGCTGGAAATTACTCAGGTCGTCGGTATCAACTTCGGCGTCGATTTGGCCGACCAGGTAAGAGCTGACTTCGACTTCCTGCGGTGCAACCTGGACGTTATCGGATACCAGCCAGGTATTGATCCACGGGATCGGGTTAGAGCGTGTCTGGAATGGCAAGTCAAGGCCAACAGCCTGCATACGGATATTGGTGATGTACTCAACGTACTGGCACAGGATATCTTTGTTCAGACCGATCATCGAACCGTCACGGAACAGATAATCCGCCCACTCTTTTTCCTGCAGCGCGGCCTGTACAAACAGGTCATAGCACTCTTGTTTACACTCTTCGGCGATTTCCGCCATTTCCGGATCGTCCACGCCGCTGCGCAACAGGTTCAGCATATGCTGGGTGCCGGTCAGATGCAGGGCTTCATCACGGGCAATCAGACGAATGATTTTTGCATTACCTTCCATCAGTTCGCGTTCTGCAAAAGCGAAAGAGCAGGCAAAGCTGACGTAGAAGCGAATCGCTTCCAGCGCGTTAACGCTCATCAGGCACAGATACAGTTTTTTCTTCAGTTCACGCAGGTTGACGACAACCGTTTTACCATTGACTGTATGGGTGCCTTCGCCCAGCAGATGCCAGTAGCTGGTCATCTCGATCAACTCATCGTAGTAGCTGGAAATGCCTTCCGCGCGTTTCTGGATCTGTTCGTTGGTGACGATATCGTCGAACACCACCGCAGGATCGTTCACGATGTTACGAATGATGTGGGTGTAGGAGCGGGAATGGATCGTTTCAGAAAACGCCCACGTTTCCACCCAGGTTTCCAGCTCAGGGATAGAAATCAGCGGCAGCAGCGCCACGTTCGGGCTACGTCCCTGAATAGAGTCCAGCAGCGTCTGATACTTCAGGTTGCTGATGAAGATATGTTTTTCATGTTCCGGCAGTGCCTGGAAGTCAATGCGGTCACGTGAAACGTCGACTTCTTCCGGACGCCAGAAGAAAGAGAGCTGCTTTTCGATCAGTTTTTCGAAGATGTCATATTTTTGCTGATCGTAGCGGGCGACGTTCACCGGCTGGCCGAAAAACATCGGTTCCAGGAGCTGGTCATTTTTCGTCTGTGAAAAAGTGGTGTATGCCATTGATGTGAATCCTTTGTGGGATGAGCGCCGGAGGCGGTGCAAGCACCTTGTCCGGCCTACAAACCGTGCAATCGTGGCCGGGTAAGCGTAGCGCCACCCGGCATCATTCATCAGATCTTACATGCGCCGCTTTCGCAGCCATCATCCTGAATGGATGGCACCAGATCGTCCTGAGAATCTTCCGCACCGTCGCGGGTGTTCTGATAATACAGCGTTTTGACACCAAATTTGTAGGCGGTGAGCAGGTCTTTCAGTAACTGCTGCATCGGCACTTTTCCTGATGGGAAGCGTGACGGATCGTAGTTGGTGTTGGCAGAAATCGACTGATCGATAAATTTCTGCATGATCCCTACCAGTTGCAGATACCCGTCATTGTTCGGCATCTCCCACAGCAGTTCGTACGCGTCGTGCAGGTGTTCGTAGTCCGGCACAACCTGGCGCAGAATGCCATCTTTCGATGCTTTAATGCTCACGTAGCCGCGCGGCGGTTCAATGCCGTTAGTGGCGTTGGAGATCTGCGAAGAGGTCTCCGACGGCATCAGCGCGGACAGCGTGGAGTTACGCAGACCGTGGGTCTTAATGGACTCACGCAGTTGCTCCCAGTCCAGGTGCAACGGCTCGTTGGCAATGGCATCGAGGTCTTTCTTATAGGTATCGATCGGCAAAATACCCTGCGCATAGGTGGTTTCGTTGAACCATGGGCATGCGCCTTGCTCTTTTGCCAGTTCGTTAGAGGCTTTCAGCAGGTAATACTGAATAGCTTCAAAGGTTTTGTGAGTCAGATTGTTCGCGCTGCCGTCAGAGTAACGCTTACCGTTTTTCGCCAGCCAGTAGGCGTAGTTGATTACGCCAATACCCAGCGTACGACGGCCCATGGCGCCACGTTTAGCGGCCGGAATTGGATAATCCTGGTAATCGAGCAGCGCATCGAGAGCACGCACAGCCAGTACGGCCAGCTCTTCCAGCTCGCTCAGATCTTTGATTGCCCCCAGGTTGAATGCGGACAACGTACACAGCGCGATTTCACCGTTTTCGTCGTTAACGTCGGTCAACGGTTTGGTCGGCAGGGCGATTTCCAGACACAGGTTGGA
This sequence comes from Citrobacter sp. RHBSTW-00029, assembly GCF_014104295.1. Taxonomy (NCBI): domain Bacteria; kingdom Pseudomonadati; phylum Pseudomonadota; class Gammaproteobacteria; order Enterobacterales; family Enterobacteriaceae; genus Citrobacter; species Citrobacter sp. RHBSTW-00029. Next base: position 901,209 of record NZ_JABXRT010000001.1, read on the forward strand.
CTGGCGTACCGGTGCGACAGCCGGATCAAACGGGCTGTGGGTGTTGCAGTGGTCAACGTTCTGAATGTAGATGCGACCAGTAGAAGCACGTTCCTGCATCATCAGCGAGAACAGCTCAACCGCTTTCACGCGCTGTTTGCGGATGCTGTCGTCGTTTTCATATTTTGTGTACAGGCGTTCAAACTCGTCCTGATCGGCGAAGAATGCGTCGTACAGACCCGGAACATCGGACGGGCTGAACAGGGTGATGTCACCGCCTTTCAGCAGGCGGGTATACATCAGCTTGTTGATTTGTACGCCGTAGTCCATGTGACGCACGCGGTTGCCTTCGACGCCGCGGTTGTTTTTCAGCACCAGCAGGCTTTCAACTTCCAGATGCCACATCGGGTAGAACAGCGTGGCAGCACCGCCGCGAACGCCGCCCTGGGAGCAGGATTTCACCGCCGTCTGGAAGTGCTTGTAGAACGGAATACAGCCGGTGTGGAACGCTTCACCGCCGCGAATAGGGCTACCCAGCGCACGAATGCGACCCGCGTTGATACCAATGCCTGCACGCTGAGAAACGTATTTTACAATCGCGCTGGACGTGGCGTTAATCGAATCCAGGCTGTCGCCACACTCGATCAGTACACAGGAACTGAACTGACGGGTTGGGGTGCGCACGCCGGACATGATGGGGGTTGGCAGCGAAATTTTAAACGTAGAAACGGCGTCGTAGAAACGTTTAACGTATTCCAGACGGGTTTCACGCGGGTAGTTAGAAAACAGGCAGGCAGCGACCAGAATGTAGAGGAACTGTGCGCTTTCATAAATCTCACCGGTAACACGGTTTTGCACCAGATATTTGCCCTCTAACTGCTTCACTGCAGCATAAGAGAAGGTCATATCACGGTCGTGCACGATGAACGAGTCCATCTGCTTGAACTCTTCTTCCGTGTAGTCTTCCAGCAGATGATTGTCGTATTTGCCCATTTCAACCATTTTGACCACATGGTCGAACAGTTTTGGCGGCTCAAACTCGCCGTAGGCTTTTTTACGCAGGTGGAAAATTGCCAGACGGGCGGCCAGATACTGATAATCCGGCGCTTCGCGGGAGATCAGGTCTGCAGCTGCTTTGATGATTGTTTCATGGATATCGGAAGTCTTGATACCGTCATAAAACTGAATGTGGGAGCGCAACTCGACCTGTGAAATCGATACGTTATTCAGTCCTTCTGCCGCCCAATCCAGAACTCGATGGATTTTGTCGAGATTGATGCGCTCTGTACTACCATCACGCTTTGTCACCAGCAGACTCTGATTCATGTGGTTTTTACCTGTCCGTGAAAGAAAAAATATCCCCCATATTATCCACAGTGCCACGTTGTGACTAAGTCTGTGGATAAATACTATATGTAGGGGTTGTTTGATAAAATAGACGCTATATGGTGAGTATTCTAGTAGGGATTCTTTTCAGCACAAGAGTTGATTTTGAGGTTAAATTGAGGTTGCAAAAGGGTAAGAATCGCTAAGTGCGCGTCTTATAAGGCCTGGCGGGGATGTCAATAATTGAGAAAAAAAATAGAAAATTTGATCGAGTGCTGATTTCTTCATCTAAGGCAAAGAAAGTTCTTATGATCTGGCACAAAAATTGCCCTGAGACGCCTACTCAGGATCAGTAGGCGATGCATAATCACGTAGGCCTGATAAGCGAAGCGCCATCAGGCGTTAAAGCCCGGAGTCGTGCCGGATGGCGGCGCTGGCGCGCTTTATCCGGCCTACAATCCAGCGTCATCAGGCCATGAGAGCCGGTTTATTCGCTTTTGGCGGTGGTATGCACCATATAGTTCACATCCACGCCGGGGCCCAGTTTAAAGGTGTTGGTAATGGGGTTGTAGTGCAGGCCGGTCATATGACGCTCTTTCAGTACGGTCTGGTCAACCCACTCTAACAGTTCAGCGGGCTTAATAAATTTTTTCACATCGTGCGTACCTTTCGGCACCATGCGCAGAATATATTCCGCGCCGACCACCGCCATCAGCCAGGATTTGCCGTTGCGGTTAAGCGTGGAGAAAAAGACTTCGCCGCCCGGTTTAACCAGTCTGGCACAGGCCCTGACAACCGACTGCGGGTCTGGTACGTGTTCCAGCATTTCCATACAGGTGACGACGTCATACTGGTGCGCATATTTCTCGGCGTGTTCTTCGACTGTCTCCTGCACATACTCAACATGAATGCCACTTTCCAGCGCATGCAGTTTTGCCACCTGTAAGGGTTCAAACCCCATATCCAGGCCGGTGACTGTTGCGCCTTCACGCGCCATGCTTTCTGCCAGAATCCCGCCGCCGCAGCCGACGTCGAGTACCTTTTTACCAAACAGACCACCTGACCGTTCGGCGATATAGCCCAGACGCAGCGGATTTATGCGGTGCAGAGGCTTAAATTCACCCTCAAGATCCCACCAGCGCGACGCGACTGCTTCAAATTTGGCAATTTCTTCATGGTCAACGTTGTGAGTTACCGGGGGTTTTTCGGCATTCATTGGGGCTTCTACTCCTAAATTTGCGATGCAAACGAGTATATCAGCCTGACGGGATGAATAAAGCCTCTGTCTGGGGGAATCCATTTACCTGAATCTTCACGTATGTGTTATAATTTGCGACCTTTGAATCCGGGATACAGTAGAGGGATAGCGGTTAGATGAGCGACCTTGCGAGAGAAATTACACCGGTCAACATTGAGGAAGAGCTGAAGAGCTCCTATCTGGATTATGCGATGTCGGTCATTGTTGGCCGTGCGCTGCCGGACGTCCGAGATGGCCTGAAGCCGGTACACCGTCGCGTACTTTACGCCATGAACGTATTGGGCAACGACTGGAATAAAGCCTATAAAAAATCTGCCCGTGTCGTTGGTGACGTAATCGGTAAATACCACCCTCATGGTGATACCGCCGTTTACGACACCATTGTTCGTATGGCGCAGCCATTCTCCTTGCGTTACATGCTGGTGGATGGTCAGGGTAACTTTGGTTCTGTCGATGGCGACTCCGCAGCTGCGATGCGTTATACGGAAATCCGTATGTCGAAAATCGCCCACGAGCTGATGGCTGACCTGGAAAAAGAAACGGTTGATTTCGTCGATAACTACGACGGCACCGAACGCATTCCAGACGTTATGCCAACCAAAATTCCTAACCTGCTGGTGAACGGTTCGTCCGGTATCGCGGTAGGTATGGCAACCAATATTCCGCCGCACAACCTGACGGAAGTGATCAACGGCTGTCTGGCATATATTGACGATGAAGACATCAGCATTGAAGGGCTGATGGAACATATTCCGGGTCCGGACTTCCCGACCGCAGCGATCATCAATGGTCGTCGTGGTATCGAAGAAGCTTACCGTACCGGTCGCGGCAAGGTATACATTCGCGCACGTGCAGAAGTTGAAGCTGACGCGAAAACTGGCCGCGAAACCATCATCGTGCATGAAATTCCGTATCAGGTGAACAAAGCACGCCTGATCGAGAAAATCGCCGAGCTGGTAAAAGATAAACGCGTTGAAGGCATCAGCGCGCTGCGTGACGAGTCTGACAAAGACGGTATGCGCATCGTGATTGAAGTGAAACGCGATGCGGTCGGGGAAGTGGTGCTGAACAACCTCTACTCCCAGACCCAACTGCAGGTTTCTTTCGGTATCAACATGGTTGCGCTGCACCATGGTCAGCCGAAGATCATGAACCTGAAAGAGATTATCGCTGCATTTGTTCGTCACCGTCGTGAAGTGGTTACTCGCCGTACTATTTTTGAACTGCGTAAAGCCCGCGACCGTGCGCACATCCTCGAAGCGCTGGCGATTGCTCTTGCCAACATCGATCCGATCATCGAACTGATCCGTCGTGCGCCGACCCCGGCAGAAGCGAAAGCGGCGCTGGTTGCGCGCTCCTGGGAACTGGGGAACGTCTCTGCCATGCTGGAACGTGCGGGTGATGACGCTGCGCGTCCTGAGTGGCTGGAACCTGAGTTTGGCGTGCGTGATGGTCAGTACTACCTGACTGAACAGCAGGCCCAGGCGATTCTGGATCTGCGTCTGCAGAAACTGACCGGCCTTGAGCATGAAAAACTGCTCGACGAATACAAAGAGCTGCTGGAGCAGATCGCCGAACTGTTGCACATTCTGGGCAGTGCCGATCGTCTGATGGAAGTTATCCGTGAAGAGATGGAGCTGGTTCGCGAGCAGTTCGGCGACGCGCGTCGTACCGAAATCACCGCGAACAGCGCTGACATCAACATCGAAGATCTGATTAGCCAGGAAGATGTTGTCGTGACCTTGTCTCATCAGGGCTACGTGAAATATCAGCCGTTAACCGACTACGAAGCACAGCGTCGTGGCGGTAAAGGCAAATCAGCAGCACGCATTAAAGAAGAAGACTTTATCGACCGCCTGCTGGTGGCCAACACCCATGACACGATCCTCTGCTTCTCCAGCCGCGGTCGTTTGTACTGGATGAAGGTTTATCAGTTGCCAGAAGCCAGCCGTGGCGCGCGTGGACGTCCAATCGTCAACCTGCTGCCGCTGGAAGCTAACGAGCGTATCACCGCGATTCTGCCAGTACGCGAGTACGAAGAGGGCGTTAACGTCTTCATGGCGACCGCCAGCGGTACCGTGAAGAAAACGGCGCTGACCGAGTTCAGCCGTCCGCGTTCAGCCGGTATCATTGCGGTTAATCTGAACGAAGGCGACGAACTGATTGGCGTTGACCTGACGTCCGGTTCCGATGAAGTCATGCTGTTCTCTGCTGCCGGTAAAGTGGTGCGCTTCAAAGAAGACGCCGTTCGTGCGATGGGGCGTACCGCGACCGGTGTACGTGGTATCAAGCTGGCCGGGGAAGATAAAGTTGTTTCTCTGATTGTTCCGCGCGGTGAAGGTGCCATCCTGACCGTGACGCAGAACGGCTACGGTAAGCGTACCGCAGCGGAAGAGTATCCGACGAAGTCTCGTGCGACGCAGGGCGTTATCTCCATCAAAGTCACCGAACGCAACGGCTCTGTTGTTGGCGCGGTACAGGTTGAAGATACTGACCAGATCATGATGATCACCGATGCCGGTACGCTGGTGCGTACACGCGTGTCGGAAATCAGCGTGGTAGGGCGTAACACCCAGGGCGTGATCCTCATCCGTACTGCGGAAGATGAAAACGTTGTGGGCCTGCAACGTGTTGCTGAACCGGTTGATGATGAAGAGCTCGACTCCATCGACGGCAGCGCTGCGGAAGGGGACGAGGATATCGCTCCTGAAGCTGAAAGCGACGATGATGCGGCAGACGACGCAGAAGAGTAATTAAGTTGTGATGAGAAGGGCCGGAGAAATCCGGCCCTTTTTTTTAGTTCATGCGCTCCACGATCATCGCAATACCCTGGCCGCCGCCGATACACAGCGTTGCCAGACCGAGCGTTTTATCCCGTGCCTGTAACGCGTGCAGCAATGTGACCAGAATACGCGCGCCGCTGGCGCCGATAGGGTGACCCAGCGCAATCGCACCGCCGTTAACGTTGACCTTTTGTGCATCAAACCCCAGTGTTTTACCCACGGCAAGAAACTGCGCGGCAAAGGCTTCGTTAGCTTCGATAAGATCGATATCCGACAGTTGCAGCCCGCTCCGTTGTAGCGCTTTTTGCGTGGCAGGAACGGGTCCCATGCCCATCATCGCCGGGGCGACGCCGCCGCTGGCCCAGGCTTTGATCCGCGCCAGCGGTTTTAACCCTGCCGCCAGTGCCGCAGACTCTTCCATTATCACTAATGCCGCCGCGCCGTCGTTAATCCCTGAAGCGTTACCTGCGGTGACGCTTCCTGCTTTATCGAAGGCAGGACGTAAGGCGGCGAGACCTTCTGCCGTCGAGTCAGCTTTGGGGAATTCGTCACGATCAAAAATGATGGTTTTCTTCCGTGATGACACGCTCACGGGCACGATTTCAGCCTGAAATGCGCCAGACTCGATTGCGGCAACGGCTTTACGCTGTGACTGCAGAGCCAGTTCATCCTGCATTTCGCGGCTGATGCCATACTCTTTGGCAACATTTTCTGCGGTGATCCCCATATGGTAACCATGCTCGGCGCAGATCAGTCCATCGCGCAGAATGACGTCAGACAATTGCCCGTCGCCAAGGCGATATCCCCAACGGGCTTTCGCGTCTAACAGGTAGGGGGCCAGGCTCATGTTTTCCATCCCCCCCGCGACGATCGCCTGGGCTTGTCCCGCTTTGATTGCCAGGGCGGCAAGCGCCACGCTTTTCAGGCCGGAGCCGCACACTTTGTTGACGGTAAAGCCACAAACGGTGTCGGAGAGACCGCTTTTTAATAATGCCTGACGCGCCGGGTTTTGCCCGAGCCCTGACTGCAACACGTTGCCCATAATCACCTCGTCCACGCGCTGTGGGTCAAGGTGAGCGCGTTCAAGAGCGGCTCTAATGACGGTTGCTCCAAGCTCGACGGCCCCCGTAGTTGCCAGTGCGCCGTTAAAACTGCCGATTGCGGTACGAGCCGCGCTGACGATGACACAGTTTTTCATTTTTCAGTTCCTTTAAATAAGAGGTTGCCGTCAGAACAAGGTCAATCCAATAACAAAAATGACGCCGGAGAAGAGCAGGGCGGTGATGCAGTACCCCATGATGTCGCGTACCCCCAATCCGGCGATGGCCAGAGCAGGGAGTGCCCAGAACGGCTGTGCCATATTCATCCATTGCTCTCCGTAGGCGATGGCCATGACAGATTTGCCAAGATCGGCACCCAGAGCTTGAGCGGCAGGCATGACGAACGGTCCCTGAATAACCCAATGGCCACCGCCGGATGGCACGGCAAAGTTAATCAGTGCTGAACTGAAGAAGGTCATCAGCGGGAAGGTGTCTTTGTTGGCGACGTTGATGAAGAACTCGGTAATCAATCCGCCGAGACCAGAGTGCTCCATCATCAGCTGAATACCGGCGTAGAAGGGGAACTGCACCAGGATGCCGGCGGTGCTCCGTGCGGCAGCGCTAACGGCACGCATATAGGCCATCGGCGTTTTATGCAGCAGCAGACCGGCAATCATAAACATCAGATTGACGGTGTTGATGGTGATGTTGAAGCCTTTCTCGGTGAAATAGAGGGCCAGATAAGCAATCCCTAATGCCCCGATGATCAGGGCCAGAATGCGGCTCTCTTCCAGTTTTTCCGATGGTGGAGCGTCGGGTGGCAGTTTTTTCTGGAAATCAGCTTCTTCCAGTAACAGCTTCGGATCGATGCTTACCACATCGGAAGGTTTTGGCGTCATCATGCGTGTGATGAACGGCATTACGACGATCAGTGCCACGGTGATGAAGATGTTGAAACCGGTAAATAGCGTGTCTGCGACCGGAATTAACCCTGCGACGTGCTCAACCGGGTTGCCTGGCGTTGCCGCCAGCAATGGCATTGAACCGGAGAAGCCACCCCCCCAGGTGAGAAAACCGATGTAGGCACAAGCAATCAGCAGGGGATAGTCGGAGCCGGGTACCCGGCGTGCGACTTCACGGGCAAACATCGCCCCCACTACCAGACCAAAACCCCAGTTGATGACGCAGGCGACTGAACCGAAAAACGTCACCAGCATGACACCCTGAGCGGGGGTTTTGGCGGCAGACGCCGCCGTTCGCAGCAGACTTTTCACCGGTCCTGAACTGGCTAACGCATGGCCTGTGACGATGATCAGCGCCATCTGCATACCAAACGCCAGCAGGTTCCAGAAACCATCACCCCAGAATCTCACCATGCTGACTGGCGTTTGTGGCGTCAGCCACAGCGCGATGCCGAAGGTCAACAGCGTTAGCAGCATGGCGAAAATTAGCGGATCAGGCAGCCAGCGGCTGACCACGCGCGTCATAAAACGAGCAATGCGGCCGATCATGCATCACCTCGCAGGATAATCAGCTCGGCGGCGACATCAAACTGCGCTTCGGTTTTTTCACGCAGCGTGGCGATATCGCATCCTTCCGCGATTTCCGTAAGCCACATTTTGCCGTCAATGAAGCGGAAAACGGCGAGTTCGGTGACCAGCATATGCACCGCATGTTGTGCCGTCAGCGGCATGGTGCAATGTCGGAGGATCTTCGCTGAGCCGTCTTTTGCGCAATGCTCCATGGCGATAATCACTTTGCGCGCACCGGTCACCAGATCCATCGCTCCTCCCATGCCGGGAACCATTTTGCCGGGAACGACCCAGTTAGCGAGGTTGGCCTGCTCATCGACCTGTAACCCACCGAGCACGCAGGCATCGACATGGCCCCCACGAATTAACGCAAACGACATGGCGCTATCAAACATGGCCGCGCCTGGCAAAATACCGCACGGTTGCCCACCAGCGTTTACCAGGTCGGGATGCGCAGTTGTGACCGGACCCAGACCGAGAAAACCATTTTCTGACTGCAATGTGATATGAATGTCAGCGGGCAGGTAGTTGGCAACCATCGTCGGCAGACCAATCCCCAGGTTGACGACATCCCCATCGTGAAGCTCAAGCGCCACACGGCGCGCAATACGTTGTTTAGCATCCATGATTAGCTCTCCTGTGGAATGACGATATGGTCGATAACGGCACCAGGGGTGACGATCTGGTCTGGCTGGAGTTCACCCATCTCGACCATTTCATCCGGTTCTACCAGTGTGATGTCGGCGGCAAGGGCAATCAGTGGGTTAAAATTACGGGCGCTAAGTTGATAGGTCAGGTTGCCAAGCGTGTCTGCGCGGTGTGCGCGGATCAGCGCCAGATCGGCACGTAATGGACGTTCGAGCAACCAGACTCTGCCATCGAGCGTCATGGTCTGCTTGCCATCTTCTACTACGGTGCCGACACCGGTTGGCGTCAGAAAACCGCCAAGGCCTGCGCCACCGCAGCGAATTTGCTCAATCAGAGTGCCTTGCGGCACCAGTTGTACGTCCATTTCGCCGGCAATCATGCGGCGACCGGTTTCAGGGTTGGTGCCAATGTGCGAGGCAATCACTTTGCTCACGCGACCGTTGACGATTAAGGGGCCGATACCGGTATCGACAAATGCGGTATCGTTGGCAATTAACGTCAAATCTCTGACGCCAGATTCAAGTAAGGCTTCGACAAGGCGAGGTGGCGTGCCAACCCCCATAAAACCGCCGACCATGATGGTCATGCCGTCACGAAAGAAGCTCGCTGCGTCTTGTAAAGTAATCAGTTTTGTTTTCATTATGTTTCCCTTTTGCATACTCCATTTTGGGTACGCTCAGGGAATTGCAAGCCGGGTGCCAGAATGATAAATGGCAAAATTATTTTTTAATTATTTGAATTTTATGGTTTATTTTTTATTGTCTGGCGAGAGGAAGGTGGAGTTGCTATGCAGAGTTTTGCGCAGTGTGCAAAATTCTGCATAGCAAATTTAGGTATCAGGAGCCTGACGGATCAATGCCATACTCTTGCAATTTGTACATCAGAGCGCGCCGACTGATCCCCAGCATTAGCGCGGTACGGGTGCGGTTGCCATCCTGATTGTCGAGCACCTCAAGGATGATGCGTTTTTCCTCACGCTTAATTTCTTCCTTCAGATTGCGTTCTCCGGTCTGAACTGCTTTTACTTCTGTTACGGTACTGACAGGTGATCGGAACTGCGCAGGCAGGTCTTCGGCAAAAATCACCGCGCCGGTATTCATGACCACTGCACGTTCGATGACGTTAGACAGTTCACGAATGTTTCCTGGCCATGGCCAGGCTGTAAGCATGGACATCGCCGTTGGATCGATCTCAATGATATCCCGCTGATTTTCTGAGCTAAATTTTTGTAAAAAGTGATTCGCTAACAGAGCGATGTCTTCGCGGCGTTCGCGTAACGGGGGAAGGGTCAGATGAATCACGTTGAGCCGGTAAAACAGGTCTTCACGGAACGTTCCTTCCTTCACCATTGTTTGCAGGCAGCGATTGGTGGCGGCAACAATACGGATATCGACGCGAATAGTTTGGTGTCCGCCGATGCGCTCGAACTCTCTTTCCTGCAAAATACGCAGCAGTTTGGCCTGCAGAACCAGCGGCATTTCACCAATCTCGTCGAGCAGAAGCGTTCCCTGATGCGCACGTTCGAACAGTCCCTGGCGTAGGGTTTGTGCGCCGGTAAATGCCCCCTTTTCGTGACCAAACAGTTCGCTTTCCAGTAATGATTCCGGTAAGGCCGCACAGTTGATTTTGATAAAGGGACCGTTGGCGCGTCTGCTGTTGTAGTGGATGGCGCGGGCAATCAGCTCTTTTCCTGTGCCACTTTCACCGCTAATCAGTACGTTCGCCTGTGAGAGGGCGATTTTTGCCGTGTCTTTACAAATATCCATCATCACCGGGCTGTTAGTCAGGATATGCCCCCATTGCCAGCTGGTGCTTAGCGCCTGATGTAGATTGCGGATCTCCTGCTTCATTGCCTGAAGCTGTAGTGCGCGCTGAATGACCAGATTGAGCTCATCCAAATCAAAGGGTTTAATCACATAGTCAAACGCGCCACTACGGAGAGCCTCCACTGCGGTCTCCACTTCGGCGTAGGCCGTCATCAGAATAACGGGGATCCGCGGCTGCTGGGCGCGCATGACTTTCAAAGCATCAATACCGTCCATCTCTGGCATGCGGATGTCCATCAGTACCACGTCAGGATGCGTATCAGCAAACAGAGTCAGCGCGGCTTTTCCATCGCTGGCGCAGTGCGTCTCATGCCCTTGCAGGGAAAACGCAGTGGCAAGCATACGGCGAACATTTTCTTCGTCATCAACGATGAGAATACGGTAGGTCGTTTTCATTCTGACGGATTTCCCTGCGGGTTAAGAGGTAAAATCAGGGTGAAGGTTGCGCCGCAGCCCGGCATACTTGTCACGTGGATATCCCCCTGATGCGCGTTGATAATGCGCTGGCTTAGCGCCAGTCCAAGACCCGTACCTGATGCTTTGGTCGTAAAGAAGGGGTCGAATATTTTCTTCTGAATGGCAATATCGATACCGTTGCCATTATCTTCAATCATCACCGCCTGCTGTGAGGCCGAGTATTGCCAGGTGCGGATTCGAATTTCGCCCCGTGCGGCTATCGCCTGCACCGCATTGATTAAAATATTGAGGATCACCTGCTTGAGGAGTTCGCGATCGGCGACGATGGCTGGCAGGCTGGTATCTAATTCCGTGGTAAACGTGATTCGAGCCTGTAGGCCCGCGGTTTGCACGAGGATCAGCGTTTCTTCAATCAACGCATTGAGCTGTACCTGCTGCCACTGGCTTTGTCGCGGGCGTGAGAAATCCAACAGTTGTTGGATGACTTTATTGATTGAGTCAATTTCGTTCAGCACAACGGATAAATATTCCTGATGTTCTGGTAAAGATGTTTGTTGGCGGATGATCTGTACATAGCCACGGATTGCCGTCAGCGGGTTACGTACCTCATGCGCCACTCCAGCCATCAACTCGCCGAGCGTCGCGAGCCTTTCCGTTTGTGCCAGCCGGCGCTGTGTCTCTTTGCGGGCCGTTAAATCAGAGAAGATCACCAGAGCTCCGATTAGTTCGCCATGCGCGTTATGGATCCTGCTGGTGGTGACGCTTATTTCAATAGTGCGGTCGCGGCCAGGAAAACTCACCTCCTGGGCGACATGTTCGGTGCCGTGCTCCAGCGTATCCAGTACCGGGCTGGAGAACTGAGTATCGGCAAAGAGGGTTGCATAGGGTTGTCCGACCAGTTCATGCAACTGATAGCCAGTGATTTGCTCTGCCGCCGGATTCATGGTGGTGACATCACCCTGTCTGTCGATGGCAATGACGCCGTCTGCTGCGTTCTCAATTATCAGGTCGTTAAGGGTTTTGGTTTCCCGAAGCGTTTGTGCCAGCGCATTGACGCTGCGGCTGATTTGCCCCAGTTCGCCGGGCAGTTCAGGCAGGCGGGCAGGTGTTTTTTGCGCCAGCGTGGAGAGGCCGTCGGTGATAATATCGATATTCGCACTGAGACGGCGAGAGAAAAGCACAATCAACAGCAGGCTACTGATGAGTCCGGCAGCCAGTACGGCAATGATCCTGACGTCCATTTTCCAGGCTTGCTGGCGGATATCTTCCGTTAGTTCATTCGCCCAGATATAGCCAATGACTTCACCTTGCCGTTCGATGGGGATCATGGAGTTGAGGATGTCGCCACGAACCTGTCGTCCGGAAAAAACCACAGGTGCGTTGCTGCGCATCACTTCGCGACCGGGGTGATCCTCGGTGATGGTGATACCGACATTACTTTGGTACAACGCAGAGGGGGCGTAGGTGATGATTGCATCCAGTGCTTTGTTGTAATACCCCGCACCGATGCCAGGAAATGCCTGGGTGATCCGTTCGGTGATGGGCCCCAACTCAAGATTCAGCGCCCGAATGCGCGCTTCACGCGGTAAATCCGCGTAGTGGCTAAAGCGATCGCCCAGCGCGCCGTTAAGCAGAGTGAGCACCGATGACAGTTTTTTCTCTTTTTCAGATAAGACTGCTGACCGGCCTTCGGTTTCTACGATATAACCAATAGAAATCGTCGGCACAATGACCATCAGAATGGCCATCATGATCATTTGGTTGCGTAAACGTCGCGGGTATAAACGACGCGTCAGCCATCTCAGCTTGCGCATTCTCACATCCGTGCAGTGTTTTTTAGGCAAACGACGATTATCAGGGGTTAAGACAACGGTGTCAGAGCGGTGTATCATATTCCCGTAAAGAGAGGGCATTGCGACGTCGGACATTTACCGCTACCTTAACCACACTCTATTGATATCCTGAGGCGGAGCTTCGCCCCTTTGAAATACCTTGCTTCCGTTCATTCAACTCTAAAAGTCTCACGCTACCTGTTCAGAGCGCTGGCCTTACTGGTCTGGTGTCTGATTGCTTTTGCGTCGGTGTTCTACATTGTGAATGCGTTGCACCAGCGAGAGTCTGAGATCCGCCAGGAGTTTAATCTCAGCTCCGACCAGGCTCAACGCTACATTCAGCGTACTTCTGACGTGATAAAAGAGCTGAAATATATTGCTGAAAACCGATTAACGGCAGAAAACGGCGTGATGTCATTGCGGGCACGGGATGATAAAACCGTGGTGCCGAATTTTGAACCGCTGTTTGCCGATTCCGACTGTGCGGTGATGGGTAATGCCTGGCGTGGCTCGCTGGAGTCATTGGCGTGGTTTATGCGCTACTGGCGCGACAATTTCTCAGCGGCTTATGATTTGAACCGTGTGTTCCTGATCGGCAGCGATAACCTCTGCATGGCCAATTTCGGTCTGCGGGATATGCCTGTCGAACGTGACGAGGCGCTGAAAGCACTGCATGAGCGCATCATTAAGTATCGCAATGCGCCGCAGGAAGAAAACGGCAATAACCTGTTCTGGATAAGCCAGGGACCGCGTCCGGGCGTGGGGTATTTTTATGCGCTGACGCCGGTCTATCTTGCCAATCGTCTGCAGGCGTTGCTGGGTGTGGAACAGCCGATTCGTATGGAGAACTTCTTCACGCCGGGCAGTTTGCCGATGGGGGTGACAATCCTTGATGAAAATGGTCATGCGCTGATTTCACTCACCGGTCCTGAAGGCAATATTCAGTCTGAACCGCGCTGGATGCAGGAGCGCTCGTGGTTTGGCTACACGCCGGGTTTTCGCAATCTGGTGTTGAAGAAAAACCTGCCGCCATCATCGCTCAGTATTGTGTACTCCGTGCCGGTCGATCTGGTGCTGGAGCGGATACGCATGATGATCCTGAATGCGGTTCTGCTGAATGTGCTGGTAGGTGCGGCGTTGTTTATGCTGACGCGCATGTATGAGCGGCGTATTTTTATTCCAGCGGAAAGCGATGCCCAGCGCCTGGAAGAGCATGAACAGTTTAACCGTAAAATTGTGGCTTCTGCGCCGGTCGGTATTTGTATTCTGCGCACAATTGATGGCATTAACATTCTGAGCAACGAGCTGGCGCATACCTATCTCAACATGCTGACGCATGAAGACAGGCAACGGTTGACGCAAATTATCTGCGGCCAGCAGGTTAATTTCGTCGATGTGTTGACCAGCAATAATACCAATCTGCAAATCAGCTTTGTGCATTCACGTTATCGTAATGAGAACGTAGCCATATGCGTCCTGGTCGATGTGAGTGCGCGTGTGAAAATGGAAGAGTCGTTACAGGAGATGGCGCAGGCGGCGGAACAGGCCAGCCAGTCAAAATCAATGTTCCTTGCGACGGTGAGTCATGAACTACGCACGCCGCTGTATGGCATTATCGGTAACCTTGACCTGCTGCAAACGAAAGAACTGCCCAGCGGAGTGGATCGCCTGGTGACGGCGATGAATAACTCCTCCAGCCTGTTGTTGAAGATTATCAGCGATATTCTTGATTTCTCGAAAATTGAATCCGAACAGTTGAAGATTGAACCGCGCGAATTTTCACCGCGGGAAGTGATGAGCCATATTACGGCCAACTATCTGCCGCTGGTGGTACGCAAGCAACTGGGATTGTACTGTTTCATTGAACCGGATGTGCCTGTGGCATTAAATGGCGATCCGATGCGCTTGCAGCAGGTCATTTCTAACCTGTTGAGTAATGCTATTAAATTCACCGATACCGGCTGTATTGTGCTGCACGTTCAGTGCAGCGGCGACTACCTCAGCATTCGTGTGCGTGATACTGGCGTGGGGATCCCGGCCAAAGAAGTCGTTCGTCTGTTCGATCCCTTCTTCCAGGTGGGGACGGGCGTGCAGCGTAATTTCCAGGGGACCGGGTTAGGTCTGGCTATCTGTGAAAAACTGATCAGCATGATGGACGGGGATATTTCCGTTGATTCTGAACCGGGGATGGGGAGCCAGTTTACGCTGCGGATACCGCTGTATGGAGCCCAGTATCCACAGAATAAAAGTGTGGACGGTCTTGCCAGTACCCGCTGCTGGCTGGCGGTGCGAAACGCGTCACTCTATCACTTTATCGAATCCAGCCTCACGCGTACCGGGATGACGGTGCTGCGTTATGAGGGGCAGCAACCTGATGCAAATGATGTATTGATTGCTGATGATGTGCTGGATCAGGCGTGGCAGGGACGAGCCACGGTGATTTTCTGTCGTCGCCACATTGGTATTCCGCTGGAAAGAACGCCTGGCGAGTGGGTGCACAGCGTGGCATCACCGCACGAGTTGCCGGGGCTGCTGGCGCATATCTACAGCGTTGAACTGGGCAGTGAAGCGCTTTCCACCGCACTGCCAGCTCCGGACAAAGTGGGAGCCACAAACGATGACATGATGATTCTGGTGGTTGACGATCATCCGATTAACCGTCGTTTACTGGCCGATCAGTTGGGATCGTTGGGATATCAGTGTAAAACCGCCAACGACGGTGTGGACGCGCTCAATGTGTTGAGTAAAAACCATATTGATATCGTGCTGAGCGACGTCAACATGCCGAATATGGATGGTTATCGCTTGACGCAGCGTATTCGCCAACTGGGGTTAACGCTGCCGGTGATTGGTGTGACGGCCAATGCTTTGGCGGAAGAGAAGCAGCGTTGTCTGGAGTCGGGAATGGACAGTTGCTTATCCAAGCCAGTGACGCTAGACGTGCTGAAGCAGACGCTAACGGTCTATGCGGATCGCGTAAGAAAAACGCGGGGATAAAAGAGGCAGGGTAGCGGTGTTTGCCTTATCCGGCCTACAGAACATACACAACACTGTATTGTTCGTAGGCCAGATAAACGCGGTGCCATCAGGCAGATGATATGAAACCGAATTACTCTTTGTCTGACGGGCTTAACGTCACGGATGACAGGTAATTCAGCAGGGCGATATCGTTTTCCACGCCGAGCTTCATCATTGCAGACTTTTTCTGGCTACTGATGGTTTTAATACTGCGATTGAGTTTTTTAGCGATTTCAGTCACCAGGAAGCCTTCGGCAAACAGGCGCAGAACTTCACTTTCTTTCGGTGACAGGCGTTTGTCGCCATAACCGCTGGCGCTGATTTTTTCCAGCAGGCGAGAGACGCTTTCCGGGGTGAATTTCTTACCTTTTTGCAGCGCCGCCAGCGCCTTCGGCAGGTCAGTTGGCGCACCTTGTTTCAGCACGATCCCTTCAATGTCGAGATCCAGTACCGCGCTCAGGATGGCCGGGTTGTTGTTCATGGTCAAAACGATGATCGACAGGCTCGGGAAATGGCGTTTGATATATTTAATTAACGTGATCCCATCACCATATTTATCTCCCGGCATTGAGAGATCGGTAATCAACACATGAGCATCTAATTTAGGCAAATTGTTGATCAGTGCAGTGGAGTCTTCAAATTCGCCGACAACGTTCACCCATTCGATTTGTTCAAGTGATTTACGAATACCGAACAGTACAATCGGATGGTCATCGGCAATAATTACGTTCATAGTGTTCATGTATTGGGCTACCTTGCTACAGCAAGCTCTTGACGTAAACGTCAATGTCGCTGATGTACTTTTCTATACCTGGAGCATCTTTCTCTTGAATAAGATGTTCCAGCGCTTCACATAACTGCTTGCCGGGTACCAGATTAAGCATGGCAAACACGCCTTTCAGGCGATGGGCCGTTTGGGCTAACGCAGCGAAATCGCTGGTTGCTGCCTCAGTATACAACCTCTTAACATCATCCGGTACTGTGTCTACAAAGAGTGCATAGTAACCACTGGCATGAAGTTCGGCGTTTTCATCACCGCCGAGGGGGAGTTCCTGGATCTCTTCTTGCGCCAGTTGTTCTTCTATTAGCTCCAGGACAGCTTCCTGCATAGCATTGCTCATATTAAAGTTGACGCGCAGCTGACCGGGGCCAATTTTTCGCACGCCAGACTCATCATCGCTTAAAAGCAAGCCCGAGGCAGTAAGATTAGACGGATTATCAGTGATAAAGAGATCATATTCTTGACTATTCAGTCGCTCATCGGGCGTGATGCAGGTTGCTCCCCAGTTTTCCAGCTGACGCAATACAATGCTGCGTACGTCATTCGAGGTGACGTCAACCATCACGCAGACGTCATCTAACAGCCGTTCTTCATTATCAGCATGTTGGTCATGCAGCGGCATCTTAACATGGACGATATAACGCGTTCCAAGTTCTTCCCGCGCTTTAATATTCAGATGTCCACCCAGTTTGCGCGCTAGCTGATCGCACAACCAGAACGTGAGTGGATTCGCTTTGCCATATCGATCGCTCTGCGTGTCATTGCTGAACGGAAAGTGCAGATTATCAATTTCATTCAGCGCGACGCCTTCCCCGGTATCCAGAATACGGAAGGTCAGACGCTCTGCCTCCGACTCATCCTGGTCGACGTCCAGCGTAATTTTGCCAATCTGCGTTGTGGTCACGGCATATTGGATGAGTAGCAGCAAAATACGACGCAGGGCATCGCGGTCGCCGCGGCGCTCATCATTGGCGCTCAGGTGATTTTTAATCAGCAGCTGCAACCCTTTACGCTTGATGGCGGGTAGTACTTCAGGCACTACGTCGTCAATTAACGCCTGCACGGAAAACAGCGTTGATTCACTTTTCCAGTCATCGCTTTCCAGAAGATTGGCCAACTGAATCTCATCGACCATACGTACCAGAACGTCTGCCTGGTTTGCCAGTTTGTGGCTGTCGGGCGTATTGAGTGCGGCAGCATTGATGGCCAGCGTTTTGGCGGGATCTTTCAGTGCGCGACCAATGTTTTGCATAAAGGCGGCGCGAGCCTGTTGGTTTTTCTCATACAGTCGCTGCGCTTGTTTCAGCTTTTTATTTACCAGCACTTCGCGGTCCTGGTCGCGAATGATAAAGATCTGCGTGCGGGCTGAGATCTGGCTGCGGAACAGCCTGATCTCATACAATTCATTATTGATTGTGGCCTGGATTACCCCCTGATGCTGCTCCGCCATGCTGGTGATATTTTGCAGATTTAAATGTGGCAGCAGGTGGTCGGCAATTTTATTGCTGATAACCGTGCGGTTGGATTCCTGGTCGTGTACCAATAACCCCAGCGGCAGCAGCGAAACAATTTCTTCATTGATTGCACGAAGCACCCGGAGTTCATTATTTGCGGCAAGGTTTGGCGCCACTTCGTTTGAGCGGGCAGGGAGGTGGCGGAAAGTGGTATAGCCAAACAGCGCCAGCGCCAGCAGAGCGATATTCAGTAACAGCGGCAGCAGAATGCTTTGCAGCGTATCAAGCAGTAATGAACCAAAGGGAACCTGCCAGACCAGTCGCATATCCGTTGAATTTAGCGCTGAAGAGATCTCAATCTTGCTATTGTTAAAGTTGATGCTGACGCTGTCAGGCGACTCTTTTTCACTGAGATGTTCAGCCGTAGACGTGGCATCGGGCTCCAGATGAAAGCTGTCCAACTGCATGCCCGGGGGGATCAAATCATTAATCGGCAGGTCAAACGCGACCACGGTTGCCAGATGCCCTGGCTGATTAAAGGTTGTGCGTAACGTGAAGTAATGACCGTTTTGCCAGACTAGCCGGCGAAGGGACGAGAAGCTTTCACGCTCATCGAGCGCATTGGCCTGTTGTAACATCTCAGCGCGGCGCGAGTCGACAATGTTGCCAATTGTCGATTCTTTAAAGCCGGAGGTGAGATCTTTCAGCGGCAATGTTGAGATAAGAATCAGGCTATTGTCCTGACCATTCAGATAATACATAGACCATGGGACATTCTCCGCGCCCCACAGTGTATCCAGGTAGGTTGAGATCCGCTGGGTCATTTCCAGCGTAGAACTGTCATGCGAGCCGAAAATCAGCGCTTCAGTCTTTCTACGGGGTTTTTCAAGATAGTAGACATCTTGCTTGAGTCGGGTTTCCTGTAACCCGTCGGCAGTCGATGAGTTGGTTGTCGCTGCAATATTGTCATAGATTTGCCAGGTCACGTATCGCCAGGTATCTACCCTTTTATGAATAGCGTGGGTGATATCGACAATCTGATAGCTCTTATCTTTAAGCCAGGTGTTGACCGCGCTCTGGACCATCACGCCCATCATCACCAACAGCACCACGATCAATAATAAGAATAAACGGGTAATACTTCCCGGAAGCAGGGAGAATCGGGTAGAAGCCGTTGTGTCAGACTGACTCATTCGTGTTTATGACCTGTTAAAACGACGCTAAAGATGAAGGGGCAGTATAAAGGGTAATGTATGAATTGCCATACTTACGCAACATCTGCGGAGCTGTGTTTTTTATTGCTGTGTATCGTTGCCAGGCAGGCAATGCAAACGTGTACAGCCGGTCACTATCAGTACAAATAAAGGTATGAAACCTACAGATTTAGCATTAAATAACAAGAAATTATTTGCCTGATTTATATGCGATGGTGAACAGGTGAGATAGTTAATAGTCGTTATAGTTTTTCATCGGTAGCACAGAACCGCGATGTTTGTGTAAAGAAGGGTAAAAAAAAACCGAACGCAGAGCATTCGGTTGAAATAGGGGTAAACAGACATTCATGAATGAATGACGGTAATAAATAAAGTTAATGATGATAGCGAGTCTATTTTAGTTGCGAGTGAAGATTTTGTTTTATCATTCAGTGCTATGGCTGTGCTTTGTGTAATTTATTGATTTATATGTATTTTGTAATGGTTCTTGACTATTCGTGCTTATTCTCTCCATTTTCTTAATTAAAAAAAGTTCCCTTTTGTTAATATTTTGAAACATCTACATAGATAAATGAAACATCTTTAAAGTATTAGTATCATATTCGTGTTGGATTATTCTGTGTTTTTGCGGAGAATGAAGTTGCCGACTGGTTAATGAGGGTTAGCCAGTGAGCAGTGGCATAAAAAAGCAATAAAGGCATATAACAGAGGGTTAATAACATGAAAGTTAAAGTACTGTCCCTCCTGGTACCGGCTCTGCTGGTAGCAGGCGCAGCAAATGCGGCTGAAATTTACAACAAAGACGGCAACAAATTAGATCTGTACGGTAAAGTCGACGGTCTGCACTATTTCTCTGATGACTCTACTAAAGATGGTGATCAGACCTATATGCGTATCGGCTTCAAAGGTGAAACCCAGGTTAACGACCAACTGACCGGTTACGGCCAGTGGGAATACCAGATCATGGGTAACTCCTCTGAAAACGAAAACAACGCCTGGACGCGTGTCGCGTTTGCCGGTCTGAAATTCGCTGATGCAGGTTCTTTCGACTACGGTCGTAACTACGGCGTGGTTTATGACGTCACGTCCTGGACCGACGTTCTGCCGGAATTCGGCGGCGATACCTACGGTTCTGACAACTTCATGCAGCAGCGTGGTAACGGCTTTGCAACCTACCGTAACACCGATTTCTTCGGTCTGGTTGATGGTCTGAACTTTGCCCTGCAGTACCAGGGTAAAAACGGTAGTCCGGAAGGTGAAGGCATGACCGGCGTGACTGGCAACGGTCGTGACGCACTGAATCAGAACGGTGACGGCGTCGGCGGATCTATCACTTATGATATCGGTGAAGGCTTCTCCCTGGGTACCGCGGTCACCAGCTCCAAACGTACTGATGAGCAAAACAAGCTGAACTTCGGTACCGGCGATCGTGCTGAAACCTACACTGGCGGTCTGAAATACGACGCGAACAATGTGTACCTGGCAGCACAGTACACCCAGACCTACAACGCAACGCGTGCAGGTAAACTGGGTTGGGCTAACAAAGCACAGAACGTTGAAGCTGTTGCGCAGTACCAGTTCGACTTCGGTCTGCGTCCGTCCGTGGCTTACCTGCAGTCAAAAGGTAAAGATCTGGACAACGGCTACGGCGACCAGGATATCCTGAAATATGTTGATGTTGGCGCGACCTACTACTTCAACAAAAACATGTCTACCTATGTTGATTACAAAATCAACCTGCTGGATGACAACCAGTTCACCCGTAATGCAGGTATCTCTACCGATGATATCGTAGCACTGGGTCTGGTTTACCAGTTCTAATCTGTATCTATTTCTATCAAAGGCCCTACGGGGCCTTTTTTAATGCCGTTTTTCTGACGTACAAACACTCTTTTTTGGTGTACTCTTGCGCCCGTTTTCATAAGGGTAATCACGTATGGATATGATTTTTTGTCGTGCAGCGCTCCTGGCTGTAACACTCTTTTTTGTCGGGTGCGATGAGGCCCCGAAATCAACCCAGACCCCGTCCTCAACCGCGACAGTCCTGGAGGGCAAAACCATGGGTACTTTCTGGCGGGTCAGTGTCGTGGGCGTCGATGCAAAACGCGCCGCAGAACTACAGGTGAAGATCCAGACTCAGCTTGATGCCGATGATCAACTGCTCTCCACCTATAAAAATGACTCTGCATTGATGCGCTTTAACCTGTCGAAAAGTCTGTCGCCGTGGCCGGTTAGCGACGCCATGGCGGATATCGTGACCTCGGCGCTACGCATTGGTGCAAAAACCGATGGGGCTATGGATATCACCGTGGGGCCGTTAGTCAACCTGTGGGGCTTTGGCCCGGATCAGCAACCGTTACATATTCCCACCCAAGGGCAAATTGACGCTGCAAAAGCGCAAACCGGACTTTCACATCTGAAGGTCGTGAATGAAGCGCATCAGAACTACCTGCAAAAAGACTTGCCGGATCTGTATGTGGATCTCTCTACCGTTGGCGAAGGGTACGCCGCCGATCATTTGGCTCGATTAATGGAGCAGGAAGGGATCGCCCGTTATCTGGTCTCAGTTGGCGGCGCGCTAAACAGCCGTGGAATGAATGCCGAGGGGCAACCGTGGCGTGTGGCAATACAGAAACCGACCGATCGTGAAAACGCGGTCCAGGCGATTGTCGATATCAATGGGCATGGTATCAGCACCTCCGGTAGCTATCGCAACTATTACGAACTGGATGGCAAGCGTCTTTCCCATGTCATCGATCCGCAAACCGGCCGTCCGATTGAACACAATCTGGTCTCTGTGACGGTGATTGCACCCACGGCGTTGGAGGCTGATGGTTGGGATACCGGGCTAATGGTGCTTGGCCCGCAAAAAGCCAAAGAGGTTGTGCGTCGCGAAGGGTTAGCGGTGTATATGATTGTTAAAGAAGGCGAAGGGTTTAGCACCTGGATGTCGCCGCAGTTTAAAAGCTTCCTGGTCAGCGAAAAAAATTAAAAAGCAAGATTGCGGGTTTTTATAACCCGCAATGCGGACACACTGAGGCTAAGCGCTATGCTTAACAAAGGAGTCCATCATGACAAATCTCTTACACATCACTGATGATGAACGCTGGCAGTCTGTGCTGGATCGTGACGCCAGGGCTGACGGTCAGTTTGTTTTTGCTGTTCAGACTACAGGCATTTTTTGTCGACCGTCCTGTCGGGCAAAACATGCGCTGCGCAAAAATGTCAGTTTCTTCGCGGATGCCGAGCAGGCACAGGCGGCAGGGTTTCGTCCCTGCAAACGCTGCCGACCGGACAAAGATAGCGCGCAACAGCAGCGGCTGGACAAAATAGCCCACGCCTGTCAGTTGCTGGAGCAGGAGTCCCCCCTCACACTGGAGGCTCTTGCGCAGCATGTTGCGATGAGCCCGTTTCACCTGCATCGCCTGTTCAAAGCCACCACCGGGATGACCCCCAAAGCCTGGCAACAGTCGTGGCGTGCCCGTCGCCTGCGTGACGCGCTGGCAAAAGGCGCACCGGTCACGCAGGCGATTCTTGACGCCGGATTCCCCGACAGCAGCAGCTATTACCGCAAAGCGGATCAGGCGTTAGGCATGACCGCCAGGCAATTTCGTCAAGGCGGCGGTAATGTTTCTGTGCGCTATACCCTCACAGATTGCGCCCTCGGCCGTTGCCTGGTGGCGGAAAGTGAACGGGGTATCTGCGCGATCTTGCTGGGCGACGACGATGCTACGCTGATAGCAGAATTGCATGAACTGTTTCCGACGGCACGTGACGAGCCCGCCGATACGGAGTTTCAACAACATGTGCGTGAGGTGATCGCCGTGATTAACACGCGCAATACCGCACTGTCACTGCCGCTGGATATTCAGGGAACCGCCTTTCAGCAGCAGGTATGGCAAGCGCTGCGGGCAATCCCTTGTGGTGAGACGGTGAGTTATCAGCAACTTGCCAGCACTATCGGCAAGCCGAAGGCGGTGCGTGCCGTAGCCAGCGCCTGCGCGGCGAACAAGCTGGCGATTGTGATCCCGTGTCACCGCGTAATCCGCGGTGATGGCGCGCTTTCTGGCTATCGTTGGGGAATAACGCGCAAGGCGCAACTGTTGCAACGTGAAGCCACCCGCGAGGAAACGTAATGCTCGATCTCTTTGCAGATGAGAAACCCTGGCACGAGCCGCTGGCGTCAGGTGCGGTGATTTTGCGGCGCTTTGCATTTGAATCCGCCCCCGCTTTACTGCGGGCAATCGCGGCGACAGCCAGACTGTCGCCGTTTCGCCAGATGGTCACCCCTGGCGGTTATACGATGTCGGTAGCCATGACGAATTGCGGCCATCTGGGCTGGACAACGGATCAACATGGCTACCTCTATTCACCGGTCGATCCATTAACCGGCGTTCACTGGCCGCCATTACCCGAGGTCTTTGCTGAGCTGTGCCAACAGGCGGCAACGGCCGCAGGCTATCCTGATTTTCAACCGGATGCTTGCCTTATTAATCGCTATACGCCGGGGGCAAAACTGTCTTTACATCAGGATAAAGATGAGCCTGACCTGCGAGCGCCTATCGTCTCTGTATCGCTGGGCCTGCCGGCGATTTTTCAGTTTGGCGGCTTACGGCGCAACGATCCCTTAAAGCGAGTATTGCTGGAGCATGGTGATGTGGTGGTATGGGGGGGAAACTCGCGGCTGTTTTATCATGGCGTCCAGCCGCTTAAGACGGGGTATCATCCATTGACGGGAGATTGTCGTTATAACCTGACGTTTCGCCAGGCAGGTAAAAAAGAATAAAAATAAGAATTATTATTGCTGTCAGCGAAGAGATGTTTAAACTGCGGGCTGTTATTACTTGTCCGGGTTGTTTGCATGGAACTTTTACTTCTTGTCTGGCGGCAGTATCGCTGGCCATTTATCAGCGTCATGGCGCTCAGCCTTGTCAGTGCCGCGCTGGGGATTGGGCTGATTGCGTTTATTAATCAGCGCCTGATTGAAACGGTCGACACCACGCTGATGGTGCTACCGGAGTTTCTTGGCCTGCTGCTGTTACTGATGGTCGTCACCCTCGGTTCACAGCTGGCGCTCACCACGCTGGGGCACCACTTTGTCTACCGTCTGCGTAGCGAATTTATCAAACGAATTCTGGACACCCACGTCGAGCGTATCGAGCAAATCGGTAGCGCCTCGTTACTGGCCGGTTTAACCAGCGATATCCGTAACATTACCATTGCCTTTGTCCGCCTGCCTGAGCTGGTACAGGGGATTATTTTGACCATGGGGTCGGCGGCGTATCTGGCCATGCTGTCGACTAAAATGCTGCTGGTGACGGCAATCTGGATGGCAATCACCATCTGGGGCGGATTTGTGCTGGTGGCGCGGGTGTATAAACACATGGCTACCCTGCGTGAAACCGAAGACAAGCTGTACAACGACTACCAGACGGTGCTGGAAGGGCGCAAAGAGCTGACGCTCAACCGGGAACGTGCGGAGCATATCTTTAATCAGCTGTACGTCCCGGATGCCAAAGAGTACCGTCATCATATTATCCGTGCCGATACCTTCCACCTGAGCGCGGTCAACTGGTCGAACATTATGATGCTGGGCGCCATTGGCCTGGTGTTCTGGATGGCCAACAGTCTGGGTTGGGCGGATACCGCCGTGGCGGCGACCTATTCGCTGACGCTGCTATTCCTGCGCACGCCGCTGCTCTCTGCCGTCGGCGCGCTGCCAACGCTGCTGACTGCACAGGTGGCGTTCAACAAGCTGAATAAGTTCTCCCTGGCCCCCTTCAAGGCTGAATTCCCACGGCCAACCGCATTTCCGGACTGGCAAACGCTGGAGTTGCGCGACGTGGTTTTCCGCTATCAGGATAATGCGTTCGCCGTTGGGCCAGTGAATCTGACCATTCATCGTGGTGAACTGATCTTCCTGATTGGCGGTAACGGCAGTGGGAAATCTACGCTGGCGATGTTGCTGACCGGGCTATACCAGCCGCAGTCTGGTGAGATTTTACTGGATAGCAAGGCGGTTGCTGTCGAAAAACCGGAGGACTACCGCAAGCTGTTCTCCGCGGTGTTTACCGACGTCTGGCTGTTTGACAAATTGCTGGGACCTGAAGGCAGAGACGCTTCTCCGGCGCTGGTAGCGAAGTGGCTGGATCATCTGCAAATGGCGCACAAGCTGGAACTGAACGACGGGCGCATTCTCAACCTGAAGCTGTCGAAAGGGCAGAAAAAGCGTGTGGCGCTGTTGCTGGCCTTAGCAGAGGAGCGCGACATTATTCTGCTGGATGAATGGGCCGCCGATCAGGATCCGCATTTCCGGCGTGAATTCTACCAGGTGTTGCTGCCGCTGATGCAGGAGATGGGCAAAACCATTTTCGCCATTAGTCATGACGATCATTACTTTATTCATGCAGACCGTTTGCTGGAAATGCGTAATGGGCAATTGAGTGAACTGCTGGGCGATGAACGCGATGCGGCTTCGCGCGATGCGGTGGCGCGCACTGCATGATCCCACATGCCGCCGGTTTTTTATCCACCCGGCGGCCTCGTTTATTGTTATTTACATAATTCGGCATCATGATTGATGATATTTCATATCATGGATTTATGATTAATGTCCGCAATAAACAAAAACAGCGCCAGGCTACGTGATGAAGAGCGTGCGCGTCTAATCTGGCTGCTGACCACTGATAAAGCCATTATTTCAACACTGTTGGGCAAGCTTACCCTGGCTGAGCAATATGACGTCGGCACGTTAGCCGACGATATTGCTGAGGTAGGGGCTCTGGTGGCGCATCTGCCGCCACCCGATCTGGCCGATACCCTTGAAGCACTGCCCTCCGAAGAGCGTCACGCCCTGTGGCGACTGGTCGAAAGTGAAAAACGCGGCAACGTCCTGCTTGAAGCATCAGAAAATGTGTGGGATGACCTGATCGACGAGATGAGCGACCGCGAGCTACTGGATGCGCTGCAATATCTCGATATCGACGAACAGATTTATCTGGTACAGCATTTACCCCGTAACCTTACCGGTCGACTGCTGGCATCATTGCCTGCTGAAGAGCGTGCGCGCGTACGTCAGGTGCTGCACTACGAGAAGAATCGCGTCGGTGCGATCATGGAGTTCGAAGTCATCACCGTACGTCCGGACGTGACGCTGGAAGTGGTGCAGCGGTACTTGCGGCGGCTGGGAAAAATGCCGGAGAACACCGATAAACTCTTCGTAACCGATCGCAATAAAGTGCTGGTGGGTGAACTGACGCTAACCTGTATTCTGCTCAATGACGTGCAGCGTAAAGTCAGCGAAGTGATGGAGGATGATCCGCTCACATTTTCTCCGGAAGATATCGCCGAGAATGCTGCGCGTACGTTTGAACGTGACAACCTGGTTAGTGCTGCGGTGGTTGATCCCTCAGGCAAACTGATGGGACGCTTAACCATCGATGAGATCGTCGACGTGGTTTATGAAGAAACCGATACCGATCTGCGTCGAATGGGGGGCTTAAGTGCCGAAGAGGATGTATTCGCTCCGGTCACTAAAGCGGTAAAAACCCGTTGGGCGTGGCTGGCAATTAATCTCTGTACCGCTTTTATCGCCTCGCGGGTAATCGACGGTTTCGAGCACACCATTTCACAACTGGTGGCGCTGGCCTCGCTGATGCCAATTGTGGCAGGGATTGGCGGTAATACGGGTAATCAGACCATCACCATGATTGTCCGGGCGCTGGCGTTGCAGAATATTCAGCCCGGCAACCTGACGTTTCTGATCCTGCGTGAGATGGGGGTAGCGTTGATCAACGGCCTTGTCTGGGGCGGCATCATGGGCGGCATCACCTGGTGGCTGTACGATGATATGGCGCTGGGCGGCGTGATGACCCTGGCAATGATGCTCAATCTGCTGATGGCGGCGCTGATGGGCGTTATCATTCCGATGACGATGGTGAAGCTCGGGCGCGATCCGGCGGTCGGCTCCAGCGTCATGATTACCGCTATCACCGACACCGGCGGATTCTTTATTTTTCTGGGTCTGGCGACGCTGTTTTTGATGTAGACGCCCGTTTCCTACTGACGATGCGCGGCAGTATCAACATCGTGATCACGCCGGCAACCACGCCAATCGCCAGGTTGCCGGTAGAGACTGTCGCGGCGACGGTAACCAACATTGCCAGCGTTTCGGTGACCGGCATGTTGGTCAGCGTCGCGGGTCGGATGCTGTGCCAGCTAAACGTTTTTACCGCCACAATCACCATAATTCCCGCCAGTACTGACATTGGTATCTTTGCCATCACCTCGCTGAGTGCGGTGACGAGCAGCAGCAAGACCAGGCTGGCGGCAAACGTGGAAACGCGGCTGCGAGCTTTCCCCATCTCAACGTTGACAATCGTTTGACCGATCATCGCGCATCCGGCGATGCCGCCATAAAAACCGGCCAGGATATTGGCTACGCCCAGTCCGGTACTTTCACGGTTTTTATTCGACGGGGTGACCGTCAGGTCGTCAACCAGCCGGGCAGTTAATAGCGATTCCATCAATCCAACAAAAGCGATGCTCAGCGCGCAGGGCCAGATAATGGCTAACGTTTGCAGGTTGAGTGGTACAAGTAACTGCGTCAAGCCCGGCAGACCGCCGCTCATTGAACCTTCGTCACCGACGGTCGGTAACAGTTGCCCGCTGGTGACAGTGAACACCGTCAGCAGCACGATAGCGATCAGCGGCGCGGGGATGGCTTTGATAAACCGCGGAACCCACAGCACAATCAGCAGCGTCAGGACGAACAGCCCCCAGATGAGCGGGCTTTTCCCCCAGAAATGCGGGACCTGGGCAAAGAAAATCAAAATACCCAGCGCGTTGACAAATCCTGTCATCACGGCCGTAGGGATGAACCGCATCAAACGCGCCATTCCTGACACACCAAACAGGATCTGAATAATCCCGGCCAGCACTACCGCAGGCAGGATGTACTGCACGCCGTGTTGATGCACCATCGGGCCAATGACTAATGCAACCGATCCTGCAGCGGCGGTAACCATTGCCGGACGCCCACCTAAAAAGGACATCGCCAGGCACAGTACGACCGAGGCTATCAGGCTGACTTTCGGATCGACGCCAGCAATAACGGAAAAAGAGATCACTTCCGGGATCAGCGCCAGGGCGGTTACCACACCGGCCAGCGTTTCACGAACCAGCAGGCGGGGGTGGCGTAACACGGTGTGGGTGGTGTGTTCTGCCACCGCGGCAGGGGAAGAGTGTGTTGCAGACATAGTTACTCTCAGGTCAGAAAAGGCCTGATGACAGCAGACCGACAGGCATCCGTGCGGTGAATAGCAAAGCGCAGCATAGTACCCGTCTGACGGGGAGGTTTCCAGAAATGATTGTCAATAACCATATAAAGAATAAACGTATTAATAACATTTTTAAAATTTAAATATAATTTATAAACAATATTTAATTATTTTTACTTAAGTGTTACCGTTGTTACCGCTCGATTTTCACCTGCATAAAAAGCAAAAAGCGATACTAAAAGTAAGGCATTAACATTATGAAAAAAGTGACTGCCATGCTCTTCACCATGGCTGTAGGGCTGAATGTTGTCTCGATGGCAGCAAAAGCGAAAGCGGCGGAAGAGCAGGAAACGGATGTACTGTTGATTGGCGGCGGCATCATGAGCGCCACACTGGGAACCTATTTACAGGAGCTGGAACCGCAATGGTCAATGACCATGGTAGAGCGACTGGATGGCGTTGCTCAGGAAAGTTCAAACGGCTGGAACAACGCCGGAACAGGCCACTCCGCACTGATGGAACTGAACTACACGCCCAAAAAGGCTGACGGTAGCATCAGTATTGAAAAGGCAGTCGAAATTAACGAAGCCTTCCAGATTTCCCGCCAGTTCTGGGCGTATCAGGTCAACAACGGCGTGATGCATGAACCCCGCTCGTTTATCACCACTGTTCCCCATATGAGCTTTGTCTGGGGCGACGAGAACGTGAATTTCCTGCGTGCCCGTTACACGGCACTCCAGCAAAGCACCCTGTTCCGCGGTATGCGCTACTCTGAAGATCACGCGCAGATTAAAGAATGGGCGCCTTTGGTTATGGAAGGTCGCGATCCGCAGCAGAAAGTTGCGGCAACGCGTACCGAGATCGGTACTGACGTGAACTACGGTGAAATTACGCGCCAGCTGATTGCATCGTTGCAGAAAAAACCTAATTTTGCGCTGCAACTGAGCACCGAAGTTCGCGGCTTTAAGCGTAACGCGGATAATAGCTGGACCGTCACGGTTGCCGATCTGAAAAACAACGAAGCGGAACACGCTATTAAGGCGAAGTTTGTCTTTATCGGTGCCGGTGGCGCTGCCCTGAAGCTGTTGCAGGAAACCGACATTCCGGAAGCGAAAGGCTATGCCGGATTCCCGGTTGGCGGGCAGTTCCTGGTGGCGGAAAACCCTGATGTGGTCAATCGTCATCTGGCGAAAGTGTACGGTCAGGCCTCCGTTGGTGCGCCGCCGATGTCCGTACCGCACATCGATACCCGTATTCTGGATGGTAAACGCGTAGTGCTGTTTGGGCCGTTCGCAACCTTCTCCACTAAGTTCCTGAAAAACGGTTCATTGTGGGATCTGCTCAGTTCTACCACCAGGTCGAACTTTATGCCGATGGTTAACGTAGGTCTGGATAACTTCGATCTGGTCAAATATCTGGTAAGCCAGGTCATGCTCAGCGACGACGACCGTTTTGCCGCGCTGCAAGAGTACTATCCACAGGCGAAAAAAGAAGACTGGCGTTTATGGCAGGCAGGCCAGCGTGTGCAGATTATCAAAAGTGATGCGGAGAAGGGCGGCGTTCTGCGTCTGGGAACCGAAGTGGTCAGCGATAAAGAGGGAACCATTGCTGCGCTACTGGGCGCATCACCGGGGGCATCAACCGCGGCACCGATCATGCTGCATCTGATGGAAAAAGTGTTTAAAGATAAAGTTGCCAGCCCGGAATGGCAGGCGAAGCTGAAAACCATCATTCCGTCTTATGGTACTAAGCTGAACGGTAACGTTGAGGCTACGGAGCAAGAGCTGCAATACACCAGCGAAGTACTGGGTCTGAAGTACGATAAACCGCAGGTTGCTGATGAAGCGCCGAAACCACAGCTAAAACCTCAGGCGCAACCGCAGCCTGAGCAGAAAGCTGTGGCGGATATCGCACTGTAAAAAAAGGCCGGATGGCGCTGCGCTTATCCGGCCTACTTCTACTTCATGCGTCTGTAGGCCGGATAAGGCGGTACGCCGCCATCCGGCACATTCTCACTTATCGCACGACGGCATCCTGAATCTTATCTTCTGCTTTCCAGATGCGGTATTTCACCTCCACGTTTTCCGGGGTGTAGACCACAATCGGTAATTTGCTGTTGTAACGCAGCATACCGTCTTCACCCAGATACGCGGTGATGAATTTCTTCTCTTTCTTACCGTCCGGGCAGGCCATCATGGTTGAAACCGGAGAAGTGACTTTGTCGAATACATAGTAGTCATAACCCCAACCTTCCAGCGTTTTGCTGTCCAGCTCTCCGCCAAGGCGATGTTTGTTGCAATCAACTTCCAGCGTTTGTCCGATCAGCAGTTCTACTTTCAGAGTAGATTCATCTTTCTCAGGAGTAAGCTGAATAACCTGACGCTTCATTCCCTTGTCCGCTTTAGGATAAGGGGCGACTTTTTCCAGCGGCTGAGCGCTGGCATCGGTGGTTGTCGCCCACACAGAGGTGCTGGCGAAGGCGGCAAGGAGTACGGCAGGGACAATTGTCTTCATCTTATTGTTCACAGTGTTTCCTTTCTTCTGTCTTATGAACGTATCAAGGGCAGGTTAGCATATTCATATCGTCTATTAATCTAAATTTACTTATATTTTAAGTGCATTAATTAAAGGTTTATAATTTGTGTAGCGATAAATACCAGGAATTATCTTAATTGTGAGATTATTCTCTGTTTTATGTTTTCGCTATATAATTGATTATATAACTCATTGAAATGTGAGCAAAAGCGCACTTTTTCCCGCCAACTCAACACTCTTTTGATCCGGCAACAGCATTTACCCCAATTGGGGTATGCACCTCAAACACATCCTGAAATATCTTACGGCTAAAAATAACTACTCATAAATAGTGCGTTTTTTATTGTCGTTCAACCCGCCGAGGGAGAGCGTCATTATGGAAGGACAATGTCATGGTTGATTTATCCCGTCGAGGCATGTTGACAGGCAGTTGGCGTAAAGCCAGCAATGGGATTCGTCCGCCGTGGAGCATGGAAGACTCACATTTTCTGGCTCATTGCCTCCGTTGTGACGCCTGCATCCAGGCGTGTGAAACCGACATCCTGCAGCGAGGCCAGGGTGGTTACCCGAGCGTAAATTTCAAACACGGCGAATGCAGCTTTTGTTACGCCTGCGCAGAGGCCTGTCCCGAATCACTTTTTCTTCCGCGCCACACCAGGGCATGGGATCTGAATTTTTCGATCGGTGACAACTGTCTCGCGCATCAGTCCGTTGAATGCCATCGCTGTCAGGATAGCTGTGAACCCATGGCCATAACCTTTCGTCCCACGCTGTCCGGTATTTATCAGCCACAGCTCGACAATCAGGCATGTAACGGATGCGGCGCGTGTGTCGCTATCTGTCCGGTATCAGCCATTAATGCGGAGTACAACCATGGACACTAACTGGCAGGTCTGCAGCCTGATCGTTCAGGCCAAAAGTCAGCACATCAGTGATATCGCTACGCAGTTACGTTCGTTTCCGGGTTGCGAAGTTGCTCTCAGCGATGTGGAAAGCGGTCAACTGATTGTGGTGGTGGAAGCAGAGCACAGTGAAACGCTAATGAAAACAATTGAGTCAGTGCGCAACGTTGCGGGCGTGCTGGCGGTGTCGCTGGTTTATCACCAGCAGGATGAGCAAGGTGAGGAAACACCATGAAACTCAGTCGTCGTAGCTTTATGAAAGCTAACGCCGTTGCGGCCGCTGCGGCGGCTGCCGGGTTAAGCGTGCCGGGCGTAGCCCGTGCGGTAGTCGGTCAGCAAGAAGCGATCAAATGGGATAAAGCCCCGTGCCGTTTTTGCGGTACCGGTTGTGGCGTATTGGTAGGCACTCAACAAGGGCGTGTTGTGGCATGTCAGGGTGACCCGGATGCGCCGGTTAACCGTGGGCTCAACTGCATCAAAGGTTACTTCCTGCCGAAAATCATGTACGGAAAAGACCGTTTAACGCAGCCGATGCTGCGCATGAAAGACGGCAAATATCACAAAGAAGGCGAATTCACCCCGATTAGCTGGGACCAGGCCTTTGATGTGATGGAAGAGAAATTTAAAACCTCTCTGAAAGAGAAAGGGCCAGACGCTATTGGTATGTTTGGCTCCGGTCAGTGGACCATCTGGGAAGGCTACGCTGCCGCAAAACTGTTCAAAGCCGGTTTCCGTTCGAACAACATCGATCCGAACGCGCGTCACTGCATGGCGTCAGCCGTTGTGGGCTTTATGCGTACCTTTGGCATGGATGAGCCGATGGGCTGTTATGACGATATCGAGCATGCGGATGCTTTCGTCCTGTGGGGCGCTAATATGGCGGAAATGCACCCGATCCTGTGGTCGCGCATCACCAACCGTCGTCTGTCCGATCCTAACGTCAACGTCGCCGTTCTCTCTACCTTCCAGCATCGTAGCTTTGAGCTGGCGGATAACGGCATCGTCTTTACGCCGCAAAGCGACCTGGTGATCCTCAACTACATCGCAAACTATATCATTCAAAACAATGCGATAAACCAGGACTTCTTTAGCAAGCACGTTAACCTGCGTAAAGGGGCAACGGATATCGGCTACGGTCTGCGTCCAACCCATCCGCTGGAAAAAGCGGCGAAAAACCCGGGTTCCGATGCCTCGGAACCGATCAGTTTTGAAGAGTACAAAGCGTTTGTTGCGGAGTATACGCTGGATAAAACTGCAGAAATGACCGGCGTGCCAAAAGATCAGCTGGAACAGCTGGCGCAGTTGTATGCCGATCCTAAGAAGAAAGTCATCTCCTACTGGACGATGGGCTTTAACCAGCATACCCGTGGCGTATGGGCTAACAACCTTGTCTATAACCTGCACCTGCTGACCGGTAAAATTTCTCAGCCAGGCTGCGGCCCATTCTCGCTGACGGGTCAGCCTTCCGCTTGTGGTACCGCGCGTGAAGTCGGGACCTTCTCTCACCGTCTGCCTGCGGATATGGTGGTGACGAACGAGAAACACCGCGATATCTGTGAAAAACACTGGAATATTCCGGCGGGGACCATTCCGGCGAAAATCGGTCTGCATGCTGTGGCGCAGGACCGCGCACTGAAAGATGGCAAGCTCAATGTCTACTGGGTGATGTGTAACAACAACATGCAGGCTGGGCCGAACATCAACGAAGAGCGTATGCCTGGCTGGCGCGATCCGCGCAACTTTATCATCGTTTCCGATCCGTACCCGACGGTCAGTGCTCTGGCTGCCGACCTGATCCTGCCAACAGCGATGTGGGTAGAGAAAGAAGGGGCTTACGGTAACGCCGAGCGCCGTACTCAGTTCTGGCGCCAGCAGATTAAAGCACCGGGTGAAGCGAAATCTGACCTGTGGCAGATGGTGCAGTTTGCCCGCCGATTCAAAACGGAAGACGTCTGGCCGGAGGAACTGCTGGCGAAGAAACCCGAGCTGCGCGGTAAGACGTTGTATGACGTGCTGTTCGCCACGCCAGCAGTAACGAAATTCCCGGTCAGCGAACTGGCTGAAGATCAACTGAACGATGAATCTCGCGAACTCGGTTTCTACCTGCAAAAAGGTCTGTTCGAAGAGTACGCCTGGTTTGGTCGCGGACACGGACACGATCTTGCACCGTTCGATGATTACCACAAGGCGCGCGGGTTACGCTGGCCAGTGGTCGATGGTAAGGAGACTCAGTGGCGCTACAGCGAAGGCAACGATCCGTACGTGAAGGCTGGAGAAAGCTACAAGTTCTACGGCAAACCGGATGGGAAAGCCGTTATCTTCGCGCTGCCATTTGAACCGGCGGCTGAAGCACCGGATAAAGAATACGATCTGTGGCTCTCCACCGGTCGCGTGCTGGAGCACTGGCATACTGGCAGCATGACGCGCCGCGTGCCGGAACTGCACCGTGCGTTCCCGGAGGCGGTACTGTTTATCCATCCGCTGGATGCAAAAGCGCGCGATCTTCGCCGTGGCGACAAGGTCAAAGTGGTATCCCGTCGTGGTGAAGTGATTTCGATTGTTGAAACACGCGGCCGCAACCGTCCGCCTCAGGGGCTGGTGTACATGCCGTTCTTCGACGCCGCACAGTTGGTGAACAACCTGACGCTGGATGCGACGGATCCGCTCTCTAAAGAGACGGATTTCAAGAAGTGCGCTGTGAAACTGGCGAAGGTGTAACGCGTTATGTCCCGGTCAGCAAAACCCCAAAATGGCCGCCGCCGCTTCCTGCGCGATATGGTTCGCGCAGCAGGCGGGCTGGCTGTCGTTGGCGTGGCGCTGGGGTTGCAACAGCAAACCGCACGCGCAACCGGCGTGCGGCTGCGCCCGCCTGGGGCTCTGAGTGAAGACGCATTTGCCAGCGCCTGTGTGCGCTGTGGCCAGTGCGTCCAGGCCTGCCCGTATGACACGCTGAAACTGGCAACGCTGGCCTCCGGGCTGGCGGCCGGAACACCCTATTTTGTCGCTCGCGACATCCCCTGCGAAATGTGTGAAGACATTCCGTGCGCCAAAGTCTGCCCCAGCGGCGCGTTGGACAGGGAAATTGCATCCATTGACGATTCGCGTATGGGACTGGCGGTTCTGCTGGATCACGAAAACTGCCTCAACTATCAGGGGCTACGCTGCGACGTTTGCTATCGCGAGTGCCCGAAAATCGATGAGGCTATCACCCTGGAGCTGGACCGCAACATGCGTACTGGTAAGCATGCGCGGTTTATTCCGACCGTGCACAGCGATGCCTGTACTGGCTGTGGGAAATGCGAAAAAGTCTGCGTACTGGAGCAGCCGGCAATAAAAGTGCTGCCGCTGTCGCTGGCGAAAGGGGAGTTAGGACACCATTACCGCTTCGGTTGGCTGGAGGGGAACAATGGCAAATCGTAAACGTGATGCGGGGCGTGAAGCACAAGCGAAAAAAGGGTGGTGGAAGAGCCATCGCTGGCTGGTGTTGCGTCGCCTGAGCCAGTTCCTGGTTCTGGCGATGTTCCTCAGCGGTCCGTGGCTTGGCGTGTGGATCCTGCATGGTAATTACAGTAGCAGCCTGTTGCTGGATACCATTCCGTTAACCGACCCACTCATTACCCTGCAAAGCCTGGCCAGCGGGCACCTGCCAGCAACAGTCGCGTTAACAGGGGCCGCCATTATTACGGTTCTGTATGCCCTTGCAGGTCAGCGACTGTTTTGCAGTTGGGTCTGCCCGATGAATCCGGTGACTGATTTGGCGAGCTGGCTGCGCAGAAGGTTTGACCTGAATCAGTCTGCGACCCTGCCGCGCCATATACGGTACGTCCTGCTGGTGGTTATCCTGGTCGGTTCTGCCCTGACAGGAACGCTGCTGTGGGAGTGGATAAACCCGGTTTCTTTGCTGGGACGTAGCCTGGTCATGGGCTTTGGCAGCGGTGCGCTGCTTATTCTCGCGCTGTTTTTATTTGATTTACTGGTCGTTGAGCATGGCTGGTGCGGACATCTCTGCCCCCTGGGTGCGCTGTATGGCGCATTGGGCAGTAAAGGTGCAATAACCGTATCAGCAAAAGAACGTAAGAGATGTAACCGCTGTATGGATTGTTTTCATGTTTGCCCGGAACCGCATGTGCTACGTGCGCCGGTGCTGGATGAGCAAAGCCCGGTGCAGGTGACCAGTCGCGATTGCATGGCCTGCGGTCGCTGTGTGGATGTCTGTTCTGAGGATGTTTTTACAATAACGATACACAAAATCATTTGAGATGCATCGCGGCGGCAAGCGAGAAATTCCCCAGGAGCATAGTAACTATGTGACTGGGGTTTCGGAGCGCAGCCAACAAAGAGGCAGCTTAAAGGATGAAGTGTAAATGCGATGGAGTTCGGGAGCGAAACAATGAAAAGCCATGACCTGATTAAAGCGCTGAGTCAATGGACAGCCGCGCTGGCCCTGGTAGTCAGTGGGGCCGTTTGGGCTGCAAACGGAGTGGATCTGAGCCAGTCACCGGAGGTCTCAGGGACACAGGAAGGGGCGATTCGCATGCCGAAAGAGCAGGAGCGTATGCCGCTGAATTATGTGAATCAGCCACCGATGGTTCCGCACAGTGTTGACGGTTACCAGGTGACGACCAATACCAACCGTTGCCTGCAGTGTCACGGTGTTGAAAGCTACCGCACCACCGGTGCACCGCGCATCAGCCCGACGCACTTTATGGACAGCAACGGCAAGGTACTGGCTGAAGTCGCCCCGCGTCGTTACTTCTGTCTGCAGTGTCATGTCCCGCAGGCTGACGCCGCGCCGATTGTTGAAAATACCTTCACCCCCTCGAAAGGTTACGGGAAATAAGAGGTCATTATGGAAAATTCTAACCGTAAACCAGGCTGGATTAAGCGCGTCTGGCAATGGTGGCGTCGCCCCAGCCGTCTGGCGCTCGGCACGCTGTTGTTAATCGGCTTTGTGGGCGGCATTATTTTCTGGGGCGGCTTTAATACCGGTATGGAAAAGGCCAATACTGAAGAGTTCTGCATTAGCTGTCACGAAATGCGCAACACGGTATACCAGGAATACATGGAAACCGTACACTACAACAACCGCAGCGGTGTGCGCGCGACTTGCCCTGATTGCCACGTCCCTCATGAGTGGGGGCCGAAAATGATCCGTAAAATCAAGGCCAGCAAGGAGCTGTACGCGAAAGCACTGGGGTTAATAGATACACCGCAAAAATTTGAAGACCACCGTTTATCGATGGCGCAAAATGAATGGCGGCGTATGAAAGACAATAATTCGCAAGAGTGTCGGAACTGTCACAACTTCGAGTTTATGGATTTAACCGCCCAGAAAGGCGTAGCGGCTAAAATGCATGATCAGGCCGTGAAAGAAGGGCAAACCTGTATTGACTGCCATAAAGGGATAGCGCACAAACTGCCTGATATGCGCGAAGTCAAACCGGGCTTTTAACAGGATGTAAATAATCAGGATGCTTGAGGCCAGAGAACTGCTCTGCGAGCGAGATGACAGAATACTGTTTAGCGCTCTGTCATTTCGCGTCAATGCAGGGGAATGGGTACAAATTACCGGGAGCAATGGCGCAGGGAAAACCACCCTGCTGCGGTTGCTTACCGGGCTGGCTCGTCCTGACGCCGGAGAGGTTTGCTGGCAAGGGAAATCGCTGCACCAGGTGCGGGACAGCTACCATCAGGAACTACTGTGGATCGGACATCAGCCGGGGATAAAAACCCGGCTTTCGGCGTTGGAGAATCTGCGATTTTTCCATCACGATGGCGACTGTCTGGCGGCACTGGCGCAGGCAGGGCTTGCCGGATATGAAGATATTCCTGTTAATCAACTCTCCGCCGGACAACAGCGGCGCGTGGCACTGGCTCGCCTCTGGCTGACCCGCGCGCGACTGTGGATCCTCGATGAACCCTTTACGGCAATTGATGTGCACGGCGTTGAGCGACTGACTCAGCGCATGGCACAGCATACAGAGCAGGGTGGTATTGTGATCCTTACAACGCACCAGCCTCTGGGTGTTGAGACCGATAAAGTTCGACGTATTGCGCTGACCAGCGAGAGGGCCGCGCAATGATGTGGCAAATCTTCCGTTTAGAACTGCGGGTTGCGTTCCGTCATAGTGCAGAGATCGCCAATCCGTTATGGTTTTTCCTGATCGTTATCACGTTGTTCCCTCTGAGCATTGGGCCGGAGCCACAGCTGCTGGCGCGCATCGCACCGGGCATTATCTGGGTTGCCGCATTGCTGGCCTCATTACTGGCGCTGGAACGTTTATTCCGGGATGACTTACAGGATGGCAGCCTCGAACAATTGATGCTGCTGCCATTGCCACTACCGGCCGTGGTGCTGGCGAAGGTGATGGCGCACTGGGTTGTAACCGGTTTGCCGCTGCTGATCCTCTCGCCGCTGGTGGCATTGCTGCTGGGAATGGATATGTACGGTTGGCAAATTATGGCGCTGACGTTGCTGCTTGGAACGCCGACGCTGGGTTTTCTCGGCGCACCGGGCGTGGGATTGACGGTGGGGTTAAAACGCGGTGGCGTGCTGTTGAGCGTGCTGGTACTCCCGCTAACCATTCCATTGTTGATTTTTGCGACCGCTGCGATGGACGCCGCCTCGATGCACTTACCCGTTGAAGGGTACATGGCGATTCTTGGCGCGTTGCTGGTAGGAAGCGCCACGTTAAGTCCCTTTGCGACGGCGGCGGCGTTACGTATCAGCGTGCAATAGCGCAGATATGACTTGTGCCGGACAAGGCGAAGCCGCCCTCCGGTAAAACGGAAATTTACTAATTTATTGAGTCTGGTGACTGAACTATGTGGAAAACACTTCATCAACTGGCGATGCCCCCACGTCTCTATCAGGTCTGTGGCTGGTTTATTCCATGGCTGGCGATTGCCAGCGCAGTGGTACTGGTAACAGGATGGGTTTGGGGATTTGGCTTCGCCCCAGCGGATTATCAGCAGGGGCAGAGCTATCGCATTATCTATCTGCACGTCCCGGCAGCAATCTGGTCGATGGGCATTTACGCATCAATGGCGGTTGCCGCATTTATCGGCCTGGTCTGGCAGATGAAAATGGCTAATCTGGCGCTGGCGGCGATGGCGCCAGTTGGCGCAGTGTTTACCTTTATTGCACTGGTGACGGGCTCAGCATGGGGCAAACCGATGTGGGGGACCTGGTGGGTCTGGGATGCCCGACTCACCTCTGAACTGGTGCTGTTGTTTCTCTATGTTGGCGCCATTGCGCTGTGGCATGCCTTTGATGACCGCCGCCTGGCGGGGCGCGCTGCCGGCATTCTGGTGCTGATTGGTGTCGTGAACTTACCGATTATTCACTACTCGGTTGAGTGGTGGAACACGCTGCATCAGGGGTCGACCCGCATGCAGCAAAGTATTGATCCGGCGATGCGTACGCCACTGCGCCTGGCGATCGTCGGCTATCTGCTCCTGTT
Source organism: Citrobacter sp. RHBSTW-00029 (assembly GCF_014104295.1). Lineage (NCBI taxonomy): Bacteria > Pseudomonadati > Pseudomonadota > Gammaproteobacteria > Enterobacterales > Enterobacteriaceae > Citrobacter > Citrobacter sp. RHBSTW-00029. The sequence goes on from NZ_JABXRT010000001.1 coordinate 940,495, forward strand.
TGTCACGCTGGCGCTGATGCGCATGCGTAATCTGATTTTATTGATGGAAAAACGCCGCCCGTGGGTGAGTGAACTGATCTTAAAAAGAGGCCGCCAATGACCCCTGCATTTGCATCATGGAGTGATTTTTTCGCGATGGGCGGTTACGCCTTATATGTCTGGCTGGCCGTGGCCATGAGTGTAATTCCGTTGCTGGTGCTGGTGCTGCATTCTGCACTACAGCATCGCGCAATCTTACGCGGTGTGGCGCAGCAGCGGGCGAGAGAAGCGCGTATGCGTGCAGCGCAAGTGCAACGGGAGGCGGCGTGAATATTCGACGTAAAAATCGGCTATGGATAGCCTGTGCGGTGCTGGCGGGCCTGGCTTTGACCATCACGCTGGTGCTCTATGCGCTGCGTTCCAATATCGATCTGTTCTATACGCCGGGAGAAATACTCTACGGCAAGCGCGAAACTCAGCAGATGCCGGAAGTCGGTCAACGCCTGCGCGTTGGCGGTATGGTTATGCCGGGCAGTGTGAAGCGCGACCCGCAGTCGCTGAAAGTTAACTTCAGCATCTATGACGCCGAAGGCGTGGTGGATGTGACCTATGAAGGTATCCTGCCGGATCTGTTCCGTGAAGGGCAGGGCGTCGTTGTTCAGGGAGAACTGGATCAGGGAAATCATGTGCAGGCCAAAGAGGTCCTTGCCAAGCATGATGAAAATTACACCCCGCCGGAAGTCGAAAAAGCGATGCAGGAAAACCATCGTCGTCCGGAAAGTGTTTATAAGGATAAAACGTCATGATGCCTGAAATTGGCAACGCGCTGTTGTGCCTTGCGCTTGGCGTTGCACTGTTGCTGTCGGTTTATCCGCTGTGGGGTGTTGCGCGTGGCGATGTCCGGATGATGGCCTCTGCGCGACCCTTTGCCTGGGTGTTGTTTATCTGTGTGATGGGTGCGTTTCTGGTGCTGGTAAACGCCTTCGTGGTTAATGACTTTACCGTGACCTATGTCGCCAGCAACTCCAATACGCAACTTCCGGTCTGGTATCGCGTCGCCGCGACATGGGGCGCGCATGAAGGCTCATTGTTGCTGTGGGTGTTGCTGATGAGCGGCTGGACGTTCGCTGTGGCGCTGTTCAGCCAGCGGATGCCGCTGGATATCGTCGCCCGCGTACTGGCGGTGATGGGCATGGTCAGCGTTGGCTTCCTGCTGTTTATCCTGTTTACTTCCAATCCGTTTGCCCGCACGTTGCCAGATTTTCCTATTGAAGGCCGCGACCTGAATCCGCTGTTGCAGGATCCTGGGCTTATTTTCCACCCACCATTGCTGTACATGGGTTATGTCGGTTTCTCCGTGGCGTTTGCCTTTGCGATTGCCGCACTGATGAGCGGGCGTCTGGATAGCACCTTTGCCCGTTTTTCGCGTCCGTGGACGCTGGCTGCATGGGTGTTTCTGACGCTGGGTATTGTGCTCGGGTCTGCGTGGGCCTATTACGAACTGGGCTGGGGCGGTTGGTGGTTCTGGGACCCGGTAGAGAACGCGTCGTTTATGCCGTGGCTGGTGGGGACTGCGCTGATGCACTCGCTGTCAGTGACTGAACAGCGCGCCAGCTTTAAAGCCTGGACGTTGCTGCTGTCAATCTGCGCCTTCTCGCTTTGCCTGTTAGGGACGTTCCTGGTGCGCTCTGGCGTGCTGGTGTCGGTGCATGCCTTCGCCTCCGATCCGTCACGCGGGATGTTTATTCTGGCCTTCATGGTGCTGGTTATCGGCGGTTCCCTGCTGCTGTTTGCTGTACGCGGTCACAAGGTCCGCTCGCGGGTTAATAACGCGCTGTGGTCGCGTGAATCGCTGTTGCTGGGTAATAACGTGCTGCTGATTGCCGCCATGCTGGTGGTGCTATTGGGTACGCTGCTGCCGCTGGTGCACAAACAGCTGGGGCTGGGTAGCATTTCGATTGGCGAGCCGTTCTTCAACACCATGTTTACCTGGCTGATGGCACCGTTCGCGCTGTTGCTGGGAATAGGGCCATTAGTGCGTTGGGGCCGTGACCGACCGCGCAAGCTGAAAACGCTACTGATTGTCGCGTTTGTCACCACGCTGGTACTGTCGCTGCTGCTGCCGTGGCTGTTTGAAGACCGCATCGCTGCCATGACGGTCGTGGGTATGGCAATGGCATGCTGGATATTCGTGCTGGCGATGTCCGAGGCGTTCCTGCGTATTTCGCGCGGCACGAAGCTGACGCCGAGCTACTGGGGCATGGTTTCAGGTCACATAGGACTGGCTGTTACCATCGTCGGTATTGCCTTTAGCCAGAACTACAGCGTTGAACGTGATGTGCGCATGAAGGCGGGCGATAGCGTCAGTATCCATGATTATCAGTTCACTTTCCGCGAAGTAAAAGATATTACCGGACCTAACTACCGGGGGGGCGTGGCCGTGATTGGTGTTACCCGTGACGGCAAGCCGGAAGCGACGCTGCATGCGGAAAAACGCTTTTACAACAGCACCAGTTCAATGATGACTGAAGCGGCAATTGACGGCGGATTCACGCGTGACCTGTACGCTGCGCTGGGCGAAGAGCTGGATAACGGCGCATGGGCTGTACGTCTGTACTATAAACCGTTTATTCGCTGGATTTGGGCCGGAGGGTTGCTGATGGCGCTGGGCGGGTTGTTCTGCCTGTTTGATCCACGCTATCGCCAGCGCACGCGTCCTCGTGCTGCTGCGCAAAAAAACGCGCAGGAGGCTGTATGAAGCGCAATGCATTGTTAATTCCATTTATTATTTTTCTCATCATTGCAGCGGCGCTGCTGTGGCAACTGGCACGTAACGCACAGGGAGACGACCCGACGAATCTGGAATCGGCGTTAATCGGTAAGCCGGTGCCGACGTTCCGTCTGGAGTCACTGGAAAATCCGGGCCAGCATTACCAGGCTGATGTGTTGACACAGGGGAAACCGGTGCTGCTGAACGTCTGGGCGACCTGGTGTCCGACCTGTCGCGCTGAGCACCAGTATCTGAATCAGCTGTCGGCACAAGGCGTGAGGGTCGTTGGGTTGAACTATAAAGACGATCGTCAGAAAGCCATTGTCTGGCTGAAAGAGCTGGGCAATCCATATGCGCTGAGCCTGTTTGACGGCGACGGGATGCTTGGTCTGGATCTTGGCGTGTACGGCGCGCCGGAAACATTCCTGATCGACGGTAAAGGCATTATTCGCTATCGCCATGCCGGCGACTTAAACGCCAGGGTGTGGGAGAGTGAGATCAAACCATTGTGGGATAAATACAGTAAGGAGGCTACGCAATGAGGTTCTTTCTGGGCCTGCTGATGCTGGTTATCTCGGGATCGGCGCTGGCCACTATTGACGTGATGCAGTTCAAAGATGAGGCGCAGGAACAGCAGTTCCGTCAGCTCACTGAACAGTTACGCTGCCCAAAGTGCCAGAACAACAGCATTGCTGACTCTAACTCAATGATTGCCACCGATCTGCGTCAGAAGGTTTACGAACTGATGCAGGAAGGGAAAAGCCAGAAAGAAATTGTCGATTACATGGTGGCGCGCTACGGCAACTTCGTGACTTACGATCCGCCGTTGACGCCGCTGACCGTGCTGCTGTGGGTGATGCCGGTGGTCGCGATTGGTCTGGGTGGCTGGATTATTTTCGCCCGTACTCGCCGACGTGTCCGGGTGAAACAGGAAGCGTTTCCTGACGACGTTATCCCGGAAGGCAAGCGCGGTGGATTTGGGCTGTTTGTGCCTGGTATCGTGGTAGCGCTGGTGGTTGGCGCAGTGAGCTATTATGAAACCGGCAACTATAAGCAGGTTCAGGTCTGGCAACAGGCCACTGCTCAGGCTCCGGCGCTGCTGGAGCGGGCGTTGGATCCAAAAGCTGATCCGCTCAATGAAGAAGATATGACGCGTCTGGCGTTGGGTCTGCGCACTCGCTTACAAGCCGATCCTGCCAACGTTGAAGGTTGGATCATGCTTGGGCGCATTGGCATGGTACTTGGTAACGCCAGTACGGCTACTGAAGCCTATGCCAATGCTTATCGACTGGATCCGAAAAACAGCGATGCTGCGCTGGGCTATGCGGAAGCGCTGACCCGTTCTTCCGATCCTGACGATAACCGTCGGGGAGGGGAGCTGCTACGCCAGTTGGTACGCGGCGAACATGCCAACGTGCGGGTTCTCAGCATGTATGCGTTTAACGCTTTTGAACAGCAGCGCTTTGGCGAGGCGGTTGCGGCGTGGGAGATGATGCTGAAATTATTGCCCGCCAATGATACCCGTCGGGCGGTAATTGAGCGCAGCATCAAACAGGCGATGGAGCAGCTAACGCCGCAGGAGAAGTAAGAGTGGAAGATGCCGGATGGCGACGCAAAGCGTCTTTTCCGGCCTACTGATGCACGTGACTTGTAGGCCCGATAAGCGTAGCGCCATCGGGCAATATCTGATTACTGCATGCCGCGTGTTTGTAAAAACAGGATGGTGGCGGCAACGCGAGAGCGGACGTTAAGTTTTCGCAGCAGGTTGCGGATATGCACTTTCACCGTTTGCTCGGAAATATTCAGTACGGATGCAATCTGTTTATTCGATAATCCCTGAGCCAGTTCATGTAACACATCCAGCTCGCGTTCGGTGAGTACGCTGAACGGATCTTCCTCGGCGCCAAACAGTTCCCGTTCCCGCAGATAATCGCTGACGCGTTGGCTAAAGGCTTTACCTCCTTTTGCGCCAGCGCGAATGGCTTCCAGCAGGACTTCAGGATCGCTGTCTTTAAGTAAATAGCCATCCGCGCCGGCATCAATTAAGGCATACACATCGCTGGCGGCATCCGAAACGGTAAGAATAATAATTTGCGCTGTGACGCCATCCCGGCGCAGCGCATTCAGGGTGTCCAGTCCGCTCATGCCTTTCATATTGAGGTCCAGCAGGATCACATCAAGATCCAGACGGTTTGCCAGATCGATAGCGCTTGCGCCATCGCCGGCTTCGGCAACTACGTCAAATGCGCTATCCAGCTGCAGTAATTGACTGATTCCTCGCCGCATGAGTGGGTGGTCGTCAACAATCATCACCTTAAAAGGTGTTAATTCAGGCATCTTCTTCTCCTGAGCACTCTTAATTTCGTTATATTCCGGGGCATGGGATAATCCTGATTTATCACGTAGATGATAAGGCAACGTGACCTTACTTTTCACAGGTGCAAATAGTATATCCTGACTCAAAAAGCTCTCATTGGAATTTTTACAAAGAAAACTCTTTATGATTTGAATCAAGGTGCTGGCGGTTTGCGAGACGAAAGTATTCTCGATTTGCTGTTTGACAACATTAATTAAATATCAACATTAATAAGTGGCAATAATAAGCAATGTTGATATTAAGGGTGCGAGCAGTTGGAAGAAAACTTCGCAGACGTCACCCATGCGGCACGACGTGCGCGACATACTCATCCCCGCGATCTTCCTGCAAATAGGCGACTAGCTATGGGATTGGGCCAATAGAGTAATTTAACTTAAGAATATAAAAAATCCTGAAATGCAATAGGAATAAAGTGAAAACGCATTTATTGCCTTTACTTTTGTTTGCATTTTGTGCTTTTTTGGCAAGAGTCGTACAGCCAGGTTCGGTTTCGTACTTTTTGGGGGGTAGGGTGAAGTTCAGGGATGAAAGAAAGTTGGCATTACTGATTGGGATGTTAGTTTTGCCGTTCACAACGGTTTCTGCCGCACTACTCTCTCCTGCGGATCGTAATACCATTCAGCAGCAACAACAGCAGCTACTTAATGAAAACCAGCGCCAGCGTGAAGAGCTGGAGCGTAGCGTTACGCTGCCCGAAGCCGTCACGCCGGAAACGCCAGCCCGGACTGAAGGACCATGTTTTATGATTTCGCGCATTGATATTGACGGCGCAACGAAGTTGTCCGTCGCTACCTCGGCAAAGCTTACCGCGCCGTGGGTGAATCAATGCCTGGATATTCCTCGCCTGACGGAACTGACAAATGCAATTTCCGACTGGTATATCAGCCGAGGTTACATCACCAGTCGTGCCTTTTTAACCGAACAGGATCTCTCCTCTGGGGTGCTGCACATTGCGGTGCTTGAGGGAAAATTGCAGCAAATACGTCTGGAAGGTGTCCCATCGCGCACGCTGAAAATGATCTTTCCTGGGCTGGAAGGAAAGATTCTCAATCTGCGTGACATTGAACAGGGTATGGAGCAGTTGAACCGGGTTCGCCAGACGCCGGTGGAAATTGAAATTTTGCCGGGCAGCCAGCAGGGGTTATCAATAGTTAATCTGAGCGCCACGCCTGAATTCCCCGTTAACGGCTCCGTCAGTTTTGATAACAGCGGACAAAAGAGTACCGGAACCGGACAACTAAGCGGGGCATTATTTTTCAATAATATGCTTGGGCTGGCGGATAAATGGTTTATCAGCGGCGGGCGTAGCAGCGATTTTTCGAGCAGTAAAGATGCGCAGAACGTTGCTGCTGGTGTGAGTGTTCCTTACGGCTACGGATTGCTGGATTACAGCTACAGCTGGAGTAACTATCTCAGCACCATTAATAACAATGGCTATGCCTGGCGCTCCACTGGTGACAGTGAAACCCATCGTCTGACCGGCTCCTGGGTTTTGTTTCGCAACGGTGATATCAAAACCGCAGCATCGCTGGGTCTCACGCATCGAATCAACCGTAACAGATTGAACGATGTGCTGCTGGAAACCAGTAGCCGCAAGCTTTCCAGCGTTTCGCTGGGTATCAACCATACGCAAAAAATTGCGTCTGGCGTTGCGACGTTTAACCCCACATTCACCCAGGGCGTGCCGTGGTTTGGCGCAGAGGATGACAATGATAAACAGGGTGATGTGCCAAAGGCAGAATTTCGCAAATGGAGCGTCAGCGGCAGTTTTCAGCGCCCGCTGACAGAAAAACTGTGGTGGCTGAGCAGCCTCTATTTTCAATGGTCACCGGACCGCCTTTACGGCAGCGAACGCCTGACGCTGGGCGGTGAAACATCGGTACGCGGCTATAAAGAACAATACATTTCAGGAGATAACGGCGGCTACTGGCGCAACGAAGTGAATTACTCGCTTTTTACGCTGCCGGTGTTGGGACAGATTGGCGCGATAGCGGCATTCGACGGCGGCTGGCTGAAACAAGATAGCGTTGACAGGTATGCCTCTGGCACGTTGTGGGGGGCCGCGCTGGGATTAACCAGCTCAGGGCGCTGGTTCTCCAGTCAGTTTACCGTAGGAACACCGGTGAATTATCCGGACTGGCTGGCACCGGATCATCTCAATGTGTATTACCGCGTTGCGGTGGCTTTTTAAGGAACAAGGATGATGAAAAAGGATCAGGTTCGTTTCTCCCAGCGTTTGCTAAGTGGCATGTTGAGTTTCCTGCTGGCTACCCAACCACTGCTCCCGGCGATGGCTGCCGCCATCACGCCTGAAGGCAATACGCAGATGGATAAAGCCGCCAATGGTGTTCCGGTGGTGAATATTGCCACGCCGAACCAGTCCGGGATTTCACACAACAAATATAACGACTACAACGTGGGAAAAGAGGGACTGATCCTCAACAACGCGACCGGGCAATTTACCCAAACCCAGCTCGGCGGCATCGTCCAGAATAACCCGAACCTGCGTCCCGGAAAGGAAGCATCAGGGATCATCAACGAAGTTACCGGCGCTAACCGTTCGCAGCTACAGGGCTATACCGAAGTCGCAGGGAAAGCCGCCAACGTCATGGTCGCCAACCCCTACGGCATTACCTGTAACGGGTGCGGGTTTATCAACACGCCTAACGCCACACTGACTACCGGTAAACCGGTGCTGGATGCTAACGGTAACCTGCAGTCGCTGGATGTGAGCAAAGGCAGCATTACCATTGAAGGCAAAGGGCTGGATGGAAGCCAGAGCGATGCGGTGTCAATTATTGCCCGCGCCACGGAAATTAACGCAGCGCTACACGCCAAAGATCTGAATGTTATCGTCGGCGCGAATCGCATCGCGGCGAATGGCCAGACGAGCCCGCTGAATGGCGAAGGAGAAGCACCGAAAATCGCGGTAGACACTGGCGCATTAGGTGGGATGTACGCTAACCGTATTCATCTGGTCTCCAGCGAGAAAGGGCTGGGGGTCAACCTCGGGGATCTGAATGCCCGCCAGGGTGATATCACCCTCAATGCTAACGGGAAATTAACGATCGGCAACAGTCTGGCAAACGGTGGTCTTTCTGCCAGGGGAGAAGGTGTCACGTTGACCGGTAGTCATAAGACCGCAAGCGGGATGGCCATCAACAGCACCGGGGCGTTAGCGCTACAAGGTGCAAATCTCTCCAGTGGTGCAGGCATGCTGCTGGGTAGCGATGGCAAGATGACGATCGATGGTGGCGGGGTTGCCGCAGCTGGAGAGTTGCAGATTACGGCTAAACAGGATGTAGCCATTGCCGCAACAACTCTGGTTAGCCAGAAAAACACCTCACTGCGTAGCGACGGTTCGCTGACAATCACCGACGGCAGCCTGACCAGTAAAGAAAAACTGGATGTCGCGGGCACTAATGGGATGACGCTGACCCGTTCCACGCTGGGGAGTGATGCTGATGTCAGCCTTAACAGTCACGGCAATCTGTCTGCTAAAGGGGGATTGCTCTCTGCAGGTAACGGACTCACGCTGAAGGCACAGCGCATAGCACTGGATAACGCCAGCCGGGCCGATGCGAAAGGAGCATTAAGCCTGGCCGGTAGCGAAATGAACAACCAGGGACAGGTCAATGCGGGAGGCGCGTTGTCTCTTTCCGGTGACCACCTCGTGAATGGTGGTCAACTGGCTGCGAACGGCCATCTTGATGCGTCGGTAACCCGCCTCGAAAATGGGAGGCTGATGCAGGGTAACAGCGTATCGGTCCATAGCGGGTCGCTGGAAAATAGGGGCACACTGGCGAGCGGTGGCCTGCTTTCAGTACAGACAACAACGCTGAACCAACAGGGCACCCTCAGCGCGAAAAACGATGCGGATATCCGGGCAGATGCCACGCTGCTAAACGGTGGAACGTTGCTCTCTGATGGCTCATTAACGGTGCGGGCCGCGACAGTTGAACAATATGGCGTCCTCTCTGGCAGCCGGGGGGTGACAGTCAATGCTGAAAACCTCACCGCCGCGAAAGATTCGCTGATCGCCGGGCAACAGGGCATACAGTTAAACGCTGCGCAAAACCTGAACCTGAACGGTCAGGTTAATGCCGCTGGTGCGCTTAACGTGGGCGCAAAGCAGCTGGCTACTGGCAAGGACGGCCATCTGCAGAGTGGTCTGGACCTTGCGATTACCGGCAACAGCGTCACGCTGGACGGTGTACAGGCGGCAAAAGGTTCGCTGGACGTAACGGCGGACAGGCTCAGTCATGGCGGAAAATCCACCGGGACACGCGTTGGTTTCAGCGCGCAGCAGTCAGTTGATAACCAGGGTGAACTGCTGGCCGATACCCTGATGCTCAGCACGGCGACGCTGACTCATAGCGGTAGCGCCAGCGCTGAACGCATCTCGATTATTGCCCCTGAACTTTTCACCAGCAGCGGCTCTCTGGTAGCCGAAACGCTAGCTCTTCACAGTCAGCATGTTGTGAATAGCGGTCTGATGCAGGGCAACGCGGCAATGGACCTGCAGATTGATACGTTAGATAACCTTAGCGGCGGCTCGCTCTATGCCCGGCGTTCTCTGGCGCTGGATATACCGTATCTGACCAACCATGGGCTGATTACTACCGACGGTTCATTGCACCTCAACGGTCGCCAGTTGGTTAACGGCGGAGAAATTAACGGCGTTGATCTGCAAAGTGAATATGCGACGGTAAAAAACGAAACCGCGGGGCGCCTGCTGGCGGACACGTCATTATCTGTTAACGGACAGAAGACAGATAACCTCGGACTCATGGCCGCCGATACGCTTGTGCTGAACAGTCGGGACGTGAATAACGACGGCAATGTGCTGTCGGTGGGGGAATTAATCCTGAAGAATCAGACCCTCCACAACGCCGGCTTGCTGCAGGGCAGCACGCTGAATCTGGAAGCAAATACGTGGCAAAACAGCGGTAATGCGTTGGGTGAAACAGGGGTAACGGCAACGGTACACGACGTGTTCACTAACCAGGGCAACGTACTCAGCCAACAGGGTATGACCGTGCATGCCGCCAGCGTGAATAACGGCGGACTGCTGGCGGCGAAGGTGCTGGCATTACACGGCGATCTCAGTAACAGCGGGATCCTGCAGGGGAATCAGATGCTCGGCTGGGATGGCAATCGCTTCACTAACCTTGCTGGCGGGCAGGTAACCGGCGGCGAAGCGTTGCATCTTAGCGGAAAGCGTATCGACAACGATGGCCAACTGGAGGCCCGTACGGCGGCAATTACGCTGGACATCCTGCGGAACGGCGGCAGTATTCAGGCTCAGAATAGCCTGAAGATCACTGCCAGCGAGCGACTGGACAATCAGGGAGCGCTGCGCAGTCTGAATCTGTTCGAACTGGCTGCAGCGCAGTTGTTTAACGACAAAACGATTGCAGCAAAATCCCTTAGCATTTCCGCGCCGGAGCTTATGAATAACGGCACTGTGCAGGGTAATTCGGTGCTACAGCTCACCACCCGCAATCTGTTTAATGGTCAGCAGGGACAACTGGTTAGCGGCGCGGGGCTGGATTTAGGCCTCGACACGCTGGAAAACCACGGTCTGCTGTTGACGAATACCGACTTCACGCTGCGCGGCAGCACATTAATTAACGCCGGTGATATTCAGGCCGATTCCCTGGATCTGACGCTGGCAAACTCAGTTGAAAACCAGGGTAACCTGGTGGCGAAACAGGGGGCGTCGATAAATACCGCCTCTCTGGATAACCGCGGTACGCTGGCGGCGAAAAGTGTCACTCTGGATGGAAAATCCATCCGTAACAGCGGTCTGGTTCAGGGTAATGACAGTACCTCGGTTTCTGCGAATACCTTCACCACGGATGCCACTGGTAAATGGCTGGCCGGTAATGCGCTGTTGGTGCATACCAGTGCGATGGAAAACGCCGGTGTACTGCAGGGCGATGTCCTGACATTCACTGCCGACTCGCTGAATAACAGCGGCGTGCTTAACGGTTTACATGGCCTGGAAGGCAAGCTATCCGGGCGACTTATCAACCCCGGATACATTCAAAGTGGCGGCGCACTGACGCTGACGGCTGATGATATCAACAGCGCCGGGCGTATTGCCGGTGACAGGCTGACACTTGCAGCCTCGACGCTAAACAATACTGGCCTGTGGCAGGGGACGAACGGGCTTGCGCTGTCTGGCGATGTGCTCACGACGGGTATAACGTCCCGTACGCTGAGCGGTGGCGCGTTGACCTTCGATGTCGGCAATATTACGACGCAGGGAACGCTGCAGGGGCAGCAACTTACGCTGACCGCTGATGACTGGCTGCACAAAGGCTCGCTGATAAGCCAGGGTAATCTGACGGCGACTGTAAACAACGGCCTTACCACGTCAGGCGATGTGATGAGTCATGGCGGAATGTCACTGACCGCGCAGCAGCTTGATAACAGCGGAAAGCTGCTCAGCGAAAGCGACGTAACGCTCGACGGCGCACAGCTTGATAACAGCGGCACGGTACAGGGAAAGACCCTGACCCTGCAGCAAAACCGGATCCACAACCAGGGCACGCTGACCGGCCTGCAAAGCCTGACGCTGGAAGCGCGTCAGCGTCTGATGGCGCGCATGGCGATGGCTTCACCGCAACAGGAATTGATTAACGCAGCAGGTGGTTCACTGCTGACGCAGGGAACGCTGAAACTCACTTCTGGCGATGTGACGAATAATGGCACATGGCAGGGGCAGTCGATTCTGCTCAATGCGCAAGCGCTGACAAACAATGGGGCAATACACAGCGCCGACGCTCTGCAGCTTACGCTCGCGAATAACCTGACTTCTGCGGCGGGCAGCAAAATTACCGCGCTGGGTAACGCGACGCTACAGGCGCTTTCTCTGACTAACGCCGGGCAATGGACGGCGAAAAATCTTACGCTGAAGGGGGCAACCCTCGATAACAGCGCGGCAATTAGCGGCGTAAATGCGCTCACGCTTGCCATGAACGGCGCGGTCAGGCAGCAGAAAGCGGGCAGTATGCTGAGCGGCGGCGCGTTGGATCTGACTGCGGCGTCAGTCACCAACGAGGGCAAAATTCAGGGGGCGACGCTGGGCATGACGTCCGGCGCATTGACCAACAGCGGACGCCTACAAGGGGATAATGGCGCAACGCTGTCGCTGAGCGGCGATTTGATAAACCAGGCTTCCGGGGAGATTGTCAGCCGTCAGGGGCTGACGCTTTCTACTCCAGTGCTGTCCAACTACGGTTTAATGCAGAGCGGTGGAGAAACCCATCTTAACGCCACAGCTCGCGCGCTCAATGACGGTAAACTGCTTTCCGGCGCGGGAATGACACTGACCACGCCGCAGTATTCCGGCGCAGGCTGGTTACAGGCGACAAACCTCATTCTGAATGCGGCAACGGCCACCAATGGCGGGAACTGGCTGGCCGACAGCGCCACGCTTACAGGTAACAATTTTACCAACCAGGGAACGACACAGGCCGGTCAACTGGCGGTGAAATACACGCAACTGACGAATAACGGTACGCTGTTGGGCAACTCGCAACTGAGTGTTAATGCCAGCCAGGTTAATCAGAATGCAGCAGGCAAACTGTTCAGCGGTGGCGACCTGTCCGTTGAAAGCCACGGGCTGGATGCGTTGGGGCAGGTGGTTGCGCTGGGTAATCTGACGCTGAAACTGGTGAATGGCTTTACTGCGCAAAGCGCGTTTGCCGCGGGTAAAACGCTGACCATGACCAGCGAAGGTGCTATCGACAACCGTAGCGTGCTTCAGGGGCAGTCGCTCAACCTGACGGCGGGCGGGCAGCTCAGCAATAACGGGCAAATCACAACGGGCAACGGTGCGAGCCACCTCAGCGGCAGCAACGTGGCGCTCAATGCCGCCGGAACGTTACAGGGCGGTGGGGATATTACGCTGACCAGTCGCGGTAATATTTCAGTCGATGGTTTCACCGGCACGCGTGGTTCTCTGACGCTCAATGCGCCTGGCGCTATCGTTAATACGGCGCTGTTGTACGCGGCAAATAATCTGGCGCTTTATGCCAACACCATTACCAACCAGCGCGGCGATATCCTTGCAGGCAACAATCTGTGGATGCAGCGAGATGCGGCGGGAAATGCCAACAGCGAAGTGGTCAACACCTCCGGCAATATCGAAACCCAGAACGGTGATATCACCATCAAAACCGGGCATCTGCTGAACCAGCGGGATGGGTTGACGATTAACCAGTTCGATAAAAACTATCCGGATGCTGTTCCTGCTCCGGAAAAGTATCCTGCCTACTCCAGCTCTCTGGGCCAATATGCGGATTTTGCTGTCAGTCTGAACGAGTGGATTGACCGGGGTGATAATGTCGTCTGGAAGGAGTGGGAGCGTTGTACAGGTGGTAAGAATGACAACTGCCGGACTGGCGTTTCTTACCTTCTTACAGGTAATGATATCCGTCAGTTTGTACAGAGTGAGTCGGTTGTCACGGTCTCTGTGGCGGGGGGGGCAGCCCGTATTGTGGCCGCCCGCGATATTATTGTTGATGCCAGTAACCTGGATAATCGCGCCAGCCAGATACTGGCCGGACGCAATGCAGGGCTTACCGGAGAAACACTGAATAATCTCTCCGCTGAGAGCGGGCGGCAAGTAACTTATATTCAGGCAGAGTACCGTTGTGAATGGTTCAGTAATGAGTGCGGCAGTGAGGATTGGCGCCCACTTTCTGGTGAGGGGGATAAATGGTACTGGTGGCGGGACAAAGAACGTGACAGGACATCGGTCTCCTATATCCTGGGTGAAAGAAAAACTGAGTTTGTCGCTGATGGTGATGCTTATCGTGCGGTGATAAGCGCCGCTGGCAATATCAGCGCGACGTTCACTCATAACATCAGTAATACCAATACAACAGCAAACAGTGGCGTTGGCACCACTATTTCTGTGCCAACCCTCAACACCCTCAGCAACCAGACCATTGACGCCGGGGGGCAAAAACAGGCGCTGGCAGACAATGACACGGTGAACGTCAGTTCCCCACAGTGGAACGACCAACTGCAGGATGCATTACAGCAGATTACCGGCGGCGGCGCGCTGGAAAGCGGTGGCGTATCAGACGCCACGCTCAGCTCTGTTTCTACCACGCAGAAAGGTGATGCCAGCCTCGGTCAACTCAATGGCCTGATTAACCCAGGCGAGAAGGGCGTGAATATCGCCGGGCAAAATCAGGGCAAAACGGTGGATACCAGCGCGTATCCGTTGCCTTCCGGAAAGAACGGTTATTTCGTCGTCTCCGACGATCCGAAAAGCCCGTACCTGATCAACGTCAACCCGAAACTGAATGGCCTTGGTCAACTCGATCCCAGCCTGTTTGGTGATTTGAATGCCATGCTGGGTATCAAACCGGGCAAAGCGCCGCGTGAAACTAACGTTGCGTATACCGATCAAAACCAGTTTCTGGGATCGGCCTATATGCTCGATCGTCTCAAACTGAACCCGGAATATGACTACCGTTTCCTCGGTGATGCGGCGTTCGATACCCGCTATGTCAGTAACGCCATGCTGAATAAGACGGGAAGTCGTTACATCAACGGTATAGGTTCTGACCTGGAGCAGATGCGTTACCTGATGGACAGCGCTGCCAGTACCCAGCAGTCGCTGGGGCTGAAATTTGGGGTGGCCCTGACGGCCGATCAGATAGCGTCCCTTGAGCACAGCATGCTGTGGTGGGAAGCCGCGACCGTCAACGGTGAGACGGTAATGATACCGAAGCTGTATCTCTCGCCGAAAGATATCACGGTGAGCAACGGTAGCGTCATTGCCGGGAATAATGTTCAGCTTACCAGCGGGAATATCACCAACGCTGGCAGTACGCTGCTGGCGAGAAACGATCTCACTCTCGACAGTCAGAACAGCATCAGCAACCTTAACAATAGTCTGATGCAGGCCGGGGGCAACCTTGAGCTGAGTGCGATTGGCGATATCAACAACGTCAGCTCCGCCATTAGCGGAAAAACGGTGACGCTGGAAAGCCTGGGCGGCAACATCAATAACCTGACGCTGGCGGAGCAGATTGATGTAAGTGCCAGGGACAAATACCGCAATGTGAGCTTTAAAGATACGTTGCTAGGTTCTGTGGCGTCCATTACCGCGCAGGACGGATTGTCGCTCTCGGCAGGCAAGGATATCACCGTTACTGGCGCGAATCTCTCTGCGGGTGGCTCATTGCTGATGGCTGCGTGGGGAGATATTGCGGTAAATGCCAACCAGATTAACGATGCCCGGAGCCATTCCGGACGCAGGGTCACAGAGACCGGTCGTTCGTCCGTGGACTGGCAGGGGAGCACCATCAGCGCGGGCGGTAACCTCGGTATCAATGCCGGGAATAACCTCAACGTCACCGCCAGCAATGTTAACGCGTGGGGGAATGCTCAGCTTACAGCGGGTAACGATCTCAATCTGAATGCGGCCACCACTCAGCAGAATAGCCGTAACGGCGGCAGTGAATCGCACAGCACCGGGCTTTCCCGTACCACCGTCTCAGCGGGTGACAATCTGGTGTTGAAAGCGGGTCAGGATATTAATTCTCACGCGGCCGGGCTGGCAGCGGAAAATGATGTGGGTCTGCTGGCCGGGCGTGATGTTAACCTGCTGGCTGAAGCAACAACCGACGGCAACAGCTATCGTGCGAAGAAGAAAACCGTGGTCAATGACGCCGTACGCCAGCAGGGGACGGAAATTGCCAGCGGTGGCGACACGGTCATTATCGCCGGGCGCGATGTGAGTGCGCAGGCAGCGGATGTTACGGCGCAGGGCGATATCGGCGTCACGGCAGGCCGGGATGTGAATCTCACGACCGCCACAGAGAGCGATTATCACTACCAGGAAACCACGAAAACCAAAAAAGGATTCCTCAGTAAAAAGACTACCCATACGATTGAAGAAGACAGTGCTACGCGGGAAAAAGGCGCGTTGCTGAGCGGGGACAATGTGACTGTCGCCGCCGGGAATAACATTCTGGTACAGGGCTCAGCCGTTGTCGGTGACGGCAATGTGGCGCTGGGGGCTGGCAACAATGTGGATATCGTTGCTGCCACCAATACGGATACCTCATGGCGCTTTAAAGAGACGAAAAAGAGCGGGCTGATGGGGTCGGGCGGGATCGGCTTCACCATCGGTAGCAGTAAAACGACGCACGATCTGCGCGAAAAAGGCACCACCCAAAGCGAGAGCTTCAGTACGGTCGGTTCTACGGGGGGCAACGTCAGTATCACCGCAGGCCAGCAGGCACATATCGGCGGCGCGGATATCATCGCCCAGAAAGATATTGCTGTTGGCGGCGATAGTGTACTTATTGAACCGGGACACGACAAACGCACCCGTGATGAGAAGTTTGAGCAGAAAACCAGCGGACTGACGGTGGCGTTGTCAGGGGCTGTGGGCAGTGCGGTGAACAGCGCGGTTTCAGCAGCGCAGGATGCGAAAGATGAGAGTGACGATCGTCTTGCGGCTCTGAAGGCAACGAAAGCGGCGCTTTCCGGCGTGCAGGCTGCGCAGGGGGTTGCAGTTGCTCAGGCTGGCGGCGATCCGAATAACGGTATAGGCGTCAGCATTTCTCTGACTTCCCAGAAATCAAAGTCTGAGCAGCATGCCCGGAGTGATACTGTGGCAGGCAGCACCCTGAATGCAGGCAACAATCTGGCTATTACGGCGACGGGTAAAGGTCAGAGCGGGAACAGCGGCGATATTCTGAACGGCGGCAGCCAGATAAAGGCGGGTGGGGACACCACGCTTGCAGCAGCGAATGATATCGTACTGAGCGGTGCGGCAAACACTCAACAGACAACCGGGAAAAATAGCAGCAGCGGCGGCGGTGTAGGGGTCAGCATTGGCGGAGGAACCAATGGCTATGGTATCAGCGTCTTCGCCAACGTGAATGCGGCAAAAGGACATGAGAAGGGTAACGGCACGGCGTGGACGGAGACCACGCTGGACAGCGGTGGCATTGTATCGATGACCAGTGGTCGCGATGCCCTTCTGAATGGCGCGCAGGTCAGCGGCGATAAAGTGGTCGCGGATATTGGTCGCGACCTGTGGATGAGCAGCCAGCAGGACAGCAACGACTACAAATCGAAGCAGAACAGCGTAGCGGCAGGCGGCAGTTTTACCTTCGGTAGCATGACCGGTTCGGGCTATATCAGCGCCAGCCAGGACAAGATGAAAAGCACTTATGACTCGGTTCAGGAGCAGACAGGGCTTTTTGCCGGCGATGGCGGATTTGATGTGACGGTGGGACGTCACACGCAACTGGATGGCGCGGTAATCGCTTCGACGGCAACGGGGGACAAAAACAGCCTGGATACCGGAACGCTGGGGTTCAGGGACATTCATAACGAAGCGGATTTTAAGGTCAGTCATTCAGGCGTCAGCCTGAGCGGCGGCGGTTCTTTTGGCGGCGACGCGTTCAAAGGCAATATGCCGGGTGGAATGATTTCAGCGGGTGGCAACAGCGGGCATGCGGAAGGAACTACGCAGGCGGCGGTAGCGGAAGGAACAATTACGGTTCGTGATACAGCGAACCAGCAGCAGGATGTATCCGGTCTGAGCCGTGATACGGAACATGCGAACGACAGCATCAGCCCGATTTTTGACAAAGAGAAAGAGCAGAAGCGGCTGCAGACGGTAAGTCTCATCGGTGATATTGGCGGTCAGGCAGCGGATATTGCCAGAACACAGGGAGAGATAAATGCGCTGAAAGAGGCGCGCAGGGACAATCCGAATCTGCCTGCGGATAAGCTGAAAGATACGCCGAAGTATAAGGAAGAACTGGCGAAGTATGGCACGGGCAGCGATATTCAGCGGGGGATTCAGGCGGCAACGGCGGCGCTTCAGGGGCTGGCTGGCGGTGATATGGGGGCCGCGCTGGCGGGGGCGTCGGCACCGGAGCTGGCGCATCTGCTTAAATCGACAGAGGGCAATACTGCGGTAAATGTCATTGCCCACGCGATATTGGGCGGCGCAGTGGCGGCGATGCAGGGCAACAGCGCGGCGGCGGGCGCAGCGGGTGCGGCAACGGGTGAACTTGCGGCCCGGGCGATTGCAGGTATGCTGTATCCTGATGTGACTGACCTGTCGCAACTGAGTGAGGATCAGAAGCAGACCATCAGCACGCTGGCAACGATATCAGCAGGGATGGCCGGTGGTCTGTCGGGCGATAGCACGGCGTCGGCGGCTGCCGGGGCGCAGGCCGGGAAAAATGCGATTGAGAATAATGCACTTGGTGATAAGGACAAGTTACCGGTCAATATTTTCGACATCAATCCGCTGAAACCAAATGTGCTGGACACTGATGGGGAGCCGTTGAAAGGTGGTGGTGGCATTGGTAAGTTCACGATTAATAAAGGACAACAGAACAAGCACTTACCAGGAACGAACGAGTATAAAATAGCTTCCGAAGCGGGTTTGAATAAAAGTGTTCTTACCCTAGCACCTGATTCATTGCTACCCAAATTGGGAACGGGTCAGCAGGTAGGTAATACTCCCGTAGGTGTTCCTGGTTCTAAGGAGCGCATAAATTATGGTCAAAATATTGGAAACTATATTGACCCTCAGACAGGAGTATCTACTCCTACTACAAATGGCATAGTCCACTATGGTAAAAATGGTGTGCATATTGTTCCCGCAAGACCTTCAGAATAATAAGGGAGAAGTAATGGTTTTATCTGATTTAAGTGTATACCTGAGACTTTCATTGCAGAGGGCTTTGTTGGGAAACGTGACCCCTAATATTAGAGCCGTTATTGCTGAATTATCTGGTAAGAACATTAGCTTACTTTTTTATTTTGAAGGTGAAGTTGATGATGACGACGAAGAGCTTGCGTCGGTAATAGAAACGGAAATTATTGCCGATTTTGATGATGATTTTACTGTAGATACAACAGTTCAGCGCCTTGATTCTCCACAGAGGATAAAGAATACAAATGGTTTACTGGTATATCTAAGAAAAGAGTAATAATGAAGATCCCGGCTCTGTGCTGGGATCGTGTTATCAGCCGTCAGACTTGCCCACAATGCCCGCCCCCGCGCCTGTACACCGGCAGTTCGCCGGTGTACAGGCGCTCAACGGTAATAGCAGCGGCTGACATCGCTGCTATGATGCGGGGTGCAGGTACAAACACCACGGCGAGGCGGTAGCGTGCCGGGGGCGAAAACCGCGTATCGGGGCGTTGGGTCCAGTACAGCAAAATGCAGCAGGAAAACTGGGTTGTAACTTGCTGAGTACACAGGAAAAACTGTCGTTCACAGGCTGACTTCGCAACGGAAAAAGTTGTTGTTGAGAATAACTCGTTGAGCAAGGATAAGCCCGGTATCTTTGATATCAATCCGATGCTGAAAATTGGGATTGAGGATGTTGACGGAGAGTTGATGAAAGGTGGCGGTGGAATCGCTAATGGTCTGCCTTCACATAAACAATCAGAAAAGGATGTTGGTAAAGACCTGGGAGCTAGGGGCAATTTGGCCGGGATCTCAAAAAAAGCATGGAACTAAAACGGGTCTATTTACACTGTGCGCCGGGGTTTTTCCCCGATAATTCCCCATTGCTTCCCCATACAGAAAACAGGCATAAAAAAACCAACCGTAGAAGGTTGGTTTTTTTGGGGAATTTTGGTCGGCACGAGAGGATTTGAACCTCCGACCCCCGACACCCCATGACGGTGCGCTACCAGGCTGCGCTACGTGCCGACACTTATGGCTGCTAATACTACTGCTTTCCACCACGAATGCAAGAGGATGGACTGCTAACTGATTTATAATTAATCAGTTAGCGATAAATCGTTTCTCATCCGTCAGCACTTGCAGCAGCAAACTTAGCTGCGGTTTCTGATCTTTAATTTTCTCGCCGCGTAAATTATAGGTCTGGTAATTACCGTTGTTATTAAGCACCAGCGTCATCTCTGGTGTGGTAATGGCCATGGTGCTGCTGTCAGCTGCCGTGACCCAGTAATGGCGGCGTGTTGCATTAAACAAATCCTGACCCTGTGAGTACTCGCTTGCTGGGGTACTGACGTGGAGCAGGCGCTGCATCAGTGTTGTCATCAGGTCAGTATGATCGGTCAGGCTATTAATACGCTGCGCAGGTGTTCCCGGCCAGTGAATAACCAGAGGCACCTGTAGATGGCCACGCGACCAGGCAAAGTTATTCTCTTCCTGCGTCAACGGCACGCCCCGGCCCGCGGTAATAATGACCACCGTGTTGTTCAGTTTGCCGGAGTCACGCAGGGCGCTGAGTATACGGTTGATGTTGGCATCCACATCTTGCGCCGCGCTGGCGTAGCGTTTGGCAAAATTCTTCTGGTTGCTGTCATCAAGGTTCGTTCCGTTAAAGGAAACCCATGAGAACCAACGGTTATCATCTTGCGCATAGCGGCCCAGCCAGTTAATCCACTGGCTTGCAGTTTGTTGATCAGATTGCGTTTGCACGTTTGGCATCGAAAAGTCTGACAGCAATGCCTGGCGATACAGTGGGCTAGTGAAGCCATCAGAGGAGAACAATCCCAACTGATAGCCTTGTTGATTCAGCGCAGAGATTAGCGCGGCAGGCGTTCGGGTCGACAAAATGCCGTCCATGTAGCTTGGTGAAACGCCATAAAACAGGCCAAAAATCCCGTTGTCGGCAGTATTTCCCGAACTCATGTGGCGCGTAAAGGAGATATTCTGCCCGGCAAATTCTGCCAGAGCAGGCATTTGCTGTTCAAAGCGCGAGTAGTTCAGACCGTCAACGGTGATCAGCAGGACATTCTGACCCGTTCCCATATCACGGTAACGCAGCTCACTGAGCGGATACTGGACGGAGACCGCTTCCGGATTACCCTGTTCAATCAGGCGGCGTTGATACTCTTGCGCATCCAACAGACCATGTTTTTCCAGAAACTTACGCGCCGTCATCGGGTAAGAGAGCGGCAGGTTTGCGCGCTGCATGGTAATCGGGCGATAGAAGTTGGCATCAGCCCAGATGTACACCACGTGCGAGGCGATAAAGCAAATGAAGAAGAATGCGGCTAACGGTTTGGCAAAATGGCGGCGACGCGTCAGGCTGCGCAGTTTCTGCCAGCTCCAGGTCGCAAACAGCATTTCGATTAGCAGAATGATTGGCACACTGATAAACATCAGTTGCCAGTCACGCGCCGCTTCATTCTGGTCAGGGTTAATGACCAGCTCCCAGACGATGGGGTTGAGATGCAGGTGGAAGCGGGTGAACACTTCGCTGTCGATGAGCAACAGCGTCATACCTGCTGTCGCCAGAATGGCTGATAAGAATCGCATCAGCCTCTGGGACATGACGATAAACGTCAGAGGAAACAGGATTAGCAGATAGGTGGCAAACACCAGAAAACTAAAATGTCCGACCAGGCTTACATAGGAATAAACACGCCCTGCAAGCGTTGTCGGCCAGTCGGCGACAAACAGGTAACGGCTACCGAGTACCATGGCCAACAGAATGTTGAACAAGGCAAACCAGTGCCCCCAGCTAACCATCTGGGAGACTTTCTCACGGTAGCGCTGACGATGAGTTACCATAAACTGTTGTTCGTTTCCCCGGAGCAGGCTCTTAATGCGCTTGGTCGTCGTTTACCGAAGACTGCAATGCGCGGGCAAAAGAGTTGGCAATCGCCTGGCGCTGGGCCGGTGCGATGCTTGTATTGATAAGGTTAGTCACCATATTTCCCAATACCATCAGGGAAAGATCGGTTGGCGCCTTATGTTTTTCCAGTACGTTGAGCATCTCATTCAGCAGTTGTTCAACGTGTTCGTCACTATAGCGGGAAATTTGTGGCATAAATCGAAATCAGTCTGTTCATGAAAGGGCAACATATTACCGTACAGACAGTTTTTTTTCTGCTTTTTTATCTTCTATTGCGTCACTGCCCGGCAGGTGGTTGAATACCGCCCGGTCTAAAAGGAGAGTTTATCATGAGTCTGGATATCAACCAGATTGCCCTGCACCAGCTTATCAAACGTGACGAGCAGAACCTTGAGCTGGTCTTGCGCGATTCATTACTGGAACCGACAGCGACGGTTGTCGAGATGATGGCTGAGCTGCACCGGGTGTATAGCGCCAAGAATAAAGCCTATGGCCTGTTTAGCGAAGAGAGTGAACTGGCGCAAACGCTGCGTTTACAGCGTCAGGGTGAAGAGGATTTTCTGGCATTTAGTCGTGCCGCGACCGGACGCTTGCGGGACGAGCTGGCGAAATATCCTTTTGCCGACGGCGGTATTGTCCTGTTCTGCCATTACCGTTATCTGGCGGTAGAGTATCTGTTGGTCGCCGTGCTGAACAATTTAAGCAGCATGCGCGTCAATGAAAATCTGGATATCAACCCGACGCACTATCTGGATATCAATCATGCGGATATCGTCGCGCGTATTGATTTAACCGAGTGGGAAACCAATCCGGAGTCCACGCGCTATCTGACGTTCCTGAAAGGGCGGGTAGGGCGCAAAGTCGCCGATTTCTTTATGGATTTCCTCGGTGCCAGCGAAGGTCTGAATGCCAAAGCGCAAAACCGTGGCCTGCTGCAGGCAGTGGACGACTTTACTGCCGAGGCGCAGCTCGATAAAGCTGAACGCCAGAACGTGCGTCAGCAGGTGTACAGCTACTGCAACGAACAGCTACAAGCCGGTGAAGAGATCGAGCTGGAGTCGCTGTCCAAAGAGCTTTCCGGCGTCAGTGAAGTCAGCTTCAGCGAATTTACCGCAGATAAAGGCTACGAGCTGGAAGAGAGCTTTCCGGCGGATCGCAGTACGCTGCGTCAGTTAACCAAATTTGCCGGAAGCGGCGGTGGGTTAACCATCAACTTCGACGCCATGTTACTGGGTGAACGTATTTTCTGGGATCCGGCTACAGATACTTTGACCATCAAAGGTACGCCGCCGAACCTGCGCGATCAGCTCCAGCGTCGCACGTCGGGCGGGAAATAAAACCGTTTGCCGGGTGAGAGCGTATACGCCTTATCCGGTCGACGAGAACCATCAGTATCGATTACAAAATCCCATAAAAAAACCCCGCCTTGGCGGGGTTTTTCTTCAACTTGTTTGCGATTACGCGCGAACGAAGTCGATGTGAGACAGCTTCGGCTTGAACGGGTGACGCTGTACAGCCTGAGCTTTAACTTTAACTTCTTTACCGTCAACAACGATGGTCAGAACTTCGCTGTAGAATTCAGCTTTAGCTTGCATGTTCATAACTGCATCGTGATCCAGTTCGATAGCAATCGGGGCTTCTGCGCCACCGTAGATGATTGCCGGGAACTTGTTAGCGGCACGCAGGCGGCGGCTCGCACCCTTACCCTGCTCTTTACGTACTTCAGCGTTGATAGTAAACATTTAAATCTCTCTTTAATAATTCCTGCTACAGGCGACCCAGCAACAGGTAAGTGATCTGCTTTGCGTATGCAAAAGCGGGCGAGATTCTATACTCAAACGGCTGGTACATCAATCAAAAGTACGATTAACCGCGTAATTCATGTGCCCGACGAAAGCGTCCTTCATAATCGAAGACCTTTTCACGGACCTGCCAGTACTGACCTTTCATGCGCGCGACCACGAAATCAGGATGACGTAACAGCGCTTGCTGGGCGAGGATATCGGCGGCGGTTATCCAGCGTAAGGGAATGCCGGGCGTTCGGGTGTGCGGGCGAATAAACAGTTGCTCGAAGGCTGTACGCTGCGCGGGAGTATGCAGGCGAAAGCGTTCGCTGACGTCGGCGCCATCTTCATCGTAATAGGTAATTTTCAGCCATTCGCCTTTTTCATCCTGCCCATTTTGTAGCGCCATCCCGCTGCAGCGCAGAACCAGCGCATCTTTAAGCCTGAGCGCGGCTTTCAGCATGTCATCCGGGTCAACCAGTACCGCGTCGCACTCCCGACAACGGCGGGCGGCGATGTCATTTTCCGCGTTGCACTGCGGGCAGTTTTTAAAACGAAAACGAAAATCGCACTGTTCGCGATGGCCGTCATCATCTTCAAACCATCCCTGACAGCGGCGGCCAAAGTGCTCAATCAGCGTGCCGTCGGCCGTTGTTTTGCCCCAGAAGGTGTTGGCAAATCCGCAGGCAGGACAGAACACCTGTACCGGAACGTTGTCACTTTTCCCTTTCGGCGCACCCACTTCCGGGGCGTACAGATCGTGCGGATTCCCGGCGTAATCAAGGATCAGACAGTCGGTTTTACCCGGCGCCAGGCGCAACCCTCGTCCAACGATTTGTTGGTAAAGGCTAACTGACTCGGTCGGGCGCAGAATGGCGATAAGGTCGACGTGCGGGGCATCGAAGCCAGTGGTCAGGACCGACACATTCACCAGATAGCGAAAACGTTGGGCTTTGAACTCTTCAATCAACACGTCGCGTTCAGCGCCAGGCGTGTCCCCGGTGATAAGCGCCGCATCATCAGCAGGCAGCAGGCCGACTATCTCTTTGGCGTGCTCAACGGTAGCGGCGAAAATCATTACCCCTTTGCGTGTCTGAGCAAACTCGACAATCTGGCTGATGATATGCGGCGTTATTCGCTGCTGCTTTTTCAGTTCCTGATTCAGGTCCGCTTCGCTAAACAGGCCGTTACTTTGCGCCTGCAGGCGGCTGAAATCATATTGTACGACCGGCATGTCGAGGCGTTCTGGCGGCGTCAGGTAGCCATGTTTAATCATGTAGCGCAGCGGTAATTCATAAATGCAATCGCGAAACAGTGCTTTTTCATCGCCGCGCACCATTCCGTGATAATGAAAATGATAAATCCAGCCTTTGCCCAAACGAAAAGGCGTGGCGGTAAGCCCGAGCAGGCGTAAGTGAGGGTTTACGTTGGTCAGGTGTGTCAGGATTTGTTGATACTGGCTCTCTTCATCATCACCAATGCGATGGCATTCATCGACGATGAGCAGGGAGAATTCTCCCTGAAAGGCGTCCAGATTGCGCGCCACCGACTGTACGCTGCCAAATACCACTTTCCCGTGACTCTCTTTACGCTTCAGACCTGCGGCAAAAATATCGGCTTCCAGCCCCAGCGCGCAATATTTCGCGTGGTTTTGCGCGACCAGCTCTTTGACGTGCGCCAGTACCAGTACGCGACCCCGCGCCACGCGGGCCAGCTCGGCAATCACCAGGCTTTTGCCTGCGCCTGTGGGGAGGACGATAACTGCCGGAGTACGGTGATGGCGAAAATGGTTGAGCGTGGCATCCACGGCTTCTTTTTGGTAAGGACGAAGAGTAAAAATCATGGGCTCACAATATGTAACAGTCTCGCGTATAGTATGCCACGAATCTTTTTCCCTTGAGGGAAGTTGTTAGCTCGTTATACTGAGCGGAAAACGGCTCCACTTTTCGGGCATAACGCCCGATTTCCGTATTGTTACAGGCAAAATCACACTCATGCGACTTGATAAATTTATCGCTCAGCAACTCGGCGTCAGCCGCGCTATTGCCGGGCGTGAGATCCGTGGTAACCGTGTTACCGTCGACGGCGAAATCGTCAGAAATAGCGCTTTTAAGCTACTGCCAGAGCACGACGTAGAATATGACGGTAATTCCCTGGTTCAACAAAATGGCCCGCGCTATTTTATGCTGAATAAGCCCCAGGGTTATGTTTGCTCAACGGATGACCCGGATCACCCGACTGTGCTCTATTTCCTTGATGAACCAGTGGCCTACAAACTGCATGCGGCAGGGCGTCTGGATATCGATACCACCGGACTGGTGTTAATGACCGACGACGGACAGTGGTCTCATCGCATCACTTCGCCACGCCACCATTGTGAGAAAACCTATCTGGTGACGCTGGAGTCGCCAGTGGCAGATGATACCGCCGAACAGTTTGCCCGTGGCGTACAGTTGCACAATGAGAAAGACCTGACCAAACCCGCCGTGCTGGAAGTGATTACGCC
Source organism: Citrobacter sp. RHBSTW-00029 (assembly GCF_014104295.1). Classification (NCBI taxonomy): domain Bacteria; kingdom Pseudomonadati; phylum Pseudomonadota; class Gammaproteobacteria; order Enterobacterales; family Enterobacteriaceae; genus Citrobacter; species Citrobacter sp. RHBSTW-00029. Next base: position 966,539 of record NZ_JABXRT010000001.1, read on the forward strand.
GACTCAGGTACGTTTGACCATCAGTGAAGGGCGCTATCATCAGGTTAAACGTATGTTTGCCGCCGTGGGTAACCACGTTGTGGAACTGCATCGTGAACGCATCGGTGCCATCAAGCTTGATGAGGATCTGGCGCCCGGAGAATACCGTCCATTGACCGAAGAAGAAATCGCCAGCGTTAACTTAACCCCGCGTTAATTTCAGGAGCTAAATGTGACCACCCGGCAGAACTCTTCAATTGCCATTGTTTTTATCCTTGGCTTATTGGCCATGTTGATGCCGTTGTCGATTGATATGTATCTTCCGGCACTGCCGGTGATCTCTGCTCAATTTGGCGTGCCGGCAGGCAGCGCGCAAATGACCCTCAGTACCTATATTCTGGGGTTCGCGGTTGGGCAGTTGATCTATGGTCCGATGGCCGACAGCATCGGGCGTAAACCGGTGATACTGGGCGGGACTCTGGTGTTTGCGGCAGCAGCGGTCGCCTGTGCGTTGGCGCAAACTATCGATCAGTTGATCACTATGCGTTTCTTCCATGGTCTGGCGGCTGCGGCGGCAAGCGTGGTCATCAATGCCCTGATGCGCGACATCTATCCGAAAGAAGAATTCTCGCGCATGATGTCATTTGTCATGCTGGTGACGACGATTGCGCCACTGATGGCACCTATTGTGGGCGGTTGGGTGCTGGTATGGCTGAGTTGGCACTATATCTTCTGGATCCTCGCTGTGGCGGCGATTCTGGCCTCGGTGATGATCTTTACGCTGATCAAAGAGACCTTGCCCGTAGAGCGTCGCCAGCCGTTTCGCTTGCGCACGACTCTGGGCAACTTTGCCTCGCTGTTTCGCCACAAGCGCGTGCTGAGTTACATGCTGGCCAGTGGGTTTAGCTTTGCCGGGATGTTTTCTTTCCTGAGCGCCGGACCTTTTGTCTACATTGAGATCAACCACGTTTCACCGCAGAATTTCGGCTATTACTTCGCGCTGAATATTGTGTTCCTGTTCGTGATGACCATCATCAACAGCCGCTTTGTTCGGCGGGTTGGTGCACTAAATATGTTCCGTACCGGGCTGTGGATCCAGTTTGTGATGGCGGGCTGGATGGTATTCAGCGCGCTGTTCGGCGTTGGATTCTGGGCACTGGTTGTCGGTGTTGCGGCGTTTGTAGGTTGTGTGTCGATGGTGTCATCAAATGCGATGGCGGTCATTCTGGATGAGTTTCCACACATGGCCGGGACGGCCTCATCGTTGGCGGGGACGTTTCGTTTTGGCATCGGCGCGATTGTTGGCGCGCTGTTATCTCTGGCAACCTTTAACTCGGCCTGGCCAATGATATGGTCGATAGCGTTTTGCGCCACCAGCTCAATTCTCTTCTATCTCTACGCCAGTCGCGCCAAAAAACGGTGATCTATTACACAACCTGGGGGTCATAAGGCCTCCAGAGTTGATGTACATCAACCGCAAATCTATCATTTTCCCCGCTTATGTTTATTTTATGTAAAATCAATTTATGTAAAAAGTCACATCATTGTAGTTAAAAAGGTTGAGTTAGATCGCAGAAACGAGTACATATAGCGCGGAAACATGCCTGAACCGTTGAATAAATTTAAATAGTGGGTTCGGAAAGCGGCATAAAGACTGGGTGTAAACGTTTACCAACTGTCTAAAGACGTATTGTCAATGATGTGTTAATATTGATGTAAAATAATTGTGAAGTGATTGTACTTCCAGGGAAAGAAAGTGATGACATTACAACTCTCAATCGTTCATCGTCTGCCGCAGTGCTATCGTTGGTCGGTGGGTTTCGCAGGTTCAAAGGTTGAACCGATTCCGCACAACGGTCAGAGCAATGAGAACAGCCTGGTGGCCCTCAAATTGCTTAGTCCTGATGGTGACAGCGCATGGTCAGTCATGCATAAACTTAGCCAGGCTCTCAGCGACATTGAGGTACCTTGTTCCGTGCTGGAATGTGAAGGGGAACCGTGCCTGTTTGTGAATCGCCAGGATGAGTTTGCCGCGACCTGCAGACTGAAAAATTTCGGCGTGGCCATCGCAGAACCGTTTTCAAACAACAATCCGTTTTGAGCGTCAGCTTAGCGCGAGCAGCTGACGCGTATAGGCCTGTTGTGGCGCGTTAAATACGTGCTCGCATTGCCCCTGTTCCACGACTTCTCCCTGCCGTAACACAATTACCTGATGGCATAATGCACGTACAACATGCAAATCATGGCTGATAAAAATATAAGCCAGACGATGCTTTTCCTGTAAGGACTTTAACAGCGTGAGGATTTGCGCCTGTACGGTTCTGTCGAGCGAGGATGTTGGCTCATCCAGAATGATCAGCGAGGGTTTGAGAATCAATGCCCTGGCAATGGCTATGCGCTGGCGTTGACCGCCAGAAAACTCTGCAGGATAACGATGGCGGGTTTCGCTATCGAGTCCGACTTCAGCCATCACTGCTTTTACCTGCGCTTCACGCTGTTCAGCGGAAAGCGTTGGCTGGTGAACGCGCAATCCCTCTTCAATAATTTGTAATACGCTCAAACGCGGATTCAGTGAAGAGTTGGGGTCCTGAAAGACCACCTGAATGCGGTGACGTACTGGCAACAGTTGGCGGCGATTTAAGGTATGCAGCGCCAGACCATCGAACACAATACTGCCTTGCGATGTGATTAATCGCAGTAGCGCCAGACCAGTGGTACTTTTCCCGGAGCCTGATTCACCCACCAGTCCCAGTGTTTCACCGGGTCTGAGGGTAAAACTGACGTTGTTAACCACGACGTTATGATCCACCACGCGCTTGAGGATACCCTTGCGTACGGGAAAGGCGACCCTGAGCCCATTCACTTCCAGCAATGGCGGTTGTCCGGCGGCTAAAGGGACTGGATCGCCGGAGGGTTCGCTATTTAACAGTTTCTGTGTGTAGGAATGGGTTGGCGCGGCAAGCAGTGGCTCGGCACGGTTTTGTTCAACGCATTGACCGTTCTGCATGACGGCAATGGAATCGGCTAGCTTTCTCACGATGCTGAGATTATGAGTGATGAACAGCAATCCCATGTTCAGCTCACGCTGCAACTCCCGCAGCAGTTGCAAAATTTGCGCCTGCACAGAGACATCCAGCGCGGTGGTTGGTTCATCAGCAATTAGCAGCTCCGGGCGGGTTAACAGCGCCATAGCAATCATTACGCGCTGGCGCTCACCGCCGGAAAGCTGGTGCGGATAATCTGTAAGGCGTTTCGCTGCATGGCGAATGCCTACACGATCCAGACAGGTCAGAATTTCTGCCCGTGCGGCTTCCCGACGCATTCCCCGATGCAGCGACAGCACTTCATAAAGCTGCTTTTCCAGGTTGTGGAGTGGATTTAGCGACACCATTGGTTCCTGGAAAATCATGGCGATTTTATTTCCCCGCACACCGCGAAGCGTCTGCTCGTTAGCGTGAAGTAGTGATGCGCCGTGAAAGCGGATATCACCGGAGAGGTACACCGCAGGCGGCGTGGGCAACAGACGCAACACCGAAAGCGCGGTGACGCTTTTACCTGAGCCGGACTCGCCCACCAGCGCCAGCGTTTGTCCGGCATCAACGCGCAGTGACAGACTGTTGACCACGGTGCGCACGGTGTTCTGTTGGCGAAAACCTACCGATAAATTGTCAATAGCTAACAGAGGTTGTGTCATCTTAAATCGCCTTATTGGGATCAAATGCGTCGCGTACCGCTTCACCAATAAAAATCAGTAGCGATAATAAGAGGGCAACGGAGATGAACGCGGTGATGCCAAGCCACGGCGCCTGCAGGTTGTTTTTACCCTGCAACAGCAATTCTCCCAGTGATGGCGAGCCAAGCGGTAATCCAAACCCGAGAAAATCCAGCGAGGTGAGTGTGGTGATTGAGGCACATAAAATAAACGGTAAAAAGGTCAGGGCGGCAACCATCGCATTGGGTAGCATATGACGCAAAATAATACTGCTATCGCTAACCCCGAGCGCCTGAGCGGCACGAATATAATCAAAGTTTCGGGTGCGCAGAAATTCCGCGCGTACCACGCCCACCAGGCTCATCCAGCCAAACAGCACGGTGATCGCTAATAGCCACCAGAAGTTAGGCTGAACGACGCTGGATAGCAAAATAATCAGAAACAGCGTTGGCATACCGGACCACACTTCGATGAACCGTTGTCCCCACAGGTCTACCTTACCGCCATAATAGCCCTGTAGCGCGCCAGCCATCACCCCCATGACGCTGGAACACAGGGTCAGCATCAAGCCAAACAGAATTGAGATGCGGGTGCCGTAAAGGATACGCGCCAGCACGTCACCACCATTTGCGTCAGTACCCAGCCAGTTTTGCGCAGAGGGTGGAGAGGGGAAGGGCTTATCGGTGGCAAAGTTAATGCTGGTAGCACCGAACCGGATGGGGGCCCATAGTATCCAACCCTGTCTCTCCAGACGGTGTTGCAGCCACGGATCCTGATAATCAGCCTTTGTTGCTAACGGGCCGCCGAAATCGCTCTCACTGTAGTTTTTAACCAGAGGGAAATACCAGCTGCCGTCATAGCGTACCAACAGCGGCTTATCATTAGCGATCAGCTCGGAACACATGCTCAGGCCAAACAACACCAAAAAAATCCATAATGACCAGTAGCCGCGGCGGTTATGACGAAAACGCGCCCAGCGGGCCTGATTGACGGGGCTTAATCGCGACATTAGCGTCCCTCAAAATCAATACGAGGATCGACCAACGTATAGCTGATATCACTGAGGATATTGAGCAACAGGCCAATCAGGGTGAAGATGTAGAGTGTGCCGAACATCACCGGGTAGTCGCGCGATACGGTAGATTCATACCCCAGTAATCCCAGACCATTAAGCGAAAACATCACTTCAATCAGCAGTGAGCCGGTGAAAAACATACTAATAAATGTGGCGGGAAATCCTGCGATTACCAGCAACATGGCATTGCGGAACACATGCTTCCATAGAATATTTTTCTCACTAACGCCTTTGGCGCGCGCAGTAACGACATACTGCTTACGAACCTCATCCAGAAATGAGTTTTTGGTCAGCATGGTCAGCGCGGCGAACCCACCTACGACGGTTGCCAGCACTGGCAGGGTAATGTGCCACAGATAATCGGTAATTTTTTGATACCAGGGCAGGGCATCAAAGTTAGCGGACACGAGCCCACGTAGCGGGAACAGGTCGTAATAGCTGCCCCCGGCAAAAAAAACGATCAGCAAAATGGCAAACAGAAAGGCCGGAATGGCATAGCCAATAATAATAAATGCGCTGCTCCAGACGTCAAAACGACTGCCGTTGTGAACCGCTTTGCGGATCCCAAGCGGTATCGACACCAGATAGATGATGAGCGTACTCCACAGCCCCAGGGTAACGGACACCGGGAGGCTGTCTTTGATTAGCGTAAGAACAGAGGCACTGCGAAACAGACTATCGCCAAAATCAAAACGGATATAGTCCCAGAGCATCTTGAAATAGCGTTCATGAATGGGTTTATCGAATCCGTAACGACGGGTAATTTCCGCGATGACTTCCGGATCCAGACCCCGACCGCCACGGTAGTTACTGTCGCTGATATTCCCTACGCCGGTTTGCGCGTGGCTGGCGCGAACACCTTCGCTGCCCGCACCGGGCAACGCGCCGCTTTGTCCGAACTCAATGGCGGCGACGGCCTGCTCAACAGGACCGCCAGGTGCTATCTGTACGATAAAAAAGTTGATAGTAATGATGGCCCAAAGCGTTGGGATCACCAGCAGCAGACGTCGAATCAAATAAGCGCCCATTTACTCTCCCTGTCGTCTGGCTGCGGGAAGCTTCGCCGCTTTGTTGACGTCATACCACCAGTTGTCGATGCCAATGGTATAAATCGGGCGGATCGCCGGATGCGAAAACTTATCCCACCAGGCGATACGATCTTCAGCCATGTACCACATCGGCAACATGTAGTAGTTCCAGGTTAATACCCGGTCCAGTGCCCGCCCCAACGGGATCAGTTTAGCTTTATTCCCTTGTGCGGCAATGATCTGGCTAATCAGTTTATCAATGACCGGGCTTTGCACTCCGGGCGCGTTATAGCTGGAGTCTATATATTCAGAGGCCCAGAGAATTTGCAGGTCTGAGCTTGGCCACGGCATTGCGCGATACAACCTTGGCATCATGTCATAGTCGCGACTGCGCAAACGGTTAGTGATTTGCGAGTTATCGACCTGGCGGATATTCATCGTAATGCCTAAGCGTTGCAGGTTGTGCTGGAACGGCAGCACCCACTGGCTGTTGCTACCTGCCGGGAGTAATAACTCGAAGGTCAGCGGTTTACCGCTGGTGCTATTTATCCGTTGTTGCCCTTTCAGTATCCATCCCGCCTGTTGGAGTAACGTATCGGCTTTCAACAGGTTTTCACGATCGTAGCCATCGCCTTTTGATTTTGGCGGCTGGTATATTTGGCTAAAGACCTCAGGGGGGATATCTTTTTTCAAAGGCGCGAGTATCACCAGTTCATCCGCATCTGGGTATTTTGTCGCGGCATATTCGGTATTCTGAAAATAGCTGTTGGTCCGGCTCCAGGCGTTATAGAACAGAGCTTTATTCATCCATTCAAAATCAAAGGCCAGCGTGATGGCTTCCCGTACACGTCGGTCACTAAACATTGGACGTTGAATATTAAAGGCTAACCATCGTGTATCCTGCGCGGACTCATTCTTTTGTTCGTCTTTGACAATGTAATGATTCGCGAAATTCTTACCGGTATAACGGGTTGCCCAATTTTTGGCATCGTTTTCAAGTCGCAGGTCGAATGCTCCAGCCTTAAATGCTTCAAAAGCGACGTTATCATCTAAATAGTAATCGTAGCGGATGGTATCAAAGTTCCAGCGTCCGCGATTGACGGGCAGGTTTGCCGCCCAATAATCTTTAACGCGCGAATAAACAATGTACTGTCCCATTTTCCATTGACTGATGCGATAAGGGCCGCTGGCGAGCGGTGGCGACGACAAGGGGTCACTAAGCCTGTGATCTTTCCAGTACTTTTCGGGCATAACGGGTAAGGAAAACAGGCTGAGCATATCCTCTTTGCCCGGTTTGGCGAGTTCAATTCGCACTGTTAACGGGGCAATTGCCTTTACCGTTGTCCCTTTGTAGACCAAACGAAACTGCGGTACGCCTTCGGTCATAAATTTATGGAAGGTGAATTCGACATCGCGTGCGGTAATGGGGGAACCATCGTGGAAACGGGCCCGCGGATTAATTGCGATTTCTACCCACGAATAATCATCGGCGTAACGCGCTCTGTCAGCGATGAGCGGGTAGTAGCTGCCGGGTTCGTCATCCGAGGTGGTAAACAGCGTATCGTAGAGCGTTTCGGTGCGTGCGCCAGGGTTGCCGCGCATCGAGTAGCGGTTGAAGTTGTCGAAGGTACCCAGGGCGGAGAGGGTGAGCTGCCCGCCTTTGGGGGCTGCGGGGTTTACATAATCAAAGTGATTAAAATTAAACGCATACTTAGGTTCGCCCAACACGGCAAAGGCGTAGCTTTCTTTGATGGATTGGGCATGAACGTTAAACCCGATAAGGGCGATAAACAGAAGCAGTACGCGAGGAATCATATCACAGAGGTTTCCTTGTCCTGCCACAACCCGACAGGCTTCTTGCCCGAGAAATAGCGGTTGGGGTGGCGAGTGAAAATATATAATCGCCTGGTGTGATCACCACGTTGGCTTATCGTATTGCGCCATCCAACGCACAAAATCATCAAGCATTAATGGGCGGCTGATCCAGTATCCCTGGAAGAAATGAACCCCGCGATCGCGCAGCCATCGGGCTTGCTCAGGCGTTTCTACCCCTTCGGCAACCGTCAGCATATTAAGACGTTTAGACAGTGTCAACACCGCATCCAGTACCGGAGACGTTAGGGTTTCTGTCCCAATGGCGTTGATAAATCCTCGGTCGATTTTCAGATAGTCAACGGTAAAGCGTTCCAGGTAAATGAGTGCGCTATGGCCGGTGCCGAAATCATCAATTGCAATTTCGAATCCGGCAGCGTGTAGCCATTCAAAAAGCTTTGATGCTTCATGCTGATTGAGCATATCGCGTTCGGTGATTTCGAGTACAACCTGGAAATGGTGTGGCGGCAGGGAGGCGTTCAGGCGCTGAATATCGTCTTTAAAGCTCTCACCATGCAGGTGCGTTGGGGCGATGTTGAGCCCGAGCTTTGCGCCTTGCGGTAACACGTTTTTTAATGCGGGGGCATCACGGGCCACCAGTTTGAACAAATGCTGCGTCAGCGGCACGATCATTTGCTGTGATTCAGCGTAGTGAATAAACGCATCTGGCGGGATCTCACCTGTTGTCGGGTGACGCCAGCGTAACAATACTTCAACGCCTTTTACTTCCAGCGTCTGCATTTCAACGACCGGTTGGTAGACCACATAAAACTGATCGTGCTTGATAGCGTTGAGAATATCCTTTCCCGGGCGTAAACGAACGGCGTAGTTGTAGTACCACAAAAGCAACCCGGTCATGATCCCGGCCATACATCCCAACATGACGGCATACCAGACGTCAGTGTACGTCCACTCTTGCGCGTATAGCCGGATCTTCATCGGGATCCCTTTCAGCGTCGTCTGGCGCCAGGTGGTATCCGGCAGCGCGGAGACGTCCATCAGTCGGGATGAAAATGTCGTGATAGCGGTATCACCAACAATAATTGCAATACCGTCAAAATCATCTTCTCGGGCGGTATAGAGCAGGTAAGGCGCCAGATTGATATTCAGTGAGGAAAACACGCCGCTATTCTTAAATGAAGGATTCCGCTGCCAAATCATGATCGCCGGATTGTCCGGCATCATCGGGGTACCGGACAGTAATTCCACATCGACATCTTGCTTGAGATCCAGCTTCGGAACCAGCGACAGAATAGGCGAGTCCATCGCGCCAGTTGCGGAGGAGCAGAAAGCAATACCATCTTTTACCAATAAAAAAGCGCGTACATTGAGGTTAAACGCTGCGCTGGCGGTCAGCCTGGCGGCAACTTGTTGGCAATTGTATGAGACTAGCGGCTGCAGGGCATCTGTTGTGCTTTTGAGGTCTGAGAGGTAACTGCTGATGTAATACTCGATATCGGAAAGAAGTGTTTCGTACTTAACATCTCGTTTGTGCCAGGTGGCAAAAAACTGCAGGGTGCTGACAAGTACCGCGACGACTACCCCCGTAAAAATACAGGTAAAAAGGACATTTCGACTGGAAGATGAAGGACGTCTGAACATAGTTCCTTATGTTTACCTGGGGTATCTGCTTATTATTAAACGGCTTGATCTGTAAAACTATAACCTGGATTGATCCGTATAGTGAGATTTTTCTTAAACATAGCGCAACGCAAAAAGCACTGCCGAAGCAGTGCTTTTGATAAGTCTCATCAGGATAGCCAAGGGATAGCTGCCAAACGAAATTAACTGCGGCTCAGGACCCGGCGAGCTTCGTTGTAACGTTTTTTCCAGTAAGGCTCGTTCATGCTGGAAATGATAACGCCACTGCTGGTCGAGGCATGTACAAACTGGTTATTGCCGATATAGATACCGACGTGACGGCCTGTGGAGCCCGCACGGAACAGAACCAGATCGCCTGTACGCAGATTAGTGCGCGAAACGGATTTGCCCGTTTCCTGTTGCTCGTAGGTTGAGCGCGGAAGCTCTAAACCAAATTGCTCGCGGAACGTACGCTGTACGAAGCTTGAACAATCAATACCTTTTTTAGTGCTGCCGCCAAGGCGGTAACGCACGCCTTTCCAGTCAGCGTACTGATCCATAATACGTGATTTAACATCGATATTACGTACCATACTTTCAAATTCATCCTGAGAGGCTTGCAGTGAAGAGTTATCTCCATTACCCACAGCATGCGTCTCAGAATGCATATTCTTCGCGGTGTTCGTTGTGCTACATGCAGAAAGCAGAACCGCAACTGCTATCGCGGGAATCCCCCGCAAGATATATCTCAAAATCGGTTGAGATTTGACCATTTTGTTTGTTTTCCCTTGAAGTCCTTAACGATAAATATCGTTATAAAAAATGCCAAACGTGACGAGACTAATTACCAACGCATGATGAGACAATTCTTTAAGGTCAAATCTGTGGCAGAACGCACAAATTTATTCTTATAGTGAATAATTATCCCGCGAGGCAAAACGAGTCTGAGGTTACCCGATCGCTCCGGTCATTGCGAGTGATTTTATGTGATTTCTTATAAGAAAAAGTGATACAGAAAGTGAATAAACTGCATTGGCTAAATTAAGAACAGATAGGGCAAAAAACACGCAATTCATTCATTTTAAACAGGAATAATATGACAGGAGAATGACAGTCAGAATGATAGTTTTCCGGCAGATATCATCAGGAAATCAGAAGTATCCCTGATGATGTTAATTACTCTGCGTTATTTGTTTAAAAATTGTTTGTTTTTGCCGGGAAGATAATGGGTAAACAGCATAACCAGGCGATCGCTTAATGGCGTCATTAACCACCAGGGCAAGCCAATCAATACGACGGTCATTGAACCTACTACGATATCTGTGAGCCAATGTGCGCCGATCATTACGCGTGGAAAGGCAAAAACCACAGTGATAATAAGGCCGATGATTCCTGCGACTTTTCCGAAATAACGCAGCATAAATGCGGAAAAAATAAGCAGCATCATGCCGTGATCGCCAGGAAAACTGTCTCTGGACGCATCTTTTGTTGAAATATGCAGCAGCTCGCTGACGCGATTAATATTATCGAATGTGAGAGTGGGGCTGGCGCGCTTAACCGGAATAAGCGCCTGGCCCAGTTGGTTTAATATCACCGCTGTTAGCAGCATCACCAGCCCAATTGCCACAATACGGCGACGGCCTTCCTGCGTTTCTTTTAGCCAAAAACTCAGCATTAATGTACCCATCGCCAATAATGAACAGCCGTCAAATGCCCGGTTATTGGTGATAGCGACGATCCACAGGAAGAGCGGGCTCTCAACCAGCTTATGATTGAAGAAGTGGAAGATGCCCGAATCAAGAGAAAACCAGAACCCATGCCCGTGTGGAAGATACCAGGACAGAAATAGCGCCAGACCAGCAATATTAAGCAGGAGTATGAGTGGGTATCGGGTTTTCATCGTCGTTTACCATTGCCATAAAACGGAGGCAACCTTACGCGCCAACGTCTAAACGAAGCCTCAACAATGCACTCTGTAATGCATTCCAGTCGGTCTCGGTATCGGAGATGAGTTCAATACGGCTATCAGGAGGGGCGACGTTTTGCGTCTCAATATGCCAGTCTTCACCCTGACGATTGATACGCACCAGCCCCTCTTTAATACGCATCACTCCCTTTACGCGGCCGACAGGGGCGAGACGTGACCATTCCAGCAGGCCGATGGTATCGAACACCGTGTCAGCGTCAAAAATCCAGCCGCAGGCCTGATGCCCCTGACCGCTGTTCAGACTGCGACGCCAGCGTTGCTGCGCAGGCAGGCTTAGTGCTGCCAGCCCTTTTTTATCAGCATGCTGGTGAGTATGTGCCGCGCTGGAGGGAAGCGCCGTCAGATTCAGCCGGGGCAAATCCAGGAGTTGTCCGTCGATTTGTCCATGATCGGCATGAACTAACTGGCGGTTACCGCCGTAGTGCTGCCACCAGGTTTGCAGCGCAATTTCGCTTTCTGTCGTGGCACGATCGGATTTATTGGCAACGATGATATCGGCAGAGGCCAGCTGATCGCGGAAATTCTCATTCGCTACGCTTTTTTCATCCAGCAACAGGCGTGGATCCAGGATACAAAGCGTTGCGCGCAAGTCGATCCACGGTTCGTAAACCGGCGCGGTCAGTAAATCCAGAATCTGTTTGGGATGCCCGAGACCGGTGGGCTCAATCAGCAGCCGATCTGGTTTTCCCTGACGTAACAGCGTATTGAGGCCAACCTGCATGGGCAAACCATTAACGCAGCACATACAGCCGCCGGGGATCTCTTTGAGCATTGCGCCGCTGTTGGCGAGTAGTGCGCCGTCGATACCCACTTCGCCAAACTCATTGACCAGCACAGCCCACTTCTCTGCGGGATCTTTGTTGGCCAATAGATGAAGAATAGAGGTGGTTTTGCCACTGCCGAGAAAACCCGTGATGAGATTGGTTTTTGTCACGTTTACTCCAGAATCATAAATTACCGTAATGGCTGTTAACAATCCTGGCGAAAAACGGGGGAAAAGAGAAGGGCAGAGAGGACGAAGACGAACTTCGTCCTGTTTAATGGCAGAAATCGTTAACTTTTTAACGTCTCGATGACCGCCTGATGTGCACCGTATTGGGCGATACGTTGCCAGGCGCGTTCCACGGTATCGACGAAGTGTGGGTTCTGTGCGAGGTCAGTGGCGAAGATTTCGTGCAGTGAAAGCAGCGCGCTGACGCGTTCTGATTCCGTACTCTGTTCGACGATAGTGCGGATTTTGTCACTCATCGGGTCACGAATATCAATAATTGCACCTGAATCATCAATCCCGCTTACGTAGCGCATCCAGCCCGCAATGCCAAGTGCCAGCAGCGGCCACTCGCTTTGACGTGCTAAATGAACGCGAATCCCGTCCAGCATACGTTGCGGTAATTTTTGGCTGCCATCCATCGCGATTTGCCAGGTTTTGTGTTTCAGCGCCGGATTGGCAAAGCGTTCCAGCAGGCTGTCGGCATACTGGTCTAAATCAACATTGGTGATGCGCAGCGTCGGGGCTTGTTCGCTGAGCATCAGGCGGTGAGCCGCTTCGCGAAATGCGCGGTCCTGCATACAGTCGCTGATATGCTGGAATCCCGCCAGATAACCGAGGTAAGCGAGAAACGAATGACTCCCGTTCAGCATCCGCAGTTTCATTTGCTCCCACGGCAAAACGTCATCAACCATCTGTACACCGGCCGTTTCCCATTGCGGACGGCCGCTGACAAAATGATCTTCAATGACCCACTGAATAAACGGCTCGCAGCTGATTGCGCAAGGGTCTGCCACGCCTAATTCTCGGGCAATTTCATCCAGTGATTCTTCAGTCGCTGCCGGGACAATCCGGTCTACCATGGTTCCCGGGAAACTGACGTGCTCCCGAATCCAGTTAGCCAGTTCAGGTGAGCGTTTCTCCGCCATTCCCAGTACGGCGTTTTTTACCACATGACCATTGTCCGGGATGTTATCACAGGAGAGGACGGTAAACGGTTGCAGCCCACGTTGACGTCGGCGGTGCAGTGCTTCAACAATAATTCCGGGCGCGGAGTGCGGTTCAGTCGGTACTTGCAGATCGTGAATAATACGCGGGTTAGCGATATCGAGTGACCCGGTGGCAGGATCAATACAGTAGCCTTTTTCCGTAATGGTTAACGAGACAATCGCGACCTGAGGCTCGCAGAATTTTTCGATAATAGCCGCCAGTGAATCCAGCTTTGCATTCAGGCACTCGTTGACGGCCCCGACGATAATCGGCTGGTTGCCGGTCGCACCTTTTTCCAGCACGGTAAATAAATGATCCTGTTCACGTAGCTGGCTCATCAACCGGTCGCCGCTGAACAGGCTGATCTCACAAATCCCCCAGTCTCCGCCCTGCGAATTTAGCACCCGGTCAGTCAATAACGCCTGATGGGCGCGATGAAATGCACCGAAACCAAAATGTACGATCCGCGTTTTTAGCTGTTGGCGATCGTACTGAGGCATCATGACATTTTCCGCAAGAGACGCTGAGGCAATAGTCTTCATTTAATACACCTGATTAACCATTAATTAACAATGTCAGTATAAAGTTATATGACAACAAATTAAATTGGTGTGCCTCATTTATCCGGGTAGTGTGAGCTGGATCAATCAATGATGGGTGATATGTTGATCGTATACCGGATGCCTGTATGGTAGTCGTCATAAAAGTCGTTTAATTTGGTATAACAACTTGTGAGGTGAAGCAATGGAACAAACCTGGCGTTGGTACGGACCAAACGATCCAGTATCGCTTGATGATGTGCGTCAGGCTGGCGCAACGGGTGTTGTGACCGCCTTGCACCATATTCCAAACGGTGAAGTGTGGCCCGTAGAAGAAATTCAAAAGCGCCAGGCGATTCTGGCCGAAAAAGGGCTGACCTGGTCGGTGGTGGAAAGTATCCCCGTCCACGAAGACATCAAAACACAGTCCGGCCAATATCTGACGTGGATTGCAAACTACCAGCAAAGTATTCGTAACCTGGCGACCTGCGGTATTGATACCGTGTGCTACAACTTCATGCCGATCCTCGACTGGACGCGTACCGACCTTGAATATCAGCTACCGGATGGGTCCAAAGCGCTGCGTTTTGACCAGATTGCGTTTGCGGCTTTTGAATTGCACATTCTGCAACGTCCCGGTGCCGAAGCCGATTACACCCCTGAAGAGCAGCGCCAGGCGCTGGATTATTTCAATGCAATGACCGCTGCCAACATTGAAAAGCTGACCCGCAACATTATTGCTGGCCTGCCCGGTGCCGAAGAAGGTTATACGCTGGATCAGTTCCGCGCGCGCCTGGCGGAATATGATGGGATCAGCAAAGATGATTTGCGCAATAACATGGCTGTCTTCCTGCGGGCGATTGTGCCTGTTGCTGAGGAAGTTGGTGTACGTCTGGCAGTGCATCCTGACGATCCGCCAAGGCCAATCCTCGGTCTGCCACGTATCGTGTCGACCATTGAAGATATGCAATGGCTGAAAGAAACGGTAGACAGTATCAATAACGGTTTCACCATGTGTACCGGTTCGTACGGCGTGCGCGCCGATAACGATCTGGTAAAAATGATTGAGACCTTTGGCGATCGTATTCACTTCACACACTTGCGTTCAACCTGCCGTGAAGAAAACCCGAAAACCTTCCACGAAGGCGCACACTTGCAGGGCGATGTGGATATGGTATCGGTGGTGGCAGCTATTTTGAGCGAAGAGCAACGCCGTAAGAAAGCGGGTGATTTGCGTCCGATCCCAATGCGCCCGGATCATGGGCATCAGATGCTTGACGATCTGCATAAGAAAACGAATCCGGGCTATTCCGCGATTGGTCGCCTGAAAGGACTGGCAGAAGTTCGCGGCGTGGAGCTGGCGCTGAAAAAAACGCAGTTCCGCGATCTGCTGTAATTCGCCCAACACCAGGCGATAAATTGCCGGATGGCGCTTGTCCCGCCCCCGGCAATACTCAGGTGCGTTGTTATTGCTGTAATAACGCACACCTCTCCTGCTCCAGTACGTTTAATACCTTTCTGAGGTGCGGCACCTGCAGTCCGCCAAAACCAAAGAACATCACCGCATCGGAATTTTTTTGCCGCCACGCTGTTTCTGAGCCGTTTTCAATTTCCTGTAATGTATCAAAGCGCATCCCTGCCTGCAGGCAGCGCTGGCGTAGTTTTGCGATGACGTCAGGCGACCAGTCAATGCGTAATGAGAGATGTAACCCTGCCGTGGCACCATCGATCTTTCCTTCAGGGAACAGGGCTGATAAGCCATCACGCAGTAATGCGAGGCGTGCTGCATAGTTGCAGGCTAGCTTACCGAGATGGGTATAAAACACCTGGTTTTGCATTAACTCGGCTAAAAACTGCTGCAATAACCACTGGCTACCATTGTTGTTCAGCGCTTTCATATTTTGAACGGCGGGCAGCAGCTCATCGGGGCAAACGAGGTAACCGAGACGTGCCCCCGGTCCCAGCGTTTTTGAGAAGGTCCCCATATAGATAACCCGGTTGTGGTAATCCATGGCTTTCAGTGCCGGAAGGGGATTCTCGCCATACGTAAATACGGCATCGTAATCGTCTTCAATAATCCAGGCGCCCACTCGCTGTGCCCACGTGAGTAATGACTTACGTCGTTCAAGTGACAGAACACTGCCCATTGGATACTGGTGAGCAGGTGTCACATAACAAAGCTGGGTTTCAACCTCGGGTAAATTATTGGTGCACAGCCCGTGATTATCCACGGCAATAGACGTAATATCGGCACCATAATAATTAAACAGATGCCATGCGCCAGAATAACAAGGTGATTCGGCGACCACGTGACACTTTTTATTCTGGCTTAGTGCATGATGAATAATGAATATTTGACTGAGCAGTGACAACCCTTCCTGAATTCCATCAGTAATGATGATGTTTTGTGCACTGGTATTAATACCACGGGATAAATTAAGGTATCTGACAATTTGCTCACGCAATGAAAATAATCCATTTGGTGAATGATATCGAGTCAGTAGCTGCTCTTTAAGTACGCTGGGGGCATTATTCCATTTACGCCAGCTTGACCAGGGAAACGCATTGGGGTCAGGGACGCCCATCCGGCAATAGCACTCACGTCCCATTTCAGCGTAAACATCGGTAGAAACACCGGCAGGCTTAGGCTTTATCGGTGGTGAGCCTTCCGCAGATGGCACGTGTGTTGGGGGACTACGCATAGGTGCCGTAAATGTGACTTCATAGCCGATACCCTGCCTGCTCTTAATAAAACCGGCCGCCATCAGTTTTTCATACGCCATCACCACCGTGATTTTGGCCACGTTTAGCGTCTGTGCCTGTTCGCGGATAGAGGGCAGTTTATCCCCACAAAGCAAATCGCCTTGCTGAATTGCCTGAAAGTAGAATTGAAAGATCTGTAATTGTAGCGGGGTGCGACTTTCCCTATTGAGAAACAGTGCCAGCATGAGGAAATTCCTTGTTTAAACAATAGCGGCATATTACACGTTTCAGAATATTGCTATTTTGACACGCCTCATAGAGTTAAGGCTGTTCCTATAATCTGAAATCGCTGTCTCTATTTTTGCTTTTTAATATCCCTTAGCGTGACGCTATTAAAAAAATGGAGGCAGGTATGTCGTGGATAAAAAAGAACGCGCTTTGGTGTGCGTTAGGTGGCGCTGTCGTAATGGCCATTGTTATTTGGGGAACATGGCAAGGAGTCCATTACACCAGCACTACGGAGTTTTGTTTATCGTGCCACTCGATGCGCACACCTGGAGAGGAGTATAAAACCAGCGTGCATTTTCGTAATGCCTCTGGCGTGCGAGCGGAGTGTAAGGATTGCCACATTCCCCCGGGAGTCGTCCCGACGTTGATGCGTAAAACCGAAGCCCTAAACGATCTCTATCACACCTTTATCTCACCCTCTATCGATACCCCGGAAAAATTCAATGCTAAACGGGCTGAGCTCGCCCAGCGAGAGTGGGCGCGGATGAGCGCCAACAACTCGGCAGCCTGTAAATCGTGTCACAGCTATGAAGCAATGGATCATGGAAAACAATCCGCCAATGCCGCGGCGCAGATGACGGCGGCAGCGGCGAAGGACAGCAACTGCATTGATTGCCACAAAGGGATCGCGCACCACAAACCGGACATGAGCAGTGGTTTTCGCGATCGCTACAAGCAGCTACAACAGCAGGGAGAAAAACTGTCAACTGCGATGACGCTGTTTTCGTTAAGCGAAAAAACACTGACAGCCACGGCAGGGGCACCAGCAGGGAAAGCGCTGTTATTTCCGGCGACCCAGGTCAAGGTGCTGCAAAAAGAGGGAGGCAACGTCCAGTTGGAAGTGACGGGCTGGCGTGAAAGCAAGGGGCGTGGGCGGGTGATCACCCAGTATATGGGTAAACGCGTATTCTCCGCGGTTCTGGATGCTTCACTGATGGAAAACGTGAAAGTCCTGCAAACCCAGACTGACCCAGGTTCGCATCAGGAATGGCAGCAGGTGAGCGTGACCGCATGGACCTCCGCGCAGGGACTCATCGATAGCATTACTCCGGTATGGGAGTACTCAGATCAGATGCTGCAATCGACGTGTAGCGCCTGTCACAGCACGCCGCCGGCTACCCGATACACCGCCAATGGCTGGATTGCCGGACTGAAAGCGATGTCGACGTATTATCGACTCAATCCGGTGGAAGAACGTACGTTGTTGAAATACCTCCAGACACACGCCAGCGATGTGTCTGAACCCAACAAATAATAAGGATAAGATATGGATATTCATGACTTTAATCCGTCCCGCCGTCGTTTTCTGACCGGAATGCTGGCGGTTGGCGCAGCCAGTGCGCTGGCGCCTAATCCGCTGATATCAAAAGTATGGGCGGCGGGGGAAAACCCCGAACAATGGATCCAGTCCGGCTCACATTATGGTGCTTTTGAAGCCAAAGTGGTTAACGGCGAGTGGACGGAAACGCGTCCGTTCAAACATGACAAACACCCGTGCGATATGCTCAATGCGGTACGTGAAATCGTCTACAACCCTTCACGGGTTCGCTATCCGATGGTTCGACTGGACTGGTTACGCAAGCGTGAGAAGTCGGATCGTAGCCAGCGGGGAGATAATCGTTTTGTGCGGGTTAGCTGGGATCAGGCGCTGGACCTGTTTTATGAAGAGCTTGAGCGGGTGCAAAAAACCTACGGTTCATCCGGCGTCTTTACCGGGCTGGCAGATTGGCAAATGGTGGGCAAATACCACAAGGCTGGCGGTGCAATGGACAGAGGGCTCGGCCTGCATGGTAGCTATGTGACGACCGTAGGCGACTATTCAGCGGCTGCAGCCCAGGTGATTTTGCCGCATGTTATTGGTTCGCTTGAAGTCTATGAACAGCAAACCTCGCTGCCGCTGGTTATCGAGAACAGCAATACCATCGTACTGTGGGGCTGTGATCCCATTAAGAACTTGCAGATTGAATTTTTGGTTCCCGATCACGATGCGTTTGGCTACTGGCAGCAGATCAAAGAGGCCGTCGCCCAGGGCAAAATGCGCGTCATCAGCGTTGATCCGGTGCGCAGCAAATCGCAAAATTTTCTGGGGTGTGAACAGCTGGCGTTACGACCACAGACCGATGTTGCGTTACTGCTGGCGCTCGCACATACCCTGTATGCAGAAAAACTGTTCGACACGGCATTCATTAACGACTACACCGTCGGCTTCGAGCAGTTTTTACCCTACCTGATGGGAGAAACAGACAAACAACCGAAAAGCGCCGAGTGGGCTGCTGAAATCTGTGGGCTAACGGCGGATCAGATACGTGACTTTGCCCGGCTGCTGGTGAAAGGTCGGACGCAGTTTATGGGCGGCTGGTGCGTACAGCGTATGCACCACGGCGAACAGTATCCCTGGATGCTGGTGGTGCTGGCCAGTATGGTTGGTCAAATTGGCTTACCGGGCGGCGGTGTGGGGTTCGGCTGGCACTACAACGGCGGAGGGACGGTGACGTCAGCCGGGCCGGTACTTTCTGGTCTGGGGAGCATTAACAATCCGCCAGAGGCGAAGTATAAACCAGATTTTCGCGGCGTATCCGAGCATATTCCTACCTCACGTATTGTTGATTGCCTGCTGGAGCCGGGCAAAAAGATTGCGTTTAACGGTGAGACGTTAATCTACCCTGACATCAAAATGGCGATCTTCAGCGCGGCTAACCCGTTCCACGCCCAGCAGGATCGCAACCGGATGATCGAGGCGTGGAAGAAACTGGAGACCGTGGTGGTGTTAGATCACCAATGGACCGCATCCTGTCGTTTTGCCGATATCGTCCTGCCTGTTACCACACGCTTTGAACGTAACGATATTGAGCAGTTTGGCACCCATTCGAATAAGGGACTGATGGCGCTGCATCAGGTCGTCAAACCGCAATATGAAGCGCGGCATGATTTCGACGTGTTTGCCGGACTCTGTAAACGTTTTGACAAGGAGTCGGTATACCGGGAAAACCGCGATGAGATGCAGTGGGTACAAGCGCTTTATGACGAAGGGGTCAAAATGGGGGCCTCGCTCGGTGTTACGTTGCCAGACTTTGACACGTTCTGGAAAGGTGAAGGGTATGTTGAATATCCCGCGGGACAACCGTGGGTGCGTCATGGCGAATTTCGCGATCAGCCCGATCTTAATCCCCTGGGCACACCATCCGGTCTGATTGAAATTTACAGCAAAACGATTGCCGGTTTTCAGTATGACGATTGCCCTGGACATCCGGTGTGGATGGAGCCGTTTGAACGTAGCCATCAGAGTAGGAAAGATAAATATCCACTGCACCTGCAATCCTGTCATCCGGATAAACGCCTGCACTCCCAGTTGTGCTCAAGTGATGCGTTTCGCAGCACGTATGCGGTAGCGGGAAGAGAACCGCTTTACATCAGCGAGCAAGATGCTGCCGCGCGGGGGTTAAAAGCCGGGGATATTGCGCGGGTCTTTAACGCGCGCGGTCAGGTGCTGGCGGGGGTGGTGATTAGCCCTGATTTTACCCCTGGCGTGATCCGCATTCATGAAGGGGCATGGTATTCCCCACAGGAAGGTGGGAAAGCCGGGACGCTATGTACCTATGGCGATCCTAATGTCCTGAGCGCGGATATTGGTACGTCTCAACTGGCGCAAGGGCCTTCAGCGCATACCGTGCTGGTGGATGTCGAGCGCTATCAGCAACATGTTCCACCGGTCACGGGATTTGGTGGGCCGGAGATAGTAAAAGAGGAGGGGGACAATGCAGCATAGCCTTATTTTCCAGCAACGTGCCGCGGTCTATCAGTGGTTTTCACAATTGCTGTTTCGTGAGCTGGACCAGAAACAACTCGCTCGTCTTGAAAGCGAGGATACCCGACAGTGGCTTGCGTCGCTGGCGGGTATCCCTGGGCTTTCGCTGGATGTCAAAAAACTGGAGCGTAGCCTGACGCAGGCTCTGCGTCGTGAAAGCCGACAACTGGAGCTGGCCGCAGATTTTGCAACGTTATTTCTGCTGGCGCCGCCTGGCGGTGTTTCCCCGTATGCGGGACATTATCCGCACACAACGGCGGCCGAAGAACGTCGACAAATGAATGTACTGTTGGTTGAACACGGGCTGGCTGCGCAGGAAAATGAGCCCTCCGATCATATCGCTATACAGCTGGCTTTGATGGCGAGGATGGCAGCCAAAGAGGAAACGCTATCTGCACAATATTACTTTTTACATCATCATATTATGTGTTGGGCACCCTTGTTTCGTGATAGCTGCCTGCAGCGTGATGAGAAGGGATTTTATGCGTGGGCGGTTAGCGTCATTGTGGGTTTTATACGGGAAGATGAGCAGTATCTGGAATCATTGTTGATGGATGATTTTTACCTCAGCAGTCAGCGCTGAAAATGACAAAGGGACAGCCTGCGCTGTCCCTTATACGTCAATGTGCGGCAGAAAATTAGTCTGCACGGCCCATATAGCGGCGTTCTTCGATATGAATACGGATTTTCTCACCCGCACTCAGATACTCAGGAACCTGGATCACCAGACCGGTGCTCAGGGTTGCTGGCTTGTTACGTGCACTCGCTGAAGCACCTTTAATACCCGGTGAGGTTTCAACGATTTCCAGGTCTACGGTCTGTGGCAGTTCAAGCGCCAGCAGCTGGCCGTCCCAGGTCAGTACCTGCATGTCTGGCATTCCGCCTTCCGGGA
The DNA here is from genome assembly GCF_014104295.1 of Citrobacter sp. RHBSTW-00029. Classification (NCBI taxonomy): domain Bacteria; kingdom Pseudomonadati; phylum Pseudomonadota; class Gammaproteobacteria; order Enterobacterales; family Enterobacteriaceae; genus Citrobacter; species Citrobacter sp. RHBSTW-00029. The sequence continues at coordinate 987,978 of NZ_JABXRT010000001.1, forward strand.
TGAACAGCAGCTCTTCTTCAATCTGGTCTTTGGTGAAGGTATACGGGGTATAGTCTTCTTTATCCATAAAGACATATTCGTTGCCATCAACGTAGGAGAAATCAACCCCGCGGCGGCTTAGGGTGACGGTATCCACGATATCGTCACCTTTGAAGCGCTCTTCAACTTTCAGACCGGTACGGACATCAGAAAAACGCATTTTGTACAGCGTAGCTGCACCACGTGCGGACGGTGATTGAATATCGATATCTTTTACAATCAGCAGCTTGCCGTTGTAGTTCAGTACCATACCTTTTTTAATTTCGTTCGCTCTTGGCATCGAAAAAATCCTGTAGTGAGGAGTGTCTAAAATATCGCGTAAAACTACTCGCGCCGGGGCATTCAGGCAAGCGGAATTCATGCTTTTGCTGGTGCCAAAAAGGTGGTACTGTGCGCTTCCCGCACAATCCGATGGTTTACGATAAAGAGAGTACTGTATGGAATGCCGTCCGGATTGTGGTGCATGCTGCACCGCGCCTTCAATCTCCAGTCCCATCCCTGGCATGCCTGATGGCAAGCCTAACAGTCAATTATTCTCAGTATAAAAAATGACATAGCTAAGCAGAAATGACTTTTTTGCTAAGTGTTTCAATTGAATGTGAAAAGCTTTCTCCATAGCCAGTTTTAGACAGTTGTAATAACTCATTTAGCCCAGAATGACTTGTAAACGAAAGGTTTTCATAAAGACATATAGGAAGTTCTGAATTGTCTTTAAATCTTCTGTCTGGGCCTCCAGACTTGTTCACATACTTCCATGTCCTGCCAACGACTATGGCATCTCCAGGTACACCTTCGCTCTCAATGAATCGACTATCATCTACATTAACGAATAGCTGGTTATAACCAACAGCGCCTACACCTTCACGGTCATAAACCAGTACTCTATCTGGAAAAAAATGCAATGTTTGGCGACCGACATTGATAGCAATCGTCTCAATATTTGTTTTAACAAAGGGAGGCTTTGATTTGCTGATTGAGGTGACTTTTCTACGTAGTAAGTTACCAGCTCCGGCATGATACTTGGGGTCATAAACGGCTCCAGAAGCTTCTATATGCCATACTTTTGAGCAGCTTGCGAGCTTGGCTCCACTTTCATGAAGTTGCTGGTAACATGCCATCATTTGATCATCAAAGTCATAAAAAAGAACAGTAGTCTTTCTTAGCTGATCGTACATGTAAGCAAAAACAGAGATTGCTACCCCTACGATAAAGCCTATAGCGAGGCACCAATCAGGCCATGTCTGTGAAAAACCGTAAAGTAACAGCGCAATCGAAAGGCACATGACCAGGGGCCATATTTGTGACTTCTTACGTTTGTTGTTCAACTCTTCAAGCAGTTCTCGGGAACTTGAATCAACGATTTCCGAGATATGGGATGACTCGATTTCCTCGAGAGGTGCATGTGTAGTGTCATGTTCTATTGGGGAGTGGTCTGGTACATGTTGAACTTTCTTTCTGTTCTGTGGGACCAGGCTTGGTGAAAGCGAAGCACGATAATAGACTCCGCCAGCACCGATGTGGATGTAATTTCCTCTTGGGCCAGTACCAAACCTCAGTCCTTTTATACCAATAGATGCACCGACTCCTGATTTGGATAGGTTAAATCTCATCGGTCCGACTCGAATGCTTTTCTTAATGTAAAAGCTCATGGTAACTCCTTGTAAAACGAGGGGCTTAATTCATCGTAAGCTAGGGCGGTGTAACTGGTGGATTTTACAGCATATGTTTCATATTTTTAAAGGAACATTAACCCATCTAAGAGGAAAATCGCTCATTTTATAGGGGAATAGTTCTGGGTTACATGCTATCGCTCCGATTGTGACAGTGTGTTAATGTTTTATTCGAAGACAAAGAATTTAAGAGGTCCTGATGGAATGCCGAATCGACTGTGGGGCCTGTTGCATTGCTCCTTCTATATCAAGCCCTATTCCCGGGATGCCACAAGGCAAGCCAGCAAATGTAAGATGTGTGCAGTTATCGGAAGATAATTTATGCAACATCTTTGGGTCAATCCACCGCCCCAAGGTGTGTAGCAATCTGCGCCCTTCACTCGATATGTGCCATACAAATCGTGATGAGGCTATGGGTTACTTGATTCATCTTGAAAAGCTGACCTCATCATGAAGTTGTTGCCATAAATAATTTGATGGTGTATAGTAATAAAAATTTGCTGTGGAAACTTTTCGGAGTTTCTATTTGTCTACTAACACCGCATTTATGCCAGTGGCTGTAGGGCTTGGTCCTCCTTGGGATTCTCTCCCTCATACTGGTTATTATTAATATCTGTTATGTGGTGTTAGTTATATGTCCGTAGATCTGCTTTTTCCTGTCGTTCAAAAAATAACCAACCATCGTGATGATGGCCGTTACTCACTTATCCATAGCTCTGAATATGTGCTTGATGGGCTTATATACCGTTTGAACTATGATTCGATGAAGAAAGGTTATCATCCGATCAGAAAAGAAATCATTGATGCATTCATTAAGCAGTTACAGGCTATGCAATCGCACTACAGTAAGATTTTTGCTTTCCGATTTGACTTATCAGTGCCGGAAGGGATGCACGTTACGGAAAGTAATGTCTTAGTGAGTAATCTTTTTGAGCGGCTGAGAGGTCGTTTCAAAAAGAAGGCGTGGAATGAACAGCCGATCAAAAAATTTGCTTATGGCTGGGTTCGAGAAAAAAAAGCTGCTAATCAGGTTCATTACCACTGCTGGATTGCATTACCTTACTTCCAGGTTCAAACTGCTGGCTTTGGTAACACAGGCATGATTGGGTTGATAAGTGAGCTTTGGGATGAATTAACAGACAATATCAGTCGCGTGCATTTAGCCGAGAATAGTCGATACTCTATTGTAAGGGGTGATCACGATAGTCTTGTGGATTTTGTTGAGCGTATATCGTACCTCGCGAAAAACAGCGGTAAGTTTTCATCTGGGGAAGGGCAGAGGATCTTTTCAACGTCTAAGCTCAGAATGAAAGAGAGTAATTAACGCAGGTGGCAAAATCTTTCGTGTAGGTCAGTTTGAACAGAAAATACAAATTCTTCCTGTAACACATTCTAAGCCTTTCTAAGGGGGCGGTAGTACGTTCGCATTACCTGCGTGATTTAAACCTCTTATAGCTTCATACAGGCTGTTTTAGAGCGGTTTTCAATGTTTGTTTGATAAACCTTTCATTATAACTGATTGGTTTTAGTTTCTCATGAATACGTTTATGATTTGTGAGTAGTGTCACGCTATTTTTCAGTATAACGCAGAGCTGCCTCCTATGTTTGCGAAGTCGCTGGGAGTGGCTGCATCAGGCTTGCTGTAGGTTCCAGTTCCGTTTGATGGTCGGAAGACTCAACCCTAATTCCAGCAGCCGCTTTTGACTGGCTAAGACCTCTGCTCCTCGCTTCCTGAACTCGCTTACGAGTATATGAAAGAGGGATTGCTGGTATTATTACGGAAATCTGGATGAAACTGAAAGGTGGTAAAGCAACGCTGGTAAACTTGTCTAAAGCCACTAAAGACTATCCCGATCACTACGTCATTCATCGTGAACATCCTTCATCACTCGAAGGTCCGGTATTCTGGCTTTCTTACCTGGCAAAAGAACGTGGTAAAGCGCAAACAGGGAAGGGAACACGCATGTACTCAACATCAAAATTGAGTCGTAAAGCACTAAATTCGTAAATATCGCACAGGAAGCCCGTAGCGCGTTTTTCTTTCCAAGGTATGCAATCGCATTACCCATATCATGAAAATCGCTTACAGTCTCGCTCAGAGCGTTTTAAGGCATAATTTGTAGCTGGTTAACTTTATGCTTCGGTCAGATGCATGATAGTTCAACTATAGTTGCTTTGCTTATAGAATAATACATTCCTTCAAAATTCCGAGCGAAGCGAGGGACACGAACGTAGTGAGTGTCTGTGTACTATGTACTGTTTATAATATTTATATTTTATATATAGAAAAAACAGTACATTTCCGTATGTTTTTTAATCAACGCTAACTATCCGTCTTCGCTTCGCTTGACGGAACTCGCTTCGCTCGCGGTCTTGTTTTTGGGTTGTTGGAACGTGCCCGTCATTCTTGATGCATGTTCCAGTTCCCTTTGATCGTAGGAAGACTTAATCCCACTTTTTGCTTGGCTGAGACCTCTTCATATTGGCTTCCAGAAGTCGCTTACGAATATCTGTTGCAACCGCCTAACTTTTACCTACCTTCCTTGCTCGGTCAAGACCTTCTTTAGTTCTCTATGCAATGTGTAGTCTATTGATATAATTAGTATTTTATTCGAGATTATGTAATTGTGTGAAAAAGGATGAAAAACACACTTTTTGTATTAGCATTAGCCTCCGTATGCCTTCTAAAGCTTTCTAAAATGCAGGCTTCAAAAGTGCTTGATTTTACGAAAGTAATGAAAAGGTGTGATTACTAGCGTTAGTACCAGCACATTGTGTAACCTCTGGACAGTTAAGGATAATTAGATGCAAACAGCAGAGATGTTTCGTATTTTCCTGGACAATTTGAAAATACCTAATGAACGAATGACGGCAATTGCAACACATTATAAAAATGCCACAAGAAGGCTTAACATAAGGTTTCGGGAAACTGAAAACGGTTTCAATAATCGACTGAAGGTTGGTTCAGCAGGTCGTCGTACGGCGGTCAGCAAAACGTCAGATTTAGATATGCTGTACATTATGCCTTCAGGGTTGTGGGAGGCTTATCAAGTAGGTTTGAATCCTCAACGACGTTTACTTCGTGATGTAAAAGATGCTTTAAAACAAACCTTTTCGCAGCAAGAAGTCAAGGTTGATCGATTAGTAGTGCAGATTGTTTTTGACTCTTTCCATATAGAGGTGCAACCAGTCTTTGCTGACGGAGATCATTTTAAATACCCTGATACGAAAGCTGACAATGGTAATGGTGGGTGGCGGGTAACTAAACCTCGTATGGAAATTACCGAAATGAGGAATTTCCGAAATAACAAAAGTCGTAATCTCCATAATCTTTGTCGCATGTTGCGAGCTTGGAAAAACAGAAATACAGTAGACATGGGAGGACTTCTTATTGACACGTTAGCATGGAGGTTCCTTAAACAAACCGATGATTATGATGAAACTGGAATGGTTAGTTATGGTTTCATGTGCCGTGACTTTTTTGATTTTTTGCAAAAAGAAGACGTTCATGAACACTATGCTGCAATAGGCAGTGGACAAAGGGTTAAGGTCTACAAAAATTTCCAGCGACAATCAAAACGTGCCTTCAAACTATGCACGCAAGCGATTGACGCGTACGAGAATGGCTATACAAAGAAATGTCATGAACTTTGGCGGGAAGTTTTCGGACTTACTTTTCCTAAAGCAGCAACGGAAATGCAAGACTCTCTGGGGCTGGGGTCAGATAATTTCGTTAATGAATCATATTTTGCCCGCACATGGCGTAATACGGAAGAATTTACGGATGAAAAATTTGATGATGTCGATATTAGATATCCACTTGAAGTAAACTGTATTGTCAAAGAAAGTGGGTATAGGGAACGCTCGATTAGAGCTTACCTTTCGGATATAGCTCGACCTTGGTTACCTCCTAATAAGACTTTATCATTCTCGATCAATCAAGCAAGTTTAGATCTGATTCCTGAACCTTATGACATATACTGGAAAGTATTGAATAGAGGTAAAGAGGCTGAAGAACGTGATGAAATTCGAGGTCAAATAATTTTAGGTCAAACTACCCATACTGAACATACAAAGTTCAGAGGTAGTCATAAGGTGTGGTGTTATATCGTTAAGAATCATATAGTAATTGCCCAGGCTACTATCGACATTCCAATTGAGTGAAAAACATGCTAAAAAATGACTTGCTGAATCATATTGCTTCTGCTGGATACAACGTTGGGTTCGGAGCAAAGAAAACCTTTGCAACATTTGACATTGTAAGTAAGCTTCCTGGCTGGATTGGCATAATATCACTCGCAGTATCTGTTCTTGGTCTTTATATGGATGAAATGAGTTCTAAGAATATTTCTGCAATTTTTATTATTCTGAGCATTGGTAGCCTATACATTAATTTCTATGATGGTGATAAAAGTAAATATGAAGAGGCGGGGAAAAGGCAAACTGACATCTTCAGAAAGATTGAACGACTGTATTACGATGCAAAATCAGAGAGCCAGCCAGATTCAGCTAAGTATATTCAGGAACTTGAAGTTCTGATGCAAGATTTTGATAATAGCACAATTACTAAACAAATTTGTGGTAGTAATTGGTATGCTCACTATAAATTTTACAGTGAATTGGAGAAGCGATGGATTGAGGAACAGTTATCCTTAACTTTTTGGAAAGATAAATTTCCAAATACATTAAAAATATTTTTGATTATAATTTTAGGTATGGTTGTTTTTTTGATCTGCCACAGGTTGAATTGGATTTGATGCATTCATAACCTAATTTGAAAAGTAAAATTACGAATTAGATTAAATGAATTTGTCAAAGTCAGACTATTGATAAATTTTACAACAGTTTAGACTGAATATATGAAAGTATTTGACTGTTGCTGGTTTGATGAATGTGTTGGTGTTATCGAAATCGAGCATCGGTATGGATAAAATAAAGCCTCGCACTTCAGCGAGGCTTGTTATACAACGGTCGTTGTTTAAAGACCACCATGACGATTCGCATAGAACAAGAAATAATTGATATGCCGTTCTAAAGCTTTAAAGAAATCATCATTCGACCAAGTAGTTGAACTATAAGATGCACCGTTTGTAGAACTAAAAGTACGACCATTATCGTTTGTAGAAAATGTCGTTATCGAATAGCGGCCATCAAATCGCTCAGTTTCTGATAATAAAAGTTCATGCTTCCCGCCGTCTTTATACTTCATATTGAAGCTTATATGCCGTGCAGATGTAGAAATTTCAGCGTGGATTCCTCTTTCAAGTAAACCATTTTTGTACGTTTCAACTTCTGGTACGAGAGATTCAATAATTTCCGATAAGCGTTCTCGTTCCTGGGCTAACGTTTCTTTTTCTTCAATCTGCTCTTGTTTTTGTCTGCCTATTTTTTCATCAACACCTTTGAAGAATAAGTTACCTACCATGGGATATCCTTAATTATAATATGAGCGTTTCAAAGTCAGGACATATGGGCAGCAAATACTGTTATCAAGTCCGTTTTTAACACAAAAGCTCTTTCTTGATTCGGTAAAAGGTGGCGCGGCTGATACCTGCCGCTTTCATGATGTGGGCTGGTTTAACATTCTGCGCCAGCATTTCGCGAACAGTTTCACGGGCTTCCATATCTTTTTCTTTCCCCGTATACAAACCTGCCAGTTTTGCTCTCTCGATCCCCTGTGCCTGGCGTTTACGGCGGGTTTCATAATCTTGTCGTGCCATTGTCGCAAGGATATCGATCAGCATAGCATTGACTGCCCGAAGAATGCCGCTAGTAAGGTCGTTACCAGACATTTCAACCATCTGCCAGCTTGTTGGCAAATCCATCGAAACAATAACCAGTCCTTTACTGTTCAGCGTAGCTTTGAGTTCAGCCCATTCTTCATGTTGAAGACGACTGAGACGGTCAATCGCTTCAATTAGAAGCAAATCGCCAGGCCGTGCTTCGGCAAGTAGGTGCATCAGTTCCACACGTTCCAGCTTCGCACCGCTGGCATTCTCAATGTATTCTCCGGCTACTTGCCAGTTTTTGCTTTGCGCAAATTCGCGCAGGCTAACTAATGCACGATCAGCATGTTGGCCTTCGGTAGATGCACGGCAATAGATACGGACATTCATTATGCATTCTCTTTTGAGTATTAAATTGATACCCATATGATACAGTGCGTGTTTTTATTGTCAATAGAGTCAAATTTAACCCTATTGATACTGTGTGTCATGGTCTTTATCAGGTATACCTAAAAGAGATATTGTTCGGATGGTATTCAGATCTTGCTTGGGGTATACGATTTGGTCAGTTTCTGTAGCTGAAGCACTCCGGTTTCATTTCAGCAGGTCTTAATCAAATTCAGTGTGCCATACATGCGGCACGAAAAAGTCTGGCATCAATGTGACCAGTTCTATCACCCACCACAGTCACTACAGTGGCCACACAGTTGGGGACCCAAAGGATGTTGTTTACCATTTTGCAATGGTTGACAGCTACCCGAAAGCAACTCCTCTTCGAGAGCGCTCAATTCCTCAGTTAATCGGGTTTGCAATTTTAGTTTGTTGAACCCATCCACACTGGGCGTAAGTGTATAGTTGTGATAACTGTCAACTTTTCTTCTCTCTTCTGTTCAGAATAAATTAATGTTCAGGCGTTATGATAAATAAATGTTATCGCCACCATGGCGCGGTCTTTACAGGAATAAATCTCACCATTTTTATATTTTCACCACAGTACCTCAAAATTTCATATACCAAAACTGAACTTGGCCGGGTAGTATTGGCTGCTTAGTATTAACTGTAGATGCTGTTATTAGGAGTTTCAGGTGCAGGTAAACAAACTTACGGATGATATTGATATTAGTTCTCATGAGCGTTTCCTCGCGGCCCGTAAAAGCACATGGGTTAGTGTGCTTGTTAATTGTTTTCTGACATCCGGGCAAGTGATTACTGGCGTATTTTCCGGATCTCAGGGGCTTATTGCGGATGGTATCCATTCTCTGTCTGATTTAGTTTCAGACTTTGTGGTGCTTATTGCTAATCATAAAAGTAAAAAAAATCCCGATGATGACCATCACTACGGGCATCATCGTTATGAAAATGGTGCATCATTAATTCTGGGGACAATTTTATTCATTGTTGGCATCGGGATGTTATGGTCAGCAGCAAATAAAATGCAACAACCAGATGATATTCCTCAGGTACATATTGTTGCTCTGTGGGTGGCCTTAGCCGCACTGGTTATCAAAGAGCTTCTTTTTCGCTATATGCTGGCAGTAGCAACCCGAGTAAAATCCACTATGCTGGTTGCCAATGCCTGGCATGCCCGCTCTGATGCCGCCTCATCTTTGGTGGTGGCTATTGGTATTATTGGTAGTTTATCAGGGTTTAAATTGCTTGATCCGGTAGCTGCACTGGTTGTGGGACTGATTGTGACCAGAATGGGATATTCATTTATGTCAGATTCGCTTCATGACTTGATGGACAGGGCCGTGGATATTGAAACTGAAAATAGTATAAAAACAACATTATTGTCCACGCCTGGGGTCGAAGGCATCCATGACCTCAAGACCAGAAAAATGGGGGACCTTGTTGTTGTTGATGTTCATCTGGAAATTGATGGTGATTTATCAGTGAAAGTAGGACATGACATTGCTGTTTTGGCCAGGAAATCAGTTTTAGATAATCATCATGTTTTAAATGTTATGACACATGTTGACCCTTATTTTAAAGGTGATAATAGTCCTGGTTGCGGGGGCAAATAATCCTGAAAAATAATATGAATGCTGCTGTTTTTTGAGAAGATTGGGAAGGGATTATTTTTTTGCGCAATATTACCCCTTCTGACTGTGAAAACGAGAGTAAACAATATGGAGGCTATTATGAGAAAAATTATGCGTACTGTTGTGATAGGAGCCACTCTTCTTTTATCCCCCTGTGTAATGGCTGGTTCTGACGGTGTTGAACATGCCATGAAGATGATGAATAAAAGCTACCGCGCAGCACTTAAGGAGGAGGACGTTACATCCTTCAGGAAAGATATGCGGGAACTGAAAGCAACAGCAGAGTCCATCCTGAACAGCCCTGTAGAAGGGTATGACAGGGAAACGTATGTTGCAGGCATGTCACTTCTAATTGATGAGGTAACTGCCGTTGAAAGTACCGCTGAGAAGGAAGGTCTTGACGCCGGGAAAATTGCAGCACAGAAACTAGGCAGTCTGATGAGAAAATACCACAATAAACTAGGTGTTGACTGAGACCGGGAATTATTCGGTGAAGGTAGATATGCTGGAAAGATATCCCTGAACTGACATGATACACGTGCCTGTAATCAAGCAGATAGCTATGCACTGGTGAGGAAATTTCACAACGTTATCTTATCTGCAAAATACATATAAAAATGTTGGGGTAACAAACATGCATTATCAATGCTACATATTTTAGTTTGTTGCCTCAACATAAGTTAAGTACCTATTGGTGTTGCGCGGGGTGGATTCAGGGGGCCAAATTATATTTGGTGGTCACGCGTCAGTCTGTGTTTTGTTTGTTGGTCATGAAGTACATAGGTACTTATTTCGTTTTATACACACTAGGCTGTATGTTTGGAATCCTGGAAAAGTTGAACAAACCTAACGGTAATAAAACTACTTATTGTATATAAATTCTGGCATTTCATCGGTATGCCACTTCAATAGGAGTTAAAGACACCTATAGTGAGATCTGCAGGATCACCATGGATATGTGGATAAGATTTAAGCCTGAAGACTGTTGTATAACTCTTCTTCCTGAGCAAAATGTAGCTGCAGAATAGCCTCAAGCCCATACAAGGAACGTTGTACATCACGAATAATATCAGCTGAAACATCTGTGTTCTGCAGGAGTTCACTGAGTCGACCTAACTTCCTTACTTCCTGATATATTTCCTTGTGGCTACGATACAAAGCAGCAAGGGGGTCATCGCCGACCAGCATTGTCGATAATGAAGGGTACAGATCTTGTTCATCCTGTTGCTCATGAGACAGGATCTTCTGGACCAGTTGTTCATGCAGCTCCTTAAGGAGCATACGTTGCTCTTCCTGATCTGCTAGGGGGAAACGTGCAGCAACTTCAGCCAAAAATTGAAGAACAGGTTGTAAATGCTTGTGCTCGTTTCTCAATGTTTCAAGCTGTTGGTTACTTATAGCCTTGTCTAGTGGGCGTGTAACCCGACAGGTCAGCACCCGTAAAGCTGAGAGAATAGCCAGGAGATCAATGAATTCCTGTAAAAGTGCACCTTCAAACAGTGGTAACATACCAAGGGCTGCAATAACCATAGCTATGCAACATAACCCCATTCCGAGCAAGACACTTTGTGTGGCGATACGCATGGAAAGTCTGGCTATTTGTCTGGCATCAACCAATCGGTCTAACTGATCTGTCAGCAGTACGATATCAGCACTTTCTGCTGCCGCAGCGGTTCCCCTTGCCCCCATTGCGACTCCGACCCCAGCTGCTGCAAGTGCCGGGGCATCATTTACCCCGTCACCAACCATCATCGTGCAAAAAGAGTCTGAGGCATCTAATATATGCGCCAGTTTCATCTCCGGGGTCAGTTCAGCCAGAACACGATCGACACCAAGGCCTGTACCAATACTGTCCGCCACTTCCTGCCTGTCCCCTGTCAGCATAACTATCTCGCGCACACCGGCTTTTCGCAACATGCGCAAAGCTCTTGGTGTTTCCAGCCGTAACTGATCAGAGAGCAATAGCCAGCCGACCAACTCCGCATCAATTGCGATCGCAACTACCGTCACATTTTCAATGAACAAGCGCTGACGTGCGGACTCAAACCAGCTACCACTTCTGGCGTGGCTCAGAACAAAATCCAATGTACCAATACATACTTGCTGATCGTTGATTTTTCCTGTCAGACCCGCTCCGGCCACTTCCTGCACTGATTCCGGTATTGGTAAAGAGCCTAAGCCTTGTTCATGTGCCTCCTGTAAAATAGCGCTGGCGATAATGTGACAGGAAAACTGATCCAGACTTGCTGCCAGCCTGAGTAAATCCTGCTGCGTATAATGTGGATTAAGGCTCTGAATCGACGTCAGTTTTGCAGTCCCCCCTGTCAGGGTCCCTGTTTTGTCAAAAAATAGGTGATCTGCCCGAGCCAGTTGCTCCAGTGCGGCACTTCCTTTAATTAGTACCCCTCTCTGTGCAGAGCGGGAAATGCCGGAGACCAACGCCACCGGTACAGCCAGTAAAAGTGGACAGGGGGTTGCGACAACCAGCACAGCCAATGCGCGAACGGGTTCGTTACTCACGGCCCATGCCAGTAGAGCAATGCCAAGGGCAAAGGGGATAAACCAGACGGCATAACGGTCTGCCAGTCGTACTGTTGACGCACGTGACTGACTGGCCTGCTCTACCACACGGATAATACCCTGAAGCGTGCTGTCTTTTGCTGAACGGGCTGCATACATTTTCAGGGCATCTCCCGCATTAATTGCACCACTAAGCATCAGTGCACCAGCCTTCCGGGGGGCGGGTAATGATTCTCCGGTAATTGAGGATTCGTTCAAGACAGCGCTCGCACTCACCAGTGGACCGTCTACAGGAATAGTTTCTCCCGGCTTAACTAAGAGCAAATCACCGGGCTGAATAGATTCTACGGGGATAACCTGAATATCGTTTTTAAGAAGTCTATTCGCTGAACGAGGTGCTTTAGAAAGCAGAGAGGTCATTTCTCGTTCGGCACGGCCCTGAGCATAGCTTTCAAGCAATCTGCCTGTGGCGGTCATAGCGGCAATCACTGCTGCCGTTGCCGACTCTCCCATCCAAAGTGCACCAGACATTGAAATAATCGCAAGGACATCAACCCCAACCTGGTGTTTGAGCAAAGATTTAACCATCTCATAACTTGTTAACAATAACGAAGGAAGAGTGGATAAGATCAACACAATTGTTGAATTGATCCCCCATTGAGCGTTCTGGTTGAAAAAGCTCAACATTAATGCCAACAGGGGGAAACACAACAGCGCGATATCTGACAACAGGTGGTTATATTTCATAAATAGTGTTCCGTTTTTTTCGCGTTCAGAAAAGCATGGGAACCGTGGGGCAGTTATCGTTGAAATGATGATAAAGGAATCATAATAAGTGTGCCAGTTGCTTTCTCATGAAAACCTGTATCATCAATTTTGATATTTGGAGTCAGTTAGTATACCAAAAGTTATTGACCTGCTCCCCGTTGATTAACACACTGATGCCCGTAATGTCTTCATCATCGGTATGAGACCCTCATGAAGATGCTTTTTTCCGGCAAATAAATCATCAGTATCCTCTTCGAGGCTGGAACAGGGATTCTAAGCCATGTGCTTTGCCGTAAGAAGATCATTTCCGACGTCACCTAATGTGGCTTGGTGAATGGATTTTGTCATGGCTGCACTCTTCATCGGTCGTCGGATTAAGTGCCGTACGATCCACGTCGCTTTTGGAATTTCAAGCGTTCAGATATAAGCATTCTGTACAGCATTGCGTTGTTTCGTGGCTATCTGGCGACGATAAGAACCACTCAGGAACCTGAATTTACCTGTCGAGTACTGGGCCTTTGAACATGGTTTGGATATTACTGAGTGCATCTTGGTTTTGAGAAGTTAAGGTTATCATTAATAAAAAGGCATAATATTGAGTGGTCAACCAACCTTAAAAAAAGTGGCTAAATTATGAACGAAAATTTACGTAATGCTCTTCCTCACAAAAACACACCATTTCTACGTGTGCTGCATATCATCGTAGCTGTATTGATTTTATTGCAGATTATTAATTCAAACCTTACCGAAAGCGATGCGCTTAGTGACTATACTCTCACTGGGTTCGTAACATGGTTCCATGTTATCACTGGATTATCACTGATTGTCCTTGGGTTTGTCATGCTTGCATGGATGCTGACACAACGAGGATTTCGTTACTATTTTGCCTGGGTGGTCCTTGATTTTCGAGGTGTGGTTGAAGATATCAAAATGCTGATATCATTCCGTCTTCCTGAAGCTCATGCTGGTGGGATTGCTGCTCTGGTTCAGGGGCTTGGTGTACTTGCACTATTGGGCGTTGCATTATGTGGTGGATTCTGGTTTGCTCTCAATACTGCTCTTGGCACGTCACCTGTGCTGACAGAAACCGTCCTGCATGTGCATAAGTTTCTGACTGTATTTATTGAAACCTATTTCTGGGCACATGGTGCGATGGGGTTGCTGCATATCTTCCTCACCGTTCGTAGCCAAAGGAAAAATCCCGTTACCGAATAGTGCTGTAGGTTTATGATGGATAAGATGCCCTGTAATGGTTGGCTAAAACAGACTATAACCGCGCATTTATCCGTCAATGCATTTTCTATTTATCCGTAATTCCGATGAGTATGCGTATTTGAAGGAAAAAATATATGCATCTTGAACGACATAGTATCGAAAAAGTGGGATGGCTGAGGGCAGCTGTACTGGGGGCAAATGACGGAATTGTTTCGACAGCGAGCCTTGTTCTTGGGGTTGCATCTGCAAATAGCAGTCCTTCCGGTGTTTTACTTGCAGGTGTTGCAGGACTGGTTGCCGGAGCTATGTCAATGGCTACAGGGGAATATGTTTCCGTCTCATCTCAGGCGGATACCGAAAACGCAGCACTTGCCCAGGAAAAAAGGGAGCTGGAAACTGATTATCAGGGAGAGGTGCGGGAACTGACTTCACTTTATATGCAACGTGGACTGGAGCCAGAGCTTGCCCGGCAGGTTGCGGAGCAACTTATGGTCAAAGATGCCCTGGATGCTCATGCCCGTGAAGAACTGGGGTTGACGGATATAAATTCTGCACAGCCCCTACAGGCAGCTGTCTTTTCTGCCCTGAGTTTTTCCGCTGGTGCGGTGTTACCCTTAATCGTGGCATGGCTCTCCCCTCTGAAACTGGCTTTTTTGTTGATAATCCTTTCCACCCTTTTTTCACTGGCAGTCCTTGGCTATATATCTTCGGTTTTGAGTAAAGCCTCTCCTGTCAGGGCGATCATAAGAATTACGTTCTGGAGTACCATGGCTATGCTTTTGTCTATGGGGATTGGTCATTTTGCAGGGCAGGCCCTGCTTTAATGTTATGAAGCACAATTCGAGTACCATCTTACTGGCGATGCTTCGCAAAACAATTTGCAATGCAGCTCCCTTCAAACTCGATTCCTGCTTGCGCCAATACCTGTTGAAGGGGTGATGGAGGGGATTCTCCCCCTCCATTTCAAGGGCAAGGACAACGCTACTTCTGGCAAATTTCCCGGTCGTAAACGCCACCATTGACAACCAAAATTTGTCGTTTCTTCTTTGAAATCATATCAGTCATTATCTTCGAGTCATCAAGAAAGATACCACCAAAGGTTCCTGGTCGTGCATTCTTCCCGGCGATTATAATCAGATCCCCAATATTCAATGCAGCAACTTTATCGTTATTGTAATTCGTATCTTCAAATATGAACTTCAGGCCTTCATCTGAACCGGGAATACCCAATGTTACTACAGGATTTTTTCTGAAAGTAACAGTACCGATACCAGTTATTTTTCCTGTTACCATTAACTGACATTTTTTGAAGTCATTTGTTGCCCTGAATTCATGTTGTTCAAACCGCGCATAAACTTCCCCTGTTGTATACATTCGCGGAAGTATATCGATTATCGATGGTTTGGATGGTTGCTCAGGTTGTTGCTGAGTTACGGTATCAGCATTTACCTTGGCCTTCACTTCGGGGGTTTTAGGCTGATATGGGGGGGGCGTCAGCCCGTAAAGGAGATTGATGCCGTAGGCTATTGCGACGGTTATGACTGCTATTTTAATATAACGTTCATAGGGTGATTTCATTTCGTTCTTCCATGAATTCTATTTTGGTAACATGATTGCCATTGCGGTGTATTTTCATATTGTCTGTTGGGGACTTCACCGTATTACGAATTTCGTTCATTGTTTCTTTCGATAACATATCGCAGCCTTCCATATACATAACCCTACGGGTATCGGTATCTGGTATGTTAGTGAAACTGCTACTGACCCATGAATCAGGTATTTCGATTTCATGTATCAACTTCATATACTCAATGATAAACGTATCTGTCAGGTGAAATCGTCCGACCGTGTATTTTCCTGTATAGGCATTAGAAGAAGATAAAGCTACCCAATCGTTTTTTAAAACCAAAGCCAGCGCATTATTTTCCATGTTCAGATTCCAGTTCACGAATGCGATTGTTCGTCATGTCGATAAGACATTTCTGCTCATTATTGCAGGCGGATTTTTGCTTTATCCATTCTCTTTGAGAAGGGAGTAAACGTTTTCGTGTTTCAGGACTAAGTCTTTTCCAGACAGCATTAAGTTTCTCATCGCTTGCTTCATAACTGGGTGTATCGACATTTGAGGTTACTTTATTGTTTTTGGGGGCCTCGCTGCCGCTTCCATAGAAAACGGGGGCACGTACTCCCTGAGCGTAGCCTTTAGCTGCTTCTTCCCACACGTCTTGCCCATTGGTAGTCAATATCTTTCCGAACTCTGTAGTGTTGAAGCTGTAACTGCGGATCTCGCCGTTGAAATCCAGCTTCACGTTAACGACTGTTGACTTCGAAATGCCCGTCAAGAAATCCCCGGCTTCTGAACCAAGAGAACAGACCAATTCCTTCGTATCGTCGTTATTCTTTGGGCGCAGTCCGTGCATCGTGAATCTGCCGTTATCAGTTGTAGCAGTGATATCTACCAGCGGAACGATTGATGAGGATTGCTTTGTCATCGCGAAGCATATCCCCTTCAGATTTACATCCCTGTCCATCCCGAGAAACATCAGGGCGTTTTTGTCGCTGCTTGCGACACCTGCTGATTTTGCCTCTGGCAAGAAATAGACGGTACTGGTGGCGGTGGTTATACCTGAAACGAAAACAACACCTGACGCCATGATTTTTAAGGTTTTTATAAGGATAGTCATTCTGGATGCCTTCTATCGTTCTCACTCCATCGTGGACAGAGTATTCATTCCATGAGTCTTGTTTACGAGAAACACCAACCGAAGAATCATGATCTTACATCGATCTATAAAATCTATCAATATTGCTTAATTGATCTATAAAAACGATCAATTAACATGAGAGGAAGAGAGGGGATTGTTACTAAGTCGATTGTATTTACAGGGTTTTTGTATGGTTCATATGCTTGATGCTAATGTGGGGCGGGGCTGCGCTTAGTCTTGAATACTGCGATTGAAAGACATAACCATCTACTTTGTGCGGGGTTTCCGGCAACCATAGAGGTGTTTCGATAAGAAGCGGTGCAACTCGCACAGTTCGTAGACATAATGAATACGATGTAATTTGAACCCTTGCTCTAAAACGCTCGGTATAAAGTTTTACGGGGCTTTGGTATGGAATGGTTTCTGGGGGACGGTTTGGTTGCTTTCCCCTTGTCAGGTAGGCAAGGGGAGAGTGATTTAGCGTGTTATTTACTGTGAAAGTTTCTCTAAGTCTTCCAGTGAGTTAATCTCGTACTTAATGCCGTTGACAGTTGCATATGATTTGCTCGTAATGCCATCTACCCTGATAGCCATTCCACTGTCTTCGTCTCGGGTTACGCCATCCTCCAGCTCGGTTATAAATGTCGGGTTTAGAATGCTGACTTCGTGTTTGTCTTTAATATGCTGCGCAAATTTTTCAGGTGAAATCAGTTCATCAATGAAGGAGTGCAACACAAGTCCCTGCATTTTTAGTAAGTCATGATCGTTTACTGTTTGTGCCTCTACATACGAAATACCAGGTGATCTGTTGCGATTAAACTTAATCACTATTCTCTGCTTTGTTTCGTCGGCGAAGGTCACTTCAAAATGACTGTGCCGACCATCAATGTCATAACAATCAATACGTTTGATAGCTTGCTTTACCTTCAGTCTAATCCGCTTACGCTCAGGATTCTTTGTGTCATGAACATCGAAATGTCGGAATTGATCCCAGCCAGTAGTTTGAATTTCTGAACGGCTGATTTTGTACTGTTGAAATTCTTTCTCAAGCGTAATTTTTTTTTGTTTATTGGCATTAATCTGATCTGCCAATTCTTCGATGTTGTCTGTCAAAGTTGCTAGTTTTAGCAGCTTCTTAACCGCTTCAGATGCCTTTTCAATCTCAGATTCGTACCATGCTGTTTTATCCTCTTGGTGGTTGTTCCAGACGTGATCAGCGATTAGTTGTAAAACAGTGTGCTCAAGTTGGTATGACGTAAACCCTTTTTTACCGCAAGGTTTACCCTGAACGATTTTTGAACCACATATATATCGGTACTTGTTTTCACTTGAACCAGATTTGAACATGAAAGATCCACATTTACCGCAAAAAAGAATACCGATACCTGAGAGTAGCGGTATTTCAGGTTCAGGATTACCTCCTGGATATGTTGATGAACTACGAGTGACAGCACGATGTCGATCTAACTTCGAAAGTGTCAAGTAGTCTACTTCCGACATAAGTGCTGGATAGTAATCCGGAATAATGAATGTTTCTTTCAACGGTTCATCTGATTCGGAATCGTATATGATGGCACCTGATTCATCGCGTTTATCCAGCGTGAAGATTTTTTGTCCGTGAACAGTGGGATTCAAAAAGGTTCTGATCAAATGTTTGCCCCATTGCTCCGTTTTGGGTGTCAGCGCTTGACCTGTCTTGTCTTTATAAACCCTCTTTTTAGGGGCAGTGTAGTGTTCGTTAAGATATCGTTGGATACCAAGAAGAGTTTCACCGTTTTGTTTTAGTTCGATAATCTTCTGCGCTGCGGCAAAATAAATGGAGTGTGGGGTAACGTATCCTGATTTTGTGTCTACCCACCAGACATTCTGACCTACTGATTCTATGGCTTTTGCTGGTGTTCCCGGTTCTCTTGTCAGGTTGTGTCGTATCAGCGAACGAGCCTGGGCTTCAACCCGATTCTTTTTTGTCAACGATTCGTCGTGGGCGCGTGTGAACATCAACAACGAAATGATTAAATCGGTTGGATTATTCTTTACGTCCGCGTACTTATAGACCTTTTCATCCATACCAGTAACAACGACTATCCCCTTGCTAAGTATGCTCTTGAATATATCCAAAGCGCTCCAGGCATCATCACGACTAATGCGGTCAAGATTTTCGACTACCAGCCACGAACCAACGGGAACTTTAACCCCAATCTGCTTGATGAACTCCGATAGCTTCCCTTCATGAGCATTTTTTCCTTTGAACGCGGACATGCCGAGATCATGGAAAGCCGTTGTATCAAGTTCGAGATTATAACGGGTCGCAATTTTTAGAGCGGTATCTTGCTGACGCTCCAGGGAGTTGCCTTCCCGTTGTTTCACAGATGAAAAACGCACGTACGAATACAGCTTAGGTTTCATTAAGTGTGATTCCCTTCGGATGGTATTGATTGATCAGATGGACCTGATGCTAACAGCAGGAATGTGAATTTTAAACAGTGAATAATTATATGTTAGGCAAACCTGCTAATACGCCATGCGTTCAGCTGGATGAATCCCTGCGTTGCAAAATTTTTGCGTCTCCGTTGCGACCAAAAGTGTGCGGCGGTTTACAGCCCAGTGCGGAAATGTGCGGACAGACGACGCACCAGGCCATGATTTATCTCATCGAGCTTGAAGCGCTGACCGCGCCTTAAACGTCCTTGATGCGCGCCAGGCACACAACCGTCGCGACGATCATCACCAACGCAAACCAGAACACCGCGTGATAGTTCCAGATTTCAGCGGCAATCCCCGCCAGTGAGCCGGCAATAATCCAGCCGACGCGGATGGTATTGGTGTACAACGTTGTGGCTGATCCCGCCTGCCCCGGCATTAAATCCTGAAAATAAAGCATGCCAATCCCGCCGAGGATGCCGATGTAAATCGCGTTCAGCAACTGTAAGCCAAGCAAAACAGCCGGTGAATGTGCCAACAGCATGCCGGCATAAAAAAAGAACCCGGCGATGACGGCGATTCTCATCAACAGACGTTTGCCCAGACGTTTCGCAAAATATCCCGCAATCAGCATGGTTGGGATTTCCAGTCCTGCGGCGGTGCCCATCATGATACCGGCGAGTTTTTCAGGCAGATGCAGTTCGTTGATGATAAACAGCGGCATATTAATGATATAGAGGCTGTTGGTGCCCCACATTAATGTGCAGATAGCAAAAAGCAGCAGCGTATCACGACGATTACGGCGTGGAGCTTCAACCGCCCCTGTTGCGAGAGGTACGCTTTTGTTCATTGACGGTAAGAAAAACCAGACCATCACGCCGCAGACAACAAACGCCACCGCGGCGCTGAGATACATCACCGTAAAGCTGAACCCCATGGCCAGCGCGTAGGCCAATGGTGGGCCGATCACCCAGGCCAGTGAAACCTGGGCACGTAAAATCGAGCTGAACATGACGGCTTCCCGGCCTGTGCGATCGGCGTGTTCACGAGCAAGCGCAAACATTTGCGGGTTGGCAGTCGATCCAAAGCTGCTGAGGAATACCCCGATAAACAGCAGAATAAAATAGTTACGGTTCCAGGCAAACAACACGCAGGCCAGCATACCCAGCACACAGCAAAAAACGATCAGGTTTTTACGATCGCCTTTTTTGTCAGAGCGTCCGGCCAGAAACTGGCTTACCAAAATGCCGATCACGGCGCTGCCGGTAAAAAAGAACCCAACCATACCGGGACGGGCATGGACCTCATCGGTCAGAAAAAGGCTGAGCGTGGGCGTCTGTAATGCCCCGGCGATGCCCGTGAGAAAAGCGACAAGCAGGAACGCCGAAGACGTTAAATCAAACGCCTTGGGTGTGGCGGCTACGGGGGTGTTATGCATGTTTAGCTATCAGTGGAGTGAAGAGAGGCGGAGTTTACGCTGCTAGCCAGAAAATAAACAGGGCACTAAATCAAAATCGGTATGGAAAATCAAAATGTCATTTCAGTCTGAGAAGTCCACATGCTGACGATGCTGAAGTTGAGTAGCTGAACACATTTTTTCGTCAGCTTGTTTCAAAGAAACGTCGAGAAAATGTGCGGTACATCTAAATTCAGCAAGTTAATTGTTAACTTTACTTGCGTGATGAAGCAGAAAGATCCAGACTCCTTGAAACGTTTCAGCGTCATCTTGCCTTAACTGATGGAGTCGGGTGACGCCTTTTTTCTCATGTTAGCTGAATCGTTTCAATTCAGCAGGAGAGGAGAATCATGTTCCAGTTATCTGTTCAGGATATTCACCCGGGCGAACAGGCCGGGAACAAAGAAGAGGCTATTCGCCAGGTTGCCGCAGCCCTTGTGCAAGCGGGCAACGTTGCGGACGGCTATGTCAATGGCATGCTGGCGCGCGAACAACAAACATCGACGTTTCTCGGCAATGGTATTGCCATTCCTCACGGTACGACAGACACACGCGATCAGGTGCTGAAAACCGGGGTGCAGGTGTTTCAGTTTCCGCAGGGTGTGACGTGGGGCGAAGGTCAGATTGCGTATGTGGCTATCGGCATTGCGGCCAGCTCAGATGAGCACCTTGGGTTGTTGCGTCAGCTGACTCATGTATTGAGTGATGACTCGGTTGCGGAACAGCTGAAATCAGCCACCACGGCAGAAGAATTACGCGCATTGCTGATGGGCGAAAAGCAGAGCGAGCAACTGAAGCTTGATAACGAAACGCTGTCGTTGGACGTCGTCGCCAATTCGCTGGTGACGCTGCAGGCGCTGAACGCCGCGCGTCTGAAAGAAGCCGGTGCAGTAGATGCCACCTTTGTGGCCAGAACGATTAACGAGCAACCAATGAATCTTGGTCAGGGCATCTGGCTGAATGACTGTGCTGAAGGCAATGTGCGCAGCGCCGTCGCGGTCAGTCGTGCGGCAACCGCATTTGAGGTGCAGGGCGAAGCCGCTGCGCTGCTGGTGACTGTCGCGATGAATGATGACCAGCCCGTTGCGGTGTTGAAGCGTCTGGGCGATCTGTTGCTGAGCAATAAAGCTGACCGTTTGCTGAAGGCGGATGCTGCAACGGTGTTAGCGATGCTGACCAGCGATGATGCATTAACTGATGATGTACTGAGTGCCGAGTTTGTGGTGCGTAATGAGCATGGTTTACACGCCCGTCCGGGCACCATGCTGGTGAATACGATTAAACAATTTAATAGTGAAATAACCGTGACAAATCTTGATGGAACCGGAAAACCGGCAAATGGACGCAGTTTGATGAAAGTTGTGGCATTGGGCGTGAAAAAAGGACACCACCTGCGCTTCACCGCACAGGGTGAAGATGCTGAACAGGCGCTGAAAGCCATTGGCGATGCCATCGCGGCAGGCCTTGGGGAGGGCGCATAATGAGCAGACGTGTTGCAACTATCACCCTGAACCCGGCTTACGATCTGGTCGGTTTTTGCCCGGAAATTGAACGCGGTGAAGTCAATCTGGTGAAAACGACCGGTCTGCATGCGGCGGGAAAAGGGATTAACGTCGCAAAAGTACTTAAGGACCTGGGGATTGACGTGACGGTCGGCGGCTTTCTGGGTAAGGACAACCAGGATGGTTTTCAGCAATTGTTCAGTGAACTGGGCATCGCTAACCGTTTTCAGGTGGTGCAGGGGCGTACCCGAATTAACGTCAAGCTGACTGAAAAAGATGGTGAAGTTTCTGACTTCAATTTCTCCGGCTTTGAAGTCACCCCGGCTGACTGGGAACGCTTTGTGAATGACTCACTAAGCTGGCTGGGGCAATTCGATATGGTGTGCGTCAGCGGCAGCTTGCCGACCGGCGTGAGCCCTGAAGCATTCACTGACTGGATGACGCGCCTGCGCAGCCAGTGTCCATGCATTATCTTTGATAGTAGTCGTGAAGCGCTGGTCGCTGGCCTGAAGGCAGCTCCGTGGCTGGTGAAACCAAACCGTCGTGAGCTGGAAATCTGGGCTGGCCGTAAGCTGCCAGAAATGAAAGATGTTATCGATGCGGCACATGCTCTGCGTGAGCAAGGCATTGCGCACGTGGTGATTTCACTCGGTGCGGAAGGCGCGTTGTGGGTCAACGCTTCGGGTGAATGGATTGCTAAGCCACCGTCAGTTGAGGTGGTCAGCACTGTAGGTGCGGGTGATTCGATGGTTGGCGGTCTGATTTATGGCTTGCTGATGCGTGAATCCAGCGAACATACCCTGCGTCTGGCGACGGCAGTTGCCGCCCTGGCGGTAAGCCAAAGTAATGTGGGTATTACCGATCGTCCTCAGTTGGCCGCAATGATGGCGCGTGTCGACTTAAAACCGTTTAACTGACAGCAGGAGAGGCATAATGAAAACGCTGCTGATTATTGACGCTAATCTCGGCCAGGCTCGCGCCTATATGGCGAAAACCCTGCTTGGAGCGGCGGCACAGAAAGCGCATCTGGAGATCATCGACAATCCAAATGATGCAGAGCTGGCGATTGTCCTGGGCGATAAGCTACCTGTCGACAATTCGCTGAACGGCAAAAAAGTCTGGCTGGGTGACATCGGTCGTGCGGTTGCGCATCCCGAGCTTTTTCTCAGTGAAGCAAAAGGTCATGCGCAGCCATATAGTGCGCCGGTTGTGGCAACGCCAGCGGCAAGCAATGGTCCAAAACGTGTGGTGGCAGTGACAGCCTGTCCGACAGGCGTCGCACATACGTTTATGGCTGCTGAAGCTATCGAAACCGAAGCGAAAAAACGCGGCTGGTGGGTGAAAGTGGAAACCCGCGGCTCAGTAGGGGCAGGTAATGCCATTACGCCGGAAGAGGTTGCCGAGGCCGATCTGGTGATTGTGGCGGCTGATATTGAGGTTGATCTGGCGAAATTTGCTGGAAAACCGATGTATCGCACGTCTACGGGCCTGGCGCTGAAGAAAACGAAGCAGGAACTGGATAAAGCGCTGGATGAAGCGACCCCGTATCAGCCAGCCGGGAAAAATCAGACTGCGGCCACCGAAGGAAAAAAAGAGGGCGCGGGCGCGTATCGTCACCTGCTGACCGGTGTGTCTTACATGCTGCCGATGGTGGTTGCGGGCGGTCTGTGTATTGCGCTGTCATTCGCCTTTGGTATTGAAGCATTCAAAGAGCAGGGAACGCTTGCGGCAGCACTGATGCAGATTGGTGGGGGCTCAGCCTTCGCACTGATGGTGCCCGTTCTGGCAGGTTACATTGCATTTTCTATCGCTGACCGCCCTGGTCTGACGCCGGGTCTTATCGGCGGTATGCTGGCGGTAAGCACCGGTTCTGGCTTTATCGGTGGGATTATCGCCGGTTTCCTTGCCGGTTATGTGGCGAAGCTCATCAGCACGAAGTTGAAACTCCCACAGAGTATGGAAGCGCTGAAACCGATTCTGATTATTCCGCTGCTTTCGAGCCTGGTCGTTGGTCTGGCAATGATTTACCTGATTGGTAAACCGGTTGCGGGCATTCTGGAAGGCCTGACTCACTGGCTGCAAACCATGGGGACGGCGAATGCGGTTCTGCTTGGCGCTATTCTTGGCGGCATGATGTGTACCGACATGGGCGGTCCGGTGAACAAAGCGGCCTACGCGTTTGGGGTGGGGCTGCTGAGTACGCAAACTTATGCACCGATGGCAGCCATTATGGCGGCAGGTATGGTGCCACCGTTGGCGCTGGGTCTGGCAACGCTGGTTGCGCGTCGCAAGTTCGACAAAGCACAACAGGAAGGTGGCAAAGCGGCGCTGGTTCTGGGTTTATGCTTTATCACCGAAGGGGCAATTCCGTTCGCGGCACGCGATCCGATGCGTGTTCTGCCATGCTGTATCGTCGGTGGCGCGGTGACGGGAGCAATCTCAATGGCTGTGGGTGCGAAGTTGATGGCGCCACACGGCGGACTATTTGTACTGCTGATCCCAGGCGCCATTACCCCTGTACTGGGTTACCTGTTGGCGATTGTTGCTGGTACGCTGGTGGCCGGTCTCTCCTACGCGGTGCTGAAGCGCCCGGAAGTGGACGCTGTCGCGAAAGTAGCCTAACTCTTCTTTACTTCCCTGGGCAGAGATTTCTCTGCCCTTTTTTATTCTTTGATCCCGGCAGTTGCGGCACCGCCACAATAATCCATCCTGTCTTAACCAAATTCGATAAAGTGCCCTTAAATCAAACTCGTCACGGAAATCGAATATGAAAAAAACGCACATTTTTGCCTCTCTGTCACTCGCTACGCTGTTGCTTACGGGGTGCTCAACCACCTGGGTGATGACAACAACATCAGGGGCAACGATAGAGACGCAAGGCAAGCCTGAGCAGGATTCCGGGACTGGACTGACAAAATATGCTGACACCTATGGCTATCACCGCGTGATTAAAAGCAGCGATGTGAAGCAAATAGATAAAGGTAAGACGGTATTGCTATGGTGAGTCAGGTCAGGTAAGTCGCGAAGTATTCAGGAGGCGATATCGCTTTCGGCCCCCTGAATAAAACGGGTCAGGCAATCATTGGCGCGATGATAAAACCAAAGGCAACGCCCGCGATGATCCCACCCAGTCCTGGCAACATAAACGGATGGTTTAAGACATATTTGCCCACGCGCGTTGTCCCGGTGGTGTCGAACTCCATTGCCGCCAGTGAAGTGGGGTATGTGGGTAGAACAAACACACCTGTCACTGCCACGTAGGAAGCCAGAATGGCCCAGGTGGGTACGCCGAGCGCGACGGCAAGCGGGATAATCAGCGGCGTGGTGGCTCCCTGCGAATAGAGCAGCGCGCAGGTCCCAAACAGTACCAGAGCCAACAGCATCGGGTAGGCCTGTAGAATATTACCCGCGATGTCTTTAATTTCCGCTAAGTGTGCGTCAATGAATGTGGTTCCCAGTGTAACAATGCCGAGAATGACGGCCAGCGAACTCATACCTGCTCGAAAAGTGGATGTCAGTACAATGGCATCTGTCGATGTTTTGCACAGTACGACCATCAGACAAGCGGCAGATAACATGCAGATAATGATGATATCCCGGGTATTCATTGGGTTACCTGCATCGAATCCAGGACGTAGTTGAGGACATGCTGCAAGAATAACGATGACGACCGTTGCCAGCATAAACAGGGCAACGGAAAGCACGGCACCCGGCGTCGTGCTACTCTGGCTTTCATATTTACGGACCAGACCTTTTTGCAGGCGTTGCAGATACACTTCATCATCCTGTAGCTCGCACCCCTGGCGTGAAGCGATTAATGCCGCCACCATTGCGGCAACGAACGAGGCCGGCAGGCATACTGCCATGACCTGTATAAAGCTGACGCCGTTTCCCTCCATGATGGTCAACATTGCGGCCATTGCAGCGCTGATCGGCGAGCCGGATATTGCCACCTGGGAGGCGACGACGGATCCTGCGAGCGTGCGTGAGGGGCGGATACCGGACTCTTTTGCTACTTCGGCAATGACCGGTAGGGTAGAGAAGACAATAAATCCGGTCCCCGCCATAATGGTCATCGACCAGGTAATAATGGGCGCAATAACATTGATATATTTAGGGTTACGCCGCATAAAATTCCCGGCAACGCGTACCAGATAATCCATACCACCCGCGGCCTGTAGTGCTGAGGCAGCCACTACCACCGTCATAATAATGAGAATCACGTCAACGGGTGGCGAACCAATTTGCAACCCAAATCCCAGTGTTAAAATAGCCAGCCCCAGCCCGCCACATAAACCAATACCAATACCGCCGAAGCGGATACCAAAAAATATTGCGCCCAACACTACGATAATTTCCAGCCAAATCATAATGGCCTCCGCCAGAGAATAATTCGTTATTAAAATGGGTGTTTATTTAATTCAATAATTAGCCAGGCATAGATTTTCATTGCACCAAAAGATGATCTTTACCAACGCGTTTCTCGTACCATTTAATACCGGCGCGAACCAACGAACCGGTTGAATCAATATATTTTTCAGGTGACGTTTTGACAGCCTCAGCAAGGATGACGGGAACTTCAGTACATCCCAGTACGATAACTTGTGCGCCGCGAGAGAAGAGTGCTTGAGCCTGTTCATTCATCAGCGTTTGCGCCCGCTTAACATCACCGGCTTTTAAGCAATAGATACTTTCCATCACTTTTTCCTGACTGGCAGAGTCAGGACTGATGCAGGTTAACCCAAGAGATTCAATGCCTTTTTGATAGAGACCCATGTACAACGTGGCGTTGGTGGCGAGTAGTCCAATACGTGATTTTCCACAGTTCCTGACCTCACTGATGGTCGTTTCAACGATACTGAGCAGCTCTGTGTGACAGCACTCTTTTAATTCATTAAACCAAAAGTGGGCGGTATTACAGGGGATGACAATACACTCAGCGCCAGCATCTTCGAGTTTATGCATATAATCGCGCATTGCCGGGAGTGGGGAATTACCATGATGCATTAACGCGTCAGTTCGGTCAGGAATGTCAGGAATAGATGAAATAATTAATGGGATATGTTCCTGGTCACGTTGTGCCGCGGTAAAGGTGACGAATTTATTAAATAGATCGACGGTTGCCGCTGGCCCCATACCACCCAGTACACCAATTAAACCTTTCACGATATATACCTCGATTTACCGTTAAATAATATTCAGGCTGTTTTTATCTTGCCCTAATGTTTAACAGCAGAGAGTCGAGAGGAGAAATGCAATAATGTTTGTCTAAATGCAAAAACTGCATGACTGTAGTTTCTTTCGTCCTCCCATGAGGTTCGGAAAGCGTGCGAAACCTGAAGTTTTGCCTGCAGAGAAGGGGGATGACTGAATGGCGAAGCCAACATGTTAATGCCAAAAACGAAGGCTTGATGCAAAAAACGAATCATCAGTGGCTAATCGCCAATATCATCTCTGGAACGCCTCTGGCATGATGTTTTAGGTTAATCACCCTATTTAAACATCCGCGTGACAGGCATGAAAAATATTGAGACAAAATGGTTATATGATTTCCTGACGCTGGAGGCGTGTCGTCATTTTTCCCAGGCGGCTGAGGAACGCAATATATCCCAACCGGCATTTAGCAGGCGGATCAAGGCGCTCGAATCCGCCGTGGGAGTACAGCTTTTTGATCGCACGACGAGTCCACTGCAACTCACGGAGGAGGGCAAGCTATTCCATTCGCAAACCCGTAGCCTGCTGCAACAGCTGGAATGCAATCTGGATGAGCTAAGTGGGCACAACCTGCTTGGGGTTCCCAATATTAAAATAGCGGCGGCACATTCTCTGTCGCTGACGATGTTGCCCAGATTAGTGCACTCAATGGCGGCCTGGGGGGAAGAGTTTGTTTATCACGTCGAGGCGATTGATGTGGTGCAAGCGGTGAATACCCTGCGTGAAGGGAAAAGTGATTTTATTATCTCTTTTCGGGATGAAGATTTAATGCAGTCACCCTTCTGCGGTTTGAAGGTTTTTGAGTCTGAGTTGTATCCCGTTTGTGCGGCTGATGCGAAGGGGAAGGCGTTGTTTGATATCTATCAGCCGCAGGTGCCGATTCTGAACTATACCAGTACATCCTACATGGGAAGATTGGTAAACCGTCATCTGGCGGAAGTGGGCGGTATTTCTGCTCGTACACTGTTTATGTCTTCGATGAGTGAGTTATTGAAAAATATGGCATTAGATGGCCATGGTATCGCCTGGCTGCCGGCGTGGACTATCGTAAACGAACTGCGTGACAAGCGGCTGGTTTGTCTGCAGACGCCGGAACTGATGGTGCCTATTCAGGCCTATATTTACCGGATGGATACCCGCTTGAATAAAACGGCTGAGCACTTCTGGCGGATTTTGTACAACCACATGCCGGAGGACCTGGTTTCGCTCAGTTAATACACACCAGTCTGCCTGGCACATCTGAAAAACCTCCGGTTATCCGGAGGTTTTTTTCTGGTTTGCTCAATTTGTGTTCTGCCTCTCATTTTTTCTCTCCCTTGCAAACTGTATCTATAAAAAATTGTGACTCTGTTCATATCTATTTGTTTTAGATCTTGCGGATGGATTTACTTTACAAAAAACCTGGCTAACATGAACACATGTTTGATAGTGAACATGTGCTCTAATAACCTTTGCTGTAGCAATTGTTATTTTTGACGAACTCATTAGTGGTAATTATATTGCCAGGGGACGTGCTATGCGTGAAAAGGAATACATAGTAACCATTGGCTCGGCCAATATGGATGTCGCCGGGTATTCGCATGCTTCTCTGAATTATGCGGACTCGAATCCAGGGAAAATAAAATTTACGCCAGGCGGCGTGGGACGCAATATCGCTCATAATTTGGCGCTGTTGGGAAAAGATTCATGGTTACTGACTGCAGTTGGTAACGATTTCTATGGACAATCATTGCTGGCGCAAACTAATCAATCTGGCGTTCATGTCGAAAAATGCCTGATTGTTGCTGGAGAAAATACATCAAGTTATTTGTCGCTGCTTGATAATACCGGTGAGATGCTGGTTGCCATAAATGATATGAGTATTACCGACCACATTTCAGCGGATTTTTTGTCGCAACATCGTGATTTTATTCGTGCAGCAAAAGTCATTGTCGCTGACTGTAATATCAGTGAAGACGCGCTGACATGGGTGTTGGAAAATGCGGGCGAGGTACCGGTGTTTATTGACCCGGTATCGGCATGGAAGTGCGTTAAAATTCGCGAGCAGCTCGGCAAAATCCATACCTTAAAACCTAATCGACTTGAAGCTGAAACCCTGAGTGGGATTGCACTCTCCGGGCGAGAGGATGTTGGCAAAGTTGCCACGTGGTTTCATGAACGCGGCCTAAACCGCCTTGTGCTCAGCATGGGGGGGGACGGTGTTTATTACAGTGATATCTCGGGGAGTAGCGGCTGGTCGCTGCCCATTAAAACTCACGTCATTAATGTCACGGGGGCTGGTGATGCCATGATGGCGGGACTGGCTTCCTGCTGGGTAGACGGTCTGCCCTTTATTGATTCGGTTCGATTTGCGCAGGGTTGCTCATCTATGGCACTGGCCTGTGAATATACCAACAACCCTGATTTGTCTGTTGCGAATGTTAGCTTAATAGTGGAGAACACAGAATGTCTGAATTAACTCTTTCCTCTGAATTATTACAAATATCTCCAGAAGTTCAGGAAGCATTAAACAGTAAAAAACCCATTGTTGCACTTGAATCAACCATTATTTCCCATGGCATGCCATTTCCACAAAATGCGCAAACAGCAATTGAAGTAGAAGAAACTATTCGCAAACATGGTGCTGTGCCTGCAACCATTGCCATTATTGGCGGGGTAATGAAAGTTGGCTTGAGTAAAGACGAAATTGAACTTTTAGGACGTGAAGGGCATAACGTTGCTAAAGTTAGCCGCCGAGATTTACCGTTTGTTGTAGCCGCAGGGAAAAATGGCGCGACTACCGTTGCCTCTACCATGATTATTGCCGCTATGGCGGGAATTAAAGTATTTGCAACCGGGGGGATCGGCGGTGTTCACCGCGGGGCTGAGCATACATTTGATATTTCTGCGGATCTGCAAGAACTGGCTCATACCAATGTCACGGTTATTTGCGCAGGGGCAAAATCTATTCTCGATCTCGGATTAACAACCGAATATTTAGAAACCTTCGGTGTGCCGCTCATTGGTTATCAGACAACATCGCTGCCAGCATTTTTCTGCCGCACCAGCCCGTTTGACGTCAGTATTCGTCTGGACAGCGCAAAAGAAATTGCCCGCGCGATGGCGGTGAAATGGCAAACCGGTCTGAACGGCGGCCTGGTTGTCGCCAATCCAATCCCGGAGCAGTTTGCCATGGCAGAGGAAAAAATTAACGCGGCAATCGATCGGGCCGTGAAGGAAGCTGAAGAACAGGGCGTTGTGGGCAAAGATAGCACGCCGTTCCTGCTGGCGCGGGTTGCGGAACTGACCGGAGGCGACAGTCTGAAATCAAACATTCAGTTGGTGTTCAACAACGCCGTACTGGCTTGCGAGATTGCGAAGGAATACCAACGCCTCGCCTGACCAAATTTTTCGGGCAGAAAGCGGTCGCCCGTGAATATCAAACCTACCAAAACCTGGCGTTAGCGCCGGGTTTCCTGGCATGAAGGGATTTCATTATGGATATAATGAGAAGTGTTGTGGGTATGGTGGTATTACTGGCCATCGCGTTTCTGCTGTCAGTAAATAAAAAACGGATTAGCCTGCGTACCGTTGGCGCTGCGTTGGTTTTGCAAATCGCCATTGGCGGTATCATGTTGTATTTCCCTCCGGGGAAATGGCTGGTTGAACAGGCTGCACTCGGCGTCCACAAGGTCATGTCATATAGCGATGCGGGAAGCGCATTTATTTTCGGCTCGTTGGTCGGTCCTAAAATGGATGTGCTGTTTGACGGTGCCGGTTTTATCTTTGCCTTCCGGGTACTCCCCGCGATCATTTTTGTTACCGCGCTGATAAGCCTGCTTTACTACATTGGCGTAATGGGACTGTTGATCCGTATTCTCGGTGGTATTTTCCAGAAAGCGCTGAACATCAGCAAAATCGAATCATTTGTCGCGGTGACGACGATTTTTCTCGGGCAAAACGAAATTCCGGCAATCGTGAAACCCTTTATTGATCGCCTGAATCGCAATGAGCTGTTTACTGCAATTTGTAGCGGGATGGCATCTATTGCGGGTTCAATGATGATTGGTTATGCCGGAATGGGTGTACCCATCGATTATTTGTTGGCGGCATCATTGATGGCAATCCCTGGCGGTATTTTGTTCGCGCGTATGCTGAGTCCGGCAACGGAAGAGTCTCGCGTTACCTTCGAGAATCTGTCGTTTACTGAGACACCACCGAAAAGCATCATCGAAGCGGCGGCCAGTGGGGCGATGACCGGATTGAAGATCGCCGCAGGTGTGGCGACGGTGGTAATGGCATTTGTCGCCATTATTGCGTTAATTAACGGCATTATTGGTGGCGTTGGTGGTTGGTTTGGCTTCGGTCACGCCACTCTGGAAGGCATTTTTGGCTATATTCTGGCCCCGCTGGCGTGGATTATGGGCGTGGACTGGAGCGATGCGACGCTGGCAGGTAGCCTGATTGGACAGAAGCTGGCGATCAACGAATTTGTCGCTTATCTCAACTTCTCACCGTATCTGCAAATGGGCGGTGCGCTGGACGTGAAGACCATCGCGATTATCTCGTTTGCTTTGTGTGGTTTTGCAAACTTTGGTTCAATTGGTGTTGTCGTCGGTGCGTTTTCAGCCATTGCGCCACAGCGCGCACCGGAAATCGCGCAACTTGGAATGCGTGCTTTGGCAGCGGCAACGCTTTCTAACCTGATGAGCGCCACAATAGCCGGTTTCTTTATCGGACTGGCATAAAATAAAGTTTGTAGGCCGGATAAGCAGAGCGCCATCCGGCATTATATCTAAGCGGTTTTCAGCAAATACAGGGCATTATCGGCGGAGAGCGTTGGGTTGTTGATACTGACGCTGGCCCGCGATAATGCCGCGCAGGCCATGGCAAACTGCGCGCTTTCACGAAACTCGCTACCTTCCAGAAAGCTGTACAGTAATCCCGCCATAAAAGCGTCATCGGCGCCAAAACTGTCTACCACCGTATGCTCAGGCGGCGTCAATAAAAACTGTTCGCCGTCCTTTTCGCTGCAAAAAACGGATTCGTCTTCCAGACACACAAAGATGCGTTTTACTCCTTGCTGATGAAGGTCGTTGACGGCCTGCATGCGATCCGCATCCGACTGGACAGGCTTACCCCATAAAATGCCCAGCTCTTTCTGCGTGGGTTTGAGCGTATGAATACGTGTAAACCAGGTCTTCATTTTTGCCGCTTTGAACTCTGAAACGGTATCAATAAATACCGGAATGTCATCAGCAATAGTAAATACCCACTCGATGGCTTCAGCAGTCAGGTTGCAATCCGCCAGCACGACGCCGGAATGGCGGATAAGATCCCGTGAACCGTTCAGCAACTGCGGCGTTAGCTGTTGCAGAATGTGGGTATCGTTAATCGCCAGTACGGTCTCTTCCTGCTGATTCGCGATCGACAAATAGGTGGAGGTGTTATGTCCATGCAGACGAATGCAATTGGAAACGTTAACACCAGCCTGACGGGTCTGTTCCAGCAGCGTTTCGCCATAGAAATCGCTACCAACAGCGGAGATTAAATGCACGTCACGGCCCAGCAGCGCCAAATTATGAGCGATATTGCGTCCCACGCCGCCTGCAGAACAGTGGATGCTGCCGGGGTTAGATGCGGCTTGAGGATAGTGGATGTCTGCAATACCCCGGATATCCATGTTGATAGCTCCGACGACGACGCAATAATCTTGTTCGGTAAGGATATAACCTTTACCTTTGATCATTCCTTTGCGCATCAAATCCATAATATGTGCGGCGACGCGCGAACGGCTGATCTGCAAAATATCGGCGATTTCATTCTGCTGAATCAACGGATTACGTCGCAGGATCTTAAGGATCTGCTTTTCCCTGTCGTTCATGATTAGGCCACCGCTTTTTCAGTTTGCTGCGCTTTCAGCCAGGCAATCTCTTCTGCCCAGATATCTGGATTAATGGTTTCCAGTATCAGTGGGATGCCGTCAAAACGGTTGTCCTGCATGATCCAGCGGAATGCATCGTGACCGATATTACCTTCCCCTAAGCTATGGTGACGGTCAACGCGGCTGCCAAATGCGCTCTTGGCATCGTTCAGGTGCATACCGCGTAAATAGTTAAAGCCGACAATACGTTCAAATTCAGCGAATGTCTTTTCACACTCGTCAACGGAACGCAAATCGTAACCGGCCGCGAAGGCGTGGCAGGTGTCGATGCAGACGCCGACACGGGATTTATCCTCGACGCCGTCGATGATTGCCGCCAGATGCTCGAATTTAAAACCAAGATTACTGCCTTGCCCGGCGGTGTTTTCAATGACTGCCGTCACGCCCTGAGTTTGAGCAAGGACAATGTTGATTGATTCGGCAATACGCGCCAGGCATTCATCTTCCGGGATCTGCATTAAGTGGCTGCCCGGGTGAAAGTTAAGCAGGGATAAACCAAGCTGCTCGCAGCGCTGCATTTCATCAAGAAAAGCATCGCGTGATTTTTCCAGCGCGTCGCTGACCGGATGACCGAGGTTTATCAGGTAGCTGTCGTGAGGCAGGATTTGCGCAGAAGTATAGTGATACTTCTCGCAGGCAGATTTGAAATCATCAATGATTTCGGTGGTCAGCGGCGCGGCACGCCACTGACGCTGATTCTTGGTGAACAGGGCGAATGCGGTCGCTTCGATTTCTGCGGCTCGAATAGCGGCGTTAGCCAGACCGCCAGCGGCGCTTACGTGCGCTCCAATATATTTCATAAATTAAACCCGCCATACTCAAAAGGGGAGAGTATAGCGGGTTAATGGGGGGGAGTCGTGCTCGTTTATGCCATCAGCGCGTGGATAGCGAGGTTAATCGCGCCACCGCCCACAATCAGCCAGACAAACAGCACCAGTGCCATCAGCAGAGGTTTTGCACCGGCTTTTTTCAGGGCGCTAACGTGAGTGGTCAGCCCCAGCGCGGCCATCGCCATTGCCAGCAAAATGGTATCCAGCGTTACCAGCATGTTCACTACCGACTGCGGCAGCAGGTGGAACGAGTTAAAAATCGCGACCACAATAAACAGGATGGCAAACCACGGAATAGTGATTTTACTTTTTTCTCCGCTGGCCGACGGAGACAGTTGTTTAACACGTGCTGCCAGGATGATGAGGAACGGAGCCAGCATCATGACGCGCAGCATTTTAGCAATGACGGCTGCGTTTTCAGCTTCCGGAGTGATTGCATGCCCGGCAGCAACAACCTGTGCGACTTCATGCATCGTGGAGCCAATATAAATCCCGTAGGTTTCCGGGCTAAACCAGTGCGCCAGTAGCGGGTACATTGCCGGGTACAGGAAGATAGCAATGGTCCCGAAGATAACCACGGTAGCAACGGCGACCGTTACCTTACTGGCTTCTGCTTTCACCACCGGCTCGGTGGCTAATACGGCGGCGGCACCACAAATGCTGCTCCCCGCGCCAATCAGCCAACTGGTGTGGCGGTCCAGACCAAACACTTTCTGCCCAAGGAAGCAGGCAATCATAAAGGTGCTGCTGAGCGTTAACACATCAATCACGATACCGCTGACGCCGACGTCAGCAATTTGCGCGAAGGTGAGGCGGAAACCATAAAGGATGATCCCCAGACGCAGTAAATGTTGCTTGGCAAACAGCACGCCACCGTCACAGCTTTTCCAGATTTGTGGATACACGGTGTTGCCGATAACCATCCCGAATAAAATGGCTAAGGTGAGGGCGCTGAACCCGGCACCTGCGACGGCGGGAATGGAACCTCCCCATAAGGCGGCCCCGGTGATAACTGCACTCAGGGCAAGCCCCGGAATAAAATGCCACACTGTACGACGATGATTCTGTAGGGCGAGTTCAGTCATAACCCCTCCTGAACAATTTGAATGATTTCTTGGCAAAAATTGTAAGGTGAAGTGGCTTAAAAATAAAATTGATTATATATTTATAATTAATCTTTATAAGTGGTAAGCACGGGCTACCCGGTGGAAAACGACTATGCATATCACCCTGCGACAACTTGAAGTGTTTGCTGAGGTACTGAAAAGCGGCTCGACGACTCAGGCATCTGTCATGTTGTCATTGTCGCAGTCAGCGGTCAGTGCTGCGCTTACCGATTTAGAGGGGCAACTTGGCGTGCAACTGTTTGACCGCGTCGGCAAGCGACTGGTCGTTAATGAGCACGGGCGCTTACTCTATCCGCGTGCGTTGGCCTTGCTCGAGCAAACGACAGAAATTGAACAGCTTTTTCGTGAAGATAATGGCGCGATTCGCGTCTATGCCAGTAGCACCATTGGCAACTATATTTTACCTGCCATGATTGCAGGTTACCGGCGGGATTTCCCCGATTTGCCGCTGGAACTCAGCGTGGGCAACAGCCAGGATGTTATCAATGCCGTGCTGGATTTTCGGGTCGATATCGGGCTGATTGAAGGGCCCTGTCACAGTACCGAAATCATCTCTGAACCGTGGCTGGAAGATGAACTGGTGGTATTTGCTGCGCCGTCATCGCCGCTAACCACGGGGCCCGTGACGCTGGAGCAACTTGCGGCTTCGCCCTGGATCCTGCGCGAACGTGGGTCTGGTACTCGCGAGCTGGTGGATTATCTGCTGTTGTCTCATCTACCGAGATTTCAGATGGCAATGGAGTTGGGTAACTCTGAGGCCATTAAGCATGCGGTGCGCCATGGTCTCGGGATCAGCTGCTTGTCGCGTCGGGTTATTGCAGAACAACTGCAGGCAGGAACGTTAAGCGAAGTTCCGGTGCCGTTGCCACGTCTGGTCCGCACGCTTTGGCGCGTCCATCATCGCCAAAAACATCTTTCAAACTCGCTGCTGCGTTTTTTACGTTATAGCGACCAGGTAGAGCAGGTTGAATAAGGCGCTGATGCGTCGTACCTGCAATAAACACCCCATCGTCAACTGAGGGCAATCGTCATACGTTGCCCATTTCTGCTTTACTTATAATCCGCGGCCAGTCATGAAGGTCTCTTATAACAGCGCATTTGTGCCGGAAGAATGCCATTTCGTCTGCTACAATCGCGCCTCATTTTTTGGATGGATAGCATTTTCACATGGTTTCCGAAACTAAAACCACAGAAGCGCCCACGCTACGCCGTGAACTGAAGGCGCGTCACCTGACGATGATCGCCATTGGTGGTTCCATCGGTACGGGTCTTTTCGTTGCATCTGGTGCAACCATTTCTGCGGCGGGTCCTGGCGGCGCGCTGTTTTCTTATATTCTGATTGGCCTGATGGTGTACTTCCTGATGACCAGTCTCGGTGAGCTGGCTGCCTACATGCCGGTTTCCGGTTCGTTCTCTACCTACGGTCAGAACTATGTAGAAGAAGGCTTTGGCTTCGCGCTCGGCTGGAACTACTGGTACAACTGGGCGGTGACTATCGCCGTGGACCTGGTGGCCGCACAATTGGTAATGAGCTGGTGGTTCCCGGATACGCCTGGTTGGATCTGGAGTGCGCTGTTCCTTGGCGTTATCTTCCTGCTGAACTACATCTCGGTACGTGGATTTGGCGAAGCGGAGTATTGGTTCTCACTGATTAAAGTCACCACCGTGATTATCTTCATCGTGGTTGGCGTAATGATGATTATCGGTATCTTCAAAGGTGCTCAACCGGTGGGTTGGAGTAACTGGACGACAGGTGATGCCCCCTTTGCTGGCGGTTTTGCCGCCATGATTGGTGTGGCGATGATCGTCGGCTTCTCTTTCCAGGGGACCGAGTTGATTGGTATCGCCGCGGGCGAATCTGAAGATCCAGAGAAGAACATTCCACGCGCGGTGCGTCAGGTATTCTGGCGAATCCTGCTGTTCTATGTGTTCGCGATTTTGATTATCAGCCTGATTATACCGTATACCGATCCGAGCCTGCTGCGCAATGATGTAAAAGACATCAGCGTCAGCCCGTTCACGCTGGTATTCCAGCATGCGGGTCTGCTGTCTGCGGCGGCGGTGATGAACGCCGTTATCCTGACGGCGGTGCTGTCGGCGGGTAATTCCGGGATGTATGCATCAACACGTATGCTCTACACCTTGGCATGTGACGGTAAAGCGCCGCGTATTTTCTCTAAACTGTCTCGTGGCGGCGTACCGCGTAACGCGCTGTATGCGACGACTGTTGTGGCAGGTCTGTGCTTCCTGACATCCATGTTTGGTAACCAGACTGTGTACCTGTGGCTGTTGAACACTTCCGGGATGACGGGCTTTATCGCCTGGCTGGGAATTGCAATTAGCCACTATCGTTTCCGCCGTGGTTACGTGTTGCAGGGCCATGATATTAATGATCTGCCGTATCGTTCAGGCTTCTTCCCTCTGGGGCCGATCTTTGCCTTTGTCCTGTGCCTGATTATCACTCTCGGCCAGAACTACGAAGCGTTCCTGAAAGATACCATTGACTGGGGCGGTGTAATGGCAACCTATATTGGTATCCCGCTGTTCCTGATCATCTGGTTTGGCTATAAGCTGACCAAAGGAACCCGTTTCGTTCGTTACAGCGAAATGCACTTTCCGAAACGTGTGAAGAAGTAATCCAGTGCATAATGCTTGCCAGGTAAGCATTATGGAGAACATTTGATTCCGCTATAGGGTTCCGTTCATCTTAGTGGTGTCATTTCTCTGAAGCACAGATATCTGTGAACGTGCAAGGGAGGCTCGCCGCCGCCTCCCTTGCAACCCTGGCTCCCGGCGGGAAAATCGCCGCTGCACGATGTATTCGTCTTATTCCGTCTGCCTGCCGGGTCGGCCCGGCCCGGGCACGCCTCCCTGCAGGCCGTCCCGGTCAACCGTCAACGCCTCATCGATTTTCAGCCGGACCGGGGTCATCGCTTCAACGCTCTGACTTCCAGTTAAATCTGTTTTGCTGTTTAAACAAAAAACGCAGATGGTGAGGTGTGGGCTGGTCCGGCTGATAATTGCCGACGTGTATCCATAAGGCCGGGAGAACCCGCAGGGATGCGGGTTCAGGGTGTGAACGACAGGGATGTTGCATCGCGCCCGGCCCGGTAGCCTGGAGGAATAAGCGGAGGGGATTGCGAAGCAACAATTTTCCTGCCGGGAGCCGGGATTGTTAAGGGTGCGGAGATAGCACCCTTAACACGTTCACGGGTGTTCAGTGTACAGAGAAGCGATGAACATGAGGTGAACGGAACCCTTTCTCTGAGAGAGCATGTTCATTACCCCGCCAACACATGTTGATGCTTTATGTTAACTGAACAGCATTAGGCATGGTGAATGCCGGGGTTTTTATGGTCTAAAATTTAGAAGTTATATGTCAGGCCAACAGTGTAACGACGACCATCAAGCACGGTGTCATAGGTCTCGTAATCAATCTGTTTATCCAGCACGTTATACACGCCAGCAGTAAGCAGTACATCTTTGGTCGCATAGTAACGCATACCGATATCGACCTGGGTATAGGAAGGGGTGCCTTGCGCCATGGAGGTACGGCTCAGGTATTCTGATGTTTTGCCACGCAGATTCAAACGGCTCCAGAAACCGATATCCTGCGTAGCCTGCCAGTCCAGCGTGGTGTTGAACATATGCTTCGGCATTTTGTTCAACGGCTGGCCCGAGAACTGACCGCTTTTCTGTTCAGATTCAGTGTAGGTATAGTTCGCTGTCCAGTTGATGTCGGAGGTCATCTTCCAACCGAAGGTGGATTCGACACCGCGCATATTGGCTTTATCAACGTTAACCCGATCGCTGACAAAGTCGTAATGAGTGCTGCCAATAGTACAAGCCGGATCGGCACTGCTGTTACAGCGACGGACTTCGGTAATTTTGTTTTTGAAGTCAGTATTGAACAGCGTGACACCCGCATTGAGGTCGTTGCCGTTATCCCACAGCAAACCGATCTCTTCGCTCAGGCTTTTTTCTGGTTTCAGATCCGGGTTGCCGACAATGATACCGTTCAGACGACCGCCACCGGTCACTTGCCCCCAGCTTGCGGATGACTGGCGCAGATCCGGTGCACGATAGCCCGCAGAAACTCCCCCTTTTAAGGTCCACTGATCGCTCAGGTGCCATACGCCATAGCCGCGCGGCGTCCAGTTGTCACCGTAGTTTTCATCTTTATCCATACGCAGACCGCCGGTCAGCGTGAAAGTATCGGTAACCGCCCATTCGTCTTCGGCAAACAACGCCCAACTCCAGCGGGTCAATTTGTTCAAACCGTCAGCTGCTTGCAGTTGGTTGCCGTTATCGCGCAGTTTTTCATAACGGTATTGCCCGCCAACTGTCAGGGTGTGCGCCCCGAGGAAGACCTGGTTCTGGTTATTGAAGATCGTGTTGTAGGATTTCATCTGACGACCAGGGTTTTTGGTCTCTTCCTGCTGAACATAGCTGGTGCTGTTGAAATCGTCGTAATAACCGCTGTGGGTTAATGAATACGTTGTGTGTTCATAACGGTTGTAGCTTTTGCTGTTTGGCTTACAAACACCGTTACGGCAGTTTTCTGCCGCCATCGATTCGCCCGGTGTGCTGTTGCGATCCTGTAGTTCATGCGCGACATCGAAGTCGATGTCATTTTTATCATCCGGGGTGAAGTTGAGGGTGAGTCCGCCGTTGCGCAGGCGTTGTTCATTGTAACCATTGACTATCTTATCTTCTCCGCGATGGGAGAACAGCCCGGTCACTTTTGCGCCGAGTAGCCCGTCGATCAGTGGTCCGGACGCGTATGCATTTGTCTGGTAAAGGTCTCCGGAGTCCCGATCTTCCTGGAGGGTGGCATCACCATGCAGGGAGCCGGTCCAGGCTTTAGTATTCGAGACTTTTTTGGTGATCACGTTAATCACGCCGCCCATAGCGTCAGAGCCGTACAGAGACGACATCGGGCCGCGGATCACCTCGATACGCTCGATGGATTCCAGTGGCGGTAGCCAGCCTTGCTCAATACCCGCGTTGTCGCTGTTCGGGCGGGTACCGCGTGTACTGATACGTTTACCGTTAACCAGGAAGAGCGTGTATTGTGAGGCCATACCGCGGATGCTGATATCACTGCTGCTACCGCCGCCGGTCACAACAACACCTGGGACGTCTTTCAGTGCATCGGTCACATCGCGATAGGCTTTATCTTCGATCTGCTGCTTGGTAATAACCGAAATGGAGGCGGGGGCATCCTGAATTTTTTGCTCAAACCCGGTGGCAGTGACGACCACGGTATCCTGGTCGGCGGCATAGACGAGTGATGGGAGACTCGCGACGCATACTGCGGCGGCTACAGCCTTAACGTGAGGTATAGTCATTTGTATCATTCCATTTAAATGAATCTAACTGCGTGTCATGTGAAAGGCCATGACAATTGTATGTATTTGTCTTTTAAGGACTCTTTTCAGTAAAGAAGCGGGGGGATTGTACAAAAGTATGAATATTTGTAAACACAAATGATAATAGAAATCATTTGTGTTTGATGTATTTGGCATGGAAAATCTTTTTAATTCAGTGGGATAGTGGTGAAATAAAAAAGGAGAAAAAGTGAAGGAATGATGGAGAAATGAAGAGGGCTGACGCCCTCACTCAGGCGTTACTTCAGCAAATATTGGGCGTGGAAACGCAGATGATCTTCAATAAATGATGCAATGAAGTAGTAGCTATGATCGTAACCCGGCTGAATGCGTAATGTCATCGGCCATGCGGTTTGACGGGCCGTTTCGGCCAGCACTGCGGGTTGCAGTTGATCGGCGAGAAACTGATCGCTATCCCCCTGATCAATAAGCGTTGGGATCGCATCTGCGGGTTTACTGGCCAGCATCAGCGCACAGCTGTCCCATTCCGCCCACCGTGATTTATCCTCACCCAGGTAGGCGCTAAAGGCTTTCTCACCCCACGGTACGCGACATGGATTGACGATGGGGGCGAAGGCAGAAACGCTGGTGTATTTGCCAGGGTTTTTCAGTGCCATGATCAGTGCACCATGCCCCCCCATAGAGTGCCCGCTGATGGCGCAGCGATCGCTGACGTTAAACTGTGACTGAATGAGTGCCGGCAACTCGTCACGCATATAGTCATACATGCGAAAATGTGAGGCCCACGGTTGTTGCGTGGCATTGAGATAAAATCCGGCACCCTGGCCTAAATCGTAGCCTTCATCATTGGCGACCTGTTCGCCACGCGGGCTGGTATCAGGCATCACCAGAACGATGCCCAGTTCAGCCGCAATACGTTGTGCTCCGGCTTTAGTGGTGAAGTTTTCATCATTGCAGGTCAAACCTGACAGCCAGTACAGCACCGGAGGTGGGGTGTTATCCCGGGGGGGTGGAAGAAAAATACTGAAGGTCATGGTGCAATTTAGCGTGGTGGAGTCATGACGCCAGCGTTGTTGCCAGCCTTCAAAACAGCGGTGCTCTTCAAGCATTTCCATGCGTGGCTCCTTGTTGTGTTGAACCTGAATGTGTTTGCGAACTCACCATAATACAGATTATTCATTGCACTGTGAGTAACTTTCACTTCCGCATTGAGCAAACATACTTCATCATCTATATAACTTTACATTAACACTCGAATTCACCCGGTTGAACGACATATGAAATCTGTGTGCTAAAAGGCAGCACCAATTTCAATAATTATCGCGGTGAATACTGGATTATGTGCGCCGCCTCACGCACAATGTTCTGGCTGTGACACAGCCTAAAAACTTTGCCCCACGCAGGGCAGAGGCGCCCCACCTGCAGGAGAAAAAGAAATGTCATCACTCAGTAAAGAAGCGGCACTGGTTCATGAAGCGCTGGTCGCGCGTGGTCTTGAAACACCACTACGCCCGCCTGTGCAAGAGATGGATAATGAAACGCGCAAACGTCTTATCTCCGGTCATATGACCGAGATTATGCAATTGCTCAATCTTGATTTGAGCGATGACAGTCTGATGGAAACGCCACATCGCATCGCTAAAATGTATGTCGATGAGATTTTCTCCGGCCTCGATTACGCCAACTTCCCGAAAATCACCGTCATTGAAAATAAGATGAAGGTTGATGAGATGGTCACGGTTCGCGATATCACGCTGACCAGCACCTGCGAACATCACTTCGTAACGATTGATGGCAAAGCGACGGTGGCCTATATCCCGAAAGATTCGGTCATCGGTCTGTCGAAGATTAACCGCATTGTGCAGTTCTTCGCTCAGCGCCCGCAGGTCCAGGAACGCCTGACTCAGCAAATTCTCACCGCGCTGCAAACGTTGCTCGGGACGAATAATGTGGCGGTTTCAATTGATGCTGTGCATTACTGCGTGAAAGCGCGTGGTATTCGTGATGCGACCAGCGCTACCACCACTACCTCGCTTGGCGGATTGTTTAAGTCCAGCCAGAATACGCGTCAGGAATTCCTGCGCGCCGTGCGTCACCACAACTGATCAGGGCAGGGGCCATGGAGCGTAATGTCACGCTGGATTTTATTCGTGGCGTCGCCATCCTCGGCATCCTGCTTCTCAATATTAGCGCCTTTGGTCTGCCAAAGGCGGCCTATCTGAACCCTGCCTGGTACGGCAACATTACCCCGTCAGATGCCTGGACCTGGGCCGTGCTTGATCTCTTCGCGCAGGTGAAATTCCTCACGTTATTTGCGCTGCTGTTTGGCGCGGGTCTGCAGATGCTGCTACCGCGAGGCAAACGTTGGATCCAGTCACGACTCACTTTGCTGGTTCTGCTGGGGTTTATTCACGGTTTGCTGTTCTGGGATGGCGATATCCTGCTGGCGTATGGCCTGATTGGGCTGATTTGCTGGCGGTTGGTTCGCGATGCCCCTTCCGTCAAAAGTCTGTTTAATACCGGCGTGTTGCTCTATCTGGCGGGCGTTGGTGTGCTGTTGCTGCTGGGATTTATCTCCGGAAGTGAGACCAGTCGGGCCTGGACACCGGATGCTTCTGCG
The DNA here is from genome assembly GCF_014104295.1 of Citrobacter sp. RHBSTW-00029. NCBI lineage: Bacteria > Pseudomonadati > Pseudomonadota > Gammaproteobacteria > Enterobacterales > Enterobacteriaceae > Citrobacter > Citrobacter sp. RHBSTW-00029. The sequence continues at coordinate 1,031,107 of NZ_JABXRT010000001.1, forward strand.
TTGCTGTATGAGAAATACTGGAAGGTGAACGGCGGTATGGAAGCGGTCAGCAATCGCGTAGATATGATGTCCAATAGCTTGCTGGCGTTGGGTGCGCAGTACGGCTGGCAACTGGCGGGGATGATGCTGCTGGGCGCGGCATTGATGCGCAGCGGTTGGCTGAAAGGGCAGTACAGTTTGCAGCACTATCGACGTACCGGCGCGTTATTGGTCATTATTGGGATGGCGATTAACCTGCCTGCTATCGTTGCGCAGTGGCATCTGGACTGGGCCTACCGCTGGTGTGCTTTCCTGTTACAAGCCCCGCGAGAGCTGGGCGCGCCGTTGCAGACCATTGGTTACGCTGCGCTGATGTTCGGTTTCTGGCCGCAGCTTAGCCGTTTAAAATGGGTCATTGCCATAGCCTGCGTTGGGCGCATGGCGCTAACCAACTATTTGTTACAAACCTTAATTTGCACCACGCTGTTTTATCAATTCGGCTTATTTATGAAATTCGACCGGCTGGAGTTGCTGTATTTCGTCATTCCGGTCTGGGCCGTTAACCTGCTTTTCTCCGTCATTTGGTTGCATTTTTACCGGCAAGGCCCGGTAGAATGGCTATGGCGTCAATTGACCCTGCGTGCGTCAGGGACATCATTACCGCGAACATCCAGATAACGATCTGGATCACATTCATTAACAAAATGGATGTAAGCGCTTTCATTCCTGTGACATCACTCACGCAGTCCGTTTCGTTGTGCTGACAAAATACCCAGCCTGGGGTGTCTGCGGGTAACCGCATCTTAAACAGGGTAGTGAATATGGTAACCATCCGTGATGTGGCACGACAGTCTGGCGTTTCTGTCGCGACTGTTTCCCGCGTACTGAACAACAGCGCGCTGGTGAGTCCCGATACGCGTGAAGCGGTAATGAAGGCGGTTACTCAGCTCGGCTATCGACCGAATGCCAACGCGCAAGCGCTGGCGACGCAGGTGAGCGACACGATTGGCGTTGTGGTGATGGATGTTTCAGACGCATTTTTTGGCGCGCTGGTCAAGGCCGTGGATATGGTTGCTCAACAGCATCAGAAGTACGTCCTGATTGGCAACAGCTACCATGAGGCTGAAAAAGAACGTCATGCCATTGAGGTACTGATTCGTCAGCGTTGTAACGCACTGATTGTTCACTCGAAAGCGTTGAGCGATCGCGAACTGGCCGAGTTCATGGATCAGATCCCTGGCATGGTGCTGATCAACCGCATTGTGCCGGGCTATGCGCATCGTTGCGTCTGTCTGGATAATATTAGCGGGGCTAAAATGGCAACCCGTATGCTGCTGAATAATGGGCATCAACGTATTGGTTACCTGGCATCCAGTCACCGCATTGAGGACGATGCAATGCGTAAAGAAGGGTGGCTAAGTGCCCTGAAAGAACAGGGGGTTACCCCGGCAGACAGTTGGATAGGTACCGGTTCACCGGATATGCAGGGCGGAGAGTCCGCAATGGTGGAACTGCTGGGACGTAACCTGCAACTGACGGCAGTCTTCGCTTATAACGACAATATGGCCGCTGGCGCGCTAACGGCGCTAAAAGATAACGGTATCGCTATTCCATTACACCTTTCAATCATTGGCTTCGATGATATTCCCATCGCACGTTACACTGACCCGCAGCTGACAACGGTTCGCTATCCCATTGCTTCTATGGCAAAAATGGCCACTGAGCTTGCGCTACAAGGCGCAGCGGGAACGCTGGATCCTGACGCAACGCATTGCTTTATGCCGACGCTGGTGCGACGTCATTCTGTGGCTTTGCGGCAGAATGCGGCACCGATCACTAACTGATAATGTCGGGCTATGTAACCGCTTTCAATATGTGAGTAAATTCACAGTATCTTAACAATGCGATAGCTATGATGACACTGTTTGCTGCGCTGTAACTACTATGTAACGGTGAATAATCACTTTCATCGAGGTATAGGCGTCTTAAACAACAATTAAAGCCTGTTTTTGGAGCGTTGCCAGATACGGAAGAAATATTTTTAAAAGTGAGCTTCGGCGTTCAGTAACACTTCAGTAACGTTCTGCCTGCCGAGCATTTATCTCAAGCACTACCCTGCATAATAAAACCGGAGATACCATGAATAAGAAGGTGTTGACCCTGTCTGCTGTAATGGCAAGCATGTTATTCGGCGCGGCTGCGCACGCTGCTGATACCCGCATTGGTGTGACTATCTATAAATATGACGATAACTTTATGTCCGTGGTACGTAAGGCTATTGAAAAAGATGCCAAAGCGGCGCCGGATGTACAGTTGCTGATGAATGACTCGCAAAACGATCAGTCCAAACAGAACGATCAGATCGACGTGTTGTTGGCAAAAGGCGTTAAAGCACTGGCTATCAACCTGGTTGACCCGGCAGCAGCAGGAACGGTCATTGAAAAAGCACGCGGTCAGAACGTACCGATTGTGTTCTTCAACAAAGAGCCTTCCCGTAAAGCGCTGGACAGCTATGACAAAGCCTATTATGTCGGTACCGACTCTAAAGAGTCCGGGATTATTCAGGGTGACTTGATTGCCAAGCACTGGGCCGCTAACCCGAACTGGGATCTGAACAAAGATGGCAAAATTCAGTTTGTTCTGCTGAAAGGCGAACCGGGACACCCGGATGCCGAAGCTCGTACGACCTACGTAATTAAAGAGCTGAACGATAAAGGCATCAAAACTGAACAACTGCAGTTAGATACTGCAATGTGGGATACCGCTCAGGCGAAAGATAAGATGGATGCGTGGATGTCCGGTCCTAACGCAAACAAAATCGAAGTGGTTATCGCCAACAACGATGCGATGGCAATGGGCGCAGTTGAAGCGCTGAAAGCACACAACAAAACCAGCGTCCCGGTATTTGGCGTCGATGCGCTGCCTGAAGCCCTGGCTCTGGTGAAATCTGGCGCTATGGCCGGTACCGTGCTGAACGATGCAAATAACCAGGCGAAAGCCACCTTTGATCTGGCGAAAAACCTGGCTGATGGCAAAGGCGCGGCAGACGGCACCAACTGGAAAATTGAGAACAAAATTGTTCGCGTTCCATATGTAGGTGTCGATAAAGATAATCTGGCAGAGTTCACCAACAAATAAATACTCCGTCTGTGGGCGCAATTTCATTGCGCCCTTAATTGCGCACTCTGCAAGGCCAACAAGGTATAATTATGGTCAGCACTAATACTCAGTCGTCAGGCGAATACTTGTTGGAAATGAGCGGCATCAACAAGTCCTTTCCCGGCGTTAAGGCTCTTGATAATGTCAATTTAAAAGTCCGCCCACATTCTATTCATGCTCTGATGGGCGAGAATGGCGCTGGAAAGTCAACATTATTAAAATGTCTTTTTGGGATCTATCAAAAAGATTCCGGTAGTATTTTATTTCAGGGTAAAGAAATCGATTTTCATTCTGCTAAGGAAGCGCTTGAGAATGGTATTTCGATGGTACACCAGGAATTAAACCTGGTATTACAACGCTCTGTGATGGACAACATGTGGCTGGGACGCTATCCCACCAAAGGTATGTTTGTCGATCAGGAAAAAATGTACCGCGATACCAAAGCGATTTTCGATGAACTGGATATTGATATCGATCCGCGTGCGCGCGTCGGCACATTATCCGTTTCGCAAATGCAGATGATTGAAATTGCGAAAGCATTTTCGTATGACGCCAAAATCGTCATTATGGATGAACCGACCTCATCGTTAACCGAGAAAGAGGTTAATCATCTGTTTACCATCATCCGTAAGCTGAAAGAGCGTGGATGCGGGATTGTGTATATTTCTCACAAAATGGAAGAAATATTTCAACTGTGTGATGAAATTACCGTGCTGCGTGATGGTCAATGGATTGCGACCCAGCCGCTGGAAGGGCTGGACATGGATAAGATCATCGCCATGATGGTCGGACGCTCACTGAACCAACGTTTCCCGGATAAAGAGAACAAGCCGGGAGAAGTGATTCTGGAAGTGCGTAACCTGACTTCTCTGCGTCAGCCGTCGATTCGTGATATCTCTTTTGATCTCCATAAAGGGGAAATTCTCGGCATTGCCGGCCTGGTTGGCGCGAAACGCACCGATATTGTTGAAACGTTGTTTGGCATTCGTGAGAAATCATCGGGCACGATTACGCTCCACGGCAAAAAAATCAATAACCACAGCGCGAATGAAGCGATTAACCATGGTTTTGCGCTGGTCACCGAAGAGCGTCGCTCAACCGGTATTTATGCCTATCTGGACATTGGTTTTAACTCGTTAATCTCCAATATCCAGAACTATAAAAATAAAGTCGGCCTGCTGGATAATTCCCGCATGAAGAGCGATACCCAGTGGGTAATTGACTCGATGAGGGTAAAAACGCCAGGGCATCGTACGCAAATAGGTTCGCTTTCTGGTGGTAATCAGCAAAAGGTGGTCATTGGCCGTTGGTTGTTAACGCAGCCTGAAATCCTGATGCTGGATGAACCTACACGCGGTATCGATGTCGGCGCGAAATTTGAGATTTATCAGTTGATTGCTGAACTGGCGAAAAAAGGAAAGGGGATCATTATTATTTCCTCTGAAATGCCGGAGTTGTTAGGTATTACCGATCGTATTCTGGTGATGAGCAATGGCCTCGTCGCTGGAATTGTTGAAACCAAAACCACAACGCAAAACGAAATCCTCCGTCTTGCGTCTTTGCACCTTTAAGATTAGGGGCTCCTCATGAGTGCGTTAAATAAGAAAAGTTTTCTTACTTATCTGAAAGAAGGCGGAATTTACGTTGTTCTTTTGGTTTTGCTGGCGATTATTATTTTCCAGGATCCCACTTTCTTAAGTTTACTGAACCTGAGTAATATTCTGACGCAATCCTCGGTGCGTATTATTATCGCATTGGGCGTAGCCGGGCTGATTGTTACCCAGGGGACCGACCTGTCTGCAGGGCGTCAGGTCGGGCTGGCGGCGGTTGTGGCGGCAACCCTGCTGCAGTCGATGGAGAACGCCAACAAGGTGTTCCCGGAAATGGCGACGATGCCAATCATCGTGGTGGTGCTGATTGTCTGCGTGATTGGTGCCATTATCGGTCTGGTGAACGGTATTATCATTGCTTACCTGAACGTGACGCCATTTATTACCACCCTCGGTACGATGATTATCGTTTACGGGATCAACTCCCTGTACTACGACTTCGTCGGCGCATCGCCAATTTCTGGCTTTGACAGCGGGTTCTCAACCTTTGCGCAGGGCTTTATTGCGCTGGGCAGTTTCCGACTCTCCTACATTACTTTCTACGCCTTGATTGCCGTGGCCTTTGTATGGGTGCTGTGGAACAAGACCCGTTTTGGTAAAAATATTTTCGCTATCGGCGGTAACCCTGAAGCGGCGAAAGTGTCCGGGGTAAACGTCGCGCTGAACCTGCTGATCATCTATGCGTTGTCTGGCGTGTTCTATGCTTTTGGTGGTTTGCTCGAAGCTGGGCGTATTGGCTCGGCGACCAACAACCTCGGCTTTATGTATGAGCTGGATGCGATTGCCGCGTGCGTGGTTGGCGGCGTGTCGTTTAGCGGCGGGGTAGGAACCGTGTTTGGTGTGGTGACCGGTGTGATTATCTTCACCGTCATCAACTACGGTCTGACCTACATCGGCGTAAACCCTTACTGGCAGTATATTATCAAGGGCGGCATTATCATCTTCGCGGTCGCGCTGGATTCACTGAAATACGCGCGTAAGAAGTAATCGTACAATGTAAAAAGCCCGGTGCAGCGCAATCTGCACCGGGCTTTTTTATCTGCGTTACAACGTTAACGCATGTTCTTTCTCTCCGGGTTTAAATTTCACCTCGCCCAGATCAATACAGGCTACCGGGCAAACGTGACCGCACAATAAGCATCCCACACATTTTTCCGTATTGCAGTGTGGTGTACGGGTTTCCTCATTCCATTCCATCGCCTGATGCCCACCGTCGTAACATGAGATGTAGCAGCGCCCACAGCCAACGCATTTATCCAGATGGATGTTCGGATAAACGATGTAGCTACGGTCAAGCTCCTCGGCGGGGATGATATTACTATTAGCAAGACCCACCATCTCCTCCAGTGAGTCAAACTCTTGATCGGCGAGGTAATGTGACAGCCCGCTGATCATGTCCTCCACAATCCGATAGCCATACTGCATGATCCCGGTGGTCACCTGCAGCGTGGCCGCGCCTAACAGTAAAAACTCGGCGGCATCTTCCCAGGTCTCAATTCCCCCGATGCCGCTAATCGGGAAATCGCGCAGTTCGGGATGCGTGCGCAACTGTTGGATAAATCGCAGGGCGATAGGCTTGACGGCCTTGCCGGAGTAGCCGGAAATACTGGATTTACCGTTGACAACCGGCATTCCGATTTTCCTGTTCAGGTCGATATTAGTGATGGATTTAACCGTATTGATGGTCGCGATACCGTCCGCACCTCCGCGTTTTGCCGCCAGCGCCACTTCACACATATCACCAATATTCGGCGTCATTTTAGCCAGCATTGGCAGAGACGAGCCGCGTTTCACTGCCCGACAATATTTTTCAACCAGCTCAGGGCTTTGTCCTACATCGCTGCCCATAGCATGCGAGGTCATTTGCGGGCACGAGAAGTTACACTCGATCATGTCGGCACCTGCCTCTTCAACCAGGCGGGCCAGTTCCTGCCACTGTTCTTCGTTTTCACCCATGATCGACGCAATCAGGACCTTATCCGGGTAGTCTTGTTTCAGTCGCCGAATAGCAGCCAGATTCTCCTCCAGCGGATGCTCGGCAATTTGCTCCATGTTTTTGAAGCCAATAAAGCCGGTATCTTCTTTGGTCAGATGGTCAAAGCGCGGGGAGACTTCATTGGCAATAAAGAACCCGATCGTTTTAAAAACAATGCCGCCCCAGCCGCTATCATAGGCTTTGGCGCACATCTCATAGCAGTTGCCTACCGGAGAAGAAGAGAGGCAGAACGGGTTGGGAAATTTGACGCCGCAAAAGGTAATAGAAAGATCTTTCGTTAACATGAGCAAGCTCCCTCTAAATAGTGATGAATGGCCTGAGCGGCTTCTTTTCCGGTTTTCACGGCGTATACAACGGTTTTATCGCCTTTAACAATATCGCCCGCGGCAAACATAACCGGATCGGCGGTTTGGTAATTGTGCGTATCGATAAGATTGCGCTGTGGCTTTAACGCGGCAAAATCATCAAGCTGCGCATGTTGACCGACGGCAAGAATAATATGTTCGGCTTCAAGCGAGAGTTCTCCTGGCAGGCGTACGTGCTTAAAGGTTACGCGATTTCCACTAACCGCCACAGGCGTGAAACCGTCAATAATTGATACCCCTAATGCCTGGGTGCTGTTGAACTCTTTGTCGCTGGCAGGGAATTCGGCTAGTTCTTCACGCGCGACACAGGTGACGGACGGGCAGCCCAGCAGTTTCAGTGTACTGGCGACATCCATCGCCACATCGCCGCCACCGATGATCAATGCACTTTTTGCGACGGTAATATCGCCGCTGGCTTGTCGGGCGCGCTGCAGGAAATCGACGGCAATTTCAACGTGATTCGCTCTCTCAAACAGAGGTAACGTTGAACCATAAGACATCCCTACGGTAACCAGTACAGCGCGATATTCAGCTTTGAGTTGCTCAATGGAAAGGGCATGGCCAACTTCGCAATTGCACGTGATGGTCACTCCCATTTCAATGATTCGGGCAATTTCAAGATCCAAAACCGATTGCGGCAAACGAAACTCAGGGATGCCATAGCGCAACCAGCCACCTGGCTGAGCCTGTTTTTCGAAGATGGTTACGTCATAACCAAGATTGCTCAGCGTTACGCTGGCCTGTAATCCTGCCGGGCCCGCACCGATGACGGCGACCTTGCCCAGCGTTTTTGTTGCCGGCTGATATATTTTCATCGCGGTCTGCTGTTCAAAATCGGTTATAAAGCGCTGCAGACGCGCGATATCAATAGGTTTATCAATTCCTGAACGCGTACATCCGCGCTGGCATAATTTTTCGGTTGGGCATACGCGGGCGCACACCGCACCGAGCGCATTATTTTCGCGGATAGTTTCGGCTGCGCCTTTAAAATTACGGAAATAAATGGAGCGAATAAATTTCCCCGGGTCGGTTTGCGCCGGGCAATCCTGGCTACAAGGGGCATCGTGACATAATAAACAGCGGGAAGCCTCTTTTATGGCTAATAAAGGGGTAAAAGCAGGCGTGAGCTCATCCAGATAATTTTGTTGTGGCATATTTTCTTCCTTAATGCTTGAGTAAATTAAGGCAAACCGTTAATAACAAAATATAAAAAGTGAAAGGCTATTCTTAAGGCTAAGCACTGCAGGAAGAGTATTCTGTGAAAGGATTCACAAATAGAAGATAGTTTGAGGGAAATGCTGGCGGGCAGCATTAATCCCTTATATTGAAATGGTAACCATTATCATAATATTAGCTATTCTCAAGTGCTAATATAACGGTAATCTCTTTAGCGATAAAAGACTAAATAAATAACCATACCGAAAGATAAACATCCGCATCCGGCATAAACTAATACATAAGACCAGAACTGTAATGGGGCTTCATTCCGGTAGGCATAAACCGGCTCACGCGCATTCTTCTTAATTTTATCTACCGCGCCAGTACGCCAGCCTTTCCAGGCTTCACGGAAACAAAAGAGGGGAATGAGCAGAAAGGCCAATACGACGAAGAGAGTTTGTACATCCATGCTTATTTTCCTTGTTTCTTTTGTAATTCGAGTAATTGTTCTGCAGTGACTGCCGGATATCCCTGAGCATCGTCAGGTACCTGATGCATGGTCGGGATGGGCACCAGCGGACCTAAAAAACGTGGCTCGCGTTTAAAAAGGTAGAGATCGGCCAGCGCACCAAAGCGAGCACCGAATTCGCGCACCCGCACGGTAAGCATATCTTTTGGCGAAGGTACCGCATAACACTGGGCCTGAATCCCCATATGTAGCGCAATAAACAACGCACGCTCACAGTGGAATCGCTGGGTAATGATGATGAAATCGTTGGTATCGAATACTTTGCGGGTGCGTACAATCGAATCAAGCGTACGGAATCCTGCGTAATCAAGCACGATGTCAGCGGGATCGACGCCCGCGGCAATCAAGTCTTTACGCATCGTCATCGGTTCGTTATAGCTTTGCTGCGCGTTGTCGCCGCTAAGTAGCAGATAGTTTACTTTGCCGCTGTTATACGCATTTAATGCGCCCTGAATTCGGTAGCGATAATACTGATTGATGACGCCGGTACGGTAGTATTTTGCCGTGCCGAGGACAACGCCAACCTGACGGTAGGGGAGATCCTGTAATTCGTCATAGATATAGGGGGCCGTCTTCCAGCTCATCCATCTGTCGAGTCCAAGCACAGTCAACAGCAGCAAGCCTACCAGGACTAACAGGCTGTAAAACACGCGCTTTAACATGCAGAAAACTCGTTATTTGGATGGAATTTCAATCAGGCTACTGTACCCAACGGCGGAGCGCAAGAAACAGCAGTCTGATTGAGGGGATTTTAGGCATTCTGCGTATTGCCGGATGGCGGTGTAAACACCTTATCCAGCCTACGAACTGGCGTTATTGAAACCATTAACCGAGTAGTACGCGCTCGATATTGTCGCAGCCCAGCGCATTCAGAGTGGCAGATGTCGCGTCCCACTGGATAAGCGCCGCATCCGCTTTTTCTGCCAGCACCGCACGTTGAATGTCCGGATAGTCGTAACCGTTCAGACTCAGCAGGTTTAATGCACCCTGCAACGGTGGCAGCGTTGGGTTGAAGGCGGCGTTTTCAGCATAACTGCCGCTGAAAATTTGACCATCCTTACACTCCAGCGCCACGCCGCTCGGGGATTTGCTGTACGGCATGTGGCATCTGTTGGCGGCGGCAATCGCCGCCTGGGTCAGCGCATCGCCTTGCAGCGCGAAGCCGTGATCCTGGTCATCCATCAACAGCGTTTTGATGTCGAGATCTTTTGGCCCAAAAGCGTCCGGCAGATAGTCGCGTAGTGCGTGTGGTTCACGCCCAGGCAGGTGAATACGTAAATCCAGTCCGCTGTTCAGCTCATTCATAAACTGACGGCAGTGCCCGCAAGGGGTGTAGTTGACGGTAATCGCAGCGAGTCCTTTTTCGCCACGTAACCAGGCATGGCTGATGGCGCTCTGCTCGGCGTGAACGGTTTGCTGCATTGTGGCACCAAGAAACTCCATATTCCCACCGAAATACCAGGTTCCGCTGATACCTCGTGAGATTGCGCCAACGTTGAAGTTGGACAGCGGAGTACGCGCGCAGGCCGCAGCTAAAGGCAGCAGAGCGAATGCCAGCGCGTCTTCGTCCAGTCCCGATTCGCGTTTAAGCAAAGAAACCTGCTCAGCCGTCAGCATGGCGGGGAAATGTACATCCGCCAGAATAGGGGCCAGGGCTGATTGCAAGTTATCCGCGAGTTGGGCAAAAGCAGTTTGAAAACGTGGATGCATGGCGTTGCCTCATAACAATGTAATGGAACCGTAGTTTACGGGCCTGATAGGGCTTTATATGTGATCCAAATCTCATTGTTTATGCAACTGATGAAACTTAAATGAAAAATGTGCAACGCATCGCAAATAAACAGCTTAAAAATGCAGATTAGCCAACCACTGCCAGGATAACCGGGAACAGGAATGGGGCAACCAATGAGGTAATAATCCCGCAAATCACCAGCGCCAGTGAGCTAAACGCGCCTTCCTGGTAGTCCAGTTCTGCACAACGAGCCGTGCCCAGGGCGTGCGAAGCGGTGCCCATGGCCAGCCCACGAGCGGCCTTGGTGCGAATACGCATCGCATTAAGCAGGGTATGGCCAAATACGGCGCCGAGGATACCGACAAAAATAACGCATACGGCGCTGATAGCTGGAATGCCGCCAATACTGCCACCCACAGCCATAGCGATAGGCGTGGTTACCGATTTAGGCATAATAGACGCGGCAATTTGCGGTGATGCGCCCATCAACAAAGCGATTGTTGTACCTGTTACCATCGCCACAACGCTCCCGGCAAAACAGATAGCAATGATTGATTTCCAGCGGGCACGGATTTGGTGCAGCTGCTCATATAACGGATAGGCTAGCGCGACGACAGCAGGTTGCAGTAAATCGTTCAGCACCTCGCTGCCTTTGAAGTAGTGATCGTAGGGGATACCGGTCAGCATCAGAAAGGGAATAATCACCACCATGGCGACCAGCAACGGGTTCAATAGCGGCATTTTAAATCGCGCTGCCAGCTTACGTGCAGCAAAAAATACCGCCAGGGTGAGGGGTAACGACCACCAGATATACGACATCATTGTTTAGACCCTTTTTGGCCAACGATTTTGCGTTCGCCGTGAACAATGTGCGAGCTCCAGCTCACTACCAGGAATACGACCAGTGTACTGATGGTGCAGGACACCACGACCGGACCAAATTGTGCGCGTAGCAAGTCAAAGTACTGCATGATCCCCACGCCAATCGGGACAAACAGCAGGGCCATGTAACGAATCAGTACGTAGCACCCTGGGTTTACCCATTTTGCTGGTAAGATCTGTAATGCCAGTAATACAAACAGAATCAGCATGCCGATAATGCTGCCTGGAATCGTTATAGGCAGCAGTGATGCAAGAAAAATACCTGCGTAGAGGCAGGCATAAATGAGGACGAATGCGCGTAAATATTGCCAGATAATGTTCAGTGACTTGCTCATAATTGAAACCCTTGACGAGACTGATTCATCATACAATTAAACTTTAAAACGTGCTACCGATCACATCATGAATTCTAAGCATAGTGGAAATAGATATCAGGAACATCAGGCAATACCCCCGATCAGCATAACCAAATCTGTGCCCGGCGCTGAGACGCTTTAATCTCCTGCATAGAGACGTTACCATAGCGCCTCTCTTTTTTGCGGGTAACAATATGCGTGTTTTACTGGCGCCGATGGAAGGCGTGCTCGACTCACTGGTGCGCGAGCTGCTGACTGAAGTAAATGATTATGATCTCTGTATCACCGAATTTGTTCGCGTGGTAGATCAACTACTGCCGGTAAAAGTCTTTCACCGCATTTGCCCTGAACTGCTTAACGCCAGCCGCACGACATCCGGTACGCCGGTGCGTATACAACTGCTGGGGCAGTATCCGCAGTGGCTGGCAGAAAATGCAGCCCGCGCGGTTGAGCTGGGTTCGTATGGCGTCGATCTAAATTGTGGATGCCCGTCGAAACTGGTGAATGGCAGCGGCGGCGGCGCAACGTTACTGAAGGACCCTGAGCTGATTTACCGTGGCGCTAAGGCCATGCGTGATGCGGTTCCGGCCCATTTACCGGTGACGGTAAAAGTGCGTCTGGGCTGGGACAGCAGTGACAGGCAATTCGAAATTGCTGATGCCGTCCAGCAGGCCGGTGCCAGCGAGTTGGTGGTACACGGTCGAACCAAAGAACAGGGCTATAAGGCCGAGTACATTAACTGGCAGGCCATTGGCGAGATTCGCCAGCGTCTCAATATCCCGGTTATCGCGAATGGTGAGATCTGGGACTGGCAAAGCGCACAGGACTGTATGGCCATCAGCGGATGCGATGCCGTCATGATCGGGCGCGGTGCGCTTAATATCCCGAATTTGAGTCGCGTGGTGAAATATAATGAACCGCGTATGCCATGGCCTGAAGTCGTGACGTTACTGCAAAAATATACCCGACTGGAAAAACAAGGTGATACCGGGCTGTATCATGTGGCGCGTATCAAACAGTGGCTGGGCTATCTTCGTAAAGAATATGTTGAAGCGACAGAACTGTTTCAGGAAATTCGGGCTTTGAATAATTCACCGGATATTGCACGCGCGATTCAGGCCATCACAAGTGTTGCCTGATTTATTGCCGGATGGCGGCAATTTGTTCAACCGATGGACCCCATTCATCCAAACCTGGTTTTATCTTTAATCCACCCCTGGCTGAGCGGCGCGGTATAAATAGGATGTTCAGCGGAGAAAACCAGCATTCCGCACGGTATTAATGATTGGTAAATGGTTTGCAATAATCGTTCTATATCGTGCAAATAATGCAGTGCCAGTGAGCTAAATCAAGAATATTTTTTCCCTGTAGGGGAGGGAACATGGCTTGTATTGTTGGCCACTCTGGTGCGCCGTCGAGTCCCTTTACTGAACGATCCAGCGTGGCATATCCGGCAAAGAATGTCGGGTCATCATAGATATTTTGTGACATTACGCCTCCATTTATAATTTATTGGAATTATTTTGACAGAACCATTTACCATGTATATGTTTTTTTACTATGTGATTTTATTTCAAAAGATGTATTGCCACGCGTAACTAAAAAAGAGAATGCGGTAAGTCGTACTCTCTGTGCATCTTTTCTTACCTGTATATTCCCATGAATCGTAACTCTGTTCTTGTTGCAACGGCATGTTTGCCGCTGCTTATTTTGATGGTCGGTTGTGCACCTATGCATGACAATCGTCAATCGCTGTCACAGCAGACGCCCGCTGTGAACGTTGACTCCGCGTTGCCCGCGGCATTAAAAAATGGTTGGCCGGACAGCCAATGGTGGAAGGCGTATCACGATCCACAGCTGAATGCGTTGATTGACAGCACCCTGAAGAATTCTCCAGACATGCAGGTAGCAGAACAGCGCATTCAACTGGCAGAAGCGCAGGCTAAAGCGGTTAAGGCGCAGGATGGTCCAGAAGTTGATTTTTCCGCAGACGTTGAACGTCAAAGAATGTCGGCAGAAGGTTTAATGGGACCGTTTGCCATTACCGATCCTGCTGCAGGCACGACCGGGCCGTGGTACACCAATGGAACCTTTGGTTTAACCGCAGGCTGGAACCTGGATCTGTGGGGTAAAAACCGGGCTGAAGTGGCGGCGCGTATTGGCGAGGTGAAAGCGCGTGAGGCTGAACGTGAGCAAACTCGCCAGCTACTGGCGAGCGGCGTATCGCGTTTGTACTGGGAGTGGCAGACACAGGCGGCGCTTAAAACCGTGCTGACGCAGATTAAAACCGAGCAACAGAACGTCATCACCGTCGATCGTCAACTGTATCAAAACGGGATTACCTCTTCTGTCGAAGGTGTTGAAACGGATATCGATTCCAGTAAAACGGAGCAGCAGCTGAACGATGTCAGCGGCAAAATGAAGGTGATAGAGGCGCGGCTGAGCGCACTGACCAACTCGCAATCTTCCGTCATGAAGCTTAAAGCAACGACGCTACCGGCGGTAGAAAGCCAGCTACCGTCACAGCTTGGTTATTCGCTGCTGGCCCGCCGCCCTGATTTACAGGCCGCACATTGGTACATCGAGTCATCGCTGAGCAGCATTGATGCGGCAAAAGCGGCATTCTATCCGGACGTTAACCTGATGGCGTTTTTACAGCAGGATGCGCTGCATCTGAGCGATTTGTTCCGCCATTCCGCACAGCAGATGGGCGTGACGGCTGGACTGACGCTGCCTATTTTTGATAGCGGCAGACTGAATGCGAATCTCGATATCACGAAAGCGCAGAGTAACCTGACGGTGGCAAATTACAACAAGGCAGTGGTCGATGCGGTGAATGACGTGGCGCGTGCGGCATCACAGGTAGAAACGCTGGCGCAGAAGAACCAGCATCAGCAGCAAATTGAACATGACGCACAGCGCGTCGTGGGGCTTGCGCAGGCACGATATAGCGCCGGTATCATTGCAGGTTCCCGGGTTAGCGAGGCCAAAATTCCGGCATTACGCGAACAGCTTAATGGTCTGGTTCTACAGGGACAGTGGCTGGATGCTTCTATACAGCTGACCAGCGCACTGGGCGGCGGTTACCGCGCCTCCTGATAGTCTGACCCGGCAGAAGCCTCTGTCGGGTCAATTTGCGTGTTCTTTGCGTTTACTTCGCCGTTTCATCCACCAGCGGGCAGCCACTACAACGCCGATAACCAGAACCAACCACACCCCATGTTTAATATGCTGGTCGAGGCTATGCAACCATGGGGCAATCACTTCACCGCCCACATAGCCGAGCGTGGTAAACAGCAATGCCCAGACAAACGCCCCCAGGATATTCAGTGGGATGAAAATCTTCGGTGGCAGGTGGCTGGCCCCAATCAGCAACGGGCCAATGACGCGAAAACCGTACATAAAGCGCGTGCCGACCACAAACAGGTAGGGACGCCGTTGGATTATCTTCTGCGCGTAGTGGATTTTTGCCCGATGACGCGAGAAACGACGTAAGATTTTGCCGCCAAAACGACGCCCAAGTAAGAAGAGTAACTGATCGCCAATCATCCCACCCAACGCGACGGAGAGTACCACCAGCGGAAATTTAAGAATTCCCTGATGCGCAGCAACACCGCCTAGCAAGGTAATGGTTTCGCCTTCGGCAAGGCTGCCAATAATCAGCGCCGCATAGCCGTATTGCTCAACATAATGCGTTATATCCATACGTTGTATGACCTCCACGTTCCATAGCATACACCCAGTGAATAGTTCATGCCGGAAAAGCAGCAACTCAGCGTATCGGTATTTTTCATGTGTACATAAAATAATCAAAAGCTGAATTATACTTGAAGTGTTGAGGTCCGGAGCTGACAAGAAGGGGGCGGTATGAACCATGTCTGGGGGCTGTTTTCCCATCCCGATCGTGAAATGCACGTGATCAACAGCGAAAACGAAAGTGTTTCGCATCACTATACCCACCATGTACTGCTGATGGCGGCAATCCCGGTGATTTGTGCGTTTATTGGCACCACGCAAATTGGCTGGAATTTTGGCGACGGCAATATACTGAAGTTATCCCTGTTTACCGGATTTGCGATGGCAATTCTGTTTTACGGCGTGATGCTGGCGGGTGTGGCCATCATGGGCAGAGTTATCTGGTGGATGGCGCGTAATTACTCGCGACGCCCGTCGCTGGCGCATTGTATGGTCTTTGCCGGATATGTTGCCACGCCGCTGTTTTTAAGCGGGCTGGTGGCGCTGTATCCGCTGGTCTGGCTGTGTGCGCTCGTGGGAACCATCGCGCTGTTTTACACCGGCTATTTACTCTATCTCGGTATTCCAACGTTCCTGAATATCACTAAAGAAGAAGGGCTGAGCTTTTCCAGTTCAACGCTGGCGATTGGCGTGCTGGTGCTGGAGGTTCTGCTGGCGATTACGGTGATCCTGTGGGGTTACGGGTACCGATTGTTCTAGGCGTACAACCTGTCTGTGCTGCGTTGTTGGCGTAAAAGTCAGCAACGCAGCATTTCGAGATGATTCTTCTGTAGCGGCAAACCTGCCGGATCGCTATGATGCCAGAGCTAGCCTGAGATAATCCTTATTTCAGGCGGTGTGCGTTATGACGTGCGTGAACCATTATCAGAAACCTCATCATGCTGAAATTCCGAGTTTCATTATTAAGTCTTGCCCTGGTGCTGGCCGTTCCTTTTGCACCCCAAGCCGTAGCGAAAACGGCGACTACTGCAGCGGCATCTCAACCTGAGATTGCTTCTGGTAGTGCGATGATTGTTGATCTGAATACCAACAAAGTTATCTATTCGAACCACCCGGACCTCGTGCGTCCGATTGCGTCGATTACCAAATTAATGACGGCGATGGTGGTGCTTGATGCACGACTGCCGCTGGATGAAAAACTGAAAGTTGACATCAGTCAGACGCCGGAAATGAAAGGCATCTACTCTCGTGTGCGTCTGAACAGTGAGATCAGTCGTAAGAATATGCTGCTACTGGCGCTGATGTCCTCAGAAAACCGCGCAGCGGCAAGCCTGGCGCACCACTATCCGGGCGGTTATAACGCATTTATCAAGGCGATGAATGCGAAGGCGAAGTCGTTGGGAATGACCCAGACGCGCTTTGTGGAACCGACCGGGTTATCGATTCATAACGTCTCGACGGCGCGTGATTTAACTAAACTGCTGATTGCCAGCAAGCAGTATCCGCTGATTGGTCAGTTGAGTACGACGCGTGAAGACATGGCGACCTTTGCTAATCCGGCTTATACGTTGCCGTTCCGTAACACCAACCATCTGGTGTACCGTGATAACTGGAACATTCAGCTCACCAAAACTGGGTTTACTAATGCCGCTGGTCACTGCCTGGTGATGCGTACGGTTATTAATAACAAGCCGGTAGCGCTGGTGGTCATGGATGCCTTTGGCAAATATACCCACTTTGCTGATGCCAGTCGTTTACGCACCTGGATCGAAACCGGCAAGGTGATGCCTGTTCCGGCCGCGGCGCTGAGCTATAAAAAGCAAAAAGCCGCCCAGATGGCGGCAGCGGGTTCAGCGACAGGTGAGCAAACCGCACAAAACGATTAAACCGTAGGCCGGGCAAGCGAAGCGCCCCCGGCAACGTGCCCGATGGCGCTTACGCTTATCGGGCCTACGATTCTTTCCAGTACTTCTGCTTACTGGTTTTGCCAATACCCGGATTCATACTGTTGGTCGGGTCGTTTTCGCGATAAAAACGCGTCAATGTTTCAGGTGCTTTATACAGATGCCCCACGTTATGTTCTGCAGGATATTGTGCCCCGCGCTCACGCAGTAACACTAGCATTTGCTCTTTCAGTTCGTGAGCATCCACACCTTTCTTCACGATGTAATCCTGATGGAAGACATAGCACATAAAGTGGCCGTAATAGAGTTTGTGCACCAGTTTGCTGTCTATTTCCGGCGGCAGGTGCTCATACCATTCGGTATCGTTACGACGCAGCGCAATATCCAGCGCCAGAATATCTTCCACTTCATCCGCATGGACGGCCTGATATCGAATGGCCGCGCCCGCCGCTGCGAAGCGGTGCAAAAATGCCTTGCTACCTTCTTCCGGCGTACAGGCAAAGAAATCACCTTCGGCAGTTTTGAAAAACTCAGTCAGCCAGCTTTGTGCTTCAGCTACACCGCCACCGGCCATTTTTAACAGCAGGTGATGTTCGTATTTATCACGCCAGCTTTTCATCCGTGCCGGTAAATGGCTGGGGAATAAATGGCCAAACTTCTGCATCGCCCGGTCGGTAAAGTGCGGGCGGAAAATTTTCACTTTTTCCAGCATCGCATCGGTGCGGCCTTTCAGCGTAAAGAAAAACGGCATTTTGTCAGTGCCGAGTTTGTCGATCATCAGAAACGTATCTTTGCCATAGGTTTCGGCGATGTCATAGATATCGCGGTGCATATATTCACCCGCGACCGGCAGATGTTCAAATTTGGCCAGAATATGACGACGGATTTCTGTCAGCACTTCTGGCTGGTTGGTACCGATATAAAATACCTGCTGGTTTTTCTCAGCCTCAAAGGTATCCAGGCGCACGGCGAACACCGCAAGCTTTCCGGCGCAACCAGAAGATTCAAACAAACGCTCAGGGTCTGCGTTATAGCGTGCCGGCGTATCGGCCTCAATATCTCTGACGCGGGTGACGTAATCATGATCGTGTGCATGACGCCCATCGTGCTGGACATCATCATCTTTGATCCGCTCGTCATCAAGTTTGCTCAGGATCTGCTCCGGAGTCTGACCCAGCTCGATACCCAGATGGTTGACCAGCTGCAATTTACCTTGTTCGTCAATGCGTGCAAAGAGCGACATTTCTGTGTATGCCGGACCACGTTGCACCAGCGATCCGCCAGAGTTGTTGCAGATACCGCCGATCACGGAAGCACCGATACAGGAAGAGCCGATCACCGAATGCGGTTCACGGCCAAAAGGTTTGAGCGCCTTTTCCAGCGAATAAAGTGTCGTACCGGGATAAGCCAGCACCTGTTCACCGTTGCCGATGACGTGCAGCTTATCGAGGCGCAGAGTGCTGATGATAACGATGTCGCGATCGTAATCATTGCCGCTAGGCGTAGAGCCTTCGGTCAGACCGGTATTGGCGGCTTGCATCAGGATTATTTTGTCAGCCGAGACGCAGGCGTTGAGGACACGCCACAGCTCTAATAGCGAGCCAGGGAATACGACGGCGAGCGCATCGCCCTGGCCCGAGCGGAAGCCTTTACGATAACGGGCAGTTTTGGCCGGTTCGGTGAGCAGGTGTGAATGGCCGACCAGTCGGGTCAATTCAGTCAGAAACGCTTTATTATCAATTGTTGTAATGGAAGACATTCTCCACTCCTTGTGGTGGGACTCAATATCAGGAACAAGCATAGCGCTATGTATGACAATACGCTTTCTCATTCGCATTGTCTCTGTGTTGTATCCCACTGATTCATGCTGGTTTTGAAAATTCAGAGAATATCCTTAGCTTTCTTCCCCACTCCCGTTTAGGCTTACGGCAAGCTGCGGTTTTTGTTATATTTTCGCTGCCTCGTCGGGTAGAAATTAAGAGAGAATCAACATGAAATGGCTATGTTCTGTAGGTGTCGCTGTGGGCCTGGCGTTGCAACCAGCGCTGGCGGACACCTTGTTTGGTAACCATCCACTGACGCCTGAAGCGCGGGATGCGTTTGTGACCGATTTACTCAAACAGATGACCGTGGATGAGAAAATTGGGCAATTGCGGTTGATAAGCGTCGGACCTGATAACCCGAAAGAAGCCATCCGTGAAATGATCAAAGATGGACAGGTTGGGGCGATTTTTAACACCGTCACGCGCCAGGATATCCGTAAGATGCAGGATCAGGTGATGGAACTCAGCCGCCTGAAAATTCCTCTCTTTTTTGCCTACGACGTATTGCACGGCCAACGTACTGTGTTCCCGATAAGTCTCGGCCTGGCGTCCTCTTTTAATCTCGATGCGGTCAGAACCGTTGGCCGTATTTCTGCGTATGAAGCCGCAGACGATGGTCTGAATATGACCTGGGCGCCGATGGTCGATGTCTCTCGCGATCCGCGTTGGGGCCGTGCATCCGAAGGTTTTGGTGAAGATACGTATTTGACCGCCATCATGGGCAAAACCATGGTGGAAGCGATGCAGGGGAAAAGCCCGGCCGACAGGTATTCAGTGATGACCAGCGTCAAGCACTTCGCTGCTTATGGCGCCGTTGAGGGCGGAAAAGAGTACAACACTGTGGATATGAGTCCGCAGCGTTTATTCAACGACTATATGCCGCCATACAAGGCCGGACTGGATGCCGGTAGCGGTGCGGTGATGGTGGGGCTTAATTCATTGAATGGGACGCCCGCCACCTCTGATGCCTGGCTGCTAAAAGACGTGCTGCGTGATGAATGGGGCTTTAAGGGTATTACCGTTTCCGATCACGGCGCGATTAAGGAACTGATTAAGCACGGTACCGCCTCCGATCCTGAAGATGCAGTGCGTGTGGCGATCAAGTCCGGCATCAATATGAGTATGAGCGATGAGTATTACAGTAAGTATCTGCCGGGGCTGATTAAGTCGGGCAAGGTTACGATGGCGGAACTCGATGATGCCGCGCGTCATGTACTGAATGTAAAATATGATATGGGGCTGTTTAATGACCCGTACAGTCATCTGGGGGCCAAAGAATCTGACCCACAGGACACCAACGCGGAAAGCCGTTTGCACCGTAAAGAGGCGCGTGAAGTAGCGCGAGAAAGCCTGGTGCTGCTGAAAAACCGTCTGGAAACGTTGCCGCTGAAAAAATCCGCCACCGTGGCAGTCGTCGGTCCGTTGGCCGACAGCAAGCGTGATGTGATGGGCAGTTGGTCCGCTGCCGGTGTTGCCGATCAGTCGGTAACGGTACTGACTGGGATTAAAAATGCCGTCGGTGATAAGGGCAAAGTGCTGTACGCCAAAGGGGCGAATATCACCAACGACAAAGGCATTGTCGATTTCCTCAATCTGTATGAAGAGGCGGTGAAGGTTGACCCGCGCTCGCCGCAGGCGATGATCGATGAAGCCGTGAACGCAGCGAAGCAGTCTGACGTGGTGGTTGCGGTAGTCGGCGAAGCGCAGGGTATGGCGCATGAAGCTTCCAGCCGCACCGATATCACTATTCCACAGAGTCAGCGTGACCTGATTGCCGCGCTGAAAGCAACCGGTAAACCACTGGTGCTGGTGCTGATGAACGGTCGTCCGCTGGCGTTGGTTAAAGAAGATCAACAGGCTGATGCGATCCTCGAAACCTGGTTTGCCGGGACGGAAGGCGGTAACGCCATCGCCGATGTGCTGTTTGGTGATTACAACCCGTCAGGTAAACTGCCGATGTCTTTCCCGCGCTCTGTCGGACAGATCCCGGTCTATTACAGCCATCTCAATACCGGTCGCCCGTATAATGCGGACAAGCCGAACAAGTACACGTCGCGCTACTTTGATGAAGCGAATGGTCCGTTGTATCCCTTTGGCTATGGTCTGAGCTACACCACGTTCACGGTTTCTGATGTGAAGCTCTCCTCCCCAACGATGAAGCGTGACGGGACCGTGACGGCCAGCGTGCAGGTGACCAACACCGGCAAGCGCGAAGGTGCAACGGTTATTCAGATGTATTTGCAGGATGTGACCGCTTCAATGAGTCGTCCGGTCAAACAGCTGAAAGGTTTTGAGAAAGTGAACCTCAAGCCAGGTGAAACCCAGACCGTCAGCTTCCCGATAGACATTGAAGCGCTGAAGTTCTGGAATCAGCGTATGCAATACGATGCCGAACCGGGCAAGTTTAACGTCTTTATCGGCGTGGATTCTGCCAGAGTGAAGCAGGGCGAATTTGAGCTGCTGTAATTGATTAGCGATTAAAGGCCGGGTTTCCGGCCTTTATCTTTAGGCGTACGCGCCGCGTCTGCTTCTTATTTCTCATCACGTTACGGTTAACGAATCCCTCTCTTACTCCCCAATTGCAGGTTAAGCCCTGATTTTTCGACTATGCTTTTTCCTCAAGTCTCTGAAAAGGGCAGCAAAAGGATGAGGAGAGCAGCATGATAATCTCAAAGGTATGGGTGGGTTCGCTGGCGTTACTGGCCACGATAAGCTTGCCTTTACAGGCCGCGTCACCCGTCACTGTGGGGTCAAAAATTGATACCGAAGGGGCGCTGCTCGGCAATATTATTTTGCAGGTGCTTGAGAGCCACGGCGTGAAAACTGTCAATAAAGTACAACTGGGCACTACGCCCGTGGTGCGTGGGGCCATCACTTCCGGTGAACTGGATATTTATCCGGAATATACCGGCAATGGCGCATTCTTTTTTAAAGATGAAAACGACCCCGCGTGGAAAAATGCGCAGGCCGGTTTCGACAAAGTGAAAAAACTGGACGCTGAGCAAAATAAACTGATTTGGCTAACGCCTGCGCCAGCCAACAATACCTGGACTATTGCAGTACGTCAGGATATCGCTGAAAAAAACAAACTTGTCTCTCTTGCGGATTTAGGCCGCTACCTGAAAGAGGGGGGGACGTTCAAACTGGCGGCCTCTGCTGAGTTTATTGAGCGTGCAGACGCGCTGCCCGCATTTGAAAAAGCGTATGACTTCAAACTCAATCAGAACCAATTGTTGTCGCTGGCAGGGGGCGATACCGCAGTGACAATTAAAGCTGCGGCGCAGCAGACCTCCGGAGTTAATGCCGCAATGGCTTACGGAACCGATGGCCCTGTTGCCGCGCTGGGGCTGCAAACATTAAGCGATCCTAAAGGGGTTCAGCCGATTTACGCGCCAGCGCCCGTCGTGCGTGAGTCGGTGCTGAAAGACTACCCGCAAATGGGGGAATGGCTACAGCCGGTATTTGCCAGCCTGGATGAAAAAACGCTGCAGCAGCTCAACGCCAGTATCGCCGTTGAGGGGCTGGATGCGAAAAAAGTCGCGGCAGATTACCTGAAGCAAAAAGGATGGGTGAAGTAACGGATTTGCAGCAGGTGCGTGTTGTGTCGAAGATATCCGTTAATCGGGTGCTGTTGCTGCTGGTGGTTCTGACCGTGGCCGCAGCCGCGCTTCCTTTCATCAGTTATGCCCCTAATCGTCTGGTTTCCGGTGAAGGTCGCCAACTCTGGGAGGTCTGGCCCCACATGGCGTGGGGACTGGCGGCGACACTTTTACTGCTCGTGGTTCTATGCTTCATACCCGGTAAATCCGGCAGTGTATTGACGCTGGTTGTTGTCCAGTTACTGGTGATAGCGGCGTTGTTTATGGCCGGGAAAACGGCAACGCATCTGGCTCAGACGGGAACTTCTGTCGCCAGAACCAGCCTGGGGAGCGGTTTCTGGCTTGGGGTTGGGGTGTTGTTGCTGGCTGGCAGTGACGCCATTCGGCGTATCACCGCTCAGCCGCTGTGGCGCTGGGTGCTGCATGCGCAAATTGTCATTGTGCCAGTGGCGCTGCTGCTGACCGGCACCCTTAACGATCTTTCTCTGCTCAAAGAATATGCCAACCGCCATGATGTCTTTGATGATGCTCTGGCGCAGCACCTGACTATTCTGTTCGGTACTGTGGTGCCTGCGCTGTGTATTGGCGTGCCGCTGGGTATCTGGTGCACCTTTTCTGCTTCGCGTCAGGGGCCAATATTTGCTGTGCTTAATATCATCCAGACGATCCCCTCCGTCGCGTTGTTTGGTTTGTTGATCGCGCCGCTTGCCGGACTGGTTAAGCATTTCCCGTGGCTTAGCTGGCTCGGCGTAGCGGGAACGGGCCTGACGCCGGCGCTGATTGCGCTGGTGCTGTATGCCTTATTGCCACTGGTTCGTGGCGTGGTGGCCGGGCTGAATCAGGTTCCGCGTGATGTGATGGAAAGTGCGCGGGCGATGGGGATGAGCGCGCGTCAGCGTTTTCTTTCGGTGCAGCTTCCGTTAGCGCTACCCGTTTTCCTGCGTAGTTTGCGGGTGGTGATGGTACAGACGGTGGGGATGGCGGTCATTGCCGCATTGATTGGGGCTGGCGGATTTGGCGCGTTGGTCTTTCAGGGACTGCTCAGTAGCGCCGTTGATTTAGTGCTACTGGGTGTGATTCCGGTGGTGGTACTGGCAGTGCTGATTGATGCGCTGTTTGATTTAGGCTTAGCGCTGCTGAAGGTGACAAACGATGATTGAATTTAGCCATGTCAATAAAACCTATAACCAGCAACAGGCCGTGAGCGATCTCAATCTGCATTTAGGCGAAGGGAGCTTTTCGGTATTAATTGGGACCTCCGGTTCGGGGAAATCCACCACGTTGAAAATGATCAACCGGCTGGTCGAGCATGACAGTGGGCAGATCCGTTTTGCCGGGGAAGAGATCCGTAGCCTGCCGGTGCTGGAATTAAGACGACGTATGGGCTATGCCATCCAGTCGATTGGCTTATTTCCACACTGGACTGTCGCCCAGAACATTGCCACCGTACCACAGCTGCAGAAGTGGTCACGTGCGCGTATTGATGCCCGAACAGAAGAACTGATGGCGTTGCTGGGGCTGGAAGCGGATTTGCGTCACCGCTATCCGCATCAGCTTTCCGGCGGCCAACAGCAGCGGGTCGGTGTGGCACGCGCGCTGGCGGCTGACCCTCAGGTCCTGCTGATGGACGAACCTTTTGGCGCGCTGGATCCGGTAACACGCAGTGCGCTACAGCAGGAGATGAGGCGTATCCACCGTCTGTTGGGTCGTACCATCGTGTTGGTGACGCATGATATCGATGAAGCGCTGAGACTGGCGGAGCACCTGGTGTTAATGGATGCGGGCCAGGTGGTGCAGCAGGGCACGCCGCTGTCGATGTTGACGGCTCCGGTGAATGATTTCGTGCGGACCTTTTTTGGCCACAGTGAACTGGGTGTAAGACTGCTGTCATTGCGCACGGTGGGAGATTTTACCCGTCGTGGTGAACAGTTGGCCGGTGAGCCGTTGGTGGACGAGATGACGTTACGTGATGCGTTATCTGTTTTTGTCGCCCGTGGCTGTGATGTGTTGCCGGTGGTTAATGCCCATGGCGTGGCCCGTGGTACGTTGCATTTTCACGATCTGCTTTCGGAGACACCGCACAGTGAAACATCTGTTTGATCCTCTGCTGTGGCTCATTGCGCTGTTCCTGGTGTTGCTGGTGGGATTGCCCCACAGCCAGACACTGTTCAGCGCGTTGTTTCCCCAATTGCCGCGTCCTGTTTATCAGCAAGAGAGCTTTATGGCACTGGCGCTGGCGCATTTCACGTTGGTGGGCATTTCAAGCCTGATTGCTGTCATTATTGGCGTTGGGGCAGGTGTAGCGGTAACCCGATCCTGGGGCGCGGAATTCAGGCCGATAGTGGAAACCATTGCCGCCGTGGGGCAAACTTTTCCGCCAGTTGCGGTGCTGGCGATCGCCGTACCGGTGATGGGGTTTGGCCCGGAGCCTGCGATTATCGCGCTGATCCTGTATGGGGTGTTACCGATCTTACAGGCAACGCTGGCAGGGCTGGGAGGGATCTCTGCCAGCGTAATAGATATCGCCAGCGGTATGGGCATGAGTCAGGGGCAGCGGCTACGCAAAATCGAACTTCCGCTCGCGGCACCGGTTATTATGGCCGGGATTCGCACGTCAGTGATTATTAATATTGGCACCGCAACGATTGCCTCTACCGTTGGTGCGAATACGTTAGGAACACCGATTATTATCGGGTTAAGCGGGTTTAATACCGCCTATGTGATCCAGGGGGCGCTGCTGGTCGCATTGGCCGCAGTCATTGTCGATCGCGGGTTTGAGCGATTAGCGTACTACCTTACCCGGCACGTAAAATAAAGGTATAACCTGCCAGCATCACGCCGCCGATACCACCGATGGCCATCAGCAGGAAGAGGGTTATAACACCGATTTTAGCTGCGCTCATTTTGTACTCCTTATGTGAATTCAAGGATTGTACACGTTTGTTAATAAAATATTAAATACCGAGTGGATAAATATCGTGACCTAACGCGCGCCACTCATCCAGTTGTTGGTGTTGTGCAGGGGTTTGGTTCTCTCCGCACCAGACGAGCAGGGTGCGTCCTTCAAACAGTTCGGGCCGTAGCTGATTGAGCGAGTGGGCCAGTACATCAACACGCCATCCTTGCTGGCTGGCAACCCAGCCTTCCAGCCATAAGCGGGTGGTATCGTGGATATTCCAGCCGACTACCAGGGCATCTTTACCCTGTTTTTTACGCGCCGAGGCTAGGCAAATCGCAATATAATTGATGAGCACACCGTCAAGGATCCCCAATAGCGCCTGAAGAATGGGCTGCTGGCATTGCAGACGTCGGCGTAAGGGAATAAACAAATGCGTATTGAGCGTTTGCGCAGGGTAATCCTGACCACGCTCTTTGATCCACAACCTGAGGCTGTGCAAATTGTTACTTTGCAAATAGCTCAATAGCGTTTCTTGTTGCTCACGCCAACCGTTATGCACATCAATGTTCTCATTGCTGAGTAACATTTTAACTTTACTGACCTGAACGCCATTATTTATCCAGCGTTTTATCTCACGGATCCTGTCAATGTCCGCATCGTTAAACAGGCGATGCCCCCCGTCTGTACGCTGAGGTTTTAGTAATCCGTAACGCCTCTGCCATGCACGTAAAGTGACAGGGTTGATATCACAAAGCAAAGCCACTTCACCTATCGTGTAAAGCGCCATCGTTGTCTCACTCTTGCTCGCGAGGTCCCAGTTTTACTTTAGACGCTCTTTTGCGAACCAGGTAGTTTTGTCTGTTTTTTGATCAAAAGAAGGGTGAGATTGTCGTCATACTCGCGCTTTCGAGTGATCGTTCTCACAAATTCCTGTTTTTTTGCAACAGTTCAAAGAAAGTTACGCGCAGCCCATGTATGTTACGCGCTTTTAAGAAATGTGTGGTTGGCGGGTATGTACGAGTTTAATCTGGTGTTGCTGCTGCTTCAGCAGATGTGCGTGTTTCTCGTTATCGCGTGGCTAATGAGCAAGACGCGCCTGTTTATCCCGCTGATGCAGGTCACTATACGACTGCCGCACAAACTTCTGTGTTACGTCACCTTCTCCATCTTTTGCATCATGGGCACCTACTTTGGGCTGCATATTGAAGACTCCATTGCGAATACTCGCGCCATCGGCGCGGTGATGGGCGGTCTGCTTGGCGGTCCTGTTGTTGGGGGACTGGTTGGCCTGACCGGCGGTCTTCATCGCTATTCGATGGGGGGCATGACGGCGCTCAGTTGCATGATTTCGACCATCGTGGAAGGCCTGCTTGGGGGACTGGTACACAGTGTCCTTACCCGACGTGGCCGTACTGATAAAGTGTTTAGTCCACTGACTGCGGGCGCGATTACCTTTGTCGCCGAGCTGGTGCAGATGCTGATCATTTTGCTGATTGCGCGTCCCTTTGAGGATGCCTTGCACCTGGTCAGTAACATTGCCGCGCCGATGATGGTGACCAATACCGTTGGCGCTGCGTTGTTTATGCGTATTCTGCTCGACAAACGCGCGATGTTTGAAAAATACACCTCGGCGTTTTCTGCCACTGCGCTAAAAGTTGCCGCCTCTACGGAGGGGATTCTGCGACAGGGATTTAACGAGGTTAACAGCATGAAGGTCGCTCAGGTGCTGTATGAAGAGTTGGATATCGGTGCGGTGGCGATTACTGACCGCGAGAAGCTACTGGCGTTTACCGGCATTGGTGATGACCATCACCTGCCAGGCAAGCCCATATCCTCTTCATATACTCAACGGGCGATTGAAACCGGAGAAGTCGTGTATGCCGATGGTAATGAAGTGCCTTATCGCTGTTCATTGCATCCGCAATGCAAATTAGGGTCGACGCTGGTGATCCCGTTGCGTGGTGAAAACCAGCGGGTGATGGGGACGATTAAACTGTATGAAGCTAAAAACCGTCTCTTTAGCTCAATTAACCGCACGCTGGGAGAAGGGATCGCCCAGTTGCTTTCCGCGCAAATCCTGGCCGGACAATATGAGCGACAAAAAGCGATGCTGACGCAGTCAGAAATCAAACTTCTGCACGCTCAGGTTAATCCCCATTTTCTGTTTAACGCGTTGAATACGATTAAAGCCGTGATCCGTCGTGACAGCGAACAGGCCAGCCAACTGGTGCAATATCTCTCGACTTTCTTTCGTAAGAATTTAAAACGACCGTCGGAAATTGTGACGCTGGCTGATGAAATTGAACACGTAAATGCCTATCTGCAAATTGAAAAGGCACGATTCCAGTCCCGTCTGCAGGTGACCTTAACGGTCCCGGAAGCGCTTTCGTATCAGCAATTGCCTGCGTTTACTCTGCAACCGATAGTCGAGAATGCGATTAAGCATGGCACTTCCCAGCTACTTGATACCGGAGAAGTCTCTATCACGGCTCGTCAGGAAGGGCAGTATCTGATGCTGGATATTGAAGATAATGCCGGACTGTATCAGCCCACGACTGAGTCCAGCGGGCTTGGAATGAGTCTGGTGGACAAACGCCTGCGGGAACGGTTTGGCGATGATTTTGGCATCAGCGTAGCCTGTGAGCCTGACCTCTTTACCCGAATTACTTTACGACTTCCCCTGGAGGAACTGGCATGATCAAAGTGCTGATTGTCGATGATGAACCGTTAGCGCGGGAGAACCTGCGGATCCTGTTACAGGAGCAAAGCGACATCGAGATAGTCGGAGAGTGTTCGAATGCGGTAGAGGCCATTGGTGCAGTACATAAGCTGCGTCCGGATGTGCTGTTCCTCGATATCCAGATGCCGCGTATCAGCGGGCTGGAAATGGTGGGTATGCTGGATCCCGAGCATCGCCCGTATATCGTTTTTCTCACCGCTTTTGACGAATATGCAGTGAAAGCCTTTGAAGAACATGCCTTTGATTATCTGCTTAAGCCGATTGAAGAAACGCGGCTGGAGAAAACGCTGATCCGTTTACGTCAGGAGCGCACGAAGCAGGATGTGTCGTTACTGCCGGAACATCAGCAGGCGCTTAAGTTCATTCCATGTAGCGGTCATAGCCGAATCTATCTGCTGCAAATGGATGATGTGGCGTTTGTCAGCAGTCGGATGAGCGGCGTTTATGTGACCAGTAGCGATGGCAAAGAAGGATTCACCGAGCTGACGCTCAGAACGCTGGAGAGCCGTACTCCGCTGCTGCGCTGCCACCGACAATACCTGGTCAACATGGCCCATTTGCAGGAGATCCGTCTGGAAGATAACGGTCAGGCTGAGCTGATTTTACGTAACGGACTGACTGTCCCGGTGAGCCGTCGGTACCTCAAAAGTCTAAAAGAGGCGATTGGCCTGTAAAACTGGTACACTGCGCGCTATTGCATCACCGACAGTTGAAGGCTCTATGCTAAGTAACGATATTCTTCGTAGCCTGCGCTACACCCTGAAAGCGAACAATAACGATATGGTGCGCATTCTTGCGCTTGCTGAGATGGAATCCACCTCAGCAGGTTTCGACACCTGGATGACAAAAGAAGATGAGGACGGGTTTGTTCGCTGCCCGGATATCATTCTCTCCGGTTTCCTGAACGGTCTTATCTATCATCTGCGTGGCAAAGATGATTCTGCGCCGGAACTGGCGATTGAACGTCGTGTTAACAACAATACGGTGCTGAAAAAACTGCGTATCGCGTTTTCACTGAAAACTGATGATATTCTGGCCATCATGACCGAACAGAAATTTCGCGTATCGATGCCGGAAATCACCGCGATGATGCGTGCACCGGACCATAAGAACTATCGCGAATGTGGCGATCAATTCTTGCGCTATTTCTTGCGCGGTTTAACTGCGCGAGTACATAACGCGAAGTCGTGATTTTTGGCCAGCGGCGCGGTGCTTGCAGGACCTACGGGATTTGTAGGCCGGGTAAGGCGAAGCCGACAGCCGGAAAAAAACAAAAAAAAGCCGGAGATAATCTCCGGCTTTTTTGTTATTTCACCTGCTGACCAGGTTTCGCACCGTCATCCGGGCTTAACAGGAAGATGTCTTTTCCGCCAGGGCCTGCTGCCATCACCATCCCTTCAGAGATACCGAAGCGCATCTTACGCGGCGCCAGGTTCGCCACCATAATAGTCTGGCGACCAATCAGGGCTTGCGGATCCGGGTAGGCGGAGCGAATACCGGAGAAGACGTTACGCTTCTCACCGCCAAGATCCAGCGTCAGGCGCAGCAGTTTGTCGGAACCTTCCACGAACTCGGCGTTTTCAATCAGCGCCACGCGCAGATCAACTTTGGCGAAATCGTCAAAGGTGATAGTGTCCTGGATAGGGTCATCCGCCAGCGGGCCGGTCACCGGTGTGGCTGCGGCTTTCACTTCTTCTTTGGAGGCTTCCACCAGCGCTTCTACCTGTTTCATGTCGATACGGTTGTAGAGCGCCTTAAAGGTGTTGACCTTGTGACCGAGCAGCGGTTGCTCAATGGCATCCCAGGACAGGTCGCTGTTCAGGAATGCCTCAACACGTTCAGCAAGCGTCGGCAGTACCGGTTTCAGGTACGTCATCAGAACGCGGAACAGGTTAATACCCATGGAGCAAATTGCCTGCAGGTCGGCGTCACGGCCTTCCTGTTTAGCCACGACCCACGGTGCCTGTTCGTCAACGTAGCGGTTCGCCACGTCGGCCAGCGCCATGATTTCGCGGATTGCTTTCCCGAATTCACGGCTTTCCCACGCTTCGCCAATTACCGCTGCGGCGTCGGTAAAGGTTTTGTACAGTGCCGGATCGGCCAGTTCAGCAGCCAGAATGCCGTCAAAACGCTTAGCAATAAAGCCCGCGTTACGCGACGCCAGGTTGACCACTTTGTTAACGATATCGGCGTTAACGCGCTGGACAAAGTCTTCCAGATTCAGGTCGATATCATCAATGCGCGAAGAGAGTTTCGCGGTGTAGTAGTAACGCAAACTGTCGGCATCAAAGTGTTTCAGCCAGGTGCTGGCTTTAATGAAGGTACCGCGAGACTTGGACATCTTCGCGCCGTTTACCGTGACATACCCGTGAACGAACAGGTTAGTCGGCTTACGGAAATTACTGCCTTCCAGCATGGCAGGCCAGAACAGGCTGTGGAAGTAGACGATATCTTTACCGATGAAGTGATACAGCTCGGCGTCGGAATCTTTCTTCCAGTACTCATCAAAGCTGGTTGTGTCGCCGCGCTTGTCGCACAGGTTTTTGAACGAGCCCATGTAGCCAATTGGCGCATCCAGCCAGACGTAGAAATACTTGCCCGGTGCGTTCGGGATTTCAAAACCGAAGTACGGTGAATCGCGGGAAATATCCCACTGCTGCAAGCCGGATTCAAACCACTCCTGCATTTTGTTCGCCACTTGCTCCTGCAACGCGCCGCTGCGCGTCCACGCCTGCAGCATTTCGCTGAACGACGGCAGGTCAAAGAAAAAGTGCTCGGAGTCACGCATTACCGGCGTCGCGCCAGACACAACGGATTTCGGCTCGATAAGTTCAGTCGGGCTGTAGGTTGCGCCGCAGACTTCACAGTTATCGCCGTACTGATCCGGAGATTTACATTTCGGGCAGGTGCCTTTAACGAAACGATCCGGCAGGAACATACCTTTTTCCGGGTCGTAAAGCTGGGAAATCGTACGGTTCTTAATAAAACCGTTCTCCTTCAGGCGTGTGTAAATCAGCTCAGACAGCTCACGGTTCTCTTCGCTGTGCGTTGAGTGGTAGTTGTCATAGCTAATGTCAAAACCTGCAAAATCAGTCTGATGCTCCTGACTCATTTCACCGATCATCTGCTCTGGCGTGATCCCAAGCTGCTGTGCTTTCAGCATGATTGGCGTACCGTGTGCGTCGTCCGCGCAGATGAAGTTAACCTGGTGGCCGCGCATTCGCTGGTAACGGACCCAGACATCAGCCTGGATGTGCTCCAGCATATGGCCGAGGTGGATTGAGCCGTTGGCGTACGGCAGCGCGCACGTTACCAGAATTTTCTTCGCGACTTGAGTCATAGTGGGCAATTACTTCTTTTGTAGTGAAAAGGGCTTTGATAGTACCAAAATGGTAATTACTGCGCCAAGCGATAAGGGCATTTATCCGTAAATGAATAATTGTTGCGGTTGGAGTAAACTACCTGGTGACTATTGTATATTCAGAACAACAAAAAGGAGTCGGGATGAACGCACAATCCCAGGCCAAATCACCAGAGACCCTGCGCGCGATGGTTGCCGGGACGCTGGCGAATTTTCAGCATTCAACCCTGAAGCATAATCTGACGACGCTTAAAGCGTTGCATCACGTCGCCTGGATGGATGACACGTTGCACGTTGAGCTGGTCATGCCGTTTGTCTGGCATAGCGCGTTTGAGGACTTAAAAGAGCAATGTAGCGCCGATCTGCTGCGCATTACCGGTGCGAAAGCCATTGACTGGAAGCTGTCGCATAACATCGCGACGCTGAAGCGTGTGAAAAACCAGCCGGGTATAAATGGTGTAAAAAACATCATCGCCGTTAGTTCCGGCAAAGGTGGTGTGGGTAAATCCTCTACCGCCGTGAACCTGGCGCTGGCGCTGGCTGCGGAAGGAGCGAAGGTAGGTATTCTGGACGCCGATATTTATGGCCCGTCTATCCCGACAATGCTCGGCGCGGAAAACCAGCGTCCAACCTCGCCAGATGGCACCCATATGGCGCCGATCATGTCTCACGGTCTGGCGACGAACTCCATTGGTTATCTGGTCACTGACGATAACGCGATGGTGTGGCGCGGCCCGATGGCCAGTAAAGCGCTGCTGCAGATGCTGCAGGAAACCTTATGGCCAGATCTGGATTACCTGGTACTGGATATGCCGCCGGGTACGGGTGACATCCAGTTGACGCTGGCGCAGAACATTCCGGTAACGGGTGCTGTTGTGGTGACTACGCCGCAGGACATTGCGCTGATCGATGCGAAAAAAGGCATCGTGATGTTCGAAAAAGTGGAAGTACCAGTGCTGGGTATTGTTGAAAATATGAGCATGCATATTTGCAGCAACTGCGGTCATCATGAACCGATTTTCGGCACGGGTGGCGCGCAGAAACTGGCCGAGCAGTATCATACCCAACTGCTGGGACAAATGCCGCTGCATATTTCCTTGCGTGAAGATCTCGACCGCGGTATGCCGACGGTTATCAGTCGTCCTGACAGTGAATTCACCGCGATTTACCGCAGCCTGGCAGGGCGTGTTGCTGCCCAGCTTTACTGGCAGGGAGAAGTTATCCCTGGTGAGATCGCCTTCCGCGCCGTGTAATTAACAGTGTTACAAATATTCACCACATCAATGATATATTGATGTGGTGAATATATCGAGCTAAAAAGTCCACGATATATTTCATACTGCCTTAATAAACCATGTCTTTTTCTGAATGAACGCCCTCAATGCATCATTAGAATTGATCAAATTGATCTCATTAATCTATAATTTCCATTGGATTGAACAGCGCGTTTCACCCGTATTACGCTGACAGGCCATCTGCATGTTATTTGATGTTAACCACAGAGGTGACGATAAAAATGAAAATTAGCTCGCTGATGGGAACTATAATTCTGACTTATGGAATAAGTGCATCTGCGTTTGCTTCCGATACCGCGACCTTAACAATCAGTGGACGAGTAACCGAACCAACCTGTAGTACCGATGTTGTGAATAACGACGTGCAACAGCGGTGTGGTAAGACGTTCCATTTTTCAACTGTTAACAATGTCGCTTCTTCACCTGCACGTGGGGTGGTGACGGAAGTGGTTACAGTCCCTGGCGATACCACGCGACAGATCGTACTCAATCGCTACGATTAAAAAGAACGCCTTTATTAACCATATATCATTTTAATGAATGATATATGGTTTTCTATGCATAAAATAAATTTCTCCAGGCAGTTAATCGCATAAATTTATTAATTCTGAAAATAATAAAAATCCTGATTTATTTGTTGCATGTATATTGCGATTTGTAACTTGTTTTAAATCAATAAAACAACGTGTTTACATTGCGGCAACGTTTCACCTGTGAGAATTTAATTTCAAGAGATAACCCCTCTTAACAAATCGAAATTAATTCATTAAGGAAGATATTATGAAACGTTCAATTATTTCTGCTGCTGTCTTGTCTGCTGTATTTATGAGCGCTGGGTTTTTTGCTGCTAATAATGAAGAGGGTACTCTAACTATTAATGGGGAAATTAAAGGATCTTCTTGCTATTTTGACAGTGGCAAAGACTCTGAAATTCTTCAATTGAATGCCGTTGATGCATCACTTTTCGCCAATAAAGCGGTCGGGGAGGTGGTTGAAGGCAATGCCCAAAAAGCAACAAATATGAAGATAATTTGCCCTGGGAATTCGAAGTTAACAAGCATTAATATCACAAATGTTGTTTTTGGTGATGGCGGCATTATTAAACCGTCAACAGGGGTGGATACTAACGTTGGTTTCAAACTTAAAATGGACGAAAAGCATATTGATAAAACTGGCGTTATTGATATTTCATCTTTAAATAAAACGCTGGGAGGGGAAGGGGAGATCTATACTTTGAATTTTGATGCCGACTATTCTCGATTGAATTTAAATCCGGTTAAAAATGGTCAACTTAGCGCCACAGTCACTTTTTCTGTTTCGGCTGAATAAATTATTTTGCCGGTAATTATTACCGGCATTATTTTGGATGGCACCGTATGAAACGAATATTTATCTCAATGCTTGTGATATGCTCTTTTTCTGGACACGCAGGGATCGTGATTTATGGTACTCGCGTAATCTACCCAGCAGAAAAAAATGAAGTTCTGGTACAGTTGATGAACCAAGGGGAGCGTTCGTCACTGGTGCAATCATGGATTGATGACGGCAATACGTCATTACCGCCGGAAAAAATTAACGTACCCTTTATGCTTACACCTCCAGTAGCGAAGATTCCCGGAGATTCAGGCCAGCAACTGAAAATTAAAAAAATGCCGAATACGCTGCCTAACGATAAAGAGAGTTTATTTTTTCTTAATGTACTGGATATTCCACCGAATAATCCCGATAGCGCCGGAAAAAATGTACTCAAATTCGCCATGCAGAATCGAATTAAACTTTTTTATCGGCCAAAAGGTATTGCCGCCGTTAATAAAAATACTTTCCATAAACTGGCGTTAACACGCAGTGGTAATAGTTATTCTATCAGAAATGATGCTGCTAACTGGGTTACGGTGACAGAAGTTAAAGCTAATAATGTCAAAATCAACAATGAAAGTATTATGCTTGCTCCGCTCTCCAGTGCGAATGTGGCATTGAAAAATACTAATGCCAATCAGTATAAAATGACCATTATTGACGATCACGGCAATTATATTAGTGATAACGTCAGCCTAAAATAACAGGAGCTGGTTATGTTAAGGATGACTCCGCTTGCTTCGGCAATACTACTGTTGTTGGTTGGCATTGACGCCCAGGCCGCAGAAGATACGTTTGACACCCACTTTATGATGGGCGGTATGAAAGGCGAAAAAGTCTCAAATTTTCGCCTCGATGATAACCAACCACTGCCAGGCCAATATGATATTGATATCTACGTCAATAAGCAGTGGCGTGGTAAGTATGAAATAACCGTTAAGGATAATCCGGATGACACCTGTTTATCCCGTGGCGTATTAACGCGTCTGGGGATAAATACACAAGCATTGGACCAGCAGAATGAATGCCCAACCCTAAAGCAGGCGGTACAGGGAGGCAGTTTCGCCTGGAATATCGGCACGTTTCGTCTTGATCTCAGCGTACCACAGGCGTATGTCGATGAGCTTGAGAATGGCTATGTTCCTCCGGAAAACTGGGATCGTGGCATCAATGCCTTCTATACCTCGTACTATGCCAGCCAGTATTACAGCGACTATAAGGATTCTGGTAACAGTAAAAGTACCTATGCACGCTTTACCAGTGGGTTAAATCTGCTGGGCTGGCAGTTGCATTCCGATGCCAGCTATAACAAAACCGATGACAGCAACGGGGAGTGGAAAAGTAATACCCTGTATCTGGAACGTGGCATCCCGCAAATTCTGGGCACTCTGCGTGCCGGGGATATGTATACCTCATCAGATATTTTTGACGCAGTGCGCTTTCGTGGCGTGCGGCTGTATCGCGATATGCAGATGCTGCCAAACTCAAAGCAGAATTTTACGCCGCTGGTTCAGGGGATTGCGCAAAGCAACGCGCTGGTTACCATCGAACAAAACGGTTTTGTGGTTTACCAGAAAGAGGTTCCGCCTGGCCCGTTCTCCATTGCTGATTTGCAGCTGGCTGGAGGGGGAGCGGATCTTGACGTCAGTATCAAAGAGGCTGACGGCTCGGTAACAACCTATCTGGTACCGTACGCTGCGGTGCCCAATATGCTGCAGCCGGGGGTCTCAAAATATGATTTTGCCGCTGGACGTAGCCATATCGAAGGCGCCAGCAACCAGACCGATTTTGCGCAGATGAGCTACCAATACGGGCTGAATAATCTGTTAACGCTGTATGGCGGCACCATGCTGGCAGATAACTACAATGCGTTTACGCTTGGAACCGGCTGGAATACACGTATCGGCGCGATTTCCGTCGATGCGACACAATCGCACAGCAAACAGGATAATGGTGATGTGTTTGACGGGCAGAGCTACCAGATTGCCTATAACAAATATTTGACGCAAACCGCCACCCGTTTTGGCCTGGCAGCTTATCGCTACTCATCACGGGATTATCGGACATTTAACGATCATGTCTGGGCAAACAATAAGAACAACTACCATCGCGATGAAAATGATGTGTACGACATCGCGGATTATTACCAGAATGATTTTGGTCGTAAAAACAGCTTTTCGGCTAACGTCAGCCAGTCTTTGCCGCAAGGTTGGGGCTCGTTTTCGCTCAGTACGCTGTGGCGCGATTACTGGGGACGGAGCGGTAACAGTAAAGATTATCAGGTGAGTTATTCCAATAGCTGGCAACGGATTAGCTATACCTTTTCCGCCAGCCAGACTTACGATGAAGAGCATCATGAAGATAAACGTTTTAACGTCTTTATCTCTATACCTTTCGATTGGGGAGATGATATTAGCGCTCCACGCAGGCATTTATATGTGTCTAATTCCACGACGTTTGATGATGATGGTTTTGCGTCCAACAATACCGGACTTTCGGGCACCGCAGGCAGTCGCGATCAGTTTAACTATGGGGTGAATCTGAGCCATCAACGGCAGGGTAGCGAAACAACAGCAGGCGGCAATCTGACGTGGAATGCGCCAGTTGCGACGCTTAACGGCAGCTACAGTCAGTCGTCTAAATACACACAAACTGGCGGCAGTATTTCAGGTGGCCTTGTGGCCTGGTCTGGTGGCGTGAATTTAGCCAACAGACTGTCAGAAACGTTTGCCGTCATGCATGCGCCTGGTCTGGAAGGGGCGTATGTGAACGGGCAGAAATATCGCACCACTGACCACAATGGCGTGGTGGTTTACGACGGCTTAACGCCTTATCGCGAAAACCATCTGATGCTGGATGTGTCCAATACCAATAGTGAAACCGATCTGCAGGGGAACCGCCGCAACGTTGCGCCATATCGCGGTGCGGTAGTGCTGACAACATTTGATACTGACCAGCGTAAACCGTGGTATATCCGGGCGCAGCGCCCTGATGGTTTACCGCTGACGTTTGGTTATGAAGTTGAAGACAATCATGGACACAATATTGGCGTAGTAGGCCAGGGAAGCCAGCTTTTTATTCGCACCAATGAAGTGCCATCGGTGATAAAAGTGGCGGTCGATAAACAACAGGGACTTTCATGCTCAATCACTTTCGGCAAAACGATTGATGAAAGTAAAGTTTATATTTGTCGGTGATTGGAGCCAATTATGCGATTTGTCATTGGTCTGTTCTTGTTTTTAACGTCGTTTTATGTTTCGGCGATGTGTTATTCAGGTGATTATTCTTTAGTTAATACAGGAAGTAATAATCTCACCGCGACGGGGGAGGCAATTAAAGTGGATCTAAATAAAGCAAAGTTTAATGAGTTTACCCCATCTACATTAAAATATGTCAATTTTCTTAGTTCGCAAAAATATCACTGCCAATATGCGAGTAGTGGGTTGCAAGTAACACCAATAGAAAATAATGAAGTGAAATATTTTAAGGTTTCATCAGGGGAGGGTAATGATTATGTCTATGTGGCAGTGAGAATAGGAAAAAACATTAGTGGTTCATTTAAGAAACAAGAAGAGAAAGGTGTTTTTGGTACTGTGTATTATTTCAATTATATGGGTTCTGATATTAATGCGGCCTTAAAATACGGCGTTGAATATAAGATTATAACCGCGCCTGAGGCATTTGTCGCCGCAGTCATTAACAATCCTGTGTCACTAAACTCCACGCTGCGTTTTGTTGAGGCAAATGGAACGGATAGAGGAAAGTATAACTTAGCACAAAATGTTCAAGTTGAATTTAATTACACACCCACTACCTGTTACTTTCCTGATACATCTGTGAAAATTAATGATATAAATTACAGTAGTGTGCAGAATGCCATTGCAGAAAATGCTGATAATAAAATTGAAATTAAATGCGATAATACGTTAGGGTATTCATCCAGGAACATATATTACCGGTTTGAGTCTCAAAACCGCATTGGTGATGTATTGGGGAATGAATATATTGGTGATGATAGTGCTGGGAATATCGGGTTTAAAATGGAACTGAATGGTGTAACAGTAAACCTTGATAATAATCGATATGAGATTGCTAAATGGGGGCAAACGATAGCTGATAGTTACATTATCCCATTAAAATTTAAGTATTTTCCATACGGGGAATACCACTCCGGTCACATATTAAGCCGTGTCAAAGTGGTGATCGGTTACGATTAATATAGGTCAAGTTTTATGCTATTTACGCACTCCCCCATAAGAACGAGTGCGTGTTTTTTTACCGGTGATAAAAAATCTCGCCGTCGTAGGCTTTAATGATTTTACCGTCGGCATCATTGACCAGCACATATGCGCCGCCCATGTAGGTCCAGTGGGTGCCTGGCGTCGGTGCGGGCAGGTTGCGCAGATTCCACTGCTTAATGGTGTATTCTTCGGTGAGATACAGTGGTGGAACCTTGTCACCGGGTTTGAAATGGGTGAAGTCAGCAATAAAGCTGCTCAGCTCATACTTATCGATACCGGTGGGGGCTGCTGTTGCGGCTGGCGCGGCCCAGACGACGCTGCTCGCAAGCAGAAGTGCGCCCAGCAACATTTTATTTTTCATACCCATCCTTTCTACCTCTTCGGGTCATCAAAATCAGTCGTGTATCATTTCTGGCTTACAGGATATCTGACAAGCACTATTTTGTGTGTACCCCAGTTATTTCGTAAAAAGTGTAAATGAAGTGCAGATATGTAGGCAATGTTGGCCTGCAATTTACAACATGGCGTGCAGACAGTATCCTGTTGCTGAAACCTGAATATCATATTTGTGTTTCAACGACTCGGGGTGCCCTTCCGCGTGAAGGCTGAGAAATACCCGTACCACCTGATCTGGATAATGCCAGCGTAGGGGGCCGAAATTCGGCCTACTTATCATGAGATTGACTCTCTTTTTGTCGGTGCGTAATGCACTTGAGGTACAAAAAGGGTGTATTCATGGGGTACAAAACTCTTCCATACACGTTTCAGCGAAACGGCAACTACTACCTGCAAATCCGGCTTTCAAATGGCAAGATGTATAAGAAATCTCTCCTCACTGACAGCTATCGTGAAGCATCTGCTTTGATGATTGGCGTTACGCCACACATTCCTTTTGTTCAATCATTAGCTACGCCGCTCCTCGTGTTCGAATCATTTTTGTCTAATCTGATTGCGTCAGAACGCAAGGCTGCGAGAAATCCATTTTTGGCCCACCAGCAGATCGCTCCTCCTGTTGAAATCGTGGAATCTCAACCGCCAGCCGAACCGGAAAAAGTGCTAACTCTCTCGGATGCGTGGACGATGTACAAAGACGAAAAGGGACGCAACTGGACGAAATCGATCTCAATGGCAAATGAGCGATACATGGAAGTGCTGTTAACGGTCTTGGGAGGGGAAACTGATGTAGCGACGATTAGCAAACAGGACATTAAACAGGTGATGGAAGTTGTTGAGAACCTCCCTAAGCGCGTTGTACAGCCTTATCGCTCAATGAGCATTCAGCAATTGATAGAATGTGACGATGTCCCAGCTGATGAACTGGTTGGGGTTGAAGCCATCCATAAACATCTAAAGCTCTACAAATCACTGTTCAAAACTTTTCTTACTGAAAGCAAAGACGTTTTGCTGAAATCGCCAACTGATGGAGTAGTGGCTGCACCATCGAAAGCAAGATTTGGCGCATACAGTACAGCCGAGATGAAAAAGTTTGTAGGGTGGGCGCTTAAGCAACCCGATAATTGGCAAAAATGGATCACGTTGTTATTGGCATACACGGGAGCGAGAAGAGGCGAGATAGGAAAGCTGGAGAAGTCACAGATTAAATTTGACGAAGATAGCCAGCGTTACTATTTCCTGATTGCTGAAGGAGGGCAGGGGAAAACTGAGAACGCTACGAGGCAGGTAGTCATCCACCCTAAGTTAATCGAATGGGGTTTCATGGAGTACGTTGATCGCCAGTGGAAAGAGCGGATTTTTTCAGAAGTGGCAGGTACAAACATGACTAAGATCGGTAAAGTCTTTGCTGATGTTCGAGATCAGTTGGGTATTCCTTATCTGGACGATTATGGACAACGGCGATTACTGCATTCCATCCGTCACTCAGTTTGTTCTACAGCTATGGCTGGATGGGTGAAAAACATCCTGCACCTGCAGCAAACAGTAGGCCATGAGAAGAGCGGAGGGATCACTAAACGATATTTACATACGTTTCCTCTATCTACAGTCTCCTATGTAGTTGATGGACTTTGCTGGGTCTAACATCGAAGACATGAGAAATCAATCGTAGGGACGCAAAGTCAGCGATGGCTACTGGGCTATCTTAGCTCATATATGTTTGTCTACATGATTGATTTGTCAAGCAGTCAAGATAGAATGTTCTGACTTATCAGAGGGGGTGACATGAATATCCGGGAATTTATAGGCCAGTATCGCAACCACCCAGTGCTTTTCATCGGAGCAGGTGTTAGTTTGAGATATCTTAACAATTCGCATACATGGGATGGATTGTTAAAGTATATTGCTTTTGAGTTGAAAGGAAATAATGAGTTTTATTTAGATATTAAAGCTGAATGCCAAGTTGATGGTAAATATAACTATTCCCTAATTGCTACTAAATTAGAAAAAGCATTTAACCAAGCATTAGGTGAAGATCGTAATGGTAAATTTAAAGAGATAAATGATTATTTCTATGCTGAGATGGAACGTGAAAATAATCTGAGCAGATTTAAAATATACATTTCAAAGTTAGTAGGGAGCCTTGATTATAGAGAGAATAAAAAAGAGGAATTGGCAGAGTTAAAGAAAATCAGGAAAAATGTAGGCTCAGTTATAACTACAAACTATGATGGTCTTGTTGAAGACGTATTTAGCTTTGAACCGTTAGTAGGGAATGATATATTGTTGAGCAATCCCTATGGTTCAGTATACAAGATTCATGGCTGTATTAAAGACCCATCTAAAATCATCATAACTGAAGATGACTATGCTCATTTTGATAACAAGTATGAGTTAATTCGTGCTCAATTACTCTCAATTTTCATTCATAACCCTATTATATTCATGGGGTATGGAATTGGTGATGAAAACATAAAGAGCTTACTGAAAACTATTTTTACTTATGTCGAACCAAACTCACTTACTGCACAACGTATTAGAAATAACTTTCTCTTGGTTGAGTTTGAAAAAGATTCAGCATCACATGATATTACTGAGCATGACATTGATTTAGAAGGTTTTTCCACAATAAGAATTAATAAAATAAAGACAGATGATTTTATAGAAATATATAGATCACTATCTAACTTGAATCTACCAGTGTCTGCTATGGATATACGGAAAGTTCAAAGTATTGTTAAGGATATATATTCTGGTGTACATGATGATGGTACCAGTATAAAAGTCAATATTACAGAGGATATCGACTCTCTGAATAATAGCGATAAAATATTAGTAATAGGATCAAATAATTCTATAAAATACGAGCATAAGAACTCGTCGAATTTCATGACGGATTATTTTGATATAATTGATGAATCAAACCATCAATTGTTACAATTGATCGACAAAATAAATATAACATCTACCCAATGGTTTCCAATATATGGCTTCTGTCAGGTTTGCCATGAGCTTGCTAAGTGTGAACCGCTTAAAAATCAACAAAGAAGAAAAATCGAAGAGTATCTTGCTGGTTTGCCAATTGCTGTGCAAAATACGCATGATAATTGGGGTGATATTTATTCCGATGAATCAATAACTCGAACTAATAAAATAAATTCTATTATATGGTCAACATGGAACAATATTATTGTTCCTGATGATGTCGAAGGGCTTTTACGTTCGATGCCAGACAAAAAAGGAACAGATTATAGGCGTTTACTCTGTGTGTACGACTATAAAAAATATGGTGATCCTCATTAGCAATATAACTGTCAGTTAGTGTTGTATAACTATATGAAATAGAAGATGCCCACATCAGTGGGCATCGTCAATTTACAATTTATATTTCTTCTGCATGTTTTGCTGCTTTGATACGGTTGAATTCTAAGACTTCTTCAACAACATAGCTGATGTGATGATTAGTATCAAATCCGATCCAGTCCTGTGGCCTGCCTTTCAATTTCTTCATACTGCAATCA
The DNA here is from genome assembly GCF_014104295.1 of Citrobacter sp. RHBSTW-00029. NCBI lineage: Bacteria > Pseudomonadati > Pseudomonadota > Gammaproteobacteria > Enterobacterales > Enterobacteriaceae > Citrobacter > Citrobacter sp. RHBSTW-00029. The sequence continues at coordinate 1,073,701 of NZ_JABXRT010000001.1, forward strand.
AGTATTTTCTCATCGCCCCATGAAAATTCCGGCCCTAAGTAATGAGACGAATTTACAATAACCTTGGCGAGGTCATAAATTTGCTCACCTTTATTGCCTTTTTGCTTAGAATGTCCTCGAGCCACAAAATATCTATTAGAAATAGTGTAACGAATTTTCCCATTTGCATGAGTTGCAATAATGTCATCTGCTGCTGAAGGATTTCGTATCCCATAATCCGCGAATATGAGGTTGTGATTACTATCTTCCATAAGTGTTTTCCAAACAACCATTTCACGGCGTTCGACATAGTCAGTAGAATCTTCATCCTTAACGGCTTCGTTAATAATCATTGGAAATGAAGCACCAGCCATCATCACAGTGCTAAATTTATATTCACTGACAATCTTAAGAAGATGTTGCAGATCTGCAAGTAATGAAACGATAGATTTTTTAGTAACATCGCCAAAATCAAGCAAAATGATGATTTGCTGGTTTGTGAGATTTAATCCCTGAATTATGCTGTCAATGCTATCTTTGAAATAATCTTCATCATAAGCATCTTCTATTGTTTCCGAGTCAATACGCAAACAAAAATATGTGTCGTCTGCAATGGATAAATTACACAACGCATTCTGATAATCAACATCATCCCATCGGTCAAATCCCACAACTGGATGAACTTTCAAGCCACTTTCTGAGAGTTTACGATACATGTAACCGTATACATGCTCTCCTGTTTCGGTATATTCATTTGGCTTCCATTCAAAATGATCAAAAAAGATTGCCGAACTTTTACATGATTTTGAAATTTCATTTGAAATCTTATCGAGATAATGTTTTTTAGGCTGGGTGGAGTCACGATAATAAGCCTGTTCACGCATTTTTTGTGTGAATTTAGGGATCTCGAAAAAAGGTGTTATCCTTTGTGAATATGCAGTTTTAAGTTTTTCTAATGCCGCAAATTCACCAGGCTTTGCTTTCAGTATAGGAACATAAGTAGGATACATATAACGGCCTCCGGAAGCTATTCGATAACTGCTGTAGATAAAATTCTACTAACCTCACCCTGACCGATGAGATCTGCAAAAAGACGGTAATTTCCTAACTCTCTTCTTAATCTTCCCGCAATGATTGCTGGTGTTATTTTTAACTCCCTTGATAAAATGTCTATGTTTTCTTTTGTTGGGGATATATAAGCATCACTTCTTTTCCAGACGGCTCTTGGTATAAATGCTTCCCTTGCCAACCTATTTGCTTCTGATTCTTTTTTATCATCCGAAGATGCATCTAAATCATCCAGAAATGTTTCTTCATTATGAACATGCTTCCAGATATGAGCGACTTCATGAAGCAAAGTAAACCAGAAATTATCAAGACGATCATATCTTAGGCTAAGGCCAATGATAGGTTGTCCATCAATATCTTTTAATGCGGCACCATCAATACGAGTACCTTTTAAACTTGGCTCTATTATAATTGCTATCCCATGTTTCTCGAGAAATTCTACCGCAAGAAGTGGGCCTTTTTCGAACCAGCTTAACTGTGCGAGATCTCGTAGAAAACTTGCCGATAACACATTTGGGTCGAAAATCCCGAGAGAGTTTTTTTTCTTCCGCGCTTGCTGCACAACTCTACTAACCCACGCATACAATGCATATTGTGTTGAAGGCGAGTAAGCATCACCAGACAATGTTCTTTTGAAAGAAAGGGTTCCGCTTTGCCAGCCTAACTGGTTTATAAAACCTTTGATAATGTCTTCAGCCGAACTTTTTAGAGCATTTCCGTTTTCAGCAATCCATCCACGGTTGATCATTTCTTTTAAGGGAAATTTGGACCAATCTACACCTTCCTCATGAGATTGATTATCATCTGAATTTATGCCTATCAGTGTATCAGTAGAAATCCCCAATCCAATGGACAAGGCTTTAATCATTGAGACTGTTAAGGGGCGCTTCCGGGAAAGAATTTCAGAAACACGGCTTCTTGTTCCCAAATAGGGAACGAGATCAACCTGTTTTAAACCCTTTTCATGCATCCTAAACAAAATTGCATCAATAGGATCAGGTGGCTCAATCGGATACTTCGAGTTTTCATAGGCTTCTACGACCGTGATTAGAAGCTCGAGTTCTTCATGCTCGTCCGAGCGAGTCGGTGGCATCATAAGCATCAAAGAATGGATTCGCTCCAGGTAGTCCTGATGCTGTTGTTCTGTCTTTATAACTTTAATATCCATTCATGTGACCTTTACAGCAATAATCAATACAGTCAACGCATTGAAATCCATGATGGTTTCAATGACCATATCACAGCCATCAACTTTGAATGTGAACATACAATTCTCAATACAAACGACTGATGGGAATCGATCTTTCACCTCATCAACGGATTTCCAACTGCATGAATCAATCTCAGATGACCATGCGGTTACCCAAACTTTAGTGGCGGAACTCTTACTTTTAAGCTGGTTCAACCGATTTCTTCCAAGCAACTTCATAATTTGTTCCTAATATGGGAACATCTTAGTGTTCTTTGATTGCTATGTCAATGTGTTCCCAAAAGTGGAACTCAATGTGTGAGGGGCTACAGTTTCTATGATAACAATAGGGTCTTTTATGTACTGAATCAATGAAATATTCATATTTATCAAACCGATCCAAGGATGGGTGTTATTGCATTCCTATCCCAAATGGATGTTTGTGAATTTATTTACATCATGGATGATAGAGGCGGAATTGATTGATGATCTACGCGTTTACTTAGACTGCTCAGCACTTTTTTCCTGCCCCCCAATTTTAAACTACACAATTTTCAAATATCGGAGAGATGACCGGATGTCTTTAATCGGTAGAAGGTGGCTTTGCTGATCGCTAACCTTTCTTGGACTGCTGCTGGTGGTAAACCTTGTGCTAACAACTCTTGTACCTGTTCAACTGTCGCTTTAATAGGTCTGCCGCAATGCTTACCTTCTGATTGTGCACGTTTTATTCCTGCTGTTCTACGTTCTGCTATCAGATCTTTTTCCAGGCTGGCAAGTCCTGCCATCATAGTCAGCATCGCTTTACCAACTGGTGTTGATAGGTCGAACCCTTCACGCAAGCTGACAACTTTCACGCCTTTTGTCTGCAACATTTCCACGGTGGAAAGAACATCAATCGTGTTACGCCCCAGGCGGTCTATAGCAATCACGATCAGCGTATCGCCTTCTCGCACATAGCTTAGTAGTTCACCAAACCCTGGACGTTCTCCTGCCTTAACTGCACCACTCACCGCTTCATCGCTGAACCAGCGAGTGACGCTATAACCAGCATCGGCAATCTGCTGCTTCTGGTTTTCAACGTTCTGGTCGCTGGTGGAAACTCGCACGTATCCGATCACAGTAGTCATGATGTTCTCTAAGTCTCAAAAGGTAGTATCAAAATAATAACTGTCTCAAAATAAAAGATCAACCTTTTGAGATAAGGCGAAACCGCATTCTGTGGTTGCGTCGATGTGGTCTTAAAAGGAGATGGTTCTGAGACTTGAAACGAGGAGTTGAATTCGTTTTGACGAGCGAAGATGAAAATGGCGTGATCACACACGCCAGTCGTTGCATGAGATGATTATTCTTTGAAGAACTGTGTGGCTGACCATCCACCATGACCACCTGGGGTAATGAAGAAAACAAACCCCTTATCGTCTACGTTCTGAATCTCAACTGTCATCGATTCTTTTAGGAGACGGCATTTACCGGAAGTGATGAGGCCCATCATACCCTGTTGGTCTTTGTCCTGGATGTAACTGATCATCTCGTAAAAGTCGGTCAGCTTCTTACAGTTAAATGTTCCTTCTTTTAGGGTGGCGGTATCTCCATGACTCAATGCATAAGCGTTCGGTATCACTGACAAAAATATGGCGGCTGCGAATAGTTTTTTCATTACCGCCCCTTATAGCTCAGAGCATTCGCTGAGGTTGTAAGTGCCTTTTCTACCGTCATCATTAACCAGATGCAGAACAAAAATGAGCGGGTTGCCGTCAATGAAAGACACGGCGACACTGCCGTTGTCGGTGCTATAGAGCTTGGCAATTTGCTTCTCCCCGATGTACGAGAGATCCCAGCTTGCGTTATTTAAACTGAAGTGCATCTGAGAACCATCAATTTCAATGCTGGATTGTGCTGTGACTGTCTTCCCATTGCTACCCAGTTGCCCTTGCTGAAGAGCTTCACATTGATAGGAGCTTGCATAAGTTGACAGAGGCAGCAGTAAGAGTGCAGCAAGAGTTATCCCCTTCATAGCGTTCCTTTTTTCGATTGGTGTTAGACATTCATCGGGAATCAGTATAAAACCATCAATTGATAAAAACGATCGGTTTATCATTTATCGATCGATAAAATTGATCAATGTTGAAACTATAATGTCTTGCACAGTTCTTCGCTATGGATGAGTCTTGATAGACGAAAGAGCATGCACAGGAGAAATGCAGTGAGAAGAGCACTGATAGTGATATTTGGGTTACTGGTTTCACAGATGGCAGCAGCAGGACAGATCACAATAACCGATCCCCAGCAGGATACGACCGAGAATGGTAAGACGCTTTGCACCTACGAAAACAGCATCTATCTGTTCACCTACGTTACCAAAGGAAAATGCCCGTATGCGAAGACGTTTGATACTGTAGATTCAGAGTGAAGGGGGCTTAAAATATAGGTTTGTTTAAATTTCCAAGTTAGGTGGAGTTGCTTAGCAAAAGAATCATGTTTTTTTCTTCGATTGTGCTGAAACCCTTATAGAATAAGGGGTGGAGGGATTTTCATCAATAGGTTAAAGCGCTGTAAGAGTGTTATAGACTGGTTAATATGAGTAGAATTAGCATAGATTAAACCTATTAATAATCATCATTTATTAGTTGATTATCGCTTGTAATTTAGTCAACTTTTCCGGCTCTATGGAGAGTTGTTTCATGGTGAGCACTGCGACCATGAAAAGTATGCTGCATGAGTAGCATGTAATGCGGAGCATGAAAGATATCAATTACAGGAGAGCAACCTTTGCACCAGAAGCGATTTTAAGGAGTGATTCTCCTGTAAAAGTAATCTGCTATGCTCGCATTGCTCACATAATGAACATTAAAACCAACAAAACCGCTAACTACTGTTTAAATAATAAACAGTTATTGATTCCATTTTATGTGCTCGTACAACTCGCCCATGCGTTAACTGTGCAAGATACGCTTAAAAAAATGAGTTTATGCAACCACTCCACACCGATAGTGTTCCATTGTAAGCCTTCACTTTTACCGAAGATGCAAATAACTCTAAAGAGACTTTAGACTTTTCTGCACCCTCTGTATCAGGTTACTTGTGCAAATGGCATAGCCATAAGATCGGCTTACTTGCATAATAAGCCGGAAATCTCATTGCTAACATTATCGGAGCTGCCGCCGCGTTAGCGACTTAATGGAGCAGGCGAGCGCCTCTTAACGCATCCATCGTTAGGGTAGTCGGCTGGGCGTAAGTAATGGAGCTACATAATGAAACGATGGTTTCAATGTCCTGGATGGTGATCTGATAGGTTCCAGTGCCGGGGTTGCCAATGTCCCGACAGATTATCCAGCCCGCATTTTCCAGATCGCCAATGACGGTAATCACTCGTTTTTGCGTCATACCGAGGTCACGGGCCGCACAACTTAGGTCGAACATCACACATCCGGCTATCTCGCTCTGTTGGCTTCTGAGGTATGCCCACATCTGTTTATGATCGGTGGTGAAAGTCAGCACCTTGGGGTGTCTGCTGCGTTTCTGTGGATGCGTTACTTCGGTGAAATACGGCACGAGACTATCAAACATCTGTTCGATGGTGTTCGTTACTTGCGTTGGGGTAGTGCTGGAGTGGGTGGTAAATGTCTCTGTGAAGAGTGCTTCAACTTCGGTTGGGGAAAGTCCCTGGTTATCTGTCATATTAATCCTCCTGTATGTTTTGTAGTCAATAAATCCTCATAGTTGAGTTGTTAACGTTCATTTTTTATTTGCTTGTTTTTTTAAAAAGAAGCGTTCAAATAAAGGTTGGCAAAACTAACATTTATTTATGTTAAATGCAATCTCAAATCGTGCTTGTTTTATTAACGTGTTGAAAATGATCATAAAATAGTTGACTTTGCAACCGATTCGATGTACAATGAATAGTAGGTAGTTAACAATCGTTATAATAAGGAGGTACATGTACCAAACGAAAACTGATGTGCTCGAAGCTCTGCGTAGCGGAAAGCTCCTTCCCAAGATTTGCCAGCAATACTCCCACAACAAAAATCTCTCCGACGAACGACGCAAGATGTTCAGGGTGGCCTTGATCAGCTACCGCATTGAGCAGCTTCAAGAGAGTTTACGTAACGAGGAACAACCGAATGAACATCCGATTCACCGATGAAACCCACAAGGCGCTTGTTGAACGTGCCAACCGTGAAGACAAGTCAGCCGCTGCGCTGGTGAGTGAATTAATAACAGCAGTCCTAAACCGAGAGGAACCGAATGACCGAAAAGAAACCAGTAGTAAACTTCGTTAATGCGATTTGCGGCTCAGGAAAGAGCCACCGTCTGAAAGAGTACATCCTGAGCTTCAAGAACGAAGCTGTCCCAGAAAAGTTCTTAATCGTAGTACCAACCCACGCTTTAGCCGATCAGTTCAAGCAAGATCTGAATCATTTTAGAATCTCAAACCATCACATTTTCGTTGAAGGGGCGACTCTCAACCTGAAAAGTACTTTGGCTGATAGCTTCCAGATAAATGTTGTGATAACAACCCATGAATGTTTCACCAACTACTGCCACCTCGCTACGTTCAATCTTGAGATGCGTTCTCTACTGGCAGAACACAATGTGGTGATTGACGAGATCCCTGATGGCTGGTTTGGAGCAGAAGCAACGATCCGTCATGCTGACAGGACGGCAGAAAACTTCCCATTCCTGGAATGGCTGGAAGAACGAAACGGGCTTCTGTACCTGCGCGAAGAGCACTACGACAATCTGTACAAGTATTACCACGAGAAGCACGCTAACAGTGATAACTTGAAGAAGGTTCTTTACGTGGCGCTCGACGGTTGTGGTGTGATGCACACCGAATGTGATTCGTCATACAGCTTCTTTGCCTACACCTATAATCCGATACTGAAGGCCGCAACATGGGCGAAGAGCTTCACTGTGCTCGGCGCTGGCGTGAATCGCAGTGGGTTTGTCTGGATGGCAGAGAACGTCGCTCAGATGGCGGTTCAGGAAGCGGGTGAACACCTTCAGCCTGATCCCGAGAGACGCAAACATAAAAACGTGCCTATCAAAATCGTTGCTGTCCTCTCAGAAGATATCAAAAGAGCGGGGCAGTCAGAACTCGCTAATATCTTTAACAACCACTTGAGGGAAATACGCCAAATCGTCGGAAAGGATTTTATCTTTGCAACCAACAACGACAAAGCTATCTGCGATTTTAAGACCATTGGACTCACTGAACTTGGTGATCGCATGGGTGGTGTTGACGTTTCAATGTCCAGCTACGGGATAAACAGCTATCAGAGCATTCATTGTGCCGTGTTCCTCGGATGTGCAAATCTGGGCGATAAAGACCGTAAGCGATGGGCAGACTATTGCGAACGTATCGGTTGGGATTTTGAAACGGTGATGGAGAAGAAGCGGCAGGCAATGTATTTTGAACGGTGCTACCAGTTTCTTAGCCGAACATCCATTCGCAACACTGATACCGATCACCCTCTCGTGTTTGTCGTTCCCGACATGGCGGCAGCGGAATACCTCAAAAACCATTACTTCCCTGGCTCAACCATCGAATGCCTTGGAATCAAGAAAGCTGGAAAGCAGCATGAAACGCGTTTGAAGGTTCTGGAATACAAGGCGCAAGGACTAACTCAGAAAAAGGCTGCGGAAGAAATGGCGGTGTCTCTGAGGACGGTAGCAACCTACTGGAACCAGGACACTCGCGTATGATCACCGCGCTTTACTGGTATGTGCTGTTCCTGTTTATCTGGGGTGTAATCCGCACCTTTGAACGACGTAGAAAAACAGAACGCAAAACTGAATCTCGGAATCCATGAGATCTTGGGTTATGTCACAAAGGAGCTTAACGGCTCCTTTTTTTGTTTCTGTGGTGGGGTACAAACTGAGGTACAAGCTGGGGTACAGCGTGAAGAAGCGATAACCGGAAGGGCGGGCTTGCTTCAGCAAGCAACTTCCCCTAAGCTGGCAAAAAGTATAGAGATTCAATTTTCATGACTCGGGGTGCCCCATCGCTGATGGGCTGAGAAATACCCGTACCACCTGATCTGGGGGATGTCATAGCCAGTATTGGCGGCATCCTTCGTCCTAATGCACCCAAAAAAGCACCCATTATTCGCATCCGGTAAAATCCACTTCATTGACCTTTACATGTAGCATTGACTGAGAGTGCTAACCAACATCGTAAAGCCAGCATTCTCTTAAGCCGCTGTGTAAAGGTCGAATGACTTATCAGTCCAGTGGATTTTTTTTTATGGTAGCAACCGGTTAGTCTTCACGCTCTCTTAATTCTTCTACCAAGGGGGTCAGCCAATCAGAAACGCTTTGGGTGTAATGGTTCCAATCAGGATGTTTTGATGCGAGATCGATGATCTTAGCTAACCCTGATGCTCGTTCTAAACCTAATCTATTAATGATATTAGTTATATATCTGTGCGCATCCAGTTCAAAGCGGATATTATTTGCAATTTCAATAATTTCTAATGCATCGTTTTCCAAGCCATCAGTGGAAATCGTTGTTATTAATCGATGAAGAAATGCTTCAGGCTTAACATTATCAGGCAGATTAAATTGTATAACTTTATTTCGAGCCAGTTCTTTTAATTGGGCAGTTCTTTCTTCTGTACCTGTTAGTACCCTATCTACTGCTGCGGATTTTAGTTGGTCCGTGTTATATTCATCACCATCTAATACATATATTTTTCTTGAAACATCCTCATTCCTAATGAGAGAACTGGAAAGCAGTGTAAAAGCGTTGGTCGCTGCTCCAAACATAAATATTTTCACATATCTACTAGCCTGAAGCGAAGAACAAATTTTTCTAGTAATCGCGCTTGCAACATCATCTTCAACGTAAATTTCGATAGGAGTGACTTGTTCACCGGTTAATCTATTTATAGCATCAGGTTTGGTTTCTTCAAAGCAATAAGAACGAGCATCTAGCGACACAATATGACGTATATTAACTCTGTCAGCCATGCTTATTAATAATTCACGGTGTGTAGTGAAAATAATCTGTTTATTTTTATCCTTTGCATGTTCAGATAAAACGAAAATTAACTTTTTTAACGCTTCATCATGTAGCAATAAATCGAGTTCATCAATTAAAATGAGAGCATTTTTATCCGCTTTAAAAACAGTTTCAAGGATAAGGAATATTTTCTGTTCGCCTGCGCTCATGCTAAGTGACGAATATGCGAGCCCAGCAATTTCTACGCCGATGAATGTAGAACCGTTGGGTTTTTGATGTTGATTAAAGCTAGTGTATTGTTTGTTTAGTATGTAAGATGCGTTAGCAAGCATAGCGGTAATTAAATCATTGCTTACATTATTTGTTTCATACTTAACATTATTGTTTTTCTCCGACTCAATCATCGGAACACATTTATCAATGCCTAAATAGTAAACTTCTCGCATAGGGCGTCTGGCATATATTTGAACCCATCGAGAGCCTCTATTATCAGATTTTCCGTAATTTTTGTTCTCATTTTCAATTAGTTCGGCACCGCGGCGATATGATATATTGATATTGAAGCTGCTTCCGTTCCATTCTGCCTGTGGGCTTCGTGGGAAAAAATCACCTAGTTTATTATCTTCACCTCGGAAACCCTCTTCCGGCATATATATACTCGCCAAAGCATGGAGGATGGTAGATTTACCACTACCGTTCGGACCAAGAATGGCGGTTAGGGGATGCGGACTGAAAAAAATCTCATTCAATTCATTTATACATTTTAATTTATGAATTTTAATTGAATTGATTTTTTGGTTTGTAATGCTCTTGCGATTTGGAGGCATTGCACTCTTCCTTGCGTGGTTAAAAAACGAGCACTTCTGTTAGTGTGATTCATTCCTTCCATGTTATCAGATTCATATTTCCCGTAAAACGCCTCTTTAGTATCCTCTGATGATAATGTGTAAAACCCGCTTAAAGCGGGCTTTCGTCGTTAATGGTTTGCGAATGACTGTTCACGCCGTTAATACGTGGTGCATGTTTCTGTACCGTTGCCGGATGTGTGGCATCGCTTCGTGATCTTGCCGTACTTGCCTGTGCAGACCTTGTCGCCCGCCGAGTTAATCCGGCAACGTTCCGTTGTTTCGGCGAACGCGGATACCGTGAACACCGCCAGCACTGCCGCTAAAAATAAACGTTTGACCATTTTAAAATCCCTCCGCTTTACACATTTCGCTGTTGCACCACTCGTCCCACTTTCTCCAACCGTTCATCACTGCGGCGCTCTGCATATCCAGGCGCAATTTTTGGTATGTGGTAGACGTGCTGTCGGCGTTCTGTGGCGTATGCGCCAGCATCAGATCGACAGTCTCACGGTCTAATTTACATTCAGTGCGCAGTAATTCAGCCCACGACCGGCGCAGGTCATGCACTGTGCATGGTGTTTCTATACGTTCGCCGTTCTCGTCTTCGTAACTGGCCATCATGTTCAGCCGGTTTAATATCAAGTTCGGCGTCGTTGTGCCCGCATCCCATAAGCGCCCGATTTCGTTAGTCGAACGCTCCAGCACCGTGCGAAGGCTGGTAAAGATCGGCACTTCCTGCGGTTTGCCGTTCTTCGCGCGCTTTCCTGAAATAACCCAAACGTCGCCGCGTAGTTCCTGCCGAACCATTTCGAGTGCCTCACGCTTACGCCGACCTGTCAGCATAACGACCCGCAGCGCATTTCCTGCCGCGTTGTCGGGCAACTGGTGAAACAATTCGCGGTATTGTTGCGCGGTTAAGGTAGCCTGTCGCGGTTCAGTCTTCGGCGGAAGCTGGTTTTTGTCGATGCTGGCCTTCAGGGTTTGTGGAACAGAGATCGGTTCATCTTGTTCGTTCGCTATACCGTGTTTGAAGCCGTAAGTGAACATGCGTGGGATAAAACGCGCGCCACGGCTTAAGGCATTAGCCTGTACCTTGCCATCACGATCAATCATACCGGCGCGCACGTCATTTACGATCTCCACAATGCGCCGGTAGTTCATTTCTACCGCTACAAGTTTGCCGCATACTGGCGACCAATGCTTGCGCCATAGACGAGAAAGGTCTATCGCTGCGCCTGGTGTCCCTTCAGCGTCGATCCACTTGTTGAACAGCGTGTCCATTGTCCACCGTGGGCGTACGTCTGCGGGTTTTACTTCGTTGCGTAGCACTTGCGCCACCTTTAAGCCGTAAAGCTCGCAGGCAGTAGCGTAGGCCGTTTTTGAGTTACCGACAGCGTAACGTTTGCCGCCGTGTCTGAAAAACCAGGTTAGCACCTCGCTACCGGCAGGGGTGATGCGTTTCAGGAGGAACAGCCCGCCAGCGGGGGCGGTGGTTTTCACTGACTGCGTGACTGATTTCTTGCCTTCAGGAATCCTCAGTCGTACGACGTCGCGATCATTTTTGATCATGTCGTTGTTCCCCGAAGAAAGGCGGGCTTACAGGGAAGGTCGTTTGCTTGTAATGGACGACATCCAGCGCAGGCGGTAAAGTATCGATCAGTTTCACAGATGCTTACCTCATTTGTGAGATTAGAAGACGCCGTTACTGTTGACGCAGTAGCGGCGTTTTTGCGTTTAAGTGGCAACCACTTAAAACGTGTAATGAATATATGATGCATATATTAAAAGCATCAATGATGTAGATGCTTTAAACAGTCACAATTAAACTATATGCACAAAAAAGCCCGCGTCGAGCGGGCTGTTAAATGGCGGGGCCGGTCGCGAATTATTACGGGGCCGGCGTTGCATATCCGCCGAGGATCACGGCGTCGTTATCTTCGCTGAATTGCAGTACCACGACGATGCCTGCGCGTATAAGGTCGGCGATCTGACCTTCGTTTGCACCTGCCCGGACAATGTCGCCGACAGTAGCGGGACCAATGGCAAGCCTCGCTGCGATCTGCTCGTAGGTCATTTGTGATGCCCCTGTCCGCCGATTGCCGAAAGTAAACCAGAACGTTGACGCTTTACCGGTGCTGGCGTGTTGGGGTCATCAATTTTCATCGAACGACCTATCGACTTACCGGCATCAACCTTTGAACCCGCGCGGGTCTTCGTGGCGTTATCCGACTGTGAACCAGGCGCGCCGATACCTGGTGGGACTTTGCCGGTTTGCGCTTTGACGCTCTCGATCTGCTGGAATTGCATGTCGACGACCAGCGCGTCGCCTTCGTCAGATTTGCGAACGATCGCCACGTCTGCAAGCGCCATGTTTTCATACACTTCGTAACGCGTGGTCACGGTTACAGGGATTTTAAGTTCTGACAGCGCCTTCAGTTGGTTGTACGCGTCCGCCGTGCGCTTTCTACCATTCAGGAATTTATCGGCGAAGTTTGCCACTTCGTCGAGTAGTCCGTGAATCGGTGTATTGCTGATAAAGCCGGTTAACGTTAATTCTCGTTGCTGCGCTTTAATGTTGTCCGTTACGTCGACGCCACCTTCTACGGGGTACGCCGTAATGTTATTCGACCAATGATGCGTTTCGTTGTCGACGCAGTCGAACGACATCGACGCAAGGTTAGTCCCGTCGATACGGAAGATGCTGTCGCCTGCGTCAGTGAACAGGAAACTAATGGGCGACCACTTACGATCTCCCAGGTATTGAGTTAAGTCAGCCATAAGCGGTTGTCACTTTATTAGTGGAAGAAAAAAGCCGCCTTATTTGGCGGCTTCGGTTACGGTATTTTGTGCAGCGGCTGCGGTGCGTCGTTCTTCCCGCCGTTTCATTGCGAGGCGAATAGTGCGGGCGATTTCTGCGCGACTGCGGCGGTAAATGTAGCGGCGTGCGGTCATGGTGGTTTAGTCTCCGTTTGACTGTTTAAGCACGGGTAAGGCGCTGCATAGCGTCTACAAACATCATCATTTCGACGCCTTCAACATAGCTTGCTTCTTCCTTGTCGCTGTCAAAATTGCGACATCCGACCTTCTCAATGAATAAATCATTCATGCGGTCGTCCAGCTTATCGGCGTCCAGTACCAGCGCATCTTGTACGCCGTTAGCCAGCAAAATAATCAGGTGGCGGCGTGCGCGTAATTCGTTCTCGTTGACCATGTTCAGCGCCTTATACAATTGCGTTTTTGTTGGCATATGCCGTGATCCATCCGTCGACTTCGTCGGTGCGTACTTCGGGGTGATGTTGCGCCATATAGCCCGCGAAGGCCATCTCGACGTGGGTAACACTTGCGCAGGTAAACGCGTGCTGTTTACCTGGCTGGCTGTTCAGTACGTGGCGCTTTGTTTCTACGCTGTTCGTTTTCATCAATGGGATCCTTTAAGTTTCAGTTCAATGTGACCCAGGCCGATAAGTTCGCCGTATTCGTTGCGAGGCATACCGGCGCTAACTTTGATGCCTCGCCGTTCTGAAGCGCGGCGAAATTCTTTAACCAGGGCGTAGGGCGCGTTGCAAAGGCTGAATTTCTCGCCTTCCGCGACTTTGTCGGCGAACCAGCGCGCAAGCTGCATACAGGCTTGCGAACGTGCCGCAGGTGGCAGGACGGAACAGTCAACAATGCTGCGGATCTCGATTTCCGTTTCGTTGCTGCTGCCTTTGTCCAGGGTTAACACTGTTACGGTTTTTTTCGGGGTTAGCATGGTGTCGGCTTCCGTGGTGAAAAGCCCTACTAACGGCGTGAACGCTTTCGGGCTTGGGTAACATGCGGGATCAATGCCCTGCACGCTTGCTATTCGTACAGGACACGGACAGATTAAGGACAACTCAGGGACAAGTAAAGACAAAAAATCGATCTAAATCAGTAACTTAGTCCCGTAACTTGCTAGCTGACAACCGCTTATTGCGTTGTGTGCGGCGGCGGCGTTGAGTTCATGCGGTAAAACGATGTGACGCAATTCTTTAGAAATAATTTCGATCAGGAATGTGCGTGCATCGTCCAGCGTTTCGCGTTCGCCGTCGTTATAAATAACCGTAAGGCGCGTGCCTGTGCGTTCAATGGTCGTAATCGTGCGCAGGACGTCCGCCACGCTGCGCACGCCTGCCTCTTTGCGTGGTTGTACCGGTAAGCCGCGCAACGGCGTTACATCGCTTCCTGCGCGTTTATTTCCGCCGTTACCCGACTCGATGCGGCCTTTGACTATCTGCCGGTTGCCTGTCGGTGCGCGCCGTTCGACAGTGTCCCACGTTTTAGCGGCCTGTAAGCCCGCCTGTCGGTACGTGTCAGGATCTGCCGGTGTTTCATCGCCGCCCGCCATTGAAGCCCGTACGCGGGCGCGCAGTTCGTCTAATTGCCGATGACGTGCCGCAGCCGCAGCGCGTTCTTCGCGTTCTTGCCTGGTCATGCCGATGCGTGTTTGTCGTGGTTGGTTGGTGTTTATGATCATGCGCTGGTGTCCTCCTTGTGCTGGCGGACGACCATTTCGCCGAATGACCATGATGGCGGGTTTAACTCCTTCGCGTCTGCCTGGCGGTGCTGCGTAAATTCGCGTTGCAGGTCGCGATCCGGGTAGCCAGCCATCATGACTTCCCACGGCAGGAAGAACGCTTCCCAATCGGGGCCTAACACGTCAAGTGGATCGCCGATATGAATTTTAAATTCTCGCACCGCTTCGACAAATTGCGGGTGCGTATTCCAGGTCGGCTTACCAACGACAAGATCCCGCTCTGCGTTCGCCGCTGCCAGGCGCTGGCGTATGTTTTTAAGACGTGCTGCGGTTGTTCCTGTTCTCATTTGCTTAACGCCTCCAGCGCGCGTCGTTCCGCTTCAGCGGCGCGAATGTCGGAAAGGCGCTGCACGCAATCAAGCGCGAATTTAATGCTGTCCGGGTTAGCGCCGCCGAATAACTGCCCGACAAGGCGCTCCGTCAGACTGTCCAGATCGCTTAAGTCGATGTCGTCCATGTTGATGGGGTCGATCGATGGCTTCGGCATATGCGCCAGCAACGATTTAAATACGGTTTCAGCCTTCGCGCTGGCTGCACGTTTGCCGATATTTTTTAGCAGGCCGGACGCGTCCAGCGGCGCATCGGGGTGTTCAGCGTTGTGATCGGCGACCCATAGCCGGATCATGCGGTCAAAGTTCATGCGTCCCGCTGGTCTGCCTGCGGGGTTCCCGCTTTGTCCTTTCTTGAATTGAGTTTTCGCCCGACCTTTAGCGGTTGACTGTTTAACAGGTTGTTTAGGCGCG
This sequence comes from Citrobacter sp. RHBSTW-00029, assembly GCF_014104295.1. Classification (NCBI taxonomy): domain Bacteria; kingdom Pseudomonadati; phylum Pseudomonadota; class Gammaproteobacteria; order Enterobacterales; family Enterobacteriaceae; genus Citrobacter; species Citrobacter sp. RHBSTW-00029. The sequence goes on from NZ_JABXRT010000001.1 coordinate 1,089,050, forward strand.
CGTGGCATCGGTGTGATTCCTTTTTTGCGGTGGTTTACGCCGTCAAGCGTACGATGGGTATCGCGGATGCCTGAAATTTGTATTGACCTGTTAACGACCTGTTTGACCTGTTCGAAAACGCGGAACAGGTCGACGCGGATTCGTCGGTGTCGTAGTGATGTATATGGTAAGTGACAACCGCTTATGGGGTATGCAACGGGGTACAAAGATGGTTTAAAATGTTGTCCCCTCTTAAACCCGCGTGGTTACAGGGTTTCAAGTAATGAGGGTACAAAGGGGGACAATAAGCTGTACCCCTTCAAAGCTAGACGTGACAAGGGTTTGAAGGGTAAAGGGGACAAAAAACGATTCTAAAAGGATAATAATATTTTTGAACCCATTAAAACCACTGAATTAAAACACAGTGGTTTTTAGGCTTTTATATAAATAATAATAAAATTATATAAATATTGTACCCTTTACCCATCCAGGCCGCGCCAATAGCGGGCTGTAAGGGGGACAATGCGTTTGTACCCCATGTCCCCTGTAATCGCTGAGAACCGCGCCAGTAGCGGGCTGCAAAGGGGACAGCTACGGGGTACAAGATTTTGCGAAACCAATAAAAAAACCCGCCGAAGCGGGCTTTATTACATAAATTATGCTCGTCGTAATAAGCGAATATTTAGACCGTTTCTGATCTCCACGCATTCAATGACGCGTTGTCGTTCCAGTGCAGCGATCGCAAGCGCGAGCGGATCTTTATAGCCGTTAATGCGCGAACGTTCTGCCGCTTCTGCAAAAACACTACGGCGCATAATCTGCTTATTTATCGCCGAAAACTTAACGCCTACCGGCGAATGCTTAATTACGTCAATTACACGTTGCTGTAACGCGGTCTGGATGTCTTCGATTTCGTTCTGCTGCGACAGTCTAGTGACGTCTTCGATGTTGCGCATTACAAGTGCAAAGGCATATTTAACGTGTTCGTCGGTGACTTCCCCTTCGTCGGTAGCCAGCAACGACGCGATAGAAATTACGCGTTCATAAGCACGGCGATACAGCGCACCAACGATCGGCGCGTTACGGCGGTCATCGTCTTCCAGGTATTCGAAGATAGTTTTTAAAAAAGCGCGCGTATTGGGTTGCACTTTTAACGACCTGCCAAACGTCGTTAAATCACGAACACGATCGGCAAGTGCATCTGTGACAGTGCTGTCGACGTTTATTTCGTCTGCACGTGATCGCGCTGCTTCATCGCCGCAGTGAAACAACAAGCCACGACCGATCAGGCCGCTTGCAATGTTACTGTAGTCGATTACTTTTTCGAAATTACCTGGCGTGCTGCTTAACATTAAACAGACGAGCGGATCTTTAATGCCGGTGTCGACAATAGTTTGTTGCACGTCCAGCGTCGCTAATTGTTTCACCAGGCCCGCGCGTGCTTTGTGCAGGTCTTTATTGCTTTCGTCTGCGTCGATCTGCTTATCGATGCGCTCAAGACGTTTAACGGCCTTTTCGCGCGCCGTGTTGATCAGTGCGTTCACTTCACGTTTATGCGTACCCGACAGCGTGTACAGTTTCGCCGTAGCCATTGCCAGGATAAGCGGGCCAATAGATTTAGTGTACTGAGAAGAACCTTTATCGTTAATGCTGCCGATCAGGTCGTGGGCTTCGTCAACGACGTACAGCGCTTTTCCATCGGCGTCTAGGGCGTTCATTATCATATCTTTGTCAGTACGCGGACGGTTGAACAGGTGCGCCGTTTTACTTATACGTAGCAATACGTCGCCGATAAAACTTTGTGCCGCGTCTTTACCGGCTGCGGATTCGGCGATCGTGATCGTGATAATGTTCATCTTTGCGCCGTTAAGCGATTTGCGCTTACCGATCCCTGCGGCGATAGCCATTAGCTGAAGCGCTGCCGGAATTGCCGCCCATCGTAACGGTCGCATGTTACGTGCTTCGATAGCGTCGACAATTTCGCCCGCCAGCCCTGGCGGATTCATCAGGTCGACAGATCGCCAGTTGGCGACGTCTAAACGGTAGCTGTTACCGGCTACTTTTTTGCCCGCGACGACAGCGGCACAGTGCGCTTCAACTTCGGAGATTGCTTCTTCCAGGCTGCGATCGCTCTCTTCTTTCAGGCGGTTGTCATTTGTCCCGTTATTCGGTACACTTTTTAAAGCTGGTTTAGCACGCGGCATACAGGCCTCTTGTTGTTAAACTACGCGTTTTAGACCAATTAAAAAAAGCTCGTCTGGCAGGACGGGCTTTTTTATTTCCCTTTTGACTCATGCTGCGCGGCCTCTTTCCTGTTTTTGGTTCACCATCTCACTGCGCGCTAGCGCCCAGGCATCGATTGCGACATCCAGCCAATGCGGGCGTGATGGGGTGAGTTGAACAGGTTTAGGGAATGTCGGATCAGTCTTGATGATGTAATCGACGTTGGTCCTACCTACCCCTATACGATGTGCGACTTCAGTTTTATTTAAAAACACAGCAGTTACCTCAATAAGCATATTTACGTGTTTTTAGTATGGCCATCGCATTTCACTAAGGCAATAACTTTTTCATTTAAATCAATATGTTACGGGATGCTTATTATCTCTTTCTCTAACCAATTCTGGTACTTATCGATCGCATCAGTAACCATTTTTTGTAGTGTTTCAGGTTGATATGTGGTCGCGATGGCGCTTGCTTGGCTCTTTGCACCTTTGACGTGGTTTAAAATTAGATCCGCCTCAATAAACGTTAACCCGCTCCCTGGTTCGTTCAGTTCATCGCTAGCCGACAATTGCGAAGCAGTGCGACGCAAATCATGTACCGTCATTTCGGCGTTACCGCAGGCCGCACGCATTTCCGGCAAGCGGTGATTAATCGCCGACGAACTGATTCCGAAAATAAAACCACCGTCAACGCATCTGCGTGCCGCTTCGAATATCTCTTCCATTGCTGGACTGATCGGCACGTTGAGCGGAAAACCTGTTTTAGTACGTGAACCAGGGATCCGCCATAAGCCCGCATCCTCGTCGACTTCCTCCCATCGCCCGCCGACAACTTCACCTTTACGCAATGGTGCGCAGATAAGCATACGTGCAGCCAGATGCGCAGGTCTGGTTTCGTCTTCGCACAAATACTTCCATAACGCGCGAAGCTGGTCTTTTTCCAGATAGTTCGTGCGTGGCTGTCGCGACCGTTCAAGCTCGGTATTGTTTTTGCCTAACAGTTTTTGCAGCGTCATAAGCGTTTCAAACGCTTCTATATCGAACTGGCTTTCCAGGTAGTGACGCAGTGCTAGCAGAATGTCACGCAGTTTTTTAGCGCTGTTTACGCTGTGCTTTTCGGCGACGGTACGGATCAGACTGTGAGCACTGGCGCGCGTGAAGTTTTCGATCGTGGTTTCGCCGTAAGCCGACAAGCGGTTACAATACTTTTGCCAGGTACAAACGTAGGTTTTAACTGTTGAATCAGCAGGCGCAAAAGCAGGATTATTAATATAAGCGCGGAACAGGGCGTTTAGGTCGTGCGGTACGGAGATCGCTTCCGTCCTTGCGTCAATTCCACGCGCCATGTTGGTCATGATCTCCCGATGGCGCTCCTGTGCCGCTGCAAGCGTCCAGGACGTGCGAGAGCCAATGGATATATCCTTACCGTCTCGGCGGGTGATATAGCTGGCAGTGACGCCGCCGGAAGACGTACGACGTAAAACTAGCGACAGACCCGTTAACCCGCCGTTCATGACGGCGATCCGCATAACGTTTTTATCGGCGGGTAGTGTTAGTGCGTCTACCTGGGATTGTTTAGTGATTTTCTTCGGTGCTTTCATTTCAATTACCCAATTTTTGACAATGTACCCATTTAAGCACCCAGATAAATCCGCGTAAATATGTTTTTAAAAGTTTACAAGTGCCTGTGTATCCCGTAACAGATGCGGTTTATCACATGGTGTACAACCTGATCTGGATAATGCCAGCGTAGGGAAGTCTGACACTGCTCGTGTCCCTTCTTTCACGCGGGCAGGAGCTGAACCATGCAGCCTGACCTGCACAGCCGCGCACTTGCGGCCCACACCTTACACCAATTTAGAACGCTTTCCCCCCTCACTCACTGTATGACCAACGAGGTTGTGCAAAGCTTCACTGCCAATACGTTACTGGCACTTGGCGCATCGCCCGCGATGGTGATCGAACCTGAGGAAGCCAGCCAGTTTGCTGCTATTGCCCAGGCGCTGCTCATTAATGTTGGGACACTGACTCAGGCGCGGGCAACGGCAATGCGTGCCGCCGTTGAACAGGCGCAGCAGGCGAAAACCCCCTGGACGCTCGATCCCGTTGCCGTGGGCGCACTGGCGTTTCGTCGTCGCTTCTGTCTGGATTTACTGGCGCTACAGCCAGCGGCTATTCGCGGTAACGCCTCAGAAATCCTTGCGCTGGCGGGGATGAACGGAGTGGGGCGCGGTGTAGACACGACTGATACGCCAGCGGTAGCCCTTCCGGCAGCACAAACACTGGCACGCCAGGTTGGAACCATTGTCGTGGTGACCGGCGAAGTTGACTATGTTACCGATGGTCAGCGTACCGTCTGCGTGAGCGGCGGTGACCCGTTGATGACGCGCGTAGTGGGCACCGGCTGTGCATTGTCAGCGGTAGTCGCAGCCAGTTGCGCCCTGGAGGGCGACCGGTTGAATAATGTTGCTTCTGCCTGTAGCTGGATGAAGCAAGCCGGACAACGCGCCACTGAACAATCGACGGGACCGGGAAGTTTTGTTCCGGCATTTCTCGACGCTCTCTATAACCTGAACGCCCAGGAGCAAGCATGAAACGGATTAACGCATTAACGATCGCCGGAACCGATCCAAGCGGTGGCGCGGGTATTCAGGCCGATTTAAAAACCTTCTCGGCGCTTGGCGCATACGGCTGCTCAGTTATTACCGCGTTGGTGGCACAAAATACGCGTGGGGTGCAGTCGGTGTATCGCATTGAACCTGACTTTGTTGCTGCACAGCTGGACTCGGTGTTCAGCGATGTGCGCATCGATACCACCAAAATCGGCATGCTGGCAGAAACCGATATTGTCGAAGCCGTTGCCGAACGTTTACAGCGTCATCGGGTACAAAACGTCGTACTGGATACGGTAATGTTGGCAAAAAGCGGCGATCCGCTATTGTCTTCCTCTGCGGTTGAAACGCTGCGTACCCGTCTGTTACCGCAAGTGTCGATTATTACCCCTAATCTGCCGGAGGCGGCGGCGTTGCTCGGGGCATCGCATGCCCGAACGGAGCAGGAAATGTTAGAGCAGGGGCGCGCGTTGCGGGCGCTGGGCTGTGAGGCGGTATTAATGAAAGGGGGTCATCTTGATGATGAGCAAAGCCCTGACTGGCTGTTTACCCGCGATGGCGAACAGCGTTTCACCGCGCCAAGGGTGGTGACAAAAAATACGCACGGAACAGGGTGCACGTTGTCAGCAGCGCTGGCGGCACTGCGTCCACGCCATGTTAACTGGGCTGATACGGTACAGGAGGCTAAGTTGTGGCTCTCTGCGGCGCTGGCGCAGGCGGATACGCTGGAAGTGGGCGAGGGGATTGGTCCGGTGCATCATTTCCACGCGTGGTGGTGATGAGCAGAAATGGTATACTGGCTGCAGAAACGGCTGCCAGGAAAAAGATAAATGGAACAAGCGCATACCCAGCTTATCGCGCAACTGAATGAACGTATTTCAGCGGCGGACAACACGCCGCTGTATATGAAATTCGCTCAAACGGTTAAGAACGCTGTGCGCAGTGGGATCCTGGAGCATGGCAATATCCTGCCTGGCGAGCGCGACCTCAGCCAGTTGACCGGCGTTTCACGCATTACGGTGCGCAAAGCGATGCAGGCGCTGGAAGAAGAGGGGGTGGTGACGCGTGCGCGTGGCTACGGGACGCAAATCAATAACATCTTCGAGTATTCGCTCAAAGAAGCGCGCGGTTTTTCACAACAGGTAGTGTTACGCGGTAAAAAGCCGGATACGCTGTGGGTGAATAAACGCGTGGTGCCCTGCCCGGAAGAGGTGGCTCAGCAGTTGGCCATTGCTGTCGGCAGTGAGGTCTTCTTGCTCAAGCGCATTCGCTATGTTGATGAAGATGCTGTGTCTATTGAAGAATCATGGGTACCCGCCCATCTTATCCATGACGTGGATGCCATTGGCGTTTCACTGTACGACTATTTCCGCAGCCAGCATATCTTTCCACAGCGCACACGCTCACGCGTTAGCGCGCGGATGCCGGACGCCGAGTTTCAGTCACATATCCAGATGGACAGCAAAGTGCCGGTACTGGTGATCAAGCAGGTAGCGCTTGATCAGCAGCAACGGCCTATTGAATACAGTATCAGTTACTGTCGAAGCGACCTATACGTCTTTGTGTGCGAGGAGTAACGCCTCGCGTGAGGGGGCGCAGTCGCCGCCGCGGTGACCCACCACCCAGGATGCTACTGCATTGCCAAGCAGGACGGCATCGCCCAGCGACCAGCCTGATGCCAGCCCAGCCAGCATGCCGCCGGCGTGGCTGTCACCTGCGCCAATGGTGTCAACGACCGCCGTTGCAAATACCGGTACGCAGCCGGATGTCTGTGCGCTGAAATACCATGCGCCGTCTTTATCGTGACGCACGACCACCGCTGCGGTGAAACGCTGCACCCATTCTGCGCCAAAACCTTCCACATCCTGACTCAATGCAAATCGCTCGGCAGCAATTTCCGCCTCCTGACGATTAAGTGACACCAGCGGACGGCAGGCCATAATTCGTACCAGTAAGGGCTCGGGAATGTCGCCGATGCGCGGGCCAAAATCGATAAACGGCGTCACCTCTTCCAGACCTTCCAGCCACTGCACCAGCAATTCACCGCACGGGGACGCTAGCTGATAACCCGAGAGATACACCAGGCTATGACGCGGGATATCCAGCTGTGCCAGCCAGGCGGCATTCCACTGATTCTCAACGCCGCTAAAGGACATAAATGTGCGTTCACCGTCCGGCTCTACCAATGCCAGACACCAGCCGTTATCACCTTCGGCATTATCGATCAGGCTGTGCAATCCTTCTTTCGCCATACGGTTGCGGATAATATCGGCCCACACGCCCTGACCCAGCGGTAACGCATTGCTGGCCTCGATACCTAAACGTTTAAGCGCCACGGCAATATTGAGCGCGCAGCCGCCAACGTTCACCCCTTGCTGCTTAAGCTCAATGTCACAGCCGCGCCAGGGAAGAGCATACGCATCGGCAATGACATCAATCACCGCCGCACCCACCACCGTTACTGGCCGCTGTGTACGTAACTGCGAGAGAAGTTGTTGCAGACGCGCGGTGCTCATAGCGCCTCCCGCTGCTCACGCAGGCGCAGTAATCCACTGGCGTAGCGGATAAAGTCCAGCTGATTTACCGCATCAAGCTCATGTTTCAGGGCCGGGTCAATCGCGCCGACGCCGTGCAGCGCGCCACAAATGGCGGTTGCTATCGCTCCGATGGTATCGGTATCGCCGCCGAGGTTCGCGCACAGAATGGCGCAGCGATTGGGATCGGTCTGCGCCAGTTCGACCATCGCGATGGCGCAAGGTACGGATTCAATCGTACTGGTTCCAGCCCCCACCACCTGATACAGCTGCTCACTGGCAGACTCAAAGCCGTCGGCATTACGGACGATTTTCAGCGCCAGTTCAAGGCGTGCACAGAGAGACGCGCTGAAGGTGGTGATCCGCTTTTGCTGGGCATGCCGGGCAATGGCGGGCAGTGCGTCGACAATCTCCGACCATTTACCGCCATCAATGGCGCGTGATACCGCCCACGCGACCACAACTGCGCCAGCAATAGCCAGATCCGATTTATGCGTTGGACTGGAAGCTAATGCTACGTCGTCGATAAAGGCATCGAGATCGCGCGCGGGCAGCAGACATCCCAACGGCGACACGCGCATAGCCGCCCCATTGGTGACACCGTTGTTTTCCAGCTTAGCAACGGGCTTACCATCGCGGATGGCATTGAGCGCAATTTTTGAGGTCGGACCCAGCACGTTTTTATTAAAGGCATCAAAGCGCTCTGCCCAGGCCAGAATATTGCGACCAATGACGTCGGGTACAATTTCTCCGTCGCACTCAAGCAGGGCATCTGCCAGACACAGCGCCATGGAGGTGTCATCAGTGAACTCCGCCTGGCTGAAATAGCAGGCGGCATTATTCTCCGCCGGACCGGGCAAAAAACGGTCGATCCAACCGAAGTGAGCTTTTACCCGGGTTCGTGGCCACAGTTCCGACGGCATACCCATCGCATCCCCTAACGCCTGCCCATAAAGAGCACCGAGAATACGTTCTGCTTTCATTTAATTTCCCCTTGTTGCAATACGATATCGCGGTCGTCCACCTTAATGGCGGTGATTTCTTTGTCTGACTCGCGAAAGAAAATCATAAACAGCACGGCGATAACGGCGATCATGATCGCGCCAAATCCCCACATGCCAGCCCAGTTAAAGGTGAGGCCATTCACCGGCTCTTTATAAGCAAACATTTTTTCCATCATCACCCCACCCAGGCGGTAGCCGAGCAGGCTGCCGAATCCCTGACAGCAGAGAGTGATAAGCCCTTGCGCTGCGGTGCGCATGTGAACTGGCGCTTTTTTATCGACATAGATGTAGGCCGTAACGTAGTAGAAGTCGTAGCTAACGCCATGTAGCAGAATGCCGAGAAATAGCAGGGCGTAGGTGAAATATTCTTCCGCGCCGCCGTAAACAAAAAATCCGTAGCGGATCGCGGCAGTGATAAGACCAAGCAACAGTACCTTTTTAATGCCAAAGCGTTTGGTGAAGAACGGCAGTGCCAGCATGAAGAAAATTTCAGAGAACTGGCCCAGCGTCATCCAGCCGGTCGCATTTTTCATCCCAACTTCTGTCAGGTAGCCGTTGGCGAAGATGTAGTAAAACGCCAGCGGCATGGCAAACAGAAAAGAGCAGAAGAAAAAGACCAGGAAGTTCTTATCACGCAGCAGGATCAGCGCATCCAGACCCAGCATGACTTTGAAATCCATCTTGCCGGTACTTTTCGGTGGCGTATCCGGTAAAAAGAAAGCGAAGATACCCAGTAACGCGGAACTCGCGGCCGTAATGAGCAGCGGAATGTTGGTCGGTGAAATGTCGTTATAGCCGAGCATTTGCGGTAAGAACCCGCAAGCCAGGCCGGAAGCAATCCAGCCGATCGTGCCCATTACGCGAATGCGCGGAAAATCACGTTCGACATCCGGGACGTTGGCGAAGGCGATACTGTTGGTTAGTGCAATCGTCGGCATATAGGTGAGTGAATACGCCAGCAATAGCGTAAAGAATCCGCCGAACGTCGTCTGCTGCGCTGCAAAATACATCAAAATCGCGCCGACAAACATCAGCACTGCCAGTACTTTTTGCGTAGAGAAAAAGCGGTCAGTGATCGAACCGACGAAGATCGGTGAGAGGATCGCGGCAATGGCGGTACAGGCATAAGACCAGCCAATTTCACCAGCAGTAAAGCCGCTTTTACTCAGCCAGAGCCAAAGCGGCACAAACCAGGCGCCCCAGATAAACCACTCCACAAACATCATGAACGACAGCTTAACTGTAGTTTTCATCTTTAAATCCTTCATGACAGGTAAGGTACGTCTGGATAGTACCACTCAACAATACCTTTTAAATACCTTTATGGTCTAAATTTGACCGCTGTATCATTTTTTGATGCCTGAATCGAGCCAGCGGAAATCGCTGAAAAGTGCGCTAAAGATGGAAAAAATGCGCAGTCAGTACCAGACTTATTGCTGCCCGCCATCAGGCGGGTCAGGACAATCCACTTCCGAGATCAAATCGGAACTTACGGGAGCATAGCTATGACTGATATTGCGCAGTTGCTTGGCAAAGATGCCGACAACCTTTTACAGCATCGTTGTATGACCATTCCTTCTGACCAACTTTACCTGCCAGGACATGATTACGTCGACCGCGTGATGGTTGACAATAACCGTCCCCCCGCCGTGCTGCGTAATATGCAGACGCTGTACAACACCGGACGGCTCGCCGGGACCGGTTATTTGTCGATTCTGCCTGTAGACCAGGGTGTGGAACATTCTGCTGGGGCATCGTTTGCCGCAAACCCGCTGTATTTTGATCCGAAAAATATTGTTGAGCTGGCGATTGAAGCGGGCTGCAACTGCGTCGCGTCAACCTATGGCGTGCTGGCGTCTGTTTCCCGCCGTTATGCGCATCGCATTCCATTCCTGGTGAAAATTAACCATAACGAAACGCTTAGCTACCCGAATACCTTTGACCAGACGCTGTATGCCAGCGTGGAGCAAGCGTTCAATATGGGCGCGGTCGCGGTGGGGGCAACCATTTATTTTGGTTCAGAGGAGTCGCGCCGCCAGATTGAAGAGATCTCTGCAGCCTTTGAGCGCGCCCATGAGCTGGGCATGGTGACGGTACTGTGGGCCTATTTGCGCAACTCTGCGTTTAAGAAAGACGGTGTGGATTATCATGTTTCGGCTGATTTGACCGGGCAGGCAAACCATCTGGCGGCAACTATCGGCGCGGATATCGTTAAACAGAAAATGGCGGAGAATAACGGCGGGTATAAAGCGGTTAACTTCGGCTATACCGACGATCGTGTCTATAGCAAGTTGACCAGTGATAACCCGATTGACCTGGTGCGTTATCAACTGGCGAACTGCTATATGGGACGCGCCGGACTCATTAACTCCGGTGGTGCGGCCGGCGGAGAAACCGATCTCAGCGATGCGGTACGTACCGCGGTGATTAACAAGCGTGCCGGTGGCATGGGGTTAATTCTTGGACGTAAAGCGTTCAAGAAAACCATGGCTGACGGCGTGAAGCTGATTAATGCCGTCCAGGATGTTTATCTGGATAACAAAGTCACGATTGCCTGATGTCAGTAGAGTGCCGTCGGATTAGCGCAATAATGGGCAACCCGGCGGTAGCCTGCAGCGCAGGGCTGCAGGCAGGATTTCAACATGAAACTCTTGCCCGCTGAGCGGTTCACCATCCAGATTGAAGGTAATTTCATGTGGCGCACGGATATCAAACCATGATGATGTGCCATCAATGATATTCGGATTGTCTTCGGACTGAGTTATCGCCGATAGCAGTGCCGGAATCAGCTCCTCACCGGTAAAGATTCGCAGTTGCAGCAGGCCGTCATTAATGAGCGCTGTCGGGCAAAGTTGCTGTCCACCACCGGCCTGACGCCCATTGCCAATACCAATCACCAGCGCATCCCCCTGCCAGTGAAAGTTTTCGCCGCGAATTTCGCAACTGTCTGGCTTCAGCGTATCCATGCGCATTAACCCGTGAATAAAGTACGACACACCGCCAAGGGCGGCTTTGAGTTTCTCCGGTGTTTCGGTAGTGATCCGAGTACCGAACCCTCCGGTCGCCATATTGATAAAGCAGGTTTTATCGTTGACCTGCGCCATATCAATCTCTACCGAATTCCCGGCAATGGCCAGCTTTAATGCCTTGTCCAGCGCTTCAGGAATGCCAACGCTGGTAGCAAAATCATTTGCCGTTCCCAATGGCAAAATCCCGAGCGCCGGAACATTCTCCCCCTGACAGTGGATCAGCGCAGTGGATACTTCGTTGATGGTACCGTCACCACCGCCGGCAATCACCGTTGCTACGCCCAACCGGAGCGCTTCATCAACGTAACGTTGTGCATCGCCTTTTTCCCAGGTCACGCGAACATGGATTTCGACACTCTCATTGCGCAGTTGAGCAATAGCGTCACGCAGGGGAAGGTTATCAGCACTTTTTCCATTCAGGATCAGTAAGCTGGCCGGGAATGCTATCATCCTGTTGCCTCACTTTTATCGTTTTAACTAGTGTATGTCAGGAATGCATATATGGCGTAGGAACTGACTGAAAGCGAAGATCCATCGACGGGTTCTGAGGGCGGTTGATAGTCTGTATGGGACAGAGGCGAAAAAAAGCCCGTACATGCGTACGAGCTCTTTCTCGAATATGGCGGTGAGGCGGGGATTCGAACCCCGGATACGTTGCCGTATACACACTTTCCAGGCGTGCTCCTTCAGCCACTCGGACACCTCACCATATTGTTGTTCCTGTACTGCTGGAACGGGCGCTAATGTAGGGGAAATACCGCCCCGGCGTCAATCTACTTTTTCAAAAAAACGTGCATTTACACAAACTTCAAGCAACATGGGGCTTAAATGAGCGGGAATTGTTTTTTTTGCCAGCACTCTGAAATTTGCTAATCTGATGTTCCCTCGGAAAATGATGATAATAAGTGCGAGAATGTTCCGCATAACAATGTTCAGGAGACAATATGGAAATAATTTTCTATCACCCTACATTTGATACGGCCTGGTGGGTAAAGGCGCTGACGAAAGCCATCCCTGGCGCTAACGTTCGCGAGTGGAAAGCGGGTGATAATGCCCATGCCGACTATGCGCTGGTCTGGCATCCGCCGGTTGAAATGCTGGCAGGGCGAAAGTTAAAAGCTGTCTTTGCATTGGGAGCCGGAGTGGATTCCATCCTCAGTAAGCTTAAAGCACACCCGGAGATGCTGGATACCTCGATTCCACTTTTCCGTCTGGAAGATACCGGTATGGGTCTGCAAATGCAGGAGTATGCGGTGAGTCAGGTGTTGCACTGGTTCCGCCGCTTTGATGACTATCAGGCATTAAAATCCCAGGCGAAGTGGCAGCCGTTGCAAGAGTACACCCGTGATGAATTTACCATCGGCATCATGGGAGCTGGTGTATTAGGGGCTAAAGTGGCAGAGAGCCTGCAGGCATGGGGGTTCCCACTGCGTTGTTGGAGCCGTACCCGTAAATCCTGGCCTGGTGTGGAAAGTTTTGCGGGCACCGAAGAATTGAGTGCATTTTTAAGCCAGACGCGAGTGCTGATTAATCTTCTGCCCAATACGGCAGAAACGGTAGGCATTATTAATGCCGGACTGTTGAATCAATTACAGGATGGAGCCTATGTGCTGAACCTGGCGCGTGGTGTTCATCTCAATGAAGACGATCTTCTGGCATCGTTGGATAGCGGAAAACTGAAAGGTGCGATGCTGGATGTCTATAGCCGAGAACCGCTACCGGAAGACAACCCATTGTGGAAACACCCACGTGTGGCGATGACGCCGCACATTGCTGCGGTAACGCGCCCAGCGGAAGCGGTGGATTATATTTCTCGTACAATCCTGAGCCTGGAAAGTGGAAAAGCGGTTACCGGTCAGGTCGATCGCGTTCGGGGTTACTGATATCAATGTCAACCCGGCCAGCGCCGGGTTTCGACTAAATACAACCCGAATTATTTAGGGTATTAATGGCGGCGATACCTGCTATCCTTGACGGAAAACGACTACAGGAGAGAGTTATGTATCCCGTTGACCTGCATATGCATACCGTTGCCAGCACCCATGCCTACAGCACCTTAAGTGATTACATCGCTGAAGCTCATCGCAAAGGCATCAAGCTGTTTGCCATTACCGATCATGGACCGGACATGGCGGATGCGCCTCATCACTGGCACTTTATTAACATGCGTATTTGGCCGCGTGTTGTAGATGGCGTAGGGATCCTGCGCGGCATTGAGGCGAATATTAAGAATATAGAAGGTGAAATTGACTGCTCAGGGCCGATGTTTGACTCACTCGATCTGATTATTGCAGGCTTCCATGAGCCGGTTTTTGCACCTCACGATAAAGACACGAATACCCAGGCGATGATCGCCACGATGGCGAGCGGCAATGTGCATATTATCAGCCATCCAGGAAATCCCAAATATCCCGTCGATATCACCGCAATTGCACAGGCGGCGGCAAAATATCAGGTCGCGCTGGAAATCAATAATTCCTCGTTTTTGCATTCGCGTAAGGGCAGTGAAGATAACTGTCGCGCTGTGGCTGCGGCAGTACGTGATGCAGGTGGCTGGGTGGCCCTGGGTTCAGATTCCCATACCGCATTCACGTTGGGAGAGTTCGGTGAATGCCGTAAGATTCTGGATGATGTGGGCTTCCCGGAAGACCGAATTCTGAACGTTTCACCAAAACGCTTGCTGTCGTTTCTGGAATCGCGGGGCATGGAGCCTATCGCGGAATTTGCTGAACTTTAATTGTTACTAACTGGAATATATCAATGAACGAGTTTTCTATCCTGTGCCGTGTACTGGGCTCGCTGTTTTACCGCCAACCGCAGGACCCTTTACTGGTTCCCCTGTTTACCTTGATTAGCGAAGGTAAACTGTCTGCTAACTGGCCACTGGAACAGGATGAGCTGTTGGCCCGTTTGCAGAAAAGCTGTGATATGCCCCAGCTTGCTGCAGATTACAACGCGCTGTTTGTCGGGAAAGAGTGTTCAGTGCCGCCTTATCGTAGCGCCTGGGTAGAAGGGGCGAAGGAAGCGGATGTTCGTGCATTCCTGTCTGCGCGTGGAATGCCGCTGGCGGATACACCAGCCGATCATATTGGTACCTTGTTGCTGGCGGCATCCTGGCTTGAAGACCAGTCCGCAGAAGATGAGAGTGAAGCACTGGAAACCTTGTTTGTTGACTACCTGCTTCCCTGGTGCGACACGTTCCTTGGTAAAGTTGAGGCGCATGCGAATACCGCTTTCTGGCGAACTATGGCGCCACTGACGCGCGATGCAATTAGTGCAATGTGGGATGAATTACAGGAAGATACAGACGAATAAATGTGATTTAAGTCACTATATACTGCAACGCCATTCATCATCTTGCATGAATTGTGTGCACGATCTCATTACCATGCCGTTTTTCTGCTAAGATGCGCGGCATGAACATACTTCTCTCTATTGCAATCACAACGGGCATTCTCTCCGGACTCTGGGGGTGGGTGGCCGTTTCTCTTGGTTTACTCAGTTGGGCTGGCTTCCTGGGCTGTACAGCCTATTTTGCCTGCCCACAAGGTGGACTGAAAGGGCTGTGGATCTCGGCGTGTACGCTGCTAAGCGGTGTGGTGTGGGCGTTGGTGATTATTAATGGTAGTGCACTTGCCCCGCATATGGACATCCTTGGCTATGTCATGACGGGAATTGTCGCATTTATGATGTGTATTCAGGCAAAGCAATGGCTGCTTTCATTTGTGCCAGGCACGTTTATTGGCGCATGCGCAACGTTTGCAGGGCAAGGAGATTGGCAACTGGTTGTGCCGTCTCTGGCGCTAGGTCTGGTATTCGGCTATGCGATGAAAAACAGCGGATTGTGGCTGGCATCACGTCGCGAAAACCCGGCTTCATCCACGCTGACCAGTAAATAAAAAAAGCGTGAGGGTTCCCTCACGCTTTTTATTCTCTCTTTAGTATCAGGACTCTGGAGGTACCGACATATGGCGGTATTTGACCAGAATGTCGTTATCAACTTGTTTCTTATCCTGCAAATCCCACAAGCCGCGATCGATACCGTCATTTATCAGGAAGATAACGCCAGTTTCAATGGCTGACATCAGGCAAAGCATGACCGGTTCGTTAGAGGTATAACCAATTTCCCCTTCCAGAAGCCGTTGGTAGTCAATGAAACGGAATACCCCTGCCTGCACTTCATAAGACAGGATGGTTTTACTGGTATTGACCGAAGAAAGGATCTCACCGGTACTGACGTTAACTACGCGCAGGTTTACCGCTATCTGGTCGAGTTGATATTGCGTATCGGCACCAATACCGAAATAACGCGCGCCGACACCACCTGATTTAACGTTGCTTTCATAGCCGATGATTGAACCTTCCACCATCACGTTAGCTGCGGTTAATGATTGCAGCGGAATTCGGTTGTTAATGGCAACCGTGCCGTTTTCCTGTGCCGCACGGATGATTTTTCGTTCGTTCAGTAAGTTCTGTAATCCCTGACGCTCCAGCGGCACGAACCAACGCGAATCTTTCAGTGCGGTAACCAGCATTGCCGTGGCACTTTGCGGTACGGCAGTGGAGAAGTTACTTGCCGGATAAGGTTTAAACTGACCAGTTTCATCCTGGATATTGTAAACCGATACAAAGATTTTACCCGTAGGCATCGGGAGATGCGTCAAGTCTTTGTAACTTTGGGCGCGAGGCATTAATGTCGGTTTAGCGGCTTCTTGCGGTGGGGACGTTAAGCATCCGCTGAGTAAAAATACTGCAACCATTATAAGTAAGCGCTGCATGATTTTTTCCTTTCGTGGCTATGGCTTAGAAATCGGTTGACTGTGTTTGTAAACCCGACACTTCGATCGTTGATGTTTTTCCCGATTTCCTGTCGGTAACATTCAATTGCAACTGCCCGTCCCGGTTAGCGATATCAATGATAAAATCATTGGTCACCATTCTTCCCGGCTTACCGGTATTAATGTTGGTGAGCAGGCCGCCGAGAATTTGTGACTGAATCGCCTGAGTAAAGTTATCCAGCGCTGACGGTGTTTCAATTCCGTAATCGCTATAGCTCGGATCTTTATAGGAGTTCTGCGCCTGAGCGCTGTTCAACAAAAAAGCGCCGTTATTCGGGTTGCCACCAAAGTTTGGATTTCGGAACTGGAACGTCATGTTTCCGGCCCAACTTAATGGTGAAATTAGCATGAGTAAAACCACTGCATGTTTGACACGCATGAAAGCCTCCGGACAAAATCATGTTTTAGAATTCATCGCGCGCTAAATCGCTCGTGCTTAATAGTGTTTGATCTATTTGCCGGCGATTTAATGCTTCCTCAGTTTGTGCCAATGCGAAGACGACAATTTTGTCGAAGTCTCTTTTCGTGGGGAATAAAAAAGTCTGGAAGATAACGTCCTGATTGACCGTTATGGTGATCCAACTTCCCCAACGCGCACTGGGTCTTTCATTGATAGTTAAATTTCCTGTGTACTCACTTTCCCACTTGTCACTAAATGCACGATAAAAATCATGCCCGATTGAAGAGACAGTGTGGTCAGTTAACAGTCCGGGAACCTCCACTTCTACGCTTGTAGCCGCGTGCAAATTCCCGGCAGCAAAGAATAAATTTGCTGCCACAATCCAGGTCAAATAGCGTTTCATGGCTTTATCGCCTGAGGTTATCATTGGCCCATGAGACCGCCTGCGTACGATTTTTGACAGCTATCTTTTTGAAAAGATTATAAAGATGTGTTTTTACCGTATTTTCACTGATAAATAGTGAGCGAGCGATTTCAATATTTGAGGCGCCGATACGCAATTTATTAAGTATCTCTTTTTCACGGTGTGTCAGCAGCGCTGATTCCGTGCTGTTATAACGATAATTTCCAGAATGCGTGATCAGATAACTGGCAAGCTTTTGCGTGAAGTAACATTCACCGCGTAAGACACCCTGCAAGCCGCTAACAACACGCTGTTCGTCTTCAGTTGCGTAAAACACGCCATTGATATGTGGCCAGTTTTCGATATCCCGATAAGGGTAGTCATCAGGGGTATTCAACAATAACGTCTTTATATTGTTGTTTTTTCTGCTCAAATTATCTTGCCAGTAATGGATCAGTTTTTTATCTGCCTCCATCATATCCAGTAAAACAATGCAGCTGGAGGAAATATCATCCAGAGAACGTTGAATATTATGTAGTTTTCCGGTTAGCGCCAGTGATTGTTTTAAATGTTGTAATAATGCAGTTGCCTGCAAAGAAGGTTTCGTGATCAACAATAATGTATGACCATGAATGCTATGGACTTCATTAAACATGATGAAACTCCACTTTTTAGTCGCACACCTGACAGCTGTCTCTACTAAAATAGAGGCACCAGAAGTACTGACAGATGTTGCACTGCTGTGTAGAAATAAAATATCGACCCAAAGGGGTGAAAATATTAAAACAAATGGACTTCAACTGATTTCAATCTAGCTATTACAAATCTTAAAGCAAGTGTTAAACATGTAACAGGATGTAAAATTATATATTAAAATGTGATTTTTAGGTTTTATTGGAGTTTAGATTTGATAGGAAAGTTGTACATTTTACCGTTACTGCATAGATTTAAAAAATCATACAAATTATAATAATTTATTGATTTATAGGGTTTTAATTAATGATTGGCGAGTTTTAGATTTCTAATGAATTCTAAATTCTTTGTCCCACTTTACGTTGGACAATTTTAAGAGGAAAAAACTGACCTTTGTCACGACTTGCATCGATGACTATCGCGACACGGTGCTGCGAAGCCCTGAAATCGCGGAAAATGCACTTTTTCAGTGACTGCATAGAAATTCATTTCTGATTGAGAAATAAAAATAAAACCTATACCTGTAGCGGTGTTATTCACTGTTAATTAGTACTTTGGGGTGAATCTGGATATCAAAATACCACTCGCGGGTGAGTTATTTAAAATGTTTCAACGGACATACTCTTCATCGTAACGTGGCGTTAACAAATGTAAGTCATGTTAACAACAATTTGAGTGGTAATTAATTTAACTTCATGTACGACCAGGTCCAGGGTGACAGCATGAAAAACAAGTTGTTATTTATGATGTTTACAATACTGGGTGTGCCTGGGATTGCATCCGCAACCAGTTATGATTTAGCTAATTCAGAATATAACTTTGCGGTAAATGAATTAAGTAAGTCTTCATTTAATCAGGCAGCCATTATTGGTCAGGTTGGCACTGCTAACAGTGCAAATACTCGCCAGGAGGGCAGCAAGTTATTGTCGGTCATTTCGCAAGAAGGTTCAGGTAACCGGGCGAGAACAGATCAGACAGGATCATATAATTTTGCATATATTGATCAAACGGGCAGCTCCAATGATGCGAGTATTAAACAAAGTTCTTACGGTAATACAGCGATGATTATCCAGAAAGGTTCTGGTAATAAAGCAAATATTACCCAGTACGGTACACAAAAAACAGCAGTTGTGGTGCAGAGACAGTCGCAAATGGCAATTCGCGTTACTCAACGCTAATCCGTAAACGACGTTTAAATCAATCCGATGGGGGTTTACCATGAAACTTTTAAAAGTGGCAGCATTCGCAGCAATCGTAGTTTCTGGCAGTGCTCTGGCTGGTGTTGTTCCGCAATGGGGCGGCAATCATCATGGTGGCGGTAGTAATTATGGCCCGGACTCTTCATTGAGTATTTACCAATATGGGTCAAGTAACGTTGCGAATGCGCTGCAAAGTGATGCACGTAAATCAGACGTGACCATCACACAACACGGACATGGTAACGGTGCTACCGTCGGGCAAGGTGCTGATGACAGTACCATTAGCCTGAAACAGACTGGCTTCCAGAACAGCGCTGATATCAATCAGTGGAATGCAAAAAATGCTGACATCAGTGTAACTCAGTTCGGTGGTCGTAATGGTGCGGTGGTTAATCAGACTGCATCTGACTCGAATGTTCTGATTCAGCAGGTTGGTTATGGCAACAATGCGACAGCTAACCAGCACTAATTCAGTTTTATAACTGATAATAAACAGGGCGAAAGCCCTGTTTTTTTTCGGGAGCATATTATGCATACGCTATTACTCATTGCCGTGCTTTCAAATCAAATAACCTTTAATACAACCCAGCAAGGTGAGATGTATACCATTATTCCGCAGGTGACATTATCGCAACCCTGCGTGTGCGAGGTACAAGTTCTTGCCATACGTAAAGGGTCGGGAGGGCAAAGCCAAACGCAACAGAAAACAAGCCTGTCGATCCCTGCTAATCGGCCGATTGAATTAACAAAACTGAGCTTTAATATTTCACCTGAAGATACGGTCAACATTGTCGTTACCGTTTCGGATGGGCAGTCATTGCATCTGTCCCAGCAGTGGCCTGATTCAAGCAATCGCTCATGATTTTTTGCTGTATTTGCTTTAAAGGTGTGGCTGGGAAAGCGGTGCTGTTCTATGAATATAGAGACGTGAAAACGTTTTTATTTGGTCGTTAATCGCAGCGGTGAAGGATCACTTCGATCCCTCAAGGATGGTTTATCATTGAGGAACCCTTATGAGCACCTTATTAAAACGTATTTTAAGTACCAGTTTATGTGTTACTTCTTTTTTTATCTTCCCCGCAACGGCGCAGCAAATCACATCTGGCGGGATTATCCATTTTCGTGGCGCAATAGTTGAATCGCCTTGTGATGTGAGCTCGCAACAACAGCAGATTGAAGTGTCATGTATACGTGATGGCAAGTTACGGAGTAGTCGCTATAACACACAACAGATAACGATGGCCCCTGAAAGCCTCCAGCAAATTGCCAGTATGAGAATGCAGTACCTTAATGAACAGAAAAATCTGGCAATTCTTAATATTGAATATAAATGAATCGTTCTGGCGTAGATATGCACCTGTATAGTTAAAAAGTGAGATTTCATAGAAAACCCTGCTGTACACTTAACGGAGAGTGTTTTGTCAGGGGGAACTTATGCAATCGCGTGTTCATGTTTTACAGGGCGACATTACGACAATCGCCGTTGATGTGATTGTCAATGCGGCCAACTCCTCGTTGCTGGGCGGCGGTGGCGTTGATGGAGCGATTCATCGCGTTGCTGGACCTGCACTGTTGGAGGCCTGCAAACAGGTATTACAGCAACAGGGCGAATGCCCAACCGGCCATGCGGTTATCACCCTGGCGGGAAATCTTCCCGCCAAAGCGGTGATCCACACTGTTGGGCCCGTCTGGCAGGGCGGCGATCATCATGAAGCAGAACGCCTTGAAGAGGCCTATCGCAATTCATTACAACTGGCACTGGCCAATGGCTATCAATCCATTGCGTTCCCGGCTATCAGCACCGGAGCCTACGGATATCCACGTGCAGCGGCGGCGGAGATTGCGGTGAATACGGTGCAAAAATTTATCACCCGCCGTGCGCTACCTGATCAAATCTACTTCGTGTGTTTTGATGAGGAAAATGCCAGGTTATACAAGAGATTACTCACCCAACAAGGCGATGATAACACGGCCTGATATGACGCGACTTGAGCGTGCCATTACCCCATTGTGCGCAAGCCATCCGGACCAGTGCGGCATTCTGGCACTGGATGACAGTCTGGATGCTTTCGCAGCCCGTTATCGGCTGACAGAAATGGCGGAACGAACGCTGGATGTGCAGTATTACATCTGGGAGAACGACATGTCCGGGCTGCTGCTGTTTTCTGTTCTGCTGGCCGCGGCGAAACGCGGGGTACGGGTTCGTTTGCTGTTGGATGATAACAACACTCCGGGCCTTGATGACACGCTGCGTCTGTTGGATAACCATCCAAATATTGAAGTCCGCCTGTTTAATCCCTTTTCATTTCGCATCCTTCGCGCATTGGGGTATTTAACCGATTTCGCCCGGCTCAATCGCCGCATGCACAATAAAAGTTATACCGCGGACGGTGTAGTGACGCTGGTCGGCGGGCGTAATATCGGAGATGCCTATTTCGGTGCGGGTGAAGAACCGTTGTTTTCCGATCTTGACGTGATGGCCATCGGTCCAGTGGTGAAAGAGGTCGCGGATGATTTTGAGCGATACTGGCAATGTCAGTCAGTTTCAACGTTACAAAGAGTCCTGGAGTTGTCTGAACCAGAAACGACTCAACGCATTGAACTGCCTGAATCCTGGTATAACGACGATATTACCCGACGCTATTTGCACAAACTGGAGACCAGCCAGTTTATGACGCATCTTGACCAGGGTTCACTGTCGCTGATTTGGGCCAAAACGCGCCTGCTCAGTGACGATCCGGCAAAAGGAGAGGGGAAAGCGCCGCGTCACTCGCTATTACCGCAGCGTTTGTTTGACGTCATGGGCTCACCCACTGAGCGTATTGATATTATTTCCGCTTACTTTGTGCCGACACGTGCCGGAGTCGCACAACTCCTGCGCCTGGTCCGAAAAGGGGTAAAGATTGCTATTTTAACTAACTCGCTGGCCGCGAATGATGTGGCAATTGTGCATGCAGGATATGCGCGCTGGCGGAAAAAATTGCTGCGCTATGGTGTAGAACTGTATGAGCTAAAACCAACCCGCGATCGCGGTACGGTGGTACACGATCGCGGGTTGACCGGCAATTCAGGCTCTAGTCTGCATGCGAAAACCTTCAGCATTGATGGCCGCAAAGTCTTCATCGGCTCGCTTAATTTTGATCCGCGCTC
This sequence comes from Citrobacter sp. RHBSTW-00029, assembly GCF_014104295.1. NCBI lineage: Bacteria > Pseudomonadati > Pseudomonadota > Gammaproteobacteria > Enterobacterales > Enterobacteriaceae > Citrobacter > Citrobacter sp. RHBSTW-00029. Next base: position 1,111,116 of record NZ_JABXRT010000001.1, read on the forward strand.
AACGTTGCTCAATACGGAAATGGGATTTGTGATTGAGAGTGAAGTGCTGGCGTCATTGATTCATAAACGCTTTATGCAAAGCCAGCGTGATGTGGCCTGGCAATTGCGCCTGGACCGCTGGGGCCGGATAAACTGGGTAGATTGTCCTGGCGGCAGTGAGCGGGTAGTGAAAAAAGAACCCGCCACAGGATTCTGGAAGCGGGTTCTGGTGAGGCTGGCCTCTGTATTACCGATTGAATGGTTGCTTTGAACCATGCAATGACAGGCCTGCTATCCGGCAATGGCCTTGTTTTTATCCTGCTTAACGATGGGTTTCCCTGAAAAGAGGAACTTCAGCACCGGTATCCGCAAGTGGATTTCGTACAATATTACCGCAATCCCGACAACAAACAGCAGCCCACAGAGAAAACCCAGCAGGTTTGATGTAATGTGCGGTGTGATATAGGCGCCGAAAAACAGCGTTAACGGATGATGCACCAGATAGATAAACAGTGATGCATTGACAAAATAGGTGACGCGGGCTGACTGGAAATTCAATAAACGGTGGCCGAGCGAGAAAACGACGTTAACCATCCACAGTCCCATCACCATTGTTATCACGTATTCGGTTTCATACATCCAGGCATCGCCGTTTCCATAGCGTTGATTAAGCAGATAAGCCATAAAAGCGCATGCCGCGCCTAACGTGCAGCTGCGCGAGGGCGTTGTGAACAGTGCTTTCAACTGCGGATTGATAAACGCCAGCGCGCCGAGCATAAAGAACGGCACATAGAACAGCGTTTGCATGACGATAAAATTAAACATGCCATCGCTGAGAATAGACGGGTAGACGATAAAAATTGTTCTTCTGACGGCGGCGTATCCGACGCCAAGCAACAAAAAGATCAACGTCAGTTTTGTCATCGATATCGTGGACGTGCTGACGCCATCGGGGCTCGTCAACCGGTGTTTCATTTGGCTAAACACCCACATACTCACGGTTGTTAAAACGACAAGGACGAGTAAAAACCACAGATGGGAAATCAGCTCCCATGCCAGTGCGTTGTATTTATCGTACCCACTGAGAGTATGCCAACTGTCGGCTTTGCCTTTCACATATTGCAGCATGATAAATTGCGGCAGTGTGAGTAGCGGGATGGCGGTCAGCATAGGGATACCCACGCGTTCAACACGCACTTTCCACCACCGCTTTAAGGGATAGCGCAAAAACAGCATGTATGAAAAGTAACCCGAAATAACAAAGAAGACCTGCATGCGAAATGCATGTATGAAATCGTTAAAGAGGGTCAATATCCATGACGGTTCTGCGCTGTTCACATGCCAGGTATGTGTGGAGTAGATCAGCGAGATATGGAAGGGAATCCCCAACAACATCAGCCAGGCACGGATGGAATCCAGAAAATATTCACGTGGTGGAGATACAGAGCTCATAGACAGTTACGTATTCTCAGACTTTTCGTCTTATCCCTAAGACGAATTATGGTTACATTCGAAGGCAACCCTACACGAAGTCCAACAACCTGTCTCCAGGATAAGCACTCAAAGTGAAAACAGGCAGGCGAACCTGCTTAAACCATGAGCCAGCACGCGAACAATACAGGGATTCAGTTGTCGGAATACCCGATTATCCATTAAAATGGATCGGATCAATATAAGCACACAAAGGGGGAAGTGCTTACTAATTATGAAACATAAACTACAAATGATGAAAATGCGTTGGTTGGGTGCAGCAGTAATGTTAACGCTGTATACATCATCGAGCTGGGCGTTCAGTATTGATGATGTTGCAAAGCAAGCTCAATCTTTAGCCGATAAAGGCTACGAGGCGCCAAAAAGTAACTTGCCCTCCGTTTTCCGCGACATGAAATATGCGGATTATCAGCAGATCCAGTTTAATCGCGACAAAGCATACTGGAGCAATCTTAAGACCCCATTTAAGCTCGAATTCTACCACCAGGGTATGTACTTCGACACGCCGGTCAAGATCAACGAAGTTACCGCAACTGCGGTGAAAAAAATCAAATACAGTCCGGATTATTTTAATTTTGGCGATGTGCAGCACGATAAAGACACGGTAAAAGATCTCGGTTTCGCCGGGTTTAAGGTACTGTATCCGCTCAACAGCAAAGACAAAAACGATGAAATCGTCAGCATGCTCGGCGCCAGCTATTTCCGCGTACTTGGCGCAGGCCAGGTCTATGGTCTGTCTGCGCGCGGTCTCGCGATAGATACCGCACTGCCTTCTGGTGAAGAGTTTCCCCGCTTCCGTGAGTTTTGGATCGAACGTCCAAAACCGACTGACAAACGTTTAACCATTTATGCCCTGCTGGACTCCCCGCGTGCAACCGGGGCGTATCGCTTTGTGATTATTCCAGGTCGTGACACGGTTGTGGATGTTCAGTCCAAAGTCTATCTGCGCGATAAAGTGGGCAAGCTGGGCGTAGCTCCGTTAACCAGTATGTTCCTGTTCGGACCGAACCAGCCATCTCCGACGACAAATTATCGTCCGGAACTGCACGACTCAAACGGATTGTCTATCCATGCTGGTAACGGCGAGTGGATTTGGCGTCCGCTGAATAACCCGAAACATCTCGCGGTGAGCAGCTTTGCGATGGAAAACCCGCAAGGATTCGGCCTGTTGCAACGTGGACGTCAGTTCTCCCGTTTCGAAGATATCGACGACCGTTATGACCTGCGCCCAAGTGCCTGGATCACGCCAAAAGGCGACTGGGGTAAAGGCAAAATTGAATTAGTTGAGATCCCCACTAACGACGAAACAAACGATAACATCGTTGCCTACTGGACTCCGGATCAACTGCCGGAAGCAGGTAAAGAGATGAACTTTAAGTACACCCTGACGTTTACGCGCGATGAAGATAAGCTTCATACGCCAGAAAATGCCTGGGTGCAGCAGACTCGCCGTTCCACAGGGGATGTCAAACAATCTAATCTTATTCGTCAGCCTGACGGCACTATCGCGTTTGTGGTGGATTTCACCGGCACCGAAATGAAAAAGCTGCCGCAGGACACCCCGATTACCGCGCAAACCAGCATTGGCGACAACGGTGAAATCGTGGAAAGCACCGTGCGTTACAACCCGGTTACGAAAGGGTGGCGCTTGATGCTGCGCGTGAAAGTGAAAGATGCGAAGAAAACCACTGAAATGCGTGCTGCGTTGGCCAATGCCGATCAGCCGTTGAGTGAAACCTGGAGCTACCAGTTACCTGCCAATGAATAAGACAACTGAGTATATTGACGCAATGCCGCTTTCGGATATCGAAAAAGCGGCACTGCCGAAAACTGACATCCGCGCTGTTCATCAGGCGCTGGATGCCGAGCACCGTACTTACTCGCGCGAAGATGATTCACCGCAGGGTTCTGTAAAAGCTCGCCTTGAGCAAGCCTGGCCAGACTCTCTGGCCAAAGATCAGTTGATAAAGGATGATGAAGGGCGTGACCAGCTGCAGGCAATGCCGAAAGCGACACGTACTTCAATGTTTCCCGATCCCTGGCGTACTAACCCGGTTGGCCGTTTTTGGGATCGCCTGCGTGGGCGCGATGTCACACCGCGTTATCTTTCTCGTTTGACGAAAGAAGAACAAGAAAGTGAGCAGAAATGGCGTACCGTCGGCACGATCCGCCGTTATACGCTGTTGATCTTGACGCTGGCGCAAACGGTCGTAGCGACCTGGTATATGAAGACGATCCTTCCTTATCAAGGATGGGCGTTCATTAATCCAGCAGATATGATGGGGCAGAACCTGTGGGTTTCCTTTATGCAGTTGCTGCCTTATGTGCTGCAGACCGGTATCCTCATTCTGTTTGCCGTGCTTTTTTGTTGGGTATCAGCCGGTTTCTGGACCGCGCTGATGGGCTTCCTGCAGTTGCTGATTGGGCGTGACAAGTACAGTATCTCTGCCTCAACGGTAGGGGATGAGCCGCTGAATCCCGAGCACCGCACTGCGCTAATCATGCCTATCTGTAACGAGGACGTTGACCGCGTATTCGCGGGCCTGCGCGCTACGTGGGAGTCAGTTAAAGCCACGGGGAATGCGGAGCATTTCGATGTTTACATTCTGAGTGACAGCTACAATCCTGATATCTGCGTTGCGGAACAAAAGGCGTGGATGGAGCTGATTGCCGAAGTGCAGGGCGAAGGACAGATTTTCTACCGTCGTCGTCGTCGTCGTGTGAAGCGTAAAAGCGGTAACATTGATGACTTCTGCCGTCGCTGGGGCAACCAGTACAGCTATATGGTGGTGCTGGACGCTGATTCCGTGATGAGCGGAGACTGTCTGACCGGTCTGGTACGCCTGATGGAAGCGAACCCGAATGCCGGGATTATCCAGTCTTCGCCGAAAGCGTCTGGTATGGACACCCTGTACGCGCGCTGCCAGCAGTTTGCTACCCGCGTTTATGGCCCGCTGTTTACCGCCGGACTTCACTTCTGGCAGTTGGGTGAGTCGCACTACTGGGGTCATAACGCGATTATTCGTGTGAAACCGTTCATTGAACACTGTGCGCTTGCACCGCTGCCGGGTGAAGGCTCGTTTGCGGGATCGATCCTCTCCCATGACTTCGTGGAAGCGGCATTGATGCGTCGTGCGGGCTGGGGCGTGTGGATTGCCTACGATCTGCCGGGTTCATATGAAGAGCTGCCACCGAACCTGCTGGATGAGCTCAAGCGTGACCGTCGCTGGTGCCACGGTAACCTGATGAACTTCCGTCTGTTCCTGGTTAAAGGGATGCACCCGGTTCATCGCGCGGTGTTCCTGACCGGTGTGATGTCCTATCTGTCAGCACCGTTGTGGTTCATGTTCCTCGCGTTGTCGACCGCATTACAGGTGGTCCATGCGTTGACGGAACCGCAGTACTTCCTGCAACCACGTCAGCTGTTCCCGGTCTGGCCGCAGTGGCGCCCTGAGCTGGCTATCGCGTTGTTTGCCTCAACGATGGTGCTGTTGTTCCTGCCGAAGCTGCTGAGTATTTTGCTTATCTGGTGCAAAGGCACGAAAGAGTACGGTGGATTTATTCGCGTCACGTTGTCGCTGCTGCTGGAGGTTCTGTTCTCCGTGCTGCTGGCGCCGGTGCGTATGTTGTTCCATACCGTTTTCGTGGTGAGTGCCTTCCTCGGATGGGAAGTGGTGTGGAATTCGCCGCAACGCGATGACGACTCCACTCCGTGGGGCGAGGCGTTTATGCGTCACGGATCTCAGCTGTTGTTGGGCCTGGTGTGGGCTGTAGGGATGGCCTGGCTGGATCTGCGTTTCCTGTTCTGGCTGGCTCCGATTGTCTTTTCACTAATCCTGTCGCCGTTTGTTTCCGTCATTTCCAGTCGTTCAACGGTTGGGTTACGTACCAAACGCTGGAAACTGTTCCTGATCCCGGAAGAGTATTCTCCGCCGAAGGTGCTGGTGGACACGGATAACTATCTGGAGTTGAACCGTAATCGTTCGCTGGATGATGGTTTCATGCACGCTGTGTTTAACCCGTCGTTTAACGCGCTGGCAACGGCAATGGCTACCGCGCGCCATCGTGCGAGTAACGTGCTTGAAATCGCACGTGATCGCCATGTCGAGCAGGCGCTGAATGAAACGCCGGAGAAACTGAATCGCGATCGTCGCCTGGTTCTGTTGAGCGATCCGGTGACCATGGCGCGTTTACATTATCGCGTCTGGAATTCACCGGATAAGTATTCTTCATGGGTTAATTATTATCAGGGGATCTCCCTGAACCCACTGGCACTCAGGAAAAAATAAGCGTGTGAAACGTAAAAATACCGGCCTGGAGCCGGTATTTTTTTATACTGAATATAAAAGTCATGAGGTATCCAGTGCGAATGCTGGCTGTGGGAATGATGGTCTTTCTTCTGAGCGGATGCGGCAGCATTATTAGCCGGACGATCCCCGGACAAGGACACGGAAATCAATACTATCCAGGCGTGCAATGGGATGTCCGGGACTCTGCGTGGCGTTACGTCACCATCCTGGATCTGCCGTTTTCGCTGGTGTTTGATACGTTGCTATTACCGCTCGATATACACCATGGGCCTTACGAGTAACTATCGTTCATCCCATTCATCGGCTGCGGTCTGGCCTTCCTCTGTGTCAAGGGGAGGCTCCAGTTGAAATTCACCCTCATCCCATTCGTGGAGCGTGTTTTCCTCCTGCCACTCCTGGCGAATATCAATCTCATCATAGTCACCATCAAAAACGCTTTGTGCCGCTTCACCGCTCAGCATGGGTAAACATTCGCCTTCGCCATCATCTTCGTCGGCAAAAAACTCAGCTTGCCACATGATATCGCCATCCTGTAGCACGTACTTTTGTACGTTCAGCTGCTGGACGCTGGCTTCGTCAGATTCAAGACCTGGATTATCAGCCAGAAACTCTTCACGTGCTGCATCAATGGCTTCTTCAAGGGTGGGGTACAAGGCATTCATATTCGCATCCTGATCGCATGGGTGATTGGCTTAATAAAAAGATATAGGTGGTGTGGTGAGAACTGTCAAAGCATTCGTTTATCGCGAAGTTTCAGGTATGCAACGGCTTGAAGCATCGAGTGTTTCTTACCATAACCACACGGTTGTGGTGCTTCCTGGAACAACAAAAACACGGGGGAACCCTACCGCCAATACGTTTCATGAACAGCAAACCTTAAGTTTTTAAGAATCGGTTGGAGTGTATTAAACTCAAGCGGTTATGCAGGAGCACCATGAGTGAGGATGTCATAGTTTAAAGGGGGGGATTGAATAGAGTGCAAGCCATACTTTATAGCGGATGAAACAATATAATTTATATAAGGTTTTTATTATAACTAATTGAAATTAAGGAGTAAGGCAAAAAGTGACGCGCGTGAGTATTACGTCTTAAAGTATCGATGTTTGTTTAAGTTAGATATCTATAAATGATATTGTTAATCATTATATATGTGATGAATATGTTAATGTATAGCAAAGTATAAGAAAACATCCATAATATTCAATGAATAATAACATGCGTTATAAATAAGATTGTCATTATTGAAAGAATGATAAATTATTAATTTGCAAAAAGTAATGGCTTAATATATAAAATGCGAAATAGGATTCTTGCCAGGGCTGTTATGGATAATAGTAATTCAAACAATAGCAGGTTGATGAACTTTTACATTACTTGCTTAGTCAGCTATTTTATTGCTGGTGTGTGTCTTTCTCAGTATCAGTTAGAAGTGCAGAGTGTACCTCAAACAACATATTTAATAATCATCGTTGGGTTATTTTTCCTGTACGGCATTGTTTTTCTTTTTATGCTTTTTCAATACCTTTGCAGGAAAGATCTAACATACCTGATGATATTAGGAATGGCATTCCTTAGTAATAATATCTATCTTATAGAAACTATATATATCGTTCAGGATTTAATTAATGATAGCGTTTTGATAGAAAAACGCACAAATGATATTGCTATCTTCTATTATTTTAGGCAAGTTAGTTTTATCGCATTACTTTTTGTATCATTGAAAGCTTATAAAGCGGCTTCCACAGTTATTGAGACTAAAGAAAGAGAACCATGCTACATAATTATAGCATTGTTGATTATGCTGGCAATTGCATTCCTTTCGCATAACTTATCCAGTTATAACGCTGATGTTACGATTGAAATTACCAGTCACAAAACTGACAATAAAACGGTGCACTGGCATATTGGCTACATATATTCACTGATTATTGCATGGGGAATGGTTTTGTTGTATCTGTCAGTGAAAACAAAAATGCATGGTATCTTATGGAAAAGCATCGCGTTACTGTGTTGCTCTGCAATCTTGACGAATGTTCTGCTGTTGAGTCTGGATGAATATAGTATGTATATTTGGTATGTCAGTAGGGGAATCGAAGTTATCAGCACCTTAAGTATCATATCTATATTAATGTACAACACGTTCATTATTCTTAAGAGAGAGGCGGATTCAGCAATAAAAGATGCGATGACTAAGATATATAACCGGAAATTATTCTATAAGGCACTAAAATCATCTTTAGTAAAAGGTGCTGTTTGTATAATGATACTGGATATAGATAAATTCAAACGCATCAATGATTCTTATGGCCATCAGGAAGGCGATCACGTTATAAAGAGCATTGTTGATATTGTCAATAAATCGATCAGGGACTCAGACATTTTTGCGAGAATTGGTGGTGAAGAGTTTGGGCTTCTGATTAAGTGTAAAGATAAAGCTGAAACAATGTTTGTTGCGGAAAGAATAAGAAAAAATGTTGAGACTGAAACAGCGGTGCCCAATATATATGGCCTGAAAGAGAAAATGACAATCAGCATCGGTGTATATTGTAGTAAATCTGATGATTATTCTGCTGACAAAGTCGTATCATATGCCGATGCTGCGCTGTATGATGCGAAAAACTCAGGTAGAAATAAAGTGGTTTACTATAACAGCTAGAATAATATTAAGCGTTATTGAGTTCACTCTGCGTATCCCCCACATTACGCCAATTAATATGTTGGGGGGACTGTTGAGAATGAATACACAAAATCATCCCAGGACCTGAGATCCTCGGCGGCGGCGCAGACTGTTCCATGAGTAGATTGCGTTGAATAACACAACACCAGCGGTGACGCAGAAGACGGCACGGAAGCCATAATTTGCCGATATAGCAGCTCCCATTAACGGCCCAGTAACGTTGCCTATATCACGAAACGACTGGTTGTAGCTAAAGATACGCCCGGCGATTTGGTTGGTTGAGTTATACACCAGCAAGGTCTGTACGGCAGGCAGCAATGCGCCATCAGCGGCACCCAGTAAAAAGCGCAGCACGCCTAGCTGCCAGGGCGTCTGGACGAATGACATTGGGATCAGCAGCAGTACGGAGATAACCAATGCAACGATCAGGATCTTCTCCGGACCAATCCTGTCACCCAATTTGCCGAGCTTTGGTGCACTGATTAAGGCCGCAACACCGGGTACAGAGGCAATCATCCCACTGATAAACGCGATATTGCTGACATTACCTGCAAGCTCCCGTACATACAGCGTCAGGATTGGCGCAATGGAGCCGGTTGCAACCTGAATTATCAGGGTAGTGACAAACAAGCTCAGCACCAGCTTTGGATTCTTTAACGACGTCACGACTTCGCGAACGTGCAGCATCTCTTTCTTGCTCACTGGCTGGAAGCGTTCACGGATAAAAAAGAGAGTCAGAATAAAACAGATCAACAGCACCAGGGCTGTGATGAAAAATACAGGGCGCAGACCATACTGATCGGCGAGTAACCCGCCCGCCAGTGGCCCAAGTAAAGCACCGCTAACGCCGCCGGTGGAAAGTGTCCCCAACGCCCAGCCGCTTTTATTGCGTGGCACCTGGGTTGCGATCAGTGCGTTGGCATTAGGAATAAATCCACCGAGCAAACCCAGCAGGGCGCGCAGGATCAAGAATTGCCAGATATTTTGCGCCAGCCCCATCAGCAGCATGACGATGGCCATGCCCAGCGCCGAGCGTAAAAGCATGATTTTCCGGCCTTTACGATCGGCCAGTCCGCCCCAGAAAGGTGAGGCAATCGCTGAAAACAGGAAGGTGATACTGAATACCAGCCCTGACCACATATTCAGGGCACTGTGACCCGTCACGCCAAGACTCTCGACGTAAAGGGGTAAAAATGGCATGACCAGACTAAATGCTGCGCCGGTTAAAAAACAGCCCAGCCAGGCAACGGTAAGGTTGCGTTTCCAGTTTATGGGGACATCAGAGGGTGACATAGCGATCCGCAGTGTGATGCGCTGTTTGCGCTATCGAGTAAATATAAATAAGCAGGCTAATTATGCGCCTGGTTGATAGTTGCTGCAATGCGGATAGCAGTTAAACCTAAAAGGGGAGAGAAGGTGTTGCAGCCCACAGGACTGCAACAAAGACTCAGTACAGAGACGGGGAGCCTTCAGGGCGTGTCTTGAAGCGGCGATGTAACCACATGTATTGCTCGGGGGCCATCATAATGCATTTTTCAACGATTTTATTCATCCAGGCCGCCGTTGTTTCAGCATTGTCCAGCGGTGGTGAACACTCCGGTGGCAGCATGATCAATTGATACCCCTTGCCGTCAGGTTTGCGACGGGGAACAAATGGCACCAGGCAGGCATTCGACATTCGGGACAGCATCCAGGTTCCGGACGTCGTCGCAGCCTGTTCAACGGCGAACAAAGGCACAAATACACTGGCACGAGGGCCATAGTCGTGATCCGGCGCGTACCAGACCACTTCACCTTTCTTCAACGCTTTAATCATCCCTTTCAGGTCTTTACGATCGAGCATTGATTTATTGGAGCGCATACGCCCCCAGGTTTGTAGCCAGTCGAGCAGAGGATTGTCGTTAGGACGATACACACCAATTCCCGGCTCTTGTAAGCCAAACTGGCGTGCACCCAACTCGAGGGTCAAAAAGTGCAGACCAACTAACAGGATCCCACGCTTTTGTGCCTGAACGTCCCGGATATGCTCCATTCCGATAACTTCAGTCCAGCGTGATATTCGCCTGTCGGACCAAAACCAGGCCATGCCGGTTTCCATTACGCCCATACCGACAGACTCAAAGTTTTTTACCATCATCTGCTGGCGTTCCTGCTCGCTCATTTGCGGGAAGCACAGTTCCAGATTGCGGGAAACAATCTTTGCCCGACGTTTCATCAAGCGTAATGCCAGACGGCCTAATGCGCATCCCAATTTATAGAGCACTGGGTAGGGTAACTGTACGATTAACCAAAGGATGCCAATACCCAGCCAGGTTAACCAATAACGCGGATGCAGTAGCGCAGCCGAAAACTTGGGTAAATTCGTCATGTCTATCCTGTCTTCTAACGACCAATTCCCTGTATTGTCGCATTTTTTTGCGCGTATCTAAAATTTACGACGGGAGAGTGGTGATTAAACCATCAATTGTTGTTGCGTTTTTATCGTGAAGTATGAAATGTAGCGTAAAATGTGTGGATGTAAATTGGCGAAGTTTGCTTTATCATGCCGGCCGATTTTCATTTTTACTGATTGCAGGATACGTACACCATGCCAGTGTTACACAACCGCATTTCGAATGACGCGCTCAAAGCTAAAATGCTGGCGGAATCTGAGCCGCGCACGACGATTTCATTCTATAAATATTTCACCATCGCTGATCCTCAGCAAACGCGTGATGCACTGTATCAACTGTTCACTACACTGAATGTGTTTGGCCGCGTATATCTTGCACGGGAAGGCATTAACGCACAAATCAGTGTACCGCAAAGTAACGTTGATGCGTTTCGCCAACAGTTATACGCATTTGATCCTGCATTATCCGGGTTGCGTCTCAATATTGCATTAGATGATGACGGCAAATCTTTCTGGGTTCTGCGCATGAAGGTCCGTGAGCGAATTGTTGCGGATGGCATTGATGATCCTGATTTTGACGCCAGCAACGTGGGTGATTATCTGAAGGCAGCTGAAGTGAATGCCATGCTGGACGATCCGGATGCGGTGTTTATTGATATGCGCAACCACTATGAATATGAAGTGGGTCACTTCGAAAACGCGCTGGAGATCCCGGCAGACACCTTCCGCGATCAGCTGCCGAAAGCGGTAGAAATGATGCAGGAGCATAAGGATAAAAAAATCGTTATGTATTGTACCGGGGGGATTCGTTGTGAGAAAGCCAGTGCCTGGATGAAACATAACGGGTTTAGCAAAGTCTGGCACATTGAGGGCGGCATTATTGAGTATGCCCGCAAAGCGCGTGAGCAGGGGCTGCCTGTGCGTTTTATCGGCAAAAATTTTGTTTTCGATGAACGCATGGGAGAGAGGATCTCTGACGATGTGATTTCGCATTGTCACCAGTGCGGTACCGCATGTGACAGCCATACCAATTGCAAAAACGATGGCTGCCATCTGCTGTTTATACAGTGTCCAGCCTGTGCGCAAAAGTATAAAGGCTGCTGTAGTGAACTGTGTTGTGAAGAGAGCGAACTACCGGAAGAAGAGCAGCGCCGCCGTCGCGCGGGGCGTGAGAATGGCAATAAGATCTTTAATAAATCGCGTGGTCGTTTAAATACTAAGCTCGGTATTCCCGATCCTGCGCAATAACACGATGCCGGATGGCGGCAAAAGCCTCATCCGGCATCAATAGGATGTTATTTCTGCTGTACGCCTTCCACCGAGATAATTAATTCGACTTCCTGCGAAGCGGGACCGAGATCGGTGGTAATGTTGAAATCCTTCAGTTTTATTTTCCCTTGAGCTTCAAAACCGGCGCGTGTGCCACCCCATGGATCGCCCCCTTGACCCATCAACTTTGCATCCAGTATTACCGGTTTGGTGACGCCGTTCAGGGTCAGGTTACCGGTGATATCTAAATCGTTGCCCTCTTTCTTCACGCTGGTGGACGTAAAGGTGGCCTGCGGGAACTTGCTCACATTGAGGAATTCTGCACTACGCAGGTGTTTGTCACGTTCGGCATGATTGGTATCAACACTGTTGGTGTTGATGGTGACATTGACTTTATCGGCAGCCGGATTTTTCTCGTCAAAGGTAAATGTGCCGTCGAAGTCTTTAAATGTGCCGTACAGCCAGCTGTATCCCAGATGCTGAATGCGGAAATTAACAAAGGCATGCTGTCCCTCTTTGTCAATTTTGTAATCCGCCGCGATAGCAGAGCCGGTCGTGAATAATAAAGAGGCGAGTGTGAGTCCCAGCAGGTTTTTTTTCATTTTAAGCTCCATAGTCAGATGACGGTTTTCCCAACATGCGATTAAGGGTATCGTCGTTATCGATAAAGTGATGTTTCAGGGCCATTAACCCATGCAGAAGTGATAAAACCACCACGGCCCACGCGAGCCACAGGTGCACGCTACCGGCGATGTCAGCTTGCACGCCTGCGTTGGCAAACGTGGCGGGAACATCGAACCAACCAAATACGCTTATTGCCTTACCGTCCGCGGTAGAGATCAGATAGCCGCTGATGACAATAGAAAAAAGCAGGGTATATAGCGTGAGGTGGCCCAATGCCGCTGCAATGCGGGTTAGACGGGAATAGCTTTTCAGCGCGGCAGGGGGAGGGGAAACAACCCGCCAGAAAATGCGGACAACCAGTCCCATCATCAGCAACACACCGATACTTTTATGCAGTTCAGGCGCCTGGTGATACCAACCATCGTAATAACTGAGTGTTACCATCCATAAACCCAGAGCAAACATGCCATAGACGGCAATAGCGACCAGCCAGTGTAATGCGGCAGACACCACGCCATAGCGCTGTGGACTATTATTGAATTGCATAAATACACCGTTAGATATTTCAGAAGTGAATGAAAATGGCGCGTAAAAGACATTAATGCAACTAATAAATAACAATGGTGATGATATTTGTTTTTATTTCAATAAAATTGATTGATTAAAGGCGCAATCATCAAATCGTTAGTGTGAGTGGCCATTGAGAAGGGCTTGAAAACAAGGAGGGATGAAAATTATGTTATTCAGTTTATTGCAATGAAATTAAGTAATTATCAGTTTTTGTCAATTAATGTCAGCGCATATCGATTAGAAGAACATAATATATATGACGTCCATAATCGCCAGCAGCGACCATAAAATAATGTAGAGCATGAAATGCTCGCGAATATTATTGACCAGATAGTGAAAGATGCGGCGCATCAATGTTATTCCTGTCATTAAAAATGGCCTCACCAACGAGGCCATTGATCAATTATCGCTTAAAACGGGACAGCCTGAATGGCGTCAGGTCAAAGGCTGACGGTTTGCCTTGGGCAAAATCAGCCGCAATTTCGCCCAGTACGGAAGCAAACTTAAAACCGTGTCCGCTGAGTCCGGTAATCACCAGCGTGTTGTCATGGTCTGGCAGTGTATCGATAATGAAGTCTTCATCTGGCGAGTTATCGTAAGTACAGGATGCGCCATGCAGACAACAGCCAATGCCAGGCAAAATAGCGCGCAGGAATGGGAAGGCTTCCGAACCATCGCTGGCGACAGCGGCAAACGGTTTACGTTCTTCAGGTGAATGAATGACCTGTCCGCCGTTATGTCTGCCAATTTTTAACTCGTCATTCTCAGCCGGAAAACCGTAGTATTGATCGCCATTAGGCAGTTCGCCGGTAAATGCCGGGAATTTGTTTTTGACACTGTAGCGCCCGTCAGCCTGATACCATGCGAACACCTTACGCACCGGTTGTATCGGCAGTTCAGGCAGTAATGCCTTGACCCAGGTACCGGCGCTGACGACGACTTTTTTCGCGTGGTAGTCACCATCGGCTGTTGCAACCGTTACGCCATCACCGTGGTGATGAATCGCCGTGACGGGGCATTTAAACAGCTGTGCACAACCTGCCTCTTCAGCCAGGCGAATCCAGGTTTTAATGGCTAGCTCACTGCGCAAAAAACCGGATTCGGCTTCAAACAGCCCGATATAGTTTTCAGGCACGCGAATTTCTGGCCAGCGAGTCATGATGGCTGCTGCATCCAGCTGTTCGACATTGAGTTGCCACTGTTTGGCACTTTGCGCTACGGTCGCTAAAAAGGTCGAATCTGCAGGACCCAGGTTGATAACGCCAGAGCGAACAAAAACAGGCTCTTCATTTTGTGCGGAAAGTTCATCCCACAATGTTTGCGCACGTAGCACCAGCGGAACGTATTTTTCACCTTCGCCATACGCATGACGAATTAATCGTGTATCGCCGTGGTGGCTGCCCTGTTGATGCGGTGGCATATGCGCATCGATCATCAGAACGTTGAGACCGGCGCGAGTGGCGTAGTATCCGCCTGCGGCGCCCACGGAACCGCTGCCAATAATGATTAAGTCGTATTTCATCCGCTTCTCTCTGCAATCGCGATAGTATACCTTAAATAATTCGAGTTGCAGGACCAAACGCCCGCGCCGTTTTGAACAGCGCCCCCGAAGGGGTGAGGCCGTAAGGCCGAATCACGCGGCGACGCAGCGAATCCCAGGGATGGGCCGAGTAATAAAGCCAACGCACATGCAACTTGAAGTATGACAGGTATAGCAGAGTAAATAACTGACCCGGAATATTCAACCTGCAAATAAGAAAGGCACCATGAAGGTGCCTTTTGATGGTGTGATGTATCAGGTTTAATGTCGCTGATACTCATTTACCTGGTAATCGCCAGATTCAATTTTAGCGATTCCGGCTTCTAATATCGAAATAAATTGCCTGGCAACATCAGTGGTTAACCAGAGCGTTTGACCGACCTCAGTCCCATCCGGGTCCGGACGATTCGGGGTCTGGTAGTGCAAACGCAGCATCAGCGCATCGTAGCTATCAACAGTGCTGATGTCCCATCCTACAAGCGGATGAGTCTGAATGACTTCATTATTCTTTTCCATCATGCCCCCTAATTCGTGTTACTAGACAACGGTTTTCGAGGTTCAATGCGTTTTTTTCTGAAGCAACTTCAGTATATCAATAAATAAGGGTATTCATTGAAAATTTAAAGAGGGCGGCGCATAAATTTTTTGTTTTCAGTGTTATATGATTAATAAAACAACATGTCATTCATTTTTTTTTAGCATGTTGTGCAATTATTTTGGTGTTTTGATTAAAAGATAATCAATGTGTTTAATATAAATTATCTGCTAGCGTGGTGAATGCAAGATTGATTTAAAGGATGCACGCATAAAAAAGCCGGGGCGACCCGGCAAACAAACATCACTGCATATCATTTTTTATTCGTTGATGAACCAGTCATCCGCGCTTTCCCATGTTTCCTGTAGGATTTCGCTGATGCGTTCTTTGTCCTCTTTTGTTGCGCCAATAACCGACAAGTTGTTGGTACCGGCATAACGAACGGTAACGTTACCTTCGTTATCCGGAAAATGATGATGAATACGGCGGGAGAGTTCATCTGCCAGCGCGTCGATAGCACCGGCTGGTAAAGGTGAAGTTTTGGCAATAGTGACTTCAATACGCATAATAGCCCCCTGTTGTTTATACTGGTTATTTATACAGTTAACTGCGCCAGTTGACAACAGGAGGCTACACTTTTTTAGCGTTTTACTGACCAGCGTACCGTTTCACCGCCAAGGAAAGGCACCAACGTATCGTTTTCCAACGCAATGTTCTCCGGGACCAGGTGCTCCACGCGTTCCAGCTCAATAAAGGTCTCATTCACCGGCAAACCATAGAACTGTGGGCCATTGAGTGAGCAGAAGGCTTCGAAATGGTCCAGGGCGTTCATCTCTTCGAACACAGTGGCATAGCTGCCCAGCGCGGTTGGCGCATTAAAGCAGCCCGCACAGCCGCAACTGGACTCTTTACGATGACGCGCATGCGGTGCGGAGTCGGTACCCAGGAATGCACGACTGAATCCGCTGGCAACCAGTTCACGCAGCGCCTGCTGGTGAACGTTACGTTTGAGTATTGGCAGGCAGTACAGATGCGGACGAATTCCACCGACCAGCATATGGTTGCGGTTAAACATTAAATGCTGCGGTGTGATGGTTGCTGCAAGAAGCTCGTTGCCATCGCGCACGTATTCGGCGGCATCTTTGGTCGTGATATGTTCAAACACCACTTTTAGCGCGGTTAAACGCTGACGTAAGGGATCCATCACCGTTTCGATGAAACGTGCTTCGCGATCGAAAATGTCGATATCAGCGTGCGTCACTTCACCGTGCACCAACAGTGGCATCCCCAATTTTTCCATGCGCTCCAGTACCGGCATAATGGTATCGACCGAGGTTACACCCTGTGTCGAGTTGGTTGTTGCATTAGCGGGATAAAGTTTCGCGGCGGTGAAGACGCCTTCATTGAATCCACGCTCAAGTTCATTAGGATCCAGCGTGTCCGTTAAGTAGCAGGTCATTAACGGAGTAAAGCTATGTCCGGCGGGTACAGCGTCCAGAATGCGCTGACGGTACGCAATGGCCGCATCAACTGTCGTGACCGGCGGAGCGAGGTTTGGCATAACGATCGCGCGACCATAAGTTTCACTGGTATAAGGCACGACAGTTTTCAACATGTCGCCATCGCGAAGGTGAAGGTGCCAGTCGTCTGGGCGGCGGATCTTTAAAACCTGGGATGGTGCAGTCATTAATATGCTCCGGCTGAGGATAGTCTTTTTTGCCGGAAACAAAGGATAAGCGGAAACGTTTTCGTTTGCACGAAAAAAAAGGGCGCATTAGCGCCCTGTTGTTTATTAATCGGTGAACGGGATAATGATTTCACCCGGTTTAACCTCAATCCCTTTCGCCAGTTTTTTCGCCAATGCTTCGCCTTTGCTGCTGTCTTCACGCAGAATGTAGGCCGGTTGCTGGTTAAAGTAATTCCGCAGCGACTGATTTAAGTAGGGCATCAGAGTTTGCAGTACAGATTGCATTTTCTCTGGTGTGACGGTCGCATCGACCACTTCCATTTCTTGCAGATAAATCGCGCCTTTTTCTTTATTGAAGACTGGCAATGCTTTTAACTTCAACTTCATGGTCGCTTTCTGGCTACCAAAAAGGGAATTCATATCCAGATTGGCGTCGCCTGTCAGAGTCACTTTATTCGGTTCTTCGCGACCAATCTGGCTGGCGAGATTGGTCAGTACGATGTGGGCTTCAGCAACGCCAGGCAGACCAATATCTTTCGAGAAGTCGTTATGCTTAGCCAGTGCCTGATTAATCTCTTGCTCGCTAACCGTGTATTGTGTGAGTTGATTACAACCAACCAACAGGCCGCTGACAATCAGTGCAGCAGCAAAAAAAATCTTTTTCATGGGGTTCCTCAACATGATACTTGTGGCGTAATCGTGACACAAAGCAGCATCCAGCACCAGCGGCCCGGGCACCAGCAGAAAAAACTGAAATTGAGTCCGGGACGTCTGGTCAGCTATCAGGCATCAGGTTCCAGCATGCCGCGTGACGGGCGTTTATGGCTAAACTGCCAACCCAGCGCGAGGAAGGTGATAAAGCCGATAATGCCGAGCATCATCCACGGGAGTTCTGGCTGTGACAGTGCTTTACCCATGTCAAACAGCCAGCCGCCACCGATATAACCGATGGCACCGCCGATGGCTAATCCGAGGCGGCTAAAGCCCATGTAACTGCCCCGTGCGCGCGCATTTGCCAACGACGCGCTCAACGTCTCGCGCGCCGGTTCGGCGATGATAGAACCGATATAGAAGGTGCAAATCAGGGTGAAAAGCTGCTGTAAATTCCCGACCAGACCGATGGGCATCATGCTAAGAGACATGATCAGCAGGCCTGCCATCAGCCGATGTTCAAGACGAAAACGTTTTTCACTCCAGCGGGCGATAGGGTAGAGCAGCGTTAAAGAGAGACACGCTTCGATGGCATACATCCACTTCACGGCGGCCGGCGAACCGGCAATGTCATTAACCATAATCGGCAGCATCAACATAACCTGTACCGCCAGCATGTAATAGCCCGCCAGCGTCAGGACATAGGTGACAAAGCGTTTGTCATGCATCACATGGCTCATGCCTTCGCGCACGGGAATCTTCACGGTAGATAGCTTCCATGCCGGAAGTAGCCAGGCGTTAAATGCGGCGCACAGAACGAACAAAATCGCGCCTACGGCGCAAACCAGACGGAAATCGTACTGTAACAGCCAACTGCCGAGCAATGCGCCGACCACGGCACCGGCACTGTCCTGCATCATCAGAATAGAAAAAAAACGCCCGCGCTTTTCCGGGCGGATCAGTTTGACCACCAGCGCCGAGCGGGGCGGGTCGAATAACGTACCACCTAAACCGGAGAGGAAACAGGAGAACCACAATAGCCAGGGTTCGTGTGCAATCCCCATCGTGGCGAACCCGGCGGCACGCATCAGCATACCGGTCACAATCATCGGTTTGGCACCAAAGCGGTCAGCAATTGCGCCGCCAAAAATCCCCAGACCTTGCTGGATAAATTGGCGCAATCCAAGTGCGATACCGACCATCACGGCGGCCCAGCCCATTTGGTCGACGAAACGGATAGAGATCAGTGGGAAAACGACAAAGAAACCCAGCACGACCAGCATATTATCGATGAGCAGGAAATATTTACCCAGGTTCCTTGCCTGCGAGACTTGCGACATTTCCCCTCCAGGGAAAAAACTCGTCACTCGGTGGAGAGTTTAAAAGATAAGCACCTTCTATTCTGCGGTGTCGTTTGTGCTTTTCCCACCCTTGGCGGGACAATATTTTTTTATCAAAAGTCAGTCTTGATAGAGAGTTTTCATCAAAAAGTGTGAATAATTCAAAAAATGGCATTTTGCTCTTTTCACACGGTGTATTTGCACAGGTATAGTAATGCGAATTGCGTATTGAAGACGTTACGGGAAGGAGTAGGTATAGAATGTTTGGCTATCGCAGTAACGTGCCAAAAGTGCGCTTAACCACGGACCGCCTGGTCGTGCGTTTGGTGCATGAGCGTGATGCCTGGCGTCTGGCAGATTATTACGCAGAGAATCGTCATTTCTTAAAGCCCTGGGAACCTATCCGCGATGAAAGCCACTGCTACCCCTCTGGCTGGCAGGCGCGTCTGAGCATGATCTCTGAATTCCATAAACAAGGCACAGCCTGGTATTTCGCGTTGCTCGATCCTGACGAAAAAGAAATTATCGGCGTTGCGAACTTCTCGAACGTGGTGCGCGGATCTTTCCACGCCTGTTATCTCGGTTATTCCATTGCGCAGAAGTGGCAAGGGCAGGGGCTGATGTACGAAGCCCTGACCGCCGCTATTCGTTATGTGCAGCGGACGCAACATATTCACCGCATTATGGCGAACTACATGCCACACAATAAGCGTAGCGGCGATTTGCTGGCGCGACTCGGCTTTGAGAAAGAAGGGTATGCAAAAGACTATCTGCTGATTGATGGACAGTGGCGCGATCATGTGCTGACGGCGTTGACAACATCAGAATGGACCCCCGGTCGCTAAGTTTCAGGCGCACGGCCTGAATAATGGAGAAGACGATGAAATACGAATTAACCGCCACCGAAGCCCGTGTGATTGGCTGCTTATTAGAAAAGCAGGTTACTACACCGGAACAATATCCCCTTTCCGTGAATGGTGTGGTGACCGCGTGTAATCAAAAAACCAACCGTGAACCGGTGATGAATCTATCGGAAGCCGACGTGCAGGATCAGCTTGATAACCTGGTAAAAAGGCATTTTCTGCGTACGGTTAGCGGCTTTGGTAATCGCGTGACCAAATACGAACAGCGGTTCTGTAATTCAGAGTTTGGCAATCTTAAGCTTAGCGCGGGTGAAGTGGCATTGATCACCACGCTGTTACTCCGTGGCGCTCAAACACCGGGTGAATTACGTAGCCGCGCATCCCGCATGTATGAGTTCAGCGATATGGCGGAAGTGGAGTCGACGCTGGAGAAACTGGCTACCCGGGAAGATGGCCCTTATGTGGTCCGCCTGGCGCGTGAACCTGGGAAACGAGAAAGTCGATATATGCACCTGTTTTGTGGCGAGGTTGATGAGTCACTCGCTGCGGCAGATGAACCGCAGGCGGCGTCCGGAGATTTGCAGGCGCGTGTTGAAGCGCTGGAAACCGAAGTGGCAGAGTTGAAACAGCGGCTCGATTCGTTATTGGCACACCTGGGAGACTAACGTGGGAAAATTGCGTATTGGCGTGGTCGGGTTAGGGGGCATCGCGCAAAAGGCATGGTTGCCAGTGTTGGGCGCATCTGCGGACTGGACGCTGCAGGGCGCATGGTCTCCCTCGCGGGAAAAAGCGCAGCGTATTTGTGAAACCTGGCGAATGCCATACGTTGATTCCGTACAGAATTTAGCGGCAACCTGCGATGCCGTTTTCGTTCATTCCAGTACCGCCACTCACTACGCCGTAGTGAGTGAGTTGCTGAATGCCGGCGTTCATGTTTGTGTGGACAAGCCGCTGGCAGAAAATCTGCGCGAAGCTGAACAACTGGTGGAGCTGGCGGCGCGGAAAAAACTGACGCTAATGGTTGGATTTAATCGTCGCTTTGCGCCGCTGTATCAGGATCTACAGGTGCAGTTGGGCAATGCGGCGTCAGTCCGTATGGACAAGCACCGTACGAACAGCGTCGGGCCGCACGATCTGCGTTTTACGCTGCTGGATGATTATCTGCACGTAATAGACACCGCGCTGTGGCTGGCAGGAGGAAAGGTTCAACTTAATGGCGGCACGCTGTTAACAAATGACATCGGTGAAATGCTTTATGCTGAACATCATTTTTCTGCCGATCAGCTACAGATAACCACCAGTATGCACCGCCGTGCTGGTAGCCAACGCGAGAGCGTGCAGGCGGTGACGGACGGTGGCCTGATTGACGTTACGGATATGCGTGAATGGCGCGAGGAACGTGGGCAAGGCGTAGTGCACAAGCCGGTAGCAGGCTGGCAAACTACCCTGGAACAGCGTGGTTTTGCCGGATGCGCACGTCATTTTATTGAGTGCGTGCAAAATCAGACGGTTCCGCAGACGGCAGGCGAACAGGCGCTACTGGCCCAGCGCGTTGTCGAAATGCTGTGGCGGGAGGCGATGGCGGAATAACCCCCTGTAACATCTGGCGGTAGTAATTCAATGTAATCCAGGTACTATATGCCAACTCAAAAATAACACCTCTTTTCAGCCCTTGACTGGTTTGTTGGCTTGATAAGACGCAAAGGCGTTGCCAGCAGGCACTGCGAAATTACCGGATATCGGCGCTTATGTCTTATCCGGTAAATGGGCTGATTATGCGGGGTTCTGCCTCAGAGTCTGGAATACAACATAGATGAATTTATTAAAATCGCTGGCAGCCGTCAGCTCGATGACGATGTTCTCACGTGTGCTGGGTTTTGCGCGTGATGCGATTGTCGCCAGAATCTTTGGCGCAGGGATGGCGACAGATGCCTTTTTTGTGGCATTCAAACTTCCTAACCTGCTGCGCCGCATTTTTGCTGAGGGAGCGTTCTCTCAGGCGTTTGTACCGATTCTTGCCGAATACAAAAGTAAGCAGGGCGAAGACGCCACCCGCGTGTTTGTCGCCTATGTTTCCGGGCTGTTGACGCTGGCGCTGGCCGTCGTCACGGTGGCCGGGATGCTTGCTGCGCCATGGGTGATTTTAGTTACCGCGCCGGGGTTTGCCGACACAGCGGATAAATTTGCGCTGACCACTCAACTGCTGCGGATCACTTTCCCCTATATTCTACTGATTTCACTGGCCTCACTGGTTGGTGCGATCCTTAACACCTGGAACCGCTTTTCTATTCCTGCGTTTGCCCCGACTTTTCTGAATATCAGCATGATCGGTTTCGCGCTGTTTGCGGCCCCTTATTTTCATCCGCCAGTGCTGGCGCTGGCGTGGGCCGTTACCGTGGGTGGCGTGCTACAGCTGATTTATCAGCTTCCGCATCTGAAGAAAATTGGCATGCTGGTACTGCCGCGTGTGAACTTCCGCGATGCGGGGGCGATGCGCGTCGTCAAGCAGATGGGCCCGGCGATCCTTGGGGTATCAGTCAGCCAGATTTCACTGATCATCAATACGATTTTCGCCTCGTTTCTGGCCTCTGGCTCAGTTTCGTGGATGTACTATGCCGACCGTCTGATGGAGTTTCCGTCCGGTGTGCTTGGCGTAGCGCTGGGGACTATCCTGCTGCCATCGCTGTCCAAAAGCTTTTCCAGCGGTAATCATGATGAGTATTGTCGCCTGATGGACTGGGGCCTGCGCTTGTGTTTCCTGTTGGCATTACCGAGTGCTGTAGCGTTGGGTATTCTGGCCAAACCGCTGACGGTGTCTCTGTTCCAGTACGGTAAATTTACTGCCTTTGATGCTGCGATGACCCAGCGTGCGCTGGTGGCGTATTCGGTAGGTTTGATTGGCTTGATCGTGGTGAAAGTGTTGGCTCCAGGTTTCTATTCGCGCCAGGATATTAAAACGCCGGTAAAGATTGCCATTGTAACGCTGATTATGACCCAGGTAATGAACCTGGCGTTTATCGGGCCGTTAAAGCATGCCGGGCTGTCGCTGTCGATTGGTCTTGCCGCGTGTCTGAACGCTTCACTGCTGTACTGGCAGTTGCGTAAGCAGAAAATCTTCACCCCGCAACCGGGCTGGACCTGGTTCCTGGCGCGACTGGTGATTTCCGTGTTGGTGATGTCGGCGGTGCTGGTTGGGATGCTCTACATCATGCCAGATTGGTCGCAGGGAACGATGTTGTGGCGCCTGCTGCGTCTGATGGCGGTCGTGGTGGCAGGTATTGCTGCTTACTTTGCTGCGCTCGCCGTGCTGGGCTTTAAAGTGAAAGAGTTTGTACGCCGGACGGCGTAATGAACATCCGATGCCGGATGGCGGCGCAACGCCGCATCCGGCCAACAGAATAGCGTTGCCTGATAAGCACAAGGCCATCAGGCAATCATCAAATAGAGAATTTCTTCCCGCCGCGATGTGCCGCAGAGGTCTGGCCGTTCGCGCCATACAGCGTCGGCTCCTGGTGCGGTTTCAGCACTTGAATTGCCTGTTGATTGCGTTCGATTTGCCCTTCGAGCAGCCAACCATTGTGCTGGTTGAGATCGCGCAAATGCTGTGTCTTCCTGGTGATAGTCTGCCAGCGCTCGGCAATCTCATCATTGGCGCTGCGCGTGGCATCATTTTCCAGGCGGCGCTGCTGTTCCAGATAATCGAGGGTGGCCAGCAAAGAACTTTTTTCTTCTGTAATTCGCTGTAGCTGGCTACCGTTGATCTGCCCTGCAGAAAGCTGATGCTGCTCAGCATCCATCACCGTTTTCAGGTCATTGAGGACGGTCGTCATCTGATCAAGTATTTCTGACAAACGAGTCATACTTTATTTACTCTGTAGGTAGCTCTGTGCCTCGCGGATCAGCGAGTCGGCAATTTTTCCGGTATCCATTTTCAGCTCGCCGTTACGGATCGCGGTTTTCAGCGCTTCGACACGTTCCATGTTGATGTCATTGGTGCCGGGCTGCATCAGTTTGGCCTGAGCGTCACTCAGCATTACGCTGGTGCTGTTTGTCGTCGCTGTTTTTTCCTTCCGCGCTTTTTGTACCGGCGAGTCGCTGGTTTCGCGTGGCTGGACAGTGCTTACTGGCTTCAATGGTGAGGTACGATCAATACTCATTTTTTCTATCCTCATCGAGGGGTTACGCTATAGCGACCCGCTTTAATCATTGGTTGATTATCTATCGGCACTCGCTAAAAAATCTTTAACCTATTATAGGTTAATAAGAATATTCCCATCAGAATCGACGATTCCACTCACCACCTGACCAGAAATCATCCGCACCCGTGCGTTTTGCGCGACGGCTGCATTGTTGAGCGCTTTACCTTCGGCATTGACCCGAAAGCCGTCTCCGTTGGCGATAACCATCACGCGTTGACCCGCTTTTATCCGCCACGCCTGGCGCAACATTGTGAGCTGGATTGGCTGACCGGGAACCAGGTCGCGCAGGCTCACGGCATCCTGAACCTGATTAACGTCCAGTACGGCGCGTGGCGGCAGTTGATCCAAACGACCACGTTTTAGCGTTACGCTGGCCGCGTTCAGTGCGCTTCCTCGGGCAACAGGGGCCGCTGCGACAACATAGTTGCCGGTGGCTTGCACCGTGACCTGCAGGTAGCGCTTTTCATTGGCGCAGCGAGCCAGTACGTTCACGTTACCCCACAGTTTCGCACTGCCGGACACGCTCAGCGCAGGCTGGTCACAGCTGGGCTGCAAGTTTGGCGGCGTACGGACAGTGACGACCACCTCATCGCTAAACCCGGCCAGGCGCTGGGAAAACCACGCGGTTAACTGCGAATTCAGGTCTTGTGCCAGCGTCATAGGGCTGAACAGCAGTGCTGCCACAACTATTCCACGTTTAAACGTTTGCATCAAAACCTCGCGCTTTTTCAGGTAGTGGCAGGATTCTACCTGTGTGACGCAGTCATCAACGCAACAAATAGCGACGCATTTTGCGTTTATTCCGGCGATAACGCGCGCGTGATGGGATTTAAGCTGTCGGCTGAATTTTGTCATTTGCGGAGGAGATATGCTCGATAAGCTCGACGCCGCCTTACGTTTTCAACAGGAAGCGCTGAATTTGCGCGCCCAACGCCAGGAAATATTAGCGGCCAACATTGCCAATGCCGACACGCCAGGGTATCAGGCGCGCGACCTGGATTTCGCCAGTGAATTAAAAAAAGTCATGGTGCGCGGGCGGGAAGAAACGGGCGGTGTTTCGTTGACGCTGACCTCTGCACAACACATTCCTGCCCAGACTGTCTCGGCTCCTTCTACGGAGTTGCTCTATCGCATTCCTGACCAGCCGTCTCTGGATGGCAACACGGTGGATATGGACAGGGAGCGTACGCAGTTTGCGGATAACAGCCTGAAGTACCAGATGGGGCTTACCGCGTTAGGTGGGCAAATCAAGGGCATGATGAACGTGCTGCAAGGAGGGAACTAACCCGTGGCGTTGCTCAATATTTTTGATATCGCAGGTTCTGCGCTGACGGCTCAGTCTCAGCGTCTGAACGTGGCTGCCAGCAACATGGCGAACGCCGATAGCGTGACCGGACCTGATGGTCAGCCGTATCGCGCAAAGCAGGTTGTTTTTCAGGTCGATGCAGCGCCAGGCGCAGCAACCGGTGGCGTAAAAGTTTCTGACGTCATTGAAAGTCAGGCGCCGGACAAGCTGGTTTATGAGCCGGGCAATCCGCTGGCGGATGCGAATGGCTACGTAAAAATGCCGAATGTCGACGTGGTCGGCGAGATGGTTAACACCATGTCTGCTTCACGCAGCTATCAGGCAAACGTTGAAGTGCTCAATACCGTAAAAAGCTTGATGCTTAAAACGCTGACGCTGGGCCAGTAAAGGAGGCGCACATGTCCGTTGCTGTAAAAATGAATGACCCGAGTACGTCGGGTGTTAATGCTGCCACTGGCAAAAGTTCGCTGACAGGGAGCAACGCGGCCGATCTGCAAAGCAGCTTTCTGACGCTTCTGGTCGCGCAGTTGAAAAACCAGGATCCGACCAACCCGCTGCAAAACAATGAGTTGACTACCCAGTTAGCGCAAATCAGTACCGTAAGCGGCATTGAAAAATTGAATACCACGCTGGGATCGATCTCCGGGCAGATCGATAGCAGCCAGTCGTTGCAGGCCAGTACTCTGATTGGTCATGGCGTCATGATCCCGGGAACCACCATTCTGACCGGTAAAGGTGCGGAAGAAGGGGCAACGACGACCACGACACCATTTGGCGTTGAGCTGCAGCAACCGGCAGATAAGGTTACCGCAACCATTACCGATAAAGACGGCAAGGTGGTACGCACCATTGATATTGGCGGGTTGAAAGCGGGCGTTCACACCTTTACCTGGGATGGCACCATGACGGACGGCACGGATGCGCCGAGCGGTTCGTATAACGTTTCGATTGCGGCCAGCAACGCCGGAACGCAACTTGTGGCGCAGCCTCTACAGTTTGCGCTGGTGCAGGGTGTTATCCGCAGTAACGGCGGTAATACGCTGGACCTGGGCACCTATGGAACCACCACCCTCGACGAAGTACGGCAGATAATTTAAGCCTTCACACTTATCAGGAGTAAGTCATGGCCTTTTCACAAGCGGTCAGCGGTCTGAACGCTGCAGCGACCAACCTCGATGTCATTGGTAACAACATCGCCAACTCCGCCACCTACGGTTTTAAATCCGGCACGGCATCCTTTGCCGACATGTTCGCCGGTTCTAAAGTGGGTCTGGGCGTTAAAGTTGCGGGTATTACCCAGGACTTTACCGATGGTACCACCACCAACACTGGACGTGGCCTGGATGTGGCTATCAGCCAGAACGGTTTTTTCCGTATGGTTGACAGCAATGGTTCTGTTTTCTTCAGCCGTAACGGTCAGTTCAAGCTCGATGAAAACCGCAATATCGTTAACATGCAGGGACTGAAACTGACGGGCTATCCAGCGACCGGTACGCCGCCGACAGTTCAGCAAGGTGCGAACCCAGGGCCGATCACGATCCCTAATACATTGATGGCGGCACAGGCAACCAGCAAGGCCTCAATGCAGATCAACCTGAACTCATCGGATAAAATCCCGACAACGACAAAGTTCGATCCGAAAGATGCTGACAGCTATAACAAAAAAGGCCCTGTCACCGTTTATGACAGCCTGGGCAATGCCCACGAAGTTAACGCCTATTTTGTAAAACAGCCTGATAACAAATGGGCTGTCTATACCATTGATAGCAGCGACCCGAAGGCTGCTGTACCAACCGCACCAACGTCCACGCTGGAATTTGATACCAATGGGGCGCTAACCGGCGGCGGTACATTCAATATCACCACAGCTGCGCTCAATGGCGCACCTGCCGTCACCTTCGCAATGAGTTTCCAGAACTCCATGCAGCAGAACACCGGTGCAAACAACATTGTTGCCACTAACCAGGACGGCTACAAACCAGGCGATCTGGTGAGCTACCAGATTAACAATGACGGTACCGTAGTCGGTAACTACTCCAACGAACAGAAACAGGTTTTGGGACAGATCGTGCTGGCAAACTTTGCCAACAACGAAGGTCTGGCATCTCAGGGCGATAACGTCTGGGCGGCAACGCAGGCCTCCGGTGTGGCACTGCTGGGTACCGCGGGTACGGGGAACTTCGGCAAACTGACCAACGGTGCGTTGGAAGCCTCTAACGTGGATTTGAGTAAAGAACTGGTGAATATGATCGTCGCTCAGCGTAACTATCAGTCGAATGCGCAGACCATCAAAACCCAGGATCAGATCCTTAACACACTGGTCAACCTGCGCTAAGCGCCTGACGGGATGGCTTAATGGATCACGCAATATATACCGCCATGGGCGCGGCCAGTCAGACGCTGAATCAACAGGCGGTGACGGCCAGCAACCTGGCAAATGCCTCCACACCGGGTTTTCGTGCTCAGCTCAACGCGCTGCGTGCGGTTCCCGTAGAAGGGCTTTCGCTGCCAACGCGTACGCTGGTGGTCGCCTCCACGCCTGGAGCTGACATGACGCCAGGCCAGATGGATTATACCTCCCGTCCGCTGGATGTGGCTTTGCAGCAGGATGGCTGGTTGGCTGTGCAGACCGCTGATGGCCGCGAAGGATACACCCGCAATGGCGCAATTCAGGTGAGTCCAACCGGTGAACTGACCATTCAGGGACATCCGGTGATTGGCGAAGCTGGGCCGATAGCGGTACCGGAAGGGTCGGAAGTGACTATCGCCGCTGACGGAACGATTTCGGCGCTCAACCCAGGCGATCCCGCGAATACGGTGGCGCCAGTAGGACGTCTGAAGCTGGTTAAAGCGACGGGAAGTGAAGTGCAACGTGGTGATGACGGTATGTTCCGTCTGAGTGCGGCAGCGCAGGCTACCCGGGGACCGACACTGCAAGCCGACCCCAGCATCCGCGTGATGTCGGGCGTACTGGAAGGCAGTAACGTCAAACCGGTTGCGGCGATGAGCGATATGATCGCCAGCGCTCGCCGCTTCGAAATGCAGATGAAGATTATCAGTAGCGTGGATGATAACGCGGGCCGCGCCAACCAACTGCTGTCGATGAGTTAATACAGGACATTTTATGATCAATTCATTATGGATCGCCAAAACCGGCCTGGACGCGCAGCAAACCAACATGGATGTGATTGCCAACAACCTGGCAAACGTCAGTACTAATGGTTTTAAACGCCAGCGTGCGGTGTTTGAAGATCTGCTGTACCAGACGATTCGCCAGCCTGGCGCTCAGTCTTCTGAACAGACAACGCTGCCGTCTGGTTTGCAGATTGGTACCGGTGTGCGTCCGGTTGCGACCGAACGTTTACATAGCCAGGGTAACCTGTCGCAGACCAACAACAGTAAAGATGTGGCGATTAAAGGCCAGGGGTTTTTCCAGGTCATGCTGCCAGATGGCACGTCAGCCTATACCCGTGATGGCTCTTTCCAGGTGGATCAGAACGGTCAGTTGGTAACGGCGGGTGGTTTTCAGGTGCAGCCTGCAATCACTATCCCGGCTAACTCGCTCAGTATCACTATTGGGCGCGACGGGATTGTCAGTGTCACCCAGCAGGGTCAGGCTGCTCCAGTTCAGGTAGGACAGCTCAACCTGACGACCTTCATGAATGATACCGGTCTGGAAAGTATTGGTGAGAATCTGTACACCGAAACGCAATCGTCCGGTGCACCGAACGAAAGCACGCCGGGGCTGAACGGTGCGGGCCTGTTGTACCAGGGTTATGTGGAAACCTCTAACGTCAACGTGGCGGAAGAACTGGTCAACATGATCCAGGTTCAACGTGCTTATGAAATCAACAGTAAAGCGGTATCGACCACCGATCAGATGCTGCAAAAACTGACGCAACTCTAAAGTGACGTCCGGTGGGGTGAAAGCCTCACCGGCGTACTGATTTTGAAGATGAAGGCAATGCGAAAATACGCGCTTCACCCATACCCGATTTTGGCCCTGCTGGTGGTTTCACTGACAGGATGCGCCTGGATCCCGGCCACTCCGCTCGTGCAGGGCGCGACGACTGCCCAGCCAGTTCCAGGCCCGACGCCGGTGGCGAATGGATCAATATTTCAGTCTGCGCAGCCGATTAATTATGGCTACCAGCCGTTATTTGAAGACCGCCGTCCGCGCAATATTGGCGATACGTTGACTATCGTATTGCAGGAAAACGTCAGCGCGAGCAAAAGCTCCTCGGCGAATGCCAGTCGTGATGGCAAAACTAACTTTGGGTTTGACACGGTACCACGTTATCTGCAGGGGTTATTTGGCAACGAGCGTGCCGACGTAGAGGCTTCTGGTGGCAACTCGTTTAACGGTAAAGGCGGCGCGAACGCCAGAAATACCTTCAGCGGTACGCTGACCGTAACGGTCGATCAGGTACTGGTGAATGGCAACTTACATGTCGTGGGTGAAAAACAGATCGCCATTAATCAGGGCACTGAATTCATTCGCTTCTCCGGGGTGGTTAACCCGCGCACCATCAGTGGCAGTAACTCCGTACCGTCAACGCAGGTTGCGGACGCGCGGATTGAGTACGTCGGCAACGGCTACATCAATGAAGCGCAAAATATGGGCTGGTTGCAGCGTTTCTTCCTTAACTTGTCGCCGATGTAAGCGAGGTCTCCAGTGTTTAAAACTTTTGTTGGAATGGTACTGGTGTTGGTAACCGCCTTCGCGCATGCCGACCGTATTCGAGACCTGACCAGCGTGCAGGGCGTGCGGGAAAACTCGCTGATTGGTTATGGGCTGGTGGTCGGGCTGGATGGTACGGGTGACCAGACTACCCAGACGCCATTTACGACACAAACGCTCAACAACATGCTGTCGCAGTTGGGGATCACCGTGCCCACCGGCACCAATATGCAGCTGAAAAACGTGGCAGCGGTAATGGTCACCGCGCAGTTCCCGGCCTTTGGTCGTCAGGGGCAAACCATTGACGTGGTGGTCTCTTCCATGGGGAACGCTAAAAGCCTGCGCGGCGGTACGCTGCTGATGACTCCGCTGAAAGGGGTCGATAGCCAGGTATATGCGTTGGCGCAGGGGAATATTCTGGTTGGCGGTGCAGGCGCGGCTGCGGGTGGCAGCAGCGTGCAGGTAAACCAGCTCAATGGCGGACGTATTACCAACGGCGCGACCATCGAACGCGAATTACCCAGCCAGTTCGGCGGCGGTAACACCATTAATTTGCAGCTGAATAATGAAGATTTCACCATGGCGCAGCAAATTACCGACACCATTAACCGCTCGCGCGGTTTTGGCAGCGCAACGGCGCTGGATGCCCGGACGATCCAGGTGCGGGTGCCAAGCGGCAACAGTTCGCAGGTGCGCTTCCTCGCCGACATTCAGAATATGGAGGTGAACGTCACGCCGCAGGACGCGAAGGTAATTATTAACTCGCGTACGGGATCGGTGGTCATGAACCGCGAGGTAACGCTGGACAGCTGTGCCGTGGCGCAAGGCAACCTGTCGATTACGGTTAACCGCCAGGCGAATGTTAGCCAGCCGGATACACCGTTTGGCGGTGGGCAAACTGTAGTGACGCCACAAACGCAGATCGATCTGCGCCAGAGCGGTGGTTCGTTGCAGAGCGTGCGTTCCAGCGCCAACCTGAACAACGTCGTACGTGCATTGAATGCGCTGGGGGCAACACCGATGGACCTGATGTCTATCCTGCAATCCATGCAAAGTGCGGGTTGTCTGCGCGCCAAACTGGAAATCATCTGATGATTGGTGATAGCAAACTGCTGACCAGCGCAGCCTGGGATGCACAATCACTGAACGAACTGAAAGCGAAAGCGGGTCAGGATCCGGCGGCAAATATCCGCCCGGTCGCCCGCCAGGTTGAAGGGATGTTCGTGCAGATGATGCTGAAAAGTATGCGCGAGGCGTTGCCAAAAGACGGTGTGTTTAGCAGCGACTCCACGCGTTTATACACCAGCATGTATGACCAACAGATCGCCCAGCAGATGACCGCAGGAAAAGGTCTGGGGCTGGCAGAAATGATGGTCAAGCAGATGACGCAAGGACAGGGGCAACCTGCGGATGATGCGCCGCAGGTACCGATGAAATTCTCGCTGGAAACGGTGACCAGCTATCAAAATCAGACGCTGACGCAACTGGTGCGTAAAGCGATGCCCAGAACCACAGAAAGCAATGATGAGCCGCTGTCGGGTGACAGCAAAGACTTCCTGGCTCAACTTTCGCTGCCGGCAAAACTGGCCAGTCAGCAGAGTGGGGTTCCTCATCATCTGATTCTGGCGCAGGCTGCGCTGGAGTCCGGGTGGGGGCAACGACAAATTCGACGGGAGAATGGCGAGCCGAGCTTTAACATTTTTGGTGTGAAAGCCTCGGGAAGCTGGAAAGGGCCGACCACTGAAATCACCACCACCGAATACGAAAACGGTGAGGCGAAAAAAGTGAAAGCGAAATTCCGTGTTTATAGCTCCTATCTTGAAGCACTGTCGGATTATGTCGGTCTGATATCCCGCAATCCGCGTTACGCCGCGGTGACCGGTGCCGCGACCGCTGAGCAGGGTGCCCAGGCATTGCAGAATGCTGGTTACGCCACTGACCCTAACTATGCGCGCAAATTAACCAGCATGATCCAGCAGCTAAAATCGATGAGCGAAAAGGTGAGTAAAACCTACAGCACGAATCTCGATAATCTCTTTTAAATAGCTCAAGTCTGCTGACCTGCTGCCGATAATACCGAGTATTGAAGGATTACAAGGAACCTCCATGTCCAGCTTGATTAATAACGCGATGAGTGGACTCAGCGCAGCGCAGGCCGCGTTGAACACTGCCAGTAATAACATCTCCAGCTATAACGTTGCCGGCTATACCCGACAAACGACAATTATGGCGCAAGCGAACAGCACGCTGGGTGCGGGGGGCTGGGTCGGCAATGGTGTCTATGTTTCTGGCGTACAGCGTGAGTATGACTCATTTATCACTAATCAGTTACGTGCGGCGCAGAACCAGAGCAGCGGTCTGACGACACGTTACGAGCAAATGTCAAAAATCGACAACCTGCTCGCCAGCAAAACCAGTTCGATCTCAACGTCGATGCAGGGCTTTTTTACCAGCCTGCAGACGTTGGTGAGTAACGCAGAAGATCCGGCGGCGCGTCAGGCACTTATCGGTAAAGCTGATGGCTTAGTCAATCAGTTCAGAACGACGGACCAATATCTGCGCGATCAGGATAAGCAGGTCAATATTGCGATTAAGGCCAGCGTCGATCAAATCAACAACTATTCGAAGCAAATTGCCAGCCTTAACGACCAAATCTCCCGTTTGACCGGCGTTGGTGCGGGTGCATCACCTAACGATCTGCTCGATCAGCGCGATCAACTGGTGAGTGATCTGAACAAGATTGTTGGTGTGGAAGTCAGCATTCAGGACGGCGGCACCTACAACGTGACCATGGCGAATGGCTATTCGCTGGTGCAAGGCAGCAATGCTCGCCAGCTGGCCGCTGTACCTTCCAGCGATGATCCCTCTCGCACGACCGTCGCTTATGTTGACGGCGTGGCCGGAGAAGTTGCCATCCCGGAAAAACTGATCACGACCGGTTCGCTGGGCGGGCTGTTGACGTTCCGTTCGCAGGAACTCGACCAGACGCGTAATACCCTTGGTCAGTTGGCCCTCGCCTTTGCTGATGCGTTTAACACGCAGCACAAAGAAGGTTTTGATGCCAACGGCGACCCGGGCAAAAACTTTTTCGATATTGGTGGCCCGGCAGTCCTTAGCAATACGAAGAATAAAGGGACCGGTGCGCTTGATGTTAAAATGACGGATAGCTCGTCGGTGCAGGCAACCGACTATAAAATTACGTTTGATGGTACTGACTGGCAGGTAACCCGTCTGGCTGACAATACCAGCTTTAAGCCGACGGTTACTGGCGGAAAAATGTCCTTTGATGGGCTGGAAATCACCGTCAAAAATGGTGCGCTGGCAAATGACAGCTTTACGGTGAAACCCGTGGGTGACGCCATTATTAATATGAAAGTGGCGGTGACCGATGAGTCGAAAATCGCCATGGCTGAAGTGTCCAAAAATGACACTGATCCCAATGTTGATAAAGGTAAAAGCGATAACCGTAACGGCCAGAAACTGCTGGATCTGCAAACCAAGGCAACCATCGGGAATAAAACCTTTAACGATGCTTACGCTACGCTGGTGAGCGATGTCGGGAACAAAACGGCGACCTTAAAAACCAGCAGCACCACGCAAAACAACGTGGTCACGCAGCTTTCAAATCAGCAACAGTCTATTTCCGGGGTTAACCTCGACGAAGAGTACGGGAATTTGCAGCGTTATCAGCAGTATTACCTGGCCAACGCTCAGGTACTGCAAACGGCGAATTCGCTCTTTGATGCACTGCTGAATATTCGCTAAGGGAGAGGAACTCAATGCGTATCAGTACTCAGATGATGTACCAGCAGAATATGCGCGGCATCACCAACTCTCAGGCTGAATGGTTGAAATTTGGCGAGCAGATGTCAACGGGGAAACGCGTGAACAACCCGTCTGACGATCCGATTGCCGCATCACAGGCCGTGGTGCTTTCACAGGCTCAGGCACAGAACAGCCAATATACGCTGGCGCGTACTTTCGCGACGCAAAAAGTGTCACTGGAAGAGAACGTGTTAAGCCGGGCGACGACCGCTATTACCGCGGCACAGGAAAAAATTGTCAATGCTGGCAATGGGACATTGAGTGATGATAACCGGGCATCGTTGGCAACTGATTTGCAAGGGATCCGCGATCAGTTAATGAATCTGGCGAACAGTACCGACGGTAATGGTCGTTATATCTTTGGCGGATACAAAACGGAAGCCCCACCATTTGCCCAGACTGATGGTGCCTATAGTGGTGGAACGCAAAATATCACCCAACAGGTCGATGCCGCTCGGTCAATGGTGATTGGTCATACCGGGGATAAGATTTTTGACTCGGTGACCAGCAACGCGGTTCCGGAGCCAGATGGAAGCAAGTCAGAAACGAACTTATTCGCCATGCTGGATTCCGCTATTGCGGCCCTGAATACGCCGATTGAAGGCGATGATGCGGCAAGAGATGCAGCCAAAGCAGCCATCGATAAATCCAACCGTGGTCTGAAGAACTCACTGAATAACGTGCTGTCTGTTCGTGCTGAACTCGGTACGCAACTCAGTGAACTTAGCGCTCTGGACTCGCTGGGGGCCGATCGCGCGTTGGGTCAAACGCAGCAGATGAGCAATCTGGTTGATGTTGACTGGAATGCGGCGATTTCTTCGTATGTTATGCAGCAGGCTGCGCTACAGGCATCGTATAAAACGTTTACCGATATGCAGGGAATGTCACTGTTCCAGCTCAACCGGTAACGATCCTTTTTGAAACATATCATGAAACTGGATATGTTTGTCTGCCCGCTCCACATACACCCCGGAGCGGGCATTTTTTTAGGCTGCAGTTGTCTGGCTAACAGGCAATTTACCGGTCAGTCTAATTACCAGCGCAACAACGCCGCTGAAAGTGGCCAGTGTCACCACGCCTTCCCAGTTTGCCAGCGCATAGGCCTGACTTCCGAGTACAGAACCCAGCGCCATGCCGATAAACACCATGGTAAATAGCAACGCATTCAGACGACCTCTTGCCTGAGGCTCCAGGCTATAAACCAGGTTCTGGTGGGCGACCAGGCTGGATTGCAGTCCGAGATCAAAGCCTATCGCTGACAGGGCAATCAGCAGCCACTGCCCCTGTACTGGCAGGGCCGGAAGCAAGAACATCAGGGCAAATGAAAGCGTGACTAACAGCGCCCCCAACTGTGTTACCCGTCCGGCACCTACTTTATCTGCCAGATGACCTGCCATAGGGGCTGCCAGCGCCCCGGCTGCCCCTGCAATACCAAATGCTCCCGCCATCGCACTGCCCATGTGGTAATGCTCAGAGAGCATAACCGCCAGTGTTGACCAGAAGGCGCTAAAGGCAATGGACAGGAAGCCCTGAGCCAACGCCGCCCTGCGCAGTGCAGGATAACGCTGCCACAGTTGCGCCATGGAGAACATTAATGCCGGATAACTCAGCGTGGAATGGACCGTAAAGCGGGGCAGCATTTTCCACATCAGTACGGCAATCACGGCAATACTGACGGCGGCAAGTTGATACATTTCCCGCCAGCCATAGGCTTCACCTACCATCCCGCTGATGGTCCGCGAGAGTAGGATCCCCAGCAGAAGACCGGTCATGACGGTACCTACTGTTTTTCCCTGCTTGCCTTCAGGCGCAAGGATGGCTGCGGCCGGCACGATATCCTGAGCCATGGTCGCTGCCATCCCCATCAGTAAGCTAACCAGCAGTAGCGAATGCAACTGACCGGTAAAGCTGCAGGCCAACAGCAGCGCGGCAAGAGAGATGCTTTTTAGCAGGATTAATGTCCGGCGGTCATAACGGTCGCCCAGCGGCAACAAAAACAAAATGCCCAGCGCGTATCCTGCCTGGGTGAGCGTTGGCACCAGCCCCATGCCGGTGACGCTTAAGGCCAGATCCTGACCCATTAAAGGTAAAAGAGGCTGGGCATAATAGATTGCGGCAACGCTGAACCCAGCGCCCAGTGCCAGAACAAAAATGACCCAACGGGAAAGTGCGGTGTGTGTGTTCACAAATGATTCCTCAATCACGGGATGTGTGGCTATTTTTATCCTTCAACCGGTAGCACGGTAGCGAGCGCAGTGGTAAAACAGTTATACGTTACACGTATGAATAACGACTAAATGATAAAAACTGAACGTATAGATAGGGTGGAATTGATGCGCACGTTTGTGCGCATCGTCGAGGCCGGTTCGCTTTCAGCGGCGGCCAAGCAAATGGGCACCACCCAGGCAACCGTCAGTCGGCGGTTACAATCCCTTGAGACGCTGTTGGGCGTTAAGCTGATTATGCGTACCACCCATGCAATGAAGCTGACTGATGATGGTGAGCGAGGGTATCAGCATGCCAAACACATTATTGATGCCTGGCTGGCGCTGGAGGACGGACTGAACATCACGGAGGATGAACCGGTGGGGACGTTGCGGGTTCGGGCGCCACATGCGTTTGGCCAACAACAACTCCTTGAGCCGCTTCTGCAGTTCCTTTCCCGCTATCCACAGTTATCTGTTGAGTGGATACTGAATGATAAGACCGTTGATTTTCTCAGCGACAATATCGACTGCGCTATCCGGGTTGGGGCTGAGGTTGATCCTGCTACGGTCTCGGTTTTACTGGCTGAAGTCCCGCGAAGTATGGTGGCAAGCCCTGAGCTTCTCGCGCAATTTGGGATTTTGACTCACCCTGAACAGCTATCGGCGCTGCCCTGGATCGCGGTAAATACATTTTATCAGCACAGCGTGTCGTTACTTCACCACCGGCGTAACGAAGCTATCACGTTAAATATTTCTCCCAGATTAAGTACCGACAGTATTTATGTCGCCAGAAATGCTGCACTTGCGGGGCTGGGGGTTACGCTTGTCTCAAGCTGGATGGTTGAAGACGATATCGCCAGCGGAAGATTGATTACGCTATTACCTGACTGGCATGCGTCGTCATTGCCCGTGCATTTGGTTTATCCCTGGGCTCGTTATTATCCAACCCGCTTACGCAAATTTCTGGCGTTGATGAAAGATGTTATGCCACAGGTAGCAGGGATGAGGGGCGTTCACGACGTATAAAAAAAGCCGACCCTGAGGTCGGCTTTTTCATTGCTTAGGACTTACTCAACAGACTGCGGTCGCGTTGCTGGCGCGGTTGCCTGATGGCTGGCACTGTGTCCGCCTGCAGCGCCTTTGCCTTCAAAGGCGAATGCCGGGCGCTGCCACTCGCTATGACGCGGCGCTTCAGGCACATATTCCGGAGCCGGAGCGCGGGTCATCGGTGCGGTCGCATGGCTGTGAAGATGTTCTGCGTCAACACGGGTTGCGACAGTGTCAGACTTAACGACTGCGGTTTCGACGACAGGTGCTGCAACAACTTCTTGCGGCGCTGCAACCTCTTCAACAACAGGCGCTGTTTCCACAACCTCGACAATCTCTTCAACCGCTTCAGGCTGGGAGACAACGACGTCCGCAGGTTCTTCGATAACCGGCGAAGCCACAACTTCAGCCACAACTTCAGCCACAGGTTCGGCTTTCGCAGCGATCTCCTCGGCAACCGGTGCGTCAGATTCAGCGATAATTTGCGGTTGCTGCTCGACCGGAGTAGCAATCACTTCCGGGTGTGCCGTTTCAGCCACAACGGTCTGCGTTTCCACTACGCTAACATCGGGTTGCGCGACGTCTGCCTGTGCAGGGACATCCACAATGTGCTCAACGACAGCTGCAGCGGCTTGAGGCTCTACTGCCACAGATGCGTTTTGTTCCAGCTCCAGTTTCTGTTCGCGCTGTTCTTCAACCTGCATGTCCTGAGTACGGGCAACAGGGTAGCTAATCCAGACTTTGCCGGACGCTAATTCCGGAGAAGCACAGGCAACCGTTAACGGCATCGGCGACTGAACCGGATAGCGTTCGTCACGATAGCGACGACGACGCTGCCCGCTTACGCGCAGATGGCGAGGAGAACGACGTGAGCGACGAGGCATACCGTTATTATCACGTGCTTCGTTGTTGTCTTCTTGCTCTGATGCAACGACTGCGGGTAAATCGACTTTAGCCAGTTCGGTACGTTGAGCCGGGGCAGACTGTTCAACAGATTGAGCAACGGCGGTTTCAGCAACAATGGCTGCGGTCGCCGCTTCAGCTTCAACCGGCGCGCTGTCAGTGAATCGAACTTTCTGATTCAACTGACGCTGTTTACGACGAGTCTGCGGCTGACGCACGCGTTCTTCCTGCTCGGAATCCTGCGCAGGCTGTTCAGCCAGGTTCAGCTCTTTAACTTCCTGCTGCGCCTGACGTTTGTCATCGTTGCGACGGCGGTTGCGTTCGCGACGCGGAGCCTGCTGCTCGTCACCGGATTTCGCTTTGTCTGCTACATCGCTGGACTGCTGGCGGTTGTCACGAGTTTCAGCAGTCTGCTGCTGCGCCTGACGACGATTACGACGATTTTCATCGCGGTTTTCGCCGTTTTCTGAACGCTCATTACGGTTGTCACGGTCACCACGGTTGTCACGATTATCACGACGCTCGTTACGGTCACGACGATTGTTCTGACGCGGTTTGCGACGATCCTGCTGGCGTTCCGTTTTCTCTTCAGCTTTCGGTGCCGGTTGTTCAACCGGTTTCACTTCTTCACTGCTGCCAAAGATGGACTTCAGCGCGCCGAAGAAACGGCTAATCAAACCCGGCTGCGCAGCGACAGGTGCGGTCGCGGCAGCAGCTTTAGGCGCGGCAGCTTTCACGG
This sequence comes from Citrobacter sp. RHBSTW-00029, assembly GCF_014104295.1. NCBI lineage: Bacteria > Pseudomonadati > Pseudomonadota > Gammaproteobacteria > Enterobacterales > Enterobacteriaceae > Citrobacter > Citrobacter sp. RHBSTW-00029. The sequence continues at coordinate 1,149,951 of NZ_JABXRT010000001.1, forward strand.
CTGGCTCCTGCAGTGCAGGGGCAGGCGGAACATCAGGCATCGCGAAAGTGGCGAGTGCCGGTTGTTCAGGTTGCTTACGCTCAACGTATTCTTCTTCCGTCGGCAACGCCATCGCTTCTTCGTGCAGTTTCGGCAGCAGGTAGCTCAGGGTCGGCGTTTCTTCCCCTTTGCGTACACGCAGCACGGAGTAGTGCGGGGTTTCCATCTGATCGTTTGGCACGATCACACAGCGCACGCCGTTCTGACGCGTCTCGATGGCATTGACCGCGGTACGTTTTTCGTTAAGCAGGTAGGATGCGATCGGCACAGGAACAATAGCGTGAACTTCCTGTGTATTCTCTTTCAGCGCCTCTTCTTCGATCAGACGCAGAATAGACAGCGACAGTGATTCGTTATCACGTACGGTACCGGTGCCGGAGCAACGCGGGCAGACGTGGTGACTGGATTCACCCAGCGACGGGCTCAGACGCTGGCGGGACATTTCCAGCAGACCGAAGCGAGAAATATGGCTGATCTGAATACGCGCTCTGTCCTGACGAACGGCTTCACGCAGACGGTTTTCTACCGCACGCTGGTGGCGAACCGGGGTCATATCGATAAAATCGATGACGATCAGGCCACCAAGGTCACGCAGACGCAACTGACGCGCAATTTCATCGGCAGCTTCAAGGTTAGTGTTAAACGCCGTTTCTTCAATATCGCCGCCGCGGGTTGCGCGAGCGGAGTTGATATCGATAGCAGTCAGCGCTTCAGTGCTGTCGATAACGATTGAGCCGCCGGAAGGCAGACGCACTTCACGTTGGAAGGCGGATTCAATCTGGGATTCAATCTGGTAGTGGCTGAACAGCGGGATTTCACCGGTGTACAGTTTGATTTTGCTGCTGAAATCCGGACGACCCAGCGCAGCGATGTGCTGACGCGCCATCTCCATGACTTTTGGGTTGTCGATGAGGATTTCGCCGATGTCCTGGCGCAGATAGTCGCGGAAGGCACGCACGATAACGTTGCTTTCCTGGTGGATCAGGAACGGGGCAGGACGGCTTTCAGCCGCTTTTTGAATGGCTTCCCAGTGTTTCAGACGGAAGCTCAGGTCCCACTGCAGTGCTTCGGCCGATTTACCGACACCCGCGGTACGTACGATAAGCCCCATGCCATCAGGCAATTCGAGGCTTGCCAGCGCTTCTTTTAACTCGGTACGGTCATCGCCTTCAATGCGACGAGAGATACCGCCCGCACGCGGGTTGTTTGGCATCAAAACCAGATAGCTGCCTGCCAGACTGATAAAGGTTGTCAGTGCTGCGCCTTTATTTCCGCGCTCTTCTTTATCTATCTGAACGATAACTTCCTGACCTTCACGCAACACATCTTTAATGTTGGGGCGGCCATGGGAACTGTAGTTTGCAGGAAAATATTCGCGGGCAATTTCTTTTAACGGGAGGAAACCGTGACGTTCAGCGCCGTAATCAACAAAAGCAGCTTCCAGACTCGGTTCAATACGGGTAATTTTACCTTTATAGATGTTGGCTTTTTTCTGCTCGTGTCCAGGACTTTCGATATCCAGATCGTACAGACGCTGCCCATCTACAAGGGCGACACGCAACTCTTCCTGCTGAGTTGCGTTAATTAACATTCTTTTCATCGTAACTTACTCATTATTCTTACATTGACGACTAAGCTGCGGGCAGAGAAATGCCTTTCCGGGTGTGAACCGATGGCCTCGTGTCTATTCGCGTCGCCAACCTCACGGTTATCGTCAGCTCAAAGAGGCGCAGAGTGTCGGTTGCCTGTATTTCATACGGAAACACAGCGCAATTATCAGGGGAACAGTCTGGGTATTACTCTCCAGAGAAGCTTCCATTGTGCTTGTCGTCTTTCACGCTGTTGGTGCGTTGGCTTCATCTTCTCACCCCAGACACTTACAGGAGTAAGCTTCTGGGGGTTCCCAGACTTGCCGCCTTCCTACAACGCGAAATCCATAGAGCACTTACCGGTAAGGACTGCAACCCGCAGCCCGCTAACTGCCTGAAAGATCAATACGTCTTACGCCATTGCTGCGTTGATGATCGGTCGGGCAAAATTGGGTCATTCCGGAAAAGTTCTTGTTTTAACAAGATTCAACACGGAAACAAGCTCATTATTCCACTGCTAACCTTGTTATAGCAAGATGACTTTTGCCATTTATCACCCGGTTACTCACAGTTTTTACACTTCCGCCTGGTGATTGCTTTAATAACCACCAAATCGGTTCTGTCAAACTTAAGTAATCGGGTATAGCAGTTAATATAAGCATAGAAAAATGTGTGGCGCGAATCTTGATGGCTATTTAAAATCGGCCCCCATGAAAACAGAGACTCCAGCCGTAAAAATAGTTGCCATTACTGCCGATGAAGCAGGGCAACGCATCGACAACTTTTTGCGCACCCAGCTCAAAGGCGTGCCGAAAAGTATGATTTATCGCATTTTGCGTAAAGGCGAAGTGCGGGTGAATAAAAAACGCATCAAACCCGAGTACAAACTCGAAGACGGGGATATTGTGCGTATTCCGCCAGTGCGTGTCGCTGAGCGTGAAGAAGAAGCGATTTCTCCGAATTTGCAGAAGGTCGCTGCGCTGACGGATGTCATTTTGTATGAAGATGACCATATTTTGGTGCTTAACAAACCTTCTGGCACCGCCGTCCATGGCGGCAGCGGATTAAGCTTTGGTGTGATCGAAGGTTTACGTGCCTTACGTCCGGAAGCGCGTTTCCTTGAACTGGTGCATCGCCTGGACCGTGATACCTCCGGTGTTTTGCTGGTCGCCAAAAAGCGCTCGGCGCTGCGTTCACTGCATGAACAATTGCGTGAAAAAGGGATGCAAAAAGACTATCTGGCGCTGGTAAGGGGTCAGTGGCAACCGCATGTCAAAGCTGTGCAGGCACCTTTGTTAAAGAACATTCTGCAAAGCGGCGAGCGTATCGTGCGGGTAAATCAGGAAGGGAAACCGTCGGAAACCCGTTTTAAAGTGGAGGAGCGCTATGCGTTTGCCACGCTTGTGCGCTGCAGCCCCGTGACCGGACGCACGCACCAGATTCGTGTGCATACGCAATATGCCGGACATCCGATTGCTTTTGATGACCGCTATGGCGACCGTGAGTTCGATAAGCAACTGGCGGGTACGGGGTTGAACCGTCTGTTTCTGCACGCTGCTGCGTTGAAGTTTACTCATCCCGGTACGGGTGAGGTTATGCGTGTTGAAGCGCCGATGGATAATCAACTGAAACGCTGCCTTGAGGTATTACGCAGCAAAGCCTGATGCGCGTTGCGATTTTATCGCGTTAAACCCGTAGGCCGGATAAGACATTTACGTCGCGCCTGATGACGCTGCGCTTATCAGGCCTACTTGATTACGCCTGTACAGGAGTTCTTTAATCAGGCGTTCAGCGGGTTCATGTCTTCCCTGCGCAGCATCTGACACAACGCGATCAGCGGCAAGCCAATCAGTGTGTTAGGGTCGCGGCCCTCCAGACGCTCAAAGAGTGCGATACCTAATCCTTCACTTTTAAAACTACCTGCGCAATGTAACGGGCGTTCTTTACGCACGTAATCTTCAATTTCCATTTCGCTTAAATGGCGAAAATGGACATCGAACGGTTCAACTTCGGTTTGTAGATGACCGTTAGCTGAATTATAAAGCGCCAGTCCGGTATAAAACGTGACAATATTTCCACTGGCTTTGGTTAATTGTTGTCTGGCGTTTTCTTCCGTTAACGGCTTGCCGGTTATTTCACCATCAAGAACACAAATTTGATCAGACCCAATTATCAAATGTGATGGAAACCGATGGGCAAGGGATTGCGCTTTTTCCTGTGCAAGGCGTAACACTAAATGTCGGGGTGTTTCGCCGGGTAAGGGGGTTTCATCAACCTCTGGAGCTGCGCATTCAAACGGGATGGCCAATTTTTCGAGCAAAGCGCGACGCCAGGGAGAGGTAGACGCAAGAATAAGTTGAGGCATATTTTTTCCCCCGCATATAGCGTAATGATGAGAGCCATTTTAAACTATGGACTGCGTCCTTCAAGCTGGCTGCGATGGCTTGTCGTGATCGATTTTAAGTCGATGACCCGCAATGTGTGCGAATTATTGGCAAAAGGCAACCACAGGCTGCCTTTTTCTTTGACTATATGACGTTACAAAGTTAATATGCGCGCCCTATGCAAAAGGTAAAATTACCCCTGACTCTTGATCCGGTTCGTACGGCTCAAAAACGCCTCGATTATGAAGGTATCTATACTTCTGATCTGGTAGAGCGCGTCGCCGATTCTGTAGTCAGTGTGGACAGTGATGTGGAATGCTCCATGTCGTTCGCTATCGATAACCAGCGCCTTGCCGTTATAACCGGTGATGCGAAGGTTTCGGTTACGCTCGAGTGTCAGCGTTGCGGGAAACCGTTCCCACTTCATGTTCACACAACATATTGTTTTAGTCCTGTCCGTTCTGACGAGCAGGCTGAAGCACTCCCGGAAGCGTATGAGCCGATTGAGGTTAACGAATTCGGTGAAATCGATCTGCTTGCAATGGTTGAAGATGAGATTATCCTCTCCTTGCCGGTAGTTCCGGTGCATGATTCTGAACACTGTGAAGTGTCCGAGGCGGACATGGTCTTTGGCGAATTGCCTGATGAAGCGCAAAAACCAAACCCATTTGCCGTATTAGCCAGCTTAAAGCGTAAGTAATTGAGGAGTAAGGTCCATGGCCGTACAACAGAATAAACCAACCCGTTCCAAACGTGGCATGCGTCGTTCTCATGACGCTCTGACCGCAGTCACCAGCCTGTCTGTAGACAAAACTTCTGGTGAACAACACCTGCGTCACCACATCACTGCCGACGGTTTCTACCGTGGCCGTAAGGTAATCGCTAAGTAATCACGCATGACTCAATGGATTTCCCACTTTGGTGAGAAAAACAAAGAGTACACGCGTGATGAAGCTTAGTGAGGCTTTCCCCGGGTAACTGGGGAAACACCTAACCGGGCAGCGACGATACCTTGACACGTCTAACCCTGGCGTTAGATGTCATGGGGGGAGATTTTGGCCCTACCGTGACAGTGCCTGCAGCATTGCAGGCACTGAATTCTAATTCGCAACTCACTCTTCTTTTAGTCGGGGATCCCGATACAATCACGCCATTACTTGCCAAAGCTGACTTCGAACAACGTTCACGTCTGCAGATTATCCCTGCTCAGTCAGTTATTGCCAGTGATGCCCGGCCCTCGCAAGCAATCCGCGCCAGTCGTGGAAGCTCAATGCGTGTTGCCCTGGAGCTCGTGAAAGAAGGTCGAGCGCAAGCCTGTGTCAGCGCTGGTAATACGGGCGCACTAATGGGTCTTGCGAAACTCTTGCTCAAACCCCTTGAGGGTATTGAGCGTCCTGCGCTGGTTACGGTTTTACCGCATCAGCAAAAGGGCAAAACGGTGGTGCTGGATTTAGGCGCCAACGTGGATTGCGACAGTACGATGTTGGTGCAATTTGCCGTTATGGGTTCCGTGTTGGCAGAAGAGGTGGTTGGGATTGCCAGGCCTCGCGTTGCGTTACTCAATATAGGCGAAGAAGAAACTAAGGGTCTCGACAGTATTCGGGACGCTTCTGCTGTGCTAAAAACAATCCCTTCTATCAATTATATAGGCTATCTTGAAGCCAATGAGTTGCTGACTGGCAAAACGGATGTGTTGGTCTGTGACGGCTTTACAGGTAATGTCACATTAAAGACGATGGAAGGTGTTGTCAGAATGTTCCTTTCACTGCTGAAATCTCAGGGTGAGGGCAAAAAACGGTCGTGGTGGCTGCTGTTATTAAAACGTTGGTTACAAAAAAGCCTGACAAGGCGATTTAGTCACCTCAACCCCGACCAGTATAATGGCGCCTGTCTGTTAGGATTGCGCGGCACGGTGATTAAAAGTCATGGTGCTGCCAATCAGCGAGCATTTGAAGTCGCGATTGAACAGGCAGTGCAGGCGGTGCAGCGACAAGTTCCTCAGCGAATTGCCGCTCGCCTGGAATCTGTATACCCAGCTGGATTCGAACTGCTGGACGGTGGCGAAAGTATCAACTCACGAGTGCACAGGTAACAGTGCCGGCTGAGGGTGCTGTCAACGTACCAGCGATTTGCTCGTGGCGGTATATAACCAAAAAGTGACTGAGCGTACATGTATACGAAGATTATTGGTACTGGCAGCTATCTGCCTGAACAAGTGCGTACTAACGCCGATTTGGAAAAAATGGTCGAGACATCTGATGAGTGGATCGTCTCTCGTACAGGTATCCGCGAACGCCATATTGCTGGGCCAAATGAAACCGTTGCGACGATGGGCTTTGCCGCTGCTAACCGTGCACTTGAAATGGCCGGCATCGACAAAGAACAAATTGGTCTGATTGTGGTTGCTACCACGTCATCAACCCACGCATTTCCAAGCGCGGCGTGCCAGATCCAAAGTATGCTGGGGATTAAAGGCTGTCCGGCGTTTGATGTTGCAGCGGCCTGTGCTGGTTTTACCTATGCACTTAGTGTTGCCGATCAGTATGTAAAATCTGGCGCGGTCAAACATGCGCTGGTTGTCGGATCGGATGTGCTGGCGCGCACCTGTGATCCAACCGACCGTGGGACGATCATTATTTTTGGTGATGGCGCGGGTGCAGTTGTACTGAGCGCATCAGAAGAGCCAGGTATTATCTCCACCCATCTGCACGCTGACGGTAGCTATGGTGAACTGCTGACGCTGCCTAATGCCGATCGCGTGAACCCGGAAAACCCGATTCACCTGACGATGGCGGGTAACGAAGTTTTTAAAGTCGCGGTGACCGAGCTTGCGCACATCGTTGATGAAACGCTGGAAGCAAATAACCTCGACCGTTCTGCGCTGGACTGGCTGGTGCCGCATCAGGCAAACCTTCGCATTATCAGCGCAACAGCGAAAAAGCTGGGGATGTCGATGGATAATGTCGTCGTCACGCTGGACAGACATGGCAATACGTCCGCTGCTTCCGTACCGTGCGCGTTGGACGAAGCCGTCCGCGACGGGCGAATTAAAGCAGGGCAGTTGGTATTGCTTGAAGCCTTCGGAGGTGGATTCACCTGGGGCTCCGCGCTGGTTCGTTTCTAGTATAAGGATTTTAACATGACGCAATTTGCATTTGTGTTCCCCGGTCAGGGTTCCCAAACCGTTGGAATGTTGTCTGATATGGCAGCAAGCTACCCAATTGTTGAAGAAACTTTTGCTGAAGCTTCAGCGGCGCTGGGCTATGATCTTTGGGCGTTGACTCAGCAAGGTCCGGCAGAAGAACTGAACAAAACCTGGCAGACGCAGCCAGCGCTGTTGACCGCATCTGTCGCGCTGTATCGCGTATGGCAGCAGCAGGGTGGTAAAACGCCTGCGCTGATGGCAGGTCACAGCCTGGGTGAATACTCTGCGCTGGTATGTGCGGGTGTTATCGGTTTTGCCGATGCCGTACGTTTGGTTGAACTGCGTGGCAAATTTATGCAGGAAGCCGTACCGGAAGGCACAGGTGGCATGTCTGCTATCATCGGTCTGGATGATGCCGCTATCGCGAAAGCGTGCGAAGAGTCTGCTGAAGGTCAGGTGGTTTCACCGGTAAACTTTAACTCACCGGGTCAGGTGGTTATTGCCGGGCACAAAGAAGCTGTAGAGCGTGCAGGTGCAGCTTGTAAAGCTGCTGGCGCTAAGCGTGCGTTACCGTTACCGGTTAGCGTTCCATCTCACTGTGCGCTCATGAAGCCTGCAGCCGAGAAACTGGCTGTTGAACTGCAAAAAATTACCTTTAACACGCCGACTGTTTCCGTTGTGAACAACGTTGACGTGAAGTGCGAAACCACTGCCGATGCTATCCGCGATGCGCTGGTTCGTCAGCTTTACAGCCCGGTTCAGTGGACTAAGACCGTTGAATTTATGGCATCTCAGGGCGTAGAGCACCTGTATGAAGTCGGTCCGGGTAAAGTCCTCACCGGTTTGACGAAACGTATTGTTGACACCCTGACTGCTTCGGCACTGAATGAGCCGGCGGCGATGTCTGCGGCGCTAGAGCAATAAAAGAGGAAAACCATGAGTTTTGAAGGAAAAATCGCGCTGGTTACCGGTGCAAGCCGTGGCATTGGCCGCGCAATTGCTGAGACACTCGTTGCCCGTGGCGCGAAAGTTATCGGTACTGCCACAAGCGAAAGCGGCGCGCAGGCCATTAGCGATTACTTAGGTGCAAATGGCAAAGGTCTGATGTTGAATGTGACCGACCCTGCATCTATCGAATCGGTTCTGGAAAATATTCGTGCAGAATTTGGTGAAGTCGATATCCTGGTCAATAATGCCGGGATTACTCGTGATAACCTGTTAATGCGCATGAAAGATGACGAGTGGAACGATATCATCGAAACCAACCTGTCATCTGTTTTCCGTCTGTCAAAAGCGGTAATGCGAGCTATGATGAAAAAGCGTCATGGTCGTATTATCACTATCGGTTCTGTGGTTGGTACCATGGGAAATGCGGGTCAGGCTAACTACGCTGCGGCGAAAGCGGGTCTGATCGGCTTCAGTAAATCACTGGCGCGTGAAGTCGCGTCCCGTGGTATTACTGTAAACGTTGTTGCTCCGGGCTTTATTGAAACGGACATGACGCGTGCGCTGTCAGATGATCAGCGTGCGGGTATTCTGGCGCAGGTTCCTGCGGGTCGCCTTGGTGGCGCTCAGGAAATCGCCAGTGCGGTTGCATTTTTAGCTTCCGACGAAGCAAGTTACATCACAGGTGAGACTTTGCACGTCAACGGCGGGATGTACATGGTTTAACCACGATTGAAAAATATTTGCGTTATTAGGGTGAATGGCCTCAAAATAGCGCAAAATCGTGGTAAGACCTGCCGGGATTTAGTTGCAAATTTTTCAACATTTTATACACTACGAAAACCATCGCGAAAGCGAGTTTTGATAGGAAATTTAAGAGTATGAGCACTATCGAAGAACGCGTTAAGAAAATTATCGGCGAACAGCTTGGCGTTAAGCAGGAAGAAGTTACTAACAATGCTTCCTTCGTTGAAGACCTGGGCGCGGATTCTCTTGACACCGTTGAGCTGGTAATGGCTCTGGAAGAAGAGTTTGATACTGAGATTCCGGACGAAGAAGCTGAGAAAATCACTACCGTTCAGGCTGCCATTGATTACATCAACGGCCACCAGGCGTAAGTGAACATCTCCAGGCGGTCATTCGACCGCCTGAGTTTTATCTTTTTTTCCCACTTGAATTATTTTTCCCTCCCTGGAGGACAACCGTGTCTAAGCGTCGTGTAGTTGTGACCGGACTGGGCATGTTGTCTCCTGTCGGCAATACCGTAGAGTCTACCTGGAAAGCTCTCCTTGCCGGTCAGAGTGGCATCAGCCTGATCGACCATTTCGATACTAGCGCCTATGCAACGAAATTTGCTGGCTTAGTAAAGGATTTTAACTGTGACGACATTATCTCGCGCAAAGAACAGCGCAAGATGGATGCCTTCATTCAATATGGAATTGTCGCTGGCGTTCAGGCCATGCAGGATTCTGGCCTCGAAATTACGGAAGAGAACGCTCACCGTGTTGGCGCCGCTATCGGCTCCGGTATTGGCGGTCTCGGTCTTATCGAAGAAAACCATACCTCTCTGGTAAATGGTGGACCGCGTAAGATCAGCCCGTTCTTCGTTCCGTCGACGATTGTTAACATGGTGGCGGGTCATCTGACCATCATGTACGGCCTGCAAGGGCCAAGCATCTCCATCGCCACGGCCTGTACTTCAGGCGTGCACAACATCGGTCATGCCGCGCGTATCATTGCATACGGCGATGCGGACGCGATGGTTGCGGGTGGTGCAGAAAAAGCCAGTACACCGCTGGGTGTGGGTGGTTTTGGCGCAGCACGTGCGCTGTCTACGCGTAACGATAACCCGCAAGCGGCAAGCCGTCCGTGGGATAAAGAGCGTGACGGTTTTGTGCTGGGCGACGGCGCAGGTATGGTGGTGCTGGAAGAGTACGAGCATGCGAAAGCACGTGGCGCAAAAATCTATGCTGAAGTGGTTGGCTTTGGTATGAGCAGCGATGCTTACCATATGACATCACCTCCGGAAAATGGTGCAGGTGCTGCACTGGCGATGGTCAATGCGCTGCGTGATGCGGCGATTGAACCTGGTCGTATTGGCTATGTCAATGCGCATGGTACGTCCACACCAGCAGGTGATAAAGCAGAAACCCAGGCCGTGAAATCGGTGTTTGGTGATGCTGCACGTAGCGTGATGGTTAGTTCAACCAAATCCATGACCGGACACCTGTTGGGTGCTGCGGGCGCGGTAGAGTCTATTTTCTCTATTCTGGCGCTGCGCGATCAGGCTGTTCCACCAACCATCAACCTGGATAACCCAGATGAAGGTTGTGACCTGGATTTCGTTCCGCACGAGGCGCGTCAGGTTAGCGGTATGGAATACGCACTGTGTAACTCCTTTGGCTTCGGTGGCACCAACGGTTCTGTGATCTTCAAAAAGATCTAAGCACCAGCAGGTAACTTACCTGGCTCTAAGAGAAAAGGCCCGCTTGTCGGGCCTTTTTTTATTCAGCTTTCAGTCCTTGTCCTGGTTGACTCATCCTGCCAAACTAGCGGACCACGAATAAGGAGCCACTATGTTCTTAATTAATGGCCGTGAGCAGGATATGCTGGCTGCAAGCGATCGGGCGACGCAGTTTGGCGATGGCTGCTTTACCACTGCGCGTATTACCGACGGCGAAATTTGCTTTTTTGCAGCGCATCTCCAGCGTTTACAGGACGCATGCCAAACATTGTTTATCCCCTTCGATAAGTGGTCAGAACTGCAAGCTGAAATGGGAAAACTGGCTGCAGGGCATGCGCGTGGCGTACTGAAAGTGATTATCAGTCGTGGCAGTGGCGGTCGCGGTTACAGTGGGGCAAGCTGCCATGAGCCGACCCGTATCCTCTCCGTCTCTGTTTACCCTGCGCATTATGATAGCTGGCGAAAGCAAGGCATCGTGCTGGCGTTAAGTCCTGTTCGTCTGGGGCGCAATCCGATGCTTGCCGGACTTAAACATTTGAATCGACTCGAGCAGGTGTTGATTCGCTCTCATCTTGAGCAGACGGACGCAGATGAAGCACTGGTTCTTGACAGTGAGGGATGGGTTACGGAATGCTGTGCGGCTAATTTGTTCTGGCGTAAGGGTGATGTGGTTTACACTCCCCGGCTGGATCAGGCCGGCGTGAACGGCATTATGCGACAATTCTGTATCCGGATGCTGGCACAATCGCCGTTCAGTATTGTCGAAAAGTATGCCGGGTTGGAAGAGGTTATGCAGGCCGATGAAATCGTCGTCTGTAATGCGTTAATGCCTGTTATTCCCGTGCGTGCCTGTGGCGACACATTGCTGTCATCACGTTTGTTATTCGATTTTTTAGCCCCACTTTGTGAGCACCCGAATTAGTCATGAAAAAACTGTTACTCGTTGTCCTGTTATTGCTGGTTGTGCTGGGCATTGCCGCGGGAGTGGGAATGTGGAAAGTTCGCCATCTGGCGGACAGTAAGTTATTGATTAAAGAAGAGACGATTTTTACGCTGAAAGCGGGTACGGGCCGTCTGGCCCTTGGCGAACAGCTGTATGCGGACAAGGTTATCAATCGCCCGCGCGTGTTCCAGTGGCTGCTACGTGTGGAACCCGACCTGTCGCATTTTAAAGCCGGAACCTACCGTTTTACGCCCGACATGACGGTGCGGGACATGCTGCAACTGCTGGAAAGCGGTAAAGAGGCACAGTTCCCGTTGCGCCTGGTTGAAGGGATGCGCCTGAGCGATTACCTCAAACAACTGCGCGATGCGCCGTATATCAAGCATACGCTGAGTGATGATAACTACGAGACCGTTGCCCAGGCGCTGAAGCTGGAAAACCCGCAATGGGTGGAAGGCTGGTTCTGGCCAGATACCTGGATGTACACCGCGAATACCACCGACGTGGCGTTGCTAAAACGTGCGCATCAAAAAATGGTTAAAGCGGTGGACACCGTCTGGGAAAGTCGTGCTGACGGCTTGCCGTATAAAGACAAAAATCAACTGGTGACGATGGCCTCAATTATTGAGAAAGAGACCGCTGTTGCCAGTGAGCGTGATCAGGTGGCCTCGGTCTTTATTAACCGCTTACGTATCGGTATGCGGTTACAGACCGATCCGACCGTGATTTACGGTATGGGGGCACGGTATAATGGCAAATTATCGCGTGCGGATCTGGAAATGCCGACAGCCTATAACACTTATACCATCACAGGTTTGCCGCCGGGCCCGATTGCCATGCCGGGTGAGGCTTCGTTGCAGGCCGCAGCGCATCCGGCCAAAACGCCGTATCTCTATTTCGTGGCTGACGGTAAAGGCGGCCACACGTTTAACACTAATCTTGTCAGCCACAACCGCTCCGTGCAGGATTATCTGAAAGTGCTTAAGGAAAAAAATGGGCAGTAACTATATCGTTATCGAGGGCCTGGAAGGCGCCGGAAAAACTACTGCGCGTAATGTGGTGGTAGAGACTCTTGAGCAACTCGGGATTCGCGACATGGTATTTACCCGCGAGCCCGGTGGAACGCAGCTTGCGGAGAAATTAAGAAGTCTGGTGTTGGACATTAAATCGGTCGGCGATGAGGTGATTACCGATAAAGCCGAAGTCCTGATGTTTTATGCCGCGCGCGTACAACTGGTTGAAACGGTGATTAAGCCGGCGCTGGCAAAAGGCGCATGGGTTATTGGCGATCGTCACGATCTGTCGACCCAGGCGTATCAGGGCGGCGGTCGTGGCATCGATCAACACATGCTGGCAACACTGCGTGATGCCGTGCTTGGTGATTTTCGCCCTGACCTGACTCTGTATCTGGATGTGACACCTGAGGTAGGACTAAAACGCGCTCGAGCACGTGGCGAACTGGATCGTATTGAACAGGAGTCTTTCGATTTCTTTAATCGCACCCGCGCACGCTACCTTGAACTGGCTGCCCAAGACGCCAGCATTCGTACAATTGATGCAACACAGCCGCTTGATGTCGTGATGGAGGATATCCGCACTACCATCACCGAGTGGGTGAAGGAGCAGGGCGCATGAAATGGTATCCATGGTTACGACCGGATTTTGAAAAACTGGTAGCCAGCTACCAGGCGGGTCGTGGTCACCATGCGCTACTGATTCAGGCGTTACCCGGCATGGGTGACGACGCGCTGATTTACGCTCTTAGCCGCTATTTAATGTGCCAGCAGCCAGAAGGACATAAAAGCTGCGGACAGTGCCGTGGCTGTCAATTGATGCAGGCAGGTACACACCCGGACTACTATTCGTTGCTGCCGGAAAAAGGCAAAAGCACGCTGGGTATTGATGCGGTACGTGAAGTCAGCGAGAAGCTGTACGAGCATTCACGCCTTGGCGGTGCGAAAGTGGTGTGGATCCCGGATGCCGCTCAGTTAACCGATGCCGCCGCCAATGCGTTGCTGAAAACGCTGGAAGAACCGCCCGCGCAAACCTGGTTTTTTCTTGCCAGCACAGAGCCAGCTCGCCTGCTGGCGACATTACGTAGCCGCTGCCGGTTACACCATCTTGCGCCGCCGCCTGAGTCGTATGCAATTTCCTGGCTTGCCCGTGAAGTAACAGCGTCGTCAGAAGCGTTGTTGAGCGCGTTACGCCTTAGTGCAGGTTCGCCCGGTGCGGCACTCTCGCTGTTACAGGCCGAAAGCTGGGCGCACCGGACTGACTTCTGTGCGGCACTGGCGAACACATTGCAGTCCGACGACTGGTATATCCTGTTGGCAGCACTCAACCATGAGCAAGCTGCGACCCGTTTACACTGGCTGGCAACGTTGTTTACAGATGCCCTCAAACGTCCGTATGGTGTTGCCCATTTAACCAATCCTGATGCTCTGACGTTGATATCGTCCATCGCTGAGCGGTTATCCGTCGCGCAGATACAGGCGATACTCGGTGACGTTTGTCACTGTCGTCAGCAATTGCTGAACGTGACAGGCGTAAACCGTGAACTGGTATTAACCGATCTTATTCTCCGTACTGAGCATTATCTGCAACCAGGCACCATACTGCCTGTTCCCCATCTTTGAGAGAGACATTATGTTTTTAGTCGACTCGCACTGCCATCTTGATGGCCTGGATTATCATTCTCTGCATAAGGACGTGGATGACGTGCTGGCGAAAGCGGCCGCACGCGATGTGAAATTCTGCCTTGCCGTTGCCACCACGCTACCGGGGTACCGCAGTATGCGCGAACTGGTTGGTGAGCGTGACAATGTGGTTTTCTCCTGCGGCGTGCATCCGTTAAATCAGGACGAAACCTATGATGTCGAGGATTTGCGTCGTTTTGCCGCCGAAGAGGGCGTAGTTGCGATGGGTGAAACGGGGTTGGATTATTTTTACACCCCGGAAACTAAAGTTCGCCAACAGGAATCATTCATCCACCACATCCAGATTGGCCGTGAGTTACACAAGCCGGTTATTGTTCATACCCGCGATGCGCGTGCTGATACGCTGTCTATTCTGCACGAAGAAAAAGTGACGGATTGTGGCGGCGTACTACACTGTTTTACAGAGGACAGAGAAACGGCGGGCAAATTGTTGGATCTCGGATTTTATATCTCGTTTTCCGGCATCGTCACGTTCCGAAATGCAGAGCAGCTCCGTGATGCCGCCCGCTATGTGCCTCTGGACCGGTTATTGCTCGAGACGGATTCTCCCTACCTTGCGCCTGTACCGCATCGTGGAAAAGAGAACCAGCCCGCCATGACTCGTGACGTTGCAGAGTACATGGCCGTAGTGAAAGGTGTTGCCGTTGAAGAACTGGCGCAAATCACCACAGATAACTTTGCCCGCCTGTTTCACATCGACGCCTCTCGCCTGCAATCAGTACGCTAACTGAGTTTTTTTAAAGCTCGTAATTAATAAACAAAGCGAGTAAAGTTCACCGCCATTAAATGGGCGGTGAATAACCAGTTTGAAACATTCAGATACTCATTTTATCGGAATGTGCGAGTTTTTAGGCCATCCACAGCTGAATTGTGATAGCCGTCAAACAAAAACGAACTGAATTATTTTACTCTGTGTAATAAATAAAGGGTACTTAGATACCCTGTCCACGGCGAGGTTCTCCCCCCTCGCCAATGCGTGAGAACGTAGAAAAGCACAAATACTCAGGAGCACTCCTAATTATGTTTAAGAATGCATTTGCTAACCTGCAAAAGGTCGGTAAATCGCTGATGCTGCCGGTATCCGTACTCCCTATCGCAGGTATCCTGCTGGGCGTCGGTTCCGCTAACTTCAGCTGGCTGCCAGCCGTTGTATCGCACGTAATGGCAGAAGCAGGCGGTTCTGTTTTTGCGAACATGCCGCTGATTTTCGCTATCGGTGTTGCGTTAGGCTTCACCAACAACGACGGCGTATCCGCTCTGGCATCCGTTGTTGCTTACGGCATCATGGTCAAGACCATGGCTGTTGTTGCGCCGTTGGTTCTGCATTTACCTGCTGAAGAGATCGCCGCTAAACACCTTGCTGATACGGGTGTTCTCGGGGGGATTATCTCCGGTGCGATCGCAGCGTATATGTTCAACCGCTTCTACCGTATCAAATTGCCTGAGTATCTGGGCTTCTTTGCCGGTAAGCGCTTCGTTCCTATTATTTCTGGTCTGGCTGCCATCTTCACAGGTGTGGTTCTGTCCTTCATTTGGCCGCCGATCGGTACTGCTATTCAGACGTTCTCCCAGTGGGCTGCATACCAGAACCCGGTCGTGGCGTTCGGTATCTATGGCTTCATTGAGCGCTGCCTGGTGCCGTTTGGTCTGCACCATATCTGGAACGTTCCATTCCAGATGCAGATCGGTGAATACACCAACGCTGCAGGCCAGGTATTCCACGGCGACATCCCTCGCTATATGGCGGGTGACCCGACTGCGGGCAAACTGTCCGGTGGCTTCCTGTTCAAAATGTACGGTCTGCCGGCTGCTGCTATCGCTATCTGGCATTCTGCTAAACCAGAAAACCGCGCGAAAGTGGGCGGTATCATGATCTCCGCTGCGTTGACCTCGTTCCTGACCGGTATTACCGAGCCGATCGAGTTCTCCTTCATGTTCGTGGCGCCGATCCTGTACATCATCCACGCTATCCTGGCTGGTCTGGCATTCCCGATTTGTATTCTGCTGGGTATGCGCGACGGTACATCATTCTCCCACGGTCTGATCGACTTTATCGTTCTGTCCGGTAACAGCAGCAAACTGTGGCTGTTCCCGATTGTCGGTATCGGTTATGCGATCGTGTACTACACCATTTTCCGTGTGTTGATCAAAGCGCTGGACCTGAAAACGCCGGGTCGTGAAGATGCGACTGAAGACAACAAAGCGGGCGCGACTGGCGAAATGGCGCCTGCCCTGGTTGCCGCGTTCGGCGGTAAAGAAAACATCACTAACCTCGATGCGTGCATCACGCGTCTGCGCGTCAGCGTTGCTGATGTTGCCAAAGTGGATCAGGCTGGCCTGAAGAAACTGGGTGCGGCGGGCGTTGTTGTCGCGGGTTCTGGTGTTCAGGCTATTTTCGGTACCAAGTCCGATAACCTGAAAACTGAAATGGATGAGTACATCCGTAACAGCTAAGCAGTAAGACGTTGGGGAGAACTAAGGCAGCCTGCGGGCTGCCTTTTTTATTGCCTTAATTGGCCTGAACGCGAATCGGCGCGGTGGCGGCGAACAGCCACGGACGAGCCTCTGCGTTCACGCGGGGGGATAACGTCTCTCTGACCTGCTGGTGGTAATCATCAATCCACTGTTTTTCTGCATCGCTGAGCAAATGCAGTTCAACCAGATTCAAATCAATCGGCACCAGCGTCAGCGTTGAGAAACGACAGAAACCAGGGCGACTGTTGATAATCTCCACCTGATTCTCAATACGGATCCCATATTGTCCGGCCAGATAATAACCCGGCTCGATGGTAATGATATTGCCCACAACCAGAGGCCAGGGGTTTACTTTTTTGGCGATGCGATGGGGTTGCTCATGGATGAGTAACTGATGACCCACACCGTGGCCGGTACCGTGATCAAAATCCAGACCTAAATCCCACAACGCCCGACGACTAAAGGCATCCAGTTGATGTCCCTGAGTACCGGTGGGAAACTGCAGTGAGATAAGCGATAAAAAGCCTTTCAACACGGCGGTGTAATGCAGACGACGCTGCGGATCCTGTGGACCAAAGGCGAGCGTTCTTGTTGTATCCGTAGTGCCATTTTGATACTGGCCGCCGGAATCATTCAGGTACATTGCCTGTGTGGTGATGGGGGTGTTTGTTTTCTCGCTGGAATGGTAATGACACATCGCCGCATTGCTGGCAGAGGCGGAAATAGTACTGAAACTTTGCTCTATAAATCCTGGCTGCTGCTGGCGAAACGCCAGCTGCTTGGCTTGTGCTTCCAGTTCAGTGACAGGATTTCCTGCTGCCTCGCGCAGCGGAACCTCATGCGCCAGCCAGGCCAGAAAGTTTACCCATGCGGCGCCATCCTGTTCATGGCATTCCCGATACCCTGCCAGTTCAACATCATTTTTATGAGCTTTAATCAATGTGATGGGGTCGGGGGTCCAGAGAACCTCTCCTCCGTTTTGTTCAATGGCGAACCGCAGCGCGACTGGCGCATAGTCTTTATCAACCAGGAAACGCTTTCCTTGGGCAAGTTGCTGGCAGCGCGGAAGAAAGTTTTCTTGCGGGGCCAGCGTGATCGTCTCCAGCAACGATGCAGGCAGCTGCTGCGTCTTATTATTATCAACAAACCACTCCAGTTCGCCGCTGCGATGGAGCAGGGCAAACGAAAACGGCACTGGCACCATAGCCAGATCCGAACCGCGCACATTCAGCAGCCAGGCGATGTTATCCGGCAGCGTGATCGCCAGCACGTCGGCCTGATGCTGGGCCAGTTGTTCCACTATTCGTTCGCGCTTATGTGCGCTGCTTTCGCCGCTTATCTCAACGGGCATTTCACGAATTACACCACAGGGGGCGGCTGGACGGTCGAGCCAGATCTGGTCGAAGGGATCGCGTTCCATCGGAACCAATTTGCAGTGAGTGGCCGACAGTGCTTCAAATTGGCTGTTGACCATCAGCAGAGGTTCAAAGCCGATACGCGCACCAGAGGTGACGTAAGCCTGCAAGTAGTCGGCCAGAGGTTCCTCGTGCAAATGATGGATTTCAAAATCATCGAGAGAGACTTCGTTACGCACCTGGACCTGATAGCGCCCATCGACAAACATCAGCGCGCGATCGCGAAGTACCAATGCAAGACCAGCGGAACCGCTAAAGCCGGTGAGCCAGGCCAGTTTATTGTCATGTGGCGTACAATCTTCACTTTGGTGAGCGTCGGCGCGTGGAACAATCATGCCATCCAGTCCCTGCGCTAACAGCAGACTGCGCAGGGCGGAAAGAGGAGTTGAGTTGTGCATAGTTACCTTCAGGCCTTAACGGAACGGCGGTTCGTTGAACGTACGTAATTTACGGGAGTGCAGTCGGTCGCCTTCAGCACGCAGACGGTCGATAGCCCGGATACCTATTTGCAGGTGTTCAGAAATGGCACCTTCATAAAAACGGTTGGCCTGACCAGGCAGTTTGATCTCGCCATGCAGTGGTTTGTCGGAAACACATAGCAGCGTGCCGTAAGGGACGCGGAAGCGGTAGCCCTGAGCGGCGATGGTGGCGCTCTCCATATCGATAGCTACCGCGCGGCTGAGGTTAAAACGTAGCGCAGAAGCGGAATAGCGTAGCTCCCAGTTACGGTCGTCGGTGGTGACGACGGTTCCGGTACGTAAACGCTGCTTAACCTCTTCGCCGGGCATGCCGCTGACTTCTTTGGTAGCGTCATACAGGGCGCGTTGCACTTCCGCAATGCTCGGAATCGGAATATCCGGCGGCAATACGGCATCCAGTACATGGTCGTCACGCAGATAAGCGTGGGCCAGAACATAGTCGCCAATTGCCTGACTTTCACGCAGACCGCCGCAGTGACCAATCATCAGCCAGACGTCAGGACGCAGTACGGCCAGATGATCGCAAATGGTTTTGGCGTTAGAAGGGCCGACGCCGATATTAACCAGCGTGATCCCCTGACCGTCGGCGGTAATTAAATGCCAGGCGGGCATCTGGTGTTTTTTCCACGCCAGATCGGAGATGGCCTCTTCCGGCGCTTCAGTTTCCGCGGTGATCCAGATCCCGCCCGCGCATGACAGCGCGATATACGGGCTGTCCGGATCGAGGATCTGGCTGCAACCCCAGCGCACGAACTCATCGACGTAGCGGGTGTAGTTGGTGAACAGTACAAAGGGCTGAAAGTGCTCAACCGGCGTTCCCGTGTAGTGACGCAGTCGCGCCAGCGAGAAATCGACTCGTCGCGCGTCGAAGTGCGACAACGGGGAGAACTCCGCCGGATGATAGGTACCATCCGCAGTTTCATCGCCAATCTGTGACAGCTCGGTGGTCGGAAAATGGCGCGTCAATCCGGCGCTCATCGAGCGGTCGAGCGTCAGTTCAGAGCCGTCAATGACATACGGATAGGGAATTTCATGTTGCGACGGCTCGACGGAAATATGCGCATCATAATCCTGATACAGCAGCGTCAGTTGTTCTTCAAGATAAGGGCGAAAAAGCGACGGGCGGGTGATGGTTGTGGTATAGCAGCCTGCATGGGTAAAACGGCCATAGGCGCGGGTTTTGGGGGGATTGGTGGCGCTGCCATCCCAGGTGACACAAAGCGATGGGTAAACAAAAAGACCGTTTTGGCGGGCGATGTCGTCAGGGAGCGTCCCTGTTTCAATATACTTACCAATGGCGCTACGCAGTGCTTTAACCGACTGCTCGTACAGCGCGTCCAGTTTATCCAATGCCTGAGCCGGGGTCAGGCTGGAGCCCTTATTGTTCATGTCTGTCTCCTTGTTCCACAGATGTACTGCTCTCCCGATAGTATGTCACAGGAATGTGAAACAAAAGTCAGACGTTGAGGAAGATTATGCGAAGACCCGATGGCCTTCGCACAAAGGTTTACGCGTGTTGCTTATCTCTCATCAGCATTGCGGTCACGGCCGAAATAAGGCATCCGGCCATCAGGTAAATGGCAACGCTGTGCCAGTCGCCACCGGAGAAAGTCACTAATGCAGCGGCAATAAAAGGCGTAAAACCACCGCCGACAACGCTGGCAACCTGATAACCCACGCCTGCGCCACTGTAGCGATAGCTTGCGCCAAACAGGCCGGTAAACATAGGCTGCTGTACGCAGACCACCATATCGTGCGCAATGTTGGCCAGCATAATCGCGAAGAACACTATCCAGAAAATGGACTGCGCTTCCAGCGCCATGAAGAATGGGAAGGCGCTCAGCGTACCGACCAGCGCACCGGTAATATAGACGCGCCGACGGCCAAAGCGATCGGCAAGCCAGGCAAAGCAGGGGATGGTCAAACAACTCAGCCCACCAACCAGTAACCCGATATTCAGAAACAATTCGCGCGGCAGCCCCAGGTTCTGCGTGGAGTAGTTGAGAGCAAATGCGGTAACAATGTACATCGTCAGGAGCTCACACAGACGCAGGGCGATAATTTTCAGAAATGCTCCTGGGTGACGGGTGAGCGCCTCGATAACCGGCAGCCGCTTTTTCACCGGTTGAGGGGCCTGTTTTTGCTGTTCGAATTCAGCCGATTCATCCATTCTGTTGCGCATCCACAACGCGCCCAGAACCAGCACAATGCTGAACAGGAACGGAATACGCCAGCCCCAGCTCAGGAACTGCTCATCGGTTGTTTGCGAGCTAATCAGCGAGACCAGCCCCGTAGAGAGCAGTAGCCCGACGCCGTAACCGACCTGAACGCCGCTACTGTAGAAGGCTTTTTTATTTTTCGGCGCACTTTCGACCGAGAGCAACGCCGCGCCACCCCATTCACCGCCAACGGCGAATCCCTGAACGGCGCGCAGCGTCACCAGTAGCACAGGAGCCCACCAGCCAATGGTGTCAAAAGAGGGAATAATCCCGATCAGCGCAGTGGCAATACCCATCATCCAGACGGTAAGCATCAACATACGTTTGCGGCCCAGACGATCGCCGAAGTGGCCGAAGATTATCCCGCCTAACGGACGGAACAAAAATCCGACGCCAAAGGTGGCGAATGCGGCAAGTGTTCCCATCGCCGGACTAACCTGCGGGAAAAACTCGCGATTAAAGACCAGCGCGGCGGTGATGCCATAAAGCAGAAAATCATACCAGTCGACCACGGCACCCGCGAAGCTGCCGAGTGCGGCACGTCGGGCACGGTTAAGCGATGAGGTGTCCTGCTGGGGACCCGTGGAGGTGAGGGTGGAATCCATAGTTATCCTGTCTGTACTGTTTTTTAATTATTAGTATTGGAGTTAGGTTATGCACATTGCAGTCGAGGTATAAACGACTGTAATGAGACTACCGCGACAGACGAGAAGATAAAACGATTTTATCCCTTACAAGAGGACAAGATGAAAAATAAGACGATTGAAGAAATTAATAAGCAAAAAGCCCGCTTAAGTTTCCTTAAGCGGGCTTCTCTAAATATGGCTCCTCTGACTGGACTCGAACCAGTGACATACGGATTAACAGTCCGCCGTTCTACCGACTGAACTACAGAGGAATCGTGTGAACGAGGCGCATATTAGCGGGGGCGATGGGGGTTGTCAAAGGGGTAAATGAAATTGTGTGTTCGTTTGCTGACAAATTCAACAAAGCGGCGATCTTTCATGCTTTTTAGACATTTGCCCCATTCTGGTGCGGGTCTACCTCTTGTGGGGCAGCCCGGAAAAACGCGGAATCAGTAGAAGCGATCACTTTCCTGCGCCATCCCTTACTTAACGGGAGCTTAACATTAAATAATCGTCTACAGATGAAACTGGCAAGCATCTTGCAATCCTGAGTTTCATGATTGCCAGCATGGGTTCTGGTATTCCGACAGGAGGCAAAATGAACTTCAGACGACTGAAATACTTCGTAAAAATCGTCGATATTGGTAGCCTGACCCAGGCAGCGGAAGTATTGCATATCGCTCAACCCGCGCTGAGCCAGCAGGTTGCTACGCTGGAGGGGGAGCTGGATCAACAGTTGTTGATCCGCACCAAACGCGGGGTGACGCCGACGGAAGCGGGGAAAGTGCTGTATACGCACGCCCGGACGATATTACGGCAGTGTGAACAGGCACAGCTTGCGGTCAATAATGTAGGGCAGACCCTGAGTGGACACGTCTCTATTGGCCTGGCGCCAGGCACTGCGGCATCATCAATTACCATGCCGTTATTACAGACCGTTCGCGCCGAGCTGCCCGATGTACTGGTCTATTTGCATGAAAACAGCGGGGCGGTGCTGAACGATAAACTGCTCAGTGGTCAATTAGATATAGCGGTGCTTTACGAGCGCTCGCCGATCGCGGGTATTTCCAGTCAACCGTTACTCAAAGAGGATCTTTACCTGGTGGGGACGTGCGAATGTCCAGGGCCTGGTGTCGATTTAACGGCAGTCGCGCAGATGAATTTGCTTCTGCCACGGGATTACAGTGCGGTCCGCCTCCGTGTTGACGAAGCCTTCTCACTGCGCCGCTTAACGGCCAAAGTAATAGGTGAAATTGATTCTATCTCCACCCTAACGGCCGCGATTGCCAGCGGTATGGGGGTGACAGTCTTACCTGAATCGGCAGCCCGGGCATTATGCCATGCAGCGAATGGCTGGATGGCGCGGATTACAACGCCCTCCATGAATCTGCCCCTCTCGCTTAACATGTCAGCCAGAGGCAGTTTGACACCACAGGCTCAGGCGGTGAAAGAGATCCTGTTGTCGCTGGTTAGCCGTCCGGCTCTGGAAAATCGGGAACTACAGCTGGTGAGTTAGACCTTATTCCAGCCAGGAATAAGATGCAGGTTTTTATTATTTGTTATGCCGGGCATCAGACTTTAACAATAGTGTAATGTCTGATGTACCCGGAGCGAAAAGTGAATTTCCAGCAACTTAAAATAATCCGCGAGGCGGCCCGTCAGGATTACAACCTGACGGAAGTCGCGAATATTCTTTATACCTCGCAGTCGGGGGTAAGTCGGCATATTCGTGAACTTGAAGATGAACTTGGCATCGAAATTTTTATTCGTCGTGGTAAACGTTTACTTGGCATGACCGAACCGGGGAAGGCGTTGCTGGTGATCGCTGAGCGCATTCTTAATGAAGCCAGTAATGTTCGCCGACTGGCGGACCTGTTTACCAATGACACGTCTGGTGTGCTGACCATTGCGACCACACACACGCAGGCACGCTATAGTCTGCCAGCGGTGATCAAAGCATTTCGTGAGCTCTTCCCGGAGGTTCGCCTGGAGCTTATCCAGGGGACGCCGCAAGAAATTGACGTTCTCCTGCAAAATGGTGGCGCAGACATTGGTATTGCCAGTGAACGACTCAGCAACGATCCGCTGTTGGTGGCGTTTCCCTGGTTTCGTTGGCAGCACAGCCTGCTTGTTCCACTCGATCATCCATTAGTTAAGGCTTCCCCGCTTACGCTTGAGTCTATTGCGCACTGGCCGCTCATTACCTATCGGCAGGGTATTACGGGGCGTTCACGTATTGATGAGGCATTTGCGCGTAAAGGGTTGGTGCCGGATATTATCCTCAGTGCACAGGACTCGGATGTGATTAAAACGTATGTAGCGCTGGGGCTGGGAATCGGGCTGGTGGCGGAGCAATCCAGCGGAGAGCAGGAGGAGGGGACGTTAACCCGCCTTGATACCCGGCATTTATTTGATGCGAACACCGTTTGGCTGGGGCTCAAACGTGGTCAGTTGCAGCGCAATTACGTCTGGCGATTCATCGAGCTATGCAACGCAGGTTTATCTGTGGAAGAGATTAAACGCCAGGCGATGGAGCCTGATGAAGTGATGATTGATTATCAGATATAAAGCAAAAATCCTGCTTAGTTTCCTAAGCAGGCTTCTTAAATATGGCTCCTCTGACTGGACTCGAACCAGTGACATACGGATTAACAGTCCGCCGTTCTACCGACTGAACTACAGAGGAATCGTGTGAACGAGGCGCATATTACTGACCTCACCATGACGTGTCAACAGTAAAATTAATACGTCATATCAATTGGTTAATTAATCTTCAGATTCAGTATTAATGTACATTTGATGAGCGAAAATGGTCTTCTTCCTGGCTATCGCGCAACCGAAGCATTGGGTTCTGGCGATAGAACTGGAAAAAACGTTGCCACAATGCCGGAAAACGTGGTGCAAACAACTCGGGGGCGCTGAAGAAATACTCGGATAATACCGCAAAGCATTCTGCAGGATCGGTTGCTGCGTAGGCATCTATACTGCAGGCCGTTTCACCCACCAGATCGATTTCATCCTGGATGTTGTTCATCGCGGCATGGAGATCATGCTCCCAGTTCGCAATTTCCCTCAGCGGAATAGCCGGAACGCCGCTGGCGCGATCGCCATTACGCATATCAAGTTTATGTGCCACTTCGTGAATAATCAGATTAAAGCCGGAAGCATCGAAGGAATCCTGGATATCAAGCCAGTTCAGGATCACCGGACCCTGTTGCCAGCTTTGGCCTGACTGAATAATCCGTTGATTGTGCACCAGCCCAATATCATCTTCCCATTCGTCATCCACGACAAACGGGGCAGGGTAAATAAGGACTTCATGAAAACCATCGAGCCATTCGATGCCTAATTCCAGAACAGGCAAACAGAAAAGCAGAGCAATACGTGCACTTTTCAGTGCGTCCAGTTCAAATCCTTGTAGTGCAACCAATCTTTTTTGCTGTAAAAAACGCTCAGCCAGGGCAATAAGCCTGGCTTGTTCTTGTTCAGTAAGATTCACCAGAAGAGGAATTGCCAGGGCATCATCCCAGGGCCAGTCATCATTCCGGGCTGTTTCTTGCTCTTTCCAGGGCCACTTAATCATCGTTTTGCTCGCAAACTCGTCACTTGAACGAAATTGACGGAACTGGGTCTGTTAAAATGCCAAATTACCTGGCATCATGGCAACCACCAGAACGGAGAGATGCCAGAGCGGCTGAATGGACCGGTCTCGAAAACCGGAGTAGGGGCAACTCTACCGGGGGTTCAAATCCCCCTCTCTCCGCCACTATTCAAACACTTAGCTCAATTCCTTTCAACGACTCATGTCACACTTGGTATAGTGTTGGTATATTCACTTGGTATAAAACTCGCCATCATCATCTTCTGATTTGCCCAAGACTGGAAGATCCAATGTGGGAGAAATTTTCACTTTTCTGTCATAAACCACAACCTGGCTTTCAGTTTTGTGACCTGAGAATAGTTGTTTATCCTTACTCGAGCCTTCGTAATCAGATATTCCCTTGGCTTTGAGATCATGAAAAGTACACGGCAGTTTTCTATCTAGTTTTTTTCCTGCTGCTTCCCTTGCCGTTTCCCACAGATCATTAAACCCACTTTTCGAGTATTTAGTTTTTTTGCTGCTACAGATAACCGTTTCCCGCCCACCCAGAGTTTTTGCAAGTTCGATGGCGTTATGAAGCCGTTCAGTCCAGACTTTTATTTGTTTAGTCCCGGTCTTTCCCTGCTGGATAAAAATGCCTTCCTCGCTTACTTGCGACCATTTGAGAGAAAGTACATCGGAAACGCGAGCTGCGCATAAGTAAGATATCTCCATGCCAACCCGGAGAGCTGGTGCCGCCTCTTCATAAATTGCCTGATATTCTTCGTCTGTCACGTACACGTCACGGGCTTTTAAAGAGAACTTGCGCACTCCTTTGCACGGATTTCCTTTCACGTACCCTCGTTCATATCCCCATGAGAAAACACGCGACATCCCGCCGAGTTCCTGGTTTGCCTGGTTAATGCTGCGTTGGCCACGTTTATCCATATAGATCCTGACCATCTCAATTTTTATGTCATCTGCTCGCATATTCCCGAACACTGGGACCAGGTTTTTTTCATACGATCTGTAATCAGTCTGCGTCCGTGGAGCCAGTTCAGCAAAAGCTGGGCTACTGGTGAATAACTTCCATAATTTAGAAAATGTCATTACGTCTGAACGCTTGGCTTTCTCTTCCTCATAACGCGCCCATAGCCGGGACATACTTGTCCCGGTAATAGGTGCAAGAGTTACGCTTTGTTTTGTTCCTTTTGGCTTCCACACATAGCTATAACGGTTTTTAGTTACGCGTGGCGGGAGGTGCTTGTCTTTAGGATCTTTTCTTGGTCTGCCCATTGATTGCGTCGTAATTTGGCTCAAGTGCAACATATTCATCGACCTTAGGTAATTCAGAAACTCCGGGACCAATACTTCTGCGCAATACAATTGGGCGGTTCCGCCCATCAGTGGTGAACGGTATGCCGTGACACCGCAGCTGTCGCTGCTGGTGGGTGTAGCGCTGATAGCCAGTAATTTCTGCAATTTCCTGAGGAGACAGTGTAAGTTCGTGCATAGCTCATCTCTCTGATGGCCTGCCTGTAAAAACATACCAGGCAGGAACCATAAATTGTGAAATTAGAAAATCAGTTTGCGGTCAGACGTTTCCAGATTGCAGAGACGTATTTGACCTGATGCCGGGCGTCAGAAAGTGCATTG
Organism: Citrobacter sp. RHBSTW-00029; assembly: GCF_014104295.1. NCBI lineage: Bacteria > Pseudomonadati > Pseudomonadota > Gammaproteobacteria > Enterobacterales > Enterobacteriaceae > Citrobacter > Citrobacter sp. RHBSTW-00029. The sequence goes on from NZ_JABXRT010000001.1 coordinate 1,176,627, forward strand.
TGCAAATCACCTTCAAACGGGATGTCGAAGCGCGGATTGATACCGACAGATTTACCCAGTTCAACCATGGTCCTTACGTCCCTGTCATTCCAGAACGGAACAGCGAAGGGCGTTTCTGTTAACACATACGCGCGGCGGAGAATGACGTTATCAAACGAACAGCCATTACCCCATACCTGAACGGAGTGACTACCGTTAGCAGCATTTTCAGCAATAAAGTCGGCCAGAAGCTCAAGGACTTCGCGCAACCCCATGGCTCCATCAACAAGAATCGCAGAACGGGCTTCCGAAGATTGTTTTAACCACCACTGAATTGTCGAGGCATCCGGTTTCATGCCAAACGACATCGATGACTCTAGACTGACAATCTGGTAAAACTCGGCTCCAGTGTTACCAGTTGAAGGATCAAAAAATACAGCGCCGATAGAGACTATTGGGGCATCAGGGCTGTTGCCCATAGTTTCCATATCAAGCATCAGGTGAGTATAAAAAGCGTTCAGGGGATCTGTATTAATATGGTGAACGGGTTCATTATTCAGGGAAGCTGACGTGTCACCAGTTGCATCAGCGCTTTTAACTGGCAAAACTGCTGTTTCGCTCTGAGACACTTCCGGATTAGCTTTGATTTCGTTGTTGTCAGTTTCTTCCATCTGCACATCGCTGGTGGCTTCCTCTGTATTGGCATGATGTATTTTATCCTCGACGGCGCGCTGGCGTACCTGGTCTACGACAGAAAGCGCTGGCGCTGGCTGGCTCCCCATTAGGCCATCGATGGAGAACACTCCGTTGCCCATGTTGGCGATTGCTGGTTGTTCGACTACAGCGTTCTGTTCAGCTGTGACTTTCTCGTTAATTTCGTTTTCCCAGCTTTTTTCTGGCACGTGACCGGCTGCCGCCAGGGTTTCTTCAGTTGGGTGCTGGTGGTCGGTTTCAGTCAGGTTCTTATTGATGTGACGGCTCAGCAGTTCCGGGAAATGGTGAGCGTTTTCTTCTGCACTGCGAATAAGCGCGAAAATAGCGGCACGGGAATAATCCAGGATGCCAGCGCGTTTGCGCAGGGCGACGGACCACTCTTTGAACGGGCTTTCGTTTTTAGCAATGATCTCTTTTGCGCGACGGAAAACGCCACCCGGGATATCGTAGATGTTGAAATCCATTGGAAGTGTGGCCAGCGCAATATCAATGTCCAGAGTGTCCAGCGAGTGGACAAGTTCCGGGTTGCGATCGGTCTTATTGCCCCCACCAGCGTTGGTTCCGGCATCAGAGCGCTGAATCTGAGACACACGATTGCCCTTACACCACTCTTTAACCAGCAACCCGCGATCAATGTGTTCAGTGTTGAACCAGGCCTTAAAGAACTGAATTACGGTAGACAGATCCACTCGTTTACCATCAACCGGGAAAATAGTTTTTAGCGCGCTGACAATTTTCCAGATATCGATCTCTGGCGCTTTCCTGAATGGTTCTACATTCTCTGCAGCAAGCAGCAGATTTTGCACGTAGCTGTTATCCACATCCAGCTCAAGTTCCTGAATGGTTTTCTTCTGTTCAGTATCAATATGGTAAGCATATTCATCAGAAATAAACTGAGCTAAAAGGCGCTGGCGTAGCGGGAGGGTCGCAACGGTAATGAGTTCTGGCGTTACAGGTGGAACGGTGGGCTCATCACCCACAATTCGTGCTTTCTTATCGTTAATCCACTCCTGCACGGTTTGAGTCCGCATTTTCGGTTCCGTAATCCATTCGGTAATAAATTCCTCAAATGAAGCGACGGTATAAACCTGCTCACGGTCGAAGACTTCTTTTATGGCGTTTGCCAGGTTCCACTCGACATGGGCAGAAAGCTCTTTCGCCGCTGGCACATTTGCAACGGCCAGTAACAGGTTTTGTATATAGAGATCATTATCGTCCAGTTCCATCTGTCCGATCTCGACGTGCCGCGCTTCACTGATTTCCTTCTCTTCGCCGTCATTTAACAGGTGCGCAATCAGCCGCTGAGACAGGCGCAGGCGAGATATGGGGCGGAGCAATGCTGGCGCATCGCTGGTGGATACATTGGCACTGGAAGTTTCAGGTTTTTGCTGGCTGGAAGCCTCCAGATTTTCATTATCCGGCTTCTGTTTCAGTTGCCACGTCTGCTGGTCTTCTGCCAGTTCGTAACGATCGCACCATGTGTCATCAAGTGTGCTTTCCTCAGGTAGATCGTCAACAACAAACCAGTTGGTGCGGACAGGTAATTGATAGTCGGCGCCACGACCGACGGCAATATCGTTATCTTCGAGAATATTGAGGATTTCGCGTTCTGCACGGGAATCTGATTTCGCAGAGAACCAGCAAAACAGGTTTTTTGCCTCAGTTGCTTTCGCTTTGGCTTTAATAAGATACGCATACGTTAACATTGCGTTCGGGCTCCATAGGATTGTAAGATACCCGGCAGCTGATGATCGCCGCCTAAGGTAGTGGTTATTGGTCAAAACTCGTTCCGGAAAGCTTTGGTCGGCTGACCGGGTACTTAACCCGCCTTGCGCGGGTTTTGTGCTTTATGGGGTGGGGGATTTTCCCTGCGCCAGCTGTGCGACGGGGACCCACTCCAGAGCATTCAGCACGGGCTCAAATGAATCAGGCGTGTGAGTAACGGCGCGAACGACGTCAGCCACGCTGGGGTTTGCTTTGCTAAGGTGGTACCCGCCACCAGCGCCACGCTGGCTGGTGACGATTTCACTGCTGCGCAGCTTCGAGAAAATCTGCTCGAGGTAAGACACAGACAGTTTTGATTCCTTACTGATAGATGCGATGGAAACAGGGCTGCCGTTGTAAATCCTGTTGAGGATGGCAACCACCTGAACAGATGCCACCACACGTTTCATTCCAAACTCCATAGTCACTTCCTTACTGATGCTGGCAACAGCCATTGGTCAAACTCGTTATTAACGAACTACGGTCTGTTGGTCGGCAGACGGGTCGCCCTTCTGGGCAAGCGTGTAGCAAATCAGTCGAATGATGACTTCAATGCGATTTAGATGTACGGCCTGACACCGCACTGGTTTACGTGCGAAATCGATCATGGATTTATCCTCTTGTGTTGCCCTTGTCGCCAGGCTGGCGGAACGTTGAACCTGCTGCGTGTTAATGCCTGCCATCTCATCCGGTGATTCGTATGCCGCCGGCAGCTACTTCGTGGGCGTCCTGCCTTGATGACTGATTTTCTAAAATCAGACTACAAATAAATATGTCATCAGTCAACGGAGATTTGACATAATTTATTTCAATGATTGTTTTTGTGGGTTCTTTTGGCGATGGGAAGCAATAAAAAAGGCCGCCTTAAGCGACCTCTTGTATGGTTGGAATCAATCTTTAGTGGGGGATGGCTCGATCTTTCTCTTGCTGAGAAATTCAGCCATGAATTTATCAAGCTCTTCAAGTCGATTGCTGGCTAGTTCAATGAAGCGGGTTTGTTCGACTTCTGGTAGCTGGTCAAAAATCTCCAGTAGCGCAGCTTGTTTCTCATTCAGTACCGTTTTACTTTCACTGGTCGCTTTAAGATAAGACTCTTCTTCATCGGTTAAAAAGAACCAATACAACGGCTTACCTAGAGCTTCTGGAAATAGGGCCAGTTTCTCCTTGCGTGGGAAATTGCCGGTATTGCACCAGTTACTAACCGTTTGTGAGTTTACCCCAACCCTGCGACCCAACTCAGATTGAGATATTCCAGCTTCATCAAGAGCTCGTAACAGTCTTTCTTCGAAGTTCATGTTCGTATCCAAATCAAACCCATAAGCAAGCATACAAACTTTCTTATCAGATGTGATTGATTAAGTTTCTTGACATTGACAAATTATTTATCAATTATGTGATTCTTAAATTGGGAGGAAGCATGAAAGATCACATTCAACAGAAAATACTTTCACTGTGTGGCAGCCAATCAGAACTGGCTCGCCGCTTAGGCAAAAACTCACAGACAGTTTCAGTCTGGTTTCGCACTCAAGTCGCCAGCACAGAGGTTCTAAACGCCTGCAGGGCGCTGGATTGGAAAGTCACCCCACATGAAATCAGACCGGATCTTTATCCAAACCCCACTGATGGTTTACCTCAAAAGGAGGCTTAATCATGCAATCAGCCACGTATCAACATCATAGCCAGCGTTTAGCTATTCCGTTGAAAACGGAAAATCATTTTAAACCCCAGCGCCGTGACGGCATCCAGCACCGTGCCATATTGGCTGCCGTTCGTGAATGGGAATCGACATTACCAGGACAGGCACAGGAACGGATCGCTCAGCTGGTGGCTGAAGAGTGGGCCAAGGCAGATGGCCGCGGAATTGCTGTTAATAAGCAGAATTTATTCCGATATCTGAAAAACGAAGGAGGGTCAGAAAAGTATACGGCTTACGTTATGCAGCTGTCAGGCTCAATCATTGCAGCTATGCCAGTTCAGATTGCCAGGAAGCACGGGCTAAGTAATGCGAGCACAGAAGCGGAGCTGGTGGCGAACGCTATCAAAGAGTGCAGTGAGGCACACCATGCGAAATTAATCGGCGCTCCGTTACAGAAACTGGAGAAGGAAATTCGTGAAGCAGCAATCGCATTGTTCAACATGTTACCTGCTGACGCGGCGGGACCACTACTGGCGAGTTTAAGCGCTGTAGCGCCGCAATTGTTTTAATCGAGTTTTGAGCAATAACCATTACGCGCCGGGAAACCGGACAAGGGAGTAACCATGGCAGCTCTGCCTTACATGCAACTTTACATTGCTGATTACCTGGCGGACACCATGCATCTGTCTACAGAAGAGCATGGCGCATACCTGCTACTGATGTTCAATTATTGGCAAACAGGTCGCCCGATCCCCAAAAACCGTCTATCGAAAATTGCACGGCTGAGTAACGACCGTTGGGATGCCGTTGAACCTTCGTTGAAAGAGTTTTTTAACGATAACGGAACCGAATGGGTACAGGAGCGTATAGAGCGTGATCTGGAGGCGGTTAAAAACTCAATCAGCCAAAAGTCAGCAGCTGGAAAGGCATCCGCTCAGGCGAGAAAAGCTAAAAAAGGAGCGAATAACCAACAAAATAACAACGGGTGTTCAACGGGTGTTGAGCAGCCGTTAAAACAGAATACCAACGGAAACCCAACTAATAAAGATCCAGATACAGATACAGATCTAAAAGAAAACCAAGAGAGAGAGTTACACGCGCCAGGTGACTTTTTACCGCCCATAGGCAAATTTCCGATCACAGATGACTGGACACCTGGTGATGACTTTGTACGCCAGGCTGCGCAGTGGGGAATAAACCTTGGGGATCTACCAGGGTATACCTCCGTCGAATTACAGCAGTTCCGGGACTACTGGAAATGTGAAGGGAAAGTTAAACACCACATCCAGTGGGAACAGACTTTTGCTTCCAGCCTGAAAACATCACGCGCCAAATCTTCCTCACCATCGGCAGGTACACGTCGACAGGCTGGCTTTGGCGTTTCACAACCTGACACTCAGATCCCGCCGGGATTCAGGGGGTAACGATGAAATCGACGCATGACTTACTTGGCCGTCTACGTAATCTCATGCCTGCAGGTGTTCAGCCGAAATTTACCAGCAGTCAGGAATTAATGGCCTGGCAGCAGGAAGAAGGGCGAAAGCGCGCAGCTGAGCTGGAAAAACAAAATCAGCGTAACCGTTCAGAAAGGATTTTTGGGCGCTCAGGGATCTGCGAGTTGCACAGGGGGTGTTCATTTGCAAATTACCAGGTGAGCAACGACGGGCAGAAACACGCGCTGACGATGGCAAAGAGCTACGCCCATAACTTTGGGAATGGCTTTACCAGTTTCATATTCAGCGGCAGTTGCGGAACAGGGAAAAATCATCTTGCCGCGGCAATCGGGAACTACCTGCTTCAGCACGATTATTCCGTTCTGGTTGTGACAGTACCTGATTTGATGCTTCGCGCCCGCAAGTGCTATGACGAGGGCCAGTCTGAGTCTGATTTGCTGGATGATTTGTGCAAGGTTGATTTGCTTGTTCTTGATGAGGTTGGTGTTCAACGTGATACGCGCAATGAGTGGGTATTACTTAATCAGATAATCGATCGCCGTATGGCGTCAATGAAACCAGTGGGTGTACTTACAAACCTGAATTATGACGAATTATCAAAAGTTCTGGGTGAGCGGGTCATGGACCGCTTAACCATGGATGACGGTATCTGGGTAAATTTCGCCTGGGGAAGTTATCGCAAAAATGTGACCCATTTACGGGTCGTGAAGTAACTAAAACGAGTATTGACCAATGACCATAGAAATCTCTCAGAAAGATCGGGTAGCGATAGTGGTACGCCATACCCCGAACTGCGTATTACGTGATGTGTGTGAAGCGCTGGATATTCCATCCGGTACCGCTGGTAAGTTTCTGCGCGCGCTGACTGTCAGCGGCACAGTCCTGCGCACTCACAACGGAACTCAGTATGTTTATAACATCTCTCCGGATGCAGAATTACCTGACGTAAAGCTGCCCTTCATGGAAGAGAAAAGCGATCCGGCTGAAACGCAATTAGCGGAGAAAATGGCGAAAGACCTTAAGTCACGGGGACTCTGGCGGCGCGCGGCAAAGGTATATACCGACATGTTAGACATAGCCCGTAGTTCAGCTGAAGTGTCACGTATAGCGCAGCAACGTAATGAATGTCTACGTATGGCCCGGAGATGATCAGCATGCCAAGACCAAATACACCAGAAGAGCAGGCGGCACTTATTCGGGTGATCATTGAAGAGGTGAAAATCCGTGGACGCTTAACCGTTAGCGAGGCATCACAGATGTTGTCGCTGCATCGTCAGACTGCTGAGAAGTATTTCCGCGTCGCAGCCGAACGCGGCGAACTCATTCGTTACGGTCGTCTTGGTTTGTTCAGGGATCAGAAGGCTGTGATTGATTTCGATCTCCAGCGTTTTTCATACGGATCGAGTAAACCTGTTATTGAGTTACCTGCAGATTTTCGGGGAAGTGCAGTTATGCGCCGGGTTATAGATATCGTGGGGAGGATGCCAGCATGACAACCGAAAAACGGCGGAACATGGCTTTCACTACTCGACGTTGAGCATGTCCTGCTAGTGGTAGGCGTAAGATTTAAGGATGAGTGAAGGAACCTCAACTTTACGGCTCTATCTGATTCCTTTTCATTACGCTGGCGATGTCCTCATGGTTATGCTTATCTGTAATAAGAATGATATAAATAGATTAGGTATTATCATTTGAACAGTCACGATTTTCCTTTCGCGAAGTGGGCATTGAATTAACGAGGGTATCGATATGAACACTCAACCAGCTATCGGGATTAGCGGATGCTTGACCGGAACAGCTGTGCGGTTCGACGGCGGCCATAAACGAATGGGTTTTGCGATGGATGAACTGGCTCAGTGGGTAACTTTCAAGCCTGTCTGTCCGGAGATGTCCATTGGTTTATCTGTTCCCCGCCCAGCATTGCGCCTGGTTCAAACCAATGAAGGTTATATTCGCATGCGTTTTAGTCACGAGCCTGGTGAGGATATAACTGACAAAATGACTGAATTCACAACTCCATATATCCGAGGGCTTAGCACCTTGTCTGGCTTTATTGTCTGTGCCAAATCACCGAGTTGCGGTATGGAGAGAGTGAGGTTGTATGACGAAATGGGAAATCGTGGGCGGAAAGAAGGCACGGGCCTTTTTACTGGTGCGTTAATGGAAGCATATCCGTGGTTGCCGGTTGAGGAAGATGGACGTTTGCACGATCCGGTACTGAGGGAGAATTTTGTCGAGCGCATCTTTGCTCTCAATGAACTTAACATCTTAAGGGCTAATGGCCTTACGCGTCATGGGATACTTAGTTTCCATAGTCGCTATAAGCTCCAGCTTTTGGCTCATAACCAAGCAGGCTATCGTGAAATTGGGCCTTTTGTTGCTTCGATGCATGAGTGGAATGATTTGGAAGCATTTTTTGTTCTTTACCGAGAAAAGTTAATGGCAATCCTCAAGAAGCCGTCCTCACGGAAAAACCATACCAACGTGTTGATGCACATCCAGGGATACTTCCGTAACCAGTTGAATACACGTCAGCGCGGAGAACTGCGTGACGTTATTCTCAACTATAGCAGTGGACTCTTGCCGATACTCGCTCCACTTACTTTGCTAAAGCACTATCTGGCTGAATATCCAGATCGCTATTTGCTTACTCAGAACTATTTTGACCCCTACCCGGATGATTTAGCCCTACGCCTGATGGTTAATTAGTTTTTGAATACAGCCTTTAAACTATTTAATCTCTGGATCTTTAACCCGCTCCGGCGGGTTTTTTCTTATCTATACAGTGTTGCCACTCAGATTTAGTGAATCCCTAATGCTAGGAAAAGCTCAGTGTATACAACGGCATGGCTTTGGCAAAAAGTGCTATTAACCACTTGAATATGAGATTCAATAGGTATACTGTATGAATGTACAGTATTTTGATGTAGAGGGAATTATGAAGGTAGAACTTACGATCAACAAATCAAAAGACCTGCCGCGCGGAGCCATACCCGCACTTGAGAAAGAGCTGCTTAAGCGACTTCAGAATCAATATGGAAATTGTTCTCTAGTTATCCGCACGGCTGGCGGTGATAGCTTGACAGTTTTTGGTGGCGATAAGGGCGATAAAACGAAGGTGGAGGAAATCCTCCAGGAGACCTGGGAAAGCGCTGACGACTGGTTTTATTAGTTTTTTGGGTATTACTTTATCCCGATTGCATGGGGGAGTTTAAGTGAAAGAAAAATTAGAATTGCCCAAAAAAGGCTACGCAGTCATCAGATGTCACGATGGAGTCATCGTTGCCAGGCTGCGATCATTTCCTGAGTGTGAGCGCGCACTGATGTACCGTCGCGGTAGCATGGTGTCTTTCATGCCTCTTCAGGATGATGAAATTATTGGTACACCTACGTTGTTTACTCAGATGCTGGAAAGGGCTGGTTATCGCGTTACCCAGAAATCTGTTACACTCCCGTCATAGGCCTGAACAACCTATACCTGCTGCGCCACAGGAGAAAAGCCCATGGCGCAAGATCAATTCAAGCAATCCCACATACTGACGTTAACCAACGCCAGCGATTTTCTTTTTGCCGCATCCAGAGGTGCGTTATGAAGAAAAGCTGGTTTCAACACACCCAACTCACCACTGAGCAGGCTGACGAACTGGAAGCCCGCTATAAAGCAAAGCAGATTAAGACCAAGCGTAGTCTGGATAATGACTTTATTCACTGGACGATCAGCGCGTTCTTGCCGGAAGTATCTAGGCCTCCTCGTCAGGACAGAACCTGGCAACAACGGATCTGGAGGTGAATGTGAAAGTCTACGATATTACCCCAATGGGCAAGCCCAGAATGACGCGTGCTGACAAATGGAAAAAACGCCCCGAGGTTCTGCGTTACTGGGCTTTCTGTGATGAAGTTCGTCTGCGGGGTGTTGAGCTGGCGGAAAGCGGTTCACATGTCACCTTCATTCTTCCGATGCCAGCGAGCTGGAGCAAAAAGAAACGGGCTGAGTTCAATGGTAAACCACACCAGGCTAAACCTGATTTCGACAACATGATGAAAGCCCTGATGGATGCCATTTACGAAGATGATGCTCACATCTGGGATTCACGCGTCACTAAATTATGGGGAGAGAAGGGGCAAATAATTATCGGGGAGATTGCAGAATGAGGGCGTTGCTTAAACCCGTGGTTGCGCGTGAACTTGGAATTGTGCTGCTCAAGCCGGGCAGTGAGCTGATGTCATTATTCAGTTCTGAGCGTGTACTGGTGGAAAGCCAGCCAGCAGGTATGGAGCGTTTGCCTTGTAGTGGTCAAGTAATACTGGCCACAGTTTTACAGTAAAAATGGTATCTGTTCTCAGACTCTTCCGGCGTCAGTCCACCGTTATAATGGTGAGGTCTGACGCTGTTGTAGTAGTTCAGTATGTAATCATTAATTTGCTGCCGGGCCTCGTCCTTGCCTGCATAACCATGTGCTGGCACCCATTCTGTTTTCAGACTGCGGAAGAAGCGTTCCATTGGACTGTTATCCCAGCAGTTTCCCCGTCGACTGACGCTTTGTTTTATTCTGTAACGCCAGAGAAGTTGCTGATATTTCAGACCTGTATATTGGCTTCCCTGGTCGCTATGGAACATGACATCACGCGGTTGACCACGCGTTTCATAGGCCATCCGCAGGGCACTGCTTATCAGTGCGGTATCGGCATGTACTGACAGACTCCAGCCGACAACCCTGCGGGCAAAAAGATCCATGACGACCGCCAGATAGCACCAGCGATTTCCTGCCCAGAGATACGTAATGTCTCCGCACCACACCCGGTCTGGTTCGGGCACAGCGAACTGACGCTCGAGCAGATTCGGCAGGCAGGTATGCTCCTGACGGGCATTTTTGTACTGATGTTTTCCGGGCTGATAACTGCTCAGGTTCAGATATTTCATCAGACGTCCGGCACGGTAACGGCTCATCGCGACGCCGTTTTGGGTCAGCATGTCAGCCAGAGTGCGTGCCCCCGCAGAGCCCCGACTCTGGTTCCACGCCCGACGTATTTCGCTGCACAACCTGACGTGTACCGGATTAACCATATCGCGTCGTTTTCGCCAGTACCGGTAACTGCTGCGGTGTATTTCCAGCGCGGAGCACAGGCTGACAACCGTGTGGCTGTCACTCAGTCTGGCAACTATCGTGAACCGTTCAGCGAGTCGGACATCAAGAGCGCAGTAGCCTTTTTTAATATCGTATTTTGTTCCTCCAGACGGCGAACCTGCTTTTCCAGCTCGCGGATACGTTGCTGGTCTGGAGTAATGGGCGTGGCAGTGGGCGTAATCCCCTGGCGCTCTCGTCTGAGCTGGCGTACCCAGGACTCAAGCGTGGTAGAACCAACATTCATTGCTTCACTGGCTTGTCGATATGAGTAGCCTTTATCAACAATCAGCTGTGCACATTCCAGCCTGAACTCAGGGGTGAAAGTACGTTTAGTTTTCTTGTTCATTAAGTCACCTGTTTTATGTTGTGGTGAGAATATCACCTTTAATCAGGTGGCCAAATTTACTGTGCCACTACACCTGCAGGCCGTGTTCCTGACGTTCGCCAGCCGCTTGCGTATGACGAGTCCCTGCGACCGTTCTTCCTGGATGAAAAAGTTATTAAGGCAGTTGGTGGTTTGAGTGGCCTTGATTACTGGCTTCTGCGTTATGGCGGAGGCTGCTGCCAATGGCCACACAGCGATTACCATTATCACGAGTTAACCACTCTGCGTCATGAACCCGGATCGGTTCTTCTGTGTGGACATTGTGATAACCATTTGCGTGACCACTACAGCGAGCAACTTGCAGAGCTGGCGAGACGTAATGTTATTAGCTGGATTATCAATAGCATTATGGTGGCGCTTAATCAGGATCCATCCAGAGAACTGTCGCTTGCGGAGCTTTGCTGGTGGGCGGTACGTATGGGGGTTACCGACGCAATTCCCGAATCAGTAGCCTGCCGGGCGCTTCGTATTCCTTCAGAAGAGCATCAGCCAGTCATGCGTGAATGCGATATCGAACCTGGCGTGTCCTCCACCAGCATCATTACAGCCAAAGCCAGCACAGTAACCGTGAACATGGCACCAGCACAGGTGCCAGCGGTTAAGCCCGTAATTAGTGTTCTGGTCGATCCTGAGTCCCCGCAAACCTTTATGAAACGTCCAAAGCGGATCCGCTGGATGGCTCCCAGATATCTGGCATGGATTAAAACTCAACCCTGCGAATGTTGTAGGCGACCGGCAGATGATCCGCATCACCTGATTGGCCATGGACAGGGGGGGATGGGAACAAAGGCGCACGACTTGTTTGTTATACCACTGTGCAGAGAACATCACGATGAGTTGCATGCTGATCCTGTGGCATTTGAAGCGAAATATGGTGACCAGTTGATGCTTGTTTTTCGCGTTATAGATCGTGCGCTGGCAATCGGCGTACTGGCATGAATAGAGGAGATAACATGCGAGATATTCAGATGGCTTTAAAACGATGGGGCGGTTGGGTCGCTAGTGATAGTTCAGGAGTGAACTATTCTCCAGTAGCAGCAGGATTCAAGGGGCTGTTGCCCCAGACATGCAAAACCAGATTGTCTTGCAGTGATAACGATGGGTTAATTATTAATTGCGCAATGGCCAGACTTAAGAAACATGATCCTCTTTTGTGTGTGATGCTTGAATGGTATTACGTCCATTGTATTCCCGTTCGTGTTATGGGGAAAAAGTTGGGAATTTCCCATACGCAAGTATTAAAGCGACTGCAGGCTGCTGAGGGTTTTATTGAAGGTTGCTTGGCGATGGTGGATGTAACTCTGGAGATGGATATAGAATGCCCGAGAAAAAATACTGGCACATATAAAGCAAAAAGGGTTGTGGAATTCCAAAAAGCTATTTAGTCTGTTAAGTATTGTTATTTCGCACCGCAATTTGTAATAACATCTGCTTGAATTTGCAGTGTTTTCCAGATGATACCATGATTCCTAGCCCCTGCTTTCAAGCTGGGGCCAGCAGGACGCGGCGAACTAACAGGTTAGATGAAAAGAAGTATAGTCGCTATCAGCGTGCAGCATGAGCTCTTAAGACCTGTCAGCCAGTCGTTTAAGTAGATTTTCGGATACATATGAAACTCTCCCTGTTTTTAAATTATCTATTATGATTCCAGAAGTCAGAGGGGGCTACAAGTCATGAGAGATATACGTTCGCTGCCGACGGGCCTCGAAGACCATTTATTCGACAAAACTCAACGCGTAATCCGGGAAGGAGTACTTCTGAGTCACGGAGGTTTAGAGCTGAAATGTGAAGCTGCACATCTTTGCGACCATCGGAGGGGGAGATTAGACCTTTTCCGCTTTTGCAGTCAAAGGCTGTGACAATACCTGTCATTTTACGAGACAAAAAAATTCCTTAAAGCTAATAACGAGGTGCACTATACACATGCTCATAGATAATGCCAGAAATACTTTTCGGCCATCGTGAGATCTGGATGGCTAAAATAAATATTGATTATTATATACGCCCATGCGTTAATGATTGTGTCGGTTTTAAGATCAGACAAAATACAAAGTAGTTTACTAAAGCAGTTCTCATTTCAGGTGTTGTATATTTATCCCTTCTTTGAGTCTCTCCACTAAGCGCTAAGTAGTTTCTGTAATAAAACCATGTTCGCCGGAAGGCCAAATTAAGGAATGAAAATGTCAAATAAAATGACTGGTTTAGTAAAATGGTTTAATGCTGATAAGGGATTCGGTTTTATCTCTCCTGCAGATGGTAGTAAAGATGTATTTGTTCATTTCTCTGCTATCCAGAGCGATAATTTCCGCACCTTGTTTGAAGGCCAAAAAGTCTCATTCTCCATTGAGAATGGTGCTAAAGGTCCGGTTGCCGGCAGTGTAGTTATCACAGAGTAAAATCCTTTTTTTGTCTGTATGCGATAACGATGACGGCTAAGGCCTGAGTAGATATACTGACAGAAGTAATGGATGTATTGTTGGATCAGTAGCGTTAGAATGTTACTGATCCAGCATTAAAGGCAACGGTGAGCATATTTCATCTCTATCTTGAAAAGAAAGTATACTGACCATTGTCGTTGAGTGTAGGTTCACTGCACGGAAAGCTTAACGGTAGAGACTAACTGCTTGCCTTACACTACTAAAGTATGCAAGGGGATGGTTTTCCCAGATATCATCATAATTACTATTCATTGAATATGAAAATACTAAACCCGCAGCCAGCGGGTTTTTTATTATCTGTAACTTGAATAATCTTAAAATACAGACGTAGTGATTCTGTGCGAGAAACGGTATCTCAAACAGATTCAGGCTGCTTCTTTTTGATTCGTCTGGAATACTTTATTGCAATGAGGACAGATTAAAAGGGAACCTTTTTGTACTCTTGAAAAACTGTGTTCAGATTGCTGGGTACAGTTTGGGCAGGTACATTTGACAAGATAGTTACGGCGTGATTTAGAGTCTTTACGTTCTGACATAGGCTTTTCCTTGATGGATGGACTTCAACTTTACCTTAATTTGCCCAGGAAATCTTAATTTTATGAAAAGATAGGAAGCTGATAAAAATATCGGTGACTGAATTGATATAGCCATTAGTAAGGTAACGCGCATAGATTGATTGTAATGAGTCGCCGAGAAGATAGTGGTTAGCGGTGAATAGCACTAAGAAAAAGTCTCGTAAAGAACCTGAGTATGAGAATGCCCCTATCTGAGAAAACGGACAGTGACCTAATGGGACGTCTCACCCTTGTCCGTTGTGTTTTCTTGCACAAACAGCATATGAGTCTTCCTTTACAATATGATTTTTAGTTATTGGGGGAGATATGAAGGAAGGGTATTACTGTAGTGGCACAGTAAATTTGGCCACCTGATTAAAGGTGATATTCTCACCACAACATAAAACAGGTGACTTAATGAACAAGAAAACTAAACGTACTTTCACCCCTGAGTTCAGGCTGGAATGTGCACAGCTGATTGTTGATAAAGGCTACTCATATCGACAAGCCAGTGAAGCAATGAATGTTGGTTCTACCACGCTTGAGTCCTGGGTACGCCAGCTCAGACGAGAGCGCCAGGGGATTACGCCCACTGCCACGCCCATTACTCCAGACCAGCAACGTATCCGCGAGCTGGAAAAGCAGGTTCGCCGTCTGGAGGAACAAAATACGATATTAAAAAAGGCTACTGCGCTCTTGATGTCCGACTCGCTGAACGGTTCACGATAGTTGCCAGACTGAGTGACAGCCACACGGTTGTCAGCCTGTGCTCCGCGCTGGAAATACACCGCAGCAGTTACCGGTACTGGCGAAAACGACGCGATATGGTTAATCCGGTACACGTCAGGTTGTGCAGCGAAATACGTCGGGCGTGGAACCAGAGTCGGGGCTCTGCGGGGGCACGCACTCTGGCTGACATGCTGACCCAAAACGGCGTCGCGATGAGCCGTTACCGTGCCGGACGTCTGATGAAATATCTGAACCTGAGCAGTTATCAGCCCGGAAAACATCAGTACAAAAATGCCCGTCAGGAGCATACCTGCCTGCCGAATCTGCTCGAGCGTCAGTTCGCTGTGCCCGAACCAGACCGGGTGTGGTGCGGAGACATTACGTATCTCTGGGCAGGAAATCGCTGGTGCTATCTGGCGGTCGTCATGGATCTTTTTGCCCGCAGGGTTGTCGGCTGGAGTCTGTCAGTACATGCCGATACCGCACTGATAAGCAGTGCCCTGCGGATGGCCTATGAAACGCGTGGTCAACCGCGTGATGTCATGTTCCATAGCGACCAGGGAAGCCAATATACAGGTCTGAAATATCAGCAACTTCTCTGGCGTTACAGAATAAAACAAAGCGTCAGTCGACGGGGAAACTGCTGGGATAACAGTCCAATGGAACGCTTCTTCCGCAGTCTGAAAACAGAATGGGTGCCAGCACATGGTTATGCAGGCAAGGACGAGGCCCGGCAGCAAATTAATGATTACATACTGAACTACTACAACAGCGTCAGACCTCACCATTATAACGGTGGACTGACGCCGGAAGAGTCTGAGAACAGATACCATTTTTACTGTAAAACTGTGGCCATTATTACTTGACCACTACATACTGGATTCAGCATGTCGGTGTTGTACAGGTAGCGTACTATACGAATGACACTGTTGATGATCTGGAAACAGGTAAAACAATCACAGGTGTCTGGCATCTGACCAGAGGCGATGACATTTGCCATAACGGTGAAGCTGAGGTGCTACAAGGCCCAATCACTCCACCAATGTAAACACCCGTACTTACTCCGAGGCTGCCGCATGGCGGCCTTTTTCATTTCAGGCTCACGGGTATCACTCACTACGTGCTTTGTTGATAAATCCAGCACGTGAAGCCTGACCCTTTTCATACACACACAGCGCCATCCGAAAAATCGGAGGTGAGGCTATGACCAGAATGAGCACCATTTACAGCAGACTTTCATATGGAACAGGAACCACGCTGACCGGCTGCGGTGTATCAGCGAAGGCATATGCCGAAACAGCCAAAACAGCAAAAGAGGTGTCCTGGATGTTGGCCGACAGAATTGCAGGGTTAAGCCTGAGCGACTGGGCAATTATTGTCGGTATCGCATGCACTGTTATTACCTGTGCAGTGAACTGGTATTTCCGCTGGAAAGAACGGGAGGATCGGCGCAATGGTTATGCCACCAAAGCTGAGGAATAAGCTGAGCGCAGCGGTCGTTGGTTTGATTCTTGCCGGGGCATCCGCGCCCGTGATTCTCGATCAGTTTCTGGATGAGAAGGAGGGTAACAGCCTGACGGCATATCGTGACGGCGGCGGAGTGTGGACCATTTGCCGTGGCGCTACGATGGTTGATAGTAAGCCAGTAGTTCAAGGCATGAAGCTGTCAGCTGAGAAATGTGCCCAGGTAAACGCCATTGAACGCGATAAAGCTTTGGCTTGGGTAGAACGAAATATCAAAGTACCGCTGACCGAACCACAGAAAGCAGGTATTGCTTCTTTCTGCCCATACAACATCGGCCCTGGAAAATGTTTCCCTTCCACGTTCTATAAGCGGATCAATGCGGGCGACCGTAAAGGAGCCTGTGAAGCTATTCGCTGGTGGATTAAAGACGGTGGCCGCGATTGTCGCCTGACCAAAGGCCAGAAAAATGGCTGTTATGGGCAGGTAGAACGACGAGATCAGGAAAGCGCGCTGACGTGCTGGGGGATAGACCAGTGAGCCTGCGCTATCAGTTTATTGCCATTTTGCTGCTGGTGGCCGTCGCATTCATCGGCGGAAATGCCTGGAGTAACCGTGGCTGGGAAAGTAAGTGGGCGGAACGTGATAGTGTGGAATCATCGCAAATGGCGAACGCGCAGACCGCAGCCCGCATGATTGAACAAGGGCGAATTATTGCTCGGGATGAGGCCGTTAAAGATGCACAAGCACAAGTCGCTAAATCTGCTGCCACTGCTGCTGGCTTGTCTGCCACTGTTAGCCAGTTGCGCACCGAAGCAACAAAACTTGCCACCAGCCTGGACGCCGCAAAGCACACCGCAGATCTTGCCGCTACCGTCAGAAGCAAAACAGCCAGAGCCGACGTCACAATGCTCGCCGACATGCTCGGAAATATTGCAGCAGAAGCTAAATATTATGCTGAGATTGCTGACGACCGCTTCTATGCCGGATTGACTTGTGAACGCGTATATGAGGCTATGAGAAATACCAATAATGGACGCATAGAAAAAAGGAAAAATAAAGATAAAAATTAAGAGGTTGGCACTTTTACATGTGATGGATATGAATTATCCAATGAATGAAATACGACTCATCCCTGAGTCAAAATCCCTGACAACTTAGGATGCTAGATAAAGGTCTTAAGCAGCATGACATGATTTTCGATTTAAGCTATTTAAATTAATTTTTATGCTCAAAGTTATGTGTTATTTCCTTACAAAACTAAATCTTGCTATGTTTGGTTAATCATGCGTTAATGAATCTCTGGTTTGTTACGAATTTATCTGAAGCAGTCGCTGAAGTAATTTTATTCCTTGTTCCTGTTGAGATTTCCTTGTTAGCTTTTCTCTCTGATAATTTTTTTCGGACCAATCTGCCCAAGGGCTCACTCAATTAAGGTAATGATTATGTCTAATAAAATGACTGGTTTAGTAAAATGGTTCAATCCTGAAAAAGGTTTTGGGTTTATCACCCCTAAGGACGGCAGTAAAGATGTGTTTGTACACTTCTCTGCTATCCAGAGCAATGATTTCAAAACTCTGAATGAGAATCAGGAAGTTGAATTTAGTGTTGAACAGGGACCCAAAGGGCCCTCGGCAGTTAATGTCGTGGCTGTATAAGGTAACTGTTATTAATAATAATATTCACTTCAGATGCCCGTGTTGTCACGGATCTCAGTACAGAACGTCAAACTTTGATGTTACTGAAAAAAATCCTTTCGGAGCAAAATGTATTTTTTGCAAATCAACAATGATAACATTTGATAATGTTGCACTATACATTCGTTCTGGTCAGTCTTCGTTAGATTTTAGAAAATAAATTTCAGGCTCCTTATGGAGCCTTTTTTGTATGCTTAACTGTTCATTTATGTAAGAACCATCACGGTATAATTATGAAAAAAGTAATTGTTTTTTTTAACTCAGAACCGGCAGTAGTTGTATCTGTAATGAAGGGTGTTACGACGATAATGCGTGAGTTTCCCAATGGAGAAAAAGCTCATTTATCCGTGATGTCTGCGGGATTCCCATCTCTGACTGGAGACCATAAAATAGTTTATGTGGCTTCTGACCGTGATGTCAGTTCCGAAGAGATTCTCGAGGCTGCATCGAAGCTTTTGAAATGAGAACTGGATGTTTCGTGACCTACCCGGATTTTAGTACAGTAGTTTGTGGGGCGCGAGCTCTTTTGCATGAAGATTGTACTGCAACCTCTTGATAATTGAGTCTTTCCATTCTATCTTTTAAACATGTCAGCGCTTATACAAGTGCTCCACGGGGAATGTAACATGCTTGGCGTTGATACGTTAGAGATCAAGAGAGGTAAACAATGAACGTCGAAGATTTAAAAAGAAAAACTGAAGCGGATATTTCTGAATTCATCACAAAAAAAATTATTGAACTCAAAAAAAAGACGGGAAAAGAAGTTTCCGACATCCAGTTTACTGCTCGTGAAAAAATGACTGGGCTTGAAAGCTATGATATTAAAATTACATTAATCTAATTGGTATAAGACTCAGTTCGAGTGAAAAAGCATTATCTTGAAAGGTAATGCTTTTTTATTTCTGTCATAAAATTTAGAACGTTGTCAAAGCCTTCACTTCTAAGCATAGATTTTCTGCCTACCTTTTAACGGGTCCTTCTGGCGATTCTGAACACCGAGGGGGCGAGGACACGCGGAAAACGGCTAGTTTTTTGCATTTTATCGGCATCATCATCATTTCCTTAACTTGTTGATATTTCAGTCGTGAAATTATTCACGATGTCGAAATGGTTAAATATTGTTCATCATCATGGATAACGAACTGAAAAACCTTCGCCTCAATATCAATCAGCTGGCAGCGGTGACCGATCTTCATCGTCAGACGATCTCCAGCAAGCTGAATAACATTGAGCCTGCTCCTGGCAGTAATTCTCGTCTCAAGCTTTATTCTGTCGTGGATATTCTCCGGGAACTGCTGGGCCGTACCACGGCACCCGAGCTGGTGGATATCGATAAGATGTTGCCGCCGGATCGTAAGGCATGGTTTCAGTCTGAACGCGAGAGGCTTAAATTCCAGCAGGAAACAGGTGAGTTAATCCCGGCATCGACAGTGACCCGAGAATTTTCATCGATGGCAAAAGCCGTCGTTCAGGTGCTGGAAACGCTGCCGGATATTCTTGAACGTGATTGTGCGATGACGCCCGCAGCTGTCGTTCGGGTGCAAAAAGTCATCGATGACCTGCGGGATCAGATAGCCCTGAAGGTTGAGCAGGCAGATACGCCGGAACAGGAGGACAGTTCGCCAGAAGAGGAGTAAGCCATGCGACAGGCCACGGCGGCGGAGCTAAGAAAAAACACTGCCGGGATCATCAGAGCACCGCGTCGAATGCCTGTAGCCGAAGCCGTACATAAATATATGCGTGTTCCGGTCGGCGTGGGTAACTCCGTTGAGTGGGATCCTAATCTAGCCCCTTATGTTGTGGAGCCGATGAACTGCCTGGCATCACGAGAATATGATGCTGTCATTTTTGTTGGCCCTGCCCGAACGGGTAAAACTATTGGCCTGATTGATGGCTGGGTGGTGTACAACGTTGTCTGTGATCCGTCTGACATGCTCATCATTCAGATGACGGAAGAGAAAGCGCGCGAACACTCAAAAAAACGCCTGGCCCGAACATTTCGTGTCAGCCCGGAGGTGGCGTGCCGGTTGAGTCCATCACGCAACGACAACAACGTGCATGACCGGACTTTCCTTGCCGGGAACTACCTGAAGATAGGCTGGCCGTCTATCAACATCATGTCCTCCTCAGATTTTAAGTGTGTGGCGCTGACGGATTACGATCGCTTCCCGGAAGATATTGACGGGGAAGGGGACGGATTTTCGCTTGCTTCAAAACGTACCACCACCTTTATGTCAGCGGGGATGACGCTGGTCGAGAGTTCACCGGGCAGGGAAATCACCAATACGAAGTGGCGAAGAAAGTCACCTCACGAAGCACCTCCCACGACCGGGATCCTGTCTTTATATAACCGCGGCGATCGTCGTCGCTGGTACTGGCCATGCCCACATTGCGGGGAATACTTTCAACCGGCCATGGAGGCGATGACAGGCTACCGGGAAACGCCTGACCCGGTAAAAGCCAGTGAAGCGGCGCATATTGATTGTCCGCATTGTAGCGGCATGATTACCGCCGACAGGAAACGGGAACTGAACGGAAAGGGTGTCTGGTTGCGTGAGGGGCAAACTATCGACCGTGATGGCAACATCATAGGAGAAGCCCGTCGCTCGCGCATTGCTTCGTTCTGGATGGAGGGACCTGCCGCGGCATACCAGACATGGGCGCAACTGGTCTACAAATTACTGACGGCGGAACAGGACTATGAAGCTACCGGCAGCGAAGAAACGCTCAAGACGGTAATTAATACTGACTGGGGGCTGCCTTATCTTCCCCGTGCAGCCAGTGAGCAGCGACGTGCTGACGTGCTGATGCTGCGGGCAGAAGACTATGGCAAACGGCTTGTGCCGCCGAAAGTCCGTTTTCTTCTGGCGTCGGTGGATGTGCAGGGCGGGAAGAAACGCCGTTTTGTCGTCCAGATCATCGGGTACGGTGAAAACGGCGAACGCTGGCTGGTGGACCGCTATAACATCCGCCAGTCCCTGCGTTGTGATGAAAATGGTGAGGCGCAGCAGGTGCATCCCGGATCCTATCCGGAAGACTGGCAACTGCTCATCACGGATGTTCTCGAAAAAGCCTATGCGCTGCAGTCAGACCCTTCGCGACGGATGCCCATTCTCGCAATGGCTGTCGACAGTGGCGGGGAAGATGGGGTAACGGATAACGCCTATAAATTCTGGCGACAGTGTCGTCGTGACGGACTGGGTAAACGGGTTTACCTGATAAAAGGTGACAGCACCCGACGCCAGAAAATCATTACCAAAACGCACCCTGACAACACAGGCCGAAGCGATCGACGGGCGGATGCGCGTGGTGAGGTTCCGGTATATCTGTTGCAGACAGACCTGCTGAAAGATCAACTCAGTAACAACCTTGAACGTGAAACACCCGGTGCCGGGTATATCCATTTTCCTGACTGGCTGGGGGAGTGGTTCTACGAAGAACTGACCTACGAAGAACGTGGCACGGACGGAAAATGGCGCAAGCCCGGAAAAGGCAATAACGAAGCCTTTGACCTTTTCTGTTATGCCCATGCCGTCGCTGTCCTGCGTGGTTATGAAAAAATCCGGGACTGGGAACAGCCCCCGACTTGGGCTGCCGCTCAGGAGAGTAATTCAAACATTATAGACGGGGATCGCCCCAGGGAGATTGCTGTGAAAAAAACGGTACCTGTACGCTCGTCTCCTGTTTCTGTAACGGAACAGCCCAGCCCGCTTTCTGGTGGCTGGCTGGGTGTCAGTGACAACGGAGGCTGGCTGTGACGAAATCAGAAATTCAGCAGATGCTGGTAACTGTGCGCCAGGCTTACCGGGATTCTCTGGACGGTAAAAGCGTGTCATTCACCGGGGTTAATGGCCGGGCAATTACCAACCATGACCCAAAAGCCCTGCGTGACGAGCTTGAATATTGGGAAAGGCGCTGGCGCGCTGTCTCAAACCGCAGCGGCTCGTTCAAACTCGCTAACTTTCTGTAAGGCAAATCATGGGATTTTTTGAAAAGGCACTGGGCGCAATATCGCCCGGGTGGGCGGCATCACGCGCACAAAACCGACTCAGACTCAGAGCCTATGAGGCAGCAAATCCGACTCGCCTGCATAAGGGGAAACGTGAATCCCGGTCGGCGGACACCGCTGTATTTGCAGCCGGTACTTCATTACGAGAACAGGCCCGCTGGCTGGATGAAAACCATGATCTAGTGATTGGTCTTTTTGACAAGATGGAGGATCGGGTCATCGGTGCTCACGGGATCCACGTTGAACCGCAGCCGCTGGATCTTGAAGGTAATCTCCACTCTGAGTTTGCTGGTCAGTTATCCGCGCTCTGGGCGGAATGGTCGGTTCGTCCGGAAGTGACCGGGATGTTTACCCGTCCGGAAGCAGAGCGGCTTTTGTTACGTTCAGCACTGCGTGATGGCGAGGTGTTTACACAGATGGTACGGGGAAATATAGCCGGGTTGCAGCATTCAACCCAGGTACCGTTTTCTCTTGAACTGCTGGAGGCGGATTTTGTTCCGTTTAACCTGAATAGTACCTCCGGGCAGCAGATCCGCCAGGGGATTATTGTCAATGCCTGGGGCCGACCGACGGGTTACAGAGTTTATAAGAACCATCCTGCCAGTTTTGCCGGACTCAATGCTGGTTTAAAAACTGTTTCGGCTGACAGCATGCTGCACCTGGCTATGCGTAAACGGCTTCACCAGTTAAGGGGGATTAGCCTCATCCATGGCGTGATCACCCGACTCTCCGATATTAAGGATTATGAAGAGAGTGAGCGCGTGGCGGCACGTATTGCGGCGGCGCTGGGTTTCTATATCAAACGTGGGGATGCTCAGTCTCTTGATACAGAAACCGAGTTTTCAACACCGGGTGGACAGCGCCATTACGATATTGCGCCGGGGATGATTTATGACGAGCTAAAGCCAGGCGAGGATCTGGGCATGGTGGAGTCGAATCGCCCGAATGTTCATCTGTATGAGTTCAGAAATGGTCAGATGCGCGCTGTGGCGGCGGGGACACGTGGCAGTTATTCCAGCATCGCGCGGGATTACAACGGTACCTACAGTTCACAGCGGCAGGAGCTGGTTGAGAGTTTTGAAGGTTACAACGTGCTGCAGCAGTGGTTTGTTGGGCAGCAAAGCCGTCCTGTATACCGAAACTGGCTGGCAATGACGTTGCTCAGCGGCGTTACCATCCCCAAAGATGTCGACAAAAAATCCCTTTACAACGCGCTCTATCTTGGGCCAGTCATGCCATGGATTGATCCGGGAAAAGAGGCTGCTGCCTGGAAGGCAATTGTCCGTGGAGGGGCAGGCACAGAAGCCGAATGGACGCGCGCACGTGGTAAGAATCCGCAGGAGGTGAAACGTCAGCGTCTCCGGGAAACCCAATTCAACCGAGAAAACGGGCTGGTGTTTGACTCAGACGCCGCCAACGATAAAGGAGTGCTCCCTGATGCAGCAAATGATAAGCCCGCCCCGTCGCGGGACGATGATTAATCCCCGTGCCAGTGTGGCTGGTATCGATGCCGCAAACGGTCAGTGCTGGTATGAGATACGCGCCCTGGCTGCAGGGCGCGTGGAAATATTTCTCTATGACGTGATCGGCGGCTGGGGGATTACCGCTCAGCAGTTTGTCTCCGAATGTAAAGAGGCCGGAGTGTTTGAGGCCAGTGCCGTCGATCTGCATATCCACAGCCCGGGCGGCGATGTGATGCAGGGATTTGCCATCTTTAACACCTTGTCCCGTCTGAAAGCGAAGCTGGATATCTGGGTAGATGGCGTGGCTGCAAGTATGGCTTCAATGATTGTCTGTCTGCCTGGCGCCACGGTGCATATGCCGGAAAACGCCTGGCTGATGGTGCACAAACCGTGGGGCGGGATCGCCGGGGATTCCGATGATATGCGTGATTACGCTGCCTGGCTTGATCGTAATGAAGCGCTGATGCTCAGTGCCTACATGAACAAGACCGGGCTGGGGCAGGAAGAACTGGAGGCGATGCTGAAAGCTGAAACCTGGCTTAATGGCGCGGAGGCGGTGGAAAAAGGTTTCGCTGACACGCTTGAACCAGAACTGCAGGCCGCGGCCTGTGTGAATCAAAATAAACTGAAGGATTATCAGAATATGCCAGAACAGATTAACAACCTTTTTGGGCCGCGCGCCGAAGCCCCTGCAAGTCAGCCGCAACCCACACAAAACCCGGCTCCGCAGGCTGCAAATAACCCACCTGCACCGCAACCCACCCAGCAACCGATGGCAGGAAATATCGACATTACCGCGCTGGCCGCCCAGCTCCAGCAGCAGATGCAGGCAGCGAATACTGAACGAGTAAGCGCAGTTTCCGCTGTGTTTGATGCGTTTCCTGCTTTCGGCTCGCTGAAAGCAGAATGCATCACGGATATTTCCTGCTCAGCGGAACAGGCCCGCACCAAATTGCTCAATGCGCTGGCGGCAGGGACTACCCCGAGTGCCGGAGCGGGTGCAGTTCACATCCACGCGGGTAACGGGAACATTGTTGGTGATTCCATTCGTGCGGCGGTAATGAACCGTGCGGGCTATGCGCAGGCGGAAAAAGATAACGCCTACAACGGGTATACCCTGCGCGAACTGGCCCGCGCCTCGCTGGTGGATCGTGGTATCGGTATTTCTGGTGTCGGTACAGCACAGGCGATGGTTGGGCTGGCGTTCACCCACAGCAGCAGCGACTTCGGCAATATCCTGATGGATGTTGCGCATAAGGCGGCATTACTTGGCTGGGATGAGGCCAGCGAAACATTCGAACAGTGGACCCGTAAAGGCACACTGACCGATTTCAAAACCGCGCACCGCGTTGGCCTGGAATCACTGGCATCGCTGCGTAAGGTTCGCGCCGGGGCGGAATATAAATATGTCACCATTAAAGATCGCGGTGAGCCGATTGCACTGGCCACCTATGGTGAGCTTTTCAGCATTGACCGCCAGACTATCATCAACGACGACCTGGATATGCTGACGCGAATCCCGCAGGCAATGGGGCTTGCTGCGCGAGCCACCGTCGGCGATCTGGTCTGGGCTGTACTGACCAGTAACCCGAAAATGTCGGACGGTAAGCCGTTGTTCCACGCCGATCACGGCAACCTTGTTGCAGCCGATCTGAGTATTGAAGGGCTGGATGTTGCACGTAAGGCAATGCTGCTGCAAAAATCCGGCGATCGTCGTCTGAATATTCGTCCCGCCTACATGCTGACGCCAGTGGCAATTGAGTCACGGGCAAACCAGCTCATCAAATCCGCCAGCGTACCAGGCGCAGACGCGAACAGCGGGATCGTTAACCCGATCCAGAACTTTGTGACAGTGGCTTCTGAGGCCCGCCTGGATGACAGCAGCCCGACCGATTATTACCTGACTGCTGCGCAGGGGCGCGACACCATTGAAGTGGCCTATCTGGACGGTATCGACACGCCATATCTGGAACAGCAGCAGGGCTTCACTGTGGACGGCGCCGCATTCAAGGTGCGCATTGATGCGGGGGTGGCTCCGCTCGACTGGCGCGGGCTGGTTAAAGTCACCAAAAAATAATGACCGCCGCCTGGCGGTTTTTTTATCCCTGAAGGCGGCGCTGGTCGCCTTTTCCTTTTATGGAGAAAAAACATGGCGAAGAACTATCAGCAGGACGGTACCACACTGGATTATCACAATGCGGGTGTTGATGCCGTTTCATCCGGTGCGCTGGTGGCGGTCGGCGGAATTGCCGGGGTGGCACACAGCGATATTCCTGCTGGCGAGTGGGGAACACTGCATATGGCCGGTGTTTTTGTGCTGCCTAAAGCGGCAGAAGAAATTGCGGCAGGCCAGAAATTGTATCTGGCTGGCGGCAAACTGACGGTGGCAAAAGGCGATGATGCAACGCCAAACCCGGTTGTCGGTTCCGCCTGGGGAGCAGCTGAGGCGGATGATGCTGATGTTGCCGTCAGGCTGGGGTTCTGATGAGCCGGTTCCGGGAACGTTTGGCTAAAGCAGATGCCCGGATTAACCGGGCGTTTGCCGAAGAAGTCCCTGTTTGCCTGCAAACGGGTGAAGGCCCGCGTCTGGTGACCGTGATTTTCGAATCACCGGATGCGCTGTCGGGTGTGCCTGGCGGCGGGGAAATTCAGAACCATTCCCCGGCGTTCAGTGCAATGACTGCGGATATTTCCGGTCTCGAAAAACATGACGGTGTGGTGATCAACACCATCCCTTACCGGGTGACACATATCGGCGCGGATGAAGAAGGGCGGACCCGCGTCACGCTGGCATATGGGGAACCCGGCAAAACACAGCCTCAGATCGATAAATGGAGCTGATATGGCGCGGGAGTCTCGACTGCGGCGGGATTTACCCGTCGATATTGATGTGGATGTTATCTGGCGAATTGCGGACAGTATCGGTGCGACGCAAAAACAGTTCCGTGCAGCATACTCGCGCGCGCTCAGGCGTACTGCCGCCACGCTGCGAAAGAAAGCGATGGCGGATCTGAAAGACGGGCTGGCCCCACGCAGTATGGATCTGGTCCGGCGCCGTTTGCTGTCTTTTCGTCTGGACAGGGGATCGCAGCTGGATAATTTCCGGCTCTGGTTCGGGCTGAATGCCATTAAGGTGAAAGACCTTAAAGGACGAATCAACGGGCGGCTGCGACCGCACCATACCCGGCGTGACCGCAACACGGGGCGTTTTATTAAAGCGCGCCGCCAGGCCGAAAACGCCGGATTTTCCCCGAAAGGTAATCTGCTGAGCGAACGGTCGTTTGAAAACGGGGAGGTGTCCCGTTCAAAACGGGATAACCGCCGGACGGTGGTTATTCGTGATCCCCTGACCCGCCGGACACGCGAAGCAGAAATTGATATCTACGAACCGATGCTGAACTACGTCGAGGACAACGCATTTGCCCAGGCGATGGAGATTTTTATGCATCACTTTGAAACCGACATTCGCGGGCGCGTAAAAGCCCGTATTTCTGTCTGAGGTAACGAACGATGGCCGAGCCACTGTTGCTGGGGCGGTATCACGATGCTGTGACTGAGGCATTAGAAAAAATCGGATGGGTGCGTGATGCCGGTGCGTATCCGGAAAGAAATGTTCCCCGCTTTTCGGGGCTGACCACGCCCGCGGTGTATTTCTCGATTAACAGCTGGGAACAGGGAGGAGGAAATGAGGGACAACTGAGCGTTAATTTAACCTGTGATCTCTTCGTGGTGGTGGATGCCGCCGGATCGGGTGTGAGCCAGCCTGAAATTTTTGTCAGAACCGCTGCGGCCGATATCACCCAATGGATTGACGGACAGCAGTTTGGTCTGGGCCATATTGAGCCTGCGGTATTCACCACGGCTGAACGTGATGAGTTTGATCCGCGAATGGATGATTATCTGGTCTGGCGTATTTCATTCACCCAGGCGGCTGCATTTGGTGCTGATCCCTTTGCACACACTGGCATGCCCCTGCAGCAGGCCTGGCTGGGTGTTGCACCTGATACGGGGCGAAATCACGTGGATGACTATCAGCTTATCTGGGAGGCTCCGCCCGATGAGTGAGATAGCAGGCGACCTGCAGCGCAGACTGTCGAACCTTGTCCGGCGCGGCGTTATTCACTCCGTCAGGCACGATAGTATCCCTAAATGCCGGGTGGATTTGGGGGATATCATCACAACCTGGCTGCCGTTGTGCCAGGGGTTTTCCGGAACAAACCGCGCTGATTCAAATCCTTATGCCGTGGGGGATGCGGTTACGGTCCTGTCCGAAGCCGGAGAACTCAACAACGGACGGGTGTTTCCCGGCTGGAATACGGGAAAGCTGCCGGTGCCGGAAGGAAGCGACAGTGAGCACATTACCCGTTACAGCGACGGGACTGAGATCCGTTATGACAGGGAAGCGCATGCCCTGACGATTACGCTGGCTGATGGCGGAACCTACAAAATTGTCGGTAAAGGTACGCTGGATGGTCCGGTTGAAATTACGGATACCCTGACGGTCCAGGGCAAAACCCAGATTAATGCTGACACGTTGGTTGCAGGAAATATCGGCGCGTCAAAGGAGATAACGGATAAATCCGGCAGTATGAGCAAGATACGTGAAGTATTTAACAACCACGATCACCCCGGCGACAGCGGTGGGCTCACCGATAAACCCAATCAGAAAATGTGACCTGCTGCGGCAGGTTTTTTTATGCCTGGAGAAAAAGCATGTCTCAGTTACATGGCGTTGAAACTATTGAACTCACCTCGGGTACGGTGGCGGTTACCACGATCCAGACAGCCATTATCGGCCTGGTAGGAACGGCACCGGATGCGTCGGGCGGAACCGCCGCATCGGGATCATCCGGTACACCCATTCTCGATAACGTTATCGACTTCACTGCAACCATTAAGGGGCGGCAAGGCAATGTCATCAATGTCGCTGCGCTGGCCGGACAGCCGGCAGCCGAAAATCCTGCTGCGGTTGCGACGTCAGCTCGCTGGGATCCTGAATCGCTCACACTGGAAATCACGCTGGGATGTGATGAGCACGGTGCGATCACGGCTAAACCCGGAGACGTTGCTGAGGCTGTCGGTGGTGTTGATGGCGCAAAAGTCAGTGCGGTCGGACTAGGTGACGGGATTGTCCAGCCCTTCAGCCTGCAATTAGCGGGGGGGGAAGATGAACCCTTTCCACTTAATACGCCGGTGGCGGTCGTTGGCACCACGCTGTTATCCCGCCTGGGTGAAAAAGGTACGCTGAAACAGGCACTGACAGACATTAACGATCAGCGTAATGCGCTGACGGTGGTGGTGCGTGTTGCAGATGAAAACGATGTGGCAAAACAACGCGCGGCGGTACTGAAGGGGATCGGCACGCTGTCATCAGCGAAATCTGTTACCACGTACCAGCCGCGTATTGTGATTGCACCGGGTTTCAGTGAGGACGATGCAGTTGGTAAGGGGCTGGAAACCGTGGCCGGGAAATTGCGCGCCGTCGCATATGTTGACTGCGCCTCCGGTGCGACGCTGCAGGAAGTGGTACAGCGCCGCCAGTCCTATGGCGCACGAACTGAACTGTTGCGCCCGCGGGTCCAGGCGAGTGATGCAGATGGCCAGCTGGTTTATCGCCCTTACTCTGCGTTTGCTGCCGGGTTACGCGCCCGCATCGACTTTGAAAAAGGCTGGTGGTGGAGCAAGTCGAACCAGGACATCAACAACATCCTCGGTGTTGAGCAGATCGATGAATTTATCCTCGGGGATGAGAACTGCGATGCAAACCTGCTCAACATGCAGAACGTGTCCACCATTATCCGCCGGGCGGGTTTTAAACACTGGGGGAACCGCCTGTGTGCAACCAATCCTCAGTGGCGTTTTGAATCTGTCCGCCGTACTGCTGATGTTATTGAGGACAGCATTCAGGAAACCATGCTGGAGTATGTTGACCGCCCACTGGACCGGGAAAATGCGGATGACATTATCGGCACCATCAATGCCTATATGCGGCAACTGGTCGGGCTTGGCGCCATATTCGGTGGGCGGGCCTGGCTGGATGAAGAACTGAACACAGCGGAAACCATGGCGTCGGGTGTCCTGTACATCAACTATGACTTTGGTCCGAAATCGCCGACTGAACTTATCAGCCTGCGCGTCCGGGTGAACAATAACTATGCGCTTGAGGAGATGCTTGCAGCATGAGCGATAAAAACACACTACGCGTCTGGACCTTCTTCCGGCAGGGGATCCGTATTCAGGGGGCGCATGAATTTACGCCGCCGTCTCTGGCAATTGTTAAAACGGATATGCGTACCGGCGCACAGGATGCGCCCACCCCGGTTGATGACGGCATGGAAGCACTGACCTGTCAGGTTAAATTTTATGGGATAGATACGGACATGCTGGCCAGCTTCGGTTTTGTCAGTGGCAGCCGTTCACGCTTTACGGCTTATCAGGGCTATCTCGGTAACGGTACTGCGCGCGGTACGGTTGAGGAAATTGAGGGGTTTGTACAGACCGTCACGCCGGATGCGCGGGGTAAGGACACGCTTTCCGAAAATGCTGTGACGGTTGATATTGCTGTCAGCTACTACCGTCAGTCACTGGACGGGCGAGAACTGTTTGCCATTGATACAGAGCGTTTTGCCCGCCGGGTGAATGGCGTTGATGTCCTTTCAGGTCTGGCTGCCAAAGTGCGTCTCTAATTTCACTGTTATCTCACCACTGTAACGGCCTGCGGGCCATTTTTTATGGAGCATCCTATGAGCTTTCCTGGTGAAACCCGCGTTATAAAACTGTATTCCCCCGTATCACTTGATAACGGGGTTGTGATCGATGAAGTCACCATGCGTGAACCGCTGGTTCGTGATCGCATCACTCATGCCAAAGACCGCGGCAACGAAGAAGAGAAAGAAGCCCGCATGATTGCGCTGCTGTGCAATCTCAGTGAACAGGATCTCTGGCTGATGACGGCGGCAGATTACTCACAACTGCTGGATGCCTTTAACGTTTTTATGCTCCCGCCCGCGAAGCGACCGAAGGCGGACTCCTCCGGGCAATAAGATTTCTGGGGCGGCGGCTGCATTTCCCGATGGCGGAATACCTCGATATGCCGTTCAGCACTTTCTCTGTTT
The DNA here is from genome assembly GCF_014104295.1 of Citrobacter sp. RHBSTW-00029. NCBI lineage: Bacteria > Pseudomonadati > Pseudomonadota > Gammaproteobacteria > Enterobacterales > Enterobacteriaceae > Citrobacter > Citrobacter sp. RHBSTW-00029. The sequence continues at coordinate 1,207,152 of NZ_JABXRT010000001.1, forward strand.
TTTTGACCGACGAACTGGAGACGATGAACCGTGGGCGCAATAAGCCAGAACCTTAAGGCCGTCATTACCTTTGGCGGAAACCTGGATAATTCATGGAAACGGTCTGCAGATGGTCTGCAAAAAAGCCTGAAAGATGTCGGAAAGCAGTCTGAGCGACTGACAAAAGACCAGACCAAACTGGCAGCAGAAATCAAACGCGCCAAACTGGCCGGTGAAAGCCTGGGCGATTTGAAGCGCCGCTATACCGATGTTTCCAGGGAAATCCGCAAAACGGAGGCAGAGCAACAGAAACTGAATGTGCAGATGCAAAAATCACAACGCATTCAGGCGTTCAAAGGTGCCGGTAAAGGCCTTTTCCGGCGCGGTCTGGGGATCGCCGGGCAGGTGGGCGGGATGTTTGGATCCGGGCTGGCTATTGGCGGTGGCGGCGTGGTGGCTTCAGCACTTGGCACACTGATAGCGCCAGCTGCCACCAATGCTGAAACGGCAACCCGCACTAATGTGGCAAAAAGTTACGGCGTGGACGTGGCCACGTTTAATGCCTGGGATTCTCTGGCAAAGCAGTACGACATGAATGCGGAAAACATTGGCGATCTCTTTGAAGAGTATCTGCACAAATCCGGGGAGTATAAACAGAACGGTAAGCAGAGCTCGCTGCAGGATGCCTTTGAAACGCTCGGGTTCAAAGCAGGTGATTTTGCCGGGCTCAGTGATATGGCGCAATTCGACAAAATTGTTGAACGGGCGCTCAGCCTTCAGGATGAGTCAAAAGCTTCCTTTGCACTGGATTCTCTTTTTGGCGGGGAAGCGAGCAAACTGCTGATGCTTATCAAGCAGTCTGGCCGGAGCTACCGCGACCTGATGGACGAACAGCGGCGCTACAACCTTGTGACCAAAGAGGGCGCTGATGGGGCTGTTGCGGGTAATCAGGCTATCAATAATCTCCGCACCGTTTTCTCTTCTGCGGTCGCAGAAATTTCCGGCCAACTGGGAAATGAACTGGCGCCTGATATCAGGCGCCTGACGGATGATCTTGCCGACTGGTTCAAAGGTGGTGGTGTCAGGCGCATTGTGACTTTTCTGCGAAACGATCTCTATCCCGGCGTTCTGTCTTTCGGGCAGGGGGTGGTTTTTGTCGGCAAAATTATTTACGCCCTGGCTAAAAAACTGTCCTGGCTGTTGCCAGATGACCTGAATGACCAACGTGATGTACTCAAAACGCTTGCTGCTAATGGGGTAGAAAGAGCGCGCTTCAGGGCCAGTCAAAACGGACAGGGGGAATGGTTCGAACAGCAACTGAAAGATCGCCCGGATCTGCCGGAAAAAGTTAAACGCTCTTGGGAATCAACTCGTGGGCTATTTGGCTTTGATTCTGACGATGAGACTTTTAACAAATCACTCGAAAGGTATCTGTCACCAGAAGGCGGCGATACGCTTTTAAACTGGAATACAGCGCTACAGAGGAACAAGGGGCGTTCAGTGCAACCACCCTCTGATTCGTCGGGGGGAGATATCGGGTACTGGGATACCTTACTTCAGCGTATGGACAATCTGGATAAACAGCCACCATCCAGGCAGGTTACAGACAACCGAAAATTCGAATATCGATTCGAAATTAATGCCGCGCCGGGACAGGATGAGAAAGCCATTGCCGATGAAGTGACAACGATGACGAAAAACAATTCTGCCTTTAATGGTGATAACAGCCTTCTGGATGGGGGATTTCTCTGGTGAGTGAAATTATCCCGATCTTTGAAGATTCCGGTCAGCGCAGTACCAGCGCATTACGGGGTGGGCAGGAAGCCCGCGTCATGATGATGCTGGGGAATTTTGCCTTTTCGATTGATACAACGGCTTATCATCAGCTCACCCGTGAGGCCAGCTGGCGCTGGAGTGAACAGGAACGCATTGGCAAACAGGACCTTCTTCAGTACACCGGAAAGCCCGGGCGTACTGTCAGGCTTGAAGGGCAGTCTCACGCCTTTTTCCGTAAAGGCGTGGAAGGGGTGAATGATTTATTTGATCTTGCCGATCAGGCTAAACCCCAGCAGCTTGTCAGCGGAGAAGGTGATGTGCTGGGGTGGTGGGTGGTGACCGACTTTTCAGACACGACGAGTAAGTTTTTACCGGGTGGCGGTCACCGAAATAAAAACTGGACGATGACGCTGAAACACTATGCCGACGATCTATCAAACCCGTGACGGGGACGTACTGGATGCGATTTGCGCCGTGCATTACGGTACTGAAAATCTTTCAGACTCAGTGACTCAGGTTCTGGAGGCCAATCAGGGGCTGGCGGAGCAGGGAGCTGTGTATCCTTCCGGCTTGTACATCACATTGCCGGATCTGGTGATGCCCGTTGCGGAATCGCCATTTAGTTTATGGGATTAATATGGCAGATCAGACAGCAAGGCCGGAATATGCGCCGGCATTCAGCATACAGGCCGAAGGGAAAGATATAACCCGGGTGCTGCAAGAGTGCCTGAGTGAACTGACCCTGACGGATTATGGTGGGGCAACAGCAAAAGCAGATGAACTGAAAATCAGTCTCATCTCTGAAACGCTGGCGCTTCCCACCAAAGGTGCCCGGCTTCAGGTCGCTCTGGGATTCAATGAACAACTGATCGATAAAGGCTGGTTTGTTGTCAGTGGCGTCTCGAGCGGTGGCCCGCCAAGGCGTATCGAGCTTTATGCGACCGCCGCGCCGATGAATGCACAGAAACAACCCGGAGACGTGACAAGCCAGAAGACACGGAGCTGGGATAACCTTCGCCTTGCCGATATTGTCAAAACCGTGGCCACCGACAACGGGCTTATTCCCCGCGTGGCCGACGCACTGAAAGATATTCATATCAGCCACATCGATCAGGTGGCGGAATCTGATGCCAACCTGCTCGCAAGGCTTGCGCGTGACTACAATGCAGTGAGCAAACCATCAGGCGGTTACTGGCTTTTTTTGCAGCAGGGAGCCACGGTAACGGCTTCAGGGAAACAGACTGGCGGGATAACCATCAAACCGGATGAAGTATCAAACTGGTCCTACAGTGAAGGTGAGCGGGGGAGTTCGACGGGGAAAGCTACGGGGAGCGGAGGAAAAGCCAAAGAGAAAATCGGTGTGCGTTATTACGACGAGGAGGATGGTACGACAAAGACCTCCACGGTTGAACATGATGGCCCGGCGATGATCAATCCCTATACCCAGTCGGAGAAAACCACTGCCGAGCAACAGGCAAACTCCAGGAAAACTCAGGCGAAACGTAACGAGCAGAAAATGACGCTCACGGGGCCATGTCGCCCCAAACATGTTCCGCTGACAGCAGAGGCAGGTGTGACGACTTCCGGTTTTGGCTCCCGTGAGGATCGGGCCTGGGTGGTTGAGTCTCTGGTCTTTTCTCTGACGTCAGCAGGATTCAGCTACACCTACAACCTTGTCGTGGACATTCGTAAACCCGCAGCGGCTTCGAAAAAATCAGAAAAGCAGGACAAAACAGGCCCGTCCTACTTCGGTTAACCCTCCCGCCATCCGGCGAATCAGCAACGGAATTTAATCATGAACGGTGTAAACAACCGGACCGGAAAACGCCTGTCCGGCGTCGCCCATTTGCGCCAGTCCGTCAGCGACATACTGACCACGCCCATCGGGAGCCGGGTTCTTGTCCGTGACTATGGCAGTGATCTGTTTTCGCTGGTGGATAACCCACGGGATGATATGACCCGTCTACAAATAATCGCCGCGTCTGCGACCGCACTGGCCCGGTGGGAAACGCGGCTGAAGGTAACCCGTGTGCTTGTTTCCTTTCCTGAAGGGAAGTCCGGCTGTGTACTGGATATCGAGGGGATCAACAAGGAAACCAATTTACCTGTCAGAACGGGAGACATAACGATTTATGGCAAGCAGCTATGACGTGATCAACCTGTCAGAACTGGACGTACCGGATGCCATTGTGGTGCCGGATGCGACGGAAATCTTCACCCGGTGGCTGGCGCGCCTGCGGGAACTTGATGAGCAGTTTGATGCGCTGGTGGAATCCGATCCGACGTTTAAACAGGGGGAGGTGAATGCCTATCAGCTGACGCTGGCTTTTCAGCGGGTTAATGATGCCGTGCGGGCGGTATTTCTCGCGAGTGCAAAAGAGGCTGACCTTGACCAGATAGGTGCCGCATTCAACGTTAAGCGGCAGGTGATTAAGCCCGGCGATCCACTTGCTGTTCCGCCTGTGGAGCCTGAGCTGGAAGGCGATGCGGCATTTCGCGAACGTATCCAGCTTTCATGGGCACAGCTGAATACAGCAGGCGCGCGTAACGCTTACCGCTTTCATGCAAAGTCTGCCGATACGGATGTGCTGGATGCAGATGCCTATGGGCCGGAAACCCATAACCGGCCCGGCTACGTTGATGTCTATGTCCTGTCCCGTACCGGGGATGGGACAGCGGGACAGCCCCTGCTTGATAAGGTTAACAGAACACTGAATGCGGATGAAATCCGCCCGTTAACGGACTATGTGACGATAAAAAGTGCCACGATTGCAAACTATGCTGTTACGGCAGAACTGGAAATTCCGGAAGGACCGGACGCCAGTACAGTGCTGAATAATGCCATCGATGTTTTACGGTCATACACCACGCTTTCCCATCGGATTAAAACCGTCGTCCCCCTGTCCGCCATTTATGCAGCTCTGCAGCAATCCGGTGTGGTCAGGGTAAGACTGATTTCTCCGGTGGCAGATCTGGAAGCGGAAGCGGGTAAAGCACCGTGGTGTACGGCCATCAATGTCACCCGCAGGGAGGTCAGCAGCAATGACGGCTAAGTTTCGATCCCTGCTGCCTCCTGGCGCATTTCATGAAGAGCGGGCGCAGGAGCAGGCCAGCGCTGAGCAAATCGCCACTCTTGATACCAATATGGTGCGCAAGTCCAAAAACCCTGATACCTGCCCGGCGCATCTTCTCCCCTGGCTGGCCTGGGAGCATGCTGTTGATTTCTGGGATGACAGCTGGACAGAGGCGCAAAAGCGGCAGGTGATAAAAGATGCCGCTTATGTTCATCAGCACAGGGGAACGGCCGGGGCGGTACGCCGTTCTCTTGGGTCAGTGAACCTGCCCACGACCGTGGTTGAGTGGTGGGAAGACACCCCACGCGCTGTACCTTACACCTTCCGGATCGAAGTACAGAGCAGTGAAGGGGTCAGTGACGCTCTCTATCATCAGATCCGCCAGCTTACTGACCGTGCCAAGAACCTGCGTAGCTATCTGAGCAAAATTGATGTGATGGCGAATGTGGGTATGGACGGTGCTTTTTATTTTTCGGGTGCGACAACAGCGCATATCGATGTGGACATTTTTGCCGGGGAATCTCATGGCTGATTACTACTCAATTATCACTAACCGGGGTAAAGAACTGGAGGCAGAGGCGCTTGCCAGTGGTCGTCTGATTGCACTGACTCACTTTGTGGTGGGTGACAGTAATGGCAAGCAGGTCAGGCCTGATCCGGCGCAAGTCCGGTTGATTAATGAAACTTACCGGGGAGATATCGCTGATCTGGTTGTGTCCCCGGAACAGTCCACGCAGTTAATGGCGAAAATCGTTCTGCCGACCGGGATTGGTGGATTTACCGTTCGTGAAGTCGGTTTAATGACGGATACCGGAGAACTTTACGCGGTGGCAAACTGCCCATCGATCGATAAACCTGTTGGTGGTGTCAGTGTAAATATGCAGTTTCGCCTGGCAGTATCAGATACCTCAAGCATCACGCTGAATGTTTCCACAGGAGACGGATTATTTCTGCGTATAGACCAGAACCTGAAAGAGATAAAAGCGCGTGGCGCGGAAGCACAAAAAACATCGCGGGAGTCAATTGGTGTCGTTGATGGTTCTACACAACAAAAGGGATTGCTCCAGCTTAACAGTGCGGTGAACAGCACCAGTGAAACACAGTCAGCGACTCCACTGGCTGTCAAAATCGCGATGGATAATGCGAATGCGCGACTGGCAAAAGACCGGAACGGCGCTGATATTCCGAATCCGCCATTGTTTGTCCAGAATATCGGCTTAAAGCCTACGGTTGATAAAGCTGCTAATGCCGTTGATAAAAATGGCGACACGATGACCGGAAACCTGACACTCAAGGGTGATTACCGGCTGAGTTTTATTATCCAGAATGAAGACGGTTCTATTCGTGCTTATATCTTCAAGGACAAAGGTGGCGACGGTATTCGCATCAGTAATGGCGATGACGGCGGCGGTGATTTTGTTTTTGGTAAAAATGGACAGTTTTACTGCCCGGATATTATGCATGTTGGTAATACGATTGTATGGGGTGACGGAAATATCGAGGGGGCGCGATGGGGCGGTTTGTTGAGCGACTGGTTAACTGCTCAACTGGTTGCCCGTGACAATAATATTAACTTGCGAGCACCCTATGAATGGGTTAACCAAAACTTTGTCAACCGTGTACAGCGCGGCGCACAGGCCAGCATGACTATGGACGGCGGACTTGTAGAAGCTCCATCTGGATGTTTTCTTACAGGGGGGAACGGTAACGAGGGTAATCAGGTTGGCGTGGCCTTATACCGTTCATTGCAAACGCGTCGTAATAATGTCTGGGCTATTATTGAGAACTAAAAATGAAACTGATTAACTTGCAACGCTACATTCCTGATGAATTATTTTTAGGTGATGGCATTCAGTATTTTATAGATGCCACAGGAAAGGACTGGTATAAATCGCTGTCTCAATTCACAAAGAAATACAGCCTGGCAATCGAAAACGATACTGGCATTATTCGTAGTATCAGCGAAGATGCATCACGGCTTTATCCCGGTGGTTTGACGGTTGTTGATGTTGACAGTATTCCTGATGGTTGTGACATCTTCGGGGGATGGGTTTTTGACGGGGAAAAAGTTATTCCACGCCAGTACACAGATGAAGAACTAAAGCGGCAGGCAGAAGCAAAAAAACAGGCGCTGCTTATGGAAGCCGATGCCGCGATTACACCACTTGAACGGGCAGTCAGGTTAGGCATGGCAACCGATAAAGAAATAGCACTGCTCACTGAATGGGAAAGATATTCGGTACTGATAAGCAGGATTGATACCAGTAATCCGCTGGAAATTGCCTGGCCGGACAAACCTGAACAATAGGGTGCTGTGTTGGGAATCAATCCGCTGCAGCTTTTACGAAGCGATGCTGTAGCGGATGTTGAAAGGCTTTATGCGCTTACTGACCAGAATTCAGTTTCTTCAAACATTTCCTGAACTGTCTGACTTATCTGTTCTTTCTCCTGCTTGCTGGCATCAGTGTTGATCGCCGGCAGTGTCATCATCGGTTTTATCCGAATATCAGCATCGGGGAAGAACTCTCCCTCATACTCAGTCCCCCATGGGTGCTATCATTATCACAATGTTTGTAAATGTAGGGGGACATTTACTTGATTGAAATGCAGACATAGATCTCACTTATATAGTTTTGTACTATATTATGATGTTAGTTTCTAATGAAAAGTATAAAGAAAAATCCATTATGGCCGATAACCTATTTTAATTGTATTTTCGACATTGTAAATTGATAGTGGAATGTATGGTGTCACAAAGGGTTAAGATATATTAGAGGTTGATATGATAAATAATTACAAATTGACTAAACTTAAGCCCTATGTGATATCAATCACATTTTCATTCTTGATTTTTTCCTCGTTAACTGAGGTTTCTACTTATTATATATATAAGGAACGTATCGATTCATATACAGAACGAGTATTGAATAGAAGTGTTAGTCTCATTCAACAGATTGATAAAATAAATGATGATTATGAGATATTTGATGCTTATAGTCCCTGTAGTGAACTACAACTTCATGCTGTAAGAGTCGCTCTATGGCCTTATGCACTTATAAAGGATATATCATTTATTTCTAATGGGGCAATTACTTGTACTGCGTTGTGGGGAAAGTTGCCAGCACCATTATCACTCAATATATACGATAGAAAAGTCGAAAAGGATAATTTGACGTGGTTTTTTGGCGTGTTGTTGGAAAATAATGTTAAAGCTGATTTACTAAGCAACCAGAAGTTAGCTATAACGATTTCACCATTTGCTTTTAACGGATTTGTTACAGACCATGAAGAGAAGGGGTTTTCTGCCATTGTCGGCAATAGAGACCACTCTCTTCATTTGTTTAAGTTTGGTGATCAAGTCGATCTGCTTGAGGGGGCTAAACATGATAAGACCTATCAATTAGGACTTATTACTACGCAAAGTTGTAATGGGAAGCATGACATCTGTGTCATGGGAGGAGTTAAATTTCCTTGGGTGAGTTTCGATAATTCGTTAATATTCTTGTTGATTGCATTCACATCTACTGTAACAGGTGTCCTTTTAGGTGTTGTTTATAACCAAAGGGTTGCACGTAAACAATCATTAGCATCAAGATTAAAAAACGCCATAAGAAGTGAATCATTATATCTTGTATATCAACCTATTTATAAAATAAAAACTGGTAAGATTATTGGTGTGGAGGCACTAATTAGATGGGATGATTATGATATTGGTAGTATTCCACCTGATATATTTATTCCTATTGCTGAGGAGCATGGTTTAATTCAAGATGTAAGTAACCTTGTATTTCGAATGGTAGTAAAAGAAGCCAGGTCTCTTTCTTAAAAATTTAATGTTTTTATAAGCATTAATGTTAGTTCTCAAGATCTTTTGTCTGAATCTTTTCAAGGAAAAGTGTTTCAGATGATCGATGAATTAAATATAGAGCCTGGAATGATAATGATGGAATTAACAGAAAGACAAAGTGCGGATCTAAATTCACTCCAAAAGGTAATTTCTTTATTTAATGATAAAGGCATTTCAATAGCCATTGATGATTTCGGGACAGGCTATTCAAATTTAAACTGGCTGTCAAGTTTGCAAATAGATGAAATTAAAATTGATAAATCAATTACAGACTCTATTGATGAATACTCTATAAGTAATAATGTATTATCAGGATTAGTTGAGATTTTTAAAGATATAACCCATAAAGTCGTATTCGAAGGTGTAGAAACATCAACTCAGGTTAATTATTTAACTGAAATGTTCCCTGAGTGCGGTGTACAGGGATGGTATTACTCAAAGCCGTTACCTATAGATAAATTGACAGAGTTAGTCGAGGATGCCAATTTGCCTTAATATTTATTACTTTATTTTCATTGTTTTCACATTCTATATAACACGCGTAACCGCAGGCTATATAAAGAAGGATTTTGATATCTTGCCGCATTCAATCGGCTAGTTGGTTCAAAATTGTATGGAATGCCGCGTACAGCTTCTTCAGAGAGCAGGCGAGATAGTCTTCACGCGACATTGACTGGGAAAATCTCCCACACATTTTCACCTCTAAGCCGTACTTTGAGGTATAGGTTTTAGCTCATAAAGTGTTGGTATATTAAGTATGGATAAATGAGTAACTAGTTGAATTTTATGAAGTGGAAATATTGTGGATATACCAGCGAGAAAAGTTAAGTTATTGAAAGTATTACCAATGAAATCGGTCTCGAAAACCGGAGTAGGGGCAACTCTACCGGGGGTTCAAATCCCCCTCTCTCCGCCACTATTCAAACACTTGCACGCCTTGCTTTCAACGACAGCAGTCACGGATGTTTTTTTCTTTGAGTATCCTCACAAGTTTGTCGTTCTATTGCCTTGGTGACATAAAAATCCGCTTCAAATAAACAAAAAGCCCGCTTCATATGAAGCAGGCCTGATACGTATTGTGCAAAATTAGAACTGGTAGACTAAACCAACGGCAACAATATCGTCAGTCGCGATACCATTGCTTTCATAGAAGCTGTCGTCTTCGTCCAGCAGGTTGATTTTGTAATCAACGTAGGTGGACATGTTTTTGTTGAAGTAGTAAGTCATACCCACATCAACATATTTGACCAGATCTTTGTCGACGTAACGCCAGTTACCATGGCTCACTTCCTGACCACCTAAATCACTGCCCTTGGACTGCAGGTAAGCGATGGACGGACGCAGACCATAATCGAACTGGTATTGAGCTACAACTTCAAAGTTTTGCGTTTTGTTTGCGATACCGCCATTGCTTTCGCCATTACCGCCGCCGTAATAGGTCATATTGCGGGTTTCTGCATACATGGCTGCCAGGTAAACGTTGTTAGCGTCGTACTTCGCACCAACAGTCCAGGCTTCAGCTGTTTCGCCGCCAGCGTAGTTGTTGCGTTTGTTTATACCATCCTGGTAACCGCGAGCAACCTGGTCATCAGTACGATCAGAACTGGAGTACGCTGCACCGAGGCTTAAACCGAAGTCAAAGTCATAAGAAGTGGACATACCGAAACCGTCGCCGTTTTCTTTCGCCAGTTTGCGGTTTTCACTATTACCAGAACCTTCCTGACCTACGCTGCTACCTTCATTATTACCCTGATACTGCAGGGCGAAGTTCAGGCCATCAGCCAGACCAAAGAAGCCGTGGTTACGATAAGTAGCAACGCCGTTGGTACGACCCAGCATATACACGTCGGTCTGAGTGTAAGTATCACCACCGAATTCTGGCAGCATATCGGTCCAGGCTTCAACGTCGTACACGACGCCGTAGTTACGACCGTAATCGAAGGTGCCGTTTTCAGCAAAGCCCAGGCCTGCGAAAGCCAAACGAGTCCAGGAATCGCCTTTGTCACCTTCGGTGCCGTTGGCCTGAACGTTATATTCCCACTGACCGTAGCCAGTCAGCATATCGTTGATCTGCGTTTCGCCCTTAAAGCCCAGACGCGCATAGGTTTGATCGCCGTCGTTATCTGTATCGTCAGAGAAATAACGCAGACCATCGACTTTTCCGTACAGATCCAGTTTATTGCCGTTTTTATTATAAATTTCAGCCGCATTTGCTGCGCCTGCAGCTAATAAAGCTGGGAGAAGCAGTGCCAGTACTTTTCTTTTCATTATGTATTCCCTTTATTTAATAATTAAAATGAATATGTAGTGATGTCCTGAAAACTACATTTCGATACTATCTATGAAGTTCATTTAATTTAAAATATAACATGTAACAATTATATTTTAGATATTTCAAAATATTTCCATTTGAGTTTTTTAAATTATTTTTATATGTATTTATTGTTTTTATTCAACACATAAATACATGATTATCAATTGATTTATATCTTGTGGCTTGATATTTGTTGTGTGTATTTTATATGTTTTTATTATTGTTTTTATGCTTGTCAGGATAATTTATTATCAATGCTGTATGTGGAGATTATAAATTGATATTTGTTATGAATATTATTTAATAATTGAATTTTGATATAAAAGAAGGCAGACAGTGGTTCAGGGTAAAAATTATTGCTAAGGTGGTTTTCTTTATGTAAAGGGAGAGAGCATGGAACTCCACGACTGGCAGTCGAGATTTGAAGCCTGGTTACGTGAAAATCATTCAGGGCACGACGCTGCCCATGACATCTTTCACTTTCGCCGCGTGTGGCAGACGGCTCAAAAGCTGAGCACGGATGCGAACGTAGACTGGCTGGTGGTGCTGACCGCGTGCTATTTCCACGATCTTGTCAGCTTACCGAAAAATCATCCGGAACGTCATCGCTCATCGGTACTGGCAGCCCAGGAAACCTGTCGTGTACTGTCACAGGACTTTCCTGAATTTCCTCAGGATCGGCTGCATGCGGTGAGTCACGCTATCGCAGCGCACAGTTTTAGCACAAAAATTACGCCCACGACACTTGAAGCCAAAATCGTTCAGGATGCCGATCGACTTGAGGCGCTGGGGGCTATCGGTCTGGCGCGCGTGTTCGCCGTTTCTGCCTCGCTGGGTGTGGCATTGTTTGATGCGGAGGATCCGTTTGCCCGGCAGCGTAGCCTCGATGATAAACAGTACGCGCTTGATCATTTCCAGACCAAACTGCTGACGTTGCCACTGACAATGCAAACTGAACAAGGGCGGCATTTAGCACAGCATAATGCTGACTTTTTATTGACGTATATGGCAAAACTCAGCGCAGAATTAAAAGGAGAATATGAAATGTTGGATCTTGCGGCGATTCAACCCCTTAAAGCATATCAGTAGTCGTCATTGCTGAAACGTCAATTGCACCAATTTATGTTAACCTGTCGACTATCCATTTCGCCCGGTTAAACGTATGCAGGATAATTTATCAGTAGCAGGCTCCATGAACCCGATGACAGATGATAACGAGGCCGCCGCACAGGTGATTTTGGCTAAGTTGCTTGAAATATACGATGTGAAAACGCTGGTTGCTCATCTGAATGGTGTTGGTGAGAATCGCTGGAGTCCGGCCATCTTTAAGCGTGTGGTCGCCAATGAAACATGGCATCGGCTCAGCGACGCTGAGCTGGCTCATCTGAACGCCATGCTACCGACACCGCCTGCGCATCATCCACATTATGCTTTTCGCTTTATCGATCTTTTTGCTGGTATTGGCGGAATTCGTCGCGGTTTTGAAGCGATCGGCGGGCAGTGCGTGTTTACCAGCGAGTGGAACAAGCATGCGGTGCGCACCTACAAGGCGAATCACTACTGCGATCCTCTGCAGCACCACTTTAATGAAGATATTCGTGATATTACGCTCAGCCATCATGAGGGGGTGAGTGACGAGCAGGCTGCAGAGCATATTCGTCAACATGTTCCCGAGCATGATGTCCTGCTGGCCGGCTTCCCTTGCCAGCCATTTTCTCTGGCGGGTGTATCAAAGAAAAACGCGTTAGGGCGTGCCCACGGTTTTGCCTGTGATACGCAAGGCACGCTTTTTTTTGACGTGGTGCGAATTATCGACGCGCGGCGACCGGCTATATTTGTGCTCGAAAACGTTAAAAATCTGAAGAGTCATGACCAGGGAAAAACCTTTCGCATCATCATGCAAACGCTGAATGAACTGGGCTATGACGTGGCGGATGCAGCCGATAATGGCCCGGATGATCCGAAGATTATCGATGGGCAACATTTTTTACCCCAGCATCGCGAACGTATCGTGCTCGTCGGCTTTCGACGTGATCTGAGCTTGAAGTCAGACTTTACGTTGCGCGATATTGTCAGCCGCTACCCTCAGCGTCGAACGACGCTCGCAGAGCTGCTTGAACCGACTGTTGATGCGAAATATGTGCTGACACCGGTCCTGTGGAAATACCTGTATCGCTATGCGAAAAAACATCAGGCACGGGGCAATGGGTTTGGCTACGGTATGGTCTATCCCGGCAATCCCGATAGCGTAACGCGTACATTATCCGCACGTTACTATAAGGATGGGGCTGAAATTTTGATAGACCGTGGCTGGGATATGGCGCTGGGTGAACAGGATTTCGATGATCCCGCCAATCAGCGACATCGTCCTCGTCGATTAACGCCAAGAGAGTGCGCTCGCCTGATGGGGTTTGAGTCTCCTCAGGGTTACCAGTTTCGCATTCCGGTATCAGATACCCAGGCTTACCGCCAGTTCGGTAATTCGGTGGTCGTCCCGGCATTTGCGGCGGTAGCCAAACTGCTGGAGCCGAAGATCAAACAGGCTGTTGCGCTCCGTGAGAAAGAACAGCAGCATGGCAGACGTTCACGATAAGGCGACACGCAGTAAAAATATGCGGGCGATAGGGACCCGCGATACGGCGATCGAAAAACGTCTGGCCGACATCCTGACGGAGCAGGGGGTAACGTTTCGCGCGCAGGATGCAACGTTGCCCGGTCGCCCCGATTTTGTGGTGGATGACTACCGTTGCGTTCTCTTTACCCACGGCTGTTTCTGGCATCAGCACAACTGCTATCTCTTTAAAGTCCCGGCAACCCGCACGGCGTTCTGGCTGGAGAAGATAGGAAAAAATGTGGTGCGTGATAAGCGGGACTGCGAAAAATTGCAGTCGTTGGGATGGCGGGTCTTGATTGTCTGGGAATGCGCCCTGCGTGGGCGTGATAAACTGGATAATGAGGCACTGTCTGAACGGGTTATCGAGTGGATCTGCGGCGGCGGCGCCACCGCGCAGATCGACACTCAGGGCATTCATTTACTGTAACGACTTTTCCGAGGGGGCTGCGACCGCGTCAGCTTTGACAGGGAATAAGTATTTCCCCAGCGTCACCAATACCACGGCAAAAACAATGACTCCGAGCGCCAGCCACTCGATCAACGCCAGGCTTTCACCTCCCAGCCCCGTACCTAACAGAACCGCCACTACCGGGTTGACGTAGGCATAGCTGGTGGCTAACGCCGGGCTTACATTACGAATAAGGAACATATAAGCGTTAATCGCAATAATTGAGCCGAACAGGGCGAGATATGCCACCGCCATAAAACCGGAGAAGGTTGGCATCGTGGTCAGCTTTTCTCCACTGAGCAGCGATGCGCACATCAGTACAATACCCGCGGCTAACATTTCAATAGCACCGGCCATCATGCCAACGGGCAAGGTTATACGTGAGCCGTACACGGAGCCAAATGCCCAGCTCATTGAACCAATCAGGATTAATACTGCCCCCCAGGGATTACCACTCAAGTTACCACCGCTGTTAAGCATGATAATCCCGGCGAGTCCAATTGCGATCCCCATCCATTCCAGTTTGCGTGTTTTGATGCCAAAAAAGTGGCTAAAGCACAGCGTAAACAGCGGGACGGTGGCAACCACTACGGCGGCAATACCGGAAGGAACATTTTGATGTTCTGCAACAGTAACCAGCCCATTACCCACGGCCAGCAGCAGGATACCAATTAACGCGGCGTTCAGGAGCTGGCGCAGAGGCGGTAGCTTGTGTCCACGAAGAAGTAAAAAAAGTGTTAATAACACTCCAGCAGAGAGAAAACGTACGCCAGCCATCATCAACGGGGGCCAACTTTCAACGCCAATGCGAATAACGAAGTACGTGGAACCCCAAATGATGTACAGCGCAAATAGCGCACTGAAAAGCGGTAACAATTGCCTGAAACGCATAATCCCTCACGGTGGAAATAAAAAGGTGCAACATAGTAAACGTCAAAACTATCATGCTGGCGAGACTTATAATTGCCTGCTGTTGTTAAATAATTGTTGACCAGAAAGGTCTGTTTCAGCATGGCGTGTTTTACTTCATACTTATGGCTGCAAAACAATAATATTGAGGATTAAAATTTTGGCAGGAAGTAGCTTACTCACCTTGCTTGATGACATCGCCACGCTTCTGGACGATATCTCAGTGATGGGAAAACTGGCCGCGAAAAAAACGGCGGGTGTGCTGGGAGACGATTTGTCGCTTAACGCGCAACAGGTATCGGGCGTGCGGGCGAACCGCGAGCTTCCGGTGGTCTGGAGTGTGGCTAAAGGATCTTTCGTCAACAAAGTTATCCTGGTGCCGCTGGCGCTATTGATCAGCGCCTTCATTCCATGGGCGATCACCCCCTTATTGATGATTGGTGGGGCGTTCCTCTGTTTTGAGGGCGTGGAAAAAGTGCTTCACACCCTGGAAGCGCGAAAACAAAAAGAGACCCCAGAGGAGCGTCAGCAGCGTCTGACATCGTTGGCGGCGCAGGATCCTCTCACCTTTGAGAAAGATAAAATCAAAGGGGCGATACGTACTGACTTTATTTTATCTGCAGAGATTGTGGCCATTACGTTGGGTATTGTGGCGGATGCGCCGTTGTTGAATCAGGTACTGGTTTTGTCGGGTATTGCTTTGGTGGTGACCGTTGGCGTATATGGTCTGGTCGGTATTATTGTGAAGCTCGATGATATTGGCTACTGGCTGGCAGAAAAGCGCAGCGCACTGGCTCAGGCCCTGGGTAAGGGATTGCTGGTGGTTGCTCCCTGGCTCATGAAATCACTTTCCGTGGTCGGCACGCTGGCGATGTTTTTAGTCGGTGGCGGCATTGTGGTACACGGCATTGCGCCGCTGCATCATGCGATTGAGCAATTTGCCCAACAGCAGAGTTCATTCATTGCTCTGATGCTTCCGACTCTGCTTAATCTGGTACTCGGCTTTATTATCGGTGGGATCGTGGTGGTGCTGGTAAAAATGGTTGCCAGGTTACGCGGAGTTTCGCACTAATTGTCGCCTGCCAGACTACGCAAAACGTCTCTTTGTCGTCTAAGGTGAAAAGGTTTCTCTTGATACAGGAGGCGGGTATGGTCTTTTCTGTCAGTGAGGAAGTCACCGCGAAAGAGGGTGGCCCACGCATGATCGTTACCGGGTATGCCAGCGGAATGGTGGAGTGCCGCTGGTATGACGGTTTTGGCGTCAAACGGGAGGCATTTCGTGAAGATGAACTGGTTCCTGGCGAACGCAGTCCGCTACGCCAGGATGCCTGAATAACGCAGGCTGGCGTAACCTGGTGATCTCTCAACCATTAGTTATATTTATCATTTTGGTGAGAATTATTTACTTGTCAGGCAAAAAAATTGCAGATAAGGTTGGTTTCGCATCAGATTTCCTGGTGTAACGAATTTTCAAGTGCTTCTTGCATAAGCAAGCTTGATCCCGACCCGATACGGGCCGGGATTTTTTTCGCCCAAAGTCAGCGATTGATCTCCGTCACGCTAAAATCATGGATATCAAGCTCGAACGCGTCGGCCAGTTCATGCCATGTATGATAATCCCGGCCATCAACGCTGACGCGATCGGGGTCATCATGGCTGCGATGAATTTCGCTCTCGCAGATTTCGTTGATAGCTTTCAATAGCGCGTCCACATCGACGCTGACGTCACGTTTGGCCGTATCGCTGTACTCTTTCGCGGTTTTCATTCTCATACCTCTCAACCGTTAAGGATACCGGGGCACGTATCAGAATCTCTGATGCGTACAAGTTAAGTATAGACCGTCGAGAAAACCCGCAGTCACGCGAGCAGGGCGCTGCCAGGAAAAGGAATTTGTTCTACACTGGCACAAAGCCACAGGAGGAAAACGATGAAGGTGAATGATCGGGTTACAGTCAAAACGGACGGTGGGCCGCGTCGGCCAGGCCGGGTACTGGCGATTGAAGAGTTTAGTGAAGGCACCATGTACCTGGTTTCTCTGGAAGACTACCCGCTCGGTATCTGGTTCTTTAATGAGTCAGGCCATCAGGATGGGATCTTTGTGGAAAAAGTGGAGTAATCCAGACGCTGATTCTGACTGGTGGTAAACCCACCAGTCAGAATGTCCTAACGCATATTCACAAAGATACCATTGGTGACGTTATCTGTGAGTCGTACAACGTGATAGATAACTTGTTTATTATGTGTCTTGATCTTTCGTTTTATATTCCCCTTATGGGATGAGACTGTCTTCGCCTTGATATTCATTTGATCGGATATCTGTATTGTTCCCTGACCGGCCATCCACATACGTAGCATGCTGGATTCGGTACGGCTTAATGATAGTGTTGGCAGGTTCACATCAATGACAATATCCACTTCCTTTTTCAGAATATCGCCAAGAAGTTCATCCAGTGAATCTGGTTTAATCGACTTAGAACTGATTAATAAATTTTTTCTTACTAAGAGATACTCATCAAAATGGACATT
The DNA here is from genome assembly GCF_014104295.1 of Citrobacter sp. RHBSTW-00029. Lineage (NCBI taxonomy): Bacteria > Pseudomonadati > Pseudomonadota > Gammaproteobacteria > Enterobacterales > Enterobacteriaceae > Citrobacter > Citrobacter sp. RHBSTW-00029. The sequence continues at coordinate 1,224,640 of NZ_JABXRT010000001.1, forward strand.
GGCAATCGCCATAAATACAATAAATAAAGTGCTGGGATGTTGATTAATGATTTGCTTAATTCTCTGGCTGTTATCCGGATCGTGAATAAAGCAGTCTTCATTAATAAACACCACAGACGGCTGCAGTGAGACACAGGCGACGCTGAGTTCATCAACGCTTGAAATATCGTTGATTTCCCTTTTCTTCACCCCCCGACTTACCAGATATCCGGTCAACCCTAGCCGGGTGTAACTGCATAAATCCATAATAATCGTTGACATGGCATACCCTCACTCAATGCGTAACGATAATTCCCCTTACCTGATTATTTCATCACAACTAAACGGAATAATAACGACCCAATATGACGCTTTCGCTGTTTTCAGGCGAATTTACTATCCCGTAAAGTTGCGTATAATTTGCCAGGAAACATCTTAAAGTAAAGTAAATGTTGCGTTATGTGAGTGAGGCAAAAACAAATAAACCGCGACAGCGTTATCCTGGTGGATGTTGCCTGTATTTGAATTTAGGACAATCCTTAGTAAAACAGGGTAAAAATAAGGGTTATTATTTTGAAGGCATTTCACTGATGATGTCAGCCAGCAAATTAAAAATCTCACTGAATAAGCGCTCACAGAAGGGGGCAATTAATGGCATTAGCGCGGCCATTAATGAAATACCCACGGTCAGGGTGAGTGGGAAACCAATGACAAATATCGATAGCTGCGGCGCCATACGGTTTAACAAACCGAGTGCGAGGTTGAGTGTGAGCAGCAGCGTCATCACCGGCAGAGCCAGCATCAGACCATTGAGGAAGATGAGTCCCCCCGCCCGCGCCAGCGCGAGAAAGGCATTGCTATTAACCGGATTGCCACCGATAGGCAGAGTATGGAAGGTATCCACCAATAGCGAGATAAGCCACAAGTGACCATTAAAGGTGAGGAACAGCAGCATCGCCAGCAAATCTATCAGACGTGCCAGAACGGGCATATTCAGGCGGCTGCCAGGGTCGAAGAAGGTTGCGAAGGAGAGACCCATTTGCAGACCGATGATTTCCCCGGCGGTACGCACCGCGGCAAACGCAAATTGCATGGTGAACCCTAATGCGATGCCGATCAGGATTTGCTGCATCGCCTGCCATATCGCGCCGACAGAAAAGATAGGCACGTTTACGGGGGGAAGCAGCGGAGCGATAACCATGGTAATCATTAACCCCAGCCCCAGTTTTACCCGTTTGGGGATGGCGCGTTCGCTGAGTATCGGAGCCGTTGAAATGAGCGCCAGTATGCGCAGCAGGGGCCAGAAGTAAAGATTCAGCCAGTGGAGCCACTCAACGCTGGTCACCTGCAACATAGCGTCGTTTACCCGATGATGTAGGGAATATTGCTGAACAGCGTACGCACGTAGTCGAGCAGCAAATTAAGCATCCACGGACCGGCAACGATGATGGCAATAAAGACCGCGACAATTTTCGGAATGAAGGACAGCGTCATTTCGTTAATCTGGGTTGCCGCCTGCAGGATACTGATGATAAGACCCGTAACGAGGGCAACCAGCAACAAAGGTGCGGCAAGGGCAAGGGCAACTTTCATCGCCTCAGTGCCCATCATCATGACCGATTCAGGAGTCATTTCGCGCCTCTAACTGTAAAAGCTTTGTGCAAGCGAGCCGACAAGCAGCTGCCAGCCGTCAACCAGCACAAACAGCATGAGCTTGAATGGGAGTGCAATGGTGGCAGGTGGCACCATCATCATCCCGAGCGCCATCAGGACGCTGGCGATAACCAGATCGATTATCAGAAATGGAATGAAAATGGTAAAACCTATCTGGAATGCCGTTTTCAACTCACTGGTGACATAAGCCGGCAGCAAAATGCGCATCGGTACGGCTTCAGGCCCCTGTAACGGGCCGCTGTTTGCCAGGCGGGCGAACAGAGCCAGATCGGCTTCGCGGGTCTGACGTAACATAAATTCACGCAACGGCTGTGCGCCTTTCTCCATGGCTTCCTGCATGGAGATCTTCTCTTCGCTGAAGGGTTGATACGCATCAACGTAGATTTTGTCGATCACCGGCGACATGATGAAAAAGGTCAAAAACAGCGCCAGTCCAAGTAAAACCTGGTTCGGCGGTGCTGACGGTGTTCCCAGCGCATTACGTAACAGGCCAAAAACGATGATGATGCGGGTGAAGCTGGTCATCATCAGCAAAATAGCGGGCAGGAACGTCAGCGAGGTGATAAACACCAGCGTTTGGACGGGCAATGACCAGCTTTGTCCGCCGCCGGGCAGCGGCTGGCTAACCAGACCCGGTAGTTGGGCCAGGGCTGCTGGGCTGAACAGCCACACACCCGTCAGCGTGAGGGATAACAAACGGCGCATCAGGATCTCCCAGGACGCTTCAGCAAACTCTTCATCATGGCCTGGAAATCCGCAGGGGAGGCCGCTTTTTCTTCTGCACTGGCAGGTGCCGGGGGGAGGGTATGCAGAACGTTGATCTGCGACGCTGTAACGCCCAGCACCAGACGCGCGTCTTCGACCTCAACAATTACCACCCGCTCACGTGGACCTAATGAGGTACTGGCTGAAACTTTCAGTCCACGCGTGCCGACGCTTTTGGGGGCAAATCCCAGGCGCTTAATCAGCCAGGCGGCTCCCAGGATCAACACAATGATCCCCAGCAGCGCGCCGCTGACCTGCACTAACGGTGAGCCGGGTACAGCTGCGGGCTGAGCGACGGTGGCCTGGGTATTCATCGTTAACGGCTCAGACGACGCATACGTTCAGATGGGGTAATAATGTCAGTAATACGTACACCGTATTTATCTGCGACTACCACAACTTCACCCTGAGCAATCAAATAACCGTTGATCAGAATATCCAGCGGCTCGCCCGCCAGACCGTCCAGCGCGACGACCGAACCCTGCGTCAGGCGCAGTAGCTCTTTGATGGTCATGCGGGTGCGGCCCAATTCAACGGTCAGCTTGACCGGAATATCCATGATCAGGTCGATATCCTGCAGTGCACCGCTGACATCGCCGCCACCTAACTGCTGGAATACCGCATCGGCCGCACTTTTGGTGGTCGTTGTTTTTTGCTCGTTTAACGCGTCAGCCCACAGATCGTCCAATGCACCAGTGTTCTCATCGGACGGATTATTCATGTCACTCATTTGGGCTGTTCCTCATTCAGCGAATTCAAAATCGGGTTTATCAAATGTTCTACGCGTAACGCATACTGACCATTTACGGTGCCATATTGGCTGGTCAGCACAGGTACGCCGTCCACATGAGCAATAATGCGGTCGGGTTTTTCAATCGGCAGTACATCGCCGGGTTTCAGCTTCAAAATCTGGGACAGCCGCAGCGGAATGTCAGCAAAGTTTGCTACCAGTTCCAGCTCAGAATGCTGAACCTGACGCACCAGATTATTGCGCCAGTTCTGATCTTCATTACGCGAGTTTTCCAGCGGTGGGTTTACCAGCAGTTCGCGCAACGGTTCAATCATGCTGAATGGCAGACAGATGTTAAATTCACCGGTCAGGTTGCCGATTTCAACGTGGAACGGGGTGTTCACCACGATGTCGTTCGGGGAGGTGGTGATATTGGTAAACTTCACCTGCATCTCGGAACGGACATATTCCACTTCCAGTGGGTTGATAGCCTTCCACGCGTCGCTGTAGCTTTCCAGCGCCAGTTTCAGCATGCGGTTGATGACGCGTTGTTCAGTGTGCGTAAATTCACGGCCTTCGACTTTCGTCGGGAAACGACCATCACCGCCGAACAGGTTATCTACGGCGATAAACACCAGACTTGGTGAGAACACCACCAGACCTGTCCCGCGTAACGGTTTCAGGTGGATTAAGTTCAGGTTGGTCGGAACCGGCAAGTTACGTGCAAACTCGTGGTAGGGCTGGATACGGATCGCGCCCACGGTAATATCCGGGCTGCGGCGTAGCAGGTTAAATAACCCCATACGGAACTGGCGCGCAAAGCGTTCGTTAATGATCTCCAGCGCCTGCAAACGCTCACGAACGACGCGGCGCTGAGTGTTGGGATCATAAGGACGAATATCGCTTTCATTTGCGATACCGGAAATGGGTTCGTCTTTAGTTTCGCTATCGCCGTTAAGCAATGCGTCGATTTCAGCCTGAGAAAGAATACTGTCGCCCATGTCTTTACCGCAGAATAAAAGCTGTATAAAGAACGTCGGTGACAACCTGTTTCGGCTGCCCGACAACGAGCGGAGTCGCGAGCGTCTCTTTGATAGCGGCAATCAGCTGCTGTTTGCCTTCTTCTGTTGCGAGCGTGGCGGCGTTCTGGCGAGAGAACAATAGCAGCAGACGGCTGCGCACTTCTGGCAGATATTCGTTCAGACGCGAGCGTGTCGCCTCGTCTTTCATGCGCAGTGTGATACCGATATACAGCACGCGATCCGCATCACCTAAATTGACGGTAAACGTATCCAGTGCAAAGAACACTGGGGCAGGCGGTGGAGCCGGTTCCGCTTTTACGCTGGCGGACGGTTGCTGCTGCATGCGCCAGTAGCTATAGCCCGCAGTAGCGAGGGCGGCGAGCGTAATTAACACCAGCAGAGGGATCCAAATAGCGCGTTTACTCTTTTTGTTAATCGCGGAGTCAGTCATCAGATACGGGCTTCCTGTTTCGGTACAGCTTATAGGCTGATTATCCCGTGTCCTGACCACGACAAAGCGTGGAAAAGACGCGGATAATCATGCTACCTCTGGCGTTAGGCGAAGATGTCTACTGCACCATCACCGCGAGCCGCGGCTTGCAGTGCGGCAGGTGTGGCCAGAACAGCATCATCTTCGGGAGCAAAAATATCTTGTCCATGCGCACGCCCAGCCTGTTGTTGCTGTGAAGACGACTGTTGCTGACCGGCGAAACTTTCGCTGCTGATACTGCTTTGCCCCAGTTGGATCCCGCTTTCAGCCAACTGCGTGCGCAGCATGGGTAATGCCGCTTCCAGCGCCGCGCGAACGTGGCTATGAGGCGAGACCATTTGCAGTTGCGCCATGTTGTCATCAAGCTTGAGGGAAATCTGCACTTGCCCCAGATCCTGCGGATGCAAACGCAGTTCCGCACTTTGCTGGCCCTGGCGGGTGAACAGCGTGACGTGTTGACTCAGTGATTGCTGCCATTCATGGCTTCCCAGCGGGGCGCTCAATACCGGAGCCGCGGCAGTCGGTAACGGCTGCGCATGTGTCTGTGTGCCAGCCAGCGGAGCTATTGTTGCGCCAACGCTGGTTGGTGACGGTGAACTTTCAATCTCTGCGCGCGTTGCTGCCGCTGCCGTTAATGGGGTGAAACCAGCATTGTTGGTCTGATCCGCGCCACTGGCATGCATCGCTGTATCTGCTTTACCTTTTTTCCCTTCGCCGGTCAGTAATTCACTGGCGCTATCGGCAGTCGTGCTGGGGGTATTACCACGTAACAACACCGACAGCGTCGCATCCGCCGGGGCTGGGGTGGCATCAACAGCCGGAGTGGTTACCTGTTGCCCCGGCAGCATAGCGAACAGCGCACTCAGGTTGGCGAGATCGTCATCGCTCAGACGGGCGGTTTTTTCATCATGCTGTGCGGTTTTGCCCAGTGTTGTCAGGGCATTAACCTTCAGTGACGGCGTGAGCGCAGACAGCAACTGTTGTGCATCAGTCAGGTCGGCCAGCGACGCCTCGGTCTGGACCTCTTTTTGTGTCAGCAGATCGGCTAATTTTAGCGTCTGTGCGGTATCACCATTCTTTTGCAATAACCCTTTTTGCAGTTTGCTGCCTGCGGCCTGTAAATCGGCCAGTGACAGCGGGGCGTCTTTACCCTGTGCATCGCCTGCACCTAATGCACCTGCCAGCAACGCTAAAAAATCCTCGGGGGAATCTACCGCTTTGCCTGACTGAAGACCTGCGGCTACGTCGGTGTCGGTGGTAATCAGTTGGGGTAAAGTAATCATTCGGGTTTCCTCATAGCTGCACGCTGAGCAAATTCATCCATTTTTTTCTGATCCAGGCGGTTTTCAGCCAGTAACGCGGCTGTGGTTTGCCTGTCCTGCAGAGTCTGCCATGCCTGCAGTCGCTGCTTTTTATCGCGCCAACTGCTCAACGCCTGGTCCACTTTCTGCGTCCATTGGTTGAGCTGTTGGCGATGTTGCTCAATCGCTTTTTCCAGCGTCTGAATAAATTGTTGATAGTTAATCCAGCGATTACTGGTAATACCCTGACCCATATCGCTATTAAGATTGTTGCGATATTCATGCTGATAATCGATCAGCATCTTCAACTGCTCTTCCGCCTGCTGACATCCGCGGCGCATCTCGCCTAATAAGATAGCTGCGTCATCGACTTCTTTTTCAGCCAGGTCTTTAAGTGTTGCCAGCGCACCATGTTGTGCCATGACCTATGCTCTCCTGCTTAATCACACACCTGGGAAAATCAGATCCAAAGCCTGCAGGGAGTCTTCCCAGTCGGCTCGTTCAAAGATGCCTTGCTGTAAAAATGCTTCCAGCTGTGGCCATAAGGCAATGGCTTTATCCAACATGGGATCGCTGCCTTTGGCGTAGGCGCCTACGCTGACCAGATCGCGGTTACGCTGGAAACTGGACAGTAGCTGCTTAAAGTTGCGTACCCGCGCATAATGTTTCTCGCTGATCAATGCGGTCATTGCGCGGCTGATTGAGGCTTCAATATCAATGGCCGGGTAGTGACCCGCCTCGGCCAGATGACGGGACAGGACAATGTGACCGTCGAGAATGGCACGGGCGGAGTCAGCAATAGGGTCCTGTTGGTCGTCGCCTTCGGTCAGTACGGTATAAAATGCGGTCACGGAACCGCCGCCATGAATACCGTTACCAGCCCGTTCAACCAGTGCGGGTAATTTAGCAAACACCGACGGCGGATAGCCTTTCGTTGCCGGAGGTTCGCCGATCGCCAGTGCAATTTCACGCTGTGCCATTGCATAACGGGTGAGGGAATCCATAATCAGCAGCACGTGCTGGCCGCGATCGCGAAAATCTTCGGCGATGCGCGTGGCGTAGGCTGCACCCTGCATACGCAACAGCGGGGAAACGTCCGCCGGAGCGGCAATCACCACCGAGCGTGCACGTCCCTCGGCGCCAAGAATATTTTCAATAAAATCTTTAACTTCGCGTCCACGCTCGCCAATCAGACCGACAACAATGACGTCAGCCTGGGTATAGCGTGCCATCATGCCGAGCAGGACGCTTTTACCCACACCGGAACCAGCGAAAAGCCCCATTCGCTGACCGCGCCCGACGGTTAACAGCGCATTGATAGGCCGTACGCCAGTATCCAGCACGTGTTCAATCGGGGTACGTTGCAGGGGGTTAAATGGCGGGGTGATTAGCGCCCCTGTTTCCGTGGTGTCGGGTGCAGGCAACCCATCAAGCGGCTTCCCGCTGCCATCGAGAACACGCCCCAGCAGGGCAGGGCCCAGCGGTAATTGTTTCCCGCTTTGCAGCCCTTCGCCGGCGATGTTTTTCGCGTAAACGCGCGCGCCCGGCAGAACGCCTTCGACCTCTTCGAGCGGCATCAGAAACAGGCGTTGACCATTAAAGCCAACCACTTCGCTTTCGACTTCCTGGGTTTCGTTGCCATCCTGACGCTCAATGACGCAGGTGGCACCCAGCGGCAACTGCAGACCTGTGGCTTCCAGTACCAGCCCGGTGGCGCGGGTCAGACGCCCGTAACGACGCACCGCAGGCAGCAGCGACATTTTTTCTTCGAAGTTGTCCAGCGTGTTGAGCCAGCGAGTCAGGCGAGTGGTCATTACACGACTCCCGGCGCTGCCAGACGGCAGAGTTCTTGCCAGCGGGTGGCAACACTGGCGTCCAGATCGCCTTCGTCAGCAGAGACTTTACAGCCACCGTGATGCAACGTTGGATCGCCACGCAGTCGCCAGCCGTGCAGACTGAGGGTCGCCCCCAGCATCTCTTCCACCCGCTGCAGATCGTCCGGATGGACGCGCAACTGCGGTTTACCGCTAAACAGCGGCTCCTGTTGCAACAGCTGTTGGATTTGCTTAATCAGTGCGGCGTTATCCACGATGGGGGTCTGGCCGATAACCTGGCGCGCCGCTTCCAGTGCCATTTGCATCAGGCGCGATGCAATGACGCTGTCCAGGGCATCCAGTGTATTCTGAAACTCACTGACCAGTTGCTGCATGCGGGCATGAATCGGCGCATGTTGGGCGCGAGCCTGGTTCTGACCCTGCTCCAGACCCTGGGCCAGTCCGTCCTGATAACCTTGTGCGTGCCCTTTTTGCCGACCTTCAGCCAGGCCGGCATTATATCCTTGCTCATGGGCCTGGAGCTGCATTTGCGCCAACTGCTGCTCAAGCTGTTGTTCCGCAGATAGCTGTGGCTCCTCTGTCTCGTCGGACGGCTGATCGTCGGTATGATCGGCCAGTATGAACTCCGCCATTGGCGGGGCGAGATCGTCAGGCGTCCAGACTTTCCATGGCAGATCGTTAGACATAGGTATCCTCGCCGCTGCCGATCACCATCTCGCCGGTCTCGGCCAGACGACGTACGATAAGCAGAATTGCTTTCTGTTCGTTTTCCACCTGCGACAAACGTACCGGACCGCGGTTGGCAAGATCGTCGCGCAGGATATCGGCGGCACGCTGCGACATGTTGCGCAGGAACTTCTCGCGTAATGGTTGCTCGGCACCTTTCAGGGCTATCAGCAGCGATTCGGAATCCACTTCCTGCAACAGACGCTGGATGCTGCGATCGTCGACATCCACCAGATTTTCGAACAGGAACATCTCGTCGATAATTTTCTGCGCCAGCTCGCCGTCGAATTCGCGTACCGCGGTAATAACCGCTTCTTCCTGCTGCGTCTTCATCAGGTTGATAATTTCTGCTGCTGTCCTCACGCCGCCCATTTTGCTGCGCTTGAGGTTCTGGCCGTCGAGCAACCCGTTCAGCACTTCGGTCAGTTCTGCCAGTGCGGCAGGCTGTACGCCACCGAAAGTCGCGATACGCAGCATGACATCGTGGCGTAAGCGCTCGTCGAACAGCGCCAGAATATCGGCGGCCTGGCCCCGTTTGAGGTGAACCAGAATGGTGGCGATAATCTGCGGGTGCTCGTCGCGAATAAGATCGGCGGCGCTTTGTGGCTCCATAAAGTTGAGCGTTTCAATGCCGCTGGTGGTATCGCGAGTTTCCAGAATGTCTTCCAGCAGGCTGGAGGCACGTTCTTCGCCCAACGCTTTTACCAGCACGGAGCGCAGGTATTCGTTGGCGTTGATGTTCAGTGCGGCAAACTGCTCGGCTTCTTGTTCAAATTCGGCCAGAACCTCCGTCAACTGCTTGTTGGAGATCTGACGCACGTTGGCCATTGCCGTACTGAGGGCCTGTACTTCGCGCGTGGAAAGGTGCTTAAAGACCTCCGCCGCGCGATCTTCGCCAATGGTCATCAATAAGATGACGCTTTTATCGGTGCCGCTAAGATTACTCATGTTCGTTATTTATCCACTGGCGAATGACCAGCGCCACGACGCGCGGATCGTTATCTGACATTTCACGAATACGCTGGCTCATGACTTCAGCACCCAGCCGCTGGTTGTTACGGCGCTGCTGGGTCTGCTCGTCTTTGCTGAGGCGAACTTCAACCGCTTCTTCCGTTTCCTGGCGAATACGTGTTTGTTCTTGTGCGGCTTTGACCTCTTCGCTGCGACGCATCAACTGAGGACGAACCGCTTTACGCCACAGGATCCAGGCCACCAACAGAACCAGCAACCAACGGCCAGCGGACATTAGCTGATCAATAAAGGACTGCTGCTGCCAGAATGGAAGCTCTCCGCCCGCGTCATCACTTGCGGTGAAGGGGGAGTTCACGACATTCAGGGTATCGCCGCGTTTTTCAGAGAAGCCCATGGCCTCGCGGGTCAGGTCCTCAATTTGTTTCATTTGGTCGGCGGTTAACGGCAGCGGTTTGCCATCCGGTAACGTTTTATAGTTGACCACTACCGCCACCGACAGGCGCTGTACATCACCCACATTCATCTTGGTGTGACGAATGGTACGGTCAACTTCATAGTTGCTGGTTTCGTTACGCTGCGTGCTGCGCGGTCCGGCATTGGCGTTATTCGCCGTTTGCGTGGTTTGCGCATTCTGCGGGTTTTGCTGATTTGCCGGTGGTGTATTAATCGGGGCCGTATTCGCCGGCGCGGGCTGGTTAGACAGTGCGCCCGGTACGCCGCCAGGCGCTCCGCTTCCTATCTGCTCGCTGACGTTAAGCTGGCGTGAACGCAGAACAGCCTGTGAGTCGTCGCCATTTGGGCTGTACTTCTCTTCGGTTTGCTCTTTGTTGGCGAAATCCAGCTGGGCAGTAACCTGTGCATGTACGTTGCCGTTACCGACAATGGGCGACAGGATTGATTCAATACGACGCTGTACGCGACCTTCAACATCGCTGGCATATTTCAGCTGCGCATCGTTCAGGTCGCGGCTGCTGGTGTTCGACTGGGTTAACAGATGTCCTGCCTGATCGACCAGCGTCACGTTGCCCGGCGGCAAGCCTGCGACAGCGCTGGAGACCAGATGCGTTACCGCGCTAATCTGACCTTCGTCCAGTGCTCGACCCGGCTCCAGGTTTACCGTGACGGAGGCAGAAGGAGCTTTTTGTTCACGTACGAACAGTGACGGTTTGGGCATCGCAAGATGGACACGGGCGCGTTTTACCGGCCCCAGTGTTTCAATGGTACGGGCTAATTCGCCTTCCAGAGCTCGCTGGTAGTTGACCTGCTCGCTAAACTGGCTGATACCAAACTTTTCCTGGTCCAGTAACTCAAAGCCCACCGCGCCGCCTTTCGGCAGGCCTTGCTGTGCCAGGCGTAAACGCAGTTCATGAACTTTATCAGCAGGGACTTCAATGGCGCCGCTTCCCTCAGTGAAACGATAAGGAACGTTCATCTGCGTCAGCTGCGTGACAATCGCGCCACCGTCCTGATCGGATAGGTTGCTGAACAGTGTGCGGTAGTCAGGTGCTTTGGCCCACAGGACCATCGCAACGATGATGGCGACGGCAGCGGCACCCGCCACAATCAGAGGGATTTTGGGATTCGCGCGCAGGCGATTTAACCACTCGAGAGGTTTCAGTTGGGTTGCAGTCGATGCTGTCGCACTCATCTCGCACCTCGTGGCTTATCGTGGACGGCGTTTTTTGCAAAGTGGAACAAGACTCACTCCCGGGTCAGCAAACTCGAAAAATTGACGGTCTCATTATTTGCGGTTTCGAATTTTTCTATGCGTTAAAAACCGAGGTTTTTTATCGTTATTTAGCGCCTTTATCTTATTGACGAGCTGGTAATCTCTGCTACGTAAAAAATCATCCAGGGGATCAGAATGTCGGCAATACAGGGGATTGAAGGGGTTATCAGTCAGCTACAGGCCACGGCAATGTCAGCGAAAATGCAGGATGTGCAGCCACAATCGACCGTGAGTTTTGCCGGTCAGCTGCACGCGGCATTGGACAGAATCAGCGATGTGCAAACCGCCTCTCGCGTTCAGGCTGAAAAATTTACCCTGGGTGAACCAGGCATTGCGCTGAATGATGTGATGACCGATATGCAGAAAGCGTCGGTTTCGATGCAGATGGGCATTCAGGTGCGTAACAAACTGGTATCAGCCTACCAGGAAGTCATGTCGATGCAGGTGTAGGTTTTGTTGGTTTTTTCACTATTCCAGTTTGTGCCAGCATAGTGAATGCTCATGTTATGATAGTGCGGCCTTATTATCGGCCGCATTTTTTATCTCCAGTATCTGGGATAAAAATCAATATATTGACTGATACTGTACACGGATGTAATGACACAAATGATAGCAATAAGAAGAAATGCGACTTTTCCGATTTTTTCTATTCTCATTGCGGACAAGGCAATAAGAAAAGTAATAAGAAATCCAATTTTAATCCTGTCAAATGTGTATGTCGCCGCGTGTTCAAACATAGCAATATTTTCTATCAGCATAAAGCAAATGATTGCGATTAAAATGGAAATTTTAATGTATTGATCTTTGCTAAAACTATTGCTTTTCTTGATAAATAATGAGGCGAATGCCAAAAGAATCGAGGAAATTAACCATGGACCATATGCCTGATATACAGATAGCCACCATTCACTCCAGCCAATATATGTTTTCTCCATTCCCCGGATGCTTGCCCGACTGGATAATTCGTTAAAGTATGGCCCAAGTCCAACCATGAACGAATAATACCAAAGCAGTGTCAAACCACCTGAAATTGCTATCAGAGTGTAAATGATTGTATTTTTATATCCGGATTTTAGCTTGAAGTCATGAATAAGAACAACGACGAATAATGCGATACACATCAGGTATGCGGTCCACTCAATCCAGCATGCAAGGGCTGATATGATGCCAAGTGCAATCACCGTCCTGCGGTTTATGCCCATAGCCACTATCAGAAATGCGGCGGCTGCAAAAATCTGGAATGTTTGATGTGCCCACATTGATAGTTGATGAGAGTGCATCGGTTCAACGGCAAATAACATCGGAATGACGGACAGGAAGGAAATTATCTCACTATGTTTTGATGTTCTGGTTATTGTTGAGATGGCAAAGTAAATAAGAATAATCGAAATAATCCAAAATAACATATTGACCCATTGCAACATCTCCCAGGATATCGGTATCCCCGATATCAGTGAGGCCATTTTTATTACACCATAGGCAACTACCATTGAACCGGGTGGGAAGGATATATATATGGCTTCGTTATTTATTCTCGGAGAGGGCAGAACTGCTGAGCCTGGTATTGATGGGTTATCTGTAACTGTGCATGGGTTAACTAAATCAACACATGGGCGGGATATAGCAAAATAATGTTGGTTGAATGGAAGGGTATCATAGCGTTTTAATGTGTTGAAAAAATGATCTGATGCCTCGGCGTTTTCCCATCTTTGATTCCAGTGACTTTTGTCAGACGGTGAACCATGATTATAACTATACAGGCTTATCGCTGTGACCAACCATAGAGCAGTAATGATTACGGCCCCTATGAGGGTAGACTTACGCATCAGGCTTCCTTATTTTAGTGAACCTTTGTGATTTAACAAAAATTTATAAATTAATGCAGGTCAATGTTGTGTCCATATGTCTACAGGATGATTCATGAATGGTGTGGGCTGGAGTAAACAAAGGTGCACATTGGGTAGAGGCTGGCATTATACAGATTATGGTAACTATAGTGTCATTGATTTTAGGCTGCCAGTGCATTGTTGTTGTATAAAAGGCGAGAGAAAAAGCGTTGCGGCAACAACGACTCATATTGACGCTCCCGCAGCGTATCGCTGTGGGAGCGCTGGGTTATTTTTGAATCAGATAGCGAATAGTTGGCCCATCCTGCTGAATATCCAGCACCGTATACCCATGGTTACGCGCATCCAGCGGAATATTGTTGATTGACTGCGGGCAATCGCTGACCACTTCCAGAATTTCACCTTTCTTCAACTGCGGCATGGCTTCCAGCGTGGCAACAGCCGGGTAAGGACACGGTTCACCGACCATGTCGAGGCGATAATCAGGGACGATATTTTTCATGCGGATTCCTTAGCAGGCGTCAGCCCGGCGCGGCGGAAGAAACGCTTTTCCCAACCGATGATGAGCATCAACGCGATAAACAACAGCAGATAAGTCACCAGTAGCCCGCCGAGCGGCCCAAAGGTGTCGAGCAGATTCACTTTATCCCAACGAGTGGCCAGGGCAGGGGCAAAGTCATCCCAGTAGTAAGCCAGAATGGTCGAACCGATAACGTTACCCAGTCCCACCCACCAGTAATGTACCTGGCCCTCAACCGCACGGTACATCCAGCCAGTCTCACACCCGCCTGCCAGCACGATCCCGAAACCAAACAGTAAGCCGCCGATCACCGCATTTGGACCGGCCCACATAATCTTCGGCTCAACGCCCAGTTGCACATAGCTAAAGATACCAATGGCGCTCACCGCCATGCCGAAGATGATGGCTTTTGCCATATGGGTGCGCCCGGAAATCCACAAATCGCGGAAGGCCGAGGTAAAGCAGATTTGCGCCCGTTCAATCAGCAGGCCGAACCCAACGCCAAACAACATGGCCAGACCCAGCTTCGGCTTGTCCATTGCGGTCAGTAGTGCCCAACCGATCATGCCGATAAATACCAGCATACCGAGGCGGAAACGACGACGCGCTTGTTCCGGCTTTTGCGTCAGCGGGGAGGCGGCGGACACTTTCTGCATTTTGACCGGAATACGAAACATCGGCAGCAGGGTAAAGCGGGCGCCAAACCATGAGCCCATTGCCGTCGCCAGCGCGAAGAACCAGGCATGCAGCGAGAACTGTGGAATGCCGGTAAAAAACGCGGCCAGGTTACAGCCCATTGCCAGACGGGCGCCGAAACCGGCGATCATCCCGCCGACCACCGCCTGCAGAATGCGGATCCGACTGCGCGGCATGCGTAATTTGACGTTGTTGGCCCACAGCGCGGCAGCGAAACAGCCGCCGAACATACCGAGGATCATCATCCCGTCGATACGGGTCAGGGGCGAGCCTTCGAGGTGGATCAGTTTATAGTATCCCCACTCTTCGGCGTGCACGCCAAACAGTTGCAGGATTTGCCCACCCCAGCGGGTAAATTCGCCGGTAACGGCCCAGAAGGTTCCCGTAATGCCGAAATAGTAGGTGGAGAGAATACCCGCTGCGATAACCGCAGGGGCAGGGGCCCAAAATTTAATTAACCAGGCCTGTTTGAAGTGTTGCCATGACATGCGTTGTGCCTCTGAACTCAGAAGGTATGTAACAAGAAGCGTGGATATTACACCTGTCAGAATTTTTGACTATGAGTAATAAGAGGTAACACCGTCTGGATCAATCTTTCTCCGGGCTGCCGAAAGGCTGGCGACATCAGGGCTTTAATGCCACAATCCCCTTTTCTTCGCATGCAGGATGAATGATGAAAAAATTAGCAATCGTTGGTGCATTGTTGGTACTTGCCGGCTGCGCCGAGGTACAAAATTATAATGACGTGGTGAAAACACCAGCCCCTGCCGGTCTGGCAGGTTACTGGCAGTCGAAAGGTCCGCAGCGCGCGCTGGTGAGCCCGGAAGCGATCGCCAGTCTGATTGTCACCAAAGAGGGGGATACGCTGGATTGCCGTCAGTGGCAGCGAGTGATTGCCGTCCCCGGTAAATTGACCATGCTCTCCGGTGACCTCACCAACGTGACGGTGAAACGCGAGCTGTATGAAATTGATCGCGATGGCAATACGCTGGATTATGACGGTATGACGCTGCAACGGGTAGAACGCCCGACGCTGGAGTGTGCCGAGGTGTTAAAGAAAACGCCGTTAGCTACACCGCTGCCATAAGTATTGCGCCCCGGTAGCCTGTCGCCACCGGGGTTAAGTGCTACAACACGTCTTCAATCACCCACACGCTGACGCTGCCGCCATCACAGAAAAACGTCGCCACGCCGTTTTCATCGGTCACTACGCTTTCTTCGCGATTCCCCAGATAATCACGCCAGGTTTTATTGCCGTAATTCGCGCCGAGATTGATGGTCTTTTCTCCGTCATCGCCGTTAGACAGAACAACCACGCAGCCGGGATCGTCGTCCGTTCCGCTGCGGCTAAAGGCGATACAGTTAGGATGATCGAAAAAGAGCGTCTGTACGCCGTGAGCGAAGCGCTGACGTGCGAGGATCAGTTCATCAAGCTGTTCGATGATGGGCATGTCGATAGGATAAGTTTCGCCATCGTCGCCAGTGTCTTCGTAATGTGCCCCGTAAAGATCGGGGTAGAACACCGACGGCACACCGTTTTCGCGCAGCAGGATCAGCGCGTAGGCCAGCGGCTTAAACCACGCCTCGACGGGGGCTTCCAGCGCCTGTAACGGCTGGGTGTCATGGTTCGCAACCAGCGTCACCGCATGAAAGGGATCGACCTCCACCAGCGTATCGGTGAAAATCTGGCTCATGTCATAATCGCGACCCTGGCGGGACGCTTCGTGAAACTTCATTTGCAAAGGGGCATCAAACAGCATGGTTTTCCCCTCGACCTGGTTAATATAGGTTTGCAGTTTATCGACATCATGGGACCAGTATTCCGCGACGATAAACAGCGGCCTGGGTGCCACCTCCTGGACGTGCTCGATCCACTCTTTATAGAACCATGCCGGGATATGTTTGACGGCATCCAGGCGAAAACCATCGCAATGGGTTTGATCCATCACCCAGCGTGCCCAGTATTTGAGCTCTTCAGTCACGGCATGATTGCGAAAATCGATATTTTCGCCCATCAGATAGTCAAAGTTGCCCAGTTCGTCATCGACCTGATCGTTCCAGCCTTCGCCGGTATAATCATTCACGATTTTAAAAATGCCGTCCTCGGTGGGATTTTCAATATGATCGATGCCGCTAAAGCATTTGTAGTCCCAAATGAATTGAGAGTACTGACCCGCACGGGCAGGGAAGGTGTACCGCGTCCAGGCCTCGCATTCGACAATCTCATCGTCAATCTGCGTGCGGTCATCGGCGTTTACGCGCTGAACCTGAATGTGTTCTTTCTCGTCGGCCCCCATTTTGTGGTTGACCACCACATCCAGCAGTACCGCGATATCGTTGTGCTTTAACGCGTCGATTGCCGCCAGTAACTGATTTTTATCGCCGTATTTGGTGGCAATAGTGCCTTTCTGGTCGAATTCGCCTAAATCAAACAGATCGTAGGTGTCATAGCCAACGGAGTATCCGCCGGACGCACCTTTATAGGCAGGAGGCAGCCATACCATATTGATGCCGATATCATTCAGTCCGTCCGCGCGTGCGGCGAGTTCCGACCAGAGCTGGCCGCCATCAGGGTAATACCAGTGGAAGTACTGCAATAAGGTGGGGTTTTTCATCTTCCGTGCTCCAGAAGCCGTTTGGCCGACCTCTGGAGTATGGAAGATTATTCAGACGAAGCGGGAAATTATTGTGGGGCAGTTGGCGCATCCGGAACCAGTAACATACCGGAAAGCCGACCGTAGGCGTTATTTAGCGTCTTCTGGCGGGTTGACTGACCGATCAGCGTGCTGAGTTCATCCAGACGCTGCTGCAGTAATGCTTTGAGCAACTGTTCGTTATCCAGCGTCTGTTTAATATACCCGGCAATCAAATCCTGAACGCTTCGCGTGATGCCAGATGGAGTTTGTTCTTCCATGACCACTTCAATACTTTGCAGATAGCTAACTTCCTGTTCCAGTAAAAGGTCCCATTCACCTCGCTGCGCCAGTTCCAGCAGCGAGTGACTGAGCAGCGCAATGCGCTGCCAACGGTTGATAAACTCCACGGCTGAGGTCATTAACGGGACTCCTGGGACGACGCGTTTGGTGAGATCTGTTTCCAGGCATCCGCGATGTTTCCGAGCAACCCTTCGACTTCTTCAATCGCCTGACAATCATTATTCAGATTTGCGTGCAATAAACGGCGAACCATATAGTCGTACAACGAAGAAAGATGGGTGGCGATCTCTCCTCCTTTTTCGTGGTCCAGGCCCGCCTTCAGACCATTATCGATGATATTGATTGCCTTGCTTAATGCCTCACCTTTGGCAACGATATCGCCTTGCTGCATAAACAGACGAGCGCGCACCAGGGCGCTATGTGCGCCATCAAACAACATTTCGATCAACTGATGCGGGTTGGCGCTCATCACGGCGCTTTCCACGCTGACCTGTGCATAGGCTTTGGTACCGCTCGCGGTATACATGCTTACCTCGTGTTATCAGGAATTATTCATCGCTGAAAATTGTTGGCCCAGATAGGTACTGGTGCTGTTCAGCTTACTCATCATGGAATCGAGTTGGGTAAACTGTGCTTTATAGCGAGCCACGACTTCATCAATGCTGTTACTCACGGTCAGATACTGCTTAGTCAGCAGTTTCAGGTTGGCGTTAATATTATCTTGCGCATTGTCGATAATACCGTCATCGGCCAGATAGCTTTTTACTTCGGTGGCAATCTTGGTGGTAATACCGGTTTCTTTGCCGTCACCCACCAACAGTTCACGGGTCGCTGCTGTGTTATCTTTCAGTGCCTTAGCCAGTTTTTCTTCATCAATTTTTAACTTGCCAGTGCCGCCATCCTGAGTAATGCCAATCTCAGACATGGTTTTAAACGGGGACTCGCTGCCGCTGTTAGCAAATGGCGCACGAATACCGTTTTGAATGGTACGGAGAACACTGTCGCCCAGTAATGCGCCGTTATCTGCACTGGCCGCTTCACCCGGTTCAACTTCTTTATATTTAGTCAGCGTACCAAAGGTATCGACCAGTGAGTTATAGGCTTCCACCCAGGCTTTAATTGCCGTTGTGGCCTTTTCATCACTTTTTGTTACCGTGATAGAGGCATCTTTGACTTCTTTGGTCAGTTGCAGCGTGATGCCCTGCGGTGCGTCAGTTACGGTATTGCTTTGACGTTCAATATCAATGCCGTTGACGGTCAGTTGCGCATTTTGCGCACCGACCAGTTGCTTCATTTTGCCGCTGCCCGCTTTGCTGTCATAGGACAGTAAATCGCTCAGTTTCGAATCATTCGAGACTGAGATGGTCATTTCGCTTTCAGTGCCGCTTTCCGCGGTTAACACTAACTGATAATCGTCTTCCTTAACCTTTACCAGACTTGCCGAAATACCGCTGTCCGCATCGTTAATGGCGTCACGAATATCCTCCAGAGAGGTTTCGCCTTTGCCTAACTTGATTTCCAGGGGTTCTTTACGACCCGGTTGTGAAATCGTTATGGTGCGTTCATCAACACTGGTATCGCCCAACTGTTCTTTGGTCGAGGTAATTTTGGACGTGGTTGATAGCGACTGTGCTTGTGCCAGTTTGGACACGCTGACGGTATATTTACCGGGAGCAGCACCGGCGGTTGTACTGACCTTTAAGTCTTCTGTGCTGCTGGTTGCCGTGGTGCTTTTAAACAGGTCGGCATTGTTCAGTGCGGTATTCGCCGTTTGAAATTTTTCTAATGCACTTTTCAGCGTACCGTACGCGGTCAGACGCGAGGTGTTAGCGCTCTGCTGCTGGGTAATGGGCGTTAAGCGCTTTTTCTCAGCAGTGGTTAAGTTTGTCAGCAATGTGTCCAGTGGTAAGTTCGAGCCAACGCCCAGTGATGTAAATGAAGGCATGCCTAATTCCTTGTGATTGCAAACAGTAGTTAACCGCTATATCGGCAATCTGCGCGCAAAGTTTAATAATAGTTTTGCAAAAATAATGCGCGGAATAGTGGTAATTAAAGCGGGTATTTCCGGGGCTAAGAAAAAAATGGGCGGAAAGTAAAAATTTTCTAAAGTTCGAATTTAAGGTGCCGATACATGGGTTACGGTCAGAAACCGTGGGCAACAGCCCAATAACATCAAGTTGTAATTGATAAGGAAAAGATCATGGCACAAGTCATCAATACAAACAGCCTGTCGCTGTTGACCCAGAATAACCTGAACAAATCTCAGTCTTCTCTGAGCTCCGCTATCGAGCGTCTGTCTTCCGGTCTGCGTATCAACAGCGCGAAAGACGATGCTGCAGGTCAGGCGATTGCAAACCGTTTCACCTCTAACATCAAAGGTCTGACTCAGGCGTCCCGTAACGCCAACGATGGTATCTCCATCGCACAGACCACTGAAGGTTCTCTGTCTGAAATCAACAACAACCTGCAGCGTGTTCGTGAGCTGGCGGTTCAGTCTTCTACTGGTACCAACTCCCAGTCTGACCTCGACTCCATCCAGGCTGAAATCACTCAGCGTCTGAACGAAATCGACCGCGTATCCGGTCAGACCCAGTTCAACGGCGTGAAAGTACTGGCGAAAGACAACACCCTGACCATCCAGGTTGGTGCTAACGATGGCGAAACCATCGATATCAACCTGAAAGAAATCAACTCCAAAACGCTGGGTCTGGATAGCCTGAGCGTGCAGGATAGTTATAAGACTACCGCTACAGTTGTAGGTGCAGGTACCTATAAAGACGGTGTAACCATCACTGCACCAACTCAGGGTGAAATTGATGCAGCTGTGGGTGGTACTGCAGGCGAGGGTAAAGCGACAGTTGAGTTTAAAGATGGTCAGCATTATGTAAACATCACAGACTCAACCAGTACTGATCCTGGTAAAGGTAATGGTATGTATAAGGCGACCATTGACCCCGATACAGGTGCCGTGGTCATTGGCGCTAAAGATACAACCATTACCAAAGCAGAAACTAAAACTGTTACCAAAAATCAGGTTGTTGATACCCCAGTTACAACAGATGCAGCAAAAGCGCTGGTTGATGCAGGCGTTACTGGTGCAACTGATACCAATACCACTTTGGTGAAAATGTCTTTTGAAGACAAAAACGGTAAAGTTATTGATGGCGGCTATGCTCTCAAAGTTGATGACAAATACTACGCTGCTGATTATAAAGACGGCAAAATCACTGCTAAAACTGTTGCATATACCGACGATAAAGGTGTTAGCAAAGAAGCCGCTGTTCAGTTTGGTGGTGTGAACGGTAAAACTGAAATCGCTACCGTAGGTGGAAAACAGTATCTGGCATCCAGCGTAAAAGATCACAACTTCAAATCAGGTACGGCTCTAAACGAAGTCGCTACCGCGAAAACTGAAAGCCCGCTGGCTAAAATCGATGCGGCGCTGGCGAAAGTTGCTGACCTGCGTTCCGACCTGGGTGCGGTACAGAACCGTTTCAACTCTACCATCACTAACCTGGGTAACACCGTAAACAACCTGTCTGAAGCCCGTAGCCGTATCGAAGATGCTGACTACGCGACCGAAGTGTCCAACATGTCTCGTGCAAACATTCTGCAACAGGCGGGTACTTCTGTTCTGGCGCAGGCCAACCAGACCACGCAGAACGTCCTGTCTCTGCTGCGTTAATTTACACTTATCGCGCAAACCCCGCTCCGGCGGGGTTTTTTACATTCCGCTTTACCCGTAACCCCCAAATAACCCCCCATTTCACCCACTATTCACCCGATTAAAACCCCTGCAGAAACGGATAATCATGCCGATAACTCATTTAACGCAGGGCTGTTTATCGTGAATTCACTGTATACCGCTGAAGGTGTAATGGATAAACACTCGCTGTGGCAGCGTTATGTACCGTTGGTGCGTCACGAAGCATTGCGCCTTCAGGTGCGCTTGCCGGCGAGCGTGGAACTGGATGACCTGCTACAAGCGGGCGGCATCGGGTTATTGAATGCAGTTGACCGATATGACGCTTTGCAAGGAACGGCATTTACCACTTACGCAGTGCAGCGTATTCGTGGGGCTATGCTGGATGAACTACGCAGCCGGGACTGGGTGCCGCGTAGCGTTCGGCGCAATGCCCGCGAAGTGGCACAGGCGATGGGGCAACTGGAGCAGGAATTAGGGCGTAACGCGACGGAAACTGAAGTGGCGGAGCGTCTGGGGATCCCTGTACAAGAGTATCGTCAGATGTTGCTTGATACCAATAATAGCCAACTCTTCTCCTACGACGAGTGGCGGGAAGAGCATGGCGATAGTATTGAGCTGGTGACAGAAGAACATCAGCAAGAAAACCCGTTACAACAGCTTCTTGAGGGGAACCTCCGTCAGCGCGTGATGGATGCGATTGATGCATTGCCGGAGCGCGAGAAGCTGGTATTGACGCTGTACTATCAGGAAGAGCTGAATCTGAAAGAGATTGGTGCTGTTCTGGAAGTGGGCGAATCACGGGTCAGTCAGTTGCACAGCCAGGCTATCAAACGTCTACGCACCAAGCTGGGTAAGCTATAAGGGGTAATCTTTGCCCCTGAACAATGCCGCATAACGTATTGACTACCAGGAGTTCTCATGACGGTGCAGCAATCAAAAAGACGGCCACTAAGCCGCTACCTCAAAGATTTCAAACACAGCCAGACGCATTGCGCCCATTGCTTTAAGTTGCTTGACAGGATCACGCTGGTTCGTCGCGGGCAGATTGTGAATAAGATAGCCATCTCCCGCCTGGACACGCTGCTTGATGATGCTGAATGGGCGCAGGAGAAAAAAGAGTGGGTGGCGTTATGCCGTTTCTGCGGTGATTTGCATTGCAAAGAGCAAAGCGACTTCTTTGACATCATCGGCTTTAAACAATTTTTGTTTGAGCAAACCGAAATGAGCCACGGCACGGTGCGCGAATATGTTGTTCGCCTGCGTCGTCTCGGCAATCATCTGACCGAACAAAAAATTTCTCATGACCTGCTGCAGGAAGGATTCCTCGACGAAAACCTCGCCCCGTGGCTGCCAGAAACCAGCACCAATAACTACCGCATTGCGCTACGTAAGTATGAGCAGTTTAAAGCCCATACACATATGGGGCATATGCAGAAATCCGCCTGGACAGCCAGTTCTGATATATATTAAAAACGAATAAGGTGTAACAGAGTCGTGTTTGTGAATTACGGCGAACGTTCTACACTTCGGTCATAAATGATGGTCACTAATGACAATATTCGGGGTAACTATGAAATTAGCACTTCTGGGACGTCAGGCGCTGATGGGTGTAATGGCTGTTGCACTTGTCGCGGGTATGAGCGCAAAAACATTTGCGGACGAAGGTCTGTTAAATAAAGTGAAAGAGCGCGGCACGCTGCTGGTGGGGCTTGAAGGGACTTATCCCCCGTTTAGTTTCCAGGGCGACGATGGCAAACTGACCGGTTTTGAAGTGGAATTTGCCGAGGAGCTGGCTAAACATCTGGGTGTGAAAGCCTCGCTCAAGCCGACCAAATGGGACGGCATGCTGGCGTCGTTAGATTCCAAACGTATCGATGTGGTGATAAACCAGGTAACCATCTCTGACGAACGGAAGAAAAAATACGATTTCTCTACCCCGTATACGGTTTCTGGTATCCAGGCGCTGGTGAAGAAA
This sequence comes from Citrobacter sp. RHBSTW-00029, assembly GCF_014104295.1. Taxonomy (NCBI): domain Bacteria; kingdom Pseudomonadati; phylum Pseudomonadota; class Gammaproteobacteria; order Enterobacterales; family Enterobacteriaceae; genus Citrobacter; species Citrobacter sp. RHBSTW-00029. Next base: position 1,247,543 of record NZ_JABXRT010000001.1, read on the forward strand.
GGTAACGAAGGCGTTATTAAGACTGCTGCCGATCTGAAAGGTAAAAAAGTCGGCGTTGGTCTGGGAACCAACTATGAAGAGTGGCTGCGTCAGAACGTGCAGGGCGTAGATATTCGTACCTATGATGATGATCCGACCAAATATCAGGATCTGCGCGTAGGCCGTATCGATGCCATTCTGGTTGACCGTCTGGCAGCGTTGGATCTGGTGAAGAAAACCAAAGACACACTGGCCGTGACTGGTGAAGCTTTCTCCCGCCAGGAATCTGGTGTGGCGCTACGTAAAGGCAATGAAGATCTGCTGAAAGCTGTGGATGCAGCCATTGCCGATATGCAAAAAGACGGCACGCTGAAAGCCCTGTCCGAAAAATGGTTTGGAGCGGATGTGACTAAATAATCATCATCCGGATAAAAAAGGCGCCTTTAACAGCGCCTTTTTTTATTCCATTGCGCCTGAACGTGCATAATAAAAAGAACATCACAACAACTTCTACTCTCAGGCTTTTGGGCTGCTTGTTGCCCACAAGATGATGAGTAAACACCGGAGGCTCTATGCCACTGCATAACTTAACGCGCTTTCCCCGTCTGGAATTTATTGGTGCGCCCACGCCGCTCGAATATCTCCCGCGTTTCTCTGATTATCTCGGCCGCGATATTTTTATTAAACGCGATGACGTCACGCCGATGGCGATGGGCGGCAATAAACTGCGCAAACTGGAGTTTCTGGCGGCGGACGCGCTGCGTGAAGGCGCAGACACATTGATCACCGCAGGGGCTATCCAGTCGAACCACGTGCGTCAGACGGCGGCGGTCGCGGCGAAGCTGGGGCTTCACTGTGTGGCGCTGTTAGAAAATCCAATAGGCACGACTGCGGAAAATTATCTCAGTAACGGTAACCGTCTGCTGCTGGATCTGTTTAATACACAGATTGAGATGTGTGATGCGCTGACCGATCCGAATGCGCAGCTTCAGGAACTGGCGACGCGGATTGAAGCGCAGGGGTTCCGCCCGTATGTGATCCCGGTTGGCGGTTCTAACGCGTTGGGTGCATTGGGTTATGTCGAAAGCGCGCTGGAAATTGCTCAGCAGTGTGAAGGGGCCGTAGAACTTTCATCCGTCGTGGTGGCGTCGGGCAGTGCAGGAACGCACGCCGGGTTGGCGGTAGGACTGGAACAATTGATGCCGAACGTTGAGCTTATCGGTGTCACCGTTTCGCGCAGCGTTGCTGACCAAAAACCAAAAGTCGTTGCGCTGCAGCAGGCCATTGCCAGTGAGCTGGAGCTGACTGCGGCGGCAGATATTTTACTGTGGGATGATTACTTTGCGCCGGGTTACGGTACGCCAAATGAAGAAGGCATGGAGGCGGTAAAACTGTTGGCGCGTCTGGAAGGCATTTTGTTGGATCCGGTGTATACCGGTAAAGCGATGGCAGGCCTGATTGACGGTATCAGCCAGAAACGCTTTAAAGATGAAGGGCCAATCCTCTTTATTCATACCGGTGGGGCACCTGCGTTGTTTGCCTACCATCCACATGTATGACAACCAGGTAGAAAAACACTAATGCAAGAAAGTATCCAACTGGTCATTGATTCGCTGCCATATCTGCTGAAAGGGGCGGTATTTACGCTCCAACTGAGTATCGGCGGGATGTTTTTTGGCCTGGTGCTGGGGTTCATCCTGGCGCTAATGCGTTTATCGTCACTGTTGCCTGTGCGCTGGCTGGCGCGCTTTTATATCTCTATCTTTCGCGGTACGCCGTTAATTGCCCAACTGTTTATGATCTACTACGGTCTGCCGCAGTTTGGTATTGAGCTGGACCCGATCCCGGCTGCTATGATCGGTCTGTCGCTGAATACTGCGGCTTACGCGGCAGAAACGCTGCGTGCGGCCATCTCCTCCATTGATAAAGGTCAGTGGGAAGCCGGGGCGAGTATCGGTATGACACCGTGGCAGACGATGCGCAGGGCGATCCTGCCGCAGGCTGCGCGGGTTGCGCTTCCACCGCTGAGCAACAGCTTTATCAGTCTGGTGAAAGACACATCACTGGCCGCGACCATCCAGGTACCGGAACTGTTCCGCCAGGCGCAGCTGATTACTTCACGCACGCTGGAAGTGTTTACTATGTATCTGGCGGCCTCGCTGATTTACTGGGTCATGGCGACGGTGCTTTCTGCGCTGCAGAACTATTTTGAAGAACAACTCAACCGCCAGGAGAGAGATCCGAAATGAGTACTATTGAAGTCAGAAACCTGGTGAAAAAATTTCACGGGCAAACGGTACTGCACGGCATTGATCTGGACGTTAAGCCTGGTGAAGTCGTGGCGATTATCGGGCCGAGCGGTTCAGGCAAAACCACGCTGTTGCGCAGTATAAATTTGCTGGAACAACCGGAGGCGGGCACCATCAAGGTTGGAGATATTACCATTGATACCGCACGTTCCTTAAGCCAGCAGAAAGGACAGATTCGCCAGTTGCGCCAGCATGTGGGGTTTGTGTTCCAGAACTTTAATTTATTTCCACATCGCACAGTACTGGAAAACATTATTGAAGGTCCGGTAATTGTGAAGGGCGAACCGAAGGCGGAAGCGACAGCGCGCGCGCGTGAACTTCTGGCAAAGGTTGGGCTTGCGGGTAAAGAGAGCAGCTATCCACGGCGGTTATCCGGCGGTCAGCAGCAGCGTGTCGCTATTGCCCGGGCGCTGGCTATGCGTCCGGAAGTTATTCTTTTTGATGAACCGACCTCCGCGCTTGACCCGGAACTGGTTGGCGAAGTGCTTAATACTATTCGTCAACTGGCGCAGGAAAAACGCACCATGGTCATTGTGACGCACGAAATGAGTTTTGCGCGTGACGTTGCTGACCGGGCGATATTTATGGATCAGGGCAAGATAGTGGAGCAGGGGCCTGCAAAATCATTATTCACGCATCCGCAGCAACCGCGAACCCGTCAGTTTCTTGAAAAATTCCTGATGCAATAAAAGGTCAGAGAGCACTCATCGAAATAGTTTTTTTGGTGAGTGCTTGTTGCATAACTATTTATAATTACTGCTTTATTATTATTGCTTCATCCTGTCAGCATTGTGGGCTGTTACATTACACTCAAGTAATTTCTTATTTGTCCGATAATTTGCATATATAAAATACATTTATGTGTTAGCTTGTTTCGTACATTTGGATGATTATCAATCTCAGGGGCATTACCACTTAGTATGCAGGATCATGATTTCTTCACCTGGCGACGGAGCATGCTGTTACGCTTTCAGGAAATGGCGGCGGCAGAGGATGTCTATAACGAATTACAACTTCAGACGCAGCACTTAGAGTTCGATTTTTATGCGCTCTGTGTCCGGCATCCCGTACCCTTTACCCGACCTAAAACGGTACTTCATACGACGTATCCCAAAGCATGGGTCGCACACTACCAATCAGAAAATTATTTCGCTATCGATCCGGTACTGAAACCCGAAAACTTCAGTCAGGGCCACTTACCGTGGGATGACGCCTTGTTCCGTGACGCACAACCGCTGTGGGACGCCGCGCGTAATCACGGTCTGCGCAAGGGGATGACGCAATGCTTAATGTTGCCAAATCGGGCGCTAGGTTTTTTGTCCGTTTCACGCGCAAGTGTGCGTAATGGCCGCTATGCCCAGGATGAAGTCGAACTCAGGATGCAACTGCTGGTACGAGAAAGTCTGTCAGTACTTATGCGGCTGGAAGATGACATGGTCATGGCGCCGGAGATGCGTTTTAGCAAGCGCGAAAAAGAGATTCTGAAATGGACCGCTGAGGGGAAAACCTCTTCCGAGATAGCAATGATTCTGTCGATCTCTGAAAATACCGTTAACTTTCATCAGAAGAATATGCAGAAGAAGTTTAACGCGCCAAACAAAACACAGATTGCTTGTTATGCCGCTGCAACAGGGCTTATCTGAATAAAATGTCGTTCTGAGTGTCAGACGCAAAACCGGCTGAGAGCATCGCTGTCAGCCGGTTTCTTATCACTGACGATAGGCCTGTTTAATTTGTTTAACAGTGCTGGTAAATACCGCGGCCTGTGTTTCGTCCTCAATCAGCGCGATCTGTTTTTCCATTTTAAGAATCACGCGTCCTGCATCGGCTTGTCCCATAGCCTGCAGCATCAGCGTTAACATGGCCTTCAGGCAGGTGACTTCATTAGCCAGTTCTTGATTATTCTCAGCAGTGGAAAAATCAGGCGTACTCATTTATTTTCCTCGTTATGTTTCAATGAAAAAGTGCGATGGCAAACGTCAAGGCGGCGGAGTATACCATAAGCTCGGCTAAAAATATCTGAGGTTGTTTTTTGCACAAACAAAACCCAATGAGATTAAAATAAACAAGATGTTGCAGTGCATATATTTTCTCCATTCATTGTTTATTCCGAGTATTTTACTCGTTAATTATTGTTACAAGCTTACCTTCCTATTTAGCATTCAGCGTAAGAATATGAATTTTTTGTCACTATTCTGAAACAGCTATGCAGATATAAGCGCGGGCAAACAGCCTTCAACCGTGAAAGTTTCCACGGTTCGTACAATCTAATTTCCAAAAACGAGAGCAAAATCGAAAGTCGGGCGTTTTTTAGATTTCAAAGTTGAGATAAAACCCGTTAACATAGGACCGATTAACTATCGGTAGCGTTATCCCTATTCTGGAGATATTCCTTTGATCAACGTTTTTCTTGTTGATGACCACGAACTGGTGCGCGCAGGGATACGACGCATTCTGGAAGATATAAAAGGCATTAAAGTTGTCGGCGAGGCGTGCTGCGGCGAAGATGCGGTCAAATGGTGCCGCACTAACGCCGTCGACGTTGTGCTGATGGACATGAATATGCCCGGTATTGGCGGTCTGGAGGCAACCCGCAAAATTGCGCGTTCCTCGGCTGACATTAAAGTGATCATGTTGACTGTTCATACCGAAAACCCATTGCCGGCAAAAGTTATGCAGGCGGGAGCCGCGGGCTATCTCAGCAAGGGGGCCGCCCCTCAGGAAGTCGTGAGCGCGATTCGTTCGGTTTTTTCCGGGCAGCGCTACATTGCTTCCGATATTGCGCAACAAATGGCGCTTAGCCAGATTGAGCCAGAGAAAACGGAAACCCCGTTTGCCAGTTTGTCTGAACGCGAGTTGCAGATTATGCTGATGATCACCAAAGGCCAGAAGGTCAATGAGATCTCAGAACAACTGAATCTTAGTCCCAAAACAGTGAACAGCTACCGCTATCGAATGTTCAGTAAATTAAACATTCATGGCGATGTGGAGCTGACTCACCTGGCAATTCGCCATGGCCTGTGTAATGCGGAGACATTAACAAGCCTGTGACCGAACAGTTCGATGCTAAAGCGTTTCTGAAAAACGTGACCAGCCAGTCTGGCGTCTATCGTATGTACGATACCGCCGGGACGGTTATCTATGTCGGTAAAGCGAAAGACCTGAAAAAACGGCTCTCCAGCTATTTCCGCAGCAATCTCGCGTCGCGTAAAACCGAAGCGCTGGTGGCACAAATTCAGCAGATTGATGTCACGGTGACGCACACCGAAACTGAAGCATTATTGCTTGAGCACAATTACATCAAGCTGTACCAGCCGCGCTATAACGTATTGCTGCGCGATGATAAATCCTATCCCTTTATTTTCCTCAGTGGCGATACCCATCCGCGTCTGGCGACGCATCGCGGCGCCAAGCATGCTAAAGGTGAATACTTTGGACCGTTTCCTAACGGTTATGCCGTCCGCGAGACGCTGGCGCTATTGCAGAAAATTTTCCCAATACGTCAGTGCGAAAATAGCGTTTATCGCAACCGTTCACGCCCGTGTTTGCAATATCAGATTGGCCGCTGCCTTGGGCCATGTGTCGCCGGTCTGGTGAGTGAAGAAGAGTACGCACAGCAGGTCGACTATGTACGGCTGTTTTTATCCGGCAAAGACGATCAGGTGTTAACGCAACTGATAACCCGGATGGAGAAGGCCAGCCAGAACCTTGAGTTTGAAGAGGCCGCACGCATCCGCGACCAAATTCAGGCGGTTCGCCGTGTCACTGAAAAACAGTTTGTTTCCAATACTGGCGACGATCTGGATGTTATCGGCGTGGCATTTGATGCCGGAATGGCCTGTGTACACGTCTTGTTCATTCGTCAGGGTAAAGTGTTAGGCAGTCGCAGCTATTTTCCTAAAGTACCAGGGGGAACGGAGCTGGGCGAGGTAGTTGAAACCTTCGTTGGGCAGTTCTATTTACAGGGTAGCCAGGTGCGTACCTTGCCTGGGGAGATCCTGCTTGATTTTAATCTTAGCGATAAGACGCTGTTGGCTGACTCTTTGTCTGAACTGGCCGGGCGGAAGATTAACGTCCAGACGAAACCGCGAGGCGATCGCGCCCGATATTTGAAGCTGGCACGTACCAATGCGGCTACGGCGTTAACCACCAAACTTTCCCAGCAGTCCACTATTACCCAACGTCTGACGGCGCTGGCATCCGTGCTGAAACTGCCTGCGGTGAAACGCATGGAATGTTTTGACATTAGCCACACGATGGGCGAGCAGACCGTTGCCTCCTGCGTGGTTTTTGACGCTAACGGGCCGCTGCGCGCAGAGTATCGTCGCTATAACATTACGGGTATTACGCCGGGTGATGATTACGCGGCGATGAACCAGGTACTGCGTCGGCGTTACGGTAAGGCAATAGAAGAAAGTAAGATCCCAGATGTTATTTTGATCGACGGTGGTAAAGGCCAGCTAGGGCAGGCGAAAGCTGTTTTTGCTGAACTGGACGTGCCCTGGGATAAACAGCATCCTCTGTTACTGGGTGTGGCAAAAGGGGCAGATCGCAAAGCTGGCCTGGAAACCCTGTTCTTCGAACCGGAAGGCGAGGGGTTTAGCCTGCCGCCGGACTCTCCTGCGTTGCACGTTATTCAGCATATCCGCGATGAGTCTCACGATCACGCCATCAGCGGACACCGTAAAAAACGGGCGAAGGTGAAAAGCACCAGTACGCTGGAAACCATCGAAGGCGTTGGCCCTAAGCGCCGACAAATGTTGTTGAAATATATGGGGGGTTTGCAAGGGCTTCGTAACGCCAGTGTCGAAGAAATTGCAAAAGTGCCGGGTATTTCGCAAGCTCTGGCAGAAAAGATCTTCTACTCGTTGAAACATTAAGCCCTCTGTAGCAACATAGGGGTAATTTCACTGACAACAGATAGTTATCCGTCATATGCAATTTAATATCCCTACATTGCTCACGCTGTTTCGCGTCATTCTAATCCCATTCTTTGTATTGGCGTTTTATCTGCCATTCACCTGGGCTCCCTTCGTTTGCGCGCTGATTTTCTGTATCGCGGCCGTTACCGACTGGTTTGACGGTTTTCTGGCGCGCCGCTGGAACCAAAGCACCCGTTTCGGGGCGTTCCTCGATCCGGTGGCAGATAAAGTCCTGGTGGCTATTGCGATGGTGCTGGTGACGGAGCACTACCACAGCTGGTGGGTGACATTGCCTGCCGCCACGATGATCGCGCGTGAAATTATCATTTCAGCGCTGCGTGAATGGATGGCAGAACTTGGCAAGCGTAGCAGCGTGGCGGTGTCGTGGATCGGTAAAGTCAAAACGACATCGCAAATGGCGGCGCTGGCATGGCTGCTGTGGCGCCCAAATATCTGGGTAGAGTATGCCGGGATTGCACTTTTCTTTGTCGCCGCGATTCTGACTTTATGGTCAATGTTCCAGTATTTGAGCGCTGCACGGGGAGATTTGCTTGATCAGTGATCGTTTCGCCGCAAATTTCAGCAAACGATCGTCAGTGGTGAAAAATATCGTTGACTCATTGCGTCAGGTAAGTAGAATGCAACGCATCGAACGGCGGCACTGATTGCCAGACGATAACAAAATCAAGTGATTAACAAAGTTACTTGGTGATGCGGGAATAGCTCAGTTGGTAGAGCACGACCTTGCCAAGGTCGGGGTCGCGAGTTCGAGTCTCGTTTCCCGCTCCAAATTTAAAACATCGGCATTTGCGGATGTTTAGCTGTAAAGCCAGAAGATTTCGGCGCGTTAGCAAAGCGGTTATGTAGCGGATTGCAAATCCGTCTAGTCCGGTTCGACTCCGGAACGCGCCTCCAATTTCTTCCCGAGCCCGGATGGTGGAATCGGTAGACACAAGGGATTTAAAATCCCTCGGCGTTCGCGCTGTGTGGGTTCAAGTCCCACTCCGGGTACCATGGGAAAGAACAGAATAATCAAAGCAATAAGCAGTGTCGTGAAACCACCTACGGGTGGTTTTTTTGTTTTTGTGCCCTATATTCACCATGGTTTCGCCATTCAGCTTCGCCATAAAAAAGAGGGCATTACTGCCCCCCGACGACCGGAACAACTGAAATTCTTCGATTATATCTCGCTGTTTGCGACGCGTTTTTATGACCTGAAATTTCCTGCTTCTCACTCAGAGTACCTTCAAGATCAGAAATTCCTTTGGCTTTTAGATCATGGAAAGTGAACTGGAAATCGAGGTCTGGATATTTTTCAGCAGCAATTTTTTTAGTCTTCATCCATTGTGCATTAAAAGCATCGCGTGTATATCGCAGACCTGATGGCTGGTGGATGACAAAAATACTTACCATACCGTTGTTGAGATGAATGCTGTCAGCAAGATTAACGGCATCCTCCAGACGTTTTGTCCAGGCCTTGATCTGGCTAACTGCGGTTTTACTCTGCTGAATTAAAATTCCTTCGCTCAATAATTGACTCTTTTTGAGGTCAAGAATGTCTCCCTGGCGGGCGCAACATAGATATGCCAACTCCATTGCAACTTTAACGGGAATAGAAGCAACGCTATAAAGTGCATCATATTCCCTATCGCTAATATAACGGGTCCGAGCCTGCTCTTTAAATTGCTTTACGCCATGGCAAGGATTCATCTTCACCTTTCCTCGTTCGTATGCCCACCGAAACACCCTGGACATAAATGCTTTCTCGCGGTTTGCCTGAACCCTGCTCTTAACACCTCGTTTATCCATATATTTTCTGATGTGCTCTGGCTTGATGTTATCCGGCTTCATTTTCCCGAAGACAACATTTACCTTTGAACCGTATTTTCTGTAGTCTTTACGTGTTTCAGTTGCTAACTCGTGGAAATCACCGGAATTAAAGAACTCTTCACAAAGTGCGTTGAAGTTCGTACTAACCTTTAAATCGTTTATGAAGTTTTCGTAAGCTGCCCATACCTGCGATTTTGTTAGATCAGGATTACACAACCTGACGGTACGACCATCTGTTGTACGAAACTCATAAGCAGATTTTCCCCGTCGAACGCGAGGAGGCATCCAGTTATCCTCAGGGTTTTTGCGAGCTCTAGACATTACATATCCTTAAAGTTTGGTTCTTCTTCCTCTGGATTGTTCACTATCAACTTAAGGCCAACCGGGTTTGATACATGATCCCATGTTGTTCCTGGTCTGCCGTCCTTACGTAGGATAAAAAATACCCCACTATCACTCAGAGCTTTACACTGTAGGGAAGGGCGACGATAACCAGTTAATTGATAGAGGTCATCAGGAGTAAGAAAACGTTGGTTCTGTCCGCTCATAGATAGTTCTCCACTTAAACCGGCTGCATCCGGTTACTTCATTCTGTAGCTACTGAAGAGTTGCCAGCCTTGCAACGATCCATCAGCGATTGAGCCGTTGCCGTTAGCAGGTTTAAATCAACCTCTGAGCCGTGAAGAATCACAGCAAGGCGATTTAGCGTGGCTTGCGCTTGGCTATCAGCCTTGCGGTGTTCCTGTAGCTCGTCTATCTCATCCAGCAAATTTAAAACGATGAGCACCCCATACTGTTTTATCAACTTTTCAATCTCACCCGCCGCCGCGTCCATATCCTGCTCGGCTGATGGGCTGTCCTGATTTTCTTCATACCAGGCGCGAGTGGATTGATAGTTTTCTACAGCCTCGTTTAGCGACTTGCGCCATTCAGGTAGTTTGTTGGTTGTCATGGTGTACTCCAGTTATCTTCAATCGCCACGCCAAGTCGGTGTAGCCAGTCGGCCAGCTTCAGCATCGCTTCTCGTTCGCTTAATCTTTCAGGAAAGTCGGCAAGCTCGACCATCGGTTTAAACCGACCAAACGCATCGTTCTCAACAACAAGTTTTTGCTCAAGCGTTGTTTGCTTAACTTTGCTGTGATGCCGTAGGAGATAAGCAGACTTTGATTTTTTGGTTTCCGGGTCGTATTCGTAGGAAGTGAGTATCATCTGGCTGCCGCCGCGATTTGTTCCTCGCCACATAGCTCAATCCCCCTTCACGCCAATGCCAGCGGCGGTATCAAGTAATTCGTCAGCGGCCTGAATTTCAGGATGCTCGTCATAATCCGGAAGGTAGCGACGGGCTACAGCTGCTAGGCTGTTTAGCACCTTGCGGTGTTCTGCTATCGTGGAGTCTTTGACTTCCAGCTCATCCAGCAGCGCTTCTGCGGCGATGTAAATCACCTGGCGCTTGCGGTCTGCCGGGTCGCTGTAATGGTCTTGCATGAGCTGGAATTCTTCACGCAGCGCCTGTTTGTTGAGTGCTGTCATTGAGCAGTCTCCTGCTCATCGTTGATATATGGCGGTTCATCAGTGCAAATTTCTGCTGAGCAATTAGGGCAAAATCCGTCAGCGCTCTCCAGTTCGTTGCTGAATATCCACTCTCCGCATTTCCAGCAGCGGACTTCACCTGGCTTCATGTAATCGCTCATAGCGCGACTCCTTTGCGAAGTCTGGCCTCCTGGCGAATATCATCAGCAAACATCTGAGCGCGGCAGGCTTCACCCTCGAGATCATCAGCAGCACGTAAATCATCACGTTCTCTAGCAATTCTTGCAGCAGTTTTGCGGCGCAATACCAAAGCTTCCACACCCTGCGCCCGCACTTCAGCTAGGAAAGCGTCGGTTGCTGGGGTTTCGATATCAGGGCTAAGCTTGTATTCAGACCAGCCAATCCAGCCGTTTTGCTCGGAAGGTTTTTCGAAATCCATTTCTATCGCTTTCTGCATAATCACCCCCCAGCAGATGGTGTCGGCATCTTCCGGCCAACCGTCTTGCGCCGCCTCTTCGCGACATACAGCGATCATGTCTTTGGCAGATGCAATGGCTGCATCCTGGGCTTTATGAATTTCAAATCCCGTTTCATCGCTGTACATGAAAAATGACTGCCCGGATTTCAGCCCCGAATTCTCCGCCGCCAGATCCCTGCACTTGCTCTCGGCGTTAGCGAGCTGTACTGCAAGGTCTGCGTTTTGTGATTGCAGCTCTTCGATACCAGCTTTTGCGATATCACTGGCCTTTTCCACGACACTCATCAACTCGTTAATCGCAGCCAGTTTTGATTGCTGCAATGCACATTTTTTCTCTAGTTCTTCGTATGTCGGTTTTCCGATAGTGGTCATTGGACTGTTCCTTTCCTGGCTTTACTCAACAGCTGGTTAAACATCATGGTTAGGCTGTTACTGCACCCAAGTTCATACCTTTGGCGATTTCACCGCTGGTGGTATTCGGATGAGCCTGGAGATATTCAAATACGGTCATGGTGTTTTACCTTTACGTTCCTGTTCCAGTTGCACCAGAGACTCTTTTAATGCTGCGAACGTAGCGTCCAGTCTGGTGGCGACTTCGCGCATAAGCGGTGCATGCTTTGGTGGCAGTTCAGCAACGGAGGCAAAAGCCTCCGCTACGAGTTCTTTTACCTTCATGCGGCGCATTGGCGCTGCTCCATCAACTCGTTAAAGCGATTTATGAACATGCCGTATGACTGGCCAGGACGGACTGGATTGATAATGAATAAATCCGTTGGGATAACTCCCTCGAGGCATGGCCACACGGAACCTTCGTCAACCTCAAAATCGCGGCGTTCGCTGGCGAGCATCACCAGATCGGCATATTTCACAGTTGGGTGTTGTTCCGTCGGTAGGCCAAATTTCTGGCGAATAGCTGCGTCTACGCGAGCTTCGATCACCTGGTAATCCGGTAGCAGGCGCTTAAGAGGCGAGGGGATATCCTGCAGGTAGGCTTCGGCGGCATCATGAAGCAGTGCTTCTAATGCAAACTCCTGCGGAACGAGGTGGCTGGTTAAAACGCTATGCTGGCCGACGCTGTAAAACTCAGGAAGATGCCCTGCAAAGCGGCAGATATGAGACAACGCGGTGGCGATATCTTCGATCACGATATCGTCCTGTTGGATATCGAGGTAATTAAAATGTTTGCCGGATAATGTCTGAATATAGCTCATGGTTTTCTCCATATTAGCGCGCTGCACCGCGCAGATTTTGGTTGTACGAATCCCTCGCCGGGTGGCGATAATTAATTGAATTACGCTTCAATAAATCCCCGCGGCGCCGGGGATTTAATGCAGAGCAATTACGCTTTAAAGTTACCGATGAAAGTTTCCACTGATTCACCGTCGAACTTGCTGATCAGCAAATCACGGAATTCGTTGGCGATCGCTTCTTCCTGGGCTTCCAACTGGACGATGCGCAGAACAAAGCAGGGTTCATCGCTAGTCAGCAGGCTGTTACGCAAGCTAAAGCGGCGTTCACCCAGACCTTCATACGGCACACATTTGAACTCGAACGCCACAGGCATTACGTCTTTGCTGCTTGCTTCAACGCTTTGCATCAGAGATTTTTTACCAGCGAAATCACCAGTTTCATGGTCCTGCTGTGTTGCTTGCTGAATAGTGATACGACGCACAGCCTGAGCCGCCTGTGAAATCTGCATCGTATTGCCATCAGCATCAAACGCCAGCAGGTAATCGCTCCAGTCTTCCAGCCATTCCGCGATTTGCTTTTGCTTCAGGCGTTGACCATCGATCTGCAGTAACGCTCGGAACGGGGCGGTTTTCTTCAGGGTGATTGAAGCAACGTTATCGGCGTGACCTGGATTATCCAGGGTGCCGATGTTGAACACTGAACGGGCGGTCATGTTGTCAGCGTCAATGAAGCAACGAGCTGGCTCGCTAGCGCTGGCGTAACCTTTAGAATAACGTGCGAAGTCGTCAATACTGGTTGTGGTCATTGCGCCACGAAAGCGGAAACGCTCCAGAGAAAAGCGCTCGAGGCTTTCAACGGCAGTACCATCTGGCAGTAATGCGGTCGGGCAAGCCAGGCCATGAATATCATTCAGGTGATAACCGGAAAGAACCAGGTCTTTGACCTGCTTGAATGTGCCGCTGTCTAACTGAGACATAAAAATTCCTTAATTGCTGATGTTCGAAGTGGTATCAGTGAGTTTGTTGCTGCGGATCACTGAGCCGCTTTAAGCTTTCCATCCACCGCGCCGGTGATCCCGAATAGTTGCCCCTGATCTTCCTGCAGGATGGTGAGCTTCCCGCCTTTGTTGACCCACATAGGGGTTTCGGTTGTGTCCTCTTCGGAGGCTTTACCACGCGGTGTCGGGGTGCTGTAGTTCAGCTTGTGCTTGATCTTGACGCGCTTCTCTTCGACGGAGTTTCCCATGCGCTCAAAATCAAAGGTGAGGACTACTTTGCCTTTGTTGCCGTTGTTCAGAACGCCAAGCGCGGTGGTATTAAGTGCTGCCGCGATTTTGTTCATGAAGACGCCGGCATCCAGTTCGCCAAGAAAATCTGGCACTACGGTCATGCGGTCATTACTCATGGTTTTACCCTCGTTAAGGCGGCTGCCACCGCCGAACTTTCTCCATACACAACAGAGAAGGGCACCTGCATTTGTAGGCGACTGCAATCGCCATCCTCTTGCCCGGGTGGATTGGGTTATGAGCCCGTCACACGGTGATACCCTTTTCTGTTGTGTAAAAAGGGCGGTACCAGCTAATTGATGGGATGTAACTGGTACCGCCAACACTTCACGCAGTATTCAAGTTGTGGCGCCAGACGCTTGTCTTCTGGTTGTCTCGATGGACTGCAATTCACCACAACTGGAAGCGCACTCCACCTGTTTCACACCTGTCACCCATAACTGGTAAGTGAAGGAGTGCGCTTCCATGTTGTGCCCTGAAAAAGGCTGGCGGTTACCGGAAGTACACGGGAAAACACCGGGCCGCCAGAACAGGGAGTTACTTGTTATTGCTTTGGCCTGCTTTTAACCACATCAGGCGCGGTGGTAGGTATCTTCGGGCGGGGTGCTAAGGGGGTGATTAGCCCTTGCCCTTAACACTCCTGCTGGTTTTGGTATTCCTGGCTTGGGTATCGCCACCAGCTATAGGAATTTGACTACGAGTTGCGGTTAATCAGACCGCGTCTCTGTTACCCCTCCCGAAGACACCTGTCAGCGAATCATCCGGTTATTCATATGCCACCGGCGGCTACTTCGTGGGCATCCTGCCTGTTCGCTATGGAGTAGACAATAAAATTAAATTGCGAATAACGCAAGTATTAAATTGCGATTTGCGCAATATCGAGGCGTAAAAAAACCGCCGTAAAGGCGGTTTCAACATTGATATGTAGTGTCAGGCGTGGCGTTTGAATGATTGAGATTGGCTTATCATTACCTTCCCAAAAATGTAAAAACGGTGTTCGTTTGTCTCATCCACAGACCATTCTCTATATTTTGGGTTATCCGATATCACCAACAACTTATCAGGTATCATCTGTAATCGTTTGACGTAAATTTTATCATCAAAACCAAATACATATATTCCATCACCATCGAATTCATGAATAGAGATATCAACGAAGAGAAGATCACCAGGTTCGATAGTCTCAGCCATACTGTCGCCTCGAACGTTGATTACTTTTACTTGATCTGCCGTTCTTCCGCCGAACATCGCTAGCGCACGTTCATTGTTGTATTCGATTGACCTGATGACATCAATAATATCGCTGCCTTGAATAAAGCCACCACCAGCGCTGGCACTTACATCAAGAATCTCCACTCTAAACACAGATCCATCTCCAGAATGTGGGTTACTACCACTGTATTCACATACAGTAGTTTTATTTCCGCCTGGAGTAAATAGATCAGCAACGCTAACGCCTAAAGCTTGAGCATATTTGCTAAGTGATTGTTCAGTAAATGACTTCTGTTTGCCGGTTTCTACGCGCGAGATGTTAGCTCCGTCGACACCAACGGCTTCAGCAAGATCAGCGATTTTTAGACCCTTCGCTGTGCGAAGTTCTCTTATGCGGTTTCCTATGTTCATGCGTCTATTACATGTTTTTTTTGCGTGATGTGCAAAGCAACTTGCGCAAGTCGTACGTTCCAATTAATATGCGTATTACGCAATTAAAGGAGGGTATATGCAATCACCGTTACGAATCTTGCGTAAATCGCAAGGTATGACTCTTTCCTGTGTAGCAAAAGGGGTTGATATCGACCCGGGAAATCTAAGTCGGATAGAGCGAGGGCAGCAAATTGCTTCCCTAGATATTGCTGAACGTCTAGTCCGTTTCTTCTCGGGAAAAATCAATGAGCTAGAAATTCTTTACCCACATCGCTATTCGAACTGTACAGGCGCGAGTACAGACATAAAACCACAGGAATAAGGGGTTAACCGTGGGTAACGAACCTATTTGGAAAGTTGAACGTCAGCCAGCCTGGTTGGTGTCCGCGATTAAAAAGACGATTACCGACCTGCCTGGAGGCTATGCCGAGGCGGCGGAATGGTTGGGGGTAACAGAGAATGCGCTGTTTAACCGCCTTCGTGTGGATGGGGATCAGATCTTCCCTATGGGGTGGGCGATGGTGCTACAGAAAGCCGCCGGTGTTAGCTACATAGCTGATGCGTTTTCTCGCCAAACAGATAACGGGATCCATATCCCGGGCGCGGCACCAGAAACAGAGAACGAAGAGATTGGTTTAAAGCTGGCTGAGCTGGTGGGCAGGCTTGGTGACCTGGTTAACGCATATCGTCGATACATCGATGATGGTGTGGTTGATAAAGGGGAGTGGGACAGTCTGAACGAAATCGCCTACCAGTTCCGGGTAACGCTTATGACGTTTCTGAACCTGATTTCACGAGTCTATTGCCTTCCAGAAAAGAGTGACGCCCGCGAGTGTGCAGCTCCGGGCGCCTTGGCGAACAACTCTTCGAGTATGGAGAAATAATCCGCATGAGCAATTTAATCGCAAATCCTCACTTACCGCAACTACGAATGATCCCGGTGCCGGGTCTTCCGCTGTTTCGGTATGAATGCAAAGTATCAAATCGCTGGGTGTCATGTAACCACAGCCAGGCTGCCGTAATTGTGGGGGTCTACTATCGGAGGGCAAAACGCCTGTGCGCGAACTTAACCGAAGGTTCAAAGATCACCGCGGAGTGCCAGTCCGTGTTATCCGCTGGGAGCCAGAAACACAGCGCGTTATCTACCTGCGAGATGGCTATCCACACGAATGCTTCAGCCCACTTGAGCATTTCAGGCAAAAGTTCAGGGAGATAACGGACGATCATGAGCACTAAATTAACCGGCTACGTATGGGATGGTTGCGCATCGTCGGGCATGAAGTTGTCTAGTGTTGCGATCATGGCTCGCCTTGCTGACTTCAGCAGCGATGAAGGTGTGTGCTGGCCGTCAATTGAAACTATCGCTCGCCAGCTTGGCGCGGGCCCGAGCACTATCAGAACGGCAATCGCAAAGCTTGAAAAAGATGGCTGGCTCACGCGTACACAGCGCCGTAATGGTAACCGTAATGCTTCTAACGTGTACCGCCTGAATGTGGCGAAACTTCAGACTGCCGCATTTTCTCAACTGTCAGATTCTGACACGTCAAAATCTGACGCATCAAAATTTGACGCCTCAAAAACTGACCCGTCGAAATCTGGCAAAAACAGCGGTTTTGACCCGTCAGAATCTGGTGGGGATCCGTCAGTAAAATCAAAACAAGATCCACAAGTAACTTCAAAACCCTTTTGTTCGGTTGCGGCGCAACCAGACCCTGAGGTTGTGATTACTGATCAGGCCAGACAGGTTTTGTCTTACCTGAACCAGACTACTGGCTCACGCTACCAGGTATGCAGCACGTCGCTGGAGAATATTCGCGCCCGTCTTCGGGAACAATTCACGGTTGATGACCTGTGCCTGGTAGTGGATTACAAAAATGCCGATTGGCGTGATAGCGAGCAGGCGCAATACCTCCGCCCGGCAACTCTGTTCATTCCAAAAAACTTCCCTGGCTACCTGCAAAGCGCGACCAAATGGTCCAGTGCTGGCCGGCCTGAACGCGTTAACGGCAAATGGGAGACTAACTCAGCCAGCCGCGCAAACTTCCAGAGTGTTGATTACTCACTGCCAGAAAATTCGGGGTTCCGTTCATGATGACCAATAAATATTGCCAGGCGCTGGCGGCACTGCGTAGCAAACCAGCTCACGAATTGAAAGAAGTTGGCGATCAGTGGCGGACACCGGATCTGCTTTTTTGGGGGATCAACGCGCTATTTGGTCCATTAGTTCTGGATTTGTTTGCTGACGACGACAACGCGAAGTGCCCGGCATGGTACACCGCCGAAGATAACGCGCTGACACAGGATTGGGCGGAAATACTGGAATCAATCGGCGGTGCCGCATTCGGAAATCCACCCTATAGCCGCTCCCAGTACCATGAGAAACAGGCGATTACCGGCATGACCCACATCATGGATCACACAATGGAGATGCGTGAAAAGGGTGGGCGTTACGTGTTCCTCATTAAAGCAGCGACAAGTGAAACGTGGTGGCCGGAAGACGCCGATCACGTCATGTTTATCCGCGGTCGTATTGGGTTCGATCTCCCAGTGTGGTTTGTTCCTGCTGACGATAAGCAGAAGCCTACCGGTGCTTTCTTTGCTGGCGCCATTGCAATCTTCGATAAGTCCTGGCGCGGCGAGCGTTTCAGCTACATCAACCGTACCGAACTGGAGGAAAAAGGGAAGGCATTTATGTCGCTGGTCACATTTGCCGCTGGCAAGGCCCAGCAAGCAGAAACAGCACAGCCAACTGCGCCGCTGACATTACCAGAAGTCGAATCGCGTATCTGGCCTCTCGAGGTTGGTCTGGTGTTTAACCAGGTGGAAGGCGTTGATGTATTAAGCGAGGTTCAGCAGAACAAGCTGAAAGCCAACATCAATCAACTCTGGCTGGAACGAACGGCCACCAGCGAAATTATCACAATTGCGCGTGGTCTTGTTGGCAGCATGCAGGGGGTAACCCATGCGTGAGATTATCGTTGATAACTTTGCTGGTGGCGGTGGCGCATCGACGGGTATTGAGCTGGCGATCGGGCGCAGCGTGGATATTGCAATCAACCACGACGAAAACGCCATTGCGATGCACAAGACGAACCACCCTGACACACTGCATTACTGTGAATCCGTATTTGACGTGGATCCGTTAGCCGCCACCGGCGGTAATCCTGTTGGGCTGGCATGGTTTAGCCCGGACTGCCGACACTTCTCAAAGGCCAAAGGCGCAAAGCCTGTGAAAAAAGAGATACGCGGTCTGGCTTGGATTGTTCTGCGTTGGGCACTGGCAAAGCGACCGCGTGTGATGATGCTGGAGAATGTGGAAGAGTTCAAAACGTGGGGACCTCTGCTGGCCGATGAAATGCGTCCGGATCCTGCCCGTACTGGCGAAACATTCAATGCATTTGTCGGCATGTTGTCCACTGGCATTCCTGCTGATCACCCGGCACTGTCAGAGGTTTGTGAGTTTCTGTCTATTGAAAGAGGTAGCGAGCAGGCGCAACAGCTGGTGGATGGGCTTGGATATGATGTCGATTATCGTGAACTGCGCGCGTGTGATTACGGTACGCCGACGATCCGCAAACGCTTCTTTATGGTTATGCGCTGCGATGGCTGCCCAATCCAGTGGCCTGCTGTTACCCATGGGGATCCTAAGTCTCTGGAGGTACAGAGCGGCAGGCTGATGCCATGGCGTACCGCTGCGGAATGTATCGACTGGAATGTTCCAGCACTGTCCATCTTCGACCGCAAAAAACCGCTGGCGGAGAACACTCTGAAGCGGATCGCGCGCGGTATACAGCGCTTTGTTATCGAAAGTGCGTCGCCGTTTATCGTGAAGTGCAATCACACCA
This sequence comes from Citrobacter sp. RHBSTW-00029, assembly GCF_014104295.1. Lineage (NCBI taxonomy): Bacteria > Pseudomonadati > Pseudomonadota > Gammaproteobacteria > Enterobacterales > Enterobacteriaceae > Citrobacter > Citrobacter sp. RHBSTW-00029. Next base: position 1,266,556 of record NZ_JABXRT010000001.1, read on the forward strand.
GCACCAAAACGAGTTACGACTGTTTCCGCGGTCAGAAGCTGGACGAGCCTTTGCAAACTATTACTAAAACCCACGGTTACGCGTTAGCTGTTCCACATCTGACAAAATTCCGCACTGGCGCAACCGGGCAGCCCGTTACCGAACCTGTCCCGACGGTAACCGCTGGCACATCAAAACGTCCAGGTGGGAATGGGCATGCACTCGGGATTGTTGAGGCTGCACTGACGCCATTCCTGGCGGGTAATGGTGGTAGTGAATACCAGGCTAAACCGCGCCCGCTGGATAAACCTGCTCATACCATTCTGAAGCAATCCCGCGCCTGTCTTGTTGCGCCAGTGATAGCCCGCCAGTTTGGGGCCAGCGTCGGCCACCGGGCAGACGAACCGAGCGCAACCATCACCGCTGGCGGTGGCGGTAAATCTCAACTGGTAGGTGCGTTCCTGGCTAAACACTACGGCGGTAACTATACGGGGCCGGGTGTCAGTATGGATGAACCCGCGCACTCAGTGACCACTGTCGATCATCATGCGGTTGTTGCCTCTCATCTGGTGAAACTGCGTGGAACATGCCGCGACGGGCAACGCCTTGATGTGCCTATGCCAACAATCACCGCTGGTGGCCAACACGTGGGTGAGGTGCGCACATTTCTCGAGACGTATTGCGGGGAAAGTGACGATGAATGGCTGGTAACGATCGATGGGGTTAAATACCAGATCGTTGATATTGGAATGCGCATGTTGCAGCCGCATGAACTCTACAAAGCGCAGGGCTTCCCGGATGGATACGTTATTGATCAGGACTACCGTGGAAATCGCTATGCAAAAGATAAGCAGGTAGCCCGCTGCGGTAATGCGGTACCACCACCATTCGCTAGGGCGCTGGTGGAGGCAAATCTTCCGGAACTATGTGCAATGCAACAACAGGAGGTGGCATGAAACTTGTGCTCCCGTTCCCTCCGAGCGTGAACACTTACTGGCGCGCCCCTAACAAGGGGCCGCTGGCCGGTCGTCACCTCATTAGTGTTGATGGCCGTAAATACCAGAGCGCTGCCTGCGTGGCGATCATTGAGCAATTACGACGTCTCCCGAAGCCATCGACTGAACTGGCAGCGGTAGAAATCACTCTGTACCCGCCGGATGCGCGCCGCCGGGATATCGATAATTACAACAAGGCTCTGTTTGACGCGCTGACGCATGCGGGTGTCTGGGAAGACGACAGCCAGATTAAGCGCATGCTGGTGGAATGGGGGCCAATAGTACCGAAGGGAAAAGTTGAGATAACCATAACGGCATATAAAAAAGAGGTGGTTATATGTCCAGCTGTGGGTTGAATATTGGTCGATATGGCAGTAATGTCGGAAAGTGCAAGCGAAACGGGCGTGCAGGCCCTTCGCAACAATCAGAGTATGGAGATAATATGAGCAATCATCATGTTATGGGCACCGCTACGCCCAAAAATAGCACTTCATCAGTAATTTCCGTTAATCACTCATCGGTGCCGGTGATCACTTATCGCAATCAGCGCGTAGTGACTACGGAATCTTTAGCAAGCGGCTACGGTACAACAGCGCAAAACATCACGAATAACTTTAACCGCAATAAAATGCGTTTTGTTGAGGGTAAGCATTACTTTCGAATTGAGGGTGATGAAGTCGAAAATTTGCGCAACTCTTTCAGCAGTGTGCAAATATCATCAAAGGCTCGCAGCCTTTATCTTTGGACTGAGCGCGGCGCCTCCCGCCACGCAAAAATGCTTGAAACCGAATTAGCCTGGGACTTCTTTGAACAGCTTGAAGATCATTACTTCAATCTTCGTGAGGTCCACGGTGTCATGCTGCCGAATATGTCTGATCCAATAACCCTGGCGCGTGCGTGGGCGGATGCCATGGAGGCAAAGCAGCAAGCTGAGGCGCTTACCCACCAGCAAGCCGAATATATCGAGCATCTCGAGAGCCTCTTCACTGATGGGCTTTCCCCAGTACAGTTCTGTAAACGTCTGAATGGCGTTAATACCTCAAAAATTAGCGCCTGGCTTGTTTCGATGAACTGGTTATATGACGACAATCCGGAAGGACGCAGCGCACAATGGCGTGTCCGGTCATACGCGCGTGATAAATACCTCACCGAGAAAAGCAGCAAAGTCTCTCCAAATTCAGCAGTCAGCTTTACCACCTATCAGCCGGTTCTGCTTCGGGAAGGGGCCACCTGGATCTACAAAAACTATCTGAAAGGGAAGCTTCCGATGAAGGTGACCTGGAACGGGAGCTTCACCCACGATAAAGAACTGGCTGGTGGCGACAATTGAGGGCATTACTCACACCTGAAATAGCCTCCCGTATGGGGATTGTGTTGTTTCGTCCCGGCGCGGAACTGATGCATCTCTTCATGCGAGGTCGCGTTCTGCTCGAGCCTGAACCAGAAGAAATGGCGTCATTCAGTACCGGGGCTGTTCCCGGAGTCATTCAGCCGCTGGCTGATGATCCGGTAATGCGGCAGGTCTTCGGGAATGAACGGGTTATACAGCGTGCCGGTGGGCTTTCTTCCCTTGAGCAGTGGCTGAGTTCACGGTTTGAATGCCAGTGGCCCCATTCATCGAGGCATGACAAGAACTTTACAACAATGCGGCACGAGCCAGGAAGCATTCGCCTGTGCTGGCATTGCGATCACATCCTGTCCGGGCAACATACCGAGCAGCTTGCAGATATAGCGGCAGGAAACCTGGTATCCTGGATTCTGGAAGTCATTCGGCGTGATTCTGGTTTTCCCGAGTCGCATATCCTGACACTACCGGAACTGTGCTGGTGGATGGTCAGAAACGACCTGGCTGATGTTATTCCGGAAAGCGTTGCGCACAAAGGGCTACGCCTTCCGGATGAGAATATCAGCTCTGTCATGAGGGAAAGCGACATTGTGCCTTCCGTATCGGCAACCAGCCTCGTGCAGGAGAAGGCGAAGAAGATCCTCACGCTCTCTGTTGATCCGGAGTCGCCAGAGTCTTTCATGCTCAGGCCAAAACGTCGCCGCTGGGTAAATGAGACGTATACCCGCTGGGTTAAAACACAACCGTGTGAGTGTTGCCGACGGCCAGCAGATGATCCGCACCATATCGTAGGGCACGGTATGGGTGGTACAGCAACAAAAGCCCATGACCTCTTCGTGATCCCTCTGTGCAGAGAGTGCCACGACGAGTTACACGCCGATGTACCGGCATTCGAGCAGAAGCATGGTACGCAGCTTGAGTTGCTACTGCGTTTTATGGATCGGGTGCTGGCGATCGGTGTAATTGCGACAGCTTAAGTGTATGGAGCGCTGAGAAGCATGAATCAACAAGACCTGAATTTTGTCAGAATAGAACTACGTCGTGCGCTGCCTGACCTTTCTGGGGGAACGAAAGGGCAGCTTGAAGCTTTCAGTGAACACCCACCAGCAGACAAAAATGCCACCCCACGCCGTGGAATTCATCTCGTCGAACTCGAAGGAGAGAAGGGGCCACGCTTTGTTAACTCGCTTTCCGCGCCACTGTATGTGCTGGAAACACGCAGCCTCCGCAGGCCAATGCCGCCGATAAAAGACGCTGAATTTGAGTCCGCGCCGTGGCGTAGGGCAGTGTCCGCGCTTAGTGGATACCAGCAGGCCTGGTTGCTGTACTGCTACGGTTTCGACCTTAGCTATAAGCACCAGGTGATGATGTGTGAATACGTCTGGAAAACTTATCAGAAATGCCTGGGTGAAAACTCGCTTCAGGAGCGCGTAGTAAAGAAACTGATAGGCCTGGTATGGCTTGCAGGGCAGGAAGTTGCCGCAACCCGAAACAATGAAACCTATAAAGACTACGCTGGTGCGGCGCTGGCCCGTATGGTTAGCGTTGACCGTTCTACGTGGTTGCGTGTCTATTCAGGGCACTGGGCAGGGTTAAAGGCCACTTTTAACCAGCTTGATGAGTCTGCGCTAGCCATGGCTCTTGAGTATTATGAGGATGAAGAAACCCTCAAAGTGGCAGAAATGTGAACTAAATTTCACTATCTCCTTCAAACGCGCTTGCAAAATGCAACAAAATAAGCCATATTTAAAGCATATTTGATACGTTGCCAAAGTTTTATAAACCCGCCGATGAGCGGGTTTTCTTTACCGCTTTTGACACTCAATCTACGTCAAAATCAATATGTTATAATTCCTCTGGTCAAAACAAGCCACCGGAGGCAGTGCTATGAAAATCACACCTGCACATTTTGAAATTCTGCGTCGAGCAGTTGCACTTGGCCCACGTGAAACAATTCAATCTTCTGATCTTCCTCACATTCCTGCGATAACGGTAGATTTTGCCATTTCAGATCTTGCTGATTTGGGATTGGTAAATGCTGTGCAAAGTAAGTCTGATGAAGGTGGGTGGATAGCGATTGAAATCACGTCAAAGGGTGCTCGTTATTTAAATGAACTGGAGGCTTAATTCACCCTCTAGTAAAACGCGGGACGTAATCTATAGGCTGCCATTTGGCGGCCTTTTCTATTTCAGGCTCTGGGAATCACCCTTACTTTCACCTTTGCATAAGAGCCCAGAAGACTGATCCTCCTTTCCTCACACAGCGCCATCCGAACTATCGGAGGTGAGAGACCATGAAAATGCATAACGACCCTCACTCTTGGACGGAGTTAATTGAGTTACTTCATAGCTGGTGGCGCGGTGATACGCCAATTGGCGCAGTTCTTTTATCGGTAGCGATGGCTGTACTGCGAATTGCATATGGTGGCGGCGGCTGGAAAAAGATGGTGCTGGAAGGGTTGATGTGTGGCGCCATGACGCTGACGGCTGTTTCCGCACTTGAGTATTTCAGCCTTCCACAGTCTCTTTCCATTGCTATTGGTGGTGCACTGGGCTTCGTTGGCGTTGAGCAGGTGCGCTCAGTGGCCACACGCGTTTTCAATGTTCGCTTTGGTGGCGACGCCAAGTAAGGGATCAACATGAACCAACAACAATTTCAGCAGGCGGCTGGTATCAGCGCCGGGCTTTCTGCACGCTGGTTTCCGCACATTGATGCGGCAATGAAAGAGTTTGGAATTACAGCGGTTAATGATCAGTCCATGTTCATTGCACAAGTTGGGCATGAATCCAATGGCTTTACCTCGCTGGTGGAGAGCTTCAACTACTCGGTAGACGGGCTGAAGAAAACCTTTGGTAAACGCCTTACGCAGTATCAGTGTGAAATGCTGGGGCATGTCGATGGTAAGCAGGTGGCCCACCAGCCACAAATAGCCAATCTGGTTTACGGTGACCGCATGGGGAATAACAGCCAGGGTGATGGCTGGAAATATCGCGGTCGTGGCCTGCTTCAAATCACCGGCCGCGAGAACTACGCCAAATGCGGCGCGGCGCTGAAGCTTGATCTGATCAGCACACCAGAGTTGCTGACACAGGAGAAGCATGCAGCCCGTTCTGCTGCATGGTATTTCACATTACGTGGTTGCCTGATGTATTCAGGTGATGTTGTCCGTGTAACGCAGATCATAAACGGTGGCCAGAATGGACTGGCCGACAGAAATAGTCGTTATAACAAAGCGCGGGCGGCGTTGCTGGTATGACAGCGGTCTTTGCTTTTGTTAAGGCGCGGTGGAAAACAATCATTGTATTGCTGCTGTTGGCTGGTGCGTTTATTGCCGGAAGTGTCTGGAGTGAGCGGGGCTGGCAAAAGAAGTGGGCGGAACGTGACAGCGCGGAATCATCGCAGGTAGCGAACGCGCAGACCGCAGCCCGCATGATTGAACAAGGGCGCATTATTGCCCGTGATGAGGCTGTAAAAGATGCACAAGTACAAGCCGCTAAATCTGCTGCCACTGCTGCTGGCCTGTCTGCCACTGTTAGCCAGTTGCGCACCGAAGCAACAAAGCTTGCCGCCCGCCTGGACGCCGCAAAGCACACCGCAAATCTTGCCGCTGCCGTCAGAAGCAAAACAACCGACGCCGACGCCAGAATGCTCGCCGACATGCTCGGAGATATTGCAGCAGAAGCTAAACGTTATGCTGGAATCGCTGACGAACGCTACCGCGCCGGAATGACGTGTGAACGCATTTACGACTCGGTGAGAGAGTCAAATAACAACCCCATAGCCTCGCAATAGCGGGGCTTTTTTATACCAGCAGTAAACCGCGCATCGCAGCGCATGACAATCCCGAGTCTTTCAGAAAGCTGAGCCTGAGAACTGCCGTATATGGTGGCGACCATCTCGGGGCGGCTTTTCTGTGCGAACAGGCTCATCTTTCTAAAAGGTAAAAACGCTATGAATAATCCGTCAGTTATTCCGGCCTTCGACTTCCGCGAAATGGTGCAAGCCAAAAACGGAGAGGTCGTCACCACTTCCAGAAAAGTTGCCAAGTACTTCGGCAAGCGACACGGCGATGTGCTCAGGAAAATCGAGCAGGTTAAGTCCGATTGCTCGAGTGAGTTTGGCCAACGCAATTTTGCGTCGGCTGATTATATCGATGAGCAGGGTAAGGTTCGCCCGATGTACAGCCTGACAAAAGATGGCTGGATCATGGTTGTGATGGGATTCACTGGGAGAGCTGCTGCAGCAATCAAAGAGAGTTATATCTCAGCATTCAACTGGATGTCCGAACAACTTAGCCGACGCATGGCGATGGGCGAAGAAATCCAGCACCGCTATGCCATCAAAGAAACACGCTCGAAGCTGAAAGGCACGGTCGGCAGTCATTTAATGAACGAACGCAAGAAGGAAAAGCGCGTCCTGGCACTGGAGCATGAGCACATCATGCAGGTGACGCAGCCAGAATTGTTGATTGGCTGATCGCGACATTACAGCAGGCATTCAATGAGTGCCTGCGATAATGCTATACGTTTGGGGAGTGAATATGCCACCGCGCACACCGAAGGCTTGTCGCGTTCGCGGCTGTCGGAACACCACAACAGACCCGTCTGGCTACTGTGAAAATCACAAAGGTGAAGGCTGGAAGTCCTATAAGCCAGGTCAATCACGACAGCAGCGTGGATACGGAACAAAGTGGGAAGTTATCCGGGAGCGGATACTTAAGCGAGACAAAGGGCTGTGTCAGAACCATCTTCGGCAGGGGATCGTGAAGCAGGCGTCGTGTGTGGACCACATCAAAGCGAAGGCCCACGGCGGTACTGATGAAGACAGCAACCTTGAAAGCCTCTGCTGGTCGTGTCACGCCGCGAAGACCGCGCGTGAGCGGATCAAATGAGAATTGATGTCATCATCAGCCAGGGGAGGGGGAGGTCAAATCTCTGCGACCGCGCGCCTTCCGGACTGCCCGCCTCCTCGTATTTTTATACCCGCGAAAAATGAAATTTAACCAGGAGTGTCGCTTATGGCTGGAACGGCGGGGCGTTCCGGGCGTCGCCCCAAGCCAACGGCGCGCAAGGAGCTGGCAGGGAACCCCGGCAAACGATCCCTGAATAAAGAGGAACCTGTATTCACACCGATTAAAGGTGTGGCACCACCTGACTGGTTTTCTGAGGATGACGGTCTGCCAATGGCGGCCGTCATGTGGGAACTGACCACAAAAGAATTATGTGGTCAGGGATTACTGTGTGTTACCGATCTTGCCGTACTTGAGCGCTGGTGTGTTGCCTATGAGTTCTGGCGCAGGGCGGTTAAAAATATCGCCAGAGATGGGCTGTCCATCACTGGTGCTATGGGGGGGAAGATAAAAAACCCTGAGCTAACCGCAAAGAAAGAGCAGGAATCGGAGATGAGTTCTACCGGCTCCATGCTTGGCCTTGACCCCAGTAGTCGTCAGCGACTGATCGGCCTTGCCGGACAGAAGAAAACCTCTAACCCATTCCTGAAGATGATCAACTCATGAGCCGGAAATCGTACCCCAACGTAAACGCCGCGAATCAATACGCCCGCAACGTTGTGCGGGGGAAAATTCCGGCGTGCCAGTTTGTCATTCAGGCCTGCCAGCGTCATATCGATGACATGGCGGCTGAAAAGAGTAAGAAATTTCGTTACCGCTTCGATAAAGACATGGCAGAAAAGGCTGCGAAATTTATCCAGTTGTTGCCACATACAAAAGGAGAGTGGGCATTCAAGCGGATGCCGATCACCCTGGAGGCATGGCAGCTGTTTATTGTGTGCTGCGCCTTTGGCTGGGTCCAGAAAGGATCGAAGCTTCGTCGATTTCGCGAGGTTTACACGGAGATACCGCGTAAAAACGGGAAATCGGCCATTTCGGCGGGTGTGGCGCTGTACTGTTTTACCTGTGATAACGAGTTTGGCGCTGAAGTATATTCCGGAGCCACAACTGAAAAGCAGGCGTGGGAAGTATTCAGGCCCGCTCGTCTGATGTGTAAGCGCACACCGCTGCTGGTGGAAGCGTTCGGGATCGAAGTTAATGCGTCCAACCTGAACCGGCCAGAAGATGGCGCGCGTTTTGAGCCGCTGATTGGTAACCCTGGGGACGGCGCTTCACCGCACTGTGCGATTGTTGACGAGTATCACGAACACCCAACAGATTCGCTCTACACCACAATGCTGACGGGTATGGGGGCGCGGCGACAACCGCTGATGTGGGCGATCACCACAGCAGGTTACAACATCGAAGGTCCATGCTACGACAAACGACGTGAAGTGATTGAAATGCTAAACGGCACGGTACCCAACGACGAGTTGTTTGGCGTGATCTATACGGTTGATGAAGGTGACGACTGGACTAATCCAAAGGTGCTTGAGAAAGCCAACCCGAATATGGGTGTCTCAGTCTACCGCGACTTTCTGTTAAGCCAGCAACAGCGTGCTATCAATAATGCTCGCCAGGCTGGCGTGTTCAAAACCAAGCATCTCAATATCTGGGTTGCTGCCCGAGCAGCTTTCTTCAACCTGGTATCCTGGCAGAACTGTGAAGATAAAACCCTGACCCTGGAAATGTTCGAAGGTCAACCATGTGTTCTGGCTTTTGACCTGGCGCGCAAGCTGGATATGAACAGTATGGCGCGGTTGTTCACCAGGGAAATTGACGGCAAGACACATTACTACAGCGTTGCTCCCCGCTTCTGGGTTCCCTACGACACAGTATTCAGTGTTGAAAAGAACGAAGATCGTCGTACTGCGGAGCGATTTCAGAAATGGGTTGAAATGGAACTGCTTACAGTTACTGATGGCGCTGAAGTGGATTACCGCTACATCCTTGAAGAGGCCAAAGCGGCAAACAAACTCAATCCGGTCAGTGAGTCACCGATTGACCCATTCGGCGCGACGGGGCTTTCACATGATCTGGCTGATGAAAGTCTTAATCCGATCACTATCGTTCAGAACTACACCAATATGTCAGACCCAATGAAAGAGCTGGAAGCAGCCATTGAGTCTGGGCGTTTTCATCACGACGGCAACCCGATCATGAGCTGGTGTATCAGCAACGTGGTCGGGAAGTATCTGCCGGGTAATGACGACGTTGTAAAACCCATTAAGGAGCAGAACGAAAACAAAATCGACGGCGCGGTTGCGCTGATTATGGCGATTGGACGTTCAATGCTTTATGAAAAAGTGGACTCTATCTCCGATCGTATCGAATCCCGCGGCATTCGTTCACTTTAAACCGAGGCGTTTATGATCCTGACAATACTCACTCCATTGGTCGGAGTGCTGGGGGCTCTGTTGCTCTCATTTGGGGCGTGGATGATTTATCCCCCTGCAGGCTATATTGCCGGAGGTCTACTGTGTCTGACCTGGTCATGGATGGTGGCAAAATTTATATCCTCCACATCAGAGAAACAAACGGGAGGTGACTGATGTTCTTCCCCGGTATGTTTTCCAAAAGCAGTCAGCCAGTATACACCGCGGCCGATCTGGCGCAGGAGGTAGGGCTGTCATATGACACTTATACAGGGAAACGAGTAAGCAGCCAGCGAGCTATGCGGCTAACTGCGGTTTTCGGTTGTATCCGGGTTCTTGCTGAGTCGATGGGCATGCTGCCCTGTAACCTGTACAAAATAACCGGAAACAGCAAACAAAAAGCGACTTCCGAAAGGCTGCATAAATTACTGACGATGAAGCCAAATGATTACATGACCCCCCAGGAGTTCTGGGAGTTGGTCATTGTCTGTCTTTGTCTTCGCGGTAATTTTTACGCCTACAAAGTAAAAGCACTTGGCGAAGTGGTCGAGCTCCTTCCTATTGATCCTGGGTGTGTTGAACCGAAGCTTAACAGCCAGTGGCAGCCGGTTTACCAGGTAACATTCCCCGATGGCTCAACAGATGTGCTTGGGCAGGATGATATCTGGCATGTCAGGACGCTTACCTTTGACGGGCTGGTAGGACTGAACCCTATAGCCTATGCAAGAGAAGCAATATCTCTGGGAATGGCAACGGAGGAACATGGTGCAAGGTTGTTCAGCAATGGTGCCGTGACATCTGGGGTGCTACGTACTGATAGTGAATTAAGTGATGCTGCTTATGCCCGTCTGAAGGCTGATTTTGAAGAAAAGCACCAGGGGCTGGGTAACGCTCACCGACCAATGATTCTCGAAATGGGTCTCGACTGGAAATCGATGGCGCTCAATGCGGAAGACAGTCAGTTTCTTGAGACCAGGAAATTCCAGCTGGAGGAAATATGCCGCCTGTTCCGGGTGCCGATGCACATGGTGCAGAACACTGACCGCTCGACGTTCAACAATATTGAAAACCTCGGCATGGGGTTTATCAATTATTCACTCGTTCCGTATATGACCCGCATTGAGCAGAGAATCAACATTGGGCTGGTGAAGGAATCAAAGCAGGGTGTGTACTACGCAAAATTCAATGCCGGCGCATTGCTGCGCGGGGATATGAAGTCGCGATTTGAGGCGTATTCAACAGGCATTAACTGGGGTATTTACTCACCAAATGACTGCCGGGAACTCGAAGAACTTAACCCACGCGCAGGCGGAGATATTTACCTTACGCCAATGAACATGACGACGAAGCCGTCAGACAGCAGCAAGAACAAAATAACTGAGGAACAACATAATGCCGATGACTAAACAGCGGCTGGATATTCCGCTACAGCTAAAGTCTGTCAGCGACAGCGGGGAGTTTGAAGGTTATGGCTCTGTTTTTGGCGTAAAGGACAGCTACGATGATGTTGTCGTGCCAGGCGCTTTTTCGGCCTCCCTTCAGGCATGGAAAGAAAAGAATGCTCTCCCTGCATTACTCTGGCAGCACCGTATGGATGAACCTATCGGTATTTACACGGAGATGAAAGAGGATGAGGTTGGCCTTTATGTTAAAGGCCGGTTACTCATTGATGACGATCCCCTTTCGAAACGCGCACACGCCCACATGAAGGCCGGTTCTTTAACCGGTCTTTCTATTGGTTACATGCTGAAAGACTGGGAGTACGACCGCGTTAAGGGCGTGTTCCTTCTCAAAGAGATCGACCTGTGGGAAGTCAGTCTCGTCACGTTTCCGTCGAACGATGAAGCGCGTGTAAGTGATGTCAAAAGCGCATTTTCACGCGGAGAAATCCCTTCTCAAAAAAGTATTGAACGAGTCCTGCGCGATGTTGGGCTCTCACGCACCCAGGCTAAAGCATTCATGGCCGGGGGTTATAGCTCACTTTCACAGCGTGATGTTGATGAAGTGAGTACCGCACTGGATGCACTGAAAAACATCAAATTTTAATCAGGAGTTAATTATGTCAGTTGACGTTAAAGACGTAGAGCAGGTCGCGCAGGAACTGCAGGCGAAGTTTGATGCGTTCAAAGAAAAGAACGATAAGCGCCTGGAAGCAGTTGAACAGGAAAAGGGCAAGCTGGCGGGGGAGGTTGAAACCTTAAACGGCAAGTTGTCTGAACTGGATGAACTTAAATCTGCGCTGGAAGAGGAACTGAAGCAGGTTAAACGTCCAGCCGGTGGTTCTCAGAGCAAAGCCGCAAGCGAACATAAAACCGCCTTCATTGGTTTTATGCGTAAAGGTAAAGATGACGGGCTCCGCGAACTTGAACGCAAAGCTCTGCAGGTTGGTGTAGATGAAGATGGTGGTTATGCTGTGCCGGAAGAGCTGGATCGCACGATCCTTAATCTTCTGAAAGATGAAGTGGTGATGCGCCAGGAAGCGACAACCATTACAGTCGGCGGCGCTAACTATAAAAAACTGGTTAATCTCGGCGGTACGGCTTCGGGATGGGTTGGTGAAACGGATGCCCGCCCGGAAACCGATGCGTCTAAGCTCGGTCAGATTGAGCCGTTCATGGGGGAAATTTACGGTAACCCGCAGGCGACTCAAACCATGCTGGATGATGCCTTTTTCAACGTCGAAGACTGGATCAACAGCGAACTGGCCATTGAATTTGCAGAGCAGGAAGAAATCGCCTTTACCAGCGGGAACGGGACGAAGAAGCCGAAAGGTTTTCTGGCATACGCCTCCACGCTTGATCCGGACAAGACTCGTGCATTTGGTACTCTCCAGCACATTCTCTCTGGCGCTGCGGCGGGTGTAACGGCTGATGCGATCATCAAACTGGTCTACACGCTGCGTAAAGTGCATCGCAATGGCGCGAAGTTCATGATGAACAACAACAGCCTGTTTGCTATCCGAATCCTGAAAGATTCAGAAGGCAACTACCTGTGGCGTCCAGGCCTGGAACTGGGTCAGCCTTCATCTCTGGTTGGTTATGGTGTGGCAGAGAACGAACAGATGCCGGATATCGCTGCTGACGCTAAAGCAATTGCATTTGGCAATTTCAAGCGTGGTTACACCATTGTTGACCGCATCGGCACCCGTATTCTTCGTGACCCCTACACCAAAAAACCATTCGTTGGTTTCTACACCACCAAACGCACCGGAGGAATGCTGGTGGATTCTCAGGCCATTAAACTGCTGCAGATCGGCACTGGCGCTTAATTATCTGGGGCTTCGGCCCCGATTTTTTGAGGTGAAGCATGCCTGTATTGAAACAAAGCCTTAAGTGGTCTCCCGATGGCTGCCATGTAGAAACAATCCCTGCCGGTGAATACGAAGAGTTACCTGCCCGTGCAATTGAAATTGCTGCTCAACTTGGGATTCTTGGTGTTGATACCGAGATTGAACAGGAGATTGTCACGGAACATCCGGAACATCCAGCGCCAGAAAAAACAGATAAAAACGCCAAAAAATAACCCGCTTCGGCGGGTTTTTTACAGGTGAGCCTATGATTTTGTCCACTGAAGAAATAAAGCGTCAACTCAAGCTTGAAGAAGATGATACTTCAGAAGATACGCTGCTTAGTGCTCTGGGGGCGGCGGCAGAAGCTAGAACGAGAACCTTTCTTAATCGGCAGCTTTATAACAAAGGGGAAAGCATCCCTGAGACAGACAAGGATGGTCTTGTCGTTCCTGACGATCTCCGCCTTGCGATGCTTATGTTGGTGACACATTTTTATGAGAATCGCTCCGCTGTGTCTGAGGTAGAAATGCTGGATACGCCGCTCGCATACAAATGGATCGCCACTCCATACAGGTTTTATCCGCAATGAAACTACGTCAAACACAGACCAGCGCTACTTATTTGCTTCCTGACCCTGGCGAACTCGATAAACGAGTTAGTATCCGACAACGTGTCGATTCCCCGAGCGATGATATGGGGACTGAGCCAATCTATCCGGTCCAGTTTCCTGCCTGGGCAAAGGTAGTGCAAACCAGCGCCACTACTTACCAGGAGACGGCCCAGACCGAAAACGTTATTACGCATTACATCACCATTCGCTGGCGCAGGGGGATCACTACTGATTTTGAAGTAGTGCTGAATGACCTCGTGTACCGGGTTAAGCGAGTGCGTGACCTGAACAGCAAGCGGCGATATTTGCTTCTGGAATGCACTGAGTTGGGTGAGTTCCCGGTAAATACTGGAGGTAATTCCAATGGCGGAACCCTTTTTACACGTTGATTTTCAGCAGCCGAACGAAATGCGCTTCAACCGCGCGCGTGTCCGGCGTGCCTTTGTCACCATCGGCCAGCGCCATATGCGCGACGCACGCCGTCTGGTGATGCGCCGCGGACGTTCTGAGCCGGGGGAAAATCCCGGATATCAGACAGGCCGCCTGGCAAAATCAATTGGCTACATGGTGCCAAAAGCAAGTGGGCGGCGACCGGGGTTTATGACACGTATTGCACCGAACCAGAGGAACGGGCAGGGTAACCGGCTCATCACTGGCGATTTTTACCCGGCATTTCTCTTCTACGGTGTGCGCGGTGGCGCAAAACGTCGGCGCAGTCATCACCGTGGTGCTTCTGGTGGTAGCGGCTGGCGTCTGGCCCCGCGTAATAATTTCATGGTTGAGACACTCAACAAAAACAACCCGTGGACGCGTTACTACCTGACGCGTGAACTGAGGCTATCACTCAAACCGGAGAGGCGACGCTGATGAAACTGGCCCCGATTATTGCAGCACTACGGGCGCGTTGCCCGGAATTCCAGAATCGTGTAGCAGGTGCTGCGCAGTTTAAGGACTTGCCGGAAGTCGGAAAGATGAAACTGCCGGCGGCTTATGTTGTTCCCGGCGATGATTCGCCAGGGGAACAGAAGAGCCAGACTGACTACTGGCAGGATTTAACCGAAGGGTTTGCCGTCATTGTGTTTGTCAGCAATGGCCGGGATGAACGCGGTCAGTTTGCCTCATATGATGTTGTTCACGATGTGCGACAGTCACTGTTTAAAGCGCTCCTGGGCTGGAATCCTGAAGAGCGCGGAAACCCGATCACCTATGCAGGTGGTACGTTGCTTGATGTGAACCGGCATGAACTGAGCTACCAGTTCGACTTCACTGTATTGAATGAGCTGTCAGAAGATGACACCCGCCAGCAGGATGAACTGAACGATCTGGATGATTTTAAAACGCTGGCGATTGATGTTGATTTTATCGATCCGGGACATGGCCCCGATGGGGAGCCCGAGCATCACACAGAGATAACTCTTCCCTCCTGAGGAAACCCATGTTTGTAAAACCCAAAAACGGGCGGTCAGTACCTGACCCTGCCCGAGGCGACCTTTTGCCTGTTGAAGGGCGAAATGTTGAAGAAAGCAGTTACTGGCTGCGCCGGGAAGCCGCTGGCGATATCAGGCGCGTGAACAAAGTTAAACAGAAAAAGGTGGAAACCAATGACCGTTAGTTTCAGCACTATCCCGGCAAATACGCTGGTGCCACTGTTTTATGCTGAGATGGATAATTCGGCGGCAAATACAAGTCAGGAGTCAGCGCCGTCGTTGCTGCTGGGTCACGCAAACACCGGTGCGGCAATTGAGCCTGATTCGCTGGTACTGATGCCATCTGCTGATTATGCGAAACAGGTTTGTGGTCCCGGTAGTCAGCTTGCACGCATGGTTGCTGCGTATCGTAAAACAGATCCTTTTGGTGAGCTTTACATCATTGCTGTCCCTGAGCCAGCGGCAGGAGTGGCGGCCACGTATACCCTGACCGTAACTGGCGCAGCAACTGAGAGCGGCACGGTGAATGTTTATGTCGGGCGTACTCGTATTCAGGTAGCAGTTGTAAGCGGTGATGATGTTGAGGCTGTGGCATCAAGCATCAAAGATGCAATCAATGCTGATCCTATGTTGCCGGTTATCGCTTCGTCTGCTGCTGGCGTGGTCACTCTGACAGCGCGTCATAAAGGGCTGAGCGGGAATGACATCCCCGTGGTTCTGAATTATTACGGTTACGGTGGCGGGGAGGTTTTGCCCGCAGGCATAGCTGTAGCCGTCGCCGCAGGCACTGCCGGAACGGGGGCTCCGGTACTCAACGGTGCTATTGCCGCCATGGCCGATGAGCCGTTTGATTATATTGGTCATCCGTTCAGCGATTTGGCTTCGGTGAATGCATTTGTCAGCGAAATGAACGATACCAGCGGTCGCTGGAGCTATGCGCGCCAGCTTTATGGCCACGTTTACACCGCAAAACTCGGAACGCTTTCTGATCTGGTTGCCGCAGGCGATCAGTTTAACCAACAGCACATCACCCTGGCCGGGTACGAGAAAGAAACTCAGACTCCGGCAGATGAACTGGCAGCCAGTCGCACCGCACGTAATGCGGTCTTTATCCGTAACGATCCGGCGCGTCCAACCCAGACAGGTGAACTCGTGGATATGCTACCGGCACCAAAAGGGAAGCGCTTCACGATGACCGAACAGCAGTCTCTGCTGTCGCATGGGATTGCAACGTCATACGTTGAAAGCGGCACGCTGCGCATTCAGCGCGACGTTACAACGTACAAGAAAAACGCCTATGGTGTTGCCGATAACAGCTATCTCGACAGCGAGACGCTGCATACCAGCGCTTATGTCCTGCGCAGGCTGAAATCGGTTATTACCAGCAAATATGGCCGTCATAAACTGGCGAACGACGGTACGCGCTTCGGTCCTGGTCAGGCGATTGTTACCCCGGCTGTTATCAAAGGGGAACTGCTGGCGACTTACCGACAGATGGAGCGTGCCGGGATCGTAGAAAATTACGACCTGTTCAAGCAATACCTCATTGTTGAGCGTGACGCGACTGACCCGAACCGGCTCAACACTCTGTTCCCGCCTGACTATGTTAACCAGCTGCGAGTGTTTGCGGTCGTTAACCAGTTCCGCCTTCAGTATCAAGAGGAGTCCGCATAATGGCGCGCATTGCAGGTACCTGTTATTTCAAAATTGATGGTCAGCAATTATCCATGACCGGCGGTATTGAGGTACCGATGAATACCAAGGTCAATGATGATGTCATTGGCCTTGATGGCTCGGTGGATCGTAAAGAAACGCACCGCGCGCCCTATATCAAAGGCACCTTCAAAGTGCCGAAAGATTTTCCGGTCAACAAGGTCACGACCTCAGACCAGATGACCATTACAGCCGAACTGGCAAACGGTCAGGTTTATGTCTTGTCGTCTGCCTGGCTGCACGGTGAGGCAAACCACAACGCCGAAGAAGGTACGGCTGATCTTGAATTCCACGGTGAAGAAGGGGATTACCAGTAATGAAAGAGCTTAAACTCAGCAAACCGGTTCGTGCGCACGGTGAAGAAATCCACGTGCTGGAGTTACGGGAACCCACGTATGACGAAATTGAGGCTGTGGGATTCCCGTTTACAGTGTCTGCGGATGGAGGCGTCAGGCTGGACAGTGCCGTTTCGCTAAAGTACATCCCTGTACTTGCTGACATCCCTCGCTCTTCGGCAGCGCAGATGGCTAAGCTGGATATTTTTAAAGCCTGCATGTTGATCCTGAATTTTTTTACCCGGTCGGGGACGGAGCAAACCTCCGACAACGCTTCTACAACACCGCTTACTTCTGGCGAATAAATCCTCTTGATCTCCGGCGGACGGCGATTTCTGAGTTCCTGACGCTGGAGCGCGAGGCCGTTCGCATTAACGAGGAAATAAAACATGGCTGATGACTTTCAACTAAAAGCGATTATTACCGCCGTTGACCGGTTGTCAGGGCCAATGAAAGGGATGCAGAAAAAGTTAAAGGGATTTCAGAAGGAAATTGCCGGGCTGTCAGTGGGCGCTACTGCCGCCGGGGCGGCCATTCTCGGCGCACTGGCTATGCCTGTTAATGCGGCAATGGGATTTGAGTCGAAAATGGCCGACATCCGTAAGGTTGTTGATGGTCTGGACGACAGGAATGCCTTTGCAGCGATGAGCGACGATATCCTGACACTCTCCACCCAGTTACCGATGGCTGCTGAGGGTATTGCAGAGATCGTCGCAGCAGGCGGTCAGGCTGGCATCGCACGAAGCGATCTGATGCAGTTTGCCAGCGACGCGGTAAAAATGGGAGTGGCGTTTGACACCACCGCCGAAGAGTCTGGTCAGATGATGGCACAGTGGCGAACTGCGTTCAGACTGACCCAGGATGATGTGGTGGTTCTGGCTGATAAAATTAACTATCTGGGGAATACCGGGCCAGCGAATGCCGGAAAAATATCAGAGATTGTGACCCGAATCGGGCCGCTTGGCGAGATTGCCGGGGTTGCTTCGGGTGAGATTGCGGCGCTGGGGGCAACGATTGCCGGCATGGGTGTGGAGCCTGAAATTGCTGCAACAGGCATTAAAAACTTCATGAAAGCCTTAACTTCAGGTGGCGCAGCAACCAAAGCGCAGAGAACGGTTCTCGCCGCCCTGAAGATTAACCCGAAAAAGCTGGCTGCAGATATGCAGAAAGATTCGAAAGGCACGATGCTGAAGGTGCTTGACGGGATATCAAAAATCCCGAAAGAAAAGCAGGCTGCGGCGATGAATATGTTGTTTGGCAGTGAGTCTGCTGGTGCGATAGCACCACTTCTCACCAATATGGACCTGTTGCGTATCAACTTTGAGCGAGTGGCAGACGCCCAGCAGTACGGCGGCTCGATGCAAAAGGAATATGCTTCTCGTGCGGCTACCACGGAAAACCAGTTAACCCTGCTGAGAAACAGTGTTAACGCCATTTCTGTCACGCTGGGGGATACCTTCCTTCCGGTTATCAATGAAGCGGCAGAAGCCGTGATGCTATGGCTGGAGCATGTCCGCGACCTGGTCAGAGAAAATCCAGAGATGGTGAAGTCAGTCGCTAAACTCGGGGCAGCACTCCTGGTGGCCGGTAGTGCTGTTGGCGTTCTTTCACGCGCCTTCCGGATACTCAATAGCGTTATCAATCTTTCACCTGCGAAACTGGCGATTGCTGCACTGGCAGCGGGAGCTATGCTAATCATTAATAACTGGGATGATGTTGCGCCAGTTATTAAAGATGTCTGGCAGGAGGTGGATAATGTTGCGCAGGCAATGGGGGGATGGGAAACCATACTGGGTGGTGTTGGGATGTACATGACCGGTGCATTTACAGTGAAAACCATCGGTTCACTGCGTACAGCCTTTGCTCTTGCGAGCCAGTTATCAGGCGTTCTTGGGAAAATCGCCATGCTGGGTACCACGACAGTTCAGATTGCGGTTGCCATTTATATGTTTGAGCAACTCAAGGAAATCGCCGATGCGGCAAAAGAGGCCGATCATACCGACTCATTCTGGGATTCCCTGAAGAACCGCTGGAATTCAGGCGGCTGGTATAACAACAGGCAGCAAAGAGAAATGTTTGCGGGTCAGACTACAAGGGATAGCTATCAACCTGTAGTTCCACTGCTGAGACCCGGCGCCGCTATGGATCGGGCACTATCCCCACAGACGCAGCGTAGCGAGCTTAACGTGTCTTTCGATAATGCGCCGCCAGGAATGCGCGTTGCGACACCTGCCGGAAGCGCGACACCGTGGCTTTCTTACGATGTGGGATACAGTCGTTTTAGCAGAGGCAGTTAACTCATCAGTCATGTTCAATATAACCCGCTTCGGCGGGTTTTTTATGTCCGGAGTATTTATGGCGTGGAAAGATCGGCTGGTGGAAGCATCATTTCGCGGGGTTACATTTAAGACGGAAGACGAGGGGGCTCCGGTAGGTCGTCGTGTCGAAACGCACGAATACCCGAACAGAGACAAACCATATACTGAAGATTTGGGCAGGGTTACTTTTCGCCCGAATATCACAGCCTATGTTATCGGTGATGATTGTTTTGACCAGCGAGACAGGCTGATAGAAGCACTGAATAAACCAGGACCAGGCACTCTGGTGCATCCAACATATGGTGAGCTTAACGTCTGTGTTGATGGTGAGATCCGTGTTAGCACGACCCGTAGTGAAGGGCGGATGGTGCGCTTTGATCTGCAGTTCGTTGAAGCGGGTGAACTTGAATATCCAACTGCTGGTGCAGCAACAGCGAACACGCTGGTTTCCTCCTGCTCTGCTCTTGATGACTGCATCAGTGATAACTTCGACCAGTTTGGCATGGACGGAATGCCTGATTTCGTCCAGAACGGCGTGATTGACGATGCGACCAGCATGCTGGGCTATGTCTCTGACAAAATGGCGATGGTGGATTCCGGTATTTCCGCCGCCGCACGGCTAATGCAGGGTGATATTTCTGTTCTGCTCCCGCCGCCATCTTCAGGTAAAGGCTTTGTTGACCAGTTGCAGACAATGTGGCGTTCGGGGAACCGGCTCGCTGGTAATGCCAGCGACCTGTACACAATGATTAAAAATTTCTCCGGCATATCCCTGGGCAGCGATCTGGCTCCGCGTGGAGTATGGAAAACGGACAGCAGGACGACGCAGAACCAGAAGCAGCAAAGTAATTATGTTGCCAGTGCGATTCGCACAACAGCAATAAGCGAAGCGGCTTATGCTGTCACGACGTTACCCGCGCCAGTTATCACGACAGGCGAACAAAGCCTGCAGCCCACTGGCTGGCCTTCTGTGACTCATCCTGAGTTGAATAATGTACCAGATGAAACGGTAGTGGTTGATGTGCCGACGTGGGATGACCTCGTTGATATCCGCGACACGCTGAATACCGCTATTGATAAAGAGCTATCACGTACTACCGATGACCGTTTGTTTCTGGCTTTGCGCCGGGTGAAGTCTGACCTTAACAACGACATAAAACACCGCCTTGTGCAGACCCAAAAGACAGTTATCAGGACGCCTGATGAGGTAACTCCGGCACTGGTTCTGGCAGCGACCTGGTTCGATAACGCTGCACGGGAGTCTGACATTGTCAGGCGTAATGCTGTGGCTCACCCAGGCTTTGTGCCGGTATCTCCACTGAGGGTTCCTGTACGATGAACGATAACGTAACGCTGAGGGTTAACGGACGTGAATGGGGCGGCTGGACGTCAATTCGAATTGGTGCGGGGATAGAGAGGCTGGCGCGTGATTTCAGCGTGGAGATCACCCGGCAATGGCCCGGTGGAGATGGTGTTGCATCGCTTCAGCCTCGCGTTAAAAACGGCGACAAAGTAGAGGTGCTCATTGGTGATGATCTGGTGGTTACCGGTTGGATTGAAGCTACACCGGTCCGCTACGATGCGCATTCAATTAGCGTCGGAATTAGCGGGCGCAGCCTTACCGCCGATCTGATTGATTGTTCCGCTGAGCCGACTCAGTTCAATGGACAATCCCTCGTTCAGGTAGCATCGGCGCTCGCCAGACCTTTCGGTATAGCGGTTGTAAACGCTGGTGCACCGGGTGGCGCCATTCCCGGTGTACAACCCGATCACGGTGAAACGGTCATCGAAGTCCTCAACAAGATGCTTGGACAACAGCAGGCGCTGGCCTACGACGACCCTCTAGGCAGACTTGTTATCGGCGGTATTGGTAGCACGCGGGCTCATACAGCTCTGGTGCTGGGTAAAAACGTTATTTCCTGCGATACCGAGAAAAGCATTCGTGAACGTTTTTCAACCTACCAGGTATCGGGGCAGCGTGCCGGAAACGATGATGATTTTGGGGCTGCGACAACAACGGCGCTTCGCGCAAAAACAACAGACGCATCAATTGGCCGCTATCGTCCCATGGCAGTACAGCAGACGGGGCAGTCAACAGGAGCCAGTTGTATTGCGCGTGCTGAATTCGAGGCGCGCCAGCGAGCTGCACGTACCGATGAAACCACGTACACAGTGTGGGGCTGGCGGCAGGGTGACGGTTCACTGTGGCAACCAAACCAGCGCGTTATCGTCTGTGACCCCATTTGTGGCTTCAATAACCGCGAGCTGCTCATTTCTGAAGTGTCATTCACTAAAGACAACAACGGCACAATAACCGAACTACGTGTCGGGCCGCCGGATGCCTATCTGCCAGAACCTGAAAATGACAGCAAGAAGCGTGGCAAAAAACGGAAAGTCAAAGAGGACCCGTTCTGATGAGCGTGATGCAAAGTCTGCAAAGGCAACTGTTAGGACTCATTGGCCGCGCTGTGGTGAAGAGTATCAACGCGGCTTCTAAGTGCCAGATGATAGATGCTGAGTTACTGGCTGGGCAGCAAAAGGCGGGTATTGAGCACCTTGAACCCTATGGCTTCACTTCTCGTGCACAAGCGGGGGCTGAGGCTGTTGTTTTGTTTCCTGATGGTGACCGTTCTCACGCCGTTGCGATCACCGTGTCTGATCGTCGCTATCGCATGAAGGGGCTCAAAACGGGGGAGGTTGCTCTCTACGATGACCAGGGGCAGTCAGTCACGCTGACACGCGCCGGGATTGTTGTTGATGGTGGTGGCAAGGTGATTACGTTTAAAAACGCGCCTAAAGCCCGCTTTGAAATGGATATTGAGTCAACGGGCCAGATAAAAGACCTCTGTGATACTTCTGGCCAGACAATGTCGGCGATGCGTGTTGCTTATAACGGGCATAAACACAGAGAAAACGGGCAGGGCAATAACACCGATACACCTGATAAACAAATGGGGGTGTGATGGAACTTTGGCTTACGGTAAATGGGAAACGGGTAAGCGCCGGTTCTCAGCTTGATCCGCTCACCCGCGCTGTAGTGATTTCTTTATTCACCCACCGCCGCGCCGATCCTGATGATAACGCTGATGTTCCGATGGGGTGGTGGGGCGATACCTGGCCGGTTGTCGCGAACGACCGTTATGGTTCGAAATTGTGGCTACTCCAGCGGAGCAAGCTCACGAACGCCCTGGTGAATACCGTGCGCAACTATCTGCGTGAAGCTCTTCAATGGATGCTGGATGACGGTGTGGTATCTCGTATCGACATTGATATCCAGCGAACCGGTATTAATGAGCTGGGGAATACGATCGTCCTCTGGCGCCGGGATGGTCCGGTAACGATTTCTTTTAACGATCTGTGGAGTGTGATCACCAATGGCGGACAGTGAATTTCAGCGGCCAACATTGGCCGAAAACATCAGCATGATCCGCACAGACCTTTTTGCACGCCTTGACATCAATGATGAGCTTCGCCGCATGGATGAAGATGTCAGGGCCAGGGTTTATGCCGGGGCGCTGCATACGGTTTATGGCTATATCGATTATCTGGCGATGAATATGCTGCCTGATCTTTGCGATGAGTCATGGCTTTATCGGCATGCAGCGATGAAACGCTGCCCGAGAAAAGAGGCCGTGGCCGCATCAGGTTTTATGCGCTGGGATGGCGTAACGAACGGGGTGAAGGTGAGCGCCGGCTCGGTAATTCAGCGTGACGATCTCGTCCGGTACATCGTTCAGGCAGACGCAACAAGTGCCGGTGGCGTGCTTCGTGTACCCGTTGTCTGCAGCATGACAGGTATAACCGGAAATATGGATGATGGTGAGGCGCTCTCACTGGTTACGCCGGTTAACGGACTTCCTTCCGGCGGCATGGCCGATACGATCGCTGGCGGTTTTGATATTGAAGACCTTGAGGTCTGGCGGGCACGGGTTCTGGAACGTTACTACTGGACCCCGCAAGGCGGCGCTGACGGTGATTATGTTGTCTGGGCAAAAGAAGTGCCTGGCGTAACACGCGCGTGGACATACCGGCACTGGATGGGGACGGGAACGGTTGGCGTTATGATTGCCAGTAGCGACCTGATTAACCCGATTCTTGATGATGCAACAGTTGCTGCGGCTCAGGCACATATTGAACCGTTGGCACCCGTAGCGGGTTCAGACCTCTATGTATTTAAGGGGACGCCAAAAACGGTCAACTACACCATTGACCTGAACCCGGATACTCCTGAAATACGCGCCGCAGTAGAGGCCGAGCTTCGTTCATTCCTGCTGCGTGACGGCTATCCGGAAGGGACGCTTGAGCTGTCCCGTACAAACGAGGCAATTTCTATAGCCGCCGGTGAGTACAGCCATAAGCTACTTTCTCCAACAGTTGATACGCCAGTTGCAAAAAATGAACTGGCTGTACTGGGGGTAATAACGTGGGCGTGAGTAATGATGATTATGTCCAGTTACTGAGTGCGCTGCTTCCACCCGGACCTGCATGGTCAGTTGACGATGTTGCGATAAGTGGCGTAGCGCCTTCTTTGCTCAGGGTGCATCAGCGTGCTGATGAACTCATGCAGGAGTTTGATCCGCGTACCACAGCAGAACTTATTGGCCGATGGGAGCGGTGCTGCGGTCTGCCTGATGAATGCATACCATCAGGCACACAGACGTTACGGCAGCGACAGCAACGGCTGGACGCAAAAGTTAATCTTACCGGAGGAATCAACGAAGATTTCTATCTTCGTCAACTGGCCGCTCTGGGGAAGCCCGGCGCCACTATCACGCGCTATAACAAGGGACCTTTCAAATGTACGTCGTCGTGTATGGATGCGACCTATTCAACTGAATGGCGTTATTACTGGCAGGTAAATATGCCTGCTTCAACGGACGCCACCTGGATGACCTGCTCAGACAATTGCGAAACGCCCATTCGTTACTGGGGCGATACTGTTGCCGAGTGCGTTATCAATAAACTTTGTCCGTCCCATACCTACGTAATATTCAAATATCCGTAACCGGAGACATTATGCATCGCATTGACACACCTACTGCGCAGAAAGATAAATTCGGCGCGGGCAAGAACGGCTTTACTGCAGGTAACCCCCAGACAGGAACCCCGGCCACAGATCTTGATAACGATTATTTTGATATGTTGCAGGAAGAACTGGCGGGAGTTGTAGAAGCAACTGGCGTTGATCTGGATAAATCAAAACATAACCAGTTACTGACAGCCATGAAGGTACTACTGTTAAGCCGCGCTCACCCGTTTGCCGATATTAAAGCTGATGGGGCAGTTGCAGAGGCTCTCTCAAACCTTGGTTTGGGAGCGGGTGCTCCCCCTATTGGAATCCCGTTTTACTGGCCATTGGCTGCAATGCCAAATACGGTCATGCCGGAATGGTCGGATATGGTGTTTCTGAAACCCAATGGCGCCTCATTCTCTGCCGCCACGTACCCAAAACTGGCGCTGGTGTGGCCCGGCCTGGTTATTCCAGAAATGCGGGGAGAGTTTATTCGTATTTTTGATGATGGTCGTGGGGTTAACCCGGTACAGCCATTACTGGCGTGGGCGGATTCACGCCTTATTACACACACGCACGTTCTACCGACAGGAAGGATGGCTGTTGGCGTGGACGATGTGTCTTCAACCTGGGTTGCGGTAGAAAACGATGTGGCCACCCCCAAAATATCTACAAAACAGCAGAGCGGTGGAGCCGGTGAAACCGCACCACGTTCAATCGCATTTAACTGTCTGGTGAGGGCAAAATAATGAAACCTGTTTTTGACGAAAATGGACTGGCTATCGAGCCGGGGAATGTCACCTGCTTTTACTATGATGCAGCCACGGGAGAATACTGTGGGCTCTCTGATGAATTTATTCATCCTGGTGTCAGCATGCCAGGGCATTCAACGGATATCGATCCGGGAGAGAAACGGTCGGGATTTGTAGCTGTATTCAACGGTACTGACTGGGAGCAACAGCCAGACCATCGCGGCATTACCGTCTATTCGACTATGGACAGAACCCCGGAATTCGTTGATTACATAGGGGAGATTCGTTCAGGCTACACAACCGTTGCGCCATCCACTCAGTATGATAAATGGGATGGCGGCAAGTGGGTTACAGATGCCGACGCGCAGCGAAATGCGGCGATAGCCAACGCTGAAAAACAGCGTAGTCATTTGCTGGCCAGTGCCGATAAAGTAATGCTCGACTGGCGAACAGAGCTGATGCTGGGTGAAATCAGCGACGCCAACAAAGCTAAACTGTCGGCGTGGATGGCTTATAAAAACGAGGTTAAGGCGGTCGATGTGACAACTGACCCTGAGCATGTTAACTGGCCCGCTCTCCCGCCTGCGTAGGCTGTGCAGGATTGTAGAACATTATTCATTTGCCAGCCACATATCAGCCTCTTCAAACATTTCCTGAACAGTCCGGCTTATCTGTTCTTTCTCATGCTTACTGGCGTCAGTGTTGATCGCCGGCAGTGTCATCATCGGTTTTACCCGGACATCAGCATCCGGGAAAATCCGGTGAATCCTCTTAGTCAATTCGCCCAGAATGATGTCTTTTGCACCGGGCAGACCATCAAAATTCCTTTTGTCATAAACGAGTTCCACGAACATTGCGCATTACCTCTTTACTGGATGTATATACAGTACTTATACTGTATTTCTATCCAGCATTCAAGAGAGGGTACTGACATGGGATTCCCATCACCTGCGGCAGATTATGTTGAAACACGAATCTCCCTCGACCAGCAGTTTATTCGCCATCCATCAGCAACGTATTTTATGCGGGCTGCGGCTTCGTATTATCGTGAAGGGATACTGAATGGTGCGCTGCTGGTTATCGACTCATCTTTATCGCCATGTGATGGTTCGTTGTTGATATGTGCGATGGATGGAGAATTCAGGATTAAGCGATACCGGGCGCACCCGAAGCCGCACTTGATAAACCTGGAGAACGGGAGAAGGGAAGCGATACCAGCCGAAAAGGAAGGATACGGCACTTCGCTACCGGTGTTCGGGGTGATCACCTATATCATTAATGATGCGAGGCTGGGGGAGTTTGATGACTGTCCTGTCATGTGATGGCAAAAACAAAAAAGCCCGCACGGGCGGGCAATGATATGCTTGTTTTGTGTTCAAATTTATTATGGGCAAGTTGAGTATCGGCATGAATAATGACTAATTTAGTGCTGATTAAAAATAATTCTTAGCAAGAAAATTAATTCCAAGTGATTACGGAGAGTGACAGTTTCTGTGTCGGGTGTATTTTACATTTTTAAGAAAAATGCCCTCGTAAAAGCAGCAAAGAAAAGAAGTAATCCACCAGGTTTAAGGGTTGGTTTTGTTTAAGTTCATTTGGAAACAGCTAGTTGTTGAGATTAAAAAAAATAGTAAAGTTTAATTGATTGATGACGATAACTTGAATGACACAGGCAAGCCTGGCGTAATAACCCAAAAGGAATATTTTATGGCACAAGTTATCAATACAAACAGCCTGTCGCTGTTGACCCAGAATAACCTGAACAAATCTCAGTCTTCTCTGAGCTCCGCTATTGAGCGTCTGTCTTCCGGTCTGCGTATCAACAGCGCGAAAGACGATGCTGCTGGTCAGGCGATTGCAAACCGTTTCACCTCTAACATCAAAGGTCTGACTCAGGCGTCCCGTAACGCTAACGATGGTATCTCCATCGCGCAGACCACTGAAGGTTCTCTGTCTGAAATCAACAACAACCTGCAGCGTGTTCGTGAGCTGGCGGTTCAGTCTTCTACTGGTACCAACTCCCAGTCTGACCTCGACTCCATCCAGGCTGAAATCACTCAGCGTCTGAACGAAATCGACCGCGTATCCGGCCAGACCCAGTTCAACGGCGTGAAAGTACTGGCAAAAGACAACACCCTGACCATTCAGGTCGGTGCTAACGATGGCGAAACCATCGATATCAACCTGAAAGAAATCAACTCCAAAACCCTGGGTCTGGATTCACTGAACGTACAGAAAAAATATGATGCTACTGACGTTGCAGCAGATCTTAACTTGGGATACAAAGACTCCACTACAGTGGCCGCATTTAAAACCACTAATTTTGCTACTGATGCTAAAGCAGTGGGTAAATTTGGTGCGACCGTAGACGATGCAACTGCTACTAATTTTAAATTTGATGCTGCCAGTAATAAATACTATGCAGATGTTGCATCAGTTAAAGATAACTCTGTAGATGGTACTTATGAAGTTACTGTTGCTAATAATGGCGAAGTAACTTTGAAAGATGCCACTAAGGACACAGTTCCTGCTGGGGCCAAAACTGTCTCGACTCTGCAAGACAAAGTAATGCCTGACCTTGCTGCGGCAAAAGCTGCTCTCGAAAAAGGCGGGGTTTCTTCTACTGAAGCTGCTTCAGCGACTTTGGTTAAGGTGTCCTTTACTGATAAAAATGATAAAGCCATTGATGGCGGTTACGCGCTGAAAACTACAAGCGGTAAATATTATGCTGCATCAGTTGACGAATCTAACAAAGTATCCATTAAAGAAGTAGCATATACCGATGCAAATGGAAAGGCCGCAACTGCTGCTGTCCAACTCGGTGGTGTCAATGGTAAAACCGAAATTGCTAACGTCGGTGGTAAGGACTACCTTGCAGAGAAAGTAAAAAATCACAATTTCAAAACTGAGCCTAAAGTGAATGAAATTGCGACTGCTACTACCGAAAGCCCGCTGGCTAAAATCGACGCGGCGCTGGCGAAAGTTGCTGACCTGCGTTCCGACCTGGGTGCGGTACAGAACCGTTTCAACTCTACCATCACCAACCTGGGTAACACCGTCAACAACCTGTCTGAAGCCCGTAGCCGTATCGAAGATGCTGACTACGCGACCGAAGTGTCCAACATGTCTCGTGCAAACATTCTGCAACAGGCGGGTACTTCTGTTCTGGCGCAGGCAAACCAGACCACGCAGAACGTCCTGTCTCTGCTGCGTTAATTTACACTTATCGCGCAAACCCCGCTCCGGCGGGGTTTTTTTCGTTTAGAATAATGCTTTCAGGATTGAATGGATGTTCTGGTAATGAATGATATTTCTTATGGGCGAGTGGCTGAAAAGTGGCCACGTGACTATTCAATGCTCGCTCGTCGGATACAGTTTCTGCGTTTTCATGATTGCCTGGTTAAGATGGTTAGCTGCAATGGGCAGTTGATAATTGGTTACATCTCAAAATTCAATCAGAATGAGAACTTAATTCTGGCGTCAGATACTCCTAAAGGAAGCAACAGAATCGAAGTAAAACTGGAGTCTCTTGCTTCTCTTGAAGAGCTGCAGGATAACTCTGGAATTGTTACTGAGTTAGTGACTAGTGGGACATTCAACACACAGCCATATGAGCCAACAAAGCAGGATTTTTTTTCAATATGCAATAAGTGTTTCAAGCAAGGGGTAGGCATAAGGGTTTATATGCTTGATGGCAGAATTATTGTAGGGGATACCACGGGTGTTAATGCTTGCCATGTTGGAATTAAAGTACCTGAAGGCAACCATATGCAAATCATGTTTGATTGGGTTAGTAGGATCACTTCATCAGATTATGTTGAATAGGGCTCAGGTAATCACGCACAGTGGATCTTCACGACTGTAAAAGCTTCACCATTGGGGTCCGATGGCTAGCGGTAACCTTTTGAATGTTCAGATAATAAAAAAATGAATTAATGGTGAAATAATCCTTTAACTTGTTGATTACTATCGATAATGCGCATGATTTAAAATCCCTCGGCGTTCGCGCTGTGTGGGTTCAAGTCCCACTCCGGGTACCATGGGAAAGAACAGAATAATCAAAGCAATAAGCAGTGTCGTGAAACCACCTACGGGTGGTTTTTTTGTGCCTGAAACTTACTGACAGCTAATAGTGTGCGTCACAATACCCACCAATAAAGCAAAACCGCCAAAACGGCCCAGTCACCAACATGATTTAGCCCATTCGCTTATCGGCGAATAGGCGTGCTCAGCATAAACCCTCCCCGGGCCGGGTTGTTCATGAACCCATCACGGGCGGGGTTATGGTCCTGGAAACCGCTCATTATGAGGGGATCGTTAATGCCATCCTGAATCGCAAAGGGTCTGTGGATCCGGCTACGGGCTCTGAGCGTAAACGCAAAATCATCCGCGCCGCCAATCACGATAACGCCATTGCCGGCAGCTAACGCAGCACTCAATTCTTGCTCTCGTTGAGCCTGACGTTGCAATGTGCCGGCTGCAACAGATGAAGACGTCAACAGCAGTAGTGCAAGGACGGCGCATGAAAATACCCGTGGCAGTTTCATGATAAATACTCATAAATAATGTGGCTATTAAAGTATAGCGTTTAATGGCGCTCTAATCCGGGCGGTAAAACCATTTTCTGGCGGCTGAGGCGGTGATTCTGGAGGGCCTGGCTGTATTAAGCACTATAATAAAAACAGCTCACAGGTGATTATGCCTGTTCGTAGCACAGGCAGGTGCCGCAGATTTTTCACCCCATAGGGGAGAGAAGGCGATGACTGACTATCAGTTTTCCACAGTCTGGCGGGTTGAGGCTTCACTGCAGGATGTCTGGGATGTTTTCTCCCACCCGGATCAGTGGCCAGAATGGTGGAGAAGCCTTGAGCGTGTTGTTGAGATCAAGAAAGGCGATATACAGGGGATCGGAGCGTTGCATCGTTACACCTGGAAGGGTGTACTTCCGTATCGTTTAACCTTTGATATCAATGTATTAAATATTATGCAGTACTCTCTTCTTGAAGGTGCTGCCAGCGGCGAGGTTGAAGGGCGCGGGGTATGGTCTTTTATTGATACCGGTAAGGAGACGATTGTCAGGTACGACTGGAATGTACGAACCACGATTCGTTGGATGAATATACTTGCCCCACTGGCGGCGCCGGTATTTCGCTGGAACCACGATACGGTAATGCGCGAGGGAGCGAAGGGATTAGCCCGTAAACTTGGCACCCATGTGTATATATTTTGATTCAGAACCTATCCCATCAGGGCTATTTTGCTTGCCATTTCGCCGCTGGGCAGTGCTCAAACTGTTTGCGCCAATGACGTCTGCCAGGATAGGTTTTAGTTCTCTGTTCTCAGGGGCTGTTTTATCCCTGAAAGTTAAAAATCCCGCCGTTGCTAACTAACAATGCAGCAATTTCATTTAACGTCTTGTCGAATTCCGCTGCATTTTGCAGTCCTGCGTTATGCAGCTGTTCTAAATTCTCTCGCGATGCGTTATCCAGCGTTGGATCGGCACCATATAATTCGGGTTGAAGCCTGTAATATTTTGCGTTTTTTACCGTTGAGGCGCTTTGTTGTAAATAGTAGGCAGTCATCTGCGGACCGCCTTCGAGCGCGATATCGATAGCGGGTTTCGCCCAGCCAAAGGGTCCCCAGTCTTTAACCTCTGAATATGAATAACCCTGCAGCTTTTTACCGGTACCCAGAGAGACAATGATCATGTCTTTGATGCCAGCGACGTTTGAAAACTTAATCGCCTCGGAATAGGCACACAGTGCTGGATCGTTCGCCACGACACCACCATCGACCAGGACATACTTTTGCGGCAATGGGGGAAGTGAGTAAATACGCGCTGCTTCGAAGTACGTCGGTGCTGCGGAGGTACCACGTAAAACATCTCTGACCAAAAAATCCCGTTTTTTGGCTACGGCAGAGTGTTGTTTGAAGATCACAGGAAGACGACTGCTGACATCATAAGCAACAAAGCAGGTTGGTTTTAATAATTCACTCAGTTTCGTATCACCGAAGGCTGTTTTTAATACTCGCTCCAGTTCTGTTGCCGAGTATTTTTCATCACTGACACCGCCTAATGAAGTGATGTTTTTCCAAATGCCGACGTCAAAAATCTCATCGCCGTCCTGAAGATAGAAGTTGACG
The DNA here is from genome assembly GCF_014104295.1 of Citrobacter sp. RHBSTW-00029. Classification (NCBI taxonomy): domain Bacteria; kingdom Pseudomonadati; phylum Pseudomonadota; class Gammaproteobacteria; order Enterobacterales; family Enterobacteriaceae; genus Citrobacter; species Citrobacter sp. RHBSTW-00029. The sequence goes on from NZ_JABXRT010000001.1 coordinate 1,297,738, forward strand.
GCTTCCTGTGCGGAAAATTTGGGGTTTCCTGTCGCGTCGGGACACACATAGGCAGAACAGAGGATGGCACCAGTACTGGTGCCTGCAACTAAATCGAAATAATCAGCGATTCTTGCTGTTGGCTTTTTTACTCTTTCTTGTAACTTTTTCTCCAGTGCGACTAATAGCATACCTGGCAGGATGCCTCTGATGCCACCGCCATCAATAGACAGTATTCTCATCGCCATTTTGACTTCCCCTCAGTGTATGAAACATGAAAGCGGAGGACTACATGTGGAAGTGCCTGCGTTTAAATATAGACAGGTTTTCGGCGGTGTTTCCTTAATGAGAATGAGGGATCTTCATGCCGCCATTACTGTACTTTCTCGCCGGTAAGTGGCTTAATGGCGACCACGTAGTTTCTTATTTCATTCACAGTTAACAGGTCTGTTATTGATGAATAACCTCCATCGACTCGCCTTTTTATGGAAGCGTCTGTCTGCTGTGATGATCGCCTACGGTTTGTTATTCAGCCGCCGCTCAACTCTCATAACATGGACAGACAGCAATGCAACGTCGACAATTTCTCAAAAATAGCGTTCTCCTTTCCGCCGCCGGTATAGTCGGCCCTTCGATTGTTAGCCGCACGGTCCAGGCTGCTGAGCCTGCAATCGTGCCTGTGGCACGTCGGCGCTTTGTGCTATCGCAAACGTATAAGCTCAACCCACCAAAGGGGTCGAATGGTGTCGTGAAGTTGTGGATCCCTTTGCCGGTTGATACCGCATTCCAGCAAATGACGAATCTTGCTTTTAGCGGCAATTATAAACAGGCGTACGTCACAACCAACAATGCTTATGGCGCGAAAACGTTGTTTGCCAGTTGGCCTGACTCGCAGGGAGAACTGCTGATCAAGGTTGATCTCGACATTGAGACAGCCGATTGGGAACCACTGCAACATGACGCGCTAAAAAACTGGCAAGCACCGGAACAGATTACGTATCCGCTGGATGCAAAACCGTATCTGCTGCCAACAATGCACACACCGATTGATGGGCAGGTCCTGGAAACGGCGCGTAAAATTACCGGTAATGAACAAGATCCGCTGAAAAAAGCTCGCCTGATATACGAGTGGGTGAGCAGTCATATGGAGCGTGATAATGACGTTATCGGCTGCGGAACCGGGGATGTCGCGGAGATTTTGAAAAGCGGAAAGCTCAAGGGCAAATGCACCGACATGAGCTCTGTTTTTGTCGCCCTGGCCCGAGCCAGCGGCATTCCTGCACGTGAATTGTTCGGGATTCGTCTGGGGAAAGCAAACAAGCTGGAGCGCTACTCAAAAAGCGCATTTGGCAAAGCCGACAGTGCAGGTGTTGCTGATGTTAGCGGGGGACAGCACTGCCGTGCGGAGTTCTACCTGGCGGGTTACGGTTGGTTACCATGCGATCCGGCCGATGTGACCAAAATGCGTCTGGCGGAGAAAAAAACGCATCAGGATGCGGACGTCCAGGCAGTGAATACCTATCTGTTTGGCAACTGGGAAATGAACTGGGTTGGCTTCAACTATGGTCGTGACTTTGAACTGTACCCGGCTACTGAGCAGGGAGCGATGAACAACTTTGGTTATCCTTATGCTGAAGTAGACGGTGACCCCATCAATTTCTATGACCCGAAAGCGTTCTCTTACCACTATGTCGCAACAGAACAACGCTAAAGGGGCGGGATTGACCCTGCTGACGGCCGCCGCGGCTGCCGTCACGGCTGGCTTATGTTGCGTCGGACCGCTGCTGTATCTGCTGTTTGGTATTTCGGCGGCGAGCTTTGCCGTGTTCACTCAGTTTGAGTTTCTGCGCGTTCCCCTGATGCTGCTGTCCTTAGGGCTATTATTACGCGTTTTCTGGCGACTCTACTTTTCTAAAAAGCTATGGTGTTCCGGATGGCTGTCCCTGAAGCAAGCGCGCGTTCTTTACTGGTGTGCGTTGGCGCTGATTCTGCCCGTGTTGTTTTACCCCACGATCTTGGCCTGGTTTTATGAGGTGTTTGAGTGAAGATTATTACGTTAATCGCATGTTTGCTGTTGCCATTGTGGACTCAGGCTGCCAATCAGAAAGTGGTGCTGGATATCCAAAATATGACCTGCTCGTTATGTGTCATTTCGGTCAATCAGGCGTTACGTGAAACTGATGGGGTGATTAAAGCCAAATCTTCGCTCAAGACCCGGCAGGCAGAGGCTATCGTCCCGGAGGGATTTTCTACCGATACGCTACTTAACGCGGTGGCGAAAACGGGATATACCGCAACGTTGAACCGTATTGAGCCACAATAAACCACCTTCGGGTGGTTTTGTTCTGTTTTCCGCGTATGATGCCCGGCGGCTGATGCTCCCTTTTGTGCGTTAACTACCGGAATTCCCCTCGTTTCCTGTTAACCTGAATTGGCGGTACCTGTAAGCCGCTCATGCCCATTTGGATCTGCTATCCCACCAGCCATGTAAGATAATCACAGGCAAGAATTTTTACTAAGGAAAAGCGTTATGAAAACGGGACCACTAAACGAGAGCGAGCTGGAATGGCTGGATGATGTGCTGACTAAGTACAATACGGACAAGTCTATTCTGGATGTGTCAGAGCTGGATGGCTTACTGACGGCGGTGCTCAGTTCACCGTATGAGATCGAGCCGGAGCAGTGGCTGGTCGCTATCTGGGGCGGTGCACAGTATGTTCCGCGCTGGTCCTCCGAAAAAGAAATGGCGCGTTTTATGAATCTGGCGTTCCAGCATATGGCGGATACGGCCGATCGTCTGGATGAGTTCCCGGAGCAGTTTGAACCGCTGTTCGGCCTGCGTGAAATTGAAGAGCATGAGCTGACTATTGTAGAAGAGTGGTGCTTTGGCTATATGCGAGGCGTCGCGTTGTCGGATTGGTCAACGCTACCTGATTCACTGAAACCCGCTCTCGATGCTATTGCGCTACACGGGACAGAAGAAAACTTCGAGGTGGTAGAGAAACTGACGCCAGAGGCATTTGAAGCGAGCGTCGATGCCATCCGCCTGGCTGCGCTGGACCTGCATGCTTACTGGATGGCGCATCCTCAGGAAACGCCAGTCAAAGTACCGGTGAAAGTGGATGCCAAAGTAGGGCGCAATGACCCTTGTCCCTGTGGCAGCGGCAAGAAATATAAGCAGTGCTGTTTGCATTAACAGAAAGGGGCGAAAGCCCCTTTGTTTTAACCCACTTCTGGTAGTAATCCTGCTGCAATAGAAAACTGCACTGCTATCACCACGATACCGCAAATGAAGACCAGCGCCAGCGCTGGCGTGCCACCCACTACGCGGTAGTTTGCCTGTGGATTGTGTTTTCTGCTCCGCCAGGCCAGCATGGAGGGGATCAACAGAGCCAAAACGGCCAGAGCAACGCCTGCATATCCCAGCGCCATGACAAAACCTCGCGGATAGAAAAGAGCAAATGCCAGCGGTGGCAGGAACGTCACGACGCCAGTTTGCATTCTGCCGGCCACAGTATTACGGCGTTGAAAGAGATCTGCCAGATAATCAAATAACCCCAGTGCGACACCGAGGAAAGAGGTTGCCAGTGCGAGATCGGCAAACAGATGCACAGCCAGTTCGACGTGCGGCGAAGCCACGACTTCACGTAATGCCTGTAACAAACCGTTTAAGCCAGCGTGATTGGCTAAAAGTCCCATAAATGTTGACGAGTTAATGCTACCGAGCGTGGCCAGTTGCCAGAAAATATAGGCTACTAACGGGATGGCGCTACCGCTGATAAACACCCAGCGCAGTTTTCGGATGTTGCCGTTCATATAGCTGACGATGCTGGGCACGCTACCGTGAAAACCAAATGAGGTAAAAATAACCGGGATCGCGGAAAGCGCCAGGCCTTGTTGAAGCGGCAGGGTAAGCAAGTTCACCTTATGAATATGCGGCATCAACAGCGCGAGCATTACCACCAGGAAGATGATTTTGGCGCTGAACAACAGACGATTGAATAAATCAACCAGTGAAGTCCCGACGCATACCACGCCACCGGCAACAAAGGTGAACAGCAATACGCCTGTGGTGGGCGAGATGCTGGTTCCGGTCCAGTCGCTGATGCTGGAGGCCAGCAGCTCGCCTGCACCACTGATGTAGGCGGCGGTCAGGGCATACATCAAGAACATCATGCTAAAGCCCGTTACCCACTGCCCGTATCGACCCAGATAGCGTTTTGCCAGTGTGCCAAGCCCGGTGTCTGCCGGTACATGCTGGTACACTTCAAGTAGCAACAGCGCGGTGTAGCACATCAGGGCCCATAACCCAACCAACAACACCAGCGTGACGCTAAACCCCACGCCTGCCGCCGCCAGCGGCATTGCCAACATACCGGCACCAATCGTGGTTCCCGCCACGATAAAAATACTACCCAGGGTTCTGTTTTTCACGCTTTCCTCTGTCCCAGAGATAATCAACGGTTATATCTGCGGCGCAGGTTAAGGCATAACGTTATTTTCGTCAAATCACCGTTACAAGTGCTGTATATTAATGTTTACAGATGTTTGGGGCTTAAGATGTATTAAAAATGATATTTATCTGCTCTCTGCCCGCATAAACCTGCGTTAGCGCAAAGCAGCGTTGTACGGTTCACATTAGGCTACGGGCTTTATTGAGGAGGTAGTATGGAATCTATTCACGGTCACGAGGTGCTCAACATGATGATTGAATCTGGTGAGCAGTATTCACATGCCAGCCTTGAGGCGGCAATTACCGCGCGTTTTGGTGAGCAGGCACGTTTTCACACCTGTTCAGCAGAAAGCATGACGGCGGGTGAGCTGGTCGCGTTTTTAGCGGCGAAGGGGAAGTTTATTGCCAAAGAAGACGGCTTCTCTACGCATGAAAGCAAGATCTGCCGTCACTAAGATTCTCGAATAACGGTGGCAAACAGCCACCGTTACCCAACAACATTAATTCTGTGTATCAAGGGTTGCCAGTTCTTTATCGATGAAATAAAGACCTTCGCCACTTTTACCGGCCAGCGATAACTTATCGATGACAGATTTAAATAACTTCTCTTCTTCATGCTGCTCAGCAACATACCATTGCAGGAAATTAAAGGTCGGATAATCCTGGTGGGTCATTGCCGCATGCGCCAGTTCATTAATTTTCTGCGTGATCAATTGTTCGTGCTCATAGGTTACACGGAACAGCTCATCCAGGGACGCATATTCTGCAAACGGTGAAGAAACAGTATTAATACGCGGCAGGCTGCCGGTATCCGTCAGGTAATCGAACAGACGCTGCATGTGCGTCATTTCTTCCTGGGCGTGGCGACGCAGAAACGCGGCGGCACCTTCGAAGCTGTGATAGCTGCACCACGCACTCATCTGTTGGTAGAGCAGGGATGAATATAATTCAAGATTCATTTGCTCATTCAGTTTGTCGATCATTTCTGTTTTCAGCATGGTTCTGCTCCACGAACGTTATTATATATTGACGTGGCGCCACTATAATTTGTTATTTAATTATTTGCAAAAGGTAAAATAATAAATTTATTTATTAAAAATGCGAATGGGAATAAAACGCATTAACGCTATTAAATTGATGATATAAATAAAAATAGAATAGATGACCAGCAGATGTGCTGGTCGGAATGATTAATAATGGAAAGTGGAAGTTTGTGGTACGGCAACACCGTGACACTGCCAGGACAGCGTGATTTTGGTATTCAAACACAGAGAACCCGCATAAACGCTGCAGGTCGCAACCGGCTGGCCAAATCCGACTGCACTGGCATAACCCATGCGCTGACATGCTTTTGTCGCCGTTCCCTGAGCAACATAATCGTCTGTACGTGCTGTTTGTAGCATGGCCTGGTTGTAAGTCAGACGAACCACGCCGGTAATGCTGCTGGCTTCGCTGACCTGAGCCTGTCTGGTGATGGTACATCCCGTCAGCATGAGCGGTAAGAGGGCAAGAATAAAGGTCTTCATGAAATCGCTCTGAAAAATCGGTGATACGCTATCCTGACATACATCACGGCTAATCAATGGCCTGAATAGCCAGAAGATCACCTGTGATTAATCGCAACGACCCCCTGTTTATGAGTCAATTCTGAAGGCTGGCGTAAAAACCGTGAGCATCTCGATATTTTATGAAACTTAATTTCATAAAATTTGAAAGCTGATTTGCTAAATAGTAATGTGGCTGAAATGTCATGACTTACGGCGGGCCCCCCGCGACGCATTCAGGAGAATACACAATGAAAATTGCATTGATGATGGAAAACAGCCAGGCAAGCAAAAACGCGATCATTCACCATGAGCTTAAGTCTGTCGCGGATGAAAAGGGTTTTCCGGTGTTCAACGTCGGGATGAGCGACGAAAATGATCACCATCTGACTTACATCCATTTAGGGATTATGGCCAGCATTCTGCTCAATTCAAAAGCGGTTGATTTCGTTGTCACGGGCTGCGGTACGGGTCAGGGGGCCATGATGTCACTGAATATTCACCCGGGCGTGGTGTGTGGCTACTGCCTTGATCCTGCGGATGCGTTCCTGTTTGCGCAGATCAACAACGGTAATGCGCTCTCGCTGGCCTTTGCGAAAGGGTTTGGCTGGGGGGCTGAACTGAACGTCCGGTATATGTTTGAAAAAGCGTTTACCGGTCGTAATGGTGAAGGTTATCCGCCGGAGCGGAAAGACCCGCAGGTGCGTAATGCGGGGATTTTAAACCAGGTGAAAGCGGCAGTAGTAAAAGAAAATTATCTTGATACCCTGCGCGCTATCGATCCTGAACTGGTGAAAACCGCCGTTTCAGGCCCACGTTTCCAGCAGTGTTTCTTTGAAAACTGCCAGGATAAAGCGATCGAAGCCTTTGTCCGTGAAGTTATTGGCTAAACCCGGTTGGCCCGATGGCGCGAACTATCGGGCTTATCGACGCTTATTTGACACTGCGCTTCCCGCATCGCGGGTAAGGCGCAGGGTATCAACCATTCCTATCAGGCAAATCATGGCGATAGCGACGAATGCCAGCCGGAAACTGATGCCGGGTATCGCACCCAGTGACAACCATTCACTCACTTGATCCCCGATACGGATCCCGATAGCCGCCAACGAAATCCCTAATCCAACAGCCAGTTGCGTCGCTGTACTAAACAGCGTATTGGCATAGCTCATCTGCGATGCAGGAACATCCGCAAATGCCAACGTGCTGACACCGGTAAACTGAATTGAGCGAAAAACGCCGCCCAGATACAGCACCAGTAATATTACCCATACGGGAGTTTGCGGCGTGATCAGCGCACACGCCAATAGCGCCAGCACATTAAGCGCACCGTTTATCAACAACAGCTTTTTAAAGCCTAACCAGCGTATTAACGGCGTAGTAGCGGGTTTAATCGTTAGGTTGCCAACAAACACGGCCAACACCAGCGAACCGGCATGGAAAGCATTCATACCAAACCCAACCTGAAACATCAGTGGCAACAGAAAGGGTACCGCGCTGATAGAGGCACGAAACAGCGAGCCTCCGTACATCGTGACACGAAATGTAGGCACGCGCATGGCATCCAGACGAATCATCGGCCATGCGGATTGGCGAAAATGATGCAGGGCAAACAGGAACGTGGCTATTCCAAGTGCTAGAAGTCCCGCGGTTAACCAGCCCTGCGGCTGTTGGGTTCCCAGCAGTTCCATCGCATATACCAGACTGACCATCGCGACCGATGTGGCAATAAAACCGGGAAAATCGAACGGGCGTCGCTCGTCATCATGAATATCCGGGATAAAACGCAGCGCCAGCGCAATCGCCAGCAACCCCAGTGGCACATTAATGAAGAAGATCCAGCGCCAGTTGGCGTAACTGGTAATAAATCCGCCCAGGGGGGGGCCAATTATTGGGGCCACTAAGGCAGGCCAGGTCAGGGTGGCGATTGCGGTGATTAACTGGTGTTTAGGCGTGGTACGCAGAACGGCGAGGCGGCCGACCGGCACCATCAGTGCCCCCCCGACACCCTGTAAAATGCGCATTGCCACAAAGCCTTCAATGCTGGTGGCGAGTCCACATAAGACTGAGGCGAAGGTAAAGATCGCCAGTGCCAGGGTAAATACTTTTCGGGCACCAAAACGATCGGCAATCCAGCCACTGGCAGGGATGAGAACCGCCAGCGTGATCAGATAAGCACTGATGCCGATGTTCAGATCAACGGCCTGCACGCCGAAACTTTTTGCCATATCGGGTAGGGCCGTCGCAATCACCGTGCCATCGATGAACTCCATAAAGAAGGCCCCGGCGACCAGTAGTGCAGCCGGAGAAAGACCCCGCTTATTCTCAACCGCTAAATGTTCACTCATGTTGTGCTTGCCATCTCAAACGAAATTAACTGGGTCTGTTTTTTTATTTTCAGCGCGGTTGTACTGCTTGCACCGCTACCGTTTCGAGCGCTGAATAGGTACTATGACGACCTTTCTATAAGGAGCTCACTATGTCCCAAACACTGAATGCCGATCAGGAACTGCTCTCGGACGTTGTTGCCTGCCAGTTGGTTATCAAGCAAATTCTGGATGTTATTGATGTTATTGCCCCGGTAGAAGTTCGGGAAAAAATGTCCAGTCAACTGAAAAGCATCGACTTTTCCAGTCATCCCGCGGGCGCTGATCCCGTTACGATGCGCGCAATTCAAAAAGCGGTTGCGTTGATCGAGCTGAAATTCACTCCGCAGAATGAGTCTCACTAAAATAAACCGTTGTTTCAGGTTTTAGAAAGGTTTTTTTACGCCTCTCAGAACGGGAGGCGCAGATTTGTCGCGATCGGACTTCAGTGATGTTGGTAGTTTACGACGTTTAGCAAATGCTTATCCGTTTGCGCCATACACAGCCCAGCACGTTTAGCGCTACGAACTTCATCAAGAATCGTTTGTAGCAGCACGCCATCCTGCTGCTGTTCTTTTTCCAGATCATGAAGAAAATCAACGGTTGGTGCGTCGTTCAACGCTTCTGCTTCATCCGTCAGACGTGACAGCGTACGAGAACGCTGCTGATAATCTTCCAGCGTTTTCTGAAACAGCTCTTCAAGGGACGTTAGGTCATCACCGGGAACATCGATGGCTTTGACGATGGGGTTAGCCCCTGCGTTTTTCATAAAATTAAACATACGCATCATTTGCGTCACGTTACCCTGCGCCTGAGTGCGCAGAAACGTCGCGGTGCCTGTCAGGCTGTGTTCGTAGCACCATTCACTGAGGTGAAGGTAGAGATTCGATGCGTAAAACTCAAGGTTCATTTGCGTGTTGAGTTTGTGCACAATTCCAACTGCAGCCATATCAATATCCTTATTTCCAGAAAAGAGAAGTACGTCACCAACGCCAGTACAACGGGCTGCCGTTGCACTTCACATCTACGTACGAGTAATACTGTTAGCAGAATAAATCCGTTCCGCCGGTCCTTTTGATGATCGCGAATTATATCCGCTTCCGATCGTGAATCAGCATAGCGCGTGCCTGGTATCAAGAAAATCCTTAAAACCACCTATTTATGTTTTTTTACATATTGGCATAACAATATGTTTAGCCATGCCGTTTTTGTATATAAGCGATATGAATATAATTATCTGATTTATAATGTATTTATGTAAAATAAAGAAAGTGAAATGCTGTTTCAAGTCTCAAAATTAAATTTCAGGCCGCGGTATTCTATGACGTCTGGTGATTATCACCGCTGGTTTTGATGCGAACTTCCCGGTGAAGTGATGTGTCTGGAAATTATCTGCAACCTAATTTCTTGCGCCAGATCAGTTTTAATAAATTTAACGGAATGAATTATTCGGCATTTGTTGTTGGATATCGGTGGATAAATCGAGGAGTTGTATATGAAGAAGGTGGCGGTGTTGCTGGCACCCGGTTTTGAAGAGGCTGAAGCCATTGTTACTATTGATATTCTACGTCGCCTGCAAATTGAGGTTGAGACGCTGGCCTGCGCTGAGTCTCGTGCGGTGGTGAGCTATCATGACGTGCCGATGGTGACCGACAGTACGCTGGAGGCCCGTCGGGATGCCTTCTACGACGCGATCGTGTTGCCAGGGGGACCACAGGGTAGCGTAAATCTTGCCGCCAGCGCTGCAGTCGTTCAGTTTGTCGCTCGTCATGACGATGCAGGAAAACTGATTTGCCCGGTTTGTTCGGCAGCCGCGCGGGTGCTGGCGGGTAATGGGTTGCTGAAAGGACGGCGCTACGTGTGTTCAGGTGAGCTGTGGCAAACCATCACCGACGGCGAGTATGTCGATGCGCCTGTTGTTGAAGATGGCAATCTTATCAGTGGCAAAGGGCTGGGCCATATTTTTGATTTTGCGTTTACGCTTTCTGCGCGTCTGTTAGAAGACGATATCCCTGTTCGCGATCACGCTGACCATATTTATTACCCCTGGTAATCATTGGACTCCCGGATGTTTCGATATTCGGGAACAAGGATTCACTGGCTGATGTTATGGATTAATCTGCTATTTCTCATTTTCCCTATTCTGAAAATTGAGTTTTTTTATGTCATTTCCCGCTGAATTTATGTACGCAACTACTGTAATTCCAGGGTGTGATGCCGCTCTCTTATGGAGAATCAATTTCCCGCTAAAAATACTCTCAGCACTGGCATTGATCTTATCAATAAAAGGTAATGCCTTGTTTTACGTCCGGATTACAAAAAATCGTTTGATTTTACCCTACATAAAAGAACGTTAAAGCTGGAGTTAACCATGCACAAATTCACTAAAGCGCTGGCGGCCATTGGTCTGGCTGCCATTATGTCACAATCCGCTATCGCTGAATCCATGAAGCTCGGTTTCCTGGTCAAACAACCGGAAGAGCCCTGGTTCCAGACAGAGTGGAAGTTTGCTGATAAAGCCGGTAAAGACCTTGGGTTTGAGGTGATTAAAATTGCCGTTCCAGACGGCGAGAAAACCCTGAATGCTATCGACAGCCTGGCGGCAAGCGGGGCAAAAGGATTTGTAATTTGTACGCCGGACCCAAAACTTGGGCCTGCTATTATGGCAAAGGCGCGTGGCTATGACATGAAAGTCATCGCGGTTGACGATCAGTTCGCCAATGCGAAAGGTAAGCCGATGGATACTGTGCCATTGGTGATGATGGCAGCAACCAAAATTGGTGAACGCCAGGGCCAGGAACTGTACAAAGAAATGCAGAAACGTGGCTGGGATGTGAAATCTTCCGCTGTAATGGCGATTACCGCAAACGAACTGGATACCGCGCGCCGTCGTACATCGGGTTCGATGGAAGCGCTTAAAGCTGCAGGCTTCCCGGAAAAACAGATCTACCAGGTCCCAACCAAATCGAATGATATCCCGGGCGCATTCGACGCCGCAAACTCCATGCTGGTGCAGCATCCTGAAGTTAAACACTGGCTGATTGTCGGTATGAACGACAACACTGTGCTGGGTGGCGTGCGTGCTACCGAAGGGCAGGGGTTTAAAGCTGCAAACGTGATTGGTATCGGTATTAACGGTGTTGATGCAATTAGCGAACTCTCCAAAGCGGAAGCCACCGGATTCTACGGTTCACTGCTGCCTAGCCCGGACGTTCACGGTTATAAATCCAGTGAAATGCTCTACAACTGGGTCACCAAAGGCGCAGAACCGCCAGTGTTTACTGAAGTTACCGATGTGGTGTTGATTACTCGCGACAACTTCAAAGAAGAACTGGCGAAAAAAGGCTTAGGCGGCAAATAACTCAACTGCCGTAAAACGATCTTATCCGGCCTACAAATAACGCCCTTCGTAGGCCGGATAAGGCTACGCCGCCATCAGGCAACCGTTTAGATCCACGGAGACGTTATGCAACAGTCTACCCCGTATCTCTCATTTCGCGGCATCGGCAAAACCTTCCCTGGCGTAAAAGCGCTGACGGATATTAGTTTCGACTGCTATGCCGGTCAGGTGCATGCACTGATGGGTGAAAATGGCGCCGGGAAATCAACATTATTAAAAATTCTCAGCGGTAACTACGCGCCAACCACGGGATCTATAGCGATCCGCGGACAGGAGGTTTCGTTTGCGGACACAACCACTGCGCTGAATGCCGGTGTCGCCATTATTTACCAGGAATTGCATCTGGTGCCGGAAATGACCGTCGCCGAGAACATCTATTTAGGCCAGCTTCCGCATAAGGGTGGGATTGTGAACCGCTCGTTGTTGAACTACGAGGCGGGGCTGCAGTTAAAGCATCTGGGAATGGATATCGATCCTGATATTCCGTTGAAGTATCTCTCCATCGGTCAGTGGCAAATGGTGGAGATTGCTAAGGCGCTGGCGCGTAATGCCAAGATTATCGCTTTTGATGAACCCACCAGCTCTCTTTCCGCCAGGGAGATTGACAATCTGTTTCGCGTAATTCGTGAGCTACGCAATGAGGGCCGCATCATTCTGTACGTTTCGCACCGCATGGAGGAGATTTTCGCCCTCAGCGATGCCATAACGGTGTTTAAGGATGGCCAGTACGTCAAAACGTTTACGGATATGCAGCAGGTTGATCACGACGCACTGGTACAGGCGATGGTGGGGCGTGATCTTGGGGACATCTATGGCTGGAAAGCCAGACCTTATGGCGCGGAGCGTCTGCGTCTGCATGAGGTAAAAGCGCCAGGCGTGCGCACTCCGATCAGCTTATCGGTGCGTAGCGGCGAAATCGTCGGACTGTTCGGCCTGGTTGGTGCCGGACGTAGCGAATTAATGAAAGGTCTGTTTGGTGGGACGCGTATCACACAGGGCCAGGTGTTTATTGACGCACAGGCGATAGATATCCGCAAACCCAGTCACGCCATTGAAGCAGGCATGATGCTGTGTCCGGAGGATCGCAAAGCCGAAGGGATCATCCCGGTCCATTCGGTACGCAACAACATCAATATTAGTGCGCGCCGTAAACATGTTACGGGGGGATGTCTGATCAACAACGGCTGGGAAGAGACCAATGCTGACCATCATATCCGTTCACTCAACATTAAAACGCCGGGTGCAGAGCAACTGATCATGAACCTCTCTGGCGGTAATCAGCAAAAGGCCATTCTGGGGCGTTGGTTATCGGAAGAGATGAAAGTGATTTTGCTGGATGAGCCCACCCGCGGCATTGATGTTGGAGCGAAACATGAAATTTATAACGTGATTTATGCCCTGGCTGCGCGCGGTGTTGCCGTGCTGTTTGCCTCCAGTGACCTGCCGGAAGTTCTTGGTGTTGCCGACCGCATTGTGGTGATGAGAGAAGGTGAGATCGCAGGTGAATTACTTCATGAACAGGCGGATGAACGCCAGGCGTTGAGCCTTGCTATGCCTAAAGTCAGCCAGGCAGTCGCCTGAATAAGGAGAATATGATGTCTTCCGTTTCTACATCGGGTTCAGGCGCTGCGAAGTCGGCGCTAAATCTTGGCCGAATTTGGGATCAGTACGGGATGCTGGTGGTGTTTGCCGTGTTGTTCCTGGTTTGCGCTATTTTTGTGCCAAACTTTGCGACGTTCATCAACATGAAGGGGCTGGGACTGGCGGTATCGATGTCGGGTATGGTTGCGTGCGGGATGTTATTTTGCCTGGCATCCGGCGATTTTGACCTCTCGGTAGCGTCCGTTATTGCCTGCGCAGGGGTGACGACGGCAGTGGTCATTAATATGACCGAAAGCCTGTGGATTGGCGTGGCGGCAGGGTTGTTGCTCGGCGTTCTGTGCGGTCTGGTGAATGGTTTCGTGATTGCACGCTTAAAAATTAACGCGTTGATCACGACGCTCGCCACCATGCAAATTGTTCGTGGTCTGGCCTACATTATCTCCGACGGTAAAGCGGTGGGAATCGAAGACGAGCGCTTCTTTACGCTTGGCTATGCCAACTGGTTAGGACTGCCGGCACCGATCTGGTTAACCGTGGGCTGTTTTATTATTTTTGGCCTGCTGTTGAATAAAACCACGTTTGGTCGTAATACGCTGGCGATTGGGGGCAATGAGGAAGCGGCTCGTCTGGCTGGGGTGCCGGTCGTTCGCACTAAGATTATTATCTTTATTCTCTCCGGTCTGGTATCCGCCGTGGCGGGGATTATCCTGGCATCACGTATGACCAGCGGCCAGCCAATGACCTCTATCGGCTATGAGCTGATCGTGATTTCTGCCTGTGTGTTAGGGGGCGTTTCGCTCAAAGGCGGTATCGGAAAAATCTCATATGTCGTCGCAGGGGTGTTGATTTTGGGGACGGTCGAGAACGCGATGAACCTGCTGAATATCTCTCCATTCGCACAGTATGTGGTACGAGGTTTGATCCTGCTGGCGGCGGTGATCTTCGACCGCTACAAACAAAAAGCTAAGCGTACTGTTTGATGATTTAAATCCCAACTTTTTAGTCTAGCTTCCGCCAATCGCCAGCCGCTACCCGGCTGGCGATTGTTTTTCTAAATGGCGAGCACGGTCACACTGTCTATACTTATACCCGTCATACATCCTATATACGGCGCGATCCGCGCGGCGTACAGACCATGACGAGGAGGAGAATCGGGTGACAGCATCGCTAACCTTACCCCCTGAGCATCCCACAAACTGTGCTTATTTTTTCGATCTCGATGGAACACTGGCTGAAATCAAACCGCATCCTGACCAGGTTGTTGTTCCACAGACAATTCTGCAGTTATTACATCGCCTGGCCACGCAAAATGCGGGTGCTCTGGCATTGATTTCAGGGCGCTCAATGGCCGAGCTTGACGCACTCACCACCCCGTATCGTTTCCCGCTTGCCGGGGTACATGGGGCAGAACGCCGTGACATCAATGGTCAAACCCATATTGTGCATCTACCTGCGGCGGTCGAGCGCGAAGCGGGGGCGTTATTGCATGCGGCGCTGGCGACGTTACCGGGGACAACGCTTGAAACAAAAGGCATGGCTTTCGCTCTGCACTACCGGCAAGCGCCTGAGCATGAGGCCGCGCTGCTGGCGTTGGCTGAACGTATTACCCATATCTGGCCGCAACTGGCATTGCAGCCCGGGAAGTGTGTTGTGGAAATCAAATCACAGGACACTAATAAAGGAGACGCAATTGCGGCATTTATGCAGGAAGTGCCGTTTGTCGGACGGACCCCTGTTTTTGTTGGTGATGATCTGACCGATGAAACAGGTTTTGCTGTGGTCAATCGCGCTGGCGGTATCTCGGTAAAAGTGGGAAGTGGGGAAACTCAGGCGACATGGCGTCTGGCTGCTGTCAGGGACGTCTGGCATTGGCTGGAACACATCAACTGTCCGCAGCAGGAACAAGACGCAACGAATGACAGGAGAGGTGGCTATGAGTCGTTTAGTCGTAGTATCTAACCGCATTGCCTCACCGGATGACAAAGGCAGCGCTGGCGGTCTTGCGGTAGGTGTGCTGGGCGCGCTGAAGGCGGCTGGCGGCCTGTGGTTCGGCTGGAGCGGTGATACAGGTAATGAGGAGCAACCGTTAAAAAAGGTTACCCGTGGCAACATCACCTGGGCATCGTTTAATCTGAGTGAACAGGATTACGAAGAGTATTACTGCCAGTTTTCCAATGCCGTGTTATGGCCTGCGTTCCATTATCGACTGGACCTGGTACAGTTTCAGCGTAGTGCCTGGGAAGGCTACCAGCGGGTGAATGCCTTACTGGTTGATAAACTGCTGCCACTGCTTAGCGATGACGATATCATCTGGGTTCACGATTATCACTTGTTACCCTTTGCCTGTGAGCTACGCAAACGTGGTGTGAATAATCGCATCGGTTTTTTTCTGCATATTCCTTTTCCGACACCCGAAATTTTCAATGCGTTGCCGCCACATCAGGCGTTGCTTGAGCAACTGTGCGACTTTGATTTATTGGGCTTTCAAACCGACAACGATCGCCAGGCCTTTCTTGACTGCCTGACGGCGCAAACTCAGGTAACTACGCCCCGCGAGAAACAGCATCTGGCCTGGGGAAAAGCGTTTCGCACGGAAGTTTATCCTATTGGTATTGCACCTGAGGAGATTGCACGGCAAGCATCAGGACCGCTACCGCCGAAACTGGCGCAGTTAAAAGCAGAACTTAAAAATGTGAAAAATATCTTCTCTGTTGAGCGGCTGGATTACTCCAAAGGCCTGCCGGAGCGCTTTCAGGCCTACGAGGCGCTGTTGGAACAGTTTCCCCAGCATCACGGTAAGATTCGTTATACGCAGATAGCACCGACTTCGCGTGAGGAGGTACAGGCTTATCAGGATATTCGTCACCAGTTAGAGACCGAGGCCGGGCGGATCAATGGTAAATACGGGCAACTGGGCTGGACGCCGCTGTACTACCTGAATCAGTATTTTGACCGTAAATTACTGATGAAGGTCTTCCGTTACTCAGATGTTGGACTGGTGACGCCACTACGCGATGGCATGAATCTGGTGGCAAAGGAGTATGTCGCCGCACAGGACCCTGCCAACCCCGGCGTCCTGGTGCTCTCGCAGTTTGCCGGGGCTGCGAATGAGTTGACTTCTGCACTCATTGTAAACCCTTATGATCGGGATGATGTTGCAGGCGCATTAAACCAGGCTCTGACGATGTCGCTTGCCGAGCGCATTTCCCGTCATGCGGCAATGCTGCAGACCATCGTTAAAAATGATATCAACAACTGGCAGGCGCGATTTATTTGCGATCTGAAGAACGTCGCATCGCGTCATATAGAAAACCTGTCGCCTGACCCGCAGACAGCCTGCAGCAAACAGGCGTGATTAATCGCCGGCAAGCGGTACCAGCAACACATCAACCTGGCTTGCGCTGACCACGCTTTTCGCTGAGCAGGAGGCTCGCGAAAAGAAACTGTGGTTATGGTTGCCATAAATCACCAGATCAACCGCGTGTTTGCGGCATACATCCAGAATGTGTTCGTTCAATGTCCCATAGGTAATAAACGTGTGCTCAATGGGGTACTGCGCCTCTTTGCTTAACTGATCGATAAAATTATGGGTCTCTTCTTGCATGACTTCCCGCAGATCTTCCAGCATTGGAGCAGCAAACTGGTTATACAGTTCGGGATCTGAAACCAGGGTTATCAGACTAATGCGGGCGTTGACAGGGCGAGCGATTGAAACAGCCTTTGCTAACAGTTGGTGACTTTCGGGGGTGGCGGCAACAGCGACAAGAATGTGCGCATAGCTCATAACTCGCTCCTTTTGTTCATGAATTATGAGAGAACTTTTCAGTTTTGATCGTATAACGCCATACTGCTACGTTTCGTACGGTAATTGTGTGAATGTCATCATGATTATTCATTAATTATTCTTATAAATAGAATAATCACTTCATATAAGCTGCAAATCTGTTCGGATGATTTAAGTTAAACTCATCTCTAATAAAAACAATTTGTTAATAAAAAGTATACATCAATTAACATTTAAACGGTTATCACAGCCCGGTATTAATTAATCAGTCTTAATATTTAAGTCTTTGTTTATAAAGAGTTTAACTGAAATGTCATTTCATATTAAATCTGTGATCCAGCTCGCTATTTCTGCGCGTGATATTAACGTTCGTAAACAGAATACTATTCGCTTTTATTGCAAGATTATTCGTATGGCTGGAATCGAAAAAGATAATGGTGGTTTAAAAAATAGCCAAAATAAAAGCTGTGCTGATGGATTTATGTTAAGTGTTTAGCTTGATTATGTGATCTGCGTCACATATTCTTTAAATTCGCAGCATGGCTACGTTGTATGTGTAACGGGTGGCGGGTAGAGTTGCGTCGAATTAGGAAAAATCTTAGACATTTGTAAGAAATGATGTGAGCTTGTAAGGGACGCGGCATTCTACGAAAGGAATGTTTAGACAACGCGTAAGCGCCATCACGTTGCTATGTATTTGACCTTTTGCTTTTTTTTTACCGGGCCTTCCCGGCGACATCACGGGGTGCGGTTCTGCCGCATGAAAATAATGTTGGTTATTATGGATGCAAATAATGCATACATCCGAGTTGCTGAAACACATTTATGACATCAATTTGTCGTATTTATTGCTAGCACAGCGTTTGATCGTTCAGGACAAAGCGTCTGCAATGTTCCGCTTGGGTATCAGCGAGGAGATGGCAGATACATTGGCAACATTAACACTTCCTCAAATGGTCAAATTGGCTGAAACCAATCAACTGGTATGCCATTTCCGTTTCGACGATCATCAGACTGTAACGCGTTTGACGCAAGATTCCCGCGTTGACGATCTTCAGCAAATTCATACCGGTATTATGCTTTCAACACGCCTGCTTAACGACATCGATGACGCAGCGCGTAAGAAAAGGGCTTGATGATGAGCGAAAAAAGCATTGTTCAGGAAGCGCGTGATATCCAGTTAGCGATGGAATTAATCACATTGGGCGCCCGTTTGCAAATGCTGGAAAGCGAAACGCAATTAAGCCGTGGCCGACTCATCAAGCTGTACAAAGAATTACGCGGTAGTCCTCCGCCAAAAGGGATGCTTCCGTTTTCCACCGACTGGTTTATGACGTGGGAACAAAATATTCATGCATCGATGTTTTGTAATGCATGGCAATTTCTGCTTAAAACCGGTTTGTGCAGCGGCGTGGATGCCGTGATTAAAGCGTATCGGTTATATCTTGAGCAGTGCCCGCAACCAGAAGAAGGGCCGTTGTTGGCGCTTACTCGTGCGTGGACCCTTGTCCGTTTTGTTGACAGTGGTTTGCTTGAATTGTCCGCCTGTAACTGCTGCGGCGGAAATTTTATTACCCACGCGCACCAACCCGCAGGTAGCTTTGCCTGCAGTTTATGTCAGCCGCCATCGCGAGCCGTAAAAAGACGTAAACTTTCCCAGAATGCTGCCGATATTATTCCACAACTGCTGGATGAACAGATCGAACAGGCTGTTTAACTGAAACGGTGTGGATAGACACTCCAGCAGCGGTAAGCGATTACCGCTGCTTTTTTTTGTCCTGACCATGAGTTAACTGCCCGACTGCGCATCCTGTCATAGTCAATTGCGAAAGGATGATGTCGTGCTTATCTTATTAGGTTACCTGGTTGTTATTGGTACAGTTTTCGGCGGTTACATGATGACCGGCGGACACCTTGGGGCACTCTATCAACCGGCTGAGCTGGTGATCATCGGTGGCGCAGGTATCGGGGCATTCATCGTTGGCAACAACGGAAAAGCCATCAAGGGGACGATGAAAGCGATCCCGATGCTTTTCCGTCGTTCAAAATACACCAAAGCGATGTATATGGATCTGCTGGCGCTGCTGTATCGCCTGATGGCCAAGTCACGTCAGCAGGGCATGTTTTCGCTTGAGCGCGATATCGAAAACCCCAAAGAGAGTGAAATCTTCGCCAGCTATCCACGCATTCTTGCGGATGCGGTGATGCTTGATTTTATTGTTGATTATCTGCGTCTGATTATCAGCGGCAACATGAACACGTTTGAAATTGAAGCGTTGATGGACGAAGAAATTGAGACTCACGAAAGTGAAGCTGAAGTCCCGGCCAATAGCCTGGCGATGGTCGGTGACTCATTACCGGCGTTCGGGATCGTGGCAGCCGTTATGGGGGTTGTTCACGCTCTGGCTTCTGCTGACCGTCCGGCGGCTGAACTGGGTTCATTGATTGCGCATGCGATGGTAGGGACATTCCTCGGGATTTTACTGGCCTATGGATTTATTTCCCCACTCGCCAGCGTCCTGCGACAGAAGAGTGCTGAAACCACCAAGATGATGCAGTGTGTGAAGATAACTCTGCTCTCCAATCTGAATGGCTACGCGCCACCGATTGCGGTCGAGTTTGGTCGTAAGACGCTCTATTCCAGCGAACGTCCTTCGTTCATCGAACTGGAAGAGCATGTTCGTGCGGTGAGGAATCCAGCAGCGCAGCAGACGACCGAGGACGCATGAAAAATCAGGCCCATCCCATTATCGTCGTAAAGCGACGCAAACATAAAAATCACGGTGGTGGGGCGCATGGTTCGTGGAAAATTGCCTACGCCGATTTTATGACCGCGATGATGGCCTTCTTTCTGGTGATGTGGCTTATTTCCATCTCCAGCCCTAAAGAACTGATTCAAATTGCCGAATATTTCCGTACTCCGCTGGCCACTGCGGTGACGGGCGGAAATCGGATCTCGAATAGCCAAAGTCCAATTCCTGGTGGGGGTGATGATTACACCCAGCAGCAGGGGGAAGTGAATAAGCAGCCCAACATTGATGATCTGAGAAAGCGCATGGAGCAAAGTCGCTTGAGCAAGCTACGTGGCGATCTTGATCAACTGATTGAATCCGATCCTAAGCTGCGTGCACTACGCCCACATCTGAAAATTGATTTGGTCCAGGAAGGGCTGCGGATACAGATTATCGACAGTCAGAACCGCCCGATGTTTAAAACCGGAAGCGCAGAGGTTGAACCTTACATGCGTGATATTTTGCGGGCGATTGCGCCGGTGCTGAATGGGATCCCAAACCGTATCAGTCTTTCTGGTCATACGGATGATTATCCCTATGCCAACGGTGAGAAGGGATATAGCAACTGGGAACTGTCTGCCGATCGCGCCAATGCCTCGCGTCGCGAGTTGGTCAGCGGCGGACTGGATGATGGAAAAGTATTACGGGTGGTAGGTATGGCCGCCACGATGCGTCTGAGCGATCGCGGTCCCGAGGACGCCATCAACCGCCGTATAAGCCTGCTGGTTCTGAATAAGCAGGCCGAAGAGGCCATTTTGCATGAAAACGCTGAAAGCCAGAATGAGCCGGTAAGTGTCTTACAACAGCCAGTGGCGATGCCGCCGGCAAACGTTCCCACATCGCCACCAGCCAATCCGAGGTGATAGCGTGAGCATGGATATTAGCGATTTTTATCAGACATTTTTTGATGAAGCTGACGAACTGTTGGCTGACATGGAGCAACACCTGCTGGATTTGGTGCCTGAAGCCCCGGACTCCGAACAGCTGAATGCCATTTTTCGTGCAGCGCACTCGATTAAAGGCGGGGCGGGCACTTTCGGCTTTACCATTTTGCAGGAAACGACCCATCTGATGGAAAACCTGCTGGATGAAGCGCGGCGTGGCGAGATGCAGCTCAATGCCGACATTATCAACCTGTTTTTGGAAACGAAAGATATTATGCAGGAACAGCTCGACGCCTATAAAAACTCAGAGGAGCCGGATGCCGCCAGCTTTGAGTACATTTGTAATGCGTTACGACAGTTAGCGCTCGAAGCAAAAGGTGAAACCGCGCCCGCGGTGGTCAATAGCGCCAAACTGAGCGTTGTTGATAGCACGGCGATACCAGACGAGGTGGTTGCACAAGCCGCCCCTGTCACTGAAGAGATCAAAAAGCGGATCATTCTCTCGCGCCTGAAAGCCAGTGAAGTCGATTTACTGGAAGAGGAACTGGGGAATCTGGCGACCTTAAGCGATGTGGTCAAAGGTGCCGATACGCTGTCGGCAACGATCGACGGTAGCCTCGCTGAAGATGACATTATTGCTGTGCTCTGCTTCGTCATTGAAGCGGATCAGATTGAGTTCGAAACTATCACTGTCGCGCCGACTGTTGCAGAAACGCCAGCTGTCGCGGATGTCGTCGAACCACAGCCGCTACCGGTTGCTGCGCCTGCGCCGGTGGTCAAAGCGACCGCCAACGAAGCGCCGCATGGACGGGCAGAGCGTGAGAAACCAGCCCGCGCCAGCGAGTCGACCAGCATCCGCGTGGCGGTTGAGAAGGTCGATCAACTGATTAACCTGGTGGGTGAACTGGTCATCACACAGTCAATGCTGGCTCAGCGCTCTAATGAACTGGATCCCGTCAATCATGGCGATCTCATCACCAGCATGGGTCAGTTACAACGTAACGCCCGCGACTTACAAGAGTCGGTGATGTCGATTCGTATGATGCCAATGGAGTATGTGTTCAGCCGTTTCCCACGTCTGGTGCGCGATCTGGCCGGTAAGCTGGGTAAACAGGTCGAACTGACGCAGGTGGGGAGCTCAACCGAACTCGATAAGAGCCTGATTGAACGCATCATTGATCCATTGACGCACCTGGTACGTAACAGCCTCGATCACGGTATTGAATTGCCGGAAAAACGCATCGAATCCGGGAAAAGCCCGATTGGTAATCTGACACTTTCTGCCGAACACCAAGGCGGGAATATTTGTATCGAAGTGACTGATGATGGCGCGGGTCTGAACCGCGAACGTATCCTGGCGAAGGCTATTTCCCAGGGGATGCCGATCCACGAAAATATGAGCGATGACGAAGTCGGCATGCTGATCTTCGCCCCGGGATTCTCGACCGCCGAGCAGGTGACGGATGTTTCCGGGCGCGGTGTCGGTATGGATGTGGTGAAGCGAAATATCCAGGAGATGGGCGGTCATGTTGAGATCCAGTCAAAACAGGGTCAGGGCACAACCATCCGTATCTTACTGCCGCTGACGCTCGCTATCCTTGACGGCATGTCCGTTCGTGTAGCCGATGAAGTGTTTATCCTGCCGCTGAATGCGGTGATGGAATCTCTGCAACCTCGTGAAGAAGATCTCCATCCGCTGGCCGGCGGAGAGCGCGTTCTGGAAGTGCGTGGTGAGTATTTACCGCTGGTTGAGTTGTGGAAAGTCTTTGAAGTTGAAGGTGCAAAAACCGAAGCAACTCAGGGTATTGTAGTGATTTTACAAAGTGCAGGGCGTCGCTACGCGTTGCTGGTCGATCAGCTAATTGGTCAACACCAGGTGGTGGTAAAAAACCTGGAGAGCAACTACCGCAAAGTGCCAGGCATTTCCGCAGCAACGATCCTCGGCGACGGTAGCGTCGCGCTGATTGTCGATGTCTCTGCATTGCAGGGGTTAAACCGCGAACAACGTGTGGCAATCACAGCCGCCTGATTGAGTAAGAAAGGGAAGAATATGACCGGTATGAGTAATGTAACTAAACTGGCCGGCGAACCGTCAGGTCAGGAATTCCTCGTGTTTACGCTGGGGGATGAAGAGTACGGTATCGATATCCTGAAAGTGCAGGAAATCCGCGGCTACGATCAGGTTACGCGTATTGCCAATACGCCAGCCTTTATTAAAGGTGTGACTAACCTGCGCGGCGTGATTGTGCCGATTGTTGATCTGCGTGTGAAATTCAGCCAGAGCGATGTGGATTACAACGAGAACACCGTGGTGATTGTGCTGAATCTGGGACAACGGGTGGTTGGGATTGTCGTGGATGGCGTATCCGATGTGCTGTCGCTGACGACCGATCAAATCCGATCGGCACCGGAATTCGCGGTTACGCTGTCAACGGAATATCTGACGGGACTGGGCGCGTTGGGAGACCGGATGCTGATTCTGGTTAACATTGAGAAATTGCTGAACAGCGAAGAGATGGCGCTATTGGATATCGCGGCTTCGCATATGGCATAAAAGTAGTCAATATTATCATTCTTTGTAATATTTAGCTGGCAGTTATTAAACGCCCTCCACAATATGGAGGGCGTTTTGCTTTTAATTTTATGTGTAGGGAAGCCAGGTAATAATGGTTGTTTTATTTTGATTTTGAATGTTTATATTTATCTTATTCACTTGGTTTATTTTTATTTTTTTCTTTAATTAAAACTGGCGAATCTTTATAGTATCTGTCGTTTGCGGGTACATATAATATAATCTACAAGTGCAATATATAAATAATTTATCTTTTAGAATGATTTATATTGCTAATGAATATGTAATGAAGTTGTGCCTCCTGATTTTTCTATTGGCGTAGAGGGAACTAAATGTGAATGCTATATATAATATAGTCTGGAGTACGGCGCGTAATATGTTTGTGGTCGCTGGTGAGTTTTCCCGCGGTAATAATGGAATGCGTAATAGCATCAGGGTAACAGGTCTGGCAACATTAATATGCAGTGCTGCTGTCAATGCTGCCGGGTTAGGCCCACAAAACGGTGCATCAATTATTTTGAATGATAATGAAGTCGTTACGGCGAGTGGACAAACAAATACCACGGGTGTTGAGAGCATCACTACCGGCGGTGATGGCTTACAGATTAAAGGAAAAGCAACTATCAACGTATCGGGTGAAACTTTGTCTACCGGGGTTTCACTGGATAATGGCACCAAAAATGATTTAGGCACGAATACCGAAATCCATGTCGTCGATACGGATGGCACACAAAATTCAAGTAAAAATACCACCGGAATTTTGATTTCAGGTAATAACCTGGGTACAGAAGTAACAGCATCCGGTATTAATATTGATGTTTCGGGTAAAAATAATGTTTATGGATTTAAAAATATAGGCAAAGACAGTAACGTCGATCTTGGTAGTGGAAGTTCTATTACAGCCATAACTGAAACTGATTATAGTATTGGTGGGATAGGTGATGCCCGCGGTGTCTATTTATTAGGCGGTAGTGGTACTTTCACCATGGATAATGGTTTTATCCATGCTACAAGTATAGATAACACTGCGTGGGGGATTCAAAGTACGGGTAATGCTAAAATTGATTTAGGTAAAAATAGCCAGGTGGTTGTAGAGGGCAATAATATTGCAACCGGTATTGAGATAGGTACTGATGGCGTATTAGATGCCGATCAACTCACTGTCACTGCAACAGGACTGGCAACAGATTATGGTTCTGTGACAGGTTTAAAGCTGGGTAAAAATAATCATGTTGATTTGGGAGATAACAGCAGAGTAACCATCAATGGTGCCTCCGATCTTGCTGAAGGCATCTACGTTATGGGGCCCGATGCTACGTTAATCGCCAATAATATGGATATTAATATCAGTACGACTCTGGATTGCCGTACAGGGGGGTGTACCACGCGTGGCATCGCTATTAATGGGGCCGGATCACGCATTGATTTGGGCAGCGGATCGACCATCTCAATCACCGGGTTCTATGATGGGGCTGGAGTAACGATAAACCCCGCGGCAAAAGGTTCTGAATTTATTGCTGATAATCTGACGATTGATGTAACTGGGTCTCAGGTAAATGCAATATCAATGAACACAGGTTTTATGGATTTAGGCCAAAACAGCATCATAAGCGCAACCGGAGGGGCGACGACCCTCTGGGTGACGGGGGGCGAATTCCACGCGGATGCGCTTACCGTCAACACCGCTCAGTCTGTGGGCATCATTGCGCAGGGGGGCGATGTGATGATTGGCGCAGGCAGCGTTGTTGACGGCAGAAGTTCTGCCATGTCGGGCTCTGCGACCAGCGGTATCGCTGCGGCCTCCGGGAGCACTCTTGATTTTAAAGGGGATGCCGACAATCGAAATGTTATTTACGCGATCGATGGTTATGGCGTGTCATCCCAGTTCTACGGTGCAACGGTTAATATCGCAAATACCGATATTATCATGAGTGGGCAGAATAACCCTTACGGGCTTTGGGCGATAGGAAGTGATGATTTAAGCCGTCCGGGGATAATTAATGGTGAAAACCTGACCATTGATGTGACAGCGAGTGGGGAAAATGGTTATGGCGCGGTAGTTTGGAGGGGCGGGGTAATATCGCTGGCCGGTGACACCACCATTAAAACCCAGGATGGGGTCGCTATTTTTGTGCCGGTTGTTACCGACAGTGCGGGAAATCTCTTACCCGGCGGGACCGTGACCGGTTCAGGTGTAATGGATATTACGGGCGATATCATTAGCGCGGGTGAAGGCAGTATTTCACTGGATATGGCGTCTGGTTCGCGGTTGGTGGGGGCGACGTTTGTTAACACCGATCCGACGGTAGACTCCTCGCTGAATCTCTCACTGGCTGAACAGACGCAATGGACAATTACCGGTGATTCTTCTTTAACTCAATTAGATAATGCCGGAGATATTGTATTTGATACGCCTTCACAGAACGGACAATTTAAAACGCTGACGATTAATGGGAATTATCATGGCGATAACAGTCATCTTTATCTGAACACGCAGTTAGGGGATGACAATTCACCGACGGATAAAGTGATTATCACTGGTGATACTTCCGGTAGTACGACGCTGTATGTCAATAACATCGGCGGGGAAGGGGCGTTAACAACAAAAGGTATTGAAGTGATTGATGTCGGCGGTCAGTCTGATGGCGTTTTTACCCAGGGTAATCAGGTGCAGACAGGTTTGTATGAATACCGATTGTATGAAGACGGCGGTGACTGGTATTTGCGTTCGCAGGCTGTCACGCCGGTAGATCCTGATGACGGCGACGATGTTACGCCGGTGGACCCGGACGATGGTGGTGATGTTACGCCGGTAGACCCGGATGATGGTGGTGATGTTACACCAGTGGATCCGGATGATGGTGGTGATGTTACGCCAGTGGACCCGGACGATGGTGGGGATAGTAAACCGGTGGATCCGCAATATCGGGCTGATATTGGCGCTTATCTGGGCAACCAGTGGATGGTGCGTAATCTGCAAATGCAGACCCTTTATGACCGCGAAGGGAGTCAATTACGTACCGATGATGGCAGTATGTGGATGCGCTTTAAAGCAGGTGATGCGTCGTCAACCGCTGCAGACGGTCATGTGGATATTGACAACACTTACTCGCAACTGCAAATCGGTGGTGATGTGCTTAGCTGGGGTAATGGCGAGCAGAGCCTGAAGGCGGGAGTGATGGTGAGTTACATTAACGCCGACACGGACAGTACAGGCAACTGTGGTGCTGATGGGAGCCGCTTCTCTGCCAGTGGTAACGTAGCCGGTTATAATCTTGGCGCTTATGCTACCTGGTTTGCGGATGCGAAGAATCACAGCGGCCTGTATGTGGACAGTTGGTATCAGTACGGGCTCTACAATAACAGCGTCGATAACGGCGATGTCGGGTCAACGGATTATGATTCAACGGCCAGCGCGGTCTCTGTGGAAACGGGCTATCGGTACGACATCATACTTGCAAACCAAAATGTCGTCAGCCTGACGCCGCAGGCTCAGGCAACATGGCAGCAATTTAAAGCGGACGCTGTCGTCCAGAATGGAACGCGTATTGATGGACAAAACGGGGACAGCTGGACCACACGCCTGGGGCTGCGGATAGAGGGCAAGCTGCACAAGAATACCACGTCGGTGCTCCAGCCGTTTGCGGAGGTGAACTGGTTACACACCAGTGATGATGTTGCCGTAGCATTTGATGGTGCTCAGGTGAAGCAGGATCTTCCGGCAGATCGCGCCGAGGTGAAAGTGGGTATCCAGGCGAATCTGAATAGCCAGTGGAGCATCACTGGACAAGTGGCGGGTCAAAAAGGACGTAATGACTATGGCGATCTCAGCGGTAGTTTGCGCGTTCGTTACAGCTGGTAATTGATGTAAATTATCATCCTTGCGTGGTTGAAATACCCCAGTCTATGGCTGGGGTAATCTTTGTTGATGTGCTGCTCTTGTTTACTTAGCTCGTTCTTGTCTTAAAAAGTTAAGCCTTAATTTGCTCTGTGATGTCTTCTGAAGACTCGCTTTCTTCCAGTAAGCCTTCATCCTGTGCCAGCATCGCCGTTGCAATCCCATTACCCAATACGTTGATCGCCGAGCGCCCCATATCAAGGAAATGGTCGATACCCATCAGTAACAAAATTCCTGCAACCGGAATATTAAAGCTTGGGATGGTTGCCGCCAGCACCACCAGCGCAGAACGCGGCACACCGGCAATCCCTTTGGACGCCAGCATCAGGGTCAACATCAGCACGGTAATTTCCGCGAAGGAAAGGTGGATATTATAAGCCTGTGCGATAAACATGGAGGCGAACGAGCAGTAGACCATGGAACCCACCAGGTTAAACGAGTAACCGATAGGCAGTACAAATGACACGATATTGGGTGAGCAACCAAATTTGGTTAATTGCTCCAGCGTTTTCGGATAAGCGGCTTCGGAGCTGCTGGTGGTGAAGGCGACCAGAACCGGGTCTTTCAGCATGCTGACCAGGCGGAATACCTCTTTTTTCAGCATCATATAACCCACGGCCAGCAGGACCAGACAGGTCAGCAAAATCGCCACATAATAACCACCAATGAACGACGCGTAGTTGAGCAGGATCCCCAGACCCTGGGTAGAGATAACGGAAGAGATGGCGGCAAAAATAGCCAGCGGCGCAACATACATCACGTAGCCGGTCACCTTCAGCATAATGTGGGAGACCACATCCAGCGCGGCAACCAGCGGGGCGTTAAATTTTTCGCCGAGCGAAGCACCACCGATTCCAAAGAACATAGAGAACACGACGATTTGCAGGATCTCATTATTCGCCATCGCTTCGGCGATGCTGGTGGGAATGGTATGCGTCAGAAAACCTTTCAGGCTCATACCACCGACGGCAAGGCCAGTATCAGTGGCTTCCAGCGGGATCGCCAGGTTCAGGCCGCTGCCAGGTTGTTCGAGAGAGACCACAAACAGACCGACCAGAATAGACAGAATAGACGAGCTAATAAACCAGATCATCGCTTTGCCGCCCACGCGCCCGATAGTTGAGGTTTCGCCCAGGCGCATAATACCCACGGTCAGGGTACTGAATACTAAAGGCGCAATCACCATCTTAATCAGGCGCAAAAAGATGTCGGTGAGCAGCGTAATATTATCGGCCCAGGCGGTAACGACGCCGGGGGAGGCATAAGAGTGGATCACCGCACCCGACAGGATCCCCGCCAGCATGAAGATCACAATAAACAACGTGAGTTTGTTTGCATTTGCCACTAAAAAGCCCTCAGTAAGGATGTAACATTTATTGTTCGGTTACTCATTTTTTATACTTATTAAGTGGTAACGAAGTATTCATCATATAAATTGGATTAAAGCGTAAACAGATACAACTTTTTTTAATTTTTTATCCATTTTGTTGTGGTATTTGATGAGTGATTATGTGATCGGTGTCACAAGATAATGGAGCGGGGAAGACAAATAGCGACAAAATCAGGCAAGTTTAAAATGTTATTTGCATGATAATTATGATGTTTTTATGTAAATGCGTTGTGGTTTCTGTGCCTCCGGTTTTCCCTCCTCCCAACGGGCCTTGCTTTCCTGATGGATTTCCTTTTTGCAAACGTAAAGTTATCTCAGTGCATGCCGATAATGTTGATAACTCGTTTTCAGGAAGGTGCCTTATGTTTAACCGTATCCGCGTTGTCACAATGCTGATGATGGTGCTGGGGGTTTTCGCACTGCTACAGCTTGTTTCCGGTGGTCTGTTGTTTTCTTCATTGCAGCAGAATCAGCAAAGTTTTGTTATTTCTAACGATCTTCGACAGCAGCAAAGCGAACTCACTTCAACATGGGATCTGATGCTGCAAACACGCATCAATTTGAGTCGTTCCTCTGCGCGCATGATGATGGATGCGTCCAACCAGCAAAGCAGCGCGAAAAATGATCTGCTGAAGAATGCGAAAGCGTCGTTGGCGCAAGCCGAAGCGCATTACGCTAATTTCAAAAAAATCACGCCGTTGCCTGATATGACGGATGCCAGCGGTAACGTCGATGAAAAATATCAGCAGTACCATGCGGCCCTGGTGGAGCTCGTCCAGTTCCTTGAAAACGGCAACATGGATGCATATTTCGCACAGCCAACTCAGGGTATGCAAAATGCCCTCGGCGCAGCGTTAGGTAAATATGCCGATGTTAGCGAGAAACTCTACCGCCAGGCCTTTGATCAAAGCGCAAGCGATTACCATTTTGCTCAATGGCAACTTGGCATTCTGGCTGTCGTGCTGGTACTGATTCTGGTGGTGGTGTGGTATGGCATTCGTCATGCCTTGCTAAACCCTTTGTCTCGCGTCATTGCGCATATCCGTGAAATTGCCAGCGGTAACTTAACCGCAACTCTGGCGGTCAGCGGTCGTAATGAAATTGGCGAGCTGGCCAGCACGGTCGATCATATGCAGCGTTCGCTAACCGAAACGGTAACCCTGGTGCGCGAAGGTTCGGATGCGATTTATTCCGGTACCAGTGAAATTGCCAGCGGTAACACCGATCTTTCATCCCGTACTGAACAACAGGCTTCCGCACTGGAAGAAACAGCAGCCAGCATGGAACAGCTGACGGCTACCGTGAAGCAAAATGCGGACAATGCGCGTCAGGCTTCTCAACTGGCGAAAAGCGCCTCCGATACCGCGCAACATGGCGGCAAAGTGGTCGATAGCGTGGTGAATACCATGCACGAAATCGCCGATAGTTCGAAGAAAATTGCCGACATTATTAGCGTTATTGATGGCATTGCATTCCAGACAAACATTCTTGCGCTGAATGCGGCGGTAGAAGCTGCGCGTGCCGGTGAACAAGGCCGTGGTTTTGCCGTCGTTGCCGGTGAAGTGCGTAACCTGGCGAGCCGCAGTGCGCAGGCAGCAAAAGAGATTAAAGCGCTAATTGAAGATTCTGTATCGCGGGTTGATACCGGTTCTGTATTGGTAGAAAGCGCCGGGGAAACCATGCATGACATCGTTAATGCGGTCACGCGTGTGACCGACATCATGGGGGAAATCGCCTCGGCATCCGATGAACAAAGTCGAGGGATAGATCAGGTTGCGCTCGCTGTGTCTGAAATGGACCGGGTTACGCAACAAAACGCCTCGTTGGTGCAGGAGTCGGCCGCTGCCGCTGCCGCACTCGAGGAGCAGGCCAGTCGCCTGACCCAGTCGGTGTCGACATTCCGCCTCGCGTCACGTCCTGCATCATCAAAGATGCGAGATACACGACTACCTGCAACAGCGACTCCGGCGTCACAACCGCGCCAGCTAGCCACCGAACAAGATACGCATTGGGAAACATTTTGACTGACAGCTAAACCGCGGCCTGCGCCGCCTGATGGGAGCGTTGATGTTTAATCGTATGCGAATTTCGACCACGCTGTTTTTGATTTTAATCCTCTGCGGCGTTTTGCAGATTGGCAGTAATGGCTTGTCCTTCTGGGCATTTCGGGATGGTTTTCAGAACCTGAACCAGGTCGAACAGAGTAATCAGCAACGCGCTGCGCTGGCGCAAACCCGCGCTGTGTTATTACAGGCCAGTACTGCACTTAATAAAGCAGGCACGCTGACGGCGCTGAGCTATCCGCCAGAGGATATCAAAGCGCTGATGACGATTGCACAGGACAGCCTGGCCCAGTCCGAATCGATATTTAAACGCTTTATGGCGACGACAGAGACGGCAGAAGAGGGGAAGGCGCTGCAAAGCGCAACCGAGAAAAGCTTCAGTCAATGGCATAGCGATCTGGTTCACCAGGCAACCTGGCTGGAAAATAATCAGCTGTCAGATTTTTTGACCGCCCCGGTACAGGCTTCACAGGATGCCTTTGATGCAAACTTTACGGCGTGGCAAAACAACATCAACCAGGTATTGCAAAAAGCAGAGGATCACAGCCAGCGTAGTTACCATATGTCCGGGGTGATTTTCGCCACCATGCTGGTACTGGCGGCGCTATTAACGACCGCAGCGCTGTACTGGTCGCGCAAAATGATTGTACAGCCGCTGGCGATCATCGGTAGCCATTTCGACAGCATTGCGGCGGGTAATCTGGCGCGACCGATAGCGGTATATGGGCGCAATGAGATTTCAGCCATTTTTGCCAGCCTGAAAGCGATGCAACAGGCACTGCGTGAGACGGTCAGTGAGGTACGCCAGGGGAGCTCGGCAATGCATACCGGGATCTCGGAAATCGCGATGGGTAATAACGACCTGTCCTCGCGAACTGAACAGCAGGCGGCATCGCTGGCGCAAACGGCAGCCAGTATGGAACAGCTTACCGCCACCGTGGGGCAAAATGCGGATAACGCGCGACAAGCCTCAGGCATTGCCAAAAGTGCGGCTGACACGGCGCATAAAGGAGGGGAACAGACGGCTAAGGTTGCCAGCACTATGCATGAGATTTCTGCCAGCTCGCAGAAGATAGGTGACATCACCAGTGTGATTGACAGCATCGCCTTCCAGACCAACATCCTGGCGTTAAACGCCGCGGTGGAAGCTGCCCGTGCCGGTGAGCAGGGGCGCGGTTTCGCCGTGGTCGCCGGAGAGGTTCGCAATCTGGCAAGCCGTAGCGCACAGGCAGCGAAAGAAATTAAAGGACTGATCGAAGAGTCCGTCACCCGCGTTCACCAGGGATCGCAGCTGGTGGATATGGCGGCGCGCACGATGACAGAGATTGTTAGCTCGGTTACCCGGGTTAACGACATCATGGGGGAGATTGCCTCGGCCTCCGATGAACAACGCAAAGGCATTGAGCAGGTGGCGCAAGCCGTCAGCCAGATGGATTCTGTCACACAGCAGAACGCCGGGCTGGTGGAAGAAGCGGCAGCCGCCACTGAGCAGTTAGCTACCCAGGCAGATAATCTTTCCGCCTGTGTCGCGTTTTTTAAAATTGAAGAACAAACCGTAACACAACAAGAATTGGCGCAGCCGCAGGTTGTGCCCGTTGTATCCTGAATGTGATTGAGAAGGCGCTATGACATCATCTCTGCCCTCCGGGCAAACGTCATTATTGTTACAGATGACACAGCGCCTCGCGCTGTCTGACGCGCATTTTCGTCGGATATGTCAATTAATCTACCAGCGCGCGGGGATCGTGCTGGCCGACCACAAGCGGGACATGGTCTATAACCGCCTGGTTCGCCGGTTGCGTACCCTGGGACTGGATGATTTTGGTCGCTATCTCAGTATGCTGGAAGCCAACCAGAACAGTGCTGAGTGGCAGGCTTTTATTAACTCCCTGACCACCAATCTGACCGCTTTTTTTCGCGAAGGGCATCACTTTCCTGTGCTGTCTGACCACGCCCGTCGACACAGCGGTGAATATCGCGTCTGGAGCGCGGCAGCGTCTACCGGAGAAGAACCTTACAGTATTGCGATTACGCTGGCCGATACCCTGGGTATGGCGCCGGGTCGCTGGCGTGTTTTTGCGAGCGACATTGATACTGAGGTGTTGGAAAAGGCAAGAAGCGGTATTTACCGTCTTGACGAGCTAAAGACGTTGTCGCCACAACAGCTGCAACGTTATTTCATGCGTGGTACCGGGCCTCATGAAGGGCTGGTGCGCGTACGGCAGGAACTGGCAAGCCATGTTGAGTTTTCCAGCGTGAATTTACTGGACAAAAAATACAACGTGCCAGGCCCGTTCGACGCCATATTCTGTCGTAACGTCATGATCTATTTTGACAAAACGACTCAGCAGGACATTTTGCACCGTTTTGTTCCACTCCTTAAACCTGACGGACTGCTGTTTGCAGGTCATTCAGAAAACTTTAGCAACCTCGTGCGCGAGTTTAGCCTGCGCGGGCAGACGGTGTATGCGCTAGGTAAGGATAAAGCATGAGTAAAATCAGGGTATTGTCGGTTGATGATTCTGCATTGATGCGTCAAATCATGACCGAGATTATTAACAGCCACAGCGATATGGAGATGGTTGCGACGGCACCTGATCCTTTGGTTGCGCGGGATCTCATCAAAAAATTTAATCCCGACGTTCTGACGCTGGATGTTGAAATGCCGCGCATGGACGGCCTCGATTTTCTTGAAAAGTTGATGCGTCTGCGTCCGATGCCCGTGGTGATGGTCTCTTCACTGACTGGCAAAGGGTCTGAGGTCACGCTGCGGGCCCTGGAGTTGGGGGCAATTGACTTTGTCACCAAACCTCAGTTGGGGATCCGCGAAGGAATGCTGGCGTATAGCGAGATGATTGCGGAGAAAATCCGCACTGCATCGCGCGCAAAACTGGCCGCCCACAAACCCACGGCAGCGCCAGCGACCTTGAAAGCAGGACCGTTACTCAGTTCGGAAAAACTGCTGGTTATCGGCGCATCAACCGGAGGAACAGAGGCAATTCGTCATGTACTCCAGCCATTGCCGCTTTCAAGTCCCGGTATTCTTATTACCCAGCATATGCCGCCAGGATTTACCCGTTCGTTCGCCGAACGTCTGAACAAACTGTGTCAGATAACCGTGAAAGAGGCTGAAGACGGAGAACGTGTGCTTCCTGGGCATGCGTATATCGCGCCTGGCGACAAGCATATGGAACTGGCGCGTAGCGGGGCGAACTACCAGATCAAAATTCATGATGGCCCGCCGGTTAACCGGCATCGGCCTTCAGTGGATGTGCTGTTCCATTCGGTGGCGAAACATGCGGGGCGCAATGCCGTCGGGGTGATCCTGACAGGTATGGGCAACGATGGGGCCGCCGGAATGTTAGCGATGAACCAGGCTGGCGCCTGGACCATCGCGCAAAACGAAGCAAGTTGTGTGGTGTTCGGCATGCCGCGCGAGGCCATCAATATGGGTGGCGTAAGCGAAGTGGTCGATCTTAGCCAGGTAAGCCAGCAAATGCTGGCGAAAATCAGTGCCGGACAGGCAATACGTATTTGAATCAGGAGTTTATTTTTATGGCGGATAAAGAGCTTAGGTTTTTGGTTGTGGATGACTTTTCCACCATGCGTCGCATTGTGCGTAACCTGCTGAAAGAACTGGGTTTTAACAACGTTGAAGAAGCTGAAGATGGCGTAGACGCGTTGAACAAACTGCAGGCAGGGGGATTCGGATTTGTGATTTCCGACTGGAACATGCCTAACATGGACGGTCTTGAACTGCTGAAAACCATTCGTGCTGACGGCAGTATGTCTGCCCTGCCGGTGCTGATGGTGACGGCAGAAGCGAAGAAAGAAAACATTATTGCGGCAGCACAAGCGGGTGCCAGTGGTTATGTTGTAAAACCGTTCACCGCGGCGACGCTGGAAGAAAAACTCAATAAGATCTTTGAGAAACTGGGCATGTGAGGATGTGATGATGATGCAACCACAAATTAAACCTGTTGACGAACACTCGGCAGGGGACATCATTGCGCGCATCGGTAGTTTGACCCGAATGCTGCGCGACAGCCTGCGTGAACTGGGGCTGGATCAGGCCATTGCCGAAGCGGCGGAAGCCATTCCTGACGCGCGCGATCGCCTGGACTACGTTGTACAAATGACTGCACAGGCGGCAGAGCGTGCGCTGAACAGCGTAGAAGCTTCACAGCCGCATCAGGATGCCATGGAAAAAGGGGCAAAAGACCTGACCAAACGCTGGGATGAATGGTTCGAAAATCCGATTGAACTGTCCGATGCCCGTGAACTGGTCACTGATACCCGCCAGTTCCTTGGTGATGTCCCCGGTCATACCAGCTTTACCAATGCCCAATTGCTGGACATCATGATGGCGCAGGATTTCCAGGATCTCACCGGTCAGGTTATCAAGCGCATGATGGATGTTATCCAGGAGATTGAGCGTCAACTGCTGATGGTGCTGCTGGAAAACATTCCGGAACAGGGCGCTCGTCCTAAACGCGAGAACGAAAGCTTGCTGAACGGTCCGCAGGTTGACACTTCTAAAGCCGGCGTAGTGGCTAGCCAGGATCAGGTCGACGACCTGCTGGATAGCCTCGGTTTCTGATGTGTATTTGCCGGATGCGGAAGGAAACTTCTCATCCGGCTTACATGTTATTCATCGGCAATTGGCGTTAAAGCCATAAATCCCGTCTTTTTTACCGCTTACTCTTCCCATTGTTGCATGGCTGTTCTGGCATCATTCACGCCTATATCTCTATCCAGGGTCTGATGCGTGGCAGAAGAAAGCGACGACGACAAAACAGAAGCCCCCACACCCCACCGACTTGAAAAAGCACGGGAAGAAGGGCAGATACCCCGATCCAAGGAGCTAACCTCACTGCTTATTTTGCTGGTGGGCGTGTGCATCATCTGGATTGGTGGGGAGTCACTCGCCCGCAGACTGGCCGGTATGCTGTCGGCCGGATTACGTTTTGACCACAGTATGGTCAACGACCCAAACTTGATCCTGAGTCAAATCATTTTGTTGATTAAAGACGCCATGATTGCGTTGTTGCCGCTGATTACCGGGGTTGTGCTGGTGGCATTGATCTCCCCGGTGATGCTTGGCGGCTTGATCTTCAGTGGTAAATCGCTGCAACCCAAATTCTCAAAGCTGAATCCGTTACCAGGTATTAAGCGTATGTTCTCGGCGCAAACCGGGGCGGAGCTGCTCAAAGCCATATTAAAATCCACGTTGGTGGGTAGCGTAGCGGGCTTCTATCTCTGGCACAACTGGCCGGAGATGATGCGCCTGATGGCCGAATCCCCGATTACGGCGATGGGTAATGCGCTGGATTTAGTCGGTATGTGCGCATTACTGGTGGTGCTTGGCGTCATCCCGATGGTGGGGTTTGACGTCTTTTTCCAGATTTATAGCCACGTGAAAAAACTGCGGATGTCGCGTCAGGATATCCGTGACGAATTTAAAGAAAGCGAAGGTGACCCGCACGTTAAAGGCAAAATTCGCCAGATGCAGCGTGCGGCCGCGCAGCGCCGCATGATGGCGGATGTGCCGAAGGCTGATGTTATTGTGACCAACCCTACGCACTATTCGGTTGCCTTGCAGTACGACGAAAACAAAATGAGCGCGCCAAAAGTTGTGGCTAAAGGGGCCGGGCTGGTGGCATTGCGTATTCGAGAGATTGGCGCGGAGCACCGTGTCCCAACGTTAGAAGCTCCGCCGCTGGCGCGTGCGTTATATCGCCATGCTGAGATCGGTCAGCAAATACCTGGCCAATTGTATGCCGCCGTTGCCGAAGTGTTGGCATGGGTATGGCAGCTAAAACGCTGGCGTCTGGCTGGCGGCACACCGCCACCACAACCTGGAAACCTTCCGGTGCCTGAAGCACTGGATTTTATGAACGAGAAGAATACTGATGGCTAATCTGGTCGCGATGCTGCGTCTGCCCGGCAACCTGAAATCCACGCAATGGCAAATTCTTGCCGGGCCGATCCTCATTCTGCTGATCCTGTCGATGATGGTGTTGCCGCTTCCGGCCTTCATCCTCGATTTACTGTTCACCTTTAACATTGCGCTGTCGATCATGGTGCTGTTGGTGGCGATGTTCACTCAGCGCACGCTTGAATTCGCCGCATTCCCAACGATTCTGCTGTTCACCACTTTGTTGCGCCTGGCACTGAACGTCGCGTCAACGCGTATCATTTTGATGGAAGGACATACCGGTGCCGCGGCGGCAGGTAAGGTGGTGGAAGCCTTTGGTCACTTCCTGGTCGGCGGTAACTTTGCTATCGGTATCGTGGTCTTCGTCATTCTCGTCATCATTAACTTTATGGTTATCACCAAAGGTGCGGGACGTATCGCGGAAGTGGGTGCGCGCTTCGTGCTGGACGGGATGCCGGGTAAACAGATGGCGATTGACGCCGATCTGAATGCGGGATTGATTGGTGAAGATGAAGCCAAAAAACGCCGTTCTGAAGTGACACAGGAAGCCGATTTTTACGGCTCCATGGACGGTGCGAGTAAATTTGTTCGTGGGGATGCCATCGCCGGTATTCTGATTATGGTCATCAACGTGGTGGGCGGTTTGCTGGTTGGGGTGTTGCAGCACGGTATGAGCATGGGCAGTGCGGCAGAAAGCTATACCCTGCTGACCATCGGTGACGGGCTGGTAGCCCAGATCCCTGCGTTGGTTATCTCAACGGCGGCGGGGGTTATCGTAACCCGCGTGAGTACCGATCAGGACGTGGGTGAGCAGATGGTCACCCAGTTGTTCAGCAACCCAAGCGTTATGCTGCTTAGTGCGGCGGTCCTCGGTTTACTGGGGCTGGTACCGGGAATGCCAAACCTGGTGTTTCTGATGTTTACCGCGGCATTGCTGGGGCTGGCTTGGTGGATGCGCGGACGCGAGCAAAAAGCGCCAGAAGAAGCTCAGCCGGTGAAAATGCCGGAAAACAACTCGGTGGTGGAAGCTACGTGGAGTGATGTTCAGTTGGAAGACACGCTGGGAATGGAGGTCGGGTATCGCCTGATTCCGATGGTGGACTTCCAACAGGACGGCGAATTGCTGGGGCGTATTCGCAGCATTCGTAAGAAATTTGCCCAGGATATGGGGTTCCTGCCGCCAGTGGTACACATTCGCGACAATATGGATCTGCAACCTGCCCGCTATCGTATTCTGATGAAAGGGGTCGAGATTGGTAGTGGTGATGCTTACCCTGGGCGCTGGCTGGCTATCAACCCAGGTACCGCGGCCGGATCGCTGCCAGGGGAGAAAACAGTTGATCCTGCTTTTGGTCTGGATGCTATCTGGATTGAAAGCGCGCTAAAAGAGCAGGCGCAAATTCAGGGCTTCACCGTTGTCGAAGCCAGTACGGTCGTTGCCACACATCTGAACCATCTGATTGGCCAGTTTGCCGCAGAGCTTTTTGGTCGCCAGGAGGCGCAACAGTTATTGGATCGAGTTTCACAAGAAATGCCAAAACTGACAGAAGATCTGGTGCCGGGTGTGGTCACACTGACCACACTGCACAAAGTGCTGCAGAACCTGTTGGATGAAAAAGTCCCTATTCGTGATATGCGCACCATTCTTGAAACGTTGGCGGAACATGCCCCGTTACAGAATGATCCGCATGAACTTACCGCAGTGGTGCGTGTGGCGCTTGGACGGGCGATTACTCAGCAGTGGTTCCCGGGTAACGAGGAAGTTCAGGTTATCGGACTTGATACACCGCTTGAGCGTCTGTTGTTGCAGGCGTTACAGGGCGGTGGGGGCCTTGAACCTGGTCTGGCAGACCGGTTGCTGGCACAGACGCAGGAAGCACTGTCGCGTCAGGAAATGTTGGGTGCGCCGCCAGTATTGCTGGTGAATCATGCGCTGCGACCTCTCCTTGCGCGTTTTTTACGCCGCAGTATTCCGCAGTTGGTGGTGTTGTCGAATATGGAGCTTTCCGATAACCGCCATATCCGTATGACCGCGACCATTGGAGGTAAATAATGCGTAAATTTCTTTGGCTGTTGCTTTTTCCACTGGCGGTACAGGCCGCCGGGGAAGGGACATGGCAGGCAAGTGGTATGGGGATTACCTTAAATTATCGTGGGGAGTCGGCTTCATCTTCGCCTTTGGTTCCCAGCCAGCCCGTTTCCGGTCTGATGACGCTGGTCGCCTGGCGCTATGAATTAAATGGTCCTACGCCTGCGGGGTTACGTGTGCGCTTATGCTCTCAATCCCGTTGTGTCGAACTGGATGGACAAAGCGGTACCACCAATGGCTTTAATAATGTCCCTGCAATTGAACCAATGCACTTCGTCTGGGAAGTGCCTGGTGGCGGTCGCCTGCTCCCTGCCTTGCAGGTTCAGAGCAATCAGGTGATTGTGAACTACCGTTAATTCCCTTCTTTACGTCGGCCAGCAGGCGAAACTGCTGGCCACCTCGCAGTTCTGATCAACCATCCCGATTAAAAAGAAACGCTGTTTTATAAAATCAGTGACCTGTGTTATCGGACTCTTTGTGCTATTGCCATTTCGCAAAAACCCCTGGCAGAAACAAAAAGGTTTCCCCTGCGGTTAGCTTTTACTGTGGCCCGGTAATGATACCCAATGTTTACGAAGCACTTTAGGGTAACAACACACAGGGTTATCCGAATCGTAATAAACCTGCCGCGCCGAAACTGGAACAGGGCGCAGCATTGAATTCGACACTGACAGAGGTTAAGGAAATGATTGTTTACCCGGTTAAACACAGTCCATTGTTGCGTCAACCAGAACATTTTATTGCCAGGGATGAATTAAAAACGCTCATTAAAAAGGTGACGCATAACCTGGTCAATATTCATGATGAAACGGGCGAGTTCTTGCTGCGGCTGGATGACGGACGTGTTATTGATACCAAAGGCTGGGCCGGATGGGAGTGGACGCACGGCGTTGGCCTATACGGAATGTATCAGTATTATCAGCAAACTGGCGATGCAACGATGCGCGATATCATCGACAGCTGGTTTACCGAACGCTTTGCGGAAGGCGCAACAACCAAAAACGTTAACACCATGGCCCCGTTTTTAACGCTGGCATATCGTTATGAAGAAACGCGTAATCCGGCGTACCTGCCGTGGCTCGACAACTGGGCGGAGTGGGCAATGCATGATATGCCCCGCACCGAGTTTGGCGGTATGCAACACATCACGCTGGCAGAAGAAAATCATCAACAGATGTGGGATGACACGCTGATGATGACGGTGCTGCCGCTGGCGAAAATTGGCAAGTTGCTCAATCGTCCAGAGTATATCGAAGAGGCCACATATCAGTTTCTGCTGCATGTACAAAATCTGATGGATAAGAAAACGGGGCTGTGGTTCCACGGCTGGAGCTATGTGGGGCGGCATAACTTCGCAAACGCCCGTTGGGCGCGTGGTAATAGTTGGCTTACGATGGTGATCCCGGACTTCCTTGAGCTTATCGATTTGCCGGCAAACAGTGCCGTTCACCGTTATCTGGTGCAGGTTCTCAATGCGCAAATTGCAGCTCTGGCGGAATGTCAGGATGAGAGCGGGTTGTGGCACACCTTACTGGACGATCCTCAGTCATATCTGGAAGCCTCCGCAACGGCTGGATTCGCTTACGGTATTCTCAAAGCGGTGCGTAAACGCTATGTCGGGCAGGAATATGCGGGGGTGGCGGAGAAAGCTATCAGAGGTATTGTGCAACACATTTCCCCTGAAGGGGAGTTGCTACAAACCTCGTTTGGCACCGGCATGGGGCACGATCTCGATTTCTACCACAACATCCCACTCACCTCTATGCCTTACGGGCAGGCAATGGCAATGCTGTGCCTTACCGAATACTTGCGTAAATACTATTAATCGTGTCGTTCGCTGACGCCGTGCTGACCGGGCCTGGTTGTTCTGCGGCATCGGGTTGCCCGCTGTTGTCCTGCGGCGCAAACAGATGGTCCATGATTTGACGCATGACTGGCGCGGCGGTAACCCCGTCGCTGCCGCCGTTTTCCAGAATCAATGCGATGGCGACTTTTGGATTCTTATACGGCGCAAATGCGGTATAGAACACATGGTCACGCAGTCGTATGGGGATCATCTTCGCATTGTAAGTCTGGTTTTCTTTCAGACTAAAGACCTGTGATGTCCCACTTTTGGCTGCGATGCCATAAGGTGCCGTATGGAAAAATTTATACCCGGTACCGTTTGGTGCATTCGCCATGCCGAACATCGCCTGACGCACCAGTCCCCAATAGGGTGATGAAGCAGAAGCAATTTGTGTGGGTGCCTCCGGTGCCTGATAGTGAGTGATTGATTTGCCGCTTTCTTCATCCTGTAGCAGGTGAGGGGCAATAACTTTCCCGTTGTTAATCAGTGCGACCATCGCTTTTACCATCTGAATTGGCGTGGCAATCCAGTAGCCCTGGCCGATGCCGACCGAAATGGTATCTCCCTGGTACCAGGCTTTTTTATGCACCCGTTGTTTCCAGTCGCGGCTTGGCAGCAGGCCGTTGTACTCTTCATCAAGATCGATGCCGGTCGGTTTGCCGTAGCCAAACTGGCTAAGCATGCTGTTAATGCGGTCAATTCCCATCATATACGCCACCTGATAAAAGAACGTGTCGGCAGACTCTTCAATCGCTTTGGTGACATCCAGCATACCGTGGCCGGTTTTCTTCCAGTCCCGGTAATGTCGCTCGGTGCCGGGGAGCGTCCAGGTGGGCGCGCCGAAGAAGCTGGTCTGCGGCGTGATCACGCCGTCCAGTAACGCTGACATCGCCATGTACGGTTTTACCGTTGAGGCAGGAGGATATAACCCTTGGGTGACGCGGTTAATTAATGGCAGGTCTTTATCCTGCAACAGCGTGTTGTAATCCTGGTAGCTGATGCCTTTGACAAACGGGTTCGGATCGTAGCTGGGGTTTGAGACCATTGCCAGCACGGAGCCATCATGGGGATCTTCCACCAACACCGCGGCGCGTTGGCCCACCAGCAGGCTTTCAATGTATTCCTGCAAGTGTAAATCCAGCGTCAGATGGATATCTTTGCCGGCGACAGGGGGAACGTCTTTAATCAAACGTACAATACGCCCGTGATTATCAACTTCCACTTCCTGATAACCCGTTTTGCCGTGCAGATCATTCTCGTAGTAGTGCTCAATGCCCTGTTTACCGATGTTGTGATCGGCGGCGTAGTTCTCTGCCAGTCCTTTTTTATCCAGTGCTTTCAGATCGCTATCGTTGATTTTTGATACGTAGCCAAGTACATGTGCCAGTGCCGCCCCATAAGGATACTGGCGATCTTCGTAGCTATTGATGGTCACGCCGCTGAAATGGAACTGGTTCACAGAAAAACGGGCAATTTCTACATCGGTCAGCGCATTTTTAAGTACTACCGGCCGATAGCGGCTACTGGCCTTCAGTTCATGGCGAAACTGGTCAATATCATCTGGCGTGAGGTCAACAATCGGCGTGAGTTGTTTCAGCAGGGCGTCCATATCGCTGATTTTATAAGGCGTAACAGAAATGTCGTACCAGGTGACATTTCGTACCAGCGGGATACCGTTGCGATCATAAATGATACCGCGCGTTGGGGCGACGGGCAGCATTTTGATGTCGTTTGCATCCGATCGGGTGGTGTAATACTGGTGTTGACGGATTTGTAAGTTGTAGAGGTTATAAATCAGGATGCCAAAACAGATGACGACCAGGCCAAAGGCCACCATTACACGCCGCTGGAAAAGTTTTTCTTCCGCCTCAAAATCTCTGAATGTCATTGACCCGTACCCGATTAATTCGCCGCCTAATGATACGGAGGAGTAAACGGGATGACAGGCAAAAAATGTTCCATCCCTCTACGGAAATGTGTCATTCCTTGTGAGTTGTTACAAATTACAGTGAACGTAGTCGTGCCGGATAAGGCGTTTATGCCGCCATCCGGCAAGGTGCGCCTGACCGCCTGATGGCGCTTCGCTTATCAGGCCTACGAGGGAGGTCATTCGGGAAAATAAAAAAGCCCGCGACATAGCGCAGGCTTTCACATCACTCGAGGTGATTACATGCGTTCTACGGTTTCGATACCCAGCGTATCCAGACCCAGCTTCAGGGTTTTCGCCGTCAGCTGTGCCAGTTTCAGGCGGCT
Organism: Citrobacter sp. RHBSTW-00029; assembly: GCF_014104295.1. NCBI lineage: Bacteria > Pseudomonadati > Pseudomonadota > Gammaproteobacteria > Enterobacterales > Enterobacteriaceae > Citrobacter > Citrobacter sp. RHBSTW-00029. Next base: position 1,340,588 of record NZ_JABXRT010000001.1, read on the forward strand.
GTTACGAATTTCTTCGTTTTCAGCGCTGAGGATCGGGCAGTGTTCGTAGAAGCCAGAGAACAGGCCGGCAACGTCGTACAGATAAGCGCACATCACGTGCGGTGTACCTTCACGTGCAACAACGGTCAGCGTTTCTTCAAACTGTAGCAGGCGGGCGGCCAACTGAGCTTCGCGATCTTCGTTAATAATCACCTGCGCATTTGCCAGCGCGCTTTCGTCGATATCCGCTTTACGGAATACGGACAGTACGCGGGTATAAGCATACTGCATGTACGGCGCGGTATTGCCTTCGAACGCCAGCATGTTGTCCCAGTCGAAGATATAGTCGGTGGTACGGTTTTTCGACAGATCCGCATATTTCACCGCGCCGATACCAACGGCATTCGCCAGTTTTTCCAGCTCATCAGCAGGCATGTCCGGGTTCTTCTCGGCCACCAGACGACGTGCGCGCTCCAGCGCTTCATCCAGCAGATCGGCCAGTTTTACCGTGCCGCCCGCACGCGTTTTGAACGGCTTACCGTCTTTACCCAGCATCATGCCGAACATATGGTGTTCCAGCGGTACGGAGTCCGGCACATAACCGGCTTTACGCACGATGGTCCAGGCCTGCATTAAATGCTGATGCTGACGGGAGTCGATGTAATAGAGGACGCGGTCGGCGTGCAGCGTTTCGTAACGATACTTCGCACAGGCGATATCGGTCGTGGTGTAGAGATAGCCGCCATCTTTCTTCTGAATGATAACGCCCATCGGTTCGCCTTCCTTGTTCTTATACTCATCAAGGAATACGACGGTAGCGCCTTCGCTTTCAACAGCCAGACCTTTCGCTTTGAGATCGGCCACAATGCCCGGCAGCATCGGGTTGTACAGGCTTTCGCCCATCACGTCGTCACGGGTCAGAGTCACGTTCAGACGGTCATAGGTTAACTGGTTCTGCGACATAGTGATGTCGACCAGTTTGCGCCACATCTCGCGGAAATATTCGTCGCCGCCCTGCAGTTTCACCACATAGCTACGGGCGCGCTCGGCGAAGGCTTCATCTTCGTCGTAATGTTTTTTCGCATCACGGTAGAAACCTTCCAGATCGGCCAGCGCCATCTCACCGGCATTTTCCTGCTGCTGTTTTTCCAGCCATGCGATGAGCATACCGAACTGAGTGCCCCAGTCGCCGACGTGGTTAGCGCGGATAACATTGTGACCAAGGAACTCCAGCGTACGTACCGCAGCGTCGCCGATGATGGTGGAGCGCAGGTGACCCACGTGCATTTCTTTCGCGACGTTAGGTGCGGAGTAGTCAACCACAACGGTTTGTTTAGCCGGTTGGGTAACGCCCAGACGATCGGAGGTCAGCGCCTGCTGAACATGCTGCGCCAGAAATGCCGGATCGAGAAAAATGTTAATAAAGCCCGGGCCCGCAATTTCAACTTTGCTGGCGATCCCGTTGAGATCCAGATGAGTCAGCACCTGCTCAGCCAGTTGTCGCGGCGCCATACCCAGTTTTTTCGCGACAGCCATCATGCCGTTAGCCTGATAGTCGCCGAACTGTACTTTTGCTGACTGACGAACCTGCGGTTCGCAATCTGCAGGCGCGCCTGCAGCAATCATGGCCTGACTGACTTTTTCTGAGAGAAGAGCCTGAATATTCACCGGAATACCTTACATTTATGAAGCGGCTTAAAATTGACCGCACCAGTTTAAGAATTAAGGGCGGGAGTATACTGCAAATGCCCGTTGCCGTCAGCATTGCGAGTACCGCCAGCAGCCTGAAATATAAACATTGTTATTACGTATAATTATTCATATCGCGCTTAAGAAAATCAGCAGTTGGTTGGGGCTGCGCAACAGGGTAAATTAGCCGCTTTGAACATGGATATGAGCTTTCATTATGGCGAACTGGCAAACAGTTGCAGAACTGCATGATATTTCCGCAGATTTACCGCATTTCATTCAGGCGTTAACGGATCTTTCCACTCGCCTTGGGCTGGATGTCTCATCGCTTGAAGCCGATCACATTTCTCTGCGCTGTCATCAAAATACCACCGCAGAGCGCTGGCGTCGGGGATTTGAACAGTGTGGCGAACTGTTGTCAGAAAATATCATTAATGGCCGACCGATTTGCCTGTTCAAGCTTGATGAACCCGTTTGTGTGCAACACTGGCAATTTACCATCGTAGAGCTGCCATGGCCGGGCGAAAAACGCTATCCACATGAAGGCTGGGAGCATGTTGAAATAGTTCTGCCGGGTGACGTGGAGACGTTGAATGCGCGAGCGCTGGCGCTGCTTTCTGATGAAGGATTGAGTCAGCCGGGGATTTTCGTGAAAACCAGCTCGCCAAAAGGAGAGCGTGAGCGTTTACCGAATCCGACACTGGCGGTCAGTGATGGCAGCGTCACCCTCAAATTTCATCCGTGGTCAATTGAAGCGATTGTCGCAAGCGAGCAACAGGAGTAAATATGACATTGCTGGAAATCTGCTGTTACAGCATGGAGTGCGCGCGCACGGCGCAGCAAAACGGCGCGGATCGTATTGAACTGTGCTCGGCGCCCAAAGAAGGAGGCTTAACGCCGTCGCTGGGGGTGTTGCGCTCTGTACGCCAGCACGTCTCTATTCCCGTTAATCCCATTATCCGTCCGCGTGGGGGCGATTTTTGTTACACCGACGGTGAATTTGCCGCGATGCTTGATGATATCGCGATGGTCAGAGATTTAGGTTTTTCAGGGCTGGTGACCGGCATTCTCGATGTGGACGGGAATGTCGATATGCCACGTATGGAAAAAATAATGGTTGCTGCGGGCCCGCTAAATGTCACGTTTCATCGGGCCTTCGATATGTGCGCCAACCCATTAAATGCGCTGAATAAATTGTCCGATTTAGGCGTCGCCAGAGTACTAACTTCCGGGCAAAAATCAGATGCAGCGCAAGGTTTAACAAAAATAATGGAACTTATTGAGCAGGTGGATGCTCCAATCATTATGGCCGGAGCGGGGGTTCGCGCCGCGAATTTATCCCTGTTCCTCAACGCTGGAGTGCAGGAAGTCCACAGTTCTGCCGGAGTATGGCTGGCTTCACCCATGCGGTATCGCAATTCGGGGTTGTCGATGTCTTCGGATACGCAGGCGGATGAATATTCCCGCTATGCGGTTGACGGGGCGGCGGTTGCTGAAATGAAGGCAATCATTGCGCACCACCAGGCCAGCTGATTTTTACCGTTGCATCATGTCGCCCAATATGATGCTTGCTCGTACCAGGCCCCTGCCAATTCAACAGGGGCCTTTTTTTCTCCTTCATATTTCAAGCCGCAGCAGCGTTGGCCGCCTTGCTCACCCCGGTCACGTAGTTATCTACGCTCCCGGGGATTTGCTGCGTTGCCGCCTTGCTGCAACTTGAACTATTTTGGAGAAACGGTGCTCCGGCAATCCATTACGGTTTACGTGCAATCAATACCGCGCGCAGTGGGGCGGGGTAGCCTTCCACCGTCTTGCTGTGGTCGTTCGGGTCAAGGAAGTCGGCCAGCGATTCGGTTATCATCCATTCGGTGCGACGTTGTTCTTCGGTAGTGGTCACACACACGTCGGCGATACGAACATCGACAAATCCGCATTTTTCCAGCCAGTTTTTAAGCGCCAGTGCGGATGGAATAAAGTAGACGTTACGCATTTGCGCGTAGCGATCGCCTGGTACCAGAACGGTATTTTCATCACCTTCGACCACCAGCGTTTCCAGCACCAGCTCTCCGTCTTTTACCAGTTGATCTTTCAACTGCCAGAGATGTTCCAGCGGTGAGCGGCGGTGATAAAGCACGCCCATAGAGAATACGGTATCAAAGGCGTTGAGCGCCGGAAGCTGCTCAATACCCAGCGGCAGCAGATGCGCGCGCTGATCGTTACCCAGCAGTTTACGTACCGCTTCAAACTGACACAGGAACAGCTGCGTAGGATCAATGCCAACCGCTAGATGCGCCCCCGCGCCAATCATGCGCCACATGTGGTATCCGCTGCCGCAGCCAACATCAAGAATGGTACGTCCGGTGAGGTCAGACAAATGCGGCAGAACGCGATCCCACTTCCAGTCGGAACGCCATTCGGTATCAATATTGACGCCGTACAGCGAATATGGACCTTTGCGCCACGGCATGAGATGACGCATCAGCGTATCAATCCGTTTGATCTGTCCTTCGCTGAGCGGCTCCTCGCTTTCGGCAGTCACGCTATGCAGTAAATCCAGACGATGTGGCGTCAGTTCCGGCAGAAACTCCACGGCATTCGACCACTGCTTAAACAAGCCGTGTTGATCGCGCTGCCAGGTCGCGATTTGCGCTGGCAGCGTTTCCAGCCAATGGGAAAGATGATTTTTGGCAATCAGCTGATAAAAGTTACCAAAGTCGATCATGCGCTAGCCTCAGCTTTCAATGCCACCAGAGAGCCAAAGTTGAAGCACTGGAACCATAATTCGCTGTGCTCAAAGCCGGCCTGATGCAGTCGCGCTTTATGCGTTTCGACCGAGTCGGTCAGCATCACGTTCTCCAGCATGCTGCGCTTCTGGCTGATTTCCAGTTCGCTGTAGCCATTGGCCCGTTTGAAGTCGTGGTGCATGTTGAACAGCAGCTCGCCAACGTTAGCGTCTTCGAAACTGAATTTTTCAGACAGCACCAGCGCACCGCCGGGGTTTAACCCCTGATAAATCTTATCCAACAATGCCTGGCGCTCAGGTGGTTCAAGGAATTGCAGGGTAAAATTCAGCACCACCATCGAGGCGTTTTCGATAGTTATGTTGCGAATATCGCCTTCGACCACGTCAACAGGCGTGGGGGCTTTATAGGCATCGATATGACGACGACAGCGCTCAACCATGGCCGGGGAGTTATCGACGGCAATAATTTTGCAATTCTCATGATGGATATTGCGACGTACCGAGAGCGTCGCCGCGCCCAGAGAACAGCCCAGATCGTAGACCTGCGTGTTGGGTTGCACGAAACGTTCGGCCAGCATGCCAATCATCGAAATGATATTGGAATAACCAGGAACGGAACGCTGGATCATATCCGGGAAGACTTCAGCTACCCGTTCATCAAAGGTCCAGTCACCCAGACTGGCGATAGGCGCAGAAAAAAGCGTGTCGCGGTGAGACATAACGTAAAAATCCGGGAAAAATAAAGTGGCGTATTGTGCGCTAATGCAGGGAGAAAACCAACTCCCAGGGCATATACCAAAGATTCGCCAGCACCATTAGCAACAGTGAACACCAGGTGGCGCTCATGCCGGAACGGCGCCAGCGGAAAAGACGGTAGTGGAATCCGTAATAATGCATCAGTCGCCCGGCAATCAACATCAGCCCGCAAAGATGCACCATCCACGTTTCTGCGCCGTTCATTTCCATAAATAACAGCAGCACTAATGCAACGGGAATATATTCCACCGCATTACCGTGAATGCGGATAGCGCTTTGCAGCTCACTAAAGCCGCCATCACCATAGGCAACGCGATATTGCATGCGCAGGCGAACGACGTCAAAGGAGAACTTTATTAACAATAACGCACCCAGGACGGCATAAAGCGCGCTTACCATACAAACTCCCTTTTAAAATGGCTGCTGGCATTGACTATGATAGGTGGCATTTTCAGAAAAGAGAAGATTGCTGTGGAATCGACGGTGCTGATCCGATCTCTGGCAGGGCACTACGTAAATCTGCCCATAGCGTGTCTACCAGCTCAGGAGCCTGTGCGATATCCGGCGTGTGCAAAAACAGGTATGGCGTGCTGGTCTGTTGCCAGAGTGGCAACTTTGCCAGCCAGGCGGCGAAAAATGCCCGGTTCTGAGCCATATCATCGCTACCGATAAAACGGACCATCGGGTGGGTTGCCGTCACCACCGCATGCACCGGGACCTTAGGTTTCTTACGTTGAGCATCGCGTATCGCTTCCGTGTGTGGGATCGCGGCATGGACCGGACGGCTGTCTAAAATGACCCGATTAATTCCGCGTTCATGCAGACCCCGATTGAGCCGGATCTCTGATTCACCTTTCGCAAAGAAATCCGGATGACGAACCTCGACACCGTAGGTAAACGTTTTAGGGAGGGCATCGAGGAATTGCCACAGGGCAGGGAGGTCACGCGGGCCGAACGTGGCAGGTAGCTGCAACCAGTATTGTCCGATACGGGCATCCAGTGGCGACATGCGCGCGAAAAATTCCTGTACCAGGTCATCACAATTACGCAGCGCAGCCTGATGTGAAATGGTGGCCGGAAACTTAAAACAAAATCGAAACGCATCGGTGGTCTGTGCATGCCAGCGCGCAACAATCTCGGCTTTTGGCAGTGCGTACAGCGTGGTGTTGCCTTCCACGCAGTTAAAGTGGCGGGCATATTCTTCCAGACTGGTGATCCCCAGACGCACCCACTTTGGGTGCGACCACTGGGGTAAGCCGATATAGATCATAACGCTTGCAGGATCTCGTCCACGCGGCGTACGCGGGCAATGCGCGGGAATATGTGCGTCATGCTGCCCTGATGTTGCTCAGTGCTGGCGGCGCTACAGGCATTTTCTGCAATGATCAGATTAAAACCCAACTCCCAGGCGTTACGCGCGGTGGATTCGACGCCGATATTGGTGGAGATCCCGCAAAGGACGATGGTGTCGATACCACGACGGCGCAATTGCAGTTCCAGGTCAGTACCGTAGAATGCTCCCCACTGGCGCTTGGTGACCTCCAGGTCTGTCGCACACTTTCCCAGCGCTTGCGGGTATTCCCACCAGTTGTCGGGTAATGCTTTGGCTGGCGCTTGGGCATCAACCGGTTGTTTTAGCGCGTCGGCATAATCCGCAGACCAGCCGACGCGAACCATCACCACTGGTGAACCGTTAGTACGGAATTTTTCCGCCAGTTGTGCCGCGCTGGCGACGACGTCGTTTGCCGAATGAGGCCCACCCGCGAAAGGCAGGATCCCTTCCTGTAGATCGATGACGACAAGAGCGGTTGTTTTTGCGTTCAGTTCCAGCATGGTGACTCCAGTAAAAAAAGATTTCCGTTACACCTTAATCGCGAATCTGTGTGAAAGGGGCGACAATTTTTGTTATTTTTTGTGAGATTACGCAATACCCGCTTAGGAAACACGCGTACAGTCAGTACCGGACTGAGAGTCTATCCCAGTAGGCTCTTATCGTGCGGCAGAATTTCCAGTATAATAGCCGCCTTTTTTCATTCAGTTGTGACATTCAGCTAAAGCTGCGACTTCGTCATCTGCCGGGCAGATGACAATCCGCCTGCGGCAAAGTTAAGGGATATCTCATGCGTACAGAATATTGCGGACAGCTACGTCTGTCCCACGAGGGGCAGCAGGTGACTCTGTGTGGTTGGGTCAACCGTCGTCGTGATCTTGGTAGCCTGATCTTTATCGATATGCGCGACCGCGAAGGTATCGTGCAGGTATTTTTCGATCCGGACCGTGCGGACGCGTTAAAGCTGGCCTCCGAACTGCGTAATGAGTTCTGCATTCAGGTAACGGGCACCGTGCGTGCGCGTGACGCGAAAAACGTCAACGCTGATATGGCGACTGGCGAAATTGAAGTGCTGGCCTCCGATCTGGTCATTATCAACCGTTCAGATTCACTGCCGCTCGACTCTAACCACGTAAATACTGAAGAAGCTCGTCTGAAGTACCGCTACCTCGATCTGCGTCGCCCTGAAATGGCGCAGCGCCTGAAAACGCGTGCCAAAATTACCAGCCTGGTGCGTCGTTTCATGGACGACCATGGCTTCCTCGACATCGAAACGCCGATGCTGACGAAAGCGACGCCAGAAGGTGCGCGTGACTACCTGGTACCGTCTCGCGTACATAAAGGTAAATTCTACGCGCTGCCACAGTCTCCTCAGTTGTTCAAACAGCTGCTGATGATGTCTGGCTTCGACCGCTACTACCAGATTGTAAAATGCTTCCGTGATGAAGACTTACGTGCTGACCGCCAGCCTGAATTTACTCAGATCGATGTTGAGACCTCCTTCATGACCGCACCGCAAGTGCGTGAAGTGATGGAAGCGCTGGTGCGTAATCTGTGGCTGGAAGTAAAAGGTGTGGACCTGGGCGATTTCCCGATCATGACCTTTGCTGAAGCTGAGCGTCGTTACGGTTCCGATAAGCCGGATCTGCGTAACCCGATGGAGCTGGTGGACGTTGCTGATTTGCTGAAATCTGTTGAATTCGCCGTGTTCTCTGGTCCGGCTAACGATCCGAAAGGGCGTGTAGCGGCTCTGCGCGTACCTGGCGGCGCTGCACTTAGCCGTAAGCAGATCGACGATTACGGTAACTTCATTAAGATCTACGGCGCGAAAGGTTTGGCATACATTAAAGTCACCGAGCGTGCGAAAGGTCTGGAAGGGGTAACCAGCCCGGTGGCCAAGTTCCTGAACGCTGAAATCATTGAAGCCATTCTGGAACGTACTGGCGCGCAAGACGGTGATATGATCTTCTTCGGCGCCGACAACAAGAAAGTGGTTGCCGACGCGATGGGGGCTCTGCGCCTGAAACTGGGTAAAGACCTGAACCTGACCGACGAATCCAAATGGGCGCCGTTGTGGGTTATCGACTTCCCAATGTTTGAAGACGATGGTGAAGGCGGTCTGACCGCGATGCACCACCCGTTCACCTCGCCGAAAGACATGACGGCAGCTGAGCTGAAAGCTGCGCCGGAAGATGCGGTTGCCAATGCGTACGATATGGTTATCAACGGCTACGAAGTAGGCGGCGGTTCTGTACGTATCCATAACGGTGATATGCAGCAGACCGTATTCGGTATTCTGGGTATCAACGAACAAGAGCAGCGCGAGAAATTCGGCTTCCTGTTGGATGCGTTAAAATACGGTACACCGCCGCACGCGGGCCTGGCGTTTGGTCTGGATCGTCTGACCATGCTGCTGACCGGTACTGATAACATCCGTGACGTTATTGCTTTCCCGAAAACGACGGCTGCCGCGTGTCTGATGACTGAAGCGCCGAGCCTGGCCAATGAAGCTGCGCTGGCGGAACTGAGCATTCAGGTTGTTAAGAAGGCCGAGAATAACTGATATGGCATATAAACAGCCTGTCTCGGTGTTAGTCGTGATTTATGCAAAGGACACCGGGAGAGTGCTGATGTTACAGCGACGCGACGATCCTGATTTTTGGCAGTCGGTCACCGGCAGCCTTGAAGAAGGTGAAACCGCGTCGCAAGCCGCCCTGCGCGAAGTAAAGGAAGAGGTCGCCATTGATGTTGCGCGTGAGCAACTGACCTTAATTGACTGCCAGCGCACGGTGGAGTTTGAGATTTTTAGTCATTTACGTCATCGCTATGCGCCAGGAATTGTACGTAATACGGAGTCCTGGTTTTGCCTGGCACTGCCCACTGAACGAGAGATCGTGTTCACCGAACATTTGACCTACCGTTGGGTTAATGCGCATGAGGCGGCACAGTTAACCAAGTCGTGGAGTAACCGGCAGGCGATTGAAGAGTTTGTAATTAACGTCGCCTGAGAAGGCGCGCTTTTTGGAGAGATTATTTATGGCAGGTCATAGTAAATGGGCCAACACCAGACATCGTAAAGCAGCGCAGGATGCTAAGCGCGGTAAGATCTTCACCAAAATCATTCGTGAGCTGGTGACGGCGGCTAAATTGGGTGGTGGCGATCCAGATGCTAACCCGCGTCTGCGCGCAGCGGTTGATAAAGCGCTGGCAAACAACATGACACGTGACACTCTGAACCGTGCAATCGCGCGCGGTGTGGGTGGTGATGAAGATTCCAACATGGAAACCATCATCTATGAAGGTTACGGTCCTGGCGGTACAGCCGTTATGATTGAATGTCTGTCTGACAACCGTAACCGTACCGTTGCGGAAGTGCGCCACGCATTCACTAAAACAGGCGGCAACCTCGGTACCGACGGTTCTGTCGCATACCTGTTCAGCAAGAAAGGCGTGATCTCCTTTGAACAAGGCGACGAAGACGCCATCATGGAAGCGGCACTGGAAGCCGGTGCTGAAGACGTTGTAACCTTCGACGACGGCGCGATTGACGTTTACACCGCGTGGGAAGAGATGGGTAAAGTTCGTGATGCACTGGAAGCGGCAGGTCTGAAAGCGGACGCGGCTGAAGTTTCTATGATCCCATCCACCAAAGCGGATATGGATGCAGAAACAGCGCCGAAACTGATGCGTCTGATCGATATGCTGGAAGATTGCGATGACGTGCAGGAAGTTTACCACAACGGCGAAATCTCCGATGAGGTTGCAGCTACGTTAGAATGATGTGGTTAAGCCATAAAATAACAGGAGATGCGTGATGTCTATCATTCTCGGCATTGATCCGGGGTCGCGCATTACCGGTTATGGCGTAATCCGTCAGGTCGGCAGACAGTTGACCTATCTCGGCAGTGGCTGTATTCGCACCAAAGTTGACGATCTCCCGTCACGCCTGAAATTGATATACGCGGGGGTGACGGAAATCATCACCCAGTTCCAGCCGGATTATTTTGCCATCGAGCAGGTCTTTATGGCGAAAAACGCCGATTCGGCGCTTAAGCTGGGGCAGGCGCGCGGCGTGGCGATTGTTGCTGCGACCAATCAGGATCTTCCGGTGTTTGAGTATGCTGCCCGACAGGTTAAACAAACCGTCGTCGGTATCGGCAGCGCGGAAAAAAGCCAGGTACAACACATGGTGCGTACGCTGCTCAAACTCCCGGCTAACCCTCAGGCGGATGCTGCGGATGCGCTGGCGATTGCCATTACCCACTGCCATGTCAGCCAGAACGCCATGCAAATGAGTGAGTCGAGGTTGAATTTAGCGCGCGGTAGGTTACGTTAGTGACAAATGAGGCTGGATATCTATCCAGCCTTTTTTTATGATAGCGCATTACCTTTTAGCCCTTAACGCAGGAGCGTCATGTGATAGGCAGACTCAGAGGCATCATTCTTGAAAAACAACCCCCACTGGTCCTTCTGGAAACGGGCGGGGTAGGCTATGAAGTGCATATGCCGATGACCTGTTTCTACGAGCTGCCGGAAGCCGGGCAGGAAGCGATCATCTTCACGCATTTTGTGGTGCGCGAAGACGCACAGCTGCTGTATGGCTTTAACAATAAGCAAGAGCGCACGCTGTTTAAAGAACTAATTAAAACCAACGGCGTGGGGCCGAAGCTGGCGCTGGCGATCCTCTCCGGTATGTCTGCGCAGCAGTTTGTCAATGCCGTTGAGCGCGAAGAGCTTGGCGCACTGGTGAAATTACCGGGCATCGGTAAGAAAACGGCAGAGCGATTGATCGTCGAAATGAAAGACCGTTTTAAAGGACTGCATGGCGATCTCTTTACCCCGGCGGCAGATCTGGTCCTGACCTCGCCGGCAAGTCCGGCAACGGACGATGCCGAGCAGGAAGCGGTTGCTGCGCTGGTGGCGTTGGGCTATAAACCACAGGAAGCCAGCCGCATGGTGAGCAAAATTGCCCGCCCTGATGCCAGCAGTGAAACCCTGATTCGTGAAGCGCTTCGCGCGGCGCTGTGAGGTAGAGGATGATTGAAGCAGACCGTCTGATTTCGGCTGTCAGCACGACCCCTGAAGATCTGGTGGATCGTGCGATCCGCCCTAAATTGCTGGAAGAGTACATTGGTCAGCCGCAGGTGCGTTCGCAAATGGAGATTTTTATCCAGGCGGCGAAGCTGCGCGGTGACGCGCTCGACCATCTGCTGATTTTCGGTCCTCCGGGTCTCGGTAAAACCACGCTTGCCAATATTGTTGCCAATGAAATGGGCGTTAATCTGCGTACTACGTCCGGTCCGGTGCTGGAAAAAGCAGGCGACCTGGCGGCAATGCTCACCAACCTTGAACCACACGATGTGTTGTTTATCGATGAAATCCATCGTCTGTCACCGGTGGTGGAAGAAGTGTTGTATCCGGCAATGGAAGACTATCAGCTGGATATCATGATTGGCGAAGGCCCGGCTGCGCGTTCAATTAAAATCGATCTGCCGCCGTTTACGCTAATCGGCGCAACAACCCGCGCGGGGTCGTTAACGTCTCCACTGCGTGATCGCTTTGGGATTGTGCAGCGCCTGGAGTTCTATCAGGTGGCTGACCTGCAGCATATTGTTGGACGCAGTGCCCGCTTTATGGGGCTGGAGATGAGTGATGAAGGCGCGCTGGAAGTGGCGCGGCGGGCACGTGGTACGCCGCGTATTGCCAACCGTTTATTGCGTCGGGTACGCGATTTTGCTGAAGTGAAGCATGACGGCACCATCTCGGCGGATATCGCCGCCCAGGCACTGGATATGCTCAATGTGGATGCGGAAGGCTTCGATTATATGGACCGTAAGCTGCTGCTGGCGGTTATCGATAAATTCTTCGGTGGTCCGGTAGGACTGGATAACCTGGCGGCGGCAATCGGCGAAGAACGTGAAACCATTGAGGACGTGCTGGAACCGTATCTGATTCAGCAAGGTTTTCTGCAGCGTACGCCGCGCGGAAGAATGGCAACGGTACGGGCCTGGAACCATTTCGGGATCACGCCGCCGGCAATGCCTTAAGCCCCAATAATGCCGGATGGCGCTACGCTAATCAGGCCTACGGTATGATGTAGGCAGGATTAGGTGAAACCGCCATCCGGCGAAATACCACTCAGCTCGCTTGCTTCTTCATCATACTGAAGATAAACAGCAGTGCAGCACAAAGCACCACGGATGGTCCTGCTGGCGTATCATAGAACGCTGAGAAGGTCAGCCCGCCTGTAACCGCTATCATCCCAACGCCCACGGCAACACCGGCCATCTGTTCGGGTGTACGGGCGAAACGACGTGCGGTAGCCGCAGGAATTATCAGCAGTGAGGTGATAATCAGAGCCCCGACGAATTTCATCGCTACACCAATAGTGAGTGCTGTGACCAGCATCAGCAATAGCTTGACACGTTGCAGCTTCACGCCATCAACAAAGGCCAGATCCGGGCTGATAGTCATCGACAGCAGGTTACGCCACTGCCAGAACAAAATCGCCAGAACGATAACCACGCCAATGGCAATGGCCACCAGATCTTCTGGGGTGACGGCGAGCAGATCGCCAAACAGATAGGCCATCAGATCCACACGGATGTTGGACATCAGGCTGACAACAACCAGCCCTAATGACAGCGCACTGTGCGCCATAATACCGAGCAGGGTATCAATCGCGAGATGCGGGCGTTTCTCCAGCCATACCAGGCCTGCGGCCAGCAACAGGGTGACGGCGATAACCGCATAGAAAGGGTTTACATCCAGCAGCAGGCCAAAGGCGACCCCCAGCAGCGACGCATGAGCCAGCGTATCGCCGAAATAAGACATTCGACGCCAGACTACAAACGAGCCAAGCGGGCCAGCAGCACAGGCCAGCATGATCCCGGCTAACCAACCGGGTAATAATAATTCAATCATGAGTGACCATTTCCCCGGCGTAAAACAATGCGACCCTGTAAATCGTGGCGATGATTATGGTTGTGACGGTAAATTCCGAGTTGTTCAGCGCCGCGTTGCCCGAACATAGAAATGAATTCAGGGTGCATAGAAACCACCTCTGGCGTGCCGGAGCAGCAAATGTGGTGGTTCAGACACAGGACTTCGTCGGTTTTTGCCATGACCAGATGCAGGTCATGGGATACCATCAGCACGGCGCAATCCAGCTCACGTCGCAACTGATCGATAAGATCGTACAGTGCAACCTGACCATTCACATCCACGCCCTGAGTCGGTTCATCGAGCACCAGGAGCTGCGGTTTATTTAGCAACGCACGGGCCAGCAAGACACGCTGTGTTTCCCCGCCGGACAGTTTTTGCATCGGCGCATCCATCAGATGCCCGGCCTGAACACGCTTCAGCGCAGGGAGAATGTCGGTTTTCTTTGTGCCAGGACGTAAGCGCAAAAAGCGACTCACCGTCAGCGGAAGTGTTGTATCGAGGTAGAGTTTTTGCGGTACATAGCCAATCCGCAAATGCCCGTTGCGCTTGATAACCCCTTCATCAGCCGCTACCAGCCCCAATACAACGCGCACCAGCGTAGACTTTCCGGCCCCATTCGGGCCAAGAAGCGTTAAAATTTTGCCGGGTCGAAGTTCAAGCGATACGTCAGAAAGGACGCGGCGTTGACCATAAGAGACCGAGACATTTTCCAGTGAAACCAAAGTCGTCATATCAATTTTAGTCTTGCAGAAGTTATAGAATGTTATAATATCACATTTCTCACATTCGTTACGATGATTGGTCGCATTATGTTACATAAAAATACGCTTCTTTTCGCAGCATTATCCGCTGCTCTTTGGGGTAGTGCAACTCAGGCAGCAAATGCTGCTGTAGTGGCGTCACTTAAGCCGTTGGGCTTTATTGCTTCAGCGATTGCAGATGGGGTTACAGACACCCAGGTTCTGTTGCCTGATGGGGCTTCCGAACACGATTATTCGCTGCGTCCTTCAGACGTAAAACGCTTACAGAACGCGGACTTAGTTGTTTGGATAGGTCCGGAAATGGAGGCGTTTATGGAAAAGTCAGTCAAGAATATTCCTAACGCAAAACAGGTAACGATTGCGCAGCTCAATGACGTGAAACCGTTACTCATGAAAGGCGCTGACGATGATGATGACGATCATGGGCATAACGACGCTCACGGCGAAAAAAGTGACGAGCATCACCATCATGGTGATTACAACATGCATCTTTGGCTTTCCCCAGAGATAGCGCGGGCCTCAGCGGTTGCAATCCATGATAAATTAGTGGAACTTATGCCGCAAAGTCGAGCCAAACTTGACGCCAACCTGAAGGATTTTGAGGCACAATTAGCCGCAACCGATAAGCAGGTAGGTAACGAGCTCGCACCGCTCAAGGGTAAAGGGTATTTCGTTTTTCATGACGCCTATGGCTACTACGAAAAACACTACGGGCTAACACCGCTTGGTCACTTTACCGTGAACCCTGAGATTCAACCTGGTGCGCAGCGTTTACATGAAATAAGAACACAGTTGGTTGAGCAAAAAGCAACCTGCGTTTTTGCTGAGCCACAGTTCAGGCCAGCGGTCGTTGAAGCCGTAGCGAGAGGGACATCCGTTCGAATGGGAACGTTGGATCCCCTCGGAACGAATATCAAACTGGGTAAAACAAGCTATTCAGCGTTTCTGAACCAATTAGCCAACCAGTATGCGAGCTGCCTGAAAGGAGATTAATGAGGAAGTGAATACGTGCAACAGATAGCCCGCTCTGTCGCTCTGGCGTTTAATAATTTGCCGCGACCCCATCGTGTTATGTTGGGGTCGCTTACTGTTCTGACATTGGCCGTCGCAGTCTGGCGGCCTTATGTATACCATCCCGACTCTGCACCCATCGTTAAAACCATTGAGTTGGAAAAAAGCGAGATACGTTCACTGTTGCCAGAGGCCAGCGAACCTATCGATCAAGCCGCTCAGGAAGATGAAGCTATCCCTCAGGACGAACTTGATGACAAGACCTCTGGCGAGGCCGGGGTTCACGAGTATGTTGTCTCTACCGGCGATACGCTGAGCAGTATTCTGAACCAGTACGGCATTGATATGGGCGATATCAGCCAGCTTGCCGCATCTGATAAAGATCTACGTAATCTGAAAATTGGCCAGCAACTTTCCTGGACACTGTCTTCGGAAGGTGATTTGCAGCGCCTGACCTGGGAAGTCTCCCGCCGTGAAACCCGTACTTATGATCGTACAGCAACGGGTTTCAAAATGAGCAGCGAAATGCAGCAGGGCGACTGGGTCAACAGCCGAATCAACGGTACGGTGGGCGGTAGTTTTGTCGCCAGTGCAAGAGATGCCGGCCTGACCAGCTCTGAAATCAGCGCAGTGATTAAAGCGATGCAATGGCAGATGGACTTTCGCAAGCTGAAGAAAGGCGATGAGTTCTCCGTTTTGATGTCTCGCGAGATGCTGGACGGTAAACGCGAACAAAGCCAACTGCTGGGCGTTCGTTTGCGCTCTGAAGGCAAGGATTATTACGCGATCCGTGCTGAAGACGGTAAATTCTATGACCGTAACGGGACCGGGCTTGCTAAAGGGTTTATGCGTTTCCCTACGGCGAAGCAGTTCCGCATTTCGTCAAACTTCAATCCACGTCGCCTGAATCCGGTAACCGGGCGCGTTGCACCGCACAAAGGTGTCGACTTTGCGATGCCGCAAGGTACGCCGGTGCTGTCAGTCGGTGATGGTGAGGTGGTTGTCGCGAAACGGAGTGGCGCGGCCGGATACTATGTTGCTGTTCGTCACGGTCGTACTTACACCACCCGTTACATGCACCTGCGTAAGCTGCTGGTTAAACCGGGGCAAAAAGTGAAACGTGGCGATCGCATTGCGCTGTCAGGTAACACCGGGCGTTCTACGGGCCCGCACCTGCACTACGAAGTATGGGTCAACCAGCAGGCTGTGAACCCGTTGACGGCAAAACTGCCGCGTACGGAAGGGCTGAGCGGTTCGGATCGTACCGAGTACCTGGCTCAGGTGAAAGAGGTTCTGCCTCAGTTACGCTTCGATTAATAAATACACTGACAGAGCCGGTACGCTAAGCGTGCCGGCTTTTTTTATTTTGTACGGGACACGGTGCGCCGCTACACTATCAGCAGATTTACTTTTTCGCGGCCCCCGATACTGGAAGAGCATGGAAACGAAAAAAAAGAGTATTGAGTATATCCCTGAGTTTCAAAAATCATTCCGTCACCCGCGCTACTGGGGCGCCTGGCTTGGCGTGGCAGCGATTGCAGGGATTGCATTAACGCCCGCGTCATTTCGCGATCCCGTTCTGGCGAAACTGGGGCGGCTTGCCGGACGGCTGGGGAAAAGTTCGCGTCGTAGAGCGCTTATTAATTTATCCCTCTGTTTTCCAGAGCGCAGCGAAACCGAGCGTGAGGCCATCGTTGATGAGATGTTTGCGACTGCGCCTCAGGCGATGGTTATGATGGCAGAATTAGCCATGCGCGGTCCGGAGAAAATCCAGCACCGCGTTGACTGGCAGGGCCTGGAAATTATCGATGAGATGCGACGTAATGAGGAAAAGGTGATTTTTCTCGTCCCTCACGGCTGGGGTGTTGATATTCCGGCAATGCTGATGGCAGCTCAAGGCCAGAAAATGGCAGCGATGTTCCATAACCAGGGCAATCCGGTATTTGACTATGTCTGGAATACGGTACGTCGACGTTTCGGCGGTCGTTTACATGCACGTAACGACGGTATTAAACCTTTTATTCAGTCGGTACGGCAGGGATACTGGGGATATTACTTACCGGATCAGGACCACGGCCCGGAGCACAGCGAGTTTGTCGATTTCTTCGCGACCTATAAGGCAACGTTACCGGCGATTGGCCGCCTGATGAAGGTTTGTCATGCACGCGTAATACCGCTATTCCCGGTGTACGATGGTAAAACGCATCGCCTGACGATTCAGGTACGCCCCCCCATGGATGACATTCTGACGGCCGATGACCATACAATTGCCAGACGGATGAATGAAGAAGTGGAGATTTTTGTCACCCCACATCTTGAACAATACACCTGGATTCTGAAACTGCTAAAGACCCGCAAACCCGGCGAGATTGAGCCCTATAAGCGCAAAGATCTCTATCCGAAGAAATAAAAAAAGCCTCTCGTTCGAGAGGCTTTTTTGTATCAGGCGACCTGTGCGCCTGATAAGCGAGTAATATCAGGCAGTCAGCAGAGTCGTTATTCTACAGTCAGAATACGTGTGGTGTTGGTGGAGCCGATGGTGCTCATGACATCACCCTGGGTCACAATCACCAGATCGCCTGACACCAGGTAGCCTTTGTCGCGCAGCAGATTGACCGCTTCGTTGGCAGCCATTACACCGTCAGTTTCGCTGTCAAAGTGGACCGGTGTAACCCCACGATACAGAGAGGTCAGATTCAGCGTACGCTCATGACGAGACATCGCGAAAATTGGCAGGCCAGAACTGATGCGTGATGTCATCAGCGCAGTACGACCGGACTCGGTCATGGCGATGATAGCGGTAACGCCTTTCAGATGGTTCGCGGCATACATCGCTGACATGGCGATAGCTTCTTCGACATTATCAAACTGTACGTCGAGACGGTGTTTAGAAACGTTGATGCTCGGGATTTTCTCTGCACCCAGACATACGCGAGCCATAGCTGCGACGGTTTCCGCCGGGTACTGGCCTGCCGCAGTTTCGGCAGACAGCATGACGGCATCAGTCCCATCCAGCACGGCGTTTGCCACGTCCATGACTTCCGCACGTGTCGGCATTGGGTTAGTGATCATTGACTCCATCATCTGCGTTGCGGTAATAACCGCACGGTTCAGCTGACGTGCGCGACGGATCAACGCTTTCTGAATACCAACCAGCTCCGGGTCGCCAATTTCCACGCCCAGGTCACCACGCGCGACCATTACCACGTCAGAGGCAAGGATGATGTCATCCATCGCATTCTGGTCGCAGACAGCTTCAGCACGCTCTACCTTGGCAACAATTTTCGCATCGCAGCCAGCGTCGCGCGCCAGGCGGCGGGCATAATTCAGATCTTCGCCACAGCGAGGGAAAGAAACCGCCAGATAGTCAACGCTGATTTGCGCTGCAGTAATGATGTCTGCTTTGTCTTTTTCCGTCAGAGCTTCAGCAGAAAGGCCACCGCCAAGTTTGTTGATACCTTTGTTGTTGGAGAGCGGGCCACCGACAGTGACTTCGGTGAAGACTTTCATACCCTGAACTTCCAGCACTTTGAGCTGTACGCGACCATCATCCAGCAGCAGGATATCGCCCGGCACGACGTCAGCAGGCAGGCCTTTGTAATCGATGCCGACTTTTTCTTTGTCGCCTTCACCTTTACCGAGGTTGGCGTCTAACAGGAATTTGTCGCCAACATTGAGAAATACTTTCCCTTCTTTAAAGGTCGATACGCGGATTTTAGGTCCCTGCAGGTCACCCAAAATAGCTACATGACGTCCCAGTTTGGCGGCAATCTCACGGACTTTATCCGCCCGCAATTTGTGATCTTCTGGAGAGCCGTGCGAAAAGTTCATACGTACAACGTTCGCCCCAGCGGCGATAATTTTTTCAAGGTTGTTATCGCGGTCAGTTGCCGGGCCTAAGGTGGTAACGATTTTGGTTCTGCGAAGCCTTCTGGACATGTAATACTCCGTTGACTGAAACAACTTGGTGTTGCGTGAACATTAATCCGGCCGTTCTCGAACATAAACGGTAAAATGAACGACCCGGATGATAAAAGGGTAGAACATTGTTATTGCTTTTAGCGGTCATCACTCTTGATGAGTAATTCTTTATCAAAACGCGATTCCTTGAGCGCTTCCTTGACACGCTTCAAGTTATCTCTAAATTTTGCCCCACGGCGCAAAGTAAATCCCGTAGCCAGCACATCTATCACGGTAAGTTGAGCAAGTCGAGAGACCATGGGCATATAAATGTCAGTATCTTCCGGTACATCGAGGGTAATTGCCAGCGTTGCTTCACGTGCCAGCGGAGTACCAGGAGATGTCAGGGCAATCACCATGGCATCGTTTTCTCTTGCCAGTTGTGCCAGTTCCACCAGACTTTTGGTTCTTCCGGTGTGTGAAATGAGCACAATGACATCGTCATCACTACAATTCATACAGCTCATGCGTTGCAGTACGATGTCGTCGGAATAGATAACCGGAACGTTAAAGCGGAAAAATTTATTCATCGCGTCATGTGCTACCGCGGCGGAAGAACCTAAACCAAAGAAGGCAATTTTCTTCGCCTGGGTTAATAAATCTACTGCCCGGTTTACCGCCGCGTTATCCAGCGACTGGCGAACGTGGTCGAGGCTTGCCATCGCTGACTCGAAGATTTTCCCCGTGTAAGATTCAACGCTGTCATCCTCATCTACATTGCGATTAACATAAGGGGTACCATTTGCCAGACTTTGCGCCAGATGCAGTTTAAAATCAGGAAAGCCGCGGGTGTCCATGCTGCGACAGAAACGGTTCACCGTTGGCTCGCTGACATTCGCTTCTACAGCAAGTGCGGCGATACTTGAATGGATTGCCCGCTCGGGAGAGGCAAGAATAATGTCGGCGACTTTACGCTCTGACTTGCTCAAATGTTCCAGTTTTAACTGGATTTTTTCCAGCATATTCATGATGTAGGTAGACTCATGGGTCATGGGCAAAAACGATTTCAGCGATACGGGGAAACCGATACACAATTTAGTGTATAGATATTACCCCTGCTAATGCAGCAACGGGGCAAAATGGACAGAATAGTTGTTGTTTTTTTTCATTACATGATCGGAGTCGGATTTTCATACTTCGTCATGGGTACGAAAAATACGACTTTTTTATCCATTTTGATGGGTTATACGCCAATAAAGCGGCTGTTCGCGGTAACAGCACGGCTGGATAAGCGTTTACGGTTTCCGGATTCACGTAAAAGCAGTACAGTGCACTGTAATAAAATTACAACCAGTGTCTGGCAAAAGCACCAGGCACTTAATTGAGGAGAATGACATGGCGGTAACGCAAACAGCCCAGGCATGTGACCTGGTCATTTTCGGTGCGAAGGGTGACCTGGCGCGACGGAAATTGCTGCCTTCCCTGTATCAACTGGAAAAGGCCGGTCAGATTAACCCGGAAACCCGTATCATTGGGGTTGGGCGTGCTGATTGGGACAAAGCTGCCTATACCAAGGTTGTACGCGAAGCGCTCGAAACTTTCATGAAAGAAAAAATTGATGAAAGTTTATGGGAAACTCTCAGTGGCCGTCTGGAGTTTTGTAACCTGGACGTCAATGACACCGCCGCATTTAGCCGTCTGGGCGAGATGCTGGATCAAAAATCACGTACCACGATTAACTATTTCGCTATGCCGCCAAGCACCTTTGGCGCGATCTGCAAAGGCTTGGGTGAAGCAAAGCTGAATGCTAAACCCGCTCGCGTGGTGATGGAAAAACCGCTGGGCACGTCTCTGGCGACATCCCGTGAAATCAACGATCAGGTTGGCGAGTACTTCGAAGAGTGCCAGGTTTATCGTATTGACCACTATCTCGGGAAAGAGACGGTCCTGAACCTGTTGGCACTGCGTTTTGCCAACTCCCTGTTTGTGAACAACTGGGATAACCGCACTATCGATCACGTAGAAATTACCGTGGCTGAAGAGGTCGGTATTGAAGGCCGCTGGGGCTATTTTGACCAGGCCGGTCAAATGCGCGATATGATCCAGAACCACTTGCTGCAAATCCTCTGCATGATCGCAATGTCCCCTCCGGCTGATCTGAGCGCCGACAGCATTCGCGATGAGAAAGTGAAGGTCCTGAAATCGCTGCGTCGCATCGATCGCTCGAACGTGCGTGAAAAAACGGTTCGCGGCCAGTACACCACTGGTTTTGCCCAGGGTAAAAAGGTACCGGGTTACCTGGAAGAAGAGGGCGCGAATAAGAGCAGCAATACGGAAACGTTTGTGGCGATCCGCGTCGATATCGATAACTGGCGTTGGACGGGTGTACCGTTCTACCTGCGTACCGGTAAACGTTTACCAACCAAGTGCTCTGAAGTGGTGGTTTATTTCAAAACACCTGAGCTGAATCTGTTTAAAGAATCCTGGCAGGATCTGCCGCAGAACAAGTTGACTATTCGTTTGCAGCCTGATGAAGGGGTTGATATCCAGGTACTGAACAAAGTGCCGGGTCTGGACCACAAACATAATCTGCAGATCACTAAGCTGGATCTGAGCTACTCAGAAACCTTCAACCAAACGCACCTGGCCGACGCCTATGAGCGCCTGCTGTTGGAAACCATGCGCGGTATTCAGGCTCTGTTTGTGCGTCGCGATGAAGTCGAAGAGGCCTGGAAGTGGGTGGATTCAATTACTGAAGCCTGGGCGATGGATAACGAGTCGCCGAAGCCTTATCAGGCAGGAACCTGGGGACCGGTTGCGTCTGTAGCCATGATCACCCGTGACGGTCGTTCCTGGAACGAATTCGAGTAAAAGATCATCTAGCCATTAGGTGTTATTTTACCGGTAACATGATCTAACACAGATTGTAGAATAATTTTTGCACTTTTAAACCTCGCGTGGATTCACCCGCGAGGTTTTTTTTATTACACTGCCTGAAACGATTTTGCCCCTGAGCTACGGCTAACAAGCGATTCAGCTATATTTAGTAATGCTGAATACATTGTTTACCCAACCGCTCTGACAGATAAATTTTAGGAGCCTCTATGAATCCGAATTTGTTACGCGTAACACAACGCATCGTCGAACGTTCCCGGGACACGCGTTCCGCCTACCTCGCTCGAATCGAACAGGCTAAAACGACTACCGTCCATCGCTCACAGCTGGCATGCGGCAATCTGGCGCATGGTTTTGCCGCCTGTCAGCCGGAGGATAAAGCCTCGCTAAAAAGCATGTTGCGTAACAATATCGCGATCATTACCTCCTATAACGACATGCTTTCCGCACACCAGCCGTATGAACACTATCCGGCCATCATTCGCAAAGCACTACATGAAGCCAATGCGGTGGGCCAGGTTGCTGGTGGTGTACCTGCGATGTGCGACGGTGTGACCCAGGGCCAGGACGGTATGGAGCTTTCTCTGCTAAGTCGTGAAGTCATTGCGATGTCAGCGGCTGTGGGGCTCTCACACAATATGTTCGACGGTGCGTTGTTCCTCGGCGTGTGTGACAAGATTGTCCCGGGCCTGGTCATGGCGGCGCTTTCCTTCGGTCATCTGCCTTCAATCTTCATCCCTTCAGGCCCGATGGCGAGTGGTCTGGCGAACAAAGAGAAAGTGCGTATTCGTCAACTGTATGCCGAAGGCAAAGTGGATCGTATGGCACTGCTCGAATCCGAGGCTGCGTCTTATCATGCGCCGGGAACCTGTACGTTCTACGGCACCGCTAACACCAACCAGATGGTGGTGGAGTTCATGGGCATGCAGTTGCCAGGTTCCTCTTTTGTTCACCCGGATGCACCACTGCGTGAAGCATTGACCGCAGCGGCGGCCCGTCAGGTAACACGTCTGACCGGCAACGGCAATGAATGGATGCCGATCGGGAAAATGATTGATGAAAAAGTGGTTGTGAACGGTATTGTGGCACTGCTGGCGACCGGCGGTTCAACCAACCATACGATGCACCTGGTAGCCATGGCGCGTGCAGCCGGTATTCTGATTAACTGGGATGACTTCTCCGATCTATCCGATATCGTGCCGCTGATGGCGCGTCTGTACCCGAATGGCCCGGCAGACATTAACCATTTCCAGGCTGCTGGCGGTGTGCCTGTATTAATGCGTGAACTGCTGAATGCGGGTCTGTTACATGAAGATGTGAACACTGTCGCTGGATTCGGTTTATCGCGCTACACCCTGGAGCCGTGGCTCAACAATGGTGAACTGGACTGGCGCGAAGGTGCGGAAAAATCACTGGACAGCAATGTGATTGCCGCCTTTGATCAGCCATTCTCCCATCACGGCGGCACTAAAGTACTGAGTGGTAACCTGGGGCGTGCGGTGATGAAAACCTCAGCTGTTCCAGTTGAAAATCAGGTGATTGAAGCGCCTGCCGTGGTCTTCGAAAGTCAACATGATGTGTTACCGGCGTTTGATGCGGGTCTGCTTGACCGGGATTGTGTGGTCGTTGTGCGCCATCAGGGACCAAAAGCGAACGGAATGCCAGAATTACATAAACTCATGCCGCCACTTGGTGTATTATTGGACCGTTGTTTCAAAATTGCGTTAGTTACCGATGGACGACTTTCAGGTGCTTCAGGTAAAGTGCCTTCAGCAATCCATGTAACTCCAGAAGCTTACGATGGCGGGCTGCTGGCGAAAGTGCGCGATGGCGACATCATTCGTGTGAATGGACAGACAGGTGAATTAACGCTGCTGGTTGATGAAGAGGAACTTGCTTCCCGTCAGCCTCACATCCCTGACCTTAGCGCTTCGCGCGTGGGTACCGGGCGTGAAATGTTCAGCGCGTTGCGTGAAAAGCTGTCCGGTGCGGAGCAGGGCGCAACCTGTATCACTTTTTAAGACTTAATTTGTAATCAGGCGAGAGAAAACTCTGATGAAAAACTGGAAGACAAGTGCAGAAGCAATCCTGACCACTGGCCCGGTTGTACCGGTTATTGTGGTTAACAAACTGGAACACGCTGTGCCGATGGCAAAAGCGTTAGTTGCAGGGGGCGTGCGCGTTCTGGAAGTGACGTTACGTACCGCATGTGCGATGGATGCCATTCGCGCGATCGCCAAAGAAGTTCCGGATGCTATCGTTGGTGCGGGTACCGTACTGAATCCACAACAGCTGGCTGAAGTCACCGAAGCGGGCGCGCAGTTCGCTATCAGCCCGGGTCTGACCGAGCCACTGCTGAAAGCCGCAACTGAAGGCACTATTCCGTTGATCCCGGGTATCAGCACCGTTTCTGAACTGATGCTGGGTATGGACTACGGTTTGAAAGAGTTCAAATTCTTCCCGGCTGAAGCGAACGGCGGTACGAAAGCGCTGCAGGCGATTGCGGGTCCGTTCTCACAGGTCCGTTTCTGCCCAACCGGTGGTATCTCTCCAGCGAATTACCGCGACTACCTGGCACTGAAAAGCGTGCTGTGCATCGGCGGTTCCTGGCTGGTTCCGGCGGATGCGCTGGAAGCGGGTGATTACGATCGTATCACCAAACTGGCTCGCGAAGCGGTTGAAGGCGCGAAGCAGTAAGCTATCAACGTGTAAACCGAAGGCCCGATAAGAGGCGTTAGCGCCGATATCGGGCTTTGCCGGATGGGGTTTTACTGCCTCATCCGGTCTACGGCTCCGGTTTTAACCTGTCACTTTTACCTGTGAAGCCGCGTTTTTTGCGCGATCAACAGCTTCTTTAACACTTTCTGCAGTTGCCAGTACGACACCTAAACGACGCGTACCGTCGATTTCGGGTTTACCAAACAGACGTATCTGCAAACCCGCGCCAACGGCAGCATCCACATTATCAAAGGTAACGTTTTGGCTGCTTAGCTTCGGCAGGATCACCGCTGATGCTGACGGCCCATACTGGCGGATTGCGCCAACGGGAAGACCAAGGAATGCACGCACGTGCAGGGCAAACTCGGACAGATCCTGAGAAATCAGCGTCACCATACCCGTGTCGTGAGGGCGAGGGGAGACTTCGCTGAAAATCACTTCATCACCGCAGATAAACAGTTCGACCCCAAACAGTCCGTGGCCTCCCAGCGCCAGCACCACCTTACGGGCAATCTCCTGCGCGCGCGCCAGTGCCAGTTCACTCATCTGCTGCGGCTGCCAGGATTCACGATAGTCGCCGTCTTCCTGGCGATGACCTACCGGCGCGCAAAAATGTACGCCGTCAATGGCGCTGACGGTAAGCAGTGTGATTTCAAAATCGAAATTCACCACGCCTTCGACGATAACACGCCCGGCGCCAGCTCGCCCGCCCTGTTGGGCATAGTTCCAGGCTTCGGTTAGCTGTTCGGCGGAGCGGATAAAGCTCTGGCCTTTACCGGAAGAACTCATTACCGGTTTTACGATGCAGGGATAGCCGATTTCAGCGACGGCCTCGCGAAAGCGGACTTCACTGTCAGCAAAGCGGTAAGAAGAGGTCGGTAAAGACAATTCTTCGGCGGCAAGTCGACGGATCCCTTCCCGGTTCATGGTCAGTTGCGTTGCTCTTGCACATGGCACGACACGCTGGCCTTCCTGCTCCAGTTTTACCAGCATATCCGTGGCGATCGCCTCGATTTCCGGCACGATATAATGTGGTTTTTCACGCTCGACGAGCTGGCGTAATGCTTCGCCATCCAACATGTTGATGACGTAGGAACGATGAGCAACGTGCATCGCTGGCGCGTCGGGGTAACGATCCACGGCAATGACTTCCACACCCAGGCGTTGACATTCAATTGCCACCTCTTTACCCAGTTCTCCCGAACCTAATAACATCACTCGCGTTGCTGCTGGACGCAGCGCTGTGCCTAATAACGTCATAAATTAATCCCCTGTTTTATCTGGGCGCAGTATATACGAAAACGTTTGCGTCTGTCTTTATTACCAGGTTGATTTCAGGGCTTAAAAAGAATATACTGTACATAAATACAGGTAATTTAAGGGGCTGCAAAAATGGCGGTTGAAGTTAAATACGTAGTCATTCGGGAAGGTGAGGAAAAAATGTCGTTTACCAGCAAAAAGGAAGCCGATGCGTATGACAAAATGCTGGATACAGCGGATCTGCTCGACACATGGCTGGAGCAATCGCCGGTAGCGCTTGAAGACGAGCAGCGCGAAGCGCTTTCTCTGTGGCTGGCTGAGCAAAAAGATGTGCTGAGCGCCATTCTGAAAAATGGCAAGCTGCCTTCGCCGCAGGCTGTCGAAAACGACGCGCACGCTGAGGATGATACCCAGGCGGCCTGAAACGACTTGCGCTCCTGATATTTTGTACCATGCTTTTCCCTGAATCATTGTGCAATCCCTGACGTTATTTCCCGTTGCTACAGGCAATCTGAATGACGAAGGGGAGATTAAGGAGAAAAGAATGTATAAAAA
This sequence comes from Citrobacter sp. RHBSTW-00029, assembly GCF_014104295.1. Classification (NCBI taxonomy): domain Bacteria; kingdom Pseudomonadati; phylum Pseudomonadota; class Gammaproteobacteria; order Enterobacterales; family Enterobacteriaceae; genus Citrobacter; species Citrobacter sp. RHBSTW-00029. The sequence goes on from NZ_JABXRT010000001.1 coordinate 1,367,130, forward strand.
AAGAACGTTATTGAGCCTGCTGCTGCTGTCTGCCAGCGTATCTGTATTTGCGGCAAATATGGAAAGCAAAAACGTCCAGTTCCCCAAGTGTGAGGGACTGGACGCTAACGGTATTGCGGCGAGCGTGAAACGTGATTATCAACAAAATCGCATCGCGCGCTGGGCTGACGATCAAAAGCGCGTCGGGCAAGCCGATCCGGTCGCCTGGGTAAACACGCCCGATATTACGGGCAAAGACGGTAAATGGTCTGTCCCCCTGACTGTTCGCGGTAAAAGTGCGGATATTCACTATCAGGTAAAAGTCGACTGCAAAGCCGGAACAGCGGAGTATCAGCCGCAGTAACGGAGGTATTTGCACATCTTTTGATGACCTGAACACTTCCTGACATCCCCTCGGGTACGCTTTGATGATTATTCGTCTGTACTTGAGGGGCAAAATGGCTAACTGGCTAAATCAACTACAATCTCTTCTTGGGCAAAAGGGTTCCTCCGCGTCATCTTCTGGCGAGCAAGGGCTGAGTAAACTTCTCGTTCCAGGCGCGTTAGGCGGTCTGGCAGGATTACTGGTTGCCAACAAATCTTCTCGTAAATTACTGAGTAAATACGGCACCAGCGCGCTTCTGGTGGGCGGCGGTGCGGTTGCCGGGACTGTGTTATGGAACAAGTACAAGGATAAAGTTCGCGCAGCGCATCAGGATGAGCCGCAGTTTGGTGCACAAAGCTCACCGCTGGATGAGCGAACCGAACGCCTGATTCTGGCGCTGGTTTTTGCGGCGAAAAGCGATGGCCATATTGATGCCAAAGAACGTAGCGCTATTGAGCAGCAGCTCCGTGAAGCGGGCGTGGAAGAGCAGGGCCGCGTTCTGATTGAACGTGCGATTGAACAACCACTCGATCCTCAGCGTCTGGCTCAGGGGATCCGTAACGAAGAAGAAGCGCTAGAAATTTACTTCCTGAGCTGTGCGGCGATTGATATCGACCACTTTATGGAACGCAGTTATCTGAATGCATTGGGTGATGCGTTGAAGATCCCGCAGGATGTTCGTGAAGGGATTGAGCAGGATCTTAAGGAACAAAAACAGGCCCTGCCGGGTTAAATAGTTACCGCCAAGGCGCATGTTTCGCTTGCATCATTGCTGACTTTTGCCACCCTTATAGGATGATTAAGCAAAAGAACAATGACATGCTACCTAAAGCTCCTCGTATTCCCCACGCCATGACGCAGCATGGCGACACCCGCGTTGATAATTATTACTGGTTGCGAGATGACACCCGCTCGCAACCAGAAGTACTGAATTACCTGCAACAAGAAAATGTATATGGCCGCCAGGTGATGGCTTCGCAGCAAGCTTTGCAGGAGCGTGTTCTGAAAGAGATTATCGACCGTATTCCCCCTCAGGATGTGTCTGCACCGTATGTGAAAAATGGGTACCGCTATCGCCATCTCTATGAACCGGGGTGCGAATATGCCATTTATCAACGTCAGTCTGCCTTCAGTGAAGAGTGGGATGAATGGGACACCTTGTTGGATGGTAACCAGCGCGCGGCCCACAGTGAGTTTTATACGCTGGGAGGACTGGCGATATCCCCGAATAACACCATTATGGCGCTGGCTGAGGATTATCTGTCCCGCCGGCAATATGGCGTGCGTTTTCGCAACTTACAAACGGGTAACTGGTACCCGGAGGTACTTGAAAACGTCGAGCCGGAATTAGTCTGGGCCAACGACTCGCAGACTTTCTATTATGTCCGCAAGCATGAAACCACATTGCTGCCGTATCAGGTCTGGCGGCATACCGTAGGCTCGCCATCATCACTGGATGAGCTGGTATATGAAGAAGCCGATGATATGTTTTATGTCAGTCTGCATAAAACCACCTCACAGCACTATGTTGTTATTCATATTGCGAGTGCAACCACCAGTGAGGTTCTGCTCATTGATGCAGAACTGGCTGATGCAGAGCCACTGGTCTTTTTAGCGCGACGCAAAGACCACGAATACAGTCTCGATCACTATCAGCACAATTTTTATCTGCGCTCCAACCGTCAGGGGAAAAATTTCGGCCTGTACCGTACCCGTGTTCGTGATGAGCAAGTCTGGGAGACGCTGATCCCTCCGCGTGACAACGTGATGCTGGAGGGCTTTACGCTGTTCACAGACTGGCTGGTGGTGGAAGAGCGCCAGCGGGGCTTAACCAGTCTGCGTCAGATCAATCGTAAAACGCGCGAAGTGGTCGGTATCGCCTTTGACGATCCGGCGTATGTGACATGGCTTGCCTATAACCCTGAGCCGGAGACCTCGCGCCTGCGTTATGGCTATTCCTCCATGACCACCCCGGATACGCTGTTTGAACTGGATATGGACACCGGAGAGCGTTGCGTGCTCAAGCAGACGGAGGTTCCCGGATTTGATGCGGCGAACTACCGCAGCGAACACGTATGGATCACCGCGCGGGATGGTACCGAGGTTCCGGTTTCGCTGGTTTACCATCAAAAGTACTTCCTGAAAGGAAAAAATCCGTTACTGGTTTACGGTTATGGCTCGTATGGCGCCAGCATGGACGCCGATTTCAGCAGCAGCCGCTTGAGCCTGCTGGATCGCGGCTTTGTTTATGCCATTGCCCATGTCCGTGGCGGCGGTGAGTTAGGGCAACAGTGGTACGAAGACGGTAAGTTTCTGCATAAGAAAAATACCTTCAATGATTATCTCGACGTCTGCGATGCACTGCTAAAAATGGGCTATGGCGCGCCTTCGCTATGTTATGGCATGGGAGGAAGCGCCGGAGGAATGTTAATGGGTGTTGCCATCAATGAGCGCCCTGAACTGTTTCATGGCGTCATTGCACAGGTGCCATTTGTCGATGTGCTGACCACAATGCTGGATGAGTCAATTCCACTGACGACCGGTGAGTTTGAAGAGTGGGGTAATCCGCAGGAGGAAGAGTATTACACCTACATGAAAAGCTACAGTCCGTATGACAATGTTACCGCGCAGGCTTATCCGCATCTGCTGGTGACAACGGGCTTGCACGACTCCCAGGTGCAATACTGGGAACCGGCAAAGTGGGTGGCAAAACTGCGTGAGCTGAAAACGGACGACCATCTGCTGTTACTCTGCACGGATATGGATTCCGGGCACGGCGGTAAATCCGGACGCTATAAATCTTACGAAGGTGTGGCCCTGGAATACGCGTTTTTGATTGGGCTGGCGCAGGGCACACTGCCTGGACAAGCGTAAACTCAGGCGTTATCCAGATAGTGTTTCAGCGTTAGGCGCAATTCCGGGCTCATATTGTCAAGGTTGTTAAACAGCCAGCGCAAATAGCCCGGATCGCGTTCAGCGACTTCAGATACCGGTTTCCCGCGGTATTTTCCGAAGGTAAATGTGGTTAGCAACGCAGGACGACCGGTGACATCGGCCATTTGCTCCGGGGTCCAGCCGGACGTCTTCATAATGTCGATCAGCAGTGCCGCTGTGATGTAGCAGTCATAAAGCGCGCGGTGGTGGTGCAGACCAGACGGCGTCTGGACGCTCAGCTTGCGGGATTTATAGAGCGCCATATTGCTGTATTTGATCCCCGGCCACAGACGGCGGGAAAGCTTCATGGTGCAAATCCATTCTCCTGGCATTTCGGGCAGCACACGCCGATCAAAACTGGCGTTATGCGCCACGTACCACTCGCTGCCGTAATACTGCGGGATGATGTCTTCAATCCACGGTTTATCCGCTACCATCGCTTCAGTGATGTGATGGATAGCCATGGCTTGTGGACTGATGGGACGGTCAGGACGCACCAGATGGCTCATGGGATTGACGATCGTTCCGTCAACGACATCGACAGACGCAATCTCAACAATGCCTCCCTGCAGACCACAGGTTTCTGTATCTATTATGCGCAACATGCCGGGCTCCAGACCAAAACGACTAGCGTAATGGAATGATATCACCTTGCCAACCCCGTGGCGTGCGTTGTCCGGTTAACAGTAACGAACCGCTGTCTGCGCGTACAATTAACCGACCCCCTTCATCCCACAACGCGCTGCTGCCACGTGCATTGGCCATCAGCACCGCAATGGCGAATTTATGTGAAAAACTTTGCAGGCGCGAAGCGGAAGAGAGCAGTTCTGGTTCGCTGACGGACTGACAGGTTGTGAATAGCGAAAATGTCGGGTCGATATCAATACCTTCCGGCTGACTGTCGACAACGCTGATGGCATTTTGTTGCCTGGCGATACAGGCGCCATGGCTTTGATGAAACATTAACGGCGAGGTCATCCAGGGAGAGAAAAGCGCTATTCCCTTCACAAAGCGATCGTGATGCTCTACCGACAACCCGGCAATGATGGTCATACGATACGTGGCCGCAGCGTGGGCGAGGGGTTGCAATAACTCTTCATCAGGTGGGGCTGGGAGAGCGTCGTCTTCGTCCACACATCCCAACAGGGACAATGATGGAAAAACCAACAATTCGCATTGGCATTTAGCCGCTGCCTGAATGAACTGCAAATGATGGGCGACGTGTTCGCTTAATGATCGTTGAAGTGGTTCGTACTGCGCTGCAGCAATTTTCCAGTGTGACATAATGATTTCCTTTTCATAGTGTCTACAACCATCCTTAAATAGTAGATTAAGAATGTACCTATACTGTAGCAGGCATCATGTAAGGAATTGTAACTTAATATAAGGTTTATTTAACTTTAGGCTCGTAAGGTAAACGTGACAGGGAAACAGAAGCTAAACGGTGCGCGATCAGGCGTTCACGGAACCAGTCGCGTAAATGTGCAGGCTGTTCACGCTCGACTACTTCAGCAACGACAGGCATGTTGTAGCGCTCTTTAAATGCGACACCTGCCGCAGCGAGATCGACGTTAACCTTATCCATTTCTGCTTGCTCAAGTTTGGCCAGATTAATATTCATACGTTTTTCCTCATCTCTCCATTAGCGCGCAAAAGTTACTAAGAGTGCGCATTAATGGCAAGCCTGAAATGATGATTCTCGACTCGATCATTGTAGAAGGTTATTCTCTATAGATTAGACATAACAAAAAGGAATAGTTGAAATGGCTTCATCTGCATCTATGCTTCGCAGCGCTCTCATCGTACTCGCCAGCGTGCTGGCAACGCCCGCCGCCCTGGCGCATGCCCACCTCACAAAACAAAGCCCGGCGGCTAATGCCGAGGTTGCGGCATCTCCTCAGGCGTTGACGCTGAATTTTTCTGAAGGCGTGGAACCAGGATTTAGCGGTGCAACGCTGACAGGTCCAAACAAAGAGCAGATCAAAACGGGAAAGGCGTCACGCAGTGAGCAGGACAAAACACAGCTGATTGTTCCGCTTGATCAAACACTTGAAGCAGGAAAATATACGGTCGACTGGCACGTTGTTTCCGTGGATGGTCACAAGACGAAGGGGCAATATACCTTTAGCGTGAAATAACCGATGCTGGCGTTTACCTGGGTTGCACTGCGTTTTATCCATTTTACCACGCTGATGCTGGTGTTTGGCTGTGCGCTCTATGGTGCATGGCTGGCGCCTGTATCGCTCCGTCGTTTGATGATGCGTCGTTTCTTGCATCTGCAACGCCACGCCGCGGCGTGGAGCTTTATCAGCGCGACGCTGATGCTGGCGGTTCAGGGGGGATTAATGGGCGCGGGTTGGCAGGATGTCCTCTCCATCTCCGTTTGGGGAGCTGTCCTGCAAACACAATTCGGGGGCGTCTGGCTGTGGCAAATTATCCTTGCGCTAGTCACTCTGGCGGTGACTATTATCGTACCGCGTAGTATGCCGCGACGACTGCTAATGCTGACGATTGCGCAGTTTATTCTGCTGGCGGGCGTTGGGCATGCGACATTGCACGATAGCGTAACTGGCACACTTCATCAGATTAACCATGCGCTGCATCTGATATGCGCTGCAGCGTGGTTTGGCGGCTTGCTGCCGGTGCTCTACTGTATGAGAATGGCGCAAGGACGCTGGCGCGATCAAGCCATCAGTACCATGATGCGCTTTTCCCGCTATGGGCATCTTTTTGTGATTGGCGTGTTGCTTACCGGCATCATGAATGCGCTGTTTATTGTCGGTTTTTCTGTTCCCTGGCATGCGGCTTATGGGAGACTGCTGTTGTTAAAATGTGCCCTGGTCATGCTAATGGTGGCGATTGCGCTGGTGAATCGGTATGTTCTTGTTCCACGTATGCAGCAGGATAACCGCTGCATGACCCTCTATTTTATTTGGATGACGAAGCTGGAATGGGGTATAGGCGCTGTTGTGCTGGCAATTGTCAGCCTGTTTGCAACCCTCGAACCGTTCTGATGGACTGGCAAAACGTATGAAAAAAATCATTATCTCTTTATTGCTACTGGCAAGTTCGGGAGCGGCACTGGCTGCGCCGCAGGTTATTACCGTCAGTCGTTTTGAGGTTGGCAAAGATAAATGGGCGTTTAATCGTGAAGAGGTGATGCTGACCTGCCGTCCGGGCAACGCGCTGTATGTCATCAATCCCAGCACGCTGGTGCAATACCCGCTGAATGATGTTGCCAGACAGCAGGTTGAGAGCGGTAAAACCACGGCAAAACCGATCGACGTTATCCAGATTGACGATCCGACTAAACCTGGCGAAAAAATGAGCCTTGCTCCGTTTATCGAGCGCGCAGAAAAACTCTGTTAATTGTCAGATGTAGTGCTCTGATTTCCAATAAAAAACCGCAAGGATCTCACAGGAGAACTTGCGGTTTTTACATTGTAGCGAGTGACAATCTCCCTTTTTTTCAGACCACTTTAGTCGCGGACTGGAAAACCTGGCGCTGTCATCTATTCTTAAATGGCAGGGTAACTTAGCCTGCATTAATGCCAACTTTTAGCGCACGGCTCTCTCCCAAGAGCCATTTCCCTGGACCGAATACAGGAATCGTATTCGGTCTCTTTTTATGTGCTTGTTTTCGTTGGGTTTTTTCTGTGTTTTCACGAAATCCCACGAAAATTACTCGAAATTTCCATATCCTGTCTAAACCATAACATATTCTGCACCGCGTGCGTCCAGGTATTTTTGGGTCATTGTTAAATTTTTATGCCCCAGCAGTCTCTGAGCAAAAACCTCTGTGTTCTCTTTTCTGGCGCGAAGACTTGAGACCATGCTTTCCTGCAGACAGAGTACGTAACCTTCCAGAACAGTCGATATGTCCCTGGTGTTGACGGCCACCAGCAGCAGTCCACAGTACCACATTTATACGTTAAGTTTTATCGTGGGATTGTCGATATTACTCTTTATTGGCATTTCAAAAGGAATAAAAGATGAAATATTTCTATGCTTACCATGGACCCAAAAATACAAAAGATTTTGACTACAGTAATGGGTATGGGGTTGGGCAGGAATGGAAAACCCGTCAAGTGACCCCTGGTGACCGCCTTTTTGTTATTCAAAAACTCTCTGGAAAGCGAGACTTCCAGTTGTGTGGCTTATTCGAAATTATTGATACTTTTGTGGACCCAAACAACGCTTATCCATATCGAGTTCAACTGAAAGATCTATCCACTCTTGATACTTTCCTTCCGGTGGATGAATTGCTCGTTGGTGAACAACTCCCTCCCAGCAAGCGAAAAGAGGAATGGACTAATTTTAAACGACATTTTTGTCATCAGGGAGCTTCATTTGAAGCGCCTTTGTGCGAAGAAATTGTGTCGGTTCTCAGTTTATTGATTGCAATACCTGATTATCAAATGGGGACATATGCTCGCAGGGAAGACGGTCTACGCATGGTTAAAATTCGCCGGGAGCAGGCAAAATTTCGTAAAGCGGTGATGTCGAATTGGGGCAATAAATGCGCAATTACCGGCAGTACTTTGGCAGTTGAAGCTTGCCACATAATTAGCCATGCCAATAAAGGCTTACCGAGTGTAGAAAATGGCATTGCACTTGCTGCTGATTTTCATAAGTTATTTGATAGTGACCATCTGAGCTTTCGGGATAATCGAGTTATTCTTTCAGAATCTGCCCGTCTCGAACCACGATATAAAGATTTTCATGATACTGAACTGCGGAAGCCACTGAAACCAGTTGATCTATCAGTGAAATAACGGATCAACCAGGCAGAATAATAGTAACACTATTAAAATGTGAAGAAGCCCTATCGCAAAGGCGAATTGTGGGTAGCATCCACAGCGTAGTTATTCTGGGCTGCATGACATCGACAGCAGAGAGTTTGTAGTGATGTCAAATCGTACCCTGCGCAAATCATCGCGTGTCGTATGCGGTTTACTCCTCGTTTCATGCCGCTATTGCTAAAGTTATAGGCAGGTAATATCCGAGAGTAGAAGGTCATATGGGGCTGTCTGACAACGTCTACCAGAGGGTCGAAGGAACAAACTGGCGTCACATCTGGGTCGTGGGGGATCTTCACGGCTGTTTTTCTATGCTGATGGATAAACTGCGCCAGTGTCGGTTTGATCCGTGGCGCGATCTATTGGTTTCTGTCGGCGATGTTACCGATCGTGGGCCTGATAGTCTGCGCTGTCTACAGTTGCTTCGCCGAAACTGGATGATAGCGGTCAGGGGGAATCACGAGCAGATGGCGTTGGATGCGCTGGTAACGGGGGATCTGCAGCTGTGGTTTATGAATGGGGGCTCGTGGTTTGCGCAGGCAGCACAACCCGCGGCAAGATTTGCTCTTGAAGCCTGTCAGCAATTACCGTGGATTCTGGAACTGCATTGTCAGAATGGCGTACACGTGATTGCCCATGCCGATTACCCGGATGATATTTATCTGTGGCGAAAAGAGGTCGATTTGCAACGGGTGTTGTGGGATCGTGCGCGATTAATGAATAAAGGCAGTGGAATTCATGGCGCAGATCACTTTTGGTTTGGCCATACTCCCCTGCGCCATCGGCTTGATCGCGATAATCTGCACTATATTGATACCGGCGCGGTATTTGGCGGTGAGCTAACGTTGGTGCAGTTACAATAATTAGAAATCACTATATTCCTGAGCAGGACGCCAGAAGCTGTCGATATAGTCTTCGGCCGGCAAGCATCCGCCGTTGCGAATGCGCTGATCGTCCATCGAAATTAAGCACTGCCGTTCTGTATTGTAGACATCAACCACGATATCTTCACAACCGCCATCCAGGTAGCAAACAAAAAGAATCAGCGTGAACATTCCATCCTCAAATTGTATTGCCGTATCAATAGTGTAGAAGAAATTGCAGTTAATGGGGCGGGGAGAAATAAGTTAACGCGTCACTGTGTACTCATTCGTGAAGGGCAGGTACGTTTCACCGGGCAGTTCGAAAGATTGCAACCAGTGGGTAAATTTTCTTACGGCCCCATCTTGCCTGTCATTCCACAGCAGAGAATAGGTTCCGGTATCGATAGTCAAATCGCCAAATGGCGCAACCAGCCTTCCTGTTTTCAGGTGTTTTTCACAGAATAAATAGGGCATTACGGCCAAACCCAAGCCATCTTCAGCCGCCTGCATTGCCGCAAATGTATGATCCAGCGTGATAATCTGGTTACTTTCTTGATGATCATTTGGGAAATGGCTATGCCAGCGTTTCCAGAGATCGTTACGCGCACGAATTTGAATTTTTATATGATCGTCCAGTTGATCTGGCGAGACCAGAGGTCGGCTGTGCAGGTACTGCTGGCTACAAACCAGCAGGCTTGATTCCCGAAGAAATGGAACAGGTTTAAGCCCGGAAAAATGTGCCGGATCCCGGCGAATCGCGACATCAAAGGGAGAAGCGAAGCTAACGGGACCAATGCTGGTGGTGACATCGACGGTGAGTTCAGGGTGGATTTCATTCAGCTCAGCCAGTCTTGGCATTAGCCAGTGCATGGCGAATGTGGGCAGGCACTGGATGGTTAACCTTCCCGAAAAGGTGTTAGCGCTGACCTCTTTTTCTGCCTGCGCAAGTTCATCGAGTAACCGTGTTGCGACGCGGGAAAAGGTCTCGCCGGCACTCGTCAGCCTGACAGATTTGTGTGCACGATAAAACAGTTGTACGCCCAGTTGTGCTTCCAGTGCGCGGATATGTCGGCTGACTGCCCCTGTGGTGATAAACAGTTCATCAGCTGCCGCACTGAAGCTGCTTTTACGCGCAGCAGCTTCGAATGCCGGCAAATGGGGGAGCGAGAGTAATCGTGTCATTGGTTGAGTCTAACTCAACCAATTGACGCAATAAAGATCGTTTGTCAGCGTCTTCCCCTTGCTCATAACATGGCCGGTAACGCTCTGGTTCATTATCGATATTCACTTTTTCTGAAGGCAATTTTAGTGAAAGCATTCAATTTGTTTTGCCTTGGACGGGCGGGGACATGCCTGGGGACAATGGCTTTTGCTGGTGCACTTCCGGTAATACGTGAAGAGTGGCATATAGACGCCGCCGCTGCGGGAACAATACAGACGGTATTTAGTATTTCAAACGCCTGCGCCTTATTTGCTGCCTCCTGGCTGTGCGACTATCTGGGGGCTCGCAAGGTGTATCTCATTTTCTCGTGGTTCGGTGTGCTCGCTTTATTGCTTTTTGCCTGTTTTGCCCGCTCTTATTCCTCCGCTCTGGTCATGATGGCCTTTGTCGGATTGACCCAGGGTGGGGCCTACACGCCAGCGATGATGTTGGCTATGGGCATGAACAGCGTGCCCAAACGTGGACTTGCCGTTGGGATGATCCTGGCCGCAGGTTCGTTTGGCTACCTGCTGTCTGTATTTATCTCCGCCTGGGGAGCATTGCGCTGGGGAGCTTCCTTTGCGTTCTCTTTATGTGCCGCTGGCGCATTGGTTGGCGCGGTATCCGGTTCAGTGGCGTTATCCGGCTATCAGGAAGACATGTACAGGACGCAGAAGCAGGGGGGATCGGCAAAGAGCCATGTTCTGTCGGTCGGCGCAATACTGCTGATGGTAGGTTATATTGCGCATTGCTGGGAGTTACTGGGGAGCTGGGCATGGACCCCCAGCCTGGTGACGAATGCGCTGCAAGCCTGGCAGATGGAGCCGATGGCCACCGGGTTGATCGTCGCCTGTGCTGTACATTTATCGGGGATGTTCTCGACGCTGATTGTAGGGGCAATCTCCGATTATTTTAATCGCGCATCGGTATTGATTTTTATGGGCGCTGCCGGTGCGTTGAGTTCACTCCTGATGGGATTATCGGTTTCCTGGGGGGCGGGGTGGACATTATTGTTCGCGTTTATGGGGAGTTTCTTCATTCTTGGTGATTCAGGCGTCTTATCTGCCGCGATTGCCGATAATGTGCCTCAGGCAAAGCTGGGGAGTGTGATGGGATTGCGGTCGCTGCTTGGATTTGGCGTGGGGTCTCTTGCGCCTTTAACATTTGGTGTGGTGATGGATTCAACGCAAAGCTGGGAACTCGCTTATAGCGTGCTGGCTGCGGGGGGAACCATCGCTTTCTTCTCCGCCTGCGTACTTAGATTCAATTGTTTTAACGCTAATAAATAACCCGTCTGGCGACGGGTTCTTTTTGAATCAGGCAAAGCGCATGACCCAGGCATCTGACTTACGATCGTAGTGCTCGCGGAATAGAACGGAATGTTCTCCATTGAGAAGGGCCGGGACGCTGGTGTCGGCATCCCAGGCGTCCAGTTGCATACATAAATCCGGATCGGATTTACAAGGAATGGTTAACGTTCGGTCCCCCGGCGATTCGCCATGTAACTCGGCGTCGTCGATTTCAAAAGCGCCAATGCGCACACTGGTTTTCATCATCGTGCTCTCCGTTGATTTGCGGGTTGTGGTACGACCAGTTAAGCCGCCCATTTTTCAGCGTAGTCAACGTGGGCAAAAGCGCCAGTAAAAACGTGCGTTATCCTGTAAAGAGTTTTCCATCCCGGACAAGATCGCGTGGATAACTGTTCTTCAACCGTGATCCAATACGTTTTGCCAGTCCAATCGGCTGATGCTGGAACGTGACCAGTACATCGTCGGTTGTTGGTGAGGTTTGCGGGTAGACATCTCTGCCGCGATACCACTCTTCCGCTTCTTCAAGCGTCAGTTCAAACGCATTGTGATGTTCTGGGTTAGCAAGGGCGATAACTGCCTCATGCTGCCAGCGGTAACCCTTATTGTGGGTTTCAGCGAGTTTAATCCCGAGGCGGGAAAAACGGACTTTACCAATCAGCGGTTCAATGTCTGTCGGGAATAACCAAATTTCTTTATCACGCTGCCAAAGGCGCAGATTGTCTTGCCATTGCAATCCACAGGCGGTAGCAGCCTGGGTGATTTGTGCGGCTTCCCGGCTTTTCAGCGGGCTGAAGGGGAAATTTCCCACCTTATATTTCGGCGCAGGCAGTGCAGGGATAGGGGCTGTTTTTCGCAAACGCGCGACAAAGAATCCTTCACAGTCATAAATTTGTGGGAACACGTGCAGGAATCCCTCAGGTGTCAGGGCGCGTCCGGCCTCCGGAAATAAATCACCCAGAGGAAGAAACTCGACGGCGTCCGGGTAAGTCTCAATCAACCACTGCATGACGTTTTCATTTTCGTCACGGTTAAGCGTACAGGTCGAGTAAACCAACGTGCCGCCGGGGCGCAGAGCGTGAAAGGCGCTGTCGAGCAGTTCGCGCTGAGTTGCGGCTATTTCCAGATTACTTTCTGGCGACCAGTTTTTTAGCGCATCGGGGTCTTTACGCATCACGCCTTCGCCGGAACATGGGGCGTCCAGCAAAATGGCATCGAAGGATTCAGGCAACGCTGCGCCAAATACCCGGCCGTCAAAATGGGTGAGCGCGACATTGGCTATCCCGCAACGGCTGATATTGGCATGCAGAACTTTGACGCGACTGGCGGAAAACTCATTCGCCAGAATCGCGCCCTGATTATTCATTTTTGCGGCAATTTGCGTGGTTTTAGATCCGGGGGCTGCCGCAACATCCATGACACGTTGCGGAGTATTACCTTCGGCAAACAACGCGGCGACTGGCAGCATTGAGCTGGCTTCCTGAATATAAAACAGACCGCTTAAATGTTCTGCGGTGCTGCCGAGCGGTACAGACTCTTCATCGTTGCGCTCAATCCAAAAGCCTTCAGCACACCAGGGAACCGGAGTGAGTGACCAGTCATAAGGCGCGGTTAAGTCGAGAAAATCAGCAACGGAGATTTTCAGCGTATTGATGCGGATACTGCGGCGTAATGGACGCTGGCAGGCTGCGAGAAAATCTTCAAAAGAGAGCGTGGAAGGCATTGCTTCACGCATTTGTGTCAGAAAGGCGTCAGGAAAATAAGCCACTTGGTACCACCGGCAAAAAAACAGGTGCGCAGTGTAGCATATACCCTCAATAATTCGAGTTGCAGGACAACTATGCGCCTACTTGAAGTATGACGAGGCTAACCGCTCCGGCGCGAGTACGCCGGAGCAGGGAAAAGATTAGCGTGGCAGGGCGGTTCCCCACTGACGCCATTCTTTCGGCTCACTCTCCAGTAGCAGGAAGTGTTTACCCGCCTGCGCTTTCGGTGCCAGTGGCGTACCTGGTGGGGTGGCAAACGCGATACCACCGCGAATGAATTGATTGAAGGTACCTGTCTTCACGACGCCGCCGGTGAGGCCGAAATCGAGATTGTATCCAGATGCCAGCCAGAACACGGAGTTATTGCGCACCAGGTGCTGGTAGCGCTGACTGATGCGCATGGCCACCATCACGCGATCGGACAGTGAACCCAGCGTCAGACCCGTGACGGTCCCCACTTCAATACCTCTGAACAGAACCGGAGTACCGATATTGAGTGATCCTGCTTCTGGCGCTTCTACCACAATACTCAGACCATCAAGGTAGCGTGAATCAGTAATCGTCGCTTCCTGCAGTTCAAAATCACGGCGCGGGTTACCGCGCCCTGGTTCCACGTTAATGTATGGCTGTAAGATAGTATCCAGATGCTCTACACCTGCCGCCGAAATTTGCGGGGTAATTACCGAGAATCGTGTACCGCTTCGCGCGAAGGTCTGCACGTATTCCGGATACAACACCGCTTTGGCTTGCACTTCGTTACGGCTGGTGAGCAGTTCAAGGGTCTGGATCTGACCAATATCAATCCCCAGGTAGCGAATTGGCATCCCTGCGGCGAGTTTCCCAGCGTCGAATGCGTGCAGAGTAATCTGTCCACCTACCGCACGTGCAGCGGTCTCTGACGCGTACAAAATACGCTTGTCGCCTTTGCGCTGGCTGGCGCTGGCACCGCTCAGGTTATCGAAGCTAATCGCCCCTTTTAGCGCCCGCGACAGGGGAGATGCCTGTACGGTCAGGCCGCTGCCGTTAAGCTGAACTTTTGCGCCACCTTCAGCCCAGAACACGCTGTTGCTGGTTAACAGATTGCGGTATTCCGGTTTGATATGCAGATCGATATCAAACGCGTCGGCACGAGGGCGTACGCTAATGACTTCACCGACGTCGAATTTACGGTATAGCACCACTGACCCGGCCTGCACATCCGGTAGTGTCTCGGCGCTCAGGCTGACGGTGGTGGTGGGCAGATCGCTCAGGCTGTTCTCAATTGCTTTTTCGAGGTTTGCATACAGTGGATAGCTTTTTTTCATTTCACCTTTGGTACCAGGCAAAATGCGAATACCGCCGCTTATCCATTCGCTGGCGCTGGCGCCAAGGAACTCAACGCCATCAATGCCCACTTTGACATCCACTCGACTATTAACCACGAATTTGCTGTCACCTTGCACCAGTGCACGATGCTGCGGCTCGATAGCCACGATAAATGAAACGCCATCGCTTGATAGCTTACGTTCGATAACCTGACCGACCTGCACGCCATGAAGGATCAGCGGCTGGCCAGCATCGATGCCGTAACTTTCCGGGGCGGTCAGTGTAAGTGTCATAACGCCGGGATCATGAAGCAGGGACTGTTCACCGGGGATCACCACAAACTGGCTACGTGGCTCGCCTTCGCCGGGCACCAGTTCAAACGTTTTCCCTGTTAACAGCGAGCTTAGGCTCATATCGTTTAATGATAATTTGGGGCTTTGTAACTCAATGCGCGTGCCGTCGCGCAGCAGCGTTACAACGCTGGGGTCGACGGTCATTTCACCAGTGACTTTACCGCCTGGATTCAAATCCAGCCGGGTCAGTTGACCGACTTCCAGGCCCTGATACATCAGCGGGGTTGATCCAGCCTTCAGGCCATCGCCGCTGGGTAGTTCCAGTTTGACGATCACGCCACGTTGGCTGTGGGCGAGATCCTGATATAACCCAAACGTGTCGTCGGCGGCGGCAGGTTGTGAATCTTCTGGGGAGTCAAAGGCTATGGCGCCATTGACCAGCGCGGCCAGACTTTCCAGTTTTACCTTTGCGCCGCTCAGGCTGACATCCGCATTCACGCCAGACACATTCCAGAAACGACTGCCTTTTTTCACCAGATTGGTAAAGCGGCGCTCAATCAGTACATCGATGGTTACACCCTGATGATTGGGGTTGATGGTGTAGTCATAGACCCGGCCTACCGGGATCTTGCGGAAATAAACCAACGAACCGCTGTTGAGAGAACCGAGGTCGGATGCTTGCAGGTGCAACATCAAATCGCCATTATTCAGCCGATATTTTGGCTGCGTGTCGAGCGCGACGAAATGATCTTCCGGCTCGCCGGTGCCCGGCATCATCCCGATATAGTTCCCGCCAACCAGTGCATCGAGGCCAGAAACGCCCGCCAGTGATGCCTTCGGCGTGACCAGCCAGAATTGTGTGTCTTTGCGCAGGGCATCTTTCATGGTGGACTTAATGCTGACTCGAACTTCAATTTTGCGCAGATCTTTACTCAGGCTGATATCCTGCACCGTGCCAACTTCGACACCCTGATAGCGCACGGGCGTGCGTCCTGGGACAATACCGTCCGCGGACATAAAGTCGATGGTCACGGTATTGCCACGATCTTCATAGCTGCCCCAGATGAGCCATCCTGCAATCATCAGTGCGATGAACGGCAGCAGCCAGAACGGAGAGATACGGCGTTTTGTTTTAATCTGCGCTTCAATCTGCGAAGCGGGCGTTTCCTGACTCATGTGCATCCCAAAGTAAGCGGCTGTCCAGCCATTCCACTGCAAGAATAGTCAATATTACCGCTGCACCGAAATAAAACGCAGCCGGTCCCATAGTAAAAGCAAGTATCTGATCGCGATTTATCAGCGACATGGTTAAGGCGATAACAAACAAGTCCAGCATCGACCAGCGACCAATCCAGGTCACCATACGGAGTAGCAGGATGCGGGTGCGCAACCCTTGTTCACATTTAAACTGGATACTGAACAACAACGTAAACATCACAATCACTTTGGTGAAGGGCACCAGGATACTGGCGATAAAAACAATGGCTGCTACACCAACGTTGCTGTTCGCCAGGGACATGATGCCTGTCAGGATAGTGTCTTCCTGGCGGGCACCGTTAACATAAATTACCGAGATGGGCAGCAGATTAGCAGGCAGCAACAGGACAATCGAGGCCAGCAGAGCTGCCCAGCACTTTTGGATGCTCTGATTTCTGCGCCAGCGTAATGGAATATGGCAACGGGGACAGCGGCCTCGGGCATCAGGATAACCTGTAAAGTGACAACCGAGGCAAACACGAAGCTGTCCGTCGGGGCGGCGTGCGGGCCTTTGTGGATAAAAGCGTTCCCATAATTGCTCAACATTGAGGTGCGACAGCGTCAAAATGCTCAGGATCACCAGCGCAATAAAAGCATAGAGTCCCACTCCAGGCAGCAGAAAAGCGTAGTCCTGCACTTTGATCGAGGCGACGCCGATACCGACAAGATAGATATCAAGCATGACCCACTCTTTAAGCCTTTCCAGCATCAATAATACTGGGCGCAGGTTCATACCGAGAATATTGCCAAACCATAAATAAGCGATTGATGAAACGAGTATTACGGGAGCGCCAATGACGCAAAACATCACGAAGGATGCCGTCAGCGGATCGCCTTGCCGGGTCATCTGCCAGATGCCCTGTACCACATTCGCGTCAATGCGTATGCCTAATAGATAGATGTGCAGCAGCGGCTCTCCCCACGCAAAGGGCATCAGTAACAGCATGGTGAAAGCCATTGCTGCCAGTCGCGTTAACGACCAGTCACGGCCGTCACGAATTTTGGCCTGACAGCGTGGGCAGAATGCACTTTGGTGCGAACGCATTTTCGGCAAGCTAAACAGCAGGTCACATTCAGGGCATCGTTGGTAATGCGCACGGGGTAGCGCTTCACCAATGGATCTGATCGCTATTTTTTTAGTCGGCGTGATGCGTGGATGAGTAAGGGCCATGTATCGCGAATCAAGTGTTGAAGTAATGTTATCTTAACCCATGATGGGAATGATCTTGAGCATTTACGCATTTAATGTTTATTTTAGTAGGCTGCAGTTTTAAGTAAGACAACTAAGTGATTACATAATGAACAAAATAGAGCTATACACGGATCTGAACCGTGATTTTCAGGCATTAATGGCAGGTGAAACCAGTTTTCTGGCAACGTTGGCGAATACCAGCGCGTTATTGTACGAACGTCTTGCAGAAGTGAACTGGGCAGGTTTTTACCTGCTTGAGAACACTACGCTGGTGCTCGGTCCCTTCCAGGGGAAAATCGCCTGCGTACGCATCCCGGTAGGGCGCGGCGTGTGCGGTACTGCGGTGGCGCAGAACCAGGTTCAGCGTATAGAGGACGTGCATGCCTTTGATGGCCATATCGCTTGCGATGCCGCCAGCAATGCGGAAATCGTCCTGCCAATCACCGTCGAAAATCAGATAATCGGCGTGCTGGATATCGATAGCACGGCGTTTGGCCGCTTTACTGAGGAAGATGAACAAGGTCTGCGTACACTGGTGGCACAGCTTGAAACCGTGCTTGCAACGACGGATTACAAAAAATTCTTTGCGACCGTCGCAGGATAATCAACGGATAACGTAGCAATTACTGATGACGTCATTATAATGACGCCTGTTCATGCCTGCGCTTGTTGGCTACGTCCGTTGTAATCAGGAAATTTCATGGAAAATCAACCTAAGTTGAATAGCAGTAAAGAAGTTATCGCGTTTCTGGCCGAACGCTTCCCGCAGTGTTTTAGTGCGGAAGGCGAAGCGCGCCCACTGAAAATTGGCATTTTTCAGGATCTGGTAGAGCGTGTTGAGGGCGAAATGAACCTCAGCAAGACACAGCTCCGCTCTGCCTTACGTCTCTATACTTCAAGCTGGCGCTATCTGTATGGCGTTAAATTGGGCGCAACGCGTGTCGATCTTGACGGCAACCCTTGTGGTGAGCTGGATGAGCAGCACGTTGAACATGCACGCAAACAGCTGGAAGAAGCTAAAGCCCGCGTTCAGGCGCAACGTGCAGAGCAACAGGCGAAAAAACGCGAAGCGGCCGCTGCTGCTGGTGAAAAAGAAGACGCACCGCGTCGCGAGCGCAAGCCGCGTCCTGCTCCGCGTCGTAAGGAAGGCGCAGAGCGTAAACCTCGCGCTGAAAAACCAGCAGCAAAAGCACCGCGTGCTCCTCGTGAAGAACAGCATACCCCGGTATCTGATATTTCAGTGCTGACGGTAGGGCAGTCTCTGAAGGTGAAAGCAGGTAATAATGCGATGGATGCCACCGTATTAGAAATCACCAAAGATGGCGTCCGTGTACAGCTGAATTCGGGTATGTCTTTGATTGTACGCGCAGAACACCTGGTGTTCTGAAACGGAGGCCAGGCCTGGCATGAACACTTTTTTTAGGCTTACTGCGTTAGCTGGTCTGCTTGCATTTGCAGGCCAGGCACTCGCTGTGGAAGACATCACGCGTGCCGATCAAATCCCCGTTTTAAAGGAAGAAACCCAGCATGCGACGGTAAGCGAACGTGTGACATCGCGTTTTACGCGTTCACACTATCGCCAGTTCGATCTGGATCAGGCGTTTTCGGCGAAAATTTTTGACCGCTATTTGAATCTGCTCGACTACAGCCACAACGTGCTGTTGGCGAGCGATATCGAACAGTTTGCAAAAAAGAAAACGGTCCTCGGTGATGAACTGCGTAGCGGTAAGCTGGATGTCTTTTACGATCTCTATAATCTGGCGCAAAAGCGCCGGTTTGAACGTTATCAGTACGCATTAGGCGTACTGGCACGTCCAATGGATTTCACCGGTAACGACAACTTTAACCTCGACCGGAGTAAAGCTCCGTGGCCGAAAAGCGAAGCAGAGCTAAATGCGCTGTGGGACGGCAAGGTTAAATTTGACGAACTCAGCCTGAAGCTGACCGGTAAAACCGACGCTGAAATTCGCGAAACGCTGACGCGCCGCTACAAGTTTGCGATTCGCCGTCTGGCGCAGACCAATAGCGAAGATGTGTTTTCTCTGGCGATGACGGCTTTTGCCCGTGAAATCGACCCGCATACTAACTATCTTTCTCCACGCAATACCGAACAGTTCAATACGGAAATGAGCTTGTCTCTTGAAGGTATTGGCGCAGTGCTGCAAATGGATGATGACTACACCGTCATTAACTCCATGGTTGCGGGCGGCCCGGCAGCCAAGAGCAAAGCGATAAGTGTTGGCGACCGTATTGTCGGCGTAGGCCAGACCGGAAAAGGTATGGTCGACGTGATTGGCTGGCGTCTGGATGATGTTGTCGCGCTGATCAAAGGACCAAAAGGCAGTAAAGTTCGCCTCGAAATCCTGCCTGCCGGTAAGGGAACCAAGACGCGCATCGTCACGTTAACGCGTGAACGCATTCGTCTCGAAGACCGCGCTGTTAAAATGTCGGTGAAAACCGTTGGTAAAGAAAAAGTCGGCGTACTGGATATTCCTGGTTTCTATGTTGGCCTGACGGATGACGTCAAAGTTCAGCTGCAGAAACTGGAAAAACAGAATGTCAGCAGCGTGATTATCGACCTGCGTACCAATGGTGGTGGCGCACTGACCGAAGCGGTCTCGCTTTCCGGTCTGTTTATCCCTTCTGGTCCGGTGGTTCAGGTTCGTGATAACAACGGCAAGGTGCGCGAAGACAGCGATACTGATGGCGTTGTTTACTACAAAGGTCCGCTGGTGGTACTGGTTGACCGCTTCAGTGCTTCGGCATCAGAGATTTTCGCTGCGGCAATGCAGGATTACGGCCGTGCACTGATTGTCGGTGAACCGACGTTTGGTAAGGGTACCGTACAGCAGTATCGATCTCTGAACCGTATTTACGATCAGATGCTGCGTCCGGAATGGCCGGCGCTGGGTTCTGTTCAGTACACCATTCAAAAGTTCTACCGCGTTAATGGTGGCAGTACGCAGCGTAAGGGCGTAACGCCGGATATCATCATGCCGACAGGTAATGAAGAAACCGAAACCGGTGAGAAGTTCGAAGATAACGCGCTGCCGTGGGACAGCATTGATGCTGCAACCTACACTAAGTCAGATAATCTGACGCCGTTCGGACCTGAATTGCTGAAAGAGCACAATGCACGTATTGCGAACGATCCTGAGTTCCAGTACATCATGAAGGACATTGCGCGTTTCAATGCGATGAAGGATAAGCGCAACATCGCTTCTCTCAATTACGCTCAGCGCGAGAAAGAGAATAACGAAGATGACGCAATGCGTCTGGCGCGTATCAACGATCGGTTTAAACGTGAAGGCAAACCACCATTGAAGAAACTGGACGATCTGCCGAAGGATTACCAGGAGCCGGATCCGTACCTGGATGAAACGGTAAAAATCGCGCTCGACCTGGCGCATCTTGAGAAAGAGAAGCCAGCGGAACAGCCCGCAACCACTCAATAACCTCATACAGGCACAAGAAATTGTGCCTGTTTTTTTAACAAACGCATGAAGACGTCAGTCTGATACGATAAAATGTAAAGTTGTGTCTTTCTGGTGACTTAGCACCTATGGATGCTTGAAAATAGCCGTAAGACCCATACGATATGGGTAATCGCATAGTGCGTTTTGTTAAATTGAGGTTAAAAGAAAATTATGATGCGAATCGCGCTCTTCCTGCTGACGAACCTGGCTGTGATGGTCGTTTTCGGGCTGGTATTGAGCCTGACAGGGATCCAGTCAAGCAGCGTTCAAGGCTTGTTGATCATGGCACTGCTGTTTGGTTTTGGTGGTTCCTTCATTTCGCTGCTGATGTCCAAATGGATGGCGTTAAAGTCCGTTGGCGGGGAAGTTATTGAGCAGCCGCGTAATGAAAGAGAACGCTGGCTGATGAATACAGTCGCGAATCAGGCCCGCCAGGCCGGGATCGCTATGCCGCAGGTTGCAATCTACCACGCGCCTGATATTAACGCGTTTGCTACCGGTGCACGCCGGGATGCTTCGCTGGTGGCTGTGAGTACCGGCCTGTTGCAAAACATGAGCCCTGATGAAGCCGAAGCCGTTATCGCGCATGAGATCAGCCACATTGCCAATGGCGATATGGTGACCATGACGTTAATTCAGGGTGTGGTGAACACCTTTGTTATCTTTATCTCGCGTATTCTGGCGCAGATTGCCGCTGGGTTTATGGGCGGTAACCGCGATGAAGGAGAGGGTAGCAACGGTAACCCGTTAATCTACTTTGCGGTAGCGACGGTACTGGAGCTGGTATTTGGTATTCTGGCGAGCATTATTACCATGTGGTTCTCACGCCATCGTGAATTCCATGCGGATGCCGGTTCTGCAAAGCTGGTTGGTCGTGAGAAGATGATTGCCGCATTGCAGCGTCTGAAAACCAGTTATGAGCCGCAGGAAGCGACCAGCATGATGGCGTTCTGCATCAACGGTAAATCCAAATCGTTGAGTGAGCTGTTTATGACACACCCGCCGTTGGATAAGCGTATTGAAGCGCTGCGCAGTGGGGAATACCTGAAGTAAGTGACCTGGATTGATAAAGAGCCGCGATGCGGCTCTTTAATAGTTCAAACTATCAATCGTGTGGTGATATCCAGAATAAAATGCTATGCAGGTGAATTAATTACAGGGAGTTAATGTAAGTAAGAAATTTTTCATATACGGATTTGATAGCCTCTCCTGTACTAGTAACTCCAACCCCGGCGATACCTGGGGCCTCCCTCGCAATACGACTGGATTCGAGAAAAGATGATGTTGTCAATATAGCCTGTCCGAAAAAGGTAGAAGAAACATCATTTTTTAGCACGTCATTCTCGCTTGACTTATTTAGGTGCGTGGCGAAAGCCTTATATATGGATAATGTCATTTCACGGTCCTCTTTTGGCAATTTCTGAAGCCCTTGATTCATGTAAGCATCAAAACCAGATTGCTCTAGTTTAGCTATGCTCGCGTCCGAGATATGCACTGTTCGAGGGGAGAGAAGAAATCTCTTGATAATTTGGCCTGCTGCACTACCTCGCTCCTGAATTGTTGCCGTATCGAGGTTAGGTGCACTATCACTGATATTCATAATGTCATTAAATGCGGACTGGACACTAGCAACATCAAGAATATGGTCAACGGTGGTCCAGCAAGTGGCAAGGATGCAACTAATATCTATGTTAGCGATGCTGACGATTGGGATTTTGAGGCTCACGGATCTCAGTCATCTTCATCGTATGCGTATCGAGCCGATGCTGGAAGTGCGTCTCCAGCATCGGCTGTTCCTGTACCACCGCCTTTAGCCGTCGTTTCTCCCGATACAAGATATACTGGAAATACAGGGGGTGATAAATCATATTCTGTTATTCCAACGTCTAAGGATATGGTTATTGTCCCCATAGACAAAATAGACGAGAAAGAGTTTTATATCCCGACGGGTTATACACTCGTAACATCACCGGATACTAAAGATTATCATGAATATGATTGTTATTTAATTCCAACGGCAATGTTAGACCCGGCAAAAACTAATGGTGAAGCTGGTAATAGTAATGCTAGTGTGCATGTTACAGAAAGTATTGTTGTTATAGACCGGTCATATGACATGAACGGAACTGGCGGGGATGAAGCGAATATTTATGTCTCTCCCGCATCGACCTGGGATTTTGAAGGGCACAACGCAGATGAATCAGTCACTATCAGTAGCAGCATGTTCAACGAGTGGGAAAACTCGATGAACACGATGTCGAGTACGGTAGAGAGTCAGTCGCAAGTTATGTCTGAAAAATTAAGCCAGGCCAATACTATCTTCAATAACCTGACTAAAGTCTTGTCGTCGACGATAGAAGCTTTGCTGGAAACCCAAAAAGAGTTTCTGAAATAGGTATTTATCATGAGCGATATGACCATCAGCACAACGCCAGTTTCCGCAGAAGATGCTGCTTCAGCAGAAGAGCTCGACCCAACAGCGAATTTAACGGATGAGCAGCGTAAATTGATGCAGTTAGCCACTGCAGGATTTAGTCTGGAGTTTTTTTCAGATTGTATAATGGGAGATACCGACGATCCGTCCAATCCTATGTACCAACCGGAGTGGTGACATCGGCACTGTTACGCGAATAATAAATGACGCCATGCCCGGCGAAGTGCTGCCGGGCATGGCGTTTATGCGCGCGGTTGCGTGATACGCAGGCCGCTCACTATGGCGGCAACCGTTGCCAGTACACCCGCTGTTATCAGTGATATATGTGTTCCGTTATCGCCAAACTGATTGAGCATCAATGCAACCAGCGCTGCCCCGGTACTTTGTCCAAGCAAGCGTGCCGTTCCCAGCATCCCGCTCGCTCCACCGCTGCGTTCACGTGGTGCGGAGGTGATGATGGTGTGGTTATTCGGTGACTGGAACAGGCCAAAACCCGCACCGCATAAAATCATCGGCCAGATGATATTAAAATCAGAAGGAGTCGCAGGCAGTAGCACCAGCGAAAATAACCCACTTGCCATGACGGCCATACCCAGCGCACCTAAAAGACCCGCATGAACGCGTTCAATCAGATAACCAGCCAGCGGCGCCATCACCATGGTTGCCAGCGGCCATGGGGTCAGTAGTAGTCCTGTTTCGACTTCGCTACGACCCAGTACGGTTTGCAAAAAGAAAGGCAGGGAAACCATCGCCAACATTTGCGCGCTGAATGAACAAATTGACGTGCAAATCGAGAGTGAAAACAGTGGAATGCGCAGCAGGTCAACCGGTAGTAACGGCACCGGCAGCGCCAGCTGACGGCGGATAAAGAAAAAACCGACCACGATAAGCCCTACGAGCTCAGCACCAATTAACTTAAGCGATTGCCCTTGCGCGAACCCACTGAGTGCAGTAATTAACAAGCCAAACGTTAGCGCATTCATCACTGCGCTGGGCAGATCAAAACGTGGCTTATTGCTGCGCGGTGTATTAGGTGGCAGGAAGCGCATGGCCAGCAGCAACGCGATAATCCCCAGCGGGACGTTAATCAGAAACAACCATTTCCACGAGGCAATTGAGAGGATCGCTGCCGCAATAGTTGGGCCTGCTGCTGAGGAAACCGCCACAATAAAGGAGTTGATCCCCATTCCTCGTCCAAGCTGACGTTGCGGATAAATCAGGCGAATGAGTGCTGTATTCACGCTCATCAGCGCCGCGCCGCCAAACCCCTGAGCCACACGCGCCAGTGTTAGCATGTGCAGCGAATCGGAGAGGGCACAGAAAAGTGATGCGAGCAGAAATACCACCAGTCCGCACTTGTATATGCGACGGTAGCCAAACATATCACCCAAAAATGAGAGTGACAGGAGTGATACGACAATCGCGATTTGGTAGGCGTTAACGACCCAGATTGAGCTGGCCGCGGAGGCCTGAAGATCGGTGGCAATCGTCGGCAGGGCAACGTTAGCAATTGCGCCGTCCAGTACTGCCATAGAGATGCCAATAACAATGGTTAAAATTGCACCGTATCGCTGGGGCAATGGCAGGCCATCGGCCTGAATTTTTTCCATAGGAAGTCAATTTTGTCGGAAATTATGATGAGAATAATAATTTTAGCATTGATATTCAGGCGTTAGGTCGCAGATTTGTAACTAAGTGAGCAAAGACAGATTGTGGCGGCTGGTACGTGAAATTGTAATAAAACGGGTTCTGATTTTTATAAAACACTCGCAATGAGGTGGTAAATAGCTATCGCGCTCAGGATAAACAACCCGATTCTGTATCTTCCATGCTGAAGGTTTTTGGCATCCTGCAGGCGCTGCTGGGTGAAGAGCGCAAAATCGGTATTCTCCCATACGAAAAAGAATAAACGCTCCGAATACGAAGATGTCGCCAAAGAGGGATAGTTTTGTGCTCCGATAGGCGCGATATGTCCACCGAAGTGGTTGTAGTTGCAGGCTTAGGTTAAATCTCCCTCTTAACCAGACAATACGATGATCGATGGATCGAGTGCTGGCGATGTTCTGCACCCACTTTGGAAGAAAGAATGTGAGTCAGCCAGCGTTCGATTTCGCCTTTGTGTCAAATACTCCATTAATGAAGACGGTCTGTCCTTCCTGTATCGCGTTGCCGTTACTTCACTGCGGTGATAGCTGCACAGTTATTGCTTACCCAAAACTGAGCGGCCATAGCTTGCCAGGACTCAGGAGCAAGAGGTAGGCCCTGTGCATTGATCGCTTTAAACATGTCATCTTCTGTATCTGACACTGACTGCTGGAAGAACAGCGCATAGTCAGTGGCCAGATCGACAGGAGATGGGTTATAACCGCCAGGGCGCATTCGCGCTGTTATGTCTACATACTTTTTGAGTGACAACTCCATCACGTGAGCAGTGTTGTCAGCGATCATTGTGTTGGCAATATACCCACATTGTGCGATGTTCTCCACCTGCTGGTATTCACCATACTGCACACCCACTGCATGAGCAGCACCAGAGAACGAAGTCATCAGTGCCATGACAAGCAAAATTTTAGTTTTCATCGTTTGGAACAACCTTAGCGTCAAGAACGTTGAAAGAGCTGTGCCCAGATAAGCCAACGTTCAAATAATAGTCGTGGAAGTGTGCGTTATGAACGCAGATACGATCTTGGTTAGCGTCAATAAACTGTTCTTTTAAAGTGTCAGCTTTGACAGAAATGACAGCTCTGATTAATGATCCACCCGAAACTGGCCGCGGAGGCCTGAAGATCGGTGGCAATCGTCGGCAGGGCAATGTTAGCAATTGCGCCGTCCAGTACTACCATAGAGATGGCCAATAGCAATGATTAAAATTGCACCGTATCGCTGGGGCAATGGCAGACCATCGACCTGAGTTTTTCCATAGGCAGTCAATTTTGTCGGAAAATATGATGAGAATAATAATTTTAGCATTGATATTCAGGCGTTAGGTCGCAGATTTGTAACTAAGTGAGCAAAGACAGATTGCGACGGCAGGTACGTGAAATTATAATAAAAACCGGTTCTGATTTTTATAAAACACTCGCAATGAGGTGGTAAATGGCTATCGCAGATCTGGATAAACAACCCGATTCTGTATCTTCCGTGCTGAAGGTTTTTGGCATCCTGCAGGCGCTGGGTGAAGAGCGCGAAATTGGTATTACCGAATTGTCACAACGCGTCATGATGTCAAAAAGCACCGTTTATCGCTTTTTGCAGACCATGAAAACGCTGGGTTATGTGGCACAAGAAGGCGAGTCTGAGAAGTATTCCCTGACCCTGAAATTATTTGAACTGGGTGCGCGTGCATTACAGAACGTTGATCTGATCCGTAGCGCTGACATCCAGATGCGCGAACTTTCACGTCTGACCAAGGAAACAGTACACCTCGGTGCGCTGGATGAAGACAGCATTGTCTACATCCATAAAATCGACTCGATGTACAATTTGCGCATGTATTCCCGCGTGGGTCGTCGTAATCCGCTGTACAGCACCGCCATTGGTAAAGTGCTGCTGGCATGGCGCGACCGCGATGAAGTGAAGCAAATTCTGGATGGTATTGAGTACAAACGCAGTACAGATCGGACAATCACTAACACTGATGAATTGCTGGTATTACTCGATAAAGTCCGTGAGCAGGGCTATGGCGAAGACAACGAAGAGCAGGAAGAAGGACTGCGCTGTATCGGGGTACCGGTGTTTGATCGTTTCGGCGTGGTCATTGCGGGTCTGAGCATCTCATTCCCGACGCTGCGTTTTTCTGAAGAACGTTTGCACGAATATGTCGAAATGCTGCACACCGCAGCGCGTAAGATTTCAGAGCAAATGGGTTATAACGATTACCCGTTCTAATTTTGACGTGTTGCGATACACAGAAAACCCGATACGGCGTATCGGGTTTTTTACGATCTGCCGTCGTCGCCGGAGCGAATAACGTACTGATTTTTTTGCTGCTATATTAACCATTATCGATAACGACGGTGCTTTTCCTCAACAGGGGGCAATCTGACAGGCCAATGATGCCGCTGTTGGTATGGACGTATTGCGCGGTGCTGGTCCCGCGGGCGGTCAGATATTGACATTGCAGGCCCAGACCTGCCGCAGTCTCCTTACTTCCTATCAAAACGCCGTAGCCACTCAGTAATAAACCGATCCAAACCAGAGCGAGCAACACAATAGCGCGGATAATCAAACGCATTACAACCTCTTATCTTTTCTCGTTATTATTAGATTAGCCTGTACATGGGATGAAACAAGTGAATCATTCCTAAAAACATTTAATGCCGTTACAGTTAACTTAGGGTTTAGGTAACTCATGATAATTTATCAACATAGGCTGTAGATTCGGAGAGTGGAGTTGGAGTGAAAAAAATTCGATGGGTGGTCCTGATAGTTGTCGTGCTGGTATGCATACTGATGTGGGCGCAGGTGTTCAACATCATGTGCGATCAGGACGTACAATTTTTCAGCGGAATTTGCGCCATCAATAAATTTATTCCCTGGTAAGCGCATTTCAGTAACAGTTGATTACCTTCTTGTGCGGCAATGGTAAACTACGCTGTCTACATTGAGGTGGTGAAATGAACGAAGTTTTGAATTCTGGCGCGTTGAGTTTTGCGTCTTTAGTGGTATCGGTGGTGGTTCTGGTTATCGGGCTTGTATTGTGGTTTTTCATCAATCGGGCAAGTTCGCGTACTAACGAGCAGATTGAACTGCTTGAGGCGTTGTTGGATCAGCAAAAACGACAGAACGTATTGCTCCGTCGTCTTTGTGAAGCTAACGAACCGGAAAAAGCAGAAGAGCCTACCGCGGTGCAAACTCAGGATGAAGATGATGACATCATTCGTCTGGTAGCCGAACGGTAGTAAACAGAAAGACAGGGTGAGAGTCTGTAGATGCTATCCTCAGATGCTTCATCCTGTCGTCAACGATATCAGATTATTTTCTTCTGCAACAATCCGGCAATTACTGCGCCGACACACGTGGAACCTGCATTTTTCCAGATGCTCTGACCAATTAATATCTTATCTCTGGTTTGACATAAATATAATTATCCATAGATTAATAATATGATTGTGTCATTTTTGTGATACCGATCGTTTTATTATCAGCGAAACGTTTCTCTTACTTTTTTTGTGCATTGTCATCATTCTTTCATTATTTTGGTGCAAAACCAGAATGCCGATCTCATTTTTACGCTTGTGATATTTTATGCATTACTAAGCATAAAAAATGATATCTGGCAGAGGCTGTGACAGATAATCTGGAACAGTTGAACCTGATGAGCTATGGTAGAAAGTCCATGCTACGGCGCAGGCCAGCCGGGGCAAGGGGAGAGAGGCGAGGATATATCTCTACTCGGCCTGGCGCATAACTGTGCAGTTGTTGTTTGATGAACTGCGGGATTTGTGCGACCGATCGAGACACGTTTAAAAATGGCTTGCCATTATTAACGTTGTATGTGATAACACGGTTTGGGTTAAACGAGGTACAGTTCTGTTTATGTGTGGCATTTTCAGTAAAGAAGTCCTGAGTAAACACGTTGACGTTGAATACCGCTTCTCTGCCGAACCTTATATTAGTGCCTCAAGCAGTAATGTCTCAGTTTTATCTATGTTATGCCTGCGGGCGAAGAAAATACTCTAAGGAATTTTGCAAATGGCAAAGATTAAAGGTCAAGTTAAGTGGTTCAACGAGTCTAAAGGTTTTGGTTTCATTACCCCGGCTGATGGCAGCAAAGATGTGTTCGTACACTTCTCCGCTATCCAGGGTAACGGCTTCAAAACTCTGGCTGAAGGCCAGAACGTTGAGTTCGAAATTCAGGACGGCCAGAAAGGTCCGGCTGCTGTTAACGTAACAGCTATCTGATCGATACCACTGATTTGAAGCGCTCAGGCGCAACCAATTCAGATATAAAGCCTCGCTTATGCGGGGCTTTTTAATTCAAATTACGTCAAAATATTTCTGAATGCCTCTCCATTAGCGCTTTGTTGCAAAGGCGCGATGTTCGTAGCATTGTTTTTCCCGCTTTCTCCCGGCAATTCCCGTTAAATCAGTCACCTGAAAAACTATCTTGCTGGAGCCCCGGTGAAAAAGAAAAACGACGGCGATGCGCGCAATTTTACTCCCGTACGTTTTGCCCTGCTTTGTGTGGCAATACTGTTGAGTCTGGGATTGTTGCTTGGTCGGGTTGCGTGGTTACAAATTGTCACCCCAACGAGCCTGGTCAAGCAGGAGGATATGCGTTCGTTACGTGAAGTCACAATCGCCTCACCGCGTGGGATGATTACCGACAGAGAAGGACGTCCTCTCGCAGTAAGCGTGCCGGTGAATGCAGTTTGGGCCGATCCGAAGACGATTGTCAGCAAAGGTGGCGTTGGCTATAACGAACGCTGGCAGGCATTGGCGAAGACCCTGCATATTTCACTCAGCACGCTGGCTGAACGTGTTAACAGCAATCCAGCTGGCCGTTTTATTTATCTGGCGCGCCAGATCTCTCCTCAGCAGGCGCAGTGGGTCGATGATCTTAATCTCCCGGGGATTAATCTGCGCGAAGAATCCCGCCGTTTCTATCCCGCAGGTCATGTGGCGGCAAATCTTATCGGCTTTACGAACATTGATGGACAAGGTATTGAAGGCCTGGAGAAAAGTTTCAACAGCCAGTTGATGGGTAAACCCGGCTCTCGCCTTGTGCGCAAAGACAAGTTCGGGCATGTGATTGAAAATATCACGGAAGTGATGCCGGTCCCCGCGCACGAATTGCAGCTCAGTATTGATGAGCGCTTGCAGACGGTGACTGAAGATGCGCTGGATAATGCCGTAACATGGAATAAAGCGGAATCTGGAGCCGCGGTGCTGGTCAATATTGCCACCGGCGAAATCCTGTCGATGGCAAGCTTTCCCGACTTCAATCCCAATAACCGTGATGGCGCGGTGCTGGATGATTTTCGCAACCGTGCAATTAGCGACACCTTTGAACCCGGTTCAACCGTTAAACCGCTGGTGATCATGACTGCTCTGCAGCAAGGGATTGTGCAGCCTGATAGCGTCATTGATACCCATCCTTTTAATCTCGATGGACATCGCATCCGCGATGTCGGATTTTACCCGGAGCTATCGCTTACCGGTATTTTGCAGAAATCAAGCGATACCGGTGTGTCGCACCTTTCGCTGGCAATGCCGGTACAGAAACTGCTGGATACCTATAAACGCTTTGGTTTTGGCGACCCAACCGGGCTGGGGCTAACCGGAGAAAGTAGCGGTTTAATGCCTCAGCGACGTTACTGGAGCGATCTGGACCGGGCGACCTTTGCATTCGGTTACGGGTTAATGGTGACGCCGCTCCAGTTGGCGCATGTCTATGCCACCATCGGCAGTTTTGGTATTTACCGCCCCCTTTCTATTACGCGTATCGATCCGCCAGTGATAGGTACGCGGGTGATGCCGGAGGCGTTGGTGCATCAGGTTGAACATATGATGGAAAGCGTCGCGCTACCCGGCGGCGGTGGGACCAAGGCTGCGGTGAGGGATTACCGTGTTGCGGTGAAAACCGGGACGGCAAAGAAAATTGGTGATGACGGTAAATATGTCGATAAATACGTGGCTTATACGGCAGGGGTTGCGCCAGCGAGCGATCCAAAATTCGCGCTGGTCGTGGTGATTAATAACCCGCAAAACGGTGCTTACTATGGGGGAGCCGTCTCCGCGCCGGTCTTCAGCCAGATTATGGGCGATGTTCTGCGTCTGGAAAACGTCAAACCGGACGGCATGCCTGCTGACTCCGATCATCTGCTGGTGATGCACGGCAGCAGCGTATCCTCGCCGTCGCTGTAAGTTATTTTCCCAGGGCGCAATTCGCGTTACACTTGCGCCCTTAAGCCACCTGCCGGAGTTGTCATGTCGTTTTCCTGTCCTCTTTGCCACCAGCCTCTTACTCAAGCGAATAACAGTTTTGTCTGCCCGGAGCGACACCAGTTTGACGTGGCGAAAGAGGGATATGTTAACCTGATGCCGGTTCAGCATAAGCGGTCGCGCGATCCGGGTGACAGTGCGGAAATGATGCAGGCGCGCCGGGAATTTCTTGATGCTGGTCACTATCAGCCGCTACGCGATGCGATTGTGGATGCGCTCAAGCAGAGGCTGATTTCAGACGATGCGACGATCCTGGATATCGGCTGTGGGGAAGGGTACTACACTCACGCGTTTGCCGATGTGCTGGCGGGCAGTACAACCTTTGGGCTTGATGTTTCTAAAGTGGCGATTAAGGCCGCGGCCCGACGTTATTCGCAGGTGACCTTTTGCGTTGCCTCCAGCCATCGTCTGCCGTTTGCCGATGCGTCAATGGACGCCATTATCAGGATCTACGCACCTTGCAAAGCCGAAGAGTTGGCCCGCGTGGTGAAACCGGGTGGATGGGTAATCACCGCCACGCCGGGTCCGCGTCATTTAATGGAACTTAAAGGGCTGATTTATGATGAGGTGCGTTTACATGCGCCACACACAGAGCAACTGGACGGTTTTGTTCTGCAACAGAGTATTGCGCTGGGGTATCAGATGCAGCTTAAGGGCAGCGAGGCCGTTGCGTTATTGCAAATGACGCCGTTCGCCTGGCGGGCAAAGCCGGAAGTGTGGGAAACGTTAGCGGGGAAAACGAAGTTTGACTGCCAGACTGACTTTAGTATTCATATCTGGCAGCGTCTGAATTAACCGTGGAAGTGTGCCCAGAGGATCTGGGCGCCGATACCAATCAGGACTACCCCACCCAGAATTTCAGCTCGCTTGCCCAACATCGGGCCAATAAAACGACCGATCATCATGCCAAGCGTGGACATAATTAACGTGGCGCAGCCAATGGCCAGCGCAGTGGCAATAATGTTGACCTGCAGGAAGGCCAGACCCACCCCGACGGCCATCGCGTCGAGACTGGTCGCAATGGCAGTGGTGACCAGCAGCCAGAAACCGTGGCGGCGCTGCGGCTCTTCATCTTCATCATCGTTGTCACGAAAGCCTTCGATTATCATTCGGCCGCCTAAAAAGATCAGCAAAATGAAGGCGATCCAGTGGTTCCACTCCAGCACGAATTTGCTGGCAAGCATCCCCATTCCCCAGCCAATCAGTGGCGTAAGGGTCTCGACTGCGCCAAAGATAAGGCCGGTACGCAGAGCTTCAGAGAATTTAGGTTTATGTAAGGTGGCGCCTTTGCCAATTGATGCTGCGAAAGCATCCATCGACATGCCGAAAGCGAGAAGAACAGTTGCGGTGATATTCATAACAGCGTCCTGACCGGGGTATTCCATAAAACACATCACTGCCCCCAGTAACCATGCACAATGAGCGGACCCATTGTCTATACAGAGCCATTCAAATATGCATTGCAGTTGATGTGCCTATGGTCTCGCCTGACTAAACGTGATGTTCAGTCCGTACGTGCCACGTTTTTCAACGAGTATGTTGACACGTACATTTCCGGAGTCTGGAAATCGGCTACTCCCCAACGACGGGCGCAACCTTAACATATTTTTGGAATATAAAACAAGAAACGCAGAAATATTATTTGACTTCTAAATGAAAATAATTTTCATTTAGATTTATTTATAGATAAAACGTTAAATTAAATAACATATGGGCGGAGAAATATAGCCTTAGCTATGTTTGTTTTTCACTGAGATATAAAAAACATAGTTCAGGCTATATTTGTAACTTATTGGTTTGAAATGAGAAGTTTATATATCTTCTCCAGGTTGTCTATATTTCGTACGCGAATAAGCAATCGTCTTTGCTCTAATTGCATCACCAGCACACCGTCTTCTGATAAATTCATCTCTTTAATCCGGTCATATTCAATCCAGACATTGGCGAAGAAAAAACCTTTTTGTTTGAAAATAATTTTAGGCGTACGGATCCAGAACAGATACAACCCCATTAACACCAGTGCACATAATAACCATGTGGTAAATTGCGCGCCGTGGCTGGTGATGTTGTTGTAGATCAGAATAACAATCAAACCGATGAAGATAACGCTGTCGACTCGACTGCGTGGAAGCAGGGCAACAGTAAGTAGAGTGGGGCCATTACGGCGGGGCATGATGAACTGATCGTAAATGGCATACGCCAGCAGCGAAAAGATAAATAGAACCAGCACCAGGTCCGTGATAGTCATGAATCCTCAACCCTCTAAATAGAAAAACCGGGGGCAAGCCCCCGGTGATGTACAACAGTCTTACAGGCCGAGCAGGCCGACAGCGTAGCCCGCGATACCGATGACGAAAAAGCCAACGATGATCCACAGTGGGTTCACTTTCTTACGCAGAAGCCACATACAGGCGAAGGTCAGTAGCAGAGGAACCAGGCCCGGCATCAGCTGATCAAGGATTGTCTGCACAGTGGTCACGCGCGTTTGGCCATCCTGACCGGTGATGGTGGAGACCACCAGTGGGATATTCACGTGCGTCCACTTGTTAACCAAGGCCCCCATGACAAACAGGCCGAGGATTGACGCTCCCTCAGTCAGTTTCTGCAGGAAGCCGCCGCCCATATCTTTAACGATATCTACGCCTTTACGGTAGCCGTATGCCACGCCGTAGTAACGGGTTGCCAGCCGTACCAGGTTGAACAGGATAAAGAACAGCAGTGGCCCAAGCAGGCTACCGCTCATCGCGATACCTGCACCCAGCGCGGCGAATACCGGGCGTACGGTACCCCAGAAAATCGGGTCGCCCACGCCTGCCAGCGGTCCCATCAGACCAACTTTGATACCGTTGATAGCACCATCGTCAATCTCTGCGCCATTCGCACGCTGTTCTTCCATTGCCAGTGTAACGCCCAGAACCGGTGCCGCTACATAGGGATGGGTGTTAAAGAATTCCAGGTGACGCTTGATAGCTTGCTTACGGGCGTCGTTGTTTTCCGGATACAAGCGGCGAATAGCCGGTACCATGGAGAAACAGAAGCCCAGCGCCTGCATACGTTCGAAGTTCCATGAACCCTGAAACAGGTTAGAACGAATGAACACGCCACGAATGTCACTCGGAGTGAGTTTTTTCTCGGTGGTAGTTTTAGTCATATCAACCATTTCGCTCACCTGCTAGTCCAGTTCGTTATCGAGATCGTTATTGCCAGCCGCCGCAGCAGGCGCACCGGCTACGCGGTTATATTTCGGGCTCAGCTGAATGTAGAGGATCGCCATTACTGCGCCAATCACACCCAGAGCAACCAGGTTGAAGTTAGTAAATGCCGCGGTGACGAAGCCGAGGTAGAAGAATGGCATCAGGTAGCCTGCGCGCATCATGTTGATGACCATCGCATAACCAACCACCACGATCATACCGCCTGCGATGTTCAGGCCGCCGGTCACGACTTCCGGAATGGCATTAAGCATGCTCTGAACTTCACTGGTACCGACAGAAATCGCTACGATTACCGCCGGGATAGCGATACGCATAGCCTGCAGGAACAGGGAGGAAACGTGCAGCCAGGAGAGCGCCGTCAGGTTGCCGTTTTCGGCCGCCTTATCCGCCGCGTGCTGGAATGCTACGGTGATGGTACGAACGATAATGGTCAGAACCTGGCCTGCTGCTGCCAGTGGTATCGCCAGCGCGATACCTGCACCGATACTTTGGTGACCCGCAATAACCAGAACGGTAGAGATAATGGAAGCCAGTGCAGCATCAGGCGCAACCGCAGCACCGATGTTCATCCAGCCCAGAGCGATCATTTCCAGGGTACCACCGATGATAATGCCGGTTTTCATATCCCCGAGAACGGCACCAATCAGCGTACAGGCCACCAATGGACGGTGGAACTGAAATTCATCGAGTACCGACTCCATACCCGCGATACATGCGACGATGAACACCAGCACAATCTGAAGAGTGGTAATCTCCATTGTACTTCTCCTATTGCTATACAGACTTAAGTGTGAAAACTAAGTAAATGCCAGGTGGTTATTTCGCCTTGGCAATCAAATCCATCATTTTCAGTTTCTGATCGGTAGAAACCTTACGGGCTTCGAGCTCAATACCGCGTTCGTTGAGTTTCTTGAAGGCTTCGATGTCTTTTTCATCCACCGAAATCGCGTTGTTTACCTGCGTTTTCCCCTGGCGGAATGCCATGCCGCCAATGTTAACAGAGGTAATTTTTACGCCACCTTCAACGATGCGTTCTACATCGGTCGGGTTGGTGAACAGCAGCATTACACGCTCACCGGCGTATTTCGGGTTGTTATAGACGCGGATCATTTTCGCGACATCAACCACATGTGCGGTAACGCCTGGCGGTGCGACCTGAGTCAGCAACGTCTTACGCACGGTATCAGCAGCAACTTCATCACTGACGACGATAATGCGCGTTACGTTGGTTTCTTTGGTCCAGCGAGTTGCCACCTGACCATGGATTAAACGGTCATCGATACGTGCGAGGCCGATCTGCATATAGTCGTTCGGGCCCATCGGTTTCGCGGGTGCCGCTGCCTTAGGTGCTGCGACGGGGGCAGGTGCGGCTTTTTCAACAGGTTTTGCTTTCAGCGCTTTTACGCCTTCGCTACCCGTTTCAACCGCCAGTGCGACTAATTCATCGAAGCTGGGGTTGTCGTCACGCGCCATGAAGGTTTCTACCAGCATGGGAATGTTCACGCCTGCGATAACTTCATAATGCTCTTTATCGACAACAATGCGGCTCGCAGCGTTAAACGGGCTGCCTCCCCATGTGTCAACGAGAAACAGCACGCCTTTACTGGTATCCAGTTTTGCCAACTGAGCGTTATACTTTTCAATCAGCGTTTCGGCATTTTCGCCTGGAACGAAATCGATCCAGCCGACGTTTTCCTGCTCGCCTAACAACATCTCTGCTGTTTTAAGTAACTGCTCTGCAGCCCAACCATGTGTGCCTATTACAATAGCAATGGTCACTTGCTACCTCCTTTATTATCGTTAACACATCAACGTGAAGATGCATTTTGAATCGCTCGTCCGCAATCGAATCGATTCAGATAAGGGTTACAAAGAAAAACCTATGATTTTCGTGAATTATTTTAGATATCGAAAAAAATATTTTATGTGATGAAGATCCGTAATTTAACTTCCGATCAGAAGAAATTTCGAAGGGTGAAATATCTCCGAAACAACTTATTGCAAAGGAAGGTAAATCTTTGCTAAAAACCGGTTGTCTCTGTTATGTTTAGCATCTGTTTAATTACTCAGGAGTATAGGGCAGTAGCCCACCATATGGATCGTCACCGACGTCATTTCACCTTTAGGCCGTATCAAGCCTGTCAGTTTGGCACTTTTTGCCACAAACTTTATCTGCATATTGCTTTAACGCCTGAGATGTTCAGGGCGCAGTTTGATCATTCCTTAAGCAGGAGCTTGTCATGGAACTCTTAATGGACCCGCAGATTTGGGTGGGTTTGCTCACGCTTGTTGTTCTCGAAATTGTTCTGGGTATCGATAACCTGGTCTTCATTGCAATTCTTGCCGATAAGCTGCCACCGAAACAGCGAGATAAAGCGCGCCTCATTGGTTTGTCACTGGCGCTGATTATGCGTCTGGGCTTGTTGTCCGTGATTTCGTGGATGGTGACGCTGACAAAACCGCTGTTTACGGTCATGGACTACGCGTTTTCCGGGCGAGATCTGATTATGCTGCTGGGGGGTATCTTCCTCTTGTTCAAGGCTACGACAGAGCTGCATGAGCGGCTGGAAAACCGTGAACATGATACCGGGCAGTCAAAAGGCTATGCGAGCTTCTGGGTCGTGGTGACGCAGATTGTTATCCTCGATGCGGTGTTCTCGCTGGATGCGGTCATTACTGCAGTCGGTATGGTCAACCATCTGCCGGTGATGATGGCGGCGGTGGTTATTGCGATGGCGGTGATGCTGCTGGCATCGAAGCCGCTGACGCGATTTGTGAACCAACATCCGACGGTGGTGGTGCTGTGTCTGAGCTTCCTGCTGATGATCGGTTTGAGCCTGGTTGCCGAAGGGTTTGGCTTCCACATTCCGAAAGGCTATCTGTATGCGGCGATTGGCTTCTCAATTATCATCGAACTGTTTAACCAGATTGCCCGTCGTAACTTTATTCGCCACCAGTCGACTCTGCCGCTGCGTGCGCGGACTGCGGATGCAATCTTGCGTCTGATGGGGGGTAAACGTCAGGCCAGCGTGCAGATGGAATCCGACAATCCGGTTCCTGTTCCGGTCCCGGAAGGCGCGTTTGTGGAAGAAGAACGCTATATGATCAACGGTGTTCTCTCACTGGCATCCCGTTCATTACGCGGCATCATGACACCTCGTGGTGAAATTAGTTGGGTCGACGCCGATCTGAGCGTAGCGGAAATTCGCGAACAGTTGCTTTCTTCTCCACACAGCCTGTTCCCGGTGTGTCGCGGTGAACTTGATGAAATTATCGGTATCGTGCGTGCTAAAGAGCTGCTGGTGGCGCTGGAAGACGGTGTGGATGTTGCAGCGATTGCGTCTGCCTCGCCGGCAATTGTCGTCCCGGAAACGCTCGACCCGATTAATCTGCTAGGCGTGCTGCGTCGTGCCCGCGGTAGCTTTGTCATCGTCACTAACGAATTTGGTGTGGTGCAGGGGCTGGTAACACCGCTGGACGTATTAGAAGCGATCGCAGGTGAATTCCCGGACGCCGACGAAACCCCTGAAATCATTGCTGACGCCGGTGGCTGGTTGGTGAAAGGGGGAACCGATCTGCACGCGCTGCAACAGGCGCTGGACGTGGATACGCTGGTGGATGAGGACGAAGACATCGCTACCGTAGCAGGGCTGGTGATTGCGGCTAACGGTCACATCCCGCGTGTAGGTGATGTTATTGAGGTTGCACCGCTGAGCATTACGATTGTCGAAGCTAATGACTATCGTGTGGATTTAGTTCGCATTGTTAAAGAACAACCCGCTCACGACGAAGACGAGTAAACGGGGTTAGCGAAATGGCATAATGGGCATGATATGGTGCCCGTTATGCCTGGCGGGCGGTGGCGTGCTGCCCGCCAGCCATTTGGGAAAATCACGAAGCGGCATCGGCTTGGCATACAAAAAACCCTGCAAGATATGTACGCCATGACGGCGTAAATGCTGCGCCTGTGCCTGCGTTTCTACGCCTTCAGCCACCAGTTCGATATTCAGCCTTTTTCCCAGCGCGATAATGATGTCTGTGACGGTTGAATTCACGGCGTCGGTTCCGATCGCCGAAGTAAATGATTTATCAATTTTCAGCACATCCGGGCGCAATTTTTCCAGCCAGGAGAGCGAGCTGTTTCCGGTACCAAAATCGTCAATCGCCAGCTTAACGCCGAGGCGATTCAACTCGCGCACGATCCGATAATCCACATCCAGTAAGGCATCGCGTTCGGTCAGTTCTATAACCAGTTGCTGGATGGGATGCTGGCTGAACCAGTACTGATTAAGGTCTTTTAACAGCGTACCGTGGCGGAAATGGCTGGCGGCAACATTGATACCGATATGAAACTGGCTACTCATCGGAAAAACGTGTCGTTGCTGAATGGTTTCTGCGATGACATGACGGGTAAGAGGGACAATCAGGTTGTGCTCTTCGGCGATAGGAATAAACACTTCCGGCGAAATCCAGCCCTGACGTGGGTTGTTCCAGCGCAACAGAATTTCTACACCCATACATTGCTGGGTCTGCGCGTTCAGCAGTGGCTGACAAAACAACTCGAACTCGTGTGCCGCGAGAGCCAGATTAATCTCCCAGGAAAAACTCATTCTGCTGGCGGTTGCCAGCCAGGCAAGGTATCCCACCAACAGGCTCAGGATCACCGCCAGCGGCAGTTGTGTCGGCAGATGTTTTATCGCCAATTCACTGGCGCCAGGGCCGGTGACGCTGATCGTGAAGGGAAAATGTTGCGATGAAAGCTGATAACGTTTTTCATCGTTCAGTGCAGGCAAGGTCTCGACAACACCTTGTCCGTAGAGCAGGTGGCGGTTGCCGACGGTTAAACTGGCGTTGGTGATTTGCGGTGGCTGGGGTTCCAGCAGCATGGTCGATAATAAATCAATATTGACGATTTCCAGCACCCCATTTTCGCCATCCGCGGAGGCCGGATACCACTGCGTCAGAATGGGACTACCTTTAATCAGCGAATGGTCGGTGGACAACAGAAGTTGCGCCTCCCGGCTCGGTAATTCAGGTTGAATTTGGCGGATAGGCACATTGCGATAGCCAAAGATACTGGAGCAATAAAGAATCCCCCCCTGAATCAGACTGATAGAGCGCACTGTTTGTAGCCTGGCAGCATGCTTGCTCAAAGGTAAACGCGCCACAGAGCAGGGAAGACCAATCAACGGGAGCAGTATATCGCGCCCGGCCTGCAGTGGGAGCAGCACATCATCCAGTGCCTCTACGGCATGATTAGCAAAGGTGACGGTGTAACGGTGATTTATATTACGCTCCGAAATAAATCG
The DNA here is from genome assembly GCF_014104295.1 of Citrobacter sp. RHBSTW-00029. Taxonomy (NCBI): domain Bacteria; kingdom Pseudomonadati; phylum Pseudomonadota; class Gammaproteobacteria; order Enterobacterales; family Enterobacteriaceae; genus Citrobacter; species Citrobacter sp. RHBSTW-00029. Next base: position 1,406,792 of record NZ_JABXRT010000001.1, read on the forward strand.
GACCGTTAATGTGAGGATGAGCGTCAGTAGTGCACATATTGTGCAGACGATTAAGCGATTACGGCGATAGTTTTGAATGATCCGTTGTGCTGTTTGCATGCGGGCCGCCCGATAAGCCGTTGGTCACAGAAGCCAACAGCAACAGAGCAAGTGTAGTGGGGAAAATTACAGTAGACGAGCGAGAAGGGGCAAATTCGCCCATCCGTCGCAGATGGGCGAAAATTAAGTATTAGTCACATTGAACTTTGATTGCCAAACCACCGCGTGACGTTTCGCGGTATTTGGCGTTCATGTCTTTACCTGTTTCGTACATGGTCTCAATGACTTTATCCAGCGAGACGCGTGGCGCGCTGGTGCGGCGCATCGCCATACGTGCGGCGTTAATCGCCTTCACGGACGCAATAGCGTTACGTTCGATGCACGGAACCTGCACCTGTCCGGCAACCGGATCGCAGGTTAAGCCCAGGTTGTGCTCCATACCGATCTCGGCAGCAACACACACTTGCTCAGGGCTCGCGCCCAGTAGCTCAGCCAGACCTGCAGCAGCCATGGAACATGCCACACCGACTTCACCCTGACAGCCTACTTCGGCGCCAGAGATAGAGGCGTTCATCTTGTACAACGCACCAATTGCCCCCGCCGCCAGGAAATAACGGGTGTAGATATCCGGGCTGACGGACTCGATGAAATGATCGTAATAGGCCAGTACTGCAGGCACGATCCCGCAGGCACCGTTGGTTGGCGCGGTTACAACGCGACCACCCGCGGCGTTTTCTTCGTTAACCGCCAGCGCGAACATGTTCACCCAGTCGATCACGTTCATCGGATCGTTGGAGAGCTTGTCGCTGGAAACCAGCATACGACGCAGGGCGGAGGCACGGCGAGGAACGCGCAGCGGACCCGGCAGCACGCCTTCGGTGTTCATCCCACGATCGATACAAGCCTGCATGGTCTGCCAGACGTTGCCAAAGTACTCTTCAATCTCTTTTTTACTGTGCAGCGCAAGTTCGTTCTGCATCACCATGCCAGAGAGAGACAAACCGGTGCTGTTGCAGTATTCCAGCATTTCAGTGGCGGATTTGAACGGATAAGGTACGCTGACCTCATTCGTTGCATCCTGACCAAAATGTTCTTCATCAACGATGAACCCACCGCCAATGGAATAGTACGTTTTGCTGTAAATGACGGTTTCGCCATTGTACGCATGGATCTGCATCCCGTTTTCATGCAGCGGCAGGTTGCCGTTGTGAAAACGCATGCCGTCATTCTGCGGGAAATCCACTTCGTGCTGCCCCTGCGCAAGCAGCAGGCGGCCACGCGTTTCTACGTCGCGGATAAATCCGGGGATGCTGTCAATATCCACGGTAGCAGGCTCATTGCCCGCCAGACCCATAATAATGGCGATATCGGTGTGGTGACCTTTACCCGTGAGCGATAGTGAACCATACACGTCGACGGCAACACGGGTTACGCTGTCCAGTAATCCTTTTTCGACCAGGTCATCGACGAACTGTTTACCCGCCTTCATAGGCCCTACGGTATGGGAAGATGAGGGACCAATCCCCACCTTAAACATGTCGAATAGACTAATCACGATAATACTCCTACAGGGCGACTGGGCTTTCCAGTAACGATGTTATAACTGCGCATAGTGTAAGAGGGAACGCGGCGATCGGCTTAACTATTCACATGAATTAAACTAATAGATAACCGCGGTTTTACTAATGTTGTGACCTGAGTTTCAAGTTGTCTATGGCGTGCGTAAAGATAAGTATAGTCAGGGCTTGACGCCAATTTGCAGCGCCAGCTCACGAATTATTCCGGCAGTCATTCCCCAGACGAAATAGTGCTCATACCAGGAAAGCCATACACGATGTGAATCACCGCGACGGTAGATATCCAAAGGATGATAGCGACCTAAATGCAGGGCCTGCGCCAGCGGCATTTCGAACACTGCAGACACTTCATCCTCACTGGCGCGATACGGTAAATTTGGCGGGATAATACCTACCACTGGCGTGACCTGAAATCCGGTAACGCTGTCGACCGGTGGCAGCACGCCAATCACCTCAACGCAAGAAGGTGGGATCGCCACTTCTTCCTGCGCTTCGCGAAGGGCGGCGGCAATCAATGAAGCATCGCTGCTGTCCACCGCGCCGCCGGGAAAGGCGACCTGTCCGGCGTGCTTGCGCAGATGAACGGATCGCTGGGTTAACAGCAATCCCGGCTGCGCACGGCGTACGACAGGGATCAGTACGGCGGCCTGGCGCTGGTTTAACGCGGCATGATTGACCTGCGGGCGCAGGAGTTGGAAGCGCGATAAAAAATCATCAAGCGTCAGGCTGCTGTATTCCACGTGTCAGTTCTCCAGTTGGTGCAAAATACGATTCACTTTATCAAACGTTTCCTGATACTCCGCGTCTTCCTGACTGTCTGCAACAATGCCACCGCCAGCGGAGCAATAAATTTGTCCGTTTGTGGCTGTCAGTGTGCGAATGGTGATGCTGGTATCCATATTGCCGCAAAAGCTCAGATAACCAATGCTGCCGCACCAGGCGTTGCGTCTTTGCGGCTCCAGTTCGTCGATAATTTCCATCGCCCGCACTTTTGGCGCGCCGGTGATGGAGCCACCAGGGAAGGCGGCACGCAGCAGATCGGCGGCGTGTAATGACTCTGGCAGACGTGCGGTAATGGTGCTGACCAAATGATGAACGGCAGGGAACGGTTCAACCACAAACAGCTCCGGAACCTTTACCGAACCCGGTACAGCAACGCGGCCAATATCGTTACGCATCAAATCGACGATCATCAGGTTTTCCGCCCGATCCTTTGGCGAATTTGCCAGCTTGTCGGCTTGCTGGCGATCGGCATCAGGATCGTCCAGTCTGGGTAGCGTACCTTTGATGGGGCGTGTCTGGATATGCTGATCTTCCAGTTGAATAAAGCGTTCCGGTGACAGACTGAGGATTGCGCCGTCTTCCAGGCGTATAAACGCACTGAATGGCGCGCGGTTAGCGCGATTGAGCTGCACAAACGCTTGCCATTCATCTCCCTGATATTGCGCCTGAAAACGTTGGGCCAGGTTGACCTGATAGCAGTCGCCGCTGTGCAAATAGTGCTGCACCTGACGAAATTTTTCGCCGTATTGCTCACGGCTCATATTCGAGTGCCATGCCGACGTTAATGTAAATGGCTCGCGTACCGGCGGCAGTTGATTTTCGAGCCACGCCAGACGGGCATGCACATCGCTATGGCTAAGCAGTGATACAGTCTGTAGCTGGTGATCGACAATCAACGCCCAGTCATAGATACCGACGCCCATATCCGGCAGGGCGATATCGCGTTCGGCAATATTTGGCAGCGATTCAAAGCGGCGGCCCAGATCGTAGCCAAACAAACCCAGTGCGCCGCCCTGGAACGGGAGGTCGGGATGATAATCAGGCTGAATAGCCTGAGCGGTTAGCGTTGAATATAATACTTTCATCGGGTCATCAAGCGTGCGCAAAATGCCTTGCCTGTCCTTGACCATAGTCTCCTGTGCACGCGTAACCAGGGTCGCTACAGGGTCGGCGACCAGAATATCAAAACGGTTATGCGGATGATCGGCATGACCTGAATGCAACAGCATCGCCCAGGGCAGATGGCTTAAGGTCGAAAAATAGCGTTCAGCGGCGTCCTGACACCAGGGTAATGTGATTACTGCGGGAGATAACGTCTTCATCAGTCCTGACTCGTTGCTACTCTACTGGCTAACTGCCCGGTAGCATGAAATAATTAGCGCAGACAATTTAGCAGGAGTTAACAATGTTTGCAGGTTTACCTTCACTCAGTCATGAGCAGCAGCAAAAAGCAGTAGAGCGGATTCAGGAACTGATGTCGCAGGGGATGAGCAGCGGACAGGCGATTGCTCTGGTTGCTGAAGAGCTACGCGCCAGCCATACCGGTGAACGGATCGTGGCGCGTTTTGAAGATGAAGACGAGTAGCGCCGCTTAAACTGCAGCGATAATCTTGATCTCGACTTTGTATTTCGGGTTCATCAATCCGGCCTGAACGGTACAACGTACCGGCGCGTGACCGGCAACGACCCACGCATCCCAAGCTTTGTTCATGGCGGCAAAATCACTTTTGTCCGCCAGAAAAAGGGTGGCATCAAGGATTCGTGACTTGTCGCTACCCTGTTTTTCCAGCACCGCATCAATTTGCGCCAGCGTATTTGCCGTTTGCTCAAAAGCGTCTGCATCCAGATTCTCCGGCACGCCGGTGTAGTACAACGTGTTGTTATGGATAACCACGTCAGACCAACGAGCTTCAGCATCAATGCGCACAATCGTCATAAATCATTCCTTATTTACATTTTTCTTCATGGGCTTCAGATTGCGCCAAGACTGCCATAATGTTGCGCCCGCGTCACCTCTTCAACTGGCGAAAGACCCGCTGGCCTGACATAATCCCTGTTCAAATGAACAGGGGGCAGTGTGACGGACGATTTTGCAGCAGACGGTCAATTGGCTAAAGCGATACCGGGTTTTAAACCGCGTGAACCACAGCGACAGATGGCGATTGCTGTCAGTCATGCCATTGAAAAATCACAACCGCTTGTTGTAGAAGCCGGCACTGGCACAGGTAAAACATACGCTTACCTCGCCCCGGCGCTTCGCGCTGGAAAGAAAGTGATTGTGTCGACGGGATCGAAAGCGTTGCAGGATCAGCTCTACAGTCGCGATCTTCCCACCGTTGCCAAAGCACTGAAATTCACCGGTAAGCTGGCGTTGCTAAAAGGGCGCTCCAACTACCTGTGTCTGGAACGCCTCGAACAGCAGGCGCTGGCGGGTGGTGATCTACCGGTACAAACGTTAAGCGATGTCATACTGCTGCGCTCATGGTCAAATCAAACGCTTGATGGCGACATCAGCACCTGCGTCAGCGTGGCGGAAGACTCTCAGGCCTGGCCGCTGGTAACCAGCACAAACGATAATTGCCTTGGCAGCGACTGCCCGCTGTATAAAGAGTGCTTTGTCGTTAAAGCGCGCAAGAAGGCGATGGAAGCGGATGTCGTCGTGGTGAACCATCATCTGTTTCTCGCTGATATGGTGGTGAAAGAGAGTGGATTTGGTGAATTAATCCCCGAGGCAGACGTGATGATCTTCGATGAAGCCCATCAGCTACCGGATATCGCCAGCCAGTACTTTGGTCAATCGCTTTCCAGTCGCCAACTGCTGGATCTAGCAAAAGACATCACCATTGCCTATCGCACCGAGCTGAAAGACACCAAGCAGTTGCAAAAATGCGCGGACCGGCTGGCGCAAAGCGCGCAGGACTTTCGCCTACAGCTCGGCGAGCCCGGCTATCGTGGAAACCTACGAGAGCTGTTGGCTGACCAACGTGTGCAGCGCGCGTTTTTGCTGCTCGATGACACACTTGAGCTCTGTTATGACGTGGCGAAGCTGTCTCTCGGCCGTTCTGCCTTGCTGGATGCTGCGTTTGAACGTGCCACGCTTTACCGTGCGCGCCTGAAGCGTCTGAAAGAGATCAACCAGCCAGGCTTCAGCTACTGGTATGAATGCACCTCCCGCCATTTTACGCTCGCGCTGACGCCGCTCACTGTGGCGGATAAATTCAAAGAAGTGATGGAACAAAAGCCGGGCTGCTGGATTTTTACCTCCGCGACGCTGTCGGTAAACGATGACCTCCATCATTTCACCGCGCGGCTGGGTATTGACGATGCCGAGTCGATGCTACTGCCGAGTCCATTTGATTACACCCGTCAGGCGCTGCTGTGCGTGCCGCGTAATCTCCCGCAAACCAACCAGCCGGGGGCTGCGCGGCAGTTGGCTTCCATGCTGCGTCCCATTATCGAAGCGAACAACGGTCGCTGCTTTATGCTGTGCACTTCGCACGCGATGATGCGCGATCTGGCGGAACAATTCCGCGCCACCATGACGCTTCCCGTTCTATTGCAGGGCGAAACCAGTAAAGGGCAACTGTTACAGCAGTTTGTCAGCGCAGGTAATGCGCTACTGGTTGCCACCAGCAGCTTCTGGGAAGGGGTAGACGTGCGTGGCGATACGCTGTCGCTGGTCATTATCGACAAACTGCCGTTTACCTCGCCGGACGACCCGCTGTTAAAAGCCCGAATGGAGGATTGTCGACTGCGCGGCGGCGATCCGTTTGAAGACGTCCAGTTGCCGGATGCGGTTATCACGCTGAAACAGGGGGTAGGGCGACTGATCCGTGATGCTGACGACCGCGGTGTGCTGGTGATTTGTGATAACCGTCTGGTGATGCGGCCTTATGGCGCGACCTTCCTGGCAAGCCTTCCGCCTGCGCCACGCACGCGTGATATTGCGCGTGCTGTTCGCTTTCTTGCTATACCATCGGCTGAGTAATTTGTTACGGAGTGTGGTAAGATGCGCGCCAAATTTATTGATCTGATCACAAACACCCATGCGAATTCTGGCTATCGATACCGCCACAGAGGCGTGCTCTGTTGCCCTGTGGAATGACGGTACTATCAAGGCTCACTTCGAGCTTTGCCCACGAGAACATACCCAACGAATTTTACCGATGGTCGAGGAAATCCTGGCCGCTGGCGATCTCACGTTAACCGACATTGACGCCCTGGCATTTGGGCGCGGTCCCGGTAGTTTCACCGGTGTCCGTATTGGGATTGGCATTGCCCAGGGGCTGGCGTTAGGCGCGAATTTACCGATGATCGGCGTCTCCACTCTCGCGACAATGGCGCAGGGGGCCTGGCGTAAATCGGGCGCTACCCGCGTACTGGCCGCGATTGATGCGCGTATGGGTGAAGTGTACTGGGCTGAATACCAGCGTGATGAAGATGGCATCTGGCACGGCGAAGAGACAGAAGCGGTGTTAACGCCGGAGCAGGTACACGATCGCCTGCTGCAGCTTTCTGGCGACTGGGTAACCGTTGGCACGGGCTGGCCAGCCTGGCCTGAACTCGGCAAAGATAGTGGTCTGATGCTGAACGATGGCGACGTATTGCTTCCTGCGGCAGAAGATATGCTGCCTGTCGCCACGCAAATGCTGGCTGCCGGTAAGACCGTGGCGGTTGAACATGCTGAACCGGTTTATTTACGTAACACCGTGGCGTGGAAGAAACTTCCCGGTAAAGAATGAATCTTAGTAGTACATCCCTGGTAAATTCGCACTGATGTCAATACACAGCATCGCGAACATGTCCGGGCAGAGGCTAAGAAAAGGGAGTCGCAATATGGTGGTGCAAAAGCAGTTATTGAAAGGTGTACTGGCAGGCGTATTGGCGTTATCGCTAAGCGGCTGCGTCACCATCCCGGATGCGATTAAAGGTTCGAGCCCGACACCGCAGCAGGATCTGGTGCGGGTGATGAATGCGCCGCAGTTGTACGTCGGACAAGAAGCACGTTTTGGCGGTAAGGTGGTGGATATTCAAAACCAGCAGGGGAAATCCCGACTGGAGATCGCCACTATGCCGCTCGATAGCGGGGCACGACCGATTCTGGGCGAAGCGTCACGCGGGCGAATTTATGCCGATGTTAACGGTTTTCTCGACCCGGTAGATTTTCGTGGTCAACTGGTCACCGTCGTCGGACCCATTAGCGGAACTGTGGACGGAAAAATTGGTAGTACACCGTATAAGTTCATGCTGATGCAGGTAACCGGTTATAAACGCTGGCATATTACTCAGCAGATTGTCATGCCTCCGCAGCCGATTGACCCCTGGTTCTACGGTGCGCGTGGCTGGCCTTACGGTGGCTACGGCGGATGGGGATGGTACAATCCCGGTCCCGCGCAGGTTCAGACGATAGTAACAGAGTAACTCTTTGTTTTAATGATAAAAGAAACAGCGGCTCGTCCGCTGTTTCTGCATTAACGTGGATATAAGAAAAATAAATAGTGACGTGCTTCGCAACCTTGTCGTTGTGTAATAAACAAACTGGTACGCTGAGTTAATATTATGTTAACAATTTGTTTATTGCCTGGGGTTGTGATGACGACGAATACGCATTTTAGAGGTGATGTATTGAAAAAGGTTTGGCTTAACCGTTATCCCGCTGGTGTTCCCGCGGAGATCAATCCTGACCGTTATCAATCCCTGGTGGAACTCTTTGAACACTCAGTAAGACGGTATGCCGATCAACCCGCGTTTATGAACATGGGGGAGGTGATGACCTTCCGCAAACTCGAAGAGCGCAGTCGGGCATTCGCGGCTTATTTGCAACAAGGACTTGGACTGAAAAAGGGCGATCGCGTGGCACTGATGATGCCCAACCTGTTGCAATATCCCGTTGCACTGTTTGGGATTTTACGTGCTGGCATGATAGTTGTGAACGTGAACCCGCTGTACACGCCTCGCGAGCTGGAACATCAGCTCAACGATAGCGGTGCATCGGCGATCGTCATCGTCTCTAACTTTGCTCACACGCTGGAGAAAGTGGTCGATAAGACCTCAGTTCAACACGTGATCCTCACGCGTATGGGCGATCAGTTGTCCACCGCCAAAGGGACGCTGGTTAACTTCGTCGTGAAATATATCAAGCGTCTGGTGCCGAAATATCACCTGCCGGATGCCATCTCGTTTCGCAGTGCGCTGCAAAACGGCTACCGCATGCAGTATGTGAAGCCGGAAGTCGTGTCAGAAGATTTGGCTTTCCTGCAGTATACCGGTGGTACCACCGGTGTGGCGAAAGGCGCAATGCTCACGCACCGTAACATGCTGGCTAACCTGGAGCAGGTTAATGCCACCTATGGTCCGTTGCTGCATCCGGGCAAAGAGTTGGTGGTAACAGCTCTACCGCTGTATCACATTTTTGCGCTGACGATGAACTGCCTGCTGTTTATTGAGCTGGGCGGTCAAAATCTGCTGATTACCAACCCGCGCGATATTCCCGGACTGGTAAAAGAGCTGGCGAAATATCCCTTCACCGCGATGACCGGCGTTAACACGCTGTTTAACGCGCTGCTGAATAACAAAGAGTTCCAGCAACTGGACTTCTCGTCACTGCACCTTTCTGCAGGCGGCGGGATGCCGGTTCAACAGGCGGTAGCGGAACGTTGGGTGAAGCTGACGGGGCAGTATCTGCTGGAAGGCTATGGCCTGACGGAGTGCGCTCCGCTGGTGAGCGTCAACCCTCACGATATCGACTACCATAGCGGCAGTATCGGGTTACCGGTTCCGTCTACCGAGGTCAAACTGGTGGATGATGACGACAACGAAGTGCCACCGGGAGAACCGGGCGAACTGTGCGTGAAAGGTCCGCAGGTGATGCTGGGGTACTGGCAGCGACCAGACGCCACAGACGAAATCGTCAAAGACGGCTGGCTGCACACCGGCGATATTGCGGTGATGGATGATGAAGGCTTCCTGCGTATTGTTGATCGTAAGAAAGATATGATCCTGGTCTCCGGCTTTAACGTCTATCCGAACGAAATTGAAGACGTGGTGATGCAACATCCAGGTGTGCAGGAAGTGGCTGCCGTTGGCGTTCCATCAGGCAGCAGCGGTGAAGCGGTGAAAATTTTCGTGGTGAAGAAAGACGCCTCGTTAACCGATGAAGCGCTGGTTACTTTCTGCCGTCGTCACCTGACGGGCTATAAAGTACCGAAGCTGGTGGAATTCCGTGATGAGTTGCCGAAATCTAACGTCGGTAAAATTTTGCGACGAGAATTACGTGACGAAGCGCGCGGCAAAGTGGACAATAAAGGCTGAGCGTTAAGACAGCCAGCAGAAAGCGCCGGATAATCCGGCGTTTTTTTTGGCGAAAACCTAAGAGAGCACGATTTGAATTATCAAATGATCACCACGGACGACGCGTTGGCCACGCTGTGCGAAGCCGTTCGTGAATTTCCGGCGATAGCCCTGGATACCGAATTTGTTCGCACGCGTACCTACTACCCGCAGTTGGGACTGATCCAGCTGTTTGATGGCAAACACGTTGCTCTGATTGACCCGCAGGGGATCACCGACTGGTCGCCGCTGCGCGATATCCTGCGTAACACTGCGATCACCAAATTCCTGCATGCCGGAAGTGAAGACCTCGAAGTGTTTCTCAACACGTTTGGTGAGCTCCCGCAACCACTGATCGATACACAGATTCTGGCCGCCTTTTGTGGGCGCCCACTGTCGTGGGGCTTTGCTGCGATGGTGGAAGAGTTCACCGGGGTGGTGCTGGATAAAAGTGAATCACGTACCGACTGGCTGGCCAGACCGCTGACTGAGCGGCAGTGCGAGTATGCGGCGGCAGATGTCTGGTATTTATTACCGATCACCACAAAACTGATGGCAGAAACCGATGCATCCGGCTGGCTGCCCGCTGCGCTGGACGAATGTCGTTTGATGCAACAGCGTCGTCAGGAAATTCTGGCACCCGAAGATGCGTGGCGAGAAATTACCAATGCCTGGCAGTTGCGTACCCGTCAGCTCGCCTGTCTGCAACTGCTTGCCGACTGGCGGTTGCGCAAAGCGCGTGAGCGCGATCTGGCGGTAAACTTCGTGGTGCGTGAAGAGCATCTGTGGGCGGTGGCCCGTTATATGCCGGGCAGTCTGGGCGAGCTGGATAGTCTGGGACTTTCCGGGAGCGAAATTCGCTTCCACGGCAAGACGCTGATCTCCCTGGTAGAAAAGGCACAGGCCTTACCGGAAGAGTCGCTGCCGCAACCGTTGCTGAATCTGATGGATATGCCGGGTTATCGCAAGGCATTCAAAGCCATTAAAGCCCTGGTGGCCGATGTGAGTGCGGAGCAGAATCTTAGCGTGGAACTCCTTGCTTCGCGTCGTCAAATCAACCAACTGCTCAACTGGCACTGGAAATTAAAGCCGCAGGCGTCCCTGCCGGAGCTGATTTCCGGTTGGCGTGGCGAACTGATGGCCGACCGCCTCAAGACGCTGCTGCTGGACTATCCACAGTAAGCGAGCAGGCCGACCGGGGAGTCCATCGCTTATCCGGTCGGTTAAATTCTACAAATCAAGCACCAGGCGTTTGCCTTTGGCACGTGAACAGCAAATAAGCATGCTCTGCTGGCTGGCTTTTTCGTCGTCGCTAAAGTATTGATCGCGGTGATCCGCTTCCCCTTCAAGAATCGTCGTCTCACAGGTACCGCACACGCCTTCACGGCACAGGCACTCGACTCTGGCAGCTTTGTTATTTTCGATAACCTGCAGAATCGTCATCTCTTGCGGAACGACAAACTCACGTCCGGAACGTGCCAGCACGAGGGTGAAAGCATCACCGCTTTTATCTTCTACCGCAAATTGCTCGAAATGCAGCGTATTGTTATCCAGACCGTGGCGGGCGGCCTCGCTTCTTACGGCATCGTTAAGCACGGCCGGGCCGCAGGTATAAATATGGGTGCCGGGTTCTACATCGGCAAGCAGACGTGCCAGGTCGAGGCGTGTGCCTTCACTCGAAAGGTGCAGATGAATGCGATCGGCCTGGCGGTGCTGTTTCAGTTCATCATGAAACGCGCAGTTTTCAGGGCTGGGTGAACAGTAATGTAGCTGCCACTGTGCCTGGGCGCTTTCGAGTTCCGGGATCTGCGACAGGAAGGGCGTAATACCGATGCCGCCAGCAATTAACAAATGCTTTTGCGCCTGCGGTTCGAGGGCGAAAAGATTATTGGGCGTGGAAATCGTCAGCGTATCGCCGGGTTTGACCTGCTGATGCAGGTATCGTGAGCCGCCTTTGGAATTCTCCTCCAGGCGCACAGCAATTTGCCAGGTGCGGGTATCCAACGGCGAGCTCATCAGCGAGTACGCGTTGCTATAGAGATTTTCGCCATCGCGCATCTGCACGATGATATGGCTGCCGCCCTGGAACGCAGGCAACGGATCGCCTGAGGCAGCCGTTAAGGTGAAGCGCTTTACATGCGCGGTAATCGTTTCAATCTGACTGACCTGAACTTCTCGCATTTGATATTCAGACATTGCGGCACTCCCTAAAAAATCTGTCCGGCGCGGGTTACCCGGCGCGCCGGAATCTGTCGTTACAGCCCCTGGCAGAGATATTTCATCTCCAGGTAATCTTCGATACCGTGTTCAGAACCTTCTCGCCCCAGCCCTGATTGCTTCACACCACCGAAAGGGGCGACTTCATTCGAGATCAGTCCGGTATTAATACCGACCATGCCATACTCCAGTTGCTCTGAAACACGCCAGATGCGTGCGGCATCATTGCTGTAGAAGTAGGATGCCAGTCCATAAATGGTGTCATTTGCCTGGCGGATCGCATCCTGTTCATCTTCAAACTTCACCAGCGCGGCGACCGGTCCGAATATCTCTTCCTGGAGCAACTGCGTGCCCGGCTGCACGTTGCCGATGACGGTGGGCGTAAAATAGTTTCCTCCCAGAGCATGGCGTTGACCCCCGGTTAACAGCGTGGCGCCCCGCGTCAGCGCGTCATCAAGAAGCGACTGCACTTTGTCGGCGGCGGCGCTATTGATCAGCGGACCGGTTTGTACGCCGGGTTGCTCACCGTTGCCGACTTTCAGAGCGGCGACCCGGGCCACGAATTTCTCGCAAAACGCATCATAAACAGCCTGATGAATGTAAAAACGGTTCACGCAAACACAGGTCTGTCCGGCATTGCGGAATTTAGCCACCAGCGCGCCTTCAACGGCTTTGTCGAGATCCGCGTCCTCAAATACGATAAACGGCGCGTTGCCGCCCAGCTCCAGTGAAACCTTTTTGATAGAATCGGAACACTGGCGCATCAGTACGCGCCCTACCTCGGTAGAGCCGGTAAACGACAGTTTGCGTACGCGATCGTCTGCGGTGAACAATGCACCAATTTCGCGGGACTTTCCGGTCACGACATTGATAACACCCGCCGGAATACCGGCCTGACGTGCAAGTTCTGCCAGCGCCAGAGCGGTAAACGGTGTTTCGTTGGCCGGTTTTACTACCATCGTACAACCTGCAGCCAGCGCGGGACCGGCTTTGCGGGTGATCATTGCCGCAGGGAAGTTCCATGGTGTTATTGCCGCGCAGACACCGATACCCTGACGGATAACCATCAACCGTTTATCCGCCGCAGGCGAGGGGATAATCTCGCCATTAGTACGTTTAGCCTGCTCGGCAAACCACTCAATAAACGACGCGGCATAGACAATCTCTCCTTCCGCCTCAGCCAGCGGTTTGCCCTGCTCGGCGGTCATGATTTGCGCCAGCGCCGTTTTGTTGTCGAGAATTAAATGATGCCAGGCTTTAAGCAACGTGGAACGTTGGGCTGCGGTCATTGCCCGCCAGGCAGGAAGCGCCTGAGAGGCGGCATCAATGGCGCGTTGCGCCTCTGACGTTCCCATGTTGGGAATTTGTCCCAGAACGGCCCCTGTTGCCGGGTTGCTGACCGACAACGTGTTACTGTCATCGGCATCACACCACAGTCCGGCGATAAACGCCTGCTGGCGAAAAAGTGAAGTCTGAAAAACGGTCATGACTAACTCCTTCACTGATTAATCCTGAAACACCTGAGCGACCAGGTTATGGAAATGGGCAATGCCATGTTCGGAGATTCCGCTACCGCTGGTATCCGCCATAATGCGTCCCTGTCCACGATAGCCACGTGATTTCAGACCTTTTTGTACGCTCTCAACCAGGCGTAAATCCTCAGGGCGGAAGACATTGCGATACCATTCGATCAGCGCTTTTTGCTCTTCGGTCAGCTCTTCATTAGTGAAATAGATGTCGTAGTTTTGCAGTGTGGTTTCTGCATCCACCGGGAATTCATAAATAACGGTCATCATGCCTTTGATTGGCGTGACGTTAAGCATGGTGCTCGGCCACAACCAGAAGCCGTGGAACGCAGCATCAACACCTTCTTCGAACTTAAACGATTGTTCAGAGGGTTTGGCAAAACCGTATTGCAGCGTCCAGTTGCCGTGCATGGTATGCCAGTAACGGTCAACCTGTACTGAGTCGGAAAAACCAGGGTGGGCCGGACCGCAGTGGTAGCACTCCAGATAGTTATCAACGATATTTTTCCAGTTGGCCGGCGTGCGGGTAGTGAAACGCGCGGCGAGTTTCAGATCGTGCACGTCAGGGCAGGCCTCGACGACTTTGGCTGCCAGTCCCGGAAGCTGATCTTCAACGCTACCGGCGTTCGGGTCCATATTGATGAATACAAAACCGGCATATTCTTCGAGTCGCACTGGTGTCAGATGAGCCTTCTCACTGTCAAAGTTGGCGACGTTTTCACAGTTACGGGCATGAGCCAGATTGCCATCAAGTTTGAATGCCCACGCGTGGTAGGGGCAGGTAATCACGTTCTTGGCTTTCCCTTCGCCGCTCAGCAGTTGATGACCACGATGCGGGCAGACGTTGTAGAATGCGCGCAGTACATTATCGCGGCCACGCACCAGCACGATGTTCTCACCAATCACTTCACGCGTGACATAGTCATTTGGCTTTGCCAGTTCGCTGCTGTGGGCAACACAAATCCAGCTTTTGGCAAACACGTTCTCTTGTTCGTGTTCAAAAGCCTGCTGGTCGGTATAGAACCGTGCCGGGATAGTCCAGGCGTCCTGCGGATTGGCACAAAAATTTTGCGGCAGAATAAACTCAGGGCTCAGATTGCTCATTGGATTACCTTTAATTTGTGAGTAAGAAGATTTTTGACTGGCGCTTAATTGCCGCCTTTGAGTAGTGTCCCAGCCGGTGGCGTGACAGGCGCGTCGCCCGGTGCTTCGGGAAGATGACTTTCAATTTGGTGAGCAGGAACATGGGCATAATCCTGCCGTACCCAGCGAAGAAAACCGCCGACCTTTACCAACAGGATGGCGAGGAAGGGAAGGGCGGTCAGTACCACCGTGGTCTTCATTGTTTCCAGAGACGCACCGGTGAATAAAATTGATAATGGAATTAATGTGATGACCACACACCAGAACAAACGTAAGCCACGTTCAGGATCATCCCCTTCCTGTAGATTACGTGTGCTGGTGGCTGCCATGGTGTAGGCCACAGCATCCATATGCGAGGCAAGGAAAATAATCATGATGGCCAGATACGCGACCAGGAACAGCTTCCCGGCAGGCAGTGACATCAGTACCTGCTGCACAGCCGTTTCTCCGCCCTGCGTTGCCATGATCTGCGGGATATCAATCACGCCATTGACAAACTGATGGATAGAGTAGCTCTCCATCACCCCGAAGAAGAACCAGCAGCCAACGGTGCTACCGAGGATTAATGCCCAGATAACCTCTTTAATTTTGCGACCGCGGGATACGCGCGTGACAAACATAGCGACGCCCGGGGTGTAGGAGATCCACCACAGCCAGTAGAACACCGTCCAGTTGCGGGTAAACTCACCGTTACCGAGTGGATCGGTAAACAGACTCATCTGCAAAAAGTTTTGTGTCGTCAGGCCAATAGCGTTGATGATGTTATTGGTGATGAACTCGGTTGGGCCGACAATCAGTACCACCAACGGCAGTAAAAATGCCCCCCAGCCGACCATTTTGCTCAGACGTTGCAGACCATTGTTGATGCCAATCCAGGAGCTCAGGCAGAAAATGCCGCCAGAGAACAGGATCACAAAGGCTTGCACCGTGAAGTTATCCGGTAAACCGGTAAGTGCTGATAAACCACGAGTGAAGGTTGCAGCGGTAACGACCAGGGAGATGGTTAACGCGCCGACGGTGGCGATCAGGAACATCAAATCGACCAGTCTTCCCCATACGCCCTGTGGATGAACGCCGGTGATAGCAGCAATTATCCCGGACAGGCTCAAGCCTTTATTTTTACGCACATGGAAATGGTAGGCCATGGTTAACGAGGCCAGCGTGTAGGTCGCCCATGCGCTGATCCCCCAATGGAAAAAGGAGTAAGGCAGACTGAATTCCAGGGCCTTTTGTGAGTGTGGGGCGATGTTCAGCCCCGGCGTTTGGTAGTAATAGGCCCATTCAGCAACCCCCCAGTAGAGCGTGGAGGAGCCTAATCCAGCGCAAATAAACATAAACAGCCAGGAAAGGGTACTGTATTCCGCTTTACCTTCACCGAGGCGAATATTGCCGTATTTGCTGGTGGCCAGCCAGACAACCAGCCCCATGGCCATGAGGACCAGGATCTGCACGGCGGAACCCAGCATTCGGGTCACGCCGTTAAAAATGGTATTTGCAACTTGTGCAGACTGCTGAGGGAAGAAACTGAGTGTGGCGGCGATAAAAAGAATAGCCACCAGGCTGATGGCTATCAGTGGCACATCTTTTTTCTTTACGTTGCTCAACATGGATGATCTCCTGGGCATAGTCGCCCGCGTTTGGCATTAGCCTGTCGTTGTTATCATGCTGTAGGGTAAGATTTTGTCGCTTCGTATTTAACAATTTTATTATTTGTTCTTTACATGAATTAAACAATTGCCTGATGCGTGAAGCAATAAAACACGGAACGGAAATAATAAAAAGTGAATTCACGCAGGTTATTTGACGTACAGAACACATAAAAAAACCGCGTCAGTGACGCGGCTCATATTTCGTGGTTTGACCTCTAACGCAGTGCCCGGCAGATAGCGTCAGCTACCTGTTGAGTGGTGGCATTGCCTTTCATATCCGGCGTTTTCGGACCGCTGGCAATAACCTGTTCAATCGCAGCCAGAATGCCATCGTGGGCCGCCTGATAATTCGCATCGCCGTTGCCAAGGAAATCCAGCATCATCGCACCAGCCCAGATGGTGGCAATTGGGTTAGCAATATTCTTGCCGTAGATATCCGGGGCCGAACCGTGGACCGGTTCGAACAACGATGGGAAGGTTCGATCCGGATTTAAGTTTGCCGAAGGTGCAATGCCAATCGTGCCAGTGCAGGCAGGCCCCAAATCGGACAGGATGTCGCCAAACAGGTTAGAGGCGACCACCACGTCAAAACGCTCCGGCTGCATCACAAAGCGGGCGCACAGAATGTCGATATGCTGTTTATCCCAACGGATCTCGGGATAGTGAGCCGCCATAGCTTCAACGCGCTCATCCCAGTAAGGCATGCTGATAGCCAGGCCATTGGATTTGGTCGCCGAGGTCAGGGTTTTACGTGGGCGGTTTTGCGCCAGCTCGAAAGCGTAACGCAATATACGATCCACGCCGCGACGGGTGAAGACCGACTCCTGGATAACCACCTCGTATTCGGTACCCTCGCTTACGCGACCACCCAGTGATGAATACTCGCCTTCGGTGTTTTCACGCACAACGTAGAAATCAATGTCGCCAGGTTTCTTACCCGCCAGTGGGCAAGGAACACCAGGAAACAGGCGTACCGGACGCAGGTTGACGTATTGATCGAACTCCCGACGAAACTTGAGCAACGAGCCCCATAGTGAGATGTGATCCGGGACAGTGTCCGGCCAGCCGACCGCACCAAAGTAGATAGCATCGAAGGATTTCAACTGTTCATGCCAGTCATCGGGCATCATCTTGCCGTGATGCATATAGTACTCGCAGCTGGCCCATTCCATTTGCTCAAAGCTGAGCGACAACCCCCAGCGCTCAGCGGCCGCTTGTAACACATGAATGCCTTCAGGCAGGACTTCTTTACCAATGCCATCTCCGGGGATAGCGGCAATACGACAGGTTTTCTTCATAGCAGCTCTCACTTGTACGCCATCAAAATTGACTTTCCCCTTATCCTATAATTGACTGATTAATAGTTAATCCCTCCAACTGGTGAAACATAAAACACAGATCATGAATAATCTGCCGCTGTTAAATGATTTACGCGTCTTTATGCTGGTTGCCCGCCGTGCGGGTTTTGCCGCCGTTGCCGAGGAGCTAGGCGTTTCACCGGCTTTTATCAGTAAGCGAGTTGCCCTGCTGGAGCAGACGCTGAATGTAGTGCTGCTGCACCGGACTACGCGACGCGTAACCATCACGGAAGAGGGGGAGCGGATCTACGAATGGGCTCAGCGGATCCTGCAGGATGTGGATCAGATGATGGATGAGCTGTCTGATGTCCGGCAGATCCCGCAGGGGATGTTACGTATTATCAGCAGCTTTGGTTTTGGTCGCCGTGTAGTGGCTCCAGCGTTGTCAGCGCTGGCAAAAGAGTATCCGCAGCTGGAGTTGCGGTTTGACGTTGAGGATCGGTTAGTCGATCTGGTTAATGAAGGTGTCGATCTTGATATCCGCATCGGGGATGATATTGCACCCAATTTGATCGCACGTAAGCTGGCGACCAATTATCGAGTATTGTGTGCATCACCTGAGTTTGTGGCACAGCACGGTACACCGAAGCAACTGAACGATCTGTCCACGTTGCCCTGCCTGGTGATTAAAGAGCGCGATCATCCATTTGGCATCTGGCAAATGCGTAATAAAGAGGGCGTGCACTCGATCAAGGTGACGGGGCCGCTCTCCTCCAATCATGGCGAAGTTGTTCACCAATGGTGTGTCGATGGTCAGGGGATTGCGCTACGTTCATGGTGGGATGTCTGCGATAACATCGCCAGTGGGCATCTGGTTCATATATTGCCTGACTATTATCAACCAGCAAATATTTGGGCTGTTTATGTGTCACGTCTGGCGACATCGGCAAAAATCCGTATTACCGTGGAGTATTTACGTCGCTATTTTGCTGAGAACTACCCGAAGTTCAGTTTGGAATAAATGGGGCGCAGCCTGGACTACGATCAAAAATAAAAAAGGCAGAATAATCTGCCTTTTTTCAACCATGACTCATTTACAAAAGATGCTATTTAGACTCTTCTGCTTCAGGCAAAGTCACGTTAAGTTCGAGGATAGAAATATCGCCGTCTTTTTGTTCAAGCTGTACGGTGACCATTTCAGGATCAATTTGTACATACTTGCAGATAACCTCGAGAATATCTTTCCTCAGTTGCGGTAAATAATGTGGCTCTGCGTCACTACGACGACGTTCCGCAACAATAATCTGCAGTCGCTCTTTAGCGATGTTCGCTGTGCTCTTTTTCCGCGAGAGAAAAAAATCCAGTAATGCCATAACTTATCCTCCGAACAGGCGTTTGAGGAAACCTTTCTTCTCTTCTTCAATGAAGCGGAAAGGACGTTCTTCTCCCAACAGACGGTCTACGGTATCAGCATAGGCTTTACCGGCATCAGCATTGATGTCGAGAATAACCGGCTCACCCTGGTTAGACGCGCGCAGGACTGACTGATCTTCAGGAATCACACCAACCAGCTTGATTCGCAGAATTTCCAGTACGTCTTCCATGCTGAGCATGTCACCTTTATTTACGCGGCCAGGGTTATAGCGCGTAAGCAGCAGATGCTCTTTAATCGGATCTTCGCCATTTTCAGCGCGACGAGATTTCGATGCCAGAATACCCAGAATACGGTCAGAGTCACGTACAGAAGACACTTCCGGGTTGGTGGTAATAATGGCTTCGTCGGCAAAATACAGGGCCATCAGCGCGCCGGTCTCAATACCTGCCGGGGAGTCGCAGACGATGAAGTCAAATTCCATCGTTTTCAGGTCGTCCAGAACTTTCGCGACGCCTTCACGCGTCAGCGCGTCTTTATCACGAGTCTGTGAGGCCGGAAGAATAAAGAGATTTTCGGTACGTTTATCTTTGATCAACGCCTGATTTAACGACGCATCGCCCTGAATAACGTTGACGAAGTCATAAACGACGCGGCGTTCACAACCCATAATCAAATCAAGGTTACGCAGGCCGATATCAAAATCAATAACGACAGTTTTCTTTCCCTTCTGGGCCAAACCTGTAGCGATGGCCGCGCTGGAGGTGGTTTTGCCAACGCCCCCTTTACCCGAAGTAACAACAATAATGCGTGCCATAGAAATTCCTTGTTAAAAAGGGATCAATTCAACGGTTGAACTGTCAAAGCGTTCTCTACCAATTGCAGACGTGCCGCTTTGCCATAAAATTCTGCTGGGATTTTATCACTCAGCCAATAAACACCTGCGATAGACACCAGTTCTGCCGTCAGGTGGGTACAGAAAATTTGCGCTTCCCGATCGCCGCTTGCGCCCGCCAGCGCACGGCCTCTCATCATGCCATAAACGTGAATATTGCCATCAGCGATAAGCTCTGCGCCCGCACTGACGTGACTTGTAACAATCAGATCACATTGTGGAGCATAAATACGCTGACCGGAACGAACCGGTACATTTATTAATCGTGTTTTTGTGATGGGAGTAACGTTTTGTGGCGGTACGGCAGGTGCCGGAGTTTCAACAGGTGCGGAACGAATGGCTTTTTCTTTACCTTCTGTCAGTAAAGGAAGACCCATTTCGTCGATTTCAGCTTTGAGTCTGGCATCTTTGCATCCGCTAACGCCGATAATGCGCAATCCGGTAGACGCGACAACTTTCTGCAGCGCTGACCAGTTTACCGGACTTTCAAGACCACTCACGTTAACTACGACGGGAGCATGTTTTAAAAAAGCAGGTGCCTGCGCGATTTTGTCTTCCAACGCCTGACGAATAACCTCGGGTTCTGCTTCATGTAAGTGAACCACTGATAAGGTGAAGCTACTGCCTTTAAGCTCGATTGGCGTGTTTGACATCCTGGCCTTACTCAATTTGCTATTTATCATCCCCAGTGCGGGGTGATATTCCGAAGACTATAAGGCATGTTATAGTCAGTATTATATTGAGGCAAGCCACCATTCCGTGAATTCAGAGTAAAAGATATGTTTTGTGTGATCTACCGAAGCAGCAAACGTGACCAGACCTATTTATATGTCGAAAAAAAAGACGATTTCTCGCGTGTTCCTGAAGAACTGATGAAAGGGTTTGGCCAGCCAAAGCTGGCAATGATTTTACCGCTTGATGGTCGTAAAAAACTGGTTAATGCCGATCTTGAAAAAGTAAAACAGGCACTAACCGAGCAGGGCTATTATTTACAAATACCACCGCCGCCTGAAGATTTACTCAAACAGCATTTATCTGCGGTAAAAGAAAATACATCAGACGCTAAACGTTAAACTGCATCCGGCAGCAGCATGTCTCATCGATGCAGTACCTGAAATCTATGACTACGTTAGGGGAAAGTAATGTATCAACATCACAACTGGCATGGTGCTCTGCTGGATTATCCGGTGAGCAAAGTGGTTTGCGTCGGTAGCAATTATGCAAACCACATTAAAGAGATGGGGGGAGCAACGCCGGAAGAGCCAGTGTTGTTTATTAAGCCTGAAACTGCGCTGTGTGATTTGCGCCAACCGCTGGTCATTCCGGCGGATATGGGGTCCGTCCATCACGAAGTTGAACTGGCCGTGCTGATCGGTGCAACCCTGCGCCAGGCGACAGAAGAGCATGTGCGCAAAGCCATCGCTGGCTATGGTGTGGCGCTGGACCTGACCCTGCGTGATATTCAGGGCAAAATGAAAAAAGCGGGCCAGCCGTGGGAAAAAGCGAAGGGTTTTGACAACTCTTGCCCGCTGTCGGGGTTTATTCCGGTAGCGGAATTTAACGGTGATCCGCAGGATACTCAGCTCGGATTAACGGTGAATGGCGAAGTCCGCCAGCAGGGCACTACGGCGGATATGATCCATCATATTGTCCCATTGATTGCTTACATGAGCCGATTTTTCACGCTTAAAGCCGGTGATGTGGTATTGACTGGGACGCCAGCTGGCGTTGGGCCGTTACACAGCGGTGATGAGCTGGCTATCAGTTTCCATGGACAGACGCTAACCACCCGGGTGCTGTAACCTGTGCTTGCCGCCTATTTCGGGCGGCAAAACTTGCATCAACGTGCCAGACTGGTTATAAGGTGCAGCTTTAGTGAAATAGCGGATACCCTGATGAGCGACATACCTTTCTGGCAAAGTAAAACCCTTGATGAAATGACCGATGCCGAGTGGGAGTCATTATGTGATGGGTGCGGCCAATGCTGCCTGCATAAGCTGATGGATGAAGACACCGACGAAATCTACTTTACCAACGTCGCGTGTAAGCAACTCAATATCAAAACCTGTCAGTGCCGTAATTACGAACGTCGATTCGAGTACGAGCCTGACTGCATCAAGCTGACGCGCGATAATCTGCCGACTTTTGAATGGTTGCCGATGACCTGCGCCTATCGTCTGCTCGCGGAAGGTAAAGGGCTGCCGGAGTGGCATCCGCTGCTGACGGGGTCAAAGGCGGCAATGCACGGTGAGCGTATTTCAGTACGCCATATCGCGGTGAAAGAATCAGAAGTGCGTGACTGGCAGGACCATATTCTGAACAAACCTTCATGGGCGGACTAAGCCGCCCATCGATTAACAGGCGTTAAGGATTAAGACTTTTTCGCCTGATACATCTCATCACTATGGTTGTCATCTTCAACCCAGAAATTAATGTTGAACTGCGCATCGTCGCTTAATTCAACACGATGCCAGTACTGCGGTGGGCTGGTCGCGAACTGTCCGGCATTAATGACCACTTTTACTTCAGGTTCTTTTGCGTCTTCATTGGCAAAGCCGTAATACGTTACAGTGCCTTCCATCACGCAGAGTTGTCCAAAAACGCCGGCTGCTGTGTTGTGGTGAGAAAGCAGAGCGGCCGGGACATTGTCTTTCGTAAAGAAGGGAGTAGAGCGTTTAACTTTCCAGTTTGCCGGGATGCGTAAATGGGACATAAGACATCTCCTTTGTATGGCATCTATAAGATGTATTTAATATACATCTTATAGATGCCAGCAAGCAATGACATTATGGCAAAAAAAAACGCTCCCGAAGGAGCGTTCTGTTAGCGACCGAAGAGGTCACGTTTTTTCGGTTTAAAGGGCTGAGCAATCAGCACCAACACTGCAACGACCAGATACGCGGCAAAAATCCCCAACAGCCACTGCGGCATCTCCAGGGTTAAAAATGACCACTGACGCTCAGCGCAGTCACCGGATGCCATAAATACCTGCGGCAGCCATTTATCCAGCGGTAACCAACTCGGGAAGCGCGCGGCAAAATCACAGGTCATGAACGGTGACGGGTGAAGCTGAATCATCGTGTGTTCATACGCTAACTGAAGCCCGCGCCAGGCGCTGTAAATCCAGATAAGCATTGCCACATAACGCAGTGGCGTTTTTGGGGCAATTGCGCCCACCAGACCAGCACCCATCACGCCAAATAATGCGCTACGTTCGTAAATACACAACACGCAGGGTTTTAGCAGCATGACATGCTGGAACCACAAGGCAACAAGTTCCAACGCCAGGGCGGTTAGCGCCAGCAATAACCACGCTCCACGCCCACGGGAGCACTGGTTTAAAAATCGCAACATAATAATTTCCCTGCAACATGCGTAGAGACCGCAGTTTAAACCAATTCAATTTATGCGCCACTAGCGGCAATTGAAATATTGTGTAATCGGATAATTATCATGCAAAAAGTCAAACCGGGCAGTGATTTACCCGGTTTATTGTTATGAAAGTGTAGCTAACCAGCCTGTTTGCGTCATCCACTCGGTCACTGGAACCAGCGTGAACTCTACGCAAAGCAGACCGACGAGCGTCAGGACGAGAGTATACGGCAGAGCCATCCACACCATGCGACCATAAGAAAGGCGAATCAACGGTGCCAGCGCGGAGGTCAGCAGGAACAGGAATGCTGCCTGGCCGTTTGGCGTGGCCACGGAAGGCAGGTTGGTCCCGGTATTGATCGCCACCGCTAACAGTTCATATTGATTCAGGCTAATCGTCCCGTGCTCCAGCGCCGCTTTCGCTTCGTTGATGTAAATTGTGCCAACAAAGACGTTGTCTGAAATTGACGACAGCAGGCCGTTGAAAAGATAGAACAGGGTCAGCTGTGCATGCTCAGAAGACTGCAAAACGAAATGAATAATCGGCGAGAAGAGCTGTTGATCGATAATCACCGCAACGATAGAGAAGAACACGGTCAGCAGTGCGGTGAACGGCAGCGACTCGGTGAAGGCTTTACCAATAGCGTGTTCGTCAGTAACGCCAGTTAACGAAGTCGCCAGAATAATCACCGACAGGCCAATTAATCCAACTTCTGCCAGATGCAGCGCGAGGGCGACGACCAGCCATACGCCGATGACTGCCTGAATAATCAGCTTGATTTTATCCTGGCGGGTACGTTGTTGCCGGCTTTCATCGTCAAACTGTTGCAGAACGCCACGGACAGCTTCCGGCAATGTTTCACCGTAGCCAAACCAACGTAACTTTTCAACCAGCAGGCAGGTGAGCAGACCGCAAATCAACACCGGGACGGTGACCGGCGACATGCGCAGGAAAAAATCACCAAAATGCCAGCCAGCTGCTTTGGCGATAATCAGGTTCTGCGGTTCGCCAACCATGGTCATCACACCGCCTAAGGCTGTGCCGACTCCCGCGTGCATCATCAGGCTACGCAGAAAACCGCGGAACTGCTCCAGTACGACTTTATTGTGCTGGTCGATATGGCTGTCATCCAGCAAATTGTTATCTCCCGGGCGGGAAGAGGCGACGCGATGGTAGATACCGTAAAAACCGACCGCCACGCTGATCACGACCGCGACCACGGTCAATGCGTCGAGGAACGCCGAAAGGAAGGCAGCGGCAACACAAAAGGCCAGCGACAGCAGCATCTTGGAGCGAATACTGAGCAGCAGTCGGGTAAAAATAAACAGCAGCAGTTGCTTCATAAAGTAGATGCCCGCCACCATAAACATCAGCAGCAAGAGCACTTCAAGGTTGGCGGCAACTTCTTCACGAACATGAGTGGCGCTGGTCATGCCGATGACGACAGCTTCGATGGCTAACAGCCCGCCCGGCAACAGTGGATAACACTTAAGCGCCATTGCCAGCGTAAAAATGAATTCGGCCACCAGCAACCAACCCGCGATAAAGGGATTGATGAAAAAAATAAGCGGGTTAATGATTAAGAAGACGAGCAGTGCAAGTTTATACCAGTCCGGCGACTGGCCTAAAAAGTTGCGCCACATAGCGCGGCCCCATGATAGCTCCATGGCAGTTTCCCTTACCTGTAAAAATGAAATCATGTTTTTATGTTTGACCGCAAAGCTTAGCGGCACGAGTGAACGCAGGCAAGCTCTTCACGTGGCTTATCGTACCGACTGCGTATCAGCGTTATCTGGAAAATGAAGCCTTGATCCACTTTTTCTTCGTTGCGTCAGCTATCAGCTAAGAAACCCGTCTGGTATGATGTGTGTAACTATGTTTTGCTGTGTAATGGAATTATCACTATGGTCATTAAGGCGCAAAGCCCTGCTGGGTTCGCGGAAGAGTACATCATTGAGAGTATCTGGAATAACCGCTTCCCACCTGGCACTATTTTGCCCGCTGAACGTGAACTCTCCGAACTCATTGGAGTAACACGTACCACGTTACGCGAAGTTTTGCAGCGTCTGGCGCGGGACGGCTGGTTGACCATTCAACACGGCAAACCGACGAAAGTGAATAACTTTTGGGAAACCTCCGGACTGAATATCCTGGAAACGCTGGCGCGTCTCGATCACGAAAGTGTTCCGCAGTTGATTGATAATCTGCTGTCTGTGCGTACTAACATCTCGACGATCTTTATTCGCACCGCATTCCGCCAACATCCTGATAAAGCCCAGGACGTTTTGGCCACGGCGAATCAGGTTGCTGACCATGCTGACGCGTTTGCCGATCTGGACTACAACATTTTCCGTGGTCTGGCATTTGCATCGGGCAATCCGATTTACGGTTTGATCCTCAACGGTATGAAAGGACTTTATACGCGTATTGGCCGTCATTACTTTGCCAACCCGGAAGCGCGCGGCCTGGCGTTGAACTTCTACCGTAAGCTGTCAGAGCTGTGTGAGCAGGGCGCTCATGATTTGGTCTATGAAACGGTGCGCCGCTATGGTCACGACAGTGGTGAGATTTGGCACCGTATGCAGAAGAATTTACCGGGCGATTTAGCTATTCAGGGACGCTAATCGCGCAATGCCGGATGGTGACGCCAAAGCGTCTTATCCGGCCTACAATGCGTCTACGTCGTAGGCCGGATAAGGTATTTACACCGCCTCCGGCAATAAGCGTTACAGGCCGTTCATCCTTGGCGGGCAACGCTCCAGCAGCTCAACGCTGCCATCTTCATTCTGCTGCTCCAGCATCACATCAAAACCCCATAGCCGGTGCACATGCTTAAGCACCTCTTTGCGTCCTTTATCCAACGGCGCGCGGTTATGTGGGATATAACGCAAGGTCAGTGAACGGTCGCCGCGCAGATCGACATTCCAGATCTGAATATTCGGCTCCAGATTGCTCAGGTTATATTGCGATGACAGCCTGTTACGGATCTCGCGATACCCCTCTTCATTGTGAATCGCTGAAATTTCCAGGTAATTATGGCGGTCATCATCCAGCACCGTGAACAGGCGGAAATCGCGCATCACTTTTGGTGACAGGAACTGGCTGATAAAGCTCTCATCTTTAAAATCACGCATCGCGAAATGCAGCGTTTCCAGCCAGTCGGAACCCGCAATATTTGGGAACCAGTATTTGTCCTCCTCGGTGGGCGACTGACAAATACGTTTGATATCCTGGAACATAGCAAAGCCAAGCGCATACGGGTTTATCCCGCTATACCATGGACTGTTATACGGTGGCTGGAATACCACGTTGGTATGGCTATGCAGAAACTCCAGCATAAAGCGCTCGGTGACTTTGCCTTCATCATAAAGGTGATTGAGGATGGTGTAGTGCCAGAAAGTTGCCCATCCCTCATTCATCACCTGAGTCTGTTTCTGCGGATAAAAATACTGGCTCACCTTACGCACAATGCGCAGAACTTCGCGTTGCCAGGACTCCAGCAGTGGGGCGTTTTTCTCCATAAAATACAGCAGGTTTTCCTGCGGCTCAGAAGGATAACGACGCGCGGTAGAGATCGTCTTCTCTTCCTCTTTCTTCGGCAACGTACGCCACAGCATATTCACCTGACTTTGCAGATACTCTTCACGGCTTTTCTGCCGGGCCTTCTCTTCCTGTAGTGAGATCTTTTGCGGGCGTTTATAGCGGTCCACGCCGTAGTTCATCAACGCATGGCAGGAGTCGAGAAGCTTTTCGACTTCATCCACCCCGTAACGCTCTTCACACTGGGTAATGTAGTTTCGCGCGAAGATCAGGTAATCGACGATGGAACTGGCGTCCGTCCAACTGCGGAACAGGTAGTTATTCTTGAAGAAAGAGTTATGTCCATAGCAGGCATGCGCCATGACCAGTGCCTGCATGGTGATGGTGTTCTCTTCCATCAGGTACGCGATACACGGGTTGGAGTTAATAACAATCTCATAGGCCAGCCCCTGCTGACCATGCTTGTACAAGCGTTCGGTTTCAATAAACTTTTTACCAAACGACCAGTGCGGATAGTTGATCGGCATCCCAACGCTGGAATAGGCGTCCATCATTTGCTCGGAGGTGATCACCTCGATTTGGTGCGGGTAGGTATCCAGCCTGTAGAGTTTCGCCACGCGGTCTATCTCTGCCAGATAGACATCCAGCAGATCAAACGTCCAGTCGGGTCCATCGCTTAACCGTGTGCTGTCCTTGTTCATGGAATCAATCGTAGCCATTCGCGCACCCTCATTGTTGGCGGCACTCTCTGTCTGGAGTACCTCATTTCAAGCATAGATCATGGTGTTAAAAAACGTGCTGCAGGAGAAATTTTTTCTTTGCGATTTCACGTCAGCGAAGCGTCGAAAAACGGCCAGGTGACAAAATTTTATGCTGGATAAAAATAACGCACAGCAGGAGATGCCAAAGCAGAGACTTCCCTGCAATCACTGCTATGTGTGAGATACGTCACCATAAAAAAGCCATATGTTGAATAATATTTTCAACTGAGTTATCAAGATGTAATTAGAAGATTGTTCTTTTACTGTTAACGGAGTGGCTATGCGAGTTGTCATACTGGGAAGTGGCGTCGTTGGCGTGACCAGCGCCTGGTATTTAAGTCAGGCTGGACACGATGTCACCGTCATCGATCGTGAGCCGGGGCCGGCACTGGAAACCAGTGCGGCGAACGCCGGGCAAATCTCCCCTGGTTATGCCGCGCCGTGGGCGGCCCCAGGCGTACCGCTAAAAGCGATTAAATGGATGTTTCAGCGCCACGCGCCGTTGGCAGTACGCCTCGACGGGACGCAGTTCCAGTTGAAATGGATGTGGCAAATGCTGCGCAACTGCGATACCAGCCACTACATGGAAAACAAGGGGCGGATGGTGCGCCTGGCGGAATACAGCCGTGATTGCCTGAAAGCGTTACGTGCCTCTACCGGTATCGAGTATGAAGGACGTCAGGGCGGAACCCTGCAACTTTTCCGTACCGCTCAACAATATGAGAACGCCACCCGCGACATCGCCGTGCTCGAAGATGCGGGCGTACCCTATCAACTGCTGGAAGCAAGTCGCCTGGCGGAAGTCGAACCTGCGCTGGCAGAGGTCGCGCACAAACTGACAGGCGGGTTACGGTTACCGAATGACGAAACCGGTGACTGTCAGCTGTTTACCCAGCGTCTGGCGCAAATGGCCGAGCAGGCGGGGGTAAAATTCCGTTTTAACACTCCGGTCGATAAGCTGCTGAGCGATGGCGAGCAGATTTATGGCGTTCAGTGCGGAGAAGAGATAGTCAAAGCCGATGCCTATGTGATGGCCTTTGGCTCGTACTCCACGGCGATGCTCAAAGGGATCGTTGATATTCCGGTGTATCCGCTCAAAGGCTACTCATTAACCATTCCGGTGGCAGAAGATGATGGTGCGCCGGTTTCCACTATTCTTGATGAAACCTACAAAATCGCCATTACCCGTTTTGATGAGCGTATTCGTGTTGGCGGTATGGCAGAGATTGTTGGTTTTAATACTGAGCTACTACAACCACGCCGTGAAACGCTGGAGATGGTGGTGCGCGATCTCTTTCCACGCGGTGGGCATGTGGAACAGGCGACCTTCTGGACCGGGCTGCGTCCGATGACGCCAGACGGAACGCCAGTGGTGGGGCGTACCCGCTTTAAGAATCTGCTGCTCAATACGGGTCATGGCACATTGGGCTGGACGATGGCGTGTGGATCCGGTCAGTTGCTGAGCGATATCCTCTCTGGTCGCACGCCTGCCATACCTTATGACGATCTGAGCGTGGCGCGTTACAGTCCGGGATTTACCCCGTCTCGCCCGCGGCATTTACATGGCGTACATAACTAATAAGGACGCGAGATGACCCGCCCGATACTGGCCAGCATTGACCTGCAGGCGTTGAAACAAAACCTGACCATTACGCGTCAGGCTGCGCCGGACTCCCGCGTCTGGTCGGTCGTAAAAGCTAATGCCTACGGACACGGTATAGAACGTGTCTGGAATGCACTGGGAACGACCGATGGTTTCGCGATGCTCAATCTCGAGGAGGCGATCACCCTGCGGGAGCGGGGATGGAAAGGACCGATTTTAATGCTGGAGGGTTTTTTCCATGCCGAAGACCTGACGGTGTATGACACATATCGTCTGACCACTTGTGTCCACAGTAACTGGCAGCTCAAAGCGTTGCAAAATGCCCGCCTGAACGCGCCGCTGGATATTTACCTCAAGGTGAATAGCGGCATGAACCGGCTGGGTTTCTTACCAGAGCGCGTTGCCACCGTCTGGCAACAGTTACGGGCAATGCCTAACGTAGGTGAGATGACGCTGATGTCGCATTTTGCGGATGCTGAACATCCGGATGGCATTAAGGACGCGATGGCGCGTATTGCGCAGGCAACGGAAGGGCTGGAGTGTCGACGTTCGCTGTCGAATTCGGCTGCGACGCTGTGGCACCCACAAGCGCATTATGACTGGGTTCGCCCGGGTATTATTTTGTATGGCGCATCACCGTCGGGGCAATGGCGGGACATCGCCAATACCGGCCTGAAACCAGTAATGACCCTGAGCAGCGAGATAATCGGCATACAGACGCTGAAAGCCGGAGATCGGGTGGGCTACGGTGGACGCTACACCGCCAGCGGCGAGCAGCGCATTGGCATTGTGGCGACAGGCTATGCCGATGGTTATCCGCGCCATGCGCCAAGCGGCACGCCTGTGCTGGTGGATGGCGTACGTACCGGGACGGTCGGCACGGTATCCATGGATATGCTGGCGGTAGACCTGACGCCGTGCCCGCAGGCGGGGATCGGGACGCCAGTGGAGCTGTGGGGTAAAGAGATTAAAATCGACGATGTGGCGACAGCGGCGGGCACGGTGGGTTATGAATTAATGTGTTCTTTGGCGCTGCGCGTACCGGTTGTGACGGTGTAACTTTTGTAGGCCGGGTAAGGCGCAGCCTTCACCCGGCAAAAAACATCCGCGTTACTCATCCTCATCTTCTGCCACACGGACACCCACTTTCAGCACGGCATTATCTTCTTTCTCGGCTACCGTCCAGATCATGCCAGCAAATTCCACCTGGTCACCGACGACCGGCGCAGCCCCCAACAGTTGCTGGACAATTTCACCCAGCGTTTGCTGCTTATCGCGATACCCGGTGCCATCTTCCAGGCCATAAATCAGTGCCACATCGGCATATTTCGCGCTGGCTTCAAGAATAAAATCACCAAAGAAACGCTGGTCTAACGACACTGGCGGCGACTGGCTGAACAGCTTACCTAAGGCGGGCAGGTCGCGTTCGCGGCCAATAACACACAATACGTCGCCTTCGCGCAGACGCGTGCTGCCGGAGGGGTGAAACAGCACGTTGTCACGAAACAGGGCGGCAATTCGCGTTTCTTCCGGCATATGCAGGTCGCGCAGCGCGGCACCTACGCACCACTTATCCGCGCTAAGCTGATAAACAAACTGCTCCCAGGGATTATCCGGATGAATATCCAGACCTATACGAGAAACCGGCCAGCCAACGGGCGGGACCACCACTTTGGCTTTTTTGGCGGCCCACGACAGCGACGTTCCCTGGAACAGCAGCGAGATCAGTACCACAAAGAACGCGACGTTAAAGAACAGGCGCGCGTTTTCCAGGCCCGCCATCATTGGGAAGACGGCGAGGATGATGGGTACCGCGCCGCGCAAACCCACCCAACTGATGAAAATGCGCTCACGCAGATTGAAACCACGAAATGGCAGCAATCCGGCGAACACTGACAACGGACGCGCGAAGAAAATCATCCAGGCGGACAAAATCAGCGCCGGAATCGCGATAGGCAGCAGGTCGGACGGCGTAACCAGCAGTCCAAGCACCAGAAACATGGCGATTTGCGCCAGCCAGGCCAGACCGTCGAAGTTTTGCAGAATACCAAACCGGTTGCGGATCGGGCGATTACCCAGCAGGAAACCACACAGATAAACCGCCAGAATACCACTGCCTTCCAGCGCGGTAGTCAGGGCAAAAATCAGGATCCCACCGCTCAGGGCCAGCAGTGGATAAAGCCCGGCAGGCAGTGAAATACGGTTAATCATCTGCTGGAGCAGATATCCACCGCCGAGACCGATAGCGATACCTAAGCCAAACTGCTGGATAATATGTACCGCAAACATCCAGCTTAAACCGGTCTCGTGGTTCTGGATCATTTCGATAAGCGTAATGGTCAGAAATACGGCCATTGGGTCATTGCTACCTGACTCAATTTCCAGCGTCGAGCCCACACGTTCGTTGAGTCCTTTACCGCCGAGCAGGGAGAAGACCGCTGCAGCATCGGTTGAGCCGACAATCGCACCAATCAGCAACCCTTCAATGAGATCCAGATGAAACAGCCATGCCGCCATCATGCCGGTGAGGCCAGAGGTAATCAGCACACCCACGGTCGCCAGCGATAACGCCGGGCCTAGCGCTACACGAAATGAGCTGGCCTGGGTGCGCATCCCACCGTCGAGCAGAATAACCGCCAGCGCCAGGTTACTCACCATGTAGGCAAAAGGGTAGTTATCAAAAGGAATACCGCCAACACCGTCCACGCCCGCTAACATGCCAATAGCGAGGAAAATCACCAGAATCGGGATACCAAGACGTGATGAGAATGAACTAAGCAAGATACTGCAGGTGACGAGAACGGAACCCAAAATAAAAAGGCTAATGATTGCTGCGGCATCCAACGTTCGGTTACTCCTGAATTACGCTGTTTCGTATTAATAAACCCTAACATAATAACGACAGAAACAGCGTTTTACTTAGCCCTGAAGCAGGCTTTTTTTACGATTTAAGCACCGGATGACCGGAGATTGTGAGTTGACTGCCGTTTTTATCATTTTTCAGCACGGCTTTGGCCCCTAAAGGTAAGGTGACGGTGCGTTGTTCGTGGCCAAAATCGAGACCGCTTAACAGTGGAACGGATAATTTGGCACGCAAAAACGCACAGACTGAATCAAGACTGTAACCGGCATCATAGTCATTAGGCGCACTACCGCTAAAACTGCCGAGAATGATGGCGTTCTGGCGGGCGAGGATCCCAGCATGATAAAGTTGCAGCAGCATGCGCTCGATGCGAAACGGGTGCTCGTTGATGTCTTCCAGCACCAGAATACCGTTCTCAATGGCGGGCATCCACGGCGTTCCCATCAGCGAAATGAGCATTGCCAGATTGCCTCCCCACAGCGTGCCTTCAGTAGCGCAATCCGGGCCATGCCCTTGCCAGTCGAGAGTAAATTCGGCATTGCGCAAAGCCTGCCAAAAATGGTGCTCGGTAAAGGCGTTCATTTCCTCGGCACCGAAGTTAGCCGCCAGCATCGGGCCGCTGAAGCTAATCACATTACTCTGAGTCAGCAGACCACACTGAATGGCCGTGAAATCGCTGTGTCCACACAGCAGCAACGGGTTTTGTTGCTGACGAACGGCCAGCGCCTGCCAGTCAATATCTGCCAGCAAACGGCTCGCACCGTAGCCGCCGCGCACCGCCATCACAATAGTATCAGGCATTTTTAGCTCAACGAGTGAGTTCACATCCGCCAGACGCTCGGCTTCGGTACCGGCAAAACGCTGACAACGGCGAGAAATGACGGCAGTGTTATCGACCTGATGACCGGCCTCAGTAAGACGCGCAAGCCCACGTAATGCTGCCTGCTGGTTGATACAGTAGCCCGACGGGGCAATTAAGTGAAACCGGGACATGGCATTTCCTTGCTACAACTAAAACCAAATGTATATCATGCCGCGTAGGTATGTCGTTGTCACCTCAGCGACAGGTTCCGGCTATAAGGATAGATGACGTGAAATTGAGATGGTTTGCTTTTTTGGTTGTAATACTTGCGGGCTGTAGTTCAAAACAGGATTACAAAAATCCGCCATGGAATGCAGAAGTTCCGGTTAAACGCGCGATGCAATGGATGCCTATCAGTGAAAAAGCCGGTGCCGCCTGGGGCGTTAGCCCACAATTGATTACGGCGATTATCGCTATTGAATCAGGGGGTAACCCCAATGCAGTCAGTAAATCTAATGCCATCGGTCTGATGCAGCTTAAAGCCTCCACCTCCGGGCGGGATGTTTATCGTCGCATGGGATGGAGCGGTGAGCCGTCGACCAGTGAGCTGAAAAATCCAGAGCGCAATATCTCCATGGGGGCGGCGTATCTGAGCATTCTTGAAACCGGCCCGCTGGCGGGAATTGAAGACCCACAGGTGATGCAATATGCGCTGGTGGTGTCATACGCGAACGGTGCCGGGGCGCTGCTGCGGACGTTCTCCTCTGACAGGAAAAAAGCCATCAGCAAAATCAACGATCTGAGTGCGGATGAGTTTTTTGAGCATGTTGTCGATAACCATCCTGCGCCGCAGGCTCCACGTTATATCTGGAAACTTCAGCGAGCGCTGGATGCGATGTAACGCGCGTGATATTACTCGCGCACTTTATTCGATTTTTCCCGAGCCTCGCGCTCAAGTGAAAAAATAATCCGCTGTAAATTCCGCTCCACCGCCGGGCCGACGTTGAGAAAACGAAAGCTCAGGCGGGGAGTGGTGATGGTCTCATTTTTCCCGTCGATCACTTTTCGCTCGGTAATCGAGATGAGTTGGGCATCAACGTGGTACACGCCCCATTGTTCCATATTCAGTTCAACCTGCGAGAAGCGCATACCTTCGACCAGCCCCTCCGGTGCTGCTCCTTCTAATAGCGCGCCCATGCCGCCAAGAGACAAATCGAATAAGCGAAAATGCAGGAGACTGTTGTCCGGCATCTTCGCCTTGCAGTGATAGGGTGGGTGCAGCGGCGCACCGATGCGAAAGTATTCCCGGCGCTGGACAAACCACAGCGAAGGTGGCAACGATGAGACAAAGGCTGGCAATCGTTGGTACTCGCCTTTTGTCAGTTGCGGGAGGGTAAACTCCACCTTGGCACCCTGCGTTTCGGCGATAATTGAGATCTGGCTGGCGCGTTGCACGGCCTGGTTTTCATATTCCTGACTGCCAAAATCCATGATCAATTCGTCCGGGCTGACAGCAAGAATTTTGCTGATGAACTGACCTCCTGACCAGGAGATACGCAGTGGAACCTGTTGTGAATTTAAGTCCCGGAGTACCCCTAATACTGCGAGCGGGTTTTGCTTCAGGAACTGCTCATTGTAGTTACTCACACCTAATGACTCCTGGATACCTGGCTTATCGTTGGGTTATCGGCATCGCGAGACGGAACTTAATACAAATGGATGAAATTTTTTACCCCAGCCAATGAATTAAGTCTGAGTGCAAACAGCAGGTAGCGATGGCTTGCCTATACTTAACGTGCTGGCGCAAGAATGTCTTGCGTATGCGTTCACTGGAAAGAGGGCCTGAAAATGGGAATTATTGCCTGGATTATTTTTGGTCTGATTGCGGGGGTTATCGCCAAGCTGATTATGCCGGGGCGTGATGGCGGCGGATTTATTCTGACCTGCATTCTCGGTATTGTCGGTGCTGTGGTCGGTGGGTGGCTGGCAACGATGTTTGGTATCGGCGGCGATGTCAGTGGGTTTAATCTCCACAGCTTCCTGGTGGCCGTGGTCGGCGCGATTGTGGTACTGGGTGTTTTCCGACTGGTACGACGAGATTAATCGAACGGCCCCTGCGGGGGCCGTTTCTCTGCGTAGTTTAGTCAGAACTGGTATT
Source organism: Citrobacter sp. RHBSTW-00029 (assembly GCF_014104295.1). Classification (NCBI taxonomy): domain Bacteria; kingdom Pseudomonadati; phylum Pseudomonadota; class Gammaproteobacteria; order Enterobacterales; family Enterobacteriaceae; genus Citrobacter; species Citrobacter sp. RHBSTW-00029. The sequence goes on from NZ_JABXRT010000001.1 coordinate 1,441,720, forward strand.
CAATCCCCGCCCAGTAATTACGCCCTTCTTCGATAAACCCTTCGCTGTAGACGTACTGTGTATCAAACAGGTTGTTGACCGAAGCGTTAACGCTAAAGCCATGTCCGATGGTGTAATCTGCCCGGAGGTGGGTAATGGCGAATCCGGCCGCTTTTTGTGAGCCATCAGAATTGCTATAGCTTGAAGAGCGGGCTTCTTCGGATAGCGTAATGCTGAGTGGTTCCCACGGTTTCAGCGTCATCCAGGCGGTGAGAGTTTGCGTCGGCAGATCGGTAATCTTGCCGATGTCGCTGCGTTTAACGTCAGCATGGATAAGACCGTAGCTTAGCCCCACATCCAGCATGTCAAAGACCTTACCTTTGACGCCGGCATCCAGGCCGGTGTAATCCACCCGACCACTGTTTTGGTTCTGAATTGTGTCGGCATCAATATTGTGCGACAGAATCGCATCGGTAATGCGGTTGTAATACACGCTGGCTTCGAATCCCCAGTTTTGGGTGAACGAACCGTTCCACGTGAGATCGACGCTACGGGCGCGTTCCGGTTTTAGCTGCGGGTTGACCAGCGCTATCTGGTTATAAGCCGGTTTTGACGTGGTGTAGCGCTCTTTCAGTGTGGGGAAGCGCGTTCTGTCAGAGTAGGACAGCGCTAATGTGTCAGAATTTTCAAAGTGATATTTGGTCATTACCTGCCAGTTAAAGGCGGACTGATCGTTGTCATCATAATGGGTAACGCTGCCGTTTTTCTCGTGCTTCATCCCCTCTACGCTGTCACGCCAGTCGTAGCTGATACCCGCCACCACATCGACATTATCCGCAGCCGCCCACTGATATTCACTGGCAACAGACCAGGTGCGATCTTCGTAGCGGTCATAAGCGGCATTTGGAGCCCCTTTTTCGCGATGAACATCGTCTTTCCAGTTCACGGCGAAAGAGAGCAGGTCGTTCTCCCGCATATCAGCGGAAAGCTGCAAACCTGCGCCGTCGCTATAGTCAGAATAATGGCTGTAGCTGCCTTTCTTATTTTTCAGATCGGCAAGGGAATTGTACATCATCAGTGTATTTTCAAAGGTGTCGCGATACAGACGGCTTTTCAATGTAAAGCGATCGCCCAAATGCGTGGTGCCCTGATAGTAATAACTTTCTTTATCATACTGCGGCCATTGCCAATAACGTGATTTCTGGCTGCTGGTTCCGGCATATGGCGGGTTATCTTTTTCGCCGTCCTGATTAATGTAGGTCAGAACATACTCATCATCGCCGCGCGGCGTGAATCCCAGTTTCACGATGCCGCGTTTATCATCGGCTGACGAGTTGGTAATCTTGCCATTGCTGCCCGCTACCGGGTTATCAACACCATGAGGTAATCCGAGGAAATCCTGTTTTAGCTGGCTACCACTGAGCTGGATATATCCGAGATCGTTGCTGGCACCGAACGACGCGTGCATATCATGGGCATTGTCTTTGCTACGGCTCCAGCCCTGACGATAGCCCAGAGAGCCCTCAATCGGTTTGGTGGGCTTCTTGGTCGTGATGTTGATAGCGCCACCCATCTGGTTCGGCCCCTGTAGCAAGGATGAGTAGCCTTTAGAGACCTCGACAGAAGCGATATCGGATGTCAGAAAACGACCTAAATCAAGGTTGCCATCGTAGGGGATGTACACCGGAACACCGTCGAAAAAGACCGGGACCTGACGGCTGTCAAAACCGCGGACCTTCACTTGTTGCTCATTACGGTTACCGGATTTTTGCAGCACGACGCCGGGAACGACGCTTAGCGCCTGTGCCACGTTTTGTTTATCCAGTTGCTGCATCGTTTCCTGGCCGAGAACCGTAGTGGTGGCGGCGGAGGCCGGACTAGACCAGACGGTCATGGTTTCGCTTTCCTGCCCAGCAAAAGCACCTTGCGCGAAAGCAAACGACAGGGCTGTGTAAAGACAACTTTTGTTGAAATTCATTATTTATAGTCCATTTATAAATGTTATATGCCACGTGCGTCCGGGCTCAGGCTAACTTTGATATCCGCCGGTGGGGCGTAGTAAGGCGCGGAGGTGATAAAGAGTCTGATGCCACAGTCGAGATAACTCGCCAGTGAGGCGAGGGTAATGCCGCCAGTCAGCGCCAGCGTGCAATGGGGAGCCAGAGAAGGTGCCAGGCGAGCGATGTCTGCTGCCTGCTCGGGGGTAAACTTATCGAGTTGCAGTACATCAGGGGCAGCATGTAGCGCGTCCAGTGCCTCATTGGGGGTATCTGCTTCGACCACAATCTTTTTTTCTGGCGCATGGGCGCGTAGTTGCGCGATTGCCGCGGCCCAGTCTTTCGGATCGGCAAGAAAGCGGCGATGATTCGCAAACAGCAGAACGGTTTCGGCGCACCCGCCCCGGTGGATAATGCCTCCGGCAGCAAGGATCGCCTGGGTAGCCAGCATACGGGTGCCAGGGATAGTTTTGCGGGTGCAGGCAATCTGGCCATCAGGATAGCGCTGACGCAGGATGCTTAGCATATCGTCGAGATAGCGTGAGACACCGCAACTCCACTCCAGCACGTTCTGTACCGCTTTCCAGCCCTGGTGTAGTGCCGCCGCGTTACCGTGCGCGCGTAGAAGTAACTGTCCGGTACGCGCCCGTTCGCCATCGGGCACAAGGTCGGTAACGGTCAAACCCAGTGATGTCAGCATTTGTCTGGCAACAGTGGTTCCGCTTACACACCCGCCCTGGCGGTGATAAAAACCCATATTTCCTGGCTGTGCGCCGATACCTAACGCGCGGGTTGTTAAATCGCCGCCCTGAATATCCTCCAGCAGCAGCGCATCGACTTGCGCCTGTGAGAAGTAGATCATTGCAGCGCCTCCCGCGGTACGCTGTCCCACCAGATAAGCGCCCAGTCGCGACTGGCGGGAGCGATGGTGCCGGGGTCCTGCTGATGGTACCAGTGCTCCAGACGCTCAATTTCGTCGGTGCTCAGTTCCCCCATGCTCCAGCGTACGTTCTCCAGAAAATGTGTCCAGGTGCTGTTGTCCTGCTGACAGTTTGGTCCACGGATAAAATCAACATGTGCGTGAATGCCCATCTGATACAAAACATTCAGTGCATAGATATAGTTGGGAAGCTCAATCACCTCGCGCCCTAACGCGCGCTGAATCGTGGGCGATACAAATGAGGAACTGACGAGATGGGTGGTGTAAACCCGTAACCGTGCCTGATTATTCAGTTTGGTCATGGCCTGGCGCATATCGGCAACCAGCGTTGAACGTGAGGCGACGGCAATATCACACTGGGGCAAGTCGTCCCAGTGTGCTTCCCATGCGCGCTGCACCCACTGTACATGGCGCGCGCCCATCTGCCCGGCACGGCGAGCGGCAACGCTCAGCATTCCCTGGCTGTAGTCTACGCCGTAAACGATCGGCATTTTTTTGGCCAGCGCCAGCGCAACCGTTCCGGGGCCGCAACCCATATCAAACAGTGATTCAGCACCTTTCAGGTCAATCTTGCTCAATAACTGGAGCAGGTAGTTGTCGGTTAATGAGGCGCAATTTTCTGCCATTTTTTCCGCGCGTTTGTCCCAGTGTTCTGGTTTTTTCTCGGTTCGCTTCGCCTGAAGTAACTGTTTGCGGTACAGGTCAGCAAAATCAATGTCGTCAATGAGCATCGTGATTCCTTAATCGTGTGAGCCAAAGAGGTGATGGGCTATTTGTGAGGGCGTGACCCGATACAGCGTGGCCAGACGTTCAGCAGCCAGTTGGTGTTCAGGCCCCCCCTGTGACACCAGACCATCTGGCTCGACGCGCACCACGCTGTCGGCAATGGCCCGTGCATGCAACGGATGGTGGGTCGACATCAGCAGCGCCATGCCCGAATTTTTCAGCGTGACCAGGGTGTCGAGCAGTCGGATCTGGTGACCAAAATCGAGGCTGGAAGCAGGTTCATCCAGCAGTAAAAGACGTGGACGCTGTGCCAGCGCACGGGCAATCAACACCAGTTGACGTTCGCCACCGCTCAGGGTGTTCCAGCGCCGGGGCGCGAGATGCGGGATTGCCAGCACGTCCAGTTGTTCAAGGGCGATGTCGCGTTCTTTGCCGCCGGGAACGGCAAATGCCGCCATTTGCGGGGCCAGTCCCATCATCACCAAGTCCAGAGCCGTGAAGGCAAACGCACCGTCATGTGCCTGAGGAACCCAGGCGATGGCGGCAGCGCGTTCCCGGTCGCTGAGATGATTCACCGCGATACCATCAAGCGTAATCTGGCCAGCAAGCGGTTGAAGAACGCCAAGAATGGTACGCATCAGCGTGGTTTTCCCACTGCCATTGGCGCCAATCAGGCAACAAATTGACCCTGGCGCGACGCTAAACGAGACATCGCGTAATACTGGGTGCCGGGAATGGTAGCCGAGAGATGCATGTTGTACGCTCAGCAGCGTCATTGTCGGCCTCCCCGGAGCAGAAGTAACAGGAAGAAGGGGGCACCAATAAACGCGGTCAGGATCCCCAGCGGGATTTCCGTGCTGCTCAGAGTGCGGGCAAGGGTATCTGTCAGCAGCAGTAAAATAGCGCCGATCCCCATTGAAACAGGCAGTAGCCGTTGGTGGTTGTTCCCACAAAGCAGTCTGCCAATGTGTGGCACCACCAGCCCAATCCAGCCAATAATTCCGGCAATCGCCACAGTACAGGCGGTGATAAGCGTGGCGCAGATAATCAGCCAGAGCCGTAGCCGGGAAACGTTGATGCCCAGAGAACGGGCTTCATCATCCGAGAGGGTGAGTAAATTCATACGCCAGCGTAGCAGCAACAGCGGCACCAAACCGGCCACGATCAGCGGTGCGGACAACCACAGGTCATGGGCGGTGATGGTCGACAGACCACCGAGTAGCCAGAAGGTAATCGACGGTAGCTGGGTATACGGGTCAGCCAGCGTTTTGATGAGCGAAATCCCTGCGCCGCACACCGTACCCAGCGCAATGCCGACCAGTACAAGGGTGAGTACCGGATCGTGGCGTTTTACCCGCTGGGTGATGAGCCACACGCCCGCCACCACGAACAGGCCGCCGACAAACGCATACAGTTGAATAAACAGGATCGGTAAACCGAGCAGGATGGCGGTACAGGCCCCTAAACCCGCCCCGGCTGCCACGCCGAGAATATCCGGCGACACCAGTGGGTTACGGAACATACCCTGATAAGTGGTCCCTGCGCCCGCCAGTGCCGCGCCCAGCAGCAATGCAGCCAGAATGCGTGGCAATCGAATCTGCCAGAAGACGATTTTGTCCTGGGGCGGCACGCCCGGATGGTCAGCAATGAGGTTTATCACCTGCTGGGCATCCAGGCGATATGCACCTGAAACCGTTGCGACGATGACACACACGGCAATGGCTGCGATCATCAGAGCACTCAGCGTAGTCATTCTCATCAGGGTGTCACCAGCTTTTGAAACTGTGCATCGCTTAATGAGGTGTGCCAGAACAACTCTGCGTAGCGCTGCATATCGGTCTTAAAGTGGGTTTCAATTTTGGGGTCAAGCCAGGCGTGCAGGCGACGTAATCCCAGCAACCGGTTGATGCCCGGCGGGGCGTCCAGCCAGCCAAACGGCAGTCCGCTGAGAAACAGAATACGTTGCTCAGCAACGGCTTTAACCCCTTGCCAGACGGGATCTTCTCGCAGGTACTGTGCGGTGACTGCATCCTGAACCAGAATAATATCGGGCTGCCAGCTCAACAGATTTTCCATGGATACCTGGGTCAATCCATGTCGTCCCGGGATTTGCGCGACATTGTGTAATCCCAGTAACTCTGGTGCTTCGGTATGCAGTGAACCCTGTAAACCGGTTTCCAGTCCTCTGGCACCGCGTGCGGCATAAAAGCGCAGTTTTGCTGCGGGGGAGTGCGAAAACGCATCTGCGTCATCAATAAATCGACGGGCAAGTGCGGCCTGTGCCGAGGCCCGTGTTGCGGTACCCAGCGCAGCCCCTGCGGCTTGCAGTTGTGCCGGGGTTTGTCGGAGCTCGCCGTTAATCAGCAGCCACGGAACGTGCGTTTGCGCGTTGACCTGCCGGGCTTGAGAAAGCCAGGTTTCATCAGCATTGCCGCAGTCAACCACCAGATCGGGTTTCAGCGCTAACAAGGCCTCCAGTGACAGGGTGCTGGCGCGTCCTGCCAGTCTTCCCAATTTCGGTAACGCCAAAATGTCATGATGGAATGGCACTGCGGCCTGGTGAGAAAAATCAAATGATGAAAATCCCACCAGTTTTTCCGGTGCGACAGCCAGCAATAGCATATCAGCAGGTGCTCCGGCGCTGACGACGCGCTGGATTGCCTCGGGTGACGGCGGTGAACCGACAGCAACGGTAAGCGGTGTTTGGGCAAGGGCCGGAAAATGGCGTAACAGCAGCGCAGATGCCACGAGCTGGGCAAACATCCTTCTTGTCAGTGGCATTATGTTGCTCCTGAACAGTGATAAAATCGCTATATATTTACATATACAGCGAATAAAAACATGTTCAGAATCAATTTCACACGGATGAAAACAGGGGCTACCCCATAAGGGCTAGATGCAATGGATACACCTGAAATGGAGATACATGGCACCAAAAAATCCGCGACATGGCGCGGATTTAGAGGAGACTGAAGACACCAGAAGAAGATTAGGACGTCGGTTGAGTCTGCTTTTTGGCCTCGGAAGGCGTGTTACTGGCGGGGGCGGGGCGCGTTGCCGGTACGCTGTCGCAGGGTTTATCTTTAGCGCATATCAGATCGAGCATTTTTAACGTTACGCCGTTGGTCCAGCCGAAACCATCCTGTAGCGGGTATTCGCCACCGCCGCCGCCGGTTCCTGTGCTGCTCACGTCATACTTCTCAACCAATTTTTTCTCACGATCGTACGTGTGCTGCACATTGGTGAGGAATCGCCAGGTGACATCCATAGCGACATCATTTTGGCCATAGTTCTGTAATCCCGAGGCGGCGACCCACTGTAACGGCGCCCAGCCGTTGGGAGCATCCCACTGCTGGCCGCTTTTCACCGACGTGGTTGCAAGGCCGCCAGGTTGCAACAGATGCGCCTGAGTTGCTGCGGCCACCTTGCCGGCGCGATCTTTTGCCGCCGCATTCACAAATAAAGGGAACAGCGCGGCGGCAGTTAACTGATTACGGACTTTGTGGCTCTTCAGATCATAGTCGGCATACCAGCCTTCTTTGTCATTCCACAACCAGGTTTCAATCCCTTTTTGGCGGGCATTGGCAAAGCCCTCGTACTGCGCTGCTTTGGCATCGTCACCTGCGGCTTTGCTGGCGAGAGCGATCATTTTCTCCATCTTGTATAACAAGGCATTGAGATCGACAGGCACAATGCTGGTGGTGCGCAGGGTACTTAGCTGGTTGGGGTTATCCATCCAGCGTGAACTAAAGTCCCAGCCGGATGCGGCGGCTGAGCGCAGGTCGCGATAAATTTCAGTGGCAGGGCGGTTCGGATTGCTTTTCGCGGTGGCAATATCCTCAACCCAGGATTCAGGTCTTGGCGTATCCCGGTCATCCCAGTAGCGGTTTAAAAGGGTGCCATCAGCCAGTTTGACCACACGTTTATGCTGTTGACCGGGCTGAAGTGTTTCGCCTCCTTCCATCCAGTAGCTGTACTCTTTTTGCATCTGCGGGAGGTATTTTTTCAGCGCGTCGTTACCGTCATGCTGCGCCAGCAGTTCAACCATAAAGGCAAAGAACGGTGGCTGTGAACGGCTCAGGTAGTAGCTTCGGTTGCCGTTAGGAATGTGCCCCCAGGAATCAATCTCATAAGCGAAGTTGGCCACCATATCAGAAACCTTGTCCCAGCGATTGCTCTCGGCAAGCCCCAGCATAGTAAAATAGCTATCCCAGTAATAAATCTCACGAAAACGCCCGCCCGGCACTACATAGGGTTCTGGTAGCGGCAGCAGAGAGTCCCATTTTTCGACATCGGTGGTTGAGCGAGTGAGTACCGGCCACAGTCCGTCAATATGCTCGCGGAGTGATTGCCCGGCCGGGGGCACGTATTTCTCACCCTCTTTTGGCAACGTAAAATTCACTTCCACAAAATGGCGTAAATCAAAGCCGGACTGATTTTTCTGCATCCGATAATCGGCAAGGATCATCAGTGGATCGCTGTTGGGCACTGCGTCGGCAAAAGTTTTCTGATCGGGAAATAGCTTTGCTGTCTGTACATCATTGAACAATGGACCAAGCAGAATATCAGGAGGAGAAGGCGTAGCGACAGGTGAATCCTCAGCGTTCGCAGTAAAAGAGGCCAGAGCAAAAAAGGTGCTTGCGAGCGTCAGTTTTATCGCCACTGAGAGCAGGCCAGGATGGCGAATTGCGGGTGTTATCATCGGTTAATCTCCTTAGCGGCGTGCCGAAGTTGCGGCATCTACCATGAGAAAACCTTAGTTCAGGATCGACCGTTGCGCGTGATCGGCCCCCCATTTTGCGATTAAACAGACATTTCCTGACGGAGGGAGTGAAATAGCCCACCTTTTACAGATAAAGGGTGGGCTGTGGGTATCAGCCCGCGAGGATCACCCGATTTGCTACACCGTCCAGAGTCAGAGCGTCACCCATCTTGATAGCATCGAGGGTTGCGCCTTGTTGGCATACCCAGCACAAGCCCATCTCGCGGGCGATAATCGCCGAGTGGGAGGCTTCGCTACCGGCGCGCAGGCAGATCCCTTTGATCGTGAGCGGGTCGAGTTGCAGCACGGTAGACGGATAGATGACATCGGCGACCAGAATGGTCGGTCGAATAGACGCGGGGATACGGGCACTTTCGCCGGTCAAATGTTGCAGCGTACGGGACAGCAAATCCTCAATATCAATGTATCGCGCCTGTAAATAAGGATCGTCGAGTTGCAGATACTGCTGACTCAGATCGCGCAGTACGTTATGCCAGGCATATGCTGCGCTACACTGCTCTTCACGCATCAAATCACAGGCCATATCGAAAAGCTCAGGATCGTCGAGCAGCGTGTGATGACCAGAGAAAATGGCGGCGATATCAGCGGAATACTTCTCCTCTGCCAGCGCGGTTAAATCACTCAGGTCGTCGAGTGTGCGTTGAATGGCCGCTTTTAGCCGCTGCTGCTCGTCCTGCATATCCGCGGTCGGGCGATGGGTGACTTGCGGTGAGAACGGCGTATAGCAAAATGCCGTACCCGTTGCCAGCGCTGGCACCGGTACTGCGATGCTTTCAGCGCGTGCTTCTTCGACGGACTCGCCAAAATTCTCAGCCGCCAGCTGTGTAAACGCAGCCAGCGCCGCGTCTGCCTGTTCACCTTTAGCAATCAGACGCAGCGTGTCATTACAGCGCACCTGCAGCAGTGCTATCTGATTCAGGCTGTCAGGGACGACGCATTTGCCGTTTTTTTCCAGCCACATGTCGGCATTAAAGCCAGACAATGTGGAGACCAGCCGCGATGCCGGGCGAACATGTATACCGTTGGGGTTTCTTACGGTCACGGCAACCGAACGAGCATCGGCATCGGGTGAGAATTCAGCGGGTGCTGTCTTCGCAACAGACGACGAAGGTAAACCCAGTTGCTCACGCTTGGCGTCGAGGGCATTCATGGCATCATTGATGACCCGATCGATATCAGCGCCTGCCGCAGCACTGACGGTTGCCGCCAGCGTACCTTCAACCAGCGGGGCAGCGCACAGACGCACCTTGGCGGCGATTGCCGGATCGAGCAGATCCAACGCAGTTTCCGCACTCAGTAACGCGCTGCCAATATCCATCATCACCAGCACGTGATCCGTGTCTGCCACTGACTCAATGGCCTCCATCACTTTGATGGGGTCGGTGCCAATGGGGTTCTCAGGATCGTCAATGCCTGCGGCAATAGCGAGTTTACAACCATCACCCATTAACATCTGTCGGGCTAACGCACCGACGCCTTCGCCCAGTTGGGCGCTGTGAGACACAATAACCAGGTTTACCATCGTTTTATCCTTACTCTCTGGAAGCCTGAGCCAACATTTGCATCATAAACATAACGGACGTTGCGCCGGGATCCTGATGCCCAATGCTGCGCTCACCAAGGTAGCTGGCGCGGCCTTTGCGCGCCTGCATCGTGATGGTGCTTTGCGCTGCGGCTTCTGCCTGGGCGCTTGCCGCCTCCAGAGCAGCCTGTACGCTCAGCTTTTGCTCGCTGGACTGGCGCAAAGATTCGACGACAGGCACCCAAACGTCGCACATGGTTTTGTCACCCGGTTCGGCTTTACCACGACTAATGACACCTTCCGCGCCATCACGCATCATCTGATACAACTCGTCAACCGTCAGGCTTTGATGGGCCTGAGTGACCTGCGCGGCGCGGATGAAAAAGGTGCCGAACAGCGGGCCACTGGCACCACCGACGCTTGAGAGCAGTACCATCCCGGTATTTTTCAAAATAAAACCGATGTCTTTATCCGCAATGGACGGGAGCTTTTCGACCACTTTACTGAAGCCGCGGTGCATATTCAGACCGTGGTCGGCATCGCCGATTTCCCGGTCAAGGCCGGTAAGAAAATCGCTTTCGGTGGTGAATATTTCGCCGCAACGATAGAGCCAGTTAACAATTTGTGTTCTGGTGAGGGACATCATGAATCTCCTTATTTACCCCAGTTGAGTGCAGGGGTGTGAACCGGTGCATCCCATAAGCTCAGCGTTTCGTCATCCACTTGTAGCAGGGTGATTGAGAAACCGGTCATGTCCAGAGAGGTGCAGTAAGAGCCAATCAGGTTACGTTCGATGATAATGCCGGCATCCTGGCAACGGCTTTCAAGGCGGTTATACACGCCGAAGAGTTCAGACAGCGGTGTCGCACCGAGATTATTGACCAGCGCAATAACGCGATCGCCGCTTTGTAGCGCGCGTTTGCTTTCTTTTCCTTCCTGCCATGCGCCCTGAAGGTGATCCCAGTGACGCAGCGTACGACTGTAATTGCCGTTTTCCAGCAGGGTATCAAACATTTCATCCACAGTTTGATCAAGCGAAGAGAATGGACGGCGGTCAATGCCGGGTTCGCCGTGGATACCGACGCCAAACTCCATTTCATTGTCCTGCAGGGTGAATGACGGTTGACCGGCCGCCGGAACGGTACAGGCACCAATGGCAATCCCGATGGAATGACCCTGATTGTTCAACTGGCGCCCCAACGCCGCGCAGGCATCCAGTGAGTCACCGCGTTCTGCGGCCGCACCGACCAGTTTTTCAATCAATACAGTATTTGCCACACCGCGACGACCGGCGGTATACAGACTGTCTTTCACCGCCACGTCATCATCCACGACCATCGTGGTGACTTTGACGCCGCTTTCATGCAATAGCTCGGCTGCCGTTTCGAAGTTAAGAATGTCGCCGGTGTAATTTTTGATTACCAGCAGTACGCCTTCGCCGCCGTCAATTTGCATGGCGCATTCAAACATTTTATCCGGCGTTGGCGAGGTGAAAATTTCACCCGGACAGGCACCGGAGAGCATACCCTGACCAATGTAGCCGCAGTGCATTGGCTCATGGCCGCTACCACCACCGGAAAGCAGCGCCACTTTGCCCATCACTGGCGCATCCGCGCGAGTGACATACACCGGGTCCTGATGCAGTGCCAGAGAAGGATAGGCTTTTGCCAGCCCGGCGAGTTGTTCGTTCAGTACGTCTTCAACACGGTTGATCAATTTTTTCATTGTTTATGCTCCGCAGACAGTCCTGAGATGGCTGCACATATCAGGCAGACATCTGATGTAGGGTATCGGTTTGTACAGCGCCACGGCGACCTCTCGCTGCCGATAAGGTAATTTTGCACACGGGTAGTCAAAAGAAAATTGATGTGATTGGCGTTTCAATACGGAACATTAGTATCTGGTAATGTTCCGTATTGAAACGTATTGGTGCATAAAACAGCGGAAGTGAGAGATGCGGCAAGGTTTATGCTGACGGCATCGTGAATAAAACGTTATTCCTTACTCTTCCTTGCCATTAAAATCGAAAAACCAGAACAAGATAAAACCAATAAAACCAAAAATTAGCAGAATAGCCAGGGTATAGACTTCATATCGTGCGGCATCTGCGGCAATCGCCTGTAATTTGTCCATTGCCGGGGCTGGCTGCTCTTTGAATAGCATGAGTTGCCATTCATAAAGGTTTGTTGTTTTTATCTCTTTAATCGGTTCCCAAATATGGTTAGCCGCCGCGCCGAGTGCTAAAGCGGAAAACAGTGCGCCGTAAATACGTTGACGTTTTTCCTGACGCTGACTAATCGCCTGGCGCATGAGCTGATCCAATTGCTCTATCTGCGCCATGAGCTCCTGGCGCTGTTCCGATAATCCCCACTGCCGCGAGAGATCGTCACTCAGCTGGTTATGCAGGGCATCGTTGCCGACCAAAGCACCTTTATTTATGGCTTTTAGCGCCCGGGCCTTGGTTTCCAGCATCATTTCGGACCAGTCAGATAAACGACGAATTTTTCCCTTTCGGTTGTGAATTTGCTGCGATTCGAGCAGATCCTTGAGCCACTGTTCAATCTGTTGGGCAGAGTTCGCCAGAAAATTTTCATACTCATGGCTGACATCCGCTACTGAACTGGCCGCTTTAATCAGTATTGCCAGATGTTTATCCTCTTCTTCGCGACAGAAGAATGTGACGCCATGACGGTGAGCGACGACCAGAATATTGCTGTACCACTGGCTGCTGTACTCGCTGGCGGGGGGGAGATCCGCAGGGCTCCGGACGACGCGCGTGCTATCGCTCTGTGCTGCCAGCCAGGCATGGAAAGTGGGGGTATCGATCATACGCATCAGCGGGACTATCGTAATATCACCGCCCTCCGGGATGCGATGCTGATAGACACGAATGCATTTACCCTTTGTGCGGCAATCAGGTTCGGGTAAAGCTATTGGCACAATGGCGTTATCAAGGTACCGGGTAAAATAATTTTCCCAGATTGTGGGTAAAACGTCTTGTTGCCAGGTCAGTTTCGAGCCTGGCTCTCCGGGCGCAAGCTGCTTCGGTGCCGCAATTAGCGTCATTCTGCCTTGATCGTCGTACCAGGGTTGGTTCGGTGCTCCTGGGATTAGTTTATCGCTTCCGGCCAGGCGATAGCTTTCGAGAAAACGCGGAGTATCGTGCGGGCGTAACCCTTGCCAGGCCGCATCTTCACGCTGTTCCAGAGCGGACCACAGGGCATCAAGGCGCGTCCCCTGAATGGGGTTGAGCGAAATAACGATATCATTGCCCGTGCCCACTTCTCGCGGGCGATAAATGGCCAGCAGCCCAAATCCATTGTGCGTCCAACTGCGTTCTTTGTCGCAGCGCGCGAGAATTTTCAGCATCCCGGAAGGGAGCGTTTCGGTGATAAACAGTGCATCAACCACCGTTTGCCGCCGGCCTGTGCCGAGGTCCAGCAGGAGCTGGCAGGTCACCGAACGCTTGATAACGTGTTGGTAAATCTGTTGCTCATACGCCAGACTTGCGACCGCACTTGCATAACATTGCGTGTGCATGGGCAAAATGCCAGCGGTGGGGTCTGGGTTGGCTATTATCATATCGCTCAACAGACGCAGGCAGGCCAGCATGTTGCGGCGAACAACGTCAGTATCATCCATGGATTGCTCGTACAGGCTGCTATGCGCGAGTGCGGATAACAAACAAGCGGCAGAACGCGTCGTATCATCCCCGTCCAGATAAATACCGCTTTCCCATGCGGCGACGTATTCCAGCCACGGGTGTGTTGATAGCGACAGCGAACCAGCAGCATCAAGATGGTTCAAAAACAGCAACAGCGTAAAACAGGTATCCAGAGAGAAATCTTCGATAACGATTCGTTGTATTCCCTGGACACTTGAGAGTTTACTGCGCCATATAGTCCATTGACGATCGTCGGCATTTGCCACCAGCTTACTCACCGAATTGTAGTGACCTGCACGGTATCCTTTGTTATTGAGCGCGACACCCTTTTGGCTTTCAGTATCATTCCCGTCGCCCAATCCGATCAGCAGGCTGCCAGCCGGTGCATCACGCTGCGACGGATTGAACTCGAAAGTAAACTGCGGCCATGCATTGTTGAATGCGAACATATAATTCTCTTCCGATGAATGCGTTGTTGTATCGCTCATTATTTGACGACGTTATAAATGACCCGTTGCGAGCGACTCCAGTTATCGTCAATCGCAATATTGGGTTCATGGTTTTCTTGTTTTACGCAGTAGTTCTTAACCAGACTTTTTAACTCTGCCCCGTTGAGTGTGCCGAACATCAGACGCGTATTCAGTTCTTTCAATAACACATCGTGGAGTGAATAGGTGGTAGGTCTTAGCAGTGAAAACTGCGCCGCGTCAGCCAGTAAGTCACGCGCATTATCGGCCATCAGACGGCGTTCACAGCGACCCGCAGGTTCATTTTTGGCCATTTCTTCATCGTAAGCTTTCTTCTGGGCTTTCTCAAAATTAAGCGCTCTGTCCAGTTCCGCTTTAATACCCTGAACATCCTTGACAGAAGAACAGAATGTTTTTAAATAACGAATCTGTATGGGGGTCAGCGTGCCATTGTGGTTCGCTGGCTGACGTAATTTACCGGCCATTCTGAGGCAACCGTTTTTTTCATCCATCAACGATGCTGATTGTAATAGGGCATTCAACGTTTCCTCGCGATCTTCCTGTAATGCGGCTTCGGCATAATACAGTTTCCAGCGCATGCCTCCGGCAAGAAACAGGTTGACAACCTGGGTATCACCGCGGTCAATAGCGGCGCGAAGATTTTTTTCATCCCAGGCAATGCCGATATTCGCCAGTTCTTTACGCGGATCGTTACTGGTTTCTTTTTTCGCACCGGCAACCGTTTTACCCACTTCCCCGAGATCGCTACGGATGGACTCCGTATTCACCAGCGTCTTGGTTGAGGTGCCGAAAGTCAGTACCGAGCCAACAATAAGGACAACGATACCGCCCAGCACCCAGGCTACTCGCTTGCGAATGATGTTCGTACCCGTTTTGATTACGTCAATATCCTGAGCCTGAGCCACCAGATCATCTTTTATTCCCTGAACGTCGCCACCGAGATCGTCAATTTTTTGGCTGGTCCGTTCGAAATAGCGAGCAACTTCAGCATTGCTGTCATCAAAAAAGCGATCAGGGTTAACTTTTACCCGGCCTTCATCGAAGGCCTCCTGTACCGGCTCAGTAATTTCTCGGTAATAGTAATTCACCAATGTTGTTTGGACGGAGGTGACCCGCTTATGATGCGCCAGACGGTTGCGAATTACGCGAATATCGTCAAGAAAGGTATTCAGTGTTCGACGTTTATCGTTAACAAAGCTGAGCAACGGGGTATATTGATAAAGTGGAGAATAGTGGATGGGATATTCGTCTTTATCAATAAACAGTGAGGCGAGTTCACTGAAAAGAGTACCGCTCAATACGTCATCACGATCGGCAACGTTCAGCCATTTTTTTACACGTTCCTGACCAAATAATTTGTTTAGGTGCTCAAGTAGGGCTTGTTGGTTATTGTACGCTTCATTAATTAAACTACGAATGGTCAACTCTAATGCCCGTACCTGCTGCAAACTACGTAACTGCTTTTCTTCGTCTTCGTTATTCAGCGTCGTTGAGTAAGTTAATTGAGGCTGTTTTTCTCGCAAATATTCGAGCTGCCACAAAAAACGCAACGCGGCAATGGTCAGATTTCTGTCGGCAGGCTGGCCATCTGTATTTCTGCCGAGCCATTTGTTCAAGGTGCGTAGTGCCGCAAGAAAGCTCGCCATTTCCTGCTCGTTATAGTTAAAGCGGGCCGCTACACTGTTCCAGTTGCCCAATTTCTCTCGGGCTTTATCAAGTGAATCATAAAACGTATCAGGCGAGAGTTGCGTGGGGGCTGGCATGCCCAGCAGGGATAAGATTTGTGGAAATGCGCTGTCGAAAAGAGACAGGCAACGAGTAAAATCGTTGTGCTCAGAAGCAGATGAATGATCGACCATTATATTCTCACATGGTTATTCGCTGAGTTTTCCCGGCCCGATCTAATCGCACAGTGTCAGGCAACTTTCCCAGCAGCCAGAATGCCATAATTCGACAATTATTCGGGATTTTTAATCAGTTCGTCAATATATATGGCGGGCGTAATATTGGTAGTAGACATTGCGGCCAATAATGCGTTGCTATGGGTTCTTAACGCAAATTATGGTTGCTGCGATGGGATTTAATGTTTATTGGCTAACAAACCGCGCAGATATTGGGTAAGTAAAACGCAGAAAGCGGGGCGGATGAATCAGGCGACTACACGCCAATAATGCCACAAATAATGCCGCATTATTGGCGTAACTCACGACTGGCGTTTATCGTCGTTCAAAACGTTGACGTATCTGCCGTCGTATTATCCCGGATAAATACCACGGTCCTTACGTGCCAGCAGGATACGCTCGCAGGCCACAATATAGGCAGCAGTGCGCAATGAGCAGGATTTCTCCGCCGCTTTCTCCCACACATGAACCATCGCATCGGTCATGATTTTATCCATGCGATTGTTGATCTCTTCTTCGCTCCAGAAGAAGCTGGCCATGTCCTGAACCCATTCGAAGTAGCTGACGGTGACGCCGCCTGCGTTACATACGACGTCAGGTACCACGATGATACCGCGGCTTGCCAGCATATCATCGGCATCCGGGTAAGTTGGGCCGTTAGCGCCCTCAAGCACCAGTTTGCAGGTCAGTATTTCTGCACGTTGACGGGTAATCTGCCCTTCCAGCGCGGCAGGGATCAGGATATCCATCTCCACGCTCCAGAAGGCTTCGCTGGCGATAGTTTCCGCCCCCGGGAAACCGGCAATCTGTTTGTGCTCCAACTGCCAGGCGGTCAACGCGGTCATGTCGATCCCGGTGGTGTTAAACAGGGTGGCAGTGTGATCCTGAATGGCAACGACGCGTGCGCCAGCACTGGCGAACAGGCGAGCCGCTTCACTGCCGACATTACCAAAGCCTTGTACCGCTACGCGCGCGCCTTCAACGTCGATATTGGCACGACGAGCCACTTCCAGACCGCTGACGAACACGCCACGACCCGTTGCTTTATCACGACCCAACGAACCGCCAAGGTGGATAGGTTTACCGGTGACCACGCTGGTTACGGTGGTGCCGTGGTTCATGGAGTAGGTATCCATCATCCATGCCATCACTTTGCCGTTGGTGCCGACATCCGGCGCTGGAATATCTTTTTGCGGCCCAATGATAATGCCGATTTCGCTGGTATAGCGGCGGGTTAAACGCTCCAGTTCACCTTCGGACAGCGAGAATGGGTCGACGCGAACGCCACCTTTGGCACCGCCGTACGGCAGGTTCAGTGCGGCACATTTGATGGTCATCCAGGCGGAAAGGGCCATCACTTCATTAAGATCAACATCAGGATGATAACGCACACCGCCTTTTCCCGGGCCGCGGGAGAGGTTGTGCTGTACACGATATCCTTCGAAATGGCGAATAGTGCCGTCATCCATCTGCACCGGAATATCGACAATTAGCGCGCGTTTCGGGTGGCGCAGGGTATCCACCCAATGGGAAAGTTCGCCCAGGTAAGGGGCCACACGCTCGATTTGTTGCAGGTAGGTATTCCAGGCAGATGTGCTGCTATCTGAAGCGTAAGATAACTTATCCATGATAAACCTTAGTTATAAAAGTAATATGTTCTTAATTTGGCCGTGGTATACAGTGGATCTCACCATACAAACTTAAATTTAACATTTTTTTCAAGAAACGGCCTGTCCTTCAGCCCTCTAATAGCCATATAAAAAATATGTGAATTAAGCATTAAGTGAATAATTATCTATTGATTTTGCGAATGTTTGCGATCAAGTAGCAATTCAGGCATTTAATATGCATCGTGCATGAGAATGACTATTTGTCAGATTTATGATGCACCTCTAAAAGTAAACAATATGATAATTATTTGTGTTTTCTTGATTGCATTTTAGCGGCGCGTCAGTAGGTCACTGAGATAGTGACGGTGTCCGCATAGTTGTCGGGGGTGTAGTTCGCGCTGGGAACGGTAGCATACACCGAATATGGCGTAGCGGAGCCGGTGCCAGTGCCTGTAACGGTATTGAGCGGGGTGTTGCCCCACACTGTGCCGGAAGGCCCTGGCGTTGAGCTGAGCTGATAGGGCACTTTATCGCTGTTTGCCCCCGTTCCGCTCATCACACCGTTGCCTGCAGTATTGCCGTTGGAGGGTTGCAGTCCAATGGTATAAGGGGTGTTATTGGTGCATGCCACCCCGATGGTATTTGATGCTGTCGCATTGCGCTGAGTTGCCTTCACCGGGGTAAAACTAATGTTAGTGGCCGATGTGATATTGCACTGTTTGCTGACAGTGGCTGATACGCTGAAGGGAAGTCTGGCGGCAACGGTATCACCGCACGTGGTGGGCGGAATAACTAATCCAGGGTTGAGGGTGATAAGCGCCGTGGCTGCCGTATAGCTGTCCTGATAGCTTCCGGGGACTGCAGAAGTTTGCGGCGTGACGAGCTGGGCGGATACTGTCAGTGAACCGGTCACTGGGAGCAAATTGAGCAAGTTAAGTTGTACCATGGGAACCGAGGTTCCGCTCTGATACTGACTCCCCCAGATTTTACTGTGCCCGGCGTCCTGATATAGCTGATAGCTCAACGTTCTGGCAGGTGTTCCGCTTAACGACATATTCCGTGTTGCCACCTGACCGCTGACGCCCGATGCGCCAATATTAAAACAGAGGTTAATCCCCGCCAGTACGTCGGTCACTTCTTTTGCACAAGTCCAGGTAAAGGTCATTGAGGTCGTTGCGCCTGATGATGACAACGGGTCCACTGCACCAAAACTAATTGGTTGGACGTTACTGACGGAGCAGGTGACCGCATGACTTATCCCTGGACAGACGAGGAGTGCAGCGATAAACAGCAACTGTCTTAATTTCATGAATGAACTCCTGCTATTGTGACCGACATTCCAGCGGGCCTATTTGTACAATCCCCTTTGCATTGGCGGGATAATCGAATTGTGCGTTACAGCTACCGGTATCTGTGTCAACGCGTAACCTGTTGTGCTGTTCCAGGCTGTCAAACCAGGCCATTCCATCGAATCCGACGACGGATGACTGGCCTGCGCCGTTAGTGATATATGCCATGCTGCCCTCAGAAATGGCCTTACCCTGTTCATTAACGAGAGTAACCTGCGCGGCGCGTACGGGAGTGATACCAAAACTGACCAGGGTTCCGGAGCGATCCGCCGGCGTTGCATTGGCTTCAACGCGGGCGATCCGCATATTGGCGGGTAGATCCATGGGGTCAATACTGATTTGATTGTTTTGATAGCTATTGAGTGACGTGACCAGCAGCAGACCCTGATCGTCGCTGCGACCGACAAGGTTGTTTTGCAGCTTGACTGGCACGTCCGGAATGCCGTCTGTTGATACGACGGCAAAACCATTGTTGATTTCCCGAGCCGCGAACAAACCTCCCCCCATCGCAACCAGGGAACCGGTCGCACCAGCATAACCGTAGTGGTTGTCGGGCAGGCGGCTAAATCCGGTGTAGGCTTTTCCGAAACGGCCCAAATACCCGACTTCTCCCTGGCCGCTTTGCCGGGAGGCTTGCTGGCTGGCAGCGACGTTCCATCCCCAGCCGCCGTCACCCGGTGGCGTTTGGCTGGCATTGATCTGGTAGCCGGTTTCATTATTGGTATGTTGTACGGTACTGCTGGCGCTCAGATTACCGCTGGTGGTGACCGTCACCATCAGGTAAACGCTGCGATCGCGGGTGTCGTCAATATTCTGGTTAAATCCGGCATTGAGTGAGATGTTTTCGGTGACGGAATTGAACCAACTGGCGTTGGCGTAGCGTACCGCGCTATCGTGCGGATAGCGAAACTGCAGGTAACTCAGGCTGACATTGCCGGCTGACGCCATTGCATAACCTATTACCGTATTGCTGCTCAGCGAGGGCGGCGGCTCACCATAATGGGTCGCGACATCACGGTAGTCACCTGACGTCGCCGTTGTGCTGGTGCTGAAATTAAACTGTTCACCTGACCAACGGTAACCAACACTGTACAAAAATCCACTTTTCCCTGAGTCCGTACTGGCTGCCAATGCGGTGGACACTGTGCCGCTGCGCGGGCTGGGAACCCAGTCATTGCTAAAACCTGCGTTAATCAGCCCATCACTGGTTTCCGCGTGCGTACCTGCAGTAAAGGTGTTACTGAATCCCCGACGCCAGGTCCCGCTAAACACAGGGGCACTGGCATAATCAAATGAGGCGTAACCGTAATTCTCTCTTACTGCGCCTAATTCCGCTGACCAGGCTGTTAGCCCTTCTCGCAGGAGTTGCTGATCGTTGTAGAACGAGAAATTTTGTACTGTCGTTCTGCCCAGCGCGTCGGTCATCATCACCTGACCGGTCCCTGCGCCGCTGATATTAGGCATGGTGTTGATTTGAAAACTTCCGGCCGGAACCTCCCCGTTGTAGTACTTAATCCCATTGACGTACAACTCAACGTTTGAAGGAAGCGTGGCAGAACCAAGATAGGAGGGAAGCGGGGTGGTTGGCATGTACGGCTGTAAACTAAAATCGGTTCCTATCTGGATGCCGCCAATGCGGGTCGGTCGGGACCAGGTGAGCGAGCTTGTCAGGGTATCGCCAACGTTTATCGCCAACATATTTTCCGGAAATGACGTGCGCCAGCGGGTGTCCATGCGGTAGAAGGCATTATCTGCGTTGGGCGCGGTGGAATATTGAGTCAGTTGGGTTGTGCTTAACACCCCTAAGCCATTAAACGCGCGCAACTCGCTAAATGTGTTGGCGCTGGTTTCATCTCCCTGCTGAGCATAGACATCGTAATTGAGTAACGCCCCACGTGAGTTTGATGCTATTGGTGTCGCTTCGCCGGTCGGGTTCACCTGCGTGGTGGCAAGATCAAGGGAACTGAGCGGCACAGTGAGCGCCAGAGTTTGTTGTTCGACGTTGTAGTCAATGCTCAGTTGGGCAATATCGTTCAGGCTGACGGTGGCAGCCGTATTTTGCGGTAAGCGAAAACCCAACTGTCGTAGGGTATTGGCGCCAGCATAGAGTTTTTCATTCTCATAGCCAAAATGAACCAAGCCGACAGGGTTTCCATTCAGGGTCACGTCAAGATATAAATCGATGCCCGCAAGAGGTGTTGCGTCGCCAATAATTCCACTGTTTGTCTGGTTATTATTGACCGCGTGAGCTGAAACCATTCCAGATAATAATGCTCCATTGAGTAAGCAACATTTCACCAGAAGCCAGGATCTCTTAGAGATCTTGTACTGTTTTTTGGCCATTAACTGTTACTTCAACTTTACCGCCATAATGGGTATCGCTGGCGGACGTGGATAATATCCACCGCATTGTTGAGCCCGGAAGAACATAGCCTAATAGTCCCGGCGTAATGACCTTTTTCGCACCATTATGGTTTATAAAGGTTGCCGCTGATAATTGCGCATGACCATTTCCCTGATTACTGACTTCAAGAAATTTTTTGCCGTCAAGTTGCTGTAATTTCCATTGCAATTTGGCCTGGGTTTCAGCCTGCGCCGTTGGTTGAATAAACACTGGTACGGAATAATGCAGCACAAACTGAAGTTTATTTTTTTGTAATTTTGCTGGCGGTAATTCGTCAATTGATAACCGATAGGCATCTTCGGTATGTGTCGATGGCGGGCCGGTGCGAATAACACGAATCAACTGGCGTTCACCAGGGGCTAACGCCAGCATCGGCGGGCTGATAACCAGCCCCTGAGAGGGAGACAGCTTATCGCCATAAGCGCTTTGGCTCCAGCGAAAGACCCGAACCTGGGCATTCAGCACGTTTTCTCCGGCATTGCTTAGCCAGATCCCATCGGCATTTTGCGACGCTTGCAGCGTTAATGTAACTGGGGCAACCTGCAATCCGCTGGCTGTCGCCGAATTTACGCTCATAGCCGCTCCTAACAGGCATGCGCAGGCATACTGCTGTACAGGCAGTTTTACTGTCATCTGTGTTCCTGAATTTAGTAGTTAACGTTTACCGTTACGGTGTCGGCATAGTCGTCAGGTGTGAAGTTCGCGCTTGGCGCGGTGGCATATACGGTAAAACTCTGTAGAAGCCCAGTTCCCTGGGATGCAACACCATTTCCTACCGTGGTGGCGGTGGCCGTATTCCCCCAGACCGGTCCTGTTGCTGATGTTTGGTTCAGCTGGTAAGGCACTTTATCGGTATTGTTTGCTGCATTTGCGACAGAGGACATGGCTCCGGACCCCGTGGGTGTCCCGCCGTTGGCCGCTGAAGGTGCCAGGCCAATAAAGTAGGGGGTGGTTTTTGAGCAATTAATTGAAATTGTGTTGCTTGCGCTGGTATTTGTCGCAGTGGTATTCACGGGACCGAGAGTAATATTTGAAGCCGACCCCGCAGTGACGGTACACGCTTTTTGTATCGTCATCAGTACCTGAAATGTCCCGCTTGTAGACGCTGCGTTTGCCGCCGGAATAATGGAAAAGGCGCCGCAAAAAAGAATTAAGCGTTTGTCGAAGACTAGAGCCATATCCTTCACCTTTTTCAAATAACCACATTTTTTGCTTTAAAAAAACAATAATGTGACACAAGAAGACATGAGTTAACCCTAGAATAAGTATTAGACGTACGCCAGTTGATCTCATGAATTTTACTTAGAGAAAAGGTGATGTCGTCGACAAAAAAATAATACCAACGGGTGAGTATGTCGTTTCTTTTTTATGCTACTCAAAAGTATGCCGTGGGGTCGCTATTTCGGAGGCCAGCTATTACAACTGGAAGGCAAAGTATGGCGGGATAGAAGCGGCCGATATTAAAAAATTCAAAGACCTTGAGGATGAGAATCGACGTTTGAAACAAATGTTTGCCGACCTGAGTCTGGAAAATCTCACGTTAAAAGACGTCATCGAAAAAAAGCTTTAAAACCAGCGATAAAGCGTGAGCTCGTCAGCTATCTGACGGCACAATTTGCCATGAGTTTACGCCAGGCCTGCAGGACGTTATCGTTGAGCAGGACGGTGTATTTTTATCAGCCCAATACCGGACGTGAAGAACCAGTGATCCATGCGCTGACTGAGCTGGCAGAACGCTATAACAACGAGCGGCCTCATGAATCCCTGAACAACCTGACGCCGGAAGAGTACCGGCTGATGTTTGAAAAACCGGAAATTTCAAAAAATGCGTGGGACTAAAACAGGTGTGCTTACAATTGCACTCACCAGCGTGCTCAATTTTAGCTGTGTTTCTAAGGTGCTGGCACGGTCGTTATGAAAACAAAAATCCACGCAGCTGCGTGGATTTTTTTCGCGTTCATTGATCTGATAAAGCTCCGGAAAGCCTGATCAGACAGCAGAAGCAACTTAAACGTTGAACAGGAAGTTCATCACATCGCCATCTTTAACGATGTAATCTTTACCTTCTGCACGCATCTTGCCGGCTTCTTTCGCGCCTTGCTCACCTTTATAGGTGATGAAGTCTTCAAACGCGATGGTTTGTGCGCGGATAAAGCCTTTCTCGAAGTCGGTGTGGATCTTACCAGCTGCCTGCGGGGCCGTTGCGCCGACAGGGATGGTCCATGCACGGACTTCTTTCACACCCGCGGTGAAGTAGGTCTGCAGGTTCAGCAGTTCGTAGCCTGCGCGGATAACGCGGTTCAGGCCCGGCTCTTCCAGACCCAGTTCAGCCATAAATTCGTCACGATCAGCATCGTCGAGTTCAGCGATGTCAGCTTCAACAGCGGCACAAACGGCAACCACGACAGACCCTTCAGCGTCGGCGATTTCGCGAACTTTATCGAGGTACGGATTGTTTTCAAAACCGTCTTCGTTCACGTTGGCGATATACATGGTTGGCTTCAGCGTCAGGAAGCTCAGGTATTTGATGGCTGCTTTGTCTTCATCAGTCAGGTTTTTCAGCGCTCGCAGCATACCGGCGTTTTCCAACTGCGGCAGGCATTTTTCCAGTGCAGCCAGTTCAGCTTTAGCGTCTTTATCACCGCCTTTGGCTTTCTTCTGTACACGGTGGATAGCACGCTCGCAGGTGTCGAGATCGGACAGTGCCAGTTCGGTGTTGATAACGTCGATATCGTCAGCCGGATCCACTTTATTGTTCACGTGGATAATGTTGTCGTTTTCGAAGCAGCGAACAACGTGACCGATAGCTTCGGTTTCACGAATGTTGGTCAGGAACTGGTTACCCAGGCCTTCACCTTTGGATGCGCCTTTTACCAGACCCGCGATATCCACAAATTCCATTGTGGTGGGCAGGATACGCTGCGGTTTGACGATTTCGGCCAGTTGATCCAGACGAGGATCGGGCATCGGGACAACACCCGTGTTCGGCTCGATAGTACAGAACGGGAAGTTTGCCGCTTCAATACCCGCTTTTGTGAGCGCGTTGAACAGGGTGGATTTGCCTACGTTTGGCAAACCGACGATACCGCATTTGAATCCCATGTTTAAATCACCTTAATCTTTTGATATTCAACCTGTTATGGAAAACAGATTGTAGAAATGTAAATAACTTTGCCTATTATACACAGCACGCGAGAAAAATGCCGCACATCGCTGCTTATTGCGCTTTAAAGGTGTGTAACCGGCTCGTTGCTTTGGTGAGTCCATCTTTGAATAAAATCTCGGTACAACGTGCCGCTTCGTCAATGGCTTCATCAATTAACTTCTGTTCTGAAACAGGCGGTTTGCCTAAAACAAAACCGACAACTTTATTTTTATCGCCCGGATGGCCGATTCCAACGCGTAAACGATGAAAGTTAGGGTTATTGCCTAACTTGCTGATGATGTCTTTCAGGCCGTTATGTCCGCCATGACCGCCGCCGAGCTTAAATTTGGCGACGCCGGGCGGCAGATCTAATTCATCGTGGGCGACCAGAATTTCATCAGGGTTAATGCGATAAAAGCTGGCCATTGCGCCAACGGCTTTGCCGCTCAGATTCATAAATGTGGTCGGTACCAGCAGGCGGACATCTTCACCTTCAAGCGTGACTCTGGAGGTGTAACCGAAGAATTTCGGCTCATCGCGCAGGGGGGCACGGAGTCTCTCTGCCAGTAAATCGACGTACCATGCGCCTGCATTATGTCGCGTTGCCGCATACTCTGCGCCGGGATTCGCCAGGCCGACAATCAATTTAATCGCCACGTAATTTGTCCTGAGTGTGTCTATAACCGGCGTGTAGTTTACTGTTTGCCGACGCGCTTGACAAAAAACTGCGTGGGTCGCACCGAAAACTGAATAATTGCAGAAGTGGACTATTGGAAATTGAGGGTGTTCAGTAGCTTATTTGTAAAGTTTTGTTGCGTTGGTGTTTGTATTTGTGATCACAGGCGCACTTGCTAATGGCAGTGTTGTCTATACTTTACACATAAGGATTAGGGGTATTCCCTGTAACAACCCAAAGTTCCGGAGGTGACACATGAAACGCAAAAACGCTTCGTTACTCGGTAACGTGCTCATGGCTTTAGGGTTGGTGGTGATGGTTGGTGGTGTTGGTTACTCTATTTTAAACCAGTTACCGCAATTTAATCTGCCACAGTTTTTTGCACATGGTGCCGTGCTCAGTATTTTTGTTGGTGGCGTCCTCTGGCTGGCGGGTGCCCGCGTCGGCGGACATGAACAAATCAGTGACCGCTACTGGTGGGTTCGCCATTACGACAAACGCTGCCGTCGTAATGATAGCCAACGCCACAGCTAAGTGCTGACATAACCTGCAGACCAGCCAGCGTTACGCTGACTGGTCGTTAGTTTTTCTCGTTGCTGCGCGAGCGGGATCGCATGCGCTGTAACAGTGCTAATAGCGCCAACATACTCGCCAGATATCCCATAACGACCGCTCCCTGATGTTTTCTGCTCTCAAGCTGCGGGTCAGCGGCCCATGCCAGAAACGCGGTGACATCTCGTGCGTACTGTTCTTCCGTTTGGGGAGCATGCGTTTGCATAGCCCAGGTGATGTCATTGTCAGCCAGCGGTTTGGGCATATTAATCATCCCGCCTGGGAAAAAACGGTTGGTTTTCATCTCCGGGTCATCGGTTGCATACCCGGTCAGCAGCGCATAAACATAATCAGCGCCTTGCTCGGTGTAGGGGGTGAACGCATCCAGTAAAAATCGCGGAAACCCACGGTCGTAGGTTCGCGCTCGAACGATATAGCTCAGGTCAACCGGCAGCGCGCCATTATTAAGGTATTTTGCTTCCTGGTCATTCAGATAAGGTGACGCGAAAACATCGTTCAGATTGCCTTCCCGTTCGCCGGGTTGACCGTCGTCTTCAATTGTCGCGAAGACGTAGCCGCTGGCCAGTGTTTTGGCCTCCGCCTCACTGAGTTGCGGCCCTCCAGCTTTAGTTAACGTTTTGAAAGTGAGATATTTCATACCGTGGCAGGCCCGGCATTTCTCTTCATAGACCTGCAGCCCGCGTCGCAGTTGTTCGCTATCGTGTTTACCGTTCACGCCGCTAAACGACCATGTCTGCGCGGTGGGTAGCTGTGCGCAAATCGCGTTGCTCAATAAAAGAGCCAGAGTCAGAGTTGCTGTGGGTAAAAATCGCGCCATGATGTCAGTCCTGTCGTTCCAGTAAACGTCGGCACGGCAGCACAAGCAGAAACCATGCAAAATAAATAACGGTTGAAAGCTGAGACGCCGCGCGTGTCCAGCCATCGTCATCGCTAAAACCATCAATTAAGTCCGGCCCGACCAATGCTTTTGAGCCCAACCAACCCAGAAAGAGCGCATTGGCGACCCACAGCCAAAAAATGGCTTTAACCAGCCGACTGTTATTACGAAACCGTGCGTGTGACGTATCCAGCCACGGGAGAAAATAGAAAATCAGTACCGCAGCGCACATCGCAGTGATGCCTGCCAGTTCATTGGGGAAGCAGCGCAGAATGGAGAAGAAAGGCAGGAAATACCATTCAGGCGCGACGATAGCCGGTGTGAGTGTCGGGTCTGCCGGAATAAAGTTATCGGCGCTGCTGAGATAGTGCGGCGCGAAAAACAGAAACCAGGCGAACAGCATTAGAAAGAGGGTGAGTTTGATTGCATCGTTTTCGGTGATGCGAAAATCGAACAACACACGCTGAGACTCCTTGGGCGAAAATGTTTTCTTCCGCGCGTGGGCAAAAGCCGACTGGACGGTACGGATGTGCCATATCGTAACCGCGACAATGGCGAAGGGGATGATAAAGTGAAGGACATAAAAACGGCCTAATGTCGGCGTGCCGGGCATATAGCCACCGACCAAAAAGGTATATAGCGTATCGCCAATAAACGGTATCGCCCGGGCGAAACTGGTGATGACCGTAGCGGCCCAGTAGCTTTTTTGCCCCCAAATCAGGCTATAGCCGAGAAACGCGGTGATCATCAACAGCACATACAGCGTCACGCTGATTGCCCACATCTTCAGATAGGGTTTGCGGTAGACGTTGTAATACATTGCCCGGAAAATATGCAGATAACAGGCGAAGAAAAAAAGCGACGCGCCAATAGCATGCAGATTGCGCACCAGCTCACCGTGTCTGACTGCGCGCAGAATATGAACAATAGAGTCAAAAGCGGATCCCGCTGTAGGCACATAGAACATAGCCAGCACGATACCGGAGAGCATTTGCACGCCGAGCATGACCAGCAATATGAGACCAATAGCAAAGATCCACACGCCAGCGACTGAGCGGGGGACAGGAAGACGAAACTGCAGGTGATACCAGGGGGAGGACGGATAAGCGGATTTCATCTCAGGCATCCTTCGTACCAATACGCAGACTCAGGCCGTCAGCCGACACGCTAAAGTCAGGGATGGCCAGATTCGCCGTGGCCGGGCCTCGTGTTACGCGCCCGGAGGTGTCAAACTCGGAACCATGACACGGGCAGACCCAGCCCTGTCCGTTGGGGTTGGCATTGGGTACACAACCCGCGTGGGGGCAGTAACCTTGTACTACCAGCCACTGTGGATGTGCCGCTGCCACCCGCTCGCTATCCGCCTGTGGATCGGCCAGTAGACGCAGATCAGCTTGCCGCGCCGCGGCAATCTCCTCCGTCGTGCGGTGGCGAATCAGGATCAGTTTTCCCTGCCAGATACGCTTCACCGTCTGGCCTGCTGTTACGCCTGCGAGGGAGACATCAACAGGTTCATTTTCCGCCACCGTTTTATCATCCGGACCCAGCGCGGAAATGAGTGGCCAGACGGCGGCAGTCACGCCCGCTGCGCCGACAAATTTCGTCAGCTTGCACAGGCAATCGCGCCGCTGAGTTTGGATTGTTTCGCTAAGCGTTTTTTTGTCCACCACCATTATTCTCCCTTTGTGACGGCGTTACTGTTTATCGATGCGGGTATAAATTTCCTGAAAACGCTTATCGGCAAGACCAGGGGCTTTGAACGCGCGGTAGCTGTCGGGTAAAACGGCGTCGCCGACTTTAATCAGCATGATCATGCCCTGCGCGTAGTGCGGTGAACATTTGATGCCGTAGAAACCTGCGTTGTCGTATTTCACTTCAATCTCTTCATCGATTTTGCCGATAAAGCCGGGGTATCCGGCGGGAGAGAGTTCGGCAATCGACGCGGCATTGTGGCTCTTATGTTTGCGGATAAACTTCACGCTATCACCTGGCTGGATCGCCAGATAGTCCGGCTCATAAACCATCGGGCCGCCTGTACCGCGGTTTTTCATCAGCACTTCGTAGGTTTGTGCAAAAGCCGTCGAGGTGAAGGCTAACAGGCATAAGATTTGCAAACTTTGCTTAACACATTTCATTGCGGTTCCTTTCGGTGTTTACGCGGGGCGTTGGTAACGGATAAAACAGTTCTCTTCGTCGGGGGCGTGTTCGACAATCGCGTCGATCCCAAACCAGCTATTAAGATTTTCACGGGTAAAAATGGCGGCAGGACGCCCCTGCATCGCCAGCTGTCCGGCTTTCATCACCATGATGCGATCGCAGAACATCGCCGCATGATTCAGGTCGTGTAGGGCAGCGATGACGGTGAGTTTTTCACGTTTAACCAGATTGAGCAGGCCAATCTGATGCTGGATATCAAGATGGTTTGTCGGCTCATCCATCAGCAGTACCTGCGGCTGTTGTGCCAGCGCTCTGGCGATGTGCAGACGTTGACGCTCTCCGCCGGAGAAGGTATGCCAGCAGCGATGCTGCATGTTTTGTAGAGCGACTTTCTCCAGCATCGTCTGCACAATATCGTCGTCTTTCCTCGACCACGGCGACAGCAGGCTCAGCCATGGCGTGCGACCAAGAGAAACCGCCTGAATGGCGGTAAGACGCTCACTGGTTTCAGCCTGTTGTTCAACCAGTGCCACCTTCTGCGCCAGATGGCGGCGTGAATAGCGTCGAATATCCTGATGGTTTAACGTAACGTGCCCGGAAGACGGTTTCAGTAAACCCGCCAGGAGCGAAATCAGCGACGTTTTCCCGGAACCATTGGGGCCGATAATGCCGACAAACTCGCCGCGCGAGACCTGAAAAGAGACATCATTGACGATGGCTTTGCCTTTGACCTCCCAGTACAGATGCTGGGCGTTTACCACAGGATTAGCGGTCATTTCCCCGGATTCCCTCGTATCAAAATGATGGCAAATGCAGGTGCGCCGACCAGTGCGGTAATCACGCCGATCGGCAAGACCTGTCCTGGAAGTAAGGTGCGTGAAATAACATCCGCGACGATAAGGAAAATGGCACCAATAAGAGCGCTGACGGGCAATAGGCGATGGTGCTGATTTCCCACCAGTAACCGCGCAGCATGGGGGATGACCAGTCCGACAAAGCCAATGGCGCCGACGATTGATACCATTATGGCCGTCATCCCTGTTACGGCGGCAATCAGTACGCCACGGGTGCGTTTAACGGGAATGCCCAACGATGCCGCTGATTCCGCGCCAAACGAGAAAGCATCCAGATGGCGGGCGTAGCAAAAGCAAACGACGATGCCAATCAGCGCAGTAGGGATGGCCAGCACGACATCCGGCCAGCGTACCCCGCTGAGATTGCCCAGCAGCCAGAACATGATGCCCCGAGCCTGTTCGGCATTGGCTGAGCGCGTAATGATGAGCGAGGTAATGGCATTGAACAGCTGCGAACTGGCAATCCCGGCGAGAATGATTTGCGTGGTGGCCGAGCCGCTTTTGCCCCTTGCCGCCATCGCCAATAGTGCGACAAACAGAAATGCCGTCAGCGCGCCAATAAACGCGCCAAGCGACATGGAAATGATCCCTGCGCCAAGTCCGGTCAGGGCGATGAGCACCGCGCCCGTTGAGGCTCCGGCAGAAATACCCAGCAGGTAAGGTTCGGCCAGCGCATTGCGCAGCAGCGACTGGAGAACCACGCCTGAAACCGCCAGGCAGGCTCCGCAACAGGCGGAAACCAGCGCGCGGGTCAGGCGGTAGTTCCAGATAATCCCGGCATCAAGCGCATCCACCGCATACTGTGTATCAAACAAGCGGTTTGCCAGCGTATGGCTGACATGCTGCCACGGGATAACCGTCTCACCGATTGAAATGCCCGCCAGAAGGACGCCGCACATCACCATGCTGACCCACAGCGCGTGGAACAGCGTCCTGCATGCAAGCTGGCTCATGGCATGACGCGTCCTGCGTAATTCGCTCATTGTTTACGACTTCCCGGAATACGAAAGGGCGCTATGCCCGTATAAGGCATAACGCGCGACGAGAGTTAGTGAGTCGTCTGAGGGTGCGCCAGACCATATTGCACCAGCGCATCGGCGAGTTTTTCCAGTCCGTCAATGGTTCTGATACCCGCGTTCATGGTTTGCACGTCGATCACCGGCAGGTGGTTTTCTTTCACTGCCGGGATCAGCCGGGTAACAGGATCGGACGTGAGGTATTCCATTTTGACTTTCCAGTCATCGGCCGGGAAGCGGCGACGGCCCATCTCGCCGAGGACGATGACCGATGGATTGGCTTTGGCAATGGTTTCCCAACCTACTGTTGGCCACTCCTCGGCGGAATCAATGACATTTTTCACCCCAAGAGATTGCGCTATCCACGCCGCGGGGCCAAATTTCCCGGCGACATAGGGGTCAAGCTGCAGGTCGGCGCTGGAGAACCAAAAGACGGCAGATACGTGGTTGTCCATGCCGGCAATCTTAGCTTTCGCAGCGGCTTCACGTGCTTTCAGGCTGGCAATCAGTTCATCGCCTTTGTCCTGTACATCAAAAATTTTCGCCAGGTCGGCAATTTCCTGATAGACCATGGCGATATCAAACATGCTCTTACGCACGCCGTCGCCGCCGTCTTCGTTGTCTTTGGCACAATCGGCTGGGGCGGTATAAACCGGAACGTGTAATTCGCTAAATTGTTCGTAAGAGGCAACTGTGCCCGCAGGGCCAATCTGCCATTCAAACTGACTGGCCACCAGATCCGGTTTTTTCGCAATAATCCCTTCGAAACTCGGGATGTTTTGCGCAATGACTGCAATCTTGTCATTCACTGCTTTGTACTGTTCAGGTACCGGGCCAAACCACAGTGATGTTCCAACAACACGATCGGCCAGACCCAGGGAATAGAGGATTTCAGTACTGTTTTGTCCAACGGTAGTCACGCGTTTTGGCGCATGATTAAACGTAATATCCCTACCACAGTTTTTGATCGTTAATGGATATTCTGTTTTTGCCGCAGAAGCCATATTGCTGGTCAGGAAGAGTGCTGCGCCAGTCAGTGCCAGAAGTGAAAGTTTGCAATAAGCAGAAGTTATTTTTGCGTGCATTAGCGTTGTCCCGTTCATGCCAGAATCTGAACGTCTGGTCATGGTTCATTTCGTTCCATAAATTCGGGACAGGCACATGACGATAGATGACATCTAATCGTGAACTGCGGGCAAGATAATATGAAAATAAAACATATTGTTGCCAATTTGTTCAGAAATTATATTATTCATTCGTCAAATAAATCACCCCATGGACCATCCCGTCCACTCAATGTATACAACCTTGACAGCAGGTCTCCTGGCTCGCGGCAATCTGAATATCGGCCTTCCCATAAAGGCGTTCTTTACAGTGACCTGTCGTGGATAATCCACGACACAGTGATATTCAGTTTCCGCTTACAGTTGCGGGGGCAGCTATGGCATAAGATTAAAATAATCCGCACCATATTCCGTTTCAAAATGATAAATAGATTCTGAAATACTGTCGGTGGGGACTTTATCGGTATCGAATAGCCCCGTCAACCGCTTGAATAAGTAGGGTTGATACCGCTTTTATTTTTAAATTCAATAAAATCAATTCGTTGCTTTGGTGTTTGTGACATTAGTTATGTGAAAAACACAAATACCGATAAACTAAATGAGAATTGTTTGATGTTGATCAATTAATGTTTTCTTTGCCGAGCTGACCACGCTTAATAACGAAATTTACTGTGATATTTAATTATTTGCGCGGCGTCACATTTTTATTGATATTTTTCCATGTGTACGATTTGCTGTTCGCCACCTTCATCAAAAAAGACGGTAAAGTGATTTCGCAACCAAAATTGATAGCCACCAGGTAAAAAGTGGTGGGTGTGCAGATAGCGTATTTTATATTGTTGTCGGTCGCAAAATTGTTCCGCCAGCAGGACAAGTTGGCTGCCTATGCCTTGCCGACGATATTCCTGTGAGACGTAGCAGCGACAAATTTCCGCGGTTGAGGATAATTGATAGCGTCCGCGCAGTGCAGGTATTCGGTCATCGTACTGGCAAACCGCCAGCGTAGCGATAAGTTGCTGTCGGTTATTCCATGCGCCGAGCAACAGATTTCGCGGTTGATGGAGGTAGTGTGAGCGCAGATTTAATACATCTGCATGCGGTTCAGGTGCTGGTCGGTTAGCGTTAAAATAGAGATTTAAATGGTGGATAATAAACGACTGAACGGACGAAATATCAGCCTCAGTTATTTCACGGAATATAAATGTAGTATCAGCGTTCATCGTTGCAGATATCATCAGAACCAGGGGAACTGGATAATAGCAACTCAGACGCGTTTACAGAAGAGAAGTGTTACCGGCAAGCCTGCGCAAGCCGGTAACATCGTATGATTAAATATCTGCCAGCGCGGCATCACGGTTCGGGAAGAATGCCAGACGACCGGGGATCGGCTGAATACCGGCGCGCGCCATGGTGCGCAGCGGCTGGAATTCCAGGTTAGAAACCCGCAGTTCGCAGCCTTCGGGCAGTTTTTTCACAAAGCGCTGGAAAGCGTCCAGACCACCGGCATCCAGTACCGGGACCGCGTCCCACTTCAAGACTACGATGCGTTTACCTGCAATACGCGACTCGAGATCGGTAAATAATCCTTCCGCCGCGGCAAAGAATAGCGGGCCAATGACGCGCAACACCAGCACATCGTCCGGTACGTCTACGTTGACCGGCGCCAGACGCGTCATGCGCGCAATACGACGCATAAACAGCAAAGAAGCGAGAACGATACCGACGCTGATGGCGATAACCATATCGAACAGCACCGTCAGCGACATACACATCAGCATAACGATGATGTCGTCTTTTGGCGCATGACGCAGCAGATCCACGACTTTATGCGCTTCACTCATGTTCCATGCCACCATTAGCAGCAGGGCAGCCATGGCGGAAAGCGGTAACCAGGAAAGCAGCGGTGCAAGCACCAGCAGGGCAAGGATCACCAGAATTGCATGGATAACCGCAGAGATTGGCGAGGTTGCACCCGCGCGGACGTTTGCCGCAGAACGGGCAATTGCCGCCGTGGCGGTGATACCGCCAAAGAACGGTGCCACGATGTTGCCCAGTCCCTGACCAATCAGCTCACTGTTAGCTTTGTGTTTGGTGCCGGTCATCCCATCAAGTACGACGGCGCACAGCAGAGATTCGATCGCCCCGAGCATCGCCATCGAGAAGGCTGCCGGTAACAGCGCCTGTAACGAACTCCAGCTCAGGGTAAAGTTTGATTCCGGCATATTCCACGGTAATACCAACTGCGGCAGTAGTTGTGGGATACCATTGCCCTGCGAGCCGTCAGCCAGAATATAGTGGAACTGAGAACCAATGGTGGCGACATGGCCGCCGGTCAGGTTCACGATACCCATTACCGCACAGCCTGCCAGTAGTGCGGGAAGGTGGCCCGGTAATCGGATACCCAGACGCGGCCAGAAAATCAGGATCCCCAGCGTCACTACGCCAATGGCGGCATCACCCACGTTGATGGTCGGCAAGGCCATAAATAGCGCACCCACCTTCTGCAAATAGTGCTCTGGCACGTGGGTCATTTGCAGGCCGAGAAAATCTTTAATCTGCATGGTACCGATGGTGATACCAATACCCGAGGTAAAACCTAACGTAACGGACACCGGAATGTATTCGATCAGGCGGCCAAATCGAGCGAGGCCGAAAAGGATCAGGAATATCCCGGACATTAGCGTGGCGACCAGCAGACCTGCCAGTCCAAACTGTTGCGACACCGGATACAAAATCACCACGAAGGCGGCAGTTGGGCCTGATACGCTAAAGCGTGAGCCCCCGGTGAGGGCGATAACAATTCCAGCCACGGCAGAGGTGTACAGGCCGTACTGTGGTGCAACGCCACTACCGATTGCCAGCGCCATCGCCAGCGGAATGGCAATTATCCCAACCGTTATCCCGGCGATCAGGTCGCGGGTAAAGCGAGAAACGGTATATTTTTCTTTCCAACAAGCGTCGATGAGGGCGCGGAAAGGCATCACATGTGAGGAAAATAATCTGTTCACAATAATGTTTCATCCATGGGCGCATCATCTGTCAATTGAATGGCAGGTGAAGGAGGCAAAAGTCATACAAATAAATATTACAGATAAAAAAACCCGCCGCAGCGGGTTTTTGAGCCGGGTTCGATTAATGCTCGAACATAGCAGAGATGGATTCTTCGTTGCTGATACGACGAATCGCTTCGGCCAGCATACCCGACAGAGTCAACGTACGCACGTTTGGCAGTGCTTTGATTTCGTCGGTCAGTGGAATGGTGTCACAGACAACGACTTCATCAATTACTGAGTTGCGCAGGTTGTTTGCCGCATTACCTGAGAAGATCGGGTGAGTTGCATAAGCAAATACGCGTTTAGCACCACGCTCTTTCAGCGCTTCAGCAGCTTTACACAGCGTACCGCCGGTATCGATCATGTCATCAACCAGCACGCAGTCACGGCCCGCAACGTCACCAATGATGTGCATCACCTGAGAAACGTTCGCACGCGGGCGACGTTTATCGATGATAGCCATATCGGTATCGTTCAGCAGTTTAGCGATAGCGCGGGCACGCACGACGCCACCAATGTCTGGAGAAACCACAATCGGGTTGTCCAGATTCAACTGCAGCATGTCTTCTAACAGAATCGGGCTACCGAATACGTTATCAACCGGCACATCAAAGAAGCCCTGGATCTGTTCAGCATGCAGGTCAACGGTGAGGACGCGGTCAACGCCAACGCTGGACAGGAAGTCCGCGACGACTTTAGCGGTAATCGGAACACGAGCAGAACGTACGCGACGATCCTGACGTGCATAGCCGAAGTAAGGGATAACGGCGGTGATACGGCCTGCGGAAGCACGGCGCAGCGCATCAACCATAACGACCAATTCCATCAGGTTGTCGTTAGTAGGGGCACAAGTGGACTGGATGATGAAAATATCACCACCGCGTACATTTTCATTAATTTGTACGCTGACTTCGCCGTCGCTAAAGCGACCTACAGCGGCGTCGCCGAGTGAAGTGTACAGGCGGTTGGCAATACGTTGTGCTAGTTCCGGGGTGGCGTTACCAGCAAAAAGCTTCATATCAGGCACGAGAAGAACCTCAGGCATGCGTCCATTGGTGGAAAGAATCTGCCGAAAACTGTGCGGGCCAGGCAGTATCCTCTCCAGGCGGTGTATTAAAGAGCGCGATGCAACGTCTGGAACAGGGTGACGTTGTCACCGCAACTCAGCTTGCCCGGCTTACTCGTCATCAGCCGCGTTTCACGTGCTGGCATCAATTTCTCACACCAGTCACATACTTTTGTATGTGTCTGGCGATTCGTCATCTCGCCATCTTCCTGAAACCCAAATGATTTAGAGTAGCGCTCTGTGCAATGGGGAGAGGTTGACACCTTTCGCCACAAAGCCTTTGAGCCAATCCGGGGCTTGCTCAAGCACCTGGCGAGCACGAGACTCAGTGTCAAATTCAGCAAAGACACAAGCCCCTGTACCAGTCAGGCGCGACGGCGCGTATTCTAACAGCCAGGAAAGCGCCGCATCAACCTCGCGAAAACGTTTTCTTGCGATAACCTCGCAATCATTGCCGAATTCACATTTTAGTAACGTTTCTATTGACCTTTTTGGCGTGTTACGGGGGAGGTCAGGATCGTTAAAAATCACCGGCGTTGGAATACTGACTCCCGGATGGGCGACCAGGTACCATTTTTCTGCTGGATTGACCGGCGTCAGAATTTCTCCTACGCCTTCAGCAAAGGCTGCGTGACCGCGTACGAATACCGGTACGTCGGCGCCCAGCGTTAAGCCCAGTATTGCCAGTTCATCTACAGACAACCCACACTGCCACAGCTGATTCAGCGCCACTAAAACGGTGGCGGCATTCGATGAGCCACCACCGAGGCCGCCGCCCATCGGCAGGCGTTTGTCGATACTGATGTCCGCGCCGCTCCCTTTGGGAAGACGATTGCTTTCAGACGCCGTTGTCATTAGCAAACGCGCTGCGCGAACGATCAGGTTGTCTTCATGCTCAACCCCATCAACGGGCGTTAACAGGTGAATTTCACCGTCGCTGCGCAGCGCAATATCTATCGTATCGCCGTAATCCAGAAACTGGAACAACGTCTGCAGCGTGTGATAACCGTCCGCACGCTGCCCGGTGATGTATAGAAATAAATTCAATTTTGCCGGAGAGGGCCAACGGGTCATCATTTCACAATCCAGTTATCCATTTTCAGCTTAATGCGCTGGGAGCCGTCGGACAGCTCCATATTTGCAGGCATCGCCGGCTGCGTTTTGCTGTCGTAGGCGCTGTACACGACTTTCCAGCTTTTGCCATCTTTACTGTAATTCACTTCGCTCAGACGATATTGGTCGTCAAGTTTATAATCGGTGGCGTCTCCCGGCAGACCCAGGATCCACTGGCGCAAGCTGTTCAATGGAATAGGCATGCCGGTCAGTTTACCAATCATCTCTTCGGCGTCGTCAGCGGTGTAGTGCTTCCCTTTGTTGTCGACGAGTTCCACGTTGCCCGGTTGCGCGTTCAGTTCCAGTTCGGTACTGCCCAACGGATTGGTTAGCAGAAGGCGATAGCGATCCTGGCCAGTTTGCTGCCAGAAAAAGCGGGCATACACTTTCTGCTGGTCGGAAATATAGGCAAACGCACCGCGTGTCTGATATTGGTTCAGGGCGCGCACTTCCTGCTGGTGCTGGCGCCACTGCGGAGAGTCGGGGCTTTTGCCGGGACCTTTCGGCGCGTTGAGCGTACAGGCAGTAAGAACCAGGGCCGCCAGCGGCAGCAGGCGAATCAGGCGAAAATCAGGCAGGGTCATAATGATGACAAATCCTTGTAATACGGTGCATTAATTGCCTGATGGCGCGGCGCTTATCAGGCCTACAAACTGAATCCGCAGGTCGGAAAAGACGCGTTTTTCGCCATCCGGCAAAATCATGCCAGCGGTTGCAGTTATAACCCTTAATGCTAGCGCCGACCGTGAATATCGTCTACGGTCACGTTATCTTAATTTAAACCGTAAGCTATTACTCCAAAAGGGGGCAGTCTCTTTTATTGGCTGCACGCATCCTGTATGATGCACCCAGTCTAACCTTATCAACGCTGGTACTATTCCCGCACACATGACCCTTTTAGCGCTTGGTATTAACCATAAAACGGCACCTGTATCGCTGCGAGAACGCGTAACGTTTTCGCCGGATACGCTCGATCAGGCGCTGGACAGCCTGCTTGCGCAGCCAATGGTGCAGGGCGGGGTAGTGTTGTCGACGTGTAACCGCACAGAGCTGTATCTCAGCGTAGAAGAGCAGGATAACCTGCAGGAAGCGCTGATTCGCTGGCTGTGTGAGTACCACAATCTGAACGAAGAAGACCTGCGCAGTAGCCTCTACTGGCACCAGGACAACGACGCCGTCAGCCATCTGATGCGTGTCGCCAGCGGTCTGGATTCGCTGGTGCTTGGCGAGCCACAAATTCTGGGGCAGGTGAAAAAAGCCTTTGCGGACTCGCAAAAAGGCCATCTGAACGCCAGTGCGCTGGAACGTATGTTCCAGAAATCATTCTCTGTCGCGAAGCGTGTACGCACAGAAACGGATATCGGTGCCAGCGCGGTGTCCGTCGCGTTTGCTGCCTGTACCCTGGCGCGGCAGATCTTTGAATCCCTTTCCACGGTAACCGTGTTGTTAGTGGGTGCCGGCGAGACCATCGAGCTGGTGGCGCGACATCTGCGTGAGCATAAAGTGAAGAAGATGATCATCGCTAACCGCACACGTGAGCGTGCGCAGGTGCTGGCCGATGAAGTCGGCGCCGAGGTGATTTCTCTGAGCGATATTGATGCCCGCTTACAGGATGCCGATATTATTATCAGCTCTACCGCCAGCCCGCTGCCTATTATTGGCAAGGGGATGGTCGAACGTGCGCTAAAAAATCGCCGTAATCAGCCTATGCTGCTGGTCGATATTGCGGTACCACGCGATGTTGAACCGGAAGTGGGCAAACTGTCCAACGCCTATTTGTACAGTGTTGACGACCTGCAAAGCATCATTTCGCATAACCTGGCGCAGCGCAAAGCGGCCGCCGTGGAAGCGGAAACCATCGTTGCGCAGGAAACCAGCGAGTTTATGGCCTGGCTGCGAGCACAAAGCGCAAGCGAGACCATCCGCGATTATCGCAGTCAGTCTGAACAAATCCGTGATGAACTGACCGCTAAAGCGTTGGCTGCTCTGGAACAGGGCGGTGATGCGCAAGCCATTATGCAGGACCTGGCGTGGAAGCTGACTAACCGCCTGATCCACGCACCAACCAAATCACTTCAACAGGCCGCCCGTGACGGGGACAGTGAACGCCTGAATATTCTGCGCGACAGCCTCGGGCTGGAGTAGCAGTACACCAATCTCATTTTTTACAGGGTGCATTTACGCCTATGAAGCCTTCTATCGTTGCCAAACTGGAAGCCCTGCATGAACGCCATGAAGAAGTTCAGGCGCTGCTCGGTGATGCGGGAACTATCGCAGACCAGGAACGCTTTCGTGCATTGTCGCGCGAATATGCGCAATTAAGTGATGTTTCCCGTTGTTTTACGGACTGGCAACAGGTTCAGGAAGATATCGAAACGGCACAGATGATGCTCGACGATCCTGAAATGCGTGAAATGGCGCAGGATGAACTGCGCGAAGCAAAAGAGAAATGTGAACAGCTGGAACAGCATCTGCAGGTTCTGCTGCTGCCAACCGATCCTGATGATGAACGTAACGCCTTCCTCGAAGTGCGTGCGGGAACCGGTGGTGATGAAGCGGCGCTGTTTGCGGGCGATCTGTTCCGCATGTACAGCCGTTACGCTGAATCGCGTCGCTGGCGGGTAGAGATCATGAGCGCCAACGAAGGCGAACATGGTGGCTACAAAGAAATTATTGCCAAAGTCAGCGGTGATGGCGTGTATGGTCGGCTGAAATTTGAGTCCGGCGGTCATCGCGTACAGCGCGTACCGGCGACCGAATCTCAAGGGCGTATCCATACTTCCGCTTGTACGGTCGCGGTGATGCCGGAACTGCCGGAAGCAGAACTGCCGGATATCAACCCAGCCGATCTGCGTATTGATACCTTCCGCTCATCCGGCGCTGGGGGTCAGCACGTTAACACCACCGACTCCGCTATCCGTATTACCCACTTGCCGACCGGCATTGTGGTGGAGTGTCAGGACGAACGTTCACAGCATAAAAACAAAGCGAAAGCGATGTCAGTGCTGGGCGCGCGTATTCGTGCCGCCGAAGTGGCCAGGCGTCAGCAGGCGGAAGCCTCTGAACGTCGCAACCTGTTGGGCAGTGGCGATCGCAGCGATCGCAACCGTACCTATAACTTCCCGCAGGGGCGTGTGACCGATCACCGCATCAACCTGACACTTTACCGTCTGGATGAAGCGATGGAAGGTAAACTGGATATGCTCATTGAGCCAATCGTCCAGGAATACCAGGCCGACCAGTTGGCGGCGTTGTCCGAGCAAGATTAATGGACTATCAGCAATGGCTGCGTGAAGCAATAAGCCAGCTACAGACCAGTGAAAGCCCGCGCCGTGACGCCGAGATTTTACTCGAGTTTGTCACCGGTAAAGGGCGTACCTTTATTCTGGCGTTCGGCGAAACGGTGTTAACCGAGGCGCAGCATCAACGGCTCGGTACATTACTGGAACGCCGTCAGCGGGGTGAGCCGGTGGCACATCTGACCGGCGTGCGCGAGTTCTGGTCGCTGCCGCTGTTTGTGTCTCCGGCTACGCTTATTCCACGCCCGGATACCGAGTGCCTGGTTGAACAGGCACTGGCGCGTTTGCCTGCCTCGCCGTGCCGTATTCTCGACTTGGGAACCGGTACGGGCGCCATCGCGCTGGCGCTGGCGTCTGAGCGTCCGGATTGCACGGTGACAGCAGTTGACCGCATGCCGGATGCCGTAAACCTGGCAAACCGCAATCGACAAAATCTGGCTATCGACAATGTGCATGTGTTGCAAAGTGACTGGTTCAGTGCTTTGCAGGGGCAGCAGTTTGAGATGATCGTCAGTAACCCGCCGTACATCGACGAGCAGGATCCTCACCTGGCGCAGGGCGATGTACGTTTTGAGCCGCTATCGGCACTGGTAGCGGGCGAGCAGGGTATGGCGGATATCGTGCATATCATTGATCAGTCTCGACACATGCTAACGCCCGGCGGTTATCTGTTGCTGGAACATGGCTGGCAACAGGGTGAGGCGGTACGCGACGCGTTTACCCGCGCAGGTTACCAGGCGGTTGAAACCTGTCGTGACTATGGCGGCAACGAGCGGATTACGCTCGGGCGCATCCCATCATGAATTCGTTCAGCACACTACTTACTATTCATCTCGTTAGCATCGTGCTTTCTGTCGGGCTACTCACGTTGCGTTTTTGGTGGCGTTCTACCAATACACGTCTTGCATCATCGCGCTGGACGCGTATTCTGCCACCGATCATTGATACCGTTTTACTCCTCAGCGGCGTGGCGTTGATCGCTAAAACGCACATCCTGCCATTCACCGAGCAGGGGACATGGCTGACTGAAAAGCTGTTTGGGGTTATCATTTACATCGTTTTGGGTTTTATTGCGCTCGATTACCGTCGGGCGCGCAGTCAGCAGGCGAGATTAATCGCATTTCCGCTGGCGCTGGTGGTGCTGTACATCATCATTAAACTCGCCACCACAAAAATACCGTTACTGGGGTAAGTCATGAGGTCGTTAGCTGATTTCGAATTTAATAAAGCGCCGTTGTGTGATGGGATGATCCTGGCGTCGGAGTCTATCCGTCTGGATTTTCCAACACAAACTGTCTATGACGAACTGGAACGTCTGGTTGGTCTGGCGCAAGAAGAAATTAGCCAGCTCCTGTCTCAGGATGAGCAACTGGATAAACTGCTGGCACTTTTTTACGGCGAATGGGGTTTTACGGACACCCACGGCGTCTATCGTCTTTCTGATGCACTATGGCTCGACCAGGTTCTGAAAAATCGTCAGGGCAGTGCGGTTTCACTCGGTGCCATCTTATTGTGGATTGCTAACCGACTGGATCTGCCGTTGGTACCGGTGATTTTCCCGACACAACTCATCCTGCGTATTGAATCGCTCGATGGTGAAATGTGGCTAATCAATCCGTTCAATGGCGAAACGTTAAATGAACACACGTTGGAAGTGTGGCTGAAGGGTAACATTAGCCCGGTTGCCGAACTGTTCAACGAGGATCTTGACGAAGCGGATAACGCGGAAGTGATCCGCAAACTGCTCGACACGCTGAAATCATCGCTAATGGAAGAGCGACAAATGGAACTGGCGCTGCGAGCCAGCGAAGCATTACTGCAGTTTAATCCTGAGGATCCGTATGAAATACGCGATCGCGGATTAATCTACGCGCAGCTGGAATGTGAACATGTTGCGCTGACTGATTTAAGTTATTTCGTTGAGCAGTGTCCGGAAGACCCGATCAGCGAAATGATCCGTGCGCAGATTAATACTATTTCGCACAAGCAAATTGTATTGCATTGATTAATAACACTTTACCTACCGTTTAAGGCGATCCTATGAAACAAAAAGTGGTTAGCATTGGCGACATCAACGTGGCAAATGACCTGCCGTTCGTGCTGTTTGGCGGAATGAACGTGCTGGAATCCCGCGATCTGGCGATGCGCATTTGTGAGCACTACGTAACCGTTACTCAAAAGCTGGGTATCCCTTACGTGTTCAAAGCCTCCTTTGATAAAGCCAACCGTTCTTCCATCCACTCTTACCGTGGGCCAGGTCTTGAAGAAGGGATGAAAATCTTCCAGGAACTGAAGCAGACGTTTGGCGTAAAAGTGATCACCGACGTTCATGAAGCCAGCCAGGCACAGCCTGTTGCCGATGTGGTGGATGTGATTCAGCTGCCGGCATTCCTTGCTCGTCAGACCGACCTGGTAGAAGCGATGGCGAAAACGGGCGCTGTTATTAACGTGAAAAAACCGCAATTCGTAAGCCCGGGTCAGATGGGCAACATCGTGGATAAATTCCATGAAGGTGGTAACGATAAGGTTATTTTGTGCGACCGTGGCGCTAACTTTGGTTATGACAACCTGGTTGTA
Organism: Citrobacter sp. RHBSTW-00029; assembly: GCF_014104295.1. NCBI lineage: Bacteria > Pseudomonadati > Pseudomonadota > Gammaproteobacteria > Enterobacterales > Enterobacteriaceae > Citrobacter > Citrobacter sp. RHBSTW-00029. The sequence goes on from NZ_JABXRT010000001.1 coordinate 1,484,553, forward strand.
GACATGCTGGGCTTCAGCGTGATGAAGAAAGTCTCCGGCAACTCACCAGTGATTTTTGACGTTACCCATGCGCTGCAATGCCGTGATCCGTTTGGCGCAGCAAGCGGCGGTCGTCGTGCGCAGGTTACCGAACTGGCTCGCGCCGGTATGGCGGTAGGTCTGGCAGGTCTGTTTATTGAAGCGCATCCGGATCCAGCCAATGCGAAATGCGATGGCCCATCCGCGCTGCCGCTGGCGAAACTGGAACAGTTCCTGACGCAGATTAAAGCGATTGATGACCTGGTGAAAAGCTTCGACGAGCTGGATACCGAGAACTAATTCATTTTGTGTGCCTGATAGAGCTTGCGCTTATCAGGTATACAAAAGGAAATAAGAAGCCGGACCCGACAAGTTGTGTTGGTGTCCGGCTTTTTTCATCAGGCAAATATCGTCATCAGATAGGCGATAAACAGCGCCAGATGTGCCGCACCGTTAAGCACATTGGTGCGTCCGGTGGAGAAAGAGATATGGCACAGTACCAGTGAAGAAACCATCACGATCATCTCTGGTGCGCCCAGCGCAAACACCAAATCATTCCCGGTTGCCCATGCGATCAGTGTCACCACTGGTACGGTCAGTGAAATAGTGGCTAATACTGAACCGAAGAACAAATTCATCGCCCGCTGTACCTGATTGCTCAGAACCGCTTTCAGCGCGCCCAGCCCTTCAGGAGAGAGGATGAGTAACGCAACCAGGAAACCGGTAAAGGCCACTGGGGCATTCAGTTCAGTCAGCAAGGTCTCCAGTGGGCTGGCGTTCATCTTGGTTACGGCAATAACGGCGATCAGATGAATGATAAGCCAGGCGGCGTGCCACATATTGCTGTGTGCTGACGGCTTACCGTGATGCGGGTCGTCATCGTCGCCTTCATCTTCATGCTCGTAAATGAACAGGCTCTGGTGTGTTTTAGTCTGGATCAGCAAAAATACGCCGTACATTGCTGCTGAAATTAAGGCTACCAGCAGTGCCTGTGCGGTGGTGAAATTCGCTCCCGGTAATGCCATCGGGAATACCAGCACGATAATGGCCAGCGGGAATAGAGCAATTAAATACTGCTTAATACCGAACAGGTTCATATACTGGGTGGCAAATTTGCGGCCACCCAACAGTAATGAAAACCCGACCAGCCCACCGGTTACGATCATAATGATTGAATAGAGCGTATCGCGCATTAGCGTGGGTGCGGCGTCACCAGTTGCCATTAATGCGGAAATTAAACTGACTTCGAGAATAACCACCGAAAGGCTGAGAATCAGCGAGCCATAGGGTTCACCAAGTCGGTGAGCTAATACGTCTGCATGACGGACAACGCTGAATGCGCTACTTAATATACCAATAAGGGCTAGTGCGTTAATGCCGATGACCACTGGTAGTGACTGACTGCTCCCCCAAAAGAACAGTACTACCAGCGCCAAAATCGGAAAGGCGAGTGAGGTCTCCTTGTGGCGGGTTTTTACCGCCTCATGTGCATGTGTCATGTAATTAATTCTCCATCTCTGCAGGTGCTTATAATTATAAATGTATTAAAGAATGTAAAAAATAACAGATCTTTCGGTATTTCCGATCTGATTTTACGTAATTTTACGGCATGGACCATTTTTTGCATCAAAGTGAGCAAAATGGTGTGTCTTGTTTAGAGAGCATTTAAATAACAAGATGTTAGATTTCTAAATCAATCAAAATATCACACGATGAGATGCTGACGGTCGCGCCAGACCGGGACATAAAAAGAGGATATAAAGTGCCGTTGAGCCTTTGTTGCCTTGCATGCAGTCGATGAATTGCCTATTGTCCTGGTATTGGTTTCAAAATGAGCAGTAAAAAAGCCTGGAAGGCGTCAAAAAAGTTGTCGCAGGGAAGTCGCAGTGGCGGAGGTGTAAGGTGTTAACGCGTGATTTTTTATTGAATGCTGACTGTAAGACGGCATTTGGTGATATTGAAGAATCACTACTCTGGTCGGCGGAACAACGGGCAGCCTCACTGGCCGCCACGCTTGCCTGCCGTCCAGATGATGGACCGGTGTGGATCTTTGGTTATGGATCGTTGATGTGGAACCCGGCGTTAGAGTTTGAAGAGTCCTGTACCGGGACGTTAGTCGGCTGGCATCGCGCATTTTGTTTGCGCCTGACGGCAGGGCGAGGAACGGCGTGTCAGCCGGGACGGATGTTGGCCCTGAAAGAGGGGGGGCGCACTACGGGTGTGGCATACCGTTTACCGGATGCATCGCTGGAGCAAGAGCTGTCCCTGCTGTGGAAGCGTGAAATGATCACGGGTTGCTACCTGCCAACGTGGTGTCAGCTCACGCTGGATGATGGCCGAACGGTGAGTGCGCTGGTCTTTATTATGGATCCGCGACATCCATTGTTTGAGTCCGATACCCGTGCTCAGGTTATCGCGCCGCTTATTGCTTCTGCCAGTGGGCCATTGGGAACTAACGCGCAATATCTGTTCTCGCTGGAACAGGAATTGGTGAAGTTGGGGATGCAGGATGACTGTCTTAACGATCTGGTGATTACGGTCAAAAGATTGTTGGGAGAGAACCTGCCGGAAGGCGTCATGCGACCGGGATTTGCCTAGGCGTTGCCAGGTTATCTGTTGTGTGCCCGATAAGCGTAGATGCTTTCGGGCAGTACATCATCAGGCTGCAATATAACTGATTGAATGCTCCAGAGACTGGCTGTGGCTGTCGATCAGCACGTTCCAGACGCCGGTATACGGTACAGTCAGCCATGCGTTATCACGATTCTGCACGCTTAAAATGTCGGTCTGCGTGTCTTTGACGTGATTTTTCTCGCTCATCAGATGGATGTGACAACGCTCCGAACAGCGTACCACCACCGTATCTCCACCAAATAATTTCAAACTTGCCTTCACTAATGCCATTTTTCACCCCGTTCTTGAAAACAACGTACTTTCTGTCGAAAGTGCTGCGTGATGTTGTTCACATTTCACTCATTGCATAACACCAAAGGGGAGGGGGCAGGATGCTGATTTTGATCAAAAAATGGCATAACGATTAAACAAAAATGACAAAATCCCTTAAAAGGGTTGAAAGGGCGAGCTTACGTTTAACGAAACCGCGCCCATCTGAGATTAAATCGGGAAATTACCGGCACTTTCAGTACGCTTGCCTGAAAGTGTTGGCATCAGAAGGTCAAAACCTTATCTGCTGCCAGCGTCCACTGAGCCAGTTCCACCAGCGTACCGACTTCAACGCCATCAATTAACGGCAGAGCGGTGATCCCGCGGCCATCGGTACAGGTTTTGCAGAGTTTTACCGGAACGTTTTGTGCTGTCAGGATTTCCAGCATTTGCTGAATATTATAACCTTCCCCCGGTTTCTGCCCGCGCAGCCCTGCAGTGACGGCATCCGACATTAAAAACAGACGCAGGTCGAGGCTGCCCTCCTGCTCGCGCAGAGCGATGGCCAGACGCAGACTGTTGAATAACGACTCGCTTCCATAGGCTGCACCGTTCGCGATGATCACTATCTTTTGCATTTTTACTCCTGTTGCTGCATGTGAGCGTTAATAACTGACACGTATGTTACACCTATTTCCCGATGCCAGGATAATGCCGAAAAAGGAAGGAAGGGCTGAAAATCAATGCTGAAGACGTTATGGTTTAAGATAAGTATGCCGCTGTGGCTAATTGATGTAAGAAACCACTAACGATTTGAGCCGTAATATTTATTTATCTCTCGCAGTATTCTCACTCTTGCCGTTTGCAGGCGGTACTGCCAGCGCGCAATCGTCTTTTATTCACCAGGCGGAGAACCCTTTCGATAACAATAGTGATGGCTTGCCCGATCTCGGTATGGCGCCGGAGTCGCGGGCAGGCGAAAAGCACTTTGCCGAAATGGTTAAAGCGTTTGGGGAAGCCAGCATGACCGATAACGGCCTTGATACTGGCGAGCAAGCGAAGCAGTTCGCGTTTGGCCAGGTGCGTGACACAGTCAGTGAGCAGGTGAATCAGCAACTGGAATCCTGGCTTTCTCCGTGGGGGAATGCCAGCGTTGGGTTGCAGGTGGATAATGAAGGTAGCTTTGCCGGCAGTCGAGGAAGCTGGTTTATCCCGTGGCAGGACAATCAACGCTATCTCACCTGGAGCCAGCTGGGACTGACGCAGCAGGACGAAGGCCTGGTCAGTAATGCGGGGATTGGGCAGCGCTGGGTACGTGACGGTTGGTTAGTGGGTTACAACACCTTTTATGACAACCTGCTGGATGAGAATCTGCCACGTGGCGGGTTCGGTGCCGAGGCGTGGGGAGAGTATCTGCGGCTATCCGCCAACTACTACCAGCCGTTTTCCTCGTGGCAGAATCGTTCTTCGACACAGGAGCAAAGGATGGCGCGGGGCTACGACCTTACTGCATTGATGCGGTTACCCTTTTATGAGCATCTCAATACCAGCGTCAGCGTCGAGCAATATTTTGGCGATCGGGTAGACCTTTTCCATTCGGGAACGGGCTACCGCAATCCGGTGGCGGTAAACCTGGGACTGAGCTATACGCCAGTGCCGCTGATTACGGTGACCGCGCAGCATAAACAGGGCGAAAGCGGGGTAAGCCAAAATAATCTGGGATTGACCCTCAATTATCGTTTTGGCGTTCCGTTAAAAAAACAGTTAATGGTGAGTGAAGTCGCAAACAGCCGATCGCTGCGCGGGAGTCGTTATGACGATCCTCAGCGTAACAGCGTGCCAACGCTGGAGTATCGCCAGCGTAAAACCTTATCTGTATTTCTGACAACACCGCCGTGGGATCTGAAACCCGGCGAGACGGTAGCGTTGAAATTACAGGTGCGTAGTCAGTATGGCATCCGTCATCTGACATGGCAGGGAGACACGAAAGCATTGAGTTTAACGGCCGGAAGCCATCCTCGTAGTGCGCAAGGCTGGACGGTTATTATGCCGAAGTGGGATAGCAGTGAAGGAGCAACCAACCGTTGGCGGCTGTCGGTCGTCGTGGAAGACGAGCAGGGCCAGCGTGTCTCTTCCAATGAGATCACGCTATCACTGCCCGAACCGTTTAATGCCGTTTCGGGAAATGATCCTCGTTAATACTCGCGTTATCAGAAGATGCGTTCCTGGTGCACCCATACCGCGGCTTCAACGCGTGATTTAAGCTTCATTTTCTTCAGCATATGCTTTACATGCACTTTTACCGTGCTTTCGGTGATATCGAGGCGGCGAGCAATCATCTTGTTAGGCAGACCCTGGGCGATGAGCTTAAGAATATCGCGTTCACGTGGCGTCAACTGAGTTACATCACGATCGGAGGTCGCACGGTTAGCGCGCAGGCTGGCGGCCAGAACCGGGGTTAAGGCTTCGCTCAGTACCATTTCGCCGGCGGCAGCCTGTTGCAACGCCTTCAGTAGATCTTCTGGCTCCATGTCTTTCAACAGATAGCCGTCAGCACCGCGTTTCAGGGCAGTCACGACGTCTTCTTCATGGTTGGAAACACTGAAAACGACGATGCGTCCGGACAGAGATTTCTCTCGTAGCTTATCAAGCGTTTCCAGACCGTTCATTCCCGGCATGTTGAGATCAAGAAGGATCAGATCGGGATCAAGTGATTCAGCCAGCTCGATACCCTGCTCGCCATTACTGGCTTCGCCGACCACGGTGATATCGGACGCCATGCTGACAAGCTGTTTTACACCGGTGCGCAGCATCGGATGATCGTCGATCAACAGGATGGTTGCCGGTTCCAGATTACTCATGGGTATCTCCTTGGACTTCTGTGAAGTTTGTTTCGGGAATAAAAGTGACAGCAACTTCAGTACCGCCCGTCTCGCGACGGCGTACACGGCAATCGCCGCGCAAGCTCTGCGCACGGTCGCGCATTATAATCATGCCGTAGTGGTTACTGCGTTCGGCGTTTTCTGGTACGCCGCAGCCGTTATCTTGCACTGTCAGTTTGACCTGTTTGCCATTTTGCACCACCGCCACGATGACTTCATTGGCCTGAGAGTGTTTAAGCGCATTACTCAGGGCCTCACGGGCAATCTGCAGCAGGTGGATCGCCTGATGTGAAGGGACCAGGCGCGGCGGCAACTGATAATCCAGCTTCACCGAAAAACCAAAGCGAGCGCTGTATTCCTGGCAGCTGGCTTCCAGCGCGGGCCGCAACCCAGGCTCAGTCAACTGCAAACGGAAGGTCGTCAACAATTCACGTAGCTGTGCCCATGAAGCATTTAGCTCGTTACGAATCTGACTTAGCAACTCACGACTGTTTTCCGGGAGCGCGTCGCCCTGCATCTGCAAACAACTGACCTGCATCTTCATACAGGAGAGCGATTGTGCAATAGAATCATGGAGTTCGCGAGCAATGGTGGCACGCTCTTCCATCACGATCAACTGCTGCTGACGTTCCTGGTGTCTGTCCAGCGCCAGTGTTGCGGTGAGTTGTTCAACCAGAGTATCGACCAGTTGCTGCTGATCGTGACTGAGATGACGCCCGTACGGCAAGGTGGCGAGCAGAATACCGTACTGGGTATGCGCATCGGTCAGCCGCCATTTCAGCGTAGTACCACCATCAATGGCGGGCAGTGTGCCTCGTGGACACAGATGACAACCTTTTTCATCGCAACTGGCACTCGACTGGCAGGTAAATTCCTGATGATTATCTTCATCTTCCAGGTCATAAACCCGCAACTCAATATCGTGCAGCAGCGTTAAATTTTGCAACCCGTTGAGTACCGGTGAAAGCCGCTCACACAACGGTATCTGTGAGTGCAGACGGCGGTTGGCTTGCCACAGGAAAGAGAGGATCTGGTTTTTATGTTCCAGACCCGCGGTTTTTTCCTGCACCCGCTGTTCCAGTACGGCATAACTTTCGGCCAGTTCTTCGGACATATTGTTCAGCGCCGAACCCAGTGCCGCCATCTCATTACGTCCGCTGATATGCGCACGTTGCGTAAAATCACGCTGGCTGACGGCGCGGGCCATCGCCAGCAGTTGTTTCCACGGCTGCAGCAGACGTACGCGCAGCCAGATAATCGTAAAGACCAGCAGCAGAGCCATAAATACTGCCATCAGGCGATGCAGCATAACAACGCGTTCAATACGCAACTCCGTGGTATGGTCAAAGGCGGTAACCAACTTATCCAGTCCGGTCACAAAGCGTGAAACGTCGTCGGCGACCGCATCCCCCGTTTGTGCATGTTTAAGCCCAGGTGCCAGTTCGGTGTGCCAGTAATCCTGCAATGCCTTTAACTGGGTCTGCTGGCCGTCGCGCTGCGCGGCACGAGTCAGTTCAGGGCTAAACGCCGTTTGTTCCATTTCATCCAGCAGCGGTTGATCGCTGGCGTCCAGCGGTACGGCAGCCAGCAAACGGTAGCTCTGCATACGTAGCGAGCCGGCTTTATTGATCGCGTGAGCGCTATCCTGAATGCCTTGAACCAGCCAGCCGGAGACAGCCATACCCGCCACGCCAAGCGCGGTAGACAGCAAAACAATCAGCGCCACCTGGTTAACCAGCGTAAGCGGGGAAAGACAACGTTTAAACATGTGACTTCTTCCTTCGGGTTCTCAGTGAGCAGAAAACCTTATTGAATGACGATTCTGCTGCAGGCAGTGCCGCTATTCTCAGCGATACACTGGAGTATACCCATACCTCAAACGGGCTACCCCTTAATTGCCGGCAGGGGGAGAGATCCCGGACGTCGGGGAGTAGGGTGCGACAGAAGCGTGAAAAACCACATCTTTTTTACCGAAGTTATGTACTCATTTAGGGTAATGATAAATTTTAGGCGTTAATAATGACACCTTTTCCTTTGATTTATATCAACTTACCCCCGGCTGTAAACCCTAATGTTGCAGGCATCGAAACAAGTATCAGAGGTGTCTATGAGTCACTCATCTGCCCCGGAAAGGGCATCTGGAGCTGTAATCACGGAATGGCGGCCGGAAGATCCCGCCTTCTGGGAACAGCGTGGTCAACGAGTTGCCAGCCGTAACCTGTGGATTTCAGTCCCTTGTCTGCTGCTGGCGTTTTGCGTATGGATGTTATTTAGCGCAGTGGCGGTGAACTTACCGAAAGTGGGATTCAATTTCACCACTGAGCAGCTGTTTATGCTGACGGCATTGCCTTCAGTTTCCGGCGCGCTGCTGCGCGTACCGTACTCCTTTATGGTTCCCCTGTTTGGTGGGCGACGCTGGACAGCGTTCAGCACAGGTATCCTGATAATCCCCTGCGTGTGGTTAGGCTTTGCTGTGCAGGATACCACCACGCCGTTCAGTACCTTTATTATTATCTCCCTGCTGTGCGGTTTTGCCGGTGCGAACTTTGCTTCCAGCATGGCAAATATCAGCTTCTTCTTTCCAAAACAGAAACAGGGCGGCGCGCTGGGGTTGAACGGCGGCCTGGGCAACATGGGCGTCAGCGTGATGCAGTTGGTTGCGCCGCTGGTGGTCTCACTGTCCATCTTCGCCGCTTTTGGCAGCCACGGCGTTGAACAACCGGATGGCACGCAGTTGTATCTGGCAAACGCCGCATGGATTTGGGTGCCGTTCCTCGCTATTTTCACGCTGGCCGCATGGTTCGGTATGAACGAACTGGCAACCTCAAAAGCCTCGCTGAAAGAGCAATTGCCGGTGCTGAAACGCGGGCATTTGTGGATTATGAGCCTGCTGTATCTGGCAACCTTCGGCTCTTTCATCGGCTTCTCCGCAGGTTTCGCGATGCTGTCAAAAACGCAGTTCCCTGAGGTGCAGATCCTGCATTACGCCTTCTTTGGTCCGTTCATTGGCGCTTTGGCGCGTTCTGCGGGCGGCGCAATCTCTGACCGTCTGGGCGGGACCCGCGTCACGCTGGTGAACTTCGTGCTGATGGCTATTTTCAGTGCCTTATTGTTCCTGACGCTGCCATCAAACGGTGTCGGCGGCAACTTCATTGCCTTCTTCGCCGTGTTCCTGGCGCTGTTCCTGACGGCCGGGCTGGGGAGTGGTTCAACCTTCCAGATGATCTCTGTCATCTTCCGTAAGCTGACGATGGACAGAGTGAAAGCTGAAGGCGGTTCAGAAGAGAAAGCGATGCGCGAGGCGGCAACCGACACTGCGGCAGCGTTGGGCTTTATCTCTGCTATTGGTGCGATCGGCGGCTTCTTTATCCCGAAAGCATTTGGTACGTCCCTGGCATTAACCGGTTCTCCGGTCGGTGCGATGAAAGTATTTCTGATCTTCTATGTCGCCTGCGTGGTCATCACCTGGGTGGTATACGGACGTCATTCTAAAAAGTAAAAAAGAGGTATACACAAAATCATTCTAACTGCATCAAGGCGGCAAGTGAGAAATCCCCAGGAGCTTACTGAAGTAAGTGACTGGGGAGAACGAGCGCAGCCAACGCAGAAGCAGTTTGAAGGATGAAGTGTAGGTTGATTATCCATTGCGCGGCGTTATACCGCGCTTTTTTTTGCCTGTAATTAGTTACAACATACTTTTGTATTGTGGCATGACAACAGCCTGTGAGAACGGCGTACGCAATATGCTAAGCAGGGGGGATACCCCTTAATACCCACTTATAAAGAATTTAACATTTGCATGATAAGTGAATTATTTAAAATCCTTTAAATTCAATTTATTACGTTAAATATTAATATCCCACTTTGGGGGTATGTAAAAACCAACCCTCATTTTTCATCCCTGTCTGCCTTGATCGTTATCAATTATCACGCCCTTTCAGAGCGTTACCTTCACTCCCAATCAAGCAATGTCGATTTATCAGAGAGCCGTCAGGCTCCTACAGGAGAAAACCGATGAGTAAATTCCTGGACCGGTTTCGCTACTTCAAACAGAAGGGCGAAACCTTTGCCGATGGGCACGGCCAGCTTCTCAACACCAACAGGGACTGGGAGGATGGATACCGCCAGCGTTGGCAGCATGACAAAGTCGTGCGTTCAACCCACGGCGTAAACTGTACCGGCTCATGCAGCTGGAAAATCTACGTGAAAAATGGTCTGGTAACCTGGGAAACCCAGCAAACTGACTACCCGCGTACTCGTCCTGATCTGCCAAACCACGAACCTCGCGGCTGCCCGCGTGGCGCGAGCTATTCCTGGTATCTCTACAGCGCAAATCGCCTCAAATATCCGCTGATGCGCAAACGTCTGATGAAGATGTGGCGTGAAGCGAAAAGACTGCACAGCGATCCCGTTGACGCCTCGGCCTCCATCATCGAAGACGCCGATAAAGCAAAAAGCTTCAAACAAGCGCGTGGCCGTGGCGGGTTTGTCCGTTCTTCCTGGCAGGAAGTAAACGAACTGATTGCGGCATCTAACGTCTATACCGTGAAAACCTATGGTCCTGACCGCGTTGCTGGTTTCTCACCGATCCCGGCAATGTCGATGGTTTCTTATGCTTCTGGCGCGCGCTACCTGTCGCTGATCGGCGGTACTTGCCTGAGCTTCTACGACTGGTATTGCGACTTACCGCCTGCGTCTCCGCAGACCTGGGGTGAGCAGACAGACGTACCTGAATCTGCTGACTGGTACAACTCCAGTTACATCATCGCCTGGGGTTCTAACGTACCGCAGACCCGTACCCCGGATGCGCACTTCTTCACAGAAGTTCGCTACAAAGGTACCAAAACTGTCGCGATTACGCCGGACTACGCAGAAATCGCCAAGCTTTGCGACCTGTGGCTGGCACCGAAGCAGGGGACCGATGCGGCGATGGCGCTGGCGATGGGCCACGTTATGCTGCGTGAGTTCCATCTCGACAACCCAAGCCAGTACTTTACCGATTACGTGCGCCGTTACACCGACATGCCAATGTTGGTCATGCTTGAAGAGCGTGACGGTTACTATGCCGCTGGGCGTATGCTGCGTGCGGCAGATTTGGTCGATTCTCTGGGCCAGGAAAACAACCCGGAATGGAAAACTGTCGCGATTAACAGCAACGGCGAAATGGTTGCGCCAAACGGTTCAATTGGTTTCCGCTGGGGTGAAAAAGGCAAATGGAACCTGGAGCAGCGTGACGGTACGTCTGGTGCCGAAACCGAACTGCAACTGAGCCTGCTGGGTAGTCAGGATGACATCGCTGAAGTCGGTTTTCCGTACTTCGGTGGCGAAGGAACTGAACACTTCAATAAAGTCGAACTGGAAAACGTTCTGCTGCATAAACTGCCGGTGAAACGACTGCAACTGGCCGATGGCTCTACGGCTCTGGTGACCACCGTTTACGATCTGACCATGGCTAACTACGGCCTTGAGCGTGGTCTGAATGATGAAAACTGCGCGACCAGCTACGATGACGTAAAAGCGTATACCCCGGCGTGGGCAGAAAAAATCACCGGTGTTTCACGTTCTCAAATCGTGCGCATCGCCCGTGAATTTGCGGATAATGCCGACAAGACGCACGGTCGTTCGATGATTATCGTCGGTGCGGGTCTGAACCACTGGTACCACCTCGATATGAACTATCGTGGCCTTATCAACATGCTGATTTTCTGCGGCTGCGTTGGTCAGAGCGGTGGCGGCTGGGCCCACTATGTGGGCCAGGAAAAACTGCGTCCGCAGACCGGCTGGCAGCCCCTGGCGTTTGCCCTCGACTGGCAGCGTCCGGCGCGTCACATGAACAGCACCTCCTACTTCTATAACCACTCCAGCCAGTGGCGCTATGAGACGGTCACCGCGCAGGAACTGCTGTCTCCGCTGGCGGATAAATCCCGCTACAGCGGCCATTTGATTGACTTTAACGTGCGCGCCGAGCGTATGGGCTGGTTGCCGTCCGCACCGCAGTTGGGTACTAACCCGCTGTACATTGCGCGTGAGGCGGAAAAAGCTGGGATGACACCCGTCGATTACACCGTTAAATCTCTGAAAGAAGGTTCTATTCGCTTTGCGGCAGAACAACCAGAAAACGGTAAAAACCATCCGCGTAACCTGTTTATTTGGCGTTCTAACCTGCTCGGTTCTTCCGGTAAAGGTCATGAATACATGCTGAAGTACCTGCTGGGTACCGAGCACGGTATTCAGGGACTGGACCTGGGTAAACAGGGAGGCGTGAAGCCAGAAGAAGTGGAATGGCAGGATAACGGGCTGGACGGCAAACTGGATCTGGTGGTGACGCTGGACTTCCGTCTGTCGAGCACCTGTCTGTATTCCGACATCGTGCTGCCAACGGCTACCTGGTATGAAAAAGACGATATGAATACTTCGGATATGCATCCGTTTATTCATCCGCTGTCTGCCGCTGTTGATCCAGCCTGGGAGTCGAAAAGCGACTGGGAAATCTACAAAGGCATCGCGAAGAAATTCTCTGAAGTCTGCGTAGGCCACCTCGGGAAAGAAACCGACGTGGTGACGCTGCCAATCCAGCACGACTCTGCCGCCGAACTGGCGCAGCCGTTAGACGTGAAGGACTGGAAAAAAGGCGAATGCGACCTGATTCCGGGCAAAACCGCACCGCACATCATGACCGTTGAGCGTGATTACCCGGCAACTTACGAGCGCTTCACCTCTATCGGTCCGTTGATGGAAAAAATCGGTAACGGTGGTAAAGGGATTGCCTGGAACACCCAGAGTGAAATGGACTTGCTGCGTAAGCTCAATTACACCAAGGCGGAAGGCCCGGCGAAAGGACAGCCTTGTCTAAACACGGCTATTGATGCCGCTGAGATGATCCTCACCCTGGCACCGGAAACAAATGGTCAGGTTGCCGTGAAAGCCTGGGAAGCGCTGAGTGAATTTACCGGACGTGATCATACGCATCTGGCGCTGAACAAAGAAGATGAGAAGATTCGCTTCCGTGATATTCAGGCGCAGCCGCGCAAAATTATCTCCAGCCCGACCTGGTCAGGTCTGGAAGATGAACATGTGTCTTATAACGCCGGTTATACCAACGTTCACGAGCTGATCCCTTGGCGCACGCTTTCTGGTCGCCAGCAGTTGTATCAGGATCATCAGTGGATGCGCGACTTCGGTGAAAGCCTGCTGGTTTATCGTCCGCCAATCGACACCCGTTCGGTGAAAGAGGTGATGGGCGAGAAGTCTAACGGTAATCCGGAAAAAGCACTTAACTTCCTGACGCCGCACCAGAAATGGGGTATCCACTCCACCTACAGCGACAACTTGCTGATGCTGACGCTGGGACGCGGTGGTCCGATCGTGTGGATGAGTGAAGTTGATGCGAAAGAACTGGGTATCGAAGATAACGACTGGATCGAAGTTTTCAACAGCAACGGTGCCTTAACCGCCCGTGCCGTTGTCAGCCAGCGTGTGCCGGCCGGGATGACCATGATGTACCACGCGCAGGAACGTATTGTGAACCTGCCAGGTTCAGAAATTACCCAGCAGCGTGGCGGGATCCATAACTCGGTAACGCGTATTACGCCGAAACCGACCCACATGATCGGCGGCTATGCACATCTGGCCTACGGCTTTAACTACTACGGCACCGTAGGGTCGAACCGTGATGAGTTCGTTGTGGTACGTAAGATGAAGAACATTGACTGGTTGGATGGTGAAGGCAATGACCAGGTACAGGAGAGCGTAAAATGAAAATTCGTTCACAAGTCGGCATGGTGCTGAATCTCGATAAGTGCATCGGTTGCCACACCTGTTCAGTAACCTGCAAAAACGTCTGGACCAGCCGTGAAGGTGCCGAATATGCCTGGTTCAATAACGTTGAAACGAAGCCCGGTACGGGGTTCCCGACTGACTGGGAAAACCAGGAAAAATGGAAGGGCGGTTGGATCCGTAAAATCAACGGCAAGCTGGTGCCGCGCATGGGTAACAAAGCGCTGCTGCTGGGTAAAATCTTTGCTAACCCGCATCTGCCGGGCATTGATGATTACTACGAGCCGTTTGATTTCGACTACCAGACGCTGCACAACGCACCTGCTGATAGCAAGGCGCAGCCGATCGCCCGTCCGCGCTCGCTGATTACCGGTCAGCGTATGGACAAAATCACCAAAGGTCCGAACTGGGAAGATGACCTGGGCGGCGAGTTCGAGAAACTGGCGAAAGACCAGAACTTCGAAAATATACAGAAGGCGATGTACGGCCAGTTCGAAAACACCTTCATGATGTATCTGCCCCGTCTGTGCGAGCACTGCCTGAACCCGGCGTGCGTGGCGACCTGCCCAAGTGGCGCCATCTACAAACGTGAAGAAGATGGCATCGTGCTGATTGACCAGGACAAGTGCCGTGGCTGGCGTATGTGCATCACCGGTTGCCCGTATAAGAAGATCTACTTCAACTGGAAGAGCGGGAAATCTGAGAAGTGCATTTTCTGCTATCCGCGTATCGAAGCCGGTCAGCCGACCGTTTGCTCTGAAACCTGCGTAGGTCGTATTCGTTATCTCGGCGTGCTGCTGTATGACGCAGATGCGATTGAAAGCGCGGCAAGCACCGAGAACGAGAAAGATCTGTATCAGAGTCAGCTGGACGTATTCCTCGATCCAAACGATCCAGCGGTGATTGAACAGGCACTGAAAGATGGCATTCCGCTGAGTGTAATCGACGCGGCCCAGCAGTCTCCGGTATACAAAATGGCGATGGACTGGAAGCTGGCGCTGCCGCTGCATCCCGAATACCGCACGTTGCCGATGGTCTGGTATGTGCCACCTTTATCTCCGATTCAGTCCGCTGCTGACGCGGGTGAACTGGGTAGCAACGGTATTCTGCCAGACGTGGACAGCCTGCGTATCCCGGTTCAGTACCTGGCGAACCTGCTGACTGCGGGTGATACCCAGCCGGTACTGCGGGCGTTGAAACGTATGCTGGCGATGCGTCACTACAAACGCGCAGAAACCGTAGACGGTAAAGTTGATACCCGCGCGCTGGAAGAAGTCGGGCTGACCGAAGCTCAGGCACAAGAGATGTATCGTTACCTGGCGATTGCTAACTATGAAGATCGTTTTGTGATCCCGAGCAGCCATCGCGAACTGGCGCGTGAAGCATTCCCGGAGAAGAGCGGTTGTGGTTTCACCTTCGGTGATGGTTGCCACGGTTCTGATACTAAATTCAATCTGTTCAACAGTCGCCGCATCGATGCTGTCGATGTGACCAGCAAAACGGAGCCGCACCAATGATTGAACTCGTCATTGTTTCGCGTCTGCTCGAGTACCCGGATGCTGCCTTGTGGCAGCATCAGCAGGAACTTTTCGATGCACTCGCGTCATCTGAAAACCTGGACAAAGAGGATGCCCAGACTCTGGGCGTTTTCCTGCGCGATTTAACTGCGCAGGACATGCTGGATGCACAGGCAAGCTATAGCGAACTGTTCGACCGTGGTCGTGCGACTTCGCTACTGCTGTTTGAACATGTTCACGGTGAATCCCGCGATCGTGGACAGGCGATGGTTGACCTGATGGCGCAGTATGAACAGCACGGGCTACAACTCGATAGCCGCGAATTGCCAGATCACTTACCGCTGTATCTGGAGTACCTCGCACAGTTGCCAAAAAGCGAAGCGTTAGGTGGCTTGCAGGATATCGCCCCGATTCTGGCGCTGCTCAGTGCGCGTCTGCAACAGCGCGAAAGCCGTTACGCGGTGCTGTTCGATCTGCTGTTAAAACTGGCGAATACCGCTATCGACGGTGACAAAGTGGCCGAAAAAATTGCGGATGAAGTTCGTGACGACACGCCGCAGGCACTGGATGCTGTTTGGGAAGAAGAGCAGGTGAAATTCTTTGCCGACCAGGGATGTGGTGAGTCTGAAATTTCTGCTCACCAGCGTCGTTTTGCCGGGGCCGTTGCGCCGCAGTACCTGAACATCACCACCGGAGGACAGAACTAATGCACTTCCTGAATACGTTCTTCTTTGACATCTATCCGTATATTGCGGGTTCTGTCTTTCTGATTGGCAGCTGGTTACGTTACGACTACGGTCAGTATACCTGGCGTGCGGCTTCCAGCCAGATGCTGGATCGCAAAGGGATGAACCTTGCGTCAAACCTGTTTCACATTGGGATCCTTGGCATCTTCGCGGGTCATTTCCTGGGGATGCTGACGCCACACTGGATGTACGAAGCGTGGTTACCGCTTGAAGTGAAGCAAAAGATGGCGATGTTTGCCGGTGGTGCCAGTGGTGTGATGTGCCTGGTGGGGGGCGTACTGCTGCTGAAACGTCGTCTGTTTAGTCCACGCGTGCGTGCAACGACCACGGGAGCCGACATTCTGGTGTTGTCTGTTCTGGTTATCCAGTGTGCACTGGGCCTGCTGACCATTCCGTTCTCGGCTCAGCATATGGACGGTAGCGAAATGATGAAGCTGGTGAACTGGGCACAATCAGTGGTGACCTTCCACGGCGGGGCGTCTCAGTATCTGGATGGCGTGGCATTTATTTTCCGTGTGCACCTTGTGCTGGGTATGACGCTGTTCCTGTTGTTCCCATTCTCGCGTCTGGTACATATCTGGAGCGTGCCAGTCGAGTATCTGACACGTAAATATCAGATTGTGCGCGCCCGTCATTAATTTCGCGTTGTAACGCACCAAACCCCGCTACGGCGGGGTTTTTTGTATTCTGCACGCCGGATGGCGGCGTAACCGCCTTATCCAGCCTACACAGACGTCAGTTCTCTGTAGGCCTGATAAGCGTAGCGCCTCAGGCAAATTGCTGGCACGTATTGAGGGCAGAATATGGGGTATTGCAGATGGACTTGGTGTTGGTGATATATGAAGTAATGGTGGTGGGGGAAGGATGACTCAGCGCTGTGCGCTTCGCCCTTCGGGTCGTTGCCTGCGGCAACGCTTTCTCGCTACGCTCGAATCGAACCTTAGTCGAAGCTTCTCATCCTTCCCGGCAGGGTAGAATATAAAGCATTGAGATATGATTTAGTAAAGTCTTACAGGAGAAGATGGTGGTGGGGGAAGGATGACTCAGCGCTGCGCGCTTCGCCCTTCGGGTCGTTGCCTGCGGCAACGCTTTCTCGCTACGCTCGAATCGAACCTTAGTCGAAGCTTCTCATCCTTCCCGACTGGGTAGAATATAAGGCATTGAGATATGATTTAGTAAAGTCTTACAAGAGAAGATGGTGGTGGGGGAAGGATTCGAACCTTCGAAGTCGATGACGGCAGATTTACAGTCTGCTCCCTTTGGCCGCTCGGGAACCCCACCAGGGGTAATTCAAATTGTAGGTAAAGCTTGAGGATGGTGGTGGGGGAAGGATTATTCGTCGCTTCGCTCCTCACCCTTCGGGCCGTTGCCGCTGGCAACGTTCTCTCGCTTTCGCTCGAGTCGAACCTTAATCGAAGATTCTCACCCTTCCCAGTAAGTGCAAACTTCAGCATAGCTTATTGGGGTTACTACATCACTGTAGTGAATAATGGTGGTGGGGGAAGGATTCGAACCTTCGAAGTCGATGACGGCAGATTTACAGTCTGCTCCCTTTGGCCGCTCGGGAACCCCACCACGGGGTAATGCTATGTTACTGGCCTGCTTCCTTTGGAAGCGGGGCGCATCATATCAAATGATGCGCCCCTGTAAAGCATTCCGTTGATAAAAAAGAACTGGTTGCCTGATTTTTACGCGTAAAGATGTAAAGGTAACCAATAAAATTATCAATCGATTACAGAATAATCGTTCGGTTACCGTAAACAAAGACACGCTGCGCGAGAACCTGATAAAGCGCGCGGCTTAATACGTTTTTTTCAACGTCACGACCGGCACGCATCATATCCTCTGCGGTATAGGTATGATCCACATGAATCACGTCCTGCATGATGATCGGACCTTCATCGAGGTTATCATTCACATAATGCGCCGTCGCACCGATGATCTTCACACCGCGGTCATAGGCCTGATGGTACGGGCGAGCACCAATAAACGCTGGCAGGAATGAGTGGTGGATATTGATAATCTTATTCGGGAAGCGAGAAACAAATGTCGGCGTCAGGACACGCATATATTTTGCCAGCACGACATAGTCTGGCTGATGTGCGTCGATAGCATCGGCCATTTTCTGGTCATGTTCGTCACGCGTTAATCCTTCGTGGCTGACCAGCTCAAAAGGAATATCAAAACGCTCAACCAGGGAACGCAGCGTGTCGTGGTTGCCGATAACCGCGGCAATTTCAACATCCAGTCCGCCGTAATTGGCCTTCATTAACAGATCGCCCAAACAGTGGGCTTCTTTGGTGACTAAAATAACGATGCGGCGCCGTCCCGCAGGCGTAAGCTCGCGAATGGAACCTTCTGGTAGCGCGCTGTCCAGATCGGTCAGCAGTGTGACATCGTTAAAAATGCCTTCCAGCTCGGTGCGCATGAAAAAACGCCCGGTACGGTGGTCCACGAACTCATTGTTTTGCACGATGTTCAGTTCGTGCTTGTAACAGATGTTAGTAATGCGCGCGATCAGACCTTTTTGGTCCGGGCAAATTGTACGCAGCACTTTTCGTTGTAATGAATGCATTTGCAGCGGAGATCCTGTTGAGAATGTTTGCATAATTGATACTGTCGGGCGTTGATTAGCCGCAGCACTTTTTAAATTTTTTACCGGAGCCACAAGGGCAGGTATCGTTTCGTCCAATTTGCGGGCGTGTACCATCGATATAGTACCACTGACCGTTTTCTTTTAAAAAACGAGAGCGTTCGATAATTGCGCCTGTTTTTCCCTGTTCAGAAAACCGTGCGACAAAACTGACATAGCCGATATTGTCGGTTTCTGCCGTCTGCTGTTCAAAAACGGTCAGTCCCAGCCATTCGGTATGGGTAAATCCTGCAATAATGTCATCCCGGAAATCGGCGGCATGACAATCTGGATGCCAGGTTTTGATGAGGTAATCTGCGTCTTTCATCACAAAAGCACAGTAACGAGAACGCATGAGATGTGACGGCGTAGGTGCTACTTGTGCACCGGACACATAACGGTAGCAACATAGGCTATACTCGACAGCGCTACCACAGGGACAAAGCTGAGACACAAAGTACTCCCTGGAATAAAAAAACGGCGTAAAAACGCCAGGGTGGCACTATGTTAACTGAGCCGTGGCGATGTTGCTACGTCTGCAAGCCAGGGGAAGTCTGTAGGTATAATGAGAAAAATAAAAATTGGGCTGGCGCTAGGTTCCGGCGCAGCACGCGGCTGGTCGCATATTGGTGTGATCAAAGCCCTGAAACACATGGGCATTGATATTGATATTGTGGCAGGGTGTTCCATTGGCTCACTGGTCGGAGCCGCCTACGCATGTAACAAACTCCCCGCGCTTGAACAGTGGGTTTGCTCCTTCAGTTACTGGGATGTTTTACGCCTGATGGATCTCTCGTGGCGCAGGGGCGGATTATTGCGCGGCGAACGGGTATTCAATCAGTATCGGAATGTCATGCCGGTAGAATCTATCGAACAATGCTCACGTCGTTTTGCTACTGTCGCAACCAATCTAAGTACGGGCCGTGAACTCTGGTTTACCGAAGGTGATTTGCATCTTGCCGTCCGTGCCTCCTGCAGTATTCCTGGCCTGATGTCACCTGTGGCGCATAATGGTTATTGGCTGGTTGATGGCGCGGTGGTGAACCCTGTACCCGTCTCCCTGACGCGTGCGTTGGGGGCCGATATCGTTATTGCAGTCGACCTGCAACATGATGCGCACCTGATGCAACAGGATCTGCTCTCCTTCAACGTCAATAGTGAAACCGAATCGAACGATGATGATGAGCTGTCATGGCATGCCCGCCTGAAAGAACGTTTGAGCAACATTACGGCCCGGCGTGCAGTCACGGCACCTACGGCGATGGAGATCATGACGACCTCGATTCAGGTTCTGGAAAACCGTCTCAAGCGCAACCGTATGGCTGGAGATCCACCTGATATTCTGATTCAGCCGTTTTGTCCGCAAATATCTACGCTGGATTTCCATCGCGCCAGTGCTGCTATTGCTGCCGGGCAGTTAGCGGTCGAGAAGAAAATGGATGAGCTTCTGCCCCTGGTAAAAACCAACGTTTAACGCATTTTTCATCAACACTTAAGCAAATTCTGACAGGCGTGAGTTGCAATAGCATGCCACTATTTACTAAAGCCAGTCAGGGGGGAGAATATGACGCAGCCATTGGTCGGAAAACAGATTCTTATCGTTGAAGATGAGCCGGTATTTCGCTCGCTTCTGGATTCATGGTTTTCCTCTTTGGGAGCGACAACAGCAGTAGCGGGAGACGGGCTTGATGCGCTGGAGTTACTGGGGCGCTTCACCCCCGACCTGATGATTTGCGATCTCGCTATGCCGAGAATGAACGGCCTTAAACTGGTTGAGTATCTGCGTAATCGTGGCGATCAGACGCCTATTCTGGTGATCTCCGCAACGGAAAATATGGCCGATATTGCCAAAGCATTACGACTCGGTGTGGATGATGTCCTTTTAAAGCCTGTGAAGGACCTTAACCGCCTGCGAGAAACCGTTTTTGCGTGTCTTTATCCCAATATGTTTAATTCTCGCGTGGAAGAAGAAGAGCGCCTGTTTCGTGACTGGGATGCGATGGTGGGCGATCCTGCAGCTGCTGCAAAACTGTTGCAAGAATTGCAGCCCCCCGTGTCGCAGGTCATCTCGCATTGTCGGGTCAACTACCGCCAGTTGGTCGCCGCTGATCAACCTGGACTGGTGCTGGATATTGCTCCATTGTCGGACCACGATCTCGCCTTCTATTGTCTGGATGTGACAAGGGCCGGGGATAATGGTGTCCTGGCTGCATTATTACTGCGCGCGCTGTTTAATGGTTTGCTGCAAGAACAGCTCACCCATCAGAATCAACGTTTGCCTGAGCTCGGTGCGTTATTGAAACAGGTGAATCATTTACTGCGTCAGGCTAATTTACCCGGACAGTTTCCACTGCTGGTGGGGTATTACCATAGTGGATTAAAAAATCTGATTCTGGTATCGGCTGGGCTGAATGCGACATTAAATACCGGTTCACATCACGTACAAATCAGTAATGGTGTTCCGCTGGGCACGTTAGGTAATACGTATTTGAATCAGCTAAGTCATCGCTGTGAATCCTGGCAGTGCCAAATTTGGGGGGCAGGCGGTCGCCTGCGCCTGATGTTGTCTGCGGAATGAACAATCGAGAGGGGAGTGAATGAAATTGGTTTACCTCCCTTACGCTGTGAGTGCTACTATCAGCGGCAGATTTATTCGTATTTATCTTAATTATACCGACGTGCGTCCTTTTCAGACCAGAAGCTTACTGCGGTACTGATATACTCGGATGCGAAACAGATTGATGAACACGTTCAATATATGAACAGTCCAGGAGAGTTTTAAATGGCTGCCCTAAATTCAAAAGTCAAAAAGGCCGTTATCCCGGTTGCGGGATTAGGAACCAGGATGTTACCGGCTACGAAGGCAATCCCGAAAGAGATGCTACCGTTGGTTGATAAGCCATTAATTCAGTACGTCGTAAACGAATGTATTGCTGCGGGCATCACTGAAATTGTACTCGTGACTCACTCGTCTAAGAATTCAATTGAAAACCACTTTGATACCAGCTTTGAACTTGAAGCGATGCTGGAAAAACGCGTAAAACGTCAGCTTCTGGAAGAAGTGCAATCTATTTGCCCTCCGCATGTCACTATTATGCAGGTGCGTCAGGGGCTGGCAAAAGGTCTGGGGCACGCGGTATTGTGTGCCCATCCGGTTGTTGGCGATGAACCCGTTGCGGTCATCCTGCCGGATGTTATTCTTGACGAATACGAATCCGATTTATCCCGTGACAACCTTGCTGAAATGATCCACCGTTTTGAAGAAACAGGCAGCAGCCAGATTATGGTTGAGCCTGTAGCAGACGTAACGGCTTATGGTGTTGTTGATTGCAAGGGCGTTGAATTAACGCCTGGTGAAAGCGTACCGATGGTTGGCGTGGTAGAAAAACCGAAAGCAGACGTTGCGCCCTCTAATCTGGCCGTTGTGGGGCGTTATGTTCTCAGTGCGGATATCTGGCCTCTGCTGGCAAAAACACCTCCGGGAGCAGGTGATGAAATTCAGCTGACCGATGCTATCGATATGCTGATCGAAAAAGAAACGGTAGAAGCCTATCACATGAAGGGCAAAAGCCATGACTGTGGCAATAAGCTGGGCTATATGCAGGCGTTCGTTGAATATGGTATTCGCCATAATACGCTTGGCGCTGAATTTAAAGCATGGCTTGAAGATGAGATGGGTATTAAGAAGTAACCTCGCGGTATTATAAGGACAGAACGGCGCTGCTAATCCAGCGCCGTTTTTTTATACCTAATTTGGGTAGGGTGATGGGCGCAGTACGGGTAAAAAAAATCCCGCCAGTGGCGGGATTTTAAGCAAACTATTTCTGAATTATTCCTTGATCAGGAAATCATCCAGTTGTTTACCTTGTTCTTCCATCGCTTTTTTGATCACAGCCGGTGTACGACCCTGGCCAGTCCAGGTTTTAGTTTCACCGTTTTCATCAACGTAGCTATATTTAGCCGGACGTGCTGCGCGTTTAGCTTTGGTGCCGGACTTAACAGCAGCCATGCTATTCAGCAGTTCG
Organism: Citrobacter sp. RHBSTW-00029; assembly: GCF_014104295.1. Lineage (NCBI taxonomy): Bacteria > Pseudomonadati > Pseudomonadota > Gammaproteobacteria > Enterobacterales > Enterobacteriaceae > Citrobacter > Citrobacter sp. RHBSTW-00029. The sequence continues at coordinate 1,507,032 of NZ_JABXRT010000001.1, forward strand.
TTCGGATCAATACCATCAGCAATCAGCATTTCACGATATTGTTGCAGTTTACGAGTGCGCTCTTCAACTTCAGCAGCGGCAGCGCTTTCTTCTTCGCGACGCTCGCTAACTACAACTTCTAATTTTTCCAGCATTTCTTCAAGCGTTTCCAGAGTACATTCTCTCGCCTGCGCACGAAGAGTACGGATGTTGTTCAGAATTTTAAGTGCTTCGCTCATTGTAGTAATCTCAAACTTATATTGGGGGTGGTTTGTTGAGCTAATAATAGAGCGATAAATTCAGTTGTGCAATAGCCAGGAATGTAAGGAATTCAAAATTGCTCTTTATTTAGTGTCTGTATTAATTGTTCTGTCTTAATTTTACGACGATGTCGGGCATAAAAAAGGCTTATTGGTATGCGGGCTTCCCGGCGGCAGCGAGTAAAAATTCAAGATTCAGGTCACATTTCATGGTGTACAAATAGTATCTCTTTGCAGTGATTTCAACCTTTTGTATTAGTTTTGCTTACGGGAATCCCCTATTACAAGGTGGCTATCGTTAGATGCAATAACAATAAGGGCAGGGTTTCTTTATTGCACGGTGTTGATAAGTGACGTTGATGAATTTCAGGAGCACTATTTGTGAAAGAATGTGTATATACACATCATACTTCTGGTTGTTTGTGCTTTGGCTGCGTGCTTTAACTCTATCGTGCCCTTGAGAAAGTACTCAAGGACACTTCCGCGCTGCGAGGTATTTAGACTAAACAGGGCGATGTTCGCACGTTCTTTTATACATCCTGGATGTCACGCTGCACCGACATGTTTGTGAAATATGATACAATCCTGCCCATATTTATTTTCCCCGGTGAGGGCCGATACACAATGGCACAGCTTTATTTTTACTATTCTGCAATGAATGCAGGCAAGTCGACGGCATTGCTGCAATCTTCATACAATTATCAGGAACGTGGGATGCGTGCCGTTGTATATACAGCGGAAATTGATGACCGTTTTGGCGCGGGAAAAGTAAGTTCACGTATAGGCCTGTCGTCACCTGCAAAATTGTTTAACCAAAATTCATCATTGTTCGAGGAGATTCGTGCGGAGAACGCGCAGCAACGAATTCACTGCGTGCTGGTTGATGAGTCTCAGTTTCTGACGCGACAGCAGGTTTATGAATTATCAGAGGTTGTTGATCAGCTGGATATTCCCGTGTTGTGTTACGGCTTACGCACCGATTTTCGCGGTGAGCTATTCGGCGGAAGTGAATACCTACTTGCATGGTCAGATAAGCTGGTTGAATTAAAAACGATTTGTTTCTGTGGCCGTAAGGCCAGCATGGTATTACGCCTTGATCAGGCCGGAAGACCTTATAACGAAGGTGAGCAGGTCGTTATAGGCGGAAATGAACGCTATGTATCGGTGTGTCGTAAGCATTATAAGGAAGCACAGTCTGAAGGCTCTCTGACGGCCATTCAGGAACGTCACAGCCACGATTAACCCTCTGTTCTCCTGCTGAGTTAAAATCGCAGGGTAGGTCTCTGCTTTAGCCAGAAGCGCTACCCTGCGGTATTGCCTTCTGGTGTCACTCTCACACTTATTTCCCTTACGCCTTTTCACCCCGATGGCGGGCGTCTGCATAGTCTGATTTTCGCTGAGTATGGCAAAAAAAACGGCCCCAAAGGGCCGTTTATGAAGATACTAAAGCTTATGTGAGTGCATTAAGCGGATTTTTTCGCTTTTTTCTCAGCTTTAGGCGCTGCTGCTGGCTCAGTTTTAGCCGCAGTTTCACCTTCGCTATACTCACGACCGTAGTAAGTATCCAGCAGGATCTGTTTCAGTTCAGAAATCAGCGGGTAACGCGGGTTAGCACCGGTGCACTGGTCGTCAAACGCATCTTCGGACAGTTTGTCGACGTGTGCCAGGAAGTCAGCTTCCTGAACGCCAGCTTCACGGATAGATTTTGGAATACCCAGTTCAGCTTTGATTTCTTCCAGCCATGCCAGCAGTTTCTGGATTTTAGCCGCAGTACGGTCGCCCGGTGCGCTTAAACCCAGATGGTCTGCGATTTCTGCGTAGCGACGACGCGCTTGCGGACGATCATACTGGCTGAAAGCAGTCTGTTTAGTCGGGTTGTCGTTCGCGTTATAACGAATGACGTTGCTGATCAGCAGGGCGTTCGCCAGACCGTGAGGAATGTGGAACTGAGAACCCAGCTTGTGCGCCATTGAGTGACATACACCCAGGAAGGCGTTAGCAAACGCAATACCGGCGATGGTCGCTGCACTGTGAACACGCTCACGCGCTACCGGGTTCTTAGAACCTTCATGGTAGGACGCAGGCAGGTTTTCTTTCAGCAGTTTCAGCGCTTGCAGAGCCTGACCGTCAGAGAATTCAGATGCCAGTACGGAAACGTAAGCTTCCAGAGCGTGAGTCACCGCATCCAGACCACCGAATGCACACAGTGATTTCGGCATATCCATAACCAGGTTGGCATCGACAATTGCCATGTCTGGGGTCAATGCGTAGTCAGCCAGCGGGTATTTCTGACCCGTTGCATCGTCGGTAACAACCGCAAACGGAGTCACTTCAGAACCGGTACCGGAAGTGGTGGTGACGGCGATCATTTTCGCTTTCACGCCCATTTTCGGGAACTTATAGATACGTTTACGGATGTCCATAAAGCGCAGCGCCAGCTCTTCGAAATGGGTTTCCGGATGTTCGTACATCACCCACATGATTTTCGCGGCGTCCATCGGGGAACCACCGCCCAGTGCGATGATAACGTCAGGCTTGAAGGAGTTAGCCAGCTCAGCACCTTTACGAACAACGCTAAGAGTCGGGTCAGCTTCAACCTCAAAGAACACTTCGGTTTCAACGCCGGCTGCTTTCAGAACGGAGGTGATCTGGTCTGCATAACCGTTGTTAAACAGGAAGCGGTCGGTCACGATCAGAGCACGTTTGTGACCATCGGTAATCACTTCATCCAGCGCGATTGGCAGTGAGCCACGACGGAAGTAGATAGATTTCGGAAGTTTGTGCCACAACATGTTTTCAGCTCGCTTAGCAACGGTTTTCTTGTTGATCAGGTGCTTAGGACCAACGTTTTCAGAGATGGAGTTACCACCCCAGGAACCACAACCCAGAGTCAGGGAAGGTGCGAGCTTAAAGTTGTACAGGTCGCCGATACCACCCTGTGAAGCCGGGGTGTTAATCAGGATACGCGCAGTTTTCATCATCTGACCGAAGTAAGCAACGCGTTCTGGTTGGTTGTCCTGGTCAGTGTACAGGCAAGAAGTGTGGCCGATACCACCCATCGCAACCAGTTTCTCTGCTTTGTCTACCGCATCTTCGAAATCTTTCGCACGGTACATCGCCAGCGTCGGGGACAGTTTTTCGTGAGCAAACGGCTCGCTTTCATCAACAACTTTCACTTCACCGATCAGGATCTTAGTTGTTTCCGGAACCGAGAAGCCTGCCAGTTCAGCAATTTTATATGCCGGCTGACCAACGATAGCGGCGTTCAGTGCGCCATTTTTCAGGATAACGTCCTGAACAGCTTTCAGCTCTTTACCCTGCAGCATGTAGCCGCCGTGGCTAGCGAAACGTTCACGAACTGCATCGTATACAGAGTCAACAACAACAACGGACTGTTCAGAAGCACAGATTACGCCGTTATCGAAGGTTTTAGACATCAGAACAGAAGCAACCGCGCGCTTAATATCCGCAGTTTCGTCAATAACAACCGGGGTGTTACCTGCACCTACACCGATTGCTGGTTTACCGGAGCTGTATGCTGCTTTAACCATGCCTGGGCCGCCGGTCGCAAGGATCAGGTTAATGTCCGGGTGATGCATCAGCGCATTAGACAGTTCAACGGAAGGTTGATCGATCCAGCCGATCAGATCTTTCGGTGCACCCGCAGCGATAGCAGCCTGCAGAACGATGTCAGCCGCTTTGTTAGTGGCATCTTTAGCACGCGGATGTGGAGAGAAGATGATTGCGTTACGCGTCTTCAGGCTGATCAGCGATTTGAAGATAGCGGTAGATGTCGGGTTAGTGGTCGGAACGATACCGCAGATGATACCAATCGGTTCAGCGATAGTGATAGTACCGAAAGTGTCGTCTTCAGACAGAACACCACAGGTCTTTTCATCTTTATAAGCATTGTAAATGTATTCGGAAGCAAAGTGGTTTTTGATCACTTTGTCTTCAACGATGCCCATGCCGGATTCGGCAACGGCCATTTTCGCGAGAGGGATTCGAGCGTCTGCGGCTGCCAGAGCGGCGGCGCGGAAGATTTTGTCAACCTGTTCTTGAGTGAAACTGGCATATTCACGCTGGGCTTTTTTTACGCGCTCTACAAGTGCGTTAAGTTCAGCGACATTAGTAACAGCCATAATGCTCTCCTGATAATGTTAAACTTTTTTAGTAAATCATCTGCTCGATACGAGAGTATAGACAGACCGACGAAAAATTGTATAACGTTTTGAAAATCAAACGGTTAATTAACGTCCACTTTACTTTGATTTACTAAAAGAGCTTATGCGTTAGCGTCATTTAACTCTAACGCGTTACCTCCAAGTGGCGTAAGCAAGATTACTCACTTCTGAGTAGTAATTGCGTGATCTGGATCAAATTTCCGCAAAGCTGACACCTTTCAGCAGGCCCTTTTAGCGTTTCTTGGTAAGTGTTAAAAAATTGATGTAATGAATGAGGTTAACATTAGCATATTTAATACATATTAATAACACTGAGTAATGGTAGCGTATTTACGTAGATATACGCAGATAGCAGGTGAAGTATGCTGACAAAAGGCGTATCTTCAGCGCGGATTTCATCAATTTTATGACTCATTTTATCCGGCTAACGCTTCGGAGCTAACCGTGATCCATACGCTATTCGATTTTCCTGTTTATTTTAAATTTTTCATTGGGTTATTTGCATTGGTCAACCCGGTAGGGATCATCCCTGTCTTTATCAGCATGACCAGCTACCAGACCGCTGCCGCACGCAATAAAACCAACCTTACGGCAAACCTGTCGGTTGCTATCATTCTGTGGATCTCTCTGTTTCTGGGGGATGGAATTCTGCAATTGTTTGGTATCTCAATTGATTCGTTCAGGATTGCCGGTGGTATCCTGGTCGTGACTATCGCGATGTCGATGATCAGCGGAAAACTTGGGGAAGATAAGCAAAACAAGCAGGAAAAGTCGGAGACGGCGATACGCGAGAGCATTGGCGTTGTCCCGTTAGCGCTGCCGTTAATGGCGGGACCGGGGGCAATAAGCTCAACGATCGTCTGGGGCACGCGTTACCATAGTGCTATTAATCTGTTCGGCTTTTTCGTGGCGATTGCGCTGTTTGCGCTGTGCTGTTGGGGATTGTTTCGTATGGCGCCGTGGTTAGTTCGCCTGCTGGGCCAAACGGGCATCAACGTCATTACGCGTATTATGGGGTTGTTACTCATGGCGTTGGGCATTGAGTTCATTGTGACCGGGATCAAATCCATTTTCCCGGGCTTACTTGCCTGAATCCACCGAATCAATATAAACGGAGCTGCTTCCAGGCTCCGTTTCCCGCCATTATCAGTAATACTTCTCACTAAAGTTGAAACGCGCCATAGCAGTAATAAAAGATGCTGATAGCCACTGCATTTTTATGTATTGATTTTCAACACAATTATCTTTTCAGCAGAACAGATGAACCAGGGCCGCATTGTTATTTTATTAACATCATACTCTTGGGCTTGCTGAAGGATTATCGAAATGTTATTAGTTATTTCAGCACCTAATTTAGATGAATGTGCTAATTAATAACCAATTGTTAAATTTATGTGCATTTTGACGTCTCTTCGATGCCGGACAGGGCGATGAGTCGGGTGACTCACGTAATGCATTGAATAAATTGATTTTATTTTTAAAAAATCGCTGTATTAATGCTTTTGTTGTGCGTTTTTTTTTCGATAAAAGAGAATTGGTTAACAAATCTGTAAAATGTATTGGCGGTGAAGAAACGCATTTGATACTTTCCGGCCAGGTATTTAGCAGAAGATTTCACGTTGATGAGAATAATTTTCATTTAATCTCTCTCAACAGGGTAATAGCGTGCTTCCGGCAGGGGAGGCACGTAGATAATCGACGCAAGGCGATCAAACGAATCGCCAGAATAAATAAAGTCGGTGATAGCGAGCAGTAAACAAAAAAACACCTGACGGCAGAAAATCTCCGGTGTCGTACAGGGATCCTGACAGGATTAACAGTCTGGTTATAAAACCAGCCATAATAATGAGGGAGTACAAACACAATGACTAACATCACTAAAAAAAGTTTAGTAGCTGCGGGGATCCTAACTGCGCTAATCGCTGGAAATGTTGCTACAGCAGCAGTGGTACCAGCAGGCGTTCAGTTGGCTGAGAAGCAGACTCTGGTGCGTAATAATGGTTCGGAAGTTCAGTCACTCGATCCGCATAAAATCGAAGGTGTACCGGAATCCAACATTAGCCGTGATTTATTTGAAGGTTTATTAATCAGTGACGTTGATGGCAAACCATCGCCGGGTGTGGCTGATAAATGGGAAAATAAAGATTTTAAAGTCTGGACATTCCATCTGCGTAAAGACGCTAAATGGTCTGACGGAACGCCTGTTACCGCACAAGATTTCGTCTATAGCTGGCAACGTCTGGCGAACCCCAATACTGCTTCACCGTACGCCAGCTATTTACAGTACGGACATATTGTCAATATTGATGACATCATCGCTGGTAAGAAGCCAGTTACCGATCTCGGTGTAAAAGCGATTGATGACCATACCTTTGAAGTGACTCTGAGTGAACCTGTTCCTTATTTCTACAAACTCCTTGTGCACTCTTCTCTTTCCCCTGTGCCTAAAGCCGTGGTGGAAAAATTCGGTGAAAAATGGACCCAGCCCGCTAACATCGTTTCTAACGGCTCTTATAAACTGAAAGACTGGGTTGTCAACGAGCGTATTGTACTTGAGCGTAATACTCACTACTGGGACAACGCGAAAACCATTATTAACCAGGTCACATACCTGCCAATTTCTTCTGAAGTGACTGACGTGAACCGCTATCGCAGCGGTGAAATCGACATGACCTATAACAACATGCCGATTGAGTTATTCCAGAAACTGAAAAAAGAGATCCCGAACGAAGTTCACGTTGATCCTTATCTGTGCACCTACTATTACGAAATTAACAACCAAAAAGCACCGTTCAACGATGTTCGTGTACGTACCGCCCTGAAGCTGGCGCTGGATCGTGACATCATCGTCAACAAAGTGAAAAACCAGGGCGATCTGCCCGCCTATAGCTTTACCCCGCCGTATACTGATGGCGCTAAACTGGTTGAGCCAGAGTGGTTCAAGTGGTCACAGGAAAAACGTAACGAAGAGGCGAAAAAACTGCTGGCCGAAGCTGGCTTCACCGCTGAAAAACCGTTGACCTTTGATCTGCTGTATAACACCTCCGATCTGCACAAGAAGCTGGCTATCGCTGCGGCATCAATCTGGAAGAAAAATCTGGGTGCGAATGTGAAGCTGGAAAATCAGGAGTGGAAGACGTTCCTCGATACGCGTCATCAGGGCAACTATGATGTTTCACGCGCAGGCTGGTGTGCGGATTATAACGAACCGACGTCTTTCCTGAATATGGTACTGTCCGATAGCTCCAACAACACCGTCCACTATAAGAGCCCTGCATTTGACAAGTTGATTGCTGATACCCTGAAAGCAACTGATGATGCTCAGCGCAGTGAACTGTATTCGCAAGCAGAACAGCTGCTGGATAAAGACTCTGCAATTGTACCGGTGTTCTACTACGTCAACGCCCGTCTGGTGAAACCTTGGGTAGGCGGATACTCCGGTAAAGACCCGATGGATAATATCCACGTTAAAGACTTGTATATTATCAAGCATTAATGGCAAGACGTGGGGCGATTAAGGTTGCCCTACAGTGTCTTTTTCTTCGAACTATAAATACCTCTTTAGACAAAGAGAGGTATACCCTAAATAATTCACGTTGCAGGAAGGCGGCAACGCAGCGAATCGCCAGGAGCTTACTTAAGTAAGTGACTGGCGTGAGCGAGCAAAGCCAAGGCACCTGCAGCTTGAAGTATGACGGGTATAAAGGCACACGCCAGAAGGTACGGGCAATGTTGAAATTTATATTACGCCGCTGTCTGGAAGCGATTCCGACACTATTTATTCTTATTACGATTTCATTCTTTATGATGCGTCTTGCGCCGGGAAGTCCTTTCACCGGAGAGCGCGCCTTACCGCCAGAAGTTCTGGCGAATATTGAAGCGAAATACCATCTTAATGATCCGATCTCAACGCAGTACTTTAGCTATCTGAAACAGCTGGCGCACGGTGATTTTGGACCATCCTTTAAATATAAAGACTACACCGTTAATGACCTGGTCGCGTCAAGCTTTCCGGTTTCCGCGAAGCTGGGGGCTGCGGCCTTTATTCTGGCGGTGGTGATCGGTGTTAGTGCGGGCGTAATCGCCGCGTTGAAGCAAAACACGCGTTGGGATTATACGGTTATGGGGGTGGCGATGACCGGGGTGGTGATCCCCAGTTTTGTCGTTGCCCCCTTATTAGTCATGATATTTGCGATCACACTGAAATGGCTACCCGGTGGCGGTTGGAACGGTGGGGCGCTGAAATTTATGATCCTGCCCATGGTGGCGCTATCCCTGGCCTATATTGCCAGTATTGCGCGTATTACCCGCGGCTCGATGATTGAAGTGCTGCACTCTAACTTTATTCGGACCGCGCGTGCTAAAGGGTTGCCGATGCGACGGATTATTTTCCGCCATGCGTTAAAACCTGCGCTGTTGCCGGTGTTGTCCTATATGGGGCCCGCGTTTGTCGGCATTATTACCGGTTCGATGGTTATTGAAACTATCTATGGTTTACCAGGGATTGGGCAGTTGTTTGTGAATGGCGCATTAAACCGCGATTACTCGCTGGTACTGAGCCTGACTATTCTGGTTGGCGCGCTGACCATCGTGTTTAACGCGATTGTCGATGTGCTGTATGCCGTAATCGACCCGAAAATCCGTTACTGATACTGGAGCTCGCTATGATGTTAAGTAAGAAAAACAGCGAAGCGCTGGAGAATTTCAGTGAGAAGCTGGAGGTCGAAGGCCGCAGCCTGTGGCAGGACGCTCGTCGACGCTTTATGCATAACCGAGCGGCAGTAGCCAGCCTCGTGGTGCTGGTGATTATTGCGCTGTTTGTGACGTTGGCACCCATGTTATCGCAGTTTACCTACTTCGATACTGACTGGGGCATGATGTCCAGCGCGCCTGATACGGAGTCTGGGCACTATTTTGGCACTGACTCATCTGGCCGTGATCTGCTGGTGAGGGTGGCTATTGGTGGACGGATCTCGTTGATGGTGGGGATTGCTGCGGCGCTGGTGGCGGTGATTGTGGGCACGCTGTACGGTTCACTGTCGGGTTACCTGGGCGGCAAAATCGACTCTGTGATGATGCGTCTGCTGGAAATCCTTAACTCCTTCCCGTTCATGTTCTTCGTTATTCTGTTGGTTACCTTCTTTGGGCAAAACATCCTGTTAATCTTTGTGGCGATTGGGATGGTGTCCTGGCTTGATATGGCGCGTATCGTTCGTGGCCAGACGCTGAGCCTGAAGCGCAAAGAGTTTATTGAAGCAGCCCAGGTCGGTGGGGTGTCTACCGTGCGTATTGTTGTGCGCCACATTGTGCCAAACGTACTCGGTGTGGTGGTGGTCTACGCCTCATTGCTGGTTCCCAGCATGATCCTGTTTGAATCGTTCCTGAGCTTCCTGGGACTTGGCACACAAGAGCCGCTAAGTAGCTGGGGCGCACTGCTCAGCGATGGTGCCAACTCGATGGAAGTATCACCATGGTTACTGCTGTTTCCGGCAGGGTTCCTGGTGGTGACGCTATTTTGTTTTAACTTTATTGGCGATGGCCTGCGTGATGCCCTCGACCCGAAAGACCGTTAAGGAGTGCCGCCATGAGCGTAATTGAGACCTCAACCGCGCCGCTCGCGCAACAACAGGCTAACGCACTGCTAAACGTTACCGATCTGCGTGTGACGTTTGCCACCCCAGATGGTGATGTTACTGCAGTAAACGATTTAAACTTTTCACTACGCGCCGGGGAAACGCTGGGTATTGTTGGTGAGTCTGGTTCAGGTAAGTCGCAGACTGCATTTGCCTTGATGGGCCTGCTGGCCGCAAATGGCCGGATTGGCGGCTCCGCTACATTCAACGGTCGTGAGATCCTGAACTTACCGGAGCGTGAGCTGAACAAGCTACGCGCCGAGCAAATCTCGATGATCTTCCAGGATCCCATGACCTCTCTGAATCCGTATATGCGGGTTGGCGAACAGTTAATGGAAGTTCTGATGCTACATAAAGGTATGAGCAAAGCGGAAGCCTTTGAAGAATCAGTCAGGATGCTGGATGCGGTGAAAATGCCGGAAGCGCGTAAGCGAATGAAAATGTATCCGCATGAATTCTCCGGCGGGATGCGGCAACGTGTGATGATCGCCATGGCGCTTCTGTGCAGGCCAAAGTTACTGATTGCCGATGAACCCACTACTGCGCTGGATGTCACGGTTCAGGCGCAAATCATGACGCTGCTGAATGAACTGAAAAGTGAATTCAATACCGCAATTATTATGATTACTCACGACCTCGGTGTTGTTGCTGGTATTTGCGACAAGGTGTTAGTGATGTATGCCGGACGCACGATGGAGTATGGCAGTGCGCGCGATGTCTTTTATAAGCCGGTTCATCCGTATTCGATTGGCCTGCTTAATGCCGTCCCGCGTCTGGATGCCGAAGGGGAAGAAATGCTGACTATCCCGGGTAATCCGCCGAATCTGTTGCGTTTACCGAAAGGCTGCCCGTTCCAGCCCCGTTGCCCGCATGCCATGGAAATCTGTAACAGTGCTCCGCCACTGGAAGAGTTTAGTCCGGGCCGTCTGCGCGCCTGCTTTAAACCGGTGGAGGAACTGGTATGAATGCGGTAACCGAACAACGAAAAGTACTCCTCGAAATTGCCGATCTGAAAGTCCATTTCGACATCAAAGATGGTAAACAGTGGTTCTGGCAACCGTCGAAAACGCTGAAAGCCGTTGATGGCGTGACCCTACGTCTGTATGAGGGAGAAACATTAGGCGTAGTGGGGGAATCGGGTTGCGGGAAATCGACGTTTGCGCGTGCGATTATCGGTCTGGTAAAAGCGACTGATGGTAAAGTCGCCTGGCTCGGCAAAGATTTGCTTGGCATGAAACCCGATGAGTGGCGGGCAGTGCGCAGTGACATCCAGATGATTTTCCAGGATCCGCTGGCATCGTTAAACCCACGTATGACCATCGGTGAAATTATCGCCGAACCGCTGCGGACTTATCACCCGAATCTGCCTGGGCAGGAAGTCCGTGACCGCGTAAAGGCGATGATGATGAAAGTGGGGTTACTGCCTAACCTGATTAACCGCTACCCGCACGAGTTTTCCGGTGGGCAGTGCCAGCGTATTGGTATTGCTCGCGCGTTGATCCTTGAGCCGAAGCTGATAATTTGTGATGAGCCTGTATCCGCGCTGGATGTGTCGATTCAGGCGCAGGTTGTTAACCTGTTGCAGCAATTACAGCGTGAGATGGGCTTATCATTAATCTTCATTGCCCATGACCTGGCAGTGGTTAAGCATATTTCCGATCGTGTGCTGGTGATGTATCTCGGACATGCGGTGGAGTTGGGGACCTATGACGAGGTGTACCATAATCCGCTGCATCCCTATACCAAAGCACTAATGTCAGCGGTGCCAATTCCCGATCCTGATATGGAGAGGAACAAGGTTATCCAACTGCTGGAAGGTGAGTTACCCTCCCCGATTAATCCGCCTTCGGGGTGTGTGTTCCGCACACGTTGTCCGATCGCCGGCCCAGAATGCGCGAAAACGCGTCCTGTACTTGAAGGGAGTTTCCGACACGCGGTTTCCTGCTTAAAAGTAGACCCGCTATAATCGAGAGGGCTGACACATTGTCAGCCCTTCTTTTTGGTGAGGTAAATGTGTCAGGCTTAGTCTCTTCTGTTCGCCGTACTCTCTATCGTACATTATTTGATTTAGACACGCGCTCGGGGCGCCGTTTTGAAGGCATGTGCGCACTGTTCGCATTGCTGAGCGTGATTGTTATCTTCATTGAGTCTGGGGTCGGGACGCAATACCATTTAACCTATGATGAATGGCATATTTTTGTCTGGCTGGAAGTCTTTATTACGCTGGTCTTTACCATCGAATATCTGCTCAGATTGTGCTGCTGGGCCAATCCTGCAAAATATGTGTTTAGCTTCTGGGGAATTATCGATCTCGCGACAATTCTGCCACTGTATGTGATGTGGCTATGGCCGGAAATTAGTCTGAGTTATGTTTTCGCCTGGCGAGCGATGCGCGTGCTGCGTGTACTGCGAATACTCAAACTGCTGCGATTTATGCCGTCGCTGCGTGTGTTCTGGAGCGCAATTAAAAGTGCCCGTCATCAGTTGATGCTGTTTTATTCGTTTATTGCCATTCTGATGATTGTCTTTGGCGCCCTGATGTACCTGATTGAAGGCCCGAAATATGGTTTTACTACGCTGAATGCGTCGGTATATTGGGCAATCGTTACGGTTACAACTGTTGGCTATGGTGATATTACCCCGCATACACCGCTTGGCCGCATGGTTGCGTCAGTGCTGATCCTGATTGGTTATTCGGTTATCGCAATCCCGACAGGATTGATAACAACACATATGAGTAGTGCGTTTCAGCACCGGCAAAATCAGCGCAAATGTCCACAGTGCCAACAAAGCCAGCATGAGCACAGCGCGCAATTTTGTAATCGTTGCGGAAGTAAATTGCCTGACTAGAAATAAAAAAAGCTGCGAGAGCAGCTTTTTGTTTTCATTATTCACGCCAGAGGATGTGGCAGAGTTTATGATCTTTTTCGCGACATAACAGAACACGCGCAAAAATATCGTTAATCTCGCCGTCTTCTGAGTCTGCCAGACCAATCACCACTTCGGCGAAGAAGTCAGGATTCAGGTCAAAATCAACGTGCTCCTGCCAGTCTTGTGCAGGGTCGAATAACTCTGCACCGCCACGCTCTTCAAACTGCAAATTGAACAGAAGGATGTCGGCCGGATCGAGATTGTCCGCCGCCAGTTCGAGAAAAATGTCATAAGCCTGCTCGAGCGTTTCGTCTTCGGTCAGGCGGTTGTTCAAATCCATATCCATAATGACTACCTGTTTACTGTCTGATGGGCACGTTTTACAGCAACGGGCTAAAGAAGTAAAACAGTCGCTCAGCGATACGCTGCCAGAGTGGTCGTTTTACCCACAAACGTGCATCTAGCAGGCGGGAACGCGAAATATAATCATCCTGTACCGCAGCGAGGTCACCGCCGAATCCGGCATCGTCAATCACTAGTGTTATCTCAAAATTCAGCCACAGGCTGCGCATATCCAGGTTAACAGTACCGACCAGACTTAATTCGCCATCGACCAGCACGCTCTTGGTATGTAACAACCCACCTTCGAACTGGTAGATTTTCACGCCTGCCGCCAGCAACTCGGTGAAAAAAGCCCGACTTGCCCAGCCAACCAGCATCGAGTCATTCTTGCGTGGAAGAATGATGCTGACATCTACACCACGCTGCGCTGCCGTACAGATGGCGTGCAGCAGATCGTCACTGGGGACGAAGTAGGGGGTGGTCATGATTAAATATTCACGAGCAGAATATGCGGCGGTCAATAAGGCCTGATGGATCAAGTCTTCAGGGAAGCCAGGCCCGGAGGCAATAGTGTGAATGGTGTGCCCGCTGGCCTGCTCAAACGGCATGATGTTGACATCGGGAGGCGGCGGTAAAATACGTTTACCGGTTTCAATTTCCCAGTCGCATGAGTAGACGATCCCCATGGCAGTGGCCACCGGGCCTTCCATTCTTGCCATTAAATCAACCCATTGCCCAACGCCTGCATCTTGTTTGAAGAAGCGCGGATCGACCATGTTCATGCTGCCGGTATACGCAATGTAGTTGTCGATCATGATCATTTTGCGGTGCTGACGCAGGTCCATACGGCGTAAAAATACACGCATCAGGTTCACCTTCAGCGCTTCTACAACCTCGATACCTGCGTTACGCATCATCGCCGCCCAAGGGCTGCGGAAGAACGCCACGCTGCCGGCGGAGTCCAGCATCAAACGACAGTGAATCCCCCGTCTGGCGGCGGCCATTAATGATTCCGCGACCTGATCGGCCATACCGCCTGGCTGCCATATGTAGAACACCATTTCGATGTTGTGGCGCGCCAGTTGAATATCGCGGATCAGCGCCTGCATCACGTCATCAGAGTTGGTGAGAAGCTGTAGCTGATTGCCCTTAACGCCGGCAATGCCCTGGCGACGCTCGCATAACTTAAATAATGAGGAGGCAACGCTGCTGTTTTCTTGTGCGAATATATGTTTGCAGGCTTTGAGATCGTTCAGCCATTTGGCTGTTGATGGCCACATCGCTCTGGCGCGCTCGGCGCGGCGTTTGCCCAGGTGGAGTTCACCAAAGGACAGATAAGCAATGATCCCTACCAATGGCAGTATATAGATGATCAAAAGCCAGGCCATTGCGGAGGGTACTGCGCGTCGCTTCATCAGAATGCGTAACGTTACGCCAGCAATGAGTACCCAGTAACCCAGAATGACCAGCCAACTCACCACGGTGTAGAAGGTTGTCATAAAATTAAAAATCCTTTTGAAAGCGTATTGTTAAGAGTTTACGCATCAGGAGTCATCTGGCAAATAAAAACACGGGAAAACCACTGGTCTGCATGCGGTCTGGGGGTATAATGCCCGCTCTGTGACTGGAAGAGTAGTTAACATGAAGCGTAGTAGAACGGAAGTGGGACGCTGGCGGATGCTGCGTCAGGCTAGCCGCCGTAAAGCACGTTGGCTTGAAGGGCAATCGCGCCGTAACATGCGTATCCACTCCATCAGAAAATGCATTCTCAATCATCAACGAAATTCGTTGCTGTTTGCGATCTACAGCATTTGATCCAAAAAGGGCACCGTTGCGGTGCCCAATGTATTCCTGTCCGTTCTGTTTCTTAAAATACTTTTTTGTACGGTTTGACCGAAACTTGCGCATAAACGCCTGCAGCTACATACGGGTCGGCATCTGCCCACGCCTGCGCTGCCTCTAAAGATTCAAATTCCGCAATCACCGTCGATCCGGTAAATCCCGCCGCACCCGGATCGTTACTGTCGACAGCTGGCATGGGGCCCGCCGTCAGTAGACGACCTTCATCATGGAGGAGTTGCAGACGGGCCAGGTGAGCAGGGCGCACGGAAAGACGTTTCTCGAGAGAATCTGCGATATCTTGAGCATAAATAACATACAGCACGGGTAGAGCTCCTTGATCGGTAAAAGTCGCGTTTACGTTATTGGAAAGCCCTGGCAACTGCAACGTAAAGATAATAGCTTTGTTAAGGCCATATTAAGATAATGGTTTTTTTACATGAAATTGCGTTTTAAATGCGGCTTACTGTCATGGGCTTATTGAATATGATTGCTATTTGCATTTAAAATCGAGGCCTGGTTTTATAACTGAAACGATTATGACTGCAATGACCCTTGATTTACCTCGTCGCTTTCCCTGGCCGACGTTACTTTCCGTCGGCATTCACGGCGCTGTAGTGGCGGGTCTACTGTATACCTCGGTACATCAGGTTATTGAACTGCCTGCACCCGCGCAGCCGATCTCCATCACGATGGTCGCACCTGCCGATCTTGAGCCACCTCAGGCAGTTCAACCACCGCCGCAGCCTGTCGTTGAGCCTGAACCGGAACCTGAACCGATACCGGAACCGCCAAAAGAGGCGCCGGTGGTGATTGAGAAACCGAAACCTAAACCAAAACCGAAGCCAAAACCGGTGAAAAAGGTTGAAGAGCAGCCCAAACGTGACGTGAAACCGGTTGAGTCGCGTCCAGTATCGCCGTTTGAGAACACGGCGCCTGCTCGTTCGGCAACGACCACCACCGCGCCGGCAACCAGTAAACCTGCGGTTAGCGCACCGTCTGGGCCACGCGCCTTAAGTCGTAATCAGCCACAGTATCCGGCGCGCGCGCAGGCTTTGCGCATTGAAGGTCGGGTGAAGGTCAAGTTTGATGTGACATCAGATGGCCGTGTGGAGAATGTTGAAGTGCTTTCCGCACAGCCTGCCAACATGTTTGAGCGTGAAGTGAAAAATGCGATGCGCAGATGGCGTTACGAAGCGGGCAAACCGGGATCTGGCCTGGTGGTGAATATCGTATTCCGTCTGAACGGTACGGCGCAGATTGAGTAACTGGCGTGCCGGAGTCGGCGTCAGGCTTTCTCCGGCAAGCAGGTCTGATAACGGTGTCAACGCGGTTATCAGACCTGTGTTGGTATCGGACGAGGTTTCCCGTCTTTATCTACAGCGACGTAGATAAACAGGGCTTCAGTGGCTTTGTAACGCTGGCCAATAGGTTCCGAAGCGACTTTCTTCACCCAGACTTCAATATTAATGCTGATTGATGTCGTCCCGCGTTTTACGCAGCGTGCGTAGCAACAGACCACATCACCCACGGCAACCGGGCGCAAAAAGCTCATTCCTTCCACTCGCACCGTCACCACGCGGCCATGTGCGATCTCTTTGGCCTGAATAGCGCCACCAATATCCATCTGTGACATCAGCCAGCCGCCAAAAATATCACCGTTAGCATTGGTATCGGCAGGCATGGCCAGAGTGCGTAAAACCAGTTCACCCTGGGGGGTGTTATTCGTTGTTGTCATTGTAGAACCGACTGTAGAGAAAGATTACAGGCGGGATGCTACTAGAATTTACGAGCGGAGAACAGAGGGGATGCAGCGCGCGGAGGGGATGTAAGCCAGCTTGTCTGCCACGAAGAGCGTGGGTGGGTAAAAATTCGCCAGATCCGCAGATCTGGCGAACACTTATTACGATTTATCTTCCTGCGGCAGATGGCGGTAGATATAGATTCCGCTCAGCAACGTGAAGAATAAGGTCAGGGCGGTTAATCCGAACACTTTGAAGTTGACCCAAATGTTCTGCGGCAGCCAAAACGCAATGTAGATATTGGCCAGTCCACACAGGATGAAGAAGACGGCCCAGGCCAGATTTAGCTTCGACCATACCGGCTGCGGCAGCGTCAGCTCTTTTCCTAACATGCGCTGAATCAACGGTTTTTTCATCACCCACTGGCTAACCAGCAGTGCACCGGCAAACAGTCCGTAAATCACCGTAACCTTCCACTTAATGAATTCATCGTTGTGGAAGAAAATAGTCAGGCCACCGAAGACAGCAACCAGAACAAAGGTGATTAACGCCATCTTCTCGACTTTGCGATAGCGAACCCAACTGTAAATCAACACCACAGCTGTTGCGACAATAAGCGCCGAGGTTGCCGCGTAGATGTCATAAAGCTTATAAAAAGCAAAAAAGACAACCAGCGGTAAAAAATCAAGAAACTGCTTCATTCTTCGAGTCCGTAATCAAAAAGCATTGGGTAACACACCCGGCATGCGTTCAGGGTTTATTGACGAATCAGCATATACAGGCGGAACAAATAGATCAGCAGCACAGCAGAGATCATATTGCTCAGCGTATTCGCCAATACCGCGCCTACGTTTGGCGTTAGTACTGCAAAACTTGGCGCAAAAAGCAACAGCAGCGTTTTTGCCAGTAACCAACCGATTACTGCCGGCGCTACCAGTCGCATATTAGACCACGCCAGACGCATACTGTTGCGCATAGCGGCAAAGACGCCCATTTTATCCTGCACGACCATCACCGGCGCGAGGGCCAGCAAGATAGCCAACAGAATACCAGGTACGACAACCAGCATAATACCGACCTGTACCAGCAGGGTAGTCAGAAAAATCAGAATAAACAATTTAGGTAATACCGGCGCGCTGGCGCCAATGGCGCGTAATGCGCTAACCCGATGACCCGCCGAAATCAATTGAATCATCAGGATGATGCCTCCTGCAAGGATGGCATTACCAATCAGCCCTGAAAACGTCGATGCTGCAGAAGCGCGTAGCAAAATTTGCTGCTGCTCCGGCGTCATATTCTGTACCAGATCGAACAGGCCCACACTGCTGGTTAGCTGATCCCCTTCGCTCAGTTGCGCGATTTGCGCGTCGCTGGGAGAAAAGGCATGCCCTAGCACCACTGTGATAAACGCGCACAATAACGATACCAGCAAGATGGTAATGAATTGATTACGGAAAAAGTTTCCCGTGTCACGGTAAACGGATTTCGCCGTGATAGACATGCACTCTCCTTGAGTTTTGCAGGTGTTCATTTGCGCGCAATTGTACCCTGGATAACTCTACAGTGGCAGCATCGTACGATGTATGGAAAGGCATATCTTTGTAAAGCTCCGGTAATTTTTGGCCAGGACTTCAGCATCTTGCAACATCGTTGTTTGTTCTCTGTGCATCACGTTCAAATAACCAACGCTTTGTGTTGGCGCTAAAGGTACTTGCATAGTGAAAATATATCAAAATTGATCTGAATTAATTTAACCAGGATTTTGAATGCAAGTTCTAACTTAATCTGGATCAATAAATGTTAAATTATCAAACTCAATGTGATCCAGGTTAGATCACTTATTACTCCATTGTGGGTATATTCGTTCCGCTTTTATAACCATAACGATGGAGCGGACATGAAAAAATTAACAGTTGCAGCATTGGCTTTAACAACTATTCTCTCTGGTAACGCATTTGCGCATGAGGCCGGAGAGTTCTTTATTCGAGCAGGCTCGGCTACCGTCAGACCGACGGAAGGCGCGGGTGGTACGCTGGGAAGCCTGGGTGGCTTTGATGTCAGCAACAATACGCAGTTGGGCCTGACATTCACCTATATGGCAACCGACAATATTGGCGTTGAATTACTGGCAGCCACGCCGTTTCGCCATAAGATAGGCACCGGGGCAACCGGTGATATTGCCACCGTTCATCATTTACCGCCGACGTTAATGGCGCAGTGGTACTTTGGCGACTCCAGCAGCAAACTGCGTCCTTACGTTGGCGTGGGTGTGAACTACACGACTTTCTTCGATGAAGGTTTTAACAACAACGGGAAAGAAGCAGGTTTATCCGATCTGAGCCTGAAAGACTCCTGGGGTGCAGCAGGACAGGTCGGTATGGACTATCTGATCAACCGCGACTGGCTGATTAACATGTCAGTCTGGTACATGGATATCGACACCACCGCGAGCTATAAAATGGGTGGCGTCCAGCAGCGTGACAGCGTACGCCTCGATCCGTGGGTGTTTATGTTCTCTGCGGGTTATCGTTTTTAAGTCAATGATTCCAGTCTGATAGGCTGGTCGTTTCGCGGCCAGCCTTTTCTCCTCTCTTTTTCCCTTCCCGACTTTCTCCCCTTCGATGTAATGCTACTCTTTAAGCAAACTGGCTTTGAGGGTATTGACGATGATATTGACCCGTCAGCTGTTACAACAAAAAATTTCCCTTATGGAAGCATCCATAGACGATGATACAACAGAGTTTGCCGTGTATGCTGCGCGCGAATTATTGAATTACATGAGCAGGGTGGAAGCCCTGGAAAAGGTCATCGCCACACAAATCACACTACCTTACTGCAGCGCCAGCCCGGTTTGCGAGATTGAAGCGGGCTATGCCGCAGGCGTGAGCGACTGCCGTGAGGCCATCCGTCGGGCAGGGTATCCGATTGAAGGTGATGATTAGTTTGCATTTGTGTTAACAAAAATGTGCTTTTATTGTATAAGTCTGTAACTTTCGTGCACGAGTGCGCTTCTTATTTCAACTCATTAGTCTCTGGATGGTTAACATCTTTATCCATATACAACGCTGTTATGCAACAACATAAACGGGTAACCGGTTTGGTAATACTGTTAACTATCGGGGTGGACTCGTGAAGATTGTGCAGGATAAGCTCCGAAACAGGCAGGCTCTGCTGGTATCCGGGCTCATTACGTTGGTATTTACCTCGCTGTTTCTGTTTATCATTTATGAACAGCGTATGGCGACCGCCAGTGAAGGCGTGAGCCGCCTGCAAGCTCACATGTTGGACATTTTTAACGATAATGAGCTAATTGCCGATGCGATTGGCGAGCGTTACTACCACATCAAAACCGGCGAACAGTGTGGTGTTATGGCGCAGTTTGTTCCGCGAAATAAAGATGAATGGGGAATTAACGCCGACCCAAAGCGGGTTCATTCCGCGACAGGGACGATTATTGCTCAGCAACCCAGCCATAATGCGCTGTGTATGTATACTGCGGCGGAGTTCATTCGTGGAATGGTTAATGAGCTAAATCCAGGCAGCTTCGATGCGCATCGTTACATTATCGCCAGCCATTCAGATTATTTTTACTGGTTTATGGCTTCCGACTCGCGCAATTTCAGTTTTTCTGACTCCGAAATGGCGATGGATATTACGCAGTTTTTCTATCCGCCCGTCGATTTCTATACCCGGTTGCTGCAAAAAAATGTCAAAAATAAAGCTCTCAGTTCAACAAACTTCTATACCGATAAAATTACCGGTGAAAAAGCCTACAGCGTGGTGAGCTATATCTACGATCTGTCGGGTAAAGAGATATCAGACCAAATCGTTGCCTATCTGGTCTATGATCATTCGAAACCCGAGCTGCAGGAAGCGTTGGCCGAGGCGTTTGATAATCAAATTCTTCCCGGATTGAACGTGGAGTTAGTGAATTTAACCAACAAAGAGAGCCTTTGTTTATCCGGCAAATGTGCGGGACAATCCAGCTATTTGGTGCGCAATTTCTCAGAAAAATATGCGCTGCACTATTCGCTGTCATTAGGCCGTTTTATGGCGCGCGATACGCAAGCCGGCATTGTTATTCTGCTGGCGCCGTTCTTTTTCATCATGATTACTTTCTCGCTAAAATCATGGCTGAATGAAAGCGACCTGAAAGTTTATATTGATACGCTGACCGGCTGCTTTAATCGCCGAATTCTCGACATCATCAAGCGCAGGGATTTATCACATTGCTCGGTAGTGCTACTGGATTGCAATAAGTTCAAGGCTGTCAATGATACCTGGGGGCATGCTGCTGGGGACCGTGCGCTGCAAATTATCGCCAACAGAATGTTGTCTAACACCCGTACCAGCCACGATCTTGTGATCCGCACTGGCGGAGATGAATTTATGATCCTGCTGTTTCGCTCTCAGGCCAGTGATGCTATCGCGATTGCGCAGCGTATAAGCGGACAGGTGACCAGCCATGTATTTGTGGTGGACGGCAACACTATACCCTTGTCAGTGTCGTGGGGGATTGCAGAGGTGAAGGGGGAGCTGGATGCGGCAATCCAGAATGCGGATACTGCCATGTACAAAATGAAGCAGGCCAGGGAGTAAAACCGCCAGAAGTCACTGGCGGTTTAATTAGCTTACTGTTGGGTGGCGGCTTTCATCGCGCTGACAAACGCTTTCAGCTCAGCCAGCATTTGCTCTGGTGCTGCAACATTTTTCTCAATGATTTTGACAATCGCCGATCCGGAAATAGCCCCCGCAGCACCTGCTTCAATGGCGCCTGTCACCTGTTCCGGTGCAGAGATACCAAAGCCCTGTAAAGAAGGCGGGGCATTGAATTCTTTCAGCTTTTCGACCAGATGATGCAACGGTAACGCCGCACGATTTTCGGCACCCGTAACGCCTGCGCGTGACAATAAATAGGTATAACCGCGGCCATGAGCGGCAATCCGACGCAGCAGTTCTTCGTCAGCGTTAGGCGGGCAAATGAAAATTGGCGCTACATTATGACGTAATGCGGCCGTTCTGAATGGCGCAGACTCTTCAACCGGCACATCGGCGACTAATACCGAATCTACGCCGACCTTCTCACACTGTGCGTAAAATTCGTCAATACCCTTGCTGAACACCAGGTTGGCATACATCAGTAAACCAATTGGAATGGTTGGGTGTTTTTGCCGAATCAACGCCAACATTTCAAAACATTGTGACGGCGTGACGCCTGCCGCGAACGCACGTAATGTCGCTTCCTGAATGGTTGGGCCGTCGGCCAGCGGGTCGGAGAACGGAATACCCAGCTCAAGCGCATCGGCACCCGCTTCGATCAGCGTATCAATGATTTTCAGTGACTGTTCAACAGAGGGATCGCCCAGGGTCACGAAGGGGACAAAAGCGCCTTCTTTGCGGTCCTTCAGCTGTGCAAACAGGTTTTCGTAACGTTCCATCAGATTTCCCCTCGCGCTTTCAGAATATCGTGTACGGTGAAAATGTCTTTGTCGCCGCGACCGGAGAGATTAACCACCAGTAACTGCTCTTTTTCCGGATTTTCACGCATCATTTTCAACGCGTGCGCCAGGGCATGGGAAGACTCCAGCGCCGGGATAATCCCCTCATGCAGACACAGCGTTTTGAAGGCTTCCAGCGCTTCATCATCAGTAATCGATACATAGTCAGCACGTCCGATACTGTTCAGATAAGCGTGCTGTGGCCCGACTGACGGGAAGTCCAGCCCGGCGGAAATAGAGTAAGACTCTTCAATCTGTCCTTCTTCGGTTTGCATCATCGGGGACTTCATGCCGAAGTAAATCCCGACACGACCATGTTTCAACGGCGCGCCGTGTTCCCCAGACTCAATCCCGTGACCGCCTGGCTCTACGCCAATCAGACCGACGCTGGTTTCATTAATAAAGTCGGCGAACATACCGATGGCGTTAGAACCGCCGCCCACGCAGGCGATCACGGCGTCCGGCAGGCGACCCTCTTTTTCGAGGATCTGCGCTTTGGTTTCTTCACCGATCATGCGCTGGAATTCACGTACAATGGTCGGGAAGGGGTGCGGACCTGCCGCCGTACCGAGCATATAGTGCGCAGTGTCATAGCTGCCAGACCAGTCGCGCAGCGCTTCATTACAGGCATCTTTCAGCGTCGCGGAACCGCTGTGAACCGGGATCACTTCAGCGCCCATCAGACGCATACGGAAAACGTTAGGCGACTGGCGTTCAACGTCTTTCGCACCCATATAAATACGGCACTTTAAACCCAGCAAGGCGCTGGCAAGGGCAGACGCCACACCATGCTGACCCGCGCCGGTTTCGGCGATGATCTCGGTTTTACCCATACGCTTCGCCAGCAACGCCTGGCCCAGCACCTGGTTGGTTTTGTGCGCGCCGCCGTGCAGCAAATCTTCACGTTTAAGGTACAACGTGGTGTTGGTGCCTTGAGTAATGTTCTGGCATTTGGTCAGCGCAGTTGGGCGACCAGCATAGTTTTTCAGCAGGTCTGTAAACTGTGCCTGAAACTCAGGGTCTTTTTGTGCACTGACGAACGCTTCTTCCAGTTGGCGCAGCGCAGGCATCAGAATCTGTGGCACATACATACCGCCAAATTCACCAAAATACGGATTGAGTAATGTTGTCATGTCCTTTTCCTTAATATGCGCGCAGCGTCTGAAAGACTGAAGCCAGAAGACGCGCATCTTTGATGCCCGGCTGTGACTCTACGCCAGAATTGAAATCGAGCCCGGCACAGCCGGTTTTAGCCGCGTCGACGCAGTTATCTGCACCGAGTCCGCCAGCGAGTAAAACGTTATCCAGCGATTGTCCGCCTAAGAGTGACCAGTCGAAGCGTTGCCCGCTACCGCCCTGACCGTTGTCGAAAACGTATTTATCGACATGCTGGTAATCACGGGCTGGCAATGTCTCGCTGACGCTTAGCGCCTTCCAGATTTGCACCTGCGCGGGTAGCACATTGCGCAGAGCATCGATATAGGCCTGATCTTCGCTTCCATGTAGTTGTACGGCGGCCAGCGACAGTGCGGTGACTTTTTCGCGGACGTCTGCGATGTCGGTGTTACGGAACACGCCTACATACTGTAGCGGCGCACCCGTCATAACGTCTCGCGCCTGCTCAACGCTGACAGCGCGTGGTGAGGTCGGGACAAAAATTACGCCGCCATAAATGGCCCCAGATTCGTACGCTGCTTTTGCATCCTGTGCACGAGTCAGTCCGCAGACTTTATT
Organism: Citrobacter sp. RHBSTW-00029; assembly: GCF_014104295.1. Taxonomy (NCBI): domain Bacteria; kingdom Pseudomonadati; phylum Pseudomonadota; class Gammaproteobacteria; order Enterobacterales; family Enterobacteriaceae; genus Citrobacter; species Citrobacter sp. RHBSTW-00029. The sequence goes on from NZ_JABXRT010000001.1 coordinate 1,531,114, forward strand.
TTCGCCAAGCAAAACACGACGTACGGCGGTATGCAGGTCATCATGGGACATCAGCGCAGAGCCTATCAGAAATCCGTTGGCGAAATGGCTGAGTTCGCGAACCTGACCATAAGTGTTGATCCCGGATTCGCTGATGACGGTGACGCCATGACCCAAACGTGGTGCAAGCTGGCGAGTACGGTTGAGGTCAATCGACAGGTCACGCAAATCACGGTTGTTAATACCGACGACTTTCGCCCCCAGCGCAATGGCGCGCTCCAGCTCTTCTTCATTGCTAACTTCGGTCAGCACGCCCATTTTCAGGCTGTGGGCGACGGCGGCGAGCTGACGATACTGTTCATCATCTAAAACCGACAACATCAGCAGGCAGGCGTCCGCCTGGTAGAAACGTGCCAGATAAATCTGGTAAGGATCGATAATAAAGTCTTTACACAGGATCGGCTGTGGTGCGATGCGACTGACGATGGGCAGAAAATCAAAGCTACCCTGAAAATATTTCTCGTCCGTTAGCACGGAAATTGCTGACGCATAATGTTTGTATACTCCCGCAATCTGTGCCGGGTCGAAGTCATCACGAATTACGCCTTTTGACGGAGAGGCTTTTTTGCACTCCAGAATAAAAGCGGTACGTGTCCCTTGCAGCGCATCGTAGAAATCACGCGTGCTGGGTTGAACATCATTTTGAAAGCTGGTCAGCGGTTGTTGCTGTTTGCGGGCTTCTACCCAAATCGCCTTGTCAGCGACAATTTTCGCTAAAACGGTTTGCATCATTTACCCTCTCGCTGCCAGTGCAGTAACACGGTCGTAAGCCGCACCGCTGCGCAGCACATTAATCACGGTTTGCGCGTTGGCTTTTAAGTCTTCTTCACCGTGCAGGCGCATTAACATGGCGACATTCGCGGCAACAGCAGCCTCATGAGCGGCCTCACCTTTACCTTGTAACAAGCGACTCAGAATGTCACGGTTTTCTTCCGGCGTGCCGCCAGCCAACTGTTCCTGATGATATGGCGTCAGGCCAAAGTCTTCCGCCGTTAGCTGGTAGCTCTTGATTTCCCCATCGTGCAGCTCAGCCACAATGGTCGGTGCATGCAGCGAAACTTCGTCCATGCCACCACTGTGCACTACGGCTGCTCGCTGATAGCCGAGCACGCGCAGCGTTTCGGCAATCGGCAGCACCAGCTCCGGGCTGTAAACGCCGATCAGCGCCAGCGGCGGATGTGCCGGATTAATCAATGGCCCAAGCACATTAAACAGCGTGCGAGTTTTCAACTGCTGGCGTACCGGCATCGCATGGCGAAAACCGGTGTGGTATTTCGGCGCAAACAGGAAGCACACGCCGAGATCGTCAAGCGCCTGGCGGGATTTATCGGCATTCATATCCAGATTGATGCCAAATGCCGCTAACAGATCCGAAGAACCCGATTTGCTGGAAACGCTGCGGTTACCGTGTTTGGCAACTTTCAGTCCGCAAGCCGCTGCAACAAAGGCGCTGGCGGTGGAAATATTGATACTGTTGCTGCCATCACCACCGGTACCGACAATATCGGCAAACAGATAATCAGGGCGTGGGAACGGGGCGGCATTTTCCAGCAGCGCGGTTGCCGCACCGGCAATTTCATTCGGATGCTCGCCACGAATTTTCATGCTCACCAGCGCCGCTGCCAGTTGTTCCGGCTTCAGTTCACCGCGGACCACGGCAGAGAACAACTGGTGGCTTTCCTGCTGGGACAGCGTCTGAGCCTGATACAGTTTCTCCAGAATAGGTTGCAGCGTATTGGTCTGTTCAAGCTTCTGTTGCGCCCAGGCCAGCGTTTGTTCCAGCAGACGCGCGCCCTGGGTGGTCAGAATGGATTCCGGATGGAACTGGAAACCGCACACGCGATCGGTATCGTGACGCACCGCCATCACCATGCCGTTAAAGTGGGCGTTGATGGTTAATCCTGCCGGAACGTTGCTGCCAACCAGCGAATGATAGCGTGCCACCGGCAGCGGATTCGCCAGACCAGCAAACATTGCCTGACCGTCGTGTTCAATGCTGGACGCTTTGCCGTGCAGGATTTCTCCAGCCTGGCCCACATATCCGCCATAGGCCTCAACAATCGCCTGATGACCCAGACAGATGCCAATGATCGGCAGCTTGCCGCGCAGGCGGGTTAACAGTTCTGGCATGCAACCCGCTTCACTGGGCGCACCAGGACCTGGAGAGAGCATCAGCACCGGATTTTTCATCGTTGCTAAACGGTCAATCAACGTCTGGGCCGGAATATGGTTGCGGTAAATCACCACGTTGTGACCATTAGTACGTAGCTGATCCGCCAGGTTATAGGTAAAAGAGTCAATATTATCGAGCAGCAGAATGTCAGCCATCAGAAAGTCTCCTGTGCGTGGTGTGCGGTGGCGATAGCACGCAGAACCGCACGCGCTTTATTACGGGTTTCATCGGCTTCAGACTGCGGAACAGAATCCAGAACAATCCCGGCACCGGCTTGTACGGTAGCAATACCGTCTTCCACGAGGGCGGAACGAATCACAATACAGGTATCCAGATCGCCATGGGCGGTGAAGTAACCTACGGCACCGCCATAGCTTCCACGGCGTCGACCTTCGGCCTCGGCGATAAGCTGCATAGCGCGAACTTTCGGCGCGCCGCTCAGCGTGCCCATGTTCATACAGGCGCGGTAAGCATGCAGCACATCCAGATCGCTACGTAATTCGCCGACCACGCGCGAAACCAGGTGCATAACGAAGGAGTAACGATCCACTTTGGTGAGATCCGCAACGTAGCGGCTACCCGGCGTACAGATGCGCGCCAGGTCGTTACGCGCCAGGTCAACCAGCATCAGGTGCTCTGAAAGCTCTTTATGGTCGGTACGCATCTCCAGCTCGATACGGCTGTCGAGATCGCGGTCAAGCGTTCCGTCTGCACGACGACCGCGTGGGCGGGTCCCGGCAATCGGGTAAATTTCAATCTGGCGGCTGGTGGCATCGTATTTCAACGAGCTTTCCGGCGATGCGCCGAACAGTGTGAACTCGTTGTCCTGCATGAAAAACATGTACGGGCTGGGGTTGCTTTTCTTCAGCACATAGTAGGCTGCCAGCGGCGACGGGCAGGGCAGCGAGAAACGACGAGATGGAACCACCTGGAAAATTTCGCCCGCGCGAATCGCTTTTTGCATGCCACGTACTACGGCGCCGAACTCTTCATCGCTCTGATTGCATTCGCAGCGCATCTGCGGGACTTCAGTGACGGGCAGCGGCGGTGCGGGTTCGGTGAGCTGTTGGCTCAACTGTGCCAGGCGGGCGTTCAGTCGTAGTTTTTCCTCGTCATTTGGCGTAAAGATGCTGGCCTGAATGCGGGTGCTTTTTTTCTGGTGGTCGATAACCATCAGCGTTTCTGCCAGATAGAAGCAGTAGTCCGGGCACTGGTTACCCGCCTCAAGCTGGGGTAAATCTTCAAATCCGGCAACCAGGTCGTAGGAAAACAGACCGCCGAAGAACATCGCTTCACGTTCCTGCGCCGGAACATTAACCAGTTCCTGCAGTAAACGGAACGCATCAAATACAGAAAGGGAACATAAGCGGGCATCTTCATCCAGCAGCGGGCTTACGCTGGGGAATGTCAACTGACGAGCATTCGGCTGTTTATCGTTGTCAACGCCCGCGGGCAGGGCGGCGTCCAGCAGGGGCAGCAGCGATGCGCCATTCGCCGACAGTGCCTGAATAGTGACAGTGTCACCCAGAGCGGTAATGCGCAATGCGCTGTCGACCAGTAGCAGGCTCTTGAGATCGTCCTTGCTGTCGATATCGGCGGATTCCAGCAGCAGCGTTGCCGGTCGTGCGCCACACACCTGATGAAACAGCGCCGTCGGGTTCTCACGGTAGGCGGCATCGCAGGCGAGCAGTTCAAGTGTTGGTTTTTGTGTTTGCATCGTTATTCTCATTAATTTTGTTCAAAAAAAAGCCCGCTCATTTGGCGGGCCGGGTATCTGGTTGCATATTGCAGACGTAAGACACTGCCCGAAATCAGGAAGTGCGCCACCAACCGTGCAGGATAAATGTTGCTTTCATCTCAGATACCTTCTTCATGTGAACTTGCGTACTAGTTAACTAGTTCGGTGGAATAAAGTCAACACCTGATTTCAGTATATTTGTCGAAACCGTTATGATGGGCGTGTTACGACATTTATTGAAACGGGAGCCGCCTTGAGCGACACGAATTACGCAGTGATTTATGACCTGCACAGCCATACTACTGCTTCTGATGGGCGATTAACGCCAGAAGCCTTAGTACACCGTGCGGTAGAGATGCGAGTCGGTACACTGGCGATCACAGATCATGACACCACGGCGGGCATTGCGGCGGCAAGAGAAGAAATTTCACGTTCAGGTTTAGCGTTAAATTTGATCTCTGGCGTTGAGATATCAACGGTCTGGGAAAACCATGAGATCCATATAGTGGGTCTGAACATTGATATCGCGCATCCAGTGATGTGCGACTTTCTGGCGCAACAGACGGAACGTCGCCAGCAGCGCGCGCGCCTGATTGCTGAACGGCTCGACAAAGCGCACATTCCCGGCGCATGGGAAGGGGCTCTACGACTGGCTGATGGCGGGGCGGTTACGCGGGGGCATTTTGCGCGTTTCCTGGTGGAATGTGGCAAAGCCACAACCATGGCGGATGTCTTTAAAAAATATCTTGCTCGTGGGAAAACCGGTTACGTTCCGCCACAGTGGTGTACAATAGAACAAGCTATTGATGTCATTCATCATTCTGGCGGTAAGGCAGTTCTGGCTCATCCTGGTCGGTACGATCTTAGCGCTAAGTGGCTGAAAAGACTGGTTGCGCATTTTGCTGAGCACCGCGGTGACGCGATGGAGGTGGCACAGTGCCAGCAGTCTCCCAATGAACGCACCCATCTGGCGACGCTTGCGCGTCAGCATCAACTGTGGGCATCGCAAGGGTCTGATTTTCATCTACCCTGCCCATGGATTGAACTGGGGCGTAAACTCTGGTTGCCCGCAGGCGTAGAAGGCGTCTGGCAACTTTGGGAGCAGCCCGAGACCACAGAGAGGAAAGTATGAGCCAGTTTTTTTATATTCATCCCGAAAACCCGCAGCAGCGACTGATCAACCAGGCCGTTGATATCGTGCGGAAAGGTGGGGTGATTGTCTATCCAACCGATTCCGGCTATGCGTTGGGGTGTAAAATTGAAGATAAAGGTGCAATGGAGCGCATTTGTCGCATCCGTCACCTGCCGGACGGGCACAACTTTACGCTGATGTGCCGTGACCTGTCTGAACTGTCGACCTATTCGTTTGTCGACAACGTGGCCTTCCGATTAATTAAAAACAACACGCCGGGCAATTACACCTTCATCCTTAAGGGGACGAAAGAGGTTCCGCGCCGCTTGTTGCAGGAAAAACGTAAGACTATCGGCCTTCGTGTACCCTCGAACCCAATTGCACTGGCGCTGCTTGAAGCGCTGGGCGAGCCGATGCTCTCCACATCACTGATGCTGCCGGGCAGTGATTTTACTGAGTCAGATCCGGAAGAAATTAAAGACCGTCTGGAGAAACTGGTGGATTTGATTATCCATGGTGGATATCTTGGCCAACAGCCGACCACGGTCATCGATTTAACCGACGATTCCCCGGTGGTATTGCGCGAAGGTGTTGGTGACGTTAAACCTTTCTTATAAGGGCGCGAACCGCTATACTACGCGGCCTTAAAATGGCGCTGACTGGCGCCGTTGATTCTCCTGTTCGACGCCTGTGAAGGCGACACCTAAAGGAAGCTCTATGAGCGAAAAGTTACAAAAAGTGCTGGCGCGTGCTGGCCACGGTTCTCGCCGTGAAATTGAATCCATAATTGCCGCGGGTCGCGTGAGCGTTGATGGCAAAATTGCCACGCTCGGCGATCGCGTTGAAGTGACGCCGGGTCTGAAAATCCGTATCGACGGTCATCTGATTTCGGTGAAAGAATCTGCAGAACAAATCTGCCGCGTTCTGGCTTATTACAAGCCGGAAGGTGAACTGTGTACCCGTAACGACCCGGAAGGTCGTCCGACCGTATTTGATCGCCTGCCAAAACTGCGCGACGCGCGCTGGATTGCCGTAGGTCGTCTGGACGTGAACACCTGTGGTCTGCTGCTGTTTACTACTGATGGTGAACTGGCGAACCGTCTGATGCACCCGAGCCGTGAAGTTGAACGCGAGTACGCGGTGCGAGTATTCGGTCAGGTTGACGATGCTAAACTGCGTGATCTGAGCCGTGGCGTACAGTTGGAAGATGGTCCGGCTGCGTTTAAAACGATCAAGTTCAGCGGTGGTGAAGGGATTAACCAGTGGTATAACGTCACGCTGACTGAAGGCCGCAACCGCGAGGTTCGCCGTCTGTGGGAAGCGGTAGGTGTGCAGGTAAGCCGTCTGATCCGTGTACGCTACGGTGATATCCCGCTGCCGAAAGGCCTGCCGCGTGGTGGCTGGACAGAGCTTGATCTTGCTCAGACCAACTATTTGCGTGAACTGGTGGAGCTGAAGCCAGAAACGACCTCTAAAGTGGCCGTCGAGAAAGATCGTCGCCGTATGAAGGCGAATCAGATCCGTCGTGCGGTGAAACGTCACTCTCAGGTCGGCAGCAGCCGTCGCCCGGGCGGACGCAGCAACAACGGTTAATCATGACCAGGCCTGATAAGCAAAGCGCCATCAGGCGTTAGCGTGGAGCCGGATGCGGCGCAAGCGCCTTATCCGGCCTGCTGTTAGTAATCAATCCCCATTTGGGCTTTAATGCCCGCCTCAAAAGCATGCTTGACCGGACGCAACTCGCTGACCGTGTCGGCTAACTCCAGAATATCGCGATGGCATCCTCGACCAGTAATAATGACCGTCTGCTGGGCTGGGCGCGCGTTTAAGGCGTTGATCACCTCTTCAAGCGGTAGGTAGTCGTAGGCCACCATATACGTCAGTTCATCCAGCACAACCATATCCAGCTCAGGTTCGGTCAACATTCGCTTACCGTGTTCCCATACGGCCAGACAGGCAGCGGTGTCAGCTTCACGATTCTGTGTTTCCCAGGTAAACCCGGTCGCCATCACCTGAAATTCTACACCATGAGGTTCGAGCAGGTTTCTTTCGCCGTTTGGCCATGTACCTTTAATGAACTGCACTACACCGACTTTTTTGCCGTGGCCCACCGCGCGGGTCGCTGTACCGAACGCAGCTGTAGTTTTACCTTTACCATTACCGGTAAAAACGATGATAATTCCGCGCTCGTCCCTGGCGGCCGCAACACGCGCGTCAACCCGGTCTTTTACGCGCTGCTGGCGCTGCTGATAGCGTTCTTCACTCATTGGGCAATTCCTGGTTTACGGCCCGGCTGGGCATCAAAAGTCATACCGGTTTTACGGCGGCTGTCATCGCCCATCAGCCACAGGTAAAGCGGCATAATATCGGCGGGGGTTTTGAGTTTTTGCGGATCTTCCGTTGGGAATGCGCTGGCACGCATGCCGGTACGCGTGCCGCCTGGATTAATGGAATTTACGCGCAAATGACGATTCTGGTATTCGTCTGCCAGTACCTGCATCATTCCTTCAGTAGCAAATTTCGAGGTGGCGTACGCTCCCCAGTTAGCCCGTCCCTGACGACCGACGCTGGAGGAGGTGAAGACCAGCGATCCTGAATCTGATTTGAGTAACAACGGCAGCAATGCCTGAGTCAGCATAAAAGTGGCATTTACATTTACCTGCATCACATCCTGCCAGACTTGCGGGTTTTGTTCACTCATTGGACAAATATCGCCGAGTAATCCGGCGTTATGCAGTACGCCATCCAGACGCGGGAAATGTGCAGCAATGCGCTGCGCAAGCTGGTGACATTCTTCAGAGGTACAGGTCAGTAGATCCAGCGTGAACCATTGTGGTTGTGTTCCGTTTTCATCGGCGACGGCGCGGGCAACCTGACGCAATTTTTCTTCATTACGTCCAAGCAGGATAACGGTCGCGCCGTAGCGTGCATAGGTAAGCGCGGCTTCACGCCCGATGCCATCACTGGCTCCGGTGACCAGAATAATGCGATCCTGTAACAGGTCTTGTTTAGGTTGGTAATGCACGGCTACTCCTCGGCGACGTCTGGCCATCTCGTTCGCGATAACTTTTCGGCTTTATGCCTTAAACACTGGTGTTTTTCAATCAGCCAAAGGTAATAACACCGCAAAATGAACACTTTGTCATGCTTTTTGCTGATTCAGCATCGGATGGATGAAGCAAGACGGGTTTACACGCCTGTTGTACACTGAGCGAAAGTAGCGTTGTTTAACCAAGGTGGGTCTCGTGGAATTGTTGTCTGAATATGGGCTGTTTTTGGCAAAAATTGTCACTGTTGTGGTGGCTATTGCGGTGATTGTCATGCTGATTGTAAACGCGACACAACGTAAGCGTCAGCGGGGTGAACTACGCGTTATTAATCTTAGCGATCAATATAAAGAGATGAAGGAAGATCTGTCGATGGCATTGTTGGATAGTCATCAGCAGAAGTTATGGCATAAAGCGCAGAAAAAGAAGCACAAGCTGGAGGCCAAAACCGCTAAAGCCAAAGCAAAACTGGGGGACAGTTCGTCATCAGAAAAACCTCGCGTCTGGGTGCTTGATTTTAAGGGCAGTATGGACGCCCACGAGGTCAGCGCATTACGGGAAGAGGTCACGGCGGTACTGGCAGTGGTGAAACCGCAAGATCAGGTGGTTGTGCGTCTGGAAAGCCCCGGCGGTGTGGTACATGGCTATGGTCTGGCCGCTTCGCAGTTACAACGCCTGCGCGATAAGCAGATCCCGCTAACCGTCACGGTAGATAAAGTCGCTGCCAGCGGCGGATATATGATGGCCTGCGTGGCGGATAAAATTGTCTCAGCGCCGTTTGCCATTGTCGGCTCTATTGGCGTCGTCGCGCAGATCCCAAACTTTAACCGTTTCCTGAAAAGCAAGGATATTGATATCGAACTGCACACGGCAGGACAGTACAAACGCACGCTGACACTGCTTGGTGAAAACACGGAAGAAGGGCGACAGAAATTCCGTGAAGATTTGAATGAAACCCATCATCTGTTTAAACATTTTGTGCAGCGTATGCGTCCAACTCTGGACATTGAGCAGGTTGCCACCGGTGAACACTGGTTCGGGCAACAGGCGTTGGCAAACGGGTTGGTCGATGAGATCAATACCAGTGACGAAGTGATTCTGGGGTTGATGGATGGCCGTGAAGTGCTGAACGTCCGCTATATGCAGCGTAAAAAACTGATGGACCGTTTCACTGGCAGCGCGGCAGAAAGTGCAGACCGCTTACTCATGCGTTGGTGGCAGCGGGGACAGAAGCCCCTGATGTAAAATTGCAATTGCCGGATGGCGATGCCCACGCATCTTATCCGGCCTACAGGTTCAGAGCATCGTAGGCCGGAGAAGGCAGCGCCGCCATCCGGCAAATGATTTCTCGCGTTAATCGATCAAGTGATACTTTTCAGAAAGTACGTGCGCCAGGTGTTTAAACATATTAAACACAGCCGTACTTTTGGGCGTCGGCAGCCCCTGCTCGTCTAAAAAGTAATCTCCGCTGAAAACCAGCACGCCGTTTCGCTGCGTAACGCCGGTGGCGACAATCCCCGCCAGCGTGTCCTCATGCTCACGAATGATTTTGTTGGCTTCAATCAGCAGTGTCTCGCGATCGATGGGTTGAGTGTCTTTATGCATGATTTACTCCTTAAACAAGGACATTAGTCTACGCTGAGCCCGCCTTATGGGCAAATATTCCCTGACATAAATGAAGGTTTTACGACAGTGTTACAACTGGCGAGATTTGTTTTTGCATGCTAATAAAGTTGCGTAACGCATTTTATCAGGTACAGTGTGACGCTTTCGTCAATCTGGCAACAGATTTGCTTGACATTCGACCAATACTTCGTCGTGCTAGAGCGTTTGTGAGAAAAAAAGCCTGTTAACTCAGTTACATGAGAGTTACATTACAAGCGCGAATCAGTTTAAAGGGTTGATATCCGCCGACGCAGAGACCATATCAATGTCTCGTCGCCAGTGGAAGGTGAATCAACGTGCGACGCATTCTGGAAGAATCAAATTAGGTAAAGGTGAATATGGGTAAAGCTCTTGTCATCGTTGAGTCCCCGGCAAAAGCCAAAACGATCAACAAGTATCTGGGTAATGACTACGTGGTGAAATCCAGCGTCGGTCATATCCGTGATTTGCCGACTAGTGGCTCAGCAACTAAAAAGAGCGCCGACTCAACCTCCACCAAAACGGCTAAAAAGCCCAAAAAGGATGAACGTGGCGCTCTCGTCAACCGCATGGGCGTTGACCCGTGGCACAACTGGGATGCGCGCTATGAAGTGCTGCCTGGTAAAGAGAAAGTTGTCTCTGAGCTGAAACAACTGGCTGAAAAAGCCGACCACATCTATCTCGCAACCGACCTTGACCGCGAAGGGGAAGCCATTGCCTGGCACCTGCGGGAAGTTATCGGTGGCGACGACACCCGCTACAGCCGCGTGGTGTTTAACGAAATTACTAAAAATGCTATTCGTCAGGCGTTTGAAAAACCGGGCGAGTTGAACATCGATCGTGTTAATGCGCAACAGGCTCGCCGCTTTATGGACCGTGTTGTGGGCTATATGGTGTCGCCGCTGCTGTGGAAAAAAATTGCCCGTGGCCTGTCTGCTGGCCGCGTACAGTCGGTTGCCGTGCGTCTGGTGGTTGAGCGTGAACGCGAAATCAAGGCATTTGTACCCGAAGAGTTCTGGGAAATTGATGCCAATACCACGACGCCAGGCGGCGATGCGTTACCGCTCGAAGTGACGCATCAGAACGATAAACCGTTCCGTCCGGTTAATCGCGAGCAAACACTCGCGGCAGTAAGCCTGCTGGAAAAAGCGCGCTACAGCGTTCTGGAACGTGAAGATAAGCCGACCAGCAGCAAGCCGGGCGCGCCGTTCATCACCTCCACGCTACAGCAGGCTGCGAGCACGCGTCTGGGCTTCGGTGTGAAGAAAACCATGATGATGGCGCAGCGCTTGTATGAAGCGGGTTACATCACTTACATGCGTACTGACTCAACCAACCTGAGCCAGGATGCAGTGACTATGGTTCGCGATTACATCAGCGATAATTTTGGTAAAAAATATCTGCCGGAGAGCGCGAACCAGTACGCCAGCAAAGAGAACTCGCAGGAAGCGCACGAAGCTATCCGTCCTTCCGATGTCGCCGTACAGGCGGAATCGCTGAAAGATATGGAAGCCGATGCGCAAAAACTGTATCAGTTGATCTGGCGCCAGTTTGTTGCCTGTCAGATGACCCCTGCTAAATATGATTCCACCACGCTGACCGTGGGCGCGGGTGATTTCCGTCTGAAGGCGCGCGGTCGTATTCTGCGCTTCGATGGCTGGACGAAAGTAATGCCTGCACTGCGTAAGGGTGATGAAGATCGCATCTTACCGGCGGTAGAAAAAGGCGATATGCTGACGCTTATCGAACTGACGCCAGCACAGCACTTTACTAAACCGCCTGCGCGCTTCAGTGAGGCTTCGCTGGTTAAAGAGCTTGAAAAGCGTGGCATTGGTCGTCCATCTACCTATGCGTCGATCATTTCTACGATTCAGGATCGCGGTTATGTTCGCGTGGAGAACCGTCGTTTCTACGCAGAAAAAATGGGTGAAATCGTCACCGATCGTCTGGAAGAAAACTTCCGCGAACTGATGAACTACGATTTCACCGCGCAGATGGAAGACAGCCTTGACCAGGTGGCGAACCACGAAGCCGAGTGGAAAGGTGTGCTCGACAACTTCTTCAGCGATTTTACTCAGCAACTGGATAAAGCCGAGAAAGATCCTGAAGAAGGCGGTATGCGTCCGAACCAGATGGTGCTGACCAGCATTGATTGTCCGACATGTGGGCGCAAGATGGGTATTCGTACCGCCAGCACCGGCGTTTTCCTTGGTTGCTCCGGCTACGCACTTTCCCCGAAAGAGCGTTGCAAAACCACCATTAACCTGGTGCCGGAAAACGAAGTATTGAACGTGCTGGAAGGCGACGACGCGGAAACGAACGCATTGCGCGCCAAACGCCGCTGCCAGAAGTGCGGTACGGCAATGGACAGTTATCTTATCGATCCTAAGCGTAAATTGCATGTGTGTGGTAATAACCCAACCTGCGACGGCTACGAGATCGAAGAGGGCGAGTTCCGCATTAAGGGTTATGACGGTCCTGTCGTTGAGTGCGAGAAATGTGGTTCTGAAATGCACCTGAAAATGGGGCGTTTCGGTAAATACATGGCATGTACTAACGACGAGTGTAAAAACACCCGTAAGATCCTGCGTAACGGCGAAGTGGCTCCGCCGAAAGAAGATCCTGTTCCGTTGCCGGAACTGCCGTGTGAAAAATCGGACGCGTATTTCGTGTTGCGTGATGGTGCAGCAGGTATTTTCCTGGCTGCGAACACCTTCCCGAAATCACGTGAAACCCGTGCGCCGTTAGTGGAAGAGTTGTATCGCTTCCGCGATCGTTTGCCGGAAAAACTGCGCTATCTGGCCGATGCGCCGCAGACGGACCCCGATGGTAATAAGTCGATGGTTCGCTTTAGCCGTAAAACTAAGCAGCAGTATGTCGCTGCGGAAAAAGACGGTAAAGCAACCGGGTGGTCTGCATTTTTCGTTGATGGCAAATGGGTAGAAGGGAAGAAATAACAGCATTCCGGCTGAATTTCTCCTCAAAGGGTCGCGTAAGCGGCCCTTTTTGTTTCTGGCGTATTATTTTTTGTCATCCCTATACAGCGTACATAGAAATGATATAGTGGTTATAGTTGGCAGGCTTTTTATTATTAAATCGTATTAGCAGCGCGTGTGAGTCTGCTTTTAAACGATGTTCTGATGGCATAATTCTGGATGGCTTAACATGAAATTACAGCAGCTTCGCTATATCGTTGAGGTGGTAAATCACAACCTTAATGTCTCCTCAACGGCCGAAGGACTCTATACCTCCCAGCCAGGGATCAGTAAGCAAGTTCGTATGCTGGAAGATGAGCTTGGCATCCAGATTTTTGCCCGTAGCGGTAAGCACCTGACGCAGGTGACTCCGGCAGGGCAGGAAGTTATTCGTATTGCCCGCGAAGTCTTGTCTAAAGTGGATGCTATTAAGTCGGTTGCAGGTGAACATACCTGGCCCGACAAAGGCTCGTTGTATATCGCCACCACGCACACCCAGGCGCGTTACGCGCTGCCCAACGTGATTAAAGGTTTTATTGAGCGTTATCCTCGCGTCTCGTTGCATATGCATCAGGGATCGCCGACGCAAATTGCCGAGGCTGTTTCGAAAGGGAATGCTGATTTTGCCATCGCGACGGAAGCACTGCATTTGTACGATGATCTGGTGATGCTGCCATGCTATCACTGGAACCGTTCGATTGTTGTTACGCCAGACCATCCGTTGGCAGGCAAAGCCTCCGTATCCATTGAAGAGCTGGCGCAATATCCGCTGGTGACCTACACGTTTGGATTTACCGGACGCTCGGAGTTGGACACTGCGTTCAACCGTGCGGGGCTGGAGCCGCGTATTGTCTTTACCGCGACTGATGCCGATGTTATTAAGACCTATGTCCGACTGGGGCTGGGCGTGGGCGTGATTGCCAGCATGGCGGTAGATCCTATCTCTGATCCGGATCTGGTGCGTGTTGATGCTCATGATATTTTCAGTCACAGCACCACTAAAATTGGTTTTCGTCGCAGCACGTTTTTACGCAGCTACATGTATGATTTTATTCAGCGTTTCGCACCGCATCTGACACGCGATGTGGTGGATACGGCGGTGGCGTTGCGTTCCAACGATGATATTGAAGCTATGTTCAAAGATATTAAATTGCCAGAGAAATAATAACGGAAGTTGCCTCGTTGGTATCCTGGTTCTCCAGCCATACCAGCGGGGCGGTTGAATGTACTCATGATTTTTTATTTGTCTATTATCCCTATATTATTTATGGAAAATATTCTCCAAAGTAGTTTCAACTGAGTAACCCTGCCAAAATCCCTTTCAAATATTTATAACCGATCAAACAATTAAGTTATTTATAAAGCTGGGTTCGAAAATTATCTGGCTTTTTCAGGATGTTTTTATTAGGATTCCTCTTATCTGATGATTAATTGTACCGATTGTTTGGTGCCTAAATGATAAGTGATTTCGATAGTATGAGGTTAGCAATGCCTTCTGGAAACCAGCCTGCGCGCAGAGATCCCGCGATGAAACGTAAAGCATGGTTCATCGTGTTTCTGGGCTCCGCCGTGTTCTGGATCGTGGTTGCTCTGGTGGTCTGGAAAGTGTGGGGGTAATTGATGTCCACGCAGGAACAGCAGTCTACTGTTACACCTGCTCATCATAATAATGAGCAAGAGAATGAAACCGGTATAGAAAAAAAGCAGGATATTCCCGCTTCGTGGGATCTTTCACCTGAGCAACGGGCATTTATTGATCTGTTTATTGAAGATGATAAGCAAGAACAATAAGCAATACGTGTTTTATAATAAGTATTAACATGCTTATTGAATTCAGTATGAATAATCACATCGCAATCGCAGTACGCCATCTAAACAGCGTATTGTCGGTTGCATCGATGTATCGGGTCCTTTCATTTACCGCACTTTAATCTTATTCCCCGCCACTTGCATAGTTCGTTACCTTTTTGTCGTTCTCCTCGTTTATCAATTTGAGTTGTTATCAAAGCGTTACATTTTGTTTGTGTTATCTTTAATACTAACCCTGATGAAAATCAGGGGATCCAACCCTGTCATTTAAGGAGGAGCTATGTCGTCTACCCTACGAGAAGCCAGTAAGGACACATTGCAGGTTAAAGATAAAACCTACCGCTACTACAGTTTGCCCCTGGCTGCCAAATCACTGGGTGATATCACCCGTTTACCTAAATCACTAAAAGTATTGCTGGAAAACCTGCTTCGCTGGCAGGACGGTGACTCTGTTACCGAAGAGGATATTCATGCTCTGGCGCAATGGTTGAAAACGGCGCATGCCGAGCGCGAAATTGCCTACCGACCCGCTCGCGTTCTCATGCAGGACTTTACCGGCGTTCCGGCAGTGGTCGATCTGGCTGCCATGCGCGAAGCGGTTAAACGCCTTGGCGGGGATACAGCAAAAGTGAACCCGCTTTCACCTGTTGATCTGGTTATTGATCACTCCGTTACGGTCGATCGTTTTGGTGACGATGATGCTTTTGAAGAGAACGTTCGACTGGAAATGGAGCGCAACCATGAGCGCTATGTGTTCCTTAAATGGGGGCAGCAGGCGTTTAGCCGATTCAGTGTCGTTCCACCGGGAACAGGAATTTGCCACCAGGTAAACCTCGAATACCTGGGTAAAGCGGTGTGGAGTGAGCTGCAAAACGGCGAGTGGATCGCTTACCCGGACACGCTGGTCGGTACCGATTCCCATACCACGATGATTAATGGTCTCGGTGTGCTGGGCTGGGGTGTCGGAGGGATTGAAGCTGAGGCCGCCATGCTGGGGCAACCGGTTTCAATGCTGATTCCGGATGTCGTGGGCTTCAAACTTGTTGGTAAACTTCGCGAAGGGATCACCGCTACCGATCTGGTACTGACCGTCACGCAGATGCTGCGTAAACACGGTGTGGTCGGTAAATTTGTTGAGTTCTATGGTGATGGGCTGGACAGCCTGCCGCTCGCTGACCGGGCGACCATTGCTAACATGTCGCCGGAATACGGCGCAACCTGCGGCTTTTTCCCGATTGACGGGGTAACTCTTGAGTACATGCGTCTGAGTGGGCGTAGTGAAGAGCAGGTTGAATTAGTCGGTGCGTATGCTAAAGCACAGGGGATGTGGCGTAACCCAGGTGATGAGCCTGTGTTTACCAGCTCACTGGAACTGGACATGGGCACTGTGGAAGCCAGTCTGGCCGGGCCGAAGCGTCCACAGGATCGTGTCGCATTGGGTGATGTGCCGAAAGCATTCGCCGCGAGTAATGAACTTGAAGTGAATAGCTCGCAAAAAGATCGTCAACCGGTCGACTATGTCATGAGCGGTCATCAATATCAGTTACCGGATGGTGCTGTGGTGATTGCAGCGATCACGTCATGTACCAACACCTCCAACCCCAGCGTCCTGATGGCGGCTGGGTTGCTGGCGAAAAAAGCAGTGACGCTTGGTCTGAAGCGCCAACCGTGGGTGAAAGCGTCGCTGGCGCCTGGGTCAAAAGTCGTCTCTGATTACCTGGCGCAGGCAAAACTGACGCCGTATCTTGATGAGCTGGGTTTTAACCTTGTTGGTTATGGCTGTACTACCTGTATCGGCAACTCTGGCCCGTTACCTGACCCTATTGAAACGGCGATTAAAAAAGGTGATCTGACGGTAGGGGCGGTACTTTCCGGTAACCGTAACTTTGAAGGGCGTATCCACCCGCTGGTGAAGACAAACTGGCTGGCTTCTCCGCCGCTGGTGGTGGCTTATGCGCTGGCCGGGAATATGAATATTGATCTGACGAAAGACCCGCTGGGTCATGACAGAAAAGGCGATCCTGTCTATCTGAAAGATATCTGGCCGAGTGCGCAGGAAATTGCCCGTGCCGTGGAGCAGGTCTCTACCGAGATGTTCCATAAAGAGTATGCCGAAGTGTTCGAAGGCACGCCGGAATGGAAGTCGATTAATGTTGATCGTGCAGACACCTATGGCTGGCAGTCGGACTCAACCTACATCCGGTTATCACCGTTCTTTGATGGTATGCAGGCGAAGCCGGACCCGGTACAGGATATCCATGGTGCTCGTATCCTGGCGATGCTCGGCGATTCCGTCACCACCGATCATATTTCTCCTGCGGGGAGCATCAAGCCGGACAGCCCGGCGGGTCGCTATCTGCAAAGCCACGGTGTTGAGCGCAAAGATTTTAACTCCTACGGTTCTCGCCGTGGAAACCACGAAGTAATGATGCGTGGCACGTTTGCCAATATCCGTATCCGTAACGAAATGGTACCGGGTGTGGAAGGGGGGATGACGCGTCATTTGCCGGGTACAGAAGTGATGGCTATCTATGACGCCGCTATGCAATACCAGCAAGAGAAGACCCCGTTGGCGATTGTTGCTGGCAAGGAGTATGGCTCGGGTTCCAGTCGGGACTGGGCGGCGAAAGGCCCGCGTTTGTTAGGTATTCGCGTAGTAATCGCCGAATCTTTTGAGCGCATCCACCGTTCTAACCTGATTGGCATGGGGATCCTGCCTCTGGAATTTCCGCAGGGGGTTACACGTAAAACCCTGGGGTTAACCGGGGAGGAAGTCATTGATATTACGGACTTACAAAATATTAAACCGGGAGCGACTATCCCGGTGAATATGGTCCGTGCGGATGGGCGAAAAGAGGTGATTTCGTGTCGTTGTCGTATTGATACCGCGACAGAGCTGACCTATTACCAAAACGATGGTATTTTGCACTATGTTATTCGTAATATGTTGAATTAAATTATAAAAAAGCCTGCGGAAGCAGGCTTTTTGTACTGTCAGCAAGCGAGAATGTCACTCGCTTAACAGATGTCCCATCTTAGCGGCTTTGGTATCCAGATAGTGTTCATTCTTCGGGTTACGGCCAACAATTAGCGGCACACGCTCCACAATATTGATCCCAGCTTCTGTCAGAATTTCCACTTTCTTCGGGTTATTGGTTAGCAGACGGACTTCATCCACGCCCAATAATTTGAACATATCAGCACACAAGGTGAAGTCACGCTCGTCCGCCGCAAAGCCTAACTGATGGTTGGCTTCGACGGTGTCATAGCCCTGATCCTGCAACGCATAGGCGCGGATCTTATTCAACAGGCCGATGTTACGTCCTTCCTGACGATGGTAGAGCAGAATACCGCGTCCTTCTTCAGCGATATGCGTAAGCGCCGCTTCCAGCTGAAAGCCACAATCACAACGCAGACTGAACAGCGCATCGCCGGTCAGACATTCGGAATGAACACGTGCCAGGACAGGCGTCTGGCCTGAAATATCGCCAAAAACCAGTGCGACATGATCGTGTCCGGTTGCCAGTTCTTCAAATCCCACCATCAGGAAATCACCCCAGGGGGTTGGCAGTTTGGCTTCTGCCACACGTTTAAGCTGCATGTAATTCTCCAGATTATGCTGGCACTGTGCGTGCCGTCGCCTGTTGGCTTCTGTATTGCACTATTTTGCCATAAGGCAAGGGTGTTCACCTAATTGCAGCAACGCATTCATTTCCGAATGGCACAAAATTGTCAATTTCCCCGGTGTGCGGATTTTTCAGTTATGATTGTGGGACTTATCGACGAAAGGAGACGCAATGCTGTCTATTGCCAAGCGAACCACTGTAGGCGCAGCACTGTTACTGATTATGCCGGTTTCCGTATGGATATCCGGCTGGAGCTGGCAGCCTGGACAGAATGTCTGGTGGTTAAAATCCTTATACTGGGTAACTGAAACGGTGACGCAACCCTGGGGGATTATCACCCATGTTGTTCTCTGTGCGTGGTTTTTGTGGTGTCTGCGATTTCGTCTGAAAGCTGCGTTTATGCTATTTGCGATCCTGGCGGCGGCTATCTTAATTGGCCAGGGTGTGAAATCCTGGGTTAAAGAGAGGGTGCAGGAGCCCCGGCCATTTGTTCTGTGGCTGGAAAAAACGCACCATGTTCCGGTAGATGAGTTCTACACTTTAAAACGTAAAGATCGCGGACACTTAGTAAAAGAGCAGTTGTCCGGGCAGCAGGATATTCCGCCTTTTTTACGTAAGCACTGGCAAAAAGAGACCGGTTTTGCTTTCCCTTCCGGGCATACTCTGTTTGCTGCCAGTTGGGCGTTACTGGGTGTCGGGTTGTTATGGCCACGCAGGCGCACGCTGACGATTGTGCTCTTACTCGTCTGGGCGACCGGCGTAATGGGCAGTCGTTTGCTTCTGGGCATGCACTGGCCGCGCGATTTGGTTGTTGCGACGCTGATATCGTGGCTGCTGGTAACGCTGGCAACATGGCTTGCACAGCGAATATGTGGACCTCTGACACCGCCCGTCCAGGAGACAAAGGAAATAGCGCAGCGTGAGCAATAACGCAGACCGTGATTGATTTTTCAAATTTAGCCCTCAAATCATACAGCGTAAGGCGCTTTTCCGTTTCGCACTTGTCGTGAAAATGGTAATTTAAAGGGCTTAACGCGGTAAGTTGTACACGATTTATTCGCTCAAACCACATAACGGGAAGTAATGTGAAATATTTACTCATTTTCTTACTGGTGTTGGCGATTTTTGTTATTTCGGTGACATTGGGTGCGCAAAACGATCAACAGGTAACGTTTAATTACCTGCTAGCTCAGGGTGAGTATCGTATCTCCACGCTGCTTGCTGTATTGTTTGCAGCAGGCTTTGCGATTGGTTGGTTAATTTGCGGCCTGTTCTGGCTGAAGGTTCGTGTGTCTCTTGCGCGCGCCGAACGCAAAATTAAACGCCTGGAAAACCAGCTTGCGCCTGCGACCGACGTTGCGGTAACTGCCGACTCGTCGGTTGTGAAGGAATAATTATTTATGTTGGAGTTGTTGTTTCTGCTTTTGCCTGTAGCCGCTGCCTATGGGTGGTATATGGGTCGCAGAAGTGCGCAACAAACAAAGCAGGATGAAGCTAACCGTCTTTCGCGCGACTATGTCGCCGGGGTTAACTTCCTCTTGAGCAACCAACAAGATAAAGCGGTAGATCTGTTCCTCGATATGTTGAAAGAGGATACCGGCACCGTTGAGGCTCATCTCACCCTCGGAAACCTGTTCCGCTCACGCGGTGAAGTCGACCGCGCTATCCGTATCCACCAAACCCTCATGGAAAGTGCTTCGCTGACTTACGAGCAACGTTTGTTGGCTGTACAGCAGTTGGGACGTGACTACATGGCAGCCGGATTGTATGACCGTGCGGAAGACATGTTCAATCAGCTGACTGATGAAACGGATTTCCGTGTAGGGGCATTGCAGCAACTGTTGCAAATCTATCAGGCAACCAGCGAATGGCAAAAAGCCATTGATGTTGCAGAACGACTGGTGAAACTCGGCAAAGATAAACAGCGTATTGAAATCGCGCATTTTTACTGTGAACTGGCCTTGCAGCAAATGGGCAGCGACGATATGGATCGCGCCATGGCATTGCTGAAAAAAGGAGCTGCTGCAGACAAAAACAGTGCTCGTGTCTCGATTATGATGGGGCGCGTTTACATGCTGAAGGGAGATTACGCGAAGGCCGTTGAATGCCTGCAACGCGTGATCTCGCAGGATAAAGAGTTGGTCAGTGAAACGCTGGAAATGCTGCAGAGCTGCTACCAACAGTTGGGTAAAAACGATGAATGGGCGGAGTTTTTACGCCGTGCGGTCGAAGAAAACACCGGTGCTGCCGCTGAGTTGATGCTGGCTGATATTCTTGAGGCGCGCGAGGGTACTGATACTGCGCAGGTTTATATTACCCGTCAGTTGCAACGTCATCCGACGATGCGCGTGTTCCATAAACTGATGGATTACCACCTTAATGAAGCGGAAGAAGGGCGCGCAAAAGAGAGTCTGATGGTCCTGCGCGATATGGTTGGTGAGCAGGTGCGCAGCAAGCCGCGTTATCGTTGCCAGAAGTGCGGGTTTACTGCTTATTCGCTGTACTGGCACTGCCCATCGTGCCGCTCCTGGTCAACCATTAAGCCAATTCGCGGTCTGGACGGGCTCTAATTTTTAAAAAAAACTCACTTTAGTTACAACATACTTATTTATTTTTCTTCATCCAGCGCTCAGGCTCCTGAGCCACATCGTTTCGCAGAAATGTAAACGCACCTGTTAATTTTCTATTACCACAGGTAGAATGCACGCCGTTTATCCATTTTGCGCCGTTCGTGCGCCCATCATCAAGAAGGTCTGGTCATGACGTTTACTGCTTCATCTTCTTCCCGCGCAGCTACTGATTCTCCCGTCGTTGTCGCGTTGGATTACTCAAATCGTGATAAGGCATTAGCGTTTGTCGACAGAATTGATCCCCGTGATTGTCGTTTGAAAGTGGGCAAAGAGATGTTCACGCTTTTTGGACCTCAATTGGTACGGGATCTGCAACAACGTGGCTTCGACATCTTTTTGGATTTGAAATTTCATGATATTCCCAACACCACGGCGCATGCCGTCGCGGCAGCTGCTGACCTTGGCGTCTGGATGGTAAACGTGCATGCTTGTGGTGGGGCACGAATGATGACCGCTGCCCGCGAGGCATTACTGCCTTTTGGTAAAGATGCGCCACTGTTAATTGCAGTGACGGTCCTGACCAGTATGGAAGCCAGCGACCTTGCCGATCTTGGTGTGACGTTGTCACCTGCGGAGCATGCTGAAAAGTTGGCGCGTTTGACGCAAAATTGTGGGTTGGACGGGGTAGTATGCTCGGCGCATGAAGCGGTGAGGTTCAAGCAGGCGTTTGGACAGACATTCAAGCTGGTGACGCCAGGCATTCGTCCTGAAGGTAGTGAGGCGGGTGACCAGCGCCGTATTATGACGCCACAGCAGGCGCTGGCCGCTGGTGTGGATTATATGGTGATTGGTCGTCCAGTCACGCAGTCGGAAGATCCGGCGCAAACGCTGAAGATGATCAACGCCTCTCTGAATCGAGGTGCATAAATGAGCGACTCAAACTCTCGACTGGTTTATTCAACTGAGTCCGGACGAATTGATGAACCCAGAGTGGTAGCAGAGCGTCCGAAGGGCGATGGTATTGTTCGCATCCAGCGCCAGACCAGCGGTCGTAAAGGTAAGGGCGTTTGCCTGATTACCGGTATTGATCAAGATGACGCTGCACTGGTTAAATTGGCCGCAGAGCTGAAAAAAAAATGTGGTTGTGGTGGGGCAGTGAAGGACGGCGTAATTGAAATTCAGGGTGATAAACGCGACCTGATAAAATCGCTGCTGGAAGCCAAAGGAATGAAAGTTAAGCTGGCCGGCGGCTAATAAAAAAGCCACGGAGAGCATCCGTGGCTTCTCTAATAATACAAACCTGAAAAAGTAAACGTATTATTATATCGAGCCGTTCAACCGTAAATTATTTACCCACCTGGTGGCCGATAATACCACCTACTGCAGCACCACCCAGCGTACCCAGCGTGCTGCCGTCAGTCAGGACTGCACCGCCTATCGCACCCGCACCAGCACCTATCGCAGTGTTACGGTCACGTTTGGACCAGTTAGAGCAGGCACTCAAAGACATTGCTAGTGTAATCGCCAGAATGGCAGCGGTCATTTTTTTGCTCGTTACTAACATAATACTTTCTCCTGAATTATTGAATCACGGAATCCAGTTCACTTTAATGATAGCGCCAAAATAGGACGACTAAAGATATTTCCGCGAAACCGTTTAGCGCAGGACGTTACAATCAAATCCTGAGGTGACTGTTCGCTCCTGTTATATCGCTAACATTAATTCTACGACTTTATCCTGTTAACGACAGGTAAAAAGTCTTAATTGGACTGTCGGATAAGTCTCAGAGAGAAGATGATCTGCCCGCGGACAAATCATCTGCTGAAGTATTATGCGTGAGCATCAATGATATTGACGGTTAAACCCGAGTGTTCAAGTTGCATTTGCACGCTGGCGCTGAGTCTGGAGTCCGTGACTACGCGACTGAATCTGTCTAACGGGCCCAGCGTGTATGGATGAATGGCCTCAAATTTAGAGCTATCGGTGAGTACAATCACCTCAGCGCCTTTTTCCAGAACCGCATTAACCACATCAGAGCGCATCATATCACGCCCGGTGAAGCCGGTGTCAGCCTGCCAGCCGTCAATACCGATAAAGGCTTTACTGAAATGTACCTGCTGAATAAACTGGCGAGTCAGCGGTCCGACCATGCTCTCGCTTTTTTTCTGATAGATCCCACCGAGGAGAATGACTTCACACGGTGTTTCTTTGAGCAGGTGCGCGATGTAGCTACTGACCGTGATGATGGTGACATCTTTTTGTTCTGCCAACGTTCTGGCCAGCAGCGCATTGCTGCTGCCATTTTCAATAAAGACGGATTCACCAGGATTAACCAGTGACGCCGCAAATTCGGCCAGTTCACGTTTAAGGGTGAAATTGGTCATCATGCGCGTTTCGACATCATCACTGTTCAGTGACACCGCAAAACCGTGCGCACGGCGCAAGTAGCTCTGTTTTTCCAGTGTGTTCAGATCCTGTCGAATCGTCACTTCGGAGACACCGGTGATTTTAGCCAGGTCGGCCACGCTCATCTGACCTTTATCGATCACCATCTGCAAAATAGATTGTTGTCGGGAATTCATAGTATTAATTTTTATAGCGATATCGTATCGGAAATTAAACGGTAGCTGCGTTATCTGAAATCTGATGGCTACAGCGACATAACGTGAGTGAAGTCATCAGATTTCCCACGGGGCCTTCGGTTTTTTTGACACAGACGCTGTATCTTCTTTGACCGTATCTAACAGTTCAGCCTTGAGAATTTCGAGATTGTGGATCGCTGAGTGGTAATCGCCTGCAACGAGAATATCCAGCACAGTATCAATGCGCTCGGCCAGACGTTGTGCGTCGGTATCAGACATGGTCATCATCCTAATGTCAAAAAGGTTTGAATTTCATGATGCAGAAATTCATGCCAAAAGAGAAGGGAAAAATAGTATTAACATGAATGATTGGAGAATATTATATATTCCGTGATTACATACAGATATGGTCATCACGTAGTGTCCATTTATGGCTATTTTTCACGGTTATCCCTTGCACTTTTCTTGTTGCGTTATCGCAATTTTTTATTCAGATGACGTTTATACCAACGTTCAAATACAGCGGCTGGCATTGGCTTGGCGAACAAAAAACCCTGACGTTCATTGACGCCATTTTTGGTCAAAAAAGCATCCTCTTTCGTACTTTCAACGCCTTCAGCTATCACCTGTAGGTTAAGCGCCTGCGCCACTGCGACAATAGCGCGCACCAGCGACTGTGAAATGGGTTGTTTATGAATATCCCTGACGAACGCCTGGTCCAGCTTAATGGCATCAAGTGGGAAGCGGGCCAGTTGAGACAACGATGAATAACCCGTCCCAAAATCATCTAAATGGATCTGTGCCCCAAGCTGGCTAAATTGCTGAATAACGGACAGTGCCAGGTGTTCGTTTTCAATTAAACTGCTCTCGGTCAATTCGACATCGATAGGGCAATATTCAAAATTGAGATCGTGAAGCACCTGTTTCAGGTCGGTAAACAGCGTCTGATCGGCAAGCTGGCGAGCAGAAACGTTCACGGCCACTCGCAGATTAATCCCTTTATCGCGCCACTTTGCGACCTGACGAACAACGTCGAGAATAACCCAGCGCCCCAGCGGCACAATCAAGCCTGATTCTTCAGCGTAGGAGATAAACTCCAGCGGAGGAATGAGACCACGTTCAGGGGACTGCCAGCGCACCAGCGCCTCCAGACTACGTACTTCACCACGCCATGTTATTTTCGGTTGGTAATGAATCAACAGTTGATCGTTTTCCAGCGCCTTACGCAAGTTGGTATCCAGCCAAAGATACTCAAAGACTCGCTGGTTCATTTCCGGAGAGAAAACGCAGAATTGTCCCCGTCCGCCTTCCTTTGCGGTATACATGGCAGTATCGGCATTGCGAATAACGCTCTCGCAGTCGTGTCCATGCTGTGGTGCAAGGGAAATTCCAATCGAACAACCGGTATAAACCTCAATCAGGCCAATTCGGAAGGGCTGGCGCAAACGGGTCAAAATACGTGATGCCGTGGCTTCCAGCGCCACTTGAGATGTTTGAGTCGCGAGGACAATAAACTCATCGCCACCAAAACGGGCCAGTAACTGGTTATCATCAAGACAGCTGAGAATTGCCAGTGACACGCTTTGCAACAGTTGATCGCCGAACATATGTCCGTAGGCATCGTTTACTTTTTTGAAATTATCCAGGTCGAGGTACACAATACCAACCTGGGTATCTCCTGCATTCTCAATGGCTTCAGTGATCAGTTCATGAATCGCATTCCGATTAGGTAATCCGGTAATGGAGTCGGTATTTGCCAGAACTCTCAGGCGTTCCTGAGCACGCCGTTCTTCGGTGATATCGGTACCTGAGCAGATTAGAAATATTTCGTTCTTACCGCTGCCGTTGTGCACAAATTTATTGCGAAACAGAAACAGTCGCTGACCTTTACAGGTCTTCACCCAACGTTCGACTTCATATGAGTTACCTTCGCGAAAGAAAACATCGATGTTGCGTCTGGAGGCTGCGGCTTCGCGTCGACTCATAAACAGCGTGAAGACACTTTGACCAATCACTTCGCGTTCTTTGAGTCCGGTATATTCTTCACACAGGCGATTGAAACGCTGAATGTTCCCCATGCGGTCAAGGATGACAATAACGGAGTTGGCTTCAGAGACCACCTGTTCGGCAAAAGAAAGTCCTTGTGCCAAATCGCGGGCGACCGGAGGGGTATCATCCCAGGCGGATGCACTTCCGGCCCATTCGCGTTTATTTATTTTCCGCCCGACCAGGTGAACAGGGATATCGTCATCTTCAATCGACAGTGTTATTAACAGGCTTGACGTGATGACCGTCATCTCCCGGATGCGGTCGGCTTGCTCAGGTGATAATTCGATGTTTTGGTTCGTTTCTGCCGCTTCGTCAATAGAGAAATGCAGGATGTCGCAACCCTCTGACAAACGCCAGTAGGGGTTATGGGTGCCCACATAGCTATACAACGTAGCCAGCTCCCGAACGTCTTTCATGATGTGTACTATCCCGTTTAAAGCGCATGGAGCCTCAAAAGTAAGGGTAGCCATAATTCAAAGGGTGATGATGGCTGAACATATTGTTTTATTTATATATTTATGTGTAATCCAGATTCAGGAAAAAGCAAAGCTGGCGAACGGAAAATAGTAAAAAATAAATCTGACTGGATGGAAGAAGTGTAGTGCGTGGCAGGCAATTGGTCGGGAAAAAAGAAAACGACCTTTCACAAAAGAGAAAGGTCGTTGAGTTAATGCGTATTATACGGCAGGGCGCGCGATGACGCTGCGGGTTTCCATCCGCACTTCGGCGATGGTGACGTCAATGACATCAGTAACTTTGTAAACCACCTCACCTTTGATCTGGACCGTACCACTTTCCTGGCTACACACCAGTTCATCACGAACCGCGTGCAGGAAGGGGGCCGGAATAAAGGCTACCGCGCCGTTATCAATTAAACGTACACGCATACCACCACGGCTGACATCAATAATCTCGGCCGCAAAGCGGGTGTCGGTGCCGGCTTTGTCATTCAGAAAACGTGCATACAGCCAGTCACCCACATCACGCTCGGCCATGCGGTTCAGGCGGCGACGTTCAGCCATCTGCAAAGTCGTATCATCCTGCGGGCGGGAAATTGTCTCACCTTTGATGATGGCCTTAAGCAAGCGATGGTTGATCATGTCGCCATATTTACGGATAGGCGAGGTCCAGGTGGCATAAGCTTCCAGGCCCAGACCAAAATGCGGACCCGGCTCGGTGCTAATCTCAGCGTAAGACTGGAATCGGCGGATGCGGCTGTCGAGGAAACCGGAAGGCTGCGCATCCAGTTCACGACGCAGTTTACAGAAGCCTTCCAGCGTCAGGACCTCTTCAGCATCAACGTGCATACCATGGGTTTTCAGTAGGGCAGCCAGTGCTTCTGCGTTAGCCGGATCGAATCCCATATGCACGTTATAAATACCAAAGCCCAGCTTGTCGCGCAGTACGCGGGCAGCACAAATGTTCGCCGCAATCATGGACTCTTCCACAATGCGGTTCGCGATGCGGCGCGGTTCCGCCACGATATCCAGTACTTCGCCTTTTTCACCGAGAACAAAACGGTAATCCGGGCGGTCTTTGAATACCAGAGCGTGATTATGGCGCCATTCGCCACGACTGAGACAGATACGGTGCAGCAGATGGATCTGCTGTGCAATTGCGTCATTCTCCGGCTGCCAGTCACCCGTGCCTTCAAGCCAGTCAGAGACGTTGTCGTAGGCCAGCTTCGCTTTCGATTCAATCGTTGCTGCAAAGAAGGTGATATTGTCTTCGATCGTGCCGTCAGCAGTGATGCTCATGCGGCAGGCCAGAACCGGGCGAATTTCGTTAGCACGCAGAGAACACAGATCGTCCGAAAGCTCGCGCGGCAACATTGGGATGTTGAACCCCGGCAGGTAGTTGGTAAATGCACGAATTTTTGCAATGTTATCCAGCTTACTGCCTTCAGCAATCCAGGCGGTAGGATCGGCAATCGCGACGGTTAACTGCAATTTACCGTCCGTTTGTTCTTCGGCGTAAAGCGCGTCATCCATGTCCTGCGTACTGGCGCTGTCGATGGTGACGAAGTTCAGTGCGGTTAAGTCCTCACGCACCAGACCCTCATCCAGCATCTCAGTGGCGATGCCATCGGGTGCTTCTTTTTCCAGATTATGGCGAGCCAGTGTGACCCACCACGGAACGAAGTGATCGTCAGCGAAGGTAATAAATTGGGTTAATTCGGCGTAGAAGGTGCGGTCGCCTTTTAACGGGTGACGACGCATTTCTGCAACAGCCCAGTCACCTTCTTTAAATTCATGTTCAACGCCACGCGCGGCGCGGCAGGGAATCGCATCTTTCAGGAGCGGATGATCCGGCGCAATGGACAGGCGGTCATTCTTACCCTGAACTTTGCCCACGAAGCGCGTCAGGAACGGCTCGATCAGTTCTTCCGGTTCGGCAGATTCGCGATCTTTTTCCGTATGGATAACCGCCACAATGCGGTCGCCATGCATCACTTTTTTCATCTGCGGCGGTGGAATGAAATAGCTTTTTTGTGCATCGACTTCCAGGAAGCCAAAGCCTTTTTCCGTGGCTTTTACCACCCCTTCAGCACGTGGCGTCTGGGAATGTAGTTGCTGTTTAAGCTGCGCTAGCAGCGGGTTGTCCTGAAGCATAATTGTCTATTTTCGTGGCTGAAAGAGCGGCTGACAGTTTTACGCGAATCTGCCAGTCGCAGCAAGCGCTCTTTCAGCAAGTGGATCGGTTAATACGTCTCGCCCAACGCGATCTTCAAACGATTTAACCATCCGCACAATCCGCTCCAGGCCAGTACGTTAATTGCCTGTTCTGAAGATATACCCTGGTCGAGTAACGGAGTAAGCAGTGCGGCGCTAAAGCGATCGGGCGCCCGGGTTAGCCATTGTACCGCCTGCAGGGTGACGCGCTCAACCGGATGTCGTTGCTCCCAACGCTGTATTTGGCGCTCATCCTGGCGAAGTACGGTAATAATCTCAGTGAGCTCAGTGGCTGAGAGGGCGTACTCATTGAAGCAGGACACGCTACCGTTAATCCGCGATGTGAACAGCGTGGTCAGAGAAAATGTCCGTGATTGCACATCGCTGTGTAATGTGCTGGTAAAAAGCGCTTCAAATAACGCCAGTTCTTCAGGTGAGTGTTGAAGTAATGGCCTCAGCGCTTGCAACACAATGGGAGTATGGCTGGCATGTGCTTCTGTGCCGGCAAGATGTTTTTCAATTGGCAGGTCGGCGGTGTGCCACTGTGCTTCTTCTGCACTAAAGGGGGATGCCTCGGCAAATTGCTGAATATCAAGGCCTGGAATGCGTCGCACAGGATGGCCAAACCAGGCCTGAAACAACGCAACGACGCGGGCCTGAAAGCCGACAAAGCCAACGATTTGATTCATCAGAACACTGTCGCTGGTCGTGAGGCCAACCGCCTCCAGATGCTGGCGATCGCGTGAGCCGATGACGTCCGGAGAGCTGGCTAGCTGGCGAGCATATTGGGTGATTTGCGCCAGTCGGTGGTTGCTTTCCCTGGATGAATTAGGGCCAGGAAGGGGGGTCAGACGTGCAGCATAATGATTACATAAACGCTGTACGCCACAAACCTGTGCGACGGTTAAAGCGGTACTCATACGTTCATAGGCGCTGAACGTGTGCATTGAGTCCAGAGAAACATGCACTGGGAAGAGAAGTTGAGCAAGTTTACGGGCAGGTTCTAACCAGGACTGAAAGGGTAAAAGCGCAACGGCAGGTATCGTCAGATCCAGCAAAAATCGGTCCTCTACGTGTGCGGCTTCGGGCACCAACGGTAGAACATCTTGCGGATATGTACTGGACTGTGTCTCATGATACCAGTGGCTTTTGCCTTCAATTCGGCGTTGTTCCATGGGCGTTCCTTGGTCTAAAAAGTGGCGACCCGGATACGTCGTCATACCTGTACGCCGGATCGTTTGCGCTGCGATATCCTGACGTAAGCGAATGAGGTGATGAAAGATTGTTAAGTGATAATAAATATCAGAAAAGCATATATAGCCACGAGCGAAGGAGAAGGGAGAGGAAAATAATGGGCGACGGAGCGTCGCCCATAGAGGAAGTCTGAAAGATTATTTCAGTTCCAGTTCGTTCATTGCGGCGATGCTGAAGCCGCCGTCAACGTGAACGACTTCACCGGAGATACCGGCGGACAGGTCTGAGCACAGGAATGCCGCAGAGTTGCCCACATCTTCAATGGTAACGGTACGACGAATCGGCGTAACCGCTTCGCAATGTGCCAGCATTTTACGGAAATCTTTGATACCGGAAGCCGCCAGAGTACGGATTGGGCCGGCGGAGATTGCGTTCACACGCACGCCTTCAGGACCCATCGCGTTAGCCATATAACGAACGTTGGCTTCCAGAGAGGCTTTCGCCAGACCCATTACGTTGTAGTTCGGGATCGCGCGCTCTGCACCCAGGTAGGACAGCGTCAGCAGTGCAGAACCAGGGTTCAGCATTGAACGGCATGCTTTTGCCATTGCAACAAAGCTGTATGCGCTGATGTCATGAGCAATTTTAAAGCCTTCGCGGGTGACCGCATTCACGTAGTCGCCATCCAGCTGGTCAGCAGGTGCGAAACCGATGGAATGTACGAAACCGTCGAATTTCGGCCAGACTTTGCCCAGTTCAGCGAACATGGTGTCGATGCTGGCGTCTTCAGCCACATCACACTGCAGTACGATGTTGGAACCCAGCTGAGCGGCAAATTCTTCCACGCGGCCTTTCAGTTTGTCGTTCTGGTAGGTGAACGCCAGTTCAGCGCCTTCGCGGTGCATCGCCTGTGCGATACCATAGGCGATGGACAGTTTACTGGCAAGACCGGTCACCAGAATGCGCTTACCGGAAAGAAAACCCATAGCTTTAATCCTTATAGTCATTACTTATTTTTTTTAGCAATCAATGAGTTATGATTGCAATTTCAAGGTCACTCGAAATTGGTGTGAAATTATATCCCACTCTTTGCCCCTTGTGTCACGATCTTTCTCTGCTATTCACCAGACGGTGAGCAGCAGTAATCGGCATTTCAGAGGGCAGGGAATCGTTGTCAGCACCTGGTGGCCTGTCACTATTCATTGCACGTGAGGAGTATATCACTCCCCCCTGGTTCTGCCTCATCCAACCAGAGAAGAGCAGGGGTATAAGGTGAAAATACAAGGCGTCAGAGGGTTAAAATGGTATGATCTGACCTCTAGTCGATGTTTTAACACATATCAATGTAAGAACATTCTTAAAACAAAAAATATGACCATATTCATTTAGTTATGATATATTGTTTTTATCGATCAATATCGATTCATTGATCGATATTATTGATTGATTATGATTAAAAGTGCATTATCAGGACGTTATGATCAATTGGAGTGGTCTTATGCACTATCATTTCATCGCGGAACCGATGAGAGACACAACA
This sequence comes from Citrobacter sp. RHBSTW-00029, assembly GCF_014104295.1. NCBI lineage: Bacteria > Pseudomonadati > Pseudomonadota > Gammaproteobacteria > Enterobacterales > Enterobacteriaceae > Citrobacter > Citrobacter sp. RHBSTW-00029. The sequence continues at coordinate 1,561,905 of NZ_JABXRT010000001.1, forward strand.
GATAAGTTGCTGGGTGTTGAGATGCTCGCCCGCTTCACCTCTGAGACGGTTCATCCGTTACACGCAGATTCCATCATTTCGGCATGGAGTAGCGAACAAAAACGTAATTTCATGCTTGAGCAAATTCGGTTAATTGCAGAAAAGCGTAATTGGTTCGAGAACAATAATCTGCTCTGTACGCTAAGCCTTATTGATGAAATGGCGCTATTAGCAATTGGTGATCCCGTCATTAAGTCGGCCTTGCATTCCATGCCCTTTATTGCGCTGGAACTTTCAGAACGCTTTCTGTCGAATACAGTTTGCCTGAACAACCTGCTGATTAATTCGCTGAGTGATGGCCCAAATGCCTTGTGGCTGGGCGATCTCGGATCTGGCAGTATTGGCGCGAGTCCGCTGGTGTGCGGCCGTTTTGACGTTGTGAAAATGGATCGCGACTTCTTCCTGTCACAGGTAGAAAAAACAATTTTCCCGGTGTTGATTAAAAATATCAGGGGATATTGCGAGCGCGTTGTGGTTGAGGGGATAGATACGACCCATCTTATCGAGGAGGTCTGCACCGCCGGCGTTTGGGCGATGCAGGGTGAAATTTTCCCGTCAGTCACGTTCTCTGAGGTTGACGCGCTCCTCTTGCCCCGGTTTTGTCACTGATGACAGAACGGATAGCCCTCCCGTCCTGGTGGGCTATTATCTGATTAACGGTCTTTCCGCCAGGCATCGGCGGTAAGCGCCTCGCCAAAATGCCCTGCAATAAGACGACGAGTCAGCTCATGTAGCGGAGAGGCCAGCACGTCCGCCGTACTGCCGCGCTCGACAACTTCGCCCTGATGCATAACTAGCACCTGGTCGCTGATGTGTTTCATCATCCCAATGTGTTGGGTCACATAGATATACGAAATCCCTTGTTTTTCCTGTAATTCCAGCATCAGGTTGATGAGTTGCGATCGCATCGACATATCCAGAGAAGCCAGCGCTTCGTCGGCGATAATAACTTTTGGCCGCAAAATCAGCGCACGGGCAAGGCCCAGACGCTGTTTTTGCCCTGGGGCCAGCATATGCGGATAGTAGCTAACATGATCGGGTAGCAGACCCACCATACGCATAGTTTCCACAATCTGTTTGCGGCGCTGTTCAGGCTCCAGATCGGTATTCAGGCGTAACGGAAAATCGAGGATCTGTGAGATACGCTGCCGTGGGTTTAGCGACGTTGACGGATCCTGGAAAATCATGCGAATACGCTGACTACGAAATGAATAATCGCCATATTTTAGCGGATGATCGTCAATCAGCAGCTCGCCGCTGGTCGGCTCAACCATCCCAGCCAGCATTTTCGCCAGCGTGGACTTGCCTGAGCCGTTCTCGCCAATAATAGCGAGCGTTTGACGTTCACGCAGCGTAAAGCTCAGCGGTTTAACGGCTTCGACGGTCTGGCGGCGAAATAATCCCGTCCGGTAGCGGAAGGTTTTGCTCAGATTACGCACTTCGAGCAGGGTTTCTACCATCTCACTCTCTCTCCATATTCAGCGGGAAATGACAGGCGTAGAGATGATTCTTTGCTCCGGTCAGCCTTGGGGTTTCAATGCATTCGCGCTGTGCATAAGGGCAACGCGGCCCCAGACGACAGCCGATGGGCAACTGTTCTAACAACGGAATTGCTCCTGGCATGGTATTCAGGCGGCTTTTATGCGGCATTGCGCTACCAAAATCAGGAATGGCGCGAATCAGCGCTTGCGTATAAGGGTGATGGGGGATCGTCACCAAATCTTTACTGGGCGCGGTTTCCACCGTTTGTCCGCAGTACATTACGTTGATTTTGTCTGCCCATTGGCTGAGCATTTGCAGGTCATGGCTGATCAACAAAATGGTGGTATTGCTGTTTTGATTCAGTCGAGTCAGCAGACGAAAAATTTGCGCCTGGGTTGTGGGTTCCATCGCATTGGTGGGTTCATCTGCAATCAGCAGGCGAGGTTGGTTTGCCAGTGCGATGGCGATCATGACCTTCTGGCACTCGCCGTCGGTCAGCTCATAAGGGAAACTGCGCATGGCATCTTTATGATCTTTTATCCCGACGCGGTGCAGCAGTTCAATCGCGCGGCGTTTGCGCCAGCCGATACGTTGCCACCAGCGCCCCTTGTAAGTCCAGGCGGGAATGTTTTGCATCAGTTGGCGTCCAATACGTTCAGACGGATCCAGACAAGACTGTGGCTCCTGAAAGATCATGGACACGTTATGGCCGACCAGCTTACGTCGCTCGCGGGCGGAAAGGCGCAACAGGTCGATATCATCAAAACGCATGCGGTCCGCGGTAACGCGCCAGTTATCTTTGGCGACGCCGCAGATGGCCTTAGCGATCAAACTTTTACCTGAACCCGATTCACCGACCAGTCCACGGATCTCACCTTCGTTTAGCGTCATGCTGACGCGGTCCACTGCTTTCACCCAGTCGTCACCGGTCCTGAACTCGATAGTCAGGTTGCGGATATCCAGTAATGGCATTATTCCACCCCCGCAATAATTGCGCGGCGTACGCCGTCACCTAACAGATTTACCAGCAGCACACTTATCATAATTGCCGCTCCGGGCAGCATGACGGTCCACGGCGCAACATAGATCAACTCCAGCGCATCGCCGAGCATGGCGCCCCATTCTGGGGAGGGCAGCTGTGCGCCGAGATCAAGGAAGCCCAGGGCGGCGATATCCAGAATCGCCATTGACAGTGCTCGGGTGATTTCAGTGATAAGACCGGCAGTGATATTCGGCAGAATCGCAAACCACAGGATATTGAGCGTGCTCGCGCCATCCAGACGAGCAGCAATGACATACTCTTTTTCCAGCTCGTCATGCACCATGCTGTAGACGGAGCGCACCATACGCGGCAGTAAAGCCAGCCAGACGGCGAACATCGCATGCGTCAGATGTGGCCCGGCAAAAGCCACCACAATAATGGCCAGCAGTAGCGATGGAATTGACAGCAGGGTATCCAGAATGTGGTTCAGCACCGCTGAGCGTAGTCCGTGCGTTGCCCCGGCAACCACGCCCAGCAACAGACCGCAGAGTGTGGCGGCGAGGGTAACGACAAACGCACCGCCAACGGTCGGGGCCGCGCCGCTGAGCAGACGGCTTAATACGTCGCGGCCCAGATCGTCAGTTCCGAGGAAGAATGACACTTCGCCATAGCGTGACCAGGACGGTGGCAACAGTTGGTAGCCAAGAAATTGCTGATCGATGCCGTAAGGGGCAAACCAGCCACCGAACACACACAGAATGACCAGTCCCGCACAACCGTACAGACCCACCATCGCAGAAGCATCGCCATAAAAATTACGCCATGCGGTGCGTAGCGTTCCGGGTGGGCGCTTCTCGCTATATACGCTATCGTAGGGCATATGTACTCGATTTAATTTTGTTGAACATGCTTTATGTCTTTTTAAATTTTCCAGTGCTGGTGTGCCTTCACTGCCTACTAGCGATTTAAATTGGTTTATTTCGTTTTAATTCGAAGGTTATCAATTTACGTAAAATGTGTACACTGGTGTGTATATCCTCTCCCGGAGTGTACACATTGCTTACCGATACAAAATTAAGAAAAGCTCTTGGCAAGAAAAGAGACAAGATCGAAGTTATCTCAGATGCTCACGGGCTTAATATCCGATTATCCACTTCCGGCAGTATAACATTTTTTTACCGCTACAGATGGAACGGGAAGGCCGTTCAGCTGACGATCGGCGATTATCCGTCCATATCTTTATCTCAGGCAAGAGAGCGAAGGCAGCAATTCAGGGCATGGCTGACTGAGGGGTTCGATCCGAGACGCCAGGCGGTGCTTGAAAAACAGAAAAAGATTGATGCAATAACCGTCAGGGATGCCTTCGATTACTGGGAGAAGTATTACTGTATCCCTGAAGGCCTGGCAAAAATAAAAGTTAATCGACGTGATTTCGAGAACCACATCAATCCGGTTCTCGGGAACATGATTGTTGATCAGACAACCAAGGCGCACTGGCTTAGCCTTTTCGATGGCATGGGAAGGCGAGTTGTTACTGGGCAAATGCTGGGTTTGATGCAACGTACCTTTCGTTTTTGTTCTAACCGTGGGGTGATTAGCGTTAACCCCATCGAAAGCCTGAGACGGTCTGATGTCGGTTTAGCTGCTGCGGTAAGGGACAGAAAATTAAGTGATGATGAAATCAAAACCGTCTGGAATACGCTGCCAGAACTAAAAGAAAGGCAACAGCTGATTATGAAGTTCCTCATCATGACCGGTTGCCGCAGCACCGAGATCAGGACAGCTAAATGGGAATGGTTCGATTTCAACGAACATACGTGGACAATTCCGGCAAGTGATTATAAAACCGGAAAGACCGTAAGAAGGGCTCTTCCTGAAGCTGTAGTCAGAATGATGAAAGAGGAAAAGGAAACGTCTCTCTCAAATCATGTCGTCACGCTGTCACGATATAAAGGACCAGAAGATGACCGGCCACCTCTTCAGCCAAATGTTGCTATGTTTTCAACCCAGATAATTGCAAAAAATGGAATGAAAACGTGGTCGCTTCACGACCTGAGAAGAACGGTTGCGACGCGCCTATCCGAATTAGGCGCGCCACCACACGTAGTAGAAAAACTGTTGGGTCATCATATGTCAGGCGTTATGGCGCGGTATAACCTACATGATTACCTGGATGATCAGCGGCATTGGCTCGCAGTATGGCAGGATCATCTGGAAAAACTGATTGGTCAGCCTCTGGTTTAATGCCTACGTTTTCCTCCCATGCCAGCAAGTCTGACATTCTCCATCGTTTGGGACTGCCATTTATTCTCGGTTTCGGAAATGGCTGAGTAAAGTAGGATGGCATCCTGGACGGAGTGCTCCAGAAATACAGTGTGCTGCGCGATATCTTATACCGGGACAAAACTTCATTAGTTATTAAAATAGCGTCTGCCTGCAATGCGTTATCCATATATTACCTCTTAATTACATTGTCCAGGCAGTGCGCGCAATCTGCGCATACCTGTCATTGCTGTGGCCACGTAGCTCGCCTTACGGTTAACCACCTCAACCCAGACCTTCACGCCTTCAACTCTCACCGTGTATGTCTCCTTCATCTTGCTGCGCCCGTAGTCACCGTAACGTTGCTGGTGGGTAGCCAGTGCGATGTCGCATGCCTGACGTGCTAACGGGGATTGCTGATTACCTCGGTTAATCAGTCGCATGGTCGTCTCCTTCGATACGCTCAAACTCAATAACCCAGACCCATGGGTTAGCTTTCCAGGACTCTTCGCCATAGATTGAGTCCCACAGCTCACGGAATGCTAAACCGGCCTCCATTGGGCCAGATGCTGCAATAACGCCTTCGGCCCGGGCATCGTCCTGGCTCATGCTCCGTATACGCTCCACTCGAACGCTGGTAATCTCCAGAAGAAGGCGGGATGCCCAGCGTGGCATGTGGATTGATGGCCGCCAGCAGCAATGCAGATTATCGTCAGCATCGAAAAACTCTGGTGCAGGCTTGCCATCAGCCTTGTAAACGCAGAACCGTGCCTTCTCAAATGGTGCAGAGTCTTTGCAATAGGCATCCATCTGACCGAAGTCGAATAACGGTCCCTGAAAAGTCTCGCGTACCCAGATGCGATCACCCGGTTTACCAAACGGACTGTTCAAATAGTTCCCGGAAGACAGCTCCCCGGCGAGTTCGTTGCCGGATAATTCACAGCCAAGATTACGATCCTTGAATGGAAACTTAACCGGGCGGCGCGTTTGAGTCTTCCTGCTGTCGAGAATGGCGCGAACCATTTCACTGTTAAAAATCATTCCGCGTTCAGTCATTCCAGGCCTCCAGCTCGTTCTGAATCTCTTCGTCGATCTCGTCGTTGCTGGCATCTTCATTGAGGTAGCTCAACGCTTCTTTTCTATACTGCGCACGGCGCTCGCCGTACCACGCTGAAAACTCAGGTGACCAGCCGCAACCATTACCCTGAAAATCTACCAGAGCGTTGTCCTCTGCCACGCGCTCAACCATGCAGTCGGCAGTTGTCAGGGCGCACTCACGGATATACTGGCGTAGATCCCGCTTGCGCCAGTACGGGCTATATTTCGAGTCGCAACGACCTTTAAATTCGACGGCCCAGCGACGGATGCAACGTGCATTTAATGATTTGCTCATCTCGTTACCGGGAGGGCGAACCCTCCCGCCTCCCGCCTCCCTCAGCCCACGTATTCCGGTTTCATATCTGCCAGGGTAATGCTGAACTTATCGTGCAGCTCGTCGCCCAGATGACGTTTCGCCGTTGCCAGAACTCGCTCAACTTCCCCGAAACGCGCTGCTGCACCCGGTTCGTCCGGAGACGGTAGGGAGTTGATCGCGGCCTCAACCTTGTTACGTGAATCAACCAGGTAATAGCGCCTCACGGCCTTGTTCTTCAGTTCGGTGAACAGAGCTGAACCCAGTGTGGCCTTTGCGCTTTCGATATCAGCCCGGAGTGCTTTGGCGCTGTCTACATCCTGCGCAGCATCGATGCGCTCACGAAAGTCGTCGGAAAGAGCGTCGATATTTGCCGACGATTCCTGTGCGCTTTGCGTGGTTGTGACGGTGTCACCTGCGATTTCAGCAACGCTCATTCGTTGGGTTGGTGCGGGGTTAATTTCGCGCTCTGTTCGCTGTTCCAGATCTTCTCTGTCATAAACACCCATTGTGACTTCAGGGCAGTAAGTCCTCGCCCAATACTTGACGGCCAAATAACCTATTTGCTGTTTAGGTGCTGTTTTCCACAAAGGGGAATTTCGCGTAGTAATATCAGCAAGGTAAATTGGCTCCCCCCAAGTCACCTCTGTCTCGCCGCGAAGTACGGCTCCGACTCGAACAAACAAACCTGATTCATCACGCACGTCTTTTTTGCCAACAATTTTTTCCCACTCGCCGCCGTACTCGTATTTAAAGCGCCCGCGTACAACTTTGGAGCTGGTGATTAAAGCGTTGTAAAGCTGTGCTTCATAGCCCAGAGCCCCGTTAACTAGGTGGGTTTTCTGGCCTACAACAAATGGGTCCATACCCCAACGAGCGGCCTGCATGATTATTGCCAGGCAATCAGAAGGTCTCCCCTGTAGATGTTTAGGTACGGTCGCTACGCCCTGAGACATCACCTCTGCTAGCTTCATCATGCGATCCATGACGTCGATATTCAGAAGCAGGGATGTGTTATTCATCGTGCTCGGTTCGTTATGTTCGATAACTGTAACGTTGGTCTTTTCCATCATCATTCCCCTTATGCCAGACGCAGCGCTTCAAGGCGGCGCAAGTCGAAGTCGTTCAGCTCGTCGGTGTAATCAGCGGTGATAGGCGCTGGCCATTCGCCAGTGTCAAAGCCGGTAGCGATAGCGCGCATCGCCTTGCGGTATTCGAGCATGCCCAGTTCCAGCAGTTCGGCGGATGCCTCGATGATGGCGATCCAGTGGTAGTTCTCGTCTTTGTTGACGAAAATCCAGAAAAACTGGTCCAGTGCAGCGGTCTCGCAATACATAGCCGCGCTCAGGTGGTAGTCACGGTCGATGATTTCGCGGTGCAGTTTGGCGCGCAGACCTTCCTGTTTAATGTTCCACATGCTGATGGTTTTCAGGTCGGCACCGATGCGTACCCCGTCCAGGTCGATCTCAAGATCGGGGCGAACGCGGACTTCAAGCCCGGTTTCATCGTCAAAGCCAAAGTAGCTGACCTCCACGGCTCGGCTCGGGTGCTGAAGCAACATGCCAGCGGTCGGGTGCTGGAGCAGTGCTTTTTGAATGGCCAGTGCGGTGCTCAGTTGTTGGCGGGTGACCAGCACTTTCCCTTGCGGATTCTCGCGCCACGCATCCAGCAGTTCGTCGGCGAAGACGGCATCCGGATTAACAGACTTCACGGCATGAATCAGATCTGCTTTGGTACCGGACACTTTCAGCGGCGCCAGTTTCTGCGCTTCCTGTGCAACCAGGTCAGGATTGATGATTGCCAACTGCTCGAGTAACGCATCACGGCTACCGCTGGTTTTCACTTGAGCAGGCAGAGTGGCGTTGTATTCCTTGATGCAGGCCTTCATTGCCGTTGCGGTCTGTTTCTGGTCCGCTTCGATACGCTGGTAATCTTCTGGAAGCGACATATAGCTCTGACCAGTTTCCTCGACTGACCCACCCAGCGGCACCTGAGCAGGCAGTGTGGCGTTGTGTTCTTCCAGCAACACTTTGATATCGTCGGCTGACAGCTGCGCCGGCAGGCTGGCGTTATACTCATCAATAAACGCGCGAATAGTTGCTGTTGTGGTGAAAGCACCATCTGGAATCACCGGTTCAACGCTGAATTCTTCGTCGAGCTGCTCGGGCTGCAGCGCCAGCGCATGCACCAGGTTGCCCATATCCAGAACCGGGGAGCGCTCTTTCGTGATGGTCTTCTCGACGTGGCGTGCGTTGAAGTACATCAGCGACACTCGCGCGTCTTTTACCTGGGTAGAGCTGATACCGTTGGCTGCGTGATAAACCTCGTTCGGCAGACCTTCGTAGCGGCCTGGCTCGAAGTAGGCGGGATACACAACAGCTGGTTCGTCAGATTGTGCTTCTGGCTCGGTTTGATTCGCTTTTTGGGTGTTTTGATGCGCATATTCATCATTCTGATGCGCATTTTCCGGTTTTTGTTTCACATCGGCTTGCTGGCCGGTATGTGACTCTTCACCAGTTTCCAGACTGCTTTCGCCTGACTGCACTTCATCACCAGCCTGTTTTTCATCACTGACAGTTTCTTCCATCTGCACATCGCTGGTGGTGTCCTCATTAACTGGTGAACGGTCATCTTTTTGTTGGGCGGTTGATGCGAGGTCTTCTGTGATCCATTTCGGGTCTGTAGCGTCACTAATCCCCTCAACATATTCGCCGCGGGAAGCTGCAAGAATTTTGTTTACCTCTTCAGCTGTTACTTTTTCCTGTTTCATAGGTACAGGCATAGACGAACGACCGCAGGCTATATCAACGAGCAACGGATCTGGGTTGGCGTGGTCGGTTTCCGTCAGTACTCTATTCAAATATTCTTGGTGTTTTACAGGATCAGCATAAAGCCCCTCTGGTGTGGTTTTTACTGTTGCGATGATGCAGGCACGTGAGTAGTCCAGGCCACCAGGAATTGAAACGAATCTCTCTCGAGTTGCCAGCCATTCGGGATCGTCCATCTTATTCATAATGGAGTTTGCCTGCAGTTCTATATCCAGAGGGACGTTGTAAATATCAAATTCGCGGTCACGGGCACGTAGCGCCAGAGCAATCTCATGCTCCAGACCGAGAATGGTTTGCGGGAATTTACGGTCAGAGATAATTCCGCCGCCGGCGTTCGCACCTGAAGGTGTGCGATTAATGGTTGTTACACGATTACCTTGGCTCCACTCTTTAACCAGCAGGCCGCGATCGATGTATTCAGTTTTGAACCACACCGTCAGGAACTGGATAACTGTTGCCAGCTCCGGTTTCTTACCGTCGACAGGGAAGACTTTCTTAACGGCATTCACGACTTTATGAATATCGTGCTCAATGGCTTTTTTGAATGCTTCCACATTCTCAGCAGCCAGCAGCAGGTTCTGGACGTACGAGTGATCAGTGTCCATCTCAAGGCGGACAATCTCATTCTTCTGGCCGGCGTCGACGTGATAGAGATATTCACCATCACCGATGAACTGAGCCAGTACGCGCTGGCGGAATGGCAGGGTGGCAACAACAATCAGGTTTGGTTGTTCTGTCTGCTGAGATTGCTCTTCGGTACCGAGTTCACCATCAACGACGCCATCTTCGGCCAGGCCGTTCTCACGGAGCTGGATGTCGTCCTCAACAGTGAGATCTTGACCCGTTGTAACGCCAGCACCGCTACTGATTTCAGTTTTGAGCAACTGCAACTTACCGCTGCGCCAGTCTTCTACCAGTTGATTGCGGTCACCGGCATCCGTGTTCACCCAGTCAGACATGAACGCAGCTATCAATCTTGGTTCGTGGTCTTCGTCTGGTGCGAAAATGTCCTTAACCGCCTGAATCATTTTCCACTCAGCATTCAGGCTGAGTTTGGTAGTCTCGGGTGCATAATTCTTTGCCACAAGCAGGCTCTGGAGATATGTATTGCCTTCATCCAATGACATTTCGCTGGCAGCCAACTGCTGCTCTTTAGTGACATGAGTCTGGTATTTGTCGATCATCAGATGGACGGCAAAGCGGACTGCTGGAGTACGGTTTTCAACCGGGACAATTTCGGACGCAGTCGAGTCTTCAACGATTACGGTCGGAGTAGGAGTGGAGGGTGCGTCAACGGCGCCAGTAGAATCACCAGCTGCTTTTGGCAGCCAGGTGCGCCCATCGTTCTGAAGTTCGTAACGATCACACCAGGTTAAATCAACCTCACCTTCTTTCGGCAGGCCGTCGACAACTGGGAAATCAGTGCGAATCGGTTTGGCGTAGTCCTTACCCCGACCTGTTTCGATGCCTGCATCTTCCAGCGCAACATCCAGCATCAGATTGGCTCGAGCCTCGGTTTTGGCAGTGAACCAGACCACTGCATCTTGCTTTCCGGATTTCTGAGTGGCTTTAACCACATTAAAGAATTCCATGTGAGATCCTCTTTTTTGGGTGTTAGAATCCCCGGACCATTGATAGCGCCCATTGGGTTAACTTTGGTTTTAATGTTGTTTCCGGTGTAACTTTGGTCGGTGGCACCGGACGTAGATCCCGCCTTGCGCGGGTTTTACGTTAGCCTTCGTGAGCCATCTGGTCGTGCGAAGCGCAACGTTTGGAGCAATACTCTTTCTCTTTACGCGCCAGCAGTGAGCCGTTGCGATAGAGAAGGGTGTTTTTGATTACTTCTTCCGGTTCAACCGGTTTGCCGCAATAACCGCATTTGGTCTGCATCATCATTTCCTCACAACTTAACGTCCGCCTGAGCAGGTAATTCGCCGCTTCTGATGATCCTTTCAACTGGATAGCAGTTACCTGAAACCTGCTGCTCAACAGCGGCCTGCTCACATTGCTGTTGGTCGCCATAAACACCCAGTACAACATCCTGAAAATCACCGTTGGTCATACCAATGGTCAGCACTAATGCGAATAAGGTGTTCATCAGTGCGTGCCTGCCAGAACCAGATTCGGTTCAATGGTGCGGGAAGCATACGGGCTGCGGATATGACGCAGATTTCCCTGCGGTTCGTGCCAGTAGGTGCCGTTGATGTGGTCATAGGAGACCTGCCAGGCTGCTCCGGTGCGCTGGTTACGCATTGCAACTGCACGACCGCTGTTTGGTACTGCATTCGCGGTTTTCATGACAAAGCCTCTTTAAATTCTGCAAAACTGAGTGCTTCCTCGCCTTTAGCTAAGCTTTCAAAATATTCCTCGTATGCTTTTTCCATCTCACCCTCGATACCTTGCGGTTGGTTAGTGAACTTCACTGGTGGTGCTGTGACGCTGCTCTTCACAGTTGAGCGTTTTAACTCTGCAATTCACCACCGCGAAGCTCACTTCTGTTTTGCCCTTGTCGCCAGGCTAGCGGAACGTTTGAACTTGATGCGCTGAGTGTTTCGCGATGACGAAAGAATAACTATAGTTATCTATAATGTCCATAACTTAACTTATAATTACGGTAATTAAGTTATATGTCAATGATAACAAAGGGAATTTAATTTTATGAAAATGGGGGGTGGATAGCAGAAGTGGATTTGTTACTTTAGGATGAAGAAGGTGAAACCGGCCATCAGGCCGGTTAAGTTCTTACTTCTTACGGAAATTTTCGTCGTTTTTCACGTACTCAAATGAATCAAGAACTAATCCAGATATCCTCAAAATATCTTCTGGATTATCCATGTAAATTCTTGAGGTATCACAGGTTAACCCTGCCCTAGAGATTTCATTAATTGTTATGTCATTCAACTCTATAGGCAACTGGATAGATGATTTCGACTTTTTATCATAGTAGCGAACTATCCAGCGGTTCGTTTTACCCTGGAATAGAACACCGAAGTATGATGCAGTATCTTTGTATTGAATGTCGTGCTCCGCTCCAATGATTGATACGATTTTATCAAAGAGCTGCCTTTCGTTATAAGTCGTAACGATATTAGGATTATCGGGATCTACAATATCCGCTTGTACGTCAGACTTTTCTTGTTCGTTATCGTCATGAACTTCGTCGTGAGGGGATTCTGTTGAGTTTTTTCCTGATAGTCCAGAAACTACCATGGCGCTTACTGATAATTCTACTGCCTGTTTTACTAATGGAGTTATTGACTCAAGAAATCGTTGGTTCAATTGCCTTTCTACATTCGATCTGCTTGCTACATACCTAACAAATTCCTGGTCAACTTCTCGAAGGCTTGAACTTATTGTTTTAGTAAAAGCTGAAAGGTATACACTTTCTTCTGCGAGAGTTCTTAATGCTTCAGGTTTGAACTTGTCATGTCTAAATCTAAAAAGTTGCTCAGCATCAGCATCTGTAACCTCATCCATTCTTATTTTCAAGAATGGAGTGGGGTCCATAATATTTTTCTCTTTTAGATCAGTAAAAAACCGCCACTCAACGCCATTGGTTATGGCCGATATTGTCACCTCTGGGGTTGAGTTAAAATATCTTGATAACTGTGGGCAGTGATTATCAATTTTTTCTTTATAGGCTTTGGCTTCAATGAACATGACTGGAATCCCTTGGCAAAACAGGGCATAGTCCACCCGCTCATTAGCCTTCACCCCAGGAAAGTCTGCACCATATTCAGCTTTTACTTTTTGTGGATCGTATGGACTAAAACCGAGAATGTCCAAAAATGGTAAAATTAGTGCCTGTTTTGTTGTTTCTTCAGTAGTGCAATGAAGTCCAACGTTTTTAACATGCTCACTATGAAGCTTTAACCTGTTTTTAAATGCATCCATTTGGGGTGTCCCATATCTGTGTTAATAGTCTAAAACTGACCACCAAAAAACTCTGCCTATAATTTCTATATCTCCTAGATTTTTATCCTCAGATGGATACTCAGCACTGTTGTAACTGCGAATGCTGATCATCTCGGGTCCTGTGCGATAAAGCAGTTTAATTCTTTTCCATCCATCTTCGTTGATGGCATACATTTTCCCATCAACGATTTTTTTATCTTTTGTATTTACAGCGACCGTAGTGCCATCAGGAATATTGGGTTCCATACTATTTCCCCTGGCGGGGAAACATAGAACACCTGAACCGTCGGTGTTAGCTCCCACCTTGCGCAGAGTAGCTTTCGAAAACCTCAGTTTAAAACCGTTGTAATCCTCGTCTGAAACCCTGCCGTCACCACAAGCAAACTCTATATCTCTCAAAAAAGGGATCTCCACCTCATCTTCAGGAAGCGGTGTGTTTTTGTCCCATGAGTCAATTTTTCCCCAATCTTTCTCTGAGGGGATGTTGTCTTCATGACGCATCGGCCCGCTTCCAGCGCTTAGCCATTCTGGTCTGACGCTTAGCGCACGCGAAAGCTCAACCATTTTACGGCTTCCATTTGTCTTTCCTGATGTCATTTTTTGAATCGCCGGTTGTGAGAGTCCGACACGTTCAGCTAACTGCCCTTGGGACAGGCCTGCAGCGGTCATGGCGGCGATTAATCGTTCTGCGAAGGTTTTCATATCGTCAATTTATAACCGTGGTTATAGAAAGTAAAATAACAAATGTTATAGACTGGATTCATAACTTGAGTTATCTTTTGGTCGTTAGCTACCATTTAAGGAATGACTCATGAATTTAGTTATATACAGGGCACTGAAAATCGTGGGGAGTCAGCAAAGGCTTGCTGACGCCTGCGGAGTTTCTCAACCAGCTGTTTGTAAGTGGTTGAATGGTGGTGCCGTATCTCCGAAGCACGTCATGTCTATCGTCAAGGCTACAAATGGAGAGGTCAAAGCCCATGAAATCAGACCTGACCTATCCGATTTATTCCCTCATTCAGCCGCCTGACTAGCGGCATAACCATAAAAGGACTGCAAATGCCATCACTTACGTTTTACCAGGATACAGGATCGCCGCAGCAGGTGGTGATAAATCGCGCTCAAGCGCAGAAAGGACCGAGCCATGAAGATATTCGTGATGCGGTCCGCTCCTGGGCTGGCGCCGATGGCCAGGACGTAGTTACGGCTCTGATCATCGAAGAGTACGTGTCTCAGGGCGGTGACGACATCACTTTCCCTGACGATCTCTGCCGAAAGCGTCAGAAGCTTTTCCGCTTCCTGGACAACCATTTCAACAGTGAACGGTACCGCGAGAACGTTCGTCAGCTGACTCCGGCAATACTCGCAGTCCTGCCGATTGAATACCGCAACCGCCTGCTGCCAGAAGACAACATCATGGCTCGCCTGGCACGTATGGAGAAAGAAACCAGCGAAGCGAAGATAGCTGTCGCGATGGACGCACCACGTCATCAGAAACTGAAAGAACTGAGCGAGGGGATCGTTGAGATGTACCGCGTTGACCCTGGGCTAACTGGCCCGCTGATGGAGATGGTGCAGATGATGCTGGGGGCTATATGACGGGCTCAAAAAAAGGTAAAGGTCGGACCGCGCCAACGGAACCGACCTTCGGTGTAATTCCAGGCAGAAATTACGAGGTAAGTATGTCAGAAAAATCAGCCTTCAGAAAGATAGATGGGCCACCACTTTAGCGATTAAGAGGTCTTTATGCGTGATTACGCAACTGTTGCACCTCAGTTCTGGCTTGGGATAACAGGTCGTGAACTGAGGAAGCTAGGCGCGGAGGCGCAGGTGGTTTCGTTCTATCTGATGACCTCGCCACACGCAAACATGCTCGGGTTGTATTACCTGCCAATTCTGTACATAGCCCATGAAACGGGTCTGGGCTTGGAAGGGGCTTCGAAGGGGCTAAAAAGCTCCATTGAAGCGGGATTTTGTAGCTATGACGAGGACACTGAGATGGTTTGGGTGCATGAAATGGCCGCTTATCAGGTGGGGCGATCACTAAAGCCAGGGGATAACCGTTGTGCTGGCGTCAGGAATGAGTATGTGTCATTACCTGAAAACCCTTTTTTATCATTGTTTTATGAGCGTTATAAAACAGATTTTCACCTTAATTTAAAACGTGAATCGCGCCAAATTTCCGAAGGGGCTTCGAAGGGGCTACGAAGCCAAGATCAGGAACAGGATCAGGAACAAGATCAGGATAAAGATATTTCGGGGCATGGCGCCGCCACACCCCAGGGGAAAAATACTTATCCGGATGATTTTGAACTGGCGTGGCAGGAATACCCCAAACGCTCTGGTGGTAACAGCAAGGCTGATGCGTTCAAAGCCTGGACTGCACGGATTAAATCCGGCGCAACAGTGCAGGAGCTTACTGATGGTGTTCGGCGATACGCGGATTACGTAACTGCCGCTGGGAAACTTAACACCGAGTATGTGAAACAGGCATCCACGTTTTTTGGACCCTCAAAGCACTACGAAGAGTCGTGGTCTTTTGCGGCGCCAGATGGGAAAAGAGATCCGAACACAATTTCCGAGCCAGATAAAACCATCCCAACCGGATTCAGGGGGTAAGCATGCCAAGACCAAATACACCAGAAGAGCAGGCGGCACTTATCCGGGTGATCATCGAAGAGGTGAAAATCCGCGGTCGTTTAACCGTTGGCGAGGCATCACAAATGTTGTCGCTGCACCGTCAGACGGCTGAGAAGTATTTCCGCGTAGCAGCCGAACGCGGCGAACTCATTCGTCACGGTCGCCTTGGTTTGTTCAGAGACCAGAAGGCGGTGATTGATTTCGATCTCCAGCGATTCTCATACGGTTCGAGTAAGCCAGTTATTGAGTTACCAGCTGATTTTCGGGGAAGCGCAGTTATGCGCCGGGTAATGGATATCGTGGGGAGAATGCCAGCATGAAACCAACATACGAAGAACTAGAGAAAAAATGTGCATTGCAGCAATCAAAACTGGCTGCGATTAACGAGTTGATGAGTGTCGTGGAAAAGGCCAGTGATATCGCAAAAGCTGGTATCGAAGAGCTGCAATCACAAAACGCAGACATGTCAGTACAGCTCGCTAACGCCGAGAGCAAGTGCAGGGAGCTGGCGGCGGAGAATGCGGATAAACAGGAATTCATCAAAACCTGCTTCCGCGCAGCTGCTGTTGGCGGGTCGATGGATGGTGCTGACATTCAGGAGCTTGGCGAGCGTCTTGGTCTGTTCGGACGTGAAACCTACCAGCCAGTTCTGCACGGTTATATCTGCGGACATGAGGCTGGAGAGGATACCGTTTACGTCATGAAGAAAACCCCAGCCACTGACGCTTTCCTGGCAGAAGTGCGGGCGCAGGGTGTGGAAGCTTTGGTATTGCGCCGCAAAACTGCTGCAAGAATTGCTAGAGAACGTGATGATTTACGTGCTGCTGATGCTCTCGAGGGTGAAGCCTACCGCGCTCAGATGTTTGCTGATGAGATTCGCCAGGAGGCCAAATGAGCACTGGAATTGAACTCATGCAGCATGCGCTGGGCATCAATGAGAGGAACCGCACGCCATACCGTAATTATTTCCTCGCAGGCGAAGGGCATACGGATAACGAGAAGTGGGAAGAACTGGTATCTGATGGTTTAGCCACCTCCCGTCCTGCGCCTGATTTCGTAGGAGGCGGAACGCTTTACCACGTCACAGAAAAAGGTGAAGCAACGGCAATTTCTGCACTGCCAGAGCTAAAGAAACGCACTCGATACGAAGAATATCTTGATGCTGATAGCTGCCAGCCGTTCAGTGAATGGTTGTTGGGATATCGACTGCCTGAAGTCGAATATAGCCGTGATGGAAAATGCCGAATGTTTCGCTGCTCATACGACGCGGCTTATGGCTACCCACGACGTGATGTTGAAGGCGAGTGGTGCGACACCAAAAAAGCAGCGAAGGCTAGTTACAAAGAAGCTTTGCGTAAATCGAAACAGGAGGCAGCCCAATGACAGCACTCAACAAACAGGCTCTGCGTGAAGCGGCGGTTAGAGCAGGTGGTGGTAAATGGATTTACATTCGGACGCTATCGCTTTCTAGCGCCTACATTACCGAGGAGACAGGAGCGACAGTTATCAACTGCACAGCTGGTGATGTCCCTGCCAAATGCGCTGGTTTTCTTGAGTTAGCTAACCCCGCTACCGTTCTGGCGCTGCTGGATGAGCTGGAAACCAAAGACAAACTCAAAGCTGAACTTATGGAAAAGCAACGCCTGATAGATATCTGTCAGGGACAAGGCTTAGAGCACCGCATTTCGGCAGAGAAACGGGCAGAGGCCGCAGAGAAGCGCATAGCAGAACTGTCCACCAGCCACAGTAAATTGCGCGACACAATGGCTGGCATCCACAACACAATCCGAATGGATGGCGGCTATACGCCACTGGCAGCAATCCTTAACGCTGCTAAACGCGCACATGAAGAATCAGCCACAGCCGCTGGCATTGGCGTGAAGGGGGAGTGAGATGCAGGTAAAAACGATTGGTTGGCTAGGAAATTCATGCCCAGGTTGTGGCAGCGGACACGTTCGCGTTTGGACAGATAATACTGCTGGTTCAGTAAATCCAGGTGATGAGGCTGAGTGCGCAAAGTGCGGTCGAGGTGGCGAGGTTGATAGCAGCACTGACTGTGTCGCATTCGTTCGCTGGGACAGTGAGGGGGAATGATATGTCCGAGCAAACAATTTTGGATGTGTGCTGTGGCTCCCGCATGTTCTGGTTCAACAAACAGGACACCCGCACTGTGTTCGTTGATATCCGCGCTGAAGAGCATGAGTTGTGCGACGGTCGCCGTTTGGTTATCAGTCCCGATCTGATTGCCGACTTTCGTGCGCTGCCGTTCGCCGACGCATCGTTTCCGGTAGTAGTGTTTGACCCGCCACATCTGGAGCGTGTGGGCCAGTCTGCCTGGATGGGTAAAAAATACGGGCGACTGAACAAAAAAACGTGGCGTTCTGATTTGCGAACAGGATTCAAAGAGGCTTTCCGTGTATTGCGGCCACACGGCGTTCTCATTTTCAAATGGAACGAGACGCAAATTCCAGTTAGCCAGATTTTAGCGCTTACTGATGTGAAACCAGCAATTGGTCAACGTACCGGGAAGAACGACAAAACCCACTGGATTTCTTTCGTCAAAGGCGGTGATCAGCAGCAAACATCTGACCTGCTACTGCACTACGCAACAAAACGGATTATCGAGCTGGAAAATCTGCTGCTGGTGGACGTTGCTGAAGCTGTATGGCCAGCCGAAGTTGGTATGGTCTACAGCCAGGTTGAAGTAGCCGGGGATCTCCCTGCACATCACCAGCGCCGCCTGAAGCATCACATCAACCGCATGTGGCTGGAACAAATGCCGGTACCGGCCATCATTGCAGCTGCCCAGTCACTGGCCATCGCCATGGAGAAATACGCGTGAGAGAAATCATCGTTGATAACTTTGCCGGCGGCGGTGGGGCGAGTACGGGAATTGAGCTGGCGATCGGTCGTAGTGTTGACATCGCGATTAATCACGACGAGAACGCCGTGGCGATGCACACAACGAATCACCCTGATACGCTGCATTATTGCGAGTCTGTGTATGAGGTTCGCCCCAAGATAGCTACCGCAGGACGTCCGGTGGCGCTGGCGTGGTTTTCTCCTGATTGCCGCCACTTTTCTAAAGCCAAAGGCGCTAAACCTGTCGAGAAAGCGATCCGTGGACTGGCATGGGTTGTGCTGCGTTGGGGGCTGGATGTTGAACCACGGGTAATGAAACTGGAGAACGTCGAAGAGTTTAAAACGTGGGGGCCATTATTACGTGAAATGCCATTCATCAGTCACGCGGATCGCTTCCTTGATGAATTTATCGGACCACCTGAACCAGTTGAACAGCGTCCTGACCCGGCGCGTATGGGGGAGACCTTTAACGCCTTTGTCGCAATGCTGACAACCGGCATTCCTGCAGATCATCCGGCGCTGGCAGAATGCTGTGAGTTTCTGAATATATCGCTTGATAGCGATGACGCAGCTCGACTGGTTAAAGGTCTGGGCTATGTTGTGGAGTATCGCGAACTGCGCGCCTGCGACTACGGCGCACCGACAATCAGAAAACGTTTCTTCATGGTCATGCGCCGCGATGGGAAGCCGATTGTGTGGCCGGAAGCAACGCACGGCGATCCAAAGTCAGCAGCCGTTCTGAGTGGCAAGCTGGCACCATGGCGTACAGCTGCGGAGTGTATCGACTGGACCATTCCGGCACCGTCGATATTCGACCGCAAAAAGCCACTGGCTGAAAATACACTCAAACGCATCGCTCGTGGGATTCAGCGGTTTGTTATCGAGAGCGCGTCGCCGTTCATCGTGAAATGCAATCACACCAGCACCAAGACGAGTTATGACTGTTTCCGTGGTCAGGCGTTGGACGAGCCTTTGCAGACCATTACTAAAACCCACGGTTACGCGTTAGCCGTTCCACACCTGACAAAATTCCGCACTGGTGCCACCGGGCAGCCCGTTACTGAACCTGTCCCGACAGTAACCGCTGGCACATCAAAACGCCCAGGCGGGAATGGGCATGCACTCGGGATTGTTGAGGCTGCACTGACACCATTCCTGGCGGGTAATGGTGGTAGTGAATACCAGGCTAAACCGCGCCCGCTGGATAAACCTGCTCACACTATTCTGAAGCAATCCCGCGCCTGTCTGGTTGCGCCAGTGATAGCCCGCCAGTTTGGGGCCAGCGTCGGCCATCGGGCAGACGAACCGAGCGCAACCATCACCGCTGGTGGTGGCGGCAAATCTCAACTGGTAACACCCACGTTGATCCAGATGGGTTATGGCGAGCGTCCCGGACAAGAACCGCGAGTGCTTCGACTGGATAACCCGCTGGGTACCGTTACAGCTGGTGGGAATAAATTCGCGACGGTGAGTGCGTTCCTGGCGAAACACTATGGCGGGAATTACCAGGGCGCTGGTGTTGGCATGGATGAACCTATGCACTCGGTTACGACAGTCGATCACCATGCCGCAGTTACGTCGCATCTGGTTAAACTGCGTGGTACCTGCCGGGACGGGCAGCCGACCAGCGAGCCAATGCCAACGGTGACGGCGGGCGGGCTGCACGTAGGGGAGGTGAAAACCACTCTTGCGGTCGATGAATACGACGAATTTCGCGCACAGCAGACGCTTGAGTTTCTGCGTGAATACTGTGGTGAGGATTGCGACGGGCTGGTGACCGTTGGCGGCGTAACTTACCGCATCGTCGATATTGGCATGCGCATGTTGCAACCGCACGAGCTATACCGCGCTCAAGGCTTCCCTGAGTGGTACATCATTGACCAGGACTATCGGGGGCAAAAATACGCGAAGGACAAACAGGTTGCGCGCTGCGGTAACGCCGTACCACCGCCGTTCGCCGAGGCACTGGTGAGGGCTAACCTGCCTGAACTTTGTCAGTCGAAACAAATTGCAGCCTAACGTATAATCCCATCCATAACTCGAGGAATTTTTTTATGTCACACGAAGAAATGACTCCTGCCGAGAAATACAAAGCGGCGAGGAAGCGATATAAAAAACACAGGCTTCAATCCGATATAGCAAACGCTAAGCGATTTGAGGCTGATGATGTGGCCCCTGTAGATGGTTACAGATCTCCTTACGAAACGAGGAAAAAAAGAGGGAGAACTGCTGACTAATGTCTGACTGGAATATCGCAGCAAAATCCAAAGAAGAGCAGGACAAGGTTAACGTCGATCTGAGTGCGTCAGACGTCACTTTCAAAGAGTGCCGGAACTCTTGTGCGATTAGATTCTTTAATCTGGCGATGGACGTGCAACCTCAACATATCAATGATTCGCTATATAAATAGATTATAAATCTTAATGCTCATGATGGGGGATTTTAGCTTGGGTAATTTTCTGAGTTTTGTGGGTGTTCTGGTTTCTATAGCAAGTTGCTACTACGCCTATAAAGCTTTTACATCATCAAAGGAAATTTCATTTCCTGATAAAAAGCCAAGAGAAAACATTTGCACTTTAAAGCATTATTCAAGAGAAGCGAAAGCATTAGAGCGTTTTTTGAGCGAAAATACACATAGAAAGGTCTATCTGAATATTGAACTGGATGGTGATGACTTTGAGTTGGGAGAGTCGGACGATTCCAAGTGGTTGGTGATTTGGACTGATAAATTCGAAGATGTACAACCTGAGGAAAAACCCAGCACAAGTAACTCTTCAGGTTATCAACTGACGATCACACCACATGAAGATGGATTTGGTCAGATTTACTGGTTTAGGGGAGCCTATAGGTTATCTGGTCATTTCTATATTGATGGATATCTTGGCCCATATCAAGGCCTGATGAGCGCGGTCATTTCCGCAGCAAAAACAGTTTGATTTTACATGAGTTTTTCATGCTCGGATTACTGTAATCATGTCTGTCAGCAGAAACAAATAGCGGCGTAATAAAACATTGCTAATTCAACCCGCTACGGCGGGTTTTTTCTTGCATTGATTTTCCATTATCAACTGTACATAATGTCAGTGTCAGCCTGAACAACTGACAACTTGATGCGCCACGGAGAGAAACCATGGCGCAGCTACAACTAATCAAGCAGTCTTCAGGTATCCTGATCCCGGCAACGCCCGAGACCAGTGATTTACTGCAATCAAAAATCAAACTCGGCGCCGTACTGGTAGCCGAATTTCGTCAGGTGAGGAATCCCGCATTCCATCGCCGTTTCTTTGCGCTCCTGAATCTCGGGTTTGAATACTGGGAGCCTACTGGCGGGGCGATCTCCTCCAACGAGCGCAAACTGGTAACCGGCTACGCCAAATTCCTTGCCTCATTCGCGGGAAGTGAAGCTGCACTCCTGGATGCGGCTGAGCAATATCTCGACCGTATCGCTGATAAGCGTGCCGGTAGCATCAGCATCTGCAAATCCTATGACGCATACCGTGCATGGGTGATCATCGAGTCTGGCCACTACGACGCCATACAGCTTCCTGACGGTACCCTTCGCAAACACCCCCGCAGCATTGCCTTTGCCAACATGGACGAAACCGAGTTCCAGCAGCTGTACAAGGCCGCGCTCGATGTCCTGTGGCGCTGGGTATTGTCCCGGGCATTCAAGGACCAGCGTGAAGCGGAAAACGCCGCATCGCAGCTCATGAGCTTTGCGGGGTGATGGCGATGAAATATTCCTGGTTTCACCATCATGAATGCACAACCGAACAGGCCGACGAGTTGGTGGCCAGTTACCGCCGTCGTGGCGCCACGGTAGAACGCAGCCTGAATAGCGACAACATCACCTGGACTGTCAGTGTGCAGTTGCCGGAAAGCGAGAAAGCCCCGCGCCCGAGTAAGGTCTGGCAAAACAGGGCGTGGGGTTGAGCATGGCTAAGTTACCGCGCCGTAAGTGCGCCAACAAAGAATGTCGCCAATGGTTCCATCCGGTGCGTGAAACGCAGACTGTTTGCGGTTATGAGTGTGCCAGTGCCGTCGGCAAAGAGCAGACCAGAAAAGCCCGGGAGGATGCGCAGCGCAAGGAGTCTGCCAAACAGCGTGCAGCCGAGAAGAAAGAGCGAGCAGCCTGGCGCCAGCGCAAAGCTGCGGTTAAGCCGCTGAAGCACTGGGTAGACCTGACGCAGCGTGCGGTTAATGACATCTGTCGCGAAACCGAGCTGGCAGAGGGGCGGGGCTGCATTTCCTGCGGAACGAAAACGGCGTTCGCCTGGCATGCCGGCCATTATCGGACCACGGCAGCCGCTGGGCATCTGCGCTTCACTCGCTTTAACATCCATCTTCAGTGTGATGTTTGCAACGTCTACAAATCCGGGAATATCGAAGCATACCGAGCTGCGCTGGTGGAACGTTACGGCGAAGAGCCGGTGCTGGCGCTCGAGAACGATAACACTCCACACCGTTGGGCAGTCGAAGAGCTGAAGGCAATCAGGCTTACCGCGCTGGCCGACCTACGCGCACTGAAGAAACAGGAGGCAGCGTGAGCAGAACCGATATTGAACGTTACCAGGCTGAAAGCGTCGCGAGAGCCAACCTAAAACCAATAGCAAACCATAGTCAGAACCAGCAGACCAAACAGCCAGAGAGGGCCACAGCGTGAATCTTGAAAACACAGTGAAATACCACTTCGCAAAACCCACGCTGATTAGCGATTCTCCGCGTGCTACCGCCTCCGATTCACTGACCGGTACCGACATCATGGCTGCCATGGGCATGACGCAGGAACGCGCCGCAATGGGTTACAGCGCCTTCCTCGGCAAGATGGGAATAAGCAATAACGACCGGGAGCGGGCGATCGGTCTGCTGGCCGAGTACGCGATGACCAAATGCGACAAGGTTGCCGCACTGCGTAAGCTCGGTGCCGGGGTTAAACCTCAGGTGATGCACCAGTTGGCCACCTTCGCTTTTGAGGATTATTCCCGCAGCGCTGCCAGCGTGAAGCAATGCGATTGTTGTGACGGTCAGGGCTTCATTGAGGCTGATGTGTTCAGCATGAAAACCAGCATCTCTGGATGCGCAAAGGACATCATCCAAAAGTCAAAAAAATGGGGGCTGAAGATTATCCCCTCGCAGCATCAGAATCAGCGACAGGTGAGAGAGGTGGCCCACGTGCTGTGTACGAACTGCAAGGGGAAGAAAGTTGTCAGTTGTGCCTGCAGTGATTGCCGGGGGCGTGGTAAAGCCGTAGACCAGAAGAAAACGGAGGAGCAGGGTGTGCCGGTTCTGACTGACTGCAAACGCTGCAGTGGGCGCGGATATGAACGACTTCCGTCGACTGAGGCATATGCGGCCGTATGCCAGATTACGGATGCTATTAGCCTGGACACCTGGAAAAAGTCTGTTAAGCCATTCTATGACCAGTTGATCACGAAATTCGATATCGAAGAGGCTTGGGCAGAAAAACAGCTTAAGCAGATAACGCGGTAACGCCTGTAGCGATAGCCTGCGATTTTGTTGCGGGCTATTTACTTTTCCCGAATCTGTGTTAATTTTGTCCCAACGATGGGTTAATGCCTTCGTTTCAAGCCCTGCGGATAACACCGTGGGGCTTTTGCGTTTCTGGAGGGTAAGAAAATGCACCAGTAAACGGATGGACCGCAGCCGATAGGCAATGTAGCAGTCATGATGCTGCCCTGAGTCGCCAGTGAGCGAGCCTGTGTAGTGATGGGTCAAGGTTCTTATATCAAAACAAACTCCGGTAAAGCAGCGCGAACGCCAGACGCGCACCGGTCATAAGCGGCGATGACGCGACAGATACTCGAGGGCACGAGCGCAGCCACTGCGAGAGTGTGGATAATAATTTATAGCCTCGCTTATGCGGGGCTTTTCTATTTCAGGCTCACGGGTATCACTCACTACGCGCTTTGTTGATAAATCCAGCTCGTGAAGCCTGACCCTGTCATCACACACAGCGCCATCCGAACTATCGGAGGTGAGGCTATGACCAGAATGAGCACCATTTACAGCAGACTTTCATATGGAACAGGAACCACGCTGACCGGCTGCGGTGTATCAGCGAAGGCATATGCCGAAACAGCTAAAACAGCAAAAGAGGTGTCCTGGATGTTGGCCGACAGAATTGCAGGGTTAAGCCTGAGCGACTGGGCAATTATTGTCGGTATCGCATGCACTGTTATTACCTGTGCAGTGAACTGGTATTTCCGCTGGAAAGAACGGGAGGATCGGCGCAATGGTTATGCCACCAAAGCTGAGGAATAAGCTGAGCGCAGCGGTCGTTGGTTTGATTCTTGCCGGGGCATCCGCGCCCGTGATTCTCGATCAGTTTCTGGATGAGAAGGAGGGTAACAGCCTGACGGCATATCGTGACGGCGGCGGAGTGTGGACCATTTGCCGTGGCGCTACGATGGTTGATAGTAAGCCAGTAGTTCAAGGCATGAAGCTGTCAGCTGAGAAATGTGCCCAGGTAAACGCCATTGAACGCGATAAAGCTTTGGCTTGGGTAGAACGAAATATCAAAGTACCGCTGACCGAACCACAGAAAGCAGGTATTGCTTCTTTCTGCCCATACAACATCGGCCCTGGAAAATGTTTCCCTTCCACGTTCTATAAGCGGATCAATGCGGGCGACCGTAAAGGAGCCTGTGAAGCTATTCGCTGGTGGATTAAAGACGGTGGCCGCGATTGTCGCCTGACCAAAGGCCAGAAAAATGGCTGTTATGGGCAGGTAGAACGACGAGATCAGGAAAGCGCGCTGACGTGCTGGGGGATAGACCAGTGAGCCTGCGCTATCAGTTCATTGCTATTTCGGTGCTGGTGGCCGTCGCATTTATCGCCGGAAACGAGTGGAGTAACCGCGGTTGGGAACAAAAGTGGGCGGAACGTGACAGCGCGAAATCCTCGCAAACAGCGAACGCGCAGACCGCCGCCCGCATGATTGAACAAGGGCGAATTATTGCCCGTGATGAGGCTGTAAAAGATGCACAAGCACAAGCCGCTAAATCTGCTGCGAATGCTGCTGGCCTGTCTGCCACTGTTAGCCAGCTGCGCACCGAAGCAACAAAGTTTGCCGCCCGCCTGGACGCCGCAAAGCACACCTCAGATCTTGCCGCTGCCGTCAGAAGCAAAACAGCCGGAGCCGACGCCAGAATGCTCGCCGACATGCTCGGAGATATTGCAGGAGAAGCTAAACGATATGCTGGAATCGCTGACGAACGCTACAGAGCAGGGATGACGTGTGAGCGGGTTTATGAATCGATGAGGGAGTCAAACAACGGAGTTAATTGACGCCGTAGCGTTTGTTTATTTCGAGTTTAAGCCAATGGCATATTACTTCAACGATAGGTTTGGCTAATTCAACTAAGGCTGTTGCGAGCGAAATCATTTCTGGCATAAACATTTTAGTCTCCTTATCTAAGTTTGAGTGGGCTTCTATAGTGTCCCGTAAATTGAAATGGGGTTGTCCAACGTGTTGGACTTTTCCCCCTATAGTGAGTCGTTAATACAGCAATAGCTGAGAGGGGCATTGTCCCGTTATGTGCTTATTTGGGTTTAACTGGGTGCGTGAATACGAGCACTGTTTACGTGAAGGTTCCTGCGGTGCTGCTGCCAACAAACCTGCCCGCAGGTAGGCCGATCCCTGGAATGATGGTTCCGTTCACATGGCAGGTAAGTCTGGAGTTAAATGCTAAGCTCTGTACGGCGCTGAGACAGTGCAATTTGGATAAGACGGGGATTAGAAGTATTGAAGAATGCCGTAGTGCTTTGCAATCAGCAGACAAATAAGATGAACGATGTCGTTAAAACTGTCTGCGCAGCGACAAACCAGTAACAACAATAGGCTTTGTTTCATGTGACCTCCAATAGGAATGAGGCAAGATGGTTCTTACCTTCAGGAGTAGCCACTAATTCACCTGAAACACTTCTCCAGCAGTATTGGACTAATAACGTTATGCAATGATATTGCAGAAACTCTTCACTGAGAGGCTTTGATAATGCTAGATTTTCTCTCTTTTAAGTGAGGTGGGATGTGCTACGGGTGTGCATAATCTCAACCCAGTCATGGGGAGTAAGCATTTCATATCCTTTTCAAAGTGTGGCGGGAGTGGCCAAGATTGGGCCTTCTATAGTGTCCCCTAAATGCTATGCAACGTGTCTAACGCGTTAGACACCGAGTTGTCCCATAGTGATAGTTTAGTCCGTCTTCTGCAGCGGAAAATCAACCACACACCATCGCAAGCGGATAAAGAGGCTCTAAATGTCCGACATATATCCAATCACGCTAACCACCCAAACAGGC
The DNA here is from genome assembly GCF_014104295.1 of Citrobacter sp. RHBSTW-00029. Taxonomy (NCBI): domain Bacteria; kingdom Pseudomonadati; phylum Pseudomonadota; class Gammaproteobacteria; order Enterobacterales; family Enterobacteriaceae; genus Citrobacter; species Citrobacter sp. RHBSTW-00029. The sequence goes on from NZ_JABXRT010000001.1 coordinate 1,588,646, forward strand.
GAAACCTTCACGGGCAAGATGTCACGACGTCAGCCTGAGCTGGTTAATGGCTTTGTGCCGCTGGCTACCGAAACTGGCGAGTGGCTGTACTTCGCTCCTGCCGATGTGAAGCGCGTGCAGTTTACGCCTCTGCCCAACATTACTCTTGAATAAGAGGATGAAGATTAACAGGGTGGGGAAATTCACCACCCTTTAAACGGTTTCTAAATTAATTTATTACGAGAGGCAGACTCGATCAGGGCGTTCATGAAGTGATATTCAACATTTTCAGCATAATCGGTGTCGATTGAAGGAGTCGAATCTGGCGCCCCAAAATGCATGCAATTGTCCCAATCAAGAAAAACTTTATGAAATTCTTGATTTTTTCCATCCCGAGACGTGTAAAAAGTGATGACCCCGATTAACGAGCCCTCGTAAAGTGAAAGCTTGCTTTCCGTAAAACACTTAAAGCGTAGTTGGGGAATGGAAACCTCAAGCTCACCATCATTTAACTCTATGGAAATTTGTTTATTAAGGTCACGTTTGTTATTCCATGCGGCGTTAACACGATCTAGTAAGTCATGCGTATTTTGCTGTAACAACTCACCTTTCTTCGAAAGTAGTTGCGACAATCCAATAAAAGTTAAAGAGCTCATAAATCCTCCTTGGAGAAGAAATGGCACTCACAGACAAGCAAGAAATGTTCTGTCGCGAGTACCTCATCGATTTAAACGCTACACAAGCGGCTATTCGGGCGGGGTACAGCGCAAAGACCGCTAACCGTACTGCGTCCGAAAACCTGTCAAAACCTGACATCCAGTCAAGGATTGCCGAACTTAAAGCGCAACGCAATGATCTTGTTGGCATTAATGCGACATACGTCCTGAGTCGTCTTGTTGAGATTGACCAGATGGATGTGCTCGACATCCTCACCTCGACCGGGGAACTCAAGCCAGTTTCTCAGTGGCCGAAGGTCTGGCGCACGACTCTATCAGGCCTCGAGGTCATGGAGATGGCAGCAGAAGGTGGGACCGCCGCGCTCCTGAAGAAGATTAAGTGGCCTGACAAAGTGAAGAACCTTGAACTGCTCGGTAAGCATATTTCTGTCCAAGCATTTAAAGAGCAGGTCGAGCAGAATGTCACTGCCACTCACAACATCATGCCAATCCCATCATGTACGAGTGTCGATGAGTGGGAGAAGGCGGCTCAACAGCAACAGAGCGAGGTTCTTGGTGGATGAATTACAAAGCCGTCTGGAAACCTCTGCCGGGATCGCAATCGCTCTCCCTGAGTTGCCCGTGTAACGAAATCCTCTATGAAGGTACGCGTGGTCCGGGTAAAACTGCTGCGCAGCTGGCGCGCTTTCGTCGCCTGGTTGGCTTGGGCTATGGCTCGTTCTGGCGTGGCGTCATTTTTGATACCGAGTATAAAAACCTCACCGACATCATTACCCAGTCAAAGCGTATGTATCGCCTGTTTAACGACGGTGCACGCTATCTGGCATCGGCCAGTGAATTACGTTGGGTTTGGCCCACAGGCGAGGAGCTGCTGTTCCGATTCGGCAAAGAAGAGGGTGATTACTGGGACTATCACGGGCAGGAGTTCCCGTTCATCGGCTTTAACGAGCTGACAAAGCAGCAGTCTGCTGAGTTCTACGAAATGATGTTCTCCTGCCGACGCTCGTCGTTCCGGCCGGAGAACTACCCGCTGGCTAACGGTAGCCTGTTGAAACCAATCCCGCTCGAAACATTCAGTACTACCAACCCGTTTGGCATCGGCCATACCTGGGTGAAGAAGCGCTTCATCGAGCCAGCGCCGCGCGGCACGATCATTCGCGAAACGCAGAAGGTGTTTAACCCGCAAACTGAACGTGAAGAGGATGTGACGCTTACCCGCGTTGCGATTCACGGCTCGTTCAAAGAGAACCCTTATCTGGATCCGCAGTACATCGCAACGCTGATGGCAATCAAAGACCCTAATCGCCGCAAAGCGTGGGTAGAGGGCTCGTGGGACGTTACCAGTGGTGGGCGGTTTGACCATCTGTGGAATGCATCGCTGCACGTTATCAAGCCGTTCCGCATCCCGGATAGCTGGACGGTTGACCGCTCACATGACTGGGGTGAATCAAAGCCGTTCTCTAATCTCTGGTGGGCCCGCGCAGACGGCACCGCAGCAGAGCTTCCTGACGGTAGCAAGTTCTGCCCGCCTGCCGGTTCGCTCATTCTGATTGGCGAGTGGTACGGCTGCCCGCCGGACGAGCTGAACAAAGGCCTGAACATGTCGTCCACAAACGTCGCTAAAGGCGTGGCGTGGGTGGATAAGCGGCTGGTGGGCGAGGAAGTGGACGAGCCGGAGGAAGTACAGGGAAAAGGCCAGATGTACATTGTTCCAGGCATATGCAGTAGCGTCATTCCCGGACCTGCCGATGGTGCGATTTTCAATACGGGCGATAACGAGTTGTCCATCGCCCAAAAAATGGAGGCCCAGGGCGTCAAATGGATACCCGCAGACAAGAAACCAGGCTCACGCATCAACGGCGCATCGCTCTTTGCTGACATGCTTGAGGCCGTTGTTGAAGCTAAAAAGATGGAGTCAGGAATACCCGAGAAGCCAGCTTTCTATGTAATGGAGCACTGCCGGGGCTGGATAAGCCGCATCCCGGTTTTAGTTCGTGACGACAAAAAACCTGACGACGTTGACACCAACCAGGAAGACCACGACTGGGATGCCACTCGTTACCGCGTACTGCACTCACCGGCGAAGGTGGGAGCCATCTTCTTCTAAGGAGTTCATCAGTGAGTGAACAACAAGGCGAGGTCTCATTCCTCGTTAACGCCCTTGCTGATGCAATCGGGCGCCAGCGCATGCAATACGCTGGGCGTAATGGCAACGTGAAGCGCACGAAGTTGTGGGATGAGTTCGGTTATCCGGAAACGCTCACCTTCGATAATTTCTATCGTCAATACCGCCGTGGTTCGACGGGTTTTTCTGCGGTACACAAACTGCTCGACGCCTGCTGGATAGATCTGCCCACCATCATTGATGGCGACGAAGACAGGGAGTCGACAGCCACAACGAAGTGGGAAAAAACCGTCACAAAGCTGATGAAGAAGCACTGGGCAAAAATTAAGGATGCCGATCGCCGTAATATGATTGGTCGCTACTCTGCGCTTTTGATTCAGGTCCGCGATAACCGGGATTGGTGGCAGCCGATTGATGTTGATGTGGTAAAAAAACTCGGCAGCAAGGCTCTGGTGAAGTTAATCCCTGCGTGGGAGCCGCAGATCAAACCGGGCAATCTGGATATAGATACCTGGTCTGAAACCTATGGGCAGCCGGTTAGCTACCAGTTTAACGAGCAACCCATCGGTGATGAGGGAACTTATAGCAGCCCGCGTTCTGTTCAGGTTCATCCGGAGCGCATCATTCTGCTTTGTGAAGGCTCAGAGGATGACAACATCCTCTCCGGTATTCCGTTGCTGGAAGCTGGCTACAACGACCTTCTGGACATCGAAAAAACGAAGGGTGGCAGCGCCGAGGGCTTTCTGAAGAACGCGAGCCGCCAGTTGGCTACCGAATTCGATGAGAAGGTAAGTATAGATTCACTCATTAAGCAGGCGAAGGAAGCCGGTTACGACAGACTCGGCGATGCGATGAATGACAAGGTTAATAAGCTCAACAGTGGTACCGACGCCGCACTGGTTACCCAGGGTGGGAAAACGTCGGTGCTCTCAGTTGCCGCCGCCGACCCAACGCCTAGCTGGACAGTCTCGGCGAACTCGTTCTCTTCAACAATTCAATGCCCGTTCAACATTATGTTCGGCAAGCAGACGGGGAATCTCGCCTCGGAAGAGGACAAAACGGCCTGGGCGAATCGTTGTAACGGTCGCCGCTGGGGGTTTCAATCAGACGTTATCACCCGTGTGATTGAGCGATTCTGGAACGTCGGCATTATTGAGCCACCCGCGTCCGGTGAGGTTTCATTGGTCTGGTCAGATTTACTGGCCCCGAGCGAGAAAGAAAAGCTTGCCAATATGGCGGTGATGGCTGACGTGGCGCAGAAAACGCAGCAGGCTTACGGCGCACCAGCGGTCGATGAGAACGAGGTCCGTGCCGTCGGCGAACTTGAGCCACGTAAAGAGCCTGCAACCCCAGACCCAAACGCGAGACCAACCGATAAGGATCCGCTGACAGATGATGATGACAGTGCAGATCCGAATCGGAACGCCAGTCGTACCACGTAATAAAACCGACCCTACGCAGTCAGCACGGCAGGTAGGGCGGATGTTTCGTGACATCGATGAACGCTATCTGACGATAAAGCGCCGACTGAAAACGCTGTTTGACCAGCGGCTTACCGGGCAGAAACGCGAAACCAATGGCGAACGGTCGTGGATGATGTGCAATAACGAGGGTTCTGAGCCTTCGTTGTATCAGGTCAATGCCGGTAAGTTCATCTACGACATGTCGTCGGTCCAACTGGCCGACCTCCTGCAGGTGGTTCAGGCGATACTGGATGACGAGTTGCTGGAAGGTGGTAGCCAGAACCTCTGGGCGCTGGATTATGTCGCCGCAGAGTATGAGCGCGGCACGCTTAACGCCTTCACCAACCTTTCAGTGCAATCTCAGGCCTACGCCAGCCAGACAACGCTGCAACAACTGCTGTCCAGCCCGGCTTACCAGAACCAAATCGCTAGCGCTTACATCAGCACGTACAGCGACTGGAAAGGTATTAGCGACACAGCCCGTGCTGACCTGGCAAATATCATTGCTGACTCGATTGGTCGGGGAATTAATCCACGCGAGACAGCCGGCATCGTAAGCAAACGACTCGACGTGTCGATGTCTAAGGCAAAGACCATCGCTCAGACCGAGCAGGTCGGTGCGCTGCGGCTGGCACAATGGAACGAGACGGACTGGGCATCTGAGAGGCTGGGGCTAAACACCGGTCTTCTCCATCTTTCTGCGCTGAAGCCTACAACCAGGACAACGCACGCGTTTTGGCATGGAAAGGTCAGGACCGTGCAAGAGGTGCGCGACTGGTATGCGGTCGATGGGAACAAATATCACTGCTATTGCAGCCAGATCCCGGTACTGCTTAACGACGACGGCAGTATTTTCAATGAAGGCTTAAAGCAAAAGCTCACAAATGAAAGGATGTTATGGACAAAACATCATTGATATGATGATGTTATAATCCGTTAAATATTGAGAGTTTGTAAACAATGGAAGCGAAGAGTGTTAATTTCGAATGGAAGGAGTTGTTCAAAACTGACATTGCCATCCATTATCGAGTAATTTGTAAGATAGTGACCTCGAAAGGAATAGAAGTAACTGGAAGCGCGCAAGCAGTAATCAATAAAGCTCCGCAGATAACAACTAATCTATATAGTTTTGATGGCGCGCAGTTGGCTGAGCTATCTGCTTTTAATCACGCTAATCAGATGCTTTATAAGATTGCAGGTGAAAACATTCCTGATCATAGTACGTTAACTGGCATCGCGGCTATGAAAAAGTAGCATTGGGACTTACCCGCTCCGGCGGGTTTTTATTTTATTTGAAATTCACGAATGAGGGCGCTGCGTGACAGTCTATTGGTGCTGTGGTTGCGGGCGAACTGTGAGCTATCAATGCGTAACTGCGTTGGTGTATTTCCCATGGTGCTGTATGGCGCCTATGTTACGAAAAATCTAAACGAAGGCGCAATTTGTACTATTTCTTGCAAGGGAACGCTTCACTCAGAGCATCAACCGCCAAATCAGACGCGTTTTCAGCGCGGCGTTTAGGATACTGCTTCAAGTACTGATATACGACGTCAGATATTTGATTCAGGTTAAGTTGATTACTGGCACAAAATAGTACACCGCTACCCAGATCATAAACTCCTGACACGTAGCCGTAGTACATGTTCGCATCGCTGATATCAGAACCCATTGTTCTATTTTCTCTGACTCGCATCAAGGATTCGCCCCAGGCAAAAAGCTGATTTCCAGTGTAAAAATTAGCCTGCGCGTCCTGCACACCGAATAAACCGATTGCGCCAATTATCAAGGCCTTTTTAATCATCATCTCACTCCTTTATTGAATAAACATAACTTAACGAGGATCTAGCATGAAACGCAACCGCGTTAATGTGCTGACCGTCGTCAACTCCGCTTCAAACATCACAACAGAAACCATCGACGACAAGCCACATATCGTGGTTCGCGGCATCACGCCTGTCGTTGACGATATCGTGATGAACCGGAAGTTGTACCCGGCAGCAGAAATCGAAAAGGCCTACAACACGCTCGAGCGTAATCCGATGCCGCTGGGCCACCCGAAAGTGGACGGCAAGCATGTGTCGGCGCGCGATGTCCGGGCGGTGAATGAGTACCACGTCGGTGCCTGGCTGCAGAACGTCAGCCACAAAGACGGGAAGGTAACGGGCGACATGTACGTTAACCGCCAGTACGCCGAGTCGAGCGACAAGGGCAAGCGCCTGATCAACCGCCTGGATGAGATGCTGGCCGGTACCAACTCCGACCCGATCCACATATCCACCGGCCTGCTGTATTCCGGTATCGCCGCCAACGGCGAATCGAAGGGCAAGAAGTATAACGAGATCGCCACAAACATGATGTTTGACCATGTAGCGGTGCTGCTTGATGAGCCTGGCGCAGGAACGCCAGAAGAGGGCGTAGGCATCTTCGTTAACTCAGAAGGTGATGAGCAACAGATTGAGGTTGCCCGTCTGGCTGACGGAATCGACTGCACCCGCGATGGCCTGATCAACAAAACCAAATTCTTCTTTACCAATGCTTCCAACTTCTCTTTCGACGACATCTCCCACGCTATCAGCGACAAGCTGCGCGAGGGTGACGCCGAAGATAAGTGGCTTTGGCCTGAAACGGTATGGCCGGACAGCTTCATCTACCGCAATGACACCAAATACCTGAAGCAGAAGTACCTCATCGATGACGACGGCAAGGCCGTGTTCGTCGGCGAACCTGTAGAAGTCGTGCGCAAACCCACTGAGTACGAGATTAAAACCAACGGAGAGAACGATCCGATGAAAGAACTGATTATCAATGCGCTGCAAGCCGCTGGTAAGCCGACTGAAGGCAAATCAGACGCCGAGCTGATGGACGCATACAACCAGTTGGCTGCTGAAAAGGCGGCTACCAAAACCGAAACGCCAGAAGAGAAGGCTGCTCGTGAAAAGGCTGAAAAAGAAGAGCGCGAGCGTGCCAACAACCAGGCGGAAGCACCGGCATGGTTTAAGCCCTTTGCTGATGATCTCGCTGCAGTTAAGTCTGGACTTACCGCTAACTCTGACAAAGAGAAGGGCGAAAAGCGAGCTGCCGTAAAAGCGAAATTCGGTCTGGATGACCTCGCTGTGAATGCGCTTGACGGCGCTGCCCTCGATGGCCTGTTTGCTCAGTGCCAGACCTCTACCGGCCTGAATGGTGCATTCCGCCAGGTCAATAACAACGATTCATTCAGCGAAATGCCGGAGTAAGAAATGGCTAAAGACGGGAAACACGTAATTCACGCGGGCGGCATCTTTGCAAACCCGCAACTCCATCGCGAGGGTGCGGCAGCCGCAGCAACTCCGCCGGGTACGATCGGCTTATTCGACAATGCGGCAGGAAAATTCACTGCCTCTGTGGACGGCAAAGAAGACGCGATCCTCTACGTCGCCAACTACGACTATCTGCGCTGCAAAACCGTCGACGACATCATTGCGGTCGGTGACTGGGTTGTGGCAATGCATCCAACTCCGGGCGTGTTCTTTAACGTGCCAGCAGTGGCCGGAACCTACACCAAAGGTCAGGCGCTGTCCGTTGTAAATGGCCGCGTGAAAGCTGCCGCTGCCGATGAGCCGGTCTTCGCGTTCGTGGAAGAGGACCGTTCATACACCATTGCTACCGCCGGCGAACTGCTGCGCGTAGTCATTAAGTAAGGAGCAACGAATGTTTGCATTCTCCACCCAACAGGCAACTGCCACCCGAAACCTTGAGGCGAACACCGCTCAGTTTCAGGAACTGCAATTTGCCCGTAATGCCAGCGCTCAGGCTGTTGCTGATTTCATCGCCCGCACCCGCGTGCGCGGTGATGCTGCTAACGCGCCTGTGCTGGATGCAGTTAATGCGGTCGACGACATTCGTCGCCTGTACCGTGCTTACGACCAGACGGTGCTCGCTGAGTTCCAGCCGACTACCGAATTCACGCTGCTGAACGACCTTATGCCGTTGTCACGCTCAGTTCGCCTGGAAGAGTCCGTGTATGAGTATGCTCGCACCGGCGGTCGCGGCTGGGCACACACTTCCATGTCTGGACAGATTGGTGCGGCGCTGGATGCGAAGTCCTACACCTTCGACGGTACGATGGTCCCGATCCACGACTCCGGCTTTAAGTTTAACTGGCGTGACCCAGTATTCAACAAAGGCTCGGCGCTGGCTTCCCTGGCTGATGCCCAGTCAGGATCTGTTGATGATGTTCGTCGTCAGTACGTGGACTACATCTGGAGCGGTTTCCGCGACAAAGCGGGCAACTTTATCAAGTTCGACGATAAAACCTGGAAAGGCCTGCGTGCTGATGAGCGTGTTGCTCAGATCACGCTGACCTTCAACTTCGCGACCAGCACCGACCCGAAGGCCATTCGTGCGCAGGCAATCTTGCTGCGCGACGTGCTGAAGCTGCAGAACTATCAGTACGGTGAGCAGACCTGGTATGTATCCAGTGAAATCATGTCGAACTGGGAACAGTATTTCGACGTGAACTCCTTGCGCACGGTGCTGGAAGAGATCAAGAAGCTCTCCGGCATTAAAGACATCAAAGAAGATGCCAAGCTGACCGGGAATCAGATCATGATTGTGCCGCTGGGCGCTGGCGTCATCGCTCCGATTGTCGGCCAGGCGTTCGGTACTGTTGCTGATCCGCGTCAGTTCTACAACAGTGATTACGTATGGCGCACCTGGGGTGCTGCTGGCCTGATGGTCAAGCAGGACATCAACGGCCATTTCTCTGTCGTTTACGCTTCGAGCTAAGGATAAAACATGGCACTCGTAAAGATTCTGGCTGCAAACCTCTTTGCCGGTGCCAACTTCCAGAAATTGGAGGTTGGTAAAACCTATGATGTTGACGATGCGATCGCTGAGAAATGGATCACCGATGGCAAAGCGGAGGAGTCGAAGGAGAAGGGCGTCAAACTTCATTTTGAAGTATCGCCCCCGTCTGCGCCACTCACCACCGAAATCGGCACGCTTCAGGCCCAACTGGATGACGCTCTGTTGCAGATTCAGCAGTTGCAGCAGGCAGCAGCTGAGAAAGACGTGGTGCATGCTGATGCACTCACCACCGAAACTAAACGCGCTGACGACGCTGTTGCCGCGCTGGTTGAAGCAACCAAGAAGGCGAAATAACCATGGCTGACCCAATCACAGCGGCAGACGTGCAGGCGTTCCTCGGTGAATTGGGTTATTCCATTCCGGGGGCGCTGCTGGATCCGATTCTCTGCGTGGTGAACAAGATTACCCCGTGTCTTGATGGCGCGGGGTATGACGACTGTACAGCAAAGCTGATTCTGATGTACGCAGCCGCGTTGATGGCGACATCGTCCGGCGCGCGCCGCCTGAAATCACAGGGCGCACCGTCTGGCGCGTCCCGTTCTTTCGATTACGGTACCGATAGCATTACCTGGTTGCGGGAGTCGCTGACTCAGCTCGATACCAGCGGCTGCACCAGTGAACTGCCAATCAGCGCTGGTAACAGTGTCGGGTTCTTCGATGTCGTTGGGGGCTGTTGATGACGTGGACATCCGTTAAGCAAACTATACCCCGCTCATTCGTACGTGTGTGGGTTCTGACCGACACCGGGCGGGAGACAACCGGCTTTGTTAAGTCTAATGGCGAGTGGCATATCAACTGTCCGCGCATCCGGGCGACAGGCGCGATTGTACTGCAATGGAGGAAATAGGGTATGTCTTCGGTTGCTAACTGGTCCTATACCGCCACAGCGACAATCTGGCGCAAGATGGAAGGTAATGATGAATATGGCGACCCGCGAGGCTATAAACCGCCTGAGCAGATTCTCTGTGACTACGAGGGCGGCCTGTCAAAGCGCATCGGCAGCCTGGGCGCTGAAATCGTCGTGAAGAACACTGTCTGGACTGAGTATGCGCTGGCAGCGGCAGGTGATTACCTGTTGATTGGCGAGTCAACCGAGTCTGATCCGATTGTGGCCGGCGCTGACGAGGTTAGGCAGGTTATACAGTATGCCGATACATTCGAGCGCCTGGCGGATGATTACGCCATTCTGACTGGAGTAGGATATGGGCGCTAAAGTTCGCGGTATCCGCGAGGCTAAGGCCAACCTAAACCGAATTATTCAGGATGTTCGAGGCCGTAAGGTGGTTAGGGCTCTGCAGTCGGCAATGATTATCGGTAGCTCTCAGGCTGCGTTATACACCCCAATCGATACATCTACGTTGCTTAATAGTCAGTACCGTGAAATTAACACCAGTGGCACTCTGGTCACCGGGAGGGTTGGGTACTCGGCTAATTATGCTGTTTATGTTCATGATCCTGATGTACCCCAAGTCTTCCGGCGCTCGACAGCACAGAAAGAGTTTCTGACGGAAGGCTTTGAAGATACCCGGAGTCAGATTGATGCGGTGATTCTCAAGGAGCTTACGTTATGACACCCATGATGCATGAGCGGGTGCGCAATATGTTCGGTGATGCCGGGCTTACTGACGGGTTCATGGTGCAGCAGTTGATGTATGACGACCCGGGAGACCTGTCGAAAGCGGTGATGGTATTCAGGCCAAACGGTGGTTCGAATATCAGAACGGACCTTGGCTCTGAGTATCACGTCCTGGTCGATGTCGTCGGTGCGAAAGACAAGCGCAAAGATGCGCTTAATGCCGTTCAGCACATCGTCGATTACGTCCAGGCCAATCCTATGGCTGATGAATGTGTCGGCTACATCGAGAACATGGGCGCAATCCCCGCGCCGGTGCTCACAGAAGAAGGACGAATAGTCTTTCGACTCCAGTTCGCTTGCACCTTCGGCGAATAGCTCCCTCAACCAGACAGACCCGCTACGGCGGGTTTTCTTTTATGCAAATTAAGGAGTTTCAAATGGCTGATTGCCAGAACTCAAATGAACGCCTGTTTGGCGGCGCTATCGTGCTGGAGGTTGCCGATGGCTGCCCGGACGTTAAACCACTTGAGTCTGAGTGGCTGGCGCTGGCCGCTGGCACGTCTAAGGGCTTCGACTTCAACCCGAACTCTGTTACTTCAGACGCAGATGACGGCGGCGGCTATGTCGAAACCATCATCACGAACAGTGACTTCACTATCAGTTTTGAAGGTGAAGTCCGTAAGAAAGACAAGCTGGACCAGTACGGCATCGGCAAGTTCATCACGTATTTTGCTGCGCAACTGAAGGCTAAGAAGCAGCCTGGTATTTGGGTTCGCATGGACTATGGCCCGGTTGAATTCATCGGTTACATGAACGTTACGGCGCTTAGCTCCGATGGTGGAACCAATGATATCGTCACGTTCTCCACCGAGTTCAAGGTCGGTGATGCGAGCACGATTGAAGTTAACGAACTGACCGCTATAGCAGTGACAGGTTTGACGGTAACTCCGGCTACCAGCACTGGCGCTGCGGGCGGAACCAGTACGTTTACAGTGAACATCGCGCCAACCGGCGCAACCAACAAAGGTTTCACCGTTGCATCAACCGATCCAACCAAAGCCACGGCTACGGCCTCCGGTACCGCCGTCACGGTGAACCGCGTCGCCACCGGCAGCGCGCAGATCATCATCAACACCGAAGACGGAAACTTTGTGGCCGTGCACACGGTTACCGTTACCTAACGGACATTCCAAAGGGCGGCGTGCTGCCCTTGATAATATCCATTGCATGGAAGACCAAATGACACCCCTGAAAGAAATTGGCGAATGCCTGATTGTTGATCGCGAAGCCGACTATTTCTTCCGACCATCTTTTGAAGCCATGGCTCGTATTGGTTCACCGCAGGAAATAGTTAGCGCGTTCTACCATCTTCACAACGATAACGTTACGCCCATGGTTAAAAGAGCTATCGAGGCATACGGATACATTCCATCCTGGCTAAGTGAGTACATATCCGGTATTCAATTCGCAAAACCGGCATTCGTAGCTGCTCATACAGTTCTCACCGCATGTTGTGATGATGATGTTTCCCCACTTATTGGCTGGTTGGAACTGGGTAAATCAGGGCGGTGGGGATTCGTTTGGCACAAAGGCTCAATGCCGGCGTCGAGCATGCTAATTGTTGCGCAGAGCTTAATTACTCATGGCATCGTCGGAAAAGCCAAGGTTCGCCAGCTGCAGCGGCACGAAACAGGCGAGCGAACCACAGAGTTTAACGCCTTCGACTACATCAGCGCAGCACGCAGTCACTTTGGTATGAGCCGGGCCGAGGCGTCGCAGTTAACAATGACCGAATTTCAGATGCTGCTGGCGGCAAAATACCCAGACCAGAAAGGATTCACGAGAGAAGAGTATGACGCCGTGGCTGATGACTATATGGCGAAGAAAGCGCGGCGGCTGGCTAAAATGTAGGTGTGTTGTATTTTATCAATAGGCGGAACCTTATTGCATATGGCATGGCGGCATTGTACTGTATATGTATACAGTTAATGGTGCTGATCAAATAATCAGGTAACCTTAAAATCTGTTTAGTATTAAATTAAACCTTTTCCTATTACTCAAGGTTGAGGTTTATGGTTAATGAGCAAGCGACTTTTACGTTTTATCGTGTGAGAAATGCTGGTTTCTATCGTTCTGGTGCAGGATTACCTGATTTTGGATCGTTGGCTGAAATTTTGGTCGATCTTAAAGATTGGGCCGAACCTAAGACACTTAAGGAAACTAAGACCTTTGAGGCTGATGAAGAACGTTATCCATCCTACTTAGTTGATTCCAAAAGTGTTGGTGAGGATTGGGTCCTGCTTTTATGGAACGAAGTTCCAAGTAACGGTCAACGCATGCCTTCGCTTAGTGAAGATGCTAGATTTGGCGCTGAGCCGGAAGTGATAATGAATCCGATTCAGGAGGGAAGTATTCCTGGGTTTGCTACTTATTTTTGGTTTATCGCCGATCAGAATTTGATGGCAACAATTCGACTTCATAACAAAGTGACAGCTCAGGGTTCGTTGCAGAAGTATATGCAGTGTTTTTTAAAGCAATCTTCGAAGCATGCCAAAGCTGAAGTTGTAGAGCTAGATGACGGTTCGCATGAAGTAAGGGTTAGCCGATACATGCTTGATGTGTCTGATGAGCATGAAGAAAAAAGGGTTTATTACCCTAGGTTTAATACTGCATTAATTAAAAATCCCGGAAAACATGAAGAAATTAAACAAAAAGTTAATTTCATAAAGAAAATTGAACGAATTATTGAGCTTGATTTAAGTATTGGCCCAGATCTTGATTTGTGGCAAAAAATGCTTGCTAAAATCAGTTTGGGTGCTCAGCACGCAGCTCAACCTTCAACCAAGGTAAGATATACAATATCCCCAGATGTTGATTTGGACGACGTGAACCAAATGATACAGGAATGGGATGCTGATCCGTCAGAGGTGAATGACTATGGCTTTGTTTTTCAGGGGGAAGCGAACAAAACCTACTGGTTGAGTAACTCTCTTTCTAGGACGCAGTTCGACCTTCGAATCGAAAGGGAAAATGATGAGATTGTAAATCTTCAATCGCTACTGACCGACCTTAGAAGTAAAAAAGCATTGATTTTGCGGGGTTCAGGACTTTAATGAAAAAAAAAGCGGCTCTATTTGTACTTGCATTGATATTTGCTTTAGCAATTTTCGCTGCCGGGTATTTTGGCCGCACAATTGCCTTTGCATTGCAGTGGCCGCTTTTTGAAGCTCTGAGAACTACAGCATCAATAATTTTTGCGGTTGTTGGCGCTTGGTTCGCAATTATTTATCCAGAAAGGCTTAAAAAATCTTTCCGCGGAGGTGATTCAGGCGGAGGGAACGAAGGGATACATCGCCTATTCACACCGATCGTACACTCTACAGCAATACTGGCCATAGTTTTGCTGGTAGGCATAATCGCCCCATTACTTAAGCAATCCGATTGGATTATTTCCCATAAGAGTATTTTCCGTGGGATATCATATGGCTTGCTTGTTTTTCTTACATTGTGGCAGTTACTTACGGTGATTTTAAGTTTAACAGGTCCAGATATATTGAAGCGCTTTACTGCAAAGCAGGATTCTTCCAGGAGAGCTGCTGATTCAGTTATTAACCGAAGTAATGGTAAATCAAAATGAATTGTTCCTAATTTTGTTACAACAAGTTCAGTCAATAAGACCCGCCGCCCGGCGGGTTTTTGCTATCTACAGCACAGCCATCTATCCCGATCTTAACCACGGGTTTTGTCGTCGTCAGATCCCTGCTACTCTTTTGGCACATTTATCAAAGGGGATAGGGATATGAAGAAGTTTTTGGCGTGCCTTGTTGCTGCATTACTAATTTCTGGATGTGAGCAAGATACAGCTACGAAGAAAGTTGAAAGCTTTATAAAAAACAAAGATATTTCCTTACTTTCAAAAAGCAAGACATCGCAATGTTCAGCTGATTTTGTTAAGAACTTCCATTATTTTGATGAAAATACACTGCCAACAACAAATAAATACTATGAGCTTAGTAAATATCTATACGGCAAAGTTAAATTTGAGCCGGTTAGTGAGGTAAAAAATGGTGATGCCACAGAAGTAATGGTGAAGGTTCTCATGCCAAAGGCTATTGAAGATGCCAACTCTTTTATCTTTGCCAATGGATATGGTGGAACTACGAAAGATACTGAGGCGCTGGATAACCTGCTTGCGTTATATAACAGCGGAAAACTAAAGGATATGGAATACACCACTTTTGACATGAAATGGCGAGTGCTACCAGATGGGATAGACCCAAATTATTCAACTGAACAGATAAAAGCCTGTTCAAAAAAATAACATCCAGACCCTGCTCCGGCGGGGTTTTTTATTGCCCGGAGAAAGAGAATGCCAGCAAATGCCGGTGGGATTTACTACGACATTGAAATGGATGTACAGGGTTTAATTACAGCGCAAGAGCGAGTAAATCAACGCCTCGACACTCTTGAGCGCGGTTTTGATGGCACGACCAAAGCTGTTGGTAACACCGAGCGCTCAATGCTTCGCCTTTCCGGTGTCGCAACTTCCCTCGCGGCGGCATTATCGGTGCAACAGGTATCGGAGTACGCTGATGCATGGGCGACCGTTAACAACAAACTCGCAAATTCCCTGCGCCCTAGCGAGCAATTAGTTGATGTCACTCAGCGAGTATTCGACATTACTCAACAGACTCGCGGCAGCCTGGATGCAACTGCATCGCTTTATGCCCGCCTTGAACGAGCTACCAGAGAATACGGTACGAGCGCAGAGAACCTGACGAAACTTACGACGATAATCAACCAAGGTTTTGTAGTTTCTGGCGCAACCGCTCAGGAAGCAGAAAATGCCATTATTCAGCTCTCGCAAGGTCTGGCATCTGGAGCTCTTCGTGGTGAGGAATTCAACTCAGTAAACGAGCAGGGTAACCGTCTAATTGTCGCGTTAGCCGACTCTATGGGCGTAAGCATCGGGCAAATGCGCAGCATGGCTGCCGCAGGGAAGTTGACGACAGATGTCGTTGTTAATGGGCTCCTTTCTCAAGGCGCTACAATTGGCGCTGAGTTTGCTAATACTACGACCACAATCAGCCAGGCTTTGCAGGTTGCAGGCAATAACATAACCAAATTCTTTGGTGAAAACTCTACGGTAAAAACTGGCGTTGCAATTTTCAATGATGCCATTGTTAGTGTCAGTGAAAACATTGACGTGCTTAGTGGGATATTGACAGTCGCGGCTGCGGTAATGGGTAGCCGTTATGTTGGTGCATTAACAATGGCGACGGCAGAGAAAATCAAAACTGCCATTGCTGCAAAGAACCAAGCATCTGCAGAAATGCAGGCTGCGCAGGCGACCGCTAATAAAGCCACTGCCGATCTTCGTGCTGCCGCTGTTGCGAAAGAACGCGCGCTTGACGAGATTCGTCTCGCGGAAATGATGAAAGTAACTTCGTTTAGTGCAACAAATGCCATGGCGGCAGAGCAGCGTTTATCTGCCGCACGTGTAGCCGCCGCCGCCGCTGTTGCTAATTATAATAGAGCGTTAGTAGCAAACAACGCCGCTCAAATGGCAGCCTCATCAGGTGCTGGATTGGCAAGTCGAGCCCTAAAACTAATCGGCGGTGCTGGTGGCGCAGCCATGCTTGCAGCCAGCGCTATCATTTATTTCTCTCAGCGGGCCAAGGAAGCTAGAGACGATGCCAATAACCTAGCAGACAGCGTCAATGAACTGAGCGCTAAGTTCCAGACCATGTCGCATACCGAGTTGGCAGCCACCATTGGCAAGTTAAGCCAGAATCTGCCAGAGCTAAGCGATGCGGTAGCCGACGCACAGAAAGAATTTAACGACGCTACAGCTGCTGTTCAGAGGCAAGAAAGGGAGATCGCTAACTGGGGAACGAACACCACTCGAGGCCGTCAGGCTGCTGAAGCATTAGGTGGTGCCCAGGATAAATTAGCGATTGCAACTCTCGATCTTGAGCGTGCTCAGAATCGCCTCAGCCAGACCCAGAACGCTATTAACATCGGACGCGCCACGCTTAATGGCACGATGAGGCAAGGGATTGACCTGCTTCGCCGGGATGGTGAGGAAGCTGGTATCACCGCTGGCATGATGGGCAAGCTTGGCGATATGATCAATTTCGCCGCAAAAGCGAAGGAGAAATTCAACTCCAACAGTTTGAAGGTAGAGCGACCGAAAGACGTTCAGGACTACCTTGATAAACTGCAAGACCAGGTGACGCTCCAGAGTGAGCTTAACGATCGTAAGCGTGCGCAGTTGAAGGCTGAGCAGGACATCAGGAAACTTGGTGGAACTAACAATGACGTCAGGCTTGCGAGGGAAAGGGCTGCTGCCGAATACGACGCCCAGCAAGCTCAGCAAAAAGGCAAAAAGGAAACCAAAGACGCCACGTCTGAGGCGAGCAAATACGCTAATCAGCAAGAAGCAATCGCTCAAAAACTCGCGAACCTTAAGCAGCAATCTGAGTTGGCGGCCGGTTCTACACAAGAGCTAAGTCGTGAGCAGGCGATCCTGAATGCTCAACAGTCCCTTGGTAAAGGAGCTACCCAAGAGCAAAACAAACTGGCTGGTGAGTATAGAGCAAAGGCGTGGGATGCCGCTGCTGCTGCAAAGGGGGTAACTGAAGTTCTCAAAGCAATTCCAGAGGCGGCAGAGAATAAATCTTACAGTGAATCCATGGACAATCTGAAAGCGGCGCTAACTGCCGGTAAGATTGACCAGAAGGAATACTATACAGCGGCCGAGAAATTGGCGCTGGAGCACAAGAACAACCTGGCGAAAATTAATGCTCAAGCGGTTGTTAACCCGGTAGCGTCAGCTCGTGCAGAGGTTGACCCAGTTCAGCAACTTGCGAACCAGAACAACCAGAAGCTGGCGCTTATGCAGCAGTATCAGCAGCAGGAGCAGTCGGTATTGCTACAATCCTATAAAAATGGACAGATGTCGTATACCCAGTACATCGCCGCTAAGCAGGAGACGGATTCACAATATCTGGCACTTCGAAACGCGCAAGAAACTGAGTATGAACAGGCGCGCATCGCAGCACAGTGGGAAATTTATCGCAATCAGAGTGCGGGAAATGAACTGCTGGCCACCTCGCTGGAAGGCCTGCAGAGCGGAGCGACTAATGCTCTGACCGGTCTCATTAGTGGAACCCAAAGTCTTCAGGAGGCATTTGCCAACATCGGCACGACAATACTCAACAGCGTTGTTGGTAGTCTGGTGCAGATGGGGATCGAGTGGGTCAAGAGCCAGTTAATGGGTCAGGCCGCAGCCGCCGCATCACTGGCATCGACAATGGCTCAGGCCACGGCAGCGGCTTCAGCGTGGGCCCCGGCGGCAATGAGCGCCTCGATCGCCACCTTCGGCAGCGCAGCAGCAGTGGGTCAGGCTGCGTATGCTGGTTCATTACTGGCAGCCAAGGGAATGGCGGTTGCTGGTGCGCGTTACAATGGCGGACCCGTCGATGCCGGTTCTATGTACCGCGTTGGTGAGAAGGGTAAGCCTGAGATATTCAAAGCCAGTAACGGCAGCCAGTACATGATTCCGGGCGATAACGGGAGCGTTATCAGCAACCGGGATATGCAGGTCGGTAGTGGTAGTGATGGCGGTAACGTAATTCACAATTACATGAACGTCACACTAAACACGACTGGCGGTATCACTAACGACGATATTGCAAACCTTCGAAAAATGATGATTGCAGAGATGGTTAACCAGCAAAGGCCCAATGGCGTGCTCAGGAAAAAATAATGCCCGAAACATTCACCTGGTCTCCTCAGAAGGCCTACACCGTTGAGAACACACCTAACGTATCTGTCGTCAAACTCGGCGACGGATATGAGCAGCGCCAGACCAAGGGCATCAACCCACTGATGACCAAGTACTCACTGACGTTCAAGGGGGTAGAGGACAGCGCCTGCAGCAAGCCGAACGCAGCAAAAGAAGCTGACGCTTTCCTTAAGGCAAGAATGGCAGTTGAGGCGTTCTACTGGACGCCATCAGATACCGGAGTGCAGGGGCTGTTTGTCTGCCGCTCCTGGAATATGACAAAGACCGGGCCGCTGTTTGAACTGACGGCCACGTTTGAAGAAGTGCCACGATAAGGGGATTATTATGAAATTTACCGAACTACCTGATCATGTAATTGAAGCCGCAGCCAAAACGCTTTCCCGCGAACTTGAAGGGGTATCGACGTGGGAAGATGATAAACGAACGGAAAAGGCCAAAGCTGTAGCCGAATCCGTTCGTGATAGTTTTATCCAATTGTGTTCATATGAAAAAAATGGCACTTCCTCTTTTAATTGCCAAATCCGACTTGGCATTCAGAAGCGGGAAGGGAAAGATACTAATCTTGAATCTATTTTGCAGAACGCACTTGCAGCTCATGCTCAATCATTCCAATAGCCATTTCTCTTGAGGCTTTAAACTGCGATGCTGCGGCAGGTTTTGGATTGTTTTTCTCAAGATAATCCCAGGTTCTTTCAAGCTCCTTTTTAATACCATTCAATTGATCATCACCAACTACGTGCAAAATAGCGCGAAGCATAGTATCGAAAGCGCCTAACTGAACAGCTAAACTGTTTGGTTGTTCCATTTTATTTCCTTATCCAGAGGTAATCAGCCATCCCTCTTTGCCTGAGTTCGCCAGTGTCCCACCACTCGCGGGCTGAGCATCAACCATAACCAGGTATGTAAATCAGTAACATCCTGACAAAAGATCAGTAGCCGCCGTCGAGCGGCTTTTTTTATGGGAGTTTGCCGTGCGCGACATACCAGCAAATTTAATTATCGACAGTGTAGACGCCGGAGTAGGCGCATTCATCGATTTGTTTGAAGCTGACCTGCAGCCCTTTGGTGGTGACCTTATCCGGTTTCATTCCGGCACAAATGGCTATTACGGTAACGTTATCTGGAAAGGCAACCAGTACCAGGCGTACCCGATAGCAGTGGAAGGATTCGAGTCGAAGAACGAAGGCACTTATGCCAGACCGTCAATGGCAGTGGCGAACGTTACCGGCTTACTGACGGGTATCAACCATGACTTTGATGACATGCTGGGAGTCGTTATCACCCGGCGACAGGTTCCTGTGAAATACCTGGACGCGGTGAATTTTCCGAACGGCAACCCTGATGCTGATCCAACACAGGAAGCAGTTTCCCGCTACGTTGTTGAAGAGATGACGGAAGAGACGTTCGAGCAGGTGACCTACACGCTGGCGACACCGATTGACTGCGACAACGCCATTATCCCGGCTCGTACCATTCTCGCCGACGTGTGCCAGTGGCAGTATCGCGGCGTCGGGTGTGGATATGACGGTCCCCCCGTTGCAGATGATCGCGACAATCCAACCACTGACCCGGCGAAAGACAAGTGCTCTCACCGCCGTAGCGGCTGCCGCTTCCGTTATCCACGACCGGAACCAATGCCAATCAGCAGTTTCCCCGGATCTCAGAAGGTTTCCTGATGCAAGAGTTACTCGAATATGCGGCATCGTCGCAGGATGAAGTGTGCGGCTTAATCCTTGATGGAGATCGGCTGTTCCGCTGTCGGAACGCGCACCCCGATCCGGGCAAGCATTTCCGCATTAGTGATGATGACTGGCTGGCGGCCGAGGAAGCGGGAGATGTCGTGGCGGTATTCCACTCACACCCACAAAACGTACAGTTCCTGTCTGGCGCTGATCGCCAGATGCAAGGGGTTACAGGGCTTTCGTGGTGGCTGGCATGCGGCGGAATAATTCGAAAATACAGGCCAGTGCCATTCCTGCTGGGGCGTAAGTTCGAGCATGGCGTTATGGACTGCTACACCCTGTTCAGAGATGCATATCATCTGTGCGGCATTGACCTGCCGAACTTTGAACGTGCGAATGGTTGGTGGTTACGTGGTGAAAACCTCTACCTGAAAAACATGCCGCTCAATGGCTTTCACCAGGTATCGCCAGGTGAGGCGCAACCAGGCGACGTCATTATCAGGCAACCATTCCCCGGTGCTGACCCTTGCCACGCAATGATTCACCTCGATAACAACATGGTGCTTCACCACGACCACGCGGGACACCTGAGCCGGAGAGAACCAATGCGCCCGGCATACGTTAAGCAGCTACATTCCATATGGAGACACGAACAGTGCTCATCTTTAAATTTGCGGGCAATTTACGCCGATTTTACCGCCAGGTCTCTCTGAACGTTGATACGCCAGCGCAGGGATTGCGGTTGCTCCTTTCCCAGAATCACGAATTTAAAAAAGCATTTCTTGGTTCCCGGATCAGGATGCGTGTTGCAGGTGATGAGGTGACAGAAGATTCCGTGCAGTGGCATATGGACAGAAGCCTTAAAGACGGTTCTACAGTGTTGTTTGTGCCGGTAATTGAGGGAGCCATTTCGGGAACCGTTGCCCTTGTTGCCACTCTGGTTATCGCCGCTGCGTCTGTTGCGTACTCTATTTATATGGCCCGTAACATGAAAACGAAAACGTCGGCAGAAGCGGCAGAGAACAACATGCTGACCAACAACTCATTTACCAGCGCGGAAAACCGCGTCGGGCAAGGGCGACCGGTGCCAATTCTTATCGGAGAAATGGAGGTCGGCTCGAACGTCATTTCTCTCGGCATTGACACAAGTAACATTCAGGACTGGACAGAATCAATCAGCTAAGGTGGCGCTATGTCTTCAGGTGGCGGTAAAGCATCAACCCCAAAACTCCTCGATGATAATCTCAAATCCAAACAATTTTACCGGGTACTCGACCTTATTTCGGAAGGACCAATCTACGGCCCGATTGATCAGTCACATCTGTCTTCATTCAGGCTGAATAAAACGCCGGTTACTGACGCCAACGGAAACGTCAGCGTCAACGGCGTAAGCGTAGCATGGAGGCCGGGATCTGAAACGCAGGCGCCAATTAATGGCTTCTCTGCAATCGAAGCAACAACCATCGTTAATACGGAAGTCAACTACGATACACCGCTGGTACGCACCATTACAGACCAGGATGTAACCCGCGTTCGTTTTAACGTCGGGACAACCGGGCTGGTCGAGCAGGACACCAAAGGAAACCAAAAAAACACCTCAGTAACTATGGTCATCGAGTCCAGAACCGGTTCAACCGGATGGGTTATCGAAAAAAACGTTACTATAGGTCCTGGGAAAATTTCCGGCGAGTATCTTGAAGCGCAC
Organism: Citrobacter sp. RHBSTW-00029; assembly: GCF_014104295.1. Lineage (NCBI taxonomy): Bacteria > Pseudomonadati > Pseudomonadota > Gammaproteobacteria > Enterobacterales > Enterobacteriaceae > Citrobacter > Citrobacter sp. RHBSTW-00029. Next base: position 1,610,511 of record NZ_JABXRT010000001.1, read on the forward strand.
CTGATTGATGCGCCAGAAATCAAACCGTTCGATATTCGTGTCAGACGCATTACACCGGACAGCACCAGTGATTTGCTGTCAAACGGCACAATCTGGAACAGCTACAGCGAGATCACCGACGATAACCTGAACTATCCGTTCTCTGCTATTGCGGGCGCGGTTATCGATCGTGACCAGTACACCGACACCCCAAGCAGGACATATCATCTTCGCGGCCTGATTGTGGACGTACCTGACAACTACGATCCGATCGCCAGAACCTATTCCGGCCTGTGGACTGGCGGATTCAAAAAAGCATGGACTAACAATCCGGCCTGGTTGTTTCGTGAACTGGCGAAGAATACCCGTTTTGGTCTGGCGAAACGTGCCGGTTATATCGATGTAGATGACGGTGCGCTCTATGTTCTTTCACGGTATTGCGATCAACTTGTTAATGACGGCTACGGCGGTCAGGAACCAAGAATGACGCTGAATGCTTATATTACCGAGCAGGCGAGTGCGCGTGACATTCTTGACAAGATAGCGAGCATGTTTCGCGGTATTGCGCTGTGGGACGGGATGCGCATGTCTGTCATGCTTGACGCGCCACAGGATCCGATTGCGACAATTACAAATGCTAACGTGGTTGATGGCGAGTTCAAACGTAGCTCCGTGAAGCGTTCAGAGAAATACAATGCAGTTGTTGTATCCTGGACTGACCCGGATAACGGCTGGGAGCAGGTAAAAGAGTATGTTTCCGACGATGAGATGATCGCACGTGGAAACTATAACGAAACCACTCTGGAAGCATTCGGCTGTACCTCACGTGGTCAGGCATGGCGAGCCGGGAAATGGCTTCTGGAAACCGCAAAGCGCGAGAGCAGCAGGCTGTCATTCCAGATGGCGCGCGATGCTATCCACTTCACACCGGGTGACATTGTTGAAATCATGGATAACAACTATGCTGGTGCGCGTCTTGGTGGCCGCATTATGTCGCATGCGGTTAACAACATCACTGCTGATGCGGTTGATTCGTCTCTGATATCAGAAGGCGACACCATGTCGATCATGGGCAGTGACGGGAAGTTCGTTAAGTATGAGATTGGCAGTATTGCTGACAATATAGTGACATTGAAAACAACTCCAGCATGGGTTCGTGACGGTACTGTATTTGCCATTTCTACCAGCAACGTTTCTACCAGACGCTTCCGCATCCTGAGCGTTGCAGAGACGGATAACAATTCAGTCTACAGCATCACTGCATCGCAACATGATCCGAACAAGCAGGCCATTGTTGATGAAGGCGCTGTGTTTGAGGTTCCCAGCGATACGCTGAACGGTTACCGCGTACCGAACGTGGAGAACCTGCGCATCATCAACACAAACTCTGAGACTGTTCAGATCACGGCTACATGGGAGACAGCAACAACTACCAAGAAACTGATGTTTGAGTTGTACGTGTACAGCGATGACGGAAAAGTAGTCGCACAATACGAGACAGACCAGTTCCGCTATGAGTTCTTTGGTCTTAACGCAGGTGGATATACGCTTGGTGTTCGCGGTCGCAATGAAAACGGAATGAAAGGCGCTGAAACACAAATCAGCATGGTCATCGGCGCACCACCTGCGCCATCCAGTGTTATCTGGACGCCCGGCTTGCTCTCTGCTGACCTGGTACCTGTCATGCGCATTACAGCAACGACCGACACCTCGTTTGAATTCTGGTATTCCGGGCAAAATCAGATCGAAAATCCCGCAGACATTGAAGACCAGACTCAGTTCCTTGGGCGCTCTAACCAGTGGACCCTTCATGGTCTACAGGCTGATAAAACATATTACGTTTATGTTCGTACCAGGAATGCTTTCGGGGTATCTGAATTTGTCGAAGCATCCGGGCAGGCGTCATCTGATATTCCAGGAATGATAGAACTTATTGATGAGCAAATACGAGAGTCAGATGCGTTTAAAAATGTTCAGGAGGGTGTTGATACTAATCTGGAAGGTATCATGTCAAATGCGCTGGCAAACCACGGAACCGTGGAACACCAGTGGGCTCAGTATGGGGAGATCCGGGCTGATATATTGGTTGTAAAAACTACGGTAGCTACTGCTGAAAAGGGATTAGCTGATTTATCTACCTATGTGCAGGCGCAAATTGGCCCGAACGGAGAGTTAACTGCGGCGGTAAATGAAAAGCTTACTGCTCAGGTTGAAGATAATGGTAATGCTAAAGCTTCATATACTCTTAATCTTGGCGTTAAAAGAAATGATGTTCTCTATAACGCTGGTTTTGGTATATCCATTGAGCCCTCAGGAAGCACCTATAAATCGACGGTGGTTTTTGCCGCCGATCAGTTCGGTATTTATTCCGGTAATAATCCCGGTAACTGGCAGGCTGCATTCTTCGTCTATAACGGGCAGGTTTTTATTCGCAGTGTGCTCATCCAGGAGGCATCCATTGATTTCGGTAAAATTACGGACTCTCTTCAATCCTCAAATTTCATACCCGGTGTAAGGGGGTGGAATCTGCCCAAGAATGCCAGCCCCGAATTCCATGGAAGGCTGTATGCCGACAGCGGTGAATTTGCATTTAACGGCGTTAATAACATTGTCGTCATAAACGGGAATGGGCTGACCGTTAATCTTCCCGGTGGTGGTCGGGTTGTCGTCGGGAGGTGGTGATAATGCCGGAAGGGATTTTAATCGACTATAACGATGGCCGCCCGGTGATGGCAATCACTGCGGGGCTGCGAGCCCCCAGTTTTTGTACATCGTTCTCGGGCTGGTCATCCCAGCCAATGCAGTACCCGGTAAACACACCACTGGTTCCAGGCTCACAGGTTATTGTGATACCCACCAATCCTGTCTACATCTATTCCTTTGCTGAATTTGATGTGGCCTTTATGACGGTTGTCACCAGAAACGGGGATTCAGGGGTGATTATCGGGGCTGAAACAATCGGCGGTAAAAGCCTTGTCCCTGACTGGTCAGGTTACGTTATGGAACTGCTGCCTGCGGCGACTTATAACGAAGGGTTACTGGTTGCGAACTCTACCGACTTCACCGCTATCTCAAATCAGGCCGCGCTGATGACCTGCGCTTATTCAGGGCGCATCACGGTTAACGGTAGCGCACCTCTCCCGGTTGGTGGCATTCCTTTCGGTAAATGGGACAACCCGAATGTGTCGGTGGGATTTGATGGTGGCAGCATTATTGTTCGCGATATCTCGTACACAGGCAGGGATGACGTGGCCGGAACGGCGATGATTGACCTGGTGATATTCAATCAGACAGCACCTGTCGGCGGCGACGGTATCACCATGACCAACGCCGCGGGCCAGGTGACGTTCTCCACGCTGAAACGGCCTTTTGTGTACGACCGGCAAATTCAGATTACTGATGAGTACCAGAATATTGGCGGCGGGTATTGCCAGATAGTTTATACCGGCGCACAGGTCAGGATGAACGGTGGTTACGGTAACCTCAGGATGAAAGGAGTCGTTATGTCCGGGGGAAGTGTCAGGTCTGCCTATAACCGGGTTTTTGGTAACTACGCCAGCAAAGGCTGGGATATGACCCGAAACAGAAATATCACCATGCCCATTCTCATTCTTCCGAATATGTACTGAGGAAAAACTATGTCAGCAGGAACCTTAACCCTGACGAATAATTCTGCCCTGGTCTCTGGGGCAGGAACTTCATTTAGCACTGAACTGGCGGCCGGCGATTTTGTTGTAACCACTGTAGGCGGCATTCCGTATACGCTCCCGGTCAAAACAATCGAGAGCAATACAGGCCTGACGCTGGTCAGTAACTTCACCGGACCCACTCAGTCGGGTGCTGCATGGTCAGCTGTTCCCCGTGTTGTTCTGAATATGGTGACCGCTGCGCTGGTGACACAGAGTGCTGAGGCGCTTCGTGGCCTGAATTACGACAAGCAGAACTGGCAGCAATTTTTTACTGCTGATGGTGATGTAACGATTACGCTGCCTGACACGAGTCAGACTACCGGGCCATCGGCAAAAAAGTTAATCAACAGCGTTGCTGATAAGGCAGATAAAACAGCGCTTGATGGTAAAGCAGACAAAACAGCACTCGATAGCTACGCCAAAAAAGGGGATAACTCAGATATCAGCAGCCTTTCCGGTCTGACAACGCCTCTCAGTTTGGGACAAGGGGGGACTGGTAGTACGGATTTGGCTGGAGCCCGTGTAAATCTTCGTGTTGACAGCCTGGTACAAAATGCCAGTCAAAACTGGCTGTACAGCCCGGACAGATCCATCAAGCTGGCCATGATTGATAATAATGTCTGGGGGGCATACAGCGATGCCCTGGCGAAATGGGTTCTTCCTGCCGGGATGGTGACGGATTCTAACGGTTATCTGAAAGCGGCCTCGCCAGTTATCAGATTAAAAGGTGATGGCTCGGTAGAATTCAACGAAGAGGCTGAGGGAGTAACGGCGGAACGTATCAGTACTGGTATGTACAGAGTTCATGGTGTGATGGGGTTTAACGCCGATCCGTGTTGGGGAGGGATTAATGGCGGTGTGACGGTCCCTGTGGACATAAACAACCAGCCGTTAATATGGGTTGATTTTAGCGTGGAGAATAATGGTGACATCCTGCTGAGAACCTATCACCGCACTCATCCTGATGCACCAGAATTTGCCCGTAATCTGATCGGACTGAATAATGACGAGGGTACATTTACCGAATCAGTTAAAGATGGCGAACCCGCCGATATTCCTGATGGCCGGTGGGTCGATCTGCGAATTCAGATGCCGGAGGATAGCCTCTGGAATCGGAAACAAATGGTAATACGGGAAGCCATGGAAAAAGCTGAACGAGAGCGTGAAGATAATCAGCAGGATGTGCAGTCTTAAAGCTGGGCCATACCGCAGTCACGTCGTATGCAATGAAAGAGTAACAGTGGGAATAGGGCTGATAGCTCCGGCAACCACTAAAAATTGCATTGCCGGAGCGAACAGGGGAAATAATGTGTACATTTTTGCGTACAAAAATCAACAAAATCACATTAATATTAAATTTATCTCATTGATTTTAATTGATTTATTTGTGCTTTCAATAATTGCTATCGTAAGGCATACCATTCCTTATGTTTCAGAGGGTTAGCCATAGCACCCAAAATATCAGTGATGACGTTAACGATAATAACCAGGGAGCCAATCACCATCACACCCGCCGAAATAGCGGCGTAGTCTTGCTGGCGAATCGCGTTAATCAACCAACGTCCCAGCCCTGGCCAGCTAAAGACCATCTCGGTGATCATCGCCAGCGTCAGCATGGTGGAAAACTGTAATCCAAGGCGAGGAATGACCGGCGGAAGTGCGTTGTGCAATACGTGGCGACGCAGAATGGTGAAGCGTGACAAACCGCGCGTGGCTGCCGCTTTGACATAGTTCTGATCGAAGACCTCAATGGTGCTGATACGCATCAGGCGAATGACCTCCGTGGTGGGCGCGACGGAAAGCGTCAATACCGGAAGCACCATATGACGGATTGCGCTAACCAACATTTCGTCGCGCCAGGGGGAGTCAGAGATCCACGCATCAATAATGGCGAAACCGGTCACCGGTTTTACTTCGTAAAGTAGATCGAAACGTCCCGAAACGGGTAACCAGCCGAGAGTCAGTGAGAAGAGGAGCGTCAGCAGCAGCGCCAGCCAAAAAACGGGAATGGAAAACCCCATCAGAGCCAATGCGCTGATGCAGCGATCCTGCCATTTATTACGTGTGATGCCGGCCAGCATGCCGATGGGGATCCCGACCATCAGCGCAAACCCAAAGGCAAGAATACACAGCTCCATCGTGGCTGGGAAAACCTCTTTCAGCTGTTCTGAGATTAACTGACCGTTAATACTGGAAACGCCAAAATCCCAGTGGATCAGACCGTTGAACCAGAATATCCAGGCGTTCCACAGCGATGCGCCTTGTAACGGCGCATGGGGGGTGAAGTAGCTCAGGCTGAACCCAATGAATGTCAGGAAGAACAGGGTGACCAGCAGCAATAAGAAGCGACGCAGGGTGAAGATAATCATGGTTTTTTCACCTCATCAGTCTTTTCCCTGGAAACCCCGGCAAAGGACGCATTCCCGAACGGACTTAGCACCAGACCTTTGATGTCATAGCGGTAAGCCTGTAGACGCAATGATGAGGCCAACGGCAGGATCGGCAACTCTTGCGCCAGAATATTTTGTGCTTCGTCATAGGCGTCAATACGCGAGGAGAGCTGCTGCGAAGACAGCGCTTTGCGTAAAATGCTGTCGAACTGCGGATTGCACCAGTGCGCGAAGTTAGTCTGTGAGTTGATGGCGGCGCAACTGAGCAACGGTCGGAAAAAACTGTCAGGATCGTTACTGTCCGTCGCCCAACCGGACAACGTCAGATCATGGTTCATATCCATTAATCGCGCCTCCTGAAAACGACCTTCAACCGGGATGATCTTCACTTTCACACCCACCTGCGCCATATCTGCCTGGATCAGTTCCGCTGTTTTCAGCGGACTCGGATTCCAGGCCTGAGAGCTGGTCGGGACCCACAGTTGCAACGTCAGGTTCTCAAGTCCCAGTGCTTTTAGCTGCTCACGGGATTTAGCCGGGTTGTATTCAGTAATCTTAGCTTCGTTGTCATAAGCCCACGAGGCGCGGGGCAAAATAGATGCTGCAGTTTCTGCCGTACCGTAGTAGATAGACTGCATCAGACGCTGGTTGTTAATGGCCAGTGCCAGCGCATGCCGCACTGCGGGGTTATCCAGCGGCGGTTTATTGGTGTTGAATGCCAGATAGGCAATGTTCATTCCAGGACGCAGCGTCAGGCGCAGGCGTGGGTCATCACGTAATATGGTGAGCTGGCTGGCCGCGGGCCAGGCCAGAACGTCGCACTCCCCGGTCAGGAGCTTTGATAACCGTCCGGTGCCGCCTGAACCGAGATCCACAACGACCTGTGGCATCAGGGGCGTGCCGCGCCAGAATTTTTCGTGACGTTGTAGACGAATATATTGCCCCGCGCGGTTTTCTGAAAGCAGGAACGGTCCGGTACCGACGGGCTGCCTGTCGAGTAATTCCTGGCGATCCTGTTTGGCCAGTTGTGTGGCATATTCAGCCGACATTACAGAGGCATAGTGTGTCGCCAGATGCCACAGGAAGGAGGCATCTGGCTGAGTCAGACGAAATTCAACCGTGTTGTTATCCAGCTTGCGCACGCTTTGCACGTTATCAGCGAATTGCAGGCTATCGAAGTAGGGAAAGCTGCTGCCATTGACGTTGTGCCACGGATGGTGACGGTCAAATATGCGCTCAAAGGTAAATACCACATCATCTGCATTTAGCTTACGGGTAGGCTTAAACCAGGCCGTCTTTTGAAACGAAACGTCGCGGCGCAAGTGGAAACGGTAGGTTGCGCCGTTGTCCAGCACTTCCCAGCTCTCAGCCAGTTCTGGCACCAGTCGGTAGGTGTACGGATCCACATCAAGTAGCCGGTCATAGAGTTGGGCTGCCAGAGTGTCGACAATCAGGCCGCTGCTCGCTTTCTGTGGGTTGAATGTATTGACTTGCCCGCTGACGCAATAGACAAAGCCGCTGTCACGAATATCAGCGTGCGTGGTCTGCAGAGGCGCGGCAACAGCCTGACCACTCAGAAGTCCAGCCATTACGATCAGAGTTGATAAAACCAGGCGCATAATTTTAAGGGACTATGAATAAAGAAGCTATCTTACTAATATTTAATGACATTCGCCATTACCGTTTGAGTTTGGGGGCAACCATACAGTTAGTTGCAAATTCTACGTCGCGGCCTGGTCAATATTCATACCAGCGCTCCACTTTGAATATAACTCATAAACTATCTTAGCATTTTCATGCCTCATCTGACCCGTAATAAACGAAGCGCGAGTTTCATGAGGGTATAGCTATGCCAAATTTATGTGCTGGGGTGTCGCAAGTACCGAAACGTAAGGAAGGGATAGCGTTAAAGAGATTCGGGAAGGAGGACAGAAATCATATGCATGCTGAACTATAATCATTCAGGTAGTGGTTTATGTTAAATACAGAGCATCAATGCCAAAATATCTAATTATTTCATTGTATTAATTACTCATTTATTTAACGTCTTTATTTTCTACACCCGGCGTATGTTAATGGTTTCTATTGGTTATTACAGGTGATTTGACTATCCGGTTATCAATGACCTTCTTGTGGCCATCTAACCATTAATGGAATGATTACTATGAAGCAATTACTTGGTTTTGCTTGTTCACTGCTCCTTTTATCGGGCCCCGTTTTTGCGACTCCGGCCCCAGAATGTGTGAAGGTGAACAAAGCGCAAATCGAAGCGTTATTCGACAAGTGGAATGAATCACTGAAAACGGGTAACGCGAAGACAGTATCTGAAAATTATCTTAGTGATGCAGTATTACTTCCCACGGTGTCGAATAAAGCCCGCTTAACAGATGCTGAGCGTGAGGATTATTTTGAACATTTTCTGGCAAAGAAACCGACCGGGAAAATTGACAGTCGTACCATTCGTCTTGGCTGTAATAAGGCGATTGATGCTGGTACCTATACCTTCACCTTCGCAGACAAATCGACTGTTTCGGCCCGTTATACGTTTACTTACGCATGGGATGGGAAGGCGTGGAAAATTTCCACCCACCACTCTTCAGCAATGCCTGAAGGGTAACAGAACAGATACGTAGGGGGCGGGGATTCACCGCTCCCAGGTGTATTGCGGGCTTGATTAACCAGGGCTAACCGATAATGGCAATCCCAGGCCGTTCCATGATCAACGAGGCCTGGTAACTATCTATCTTACTTAACGCTTTGTAAATCGACGCCCCGAATATCTAAATTACCCAGTTCAGAATTGGTCAGATCGCAATGCGTGAAGTTCGCTGCTCGCCAGTCAAACGACCAACTTATTCGCCGATAGCGTTAGCCTGACGGGCGTACAGGTATGCGGTTGCTCTGGACACTCCCAGATGCTGCGCCACCGTATCCATGGATTTTCGTACGTTCAGTAAACCTTCCTTACGCAATTGTTGAATCAGTACCTTTCTGTCTTCTGTTTTCAGCGCTCGCGCCGTTGTTGCACGTTCAGCCGCAAAGTTATCAATACGCTGGCGAATCATTTCATTACTGCCAGGATCGAGGTGTTCGCTGACAGGTGAACACTCGGTTTCAGTAAACCGTGCAAGCGCACTCTGCATCCCGCGAAATAGCGTCATATCAACATTCAGGCATAGCGCCGCGATGTATTTGCCTTGTTCGTCCTTGATGCCAATAGAGGTACTTTTTACCGGGCGACCATCAGCAAACTGATTGCTGTAGTTGGCAACGATGCTAGGAAAATCAGGTGATGCGATCCGCGCCAGTCCAAGCTCCGTTGCGGGCTGGCCAGCTTTGCGACCGGACAGATTATTATGTATGGATAAGATCGCATGCTCAGGGTTCTTGAGGTCATGAACCACAACCTCGCAAAACGGAGAGAAGGTATCGCTCAGTCCTTTGGCGATGGTTTCAATTTGATTGAGTAGCGAGTTATCGTCGGTTTTTGGCATGCCAGTCTCCTGCAGTGATGCCTGTTGCCATTATGGCGGCCAGTTTACAGCGTCCTGGGGCTTCTTTTCCAGACTGGAACAGGCGTATAGCGATAAGGTATCCGCACCGCAGATACCTTAATGAGATTACCCTGCAAGGAATTCACTGTAGCGGTTGATATCAACATTGCCACCGCTGATGATAATGCCGATTCTCTTTCCCCGAAGGCCTGCTTTTCGCGCTCTCGCGGCGGCAAAACCAAGGCAGCCTGTTGGCTCCACGACCATTTTCATTCGTTCCGCGATAAATTTCATTGCGGCAATTAATTCATCATCTGAAACCGTCAGAATATCGTTAACATGTTTCTGGATCAGTGGAAAGGTATGCTGTCCTAGATGTTGGGTTTGCGCGCCATCTGCAATGGTTTTCGGCGTATCGATGTGCACAACTTTGCCACTGCGAAACGACTGTTGACCGTCGTTGCCTGCCTCAGGTTCCACACCATAGATAAGACAATCAGGGGACAAGTGTCGCGCGGCCAGTGCGGAACCAGATAGAAGACCGCCACCACCCAGACAAACAAAAAGGGCATCCAGAGCACCAACTTCTTCAATCAGTTCTTTCGTGGCAGTACCCTGGCCTGCAATAACGTGCGGGTGATCGTAAGGTGGGATCAGCGTTAGTCCCTGTTTTTCTGCTAGATCCCGGCCAATTTTTTCACGATCTTCAGTATAACGGTCGTACATCACGACATGTCCGCCATACCCTTTCGTGGCAGCAACCTTAGCGGCTGGCGCATCGTGCGGCATGATAATTGTCGCCGGAATACCCAGTAATTTTGCGGACAGGGCAATTGCCTGAGCATGGTTTCCGGATGAAAAAGCCACGACGCCGGCTGCTCTCTGTTCTGGTGTAAACTGGCGCAAAGCATTCATCGCGCCGCGAAACTTAAATGCCCCCATCCGCTGGAAGTTTTCGCATTTGAAGAAAACGTCAGCACCAAACTCTTCATTCACCGTTCGTGATGTCATAACCGGTGTCTTGTTCGCATAACCTGCGATGCGCTCAGCGGCCGCGGCAACATCGTGGTAATCAGGTAGTGTCATTTCAGTCATTGTTGTTCACCTGTAGCAGTTAATAGTCACACTTTTTGTGCTAACGCAATGGCTTCAATTTCTACGGCAAAGCCGTAATGAAGCTCTGCAACGCCAGCGACAGCACGGGCTGGACGGGAATCACCGATCCATTCGCCGTAGATCCGATTAAACGTCGGCCACTGATTAATGTCCGTGACATAGACGCGTACCGATACCAGGTGCTGACGGGAAACGCCGGCTCCTGCCAGACAAGCATCAACATTCTGTAGAGCCAGTCTGGTCTGCTCTTCAAAAGAAGCATCCGCTTTTCTTTCGCCATTAGTCGTGACAGGTAGCTGTCCAGAAATGAAAACGAATCCTCCGGCAGTCACACTATGTGAGTAATGGCCTGCTGGCGGGAAGCTATCCGTCGTTGTGTTCTGGGTAATATTGGTGGGCATGGTTCAATCTCCAGCTTAAGTATTGATGATCCATTTAGTATAAAATAATACTGTTTGTATTATTTTATACACCATCGTCATCCTGGCATCCAGTCTCTTTTTTCAACGACATGGCCCTGTGGACGACGTAAAACGATCGGCATACCCGCTGAAATGCTTGTATAACGTTAGGATTTATGGCTGTGATGTCGGGCAGGAATGATGAGTGCGCAGAAATGATTTTTTGCTTTTACTCGTGGTCGGGAGTTCAGCTGCAATTCACCGACAATTGTATAAATTGATACTTTATGTATTGATTGTGTTGACGCCCGCAATGCCCACTTCTGGCGCGAAGTGGGCAGGGGAAAGATCAGAAAGCAGGCTCGGGAAGTATTTTATTTAAGCAACTTTGACATTAAATCAGGGAACGCTGGTACATCTGTTTCCAATGAGAACGCAGGGTTAATAGCCTTACGGGCAATCAGTCCGTCAATAAATGCAAACAGAATGATGGTTATCGCTTGTGGGTTAATATCCTGACGAAACTCTCCTGCGGCGATACCTTGCGCAATTATTCCCGCAATGCTTTGTCGCATGATGTTATCACTGGCGATAAACGCTTCCCTGAGTTCCGGATTGCGTGCCGATTCGGCCATGATCTCTATCCAAAGGTTGTGCGTGACAGGGTAACCGACATCGCTTATGCAAGAAACGACCTGCTTGCAAAGACGATCAAAAAACGATCCGCTACAGGGCTCATTATGGGCAGCCAGCGCAGTGTTTTGCTCTTCCAGAACGATTGCCCGAATAAGCTCATCCTTACTTTTGAAGTAAGTGTACATGGCTCCCTGGCTGATACCTGCACGCGTGGAAATTTCGCGCACGCTGGTTGCATTGAATCCTTTCTCAGCAAAACAGGCTGCGGCAGCGGTAATAAGCTTATGGTAGGTTTCAGTATTCTTTAGCATATCGACCTTTATCTTTGAATCTATGGCGAAACTTTACCGTGCTTTGAGGCCTGGAACCAGCGATGAGATTTATCGATATCTTGCGTTACTTCATGAGAGGTAATGCACTGAGCATGTTCTTCAGGTTCACCATATCCCACGGCAGATGTTCAGCAATGGTAAGCCCGACGGCCTCGGCGTTTGCAGTGGCAAGATTAACCAGTTTAAGCACCTCTTCAATAGTCAGCTTACCCTCGGCCACATCGCCAAAATCATGTTCCCCTCGGCCTGGTTTGGCGAACAAAACAGAACGGAAAAGTGACGGGTCCAGAACATCCAGATCAATATGAATCGCCAGATATTCAATGTGTTCGCGGGCAATCCATTCCATAACCTCGTTGGCACCGTTTTTGACATCATCAGGGCCAGCCGTCGCAATCCGGTGATGGGCCAGATAGTCGCTTTCGTATATCAGTGGATTGTGAATGCCGGCAATCATAATTTTTGACGGCGAAACCTTGTGTGTGACGTGATCCACTAAATCTTTATCGCCCGTGCCAATCAGTGCGCCAAGTACATGGGCATGCGCATTTGGATACTGTTCAGCCGTCTGCACGTCGGGGTGAGAGTCGATCCAAAGCACGCCCAGCTTATCACCGTACTTATTCAGCAGATGCGCGAAGGGCACCAAAGAAACCAGGCAGTCACCGCCCAATACGACAATCGCGTCGGGATCGTGTTTTTCAATACGCGTCACCGCATCGTTCAACTGTTTAAGAATCTGTGGTTTACCAGTAATGCCATCTATTACACTCAGCGGCTCGCTTTCAGGTAAAGCAACCGGAACATCCTCGACGGGGCCTTTCGCTTCAGGCGAGAGAAAGGACAACAGAAGTGATCCGAGATGATAGGGGGGATTGTTGCCTCCCTGCCACTGGGGGAAGGAAAGTCGAAGCGTTTTTTTAGCCATAATTTACCTGCTGTCAGTTTCTAAAGAGGATCCTCAAGGCGTATCCGTGTTGGTCGCCTTGTAGTGATTATGTGAATGAATGTTCATTCATTATGGGGTCAGTATGAAACTTATGCAAGATTGATGATATGTGGGAACCGTTAAACGGTACTATTTCAATGTGCTTTGTGGAGGATTTTGCACATGAAGGCGCTTAACGGTTGGTAATGCATCGCTAAATCTGGTGTTTTTTAAGCAACGCGCGGAGCTGATGGTACGTCAGCCCAAGCAGTTCGGCGGCCTTTTTCTGGTTAAATTTTGCCTGTTGTAGGCTGGTTTGCAGAAACGTCTTTTCTTGCTGTTGCTGGAATGCGCGCAGATCCAGCGGTAACGTTGCCGCTGTAGAGTGGGTTTCCTGCTGCTGAACGTCTGTAGTGTGGCGCTTAAACGGATCTATCACTACCTCGTCCAGCGGATAATCGCTGGTACCATGTCGGTATACCGAGCGTTCAACAACGTTTTTCAATTCGCGGATATTGCCCGGCCAGCGATAGTGGAGAAGTGTTTCTCTGGCTTGTGTGCTAAAACCGGGAAACAGCGGTAATCCAATCTCGCGGCACATTTGAATCGCAAAATGTTCGGCCATCAACATGATGTCGCTTTTACGCTCCCGTAAAGGTGGAAGTTGCACGACATCAAAGGCCAGTCTATCCAACAGGTCTGCGCGGAAAGTACCTTCACTGACCATTCTCGGTAAGTCGGCATTGGTGGCACAGACCAGGCGCACGTTAACCTGCAGCGGCTGGCTACCGCCTACGCGCTCGAGCTCTCCATACTCAATAACGCGCAGCAATTTCTCCTGTACCAACATCGGTGCGGTTGCCAGTTCATCAAGAAAAAGTGTGCCACCGTCGGCGCGCTCGAAGCGGCCAGGATGGCGTTTTTGCGCTCCGGTAAAAGCGCCAGCTTCATGGCCGAAGAGTTCGGAATCGAGTAAATTTTCGTTCAGCGCCGCACAATTAAGAGAAATAAACGGTCCTTGCCAACGAGTGGAAAGGTAGTGCAGACGGTTGGCGATTAACTCTTTTCCTGTGCCACGCTCACCGATAACCAGCACGGGTTTTTCCAGGGGGGCCAGATGGGAGACTTGTTCCAGCACTTCAATGAAGCTGTTTGCTTCCCCCAGAAGAGTATCTTTGTATCCTGCCATGATGAAATTCACCATTTGTTAGTGTTATTCACCAATTTACCCTAATTATCTCGTCAGGTAAAATTAGATATTATCTTCAAAATCAATAATATAAAAAGTTGGCACGACAAGTGCATTATGGAAGCAGCAGGGCATTGCCCGATATCAGAACAGTAAGTGAGGATTACATTATGGGTATTTTTTCTCGTTTTGCCGACATCGTGAACGCCAATATTAATGCGTTGCTGGAAAAGGCCGAAGATCCGCAGAAACTGGTGCGGTTGATGATTCAGGAAATGGAAGACACGCTGGTGGAGGTGCGATCTAACTCAGCGCGTGCACTGGCAGAAAAAAAACAGCTGTCCCGCCGGATTGAACAGGCCAGTGCGCAGCAGGCGGAGTGGCAAGAAAAAGCTGAGCTGGCGCTGCGTAAAGAGAAAGAAGATCTGGCGCGTTCTGCATTAATTGAAAAGCAGAAACTGACCGATTTAATTGCCTCTCTGGAGCATGAAGTGACGCTGGTTGACGATACGCTGGCGCGGATGAAAAAAGAGATTGGTGAGCTGGAAAATAAACTCAGTGAAACCCGGGCTCGTCAGCAGGCATTGATGTTGCGTCATCAGGCGGCGAGTTCTTCTCGTGATGTCCGTCGTCAGTTGGATAGCGGCAAACTGGATGAAGCAATGGCCCGCTTCGAATCTTTTGAGCGCCGTATTGATCAGATGGAAGCGGAAGCCGAAAGCCATAACTTCGGTAAGCAAAAATCTCTGGATCAGCAATTTGCTGACCTGAAAGCAGATGATGAAATCAGCGAGCAGCTGGCGCAGCTTAAAGCCAAAATGCAGCAAGACAAGCAATAATAACATCTGGCGGTGCCCGAACGCGCCGCCGCTCATCACCTGTAAGGAGTACTCATGAGCGCGCTATTTCTGGCCATTCCGTTAACTATCTTTGTGCTGTTCGTTTTGCCGATCTGGCTGTGGCTGCATTACAGCAATCGTTCCAGCCGTGGTGAACTGTCGCAAAGCGATCAGCAACGTCTGGTAGAGCTCAACAATGATGCACAGCGTATGCGTGAACGTATTCAGGCGCTGGAAGATATCCTTGATGCCGAACATCCAAACTGGAGGGACCGCTAATGGGGGGCGTTAACCTGAACAAAAAGCTGTGGCGTATCCCGCAGCAGGGCATGGTTAAAGGGGTCTGTGCTGGTATTGCGCACTATCTTGATGTCCCCGTGAAGCTGGTAAGGATCCTGGTGGTACTGTCAGTCTTTTTTGGTCTGGCCTTTTTCACCGTAGTTGCCTATATCGTGTTGACGTTTGTGCTGGACCCAATGCCGGACAACGTCGTATCCGGCGACCAACAGCCATCAAGCGGGGAACTGCTAGATTCCGTCGATCGTGAACTGGCCGCGAGTGAAAAGCGTTTGCGTGAAATGGAGCGTTATGTGACATCGGACACCTTCACATTGCGCAGTCGTTTCCGTCAATTGTGAGGATTGAAATGAATAATCGCTGGCAACGTGCCGGGCAAAGGGTTAAGCCGGGCTTTAAAATAGCAGGCAAGCTGGTACTTTTGACTGCGCTTCGCTACGGCCCCGCAGGTGTTGCGGGGTGGGCGGTGAAATCAGTGGCCCGCCGTCCGTTAAAAATGTTGCTGGTGTTGGTACTGGAGCCATTATTGAGCAAGGTTGCCAGGAAAATTTCCCAACGCTACGGCCAGTGATAGCATGCTCGCAATATTTCCTTAAGATCAAGTATATAGTGTTAGGTGACTTTCCATCATTTAACGGAACGATACTATGTTGAAAAAAGGAGTATTCGCACTAGCGCTGGTCATCGGGATGCCGGTATTTGCGGCCGAGCACTGGATTGATGTTCGTGTTCCTGAACAATATCAGCAGGAACACCTTCAGGGGGCCATCAACATCCCTTTAAAGGATTTGCAGGCACGAATTGCGGCAGAAGTCCCTGATAAGACCGACACCGTGAAGTTGTATTGCAACTCAGGTCGTCAATCCGGGATGGCAAAAGATATGCTGACCGGGATGGGCTATACACAGGTAACCAACGAAGGCGGTATTAGCGGGATTCATCTTCCTAAAGTAGAGAATAAATAATCCGCATGCTTTCTTTTGGCTAAAGGCGACATGAATGATGTCGCCTGATTTCTTTCAGGGAGTTGATAACTCAGTATTAAACCTTATGTTTGCTCCCTGTTTGTTATAATTTCTTCGGTTCCTTCAGCATAACGGGATGGCGATGAAGCGACTTAAAAATGAACTCAACTCGCTGGTTAATCGCGGCGTAGATCGGCATCTGCGCCTGGCTGTCACCGGACTTAGCCGCAGCGGTAAAACAGCGTTTATTACCGCAATGGTAAACCAGTTACTCAATATTCATGCCGGTGCGCGCCTGCCGTTGCTCAGTTGTGTGCGTGAAGAGCGTCTGCTTGGCGTAAAGCGGGTTCCTCAGCGCGATTTTGGTATTCCGCGCTTTACCTATGATGAGGGACTGGCGCAGCTTTATGGCTCTCCGCCAACCTGGCCGACGCCAACGCGTGGCGTCAGTGAAATTCGCCTGGCGTTGCGCTACAAATCCAACGATTCTTTGCTGCGTCACTTTAAAGATACGTCCACGTTGTACCTGGAGATCGTCGATTATCCGGGGGAGTGGCTGCTCGATTTACCGATGCTGGCCCAGGATTACCTTGGCTGGTCACGGCAAATGACCGGATTATTGCAGGGCCAGCGAGGTGAATGGTCGGCCAGATGGCGGCAGCTATGCGAGGGGCTTGACCCGCTGGCGCCTGCTGACGAAAACCGTCTGGCGGAAATCGCCGCGGCGTGGACAGATTATCTGCATCAGTGCAAACAGCAGGGATTGCATTTCATTCAGCCCGGGCGCTTTGTGCTGCCGGGGGACATGGCTGGCGCACCTGCGCTGCAATTTTTCCCGTGGCCGGATGTTGATGCTTTTGGTGAGTCAAAACTGGCACAGGCGGATAAACATACCAACGCAGGTATGTTACGCGACAGGTTTAATTACTACTGCGAAAAGGTCGTGAAAGGGTTCTACAAGAATCACTTCCTGCGCTTTGATCGCCAAATTGTGCTGGTCGATTGCCTGCAACCGCTTAACAGCGGACCACAGGCGTTTAACGATATGCGACTGGCGCTGACACAACTGATGCAAAGCTTTCATTATGGTCAGCGCACGTTGTTCCGCCGGTTGTTCTCGCCGGTAATCGATAAGTTGCTGTTCGCTGCCACCAAGGCCGACCACGTTACGGTCGATCAACATGCCAATATGGTGTCGTTGTTGCAGCAATTGATTCAGGACGCCTGGCAAAATGCTGCGTTTGAAGGCATCAGTATGGACTGTCTGGGACTGGCATCGGTGCAGGCAACCACCAGCGGCCTGATTGATGTGAAGGGCGAGAAGATCCCCGCGTTGCGCGGCAATCGCCTGAGCGACGGCGAGCCGTTGACCGTCTATCCGGGAGAAGTCCCTGCGCGTTTACCTGGCCAGGCTTTTTGGGATCGCCAGGGTTTCCAGTTTGAAGCCTTTCGCCCGCAGGTCATGGATGTAGATAAACCCTTACCGCATATTCGCCTGGATGCCGCGCTGGAGTTTTTAATAGGAGATAAATTGCGATGAGCGAGCCGTTAAAACCGCGTATCGATTTCTCAGGTCCACTGGAAGTGGAACCAAACACGGCATTTAAAGCACAGAAAATGTTCAACGATACGGAGGCGCAGACTTTTTCTCCGGCGACAGTGGACGAACCACTGGAAGACGAAGGTCAGGCAGAAGCCGTTATTGATGCGGCCCTTCGCCCTAAACGCAGTCTGTGGCGCAAGATGGTGATGGGCGGGCTGGCACTGTTTGGCGTAAGCGTTGTCGCTCAGGGTGTGCAGTGGACCATGAACGCCTGGCAGACTCAGGACTGGGTCGCGCTGGGGGGCTGTGCTGCGGGTGCGCTGATTATTGGCGCAGGCGTTGGGTCGGTGGCAACCGAGTGGCGTCGGCTGTGGCGTTTGCGTCAACGCGCACACGAGCGTGATGAAGCGTGTGATCTGTTACACAGTCACGGAACCGGAAAAGGCCGCGCATTTTGTGAAAAGTTGGCACAACAGGCGGGTATCGATCAGTCTCATCCTGCGCTACAACGCTGGTATGCCTCTATCCATGAAACGCAGAATGATAGGGAAGTTGTGAGCCTGTATGCCCACCTGGTGCAGCCAGTGCTGGATGCGCAAGCACGACGTGAGATCAGTCGTTCTGCGGCGGAATCCACGCTGATGATTGCCGTCAGCCCGTTAGCGTTGGTGGATATGGCGTTTATTGCCTGGCGAAATCTGCGGTTGATTAACCGTATAGCTACGCTGTATGGCATCGAACTCGGCTATTACAGCCGCCTGCGCCTGTTTCGTCTGGTACTGTTAAATATCGCTTTTGCCGGGGCCAGCGAGTTGGTGCGGGAAGTGGGGATGGACTGGATGTCGCAGGATTTAGCGGCCCGGTTATCCACGCGTGCCGCGCAGGGTATTGGCGCGGGCTTGTTAACAGCGCGTCTGGGGATTAAAGCGATGGAGCTGTGCCGTCCATTACCGTGGATTGATGATGATAAACCGCGACTGGGGGATTTCCGCCGTCAGTTGATCGGTCAGGTGAAAGAGACCTTACAAAAGAACAAATCCCCGCGTGAAAGTTGAGTAAATACGGGTGCCGATCGTATAACTTTACGCCCCGGCGCCCAATTTTCCAGCGTGCTGTCAATATTTGTTGACAGAGTCCTTCCTGCTAACCCAATACTGGCTTATCATTTAATACATAATCCCTTGTCCAGGTGAAGGTTCCTATGCGTTTGGAAGTCTTTTGTGAAGACCGTCTTGGTCTGACCCGCGAATTGCTCGATTTACTGGTGCTGAGAAGCATTGATTTACGCGGTATCGAGATTGACCCCATCGGGCGAATTTACCTTAATTTTGCGGAGCTGGAGTTCACTAACTTCAGCAGCCTGATGGCTGAAATCCGCCGCATCGCAGGGGTAACGGACGTCCGTACCGTGCCCTGGATGCCTTCCGAACGCGAACATCTGGCGCTTAGCGCGTTGCTTGAAGCATTGCCTGAACCCGTTCTTTCTCTGGATATGAAAAGTAAAGTGGAGATGGCAAACCCGGCAAGTTGCCAGCTTTTTGCCCATCCCCAGGAGCGGATGCGCAACCACACGGCGGCACAGCTCATTAATGGGTTTAACTTCCAGCGCTGGCTGGAAAGTAATCCGCAGGATTCCCATAGTGAACATGTGGTGATTAACGGACAGAACTTCCTGATGGAAATTACGCCGGTCCATTTGCAGGGCGAAAATCAGGAGCAAATGCTGACCGGTGCCGTTGTCATGTTGCGTTCTACCCTCCGCATGGGCCGTCAATTGCAAAACATGACCACCCAGGATCTGAGCGCATTCAGCCAGATTATTGCTGTAAGCGCCAAAATGAAACACGTTGTTGAACAGGCGCGCAAGTTGGCGACGCTGAGTGCGCCGCTGCTGATCACCGGGAATACCGGTACGGGCAAAGATCTCTTTGCGCATGCCTGCCATCTGGCGAGCCCACGTGCGTCAAAACCTTATCTGGCGCTGAACTGCGCGTCTATTCCTGAAGATGCGGTAGAAAGCGAACTGTTTGGTCACGCCCCGGAAGGTAAAAAAGGGTTCTTCGAGCAGGCGAATGGCGGTTCAGTGTTGTTGGATGAGATTGGCGAAATGTCGCCGCGCATGCAGACGAAATTGCTGCGCTTCCTCAATGACGGGACGTTCCGTCGCGTGGGTGAAGATCATGAAGTTCATGTTGATGTTCGTGTAATCTGCGCGACGCAAAAGAACCTGGTGGAACTGGTGCAGAAAGGTCTTTTCCGCGAAGATCTCTATTATCGTCTGAATGTCCTGACGCTTAATCTGCCGCCGCTACGCGATTGCCCACAAGATATTATGCCACTCACAGAGCTGTTTGTGGCGCGTTTTGCCGATGAGCAGGGTGTACCGCGTCCGAAGTTGTCTGCCGATCTCAGCACGGTGCTCACCCGCTACGGCTGGCCGGGCAATGTGCGTCAGCTTAAAAATGCTATCTATCGGGCGTTAACTCAGCTTGAGGGCTATGAACTGCGTCCGCAGGATATCTTATTGCCGGATTATGATGCAGCGACAGTTGCCGTCGGAGAAGAGGTGATGGAAGGGTCGCTGGATGAGATCACCAGCCGCTTTGAACGTTCCGTGTTGACGCAGCTTTATATGAATTATCCCAGCACGCGTAAACTGGCTAAACGCCTGGGGGTTTCACATACCGCGATCGCCAATAAGTTACGCGAGTATGGTCTGAGTCAGCAGAAAAAAAACGAAGAGTAATGGTGCAAATAAAAATGCCTCCATCCGGAGGCATTTTTGTATTCAGGGCAACTTAGGCTTTCAGCACGGCCAACGCTGCATCATAGTCAGGCTCGTTGGTAATTTCATTGACCAGTTGGCTGAACACGATGTTGTCATTTTCGTCGATAACGACAACGGCACGAGCAGCCAGACCTTTCAGCGGACCTTCGGCAATTTCAACGCCGTAGTTTTTCAGGAATTCAGCGTTACGCAGGGTGGACAGCGTGATAACGTTGCTCAGACCTTCCGCGCCGCAAAAACGAGAATGGGCGAATGGCAGATCGGCTGAAATGCACAGTACGACGGTGTTGTCGATTTCTGTCGCCAGTTGGTTAAACTTACGTACTGATGCCGCGCACACGCCGGTATCGATGCTTGGGAAAATATTCAGCACTTTGCGCTTGCCTGCGAACTGGCCCAGCGTAACGTCAGACAGGTCTTTAGCCACAAGGGTAAAAGCCTGGGCTTTGCTTCCAGCCTGAGGAATAGAGCCGGCAACTGCAACCGGGTTGCCCTGGAAATGAACGGTTTGTGACATGGTTATCTTCCTGTTTACATATAGTTAACGTCAAGGCTAGTTTATGCCATCAGCAGTTAACACGGCAAACGCTATTTGCGGATATCCGCTTCAGGGACTGCATTAAGGAAAACAAATGAGATCAGTTAAGGTGTATGAGGAAGCCTGGCCGTTACACACTCCCTTTGTGATTGCCCGCGGGAGCAGGACCGAAGCGCATGTGGTGGTGGTTGAACTGGAAGAGAATGGTGTAAAGGGCGTTGGAGAATGTACGCCTTATCCTCGCTATGGCGAAAGCGATGCGTCGGTACTGGCTCAAATCATGAGTGTTGTGCCGCAACTGGAACACGGTGTGACGCGTGAAGCGCTGCAGGCATTGCTGCCCGCGGGGGCGGCGCGTAATGCCGTTGACTGTGCGCTTTGGGATCTCAATGCGCGTCAGCAACAACAGTCTCTGGCCGACTACGTTGGTACTGAACTGGATGCAACAGTAACGACCGCTCAAACCGTCGTGATCGGCACGCCGGAGCAGATGGCGGCGAGCGCGACTGCGCTATGGGATAACGGTGCCAGATTGCTGAAAGTCAAACTGGATGCACACTTAATCAGCGAAAGGATGGTTGCGATCCGGGCGGCTGTGCCTGAGGCGACAATCATTGTTGATGCTAATGAATCCTGGCGTGCTGAAGGGCTGGCCGCACGCTGCCAGTTAATGGCGGATTTAGGCGTTGCGATGCTGGAGCAGCCTCTGCCGGCTAATGATGATGCCGCGCTGGAGAATTTCGTGCATCCGCTGCCTGTCTGTGCAGATGAAAGCTGCCATACCCGCAGCAGTCTGAAAGCGCTGCATGGACGCTATGAAATGGTCAATATCAAACTCGACAAAACAGGCGGCCTGACGGAAGCGCTGGCGCTGGCGACCGAAGCACGCGAGCAGGGATTTGCACTCATGTTGGGCTGTATGTTGTGTACATCAAGGGCGATCGGCGCTGCATTGCCGCTTACGCCACAGGTCAGCTTTGCCGATCTGGATGGCCCAACGTGGCTGGCCCGAGACGTGGAGCCTGCCTTGCATTTTACAACCGGACAGCTTCATCTCAAGGATGCCAGCGCAAAAGATTAGACATTGCCAGCAGGTATTTTTCGCTCGCTTCATCCGATGAAATGGGCGGAAATTCTGCAGTAATGCAATGTAGGTTTAGATCGGCGCACCAGCTACCAAAAGAGCCCGGCGTTTCATAACCGACGCTGGTTACCAGCGGCAATTCGAACGACTGCGCCAGCCACGCGCCTAATTCGCTGTGTCTGGGATCTTCAATACAGGCCAGCGGATCGTGGAAAGAAACTACCCATGCAGGATGAATGTGGTGAATAAGTTGGCATAGTGCCTGGGTCTCAGGCTCAGATCCCGGATGATCGCCAGTCAATAACACCACATCACGCTCTTCTGCGCTGCTGTTCCAGCGATATACCGTTTCACCGGATTTCCAGTTTGCCGCCGGAAAGTTACGGTTAAGATCCACGCCGTTTGCATTTGCACGCAGACCCAACTGGCAACCGTCAGGGTTTACCGCCAGCACCACATGATGGCGACGCAGGGAGGGGTTAAGCGTACGCAATGCGCAGGAAAGGGTAACGACCGAGGAGTTTTCGTCGCCGTGCGTTCCCGCCAGTATCAGGCCGCTTTCACGATCGGCTGCCGGTGCCGGGAACCAGATTAGCGGCGCGCCCAATAGTGAACGTCCGTAATGTTCGGTTCCTGGCGGAAATGCGCCGCGCTCGGCACGGGGGCGGGTAACGGTCATAGTCATCTCTGAATGCTGGGATAGTTACTCGCAGTGTTGTGCAAAATGTATGGATAATCAAATCGTTTTCACACACTTATCTTTTCAGGTGTAATATCACTTTCCTGTCGGAAGTTAATTGCATTTCCTGCTGGCGATACAAATAATTACACATTCACTTAGTAGCCGGAATTGAGGGTATCTTATGCAGCATTCTGTTTCAGTAACCTGTTGTGCGCTGTTGGTTAGCAGCATTTCATTATCCTGGGCTGCTGATGTTCCCAGCGGGACGGTACTGGCAGAAAAGCAAGAACTGGTGCGTCACATAAAAGATGAGCCAGCGTCACTCGATCCGGCAAAAGCCGTTGGGCTTCCAGAAATTCAGGTTATTCGCGATTTATTCGAAGGGCTGGTCAACCAGAATGAAAAGGGTGAGATTATTCCCGGTGTCGCCACACAGTGGAAGAGTAATGATAACCGTATCTGGACGTTTACGTTGCGCAATAATGCGCAATGGGCCGATGGCACGCCGGTAACGGCACAGGATTTTGTCTACAGTTGGCAGCGTCTGGTTGACCCGAAAACACTATCGCCGTTTGCCTGGTTTGCCGCGCTAGCAGGGATCAACAATGCCCAGGCGATCATCGATGGCAAAGCCGCGCCCGATAAGTTAGGTGTCAGCGCGGTGGATGCGCATACCTTCAAAGTGCAGTTGGACAAACCGCTACCCTGGTTTGCCAACCTGACAGCGAGCTTTGCGTTTTATCCTGTCCAAAAAACCAATGTCGAAAGCGGTAAAGAGTGGACGAAGCCAGGCAACCTTATCGGTAACGGTGCCTATGTGCTGAAAGACCGTGTGGTTAACGAGAAACTGGAAGTTGTGCCGAATACACATTATTGGGACAACGCCAAAACGGTGCTGCAAAAAGTGACTTTCCTGCCGATTAACCAGGAGTCTGCTGCGACCAAACGCTATCTTGCTGGCGATATTGATATTACTGAGTCCTTCCCGAAAAATATGTATCAGAAGCTATTGAAGGATATTCCGGGCCAGGTGTATACGCCGCCGCAGCTTGGTACTTATTACTATGCATTTAACACGCAAAAAGGGCCGACTGCCGATTCACGCGTGCGTCTGGCGCTCAGTATGACTATCGATCGTCGTCTGATGGCGGAGAAAGTATTAGGGACTGGAGAAAAACCCGCCTGGCACTTTACGCCGGATGTGACGGCAGGATTTATCCCGGAACCTTCTCCGTTTGAACAAATGAGTCAGGAAGAGCTTAACGCCCAGGCGAAAACGCTGCTGCGTGCCGCGGGATATGGTCCGCAGAAACCGCTTAAACTCACACTGTTGTACAACACCTCTGAAAACCATCAGAAGATTGCTATCGCAGTCGCGTCGATGTGGAAGAAAAACCTTGGCGTTGACGTGAAACTGCAAAACCAGGAGTGGAAAACCTATATTGATAGTCGTAATACCGGCAACTTTGATGTTATCCGTGCCTCCTGGGTGGGCGACTACAATGAGCCTTCTACGTTCCTGTCATTATTAACATCGACCCATACGGGCAATATCTCCCGCTTTAATAATCCGACATACGATAAAGTGTTGACCCAGGCTACTCTGGAAAATACAGAGAAAGCGCGGAATGCTGATTATAATGCTGCGGAGAAAATTCTGATGGAACAGGCACCTATTGCGCCGATTTATCAGTACACCAACGGACGTTTAATTAAACCGTGGCTGAAAGGGTATCCGATTACCAACCCAGAGGATGTGGCATACAGTCGCACTATGTATATTGTTAAGCACTAATTGCGTACGTCCTCCTGTTAACCTTCGTTAACCACTTCAAAACCAGAACTGGCGCTGACTTCAGCGCCAGCATCTCCAGACAATCAGTACCAACCTCATTAAAAATAATGATAAAAATATATCTAATGAATTATTCATACTGCAGATTTCGATTTATACCGTCATTTAAATTTAATGAAATGGTATTCTTCAATAAAGAACACTGTCGGTGCTTGTAGAAATAAGGTTTAATAATTAAAGTAGTGGTGCAAAATATGAAGCTTAACTGAAAGCACCGGGGCACTTAGCTTGTACATTGTGGATAAGCAAAATATTGTCGGAACCCAACAAAGAACGGCCAGCTATATTAGCCTGCATAATCTGATGTTATATTTGAAGAAAAAACAGCCGTGCAACCCTGGCGACAGTACTTAAGGGCCGTTAATTGGCGAGCAAGATATTCGAAACTGCCGGGGGGCATGGCCCTGATATGGACGATGATTGCCATAATCTCAATGAATTAATGTTTATTAATATTATGTCATGTGTTTATGTATGTGGTTAGATTTTAGTCTGATTAAGCTACTGATGGTATCTGGCCAGGTTATCAGATTGTGACTATGGTTATTTGCAGTGTAAAAACCAATATGGATTGCATGTGGCTTAGAATTAACTTTGTTGGTACTTTGCAAGAAATTCCTACTACCTACAATGACGCCATTACCTGTTGAATCATCGGGATTTTCTCCAGGGAAGCCTTATGTAATCGGCATAGTAACCTGACCAGAGCCCAGTTATCGTAACGTTAGTATCCGTGCCAGACACATACTTAAACCTGTCTCTTCTCTGCGCGGGCATCTATTTCCTGGTGTTTCAAGGGACTACTAAACAGCAGGGAAAAGCTGTATATTTCGCAAGGTTGACATGCTCTGACTTGTAAGTGCAGTTACTAGCTTATAAACAAAGGATTATGAATGTTTTTGATTACTATTTGTTACGCACTTTTCGCTTTGTGTCTTTTTGCAACATTTTATGTCTTGATGACGTACGAAAAGCCGGGAAAATTGCACAACTGGGAAATTATAGTATTAATAATTATTTCTACATTCTGGCTTCCTGAGCTGATTATTCTGGTTTTCTCTTTTGCGCTTCTGGGACCAATGCTTTTGGGGATCAGGCATCTGCGCCGGCAGAGTGTTTCCGCCTGAATCATTGGTACCTTAACCTCGTACTGCACGAGGGGTTACGGCCAAATCTGGCCTGTGAACAGTGGGGACCGACCGGAAGATTGTTAGCGATGAATGTGACTCGCTACAGGGTTATTCTCATTATTGACGTCGAAATACCAACTCTGTACAAACGATTCCCGGCATCTGAACGATAAATTTGTGGCGTGCAGGAGTTTCAATTTTAATTGTCCGGGTGTCGTTTTCTGGCGCACAGCGGAGAGAACGCAGGTAGCGGTTATCTACGGTGTTGATGTTGCAACGATGTATAAAAATTACCTACAGGGTGAGCATAAACATCATAGTGAGTCATCTATATTTCTTGAACAGTGTTGAAGTATGGGCAGATACCGTCTCTCTGAATTGTTAATGATTTTGGGTTTATGTGAAAATAATGATTATTGTATTGCTGTGGATTTTTAATCAATTTGTTGGGAGTTAGTATGAAAGATATCCATAGTGATTTTCCCTTGCAGTGTTTAATCTGGGTATCTGACGCAACGTAGTTTGGCTCCCTAATTTTTACATTCTTGCCTGTACGTGTTACGCCCTGTCATATCAATTTTGTAACTGGCACGAAACCATCGTCTGCAATGTCCTCGGCTTCTTTCCCCTCCAACATCCGGCCTCATCCATTCACGAGCGGCCTCTGGTGGCAGCACCATAGGTCACGGTGAATGAAGCTTAGTTGAATACCTTCCGCTGTTTACCTTCGTTAACAACATCAAAAAAACAAAGCTGGCGTGGATTTCTCCAACAGTATCTCCTGGCGTTCAACCTGCTGCACATCCACCGTTACTTTGCTTCAGTACGTCACTACAAAAGTTATTTATTGGATGAATACGCTATTTGTTTAACAACCATTGAAATAGACAGATACACAATATTTTTTGGCTGAGACAACTCTTCGTTGAGGCAACCCCATTTCACGTAGGGTAAAAATAAAAAATATTATGAAACAAATACTTATATTGAAAGATGAAGACTTGCTGGCACGAGGTAACGATCGCTACGTCTTCCAGCATCCACAGGATAGTAAACTGCTGGTCAAAATCGTGATTCCAGGCATTGCGAAATATAAAAGCAAGCTACGTGAGGTCTTTCGGGACATCAAAGAATGTAAGTTGAGTCACCAAACCGACGCATTTTATATGCAAAAAATTGAAGGACTTGTTGAAACAAATAAAGGAATAGGGCAACTCACGGTTAAGGAATGTGATGAGCATGGTCACATCGCGCAAACGCTTTATCAGCTTGCCCTGAACAAAGAACTTGATGCCAGCAAATTGCAGAAGTTGAATGTTTTTTTAGCGTGGTTTGTCAGTACCGGTGTCATTATTAACTCCCTGCATTGTAAAAATATCGTCTACTCCTGGGATGCCACGCGTCAGGAATATTGTTTCAAAGTCATTGATGGTTTTGGTGACAAAACGTTTTTTCAGCTCAGTAAGTTTTCAGCGGCAATACGCGATAAAAATAAAGTCAAATGTCTCAAGCGGATGCTACGGGATCTGAACCACCTGCAACATACGTAATCCGCAGAAATTGTTGACGATATGGCGTGGGAACGCGGCTACCGTAATATCGCCGTGTCAAATGCCTGTAGCGAGTGGTTATCCTGGAAAGCGGCAACCCGGCCACATGAAGACACTATAACAGAGAAGATCATACGTCCGGGGGCTGATGCTCCCGACAAATTAACATCGAATCATCCTCGCTCAACGGTTCTTTCGTTAAATTACAAAATCCCTGACCATTTACTTTTTGGTGGAACCGACAGCTCTGGCACAGACCAAATCCCGGCACATTACTGGTGCGCTGAATGCCCCGCAGAAGTTCGAAGAGTAGCTCCTTGAGTAAACCCGCGCGTTCACCCATCGCAGATTCGCCCGTCATCAAAAATGAGGGGGGAAGCAGGGCATCCAGCAAATTTTTGGCCGACTCGGTGAGCTGCAGATGAACGCTACGCTTATCCCTGGCATCCTGCGTACGTACCACCAGTCCTTTTGATTCCAACAACTTTAGCGATTGTGACACCGTTCCTTTGGTGAGACCGAGGTAGTCCGTCACGGCGAGAGGCGTATTGGAGTAGCGGTTACAGCGTGCGAGATACATCAACGCACTGAGCTGTACTGGCTGAAGATCCGCCAGTAAAGGATGCTGGCGAAACCACATCCGCGTCAGACCAGACAGTCGGTCCAGTACGTCAAAAAGCGACATATCATGCATAACAAAATCCTCCTCGGCATATAGTATCGACTAAAAACTATATTGACAAAGCATAAAACTGGCGTAGCATAAATTATAGTATCGATTCGATACTATAATTTAAAGGAGAGGTATCATGACCAAAGCCCGTTTTTATCATGCTGGTTGCCCGGTTTGCGTTTCCGCAGAAGAAACACTGCTACAGTATCTGTCCCCGGATGTGGAAATCGAGGTTATTCATTTGGGAGAACAACCCGATCACGTTGCAGAGGCGGAGCGAATCGGAGTGAAGTCTGTTCCCGCTCTGGTAATCGACGGTAATGTGCTGCATATCAACTTTGGCGCACCTATCGAAGCGCTGAAATAGCGTCGCATGTTCGGGAAGTCGCGTGAGCTATTTCCCGAACCGGCGTGGACATAGGGAAGGGGGGATTTATGTGTGCGGCAGAAAAGTACCATCCTGTCGATTGCGATCTGCATGACTATCTGGAGATTGCCTGTCTTTATCACTATTTGCTGCGCATTGAACTGACTTCCGGGGAACACTTTGATGCCAGGGCCGTGACGACATGCACCACAGCAGACAAAGAGGAATTCTTGCTTGTGGAGTGCCATGAACACCATCATAGAATTCGCCTGGACTATCTGTCAGCCATTACCCCATTGACGGCTGGCGCCACTTTTAGCACCGTGATATTCCGTTGAATTTACACGTAAAAAGACTGCGCCACCGTTATACGGTGTAAATGCGGATGTCATGCGCCTGAAAAGCGGTGCCGTACTGTTTGCTGATGTTTTCCTCCACGACAATGACATCAATGTTACTGCTGGCGGTGACAACATAACGTGCGACGGCAGGGATCTTATCCGCCGTCAGTGCGACGATAGTTTCGTTACACTGCTTAATTACCGCTTTTTTAAACTCACAATCGGCGTAATCAAACCCGGTTAAACCGGACTCCGGTGCCATCGCACAACCACCAATAAAACCTTGATCAAATAAAATATCCTGTACCTGGGCAATGGCTGTCGGACCTACGCACCCACCGGACGATCGCTGCACTGGCCCACCTAACATGATGACCTCGAATAGCGGTTTTTTCAGCAGTACGGCGGCAATATCAGGTGAATTTGTCACGACGGTTAATGCCAGCTCAGCGGGAAGGGCTTCAGCCATTGCCAGGTTGGTTGTTCCTGTGTCGATAAAAATACAGCTTCCGGATTTCACTAGCCGGGCACATCTTTGCGCGATGCTGCTCTTTTTCGCGGTATTAATATTCTTGCGTACTGTGATGTCAGCTGACTCTGGTAGTGAAATGACAGCCCCGCCATAGACTTTCTTGCAAACACCTTCTTTACACAACTCATGTAAATCGCGGCGGATCGTATGTTCTGACACCCCCAAACGGACGGCCAGTTCAGTACAGATCACTCTGCCGTTTTCCTGCAGGATCTGATAGATAAGCGCCTGGCGTTGATCCGGGAATGCAGCGTAATCGAGCATGAGAACTCCATAAAAATAAACATCGAGCAATAACGTGCATAATCCTGCATTATAATGCAGGATGTCAATATCCCTTAACGGGGGCGTACCGTTCAGAGTAAACGATAAGAGGATCGCGATGAAAATTGCACACATGGCTTTATGGACCCGGGATCTTGAACGACAAGCCCGGTTCTGGGTGTCGTTTTTTGATGGTGTGATAAACGAAAAATACTGCAGCAAAACCAATCCCGGGTTTGAATCTTATTTCGTCAACATTGGTGAGGACATTGCGATTGAGTTAATGACCAAACCGGGACTGACCCACCCTGTACCTGACAATAACACTTCAGGATGGGTGCATCTGGCTCTCTCTGTTGGTGGCGCGGGGCATGTTGATGCTCTGGCTATACGCGCAAAAGAACAGGGCATCCTGGTCTCCGGACCACGAACCACCGGTGACGGGTATTACGAGGCCGTCATTCAGGACCCCGACGGTAATTTAATCGAGATTGTAGCGTAATACGTAGATCAGGCCGGATGACAAAATTGCCCGCGCAGGATCTGTAGTTCAGTAATACCTCGGGTTATTTGTTGGGTGGCCAGACCGAGTGTTGCGGCAGCCTCTCTGAACTTCAGCGTTTCGGCTGCCGTAAAAAATATCTTTCATGTGTCGAGTTTATCCAGCATATGAGTCGCTGGCCCGTGAAATTGGATGCACCGCAAGTGGATGTGACGGACAGCGCTGTACTGCCACATTGTGAATAGCGCTATTCATGACTTGTCTTCATAGATTTGTCCTTATTTAACCCTCTAATCGTCGATACGCTGAGCCTCTATAATTTTTGCGTTTTCAGCATTCGGCGGCAGAGACTGTCGCCTCCCCGGAGAATCGAACATGTCAAATCATTTGAATGCCAGACAACTGGCAGTTGTCCCCATTGCAGCATTCACTGCCACAGGACAGCCAGATAAGCTGGAGGCAGCGCTTAATGCAGGGTTAGCTGTTGACTGGAACAGCCTGCTGGCGGGGAGCCAAACGCAAACCCAACTGGTTGGACAGCCGGTTAGCGGTCCGCTGTTTGATTTTGCCCCTGCCATTGATACCTGGCTTAAAGCACATCTGTTTGGCGATATTTTTCAGCGCGATGTACTGGACTGGCCGACTCGTGAACTGGCAACCGTCTCTGCGTTAGCCGTACTGGGCGGCGTGAACAGCCAACTGAAAAGTCACTTCGCGATCAGCCTGAATGTTGGGTTCCGCCCTGAGCAACTTATCGCGTTTACTGCGCTACTTAAGCAGCACTGTGGTGCTGAGATTGCGGAAAATGCCCGTGCAGTTCTTGATGAATGTATTTAAGGAATTCCGTTAGCTAATACCCCAGCAGGAGTCATGATGAACGAACAATTTGATGGCAACAGCGTCTTTCCCCGGGGAGAGAAAAATGAAGCCTATGCGAAGTACTTCACCGGGACCAGCTATCTGACCATGCTTTCAATGGAAGGAGTGGTGATTGGTAACGTTGCATTTGAACCTGGCTGCCGTAATTTTTGGCACATTCATCATCAGGGCGGTCAAATTCTGCTGGTGACTGGCGGCAGAGGCTGGTACCAGGCGTGGAATCAACCTGCGCGAGAACTGAAAACGGGTGATGTGGTTCATATTCCGGCGGGAATGAAACACTGGCACGGAGCTGCACGTGATAGCTGGTTTGCCCATATTGCGGTAGAAATCCCGGTAGCAGGCGCATCGAATGAATGGCTGGAGCCGGTCGCTGACGCCGAGTACAACCTGTTGCCCTGAGCTATGCTGGTTGAGGTGCACTTTATCTCTGAGGAGATCGAAATAGCCATGAACGTGAAGGGTTATGCCGCGCTGGCGGTGAAAGAAGATCTGGTCCCGCACAGTTTTGTTCGTCGTGAAGGTGCCGGAAGGAATCGACTTACGTGGTGCTGCACCGTTGTTGTGTGCCGGTATCACCACATGGTCGCCGTTGCGTCACTGGCAGGTTGGGCAGGGGAGTAAAGTCGCTGTTGTTGGGTTGGGTGGCCTGGGACACATGGCGATCAAGATTGCTAAAGCATTGGGGGCTGATGTTACGTTATTCACGCGGTCGCCAGGCAAAGAAGCTGATGCCAGACGCCCGGGGGCAGTGATGTTGTGCTTTCAGCAGACAGCGAACAGATGAAAGACGCGGGTATCCGCGTCTTGATTTTGGTTAGTGGGCAGAAGGTTGTGCCTCGGCGTTATCCATATACAACGTCTGACTGGGGAACGCAAAGTCAGCACCGTTTTCCTGAACTATTGTAATAATTCTCAAGTACACATCTTGTTGTACAGCAAGCCACTCCTGCCACACGGTGGTTTTCGTGAAGCAATACACCATGATATTCAGCGATGAATCGGCAAATTCATTAAAATAGACCAGCAGGGTTTGTTTTTGATCTATTCCGGGATGATTTTGCAACATTTTTCTGACCGACTCGACAACTGCGCCAATTTTATCAGCATCTTCATAACGTAACCCGATCACCGTTTTGATTCGTCGATTACTCATCCGCCCCGGGTTTTCTACACTGATGGAAGAGAAAATTGAGTTCGGCACGTATAACGGACGGTGGTCGAAGGTGTTTATTTTGGTCATTCTCCAGCCGATTTCCGTTACCGTACCTTCGATATTTCGGTCCGGAGAGCGGATCCAGTCACCGATGCTAAACGGCCTGTCGAAGTAGAGCATAATGCCAGAGAAAAAATTGCTCAGGATATCTTTACCTGCCATACCGACAGCGATACCGCCGATGCCGCCGAACGTTAACAGCCCTGACAGGCTCATGCCGAAATGCTCACCGTACAGCAAGATGATGGCGACGACGATCGTAATCTTAATGATGCGTGACATGATCCTCGCACTGGTGATATCTCTGCCCTTACTAATCTGCGTTTTTTCAAACTGGTTGATGACCAGAAAGAGTTTTATCGTCAGGATCAACGCAATCAACGAGGTACAGATAAAGTCGACCACGCTTGGGGAGATAAATTTCAGCTTATAACTATCGATGACGTTATTCGCAATAGTGCCAAACGTACCAATGATAATGGCATAAACAAAAAACTGTGCTGCGTGGAATATGAATCCTTTGCAGTGTTTTTCACTACGATGAAACCACACGCTCATCAGGACTAACGCTGCACAGCTGCTGAGAATTACCGTTAAATTAAACGCATTATTTATAAACAGTTCAGCGATCATGATTCTCCCAGGTCACTCCGTGTTAGCTAAATATCATCTGACATCCTTCATCAGCGGATATTTTACCTAGTTCAGGCTGTCAGATCATTCATCAAAAGGAGAGCGAAATAATACAATCAGCGTTATTTTCAGGCGAATAGTACGCATGTCAAGTTTGAGTGTGGCGTATGTAGCAGACAGTGAGTTGATGTCATGGTATTGTTGCTGCAAAGTAACACGGTATTCATCTGCATAAGGACGATATTATGATCATGGCTAAGCTGAAGACAGCGAAGGGACGGAAGTTTCTGTTATGTCTGCTTGGGGTATTTATTATTGCGGCATCGGTTGTGACGCGCGCGACGATTGGTGGCGTCATTGAACAGTATGACATTCCGCTTTCCGACTGGACAGCTTCGATGTATGCCATTCAATCCGCAATGATTTGCGTCTACAGTATGGTTTTTACTATTTTGCTGGCTATTCCGCTCGGTATCTATTTCCTCGGAGGCGAGGAGAAGCACTAAGAACATGTCATGCCGGATGACATCGCCATCCGGCATTTTGCTGCAGGGTTAATCGTCTTCTTCGTCGTCCAGTTCAACCGGGGTCTGGTACTGATCCGGTTTGATAACCAGCAGGTCGCAACGCAGATGGTCGATAACCTGTTCTGCGGTATTCCCCAAAAACGCAGCTGATATGCCGGTGCGCCCAACGGTGCCGAGTACCACGATACCCGCCTGTAAATGCTCAGCTAAATCCGGGATGACCTCTTCAGGCAATCCTTTTTCAACGTGTGTAACTTTTTCATCAATACTGAATTTCTGGCGTAATGCCTTCATGGCCAGCAGATGTTGTCCACGGATGGCGTCGTTGTACACGCTGGGATCAAATTCAGGTAGCTCAATCGCAATGTTGATAGGCGTTACAGGATAGGCGCCCACCAGGTGTACTTCGGTATGGTTAACCTGTTCTGCGAGCTGCAACGTTTCTTTGACCAGTTTTTCGTTGAGTGCATTGTGATATGCCTCTTCACTGGCGAGGTTCACCGCTACCAGCGCTTTACCACCTTCCGGCCACGGCTGATCTTTGACCATCCATACCGGGCTTGGACATTTACGCAACAAATGCCAGTCAGTTGGTGTGAAAATTACGGCTTCAAGGCGATCGTGTTGGTGTGCCATTTTGAGCACCAGGTCATGCTTAGCGCTGATCACTTCCTGGATGATGGCTTCAAAGGGACGGTTGTGCCAGACCACTTTAATATCAAGCGGGATCCCTGCTTCGATATAGTATTTCGCTTGTTCACGTATCCATGCAGTTCGCTGGCTGATGACCCCCTGACGCATTGCCGTACGCTCGTCCGGCGACAGCAGGGTGGTCATTTCGTAGGAAAAGTCATAGATCGGCAAAAAGGCTTTAATTTTGCCACCAATCCGTTGATGCAAATAAACAGCTCGCCGTAATGCTGGTTGATCGTCCTGGTTTGGATCGATGACTACCAGCATGTTTTGATACATAGCCATACAGGGTCTCCTTACAACTGTCACCGCAGTTTGTATTTAAAAGAGTAACCCAATAATGTGGATTGAAACAGGGGAGAACCTCTTGCCAGATCAATAAACTGGGGAAATCTCCAGCTTTTCCCCACATCCCGCTCAATTTAAACCATTTTTCGTTGTTTCTATTGTGCTCGTGCGTTACACGGGAAAGGTTTGGGCGCGTGGACGTTTCAACTGCCCGGCAATCTCTTTTAGTGTTAAGAGTGCCCGGTGAAGTTGTTCGATCTCCGGTCCACCAATGCACAGTCGGATACCTGACTGCTCGGATAACGGATTAACTTCTGTTGATGCGGGTGAGGTAACTTTGATCCCTGCCGCTAAGGCTGCTTCATAGAATGGCTGTACGCTTTCGCGAGCCAGTGGCAACCAGAGGTGAAAACTGGGATGCCCGGAGCGATAAAGATGCTCACCCAAAATAGAAAAGGCTAATTCATAGCGGCGAACTGTTTCGTGTTCTATCGCAGAGGTTACGGTTTCCGCAGTACCATCAAGTAACCATTGCTCCATGATCGCGCAACTTATCGGGGAAACCATCATTGCCGTTGCTCTGAGCATGGATTCAGCGCGGGAATATAGCTGTTCAGGCAGCAGAAGCCCGCCGATGCGTAGTGTGGGATTCAGTATTTTAGATAAGCTATTAACATACAAAGTGATATCTGGTGCTAATCGGGCAATTTGTGGGAGTTCAATATTACGGGTGAGTCGATAGACATCATCTTCGATAATAAATAATGCGTTTGCGCGGCAAACGCGTATCAGGTCTTTTCGCCGGGCAAGACTCATTATGCGTGTTGAAGGGCTTTGTAGCAGGGGAGTGACATACACCGCACTGCGTTTATCATCGCTGGCATCCAGCATTTTCTCCAATACTGAAACATCCATCCCTTCGTCATCCATCGGAATGCCAACCAGTTTCAGTTTTAACAGCCGTGAAAGTTGGATCAGTCCAGAATACGTTTGCGCCTCCACATAAAGTGTCCCAAAAGGTTCGCATACCGTCGATAACGCCACTGAAAGCGCATGTTGCGCTCCGCTGGTAATAATGAGTTGGCGATAATCAGCGGGCATGCCCAGCCTGTTGAACCAGCGAGCCATCAGGCGGCGGTGTTCGTCATGACCGGCTGCTGGCGCGTAGGTGTTGAACATATCCATATCCGGACGGCGAGCGATCGCTGAAAGTGTCGCGCTGAGTGAACGCGAGCTTAGCGCAGCCGGGGGCGTATTTTGTGACAAATCGATGACGGTCTGACCACGCGAATTTGCCAGTGCCACAAACATCCCGCTTCCTTTCACACTTCTGACAAGTCCACGTTTCTCAAGGATCCCATAGGCTTTCGTTACGGTGCCAAGCCCGATACCCAATGTGTCCGCTAAATTACGGTGGGCTGGTAAGCGGGCGCCATGCTGAAGCGATCCTGAAAGGATATCTTCGGCCAGGGCCTCAACTAATTGTTCTGTTGGAGATGTTGCATTGCTGGACAGTCTCGGCTGCCAGGGAGAACGCTCGCGCATCGGATCACCATAAGTGTAATGTGACACTATTTATATTTACTAATAGTGTCACACATTCTATTCTGACGCCAGTATCAAAATGGGTCAAAACAGGCATCGGGTATGAGTGTGAAAAGTATGAGTGAAAGTATAGATGGCGCAGGATCTGCAGATGATCCGACAGCTTTTGATAGTATTAGAAAAGACGTTGTCCGTGGTTTAAAAGACGGTTTTCCCGTTTTACTTGGCGTGATCCCTTTTGCGCTGGTTTTGGGGGCTCAGGCCAGCCATAAAGGACTCAGTGGTTTAGCTGTTCCGCTAATGACGGGATTAAATTTCGCTGGTGGCTCTGAATTTGCAGCAATACAAATCTGGACGTCACCTCCCCATATTTTTCTTATTATGGCAGTCACATTCCTGGTTAATAGCAGACATATTCTGATGGGCGCAACTCTTGTTCCGCTGTTGATGCGTTTTCCTAAGCGTAAAGTTTTACCTGCGCTTTTTTTTATGACTGATGAAAGTTGGGCGTTAAGTTATAGTGATGCACATAAAAGAAGCATTAATAATGTTCCTCATTTTAGCATGCCTTATTATTTAGCTGCTTCTTTTTCTTTTTATATTATGTGGGTAGGTTGTACCACGTTAGGTGCGTTAATCGGTCCCGTGCTTGGCGATGTTCATCGTTACGGTTTTGATATGGCGTTTCCCGCCGTATTCCTTGTGCTTGTCAGGGGTATGTGGAGCGGCTTTCGCAAAGCGATACCGTGGTTTGCCAGCCTGATTGTTGCGGTTGCGGTTTATCATTACGTCCCCGGTGTCTGGTATGTCATGGCAGGTCCGTTGGTGGGATTAGTGGTTGCCTGGTTGCAGGGAGATAAATAATGCCAGACCAGCAAACGCTGTTCGCCATCCTCCTGATGGTTCTGACCACCTATGCGACACGTATTGCGTCGTACATGATATTGCGCAACCGGGTGTTATCCCCCAGATCGATGGCGGTTCTTAAATCATCTCCAGGATGCGTCATGCTGGCCTTTATCGCACCTTATTTTGCGTCCGGAAACCCTGCCGATCTTATCGCATTAGGTTTAACACTGATCGCCGCATTACGTTTTCCTATGCCTGTCACCGTTGCTATTGGTGTGCTGACCGCTGCTCTCCTGCGTCATTATCTCGGCTGATAATTTTGGATTATTTACAGAAGTAAACGTCTGACCATGGAATGGTCTGGTTATTTAATTGAATCACCTCAGAGGTTTTTTATGCAACCAGGCAGGAAAGAGTGTTTAACCGTAGTTATTGTGACAGCATTAATGATGGGGATATTTATATTGAGTACACTTATAGTGTTTATATTTTAATTAAATCAGAACAGAAATGCCTTCTGCCAAACTATTAAATTGGGGTAATTTAGCAATTTGACAGAAGGTTAACTGAGAAGGTTACGCAACGTTACGCGTGTGGCCAGCAAGGACGGCCAGCGCGTCGCTATTCTCAATAGTGATATATTTGCCTTTCACCGCCAGCATACCGCTTTTCTGGAAGCGACCCAGCAGGCGGCTGATGGTTTCAACCGTCAGGCCGAGGTAATTCCCGATATCGCCACGGGTCATCGTCAGACGGAATTCGCGCGGAGAGAAGCCTCGCTGGGCAAAACGGCGGGACAGATTGTAGATGAAGGCCGCCAGGCGCTCTTCAGCATTCTTCTTCGACAGCAGCAGGATCATGTCCTGGTCGCCTTTGATTTCGCCACTCATCAGACGCATCATCTGCTGACGCAGGTTCGGCATTTTACCGGACAGGTCATCCAGGGTTTCGAAAGGAATTTCGCATACCATTGACGTTTCCAGCGCCTGGGCAAAGCTTGGGTGATGACCGCTGCCAATTGCGTCAAAACCAACCAGGTCACCCGCTAAGTGGAAACCGGTGATTTGCTCATCGCCTTGTTCGGTAATGGTATAGCTTTTTATCGTTCCGGAACGGATAGCATAGAGTGACTTAAGCTCGTCACCTGCTTTAAAGAGCGTTTGCCCCTTTTGGATAGGCTTTTTGCGCTCGATAATGTTATCGAGCTGGTCAAGCTCATGCTCGTTAAGTGTGAACGGGATGCAAAGCTGGCTGATGCTGCAATCCTGGCAATGGATAGCACAACCGCCAGACTGAATGCGCCGTATAATTCGCTTTTCCGGGATCATAGGTCTGCTCAAGCCGTAATTGATATTTGTCAATTTTAACATCTTTTTGGTGAGCACGTAAGCCTGAGCTACTCCCAATAGAGAATAATTCAGGCATAAGCGAGTTGAATGTTTGTATCTATATGATTAACCGCACTTTATTTGTGGGTGTATTGTGTGGAAGTGTGATGAATAAGGCATTAATTGCCTGGATTCTAGAGTAACAGATAGCCTTCATGGCGCAATAACCACTCTTTTCGCTGCACGCCACCCGCATATCCAGTCATTGTGCCATTCCGTCCAATCACGCGGTGGCACGGGACGACGATGCTGACAGGATTGGAACCATTAGCCGCGCCAACGGCTCTGGCGGCACCGGGGCGCCCCAGCTGTTCAGCCAGTTGTCCATAATGCATGACCTGCCCGCAGGGGATAGTACGCAACGCTTTCCAGACCTCGCGTTGGAAAGGGGTTCCCGCGGTTGCGGTTTCAAGCGTGTCTATAATGCTGAGATTTCCCGCAAAATACTCTGCCAGCTTATCGCTTAACCCTCCGGGGTTTTTGGCAGCAATACGCTGATAGCCCTCAGAACGATAATGAATATCCAGCAATTGCTCCATACGATCGCGATGTTGATCCCATTCAACCGCACGCAGGCGAAATTGCTCATCACAAATTACCCACAACGGGCCAAGGGGCGTTGCAATGGTGTCTTCAAGTAAGTTCAGCATCCGTTTCTCTCATTACTGGCGGGGTTACACATTATCATGTCAATGATAGTCGCAGCTATACCCCCAAAAACGGATCTTAACTTGTGGGGGTAAGGGAATGTCAAACGGTGCGTTATTGGAAATAACCGTAAACCGTTGTCGGTATAATAGTGCGCGGTTATGATAATGACCGTCGCATAATCGCTGGAGGATGAAACATGAACCTTGATGAAGCATCGCTGTTTCTTGACGCCATGGGGGATGTTCAACCACTGAAGGGATGCGCCGATGTTCACTGGCAGCCAACGCGTAATCTTCGCGCCCCGGCACGTATTGATACGCTGCAGCTGGATAACTTTCTCTCGACAGGTTTTCTGGATATCGTCCCGCTGAGCGTTCCGCTGGAGTTTCGTCGTGAAGGGTTACAGCATGGCGTGACTGACAAGCTGCGCACCGGGAAATATCCGCAACAAGCAAGCCTTAATCTTGTGCGACAGCCCGTTGAAACCTGCCGCCAGATGCTATTTAGCTTTATTTTACAGGCGCAGCAGGATGGGTTGCGCAACGTCCTGGTGATTCACGGTAAGGGGCGTGATGATAACTCCCATGCCAACATCGTTCGTAGCTACGTCGCGCGTTGGTTAACGGAGTTTGATGATGTGCAGGCTTTCTGCACCGCACTGCCGCATCATGGCGGCAGCGGGGCATGTTATGTGGCGTTACGTAAAACGGCGCTGGCGAAACAGGAGAACTGGGAACGCCACGCTAAACGTAGTCGCTAGACAGGGTAGTCATCAGGCAGCCAGCACTCTGTTTCTGCCTTCATTTTTGGCTTTGTACAATGCGTCGTCCACGCGTTTAAATAACTCATCAATACTTTCATTGGCTTCGTGTCGCGCCACACCAATACTGACAGTAAAGCGGGGAAGGCCAGGGAGGCTCACCTTGGCTACCGTCGCGCGTATTACTTCAGCGAGATTAAGTGCTGCATCTAAAGACGTGCGTGGCAAAAGCAGTACAAACTCTTCTCCCCCCCAACGAAAAACCAGATCGTCTTTTCTTGCACAGGATTCCAGGGTGCGTGCCAACGCGCAAAGTACATCATCCCCTTTTAAATGCCCGAAAAGATCGTTGATGCTTTTAAACCGGTCGGTGTCGATTAGCAGCAAACTGTAATCCTGCGTTAACGATGTTGTGTGTGTCTGCGCTGGCTCAGTTATCTGATAAAAATGCCGCCGGTTGAGTAATCCGGTTAACGCGTCATGCAAGGCGGCGCGTTCCAGTTCCAGTTCCAGACGTTTTTGCTCGGTAATATCGTGAACAATGCACAGCATCAGCTTATTGCCGTAGATTTCGATAGGACCGGCATAGGTTTGTACGTGACGGGTGCTTCCATCGGCAAGTCTGTGGACAAAATGTAAGGGCTTATGGCCACCAGGAAGATGCGCAATTTTATGCATTATCGGCAATATATGGCGCCCCAGCATATTGATTTCCCAGGTATGCTTCTGACACATCACGTCATGATCATAGCCATAGAAATTCAGGGCACTGAGATTTGCATCCACAATCAATCCGTCGCGTGACGGATCAATAAGCAACATGGGTGCTGAGTTAGTCTGGAAAAAACGGGCATAGAATCCTTGTTTTTTCCGCTGATAGGTGGCAGAGCGGCTGGCTTTCAGACCTTGCGCTGTCGGTGTTTCAATGCCTTCATAGAGGATAACATCACCTATATCCTGAAGCGTCCTGATGGACAAACGACAGGCCAGCGCGATTTCCTCGCTTTCGCGGTAAACCGTGAGTATCTCTACAATGTCATGATGATTTCGCAAATCACTAAGATACATAGGTAAATCATTTTGTGCGTGCGTGGAGAATGTGCCTTTTCTGAGAGGGGGGAAACACGGGGCCTGCATCAGTTCCCGTGCAACGGTATTGGCGAACACCAGTTCTTCGGTATGTGGCGAAACGATCCAGACCGGAATGGTTAATAAATCCAGTGAATGCAGCTCGTTTATGCTCATCGATAATCCCGTTATCTTCATATGCTGTGTTGCCGGTTTATTGGCGAATTTTTTTAATTATGCAATCTCACAATGTTATTGATTGTCGGTGAGACAAGGGTTGTACCGTTGGTTTTACTTTTGTGGCGTTTTCAGTTTGTATCAAGCCATAGATTTTATGTGCTGGCAGCGGTTTCGCATACAGGAAGCCTTGCAGCACACCGCAGCCCATCTGGGTTAACAGCGTTTCCTGCTCCTGGGTCTCTATACCCTCTGCCACAACGCGCATATTCATAGAGTGCGCTATGTCTATAATAGTAGACACGATTTTTGTATTTTTGCTGTTCTCACTAATATCTTTGACAAATATTCTGTCGATTTTTAATTCTCGTGCCGGAAGTGATTTCAGCATCAATATATTTGAATAACCGGTGCCAAAATCATCAATAGAAACGGTGATCCCCAAATCGGCAAACGCGTTCAGGACTTCTACGCTGCGTTTTAAATTTTTAAGTGCCGTACTTTCAGTCAGTTCCAGCGTGAGATGTGCTGGTGAAAGCTGATATTGTGCCAGGGCGTTGCAGACTATATCGACAATATCAGGTTGTTCAAACTGGGCTGGTGACAGATTAACGGCAAGGGTCCACTCCGTGTGGCCTTGTGACTTCCATTGATATAACTGACTGCATGCCTGCTGGAGAACCCAGGTGCCGACAGGAATAATCAGGCCTGTTTCTTCAAGTGCTGGCAGGAATTCAGCCGGCAGCAGAATGCCGCGTTCAGGATGGTGCCAGCGTAACAACGCCTCAAAACCCGTCAGAGAGCGATCCCCGGCGGTGTATTTAGGTTGATACCATAATTCAAATTGATTCCGCTCAAGCGCTTGCGACAGTTCCTGCAAGAACGTTGGCGGCGTATCGGCGATAGCCTCCATCTCTGGGGTATAAATCGCCCAGCCGTTTCTGCCAGCCTGTTTGACATGATACATCGCAGTATCGGCTTTAACTTTTAGCTCATGTAACGTTGAGCCGTGTTCGGGATAAAGACTGCTTCCCGCGCTTAACGAAACGCGAATGGTATGTCCAAACAGTGTAAAAGGTTCTTTGACGGCGCTGGCAATA
This sequence comes from Citrobacter sp. RHBSTW-00029, assembly GCF_014104295.1. NCBI lineage: Bacteria > Pseudomonadati > Pseudomonadota > Gammaproteobacteria > Enterobacterales > Enterobacteriaceae > Citrobacter > Citrobacter sp. RHBSTW-00029. The sequence goes on from NZ_JABXRT010000001.1 coordinate 1,652,389, forward strand.
CGGGTCATCAGCACTGAAATTGCTTCCCGGTTGCTGTTTGGCACCAGCAGGATAAATTCATCACCACCCAGCCTCGCCAGCGTCATGGTGTCCTCAAGGCAGTTGTATATGCGTTGTGTGCTGGAGATAAGCAACTGATCGCCAATGTGATGGCCCCAGGTGTCGTTTACGATTTTGAATCGATCAAGGTCGATAAAGACCAGGGCGAAGTGTTGTTGATGCAGTTTGGAATGACGCAGGCAGGTCTGTAAGCAGACGTCTATTTGCGTTCGATTGGCAAGGCCGGTCAGCGCATCGAAGTGGACCTGGTGCTCAAGCTGGCAGTTCAGTTGATGCAGATTATCGGCCAGTCTTGAGGTGCGTAGCTGAGAATCCACCATCGAAATGACCAGCATAATACCCAGAATCACCAGCGTGACGGCGCAGACCCAGATAGAGAGTTCCAGCGTGCTCAGTCCGTCATGCGCAGTGTGACCGAAATGCGTGAAGGTGGCCGCCCCCATCCCGGTGTAATGCATTGAGGCGATCGCCAGCGCCATTACCAGAGCGGCAATAAGTCGGTTTATTAATGCGCGTCGGGTATTTTGCCGCAAATGAAAAGCTAACCACAGGCCGATCCCTGACGCGATAATGGCAATGACCACGGAAAGCAAAATGAGTGAGAACTGCCAGCGGATAGCAACATGTTCAACGATAGCGACCATGCCAACGTAGTGCATGGTCACAACACCGGTGCTTAATAGGCTTGTTGCAACAATAAGCCGCCTGGCCGAAAGCGTTTGACCTGATATCGCAATATTGATGGCAAGCGTCGCGGAAATGAGTGCGATCAAAAAAGAAAATGCCGTGAGTGAAAAGTGATAATTAATTGGCATACTCATTTTCATGGCCAGCATGCCAATAAAATGCATCGACCAGATCCCCATCCCCAGCGTTGCCCCGCCAGATAAACGCCAGAAAGTCGATTCCCGACGACTAGAGATCGCCACTTTCCCTGCGCTATCGAGGGCAATAAACGAAGCAATGAATGCGACAACAAAGGAAATCCCAATCAGTACAGGGTCCCATGACACGTGCAACATCTTACTACCCATCGATAAAAAACCGTGATGATAAATCTAGCAGATTCTGTCCAGTTAACCTGGTAAAACCAGGCGCGTTCTTAGTTTCCTGTCAGCAGTATTAGTCTGAGCCGCTATAACGGTGGAGTATGTGATGTTTGCTTATGAAAACATTCACCGAGTTTATGATTTGGCGTATTTTTGTTCGCATTGTGCACTGGGTGACAATAGTCTGGCAACTGGCGTGAACGCCAGCTTATGCGGGATAAATAACCAGACTAATGTAAACTGGTGGTGTGATAGTGTGCTTTAAGTGAAAAGGCGGCATGCTCTCATTGAAAGTGGAACTTTCGGTATCGCGGAATGGCAATCTGCATTGCAGGTGCTATAAAAAATAATACTCCGCGTTATTCTTTGGCAGGCAGGATTAAAATGTTAAATAATATAAGCGTCAGGACGTTTATTACTTTATTTCTGGTATGTACCGTAGTGGTCCTCAATATCGTAGAGGTAATATTATCTGCAGGATTTAATGTCATTATTGGCACTGATGTGGTTTGTACTATTTCACTATTATATTTATGGTGGTATATGACAAAATATCTCGTCGTGCCGATTAATACGGTAAAAGAAAGCATTGAAGAGGTGACTGCAGGGAATCTGGCAATGAGTATTCCTGAGTTCGGTAATAATTGTGCTGGCAGACTTATTCCGGGAATTAACAGTCTGGCGAGTAATATTTCCACGTTAGTCAGTGAGATCAGATCCTCTTCGCGGACCGTGATGACGCTTTCTGAACAACTCGCGGAGCGTAGCGCTGAACTGTCAGTAAAAACGGAACAGCAGTCTGGCGCGTTAATGCAAACAGCTGCGAATATGGATGAGATAGCGGTTAGTACGCGCAATAATGCAGACAATACGCACATGGCGAGCGCCCAGGCAAATATTGCGACACAATCTGCTCGCCAGGGGGGCGATTTAATGGTGCAGGTCGCCACCAATATGCGCTCGATCACCGACTGCGCTCAGCAGATGACTGAAATTATCGCGTTAATAGATGGTATTGCATTCCAGACGAATATTCTGGCATTGAATGCGGCGGTTGAGGCGGCGAGGGCTGGTGAACATGGCAAAGGTTTTTCTGTCGTTGCAGGTGAAGTGAGAATATTGGCACATCGTAGCGCAGAAGCGGCAAAAAGTATTAAACGGCTTATCGATGAAACGCATCACAATGTCCAGCAGGGGGCGGCGGTTGTACGTGAAGCCGAAAAAAACATGCAGGATATTGTGGGTGGTGCAGGGCAATTAAATCAGCTGATGGCGGAGATATTAACAACCACACGGGAACAGGAAAACGGGATCACCAGAATTACCCAGGCTCTTGCCGAACTGGAAAACGTGACGCAAAGTAATGTCAGCATGGTCGATGAGTTATCTGATTCGTCCGGTATCCTGAAAAGTCAGGTGAATGATCTTCTGTCACGTACACATAAATTTCGCTTAAGTAAAAATATATCTGTCGAAACAACCACGATCTTGCATCGAGATTCTCCTGTCTCCGGACTACATCAACGGGTTAAATGCAGTTCTTCATATTAAGATTCAACATCTGCTCGCCACAGCGCCGAACCCGTCGGCGCTTTTTATTTTCTTGAACACTTTTATGAATCATTTCAGCATAATGGGACAATGCGATATTGCTTAACATATACTGAAGACTAGACTAACAAAAAGTTTGAATGTTTATGGAGGCGCTGTGGAAGCCATTAAGGGAACCGAAGTTAATGTGCCGGATGCCGTGTTTGCCTGGCTGCTGGATGGTCGCGGTGGCGTGAAACCGCTGGAAGACAACGATGTTATCGACAGTGCGCATCCGTGCTGGCTGCATCTTAATTACACCCATTCTGATAGCGCGCAATGGCTGGCGACAACGCCTCTGCTTCCTAATAATGTGCGTGATGCACTGGCGGGAGAAAGTACTCGCCCGCGCGTAAGCAGGATCGGGGAAGGGACGCTGATTACGTTACGCTGTATTAATGGCAGCACCGACGAACGCCCTGACCAGCTTGTCGCCATGCGCTTATATATGGATGAACGCCTGATTGTCTCAACACGTCAGCGTAAAGTGCTGGCACTGGATGATGTGGTAAGTGACTTGCAGGAAGGGACGGGACCGTCTGACTGTGGTAGCTGGCTTGTGGATGTTTGTGATGCCTTAACCGATCATGCCAGTGAGTTTATCGAACAATTGCATGACAAAATTATCGATCTGGAAGACAACCTGCTGGATCAGCAGATCCCGCCTCGCGGTTTTCTGGCATTGCTGCGCAAACAACTGATAGTCATGCGGCGCTATATGGCCCCTCAGCGCGATGTTTATGCGCGCCTGGCCAGTGAACGTTTACCGTGGATGACTGACGATCACCGACGTCGGATGCAGGATATCGCCGACAGATTGGGAAGAGGGTTGGATGAGATCGACGCATGCATCGCCCGGACGGGCATTATGGCGGATGAAATTGCTCAGGTTATGCAGGAATCTCTGGCGCGAAGAACCTATACCATGTCGTTGATGGCAATGGTTTTTCTGCCCAGCACATTTTTAACCGGACTGTTTGGCGTCAATCTCGGGGGGATTCCCGGTGGCGGCTGGCAGTTTGGTTTTTCGCTATTCTGTATTCTGTTAGTTGTCCTGATTGGTGGTGTTACTTTATGGTTGCATCGTAGTAAATGGTTGTAACAACTACGTTTTTTATTGACTTTCGTGAGTGAAAACGGCGAAGTTTTTGAGCGAGGTCAATAAACCATCTACCTATTCGGGGCAATATCTCTCTCGCAGGTGAATGCAACGTCAAGCGATGGGCGTTGCGCTCCATATTGTCTTACTTCCTTTTTTGAATTACTGCATAGCACAATTGATTCGTACGACGCCGACTTAGATTAGTCGGCTTTTTTTTGCCTGCAGGAAACCAGCGTCTACCCTAAAAGGGTCAGTCTGACTCACTGGAGGGTAATATGACCTGCTTATTCGCCCCGTTGCAGTTGCAACGTCCCCATTCCGATACTGTTCCCACCGACCCGGTTCCGATTCCCGACTCCATACCTCGTCCGCAACCTATGCCGCACCCGTCACCGGATGAAGAGCCGATTAAATTGTCGCATCACGGGCGCAGATCTGCGAGGATACGCGCCTGCTGAATGTGAGTTTTTACCGCGAGATTAAATTGTGACCGCTTTTTCAACCCTGAATGTTTTGCCTGCCGCCCAACTCGAGAATCTTAATGAGCTGGGTTATCTTGAAATGACGCCTGTTCAGGCCGCTGCGTTGCCGGCAATCCTGGCAGGAAAAGATGTTCGTGTGCAGGCAAAAACCGGCAGTGGCAAAACGGCCGCGTTTGGTCTTGGTCTGTTACAACACATTGATGCTGCGCTGTTTCAGACTCAGTCGCTGGTGCTGTGCCCAACCCGCGAACTGGCTGACCAGGTCGCCGGTGAATTGCGTCGTTTGGCGCGTTTTCTGCCAAATACCAAAATTTTGACGCTGTGCGGTGGCCAGCCCTTTGGCGCACAGCGTGATTCTCTGCAACATGCCCCACATATTATTGTTGCCACGCCGGGACGTTTACTCGACCACCTGCAAAAAGGCACCGTCTCCCTTGATGCGTTGAATACGCTGGTGATGGATGAAGCCGATCGGATGCTGGATATGGGATTTAGTGATGCAATTGATGACGTAATCCGCTTTGCGCCAGCGTCCCGTCAGACATTGCTGTTTTCCGCAACCTGGCCGGAAGCGATTGCCGCGATCAGTGGTCGCGTGCAGAACAATCCGTTAACGATTGAGATTGATACAGTCGATGCGTTGCCAGCGATTGAACAACAATTCTTTGAAATCTCCTCACACGGCAAAATTCCGCTGTTGCAAAAATTACTTAGCCAGCACCAGCCGGCATCATGTGTAGTTTTCTGTAACACCAAAAAAGATTGTCAGGCTGTTTGTGATGCACTGAACGCAGCAGGGCAAAGCGCATTATCGCTTCATGGCGATCTTGAGCAACGCGATCGGGACCAGACGCTCGTACGTTTTGCCAACGGCAGTGCCCGTGTTCTGGTTGCCACCGATGTGGCGGCGCGTGGCCTGGATATTAAATCGCTCGAGCTGGTGGTTAACTTTGAACTGGCATGGGATCCGGAAGTTCATGTACACCGTATTGGACGTACTGCCCGTGCGGGTAACAGTGGCCTGGCGATTAGCTTCTGTGCGCCGGAAGAAGCGCAACGTGCCAATATTTTGTCCGAGATGCTGCAACTGAAGCTGAACTGGCTGCCTGCACCGGGTAATGGCTCAATTCTGCCGCTGGAGGCTGAGATGGCGACGCTGTGCATCGATGGCGGTAAAAAAGCTAAAATGCGGCCTGGTGATGTATTAGGGGCGTTGACCGGAGATATTGGTCTGGACGGGGCAGATATCGGCAAGATTGCCGTTCATCCGGCGCATGTCTACGTGGCCGTTCGCCAGGCTGTGGCACATAAAGCGTGGAAGCAACTGCAGAACGGTAAGATCAAAGGTAAGAACTGCCGGGTTCGTTTATTAAAATAAATGCCCGTAGGAATGCCTGATGGCGTTCCGCTTATCAGGCCTACTGGTATTGACGTAATACCTTGTCCAGTAGGCCGGATACGGCATCCTCTCTATTACTTCACTTCCACCACGTTCAGACGCAACTCATCTAACTGGTTTTCATCTTCTTCCGGCTGCCAGCCTGCTGGTTGCAGTGGGATCTCTTCACGATCGAATGCCAGATCACCGCCATCTACCACTTCTGAGCCGTGTTTGATGCCTTTAAAATCGAACAGATTAATATCGCTCAGGTGAGAAGGCACCACATTCTGCATCGCACTGAACATCGTTTCAATACGACCTGGATAGCGCTTGTCCCAGTCACGCAGCATATCAGCGATCACCTGACGTTGCAGGTTAGGCTGTGAACCACACAGGTTGCACGGAATAATCGGGAAACCTTTCGCTTCAGAGAAGCGCTCGATATCTTTTTCGCGGCAATAGGCCAGCGGACGGATCACAATATGCTTACCATCATCGCTCATCAGCTTCGGCGGCATGCCTTTCATTTTCCCGCCGTAGAACATATTTAAAAACAGCGTTTGCAGGATGTCGTCGCGATGGTGTCCGAGCGCAATTTTGGTGGCGCCTAATTCGGTTGCCGTGCGGTACAAAATGCCGCGGCGCAGACGAGAACAGAGAGAGCAGGTCGTTTTGCCTTCAGGAATTTTATCTTTGACGATCCCGTAGGTATTTTCTTCGACAATTTTATACTCAACACCCAGTTGTTCCAGATACTCCGGCAGGATGTGCTCCGGGAAGCCCGGTTGTTTTTGATCCAAATTTACGGCGACCAAAGAAAAACTGATTGGGGCGCTTTGCTGCAAATTCCGCAGGATTTCCAGCATGGTGTAGCTATCTTTCCCACCGGAAAGACACACCATAATGCGATCGCCATCTTCGATCATATTGAAATCGGCAATAGCTTCACCTACGTTACGACGCAGGCGTTTCTGTAATTTGTTCAGGTTGTATTGTTCTTTCTTACTAATATCTTGATTTTGCGACATTTAATAGAGGCTCAATTCGTAGTGTGGCATCAGAAGAGTATGCATCACGCCGGATAGTCCGGCAAAAAAAGTCTGATATAAAAACTGTGGCGTGTATGGTACGGATAAGCGGGAAAAATGTCAGCACATTTAGGTCAGGAATCGCGGGGTAAAAGAGGGAGAAACAAAAAGCCCGCAACGGTGTGCGGGCCAGACAGCTTAGCGAACCACCAGAACTGAACACTCCGCGTGACGCACCACGGCTGCGGCGTTAGAGCCCAGCAGATAAGTGGTGATGTCCGGTCGGTGTGAGGCAATAATGACCATATCTGCAGGTAATTTCCTGGCGATCTCCAGGATTTTATCTTTTGGCGCACCTTCAGCAACGTGAACATGCACTCTGTCCGTCGGGATATTGAACTTCTTGATAATCTCTTCCAGTTGAGATTTCGCTTCGGCTTTCAGATCGTCCATGGCCGGTAACTCCGCCGAGTAGGCCAGTCCCAGGGAAGCATAATAGGGCAATGACGGAATAACGGTCAGAAAATGCACCTGCGCATCGTCAATTTTTGCCTCTGCTTCAACATGGGCAATAACGCGTTGAGTTAATTCTGAGTCTGAAATATCGATGGGTACAAGAATCGTTCTGTTCATAAAACCTCCTGTTTAAGTATCCACGTAAAGCTTACCGCGTAATGGCACTTTATGTACAATGACAAAGATCACATTTTGGCATCACTTTATTTTGATTTCAGGAAATTTCCCTTTTATAACCCCATCATAAAATCGGCCCTTGGAGACCACGCTCAGGAAATCATGAAAAATACGCGCGGGGACATGCTGGTATTGCAGCGTAGACAATTGATGAAAGCGAATTTCAAGTGTGCGAGAGGATTCGTCATAGCCGACGGATGCAATACGGGATGATTTAACGGGGTGATGATTCATTGCAGATATCCTCTACTACAGGTATTAATGCAAGATATCATCTATCAAAGGTGTGTTTTAACGCAACAGATATAATGTTTTGATCTGGATAAAACAGAATTGCTATTAATGAAAGGATAGCCCGCTGTTGCCAGCGGGCTGACAGAGACAGATTAGAACTGGTAAACCATACCCAGTGCTACAACGTCATCGGTAGAGATGTCGTTCTGGGTGTAGAAGCTTTTATCTTCATCCAGCAGGTTGATTTTGTAATCAACATAGGTAGAGAAGTTTTTGTTGAAGTAGTAAGTAGCGCCTACGGATGCATATTTCACCAGATCCTGGTCGCCGTCAGATCCATTTACGCCCAGATCTTTACCTTTAGACATCAGGAAAGACACTTCCGGACGCAGACCGAAGTCGAACTGGTACTGTGCAGTGACTTCAAAGTTCTGAGTTTTGTTGGCAATAGTATTGTCGTGACCGTCTGAGCCGCCATACGGAGTCATATTGCGGGTTTCGGAGTACATGGTTGCCAGATAGATGTTGTTCGCGTCGTATTTCAGACCGGCAGTCCACGCATCCGCTTTGTCGCCGCCAGCAGTGGATTGATTTACCTGCTCGTTGGTACGATCGGAAGAGGTATATGCTGCACCGAAGCTTACGCCCATACCCAGATCGTAGGTAGAGGAGATACCGAAGCCGTCACCGTTGGAGTTCTTCACATTACGGTCACCACTATTATTGGTGCCTTCCTGCCCGTTTTGACTTTCGTTCGCGCCCTGATACTGCAGCGCAACGTTCAGACCGTCAACCAGACCGAAGAAGTCGGTGTTACGGTAGGTCGCTACGCCGTTAGCACGACCGGTCATGAAGTTATCAGCCTTGGTATAGGAGTCGCCACCGAATTCTGGCAGCATATCGGTCCAGCCTTCTACGTCGTACAGTACACCGTAGTTACGACCGTAGTCGAATGAACCGTAGTCGCCAACTTTAATACCGGCGAAGGCCAGACGAGTCCAGGAATCACCTTTATCGCCGCTTTCAGTACCGTTAGCCTGAACCTGATATTCCCACTGGCCATAACCGGTGATCATATCGTTAACCTGAGTTTCACCTTTGAAGCCCATACGCATATAAGTCTGATCGCCATCGCTGTTGGCGTCGTCGGAGAAGTAATGCAGGCCGTCTACTTTGCCATAGAGATCTAATTTGTTGCCGTCTTTATTATAAACTTCAGCAGCGTGAGCAGCGCCTGCCGCTAACAGTGCAGGAATTACAAGTGCCAATACTTTTCTGTTCATTGAAATAATCCTTTAGTTTTTTTATTAACCTGTGACTACCCGTGTAGGGAGTAAAAGCATGCTAAAGGAGAAGTTCCGTAAAGAGATAAATATGAATTGTTACGCCTTAAGTAAAACCTTAAATAAATAATTCTGCTGAAATGGTGATAATTATCATGAATGTTTTGTTGTGGAAATATATAAAATAAAAATTATACAAGTGAATCTCATTGCGTTATTCTGCGCGGGTTATATGCCTTTATTGTCACGACTTAATTTATTGTCGTTGGTATGTTGGCAGGAATGCTCACTACTCAGCGAATAAATTGACAAGCCCGAACAATTGTTCGGGCTTTTTTTGACTCCTGGTTAATACCTGACAGAGCGTATTAATCAGTGCTGCTCTTTTCTGCTTTTCCTGCCAATTGCGCCAGGAAATCGTAGCGTTTTTGCAAGTCAGCCGTTGCGTCTTTCCACAGTTGCTCCGCAACCTCGGGTTGTTGAGCATTCAGGCGGCGGAAGCGCTGCTCGTTCATCAATGTCTCAGCCAGCGCGTCTGACGGTGGGCGAGAGTCCAGCGCCAGCGGCAGTTTACCTTCGTCTGCACGACGCGGATCAAAGCGGTACAGCGGCCAGAACCCGGTAGCGGTGAGCTGGCGCATCTGATCGTGGCTTAGCGCAAGATCGTAACCGTGCTCCTCACATGGGCTATAGGCGATAATCAGCGACGGACCTGGATAGGCTTCCGCTTCCTGAATCGCTTTCACCGTCTGGTTTAGCTGTGCGCCCAGAGAGATCTGTGCAACATACACGTGCCCGTACATCATCATACTGACGCCAAGATCTTTACGCGCTTTGCGCTTACCGTGCTCGCCAAATTTGGTGACGGCCCCGAGCGGCGTGGCTTTCGATGCTTGTCCACCCGTGTTGGAGTAACATTGAGTATCCAGCACCAGAATATTGACGTTCTCGGTCAGGCTCAGGACGTGATCCAGGCCGCCAAAGCCAATATCGTAAGCCCAGCCGTCGCCGCCAATCAGCCAGATGGATTTTTCGACCAGCGCGTCGGCATCGGTTAACAGCTGCTGTGCGCCTTCGACATCTTTCAGGTGCTGGCGCAGCGCGGCAACTTGCTCACGACGGACTTCTGGTGTTGCCTCCGCGTGCAGGGCGTCATTCAGCTCAGCCGGGATTTTATCGGCAAACTGTTCCAGTAAACGCATGACGCGCACACGATGCTGATCCACCGTCAGACGGAAGCCCAGACCGAACTCGGCGTTATCCTCAAACAGTGAGTTCGCCCATGCAGGTCCACGGCCATTGGCATCGGTGGTATACGGCGTTGAGGGCAGGTTACCGCCATAAATTGATGAACAGCCGGTCGCATTGGCGATCAGCATACGATCGCCGTACAGCTGCGTAAGCAGTTTGATATACGGCGTTTCACCACAGCCAGAGCAGGCGCCGGAATATTCAAACAGCGGCGTTATCAACTGCGAGGTACGAATATCAATACGTTCCAGTTTAGTGCGATCAATCTCCGGCAGATTGAGGAAGAAGTCGTAGTTAACTTTTTCTTCTTCAACATGCTCAAGGCGCGACATCATATTGATGGCCTTGATCTCCGGATTTTGCCTGTCTTTCGCAGGGCACACTTCGACGCACAGATTACAACCGGTGCAATCTTCAGGTGCAACCTGCAGGACATATTTTTGACCGCGCATATCGCGTGATTTCACATCCAACGAATGCAGGCTGGCAGGCGCGTTTTCCATCGCTTCTGGTGAAACCACTTTGGCGCGGATTGCCGAGTGCGGACAGGCGGCAACGCAATGATTACACTGGGTACACAGATCTTCTTTCCAGATTGGGATCTCTTCGGCAATATTGCGTTTTTCCCAGCGCGTGGTACCCATCGGCCAGGTACCGTCCGGCGGTAACGCTGAAACGGGCAGGGCATCGCCGAGTCCGGCGAGCATCGCTGCGGTGACGGTTTTCACGAAATCAGGCGCGGCATCGGAAACTACCGGCGGACGGTTGGCGCTGTGTGGATCAACCGGTTGCAGTGCCACTTCGGCAACGGATTCACGTGCCAGCGCCAGCGCCTGCCAGTTACGTTCCACCAGATCCTGACCTTTATTGCTGTAGCTTTTCGCAATCGCACCCTGTAATTCAATCAGCGCGCTGTCACCAGGTAAGATTTGCGTCAGATGGAAGAATGCCATCTGCATCACGGTGTTAATACGCGCAGCCAGACCACACTCGCGCGCGATTTTGGCCGCATTAATCACATAGAAACGGGCTTTCTTCTGATTCAGGACCGCCTGAACTTCCTGCGGCAAACGCGCCCAGACTTCATCCACGCTGTACGGGGTATTGAGCAGGAAAATACCGCCAGGCTTCAGACGCTCGGCCATTTGATATTTATCGATAAACTGCAACTGATGGCAGCCGACAAAATCAGCCTGCGATACCAGATACGCGGAACGGATAGGCTTCTCACTGACGCGCAGGTGAGAAACGGTCAGGCCACCTGCCTTTTTCGAGTCATAGACGAAATAACCCTGCGCGTACCACGGCGTGGAGTTACCGATAATCTTGATATTGTTTTTGGTGGCCGACACGCTACCGTCACTGCCCAGACCGTAGAACAGCGCTTCGAGCTTCGCGGTACCGGGCAGGGTGTTTTCTGGCAGAGGTAGCGACAAATTGGTGACGTCGTCATAAATACCGACCGTAAAACGTGATTTGGGCTTAGCGCTGCTCAGTTCATTAAACACCGCCATCACGCAGTCCGGGCCAAACTCTTTAGAAGAAAGCCCGTAACGTCCGCCAATCACACGCGGTAGGGTTTCCCGCTCACCGCAGTTAAAGGCTTCTGCCAACGCGGTCATTACATCCAGATACAACGGTTCTGCCTGGGCGCCAGGCTCTTTGGTGCGATCCAGAACGGCAACGCTACGCGCCGTTTCTGGTAATACTTGCAGTAAATGTCTGGCGGAGAAGGGGCGGAACAGTCGAACTTTCAGGACGCCAACTTTCTCTCCACGAGCAAGTAACTCGTCGACGACTTCTTCGCAGGTACCAATCGCAGAACCCATCAAGATAATGACGCGTTCTGCCTGCGGATGACCGTAATATTCAAAGGGTTGATACTGGCGGCCCGTCGCCGCGGCGAAGTCGTTCATCGCCTGTTCGACGTTTTCGTAAACCGCGTTGTACCAGGGGTTTGTCGCTTCGCGCGACTGGAAGTAGGTATCCGGGTTCGCAGATGTACCGCGAATAACCGGATGCTCTGGATTAAGCGCGCGGGCGCGGTGAGCATCGATTTCCGCCTGCGGCATTAGTCCGAGGATCGTGTCATCGGCTAGCGGCACAATTTTATTGATTTCATGCGAAGTACGGAAACCATCAAAGAAATGAATAAAAGGCACCCGACTTTTCAGGGTGGCGATTTGTGAAATCAGTGCGAAATCCTGTGCTTCCTGGACGCTGCTGGCGCAGAGCATCGCACAACCCGTCTGGCGCACCGCCATTACGTCGGAATGGTCACCGAAGATAGACAGCGCATGAGTAGCAATCGTACGCGCGGCAACGTGCAGCACAAATGGCGTCAACTGACCGGCCAGTTTGTACAGCGTTGGGATCATCAGCAACAGGCCCTGCGATGAGGTAAACGACGTAGAGAGCGCGCCGGTCTGCAACGCGCCGTGAACGGTCGCGATCGCACCGCCTTCCGACTGCATTTCAACGACGCGAGGGGTATCCCCCCACACGTTTTTAAGCCCGTTCCCGGCCCAGGCGTCTGCCTGTTCCGCCATCGTCGAACTTGGTGTAATCGGGTAGATGGCGATAACTTCGCTGGTACGAAATGCGACCGAAGCAACCGCACCATTACCGTCAATTGTTTGCATACTGACACCCTTACATTGCGCAAAAAGAGGGATCCGCGTAACCGCGGCGAATCCTGTAGTTATATCTTTCTATTTTAGCAAAAGCGCTAAAGACAGATTTTCGCTTTTGTGTCCTGGGAATAATCAGAATGAATGGTTTGATCAAAGGAGGAGCCAAAAAATTGCCAGAAAATGTAAACAGCACGCATAAATGCGCATTTTGCCTCTCGACGGCGGTGTTTTCGCTGCCTATTATTTATGGCTGTGTCGTTTGGTTAATATTCAGAGGGGAGTAAGATGCGCGCAGCGTTTTGGGTAGGGTGTGCCGCGTTATTATTATCGGCGTGCAGCAGTGAACCTGTTCAGCAGGCAACCGCCGCTCATGTCGCACCGGGGATGAAGGCCGCAATGTCCAGTTCTGGAGAGGCAAATTGCGCCATGATTGGCGGTTCGCTATCCGTTGCCCGTCAACTGGATGGTTCTGCCATCGGCATGTGTGCATTACCTAACGGCAAACGCTGTAGTGAGCAGTCGCTTGCCGCCGGAAGCTGTGGAAATTATTGAACCACTGCTTTTACTACATTAAATCTGCCAGTTTAAACGTCAACGTTTGTTCTGCCGTAGCCAGTGTTAACTGGTCAGCAGTCAGATCAACCTGTGCGCCTTGCTTAAACATCTCGCTGACGATGCCGTCGAGCGCGTTAAGCTGTGGATCGGCGCACATCATGCGCGTCATTGCCATGTCTTTCACTTTTAATTCACCGTCGGACAGCTTGCCCTGACCGTGGAACTGATTACACATTTTTCCCGACACCGTCATATTTTCACCGAAACTTAATTCAGGTGGGTTATTGGCGACGGTTACCGGCTTGCCATTGACGCTCTGTAAAACAAAACGGTGGTGCTGTAACTGTTCGCGATTGACGGAAATTTTTCCATTGCTCACACAGCCAGCCATAAGCATGCTGAGCGCAATCAGCGTGACAATTTTCTTCATTAACTTTCTCTACGTTCGTGGCGGAATTGCATTCATGATGGTAATGATATCGCCAGATTTATCATCGGGGGTTATCTGAAAATGCTCCCCCGGAGGCGGGGGAGCGGAATGATTAGAAGAGGGCGTTCGGGCAGGTTTCGCCTTTGGCGATTTGAGCCAGATTCTGCAAGGTTGTTTCAGAAATGCTGGTCAACGCTTCGGCAGTCAGGAATGCCTGATGCCCGGTGAACAGGACGTTATGACAGGCTGACAAACGACGGAACACATCATCCTGAATCACATCATTGGACTTATCTTCAAAGAACAGGTCGCGTTCATTTTCGTACACGTCCATCCCCAGGGAACCGATCTTCTGGTTTTTCAGCGCGTCGATTGCTGCCTGAGAATCGATCAACGCCCCGCGGCTGGTGTTGATAACCATCACGCCATTTTTCATTTGCTCAAAAGCTTCGTGATTGAGCAGATGATAATTTTCTGGTGTTAACGGGCAGTGCAGGGAAATAACATCAGACTCCGCAAACAGTGTTTTAAGATCGACATATTCAACGCCTAACTCCAGCGCAGCAGCGCTTGGGTAGGGATCAAACGCCAGCAGGCGCATACCAAACCCTTTCAGGATCCGCAGTGCAGCAACACCGATTTTACCTGTACCAATCACCCCAGCCGTTTTGCCATACATGGTAAAGCCGGTCAGCCCCTCAAGAGAGAAGTTGGCGTCACGAGTACGCTGATAAGCACGATGGATACGGCGGTTCAGCGTCATCATCATACCGATTGCATGTTCGGCGACGGCTTCAGGTGAATAGGCAGGAACACGTACAACCTGCAAGCCCAACTCTTTCGCAGCGTCCAGATCGACGTTATTGAACCCGGCGCAGCGCAGCGCGATGTATTTCACACCGTGCTTTTTCAGTTCTTCCAGAACAGGGCGGCTGCCATCGTCGTTGACGAAAATGCACACGGCTTCACAACCATGGGCGGTTTTCGCTGTTTTTTCCGTCAACAGAAAGTCAAAGAATTCAAGTTCAAAACCAAAAGCCTCGTTAACCTGCTGCAGATACTTCTTGTCGTACTGTTTTGTACTATAGATGGCGAGTTTCATAAGACTTTCTCCAGTGATTTTGACGTCACATTAATCCAATTCAAATTATTTTACAAAATATAAAAAATTATTGATAGTCAAAGACGTAATGAAAAATTCCAGCGCATCTGTTGTTAGTGTGGGCAGGTTCTTTAATTTCAACAACTGATTTCACTCATGTCAGACTGCATGCGGATTTTGGTTATTTTTTGCCCATGTAGGCGGGGTCAGGTACGGACATACGGTACGTCCCCACATTGCAGACGTAGCGTTTAAAAAAACTCATCGAGCATCAAATGAAACTGCACTTTGTTACTGTCTGGATCGGAAATACCATACGTTTGAAAAAGTCGTTGCTGTAAAGACAGTGAAAATTCCCCGAGACAACTCCAGAGGATCGCAAGGTCCTGGTAACGATCGGCAATGCCAACGCGACCAACGTCAATACAACCCATCACGCGACCGTCAGCAAAAATAAGGTTATCAAGCGAGAAGTCGCCATGCGTCACAACGGGATCGGGTGGAAATGGCAAAAGGGTATGCATTGCATCCCAGACTTGTTCGGCAGACCAGTCATGACGTTCATCATCAAAATCATCGGTATCTACCAGGCCGTTGACCATTCGTGCATGGGCTAATGAGAGACGAAACGGGTAGTCGCTGTTAAAAGGGCAGTGACTGACAGGAATGGCATGTAATCGACGCAGGAATACTGCCAGCGCATCAACAATATCGCCACGGTCATCAGGATAGTCTTCCAGCATCTGAAAAGCGGTTTTTCCACCGATCGCGGTGGTCAGAAGCCACGCCTCATCAGCCGTACGGCTAAAATGATTGATGGTCGGCAGAGGCATATAGGCCTGCAGCCAGTTGAGTCTGACCATTTCATCGGTGATATCATTCGCAACGGTGCCTTTGCCATGCTTCAGAAATAACTCTGGCGCATCAGCCTTGCCATATAAGTGATAAATTGCCGCCCCGGACAGACCGACATTATTCCGCGCCCATTGATAACCTGCCAGCTCAGCGTCCAGCAGTGGGTTTAACGGCAGACTGGCGCATAGCGTTTCTCTTTGCGAATGATTCATACAACCCCTTTGTTTGGCAACAGACGCACAGCAGAGCATTCTAATCGCACTCACTGTAAATCCATCATTTTGCAATGTAAGGTATTGATTGACGCATCGCTGTTATAACCGTCCTGAATGGATGCAACTAATCTTTATCTTATTGATTTATCAGTATCTTGGCGATTACTCTGCGTTCTGTAAAAACGACATATCTTGCAGAAGCATCTATTCTTAATGTGGGCATGTTTAGTTAAACATGCCACAATACTGGCCTAAACCGGCTTAAATTTTCGCTAAATCAGGATATTAACTACCCATGAAGGGTAAATATAAAGCCGTTCTGGCACTCCTCTTATTATTGATTCTCGTGCCGCTGACGTTGGTCATGACGCTTGGCCTGTGGGTTCCCACGCTGGTGGGCGTCTGGTTGCCTGTCGGCACGCGTATTGCGCTGGATGAGAGCCCACGGCTGACACGGCATGGGCTGCATATCCCGGAACTTCGCTATCTGGTCGATGATTGCCCGCTAGCGCGCATTACTCAGGCAGAGCTCTCTCACCCCAGCCGCTGGTTGCTTAATGTTGGGACAATTGAGCTCGACTCGGCTTGCCTGGCCAAATTGCCGCAGGCAGAACCCTCGCCGGTAGCGCCAAAAACGCTGGCTGAATGGCAATCGATGCTACCCAATACCTGGATTAACATCGACAACGTTATTCTCTCTCCATGGCAGGAGTGGCAGGGGAAACTGTCGCTCTCGCTAACGCCCTCTACCCAGCAGCTGCGCTACCAGGGTGAAAAAGTTAAATTTCAGGGGCGTCTGCACGGACAGAATCTGACGGTAAATGAGCTGGATGTTGCAGCATTTGAAGGGCAGCCGCCGATAAAACTGGTCGGTGAATTTACCATGCCGCTGGTTCCTGATGGACTACCAGTGAGCGGGCATGCGGTTGCTACTCTGAGCTTGCCGCAGGAGCCAACGCTGGTTGACGCCGAACTTGAGTGGCAAGAAAACAGCGGACAACTGATCGTCATGGCACGGGATGCGGTCGATCCGCTTCTCGATCTGCCATGGGAAATAACGCGTCAGCAACTGACTATCAGTGACGGTCGCTGGAACTGGCCTTATCAGGGGTTCCCGTTAAGTGGGCGTCTGGGGGTGAAAGTTGAAAACTGGCAGGCCGGTCTGGAAAATGCCGTGGTGAGTGGGCGTCTGAACATTCTGACGCAAGGCGATGCCGGTAAAGGAAACGCCGTATTAACGTTAGGGCCAGGTAGGCTCGGTGTGGATAGTAGCGATATGCCGTTACAGTTGATCGGTGAGGCGAAACAGGATGACCTGATCTTCTACGCGAAGTTACCCGCCAGACTTACCGGAAGCCTGATCGATCCGCAGCTCGCTTTCGAGCCAGGGGCATTGCTGCGTTCCCGTCGGCGAGTCATCGACTCACTCGATATTGACGAAATTCGCTGGCCATTGGCTGGCGTTAAAGTGACACAGCGCGGTGTGGATGGGCGTCTGCAGGCCATTTTACGAGCGCATGAGAACCAGATGGGTGACTTTGAGTTACACCTTGATGGTCTGGCCAATGATTTTCTTCCTGATGCCGGTCGTTGGCAGTGGCGGTATTGGGGCAAAGGCAGTTTTACACCGATGCATGCGCTTTGGGATGTCGCGGGCAAAGGGGAGTGGCACGACAACACCCTGAGACTTTTCGACCTCTCGACCGGGTTTGACCAACTGCAATATGGCACCATGAAGGTGGAAAACCCGCGTCTGGTGATGGATGCGCCGATTGTGTGGGTCCGTGATGCCGAAAAACCGACGTTTAGCGGTGCGCTTTCGCTCGATGCCGGAAATACACTCTTTAGCGGGGGCAGCGTCTTACCTCCTTCAACGCTGAAGTTCAGTGTTGAAGGGACTGATCCGACGATTTTCCAGTTCAAAGGTCAACTTCATGCCGGAGCAATTGGTCCTGTACAGTTGAATGGGCGCTGGGATGGGATCCGCCTGCGTGGCCAGGCCTGGTGGCCAAAACAATCACTCACCGTTTTCCAGCCATTGGTACCACCGGACTGGAAAATGAATCTGCGCGAAGGTGAACTTTATGCGCAGGTGGCGTTCTCCGCCGCGCCGGAGCAGGGCTTTGAGGCGGGGGGGCACGGTGTACTGAAAGGGGGTAGTGCCTGGATGCCTGATAACCAAATTAACGGTGTAGATTTTGTGCTGCCGTTTCGTTTTAGCGAAGGCGTATGGCAACTGGGTACGCGGGGGCCGGTGTCATTACGTATTGCAGAAGTTGTGAATCAGGTTGCTGCGACAAACATCACCGCCGATCTGCAGGGCGGGTATCCCTGGAGTGAAGACAATCCGTTGCTGTTAAGCGATGTCAGCGCCGAACTACTGGGTGGCAAAGTGGTTATGCAACAACTGCGGATGCCGCAGCACGATCCGGCATTGTTACGGGTGCAGAATATCTCCTCCAGCGAACTCATCAGTGCGGTAAATCCGAAGCAGTTTGCTATGTCGGGTCCGGTCAGCGGTGCGTTACCGTTATGGCTGAATAACGAAAAGTGGATCATTAAAGACGGCTGGCTGACCAACCCAGGACCAATGACGTTGCGTATTGATAAGGACACGGCGGATGCCGTCGTCAAAGATAATATGGCGGCGGGTGCGGCCATTAACTGGCTGCGTTATATGGAAATAAGTCATTCCTGGACGAAAATAAATCTGGATAACCTCGGTGTTTTAACCATGCAGGCAACGGTGACTGGCAACAGTCGGGTGGATGGCAAAGTGGGAACGGTTAATTTGAATTACACCCACGAGGAAAACGTCTTTACGCTATGGCGCAGTTTGCGTTTTGGCGACAATTTACAGGCATGGCTTGAACAAAATGCAGCGCTGCCAGAAACCCATTGCCCGGAAGGCAAGGAATGTGAGGAACAACAATGAAAACGATAGCTGCCATGCTGGGACTGCTTGCGTCATCTCTGCTGGCGGGGTGTACCCCCAGAATCGAAGTGGCTGCGCCTAAAGAGCCCATCACTATCAATATGAACGTCAAAATCGAGCACGAGATCCATATCAAAGTGGATAAAGACGTCGAGAGTTTACTGAAATCGCGCAGCGATCTGTTCTGAGGTCACGATGAAAAAACAGCTTGTAGCGATCCTGGTGGCGTTAAGTTTTTTGAGCGGCAACGTATGGGCATTGACGCTGAATGAAGCCAGAACGCAGGGACGGGTAGGTGAAACGCTTAACGGCTATCTTGTAGCGCTGAAAACGGATGCTGAAACGCAGGCGCTGGTGAATGAGATTAATAAAGCGCGCAGCGCCAGCTATCAGCAACTGGCTGAAAGCAACAATATTCCGCCAGATGAAGTGGCGAAAATGGCCGGACAAAAGCTGGTTGCTCGCGCCAAACCCGGCGAGTATGTACAGGGCATAAATGGGAAATGGTTAAGGAAATAATAATTCATTTCTGAGCAGGAGCTGACAAGTAGTGCATCACATGAATTATTCATCGATATCGCAATAGTTGCCACACTGCATGATATCGATGTTGATATAGTTCCCCTCCGGTAGCGTCCTGGGGTGAAATCATGTGGCTTTTCAAGTGGTATGTCTGGAATCGTTGGGTATTCAAGCTGTTAAGCCGGGATGTCGCGGAGCCTGAACAATTTTTGCTTCATTGCTGGGAAGAGAATCTGGCGAAATGCAGGGATTATGCAACCATCTGGCGTGATATTAATCGCATTCACGGGAAGCAGGCAAAGAAGTAAAAACCCTCCCACCGGATGGTGAGAGGGTCAATCATCAGGCAGCGACGACGCTGTCGATTGCCGCTTTTGCATCGGATTGTGCTTTAGATGCCACTTCCGGACCGTAAGCAATGCCTTCCGCGAAGACGACGTTCACGTCGGTGATACCGATAAAGCCCAGGAACACATTCAGATACGGGGTGATCAGGTCGGTCGGCGTATCTTTATGGATACCACCACGGCTGGTCAGCACGATCGCACGTTTTCCAGTTACCAGACCTTCCGGGCCTTTCTCGGTGTAACGGAAGGTCACACCAGCGCGGGCAATCAGGTCAAAGTAGTTTTTCAACTGCGTTGGGATGTTGAAGTTGTACATCGGCGCGGCGATAACAATCACATCATGCGCTTTCAGCTCAGCAATCAGCTCATCGGACAGCGCCAGCGCTTCCTGCTGACGCGGCGTCAGCGGTGTATCGCTCGGGCGCATCGCACCCACCAGTTCGCCATCCAGTACCGGTACAGGATTTGCAGCCAGGTCACGGACAGTGATTTCATCAGCAGAGTGCTTTTCACGCCACTGTTCAACAAAATAATCAGACAACTGACCAGACTGAGAGTACCCTGCCAGAATACTGGATTTAAGAACTAATACCTTGCTCATGGGTGTTTCCTTTTATGTGTTTGAAGGGGGAGAGCCCCGTTGCTTGTTGACACTTTATTCACAATCCTGTCGCAGTGATAGCGCAATATATCGAATCCTATGTTCGAAATTATTGAACAACACATGAAAAGCGCCGATGTGGTACTCTATACCCATCATCTAAAAGAGATTTAACCCGGCAGAGCACTGCCTTTTAACGCTATGACAGAACAACAAAAATTAACCTTCAACATGCTGCAGCAACAGCTGGACTCACTGATGCTGCGCGACAGACAGCGTTTTGCCCGCCGCCTGCACGGCGTGAAGAAGGTTAAAAATCCTGATGCACAACAGGCCATTTACCAGGAGATGGCGAAAGAGATCGCGCAGGCAGCAGGTAAAGTCGTGCTGCGCGAAGCGGCGCGTCCGGAGATTACCTATCCGGAAAACCTGCCCGTCAGCCAGAAAAAACAGGATATTCTGGACGCAATTCGCGACCATCAGGTGGTGATTGTGGCTGGCGAGACCGGCTCGGGGAAAACCACCCAGTTACCCAAAATCTGTATGGAACTGGGGCGCGGGGTAAAAGGGCTGATCGGCCATACCCAGCCGCGTCGTCTGGCGGCGCGCACCGTGGCGAACCGTATTGCGGAAGAGCTGCAGACCGAGCCGGGCGGCTGTATTGGTTATAAAGTGCGTTTCAGCGATCATGTCAGTGATAACACTATGGTCAAGCTGATGACGGACGGTATCCTGCTGGCGGAAATTCAGCAGGATCGGCTGCTGATGCAGTACGACACCATCATCATCGATGAAGCGCATGAACGCAGTCTGAATATCGATTTTCTGCTCGGCTATTTGAAAGAACTCCTGCCGCGTCGTCCGGATCTCAAAATTATTATCACTTCGGCGACCATCGACCCGGAGCGTTTTTCAAAGCATTTCAATAACGCGCCGATTATCGAAGTCTCCGGTCGAACGTACCCGGTGGAAGTGCGTTATCGCCCGATTGTTGAAGATGCAGATGACACCGAGCGTGACCAACTGCAGGCGATTTTTGATGCCGTAGATGAGTTAGGCCGTGAAAGTCAGGGCGATATTCTGATCTTCATGAGCGGCGAACGTGAAATCCGTGATACCGCCGATGCCCTGAATAAGCTGGATTTACGCCACACCGAAGTGTTGCCGCTGTATGCGCGTCTTTCAAACAGTGAGCAGAACCGTGTATTCCAGTCGCACAGTGGTCGCCGTATCGTGCTGGCTACCAACGTGGCGGAAACCTCGCTAACCGTGCCGGGGATCAAATATGTAATTGACCCGGGCACTGCGCGTATCAGCCGTTACAGCTACCGTACTAAAGTCCAGCGTTTGCCGATTGAACCGGTGTCGCAGGCTTCTGCGAACCAGCGTAAAGGCCGCTGCGGTCGTGTTTCGGAAGGGATCTGTATTCGCCTGTATTCCGAAGACGATTTCCTGTCGCGCCCGGAGTTTACCGACCCGGAGATCCTGCGTACCAACCTGGCATCCGTTATTTTGCAGATGACTGCGCTGGGACTGGGGGATATCGCGGCATTCCCGTTCGTTGAAGCACCGGATAAACGCAATATTCAGGACGGGGTACGCCTGCTCGAAGAGTTGGGGGCGATAACCACCGATGAACAGGCAACCGCGTATAAGTTAACGCCGTTGGGTCGTCAACTGTCGCAACTGCCGGTGGATCCGCGTCTGGCGCGCATGGTGCTGGAAGCGCAAAAACATGGCTGCGTACGTGAGGCGATGATCATTACCTCGGCGCTGTCCATTCAGGATCCGCGCGAGCGTCCAATGGACAAGCAACAGGCTTCTGACGAGAAACACCGCCGCTTCCACGACAAAGAGTCTGATTTCCTCGCGTTTGTGAACCTGTGGAACTATCTTGGCGAGCAGCAAAAAGCGCTGTCGTCAAACCAGTTCCGTCGCCAGTGCAAACTTGATTTTCTGAACTACCTGCGCGTGCGAGAGTGGCAGGATATCTACACGCAACTGCGCCAGGTAGTGAAAGAGTTGGGTATTCCGGTTAACAGCGAACCTGCTGAGTATCGGGAAATTCACGTTGCGCTGTTGACCGGGTTACTCTCGCATATCGGGATGAAAGATGCCGATAAACAGGAATTTACCGGCGCGCGTAACGCCCGCTTCTCGATCTTCCCCGGCTCTGGGTTGTTTAAAAAACCACCGAAATGGACGATGGTGGCGGAGTTGGTGGAAACCAGCCGCCTGTGGGGACGTATTGCCGCACGTATCGATCCCGAGTGGGTGGAGCCGGTTGCCCAGCATCTGATCAAACGTTCATACAGTGAACCGCACTGGGAACGCGCGCAGGGTGCTGTAATGGCGACAGAAAAGGTCACCGTTTACGGCTTACCGATTGTGGCCGCCCGTAAGGTGAACTACAGCCAGATCGATCCAGTCCTGTCGCGTGAACTGTTCATCCGCCATGCGTTGGTGGAAGGCGACTGGCAAACTCGCCATGCGTTTTTCCGTGACAACCTCAAGCTGCGTGCGGAAGTGGAAGAGTTAGAGCACAAATCACGCCGTCGCGACATTCTGGTCGATGATGAGACGCTGTTTGAGTTTTACGACCAGCGCATCAGCCATGATGTGGTTTCTGCCCGCCACTTTGACAGCTGGTGGAAGAAGGTTAGCCGCGAGACACCGGATCTGCTCAACTTTGAAAAGAGCATGCTCATCAAAGAGGGCGCGGAGAAAATCAGCAAGCTGGATTACCCGAACTTCTGGCATCAGGGCAATCTCAAACTGCGCCTGAGCTATCAGTTTGAACCCGGCGCTGATGCGGATGGCGTGACCGTGCATATTCCGCTGCCGCTGCTTAACCAGATCGAAGAGAGCGGTTTTGAATGGCAAATTCCGGGGCTGCGCCGTGAACTGGTGATCGCCCTGATTAAATCACTGCCAAAACCGGTACGGCGTAACTTTGTGCCGGCACCGAACTATGCGGAAGCATTTTTAGGTCGTGTGACGCCGCTGGAACTGCCGCTGCTGGATTCGCTGGAGCGTGAACTGCGCCGCATGACCGGCGTCACCGTTGACCGTGACGACTGGCACTGGGATCAGGTGCCCGATCACCTAAAAATCACCTTCCGGGTCGTGGATGATAAGAACAGGAAGCTGCAGGAAGGGCGTTCGCTGCAGGATTTGAAAGATGCGCTGAAGGGCAAAGTTCAGGAAACGCTGTCTGCGGTGGCGGATGACGGTATTGAACAGAGCGGATTGCACATCTGGAGCTTCGGTCAACTACCGGAAAGTTACGAGCAAAAACGCGGCAACTATAAAGTCAAAGCGTGGCCTGCGCTGGTGGATGAGCGTGACAGCGTTGCCATCAAACTGTTTGATAATCCGCTGGAGCAACAGCAGGCGATGTGGTGCGGTTTACGCCGCCTGTTGTTGCTGAATATTCCATCACCTATCAAATATTTACACGAGAAACTGCCTAATAAAGCGAAGCTGGGGCTGTACTTTAACCCGTACGGTAAAGTTCTGGATTTGATTGACGACTGTATCTCCTGCGGTGTGGATCAGTTAATTGACGCCAACGGTGGTCCGGTGTGGACCGAAGAAGGTTTTGCGGCGTTGCATGAAAAAGTGCGGGCTGAACTGAACGATACGGTGGTGGAGATTGCGAAGCAGGTCGAACAGATCCTGACCGCAGTGTTTAATATCAACAAACGTCTGAAAGGGCGCGTGGATATGACCATGGCGCTAGGGCTTGCGGATATCAAAGCGCAAATGGGCGGACTGGTGTATCGCGGATTTGTTACCGGCAACGGTTTCAAACGTCTGGGCGATACGTTGCGTTATTTGCAGGCCATTGAAAAACGGCTGGAGAAACTGGCCATCGATCCGCACCGCGATCGCGCGCAGATGCTGAAAGTGGACAGCGTGCAGCAGGCCTGGCAGCAGTGGTTCAATAAACTGCCGCCCGCGCGCCGCGAAGATGACGATGTCAAAGAGATCCGCTGGATGATAGAAGAGCTGCGCGTCAGCTACTTTGCCCAACAGCTTGGCACGCCGTATCCGATTTCGGATAAGCGTATCCTGCAGGCGATGGAGCAGATTACGGGGTGACGCGATGCTGGACCGTAGGCCGGATAAGGCATAGCCGCCATCCGGCATCTGTACCCGGTAAAGAATAAACACCAGGAGTTATGAGTATGAGTCAGTTCCCGATACTTTCCGCAGCCACCCTTGCGGCGATAAATACCGTAGGGCGATGGTTGGCGCAGAATGATTTTATGGAGAACATCACCGTTCAGTCAGACTGCGTGATTCTGGCGGGCAACGCGGTTATTCCGACCATCGACGCCGCCTGTCGGATCGCGAAAGAACAACAGGTTCCCTTATTGATTAGCGGTGGCATCGGTCATTCTACGCGCTTTCTGTATGACGCGATTGCAGAGCATCCTCGCTATAACATCATCCGCACCAGCGGACGAGCAGAAGCAGCGATCCTGGCTGATATTGCGCACCAGTTCTGGCAAATTCCGGGTGAGACGATTTGGGTGGAAGACCAGTCAACAAACTGCGGTGAGAATGCACGCTTTAGTTGTGCCTTACTGAACCAGGCGACAGAAAATATTCACACGGTCATTGTGGTGCAGGACCCTACAATGCAACGCCGCACGATGGCGACATTCCAGCGTGTAACCCGTGATTTTCTGCAGGTGCCGCGCTGGTTGAGTTTTCCCGGTTTTATCCCTGAGTTGACTCTACAGAACGGTGGTGTGGATTTCGCGCCAACTGCGGAGGGGCTGTGGTCTGTGGATCGCTATCTTTCACTGATTACCGGCGAATTGCCGAGACTGCGCGATGATGCAACCGGCTATGGCCCTCGTGGTCGTGATTTTATCGCCCATGTTGATATTCCGCAGAATGTTGAGGATGCATGGTTGCATCTGCAAAACGATACGGCGCTGACTGACCTGCTGGCGAGCCGATCGCTGTAATCTTTGCTGCCCGTTTGTCGGCGTTTTGCCGCAAACGGGCATAAGTCCTGCCTGTTTTTTCCCTCCGCCATGACATTACCAGATGCTTTTATGAAGCGGCTCACAGAACGACAATTCCAGCAGTAATGCGTCATGCATGATTGGTATTAATTAACAATAGTTTTACTTGTTAAAAACAGATCAATCACAGGAGAAGCGCATGTCAGTACCCGTACAACATCCTATGTATATTGATGGGCAGTTTGTGACCTGGCACGACGATGCCTGGATTGATGTCATCAATCCAGCGACCGAAGAGCTGATCTCGCGTATTCCCGATGGACGCGCTGAAGATGCGCGTAAAGCGATCGATGCCGCACAGCGTGCTCAGCCGCAATGGGAAGCCCTGCCAGCTATCGAACGGGCGAACTGGTTACGCAAAATTTCTGCGGGCATCCGTCAGCGAGCCGCTGAAATCAGCGCGTTGATTGTGGCGGAAGGTGGAAAAATTCAACAACTGGCTGACGTTGAAGTCGCGTTTACCGCCGACTATATCGATTACATGGCTGAGTGGGCGCGTCGCTATGAAGGCGAGATCCTGCAAAGCGATCGCCCGGGTGAGAATATCCTGCTGTTTAAGCGTGCACTGGGCGTGACGACGGGCATTCTGCCGTGGAACTTCCCGTTTTTCCTGATTGCCCGCAAACTGGCTCCCGCCTTGCTGACGGGGAATACCATTGTCATTAAGCCGAGTGAATTCACACCGAATAACGCCATCGCCTTTGCCAAAATTGTTGATGACATTGGTTTACCGCGCGGGGTCTTTAATCTGGTGCTGGGACGCGGTGAAACGGTCGGTCAGGAGCTGGCTGGAAACCCGAAGGTGGCGATGGTGAGCATGACCGGTAGCGTCGGTGCAGGTGAGAAAATTATGGCCGCAGCGGCCAAAAACATCACTAAAGTTTGTCTGGAGTTGGGTGGCAAAGCGCCGGCTATCGTGATGGACGATGCTGACCTTGAGCTGGCGGTGAAGGCCATTGTTGACTCGCGGGTGATCAATACCGGACAGGTATGCAACTGTGCTGAGCGCGTATACGTTCAGAAAGGTATCTATGACCAGTTCGTTAATCGTCTGGGAGAGGCAATGAAAGCCGTGCAGTTTGGCAATCCGGCCGAACGCAATGACATTGCGATGGGGCCGCTGATTAACGCCGCTGCGCTGGATCGTGTGGAGCAGAAAGTCGCACGAGCGGTGCAGGAAGGGGCCAGAGTGGTGCTGGGCGGTAAGGCTGTTGTCGGCAAAGGTTATTACTACCTGCCGACGTTACTGTTAGACGTGCGCCAGGAGATGGCGATTATGCACGAGGAGACGTTTGGTCCTGTGCTGCCAGTGGTGGCGTTTAATACGCTGGAAGAGGCGCTGACGATGGCTAATGACAGCGACTACGGTCTGACCTCATCGATCTATACGCAGAATCTGAATACGGCAATGAAGGCGATTAAGGGGCTGAAGTTTGGCGAAACCTACATTAATCGAGAAAACTTCGAGGCGATGCAGGGCTTCCACGCTGGCTGGCGTAAGTCCGGGATTGGCGGGGCTGATGGTAAACATGGTCTGAACGAATACCTGCAAACGCAAGTGGTGTATCTGCAGTCCTAAGTTTTTCGCCGGGTGAGTCTGTACGCCACCCGGCGCCATCCTCACACTTTAGTGGCTACCCAGTTCATCATCATTTCCGGCCAGATGGCCAGCGGTAACCCTTGAGTATCCCGAATACCGAAGCCGTGTTTGCCGCGTTCAAACAGATGCATTTCAACAGGAACCCCCTGTGTGCGAAGCGCATTAAAAAATGCCAGACTGTTTTCGACTTTCACCGCCGGATCGTCAATGGCATGCAGCAGGAATGTTGGCGGCGTCGTGTTCTCAACTCGTTCTTCAAGTGAATAGCGGTGCAGGTCCTTTTCTTCGGGGGTCGTGCCAACTAATTCAAGGCGAGAGCCTGGGTGAGCGATATTCTCACGCAGGCTAATCACCGGATAGACCAGCGCCATGAACGCGGGGCGGGCGGGTTGTTCGTCTACGCTATCGAGGGGCGTATAAACCGATTCAGCAAAACGTGTTCCCAGGCTGGCTGCCACATGACCGCCGGAGGAAAAGCCCAGTATACCGATACGATAAGGATCGATTCCCCATTCATGTGCGTTAGCCCGAATGTAGCGCATAGCGCGTTGGGCATCGGCCAACGGTGCGTTTGACGCTTCCTCGTGACCATCCCCCGGCAAGCGATAGGTCATGACAAACAGAGTATAACCGCGGGCATTAAAAAAGGGCGCCAGCGCACTGCCTTCTTTGTCCAGCACTACGCGTCGATAAGAGCCGCCGGGGGTGACAAGTATTCCCACACCATTCGGTTTTGCGGGGGCGTAGACGGTGATTTCTGGGGCACGAATACCGGTTACCGCACGATCGTAATGAGAGGTTCCCGTATGTCTGGGTTCGGGGGTAAATACCGCATCGCTGTTTTTTGCTCCGGGGGCTTCACCCATTGGCCAGACTGAGACGGTGGCGGCGTGGGCAACGGCTTGCGCGATCATAGTTTCTAACGTTTCTCGACTCAGTGCTTCCATTACTGTGCTCCCTTTGTGGCAAAGGTTAGCTATAGCACACTTAATGGGTTGAAAACGGGGAGAGACTCACAACGTATTGAATTAGCGGGAAATGAAACGAGGCGGAGGCGATCCTCCGCCATAACACTAAAGCGTGATAAATTTATCCAACGTACGGATAAGTTGGGTGACAAAACCGTACTCGTTATCGTACCAGGCCACGGTTTTTACCAGTTGCAGATCGCCCACTTCGGTGATCTCGGTTTGTGTTGCATCAAATACTGAACCGAAATGTGAGCCAATGACATCTGACGAGACAATTTCTTCGTCGGTATAGCCGAATGATGCATTGTTCAGCGTTGCCTTTTTCAGCGCGTCGTTAACCTCTTCCGCAGTGACTTTTTTACCCAGAATCGACACCAGTTCCGTAACGGATCCGGTTTTTACCGGAACACGCTGGGCGTGACCTTTTAATTTCCCGCTCAGGGCCGGGATCACCAGACCAATCGCCTTCGCCGCACCGGTGGTATGAGGAATGATATTTTCTGCTGCCGCGCGTGAGGCGCGCAGATCTTTCCCGCGAGGGCCATCAACCAGTGATTGCGTTCCGGTGTAAGCATGGATAGTGGTCATGGTGCCAAGCTGAATACCGAAGCTGTCATGCAGCGCTTTTGCCATCGGCGCCAGGCAGTTGGTGGTGCACGACGCGACAGAGATAATCCGATCGCTGGCATCCATCGTGTCGTCGTTGACGTTAAAGACAATGGTTTTCATATCCCCAGCCGGGGCGGATATCAGCACTTTTTTGGCCCCGGCATCCAGGTGCGCGTTGGCTTTTTCTGTTGAGGTATAAAAACCGGTGCATTCGATGATGATCTCTGCGCCAGTCGTTTTCCACGGAATATTTTTGGCCTCTTTTTCGGCGTAAACGGCAATTTTTTTACCATCGACAATCAGTGCGTCCTCGGTAAAGTCGACGCTCCAGGGAAACGGGCCGTAGTTTGAATCGTGTTTTAACAGATAAGCGAGGATTTTCGGTGAGGTGAGGTCATTGATAGCGACGACCTCCACGCTGCTTTTGACCTCCAGTAGCCGACGCAATACCAGACGACCGATACGACCAAAACCGTTAATGCCAATTTTATTCATGGTTTTCTCCTGTCAGGATGAGACGGTACGACATATTTTCCCTACCAGGCATAGTCCAGTCAGGCATCCGCGGCAATAGCTGTTTTTGCGGTTAAACGTAACTGACTGAAAATGGGTGAACAAAACTTAATGAATTTTTAACAAAAGCCCGTTATGTTGACGCATTATTGTTTTTATTCGAGAAGTGTTATGGGGAAGAAGTATTCTGGCCTGCAAATTGGCATTCACTGGCTGGTCTTTTTGTTGGTCATTGTGGCCTACAGTGCCATGGAGTTTCGCGGATTTTTCCCGCGCAGCTATCGTCCCGGGTTCAACATGGTGCATGTTTCCTGTGGTATCACGATTTTAGCGTTGATGGTGGCGCGTCTGCTGGTCAGACTTAAGTATCCGGCACCACCGATTGAACCAAAACCGAAGCCGATGATGATTGGCATGGCGCATCTGGGGCATCTGGTTATCTATTTGCTGTTTATTGCGCTGCCGATTATTGGCCTGGTGATGATGTATAACCGGGGAAATCCGTGGGTTGCATTCGGCATTGTTATGCCACATGCGGTAGAAGCCAATTTTGAACTGGCCGATATGCTGAAATCATGGCACGAAACGCTGGCAAACCTGGGTTATTTTGTCATTGGCCTGCATGCCGCCGCGGCTCTGCTACATCACTATTTCTGGAAGGATAATACGCTCCTGCGCATGATGCCGCGAAAACGTTCCTGATAAAACGCCCCGCGTAATGCGGGGTGTTTTATTTCTCTGTGATTATTTTTCGCATGAGATCTCTTTTTCAACGCGTTGCACCTGCGTGGCGCGTTTCTTCAGGCTGATGATGGCCAGTGCCAGAACAATCAGCACAATCCCGCTACCTTCGACAACGCCAGGTTCTTCGCCGAGCAACCACCAGGAAAATAGTACCCCGCAAACCGGCACCGCCAGTGTGCTTAAACTGGCGATACTGGCAGGCAGGTTACGCAACACAAACAGCCATAAGCTCCAGGCCAGCGCGGTTGCCAGTACGGCGCTATATCCTAATGCCCAGAATACGACAGGCTGCCAGTCAGGTGTTCGCTGTGGGACCAGCCAGGCTACCAGACTCATCACCAGCGCGGCATACAGCATCTGCCACGAGGTGAGTGCTAACAGGTCTATACTGGGATGACGAACATACATACGTTTGGCGACAACCGCACTGGCTCCCCAACTGATGCCCGAGAGGATTGCCAGCAGCGCACTCTTCATTGACGAAAAGTCCAGTTGCCACGGCTGTAATACCAGTATCAGGCCAAACGCCGCCACTGCAATAGCGACGTACTGCAAACGACGCATGCGTTCACCGAGAAAAAGGGCGGCCATAATGACCACCCAGAAGGGCATGGTATAACTCAGAATAGCGACTTTTCCCGCACCGCCGCTGACCAGCGCCCACTGTGATAATCCCACCATGCCGCACGTTTGTAACAAGGCTATCGCCAACGTATAACCGAACGGGGTCGGGCGCATTCCGCGTCCGCGTAGCATCAGGACAATAAATAATAACAATGCCCCAAAAGAACAACGTAGTGCGGTGAAATCGAATGAACCAATGTAGTGCGTGACCTGTTTCATGGCAATCCAGCTATAGCTCCAGATGAGCGTTAGCGCGATCAGGCCGCCAATGGCCAGCGGATTGCTTTTCCCTGCGGTAGTCATAGTGTGTCCGTTTTGATGATGTTATGGCGCTACTATACCCGGTTTCATGTCGCGATACGTTTGTACAGACACTAGTCGTTATAATTCAGGTGAATAGCAATAGCGCCACAAAAAGCCGCTTGAACAACTGCTCAGATAAAAATACTGTATATAAATACAGTTAATATTGGATGAGTCATTATGTTGTTTCTCAAGCCAGCGGATCTCCGCGAAATCAATACAATCCCCTTGTTTAGTGACCTTGTTCAGTGCGGGTTTCCCAGCCCGGCTGCGGATTATGTCGAGCGGGGCATCGACTTGAATGAATTGCTAATTCAGCATCCCAGTGCCACGTACTTCGTGAAAGCCGCGGGGGATTCAATGATTGAAGGGGGGATCGATGATGGCGATTTGCTGGTTGTTGACAGTTCGCTGACGGCGGTACATGGCGACATTATTATCGCTGCCGTTGATGGTGAGTTCACGGTTAAGCGGCTGCAGCTTCGTCCAACGGTACAGCTCGTTCCAATGAACAGCGCTTATGCACCGATCGTTATCGGTCGTGAAGAATCACTGAATGTATTCGGTGTCGTTACCTATGCCGTGAAGGCTCTGCGCTGATGTTTGCACTCTGCGATGTAAATTCGTTTTACGCCAGCTGTGAGGCCGTTTTCCGGCCTGATCTCTGTGATAAACCGGTAGTGGTTCTCTCAAATAACGATGGCTGTGTTATTGCCTGCAGCGCGGAGGCCAAAAAATTGGGTATCCAAATGGGGGCTCCGTACTTCAAACAAAAAGATCTGTTTCGACGTTACGGCGTGACGTGCTTTAGTTCAAATTACGAGCTGTATGCGGATATGAGTAGCAGAGTCATGTCCATCCTGGAGGAACTCTCTCCGCGCGTGGAAAGATATAGTATTGATGAAGCGTTCTGTGATTTGACGGGGGTGAGGAACTGCAGAGATCTTACTGATTTTGGTCGCGAGATGAGGGACACTATTTTGCAGAAAACTCATCTTAAAGTGGGTGTCGGTATTGCCCAGACCAAAACACTGGCTAAGCTGGCAAACTATGCGGCTAAAAAGTGGCAGGATCAGACCGGCAGTGTGGTCGATTTATCGAATAGCGAGCGCCAACGCAAGTTGATGGCTGCCGTTCCGGTAGATGAAGTCTGGGGCATTGGCCGCCGTATCGGTAAGAAACTGGATGCCATGGGTATTAAAACGGTTTGCGACCTGGCTGAAACCGATATTCGCTTTATCCGCAAACATTTCAGCGTGGTGCTGGAAAGAACCGTACGGGAATTGCGCGGCGAATCGTGCCTGGCGCTGGAGGAGTTTGCGCCGGTTAAGCAGGAAATCATCTGTTCAAGGTCGTTTGGTGAACGGCTCACGGATTACAATGCCATGCGGGAGGCGATTTGTACCTATGCTTCACGTGCGGCGGAGAAGTTGCGCGGAGAGCACCAGTTCTGCCGCTTTATTTCTGCGTTTATTAAAACCAGTCCATTTGCCCATAACGAACCTTACTATGGTAACAACGCGTCGGTAAAACTACTGACGCCAACCCAGGACAGCCGGGATATTATTGGTGCGGCGACGCGCTGCCTTGACGCCATCTGGCGAGAGGGGCGGCATTATCAAAAAGCTGGCGTGATGTTAGGGGATTTTTTCAGCTCCGGTGTGGCACAGCTCAATCTTTTTGATGAAAACGTTCCGCGGCATAATAGCGACAAACTTATGACGGTTCTGGATACCCTTAATGCTAAAAATGGTAAAGGGACGCTCTGGTTTGCCGGACAAGGGATACAGCAACCGTGGGCAATGAAACGAGACATGCTTTCGCCTCGCTATACGACGAGATACAGTGATTTATTGCGCGTGGGGTAGTGGATTTTACAAAGATGTAAAATTACTGATACTATAGGGGGGTATGGTATCTGGAGGGCGTATGCCGCATTCACCTGAAGATAAGAAACGCATTCTCACCCGTGTACGCCGTATTCGCGGCCAGGTTGATGCGCTTGAGCGCGCGCTGGAGTCCGGCGAGCCGTGTCTGGCGATCCTGCAACAAATTGCCGCTGTGCGCGGCGCATCCAATGGCCTGATGGGCGAAATGGTTGAGATCCACCTGAAAGATGAACTGGTCAGCGGGGAGACTACCCCAGACCAGCGTGCTGTGCGCATGGCTGAAATCGGCCATCTTCTGCGCGCTTATCTAAAATAACACCATCACCTCGCAATAATGGGAAGAGACAAATGAAATCACGCGCAGCAGTTGCATTCGGCCCCGGTCAGCCGTTAAAAATTGTCGAGATCGACGTCGCACCGCCAAAGAAAGGTGAAGTGCTGGTTAAAATTACCCACACCGGCGTGTGCCATACTGACGCTTTTACGCTCTCTGGCGACGATCCGGAAGGGGTGTTCCCGGCGGTACTCGGTCATGAAGGCGGGGGTATCGTGGTTGAAGTGGGTGAGGGCGTCACCAGCCTGAAACCGGGCGATCATGTCATCCCGCTGTACACGGCAGAATGTGGTGAATGTAAGTTCTGTAAGTCTGGCAAAACTAACTTGTGTCAGGCCGTACGGGCTACCCAGGGTAAAGGCCTGATGCCGGATGGCACTACGCGTTTTTCTTATAACGGCGAACCCATCTATCACTATATGGGTACCAGTACCTTCAGTGAATACACCGTTTGCGCGGAGATCTCGCTGGCGAAGGTTAATCCGCAAGCTCCACTGGATAAAGTGTGTCTGCTGGGCTGTGGCGTCACCACCGGGATCGGAGCGGTCCATAACACCGCGAAAGTGAAAGAAGGCGATACCGTGGCCGTATTTGGTCTGGGCGGTATTGGCCTGGCGGTGATTCAGGGCGCGGTACAGGCGAAAGCCGGGCGTATTCTGGCCGTTGATACTAATCCGGAAAAATTTAAGCTGGCGGGTGAAATGGGCGCGACCGATTTCATCAACCCGAACGATTACGATAAGCCGGTGCAGGACGTGATTGTTGAGCTCACCGACGGTGGCGTGGACTTTAGCTTTGAGTGTATCGGCAACGTTAACGTGATGCGTGCGGCGCTGGAGTGTTGCCATAAAGGGTGGGGTGAAAGCATCATCATTGGCGTGGCGGGTGCTGGTCAGGAGATCAAAACACGTCCGTTCCAGTTAGTAACCGGGCGCGTGTGGCGCGGTTCCGCGTTTGGCGGTGTAAAAGGGCGCACCCAGTTGCCGGGTATGGTCGAAGAAGCAATGAGCGGAAAAATTCAGTTAGATCCGTTTATTACGCATCGCCTGCCGCTGGAGCAGATCAACGACGCGTTCGATTTAATGCATCAGGGTAAATCCATCCGTACCGTTATCCATTTTGGTGATAACTGATTCATTGGCCAGCGGATTTCACCGCTGGCACTTTCCTGAATTTCTTTGAATGATGTTGTGAAAGTGTGACGAATCCGGCGCTTTTCACGGTAAGTAAACTTCCCGGATTGCCGATGACTATCTAACGGGCGTGTTTTCACGCATAAACCCTACAAGAGAGTCGACGGTCATGGACAACACTACATCGATGCAAGCCCAGCATAAACTGGGCTTTCTGCATCAAATCCGGCTGGTTCCGCTGTTTTCCTCCATTCTCGGTGGCATCCTTCTGCTGTTCGCCTTAAGTTCAGGGCTGGCAGGTTATTTTCTTATGCAGGCCGATCGCGATCAGCGCGATGTAACCGATGAGATTCAGGTTCGGATGGGGTTATCTAACAGCTCTAACCACTTACGCACCGCGCGTATCAACATGATCCATGCTGGTGCGGCGAGCCGTATTGCTGAAATGGATGACATGAAGGCCAATATTGCCGAGGCAGAAAAACGTATTAAGCAATCGCAGGACGGTTTTAATACCTATATGGCGCGTGCGGTGAAAACCACTGACGGAGAGGCGTTAGACGCTGAACTGAGCGCCAATTTCAAAGCCTATATCGACGGCTTACAGCCTATGCTGAAGTACGCTAAAAACGGTATGTTCGAGGCGATCATCAACCATGAAAATGAACAGGCCAGACCGCTGGACTCTGCTTACAACAAGGTGTTGTTAAAGGCGATCGATATTCGTACCGCCAGGGCGAATCAGTTAAGCGAACAGGCGCACCAACGTACACAGCTTGGCATGGCCTTTATGCTGGGTGCATTCGTTCTTGCGCTGGCGCTGACCGTGATGACGTTCATTGTTTTGCGCCGTACCGTTATTCATCCTTTGTTACGTGCGGCCCAGCGCATTGAGCAAATTTCAGCGGGCGATCTGACGATGCCGGAGGAACCAACCGGGCGCAGCGAAATTGGTCGCCTGAGCCGTCATCTGCAAACAATGCAACGATCGCTTGGGAAAACGGTGGGCACGGTACGTCAGGGGGCGGAAGAAATCTACCGTGGTACCAGTGAGATTTCTGCGGGCAATACCGATCTTTCTTCACGAACTGAACAACAGGCCGCGGCGATTGAACAAACGGCGGCCAGCATGGAAGAACTGACGGCTACGGTGAAGCAAAACGCCGACAACGCGCATCATGCGAGCACGCTGGCGGAAGATGCTTCCGGCAAGGCCAGCCGGGGCGGTCAGATGGTCTCTGGCGTGGTTAAAACCATGGGGAATATCTCAACAAGTTCGAAGAAAATCTCCGAAATTACCGCCGTTATAAACAGCATTGCCTTCCAGACCAATATCCTGGCGCTGAACGCAGCGGTCGAAGCGGCGCGGGCAGGCGAACAGGGGAGAGGGTTTGCCGTCGTAGCCAGTGAGGTACGTACGTTAGCAAGCCGCAGCGCCCAGGCGGCAAAAGAAATAGAAGGATTGATCAGCGAATCAGTCCGACTGATTGACCAGGGATCCGGAGAAGTGGTCGCGGCAGGCAATACGATGACGGATATTGTCGATGCGGTAAAACGTGTCACCGACATTATGCTGGAAATTGCGGCGGCCTCTGATGAACAAAGCCGGGGTATCGTCCAGGTAAGCCAGGCGATTTCAGAGATGGATAAGGTCACGCAGCAAAACGCCTCACTGGTTGAAGAAGCATCGGCCGCTGCGGCCTCTCTTGAAGAGCAGGCCGCACGCTTA
The DNA here is from genome assembly GCF_014104295.1 of Citrobacter sp. RHBSTW-00029. Classification (NCBI taxonomy): domain Bacteria; kingdom Pseudomonadati; phylum Pseudomonadota; class Gammaproteobacteria; order Enterobacterales; family Enterobacteriaceae; genus Citrobacter; species Citrobacter sp. RHBSTW-00029. The sequence goes on from NZ_JABXRT010000001.1 coordinate 1,688,228, forward strand.
ACGGAAGCCGTCGGCACATTCCGTTTAACCGGGACAAGCGCAATTAAACGCGTTACACCTGCCGTTAATCCATCGGTTTCACTGCCAAAATCAAACACGGTAAATACGGATAACTGGGAAACATTCTGACAGGTCAGTCATCCGGTAATACGATTCTTTGTATTACCGGATTTCTTATTTATTTGTACGTCGCGCTGAGGGTGCCTACGGCGGTGAAGGCTCCGGGGGTGTAGTCATCACAGGTACTGTTGTTGCTGGCGGAGGTACAGGTGAGTAATCCGGCCATGGTGATATCTTTCGCCGTTACGATGGAACCAAAGTCGATGGACACTGAAGAATTTGTGTCATTCGCCGACAGATATTGCCGGGACGATCCCTCGTAAGAAACCGCCACTCCCCGTCCGCCCGCTGCTGAGGTGCCAGTCGTGGTATTGGCGAGAATAGACAACCCGCTATTATCATAAGCCGCTTTGGTCGACGTCAGTTTAAGGGTAACCCCTGAAGCATTAACGCAGTTGCTATTTTTCAAGGTGAAGGTTTTTCGTGGTTTGTCATTACCCACATCGCCAAAGTCGATGGTGGTGGGGGAAACGGATAGGTTACAGGTTGGCGTAGTAAATTTAACGGTGAAAGAGGACGCGTTTACATTAATTTTCAGTTTTTCGCTGTCACCGTTATCAAGCGAACCCGCACGAAATGTTCCGATTAGGCCTGTTTGAGTAGGATGAGCATCACCAACCGCCGTCACTGTACCGTATTGCCAAATTTCAATTGTTGCGTATATTGAAGTGTCATCGTTATTACCACTAAAATCCAACAGGCGGGTTTCTGATGTTGAGTCAGGTAAATATGCTTTATAAGAAGACCCTCTGTTCGGATCTGTAATGTTAACTGAATAGTAAATTCCTGGGATATTGGTCGGCCAAAAAACTCTATAATACGAATAGCCGGTTCCTTGATAAGTGCCGGATTTCACACCTGCCGTATTTGAAACATCTGTCCATCCATACCAATCGGCACCATCATTCCCGGTACCGCACTCAAGAAGAGCAACCCTAATTTGGGGGAAACTACCTAATAAAGTGAGTGCAGTATTTGATGGATTAAAATTAGTTACAGTAAATGTACCTGCACTAAGAATTTGAGATTGATTATCGGGTTGAAAACTGCATTCGTAAGCAAGAACGGGGCGGACACAAACGCTTAATATTAGTAATCCGGTAGCAACAATTAAACGCATAACAACTGGGCTCATAGTTACTAATCTCTGTTTAATAGTCATTTATAACTCACGCTAATTTGTACCTGGCTTAATACCCCACCTGGGGTGACCGGTTTTGATGAATCTATTTTCTGGAAGCGGGCGCGCAGGACAGGAAGGACTTTATTGCCATCGATACCAATATAGTTACTATCGATAATAACTTCGGAAGTATTGTCTTTATTTAAAACATTTTTTCCGCCATAAAAAGCGACAACGCCAACATTACCTGCTGCGGTTGTTGATTTAACTCGCCCTGTTGGCCCAGTATATTCATTAGGGAAGATCTGGTTACCGGTTAGCTGCGCCTTTTGCGGTTTGATGCTCATTACCAGAGATTTGGCAACGGACCCTGAGTCGCAGCTCAGAGTAAGCATTTGCCCTGCTAAGGTTACGTTTCCCTGCGTAGTGGCAGATAAATCCGCCCATGCGCCACCCGCAGAGAATTCGCTTGCGTCCAGGTCACCTAAATCTATATCAGAAGCGGCGATATAACAGCTACCGGTAACCAGTTCTGCCTTTACCGTTAATACATTGGTATTGGTACTGATTGCGGCCCATAGCGGCGTGGATATCAGCAATAAGGCTATTGGTAAAAATTTCATGGTGGCTCCTACTGATAGGTGGTGGTGAACGTCAACGAACCGTTGAAGGTGCCACTTGTCGCGGTGGTTGAGTAAGACGTCGGACGCAGAGATAAAACCAGGTTCAGGGCCTTATTGGTGCGCTCAGTCGAGGTCCAGTCAAACGGCGTACTGCTATTGAGAACTAACAGAGAATTTGGGGAGCCAGAACGATACAAAACCGCTGCGGCCCCGTTATTCCCACCATAGAGTTCGGTTGGATAGCCGTTGTACCACGAAGAGGCTTTAATACCCGTTTTCATCCAGGTAACCGTCTGGTTTGTACTGGATCCGATCGTGCAGTTGCTGTACTGCAACGAAAAATCTTTCAGCGTATTAGCGCCCTGAGCTTCCAGTTCTGCGCGGGTTAATACACCAAAATCAATGGTCTGGTTCACCGCTTTGCTTGAACCAACAACAATATTGACGGTGCAGGTCATAGCAAGCAAATTGGCCTTAAAGTTAACCACGACATCCGCCGCAAAGAGATGCGGGCTGCATAATAGAAAAGAAACAAGCATTACCTGGCGCATAAGCTACTTCCCGGATCCTGGCATTTGGCAGACTAACGTCTCCAGACGAATTGATTTTCCGATCATCGCGGGCGCGTCAGGGATCTGGTAGGTTACATCGCAGTAGCTTGCCGTGTCGCTCCCCCAAATAACCTTCAGGCTGCCACGTTGTTCGATCCCGCGTAAAAAGGCGCGGCCCGCCTGACCTATTGCGCCAACGGATTTTCCCTGCTCATTGAGAATGTTCGCGCCCAATGGAATGAAACTGTTATCACTACGTCTGAGCGTGACAAACACCGATTGACCTTGCTGGGTGGCGAAGGTGACTTTCACCACGGCACCATCGCGCGGAACCACGGCGGCGGAGGTATTTTTCACTTCGACGTCCGCCTTGATGGTGCTGAGATCCAGTCCGACGGTATTCTCGGCATAAGGTGAAAGACTGGTGGCAACTGCGTATCCGGCACTGTCAATCTCACCATACCCATTGGTGGTGGTCGCGCCATCTGCACCTTGCGCTTCAATAAGGGCTATGGCGCTTTGTGCGTTGACATTACCCGGTAAGAGCGTCAATCCACCGCTGTGTAACAGCACACCGCCGTTATTGTTTAGGGAATACTGCTGGTTATGATTTTTATCGACCGTAGCGGAAACGCTGGTTGCTCCATGCGCGCCGTTATAGGTGGAATATCCGCTGACGGAATAGGTGTCTTCTCCCTGACTGGCCTGGTTAGCGGTGGTGCTGAGGCTGTAGTTCCATTTATTGTTGCTACTGTTGCCGCTGGCCGTACTGGTGAAACCGTTGTTGCCGCTAAAGTCGCTATTGGCGCTGAGGTTCAGACTGGAGAAGGCTGGTTGATCGTTTTGAGCGTTGCTACCAAAAGGAATACTCAACCCAACGTACAGGCTGTCATCTTCATCGCCCCATTCGTTATAACTGCGCTGCAGCGAGATATTCCACGAGATGGAGCGGAAAGTGTTGCTGTAGCCCAGCGAATACTGAGACGTTTTGTCTGAGCTACCCCAGTAACTCGTCCAGGTGCCGCTGAGATAAAATGAACCGTAATCTTCGCCGTTAAGGTTGATAGGTTGATTGACGTTAGCCTGAAGCTCATTTTTGGAATGGCTGTAGCTGTTGCGATACGCATCGTTACGGTTAGTATCGTGATCATCGCTATAACTATCGATGCTATTTTGCAAAGAGATGACGTCATTAAGCGAGAGGTAATCTTTGGTGCTGTATCGATAGGCGCTAAAGCTGAAATTGGTCTGTGTTGCGTCCAGCACATTACTGTAGCTTACACGGTAACTCTGCCCCTGCAGAGTGCCAATATCTTCAAGTGAAGCGCGAGAGTGGATAACATCGACTGCGATAGCACCAAGACGCGTATTCATCGCCAGACCCAGCATCCCCGCCAGATAGTCTTCTTCCATTGACTGTATGCCGCCATACAGCGTGAAAATATCGCTCAATCCATAATTACCGTTAGTGGTGAGCACCCAGGGAGAATCGCTGTTGTCATCGTTGTCTAATGTCCCAACGGCAAAATCCCAGTCAACTTCACCTTTGGTCATTAACTGAGCAACAGAGGCATACGGTACGGTGAATAACCGTTTTGACCCATCAGCTTCTTCCACGGTAACGTCGAGGTCAGCGCCGTTGATTGCCACATAATAATCTTTCAGAGCAAAAGGACCTGGGGGAACGGTGGTTTCATAGATGATGCGCGACTGCTGTCGTACGGTAATTTTGGCATTACTGTTGGCCACGCCGTTGATGACGGGAACGTAGCGACCGTCATGTGGATCCATGCGTTTGTCGTTATACAGATGTACGCCTTTAATGCCGATACTATCCAGGACTTCGCTGCGAGAGGTGACCTGGCCCAGTTCCATTTGTGCCCGGAGAGGGGGTAAATCGCGAGCCAAATAGAGGTCGTAGTTGTCCCAGGTCGCGCTATCGTCTTTTGCCCAGTTCAGCGCGCCGCTGGAGCGTAACCTCCATGCTCCCAGATTGAGACCATAGCCGAGCCCCAGATAACCACTGTCAGAGGCGCTACCGTCGTTTTCACTGTGGTAGCCACTGAAGCTCCAGTTCAGTATTGCAGCAGGAATACCGGCATCCCAACGTGCGGGGTTGACATAACCCGCAGGGTGGCTGACGAGAAACAGCTGCGGAATTGTGAGCATCAGGATCTGTGAATTAGGATCGTAACTCACGCTGGATGAGGGGTAATAATCCGCCAGTATATAGCATTGCGATTCACCTTCGTCCGCATCTGCCGTGGGGAGTTTGCTTACATCAACGTTTGCTTCATCGAGCACCTCACGAGTCAGGCAGGGAGACGCGTTCGGGGTGTGGTTGTCAATAAACTGGATCTTTGCAGTTTGCTGTTGCTCACCGTTAATCCAAACGGAGACGGTATAAATACCGGGTTTCACCGGGTTGCCGCGCGCATATTGTGACACGTCGATTGTCGATTTTTTACCTGCATTGCTGAAGATAAAGTCATCGTTGAATTCAATGTAATTATCGTCAGCAAATCCTGTCTGACAAATAACCAACAATATCCATACAGAGGTAGCCATGCGGCGTTTTGACATCGACATTAGGGCAATCCTTGCGCGAATTTTACTATTTTCCTGTTGCGTCAACGTTACCACCGTAATCATTGACAGCAGTCCATGACACGGATTCAAAACGCGGGGTAGTGAGTGATTTCACTTCATAGCTTGCGCTGGAAAAGGGGGCGACCATATCGGGTTCAATGCTGTATTTTTTACCCCCAGAGATAATCTTCGCACCGACCAGCGAGACAAAGTAAGGGGAGTCATTTTTCGCCGTCGCCCAAACTTGTTTACCTTGGTTAGCAAGGCTCCATTTCAGATGTTGGATTGCGTCATCCGCCGAACCTGGAAGGGATGCCGGGCGATAAAATACTTTGATGCGGGTTTTCAGCGCGATCTGCAGTTGATTCGATTTGGCGGCATCTTTATTTTTGCCGGGGATTTCAAGTGCATTAAACCAATACACGCTTTCACGATCGGTAGGTAACGGTTGACCGTCCCAGTTTAAGCGTACGGTCAATCCCTGTTTAGGATCGACCCGACTTACCGGGGGGGAGGCGATAAAAGGAACGTTTAAGGTTTGCGGATCAACATCTTCATGACCATCGTCTAACCAGGACTGGACTAATAAAGGTTGTTGCCCCTGATTCACCATTTTAATGAGCGCCTCTTTCGCGTCGGAAGGGTAAATGACACGGGTAGCGTTAATCACTATGCTGGCGACTGACGAATAGCTAAAAGAGATAGTGGTAGAAAGTATAATTATTCTGAATGTATTTTGTAGATTCATATCATTTATATCTTGGTTAAATAGCTGCAACCTTGAATTAAAAGTTGCAGCAGAGTTATTAACTAATGTTGATCTTATACAGCTTGTTAGGGGTAGGTTGTTACAAAGGTGGTATTCGCTTTCACTACACCAACAGTCGGCGTACCAGAACCTGAATAGATATAACCAACGGTGTAATTAAATTCAGCACCGTTGGTGGAACTATAAGCGGCTTCAGATTGCGGTGTGGCTGATGTAAAATCGATAATGGTACTGGTTGCGGTATCTTCTACCTGGAAACCCGCATCTTTGTCTCCTGCTGCAGTATTTAACAATGCTTTGCTGGTGCTGTTGTAATTACCGGAGGTTGAAAATTGCCCTTTTACTTTACCGCCCGCTGGTTCAGTGGCGCAGTTTTTAACGGTGATCTGAAATTTGGTTTTCATCGCAGGACTGCTGACAGCCGCTTGCATCGCAGAAACGGTGATATCTGGCAGTTTGACTTCTTTGGAAGCAGAAATACCATCAATACTGACATCACAGGTTGATGATGTAATGTTTCCTGCAAAATCAATGTTTGCAGAATCAGAACCAGCCGCCTGGGCCTGAAAAGCAGCCCCTGCGATCAGAAGCGCTGCTGCACTTAAACAATTAACAAATTTCACGTCATTTTCCTTAATAACAAATTAAATAGCGAAGGCATTATATATCCCGAGATTCTGACTGGATAGCAGGTGAAGTTGGGGTTGGTTTTTTTTAAGAATTTGATTAGGGGCAAAAGCTAATTATTTAATGTAAAATTTTAATTAAATTGATTGGATTGATTTTTTTATTCCTCATTGAATTCTAAAGGAAAATTTATAGATGTAAGTTTGTGTAGAGAATTTCATCCGCCATTATTCGACAGAGATATCATCAATAATAAGCATTGCTTAATTTACTTGTAAGGAAAAATACGCTTTTAGCTGTGTTTTATGACGGTTTTACCGTCCATATATTGAACATTTACATGGGGTGGGCCTGCCGGTAATAACAGACCCAATCATCAATACGATTAAACAGGTACGGTTTTGCGTATTGCGGCGATAAGGATCTGGGCGGCCTGAGAGAGTTGCACATCGACACGAGTAAGAATACCGATGGGTTCACCCGCACCGTGGGTGGGAATTGGCAATGACACCAGCGTTGCCTGGCGCAGATCTTCTCTAACCGCGCCTGAAGGGACAAACCACACATAGTCGTAATCAACCGTCAGTTGACGGGAGAGCGATGCTGACAGCGTTTCAATACAACCCGGCGGCATTTTACAGCCCTGACTTTGCAACAATGCCTCAGCATGCTGGCGAGGGGCGGTTCCTTTCGGCGAAACCACCACTGGCCACTCAATCACCCGGCTCAGTGTGATGGTTTCCTGTAACAATGGATGGTTAGGACGCACGACCAGTTTGAGCGATTCCAGAAATAACAGTTCGTAGTTCAGACCGACCATCAATTCCTGATCGGCCATACGGCCAATACCGAGGTCGATCTCCCCGGATTTTAAACCGGCCAGTATCATGGGATTACTCATGGTGGCAACTTGCAGAGTAGTCTCCATTTGCTGCTTATGGAACGGACCGATTACCGCCGGAAGAATACCCAACGCAGCTGTTGGCAAGGCACCAATACGCACGACATCATTCTGAGATTCTTCACGATGATTTAATGCCTGCCCGGCAGTGTTGAGTGCATCAAGCACTCTTACCGCATGGGTAAGAAACTGCTCGCCGGGCAACGTTAATTGTGCACCAAGGCGACCGCGTTCAAAGAGTCGGGTTCCGGTCAGTTGCTCCAGTTCGTTCAGTGTTTTGGAGAGGGCTGGTTGACTCAGGTTAAGGGTTTCGGCCGCACGTCCCAACGTTCCCTGTTGGGCAACGGCGACAAAAGTATGAAGATGGCGCAAGCGAATGCGCTGATTGAACAGAACATTTTTTTCCATAAGCGATGTTAAAAACAGAGCCGTATTGGTGACAAGTGAAGTTGTTTGTTTTTGATAACTTGATAGCAAAATATTATTAACATTTAACGCGTTTTACTTACAACTGATTTATTTTGCTTATGTTTTGTACAGCATGACCGCGTAGTGGGATCATGGAAGGGAATGTAGCCAGTCGTTATACTCGGACAATTGTTCGCTTTTTCATCATCCATCATCACAAGGCACTGACCATGATCCATGTAATAGGGCACCTTAACCCCGATAGCGATGCCATTTGCACCGCGGCAATGACAGCTCGCTGGCTTACGTTACGCGGCCAGCAGGCGACGGCATGGCGTCTGGGCGAACCGAACCGCGAAACGCAATTTATCTTTGCGCATGCAGGACTGGACATGCCCGAACGACTCTCGTTTCCGCTGACCGATCAGGATGTTTGGGTGGTAGATTTCACCGAACCGACACAGGGGCCGGAATCGCTGTCTGAGAGCAATGTCGTTGGTATCATCGACCATCATCGACTCGGCGGATTAGTGACTCGTCTTCCTCCAGAGGTCTGGGTCAAACCTGTTGGCAGCAGTGCGACGTTGTTGTGGCAACTGATGGCGGATGACGAGCGCAGTCAGCTGTCGTCTGCGGAGGCTTTTTTGCTACTGGGGGCTATTTTAAGTGACACTGTCACGCTTCGCTCGCCGACTACTACACCGGATGACAGCCAGGCGGTGGGGGCTCTGGCCCAAAAAACGGGTGTGGATCTGGACGCTTTTAGCCGTGATCTGTTGTCGGCCAAAACCAGCGTCGAAGACATGAGTGCCCGTGAGCTGCTGCATAAAGACATTAAAACGTTCACCATTCATGGGCATAAAGTCTGCGTGGCGCAACTCGAGCTGTATGCATTGCGCCAGGTTGACGGTATGCTGGACGATCTCCGCGAGGAGATGACCCGTTATGCTGAGGAAAATCAGGCTGCGCTGGTGGTACTGATGCTGACGGACATCAATCTTGGCGATACCAGACTGTGGTTCGCTGGATCTGAGTTGTCAGAGTTACCGCAACCCTGCAAGGTCGAAGGCATGCTCAGTCGTAAAAAACAGATGTTGCCATGGCTGGAACGTCAGTTAAAACCGCGTCAGTAAGCTTCAGTTCACTGCCTTTGTGGGTGGGGGGAATTTATGCGGGATCACAGTTTGTAAATTCTTCCCACCGGACTCAGCGGCGTTTTCTACACTCCAGGTAATATTCACTGGAGGCATGACATTATGGCGAACACCATCACGGCTGATGAGATTCGGGAACAATTTTCGCAGGCAATGTCAGCAATGTACCAGCAGGAAGTCCCGCAGTATGGCACGTTGCTGGAACTTGTCGCTGATGTGAATCTGGCGGTACTGGAAAATAATCCGACGCTGCATGAAAAACTGGCCAATGCGGATGAACTGGCACGGCTCAATGTTGAACGCCATGGGGCAATTCGGGTCGGTACTGCGCAGGAGTTGTCTACACTACGGCGGATGTTTGCCATTATGGGGATGTATCCGGTTAGCTATTACGATCTCTCCCAGGCCGGCGTCCCAGTCCATTCCACGGCGTTTCGTCCCATCGACGATGCTTCGCTTTCGCGCAACCCGTTCCGGGTATTTACCTCGTTATTACGCCTCGAATTAATCGAGAACGCGGTGTTGCGCCAGCAGGCAGCGGAGATCCTTGCAAAGCGTGATATTTTCACGCGTCGTTGTCACGAACTGCTGGATGAGTTTGATGCACAGGGTAGTTTCACACCCGCACAAGCTCAGGAATTTGTGCATGAAGCACTGGAAACGTTCCGTTGGCATCAACACGCCACCGTAGATGAACAAACGTATCATGCCTTGCATAACGAGCATCGACTGATTGCCGATGTGGTGTGCTTCCCTGGTTGTCATATCAACCATCTGACGCCGCGTACATTGGATATCGATCGGGTGCAGTCGATGATGCCGGAGTGCGGTATTGCACCGAAAATTCTCATTGAAGGCCCACCACGGCGCGAGGTGCCTATCTTGCTGCGCCAGACCAGCTTTAAGGCGCTGGAAGAACCGGTGTTGTTTGCCGGCGAAATGCGTGGGACTCACACAGCACGTTTTGGCGAAATCGAGCAACGTGGTGTGGCGCTGACGCCAAAAGGCCGGGCGTTGTATGACGAACTGTTGAGTAAAGCGGGGACGGGGAAAGATAACCTGACGCACCAGTTGCATCTTCAGGACGTGTTTAAGGCGTTCCCGGACAGTGAGTTTCTGTTGCGCCAGCAAGGGCTTGCCTGGTTCCGTTATCGCCTGACGCCGTCGGGCGAGGCGCATCGGCAGGCTATCCGTCCGGATGACGACCCGCAGCCGCTCATTGAGCGAGGGTGGCTGGTTGCGCAACCCATCACCTACGAGGATTTTTTGCCCGTGAGCGCCGCAGGGATTTTCCAGTCTAATCTGGGTAATGAAACGCAGGTGCGCAGCCACGGTAATTCCAGCCGCGATGCCTTTGAACAGGCGCTGGGCTGCGCAGTATATGATGAGTTTGCGTTGTATCAGGAGGCAGAAGAACGTAGTAAACGGCGGTGTGGTTTACTTTAACTGAATTTACACGGGATTCGGCCTGTTCTCATCGACATAAAATATTTTCGATTTTGTACAGATAATCGTCGACCAACAATTGGATTATTAATGAATTTTGTCTAGAGTGAGCGGTCAGAAATGTGCACTCTCTTGCCGCAGATTTTGACCGGCGCGGGACCATTTACACGACCAGAAGGACTCACTTTCAGGCATGAATCGCAGACGATTTATTAAAGGTTCAATGGCAGTGGCCGCCGTGTGCGGAACCAGTGGTATTGCATCACTCTTTTCCCGCGCCGCCTATGCGGCAGAGTCTGACATTGCAGACGGAAAAACCGTACGTTTTGATTTTTCCGTTCTGCAATCGATGGCCCATGATTTAGCACAGAAACCCTGGGGCGGCGCGCCGCGCGCATTGCCGGATACGCTGGCTAAACTGACGCCGCAGGCTTACAACAGTATTCAGTACGACGCAGAACAGTCACTGTGGAACAACGTTGAAAATCGTCAGCTTGACGCGCAGTTCTTCCATGTGGGAATGGGCTTCCGTCGCCGCGTACGCATGTACTCGGTTGATGACAGTACGCATATGGCGCGTGAGATCCACTTCCGCCCGGAGCTTTTCAAGTACAACGATGCCGGTGTGGATACCAAACAGCTGGAAGGGCAAACCGATCTCGGTTTCGCCGGTTTCCGCGTGTTCAAAGCGCCTGAACTGGCTCGTCGCGATGTCGTGTCTTTCCTCGGTGCCAGCTATTTTCGCGCCGTAGATGACACCTATCAGTACGGTTTGTCGGCGCGTGGTCTGGCGGTTGATACGTATACCGACAGCAAAGAAGAGTTCCCGGACTTCACCGCATTCTGGTTCGAAACGGTTAAACCGGGCGCCACTTCATTTACTGTTTATGCACTGCTCGATAGCCCAAGCGTGACCGGCGCGTTTAAGTTTGTGATCCACTGTGAGAAAACGCAGGTGATCATGGATGTACAGAATCATGTCTATGCACGTAAAGACATCAAGCAACTCGGTATTGCGCCGATGACCAGCATGTTCAGCTGTGGTAACAATGAACGCCGGATGTGTGACACCATTCACCCGCAAATTCATGACTCCGACCGTCTGGCGATGTGGCGGGGCAATGGCGAGTGGATCTGCCGTCCGCTGAATAACCCGCAAAAACTGCAGTTTAATGCCTATACCGATAACAACCCGCGCGGATTTGGCCTGCTGCAGTTGGATCGTGACTTCTCCCACTATCAGGACATTATGGGTTGGTACAACAAGCGCCCCAGCCTGTGGGTCGAGCCACGTAACCAGTGGGGCAAGGGAACCATTGGCTTAATGGAGATCCCGACGACTGGTGAAACGCTGGATAACGTCGTCTGCTTCTGGCAGCCGGAGAAGAAGATCAAAGCCGGCGATGAACTGGAATTCAAATATCGCCTGTACTGGAGCGCTCAGCCGCCGGTGCGCTCTCCGCTGGCTCGCGTGATGGCGACCCGTACAGGTATGGGCGGCTTCCCGGAAGGATGGGCGCCGGGCGAGCACTACCCGGAAAAATGGGCACGACGTTTTGCCGTTGATTTCGTTGGTGGAGATTTAAAAGCCGCCGCGCCGAAAGGTATTGAACCGGTAATTACGCTTTCGAGTGGTGAAGCGAAACAGATTGAGATCCTCTACGTTGAACCTATCGACGGCTACCGCATTCAGTTTGACTGGTATCCGACTTCTGACTCAACCGATCCGGTAGATATGCGTATGTTCCTGTGTTGTCAGGGCGACGCCATCAGTGAAACCTGGCTGTATCAGTACTTCCCGCCAGCGCCGGATAAACGTCAGTACGTTGACGACCGCGAAATGCGTTGATCCTCACCGTTATGGCTCTCCTGACGGGGAGCCATGTTCGTCATTTTCTTAAAAAATTCTGTACACTATTTACTCGATCCTGCTCGCATTTTTCCCTGACTCAAACCGATAAGCTGAAGGTGTGTATTTCTTATACACGTTCTTGTCCACTAACAGGGAGAAAGTATGTTTCCAGAATACAGAGACCTTATTTCCCGACTGAAATCCGAGAATCCTCGTTTTCTGTCCTTATTCGAAAAACACAACAGCCTTGATCATGAGATTTCCAGACTGGAAGGTTCGGATGGTCGGGGATACAGTTTGGACATTGTTCGTCTTAAGAAACAGAAACTTCACCTGAAGGAAGATTTGCTCAAAATTTTGCAAAGAGAGAGTGTCAGTGAGAGCTAAATAGTACTGTTCTCACTGTGTAAAAGGGCTTCCAGCGAGAAAAGGAAGCCCTTCCTGTTTTAGGCGTTAATCGACCATCACGCGTTTGTTTGTCGCCCCCCAGAGGATCGACATTTCAGTGAACAGCGCGCCGCTAATTTCTTCGACTTCTTCTGCGCTCACCTGCGCATTTCCCTGTTTACCGAATAACACCACTTCATCGCCGGAGGCAACCTGCGGTAGATCGGTCACATCAACAATCACGGTATTCATGGATGTTTTACCCAGTACAGGAACCCGCTGGCCGTGGATCAATACGTGCCCCACGTTACTGAACACGCGACGATATCCATCAGCATAACCCGTCGGAATATTGGCAAGAACGGAATTACGTTTAAGGGTATAGGTTCTGTCATAGCCGACGGTATTTCCTTTGGGGTAATGGTTTACCGACGCGATTGCGGATTTAAACGTCATGACGCGTTTGTATTCGGTGCTGGCAATGGTATCGCCATAAAAAATACCGCCAACACGCACCATGTCGAGCCAGGATTCAGGAACGGTCAGGGTGGCGAACGTATTCGCGACATGCAGGGTGACATCTTCGCGCTTAAGCCCGGTAATTTTGAGTACCTGGGCCGATTGCGTATTGAAACGGGCCAGATCGCGTTTAACCACCGCCGCATCTTCTTCCGGGAAATGTGACATGATGCCAACAATTTTCAGACCGGGTAACGTGGAAATGGCGCGGGCCTCTTCCAGACCTGCCGCGGTGCTGACTTCCAGACCGTTTCGTGACATACCGCCAGAGTTCAGGGCCAGATGAATACGAATCGTTTTCCCTTTCTCCTGGGCAATTGCACTCAGACGTTTAGCCATATCCAGATTGCCAATCAGCTCTTCGGTATCAAAATCCGCCGCCTGGCGCATCTCTTTTTCCGTCGCGTTGCGAACGCGCATCAGCTGCGATGTATAGCCTGACTGACGAACAATGCTAATCTCCTCGTTGCTGGCGATGCCAATACACTGCACACCGTTTTGCATCATCACCGGCGTAACCAGTGAGAGATCGTGGCCATACGCATCGCCTTTAAGAATGGCGCACATCCGGGTTTTGTCTCCCAGCAGTTGCTGAACCTTATGAATGTTATATTCCAGCGCGCTACGGGAAATTTCCAGCGTGGTATTATCTACAACCGGTTGTTTGTTAACGGCAAAGGGGACAGGACCCGCTTGCGTGGTGGGGACGGGTTGGTGACAGGCGGTAATCAGTAAAAGCGGAATAAGTGCTAAACGACCCAAAGGTGCTGCCATGCTTGCTCCTTAGCAATAGAATGAAAGTGTTGTTGTCATCATTACGGCCTATCCAGGCATGGGATAACCGGACATCCAGAGTAACGGCTTCCGCGCCAGAGATTGTTTCTAAGTGATTGCTGTTACAGCATAAAAATATGACATCCACGGCGCTAAGCAGATTAATATCGGCTACTGCCAGTCAGAAATCCCCCGTTTACAATCGCCAAGGAGATAAACATGTCAGAAATTATTACCGTCAGTGACACGCTGGAACTGCGGGCAGTAGAAGAACAACACGTCACGCCTTTGCATCGACTGGTGCTCAAAAATAAAGTGTGGCTCCAGCGGTCGCTGAACTGGCCGCAGCTTGTCGAATCTGAGAACGATACGCGTAAGAATGTGCAGGGGAATATGATGTTGCACCAGCGTGGCTACGCCAAAATGTTCCTTATCTTCAAACAAGGTGAAGTGGTTGGCGTTATTTCATTTAACCAAATAGAACCGCTGAATAAAGCGGCTTACATTGGCTACTGGTTGGATGAAGTTCATCAGGGACAGGGTATTATGTCCCGGTCGCTACAGGCACTGATTCATCATTATGCTCAGCGTGGCGAGATCCGTCGGTTCATTATTAAATGCCGCGTCGATAACCTGGAAAGTAACCAGGTGGCGCTGCGCAACGGTTTTCAGCTGGAAGGGTGTTTAAAGCAGGCAGAGTTTCTCAATGATGGTTATCATGATGTGAATCTCTATGCCCGTATCATTGATAGCGTTTCAGAATAAACCGGCGAGGGGGGTGCGCGTAATACGCTGTTCGCCGTTGATCACTTTTGGCCCGCGCAGATGGATTGCATCACCATCAAAGGCTTCAACGTGGGCCTGACCGGTTATCTCAATATGATGCTCGATCAGCACTTCACCCAGAATACAGGCGTGGCCTTCAATCAGGATGTGTCCATCCAGCAAGAGTGGCCCGCCGCGTAATTTTGCATGCCCCCCGACCAGCACATGGTGTTTCAGGATACAGTTACCTTCAACCACCGCATGCTCAGCCACCTGGGAGCTATAGCGCAGGGTCGGTATCGCATCTTCATCGGTACCAGCGATGATGCGGGCGTTGCCGTATACCTTCGCACAATCGCAGATCCAAACGTTATTTTCCTCATTACCCTCGATGCGGGCACAATCAAAAACCTCGGCGCGATGTTCAATAAAAGCGTAGTCAATGGTTGCATCGCCATAGATCTGCACCTGATGCACAATGCGTGAATGGTTTACGGTTGCGCGATCATATATTTGTAGGGGCTGGTCACTTTCACGGGTTAACCCTTTGGCGGCGATGACTTCGGAGCCTCCCAGAACACGTGCATCGCCCGACAAAAAACATTCGCCACGTACAACAGAATTTTGAATGGTGACGTTGTCACGTATTTGCGCGCCATGGCTAATTTCAGCCCGATCTATCCATACGGCACCGCCAATCTGTGCGCCATCTCTGACCACGCTGGCCTGCGTAATGCGGGCATTTCCAGAAATGGTTGCCCCCGCAAATGCCATCGCGTTCTCATCGTAAATCCAGCAATCACCGCACTGCGCCAGTACGGCTTCATTATCAATCCAGCCACCAGGCGTGCCGGCCGGAACATCATTAAAATCGATCAGTGCAATTATCTGGCGTAGTAATACGCTTCTTTTGTTGCCATTATCCTGATAACTGAAGGAGCGAGGTTCGTCGCTCAGACGGTATTTGGTCATAGCTCATTTCCGTGTTGCGTACCTTAGTTAAACGTAGCAAAGTTTTCCGTACTGGCTAAATCGCCATAATTTCCATAAAATGCATTTCAAATATACTTTAAAAAATAAACAAAATGAGTAATAACAAGCATAGTGATCGGGTCCTTAATCTTCCGGCCGGTTATTTTGGCATGGTACTGGGCATCATCGGGATGGGATTTGCGTGGCGATATGCCAGTCAGGCGTGGCCTGTGAGCCACTGGATAGGCGATGGGTTAGTCATCCTGGCCATGGTCATTTGGGGGCTGCTGACGCTGGCCTTTTTTAGTCGTTTACTGCGTTTTCCGCATAGCGTTTTGGCGGAGATTCGTCATCCAGTGATGAGTAGCTTTGTCAGTCTGTTTCCGGCCACAACCATGCTGGTCGCGATTGGTTTTGTCCCGTGGTATCGACCGCTGGCGCTTGGCTTGTTCAGCATTGGGGTCGTTATCCAACTGGCGTACGCGGCCTGGCAAACGGCAGGATTATGGCGCGGAGATCACCCAGAAGAAGCCACCACACCGGGGCTGTATTTGCCGACTGTCGCCAATAACTTTATTAGCGCAATGGCATGTGGTGCGCTGGGTTTCAACGACGCAGGACTGGTGTTTTTGGGCGCAGGGGTATTTTCCTGGCTCAGCCTCGAGCCGGTGATCCTGCAGCGTTTACGCAGTTGCGGCGAGCTGCCAACGGCATTACGTACCTCGCTTGGCATTCAGCTGGCACCTGCGCTGGTCGCCTGCAGCGCCTGGCTTAGCGTCAACGGCGGCGAGGGCGATACGTTGGCCAAAATGCTGTTTGGCTATGGTCTGCTGCAGCTGCTGTTTATGCTACGCCTCATGCCGTGGTATCTGTCTCAGCCGTTTAATGCGTCTTTCTGGAGCTTCTCGTTCGGCGTGTCGGCCCTGGCGACAACGGGGCTGCATCTGGGACACGGCAGCGAATCAGGATTTTTTCATATGCTGTCGATCCCTCTGTTTATTTTTACCAATGTTATCATTGCATTATTACTGGTACGTACGTTTGCATTGTTGATGCAGGGGAAACTGCTCATCCGCACGGAGCGTGCTGCATTACTGAAATCTGAGGATAAATAATGACCCTTTGCGACGAAAACTACTTTACTGAGAAATACGATCTAACCCGTACGCATTCCGATGTCGTTGAAGCGGCGAAAATTGTTAAGCCAGGCAAAACGTTAGACCTGGGCTGCGGTAACGGTCGAAATAGTCTGTACCTTGCGGCAAACGGCTATGATGTGACAGCATGGGATAAAAATCCCATGAGCATCGCTAACCTTGAGCGTATCAAAGCAGCCGAAGGGTTGACTAATCTGCAGGCAAGCGTCGCGGACCTTAATGCGTTGAGTTTTGATGGTGAATACGACTTTATCCTGTCTACCGTAGTGCTGATGTTCCTCGAAGCGAAAACCATTCCGGGGCTTATCGAAAATATGCAACGTTGCACGAAACAGGGTGGATATAACTTAATCGTTGCGGCGATGGATACCGATGATTTCCCGTGCACAGTTGGCTTCCCGTTCGCGTTTAAAGCGGGGGAATTACGCAACTATTACCGCGGATGGGAGCTGCTGAAATATAACGAAGACGTGGGGGAACTGCATCGTACAGACGAAAACGGCAATCGTATTAAACTGCGTTTTGCGACTATGCTGGCCCGCAAAATCGGCTGATGGCCCACGCTCTGCGTTCAGCATTTTTTGTGCTGAGCGCAAAAATAAAATTGTGCGGCGCTTACCATTTTTCGCACATCCAAAATGATTTCCTTTTGCTATTATTTCAGATGCATATCTGCAAATACTAAGGGATCGTTCCATGCGTGCTCAAACTTTATTTAAAGTTGCAGTGCTTACGGGTTTACTGGCGTTATCAGGCTGTGCGTCAAAAATCACGCAGCCAGATAAATATTCAGGTTTTTTAAAAGATTACTCTGGCCTGAAGGAAACGAAATCGGCAACAGGACAGCCTGTGCTGCATTGGGTTGATCCCAACTTCAATGAGTCCAAATATGACAGTATTGTGTATAACCCGATAACCTATTATCCGATTCCTAAACCAACGACTCAGGTTGGGCAACAGGTGTTGGATAAACTGTTGAGCTATACCAATACGCAAATGAAAACCGCCATTAGTAAACGTAAACCCCTGGTGACGACCCCCGGCCCGCGCAGCCTGATTTTCCGTGGCGCGATTACCGGTGTCGCAACCAGCAAGGAAGGGCTGCAGTTCTATGAAGTCGTTCCGGTTGCGTTACTCGTAGCGGGGACACAAATGGCGACAGGTCACCGCACCATGGATACTCACCTCTATTTTGAAGGTGAATTGATCGATGCGGCAACCAATAAGCCGGTGATTAAAGTGGTACGTCAGGGTGAAGGCAAGGACCTGAACAACGAAAGTACGCCGATGGCGTTCGAAACGTTGAAGAAAGTTGTTGATGACATGGCGACAGACGCCTCCATGTTTGATGTCAACAAAAAACAGTAATGCTGAGCGCACCATCTTTTGATGGTGCGCTTTTTTTATGCCGTCCGACGACGGTACAGCAGTTTCCCCACTAACGCCTCCGGGCGTGCAAACATCACCAGATTACCCAGCAAAATCAGCACTAATCCGGCAATTGCGTTAACCTGCCAGACGTATCCTTCATACAATGTTGACAGCGTCAGCGCGACCAACGGGAAAAGTAACGTACTGTAGGCGGCCTTACTCGGACCGATGCGTCCTACCAGTGTGAAATAGGCGCCGAAAGCAATCACCGAGCCAAAAATAGCCAGATATAACAGCGCGCTAAGATAGCTGAACGTCCACTGCGGCGTGAAGTTGTCCTCGCGCACCAGTGCAATGATGGCAATTAGCAAGGTACCGTACAGCATGGCCCAGCTGTTGGTAGTCATCACTTCAAGCCCTTTTTTCTGATGGCGCAGGCTGATCATATTGCCCAGGGAAAAACCAAACGTTCCCAGAGCGCTTAAACCAATACCCAACAGCAGCGTATGATTCAGGCCGCTATTGACCAAATCCTGCCAGAACAGGGTGATGATACCCGTCAACCCCAGCGCCGCGGCGAAATAAAAGCGTATCGGTGGTTTTTGACCAAAAAATACAAAACTATTCACCGCATTGAACAGCACGGCCATCGAGAAAATTACCGACTCCAGACCGGTATTAATCCACGCTGCGGCCGTGTAAAAACACCAGAAATTGAAGCAAAAAACACACCCGCCCTGTAACAGACAAAACAGGTGGTCGCGTCCGGAGAGCTTACGCAATTTGCCGCTGAACAGTAAGAGAAGGATCATCACCGAACTGGCGACCGCAAAGCGCCAAAAGATAGAGACCGGGGCAGCTACCGGACCTTGCTGCAGGTAAATGGCAATCCATGTCGTTCCCCATATCACGACCACCAGGCAGTACAACAATGCGTTCATACATCTCTCTCATTTTTGTATTGAAGCGCACACAGTGTCATGGCTGGCCGGGGCTGGCTTTCATCTGATTGCGGCAGACTTGCAAAATCTTGCGCTTTTTTTCTCGCGAAAGTGAAAAGGAGGCTGTTAACAACATGTAGCTGATATAGACTGAAAGCCTGCTAACTTATTTTGAATGTGATGGTATGTCTCAGCCCTATGGCGCCTTTGAAAACTTACGCAAACATAATGCCGTGCTGCATGAGTCGGTTGCGTTACATTCGGGGATCCAACTGGCGGCGTGGTCGAACAAGCGCGACACCATCACTCAGTATTGCGATCACCACACGCTCAGTTTATATATCGCGGATGGCTACGAAAGCTATCACAAGACGGCAGGGGGCTGGAAAAACGGCGGCGGCCCGGATCGCTTCTGCCTGATGCCGAAAGAGAGCGAATCCAGTTGGGATATTCGTGACGATCTTTCCTTTGTACATCTTTATTGTACCGACGCGCATCTGCGGGAAGTGGGTGAGAAAGTTTGGGACAAAAGCCCTTACAACTTCACGCTGGACGAACATACGTTCGGCAGCGATCCGGGGATCACGGCGGTTTATCGCCAGTTTTTACTGGGTAATGACTGGCAGCAACCGGCTAATCATCTAACGCTCAGCGCGGCATCTTCGCTGTTGCTGACGCATCTGATTCAACATTACAGCAACGTTCAATGGCGGCCGCCGGTGGTAACCGGTGGGCTTGCGCCAGCCACATTGCGCAATGTGCTGGCCTATATTGACGCACATCTGGCCTACCCAATGACCCTCAGCGATTTGGCAGGCGAAGCGGCACTAAGCGATTTCCACTTTGCCAGAATGTTTCGCCAGTCGATGAATATGGCTCCGCATCAGTATGTTATGCAGCGTCGTATGGCGCTGGCGCAGCAACTGGTCCGTTATTCTTCACGTAGCTTGTCGGATATCGCGATGGCTTGTGGATTCAGTTCAGCAAGCCATTTTAGCAATCGGTTTAAGCAGATGACGGGCAAGACGCCAACGCAATTACGTGCGTCGCGATAATCTCAGCGTGGCATAACATATCCCTCCGGCGATTAATCCCCAGAAAGCAGAGCCAATCCCCATTAAGGTCAAACCACTGGCAGTAACCAGAAAGGTGACGATGGCAGCATCTCGTTCCGCTTCATGAAGCAATGCCTGATACAGACTACCGCTAATCGTACCGAGTAAAGCAAGGCCAGCCAGCATCTGGATCCAGCTTACGGGCAGGGCCGCCATCAGTCCTGTGACCGAACCACCAAATACACCAGCCAGAAGATAGAAAACGCCTGCCGATGCGGCAGCGAGCCAACGTCGTTTGGCATCAGGATGTGCTTCGGGACTTTGGCAAATTGCCGCGGTTATGGCGGCAATACAAATAGAGTAAACGCCAAAAGGTGAAAACAGCAGCGCTAACAGACCAGTGAAGACAATCAGCGGTGAAACGGGCAAGGAATAACCTGACGCTTTCATGGTGGCAATGCCAGGAGCATTTTGTGATGCCATGGTAACCAGGAAGAACGGCAATGCGATGCTTATACTGTGTGCAAGAGAAAAGTGGGGGGTGATGAATTCAGGCATCACCGGAGATAAATTAATGTTGTAAGTGACAATGTCACCTTTTAGCAGTGCGATGGCGGTACCCACCAGCATGGCAGCAATGACGGCGTACCTGGGCGCGACAACTTTTAACACCAGCCACGCCAGCAGCATGCTGCCGCACAGCAGAAGCTCATTATTAAGACTATTAAATGCCTGCAAACCAAAACGCAGCAGGATCCCAGCCAGCATTGCCGACGCCAGTGAGTGTGGGATTATCTGCATCAGACGTGCAAACAACCCCGTCACACCACACAGGACTATCAGCGCGTTAGCAACAATAAAAACGCCGATAGCATCCTGAATGGTCACGCCTTGCAGACCCGTAACCAGCAGTGCAGCACCGGGCGTAGACCAGGCGGTCAGGATGGGAGCACGATACCACACTGACAATGCCAGCGTACTCACGCCCATCGCGATTCCCAGTGCGGTCATCCAGCCCGCAATCTGCCCGGTCGTTGCGCCTGCGGCAACCGCCGCTTGCCAGATGATGGCTGCTGAACTGGCATAGCCGACCAGCACGGCAACAAAACCCGATAAAACGGTGGGCAAAGGGATTAATAATGTGCGCATAGCGACTCCGCGTGCGTTATAACGGTCATTCACTGTAGCACTGTGCGTTATAGCGTACAAGTGATAAGCTGATGGACAGAAACAGGAGATAGAGGAAGGCGACAATGGACAATTTAACCCACTATCTGGCTACCACGCTCCGGACATTACGTCACCAGCGGGAATGGAGTCTGTCGCGTCTGGCAGAAGAAACGGGTGTCTCCAAAGCCATGTTGGGGCAGATAGAACGCAATGAATCCAGCCCAACAGTGGCGACGCTATGGAAAATTGCCACCGGACTGAACGTGCCGTTTTCGACGTTTATTTCACCACCAGAGTCAGAAGGCACAGCGACTTTTGATCCCCAACAGCAGGCAATGGTAGTGACACCGCTGTTTCCATGGGACCCACAACTCTGTTTTGACCATTTTTCAATATTGCTGGCACCGGGGGCGTTGAGTGAATCTACACCGCATGAAACCGGTGTGATTGAGCACGTAGTGGTGATTAGTGGCCTGCTGGATATGTGCATTGACGGACAGTGGCGAACCATTAAATCGGGTGAGGGTGTCCGTTTTGCGGGTGATACTGCACATAGTTACCATAACAGCAGCGAACAGACGGTTCACTTTCATTCCCTGATCCATTACCCACGCGGTTAATCGGGAAAACTATTCCGAAATGTCGCGCTTCTGACTACAATAGCCGCCATTTTTACCGCTTGTGGATGGTAACAACTGTATGCGCCAGCAACCTCATCACCTTGAATTGTTAAGCCCGGCCCGGGATACCGCCATTGCGCGTGAAGCCATTTTGCACGGTGCTGACGCCGTTTACATTGGCGGACCGGGTTTTGGCGCGCGTCATAACGCCAGTAACAGCCTGAAAGACATCGCTGAACTGGTGCCATTCGCTCATCGATATGGGGCGAAAATCTTTGTGACGTTGAACACGATTTTGCATGATGATGAGCTGGAACCTGCTCAGCGGTTAATTACCGATTTGTATCACACTGGCGTTGATGCGCTGATTGTGCAGGATATGGGGATTCTGGAACTGGATATCCCACCGATTGAACTGCATGCCAGCACCCAGTGTGATATTCGCAGCGTCGAGAAGGCGAAGTTTCTTTCTGATGTCGGATTCACGCAGATTGTACTGGCGCGCGAACTGAGTCTTGAGCAGATTCACGCGATTCATCAGGTGACGGACGCGACGATCGAGTTTTTCATCCACGGTGCGTTATGCGTTGCTTATTCAGGCCAGTGCTATATCTCTCATGCGCAAACCGGGCGCAGCGCTAACCGCGGCGACTGTTCACAAGCCTGCCGACTACCGTATACCCTGAAAGACGATCAGGGCCGGGTGGTGTCGTATGAAAAACACCTGCTGTCGATGAAAGATAACGATCAGACCGCCAACCTCGGTGCGTTGATTGATGCCGGAGTACGTTCCTTCAAAATTGAAGGGCGCTACAAAGACATGAGCTATGTGAAAAACATCACTGCACATTACCGGAAGATGCTGGATGCCATCATCGAAGAACGCGGCGATCTGGCTCGTTCATCTGCAGGTCGCACTGAGCATTTCTTCACGCCATCTACGGAGAAAACCTTCCACCGCGGTAGCACTGACTATTTTGTAAATGCCCGTAAAGGCGACATTGGTGCATTCGACTCACCTAAATTCATTGGCTTGCCAGTGGGTGAAGTCCTGAAGGTGGCGAAGGATTATCTTGATGTCGACGTGACGGAACCGCTGGCAAACGGGGATGGCCTGAACGTGTTAATCAAGCGTGAAGTCGTGGGATTTCGCGCTAATACCGTTGAAAAAACCGGGCACAATCGTTATCGGGTGTGGCCGAATGAAATGCCTGCCGATCTGCACAAAGTTCGTGCTAACCATCCGCTGAATCGCAACCTTGATCATAACTGGCAACAGGCGCTGACCAAAACCTCCAGCGAACGCCGTGTCGCGGTTGATATTGAATTGAGCGGCTGGCAGGAAGAGTTGATCCTGACACTGACCAGTGAAGACGGCGTGAGTATCACCCATACGCTGGATGGTCAGTTTGAGGAAGCGAACAATGCGGAAAAAGCGTTGAGTAACCTACAGGACGGACTGGCAAAACTTGGGCAGACGATGTACTACGCCCGCAATATTCAGGTGAATCTGCCGGGCGCGCTGTTTGTACCGAATGGTCAACTGAATCAGTTGCGCCGTGAAGCCATCGACATGCTGGATGCCGCGCGTCTGGAAAACTACCGGCGTGGCAGTCGTAAACCTGTTGCCCAGCCGGCACCGGTCTATCCACAGACGCATCTGAGTTTTCTGGCTAACGTCTATAACCATAAAGCGCGTGAGTTTTACCACCGTTATGGCGTCCAGTTGATTGATGCAGCCTATGAAGCGCATGAAGAAAAGGGCGATGTTCCAGTGATGATTACCAAGCACTGCCTGCGTTTTGCATTCAATCTGTGTCCGAAACAGGCGAAAGGGAATATCAAGAGCTGGAAAGCCACGCCGATGCAATTGGTAAATGGCGATGAAGTGCTGACGCTGAAATTTGATTGCCGACCGTGCGAAATGCACGTGATCGGCAAGATGAAACATCACATCCTGAAGATGCCATTGCCGGGCAGCGTAGTGGCTTCCGTCAGCCCCGAAGACCTGATGAAGACGCTGCCGAAGCGTAAAGGCTGACGGTTAACTCATATGGATATCGGGTTTGCGTGATTTCTGCCAGTGGTGGTGCTCGCGAAGATCGGCGGCGGATTCTTCCGCCGTTACTCGCAGCTCATCGCTGTCGGCCGTGTGTCGTAATAGGTGATCGGCATCCTGCACCTGAAGATATTCATGTCCCTGATTAGTAGCGAAAAGCTGACCCGAAAAAAGCGCGCTGGCCAGCAATAACACCGTTAACCCTTTCTTAAACATCATGCACCCTCTGGTACGTTAGCTGCGGAATTGGCGATAATTTCGTCAAGTGACTATTCAATATTTTAATCGGGTTAATGGCAATCTCTGTTTTGCCAATTCGATGTTTTTTACATTTTTGTTTAGTCAACGTTAGGATTTGTTAAAACCGGGAAGCGCAGCGCGACCCGGTTGTTACCGGGGGGGAAAATCAGGACTTAAATCCCGCCGCCGTCATCAGTAAGCGAAAGAATGAACCGACGGCCGCCAGGGCCAGCACGCTGCCGCCCCAGAGAATGATCAGCCACATCAGACGTTTCCAGATTGATTGTTCCATCAATGATACCCCTCACCATGTTGAACTTTGCCGCGGAAAACGTAGTAACTCCAGAAGGTGTACACCAGGATTATCGGGATAATCAGCAGTGCGCCCACCAACATAAAGCCCTGACTTTGCGCCGGAGCCGCCGCCTGCCAAAGGGTAATAGACGGTGGAATGATGTGTGGCCAGATACTAATCCCCAACCCGCTGAAACCGAGAAAAATTAAACCCAGCGTCAATATAAATGGCGGGGCATGGCTATGCTGCTGGCCCAGAGAACGCCACAGCCACAGGCTCATTAGCGCAACCAGCAGCGGCACCGGCATCAGGAACCACAGATTTGGCAGGCTAAACCAACGATCGGCAATGGCACTGTGCGCCAGCGGCGTCCACAGGCTGATAATGGCAATGACAGCCAACATCGCCAGCAGCAGTTTTTTTGCCACACTGCGCATTTTATCCTGTAGCGGGTTTTCGCTTTTCATCACCAGCCATGTTGCCCCCAGCAGGGCGTAGGCCACCACCAGTCCCAGCCCGCAAAACAACGTGAAAGGCGTTAACCAGTCAAACGGACCGCCGCTGTAGCTGCGGCCAGTAACGGAAAATCCGTTGAGGACCGCGCCCACGACCACTCCCTGGGTAAACGTGGCAAGAATTGAACCGCCAAGAAAGGCTTTATCCCAGAATGGTCGATGCGCCGGCGTGGCCTTGAAGCGAAACTCAAAGGCAACGCCGCGAAAAATCAGGCCAATCAGCATCAGGGTGAGTGGGATCGTCAGTGCATCGACAATGACTGCATAGGCCAGAGGAAATGCGCCAAACAATCCTGCACCGCCCAGCACCAGCCAGGTTTCATTCCCATCCCATACCGGTGCGACGCTGTTGACCATCACGTCGCGGTCATCAGCGTCCTGAATAGCGGGAAATAAAATACCGATCCCGAGATCAAAGCCGTCCATCACGATATACATCAGCGTGGCGAACACGATAATAACGAACCAGATAACTGATAAATCAATACCCATTAGCGATGTGCCTCAGCTTGAGAATCGAGGACGGCAGCGGAAAGCGGCCGTGCGGGTGTGCCAACTGGCGGGAGGGTCGGATCATCTTCCTGTGGTCCTTTACGGATCAGGCGAATCATGTAGCTATAACCCACACCGAAGACCGAGCTGTAAACCACAAAGAAGGCCAGCAGGCTGATGCTCATATGCAAATCGCCATGTGCGGAAACCGCATCCGCTGTGCGTTGCAAACCGTAAACCACCCACGGCTGACGGCCAACTTCAGTGGTCACCCAGCCAGCGAGGATGGCAATCAGACCGGAAGGGCCCATCCACAAGGCAAAGCGCAAGAAAGCGCGCGAGGTGTATAAACGCTGCTTATAACGTAGCCACAGGGCAAACGCACCCAACAGGATCATCAGCATGCCTAGCCCCGCCATAATGCGAAACGACCAGAACACCATGGTGGAGTTGGGCCTGTCTTCTTTAGGAAACTCTTTCAGGGCCGGGACCTGTTTATCCAGACTATGGGTCAGGATCAGACTGCCCAGCGCCGGAATTTCCAGCCCATAGCGAGTGCGCTCCTGCTCCATATCCGGCCAGCCGAACAGTAGCAACGGAGTCGGTTCGCCGGGCGGATTTTCCCAGTGTCCTTCAATCGCGGCAATTTTTGCCGGCTGGTGCTTCAGCGTATTCAACCCGTGCATATCGCCAATCAATGCCTGCAGCGGGGCGACGATCAGCGTCATCCACAGCGCCATCGAAAACATGGCGCGAATAGCCGGAGTGTTATTCCCGCGTAATAAATGCCATGCCCCTGACGCCGCAACAAACAGCGCACTGCTCAGGAAGGCGGCAACGGACATATGCAACAAACGATATGGGAATGACGGGTTGAAAATAACGGCGAACCAGTCGACGGGAACGACCTGTCCATTGACGATTTCATAGCCCTGTGGAGTCTGCATCCAGCTGTTGGAGGCCAGTATCCAGAAGGTAGAAATAATTGTCCCCAGCGCAACCATGCAAGTTGCAAAGAAGTGCAGGCCTGGCCCCACACGGTTCCAGCCAAACAGCATTACGCCGAGGAAGCCTGCTTCGAGGAAGAAGGCGGTTAACACTTCATAGGTCAGCAGCGGCCCGGTGATGCTCCCGGCAAACTCAGAAAAACCGCTCCAGTTAGTGCCGAACTGATAAGCCATCACCAGCCCGGACACTACGCCCATACCAAAGTTTACGGCGAAGATTTTCGACCAGAAATGATACAGCGAACGCCAGGTCGGATTTTTGGTTTTCAACCAGAGACCTTCCAGTACCGCCAGATAGCTGGCAAGACCGATAGTAATGGCCGGAAAAATGATGTGAAAGGACACCGTAAACGCGAACTGGATCCTCGCCAGGTGAAACGCGTCAAGACCGAACATGCTTAACTCCGCAGGCAAAATTGATTTGGCGCAATTCTAAGCCCCTGGCGAAATGTGGGGCAGAAACAGAACAGTTCTTTTTAACCATAACAGTTGTGCTGCCGTTATAGGTCGCACGATCTGATATGCAATCTGGTCCCGCATTTGAATTTTACTTCGACGATAATGAGTTTATCCCGTGGTCTGCGGTGATTGACGGTGCTGATGACTATGTGAACATCACCTGTTTATTCGCCTTAAAGCACACCCCGAAAATTGATGCTGTACAGATAGCTGCCCGGGCCTCAGGCAAAGAGCTTTCGCTAACGATGTTGTAAAACTGTTAACTATAACAGTTCTGAAAAAATCGTTATTTATGTAGACTGATATATACAGAGGTTGTCACCGATACCGAATATCAGGACGAAAAATGAAGAAATACCAGCGACTGGCGGAGCAAATTCGCGATCAAATCGCGTCTGGCGTATGGCAACCAGGCGATCGGTTGCCCTCTTTGCGCGAGCAGGTGGCAAGCAGCGGGATGAGTTTTATGACCGTGGGGCATGCCTACCAACTGCTGGAAAGTCAGGGGCGGATCATCGCCCGGCCGCAGTCGGGCTATTATGTTGCCGCGCGCCCCGAACGCGAAGCCGCCGTACCGCAGGTACAG
Source organism: Citrobacter sp. RHBSTW-00029 (assembly GCF_014104295.1). Taxonomy (NCBI): domain Bacteria; kingdom Pseudomonadati; phylum Pseudomonadota; class Gammaproteobacteria; order Enterobacterales; family Enterobacteriaceae; genus Citrobacter; species Citrobacter sp. RHBSTW-00029. Next base: position 1,715,775 of record NZ_JABXRT010000001.1, read on the forward strand.
GTCATGCGCGATGAGGCCGTGGATATCAACACCTACATCTTTGACATGCTGCAGGCCAGTCGTGATGCTTCCGTGATGCCGTTTGCATCCGCTTTCCCCGATCCACGCTTATTTCCGCTTCAGCAGCTTAATCGCTCGCTGGCTCAGGTGAGTAAAACGGCTACCGCCATGAGTGTTATCGAAAACCTGCCGCCAGGAAATGATGAACTGCGTCATGCTATTGCCCGTCGATATGCGCAACAGGGAATGACCCTTTCTCCGGATGAAATTGTGATCACCACTGGCGCACTTGAAGCGCTTAACCTGAGCCTGCAGGCGGTCACTGAGCCGGGGGATTGGGTGATTGTCGAAAATCCGTGTTTTTACGGCGCATTACAGGCTCTGGAGCGATTGCGCCTGAAGGCGTTGTCCGTTGCCACCGACGTGAAGGACGGAATCGACCTTGTCGCACTGGAGCAGGCCCTACAGGAGTACCCGGTCAAAGCCTGCTGGCTGATGACCAACAGCCAAAATCCGTTGGGTTTTACACTTAGCGCACGGAAAAAAGCCCATCTGGTCGCATTACTGGAAAAATACAATGTGATGCTGATTGAAGATGATGTTTACAGCGAACTCTATTTTGGCCGGGAGAAACCACTGCCGGCTAAAGCGTGGGATCGAGGAGACAGGGTGTTGCACTGTTCATCTTTCTCGAAATGTCTGGTCCCCGGATTTCGCATCGGTTGGGTTGCTGCCGGGAAACATGCCCGTCGTATTCAGCGACTCCAGTTGATGAGCACCTTATCCACCAGTTCCCCAATGCAGCTTGCGTTGGTGGACTACCTGTCGACCCGGCGTTATGACGCGCATTTGCGACGGCTGCGTCGTCAGTTGGCGGAACGCAAACAGCAGGCCTGGCAAACGTTGCTGCGTCATCTTCCGGCAGAGGTCAAAATACACCATAACGACAGCGGCTATTTTCTGTGGCTCGAACTGCCAGAACCGCTGGACGCGGGAGAACTCAGCACCCAGGCGCTGGCGCACCACATCAGCATCGCACCAGGTAAGATGTTTTCAACCTCGGGGACATGGTCACGTTTCTTTCGTTTTAATACCGCATGGCACTGGGGTGAACGCGAAGAACAGGCGGTTAAACAGCTTGGAAAATTAATTCGCGAGATGATGAAATAAAACTGAATGTGCTATTCAATATAAAAGAATAGCGCATTCTTATTTTAGAAATAGTGAATGTTAAACCCTGATGTTATTTATATCAGGTGCCACCATACGAAATATCAATAGTTCTTCCTGGTGCCACCCTGGCACTTAACTCCTTGTCTATACTCCAGAAGATTAAATTACTTTGCTATAACCCGTGGCGTAATGAGCGTTAGCTCACAACCTGATTAAATTTCCTTGCGCCAGCAGGAACGCTTTCAACACCCCGACTATTTTTAGGAAAGGACATATATTTACGGCAAGGCTGCCGCTCAATATTTTTTCGACAGGAGTAAGACGTTATGAGCAAGCAATTTGCCCTCAGTAGCTTGTGTGCACTCAGTATGACGCTGATGACAGCCCATGCAGCCGAACCCCCAACATCATTAGATAAACCGGAAGGGCGCCTGGATATTATTGCCTGGCCAGGTTATATCGAACGCGGACAAACCGATAAACAATATGACTGGGTTTCGCAGTTTGAGAAGGAAACCGGTTGTGCCGTAAATGTTAAAACAGCGGCCACATCAGACGAAATGGTGAGCCTGATGGCGAAAGGCGGCTATGACCTGGTGACGGCTTCTGGTGATGCTTCACTGCGTCTGATTATGGGCAAACGTGTCCAGCCTATAAATCCTGCGCTTATCCCAAACTGGAAAACTATCGATCCGCGCGTGGTCAAAGGGGAATGGTTTAACGTCGGTGGGAAAGTTTACGGCACTCCTTATCAATGGGGTCCCAACTTGCTGATGTATAACACCAAAACCTTCCCAACGCCGCCAGATAGTTGGAAAGTGGTGTTCGTCGAGCAAAAACTTGAGGACGGAAAAAGCAATAAAGGACGAGTCCAGGCGTACGATGGCCCGATCTATATCGCCGATGCGGCGCTGTTCGTCAAAGCCACTCAACCGCAGTTGGGTATCACCGATCCCTATCAGCTCACCGAGAAACAGTATCAGGCGGTCATCAAAGTCCTGAGCGATCAGCACGCACTGATTCATCGCTACTGGCATGACACCACTGTGCAAATGAGTGACTTCAAAAACGAAGGTGTGGTGGCATCAAGCGCCTGGCCCTATCAGGCTAACGCCCTGAAAGCAGAAGGCCAGCCAATCGCCACGGTTTTCCCGAAAGAGGGCGTCACCGGTTGGGCTGACACCACCATGCTGCATAGCGAAGCAAAACATCCTGTTTGTGCTTACAAATGGATGAACTGGTCATTAACTCCGAAAGTTCAGGGCGACGTCGCAGCCTGGTTTGGATCTCTGCCGGTAGTCCCTGAAGGTTGTAAAGCCAGCCCGCTGCTGGGCGAAAAAGGCTGTGAAACCAACGGCTATAGCTATTTCGACAAAATTGCTTTCTGGAAAACGCCAATCGCAGAAGGTGGAAAATTCGTTCCTTACAGTCGCTGGACGCAGGATTACATCGCCATTATGGGCGGTCGTTAATTCCGCTGGGGGTTTTATGACGTACGCAGTGGAGTTTCATAATGTCTCGCGTCTGTACGGGGATGTTCGTGCAGTTGATGGGGTAAGTATTGCAATTAATGATGGTGAGTTTTTCTCTATGCTGGGGCCATCCGGCTCCGGCAAAACGACCTGTCTGCGCATGATTGCAGGGTTTGAGCAGCTTTCGGGCGGTTCAATTAAAATTTTTGGTAAGCAAGCCAGTGAATTACCGCCCTGGGAACGGGACGTCAATACGGTATTTCAGGATTACGCACTATTCCCGCATATGTCGATTCTCGACAACGTGGCTTATGGGCTGATGGTGAAAGGCATTGATAAAAAGCAGCGTCATGCCAGGGCACGCGAAGCGTTAGATAAGGTTGCGCTCGGCTTTGTCTATGAGCGCAAGCCATCACAACTCTCTGGTGGACAGCGTCAGCGTGTAGCGATTGCCCGTGCGTTGGTCAATGAGCCTCGCGTCCTGCTGTTGGATGAGCCACTTGGCGCGTTGGATCTCAAGCTACGCGAACAGATGCAACTGGAGCTGAAAAAACTCCAGCAGTCTCTCGGTATCACCTTTATTTTTGTCACCCACGATCAGGGTGAGGCGCTGTCGATGTCCGATCGTGTGGCGGTATTTAACAATGGTCGTATCGAGCAGGTGGATTCACCGCGAGAACTCTACATGCGTCCGCGCACGCCGTTTGTGGCGAGTTTTGTAGGTACGTCAAACGTCTTTGACGAAGCGATGTCGGCAAACGTCTGTGGCTTACAGGGGATGTTCTCGCTGCGCCCGGAACACATTCGGTTAAATGATATGGCGGGCGAGGTTCAGGCTCGGGGTGTCATTCAGGCGGTGCAGTACCAGGGGGCGGCGACGCGTTTTGAACTGAAACTTGCCGGTGGTGAAAAGTTGCTGGTGAGCCAGGCGAACCTGACGGGAGAAATGCTGCCGTCGGCGCTGTCGCCGGGTCAGCAGGTGATGGCATCGTGGTCACGGGATGTCATGGTTCCGCTGGTAGAGGAGAGGTGAATGGCTATGAACGTCATACATTCGCCAGCACAGCCGACAAAGCTGAACCGTATCTCGGGGTTCTTCTGGCGTAATCCAGGGCTTGGGCTGTTTTTGCTACTACTCGGGCCGCTGATGTGGTTTGGCATCGTCTACTTTGGATCGTTGCTGACGCTGTTGTGGCAAGGTTTTTACACCTTCGACGATTTCACTATGTCGGTGACGCCAGACCTGACGCTGGCGAATCTGCAGGCGCTGTTTAATCCGGCTAATTACGACATCATTGTGCGAACGTTGACAATGGCGGTGGCGGTGACGATTGCCAGCGCCATTCTGGCGTTCCCGATGGCATGGTATATGGCGCGCTATACCAGTGGCAAAATGAAAGCCTTTTTTTACATTGCCGTCATGTTGCCGATGTGGGCGAGCTATATCGTCAAAGCCTATGCGTGGACGCTGCTGTTAGCGAAAGACGGCGTGGCGCAGTGGTTTCTAACCCATCTCGGGCTGGAGCCACTGTTGACCGCTTTCCTCACCTTGCCGGCTGTCGGCGGTAATACGCTGTCAACATCGGGATTAGGGCGCTTTTTGGTTTTTGTCTACATCTGGCTTCCCTTTATGATCCTGCCGGTTCAGGCTGCTCTGGAACGGCTTCCGCCCTCGCTTTTGCAGGCATCGGCCGATCTGGGCGCGCGTCCTCGTCAAACCTTCCGCTATGTGGTTTTCCCGCTGGCAATACCCGGTATAGCCGCCGGTTCTATCTTTACTTTTTCACTGACGCTGGGTGACTTTATTGTGCCGCAACTGGTGGGACCGCCGGGATATTTCATCGGCAACATGGTGTATTCGCAACAAGGGGCCATCGGCAATATGCCAATGGCGGCGGCATTCACTCTGGTGCCCATTGTCTTAATTGCACTGTATCTGGCGTTCGTGAAGCGTCTGGGAGCTTTCGATGCACTCTGAACGCGCACCCTGGTTACTCAAACTGGCAGCATGGGGAGGGGTTCTTTTTCTGCACTTTCCCATCCTCATCATCGGCACCTATGCTTTTAATACAGAGGAGGCTGCTTTTAGTTTTCCGCCTCAGGGACTGACATTGCGTTGGTTTAGCGTGGCGGCGCAGCGTAGCGATATTCTTGAATCAGTGACGTTGTCACTTAAAATCGCCGCGTTGTCGACAGCAATCGCTCTGGTACTGGGTACGCTGGCGGCGGCTGCGCTGTGGCGCAGGGACTTTTTCGGTAAAAGCGCAATATCGCTGTTGCTGCTGTTGCCGATTGCGCTGCCGGGCATTATTACCGGCCTGGCACTGCTGACGGCATTTAAGACCATCAACCTGGAACCGGGTTTTCTCACGATCGTGGTGGGTCATGCGACGTTTTGCGTGGTGGTTGTCTTTAACAACGTCGTGGCGCGTTTTCGCCGTACCTCATGGAGTCTGGTTGAAGCGTCTATGGATCTTGGCGCCAACGGCTGGCAAACCTTTCGTTATGTCGTGCTGCCCAATCTGGCATCAGCACTGCTGGCGGGGGGCATGCTGGCGTTTGCCTTGTCGTTTGATGAAATCATCGTGACAACGTTCACCGCCGGACATGAAAGAACACTTCCGCTGTGGCTGCTCAATCAACTGGGTCGCCCACGAGATGTGCCTGTTACCAACGTTGTGGCATTGCTGGTAATGCTGGTAACAACACTGCCAATTTTAGGGGCCTGGTGGCTAACGCGTGAAGGCGACACCGTCGCCGGAAACAGTAAATAAACGACGATATGGGAAATTGCTATGCAACATCAATTACTGATTAACGGTGAGCTGGTCAGCGGTGAAGGTGAAAAGCAACCAGTTTATAACCCTGCCACTGGTGAACTTATTCTGGAGATTGCTGAGGCGTCATCCGCGCAGGTTGATGCCGCAGTGCGCGCGGCAGACAATGCGTTTGCCTCCTGGGGCCAAACCACGCCGAAAGTGCGTTCGGAGCTGTTGTTAAAGCTGGCGGACACCATTGCAGATAATGCACAGACCTTCGCTGAGCTGGAATCGCTTAACTGCGGTAAACCACTACATTGTGTGCTTAATGATGAAATTCCGGCCATCGTGGACGTTTTCCGTTTCTTCGCGGGGGCTGCGCGCACCCTGCAAGGACAGGCCGCTGGGGAGTATCTGGAAGGGCATACCTCCATGATTCGTCGCGATCCGCTGGGTGTGGTGGCCTCCATCGCGCCGTGGAACTACCCGCTGATGATGGCGGCATGGAAGCTGGCTCCAGCGCTGGCCGCCGGTAACTGCGTGGTGATTAAACCTTCAGAAATTACCCCGCTGACGGCGCTTAAACTGGCGGAATATGCGAAAGATATTTACCCGGCAGGCGTGATTAACGTCCTGTTTGGTCGTGGTAAAACAGTGGGCGATCCGCTGACCGGCCATGAAAAAGTACGTATGGTTTCACTGACCGGCTCCATTGTGACCGGGGAACATATTATCCAGCATACTGCGCCTTCGATTAAACGCACGCATATGGAACTGGGCGGGAAAGCCCCGGTGATTATTTTTGATGATGCGGACCTTGATGCGGTGGTCAGTGGTGTACGGACCTTTGGGTATTACAACGCCGGACAGGATTGCACTGCTGCCTGTCGAATCTACGCGCAAAAAGGCATCTATGATGCGTTGGTCGAAAAGCTCGGCGCTGCAGTTGCCAGCCTGAAAATCGGCGCACCGAATGATGAAACGACAGAACTGGGACCGTTAAGCTCACAGGCGCATCTTGACAGGGTAGCTAAAGCGGTCGATGACGCGAAAGCGCTCGGACACATTAAGGTCATCACCGGCGGCAAAAAAGTGGAGGGTTCAGGCTACTATTTTGCGCCAACGTTGCTGGCGGGCGCGAAACAGGAAGATGCTATCGTGCAGCGTGAGGTCTTTGGCCCGGTGGTCAGTGTTACCGTCTTTGAAGATGAAGATCAGGTCCTGGCGTGGGCCAATGATTCGAAGTATGGACTGGCCTCGTCAGTCTGGACGCGGGATGTTGGTCGCGCGCACCGACTGAGTGCCCGCCTGCAGTATGGTTGTACCTGGGTCAATACGCACTTCACGCTGGTTAGCGAGATGCCCCACGGCGGGCAAAAACAGTCTGGGTATGGCAAGGATATGTCGGTTTACGGGCTGGAAGATTACACGATTGTTCGCCATGTCATGATCAAGCATGAGTAATATCTTAAGCGCGAGCGGTAAATGGGGCACGGATAGCTAAATATTGGTAAACGTGTGTCTATACTATTCGCGCCACTGGCCTCGTCGCCATCGGACGGCGGTAAGTTGGAAATATCCGCGAGGTCAGGCTAATTTGCACACCATCAGGCCCCGGCACAATGTCGGGGCCTGATTATTTAGGTGATTGTTCTAACGACGGCACAGGCTACATAGCCAGGCGATGAACGCACAGATAGTCAGAACCAATCCCAGTTGCTGCACGATACCCGCTAACCCTAACATCATTCCCAGTAACAGGTAGTAGCATAATCCGAACAGAGCACCTGCGGCCCCGGCCTGTTCACGATAGTGATGCAGAGCCTGACTCAACACATTGGGGATCGCGATGCCATAGGCAACAACAACCCCAGCCACTGGCAACAGAATCCAGACTGAATGCTGTAGCCACCATGCCGCGAGACCAGACAGCAGAGCTAAAGCACAGGCATGGCGCACCAGATATCCCGATGACAAGCCGCTCGTTAACAGCTTGCGATTCAGCAGGCTGCCTGACAGTGACGCGAGGGCAAGCAAGGATCCCGTCCAGCCAAATGTCCTGGAACTCCATCCTAACTGTCCGAAAAGAAACGGGGCCAGGCTGTAGTAGCTGAATAGCATAGTATTCAACAGAGCAACCAGCATGGCATTTTTCCACAGTGTACTGTCCCTCACCATCCGGGAGACCAGTCCCGTTAATTGTGGTCTGCGCGTAGTCTCCGGCCGTGTTTCCGGCAATAAGGCTGCGGTTAACATCAGCAGCAGTATCGCCAGCAATACCAGCGCAGTAAAAACGCCCGTATGGCCGTAAAGACTGACTAACCAACCTCCGCTCACCAGACCAAAAACCGGGCTGATTGCCAGTGCTGCGCCCATAATGGAAAAAATGCGGGACAGTGTTGTTGATTCATAACTGTCCCTCAACATAGTCTGCACCACAACAGACCCGGCGGCCGCGCCAATGGCTGATACCATACGGGCCAGCAGCAAGACGCTGAAATCAGTGGCAATAACCGCCATTACGGAACCCGCTCCGTAACAGAGAAGTCCAGCTACCATTGCCCACCGTCGTCCAATGCAGTCGCTAAGCCAGCCCCATAGCGCAACCCCCACGGCAAAGGCGACAAAATAAACGGAAAGTGTTTGAGCAGCACGTTCACTGCTTATTTGAAAAAACGTGGCGATATTTGGCAACGCCGGGCTGTAAATGGTTTCCACCAGTTGCGGAAACATAATCAGTAATGTGAGAAGCCACAAGGGCGGTCGATGGGTCATATTCATGGCAATATCCAAGAAGCAAAAAACTTGGGGGGATTATTGCTGAATAGAAAATGTCTTATTACCATTATCAGGACTTTATATATCAAATATCGGACAGATGATGAAAATTGCGCCTGATGATGTCTTCGACCCGGATGGTTTTAAGGAAACAGTAGTGGGTATTGCCTCTGATATGGGCGTACATGATTCAGGTCGGCACAGTCATCTTCGCCATCAGTTACTCTTTTCGGCGGCGGGGTGTATCACCATTGAACTGGAAAATACCCTGTGTCTGCTTCCGCCTCGCCGTGCGGTCTGGATCCCCGCGGGTACGGTTCACCGGGCCATCATGCGCGGGGTGATGGCTTATCGGTCATTATATTTTTCAACCATTCTGCCGCCGTTATCCGCATTGCCGCTACAGGTTGTCGAAGTGAACCCGCTCTTTTTTGAAGTCATAGAACGGATGGCATTCTGGCCCTGGCAAATGACAGAAACGCAGCAGGCCAGCCTCATCACTGTTTTTTGTGAGGAAATCAGGGCCGCACGCCGTGAAAACTGGACGTTGCAGTTTCCCTCTGATGTCCGCCTGAATCTGTGGCTGGAAGGGGTTCGAATGGGGACGTTACCGCCCCGACTGAATCAGTTGTCCCGCCTGGTCGGTGCCTGCGAACGGACAATCAGCCGCATCTTTATCAGAGATACAGGGATGAATTATCAGACCTGGCGGCAGCAATTCAGGCTGTTAAAGGCGATGGAGATGTTGGCGGAGGGTGACTCAATCAGCCAGGTGGCGCAACAGCTGGAATTTGTTAGCGACAGTGCTTTTATCGTGTTTTTTCGGCAGCTTACAGGTACGACACCGACCCGCTATCACGGGGGAATAATGCCGCAGAAGGATTAGGGGTGTTACATATTAAGGATAATTTACCGGGCAGTGGCGGAGTGGGAAGATCGTTTACTAATGGCAGAGAGAAGATTTTCTCTCTGCCAGCAGGCGCTGCAATTCATCAAAAAGAGTCACATCAAGCAAACCAGCCGAACCTTACGGAGATCAGGCTGAAAAGTCCTACAGCAGCAAATATATTTATCAGCACCACGGTCTTACTGGAAACATTCATTTTTGCCACCTTTCGTTTTTACCCCTTTGGGTATAGTACGGCTTATAGCTATCCGCAATAGTACGAAATCTGAACATATTGAAAGTGGGCTGTTATTTAGGCGGTTTTTTTAAATAAATGAATAAAACTTGATGTGGGTCATAAAAGAGAGCATATTGCGCGCGATTTTCTCTTCTGGCCTGGATGCCCTAAATGTCTCTGTACCAAAAAATGTTGTTTTTTTATGCGGTAATGGCTGCAATTGCGGCCATTACCACCTGGTTTCTGTCACGTGATAAAAAACGTATTCGCTTTCTGAGCGCGGTATTAGTCGGGGCGACATGGCCGATGAGCTTTCCCGTCGCACTCCTGTTTTCTCTTTTCTGATGGCGTTGTCAATGCCGTTTCAGGGGGCCAGCAGAGCGACTAATCGCAGTCTGTCGTCTTTGGTTACGTCCAGGGGATGCTGGTATCCCACGTTTTCATTCGCACGGGTGTACAACGCAACCAGCCAGTCGTAAACGTGTCGGCTTGCACCGTGCTGCGGCTGCTCATCCAATTGAGTCAGGCGCGACATCGGTTGTTGTACTGGCGCACTGAAAATAGCCGCACCCTTGAGGATCCTGCTGGCAGGGCGTTGATCCTCTGCAACGTTGGCGTAGCCGAGCCAGGTAATAAAATCACCGATATCGGCGTGTAACTGCGCCCCGCAGACATTCTCTCGCTGCATAATCTGCTGAAGGCGTTGAGGCATCTCCAGTCGATAGCTGGTAGTGATAAGAATGTCGGCTACCTGTCTAAGCGTTCGCGGATCAAGCCGCAATCGGCGCGCATTATTGTCATCACGACACCACTGACGCACATGGTTGATCCACATTTTGTGCGCCTGGTATCCGGTCTCTTTGCTTTCGGATGCATGCGACGGTTCCCGGACGTCGGCAAACAGGTCAATCTCTTCATTAAAGAGTCCACTGACTTGTTCTTCACGTGGCTGCTGGATACGCAGCAACGACTCAAAACAGCGCATCGGTGGTAGTAACCCCTCCAGGAGTTCACCATGCTTTGCTGCCTGGGCCTGAAGCTGGCGGATCACTGTCTCGCTGGAGTCTGGCACGCTTTCGCTGTCGTTAAGCCAGCTCATCAGCGCCTCACGAACACGCTGTTGATGCTGTTCATGCAGGGACGTTAATCGCGACTGGCGTTGTTGAGCGGATGTCGCTTGCGACAGCCATTCAGCAAGGCGCAACAGGCTGTGTTTATCCAGTGCCTGCAATGTTCCCCAGCGCAACCCGGGCTTGCCCATTAATTGCTGCACGGCCTCATCAAGGTTTTGCTGTGTGCTAAAACGAGCATCTTGTGGCGTAATGGCCCACACAACCCCCGGTAATGCCGCATCGTGTACGGGTTGGGTATCGTTGGCCCAGCTCATCAGCTTACGCGTGATGGCCGGTGTCTGCGAGCGTGAAGACACTGCGTTGCAGATCAGCAGGACATCGGGTTGCAGATGCTGGCGGTAATGTTCCAACATCCAGCCTAATTTGGCCCGCCACAGCGGGTTGGGGTGGGCATCCGGTGCGAGGGGAATATCGAGCAGGTCGACGTTTTCCAACACCGAGTCTTCGACAGTCAGCACCAGTTCACGCGTCAGCAGCGCCAGCGATTCCAGCGACAGACTGACCGCGTTAAGCAACTGATGGTTTGCAACAGGATGAACCACCACATCGCTTTGCGCGTCATTCCCGGTTAATGCGACCTGGGTCAGGAAGCTTTCGGCGGGCAAGCCAAAATGATCGACCAACAAACTCAGCGGTGCGGCTAGCTCGTGCGCCTGTCCGGTTTGTTGCAAAGTATGCGCTAATGCCAGCCATTGCTGCGTTAACTCTGGTTGTTCTCCCCACAACAGCGCCCAGGCGTGAGCGCGGGTGGTTAGATCCAGCGCCGGCAGCAATGTAGCAAATTGATGCCATAGTGCATCATCAATTTGCTGCTGGTTTGCAGGAACACAAGAGCGCCAAAAACGGCCGATGGCGGCTACGTCATGTGCCGTGATGCCCTGAACCGGATGACGTTGACGCAGCGTTTGCCATTTTTCTAACCGGGCTTCAATAATCGATTTTTCAATCTGGCGGCTGTCAGGCATTGCGCAAAACTGCGTGATAAACAGCTGTACCAGTTCCGCTTCACTCAGTAGGCGCAGACGCAGGGGCCACTCGCTATCAACGGGATTGTCTTCACGCGTAAAGCGGATCGCCATATTGGTCGGCGCATGGCCCGGATTGATATGCGAAAAATAATCAAAACTGCGATCCGGTGTAGCAATATTCAATTTCCCACTGGTGTTGCTGCACAGTGCGGACAACAGATGTGCTTTTGCTGGCTGTGAATGACCGTACAGACCCACACAGCCACGCGCTGAAAACGCCGTATTCAGCGCAGACTCAGTAACCGCGGCGATGGTGAGCTGAGCGAGCAGGGAATCCGCTTCATCATCAAGACGCGCTGCGCGCTGGCGTGTGTCATTCACCCATTCGATGGCGGCTTGTGCTGTGTTAAACATCTTACTCATTTCAGGTACACACTCCCGCTATCAATCCAGTAATGGCTGCCGCTATGGCGACGATCTGCCAGTGTATTCAGTTTTAACGTTAGGGCATTGGCGGCAACGGGCGTGCCATCCTGTAGCCAGGCATCACTGAGAACGAAAAATTCCGGCCCTGTCTCTTTGCTGCCGCCGCGCAGTTGCAGCCGTACATTTAATACGCCGTCACCGGCAATCGTTTTTGCCAGCTCAGCGGAATTGATGCTCAGCGTATATAGCGGGGTGGCTGGCCAGCGGCTGTTTGCTAACTGGCGAAAGCCTAGCGTCACGTTGCCGCGCAGCGGGAAGTGCAGACGGGTATCCAGTTTTGCTCCAGGTTTATCCAGATCGATGTCGTGATACCAGATATTCTCATCGCGCAACGTATTGACCGTATTATCCAGTACGCCAAGGTAGCGGACCGTCGAGTACGCGCCGATATCCGCAGCTTTAAAATTAAAGCGCGGCAGGCGTAAATCCAGCGCCAGGCTACACAGCATCGCGCCAACGGCAGCGGTAGATTTTGGATTGCCGATACGCCCTTGCTGGCTGAACGGATACCACTCATGTACGCGATAGCTGTCCATCCAGATCATGCGGTTGACCGGAACGGGTTGCAGATGGCGGATTAGCGCCTGAACCCCCGGCAAACAGGCGGGTCTGCCAGTGACTAACAAAATATCGCAACGATAGTGGGAAATCGCTTCGCAAACGGCGTGCAGAGGGGATGTCAGGGTAAATTGCCCTGCCAGCAGCGCTTCTTGCAACTGCCTGAACTGTACCTGCAACGGAACGCTCAGCACATCAAAAGCCGGTGAACCAGACGGTAAAGCATGATCGATAGCCTGCTGGATATAGTTCATCACATTGCGTGTCGGGCGCTGAGAAAGCAGTTCGCCAAAGGTGGCGTGCAACCCCGCTACGGGATCGTTAATATCGCTTTGCTCCCAGGCACTGAGCACCGCATGACCCAGTGGCATAAAGAGTTGCAACGCGGTTTGTTGTCGCAAAATAGCCTGAGTATCGATTCTCCCGGAATCACCAAACAGTGTGGCCAGCAGCGCGGCGGCATCGGTCACGCCAGCTTGTTGTAAGCGAGTTTGCAGGGCGGGCAGTATGCAGCGTTGTATGACATCCAACAACATGTCGTCCCCGGCGACTTTGAAGCCTTCACGAAACAGCAGATGCGGGGTGATTTTGACATTCGCCCCAACGCCGTCATCCAGTTGATAATGGACCACGGCCATATCCGTCGTGCCGCCGCCAATATCGATGGAGGCGACGCGCAGTGCACGACCTTTAACTTCACCGGGTTCTGGCTGGCGGTCCGGACGGGCGAGGGCGTTAAAGAACGATTCTGTGTGCCCGTCATAGTGTGAAATCGCTTCGTTATACAGCCAAACCAACTGTCCGCAGCTGGCCTCATCCCACTCCATCTGGATCTCAGGTACGGGAACAACGCTCTTTTCTTGCTGTTTGCGGGTGGTGAAATCTTCGTCCTGCGGGTGCCAGCCCATTGCTTTCCAGACCAGCGCAATGGCTTCAAACATACGCAGACGGAAGATCTCTCGCTCCTGTTTTGGCATGGCTGACGGCAGAGTGAGGATCAGCGTGCGCAACTGGCGTGGAGAGGCCGGGAACCCGAGACGCAGCCGTGTCGCTACGCTGTTAATTTGTCCCAGCGCCTGGGCCAGAATCTCGCACAACATATGCGTCATCAGCGTGCTGCGGCTGTATTGTGGTGAGAACACCGGCAGCCGGTCATCTTGCGGCAGGCTGAACAGCGGCTGACCGTCATCGTTCATCAGATTCATCAGCGGGAAGGCGGTAGCCAGCGGCTCGCGCTGCGTTTTACTGTTCATCTGGCTAAAGCGCCAGTCGTGTAAAACGGGGGTTTCATCCCATAAGTACCGGCGTGGGCTGGAGATCCCACTACTGCCTTCCGTTCCCATACGCTGCATCGCCAGCTTACGGGCTTCATCCCCAACGCGGACAATCGACGGCCAGATAAAGGCATCATCGCGGCCACTCTCAACGGAGAAATGTTGCTTACCAAAGCGCGCCTCGGAAAACTCCAGTCGGCTGGTGAACAGGGGATCGTTGAGGAACTGTGGTTCACTTAATGAACGCACCTGCAATTCAGCCGTCTGACGCAAACCGTCATTGGCATCGCCATGATCTTCAATCAACACGCCGCAGGTATGGGTATTGCCAATATCCAGAATCAGATCGACAGGAATCGCGGGCGTGCTGAGCGTATGGGTCACCAGCTTCACTTCCGGGACGGAAAGTTGTTCGCCTAACAGGGTCAACAAATTCAGCCAGTGCGCCTGGTATTCAAAGTTGCGTAGAGCTTGTTGGATCTCCTGCTCTGAACGGTTTTCTTGCTGTGTGACGTGCTGCAAAAAGGACTCGCGTAGCCAGCCATCAATCCACGTCTGGTCGAGGAAATCTGCGATCTCATTATCGTGCCAGGCCAGCGCAAATCGCGTGCCATTCAGCAGATCGTTCTCATTGGGCGTCAATGCTGCCGGGGCTTCAGTCAACTGACTGTCCAGCGCCACCGTGACACGGTGAGTATTGCCGGCACTGTCCGGTTGTGCGAGTTTTCGCACCTGGACGCGCGCCCAGTTATCCGGGCCTTCAACAAATGTGCGGGGCGGGTTAAAACGCAGGAACGGCAGCGGCAACCAGACACCGTCAAGTACGTCCAGAGAATAATGCAGCGTCTGCGTGCTTTCCGGTTTCACTACTTCGGGCTGGCCACCGGTATTACCCGGCAGGGTATAGCGTCCCGACGCCAGATCAAAATCCAGACGCAGTAGCGGACCGTTTGCCGTTTTGCGAACAAAACGACCGTGGTGCGCAGATTCCTGTGGTGTCAGCCCAAAATCCAGAAATTGCACACCGCTATTGGCGATGAGCGTTACGCTCTGTTTGTAATCACACAGATTCACCAACATAAAATCAGGCACCTATCTTTTTGATCGTCAAAGGGATTTCCGCGTGTTCGTCATAACGTGCGGTACAAGCTGCGACGTCGTTTGTTCCTGCTTTGCAGGTGATTTCAGGCATTGGGTAACGCGAACCGTCCGTGCAACGGGCATTCCCGCGACTCTTAATCATTAATTCGCCCGATTGATGCAGACCAGAGAAAATTTCGGCGCGGCAAACGATATTGTCGCCATGCACGACGCGCGCAGTGCCCTTATTGGCCTGGATCTGATAGCGCAGCGATGGGGCTTTACCGCTGACCGGATCTTTTATATCGACCAGCACACGCCAGTTGCCGTTAAGAAAACGTGTTGTACCTGCCTTCATCTGGTTGGCATCCATTACCAGCGCATCTTTCGGGATGGCGGCTATCACCACCGGTCCTTCTACGGGCTTCTCTTTTTTCACTGGTGGAATAACGTCAGCCCGATGCAGCGGCAGCGAAGGTGTTAGTTCAGGCAGCGGTTTACTGTCTACCTTTGCAACGTCAATGGAGGCAACCGTAGGTGCGGGAGATTCCGTGTGTTGTTTCCACAATAGCGGCCCTGCAATGGCGGCAATCACTGCAGCAGCAACGGGCAGGCTCCACAGCGGCAGGCGTCGCGTAGGCTTACGCTGTACTGGCGGCGGCGCAATCTCTGGCTCACTTGCAATGACCAGGGGTTGTGGTTCGGGGTCAGCGGGTTTCGGTAGCTCAATAGCTGTTGTCAGCAGCGGGGTATCGGCCTCGGCGAAAGTGATTTCCGCCGGGATTTCTTCGACTTCCGGCTCCGGTTCAGGTGCCAATACAACCGGGGGAACGTCGGTATGACGCAGGCAATCGAGTACATCGTCACGGGTGTTTTCATTCAGATTGACGAAGCCCCAGAACGTAATGACGGGCTTGCCATCAACCAGGAACACGTGGTTCTCACCTGGAAACTGGATGGCTTTGTCGAGAAGTGAACCAAACAGTTGCAGAGAAGTTTTACCCGATTGCAGGCTTTTCCGGCTCAGTGCCGCGGCATTCTCCAGCGTACTGGACAGATAGCGCAGAGCCCGAAAACGCGCATCTTCATCAGCGGCTTTCCACGCGACAGCCTTTCCTTCAACCGGGGAATACCAGTCCACCCGATCGCCACTGTCGTTAACTTGTGGTATTGCCAGACAATCCGCCATCGCCTGTTGTTTACGCAGACGAAGCGTTTCACGAATTTGTAGTGCTGAATCAAACACGGCCTGACCACCGCCACCCACGGCCTGATAGTCATCCAAATTGCCGCTGCGCAAGAGAGTTTTTGCCACGTAATTGCCCCTTAGACTTCTTCACACATCTACTTTACGGGGAATAAAAGTAAGCAAACGTTGGAAGAGAGGCAAAAAGGGGCGAATTTTCATGGCATAGAGTATTGGGAAAAATCTTGACGTTTTGAAAAAGACTTAAGGTAAATTATTTCACCTGCGATGATGAATTAATCAGCGAAACCTGCCAGATTAGAATAACCTGATAGAGATTTGTTATTAGTGCGTATTTGCCAGCTATGCTCTGATAGACGAGTAAATAATAAAAGAAGAAGGCTTATAACCATGATTGCAAGGAAAACGCTGCTCGCGCTGGCACTCAGCGCCGTCTTACCAACAGGCGCTGCATATGCCGCCAGTACTGATACCATCGTTTACTGTTCTGAAACATCCCCGGAATCATTTAACCCCCAAATAGCCAGTTCAGGTCCGTCGTTTGTCGCCAGTTCACAGGTGTTGTACAACCGATTGATCAACTTCGATCCGGTCAAAAATACTCCGGTCCCGTCTCTGGCAACGGAGTGGACAATTTCCCCCGACGGCAAGACCTACACATTTACCCTGCGTCAGGGCGTGAAGTTCAATAGTAATAAGTTCTTTAAACCTACCCGTGATTTCAATGCTGATGACGTCGTTTTCTCAGTATTACGCCAGAAAGATGCCGATCATCCGTACCATAAGGTTTCACAGGGTAGCTATGAATATTTCAACGATGTTGGCCTGGACAAACTGATCAAAGAGGTTAAAAAGGTTGATGATTATCACGTTCAGTTTGTTCTGAACGAACCCAACGCTGCATTTCTTGCTGACTGGGGGATGGATTTCGCCTCTATTCTTTCGGCTGAATATGCCGACGAGATGCTGAAAAAAGGCACGCCGGAAAACGTCGATAACTGGCCGATTGGTACTGGGCCTTATGTCTTGCAACAGTACAAGCAGGATTCACAAATCCGCTATCTGGCCAACCCGAACTACTGGGATGGTGAAGTTCCAACGAAACATCTGATTTTCTCCATCACACCAAACGTACAGACGCGACTGGCGAAACTGCAAACCAACGAATGCCAGATTATTCCCGCGCCAGCACCGGTGCAGTTTGATGAAATCAAAAAGAACAAAGATCTGACGCTGCATTCGGTTGAAGCGCTGAACGTCGGTTATCTGGCGTTTAATACGGAGAAAAAACCGTTTGATAACGTACTTGTGCGCCAGGCGCTGAACTATGCGACAGATAAAAAAGCCATTATTAACGCGGTCTTTTTAGGTTCCGGAACGGTGGCGAAATCGCCAATCCCGCCGAATATGATGGGCTTCAATAAAGACCTGAAAGATTACGCTTACGACCCGCAGAAAGCGAAAGAGCTGCTGAAGAAAGCGGGGCTGGAAAACGGTTTTGAAGCGACACTGTGGTCTATGCCGGTGCAGCGCCCCTATAACCCGAACTCTCGTCGTATTGCTGAGATGATTCAAAGCGACTGGGCAAAAGTTGGTGTGAAGGCGAAAATCGTCTCCTGGGAATGGGGGGAATATCTCTCCGGGATGCGTAAAGGCGAGCACGATACTGCGTTGTTTGGCTGGATGTCAGATAACGGTGACCCGGATAACTTTGCCGATGTTCTGCTGGGTTGTGACAGCATTAAAACCGGATCAAACGCCGCGCGCTGGTGTGATAAAGAGTATAATTCGCTGGTTCAAAAGGCGAAACTGGTGAGCAAACCGCAAGAGCGCGCCGCACTTTACCAGCAGTCGCAGGAAATTTTCTATCAGCAGGCCCCGTGGATTGCGCTGGCGAATGGCAAAACCTTCTATGCCACACGCAGCAACGTCAGCGGATACAGCGTTAGCCTGATGGGCAGTGATTTTTCAAAAGCGAAATTAAATTAATGAGTTAAGGAGGGAGTATGTCGCATCTGGATGAGGTCAGCGCACGTGTTGATGCCGCCATTGAAGAGAGCGTCATTACGCATATGAATGAATTGCTGATTGAGTTGAGCGATGATGTTGCGTTGAGCCGGGAAGATCGTTATACCCAGCAACAACGTTTGCGTACGGCAATTGCACATCATGGGCGCCAGCATAAAGAAGATATGGAAGCGCGTCGTGAGCAGTTGACCAAAGGCGGCTCTATTCTTTGATATTTCCTTGCCGGATGGCGGTGTTCACACCTTATCCGGCGTTCTGTAGGCCTGATAGGCGAAGCGCCATCAGGCAATTAAAACGAACGTCTTGCCACCAGCCAGGCACCCACAACCAGCAATATCGCACCGCATACCGGACCCACCAGCGCGCGAAGCGGTACACCCTGGCTACGCAGAATATCCAGCACCAGACCGCCAATAAGCTGGCTGGCGACCAGCACCGCGATGGTGGTGGCAGCGCCTACGTTTTGGTATCCGCTGATACTGGCAAAAACAAAGAACGATCCCAGTAAACCCGGGATCAATGTCCACCAGCGCACGCTGGAAACCAGTTCGCCAAACCCCGCCGCACCTTGTTTAAACCACAGTATGCTGACAAACAAGACGATCCCGACCAGTGAGTTAAGCAACATAGCAATAAGGATTGTCGAGGACGTCTGGGTAATGCGTACCATCAAAGTGTTTTGCACCACCAGACCAATACCTGCGGCAATCAGAAAGGAGAGGGTCAGCGTCTGGTTCATCCACGCGCATCCGGTTCGCTGCGGTTGTCTAACTGTAGCTGCATAAAAGTCAGATCCAGCCAACGACCAAATTTAGTCCCGACCTGGGGCATCTGCGCGGTAATATTGAAACCCAGCGTGCTATGCAGGTGGAGCGATGCCTGATTGTGCGACTCAATTCCTGCCACCATGACATGCTTGCCACACGCGCGCGCTTCTTCAATGAGTCTGCTGAGCAGCCTGCGCCCCAGTCCTTTTCCCTGATGTTCCGGGTGCACGTACACTGAATGTTCGACGGTATGACGGAAACCGTCAAAGTTGCGCCAGTCGCCAAAAGAGGCGTACCCCGTGACGACGCCATTCTCTTCACTTACCAGTACCGGATACCCCATCAGTTGGCGAGCTTCATACCAGGAGATGCGGTTTTCGGCATCGACCGTTTGATCGTTCCAGATAGCGGCCGTATGCAGTACGGCGTGATTGTAGATTTCTGCGATGGCGGCGCAGTCGTCTTTGCTGGCAAATCGAATTGACATGTTGAACCTCAGGGGTTGTTCACTATAGTATTACAATATGAATACTATTGAAGACAGTATAAATCAACGGATCAGTGCAAGAATTCGCATTGAGCGGGAATCTCGCGGCTGGTCGCTGACGGAACTTGCCGAACGAGCAGGGGTCTCGCGGGCGATGATCCATAAAATAGAACGTGGAGAGAGCAGTCCAACGGCGACGCTACTGGGACGGCTTTCCGGTGCGTTTGGTATCAGCATGTCGACGCTGATTGCCCGAGCCGAAATGCAGGAGGGTAAACTGCTGCGTTTCGCCGACCAGCCGGTCTGGCACGATCCGCAAAGCCACTATTTGCGCCGTCACGTATCTCCGCGCAGCGATCTGCCTATCGATCTGGTGCAAATCGAATTACCGGCCGGCAGTGATATCCCGATGCCCGCCTCTTCCTACGTGCAGGCCCGACAGCTTCTCTGGTTGCAGCAGGGCGAATTGGTGTTTGTGGAAGGTGATACACGCCATGAAATGAAAGCCGGGGACTGCCTGGAGCTGGGGCCGCCAAATGACTGTCGGTTTATCAATGAAACCGCGCAGTCCTGCGTTTATCTGGTTGTGCGGTTAAACCACGCTGGCAATTAATGTGAAAGCATCACAGAGATAGCGCGTCTACTATTGATGGATTCATGCCAAAAGCTGAGGAGAACATCAATGGGTCAACAAATTCAACGCAATCGTCGCTGGGTTCTGGCGTCACGCCCGCATGGCGCACCGGTGCCCGGTAACTTCCGTCTGGAAGAAGAGGCCATCACCCCCCCCGGTGACGGAGAGGTGTTACTGCGTAACGTCTACCTCTCACTCGATCCCTATATGCGTGGGCGTATGAGTGACGAACCGTCTTATTCGCCCCCGGTTGAGATTGGCGCAGTGATGGTGGGCGGCACGGTCAGTCGGGTCGAGGCATCGAATCATTCGGATTTTAAACCCGGTGAATGGGTGTTGAGCTATAGCGGCTGGCAGGACTTCGCCATCTCAAAGGGTTCTGATTTGGTAAAGTTAGGCGATCATCCTGAGCATCCTTCCTGGGCGCTTGGTCTGCTGGGTATGCCGGGCTTTACGGCGTATATGGGGCTGCTGGATATTGGCCAGCCCAAAGCCGGTGAGACACTGGTTGTTGCTGCGGCAACCGGACCTGTTGGCGCAACCGTGGGCCAGATCGGTAAACTGAAGGGCTGTCGGGTCGTTGGGGTAGCTGGTGGGGCAGAGAAATGTCGCCATGCTACTGACGTGTTGGGCTTTGATATTTGCCTCGATCATCATGCCCCCGATTTCGCACTCCAACTGGCACAAGCCTGTCCGCAGGGTATCGATATCTATTATGAAAACGTCGGCGGTAAAGTTTTTGATGCCGTTTTGCCGTTACTCAACACCTCCGCGCGTATTCCGCTGTGTGGTCTGGTGAGTGGTTATAACGCGACATCACTGCCGACGGGCCCAGACCGTTTACCGTTGCTTATGGCCACGTTACTGAAAAAACGTATTCGCTTGCAGGGCTTTATCATTGGTCAGGATTATGGTCACCGCATTCATGAATTTCAGCGAGAAATGGGGCGCTGGGTCCAGGAAGGCAAGATCCACTATCGCGAGCAGGTCACTGAGGGGCTGGAAAATGCACCGGAGACCTTTATCGGTCTGCTGACCGGTAAAAACTTTGGCAAGGTCGTAATTCGGCTTGCTGAAGAGTGATACGGAGGGGTTAAAGGCGGTAACAACCGGATGGCGTCACGCCGCCATCCGGCAAGAGTTGTAGAGCCAATCTGTCTGAATATTGATTTCGCCGCAAGCGAGTATTCATGGAGAAAATAAGCAGGTTTTCACCGAATGTGAATAAACACTCCACTTTGCGATAAATAATGATTACTATTCTCATTCTTAAAAAGGCAAAACCATGATTTTGCTCATTGAAGCTATGTGAAGCAGTAACAACTGAATTTATCAAAGGGAGTCGTCATGTCTTTACGTCATCTGTTTTCACCGCGCCTGCGTGGTTCTTTACTGTTAGGTTCACTGCTGGTTGCATCATCATTTAGCACGCAGGCTGCGGAAGAACTGCTGCGCAAAGGCGTAGGTAAAGGCGCCTACGAAATGGCGTACAGCCAGCAGGAAAACGCACTGTGGCTGGCCACCTCGCAGAGTCGTAAGCTGGATAAAGGTGGGATAGTTTACCGTCTTGATCCGGTGACGCTTGAAGTGACTCAGGTTATTCATAACGATCTCAAACCGTTTGGCGCGACCATCAATAACGCGACGCAAACGCTGTGGTTTGGTAATACCGTGAATAGCGCGGTGACTGCGATTGATGCGAAAACCGGTGAGGTGAAAGGGCGTCTGGTACTGGATGCGCGTAAACGTTCTGAAGATGTCCGTCCGCTGCAGCCTCGTGAACTGGTCGCCGATGATGCCACCAACAAGGTATACATCAGCGGAATTGGTAAGGAGAGCGTGATTTGGGTGGTGGACGGTGAGACTGTCAAACTTCAGGACACGATTCAAAATACCGGTAAAATGAGCACTGCACTGGCCGTCGACAGCAAGGCTAAACGCCTGTATACCGCCAATGCCGATGGCGAATTCATTACCATCGATACCGCCTCCAACAAAATTCTCAGCCGCAAAAAACTGCTGGACGATGGCAAAGAGCACTTCTTCATTAACCTGAGCCTGGATACGGCAGGTCATCGTGCGTTTGTCACTGACTCTAAAGCAGCGGAAGTGCTGGTTATCGATACCCGTAACGGCAACGTGCTGGCAAAAGTTGCCGCGCCGGAATCCCTGGCCGTACTGTTCAACCCGGTGCGTAATGAAGCTTACGTGACCCACCGTCAGGCCGGTAAAGTCAGCGTGATCGACGCGAAAAGCTATACAGTGGTTAAAACCTTCGATACCCCGACGTTCCCAAACAGCCTGGCGCTCTCCGCCGATGGTAAAACCCTGTACGTTAGCGTGAAACAGAAATCCACACGCGAGCAGGAAGCGACTCAACCGGACGATGTTATTCGTATCGCCCTGTAATTATTCGGAGGGGGCAACCCCTCCTGTCATTTCTCTATACTCCACGATACGCCTCGTTACACCCCATCGGTAGCCTGACAAACTTCAGAGACTTACACTACGCCCTCAACGGCTAACTGAATAACACGGGAATACCATGAAAAAGCCATTAATCTGTCTTTGTGCGGGCGTAATGCTGTTTACGCTGGCAGGGTGCACCACCGATTACGTCATGACGACGAAAAGCGGACAAACGATTACCACCCAGGGCAAACCAAAACTGGATAAAGATACGGGAATGACCAGCTATACCGATCAGGACGGGAATGCGCGGGAAATTAACAGCAATGATGTTGCTCAGCTAATTGAAGCAAACTAAGTCGCTCAAACAGGTAGGCCAGAAATCTGACCTACCTTAAAGCGTTACGGCGCGGTACGGTGGATTTCCGCGACGCGTTTACGTACACCAAACCAGCCAGCGACCAGCAGAATGGCAATCAGCGGTAATGAGGCGATAGTGTAGGTCCCATTCGGATAGTCAAACGCCATCAGCACCAGCACAGCCAGTAAAAACAACAGTGTTAACCAGGACGTAAACGGCGCACCGGGCAGTTTGAAGTGAACGTCTGCCGCTTTGCCATCTTTAATGGCCCGACGCAGACGCATCTGGCACACCATAATGAAGGCCCACGATGCAATGATGCCCAGCGAGGCAAAGTTAAGCACGATCTCGAATACCTGCGAAGGCACCAGATAGTTGAGGAAAACCCCGACGACGTACACGACAAGCGTGGCAAGTATGCCAGCATAAGGTACGTGTTGACGGCTCATTTTGGCCATAAATTTGGGCGCGGAACCGCCCATCGACATTGAGCGCAAAATACGACCAGTGCAATACAAACCCGAGTTGAGGCTGGAAAGCGCAGCGGTAAGCACCACGATATTCATAATACTGCCAATATAGGGAACGCCGAGTTTGGAAAAGAAGGTAACAAACGGGCTTTGACCTGCCTGATAGGCATTCCAGGGCAGCAGCATGACCAGTAACACCACTGAACCCACATAGAACAGGCCAATTCGCCAGATAACGCTGTTAATCGCTTTTGGCACCATCGTTTGCGGATCTTTGCACTCACCCGCCGCAGTGCCTACCAGTTCAATGGAAGCAAATGCAAAGACGACGCCCTGTACCAGTACCAGCGCTGGCAGCAGGCCATGCGGGAAAAAACCACCGTTGTCGGTGATCAGATGAAAACCCGTGGCGTTACCATCGAGCGGTTTTCCCGTGCCTAAAAAGACAGTCCCGACGACCAGGAAGATAACGATAGCCAGCACTTTGACCAGTGCAAACCAGAACTCCATCTCCGCAAACCACTTTACGCCGATCATGTTCATGGTGCCGACAATGGCCAATGCGCCGAGGGCAAACACCCATTGCGGTACGTCACCAAATGCGCCCCAGTAGTGCATATACAAGGCCACGGCCGTGATATCCACGATTCCGGTCATCGCCCAGTTGATGAAGTACATCCAGCCAGCCACATAGGCCGCTTTCTCACCTAAAAATTCGCGGGCATAAGAGACAAAGCTGCCGCTGGAAGGGCGGTGTAAAACCAGTTCACCGAGTGCCCGCAGAATGAAGAATGAAAAAATACCGCAGACCAGATAGACCAGTGCTAAAGCGGGGCCGGCCATTTGCAAACGTGCGCCAGCCCCTAAAAATAACCCGGTACCAATAGCACCGCCAATGGCGATCATTTGTACCTGCCGGTTACCCATCGCTTTGTGATACCCCTCTTCGTGAGCATTCAACCAGCGTCGTTTCGCCGCGTGTTGTTCCGCGGCTTGCGTGTTGTGTGTGTTCATTACGTTTCCTGTTAACCTGACTAATTTACAAAATCCTTTTTGCCGCAGCAGTTGCGGCGAAAACAGCGTTACCCTTCATTGTGTTACCGCGGGAAACTGTCGGCCGAGCATCCTACATTCAATTGAGAAGTGACGCAAAGCCTGGACACGGGGAAGTGGGGTTTTTCTGTGGCCTGAATCGACGGGATGTGGACTCGATTCAGTAAAAACAGAGGCGGTGGGAAAATGCGAAGGAATGCGCTCATCCTGATCGTCAGCAGAATGAGCGCTGTTTGCCTTATACCGACACGCCAAAGACCTGCACGGCCTGCTGCAATCGCGATGAGCGCTGCGTTAAATCGGCAGTTGCGTCAGTGACACGCTCCACCATCTCGGCATTATTGTGCGTCATGGTACCAACACGCGAAATGGAATCATTAATCAGATCCAACGCCTGGGTTTGCTCCCGCGTTGCCAGACTAATGTCTTTAATCATCATCGACATCTGTAACACATCGCTGATCATTCCGGTGAGATGCGTTTCTGTTTGTTCAACCATTTTTACGCCGGTATTGACGTTAGCGACGTTCTTCTCGATAAGCTGTTTAATCTCTTTTGCCGCTGATGCAGAGTGTTGCGCAAGATTGCGCACCTCCGCGGCCACGACGGCAAAACCGCGCCCGGATTCTCCGGCACGCGCCGCCTCAACGGCCGCGTTGAGCGCCAGAATATTAGTCTGGAAGGCAATGCTATCAATTACGCCAATGATATCGACAATCTGACCATTATCACGAGAGATCGCCTGCATCATGGCGATAGTTTGTTTCATAATATCGCCGCCTTCAGCGGCATTGGTGCTGGTTTGGTCTGCCATCGTCATGGTATGTGCCGCCGTTTCTGCAGTTTGCTGCACTGCACTACCAATTTCTTCAATGGCGGCAGCGGTTTGCTGAAGGTCTGCGGATGTTTCTTCAGAACGCGTATGCAGCGCAATACCTTCTTTAGAAACGCGTTGGCTGATGGCCTGAATTCCGGATATTTGCGTACTAACGTCATCAACCAGTGAATTTAGATTAAGTCCGGATTGATTAACCAGCCGCATTAACATGCCGATTTCATCTACGCGATTTAAATGACAGTTATCGGGTTTTCGTCCGGATACGACTTTCTTCATTTGAGTCAATAGTGTATTAACTGGCTGACAAATTTGGCACTTAAGGTAAATGGCAAATAACAGAAATAACGCCAGTAAACCGCCGGATTGAATAAAATGATTTACGGGAGCGAAGATTAATAACAAAGAGAGCAGGGCAACGACTCCCAAAGCATAATTGACGCGTTGACTAATGCTCAACCATTTAAACATTGAAGTCCATGCCAATATGCCACGGCGAATGATAATACCCTTAAAAAGACGGAACCCGCTAAGTTGTTGATTATTTATTTTTTCATACAACTGCTCACTCTGAGATATTTCGTTTCGCGAAGGAACAGTACGCACTGAGATGTAACCCGTTAACTTTTCATTGTGCCAAACGGGCGTGACGTTGGCACGTACCCAGTAGTGGTCACCGTTTTGACGCCGGTTTTTCACCATTCCCGTCCAGCTGTCACCTTGCTGCAACGTGTACCACATGTCAGCAAACGCGGCTGGCGGCATATCCGGATGGCGAATAATATTATGTGGTTCACCCATTAATTGACTTTCGTTAAAACCACTGGCATCGATAAACGCGGAGTTTGCATAGGTAATATGACTCTCTTTATCTGTCGTCGATAGCAGCGTCGCTTTACCGTTAAGTGTGTGCTCAATTTGTGTAACGGGCATGTTACTTTTCATAAAGGCCCCATGATGGTATGTATAATTCATACAAAGATCCCCGTAATAATGCCAGGGGATATTAAAAAGCTGTTTTAAACCATTTTAATAAGAAACGCTGCATTCTCTACTAATCATCAGTTCTGTGAAAGTATTTAAAATAAAAAAATTAATGCGTGGAACCTATGTCTCTTTCATAAAAATGAAACAATCAATACAAGCGCATAACACAGACAGGTGTTTAGTCTGACTTAAATTAAATTCATTACTGAACGCATGCGTAAAAATAAATCAAACGGAAAAGGATGTTGTCGTCTTTCCAGTATCAATAAAAAACCTATTATATTTTGTAGTATGCAAATACAAGCCATTTTTTCTGCAGAGTGCCGCGTCCAAAACCGGAAGTTTGGTTCCTGTTGGTATGAACGTTATCCCTGATCGCTGCGGGGTTGGTTATCTGTTTTTTAGCTGAGCAAATGTGAATTAAATGTTTCTATATGGTTATTTTATAATTTAATAATACTGACATGTTAACAAA
Organism: Citrobacter sp. RHBSTW-00029; assembly: GCF_014104295.1. NCBI lineage: Bacteria > Pseudomonadati > Pseudomonadota > Gammaproteobacteria > Enterobacterales > Enterobacteriaceae > Citrobacter > Citrobacter sp. RHBSTW-00029. Next base: position 1,742,293 of record NZ_JABXRT010000001.1, read on the forward strand.
TATAGGCCTGCAACATGTCATACCGCCTGAGTATTCTGGATAAAAGCCCCATCGGAGAAGGTGAAACTGCCGCAACCGCACTGACCCGTACGCTGCGCCTGGCACAACGCGCAGAAGAGTGGGGGTACCATCGTTTCTGGATCGCGGAACACCATAATACGCCACAGCTTGCCAGTCCATCGCCGGAGCTGGTGATCGCCTGGATACTGGGACAAACCCAGCGCATTCGCGTGGGTTCCGGCGGCGTCATGCTGCAACACTATAGCCCCTACAAAGTTGCGGAAAACTTTAATCTTCTGGCCTCACTGGCGCCGGGACGTGTCGATCTTGGGATTGGAAAAGCGCCAGGCGGCTTACCGCTGTCAACGCAGGCACTGCAGTTGGGTCTTCATCAGGAAGAAAAAGGCAGTTTTGCCGACCAGCTTGCTCAACTGAACGCCTGGCTGGCGCTGACCGGGACAGAAAGCGGGCAGACAGTATTCCCGACACCGCTCCCGCCTGCGCCGCCGCAAAGATTTGTGCTTGGCGCGAGCGTAGAAAGTGCACGCCTGGCGGCAGAGTCTGACTGGAACTTTATTTTCGCGGCGCACCTGAACGGCGATAAAGCGTTACTGCATGAGGTGCTGAGCTTCTGGCAGGCCAACAGTTCACGTCCAACGATTGTCGCCGTACAGGTTATTGTGGCTGACAGCAGTGATATGGCTGCGCAACTGGCGGAAGATGTACAAATCTGGGGCGTCGAGTTGGAGGATGGGCAACGTGTCACCGTCGCCAGCGAAGAGCAGGCGCTGGCTTTCGCCGCGCAGGCGGGCAGCGCACCGCGAACAATCGCCCGGCGTGAGCAGGCGTTACTGCACGGGAGTGCCCAGGAGGTGGTGGCAACACTGCGCTCATTGCAGGTGCAATACGGTATTGATGAATTCATTATCGATACGCCGGTGGCCGAAGGTCAGGCGCGCCTGACATCGTTACGCCTGCTGGCGCAAGCCCATAGCACGATGGAGGTTGTCTGATGTCATTAGCCTCACAGCTTATCGACTGGCGTCGCGAGCTACATCAGTACCCGGAGCTGTCCCTCCAGGAAGTGGCGACAACCGCGCGTATTCGTGACTGGTTGCATGCTGCAGATGTCACTTTATTGCCATTCAATTTGAAAACCGGAGTGGTTGCCGAAATCGGTCAGGGAGAAGATGTCATCGCTCTGCGGGCGGATATCGATGCGTTACCGATAGAAGAAAACACCGATGTGCCGTTTCGCTCCCTCACACCGGGCGTGATGCATGCCTGCGGGCATGACGTCCATACCAGCGTCATGCTTGGTGCTGCACTGCTGCTTAAACAACAGGAAACAACCTTACCGGGGCGAGTACGTATTTTGTTTCAACCAGCTGAAGAGAGTTTCGGCGGCGCAAAAACGCTGATCCGCGCCGGAGCGCTGCAAAACGTAGCGGCTATTTTCGGTATGCACAATGAGCCCGGTTTGCCGGTGGGCGAATTTGCCACACGCGGCGGTGCGTTCTATGCCAATGTCGATCGCTTTGTGCTGCGTATTACCGGAAAAGGTGCGCATGCGGCACGCCCACACGAGGGAAAAGATGCCATCCTCCTCGCCAGTCAACTGGTGACGGTATTACAAAGTGTCGCCAGCCGTGAGGTCAATACGCTGGATTCGGTGGTGCTTAGCGTCACCCGAATTCAGGGGGGAAATACATGGAACGTACTACCGGAATCCGTTGAGCTGGAAGGGACGCTTCGGACACATCGCGCAGAGGTGCAACAACAGGTTAAATCGCGGGTCAGTGATATTGTCGCTGGGTTTGCCCACGCCTTTGGCGCACAGATCGATGTTATCTGGCACGCGGGGCCCACGGCCCTGGTCAATGACGCGCACTGGGCCGATATTGCGACCAAAGTAGCCAGACAATCCGGTTACACAACGCATCATGCCGACCTGCATATGGGCGGGGAGGATTTTGCCGTTTATTTGCAAAATACACCTGGTGCGTTTGTTAGCATCGGTAGTGCCAGTGAATACGGATTACATCATCCGGGATTTAATCCGGATGAACGGTTAATTGAACCTGCCGCACACTACTTTGCACATTTAGCAAAAACGGCATTCGCACACCTTTAATTTACCTGTTGGGTAGGGGTTACTATGGCTGAAAATCGGCAATTACGTCTGGGCACTATTTTGCATGGCGCCTCCGGGAATATGTCAGCATGGCGCCATCCGGCTGCTCAGGCCGATGCCAGTATTAATTTTGATTTTGTCAAAGAGACGGCGTTTATTGCGGAGAAAGGGAAGCTGGATTTTATTTTTGTCGCTGACGGTCTGTATATTAATGAAAAATCTATTCCACATTTCTTAAATCGCTTTGAGCCGCTGACGGTATTATCTGCGCTGGCAAGCATCACCCGTCATCTTGGTCTGGTGGGCACGGTTTCAACCTCTTATAGCGAGCCGTTTACTACTGCGCGACAGTTTGCCAGTCTGGACCATCTTAGTCAGGGCAGGGCCGGATGGAATGTGGTGACATCCCCGCTGGAAGGTTCGGCTAAAAACTATTCTCGCGCTCAGCATCCTGAGCATGCCCAGCGTTATCGTATTGCCGATGAATATTTACAGGTAGTGAAAGGACTGTGGGATTCCTGGGAAGACGATGCTTTTACCCGTGATAAAACAAGCGGGGAATTTTTTAATCCTCATAAACTGCACACGCTAAACCATCATGGAGATTATTTCCAGGTCGCCGGGCCATTAAATATTGGGCGTACGCCGCAAGGCCGTCCGATTATTTTTCAGGCCGGCGCATCACACGATGGGAAAAAATTAGCGGCGCAGCATGCGGACGCTATTTTCACCCATCAGGAATCGCTGTCTGAAGCCAAAGCATTTTATCAGGATGTCAAAAGTCGGCTTGAAGCTGTCGGACGTCATGTCGATGAGCTGCATATTTTCCAAGGCGTCAGCATTATTGTTGGCGACAGTGATGCTGACGTAGAGCAACAGTACCAGGCGACCGCTGCACTGGTGTCGATTACCGACGCGCTGAATTACCTGGGACGCTATTTTGAACATCACGATTTTAGCCAGTACCCGCTGGACGCACCGTTCCCGGATCTTGGCCCCCTCGGGGAAAACAGTTTTCGCAGTACCACTGACGAGATCAAGCGCAATGCGCGGGAACGGGGATTAACCCTGCGTCAGGTGGCGCTGGAAGCTGCCAGTCCACGTCCACGTTTTAGCGGAACGCCGGCACAGGTTGCTGATGGTCTGCAGCAGTGGTTCGAGGAGAAAGCCGCAGACGGTTTCATCATTCAGGGGGGAACGCCAGATACATTCCCACGGTTTGTCGAACAGGTTATTCCCGTGCTTCAGGCGCGCGGTTTATTTCGCCACGACTACCCCGGCACGACGCTGCGCGCAAGTCTGGGGCTGGCAACACCTGCAAATCAATTCACACAATAAGAGAAAACGCTATGCAGAAAAAATCACTACTTCTTGCGCTGTCACTGGCTTTCAGCGCGACAGTCTGGGCAAATGACGTCACCATCAACGGTACTGGCGTAAGTCTGGAAGCTAATAAAACACCGATTAACACGGCCAAAAATCCACAGGCGATCGCGCAGTTACCCGCCAACCTGCATCTGGCTGTACCAGGTAAATTCACGGTCGCTATCGCCGGACTGAGCCAGCCGCCGCTGACTGTATTTGCCGATGATAATAAAACGCTCATCGGCAGTGAGGCAGATATCGCTCGCCTGGTTGCCGATAGCCTGGGGCTGGAGCTGAATGTCGTACCCACGTCATGGGAAGACTGGCCGCTGGGCGTAGCTTCCGGCAAATATGATGCCGCGATCAGCAATATTACCGTCACCAAAGCACGCAAAGAAAAATTCGATTTTGCGACGTATCGGAAAGATTCCCTTGGCTTTTACGTCAAAACCGGCAGCAAGCTGAAGAAAATAGAGCAGGCGGAAGATATTGCCGGTCTGCGTATCATCGTCGGCTCAGGGACGAACCAGGAAGCCATTCTGTTGGCGTGGAACGAAGAGAATCTGAAGAAAGGATTAAAACCGTTTACGCCGGTGTATACCAAAGATGATGCTGCTCAGACGTTAGCTCTACAGTCAGGTCGTGCAGATGCTTACTTTGGTCCGAATGTCATTGGGGCCTGGAAAGCTGCCCTCAACGGCAAAACGCAACTGGTGGGCAGCGTTGATGGCGGTTGGCCAAAAGCCGCACATATTGCCGTCACGCTGAAAAAAGATAGCGGTCTGGTGCTGCCGGTGCAAACAGCTCTCAACGGTGTGATCGGCAATGGCGACTATGACAAGGTGCTGAACCGCTGGGGGGAAGGGGTAGAACGTATCCCACAATCTGAAGTTAACCCAGCCGGTTTAGGCGACTAAGGAGGTCAATGTGAGCGATCAATTCCGCGTTGTCTCGCCCGAAGCCATTGAGCTACAGCCGATCCTCAGCGGACTGTTTGGTGAGTACGCCGCCCGCTATGGTGATTATTTTTCTCGTGATGCTGAAGTGGAGCTAACCGAATGGTATCTGGCTCCACAGGGGATCTTTGTGGTGCTGGAGCGCGACGGCGAAATTATCGCCACCGGGGCTTATAAACCCTATGACAAAGACACCGCTGAAATTAAGCGTATCTGGACTAAAAGCAGCCTGCGTAAGCAGGGGCTGGCAGCGTACGTGGTGCAGGAACTGGAGCGCCGGGCATTACTGGCGGGCTATAGCCGTATCTATCTGACCACGGGCTTTCGCCAGCCAGAGGCCGTCCGACTTTATTTGAGTCAGGGATACGATCCACAGTTCGATACCACTCGTAACCCAGAAGAGTACAGCCAGCCGCCCTTTGATGGGAGGCTGCGCTTCACCAAACTGTTGACTATCGCAGGTCAGGCCAAAATTGCCTGAGGAGAGAAGATGAAAACGACTGCAACCATCAAAGTCGTCCCGGCACGTTACCCGATGCGCACCGTAGGGGCGATTATTGCCCTGTTTGTGCTGGCGGCGATTATTCAGTCTGTCGCGTTTAATCCGCGCTGGGAATGGGGTGTGTTTGCCCGCTGGTTCTTCGACCCGGTTATCTTATCTGGACTTGGGCAAACGCTGTTGTTGACGCTCATTGGGACATTACTGAGCGTGGTATTTGGTGGGTTGCTGGCGCTGGCCAGACTCTCATCATCCTGGCTGCTAAACAGCCTGGCGTGGGGATACATCTGGTTGTTTCGTTCACTCCCGTTGATTGTGGTGTTGATCATTTTGTACAACTTCTCCTATTTGTACGACACGCTGGCGATCGGCATTCCCTTCACTGCTATCCAGTGGGGCAGCTTTGAGACTATTAATGTCCTTGGACAGTTTTCCACTGCAGTTGTTGGCCTGACGCTGGTGCAAAGTGCTTATACCGCAGAAATTATTCGCGGCGGGTTTCTTGGGGTTGATCATGGTCAGTACGAAGCCGCAGCCGCGCTGGGATTACCTGCCTGGCGCCGCACGCTGCGCATAATCCTGCCACAGGCGTTACGCACCATTTTGCCCGCCGGGTTCAATGAAATTATCAGCCTGGCGAAAGGTACGGCGATGGTTTATGTGCTGGCGATGCCGGAACTGTTCTACACCATCCAGATGATCTACAACCGCACCCAGGAAGTGATTCCGCTGCTGATGGTTGGAGCCGTGTGGTATCTGGTGATCACCAGCGTTTTGTCATTAATTCAGCATCTGGTTGAACGCGCGCTGGCACGCAGTGAAAGACGATCCGCTATTAACACCGCCAGGGTGAGTCGCTCGGCTAAACGTCGTCGCCTGGTTCCACAGCAGGAGGCTATCCATGTCCCACTCGCCTGAAGGTCATATTTCCATTACCGGCGTCAGCAAATATTTTGGTCGCCATAAGGCGCTGGATAACGTATCTCTGGAGATCCCACCCGGTACGGTCACGGTCATTCTCGGGCCTTCCGGTTCAGGTAAATCAACGCTATTGCGGGCGATTAATCATCTGGAGCGTGTCGATGAGGGGTTTATTCAGATTGACGGTGATTATATTGGCTATCGCCTTCAGGGAGACCGGTTGTATGAACTAAAAGAGGCAGAAATCCTGCGCCAGCGCATTAATGTGGGCTACGTATTTCAGAACTTTAACCTGTTCCCGCATTTAACAGTGCTGGAGAACCTGATTGAAGCGCCAATAGCCCACGGGCTGGCATCGCGTAAAGCCGCTACCGAACGGGCATTAACTCTGCTTGATGCGGTTGGGCTGCGAAATAAAGCCGATGCCTGGTCGCGTCACTTGTCCGGCGGACAGCAGCAGCGAATCGCCATTGCCCGCGCGCTGGCGTTAAATCCGCGCGTGATGCTGTTTGATGAGCCGACGTCCGCACTCGATCCTGAACTGGTGGGCGAAGTGCTGGATGTGATTAAGTCACTGGCACAGTCGGGAACCACGCTGGTGGTGGTGACGCATGAAATCGGTTTTGCCCGGGAGGTGGCCGATCAGGTGGTATTTATGGTTGACGGCAAAATCGTCGAGCAGGGTAGCAGCGAACAGGTGCTAAATTATCCGCGCCACACGCGCACGCAGCAGTTTTTGTCGAAAGTTCTGTAAATACGCGGAAAAAATGTTGCGGCACAAGGCTGTGCCGCACAGCGATTACAGGGTAACGACGATTTTGCCTACCTGACCGTTGGCCTCCATATACTGGTGGGCCTTCGCGATGTCATCAAACGCAAAGGTTTTATCAATCAGTGGCTTGAGTTGTCCCGATTGCAATCCTTCAAAGATGAAACGTTTAGCTCGTGCCAGTTTTTCAGCATCAGTGGTGATTTCGAAAAGCTCATAGCCGCGGAAGGTCAGATGACGGCCAAGGATCTCAATCACCGGGATCGACAGATCGCGACCGTCCAGCGAACCGTACTGGAAAAATAACCCTCCGGCGGGCATTACCTGGGCTATTTTCGCCACACCGGGGCCGCCGACCGGGTCGAAGACCACGCGGGTACCTTTGCCATCGGTTATACGATTAATTTCCACGACCAGATCCCGCTCCTGACTGGCGATAACCTCTGCCGCGCCAAGTTGTAGAAGCTGGGCGCGCTTCTCACTGGTGCGCGTCATCGCAATCGGTTTTGCCCCGAGCATATTGGCTATCTGTATCGCTGCCAGCCCGACACTGCTGGACGCGGCATTGATCAGCACGTTATCGCCAGGCCCGATATTGGCATATTCGACCAGCGCGCCAAAAGCCGTCACATACATCATCCAACTGGCGGCGGCCTCGGCAAAGCTCAGGTTTTCAGGATGTTTGACGACCGCATGAACAGGCGCATTGACGATTTCGCCATACATACCGTACTCATGAAAGCTGAATGCCGGAATGACGCTCACGCTATCGCCTGGTGCGAACTCGTGCACATTGTCACCGACGGCTTCAACAATGCCGGAGGCTTCATAGCCCAGGCGAGCAGGAAAATTGGGTTGGTAAATATATTGTCCGGTACGGTACATAATTTCCGCCCGGTTAATACCTATTGCGCGAACGCGGATCTGAACATCGTTTGCAAGCGGAGCCGGGGTCTGAATATCCTGAATATTCAGCACATCAGCGCCACCTGTTTGATTGAAAACCACGACTTTAGACATAGCGGACCTCGGTAAATTGTTCTGACTTGAGTCCGCACAATGTATCGGTTCCGGTGGGGGCGAAAAACCGCCGTTATGGAACTTCACTATTACTCAGATTGTAATAATCCCTGCAGGCGCGGTTTTTGCTCGTTAAAAAGCGCACACAGCCAGTCAATAAACACCCGCACGCGCGGGGCAAGATGACGTCTGTCCGGGTAGAGCACGGAAACGGGTTTAGCTTCCCCCGCATAGTCACCCAGCACCTCAACGAGCTGGCCCGACTCGAGGTAGGGTGCCAGTACGGCGTGAACCCCGTGTATGATCCCCAATCCTGATAAACAACCTGTTAGCAGAATGTCGGAGTTGTCTACGCTCATTCGGCTTGCTGGTATGATAGATACCGTTTTCCCTTCGTTGATGAAGGACCACTCCAGCGCGTCACGATGACGTTCGCTAAAGAAGTTGAGTGCCTGATGCTGAGCCAAATCATCCGGTGTCTGTGGGATGCCCCGTATAGCCAGATAATCTGCGGACGCACAGGTCACCATTTTTACCTCGCCAAGTCGTCGGGATATCAGCGAGGAGTCCTGCAACTCGCCAATGCGGATCATGCAGTCGATCCCCTCCGCAAGCAGATCAATTTTGCGGTCAGTGGAGGTGAGTACAATCTCAATGTCCGGATAGCGTGACTGAAAGTTGCTTAGCGCAGGGACTATAATCGAGTGAGCCAACGACAGTGGAGCATTGATCCTGAGCTTTCCACGTGGAGGCCGTGTCGGTGAGAAAGAGGCCATGATGTCATCCACGTCACCAAGCAGTACTTTGGTTCGTTGGTAAAATGCGTCACCTTCTTCGGTCAGGGTAACCTTCCGCGTCGTTCGGTTCAGGAGTTTCGTCCCCAGATCGTCCTCAAGATGCTGAATTGCTTTCGTCACCGCGGGGCGGTGCAGGTGCAGCACATCGGCAGCTTTGGCGAATCCCCCTTGCTCCACGACCTGCACAAAAATGCTCATGTATTCAAACATACTGGAACGCATCTCTTACTCTCCTGGTGTTCGCTCTGGCACGGATATTGTTATTATGAGAGTAATAATGATGACTGCATAGACACGCGAATGCTGCTCTACACTTAGGGTTTTAACATTGAGGGTTGCAGCATGATTAAGGTCTATGGGGTGCCGGGCTGGGGATCGGCCATCAGTGAAGTGATGCTCACACTGGCGGAGATCCCTTACACGTTTATTAATGTGGACGGCTTTGACAGTGACGGCCCTTCGCGGGAGTTGCTAAAAAAAATGAATCCACTGTGTCAGATTCCAACGCTCAGGCTGGAAAATGGCAGTGTGATGACGGAAACGGCGGCTATTGCGCTGATGATTCTTGATCGCAGGCCCGATCTGGCCCCGCCTGTCGGACATGTGGAACGTCAACAATTTCAGCGCCTGCTGATATGGCTGGTGGCAAATGTCTATCCCACGTTTACCTATGCTGATTATCCCGAACGCTGGACGCCAGATGCTCCGGCGCAGTTGAAAAAGAACTGTATTGAGTACCGTAAATCGCTTTATATGTGGCTGAACGACCAGCTAAGCGCCGAACCGTACGCGTTTGGCGATCAGCTCACGTTGCTGGACGTTTATATTGCCGTTATGCGCACCTGGGGGCCTGGACATGACTGGTTCCAGGATAATACGCCTAATATTAGCGCCATCGCGGACGCGGTTTGTCAAATCCCGCGGCTGCGTACTGTCCTGAAAAGCAATAAGATTATTTGAATAAAAAAACGCTGTTCCGCAGGAGTGCAATTCCCGGAACAGCGGGCGAACTATCATCGCCATAAGTTTAAATTACGCAGCAGAAGGCGTCAGCGTAATACGATCCAACGGACCCACGATAAACAGATAAGAAATCAGGCCAATCAGCCCCATCGAACCGACGTACAGAATGGCGTAATCAAAAGACTGGGTATTCGCCAGAATGACGCCGATCACCAGTGGCGTAATGATACTTGCCATATTGCCGCACATATTGAATACGCCGCCTGCAATGCCAAGCACTTCTTTTGGCGAGGTATCGCTGAGAACGCACCATCCCAGATTGCCAAAGCCTTTGGCGAAAAACGCCAGGCTCATCGCGGCGATAACCACAAACTCTGACGAGGTGTAATTCGCGATAACGATGACGCAGGAAAGTAGCATTCCACAGATCACCGGCAGCTTACGGGCAATCGTCAAGCTGTAGCCGCGTTTTAGTAGCCAGTCGGAGAACACGCCGCCTAATAATCCACCGATAAAACCGGCAATGGCAGGGATACTGGCGACAAATCCCACTTTGAGGATCGACATTCCTTTAGCCTGATACAGATAGGTAGGAAACCAGGTCAGGAAGAACCAGGTAATTGACGTCACGCAGAACTGTCCGATATAAACGCCAATCATCATGCGATTGACGCAGACGCTCTTAATTTGCGTAAAGGTAATTTTCTGCGGCTCTTTTTTATTGCCCAGCGACGGTTCGCCACCGCCTTCCCGGATATAGTCAATTTCCTGTTGGTTTACCTTCGGATGATGCATGGGATCCCTGACTTTGACCAGCCAGAAGATGCCAAGAATAACGCCAATAGCCCCGATATAATAAAAAACAAAGTGCCAGCTCAGATTATGCAAAATAATCGTCATGAGCGGCGTAATAATCCCTAGCGAGATATATTGCGCGGCCTGATAAACTGAGGTGACAAAGCCTCGTTCGTTATTCGGAAACCACTGCACGCTTAATCGGCTGTTGGCCGGAAAGGCCGGAGCTTCAATGGCACCCATCAGTAATCGTAAGATAATCAATACGACAAGCGGACTGGCGTACAGATAAATGGTGCCCTGGAACATGGTCACCAGCGACCAGCCAATCAGGGCGCATCCGTATACCAGACGAGAACCATAGCGATCCAGTAGCCAGCCGCCGGGCAGTTGCATAATGACATAAGAAATACCGAAAGCAGAAAAGGCCAGCCCCATTGCTTCAGGATCAAAACCTAATTCTTTGCTCATTATTGGAGCCACCACGGATAACGTCGCGCGATCGGCGTAATTAAATACGGTAGCAAGAAACAGAAATATCAAAATGCCGTAACGCACTTTTGTGCGCTTTATTATTGTGTTCATCACCCACTCCTTTCATAAGGTTGAGAGCGTTTCTGTAGGGAAGAGGGCGGGTATTACTTACCCGCCAAATAAATTAAGGACGTTTACCAAACTCGCAGGTTAATTGCGTCCAGCGGCGCGCTTGTTCGCTGATGCTGAACCCCAGACCGTGACGGTCAGATATCCACATCCGCCCATCGCGCAGCTCAAGCTGTTCATTAAATAGCGGATTCAGCCATTCGAAATGTTCCAGCCATGGCTCAAGCGGATAAGCGGCGGACAAATGCAGGTGAACTTCCATGGCGAAGTGGGGTGCCAGTTTTCGTCCGTGTTTTGCCGCCAGATCCATAATTTTAAGGAACGGTGAAATCCCGCCCACACGCGGCGCATCAGGCTGGACAAAATCGCTGGCATTGCCGAGGATCAGCTGTTCATGTTCGCGGAAGCTGGTCAACATCTCACCGGTAGCAATCGGGGTATCCAGCGCGGCAGCCAGTTGGGCGTGACCTTCAACATCGTAGGCATCCAGCGGCTCTTCAATCCAGATCAGATTGAACTGCTCCATTTTACGTCCCATACGGATGGCGGTTTCCCGGTCCCACTGCTGATTGGCATCGACCATCAGCGGGAAATCATCACCCAGCGCTTCACGCACCGCGGTTAAGCGGCGAATATCTTCGGAGCAGTTTGGTTGACCGACCTTGAGTTTGATGCCGCCAATACCGTTTTCACGGGAAATAACCACGTTTTTAAGCACTTGATCCAGCGGCGTATGCAGGAATCCGCCGGAGGTGTTGTAGCATTGTACGGAGTCACGATGCGCGCCAAGCAGTTTTGCCAGCGGCAATCCTGCACGCTTGGCCTTCATATCCCATAAAGCGATATCGATAGGGGAGATGGCCTGAACCGCCATGCCGCTGCGTCCTACGGAAGCCCCAGCCCACAACAGCTTGGTATAGATCTTGTCAATATCGTTTGGATCTTCACCTAACAGGTTATCGGCAATTTCTTTGGCATGCGCGTAGATCCCCTGACCGCCAGCACGCTTGGAGTAACTAAATCCCACGCCTTCAAACCCGTCGCGACTGCGGATCTCGGCGATGATTATGGCGACTTCGGTTAGTGGTTTCTGACGACCAGTCAGCACTTTGGCATCGCTTACCGGTGTTGCCAGGGGAAGGAAAGCGAGGGATAGCTTAACCCATTCGATACGGTCGCCGGTTTCTGCCGCGGTTTTTGCATTGGCCGATTTGGCATAGGTTACGGCATCGGAATTAGCACTTAAAGACATCTTATTCTCTCCTGGTGATTAATAAATGATTGCGCTATCATTTTTAATGTTAGCGCAATCACTGCACCAGCGAATTGATTGCGATTTGAACAATTGCTCACAAATACGAAGATAAAAGGGCGATAACTTGTATACAGCATCACATTCCAATACTTTATGGGGAAATGCACAAATCTTTATGATATCGCTATCATTTTGCTCAGGGATGACAATCTAAGCTGCTGTTTTCCCAGTGTTATCACAGAGCCATGCTAGCAATAGCCGAAATCATGATGAATAATGCCAGGATAAATCAGCGATTTTTGACAAGGGCATCGACAGTGAAAAACGCCAGACCTCCGCGAGCACCCACGCTGGAAGATGTGGCCCGTACCGCGGGATTGTCACCCATGACGGTGAGCAGGGCGCTAAATACTCCGCAGTTGGTGCGCCCGAAAACGGTGGAAAAAGTGATGCAGGCGGTACGCGCCACCGGCTACATTCCCAACGCGCTGGCCGGGGGGCTGGCGTCGCGTCGCAGCAAGCTTATCGCCGTGGTTGTTCCGCAAATTAACAACAATATGTTTGTCGATACCATTCAGTCATTAAGCGATGAACTGGCCGAACGTGGATACCACATCTTGCTCTGCGTATCAGGTTACACGCCGCAAACAGAGGCTGAGCTGGTGGCGACGCTGCTTTCTCGCCGCCCGGATGGCGTCGTGCTCACCGGTATCCATCATACCGCCGGGATGAAAAAGGTGATTCTTAATGCGGCCATTCCGGTTGTAGAGATCTGGGATTTAACCCCAACCCCCATTGATATGCTGGTCGGGTTTTCGCACGAAAAAGTCGGTCAGGCGGTAGCAGACTACTTGCTGAAAAAAGGTTATCGCCGTCCTGGTTTGCTATGGACAGCCGATCGCCGGGCCGGCCAGCGTAAACAAGGACTGTGCGATGCGCTGAGACGTCATGGTATTGCGGCTGACGCACAGATAGATGTCCCGCTTCCGGCCTCTCTGGCATTGGGGCGCAGTGGATTAGCTCAGCTATTGGCTGAAGGTGCGTTCGATGTCATTGTCTGTAGCTCAGATACCTTAGCCCAGGGGGCGATTATGGAAGCCGAAAGCCGTTGTTTACGCGTGCCGCAGGAGCTAGCGGTAATCGGTTTTGGCGATCTTGATTTTGCCGCCAGTAACCGGCCTGCTATCACCACAATCAGCGTCGACCGACGGGCCATTGGACAACGCGCTGCCTCGCTGCTTGCCGATCGTATCGAACAAATTCCACGTGAAGACGATATTATTGATGTCGGATTTCACCTGGTTGAACGAGAGTCCGCATAAGTTACCTGCATCCCAAAACAATAAGGAATCTGCTATGCCGCACGTCGATATCAAATGCTTTCCTCGCGCCCTTACCAACGAACAAAAAACCGCGCTGGCGGCGGATATTACCGAGGTCATTATTCGTCATTTGCAAAGCAAAGACAGCTCGGTCAGCGTGGCGCTCAATGAAATTGAGCCCGAGGCGTGGCAGGGCGTGTGGGATGCGGAAATCGCACCGCAGATGGACACATTGATTAAAAAACCAGGCTACAGCATGTGAACGAGAACGGGCGATTATTGCGCCCGTATTATTCAGCCGCTGTTATACGTTTCCCGCTGGTGACAAACGTTCCGGCGCCAAGGTGGTGCAAGGTATTGAGTTTGCCATCATCAAACTGCCAGCGTCCTTGCACAAATACCCGCTCATCGGCAGCGGCAGAAACCACTTCGCCAAACAAGGTATCATATTTGTCCTGAGCCGCTGTGGCAGGAAGCAGGCGGCATTCCATCCAGGCGAGACACTTGGCTTCTATTAGCGGTAATCCCAGCACCGGACCTTTTACCACCGGAATACCGTAGCAGTTGAACTTATCTTCTATTCGACCGGAAACACTCCCCACGGCATAGGTCCAGTTGGTCGCGGCAACCCCTGGAATAACAATACCAAATTGCCCGCTACGCTCAATCAGTTCACGCGACCAGGCGGTCTTGTCGACAACAATGGCCACCCTCGGCGGATCAAATTCCACGGGCATTGACCACGCGGCCGCCATCACATTACGCCGTTCTGTATTCGCGTCACGACTGGTTATCAAAATGGTGGGGCCGTGATTAAGCAGTCGGCTGGCGTGTTGTAATTCAACCGGACGAAAATGACTCATAGTGACTCCTCGGCAGAATAAAAATGACATCACAATAAACATAGATAGTAACGGGATTAGCGATTTTGTCGCCTCACCGGGGTGAACAGCGCACAAAAGCGACGGCGTAAAATTAAAAATGCGTTATAAGTACAACATTCAACAAACAGGAATCCCGTATGACGCCTTTTTTAAACGCTTATTTTGCCCGTATTGGCTGGTTAGATGCGCCCAACGCCGACATTGAAACGTTGAGAGCGCTACACTTACTGCATAACGGTGCCATACCCTTTGAAAATCTTGATGTGCTGCTGCCGCGTGAAATGCAGCTTGACGATCTGTCCCTTGAAGAGAAGTTGGTCACTGCCCGCCGCGGTGGCTATTGCTTTGAACAAAATGGTGTATTTGAACGGGCGCTACGCGAAATCGGCTTTACCGTACGCAGTTTGCTGGGACGCGTGGTATTGGCTAATCCGTCAAGTCTGCCGCCGCGCACGCATCGCCTGTTACTGGTTGAATTACAGGATGAACAGTGGATCGCCGACGTTGGCTTCGGCGGGCAAACGCTAACGGCGCCGATTCGTCTGCAGGCCGATATTGAGCAGCAAACGCCACACGGCGACTATCGGTTGATTCAGGAGGGGGAAGACTGGATATTGCAGTTCCGCCATCATGATCACTGGCAGTCAATGTACCGATTCGATCTGGTGGTGCAACATCACAGCGATTATCTGATGGGTAACTTCTGGTCTGCGCACTGGCCGCAGTCGCATTTCCGCCACCATCTGCTGATGTGTCGTCATTTACCTGACGGCGGCAAGCTGACGTTGACCAATTTCCACTTTACCCATTATCAGGACGGTCACGCGATAGAGCAGATTAATCTGCCTGACGTCGCCAGCCTGTATACGCTGTTGCAGGAACGGTTTGGACTGGGCGTGGATGACGCGAAGAATGGGTTTACCCTGGATGAGCTGGCGACAGTAATGGCGGCGTTTGATACACATCCGGAGGCGGGAAAATAGGGGCATCAGAATTAATGCCGGATGCGGCGTAATCGCCTTATCCGGCCTACCTGAAGATTTAAAAATCGATCGCCCATTCGGCGTGAAACAGGATCACAGCAGAGCCGGAAATCGTTACTTTCTCAGGCTGGTTATCACGGATAGTCACCGTCACATCAACAATACCGTCACGCCCGAGCGCGCGACCCTGGTGGCCCTGAACATGCAATGTTTTGCCATCATGAGCCATCAGGTTATGGTGTACCAGCCACGCGCCCATTGGACCATTCGCGTTGCCGGTGACCGGATCTTCCACAATACCAATAGCTGGCGAGAACATGCGGCCATCGGTGGCGTTTTCGTCCTTGCGAATTTGAAAAGGGAAGAACCCGTTACAGCCAATTTGCTGGCTGATAGCGGTCAGGGCAGGCAAATCAGGGGAAAGGGCGTCGATGTTCACCTCAGGCTTCAGCGCAATCATCACTTTAGAGTGTCCGGTGGTGGCAACCTGAATGGGTAATCCGGGCAACATATCGTCTTCGCTCAGGTGCAGCGCATCGATTATTGCGGCACGTACAGCACCTTCCAGCGGAGCTTCGAATCCAGGTACGCCTTGTTCAAGGCTGATGTGATAGTCATTGTCACTCGCTTCAATATCGATCCGATGACGACCGGCGAGCGAGGTTTGCCAGACGGTGCTGTTGCCCAGGCCCAGCACGTTGGCGCGCACATAATGTGCGGCGACGGTAGCGTGTCCACAGATAGGAACTTCGACCGTCGGCGTGAAATAACGAATGCGAACATCGCTGTCGTCACTGGTCAGTAGAAAAGCCGTTTCCGAATGGCGCAGCTCGCGAGCAATGAGCTGCATCTGGGCGTCACTCAGTCCGTCAGCATGCAACACCACACCCGCTGAATTGCCGCGAAAGGGTACTGAGGTAAAGGCATCGACGTGATAACCCTGTGGTTTCATTAGCGTTCTCCTGGAATGGAGAAGCATCATAACGTACAAGAAGCGGGATAGCGATCC
The DNA here is from genome assembly GCF_014104295.1 of Citrobacter sp. RHBSTW-00029. NCBI lineage: Bacteria > Pseudomonadati > Pseudomonadota > Gammaproteobacteria > Enterobacterales > Enterobacteriaceae > Citrobacter > Citrobacter sp. RHBSTW-00029. The sequence goes on from NZ_JABXRT010000001.1 coordinate 1,758,568, forward strand.
AGGCCCGGTAAGCGCAAGCGCTACCGGGCAGCAGAGGAAATTAGCGGCGCGAACGCACTATCTGATAACGGCGGGTAAAGTACTCAAACGGCGCACTCCACACGTGGACCAGTCGGGTGAACGGGAACAGCAGGAAAATGGTCATCCCCAGAACCAGATGCACACGGAAAATCCACGCCACGCCATCCAGGTGCGCAGATGCACCGCCCTGGAAGGTCACCACCGACTGCGCCCAACCGACCAGTTTTAGCATTTCACTGCCGTCAGGATGCTGTGCAGAGAACGGGATAGTGGTTAAACCGAGGATACACTGAATCAACAGAACGCAGAGGATCAGAATATCGGCGGTAGAAGATGTCGCACGAATACGCGGGTTGGTCAGACGGCGCACCAGCAAACCTGCGCCACCAACCAGCGTCAGCACGCCACAAAGCCCGCCGGCAATCATCGCCATCTGCTGTTTTACCGCAATCGGCAGAAACCAGGCATACATCCAGTGCGGCGTTAACATGCCAAACAGGTGCCCGAAAAATATCCCCAGAATACCGATGTGGAACAGGTTTGACCACAACACCATACCGCGTTTGTCCAGCATCTGGCTGGAAGAGGCGCGCCATGTGTATTGCCCGTAGTCGTAGCGTAGCCAACTGCCGAGGATAAACACCGTACCGCACAGGTACGGATAGATATCGTAAAAAAAAACGTTCAGGTACTGTATCATTTCGGGCCTCCCGCGCTGACGTCGACATACTGAGGTGCCACGTCCTGGCTAAAGCGTCGTTGATAGTTTTGTAACGGTGAACTGTCGCAGGCGGTGGCGTTATCTTCGATAAACTTCACCTGTTCCTCCTCCCAGACTGCATCCAGCGCCTGACGGGTATCATCGCGGGTTTCCGCGCCAACCTGCTTAGTGACACTGTCACTTGAAAGAGGGCTTCCGGCAAGCTGCAACAGGGCATCAAACAGTTGATACCACGGTGTATCGCGCTGCTTCAAACGCCCACCCAGCAACGCCAGAATCGGTGCGATGTTCTGCAGTCCTTCTTTGGCCTCCGCTTCCGGTAACACGCTTAAGTACTCAAGATATAAAGGCAGGTGATCCGGCAGTTCACGACAGTTAAGCTGCAGCCCGACCTTTTCGTACTGCGCCAACAGATCGACCATCGCCTGACCACGGTCGCGGGACTCGGCGTGCACGTGTTCAAACAACAGCAGAGAGGTGGCCCGGCCCCGGTCAAAGATTTCGCACCATTCAGCTTGTTTATCCAGTAACGGCGCATTGAGCAGTTCCTGGCTAAAATCGCTCAGCATTGGAGCATCGCTGGCCACAAGGGCCAGCGCGTCGTCTTTACACTCCCATAGCAGTTCGTCGGGGTATTCCATCAGCAGACCGATAACCTTGAGGATTTGCATTATTGACCCTCCGCTTTATCGCGTACTTCGGTGATATCGATAGCGTCAATGCGGCTACTGTTAAACAGATTGAACTTAGTGTCCGAGCCGTGACAGCCGTCGCCGAAGGTAAAGCCGCAGCCGTTTTTCTCCGGGAAGGCATCACGCGCCATTTCACGATGGCTGGTTGGGATCACAAAGCGGTCTTCATAGTTGGCGATGGCCAGATAGCGGTACATCTCCTCAACCTGTTCAACGCTCAGACCCACTTCCTCAATCGCGCGAGTATCCGTAACACCTTCTACGGTTTGCGAACGCATATAGTGGCGCATCGCCATCATCCGTTTCAGGGCGCGCAGTACCGGGACGGTATCGCCCGCGCTAAGCATATTGGCGAGGTACTGTACCGGAATGCGCAGCGACTCAACCGCAGGCAAAATGTTGCCATTGTGCGGCAGTCCGCCCGCGTCGGCGACTGACTGAATCGGTGACAACGGCGGCACGTACCAGACCATCGGCAGGGTGCGGTATTCCGGATGCAGTGGTAGCGCCAGCTTCCAGTCCATCGCCATTTTGTAAACCGGTGAACGTTGGGCCGCTTCGATGACGTTGTGCGGAATACCCTGTTTAAGCGCCTCTTCAATCACCGCCGGATCGTGCGGGTTAAGGAACACATCGCACTGACGCTCATAAAGATCGGTTTCATGCTCGGTGCTCGCTGCTTCCTCGATACGGTCGGCGTCGTACAGCAATACCCCGAGATAACGGATACGCCCAACGCAGGTTTCTGAACACACCGTCGGCTGGCCGGACTCAATACGCGGGTAGCAGAAAATGCACTTCTCTGACTTACCGCTCTTCCAGTTAAAGTAGATTTTTTTATACGGACAACCGCTGATGCACAAACGCCAGCCGCGGCACTTATCCTGGTCGATCAGCACAATGCCGTCTTCTTCACGCTTGTAGATAGCACCGCTCGGGCAGGTGGCGACACAGCTTGGATTCAGACAGTGCTCGCACAGGCGCGGTAAATACATCATGAAGGTGTTTTCGAACTGTCCGTACATCTCCTTTTGCATCTTCTCGAAGTTACGGTCGCGGGCCCGTTTTGAGAATTCACCGCCAAGCAGTTCTTCCCAGTTTGGACCCCAGATAATCTTGTCCATCCGTTTCCCATCAATCAGCGAGCGCGGGCGCGCGGTGGGCTGATTCTTGCTCTCCGGCGCGCTATGCAGATGCTGATAATCGTAGGTAAACGGCTCATAGTAGTCATCGATTTGCGGGATCACCGGGTTGGCGAAAATTTTGGTGATCACCCCCATCTTGCCACCCAGACGCGGTCTGATCTTGCCGTTGACATCGCGAACCCAGCCGCCTTGCCACTCTTCCTGATCTTCCCAGTTTTTCGGGTAACCAATGCCCGGCTTGGTCTCGACATTGTTAAACCACGCATATTCCATCCCTTCACGCCCGGTCCAGACGTTTTTACAGGTGACGGAGCAGGTGTGGCAGCCGATGCACTTATCCAGATTCAGAACCATGCCTACCTGTGAGCGTATTTTCATTTTTTCGCCTCCTGTACCTGATCGCGACCTTCATCATCCAGCCAGTTAATGTTTTTCATTTTTCTAATCATGATGAACTCATCGCGGTTAGAGCCGACCGTCCCGTAATAGTTGAAGCTGTATGCCAGTTGCGCATAGCCGCCGATCATGTGCGTGGGTTTCGGGCAGACGCGGGTGACCGAGTTGTGGATCCCGCCACGCATCCCGGTGACTTCGGAGCCGGGGATGTTCATGATTCGCTCCTGAGCGTGATACATCATGGTCATTCCCGGCGGCACGCGTTGACTCACCACTGCACGCGCGGTGAGCGCGCCGTTGGCATTGAAAGCTTCGATCCAGTCGTTGTCTTCAATACCTAACTCCTTAGCATCAGTTTCACTGATCCAGACAATCGGCCCGCCACGCGACAACGTCAGCATCAGCAGGTTTTCACTGTAGGTAGAGTGGATGCCCCATTTCTGGTGCGGCGTCAGGAAGTTGAGTGCTTTCTCCGGGAAGCCGTTAGGCGGAACCTCGCGCATTTCACTGACGCTGCGGGTATCGATAGGCGGACGATACGCCACCAGGCTTTCACCGAACGCTCGCATCCACGCGTGATCCTGATACAGCTGCTGGCGACCGGACAGGGTACGCCATGGGATCAACTCGTGGACGTTGGTATAGCCTGCGTTATAGGAGACATGTTCGCTTTCAAGGCCGGACCAGGTCGGACTGGAGATGATTTTGCGCGGCTGCGCCTGGATATCGCGAAAACGAATCTTTTCGTCTTCTTTGTTCAACGCCAGATGCGTATGGTCGCGTCCGGTCATCGCCCCCAGCGCTTCCCAGGCTTTCACCGCCACCTGACCGTTGGTTTCCGGTGCCAGGGCGAGGATCACCTCAGAGGCATCCAGCGCGGTATCAATCAGCGGTCGGCCTTTTGCCGGACCTTCGCGTTTGGTGTAGTTCAGCTTGCCGAGGAAATCGACCTCCGCCTGGGTATTCCACGCAATGCCTTTCCCGCCGTTGCCGAGTTTGTCCATGAGTGGACCGAGCGAAGTGAAACGTTCCCAGGTGGCGGGGTAGTCGCGCTCCACAACGGCAATATTCGGCGCTGTTTTACCCGGCAGGAGATCGCATTCGCCTTTGCGCCAGTCCAGAATGTCAAACGGCTGCGCCAGCTCTGCTGGAGAGTCGTGTTGCAGTGGTTGCAACACCACATCCGTCTCTTGCCCAAGATGTCCCACACATACCTCAGAGAACACTTTGGCGATGCCTTTATAAATTTCCCAGTCACTCTTCGATTCCCATGCCGGGTCGACCGCCGCGGACAACGGATGAATAAACGGATGCATATCCGAGGTGTTCATATCGTCTTTTTCATACCAGGTAGCGGTTGGCAAAACGATATCGGAGAACAAACAGGTGCTGGACATACGGAAATCGAGCGTGACCAGCAGATCGAGCTTGCCCTCTATCGCCGCGGACTGCCATTCAACCTCTTCAGGTTTAATACCCTCACTTGAACCGAGCGCTTCCCCCTGGATCCCGCTTTCGGTACCCAGTAAATACTTGAGCATGTATTCATGCCCTTTACCGGAGGAACCGAGCAGGTTAGAGCGCCAGACGAAGAGGTTGCGCGGGTGGTTTTTGCCGCTATCCGGCTGCTCGCAGGCAAAACGAATATCACCCGACTTCAGCGCTTGGGCGGTATATTCCACCGGAGACATTCCCGCTTGTTCTGCCTTCGCTTTGACGGTCAATGGGTTAAGGTTTAGCTGCGGTGCGGACGGCAGCCAGCCCATCCTTTCTGCACGCACGTTAAAATCAATTAAATGCCCACTAAACTTCGACGCATCGGCCAGCGGAGAGAGGAGTTCTTGCGCGGTGAGTTTTTCATAACGCCACTGACTGGAGTGGTTGTAGAAAAACGAGGTGCTGTTCATCTGACGCGGTGGGCGGTTCCAGTCCAGCGCAAAGGCCAGCGGCAACCAACCGGTTTGCGGACGCAGTTTCTCCTGACCCACATAGTGCGCCCAGCCGCCGCCGCTTTGTCCTACGCAACCACAGAACACCAGGATGTTAATCATCCCACGGTAGTTCATATCCATGTGATACCAGTGGTTAACGCCAGCCCCGAGGATGATCATCGAACGGCCATGCGTTTTGTGCGCGGTATCGGCAAACTCACGGGCGATTTGTTCGATATGACGACGTGGCACACCAGTAATTTGCTCGCCCCAGGCCGGGGTGTAGGCTTTTACTTCGCTGTAATCTTGTGCGCTATGAACATCATCCAGACCACGATCGAGGCCGTAATTCGCCAGCACCAGATCGTAGACGCTCACCACCGGGCAACGGCTACCGTCAGCGAGGGTAAGATGTTTTACCGGTAGTTGACGGATCAGCACCGGTTCTTGTTTTACACTGCGAAAATGTGGGTTTTCGTTGCCGCCAAAATAGGGGAATGCGACGCCGGTCACGTCATCATGCTGACCGAGCAGCGAAAGAGAAAGTTCAGTTTCAGCACCAGCCGCCAGGGGTTCCAGGTTCCATTTGCCTTTCTCTCCCCAGCGAAAACCGATAGATCCGTTCGGGACAACCAGTTCGCCAGCGCTGTTAAAGGCTACCGTTTTCCACTCCGGATTGTTGCTTTCGCCGAGACCATCGACAAGGTCTGAGGCGCGCATCATGCGTCCAGGCACGTAGCTGCCATCTTCGCGGGCATCCAGTAAAACCAGCATCGGCATATCGGTATAGCGACGACAGTAATTGAGGAAATAATCGCTGGGATTGTCGAGATGGAACTCTTTCAGGATGACGTGGCCCATCGCCATTGCCAGCGCGCTGTCTGTCCCTTGTTTCGGTGCCAGCCATTGGTCGCACAGTTTGGCGACTTCCGAGTAGTCTGGCGTAATGGCAATCGTCTTGGTGCCTTTGTAGCGTACTTCAGTAAAAAAGTGCGCGTCCGGGGTACGGGTCTGCGGCACGTTAGAGCCCCAGGCGATGATATAGCTGGAGTTATACCAGTCGGCGGATTCAGGAACGTCGGTCTGCTCGCCCCAGGTCATTGGTGATGCAGGCGGTAAGTCGCAGTACCAGTCATAGAAGCTCAGGCAGGTTCCACCCAGTAGCGAGAGATAGCGCGTACCTGCAGCATAGGAAACCATCGACATTGCGGGGATGGGCGAGAATCCGGCCACACGATCCGGGCCGTAGGTTTTTACCGTCCAGACGTTGGCAGCAGCAATCAGTTGATTAAGTTCTTTCCAGTTGGAACGGATAAACCCACCGCGCCCGCGTACCTGCTTGTAGCTCTGGGATTTTTGCGGGTCGTTCATAATGGATTCCCAGGCCAGCACCGGATCGGGCTGGCGGGACAGGGCGTCGCGCCACAATTCGATTAAGCGTTTACGCACCAGTGGATATTTCAGGCGGTTAGCGCTGTAGAGATACCACGAGTAACTTGCGCCGCGTGGGCAGCCACGGGGCTCATGATTTGGCAGGTCAGGGCGGGTACGCGGGTAGTCGGTTTGCTGCGTTTCCCAGGTTACCAGCCCGTTTTTGACGTAGATTTTCCAGCTGCATGAGCCGGTACAGTTAACGCCGTGGGTAGAACGCACAATTTTATCGAACTGCCAGCGCTGACGATAGCTGTCTTCCCAGTCCCGATTGGTGTGCATTACTTGCCCATGCCCCTCGGCAAACGTATCGCCCTTTTGTTTAAAGTAGCGAAAGCGGTCTAACAGTTTACTCATGACATAACTCCTGCTTCGAATAACGTTGCCTACACAGGCCAAAAGATGACTATTTTTTTTGTGATTTACGGCCGTAAACCAGCCAGGTCACCAGCACGCAGACGATGTAGAACACAAGGAATATTTTCATGGCGCCTACCGGAGATCCGGTCAGCGCCAGCGATGAACCAAACGCTTTCGGGATAAAGAAGCCCCCGACAGCACCAATTGCGGAGATAAATCCCAGAGCGGCTGCGGTATCGGTTACCGCCTCACGCTGGGCCTGTTCTTCAGTACCACCGTGCAGCTTCACCCGGTAAATGGTTATTTTGCGAAAGATCACCGCAATCATCTGGAAGGTTGAACCGCTGCCCAGACCCGCAGTCAGGAACAAGCCCATAAACACCAGGTAAAACGCGATAAAGCTTCCTTCGCCTGAGCCGGGCAAAGTGAGAAACAGCAGGGCGCTAAACAGTGCCATAAAGATGAAGTTAATTAAGGTGACACGCACACCACCAAACTTGTCAGAGATAACACCGCCCGCCGATCGTGCAAGCGCACCGATGAAGGGACCGAAGAACGCCAGTTGCAGAATATTCACGTCAGGGAACTGTGTTTTCGCCAGCATGGCAAAGCCTGCTGAAAAACCGATAAATGAACCGAAGGTGGCGAGATACAGCAGACTTAATAACCACAAATGAAAACGCTTGAGGACCGGAAGCTGGGAGGCTATTGAGGCTTTCGAACTGGCAATGTCGTTCATTCCTATGCCCGCTGCCACAGTCGCTATCAGCAGTAGCGGCACCCAAATCCATGCGGCATTGGCCAGTGACAGTAACGATCCATCAGCTTGTGGTACTCCCTGTACGCCCAGGAAGGTAAAAATGGGCAGAAAGATCACCAGCGGCGCGATCAACTGCATCACGCTGACACCGAGGTTGCCGAGGCCACCGTTAATGCCTAGGGCGCTGCCTTGCTTCGCTTTGGGGAAGAAAAAACTGATATTGCCCATGCTGGAGGCAAAGTTAGCGCCAGCAAACCCACACATCAGCGCAATGATAATAAATACGCCAAACGGAGTAGCGGTATTTTGCACGGCAAAACCGAGCCAGACGCAGGGAATAACCAGAATTATGGTGCTAAAAATGGTCCAACGGCGCCCCCCAAATATAGGTACCATAAAGGAGTAGGGAACACGCAATATTGCACCAGAAAGAGAAGGTAATGCGGTTAATAAAAACAGTTGGTCGGTGGTGAAATTAAAACCAATTTTATTCAGATTGACAGCAACGGCGCTGAACAACATCCAGACGCAAAACGCAAGCAGCAAGCAACTCACTGATATCCAGAGGTTTCTGCGGGCAATGTGCTTACCTTTATTTTCCCAAAAGGCAGGATTTTCGGGTTTCCAGTCAGTTAAAAGATAACGATTATTTTTCTCATTTGATGCTGACATATTATTCTCCATGCACATGCCGTTCATGAAAAAGAAATAAACGCATACAGCGCCGCGCGAGTTCTTTTAGAAACTATTGAAAAGTTTTGGGAATATTGACTGAAAGAATAGATAAAAAAGCGCAATAACGCGGCGCGTCAGAGGAATAACACGTTGCTTAAGTGTTACTAATTGTAAATTGAAAAGGTGTATTGTTAATTCATGTATAACATCAAGTAAATAACTCCAGCGTTATCATGCGATCCAGGTGGCGCTCGAACGCTGGATCGGCCATTTCCTCAATGCCTAATACATAGATACCATCCAGACCGCATACCAACGCAATTAAACGCCAGGCCACATCGGCGGCATCTGGGGTGGATGAAAACTCACCGGCCTTCTGTCCCTGAGTGATAATATTCGCGGTTTCCTCGTGCCACATCCGCATGGTCAGCAGGTAAGCGCTTTTGATTTCTGGATCTTTATCCGCCAGAACCTGTGCTTCACGCCACAGTTTTATATAGGGTTCGAACCCACCGTCTTCACTTCCCAACATGGCATGGAGTCGTTCACGGTAAGTTGCGTTTTCACTGACCAGTTCGGCATCGAGAAGGGTGCGAATCAGGCGGACAAAGGCCTGGGATTTAAGCTCACCGGCAGACGTAAAATGATGATGCAGTTGCCCGGTCGCTACCTGAGCCTCTGTGGCAATACGTCTAACCGTCATGGCGGAAAATCCTTCTTCAAGCGCCACGCGCATTGCCGCCTGCAGGATCACTTCCCGACGTTCATCCCGATTCATATAGCTCATGCTTCCTCCCTATATTCACATTATTGCCAGTTTAACAAAAAGTTGGACATGCGTTCAATTTTCCGTAGGATCGCTAAAGCTGGACATGTGTCCAGTTTCAGTTTTGTAGGGAGTTTTATGTTTCGTCAGTGGTTAACGTTAGTGATTATTGTGCTGGTCTACATCCCTGTTGCGATTGATGCAACGGTGCTGCACGTTGCCGCGCCCACGCTGAGTATGACGCTGGGTGCCAGTGGTAACGAGCTGCTGTGGATCATTGATATCTATTCTCTGGTAATGGCCGGTATGGTGTTACCGATGGGGGCGTTGGGCGATCGCATCGGTTTTAAGCGCTTGCTGATACTGGGGGGTGGGCTATTTGGTCTGGCTTCGCTGGCTGCCGCGTTTGCTCACAGTGCCGGCTGGCTAATCGCAACCCGGGCCGTGTTGGCTATTGGTGCGGCGATGATCGTTCCGGCGACGCTGGCAGGTATTCGCGCCACCTTTGCCGAACAACGTCATCGTAATATGGCGCTCGGCGTTTGGGCTGCCGTCGGTTCAGGCGGTGCAGCATTTGGTCCCTTAGTCGGTGGTATGTTGCTGGAGCATTTCTACTGGGGCTCAGTGTTCTTAATCAATGTGCCCATTGTTCTGGTGGTGATGACATTGACCGCACGTTACGTGCCGCGCCAGACTGGACGCCGCGATCAGTCGTTAAATTTTGGCCATGCGATTATGTTGATCGTGGCGATTTTACTGCTGGTTTACAGTGCTAAAACGGCGCTAAAAGGGCATATGGCGACCGGGGTTATCGTATTGACGCTGTTAACAGGAGCAGTGCTGCTGTGGAAATTTGTTCGTATTCAGCTCGCGGCCTCACGTCCGATGATTGATATGCGGTTGTTCACCCATCGCATTATCTTAAGCGGCGTGGTAATGGCGATGACTGCGATGATCACCCTGGTGGGATTTGAGCTGTTGATGGCCCAGGAATTACAGTTTGTTCACGGTTTAACGCCGTATCAGGCGGGACTGTTTATGCTACCCGTCATGCTGGCGAGTGGCTTCAGCGGCCCGATTGCCGGTATGTTGGTTTCACGGCTGGGATTGCGCTGCGTGGCAACGGCAGGTATGGCGTTGAGTGCGGTCAGTTTCTACGGTCTGGCAATGACGGATTTCAGCACTCAGCAGATCCAGGCCTGGATATTAATGGCGTTACTGGGGTTCAGTGCCGCCAGTGCGCTACTGGCCTCAACGGCGGCCATTATGGCGGCAGCCCCGGCTGAAAAAGCCGCTGCGGCGGGGGCTATCGAAACCATGGCCTATGAATTGGGGGCCGGTCTTGGGATCGCGATTTTTGGTCTCTTGCTAAGCCGTAGTTTTTCCGCATCGATTCTACCGCCTGCCGGCCTCAGTGCGCAGGATCTGGAACGTGCTTCATCGTCAATGGGTGAAGCGGTGCAATTAGCACATTCTCTTTCGCCGTCTCTTAGCGACGCGTTGCTTGCAGCTGCCAGAGAAGCATTTACCTGGTCGCACAGCGTGGCGTTGAGCAGCGCTGGCAGCATGCTTATCGTATTAGCGGTAGGGATGTGGTTCAGCCTGGCAAAAGTGAACCATCAATAACTAGTGAGCTAAATGACAGGGGTAATCCATCGCTTCGACTTCTTTTCCACTCAGGCGAGCGTATTGCCCCGTCAACCGCCAGAACGCAGGCTGTGTTTCGGTATAGATTTCAGCCGCCAGAATCAGACGGCGGCGATCCACCTCATTCAGCTCCAGCAATGTCCACGGAATAAAGTAGCGGTCGCTATCGGTCAGCGTAAACCACAAGGGGCATCCACAGCCGGAACAGAAGAAACGTTCTCCGCGCGTTGATGAGGGAAAGTGCGAAGGTTCTGCTGAATCAGGGGAAAGTAGTGGATGACCGCTGGCTTCCAGATACATGGCGACACCACCGGACCATTTCTGGCACAGCGTGCAGTGGCAGGCATAGACATCAAGCATTTCGACGTTTACGGTAAAATGACTCTGTCCGCAAAGACAACGACCAGTGAACGTCTGCACGGCATACTCCTTATGACCGAGTCTACATCAAGAGAAAAAGCCAGCCCTGGATGGACTGGCTTTGTATTCAACTTACAACAAAATTAGAACTGGTAGTTCAGACCAACTGCCACGATGTTGTCAGTGCTAACACGTGCGTCAGAAGTGAATTTGTTGTCGTCCAGCAGGTTGATTTTGTAATCAACGAAGGTAGACATGTTTTTGTTGAAGTAGTAGGTCGCACCCAGATCAACGTATTCAACCAGATCCTGGTCGCCGTAAACACCCAGATCTTTACCTTTGGATTTCAGGTAAGCGATGGACGGACGCAGACCGAAGTCGAACTGGTACTGAGCAACAACTTCAAAGTTCTGTGCTTTGTTAGCAATACCGTCTACTTTACCGAACGTGGTCATGTTGCGGGTTTCAGAGTAGGTAGTTGCCAGGTAGATGTTGTTCGCATCATATTTCAGGCCAGCAGCCCATACTTCTGCGTTTTTACCGGAAGCGTAGAATTCGTTGTTGCCATTACGCATCTGGTCATCAGTACGGTCAGATTTCGCATAGGTTGCACCGATGCCGAAGCCTTCGTATTCATAAGTAGAAGACAGACCGAAACCGTCACCGTTCGCTTCAACGTCGCTGCTACGGTCGTTTTTGCCCTGATACTGAGCAGCAAAGTTCAGACCTTCAACCAGACCGAAGAAGTCAGTGTTACGGTAAGTTGCAACGCCGGTAGCACGCTGAGTCATGAAGACGTCAGTCTGGGTCCAGGTATCACCGCCGAATTCCGGCAGGACGTCAGTCCATGCGCCGATGTCGTAGGCTACGCCGTAGTTACGACCGTAGTCGAAAGAACCGTATTCAGCGAATTTCAGGCCAGCGAATGCCAGACGGGTTTTGTCTGCTTCGGAACCTTGATCTTCAGAACGGTTGCCTTTGAATTCATATTCCCACTGGCCGAAACCAACCAGTTGGTCGTTGATCTGAGTTTCGCCTTTGAAGCCCAGACGCGCGTAAGTTTTGTCACCATCGCTGCTGGTATCGTCAGAGAAGTAATGCTGAGCGTGAACTTTACCGTACAGATCCAGTTTGTTACCGTCTTTGTTATAAATCTCAGCTGCGTTTACCGCACCCGCTGCCAACAGGGTAGTCACTGCCACTGCAACTAATTTAAGTTTCATTCTAAATAATCCTTATAATTTTTTCTTGGTGTGTTTCCTAAACCATTGCTAAACGAGGCCGTTCATCAATGACGAACTATTTTTAAATGACGATGTGGTATTAGTTCAATAATAAGTTTCATAATATTGCGGAATATTTGAATTTGTGTGATCTAGATCTACATAATACAGCTGATTATATTAATATTAATATGTGACCTTTTGTTGGGATATATTTTCGGCGGGGACTATTGTGCTGGTTATGGTTTACTAATCGTTAGTAACCTATGTAAAATATATACAACCGGAGGGTTATAGGTAAACATATAATATTTTCGGCTGTTGATTAATTACCAGTTGCTTAACATTTAATTAAACAAATAAAAACATAATACACAAGCGAAATGTACAATTATTATCCGTTAACTGACCAGAGTGTAGCCGGGTTCTATCTCTATGCCAGAAACCCGGCCTGATTTCTATATCCGACGTGTTGCCAGCCAGCACAGTAGTGAGCCAGCACAGACCATCAGTGCGCCTTGCCAGAACGAGAACGACAGCGGGGCGCTGAGCAATACAGCAGCCAGGGCAGAAGAAAGCACTGGGGTGAAATAAGACCCTACTGCCATGACAGTGACATTTCCGTGTAAAATTCCGATATTCCAGGCCGCATAGGCAAATCCTAGTGTTAATGCAGCCGTGAACATCTTAATGGTCACCGGTGTGCTGAAAACCATTTCTGGTTGTGGCGTCATAAAATAGTAGGCCCACAAACTTGCCGCCGTCAGTAAAACAAAAACGGTGATACCGTTAAACCCTTTCGCAAATTTATTAGTGACAGTGCAATACGTTGCCCAGATAAAAGCGCCCAAGAATGCGAGAAAATAACTCAGCGGGCTACTGGCAATGTTGCTGATAATTTCACCTGGATTTAGACCGTTCTCGCCACCTAAAACCCAGCAGACTCCGGTCAATGCGAGAATTAATCCTGGAATAATCATCCAGTTTGTTTTTTGACCATTAAATAATATAGCAAACAAAATCGTCAGACTTGGCCAGAGATAATTGACCATTCCTACTTCTATTGCCTGGTGTCGGGTAGCGGCATAGCCTAATGCCAACGCCAGGCAAATTTCATAGCTGACAAAAAGCACGCTACCGGCGATTAAATAACGAACAGGTATTTTTCTAATATTTGGAAATCCGACGGTAAATATCAGCAGCAGGCCGCTTAGCGAGAAGATCATCGCTGCGCCGCCCGCTGGCCCGAGACCTTCGCTTACCCCACGAATCAACCCCACCATCGTGCTCCACAGCACAATGGCGATGAGCCCGATTAACGTTGCTTTTTGTTTTGTCATGCTATTTGTCTGTCCGTCGTCCTGGCAAAAATGAAGCTGAAATTTATAGCACTTTTACGTCAGCACGGGCTAACTAATTAGCTTTTAGCTAACCCCTTGTGGGTATACAGGTTACACAAACTGCACTATTTAGTAGCGGAACCGTTTCGTTATTGATTTGACGCAAAAAAAATATGGATATAGCTGTTAGTTTCGTCGCGAAGTTGTACATGTCATCTTTCAGACTGCCGCGCTGGCGCAAGGTGAAAGATGTCTTGTACGAACCCCTGTAAAAAAGAGGAAAGCAATGGACGTCAGCCGCAGACAATTCTTTAAAATCTGCGCGGGCGGTATGGCGGGAACAACAGTGGCCGCACTGGGTTTTGCACCCAAAATGGCACTGGCTCAGGCGCGAAACTACAAACTGTTACGCGCAAAAGAGATCCGAAACACCTGCACATACTGTTCCGTAGGTTGCGGGCTATTAATGTATAGCCTTGGTGATGGAGCAAAAAACGCCAAAGAGTCGATTTTTCATATCGAAGGGGATCCGGATCATCCGGTGAGCCGTGGGGCACTTTGTCCTAAGGGCGCAGGATTACTGGATTACGTGCACAGCGAAAGCCGTTTACGCTACCCGGAATATCGCGCTCCCGGTTCCGACAAATGGCAACGCATCAGTTGGGATGAAGCTTTCTCCCGCATAGCAAAACTGATGAAAGCAGACCGTGACGCCAACTTTATTGAGAAGAATGAGCAGGGCGTGACGGTAAACCGCTGGCTTTCAACCGGGATGCTGTGTGCATCTGCGGCGAGTAATGAAACCGGCATGCTGACGCAAAAATTCGTGCGCTCACTCGGCATGCTGGCGGTAGACAACCAGGCACGCGTCTGACACGGACCAACGGTAGCAAGTCTTGCTCCAACATTTGGTCGCGGTGCGATGACCAACCACTGGGTTGATATCAAAAACGCTAACGTCGTAATGGTGATGGGTGGTAACGCCGCTGAAGCACATCCGGTGGGATTCCGCTGGGCGATGGAAGCTAAAAACAACAATGATGCTACGCTGATTGTTGTCGATCCCCGTTTTACACGTACAGCGTCGGTGGCGGATATCTATGCGCCGATTCGCTCCGGCACGGACATTACGTTCCTTTCCGGCGTATTGCTGTATCTGATTGAAAATAACAAAATCAATGCTGAATACGTTAAGCACTACACCAACGCCAGCCTGCTGGTGCGGGATGATTTTGCTTTTGAAGACGGTTTGTTCAGCGGTTACGACGCCAAAAAACGTCAATATGATAAGTCGTCCTGGAACTACCAGTTCGATGAAAATGGCTACGCAAAACGCGATGAAACCTTAAGCCATCCCCGTTGCGTGTGGAACCTGCTCAAACAGCACGTTTCCCGTTATACGCCGGATGTGGTGGAAAACATCTGCGGTACGCCGAAAGCCGACTTCCTGAAAGTGTGTGAAGTTCTGGCCTCCACCAGTGCTGCCGATCGTACCACGACCTTCCTGTACGCGCTGGGCTGGACACAACATACCGTTGGGGCGCAGAACATCCGCACCATGGCGATGATCCAGTTGCTGCTCGGTAATATGGGGATGGCCGGTGGCGGCGTAAACGCATTACGCGGTCACTCCAACATTCAGGGCTTAACCGACTTGGGTCTGTTATCAACCAGCCTGCCCGGTTATCTGACGCTGCCGTCAGAAAAGCAGACTGATCTGCAAACCTATCTGGCCGCCAATACCCCCAAAGCGACGCTGGCCTCCCAGGTGAACTACTGGGGCAACTATCCGAAGTTCTTCGTCAGTTTGATGAAATCTTTCTACGGCGATGCGGCACAGAAAGAAAACGACTGGGGCTTTGAATGGCTGCCGAAGTGGGATCAGTCCTACGACGTCATCAAATATTTCAACATGATGGATAGCGGGAAAGTTACCGGCTACATCTGTCAGGGCTTTAACCCAGTTGCGTCCTTCCCGGACAAAAACAAAGTAGTACAGAGCCTCAGCAAACTGAAGTATCTGGTGGTTATTGATCCGCTGGTCACAGAAACGTCCACATTCTGGCAAAACCACGGCGAATCCAACGATGTCGATCCGGCGTCGATTCAGACTGAAGTTTTCCGTCTGCCATCCACCTGCTTTGCAGAAGAAGACGGCTCGATTGCTAACTCTGGCCGTTGGCTGCAGTGGCACTGGAAAGGTCAGGATGCACCAGGTGAAGCGCGTAATGACGGCGAAATTCTGGCCGGTATTTACCATCGTCTGCGCGACATGTATCGCACCGAAGGCGGTAAAGCTGTAGAGCCTGTGCTGAAAATGAGCTGGAACTATAAGGTGCCGGACGAACCGCATTCCGAGGAAGTGGCCAAAGAGAACAACGGCTATGCGCTGGAAGATCTCTATGATGCGAATGGCGTGCTGGTGGCGAAAAAAGGTCAGTTGCTCAACAGCTTTGCGCTCCTGCGTGACGACGGTACAACGTCATCCTCCTGCTGGATTTATACCGGTAGCTGGACCGAGCAGGGCAACCAGATGGCTAACCGCGATAACGCCGACCCATCAGGTCTGGGTAATACGCTGGGTTGGGCATGGGCATGGCCACTGAACCGTCGAGTACTGTACAACCGCGCTTCGGCAGACCCGCAGGGTAAACCGTGGGATCCGAAACGGATGTTGATCCAGTGGAACGGTACTAAGTGGACCGGTAACGATATCCCTGACTTCAACAACGCCGCACCGGGCAGTGGCACCAATCCGTTTATCATGCAGCCGGAAGGGCTGGGGCGTCTGTTTGCTATCGATAAGCTGGCGGAAGGGCCGTTCCCGGAACACTACGAGCCGATGGAAACGCCGCTGGGTACGAACCCGCTGCACCCGAACGTGATCTCCAACCCCGCAGCGCGTCTGTACGAAGCGGATGCCTTGCGTATGGGGACGAAGCAGGACTTCCCATACGTCGGAACCACCTATCGTCTGACCGAGCATTTCCACACCTGGACCAAACACGCACTGTTAAATGCGATTGCCCAGGCAGAGCAGTTTGTGGAAATCAGCGAAACGCTGGCGTCAGCAAAAGGTATCGGCAACGGCGACTACGTGAAAGTCAGCAGCAAACGTGGATTTATTCGCGCAGTTGCCGTGGTGACCCGTCGTCTGCGTACCCTGAACGTCAACGGTCAGCAGGTTGAAACGGTTGGGATCCCAATCCACTGGGGCTTTGAAGGAGTCGCGCGTAAAGGCTTTATCGCCAACACCCTGACGCCGAATGTCGGTGATGCAAACTCGCAAACGCCGGAATACAAAGCGTTTTTAGTTAACATCGAGAAGGCGTAAGGGGGGCGAACATATGTCTATGGAAACGCAGGACATCATCAAACGGTCCGCAACAAACTCCATCACGCCGCCGCCTCAGGCCCGTGATTACAAAGCCGAGGTCGCGAAGCTGATCGACGTTTCCACCTGTATAGGCTGTAAGGCCTGTCAGGTGGCATGCTCAGAGTGGAACGATATCCGCGATGAAGTCGGCCACTGCGTCGGGGTGTATGACAACCCCGCCGATCTCAGCGCCAAGTCCTGGACGGTGATGCGGTTTACCGAAACCGAACAGAACGGCAAGCTGGAGTGGTTGATTCGTAAAGATGGCTGTATGCACTGTGAAGATCCGGGCTGCCTGAAGGCGTGTCCGTCTGCCGGGGCAATCATCCAGTACGCCAACGGGATTGTTGATTTCCAGTCAGAGCATTGCATTGGTTGCGGGTACTGTATTGCCGGGTGTCCATTTAATATTCCGCGCCTCAATAAAGAGGATAACCGCGTGTATAAATGTACGCTGTGTGTGGATCGCGTCAGCGTTGGGCAAGAACCTGCCTGCGTGAAGACCTGTCCAACCGGGGCAATACATTTCGGCACTAAGCAGGAAATGCTGGAAATGGGCGAGCAGCGTGTGGCAAAACTGAAAGCACGTGGTTATGAACATGCCGGTCTCTACAACCCGGAAGGTGTGGGAGGCACGCACGTCATGTACGTTCTGCATCATGCCAACCAGCCGGAGCTGTATCACGGTCTGCCGAAAGAGCCTAAGATCGATACCTCTATCAATCTGTGGAAAGGGGCTCTGAAACCGCTGGCTGCTGCCGGATTTATCGCTACCTTCGCCGGGCTGATTTACCACTACATTGGCATCGGCCCGAATAAGGAAGTGGACGACGACGAGGAGGATCATCATGAGTAAGTCGAAAATGATTGTGCGCACGAAGTTTATCGACCGCGCCTGTCACTGGACGGTGGTGATCTGCTTCTTCCTGGTGGCGCTGTCGGGGATTTCGTTCTTCTTCCCGACTCTGCAATGGCTGACGCAAACCTTCGGTACGCCGCAGATGGGGCGTATTCTGCACCCGTTCTTCGGCATACTGATCTTCGTTGCGCTGATGTTCATGTTTGTGCGCTTTGTGCACCACAATATCCCGGATAAGAAAGATATTCCGTGGCTGAAAAACATTGTGGAAGTGCTGAAGGGCAATGAACACAAAGTGGCGGATGTGGGCAAATACAACGCCGGACAGAAAATGATGTTCTGGTCGATCATGAGCATGATTTTTGTGCTGCTGGTCACGGGCGTTATTATCTGGCGTCCATACTTTGCGCAGTTCTTCCCGATGCAGGTCGTGCGCTATAGCCTGCTGATCCACGCTGCGGCGGGCATTATTCTGATGCACGCTATCCTCATCCATATGTATATGGCATTTTGGGTGAAAGGATCAATTAAAGGCATGGTTGAAGGGAAAGTGAGCCGTCGCTGGGCGAAGAAGCATCATCCGCGCTGGTATCGCGATGTTGAAAAGCTGGAAGCAAAGAAAGAGAGTGAAGAAGGGGTTAAGTAAACCTGATGCTTTCTGACAACAATGGCGCTGCGAATGTAGCGCCATTTTTTTGCCAAAAAAACGTCATGTTTCTGTCATCTGGTAAACGTAAGGTGTTGTCTTTCCAATAAGAGAAGAGTTAAAAGACAATGCATCTGGTGAAAAAATTACTCGCAGTCAGCGTATTTCTCTGTGCGTCCGCTCAGGCGCAGAATATCCTCGAATTTCCGCAACCGGAGAATAACCCGGAAGAGTTTTATGCCGTGACTGAAATCCCGGCTGGCGGGATCATAAAATATGAAACCGACGCCAAAACCGGCTTTATCGTTGCCGATCGTTTCCAGTCGATGCCGGTTGCCTATCCGGCAAACTATGGCTCATTGACCCAGTCCCTGGCAGGTGACGGTGACCCGCTGGATGTGATTTTCTATACCCGGGCACCGCTGGCCCCGGGAACGCTGATCAAGTTGCGCGCGATTGGCGTGCTGAAGATGATTGATGGCGGGGAAAAGGACGATAAAATTGTCGCCGTGCCGGCCAGCAAAATTGACCCCACCTATGACGACATCAAAGAGTTGAGCGATTTGCCAAAGATCGAAGTGCAACGACTGGAGTCGTTTTTCCGCGTGTACAAAGAGTTGCCGGAAGGGCGTAAGAAAGTAGAGTTAAATGGCTTTAACGATGCGGCCACCGCGAAACAAGAGATCAAGCAGGCATGGGATGCCTGGAAAGAAAAACAGCCGAAACAGTAAATGAAATGACGGATGGCAGGCCTACACGCGCATTTTGCTAATGTAGGCCGGATAGGCTTGCGCCATCCGGCAATAGAGATTACTCCAGTTGTGAGTTCAGGCGCTCAATCTCTTTACGCCATTGCGCTTGCAACAGCGGCTTTTGATGTTTCGGCTTGCGGGCGAGATCGTCGGCCAGACGTTGCTCCAGCTCGAGGAGTTGTTCCAGCAATTCATCGCTGTCACCGCGTATTTCGGCCCTCGCTTCGACCACCGTTTTGGGAACGCTCATCTCCTCAGACGTTTCCCGAATACGATCGTTGATCGCGTCCAGATCGTGCCATTCGCTAAGTTCACCATTATCGATAAACCAGAACCTATTACAGCTTTGGCTGATAAGCTGACGGTCATGGCTGACCAGCAGCACGCCGCCGCTGAAACTTTGTAGCGTCTGCGCCAGCGCTTCTTTACCTTCCATATCCAGATGGTTGGTTGGTTCATCGAGCATCAGCAGGCTGTAGCGCGCAAGCGTAAGCCCGACAAACAGTAGCCTCGAACGCTCTCCACCGCTTAAGGTATTGATCCGCTGCTGATGGCGGACCCACGGGAAGCCCGCGCTAATCAGCGCCATCTTGCGAACATCAGGCTGCGGAGCAAACGGTTCGAGCGCATCAAACAACGTGTCGTCATCTGTGAGCTGGTGTAGCGTCTGATCGTAATACCCCAGTGTGACGCGAGAGTGCAACATCAGTGAACGCGATGCCATTTGCGACTGATATTGCTGCCAGATAAGCCGTAGCAGCGATGATTTCCCGCAACCGTTACGCCCGACAATCGCCACGCGATCGCCGCTTTTTAACCGGATACCGGCAATGGAAAACAGTGTATCTGCGTCGGGAGCAGGGGCTACAGACAGATTGGTCATCTCCAGCAAACGATCTGCACGCAGGGCATCACCCTGCAATGTTAGTGTCCACTGACTTCCTGCGGTCACTTCCGTCTGAACATCCTTCAGGCGCTGCACCTGCTTTTCCATCTGCTTTGCTTTGCGGGACAAATCTTCGTTGTCATAGACACGCCCCCAGGTTGCCAGTCGTTTGGCACTGGCGGTAACGCGATCAATCTCCTTTTGTTCCGCCTTATAGCGCAGTGCATCGCTGGCATCTCTCTCAACCAGAGCCTGACGAGCGGCGCTGCAGGCAAGATCAAAAGCGTGCAGTGTGCGATCGCGCAGGATCCATGTTCCCTGCGTGACGGCATCAAGCAGTTGTGGATCATGGGACACCACCACGAAGCTGCCAGACCAGTTCTGTAAGAACTGCTCCAGCCATAGCAATGTCGGCAAATCCAGGTGGTTGCCAGGTTCGTCCAGTAGCATCAGGTCAGGGTTTCGCATTAGCGCACGCGCCAGCAGCAGGCGTGTGTGCTGTCCACCGCTCAGAGTTTGCGCTGTGAGATGCAAATTTTCCGGCGTAAAGCCCATTTCGGCAAGCAGTGCTTCAACCCGCCATTGTTGAGCCGCACGCTCATGCTCAGGAAGTTGAACGAGAACGGCCTCCTGCAGCGTAAGCGGCAGTATATCGTCCGGCAAGTGCTGCTCCACACGGGCGAGGTGGCAGTGATTCGCCTGCGCAATGGTTCCACTGGTGGGGGCGATGGTGCCATCAAGCAGTTTTAACAGCGTGCTTTTTCCGCAGCCGTTGTAGCCGATTAGCCCAATGCGGTCGCCTTTTTTGAGGGTAAATGAGAGATCGTCGAACAGGGTGCCGAATGCCGTATCAACGTGTAAGGATTGCGCGGTTAGTAATGTGCTCATTGTTGCTTACTCAAGAGTTACAGGCGTAAAAACGCCTCGTCAAACATCGCTGACGATAACCCGGTAAGCCCGAGAGAAGGGGATTTAGATGTTAGCTTCGCTCAAGCAGAAGTTATCGCAGCACGATACCGATAACGCTTGAGCACTGGCGATCGCCAAAAGCATGTGAAACGATGAAACGTTCACAGTACAGCATAAGTATCCTCCTTTTATATTTCCGAATGTTAATCGATGGTGAAAGTGTAAACGCAAGCTACTGGATTGCGCAAGTGTTGAACACCCGGCGGCAGAGCACCGCCGGGCAAACCGTCAAATAGAAGTACGACGGTAGTCGCGATATTCCGCCTGCCAGAAATTCTCGTCGATTGCCTGTTGCAGCGCTTCAGCGGAGGTTTTCACCGCCACGCCTTGCTGCTGGGCCATTTTACCGACGGCAAAGGCAATTGCGCGGGAAACGGTCTGAATATCTTTCAGTTCCGGTAACACCAGTCCTTCACCGTTCAGCACCAGCGGTGAATACTGCGCCAGCGTTTCGCTGGCCGACATCAGCATTTCATCGGTGATGCGTTTGGCGCCAGAGGCTATCACGCCAAGGCCGATACCCGGGAAGATGTACGCGTTATTACACTGGGCAATCGGGTAGATTTTATCTTTCCAGGCGACCGGGGCGAACGGGCTGCCGGTGGCAACCAGCGCGTTACCTTCGGTCCAGGCGATAATATCCTGTGGCGTGGCTTCAACGCGCGAGGTCGGGTTAGACAGCGGCATAACGATCGGACGCGGACAATGCTTGTGCATTTCGCGAATGATCTCTTCAGTAAACAGGCCAACCTGTCCGGAAACCCCGATCAGGATGTCAGGTTTAACGTTGCGGACCACGTCAAGCAACGACAGCACATCTTCTTGTGTATCCCAGTGCTGAAGATTTTCGCGTTTTTGCACCAGTTTGGTCTGGAAGGAGAGCAGGTTCGGCATTTTATCGGTTAACAGGCCGAAGCGATCGACCATGAACACGCGTTGACGCGCGGCTTCTTCGCTTAAACCTTCACGCTGGATTTGCGCGATGATCTGCTCGGCAATCCCGCAACCGGCGGAACCCGCCCCAAGGAAAACAATGTTCTGCTCGCTCAACTGGCTGCCGGCTGCACGGCTGGCCGCAATCAGCGTACCGACGGTAACCGCTGCGGTGCCCTGAATATCGTCGTTGAATGAGCAAATTTCATCGCGATAACGGGTCAGGAGCGGCATGGCGTTTTTCTGCGCGAAATCTTCAAACTGCAACAGCACGTCAGGCCAGCGATGCTTCACGGCCTGGATGAATTCATCAACAAATTCGTAGTATTCATCATCAGTAATGCGCGGATTACGCCACCCCATGTACAGCGGATCGTTCAGCAATTGCTGGTTGTTGGTCCCGACGTCAAGTACCACCGGCAGGGTGTAAGCCGGACTAATCCCGCCACACGCGGTATACAGCGACAGCTTACCGATTGGAATACCCATCCCGCCGATCCCCTGATCGCCAAGACCAAGGATGCGTTCACCGTCGGTGACAACGATGACTTTGATATTGTGGTTCGGGACGTTTTGCAGAATATCGTCCATGTTGTGACGGTTCTGATACGAGATAAACACGCCGCGGGCGCGACGATAGATCTCAGAGAAACGCTCACAGGCCGCGCCTACCGTTGGGGTGTAGATAACCGGCATCATCTCATCAAGATGATTATGCACCAGTCGATAGAACAGGGTTTCGTTGGTATCCTGGATGTTGCGCAGGTAAATATGTTTATCGATTTCGGTTTTGAATCCCTGATATTGGATCCAGGCACGTTCAGCCTGTTCTTCAATCGTCTCGACCACTTCCGGCAGTAACCCCAGCAGGTTGAAGTTACGGCGTTCTTCCACACTGAAAGCGCTCCCTTTATTCAGTAAAGGGAATTCCAGCAGTACCGGGCCAGCGTAAGGGATGTAAAGGGAACGCAGTTTTTTAGTTTCGTTTTCCATGTCACTCACTCTTTTTTGAATAACCGTCCCTGGCACTCTTTATGATCGTATAGGGCCTGTCCGCCAGGGAAACGGGCGAAGTATAAAGCATTGTGAATGGGTTAAGGGGTTTTATAAGCAAAAACACCACTGCGGTTGCAATGGTGTTTATCTCTTTAATCAGTATGTCGTGCGGGAAACTATTTGCTGTCAGCGCGGCGTTTTCTTCCGGTAGGATTGTTGACCACGCTGGATTTGTCGCCTTCGGTCACGACTTTACGTTGATTGGAGATTTTGTGGTCCAGTCCAAGAATATGACGGGCCTGACGGTTCGATTTCATTCTAACTCCTTAATCCTGTTACTGGTTTCAAGGGCGAGCCCGCGTAAGAACGGACGAAATACAACCTGACAAAAAGCCGATGAGTAAACTAACGGCTCTCTGGATGGTCGGTCATTTTATCTGAAAGGTCAATGCTTAAGCAGGAAATGCAGAACTTTCCATTATGGTCATGCATTTTCCCATGAGGCCTATACTTGTTACTCCGATGACAACACAGGAGAGCGGTAATGACTATCCATAAGAAAGGTCAGGCCCACTGGGAAGGCGACATTAAACGCGGTAAAGGGAGCGTGTCGACCGAAAGTGGCGTACTTAACCAGCAACCGTATGGATTTAATACACGTTTTGAAGGCGTCAAAGGCACTAACCCTGAAGAGTTGATTGGTGCAGCACATGCTGCCTGCTTCTCGATGGCACTGTCGTTGATGCTGGGCGAAGCAGGTTTTACGCCAGATGCCATTGATACGACTGCTGATGTTTCTCTGGATAAGGTGGATGCCGGTTTTGCTATCACCAAAGTGGCGTTACACAGCCAGGTGAGCGTTCCGGGGATAGACGCCGCTACGTTTGACGGCATTATTCAGAAAGCGAAAGCCGGATGCCCGGTGTCGCAGGTTCTGAAAGCGGAAATTACGCTGGATTATCAATTGAAATCTTAGTAATGGCGTGCCGGATGTGACCACGTCTTATCCGGCACCCGAGGGTATTACTGCGCCACCCAGCCGCCATCCATATTCCACGCTACGCCGCGCACCTGCGCTGCGCCGTCGGAGCACAGAAATAGCGCCAGCTCACCCAACTGTTCCGGCGTGACAAATTCGCGTGACGGCTGCTTTTCCGCCAGCAGAGCGTCACGCACCGCAGCGGGCTCTGCACCATCAGCAATACGTTTGTCGATCTGCTGTTGGACCAACGGGGTCAACACCCAGCCGGGACACAGTGCATTGCAGGTGATTCCCGTCTGCGCGGTTTCAAGCGCAATGGTTTTGGTTAAACCCACCACGCCATGCTTCGCTGCCACATAAGCAGATTTGTCTTTTGAGGCCACCAGACCATGAACAGAGGCGATATTGATGATGCGTCCCCAGTTACGCGTACGCATGCCGGGAAGCGCCAGGCGCGTGGTATGAAAAACAGAAGAGAGGTTAATGGCGATAATCGCGTTCCACTTATCAACCGGAAAAGTCTCTACCGGTGAAACGTGCTGGATCCCGGCATTGTTGACCAGAATATCCACACCACCGAATTCGCTTTCGGCATAACGCATCATGTCGGCAATTTGCGCTTCATCGCTTAAGTCCGCACCATGATAGCCTGGCGTTTTGCCATATTGCGCAACGGCATCTTTGGCGGCATCGACATCACCAAATCCGTTAAGGATCAGCGTCGCGCCCGCCTGCGCCAGTACCTGCGCGATGCCTAATCCGATACCGCTGGTAGAGCCGGTAACCAGGGCAACTTTTCCCGTTAAGTTCATGATGATTCTCCTTAAACAATACCGGTGGTGTAGAAAACGCCGATCACAAACAGCACGGCCAGGCTTTTGATTACGGTGATGGCAAAAATCCCGCCGTACGCCTGACGATGGCTGAGGCCGGTAATCGCCAGCAGGGTAATGACCGCGCCGTTATGTGGCAGAGTGTCCATGCCGCCGCTTGCCATCGATGCGACGCGGTGGAAGACTTCAAGTGGAATATTGGCGGCATGGGCGGCAGCAATGAACGTATCAGACATCGCCGCGAGCGCAATACTCATCCCGCCGGATGCCGAGCCGGTGATCCCGGCAAGCGTGGTAATGCTGATCGCTTCATTGAGCAACGGATCGGGAATCGCAGCCAGCGCTTTTGACAACACCAGAAATCCCGGCAGGGCGGCGATAACCGCGCCAAAACCGTATTCTGATGCGGTATTCATCGCGGCCAGGATAGCGCCGCCAACCGCCGTTCGGCTGCCTTCCGCCAGGCGACCTTTTATATTGCGATAGCCGAACACCACCACCAGCAGGATCCCCGATATCAATGCCGCTTCTACCGCCCAAATAGCCGTAATTTTCCCCACTTCAGTGGTAATAGGTTTGGCAAGCCCCGGGAGTTCCAATTGATGCGTTGCGCCATACCACTGCGGGATCCAGCGGGTAAACAGCAGGTTAAACACACCCACCAGGATCAGCGGAGAAATAGCAATAATCGGGTTTGGCAGGTTAATGTTATCCGGCGTCTCCGGCTCGTTTAACAGCTCAGTGCCATAGCCTTCATTTTTAGCCTGCGCTTTCCGACGCTGGCGCTCGAGGTACATCAGGCCAACAAAGATAATAAAGAGCGAGCCAATCAGCCCCAGCCACGGCGCGGCCCAGGCGTTAGTCCCAAAGAAGCTGGTTGGAATGATGTTCTGGATCTGCGGCGTCCCTGGCAGGGCATCCATCGTGAAAGAGAATGCCCCCAGCGCCACGGTTGCCGGGATCAGGCGCTTCGGAATATTACTTTGACGGAACAGTTCAGCCGCGAACGGATACACCGCAAAGGCCACTACGAACAGCGACACACCGCCGTAGGTCAGGAGAGCACATACCAGCACAATCACCGGAATGGCGTGACGACGTCCGAGAATGTTGATGGCAGCAGCAACGATTGAACGGGAAAAACCGGATAACTCGATTAACTTGCCAAACACCGCTCCCAGCAGGAACACCGGGAAGTAAAGCTTTACAAAACCGACCATTTTTTCCATAAACAGACCGGTGAAGGCGGGGCCGACGGCGCTCGGTTCCGTAAGCAGAACAGCACCTAATGCCGCGATGGGGGCAAACAGGATAACGCTGTATCCGCGATAGGCTGCCAGCATCAGCAAGCCCAGCGCTGCCAGGGCGATTAATACACTCATCATGACTCCTTATTATTATAGTGGGGTACAGAAAGAGACGTTATGGCTTCAGGGCAAAGCGCAGTTGATGTTCACGGCGTTGCTGGATGTATTCCTTGCGCGAATCATCCCAGCGATAAAACCCCTGACCACTGCGCAAGCCGGTGTCGCCGTTGGCAACCTTGTCAGCAACAAGTGACATCATGTCGCTGCCGGTGGCCAGCTCCGGGAGCAGATGGCGGCAAATATCCTGCACGGTGGACAGTCCTGTCATATCAGCCGCCTCCAGCGGACCGACCATCGCATAGCGACGCCCGAGGGAGGCGCGCATCACCTGATCCACCACTTCCGCGCTGGCGATCCCACTTTTGACGATATGTAGCGCTTCACGCAGCAGTGCGAATTGCAAACGGTTACCGACAAACCCCGGTGCGGCGCGATCGAGCACCACCGCTTCCAGTTGCATCGAGAGCAACAGACGTTGCAACTCGCTGAGATATTCCGGTTTCGTTGCTGAACCCGGCACAATTTCAACCAGCGGAATAAAGTGGGGGGGATGCCAGAAATGGGCGATCAGCAACCGTTCGGGGTGGGTGAGTTTTTCTGCCAGCGCATCCGGCGGCAGGCCACTGGTATTACTGGCGATCACCGCATCTGGGGCGATTAATGCTTCCAGTTGTGCATACAGTGCGTGTTTGAGCTCGAGTCGTTCCGGGATCGCTTCAATCAGTAATTGCGCGGTGGCGATATCCTGCAGCGAAGTCGTACCGTGCAAGCGACTCAGAACCGACGCTTTTTCCTCTGCGTGAAACTGCTCAGTCGCGATCAGCTCATCGAGAATGCTCCCGGCAACGGCGTTAATTTCAGCAATCCGGTCGCTATCGGTATCAAATAGCCAGATATTATGGCCAAAACGGGCAAAGTGAGTGGCAATGCCGACGCCCATTAAACCCGCGCCCAGGACGCTAAAGTGATTATTTTGCATGCTGTTCTCCTGTTGAACGCTCTACCGCCAGCGCAACGCCCTGACCGCCGCCTACGCACAGCGTAGCCAGCCCTTTGGTCGCGTTACTGCGCGCCATTTCATGTAACAGGGTCACCAGAATGCGGCAGCCAGAGGCGCCAATCGGATGACCCAGCGCAATCGCACCGCCGTTTACGTTCACCCGGTCGCTGTCCCAGTTCAGGGATTCGCCAACCGCCAGCGCCTGTGCGGCGAAGGCTTCGTTGGCTTCAATGAGATCGACATCATTCAACGTCCAGCCCGCTCGCTTCAGGCACTGGAGTGACGCCTCTACCGGCCCAATGCCCATAATGGCCGGGTCGACACCGGAAACGGCGTAACCCGCCACCCGGGCAAGAACCGGCAGCTTAAGTTCTGTTGCTTTGGCGGCGCTCATCAGCATCACCGCCGCCGCGCCGTCGTTGATTGATGAGGCGTTCCCTGCGGTCACTGTGCCATTACCAGGACGAAAAGCCGGTTTCAGTTGTGCCAGTTTCTCCGCCTGAGTATCCGGGCGCGATTGTTCATCACGCTCAACCAAACGTGGTGGTTTTTTCCCTTGTGGAACACTGACCGGCGTGATTTCTGCATTGAATCGACCGGCTTCAATTGCCGCCGCGGCTTTCTGCTGAGACTGCAGCGCAAAGGCATCCTGCTGCTCGCGACTGATAACGAATTTATCCGCCAGATTTTCTGCAGTAATACCCATGTGGTAGTCGTTAAACGCATCCCACAACCCGTCGTGTACCACGCTGTCTTTCAGACTGGCATGCCCCAGACGCAGACCCGAGCGTGCGCCGTCGAGAAAATAGGGCGCATTGCTCATGCTTTCCTGGCCTCCGGCAATGATGATGTCCGCATCACCGCAGCGGATAGCCTGCACCGCCTGTTGCACCGCTTTCAGACCTGAACCACATACCAGATTGATGGTTAGCGCAGGGACCGTCACCGGCAAGCCAGCCCGTAATGCTGTCTGTCTAGCCGGATTCTGGCCGCTGCCCGCCGTCAGAACCTGCCCCAGGATCACCTCGTCAATTTGCTCCGGCGCGACGGCGGTTTTTTCCAACAGAGAGCGGATCACCACTGCCCCTAGTTCCACGGCACTGAGCGGTGCCAGCGCCCCGTGGAAACTGCCAATGGGTGTGCGCGTTGCGGCGACAATAACAACATCCTGCATGGTCAGTTCCTCAGCTAAATTGCATTTCGGGGACGTTTTCGGGAACGATCAGCTTGCCGGCTGTTCTGGCGACAATCTCATCCACACTGATGCCCGGCGCACGTTCGCGCAGAATGAACGCGCCATCGGTGATCTCCAGTAACGCCAGGTCGGTAAGCACGCGTTTAATGCAGGCCACGCCGGTTAATGGCAGAGTGCAGGCGGGGAGCAGCTTGGACTCACCGTTTTTGGACGCATGCGTCATCACCACAATGATGTTTTCAGCCCCGGCCACCAGGTCCATCGCGCCACCCATGCCTTTCACCATTTTTCCGGGGATCATCCATGAGGCGATATTGCCGTTAACATCCACTTCAAACGCGCCGAGCACCGTCAGGTCAACGTGACCGCCGCGGATCATGGCGAAAGATTGCGCCGAGTCGAAGATCGCCGCGCCTTTGCGCGCCGTCACGGTCTGTTTACCGGCGTTGATCATGTCAGCATCAATTTCGTCTTCGGTCGGAAACGGGCCCATCCCCAGCAGACCGTTCTCCGACTGGAGCATCACGTCCATACCATCGGGAATATAATTGGCCACTAAAGTTGGAATACCGATCCCAAGGTTGACGTAATAACCGTCGCGCAGTTCCCGGGCGACACGCATCGCCATTTGTTCACGTGTTAACATGGTCAGGCTCCTTTCTGGCGCAGGGTGCGTTGTTCAATGCGTTTTTCAAACTGCCCCTGAATGATGCGGTTTACGAAAATTCCCGGGGTATGAATTGCGGCGGGATCCAGCTCGCCGGGAGGGACAATTTCTTCGACTTCCACGACGGTAATACGCCCGGCGGCGGCCATCAGTGGATTAAAATTCTGTGCGGTGTGGCGATAAATAACGTTGCCGTACCAGTCGGCTTTCCAGCCTTTGACCAGCGCAAAATCACCGGTAATCGCCTGTTCCATAATGTAAGGACGGCCGTCAAATTCACGTACCTCTTTGCCTTCGGCGACGGGTGTACCGTATCCTGTGGCGGTGAAAAACGCCGGGATCCCTGCGCCACCGGCACGTAACTGCTCAGCCAGCGTGCCCTGTGGGGTCAGAATGGCTTCCAGTTCACCGCTCAGTACCTGCTTTTCAAACAGCGCATTTTCGCCAACATAGGACGCTACCACTTTACGTACCTGACGTGTTTCCAGCAGCACACCGAGGCCAAAACCATCCACGCCGCAGTTGTTTGAAACGACGGTCAGTCCCTGAACCTCCCGACGGCGTACTTCGGCAATCAGGTTTTCAGGAATGCCGCATAAGCCAAAACCGCCCGCCAGCAGCGTCATATTGTCGGTCAGCCCTGCCAGCGCCTCTTGATACGTGGCGACACGTTTATCCAGTCCAGCCATACACTTGTCCCTCCAGTTGTCCTTGCCGACATCATTGGGGGTGAAAAATGATTTGTTAATTTTAAATTTGTGACTAACTCATTGGGTTTTTTTATCAATTTAATGTTAATTAAAGGTATTCAATAGGTTAAAGGAATGCGAAATGAGAATGAGCATCAAACAGTTACGCGCGTTTTTAGCGGTAGCTCACACTCTGAATTTTGCTCATGCCAGTGAAAGACTGAATATGTCGCAGCCCGCATTAAGCCTGGCGATTAAAGGGCTTGAGGACTCGCTGGGCGGGGCGTTACTGTTGAGAACCACCCGCAAAGTGACCCTGACGCAGGAAGGAGAAACGCTGCTGAATATGGGGCGACAACTGCTGGCGGACTGGGAGAATACGGAAGAAGCAATGCGCCAGCGCTTTACACTGCAACGCGGTAAAATCTCCATTGCTGCCATGCCTTCGTTTGCGGCTAACGTCCTGCCACAGGTACTGAAAACCTTTCGGGATTGCTATTCCGGTATTAACGTGACGGTTCACGATGTGATCAACGAACAGGTCATTGAAATGGTGAGTGAAGGGCGGGTGGAGATGGGGATCGCCTTCGAGCCTGATTATTCAGGGCAACTGCACTTCACGCCGCTCGGTGTCGATCGTTTTGTGGCGATCGTCCCGCCAACATCCAGGCTGGCGGGGCGAGAGCGTATTGCGTGGCGCGAACTGCTGACGCTGGATTTTATTACGCTGCAACGCCCATCTGCCGTGCGCCTGATGCTGGAAGAACAACTGGTGCAAAGCGGACATACGCTGGACGTGGCGCTGGAAAGCCATCAACTGGTGACCGTTGGCCGTATGGTGGCAAACGGATTAGGCGGCAGCGCAGTTCCCGCACTGTGTCGAACACAAATGACGGAACTTGGCGCAACCTGTATAGAGCTTGACGGTCCCGTGATCCAGCGGCGGATCGGGGTGCTGCGTTCGGCACACCATAAATTATCAACCGCGTCGGGAATGCTGGTGGACGCGCTGAAAAAGGCGTATCTCGCCTGAAAATGCGCAGTCAGAAGATGTCAATGGCCCGCCAACAACGAACTTCGCGTCCGGCTTCATTTTTCAGTAATGTCTGTTTTTTTTCACATCCGTGGGTTGCCAGCGGGCATCTGTCGCGGAAAAAACAGCCTTGCGGTAGCGTCCTGTTGCCGGGGAGTTCGGTTTTACGCAGGACCAGGTCTTCAGCCAGCGGCGTACCCGTTTTAGGCACCGAATCCAGCAACAGACGGGTGTAAGGATGCGCCGGATGCGAGAGAACCTGTTGCGCATCGCCCAGCTCAACAATTTGCCCAAGGTACATCACCGCCACGCGGTCGCTCATATGCCGTACGACCGATACGTTATGCGATATCAGCACAAAAGTCAGATTCCGGCGTGCCTGCAATGCAACCAGCAGATTGAGGATTTGCGCCTGTACCGAAATATCCAGTGCCGACGTCGGCTCATCAAGGACGATCACATCCGGCTCCGATGACAGCGCGCGGGCGATGGCAATACGCTGACGCTGTCCACCGGAAAAGGCATGCGGCAGGCGATCGAGGTATTCCGGACGAATCCCTACCTGTCGAGCCAAATCCTCGGCCAGGGCGCGGCGTTCGCGTTCAGGGCTACGCTTTTGGATCCATACCGGTTCAGTGATTATTCGCCATACCGGCAAGCGCGGATCCAGGGATGAAAGCGGGTCCTGAAAGACCATTTGCATACCGTTGTGTTGCTTGCCACCGCCGCAAGAATAGTGCCCCTGGCTCGGTTTGAGCATCCCCATCAGCAGTTGTGCCAGCGTACTTTTACCGCAGCCGGATTCGCCAACAATCCCCAGCGTTTCCCCCTGGCGGATTTGTAAATCCAGACCGTTGAGTGCATGCACCCGCTCTGTTACTTTGCCGAGCCAGTTTTTTCGCGCGGGGAAGTTAATATGAACATCCTGCAGGTCCAGTAAAATATCAGACATGTGTCGTCTCCAGTTGTGGGTACCAGCAGGCGGATTGTTGATCCGCACCGCCCTGGCTGCATAAATCAGGTGTTTCTTCACAGCGAGGCCCCGCGGCAAAGCAGCGATCGCGGAACGCACATCCGACGGGTAAACAGGTTAAATTCGGTACGGTACCCGGAATCGCGGGGAGCAAAGCACGCGGTTCACCGTGCTCAGGCGCACACTTCAGGAGGCCAATAGAGTAGGGATGTGTGGGGTGCTGAATAACGGTTTGCGTCGGGC
The DNA here is from genome assembly GCF_014104295.1 of Citrobacter sp. RHBSTW-00029. NCBI lineage: Bacteria > Pseudomonadati > Pseudomonadota > Gammaproteobacteria > Enterobacterales > Enterobacteriaceae > Citrobacter > Citrobacter sp. RHBSTW-00029. The sequence continues at coordinate 1,790,435 of NZ_JABXRT010000001.1, forward strand.
CGCTTTCAATCACGCTCCCGGCATACATAACGTATAACCGGTCACACAATTGCGAGACGACGGCCATATCATGGCTGATAAACAACACGGCGGTACCGCTGGCCCGCGCTTTACGCTTCAGTAAGCGCAGCACCTGAAGCTGTACCGTGACATCCAGCGCGGTGGTGGGTTCATCGGCAATGATCAGGTCTGGCTCACAGGAAAACGCGAGCGCAATCATCACGCGCTGACGCATCCCCCCAGAAAGCTCAAACGGGAAGCGGGACATTACTTCCGGGGCATCCGGGATTTGCATTTCTTCCAGTAACGCAATGGCTTTCTGCCGGGCATCCGTGCGGCTCAATGCCTGATGGTGACGGATGACCTCCACCATTTGCTGGCCGATTCGTCGTGTTGGATTCAACGCCGTCATCGGCTCCTGGAAAATCATCGCCACGCGCTGGCCGCGCCACTGGCGCATTTGTTTTTCGCTGGCAGTTAAAACATCTTCACCCAACAGCGTAACGCGCCCCTGATGGATACGATAGCTTCCTTCGGGTAACAGACGCATGGCGAGCATGGCCGTGACGGATTTCCCTGAGCCAGACTCACCAACCACGCCGACAATTTCACCCCGGTTGATATGCAGCGACACATGATTCAGCGCATGCACATCCGCTTTATAACCGGGGAAGCTCAGATGTAAATTCTCGATCTCCAGGACAGGTTGTGTCATGACTGTTTTCCTCCGGCTTTCGGATCCAGCAGATCGCGAATACCATCACCAAAGAGATTAAAGCCCACGGCGGTAATCAGAATGGCGGCACCAGGAAATGCGCAATACCACCACTGGTCAAGCACGTAGTTTCTACCAATTGCCACCATTGCGCCCCATTCAGCGCTGGGTTGTTGGGCGCCGAGGCCAATAAATCCGAGCGTGGCGGCCATCAGGATCGCACTGCCAATATCCAGTGATGCCTGCACAATCAGCGGGGGAAGTGAATTGCGTAAAATATGCCAGCTGATCAGATGCCAGCGTGATGCACCATAGGTTCGCGCGGCCTGTACATAAGTAAACTGACGAACGACCAACGTTTGACCGCGGGCGAGGCGTACATAGAAAGGAATACGCACAATCGCAATCGCCAGCATGGCGTTGAACAGGCTTGGCCCTAATGCAGCGGCCAGTGCCATTGTCAGTACCAGCGAAGGAATGGACAGCATAACATCCATCATACGCATGATGATCGCATCGGCACGTCCGCCCATCACGCCAGACAGGCATCCCAACAGCGAGCCCAGCCCGCCAGCGATACCCACCACCACCAGACCGGCGACAATTGACTGCTGACTTCCGACCAGGACGCGGCTGAACAGATCACGACCCACTTCATCGGTGCCAAACCAGTGGCTGGCCGACGGTGGCAACAGGCGAGCGGTCAGATCGATGGCGTTAGGATCGTAAGGGGTGATCCACGGAGAGAGCACCATTAACAGTAGCATCAGTACAATAATGACGCCGCCAATCAGCGTCAGCGGGCTGCTTTTCATCATCCAGAACAATTTGGCCCAGTCCGTGCGACGGCGGGCGGTCTGCGGGACCGCTGGTGTTTCTTGTGTGAGCATCATTGTGCGCCTCCACGTCCAATTCGAGGATCTACCCACAGATAGAGCAAATCCACCACCAGGTTAACCAGCACATAGGCGAAGGAGACCACCACGGCAAATCCCATCACGGCCGGGAAATCAAGCGCCTGAATAGAGGTCACAACCCAGGCGCCCATGCCCGGCCAGGCAAAGACCGTTTCGGTCAGTACCGCGCCATAGAGCAGATCGCCCAGGGCCAGACCCAGCACGGTTATTGACGGAATCAACGCATTCGGCAGTGCATAACACAAAATGATGTACCAACCCGGTAAACCACTGGCACGCGCGGTGCGGATATAATCTTCGCCCAGTTGTTCCAGCATGGCGGAGCGAATCTGTCGGGCAACGATCCCTAAGTGCACAAAGGCCAGCGTCAGCGACGGCAGGATCAGGTGCTGCAGCGCATTGAAAAAGACCTCGGCGTTGCCTTCCAGTAGCGCATCAACCAGATAAAAACCGGTGACGTGCGTGGGGGGATCGAGCCAGTCATCAAGCCGTCCGCCGCCGGGTAAAATCTGCAAATGGCCATAAAACAGCACGATAACGCCGAGGCCCAACCAGAATGCCGGGGTCGAAATACCGGTGATCGCCATCAGGCGGACGAGGTGGTCGAGCCAACGGTTGCGCCAGACAGCAGACAGAATACCCAGCGGGATACCGATGATCAGCGCCAGCAGCAGAGAGCAGAAGGCCAATTCAAGAGTGGCAGGGAAGAATACGCGCAGTTCATCCAGCACCGGACGGCCGGTGCGAATGGATGTGCCTAAATCACCCTGAAAAATATCGCTGACGTAACGGAAAAACTGAATATACAGCGGCTGATTCAGTCCCAGCTGTTGGCGAATATTTTCGACAATTTCATCACTGGCGCGATCGCCGGCCAGCAGCCGTGCAGGGTCGCCCGGGATCAGGTGTGAAATAATAAAAGTGATTACACAGACACCGGCAACCACCAGGATAAGTCCCCAGCATCGCTGGCGTAAAATGCTCCAGAAGGTCATTGGCTTCCCCTTGCGGAGCCAAATCGGCTCCGCATTAATGTGGTTTATTTACTCATGGTGGCGATATTGAAGACCTGTTCCAGCATGGGGTTGAAGACAAAACCTTTGACGTCTTTATTCATCGCCAGCTGGTAGTTTTTCTGGAATAAATAGACGTAAGCCGCTTCATCAATGACGATGGTTTGCGCCTGCTGGTAATCATTGGTTCTGGCGACCTGGTCGGTGGTGGCCAGCGCGCTGCGCAGCAACTTATCGACCTCACTGTTTTCATAGAATGAACGGTTACCCGGCAAGCCTTTCTTATCCGACTCGAACCAGTAGTTCATGAACATGTACGGGTCAGCAAAGTCCGGGCTCCAGTTACCGATGGCAATGTCATAGTCACCTTTACCGACGCGATCGCGCATGGTGGCATTCGCCAGTTTTTCCAGTTTCACCTTAATACCTAACTTGCCGAGGCTGGCCTGAGTGGAGAGCGCAATTGGCTCCCAGTTAGGATCGTTATCGGAATACAGGAAGCTCAGGGTTTCGGGTTTGTTGGCAACGTTACCTAATGCTTCTTTTGCTTTCGCTTCATCAAAGCTGTACTGCATGGCCTTGTCATCAAAACCCCACATCCCCTCAGGAATGGGGCCACGCATCTGCTTGCCGTTACCGCTGAGGATCCCATTTACCATGCCTTTATAATCGGTGGCCCACGAGATGGCGCGGCGCAAATCCACCTGACTGAGCGGCGCTTTACTGTTATTCAGATACAGATAGGTCACGCGCAACGAGGGATAATCCGCCACGTTGACTTTACCTTCCTGTTTGAGAGCAGCAAGCTGGTCAACAGGAAGCGCATCGGCAATGTCGATATCGCCACGGGACAGTTGCAAACGACGGGAAGCGCTTTCTCCGATGATCTTGACCGATACGCGTTTAAACGTGGGTTTAGGGCCGGAATAATGTGGGTTGGGTACCAGTACCAGTTGTTGTCCTTTTTGCCAGCTCTTCAACATGAAGGGACCAGACCCGGCCGTATTTTGTGCCAGAAATCCACGGGCATCATCAGCGGCATGCTCTTTTAAAATCGCCGGGTTGATAATTGAGGCGCCGTCATTTGCCAGCGTATATAAGAACGGCGCGAATGGTTGGTTAAGGGTAAATTTCACCGTGTTGTTGTCGATGGCATCAACTTTCAGATCTTTCGGAAATGCCTCAGCCGGCCCTTGACCGATCTTGAGCAAGCGCTCAAAAGATTGTTTTACTGCATCAGCGGTCACTGGCGTGCCGTCGGCGAATTTTGCATCGCTTTTCAGGGTAAAGACCCATTCTTTTTGGTCATCAGACGCTTTCCAGCCGCTGGCCAAATCACCTTCAACTTCCGTGGAACCTTTGCCGCCCTCTGTTTTGTACTGAACCAAACGCTGATATGAGGGATAGGTCACCGTCCAGTCGTTGTTATCGATTGTTACAGCGGGGTCGAGCGTTTGTGGATCGGCGGCTTTACCGATAACCAGCATATCTTTAGGGACGGCGGCCTGTGCGGCAGGCAAAGCGACCGTCAGCGCAACGGCTAACAGAGCGGGGCGAAAAAACGAGGTTAACGCAGGTGTAGTCTTCATAACCAGGCTCCAGAATTAAAGGGGATGTTGTGTTGTTATAGACGTGACAGTGTAACAAGATATTTGATCGTCCAGCAGCGGGTAACGCGCGGCATTTGGCAGTTCGAAATGCCACCACTCGCTGTTGATGCCGACAAAACCGCCGCCGAACATGATGGCATTGAGCAGCAGTCGATTACGCTGCGCAGCCGGAGGAACTGAAGGGTGCCAGGCATGGGAACGGTCATGCATTTCATCAAAACCAGCCCCCATATCGAGCACATTACCGCGAGCATCCATCAGCGTGACGTCAATGGCCGTACCCCGGCTGTGATTCGAACCGATCGCCACATCCACCACATACTGCGGATCCGGACAGGCATTCCACAGTATCGCCTGCGCCTGCTGTGGGCGGTATGCGTCATACACCACCAATGACAAACCCGCCAACTGCGCGATGCTGATGCTTTTAGCCAGTGCAGTGACGGCCTCGGAATGCAGCAGGCAGCGCGCTTCCTGGTAGATGGGCGCACCGGTAATGTTATCGGCTGTAGCGTATTTCAGGTCGATATGCAGTGACGGGAAAATCACCGACAAATCGACCAGTTCTGGGGTATCTGACATAGCACGTTTCCTGTTTATTGTTCGAATTGACCAAATTGTTGTTGTAACTGGCGGTTAGTTTGCAGGCGTCCCGCGAGGGAGTCGCCCAGTTGCGCCACCACCGCGGAGAGTAATAAGTTGAACAGGCAACTTACCGGAGCAAGTGAATCCCAGAAGTGCCCGGTATCCGTTTTCACCTGAAGTAAATCAATGGCATAGTCTCTGGCCCAGGGGCACCATACATCCGTGATTAACGCGAGAGGAATGCCGCGCTCACTGGCAACGCGGCAATATTGTCGGGATGTCGCCGAGTAAGCGCGCGTATCGGTGATCACGACATAAGGTTGATTAAATCCCGAGTTCAGCGACTCAACCCAGCTACCGGAAAGCCCTTCGGAGTAACTCACTTTCGGGCGCAGATATTCCAGATGGCTAAAAAAGGCGTTAGCGATCCCGCGGGTGGACTGGATCCCAAGGATATAAACGGCTTCTGCCTGCGCCAATTGCTGCGCAATACGTAAAAATGTCTCGCTTTGCGCCAGTTGGTAGACGTGGGTGATAGCGTCAATCTCCAGCAACAGCGACTGTTGTGCGCGGTCAGGTAGATTTTGCTGCTGGTGCCAGGAGTCCAGGCGCTCGTTCATTCCCCAGGGCTGATAGGGAATAGCCGGTATTTCACGCAGGCTGGCTTTCGCATCTTCCAGGTTACGAAACCCGAGTTTACGCAGGTAGCGCCCGACGGTAATGCCACTGGTTCCTGCTGCTTTCGCGATGCCGTCTGCCGTTTCAAAAGGGATCTGTGCAGCGTGCGCTAACAACCAACCGGCAACGCGCTTTTCGCTGGGCGTTAGCTGGCTAAAGGTCCTTTCTATGCGGGCAAATAACTCAGGTTTTGATGTCATTACCATCTCGCTGTTAGTTGTTTGTCAGATACCGCGTCACTGTTACCGGATTAACAATGCAGGACGCGTGCCAGGTCGGCGACAGCGCTGCGTCGGGGTTCTTTGTTAAAAAATATCAATTTTCATTAACTAATGATCAACATTTGTGCAGCGTAGTTCAGTTTTGGTGCAACGGTAGGGTAAGTGAGGGATGAATCTGCTGATTTCGTCGTAACGATCACATTGTGTGCAACATTTCTTATCAGACATCAGAATCAGTAATGTGAAATATAAATTTCAGCCATATCGATGGCCGTAATCTTTATTCCTATGACGGTGGGAGTATTATTTTTTGCGAACTACATTAACGGTTTAAAGCGCAAGTGTAGATATTATCTGGATTATAAATGGAGTACTACAATGAATAAATTCTCCCTTTCTACAGCAGGCATCCTGGTCGCAGCGCTGTTAACCAGTGTAAGCGTCAATGCAGCAACTGATAACGCTAAAACTGAAGTCACTCCGAAAGGCATGAGCTGCCAGGAGTTTATTGATTTGAACCCGCAAACTATGGCTCCGGTTGCTTTCTGGGTACTGAATGAAGACGAAGACTTCAAAGGCGGCGACTTCGTTGACTATAACGAAACCATCACTACAGCTGTGCCTCTGACCGTTGAACTTTGCAAAAAACATCCGCAAAGTGAATTAAGTAAAATAAAAGAAGAAATCAAAAAAGAATTATCTAAATAAGATTAGCGATGTATTAAAACCCAGCCTGAGTGCTGGGTTTTGCTATATGTGACAACGTCACTTATTTATTTCGTAATACTTAAGAAAACGTTATAAAGATATAAACTCCTGTGCCGATACTGGGTAAAAGTTAGCCTTTTGCAGAAGGAGTTTGTATGGCCTGGTATCCTACTCGTATTTCAACGCGGTTAACCATTGGCGGCATCCTGCTGCTTGCGGTGACCACCCTTGTTATTGTTGCAATTATGCTCTGGCGTGGTCAGCCACGTGTCGTCGAAATCAATACCGCTCTGATAGAAGAAACAGGGCAAGGTTTAACCCGTCAACTGAGTACTGTGCTATCCCGAATCGAGGGCGAAACCGTCAGTCTGTCACGACTGGCCGAAGTACTGCCTAATGATGAGTCTTTGTATCAAAGCGTGGTTCCACACCTGATTGGCGAAGACAGCCACTCAATTATTACCGGCGGCGGGATCTGGCCAGAGCCAAACGCGTTTACCCCGGGAGTAGATAAACGTAGCTTTTTCTGGGCGCGCAATGCTGAGGGCAAGCTTGATTTTTCGAATGATTATAATGCCGAAGGATCTGCCGGTTATCACAATGAAAGTTGGTATCAGCATGCCAAAGGTCACTCACAGAACAGTTGCCTGTGGTCTGATGTTTACCAGGATGCCAGTTCCGGCGTGAACATGGTGACGTGCAGTATTCCGTATCAATTAGCCGGCAAGTTTGCCGGTGTGGCCACCACCGATATTCGTCTGGATAACGTAGCGACCTTTATGCAGCAGCAAGGCAACAGCACCGGCGGCTACGCATTTGTGGTTGATAAACAGGGGCAGATCCTCTATTTCCCCCAGGCCGATCAGACAAAATACAAAACCTTTAGCGATCTGGCGCAAAGCGCACACTGGCTGGCTCCGGTAGAAGCCGGGCTGAAATCGCTGCGCGCGACTGATGGCGTGAAAACCATCACGCTGGAAAGCGATAACGTACTGAATGCTCCGTCACGCGTAATGTTGTTCCCGATGGCTGATACTGGCTGGGTCGTAGGGCTGGTGACACCGGAAACGCGCATCGTTGGCCTCGCCAAAGTCATGATGCAGGATGTGCTGGAAGTGCTGATCCCGATTATGACCGTGTTGCTGGTAGGATCATGGCTGGTGGTGCGTCGCTTGATCTCTCGTCTCGATGATACACGTCGCGCACTCGATGATATCGCACAGGGTGAAGGCGATCTTACCCGACGTCTGGATGTTAGAGGTAAAGATGAGATTTCAGATATCGCGGAAGCCTTTAACCTGTTCGTCGATAAAATTTCCGCCATTCTGATCACCGTCAGAAGCAGTAGCGTGGTGGTAGCCAATAACGCCGTCAGCCTGGCCGACAGTAACATGGAGCTTTCTTCACGGGTAACTCAGCAGGCGGCTGCGCTGGAAGAGAGCTCGGCCGCGATGGAACAATTAAATGCGACCGTTCATCAAAATGCGAGCAACACGCAACTGGCAGATGAACTTTCCGACAACACTGCGCAAACGGCGAATCGCTGTGGCGACGTGATGCAAGGTGTGATCTCGACAATGGATAACGTCAGTGCCTCGTCCGGTAGAATGGTGGAAATTGTAGCCGTCATCGACAGTATTGCATTCCAGACCAATATCCTGGCGCTGAACGCCGCCGTTGAAGCCGCCAGAGCAGGGGATGCAGGCAGAGGATTTGCGGTTGTTGCCTCTGAAGTTCGTACCCTGGCACAGCGCAGTGCCACTGCAGCCCAGGAAATCAAAGCGTTGATTGATGAGTCCGTTTCGCATGTTGGCAGCAGCAGCCAGCAAATCCACAATGCAGGTGAGCGCCTGGAAGAGCTGGTCAACAACGTGCGTCAGGTTAGCCAACTGATGGGGGAAATCCGTGTCGCGGGTGACGAGCAACGTAAGGGCGTTTCCGAAGTCACGCTCGCCGTCACCGAAATGGACAGCACCGTGCAGCAAAACGCATCGTTGATTGATGATGCCGCCACGCGAACCCAGGTACTGAAAGAAGAGGCGGAACAATTAGCGCTACTGGTTTCCTCCTTCAAATTGCCGGAGCCTTCAGCGGCCTGACCCCCACGTAAAGTATCCGGGGGCATCGTCTGCACCCGGATAACTCCAGGCTACACTTAACGTAGTTAACACGTCGGGAGCCGGAGTATGGCTGAGTTTGTCGTAGCGATGCTGGTGCACACACCAGTGTGGGTGTATGTCTTGTTGGTCTTCCTGTTATTTCGGGGGATTAAAGCCAGGATACCCGCTACCGTTACGTTGGAAAAGCTGGCACTGATCCCGGCGCTCTTTCTTTTTTGGGATATTTACGATTTAGTCACTTACCGCGATCAGTCCATCAGTACGTATCTGCAGTGGATGGTTGGTATTATTAGCGGCGCGATAGTGGGCTATATGTTGATAAACCCCGGTCGTCTGACACGCAGTAGCGCACCACGCAGCATTCATCGCCCGGCAGATTACTCTGCATTACCGTTCATGATGTTGGCCTTTGGCATCAAATATGTACAAGGTGTATTGAATGCTATCGCTCCCGATATTTTACGCCAGCCGGTAATGAGCGCGTTGGCAATTATTACCGGTGGCGTGCTCGCCGGGGTGTTTATCGGGAAATTTATCCGCTACGTCAGCGTTTATCTCCGGTCACCAGCCCCCGGCAATACTTAGCGTCCCCAACGGTCACGAATATAGGTCACGGCTTCCTGGGTTTGCGGTTGGTTAAGATAGTCCTCTCGAAACAAGATAGTGCCATTAATATTCGGTTCGGACTCGTTCAGATCGAGTTGTTTTTTAAGCTCCGGCACACCGCCTTGTATCGTCCAGTCTGGTTCTTTTCGCGACGGCTCACCCACTTTATACAGCGCCACGCCAATATACAGGCGGGTATTGGTGGATTTCACCACGCCAGCCCACCATTTTGCCAGTACATCATAACGCGCCGCATCACGGGCGAAAGGCCAGTACAGCTGTGGTGCGATGTAATCCAACAGACCTAATTGCACCCAGCGCCGGGTATCGGCATACGATTCATCATACGCTGCCGCACCACGGGTGTCGGAGCCTGCCGGATCGTGGGAGCGATTACGCCACACGCCTGCAGGACTGACGCCAAACTCCACGTCAGGCTTAAGCTTTTTGATGGTCTGTGAAACCTGTTCGATCAGCCGTTGCGTGTTATGACGTCGCCAGTCCGCTTTTGAATCAAAACCCTGGCCATACCGTCTGAAAGTCTGGCTGTCGTTAAGCGCCGAACCCGGCGATTCGGTATAGAAGTAGTCGTCAAACTGCACGCCATCCACCGGATAATTCTCAACGACTTCCGCCACGATGCTGGTTATCCAGTCGCGCACGTCAGGAATACCCGGGTCCAGTACAAAACGGTCACCCGATGTACGGATCCAGTCCCGATGCAGAACATAAACGCTGGACGGGTTCTGCGACAGCGTGCGGTTTAATTCTGCGACCGTTGAAGGCTTCGTATTGACGGAGACACGGTAGGGGTTAAACCAGGCATGAACTTTCATCCCGCGTTTGTGCGCCTCATCGAGCATAAATTGCAACGGATCGTAACCAGGATCCTGGCCGATGGTGCCGGTCAGAGTGTCTGACCAGGGGAGAATTTTGGATTGCCACAGCGCAGTGCCGTCCGGTTTCACCTGGAAAAAAACGGTATTGATCCCAAGACGTTTCAGATTATCCAGCTTATCCGTCAGCGCTTTTTGCTGCTGGCTGATGCGGATGGCGGGCGAACTGATGTTTACGGATGAGACTGGCGGCCAGTCCAGACGGGAAACCGTTGCCAGCCAGATACCACGAACCGGTTCTTTGCTCTGTTGCGGCGTTGTGACCGGGGGGTGAGGGTTAACCTTCGGCCCTGGCGGTTGTGAAGAGCAACTGCCAAGTAACAGCATACTGCCAACCAGTGCAGCGAACCATTTCACGTTGGTTAACGGTAGCGAGTTGCGGGAACGGGCGAGCAGAGTCGCCAGTTTTTTCTGATAATGACCTGAAAAAAACCGGATGCTGACATCGAATTTTGCTCTTATTTTTTCTTGTTGCGGCTATTAGCCCAGGGATCAATAGCAGGAGCGGTGGGTTCTGGTGCAACGTCATGCAAAGAATCAAGATACAGTGCTTCAACTTCTGCTCGCGCCCACGGCGTACGACGCAGAAACTTCAAACTGGATTTAACGCTCGGTTCATTTTTAAAACAGTTGATGTTTATCCGTTGGCCAAGTTCAGCCCAACCATAACGATTAACCAGGGCATTGACCTGCATTTCAAGCGTCACGCCATGTAAGGGGTCTTTAGAAATGTGAGCATTCATATGAAGTCCAGTTCGGTGGTTCCAGATTTTGTCAGTTGCACGAGCGCAAGGTTACAAGAAAGCAAGGCGACCAGCAATGGTATAAACCGGCATAGCACGGTGAATGAGTACCAGGCCAGCAATGTGCGCGCAGTACTTGAAACAGGCGAAAGAGAAGGGCGAAGTGACTATTCCCAGCGACCTGGCTAATGATGTCTGTACGCAAGGTCATAGTTTTGGAAAATGGCTGCTTAATGATGTTGTATTGCGCATTTCTAACTTAGCTGATCAAGTGGGTATCAAGGCCATCATGGAGCATGCCATTGATGACAATGGCCCGGGCCTTCTATGCGTATTTTGTAATGGGGGGAACCCGTAGAGGGTTATGAGTCAGGTACGCATTGATTTGATTTAACATAATATACATTCGGTAGAGCGATAACACGTAGTCCATAGATATTATGGGTGAATGTTATGGCTATATTGAGTGTGAAGTTAACCAAAACCAGCAACACACAGCATGTTGTTAATGCTTTACTCTTGATTTGTTGCCGAATGGGTGAGGGTGGTAACACCGCTCATCTTTTCGGCGATGAAGTGTCTGATATATCACCTCGCCAAAATGTTCAGTCTTTACCTGAACGCACAGCAAAAATCCTCTCCGAAATATCACGTCGCGGCCTGCTTTTTCACGTAGCGCCGCACGGAAAAAATCACGGCATTTTCATTGCCACACATCCCAAGAATCTCAGCCGAAACGCATAGGAGGCGCATCATGCGTGATTTTGCTCTGATTTTCCGGCATGCGTGGGAACTGGCAAGAAAGGGGGCTGAGACGTTTGGCGGCTCTGCCCGTGATTACTTTCGTGAGTCACTTTTGTTGGCTTACAACCAGTTAAAACGAAATGTAACAGCGAAAGACCTCGTTAAAATTATGACAGGTCGTTACATGTCAATGAGCCAAATCCGAGAAGAAGTTAACGCTAAATTTAAAAAGCAAACTGCAAAGAACATCGCCCGTAGAATTTGGAACATGTTCCGCTCTCCCTATGTGGAAATAGAGAAGATCAAATGTGAATCTACTGGAAAATATCTTTATCACCTGAAACATGCAAAAAAAAACTTCTTTGTAAGCGGGGCGATTACTCGCGCCCTGAAATCAGCACGACAAGAAAAGAAGAAGGCTATAAAACCGCGTCCAGCAATGTCAAAGGACGAAATTAACTCTTGTCGTATGGCTAATGCTTTTCATAAAGCGCTTTCAACCGGGATATACATTCCACCTAACTTAATTTGAGAAAAACATGAGCAAAAGAACACAAATTATTCAGTTTAGGGCAGACGAAGAAACCTATAGTCGCGCTCAAGAGCGCGTTAAAAATGGTGGCTTACAACTGCCTGATGTGATGCGTGCTGCGCTTAAGTCTGTTGCCGATGCTGATGTTTCCTGCCTCGCTGATTTAATCAACGGAGCAACATCAGGGAGTGAGGATGTTAATCAAGCATGGCTTTTCCAAAAATGTCATGAGCTTTTTGATTACCGTGACGGACAGTTGTTCCGCAAGTCACGTAAAGGGATGGGGGAACAGGGAGACCCTGTTTTTATCAGGGTTCGTGAAGGAGATGAACATGTATTAATTCAGGGGAGTCATTACCCATTGAAAGATATTGTTTGGTTAATGGCAAACGGGAGTATTGCGGGGAATGTTGAATATAAAAACCCGTACAGGGTGAACATGAAACACTCAATTGAAAACCTCATGATTAATCCTGTTAATGAAAAAGAGACAATTCTTGTCAAATATTTGAATGGATCTGAGAAGATCAATGTTATCAAAGTTAAACAACGTGCATTCATGTTTGACACTAGTAATGATGAAAACACCAAAAATGTAATAGAAAAATTAATTAACAGTGAAAAAACAATCCCATTACTTCTACGCGGTGAGGATGGCTGGATTGCATCCAGAACAGCTATCCATGCATTTAAATTAAGCGATAACCAGTACGTGGTAAGCATTTCTTAAGGGGGTTTTATGTCCAATGAGACAGTAAAAAAGGTCATGGCAGAAAAACGCCGAATGACCATTGGTCAATTAACAGACCTGCTTGTTAGCGGTGCTTTACGCCGTGAATTAGGTATGGATAAAACGGAATTTGCAGGGTTAGTTAGCGTCATGCGCTCGACGATTCGCCGCATCGAAGGGCTGGAAGCTACACCACGCATCGGATTGATTTTTAATACTGCTGCCGCTCTGCGTATTGGCATTGATTTTCCAATTATTGAAGAAAAGGCAAAGAGGTAGCAATGCGCCGTTACATCATTACGGATAAAGATATTTTTGATGTTTTTCAGCGCTGGACAAGCCCAGCCCTGAAAAACCAGAAGATGCATACCAGCTTAATTCGTGAGGCTGTGTGCCGCGCACACCCTGACAAGGTAATTCTCCAGTATGACATTCGCCAGAAGCTAAAAAATATGGCTTCGCGTGGATTGGTAACTGAGGTTCGTTTAAGTCCGAATGCAACAGCCTGGATGATTAATAAAGGTGATTTGAATGGACAAAATTAAGACCAAAAGAAGCGAACGAAGATTATCGCGTGATCTTATTGAAGAAGCGTTAAAGCTGGTGGCTGACCGCAGTGAACGTGAAGGGGTGAGCAAGGATACGGCCAAACGTCATGCGTCAGCCATTCGCGGAGTAATTCCGGCGCTGGGTGTTGTTAAGAGCAAGGTTATCAAGCCGGGGGTATGGGTGGCTCTGTATGCTCGTAGTGATTCAACATCAACGGTCATCAGCAATATGAAATTTACTGCCGTAATTTTTGAATGGGCGGGGCAACAAAATTATGAGAATGCAGCGTTTTACGCAGCTATCGCTAATGCGATACGTACTGCATTGGCGGTAAAGGGGGATAAATGACAGCACTCAACACAGCTCCGGTTTACTACAACCTTGAAAGCGTCTACGACGAGAAAATTAGCCCGTTAATGACACAAATAATCGCTATCTGCAAGGAGCACAACATGCCGATGGTGGCGTCATTCGCTTATGAGAATTGCGAGGAAAAGGGGCGCGGCTGCTGCACTACAACGCTGACATTTGAAGGGCGGCATATCAGAGAGTTCGCAGAGGCCACATCGGTAATTCGCGGTAATCCTCTTTTTTCTGCTTTCACCATTATGTCGGGAGAAAAAGAGCAATGACAGCACTCAACAAACAGGCGTTGCGTGAAGCGGCGGAGAAGGCGACAGCAGGGCAATGGGTTGTTGAACTCGGCGATGAGGTTTACGCCGTTGATGGCGATGACAGCGAGCAAATTGCCATGGTGTTCAGTGACAACGGACGGAGTGATGCTGCATTCATAGCCGCGGCAAGCCCCACCACTATGCTGGCGCTGCTGGATGAGCTGGAAGCCGCAGAGAAGCGCATAGCAGAACTGGAGGCGCGGGATATCAACATCAAGCGACAAGCGCAGGCTTTATTTGAGGCAATCGCAAATCCTAATGACTGTTACATACCGGCATACGTTCGGTGCTTAAGAGAAGCGCTGAATGGGAATAGCACTGGCATTGGCGTGAAGGGGGAGTGAGATGATGAAAACTAAAAAATACGATGAGAGAAAAGACCTTCACCTTTGGTTTGGGTTGTCATATGCAGCGTTTCTCGTGATGCCGCGTGTCGCAATGATGCAAATGCCGGAAGAGTTATTGAATTACCGCCACCCACAGCCGGAAACGATAGCGGCGCTTTTACTGTCAAAAAGCGAGGACTAACCCATGACAACTAACAAACTACCTGAATGGCGCAAGTCACTAAACGAGGCTGTAGAAAACTATCAATCCACACGCGCCTGGTATGAAGAAAATCAGGACAGCCCATCAGCCGAGCAGGATATGGACGCGGCGGCGGGTGAGATTGCAAAGTTGATAAAACAGTATGGGGTGCTCATCGTTTTAAATTTGCTGGATGAGATAGACGAGCTACAGGAACGCCGTAAGGCTGATAACAATGAACGTCAGCCATCGCCTGTCTTAATGTGGCTGAGTGAATCCTATTTAGTCCATTTGGTGTCTATACATCGTCGTCCGGTATTTCGCCATGAGAATGGCGACATAATGCTTAGTTGCCAGACGATTGCTTGTTTTGTAGATGGATACTTTGCAGAGCGTCGGACATTGGCTTACCGACAGTATTTATACGCAAAACTTCTAATTCTTGATAAATCCAACGAAAGTGGATATCTCGCTCATTTTGGCGAAACTCCTCGCCTAAAACCACGCGGAATTAGTTTGCTAAATGCGATGTTTAATCGCTTTGGCTTCATGATTGAAGAGTTCGGAGGGTGCGAGAATTTACTAAAACACATGGATAAGGAGATTGCTGGTGGTAATCATGTTAAATGACCTCCTTATCATGGTTGACCGTCGCGCAAGGGCTGTCAGCTTGCGAGAAAAGACCATAATCAACGAGCGTCACGCAGTGCGAATGCTTGAGCCGGTTCTGGTGCTTGGGGTTAGAGCCGCGAGCGTACCTGATACATGGATGCGCTACGCTGACCGCTGCATTGATGATGGTCTGGCTGCATCTACAATACGCCAGCGCATTGATTGCGTTGCTGCTGTTGTTGCTTGGGTGATTCATGCAGATATTAAATTCAAGCCAGCCGCGCCGGGTTCGTTAGGGAGGATGCTGGAGGCAATGCGCACTGCTGCGCGTTCCATTGGTAAACGGATCAAGCGCCACCGCGCATTAAGCAAACCGGGGCGCGTTAGCGTTGACGAATATGCGTCAGTGGTGCGCGACATTGAATCGCTAAGGGAGCCATACCGATGCTCTCTGCGCGTGATGCTGTGCTTTGGGCTTAGAGCATCGGAAACACTCACGTTAAAAAGAAACTCAATGATGACTGCCGGGCGGTTATTCGTGCCTGACAGATGCACTAAAACTCATTCAGACCTGCTGTTGCCTGTTCCGCTGGAATACGTTCATTTAGTTTCTGAGTGGTTGGGGGTGATAGAGGATTCAGAAATCAAGTACAACACGCTTACAACGGTGGTATCCCGCGCTGGGATTAAATGGCGTAGTCATGATTTGCGTAAAATATTCCGCACCTCTGCCGCTGTCCGTGGTGAGGATTATTTAGCAACTGAATTAATACTAAACCATGCTGTAAAAGATGTACCTGCTGCTTATTTGCAATCACCGCCTTATTCAGCAATGCGTAAAGTATTAAAAAATTCAATTGATGAATATTTGAGTGTGAAGGTTGAAAAATGACAGTCAAAGATATTAAAGATAATGATGTTATGTACAAAACTAATTATCCACGCGGTTGTGCGTTCAAGTCATTGCAGTTAAAAGCGTCGCCATCTATCTATCGCGTTGAACTAATAAGTAAGTCAGGAGATAAGGTTTTAATGGGTGGTCGTCAGTTTATGGCTGATGCGCTGGCTCTTTATACTGATATCGCCACGCTGAGCGCCTCGGAGGTTGAGGCGGCATTTGCAAGTATGTCCTGATATTCTGGCGGCAATGAATCAGCCCGGCTTATGCCGGGTTTTTTTATGCCTAAAAATCACGAAACGGGGGTGAGCATGGTTAAAAATATGTTAATTCAAGGGCAACAATAAAGTAACAATAAAATGTTGCAAATGTAACAAAAAAAGTTAAAAAGCTGTTGTGTGGATAAGATTTCATGAATCATAGATTAAATATAAAAGGAGTGATTGGGATCACTAAATTGCAAACAATCAGGAAAAATAAACATCTGCATATATTTCAATAGCTTAACTAAATCGCTTGTTTTTCGAGCGAAATTTGGTCGGTTTGGAGTGTCAAAACCTTGAATTTTTCCGCCGTTGGAAATTAAAAATATTTCATGCGTTAAAAGGGCAGAGTTATCAATGAGGTACAGTTTTGAGGTAAACGGATATATAAGGTTGGACATTCTGAAAAATATGATGAGATTGAGCGGAGAACAGACAAAAACCACATAATCATTAATAAATGTTTCTGCCTGAAATAAAGCCGAAAAAGAGGGCGCCGCCTAAATCACCTATAAATCAAAATGATAACTCCACTAAAAGAGAAACTCCCATAAAAAAGTTCGGGAATGTTTCCACATTCTCATCTGACCAGATGTTTTAACATATTGACATGGAGATAATGAGTTAGTCACAAAAGCGGAAAGCTGGTATGAGGCAGGGGGCGAAAATATATTAAACCGCGCTCAGGCTTGTTTCCACCAGCACCGGACGTTATCTATCACTTTCTGACTCACAACTATAACGGGTGAATAATTGACCGTTAAAGGATAGCGAGGCTGTTACAAATTAAATGTTCACAAATCAGCCACAACATTTAAAACAAAACAGCAACATAAAAGCTGGCACGATAAATGTTATCCACAATAAAAATCAGCATTTCCGCCACTTCAAAACGATATTGACCACTAACATAAATCGTGCAGTTAGCGGTTTTGGTCGTGTTTATCCACAGATTCAACCTTGCACCAAATATTGACGCATTACCGCTGGCGGCGTTTCTGTAATTAGCCTGGGCGTTGCCTTTAAATCACTTCTATATAAGGAGGTGATTTTTATGGCTTACGGGCGTCAGTTCGAGATAACCGTTAATTGCACAGATGGCGAGACGATCCACATTACGGATGTAGATGTGGATTTTTCGTCTGTGCGTGACGATGAAAAAGAGCCAAACGAAGCTGACTTGACCGTGTGGGGGCTTATGCATCAGACGCAAAATGCAATCGCTCAGGCAGGTTCAACCGTCAGCGTTGCCGCTGGCTATATAGATGAAGGCATGTTCACCCTGTTTCAGGGGGAGCTAATCAGCGCCGTAACCATTAAGCCTAACGAGGTTTACGGTCTGAAAATGAAAATTTATGAGGCGCTTATTCCATTTCGCGCCAGCGTCACATCTCGCACTTTTAAAAAGGGGCAAAACCTCAAAGAGGCGGTGTCGCTGGTTGCGTCAGATATGGGGCTTGGGTGTCAGGTTTCGAAAGCAGCAGCAACATTAGTGTTGCCTAAGAACGTCAGCGGCGTTGCATTATCCCGCGATGTGCTGACCAGCTTATGCAAACCGGTTAATGCCACATGGTCACTTCAATATCAATCTTTAGTTGTCACTGCCGGGGATTCTGTTCTCACTGGTGCAGCCATTTTCTCACCTGAAACGGGATTACTTGGCGCTCCTTTTTTGAAGATCCATTCACCAAAGCGCACCAAGAAAAAGAACCCATCTGAAAAAGACAAAATCCAGAAGAAACACGACAAAAGCATAACCACATACCAGTGGCCTCCTAAAGGTTCTCAGGTTGACTACTCAAAAGGCGCTCGCCGTCAGATGGGCGTTATTGAGGCTATTACCTGGGAGTCGCTTTTACGTGGCGGTGTTGAGATTGGCGAACTGATAGAGCTTTCGTCGCCTTCTATGGGGGAAGGCTGGAACATCATTGTTAAAAAGATTTCCCACAGATTCAGTACGCGTGACCGTCAGGCATGGTCATCCTCATGGGAGGGCATCATTGCATGAGGACGGGAAGTCAGGTTAACGCAATCGTAGAGCAGGCGCTTAACTCAGCAATTTTTGCTCTGGAGGCTGTGATTGTTTCTGTAGGTGAAGGCCGCGCATCCGTCAGGCCAACGCCAAAACGCTCATTTGGCGACAATCCAGAGCCTGTTGCTTATTCAGTAGTAGAAAATGTGCGCCTTATTTCTCTGGTATGGGATGGCGGCAAGTCTGGCATCAGCGGGCGAGTTTTGCCCGGTGATGAATGCTTATTGATAGCGCTATCCCACGGTGACGGTGACGAACCAGACCATAAAACCTTCTCAAATGCCGTTGCCCTGTGCGGCTTTTCCGACAAATCAATTCATCAGATGCCAGATAGCCCCGGCATACGCGTGTTCAGTGGCAGCGCATTTATCGAATGGGATGACAACCAAATTAAAGCCGCTACAGGCGGCGGAGCTGAGATTGTCATGGATGGAGACAAAATCTATCACATCGCGCCGGGTGGTCATGACTTCACAGGCGTAGCCCGTTTTCGTGATGACGTGACTATGGATAAAGGCTTGAAACAAGGCGAGGCCAGCGGCGCAAAAGCGGAATTTGGTGGTGACATGAAAGTGAAAGGAACCAGCGAAGCGGCTGACCATGTCAGCGACGGAATTTCCGGCAAAGACCACGACCACATTGAGCAGGGCGACGGTAAGCCAACCAGTAAACCACGAAGGAATTAATAATGAAATTGAATGATGGTGCGGCGCAAATTGCGCTTTCAAACAAAGGCTTTCTGATGGCTGGTGACTACAGCACAACTATCAGCAAGGGCGAGATTATCAACATTACTGAACGTACCGGGCTGGTTGTGGATCGCGTCGAGTGTATCACCCTGATTAATGCGCCCCTTTATATGGTCATGGCGACCTGTCGCGAATGCAAAGACCAGTTCATGCCTTTTTACAGCGATTTGCCGTTTGAATTGCCACATCAGGCAGCGATGGCACAGATGCTGAACGATGCCGGGGAAGGTTTCGACCTTGATGACCTGTTGGATATTGAGTCACTGGATGCGGCAGTAACGGTGGTTCACGTTGAAAAATGGATGCACACAGAATGAACATCACAACAACACAATATCGACACGGTATGAAAGGTTGCTTCCTTTCCACTCACAGACCGCAGCCAGGCGAATCATTAACACTGGTTATGCCTACGTGCAGGGGTAAAAGAATTATTCCCGTTGGTCAGGTGCAACGGGTTGAATCAGTAGGTTCAAGCCGATGCCTTGTGTGGGTTTCGAAACTGGCATTCGTTGAGGGGATGAATTACTGATGCTGGACATTATGCAGGACGAAAACGGGGTGATTCTTCGTAACGGTGATTTTGTGTTGGATGGTGGCATTGATGGTGTGGCACAGCAGGCAGAAATAAGAGTCGGGACAAATCGCGGTGAATGGTGGCTTGATGAAACTCAGGGTTTGCCGTGGGTGCCAGGCATTATGGCGTCACGCCTTCCAGCGTCGATTGTCTCCAATATGATTAATGCTGAGGCTAAACGCACCCCGGAAGTTAGCGACGCCAAAACCACAGCCATTAATGATGCGAAGGGTAATTACACAATCCGCTTTGCGGTCTACATTGGCTCAGAAAGCACAGAGGTAACAAGTGGAATTAGTGAATGATGGTGGCTGGCATGGTGCCAGATTGCCGGAGCTAAGAGGCGATAAATACGAAAAGCTAAAGGGCGCATTGGGTGATGTTAACCCCGATGGCGACTCACTGGTCGGGCAAACAATAGCGGTAGTTTCGGAAGATGACTTAAACATCATTGAGGCGATTGGCTGGGTATTTTCCGGCTTTTTCATTTCAATGGCAGAGGGAGCACAGTTAGATGGTCTTGGCGAGCGCTTCAACCTTCCTCGTTATGGCCTTACTCGCTCGCTGTCTTATGTTCTTTACCTCTTACAGCCGGGTCAGGTCATCAGCGCTGGTGATGCGTTTACTGTCTCTGGTAGCGCTGGTGAGTGGGCGATAAAACACGAAGTAAAAGAAGATGGAAAATCAGCTACTGGATTTGTGTTAAAAGTTCGTCAGGATGCCATCACCAGCGGAAACACATTTACCATTAATATCTCTGGTAAACCGCACTCAACACAATTTCAGACTGGTGACACGTCAGACTCGATACTCAGCCGTCTGTACACGCAAATCACAGCGGCTGAAACAGCCCTTACAACATATCAATCATCATACGGAACTCTGCTTTATGCCGCTGATGGCAGAACAATCATTCCGTTTTCCTTCGCTGATGATGTGTTTGATATTGTCCGGGCTGGTATACCTGTAACCGCTTACTACCAAAGCAATACCGAGTTTCCAGCGGTATTGTTTGGCTACGTTGCAAACAATGACATTCTGGTACTGGCAAACGGTGTTAAGGGTTATCTCATTGAAGATGATGAGTCCTATCGGGAACGTATACAAGCGGCAGCGGCAGCAGCCAGAGTGAACATCAGCGCATCGCGACCCGGCGTTAAAAATGCTGTATTAGCCGTCAGTGGTGTCTCTTATGCTTCCATTGAGGTTAATCGGGGAATTAGCACTAATGCAGAGGGAATACCCGGTAAATCAATTCAGGTTTTTGTAGCTGGCGGTGATGATAATGAAATAGCCCAAGCTATTTACGATGCCGCCGCCGCTGAATGTGGGTTTCATGGTGATGTATCGGCAACGGCTACCGATGGAGAGATAACGGAAACAGTCTATTTCAGCCGCCAGAGCTTTCAGCTTGTTTATGTCAGCGTGTCAGGTGATATATGGGATAAAGAAACTACGGGAAGACCAGCGGATTATATCAGCGTGGCTAAAAACACTGTAACGGCATATTTTTCACAGCTTACACCGGGGAAAGATGTATTTTCTGGTCAAATATATGCCCGTTTGTTAACAGCATTTTCAACATTGACGGACGTAACAGTAAAAATCGGCATTATTTCCCCGCCAACAGATAATCATGTTTCTGTAGGTAGCGGCATTATTGCGGTCACTGACTCAACATCGGTAACGGTGGTTTGATGGAACCTGTAATCAAAAGTCCTGAGCAGCTAGCAAAAGAGCGACTGACGTCAAAAGTACGCCATCAGAGAAATATTGACCTCATCGCAGGGCTAAAATCCGGCAACAGCAGCATGGTTGCAGCTATTGAATACATGAAAAAAGGTTTCTCTCTGGCAGATTCAACGGGAACACTTTTAGACGCATGGGGGGAGCAATACAGCATTCAGAGAGAAGGGCGTGACGATGATGATTATCGTAATGCGCTGCAACAAGCCAGAGGCGAACAGAGCGTTTCCACGCAATCAAGGCCATCAGTGGGCGCATACATGCAGCAGGTATACAAACTTGTCTGGCTACCGCTAAATCGGGTAGGGCTAAGCACTGGCGCAATAGGCGCGGCCTTTAATCGTGTGCCTCTGCGTACAGTGTTTGTGCAGTGTGGTGGTACGGCTCCTGATATTGAGCTCTTCGATTCTCTTGTATCTGCCACGTTCGGCGGGGATATCTACAGCGCTGCAACACCGCCAAATGTGAATCTCACCCATCATGCGCCAATGTTCCCCGGAAATGCTTTCCCTTGCGTATGGGCTGGCATTCGATACGAGAAAACACAAAAAACGATCCGGGCAACTGAATCGCAGGGCATAAGAGTCAGAGCACTTAAATCACTGTTAACCCGGATTGATGGTACTGCGACGGTAAACCACGGCGAGCTAATTACGCCATTCAGTACGCTGGTAACAGTCAAACAAATGAAGGTGAAAAATGGATAGCTGGGCGGAAACTGATAAAACCTATAAAGGGCAAGGGGGAACAGATATCCCCAATAAGCAGGAGCCATCACAAGAATTGCAGGCTACCGGCTTTGCTCCAACGTATTTTGATGAAAACGGTAATCTGGTGTTTGGGGATGGTGTATCCGCACAAACAATGAATTTCATTCTCAATGACTTGTACAAAAAATATCGTGATTTATTAGCCAGGGTAAATGCGTGATGAATAGCTTTGCGACTATAAGCCGCATCTATCCTTTTAGCGGTTCGAAATATGCCAGCGTCAAACAACCATCACCTGTAAAGCAGGCTGATGGTTTCAGACCGTGTTACATCAGCCTGACAGGGGAACCGATTCAGGGCGACACCGTTGATTTTGCAGAATTAAATTACATCTTTAATGACCTGTACGCCAAAGCCGCGCACATAGACCAGCTTCTTACAGCTAAGGGGACATAATGGCATTAACACCGGAAGAACTGGTAGCAATATCCGACCTTGAACGGGCGACAATTGACGACTCCAGCGTTGTACCTGACTGGCTTATGCCAGCAGAGATACGCGGCAGTAGTGCGCCAATAAGCTGTATACCGTTCCCACAACACACCATAGATGTGTTTGGGGGGCTTCTTGCTGGTTCGTGGTCGTTAAAGTTTCAGAATCCATTACAGCGCGTTGTGTGCGATTTGGAGATATACCACGGCGAAAACGCCCCGTTATCAGCACCACCAGATTTATCAGCACTACAGCTTACGGTTTCAGGATTCGATAAAGCGGTTATCTTCTGCCCCGCAAAAACGGCAACGGATACCGCCCCGGCTAACTATCTCAATCTTGGCGTGACGGGTATTGCTGCAAAGTACAAGCTAGGGGGCAAACGTAGGTTTCTGGAGCAATCCGGGCTGGTGGTCATCCCGTTAACAATGATTTTGCTGTCCACACAGCCGCTAACAAGCCAGGAAGCAAACCGCACACTGTCAATTACGCTTAAGCGGAAGAATGAAAGCCAGATGAACACAGCGCCGCTAATCAGCGGCATGGTATACAGCAACCCATTACCATCAGCGAGGGATATTGCTCAGGCATCGTGACCGCTGAGAAATAAAAAAAGTCATTCCGTCAGTTTGTGACAACATATCCCCGATTTGTTAATAACATTTCGGGGATTTGTCGTTTATGAAAGTAACAACACGCAAAAAACCAGCATTCCGCGACTATTACGAAAATGGCATGTTCACACGTATAGTGGCGACCAAAACGGACAAAGGGAAATGGCGGTTATTCGGGCTGCATCGTTCGGTAGAGGCGGCTGTATTCGTTGAAGCGGCTAGGGGAGGTATCAGAGAATGGTCAGGGCTAAATCACCTCGGTGATTTCTGTGATTCGATAGGGATAACGCTTTGGGAGGTGCATCATAAGGCAGCCAAAAAAGAACAGGCCGCGTAGCGGCCTTTGGCTTTATTCTGGTTTATCAGGCCAGACAATTTCCAGCGGCTTACTGGTATCAATCCTGCTCAGAAGTACCGAATATCTTTCCCATTCAGTGAGCATTGATATTTCTTTATCGGTTGCCATGCCTAACCTGACTGCCCGTTCAAGTGGTGCAATAGCGGCTTCTGCTTCGGCATTAAGTGTTTTTTTCTTTTCCTCTGCCTGCCGTTTTAGTTCTTCATCAGTGTACTTCCGGGGAATAACCTTTCCCCCGTCAAATACCCATCCGCCGAAAATGTCACAACCATCAGGAATACTGTCAACATCAACAACCGTCAAACCGCCGGGATAAAGCCGGGATGCATCTTCGCTAATGCTGCGAATAACGCCCGTATCATTTTCGATAGCCAGGCTGTATTTCTTTGTGAATTTTGGCAGTGATTTATACCAGTCCTTTCCCGTGGCATCGATAAAATACAGAATGCCGTCGCCTAAAAACAATTCATCAGGTGTGTAACGCTGTAAATTAATCAGTTTCATTTTTACCCCTCAATTATTACCCAACCACCATTACGGAAAATTAGTAATGAACGGTATAGCGCTATACCAATTTGATTGCTCTCGTTACCGTTTCCCCCCGTAAGAAAACATCCAGCTGGAGCTTCTACAAGTACGCCGTCCATAGTCATGCTGGCCTGTGCGCCGCGCTGTACACGGTTGACAAAGTTTTGGTTAACCCATTCATAGGGTGCTCGCAAGTTAATATAGTCGCTCAACAAACCGCTCCATCGCGCCCCCTCGATATTGCCGTCACCCCATACAACCGTATTACCAACATGCATAATGTCCGGGCAGTAAAACTGTCCATTTTTACCAAAAACAAAATCACCGCCGCCATCATCGCCATTACTGATGCGAACACCGTCGCCACCTTTGTCCTTAAAGATATAAGCACGGACAGAATCATCTTCATTCTGGATAATAAAACCCAGCCGGTAATCACCCTTGAGTGTCAGGCTTCCGGTCATTGTGTCGCCTGATTTTGCGACCGCATTTACGTCTGAAGCAGTTGGTTTGATCCATTCGCCGCTCACAAGGGAATAGATAACACTTGTACTTTCTTTCAGGAAAATAGTTCTGGAACCGGAAGGGGTCAAAGATACTATCAGTAAACCCGCGCTTGAGTCGGGAACACTGGAATTGCCACTGATTACCGGATAGACACCGGGAAAAGTAAATTTTGTTAAATCAACACTGGTATCAAGTGCTGATTTGAGCATTAGAGCACCATAGTTATTTTCGGACATAAACACCTCTTTTGATCGTGTCAGGGCGATTAAAAGACATGATGAGGTAGGGATACAGCAAAACGGACGAGCGGTAACGCCACCAGATGAGTGCTGGCGGCGCTGTCAGGCATCAAGATATCATTTCAAGACTAAGACTGTATAAATGCTCCTGAGAGCCGTTGAGAGCCTCAAATGCAGCCTTGCCGCCACAGGTTCCATCTGCATGCACTGGAACCAGCCAGGGATAAATAGCGCGTATTGCTGCTGGCGCGGCGTGTTGGTGATGATGGTCGCAAAGAGAAAGAACATAAGCGTGCGCCCCGTCAGCCGTCCTGCCGTTGATATGGTGAATGGTCGCATTATCATTCGTAACGCCATGCACATAACATGCAATGCAGGGTAACGCCCCGATTTTTTCCATCAATGACCGTTCAGCGACGCAGGGTGTTCGTCCCTTTAAGCCGCGATTAAACGGCTTGTTTTTTGCCCGTTCAATATAGCGGGATTGCCGTTCCCGCTGTTTTTCATACTGAGCTAAACGCCATTCAGGATTGGCTTGTTTTTCGCGCTGGCGCTCAATGGCTCGTTGTTGGTACGTGCGCTGACGTTCAAAGTTACGTTGTAACTTTTCTTCTATAGTTTTCATGTTGAACACCCCGCAAATCAGTACGGTAAATCTGATTCGGGGATGTATACGGGCAACTCTGTGTTTAGCCCGTCGCATTCAACATGCAGAATGAGAGTATCAATATAGCTGGCTGTGTACGCGTCACATCGTTTCGCTATTTCATGGAGTTGTTGCAGTTTGATATCTGTTTCGCTGTTACCCGCTGCAATTGCACGTGCTATATCGGCTCTTTGTTGCATTTCGTCGGGCGTTTCAATTTGCGGCTCAGGATGTGCCAGTAGAGAGGGAAGTGCATCAAAATTCACATTTCCGGCAAGCAGCGCATTGGAGTAATACACCTTGCAGGCATTGAGCCAGTTACGGCGAGCGTAGCGCATGTCATTGCGTTCGGCTTTGATATCCAGCCCCATAGCGATATCAGCGCCTAAAAGACGCTCTGCGATTTCCGCTATCTCATCATCATGACCAGCCCCGACAGTGGAAATAAAGGCTTCTTCTTCCGGGGTGGTTGGTCGTCTGTCAGGTACGAAAGACGGTGATGTAGCAGCGCTCACCATATCGCGGGTATCAACAACACTGTTAGCATCAGCGGCAGAAACAGCCCATGACGTGATTGATTCAGCAATCGCCATAGCCACATCAGCGGTGACATGGTTTCCGGTTTTATTATCTACCAGTTCATCACCATCAACACGATAGCCGCTGTAGAAATCCTGCCAGAATGTATCAGTCAGACCAAAGCGCGCGACGGTATCACGCGCTATGCCTTCATCGTCCATAATGCGATCTGCGCCGCTAATAAAATCCTCTGCCAGTTCAGACGGTGTACGCAGAAACGGGTTACGGGCTTTAGCCTGGGCGATGGCAGCACTACCGGAAAACTCACCAGATGCAACGAGCACATTGAGGATGGATTCTGGTTTTGTCCGGGCGCTGGTGGTCGGCTTCCACTTACGGCTACTGTTCAGGGCGCGAGCTTTACGGCGCTCGCGTTTAGAGTCAGCCTGGTCGATATCGTCATCACCATCAGTAATATCCAGCGCCTGACGCAGGCCATAGCGCCGAAAATAGGTAAACGACGCACCCACTCGCTGGCATTCGTCCAGACGTTTATCTTCTTTGATGTAGGCGGGGAGACGGAAAGAAACTTCTGTACCGGTTGGGATATGGATAAACGTTGTCACCATATCTAAAGGCAGTTCATCACCTTTCTCAAACTCCTGTTTGAGCATCAGTCCATGCTGATAAATCGGCTCGCGTAATAAATCCAACAGTTGAGCCAGCGAAGCAAACGTAAAATCCAGCGTTTCGTTGTAGTTGTCGCGTTGCGGGTTCTTCAGTTCACGCACCATGTGCGCCAGCGCTTCTTGTGCGTTCGCGTACTGTTTGCCGGGTGCTACATAGACTTCTGGCGCGGTGGTGGCGTGCGTTTCCGTTTTTTCGACTTCGTTTGAGTCGTTACGATGAACGGGCATCATAGCGGCACTGGCATAGCCAGCAGCTTTAAGGGCGGCGAGGGTATGCGCCAGCAGTTCGGCGGCATCGGGGATGGTGAGTAATGTACTCATAGTTGTTGCTCCTTTCGATGAGACTGAATCCCCACTTTTGAGATGGGGCGGGGTGGAGCTCAAAACCGTCGAAAGTCGGCGGACTTATTCACAGACGGAGAGGCCTGCTATTCGTCGCACTCCACCCCATAATTCAGCACTCACACGGCAGTAAGCCAACAGAGCATAAAATACGGGCACAAAAAAATCACACTAACGGGGTGATATACCGCTTTCGATGGGTGTTTTGAGCACCTGATATAGATCTTAAAGCAACTACAAATTAGAATCAAGCGAGGAATACACCCAATCAGGATGGCAATTATGTTAAGGGTTAGAGGTAAGCGTTATCGGCGTAAATTAATCAAATCAAGGCCGCTATTCAGAAAACGCTCTTTACGTTCTCTCATATCAACGAAATCCTCCAACGCATACAGAAAGCATACGAGAAATTTTTACCGGGATAACGATGTGCTGGGTATATCGTTGTTTGTGATGGCTATAGCGGGTGCCGTTGTTGGGGCAACTGCATTTGCTGTAGCGGTGGGTATTGTTCTGTGCGGTTATCTCATTATCACCAAAAGAAAAACAAAATCAGTAGAACAGGTGAGCGATAGTGAAGATGAAATTAAATTACGCGAATGGGATGAGCAGGTAAAAAAGAACGGCGGCTATAGCGGTGAAGACTGGATGAAAGCTATAAAAGACCGGGGAAATAAATGAGAAAAGCCCCGAAGGCCAGTAATGACCAACGGGGCTCCTAATCTTGACTTCGCCAGGCGATTGTATATCCACGTAGAACCATAAACAACATTTTTCAGCCCGTATGATTGGCGTAACACCTTATAACAACTACAAATAAGTCGAAAGGGGAAGGGATAGAAATTTTGCAGTGAGCTATGGGATGTGGGTATAATCCCGCCCGGTGCTTGAGGCTATCTGTCTCATGTTACCGTGCGGCAGATAGATAAAAGCCCCAAAGGTAATTTTTCAATTAACCAATGAGGCTCCTAATCTTGACTCGCAATCAGATTATAGCCTCCCCACAGCTAAGGAGGCAACTTTGTTTTACAAAGGAGTTTTTTTGTTCATCGCGATTTATATCGCGGCGTTACTGGCATATACCGCTCTAAACCGGACGCTTTGCGAAGCGTCAATAGGACAGGGAGGTGTGCAAGTGGCGGCAAAGTTTGCCTACGAAGCTAAGGAGAGTCGCTAAATCAGGGCGGGGGTAACACCCCGCCTTTCTGACTGCGATGTACAGCCTGAGCACCTTTAAACGCCGCTCCTTCGGGGGCGGCTTTTCTTTATCTGCTGTTACCTCTCGCACTACCTTTTGTCTTATTTCATCAAAAAACCATAATGGCATCTGCCACGGACAGGTAGCGAACTGCCTGTTTAACTGACTTTTAGCCATTGCCTTACTCTTTGTGATGTTGAGCCATTCCGCCCCCGGAGTGGCTTTTTTTTATTTGTACTACACGCCAGCGGTAACGCTGTTTTTGATCCTCCTTTTTCCTCGCTACGCTGCAAGCCTCACAAAGGGGGCGTTGTGACCATAAAAATAAGTAAACGAGATGATGTATTTGCAAAGCTGGTAGCCAGTGAGCGGGAAGCGCCTGGATTCAGCTATGCAAAATCTCGCAACAGAGAATACAAAGGTTTCAATGATGATTATCAGGCTGAAAAGTTGCTTAAAGACAACGAGATACAACAGGCCGTTAGTGTTTATCGGAAACACATCATTGCTAAAGATATTGTTGGCAGACAGGAGGCATTGATTGACCTTTCAGCCCGTTTCCGTGCGCCGGATGCAGCAGATGTAATGCTACAGCTACGGGAAATTGACCAGATAAAGGGGCTTGATCCACAGGTATACAAAAGCATGGTAAGAGCGATTGATACCCGCGCTGTGAAGAATATTAAACGCACAAAGCATGGCTGGCAGGTTGAAGGGCTTGATAAATCACACCTTGCGGCGCGGATACTTTCGCTGGCGGGTGTTGATGTAAGTAAACCAATAACGGACGAGGGCAAACGAATAGCGCGAGACACGCTGACTGAAATCTACAGGGATATTGGCGGCGATGACGGCGATTGAAATAACACCAGAAAACGACCTAGAGCGCCGTAATTACTGGCTTTCTGACAAAAAGAAAATGTCAGAGTGGCGGCGAACAATGCGAGAGCTGACCACGAAGCCGCACCGCGTAAAGTGTCTGCGTGGGGGGCGTGGTTCCAGTAAATCATGGCGCATTGCTGAGGCGCTAATTGAGTTGACTGTACGTTATGACCTTCGAATTCTCTGTTTGCGTAGGGTACAGAAATCTATAGACGCGTCATCGCATAAGCTACTTAGCGACACAATACGCCGTCTTGGTTATGAGTCTGAATTCACGATAACGCAGAACAGCATAAAGGCTAAATCTGGAGCAGAATTCAGGTTTTTGGGCTTTCAGTCAAATCTCGACAGCATTAAATCCATTGAAGGCGTGGACATTTGCTGGGTGGAAGAAGCACACGCGATATCGGCTGAGGCATGGGAAACGCTTGCACCGACACTACGCCGTGAAGGTGCTGAATTGTGGATTACCTTTAACCCGGCTTTTGCATGGGATGAAACATACGTTCGTTTCGTACTCAACGCGGAGGACGACTGGTTTGTTGAGGAGGTGAACTGGTATCACAACCCGTACTTTAATTCGACTCTGGATAAAGAACGTCGCTACACCCTGAAATATTACCCGGATAAGTACGACAACATCTGGAATGGTGTTCCTGTCAGTGATTTACCGGGTGCTGTTGTCAATCGTGGTCATCTGGAAAAACTGGTGGTGTCGCCTGATTCGAAACTGGCGAAAACCTGTCGAACTGGCGTTAAAACAGCGGTACTAGATGTTGCCGATGAAGGTGATGACGATTCGGTGTTGTCATTCTTTGACGGGCGTTTTTTGTACCGTATGGAGCGATTACAGGCGCGTGACACTGTTCAGTTAGCGCAGCAGGCGTTAAAGCTGGCAACAGAAGAAGGTTGTTCAGTACTGATTTATGACTCTGTAGGCGTTGGTTCAGGTGTTAAAGGCGAACTTAACAAATACGAAGATTCAGACATTGAATTTCGTAAGTTTGTGGCACAGGGCGAAGTGTTGCGCAAAAAATCACGCTATCGCGGCGGGAGAGCCAACGAAGATACTTTTCACAACCTACGTGCTCAGGCGTGGTGGGCGTATCGTGACGCGGTTAATGACTCTGTGCGGTGGATGGAAACGGGAATTATGCCGCCAGATGGCTTATTTGCTATTTCAAACCAGATACCA
Organism: Citrobacter sp. RHBSTW-00029; assembly: GCF_014104295.1. NCBI lineage: Bacteria > Pseudomonadati > Pseudomonadota > Gammaproteobacteria > Enterobacterales > Enterobacteriaceae > Citrobacter > Citrobacter sp. RHBSTW-00029. The sequence continues at coordinate 1,820,800 of NZ_JABXRT010000001.1, forward strand.
CGCCGATATCTCGATCGCATCCTTTCTGATTCTACTGGTGTCATGTGGGAAACCACGCCAGAAGACAAGATAAAAATTGAAGCAAAACCGAAAGTTAAAAAACGGCTGGGTGTGTCCACAGACTATGCCGACGCCATATTCCCCCATCTGGTACGCATGAAATCAGGAATTATCGAATGACGAACAAAACCAGCTTAATTCCCACGGAGGGAATTTTAACAAAAGAGGGCTTACAGCCTGCCAGCTATAACATTGACAGCTACGTGACCATGATGGAAAGCGTGTCGCATGGTGTTAAAGGTGCTGCCGGGATGGGGTCGCCAACGGCAAACCGAATGAAGGCCAGAGCCGCAGAGGGCAAAATTCCGCTGGTGGCGGCACTGGCTGGCGAAACATCCGGGATAGGCTGGCGCATCATCAGCGAACCGGTTGCTGCAGCGATGCTTAACGGCTTCGATATCATCACCGATAAACCGGAGGATGATAAAAAAATAAAACAACTTTTTGATGATATGCGTATCTGGCAGAGCGTCGAACGCGCCACTGTGCTTAAACGCCATCAGGGATGGTCGGTGCTGGTCATGGGTGATGATTGGGTTAGAAGCCACGGTGCAAACTGGATTACACCATCAAATGACTGGTTTTCTGATTATAACGATCCGCTTTTCGGTCTGCCGGAAGGCTGGCGTATTCAGCTTAAAAGCCCGATTGGTGGCGAGGTCTTTATTGAGCAAGATGATTCACTCCTTTTTGGCGATCCAGAATACCAGCCTATTTACGGTAGTGCTGGCGTCGAATTTGGCGAGCCGGTTCTCTGTAAACCTTATGCTTCGTTACAACGTCTTGGCCTGTCTCATGAGTTAATCATCAGTATTTTGTCGCTATCAGTACAGGATATTTATAAAAAAGATGAACTTGCAGAAGATTTAAAGTCAGCGAAAGGCGAAGCTATGGCGGCGCGTCGTCTGGCTGGTATTGCTGCTACCAGGCATTTGAATGACATGGTAGCAATTGATAAAGATGAAGATATTACCCGTTTACAGTCCAGTATGACGGGAACCGCTGACCTTGTTGATATGGCTATCAAGCTGGTGTGCGCTGAAACAGGGTTTCCGGTATCAATGCTGGCTGAACGGCGGTCAGGACTATCTAACAGCGATACCAGCGCCGATGCGCAATGGCAAAACCTTGTTTCTCACATCACCACCAATGACATTATCCCGGCACTTAAAAAGCTGACGTTGCGATATTTGGGCGTAAAAGCTGACTTTATTCCTAACAAATCTCAGGGGCAAATTGACCGCGAGGTAGAAAGGGACAAGAAGGTAGCGGAAACCGCGCAGATTTATTACCAGATGAGAGCCATCACCAGCGAAGAAGCCAGGGCAACGGCGAAGGAAACAGCAGCCGTAACACTCCTGACTGAAGCAGCGCCAGCAACAGGCACTATTGATGACCAGAATGACAAGGATTTGAACCAGAACGATACCGAAACCAGCAATAGTGAGGCCAATAATGCCGAAAAGTGAACCACGTTATGACGCTGGTTATCCACTGGCGATAGAACTGGTTTACGCGCAAAAGCTGGGTGATAACACCCGGCTTTTTTGTAAATGGGTTCGCGAAGCCTGTTTAAAGACTTACCGTGCAATCGGTAAATCCGGTGCACTTCTCAATACTGATGCGGCTGATGGTAAAGATGTATCCGTTGATGATGTGCTGGGAGATTTTATTGCCGCTGCAACGGTTAAAAAAGTGCGCGTTTACATCAAGCAGCGAGCGGGTAAAAACTATTCCCGCATGACGCGGGAACAACAAGAAATACTTATAAAGTCTGTAACTCAGGAGCTATTGCCAGATGCGTCAATTTTTCTCAAAGCAATACCCGCATTATTAAAAGACGGGGAGTTTGGCGCGGTTCCGGCGTATGTCATCAGTGAAGTCAGAAGGCAGGCAGGTATAAATCTGGCTAAAGATTTTGCCAGAGTAACAAACACTAAGCCTGATACTTATATTCGCATCATTAACCGCACCGCCGATGAAATACAGACCGCTATCGCAAACGGGAACTTTGGTTTTACCGATGAATACTGGCAAAGCTATTACCAGCGCTTCCGCGTTGATGGTGTAAGCCTGATTGACCTGAAAAAAGGCTTGCCAGCTACGCCAGACACGGCGGGGGCAGTCTCCGAACAGGTGGCAAAGTTATCTGAATCGCTACGCACAGCCAGTGTTATCCCGTCACTGCCAGCGATGAATACCACCGCCACGCAACTTGCCGATTCTGCTCTGGATGATTTCAGACTCATCATTAAAGCCGCCGCAAATGTTGACCTTGCGCCGGGTATAACTATTCCGCATGAGAACATGGCAGACCTGATAGCGGTCGATATTTATGACGGTGATAAGAAGCTATTGCAGCAAACCGCCGACTGGTTAACCGAAAGCATGGGGCGTATGGAGAATGTTTCTGATGAAGCACTTCAACGCGGGATTAACACAGTACAGCAGGGGTTGCGCGAGGGGCGCGGCGTTGATTACATCGCTAATAAACTGGCTGATGAGATGGAGATACCTTTCCGGCGAGCCCGTAACGTTGCCCGTAATGAGATTGGCAATCAGGCATGGAATCTTGAGGAAGCCAATGCACGTATTGCCGGGATGAGCATATACCGCTGGCGGGGCATGTTAGACGAACGCGAGCGAAAAGAGCATGTTGGGCGCGAAGGTAAGGCATACACGCCGACCAGACCGCCACGAGACGGGAATCCGGGTCAACCTAACGGTTGCCGCTGTTTTCCTGAATGGTTGTTCTCTGCGTCGGATGTGGAAGAAGCGGAGAAAGAAATTGCAGCAAGAAACACAGATTAACGTTGATGCAATAAAACAATGGGAGATAACCCCGGAAGGTTATCTCCAGATTGATATCCCTATAGCCCGTCCGGGCGTACTGGTTTATGACCGCAATCGCGGTGATGCATTCACGGCAAAAGAGTACCGCTCAGCCGATGAATTGTTTAACCAGGACTCAATGAATACCTTAATCGGCAAGCCTGTTACGGTGTCACATCCTCGTAATGGTCTGGTGACGTCAAAAAATTACCGGGCTGTCAGTGCTGGTGTGGTTACTGCCGTAATGCGTCAGGGCGATGAGTTGGTAGCCCGCGCTCTGGTTCAGGATGAGAAATCCATTCGCCTGATTCAGCAGGACAAAAGATTACGCGGGGCGTCGGCTGGCTACCAGTGTGACGAAAAGCCCAAACAAACTGGACGAGCCCCTGACGGGCAAGAGTTTGACACGGTGCAGAAGGGTATTAACTACAACCACCTGAGCATAGTGCGCAACCCACGGGTAAAGACAGCAACATTCAATCTGGACGGTGAACCGATGGAATTAGAAGAAGCGTTAGCCAAAATCGAACAACTGGAGACGGACAAAAAAACGCTCACCAGTGACCTTAGCACTGTGCGTGGTGACTTGCTCAAAGCAAATAACCGCCTGGTAAATATGGATTCAGCCAGCAACGAAGCCTACGAGCGCGGAGTTGCTGACGGTCGTCAGGAACATCAGCTTAAAGAAACGGCTAAACGACTGAACATCAATACCGACAGCCTGGGCGATATCAGTCTCGTTAAACAGGCCATCATCCGTAAGGCAAATCCAGAAGTAAACATGGATAGCTGGAGCGATGAACAGGTTGATGTTGCGTTATCAATGGCGCTGGTGGCTTGCGGCAAAAAGTTTGAGCAAAAGCCGCGTAATCCACGCATCAACAACGATGAATCAGGTGCAGACAAAAGCAATGATGCGCACAGTGATTATCAGTCCCGCATGTTTGGCAAAAAAGAGGCAGAAAAATAATGCAGACCACAATTAAAGGTGATTTTGACGCGGGATTGCCGGGTGATTTAGCTGTCCTGCCGTCTTTTCGTTCCTCTGCCCGTGTATCTTCCCGCCGCGCTGGTGGTGAAGTCGCGCCCGGTGATGCAGTAAAACTCACGTCAGGTAACGATTCTACCTGTGTTGCATTACCTGATGGTGGTGATGTTACTGATGCCATCGGTATTGCTGTTACGGCACATTCCAACATGCCAGCCATGCCGGGATTTGGCAGTAACACCCGTATCGGCGTTGTAACCATCAATTGCCCGATTGGTATCGTTGAAAATGGTCCGATCCGCGTAGCGGTAAAATCGGGTGAATCCCCGAAAGTGGGTGATTTGGCAGTCCCGAAAGGCCGGAACGTCACTACCGGCTATATGGAATGGGGCGTTGCCAATTCTGGCGATAAAAGTCGCTTTCGCTTCGAATCAAACACTCAGCGCGGCGGTACAGCAATTGTGATGGTTGTTGATGGTGAATTGCTGAGTGTAGGGTTTCCGCATGAAACGCCTGTGACAGGTGTCACCGTTTCACCTAAAACCGCATCAAAGGCGGCTGGAGGTACTCAACAGCTAACACCAACCGTTACGCCATCGGGCGCAACAAATAAAGCGGTAACTTATCAGACCAGTAATGCAAATGTCGCAACTGTAGACGCAAATGGCCTTGTCACTGTTAAAGCAGGGGCTACAACCGGGCAGACCGCGACAATTACGGTACGAACTGAAGACGGTGGTTTCACTGACACCGCTGTAATTACTGTTAGCTAACAGGGAACCTCCGAAATATGAATGAGAAATATTTAGCCGCGTTGATGGCGCAGCTTTTTACCGAAGCTCAGGTAACTGGCGCAATGCCGGGAGTTAACACCGACGAGCAAGGGCTAATTTTTGCCCGTGACCTGATTTCCATGTCTAAAGATGTGTACATGGAAGAAATGCCCGCCCCCGTAGCGTTAACCATGTTTCAGCAGGAGCCGGGGATTAACGAAGGGGCAAAATACGCAGGTTATCGCATGTACTCCGCTGCTGGTATGGCAAAAATTATGGCAGCATTCGGTACAGATATGCCCATGATGAGCGCTAAAGGCCGGGAATTCTTCGCGCTTATGTACGATATTGGCCTCGGCTATGGCTACACCTACAGTGACGTGATGGCGGCGGCAATGTCAGGCACCCCGCTTGATAATATTCTGGCGCTTAATACCCGCGAAGCGCATGAGCGCACAGTTTCTAATCTGTTGTGGCGTGGCAATAAGGAATACCAGATTATCGGCTTTATCGAACATCCGAATATTCCTCTGGTAGCAGTAGCCGGTGCATGGGCGACGGCTGACGGTGATAAAATTTGCGGTGATGTTTCAGCGATTATCGCCGCAGTGAATACCACCAAAATCTACGAAGTGAATGAGTTCCATATGCCGTCTAAGGCATGGGCGCGAATTCAGGGGTTACGCCTTAGCGGTACGCTGGGCACTGTCCTGTCATTCCTGCGAACTTCTTACCCGGAAGTAACTTTCCGCAAAAACTCCGATCTGGATGATGACGGCATTTGTATCGCGCTGGCGAACAATCGCCGACACTTCGCACAGGCCACTCCGGTATTGTTCCGTCAGTTGCCAGTGCAGCGTAGTGGGCTTGACCTGTCTATTCCGTGCCTGTCGCGCTCCGCTGGCGTAATTGTCCGTGCGCCGCTGGCTGCAGCTAAATCTTCTAAGGTAATTTAAGTCATGGCTGATAAAGAAAAAGCGTTTCTGAACAACACCACGCAAGCGCCGATTCATATCGGTGAAAAAAACAGTGAAGGGACTGTTATCACCATTTCGATTGCTCCGCTTGCCGCTGTAGAAGTTGATGTAGCAACGCTGCAAATCGGCGGTGTTAAGCAGTTTATTGATGAAGGCTGGTTAAAAGTGGTTTCAGCCGCAGAAGCCAAAAAGCTCAATAAAGAGCACGATGGCGTAGTTGAATCTGACGACGAGTAGGGGGATAGCATGACGGTAAATGACTGGCTTGCCATTCTGCTACCGGGGTTATCACTTGATGAGGGCGCTATTAGCGCCCTTTCTTCTCAATGTGAGCGGCTCTACGACCTTCGAGCCGCAGCAGATTACGGTTATGACGTCGAGCGCCTCAAAGCGCTGTATGTTGCCGCTAATCTCGCCCCAATAGCTGTTGAGGGAATAAGCGCCAGTGTTCGCGGGGTGGCAAGCCGCCGTGAAGGGAAAGTGGCAATGACCTTTACTGAGACAGCACAAAAGGCAGGCTGGCAGGGTACAACGTGGGGTGAGGAATTCTCAGACGCTATAGGCTCATTGTCTGGTGGTTGTATTCTCATCGGTCATGCCGATTAGCAGAATATTATCCTGATAAATGCGATTGGCCAGCCTTGGCGCCCACGATAAAAAAATGGTTAAGGCGCACTTTCGCAGATGAATATTCCAGATTTTAAAAAATGAATTCGGAGTTTGATCTATGCGCGGTGGAGCTAGATTGGAAACAAAGGGTTTTGACCGGGTTTTACGCCAGCGTATTCAAGCACTGGCGGGTATATCCATCACAGTTGGCATTCACAGAGGCACGCAGAATGAGGGTATAGATGTTGCGACCTATGCCGCCTGGAATAACTTCGGCACCAAAAATGCTATGGGGTGGGAGTTGATACCAGCCAGACCATTCATGATGTACTCAGCAAATCGCATTGCCGGATGGATGAAAGGGAGAGAATACCGCCAGTTAATATCATCAGTTATTGATGGAAATCGAACGCCGCAGCAGGTAGCCAGAATTATTGGGGCTAAAACAGCGCTAATGACGAATCAGATTATGCACACCTCAAGTCTATACAAGCCAAACTCACCAGAAACAATAGCCAGAAAAGGGGCTAACAGGAGAGTGCTGGAGAATTCAGGTTCTTTATTCCGGTATGGTGCGACATTCAAGGTTAAATACTCATGAGAAGATTAATCCAATACTGGCAACCACTCCCCATTGAAATTGTGGGCGGTATGGTTCGCCAGGAATATTCAGAACAGAAAACAGCATTCCTCAGTATGCAGCCAGTAGACGGCGGTAGCTCATTTAAGACATATCTTGCGTCTCGTAAGCCTCAAGACCATATGGAGGCTATAGGGGAAGCAGATTTAGCAGTAACCGAGGAAGGCGAACATAACGGCGCTATCGTGCATTGTGCTGGCAAATATTATGAGGTGGTACAACGTCAGGAATGGCAGAACGGCGTTATTAGCCACTATGAGTATTTATTATTTAGTATGAAAGAAAAAGACGCACTAGCGCTGGTGGAATAATGAGTATCTATACGGTTAAATTAATGACCGTTTCGGGGGAAGTCGATTATTCAGATTACCATGTTGAGAAGGCGACTTTTACCGACAACGGAAACAGCAAAGATATTTTATTCACACCATATAACGGGCGGGATCCATCGTTCATAACTTCGGTTATTCTGGATGGTGGTGACGGAAACAGCATTACCTTTCCGGCAAATTTCCGTCTTGATGTGGGGAATGTCGTTAAGTTTCCCAAAGGGACGTTAAAAGAGACTGACGCTCAGGCAACACCATTAATACTAAGTGGCGCACCTTATCTTGCTATGGTTCGGCTTCGCCAGGCATTTCTTGAGCTAACAGGCGATAAACCACTATACGCCCAGCAAAAACTACCAGAACCCAAAGACCCGTTTACCGCCATTCATTTGCTTTCGTCAGCGCGTGAGCCGCAACCGTTCGCCAAAACTTGGGACGGTGAATACAGGGTGTATCACTATAACTGTGCCGCTCAAATCATTGCGATTCGCTCATCTGACGACGCTCAGGCATATCTCGAAAACTTTCTTTATGAGGTTGATTCAACTGAGGGGGAATTCTGGCAGTTTGATAACAACTGCGTTATTGACCGCTCAGGCGATTTCGAGAATAGCTCACCTCTAATTGATAACCTCGTTTATCAGCAAATGGCACAGGTGACATTAACCCTGCAATTTGTTTTCCAGCACTACAAAAAAGAGCGCTGGATTGATAGCGCAACAGTGAAAGCGAACGAGGTTACGTTACATATCAAGGGTGCATAAATGGCGAATTTAAGCAGGCTTTTTAGTGTGAAAATTGGACGGCAAACAACAGCCGCCCAATATGGCGTTTTCGGTGTGGGGATTATCCTTGCACCGGGCGCGGCGTTTTTTGGATTGAAGTACTCGACCTATGAAAGCGCAAAAGTTGAAAATTTCAAAGACCTGTACCGGGTTTATACCAGTGCTGATGATGCAATTTCTGACGGCATGAATGGTGATAACCTGCTGGCGGTTCAGGCTTATTTTTCGCAGACCCCATCACCAGACACACTCGTTGTAGGCGATTTTTCCGCAGCCTACAGCAAGACCATGATTAAATTGACTGATGTTCCGGTTGTTGGTGCGCCATCGGGAACAAAAGCGACCATTGGATATGTAAAGGGCGATGAATACCGTTATGCGAAATTTAACGGCGCAGTATGGTCAGGAAGCACAGGAGTAGCGAATGATATCGTTGCTGATTCTGGCGCAGCAGGTCAGTTCCTTGTCGATGGGCGCATTGTTTATCTGGAAGGTGCGGAAGTCGTTCACAAATCATCTGTCGTACTGTCGGCGGCAGTTGGCCAGGCAATTGCAGCCATAAAGAACCAGTACAATAAGTTCTTCATGCTCATGACCCCATCCCGCGACCTTTCAATCCAGAAAGTGATTGCTGACTGGACTGAATCGCAGATTGATAAAATGGCAGTATTTATTGATGACTATTCATCGCCAACATGGGCGACAGACAACATCACTAAATATATCTTTGAAAAAAATATTGCAGGTTCGTTTGCTGTATCCACCAAACGGGAAAAGAATTTCCTTGATGCAGCTCTGGCTGGTCGCTGTCTGGTTATGCAACCGGGCTCAGAAACATGGGCGCTTAAGACGCTTAATGCCGTACAAGCCGATGACTTTACCGAAACTGATTACCAGAAAATCAAGGCATTCAACGGTAACACGTTTGAGGATTACGGTTCCGGCATCACGGTAACTTATCCGGGTACATGTGGTGACGGTGAGTCTATTGAGGTTGTGCGCTTTGCTTACTGGCAGGCTGACCGCATGCAAAAAGACCTCGCAACGCTCTTTGTGAACCGTAACAAAGTTGGTCACGACATGCCGGGGTATGAAGTCGTTTGTAACAAAATGGAAAGCTCGCTTAAAGCAGGTCAGACTGCTGGCGGTATTCTGGAAAACTTTACCGATGAAAACGGTGATTATGTCCGTGGATATGAAGTTATACGTCCAACAATGGCAGAAGTCAGCGCGACCCAGCGCATCAAAGGCGACCTGACCGTTAAATTCAGATTCTATCTTCGCCACGCCATCAAGCATGTAGATGGTGTTGGTTCAGCACTGACCTACGGGATTTAATTATGTATTTAGGCAATATGTCCTCAAAAGACTGGCTGATTACCGTAGGCGTTGTTCCGGTAATTGGCCTGGCGAAAGACAGCAACATCATTGTTGAAGTGCCGGACGACCAGATTACTATTTCGTCCGGTATCGGCGGTGACTGGTCATTTATTGAGAATCCTAGCGAGGAAGGCTCAGTAACATTCACCACCCAGCGTAACTCCCCGGTAAATACCGCGCTGGCGCTGATGCAAAAAACAAAGGCCGTCATCCCTGTAACCGTAACCAACACACGCAATCTTTCCGTGCACAGGCTGGGATATGCGATGTTTGCCCGTCAGCCGTCTGATGGTGCAAATAACGGCGTCGGAGCGCAAACACTGGAATGGAAACTCCTGACGGGCGAACTTGATTCAACGATTCTTGGGGTGAATTTAACCAATGGATGATTCAATCAAACACGTAGAAATTAACGGGAAAAAATACTGCATCATCCGTATGAGCGCCTTTGATGCTGTTCACTTCAACTTGCGTGTAGCTGAAATTCTGGCGAAACATGGTATCAACCAGGTAGAAAGTATCCTGTCTATGTCGTCGAAAATCTTCGGTATGCTCAACCGCGAAGACCACGACGAATTGCTGTTTACGCTGCTTTCACAGTCTCGTGCTCAACAGGTAGATACAGGGGCTTTTCTGGATTCATGGGACGCCGTTAACACCAATTTCACCGCGGCGAACATTGCTGATGTGTATCTGGTGGCGCTTGAATGCCTTAAATTGTCCATTCTTCCGGTAACAGCAGGGTTAAAAAAAAATATTGGAATGGACACGGCGGCAACAATGCAGGGAGCCATGCGGCAACTGTTCAACGCCTTGCTGAAAACCTTGACCGAACCATCCACACAGAGCTCGTCATCTGGCGAGTGATTGAAAGCGGCCTGATTAGCTACGACGCCGTAGCGTCAGGCCGCGCCTCCTTCGATTCCATTATGAGAGCCTCCGCCGTTATCCAGTTTGATAACGCGGTTCAACACGCGCTTAGTAAGGTGAAAAAATGACAGACCAGTCAGCCGATCTCGTAACGAAAATTGACGTTATCCCCGAACTGGAGGGATTAAACAGTTTTGAAGCCGCAATAGAGCATGCTATTTCCAAAGTAAACCAGCTTGACGCAGCCATTAAGCGCGTTAACAACCTGAAACCCGCCAGCCCATATGCGCCAGCCAGCACTGCCAGTGCGCCATCGGTAGCAACAACGGCAGCAGTAGCGACAATAGCCGCCACAGGAGCAAATCTGGTTAGCCGGACGACATTAGCCGATACAGTTAGAAAAGAGGCTCAGAAGGTTGCACGTGCAGCCGTAGAGGGTACGAGTGCAGGCATATCGGGATTGCTACCACCTCCTCAGCGCTTATTGTCTGGCGGCGGTGGGGGTTTAATGTTGCCACCTCCGGGCGGTGCTAACTGGTCTGCTGGTCGGGCTGGTGGTTTAGTCGATCCAAATGCCGGTAATCCGTTTTCAAAATACGATACATCTGCGAAAAGTTTTTCGGGCACTCAGCTAACGCCAACAGCAGAGGCGGTGAAAAATGCTACCGGGGGCGGTGGTTTTAAATTTGGTCTTGATAACGTTCTGGCGGGGGCAGGTCTGACGGCTGGGATTGTTGCCGCCAGTAATGCTATGGCTGATAGCCTGGACACGATACAGCGCCAGCAGGCGCAACTTGAGCGCCTGAAACAAACAACAGGCGACGCAAAAGACGCATTCTTTGAGCTTAATCGCGCCGCAAGCGATATGCGAAGCGATAGCGGATCGTTTATCTCTACTTACACCAATATGGCTACAGCAACTGAGAAACTAGGGTTTTCTCAGGAGCGAACCATTAAGGCAACGCAGGGGCTGGTGGGTGCGTTGCAATTGGGTGGCGGTAGCGAAGAGGCTAAAAACGCCGCGCTTTACCAGATGGGACAGGCGTTTTCATCAGACCGTTTCGGCGGCGATGAATTCCGCTCATTCATGGAAGCGATAGGGACGATGGCTCCGAAAGTAGCTGAGGCGTTTGGTACAGACGTTAAAGGCCTCCGTGAAATGTCAGAAAAAGGGAAGCTAACCTCAGAAACCATGATTAAAGCCTTTGAAAAGCTGGCGGCGAGCAACATAGATTTGTTGAAAAAACAGGGCTGGACGTGGGGACAGACAATGACAGTCATGAAAAATGACTGGCAAGCCTTCTTAGCTCAGGCAACCATCGGCGGCGAGTGGCAAAAATTTACCGATTGGGCGGCAAATACCTTAATTCCACTGGCACGGAAAGCAGAGAAAGAAGTTGCAGAGTTTTGGTCTACCCTGGCTGATGAAAGTAAAACAGCTATTCTCATTGGGATTCTTGGCGCTGTAGGTGCGGCATTTACCGCGCTGGCAATTCCGGTTATGGCGGCGCTTTGGCCTTTCCTCGCTATTGGCGCGGCTGTGTGGCTGGTTTATGAGGCTTTTGTTGAATGGAAAGCCTGGTTGAATGGTGAAGGTGGAACCATCTTCGATAGCTTATTCGGTAGCTTTGATGAATTTGAAAAACGTTATCCAAATTTAATATCTGCTCTCAGAACCATTGTTAGCTTGGCAAACAAAGCAGCGATAAGCGTTAATTCTGCGACAAAAGACGATAAAAGTGACGGTGTTTTCACTGATGCGATTGATAGCCCGTTGTCAGCGGTAGTTAATGGCTTGTATAACTTAACACCATTAGCCCCCACATTTAGAGCGCTAAGTGGGTTAAATGATATGTTTGACCTGAATCCTCTACCGGGTATAGAAAACACACTAGGTTTAATGCCTTCTTCTGCCGCGACAAACCAAGTTATTAGCAACAGTGGTAATAAAACAACTCATATTCATGTTAGTAGTGGTAAGGATGCAGCAGAAACTTTGAATAACATCAACGATAAAGGAACCACACTCGGGAATATTGGTGATAATATTGCTGAATCGACAGGGGCAAGATAAAGGAAAAAACAATGCCAAAAAGTGAATTTAAAGATTTTGCAACATTCGAAACGCTGATTACGCCCAAAATCATTACGATTGTATATTGGCTTGCTACGATACTGCTTATCGCAGGTACTATTCTAAGCTGGTTACAACAGAGAGAAGGGGTAAGTATTAGCTTTGCTGTGTCACTTATCGCGACAAGAGTTATTTTTGAGTTGATTATGGTTTCATTCAAAAATAATGAGTACCTACGCAGAATCTGTGAAGCAACAGAGACAAAAAAAGCAGAGTAATCGCCAGCGGTCACGCCATGTTACCCACGCCGAGAAGGTGTGAAAATCCCCTCCACGTAGGGGATTTTTTTATGGGGTTTTCATGGCTGACGGTATGGAGGGTGCAATTTCAGCACCACGTGACCAACGCGCAGTTATGGTGTTTGAATCTGGCGTTACAGTGTCACTAAGACTAAAAACCAGAGAAGGGTTTGAAGCGAAACGCACCATAACTCAGGGGAAAGTAGAAACAGGCTATAAAATCTCTGACGGCACGGTAGACGATCCAAAGGTTGTATCTTTTGAAGGTATCATTACTGGTGCTGATTTTCCGTATACATACGGGCTTCTCTATACAACGCAAAACATGATTTGGGCGATGAATCAGGCTCAACAAATCATGGCGGCTTATGAGTTGAAAGAGTTCGTATCAGTTTACACCTCGTTTATGGCGATGCCACAAAGCGTTATCCAGTCGCTAAACATCGAAGCCGTACCTAAGAAAAATTGCTACACCATCAAACTGACCGCGCAAAAAGTCGAAACGGTAACATTCCAGCGTTCACGCAATAAATCAGCACAAGCAAAAACTTCCAATCCGGCAGGGAAGGGGACAGTTGCCGCAGGTAAGAAAAGCGCCGCGCCTGTTGATGCAAAAAAGGAGCCTCAAAAAGTTTTCGCGCTTGAGAAGATGCGCCGCATGCTGGGAGGCTCATAAATGCAGCCTGCTTACTACGAAATCAATGTAATCCCATCCATAGCGGACCAGGAATTTACATCCTCTCTGAATGGCACTGTTTTGAACATGCGATTGTTCTATGCGACCACAACAAAACTATGGTGGCTGGAAATATCTGACGCTGACAGGGTGGTTACACTGTCACAAATTTGCTTGCGTCCGGGTGTCTGGCACAGGCTTAGCGGGAAAATACCAGGTTATGCTGGGGCTGGCGCGGTCGGTGTTGCGCGTTTGCGTCCTAATGAGCCTTTTGGCGATGTGCATGCTTTTGCTGGCAGTTTTGGCCTTTTCTTTTATGACGAAACGGAGAGTGATTAAGTGAGGATTCTTAGACAAATAAAGGCGGCATTGCCATCTGGAAAACTAGCCGTTGTAGCTGTTTTGTTTATGGCTCTGGTATTTGGTGCATTTAAGTTTTGGGACTGGATTAAATACCGCGTAGGAGTGATTACAGTCGCAATGGCAATGTTATCTCTAAATGAATGGGCGGTATTAACGGGTATTTTCTGCACGATAGGGACTTTTTTTGTCAACTGGTATTACGAGCATAAAAAGTTTTTACGTTCAACAGCCAGAGATATTAATTGTGAATAAAAGCAAACTAAGCGCGGTAATGCTGGCACTTATTGCAGTCGGGGCAAGTGCTCCTGTGATGATGGCGCAATTTCAGCATGAAAAAGAAGGAACAAGCCTGACAGCATATCAGGACAAAAGCCGGGGAATCTGGACTATATGCGGCGGTGTGACTTACGTTAATGGAAAGCCGGTAATCAAAGGCATGAAATTAACGCATGAGCAGTGCGACAAGATAGATAAAGCTGAACAGGCTAAAGCGCTGGCATGGGTTGATAAAAATGTCCATGTGCCACTAAGTGAGCCTCAGAAAGTTGGCATTGCGTCATTTTGTCCGTGGAATATTGGTCCAGGTAAATGTTTCTCATCGACGTTTTACAAAAAGCTAAATGCCGGGGACAGGTTCGGGGCATGCGCAGAAATAAAGCGCTGGGTACATGACGCCGGGCGTGATTGCCGCCTCCGAGAGAATAATTGTTACGGTCAGGTTATCCGACGAGACCAGGAATCCGAATTAACGTGCTGGGGTTTAGACAAATGAAAACCAGATACAAGCTTTTAACTGGTTTTTTGGTTGCGTCAGTTTTATACGGGACAGGCTATGTTATTCACCAGCAGGCTTATGACGCTGGAAAACAAGCGGAGCGCAAAGACTGGCAGATTGAATGGTCAAAGCGCGATGAAGCTGACAGAACCGCGCAACTTAAACAGGAAAAGGAACAACGTAATGAAGAATTGCGCCGTCAAAAAGAAACACAGGAAATCGTCAATAACGCTGAAAAGGAAAAACAAAAAGCCCTGGCTGATGCCGTTGCTGCTAACGATGCTGCTGACAGGTTGCGCGGAGCAATTGCCAATATCAGGCGTGAACTCGCAGCCAGTGAAACAGGCCGCATTTCCGCAGATGCCGCCAGAAGGCAGACAGCCGCCGAAACCGCAAGTTTGCTTGCCGACCTGTACGAAGAATCTGACCGCCGCGCGGGAGAAATCGCTAAGTATGCTGATGCCGCCGCAAGCGCCGGGAGTGTCTGCGAGCGCACCTATGATGCGGTAACGCGATCTGTTGAGTGATCGAAACGGATCAATTAATGCCCGTATGTGATTGATAAAAGGGGTGATGAAATGAAAAGGGCGGGGCTGTGATGTTGGTCGCTTGTTTGTAGTTGCATTAGAAGTGAACTACATATACGATGAAAGGCATGGGAGAGAAGGCTTTCTCTGTTTTAACGTAGATTACAAGCGACTTACGCGTTACGTCACGCCATTTAACATAATATACATTATGCGCACTTAGATAGAGAGAAGTGAAATCTGCCATACTGGGTTCATCATTGTGCTGGTCATTGATAACGCCTGACAGCGTTGTTCCTGGATTCAGGCTGTTCACCGACTACCATTCAAACCATATACTTTACGCATACGTCAAATCGCTGACGTTGCAATTGCTCACTCAGTCCTTTTCGCGTACAACCACAAGGTACGACACAAACCTGTGCCCTGGAATTTCACAGCAACGGACCCTACAGCACAATGCAAAGAACTATCCATGTTCATCAAAATGACAACGCTATCTTACGCGTCGCGTTTCTATTGGTTCTTTCATTCACACTGACCGGTTGTGCGTTGACCCGCGTCTCTGCCAGCTCACATGACAAAGACGTCGATGAGCTAAATGTTATTGGCTTGAATCTGGATGCTGCAAGGCAAAAAGCAATCGTGGATGGTTTTGTGTGCAGTAAGGATGCAAACCTCAATCAGGTACAAACCGAAAGTGGCAGTCATAAATGGTTACAAACGGAATGCAGTAAAAAAAGCCTGGAACTGTTCTGCCCACAAATGCGGTTTATAGTATTCAATGTTGACCCCGATACAAATAAAGTTGTTGATGTGGGAAAATATATTAATCAGCATACTTGTTTCTGAATATGACATCGGCACCAGTAGGGCCTATGTCATATCGATATCCCCCTTCTGTCTCCACTTCTATAGAAGATTTCGATGCGATATTTTTGAATGATACACACAGTACCATGTCTGTTTTCCAGGAGAAGTTGATAGCATATTTGTTATCTGAATATTGGATTCAATTTGATGACATTGAGTCTATTAAGGAAAAAATAAAATACTGCATAAGCCTCTATGAGAGCAACTACGGTGATGACTTTATCGACAACCATAATAATGGTGAATGTTATGTCAGAAGTTTTTTGAATGCCCAAAGAGAGATCGCGATCCTGAAGAGAAAGCAAAAGAAGTATAAGAAAGATTATGAATTATTATCTTTTGTAATACGATTTGTCCTATTTTTACCCTTTAAAGCTACACTTACTATGCTGGGAAGGAACAAGAATCATTGATTCTGAGGGCGTGATGGAAATTGCTGGCTCAGAATCATACTATTTCATCGCATACAGGATACAGAAACATGGCTGACTGGAACCCTTCGCTCTATCTGCAATATGAAACCGAACGTTCGCGACCCGCAGCTGAATTACTCAGCAGAGTCGCGCTGGAGAATGTCCGCTCAGTCGTCGATCTCGGCTGCGGCCCGGGTAACAGCACCGCATTGCTACATCAACGTTGGCCATCAGCGCAAATATCAGGCGTGGATTCTTCGCCGGCAATGCTGAGCGAAGCGCGTAACGCGTTGCCTGGCTGTCATTTTATCGAAGCGGATATTAGCGCATTTCAGACAGAAGAGCCCGTAGATCTGTTGTATGCAAACGCATCTTTGCAATGGGTTCCCGATCACTATCAGCTGTTCCCCCACCTGGTCTCTCTGCTGGGGAAAGATGGCGTATTGGCTGTACAAATGCCGGATAACTGGCTGGAGCCAACACATGTTCTGATGCGTGAAGTTGCCTATGAACTGGGTTACCCCGATCGCGGCCGTGCGCCTCTTCCCGGAGTGCATGCGTACTATGATATTTTGACTGACATGGGTTGCGATGTTGATATCTGGCGTACAACCTACTATCACGTTATGGATTCACACCAGTCAATTATCGACTGGGTGAGTTCGACGGGGTTGCGTCCCTGGTTGCAGGACCTGAGTGAAAGCGAACAACATCGCTATCTGGCGCGTTATCATGCATTGCTGCAGGAGCAATATCCACTGCAAGAGAATGGGAAAATACTGCTGGCGTTTCCGCGGTTGTTTATCGTTGCTAAACACAATTCTTAAGCACTGACCTCCTGGTATCAGCCTCTTTATACCAGGGGCTGATAATTATTGTGAATTCCCCATGCGCGCCCTCGCCTTTTTACGATGAGGATCTAGTGATGAAGCCAGTCATCTGCTAGTGTC
Source organism: Citrobacter sp. RHBSTW-00029 (assembly GCF_014104295.1). Classification (NCBI taxonomy): domain Bacteria; kingdom Pseudomonadati; phylum Pseudomonadota; class Gammaproteobacteria; order Enterobacterales; family Enterobacteriaceae; genus Citrobacter; species Citrobacter sp. RHBSTW-00029. The sequence goes on from NZ_JABXRT010000001.1 coordinate 1,837,993, forward strand.
TGAGAACGTTTACTGACGGGGGATTGTCATGTCTAAAATCTACATTGGCGGTTGTCTGTGTGGCTCTGTTCGCTTTACCGCGACGAGCCCTAATAATTCGCATACCTGCTCGTGCGATATTTGCCGCAAGCATACCGGTGCACCAACCGTCGTCTGGATTGAATTTAATGCTGAAAATGTAGAATGGACGGGAAAAGCGGGTAAACCGACTACCTGGCGTTCTTCAGAAACCTCCAGTCGCGCTTTTTGCCCTCAATGCGGAAGTTCAGTTGGTGCCATTGATGATGCTCCGGTAATAGCGCTATTAGCGGGCGTTTTTGATGATCCCAATGATGAAGATCTGGCCCCCGAGTTTCATTCATTTACCGATATGCAGCCTGCGTGGTGGCAAAGAGAATTCGGCTAAAACCGCACTCACCGGCGCATCAAGTCTTACCTATTCCTTCCGTGAAACAATAAGAGCTGGTCGTGTTACCAGCTCTACCGGATGCTATGTCAGCTGGTAATGCTTATCTGGCATATGTTTCGCCGGCACAACGGTTTCATCATTCATCTGCAGCAAATCGATTTCAATCGCGTTACAAATCGCATCGAGTGGCAGATCATTATTCTCTGTACCAAACGGATCTTCGAGTTCTTCGGCTAGCGTATCGAGCGAGATAAAAGTATAGGAAATAAGCACCGAGATGAACGGTGTCATATAGTGTAAATCCACCACTAACGCGAACGGCAACATGATGCAAAACAGATATACCGTGCGATGCAGGATTAGGGTGTAAGCAAACGGAACGGGTGTGTTCGCGATACGCTCACAACCTGCCAGCACTGCTGACATATCATTTAACCTGTTGTTTAAACTGTGAAATAATATATCAGATAGCTGCCCATTTCGCCTGCGAACGGCCAGCCACTCCCCCATCATCAGCAGAATGCGGTTGGCCGGTGATTGAGCCGCAAAAACGGTCTGTAAATCGCTCTCGCTGAGATATTTCGCCAGGGGTTCCGCCTGCGGTTGTCGACGTAAAGTCATACGCAGGCAATGGGCAAATGCGATTTGCAAGCGAACGAACTGTCCCAGTTCAGCATCGTCTGGTAAGGTCGTTTTCACCTCACGCAGAAGCGAACGGGAAGCAATCATCAACTGCCCCCATAAATGTCGGGCTTCAACATAGCGCGAATAACAGGCGTTGTTACGAAAGCCTAAGAAGATTGCAATTGCGACACCAAGAATGCTGAACGGTGCCAGGGTAAATTTGATACCCAGCATCGTATACCATGGCAGCATGATGATAACGGCAATGGAGAGCAGGAAATTCAGCAGCAAGCGTGAAAAGATTTTGGATAATACTGAGCCATGCCAGACGAATATCAGGCGTAGCCAGTGTTGTTGGGGGCGAACGATCATGGTTATCTTCGGAAAATGTGAAAGCCGGGACATTAAACGTGATCGCGATCAATGTTGCAAGCTTATAGCAACATTATCTAAACATCTTTTCCTGCTGACCATAGTGGGCATTGAAGCTACAGGTGTGCTCCATTTTTAGAAGTTATATTGTATGTTGTAACTAAATAAGGACGATAAAAAAACCCGGCCTGAACCGGGTTAACGTATTAGCACAGTGGCTTAACCGCTTCGCGCATGCCTTTCGCCAGGATAGAATCCAGGTCGGCAGAAACCTGTTCGACCAGTCCGGAAACCTGTGTCAGATCCTGTTCCCAGTGATCTTTTACGGCCAATACCGCGTTGACCAGCGCTTCGGTAGTAATCTGGCGGTCACGATGCTGAGCCCACAACACCTGGAAACGCTCCATCCAATGCGCATCATCCTGAACCGGATAAGATTCACCGTTACGCTCACCACGGTAGAAAGCAATCAAGGCTGCCAGGGCAAATGTCAGGCGCAGCGGCAGTTGGCCGCTGGCCTTCTGCCCTGCCAACAACTGCGGCAGAATACGGGTGCGGAATTTGGTCATGCCGTTAAGCGCAATCGACAATAGTTGATGTTTAATGTACGGGTTGCAGAATCGGCCGGTCACCGCGCTGGCAAATGAAGCCAATTCATCACGCGGCAGATCCAGCACCGGAATAATCTCTTCATAGATAGCTTTCTCAACGAAGGCGCGAATTTCAGCATCATTCATTGCCTCACCCACGGTATCAAGCCCTGCCTGCCAGGCGACCGGTACCAGTGCTGTGTGCGCACCGTTGAGAATGGCGACTTTACGCTCTTTATACGGCTTGATGTCATCAACAATCAGAACATTCAACGGGTATTTATCGAGGCGAAGTTCAGTGGCTAATGATTTTGGCCCCTGAATAACAAACAGATAAAAGTGTTCTGCGGTATCAAGAAACGCATCATGATAACCCAGTTCAGCTTCAAGCTTCGCAACTTCGTCACGTGGGTAACCGGTAACAATACGGTCCACCAGCGTAGAACAAAATGCGTTTGCCTGATCCAGCCACTGTACGAATGCTTCCGGCAACGCCCATTCCTGAGCATAACGCAAAACCAGTTCATGCAGCGCTTCACCATTGTAATCAATCAGCTCGCAAGGAATGATAATCCAGCCTTTATCAAGCGCACCGTTGAAATGGCTATAGCGTTCGAACAGCAGTCGGGTCAGTTTCGCCGGATAACTCACAGCCGGCGCATCATCAAACTTATCACCCGCGTGGTAGCTAATACCCGCTTCCGTGGTGTTAGAGAAAACAAAACGCATTTCAGGATTATGCGCCAGCTTCAGGAACTCATCGTATTCGCTATAGACGCTGATTTCGCGGTTAACCGAACGAATTAAACGGGCATCGCTGACGGCCTCGCCCTTTTCATTCAAACCACGAATGATGGTGGTATAGAGACCATCCTGGGTACTCAGTGACGGCGGAAAAGTACTTTCGATAGGACGAACAATGACCACACCAGCGTTCAGATCGGTATGTTCATTCAGCAGATCAACTTGCCAGTCAACAAAGGCGCGCAGGAAGTTTCCTTCACCAAACTGAATAATGCGTTCAGGATAGTGAGCACCGGGAAAATCGCGACGATTTAGTGTTTGCACAATGGGTTCCCTTTTTGATTAGTCATACAACCTGATTGAATTGGTCCAATAGGTTAGCAAACTTTAATACAATGAAACCCTGTTTTGATCAATCCCCGGTGACAAATTAGAGCGTTTTATAAAAAAGTGTGGTCCCGGCCACTGTTCCATCAGGCATTTTTGCATAGTCAGGGATTACCCCTGCTTTTTGCCATCCACAATTGTGGTAGAACAACTCGGCGGCGCTGCCTGTAGACGTATCAAGAACCAGGAGGGTTTTCCCTTCATGATGGGCGCAAATTTCCAGTGCATTCATCAATTCCCGGGCTATCCCGCACCGCCGTGCAGAGGTATGAACCAGGAGTTTGGCAACGTCTGCACGATGAGGCTGGTTTTCGGGTTGATCAATAATGAGCTGAACGGTCCCAACAAGGGTCCCTTGCGCATTTTCAGCCCCCAGAACAATGCGTTCTCCACAAGAGACACTTTGTGCAACACGTGTCCAAAAAGGCCGCGACTTATCGCGGTTAAAAGGGAGCATAAAACTGACAGATGCGCCATCGTTCACGCACTGTTCAAGGACATCACTAAGCTCGTCGATTCTCGACAGGATCTGTTCCGCGCTCAGTATAAAGCAGGGGGTGTGGGTAGCCATTTAGTCTCCTTAGATTGACCCCTTCATACTGCAATTAACAATTACATAACACAAGGAGTCGAATCATAGGATTATGTTATCTATGGCTTATTCATTTGCAGCACTAACCAGTGGTAGATAACAGTGACAACGTAACGTTGCTGTTGCTCGCTCAACGGTTGCCCCTGAGGTATATCATGCCATTTGGCCAGACATCCCCTACAGCAGGTCGCCGTGGCATGTTGAGCGATAAACACCGGATGTCCACGCATCGGCGTTTGCTTTCCGTCATTGGTCGGGAGCGCGGGAGCCAGGCGCTTAGCAATAAAATCGGCCGCATGTTGTTCAATGACCGGCGCACCTTTTTCCAGACAATATTGTCTTTCTTTCTGACCGAGACGAAACCGCGATCGAAAAGTCGATTTCGCCAGTCGGGCAAAAAGCGAGTCGAGCGTGTTCATCAGTAAACCGAGCGCCCTAACTGTTGAGTTAATTGTTCCAGTACCGCAATACCCGCCAGCGAGTTCCCTGCGGGATCCAGTTCCGGACTCCAGACCGCAATCGCCATCTCATGCGGCACGATCGCCACAATACCACCACCGACACCCGATTTCGCCGGCAAACCTACCCGCCAGGCAAACTCCCCGGCATTTTGATACATACCGCTGGTCGCCATTAGCGCGTTAATCTGCCGCGCCTGCATCGGCGTGACCACGGGCTCCGCAAGATGAAAGGCATGCCCCTGATTCGCCAGAAAGACGAACGTGCGCGCCAGCTCCACACAGCTCATTTTCAGCGCGCAGTAGTGAAAATAATTTTGCAGAACGGTCGTCACATCGTGATGAAAATTACCAAAGGACTTCATCAGCCAGGCAATTGCCGCGTTGCGGGCTGAGTGCTCAAACTCAGAGCGTGCCACCGTCGTATCATAAGCAATATCTGAAACGCCACTTAATGCACGTACCACTTCCAGCATTCGTTGCCGTGGCGCACTCAGGCGACCTTGCAGCATATCGCAAACCACCAATGCCCCGGCATTGATAAAGGGATTACGCGGTATACCCTGCTCCATTTCCAGCTGCACCAGCGAGTTAAACGGGTGACCGGAAGGATCTTTGCCAACACGTTGCCAGATCTCGTCTTCCTGGTAATGACGCATTGCGACAACCAGGCTAAGCACCTTTGAAATCGACTGAATAGAAAAACGTTCTTGCGCATCCCCCGCCTGATAGTGCTGACCATCAACGGTGCAAATGGCAATACCCAGTTTTGAGCCATCGACAGAGGCTAATGCAGGAATATAATCGGCAACTTTTCCCTGACCAATCAGCGGACGAACCTGCTGCACAATGGTCTCTAAAATTGAATTGTCCATGGCCCTGGCCACAACATGCTCCTTGCTCGCAGGTATGAAAGGCCTGCGAGTATAACAGAGCTGAATACACAGCGTCAGGCCGGAAGACGGAATCTGGCAACGGCCTGCATAAGCTGATGAGATTCATGATGTAACTGTAAGGAGGAATCAGACGCAGCGTTCACCAGATCGCTGGTCTGTCGGGCTTCGTTATTCAGAGCCTGAAGCTGACTGGTCAACTCGTGAATACGGGTTCCTTGATTCATCGTCGCAGCAGAAATATCATTCAGTAAGGCGCCAAGATTTTCCACCAGCGATATAACCTGCTGTAAGTTGTCATCCAGTCCGTTCACCGCATGAAATCCTTCGTCAATACCCGCTAAGGAATGATGAATCAGCGCCTGAATATTCTGCGTGGACTGACTGCTTTTTCTCGCCAACAACCCAACTTCTTTTGCAACAACCGCAAATCCACGCCCTTGTTCACCAGCATGCGCAGCTTCAATCGCCGCATTTAACGCCAGAATATTGGTCTGAAACGCGATGCTGTCAATCAGTGAGATGATACCGCGCATCTCTGATGAACGGGCAACAATTGCCTGCATCGACGCATTTACCGTTGCCATCATCCGGTTGCCACCCGCAGCAATATCCCGCGCCTGCACGGCGCGTTGATTCGCCAGTTGAGCAAACCCACTGTTATCCTCAACATGTGTTTCCAGAAACGAAATATGTGATGTCACCGTATTTAGCTCATCGCTCTGTTTCGCGGATTGCTGATATAACTGTTTATTGCTTTGCGTAAGCTGAGTGATATTTCCCACCATTGAGGTCGTAGCGTCATTCACCTGTTGCACCAGTATCCGTAGCCCCTGCTGCATCGCGTCGATACGTGAGCTCAGTTGTGTCACTTCACGATTAAACTGGCTCACCTGGGGGGCTGGACGGGAAAGATCGCCAGCCGCTAACACATCAATATGATCGATCAGTCGTCTCAGTGGCGCGATTACCCAGCGGGACATACTGCGCCAGACCAGTACCGCAATCACCACCAGCACAAGAGGAATAAATAAAAAGAGGTGCTGTAAACGTTCAAGACTGGTCAACAGCTGCTCTCGCCCTTTTTCCGTCTGCTGGAAACTGTCTTGCTGAAAACGTGCATAATTTTCATTAAAGTCTGTCTGAAACGCCTGAACAGGCACGGCAAAAAACGCATCAATGCTATTGGATTGCATTAATCCATCGGCCTGCTCCTGAATACCGCTATAAAAACGCTGATAGCTCTCCATCAAGTCGGGAGGCTGATGCGGATCCATTGCAAGCCAGGCATCCCATGCCGTTTTTGACTGCGTTAACGCATGCTGGGCCTCTTCCATTAACGGGCGCCAGCTCCCTTCCGAGCCGGTAGCCGCATCCTGCATAAAGTAAACGCCAGCACGATTAAGTAAGTCGCTGGCAGATAACAACGCCACCCTTGCTTCATCGATCTTCGACTGTTGCAAAAGCACCTGCTGATTATGCTGTTCATTAATCTGCGCGTCCCTGACAGAGGCTGAGAGCATAAGCGAGGATGCAATCTGCAAAACAGAGAACAGTGCAATAATACAAATGATACCGGTTAACAGACCAAACTGACGGGGAGTCAGGCGACGAAAAATTTGCGTTATGTTCATATTACTCTTCTGTATCAAAGCGTTAGGCGCGAGTGTACGCAGAGTAAATGACAAATTTATTGCAGAAATAAGACGGGTGCCCCTGCAGAGGCACCCGGGCTATCAGAGACGGTTTTTCCAGACGGTTTGCACATTGCAAAACTCATGCAGACCAAAGTGAGAAAGCTCACGACCAAAACCGCTTTTCTTCACGCCGCCAAAAGCAACGCGAGCATCACTGGCACTGTAACCATTAATAAACACGCCACCACACTCCAGACGGGCCGCCATAGTTTGCGCCAGTGCCTCATCCGCGGTAAACAACGTCGCCGACAAGCCGAACTCGCTGTCATTAGCCAGTGCTAATGCGTGCTCAGCATCCTTCGCGACGGTAATCGCCGCAACCGGGCCAAACAGCTCCTGACGAAACGCCGTCATTTCCGGCGTAACATCACCCAGTACCGTCACGGCATAGTAATTACCCTGACCAGCTATTTTTTCCCCACCGAGGAGTAAGCGCGCCCCTTGAGCCAGTGAATCTTCAACCTGCTGATGCAGTTCATCCCGCAGATCAAAACGTGCCATTGGGCCGAGATCGTTCTCTTCATTTAGCGGATCGCCCATTTTCAGTGCACTGGCTGCCGCAACAAAACGGTGGGTGAATTCTGCCGCAATCCCTTCTTCAATAATAAAGCGTTTCGCTGCGGCACAAACCTGCCCGGTATTCTGATAACGCCCTGCCACTGCGGCTTTAACCGCTAAATCAAGGTCTGCATCATTAAGCACGATAAACGGATCGGAACCGCCTAACTCAAGCACGCATTTCTTCAGCGCTGCACCAGCCTGAGCGCCAATCGCAGCACCAGCACGAACGCTGCCCGTCACCGTTACCGCCGCGATACGCGGGTCATTGATCATCTGACTCACCCCGGCGTTATCGGCATTCACCCAGCCATATACCCCAGCGGGTATTTCCGCATCGGTAAAGACCTGGGCGATAATCGCGCCACAACCAGTGACATTCGGTGCATGCTTTAACAGATAGCCATTTCCGGCCAGCAAAATCGGCACGGCGCCGCGCATAACCTGCCAGAGCGGAAAGTTCCACGGCATGATCGCCAGAATAGTCCCCAGGGGACGGTACTCAATCACGGCCTGGTGATTCTCAACCTGCGTGGCCTCGGTACTGAGCATCGCTGGCCCATGTTCGGCGTACCAGTCACATAATGCCGCAGACTTTGCCACTTCCGCACGTGCCTGCCTGACGGGCTTACCCATTTCACGCGAGATACACTGCGCCATCTCTTCGGCGCGTTCACGCAGCGCTTGTCCGACCCGGCGCAACATCTGTGCGCGATGGGTGACGGTCGTGTGTTTCCATGCGTTGAATCCCGTCGCCGCCAGATTCAGCGCGTGGGTAATCTCATCGGCGCTGGCCCACGGCATTGCCGTCAGCATTTCGCCACAGGTCGGGTCAACGGAAATAGCATGTGTTGCTGCTGTGATGGTCATAAGTGCCTCTCTTTCTCGCAAGGTATGGTTATATCATGCGCAGGTTTACTCTTTCTGAAAAATGAATAATATTAACCATACCATTCACGAACAGAGAAAATTATGGACCTGACGCAACTTGAAATGTTCAATGCCGTCGCAGAGACCGGCAGCATCACGCAGGCTGCGGCGAAGGTGCATCGCGTGCCGTCCAATCTCACCACGCGTATTCGCCAGCTTGAAGCGGACCTTGGCGTCGATCTGTTTATTCGTGAAAATCAACGTCTGCGGCTTTCTCCCTCCGGGCACAATTTTTTGCGTTACAGCCAGCGGATCCTGGCGCTGGTAGAAGAAGCGAGGATGGTGGTCGCAGGTGATGAACCACAGGGATTGTTCTCTCTGGGATCGCTGGAAAGTACAGCCGCCGTGCGTATTCCGGCCACACTTGCCGAATATAATCAGCGCTACCCTAAAATCCAGTTTGCACTGGCAACAGGACCGTCCGGTACCATGCTGGACGGTGTGCTCGACGGTACGCTGAACGCCGCTTTTGCTGATGGCCCTATTACCCATCCAGGTCTTGAAGGAATGCCGGTGTACCGTGAAGAGATGATGATTGTCACCCCACATGGCCACCCCCCCATCAAACGGGCCAGCGATGTGAATGGTTACAATATCTATGCCTTTCGCGCCAACTGTTCCTATCGCCGCCACTTCGAAAGCTGGTTTCACGCCGATCGCGCCATGCCAGGCACGATCCATGAAATGGAGTCCTACCACGGCATGCTGGCCTGTGTGATTGCCGGCGCGGGAATCGCGCTGATTCCACGTTCTATGCTGGAAAGCATGCCAGGCCACCATCAGGTCAATGCCTGGCCGCTGAGTGAAAACTGGCGTTGGTTAAATACGTGGCTGGTCTGGCGTCGGGGGGCGATGACGCGACAGCTGGAAGCATTTATTGAGGTACTGGAACCTCAGCTGTCGCAAAATGCAGATTAACTGGCGAACGTCAGATGGCAAGGCAGTTGCTCAAGCTGCTGCCGCACCTCTTCATTGAGTCGCGCATCGGTCACGATATCCGTCAACGCATCCAGATGTGTGACGTTGAAAAGTGACCATGCACCGTATTTTGAACTGTCTGCCAGCAGTACGCGACGTTTGGCGTTTGCAATCAGGTCGCGCTTCAGACCGGCCTTTTCTTCCGTCGGTGCGGTGATCCCGCGGGTCAGATCCCAGCCGTTACAGCTTAGAAACGCGATATCCGGCCACACGTTTTGCAGCAGTTTACGCCCGTGCTCGCCGATACAGGACTGGCTGGAGTCATCAATACGCCCGCCAATGATCGTCACTTCAATTTGCTTGAACTCAGAAAGAAATAGCGCAATGTGCAGATCGCTGGTGATGACGCGCAACGGCAGATGGGTAAGCTGGCGCGCCAGTTCAATCATCGTCGTTCCCGCATCCAGGATAATGGCGTCCCCGGCTTTCACCAGGCTTGCCGCCGCGCAGGCAATAGCCTGTTTTTCCATCAGGCTGCGCTGCATTTTTTCATGTGTGGTTGGTTGTGAAGGGATAAACCGGTTAAGCGTCACGCCGCCGTGAGTACGGCTGATAACACCTTCCTGATCGAGTTTAATCAGGTCGCGGCGAATGGTCGCCGGAGAGGCCTGAGTCACAGCGACAAGCTGTTCAACTGTCGCCAGATTATGCCCTTTCAGATAATCCATAATCTGTTCTAACCGATTATATCCCTTCATTTTAATCCCGCGTAATTTGCATTGCTAACTGGATGGACACGGCCATGCTCTCAGACTTGGCTTTACCTGTCCAGGCAATATCAAACGCCGTGCCATGGTCTGCAGAAGTGCGAATAAATGGCAATCCGGCGGTGATATTCACCCCATCATAGAATCCCAGCAATTTTAGCGGAATATGGCCCTGATCGTGATACATTGCCACCACCATGTCATACATACCTTCGTGGCACTGCATAAAGACAGTATCTGGTGGACATGGTCCCGTAACATTCAACCCTCTCGCTTGCATTGCCTGCACCGCGGGTCCGACAATCGTTATCTCTTCCTCGCCAAACAGGCCATTTTCGCCGGCATGGGGGTTGACGCCTGCGACCGCAATACGTGGATTATCAAACCCGACACGACGCAGGAAATCATCTGCGACCTGAATGACTGTTTTTACACGCTGTTCACTGAGCGTATCAAGGAATTTACGTAGTGCAATATGTGTGGTGACATGAATCACTTTAAGCTGTTCGGTATACAGCACCATCGCATAGTCTTTGCTGTTGGTCAGTTGTGCCAGCAGTTCGGTATGGCCGGGATAATGATGTCCCGCCATGTGCAGTGCTTCTTTATTCAGCGGCGCAGTGGCAATGGCCTTAACTTCACCACTTAGCGCGAGTGCTGTAGCGCGTTTAATACAGCGATAGGCCAAATCACCCGCCTGCGCTTGCACCACCCCCGGTTCAAGCGCCGCAGGATCGGCAAGGGGTTCGTCAATCACGTTGATAACACCGGGGGCGAATTGCGCCTGGGTTACGTTATCGATCACCCGGAGTTCCGCTGGCGGCGTGACATTTAATGACTGGATACGACGCAGCGTTTGGGCACATCCCACAACCACAACCGGCGCGCCAGACAGCTCTCCCTCCACCAGCGATTTAATAATAATCTCAGGTCCAATACCTGCAGGGTCGCCCATAGTTACTGCAATAATGTTATTCACTCATGTTCTCCTCGATAAAATTTAAAACCTGACGCAACGTCGTTTCGTCACCGAATCCCCCTGCCTTTGTCATAACCGGGCGTTGCCAGTCGCCACCGACAAAATGACCGTACGGCACACACTGGGCCACACGGTCAGTAATACGAAATCCTGTTGCCTTAAGGGCGTCTGCAACCGCCATCGCCACATCACCGCCAGAGAGATACAGCGCGCCTGGCGATACCTCCTGCAAAACCTGCCGGATAAGCTGTCCAAGAAACTGGCAGATTTTTTCACCGAGCTGAGCGCGATTCATCTTCAGATGCGCACACAGTATTGGAATATGATGACGAGCTTCGCTGTTGGGACAGGTGTGAACGATGCAGTGTTTACCTGAGATGAGAACCCTGGCGATACGCTGCACATACTCTGTCAGGCTGCCACTGAAGATATTTGCGATATCAATGAATACAGTCTCCACCCGCGGGTCCTGACGCACTGCAGCAATCTGCTGTTGAGCGATTTCACTCATTGAACCCACTACCGCCAGTAAACACTGTGAGGACGGTGTCCGGACATGACGGGCCAGCGCGTCACAGATCCCGGCAGACCCCACCAGCAGCGGCAGCTCATCCTGCATCAGCGCATCAGTAACAATCACATCAAGGTCAGCGTCAGTCCGGGCATCCACAACCCAAATCTGCGGCGTCTCAACAGCAGGCTCGCGCAGGTGCTGCATGTAGTCATTCAGTGACATCGCCCGACACGCAATGGTGGTTTGTGCCTGTATCACCTCACAAATATCGGCACTCATCACCGGTGTTTTCGGATCGCTGGCAAATTCGGTCTGCGTTACCGGAATACCGTTAACGAGGCACTGCCCCTGCTCGGTGGTTCGCCCGACTGAGGGACAAGCCAGTGCCACGATGGCCCGCTTTTTACCTGTAATCCGCATTAACGCGTCCAGTTCGGCCCCCGGGTTTCCGCGCAATGTTGAATCTATTTTCTTCAGCCACTGCGTCTGAGGACCAGCCTGACTCGTCAGAGCCAGCTCACTTACTCTGGCGGCGGCCTGCTCTGCCTCCAGCGCACGACTATCCGTGTTGATGACCAGCACATCTGCATCATCGGCACAGGGCAATGTGAAAGCGACATTTACCGTCATTCCCGTCAGCGCCAGACTCACCCCCGCATCATTTCCCCCCGTAAAGTCATCAGCAATGACAAGGATCTGGGGTCTTACAACATGTCTACTCATCCATGCTCCGGGTTGTTGTATGTTGATGATGATTATATTCAATCACATTTGATTAAATGTGAGCAAGCTCAAGTTATTCATCTCCGAGATAAATTATAAATTTAGCCCATGATGCAATCGTTCCTGAATCTCAGTGAGCGAATTCAATCACTCGAACAACAGGAGAATGCTGTGGCAACAATCAATAGCACCGTCATTAGCGGTTCGAATGCTATCCCCGCACTGGAGCCGTTACTGGCAGGTAAACGCCAACTGTTACTGGTGACGGATAGCAATATTGTCGGACTGGGCGCGGTAACACAGATCCGCAACTTACTGACCAACGATGGACGTCATGTGGCTCTGATTGACAATGTGCCTGCAGAACCCGGGCATCACGATGTCAGCGTACTATTAAAAAACGTACAAGGTCTCAACGTAGAAATGGTGATCGGTATCGGCGGTGGTAGCGTACTGGATGTGGCGAAACTGCTCTCCGTCTTATGCCATCCTGAATCTCCGACGCTTGACGCCATGCTGGCGGGAGAAAAACCGCTGCAACGCGTTGCTTCTGTGCTGATCCCCGCCACAGCAGGTACGGGTTCTGAAGCGACTCCCAATGCGATTCTGGCGATCCCGGAACAAAACACCAAAGTCGGCATCATTTCTCCGGTGCTATTACCGGATTACGTGGCCCTGTTGCCAGAACTCACCACCAGCATGCCGGCGCATATTGCCTCGTCCACTGGCATCGACGCGCTATGTCATCTGATCGAATGCTTTACCGCTACCGTCGCCAATCCGGTAAGTGATAACGCTTCGCTCATTGGCCTGCGTAAGCTACTCAACCATATCGAAATCTCCGTCAATGAGCCGGAAAATCTGCTGGCCAAACTGGAGATGCTGTGGGCATCGTATTACGGCGGTGTGGCGATTAATCATGCCGGTACTCACCTGGTCCACGCGCTCTCTTACCCGCTCGGCGGTCGATACCATCTCCCACATGGCGTCGCTAACGCCATTCTGTTAGCACCCTGCATGAAAGTGATTCGCCCATTTGTGGTCGACAAGTTTGCCCTGGTGTGGGATCTGCTGCCTGACGCTGACTCAACACTCAGTGCCGAAGAAAAATCCCGCGCCCTGGTGGAGTACTTCGCCACACTCGTGAAACGACTGAACCTGCCCGATAACCTGGCAACGCTTGGTGTACCGTCTACTGATATTCCCGCACTGGCCGATGCCGCACTGAACGTAAAACGCCTGATGAATAATGCTCCCTGCGAGGTGAGTCATGAGGATATTCAGGCCATTTATCAAACTCTGTTTCCAGAACTGAATACCAAAGGAGTGAATCATGAGTAAGAAAATCTGTGGTGTACTGACGGCAATCGTTACCCCGTTCGACCACGACGGCGGGCTTAACCTTAAAGAACTGAGAAACCAGGTAAACCGCCAGTTAAATGCCGGAAACGGTATTTTCTGCGGCGGCACAAACGGTGAGTTTTTTGTGCTCAACGAGGAAGAAAAAATAGCAGTGACCCGCACCTGCGTTGAGGAAGTTGCAGGGCGGGCGAACGTAGTGGCGCATATTGGTGAAATCTCTACCCGTGAAACCATTCGTCTGGGCAAGCAAATAGAAAAACTGGGCGTCGATGCCGTATCGGTGATTACCCCGTATTTTGTTCCGCTCAAACAGCAGGAACTGATAGCTCACTATACCGCGATTGCCGACGCGCTATCGGTACCGGTATTTCTCTACAACATTCCGGCACGTACGGGAAATACCATTGAACCGGAAACAGCCAGAGTGCTGGCGGCACACCCGAACATTATCGGGATCAAAGACAGTGCCGGCAGTTATGAAAGTCTTAGCAGCTTCCTGGATGCAGTTAAAGATATCGAGGGATTTGATGTGCTGAATGGTCCAGATTCACTCATTCATCAGGGATTTGTTGATGGCTGTTCAGCCTGTATTTCCGGTTTGGCGAACGTAGCGCCAAAAGAAATTAACGCTATCTGGGCGCGATTCAAGGCCGGTGATGTTGTCGGATCGCATGAAGCACAGGAAAGCGTCACAGGTTTGCGAACCGAGCTCTATAAAGTTGCGTTCTCGCCCGCCGCAGTCAAAAAAGCATTGCAAATCATGGGACATGAGGTAGGCGCAAGCCGTTACGCTGTCACGTTTGATGCTCATCAGGAACGCCAGATCCAGCAAATTATCAATAACTATTTACGATAGACACTTTTACAGCGGCGGCAACGCCGCTTAACTAACAGGATTGTATTATGAAAGTCATCTGTACATCACCTTCATTTGCCAAATACGATCAGCAACCGATCAAACTGCTTAACGACGCCGGACTTGAGTTAATCATGCTACCTGCAGATGCCGGTTTAGAAGCGCTTGCACCTCATCTGGAACAGACAGTGGCAATGATCGTCGCTTTTACCGATGTTAATGCCGGACTAATAGCTGCGGCACCGAATCTGAAAATCGTCTGCAAACACGGCGTGGGCGTCGATAATATCGACCTCAATGCCACGCGTGAAAAAGGTATTTTTGTTACCAATGTGCCGGATGCCAATAAGCATGCCGTCGCAGACTTTGCGTTTTCCCTGATCCTTAACTGTGCGCGTCAACTCCCCTACGCGATTGAACAAACCCGCGCGGGAAACTGGCCACGGATCTTCGCCTCCGATGTATATGGAAAAACGATTGGCATTATTGGGTTAGGTAATATCGGTAAACAGGTTGCACTGCGAGCCCGCGGCTTTAATATGCGCGTGCTGGCTCACGACGCATGGCAGGATGCACAGTTCGCCGCAGATAATCACATTGAATACGTTTCGCTCGATGAACTAACAGAACAAAGTGATTTCATCACGTTACACACTCCGCTGACGCCTGAAACCAAAGATCTCTTTGATTTAGCGCAGATGAAAAAAATGAAGAGCACTAGTTATCTCATAAACGTTTCACGCGGTGGTGTCGTTAATGAAGAGGATCTCTTTCTGGCTCTCACGCAGGGTGTCATTAAGGGCGCTGCCGCCGATGTCTTTTTACAAGAGCCGTGCAATTCACACCCCTTATTTGCGCTCGATAATTTCATCCCTACGGCACATATTGCAGGATATACCGAGGGTGCGATCAGCAATATAGGCGAGCAATGTGTTTATAACATCATTGAACATGTCATTCATCAGCGTAAGCCTAAAAATATAATGAACGGATTATAACATTGTGGAGATAACCCTACCCTTTCCACAATAATAAAAATGAACATCTACCATGGGCCAGATATATGAATAATTTTGCAGAAAAATCCCGAATTCGTTGGTGGATTGCGGGATTAATGTGGCTTGCTATTGCAATTAACTATATTGACCGGACGGTATTATCTGCTGCTGCACCTCACCTCATTGATGAGCTAAAACTCGATCCTGAAATGATGGGGTTTATCATGGCGGCGTTCTTCTGGTCATATTCTTTACTGCAAATACCGGCAGGTTGGTTTGCTGACCGTTTTGGTCAGAAAAAAGGTCTGGGTTTTGCCGTCGCGTGGTGGTCAATCGCCACCTCAATGATGGGTTTAGCCACTGGATTTAAATCTCTACTCGCATTGAGACTCGCTCTGGGCGTCGGTGAAGCCGCCGCCTATCCAAGCAATGCAGGGATCGCTGCGCGCTGGTTCCCGGATCGGGAGCGGGCCACCGTCTCAGGATTGTTTGACAGTGCGTCTAAATTTGGCGGTGCCGTCGCGATGCCGCTTATTGTCTGGATGATCTACCAGTTTGACTGGCGGATGACATTTCTGATTATTGGTGGTGTAGGCATTTTTTGGGTCATTGCCTGGTATTTTATTTATACAGAAAACCCGGAGGACCATAAAAGGATCAGTACAAGCGAAATTAAACATATTCGCGAAGGGCAAAAACAAAAACACGGCGACAAATCCGTATTACCGATGCGTTGGTATAAACTGTTGCGCTACCGTAACATTTGGGCAATGTGTATCGGTTTCTTTACCATCAACTATACATCCTATTTCTTTATTACCTGGCTACCCACTTATCTGGTAAAAGACAAAGGAATGGATTTTATCAAAATGGGGATGGTTGCCGCCCTGCCATTATTATGTGGGATGGTGATCGAAGTCTTTGCCGGCTGGGCCTCTGACCGTATGGTACATAAGCGGATCCTGTCGCTGACTGCCACGAGAAAATTATTCCTGACAATCGGTCTGTTAATGGCTTTATGTATTGGTTTTGCCCCTTTTACTGATTCCGTGTTTATGACCGTGTTTTTACTGTGTGTGGCGAAATCAGGCACCACGGTTGCCGCCTCGCAGGTCTGGGCACTACCGGGTGACGTTGCACCTAAAAACAGCGTATCGATTGTTGCAGGGTTACAGAATACTGTCTCCAATATGGGAGGCGCGGTAGGACCAATTATTACCGGAGCCATTGTTGCAGCCACTGGCTCCTTTACCTGGGCGCTGGTGTTCTCTGCCGCACTGGTGGTTCTGGGAATTTTGAACTATCTGTTTTTGATGGGTAAAGTTGAGCCAATCATCGACAGTGAGCATGAAGCGTTGTGCATGAAAGAAGCGCAACTGCACTAAACTCGCTCAGGTAACGGTATTCTCCGGTCAGTCAGTAGTACTGACCGGCTTTATTTTTTCTCGTAATGCACCGCATTATCACCCGCAAAGCAGCGTGATCTTAATCACGAAATGATTGTATTTTCACCAGTAAACGTTTTAAGATCGCCACCTCTCCTTTTTGCAGCTAACCCGATTTATACATATGACAACAAACACTGTTTCCCGCAAGGTCGCGTGGCTACGGGTAGTTACGCTTGCTATTGCCGGTTTTATTTTCAATACCACTGAGTTTGTCCCGGTCGGGTTGCTGTCCGACATTGCGCAAAGTTTTAATATGCAGACCGCGCAGGTTGGGATCATGTTGACGATCTACGCCTGGGTGGTGGCCCTGATGTCGCTGCCCTTCATGCTGCTCACCAGTCAGGTAGAACGCCGCAAGCTGCTGATCTGCCTGTTTGTCGTGTTTATCGCCAGCCACGTACTCTCTTTCCTGGCATGGAATTTTACCGTGCTGGTGATTAGCCGTATTGGTATTGCTTTCGCACACGCTATTTTCTGGTCGATCACTGCATCGCTGGCGATACGCCTTGCTCCGGCCGGGAAACGCGCGCAGGCACTCAGCCTGATTGCGACCGGCACCGCGCTGGCGATGGTATTAGGCCTGCCTATCGGACGCATCGTCGGCCAGTATTTTGGCTGGCGCACTACCTTCTTCGCCATCGGTATGGGCGCGCTAATTACCCTGCTTTGCCTGATTAAGCTTCTGCCCAAATTACCCAGTGAGCATTCCGGTTCATTAAAAAGCCTGCCGGTGTTATTCCGCCGTCCGGCGTTAATGAGCCTGTATCTGCTGACGGTGATTGTGGTCACTGCGCATTATACGGCTTATAGCTATATCGAACCCTTTGTGCAGACCGTCGCCGGGCTGAGCGCTAACTTTGCCACTGTGCTGCTTCTGGTTCTCGGTGGCGCGGGTATTATTGGCAGCGTAATTTTTGGCAAGCTGGGTAATCAGTATGCCTCGGTGTTGATAAGCGCGGCTATTGCCCTGTTGACCCTGTGCCTGGTGCTGCTATTGCCTGCTGCTGATAGCGAAATGCACCTGGCTGTCCTGAGTATTTTCTGGGGTATTGCCATTATGGTGATCGGCCTGGGAATGCAGGTGAAAGTACTGGCACTGGCTCCGGATGCCACTGACGTCGCAATGGCGCTGTTCTCCGGTATCTTTAATATTGGTATTGGCGCGGGAGCGCTGGTGGGAAATCAGGTAAGTCTGCACTGGTCGATGTCGACGATTGGTTACGCCGGTGCACTTCCTGCCGTTGCCGCGCTGATCTGGTCAGTGATTATCTTCCGCAAATGGCCGGTAACGCTGGAAGAGCAACCACAGCAGCAATAAGAAAAAGGCCCGGTAGATATACCGGGCCCGTTGTTTAATGGTAGGTTTGGATGATTTCCAGCACGCCGTTAATAATAAACTGCACACCCATACACACCAGCAGGAAGCCCATCAGACGGGAAATAGCTTCGATCCCGCCTTTCCCCACCAGCCGCATAATTCCGCCAGAACTGCGCAGACATCCCCACAAGATAATCCCGACGACGGCAAAAATAATGGGCGGCGCAACCATGATCACCCAGTCCGGGAATTCGGAACCATGCCGCACGGTAGAGGCCGAACTGATGATCATTGCAATCGTCCCCGGGCCGGCAGTACTCGGCATGGCCAGCGGAACAAAGGCAATATTGGCCGTCGGTTCGTCCTCCAGTTCTTCGGATTTGCTTCTCGCTTCCGGAGAATCATGCGCTTTCTGCTGAGGGAACAGCATACGAAAGCCGATAAACGCAACGATTAACCCGCCCGCAATACGCAACCCGGGAATCGAAATCCCAAACGTATTCATTACCACCTGCCCGGCGTAGTACGCGACCATCATAATGGCAAATACATAGACAGACGCCATTAATGACTGACGGTTACGCTCTGCGCTGTTCATGTTGCCAGCAAGGCCGAGAAACAGCGCCACGGTGGTTAACGGGTTTGCCAGCGGTAACAGGACTACCAGCCCCAGTCCTATTGCTTTAAACAAGTCCATCATAATGTCATCTTTCCTGTGCGTTTTTCGTCAACGGCAAGTATAAGGGCAAACTCCAGGGTTAAGCCATGTTGTCGATGTAAGGATTCATTAGTTCTCTTTACGCATAAACCCTACGGATCAGAACGTTAAAAACGCGCTATGCGTAGCGCGTTCCTGATGTTTTAGCAAAACGTGGCATGCGGCCACTCATTCATTTGACTTATATTTGCCTAAGCAATAATATCAGCCGTGACTAACTACTTGCCAGGGCAACCATTGTGAAAAGCACCAGTGATCTGTTCAATGAAATCATCCCACTGGGTCGTTTGATCTACATGGTTAATCAGAAAAAAGATCGTTTATTAAACGACTATTTGTCACCGCTGGATATCACGGCATCGCAGTTTAAGGTGCTCTGCTCCATCCGTTGTGCGGTGTGCATTACCCCTGTCGAATTGAAAAAAGTGCTGTCTGTCGATCTTGGCGCCCTGACGCGGATGCTGGACAGACTGGCCTGTAAAGGCTGGATAGAAAGGCTTCCGAATCCACATGACAAGCGCGGTGTGCTGGTAAAACTCACCGAGCACGGCGCAGCAATTTGCGAGCAGTGTCATCAATTAGTAGGGCAAGACCTGCACCAGGAACTAACAAAAAACTTAACGGCGGAAGAAGTAGCAACACTTGAGCATTTGCTTAAGAGGATCCTGCCGTAAACAGAAAGAGGTATGACGATGTCCAGACGCAATACTGACACAATCACTATTCATAGCATTTTGGACTGGATCGAAAATAACCTTGAATCGCCACTCTCGCTGGAAAAAGTGTCTGAGCGTTCAGGTTACTCCAAATGGCACCTGCAGCGGATGTTCAAAAAAGAAACCGGCCATTCATTAGGTCAATACATCCGTAGCCGCAAAATGACTGAAATAGCGCAAAAATTGAAAGAGAGTAACGAACCGATCCTCTATCTTGCAGAGCGTTACGGTTTTGAGTCTCAGCAAACGCTGACCCGGACCTTCAAGAACTATTTTGATGTACCGCCGCATAAATATCGGGTGACGAATATGCATGGCGAATCCCGGTATTTGCTCCCGCTCAATCAATGCAATTGCTAATCGCCAGTTAACGACGTAACCGAGGAAATCATGAAACTTCTGTCTTATGCGATGCTGGCCCTGCTGCTTGTTGCGTCGGGCCAGAGCATGGCGGAACAGACCCCGCAACCGACAACGCAAAATAATCGCGACGCGATGATTATGCCCCCTGCGCACGATCAGTCCCCGTTCGATTTTAATCATATGGGTGCCGGCAGCGATAAATCCGATGAGTTAGGCGTGCCTTATTACAATATGCACAGCCTGTAATTATTTAGCCCCGTCACTGCGGGGCTTTTTTTTTAACTCTTCACCTGCACAATCTTGCGCAAGCGAAAACCGAACACGTTGATATACAACCCCGCCATGATCAACAATGCACCAAGCAGTTGCAGCCCGGTTAACGTTTCATCCAGCAGCACTGCGGCACTGGCCAACCCTACCACGGGTACCAGCAACGACAATGGCGCAACACGCCAGGTTTCATAGCGCCCCAGCAGAGACCCCCAAATGCCATAGCCCACAATGGTCGCCACAAAGGCCAGATACACCAGGGACAGGATGGTAGTCATATCGATCGCCACAAGGCTCTGCACGATTTGCGCTGGGCCATCAAGCAATGCCGATGCCAGAAAAAACGGTACGACAGGAATTAATGCGCTCCACACCACCAGCGACATGACCGCTGGACGCGAAGTATGCTGCATAATTTTCTTGTTAAAGATATTGCCGCAGGCCCAGCTCAGTGCCGCCGCCAGCGTCAGCATAAAGCCAAGCATACCAACATGTTGTCCATTGAGGCTCGCCTCAATCAATACCAGCACACCGAACACCGCCAGCGCGATACCGACCAGTTGCTTCCCCTGTAAACGCTCGCCAAAGGCGAACGCGCCCAGCACGATAGTGAAAAAAGCTTGCGCCTGTAAAACCAGCGATGCCAGACCGGCAGGCATCCCAAACTTGATGGCGCTAAACAGAAAAGCGAACTGACCGAAGCTGATGGTCAGGCCATAGCCAAGTAACAGCGAGAGCGGGATCTTCGGGCGGGCAACAAAAAAGATTGCGGGAAACGCCACCAGTAAAAAGCGCAAGCCTGCCAGCATCAACGGCGGCATATTGTGTAGTCCCACCTTAATGACAACAAAGTTCAGCCCCCAAACTACGACAACCAGTAACGCCAGCAACCCATCTTTACGCGACATACCACCGCCCCTGCAAATATTAAATTTTTGTAAACAAGTTAAGGTAACGGAAATCGTTGTACCGTAACAGATCATTAATTCAGGTAGGCCACACAGGGCATTTTCAGACAACTTATTGAGTGTACATCACACTTTTAGCATGCTATTTGTTTCTGATATCTAAAAAAAACATAACAACATGCATTGTCGGGCAGAAAAATGAATATCTCACTGAGAAGGTCCACTCTCGCGTTACTCGCGTCATCTTTGTTATTAACTATTGGACGCGGAGCCACGCTACCATTCATGACGATTTACCTCAGTCGTCAGTATGGCCTGGGTGTCGATCTGATCGGTTATGCAATGACAGTAGCACTGACTATTGGCGTCGTTTTCAGTCTTGGATTCGGCATCCTGGCCGATAAATTTGAAAAAAAACGCTTTATGCTACTGGCGATCGCGGGCTTTGCTTGCGGCTTTATAGCGATTCCTCTGGTGCATAACGTGGTGGTAGTGGTTCTGCTCTTCGCGCTGATCAACTGTGCCTACTCCGTGTTTGCCACGGTGCTGAAAGCCTGGTTTGCCGATAACCTCTCAGCCACCACTAAAACAAAGATTTTCTCACTTAACTACACCGTGCTGAACATCGGCTGGACCGTTGGCCCGCCGTTGGGCACGCTACTGGTCATGCAAAGCATTAACCTGCCGTTCTGGTTGGCGGCCATATGTTCAGCCTTCCCGCTGGTGTTTATCCAGACATGGGTAAAACGCTCCGCAATCCCCTCTGAAGGTTTGAACACGACAGTATGGTCACCCTCAGTTTTGCTGCGCGATAAAGCATTATGCTGGTTTACGTTGTCTGCTTTTCTGGCCTCTTTTGTCGGTGGTGCATTTGCATCCTGTATTTCTCAGTACGTGATGGTGGTTGCCGATGGTGATTTTGCTGAGAAAGTGGTGGCGGTCGTCCTGCCCGTCAACGCAGCAATTGTGGTATCGCTGCAATATGCTGTCGGACGCAGACTGACGTCTGCAAACATCCGCCCGCTGATGGCTGCGGGTACACTTTTTTTTGTTATCGGTCTGGTCGGTTTTACCTTCTCTGGCAACAGCCTGCTGTTCTGGGGGATTTCAGCCGCCTTTTTCACCATTGGCGAGGTCATCTACGCGCCGGGTGAATACATGCTGATCGACAACATCGCACCGGCAGGTATGAAAGCCAGTTACTTTTCCGCCCAGTCACTGGGCTGGCTTGGCGCGGCGGTAAACCCATTAGTCAGCGGGGTCATCCTGACCACACTGCCCCCATGGTCGCTGTTTGTCGCACTAATGGTGGCGATTGTCCTGGCCTGGGCGTTAATGATAAAAGGCATGCGCGCCAAACCCTGGAGCCAGCCGGCAGTCTGCTGAAAATTACTGCGACAGTGCCAAAACGGCACTGTCGCCTGATTCAAATGGCAACCAACCCACGCACACCTTCTGCTGCCATATTTTCACCTGATCCACGTTGAATAATGCTGCCTCGCGACATTAACAGGTATTTGTCTGCAAGCTGTTCGGCAAAGTCATAAAACTGCTCCACCAGCAATATAGCCATATCACCACGATGGGCCAGTTGGCTGATAACCAGGCCAATCTCTTTTATCACCGAAGGCTGGATCCCCTCTGTTGGCTCATCGAGGATCAACAACTGCGGGCGACTGGCCAGCGCCCGGCCAATAGCTAACTGTTGCTGTTGCCCGCCCGACAAATCACCACCCCGCCGGTATTTCATCTCCTGTAATACCGGAAACAACGCATAAATTTCATCCGGTACACGTTTTGCCTCTTGTGCTGAAAACCGGGAGAGTCCCAGCAACAGATTCTCTTCAACCGTCAGGCGAGGAAAAATATCGCGGCCCTGCGGCACATACGCTACCCCCGCCAGCACCCGCTGATGTGGCTTACGGAGAGTAATGTTTTTACCCTGCCAGATAACACTACCGCTGCGGGTTGGAATCAGCCCCATCAGGCACTTCAGCAGTGTTGTTTTACCAACCCCATTACGCCCCAGCAGACATGTTACTTCACCTATACGCGCCTCAAAACTCACGCCACGCAGGATATGGCTGCCGCCATAGTATTGATTTAGTTCATTTACCTGTAGCATCAGCACTCCTTAGCGTCCGAGATACACTTCAATCACCTGCTCATTGGCCTGAACATCGCGCAGGCTCCCCTCGGCCAGTACCCGCCCCTGGTGCAATACCGTGACGTGATCAGCAATGCTCTCAACAAACCCCATATCGTGCTCAACCACCATCAGAGAATGTTTTCCGGCAAGCTGGCGAAACAGTTCAGCGGTGTATTCCGTCTCAGCATCCGTCATCCCGGCAGCTGGCTCATCCAGTAGCAACAAATGCGGCTCCTGCACCAGCAACATACCAATCTCCAGAAATTGTTTCTGCCCATGGGAAAGGCGTCCGGCACGACGGGCGCGTTCGTTACTCAGTCGCAACAGCGTCAACATGTCATCGATGCGATCCCGTTGTTCTCCCGATAAACACGCCCGTAATGACCCCCAAACGGATTTATCATTTTTCATCGCCAACTCGAGGTTCTCTTCCACCGTCAACGCTTCAAAAACGGTCGGTTTCTGAAATTTGCGACCAATGCCCTGGCGAGCAATGGCGATGGCGTCGAGTGATGTTAAATCAATGGATTGATCGTAAATCGCCCGCCCACTTTGCGGCTTCGTTTTACCGGTGATGACATCCATCAACGTGGTTTTTCCCGCGCCATTGGGTCCAATAACGCAGCGTAACTCGCCAACCCCAATATTGAGCGTCAAATCCGTTAGCGCCTGGAAACCATCAAAGTTAACGTTTATTTTTTCCAGTTGGAGCACCGGATCTGTTTGATTGCGAAAACGATCGCCCGGCATCTGGCGGGTAAAAAGCCCTTCATCTGGCTGCATTATTTGTCTCCCTTGCGAAACAGACCAATTACGCCTCGAGGCAAAAACAGCGTAACGCCAATAAAAATCAGGCCGAGAAACAGTTGCCAGTATTCAGGCATGATGACGGTAAACCAACTTTTAGCGCCGTTCACCAGCACCGCGCCAAACACCGGGCCAATCAACGTACCGCGCCCACCCAGTGCGACCCAAATCGCGGCTTCAATTGAGTTGGTGGGTGACATTTCACTGGGGTTAATGATCCCCACCTGCGGAACATACAGCGCCCCCGCCAGCCCGCACAGGACGGCAGAGAGTGTCCATACCAGTAGTTTGAAACCCTTTGGGTCATACCCGCAGAACATCAACCGATTTTCAGCGTCGCGAACGGCTGTCAAAATACGGCCAAATTTACTGCGAGCCAGCGCCCATCCGAGCCACAGCGCCAGAATCAGCAGCACAACGGTCGCCAGGAACAACGCGATACGTGTCGTGGTCGCCGTCACCGAAAATCCCAGAATGGTGGTAAAACCGGTAAATCCGTTATTGCCGCCAAACCCGGTTTCGTTACGGAAGAACAACAGCATGCCGGCAAAGGTCAGCGCCTGCGTCATGATGGAGAAATAGACCCCTTTGATTTTTGAACGGAAGGCAAACCAACCAAACACCAACGCCAGCAAGCCAGGCACCATAACAACCAACATCATCGCCCAAAGAAAATGCTGCGTTCCCCACCAAAACCACGGAAGTTCAGTCCACGACAGGAACGACATAAAAGCTGGCACCCCTTCACCAGATGCCTGGCGCATCAGGTACATCCCCATCGCATAACCGCCCAGCGCAAAGAAAATACCGTGGCCCAGCGAGAGCATTCCGGCATATCCCCACACCAGATCCAGGGCAACTGCCACAATGGCATAACAGAGAATTTTCCCAACCAGTGTCAGTGTCCAGACAGATATCGCCAGCGGATGATCCGTAGGCAACAGCGCGAGAAATGGCAGAATAATCAGTGCCAGCAGTAAAGTCAGTCCCAGCACACAGGTAATACGCGGCGCTTTGCGCGCCAGCGTTAATGTCATTGGCATCGTCATCAGTCAATGACCCTCCCTTTTAGCGCAAACAGCCCCTGCGGACGTTTTTGAATAAACAGAATAATCAGCACCAGAATCATAATTTTGCCGAGGACGGCCCCAACCTGCGGTTCGAGAATCTTGTTGAAAATCCCCAAACCAAACGCCGCCGCGACGCTCCCGGCAAGCTGTCCAACGCCTCCCAGCACCACCACCAAAAATGAATCAATGATGTAGCTTTGCCCCAGTTCTGGCCCAACGTTGCCCAACTGCGATAGCGCCACGCCCCCAAGTCCGGCAATGCCGGAGCCGAGACCAAATGCCAACATATCCACGCGCCCCGTGGGAACGCCGCAGCAATCTGCCATGCTGCGGTTTTGTGTCACTGCACGCACGCGCATACCCAGACGGGTTTTATTCAGCAACAACCAGGTGAAGGACAGCACCAGAATGGCAAATCCCAGCACCACAATCCGGTTCCACGGCAAAATCAGATTGGCATAGACCTGAATACCACCCGACAGCCATGCCGGGTTAGCTACCTCAAGGTTTTGCGCACCAAAGGTCATGCGCACCAACTGGATCAGCATCAGGCTAATCCCCCAGGTTGCCAGTAGCGTTTCAAGTGGGCGTCCGTACAAATGGCGGATCACTGTGCGTTCCAGCAGCATTCCCATAGCGGCGGTCAGCAGGAAGGCAACCGGCAGCGCAATCAGCGGATAAAAGGCTAACCACTGCGGGAAAAACTGGCTCATCAGCTGTTGCACTATCCAGGTACAATAAGCACCAAGCATCAGCATTTCACCGTGCGCCATATTAATGACGCCGAGTAGTCCGTAGGTGATGGCCAGCCCCAGCGCCGCCAGCAATAAAATAGACCCGAGCGATAATCCCATAAACGCCTGGCCAAGCAACTCTCCAACCTTCATTCGATGTTCAATGGTATTCAGGCTTTCGCTGGCGGCAGCGCGTACACGCGCATCGGGTTCATGTTCCAGTTGGGTGAAAGGCTGTAATCGCGCTTGTGTTTCAGGATCATTGGATGCGCCCAGCAATTCGATGGCCCGGCGCCTGACATCGGGCGAACTACTGTTCAGTTGCAGGTTTGCCAGAGCAGCCGCCAGGGTGGATTTCACGCCAGCATCCGTCTCCTGCAGCAGCCTTTGCTGCAAAAATGGCAGCATCACTGGCAGTGCTTCACGTTGTAATGTTCGGGCAGCAGCCATTCTAAAAGTGACATTGTCACTTAATAACTGATGAACAGACAATGTGCCAGCCACCAGGTTACGCAGGCGGTTAGTCAGGCGGATTTTTTTTAATTCACCACTGGGTGTGCTGGCCGCCCCCAGAGATTGCACACGCGAACCGTTCATCGTGAATGCATTTTTAACGTCGTCGGTCAGCAGGTTTTCGCCACTCAGGGCATTAAGCAAAGGTAAACGCTGAACATCGGGGTTAATCGCCCATTGTTCCAGTAATGTCGCCTGCTGTGTCCGACTGGCCGCGGCGAAGGTATCGGCATCTGTTGCCTGCGCTATCCACGGCAAAAGCCACGTCAGCAACAACACGCCACGAATAAAGCGCATGGCTTTCATGATAGCGTTCTCCAAAATTGGGCCCTCCCACAGGAGGGCGTAAGATCAGTTGCTGGCGGTTTTGACGGGCTGCTCAGATTTTTTATCATTCCCGGCGATATACGGACTCCACGGTTGGGCACGGACCGGGGCATCCGTTTGCCATACCACGTTAAACTGACCGTTACTTTCAATTTCGCCAATCATGACGGGTTTATGCAGGTGATGGTTCGTTGCATCCATTGTCAGCGTAAAGCCAGAAGGTGCAGAGAATGATTGCCCCGCCATGGCCGCACGGACTTTATCGACATCCGTCGTTCCGGCTTTTTCAACCGCCTGCGCCCACATGTGCAGGCCAACATACGTGGCTTCCATCGGATCGTTCGTGACCACAGAATCAGCATTCGGTAGTTTGTGCGCTTTCGCATAGGCGCGGTAATCAGCGATAAATTGCTTATTGGTGGCATTATCAACGGATTCAAAATAGTTCCAGGCCGCAAGATTGCCTACCAGGGGTTTGGTATCAATACCGCGCAACTCCTCTTCTCCAACAGAGAACGCAACAACCGGAACATCGGTCGCTTTCAGACCCTGGTTTGCCAGCTCTTTATAGAACGGAACGTTAGAGTCGCCATTAATGGTTGATACCACCGCCGTTTTTCCCCCGGCGGAGAATTTTTTGATGCTGGCGACGATGGTCTGGTAATCGCTGTGGCCAAACGGGGTATAAACCTCTTCAATGTCTTTATCCGCAATGCCTTTTGAATGCAGCCAGGCACGGAGAATTTTATTGGTTGTTCGCGGATAAACGTAATCGGTGCCCAGCAGGAAGAAACGTTTTGCACTGCCACCGTCTTCACTCATCAGATACTCAACCGCGGGAATGGCCTGCTGATTGGGCGCAGCGCCGGTATAGAAAACGTTAGGTGACATCTCTTCACCTTCATATTGCACGGGATAAAACAACAGGCCGTTTAACTCTTCAAATACCGGCAGTACAGATTTGCGCGAAACCGATGTCCAGCAACCAAAAACCACCGCCACTTTGTCCTGGCTTAGCAACTGACGGGCTTTTTCGGCAAACAGCGGCCAGTTTGACGCCGGATCAACCACTACCGGCTCCAGTTTTTTTCCCAGTACACCGCCTTTGGCGTTGATCTCATCAATGGTCATCAACGCCACATCCTTCAGCGGTGTTTCAGAAATAGCCATTGTCCCGGACAACGAATGCATGATGCCAACTTTAATGGTGTCGGCAGCCTGAACGCTAAAACTCATCCCCATAGCCACAACAGAGGCCGAAAGAGCAAAGGCTTTTAATAATGTACGACGCTGCATAGTTTCACTCCTGAAAGTAGACTTGCTGAAAGCTCCGGTGCAGCCGGAAAGGCAAAACGGTGCAAATTAAGGGTGTTCAGAAGGAATAAGGCAAAAACAGTGCCAGATATGAAAAAGGCATATAATTCAATAAATTATAAATACCATCAATGAAATGCAGATAAAAAGAATGCGTCGCCATGACGGCAAGAGAGAAGAATTGAACCACCATGACACAGTGTTGCATTATAAACGTGCAACATCTTGTGTCCGGACAACCCGGTAGCTGCAGCGGATTACAAGATAAAATTATGATTATTTGCAGATGGGTGCGCCTGTTTCGTCACGATTATTTATTTTCTTCGCCGAGAAAAAGCCAAAACCTTACATTTCAGACGAAATATTCACACAGTTCACTCTTTGTTTAAGTTCGAATTGCTACTATAGTCATTAACGAGGTGAAATTAAGGTAAGAGAGGAAACTCAATAGATAAAGGAGCATTTACTATGCTGGGTAATATGAATATTTTTATGGCTGTTCTGGGAATTATTTTATTTTCCGGTTTCCTGGCCGCGTATTTTAGCCACAGATGGGATGATTGATGAACGGAGATAATCCTGCACCGAACCGGCCCCTTGTCGCATAACTGCACAAGGGGCCATTTTTTTACCTGCTTCCCTTCCCTGAATCATTTCTCAGAATTACAGATAAAAAAAACCGCCGGAGAAACCAGCGGTAAATGCTTGCATGGATAGATTTGTGTTTTGCTTTATACGTTATCTGGCAATTCCCTGCGAAGATAACGAATAGTCGGCTAACATATCATCGACAACCGCAATGGAAGTTAAACGAAACGTAACTACAGCCGGTCTACACTGATAAAATTCACGCTCTGACGCGCGGTGTCAGTTGATCATTAGTGCCAACTAGCGTGATTTTCTCTTTTTCATCCATAAACATGCAGCGATTCCTGCTGGTCTGTTTCCCTTCATACATGGCTCTGTCAGCACGTCCAAGACCGCTGTCCAGCGTTTCACCCTGTTGAACTCTGGTAATGCCAGCCGTTACCGTTATGCCGATTTCGCCTTCTGGATAAGGGATTTTTTTCTGGCCAATCAGATGACAAAGACGCAACCCTGCCTGGCATGCCTGCTCGTCCGTTTTGGTTCGGATGATGACAATAAACTCCTCACCACCATAGCGATAAGCAACCTCATCGTATCGAGTCCATGCTAATAAATTTGACGCCAGACTGCGCAACACCATGTCACCAACCAGATGTCCGTAGGTATCATTAACATGTTTAAAACGGTCGATATCCAGCAACAATATGTACAGGTTAAGCGGCTCAGCATCGAGTAACTGCTGGTCAAACGACTCATCAAGCATTCTTCTGCCAGGCAAACCTGTTAACACATCAATATTACTGCGGATAGTCAGTAAATATATTTTGTAGTCCATGACCGCAGACGTAAATCCCAGTAACGCATCCTGGAAACTGTCGAAATGCCATGAATGGCTACGCTCTTCCACGATTGCCAATAGCAATTCCTTGCCTAACAAATGCATTTTCTCATGTGTCGCGTGAATATTGCTGACATAACTGCATTCATCATCATCGTGCTGTGGATGGTTCTTGAGCCACTGCCCAAATTGACAAACAGCGTGAGAGTCATCGCCCGAAATATCAGGCTGAGTAACGTCTGATGACACCACACAGCGGAACATTTTCACCAGCCACTTATAATGAGCATCAATTGATTTGTTAAGTTCGATTAAAATTACATCTATTTCCTGCGTTCTTCTGATCATCACGGTTTCCTTCCCTGTATGAACATTTAGACATGGGCATTTTAGCGCCCAAAAGGAAAACTTATGTAAATTTTTTAATAGTAATTAATATTAAGGAAAGAAAAAAAAGATTACTTCGCATGATAATAAATTAACTTGAAATTAAAACAATCATGATAACCAATGCGATAGATTTTATTCTATTTTTCTTGTTTTACATTTAATGGAACCGAACACCCATGAGTTAAATCGCAAAAATGACGATAATATTAACCACATGAAATGTGATATTTGAAAACAATTTCCTCAATGAACGGCTTCGTGGTAAAGAATCTGCCCGCCCATACCTGAAATCAGCTTATCTACCCGAATATAATCCTTATAGAAAAAAGAGGGAGCATCATCCCAGTGACAGAGCGCGATTTCACGCTTCAGATATGTGTCATAGTAGATAAGTTGCATATCGTTTTGGGGAAGATATTCCCTCATAGATATATCATTTCAATCTTAATGTGTACCGACTGATAAATTTATATGGCACACCGTGACACGTACCTTTGGGAATCAAGGATCGGCGTTAATAGAAGCTATACGTTGATGTATGAAGCGCCCCATTGAACTCACAGCACAAAGCGGACAATCTAACTGAGCCAAAGATCCACGGTGAGCGAACAGCGGAAGTTCGCAGATGATTTTACTTCTGATGAAGGCGCTTCTTAAATCGTTGTGTGTTAAACAACGGTGTGTAAGTCAGTTCATCACTTTCACCTTACCTTCTCATCTATCAATCCGTTTTTATTAAAGAAATTTCTCATTCTGCCGATTCAACATTAGGAGCTGTATATATGGCGGGGTCGTGTATGCCGCCAACAGCAACAGACGCTAGATGCGCGGTATAGTTTTAAGTTGGGCGATCGCGCAATGTGTTGAAAGGATATGCAGTCTACCTGCCTGCCGCAACCCAACTGAGTAAAACGAATTAACTTCAAAGGATTCTGCATGTCTGCTGTTATTGAGACCTCCGGACAGGTCTACAAGAAAATCTCACAAGAAGTTGGACGCATTCTCGATAATCTTACTAAGCCTGTAACCGACACTGCGCTAAAGAAAGCCAACGACCAGGCCCGTCTTCAACTTGAAAGTTTCCAGACACGGTTAAATGAAGCCATCGAAAGCTTGAGCGCGAATGCAGAGTGGGAGACGTTTACTATCGCCTTCTATGGCGAAACAAACGCCGGAAAATCAACAGTTATTGAGGCACTGCGCATCCTGCTTAAGGAAGAATCTAAACTCGCCAGACAAGATGCTTTTCGCAGGTATCAGCAACAACATAATCTCTCGCCTGAGATTCTTGAAAACAGCGACCGGCTGTTGAAAGACAATGAGACCCGGACCGAGGCCCTTAGCCGGGCTTTAGCAGAATTACGAGGAAGTTATGCTGCGCGGGAAGCTGAACTTGAGAAAGAATTGTCGCTACTGAGCACGCTTATCGAAGATCAGAAAAAGCATTGGTCCGCAATACGTCGACTGATAGCCCTATACATTCTGTCCCCAGAGCAAAAGCAACAACAACAGCTGAGGAAGCGACAGCTGGCATTGGACGCTGAAATTAGTCAGGCAACACAGTCCTTAACAAGCCAGCAAGCGGAATGCGACAGAGAGCGGCAGACGATTTTAGAGCTACGGGCAAGAGTGGAGAACCAACTTGGCGAACTAAACGCGCTGGCGGATGGTGAAATCATCGGCACTGGTCTGTCAGACTTCACTCTGGACGCCACTCTTTATCCTTTCGAAGCCCATGGCCAGCGTTTTGCTCTACTGGATATTCCTGGTATTGAAGGTAAAGAGAGCAAGGTGCTCGAACAAATTAAGCGAGCGGTCGAGAAAGCGCATGCGGTGTTTTATGTAACCAGCAAAGCAACTGCGCCGCAGAAAGGTGATGAAGAAAATCCCGGAACACTGGAGAAAATTAAATCACACCTTAATGCACAGACCGAGGTCTGGACATTGTTTAATAAGCGTGTGACAAATGCGATGGGTCTTAGCAAACCTTTGGTGGATCAAGATGAAGCGCAGAGTATCAAGGATCTTAATGAAAAAATGCGCGAACAACTGGGTGACAACTATCGAGATACGCTGGTTGTCAGTGCCATGCCAGGGTTTCTCAGTGTGGCTGAACATTTGGTGCCTGGTGGGTCGCACATTAAAAGCCGCGATAAATTTCTAAAATCCTTTACCAGAGAACAGTTACTTGAGAAAACGGGCGTTGCGGAACTTGCGCGCGTATTAACACAGCAGCTCGTGACCGACAGCAAAGAAAAAATTACCCGCTCAAATACCCAAAAAACTCGTATTGTGCTGGATGATATTGCTGCACAAGTGACTACGCTGCAACAGGACACCTATGCCGGGCTTGCCAGTCAGTTCAGTGATAAAAAAGACAGTGCGCATAAGCAGCTTGACCTTGCTCTGAAGTCACTGTACCAGCGACTGATTGACCGAGCTGATGAGGGAATTAGCCAGTTCCGTAATCAGGCACGGGAACAAGTTTATCAGGCCATTGACGGTGACATTAGCACCGACCGTTTTAAAAGTGAGCTGGAGTCTGCCATCAGCAGGGAGCACGGTAAGCTTGAAAAATCCCTCTCAGAAGCACTGAAAAAAGAGCTCGAACGTTTTCAGCTTGAGACTAGCGACATCATTGAGCAATTCCAGCAGCACGCTCACGAAATACTCGACACCTTCGAAAGCCTGCAAAAACATCAGTTCAGTAGTGAGTTTCCACTCACCATTGATATTGATAATGGCATCAAGGTCTCAGGGCTATTGGCATCGCTTGCAGGAGGTGCGCTGTTATTTTGGAACCCCGCGGGGTGGCTAGTCCTTGCCCCTGCACTCGCAAGCCTTGCCTTTGCGGCTTACAAGGCGGTGCGCAGCTTTTTCAGCTCCAACTACAAAATGTCGCAACAGAAGCAGTCAACTGACAAAAATCTCAGCAATGTGGCCTCTCATATGAATGACACAATCTTAGAAGGTATCGAAAAGGCCTTCCCTGAATTGAAGAAGAAAATAGCCGAACTCAAAGTAATGTTGGAAGCACCGGTACAGCAGGTATCGAGCATAAATGAGATTTTGACTCAGGCGGCCGCAGCGTTGCGCCTGTTATCTAATGAAATTGATTTTTCTGGAGCTAAGTAATGGAAAAAACGCTTGAGGCTTTTAAAGCGCAACAGTTACGCAATATTTACATTTTGGATGAACTGACTGCATTTCTCGAACAGGGAGAAAAGGTCGGTGTCCCGGTCGATGTGCAACTTATTCATAAAATTGAGGCGGCCAAAGAGAATGCTGCGAATGGGAAATTAAAAATCGCTCTGATCGGTGGTTTTTCCGAAGGTAAAACCTCCATTGCAGCGGCATGGATGGGGCGTCTGGATAAAGCCAGCATGAACATCAGCCATCAGGAGTCATCCAACGAAGTCAAAGTGTACGACGTGGGTTCTGATTTTGTTCTGATCGATACGCCTGGGCTGTTTGGTTTTAAAGAGCAGTTCAATGAGGACACCCGAGTCGTCGAAAAATACAAGGACATGACAAAAAAGTATATCAGCGAGGCACATCTGATCCTCTACGTAATGAACTCCACCAACCCGATTAAAGAAAGCCACAAGGCCGACCTTGAATGGTTGTTCCGCACACTGAACCTGCTCGACCGAACGGTGTTTGTGCTTAGCCGTTTTGATGAGGTAGCGGACGTAGAGGACGAAGAGGATTACACGTCCAATATGCTGGTGAAACGCCAAAATGTGAGTTCTCGTCTTAGTGACCTGATTGCGCTGACCCAGCAGGAACGTGATGCGCTCAGTATTGTTGCTGTTGCGGCCAACCCCTTTGATATGGGAACGGAATATTGGCTGGAGAACCCTGAGAAATTCCTGGCCCTGTCCCACATCGTCGAATTGCAGGATGCGACGAGTTACAAAATCGAGCGCAGCGGCGGTGCACTGGCACTGTGTGAAGAGACGAAAAAGAGCGTAATAAAGGATATTTTGTTCCGGAAACTTCCTGAGGCGATCGCTAACGATGATCGAATTAAGAAGGAGGTTGAAGGTCTTTCATCGATGCATACCCGGCTCTCTAAAGAGCTGCTCATGATGCAACGCGACATCACTGACGCCCGCATCAGTTTGAAAACCTTCGTTACTGATTACTTTAAAGATTTGATTTTGAGGGCCAAAGGCCTAAGTCTCGAAACCTATGTGGAATTTTTCGAGAACGAAATAGGCGAAAAAGGCATCGTGATTAATACCCGTCTCGAAAACGAGTTCGATCGTCGTGTCCAGTCCGTTAACAATGCTATCCGGAAAATGCATCTGGGCTACAGTGCGGAGATTAATCATTACAACGGTAATATTGCAGCCATGGGTAAGCAAGGGCTCAATTACATCGTTAAGAGCAATTTCATCAACAGTACAACCGTGATTGCGGCGCGTGATGGCGTGGTAACGGTTGGCAAAATGGCCGGATTAGAACTGGGCAAATTTCTGAAATTTAAGCCCTGGGGTGCCATAAAATTTGCAAAAGGCATGAACGGCGCGCTGGTATTTGTCGGCGTTGCGCTTGAACTCTGGGATACCTATAACCAAGCGAAACGTGAAGAAGAGTTCAAGAAAATGATTGAATCCATGGTGGGAAATTTTAATCAGCAGCGCGAGGGGTTGATTAATACGCTGGAAGAGAGTGATTTTGACCGTAAGCATTTTACCGGCTTCGCACAGATGCAGGACGAAATGATCAACCTTGAGACAACGATGCAGGCGATCCGCGAGCGACAATCCCTTTTTTCCCGCTGGCGCGCGGATGCGGAAGCGATTGACGCTGAATACACGCGTGCGAACGACTGAGTCTGGAAGAAACCTGGATGGGCACGGAGGGTTGTAATGTGCCTGGCCCAGATACGTATTCAAATGATGCCTTGAAGATGGCGCAGGACTTATTGCTTTAACTTTTAAATATCTAAATGGATCCTGGCCTTCGCCCTCGCCTTTGCAAGAGGCAGTCGCTAACCACGTTCACTTCTGGCACAGAGCGGAGGAAGGCCCCCCTGCAAATTTTGCAGAATTTAAGGATTCATTTTAGGGAGGAATTTTGATGAAGAAAAAATCCAGCTAAAAACCGGGCATCGCGCCCGGTTTAACTTTTTGGCTGACAATGTCTTAAGCGCTCAAACCACGGTGTTTGAGCATTGGCTCCATTTTGGGGTCGCGGCCACTCCACTGGCGATAAAGCTCAGCTAAATCAGTGCTGTTACCACGGGACAAAACCGCTTCGCGGAATTTCTGTCCGTTTTCACGGGTCAATCCGCCCTGCTCTACAAACCACTGATAGCCGTCATCGGCCAACATTTGCGTCCATAAATAGGCATAATACCCTGCGGCATAGCCACCACCGAATATATGGGCAAAATAGCTGCTGCGATAACGCGGCGGTACAGCCTGCAGATCCAATCCTTCCGCAGCCAGGGCCTGCTGCTCAAATTCATCAACTGACAGCGATGACACACACTGCTCCAGGCTGTGCCAGCGCATATCCAGCAATGCAGCACTGAGAAGCTCCGTCATATCATAGCCTTTGTTAAACAAGCTGGCCCGTTGCATCTTCTCCAGCAATGGCTGGGGCATTTTTTCACCCGTTTCAACATGGCGAGCATAACGCGCGAAAACCTGCGGATCACTCGCCCAGTGTTCGTTTATCTGCGACGGGAATTCGACGAAATCACGCGGGGTATTCGTGCCCGACAGCGTCGCATACCGTTGGCTGGCAAACAGACCATGTAACGTGTGTCCGAACTCATGGAACAACGTGATGACATCATCCCACAGCAGCAAGGCGGGTTGGCCCTGAGCAGGTTTCTGATAATTGCAGACGTTGTAAATTACCGGCCTGGTTTCATTTTGCAGAGATTGCTCAACAAAATTTCCCATCCAGGCACCACCGCTTTTTGATTCACGGGCAAAGAAATCACCATAAAATAGCGCCAGTCCTACGCCATCATGATCGAAAATCTCCCAAACCCGTACATCCGGATAATAAACAGGGATGTCAAAGCGCTCGATGAATTTAATGCCAAATAGCTGGTTTGCTGTCCAGAAAACACCTTCATTCAGCACCGTATCCAGGGCAAAGTAAGGTTTAATCAGAGCTTCATCAAGAGCATATTTTTCACGACGCACCTGCTCGGCATAAAATGCCCAGTCCCAGGCCTCAACCTCGAATTGTCCCTGTTGCTGATTAATCGCTTTCTGAATTTCAGCCTGCTCATTCAGCGCGCGTTGACGTGCAGCGGGCACGATCGCCCGCATAAAAGAAAGTGCCGCTTCTGGCGTTTTCGCCATCTGGTCGGCAATTTTCCAGGCAGCAAAATTCGCAAAACCCAGTAATGTTGCCTGCTCTCTGCGGATCTCCACCAGCCGTTTAATGATAGCGCGAGTATCGTTGGCATCATTTTTTTCCGCCCGTGTCCATGCCTGGGTAAACAGGTTTTCTCGTGTCTGTCGATCGCGTAACGCAGCAAGTGCCGGTTGTTGTGTGGTGTTCAATAGTGGGATAACCCAGCGAACCTCAAGTCCTTTGTCGCTGGCGGCTTGCGCCGCAACGGCAATTTCTTCTGCGCTGAGTCCGTCAAGCTGCCGGACATCATCCACGATCAGTGCACCCGCTTTGTTCGCCGCCAGCAGACGCTGATTGAACTGGCTGGTTAACGTCGCCGACTCCGTATTTAGCGCTTTCAGGCGTGCTTTATCGGCATCATTAAGACATGCACCAGCCAACACAAAGCGTTGGTGAACCACCTCCAACAGACGCAATGATTCACCTTCCAGCGCCAGCGAAGAGCGTTGCTGCCAGACGGCATCTATACGCGCAAAAAGTGCGTCATTGAGATAGATATCATTGGCCAGCGCGGCCAGTTCGGCGGAGAACTCCTCGTCAAGACGCTGCAGCTCATCGTTGGTATGCGCTGCCGTCATCGCAAAGAAAACGCTGGTGACGCGCGTCAACAACGCCCCACTTTGCTCAAGCGCCAGCAACGTATTTGTGAAATCAGGAGCCTGTTGGTTTTGCACAATCGCCGCTATTTCAGCGCGTTTTTGTTTCACACCTTCATCAAACGCGGGCCGATAATGGCAATCTTCAATCTGATCAAATTGCGGTGCCTGGTAAGGTAATGTGCTGTGGTGCAAAAAAGGATTTGTTAACGACATCTTTTCCTCCTGAAAACGATTTGTTTACTAGAGTAGGCCTCCCAGGATTTGACCGCAATCTCGTTAAGCAGGAATAGCTCTGAACAGAAATGACGTGCTATGGTAGTACTACATAAAAAGCGTTGAGGAACAGTGAGATGATCGTTTTAGTAACCGGAGCAACAGCAGGTTTTGGTGAGTGCATTACGCGTCGTTTTATTGAGAATGGGCATAAAGTTATTGCCACCGGACGCCGCCAGGAACGTCTGCAGGAACTGAAAGATGAACTGGGTAATAATCTGTATATCGCCCAGCTTGACGTACGCAATCGCGCATCCATTGAAGAGATGCTGGACACCCTGCCTGCCGAATGGCGCAATATCGATATCCTGGTCAACAATGCCGGTCTGGCGCTGGGTCTTGAGCCAGCCCACAAAGCGAATGTCGATGACTGGGAAACCATGATCGATACCAACAACAAAGGCCTGATTTATATGACTCGTGCCGTTCTGCCTGGCATGGTCGAGCGTAACCGCGGACACATAATTAATATCGGCTCTACCGCCGGTAGCTGGCCGTACGCTGGCGGGAACGTTTATGGTGCAACCAAAGCGTTTGTTCGTCAGTTTAGTCTGAACCTGCGTACAGACTTACACGGCACGGCGATCCGCGTTACCGACATTGAACCCGGACTGGTTGGCGGTACCGAGTTCTCTAATGTGCGTTTCAAAGGCGACGATGATAAAGCAGGTAAAACCTACGAAAATACCACTGCACTGACTCCGCAGGATGTCACTGAAGCTGTATGGTGGGTTGCTTCGTTACCGGCTCATGTCAACATCAATACCCTTGAGATGATGCCAGTCACCCAGTCTTTTGCCGGGCTTAGCGTGCATCGAAGCTAAATGAGATACCCGGCCTTGTGCCGGGTATAGAAAGCGCTCGATAAGTGATAAAATAGCCGGGTTAACTCTCTAATAAGTAAGAATGAATGACCGTAGAAACGCAGCTCAACCCTACACAGCCGGTAAATCAACAGATTTACCGTATTCTTCGCAGCGATATCGTGCATTGTCTGATTGCACCTGGTACGCCATTGTCGGAGAAAGAGGTTTCCGTACGCTTTAACGTGTCTCGCCAGCCGGTACGAGAAGCATTCATCAAACTGGCAGAAAACGGTTTGATTCAGATCCGTCCACAACGTGGCAGTTACGTGAATAAGATCTCGCTGTCGCAGGTGCAAAATGGCTGTTTTGTACGTCAGGCCATTGAGTGTGCCGTAGCCCGCCGCGCCGCCTCGATGATCACCGATAACCAGTGCTATCAACTGGAACAGAATCTGCACCAGCAACGCATTGCCATCGACCGTAAGCAGCTCAACGATTTCTTCCAGCTTGATGATGAGTTTCATCAGAAGCTGGCATTAATCGCTGATTGCCAGCTTGCCTGGGACACCGTCGAGAATATTAAAGCCACGATTGACCGTGTGCGCTATATGAGTCTGGATCATGTCTCCCCACCTGAAATGCTACTTCGTCAGCACCATGATATCTTTACAGCGCTGGTAAAACATGATGGCGATGCCGTCGAGCATGCAATGATGCTGCATCTACAGGAAATTAGCGAATCTGTTCAGCTTATTCGTCAGGAAAATAGCGACTGGTTTAGCGAAGACTAATACGTAGCTCACCTCTCACTGAGGTGAGTTTCCCCGAACAATTCCCTCTCCTGCATATCCCCATAAAAAAAGCTGTGATTTTGATCGAAAACAAAAAAAATCATTAACGAGAAGCGTATTTATATTGCGCCCGTTACGTGGGACTAAAAGCCCACGGGCTTTGACGGTAAGTTGGAAAGGAGAAAACACCATGAAAACATACGATCGTAACCGCAACGCAATCACCACTGGCAGCCGAGTCATGATTAGTGACACCGGACTCACCGGCCGTATTACAGCCATTGACACCGATGGCCTGACCGCTGAGCAAATCCGCCGCGGTAAAACAGTGGAAATCGAAGGATGTGAAGGCAAATATGCCCCCCTCGAACTGATTCGTTTAGGCATGAACTAATTGGTGTGAATGCCAAAAACAATGCGCCATCTGGCTGTCGTTAAAGCCGGATGGCGACATAAAGCGTTATCTTACTGACAGTAATTTCGCAGCATATTTTGCAACCGTTGCCTTCGCGCCTTCCGCCAGCAAAGTCAGGTACGCTTCTGTAACCCGCTTTTTAAACCGTTCAACCTGTGGCAGTTCGTCACCAAAAATAGCGTCAATAGCCAATAGCGTCTGCACACGATCTTCACCTTCGTGACTGTTCTGTACCGCTTTCTGGATCACTGGCAACAGCGGATCGCTAATTTCAATGGCTTGTCCCTGCTCATCCACGCCCCCGACATAGCGCATCCAACCCGCCACACCGAGTGCAAGCAGATCAAAACCACTGCCGTGCACGATATGCCAACGCACAGAGTCAAGCATACGTTGCGGCAGTTTCTGACTACCGTCCATGGCAATCTGCCAGGTACGGTGGCGTAACGCCGGGTTGCTATAGCGGTCAATCAGTAAGTCGGCATAATGCTGAAGATCCACCCCTTTCACTTTTAATGTTGGCGCTTGCTCCTGCAGCATCAACGCGCGGGCGGCGACACGATAGTTCTCATCACCCATGCAGTCGTTGATGTGTTGATATCCTGCCAGGTAGCCGAGGTAAGCAAGGAAAGAGTGGCTGCCGTTAAGCATACGCAACTTCATCTCTTCGAACGGGATAACATCTGCCACCAGTTCAGCCCCGGCTTTTTCCCACTCTGGACGCCCTGCGACAAAGTTATCTTCAATGACCCACTGACGGAACGGTTCGCATGCCACACCCGCCGGATCGCGTACCCCGGTAAGTTGTTCAATTTTGTCCAGCGTATCTGCGGTTACCGCTGGGACAATACGGTCAACCATTGTTGACGGGAACGTCACATGTTGTTCGATCCATGCAGCCAGCTCAGCATCCACCGCCCGGGCATACGCAGTGACAACATTGCGCATCACATGGCCGTTTTCAGGCATGTTGTCGCAGGACATCACGGTAAACGCACCTAAACCTGCGGCTTTACGGCGTGCAAGTGCTTCAACCACCACACCCGGTGCCGTCTTCGGCTGTTTTGGGTTTTGCAGGTCGGCGGCAATCATCGGGTTATCCAGCATCAATTGCCCGGTAGCCGGAGAATGGCAATACCCCTTCTCAGTTATGGTCAGGGAAACGATCGCCACCTGCGGTTCGCACAGCGCAGCCAGTACAGCTTCCAGACCATCAACCTGCGCATGCAACGCCTTTTTAACCACGCCAACAACTCTTGCGGTCCAGGCATCCGCAGACATTTCCGCAACGGTGTACAGGTTATCTTGCTGTTTCAAATCAGCAATCTGCTGCTCTCCACCAATCAGGTTTACTTCGCAGTATCCCCAGTCACTATTGTGATCTGCTGCCAGGATGTCAGCGTATACCCCCTGGTGTGCACGGTGGAAAGCACCGAACCCCAGATGAACAATACGCGGAACCAGTTTTGTACGATCGTAGCCAGGAAGTGCAGCCTTTGCCGCTAAGAGCTTGTTTTGCATTGTATGACCTACTTATCAATGAAATCAGGACTGTTTCAGAGTAACGCCTGTATGGTTGTATGTTTTGATTTGCATTAAACTTTCTATGATTGGTATGACATCATTTAAAGCTGTGTAATAGCATGATCAGGCCATCAGTTCAGACCTGACCATACCCTGTCCGTACTAGCCAGCCTGAGTGGCTCCAGCACGAACCGTCTCGGTTTTGCTCACTTCCGCAGCATCTTCCAGGACACTCAAATCACGGTCTTTCACTTCAGGCATTAGCAATGCTGAAACCAAACCAATCAGCGAGTAAGCCATAACCATCACCAGAATCGGCCACCAGGAATTTGTCATGTTGCAGAAAATACCGGCCAGAACAGGACCAAAACCAACGGCCACCAATCCACCGGCCTCTTTTGAAATTGCCATTCGGGTGAAGCGATTACGCGCACCGAACATTTCAGCCATGGTGATATTTTCGAGTGCGAACAATCCCAGCACCGCAAAATTATGAATAACAATCAGCGCTGTCATAATGACGCCGGGGCTATACGTTTTATCTACAACAATCGATAACATTGGATAAGCAAGAATAATTGCAGATATATTCAGAATTATATATGGTAAACGGCGACCAAATTTATCTGACAACCACCCTAGTAAGGGTATTGTAATAAATCCAAGCACAGAACTAATCATTAAGGCATCTGTCGGTATTGATTTATCAAACAACAATGTTTGCACCAAATATCCGGCAAGGAAAGTCTGAATTAAACCTGAGTTACCCGCCTGTCCAAAACGTAAGCCGGTTGCCAACCAGAAAGATTTACTGGTAAACATTGCACCCAGCGTATTTTCTGACGGGTTATTCAATGCAGGTGCGTTTTCCTCATTATTAACTTTCTCAAATACTGGACTTTCTTTGAGGTTCATTCGCAACCAGATGGCAAAAACCATAACCACTACACTCGCCAGAAACGGAATTCGCCAACCCCAGGCTAACAATTCCTCACGATCAAGGGCAAAGAACATCACGGCCCAGATTGCAGTAGCACTTAATGTGCCGCAGTTAGTTCCCATTGCAACAAGAGAGGAAATGATACCGCGTTTTCCTTTTGGTGCGTACTCAGCGAGCATTGTACCAGCCCCAGAGATTTCGGCCCCTGCACCGAGACCCTGCACAATACGCAGCGTCACCAGTAATACGGGCGCAAAGATACCGATTTGTGCATACGTTGGCAGTACGCCTATTAATGTTGTACAGATCCCCATCATGGTAATGGTAATAAACAGCACCTTTTTACGTCCAATGCTGTCGCCCATTTTGCCAAATATAAATGCTCCAACGATACGAGCAATATATCCCGCACCGTAGGTACCCATTGCCAGAATGAGTGCCATCGCGGCAGATTGCTCCGGGAAAAATATTTCATGAAATACCAGCGCGGCACCCAATGAATATAATTGGAAATCCATAAATTCGAGAGCTGTCCCTAACCACCCTGAAACGGCTGCTCTCACCAGATCTTTCGTTGACCTTTCGTGTTTTTCTTGATTCATATTGGCTATCTCTAAGAGGTAAGATGCGTACCACTTGCTCGCAGTTATTAATATTATTCAGTGAATGTGAGTAAAACTTTGCAGCAATGCTGCTGATCTTTCTCAAACAATTCAATTGCGTCGGTAACGTGGTGATAGTCAAAAGTATGGGTAATAAGTTTATTGGGGTCGATAAGTCCTTTGACCAACCAATCAATAACAACCGGGAATTTATTTGCATTTAATCTTGAAGAATAGATTGAAAGCTCTTTCCCTGTAATACCTTGCTGCACAATCTGGCAAGGCTCGCTGGAGAATCCCATTAAAACTATACGCGCAGCCGGTGATGCCAGCGTGATAGCCTCCTGTAAAATGGATGGATGACAAGCCGCATCCACGATAATCGTAGGTTTCAGTGTCTTCTCAGCAAGAAAATCCTGCAATGATTGCTGCCCATTATTGACTGTCCAGTCAGCACCGCACTGTTTTGCCATCGTCAAACGTTCGTCAATTCTGTCTGCAATCACTACCGTTTTTACTTTA
The DNA here is from genome assembly GCF_014104295.1 of Citrobacter sp. RHBSTW-00029. Classification (NCBI taxonomy): domain Bacteria; kingdom Pseudomonadati; phylum Pseudomonadota; class Gammaproteobacteria; order Enterobacterales; family Enterobacteriaceae; genus Citrobacter; species Citrobacter sp. RHBSTW-00029. Next base: position 1,880,694 of record NZ_JABXRT010000001.1, read on the forward strand.
TAGACATGTTTAAGTGCCTGAACAGTCGTGAGCCCCATCGGGCCTGCCCCGTAAATCAGTGCGATATCGTTCTCTGTTGGTTTAACTTGTCCGGTCACGTTTGCGGCGATGGTAAAAGGTTCGACCATAACGGCATGCTCATCGGGCACGGTATCGGGGATCGTCCAGGCATTTTTCGCCGGCACGACAGCGTACTCGCTGAAACCGCCATCCCGATGCACGCCCAGCACCACCAGCGATGTGCAAACGTTAGGTTTACCAATCGAACAGGGATAACAATGTCCACAACTGATAACCGGATCAACGGACACACGTTCACCTATACGCGAACGTTCAACCCCTTCACCTACAGCATCAATTACACCAAAGAATTCATGGCCAATAACTCGCGGATATTTCGCAAATGGATTATGTCCACGATAAATATGGCTGTCTGAACCGCAAATCCCCGCCAGTTTTACTTTTACCCGGACCTCTCCTGCTGAGGGTTCTGGTACTGGTCGCTGTGCGATAACAAGCATATTCGGTTTTTCAATCACAATACTATTCATAACAAATCACTCCTTACCAGTTCCATAGCGTGCCATCTTCAAGACGGGCGACCGGCAGATATGCGGGATCGTACGGATATTTCGCTGCAAGTTTTTCGTCAAACTCAATACCGAGCCCTGGTTTGTCACCTGGATGCATGTAGCCGTTATCAAAGGTCCAGTTATGCGGGAACACTTCCAACATCTGTTCTGAGTACCCCATATATTCCTGCACCCCGAAATTGGGTACCCACAGATCGAAATGCAGCGCAGCGGCCATGCAGACTGGCGACAAATCGGAAGGTCCATGAGAACCCGTGCGTACCTGATAAAGTGAGGCAAAATCAGCAATACGACGCATACCGGTGATACCGCCTGCGTGGGTAATAGTGGTGCGAATATAGTCGATCAGCTGTTCTTCAATAAGCTGCTTGCAGTCCCAGATACTGTTGAACACTTCCCCTACCGCAATCGGCGTGACCGTATGCTGGCGAATCAGGCGGAAGCACTCTTGGTTTTCAGCGGGGGTTGGGTCTTCCATCCAGAACAAACGGTATTGTTCAATGCTCTTACCAAAACGAGCCGCTTCAATTGGCGTCAGACGGTGATGCATGTCATGCAGAAGATGTTCATCAAAACCAAATTTGTTGCGGACGGCTTCAAACAATTTCGGTGTGAAATCGAGATATTTCTCCGTCGACCACAGCTGCTCTTCCGGCCACTGGCCTTTGGTCGCAGGTTCGTAGGCCAGGCCTTTACCTTTAGACATTCCGTAGGTGGTCTTCATTCCCGGTACACCACACTGCACACGGATCGCTTTAAATCCCATCTCTTTATGACGCGCGTAATCCTCCAGCACATCATCAATGGAATGACCCGTTGTGTGACAGTACACCATGACGCCTTCGCGTGATGCGCCCCCCAGCAACTGGTACAACGGCATATTCGCCGCCTTCGCTTTGATATCCCACAGGGCCATATCCACCGCAGAAATCGCCGACATCGTTACCGGGCCGCGGCGCCAGTAAGCCCCCTTGTAGAAAAACTGCCAGATATCCTCAATTCGATGCGCATCACGTCCAATTAGCTGTGGACACACATGATCTTTCAGGTAGGACGCCACGGATAATTCACGCCCGTTAAGCGTGGCATCCCCTAATCCAGTGATCCCATCGTCTGTCGTGATTTTCAGCGTGACAAAATTACGTCCTGGACAGGTAACAAAAACTTCAGCCCCGACAATCTTCATTTTTTAATCCTTACATCTCTTCTTGTGATGCAGGAAATTTACCCAACTGAACTACTACCATACAAGTATGAAGATCAAAAAAACGCTCACTGATCACAAAAAAGGCGCTATGCGCGCCCCCATCCGGCAACGATGATCAACATCCCGCACAGTGCTACTAACGCGCCGGACCAGTCGTACAGGCTCAGTTTTACGCCATCGACAATGCGTAACCAGAGCAGTGCAGTCACCACGTAGACACCACCATACGCGGCATATACCCGCCCGCTCGCCGCCGGATGTAGCGTCAGCAACCAGACGAACAGCGCTAATGACACCCCAGCGGGAACCAGCAACCAGGCCGTCGCCCCACGCTTAAGCCAGAGCCAGGGTAAAAAGCAGCCAATGATTTCGCATAACGCGGTGACGAAGAAAAGTAATGTTGTCTTAAGCATTGAAGTAATTCAGTTACCTTCGGTTTAACCATGATACGACAGAATATGTCCAACGTATCTATATGCGCCCAGTGGGTATGCCCTGGCGCAGGAATAGTGTAGAATTTAACCCTGTTTTATCGTTTTTTTCCCTTTCTCATTAAAGGAATTCGCCATGAAAATTACACTGACCAAACGCCTGTGTCTGACGGCCATGCTGACGCTGGCGGCGGCCGTGTACACCTCTTCCGTATTTGCTGAAACCAGTAAACTGGTCATAGAGTCCGGGGACAGTGCGCAAAGTCGTCAACAGGCTGCAATGGAAAAGGAACAATGGAACGATACGCGTCAGTTGCGTCAGAAAGTCAACAAGCGTACAGAGAAAGAGTGGGACAAAGCCGACGCTGCTTTTGATAGCCGTGATAAATGCGAACAAAGCGCGAACCTGAATGCGTATTGGGAACCTAACACCCTGCGTTGTCTCGATCGCCGCACTGGGCGCACCGTTGCCCCATAATCATTGTGCTCACCAGAAGATATTGAAAGGATACGATATGGCAAGCGCCCTCAGTGTAAAGCTGCGCCCGCTGGAGCGTGAAGATTTACGTTTCGTCCATCAGCTTGATAACAACGCCAGCGTCATGCGCTACTGGTTTGAAGAACCTTACGAAGCGTTTGTTGAGCTGTCAGACCTGTATGACAAACACATTCACGACCAAAGTGAACGCCGTTTTGTGGTCGAGTGTGACGGTGAGAAAGCCGGGCTGGTGGAGCTGGTTGAAATAAACCATGTGCACCGCCGGGCTGAATTTCAGATCATCATTTCCCCGGATTACCAGGGAAAAGGTCTGGCAACGCGCGCGGCAAAGCTGGCGATGGATTACGGTTTTACCGTGCTTAATTTATATAAGCTGTATCTGATCGTTGATAAAGAGAACGAAAAAGCCATTCACATCTACCGCAAACTTGGCTTTATGGTCGAAGGTGAATTGATTCATGAGTTCTTTATTAACGGCCAATATCGTAACACCATTCGCATGTGTATCTTCCAACAGCAATATCTTGCCGATCACAAAATACCGGGTTCCAGCCTGTTACAACCTACCGCTCAGTAAAAACGGTTAGTAGTAATCAATGGTGTTTTCAATCGAGTAATGATGCTCAACTGCCGGCTTTACGCTTTCGTCAACGATAACCAGCTGGCAGTTGACCGGATTAGCATACGAATCATACTCACAGGTTTGTTTGACGTTACCTAAAGGGTGATCGTTCAGTATGCTTACTGCCGTGTAATCCAGTTTTTTCAATGGATCGACTGACGGTTTAGCCTCAACCTGCAGCGTATTGTCCTTACTGATGGTGGTTTTACCGAGCGGGTAGCCTTCCGCGTCATACCGGTACTGCACCTTCATCTCTTTTCCCGTGGCGGACACAACAAAACCGTTATCGTCGGTATCCCACACTACCCCCGCCGAAGGCAGTTCCGCCAGTTGGCATTTCCCTTGTAAACGGATCCGTTTTTCCAGCGTTTCGGCGTCCCGATAGAAGTTCGCATCCAGCACTAATGCCATACCCGTATTATTTTCGACATCATGCAATTCCAGCGTATCAAAACAGCCTTCCTGTGAGAGCGTACCTGTGACGCGCTTAGTCACTTCGCCTTTGTCGTTGAGCAGTGTCTGACTAAAATCTTTCACTGGGCCGCGTAGCGGATCAAAATCAAATTCATTGGAGAAGCTGGCCATTTCCGGCGTAAAGGACACCAGCCCTTTGGCGTTATCACACCCAACCAACACGATACACAGGAAACCTAACAGGGTCTGTTTCTTCACATTTTTCACCGGGATAAGAAGATAATTCTCAATCATATTAGCAAATACAGTTATTTACACCAGAAATGCTAATCTTAGTTTATGTCGATCACGAAAGGAGTTGATGATGAAATACATAGCAGGAATTGCCGCGAGCTTATTACTGGTCGCTTCCCCGCAGATCCTGGCGGCGCCCGCGTCATGTGAGCGCGTGAAGAGTGATATCGAACAGCGCATTATTAATAATGGTGTCGCGGAATCCAGTTTCACGTTGAATATTGTTCCTAATGACCAGGCCGATCAGCCTGATTCACTGGTGGTCGGTCATTGTGCCAATGATACGCACAAAATCCTCTATACCCGAACTAACAGCGGTAACGCACCCGCAAACAGTAGCCCTTCTCAGGACGGTCACGTGGCTGAACCGCAATAAATTTTTACCCTCCGTTCGCGGAGGGTCACTCCTGTTTGATATGCATTAATAAGATTTACCTATAAATAGGTAGACTCAACTTCATTGTTAGCAAGCTAGTTATTTCGTTATAAAACAATGTATATAACGACAATTACAATGGAGTGGGTTATGTCTGAAGATGAGCAATATGGAGGTATTAGCCGCAGGACGTTAGTGAAATCTTCGGCTATAGGTTCACTGGCACTTGCTGCCGGAGGCCTGTCACTACCCTTTGGTATTCGTGCCGCTGCTGCTGCAGTACAGCAATCAGTGCAACCTGTTGAAGATAAAGCTGTCTAGAGTTCCTGTACGGTTAACTGCGGCAGCCGTTGCCTTTTACGTCTGCATGTGAAAGATGATGCAGTCTACTGGGTTGAATCTGACACGACCGGCGATGATACCTACGGTAACCACCAGGTTCGCGCCTGCTTGCGTGGTCGTTCGATTCGCCGTCGTATGAACCACCCTGACCGCCTCAAATACCCGATGAAACGCGTTGGCAAACGCGGTGAAGGTAAATTTGAGCGTATCAGTTGGGATGAAGCGCTGGATACCGTAGCCGGAAATCTGAAACGTATTTTGCATGATTACGGTAATGAAGCCGTTCACGTTCTTTACGGTACCGGTGTGGATGGCGGTAATATCACGAACTCCAACGTCCCCTACCGTTTGATGAATTCCTGTGGTGGCTATCTAAGCCGTTACGGGAGTTACAGCACCGCACAAATCAGCGCCGCCATGGGATACATGTTTGGTGCTAACGACGGTAACAGCCCCGACGATATCGCCAACACAAAACTGGTTGTGATGTTTGGTAATAACCCAGCCGAAACGCGTATGAGCGGCGGTGGCGTAACCTGGTATGTCGAGCAGGCACGTGAGCGGTCAAATGCCAGAATGATCGTTATCGATCCACGCTACAACGACACCGCCGCAGGTCGTGAAGATGAATGGTTGCCTATTCGCCCTGGGACAGATGCTGCACTGGCCGCCGCTATCGCCTGGGTGCTGATCACAGAAGATCTGATTGATAAACCTTTCCTTGATAAATACTGCATCGGCTACGATGAAACCACTCTCCCCGCCAGCGCACCGCGTAATGCGCACTACAAGGCCTATATATTAGGTGACGGTCCGGACGGAATTGCCAAAACACCGCAATGGGCATCTCAGATTACCAGCATCCCTGCAGACAAAATCATCCAGTTAGCGCGTGAAATAGGTTCGGCAAAACCAGCTTACATCTGTCAGGGCTGGGGACCGCAACGCCATTCCAACGGTGAACAGACAGCCCGAGCAATCACCATGCTCTCTGTTTTGACAGGAAACGTGGGAATTAACGGCGGTAACTCCGGTATGCGTGAAGGGACCTGGGATCTGGGCGTTGAATGGTTCTCCATGTTAGAGAACCCGGTCAAAACACAGATATCGGTGTTCACCTGGACGGATGCTATCGATCATGGTGCAGAAATGACAGCCACCCGCGACGGTGTACGTGGCAAAGATAAACTGGATGTGCCTATCAAGTTTATCTGGTGCTATGCCAGTAACACGCTCATCAACCAGCATGGCAATATTGCTCATACTCATGACGTTTTACAGGATGACAGTAAGTGCGAAATGATTGTCGGCATTGAGCACTTTATGACCGCATCGGCGAAGTACTGCGACATCCTGCTGCCGGATCTGATGCCTACTGAACAGGAAGATCTCATCTCACATGAGTCCGCCGGGAATATGGGCTATGTGATCCTCGGACAACCCGCTACCTCACCTAAATTTGAACGAAAACCCATCTACTGGATGTTAAGTGAAGTCGCTAAACGCCTGGGCCCGGACGTCTATCAAAAATTCACGGAAGGCCGCACCCAACACGAGTGGGTGAAATATCTGCATGCCAAAACCAAAGAACGTAACCCGGAAATGCCGGATTACGAAGAGATGAAAACGACCGGTATTTTCAAGAAAAAATGCCCGGAAGAACACTATGTTGCCTTCCGTTCATTCCGCGAAGATCCTGCGGCAAACCCGTTGAAAACACCATCAGGGAAAATTGAGATTTACTCTGAAAGACTGGCCACCATTGCCGAGACATGGGAACTCAAGCAAGACGAGATTGTGCATCCGCTACCGGCTTATGCGCCAGGCTTTGACGGCTGGGACGACCCCAAACGCAAAACGTACCCGCTACAGCTCACCGGGTTCCACTATAAGGCGCGAACTCACTCAAGCTACGGCAACATTGATGTTTTACAACAGGCATGCCCGCAGGAAATCTGGATCAACCCCGTCGATGCTCGTTCACGTGGTATTCATCACGGCGATACGGTACGGGTGTTTAACAGCAATGGTCAGATGCTGATCGCCGCGAAAGTTACACCGCGTATTTTGCCCGGCGTGACAGCCATCGGCCAGGGCGCATGGCTCAATGCTGATATGTTTGGTGACCAGATCGATCACGGTGGTTCTATTAACATTCTCACGTCACATCGTCCTTCTCCGTTAGCGAAGGGGAATCCATCCCACAGTAATCTCGTTCAGGTTGAAAAGGCGTAAGGTGTAACCCATGACGACTCAATACGGATTTTTTATCGACTCCGCTCGTTGCACCGGTTGCAAAACTTGCGAACTGGCCTGCAAAGACTTCAAAAATTTAACGCCTGACGTCAGTTTCCGCCGTATTTACGAATACGCCGGCGGTGACTGGCAGGAAGATAACGGTGTCTGGCACCAGAACGTTTTCGCCTACTACCTCTCCATTGCGTGCAACCACTGTGAAGACCCGGCCTGTACCAAGGTGTGTCCAAGCGGCGCGATGCACAAACGTGAAGATGGTTTTGTGGTCGTGGATGAAGATGTGTGCATTGGCTGTCGCTATTGCCACATGGCCTGCCCGTATGGCGCGCCGCAATACAATGCCGCCAAAGGACACATGACCAAGTGCGATGGCTGTCATGAACGCGTTGCTGAGGGTAAGAAACCCATCTGTGTCGAATCCTGCCCGCTGCGTGCGCTGGACTTCGGCCCGATAGAGGAACTGCGTAAAAAACACGGCACCCTGGCCGCGATTGCGCCGCTCCCTGGCGCGCACTTTACCAAACCGAGCATCGTCATCAAACCAAATGCCAATAGCCGCCCGACCGGGGATACCACGGGTTATCTGGCTAATCCGAAGGAGGTCTAAAATGGGAAGTGGATGGCATGAATGGCCGCTGGTACTGTTCACGGTTCTGGGCCAATGCGTGGCAGGCGCGCTAATCGTCTGTGGGCTGGGTTGGGTTGCCGCCAAAGACGATGTTGTAAGGCAGCGCATTGTTCGCAGTATGTTTTTTCTTTGGCTGGTAATGGGAATCGCATTCCTGGCCTCGGTTATGCATTTGGGGTCTCCGTTACGCGCATTTAACTCACTGAACAGAGTCGGTGAATCAGCGCTAAGTAATGAAATCGCCAGCGGTTCGCTGTTTTTTGCCGTCGGTGGTTTATGGTGGCTGGTCGCTTTTCTCGGTAAAATGCCTGCTGCATTAGGTAAAATATGGCTGCTGGTAAGCATGTTGCTGGGCGTGGTGTTTGTCTGGGCGATGACCAACGTTTACCAGATAGATACCGTACCGACCTGGTATAATGGTTACACTACGGTGGCCTTTTTCATGACCATGCTTCTGAGCGGGCCACTCTTTGCCGCCCTGCTGTTGCGTGCTGCTGGTGTTCCTTTTAATGCCAACGTGTTCGCGGGAATAAGCGTGCTGGCGTTACTGGTGAGTGCAGGTGTGATTGTCCTGCAGGGACTTTCCCTCGGCACAATCCACAGTTCGGTGCAATTCGCCAATGCGCTGGTACCTGACTACGGCCGCTTACAGGTGTGGCGCATCGTCTTGCTGGCCGCAGGTCTTGGGTGCTGGATATGCCCGCTTATCCGCCGTAAAAACCCGCATGCCGCTGGGCTGGCGTTAGGTTTAATTTTAGTCCTGGCCGGTGAAATCATTGGTCGTGGTTTGTTTTATGGTTTGCATATGACAGTCGGAATGGCTGTTGCAGGTTAACTCTCGGGTGCGGGGCAACCCGCACTGTTCAGGATTGTTTGCATGACCCATTTTTCACAATGTGACAACTTTTCAACCGCAGCGCGCGTTCTGGGCGCGTTGTTCTTCTATGCGCCAGATAGCGCTGAAGCATCTGCGATGGTCAGTGCGTTAAAAGCTGATGGCTGGCAAGCACAGTGGCCGCTGCCGGAAGCTACGTTGTCGCCACTGGCTGCACAAATGCAGACAGATAGCGATGAAACGCTCCCACAAGCCTGGCAACGTTTGTTTATCGGCCCCTACGCTTTGCCATCCCCGCCCTGGGGTTCGGTCTGGCTGGATCGCGAAAACGTGTTGTTTGGTGATTCCACGCTGGCATTACGTCAATGGATGCGCGACAACGGCATTCAGTTTGCGCTGCAACAAAATGAGCCAGAAGATCACTTTGGTTCGCTGTTACTGCTAACCGCCTGGCTTGCCGAAAATGGCCGCCACACCGAATGTGAGCAATTGCTGGCCTGGCATCTACTGCCGTGGTCGGCTCGCTTTCTCGATGTTTTTATCGAGAAGGCGGACCATCCGTTCTACCAGGGGTTGGGTAAACTGGCACGCCTGACGCTGGCACAATGGCAGTCGCAGTTATTAGTTCCGGTGGCAGATAAACCATTGTTTCGTTAATGTCACCCACGGGCAGGACAGTTCCTGCCCATTTCCCGCTGAGTTTCGCACGCTGAGCTTTTGCTTCTGCGGCTAATTACCCGCAAAATAAGCCGTCTGAATATTCCTGTCTGGCAACCCATGCATCGTTTACATGCTTATCCTGACCTACGCACTCTGTTTCGGCGTCTGCTGATCGCCGCGCTGATTGGTATCCTTGCAGCCCTGGCCGTTGCAGGATTTCGTCATGCGATGCAATTGCTTGAATGGCTGTTCCTGAGTAACGATACGGGAAGTCTGGTCAATGCCGCGACAAATCTGCCGCCGTTCAGACGCATGCTGACACCTGCGCTCGGTGGTCTGGCGGCAGGACTCTTGCTCTGGGGCTGGCAAAAATTTAATCGTTTACGCCCACAGGCCCCCACAGATTATATGGAAGCCCTGCAGACTGACGGGCAGTTCGACGTCAGCGCAAGTCTGGTGAAATCACTGGCCTCTTTGGTCGTCGTGGCAAGCGGTAGCGCCATTGGTCGTGAAGGAGCAATGATTTTATTGGCCGCATTGGCGGCCTCATGCTTCGCACAACGCTTCACACCGCGTTCGGAATGGAAATTATGGATTGCCTGCGGGGCTGCTGCTGGTATGGCCGGTGCGTATCACGCTCCGTTGGCGGGTAGCTTATTTATTGCCGAAGTGCTGTTTGGCACGTTGATACTCGCCTCATTAGGGCCGGTGGTTGTCTCCGCCGTCGTCGCATTGTTAACCACCAATGCGCTTAGCAACAGCAACGCGCTACTGTATACCGTTCATCTGACACGTGAGCTGCATGTGCTGGAATATGTGATGATTATCAGCACGGGTCTGTTAGCCGGTCTCTGCGGACCTCTTTTTATGTGGCTTATGACCACCAGCCACAACGGATTTTTGCGCTTAAAACTCGCACCACCAGGCCAGTTAGCCCTGGGCGGGTTGATCGTTGGCCTGTTGTCGCTACTCACACCTGCGGTCTGGGGCAACGGCTACAGCGTGGTACAGTCGTATTTACTCTCTCCGCCTTTGCTCGCCGTCATCAGCGGAATTTTCATTTGCAAATTGCTGGCCGTACTCGCCAGTAGCGGTTCAGGAGCCCCCGGCGGCGTGTTTACACCAACGTTGTTCGTCGGTTTGTCGATCGGTATGTTACTGGGTCGGGTATGGGGGTTCTGGCTTCCGGGGGCGGATGAAATAGCGGTACTGTTGGGCTTAACAGGAATGGCCACACTGCTGGCGGCGACGACCCATGCCCCCACTATGTCGACATTGATGGTCTGTGAAATGACCGGGGAGTATCGACTGCTCCCCGGCCTGTTGATTGCTTGCGTCGTGTCGTCAGTGCTGTCGCGAACGTTACGCCATGACTCTATCTACAGACAACACGCTGCCGAGCATTGACAGACGAATATACTGAGAAAGCTCGCGCTGCTCGGCACGTGGCAAATAAGGCAATTCACCCATCAACGGTGCCGGTAATTTTTTGCTTAGCACGTCGATGATTTCGGCATAATGCGCCAATCCGGGGTTAATACGGTTCGCTACCCAGCCAATCAACGGCAGCCCGTCACTGGCAATCGCCTGTGCGGTGAGAATGGCATGGTTAATACAGCCTTCCTGAATGCCCACCACCATCAGAACCGGGAGTTGCTCCTGTACTACCCACTCTGATAACGGACGCAGATCGTTCATCAGACTACGCCAGCCACCTGTGCCTTCAACAACAACGTGATCAACCTTCTCACTCAGGCTTGCAAGTCCATTGGATAACAGGGTGTAGTTAACCGGACCACTATGCGCCACGCTGCTTTCGTCTTCGCTCAGCGCGATAGGGTTAATCGCCTCGTACGGCAGTTCGATGGATGACACACTTTGCAGCACCAGTGCATCTTTATTGCGCATACCCTCCGGGGTCTCTTTGCTGCCTTTGGCGACGGGTTTGTAACCCGCCACACGTTTACCCCCTGACGCCAACGCTTGTAGTAATGCGCGGGAAACCACGGTCTTCCCAACAGAAGTGTCTGTACCTGTAATAAAGAAACGCTTCAGCATCACTAACTCCACCGTATGCTCTGAAAATATAAGTCAGGAAAATAAAACAGTGGAGAAAGTCTAAAGTATGACGGCCAGAACCAGCTTGAGATAGCGCAATTTTTCGTACAACAGTTAAAAAATGTTAACCCTGTAATAGACGAATCAACAAAGAACCGTTATACATCGCGTCTTTAACGAGAGCGGCCCCTGCCATCGTCCCCTGATTAGAGAATTGCGTACTTTCGACAACAATGTGCTGGCTGTACGCCGGAAGCGCCTGTTGACGAATGCTGTCAGCAATCGTCGGGAACAAAATGTCAGCGGCTTTACTGAGTGGAGATCCTATCAATATCTTTTGCGGGTTGAACAAATTCACCATGATGGCCAGGATACGACCGACATGTGTCCCAACGCCGTTAATAATATCTTTCGCCAATAAATCGCCCTGCATGGCCGCCTGACACAGTGCGTCTACCGTCAACGGTTGTCCGTGCAGAGAGGAGCTCATTGACTGCTTCAGTCGCACCTGCGCCAGTTCCAGCACGCTGTCGACGCTGGCGATCGTTTCCAGACACCCATGATTACCGCAGTAGCACCGTTTGCCGTAAGGGTCCACCTGCGTATGACCTATTTCGACCAGGCTGCTGCTGCCTGCATGCAGTAAATGACCATCAGTGATCACCCCTGCACCCACGTTGTGATCGATGACTACCTGAATAACATCGCGCGCCCCGCGTGATGCACCAAACAGCGCCTCGGCCATGGTCCATGCGCTGATATCGTGCTGAATGTATACCGGCACGCCGGTATGCCGCTCCAGCGTTTCGCCGAGCGGCATCTCTTTGACGTCATCATAGAACGGCATACGATGTACGATACCGTTCTCTGTATCAATAATGCCGGGTAAGGTAATCGCGATGGAAGTTAGGCGTTCGAGTTTTTGCTGGTGACGAATAAAAAACTGATCAACTTGCGCAACAACCCGTTCCAGTAACGATGTCTCGCTGACCAGCGCCATTTCAAGACAATCCTCGACCACCAGTTTGCTGCTCAGATCGCGCAGCGCCAGGAAAATCTCGCCACGACTAATACGAATAGAAAGGTAATGCCAGGCTTCTGTTTCGACAACCAGCCCAACCGCCGGACGTCCGCGGTTACCGGCTTCTTTTATTTCCAGCTCCTGCACCAAATGCGCTTCCAGCATTTCTCGGACAATTTTGGTAATACTGGCAGGCGCCAATTGTGCCAGGCGAGAGAGATCAATACGCGATACCGGTCCCAGCTGATCAATCAGACGATAAACCGCGCCCGCATTGGTCTGCTTAATTTGATCGATATGCCCAGGCTGACTATCAGCAACCACCACTTACTCCCTTTATTTTCGCGCTCCGAAATAATCTGTAGACTATGGTGAAGCACTTCAATGGTTTCCGTCAACTTTTTGCTTAGCCTTGTGATTTACTGCACATTTTCGACCATTTTTAAACTAAATTAACCGCGCTGCACTGCGGCTAAAAGCTGCTGGCGAAAACGCTGCGCAGCGTGGCTTTGTTCATGATGCTTCGGCCACACCAACCACATTTCGGAGACCGCATCGTCTTCGGCAATAGGGATCCAACACATTTCATACAATTGCACCCGTTTAAAAGAGGCGGGCAAAATGGAAACACCCAACCCTGCGGCCACCAGTCCAATGATGGTCATCGCCTCACCGACCTCCTGGGCGATGGTTGGTTTCAGATCATAACGGCGCATCAGGCCGAGAATATCGTCATACAACCCCGTTCCAACATGCGGATCAAAAAAGACAAACGGTTCGTTTGCCAGCTCCGCCAGCGTCACCACCGGCTTTTGCGCCAGAGGATGTGCGCGTGGGATCATCGCCATCAGCGGCTCATGCAAAATGACCTCCCGCGCCAGCGTGTCCGGTAGTTGCGTATTGCGCAGGAGCCCTAAATCCAGTGTTCCCTCGTTGAGCGGGGCAATTTGCTCGCGCGTATTCATTTCACGGGTTTGCATATGCACCGCAGGATAGCATTGGCGAAAAAGAGACAGCGTATCGGACACGGCCTTAATAAACGGGGCTGATGACGTAAAACCGATGCGCAGTTCTCCCGACTCCCCCAGGTGTAATCGCTCAGCACGGGCGGCAGCCTCATTTACCAGACCCAGGATTTGCCGACTGTCCGCCAGAAACTGTTTTCCGGCAGCGGTAAGCGCCACGCTGCGGTTAGTCCGCGCCAGTAGCCGTGCACCCACCTGCTGCTCAAGAATCTGGATCTGCTGACTCAACGGAGGTTGCGAAATATTCAGTCGTGCCGCTGCACGACCAAAATGCAGCTCTTCCGCAACTGCCACAAAGTAACGTAAATGACGCAGTTCGATATTCATATCTTTAAAATATTATTTGAGATTATTAATATATTAGACAGAATATTGTGATTTTCATACTCTTAAGGCTGGTCCTGTAGACGTAATTGGATGAGCAAGGATTTCAAGTGAGCCGTACAACAACTGTCGATACCGCGCCAACAAGCGATGTTGATGAACAGATAGTTACCCCGCCGGATGGTTTTATCAAACGCGGAACATCCCCATTTATGCGCGTCACGCTGGCGCTGTTTTCCGCCGGACTGGCGACTTTTGCCCTCCTCTATTGCGTACAACCCATACTGCCTGTGCTTTCGCACGAGTTTGGCGTATCGCCTGCCAGCAGTAGTATTTCGCTCTCCATTTCAACAGCGATGCTGGCGATAGGGTTACTGTTTACCGGCCCACTTTCAGATGCTATTGGCCGCAAGCCGGTGATGGTTACCGCGCTGCTGCTCGCCTCTTGTTGTACGCTCCTTTCAACAATGATGACCAGTTGGCACGGTATTTTAATCATGCGTGCGCTGATCGGACTGTCACTGAGCGGCGTGGCGGCCGTGGGAATGACCTATTTGAGTGAGGAAATTCACCCAAGTTTTGTTGCATTTTCAATGGGCTTATACATCAGCGGAAACTCGATTGGTGGTATGAGTGGTCGTTTGATTAGCGGCGTGTTTACTGACTTTTTTAACTGGAGAATCGCGCTGGCGGCTATTGGCTGCTTTGCCCTCGCCTCCGCGCTAATGTTCTGGAAGATCTTACCGGAATCACGGCACTTCAGACCGACATCGTTACGGCCTAAAACGTTATTTATCAACTTCCGTTTGCACTGGCGTGACAGAGGACTTCCACTGTTGTTCGCAGAAGGGTTCTTGCTGATGGGGTCGTTTGTCACACTGTTTAACTACATCGGCTACCGTCTGATGCTGTCTCCCTGGGCGCTGAGCCAGGCTGTCGTCGGTTTGTTGTCTGTGGCTTATCTTACCGGCACCTGGAGCTCACCAAAAGCCGGCTCCATGACCACCCGTTATGGGCGCGGCCCGGTAATGTTGTTCTCGACAGGCGTGATGTTGTTCGGGCTAATAATGACTCTGTTTACCTCGTTATGGCTGATTTTTGCCGGTATGTTGCTCTTTTCAGCCGGCTTTTTTGCGGCGCATTCCGTGGCAAGTAGTTGGATCGGGCCGCGAGCCAAACGCGCTAAAGGCCAGGCCTCTTCACTGTACCTGTTCAGCTATTACCTGGGCTCAAGCATTGCCGGTACACTAGGGGGTGTTTTCTGGCATAGCTATGGCTGGAACGGCGTGGGCGGGTTTATCGCACTGATGCTGGTGCTGGCGCTATTGGTTGGTGCCCGATTGCACCACCGTCTGCACGCATAATCAATGATGCCCGAAAACCGGGCATCATAAACGTCTCACGATAACATAAACGTCTGGGCGCTAATCTGCAGAGCAATTACCGTACCGTTCATCAAAATATGTAGCAAAATCGGCATCAGTAAACCGTTACTTTTCAGCCTCGCCAGGATCAAAACCTGGGACACAATAAACAACATCAATAACGTTCTCAGATCCACATACTGTGTATGCATCACGGCGAAAATAGCCGACACCACCACTGACGACAATCCTGTTTTATTATTGAACCAGTACTGAAAGGCATTGAACAGGCAGCCCCTGAAGATGATTTCTTCATACACGGGTGCAATAAATATCAGCGTTACACTGGATAACCAAAGCGCGTAGCTGTTCAGTGAGACCTGGCTTGTCACCCATTCTTCGGTCTTTCTGATCCCCAATACCCAGGGCAGGACCAGCTGCACAATCAGCAGCGCAACAAACAATATGGCAAACCACCGGGCGTTGAATGTTCCTTTCCCGAGACCGTCTCTTTTTCTAAAGAAAACGTAATACAACGGCACCAGGACGACGAATTCCAGTGTAAACAGCAGCGGGAAAAGTAATCCTTTGGCGAGCAAGTCGTGACTGGCAGGGAAAAATAATGGGGAAAATGTGAGGCCGAACATCAACAAAAACATAGAGAAACAGCCAGCCACCGCTTTTGTCCTTGCGATATATTCGTTACTGACTTCCTGTTGCACACCTGCTCCTTGGATAAAATGAAATGTTCTCGTTATCTGAACAATACACAATCATGATAAAAAGTATCATTATCATTGACAAGCTACCAAAATTCCCATGCCTATGATGAATGGGTTAATTTGCGAAATCGCGTTAGACTCTGAAATCTGGTCCAACAGAACGAGAACAAAAAATGAGTAACAGCGATAATTACCATCAACTCACCCGTACGTTCCAGCGTCTCTCTCGCTTCTCCCACCTCTCTGCAATAGCCAGTTGGGACATGTTTACCATGATGCCGCCTGGCGGTAGCAAAGCCCGGGGTGAAGCGCTGGCTGAACTGAGCGTGCTTGAACATCAACTGTTAACCGGTGCCAATGTGGCAAAGTGGATCGCCGCCGCACAGCAGGAAGACCTGAACGATGTCGAGCAGGCCAATCTGCGCGAAATGTCACGGCTACATCATCAAGCGTCCTTACTACCCGAATCACTGGTAGAAGCGAAATCACTGGCGGGCAGTCGTTGCGAACATGCCTGGCGCAGCCAACGCCCGGCCAATGACTGGGAAGGGTTTGCTGAAAACCTGAAAGAGGTGGTTAAGTACAGCCGCGAAGAAGCCCGACTGCGTGCAGAAGCGAAAGGATGTTCGCCCTACGACGCATTACTGGATGTCTTTGAACCAGAGATGACCAGCGCCCGGCTGGATATTCTCTTTGCCGACATCAAGAGCTGGCTACCCGAATTGCTCAATAAGGTAGTGGCAAAACAATCACAACAATCGCTTATCGCCCCCACTGGTCCCTTCCCGACTGCAGTTCAGCGTGAGCTGGGCCTTGAAACCATGGCGCAGTTAGGTTTTGATTTTACCGCGGGACGCCTGGACATCAGTGCACATCCGTTCTGCGGCGGCGTACCGCAAGATGTTCGGATTACCACCCGCTACGATGAAAACGAACTGCTCAGCGCGTTATTTGGCGTCATTCATGAGACAGGTCATGCGCGTTATGAGCAAAATCTACCTCAGAACTGGTCAGGACAACCTATTGCCCTGGCACGATCAACCGCCATCCATGAATCTCAGAGCCTGTTCTTTGAAATGCAATTAGGCCGCAGCCCGGCGTTTCTGAAACGGTTAATTCCCGCAGTAACCCGACATTTTGGCAATCAACCCGCCTTTGAGGAAAGCAATTTCATCGCCTGGAACCAGCAGGTCAAACCGGGCTATATCCGCGTTGACGCCGACGAGGTTAGCTATCCTGCTCACGTGATCCTGCGTTATGAAATCGAGCGCGCGTTGATTAACGGCGACATTGAGGTCGATGATATTCCTGCCTTGTGGAATGAAAAAATGCAGGCCTGGTTAGGGCTCTCTACGATCGGGAACTACCGTAACGGCTGTATACAGGATATCCACTGGACCGATGGCGGTTTTGGCTACTTCCCTTCGTACACATTGGGGGCGATGTATGCAGCCCAGATTTTCAGTGCAGCTAACCGTGCTTTGCCAGGCTTAAACCACGCCATTGCGCAAGGAGATTTTAGCGCCTTGTTTGACTGGTTGCGCCAGAATATCTGGCAACATGGCAGTCGTTTCACGACCGAGCAGCTCATTACCCAGGCAACCGGAGAGCCGCTGAGCAGCCGCTATTTCCGCGCCCATCTGGAAGCTCGCTATCTGTAATCGTAAACCGTGAGTCATTGTACAAACGGTTACACGTCGAAACCAATGACTCACGGAAGCCCAGAGATTACAGCGATATAGTTATTTCAACGGCCCCGCAGTGGGGTTGAATGAAAAACCAAATCGAGGGTATGAGAATGAAAAAAGTATTAGCTCTGGTTGTTGCCGCTGCTATGGGTCTGTCTTCCGCTGCATTTGCTGCTGAAACAACTGCTACTACCGCTCCGACTGCTGCTGCGACCACGAAAGCCGCACCGGCAAAAACCACTCATCATAAAAAACAGCACAAAGCAGCTCCGCAGAAAGCGCAGGCTGCCAAAAAGCACGCTAAAAAATCCGCAGCTAAACCGGCTGTAGAACAGAAAGCTCAGGCTGCGAAGAAACACACCAAAAAAGCAGCAACCAAGCCAGCTGCAGAGCAGAAAGCTCAGGCAGCCAAAAAACACACCAAAAAAGCAGCAACTAAACCAGCTGCAACCAAACCAGCCGCAGAGCAGAAAGCTCAGGCCGCTAAAAAACACACCAAAAAAGCAGTAAAACACGAAACCGCTAAACCAGTTGCTCAGCCGGCTGCATAAAACATCTGTAGTAACCATGGCATCCCCCATGCCATAGCATACGGCGCTAAATCAGTCTGATTTAGCGCCGCCTTTCGGAGGGTAAAATGGTGTCACATTACCGCTTTGAGTTCATTCTTATTACCCTGATAATTTGCGCTCTTATCGCCATGCATTTTTATCTTTCCTGAGTGTAGTTATCTGATTTTACTCCCACTTTCCCGCCGTCCCGTCTATAGTATTAACTGAGGGTTTGCTGTTAATAATCATAATTCCCCACCAGAGTGTGATATGCATAAAACCATTGCGGTATTACTGGGTTCAATTTGTCTATTTCCTGTCGTTGCACATGCGGAGCAGCCTGCAACGACCATTGCTGAAGCCGATAACATAAAAACGCTGTTTTTTGGTCATGATGATCGTGTGAGGGTGACTGACCCTACACAATCACCGTGGGACGCTATCGGGCAACTGGAAACCGCCAGCGGTAACCTGTGTACGGCTACGCTCATTTCACCTCACCTGGCCCTGACCGCCGGGCACTGCTTACTCACCCCACCAAAAGGCAAGCCGGATAAAGCCGTCGCGCTACGTTTTGTGTCGAAAAAGGGTATCTGGCGCTATGAAATCCACGGCATTGAAGGACGGGTTGATCCCTCTCTCGGCAAGCGTTTAAAAGCAGATGGTGACGGCTGGATTGTCCCACCTTCTGCAGCTCCGTGGGATTTTGGTCTGGTAGTGTTACGTTATCCCCCCTCCGGGATCACGCCGCTACCGTTATTTGACGGTGATAAAGCCGCGTTAACCGCTGCGCTAAAAGCTGCTGACCGTAAAGTGACTCAATCGGGGTACCCGGAAGATCACCTGGATGACCTGTACACGCATCAGGATTGCGTGGTAACTGGCTGGGCGCAAAATACAGTCTTGTCGCATCAGTGCGATACGCTCCCTGGCGACAGCGGCTCCCCATTGATGTTAAAGACAGATTCAGGCTGGCAATTAATTGGTGTGCAAAGCTCCGCTCCAGCAGCAAAAGATCGCTGGCGGGCAGATAATCGCGCCATTTCTGTGACGGGTTTTCGCGATAAACTCGAAGCACTGGCGAAGGGATGACGCATGCTGCCCACGTTTGCGGGCAGCACGTAGATTAGGCAAGTTTGATCATTATCATTCCGGCCAGCAGCAAGGCGACGCCAATCCAGCCTTTGTTATTCAGGCGCTGACCAAAAAGCACCCATCCTGCGGCCAACGTTGCGGCGATCCCGAATCCTCCCCACAGCGCGTAGGCGACAGAAAGGTCGATCCCTTTTACCGCCTGGGACAGCGCACTAAAGGCCGCTAACACCGCCACCAGCGACAA
The DNA here is from genome assembly GCF_014104295.1 of Citrobacter sp. RHBSTW-00029. Taxonomy (NCBI): domain Bacteria; kingdom Pseudomonadati; phylum Pseudomonadota; class Gammaproteobacteria; order Enterobacterales; family Enterobacteriaceae; genus Citrobacter; species Citrobacter sp. RHBSTW-00029. The sequence goes on from NZ_JABXRT010000001.1 coordinate 1,899,943, forward strand.
CACGCCATAAGCCTTACGGCGGAAACCATCGGAAAATTTTAAGAAGACGTTAGCAACGATTTCAAGAACGATGGCCATTCCAAGCCACGCGCCGTGAACCCACTCAAACTGCTGCATGGGTCACCTCCCTCCTCGCTTTTGCCGGCTTGCGGGTACCCGATTTGATCAACACAATGCCTAACACCAGCGAGACCAGTCCAGCAACTTTCATCGTGGTCAAGGTTTCGTCGAATAACAACACGCTAAACAGCGTAATAAATAAAATTCCGATACCTTCCCATAAGGCATAGGCCACACCAAGGGCGATTTTTTTAACGGCAAAACTGAGAAAAATATACGATAAGGCGATCATTACCAGCATTAAAATAAAGCCCGCATTACCATGGCCTACGCTGGCCCATTTCATTGACAGCGTACCGGTAATTTCAGCCGCAATGGCCAGACCTAATAATATCCAGTAAAACATGATGCTTCTCCTGCTTGAGAATATAGTCCTTTGGGCCTACTGCATGCAGTAAACCAAAAAATAGAATCAGATAGCTCAGCGCATAACGCCAGCTCAGGCAGAAGAAGGGACTAAAGCGCGTTGCGCCAGTGTTGCTCACCCGCAAGCAAGAAAGTTGAGGAGGTACGAAGAAGTGTAGGTAAACGCAAAAACATCCTGAACGTATTGTCCATAATATTACAATTATCCGCAGTGTTGCTTCTCATCATCGCGGATGATAATTGTCCTCGGTAGTTAAACACAGATGATTTGTATCATAGGTTCAATGCGAACTCAAAATCTTTTCACTTCTTTACCCGACTCGTTTGATTTTTGTTATAACGGCTCGAGGCAGATCACATTATTATATTGATAAAAAACTCAGGGATTCACATGGCAAAACCGATCATCACGCTTAACGGCCTAAAAATAGTTATTATGCTCGGCATGTTGGTTATCATTTTAACCGGTATCCGATTTGCCGCCGATATCATCGTACCGTTTATTCTGGCGTTATTTATCGCCGTCGTGCTTAATCCCGTAGTACAGCGCATGGTTAAGCTCCGCATACCGCGTGTATTTGCCGTGTCATTGCTGGTTGTTATTATTGTCATGCTAATGGTGCTGCTTCTGGCTTATTTAGGTACATCCTTAAATGAGCTGGCACGGACACTGCCGCAGTATCGTTCGTCATTGGTTATCCCACTGAAAAATATCGAACCGTGGCTACAACGTGCGGGGATCGGCGTTTCCGTAGACGAGTTGGTGAAATATGTCGATCCGAACGCTGCGATGACGCTGGTCACCAATTTATTGACGCAACTCTCTAATGCGATGTCCTCGATATTTCTACTGTTGCTGACCGTGGTTTTTATGCTGCTGGAAGTACCGCAACTCCCCGGAAAACTCAAACAAATGATGAGCCGCCCTCTTGAGGGAATGGCCGCGATCCAACGCGCTATCGACAGTGTCTCACACTATCTGGTACTAAAAACCGCCATCAGCATCGTCACCGGCCTGGTCGCCTGGGGCATGCTTGCCGCACTGGATGTCCGCTTCGCGTTTGTCTGGGGACTACTGGCCTTTGCCCTGAATTATATTCCTAACATCGGTTCGGTGTTGGCAGCGATTCCCCCTATTGCTCAGGTACTGGTATTCAGCGGTTTTTACGACGCGTTGCTCGTGCTGGCAGGTTATCTGGTGATTAACCTGGTATTCGGCAATATCCTCGAACCCCGCATCATGGGACGTGGGCTGGGACTTTCTACGCTGGTGGTATTCCTGTCGCTGATTTTTTGGGGCTGGCTGCTCGGTCCCGTTGGGATGCTGCTTTCAGTACCGCTGACCATCATTGTAAAGATTGCCCTTGAGCAAACAAATGGTGGTCAAAGCATTGCCGTCCTGCTGAGCGATCTTAACAAAGAATAAGCGTATGCCCCGCTATCGCGGAGCTGTTCAACTACTGTTTGTCACGGAACACCAGTGCGGCGCTCATCAGTGTGAATAGCGCAATAATCCAGGCCATGGTCCAGGGGGTGCCGTCACTCAATCTCGCCAGCAGTAACGATGAGATGATGCCACTGCCATACTGTAATGAACCAATCAGCGCCGAAGCTGACCCGGCGATATTGAGGGCCGCATCCAGCGCGGCGGCCGTCGACGTTGCTGCAATGATCCCATTCATCGAAAATAGCAGAAACACAGTGATGATAATGGCAATAACCCCCCCTATTTCCAGCTTAACCAGCAGTGCCAATGCAACAGCAGCCAGTGCCGCCAACATTGTCGCGTACTTAAGCAACTGTTCTAACGCGTGCCGTTGCACCAGCCGGCGGTTGACCACACTCATCGCCATAACGCCGACAATATTTAACGCAAATAACCAGCCATAATGCTGCGGATCGACATGGTAATAGCGAATGTAAACAAATGGCGAACCGGTAATAAACGCATACGCACCCACGTAATAAAAGGTCAGACTCAGGGTGTAGCGCATAAATCGACCATTGGTTAATAGCGCGCGGTAATGCCGGAATGCGCCTGCCAGTGAGGCTTTTACGCGTCTTTCTTCAGGGAGTGTTTCCGGTAACCACAGCAACGAGATAAACATCAGCACGCCAATGGCCACCAGTAACCAAAAAATAGAGTGCCAGGTGCTCAGTCGAATAATTTGCCCGCCAATCAATGGCCCTGCGATGGGGGCAATCGCCATAACCAGTACCAGGGTTGACAACATTTGCGCCGCACGAGTACGAGCAAAGAGATCACGAATCATGGCACGCGCCAGCATCGGTCCGGTACAGGCCCCCAGCGCCTGAAAGACCCGCCAGAAAACAATTTGCGTGATATCCGTGGACAGCGCACACCCCGCAGAACCGATGATAAACAGCACCATGCCGATGAACAACGGTGTACGTCTACCCAGATGATCGCTGATCGGTCCCCAGATCAGTTGCGCAATAGCAAACCCCACCAAAAAACCGGTAACAGTAAGCTCCACATTGCCGTTTAAATCCCCCGCCATGGTCGGCATCGCCGGGAGGTAGATATCGGTTGAAAGTGAAGTAAAGGCCATCAGGCCGCTGAGGATGAGAATAAAAGAGAGACCGGTCTGGCTTGCAGCAGCAGCCGGCAGGCACTGTTCACGTGTACGCATAGCGTCCTGTTATCTTAGGAAAAGTCAGGTGGCAGTATATACGGGGTGAATGACAGTGATTAGATAGCCGAAGAAGCATAGGTTTATGAACGCCAATCATGAGTAACGCCCTCTCCCCGCTAACAAATGCGACAACCTTCGCATTTTAGCCTGCTAAAAATGAATTTAGCTCATAGGTCTATGCTGATTTAACGGACTAATGGTGTGAACAGATTCTTGCTAATCTGCTGGCAATGCAAAAATGATGTTCAGGAGCGTTCCATGAATACAACGGTCTTAAATAACGGTGTTGAGATGCCTCTGCTCGGTTTTGGTGTATACCAAATGACCGAAGCGAACGAGTGTGAGCAAGCCGTGCGGGATGCCATCGAAACAGGATATCGCCTGATCGATACCGCCGCCTCCTATCTGAATGAAACTCAGGTCGGCAATGCGCTGAAACAAAGCGGCGTACCCCGCGATGAACTTTTCATCACAACCAAGCTGTGGTTACAGGATACCAGCTACGCTGGCGCGAAAGCTCAGTTTGCGCGTTCGTTGCAGCGCCTTCAACTTGACTACCTTGACCTGTATTTAATCCACCAGCCCTATGGCGACGTACACGGTGCCTGGCGTGCGATGGAGGAACTCTACGAGGAAGGGAAAATTCGCGCAATTGGCGTCAGCAATTTTCACCCGGACCGTCTGGCAGATTTGATGGCCTTCAACCGCATCATCCCGGCGGTGAATCAGATAGAAGTGAATCCCTTCCACCAGCAACCGCATGCCGTAGCCTGGATGCAGAGCCGCAATATTCAACCACAAGCCTGGGCGCCGTTCGCCGAGGGGCGCAATGATCTGTTTCAAAATCCGACACTGGCCGCGATTGGTAAAAAGTACGGGAAAAGCATCGGTCAGGTAGTACTGCGTTGGATTTATCAGCGCGGAATTATTTCTCTGGCGAAAACCGTGCGTAAAGCGCGTATGACAGAGAATATTCAGATACTGGATTTTACCTTAACGACTGAGGAAATGACGCAAATCGCCGCCATGGACGCCGGGATCAGCGCATTTTTCTCGCATCGAGATCCGGCGCGCGTGGAATGGATAACCCAGCGTAAACTGGATGTTTAATAAAAAAACGGCCTCCGCAGAGGCCGTCTTACTTTTAAGCACGCATTACAACGCTTTCAGAATCGCATCCACGCTGGCTTTGGCATCACCAAACAGCATATGGGTGTTTTCTTTAAAGAACAGCGGGTTCTGCACGCCTGCATAACCGGTGTTCATTGAGCGTTTGAACACGATAACATTCTGCGCTTTCCACACTTCCAGCACCGGCATTCCGGCTATCGGGCTGCGCGGATCATCCTGCGCTGCCGGGTTCACCGTATCGTTGGCGCCAATAACCAGCACGGTATCGGTGTCGGCGAAATCATCGTTGATTTCATCCATTTCCAACACGATGTCATACGGCACTTTTGCTTCCGCCAACAGCACGTTCATGTGACCAGGCAAGCGCCCTGCTACCGGGTGAATACCAAAGCGGACTTTGATACCACGGGCGCGCAGTTTCTCAGTGATTTCCGCCACCGGATACTGCGCCTGCGCCACCGCCATACCGTAGCCCGGGGTGATAATCACAGAATGAGAGTTTTTCAGCATTTCAGCGGTATCTTCGGCATTAATCTCGCGATGTTCACCTGCTTCTTCGGTATCACCGGTTGAGGACCCATCGGTGCCAAACCCACCCGCAATAACGCTGATGAAAGAACGGTTCATTGCCTTACACATAATGTAAGACAGGATCGCACCCGAGGAACCGACCAGCGCACCCGTAACGATCAGCAGATCGTTGCTCAGCATAAAGCCTGCCGCTGCTGCCGCCCATCCTGAATAGGAGTTCAGCATAGAGACGACGACCGGCATATCGGCCCCACCGATGGATGCTACCAGGTGCCAACCAAACGCCAGTGCGATAATGGTCATCACCAGCAGCGCCAGAACCTGCAGGCCCACGCTCTCGGTACGAACAAACACCACCAGCAGCAGGAAAGAAACCACCAGTGCCGCCAGGTTCAACTTATGGCGATTCGGCAGCATCAGCGGCTTAGATGAGATCTTGCCGCGCAGTTTACCAAACGCCACGATAGAACCGGTGAAGGTTACTGCACCGATAAAGATGCCGAGGAACACTTCAGTCAGGTGAATGTTCACCAGGATCGGTTCCAGACCGGTATCGTGATACAGGTAGCTGTTGAAACCAACCAGTACGGCGGCCAGACCGACGAAGCTGTGCAGAATCGCCACCAGCTCCGGCATCTCGGTCATCTCGACTCTTTTCGCCAGACGAATACCAATTGCACCACCAATGATCATTGCAACCAGAATCCAGGCGACGTTGCCGGTATCCGGGCCAAAAATCGTGGCAATCAGCGCAATCGCCATCCCGGCGATGCCGTAGTTGTTACCCTGTTGAGACGTTTCGTGTTTGGAAAGTCCCGCCAGGCTGAAAATAAACAGGATTGCGGCAACAATGTATGCAGCTGTAACTAATCCTCCAGACATATGTTACCCCTTAGTTTTTCCGGAACATTTTCAGCATGCGCTGAGTCACGGTGAAGCCACCGAAAATATTAATGCTGGCAATAAGCACCGCGATAAAACTCAGGAAACTCACCCAGCCGCCCTGGCCAATTTGTAATAATGCCCCCACGACGATGATCCCGGAGATAGCGTTAGTCACGGACATCAGCGGGGTATGCAACGCATGCGAGACATTCCACACCACGTAGTAACCCACCACGCAGGAAAGTGCGAACACCGTAAAGTGTCCGAGGAACTCTTTTGGCGCGACGTCGGCTAGCCAGCCAAACAAAATCACCACCAGCGCCATCAGCGCATATTTGCGCCATGGGGATGCAGGTTTTTTCTCTTCCTGTGGTGCAGGTGCAGCTTTAGGCGCCGCTTGTGGCTGAGCAGAAACCTGGATAGGTGGTGCAGGCCACGTAATTTCACCATCGCGAACCACTGTCACGCCGCGCACCACCACATCGTCAAAATCAACGGTGATGTTGCCGTCTTTCTCTTTGCACAACAGTTTCAGCAGGTTTACAAGGTTGGTGCCATACAATTGTGAAGACTGAGTCGGCAAACGTCCCGGCAAATCGGTATAGCCGATAACCTTGACGCCGTTCTCGGTGGTGGTCACCTGATTGGCAACGGTATACTCGCAGTTACCCCCGTTTTGCGCGGCGAGATCGACAATCACGCTGCCGGGCTTCATCGAATCAACCATCTCACGCGTGATCAGTTTCGGCGCTGGTTTCCCCGGGATCAGCGCGGTGGTAACGATGATGTCGACGTCTTTTGCCTGAGCGGCGAACAGCTCCATCTCCGCTTTAATAAACGCTTCGGACATCACTTTGGCGTAGCCATCGCCGCTGCCCGCTTCTTCTTTAAAGTCCAGTTCGAGGAACTCAGCGCCCATACTCTGAACTTGTTCTTTTACTTCCGGGCGCGTGTCAAAGGCGCGAACAATCGCCCCGAGGCTGTTTGCTGCACCGATAGCGGCCAATCCCGCCACGCCAGCACCGATCACCATCACCTTGGCAGGTGGAACTTTACCCGCCGCGGTAATTTGCCCGGTAAAGAACCGTCCGAACTCATGTGCCGCTTCAACAATTGCACGATACCCCGCAATGTTGGCCATCGAGCTTAAGGCATCCAGTGACTGCGCACGCGAAATACGCGGCACGGAATCCATCGCCATGACCGTCACATTTCGCTCAGCGAGCTTTTGCAGTAGCTCAGGGTTCTGCGCAGGCCAGAGAAAACTCACCAGCGTGGTACCCGAATTAAGCAACGGAATCTCAAACGCTTCTGGCGCATTGACCTTCAGGATAATCTCTGACTGCCAGACAGCATTCCCGTCAACAATTTCTGCGCCTGCTTGCACAAACGCCTTATCGTCAAAACTAGCCAGTTGACCTGCGCCGCTTTCAACCGCGACGCTAAAACCCAGCTTCAGCAGTTGCTCAACCGTTTTCGGTGTGGCTGCAACACGGGTTTCATTGGTTAACCGTTCTTTTGGTATGCCAATTCGCATAATGTTCCCTTCCATCTGTATTTTTGATGATGGTTTATCAATGTTCGCAAGAGGCATGCGCACACTCCCGAGAGAGCTCAGTGTTACCCCAATAAAATAAAACAGTAACAAACTCTGTATAAGCTACTGAAAATGACGCCTGTGATCTAGCGCCAAAAAACAGTATTTATTATGAAATTTGCAAAACAGGAATGAATTCATTCGCAAGCAGGGATAATGCCCTTTAAATAGCCCGCAAAGGCCGATAATTCGCTCAAGCGAAGCGGCAAAACATGATTAAGCGCCACCGTAGAACAATTGATTAACATTAAATTAACTTATGAAATTCAACTGCTTTATCAGTTTTAGCCGCCAAACGCCGAATTTTTAGACATATCACTAAATGTTATCGATGTTGTTAGCATGGGTGGCACGATGAGTGAAAAATCACGCAGACACTGACACAATTTAAATGCAATAATCAGCCACGTTTCTAGTCAATAACAATACCAGTACCTGGTTTGCGCAAGGCGAAGGATTATTTTTATGAAGCTTAAGAACACTCTCCTGGCGTCCGCTCTTCTTTCTGCGACTGCTTTTTCTGTAAATGCAGCGACAGAATTGACGCCGGAGCAAGCAGCTGCCCTGAAACCCTATGACCGCATTGTGGTTACCGGTCGTTTTAATGCTATCGGTGATGCGGTAGACGCCGTATCCCGTCGTGCAGATAAAGACGGTGCAGCCTCCTTTTATGTTGTTGATACCTCAGATTTTGGCAGTGGCGGTAACTGGCGCGTCGTCGCCGATATCTATAAAGCCGACGCTGAAAAAGCAGAAGTCACCAAAAATCGCGTCATCAACGGCGTTATGGAATTACCGAAAGACCAGGCTGTTCTGATTGAACCTTTCGATACCGTTACGGTTCAGGGTTTCTACCGCAGCCAGCCTGAAGTAAATGATGCCATCACCAAAGTGGCGAAAGAAAAAGGGGCTTACTCTTTTTATATCGTACGCCAGGTTGATGCCAACCAGGGGGGTAACCAACGTATTACCGCATTCATCTACAAAGAAGATGCGAAAAAACGTGTTGTTCAAAGCCCTGATGCGATCCCTGCCGATTCTGATGCCGGACGTGCCGCTTTAGCAGCCGGTGGCGAAGCCGCGAAGAAAGTTGAAATCCCAGGCGTGGCAACAACCGCGTCTCCGAGTGCCGAAGTGGGTCGTTTCTTCGAAACTCAGTCAACTAAAGGCGGACGTTACACTGTCACCCTGCCTGACGGTACTAAAGTTGAGGAGTTGAACAAAGCTACCGCCGCGATGATGGTGCCGTTCGACAGCATCAAGTTCACCGGTAACTATGGCAACATGACCGAAGTCTCTTACCAGGTTGCGAAACGTGCAGCGAAAAAAGGTGCCAAGTACTACCACATTACCCGCCAGTGGTCGGAACGTGGTAACAACATGACCATCAGCGCCGACCTGTATAAGTAACAGACAGTTGTAACAATAAAAGGCGGCTTTATGCCGCCTTTAGCATTTTTAGTCACAAATCTGCCTATCCCCATTGCATGCGCTGTCTTCTCTCCGTAAAATCCCGCGCCTTGAGTCGCTTTCACCATTTTTATGCGATTTGCCAAAATAATTATTCTCTCACTCTCGTTTTTGTAACTGGATACAAATGGAAAAGAAATTGGGTCTGAGCGCACTGACAGCGCTGGTTCTAAGCTCAATGCTTGGCGCCGGTGTTTTCAGCCTGCCACAAAATATGGCTGCAGTAGCCAGCCCGGCAGCGTTATTGATTGGTTGGGCGATTACGGGCGCGGGGATCCTGCTGCTCGCGTTTGCCATGCTTATCCTGACGCGTATCCGCCCGGAACTGGACGGCGGTATCTTTACCTACGCGCGTGAAGGCTTCGGAGAACTGATCGGTTTCTGTTCCGCGTGGGGGTATTGGCTGTGCGCCGTTATCGCTAACGTTTCCTATCTGGTTATCGTCTTTTCCGCACTTAGCTTCTTTACCGATACACCTGCGTTACGTCTGTTTGGCGACGGGAATACCTGGCAGTCTATTGTTGGCGCATCGGTACTGCTGTGGGTCGTGCATTTTCTGGTGTTACGTGGTGTACAGACAGCCGCCAGCATTAATCTGGTGGCGACGCTGGCGAAGCTACTGCCGCTTGGCCTGTTTATCGTTCTGGCATTTATGTTATTTAAGCTCGACACCTTTAGCCTGGACTTTACCGGTGTGAAACTGGGTGTTCCTGTCTGGGAGCAAGTTAAAAACACCATGCTTATCACTCTGTGGGTGTTTATCGGCGTGGAAGGCGCTGTCGTGGTGTCCGCACGGGCGAGGAACAAACGCGACGTTGGGCGCGCGACACTGCTGGCAGTACTTGCCGCGCTTGGCGTCTACCTGTTGGTGACCCTGCTTTCTCTTGGCGTGGTCGCACGCCCGGAACTGGCTGAGATCCGCAACCCATCAATGGCTGGTCTGATGGTTAAAATGATGGGGCCATGGGGCGAAATCATTATCGCCGCGGGTTTGATTGTCTCTGTCTGCGGTGCCTATTTGAGCTGGACGATTATGGCGGCGGAAGTCCCATTTCTGGCATCCACGCACAAAGCATTCCCGCGTATTTTTGCCCGTCAGAATGCGCAAGGTGCGCCATCTGCATCACTGTGGCTGACTAACATCTGCGTGCAGGTCTGTCTGGTGCTGATCTGGCTCACAGGTTCTGACTACAATACGCTGCTGACTATTGCCTCTGAGATGATTCTGGTGCCCTATTTCCTCGTCGGCGCATTTTTGCTGAAAATAGCGACCCGCCCAATTCATCAGGCTGTTGGTGTCGGTGCATGCATTTATGGCTTATGGTTACTGTACGCGTCAGGTCCGATGCACCTGCTGTTGTCCGTGGTGCTGTATGCTCCGGGGTTGCTGGTTTTCCTTTATGCCCGCAAAACTCACGCGCATGACAACGTATTAAAACGCCAGGAAATGGCTTTGATCGGCCTGCTTCTTGTAGCAGCTGTTCCAGCGACCTGGATGCTGATGGGTTAAATAGTTGACCCATCGTTTGCGACTCATGGAGATCTCGATGGGTAAAAAGCCCGCTTTGCCAATACTTATCACCGGAGGGGGCCGTCGTATCGGTCTCGCCATCGCGTGGCATTTTCTGAATCAAAAGCAGCCGGTGATCGTCAGTTACCGGACACACTACCCGGCGATTGATGGCCTGCAAGAGGCGGGTGCACAATGTATTCAGGCTGACTTCGCGACCGACGAAGGCGTCCTCGCTTTTGCCAGGGAAGTGAAAGCCCGTACCGAAGGTTTACGCGCTATTGTGCATAATGCCAGCGCCTGGCTTGCCGAAAAACCGGGGCTGCCGCTTTCTGAGGTGCTGTCCAGCATGATGCAGATCCACGTGAATACCCCTTACCTGCTTAATCACGCGCTGGAAGGCCTGCTACGCGGACATGGGCATGCGGCCAGCGATATTATCCATTTTACTGATTACGTCGTAGAGCGTGGCAGCGACAAGCATATTGCCTATGCTGCCAGTAAAGCTGCTCTGGATAATATGACCCGCTCATTTGCCCGCAAACTGGCCCCGGAAGTGAAAGTTAACGCAATCGCCCCCTCGCTAATCCTGTTTAACGAGGGTGACGATGCAGAATATCGTCAGCAGGCGCTGAATAAATCGTTGATGAAAACCGCGCCCGGTGAAAAAGAAGTCATTGATTTAATAGACTACCTGTTTACCAGCTGCTTTGTCACCGGCCGCAGCTTTGCCGTTGACGGTGGTCGCCACCTGCGCTAGTGCAGTTTTATCCAACAAAAGATCAACAACCACGCGCTCAGGCTCCAGCAGACTACCGAGCCAATGAGCGCGACGGGTAAACGCATAAAACCGGTGAAGTACCACAGTGAAATGAGGTAGACAAAATAGGGAATAATCGACCACATGCTGAATACAATCGTTGTACGCAGCGCCTCGATCCCACGTTCACTGGCCACAATATAGTGGGCAATCAACGCAAAGGTTGGGAACAACGGAATTAATCCGGCAATATAATAATTCTTTGTTTTAGCCAGTAAACCAATCAGCACCACTACCAGCGCACCCAGCGCCGCTTTTACTACGAGCCCCATCGTTTTGCCTTAACACATCAATAACATCAGCCTCTAGCATAACGGAAGCGTTCTCGTTTAGAAAAGATTAATGGAAGGAAAAACGATGGCGGTGTATGTTGGCGTTTTATATTCAAAATGAATGATATGAACACCATCGTATTTGTTGAAGATGATCCCGAAGTAGGTTCGCTGATTGCGGCCTATCTGGCCCGGCATGATATTGAGGTTATCGTTGAACCTCGTGGTGATTTGGCCGAAGAGAAAATTCTGCAAGTGCAACCCGATCTGGTGTTGTTAGATATTATGCTTCCAGGTAAGGACGGTATGACTATTTGCCGTGATTTGCGTGGGCGCTGGCAAGGTCCAATTGTCCTGCTGACTTCGCTGGACAGTGACATGAACCATATTCTGGCTCTCGAAATGGGTGCCTGCGACTATATCCTGAAAACCACACCACCGGCAGTACTGCTGGCTCGCCTGCGCCTGCATTTACGCCAAAACGAACATTCAGCCCAGGCTAAAGGGATTCAGGCTGCCACCATCACCCCGCACACCACTCTGCGTTTTGGCGCACTGACCATTGACCCAACGAATAGGTCTGTGCTGCTCGGCGGTGAGCTGGTCGCCCTCTCTACGGCGGATTTTGAGTTACTTTGGGAACTGGCAACCCATGCCGGGCAGATTATGGACCGTGATGCGTTGCTGAAGAATCTGCGCGGCGTAAGTTACGACGGTATGGACCGCAGTGTCGATGTCGCAATTTCCCGGTTACGTAAAAAACTGCTCGATAACGCGACTGAACCCTATCGAATCAAAACGGTACGCAACAAAGGTTATTTGTTCGCGCCGCACGCCTGGGACGACGAATCTCAGAAATAACCCACCGGATGAGGCGCATAACCTATCGCGTGAATGCAACTCAACGTGACAGCGTCACGTTGAGTTGCATACCGATTTTCTACCTCAGCTGAACGTCAGACCGTCATACTTTTTCCAGCGGTAGTTCAACGCGGAAATAATCCAACAGGCAATAAAAACGCCAATAATGACAAACCCGACGTTGCCCATGTGGTCACTTAAGTTACTGACCGTGTCCCACAGCCCGCCCTGTAACGAAAAAGCATCAGACAGCAGGCCCAACCCCTCCAGTCCACCGATAAACAGCGCCACAATCACTGAGGTTCCGGTAATGGTCATATTGTAATACAGCTTACGCTGCGGCTTATTGAATGCCCAACCGTAGGCCTCAACCATCAGAATACTGTCGAGGCAGTCAATCAGCGCCATACCGCAGGTAAACAGCGCCGGGAAGACTAAAATGGACCAGACAGACATCCCGTTGGAGGCGCTTGAAGCCGATATGCCCAATAACGAGATTTCAGTCGCGGTGTCAAAGCCCAGGCCAAATAAGAAACCAACAAAATACATGTGCCAGTCTTTCCCAACCAACCTGAAGGCTGAGCGGAATAGCCAATTCAGCGGACCTGAAACCGTGACATCTTCCGTGGAGAGATCATAAATACCGGTACGTTTCAGATGGCGGAACGCCTTCCAGACCTGACAGAAAATGATGAGGTTGATGGTAGCCAGAATCAGCAGAAATGCGGCAGAAACGGTGGTTCCGATAATTCCACCAATATTCTGAAACCATACCATATGTTGCTTAAATACGCTGGTGGTCAGAGCAATACCAATGCTTGCCAGCACAACGATGGTGGAGTGTCCCAGAGAAAACCATGCCCCCGTCGTCAGTGCGCGTTTCTTTTGCTGCATGAGCTTTCGCGTCGCACTATCTATGGCAGCAATATGATCGGCATCGACTGCATGACGCAAACCATAACACCACGCGATCAGGCTCAGCGCCAGAAGTGACGTATTATGACTAAACGCGGTTAATGCCCAAAGCCAGGCGACTATGTTTGCTCCGATGAGAAAAACCACCAGCAATATGAGGTTTGGCCGTTTTTTTATTAATGAATACAACGAAGTCATTATTTCCGGCCCACTCGTTTTGTAATAAACAACACAACATCACCGCCGTTCACTGATAGATTAATAAAACGTTTACCAGCCTAATGATAACGTTTAAGAATTACCAGCCCAGTGTCTTAGATCAAAGTTGCCTGCTCTCTTCGTCCAGTTCAGCAATCGCTAACTCCGCGACACGCAAGGTTATCGCCGCATTTTCCCCATCCTCCAGAAACCATGCAGAAGATAAACCACACCATGCGACTATCCACATCAGCAGTCGCTGTCGTTCAATCCCGGCTATCTCAGAGACAAGTTGCACGCGTTGCTTAAAAATGTTTGGGTCTGTCGCGATAGCAACACAGGGATCGGCAAGGTCAGGATTCGTGAATATATTGGCGTAATCAAACCCTCGCTCACCCAGTAGTCCCTTGGGATCAATTGCCAGCCAGCCTGCCGGGCCAAAATCGAGGACATTGCCGTGGTGTAAGTCACCATGCAATACGACCTCATTCTGAGGAGATGAGAACAATTCGTTTGCGATCTCTGCACAGCGCGTCATAACTCCACCATAGATTTTCGCCGCAGGGGCAAGATCGCCAAACCAATGATGTAGCGGCGTTAGCGCGGGTGTAGACGTATTTTGCGGGAGATGGAGACGGCTGGCAGTATGGCAAATAATGCGACAAACCTGCGCATCTTTGCCAGAGCGGGACATGTCAGCTAAAGAACTTGACCCTGTCGCTCGTTCTAACAGAATCGCGCCATCAGCATGAGCAAGCACTCTCGCTGCGCCATTCCCGCTCCACCAAACCATCAGCTCGCCGCCATTTCGTTCACTGTCATTGGTGGTGAGTTTGAGTATCGCTTTTTGTCCATTTTTAATAACGGTAACGGGCAAAAGCTGCGATGTGTGCGTTGCAATCTGTTCGCCATCAGGGGTGAGTCCCCATCGGCTGAGCCAGCCATTGACTACAGATTTATCCAATGCGACCTCTTATTTGATTGAGCCTTGAGGCGAAAAGCATATTGTTACTCCACTTTATAGGGAAATACATGAACAACGTTGCCTGCCAGTAGATACACTCCAAGACTCTCGGTTCTTTGCTTAACTTCTTCAAAAGGAAGTTGCGAATCGGGCTCGCGTCCTCCCCAAACCAGCAGCCCATTGTTGGCATAATGTTCCATGAACTCCAGGGTTTTGCCATTTTCAAGCGCAATAACCACCCTGCTCCCTTTTAGCGGTTGCAGGGAACCGTCATCATCTGCAATAAACATCTCTGTTACACAGGAATCAGATTCTTTGATCGGGAGCGGTGAAACAATCATGCCATTGGCCGCTACCGGTTTGAAATCCAGTTGCGAGGTCTTCACTTCTTCTGACGTTTGATACGGAATTCTGCCGCCCCAAATATGGATCCCGTCAGGGATTCCCTCCGGTAACGGTTGTGGGCTACCAGCCAGTTCAAGCGATTTGCCATCAGCAAACTCAACAACAATACTGCGACCATTTTGTAAGGCTAAATCGCCATTCTGGTCGATAATATAGATCTTCATATCATCCTGTCTCCGCTGTTTTTGATACTCGTGATTGATGCTCAGGAAGATGAAAATGCTAAGAGCCAATAAACAGCTGCCATCGCTGAAACACTCAATAAAATACTGATTATGAAATAGGTTTTGAATGGCTGTTTTTGTGTTTTATGACGAAAAAGTTGTTGGCCCGCAATCGCGCCAGGCCACCCGCCCATCATGCCAAACACCAGCAAAGTGGATTCTGGCACTCTGCGCCAGGCCTTACGCGCCGCCATTTTATCTGCGCCGTAAATCACCAGCGTCAAAACATTAACAAGCAGGCACCACATGACCAAGGGATGTGGGGTGAATATACTGCCTGACGCAGCCAAAATCAGTAGCAAGTAACAGAAACGATTGAGGTTCATTTTATTAGTTGTGTGGAATAGATCAGAATGCATCAAAGCCGCATTATACGTCATACATGCCAAAGCGCCGAGCGGAGGATGGCAATGCAGAAATAGTGGATACAGTGTAATATCGGAACGCCATTCTGGGTCAGCATTTCAGCCAGAGTGCGCGCCCCTGCTGAGCCCCGGCTCCGGTTCCACGCCGGCGTACTTCGCTGTACAGCCTCACTCGCGCCGGATTGACAGTATCGCGTCGTTTTCGCCTTCTCGCCAGTACCGGTAACTGCTACGGTGTATTTCCAGTGCGGAACAAAGGCTTACAACCGTGTGGCTGTCACTCAGTCTGGCGGCTATCGTGAACCGTTCAGTGAGTCGGACATCAAGAGTGCGGTAGCCTTTTTTAATATCGTATTCTGTTCCTCCTGACGCTCTCGCCTGAGCTAACGAACCTAACTTTCAAGCGTGGTAGAACCGACATTCATCGCTTCACTGGCTTGTCGATTGAGTAGCCCTTATCAACAATCAGCTGTGCACATGCCAGCCTGAACTCAGGGGGTGAAAGTACGCTTAGTTTTCTTGTTCATTAAGTCACCTGTTTTATGTAGTGGTGAGAATATCACTTTTAATCAGGTGGCCAAATTTACTGTGCCACTAAAACTGGCTTCTGGTTTCTTTTTCTGCGCACTCTTGCGCGTTTTAATATACCTGCGCACGCTGGAATTCCTGCTCCAGATTTTTCCAGTCCATTTTCGGCATAACATCACCAAATAATCATTGCTCAACGTCTATGCAGGGCAATAACCACTATTTTACAGGCCGCATTCCATTTTTTGACTACCAATATATTCATAATAAAAATATTAGATATACTAATGATGAGTTAATTTCATGTTAAATCATGTTGTGTAATCACAGCTATCAGTCCACTCTTTAATCTGGAGAAAACAACAACAGCTTGCCAACCGGTTACCGGGGATGATGATGTCCATCCCCCGGCCTTTTAATCATTTCGTAGATTGTCGCACTCTGCTGTTCACTCATACTACTATCAGCATTAATACAGACACTGGGGCTTGCGGTCTCATTTATGTTGGCAGCAATAGAAACACGCTTAACGCTTTATCGTTCGCCGACGTGGATTCGGTGTGCCAAGTATTTTCAGTATGGGCGGTTAATGCAGAGCAATTGAGAGTCATGTAAGCAAATGCTATAGCAGTATTCTTCACTGGTTGACGGCTAATTATGGAATTTGCAGAAAACAGGTATGAAAAAGCCCCGGCAGGGGAGTCGGGGCTAATTGAGTATGGTGCCGGGTGCCTCCCGGTGAGTCTTTGGACAGCCTCCGTGACTCGCACCAATTTTGGACCATGTAAAATTAATTACACTTTGCTGTTTATGCCCCACCGCTTAGGGGGATTCACCGCAAACACATTCTACTCAATTATCTTTTAGGTAATTTTAGCTATGGGTGCGGGTTTTTTACTAACCGCCCCACCTAAGCGAATTTCATAATGGCAATATCGGTCAATTTATTCACATCAAAATATTATACACGTCATACAAAGTTAATTTCATGTTAAATAAGACTATAAATCATCACCTGTTGAAGCACTATCTAACCGAGAAAGATTATAATATTTTATCCAACCAGTTACCGAAGATGATAATTCTTATCCTCTGGATGTTTTTGTCAAAATCATTGATAACTCATTTCCACTATCAAACCTATCCGCAGATGAGCTTCACAATAGCTATTACTGCGAGATGCCTGTACTAAATATCGCCACTTCGATCGCCCACCTATCATCCCAGTGGATGGACGACTTACCGCCTAGTGGTTCCAGCTTAGCTATCCGGGGATCGAAGATTTTGATAGCCGCTTCTGTGCTCATTTTTATTTCTCACTAACCTGCTTTGGCCGCGAGCGTTATCTCATAAAAAGGAGCAGTTGCTTGCAGCGTTGCAAAAAGTGAAATGTAGTACAGACTGTCAATTCATACTCAACCAGAATGACTCCTGAAAAACATTATAAAAATTCTTCTTCATTGGCCTGATTTCCTGCCCTGCCGCATCTATCACTTCCCAACAAATCCAACATTCAGGGCAAACATCATTGGGATGTTGTGTAGCTTCAAGTTCGTTAGTACAGCGGATTACCACACCACTATCGTGTCTCCATTCCATGGTTATAGTCTCAACCTCAGCCAAATCATCGCATTCACAAGATTCTTGAATACAAATTACTTCCTTTCCGCTTTTAATAGCATTCACATAATACGCCAAATCAATCATATCTTTTCGTCGTAAAAAAACATTAGTGGCAATGAATATACCCCTATACAGCCCCGTAAGCAGCACCGCATCCGTAACCATGACTACCTTGGTCAGAATGAGCCAGTACCTGTTTTTGGGGATTACGTCACCACACGGCCATCAAAGCGCATTCAGAACAATATCTTTTGTCATCCGGGGTTGCATTGACCAGCCGATAACTTTGCACGAGAACAGGTCAACAACGACGGCCAGATACAGCCAGCCTTCGTGGGTTCGGATGTAGGTTATGTCCGTTACCCAACGTTCATCCGGAGCTTCCGGGTTGAACTGTCGCTGGAGCCTGTCGGGTGTCACGATACTGACTTCACCTTTACACGCTCGTGGGCTGCGATACCCGACCTGAGCCTTTATCCCGGCACGCTTCATCAGCCGCCACGCCGGTTGATCCCACATTGTTTCCCGCTATCTCGCAGGATGACTCCGAGGTGTCTGTTAAACCTGTGGCGATTCACTGCTAATTCGATAAGCTCACTCTGGAACACAACCATAAGGCGTTCTGGCGTGCGCCGCCGTCGCCCATAGCAAACCCGGCATACTTATGCATGCTGGATGCTCTCCGCTGGAGCCAACCCTGCGTTTATTGCAAATCAGATGGGTCATGAGAATGCAGAAATGGTTTATACAGTGTACTCTGCCTGGATAAACGCGCTTGATGGTGATCAAATAGCCTTTCTGAACCAGCGCATCAGCGGATACAACTGTGTCCCCTGGTGCCCCAGAGGGAAACGCGCAATAGCTAACATATTGAACATTGAGTGATTTTTCATGAAAAAGCTGTTTGTGCAGTTTTATCTCTTATTGTTTGTCTGTTTTCTGGTGATGACCCTGCTGGTTGGCCTGGTGTACAAATTCACCGCAGAACGTGCGGGCAGACAGTCGCTCGACGACTTGATGAAAAGCTCGTTGTATCTGATGCGCAGCGAATTACGCGAAATCCCGCCGCGTGACTGGGGAAAAACCCTGAAAGAGATGGATTTAAATCTGTCTTTTGATCTTCGCGTAGAACCGTTGAATAAATACCATCTGGATGCTCCCACCATGCAGCGCTTACGGGAAGGCGATATCGTTGCGCTCGACGATCAGTACACCTTTATTCAACGAATTCCGCGAAGCCACTATGTACTAGCCGTCGGCCCGGTACCTTATCTCTATTTCCTGCACCAGATGCGCTTGCTGGACGTCGCGCTGATGGCCTTCATTGCTATTTCATTGGCCTTCCCTGTGCTGATCTGGATGCGCCCACACTGGCAAGAGATGCTCAGACTGGAGGCCGCTGCGCAGCGTTTTGGTGAAGGGCATCTTAATGAGCGGTTGCACTTTGACAGCGGATCAAGCTTTGAACGTCTGGGCGTGGCGTTTAACCAAATGGCAGACAATATCAATGCCCTGATTGCCAGTAAAAAACAGCTGATTGACGGCATTGCCCATGAGCTTCGCACACCGCTGGTGCGATTGCGTTACCGCCTGGAAATGAGCGATAACCTCACCGAGCAGGAATCGCAGGCGCTAAACCGCGATATTGGTCAACTGGAAGCGTTAATTGAAGAATTGCTCACCTATGCTCGTCTGGATCGGCCGCAAAATGAGCTAAAACTCAGTGTTCCGGACCTGCCTATGTGGCTAACAACCCATCTGGAAGATGTACAAAGCGTCAATCCCGATCGTGCGGTACGCCTGCGCCATCTTCAAATCGGAGACTACGGCGCACTGGATATGCGTTTGATGGAGCGTGTGCTGGATAATTTGTTAAACAACGCTCTGCGTTACTGCCAGTCTACTGTGCAAGCCAGCCTGCAACTCAATGGGAGTCAGGCAACGCTTATCGTCGAAGATGATGGACCCGGCATCGCGCCAGCTGCGCGCGAGCAGATTTTTGAACCGTTCGTTCGTCTGGATCCCAGCCGTGACCGGGCGACAGGTGGCTGCGGACTTGGCCTCGCCATCGTCCACTCCATTGCTCTGGCTATGGGCGGTACTGTGGCCTGTGATGAAAGTGAACTCGGCGGTGCCCGCTTCTCCTTAAGTTGGCCTGTCTGGCATAACATACCTGAATTTTCAGCTGCCTGACCTACACCGCTCGGTGGTCAGGTTGAGTGTCTTGTGCTATAAAAAAGTATGTTGTAACTAAAATGGTAAGCCTATGTCTCGCTATGATCTTGTCGAACGCTTAAACGGAACCTTTCGCCAGATGGAACAAGAACTGGCACACCTCACCGGGCAATTGCAACAGCAGGCGCTGCTGATTGCTCGCGTGTTCTCGTTGCCGGAAGTGGTGAAAGAGGCAGAACACGCGCCACTGGAAACCATCGACGTTAAACAGCACTTGGGTAAAGAGGCGGAAACCCTGGCACTACGCCACTTTCGCCACCTGTTTATTCAACAGCAGTCCGAGAATCGCAGTAGCAAAGCGGCTGTCCGCCTGCCGGGGGTACTCTGCTATCAGGTGAATACCGGCACACAAGTCGTGCTGGAAGAGCAAATACAACGTATTAATCAGCTTAAAACCACCTTTGAGCGTATTGTCACCGTAGATTCTGGTCTGCCATCGGCGGCACGTTTTGAATGGGTGCACCGCCACCTACCGGGGCTGATTACGTTGAACGCCTATCGGACGCTAACGGTCGTCAGAGATCCGGCTACCCTGCGATTTGGCTGGGCCAACAAGCATATTATTAAGAACCTGACACGTGATGAGGTACTGCAACAACTGGAAAAGAGCCTGACATCACCACGCAGCGTGCATCCGTGGACACGCGAAGAGTGGCAGGCCAGGCTTGAGCGTGAATACCAGGACATCGCTGCCCTGCCACAGCAGGCAAAATTGAAGATCAAACGCCCGGTCAAAGTACAACCCATCGCCCGAGTCTGGTACAAAGGGCAGCAAAAACAGGTGCAATATGCCTGCCCGACGCCATTAATTGCGCTAGTAAATAACGAAAACGGCATGACGGTGCCGGATATCGGAGGATTACTGAACTACGATGCTGACAATGTTCAGCACCGTTTTAAACCTCAGGCGCAACCGTTAAGACTGATTATCCCACGGCTGCACCTGTATGTAGCGGATTAACGACCCGGTCGCATGCTACCGACCATCAGTTCCGGGCGGACCCAGCTGTCGAATTCGACCTCGGTTAAATATCCCAGCGCCAGGGCTGACGCTTTTAAGGTCAGTCCTTCTTTATGCGCCTTTTTAGCAATCTCAGCCGCTTTATCGTAACCGATATGGGTGTTTAGCGCGGTTACCAGCATCAGTGATTCGTTGAGCAACTGATCAATGCGTTCACGATTTGGCTCGATCCCTGTCGCACAGTGTTCGTTGAAGCTTTCCATACCATCAGCCAACAGGCGAACCGATTGCAGGAAGTTGTGGATAACCATCGGGCGATAGACGTTCAGTTCAAAATTCCCTGACGCCCCGCCGATATTAACGGCAACATCGTTACCCATAACCTGACAGCACAGCATAGTCAGGGCTTCACATTGTGTCGGGTTAACCTTACCCGGCATGATGGAACTGCCCGGTTCATTTTCAGGAATAGAAATTTCGCCGATGCCGCAGCGCGGACCGGATGCCAGCCAGCGTACATCATTGGCGATTTTCATCAGCGATGCAGCCAGGCCTTTTAGCGCGCCGTGAGCATGAACCAGGGCATCGCAGGTGGCGAGCGCTTCGAATTTATTCGGCGCGGTGACAAAAGGTGCAGAGGTCAACACAGCCAGTTCATCCGCAACCCGCTCGGCATATTCCGGGTGGGTGTTCAGCCCGGTCCCTACCGCCGTACCGCCCAACGCCAGTTCAGCAACGTGTGGCAGACTATGTTCAATATGCTTCAGGTTATGTTCCAGCATGGCCACCCAGCCTGAGATTTCCTGACCCAGCGTCAGGGGCGTCGCATCCTGTAAATGGGTTCTGCCGATTTTGACAATGTCGGCGAAGGCATGCGATTTTTCACATAACGTGGTGGTCAACACATTCAGTTGAGGGATCAGATGCTCACGCAAAGCCAACAGCGCGGCGACATGCATTGCCGTGGGAAAAACATCATTTGAACTTTGGCTTTTGTTGACGTCATCGTTCGGATGTATTTTTCGCCCCATCCCCCGCACGCCGCCCAACAATTCGCTGGCCCGGTTTGCCAGCACCTCATTCATATTCATATTGCTTTGCGTGCCGGAGCCGGTCTGCCAGATAGCCAGCGGAAACTCATCACGATGTTTGTCTGCCAGAACCTCGTCTGCAGCCTGCATGATGGCGGAGGCTTTTTCCGCAGCCAGCAACCCCAAATCCTGGTTAACCTTCGCAGCGGCCCGTTTAGTCAGCGCCAACGCGTGGATCAGCGAAACCGGCATTTTCTCTGTTGAAATGCGAAAATGCTCCAGCGATCGTTGCGTTTGCGCGCCCCAGAGTTTATCGGCCGGGACATCGATCGCACCCATTGAATCATTCTCGCGGCGTACCGTTACCATTACCTGCTCCTTATATTAACGATTGATTAGGTTATGTTTCGACATTGCCCACTTGCATTGGTCTTATGAGTATTAACGAGGAAAAAACTGTCGTTTGGTGGTTCGTGCGGTAAAAAAAACCGCCCCGTAGGGCGGCTGACGTTACTTAACGCAGCGTGCGCACTGCGACGTCTGAATTTGCTGGAAGAAATCGTTCCCTTTGTCATCCACCAGGATAAACGCCGGGAAATCTTCCACTTCAATTTTCCAGATGGCTTCCATCCCCAGTTCGGGATATTCCACGCACTCCAGACTCTTGATACTGCCCTGAGCCAGCACGGCCGCTGGCCCACCAATGCTGCCTAAGTAGAAACCGCCATGTTTATGGCAAGCGTCAGTAACCTGCTGACTGCGGTTTCCTTTTGCCAGCATGATCATACTCCCGCCCGCGGCCTGAAGCTGGTCAACATACGAGTCCATACGTCCGGCAGTGGTTGGACCAAGCGAGCCAGATGCATAACCTTCCGGCGTTTTTGCCGGTCCGGCGTAATAGATTGGGTGATCTTTAACATACTGCGGCAAACTTTCGCCGTTATCCAGACGTTCTTTCAGTTTCGCATGCGCTATGTCACGTCCAACGATGATCGTACCATTCAGCGACAAGCGGGTAGAAACCGGATATTGCGACAACTGTGCCAGGATATCCTTCATCGGACGGTTCAGGTCGACACGCACGGCTTCGCCTTCGCCTGCCTGACGCAGTTCTTCCGGGATATATTTGCCAGGATTGTGTTCGAGCTTCTCAATCCAGATCCCTTCACGGTTGATTTTGGCTTTGATATTACGGTCAGCAGAGCAAGAGACCCCCATACCGACCGGACACGACGCGCCGTGACGCGGCAGGCGGATTACACGGATATCATGAGCAAAGTACTTTCCGCCAAACTGCGCGCCCAACCCTAAATTCTGTGCCTCAATCAGCAGCTCTTTTTCCAGCACCACATCACGGAATGCCTGGCCATGTTCGTTACCTTCGGTCGGCAGCTCATCATAGTATTTCGCCGACGCCAGTTTCACCGTTTTCAGCGTGGCTTCTGCGGATGTTCCACCGATCACAAACGCGATGTGGTACGGCGGGCAAGCTGCTGTTCCCAGCGTACGCATCTTCTCCACCAGGTAATTTTTTAATTTGCCTGGCGTGAGCAGCGCTTTGGTTTCCTGGTACAGATAGGTTTTGTTCGCCGAACCGCCGCCTTTGGCAATACACAGGAATTTATATTCATCGCCGTCGACGGTATACAAGTCAATCTGTGCTGGCAGATTGGTACCGGTGTTCACCTCTTTGTACATATCCAGCGCGGCGTTTTGTGAATAGCGCAGGTTATCTTCGATGTAGGTGTTATAAACCCCACGCGCCAGCGCCGCTTCGTCACCGCCGCCAGTCCAGACACGCTGTCCTTTTTTACCCACGATAATCGCCGTGCCGGTGTCCTGACATGTCGGCAGAATGCCCTTTGCCGCGATATCAGAGTTACGCAGGAATTGCAGGGCGACATATTTATCGTTTTCGCTGGCATCCGGATCACGCAGAATGTCTGCAACCTGCTGCTGATGAGCAGGACGCAGCATAAACGATGCGTCATGAAACGCCTGGCGAGCCAGCAAAGTTAAAGCCTCAGGCGCAACTTTGACAATCTCCTGCCCTTCAAATTCGGCAACGGAAACATGGTCGCTGGTCAGCAGATAGTATTCGGTATCATCCTTTTTGAGGGGAAAAGGATGCTGATAATGAAAGGGTTTGTTTGACATTGTGCTCTCACTTACTGCTCGGTCTGGTTATTCTCTGGGCAGATGTTCCATTGCCCTGCTTCCCTGCCGCAGATCGGGTTGTAGAAGATATGGCTTTCTGCAACCAGAATTACTCAGGGTATTAAAAGCGAGTCACCATATCCTACACAATTTTTTAACAAAAACT
The DNA here is from genome assembly GCF_014104295.1 of Citrobacter sp. RHBSTW-00029. Taxonomy (NCBI): domain Bacteria; kingdom Pseudomonadati; phylum Pseudomonadota; class Gammaproteobacteria; order Enterobacterales; family Enterobacteriaceae; genus Citrobacter; species Citrobacter sp. RHBSTW-00029. The sequence continues at coordinate 1,923,935 of NZ_JABXRT010000001.1, forward strand.
GAGACTAGTACGACTTTTTGCACGTGCAGGTTACTTCGACCAGGGTTTCTTGGTTTAATAGCCAGAGATTTTTCAACATTGAAACAGGGCATTGATAATGCAAAAACTGATCAACTCAGTGCAACACTACGCCTGGGGAAGTAAAACTGCGTTAACGGAACTTTATGGCATTGCCAACCCAACCCAGCAGCCAATGGCCGAGCTGTGGATGGGTGCTCATCCGAAAAGCAGCTCTCAGGTTCAAGGGGCCGATGGCCAACCCGTTGCTCTGCGCGATGTTATCGAGCACGATAAATCCGCACTGTTGGGCGATGCGGTAGCAAAACGCTTTGGCGAACTGCCCTTCCTGTTTAAAGTGCTCTGCGCCGCTCAACCCCTTTCTATTCAGGTCCATCCAAACAAACACAACTCTGAGATAGGTTTCGCCAAAGAAAACGCTGCCGGGATCCCGATGGATGCCGCTGAGCGTAACTACAAAGATCCGAACCACAAGCCAGAACTGGTTTTTGCCCTGACGCCATTCCTGGCGATGAATGCGTTTCGCGAGTTCTCTGACATCGTTGCGTTGTTACAACCGGTTGCGGGCGCACATCCTGCCATTGCTCACTTTTTGCAGGAACCCGGTGCCGAACGCCTGAGCTACCTTTTCGCCAGCCTGTTAAATATGCAGGACCAGGAAAAATCGCATGCACTGGCAATACTGAAATCAGCCCTTAACAGCCAGCAAGGCGAACCGTGGCAGACTATTCGCCTTATCGCTGATGTCTACCCGAACGACAGCGGTCTTTTCTCCCCACTGCTGCTGAATGTGGTGAAGCTAAATCCTGGCGAAGCGATGTTCCTGTTCGCCGAAACGCCGCACGCCTATCTGCAAGGTGTGGCACTTGAGGTCATGGCAAACTCAGATAACGTGCTGCGTGCAGGGCTGACACCGAAATATATCGATATTCCGGAGCTGGTGGCCAACGTTAAATTTGTCGCAAAACCGGCGAACCAACTGTTGACCACGCCGGTCAAAACCGGTGGTGAACTCGACTTCCCGATCCCGGTTGATGATTTCGCCTTCTCCCTGCATGAACTGTCTGCCGGAGAAGCCGTAATTAGCCAGCACAGTGCGGCGATTTTGTTCTGCATCGAAGGTGAAGCGCTACTGAGTAAAGGCGATCAACGTCTGGTACTAAAACCGGGTGAATCCGCATTTATTAGTGCGAATGAATCGCCAATAAGTGTCAGCGGCGTCGGCCGTTTAGCGCGTGTTTACAACAAGCTCTAGCAAGATACTGATATTTTTGACAACTCTTGCTAAGCTAGTAGAGAGTTAAAAACATGTCACTCCTCCAGGCGTCTTCAAACGCCTGGTTTTATTTTATGGATATCGAAATGAAAAAATCGCTGGTAGCTGCGGGTGTGGTGGTTGCGCTGGGTATCGTCTGGACGGGCGGCGCCTGGTACACCGGAAAGAAACTGGAAACGCATCTCGCTGAGATGGTGACACAGGCAAATGATCAGATCAAACGCTACTCACCTGAGGCAGGAATTGAACTGAGTTATCAAAACTACCAGCGCGGCGTGTTCAATAGCCAACTGCAACTGGTAGTGAAGCCCATCGCCGGACAGGAAAACGCATGGCTGAAAGCAGGCCAAACTATCGTTTTGGATGAAACGGTGGATCACGGCCCCTTCCCGTTAACCCAGCTTAAGTCATTGAACCTCATTCCTGCTATGGCTTCGGTGAGAACAACACTGGTGAATAACGATGTCACTAAGTCATTGTTTGATATAGCCAAAGGCGAGTCTCCTTTCGTCATCAACTCCCGTATTAGCTATAGTGGCGACACCCGTTCCGATCTTTCCCTTAAACCGTTGAACTACGAGAAAGGCGACGAAAAAGTGGCCTTCAGCGGTGGGGAATTCCAGTTCACCGCAGATAAAGACGGTAACGCGGTTTCCCTGACGGGCACTGCGCAAAGCGGTCAGGTTAATGCAGTCAACGAATACGATCAGAAGGTGCAAATTACCTTTAATAACCTGACAACCGAAGGGTCCAGCAGTGTCGCCAGTTTTGGTGAACGCATCGGCGACCAGAAGCTGTCTCTCGATAAGCTGTCGATATCGGTCGAAGGCAAAGAACTGGCCGTGCTGGAAGGGATGGGAATTGATGGTAAATCCGATCTGATTAACGACGGAAAAACCGTGAACAGTCAGTTGGATTACACCCTGAACAGCCTTAAATTACAGGGCCAGGATTTGGGTAGCGGTAAGCTAACGCTGAAAGTGGGTCAGATTGACGGTGAAGCCCTGCATCAGTTCAGCCAGCAGTACAGTGCCCAAACCAAGGCGCTAATGTCGCAGATTGATGTCGTCCAAAACCCAGAGCTGTATCAGCAGAAAGTCACGGAAGCGTTCTTTAATGCGCTGCCCATTCTGATGAAAGGTGAACCAGTAATCACCATTGCGCCGTTAAGCTGGAAAAATGCGAAAGGCGAAACGACGTTTAATCTGTCGCTGCTGCTCAAAGATCCAACCGCGACCAAAGAAGAGCCACAAACGCTGGCTCAGGAAGTGGATCGTTCAGTCAAATCACTGGACGCGAAGCTGACTATTCCTGTGGATATGGCGACTGAGTTCATGACACAGATAGCCAAAATTGAGGGCTATCAGCAGGAGCAAGCCGCGAAGCTGGCTAAACAGCAGGTCAATGGCATGGCTGCGATGGGGCAGATGTTCCGCATTACCACGATGCAGGACAACACTATCGGCTCCAGCCTGCAGTACACCAATGGCCAGGTAACGCTCAACGGGCAGAAGATGCCGCTGGATGAGTTTGTTGGTATGTTCGGTATGCCGACCCTTGGCGAACCGGATGCTCCGGCAGTTCCACAACAGTAATTCTTCTCTGAACCAGGCCCGATAATACCGCTTATCGGGCTTTTGATCTTCGCCAAGCTACTTCTGCGTGACCAGTCGGGCGGAAAGCGTCAGATTGCGGGAATGGCTGTCATCATTACCAATGCGCTGCAGTATACGTTCAGCCAGGGTATAACCCATTTCGCGTGCCGGGGTACTGGCCCAGATAATGGGAATGTCATCCAGCGCGTTTTCCGCCACATCCGCAAATCCGGCCAGTGAGACTTGCTGTTCAAAATAGCGATCGACGCCAATTTCGCCGCTCTGACGCCCCGCTCTCATCAAACCAAACCAGGCACCAACAGCGATGGTTTCGTTGTAACACACTACGGCGCTGATCGTCGGGTTGCGGCGTAACAGTGCAGCAACGGCTTCGGCAGCCTGCTTTTGACTGGATGAACACTCAAGAACCCAATCACTATGAAACGGTAAACCATATTTTAGCAGCGTCGCACAATAGCCGCCGACACGCTCTGCGCGGGTTAAAGAAGAACTCTGTCCCCCCAGCCACGCGATTCGCTGGTGGCCGTGCCGAATGAGATGCTCAACCAACAATTGCGCTGCCTGCATGTTGTCGGGTCGTACCGTGTCGACGTCATCCAGGTAACTGGCTCGTGAGGCAAATACGACCGGAATCCCTTTTTCTTCAGCCAGTTGTCGCAGCGCATCACTGCTATCAGCTGCACCTGCAATGACTACGCCATCCACGCCCTGATTAAGTAGCATCGCAAAACGCTGAGCCAATTGCTCACCGTCTTTGCCGCCGTGTAAAAGAAAGACCATCCGACCCTGTGCTTCTAATGCTTCCGTCAGGCCTGCCGTCAGTTCAGCATAAAATGGCGCAGACAGATCGCGCACAATCAGCCCGACCACACCACTCTGACCGCCACGCAGCACCGATGCCTGACGATTACGTACGAACCCCAACTGCTCAATGGCTGCGTTTACCCGCTCCCCGGTTGCGGATGAGATACGCCCTTTTCCACTAAGCACCAATGAGACTGTACTGACCGAAACCCCGGCAGCCAGCGCAACATCATGAATGGTTATTTTTTTGGCTATAGCCATAAAAACAGAAAACTCCCTGATAACGTGACGGATAAAACGTTTTATCAATCGGTTATAGTTATACGCCGTATTATCATTCGATAATGTGATTTATACCGCACTAAAATTAGGTAAAACGTTTTATCTTCTCGCCATCATTAGTCACCGAGCTTTCACGAGGAGTCGTTAGATGACGACGAGAACCACACCAAAAATAACGTTATGGGAATTTTTCCAGCAGTTGGGCAAAACCTTTATGTTGCCCGTGGCTCTGCTCTCCTTCTGCGGGATCATGTTGGGGATCGGCAGTTCATTAAGCAGTCATGATGTCTTAACGCTGATCCCCGCATTGGGTAACCCGGTGCTTCAGGCTCTTTTTACCTGGATGAGTAAAGTCGGCTCTTTCGCCTTTAGTTTCTTACCCGTGATGTTTTGTATTGCTATTCCTCTCGGTCTGGCGCGCGAGAACAAAGGTGTGGCGGCATTTGGCGGGTTTGTTGGTTATGCAGTCATGAACCTTGCCGTTAACTTCTGGTTGACGGCGAAAGGGATTTTACCTACCACTGATGCAGCAATCCTGAAGGCCAATAACATCCAAAACATCCTGGGGATCCAGTCGATCGACACCGGGATCCTCGGTGCCGTCATCGCTGGGATCATTGTCTGGATGCTGCATGAACGCTTCCACAATATCCGTCTGCCGGACGCATTGGCTTTCTTCGGCGGCACCCGTTTTGTCCCCATCATCTCTTCACTGGTCATGGGGCTGGTTGGATTAGTTATCCCTCTGATCTGGCCTGTATTTGCGATGGGTATCACCGGGCTCGGCAATATCATCAACAGCGCAGGTGAATTTGGTCCGATGCTGTTTGGTACCGGCGAACGCCTGCTGCTGCCTTTTGGCCTGCACCATATTCTGGTGGCCCTCATTCGTTTTACTGAAGCGGGCGGTACCCAGGAAGTGTGTGGTCATAGCGTCAGTGGCGCATTGACTATTTTCCAGGCGCAGCTGAGCTGCCCGACAACGCAAGGCTTCTCTGAAAGCGCAACCCGCTTCCTGTCCCAGGGTAAAATGCCGGCGTTCCTCGGTGGTTTGCCGGGTGCAGCATTAGCGATGTATCACTGTGCTCGTCCTGAGAATCGACATAAAATTAAAGGGTTATTAATTTCTGGTCTGATTGCCTGCGTCATTGGCGGTACCACCGAACCACTGGAATTCTTGTTCTTGTTCGTTGCCCCAGTTCTGTACGTGATCCACGCCTTATTGACCGGCCTCGGCTTTACCGTGATGGCGGTGCTCGGTGTGACTATCGGCAACACAGACGGTAACCTGATTGACTTCGTGGTGTTCGGGATCCTGCACGGGTTGTCCACCAAGTGGTATCTGGTCCCTGTTGTCGCGGCCATCTGGTTTGCGGTGTACTACGTTATCTTCCGCTTCGCGATCACCCGCTTTAATCTGAAGACACCGGGCCGTGATGTCGAAATTGCCAGCAATATCGAGAAAGTGATGGCAGGCACACCCGGTAAATCTGGCTACAATGTCCCGGCAATTCTGGCGGCATTGGGTGGCGCGGAGAATATCGTTAGTCTGGATAACTGCATTACGCGTTTGCGCTTGTCGGTCAAAGATATGTCACGCGTAAATGTCCAGGCACTGAAAGACAACCGGGCCATTGGCGTGGTACAGCTCAATCAGCATAACCTTCAGGTCGTTATTGGCCCGCAGGTCCAGTCAGTGAAAGACGAAATCGCAGTTCTGATGAACACCGTACAGGCGTGAGGACAACGACATGTTTGATTTTTCAAAGGTTGTGGACAGGCATGGTACCTGGTGTACTCAGTGGGATTACGTTGCCGACCGTTTTGGCACTGCCGATCTGCTGCCGTTCACCATCTCTGATATGGATTTTGCTACGGCCCCTTGCATTCTGGAGGCGCTGACACAGCGCCTGTCACACGGTGTATTAGGATACAGCCGCTGGAAAAATGACGAGTTTTTGGCGGCCATTAGCCACTGGTTTCTAACTCGTCACAATACCCGGATCGATCCTCAATCGCTGGTATATGGCCCCTCAGTTATCTATATGGTCTCAGAACTCATCCGCCAGTGGTCGTCTGCTGGCGACGCGGTAGTTGTCCATACGCCAGCTTACGATGCATTCTACAAGGCCATCGAGGGCAACCAGCGCACAGTGCTCCCCGTCGGTCTGGAAAAGCGGAGCGACGGTTGGTATTGCGACATGGCAAAGCTGGAAGCAGCTCTCTCACGGCCAGAGAGTAAAATTCTTCTGCTGTGTAGCCCACAAAATCCAACGGGCAAAGTGTGGACGCACGAGGAACTGGAAACCATGGCTGATTTATGCCAGCGACATGGTGTCAACGTCATTTCCGATGAAATCCATATGGATATGGTTTGGGGAGAGCAACCACATATCCCGTGGATCAATGTCGCACGCGGCGACTGGGCGCTACTCACCTCCGGCTCCAAGAGCTTCAATATCCCGGCATTAACCGGAGCGTATGGGATCATCGAAGACGCCAATAGTCGCAACGATTATCTCAGTGCGCTAAAGGGACGCGATGGATTGTCTTCTCCTGCGGTGCTGGCACTCACCGCACATATTGCCGCCTATCAGCAAGGTGAGCGCTGGTTGGATGCCTTACGGGATTATCTTGCCGGCAACCTGCATTACGTTGCTGATGAACTTAATACCGCGTTCCCTGAACTTAACTGGCAGATCCCGCAATCCACCTATCTGGCCTGGATAGATTTACGTCCGCTCAGGGTTGATGACCAGGCGTTACAAAATGCGCTTATCCACCAGCAAAAAGTGGCGATCATGCCAGGTTCGACCTACGGAGAGGAAGGGTGCGGTTTTGTACGCCTGAATACCGGATGCCCCCGCTCAAAACTTGAGAAAGGTGTTCAGGGATTAATTAACGCCCTGCGCTCTCTTCGCTAACTAAAGTTGCGCAATGAAATTAATCATTGCGCAACATGGATTTTTATCCCGATTTATTCTTATAATACTGCGCACTTTACCTAAAAACATGAGTGCGACCATGATTGATACTTCCCTTCCTTTAACCGACGTCCATCGCCACCTTGATGGGAACATCCGTGCCCAAACGATCCTGGATCTTGGTCGTCAGTTTAATTTAACGCTTCCTGCTCAAACACTTGAAATGCTGATCCCTCACGTGCAGGTAACGTCAACTGAGCCTGATTTGGTCAGTTTTTTGTCAAAGCTTGACTGGGGTGTCAAAGTGCTGGCCTCGCTGGATGCCTGTCGCCGCGTCGCATTTGAGAATATTGAGGATGCCGCACGTAATGGTCTGCATTACGTTGAACTACGTTTTTCCCCAGGCTATATGGCGATGGCCCATCAACTCCCCGTTGCAGGTGTGGTTGAAGCCGTTATTGCAGGCGTACGCGAAGGCTGTAAAACGTTCGGCATTGAAGCTCGCTTAATTGGAATTATGAGCCGTACTTTCGGCGAAGCTGCCTGTTTGCAGGAACTGGATGCACTGTTAGCGCATCGTGATCACATCACCGCACTGGATTTGGCCGGCGATGAACTCGGTTTCCCGGGCAGTTTGTTCCTGTCCCATTTCAACCGTGCACGCGACGCTGGCTGGCATATCACGGTTCATGCAGGTGAAGCGGCAGGCCCGGAAAGCATCTGGCAAGCTATCAGAGAACTGGGAGCAGAACGTATTGGCCACGGCGTAAAAGCCGTCGAAGATCGCGCCCTGATGGATTTTCTCGCCGAGCAGCGCATCGGCATTGAATCCTGCCTGACATCGAATATTCAAACCAGTACCGTCGCCTCACTGACGACGCATCCGCTGAAAACATTCCTTGAACACGGTGTACTGGCCAGTCTGAATACGGACGACCCGGCGGTTCAGGGTGTGGATATTATTCACGAATACACCGTAGCCGCTCCGGCTGCAGGATTGACGCGTGAACAGATTCGCCAGGCGCAAATCAATGGCCTGGAAATGGCGTTCCTGAGCAATGAAGAGAAACAAGCACTGCGTGAGAAAGTCGCCGCAGCGTAATGGCTTTATTGCCGGATGGCGCTAACGCTTATCTGGCCTACATTGCATTGTAGGCCAGATAAGATGCCTCGACATCCGACATTGGCATTATCAGGCAAGGCACAGCGTCGATCGGTGTTTCGCCGATTCAATGCCCAACTCAATCAGTTCCATGATTTGAATGGCTTGTCTGGCTGGAACCGGGTTCTCGCCGTTACCATTCAGCGCATCACGGATTCCCGCATAGTAAGCCGGATAATTACCTGGCACGGTTAACCAGGTTTCTTCCACCTGCTCATCACCTTCCATGCGTGTCAGTACACCATCACGCATGTCATAACCCCAGTCTTCCTGTGGCAGCCGCTCACCATTTTTAAGACGTTCCTCTTGTGGGTCCAGACCATACTTCACATAGCTGCCACGCGATCCGTGAACGATATAACGAGCAGACTCAGCCGCTGCCAGCATCGTTCCGTGCAGAATCACCCGACGCTGCGGATACGTCAGGATGGCATGGAAGTAATCTGTCGACTGCGCCCCCGGACGGAGCTGTGCCAGATCGACCGTCAGACTCACCGGCAATCCAAACAGGTTAATTGCCTGATCTAAAAGATGCGGCGCTAAGTCATACCAGATACCACTCCCCGGGCCACCCTGTTCACGCCAGCGGTCACGGACCTGCGGGCGGAAGCGATCGAAATGAGATTCAAAATAAGCCACCTCACCCAACGCGCCATCAGCCAGCAAGGCTTTCAGCGTCAGAAAATCGCTGTCCCAGCGACGGTTATGGAAGACAGAAAGCAGGCGCCCTACGCTTCTGGCCAGCGCATCCAGCTCGCGTGCTTGTGACAGTGTCACAGTGAAAGGCTTATCAACAACCACATGCTTACCTGCTTCCAGCGCCGCTTTCGCCAGCGGGAAGTGTGTATCATTGGGTGTAGGGATCACAATCAGGTCGATACTCGGATCGTTAAACAGGTGTTTAGGCTCAGTAACAACCGCCACCGAAGGCCAGTCCGCCTTCACTTTTGTTTCATCACTGCTGGACACCGCAACCAGTTCCAGACCCGGAGTGCCCACAATCAGGGGGGCATGGAAAGTTTTACTGGCATAACCGTAACCGATTAGCCCAACGCGGATGTTGTCACTCATGTTTTTGCCTCTCAATTCAGATCTGGCCTATTTCACACCATAGATAGTAGCGCCACAATAGTTTAATAACCTTTGCGCTACAAAGGTTGTTGCTTAACTTAAGTCAAACATATGCCACTTAGAGTTAACTTGCCGCGAAAAAGTCATCGAAATCGTTCCCAATACTCTTGCTGTATCATTTATTGATAAGTAACATTTGCTACCTGTGTTTATGGATAAATCAAAGCAAATGTCGTCAGTAATGAATCGTCTTATTGAGTTAACAGGTTGGATTGTTCTCGTGGTCTCCGTGATCCTGTTGGGTGTTGCCAATCATATTGACAACTACCAACCACCGGAACCCGTCGCTGCAGTACAGAAAAAATAAATATACGCAGCCCGTTATAGCCTGGCAGTTAACTCCGCGATGGTTGCTGGGTAGGGCTGTAAAAGATCATTTTTTGTCAAAAAAAAAGCGAATTATGCCGCATCCCGCTCCAGCGCGTATTGCCTGCGATCGTGAAGCGCGTTACCCTTTCCGCAGGCGTAAATAGCGCCTGGATTCCCACAGGGTTGAAAACTCTTCTTACATTTGCGCGCAAATTCGCGTTTACCTGTACAACGTTGGTTGTTTTTTAATATTTACTACTCCGTTAGTATTATTTTATTAATATGGATTGCCTTTTATGACTGTTCAGGATTACTTATTAAAATTCCGCAAAATCAGTTCGCTAGAAAGTCTGGAAAAATTGTTCGATCATCTTAACTACACACTTACTGACGATAGCGACATTATCAATATGTATCGCGCTGCAGACCACCGCCGTGCCGAGCTCATTTCGGGAGGCCGCCTGTTCGATGTTGGCCAGGTACCCAAATCCGTCTGGCATTACGTGCAATAAACAAGACAGTAGCGCCTGGCGTTAAAAGCTTTATAATAATTGCCCCAAAATGAACGGCATGTCTGTTCGCGCGCGTAAACCTGGAGATGAAATGACTACAACACCGGCACAACGTATCGGAGGCTGGCTACTTGGGCCATTGGCCTGGCTGTTAGTCGCGTTGTTAAGTGCTTCGCTGGCGTTACTGCTGTATGTCACTGCGTTGGCCACACCGCAGACATTCCAAACGCTGAGCGAGCAAAGTACGACGAATTTGCTGCTATGGGGCGTCTCCTTTATTACCGCAATCGCCATGTGGTACTACACGCTGTGGCTGACCATCGCGTTTTTCAAACGCAGAGTCTGTGTGCCAAAACACTATATTATATGGCTGCTGATCTCGGTGTTACTGGCAATTAAAGCGTTTGCATTCTCACCTGTTCCGGATGCGTTTGCCGTGCGTCAACTGCTGTTCCCTTTGTTAGCGGCTGCGCTGCTGGTACCCTATTTCAAACGCTCGCAACGCGTTAAGACGACGTTTGTGAACCCGTAATAACCCTACAGTTAACCTGTTGTCGCCTGTTGTAGATTGTCAGATAATAGGCGGCTTTTTTATTTCAGGCCGAAAAATGACTGATTACCTGCTGCTGTTTGTCGGAACTGTACTGGTCAATAACTTTGTACTGGTCAAGTTTCTGGGCTTATGTCCCTTTATGGGCGTTTCCAAAAAACTGGAAACCGCAATGGGTATGGGCCTCGCCACGACCTTTGTAATGACGCTGGCATCCATTTGCGCATGGCTGATTGACACCTGGATCCTCATCCCGCTCGATCTCATCTACCTGCGCACGCTGGCCTTCATTCTGGTCATCGCCGTGGTGGTACAATTTACCGAGATGGTTGTACGCAAAACCAGCCCTGCGCTGTATCGCCTGCTGGGGATCTTCTTACCGCTGATCACCACTAACTGCGCGGTATTAGGTGTAGCGTTGCTGAACATCAACCTCGGGCATAATTTTTTACAGTCGGCGCTGTACGGTTTTTCCGCCGCCGTCGGCTTCTCACTGGTGATGGTTCTGTTCGCCGCAATTCGCGAACGCCTCGCCGTAGCAGACGTTCCTGCCCCCTTCCGCGGTAATGCGATTGCGCTGATTACCGCTGGTTTAATGTCTTTGGCCTTTATGGGCTTTAGTGGTTTGGTGAAGTTGTAATGAATGCTATCTGGATTGCCGTTGCCGCAGTGAGTCTGCTGGGTCTGGCGTTCGGCGCTATTTTGGGTTATGCCTCTCGTCGATTTGCCGTCGAGGATGATCCAGTCGTGGAAAAAATTGATGAAATTCTCCCGCAAAGCCAGTGTGGGCAGTGCGGTTATCCGGGCTGCCGTCCTTATGCTGAAGCTATTGGCTGTCAGGGCGAAAAAATCAACCGATGCGCCCCTGGTGGCGAAGCGGTGATGCTAAAAATTGCGACCCTGTTGAACGTCGATCCGCAACCTATTGATGGTGATGAGCAGGACGCTACCCCCGTTCGTATGCTGGCGGTGATTGATGAAAATAACTGTATCGGCTGCACAAAATGCATTCAGGCCTGCCCGGTCGATGCCATCGTGGGCGCTACGCGTGCCATGCACACGGTGATGAGCGATCTGTGCACCGGATGCAATTTGTGCGTTGATCCGTGCCCGACCCAATGTATCGAATTACGCCCGGTCGCCGAGACGCCTGACAACTGGAAGTGGGATTTAAACACTATTCCTGTGCGCATCATTCCTGTGGAACAACATGCTTAAGTTATTCTCCGCATTCAGAAAAAATAAAATCTGGGACTTTGATGGCGGCATTCACCCACCTGAAATGAAAACCCAGTCTAACGGGACACCGCTGCGGCAGGTTCCGCTGGCTCCGCGCTTTATTATTCCGTTGAAGCAGCATATTGGCGCTGAAGGTGAACTGCGTGTCAATGTGGGCGACACCGTGCTGCGTGGTCAGGCGCTAACCCGTGGGCGCGGCAGAATGTTGCCCGTACACGCCCCGACCTCCGGCACCGTTGTTGCCATTGCCCCGCACTCTACCGCGCATCCTTCGGCTTTAGCTGAACTTAGCGTCATCATTGATGCGGACGGCGAAGATCGCTGGATTGAGCGTGACGGCTGGGCAAATTATCGTGCCCGCAGCCGCGAAGAGCTCATAGCCCGTATTCACCAATTCGGTGTTGCCGGACTCGGCGGCGCAGGTTTTCCAACCGGCGTCAAATTGCAGGGTGGCGGTGATAAAATTGAAACACTGATCATCAACGCCGCTGAATGTGAACCCTACATCACCGCCGATGACCGCTTAATGCAAGATTGCGCGGCCCAGGTGGTCGAAGGTATCCGCATACTTGCTCATATTCTTCAACCGCGCGAAGTCCTGCTGGGTATTGAAGATAACAAACCGCAGGCTATCTCCATGCTGCGCGCAGTGTTGGCTGATTCTCACGATATCAGCTTACGAGTCATTCCCACTAAATACCCGTCAGGCGGTGCCAAACAACTGACGCAAATCCTGACCGGGAAACAGGTTCCTCACGGTGGACGTTCCTCCGATATCGGGGTGCTGATGCAAAACGTGGGGACTGCCTATGCTGTCAAGCGGGCCGTTATTGACGGCGAGCCAATCACCGAGCGTGTGGTCACGCTAACGGGCGAAGCAGTCAGCCGCCCGGGCAACGTTTGGGCGCGATTGGGTACGCCTGTTCGTCACCTGCTCAATGATGCAGGTTTCTGTCCTTCTGCTGACCAGATGGTGATCATGGGCGGTCCGCTGATGGGCTTTACCCTGCCCTGGCTGGATGTTCCCATCGTGAAGATCAGCAACTGCCTGCTTGCGCCTTCTGCCAGTGAAATGGGTGAACCGCAGGAAGAAAAAGGCTGTATTCGCTGTAGCGCCTGTGCCGATGCCTGCCCTGCCGATCTTCTGCCGCAGCAACTTTACTGGTTCAGTAAAGGCCAGCAGCATGATAAAGCGACAACCCACAACATTGCTGACTGCATTGAATGCGGTGCCTGCGCCTGGGTATGTCCAAGCAACATTCCCCTGGTGCAGTATTTCCGTCAGGAAAAAGCCGAGATTTACGCCATTAGTCAGGAAGAAAAACGAGCGGCTGAAGCAAAAGCGCGATTTGAAGCCCGACAGGCGCGCCTTGAACGTGAAAAAGCGGCACGTCTTGAGCGGCATAAAAGCGCAGTTGTACAACCGGCGCCCAAAGATCATGATGCCATCGCTGCTGCACTGGCTCGCGTGAAAGAGAAACAGGCCCAGGCTATGCAGCCGGTTGTCATTCAGGCGGGTGAAAAACCTGATAACAGCGCAGTGATTGCCGCACGTGAAGCGCGAAAAGCGCAGGCTCGCGCCGCACGCACTGATAATCCGTCAAAAGATGAGGACAGCAGAGCGGGTGCGGATCCACGCAAAGCTGCCGTCGAAGCCGCAATTGCCCGTGCCAAAGCCCGCAAGCTTGAGCAGCAGGCAGTAACGGAAACAGCCGAGCCGATTGATCCACGTAAAGCCGCCGTTGCGGCCGCTATTGCTCGCGCTCAGGCAAAGAAAGCCGCACAGCAGCAGGTTGTAAACGAGGAATAAATGGTATTCAGAATAGCTAGCTCCCCTTATACCCATAACCAGCGTCAGACATCGCGTATCATGATGCTGGTTCTGATTGCTGCATTACCAGGAATTGCCGCTCAATGGTGGTTCTTCGGCTGGGGTACATTGTTCCAGATAGTGCTGGCATCGGTCAGTGCCATCGCCGCCGAAGCGGGCGTGCTTAAACTACGTAAACAGCCCGTTGCCGCAATCCTGAAAGACAACTCCGCCCTGCTTACAGGGTTGCTGCTTGCCGTCAGTATTCCTCCCCTGGCTCCGTGGTGGATGGTGATCCTGGGTACCGTCTTCGCCGTTATCATTGCCAAGCAGCTGTATGGCGGTCTTGGGCAGAATCCATTTAATCCGGCAATGATTGGTTATGTCGTGCTGTTGATCTCATTCCCGGTGCAGATGACAAGCTGGCTGCCACCACATGAAATTGCCGCTACGGTGCCCGGCTTTTTTGATGCTTTAAACGTTATCTTTACCGGACATACCGCTGGCGGCAGCGATATGAACACGCTCCGTATAGGGATCGACGGCATCAGTCAGGCAACGCCTCTCGACACCTTTAAGACGTCACTACATGCAGGGCGTACCGTTGAACAGGTGATGCAGTATCCGATTTACAGCGGCATGCTCGCGGGCGCGGGTTGGCAGTGGGTTAACCTTGCCTGGCTCGCGGGCGGCATCGTGTTGTTATGGCAGAAAGCGATTCGTTGGCACATCCCGGTGAGCTTCCTGATATCGCTCGCTGTTTGCGCCACTTTAGGCTGGATTTTCTCGCCAGACTCTCTGGCATCACCGCAGTTGCACCTGCTTTCCGGCGCAACCATGCTGGGTGCATTCTTTATTCTTACCGACCCCGTTACGGCCTCGACAACTAACCGTGGTCGCCTGATTTTTGGCGCACTTGCGGGGTTGTTAGTATGGTTGATTCGCAGTTTTGGCGGTTATCCTGACGGTGTAGCCTTTGCCGTATTGCTGGCAAATATCACGGTTCCGCTGATTGATTATTACACTCGCCCTCGCGTGTACGGACATCGCTAAGGACTCCCTATGCTGAAAACGATTCGTAAACACGGTATTACACTGGCGCTGTTTGCTGCGGGCTCGACGGGGTTAACCGCGGCAATCAATCAATTAACCAAGTCCACTATTGATGAACAGGCCGCGCTGCAGCAAAAAGCACTGTTCGATCAGGTTCTGCCTGGCGAACGCTACAATAATAACTTGCCTGAGAGTTGTTATCTGGTCGATGCGCCAGCGTTAGGCAAAGGCAGCCACCGAGTGTATATTGCCCGCCAGGACGATCGTCCGGTTGCGGCAATTCTGGAGGCTACGGCCCCCGATGGTTATTCCGGCGCAATTCAACTTCTGGTTGGTGTAGATTTCAACGGTACTGTGCTGGGTACGCGGGTAACAGAACATCATGAAACACCAGGCCTCGGTGATAAAATCGAGTTACGTCTGTCAGACTGGATAACCCATTTTAGCGGCAAAACGATTAGTGCAGAGAACGACCCTCACTGGGCGGTGAAAAAAGACGGCGGCGACTTTGACCAGTTTACGGGCGCAACCATCACGCCGCGTGCGGTGGTGAATGCAGTAAAACGCGCCGGTTTATATGCGCAGACGCTGCCTGCGCAACTTCCTCAACTTAGCGCCTGTGGAGAATAACCATGAGCGAAATTAAAGACGTCATTGTTCAGGGGCTTTGGAAAAATAACTCCGCCCTTGTACAGTTACTCGGGATGTGCCCGTTGCTGGCCGTTACCTCTACTGCAACCAATGCGTTAGGTCTGGGGCTTGCGACCACGCTGGTGTTGACCCTGACAAACCTGACGATTTCAGCGCTACGCCGCTGGACACCGCCCGAAATCCGTATTCCCATTTATGTCATGATCATCGCCTCCGTAGTGAGTGCGGTACAAATGCTTATCAATGCCTACGCCTTTGGCCTGTATCAGTCTCTGGGTATCTTTATCCCGCTGATTGTGACCAACTGTATTGTTGTTGGCCGCGCAGAAGCCTTCGCCGCCAAAAAAGGCCCTGCATTATCCGCACTCGATGGTTTTTCTATTGGCATGGGGGCGACCGGCGCCATGTTTGTTCTCGGATCGCTGCGTGAAATCATAGGTAACGGTACATTGTTCGACGGCGCAGACGGACTGCTGGGCAATTGGGCCAAAGTCCTGCGCGTGGAGATCTTCCATACTGACACACCATTTCTGCTGGCCATGCTACCGCCGGGTGCATTCATTGGCCTGGGGCTGATGCTGGCTGTTAAGTATCTGATTGATGAAAAGATGAAGAAGCGTCGTGCCGAGGCCGCTATGGCAGCAGACCCGGCGGGTGAAACAGGGAATGTGTAATGAACAAAGCAAAACGGCTGGAAATACTGACGCGCCTGCGTGATAACAATCCGCATCCGACAACCGAGCTTAATTTTACATCACCGTTTGAACTGCTGATTTCGGTCTTGCTCTCCGCGCAGGCCACCGATGTCAGCGTCAATAAAGCAACAGCTAAGCTTTACCCCGTCGCTAATACGCCTGCCGCGATGCTGGAACTCGGCGTTGAAGGTGTTAAGTCCTACATCAAGACAATCGGTTTGTTTAACAGCAAAGCGGAGAACGTGATTAAAACCTGCCGCATTTTACTGGAAAAGCACAATGGCGAGGTTCCGGAAGACAGAGCCGCATTAGAAGCCCTGCCTGGCGTTGGGCGCAAGACGGCGAATGTAGTGTTAAATACCGCCTTCGGCTGGCCAACGATTGCCGTAGATACCCACATTTTCCGGGTATGTAACCGGACACAATTTGCCCCAGGTAAAAACGTCGAACAGGTCGAAGAGAAACTGCTGAAAGTCGTCCCCAGTGAATTTAAAGTCGATTGCCACCACTGGTTAATTCTTCATGGTCGCTACACCTGCATAGCCAGAAAACCACGTTGCGGTTCCTGCATTATCGAAGATCTTTGCGAATTCAAAGAAAAAGCCGATATCTGACAACATGGGGCCATAACGCTGGCCCCTATTTCATAACGATTAGTTATGCACTTCTCAATCGTTAATTTCCCGACAATGATGCCGTACCTTCCTGCATATCTAATGTAATATTCTTGTGAACTAACACCTGAGTAGGTTAATCGTTTTTTTAATAGTAGAAATTTCTATCCATCCGTGATCAAGATCACCCTGATAACATTATGTAAAATATTTATTATTTTGTAGTTAAAATGACAATCAGATGACCTGACAGGTTCGTTTCGATACAAAACATTACACTGGCTATTTTTCAGATAATGGACCATATCACTACCTTCAAGCCAAAATAGCAGAACATATCGCCACATTCCCATTTTAACCCCATCCTGACAGTGTAAAAATCTGCCATTCTCCATATGAAGAAATTTAACGCTGGATAACATTTCTCAGCCCCGACGATTTCACCACCTGAGTTATATGTAACAGATTATTACAAACCCCTTGTCTGAATGGTCAAGATAGTGAACATTACTTGCCGTTTCCCCTCCCACTATAACAATCGGACGGATGAACTTGACTCATCACGTACCAGAACACCCCCGTTGATATGGGATGTAAAAAAAGAGGTAAAAGTGTCTACTGCAAACAATAAACCAACAGAAAGCGTCAGTTTAAACGCCTTCAAACAACCAAAAGCGTTCTATCTCATTTTCTCAATTGAGCTATGGGAACGTTTTGGTTATTACGGCCTGCAAGGGATTATGGCCGTCTACCTGGTGAAGCAACTGGGTATGTCAGAAGCGGATTCCATCACCCTTTTCTCCTCCTTTAGCGCCCTGGTGTATGGCCTTGTTGCCATTGGTGGCTGGTTAGGTGATAAAGTTCTGGGTACAAAACGCGTCATTATGCTGGGTGCCGTTGTCCTGGCCATTGGTTATGCGCTGGTTGCATGGTCTGGTCACGATGCGGGTATCGTTTATATGGGTATGGCAGCCATCGCGGTCGGTAACGGCCTGTTTAAAGCGAACCCATCTTCCCTGCTTTCTACCTGCTATGCCAAAGATGACCCGCGTCTTGATGGTGCATTCACCATGTACTACATGTCCGTCAACATCGGCTCATTCTTCTCTATGCTGGCAACACCGTGGCTGGCAGCGCGTTATGGTTGGAGCACCGCGTTCGCCCTGAGCGTTGTGGGTATGCTGATCACCGTTGTTAACTTCGCCTTCTGCCAGCGCTGGGTTAAACAGTACGGTTCCAAGCCTGACTTTGAACCAATCAACTTCCGTAACCTGCTGCTGACTATCGTTGGCGTTGTGGTGCTGATCGCGATTGCAACCTGGCTGCTGCACAACCAGCAGATCGCACGTATGGTTCTGGGTGTGATTGCCATCGGTATCGTATTTATCTTCGGTAAAGAAGCCTTCACCATGCACGGTGCTGCCCGTCGTAAAATGATCGTTGCCTTCATTCTGATGCTGGAAGCGATTATCTTCTTCGTGCTGTACAGCCAGATGCCGACGTCTCTGAACTTCTTCGCGATTCGTAACGTTGAGCACTCTATTCTGGGTATTGCTTTTGAACCTGAACAGTACCAGGCATTGAACCCGTTCTGGATCATCATTGGTAGCCCAATCCTCGCCGCTATCTATAACAAGATGGGCGATACGCTGCCGATGCCAACCAAATTTGCGATTGGTATGGTGCTGTGTTCCGGTGCGTTCCTGATCCTGCCGCTGGGCGCTAAATTCGCGACCGATGCGGGCATCGTTTCTGTTAACTGGCTGATCATCTGCTACGGTCTGCAAAGTATCGGTGAACTGATGATTTCTGGTCTGGGCCTGGCGATGGTGGCACAGTTGGTTCCACAGCGTCTGATGGGCTTCATTATGGGTAGCTGGTTCCTGACTACTGCCGGTGCAAACATCATCGGTGGTTACGTGGCTAACATGATGGCGGTTCCGGAGAATGTGACCGATCCGCTGATGTCTTTGGAAGTCTACGGTCGCGTGTTCCTGCAGATTGGTGTTGCAACGGCGGTTATCGCTGTTCTGATGCTGCTGACGGCACCGAAACTGAATCGGATGACTCAGGACGACGAAGCCGATGAGAAAGCCGCTAAGGCCGCAACAGCGTAATTCTCAGGGAAACTTAATTTCAGGCCGCTAACTGTTGTTAGCGGCTTTTTTTTTGCTCCAGGTAGCACTACCATACGGTATACCTCAGCCAAAAGGAGTTACCGATGAAACTGTTCTACAAACCGGGCGCTTGTTCTCTCGCTTCCCACATCACACTTCGTGAGAGCGGTAAAGATTTCACTCTGGATGGTGTTGATCTGATGAAGAAACGCCTGGAAAACGGCGACGATTTTTTCGCGGTAAACCCGAAAGGACAAGTTCCCGCACTGTTGCTGGATGATGGTACACTACTGACCGAAGGCGTCGCCATCATGCAATATCTGGCTGATACCGTTCCAGACCGTCATCTCCTGGCCCCTACCAGCAGTCTCTCCCGCTACAAAACTATCGAATGGCTTAACTATATCGCTACAGAGCTACATAAAGGTTTTACCCCACTGTTCCGCCCGGACACGCCAGAGGAGTACAAACCAACCGTACGCGCATTGCTTGAGAAAAAAATGCAGTATGTGAACGAATCGCTGAAAGACAACCCGTGGATTTGCGGCGCACGCTTCAGCATTGCTGATGCCTATCTGTTTACCGTGCTGCGTTGGGCGTATGCGGTTAAGTTGAATATGGCAGGATTAAGCCATATCGAGGCGTATATGGCGCGCATGGCTGAACGCCCGGCGGTTGCCGCAGCGCTTAAAGCGGAAGGATTAAATTAATTGTTGTTGCCGGGTAGCGCTTGCGCTTACCCGGCCTACAGCCAAACCCAGGCCCGATAAGCGTGAGCGCCATTGCACATTGATTACAGCTGAGTAGCGCTAAAGTAGTGTTCCGGTTTCGCGATACGATCCTGAGCGGCAACCACCTGCAGCTCATACTCCTGCATCTCTTTGGTGGCAATCATAATTTCGTACACCGCCGCAGTCACATGTTCCAGCGCCTGCTGCAATGAAGCCCCCTGCAACAGTTTAACCAACAGCAAGCCACTGGTGACGTCACCAACGCCAACCGGTTGGCGTGAGCCAAAATCAACAAGCGGACGGCTGATATGCCACGCCTGATCAGCGGTGACCAACAGCATCTCAAAGCGATCTGCGCTCATGCCTGCACGGGCAAGATGCTTAACCAGCACAATTTCCGGCCCCTGCGCAATCAGTTCACGGGCAGCCAGCACCGCCTCATCAACATTGTTAACCGCATGCTCGCACAGAATTTCGAGTTCAATCAGATTTGGCGCGATAATGTCGCTGGCCGGAAGTGCGTGACGAACATGAAATTCCGCAACGCCAGGTGCCACGATGCACCCTTTTTCAGGATGACCCATCACTGGATCGCAAAAGAATTTCGCCTGGGGATTTGCCGCTTTCACTTTGCGCACAATACCCAGAATATGCTCGCCCTGCTCAGCGGATCCCAGATAACCACTCAGCACCGCATCGCAGGTCTGAAGTTTATCGATATCAGCAATGCCCTGAACAATCTCAGTCAGGTGACTGGGTGGCATAACACAGCCGGTCCATTTACCGTACTGCGTGTGGTTAGAAAACTGAACGGTGTTGAGCGGCCAGACATTCGCGCCAAGACGACGCATCGGAAATTCGGCAGCACTGTTGCCGGCATGGCCAAAAACAACGTGGGACTGGATGGCGAGGATATTCTTCATTTTACTTACCACAACCCTAAAAAATAAAGGGGCGTAGTTTCCCACGCCCCTGCTGACTTTGACTTACTTCCAGCAAATCAGACAGTAGTTCTTTTTGCCACGGCGCAGTAAGGTGTAGCGGCCGAACAAAATATCACTGTCCTGGAAGAAATATTCCGGGTCAGATTGTTTCTTACCATTAATGGTGACCGCATTAGACGCGATGGTCTTACGCGCCTGACCGCGAGAAGGCTGCAGTTCAGAATCCACCAGCGCCTGCATCAGGTCGGCACCCTTGTCCATTTCAATCATCGGTACACCATCCTGCGCCAGCTGTTCGAAGTCCGCTTCGCTCAGGTCGCTCAGGTTACCATTGAACAGGCTTTCGGTAATGCGTTTCGCCGCCACTAAACCTTCTTCGCCGTGAACCAGACGCGTTACCTGCTCAGCCAGAACATACTGGGCACGCGGCGCTTTACCGCTGTTCTTATCTTCTTCTTCCAGCGCATTGATCTCTTCAATGTCCATGAAAGTGAAGAATTTCAGGAAGCGATATACGTCCGCGTCAGCTGTGTTGATCCAGAACTGGTAGAACTTGTATGGGCTGGTTTTCTTCGGATCCAGCCAAACTGCGCCACCTTCCGTTTTACCGAATTTGGTACCGTCAGCTTTAGTGATCAGCGGAACCGTCAGGCCAAATACCTGATTCTGATGCAGACGGCGGGTCAGATCGATACCCGAGGTAATGTTACCCCACTGGTCAGAACCGCCAATTTGCAATGCCACGCCATGCAGTTTATTCAGGCAGGCAAAATCATAACCTTGCAGCAGGTTGTAAGAAAACTCGGTAAAGGAGATCCCCTGATCGTCACGGTTCAGACGCTGCTTAACCGCTTCTTTGTTGATCATCTGGTTTACGGAGAAGTGTTTGCCGATATCACGCAGGAAAGTCAGTACGTTCATACCGCCAAACCAGTCGTAGTTGTTCGCAGCAATCGCCGAGTTGTCGCCACAGTCGAAATCGAGGAACGGTGCCACCTGTTTGCGGATTTTATCCACCCACTCCTGCACGGTATCTTCAGTATTCAGTTTACGCTCGGCGGCTTTAAAGCTCGGATCGCCAATCAGACCCGTTGCACCACCCACCAACGCAACAGGCTTATGGCCTGCCTGCTGGAAGCGTTTCAGGCATAACAATGGAACCAGATGCCCCAAATGCAAGCTGTCAGCGGTAGGATCGAAGCCGCAATAGAGCGCGATCGGGCCTTGCGCCAGTCGCTCTGCTAACGCTTCCTCGTCCGTCACCTGGGCCACCAGCCCCCGCTCTTGCAATTGTTTAATCAAGTTACTGCTTGCCATCAAAATCTCCATGTATAAAACGACTGCACCTTTGCCGGTACACGACTTTTCGCCTGATGCGAAAGAGACATAGAATAAAGCGCCGGATTCATCAGCACCAGCGCTTAAAACAAGAATTTTGCATCTTTAGGGGGCCAGACGGTCAATTTTCCACGCGTCATCTTCACGTTGGTATAAAAAACGGTCGTGCAGACGGTTTTCACCACCCTGCCAGAACTCCATTTGTTCAATGCTCACTCGAAAGCCGCCCCAGAAACTCGGCAACGGAACTTCCCCTTGCTGAAACTTCTGCTTCAGCTCAAGAAATTTACTTTCCAGAATTCCGCGTGCGGAGATCCGACTGGACTGCTTAGAAACCCAGGCGCCAATCTGGCTATCGCGCGGGCGACTGTGGAAATATTTTACCACCTCAAGCATGGACAAGCGTTCGGCCTTGCCGATGACCATCACCTGCCGTTCCAGCGTATGCCAGGGGAACAAGAGGCTAATGCGTGGGTTGTTCTCGATCTGGTGCGCCTTACGGCTGCCCATGTTGGTATAAAACACCAGCCCTTTGTCATCATAATGTTTGAGCAACACGATTCGCTGATACGGCTGACCGTGTTCATCGACTGTTGCGACGACCATAGCGGTAGGGTCTGCCAGTTTGGCATCACAGGCTTGCCCCAGCCAGCGCTCAAACAGCGCAAGGGGTTCGGCGGGAAGATCGCGGCGGCGAAGACCACCTTTCGTGTATTCACGGCGCAGATGCGCGATTTGCTGCAATTCGTCGTTATCAGACATGATGTTGGCTACGGATTGTCAGTGGGTGACGCTATTGTGCGCCGCCCAGGTGAAAATCTCAACGCTTCGGGTTCTGTAACTGACAGTTATTTAGCACAATTCTGTCTCGTTTATAGACCGTTGCCTCGTCGCCTTTAGACCAGAAGACGTAGATACCATCGGTATAGCGTGCACCTGATGCCGACACACCCTGTTTGAGATTCAATAGTTGATTATCATAAACAAAGCTCGCCACCTGTCGGGTATTGTTCAATTTTACGGTAAGCGGTTTTTCATCACAGCGGTATTCGAGCGTATCCGTTTGCATGCGCTCGACAAATTGGTTGTACACACTACAACCGGTAAGCAATACGGGCAGACACACTAATAACAATTTTTTCATAGCCATTTCCTGAAGACTTTCCTGGTCCCGGAGGGCAAAAACACCCTCCCTAACATCCCTAGTTTATCGGTATAGCGCCTGAAATAATTTCAGTTAACTCTGAGTTCGTGGATTGGCGGGGAAAATAGCCCCTAAAACGCTGGGCTCAGATGCACCGGTCACCGAAGGCAGGTTGCCCGGCAGTCCCGCGAGTGTACGCCACGCCAGCCAGGCAAAGGCCAACGCTTCCATATCATCACCACTGATCCCGGCTTCATCGGTGGAGGTCACTTCCGTCCCTGGCAGCAGCGCCGCCAGACGCATCATAAGAAGTGGATTGCGACTACCGCCGCCACATACCATCAACCGTTCACACCCACCGCTCAACAGGACCTGCTCGGAAATCGTCACGGCCGTCAGCTCAGCCAAAGTCGCCTGTACGTCTCGTGGGCGAATTCCCGGAAACTGCGCCAGATGGCGTTCAATCCAGCCATAATTGAAATATTCGCGCCCCGTACTCTTTGGCGCTGGTGCAGAGAAATACGGATCGTTAAGCATCGTTTGCAACAGTGGCAGGATCACTGTACCCGAGCAGGCCCACTGTGCATCTTTATCATAAGGTTGGCCACATTGCCGCCAAATCCACGCATCCATCAGCATATTGCCCGGGCCGGTGTCATACCCCCGAACCGGTTGTTTTGGAATGAGCAGTGACAGATTGGCAATACCACCAATATTTAACACCATCCGGCGTTCCGTTGGATGCGCCAGCAACGCCTGATGAAAAGCGGGAACCAGCGGTGCCCCCTGTCCACCTAACGCGATATCGCGCCGACGAAAATCACCGACCACCGTTACCCCGGTACGCGCTACAATCTGGTTGTTATCACCAATTTGTAACGTGTGTGGCGCAATTCCTGTCGGTTCATGCCACACGGTTTGCCCATGACAGCCGATCGCGACAATATCCTGCGGTTTTAATTTTTCCTGCTGCAGCAACGCGTTCACCGCATCAGCGAACAAACGCCCCAACTGCGTGTCCAGTTGACCGTATTGGGAAAGCGTCAGTTGCTGCCCCTGACAAATATCCAGAATGGCCTGTTTTACATGAACGGGGATGGGCCATGTCAGACTTGCCTGCTGCGCAACCATCGTTTCATCTATCGCCGCCAGCACAACATCCACACCATCAAGGCTGGTTCCAGACATCACTCCGATAAAACGGCCCGATTTCATACGTCATCCTTTTAAGCAAATTAGCCTTGACACTCCACCATAAAGTGTCGACTAATTCCATGCTTCCTTGATGATTTTTGCAGGTTAATCTTTCCAGTAACCGCTAAATTCCATCACTGTGATGAATGATTCGTTTATACTCGGTTAACCCGATTTCGGTTAAGATTTTCATATTGTTCCAGTAGAACATGTGACCTTAGGCTCACAAATGCCATATAATTTAGCCATGAGGAGTGCTTTATTAGCGTTTCGTGGTGACAAAGGAGATTTGTAAATGATTAAACGTGTGCTGATTGTTTCATTAATGGGCGTATCTTTAGCGGGCTGCGTTAACAATGATAGCCTTTCCGGTGACGTGTATACCGCATCCGAAGCGAAACAAGTTCAGAACGTTACCTACGGTACGATTGTTCATGTTCGTCCGGTGCAAATCCAGGGTGGTGACGACGCAAACGTGATTGGCGCTATTGGTGGTGCTGTGCTGGGTGGGTTCCTCGGTAACACCGTAG
This sequence comes from Citrobacter sp. RHBSTW-00029, assembly GCF_014104295.1. Lineage (NCBI taxonomy): Bacteria > Pseudomonadati > Pseudomonadota > Gammaproteobacteria > Enterobacterales > Enterobacteriaceae > Citrobacter > Citrobacter sp. RHBSTW-00029. Next base: position 1,948,579 of record NZ_JABXRT010000001.1, read on the forward strand.
GCGGCGGTACCGGTCGTTCATTAGCGACAGCTGCAGGTGCGGTTGCTGGTGGCGTAGCAGGCCAGGGCGTACAAGGCGCGATGAATAAAACCCAGGGCGTAGAACTGGAAATTCGTAAGGATGACGGTAATACCATTATGGTGGTTCAGAAGCAGGGTGCGACCAAATTCTCTGCGGGTCAGCGCGTTGTTATGGCTAACAATGGTAGCCAGGTTACCGTGTCTCCACGTTAATCGAATTCACGTGTGGTCAGCCTCTGGCCACACGTCGTTTTGATCGCTTTAGCCCTGCGACTGCAGTTCAATGATATTGTGTTCCAGTCTGGCGACCAGTTTTATCAGCAGATCAATTTCCTCAGCGGAAATCCCTTCCAGAATTTCGCCGCGCGTTTTATTGATAACCGCTTCCATATCAGCAATCAGCGGTTCGGCCTTCTCCGTTAATTTAATTCTCTTTGCCCGACGATCGCTGGCGCAAGTCTGTCGTGAAATGAGTCCCTTTTCTTCTAACTGGTCGAGTGTACGCACCAATGAAGGCTGCTCAATACCAATCGCTTTAGCCAGTTGAATCTGTGATTGATCCGGTGGCAACTGATGAATGTTGTGCAGCGTAACCCAATGCGTCTGCGTCAACTCCAGAGGTTTCAGGCGATGGTCAATCAGAGCACGCCAAATGCGCACCAACCGTGCCAGATCAGAACCTAATGGCGATTCCAATTTCATCTCCTTATAATTAGCTTGCTAAGTTATTGTGCTGATTTTAGAATAGTGTGCAGCATTTGTATTCCCAAAACAAATGTATTGCCAAATTTGCTTACCGGATGACATTTTTTCAGACATTATGCGTTACAGAGACACATTGTCCCTTTTTTTGCTAAACCTATAGCAACGCTCTTTTCGCCAAGGATTTTGCCCGTGAAGTTTATGTTTAATGCAACAGGATTGCCCCTACAAGATTTAATGATCGGAGCATCTGTCTACTTCCCCCCTATTTTCAAGGCGTTTGTTGCAGGATTTATCCTCTGGCTAGTTGTTCATCGCCTGCTACGCGACTGGATCTATTCTGGCGAAATCTGGCATCCCCTGTTAATGGATCTGTCCCTCTTTACGCTTTGCGTGTGTCTGGCCTTTGTCATGTTGATTGCGTGGTGATTATGTCGCTTAAAACCATTAAATACTTCTCCACTATTATAGTCGCTGTCATCGCCGTCCTCGCCGGGTGGTGGATGTGGAATTACTATATGCAATCTCCATGGACGCGTGACGGAAAAGTCCGCGCTGAACAGGTCAGCATCACACCACAAATCTCTGGCAGCATTAGTGAACTCAACATTAAAGATAATCAACTGGTTAACAAAGGCGATATTCTTTTTGTTATCGACAAGACCCCTTTCCAAATAGCTGAGCTGAATGCACAGGCTCAGCTGGCCAAAGCGCAGTCCGATCTGACCAAAGCCGATAATGAAGCCAGACGTCGCCGCAATTTGTCGCAAAATTTCATCTCGGCAGAAGATTTGGACAGTGCACTGCTCAATGTAAAAGCCATGCAGGCGACTGTTGCCGCAGCCCAGGCCAGCTTGCGCCATGCTCAGTGGCAACTGGCGCAAACGGTAGTCAAAGCCCCGGTCACAGGCTGGGTCACCAATCTATCAACCCGTACCGGAGACTACGCCTCAACGGGTAAACCGCTGTTTGCTCTGGTCGACAGTCACTCTTTTTATGTCATGGGCTATTTCGAAGAAACCAAGCTACGCCATATTCAAGACGGGGCACCTGCTCTAATCACTCTCTACAGCGGCAACATTAAGTTACAGGGTCACGTTTCCAGCATTGGTCGCGCTATTTATGATCAGAGCGTGGAAAGCAATTCCGGTCTGGTTCCTGACATCAAACCAAACGTTCCGTGGGTCCGTCTGGCGCAGCGGGTTCCTGTTCGTATCGAATTTGATACCCTTCCGCACGATGTTACGCTGGTTTCGGGGACAACCTGTAGCGTGTCCATCGGCCAGCAAAAATGAAACTGCCCCGCCTGACACCAGCCATTCTGCCGTGGTTTAAAGCCACGAGCGGACAATGGCGTTACGCGCTGCGTAATACTATTGCGATGTGTCTGGCGCTAACCTTCGCCTATTACCTCAATCTGGACGAACCCTACTGGGCGATGACATCAGCAGCGGTAGTCAGTTTTCCAACCGTTGGTGGCGTGATCAGCAAAAGTCTGGGGCGTATCGCGGGCAGTTTACTTGGTGCAACGGCCGCATTGATTATAGCCGGCCATACACTCAATGAACCGTGGCTGTTTCTGTTGAGCATGTCAGTCTGGATCGGTTTTTGTACCTGGGCGTGCGCGCATTTCACCAACAACGTGGCCTACGCTTTTCAACTGGCAGGCTATACCGCGGCGATTATTGCGTTTCCAATGGTGCATATTACAGAGGTTACGCAACTGTGGGATATCGCCCAGGCACGTGTGTGCGAAGTCATTGTCGGGATCCTGTGTGGCGGCTTGATGATGATGATCCTGCCCAGTACATCCGATGGCACCACGCTGTTGACCGCATTGAAAAATATGCATGCACGTTTGCTGGAGCATGCCAGTTTACTCTGGCAGCCAGAAACCACAGATGCTATCCGCACCGCCCATGAAGGGGTGATCGGCCAAATCCTGACCATGAATCTGCTACGTATTCAGGCGTTCTGGAGCCACTACCGTTTTCGCCGTCAAAATACCTTGCTCAATGCGTTGTTACACCAGCAGTTGCGGTTGACCAGCGTAATTTCCAGCCTGCGGCGGATGCTACTGAACTGGCCCAATCCTCCGGCAAATACCCGGAATGTCATTGAGCAGTTGCTGAACGCATTGGTAAAACCCGATACCGACAGCTACGCCGTCGCGCGGATTATCGCCCCGCTGTGCCCCGTCGATCAGCATGACTATCGGCACGTCGCCTTCTGGCAGCGTCTGCGCTATTTTTGCCGTATCTATCTGAAAAGCAGCCATTATCTGCGCTTACTGGAAAAGGGGGTTACGGTCGATAATATCAATATTGAGCGCACGCCGGGTCTTGCCCGTCATACCGATAACGCGGAGGCTCTCTGGAGCGGATTGCGTACCTTCATTACGCTGATGGCAATCGGCGCGTGGAGCATTGGCGCACAATGGGAATCAGGCTCCGGGGCTCTGACACTTGCCGCCATCAGCTGCGTGTTGTATTCCGCCGTAGCAGCCCCCTTCAAATCACTCTCTTTGCTGATGCGCACGCTGGTCCTGCTGTCGCTGTTCAGTTTTGTGGTGAAATTCGGTCTGATGGTACAAATTACCGATCTCTGGCAGTTCATTCTGTTTCTCTTCCCACTGCTTGCCACCATGCAGTTGTTAAAATTACAGATGCCGAAACTGGCGGGGCTTTGGGGACAGCTGATCGTCTTTATGGGATCGTTCATCGCGGTGACCAATCCTCCCGTCTATGATTTTGCAGTTTTTTTGAATGACAATACGGCGAAGATCACGGGCGTCGCTCTGTCGTGGCTGGCTTTTGCCATTCTGCGGCCAGGTTCTGATGCGAGAAAGAGCCGCCGTCATATTCGCGCGTTACGGCGTAACTTTGTTGATCAACTTAGCCGCCATCCGTCACTCAGTGAAAATGAGTTTGAGTCACTGACCTATCATCATGTCAGCCAGCTCAGCAACAGCCAGGATGCACTGGCGCGACGTTGGTTACTACGCTGGGGAGTGGTGCTACTGAACTGCTCACACGTGGTATGGCAACTTCGCGTCTGGGAGGCACGATCAGATCCGTTGGCGCGCGTCAGGGATGTGTGTATATCACTGTTACGCGATGTGATGAGTGAACGTGGCGTGCAGCAACGTCCGCTGAATGCCACGCTTAACGAACTCCAGCGCATCTGTGATGCACTGGCCCATCATCATCAGCCCGCAGCGCAGGAGTTATCGGCCCTTATCTGGCGACTACACTGCTCACTTTCACAACTTGAGCAAGCGCCGCCACCGGGCACGCTGAGTCGCTGATTACTTGATAACACCACAGGCGTAGCGCGCACCTCCGCCGCCAAGTGGTTTCGGTTGATCGGACATATTATCGCCACCCACATGGATCATCAGCGCCTTACCTTTTACCTCGTCGAGCGTTTTGAGCCGCGGCGCAACAACCGGCGTTGTCGCATTCCCTTCGTTATTTACCACCAGCAATGGCAGGTCACCCATGTGACCTGCGCCTTCCGGACCTTCATGCTTGCCAGTTTTATGCGGATCATAATGACCGCCAGCCGATTCTGCTGCTGAGGCTTTACCCTCTTTGATAGCGGGTTGGCAACTGCCGTTAGCATGCACATGAAAACCATGTTCACCCGGTGGCAGTGCTTTAAGATCAGGCGTAAACTCCAGCCCTTTTGCGGATTCGGCAATAGTGACCGTACCAATCTCCTGGCCAACGCCCTGCGACGTCACCAGATTCATCACCACCTTCTCACTGGCAGCCTGTGCACCTGCACAGGCCAATAACGTGATGATGGCTAAACTCAAACGTTTCATACAACCTCCGTCATCCAGGTGTCTGACTGATAAGTGTAATCCAGTGACACAAATTTGAACGACGGAACGCTGAATACGTGATTAAGGCACGTCGTAACCGAGCGCCGCTTTACGAATACGGAACCACTGCTGGCGAGACATGTTCAATGACTCTGATTCAATTGCAGCACGCACACGTTCGATTTTACCCGAGCCAATAATCGGCAGTGGCTGCGACGGCAGACGCAGGATCCACGCATACACCACTTGTTCTATGGACTGTGCATTCAGTTCTTCTGCTATCACGGCAAGTTCATTTCGTAATGGCTGGAACGCATCGTCATTAAACAAGCGACCGCCGCCGAGGCAGGACCAGGCCATTGGACGGATACGCAGTTGTTGCAGCTGATCTAACGTCCCATCCAACAGGAGGGGTTGATGCACCGGTGAAATTTCGACCTGATTGGTTGCCAGGGTGAAGGGTAATCGCGATTGCAGCAGTGAAAACTGTGATGGCGTGAAGTTAGAGACACCAAAATGGCGCACCTTACCGCTATGATGTAATGTCTTGAAAGCTTCCGCCACATCGTCTGCATCCATTAACGGATCGGGACGGTGGATCAACAGCAGATCAAGATGATCGGTTGCCAGCAGCTTCAGCGACTGTTCGGCACTGGCAATAATATGGGCGCGGTCAGTGATGTAATGACCCAGCGCGTTTTCCTCTTTCGCCGTCGTGGCAATACCGCATTTGGTCACAATCTGCATTTTTTCACGCAGGTGCGGTGCCAGTTTCATCGCCTCGCCAAACGCCGCCTCACACTGGTATCCGCCATAAATATCCGCGTGATCGACAGTCGTGACACCCAGATCGAGATGTTCCTCAATAAAGCTGACTAGCTGACGTGCGGACATATTCCAGTCCATCAGGCGCCAGTACCCCATCACAAAGCGCGAAAATTCCGGGCCTTGCGGCGCAATAGTAATACGCTGAACCATAGCAGCTTCCTTATAAGTGAATGTGCATCGAGTATACGCAATTACGCTTTTAAAAGAGTGAAGGTTGTTGCGGTTCTTCCGGCGGGTTGGATTTGTTTGCGCGTAATTTACGCATCAGGCGCTGGCGACAAAGCCGCAGTACCTCCTGCTTTTGGGCATCGCTCATTTTCTGCCAGTTAAAACGCTCATCCCGACTGCGAAAACAGCCACGGCAAAATCCGCGTTCGTCAGACTGACATATTCCACGGCATGGGCTCTGGACAGGGAAAAACTCCAGCTGTTCGGCCACATCCCCTCCTTTAGTAAGATTGATATACCTATTGAAGACGTTAACTGAATTTCTCGCAAGGGCTATTGCATTAGACCGACTGGTCTATTACACTTTTTCCCATGAACAAAGTCACTGAACACGATACACGCGAACATCTGCTGGCGACCGGCGAGCTGCTGTGTATGCAGCGCGGCTTCACCGGCATGGGCTTAAGCGAACTACTGAAAACCGCTGAAGTTCCTAAAGGTTCGTTTTATCACTATTTTCGCTCGAAAGAAGCGTTCGGCGTCGCGATGCTGGAACGCCACTATGCGGCCTATCATCAGCGACTGGCTACGCATTTTGCTACAGGGGCGGGGAATTACCGCAACCGTATCCTGGCCTACTATCAGGAAACCCTGAACCAGTTTAGCCAGCACGGCATTATCAGCGGCTGTTTAACCGTTAAGCTGTCTGCCGAAGTGTGCGATCTGTCAGAGGATATGCGCACAGCGATGGATAAAGGTGCACGGCACATTATTGCGCTGTTAGCGCAGGCGCTGGAGAAAGGCCGGGGCAATCACTGTCTGTCCTTTGTTGGCGAGCCGTTACAGCAGGCACAGGTGCTGTATGCATTGTGGCTGGGCGCCAACCTCCAGGCCAAGATTTCTCGTAGCGCCACTCCGTTGGAAAATGCGCTGGCGCACGTTAAAACCATCATTACAACGCCTGCCGTTTAACAGGCGTTTTTATTTCCTTTATTACTAGACGACCGGTCTATTCAGGAGTGCCACATGTCATCTGAAAAACTGTTTTCCCCACTGAAAGTGGGCGCCATTACGGCAGCGAACCGCATATTCATGGCGCCACTGACGCGTCTGCGCAGCATCGAGCCGGGCGACATCCCTACTCCGCTGATGGCCGAGTATTACCGTCAACGCGCCAGCGCAGGTCTTATTATCAGTGAAGCGACGCAGATCTCCGCCCAGGCGAAAGGCTACGCAGGGGCGCCGGGGCTACACAGCGAAGCACAGATTGCCGCATGGAAAAAAATCACTGCGGCCGTACATGCTGAGCAAGGTCATATTGCTGTTCAGTTGTGGCACACCGGGCGCATTTCTCACGCCAGTCTGCAGCCAAATGGTCAGGCACCGGTTGCGCCTTCTGCGATTAGCGCCGGTACCCGCACCTCACTGCGCGATGAAAATGGCCAGGCAACACGTGTCGATACCTCAATGCCGCGTGCGCTGGAAACCGAAGAAATCCCAGGCATCGTAAATGACTTCCGTCAGGCAATAGCCAACGCGCGCGAAGCGGGTTTCGACATGGTTGAACTACACTCTGCCCACGGCTACCTGCTGCACCAGTTCCTGTCGCCAACCTCTAACCAGCGTACCGATCAATACGGCGGTAGCGTCGAAAATCGTGCGCGTCTTGTGCTGGAAGTGGTTGATGCCGGTATTAAAGAATGGGGTGCCGATCGCATTGGTATTCGTGTTTCCCCTATCGGCTCGTTCCAGAACGTCGACAACGGTCCGAATGAAGAGGCTGATGCTCTGTACCTGATTGAACAACTGGGCAAACGCGGCATTGCTTATCTGCACATGTCCGAGCCAGACTGGGCTGGTGGCGAACCGTATTCAGACGCGTTCCGCGAGAAAGTTCGCGCCCGTTTCCACGGTCCGATTATTGGTGCGGGCGCCTATACGCCAGAGAAAGCCGAATCACTGATCGAGAAAGGTCTGATCGATGCTGTTGCCTTTGGTCGTGCTTACATAGCTAACCCGGATCTGGTTGCACGTCTGCAGCGTAAAGCCGAGCTCAATCCACAGCGTGCGGAAAGTTTCTACGGCGGCGGTGCTGAAGGCTATACCGATTATCCTACCCTGTAACCTCACAAACTCAGTTCTGCCATTGATAGCGGCGTAACAACGCCGCTATACTAAAACAACATTTTGAATGTATTAGCCATTTTCGAAGGGGAAAAAGATGCGTTTACTTCATACCATGCTGCGCGTGGGTGACCTGCAGCGTTCCATCGAGTTTTATACTAACGTGTTGGGCATGAAGCTGCTGCGTACCAGCGAAAACCCTGAATACAAGTACTCTCTGGCCTTTGTCGGCTACGGCCCGGAAACCAGCGAAGCGGTGATCGAACTGACTTATAACTGGGGTGTCGATAAGTATGAGCTGGGCACAGCCTACGGTCATATCGCCCTGAGCGTAGATAACGCGGCAGAGGCCTGTGAACGTATTCGTCAAAACGGCGGTAACGTAACGCGTGAAGCGGGTCCGGTAAAAGGCGGCACAACAGTGATCGCGTTTGTTGAAGATCCGGACGGCTATAAAATTGAGCTGATCGAAGAAAAAGACGCCGGCCGCGGTCTGGGCGACTAACCTCCCCTCGGGCGCAGATCGTCTGTGCCCGTAGTTTTATACTCATCATTTTGCCATAATACGCGCTGCAATTTTCCCGTATTAAGAGACCCAGATGTCCGATAACGCTCAACTTTCCGGTCTGTGTGACCGTTTTCGTGGTTTTTATCCTGTCGTCATTGATGTCGAAACAGCAGGATTTAACGCCAAAACCGATGCGCTGCTTGAAATTGCAGCCATCACTCTGAAAATGGATGAACAAGGCTGGCTGATGCCGGACATGACGTTACATTTCCACGTTGAACCGTTTGAAGGGGCGAATTTACAACCCGAAGCGCTGGCATTTAACGGTATCGACCCGAGCAACCCGCTGCGTGGCGCGGTCAGCGAGTACGACGCGCTGCATGCCATCTTCAAAATGGTGCGTAAAGGTATCAAAGATAGCGGCTGTAATCGGGCTATCATGGTGGCGCACAATGCGACATTTGATCACAGTTTTATGATGGCTGCAGCAGAACGCGCTTCACTGAAACGTAATCCGTTTCACCCCTTCGTCACCTTTGATACGGCAGCATTAAGCGGCCTGTCGCTGGGGCAAACAGTACTGTCAAAAGCCTGTCTGGCTGCAGGAATGGAGTTTGATGGGACTCAGGCGCACTCGGCGCTGTATGACACAGAACGGACAGCCGTTCTGTTTTGCGAAATCGTTAACCGCTGGAAACGCCTCGGCGGTTGGCCTCTTCCCATGCCCGAAGAAGCATAACGGACCGATAAAAAAAGCGACCATCACAGGTCGCTTTTTTATTTCCGCTAAAATTACTCAGCGTCTGGCTCTTCGGTTTTGTATTTCGCCGCAGTTTCTTTAATCAACTGCTGCAACTCCCCGCGCTGGTACATTTCAATTAAAATGTCACAGCCGCCTACCAGTTCACCATCAACCCACAGCTGTGGGAAAGTCGGCCAGTTGGCATATTTCGGCAGCTCGGCGCGAATATCCGGGTTCTGCAGAATATCAACATAAGCAAAACGTTCACCACAGGCGGACAACGCCTGCACAGCCTGAGCAGAGAAACCGCAGCTTGGCAGTTTTGGGGAACCTTTCATGTACAGGAGAATCGGGTTTTCAGCGATCTGGCGCTGGATTTTTTCGATAGTGGTGCTCATTATCTTGCTTCCTTAAACTTCTTTTACGGCAGTAGTCTGACATTGTAGCGGGTCAGGCAGGTAACGGAAAATAACATTTTCATTACGCGATATTATTTTATCGCCTGTCGTTAAAAGTTGCATTCACAATCTCATTTATCCGCATGGAGCCTGTGGAATTGATTATCTGTTCACCAATTACGCCCTGAATTGCTGTTTTTTTTTGCGGTCGGTTACGAAACGTAGTTTTAAACGAAAAAAGCTATTAACTTTCCCTCTTTCTATAGATTAGAATCGTCAAGTTTTGAAAATCACACGCAGGCACGATAGACCTGCCTTACCAGAGGACTGCTCAGTGGCGCGGATAAACCGAATCTCGATCACGCTCTGTGCTTTACTTTTTACCACACTGCCTTTTACGCCTATGGCTCATGCTTCCAAGCAGGCCAGGACGACACCTACCGCTTCCCACACCGTCAAGACGGTAGATAAAAAGAAAAGCGCAACAGCCAGCCAAAAAGCAACAAAAACCAACAAGAAAACGGCGACAAAAAACACCAGTAAAACCAGTACGAAAACGGCTTCCTCCTCCAAAAAACGCACAGCGACTCCGGCAAAATCGACGAAAACAGCAAACCGTCGTAGTAAAACAGCGGCAATACAATCCCCCGCCGTCACCTGGACTGAAAAATGTACCCCGCGCAAAGGTCATAAGCCACGTTGTGTAAAAGTGAAGACGACTGCGCCAACAGCCGTTGCTGATGTACATAAAGTGAAAGTACAGAAAGCAACCAAAACCGCCATGTCTACCCTGATGAACCAAATCGGCAAACCTTACCGTTGGGGGGGCACCTCACCCAGAACCGGTTTTGATTGCAGCGGGCTGGTTTATTACGCATACAAAGATCTGGTCAAGTTCCGTATTCCGCGTACCGCCAATGAAATGTATCACCTGCGCGACGCTGCGCCGATTGAACGTGGCGAACTGAAAAACGGTGATCTGGTCTTCTTCCGCACGCAAGGTCGCGGTACCGCCGACCACGTTGGCGTCTATGTCGGCAATGGTAAATTTATCCAGTCTCCACGCAGCGGTCAGGAAATTCAAATAACCTCTCTGAGCGAAGATTACTGGCAACGCCACTACGTGGGCGCTCGCCGTGTAATGACGCCGAAAACAATTCGCTAAAAACTTACCCTACAGAATATGCTGTAGGGTAAGTTCTTCTTTTGCATAACCTTTCAATTTGCTACCCTATCCTTACTCACAATGAGGCTATTGTGTGTACTCAATATAAATAATAAGGAGAGAAGCAATGTCGTTCGAATTACCTGCATTACCGTATGCCAAAGATGCTCTGGCACCGCACATTTCTGCCGAAACGCTGGAATACCACTATGGCAAACATCACCAGACTTACGTTACTAACCTGAATAACCTGATTAAAGGCACGGCGTTTGAAGGTAAATCACTGGAAGAGATCGTACGTAGCTCTGAAGGTGGTGTATTCAATAACGCAGCCCAGGTCTGGAACCACACGTTCTACTGGAACTGCCTGGCCCCGAACGCAGGTGGCGAGCCAACCGGTAAACTGGCCGAAGCGATTGCCGCCTCCTTTGGCAGCTTTGCAGACTTCAAAGCACAATTCACCGATGCCGCTATCAAGAATTTCGGTTCTGGCTGGACCTGGCTGGTCAAAGGAACGGATGGCAAACTGGCTATCGTGTCCACCTCCAACGCAGGTACACCGCTGACGACTGACGCGACGCCGCTGATGACCGTTGACGTGTGGGAACATGCTTACTACATCGATTATCGTAATGCCCGTCCTGGCTACCTGGAACACTTCTGGGCACTGGTGAACTGGGAATTTGTTGCGAAAAACTTCGCAGCATAAGATGACAACGCAGAAGGGTTTCCCTTCTGCGTTTTTGTTTTTAATTCGTTGCGTTGCAGACTTCTTCCGCTTGTTTCCTTGCCGAGACAAAGACCAGCAGTAGCGCAAGTCCCGCCACAATCGCCCCCATTACCGGTACGAAACTGTAGCCCAACCCTCCGGAAATTACCGCCCCACCAGCCGCCGCTCCCAGGGCATTCCCCAGATTAAACGCGCCAATATTAACTGACGATGACAATCCAGGCGCCTCGCTGGCAACGCGCATCACACGCATCTGCAGCGGCGGAACCACCGCAAACGTTGCTGCACCCCACACCACCATACTCACGGCCGCACCCAGCTCATTACGCGCAAGGAAAGGTATCGCCAGCATAATAATCATCAGCAGCAGTAAAAAGCCTTTTAGCGTACCGTTAACCGAACGGTCAGCCAGTTTACCCCCCAGATAGTTACCGATAGAGAACCCAACGCCAATCAGCACCAGCATAGCGGTGACAAACGCCGGTGTAGCATGAGTAATGCTATGCAGCACGGGTGAGATGTAGGTATAAAGCGTAAACATCGCCCCGGCCCCCAGAACGGTCGTCAGCAGAGCCGACAACACCTGCGGACGCATGAGTACCGCCAGTTCGCTGCGGACATCCGGGCGCTCTCCTGCCCCACCTTTGGGTAATGAGAAGAACAGGCTGACCATGGCGATAACACCCAGTCCCGCCGTCGCCATAAAGGACATACGCCAGCCGATGGTTTCCCCAAGCCAGGTTGCTGCGGGAACACCGCCAATATTGGCAATTGTTAACCCCATAAATATGGTTGCTACGGCACTGGCCTGTTTGTGTTTGGGCACCACGCTTGCGGCAACCACAGAGCCAAGGCCGAAAAATGCCCCGTGGTTAAGACTGGTCAAAATGCGCGACAGCATCAGCGTCGTGTAATCCGGAGATATCGCCGAAAGTACATTACCCAACGTAAAAATGGCCATCAGGAAGATAAGCGCATTGCGACGCGCACGATGGGACAGCAGTAATGTCATCAGCGGGGCGCCAACCATCACGCCTACCGCATACGCGCTGATTAACATCCCGGCGGCCGGAATGGATACATCCACGCCTTTGGCAATGACGGGTAGCAACCCCATAGGAGAAAATTCGGTCGTTCCAATGCCAAACGCACCTATCGCCAGCGCCAGTAAAGGATAATTGAGTTTCATCTATCGACTCCGTAACGTCGAGCCTTGGCACGACACATCATAAGAGTCAAAAGCATGACATTGATCGCAAAATTAATAAAGTTAACAAAACTGCAAAAGACTTTTGCTTATTTGCAAAAAATAGGACGGAAAAGGCAAGCAGAAAGGATGAGGGAGAGCGAACTCCCTCAGGGGAAATCAGTGCAGTGCTGCAGTCAGGCCACCCGCGACAATCAGGCCCAGAACAATTATGGTCGTTACTAACGAAAATTTCAGATCGGTGCTCATCAAGTTTTCTCCTTTTTATTCCCACACAAAAAGTGATATTGCGCATTTTTACACACTTGAAAGCAAAAATCTCTCACGATTTATATTGATAACTGCTTTTAACTCTTCCCCTTTTCGTTAAGATCAGACAAAATTCCACGCTTACTTGATTAGCGTACCGGCCATTGACCCCTTCCTGACGTTCCGTGTCGTTTTCCCGGCGTGCCGCAACCCTGACGTTGCGTTGAGGGTGTGTGAAGGCAAACGTTTACCTAGAGTATTCTCAGGAGCTTAGGATATGGTCTGGAGTGAGATGTAATGGCAACTATTAAAGATGTAGCGAAGCGAGCAAACGTTTCCACTACAACCGTATCACACGTAATTAACAAAACGCGCTTTGTCGCTGAAGAAACGCGCAACGCTGTCTGGGCAGCGATCAAAGAGCTGCACTACTCCCCTAGCGCAGTTGCACGTAGCCTGAAGGTGAATCACACCAAATCGATCGGTTTGTTGGCAACCAGCAGCGAAGCGGCCTATTTCGCCGAAATTATCGAGGCCGTTGAGAAAAATTGTTTCCAGAAAGGCTACACCCTGATTTTGGGCAACGCCTGGAACAGTCTCGAAAAACAGCAGGCTTATCTGTCTATGATGGCGCAAAAGCGCGTAGATGGCTTGCTGGTAATGTGTTCAGAATATCCGGAATCACTGCTTTCCATGCTCGAAGAGTATCGCCATATTCCCATGGTGGTTATGGACTGGGGCGAAGCAAAAGCCGACTTTACCGATACCGTCATTGATAACGCTTTCGAAGGCGGTTACATGGCAGGCCGGTATCTGATTGAACGCGGTCATCGTGAGATCGGCGTGATCCCAGGACCTATGGAGCGTAATACCGGCGCAGGCCGCCTGGCTGGCTTCATGAAAGCGATGGAAGAAGCGCTGATTAAAGTGCCTGACAACTGGATTGTCCAGGGTGATTTTGAGCCTGAATCCGGCTACCGCGCTATGCAGCAAATCATCTCCCAGTCACATCGCCCAACCGCCGTATTCTGTGGTGGCGATATTATGGCGATGGGTGCGCTGTGTGCCGCAGATGAGATGGGACTGCGCGTGCCGCAGGATATCTCAGTTATCGGTTACGACAACGTGCGCAACGCCCGTTACTTCACCCCTGCGCTGACAACCATCCATCAGCCAAAAGATTCACTTGGTGAAACGGCCTTCAACATGCTGTTAGACCGAATCGTGAATAAACGTGAAGAATCGCAGTCCATCGAGGTACACCCACGCCTGGTAGAGCGTCGCTCCGTGGCCGACGGCCCGTTCCGCGATTACCGTCGTTAAGACTGTTGTGCGGGAGCCTCATCCGGCTCCCGCAGCCACTCCTTGTTCAGCGTTTCGCTATCCCCTAAATAGTCCAGCAGCCAGCTCAATGCCGGCGACGTATCGTTCTGTTGCCATGTCAGACAGCATGCGGCATCCGGGAACGGATTTTCCAGCTGTAACGCCACCCATTTTCCGCTATCGATCCACGGTTTGGCAAAATGCGTCGGTACCATCCCGACACAGAGTCCGGCTGACAAGCAGGTGGCCGATGATTCCCAGTCAGGCACCACGACGCGTTTTTGGTTGTCCAGTAGCCAGGTAATACGCTTTGGCAGCGTACGGGACGTGTCTTCGCGTACCAGCGATGGCCAGTTGCGCAACGTATCGTCACTGAGCGGTCCCGGCATTGCCGCCAACGGATGATGACTGGCCACCACGCAACTCCAGCTCAGCATTCCCATATCCCGGAACGTATAGCGCCCCCCTACCGGAATGGCCTGCGTTGCTCCGATAGCTAACTCCACCCGACCATCTGAAAGCGCGTCCCAGACGCCGTTAAACACCTCCTGAAAGACCAGAAGTTCCACATCATCGAAATGGCGGTAGAAATCCACGATCATCTGGCGGGTACGATCCGGGCGGACAATGTTATCGACTGCAATCGCCAACTGCCCGCGCCAGCCGTTGGCAATTTGCTGACATTGCTGACGGGTGATCTGCATTTTTTTGATAACAGATCGGCCTTCTTTTAAAAACCACGCACCTGCAGGCGTTAATTCCACGTCCCGATGACGACGTTCAAAAAGTGGCACAGCCAGCCACTCTTCCAGTTGGCGCACTGTGTAGCTTACCGCCGAAGGTACGCGGTGCAACTCCTGCGCGGCCGAACTAAAGCTACCGTTACGCGCCACCGCATCAACCACCTCAAGTGAATATTCAGACCACATATTCTGCCTGCAAAAAATTTGAAATCAGTAAGCAAATATTAGCGTTTCACAGCGAGAATTACACTCACTACACTCAGCGGCAATGTTCTATTGCTAAAAAGAGAAACGATAATGCAACCGGGAAAAGGGTTTTTAGTCTGGCTGGCAGGTCTTAGCGTGCTGGGTTTTCTGGCAACGGATATGTATTTGCCCGCCTTTGCGGCTATTCAGTCCGATTTACAGACGCCCGCCTCTGCCGTGAGTGCCAGCCTTAGCTTGTTCTTAGCGGGATTTGCCGTCGCACAACTTTTGTGGGGGCCACTCTCTGACCACTATGGTCGCAAACCTATTTTGCTGCTGGGCTTATCCATCTTCGCGCTGGGCAGCCTGGGCATGTTGTGGGTAGAAAACGCCACCGGCTTACTGGTGCTACGCTTTATTCAGGCCGTTGGTGTCTGTGCGGCTTCGGTTATCTGGCAGGCGCTGGTTACTGATTATTATCCTTCACAAAAAGTAAACCGCATTTTTGCCACCATTATGCCGCTGGTTGGATTATCCCCTGCACTTGCACCGTTATTAGGCAGTTGGATCCTGGTACATTTTTCCTGGCAGGCCATTTTTGCTACCCTTTTTGCGATTACCCTGATCCTGATGCTGCCGGCCCTGCGCTTAAAACCAACGGCAAAAGCGCGCGACGACAGCCAGGATAAACTGACGTTCGCTACGCTGCTGCGCTCCAAAGCATACCGTGGAAATGTACTGATTTACGCAGCATGTTCTGCAAGTTTCTTCGCATGGCTGACGGGTTCACCATTTATCCTTAGCGAAATGGGCTATAGCCCGGCTGTGATTGGTCTGAGCTATGTCCCGCAAACTATTGCATTTTTGATCGGGGGTTACGGCTGCCGCGCGGCACTGCAAAAATGGCAGGGTCGCCAGCTTCTGCCATGGTTGCTTATCCTGTACGCCATTAGCGTTATCGGCACCTGGGCTACAGGCTTTATTCACCACGTTGCGTTGGCTGAAATCCTGATCCCATTCTGCGTGATGGCCATTGCGAACGGGGCAATCTACCCTATCGTTGTCGCTCAGGCGCTGCGCCCATTCCCTCAGGCAACAGGGCGCGCCGCTGCGTTGCAGAATACGCTGCAACTGGGGTTATGCTTCCTGGCAAGCCTGGTCGTTTCGTGGTTAATCAGCACGCCGCTGCTCACGACCACCAGCGTTATGCTGACGACAGTGTTACTGGCCGCGTTAGGTTACAAAATGCAGTCACAGGCTGAGAACACATCCTTGCCGGATGAGAGCGCGCAAGTTGCACACGGTGAGTCACATTAATCATTGTTGCGGGCATTTAGTTAGCCCGCTAACAATTTTCGGTTGAATAGCCAAAAATTCAGGCCTATACTGATTTTCGGTTGTTAATAAAACGATAAGATTTATAGAGTAACGGGAACAAGCAGGTTCCCGTTCTTCCATGGATGGCCTTTTCGGCAAGGGTTCCTCCCTTCCTCTGTTCTACGTCGGATTATAGATTCGCGGATTAATTCCGTGAGATTTCTCACAAAGCCCAAAAAAGCGTCTACGCTGTTTTAAGGTTCTGATCACCGACCAGTGATGGAGAAGCTATGAGTTCATCATGTATAGAAGACGTCAGCGTACCGGATGATGACTGGTACCGAATCACCAATGAGCTATTGAGCCGTGCAGGCATTACTATTAATGGCCCGGCACCGGCAGATATTCGCGTTAAAAACCCCGACTTTTTCAAACGCGTGTTGCAGGAAGGGTCGTTGGGTTTAGGTGAAAGTTATATGGACGGCTGGTGGGAATGCGATCGGCTGGATATGTTTTTTAGCAAAGTCCTGCGTGCAGGTCTTGAAAGCCAACTTCCCCGCCACTTCAGAGATACGCTACGTATCGCAATGGCCCGTCTGTTTAATTTACAAACCAAAAAACGTGCGTGGGTCGTTGGCAAAGAACACTACGATCTTGGCAACGATCTCTTTAGCCGCATGCTTGATCCCTACATGCAATATTCCTGCGCCTACTGGAAAGATGCCGATACCCTGGAATCTGCCCAGCAGGCGAAGCTAAAAATGATTGCCGATAAATTGCAATTGAAACCAGGTATGCGCGTTCTCGATATTGGCTGCGGCTGGGGAGGCTTGTCCCAGTTCATGGCGTCACAATACGGGGTGAGCGTGACTGGCGTGACTATTTCAGCAGAACAGCAAAAAATGGCGCAGACGCGCTGTGAAGGGCTGGATGTCACGATTTTGCTGCAGGACTACCGTGACCTGAATGACCGGTTTGACCGTATCGTTTCCGTCGGTATGTTTGAGCATGTGGGGCCGAAAAACTACAACACCTATTTTGACGTTGTTGACCGTAATTTAAAGCAAGACGGTCTTTTTTTGCTGCATACCATCGGCTCTAAAAAAACCGACAATAATGTTGATCCGTGGATCAATAAATACATCTTCCCGAACGGCTGTTTACCGTCAGTTCGCCAGATAGCCAACGCCAGCGAGCCACATTTCGTGATGGAAGACTGGCATAACTTTGGTGCGGATTACGATACTACTCTGATGGCCTGGCATGAGCGTTTCATGACCGCCTGGCCAGAAATTGCCGCCAACTATAGTGAACGCTTTAAACGGATGTTCAGTTATTACCTGAATGCGTGTGCTGGCGCATTTCGCGCGCGCGACATCCAGCTGTGGCAGGTTGTGTTCTCTCGTGGCGTTGAACACGGGCTCCGCGTTCCCCGTTAGACAGCATCGCCCCCGAACTACCGGGGGCTTTTTATTCCGACTTAAACGCCCGCTTCGCCAGTAACGTTGCTCATAGCGCTTTCACGCGCGGCCAATACACGTTCAACCGTATCAACAACAGCCTGTGTTTGCGGGTCGATTTCGATATTGACTCGCGCACCCAGTTTTTTCTTGCCCAGCGTTGTACGTTCCAGGGTTTCCGGAATCAAATGCACGCAAAAGCGTGTCGGTGTGACTTCGCCAACCGTCAGGCTAATACCGTCAATACCGATAAATCCTTTGTACAGGATATATTTCATCAGCGACGGATCCTGAACTTTAAACCACACCTGGCGGTTGTTTTCTGAGGTCAGAATTTTCGATATCTCGGCGGTAGTCATAATATGGCCTGACATTAAATGTCCGCCAATTTCATCGCTGAATTTTGCTGCGCGCTCAACGTTGACCAAATCGCCTACCTTCAGGTCACCCAGATTGGTGATTCGCAGCGTCTCTTTCATCAGATCGAAGCTTATCTGGTTACCGTTAATTTCGGTCACTGTCAGACAACAGCCGTTGTGTGCTACCGATGCGCCGGTCTCCAGCCCATCCAACATGTATTCAGGTAACTCCACTACATGTGTGCGAAAATTCGGTTTTTCATCAATCGACACCAGTTTCGCGGTGCCCTGCACAATACCCGTAAACATACCTGTAACTCCTGAACTCAATTAAGACATCTCTGCTGTGCACAATAGCAGGTGGAAAATCAGGTTGCCAGCAATGCGCCGCTCCCGCCTATTTTTTCACTGGAGAAATACGGATTCCTCGCTACAATAGACTGAAATTCCCCCTGCATTTTCTCCTTGCTGCCATATAAGGCGGCTTTTTTAGTCTCTCAAATAACAACAATATAGTGGTGTACACGTGCAAAAGTATGTAAGTGAAGCGCGTCAGTTATTAGCTCTGGCAATTCCGGTGATTCTTGCGCAAATCGCTCAAACCGCAATGGGATTCGTCGATACCGTGATGGCCGGCGGATATAGCGCGACGGACATGGCAGCCGTTGCTATCGGTACGTCCATCTGGCTACCCGCAATTCTGTTTGGTCACGGGCTGTTGCTGGCTCTGACGCCAGTGATTGCGCAACTTAACGGTTCCGGGCGCCGCGATCGTATTGCTCATCAAATACGTCAGGGTTTCTGGCTGGCGGGGATCGTATCCGTTCTGATTATGATTGTGCTTTGGAATGCGGGATACATTATCCGCTCTATGCATAACATTGACCCTGCACTGGCCGACAAAGCCGTGGGATATCTGCGCGCGCTGCTATGGGGTGCGCCCGGATATTTGTTCTTCCAGGTTGCCCGTAATCAGTGCGAAGGCCTGGCCAAGACCAAACCGGCAATGGTAATGGGTTTTCTCGGCCTGCTGGTGAACATTCCGGTTAACTATGTTTTCATCTATGGCCATTTGGGTATGCCAGAACTGGGTGGCGTAGGCTGCGGTGTGGCAACGGCGGCGGTGTATTGGGTGATGTTTGCCGCCATGCTTTCTTACGTAAAACACGCCCGATCAATGCGTGATATCCGTAATGAGCGTGGCTTCCAGAAACCTGACACCGCGGTGATGAAACGCCTGGTACAGCTGGGTTTGCCAATTGCGCTGGCATTATTTTTTGAAGTCACGCTGTTTGCCGTGGTGGCGCTGTTGGTCTCCCCGCTGGGGATTGTTGACGTGGCCGGGCACCAGATCGCGCTGAACTTCAGCTCATTAATGTTTGTCCTGCCGATGTCTTTGGCGGCTGCCGTCACTATTCGTGTGGGATACCGCCTGGGTCAGGGATCAACGTTGGATGCACAGACCGCTGCCAGAACTGGCTTAGGTGTCGGCGTATGTATGGCGATGATGACCGCCGTTTTCACCGTCACTTTGCGCGAGCACATCGCCCTGCTCTACAACAATAATCCTGAAGTTGTCACACTGGCTGCACAGCTGATGTTGCTGGCTGCCGTGTACCAGATTTCGGACTCCATTCAGGTTATTGGCAGCGGAATCCTACGTGGTTATAAAGATACGCGTTCCATTTTCTTTATCACCTTCACGGCGTACTGGGTGCTGGGTTTGCCAAGTGGATATATTCTTGCGCTCACCGATCTGGTCGTCGACCGCATGGGGCCAGCGGGCTTCTGGATGGGCTTTATTATTGGCCTGACCTCTGCCGCGGTGCTGATGATGCTGCGGATGCGTTTTCTGCAACGCCAGCCGTCAGCCGTCATTCTGCAACGTGCAGCACGATAACACCGTAATAGCCGCCGGGTTAAAATGGGCTGGCATGGCAGACGTTGATTTGTTCATGGCTGATGGGATGTACCAGGCGCAGTTCGCTGGCGTGTAACATCAGCCGCGACGTCTGCTCCGTGCCAGGCCACTCGCGTCCACCATAAAGATCGCAGCCCCAGATCGGATGACCCAAATGCTGACAGTGAAGACGTAGCTGATGGGTTCGTCCGGTCTCCGGCATCAGTTGCACCCGTGTCAGGGGCAGTGACCGTCCATCCTTCAGTAGCTGATTGAAGCGCTCAATCACCCGAAAACGGGAACGCGCAGGTTTACCGCTAATAGCACTAATCGACATCAACGGAAACAGTGCTGGATCTTTGACAATGGCGGCATCAATCACACCGTCATCCTGTTTCAGGTGTCCACATAACAATGCGCTGTACACCTTAGTCACCGCGCGCTGGCTGAACTGCTGACAGAGCGCTGCATTGATCGCTTTATTGCGTGCAACGACCATCAGACCCGAAGTACCAAAATCAAGCCGATGTACCAGCGTGCAGCCCGGGTATATCTGTACCAGACGATAGTGAACCGAATCAAGATTTTGCGGATTTTTCCCCGACAGACTCAGCAACCCACTGGGTTTATTGATAAGCAGCAGATGTTCATCCTGGTAAAGGATTTCTATTTCGTCATGGCACGGCGGAGCAACAAAGGTATCGAGAATCGTAGACATCAGACAACCAGACTAAAAAGTGGGGATAGATCATAACGAATTTTCAACCGGCTGGCGAATCAACTCGCTTCATGGTGGACAGTAAACGACGGAGAATTTTTGGCTTTCCAGACACGTTGCCCCCTTTCTCGGCGAGTAGATAGATCATTCGCTCACCCCTTACGGAGACAGGAACACGCGGCAATTTTTTGCTCTGAGTTCACTGTTTGCTCATCAAGGCGGCGTTAAGCCGGAATCAACATCCACAGTTGGTAATTCTGCTGAACAGTTCTATAGTCGAGACTGCTTCTCAGTTACAGGATTCACTAATGCGATTTAACGGACTGACCAAAGGTTTCTTCATTTTCATTCTTGCCCTCGTGACCTGGGCGTTTTTCGACGTATTGTCCCCCTACTTCTCCGCAATCTTGTGGGCCGCAATTCTGACGACCATCTTTAATCCAGTAAAAAACAAACTGCGCAGTGCGCTTGGCGAACGTAACGGTCTGGCATCGTTAATCACTATTGGTATTATTTGCTTAATTGTCTTTATTCCTCTGATGGTGATCCTGTCATCGTTGGCAATCGAACTGAATGTGGTTTACACCAAGTTGCAGCAAAACGATACGCAGTTTCCGGAAGTGGTCAGTTCTATTCTTTCTTATCTTCCTGACTGGGCCAGAGGATTCCTCGCAGAACACAATCTGGATAATGTCGCGCAGATCCAGAAAAAACTCTCCGACATTGCGCTGCAGGGCGGACAGTACCTCGCAGGCAGTGCTTTCCTGATTGGTAAAGGGACCTTCGGCTTCGCCATCAGCTTTGGCATCATGCTGTACCTGCTATTTTTCCTGTTGAAGGATGGACCGTATCTGGTGCGTCAGATTCTGGATTCCTTACCGCTGTCTGATTTTGCCAAGCAGCACTTGTTTGCCAAATTCGTGGGTGTCACGCGGGCGACAGTCAAAGGCACGGCGGTTGTCGCTGTCGTACAGGGCACGCTGGGCGGCATTGCTTTCGCCATTGTCGACATCGACGGCAGCGTTTTGTGGGGCGCACTAATGGCATTCCTCTCGCTGGTGCCTGCGGTTGGCTCGGCGATAGTCTGGGTCCCGGCGGCTATTTTCCTCTTTGCCACCCACCAACTGTGGCAAGGGCTGTTTATTGTCGGATTCTTCGTCATTATTGTCGGACTGGTGGACAATATCCTGCGCCCGCTACTGGTAGGAAAAGACACCAAAATGCCGGACTACCTGATATTGATTACCACCCTCGGTGGGATGGAGATTTACGGTATCAATGGCTTTGTGATTGGCCCGCTAATCGCTGCACTGTTTTTGGCCAGTTGGAATCTGTTCTCCGGACGTGACCATGAGGGCAACGTAGAAGGTATCGATGAAGCCTTCATGGAAGAAGGAAAAAACCCTCCAGATTTATGATGGCATGACGATAACAAGGGGCGACCGCGGGTCGCCTTTTGTTTTCACGCAAAATCATACGTTTCCTATAATTTCAATCATGCTTATTCATTAATCGTCGCAGAAGGAACGAAAAAGTGCGAATAGCCACAATCACCAACTGGGCCTACAGTGCGACGGTATGCCTGACCATTGCCTCCGGCGTCGTTATGCTGATGGCATCCGGAGCAGACAATACTGAACGTCAGGTGGTAGAGCAGCGGTATAAATTTGATCAGCTAACCGAAGAGGTGGAGCTCGATGCCTGGTCATTGTCAGATTTAGCTCGCGAGTACGTGATCGCCAAAGATCCAGAAGCACTGAATGCCTATCGCCAAAAGGCGTCATCACTAAAAGCGATTGAGCTGCGGTTAACAAAATTAAAAGACTTCGGCGCGACAGGTGAAGAGCTGGCGCTGCTGCATGAAGGATTACAAATTGTCGATGCGCTGCAGGAAGAGCAAGCAGCCGCGCTCGCCAGTATGGCCCGCGGAGAAACGTCACAGGCAATCGCCCTGCTCTACGGCAAAGCCTATGAACAGGAACTGGAACGGGCGCAGGTGCGGATAGATCATTTCCGGCAGTTGCTCGATAACCGTGTACGTAACAGCATTGACGATGCCACCAGGACTTCCCGCATACTGCGTACGCTCTCCGAAGTTATGGTCGGTTTAACCGCGCTGCTGTTTTTGTTTGTCCTCGGCTTTATTTTGAAACGCCGCGTACTGCGTCCGGTTGTGCGTCTGAGCGACGTGGTTCACCGTCTCGCATCGCAGGATTATGCCGTAGAAACGCCTAACTTTAATCAGATTGACGAGATTGGCGATATGGCGCAAGCCATTCGCATCTTTCGTGAGAACGGCCTGGTGCGGCAGCGGCTGGAGAAAGAGCGGGACGCCGACTGGGCGATCCGTGAACTGTTGGCTCGTATGACCCAGCGTTTACAGGGCTGCGAAAACTTTGCCGATGTTATCAATGTTGCGCAGCTTTTTGCCCCGAACATTGCCCCTGGCGTTGCCGGACGGCTCTACATTCTTGATCGGCAAGCCTGGCACATGCGCTGTGCCGCCGAGTGGCTTTCGCCGCAAGGCAAAACAGACCCTTTCCATCTGGATGACTGCTGGGCAGTGCGCCGTGGGCAAAGTCATCCTCCCGTGCAAGGTGAGCCTGATATCGCCTGCTACCACCTGCCTGAGTCGTGTCAGGATCATACCCTGTGCGTACCGTTGATCGCCCAGGGGGAAGCCATCGGCCTGCTCTCATTCCAGAATCTCAGTGACAATTCCGCCCCTTCCCGTGCTTATCTGGAGCTGATGGCCGAGGCACTTGGACTGGCATTAGCCAACCAACGTCTGCGCGATGCATTACTGGAAAAAGCGCTTTACGACCCACTGACCGGTCTGCGCAATCGCCATCACCTTGAAGACACTCTGCGCACCCAAATGAGTCAGGCTGTCCACAACCAGGAACCGATTAGTTGCCTGATGATCGATATCGATCACTTCAAAAACATCAACGACCGATTTGGTCATGAGGCTGGTGATGGGGTGATAAAAAGTATCGCAGCAATTATTCAGCGCGTTGTTCACGACCACGGAATGGCCTTCCGCTACGGTGGTGAAGAGTTTCTGGTTCTGCTTGCCGGTATGGATGAAGAAGCGGCCAATCGCTTTGCGACGGACATTTACAACGGGGTACGCGAGTTGACGCTCAGCTTTGGCGTCTCTGACATCGGTCATGTTGATGTGTCTATTGGTGTCGCCAGCTACCCGCAGCACGCCCAGAGCGATAACCTGTTACGTGCCGCGGATGTCGCGCTGTATCGCGCAAAAGAGCTGGGGCGTTCACGCATAGTGAGCTTTGGGATGCTGGAAGCGAGCTAAAAAGCGGTGCGTAAGCCCAGACGGGTACTTCCTAAAATATCCCCCCGAGCGGGCAGAGCATTACTTTACCTCTACCCCTGGTAGTGATATGTTGACCCGATGAATATAAAACACGATTGCAACGGTTTTAACCACAAGCGTTGGTGGCTGCCTTCTTAAAGGCGGTCAGAATGTGTTTATCCATTTTTAAATAACCGCCGAAAGGCGGTTATTTGCATTTTGAGACCCCTTTCGGTTTTATGCTTAAGGAGTCTTCTATGAACAACAAATCCATCATCCTTGCCGGCGACCGCCCTACTGGGCCACTGCATCTTGGCCACTATGTCGGTTCCCTGCGCCAACGCGCGATACTGCAACACGACTATCAGCAGTTTGTTCTGGTCGCAGACCTGCAAGGTCTGACCGATAACGGCAGCAATCCACAAAAGATCCAAAATAACATACCCGAAGTGTTGGCCGATTATCTCGCTGCAGGTATTGATCCCTCACTCACCACCCTTTGTTTACAATCAGCACTACCTGCCCTTGCCGAACTCACCGCGCTGTATATGAATATCGTTACTGTGGCTCGCGTCGAGCGTAACCCAACGGTCAAAAATGAAATTGCGCAAAAAGGTTTCGCCCGTTCGCTTCCGGTCGGTTTCCTGGTTTACCCCATCAGCCAGGCAGCAGATATTACGGCGTTCAAAGCCAGCCTGGTGCCCGTCGGCGACGATCAGTTGCCGATGATCGAACAGACTAATGAAATCGTGCATAAGATGAATAGCCTGTTACCGACCCCCGTTCTGCATCACTGTAAAGCTATGTTAAGCGAAACCAGCCGTCTTCCTGGTATTGACGGCAACGCCAAGATGTCGAAATCACTCGGTAATACGCTGCTCCTGTCGGCAAGTGAAGAGACTATCCATCGCGCCGTCAGCGCAATGTACACTGATCCTAACCACCTAAAAGTGTCCGATCCGGGGCAAATTGAGGGTAATGTCGTGTTCACCTATCTGGATGCTTTTCACCCGGATAAGGCCAAAGTCGCAGAAATGAAAGTGAATTATCAGCAAGGAGGATTGGGTGATCGGGCATGTAAAAATGAGCTGGAGATGTGCCTGCAAGAACTCATCGCGCCCATGCGTGAGCGTCGGGCAACCTATATTCAGGATAAAGGTATGCTGATGGCGATGCTTAAAAAAGGCAGCGCGCAGGCCTACGACATCACACAGCAAACGCTAAGAGAAGTAAAACAAGGATTGGGATTGTCGGTATTTTAATCTTGATTGACGTCCCATCATGCATCCCCCCGTCGGTGTGCATTTTGCTTAAATCTGAGCTGAGCCCATTTTGAGAACGATATAACGCATGCAAACCGCTATTTATATCCCGCCGTAAATGGCACTAACGGGAAGATGTGACCCCGTATCACCATGCTATATATCCAGCGACACAAACTCATCACGAAAGGGAAGCATCGTTATGTTGAAAGGTAAAAGAGCCGTTATCACCGGCGGCGGAGGAGGATTTGGTCAGGCGTTGTGCGTTTGGTTGGCTCGAGAAGGCGTCAACGTGGATTTTTCTGCCCGGCGGGTTGAGGATATTCACAAAACCTGCAGCATCATCGCCGCTGAAGGTGGTGTTGCAAAAGGGTATCTGTGTGATTTAACCCAGCCTGAATCTATTTCTCAGTTTGCTTCACAACTCTTAGATATAGACAGGTCCATCGACATTCTAATTCTCAATGCTGCTCAGTGGTTATCAGGGACTATAGACGAACAACCGGACTCAGAAATCTACAATACCGTCAGCTCAGGCCTGACAGGTTCAATTCTACTAACACAGGCATTGCTTCCAGGATTAAGGCGCTCAGACAGTGCTGACATCGTTTCGATTATATCTGTATGCGGCATTCCGAATTTTACGGATTCAATTGCCCATCCCGCTTTTTTTGCCAGTAAACACGGGATGAGTGGTTTTACAACTAAACTGTCGGAACAGTTATCCAAAGAAAATATACGGGTAACCGGGTTATACCCACCGGATTTTGAATTGACCGGGTTAGATCCTCTTGTCGACACTCAATCCAGAATGGGAGAACATCTAATGAATGGGCGTTCTGTCTGGGAAACAATTCATTTTGTGCTGGCTCAACCGCGTAGTTGCCATATTAGTACCCTTTACTTTCAAGGACCCACTCGCGAAGATTTGGATCATTAGGGACTGAATCTGGCAGCACTAAACCGAGCGGACTCACCTCCGCTCCTCACTTGCCCCAGCAGCACCATGCTGTATGGCTATGCCGATGTCTGACAGGTCCTGCTCTGAGGAGTTCGCTATGACCACCTTTTATCAACTAACAGCCACCAGCCTGGACGGCCAGCGTATCCCTATGGCTGACTATGCTGGCAAGCTGGTTCTGGTGGTAAATACCGCCAGCCATTGTGGCTTCACGCCACAATATGCAGGTCTGGAAACGCTTTACAAAAAGTATGCAGCTCGCGGACTGGTAGTGCTTGGTTTTCCCTGCAACCAGTTCGGTAAGCAGGAACCCGGCGAAGCCGACGAAATCGCGCAGACCTGCCACATCAACTACGGTGTAAGCTTCCCGATGTTTGAAAAAGTGGAGGTTAACGGTGCCGCTACGCATCCAGTATTCCGTTATCTAAAAGACGAGTTGCCCGGCATGCTGGGGGGACGGATAAAATGGAATTTCACAAAATTCCTGATCGGGCGCGATGGCAAGCCGCTAAAGCGTTTTGCGCCGTTCACTACCCCGGAGAAAATGGAAACCATCATACTTGCTGCACTTGAAATCTAGGTATTATTGTCATTTGAAATGTCTGCCTGGTGCCAATAGCGGACCTTCCACCTATGACAGTTCGCTTTGTGCCATTAGCGGAGGTTGTCAATAACAAGTCTTAGTTGAACAACGGGGAGCTGGTCAGTATTTCTGCTCATCACTTTCGCAGACCAAACCGTATATAATTATGAGGGAATAAAGGTTTAATCATTATTTTATCATTAAAAATAAATAGGTTAGGTGATATGGCGATGACATCGTAGATATTATCCACAATGAGTTGTAGATGGGTTCTGAACACGGGTGCATTCGCATCATCCGCTATGACAAATACAGTTTCATTGCCTAAACCGCCCCCGTTAAACATATCATGACTAAGTTCATAATCGCTGAAGTCCATTTCCGACCATCTGAGATTACCGCTATGCCATGGATATTGATGAAAAATATCCATTATCGCGCTCAAATCATCCCCTTCCACAACATTAAAATCTGTCTTGAGCAGTTCCTTACATTCCTCAAACAATGTCATGTCCACTCCCTTTAGGCTTTATGGCTGTATCTTTTATCATAACCTCCCTGGAGGATTGTCTAAAGGGATTACGAACTTCTGCTCCTCGCTCAAAGCGGTCGCTAGTCCTACCCCATCCCCAACTAATGCCATAGTCAGTAAGATCCTTACCAAAGATCCCCTATTCATTGCCCTTTCCCTCCGACTTTACAAATATGTGCCATCTCACGAACAAACGATGGAAAGCGTGATTTTTACAGTGCTGGGCTATCTGCGACAGTTGCTGAACGGCCAGAGTGTACTGGCGTGGCTGTATCTGTTTTTTATGCGATTTCTCATGTTCGATTAACAGAGAATCACGCTTTGATAATGGTGATGCCCTTTCCTTCAATACTCCTTAACCAATTATCATCGGTTTCACTATCAACCACGATAGTATTGATTAGCCCTACCTCACCGATGACAAACGATGACGCAGCGTTGACCTTCTCCGGTGACACCAGTACGACCGTTTCCGCCGCTCTGCCGGAAAATGCACGTTTGATGCACGCTTCTTCATAATCACCCGTGGTTAATCCCGCTTCAGGATGAATACCCGTTACCCCCATGAAGAAAATATCCGCATGAATATTGCCGATGCCTTCAATAGCGGCCGCCCCTACACTGACAATGGAGTGCTTGTACAGTCGGCCACCGATCAAAATAACGTCAATCTCGGGTTTATCGACCAACCCCAGTGCAATGCTGGGACTGTGTGTCACCACGGTAATATGCAGATCGTCCGGCAGACAGGCAATCAGCTCTGATGTGGTCGTGCCGCCATCCACAATAACAACTTGTCCCGAAGAAATGAGTTCAGTGCCTTTGCGCGCGATCTTCATTTTCACATCTGTTTTTAATGATTTACGCTCGGAAAATGTCGCAACAGCTGAAGACGATGGCAAAGCACCACCATGAACGCGCTGCAATCGCCCTTCTGCGGCAAGCTCACGTAAATCCCGTCGAATGGTGTCTTCTGAAACGCCAAATCGATCACTCAGATTTTTCGATTGGACCTGCCCTTCAACCTGCAGTTGTTCAAGAATAAGGTGTTTACGTTGATGAGCGAGCATATGACCGTTCCTGTTTATGCATGTTTATACTTGTATTTGCACGATAATGCTGATTATGATGTCAACTCTACGGATCAAGGAGTCTTCATGCAACCTAAGCGTGCAGAAATACGCATCGTCGATAACCTAACATTATCCGATGACTGGTATTGTTTAAAAAAATACACTTTTGATATTCAACGAAGAAACGGTGATTGGCAGCGCCAAAGTCGTGAAGTTTACGATCGCGGCAACGGAGCCACGATTCTGCTCTATAACCGTGACAGGAAAACAGTGATCTTAACTCGTCAGTTTCGTTTTCCGGTATTTATAAATGGTCACGATGGCTATCTCATTGAAACAGCAGCAGGTCTTCTTGACAACATGGCTCCTGAAAAACGGATCAAAGCCGAAGTTGAAGAAGAAACCGGTTTTCGTGTATCCAGCGTACAGAAGGTTTTCGAGGCGTACATGAGCCCAGGCTCGGTCACGGAGAAGCTCTATTTTTACATCGCGGAATATGATGCTGCCGACAAGACAGGTGCCGGTGGTGGAATTGCGGCTGAAGGAGAAGATATCGAAGTGCTTGAGTGGCCGCTTGCAAGCGCACTTGCCGCAATTGAAAGTGGTCTTATCGTCGATGGCAAAACCATTATGTTGCTTTACCACGTCGCGCTGAAAAACATTCTATGAGGTTCTCTTTGTGAAACAACTTATTCTCATTGCTGGCCCCTACCGTAGCGGTACGGATGGAAAACAAAATCTTATCGATGCAAATCTTGCTCGCCTGGAAGATGCAGCGTTAGCGGTATATCAAAGAGGACACATTCCTGTAATTGGCGAATGGCTGGCACTACCACTGGCAAAAGCTGCCGGTTCTACGGCTATTGACGATGAAATCGGCGAATCTATGATCTACCCTGTTGCCCATCGACTTATCACCAAATGTGATGCGA
This sequence comes from Citrobacter sp. RHBSTW-00029, assembly GCF_014104295.1. NCBI lineage: Bacteria > Pseudomonadati > Pseudomonadota > Gammaproteobacteria > Enterobacterales > Enterobacteriaceae > Citrobacter > Citrobacter sp. RHBSTW-00029. Next base: position 1,977,917 of record NZ_JABXRT010000001.1, read on the forward strand.
TTTACCGTATTAAAGGCGCTTCTAAAGGTGCTGATATGGACATCGATGTCGCACATAAGCATGGACTCACCGTTTATTTCCGCCTTGAAGACATCCCGTTGGCGTAATTTTATTGTGCTATTGCCTGCGAATGTGCAGGCAATTAAACCATCGCCAATGGGATCTATGACTCTCAGGAAAGATGGGGAGCGCAAGCGCGGGCAATAAGGGATGCTATTAATGCCAAAATCATAACCCCTTTAAAATGTCATTTCTATCTCATTTCATTTCCAATTGTAATGATAACCATTCTCATGTTAATGTAGCCGCGTGATAATTAACTTTTGATGCAATCCGCATGTCTGACCGCGCCACTACTACCGCTTGCTTCACGTTCGAGTCGCTTTATGGCACACATCACGGCTGGCTGAAAAGCTGGCTGACGCGCAAGCTCCAGTCTGCCTTTGATGCTGATGATATTGCCCAGGACACATTTTTACGGGTAATGGGCAGTGACTCGCTCAAGACTGTCCGCGACCCTCGTTCCTTCCTGTGCACTATCGCCAAACGGGTAATGGTCGACCTGTTTCGCCGAAACGCGCTGGAAAAAGCCTATCTGGAGATGCTGGCGCTGATGCCGGAAAATCTCGCGCCTTCGCCCGAGGAACGTGAGAGCCAGCTCGAAACCCTGCAACTCATCGACAGCATGCTTGACGGCCTGAACGGAAACACACGCGAAGCGTTTTTGCTTTCGCAACTGGAGGGGCTCAAATACAGCGAGATCGCGCTTAAGCTCGGCGTCTCCGTCAGCTCGGTGAAAAAGTATGTGGCAAAGGCTATCGAACATTGTCTGCTGTTTCGTCTGGAGCACGGCCTGTGAACGCTTCTATCACCGATTCTCGCCGTCAGGCTTTGCGCTCGGCATCACACTGGTATGCGGTATTGAGCGGCGAGCGTGTCAGCCCACAGCAGGAAGCTCGCTGGCAACAATGGTATGAACAGGACAAAGATCATCAGTGGGCCTGGCAACAGGTTGAAAACCTGCGCAGCCAGCTCAGCAGCGTTCCGGGCGATGTCGCCAGCCGGGCGCTGCACGATACGCGCCTAACTCGTCGTCACGTCATGAAAGGGTTGTTGCTACTGCTTGGCGTGGGTAGCGGCTGGCAGCTCTGGCAATCTGAGGCCGGAGAAGGTCTACGTGCCGACTACCGCACCGCTAAAGGCGTGGTCAGCCATCAGCGGCTGGAGGATGGCTCACTGCTGACGCTCAACACACAAAGCGCCGCTGATGTTCGTTTTGATACGCATCAGCGCGCTGTCCACCTCTGGTATGGCGAAATTGCGATTACCACCGCAAAAGATGCGCAGCAGAGGCCTTTCCGCGTGGTGACCCGCCAGGGCCAGCTCACCGCATTAGGCACAGAATTTACCGTCTACCAGCAGGACAACGTCACGCGTGTTACCGTTCAACAGCATGCGGTTGAAGTCTTACTGGCAAACCGCCCGCAGGAAAAACGCATCGTCAACGCTGGCGAGAGCCTGCAGTTTAGCGCGTCTGAATTTGGTGCAATCGCCTCAGCGGATGATGAAAGCGCAACCTGGACCCAGGGTGTTCTGAGTTTCAGCGATAAACCGCTGGGTGAGGTCATTGCCACACTGGGCCGTTATCGCAACGGCGTGCTGCGTTGCGATCCGGCAGTGGCCGGGCTGCGCCTGAGTGGCACGTTCCCGCTGAAAAATACCGATGCGATTCTGGATGTTATTGCCCAGACACTTCCAGTTAAAATTCAGACTGTTACGCGATACTGGGTAAATATTTCGGCACTGTAAGAAAAATAATTCTCATTTTCATTGTCCTTTTTCCCCTTCTCATTCGACTCATAGCTGAACACAACAAAAATGATGATGGAGAAGGTATGACGCCTTTACGCGTTTTTAGCAAAACAACACCTTTGGTTAACGCCATTCGCCTGAGCCTGCTGCCGCTGGCTGGGCTCTCGTTATCTGCTTTCGCAGCGCAGGTTGATATTGCACCAGGCTCACTCGATAAAGCGCTAAACCAATATGCCGCACGCAGCGGAATTACCCTGTCTGTTGATGCCAGCCTGACGCGCGGCAAGCACAGCAACGGTTTGCACGGCGATTACGATGTTGAGAGTGGTTTACAGCAGCTGCTCCTGGGCAGTGGCCTGCAGGTGAAGCCGTTAGGGAATAACAGCTGGACGCTCGAACACGTTCCTGCGCCGCAGGAAGATGCGCTCACGGTTGTGGGCGACTGGCTGGGCGATGCGCGCGAAAACGACGTATTCGAACATGCCGGCGCGCGTGACGTTATCCGCCGTGAGGATTTCGCCAAAACCGGCGCGACGACCATGCGCGAGGTGCTGAATCGTATTCCTGGCGTTACCGCCCCGGAAAACAACGGTACCGGTAGCCACGATCTGGCGATGAACTTTGGTATTCGCGGCCTGAACCCGCGCCTTGCCAGCCGTTCAACGGTGCTGATGGACGGTATTCCGGTGCCGTTTGCCCCTTACGGCCAGCCGCAGCTTTCCCTGGCACCCGTTTCGCTCGGAAATATGGACGCCATTGATGTGGTGCGCGGCGGCGGTGCCGTACGTTACGGACCGCAGAGCGTGGGCGGCGTGGTGAACTTTGTCACCCGCGCCATTCCGCAAGACTTCGGTATCGAAGCCGGCATGGAAGGCCAGCTCAGCCCAACGTCCTCACAAAATAATCCAAAAGAGACACACAACCTGATGGTGGGCGGCACAGCGGATAACGGTTTTGGCACCGCCCTGCTTTACTCCGGCACGCGCGGCAGCGACTGGCGCGAGCACAGCGCGACGCGCATCGATGACCTGATGCTGAAAAGCAAATATGCGCCGAACGACGTGCATACCTTCAATAGTCTTCTGCAATACTACGACGGTGAAGCCGATATGCCCGGGGGCCTGTCGCGCGCGGATTACAACGCCGACCGCTGGCAATCTACGCGTCCGAACGATCGCTTCTGGGGGCGTCGCAAGCTGGCAAGCCTTGGCTATCAGTTCCAGCCGGACAGCCAGCATAAATTCAATATTCAAGGCTTCTACACCGAAACCCTGCGCAGCGGCTACCTGGAACAGGGCAAACGCACCACGCTTTCACCGCGCAATTACTGGGTACGCGGCATTGAGCCACGATACAGCCAGAGCTTTATGCTGGGCCCTTCCGCGCACGAAGTGGGGGTGGGATACCGCTATGTGAGCGAGTCGACGCATGAAATGCGTTACTACACCGCCACCAGCAGCGGACAACTGCCGTCCAGCGCCAGCCCTTACGATCGTGACACCCGTTCCGGCACCGAAGCGCACGCCTGGTATCTGGATGACAAAATCGATATTGGCAACTGGACTATCACTCCGGGTATGCGCTTTGAACATATCGAGTCATACCAGAACAACGCCATCAAAGGCACACATGAGGAAGTGAGCTATAACGCCCCGCTTCCGGCGCTAAACGTGCTTTATCACCTGACTGACAGCTGGAATCTTTATGCAAACACCGAAGGCTCGTTCGGCACCGTACAGTACAGCCAAATTGGCAAGGCTGTGCAAAGCGGCAATGTGGAACCGGAAAAAGCGCGAACCTGGGAGCTCGGCACCCGATACGACGATGGCGCGCTGACCGCGGAAATGGGGTTGTTCCTGATTAACTTTAATAATCAGTACGACTCCAACCAGACCAACGACACCGTTACAGCTCGCGGTAAAACGCGCCATACCGGGCTGGAAACCCAGGCCCGCTATGACCTCGGCACGCTGACGCCAACGCTCGACAACGTTTCAGTCTACGCAAGCTATGCGTACGTGGACGCCGAGATTCGTGAGAAAGGCGACACCTACGGCAACCAGGTGCCGTTCTCCCCGAAACACAAAGGCACGTTGGGCGTGGACTATAAGCCGGGCAACTGGACCTTCAACCTGAACAGCGATTTCCAGTCCAGCCAGTTTGCGGATAACGCCAACACCGTCAAAGAGAGCGCCGACGGCAGCACTGGCCGTATCCCAGGTTTCATGCTCTGGGGCGCACGCGTAGCCTATGACTTCGGTCCGCAGATGGCAGACCTGAACCTGGCGTTCGGTGTGAAAAATATCTTCGACCAAGAATATTTCACCCGCTCCTACGACGACAACAATAAAGGCATTTACGCCGGCCAGCCGCGCACGCTGTATATGCAGGGGTCGTTGAAGTTCTAAATCCCGTTTACCCGGCCTGCATGCTGTTTTTGTCGGCCGGGTAAACGACGCGCCACTCGACACAGGCCATTCACATGTTCACATCACTACGCACGCTATTCGCCGCTCTGCTGCTGCTCACCGGCAACGCTTTTGCCGCCACGGTTCTTGACGAACATGGCACCTTTACGCTTGATAAAACGCCACAGCGGATCGTGGTGCTGGAACTGTCGTTCGCGGACGCACTGGCAGCCGTCGATGTTAGTCCAGTCGGCATTGCCGACGATAACGACGCCACGCGAATTCTTCCAGAAGTTCGCGCCCATCTTAAACCCTGGCAGTCTGTCGGTACGCGCGCGCAGCCGAGCTTAGAAGCCATCAGCGCGCTGAAACCGGATCTGATCATAGCCGACAGCAGCCGTCATGCGGGTATCTACAGCGCCTTGCAGCAAATCGCACCGGTGCTGCTGCTTAAGTCCCGCAATGAAACCTACACTGAAAATCTGCAATCTGCGGCCATTATCGGCGAAGTGGTAGGCCAAAAGACACAGATGCAGTCACGTCTGGCGCAACACCAACAACAGATGTCAGCGTGGGCCAGCCAGTTGCCAAAAGGCACGCTGGTGTTGTTTGGTACGTCCCGGGAGCAGCAGTTCAACCTGCACACGCAAGAGACCTGGACCGAGGGCGTCCTGACCTCTCTGGGGCTGAAGGTGCCGGCGGCAATATCCGGTGCGTCTATGCCGTCTATCGGCCTGGAGCAGTTGCTGGCGCTCAATCCAGCATGGCTGCTGGTCGCCCACTACCGCGAAGAGAGCATCGTCAAACGCTGGCAGCAGGACCCGCTGTGGCAGATGTTAACTGCGGTACAAAAACAGCAGACGGCGTCGGTCGACAGTAACGCCTGGGCGCGGATGCGCGGCATTTTCGCGGCCGAACGCATTGCCAGTGACACGGTAAAAATCTTCCATCACCAGCCTTTATCCGATGTGAAATGACGGTTCTCAGACATCCAGCGCTGCAGTGGGGTCTTCCCCTTGCCGCGCTTATCACTCTCTTCTGGCTGAGTCTGTTTTGCTACTCGGCCATTCCTGTTTCTGGCGTTGACGCCATTCACGCTCTGCTGCCGGGCCATACGCCGACGCTTGCACAAGCGCTGGTGCAAAACCTTCGTTTGCCGCGAAGCCTGGTCGCCATTCTGATCGGCGCGAGTCTGGCTCTCGCGGGAACGCTGCTGCAGACCCTGACGCATAATTCAATGGCATCCCCTTCGCTGCTTGGTATTAACAGCGGCGCGGCGCTGGCGATGGCGCTGACCAGCGCTCTCAGCCCCGTGCCCGTTGCAGGTTACTCCATCGCCTTTATCGCCGCCTGCGGTGGCGGCGTAAGCTGGCTGCTGGTGATGACCGCTGGCGGCGGATTTCGCCACAGCCAGGACCGAAACAAATTGATCCTCGCGGGCATCGCGTTCTCGGCGTTTTGCATGGCCCTGACCCGCATCACCCTGCTGCTGACGGAAGATCACGCTTACGGCATTTTATACTGGCTCGCGGGAGGCGTATCCCACGCACGCTGGCAGGAGTTCTGGCAGCTTTTCCCGATGGTGGCGGTTGCCCTGCCGGTGGTGTTGCTGCTGGCTAATCAACTGAACCTGCTTAACGTCAGTGACAGCACTGCCCGCACGCTGGGGGTGAATCTGCCAAAGCTACGTTTGATCATCAATATTCTGGTGCTGCTTCTGGTCGGTGCCTGCGTCAGCGTGGCTGGCCCGGTTGCGTTTATCGGCCTGCTGATGCCGCATCTGGCTCGCTTCTGGGTGGGATTCGATCAGCGCAAGGTTTTACCGATGAGCATGCTTTTGGGCGCTACGCTGCTGCTGCTGGCAGATCTTCTGGCCCGAGCGATGGCTTTTCCTGGCGAATTGCCTGCCGGGGCAGTAGTGGCGCTGATTGGTGCGCCCTGCTTTGTCTGGCTGGTCAGGAGGCGTGGATGAAAATTGCGTTAGTCATTTTCATCGCCCTCGCATTGACGGGATTTTCGGTTCTGTCTCTGCAAATGGGGGTGATCGCCGTTCCCTGGCGCGCCCTGCTGACCGACTGGCACACCGGGCGCGAGTATCATTACGTATTAACGGCGTACCGCCTGCCGCGATTGCTGCTGGCGCTGCTGGTCGGCGCAGCCCTCGCGGTGGCAGGCGTTCTGGTTCAAGGGATCGTGCGTAACCCTCTGGCATCGCCGGATATTCTCGGCGTAAATCATGCCGCAAGCCTGGCCTCTGTGGGCGCGCTGTTGCTCTTGCCGTCACTACCGGTAATTGCCCTGCCGCTGCTGGCCTTTGCCGGTGGCATGGCAGGCTTGATTCTGCTGAAAATGCTGGCGAACACCAGCCAGCCGATGAAGCTCGCGCTCACGGGTGTCGCGCTTTCTGCCTGCTGGGCCAGCCTGACGGATTACCTGATGCTTTCGCGCCCACAGGATGTCAACAGCGCCCTGCTGTGGCTGACCGGCAGCTTATGGGGACGTGACTGGAGTTTTGTGAAGGTTGCCGCCCCGCTGCTGATGTTGTTTCTGCCGCTGAGCCTGGTTTTTTGCCGAGATCTCGACCTCCTGGCATTGGGCGATGCGCGTGCCACCACGCTCGGGGTGTCGGTGCCGCGTACACGGTTTCAGGCTTTACTACTGGCGGTTGCCATGACGTCAACCGGCGTGGCCGTCTGCGGCCCGATTAGCTTTATTGGACTCGTGGTACCGCATATGGTGCGCACCATTACCGGTGGGCGTCACCGCTGGCTGCTGCCCGTTTCGGCCATGACGGGTGCATTGCTGCTGGTGGCGGCCGACCTGCTGGCGCGAATTATTCATCCCCCGCTGGAGCTTCCGGCTGGCGTGCTGACCGCCATTATCGGTGCGCCGTGGTTTGTCTGGCTGCTTGTGAGAATGCGATAAATGACATTACGAACTGAAAATCTGACGGTCTGTTACGGGACAAACAAGGTGCTTGACGGCGTATCACTCGCACTGCCTACGGGCAAGATTACTGCGCTACTTGGCCCTAACGGTTGTGGGAAATCGACGCTGTTAAACTGTTTTTCACGGCTGTTAATGCCGCAGTCCGGCACCGTATTTCTTGACGACAATCCCATCAATACGTTCTCATCGCGCCAGCTTGCCCGCAGGCTGGCGCTGCTGCCGCAACACCATTTAACGCCAGAGGGGATCACCGTCCAGGAGCTGGTTTCCTACGGCCGCAACCCGTGGTTACCACTTTGGGGGCGTCTTTGTGCGCAAGACAATGCGCGGGTCAATCTCGCCATGAGCCAGACCCAAATCCATCATCTTGCCGACAGACGGTTAACCGATCTTTCTGGCGGCCAGCGCCAGCGCGCATTTCTGGCGATGGTCCTGGCGCAGGATACGCCCGTTGTCCTGCTCGATGAGCCAACGACCTATCTCGATATCAATCACCAGGTGGAATTGATGCGGTTGATGGGCGCACTCCGAGCCCAGGGGAAAACGGTAGTCGCAGTGCTGCACGACCTTAATCAGGCCAGCCGATACTGCGATCATCTGGTGGTCATGGCCAACGGACATGTGATGGCACAAGGCACACCGGAAGCAGTGATGAATCCTGGATTGCTGAGAAGCGTATTCAGCGTGGAAACGGAGATCCATCCCGAGCCGATATCTGGCAGACCGATGTGTGTGGTGAGGTAGATTGTGCAGGTCGTATGCAGTAAACCTCGGCTAAACGAAACGGGAACTGTGCCGCAGTGTCTTTCTGCCTGGCTCTGAATGCTTGCGATGAGCAATGCTCATCGTCCATCAACTTGTTTTAGAATGTTCGCTTTGTGCCAGAAGCGGAAGTTGGTGTCAGAGACTCCCTAAAATTTGATGGTACGTTTTGCAGGGATGCTTACACGTGGCGTTCGGTCGTGTGACATATATCCGCGACGGGTATGGCAGCGAATGCATTTGCTCTGAATACCGGTTCACGGGTGAATTTAAGTATCTTCCTGAGGAAACGGAGAAAAGCCAGGCAGCAGCTGTAAGAAAAAAATCTACGATCTAAAAACAGCTTTAACGGCAATCTACTCTAACACTCATGGAAGACAAAATGTCTATTAATGAGGTAAGTATGCAAATTGAGTTAGGGCGGATGAGTGGGAAATAAAAATTACATATGTAGTGATTGCAAACCTGCTACATGAAGGTAACTGCAAAAAGCATATTACCTTCCTTGTAGCTATAGATAAGGTTATTTCTCTTTCTCTTTCTCAGGCAAAACGCGGTCTATAATTTCTTTATTAATTTTAGATGTCGTATTAATCAATTCGTTTATTTTATCAATTTCCATTTGATGTGACTTCTTGTCTATGGAGCTAAGCGGTGATCTTAATACTGATTTAAGAATGTTATCCATGAATAATGATGATTTATCGGTATCGTTCTTATTGATTTCCTGCTTGAAAGATACAAGAGTTTCAGATAGCAATTTTTTATGTGCATAATCTTCACTGATGTTGTTTTGTTTAACATATTGTATGGCGCTAAATGCAAAGAAGCCTATTAATACTGGAATCATTGAGAATCGAGCAAAGAATAATAATAATAAGTTGGGCTCCTGGTCTGTAGGAGGATAAGAACTAACTTCATTCATCTTGACAAGCATATAAACCACGAATGCTATACATACGATTGCAGCTCCTATTGATACAAAGGCCCAAAACCTTTTGTTTTTATTTGCGGTTTTGTATGCATCTCTAAAGTGTCTTGATAGTCTATATGTTCCAGATAAATTCAATGCGGAATTAGCTTTAGAGTTCAATTCTTTCGCATTATTTATTTCACCAGATATAATAGTTTTTAATTCTTCAATTTCAGTTTTTTTATCAAGGAGGTTTTTAATCTCACTGGCAGACTCAGCAGATTTTTTAATGATTTCGCCTTGCATTGATTTGTTTGCATTAACGATATTATTTAATGTTTCTTCAACAGTTCTTAGCTTTTCACTAGATGATTCTATACCAATAAGTGCATCTCTGCTCTTTTTTAGTATGAATTCTATTTCAGAACCGGCACTTTCTAATTTTTTCGTCTCGGCGTTCAAGTCCGTAACAAGTTTAATGATTTTATCATGAGAATTTGCATTTCTTTCTGCTAACTCTCTGATTTGAGTTGCACTTATTTCAATTTCATTTTTCAGATCTACCACTTTGGCTATTTCATTAGAAGCTTGATTTTTAAACATAGCTATGGTGTTAGGTTGATTATGCGTGCCTTGGATAAACTTAGATATTCTTGAATACCTAATTAAATCATCATTGATAGTGGTAATGCTCCGATAAATATCATCTGAAAAAATATCAGAAATCATAGATGATATGTAGTTGTCCGTAAGTTTTAGTAGTGAAAAGATATTTTCTTTTTCTTCTTTTGTAAAGAATTCAGCATGTGCGAAAGGATGGAATTTATTGATTATGGAAATATGTTCGGACATATTTTCCAAGAATGTTCTTCTTCTGTTGGCAACGGTTATGTATTTAGGGTCACTTATGCTTTTTAGCATTCTTATAATTTTTTCAAAATTACCAAAAATAGATGCTGTAGTTGATGAAAATTCATTCAGAGTCATACTTTATCCATTTAGAAATTGTGTATTGCAAAATGTTTGAAAGAAAAACATTTTGAGGAAAAAAGCTCTGATAATCAAGTAAGTATTTTCAAGAGGTTGCATAATGATCCATTATCCTTCTTCGCCAGCGGGGGATTAACCCCAGCCATGGCTTTCCGGTTAACCGGATATCATTGGGTTCAATGCAGTACAAAAAATTGCCCGAAGCGCCACTAAAATACCCTGTAACCCACCACACGTACCGCAGGCGACCCTGCCGGTGAGCCATTCTGATTGCGCAGTCTGTCCGGCGAGCCACTGACTCACTGGAAGAGAAAACAACATATGGCCGCGCAGCGGCGCGGGGATGCCCCTCGCAGGAAAAGTGAGTGACGCTCCCGTCAACGGCATTCAGCGCCTCACACAACTGAAAACGGGGCCGGTATACGGGCTGGCTGAAACAGGCCTGTCATACCACGCTCCCCCCTGCCGAACGGGAACGCACACTGTTCAACATCGCCCGTATCGATGTCATGTGTTCCGTCACGCATTCTGCCGATGCCAGCGCTGAGACTCGTCTTTCAGGAGGGTCCGCTGCAGGCCGAGATATGCAGTTGCCCGCATCTTGCCCATGCGTAAATCAAGAGCCTCACACTTTATCAAGTCTATGAATCAGCCGTTTTGCGAACAGAAAAATAGTGCGCTGGCGTACTGCCCATGGTTTTTCTGAACATGGTGATAAATGCGTTAACCGACTCATACCCCAGGTTTGCTGCCACATTTTGTACTGACACCCCACTTGCCAGCTCCCGCAGGGCAATAATCAAGTGCAGTTGCTGACGCCAGCGACCGAAGGTCAGACCGGTTTCACGCAGCATTAAGCGCGCTAACGAGCGTTCGCTGAGTGCCAGTCGCTTTGCCCAGACTTTGAATGTGCTCCGGTCGTCTGGATTGCTGACTAACGCATCGGCCATAGCACGAATTTTAGGGTTCGCAGAGACCGGCAGGCTCAATTTCTGCTGTGGCATGGTCACGAGTTCATCAAGTGTCACTCTGGTTAGCCTGCCAACATGACTCTGTGGTGCGTAATCAACGCCTTCATTCGTTAAACGATCAACTAACTCTTTAATCAGTGGTGAAATGGCCAGCGTGCAGCATTTTTCCGGCAATGCGGCAGTGCCAGGTTCAATAAACAGATAGTTAAGGTGCGCATTCCAGGTCGCTTTGGCGCTATGTGGAACGCCGCCGGGGATCCACACCGCGCAATCGGGTGGCACAATCCAGATATCGTTTTCCGCACGACAAATTACCGCCCCATACAGAGCAATAATCAACTGCCCTTTACGGTGCGAATGAACCGGAACTTCGGCTGCGTAATCGACGAAATCGATATGACGAGCGACTGCCGGGCTCGACGTGCTGTCGGGATCAAACAAGGTATTGGCAAGTCGGGATGTCATGTTATTGGCAACATTTAGGTATTTTTTGACAGAATAGAGTATTTAGTGACGTGTGCAAACCGGGAATAATTCTCGGCATGAATACAATCATCCCCCAACACGTCCCTTTTTGGTACGCGATACGCCGCTGGTCAGGCAGCATAATCACTCCCATGCTACTGAGTGACGCCCATGCCCTGCTCTATTCCCTCAGGAGTTTTGCCGCTGCGATGCTCGCCTATTATATCGCCCTATCGATTGGCCTGGAACGGCCCTCCTGGGCCATCATCACCGTCTATATTGTTTCGCAAACTTCTGTGGGCGCTTCGCTGAGCCGGTGTCTCTATCGCCTGGTCGGCACCGTGGCGGGCGCAGGGGCAACGGTATTGATCGTGCCTACGTTTGTGAATATGCCGATTGTATGCAGCGTGATGCTGACAGGCTGGATAGCCTTCTGCCTCTGGTTATCCCTGCTTGACCGTACTCCCCGCGCCTATGCCTTTGTACTGGCCGGTTACACCGCAAGCCTGATTGGCTTTCCCGCCGTATCCGACCCAGGCTCGGTGTTTAACATTGCTATCATCCGGGTGCAGGAGATAACGATCGGTATCGTCTGCGCCGCGCTGATCCACCGGTACATTCTGCCAAGTCGGATATCAGGCCTGTTTAACAGCAAATTGACGCAGACGCTACACGCGGCACGACAGCATGCTGCCGATACTCTGGCGGGCAAGTCTGATAAGGTTTCAGCCCCCTTGCAACTCGCGCTTGCACTGCAATTCCTGCAGGGCATCAGCCACCACATCCCGTATGATTTTGCCCTTTCAGTTCCGGCCCGACAGGCCAGAAAAGCACTCCATGACAGGCTGGCGCGATTAGCCATCGTGAACGGCGAATTACGCGATCGCTTGCAGGTGATCGCGGATATGCCCGTCGAAATACAGACGCTGCTGAATGATGTTCAGGCCTGGCTCACCTGCGACAATGTCGGGAAACACAAAAGTACTGCTGAAGCCCTACAAAAACGTAGCACCCGGTTACTACAGAAGCGTGCGGTGCAATCACTGACCTTTGAGGACGCGCTGGGGGTGAACTTCTTAGGCTACATAGCGGAGTTGATTAGTCTTATTCACCAGTGTGAGCGCCTTTCGCAGGCTATATTTCACGCGGAACCCGAGACCATACGGGCGGAAGATAGCGCGGCGAAAGGATATATTTTTCATCGCGATCCCCTGAGTGCAATCCGGACGGCACTGGGCGCGTTTGCCATCATCCTGAGCGGCTGTCTGATATGGATCGACTCAGCATGGTCAGATGGCGGTACAGCGGTTTCCATTCTTGGGGTTTGTTGCACTCTGTTTGGAAGTTTCGACACGCCTGCACCCCATATTGTGAAATACATTATCGGCTCCTTCTGGGGCGTATTGATAAGTCTCATCTATAGTTTTGCCCTGCTTCCCCAGGTCAGCGATTTTCCCGTACTGGTTGCCGTGCTTGCTCCGGTCTACCTGCTTGCCGGGTCACTCCAGGCACGGCCGCCCACCACGTTTATGGCGATGGGAATAACGTTGACGCTACCTGTATTGTGCGAGTTGGGTGCGCATTACAGCGGCAACTTCGCCGATGCGGCTAACACCGCCATCGCGCTATTTTTCGCGACCGGTTTTGCGGTCTTTAGCATGAGCCTGCTGCAAACCGTGCAAGCCGACGCGGCGATAAACCGCCTGCTGAAACTTTGTCAGCGTGATATCCGCCGGAGCGTGAACGGCGTATTTAAAGGAGATGAAATGCACTGGACCAATCTGATGATTGATCGAGCTGCCTTGCTGCTGCCACGCATACCGCGTAGCAGGCCATCATCCGCTCGGGCACTTGTTCACCTGATGCACTTTCTGCGCATTGGCCTCGGTGTGATGCATCTTCGCCGCTGCGACATGCCCTCAGGCTGTGGCATCAACGCCATCCTTTATGACCTTACCCGCTCTACGGAGACTGAAGCCTTGCGCGAGCGCATCGCGGAGATAACCGTTCAATACTTGCCCGCCACTGATAAACCATCGCGCCAGTTAGTCGACAAACTGGTTGATTTGCACTGCGCGTTACGAACGCAGGACGAGGAATCCACAAATGATAAATGACATCAATATCGGGGGTGTTTTTTTTCCCGGTCTGCTGATGACTGTGCTCATCGCGCTGATCTGTACGCTATCACTCTTATTAATTTTCTCTTTCAGCAGGCTTTACCGACGTTTGCCCTTTCGCCCGTTGATTGATTTTTCGACTTTTATCATTAGTTGTTTCCTGCTTTTGCAGGGCCTGACCACTCTGGAGTTATTTGCATGAAATCTTTACTCTCTTTATTGGGTCGCTATGCGCTGACATTAAGTGCCGTTGCGGTGGCGACACTCGTGGCATTTATTTTCTGGAAACAGTATGCGCAAACACCCTGGACACGCGACGGGCGGGTTCGTGCGGATGTGGTGCAGATTGCACCGGATGTTTCCGGGCCGGTGAGTCGCGTGGCGGTCCGCGATAACCAGTGGGTTAACCGTGGCGATATTCTCTATGCCATCGATCCCCACTGGCTGAAGCTGGCCGTGCTGAGTTCACAGGCTGACGTTGAGGCAAAACGTCATGAGATGCTAATGCGGCAGGATGCGGCAAGGCGACGGGCGATGATCAAAGGGGTGATATCCAGTGAGGACATCCAGCAAACAGGCAGTGCGGCAAGCATCGCGGCGGCCAATTATCAGGGCGCACTGACCGCGCTGGAACTGGCTCAGCTTAATTTAGCGCATGCCACCGTGAGATCACCGGTGGACGGCTATGTCACACATCTCCGTCTTCGGCCCGGTGACTATGCCACCGCGGGAGAGACAAAAGTCGCCATTGTCGATGCGCACAGTTTCTGGGTGGTGGGCTATTTTGAAGAGACTAAACTGAGTCATATCCGCGTCGGGAAAACCGCGCAGATTTCACTGATGGGTTTTGATTCGCAGCTCATAGGCCATGTGGAGAGTATCGGGCGGGGAATTGGTGACAGCAACGATGAGACCGGCGGACTTGGGCTGCCGGATGTCAATCCCACCTTTAACTGGGTTCGGCTGGCTCAACGTGTACCGGTGCGCATCCAGTTAGATACCATGCCTGCAGGCATTGAGTTAGTGGCAGGATTATCCGCGAGTGTATCCATTATGCCTTAACAGGTATTAACAGCTCTGACCATCATTGGGTTGGGGTAACGGTGTATGTGTAAATATCCCGGTAACACCGGTCATCCCATGACTTCTGCGGACCTATAATGTTGATTTATTAATGAGCCAGGGCGCAACACGATGGGTAGTAGCCATATTTCTATTAAAGAGGTGAAGCTTGACCATTTTGGTGAGATCGAGGGTGTCCTGTTTGCGAAGGTCCCCATCGTGCCAGGAGCGGAAGTTGTTTGATTTATACAAGCATGATGTTAAAACGTTAGTTCGTCTAGCTTAAATTAAAGCCAATTTCAAAGAGTATAGGGATATTTTTAAATTGAAAACATTAGATTTAGTTCACGATTTTGGCAATAACCGAACTTCCGGAATCGGTGGGATTTGCAGAGTCAGATGTTACATAAATAAAAAAGATATTATTGTGCTTTTAACCGACCTAGGTTCATTAAACGATGGTCAGTCGGTAACCAATGCAGTAGAAAAGATAATAAGTTCAATCTATGAACATGGGGTAGTTACACAACCTGCCGTTTTCATAGAGCACTATGAAAGAAACTCACATAAGCTTGATACGTTTGATATAGTGAACATAAGCCCAAAAACAGAATGGATCTCAATATCAAGAGAAAAAGTATTAGATTTACTCGGTTGTGATGAAGATGAGTTTTCTGAACGCAGCATAAATAATAGGAAGGTATATGAGAAAGCCGATAAAATAAGGTACGCTCGAGATCCTTTTATAGATTCAACTTATATACCATCACCAGAGTTTATTTCTCGTAAGTGCGAAATATTAAATTCTATGATTCCCAAGTCTTCAATTGCTCAGCTAATTGAGTCAGGTGCAAAGGAACAAGATATTCAGCAGGTTATAAAAAACGATTTGTCGTTAATTGCCGAGGCTTACGTCGGTAATAATGAGTATATTTGTTTTTCCGAATATCCGCTAGCTGATGGATTAGTGGATTTTGTAATTTTCGCAGGCAGATCGCGTATGGATATCATCCTAATTGAAGTGAAAGGAGCTAACTTTAACTTAGTTAATGCGAATAGCTACGGTTCATTTAATCATAAAGTTAGAGATGCCGCAGAGCAGATCCAAAAAAGGCTTGGTCTGGTCTATAGGGATTATGAATCTTTTCGGAAAGATGCTCATGAAAAACGAATTAAAGTTTTGTCAGGTGATTTAATCCATAATGCATTCGTCGGACCTGAATCTTGTAAGCAAGTAGATCCAAATAAAGATGTAAACGTTCGCTCTATTGTCATTGGGGGGCGAACAGTAAATGATTTAGAAGAAAGTAAAAAACGCCATGACTATGAAATTCATTCAACTCCACCTATCCGTATTGAATCTTGGGATACTTGGCTTAGGAGATTAACACGATAGTCCGTGCCGGAAGATAGAGCCTGTACATAATGAACTTGATGTCCTTTATGTACAGCTCGTTGATATTCTCACCATTGTTTTGGTAGCAAGCCAAACGTCCGCTTCTCGCTCTCAGCGGACCTTCAGCTAAGTCAGCTTGTCCGCATTGTGCCAGGAGCGGACGCTTCAGAAGCCAGCTCTTTTTAAAAGCTGACGCATTATCGAACCGGATACTCTGTTTTCAACAACCCATCTCCTGCTCGGATGGTAGCCCCCCATTTTCGCGGGTTATTTCTGTTGTAGCCAGCGCTGAACGCCCGTTAATGCAGAGTCAATTGCGCCTGTCAGATAGCCCAGGAACTGCGGCGACCATTCACTGGCAATACCTGTTATCTCACCGGACAATTCTCCCCTGGCGGAAAGTTGCTCAGGTATTACGTGACTGACTTCCTGCTGGAGATCAAATTCCGTTGCAGAAACGGATCGGCCGCCCAGTCTTTTATATACTCAGCTTCGGGCTCTACCGCATCCTGCCCAAATAAGCGTACGAGCGGCTCCCGACAAAGGCTTTTGAGAACAGCATCGCTGACAGTTCATCTCGATTTTGCAAGTACGCCAGTAAAACCAAAAATCGCCGTTTTACCCGAATCTGGCTCGGATACGTCGTGGATCTCTGCTCCGCCAACATGCGGCGCACAGAAAATCCGCGCGCCTGGGGCAAGCTTCTGAAGCAGCACTGTTTCTGAGGTGCCAGAGAATAAAGCGAAGACTTGTCTTTGCGGCTGACCATGCCAGTTAGCCGCCTTCTGCGTATATAACCTGAGCGGCTGGCGTGCATCGGCAGACATCTGGCGCAGCTTGACGAGAAGGGTTGCGCGTACCTGCTTGCGACCAATCCGGTCAAGCATCATGCGCTCAACCCAGGGCCAGGGTGAAAATATCCATTGATAATCATCCGGGGTAATGATCACGCGCTGCGAAAAATCATAATTCAGTAACATCATAATCAGTGATTAGACGGCCCCACGCGGAGCCGTGTGCAGGCCTATTTGTTCGGCAGATTATCGTACACATCCAGTGCGCGCGCGGTATACGTCAGCGCTGCGCCGGTGTTCAGGTTTATGGCAACCGCCAGCGCTTCGGCGATCTCTTCGCGCGTGGCACCGTACTTAACAGCAGCATCCACATGAACGGCCAGGCAACCGTCGCAGCGGGTGGTTACGGCCACGGCCAGCGCAATCAGTTCATGGGTTTTGGGATCGAGGTGCTTGCTTTCTGACGCACCTTTATCCATCTGCTGAAAGCCTTTCATAAACTCAGGCTGCAGTTTGGCAAATTTGTCGATGGTGGCGAGCAGGCCACTGCGATATTCATTCCAGTTTAAGAACATTCAAAACTCCGGTTGTTGTTTGTCTCAGAAAAGTTATTAAATGACGTCGAAAATACGCACGTCAGGCGCACTGTTTAAATACGGTTTTAATCCGGCAACGACATCCTGCGTAAACAGCAGGCTGTTAAGGTATGCCTGCGCCTGCGCAACGGTCGTAAAACCGTGCAGCACCTGGACGTCTTCGTCGCGGACAAGCAGCTCTTTAGAGGTGGCACCCTCAATGGTGGTCAGAAACGGAGTTTTGTATTTCTGGTATACCTCAGCGGCTGCCGCACGGTTTTCATTACTGATATTCAGGGTGATTTGCAGATAAGCCATCGTTCTCTCCTTCGTTCAGGGTTGAAGTAATACGCCCGTTTAAAAAACCGGTCTGTATTACCTTTCGTTGAGGGCGATTATCAGAAAGCCAGACAGCTTCAACAAATCAGATAATCTTGTGAAGCAGAAAAGAAATTCTATGTCGTGAATTGTCGTGGTATAAGCACTACGCACCCGACGTGATTGCCGGGGCAGCGTAATGCCTGAGGGGGCAGTTTATGAACGGTCTGAGACGACATCCTGAAGAAGCCAGTCATGGAAAACGTTGACTTCATCACGCATAACTTTTTGTTGCGGGGTGACCAGATAATAGGACCATTTGAGCGGCCAACGGCGATCGGGGTGCAGTTGAACCAACTGACCGGTTTCGATAAGCTGCTTCACCAAAGCGTAACGAACGATGGCCACGCCCCTGCCGCTCAGGGCCGACAGGATGACCGCTGAGGTGGAGTTAATATGCAGCCCGCTATCCAGCGCTTCGGGTGCACCGACCGCCATCAGGACAGCATCCCATGACGGAAAATCCGCCCCAGGATGCGGCGTGTCATCGTGAATGAGTTTTTGCGTGGCGAGCCATTCACGGCAGGCCATTTTCCCGGGCGGCACCAGGCGCGGACTGCAGACCAGCACCGCTTCTTCATCCATCAGCCAGGTTTTATACACGCCTGGCCAGTCGCCCTGTCCGCAGCGAATACCGATGTCCGCCTCGCCGTGCGACACATCCATCAGTTTTTCCGTGACGTTAAGCCGCAGATTGATATTTTCGTGCGTTTCCGAAAACCGGTTCAGGCGATCCATCAGCCAGTTCATCATCAGCACCTGCGATGCCGTCACCACCACCACCGAACGCGAGCGGCGACCGCGAAGCTTGTTTAACCCGGTTTCGAGTTTGTCCAGTCCCTGCGTGATGTCCTGTAGCGCCTCCTCCGCTTCGTCAACCAACGTCAGCCGCTCTTTTCCGGAGCGGGTGCGGTGAAGAAGCGGGTGTCCGACCCAGTCTTCCAGCGAGCGTACCAGTTGGCCTACTGCAGCGGGCGTAACGCCAAGCTCCTGTGCCGCGCCGGTAAAGCTGCCGTGCCTGGCGGTGGCTTCAAAAGCGTGCAGCCATTTAAGTCGGTTTAGCGATCGCATTGTGGAAATCCTGATTCATTATTTTCCTCAGTATACGCCAGCGAGAAAGATTTTCTTTCCTGAGTCGCAATTTCTTCTCAGTCGTCAATCAGGCGTCCGGGTGGCATTCTGATTTCACACGATGAGGAGTACGGCTTTTCATCAATAACAACCATATGAATTCAAAGAGGTTAGCGATGAACGCATCTTTTGCCGGTAAAAAACTGTTAGTGGTCGGTGGTACAAGCGGTATGGGCTTCGAAACGGCGAAGCTGGTTCTGAAAAACGGCGGCAGCGTTGTGCTTGTTGGCAATCG
This sequence comes from Citrobacter sp. RHBSTW-00029, assembly GCF_014104295.1. Taxonomy (NCBI): domain Bacteria; kingdom Pseudomonadati; phylum Pseudomonadota; class Gammaproteobacteria; order Enterobacterales; family Enterobacteriaceae; genus Citrobacter; species Citrobacter sp. RHBSTW-00029. The sequence goes on from NZ_JABXRT010000001.1 coordinate 1,996,878, forward strand.
TCAGGACAAAGCCGGGCAGGCCCGCCAGGCGCTGGCTGCGGATGGTCAGGTTTCTATCATCGTTGCCGACCTGATGAAAGAAGAAGGGATGCAGCATGTGGTAGACACCATTAATGCCGAACACAAAGATATCAGCCTGCTGGTCAATGCGGCTGGCGTGTTTTTCCCAAAACCCTTCACCGAACATGAAGCGTCAGACTATGACATGTATATGAGCATTAACCGCGCAACGTTCTTTATTACCCGTGACGTGGTGCGCAATATGGTTGATGCCGGGATTAAAGGCTCCATCGTGAATATCGGCTCCATGTGGGCGCAGCAGGCGATTGGTGCCACGCCGTCTTCAGCCTATTCGATGGCCAAAGCCGGTCTGCACGCGCTGACTAAAAACCTGGCCATTGAGCTGGGTGAAAAAGGGATCCGCGTGAATGCGGTTTCTCCGGCCGTTGTTCACACTCCTATTTACGAAGGCTTCATTCCGAAAGACGACGTAAAAGATGTGATGAACAGCTTTGACAGCTTCCATCCGATCGGACGCGTGGGTACGCCAGTCGACATCGCGGAAACTGTGGCTTTCCTGCTTTCTGAAAAAACTGGCTGGGTCACCGGCGCTATCTGGGATATTGATGGCGGTGTGATGGCTGGCCGTAACGCCTGAAGACCGCGCCGGACGCTCTGCCAGCCGTATTCCGGAGGTTCCGCTCCGTTGGCACTTCAAAACCATGTTATCGATTCCGATGAACCGGTTTCGCTGGGTGGCGAGGGACTGGCTCCTGATCCGCGGGAATTAATGCTCGCTGCGTTTAATGCCTGTATGACGGCCGTCTTTGTTCAGGAAGCCAGGGCTAAAGATCTCGCCCTTGCCATCTGATAATCCCTATTATATCGGTGCCATTTATGAATAAAAAATACCGCGCGATGCAGATCGTTGCCCCCGGTGTGCTGGAAATGACAAAGCGGCCGATACGCGCTCCCGGTCCGGATGAGGTGCTTATCAAAATTGAAGCATGCGGAGTATGCGGTGCCGATCTCCGGGACGTGGAAAGAGCGCCGCAGGAGGGCCAACCCGGCCGTATACCGGGACATGAAATCGTCGGGTTTATTGCCCGCAAGGGGAACAGGGTACCCGATATCTGGCAATGCGGTCAGCGCGTAGGCGTCGGCCGACTGGGTGGGTATTGTCAGCACTGCAAACCTTGCCGCAGAGGGCTTTTTCATCTCTGTGAAAATCAACTGACGCCGGGCCTCAGCTGCGATGGCGGCTACGCAGAGTACGTTGTCATGCGACATACCGCGCTGATAGCAATTCCCTCCGCGCTCTCTTCCGTGCATGCAGCCCCGATCCTTTGCGCCGGTACCGCTACCTTCAACGCACTGCGTAATTCAGGCGCAAGAGCGGGCGACAGAGTGGCTGTTCTCGGAGTGGGTGGGCTTGGACACATGGCTGTTCAGTACGCCCGTAAAATGGGTTTTGAGGTGACTGTGATTGCACGGGGTAGCGAAAAAGAACGCGCGGCCTTTAAGCTGGGTGCGCATCACTACATCAATACACTTGAGGAAAATGCATCAGAACGCCTGAAAAATGACGGCGGTGTGGATTTTATCGTGGCAACTGCACCGGCTTCAGAAACGGTTTCAGCCCTCTTGTCCGCCCTCTCCCCCCAGGGTAAAACAATCTTGCTGGGTACAGGACAAAAGCCGCTGCAGGTCTCGCCGGGTATGATGATCGGCGCTGAACGCACCTTGACAGGCTCCTTCGTCGGCACACCGGCGCAAACCGAGCGCGCACTGCAGTTCAGCCACCTCTTTCAGACGTTGCCCATCACAGAGCTGTTGCCATTTGAACGGGCAAATGAGGCGCTCAACAGACTTAAGCAAGGTCTGGCGCGATACAGGATAGTGCTCACCATGAATCAGGATAATTAATCACATGTCCGCAGAACATTTCCTGCCCGTTGCAGACCAGAGAAATAATATCATTCGCCTGTCGGCCGCGCAGGCCCTCGCGGGTGCCAACTCTGTCGTCTTTTATGCCACTGGCGCAATTGTGGGTAACGCCCTCGCTCCCGGCAGCTCGCTGGCTACACTTCCCATCACCATGTTTGTTCTGGGGATGGCAGGCTGTATCCTGCCGTTAGGCTCATTAGCGCGTAAAAATGGCCGTAAAAGCGCATTTATGGTCGGAACCGGGGCGGGTGTCTTGACTGGACTGACCGCCGCCCTGGCCGTCGTGATTGGCTCATTTATATTGTTCTGCATTGCCGCCTTCATGGGCGGAGCCTATGCAGCCGTTGCGCTCAGCTTTCGTTTTGCGGCAACCGACGGCGTCACGCCAGAACGTCGCGCCCGGGCCCTGTCGCTGGTGATGGGAGGCGGCGTGGTTGCCGGCGTGATTGGCCCGATGCTGGTTTCAGGCACGATGCACCTCTGGCCGCCTCATACCTTCGCCGTCACGTTCCTCGCGCAGGCGCTCGTGGCCGTTATTTCGGCATTCATACTTAAAGGCGTAAAAACCGCAGAACCTACCTGCGCGATAAAAACGGGTGGGCGGCCTTTACGCGAAATTGCCCGTCGGCCAGGGTTTGCCAGAACCGTATTCAGCGGTGCGGTAACCTATATGGTGATGAACTTCCTGATGACGGCAGCACCACTCTCGATGCACATGCACGGCATCTCTCAACAGGCGTCCAATCTCGGTATCCAGTGGCACGTTATTGCCATGTACGGTCCGGGTTTCTTCACTGGCAAATTAATTAACCGCTTTGGAGCCATGCGTATCGCTGCTGCGGGTTTGCTTATCACTGCATGCTCTGTCCTCGCCGGACTCGGTGGAACCGATATTTTTCACTACTGGTTGTCGCTGATTTTGCTGGGTCTCGGCTGGAATTTTGGCTTCACCGGCGCATCGGCGAAGATCATTGAATATCATCGTCCAGAAGAGAAAACCCAGGTCCAGTCCCTGAACGATTTTGTGGTATTTGGGGTTATGATTGTAGGGTCATTTTCTTCAGGTGCTCTACTCAGCCTCTACGGCTGGAACTCCGTCCTGTGGGGGGCCCTTGTTCCCGTCGGTCTTGCGTTTGTAGGTATTGTTAACGAGTTGCGGGCAAAAAAGCAGGATAAATTAACTTTCTGACCCAGTTTTGTCTGCTATCTGGAAGCGGGTTACGTTGATGTAAAAAGTATCTAAAGCCCAACATCAACGGGCATGATTTTGGGCATACTTGCCATGTTACCGGGTGCAGAAGACTGTTTCTTTGCCTTACATGGTTTAAGAACGTTGCATATTCGCTGAAAGAAGCGGAAGCACTGGCAATTGCTCACTGGCTTGCAGAACAACCTGAAGTCAAAACTGTACTCCACCCCGCAATGCCGGATTGTCCGGGACATGAAATATGGGAGCGAGACCCTACGGGATCGTCAGGGCTGTTCTCTGTGGTGCTTGATCCCGTACACGCATGCTAAATGACATGCAGCTGTTCGGAATGGGGTATTCCTGGGGCGGTTTTGAAAGCCTGATTATTCCTTTCGGCTGCCGGGAATATCGAACTGCGACAACGTGGCACAAGAAGGGAGAACCCCTTCGGCTCCAGATTGGCCTGGAAGATCCGGATGACCTGATCACCGATCTGCGTCAGGGGTTTGATCGGCTGCATTCATTGACGTAATCGGGTTTTGCGGCTCGCAAAGCTGTAAAATTTGCTCTTTCATCCATAAATGTCCAGGGGAGTTACTGAGCTGTGGGCTGTAATAAGCCTTCAGAATATACTGGGGTGTTGGGAATGGAGGAGTAAACACCACAAGATTTTTCATATCAAAAACAGATGAGATGCCCCGCTTGGGCAGCGTGATGACCAGATCAGTATTTGAAACAATGAGCGGGGCAATCATCAGACTTGGTAATTCAACAACAATTCGGCGGCGTACCTGCTGACTTTCCAGATAGCGGTCGATAGCACCCCGGGATTCCAGCCATGGGCGTACCACCACGTGTCCGGCGTTAATATAGCGCTCATGGGTAAGGGAATCATAAATTTCAGGGTGACCACGTCGCACCGCAACCACGTAATCATCAGTAAAGCAGGTAATGGACTCAATACCGCGCCGGGGATTTTTCTGCTCTTCTTCAAAACCAAGAGCAAAATCAACTTTGCCCGAAAGCAGATCTTCATCGGCGTTAAAATCGCGTGAGTAGATAAGCTTAATGGTAATACCCGGCGCGAGGCTGTTAACTCTCGCGATCAGGCCTGGCAGGATCACAGCGGCCGTGTAGTCCGTGGCGGCAAAAGTAAACGTCTCCCGGCTTTTTTCCGGCTCAAAGTGTTCAGGCTCATGTAGGCAAGTCGAGAGACTGTTCAGAGCGGCGGAAACGTTAGCGGCAATGCTCTCTGCTTTTGACGTTGGCACCATGCGTCCGCCAGTGCGCACAAATAAGGGATCATCCAGTGAGGCACGTAAGCGATTGAGCGCATGACTCAGCGCTGACGGACTTAGCGCCATTTCATTAGCGGCCTCCGTTACGCTCCCATGCCGATAAAGAGAATCGAAGATAAGCAATAAATTCAGATCGGTCTTGCGCAACGTCGACACCATGGTTCTTTTTTCCGGGTGAAATTTGAAAATAGTGATTAATGAATATTGTACATTTTATTTTTGCATAAAATGCAGCGAAAGCATGATTGAAAAAAGATAGTATATTTCCAACAAAATGATTCTGAAGAGGCAAAACTATGTCTACCCCTGTATTCCGTCAGGCCACTGCCGCCGATGTCGATCGTTGCTATGATATTGAAATCACATCCTACGAAGGGGATGAAGCCGCAACGCGCGAGAAAATAGCCACCCGTATTAACCGCTATCCGGAAGGTTTTCTGTGTATGGAGCTGAACGGCGACGTTATTGGTTTCATCAATGCAGGCTGCGCATGGGAAGTCGTGATGTCTGATGAAGAATTTAAAGAACTGGTTGGACACGATCCGGATGCACCTAATGCCGTGATTATGTCTGTCGTGGTTCACCCGGATTATCAGGGCAAAGGATACTCGTCGTTGCTGATGCGTGAATTCGTGGCGCATATGAAAGCAATGAACAAAAAAACAATCCACCTGTTGTGTAAAGATCGCCACGTCGATCTGTATGCTCATTTTGGTTACCAGTATATGAAACCGTCAGAGTCAGATCACGGTGGTATGGCCTGGCATGAAATGATGATGACACTCTGATTTAACTATCCAGACACGACTCTTTTTCTTTTCATCTGTTTCGCCAAATATTTACGCATCAGTGCATTTTGTAGTGTCACGCCACGACACACAGGGAAACCTCGTTCCACGACATGAAAGCCGTGTCGTAGAAAGAACGCTTCCGCAGCCTTACTGACATTTGAAGTAAGTTCACCCATTCCACGTTGTCTGGCTTCTTCATGAATGCGGTCCATCAGTAGCGTCCCTACGCCCTGTCTCGGGTAGACTCCCGAGACATAGAAATGGTCAATGTACCCATTTGGCTGAACATCCGCATATCCAGCTATTTCACCATCCACTTCAACAACAAAGGGACGTAGTGCCCTCATGCGATTAGTCCAGTGATCCGGGTCGATATCTGACGGGGCCCAGGCATCTATTTGTTCATGTGTGTAATAGTGGGATGTGAGGGTATGTACAGAAGATAAGAAAACGCTGAGTAACGAAATCTCATCTCCATTCTTGAACCTTCTGATTTTCATAAAACCTCGTTATGAGCGTGGCTGGTAGAACAATATCATTACTTTTCATAATGTTCTATTTTATAGACTGGACATGCGACCCCGACATTTTCTGTATCAAAATCTGGATAACCCTGGCTTCCAGGAATCTACATATCCATTTATCGGTGTCGGTTCTGGGTTAAGATAATCGCCTCTCCGTTCTGGCTGTGGTTAATGAGATGAATCTCAATCGCTGTTGTTATTTGCTACTGGTCTGCTCTGCGGTCAGTAGCCTTTTTGCCCCACATCCGTTGCTGATATGGGGCCTGCTCGCCAACATATTGACGCTGGCGATTTACGGCGTGGACAAAATGGCAGCGCGTAAGGCCTGGCGCAGAGTGCCGGAATCCACATTGCTGGTATTTGGCGCTGTGGGCGGATGGGCTGGAGCCATTGTCGGCCAACAACTCTTTCACCATAAAACACAAAAGCAGCCCTTCAAAACTTACTTCATCATCAGTGTGATATTAAGTACCTCCGCTATGGTGGCCGTGTATCAGTTCTTTCCATTCTCACTTTCCTGAGCATCATTTAGGGATAGCGCCAGCCCCTGTGCAACGTTATCGTGTTGGATTATAAACAAAAGCATCGTTAGCATGTCTGTCCTGATGTACGCACTCTATACTCTGCAACAGATCGTCAACATTAAGGATGGATATGAAAAAGCTGTTGCTGGTTCTCCTGGTGCTAACTGCATTTGCAGCCAATTCTATCCTCTGTCGTATCGCCTTAAAGAATGGGTATTCAGATCCTGAAACGTTCAGCGTGCTGAGATTACTCGGTGGTGCAGTAATGCTGTTTTTCTGGCATATAGCCCGGGGTAAACTGAAAGAAATACGCTGGAAAATCATCGATGCCCTGTTGCTGTGTGCCTATGTATTATTTTTCTCAATCGCGTATGTGCAGCTCAATACCGCAACAGGCGCATTACTGCTGTTTGGCGCAGTGCAGATCTGCATGATTGGCTGGGGATTAATAAAAGGTGAAACACTTAGCGGATACAAAGCCACCGGGATCGTTATTGCCATCGGGGGGATCATTATGCTGCTGCTCCCCGGCGCAACCGCTCCCCCTTTGATACCCGCCCTGACGATGGTTGTTTCAGGCATGGCATGGGGAGCTTATTCTGTGCGTGGGAAAAATATCCTCTCTCCTGCCGGGACGACTGCAGGAAATTTCATTCTGAGCCTTCCGGTTATTTTCATCCTGAGTTTGGTACGACAGGAGCCCGTGCATACTGACGCCAACGGCGTCATCCTTGCCCTGCTCTCCGGCGGACTGGCTTCTGGTGTGACTTACGTACTTTGGTACCAACTTGTTGCCACTATGTCTTCAGCAACCGCCAGCACGCTGCAGTTGAGCGTGCCCTGTATTGCTGCGGTAGGTGGAGTGCTATTTCTTGGCGAATTGCCTGATTTGAGAATTCTGGTTTGCACACTGATCGTTCTGGCTGGCATAGCCATTGTTATTTCATCCGATCGAACACAGAGTAAGAAATCAGCACAGGGATAACGTTGAGGAGTCACAGCACTGTGCTTCGGTGTTTTGACTCACAGCCAGGAGCGGACGTTGATATGATTTGATGAGTATATTTATGGAATTAATTTTATCTTTGATTTTTAAGGTTTTTACCATCCGCAATACAAAATCAGATGTTCTCAATAAAAAAACCCCTGCGTCAGCATGCAGGGGCAAAAGGAAAGCACTTCTGTTTTTTTAACTATGAGGGTTACAACAAAGGGTCTATTGGTACAGATACAGCATTACAACCGTGCAGGGCTGATGAAGTAGCTGTTATTATTGCTCTACAGTGCTTGCCAGGTCAGCTGCCGGCAGTCGCGGCTGAGAACGCTGCCAGCCAGAACCATAGCGGGTGTACTGTGCAGGAACGGGGAGTACAACGTTCAAATCGTCTGCTGCAGTACGCGCCCAGAACGGATCCTTCAGCATATCCCGGCCAACAAGAATGATATCTGCCCGGCCATTCTGCAAAATTTCTTCTGCCTGACGACCTGTTTCGATCAGACCTACAGCCCCGGTTTTAATATCCAACTCCCTTCGTAGTAGCTCGGCTGCAGGGACCTGATAATTTGGGTAAGTGTTTACCTGTACCATCGCAATTCCGCCGCTTGAACAGTCAATCAGATCAATACCTTGTTCTTTCATCCAGTTGCCGTAGATCAAGAAGTCTTCCGGACGGTTTCCGCCTTCAACATAATCGGTTGAAGAGATACGCAGGAACAATGGGCCTTTCCACTCGCTGCGCACGACGTCAATGACTTCACGCACAATGCGGTAACGATTCTCGTGGCTACCGCCGTATTCATCGGTACGTTTGTTCGCTAGCGGCGACAGGAACTGATTCAACAGATAGCCGTGGGCACCGTGGATTTCAATAACGTCAAAACCGGCTTCACGCGCACGGCGAGCACCTTGACGGAACGCCTCTACGACTTCGTTAATTTGCTCAATACTCATCGCCTGTGGTACGCGGGAATCAGGTGTGAACGGAATAGCTGACGGCGCGATAGAGGGCAGGTCAATTCCCAGTTGGCGACCAGCATGTCCAATCTGTGCGCCGGCTTTCGCGCCAAAACGGTGAATGGCATCTGTCACGCGGGACAAACCTTCAATATGGCTATCACCCCAGATACCGATGTCTCCAGGACCGATTGGACCATTCGGTAATACAGAGGCCGTTTCCAGCATGATAAGACCTGCTCCGCCCAGGGCACGCGCGCCGTAGTGGATAACATGAAAGTCATTAATCTTGCCGTCGTCAGATGCCGAGTGCATGCACATCGGGGACATGGCAATACGGTTGCGGAATTCAACGCCGTTGATTGTGATGGGTTCAAAAAGCAAAGCTGACATTTCTACTCCAGAAAGTGATTGATATTTAGCCCGCTAAAAGTACCATACGATTATAATTCGTTTATACGCTAAAAAAATGCACATACTTACCAAAAGGTAACCATGATGTTTTTATGAAGAAATTACGTAACTACGATTCGGCACCAGGTTGTTCAATGGAAGCAGCACTGCATATCATGGGTGGGAAATGGAAAGGGGTGATCCTCTATCATTTATTTAAGGACGGTACGCTTCGGTTTAGCGAACTCCAGCGGTTTTTAACCAGCATCAATCAGCGTTTACTGACGAAGCAACTGCGTGAACTTGAAGAGGATGGCCTGATTATTCGCCAGGTTTATCCCGTTGTTCCACCAAAGGTTGAATACTCGTTGAGTGACGAAGGACGGGAGCTGAACAAACTGGTTCTGGATCTAAGCATATGGGGCAGAAACTGGCTGGAACGCCGCGGTCTTAAAACAGCGGTTGAAGAGGATATCGAGGAGTTGAAAAAGGTTCTCGGCGATCCGAAGTAAGCCGTCTTCACGGGTATCTAAGAGCCAAAATGGGTGATGCAGAAATCGATAAAACTTCGTAATCGTGGAGTCATTCTTCTGTCCTGGGCATAAAGCACATGGACGGGCCGACCGGGCAGTTCATAATCGGGCAGAACCCGCACCAGCCGCCCGGCGGCGATGTCCGCGCTCATCAGCGGAAGCGGTTGCATAATGATTCCCAGCCCTGAGAGGGCGGCAGCAAGCAGGGCTTCGCTGTTGTCCGTTTTAAACCTGCCGGTTACAGGTACCGAGACTTGTCCGCCAGGGCCTTCAAATTTCCATTCCGTCCGCATTGATGTATGGGTAAAGATCAGGCACTGGTGCCGCGTCAAATCCTGCGGCACAGAGGGCGTTCCAGCCTCTTCAAGATAAGCCGGTGCAGCACAAATAACCATCTGATAGGGAGCAAGCGCTCTTGCCAGTAGCTGGCTGTCCGCCAGTTCTCCCGTACGAAAAACGGCATCAAAGCGCTCTTCAACCAGATCGACAGTGCGATTCGACAAACAGAGTTCGAGCGAGACTTCGGGATTTTGTTTGAGATATTCCGGCAGTTTTGAGGCCAGCAGCTGACTGCCAAAGGTAATGGGAGCGCTGATCCTGAGATTACCACGGGGGATCGCACGGGTTTCAGCAATCACGGCTTCCGCTTCTTCCATTTCAGCCAGAATATTTTTCGCTCTTTCATAAAAGAGACGGCCGCTGTCCGTCAGGCTCTGGCTCCGGGTCGTACGGTTGATCAGCTGAATGCCAAGATTTTGCTCAAGCATGCGTAACTGCTTACCCGTCAGCTGAGAGGACTGATCCAGCTCACCCGCTGCGGCAGAAATGGAGCCTGACTCGACCACCCTAATGAATGTCTGCATGCAGGTTAAACGATCCATTTGAAATGAAATGTTCCAGGTGATGGTTATTTACGTAAATTTATCGCATTACGTTTTCAATGTACATTGCCAGTCAACTTAGCTCGCTTAACCGTGAGCATCCGATCACTAACAAAGGCATTCTTGATATGAAAAATCTCTCTCTTTCCTTACTGATGGCGGCCTCCATGAGCTGTTCAGCGCTGGCATCTGCAGCTGATGTTAAAGCTGCTAAACCCACGGTTGTGCTTGTGCATGGTGCATTTTCAGATGGTTCAACCTGGAATAAGGTCATTCCTTTGCTTGAGGCTAAAGGGCTTAATGTCGTTGCCGTACAAAACCCACTCACCTCCTTTGCTGAAGATACCGCCACAACACGTCGCGCACTGGCACGAGTAAAAGGTCCTGTTGTGCTGGTCGGCCATTCCTATGGTGGAGCAGTCATTACAGAGGCCGGTGCAAAAAATGAGAACGTCAAAGCACTGGTTTATGTTGCCGCTTTTGCACCATCGGCCGGAGAGTCTGTCGGTGATTTAACAAAAGATTATCCTACGCCATCAGGTTTCAGCCATATTGATGCTGATGATGCGGGTTATCTGAAGCTCACTTCTGAAGGCGTTTCTAAGCACCTGGCGCAGGGTGTTACTACGGAACAAGCGAGACTTATCTACGCCACTCAGGGCCCAACTAACGGCGCAGTATTTGGCGAAAAAGTGAAAGACGCGGCATGGGAAAATAAACCTTCCTGGTATATTGTCAGCGAACAGGATCATATGCTCGACACTGACTTACAGAAAGCGATGGCGAAGAAAATTCACGCGACGGTGACTACCCTGAACACCAGTCATGCCCCACATATTTCTCAGCCAGATGCCGTGGCAAGTGTAATTCTTCATGCGGTCAGCGCCGTAAAATAATCAATATCGTGGTGATTATTAATCACTACACGAAAAAGTAGTTTGGGCTGCGTTCAAACTCACCCAACCCTTTGTGATACGATATTTGCTTTAGATTGTCACATGGGATCAGATCTTGAATTCATACATTTTCCTTGCAGGAGCTATTGTAGCTGAGGTCATAGGTACAACCCTGATGAAGTTCTCTGACGGATTCACACGCCTATGGCCATCGGTAGCAACTATTGTGTGCTACTGCACAGCCTTTTATCTTCTCTCCCAGACTCTGTCGACCATTCCAACGGGTATTGCGTACGCAATTTGGTCAGGTGCTGGAATCGTATTAATCAGCCTTTTGAGCTGGTTGGTAAGTGGGCAAAAACTTGATTTTCCGGCGATCGCAGGCATGCTTCTTATTTGTGCTGGAGTTCTGGTTATTAATATTTTTTCAAAATCCTCCCCACATTGATTCTCTTATTTTGCTCTTGTAGGAAAAGCGCATATGAAAATACCAAAACTCCATACGGAACGCTTGCTGTTAAAACCATTAGAAGCCGAAGATGCCTCGCAGATTCAGTTGCTTTATCCACGCTGGGAGATAGTTCGCTATATGGTTTCCTCAGTACCCTGGCCCTATCCTGATAACGGTGCGGAGAATTACGTCAATAACGTTGCCCTGCCTGATATGGAAAAAGGGATTGCGTGGATCTGGACTATCAGACTCCGTGAGGCCCCTGACGCTCTCATAGGTTTAATTTGCCTTTATGACGTTGAGGATAATAACCGTGGATTTTGGTTAGATCCGGAATATCAGGGTCAGGGTTTTATGCGTGAGGCCAGTAATATCGCTACGGATTACTGGTTTAATACGTTAAATAAGACGGTATTGCGTGCGCCGAAAGCATCTCTCAATATCCGTTCCAAACGTATTTCAGACAGTAGCGGCATGCGGCTTATCAAGACGGAAAAGAAAGAGTATGTCAGCGGTTTGCTGGATTCTGAACTTTGGGAAATCACGCGCGACGAATGGAACGCTCGTCAGGTTGGTTAATATAAATTATGGAATGTCCATAACTGAACCGCAGAGAATTTCTGTTCTTCGCAAAAGTTCATCGCCTCTTGAATCAGTTTTCTGTCCAATCCACTGTCGCGTACGCAGCGAAGCCTGTCACATCAACTACAGTGTGGGCTTCCCGATAGGCGTGACAGCAAGCCGCTCAAGCGTTTTACCCCTTTCACTACCCCAGAGAAAATAGAAACTACTATCCTTACAGCGCGTAAAGTCTGAGCGCCCCTGTCATTCAAACCGAACCTGGTATGCTCCAGTTCGCTGTCTGAATAAAAAACACGCTGCAAAATCAACAAAATATAGTCAACTTGCTTAATTACTCTGCAATCGCGTGAAAACATGCAGAAAAATGCTAATTCCCTCTTGCCTCATTCGGTCTGTGCCGCTAATATTCGTCCCCGTTGTCACCTACAACGTTGCGTTCATAGCTCAGTTGGTTAGAGCACCACCTTGACATGGTGGGGGTCGTTGGTTCGAGTCCAATTGAACGCACCATTTGCGTCCGTAGCTCAGTTGGTTAGAGCACCACCTTGACATGGTGGGGGTCGGTGGTTCGAGTCCACTCGGACGCACCAAATCATATCCCTTTGATTTGGTGCTAAATTCTCAAACGTTCTCCTGAAACCCATTCTATTCTTTGCGCAGACAAGCAAGATACTTCTGCACCGATCGCACCACAATCTGTCTGGCGTTGGATTTAATATCCTGACCTTCAAACGCGCCATAGAGTCGGTCGAATCTGACATCCTGCAACGCGTGCATAATGTGGATAACCGCGCTTGCCGGCAATGGCAGCATATTGGGGTAGCTCCACATAAACGACACAGCATCCGCACCGGGAGTGACCTGCAAAATATCGCCCACAAGGATTATCCCCTCCCCATCATCAATATGCATAATACTCCCCCCCGCAAAATGTCCGCCCAGGCGTAACAACGTCACGGTAGGGAGTAATTTATGCACATCGCCTTCCCATAGCCGAATAGAGGGGCTGTCACGCATAATCCACTGGCGATCGTCGGCATGCAGATAGATTGGTGCATCGAATGCTGCCGCCCAATCCTGCATCATGGAGTAGTAGTGAGGATGCGAAATGGCAATGGCACTCAACCCACCCAGCGCGGTGATGAGCGTCTGCGTGGCCGGGTCCAGATTCGCAATACAATCCCAGAGCACATTCCCCTGCGGGGTGCGTAGCAAAAATGCTCGTTGGTTAATGGCAAACCGTGGCACGGTCTGAATACTCAGTAGCGAACGCTCATGCTGCAGCCATTTATTCGTATGCGTCGCGTGAAGCGCGGCTGGATCGATCCATGATTGTCCGGTAACGGGAACATACTGGCGCTCATCTTCGCAGATTTTGCAATGCGTTATAGCCCCATGCGTATCGTCATAGGACGTTCCGCAGGTCTTACACAAGATTGTCATTTGTCTTCCCCCTGCACGTATGCTCTCTTCCGTTCAGGATCTTTTATTACGGTCAAAGCATAGAACAAAAAAAGACAGCGTCAGCATCCCACCGCACGCTGGATCAAATAACCCTTTGAAAGTGACTACAACATCAAATGATGTAAGCGAAATGGCATCATCAGATGCCTTCAAAGTCCCTTGTGCAGGGCGTATCATTCATCTTCTTCGCATAACTGCCATAGTCCAGAGATCAGATATCATGCCCTCTTCAATCACCCTCCTTGCTGCGGGAAGTTTACGACTGGCATTTACCCCACTACTCAATCAGTTCACCCGCCTTAGCGGCATTGAGGTCAACGTTGGCTATGGCCCGGCAGGTTTGCTGCGCGAGCGTATTGAAGCCGGGGAACCGTGTGCTCTGTTCGCCAGTGCAAATCGGGCACATCCACAACGACTACTGGACACACACCGGGCCGTTTCCACACATACACTGTGCTGGAATCAACTGGGCCTGGTTACCAACCGGCGCGGTGAATGGCTGGATTTACTACGCGACCCGGCGCTGCGTATTGGCACATCCACACCGGGCTGCGACCCTTCCGGTGATTATACCTGGACATTTTTCGATAACATGGATGCACTGGAACCGGGACTTGGACAACAGCTTCGTGCACGCGCCCTGCCACTGGTTGGTGGCCGCGATACGCTCAGCATCCCGCCAGGAGAATTGGCAAGCAGTTGGCTTCTTCGCCAGGGGTTGGCCGATCTGTTTATTGGTTACGCACATTATGCAAAAGCACTCGGTTCACCGTCCGATGTTCGCTACGTTGCTATTCCTGCGGAACAGAACATCTTGTGTGAATACCAACTGGCGGTGCTCGATGCTTCTGAAGAGGTGATGAGACTGGTTAAATTTATGCTTGCCAACGACGGTCAGGCGTTGCTGACCGCCGCCGGTTTCTTGCCTGTTAGCGGTGGATAGCAAACAGCGGCGCAATAAATGGAGTCTGATAGTTTTCCACACTGAATTTTCGCAATGGCAAGCCATAGGCCTGGAACAGATTATCTTCTGTCACCACGCCGTCCGTCGGCCCTGCCAGCCATTTTCCCTCAGGAAGCAACAGCAGCGTATGAGTTGCAATCTGTAAGGCGTGCAACGGATCGTGCGTCGAGAAAAGCACGCTACACCCCTGCCGGTGTGCCAAATCACTGATGAGCTGCAGCACGACCTGCTGATTGGCAAGATCCAGCGCTGAACATGGCTCATCAAGCAACAGCGTCTGGCATTCTGTAACCAGAGCACGGGCAATCATCACCAGTTGCTGCTGACCGCCAGAAAGTGAGCTAAACGATGTGGCGGCGAGATGCGCAATGTTTAGCTGTTCCAGCGCCTGCTCCGCCCGTTGTTGATCCTGGCGGCTGGGCTGAGCAAACAATTTTACGTGCTGCGCCCGCCCCATCAACACCACGTCGCTCACCGTATAGGGAAACGGCAGATGGCAATGCTGGGCCACAATGCCTATCCCCCCATGAACATCAATACTCCCGCCCAGCGCGGGTCGCGTGCCCGTGAGCGTATCCAGCAGCGTGCTCTTACCCAGACCGTTTCGCCCAAGCACCGCCCAGATCTGGCCTTTCTGGCACTGAAAAGTGAGGGGGTCAAACAGTGGAGAGCGATAGCCATAGCTAAGCTGATTCACGCTGAGCGCAATAGATGTCATTGTTTCCCCCGACGACTGGTACGAATGAGCAAGAAGGCAAACAGCGGTGCGCCGAGCAACGCGGTGATGATCCCAAGCGGTATTTCCGCATGCATCAGAGTGCGGGCGATATCATCAACCGCAATCATAAAACCACCTCCCATCCAAAAAGCACACGGGAGCAAGCGACGATGATCAACCCCCACCAGCAACCGCGCAAGATGGGGAATAACCAGCCCAACCCAGGCAATGCTGCCACTGACCGCCACCTGAGCGGCAACTAAAAACGCGCAGCACACCAGCACGCTACGCCGCAGCGGAACCACCGCCACGCCCAGCGATTTAGCATCTTTATCATTGAGCGATAACAGATTTATCCGCCAGCGCAACTGGTACAACATCGTCGCCGCAATGGATACCGGGATCGCCAGCAGCAGGACTTTATGCCAGTTAGCCGTGGCAAAACTGCCCAGCAGCCAGAATACGATGTTCGGCAAGGTTTCTTCCGTATCGGCCTGGTATTGAATCAGGCTCACCAGCGCGGCAAAAAAACCACTTAAAATAATGCCAGATAAGATCAGCACCAGCGTATTTTCCAGCCCTTGTAAGGCCGCAATGGCATATACCAGAATGAGCGCTGCCAGACCGAAGAAGAAGGTTGACCCCATCATCAGCCACGGCTCAAGACCCAGCAGAATCGCCAGCGTCCCGCCGAAGGCCGCCCCCGAGGTTACGCCTATGATGTGCGGGTCGACCAATGGGTTGTGAAACACCCCTTGCAAGGTAGCGCCGCACAATCCCAGCGCGCCCCCCGCCAGCAACGCCATCAGAATACGCGGTAGTCTGACTGTCCATATCACCTGACTGGCAATACCCTGCGCATCGCCAAAATGGGTGAGTTGATAAAACACTTCACGAAGTGACAGCGGATATTGTCCAAGACACAGCGAACTGACCCCCAGCACCAACACCCCTGCTATCAGTAATGATTGCAAGGGGAAATCCCGTTTACTTAGCAGCATCTGACTGCCAGTTCACACGATAAAAACGTTGATAGTAATCCTGCGCCTGCGCATCCACATCGACATTTTTATAGGCATCCGGGTAAAGTTTTTTGGCCATCCACAACTCACCTATTGCCAATGCTTCCGGCATCGGATAACCCCAGGCTTTGGCATATTCAGGCATCAGCCAGACACGATGATTTTTCACCGCGTCAATTCCCTGCCAGTTAGGATCGTTTTGGATCTCTTTGACCACCTGCGGATATCGGTCCTGAACAAAAATCACCTGCGGGTTCCACGCCAGCACCTGCTCAAGCGCCACCTGACGCGCGCCTTTCACGCTGGCCGCCGCCACATTTAACCCACCCGCATGTTGCATCATCAGGCCAGTGTATTTCCCGGAACCGTAGGTCATAAGATCAGGGTTAGCCATATAAATGCGAACCTTTTGCGCTTCCGGTATGGCCGCAACTGGCGCATTGAATTTTGCTCGCGCCGTAAAGACGTAATTGATCAGCGTTTCCGCCTGCGTTTTACGCCCGACCACATCCGCAATCAGGCGGATCCCCTGCTTTAAGCCTTCGTTGTAGACCTGCTCTTCATCAGCCATCGTCGGGTTCATTTTATTCTGTTGCCCGGCAATATCCTGACGTAACGAGATAGCCACCACCGGGATACCGGCATTCTGAATCTGCTGGATCATCTCAGCGGGCGCATAGTTGGCGACAAACACTACCTGCGGATGAATCGCCAGCAAACTTTCGATATTCACGCTGGTGAGATCGCCAGGCGTAGGCAGCGTAGTTATTGTCGGCATAAACCGGGCAAACTCAGGCCCAAGCTGTTTTTTCCAGCTCGACATCACGCCGACGATATCCTGCGCAGCATCCAGTTGCACCAGAATATTCAGCGTCTGGTGTTGCAGCACAACCACCTTATCGACATGGTCAGGGATTGTAACCTGTCGCCCAAGCTGATCGGTGATAGTGCGATCCGCCTGTGCGGAAAAGGCAAAAAACATGCTGGCGCAAACCAGCACAAAAGAGCGAAGAGTTAACATAGATACCATCTGGACTGGGAAAAATTCGATATGCATTAAATTATATAACGTGATAGCTGGCAACCCATTATCGCCAGACACGGTATACCGCCACGCGGTTCGTCACGGCAAATACAGCGTGTAACCCTGAACTGGCCTGCATTTGCCCGTCAGCGCTTCCCGCTTTACCCCTGTGGGGGTAGCCCGGCTAAAATCTGCTTCGCCTGCGCCTCGCTAAGCGAATAATCAAAAAACTGGCGGTAAAAATCGCGGGTTACGTTAACCATATCCAGGCCGCCAAACAGTGCTGGATGCAGCTTTGACGCGGCCCACTGCAACTGCAACGCGCTTTCGGTTCCATAGCGATCCCAGGGGAAGACGCCCGCCGGATTGCGCCAGACTTTGCCCTGTTTCACCGCGTTAAGCTCTTTGAACAACGCTGCATAAGGTGAACTGGCAATATCGCCACATCCCGCCCCGAGAATAATCACCTCCGGCTGCCAATACAGCACCCGCTCGGGTGAGACTTCTTTCATGTTACCGTCCACTTCCCCGGCGACGTTCCGCCCACCAGAGAGCGCAATCCAGGTATCAATCAACGTGTTTCTACCGTCGACTTTCAGTGGGTTCAGCGACTGAATGTGCAGAACCCGCGGGCGCTGATTTTCCGCTAACGTCGCCGTTTTCGCGCGAACATCCGCAATGGTGCGGGTTAAAAATTGATTATATGCCACCGCCCTGGCACGGGCCTGATCCGTGCCTAACACGTCCGCCGTGGTCGTGACTGACTTTTCCATCGAAGGATAATCAGTAAATGCCATTTCCAGCGTCGGGATACCCGCCAGGTTGTAACTCTGCGCATCCCCCTTGCCCTTTGCGACAAACAGAACATCGGTATGCAGAGCCAGCAGGGCCTCGCTATTGAATGACGTCCCGTGAATTTGTAAGGCCTGATTCAGCGATGGGTTTATTTTGAACATCCACGGCTGGCTCTGTGGATGGTTGACGGTGGCGACAATCTGACGTCCCGCCCCCAGCGTCATCAACACCGAGTGATGGGCAAACCAGCTATCCGCAATACGTTGAACTTGTGTGGGGACGGTTACAGTGTGACCGGCATCATCCACAACCTGACGCGTGGCCAGGGCGGGAAACGCCAGCCACACACAGAGCAACCATGTGTGGCACGTTTTCATCAGCAATCCTTAAAAATCAACCTGAACGGAAATCTGCGCCTGACGTGGGGCGCCAAGTTGCGCACTGGCCGCCCCGGCCCCCGTATAACCCGTCAACGCGCCGGGGACAATGTTGGTCCAGTAGCGGCGGTCGGTCAGGTTAGTGATATCAAACCGGAAGGTCGTGGGTGTGTTCCACAGTCTGGTGGCATAACGGCTACCAATATCCACTGTGGTATAACTGCCTACCCAGGTATCATTCGCGTTATCGGTAGCCCGACGTCCGACGTAATGCACGTTGGCATCCACATCCAGTCCCTGAACCTGTTCAATGCTATAGACTGCCAGCACATTCGAGGTAAAGCGTGGCAAGCCGACAACCTGCTTACCATCTGCATTACTGGCGGCAGTGTTGTGCAGCATGGGGTCCAACCAGGCGGCTCCCCCTAACACCCGTAAATTTTCCGTGATATGCCCATCAGCCATCAGTTCCAGCCCACGGTTTTTCTGCGTACCGTCCTGAGCAAATTCGCCGTTGTCGTTGGTATAAGCAAAGGGACGTTTTGCTTCAAATAGCGCCGCGGTGAGCAGCAGATCTTTGACGGGCGCATATTTTGCCCCCACCTCCACCTGATGGCTGCGGTACGGATCCAGCACATGTCCTGCATTGCTGGCCCCGGCAGGTGCGGTATCGCCCTGCTGCAAACTGTCAGCCCAGGTGGTGTACAGCGTGACGTTCTCAACCGGTTTATACATCAGGCTGGCGGAGCCGCTCATGCCGTTATCCTTTTGGCGACTGGTTTCATGACCGGATTTGTTATAGTTGCTGACGGTAAACAAGTTTTCGCTGCCAGACAGCAACAAACTCCATTGCGGAGTGAAATGCAGCGTATCGCTTAACAGAAATGCATGCTGCGTAGTGGTCGCCGAATGATAGCGATTAGTAAAGTCAGGATAAGGCGGGCGCGGATAGTCGGGATGTTGATCAAGTGAAGAATGCCCCAGCGTAAAGGTTCCCCCATTTCTCGGGTTATAGTTTTTCCATACAAATCCGCGCATTCCGGTCGCGATATCCTGCGTCAACCAGCCGGAATCAATGCTGCCGGTCAGGTTCGCTAAATAGCTGTTGATCGTAAAGCGACTGGCCGCTGAATTCGAGGTCGTGGTGGTGTAGTGACCCCGATTATCCGTCAGGGTGTTGGTTACTGCCGTCGATTCACGGTCAGCAACCTGGTGTAAGGCCCCCAGATCCAGCATCCAGTTACCGTCAAAATCATGCTTGATGTGCATGTCCGCAGTGGTCGTTTCATCATCATGACCTGCATATGACTGACCATATTTTCTGTTCGTCGGATCGAATGCCGAAGGAAACTGCACGCCTTTTGCCAGCGCAAAGCTGCCTGGCATGCCTTTTTCATAATAATGGTAATAGCTGAAATTACTCTCCAGCACGGTTTTATCGGTCAGCTGAAAATCCAGGCCCAATCCCGCGTACTGCCGACGAACATGACTATCGGTGGTGTAACTGTTCCCTTCATCATTCATCAGGTTGAGGCGGTACTTCACTCTGTCTCCCGCGTCGACAGGCCCGCTGAAATCCATTGATGCCAGCGTTCCTGACCCTGTACCTTGCCCTACGGTAACCCGATGCAGTGGCGTATCCAGAGGGCGTTTCGAGACCAGATTAAACATCCCCGCCGGGTTAGCGGGTCCATACAGTGAACCTGCGATACCGCTCAGTACGTCTATATTCTGGAACTGCTCTGTCGGATATTCGGTGGTGGAAACGGCATTCAGCCCATCAATCATATGGTTTTGCACCACGCTTCCTTGCATGCCACGGGTTTGTGGTCGAACCCCCTCTCCCTGAACGGACGGTATGTAGCGATAAACGTCCTTAACATCTTTGATTTGTTGCTGATCAATCACCTTTTTCGACAGTGTTTGTACCGACCACGGAACATCGATTAACTCTCGCTGCCCCAGGCTACCGATCGTCGCCTTTTTTTCAGCGGCCGCGGGCTCCTGCTCGGGAAACGAAGATTGAGCAGGCGCGGAAGCAGTAACGGTAATGGTGTCATCAGCATGGGCCGACAGGGGGGCGGCAAGACAAGAAAAAGTCAGCAACCCGGAGGCAATTGGGGTGATTTTGCAATTTAACATTTGTTGATTCAATTCGTTAGATAGAAAGACTGGCGGTCGATAACACAAGCGCCTTCTCTTGCGGGGCACGTTTATTATATTTGTATGATGAATAGAATAGGCTTAATCGATATATATGTAAATATATAACGAGAGAGGATTGGCGATAATGGTTACAACAAAAAAGCCGACGGTAATGACTACTGTCGGCTTTACACACGATCTGTACTGAACGAGATTACTTCATCGACGTTTTGATTATCTCTAACGCTTTTGCAAACTGATCCTGCGGGATAGTCAGTGGGTAAAGGAAGCGGATCACGTTGCCATACTGGCCGCAGGTTAACAGCAGCAGCCCCTGCTCAAGCGCTTTTTTCTGCACGCGCTGCGCGGCGGGGGCGCTGGGTTCACCCGTGGCCGCATCGCAGAATTCAGCGGCAATCATCGAGCCTAATCCCCGCACTTCGGCAAGTTCAGGACATACTGCACGCGCATCGGTCAGCACAGCACGCAGTTGCTCGCCAAGCGCTGCCGCACGCTGGCACAGCTTTTCATCACGGATAATATCCAGTACCGCATGAGCTGCCGCAATCGATAGCGGGTTCCCGGCGTAAGTCCCCCCCAGCCCACCCGGCGCAGGCGCATCCATAATATCGGCTTTGCCTACGACACCCGACAACGGCATCCCACCCGCAAGGCTTTTTGCCATGGTCATCAGGTCTGCTTTATCAGCATAGTGATCCATCGCAAACAGCTCCCCGGTACGGGCAAAACCACTTTGCACCTCATCGGCAATCATCACGATGCCATGCTCATCGCAGATACGGCGAATTGCCGCGACAAACTCCGCCGGAGCGACAACAAAGCCGCCTTCCCCCTGGACGGGTTCGAAGATAATCGCAGCGACCTGGCTCGGATCGATATCCGCTTTAAACAAACGTTCTATCGCTTTAATCGAGTCTGCAGTTGAAACCCCCTGTAGCGCAGAAGGATATGGCGCATGGTAAACGGACCCCGGGAACGGACCGAAGCCTTTTTTGTATGGCGCCACTTTGCCGGTTAACGCCATCGTCATGTATGTCCGCCCATGGAAACCACCGCCAAAGGCGATAACGCCAGGGCGACCGGTGTGAGCGCGGGCAATTTTAACCGCATTTTCCACGGCCTCAGCCCCGGTGGTAAAGAATGTCGTTTTACGCTTACCGTCAATTGGCGCCACCGCGTTGATTTTCTCCGCCAGCGATACATAACTTTCGTAGGGAACAATCTGATAAGCCGTATGGGTAAAGGCTTGCAGTTGCGCCTCAACGGCCTGCACCAGACGCGGATGGCGGTGCCCGGTGTTCAGCACGGCAATCCCGGCGGCGAAATCAATATACTGATTGCCTTCAATATCGGTAATCGTGCTGTTTTCAGCCGACTGGGCATAAAAATCACACATCACACCCACGCCACGTGGGGTGGCATCCAGACGACGTTGTTGCAGGTTTTTATTGTTCATTCTCTACACCTTGTCCATAAACACAATTGGTTGAATTACCCTTTAAATTTAGACGCCATCTGGTACTTTAATCGAGAGCCAAATCGTTTTATTTTAAGGATCCAAATGCGTTCACTTGCCGGAGATGTGATCAAGCATGCATTTAGCCAGCAGACTGACGAGAAGCTGCATCGTCGCCTGTATGCCGCCATCTGTAGCTGCATCCTTGAGGGGAGCCTGAAACCCGCTACCCGCATGCCACCTTCACGCGACCTGGCGAGTGAGCTGGCGTTATCACGGAATACTGTCCTGCGGGTTTACGAGCAGTTGCAGGCCGAAGGCTATATCTCCGCGCGCACCAGCAGCGGTACATTTGTGACCGACAGCGTGCTGGACAATCTCGGTCTGGCCCCTAATAAACCTCCGGTTTCACCTGCGACACGTGAAGACCACACCAGTTTGTCCGTCCGTAGCCTTGAACTGCTTGGGCATGCCAGCGCCAGCCCTCGCCAGTGGGGAGCTTTTATTCCTGGTGTACCGGACGTGCATTCTTTCCCGCATCGCACACTGAAAAAGATTCAGGATCGGCTGGCAAGGCGGCTACGCCCGGAGTTTCTCACCTACGATGCCACTGGTGGTTTGATTGAACTGAAAGAAGCGCTGGCGGACTATCTGCGCACCGCACGCGGCGTGCGCTGTACGCCAGATCAAATATTGATTACCGAGGGCATTCACCAGGCGTTGGATCTGGTAACCCGCTCGTTGTGTAATCCTGGCGATAATACGTGGATTGAAGAACCCGGTTACTGGGGAATAAAAAACATTCTGCGCATCAATGCCGTCAACTTTTCGGCCATCCCGGTTGATGAACAAGGCATGCTTGCGCCTGCTTGCGTCGAACCGGCGCCGAAACTTATTTTTGTGACACCGTCACATCAATATCCGCTTGGCCCGGTAATGAGCCTTGGTCGACGACGGCAGCTACTCTATCAGGCACGTGAAACGCACAGCTGGATTGTGGAAGATGACTACGACAGCGAGTTTCGTTTTTCCGGCCAACCCATCCCGTCATTGCAGGGACTGGAAGAAGATGCTCCGGTTATCTATATCGGCACCTTCAGCAAGACCCTCTATCCGGCACTGCGGCTCGGGTACGTTGTGATACCCAAACCGCTTGCCGCCCCACTGATGAAGGTACATAACGATCTCTATCGTGGTGGGCATCTCCTGATTCAGGCGGCGCTGGCTGAGTTTATTCGTGAGGGTTACTATGCGGCGCACATCCGTAAAATGCGCCAGTTATATAGCCGCCGACGCCATACGTTGGTAGAGCTCATCATCAGCCAGCTTGGTGAGGATTATCTGGGACCTTACAGCAGCAACGCCGGACTACATCTGATTTTACAGCTACCTGCGGGTACTGATGATAGCGCAATTGCCCAACAGGCCAACGCACAAGGTCTTCTGGTTCGCCCACTTTCGCGGTACTACGTGAAAGAAGAAAAACGCAGCGGTCTGCTGCTGGGCTTTGCCAGTATTGAAGAACATGAGATGGCTGCGGCGTTTACCCGACTTGCGGATATTATCAGGATAAACACCGAGTAAGCACCTTATCCGGCCTACGAAGTACGCTTTTTGTAGGCCGGATAAGCGCAGCGCCATCCGGTATCATTGCACAGATTAATGTGAGGCTTTTTTAATCCCGGACAGATCTTCCTGACTTACCTCACCATTACCTTCACCCCAGCTTTTACGCACGTAATTGATCACATCGCGCATTTCGCTGTCGCTGAGCAACCCGCCATAGGCTGGCATCTTAAAGGAGACATTCCCCCGCGTCGTCGGTGTTTCTGCGCCGTGGGCAATCACCCTGAACAACGGAGTTGGGTCGTCTACCATCACTAACGGATTGTGAATAAGCGAAGGTGCATTATCATCGGTCCCTTTCCCTTCCAGACCATGACAGGTCGAGCAGTAGCGGTTGTAGGTCACTTTACCCGCTTCAGGGGAATTCGACCAGGAGGCCGTAGCGGCTGTCGTACGCGCCGGTTCCGTCTTCGTGCTTTTCAGGCTCAACAGATACTGCGCAATCGCCGTGGCATCTTCGTCCGTCAGGTACTGTGTGCTCTGGCTGACGACTTCAGACATCGATCCCGATACTGCAGCATGTTTGCTTTTCCCCGTCAGCAGCAATGACGTTAACGCCTGCTCAGACATCCCGGTTCCCCGCAGCGATGGCGCATACCAGCCGTCGATCATCGCCCCGCTCAGGTACTCAGCATCGGCATTGGTATAGGCTTTTTCGTTCATCGCCATCCCTCTCGGAGTGTGGCATGACCCGCAGTGACCCGGACCTTCAACCAGATAAGCCCCCCGTTTTACCCGCGCTGCCGTATCATCCGCTTTGTTGCCTTCAACAGCGGCAGTCGGCGCATCGGTAAACAACCAATTCCAGATATGCAGCGGCCAGCGGGCCGAAATCAGCCAGGGAATAGCATTCTCTTTATTGGGTTCTGCTGACGGCTTAACATCATGCATGAAGTAGCTATACAGCGCCTGAACATCTGCGTCGGACAATTTCGAGTAAGAAGGATAAGGCATCGCCGGGTACAGCGGATGACCGTCTTTGGCAATCCCCTGGCGCACGGCCTTCTCAAAATCGTCGTAAGAATAGTTGCCGATACCGTGCGTCTTATCCGGGGTAATATTCGTCGAATAGATATCACCAACCGGCGTGGGGAACCTCTTACCTCCCGCCATCGCCGCGCCGCCTTCCGCGGTATGGCATGCCACGCAGTCTGAGATCCTCGCGATGTACTCACCGTTAGATTCAGCGGCAGAGACAGAAGCGGTAAACAGGCAGGCGATTAAAACGGTTACATTATGCATAAATCACCCCATATCCTTGAGTTCATTAACCGCACGCCATGCCTGATCGATCGCAGCATGAGCATAAGCGCTCCAGTCAGCATCAGAGTTAGCGATGGCAATACGTCCGATAGGTTTACGCGCCCGCTCAATAATCTCCGGCATTTTTTCCATATCATCGAACAGTGAATTAGCGTAATACGCATAACCATGCGCCCAGCGGTTTACGGTAATGGCCGCAATATCCCGTTGGTTGTCAAAACCGGTTGAGCCAAACATTTCCTGCAACTGAGAACGGATCATCTCTTCATGTGCGGCAAACGTGGTCCCCAGCAAATAAGCACGCCCTAAACGGAACTGCTCCCTCGCGGACAGATTACTGCCAGGATACGTGGGCACATAGACCATATGAATCACCATTGGCTCGTCCGGCGAGGCCGGGTGTTGATATCCGCCGATACTGACCGGATAGTCGAGCTTGATTCGGCTGTAAGGCGCGGCCGGTGAATAAAACTCATGAACCCCCAGTTGCTTAAACGCTTGCCAGTTTTTGACCACCACATTGGTGTACACCAGCGGCGCCTTCACGTTCAGTTTGAGATCAGCCTGCTGCTGCTCTGGTGTTTCCGGTACCAGATATGGGATCATCATGTTATAGCCCGCCATGATGGCATTCTTACTGCGCACGCGATGCATTTTGCCATCGCGTAGCCAAGTGACGGCAACGCCACCCTCCACGTTCGCCGCATTAATCACCGTGCTGTTCAGGCGTAAACGCGTGGTGTTTTCCGGCAAGTCGAGCTTTTCATAATCCAGTCTGGCGAGGACAGAATCTTCCATGGTATTGCCAGGCAGCGCGTCCGGCAGCATGTGTCTGACCAGCAACCGTGCCAGACCCGCATTGCCATCCGGGAAATGATAGACATATGGCTCTTCGAGGTCGGCAAGCGATTCACCGTCCAGCGGCGGCAGCCCTAACGCTTCCATTCCCGGCAATGCGCACGCACGAGCATCACTACCGGAAATGCCTTCAATACCGATGGCAAAGAAATCGTTGGAACGCTGCTGGAAATAGAGCAGCGCCATTTTGCTTAAACCAACCCTGGTGGAAAGAAACTCACTATAGCTGTGGGTATCCAGCCATTCCGTTTTCTCATCAACCGTCATCCCAGGAAGATAATCAACCGGACGCACATGCAAATCGATCAGGGCTTTACGATCTTCCTCACTCAAGGGGAAGTCATTGATAAAGTCTTCGATATTACGGCCATTGAGCCGATCCGGCGGAATATCATCGGATACCGCACGCCCCGGATCGCCGCTGACTATTTTCGTCTCACCAAAATTCTTTTTATCGAAGAAGACGCCGCGACTTAGCTGCCAGTCGGGGTAGAAATTAACGTCAAAACTCTTTTTCAACCGCGTGACGCTCACGCCGACGGTTTCCATCAGCTTATTCACTTCGGGGCTGAAATTATGCGCGGGTGACTGAAAGGCTTCACTCCCGCCATATCCGATAAGTTTTTTGCCTGCGGAGGTGAATTCGTTGCGTTTGGCGTGACCACCAAAATCATCATGGTTATCGAGGATCAGCACCTTGCTGTTTTTCCCGACCAGTTCATGCCAGAAACAACCCGCGGCCAGTCCGCTGATACCGCCGCCCACAATCACCAGATCGTACTCTTCCTCGATGGGCAGAGCGCTTAAATCAAAGTGCTTATGTTCACGGCCTAACGCATGGGCCATTTCAAACGAACCCGGATGGTTACCGCGTAGCCCCGTTAACGCAGGCGGATAATAACTTCCATCAATAAATTCGAGCCCCTTTCCTGCCGCTCTGACCAGATCCAGAGGGGTCAGTCCCGCAGCGATAGTCACCGCCACGCCGTTGAGAAAATCACGTCGGGTAATTGCCATTAACTTTGTCCTTTTGCCACTGACACATTGTCCTAAAAAACACTACAAATGAGAGGTTCCCCCTCGCAGATACAAGGAGGATACCGCCGACTACTTCACTGGCTTCAGCTCTTCATCCAGTTTTTTAGCGTCATAATAATCACCCTGCCAGGTGATTTTTCCTGCCTTAACATGAATATAGCTGACACCTTCAAATTTGATCGGATTATTTGTCGGCGGACTTCCCGCCCATTCGCCGCTATTTTTACCCGAGAATTCCCAACGAAATGCCACAGTATCTTCATCCGCGACAGGTTTACCGACCATTTTCCAGGTCAGATCCGGGACCGCCTTAATAAATGCACCAATCACGTCTTTTTCAGCTTTTTTCCGGCCGGTTACCGGCTCTCCTGCGGCGGCATCGTAATAAACGGCATCGTCCGCCAGGTACTGGGCAGCCAGCGGCGCATTATGCGCATTCCATGCTGCCATATATGCTTTAACCGTGTTCAGCGGTGAGCTTTCTGCCAGACTGAATCCTGAGAACATCACCAATGAAAGTGCGGCTATTTTTAATGTTTTCATCGTATTACCTGTTATTCGGAAATATCACACATGATATGTTTCACCCGGGTATACTCATCGAGCGAATAAGAGGAGAGATCTTTTCCGTAGCCGGATTTTTTGAATCCACCGTGCGGCATTTCGGCGCACAGAGGAATATGACTGTTAATCCATACTGTGCCGAAATCGAGATCAATACTGAAACGCTGAGCGCGACTGTGATTGCAGGTCCAGACGCTCGCGGCCAGGCCATATTCCACATCATTCGCCTTGCGCAACGCGTCTTCATCACCAGAAAACGACTGAATGGTCATTACCGGGCCAAACACTTCGTGTTGGATGGCTTCATCATGTTGATGCAGGCCGGAAATTATCGTTGGCTCAAAGTAGAAACCCGGTCCAGGCCCCGCATGACCACCGGTTTCAATTTTCGCATGTGCAGGTAAACGCTCAATAAACCCCTTCACCTGCTCAAGCTGGTTTTTGCTATTCAGCGCGCCATATAACGCATCCTGATCCTGCGGAGGACCAAACTTGATACTTTTCGTTTTTTGGATCAGTTTTTCCAGGAACGTCGCATAGACAGAATCTTCCACCAGGATGCGCGTGGCGGCAGTACAATCCTGTCCGCCATTGAAAAATCCTGCGGTAGTGATGGCAGTAATCGCCTTGTCCATATCTGCATCAGCAAACACGACGGCGGGTGCTTTGCCACCCAGTTCAAGATGGGCCTTTGTCAGGTTAGCTGCTGCTGATGCCGCAACCTGCAGACCAGCGCGTACCGAACCGGTAATCGACACCAATGAAGCCGTCGGGTTAGAAACCACCAGTGAGCCAGTACTGGCCTTGCCCAACACGACGTTAAACGCCCCGCGCGGAAATAAGGGTGCCGCCAGTTCAGCCAGGAGCAGCGTACTTACCGGGGTGGTATCGCTCGGTTTTAAAACTACCGTATTGCCTGCGGCCAGCGCCGGTGCAATCTTCCACACCGCCATCATAAACGGGTAGTTCCACGGTGTGACTTGTCCCACAATGCCCAACGGTTCACGACGAATCGTTGAGGTGAACCCGGCGGAATATTCTCCGGCGGCCTTCCCTTCCAGACAACGCGCTGCGCCGGCAAAAAAACGGATCGCATCGCACGAGGCTGCAATCTCTTCTTTTTCGATAAAATGACGCAATTGACCGGTTTCCTGGCTTTGCGCGTTGACCAGTCGTTCAACATTTTTTTCTATCTCATCCGCCAGTTGCAGCAGTGCTTTTTGCCGCTGGGCTGGTGTCGATTTTTTCCACATGTTAAATGCCGCCGCGGCCGCCGAGTAGGCAAGATCCACCTCAGTCGCACCGGCATTAGGCGATAAGGCGTACGTTTCACCGTCAACCGGACTCACCAGCTCAAACGTGTCTTCTGTGTTACCCGCTACATATTGCCCATTTATAAAATGCTTCAGGGTTCTCATGCCTGTCTCCCGCCAATTAATACATAAAGAAGCTTATGTAATATATATATTGTAAAAATTTTTCAAATGCGCAACATTGACACTATGATAAACCTCGCATTTTTAACTTAAATTTTACATTTTCAGGGTAAGGTTTTTCATCGTCAGCGTGCAGTGCGCTTTGACGCTATCGGGACACACATCCGCCTGTGCAGCGATGTTGCGCGTGGGCATGTAAAATAACGCGGCCATTCTGACCTTTCGTGCCCCGCGGGCATGTGTTAAAAATGGTCGTTGTTTCAGGGAATTGAGTGCAGAAAAGATTATGATTACTCATGCGGTCATATTTGCGCCTATCGGGCAGGTCAGTCGTTCAGACCAGATAGTGCAGCGCCTGTCAAATGCCATTATTACCGGGTTACTGGAGCCAAAAGAACAGCTGCCCAATGAAACCGATTTGGCAAAGATGATGGGTGTCTCACATATTACTATCAGAGAAGCGCTCAACACGCTTCGGGCTAATAATCTTATCCATACGGTTCGTGGCCGTAATGGCGGGAGCTTCGTTTGCGAGAATATTGATGGCAAAAATAGCGCCCTGCATCCGTTTAAATCGATCAGTACCGATTACCTTTCGGATTTAGGCGAAATGCATTGCGCCATTATCAGCCACAGCGCCAGGTTAGCCTCCAGACGCATGACCGCGGCGGATATTGCCAAATTTCGCGAGTTTGTAGACGTGCTGAGGAAAGCCGACTCACCAGAACTGATGACTCAGGCCGATATGCGTTGTTTGCTGGCAATTGCGGCCAGCTCTCATTCAGCACGGCTGGCCAACCAGGAGCTTCAGGTCCAGGCCGAGTGGGCATCACTGGTGGCAATACTCTATCGCGCCGACAATATTCATGCGGAAATTATCGCGCTTTATTCGGCGCTGGCCGACGCGCTAGCCGCCCATAACGAGACCGGGTCAGTCCAGTACGCCACGCAGATCATCGATACGTTTACCTATTACCTTATTGAAAAAAAGCTGAAATATAACTCGAACTGACAATCAGTGAAGGCAGGACAGACCATGAGCTCTTCGACATCCTTAAGCGCATTAATCCGTAAAATTGATGATATTACCGCCTCTACCGTAGAGTCTACCGTTGCGCTGGCGAGGAGCATTCACGAGGCCATTGCCGGTGTGCAAAAAGGCTCTGCCGAAGTTGTCCTCGACCCCGCTGTCAGATCAACGGTTCAGCAACACATCAAGAGCACACTGAACAACAATCACTACTGTTCGGGCGCAGGTTTCGCCAGCCATATTGAGAGAACAGAAACCACCAAAGAATATTGGCTGCTGGAATGGTGGTATAAGAAAGATAATGGATTGAGTCAGGCACATCTGGATTTGGATCAGGCGACGCAACAGCGGCTGGATTTCAGAACCTTTGAGTGGTTTAAGCATTCGCCTCCGGCAGGTGAAGCGTACATCCATGGCCCGTATGTCGACTATATCTGTAACATCTCCTATACCCTAACCTCAGCGGTTCCGGTTTACTATCATGATCAGTTCCTCGGCGTCGCCGCCGTCGATCTGCTGGTCAGTCAGATAGAAGCCGAACTGCTCTCCTGCCCTCACCCTGATTATGTCATTCTGACCAATCTGGAAAACCGGATCATCTTTTCCAGTTGGCCGCGCTTTCGCGTCGGTGAATTATTGTCACCAGCCCACAGCACGGTGGTGTATCAAAGCGACTACTTTATCCTTTATCACTACCAGAAATAGTCCATTCAAGGCTGAGCGTTACCGGATAAGGATGCCAGCGTTGTATCCGGCGCGCAAAGCGTTCGAAATTAAGGGCCCGAAGGCCCTTAGTTTTAGTTATCCTGCCCTATATTGAGCTTCGTGGCATAGGCAATAGCATCGTTTTCCGGTGCAGCCGAGCGGCCAAAAGGTCGGGTAAGGAACATGTAGATCAATCCTGAACCTACCACAATCGCCAGACCAAACAGTACTGTCCAACGGTCGATGAAATCACTGCTGTCAGCTGGCTGCGCCAGTAACCAGATCCCACACAGGCCGTAAGCTAATGCCAGCACGTTTACAATCACGCCCCAACCACCAATCGTCCACTCTCCGGCGGGTTTCCAGCCTTTCAGACGTTGACGCAGCGCGGCCAGTACCACCATCTGGAATGAAATATAAATACCGATCACAGCAAATGCGGTGATACGCGATAAGTTATCTGGCTGGAAATAGACCCAGACACAAATGATAACCGGCAACACGCAGCTGACGACCATGGCATTATCCGGGACACCATTTTTGGAAATTTTGGCCATCCACTCGCTGCCCGGCAGCATTCTGTCGCGAGAGAAAGAAAAGATAAGACGACTTAACGCCGCTTGCAGAGACAGAATGCACGACAGCATCGCGATAATAGCGACAACGATAAAGACCGTCGCACCGGTTTCCCCCAGCGCTTCATTGAGGATTGCCGGGATCGGATCGGCGGTTTTGCCATTCACGATACTCACCAGGTTCGGTGACGCCAGCAGATAGCCCATGACGGAGATAATGGCGGAGATCGCGCCAAACACGATACTTAAAATCATGGCTACCGGAATTTTTTTGCTTGGATTTTGCACTTCCTCTGCAACGTTACCGCACGCTTCGAAGCCAAAGAACATAAACAGGCCCATCAGCGCGGCAGACATAAAGGCGGTGGAATAACTTCCGTCATGTGCCAGTACCCCCATCGAATCAAAGATGACGGAGAAAGGCTGTGAACGGTGGAAAATCAGCAGGTAAATACCCAGCGCAATCACGCTGACGATTTCACACCAGAAACCAATTTTGGCGACCCTGGCCAGATTCCTGGTCCCGGACATATTGACGGCCATCATCAAAAGCAGCAGCAAGACGGAGGTCACCAGCATGGTGGCGGGTGTCTGGCCATAATGAAAGAGTGATTCAACAAATGTTGATGTATATTCCGCGATCGAGGTAATCGTCACCACCAGCGCCCACAGGTAGATCCAGGCGGCGATCCACGCATATTTCTTACCCCACAACCTTCTCGCCCAGGGATACAGCCCCCCGGTGATCGGATATTGAGACGCAACCTCACCAAACACCAGGGCGACTAACAACTGCCCACACGCGACGATTAAAATCCACCACACCGCGGGTGGTCCCGCCAGCGTCACTGCCAACGCGAACAGCGAATAAACAGCGGTGAGCGGTGACAGGTAGGTAAAACCCAACGCAAAATTTGAAATAAGCCCGATCGAGCGGTTGAACTGTTCTTTGCCATCTTTTTGAAAATTATCGTTTTTCTTATCAGGAGTCTGTTCCATATTGCTTTCTCTTTTGTGGAATAGTCGCAGGGTTGAACAATTAATGTATAAAAGATATTAAGTTATATGTATAGTGATTTTGTCGCATATTTGTTAAAACAAATCGCACATCACGTTCCTGAATAAACAAGGGCTCGACTCGATTTAATAACATTTAATTAACATAACGAGTGAATGACGAGAGGTTTTCAGCGTTGGAGGCCTGGACGCTGATGTCGCGCGGGGCACGGGAAAACGCGCACGCCGTTGAGCAGCACCGTCTGCTGCTGGAAGCGAACCGCCATCTGTGGGATACGCTGCCGGAAAAATACGCTGACCTGGTATAAGAACGTGCTTAGTAGCAATAATCGCTGCTGTTCAGCAACATTTTTGCAATATAATGGAATGATGTTAAACGCTGAACCTGGCAGGTGAATGATGGAAATTGATCTCGATAATCTGGTCTTTGATGGGCTGGAAGAAGCGCAAGAGCGTAATGCTGAACGTCTGGAAGATGCGGACAAAAAAGCGCAGGAAATGATTGCTGATAACGACTGCGGCGATGCCTGCAAAATCTAATTTCTGAACCGGCTCAATGCCGGTTTTTTTATAGTCAGCCTGCGCTTCACGCCGTATAACGCAACGCCTCAATCAGCTGTGCAAAGGCTGCGGTATGTTGTCTACGGCTGGGATAGTACAGGTAATAACCGGGAAAAGGTTCACACCAGTCTTCCAGCACTTTTTCCAGCGCTCCCTCTGCTACCGCCTGCTCGACGGTGTCTTCCGGTACAAATGCCAGGCCCATGCCCGAAATCGCCGCACTGATACGCGGTGGAAGATTGTTAAAAATAAGCTGCCCTTCTACCCGCACGCGGAGATCCTGCCCATTTTTGGCAAACTCCCAGGCATACAGCCCGCCCAGGGTCGGCATGCGCATATTGATACAGTTATGATTCTGTAAATCATGCGGGGTTTGCGGTTTGCCATGGCGGGCAAAATAGGCGGGGGATCCCACCACAACCATGCGCCAGTCGGGACCGATCCTGACAGCAACCATATCTTTGGCCACCTGCTCGCCAAGCCTGATACCGGCATCATAGCGTCCCGTCACGATATCCGTCAGGCTGTTGTCGATGGTCATTTCCACATTTACATCAGGATACGCCTGCAAAAACGGCTGTAGTGCAGGCCAGACGGTCGATTGCAACGCATGTTCCCCGAGCGTCAGACGGATATTCCCCGCCACGCGCTGGCGAATATCGGTTAATGCCAGTAGCTCCGACTCAATGTCATCGAAACGCGGACTGATACTGTTGATAAGCCGTTCTCCGGCTTCGGTTGGCGCGACGCTTCGCGTGGTACGGGTCAGCAATCTGACATCCAGTCGCTCCTCAAGCCCGCGAATGGCATGGCTTAATGCTGACTGCGAGACCCCTAACTTCGCTGCGGCGCGGGTAAAACTGCGTTCACGGGCAACGACAATGAGATAATAGAGATCGTTAAAATTATCACGCAGCATGCTTGTTCCCAATCCAGACCTGTTTCGATGTATGTTACAGATCAGAATTGAGATTCAGTAGTATTTCTGCTCATTTTGCACACTTCATTCCAGTACATTTCGCGCGTCAGGCGAAGTTCAGCGTGTTGTTTTATCACGGAACCACTCCGGATCAATGTTGGCGATATCCACCCCATACAGGCTGGCGGCAGGAAGAACAGACTCCACAACACGCTGAAGATTTCGTTCCGCACTATGTTGTGGAGTCTGTGGATGTCGATTCTTTATACGCAACCAAAGATATTTAACCCCGTTCATCTTCTCCGCCTCCGCTGTCTGTTGGGCTCAACTTATTCCAGCGCAGAATGCGTAAAAAATGAAATGCGAATTTTTGCCAACGTTGTGCGCTATTTTGCATTTCAGTTTTTCATTATTTTCACCCGCAATTAACACCCTTTTCACTAATACCATTTTGTATATAGATAAGAATTTTTTCTTATTTGGTCACCGCCGCAAGTTATGGGAGCGTAAAAAGCACAAACCAAAACAACAGGGATTCAAAGAAAATGATGGCAACGACGATTCACAGCACAAAAAAAACATGGCTGGCACTCAGTGTCCTGCTGGCGTCAGGCATTGCCGCGTCATACGCTCAGGCCGATCAACTGGCCGATATCAAAGCCGCAGGCGTGGTAAAAATCGCCACCTTTGACGCCAATCCACCGTTCGGCTCTATTGATGCAAAAACACATAAAATTGTCGGCTACGACGTTGATTTCGCTGAAGCGCTGGCTAAATCACTTGGCGTTAAACTGGAACTGGTCGCCACCAATCCGGCTAACCGTATACCGTTATTGCAGTCCGGTAAGGCCGATTTAATCGTAGCGGATATCACGATTACACCTGAGCGTGCACAGGTTATCAATTTTTCCGCCCCTTACTTCGTTACCGGACAGCAATTCCTCGTTCCGGCAAAATCGCCGGATAAGCTTGATGACTACAGTAAGGCCCGTATCGGTGCGGTGAAAGGGACGACAGGTGAGCAGGCGTTGCATCAGCGTTTTCCACAATCACGTGTGCTGGCCTATGACGATATTCCGCTGGCATTAACCGCACTGCGTAATGGTAATGTCCAGGCGATCACCCAGGACAGCACCATTCTGGCAGGGTTGTTAGGCGGTGCGCCGGATAAAGCAGATTTCAAAATTTTGCCCGACCTGTTGAGCAAAGAAGAAATTGGTGTGGGTGTGAAAAAAGGTGAACCTGCGCTGTTGAAGGCCGTGAACGACGAACTATTAAAGCTCGAGTCAACCGGGCAGGCAGCCAAAATTTATGATGTCTGGTTTGGTCCGCAAACCAAAAATCCACAGCCCCGCGCCTTCAAAATAGAAGCGAAGTAATATGCTCTCAGGCCTTTTTCATCGTCCCGCAGCTTCGGCTGCGGATTTTACGCATCTGCGCCAGGCGCGTGTTGAACTGCGTAATGTCATAAAACACTATGACAATCATACCGTGCTTAACGGCGTCAGCCTGTCGGTTGAACCGGGCGAAGTCGTCACCATTCTCGGGCCTTCTGGCTCAGGAAAGTCGACGCTTATTCGCCTGATAAACCAACTGGAGTCACTGAGCGGCGGCGATATTTTTATTGATGACAAACCAATCGGTCAGCTGCGCGGCCCCACATTGCGTCAGCTTCGCAGCCGGATTGGTTTCGTGTTCCAGCAATTCAATCTCTACACCCACCTGACGGCACAGCAGAACATCACGTTGGCGCTGGAATATGTTCACGGTTGGAAAAAAGCGGATGCTGAGCAACGGGCACTTGAACTGCTGGAACAGGTAGGATTAGCTGAGAAAGCCGATGCGTATGCCGCCCAACTTTCCGGCGGGCAGCAACAACGTGTTGCTATCGCCCGCGCGCTGGCCTCCTCGCCGCAAATCATCCTGTTTGATGAACCCACCTCCGCGCTGGATCCAGAAATGATTGGCGAAGTGTTGCAGGTCATGAAGCGTCTGGCTCATAGCGGTATTACCATGATTGTCGTGACCCATGAAATGCATTTCGCCAGGGAGATTGCCGATCGTGTGGTGTTTATTGATGGCGGCGATATTCTCGAAGTCGCACCTCCTGAGGCGTTTTTCACTCGCCCTCAGCACCCCAGGACCCAACGTTTTCTGAAAAAAGTGCTCGACCCGTTACACCAGGAGTCATCGTTATAATGCATGCAATGGACTGGCAGGGGGTGCTGAGCGGGCAACCTCTGCAATGGATAATCTCTGGTTTTCTGACCACACTTTGGGTCACGCTAGCCGGCGTGGTACTCGCCACGGTGTTTGCCATCTTTCTGCTCAGCCTGCGCCTGACAGGACAGCGCTTTGCGACCACCATAGTCAGCGTGTGGGTCTCTGTTTTTCGCAATACTCCTTTACTCGTCCAACTGATGTTCTGGTACTTCGCTGCATGGAATCTCCTTCCTCGCGACGTGATTACCTTCATTAATGCGGAACACTCCTGGTCCATTCTGCCGGGGGATGTCTGGTGGTTAACGCCGGAGTTTCTCTGCTCCGCATGGGGACTGGGTGTCTTTACCTCGGCCTTTCTGGTCGAAGAGGTCGCCTCCGGTTTACAGGCTGTTTCTGGCGGGCAGCGCGAGGCAGCCATAGCACAGGGGTTTTCGTCATGGGCGACGTTTCGTCACATCCTGCTCCCTCAGGGGCTGGCAAATGCCTGGCAGCCGATCGTGGGGCAATATCTTAATCTGATGAAGCTGTCTTCATTGGCCAGCGGCATTGGCTTTGCAGAACTGACATACCAGGTACGGCAAATTGAAAGCTATAACGCCCATGCGTTGGAAGCCTTTGCCGTCGGCACGGCACTCTACCTGCTGACCGGCATTGTACTGGGGATGTTGTTAACCCGTCTTGGTCCTGTGTCTGCAGCAGGTAAACCGTTGGCGCGTAAAACACGCATATTCCGTTTCAGGAGCCTACTGCATGATCGCTAATATTTCGGTTATTACCGACAATCTGGACTACCTCCTGTGGGGGCGGGTCACAGAGGGGCAACCGGGGGGCGTTCTGCTCACGCTGTTGATGGCGATTGGCGCAGCGGCACTGGCGCTTCCCGCTGGGATCGCACTCGCCTGCTGTGCCTGGCGTTTTCCTGGGGCGATACGTAAGGGGCTGTTTATCTGGGCAGAGTTTATTCGTGGTATTCCGTTAATCTTCGTGATTTTCTGGATGTGGTATCTGTTGCCCATGCTCACAGGCAGTGATTTACCGGGAGCCATAACCGTTACGCTGGCATTGGCCTGGTTTACCGCCGCCTCGGTGATGCATTCTGTGTACGCAGGTATCACTGCGCTGCCAGGCGGTCAGTATGATGCGGCCATCGTTCAGGGGTTTCGTCCGCTCCAGGCGCTCGGGTTAATTCTGTTGCCGCAGGTTCTGCGCAACGTACTGCCCTCGCTAACGGGGATTTTTATCGGGCTACTCAAGGACACGTCGCTGGCATTTATCGTCAACGTGCCTGAACTCACGACGGTTTCGGGTCAGGTTAACAACCGGGTACAAATTTACCCGGCGGCCATTTTTGTCTTTACCGGACTGGTCTATTACCTGCTGTGCTTTAGCCTGGAGAAGATCACTCAGCGTCGGTTCGCGTTGAAATAGCAACACGGCTCAACATGCCACAAATTGATGGTCTTCGTTGAGCCGATACTTCACCCCTGCGCGAATGTTATTTTCACCCTCAATAGCCACCGCAAAGCGCATTCTCTTACCGTCGTGATAGGCAAGAGCCGCGCATCCGCCGGGGCCGAGAATTATTGAATCGACCACGCCAGTACTGGCAATAACAGTGTTTTCTCCGTTGGCCATGATCTGCACGTTGTCCGCGCAGTTGGCGATTTTCGACTCTGCGCCAAAACTGGCTATCTGGGTTAAATCACCGCTGCTGGCGATACGACTTCTGTCACCCAGCGAACTGATGCGCACCCGCATACCCGTACTGGCCATTCGTGTACCGCCTCCCACACTACTGACTCGTGTGGAGTTTCCTGCGATGGCAATACGGCCACGCTCACCGGAGCTGGCAACATGAGCGTTATAACCCACGCAGCCAATACGTGCGCTGTAACCTGCACTGGCAATCTGCGCGGCGTACCCGGCGCTGACGATTTTAATGTTATCGCCCGCGCTACCGAGACTGTCGCCATCAGCCGCGCTCGCCAATTGTTTACCGTTGTCGTCTGCCGTCTGTGGACAGACAACACGGCCCATCGCACAGATATCCTGCTGGACAAAATTCTCTTCATCCTGCCATCTTGACCAGCCGTATTCCACGAGGCTATCTGCCCAGTCACTATACCCTTCCTGCTGGAGTGCACGGTGCACCTCCGCATAGCTGCCTCCTTCAGGAAACGCACGCAGAAACCAGCGATACATCACGGGCCCGACGCGCCAGGCCCGTAAGTCACCACGCGTAATCATCATCTCTTAATGCCGGTGATAGCCATCCACCATGCACTTAAAGGTTTCGCCCGGTGTGCGTCCAGTGGTGCAGAGATAAAGATGTCCAAAAATGAAAAACACGCTCACGACAGCCAGCGCAAAGTGCGCCTGCAGCAACCAGTAACGTACGCCAGGGAACAGATCGCCCACAGCCTGTGGGTACAGGGATAGCAACCCGGAGATCAGCAGTAGCGGCAGCAAACC
Organism: Citrobacter sp. RHBSTW-00029; assembly: GCF_014104295.1. Lineage (NCBI taxonomy): Bacteria > Pseudomonadati > Pseudomonadota > Gammaproteobacteria > Enterobacterales > Enterobacteriaceae > Citrobacter > Citrobacter sp. RHBSTW-00029. Next base: position 2,035,114 of record NZ_JABXRT010000001.1, read on the forward strand.
GTACATCACGCCGACATACGCCGCCTGCTGTAACGGATTGAATTTCGAACGCGTTGATGCCGGGAATGGATGCGCTTCGCCCTGCATAATGCCAAACAGGTAAAATCGCGTCTGCCTCTGCGCCCGGCCGATCCAGCCCTGACGCTGAATAATATAGTGATGCCCGTTCCCCCCAATCAGGTTAATCAGGACAAAACCAATCCAGCAGGCAAGCAGCAAAAAGCCACAGACCTCATGCACAGTCAGCAGGCTTTTCATCACTGGGGCACTGACCGCAGTGAAATGATTTAGCAGGCCGCTGGCCAGCAGCAACAGAAATAATAGCGCATTCGACCAGTGCCACAAACGGACAGCTTTCGAGTATAAATAGACCTTCTCTCCGTGTCCTGCAGACGCTTTATTCGCTGAACGAAAGCGCAACATTGCGTGGAGTGCCAGCACCAGCCACATCCCCACCAGCATTAACCCGGCGAAAACCAACCAGACAGGCCAGTAATCCGGCGAAAACATTGGGACGTACTGCGCAAGCTGTGCGTGAAACTGTTCGGCATTCTGCGACGCGTTCATACATTATCCTTTTTAATCAAATGTTGACCGAACCGACGATACAGATGGGGCTTCCCGGCGCCTGCAAGTTGATATTCGTAGTACTTGTTTTCCCGCAACCAGGTCTGAATTTCCGGGCTGTCCTCACGGCCAAAAATCAACGCGTGTTCTGGACAAGAATTGACGCAAATTGGCGGGAAACCTTTCGCCAGACGTGATTCGGCGCAGAAGTCGCATTTATCCGCCACTTTGGTTTGTGGGTTGAGATAGCGTACCTGATACGGACATGCGCCAATGCAGTAACTGCAGCCGATACAACGAGAGGTATCGACTCGCACAATCCCGTTTTCATCTCGCCAGGAAGCACCGGTCGGACACACCTCAATGCAGGGGGCATCGTCACAATGCTGACAGGACTGACGAAAATAGTGATACAGCGTTTCGTTATCGTTATCCGTTACCGGGATATGGGCTATTGATAAACGACTCCCCTGAACAGGAACATGATTCGTTTTCCTGCACGCTCGGGCGCAAATATTACATCCGTTGCACAATGATTCGTCGTGGATCATGACATAACGAACGTTTTTAGTACTCTTCGTACTCGCTAACAGGTTTTGGCCTGGGCCGGTGAAAAAAAACACCGTCCCCATGCCAATGACAAATTTTCGTCGGGTGAAGGACATCGGGTTATCCTCTAATGCTGTGACAGTGATCGTCCACACGTTCCATGACATCAACCTGAAAAATTCAGGGGTTCTGATACTGCTCAACCTCAAGCCATTCGCACAGGCCATACGCTTTGCCGTAACTCATAAAGCGCTCGCTAAACAGATAAGGTTCCGCATTCGACGATTCCACAGCACGTATGTCTGCATAATCAGGATGCGTTTCCATTGCCGTGAGCGCCGCCGTAACCTGCTCAGGTTCAAAGTGGTATGGCGGTTGCGCCAGCATGGCGACCTTATAGGGGCGAGGATACGTTTGGCAGTCAAAACGTACCGCTTCTGCAATGGCACGGCAGATATCATTTTCCACCACCTGCACACACATCTCGGCGTAGTTTGCCGTCATGGTTTGCGTCGAGTAGAAGTAGGTATCCTCTGACCCCTGGATACAGAGAATATCTGCGTCGGATGCATGCTGACACATCGCGTCCAGCAGCGTAGCCAGGTCACTTTCAGGAACCGAATAAGGTGGCAACAGAAACACGCTGCGTGCCACCAGTTGACCTGAAGCAGAATGCTGGCGGATAAAATCCGCCACTATCGACTCCGGACTGGTGGGTTCCTGAATTAATGACGAACTCTGGTGTGCGACAGGCTGGTGTAACGCGTGCAGCCACTGTCTCTTTTGGCTATCCACGTCATCACCATGCACATCCTCTGCAGCGGCCAGGTCGTTACTCACGTACGTCATCTGCGTTCCTTACACCGGCAACAGATTGTGTGCGGCCAGGTCGGCTGCCACATCCTCAAGGCCGAGGCGGTGAAGGGTGTCGCGAGTTGGGCAACCCAACGCCGGGTCCCAGCCCATTTCCTGATAGAACATCGTAAGCGACTGACGCATATCTTCCCGGTCCATCTTGTCGGTCCCTTCGGTAAAGACTGGGATCTTCGGATCTTTATCAAACACCCAGGAGCAGATCAGGTCGTGCTCATTACGCATATCCATGGTTTGCATCAACTTGACTGTATAAGCACGGTGCAGGGTAAAAATGCGCTCCGCGGCCAAATCCAGACTCGCCTGAGTTGTTTCATCCCCCGTTACGGCCTGGAAGAATTTCGCTTCCAGATCGAGGTCTCCACGATAGTTTCGACTCTTCAATGGCGAAACCGTCATTGGCCAGACCCAGTTACACAGCGTAACCGCATTGTGCAGACAGACTTTCAGCAGCGTCCATTTGGCGTATTTGATTTTGGCGGCATTAATCGGGGTATAGTTTTTGGTTTCATCGTAGGCATCCTGTGAACCAAACAGTTCGCCCGCTACTTCACGCTGTAGCGCCAGCGGTAAACCGGAGCCGATAAAGTTGATATGGGTATGCGTCATACAGTCGCGGTTGAACATACAGTTGGTGATCGCCCCCACCTGCGCCGAGGCTTCGTTCGCATGGTGAACAGGGAAACCAAACGGCGACCATAGTTTGTTCTTCGCGTAACCCCAGTACTCTTCGCCCAGATTCCAACGTTCTGCAATTGCGTAGGAACCATCTGCCAGGTGGCTGAGTTCACCCACGCGATGCGCCAGTCGATAGTAGAAATCTTTGATAAAGTTCGGATCGCCTGCTTCCAGTTGATCCCAACGGATCTCTGCATACTCTGCCGCAGGTAACACTCGCTTAAAGACGCCTTTGGAGTAGCAGTAAGTAAAGTCACGGTGCAACTGCCCGTAGTTACACCAGATGCCATAATCGTCAAACAGGTTCAGGCCAACCAGGTTTCCTACGACGCGCCCATCGTCTTTATCGTCGAAATCTTTCGGCCCATTCGGGAAAATAGTGGTATGTACAAAATTCGCCACGCAGGTATTCCCGCCGGTACTCGGCACACCAAAATCTTTCACACGGGGAACATTGAGTTGCGACATACAGCGAATTGGACATGAATGGCAGCCACTCATTTTGACGGTATACTTCTCAGCGGCCGGGCCGAGATCAAACACGGATTTATGGGTACGAAAACCGACCGTATTCTGGTTTCCCGGTGGAATTTCCCCCGTTTCGATTGGCCCTCCTTCCGCAGCGCCCCAGAACAACCCTTTGCGAGCCGTCCAGCGCGAATTAGGTGAAGAGTATTCAGCCCAGGCCTGCGGCGTGCTCGGCACAACATGGTTGTTGTTGGCGCCGATTAGCTCGGTCATCATGTAGTCATTAAGCCGCTTCATCTCTTTGCGATCGGCAATATTGACCCCCTGGGTCCCTTCTACCGCAATGGCCTTCAGGTTTTTCGACCCCATGACTGCGCCAGTGCCGGCTCCGCCGCTGTGGTTACGGCTATTAATCATGCAGGAAAGCGGAACAAGGTTTTCACCCGCCTGACCAATAGCTGCAACGCACGTTTCCGGGCTGGTGATACGGCAAATTTCTTCAGTGGTTGCGCGCGTACCCTTACCCCATATGAAGTCCGCTTTTTCGATGCTGACCTTATCGTCTTTGATATTGATCCAGACCGGAGAAGGTGATTTCCCTTCGATAATAATGGCGTCGTAACCCGCGAATTTCATTTGTGCGGCAAAGAAACCGCCCATATGGGCATCGACCACTAAATTGCCTTTGGTAAATGTCGATAATGAGGTGATATTAACGCGAGAACTGCAGGGCGCGCCCGAACCGGTTAGCGGCCCGGTCGCGAAAACCAGCTTATTTCCTTCATCAAAAGGTTTGGTGCCTGGCTGGACTTCGTCGTACATAATTTTATAGCCAAAGCCCATCCCACCGACAAATTTCTTAAATTTACTGGAATCTTCAACGGTGATATTACCCGTGGTGAGATTGACCCGTAAAATATTACCTGTCCAACCATTAGCCATCATGTTTTCCTTTGCAAGAAGGTCCGATAGATATACTCGCCACCTTTCAGGCAGTTCTTTTATTCAAAAACTGCAATTTTCCGGCATTAAATGACGCGTATCAGGCAGCCCTGCTATCCATCAAACAGTAATATCTTTCCACTCAATAATTTTTAATGCCCCTGTCGGACAAGCATTAGCGCATTCCCCGCATAAAACACATTTTGAGGATTTCTTCGTTACGGTATTAACGGTCGCCATCATCCATGGGCAGGCCGTGGTACAGGCACTGCAGCCAATACAGCGTTTATGATCTACGGCAATGCAACCGTCTTCCTGTTTCCAGGTAATTGCGCCAATCGGGCAGACTTTCATGCACTGGGGATCTTTACACTGACGGCAGGTGTCTGCGGTGTAGTTTAAATCGCCGTACAACCCGCCACCGGACCCAACGCCATCATCGCCAAAGAAGTAGTTACGATGAATTTTGATGCGGGAAAAGAAGGTGCCAACAGCGCCATCGTTATAATTAGTACAGGAAATTTCACAGCGGTGGCAGCCAGTACAGCGGGCTCGTTGAGTCACCAGCACCCCTTTCGGCGTATTGATAAGTCCGACGGTGCCGCTATCGATATCTTCCTGCTTGCAACCAAAAAGGGATAGCAGAGCGGGGGCAATCGTTAATCCTGCCAGACCCTTCCCTGATATACGCAGAAACTCAAGCCGCGTTAAACCACAATCTAAAAATGGACGATCAACCTGGTTCATTTATTTCGCATCCTCTTCGCAAACGCTGTAGTAGCAACAGATCCAGGCTAATTTTAATGAATGCAGATCAGGTCAAATCGGCCATAAATGTTGCCAACAACACGTGAATTTTTGCCCTAACCTGATCGCACAGATGACGGTGGTTAAACTGAATCAATCCATACCCTAAACTCGGGTATAATCCTTTAGGGTTAGGCAGATAAATAATGTGGTTATTCCCCCCCTGTAACCTTGATCGTTATCAATTAAAAATCGGAAGGAAAATAATTAATGTGGAGTGATATTTATTATCATTAAGCGAGATTGAAATAACATTTCATATGCATGAAAATATTTGGGAGTGCAATCACAAATATTGTGTTATATACCACTCGATATATAATCAAATATATAGCGCAATGCGTAATTTTAGTGACCGAACTAAATTATATTTATTGGAAGATAACGAAGAATAAAATAAGAGGACGGCAGAATAATTCTACCGCCCTCTTTTATGGATTAACCGGCCAACGCTTTAATCACCGTCTCCATGGCCTGTTTTTCTAACTCACTGCGCTTCACACGCTGATTGGCGAGGGTTGTTCTCAGTACGCCAGCAATGACGATATGCTTAGGCTCTTGCCCCAGATCGCGCATTTCCAGCACTACTTTACCGACTACTCTGCACATCTCGCGGTACAGCTCGTCGTCTTTGGTTTGATTTCCCATATTCACCCGCTCGTCATTAACTCAAACCCACAGCATATATCACTCTGGCAAATTAGACAAAATCCAATGAAAATCAAATAAATGTCAAAATTTTACTGGATCCGCTGAAGTCGATTTACCAGCTCGGCGAGGCTTCCGGCCCGCATTTTTTCCATCACCCGCGCCCGATGCACTTCAACCGTGCGAACGGCAATATTCATGGCATCGGCGATTTCCCGATTTATCAACCCCTTTGCAACCAGATTCGCCAGTTCTCGCTCCTTCGGGGTAAGTTGCTGATAGCAAGCAACGATTTCCTGTCGCGAAAAAGCCGCTACCGAGGCCTGCACAGCATTTTCCAGCGCAGCCTGTAGCGGCGCGGCTGAAACCGGCTTCTGTAAGAAATCGACGGCTCCGCGCTTCATTTGTTCAACCGCCATGGGCACATCACCATGCCCGGTAAGAAATACCACCGCCAGGGTGCTCTCGCGCTGACGCATTGCTTCATGCACGGCATGTCCATCCAGTACCGGCATGCGCATATCCAGCAGTAATACGCCGACCTGATGCAGATCGGCCTGAGCCAAAAATGTTTCACCCTGCTCCCAGCAGCGTACCTCATACCCCATACTTTCCAGTAAAAATGCACAGGCCTGAGTAACCGCTACATCGTCATCCAACAGATGAATTATTGCCACGACGCCCTCCTTCCTGTGTTTGCTTAAAATGTAATGTCACCGCTACGCCCGCCAGACCGTCAGACGCTGGGTGATTTTTGATGCTAATGTCGCCATTTGCATAGCGAACCAGTCGCTGACAAATGGCCAGCCCGAGTCCCATCCCTTCCTTACGGGTGGTCATAAAGGGCTGGAATGCCTGATATAACTGCGCATCGTCGATCCCTCCGGCGTTATCCTGCACCAGGATACGCACACCATGCTCCTCACTGCACGCTGAGAACCACACCGTTTTTGCCCCCGCCTGGGCCGCGTTTAGTACCAGATTAGCCAGAACCTGCTCCAGCAAAACGGTCGGCAGTGTAACCGTGAGCGAATTATCGACCTGCGTTTGTAACGCTACCGTCGGGAATTGCTGTGCCATGCGTAATAACTGCCAGACATGATGGATCGCATCATGAATGTTAATGGGCTCCCAGTCGTCAGTCATCACCGGATTTCCCTGCGCCTGACTGACCCACTGACGTAAATTGCGTAGCGTATCGGCGCCCCGCTGCGCCTGCTCGTCAATCTGTTCAAGGGCGGGTAACAACGGATGCTGCTGATCCTGGCCGCGCAGACGAATCAGACAACCCTGTGCATAGTGGCGGATAGCCGAAAGCGGCTGGTTAAGTTCATGAGCGAATCCGGACGTCATCTCGCCCAGCACACTCATTTGACGCGCGGTTTCCAGCGCCTGTTCCTGTTTACGCAACAGCACATTATTACGCTCAAGCAGTCTTCCACGTCGGCGGACCAGCAGCATGACCCAGATGTAATTGAGCGTCAGCAACAACAGGACGATACCCGCCGCCCCCATGGCCAGACGATGTTGAATAAACCAGCTTTTAACATCCAGCCACAATTGGCGCTGCTGTGGGTGCTGGCGGACATCGCGCAGAAAAGCTTCTACTTCGCGGGTTGAGGCCGGCGCGCCCCAACGAAAGACAGCGTTTTGTGGCGCGTTAAACAGTACCCGCGTGACACGATCGGCCAGTTCATCACTGACCGCGGGCAAGGCAGCAAACGACCAGTCAGGATAGAGCGGCGTGCTGGTTACGCAAGGAATTGACGTTGGATAGCTAATCACGGCCCTAAAGTCCGCTTTGCGGATTAGCCCTTCTTCATCCATTTTTTCCAGCAGACACACGGGCACAATCACCGCCTGAACCGCTTTTTCACGTAATAAATACAGCAAGGCATCGGCAGGAAAGCCGGTAAACGTCAGATGTAAATCACGTTCAGGGCGCAATCCCGCATCGCTGAGCGCTTTGTATCCCAGCAAATAACCGCCAAATGCCTGAGCATCAATGGCACCTACCGTTTTACCAATCAGATCATGTGCATTCACAATCCCACTGTCGCGCCTGACGAGGACCGCACTGCCAATCACGTTGCTGGTTGCCTTTCCGCCACGAGTGGAGCGTAATGATGCCAGCCAGCGAAGCGCTGCATGGCTGTTTAACTGCACGAATTGCGCCGGATTGGTGACCACAAACTGGACGGTTCCACGGTTAACCGCCTCCTGCATCTGCTGCAGATCCAGCGGTTGAATATGAAACTGTTCACCCGGAATTTGCTGATTTAACAGGGTTTCCAGCGGTTGCCAGTGGGCACGTGTAGAGACCTCGCCACGCATCGCCAAAACACCCACATTCCACGAACCTGCCCACGCCACGCTGCCGAGCATCCACACGGAGGCCAATAGCGTCAGACATCGAACGACGTTACATCCCACTGAATTATCCCTGTCAATTATGTTGTTTTAGATCAACAACAAGCCGGGTATGTGGTTAACCACAATAGAGCTGCCCCCACCACGATTTTTACACTGTAAATCATTGAGATTCTTTATTCATCACACGCAAATCAACGGCGTGACCAATGTTTCGTTGTTGCATCGTAACGGGAGAAAATATGGACAGCAGTAAACGGCAGTTTCTCCAGCAACTGGGCGTCCTGACCGCTGGCGCATCACTGGTTCCCCTCGCACAGGCCCAGTTTCCCTTTTCGCCTGAACGGCATGAAGGATCGCCCCAGCATCGCTACGGCATGCTGGTCGATCTGCGTCGATGTATCGGCTGCCAGGCCTGCACCGTGAGTTGCGCGATTGAAAACCAGACGCCGCAAGGTGAGTTTCGTACCAACGTTAATCAGTATCAGGTGCAACTTGAAGGCCAGCAAAGCGTCACCAACGTCCTGCTGCCGCGCCTGTGCAACCATTGTGATAACCCCCCTTGCGTGCCGGTGTGTCCGGTGCAGGCCACCTTCCAGCGCGAAGATGGCATTGTGGTTGTCGACAACACACGCTGTGTTGGCTGCGCCTACTGTGTGCAGGCCTGCCCATACGATGCACGGTTTATCAACCATGAAACGCAAACCGCCGATAAATGCACTTTTTGCGTTCATCGACTGGAAGCAGGCCTGCTCCCGGCCTGCGTAGAGTCGTGTGTTGGCGGCGCGCGCATCATCGGTGATATCAAGGATCCACACAGCCGGATTTCTCAAATGCTGCAACAACATCATGACGCCATCAAGGTCCTGAAACCGGAAAGTGGCACCTCGCCGCACGTGTTCTATCTGGGCCTGGATGAGGCCTTTGTGACACCATTAATGGGGCGTGCCCAGCCCGCGCTCTGGCAGGAGGTTTAAATGAACCCTACCTTGATTATCGAAGAGGTTCTGACGCATCCACAGGACGTAAGCTGGTTACCCTGGGCTGTGCAATATTTCTTTTTTATCGGCATTGCCGCCTGCGCCGCACTGTTTGCCTGTGCGCTTCACTGGCGCAAACAAGAGACGCCGGAACTGGAAAACCTGACGCTGTTAATCGCCCTGACCTGCGCGATTACCGCGCCGCTGGCGCTGACCGCTGATTTACACCAGACCGCTCGTGTCTGGCATTTCTACGCCTTTCCTACGCCATGGTCGTGGATGCCGTGGGGCGCGCTGTTTTTACCGCTGTTCACCGGGTTTTTAGGGCTGTGGTTTATCGCACAACAGGTTAAGCGATTAACCGCAAAAAGTTACAGCGTCACTAAATGGTTGGCCGTGGGAAGTGCGCTATCGGCGATTGGACTGTTGGTCTATACAGGTCGCGAGGTCTCGATTGTCGAGGCGCGTCCGATCTGGTTCAGCTACGCCTTCCCGGTAGCGATGTTCCTCAGTGCCCTGCAAACGTTCCTTGCCCTGCTTATCGCCACGGTGAAAAACGCAGGGACAACATTACCGCGCAAACTGGCATGGGGACAGATAGCCACGCTGTGCGCGCTGGCTATCGTGGTGGTGATATGGGCTAGTGGCAACACGCTATCGGGGTCAGCAATTCGCCAGTGGCTGGATGTGGCGGCTTCCGCGCGACATTACGCCATCGGCTGGATTGCACTTTGGGTTACCTCACTGGGCGTTTGCGCCCTGGTGTTACGCCATCCGTTATCACTGCCATTACGTATTTCGCTGGCAATAAGTGCAATGGCATTGTGCTGGCTAATGCGCTGGACATTACTCATTCAGGTACAGACCGTACCGAAATTTAACGCCCAGTTTAATCCCTATATCCTGCCCGGTGGCACAGATGGCTGGCTGGCTATTCTTGGCACTTTTGGCCTGTGGGTCGCACTGATCATTATGGTTCGTGAAGCCCTGAACGCGATCGCAAGGAGAATGCAACATGGCTAATTTAACTCGTCGTCAGTGGCTTAAAGTTGGTCTAGCCGTCGGGGGCATGGTGACCTTCGGCCTGAGTTATCGGGACGTGGCAAAGCGTGCGATTGATGGTTTGCTTGACGGAACATCAGGAAAAATAACCCGTGACCGTATCTTTGGTAATGCACTCATCCCCGAAGCACATGCCCAAACGCGCTGGCAACAGAACCCGCAACAGGTGATCTCCATGACGCAGTGTTTCGGCTGCTGGACGCAATGTGGCGTGCGTGTCCGTGTTGATAACGAACAAGGCAAAGTGTTGCGTATTGCGGGCAACCCGTACCATCCGCTATCTCACGAACACCACATTGACTCCTCTGTTCCCTTTGCCGCCGCGATGGAACAACTGGCGGGCGAAACCGGCCTTGATGCCCGCTCCACCGCTTGCGCTCGCGGTGCAACGTTACTTGAAGGCCTGTACAGCCCACTGCGTATTCTGGAGCCAATGAAACGCGTGGGTAAACGTGGGGAAGGCAAATGGCAGCGCATCAGCTTTGAGCAACTGATCAAAGAAGTGGTAGAAGGCGGCGATCTGTTTGGCGAAGGCCACGTTGACGGTCTGCGGGCGATCCACGATCCTGATACGCCGATTGATGCCCGACACCCCGGTTTCGGCCCAAAATCCAATCAGCTACTGGTCACCAATACCAGTGATGAAGGACGTGATACATTTTTGCGTCGCTTTGCCCTGAACAGTTTCGGCAGCAAAAACTTCGGTGCCCATGGCGCATACTGTGGTCTGGCCTATCGTGCCGGATCTGGCGCGTTGATGGGCGATCTTGATAAAAATACCCACGTAAAACCCGACTGGGATAATGTCGAATTTGCGTTGTTTATGGGGACGTCTCCAGCACAATCCGGCAACCCGTTTAAACGCCAGGCACGGCAACTCGCCAGCGCCCGTTTACGTGATGACTTCCGCTATGTTGTGGTTGCACCAGCCCTACCGCTAACGACAGTGCTTGCCGACGATCGTGGGCACTGGCAGCCCGTACGCCCAGGGACGGACTCCGCTCTGGCGATGGGGATGATCCGCTGGATAATTGAAAAGCAGCGCTATAACGCTGATTACCTGGCTATTCCAGACGTACAGGCCATGAAGCAGGCCGGGGAAAAAAGCTGGACCAACGCCACCCATCTGGTCATTACCGATGAAATTCCAACGCTCGCCGGTCAGCATTTAACGCTGGCGCATTTACGCGCAGACGCCGCCAACGAACCAACAGTCATTAACGAAGCCGGAGAGATCGTCGCCGCCAGCAGTTGCCAACGTGCCCAACTGTTCATCTCCCGTGAAGTCACGCTGGCCGGGGGGCAAACGGTCACGGTAAAAAGCAGCTTCCAGTGTCTGAAAGAATCCGCTGAGAAACTGTCAATGGCGCAATACAGCCAGCAGTGTGGTGTTTCTGAGGCAGACATTGGCGCGCTGGCCGATGCTTTCACCCGTCACGGACGAAAAGCAGCAGTGATCACGCACGGTGGGATGATGGCGGGTAACGGTTTTTATAATGCCTGGTCGGTAATGATGCTCAATGCGTTGATCGGGAACCTGAGCCTCGAAGGCGGCGTGTTCGTCGGCGGCGGTAAGTTCAACGGCGCAACTGACGGCCCGCGCTACAATATGGACAGTTTTGCCGGGAAGGTGAAACCTAAAGGTCTGAGCATCGCCCGCAGCAAGACAGCCTATGAGTCTTCCGAAGAGTACCGCAACAAAGTCGCCGCCGGGCAATCGCCCTTCCCGGCCAAAGCGCCCTGGTATCCGTTTGTCGCAGGCCAGCTTACCGAATTGCTGGTTTCAGCACTGGAAGGTTATCCGTATCCGCTAAAGGCCTGGATCTCCAACATGACCAACCCGTTTTATGGGATTGCGGGCTTACGCGGTGTGGCAGAAGAAAAGCTAAAAGATCCTGCACGTTTGCCGCTGTTTATCGCGATTGATGCGTTCATGAACGAAACAACCGCGCTGGCGGATTACATCGTACCGGACACGCATAACTTTGAAAGCTGGGGATTCAGCGCCCCATGGGCCGGTGTCGCCAGTAAAGCCACCACCGCCCGCTGGCCCGTGGTCAGGCCCGCTACCCGCCAGACCGCTGACGGTCAACCAGTCTCAATGGAGGCTTTCTGCATCGCGGTGGCAAAACGCATTGGTCTCCCCGGCTTTGGTGACAATGCCATTGCCGACCCGCAGGGCAATCAGTATCCGCTCAACCGCGCCGAAGATTATTATCTGCGGCTGGCCGCCAACATTGCTTTTATGGGCAAAACGCCTGTGGCGGAGGCACAGGAAGAGGATATCGCGCTGACCGGGGTGCAACGAATCTTGCCGGTGATGACCCAAACGTTAAAAACCGATGAGGTGAGTCGCGTGGCGTTTATCTATTCGCGCGGTGGCCGTTTTGCGCCAGATAACAGTGGTCGGGTCGATAACCGCGTCGGCAATGCGTGGGAAAAACCGCTGCAAATATGGAATGCGGATGTCGCTGCACACCGTCATGCGATTACCGGCGAGCGCTACAGCGGCTGTCCGGCCTGGTATCCTTCGCGCCTCTCTGATGGACGTGCGGTTGAGGAGTTGTTCCCGGAACAAGAGTGGCCGTTGAAACTGATTTCCTTTAAATCCAATACCATGTCCAGCGCGTCGGCCGTGATCCCGCGCCTGCATCATCTGAAGCCGGTTAATCTGGTGGCGCTTAACCCGCAGGACGGCAAGCGCTATGGTTTATCTCACGGCGATACCGTTCGCATCACCACGCCGGGCGGGCAGGTTGAAGCGCAAATCAGCTTACTGCAGGGCGTGATGCCTGGGGTAATCGCAATTGAGCATGGCTATGGACATAAAGAGATGGGCGCTGCGCAGCATACGCTCGACGGTGAGCCGATGCCGTTTGATAAAAAGATAAAGTCGGGAATCAATATCAACGATCTGGGCTTTGCGGATCCGACACGAAAGGTTGCCAACACCTGGCTGGATTGGGTTTCAGGAGCCGCTGTGCGTCAGGGGTTGCCAGCGAGAATTGAACGAGTATAGCTCTGCGCGAACGCATTTTACCCGGCCTACAAGACGTCGTAGGCCGGATAAGGCACTGCCGCCACTCAGCAAAAAGCGGATCAGTTATTAACCGGGATCACCGCGCCTTTATATTTGGTACGGATCCAGTCCTGGATCTCTTTGGAGTGCAGCACATCAACCAGCGCCACGATATCCTTTTTCTTCTCGTCACCGCGATGCACGGTAATGATATTGGCATACGGGTTGTTTTCACCGCTTTCTACGGCAATCGGATCTTTCACTGGATCCAGTCCGGCGTCGATTGCGTAGTTGGCGTTAATCACCACCGCATCCCCTTCTTCATTGTTATACATCTGCGGTAACAGCGCCGCTTCCACGTTAGGTAAGAACTTCAACTTTTTCGGGTTCTCTACGATGTCGCTAATGCGCGCCGTCACTTTATCCACACCCGGCTTCAGCTTGATCACACCCTCTTTTTCAAAAATCGACAGAATACGACCTTCTTCAGATACCGCATCACGCATGATCACCTTGCCACCTTCCGGCAGATCCTTCAGTGACTTCACCTTTTTCGAATAGATACCAATCGGCTCAATATGAATCGCCCCTGCGCTGACGAAATCATAGGATTTGTCGCCAGCATGATCTTTAATCACGCTATTCAGGTACGGGATATGCTGGAAGTAGTTAGCGTCAATCTCACGACCCGCCAGCGCGGTGTTCGGCAGAATGTAGTCCTGGAATGGTTTAATCTCCAGGTCTATCCCTTGCTTCGCCAGTATAGGCTTAGCCTGCTCGAGGATCTCTGCATGCGGCACGTTGGACGCGCCAACGGTCAGCGTATCTGCCCACGAGGCAAAGCTCAGGGCGCTTAAGGTTGCAGCTGCGAGTAATGTCAGTGATTTTTTCATGATGATGGTTTCCGTATTTTATTAGCGTTTATCTAACAGAGAGGTGATCACATCGCCGCAAAGCTGAATGATGAAGACGATGAGCAGAATCGTTACCGTCGCCACCAGCGTGACGTCGCTGTGGTTGCGCTGGAATCCTTCCAGATAAGCCAGGTTCCCTAAACCACCGGCACCAATCACCCCCGCCATCGCGCTGTAGCTAACCAGTGCAATCATCGTCACGGTGATCCCGGACACCAGAGCGGGTGAGGATTCCGGCAGTAAAACCCGAAAAACAAGCGTCGTCAGACGTGCGCCCATCGAGCGCGTCGCTTCAATAACGCCTTTATCGACTTCACGCAGGGCGATTTCGACCAGGCGTGCGTAAAAAGGTGCAGCCCCCACAATCAACGCGGGCAACGCGGCATTGGCGCCGAGAATGGTGCCAACGATCGTTTTGGTAAACGGTATTAGCAATACGATCAGAATGATGAACGGGATCGAGCGGAAAATATTGACCACCAGCGAGATCGCGCTATACAAGGCGCGGTTCTGGAATAGTCCACCGCGAGCGGTCAGGAATAGCGCCAGCCCGAGTGCAATCCCAAGGACAAACGTTGCCGCGCCAGAAAGTGCCGTCATATAGAGCGTTTCCTGGGTCGCTGCCAGCAGTTGGTCCCACTTCAGATGGGGAAACAGATCTTCAGGCATGTTGAATCACCTCGCCTTCAATGTCGCTCTGGCGCAGGTCGGCCAAAATATTGTTCAATTGTTCCTCAGAGGCCACAACGTGCACCCAGAGCTGACCAAACACACCGTGCGCGGTTTGCGTCATCTTGCCGTGCAAAATGTTAAACGGCAGGCCATAGCGTAAGGTCAATTCGCCAACCACTGGCCGATGCGTACGTTGCCCGGTAAACGTAAGCTTGATCACCACGCCGCCAAGTTCGCTGGCCAGCTGCGGGTTGAATTCGTCTTCCTCGGCATATTGACTCACCTGACGAACGAACTGTCGGGTGATCGGTTGCTGTGGATGGGTAAAGACAGTAAGTACATCGCCCTCTTCAACCACCCTGCCGTTTTCCATTACCGCGACGCGATCGCAGATCTTGCGTACCACGTGCATTTCATGGGTGATCAGCACGATGGTTAATTTGAAGCGACGGTTAATATCGAGCAGTAACTCCAGAATCTGATCGGTAGTTTGCGGATCCAGGGCTGACGTAGCCTCGTCACAGAGCAGTACATCAGGATTATTCGCCAGCGCGCGGGCGATCCCTACGCGCTGCTTTTGGCCGCCACTGAGCTGCGATGGATACGCATTTTCGCGACCGCTCAGACCGACAAGGGTAATCAGCTCGGCCACTCGCGCCTTAATCATCGCTTTCGGCGCACCGGCAATTTGCATAGAGAAAGCGATATTTTCACTGACGGTGCGTGACCACAGTAAATTAAAGTGCTGAAACACCATGCTGATTTTCAACCGTGCCTGACGCAACGATTCCCCGCGGGCGGCGGAAATATCCTGGCCGTTAATCGTCACGCTACCGGAGGACGGTTTTTCCAGACCATTGAGCAAACGTATTAAGGTGCTTTTTCCCGCCCCGCTGTAACCAATGATCCCGTAAATCTGCCCCTGCTCAACCGTCAGGTTGACATCATCGACAGCGGTAATAGAAAGCCTGCCTGGCGTAAACACTTTCGAAATATTTTTCAGGACAATCATGTCGTTTGGGTATCCGCTGCTGCTTATTGTTATCCTGCTAGTGCTTTTGGCTGTTTAGCAGTATGGATGTCCAAATGAGTGTAATCAGCGAGATTGACTTTTAAAATGAATTAAAAAGAATTTGATATAACTTTTAGAAATATGAAGACATTCGAGCCGGGATGACAGGATAACCCTCATCTGAGAGGACAAATGCAGGTTGTTGCGCAACAAACCTTGGCGGTGGACAACCTCTTTATCCATACCTATGAACAAATTAATGAATATTTCTTGTGAAACTGCACAGAACTCTTTTGAAACGCTGTTTCCATTTTCCTTTTTGATAATTTTCAGCGTATAATGCGCGCCAATTGTCTCTTGAATGGTTTCAGCACATTGACCTGTAAAACTCAACGACTACAAAACTCACCATCCCGTTGGGCTGAAACGCAAGCACACATTCCTCTGCACGCTTTATCGATGTCACCTATTCTTAGAGCGAGGCATCACAACTTTCGTAACTCAGGTTTAGCTTTCCATCCGTGCGCGATGGAAGCCAGATTTCCATATCCTTCTCAACTTAAAGACTAAGACTGTCATGAAAAAGACGAAAATTGTTTGCACCATCGGTCCGAAAACCGAATCCGAAGAGATGTTAACCAAAATGCTGGACGCGGGCATGAACGTCATGCGTCTGAACTTCTCCCACGGTGATTACGCAGAACACGGTCAGCGCATCAAGAATTTGCGCAACGTCATGAGCAAAACCGGTAAAAAAGCCGCTATTCTGCTCGACACCAAAGGTCCGGAAATCCGTACCATTAAGCTGGAAGGCGGCAACGACGTTTCTCTGAAAGCTGGCCAGACCTTCACTTTCACTACCGACAAATCTGTTGTGGGCAACAATGAAATCGTTGCTGTTACCTATGAAGGCTTCACTAAAGACCTGTCCGTCGGTAACACCGTTCTGGTCGACGATGGTTTGATCGGCATGGAAGTTACCGCTATCGAAGGTAACAAAGTTATTTGTAAAGTGCTGAACAACGGCGACCTGGGCGAAAACAAAGGCGTTAACCTGCCGGGCGTTTCCATTGCCCTGCCAGCACTGGCTGAAAAAGACAAACAAGACCTGATCTTCGGTTGCGAACAAGGCGTTGACTTCGTTGCAGCCTCCTTTATCCGTAAACGTTCTGACGTCGTTGAAATCCGCGAGCACCTGAAAGCGCACGGCGGCGAAAACATCCAGATCATCTCCAAAATCGAAAACCAGGAAGGCCTGAACAACTTCGACGAAATCCTCGAAGCGTCTGACGGCATCATGGTTGCTCGTGGCGATATGGGCGTTGAGATCCCGGTTGAAGAAGTTATCTTCGCGCAGAAAATGATCATCGAAAAATGTATCCGCGCACGTAAAGTCGTTATCACTGCGACCCAGATGCTGGACTCCATGATCAAAAACCCGCGTCCGACCCGTGCAGAAGCCGGTGACGTAGCGAACGCCATCCTCGACGGTACCGACGCAGTCATGCTGTCTGGTGAGTCTGCAAAAGGTAAATACCCGCTGGAAGCCGTTACCATCATGGCGACCCTCTGTGAGCGTACTGACCGCGTGATGACCAGCCGTCTGGACTTCAACAACGACAGCCGCAAACTGCGCATCACCGAAGCCGTTTGCCGTGGCGCGGTTGAAACTGCAGAAAAACTGGATGCTCCGCTGATCGTCGTCGCAACCCAGGGCGGTAAATCTGCTCGCGCAGTACGTAAATACTTCCCGGATGCCACCATCCTGGCGCTGACCACCAACGAAACTACCGCGCGTCAGCTGGTGCTGAGCAAAGGCGTTGTTGCACAGGTGGTTAAAGAAATCAGCTCTACCGATGATTTCTATCGCCTGGGTAAAGAAGTTGCTCTGGAAAGCGGTCTGGCACAGAAAGGTGACGTTGTGGTGATGGTTTCCGGTGCGCTGGTTCCGAGCGGCACCACCAATACGGCATCTGTTCACGTGCTGTAATAATTCCATCGCGAATTAATTTGCTTAAAAAGCGCCCTTGCGGCGCTTTTTAATTTTCTTGATAGCCACGATTAATAAAAAATCAAATCGGATTTCACTATCCAATCCGAGATTATCTAAGATGAATCCGATGGAAGCTTTCTGTTTTCTCACGAGTTTTTAGCTGTTTTTGCACAATTCGATGCTTCTTTGAGCGAACGATCAAAAATAAGTGCATTCCCATCAAAAAAATATTCTCAACATAAAAAACTTTGTGTAATACTTGTAACGCTACATGGAGATTAACTCAATCTAGAGGGTATTAATAATGAATCGTACTAAACTGGTACTGGGCGCGGTAATCCTGGGTTCTACTCTGCTGGCAGGTTGCTCCAGCAACGCTAAAATCGATCAGCTGTCTTCTGACGTTCAGACTCTGAACGCTAAAGTTGACCAGCTGAGCAACGACGTGAACGCAATGCGTTCCGACGTTCAGGCTGCTAAAGATGACGCAGCTCGCGCTAACCAGCGTCTGGACAACGCAGCTACTAAATACCGCAAGTAATAGTATCTGTGTAATAAAAATGGCGCACATTGTGCGCCATTT
Source organism: Citrobacter sp. RHBSTW-00029 (assembly GCF_014104295.1). Taxonomy (NCBI): domain Bacteria; kingdom Pseudomonadati; phylum Pseudomonadota; class Gammaproteobacteria; order Enterobacterales; family Enterobacteriaceae; genus Citrobacter; species Citrobacter sp. RHBSTW-00029. The sequence goes on from NZ_JABXRT010000001.1 coordinate 2,053,251, forward strand.
TTTTTGCTCTGAATTCCCCTTCCCTGTTATTGCGTAGCGCGCACCTCAGCATCTTCTCCCGGCACACCATTTTGCGCAGACTTCACATCCGCACCATTGCTCACGACCGAGGCTTGCCCGGCTGTCACGGTGACAGGATAGCCCGCACGGCGATACAACGCTCGTTCCACCAGGCTATTATCCACGGCTTTGTCGTCTTTAAACGAGGTAAAACCGGCTGGTAGTACATATGGCATAGTCTGGACGTTTTGTTCCTCTTCCGGTGACAATGGCCTGTGCACCTCAACATAGCGCATACCATTTGGCTCGACGGCGTACTTTATCGGCTCGTTGATCACTCTGACAGGCGTACCTGGTCGCACCTGCTCGAACAACGCTTTGATGTCCGGTGCATTCATGCGAATACAGCCGGAACTCACACGCAGGCCCACGCTGTCCGGCGCGCTGGTGCCATGGATCAGGTATTCACCGTTTCCATGCGCCAGACGCAGTGCAAAGCGCCCTAACGGATTATTTGGCCCAGCAGGCACTACTGGCGGTAATGTTATGCCGCGCTCCAGAGAGCGTTTACGGATGCCCGGTGTAGGGGTCCAGGTTGGATTGGGGATTTTCTGACCAACCCGCGTTTCCATTACCGGCGTTTCCAGCCCCTGCAAACCGATACCAATCGGGAATACCTGAACACTATTCTCTCCCGGCGGGAAGTAATACAGACGCAGTTCCGCCAGATTCACAATAATGCCTTCGCGTGGCGCATCTGGTAGCAATAATTGCGAGGGAATAGTGATCAGCGTTCCGGGTTTAGGGACGGGGGCAATAGTATTATTGGCTTCAAGGATCAGCATTGCGGCGGTATCAAACTTACGGGCAATCGCCTGTAGGTTTTTATCGCCTTCCTGCACGGTGTAGGTTTGATTTTGCCCGACAAGACGGCTGTTAGCCTGTGGCAAAGGGTAATCGACCGCCCAGGCGGCCTGTATAGCGCTGTAAGCGCCGATCAGCATTAACGTAATAACAGACGCGCGTTTCATACTCACTCACCCCCCTGGCGTTGTTGCCGGATGACGGCAAACGTCCGATCCGGCCTACGAGTCATTGCGATGCCTTGCACGGAATCATTCCAGTCAGCCTGAAAGATGACGTGTTTTATCAGTTTAGCTAAGAGTTGCGGCTTTGGTGCGGATCGCCCGAATCATCGCTTCCAGTCCCTGTGAACGTGAAGGTGTGAGATGCTGTGCGAGCGCCATTTTTTCGAACCACGGACGCACATCAAAATTCACAATATCCTGAGCCGTCATCCGGTCATACAAAATGAAGACGACGGCGATAAGTCCTTTCACAATTGCCGCATCACTGTCGCCCTGTAATTCAATAATACCTTCAGCATTCTGCCGCATAACAATCCATACCTGACTTTGACATCCCTGAATGCTATTTTCCGGGCAGCGATCGTCGGCAGTTAATTCCGGCAGGCGCTGACCCAGTTCAATGATGTACAGGTATTTCTCTTCCCAATTAGCGCAACGCAGAAAATTACGCAACAGTTTTTCTTTATCCGGTAGCGCAGCCATAATGCCTCCCTGTTATCCCAGCAAGTGATGAATACGCTTGAGTCCCGTCACCAGGCGATCCACTTCTTCATGGGTGTTATACATGGCAATGGAAGCCCGGCACATCGCGGGAACGTGATAATAAGCCATCAATGGCATAGCGCAGTGATGCCCAGTCCGCACTGCAATTCCATAGTTATCAAGAAAGCTACCGACGTCATACGCGTGATGTTTGCCGAGGTTAAACGCAATCACGCCCAGACGGTTTTCCGGGCCGTAGAGCGTCAGATCAGGTACCTCCGCCAGTTGCTCCAGCGCATAGCGCATCATGAACTGTTCATATTCGCTGATTTCACTAAGCCCCAGCGCGCTAACATATTCAATGGCCGCTCCCAGACCGATAATCCCTCCGGTGTTCGGCGTTCCGGCTTCAAAACGCCAGGGGGCTTTAGCCCACTTCGTTCCCTGGCTCAGACTGACGGTTGCTATCATCGAGCCACCGCCTTCCCACGGTGGCATTTCTTGCAGCAGCGACTCTCTGGCATACAACACGCCAATGCCGGTGGGTCCATACAGCTTATGTCCGGAGAAGACATAAAAGTCGCAATCCAGCGCCTGCACGTCCACCGGGTGGTGCATGACCGCCTGCGCGCCGTCTACCAGCACTTTTGCGCCGTACTGATGCGCCAGCGCGATCATCTCCGGCAGCGGATTTTCAGTGCCCAGCACATTAGATACGTGGGTAATGGCCAACAGTTGCGTACGGTCATCAAACAGCGTCGATAGCGTTTCCAGTTGCAACGTCCCGTCGGCATTCAGTGGGATAACACGCAGTTCCGCACCTACACGGGCGCACAGCATCTGCCAGGGGACAATATTGGCGTGGTGTTCCATTTCACTGATGATGATGTTATCACCCGCCCGAACATTGCTATTGCCCCAGCTGTTCGCCACCAGGTTGATGCCCTCCGTCGTACCGCGAACAAACACCAGCTCTTCGGCTGAACGCGCGTTAATAAACAATGACGCCAGCTTACGGACATTCTCCATTTTTTCCGTCGCCTGAGCGCTGAGCGTATGAATCCCCCGATGGACAGCCGCATAGCCATGCCGATAAAACTCTGCCTCGGCATCAATCACCTGGTTGGGCTTTTGCGCACTGGCAGCACTGTCGAGGTAAGCCAGCGGTAAGCCGTTGACCTCACGCGTCAGGACCGGAAAGTCCGCCCGTACTTTTTCAATGGGAAATGTCATGCTACGCCTCCCGGCAGACGTTGGGCTATCCGCGCCAGTACCTGTTGTTTCAGCGTTTCATCGCTCAGAGCTTCCGTCAGTTCAGCGGCAAACGCGTAGAGAATCATCTGTTGGGCATCCTGCTGGCCAATCCCACGCGAACGCAGATAGAACATCTGTTCATCGTCGATCCGCCCTACCGTCGCCCCGTGGCTGCATTTCACGTCATCAGCGTAGATTTCAAGCTGCGGCCTGGTATCCACTTCTGCCAGTTTACCGAGCAGCAAATTATTGTTGGTCATCTGACCATCGGTTTTAATGGCATGCTGCGCCACGTTAATCAGGCCATTAAACACCGCCCGGCCTTTATCGCTGACAATCGTTTTATGTAACTGGCGGCTGTTGCAATACCCCTTATTGTGTTCAAGCCAGGTTCGGGTATCGCAGACTTCATTTTTCACCGGCATCGCCAGGCTGTTAAGGCGCAGTGTGCTGTTCTCCCCATTAAGCTGGGTACTGGTGTTATGGCGTAATACCGCACAACCGAGTAAGAAGCTGTAGCTCACCGCCGTCGCATCTGCCCCTAACTGGATATCGTTATGCGCGAAATGGTGGCTAACCGGATTCTCAAACGCCAGTTTGATATGGTGAAAATGGGCATTTGCCGCCACGTTCATCGTTAAGCGCGCACCGGTAAAATGTCGATGCGCATTCAGGCTAACATAGTGCTCAATGACGCTAGCCTCTGCACCTTCGGCCAGTTCAAGATGGTGACGATAGTGCGCGGTATTCACCTCATCACCTGCCAGCCCCTGGGTGATGTGCATCAACAGCAGCGGTTTCGCTGGACGTTGATATCGTTTGACCTGAATGTGCGTGACGCTGCGTGAGAGGCTTTCGGTCAGATGCAGGAACACTTCTGGCTGGATAGCCGCAGGGAGCGCCTGACGCGCATCATCAACGGTAATGTCAAAACCGCTACCTTCTGTGCTGTCGCTCAGCGTTGGAGAGAATTGCCCGTCGACAAATACCAGTCGTATGGCATCAATAGCCGGTGCCAATGCTTCACACTGGGCTGACGTTATCTCAGCAACATCACTGACAAACTGGCTGTTGGTTAACCCTTCCAGCGGCGTGTATTTCCAGTCCTCATGTTTACGCGTCGGCAACCCCAGCCGCAACATCTGTTGCAGGTGTTGTTGCGCATGCTGTGAGCGACGCTCACCCTGCGCTTCAAACAGATGATGCCACTGCTGGAGCACGTTACTGCTGTTCACTAAGCCAGCCATACCCTTGCTCCTCCAGCTGTTTAACCAACGTAAAATCACCGGACTTCACAATGCGCCCCTGGTAGAGAACGTGGACGTAATCGGGTTTGATATAGTCGAGGATTCGCTGGTAGTGGGTGACGATAATAAATGAGCGTTGCCCGTCGCGTAGCGAGTTCACGCCGTCTGCGACGATTTTCAGCGCATCGATATCCAGCCCGGAGTCCGACTCATCCAGAATGCACAACTGAGGCTCCAGTACCGCCATTTGCAAAATGTCATTACGCTTTTTCTCTCCGCCGGAGAAGCCCACGTTGACCGAACGGGTGAGCAAATCTTCCGGCATCTTCAGCAACGCAATTTTTTCTTCCATCAGATCCTGGAAGTCAAACCTGTCCAGCGACTCTTCGCCACGGTAGCTGCGCACAGCATTCAGTGCCGTTTGCAGGAAAAACTGATTACTGACGCCGGGGATTTCTACCGGATACTGAAATGCCATAAAGATGCCTTCACCGGCACGGTCTTCCGGTGACAGTTCCAGTAAATCCTTACCGTTGAATTCTACCGTCCCGCCGGTGACTTCATAGTCTTCTCGTCCGGCGAGTGTCGCAGACAACGTGCTTTTCCCGGAACCGTTCGGCCCCATAATGGCGTGGACTTCTCCGGGGCGAATCTCAAGACTCAGCCCACGCAGTATCGCCTTATCTTCCACACTGACCTGTAAATCTTTAATGCTTAACATGTGCTTTCCTTAAATTTTAGCCGACGCTGTGTTCAAGACTTATGGCGAGAAGTTTTTGCGCTTCCACAGCAAATTCCAGCGGCAGCTCAGAGAACACGTCTTTACAGAAACCATTGACGATCATCGAGATAGCATCTTCTTCGCTGATGCCACGTTGCAGGCAGTAAAACAACTGATCTTCGCCAATGCGCGAGGTCGTCGCTTCATGTTCAAGCTGAGCGCTGTTGTTACGGCACTCCACATACGGGAAAGTATGCGCCCCACAGTCCGCCCCGATCAGCATCGAATCACATTGGGTATAGTTGCGGGCGTTAGTGGCGGTAGGCATAATTTTCACTAAGCCGCGGTAGCTGTTCTGGCTATGTCCGGCAGAAATCCCTTTCGAGATAATGGTCGATTTCGTGTTCTTGCCAATGTGGATCATTTTGGTGCCGGTATCGGCCTGCTGATGACCGCTGGTCAGCGCAACGGAGTAGAATTCGCCGATCGAATTATCACCGCGCAAAATGCAGCTCGGGTACTTCCAGGTAATGGCTGAACCGGTCTCTGACTGCGTCCATGACATTTTGCTGTTTTCGCCTTCACACAGCGCACGTTTGGTCACGAAATTCAGGATGCCGCCAGTATTGCCATCGCCGGGGAACCAGTTTTGTACCGTTGAATACTTCACCTCAGCATCTTTATGGATGATCACCTCAACCACCGCCGCATGCAGTTGGTAACTGTCACGCACTGGTGCCGAACAACCTTCGATATAGCTGACGTAACTCCCCTCATCCGCCACCAGAATCGTGCGTTCAAACTGTCCGGTTTTTTCTGCATTGATACGGAAATAGGTCGACAGTTCCATTGGGCAACGCACGCCTTTCGGCACATAAATAAACGTGCCGTCTGATGCTACCGCCGCATTCAGCGCGGCAAAGAAATTGTCATTCCCCGGGACGACGGTACCGAGGTATTTTTTTACCAGTTCAGGATGATCGTGGATGGCTTCGCCGAACGAGCAGAAAATAATACCCTGTTCCGCCAGCTTATCGCGGTAGGTCGTTGCGACTGACACCGAATCGAAAATGGCATCCACCGCCACCTCTTTGCCTTCACGGACCGGCACGCCAAGCTGCTCGAACGCGTCTTCAACCTCTTTGCTTAAAAATGCATTCGCGCCCGTTTGTTGCACCGCGCCCGGCTCAGAGGCGCAGGTTTCATCACAATTACCGCAAGAAGGTGCAGAGTAATAGCTGTAATCCTGGTAGTTCAGTTTGTCATAGTGCGCTTTTAGCCAGTGTGGTTCTTCCATGGTCAGCCACGCGTTAAACGCATTCAGACGGAATTCCAGCATCCAGTCGGGTTCATTTCGTTTTGCCGAAATCGCGCGCACGACCTCTTCGTTGATCCCTTTGGCCAGCTCATCGGTTTTGAGTTGGGTAAAGAACCCCTCTTTGTAATTGAGGTGCCCGCCAGCCCAGGTGTTGACATCGTCAGTTGCTTCAGTATTACGAGACATAGTACCGCCTATACCCCAAAGCTTTCGCCACAGCCACATTCGTTCTGGGCTTTCGGGTTATGAAATTTAAATAACTGATTTAATCCTTCACGCACGAAATCGACTTCAGTTCCATCGATAAACGGCATCGCCTGTAACGGGACATAAAGTCTGGCGCCCTCTGTTTCAAAGAGCAGATCGTCTTTCTCAGGTTGCTTGACGGTGTCCAGCACATAGCCGAATCCCGCGCACCCGGTTTGTTTCACGCCTAACCGCACGCCCAACATATCGGGTTGCCTTGCCACCAGTTCACGGATATGCGCCGCTGCCGCTGGCGTTAACGTCAGCCCGCGCCACGCAAAATCGTTGGGATTAAATGTTCCTGAATGCAATTCCATAGGGTTACCTCGAGTCACTAGCTTTTAAGCTATAACACCATGTTAGTGATAATGATTATCACTTCAACCCCTCAACAGCAGGGGCATTCGGGTTAACCGCCCTTTTTGACGACTTTTATTAAGCATAGACCCTGCGGCGAGGGTTAACAGGGATGGATTTTTTTATTCAATACATTGATTAATAATAGATTATGAATGTGTAATCGTTCCGGCAGGTCAAATGCTAAAAGATGTATAGATAATGTCTATTTAAGGGATAGGTGGGGATGACTACGGGGGAGCAATACGGCCCAAAGCGCATGTGGGCCATAAAAAACCCTTAAGTCTGCTTGCTGGCAGGCTTAAGGGTTCCGGCCCCATCCGGCGCTTATCTCCGGCACTCACAATGGCTTAGCTCTTGAAGGGGCGATCAGAAGAATCTCATACACTGATAAATTTTTTTTAACACAAATTGCGCTTTGACTATTTTATAAACACACTCAATCACATAGTTAGCACTGTGTCTCATTCAGTGCGTCCAGCAACAGTCGCAACCCCGCAGGCTGGTGATCGCGGGAAAGATATAAACCATAAATCGGCAGGCGTTTAGGCTGTAGTTGGGGTAGAAGTCGTATTAATCCCCCCTGCGCCAGCCCTTCTCTCGCCTCCTGCTCAGGTACCAACGCAATCCCCATCCCCGCCAGGGCGGATTCACATAGCAGTGACGAGATACCGGCGCTTAAATTACCTTTAATGGCCACAGTGACAGCTTGCCCTTGCGCATCCAGAAAATGCCATGATTTTCCGGCGAATCCGCTGTAATAAAGGCAATTATGCTGCGCAAGATCGTCGACGTTTTTTGGGATGCCATGCTGGTTAAGATAATCCACGGAGGCACATAACACCGATTCACAATCCCCTAAGCGCCGGGCAATCGTTCCGGGTTCGGGGTTTTCCGTGATGCGGATCGCCACATCGATACGCTCTCCAACCAGGCTTACCGGTTGATTGTTGATCTCAACTTCAATGCGGAGGTCAGGATAGCGAGCAAGAAACGCGGGCAGCACCGGCGCCAGAATATGTATGGCGGTAAAATGTGCACACGCCACACGTAGCGTGCCCGATGGAGTTTGCGCGAGCCCGGCGGCACCGATATCTCGCGAAAGCTGTGCCAGGGTGCGGGTTTTCACCAATGCCTCTTCACCGGCAGGCGTGATTGTCAAGCGCCGTGACGAACGATGGATAAGCCGCGCCCCGGTCCACTTTTCCATCTCATCCAGATAGCGACTGACCATCGGCCGGGAAAGCCCCAGCGCGCGCGCGGCGGCACTCAAACTGCCTAAATCACAGATATGGTTAAAAACTGTTGCCGCCATGACTCTGTCCATTGCATCCCATCCGATCGTTTTATGAAACTCAGCATGTCCTGATATGGGAATTCTAACAGATCCGAATTTCCTTAAAATACGGGAACGATCAAAAGACAATGTCCTGCACAAGGTTCCCCGTTATGAAAATCAATACACTGGCTATGCTGTTACCCCTGTTTGCCTCTTCGGCATTTGCCGCTCCACTACAGCTGGATGTCTACAATCCGCAGGAAAAGGCTATTTTCCCGGTCTCTTCTACGCTGGTGTCCGGCCCGAAAGAAGCGATTTTGTTTGATGCCCAATTCAGCACCAAAGACAGTGAAAAACTGGTGCAACTGATTCGCACCAGCGGTAAGACGCTGAAAGCCATTGTGATCACGTCTGGCGATCCGGATTTCTACTTTGGCCTTGAGCCACTTGTCAAAGCCTTCCCCGGTGTCAAGGTGTTGGCTACGCCGCACGTGGTGGATCATATTCGTGCCACCAAAGAAGCCAAATTACAGTTCTGGGGCCCACAGATGAAAGATGGCGCGCCAACATCGCTCACTGTACCGCAGGCCACCACGCAAACACGCTTTACGGTTGATGGCGAAACGCTGGAATTACGCCATCCTAATGACTATGCGGCGTATGTCTGGATCCCGGCGAACCGCGCCATCATTGGCGGAACCGGTATCGCTTCAGGTATTCACGTCTGGACAGCGGACACGCAGTCATCGGCAGAGCGCACGGCATGGCGAAACGTGCTGAGTGAAATGCAGCAATTACATCCCACTCAGGTGATTCCCGGTCATTATATTGGTGAACGCCCGACGGGTGATAAAGCGATTCGCTTCACCCAGGATTATTTGCAGTCGTTTGAGCAGGCGCTGGGCGCGAAAAAAGGTTCAGCCTACGTGATAAAAACAATGACCGCAGCATGGCCGGGCCTTGCAGACGAAAGCTCTCTGGAGCTGAGTGCGAAAGTGAATACCGGTGAGATGAAGTGGTAAACAAGGTTTAAGGCAAAAAATAACCCCGAACACATGTGTCGGGGTTTTTATTACGACAGGCATACCGGAATCAATGAACGCCCAGGCGCCAGGCAAAATAGATCTCTTCTTTCAGTTCAGTCGAAGAGAGCGTTAATAAATCGGCAAACTCCAGCTCTAATTGTTTCAATCTTTTCAGGTACTGAGCTGGTGAAAGATCGGTTTTATCACGACGTAAAAATTCTATTGCCAGTTGGGCCGGGTCTAATTGGGTAGACATATCATCCTCGCTTGTGTTCAGAACCTGCACAGTATAACACCATTACCTGCGCAGATAATGACCAAACTCAACATGCATCACAAAATAGCGGTCGTCAGTCGCGAGGTGCAGCATAACCGACCCTGCTCATCAAAGATCTCGATTTGCCACACCTGATGACGTGAACCGGTATGCACAGGGCTGCACACCCCTCTGACGAGCCCTTCACGTGCAGAACGAACGTGGTTGGCGTTAATCTCAAGGCCCACCACTTTTTGAGTGCCCATCGTACACAGATATCCAGCCACCGAGCCAATGCTCTCAGCCAGCACGACAGACGCCCCGCCGTGCAGCAAACCAAAGGGTTGTTTGGTGCGATGATCCACGGGCATTGTGGCTTCCAGAGTATTGTCGCCGATATGCACAAAACGAATATCGAGCAGCCCGACCATATTTCCTTCACCCATGGCGTTGAGCGCCTCGAGTGTGACTTCACGTTTCCAGATCATCCTATAATCTCCAGTAATGCCTGTAATGGGTGGCGAACGCCTGTGCCTTCTACGCGTTTAACCTGGCTTCGACATGAATACCCGGCAGCCAGACAACGGTTACGCGGCAATCGTTGCATTGCCTGGTGCCATGATAACTCATAGATCCCCAGTGAGTTCTGATGATTCTTCACTTCGTGACCATAGGTACCCGCCATCCCGCAGCACCCCACGCTGACGTTTTCCAGTTTGGCCCCAAACCGGGCAAAAATCGCGGCCCACTGCGCAGGCGCTCCCGGCAGAGCGGTCACTTCGGTACAGTGTCCGAAGAAGTACCACGGTTCGCCACCGATAGCGACCGGCGGTTGTGACGCCAGTACAGCCGATAACCACTCATTGACCAGTAAGACATGGAAATCACCGCGCTGCTCGCCGAGCGCCAGCGTGTATTCATCGCGATAACATAGCACCAGCGCCGGATCGACACCGACCATTGGGATATTCAGCTTTGCCACCCGGTTGAGGAATTCAGCGGTCTTTTTCGCCGTTTTTGCAAACCGGTTTAAAAAGCCCTTTATATGCTGCGCTTTGCCGTTAGGCGAGAATGGCAACAACACCGGCTGCAAACCCAATTTTTCTACCAGTCGGATGAAATCAGCCACTACCTGTGCATCGTAATAGCTGGTGAAAGGGTCCTGCACCACCAGCACCGTACGTGCTTTTTGCTCCTGGCTGAGAGCTTCAAGCTGTTCCAGCGTCATATTGGCCGAACGATGCCCGACCAGCTGTCGTTGTAATGATGGTGCAGACAACAGCGGCAAATCCACCATGCCGATGTGTTTTTTAGCCAGATTACGTACCAGTGGTTGATTGATGAAAAAGTTGAACGTTTTAGGTGCGCGCGCCATCAGCGGTGCATAACTCTCAACGGTGGCGACCATGTGATCGCGAAGCGGGCGCAGATAGCGCGTGTGATACAGCTGCAGGAAGCGCGAGCGGAATTCCGGAACGTCAATTTTTATCGGGCACTGCGTAGAACAGGCTTTACATGCCAAACACCCGGACATCGCCTCTTTCACTTCATGCGAGAAATCATACTCGCCCTTACGTGCATGCCAGCTGTTCCGGGTTCGGGCGATTAGCGTACGTAAACTGGCACGTTTTTCTGGCAACTCTTTTTCCAGTTTCACGGGGTCGATCCCACGATCGGCCAACAGGCGCAACCATTCCCGTACCAGCGTTGCCCGCCCTTTTGGCGAGTGAATGCGATTGAGGCTAATTTTCATCGACGGACACATCGGGCTTTTGGCATCGAAGTTAAAGCATAACCCGTTGCCGTTACACTCCATTGCCCCACGCCACTCCTGTCGAACGGCCAGCGGGATTTGACGATCGTAAGTCCCACGTTTAACCGCATCCACTTTCATCATTGGCGCATCGATGGCTTCCGGAGGGCAAATTTTCCCCGGATTGAGCCGGTTTTGCGGATCAAACGCCGACTTCACTTTGCGCAGTTCGCGATACAGTTCCTCGCCAAAGAATGCCGGACTGTACTCAGCACGGAAACCTTTCCCGTGTTCGCCCCATAGCAGACCACCGTATTTGGCCGTCAGCGCCACCACATCATCAGAGATGCGTTTCATCAGCACTTCTTGTTGCGGATCGCACATATCCAGCGCGGGTCTGACGTGCAGCACCCCGGCATCCACGTGACCAAACATGCCATAGCTCAGGCCATGACTATCGAGTAGCGCACGGAACTCGGCAATATAGTCGGCCAGGTGTTCCGGCGGTACGCAGGTATCTTCGGCAAACGGAATCGGCTTCGCAGAGCCTTTGGCATTACCCAGCAGACCAACGGCCTTTTTCCGCATGGCGTAGATGCGCTCGACACCAGCTAGTTCGGTACACAGCTGCCAGCCAATTACGCCGGCTTCCTGCCGGGCAATTAGCCCGTCCAGACGTTCACACAGCGCACTGACCTGAGAATCAATTAATGCTTCATCGTCACCAGCAAACTCGACGATATTCAGCCCGAGCATCTCTTTATCCGGGACATCGGTAATCAATTCGCTGACGGAGTGCCAGACAATATCTTCACGCGCCAGATTAAGCACTTTTGAATCGACGGTTTCGACCGACAGCGCGCGCGCTTCCACCATCACTGGCGCATTACGCAATGCAGAGTCAAACGAATCGTATTTGACGTTGACCAGTCGCCGAACTTTAGGCAGCGGCGTGATATCAAGGCGGGCTTCGGTGATAAAGGCCAGCGTACCTTCGGACCCCGTAAGGATGCGGGTTAAATCAAACTCGGTCATCTCATCATTGAAGACGTGCCGCAGGTCGTAGCCGGTTAAAAAGCGATTGAGCTTTGGAAACTTGTCAATGATCAACTGTCGGTTCTCACGACACCGTTCATAAACCGTCTTATAGATGCGCCCAATCGCCGTATTGTTTTTACCGAGCATTTCGGCAAATTCAACCGGCATCGGCTGGGTATCGAGAATATCCCCGCCCATCAATACCGCGCGAATACCCAGCACGTGATCGGAGGTTTTACCGTAGACCAGCGAACCTTGCCCGGAAGCGTCGGTGTTGATCATTCCCCCCAACGTCGCCCGGTTACTGGTGGACAATTCAGGCGCAAAGAAATAGCCGTAGGGTTTCAGATATTGGTTAAGCTGATCTTTTATCACCCCCGCCTCTACCCGCACCCAACCTTCCTGCACATTGATTTCAATGATGCGGCTCATGTAACGGGACATATCAACAATAATGCCCTGATTAAGCGCCTGCCCGTTGGTGCCTGTGCCGCCGCCGCGAGGGGTAAAAATCAACGACGAAAAGAGCGGTTCTGACGCCAGGCGGGCAATAAGCGCCACATCAGCCGTCGAACGAGGGAAAACCACGGCATCAGGCAGAAGCTGATAGATACTGTTATCCGTCGACATTGTCAGACGATCGGCATAGCTCGTTGCCGTATCGCCCGTGAACCCTTGCTGCTCCAGCGCCTGCAAAAAATTGAGCACCAGTTGAACGACACCTGGCGCCTGAGAAATTTGTGGAATCATTATAGTGACCCTTTCCTGCGGTCTGTGTTGTGAATTTAATCGTTTGCGTGTTGCTTTGTTTGTTGTATCACATTTTTTTCTAATACGCTCAGCAGATTTACAGGCAGAATCCGCCTGTTCAAAACCGCTGAAATTGCTCATCATTATAGAGTGTGATTAACGTGTTCACGTCGCGTCAACGTTCTGACGCAAAGACAAAGGTGAAAAGTATTTATGGTAAATTTCCGTCAGCCCAGGGATATTGCACAAGTGCTGCTATCGGTGCTGTTTTTAGCCATCATGATTGTGGCCTGTCTCTGGATTGTGCAACCCTTTATCCTCGGTTTTGCCTGGGCAGGTACGGTGGTCATTGCGACCTGGCCCATCCTGATACGTATACAAAAATTGCTGTGGGGACGCCGTTCGCTGGCCGTGCTGGTGATGACCCTGTTGTTAGTTCTGTTATTTATTATTCCTATCGCTCTGTTGGTCAACAGCATCGTTGATGGCAGTGGTCCACTGATTCATGCCGTTACCGCCGGTGATATGACGCTGCCGGATCTGGCGTGGTTAAACAGTATTCCTCTGGTGGGTGCCAAACTCTATGGCGCATGGCACAGCCTGTTGGATATGGGCGGTTCGGCTATCATGGCTAAGGTTCGTCCCTATATCGGTACCACAACCACCTGGTTTGTTGGTCAGGCCGCGCATATTGGCCGCTTTATGATGCACTGTGGCTTGATGTTGCTATTCAGCGCCCTGCTGTACTGGCGCGGTGAGCAGGTGGCGCTAGGCATTCGCCACTTCGCCTGCCGTCTTGCATCAAAACGCGGTGACGCGGCAATCCTGTTGGCAGCACAGGCCATTCGTGCGGTTGCATTAGGCGTGGTCGTCACCGCGCTGGTACAGGCAGTCCTCGGCGGTATTGGTCTGGCGGTAACGGGGGTACCTTACGCGACACTACTGGCGGTGTTGATGATCCTCTCCTGTCTGGTGCAACTGGGGCCTTTACCGGTGCTGATTCCGGCCATTATCTGGCTTTACTGGACAGGTGATTCTACCTGGGGCACGGTGCTGTTGGTGTGGAGTGGCGTGGTCGGAACACTGGATAACGTTATTCGTCCCATGCTGATCCGTATGGGGGCTGATTTGCCGTTGATCCTTATTCTTTCCGGGGTTATCGGCGGGTTGATTGCATTCGGTATGATTGGTCTGTTTATCGGCCCAGTGGTACTGGCTGTTTCATGGCGCCTGTTCTCCGCATGGGTCAATGAAGCCCCTGCACCGGGCACTGACCCGGATAAAATTCTCGAAGAAATCGCTGAAATCGAAAGCAATAAGTAATCCGGCATCAGGCGGCAACATTGCCGCCTGATTGTTTACTATTGCTGATAAATACATCGCAGCTCCCCGAACCAAACCCAACTCCAGCGCTGTGGGAATACTCATTTATGTCGCAAATTCTTTACAGTTTTTAAACTATTGAGATGAATCTGATCGACGTGAAAAACCAGCATGCCTACTATTACCCCAAGGCTTTAGATCAACACATTGATTTATAAGCATGGAAATCCCCTGAGTGAAACAACGAATTGCTGTGTGTAGTCTTTGCCCATCTCCCACGATGGGCTTTTTTTTATCCTGCATTTCCACGTCCCATCACGGCCTACATCACATCAGCTAGCCAATTGTTTTATTTCACTCTCACGCCAAATGCACCAACTTCACAGATTAATAACAAATAATATTGCACAAGATACTGTGACTCTCTTCAAGCCGAAATATCCACAACAATGCTATTACTATTCCACCGTCTTTTATGAAGTGATGAAATAATGAACGCATTAGAATTGCAGGCTATCCGCCATATTTTTGCTATGACGGTGGAAGAAAGCGCCGCGTATATCGCGCGTGATGGCGACATTGTTGCCTGGCAACAATGGGAAAGTGGGGAAAAAGAAATCCCGGAAAACATCGCGCGCATTTGTGCAGAAATGAAAGCAAAGAGAAAGTTAAGAATTAACGCGATCATCGAAAAAATAAATAATCGTATTGGTAATAACACAATGCGTTTTTTCCCCGATCTGGTTTCTTTTCAGGCAGTTTATCACCACGACAATTTTCTCGACTGGAAAATCTACCAATCTGCTGCAGTGGAGCTCTATGCACACAACCTCGAGCGTTTGTGTTAGGCGGTCATAACGCCAGCACTACGTTGCAACACGGGCACCCGACATTATGCCCTCGCTCACGCGCAGTCTGCATACTATTTGGGCTAACACGCCCTACGCGACACAAAATACAACATCCATTTAGCCTCTTCGCCGAGTAACACATTATGAAAAACACCTATTTCTCTACTGCGATAGGGCTGTACCTTAATTACCTGGTACACGGTATGGGGGTCATTCTGATGTCCCTCAATATGTCCTCACTTGAACAGCAGTGGCAAACCAATGCCGCGGGGGTCTCGATTGTCATCTCCTCCCTTGGTATCGGTCGGTTAAGCGTTTTATTAGTTGCAGGCATGCTGTCCGATCGCTATGGGCGCAGACCGTTTATCATTTTTGGCATGATCTGCTACCTCATCTTCTTTTTTGGCATCATCAATACTCACAGCATTGTGATTGCCTACGCCTTTGGTTTTTTAGCGGGAATGGCAAACAGTTTTCTTGATGCCGGAACCTACCCCAGCCTGATGGAAGCCTTCCCCCGTTCACCCGGCACCGCCAATATCCTGATTAAAGCCTTTGTGTCCAGCGGCCAGTTTCTGTTGCCGATGGTTATCAGCCTGCTGGTGTGGGCTGAACTCTGGTTTGGCTGGTCTTTCTTGCTGGCGGCGGGAATTATGGCGGTTAACGGCATATTTTTGTTTCGCTGCCGCTTCCCTGCACATCCGGGGCCGAAGCATTCCATCATGCCATCATCCTCTTTACAGGAACCTATTCAGCCGAAGCATGGTTGTTCCCTTCTCGATCTGGGGAGTTACACCCTGTATGGCTATATCTCGATGGCCACATTTTATCTGGTTAGCCAGTGGCTGGCACAGTATGGTCAGTTTGTCGCCGGTATGCCGTATACGTTATCTATCAAGCTGTTAAGTATTTACACCTGTGGTTCTCTGCTGTGCGTATTCATTACTGCTCCCCTGGCGAGAAAAGCGGGTCGTGCCACGTCTCTGTTGATGCTGTACACCTTTATCTCCTTTGTCGCGCTGCTGGCAGTTTGCCTGCATCCAACGACCTGGGTCGTGATTACATTCGCCTTTGTCATCGGGTTCTCATCAGCCGGAGGCGTCGTGCAAATCGGTCTAACGCTAATGGCCGCTCGCTTCCCGCAGGCGAAAGGTAAAGCTACCGGTATTTACTACAGCGCGGGCAGTATCGCGACCTTCACGATCCCACTGATTACCGCCAGGCTCTCCGAAACCAGTATTGCGCACATCATGTGGTTTGATGCGGGTATCGCTGCGTTCGGTTTCCTGTTGGCACTGTTTATTGGTTATCGCAGCCGGCTTGCAGCAAAGCGTCAGTTAAACATGGCACCACTCGCACAATAACGCGGGTGCAATATTGTTCCCCTCTTCTGCAAAATAATTGGACGTATTTTTAAAATAACGGCAAAACGTCGGTCTGACGAATTAGGTTTCACAGTTTGATATGCAATATACCTGGTAACTTAAACGCCATGCTATGTAGGTACAATAACTACTGCCCGGTATATTAATCACAAGGTCGCCGAAATTTAAACTACACCGACGAGCACAGAATAATTTTAAAATCCGCAAGGAGTTGTGAAAAAATGTCTCAGAAAAAGACCTTTAACACGCCATTTCTTCTGGCGATAACCTGTATTTATTTAAGTTATTTTTTACACGGTATTAGCGTCATCACACTGGCGCAAAACATGACCTCCCTGGCTGAAAAGTTTTCAACCGATAATGCAGGGATTGCCTATCTAATTTCCGGCATTGGTCTTGGTCGACTGGTCAGTATTTTATTCTTTGGCGTTCTCTCAGATAAGTTCGGTCGTCGGGCTATCATTCTGTTAGGCGTTATTCTATATATGCTGTTCTTCTTCGGTATTCCCGCCAGCCCCAATCTGATGATTGCCTTTATTCTGGCTGTATGCGTTGGCGTAGCGAATTCAGCGCTGGATACCGGCGGTTATCCGGCGTTAATGGAATGTTTCCCTAAAGCATCCGGCTCGGCGGTTATTCTGGTTAAAGCCATGGTGTCGTTTGGCCAGATGATTTACCCCATCGTCGTCAGCACCATGCTGCTCAACCATGTCTGGTACGGCTATGCGGTCATCATCCCGGGTGTACTGTTCGTGGTCATCACCCTGATGCTGTTAAAAAGTCGCTTTCCCAGCCAGATGGTGGACGCGGGTCTCGCCAAAGATCTGCCACAGATGAACAGTAAACCCCTGGTCTGGCTGGAAGGTGTCGCTTCCGTGCTGTTTGGGGTTGCCGCATTCTCAACCTTTTATGTCATCGTGGTCTGGATGCCGAAATATGCCATGGCATTTGCTGGCATGGCAGAAACTGACGCACTAAAAACCATCTCTTACTACAGCATGGGATCGCTGGTCTGCGTATTCATCTTTGCTGCCCTCCTGAAGAAAATGGTTCGCCCCATTTGGGCTAACGTTTTTAACGCTGGTCTGGCAAGCATTACCGCTGCGGTCATTTATCTGTATCCCTCTCCGCTGGTTTGTAACGCAGGTTCGTTTCTGATTGGCTTTTCTGCTGCTGGCGGTATTTTACAGCTCGGTGTCTCGGTGATGTCAGAGTTTTTCCCGAAGAGCAAAGCCAAAGTCACCAGTGTTTATATGATGATGGGTGGTGTAGCCAACTTTATTATCCCACTGATCACCGGATACCTTTCTAACATCGGCCTGCAATACATCATTTTGCTGGACCTTGCATTTGCTCTGCTGGCATTCATCACCGCCATCATCGTCTTTATTCGCTATTACCGCGTATTTGATATCCCCAAAAATGATGTGCGGTTGGGCGAACGTTATTTTCAATAAATTGTTTAGAAGGAGTATCAAATGGACGTAACTGCAAAATATGAACTGATTGGTCTGATGGCCTACCCTATCAGACACAGTCTGTCCCCTGAAATGCAAAATAAAGCATTAGAAAAAGCGGGTCTGCCTTTTACCTACATGGCATTTGAAGTCGATAACTCAACGTTTGCTAATGCAATTGCTGGTTTAAAAGCGTTAAAAATGCGCGGCACCGGGGTATCTATGCCCAATAAACAGTTGGCCTGTGAATATGTTGATGAATTAACACCTGCCGCCAAACTGGTTGGCGCAATCAACACCATCGTTAATGATGATGGCTACCTGCGTGGTTACAACACCGACGGCACCGGCCATATTCGCGCGATTAAAGAAAGCGGCTTCGATATTAAAGGTAAAACCATGGTACTGTTGGGCGCGGGCGGCGCGTCTACAGCCATTGGCGCTCAGGCAGCCATTGAAGGCATCAAAGAAATTAAGATCTTTAACCGTAAAGATGAGTTCTTTGAAAAGGCGCAGGCATTCGCTAAACGTGTTAATGAAAACACCGACTGCGTTGTCACCGTGATCGACCTTGCCGATCGACAGGCATTTGCCGAGGCACTCGCCAGCGCGGATATTTTGACCAACGGCACGAAAGTCGGCATGAAACCGCTGGATAACGAATCTATTGTGACCGACGTTTCCCTGCTTCGCCCGGAACTGCTGGTGACCGAATGCGTGTATAACCCGCATATGACCAGGTTGTTGCAACAGGCACAACATGCCGGTTGCAAAACGATTGATGGTTACGGCATGTTGTTGTGGCAAGGGGCTGAGCAGTTCAAGCTCTGGACCGGGAAAGATTTCCCGCTGGAGTATGTCAAACAGGTTATGGGTTTTGCAGCCTGATGGGCAGTATTTGTGAATAGTTAAAGGGTAATCAATGAAAACCGTAACCGTAAGAAACCTCGTGATTGGCGAGGGTGCGCCGAAGATCATTGTCTCACTGATGGGTAAAGACATCTCAACGGTAAAAAGCGAAGCACTGGCCTATCGCGAAGCGGATTTCGACATCCTGGAATGGCGTGTTGACCATTTCGCAGATGTCGCTTCCATTGACGCAGTACTGGAAGCCGCACGTGCGATCCGTGATGTGATGGCGGATAAACCGTTGCTGTTCACCTTCCGTAGTGCCAAAGAAGGGGGTGAACAGGCTCTGTCCGTCGAAAACTATATTGCATTAAACCGCGCAGCAGTGGACAGCGGTCTGGTAGATATGATCGACCTGGAGCTTTTCACCGGTGATGAACTGGTTAAAGCGACCGTCGAGCATGCGCACGCAAAAAATGTCTTCGTTATTATGTCGAATCATGATTTTCACAAGACACCAGCAGCCGATGATATTGTCCAGCGACTGCGTAAAATGCAGGAACTTGGTGCAGATATTCCCAAAATCGCGTTGATGCCGCAAAGCAAAGCGGATGTGCTAACATTGCTTAGCGCAACGCTGGAAATGCAGGAACGCTACGCCGACCGCCCAATTATTACCATGTCAATGGCGAAAACCGGTGTGATCTCACGACTGTCCGGCGAAGTTTTCGGCTCAGCGGCGACGTTTGGTGCGGTGAAAAAAGCCTCGGCCCCAGGACAAATCTCCGTAACCGATCTACGTACCGTTCTGACAATATTACACCAGGCTTAATAGCCCAATATTTTTAAATTGCAATAAATAACGCCCTGCCCCAGATATTCGTTTTACCACGAATATCTGGCAGACGATTAAATATTTTCAATATAACGCAAAATACTATTATCGAATATAGCGATAGGCATTCGCACGAATATAACCTGGAGTTTATATGAAACTTTCAAGACCAACACGCTTAAATGGTCGGGTACCGGTATTATCTGCAGCTGACGCAATTGATTATATTCCGGATGAAGCCACACTCTGCGTATTAGGCGCTGGCGGTGGGATACTTGAAGCCACAACATTAATTAATGCACTAGCCGAGAAATATAAAAATAGCCAATCCCCACGTAATTTGTCGCTAATTAGCCCGACAGGACTGGGCGACCGTGCAGACCGGGGTATTAGTCCACTGGCACAGGAAGGTTTAGTTAAATGGGCGTTGTGCGGCCACTGGGGACAATCCCCACGGATATCCGACCTCGCGGAACAAAATAAAATAGCCGCCTACAACTATCCACAAGGCGTATTAACTCAAACCCTGCGTGCCTCTGCGGCCCATCAGCCAGGTATTTTGAGTGATATCGGCATTGGCACGTTTGTCGATCCCCGCCAACAAGGTGGCAAACTCAATGAAGTGACCACCGAAGATCTGATCAAACTGGTAGAAATTGATAACAAAGAGTATCTCTACTACAAAGCCATTGCGCCGAATATCGCCTTTATTCGCGCCACCACCTGTGATAGCGAAGGCTACGCCACCTTTGAAGATGAAGTGATGTATCTCGATGCGCTGGTCATCGCGCAGGCCGTGCATAACAACGGCGGCATCGTCATGATGCAGGTACAAAAAATGGTGAAGAAAGCCACACTGCACCCTAAAGCCGTGCGGATCCCTGGCTATCTGGTGGATATCGTCGTTATCGATCCAGAACAGACTCAGTTGTATGGCGGAGCGCCGGTTAACCGTTTTATTTCAGGCGATTTCATCCTTGATGACAGCCTGCAAACTGCCCTGCCGCTTAACCAACGTAAACTGGTGGCCAGACGTGCGCTGTTCGAAATGCGCAAAGGTGCAGTGGGTAACGTTGGCGTTGGAATTGCCGATGGTATTGGTCTCGTCGCGCGTGAAGAAGGCTGCGCCGATGACTTCATACTGACGGTTGAAACCGGGCCAATCGGTGGTATTACCTCGCAGGGCATCGCTTTTGGGGCCAACGTCAATACCCGCGCTATTCTGGATATGACCTCCCAGTTTGACTTCTACCACGGTGGCGGTCTGGATGTGTGCTATTTAAGCTTCGCCGAAGTCGATCAGCACGGCAACGTCGGTGTGCATAAATTCAATGGCAAGATCATGGGCACTGGCGGTTTTATTGATATCAGCGCCACCTCGAAGAAAATTATTTTCTGCGGCACCCTGACAGCCGGAAGTCTGAAAACAGATGTTGCCGACGGCAAATTGAATATCGTGCAGGAAGGTCGGGTGAAGAAATTCGTTAGCGAATTACCTGAAATCACCTTCAGTGGAAAAATTGCCCTCGAACGTGGACTGGATGTACGTTACATCACCGAACGCGCCGTATTTACGTTAAAAGAAGATGGCCTCCATTTAGTGGAAATTGCCCCAGGTGTTTCTTTACAAGAAGACATTCTGGACAAAATGGAATTCACCCCCGTTATTTCTCCAGACCTGAAACTGATGGACGAAAGATTATTTATCGATGCCACGATGGGTTTTGTTTTGCCCGACGCCGCCAATTAAAAGGAGTACCCTGATGGACTTTTCATTAACTGAAGAACAAGAGCTGCTGCTTGCCAGCATTCGGGAACTGATCACCAGTAATTTCCCGGAAGAATATTTCCGCACCTGCGATCAGACCTCCACCTACCCTAAAGAATTTATGCGCGCGCTTGCGGATAACGGTATTTCGATGCTGGGCGTGCCGGAAGAGTTCGGTGGCATTCCGGCAGATTACGTCACGCAAATGCTGGCGCTGATGGAAGTCTCAAAATGTGGTGCGCCTGCCTTTCTGATCACTAACGGCCAGTGTATCCACAGTATGCGCCGTTTTGGCTCCGCGGAGCAGCTACGTAAAACCGCTGAAAGCACCATGGAAACGGGCGATCCGGCCTATGCGCTGGCGTTAACCGAACCGGGAGCTGGCTCAGATAACAACAGCGCCACCACCAGCTACACCCGCAAAAACGGCAAGGTGTACCTTAACGGGCAAAAAACCTTTATTACCGGTGCCAAAGAGTACCCGTATATGCTGGTTCTGGCTCGCGATCCCGAGCCGAAAGACCCGAAGAAAGCCTTTACCCTGTGGTGGGTGGATTCGAAGAAACCCGGCATCAAAGTTAATCCGCTGCACAAAATCGGCTGGCACATGTTAAGTACCTGCGAAGTCTATCTTGATGACGTTGAAGTTGACGAAAGTGATATGGTCGGCGAAGAGGGTATGGGCTTCCTCAACGTGATGTACAACTTCGAAATGGAGAGACTGATCAACGCAGCACGCAGCACCGGCTTTGCCGAATGCGCTTTCGAGGATGCCGCACGTTACGCCAACCAGCGTATCGCCTTTGGTAAACCGATTGGCCACAACCAGATGATCCAGGAAAAACTGGCGCTGATGGCGGTTAAAATCGAAAACATGCGCAATATGGTATTGAAAGTCGCCTGGCAGGCCGATCAGGAACAATCACTGCGTACCAGCGCGGCGCTGGCAAAACTGTACTGCGCGCGCACAGCAATGGAAGTTATCGACGACGCGATTCAGATAATGGGTGGTCTGGGTTATACCGATGAAGCCCGGGTATCCCGGTTCTGGCGTGATGTACGCTGCGAACGCATTGGCGGTGGCACCGATGAAATCATGATCTACGTCGCCGGACGTCAGATCCTGAAAGATTATCAAAACAAGTAAGCCGTACTATCATCCGGATAGCGGATAAACGCTATCCGGACTTACGCCAGAAAATCAGATTTCCGGCTGCAGGCATTCCTGCTCAGTCAGATTATTTTTAAACTGCTTACGATAATCGCTGGGAGTACAGCCTACGTGTCGCTGGAAGAGTTTGGCAAAGTGATCAACATTTTCATACCCCACCCGCCACGAGATTTCCGCTAACGACGCTTCCGTATTCGTCAGCGAAAATTTTGCCTCCGTCATCCGTCGCTGAATAACATAATTAATCGGCGAAATACGATACTCTTTAGTGAATTCGTGACAAATATAACTCACACTGGCGCGAAATTTTTTCGACAACTGATCGAGTGTGATTTTTTCGCGAAAGTTGTTATTCAAATACACCAGAACATCTTTAATTAACACGTCTTTTTTAATATACCCCTGCTCCGAACGATAAGCATTTTTAAAGTTTTCGTAATACAAGACGGTTAATGCGTAGGCAAAGGCATCATAAGCAGAGGATGACAGATTATTTTTACACTGCGGTATCATAATACTCAGTTCATTAAAAATACTCTTAATAACCTCCTTTCCCTGGCCGACGCTGATGACCGGACACGAGTGTAACTGCAACAGCTGGTTATCCTGCCAACCATTGAAGCGAAAACCGTACAGTGCACAGGTGTAGGTCGTGGCAGGTGCGTTGCTATCCGAGGCGACAGCATGTAACCGTCCTTGTTCTATCACCACAATATCCCCGGCGTGAGCGACATACAGTGAAGAATCAATAATTAAGCGCGCGACACCTTTTTTGACATAGATAAGTTCGGTTTCATTGTCATGCACATGGTGGCCCGACTCCCAGTTAGGATCATCACTGATGACGAATCGCGAAAATCTGGGGGTCTTCCCCTGCTCAAAAAGGGTTTCCATGGCATTATCAAAACATCGTTGATACATGACAGCCTCCACCTTTAGATGGTAAATGTGCGGAAAATTAATAGTGTTAAATGATAACGATTAACCACGTTATACAACGATATTCTATCCAAGCGAAACAAAATTATTTGCGCCGTCTGCAAGATGACACTTCTTGTCCAGGAACACTGTTAGCGTGCGTTATTTACGTTTTATACTAATTGAAAAGAATAAATGTTATTAATTCAACATTAATGATTTACATATCAGAAACAAATGCGGGCAGATATCGCTTAAAAATAGGATGCATTTCTCAATTACACCCTCGTTTACTGTTTTTACGGTGTAACCTTGCGTACACAACTTTTACTCCTCGCTTAGAAACTCCGCATCGCCGTTGCACATTTTTCTGCAAGATTGTTGGGAATGAAAACAGATTGCCCCGTCGAAAACAGGCCCCACTCTGCCGCACACTATTTTCAGTCAAATTTTCCCTACTGCCGATAATGACGCACTTCGTCATCATCCGAACGTGACTCACTGGAGATGCCATGAAAATAATAACCTGCTTTAAGTTGGTGCCTGAAGAACAGGACATTGTTATTACCCCAGAGCGCTCGCTTAACTTTGATCGGGCCGATGCCAAAATCAGTCAATTTGATCTGAATGCGATTGAAGCCGCCACACAACTTACCGCCGAAGGCGATGAGATTGTCGCCTTAACCGTGGGCGGCTCCTTGTTGCAAAACTCTAAAGTACGTAAAGACGTGCTATCCCGCGGTCCGGATAGCCTGTTTATGGTGCAGGACCCTCAGCTGGAGCATGCGCTGCCGCGCGATACCGCCCAGGCGCTGGCTTGTGCGGCTAAAAACATTAAATTCGATCTGATGCTGTTCGGGGAAGGGTCCGGCGATGTCTACGCACAACAGGTCGGTCTACTGGTAGGTGAGCTCCTGCAGCTTCCTGTGGTTAACGCGGTAAGCAACATCCAACGTAACGGCGACCGCATTCTGGTTGAGCGAACCCTTGAAGATGAAGTCGAAGTCATTGACCTGCCGCTCCCGGCAGTAATTTGCGTGACCTCGGATATCAATACACCGCGGATTCCGGCAATGAAAGCTATTCTTGGTGCCGGCAAAAAACCCGTCACCCCCTGGCAGGCCAGCGATATTGGCTGGACGCCAGCGTCACCGCTGGCGGAATTAGTCAGCCTTAGCGTTCCACCGCAGACAGAACGTAAGCACATCATTCTGGAAAATGACTCAGCAGAAGCCATTGCCGAACTGGCCGAACATCTGAAAAAAGCCCTGAACTAAGCCCAACGGAGAACAATCATCATGAGTAAATTAGCCAACGTATGGGTGTTTAGCGATAACGTAGAACGCTATGCGGAATTAATGACCGCCGCCCGCCAGTGGGGCGAGCAGGTACACCTTATTGTGCAGGGCAACGAACAGGCCGATCAGGTGAAAGCGCTGGGTGCCGATGACATCATCGTGCTCGAACACGCCAGTGAACTGCAGCGTGTTGAAAACTACGCCGAGACTGTCTCAGCCTTACTGCAAACGCACACCGGCCTGTTGCTGATGCCTGCGTCTAAACGCACAAAATCACTGGGCGCGCGGTTAAGCATGCAACTCAATGCGGCGATGGTAAACGACGCCACATCGGTCACTCTCGATGCAGGTGCGCTGTTTGCAGAACACCGTATGTATGGCGGTCTGGCATTCGGTAAAGAAAAACTGAATAGCGCGCTGGCGATTATCACGCTTGCCCCTGGTATGTTTGAACCAGCAGAAACCAATCCTGCGCACACTTGCCCTGTCATCTCAGCACCTTATATCACGCCACTTCATGAGATTGTTTGCCAGGAACGTCGCGCCAAATCTCTCAGCAGTGTCGATCTCAGCAAAGCCAAACGCGTGGTTGGCGTCGGTCGTGGCCTGGTGGCCGAGAGCGACCTGCAGATGGTACGCAATCTTGCCGCCGTTCTGGGTGCCGAAGTGGGTTGTTCACGCCCTATTGCCGAAGGTGAAAACTGGATGGAGCGCGAGCGCTATATTGGCGTATCCGGCGTGCTGTTGAAATCAGATCTGTACCTGACGTTGGGCATTTCAGGGCAAATTCAACATATGGTCGGCGGGAACGGCGCGAAGATCATAGTCGCCATCAATAAAGATAAAAAAGCCCCGATCTTCAACTACGCCGATTACGGTCTGGTTGGTGACATTTACAAAGTCGTCCCGGCCCTTATCGAACAGCTCAGTCGCTAACAGCCACATTTAACGCACATATCCCGCTGCATTCGCAGCGGGAAAGGAGCAAAGAACATGTCAGATGAAAAATTTGATGCCATTGTGGTCGGTGCTGGCGTGGCGGGTGCGGTAGCAGGTTACGTGATGGCCCAGGCCGGGCTGGACGTGCTGGTTATTGAGCGCGGAAACAGTGCCGGCAGCAAAAACATGACCGGAGGACGACTCTACACGCATAGCCTGGAGCACATTATGCCCGGCTTTGCAGAGGAAGCCCCTGTCGAACGGAAAGTGACCCGCGAAAAAATCTCTTTCCTGACGGAAGAAAGTGCTGTCACTCTCGATTTCCACCGTGAAAAAGACAATACCCCAGCGCAGGACTCATATACCGTATTGCGCAACAGGCTCGATCCCTGGTTGATGGAAAAAGCCGAACAGGCCGGGGCTCAGTTTATTCCGGGCGTTCGCGTCGATTCCCTGATCCGGGAAGGCAACAAAGTCACTGGCGTGCAGGCGGGTGACGATATCCTGGAAGCCAATATCGTTATCCTTGCTGATGGCGTCAATTCCATGCTGGGACGTTCACTGGGAATGGTACCGCCTTCTTCGGCACATCATTATGCCGTTGGCGTAAAAGAACTGATCGGCCTGCCGCCAGCAGTCATTGCAGATCGTTTTAATCTGTCAGGAAATGAAGGTGCCGCCTGGTTGTTTGCCGGTTCGCCATCTAATGGCCTGATGGGCGGAGGTTTCCTGTATACCAACAAAGACTCCGTCTCTCTGGGACTGGTATGTGGTCTGGGCAATATCGGGCATGCGACAAAAAGCATTCCGCAAATGTTGGAAGATTTTAAACAGCACCCCACTATTCGCCCACTGATCGCCGGCGGTGAATTGCTGGAGTATTCCGCACACATGGTGCCGGAAGGCGGCCTGGCGATGGTACCGAAGCTGGTTGATGACGGTGTGATGATAGTCGGCGACGCCGCCGGTTTTTGTCTGAACCTGGGTTACACCGTGCGTGGCATGGATTTGGCGATTGCTTCAGCAGAGGCTGCGGCCAAAACCGCCATTGCAGCGAAAGAACGTCAGGATTTCTCCGCCAACAGCCTGATGGACTACAAACGCGCCCTTGCACAGGGTTGTGTGATGCGTGATTTACAGCATTTCCGTAAGATCCCCGCGCTAATGGAAAACCCCCGTTTGTTTACCCAATACCCGCGCATGGTGGCCGATATCATGAGCGATATGTTCACCGTTGATGGCAGCCCAAACCAGCCAATTCGCAAGACCATTTTATCCCACGCGAAGCAGATTGGGCTGATGAACCTACTGAAAGACGGCATCAAGGGAGCAACCGCACTATGAGTCAGGACGACACCGTAAATGTTGACGTCAAACTGGGCGTTAATAAATTCAATGTCGATGAGGGGCATCCGCACATCATCCTTACCGAACATCCTGACATGAAAGAATTTCGCAAACTGCTGAAAGCCTGTCCTGCTGGACTGTATAAGCAGGACGAAAGTGGAAATATTCATTTTGATTCCGCAGGCTGCCTGGAATGTGGTACCTGCCGGGTTCTGTGCGGCTCTACTATCCTCGAACAATGGGAATACCCGGTTGGGACATTTGGTGTGGATTTCCGTTACGGCTAACACGTATCGCCTGTTGCACGCCGGATACAGCACATCTGTTATTCGGCAGGACGTGTACCGAAATTATCCAGGGAATAACTCATGAGTGTCACATTAACGTTTAATGCCGAACGTCGGGAAGCTTATCGACAACAAGGGTTTTGGGGGGATGCATCGCTGGGTGATTACTGGAGCCAAACAGCCCAGGCGATGCCGGACAAAATCGCTGTGGTCGATAATCACGGCGATTCATACACCTACGCCGCGCTCGACAGCGCGGCCAGCCGTCTGGCGACCTGGTTGTTAGCCTGCGGAATCCAGCCAGGTGACCGCGTCGCCTTTCAACTGCCCGGCTGGTGTGAATTTACCCTTATCTATCTGGCCTGTCTGAAAACCGGAGCGGTTTCCGTACCACTACTTCCTGCCTGGCGCGAAGCCGAGCTGGTATGGGTACTGAACAAATGCAAGGCAAAGATTTTTTTCGCACCTACGCTGTTTAAACAAACCCGGCCGGTAGATCTGATCCTGCCCTTGCAAAACCAGCTGCCGCATCTGCAACAGATTGTTGCCGTCGATAAGCTGGCACCCGCGACAGGCTCACTGGCACTCAGCCAGCTTCTTTTATCACCACCATTAACCCAGCCAATTAGTGTGCATGCCGATGAGCTGGCTGCGGTGCTGTTTACCTCCGGAACAGAGGGGATGCCCAAAGGGGTAATGCTGACCCACAACAACATCCTGGCCAGTGAACGCATCTATTGTGCCCGTCTTAATCTTACCTGGCTGGATGTATTTTTAATGCCCGCGCCACTTGGCCATGCTACCGGTTTTTTACATGGCGTGACCGCACCGTTTTTAATTGGCGCACGCAGCGTACTGCTGGATATTTTTACTCCAGCAGCCTGTCTCGAATTACTGGTACAGCAGCGCTGTACCTGCGTACTCGGCGCCACACCGTTCGTCTATGACATGCTGTGTAGCGTGGAAAAACATCCCTACGATCTCTCGTCGTTACGCTTTTTCTTATGCGGCGGCACCACTATTCCGAAAAAAATAGCCCGCGATTGTCAGCTGCTCGGCATTAAACTTTTAAGCGTCTATGGCTCAACAGAAAGCTCGCCGCACGCGGTGGTCAATCTGGATGATTCGCTTTCCCGCATGATGAACACCGACGGATATGCCGCATCCGGCGTGGAAATTAAAGTCGTCGATGAGGCACGTAACACGTTGCCTGCGGGTATGGAAGGAGAAGAGGCCTCCCGCGGGCCCAATGTGTTTATGGGCTATCTCGATGAACCCGAACTCACCGCCCGTGCGCTGGATCAAGACGGCTGGTATTACAGCGGCGATTTATGCCGAATGGACGATGCCGGATACATCAAAATCACCGGGCGTAAGAAAGATATTATTGTGCGCGGTGGAGAAAATATCAGTAGCCGCGAGGTCGAGGATATTCTGTTGCAGCATCCGCGTATCCATGATGCCTGCGTTGTGGCAATGCCGGACGATCGTTTAGGCGAAAGATCGTGTGCGTATGTGGTGCTAAAACCTCCGCACCATTCGCTGTCGCTGGAGTCAGTGGTAGCCTTTTTTAGTCGCAAGCGGGTGGCAAAGTACAAATACCCTGAGCACATTGTGATCGTAGAGAAATTACCGCGCACAGCGTCCGGTAAAGTACAAAAATACCAACTGCGTCAGGATATTATTCAGCGTTTGAGCGTGGAGAGTGTTGCAGGATAAAGTGCCGGATGGCGACGCTAGCGCATCTTATCCGGCCTACGTTGAATAGGCCGGATAAGACATGATGTTACTTGTTCAGTTCAGCCAGACTCAGCCAGGTCTGCACAACGGTGTCCGGGTTGAGCGACAGGCTGTCGATCCCTTCTTCCATCAACCAGGCCGCGAAGTCTTCGTGGTCAGATGGGCCCTGGCCACAAATACCCACGTATTTACCCTGTTTCTTAGCGGCACGAATCGCCATCGACAACAGTGCTTTCACCGCATCGTTACGCTCATCAAACAGTTCAGAAACCACGCCAGAGTCACGGTCCAGACCCAGCGCCAGTTGTGTCATGTCGTTAGACCCGATAGAGAAGCCATCGAAGTATTCGAGGAACTGTTCAGCCAGCAAGGCGTTGGATGGGATCTCACACATCATGATTACCTTCAGCCCGTTCTCACCGCGCTTCAGCCCCTGGCGTGCCAGCTCTTCCACCACCGCTTTCGCCTGGGCAACGGTACGAACAAACGGTACCATTACTTCGACGTTAGTCAGGCCCATATCGTTACGGACACGTTTTACGGCATCACATTCCAGCGCGAAACAGTCGCGGAAGCTATCGGCAACATAACGGCCCGCCCCACGGAAGCCCAGCATCGGGTTCTCTTCATGCGGTTCATAACGCTCACCGCCGACGAGGTTGGCATATTCGTTGGACTTAAAGTCAGACATACGCACGATGACGCGTTTTGGATAAAACGCCGCCCCCAGCGTCGCGATCCCTTCCGTCAGACGACCAATGTAGAATTCACGCGGAGAATCGAAACCTTTCATCATGGCGCGGATTTCATTTTGCAGCTCAGGCGTCTGGTCATCAAACTCCAGCAGAGCACGCGGGTGTACGCCAATCATACGGTTGATGATAAATTCCAGACGCGCCAGGCCGACACCTTCGTTTGGCAGACAAGCGAAGTCGAAAGCGCGGTCCGGGTTACCGACGTTCATCATCACCTTCAGCGGCAGATCCGGCATGGTCTCCACGCTGGAACTCTTCACGCTAAAGTCGAGCATGTCAGCGTAAACATAACCGGTGTCGCCTTCGGCACAGGAGACAGTAACCTTCTCACCATCTTTCATGCGCTCGGTCGCATCGCCACAGCCTACCACGGCCGGAATTCCCAGTTCACGGGCAATAATCGCCGCGTGACAGGTACGACCGCCACGGTTGGTGACAATCGCCGCTGCTTTCTTCATGATCGGTTCCCAGTCCGGGTCGGTCATGTCGGTAACCAGCACATCGCCTGGCTCGATACGGTTCATTTCGCTGATGTCCTGGATGACTTTGACCGGACCCGCGCCAATGCGGTGACCGATGGCACGACCTTCAGCAATAATTTTACCCTGCGCATGCAGCGTATAACGCTCCATCACCTGGCCGCGAGAACGTACGGTTTCCGGACGAGCCTGTACAATGAACAGCTTGCCGGTATGACCGTCTTTCGCCCATTCGATGTCCATCGGACGACCGTAATGCTTCTCGATCTGCACCGCCTGCTTGGCCAGTTCCTGCACTTCTTCGTTAGTCAGGGAGAAAACATCGCGTTGTTCCTGCGGCACATCTTCGATCGTTACCTGCTTACCGTGTTCCTGGGTCGGCGCGTAGATCATGCGGATTTTTTTCGAACCCATGGTGCGACGAACGATCGCCGGACGGTTAGCCGCCAGCGTTGGTTTATGCACGTAGAATTCATCCGGGTTAACCGCCCCCTGCACGACCATCTCGCCAAGGCCCCATGCAGAGGTGATAAACACCACCTGATCGAAACCGGATTCGGTATCGATGGAGAACATGACGCCGGAAGACGCGAGGTCTGAGCGCACCATCCGCTGAACGCCCGCAGAGAGCGCGACGCCGCGGTGATCATAGCCCTGATGAACACGATAGGAGATTGCGCGATCGTTAAACAGCGAGGCAAACACGTGTTTGATAGCAACCAGTACGGCATCAAATCCCTGGACGTTGAGGAACGTTTCCTGCTGGCCCGCGAATGACGCATCTGGCATATCTTCTGCTGTAGCGGAGGAACGCACGGCAAAAGAAGCATTGGCATCGTCCGCTGACAGCTGCGCGTAGGCATCGCGGACGGCATTTTCCAGTTCAGGCTGGAAAGGAGTGTCGATAATCCACTGGCGGATCTGTGCACCCGCTTTTGCAAGCTCGGTGACATCGTCAATATCCGTTTTATCCAGCAGCTCATAAATGCGCTGGTTTACGCCGCTTTGGTCCAGAAACTGGTTAAACGCATCGGCGGTCGTTGCAAAACCATTCGGTACGGAAACGCCCATACCTGAAAGGTTAGTAATCATTTCACCCAGGGAGGCATTTTTGCCCCCAACTCTGTCTACATCATTCATGCCGAGTTGGTTATACCAAAGCACCAGCGGTGACGAGCCATTGTTGGACATCGAACAATCCTTATATATGAACGAGGTTAGGAAACTCAATTTTGCGTAATTATCTTGGCATATTTACCTCAGCGAAAAAAACGGTGAATCGTTCAAGCAACTTTATTTTTTATTTTTTCAGATTCTTTCCGCATTTGCGCAAACCCGCGAACGGCACGGGATCACCACAAAATCAGTCGGTATAAACATTTGTTCCGAAAAATGAAATGTACTTTTCATTAAATATAAAAATACTGTTTCACTTTATAAAACTGATGCAGCAATATTCGCTTCTGACGAATTTTAATTTATGCTTTCAGAGAATTATGTCTGCCCCCAGGATGAGCAAAATGGATAATGCTGTTGATCGTCATGTATTTTATATTTCTGATGGCACAGCCATCACCGCAGAGGTATTGGGTCACGCGGTAATGTCGCAATTTCCGGTCACGATCAGCAGCATTACGCTGCCGTTTGTTGAAAATGAGAGTCGTGCGCGGGCGGTTAAAGACCAGATTGACGCCATTTATCAACAAACGGGTGTGCGTCCTCTGGTGTTCTACTCCATCGTGTTGCCGGAAATTCGCTCGATCATTTTACAAAGTGAAGGTTTTTGCCAGGACATCGTCCAGGCACTGGTCGCGCCGCTGCAACATGAGATGAAACTCGACCCCACGCCGATCGCACATCGCACGCACGGCCTGAATCCCGGCAACCTCAACAAGTACGATGCGCGTATTGCCGCCATTGATTATACCCTCGCGCACGACGACGGTATTTCGTTGCGCAACCTCGATCAGGCGCAGGTGATCCTGCTTGGCGTTTCTCGTTGCGGCAAAACTCCGACCAGTTTGTATCTGGCTATGCAGTTTGGTATCCGTGCGGCCAACTACCCCTTTATTGCCGATGATATGGATAATCTGGTGCTGCCCGCCTCTCTGAAGCCGTTGCAGCATAAATTATTCGGCCTGACCATCGACCCTGAGCGCCTGGCGGCGATCCGCGAAGAGCGCCGGGAGAACAGCCGGTACGCTTCGCTGCGCCAGTGCCGAATGGAAGTTGCTGAGGTAGAAGCGTTGTACCGAAAAAACCAGATCCCCTGGCTGAACAGTACCAATTACTCGGTAGAAGAGATTGCCACCAAGATCCTCGACATTATGGGGCTGAATCGCCGCATGTACTAGAATGCTAGTGCATTGGTTCGATTTTTTGTTATTATGCTCGCCACCAGGCAGGATGAGTGTGATATTGTGATGTACATCACTTCCCGGTAGTCCTGCCGTTGAAGCAACAAATTTCTGAGATAAGTAATGAACAGAACCGATGAACTCCGTACTGCGCGTATTGACAACCTGGTCACTCCAGCAGAGCTTGCGCAACGGCATCCTGTTTCGTCCTCCGTCGCCCGCCATGTTACGGATTCCCGACGCCGGATAGAAAAAATCTTGAATGGTGAAGATCCTCGCTTGCTGGTCATCGTTGGACCATGCTCGATTCACGATCTCGATGCCGCCATGGAATACGCCACGCGTTTGCAGGCACTGCGCACTAAACACCAGGCGCGTCTGGAAATCGTGATGCGTACCTATTTTGAAAAACCGCGTACCGTCGTGGGCTGGAAAGGCCTCATTTCCGACCCGGACTTGAATGGCAGCTATCGTGTAAATCATGGTATTGAGCTGGCACGTAAACTGCTGTTACAGGTCAACGAACTGGGTGTACCGACGGCCACTGAATTCCTCGATATGGTGACAGGTCAGTTTATTGCTGATCTGATCAGCTGGGGCGCAATTGGCGCACGCACCACAGAGAGCCAAATTCACCGTGAAATGGCTTCCGCGCTCTCCTGCCCTGTCGGGTTCAAAAACGGAACAGATGGCAACACGCGTATCGCCGTCGATGCTATTCGCGCGTCACGCGCCAGCCACATGTTCCTCTCACCGGATAAAACCGGGCAGATGACTATCTATCAGACCAGCGGCAATCCCTACGGTCATATCATCATGCGCGGTGGTAAAAAGCCGAACTACTCTGCCGAAGATATTGCCGCTGCCTGCGATACGCTGCATGAATTCTCTCTGCCGGAGCATCTGGTGGTGGATTTCAGCCATGGCAATTGCCAGAAGCAGCATCGCCGTCAGTTAGAAGTGTGCGATGACGTCTGTCAGCAGATTCGCGATGGTTCGACGGCAATAGCCGGGATCATGGCGGAAAGTTTCTTACGCGAAGGTACGCAAAAAATCGTCAGCGGCCAGCCACTGGTTTATGGTCAGTCAATCACCGATCCCTGCCTGAACTGGGAAGATACGGAACTGCTGGTCGAAAAACTCGCCGCGGCGGTAGACAGTCGATTCTAACATCATGCCCGGGCGGTGGTTTCGCCTGACCCGACCTAAGGTTCGTGCCCATCCAGGCCCGGTCAGCGTAATGCGACCGGGCTTTTTTAATGCAGCACAATCCCGCAAATTTGATCCCGTCACAATTATTTCACAAAAAGACTTGATGCAAATTCTCAGTTTATTGATAATGATTATCATTGTTACATTGATTGTTATTTTTAAACACTATGTCACGTATGGATAACACTAC
Organism: Citrobacter sp. RHBSTW-00029; assembly: GCF_014104295.1. Classification (NCBI taxonomy): domain Bacteria; kingdom Pseudomonadati; phylum Pseudomonadota; class Gammaproteobacteria; order Enterobacterales; family Enterobacteriaceae; genus Citrobacter; species Citrobacter sp. RHBSTW-00029. The sequence continues at coordinate 2,087,227 of NZ_JABXRT010000001.1, forward strand.
AGCAACGCCTGCAAAAGAAAAAACACCGCCTTCTGTCATGCCAAATGAGCGTCGAATTGACAGTAAAAGCCTGCTGGGTAAAGAAGGACGCGTGATCATAGAACATGATGGTCAGCATTACTTGCTGCGCCAGACCCAAGCCGGAAAACTCATTCTGACCAAATAAACAACACCTTTCGCCAGCCACCCAGGTGATACCCAGGCAGCCAGCGCTTTCGATTTCCTAATGGAGAGTTGCTATGCCATACCTGCACACTGCATCCCTGCGTCCCTCGCTATTGGCGCTGGCGATTGTCAGTAGCCTGCCCACTTTCGCGTATGCGGCGGTCGAAGATATGACCGTCACCGCCACCGGCAATGCCCGTAGTGCCTTTGAAGCACCGATGATGGTCAGCGTGATTGATGCCACCGCCCCGGAAAACCAGACCGCCAGTTCGGCAGCCGATCTGTTGCGGACGGTTCCGGGTCTGACCCTCGATGGCACGGGCCGCACCAACGGCCAGGACGTGAATCTGCGCGGCTATGACCGCCGCGGCGTTCTGGTGCTGGTTGACGGCGTTCGTCAGGGCACCGACACCGGACACCTGAACAGTACCTTCCTCGACCCGGCGCTTATCAAACGCATCGAAGTCGTGCGCGGCCCTTCTGCTCTGCTGTATGGCAGCGGTGCGCTCGGCGGCGTGATCGCCTATGACACTGCGGATGCCAAAGATCTGCTGGAAGCCGGACAAAACAGCGGTTACCGCGTGTTCGGTACTGCGGCAACCGGCGATCACAGCCTCGGTATGGGCGCCAGCGCATTTGGGCGTACCGATACGCTGGACGGACTGCTTGCATGGTCGAGTCGCGATCGCGGTGATTTGCGCCAGAGCGACGGCACTACAGCGCCAAACGATGAAGCGATCAACAATATGCTGGCGAAAGGCAGTTGGAAAATTGACAGCGCCCAGACGCTGGCAGGCTCGTTGCGCTACTACAACAATGACGCCCGTGAACCTAAGAACCCACAAACCAGCGCGGCGGATGCCACCAGCAACCCGATGACCGACCGTTCAACCATCCAGCGTGATGCGCAACTGACCTACACGCTCGCCCCTGTGGACAATGACTGGCTGAACGCTGATGCTCGCCTTTACTGGTCCGAGGCTCGCATTAATGCCCAGAATCCGGATGCGACTAATGAGTTTCGCAAACAAACGACCAAAGGCGGAAAAATTGATAACCGCGGCCGGTTGTTTACCGACTCCTTTGCTTCTCACCTGTTAACTTACGGTGGTGAGTACTATCGCCAGGAACAACGCCCCGGAGGTGCGACGACCGGTTTCCCTGAGGCAAAAATTGATTTTAGCTCCGGCTGGCTGCAGGATGAAATCACCCTGCGAGATCTGCCCGTAACATTGCTGGGTGGTACACGCTATGACTCATATCGCGGTAGCAGCGATGGTTACGCGGATGTCGATGCCGACAAATGGTCGTCCCGCGCAGGAATGACCGTTACGCCAGCCGACTGGCTGATGCTGTTCGGTTCATACGCTCAGGCCTTCCGTGCGCCGACCATGGGCGAGATGTATAACGATGCGAAACACTTCTCGATTGGTCGTTTCTACACTAACTACTGGGTGCCAAACCCTAACCTGCGTCCAGAAACCAACGAAACGCAGGAGTACGGATTTGGTCTGCGCTTTGACGATCTGCTGATGGCGAGCGATGCGCTCGAATTTAAAGCCAGCTATTTCGACACCAAAGCGAAAGATTACATCTCCACCAGCGTCGACTTTGCTGCCGCGACAACCATGTCCTATAACGTCCCCAACGCCAAAATCTGGGGCTGGGACGTGATGGCGAAGTACTCCGCCGATCTGTTCAGTCTCGATATGGCCTATAACCGCACACGCGGCAAAGATACTGACACGGGCGAATACATTTCCAGCATTAACCCGGATACCGTCACCAGCAAACTGAACATACCCGTGGCACACAGCGGTTTCTCAGTCGGCTGGATAGGCACGTTTGCGGACCGCTCCACGCATATCAGCAGCAGCTACGCTAAACAGCCCGGCTATGCCGTAAACGACTTTTACGTGAGCTATCAGGGCCAACAGGCACTGAAAGGTATGACCACCACGCTGGTGCTGGGCAACGCTTTTGATAAAGAGTATTGGTCGCCACAAGGCATCCCGCAGGATGGTCGCAATGGCAAAATTTTCGTGAGTTATCAGTGGTAATCACTTTTCCCCGGTTCGCCGGGGTAGCAATCTGGAAGGAAGAGACAATGAATCATTACACACGCTGGCTGGAACTGAAGAAAGAAAATCCCGGCAAATACGCACGCGACATTGCAGGATTGATGAATATTAGCGAAGCCGAACTGACCTTTGCGCGCGTCGGCCATGACGCCTGGCGCTTGCGTGGCGAAGTCCGCGAAATACTCGGCGCACTGGAAGCCGTAGGCGAAACCAAATGCATTTGTCGTAACGAATATGCGGTGCATGAACAGGTTGGCGCTTTTACCAATCAACACCTGAACGGTCATGCCGGACTGGTTCTTAATCCGCGCGCCCTCGACCTGCGCCTGTTCCTTAATCAGTGGGCAAGCGCTTTTCATATCAGTGAGACCACCGCCCACGGCGAGCGTCAGAGCATTCAGTTCTTTGACCATCAGGGGGATGCGCTGCTGAAAGTCTATGTCACACAGAATACCCTCGTTGAGGAATGGGCTGCGTTGCTGACCCGTTTCATCTTCGCTGAAAACCCGCCACTGGTACTGCAACCTGCCAACACTTCTGCGCCAGCCGTCATCACGGTCGATGCGCAGACTGTTGATCAAGAGTGGCGAGCGATGACCGATGTACATCAGTTCTTCGGTCTGCTGAAACGCCACGATCTCACCCGTCAACAGGCATTTAATCTGGTGGGCGACGATCTGGCCTGTAAAGTTTCTAATAGCGCACTGGCGCAGTTACTTGATACCGCGCGCCAGGATGGCAATGAAATTATGGTTTTCGTGGGTAATCGCGGCTGCGTACAGATTTTTACCGGCGTAATAGAAAAACTGGTGCCGATGAAAGGCTGGCTGAATATTTTCAACCCGACCTTTACCCTGCATCTGCTGGAAGAGTGTGTAGCCGAAACGTGGGTAACACGCAAACCGACCGCCGATGGCCACGTCACCAGTCTGGAACTGTTTGCTGCCGATGGCACGCAAATTGCCCAGCTTTATGGACAGCGTACGGAAGGGGAACCAGAGCAAACACAATGGCGAGCGCAGATCGATGCCTTAACGCCAAAAGGACTGGCCGCATGAAAAAACTGCTGGTCCTGATTGCGCTGCTGCCCATCGCAGCGCTGGCTGCTGACGAAGAACGCGTTGTGGCTCTCGGTGGCGACGTCACCGAAATTGTGTATGCGCTGGATGCGCAATCATCCCTCGTGGCACGTGACAGCACCAGTCAGTGGCCACAGGAAGCGACCCAATTACCCGATGTAGGCTATTTACGTCAGCTCAACGCCGAAGGTATCCTGGCTACCCGCCCTACTCTGGTGCTAGCCAGCGCACAAGCGCAGCCTTCTCTGGCCCTGAAGCAGGTCGAACACAGCAACGTCAGGGTTGTCACGGTCCCTGCCAGTAATACGCTTAGCGTGATTGATGAGAAAGTGCAGGTCATTGCGCAGGCGACACACCAGGAGGCTAAAGGCGAAGCCCTGCGCAACACATTACGCCAGGAACTCGCGGCATTACCCGCCACAAAGCTTGATAAACGCGTTCTGTTTATTCTCAATCATGGTGGAATGACCGCAATGGCTGCAGGACAGGATACGGGGGCTGATGCCGCTATTCGCGCAGCCGGCTTACGTAACGCAATGCAGGGTTTTAGCCGTTACCAGCCGTTATCACAAGAAGGCGTCATTGCCAGCCAGCCCGATCTGGTAGTGATTTCGCAGGACGGCGTTAAGGCGATGGGTGGCGAAGATAACCTGTGGGCGCTACCGGGACTTGCGCAAACGCCTGCCGGACGCAATAAGCAGGTACTGCAGATTGATGATATGGCATTACTGGGCTTCAGCGTTCGCACGCCACAGGCCATTTTGCAGCTACGCGCCAAAGCGGAGCAATTGCCCTGATGGCCCGACGAATCACCTGCTCGTTATGGACGCTGGCCTTTATGCTGGGTGTAATGACGATACTGGCGACCGGTTTTGGCGCGTTGCGCCTGCCGGTAAGCCTGCTCTGGCAGGACGGAGATGATGCTTTGCGTCAAATCTGGCTCACCATTCGGCTACCGCGCGTTCTGCTGGCGCTGGTGATTGGCGGCTCACTGGCACTGGCAGGTTGCGTCATGCAGGGATTGTTTCGCAACCCGCTTGCCGATCCAGGGCTACTGGGTATTAGCAGCGGTGCGGCCTGCGCTGTCGCCCTGTGGGTGGTGTTACCGGTCTCATTACCCGCGTTACTCATGCTGTATGCGCCAATGATGGCGGCATTTCTCGGTGCACTGGCTGCTACCGTGGTGATTTTTATCCTCAGCCAACAGCGTGACGGTTCGCTATCGCGTCTGTTGTTGGTCGGAATTGCCATCAACGCACTCTGCGGGGCGGCGGTTGGCGTTTTGTCGTGGGTCAGTAATGATGCGCAATTGCGCCAGTTGTCGTTGTGGGGGATGGGAAGTCTGGGAGCCGCGCAGTGGTCCACGCTACTGGCTGTCACGTCACTGACTATCCCGACGGTGCTGATCATCTGGCGTCTGGCTCCGGCGCTGAACCTGCTACAACTGGGTGAGGAGGAGGCGCATTATCTCGGCGTTGATGTTCGGATGATCCAACGTATTTTGTTGTTGTGCAGCGCATTACTCGTGGCCGCTGCTGTAGCGGTCAGCGGAGTCATTGGGTTCATCGGTTTGGTTGTTCCGCATTTAATGCGTATGTGGCTCGGATCAGACCATCGGGCCGTGATCCCCGGTTCCGTTCTGGCTGGCGCATTTTTACTACTGATTGCCGATACTCTCTCCCGCACCGCAGTTGCGCCTGCGGAAATGCCGGTCGGTCTGTTGACCAGTCTTCTCGGCGCACCGTGGTTTTTATGGCTTATTTTTCGTCAGCGAGGAGCGCATGGCTGAACATTTTATTGCCGAAGGACTTCACTATCGCCTTGCTGATCGCTCAGTAATTGACGACGTATCGCTCAAACTCGCTAAAGGTGAACTGGTCGCGTTAATCGGGCCGAATGGTGCGGGAAAATCCACCCTGCTACGTCTGTTGACCGGCTTTCTTAAACCGACTGCCGGACGCTGTTTGTTAGATGGCAAATCACTGGCTGACTGGAGTACGCAGTCGCTGTCACGCCATCGCGCGGTTATGCGTCAGCAAACGCAGGTAGGTTTTGACTGGCAGACAGAAGCCGTTATCGCGATGGGCCGTGCCCCCTGGTCCCAACATCCCGAGCACGAGCTTATCGCACAGGTAATGGCAGTCACCGGCTGCACACCGTTGGCGGGCAAGCAATACGCCGCGCTTTCCGGTGGCGAACAACAACGCGTTCAGTTAGCCCGTGCGCTGGCACAATTGTGGTGCAACGCCGGACCTCGCGGTTGGCTATTTCTCGACGAACCGACGTCAGCGTTAGATCTGTACCATCAGCAACATCTGCTGAGATTACTAAAGACACTCACCGCTTCAGGAGAATTGCATGTTTGCATCATCCTTCACGATCTCAATCTGGCAGCACTGTGGGCTGACCGGATCATACTGCTCCATCAAGGAAGCATTGTGTCTCAAGGGACGCCCGACGCCGTGTTACAGGCTGATGATCTGATACGCTGGTACGGTGCTCAGGTTCACGTTGGCCAACACCCGGCCAACGCATCCCCACAAGTTTTTCTCGCGCCTTAGCTCGAACAGCTCACCTCCAGCCGTTTGCCCCAGTCAGGTGGACGGCTGATATAATCATCATCCCGATCGATAAACGGCGTACGTAACGCAGCGTGTAACCGATGTAGTTCGGTATAATCACCCTGCTCTGCCTGGCTAATTGCCCGCTGTGCCAGCCAGTTACGTAGCACCATAGCCGGATTCTCCGTCTTCATCTGCGCTTGTCTGACTACGTCAGCCACATTGTCTTGTTGCAGGCGCGTGCGGTAACGAGTGAACCAGTCGTCAAATGCCGCACGGTCAATAAACTCATCGCGCAGTGGGGACAAGGTGCTGTGTTGCTCAGTTTGGCTGAGCATGCGGAACGTTCGCGTATAGTCGCTACCTTCCCGCGCCATCAGGCTAAACAGTTCGCTAAGGATTTCGTTATCGCTTTTCTGCTCACTAAAGAAACCCAGTTTTTGCCGCATTCGTTGCCCATAGCGGGTTAGCAAGGCCAGTTGATAACCGTCCAGCGCATCATTGAGCACATCAACCGGGATGAATGGCGACAGCGTCTGCGCCAGACGTTGTAGGTTCCACAAAGCTGCAGCAGGCTGATTATCAAAACTATAGCGCCCCTGATGATCAGAGTGGTTGCAGACAAAATCTGGCACGTAATCATCAAGGAAACCGAAGGGACCATAATCCATCGTCAGACCAAGAATCGACATGTTGTCCGTGTTCATCACCCCATGCGCAAAGCCTACGGCTTGCCAGTCGGCCATTAACGTCGCGGTACGTGTAACAACATCCGTAAACCACAACTGATACTTATTTGCCTCTTCCTGCCATTGTGGCCAGTAATGACGGATCGCAAAGTCAGCAAGCTGACGTACTTTTTCCGGTTCACGACGATAATAAAAGTGCTCAAAATGGCCAAAACGCATATGGCTTTGTGCCACGCGAATGAGCATCGCGCCTGCTTCAGTGGTCTCTCGCTGCACCGGAGTCTCGCTGGTGACAATCGACAAGGCCCGGGTTGTAGGTATCCCCAAATAATGCATGGCTTCACTGGCCAGGCTCTCTCTAATCGTCGAGCGCAGCACAGCGCGCCCATCCCCCATGCGGGAATAAGGCGTTAATCCAGCGCCTTTCAGATGCCAGTCAAATGTTGAACCATCCGCAAGTTGTTGTTCGCCCAGCAGGATCCCGCGGCCATCGCCAAGCTGCCCAGCCCAGACACCGAACTGATGCCCGCTATAAACTTGCGCCAAAGGCGACATCCCAGGTAATAGCGATTCGCCCCCCCATACACCTGCCCCATCAGAAACATCAAACAACGCAGCTGGAATACCCAATTGCGCAGCCAGAGCATCGTTATGCCAGATGATGCGCGCGTTTTTCAGGGGGGTGGGCGAAAGAGCGGTATAGGTTGCTGGTAATTCATCACGCCAGCGCGTAGTAAAAGACAGGGTCATAGGGCCTCCTGTCTCTAGTGTAGACTGTTAATAGCCTGTTAAACACCAGCAAATAAAAGGGTTATCATTTTACCAGTGAAATAATCTTTGCCGGTGATACCGCCGGCCACAGTCCCCCTTGCATCGCGCTGAATCCCAAAGGTAATACCCGCGTCAGCATCTCTTGTGTATCAATACCGCTAATGATGATGGATTCGCAGCAGGGAGATAATTGCGCCAGAATAGCCCGCATAAACGGCTCAAACGAAATATGTGTAATCCGTTGTTGAACAAAGTTTTTATCCAGCACGACCCGTTTGAAAAGACCATCAAAAATTGCCCGCGTGGATATGCCCCCGGCACCGTAGTTTGTCAGTATTAATGGGAATCGCGCAGCCAGAGCCGCCAGCGTGGGATTTTCTTTGCCACTGTTTAACTCTGGATAACTTTCATTAATCGTCAGTTCAATAAATGAAAATCGTTCAACACGTGAAGCATATTCAGCGTCTGATAATAAAGTATTAGCGACCGCTGGCGTTAAATTAATCCAGGCCGGAATTTTGCGTTGAATAAAAAAGTGTTGGCACGTTTCGATTAATTCCAGCTTCTCGGCAAATAAGCGGCATTGCTCGTCGTCTGACATCCGGGGCATAACCAGCTCTGTTGGCATGTGTACGTCGCCATCCGGGCTGACAAAGTTTGTAACAATATCGACGAACTCAAGGTCACCTTTTTCACTTCGTGCAGGAAGAAAAGAGAACTCTGAATGATAAAGATAATCCAGTGAAACAATCATTGTGCCAGCCCCTCTGCATGGGTGTAATCCGGCATCCTGTAGCAAAGGATGGAAAAATACGTTGCTGCTGATACAAATTGAGGCCCTTTCATTTTTCCCTTTTTAGCCAGTAAATCGAATCCTTTTTTTTTAGCTTATCCTGATTATAAACGAATATCCAGCCTTGCACTTTTTAATATCTCGGGATAAATCATATTTTTAGCAAGATACGCTCTTAATGTTCAGGGTTATAGACCGACAAACAGCAGAAGTGAAAGTTGACATTTAAAATGCGGATGACGAGAAAGCCGCGAGCCGATCTCGTCACCCGCAATGATTAAATTCGGCGCGCCTGCCAAAAGTTTTTACGCCAGTAGACGTTATCCAGCGAAGAACGCATCACTCCGCGACTGGTTGAAGCATGGATAAATTGATTATTGGTATCGTAAATCCCGACATGCAGACCACTTTCACCGGAACCCGTTTTAAAGAAAACCAGATCGCCGGGTAGCAAATCATCTTTATCGATCTCAGTACCAATCTTTGATTGCGTACGCGTGTCGCGCGGGAGTTGCAGATCGAATTTGTCACGCATTGTCATCAACACAAATCCCGAACAATCCACCCCGCTACGGCTCATACCACCATAGCGATAGGGAGTACCATGCCAGGTTTGCAACTGATCGTTAAGACCTGCGATAACGGCGATAGAGTCCGACAGTCGGGCATTTGGCGCAGGAGCACGATGGCTGCTGCACCCCGCCAAAAACAATGCTGTGATGAAAAGGAGCCAAAAGCGCATTCAGGACGAATCCTCTGATTTTTATTTTTGTGTCAATTTAGCGTGGAAATTATGTGATTTTCAAGAACCCATTTAACTTAAGTGGTTGATATGAGCATTCTGTGGCCTTCAATATCCAGGCGACGGAAATTTACACCGTAGGCTAACGACAGATTGGCTGGCGTTAGCACCACATCACGCGCACCGCTCGCCAGCAGCTTTCCGCGCTTGAGCAACCACGCCTTGTGCGCATGGCGTAGCGTATGGTTAAGATCATGACTGCTCATCACAATGGCGATTCCCTGCAGACACAGCTGGCTCAACAATCTGTCCAGCGCGTTTTGTTGCGCCACGTCCAGGCTATTCATCGGCTCATCCAGCAACAAAAGTTGCCCATGCGGATTAGACTGGGGGCTCATTTGCAGGATGACGGCCGCCAGACGCACACGTTGCCATTCACCCCCTGAAAGCTGATTAACACCACGTCCTAGTTTATCTCCCAGCCCAAGCGCATCAGCCACCTCCTGCAGCAGGTCTGTTCGCGCTTTATCAGGCTGATGCAGCGTCAGAAAATGCCAGACCGGCATCGCAAAAGGCGGATTTTGCTGTTGCGCAAGATAAGCACGATATTGCGCCAGCTTCGCTGCCGGCCAGTCACCGAGGGGTGTATCACCAAAGGTGATGCTCCCCTCTCCGGTCGTCAGTCCCGCCATTCGCGCCAACAACGTACTTTTCCCCGCGCCGTTGGGGCCCACTAAATGCAGGATCTCTCCTGCTTTAATTTCACCAGATAGCGGGCCGAGTCTGGTCGATTCCGCAACATCCTGTAGCAGCATTAATCGGGACATTAGTTGGCCAATGCAGTCTTTATAGCGTGTACAAGAACCGGGTCCTCAGGCGTCATATCAGGTGAATAACGCTGCAGCACCTGTCCATCCCGACCGACTAAGAACTTCTCGAAGTTCCACAGAATATCGTCCGGGTAGAGCGGTGCCCGGCCTTTACTCGCCATACGCGCATAAAATCCGCTATCTGCAGGTGCAACCGCAGTGGGTGCCGCATCAATCAGCTTCTGATACAACGGATGGCGGGCTTCGCCATTGACATCAATCTTACTGAACATCGGGAAGGTAACGCCCCAGGTTGTGCTGCAATACGTCTTAATCTCGTCTTCACTGCCGGGCTCCTGCCCCAGAAACTGGTTGCAGGGGAATCCCAGAACGGTGAAACCCTGCCCATGCCAGGTTTTCTGCAGGTTTTCCAGTTGCTCATACTGCGGCGTTAACCCACATTTTGAGGCTACGTTGACGATTAACAGTACATTTCCGGCATACGCCTGCAATGAGGTCGCCTCGCCGTCGATGGTTGTCACTTCCGTATTAAAAAGCGTGTTTTGCATAGCATCTCCAGAACAACAGGTGAATAGTGGGATGACCCTGTTCAGCTTTTAAGCATAGACCGAACCTGCGCTTTCTAGCGCGCAGCTTTTAACAATAACCAGATAAATACCGGTGCGCCCATCGTGGCCGTCACCACGCCAATGGGTAATTCAGCCGATGCCAGTACCAGACGTGCGACAACATCAGCAAACAGTAGTGCAATTGCCCCCGCCAGCGCACACCCAGGGAGTAAAACGCGGTGATCGGTTAATCCACACAGTCGCAGAATATGAGGGATTACCAGCCCGATAAAACCAATTGCCCCTGCCAGCGCCACGCTCACACCAACCATCCATCCCGTGGCAACCACCAGCAAGTTGCGCCAGAACCATAAAGGCAGCCCCAGCTGGCGCGCGGAGGTTTCCCCCAGCGCCAGCATATTCATCGGCTGTGACTGACAGCAGATCCACACCAGCACCGGAATCAATGCCACCATGAGCCAGGCCTGATGCCAGTCTACGCCGCCGAAGCCCCCCATCATCCAGTACATCAACTGTCGAAGATCAAAAGAGGTGGAAAAATAGATAGCCCAGGTCATCAGCGCGCTGCAGATAATCCCCAGCGCCACGCCGGCCAACAGCAAACGACTGGTCGATAAATGTCGGCGGGCAAAACGAAGAAGAATGAGGGTGATAATCAGCGCGCCAGCAATGGCGCATAGGCCCAATGCCCAGCCGGGCAATCGCCCTTGCCCCAACAGCACAGCCGCAATAAGCCCTACCCCCGCGCCATTAGACACGCCGAGTAAACCAGGCTCCGCGAGCGGGTTTTCAAACAGCGCCTGCATCACCGCGCCAGCCAGGGCCAGTGCGGCGCCTACCAGCAATACGGCAAGTGTACGGGGCAGTCGAATTTGCCAGACGAACAGATCGCCGCGAGCGCTAAACCAATCGCCGGGAGCAATCCACTGTTCTCCTGCGCATAAACTTATCATGGTTGCCAGCAGCATTAGCACTGACAGAGACAGTATCCAGCGCACGTTTCGTCGCTGCTGTTGATGGGCGAAAGTCAGCATGTTTTCCATTCTGCTGAAAAAAGATGGGGAGATTCTACGGTGCTGATTCAGTAGTGAAAAGGAAAAAGGCCGCATAGCGGCCTTTTTAGTTATACGCGTCATACTTTGCGTATCGTTAAATCACTCTTCTTTGGGCGTTGCGTTTTCAACCCGGCTTTTTAACTTCTGCCCGGGTCTGAAGGTCACCACGCGCCGTGCTGTAATGGGAATATCTTCGCCCGTTTTCGGGTTACGTCCCGGACGTTGATTCTTATCACGCAGATCGAAGTTACCAAAACCAGAGAGTTTTACCTGCTCACCGTTTTCCAGAGCACGACGGATCTCTTCGAAAAACAGCTCGACCAGTTCTTTGGCATCCCGCTTGCTAAGCCCAAGCTTATCAAACAGATATTCTGACATTTCAGCTTTTGTAAGCGCCATAGGTTCAATCCCTCAATGATGCCTGGAATCGCTCTTTTAATGCCTCTACACATTTGGCGACGGTAGCGGCAATCTCCTCTTCTTCAAGTGTACGGCTGGTATCCTGAAGGATCAGGCTGATAGCGAGGCTCTTATAACCCTCCGCAACACCCTTACCGCGGTACACGTCAAACAAGTTTACGCCAACTACCTGATTTACGCCAACTTTCTTACATTCGGATAAAATATCCGCTGCGGGAACGTTTTCTGCCACAACAACGGCGATGTCACGGCGGTTCGCCGGGAAGCGAGAAACTTCACGCGCCTGAGGCACCACGCGGTCTGCGAGCTTATTCCACTCCAGTTCGAACACCAGAGTGCGACCGTTCAGATCCAGTTTACGTTCCAGTTCAGGATGAACAACCCCAATGAAACCAATACGTTCACCTTTCAGATAAATCGCCGCAGACTGACCCGGATGCAGGGCTGGATTCGCTTCAGCTTTGAACTGGATGTCCGCCAGTTTGCCTGTCAGGTCGAGAACCGCTTCCAGATCGCCCTTCAGATCATAGAAATCAACCGTCTCTTTCGCCAGATTCCAGTGTTCATCATGACGGTTACCGCAGATAACGCCCGCCAGCATCAGATCCTGACGGATCCCGAGGTTAGCCTGCGTATCCGGTACAAAACGCAAACCTGTTTCAAAAATACGCACACGGTTTTGCTGACGGTTTTGGTTATAAACCACCGTGGACAGCAAACCGGTCCACAGAGACAGACGCATTGCTGACATATCGATAGAGATTGGGCTTGGCAGCAGCAGCGCCTCTTCACCCGGATGCAGCAGCGACTGGACTTTCGGGTCGACGAAGCTGTAGGTAATAACTTCCTGGTAGCCTTTGTCATTCAGCATGGTTTTTACACGTTTCAGCGATAAATCCGCTTCTCGATGCTCACCCATGATAAGTCCTGCCTGAATTGGGGTATTCGGGATATTGTCGTAGCCGTATACGCGGGCGACTTCTTCGACCAGGTCTTCTTCGATTTCCATATCGAAACGCCAGCTCGGCGCGGCAGCCTTCCACTCATCCTGCCCTTCCGTCACGTCACAACCCAGACGACGCAGAATGTCGCTCACCTGCTCATCCGCAATATGATGTCCGATCAGACGATCCAGTTTGCTACGACGAAGCGTAATGGTTGCGCGTTTTGGCAGCGTGTCTTCGTTCGTCACGTCAATGACTGGACCCGCTTCGCCACCGCAGATATCGATCAGCAGGCGCGTTGCACGTTCCATGGCCTTATGTTGCAGAGCCGGATCAACACCACGCTCATAGCGGTGAGAAGCATCGGTGTGCAGACCGTGACGACGTGCGCGACCGGTAATAGACAGCGGGCTGAAGAATGCACATTCCAGCAGGACGTTTTGCGTTTCATCATTCACGCCGGAATGTTCGCCACCAAAGATGCCGCCCATCGCCAGCGCTTTGTTATGGTCCGCAATCACCAGCGTATCCGCATTCAGCTTCGCTTCGCTGCCATCCAGCAATACCAGGGTTTCACCCTCTTTTGCCATACGGACAACAATTCCGCCTTCAATGCGGTCTTTGTCGAATGCGTGCATCGGCTGGCCCAGTTCGAGCAGCACATAGTTAGTCACGTCAACCACGGCATCGATTGAACGAATACCGCAACGACGCAGTTTTTCTTTCATCCACAGCGGTGTCGGCGCTTTAACATTGATGCCTTTAACCACGCGGCCCAGATAGCGAGGGCAGGCTTCTACGGCTTCGACCTGAATCGGCAGGACGTCGCTAATGGTTGCCACTACAGGCGCGATTTCCGGCTCAACCAGCGGAGCTTTGTTCAGCACAGCAACATCACGTGCGACACCGATAATGCCTAAGCAGTCGGCGCGGTTCGGCGTGACGCTAATTTCGATAGTGTTGTCGTCAAGCTTAAGGTATTCACGGATATCGGTGCCAATTGGCGCATCGGCAGGCAGTTCGATAATCCCGTTATGATCGTCGGAAATACCCAGCTCAGAGAATGAGCACAGCATACCTTCAGACGGCTCACCGCGCAGTTTTGCGGCTTTGATTTTGAAATCGCCCGGCAGAACGGCACCCACGGTTGCCACGGCCACTTTCAGCCCCTGACGGCAGTTTGGCGCACCGCAGACGATATCCAGCAGACGGTCGCCACCTACATTCACTTTGGTGACACGCAGTTTGTCAGCGTTCGGGTGCTGAGCGCACTCAACCACTTCGCCCACCACAACGCCGTTGAACGCGCCGGAAACAGGTTCCACACCGTCAACTTCCAGACCCGCCATCGTGATTTGGTTTGACAGCGCATCGCTATCAATCGCCGGGTTTACCCATTCGCGTAACCACAGTTCACTGAATTTCATTGTATTACCCTGCCTTTATTTAAACTGTTTGAGGAAACGCAGATCGTTTTCGAAGAAAGAACGCAGATCGGTAACGCCATACCGCAGCATGGTCAGACGCTCCATCCCCATTCCGAAGGCAAAACCGGAGTAGATTTCCGGATCGATGCCGACGTTACGCAGCACGTTCGGGTGAACCATTCCGCAGCCCAGTACTTCCAGCCATTTTCCGTTTTTGCCCATGACGTCAACTTCCGCAGAAGGTTCAGTGAACGGGAAGTAAGAAGGACGGAAACGAACCTGCAGGTCTTCTTCAAAGAAGTTGCGCAGGAAATCGTGCAGCGTACCTTTCAGGTTGGTGAAGTTGATATTGGTATCAACAATCAGCCCTTCCATCTGATGGAACATCGGGGTGTGAGTCTGATCGTAGTCGTTACGATAAACGCGGCCCGGGGCGATAATACGGATCGGCGGCTGTTTTTCCTTCATGGTGCGGATCTGCACGCCGGAAGTCTGTGTGCGCAGCAGACGCGTTGCATCAAACCAGAAAGTGTCGTGGTCAGCGCGCGCCGGGTGATGGCCAGGAATGTTCAGCGCATCGAAGTTGTGATAGTCATCTTCGATTTCCGGACCAGTCGCCACGGTAAAGCCCAGCTCACCGAAGAAACTTTCAATACGGTCGATAGTACGCGTTACCGGGTGGAGTCCACCATTTTCGATACGGCGTCCCGGCAGGGAGATATCGATAGTTTCTTCAGCCAGGCGCGCGTTCAGCGCGGCACTTTCTAATTCGGCTTTACGCGCGTTCAGCGCTTGCTGTACCTGCTCTTTGGCTTCATTGATTACCGCACCTGCTGCCGGGCGCTCTTCCGGTGGCAGCTCGCGCAGGGTTGTCATCTGAAGGGTCAGGTGCCCTTTCTTGCCCAAATATTCGACGCGGACATTGTCTAACGCGGCAACATCTGAAGCCTGGTTAATGGCGGCCGTTGCACTGGCAACCAGCTCTGCGAGATGTGACATGGTTTTCCTCGTTATGTTGCGATATTCACTAGTCGCTCGTATATACGCAAAATCATTCAAGTTGTATCAACGCTGCAAAAGAGCGAATGCAGCCAATACAGAGACAACTTGAAGGATGACGCGTATAAAAAAAGCCTCCACCAGGGAGGCTTTTAGGCGCTGTTTTCCGTTTCTTCTTTCACGCGCAAGCCTCCTGATTTCAGGTGCTAAAGTAAAAGAAGAAGCGGAAAATAGCAGCATTCATGCTTGCGTTACCTTGTGTGGTAAAAACCGGACAACCTTTATTGAAAAGGCTTACGGATAAATTGTCAACTAATTGATTGCACTACAAATAAAAGAGAGGGAGCCAGGCTCCCTCTTTTCACCGGCTTATGCCAGAGCTGCTTTCGCTTTTTCGACCAGAGCGGTGAACGCTACTTTGTCGAATACTGCGATGTCAGCCAGGATCTTACGGTCGATTTCAACAGAGGCTTTTTTCAGGCCGTTGATGAATTTGCTGTAAGAAATACCGTTCTGACGTGCTGCTGCGTTGATACGCGCAATCCACAGTTGACGGAACTGACGCTTCTTCTGACGACGGTCACGATAAGCGTACTGACCAGCTTTGATAACAGCCTGGAAGGCAACGCGGTATACGCGAGAACGCGCACCGTAGTAGCCTTTAGCTTGTTTCAAAATTTTCTTGTGACGTGCACGGGCAACTACACCACGTTTTACGCGAGCCATATGTGCTCTCCTGTCTCTATATTCTTAGTAAAAAAATGAATTAAACGTTAACGGCTTATGCGTACGGCAGGCACGCGATAACCAGACCCAGATCGCCTTTAGACACGAGGCCTTTTGGACGCAGGTGACGTTTACGCTTAGTAGATTTTTTGGTCAGAATATGACGCAGGTTTGCGTGCTTACGCTTAAATCCACCACCACCGGTTTTTTTGAAACGCTTAGCAGCACCGCGTACGGTCTTAATTTTTGGCATTTTAATAACTTCCACTTCGCATTGTTAATAAACGAAACGTAGGCGAACAACGGCTGTGGAACCCGTAGGCTCCACAGACATTGCTACTTGAAGGCCTTACTGTTTCTTCTTAGGAGCGAGCACCATGATCATCTGGCGGCCTTCGATCTTCGTAGGGAAGGATTCGACTACTGCCAGTTCACTCAGATCGTCACGGACGCGGTTGAGCACTTCCATACCGATCTGTTGGTGGGCCATCTCACGACCGCGAAAACGCAGCGTGATCTTAGCCTTATCGCCATCTTCCAGAAAGCGTACCAGGCTGCGGAGTTTTACCTGGTAATCGCCATCGTCGGTGCCAGGACGGAATTTAATTTCCTTAACCTGGATAACTTTTTGCTTTTTCTTCTGTTCCTTAGAAGACTTACTCTTTTCATAAAGGAACTTGCCGTAGTCCATAATACGACAAACTGGCGGTTCGGCGTTAGGGCTGATTTCAACTAAATCTACTCCAGCTTCTTCAGCCTTTTCGATCGCTTCTCTCAGACTCACAATACCCAAAGCTTCGCCTTCCAGACCTGTTAAGCGAACTTCCAGGGCGCGAATCTCGCCATTGATACGATTCGGACGTGCCGTTTGAACTCGTTTTCCGCCTTTAATACCTTATTCCTCCAGTTGTTGAAGACTGCGGCTGCGAATCTCTTGTTGCAGCTTCTCAATCACTTCATTTACGTCCAGGCTGCCCAAGTCTTTGCCACGACGGGTGCGCACGGCAACTTTGCCTGCTTCTACCTCTTTGTCGCCACAGACCAACATGTAAGGGACACGACGTAAAGTGTGCTCGCGGATTTTAAAGCCTATCTTCTCATTTCTCAAGTCTGCTTTTACACGAATACCCGCATTTTGTAGTTTCTGCGTTAATTCGTTGACGTATTCAGACTGAGAATCGGTGATGTTCATGACCACAACCTGAACCGGCGCAAGCCAGGTCGGGAAGAAGCCAGCGAACTCTTCGGTCAGGATACCAATGAAACGTTCCATCGACCCAAGAATTGCGCGGTGAATCATAACCGGCACCTGACGTTCGTTGTTTTCGCCAACATAAGAGGCGCTTAAACGGGACGGCAGAGAGAAGTCCAGCTGTACAGTACCGCACTGCCATGCACGATCGAGGCAGTCATACAGGGTAAATTCAATTTTCGGACCGTAGAATGCGCCCTCACCCAGTTGGAACTCAAACGGGATGTTGTTTTCTTCCAGCGCAACGGCCAGGTCAGCTTCAGCACGGTCCCACATTTCATCGCTACCGATACGTTTTTCGGGGCGAGTGGACAGTTTGACGACGATTTTCTCGAAGCCAAAGGTGCTGTACATATCGTAGACCATACGAATGCAGGCGTTAACTTCATCGCGAATCTGCTCTTCAGTACAGAAGATATGTGCATCATCCTGAGTAAAGCCACGTACACGCATCAGACCGTGCAGCGCACCTGACGGCTCGTTACGGTGACAGCTACCAAATTCAGCCATACGCAACGGCAGATCGCGATAGGATTTCAGACCCTGGTTAAAGATCTGCACGTGGCCCGGGCAGTTCATAGGTTTAATGCAGTACTCACGGTTCTCAGACGAGGTCGTGAACATTGCATCTTTGTAGTTGTCCCAGTGACCTGTTTTTTCCCACAGCACACGGTCCATCATGAACGGACCTTTAACTTCCTGGTACTGATATTCTTTCAGTTTCGAGCGAACAAAAACTTCCAACTCACGGAAGATAGTCCAGCCATCGTTATGCCAGAACACCATACCCGGTGCTTCTTCCTGCATATGATACAGGTCAAGCTGCTTACCAATTTTGCGGTGGTCTCGCTTGGCCGCTTCTTCCAGACGTTGCAGATAGGCATTCAGGGCTTTTTTATCTGCCCATGCAGTACCATAAATACGCTGCAGCATCTTGTTATTGCTGTCGCCACGCCAGTATGCCCCAGCGGTCTTCATCAGTTTGAAGTGATGGCAGAAACGCATGTTCGGCACGTGCGGGCCACGGCACATATCGACATATTCTTCATGATGGTACAAGCCAGGCTTGTCATCATGGGCGATGTTTTCATCAAGAATAGAGACTTTATAGGTCTCACCACGCTTCACGAAGGTTTCACGCGCTTCGTACCAGCTGACTTTCTTCTTAATGACATCGTAGTTTTTCTCAGCGAGCTCGTGCATCCGCTTCTCGAGCGCGTCGACGTCTTCCTGGGTTAACGTACGGTCAAGATCGATATCGTAGTAAAAACCGTTATCAACAACCGGTCCGATCGCCATTTTGGTGTGCGGCCAGAGTTGTTTGATCGCGTGCCCTAACAGGTGCGCACAGGAGTGACGAATGATCTCCAGACCTTCTTCATCCTTCGCGGTGATGATGGAGAGCTTCGCATCATGCTCAATCAGATCGGAAGCATCTACCAGCTCACCGTCAACACGGCCAGCAATAGTGGCTTTCGCCAGACCTGGACCGATGTCCAGCGCAACATCCATGGGGCTTACAGCGTGGTCGTAATGGCGTTGGCTGCCATCAGGAAGAGTAATAACAGGCATGTTATATCCTTATTTGCAGTGGTGACCCACACGTAAGATCACATACAAAGATTCAATATTTAAAATTATCAAAAAGGTGTGGGCTGATTCCCGCTTCACTCTGCGAAATATGTCACTGATTGCCTCAATGGCTACACTGGACCTACACCCGCTTTTTGATAACACCGTTTCACAGTGTACACGGCATTTCGAGCCGATCAAAGCAACAATCAACGCGCGCTCTATGATGTAAATCAATTCACTGACACCCTGACGTCTTTGTTACACTTGCAGAAAGTCATCTAATCTGAGCAGGAAAAGAACAATGCCAACAAACCGCTTTGCGAAGAAACACTGGAAGATGGTGGTGATCCTGCTGGTTATTTGTGCGGCAATGCTGATGCTGCGTTGGGCAGCAATGATCTGGGGTTAAAATACTGGCCGCTTTTCTGGTTCCGTTGTATTTATCAATTAAATCGAATTCATCTGAAAAATAGCGAGTTATCGATAAGCATTAAAAATAAAACACAGATTAACTTTTAAATAAACTTAACGTTAATAGATAAAAGCCGGGCCAATTATTTGGCCCGGTTTGTCATTACATACGATAGCCGAGCGAAAGCGTCGTGCGGCGATCGGTATGTTCCGGCGCGGTTGCCGGCGGTTCGGAGTTCCAGGTGACGTTGTACGCGACCTTCAATCCAAAGTGTTCGTTGATGGCAACGTTTAAGGCCGTTTCAGAGTTAAGCGTTGTATCATCTGCACCAAATACCGACACACCCTGCGTAAACTTGGTGTTGTCCGTCATCTGCCACGCATAAGCCCCGGACGCATAACCTAACGGTTGCGTTTCAGTGGTGCCATCTGTGTGCTCGTCATAACGTACACCAGGACCGAATTCAAAGCGGAAACTGTGTACCGGTCCATTAAGAAACTGGCGACCATAACCGGCCGTTAGCACGTCACGCTCACGGTATCCGTTATAACGGTCTGTTAACCAACTGGCCTGACCAAAGAGATAGTCATAGTCAGTCATGTTGTAACGACTACGACCACCTACAGCATATTTCTCAGATGAACGCTCATCATTTGAGGAGGTGTTGCTGGCATTTCCCCACAGAGACCACGCCGTAGATTGACCATACCAGGTCATGGTGGTGTCGGCGGTTAAAGAAGAACTTTTTGTGTTGCCTGACTGGGCAAGATATCCCGCGTTCAGGTTACCTTCAAAGGTTTTTTTCGCGCTGGAAGGGTCATCCATGACAGTAAAAACGGAATCATCGGCGGCGGCATGCATTGACGCAAACACGCACCCCGTCAGCAATACTGCTGCGGGCACTGTCTTCAAAAGCTTCATTTATAAAGAGTCCGTACAACAAAAAAAGAGACCATAACGGTCTCGGAAACTTTCATGTGGATCAATGACAAAAGACCCTTGAAAGGTAACAAATTATAAAAAGACTCGAATAACATAGCAATAAATTCTTATTTCATTTTTTGAATAAGAGCGTTCCTAATCCTTTATTTTATTTATATATCTTTGGCACGAGAATTTTAAATAAAGCTGCGAGAAATCATGTTGTTAATTACTTCACTTTCGTGGCGTTAAGTGCCAGACTGGGGTCAGCCTAACAGGAGGTAAAGATGGTACGTATCTATACGTTAACACTTGCGCCCTCTCTCGATAGCGCAACAACCACTCCACAAATCTACCCCGAAGGTAAACTTCGCTGTACCTCACCAGTTTTTGAACCTGGCGGCGGAGGCATCAACGTCGCCCGCGCAATTGCCCATCTTGGCGGAACCGCAACGGCGATTTTCCCCGCGGGGGGGGCAACCGGCGAGCACTTAGTTTCTTTACTTGCCGACGAAAATGTTCCCGTCTCGACTATCGAGGCTAAAGACTGGACCCGACAAAATCTCCATGTCCACGTCGAATCCAGCGGCGAGCAGTATCGTTTTGTCATGCCCGGTGCAGCGCTGACTGATGACGAATTCTACCAATTGCAGGATCAGGTACTGGAAATTGAATCTGGTGCATTGCTGGTCATTAGCGGCAGTTTGCCGCCCGGTGTACAAATAGAAAAAATGACCCGGCTCATCACTACCGCACAAAAACAGGGGATCCGCTGTATTGTCGACAGCTCAGGCGAAGCACTGACGGCGGCGTTAGCCATCGGCAATATCGAACTGGTCAAACCCAACCTCAAAGAACTGAGTGCGCTGGTAAACCGCGAACTGACACAGCCCGATGATGTGCGCAAGGCCGCGCAGGAAATCGTACATAGTGGGAAAGCGCTTCGCGTTGTGGTCTCTCTTGGGCCACAAGGGGCGTTGGGCGTCAATCAAGAAACGTGCGTCCAGGTCGTCCCTCCGCCGGTGAAAAGTCAAAGCACCGTAGGCGCGGGCGACAGCATGGTCGGGGCCATGACGCTTAAACTGGCTGAGAATGCACCTTTTGAGGATATTGTCCGTTACGGCGTCGCCGCAGGTAGCGCAGCAACGCTCAATCAGGGTACGCGCCTGTGCTCTTTGGACGACACGCAAAAAATTTATTCGTATCTCACTCAGTAATGACACCGTCCCTCTTTTGAAGAGAAAGGGGATTCTCGCGTAAAACTGTCAGCATGGGTGTTATGCGACTATGATAAAAAATCACGTGATTACAAAGAAGTGAATCATGTGCAGTCAGACGTCTCCACAACGGTACGGGGTGAAGAAGAGCGACAAACATTAAGTGCCTTTCCAGCGATGACGCGTCCGTGGTGTGCGTCAGTTCGTGTTTTTTAACCGCATTCTTGCGCTAACCTTATGATCTGGCAGACAACATGGGGAGAGACATCATGTGGCAGGCTATCAGTCGTCTTTTAAGCGAGCAATTAGGTGAAGGCGAAATCGAACTGCGTAATGAACTGCCCGGCGGAGAGATTCACGCCGCATGGCATTTACGCTATGCGGGGAGAGATTTTTTCGTCAAATGCGATGAAAGAGAGCTGTTAACCGGCTTTACGGCAGAAGCCGATCAGCTGGAGCTACTTTCCCGCAGTCAAACTGTATCTGTACCGAAAGTCTGGGCAGTAGGCGCAGACAGAGATTACAGCTTTCTGGTGATGGATTTCCTCCCTCCCCGTCCGCTTGATGCGCATAACGCGTTTATTCTCGGACAACAACTTGCACATTTGCATGAATGGAGCGATCAACCACAGTTCGGCCTCGACTTCGATAATGCACTCTCCACTACGCCACAACCCAATGCCTGGCAGCGTCGCTGGTCAACCTTCTTCGCCGAGCAACGCATCGGCTGGCAACTGGAACTTGCGGCGGAAAAAGGCATTGCGTTTGGCAATATTGACGCCATTGTCGATCATGTTCAGCAACGACTCTCCTCCCATCAGCCACAACCTTCTCTCCTGCACGGCGATTTGTGGTCGGCAAACTGTGCGCTCGGGCCGAATGGCCCCTACATCTTTGACCCCGCCTGTTACTGGGGTGACAGAGAGTGCGATCTGGCAATGTTGCCGTTACATACCGATCAACCGCCGCAGATTTATGACGGTTACCAGTCTGTCTCGCCGCTACCGTTAGATTTTCTCGACAGGCAGCCTATCTATCAGTTGTATACGTTGCTGAATCGGGCAATTCTATTTGGCGGGCAGCACCTGGTGGTGGCGCAAAAAGCGATGGAAAGGTTACTGGCGGCTTAACGTATAAATAGCCCGAAGGCGGCTTTGCTTATCAGGCCTGACGCTTCACGTAGTCCAGGCCTGATAATATCGGACTTACAAAAATCCCAGTAATGAAAAGAAGAAATAGCCGATCACGATAACAATCACCGGCAAAATATAGAGCGGGAAGATTTGTAAAAAGATCGTATGATGTGGCACGACAATACGCGACTCAATTTGCTCACGCGATAACCCTTCACTGCCTTTTGCCTGTTCCAGAATCAACTGATCTTCAACGCCCTCGCGTAAAAAACGCGCCTGACGACTCATTCTGGCGCCAGAGTCCTGCAATGCCAGACCGATGAATATCAGAATGAAAATCAACCAAAAAACAAGATTAAGTCCGGTCTGAAAATCCGGTGTCGGCGAGTTATACCAAAACAGATTAAGAAACGGCGTATTCACCCGCATCATGTCGATCATCACGTGGGCAAAATCGAGCATTACCGCATTAATCCCTTCCTGCTTTTCGCTGTGCGCGTACATAAACTTCAGTACTGAAACCAGTGTTGAAATCAGCGCCGGAATGAAAATTACCCATCCCAGCAACCTTTTCAAGACAGCAATGCGTCCAGCTTGTTGATACGTCATGAGTTCCCCTTGATAAAGACGTGTCATTTTGGCCTAAGTTTACCCGTTGATAACCGTTTTCGCCTGATCTTTAAAGGCGGTATACTGCCAAATTAGCCATAATGAACGCTCAGAGCCTGTTATGACTGGCTCTTAATCCCTGTTATCACCCTAAAGGAGAGGTTGTGATGTCAACCCCGCGTCAAATTCTTGCTGCAATTTTCGATATGGATGGATTACTGGTCGATTCTGAACCGCTTTGGGATCAGGCCGAACTGGATGTGATAGCAAGTTTAGGCGTTGATATCTCCCGCCGCCATGAACTTCCCGACACCCTTGGCTTACGCATCGATATGGTGGTCGATTTGTGGTTTGCGCAGCAACCGTGGAACGGTCCCTCACGTCAGGAGGTCACCGAGCGCATCATCACCCGGGCCATTGCGTTAGTGGAAGAAACAAAACCGCTGCTGCCGGGTGTGCGTGAAGCCGTGGCGTTGTGCAAATCTCAGGGAATCAAAGTAGGACTGGCATCCGCTTCGCCGCTGCATATGCTGGAAAAAGTGCTGACCATGTTTGATCTGCGCAACGACTTCGACGCGCTGGCTTCTGCAGAAAAACTGCCTTACAGCAAACCGCACCCGCAGGTTTACCTCGATTGTGCGGCGAAACTGGGCATTGACCCTATAAACTGCGTTGCGCTGGAAGACTCGGTAAATGGCATGATTGCTTCAAAAGCCGCCCGTATGCGTTCCATCGTCGTACCAGCGCATGAGAATCAGGACGATCCTCGCTTCGTTCTTGCCGATGTCAAATTAACCTCACTCACCGAACTCACTGCCGTTCATCTGCGCGGCTAATCCTGTAACGGGCAATGATCGTATTGCCCGCCCTCTCAGATTCTTTATTTTTAAAACATCGTTTCACTTTTAATTGTGTTTCTGTTTAACCTCTCCTATCCTTGCCCTATAGAGCAAGCGTTAATGACATAAATAGTTGAGGTAAACATGATTCAGGAAGCTTTTCGTCTCGAAGGTAAAGTAGCCATCGTCACTGGATGTGACACCGGCCTTGGGCAGGGTATGGCAGTGGCGCTGGCTGAAGCGGGCTGCGATGTAGTCGGCGTGAATCGTAAAATACCACATGAAACCGCAGAGAAAATTAACGCCCTCGGTCGGCGTTTTATGGCCATTCAGGCCGACCTCAGCCAACAAGAGGCGCTGTCTGGCATAGTGACCCAAACTGTGGCCGCGTTTGGCCGGGTCGATATTCTGGTCAACAATGCGGGAACCATACGTCGTCAGGATGCGCTGGATTTTAGTGAAAAAGACTGGGATGACGTGATGAATCTGAATCTCAAATCCGTTTTTTTCCTGTCACAGGCAGTGGCGCGCCAGTTTCTGGTTCAGGGCAACGGCGGAAAAATCATTAACATTGCCTCAATGCTCTCTTTTCAGGGCGGGATCCGCGTTCCTTCCTACACCGCATCAAAAAGTGGCGTGCTTGGAATCACCCGCTTACTGGCTAATGAGTGGGCGGCTCAGGGAATTAATGTCAATGCCATCGCACCCGGTTATATGGCGACCAATAATACCCAGCAGCTGCGCGAAGACAGTACGCGTAATCAGCAAATTGTCGATCGCATTCCCGCAGGGCGCTGGGGAACACCGGATGACTTGCAAGGCCCGGTCGTTTTTCTCGCCAGCCAGGCTTCTGACTATATCAATGGTTACACGCTTGCCGTGGACGGAGGTTGGTTGGCGCGTTAATCGTGCATTTGTGACAAAGGGTTACAACGTCACCTCTTCCGCCTACTGTATAAAACCCCTATACTGTATGAATTGACAGTTCATTGGGTTTTATCATGACGGCGGAAGGCCACCTTCTTTTTTCTATTGCCTGTGCGGTATTTGCCAAAAATGCCGAGCTGACGCCCGTTCTTGCTCAGGGTGATTGGTGGCATATTGTACCTTCGGCCATTTTAACCTGCCTGCTACCCGATATCGATCACCCGAAATCCCTGCTCGGGCAGCGGCTGAAGTGGATATCAAAGCCTATTGCCCGGGCATTTGGCCATCGCGGGTTTACTCACAGCCTGCTGGCCGTCTTTGCCCTGCTGGCCACGTTTTACCTGAAAGTTCCGGATAGCTGGATAATCCCGGCCGATGCCTTACAAGGTATGGTTCTCGGTTATCTCAGTCACATTCTGGCTGACATGCTGACTCCGGCAGGCGTTCCCCTGCTTTGGCCCTGCCGCTGGCGTTTTCGTCTGCCCATCCTCGTGCCGCAAAAAGGCAACCAACTGGAACGGTTCCTGTGCATGGCGCTGTTTGCCTGGGCTATCTGGATGCCGCAGACCGTACAAGAGAACAGCGCGGTACGCTGGTCATCACAGATGATTAATACGCTGCAAATGCAGTTTAATCGTTTTATAACGCACCAGGTTGACTAATAAATCGGCCAAAATGTCATTTTAGGTATAAACAATTCCATTTGAATATAAGAGGCAAGTCACAGTTCTGCTAATCTTGCGCCAACAGAATCACCATTGCATGGTGATACGCATAATAAGATCAGGAGAACGGGGATGAACTTTCCATTAATCGCGAACATTATCGTGTTCGTAGTACTGCTGTTCGTGCTGGCGCAAGCCCGCCACAAACAGTGGAGTCTGGCCAAAAAAGTACTGGTCGGTCTGGTCATGGGCGTGGTGTTTGGTCTCGCCCTGCATACCATTTATGGCTCCGACAGCCAGGTTCTTAAAGATTCCGTACAGTGGTTCAACATTGTCGGCAACGGTTATGTCCAGTTGCTGCAGATGATTGTCATGCCGCTGGTATTTGCGTCTATTCTCAGCGCCGTTGCGCGTCTGCACAACGCCTCTCAGTTAGGTAAAATCAGCTTCCTGACCATCGGCACGCTGCTGTTTACAACGCTGATTGCCGCACTGGTCGGGGTTCTGGTAACCAACCTGTTCGGCCTGACCGCCGAAGGCCTGGTGCAAGGTGGTGCCGAGACTGCACGTCTGAACGCTATTGAAACCAATTATGTCGGCAAAGTGGCTGACCTCAGCGTTCCGCAGCTGGTACTGTCGTTTATCCCGAAAAACCCGTTTGCCGATCTGACCGGTGCTAACCCGACGTCGATTATCAGCGTGGTCATCTTTGCTGCATTCCTCGGTGTTGCCGCACTGAAGCTGTTGAAAGATGATGCGCCAAAAGGCGAGCGCGTATTAACGGCTATCGATACCCTGCAAAGCTGGGTGATGAAGCTGGTTCGTCTGGTGATGCAGTTGACGCCGTATGGTGTTCTGGCGCTCATGACCAAAGTGGTTGCCGGTTCCAACCTGCAGGACATCATTAAGCTGGGTAGCTTCGTCGTTGCCTCATATCTCGGCCTGGGCATTATGTTCGTCGTACACGGCATCCTGCTGGGTATTAACGGCGTTAGCCCACTGAAATACTTCCGCAAAGTCTGGCCAGTACTGACTTTCGCCTTCACCAGCCGTTCCAGTGCCGCTTCTATTCCACTGAACGTTGAAGCGCAAACCCGCCGTCTGGGCGTCCCTGAGTCCATCGCCAGCTTTGCCGCCTCTTTTGGTGCAACGATTGGTCAAAACGGTTGTGCGGGTCTGTATCCGGCGATGCTGGCCGTGATGGTGGCACCAACTGTCGGCATTAACCCGCTGGACCCAATGTGGATTGCCACGCTGGTGGGTATCGTGACCGTCAGTTCCGCAGGAGTTGCGGGTGTGGGCGGCGGCGCGACCTTCGCGGCACTGATCGTACTGCCTGCCATGGGTCTGCCGGTCACACTGGTTGCTCTGTTGATCTCAGTTGAACCGCTGATCGATATGGGGCGTACTGCATTGAACGTTAGCGGTTCCATGACCGCTGGTACGCTGACCAGCCAATGGCTGAAACAGACCGATAAATCGATTCTGGACAGCGACGATCACGCCGAACTGGCGCATCGCTAAAAGCCTGTCTGCGCAAAACAAAAAACCGCCAGTGAGTTATGCTCCGGCGGTTTTTTTATATCCGATTAATCGCTCAGTTCGTTTTCCTGGCGAATCTGGTTAGCCCAGCGCTGGGCCGACTCCGGAACCGTAAATGCAGGCGAACGCTGAAACGCCTCCCCCATTAAGACAAAAGCGACATATTTTCCGCGCAGTATCCATACGTCACGAAACGCATCCATTTTCACCGCATGCTCTGGCGGAGCGGGCTCCACGCGAGGAACATAGCTGATGACCGGACGATTTTGTTGGCGAAGAGGTTTCATAATCAGTTGCTTCACTAAAGACAAATTCTAAAAATCTGAAAAACGCTATCTTAGCTGATTTTACCCCTGGACGGTGCAAAAACAGTGAATTCGTGAAGTGGGTGGCGATAATGGGGGGAACAGATAAGTTGCAGCAAACATCAATGACGCAGACAAAAAAATGCGGCGCACCGACGCGCCGCCAACTCAGGAATTAAACGTTCAGAAAACTGCCAAGACGATAACCGCGCTCCGCAATAGCGTATTTCAATGACGAAGACGTCAGTACGTCAAGCTCAGTTAAGCGGGGGTAACAGTAGGCACTTTGTCGAATGATGTCATCGATAAACGCCGGATGACACATCACTTCCAGCGAGGACTCTCCCCGGTCTGCGGACGCGTCCAGCGTCTGCAAAAACAGGGCCTCAGAAATCGCGTCGCCATAAAACTCACTGCTAAATCCCTGGGAGGTACGCAACGTTTCCGGTAAATCGGACGCCTGGAACACCGTCTGCCGATCGATCCGCAACGCAACGCCTCTCTCCGCGGCAAAACTGGCGACAATTGGGAAAATCTGCGGGAACATATGCACGTGGTGATGACTATCCAGATGCGTCGGCTCCCGCCCGAACAGGTCAATAAAACGCTGATACTGTGCAGCCAGCTCCCGAGAAATCTCTTCCAGCGGCAACGTTTCTTCCTCTGCCATCTGCCAGATCCATTTCCCTAACACACCGTCACGCGTCAGGCCCGGCATAGCCGTTAACGGTTTGCCGAGCGTCAGGACAAAGTGCATCCCAACGGCAAGCTCCGGTATATCGCGACTAAGCTGTACCGCATGCTCTATCGCCTCACCATTCACCAGGGCCGTGGTTGAGGTGACAATGCCATTGCGACAGGCTTCAACAATGCCGTAGTTTTGTCCTTTGCTCAGGCCAAAATCATCTGCATTCACAATCAGTACGCGTTCCATAGCCAACCTCAGTTAGTGTTGTTCGCTTTTAAGTTTCTCGATGCATCCGGCGAAATTTGGCAGCCATTTTTCATGCGCCAGAATCAGCTCACGGGCAAGAATTTCAGCATCAGTGTCGGAATGCACCAGCGGGCTCAGGTTCAACGCCAGCAGCACATCATTCAACTCGCCGCTCAGTGCTGCGTTGCTCGCCGCCACTTCAAAACCTTTAATGGTATAGATAAGCCCCAGAACCTTTTCATCGAAATGGGTGATACGTGGGTGCGGAGTTGCACCATTGCGCCCCAGCGTGCAGGTCATCTCAACGGCCCAGTCCGCAGGAATATTATCAACATGGCCATGATGAGGAATGTTGACGTAATGTTCGGTCTGTTTGTCGTTGTAGATAGCATTGATGACTTCACACGCGGCATCAGAGTAATAAGCCCCGCCACGCTGTTCCAGCTCTTTCGGCTTAACATTCAACTCAGGATTTTTATACAGATCAAACAGTTGCTTTTCTACTTTCTGTACCACCTGTGCGCGTGCACCACCTTTGTAATATTCGCCCATTTCAATCGCCAGCATCTCTTTTGGCTTGAAGTAGTACAGCAAATACGAGCACGGCAGCAGCCTCAGTGAACGAATCAGCCCTTCACTGAACGGCAGATCGAAGATGTTCTTCACGCCAGAGGCTTTCAACTGACCCGACGCAACGCCGTCCAGCAGTTCATCAAAGCGTGACACACCGTTGACCAGAACATCCTTAATGAAGACCATATGGTTCAGACCAAACAGATCGATGGATAAGTCATCGCTCTCTTTCAGCGCCAGCACGTCGCTGATGAACATTTTCATGCCGATCGGAATATTACATACCCCGATGAATTTCTTGAAATTCGTATGGCGATAAACCGCCTCAGTCACCATCCCGGCTGGGTTAGTGAAGTTGATCACCCACGCATTCGGGCACAGTTCTTCCACATCTTTCACAATATCAAAGATAACCGGAATGGTACGCAGGCCTTTGAACAGCCCGCCAGCGCCGTTGGTTTCCTGCCCCAGATACCCGTGGCTCAGCGGAATGCGTTCATCCTTTTCACGGGCTTGCAGTTGCCCAACCCGCAACTGGGTAGTAACGAAATCAGCATCTTTCAGCGCTTCGCGGCGATCCAGCGTTTTATACACTTTCATCGGGACGCCAGCTTTATCAATCATGCGCTGGCAGAGGTCAAAAATAATGTCCAGCTTCTCTTTACCACCGTCGACATCCACCAGCCACAATTCAGAGACCGGTAATTCATGATAACGCTTAATAAAGCCTTCAAGTAATTCAGGGGTGTAGCTGCTCCCGCCACCGATAGTGACGACTTTTAATTTCTGGCTCATAATTTCTCCCTTCAGTGTAAAAACACTGACACGTATTATGCTCAACCCATTCGTCAGGTATAGCGTGGCAGTCCCGGCGCTATTTTGGGCAAGCTATAAAAATTGGTTATTGGTAAATAAAATTTACTGATTAAATTCCGTTAATTTCTTACGATAGCTATTTGGTGTAAACGACGTCAGCTTTTTAAACGTTTTAATAAACAAGCTCGGACTACTGTAACCAGACTCATAGGCAATATCAGTTACAGAATAGTTAGTCATTTCCAGCTGTTTTTTAGCAAAATTAATGCGGATTTCATTAATAATCTGCATTGGCGTTTTACTGTAATAACGCTGGGTTGCACGGGTCAGATACTCCTGGGATTTTGCGGACAGGTGTACCATATTTTCCAGCGCATTTTCGCTAAACTGCCTTTTGTCATGCATGCTTTCCACGGTAGTTTTAAGCCATTGTGGAATATCATCCAGCACCTGCTCTTCCCGATGATGGCGTAACCGATTAATAATATAGAAGGTGACCACTTCTACAAATTCATCCAGTCCGCTTTCACGAAAGTTCAGCGATGCTATAACCGTTTCGATGTAGGTAAGAAACGAGCTGTTCGCCCGATACACCTGCGATGCGACAAAACAAAATGGCAGCAACGGGTGGTAGTGCTGTTCAAAAAAACGTTTACTGATACCAACGTTAAGAATTCGCGTCGCGCCGAAATCATAGAAACTTTGGTGATGCGATCCCAACGGGATAAAGACAAAGTCTCCGCGCTCAAGCAGTACACGCTTACCGTTGATTTCCTGATAGTAACGTCCAGTTAATACAAGGGTAAATTCGTAGTAATCATGCTGATGCAGCCCACTGATGCTCTCAGTTTTGTTATAGATGAACACATGAAAATTTTTGCCATTAAAAAGCTGCTGCTCATAGACGGTTTTGATTTCCGGTGCGTTAATCTGTAGCTGCATTCTGCACTCCTCGCTATTTCAGCTTCTCGTGAAGCTCAATCAGTTCTGCCACCAGTTCACGTGCCAGCATCGTCGTCATCAGGTGGTCCTGTGCATGGACCAGCACCAGGCTGACTTTCATTTTACCTTCACCCTGATCGCCTTCAATCAGTTTAGTCTGGACAAGGTGTGCTTCGTTCAGCGCCATGCGAGACTGTTCCATCATGGTCTTCGCTGACTCAAAATCACCCTGTTTGGCCATTTTGAGCGCGCCATACGCCAGGCTACGCGCCTGACCCGAGTTGATGATGAGCCCCATCACCACTTCTTCAAGCTCTTCTGCTTCTGACTGCGTGTCGACGATGTTCTCGATATCCAACATACTTTTTTCCTCTGGTTCAGTCCGGCATGGCCGCATAGCCATGCCGGATTAAATTTAGAATTTCAATGCGTTAGCGATATCTTCTTCGCTTTCTTCTTTATCAATGACGTTCTGAGCTTTGTTGGCGACGACCACAAATGGCAGGTACACCAGCGTTGCGATGCCAAGGTTAAACAACGCGACCAGCAGAGCAGCGACGCTACCGTTGGTGTTAAAGAATGCGCCCAAACCGGTTGGCATAGTCCACGGTGCAATGTTGGTAATTGGTGGAATAATGCCTGTGTAATAAGCGGCCAGGGTAATCGCTGCCAGAATCGGCTGAACCAGGATGAATGGAATAAACATAACCGGGTTCATGATAATCGGCAGACCGAACAGAATGGGTTCGTTAATCTGGAACAGACCTGATGGCAGTGCCAGTTTTGCTACCTGACGATAATCAGCGCGACGAGATGCCAGGAAGATAGCAATAATCAGACCCAGCGTTGCCCCACTCCCTCCCAGGAAAATATAGGAGTCCAGCATCGGCTTCGCCCAGACGTGGAACGTCTTACCCGCTTCCAGTGCCGCGTCTACGGAACCAAACTGTTGGTAGATAGAGATGTTTTCCAGCGCCCAGGGGGTCATGATACCGCTGTCCAGTGCAGTCAGTGCCAAAGAACCGTGAATACCAAAGAACCACAACAGCGGAACAAAAATCACGTATGCCCACCCCACCACACTACCCAGTGACGCCAGCGGAGTTGAAATGGAATCCATGATGATCTGGTGGAAGTTCGTTCCCCAGGTGTTCAACGCCCAGGCGATGATCCCCATAATAGAGAGGATAATGAAGCCAGGAATCAGTGCAGAGAAGGAGCGAGAAACAGAAGCCGGAACGCTATCAGGTAATTTAATAACCCAATTACGATGCACGACGAAGGTGAACATTTCCGCGACCACCAGGCCGATAATAATACCGGAAATAATGTTCGCACCGCCCAGCCAGTTAGCACCCACGGCATAGGCTTCACCCACACTGTAAGGTGTGACTGTCATAAATGCGGCGACAGATAATAAACCAGCAGCCAGCGCATCGACCTTGCGTTCTTCCGCCAACGCCATACCGATAAAGAATGGCGCCATCAATGACATAATACCCAGCGTACCGTTATAGACGTTCCCACCGATGCCTTTTAAACTATTTAGTGTTTCAATAGTTGAAGCATCAAGTCGAATGCCCATGGAATAAAAAAACGACCCCTCCCCAAAGCTCAGGAAAACGTTATTGATTAATACAAACATAGCCCCTGCGAGGGTTAACGGCATTAAACGAATAAAACCGTTTTTGATTGCATTAACGTGTGGCTGCTTTCCAATTTTTACAGCAAAAGGAAGGAGTACCTTTTCAAGTGAAGCAATAGCGTTACTCATAGAAAAATACCCTTAAATACCGCAATTAACAATTGCGGTGAATGTTAATGAAATAACTCTTTGACGGGAAAATTTAAAATAATTAATTTGCTGCGGCTTTTTTAATTGCTGCAACTGCAGCCTTAAGCACGCCTAAACCATCGACTTTGCCATACAACAGCGAGTCAATCACTTCTACAGGTTTGTTGGGTAACAAACGCTGAATTTCGGGCAACATATAAGCAATCTGTGGACCTAATAACACGACATCGGCTACTGGGCCTTTTTCTCCGGCCAGCGTTTCGGGAAACGCTTCAATGATAACCGGCACTTCGTATTTTTCAGCCTGAGCACGCATCTTCGAGACCAACAAAGAAGTCGACATGCCCGCAGAACAAAACAGATAAATGTGTTTCTTTTCCATTAAAACGATCCTCATGTGCGATTATCTGTGTACCAGACACTCCGCAAGCCATAACCTGCATCCATGCTCTGGGTAACTTGCGTCAGCTAAATTACTTTTTTAGGTGGCTGAAATGAGTATACGGGATTGCACCCGCGGATGGTATTTCATTGACCAACTAAATTGTCTCTCCTTGACCTGTGGTTATGACACCCCTCACACTTCGGGCAAATAATTCGCGACAATAAATAAGATCGCGTGACACAAAAAAACCGGCACAGCGGCCGGTTCGTCAGAGTGCCCAGGCAATAAACAGTTGTTACTTCTTCGCTGCCTGCGGGTCGGTGTCGTACTCCGCACAGGTCTGGTAGCCGGAATTAATCACGTGCCCAGTATCATCTAATGCAACAAAATAGGTCTCTGCTTTACCATCTCGTTGACCCAGGATGTAGGTCTGACATGTACCACGCGCATGGATCATGCTGACTTCAGAAGAAGGTTTACCGGCAATCTGCGCCACTTGCGCCCGGCTCATCCCTTTCTTCACATCTTTCACCACGGGCTGCACAAATTGGTCTTTAGTACGATCGTAAGCCGTACAGCCTGCCAGCATAGTCAATACCGCCGCTGCACTCAGAATTCCTGTTAGATTCTTGTTCATATTCCGTCCTCTTGTTTTTCAGCGTGTTATATAAGCCTGGAGCACAACAACGCATTTTTCAAGCTGTCTGTTGATACTCGGGTCATTTCAGAAAATTCTATCAAAACAAAATGATGTTATATCCGGCTGCATCCCTTGTCGTTTGGACGTCAACGCGTTAGCTTTAACACATCGTTATTTTTGATCATTTTATTTTCCATAGGGGGTTAAATGACTCTGCAGCAAGAGATAATCCGGGCACTTGGCGCCAAACCACATATTAATGCAGAAGAGGAAATTCGCCGCAGCGTGGATTTTCTGAAATCGTACCTCAAAACCTACCCTTTCCTTAAATCGCTGGTGTTAGGGATTAGCGGCGGACAGGACTCAACCCTGGCCGGAAAGTTATGCCAAATGGCGATTTCCGAGTTACGTGAAGAAACGGGTAACGATGCTTTGCAGTTTATTGCCGTGCGACTGCCTTATGGTGTGCAGGCCGATGAACAGGACTGTCAGGACGCGATAGCGTTTATACAACCTGACCGTGTACTCACCGTCAACATCAAAGGCGCGGTATTGGCCAGCGAGCAGGCATTGCGCGAAGCAGGTATTGAACTGAGTGATTTTGTGCGCGGCAATGAAAAAGCCCGCGAGCGTATGAAGGCACAATACAGTATCGCCGGAATGACCAGCGGTGTTGTCGTGGGTACCGATCACGCCGCAGAGGCCATTACCGGATTCTTTACCAAATATGGCGATGGCGGCACTGACATTAACCCAATATTTCGCCTCAACAAGCGTCAGGGTAAGCAGCTTCTTGCGGCATTGGGTTGCCCTGAGCATTTATACAAGAAAGCGCCAACCGCCGACCTCGAAGACGATCGTCCCTCTCTGCCAGATGAAGCCGCATTAGGCGTTACCTACGACAACATTGACGATTATCTGGAAGGAAAAACGTTGAATGCCGACGTTGCGAAGAAAATTGAAGGCTGGTACGTGAAAACAGAACACAAACGTCGCCCACCGATTACGGTGTTTGACGACTTCTGGAAAAAATCGTAATTCGCTGATTTACCCGTGCCGGATAACCACAAAATGGTTTATCCGGCCCAAACGACGTCATTGCACCGAATCAGGCGAAAAACCTGGCTTCCAGTTAATCTCACTAAACAACAACTTCCCCTCGCGCTCCAACAGTCGCAACGTATGCTTACCGTCATGCCAGCACGCCCCCTGGTCAGCCGTCAGCAACTTATCCCCCAGTTGCCAGGCTCCGCTAATAACAAATACCACGCCGCCACGCGAACCAAAGGTCGTAAACGTCCGGTCAGCCACACGAACTTTAGCCTGGCAAACATCCCGACGGGTCATGATATTAAAATCCATCGACATCTGTCCTTCCGTCAGCTTCGCTTTTACCACGCGGTCACCGGCGAACGTAAAAGGCTGATGCTGTTTTAGCGTATGCGGTAACGTGTTAGCACCTTCCAATGTGACTTCTCCCCCTTCGAGCAGTGTAATAACGCGCTCAACTCCGGGAAAGAGTGAAAATTCGCCGTTCGCAGCAATGGAGGCAATACTCGCCCGCCAGTGAAAGTCGCGCGTTGCTGGCGGAAAACAACATATTTCACGCGTTTCTCCCGCACCATTACGCCAGAGATTAACCGGCATTTTGCGGATATCAAAGTACTCCATCATCCCTCCAGAAAGGCACTGTGCGCCGACATGCCGTCATCAGGCAGCCAAATCATCATTGTTATCATTCACCCTGCTCGTTGTTATCGGCAGCAGAGTTGATTTGCCTTAGCGATGACCATGGCGTTTTGCAAAAAAGTTTAACGCGCTGATCCAGGTAGCATTTTCGCGGGCCTCAGGAGCATAACCTGTCCCAAGCGCTGTGCAATAGGTAGGAAAGAAAAAACCGCCGATCCTGCCCACATCGTTAAACGTGTTGTGGACAAGGCCGGCGGTCTTGAGTTTTTTTCACGCTGTCCGGGGCAATCTGCTCCGACACAGCATGAATGATTGAGTATAGACGCCTACCGATTATTCGGCAGCTTGTGGCATTTTACCTTTCTGCGCTGCTCGTTCTGTCAGACGCTTCTCAAAATTGGCATTAAACTGTTTTTTCTGTTCCGGGGTCAGAATGTTGTAAATTTTGTTCTGCGTTTCCATATGCGCCAGCATGTTAGCTTTGCGCTGCTCTTCCATCTTCGCAATCTGCGCTTCAGCTTTCGCTTTATCGAAGCTATCGCTGGCGATGATATCGTGCATTGCACGGCGTTCTTCCAGCGGAGGACGTTTCATCTGATCGCGCTGACCTTTCATGATGTCGCGGATCTGCTGTTTCTGTGCATCGGTCAGGTTCAGGTCTTTAAACATCATGTCGTGATGCGGGGCGAATTTACCGTTGTGGTGCATCATCGGTTTGGCATCTGCCGGAGCTGCTGTGGTAGCGTCAGCGGCATGAGCCAGGTTTGCAGCGCCCAGCGCCAGGGTAGAGGCAACAAACAGAGCAGTCAATTTACGCATAATTTCTATCCTTCCTTTCAGTTATTCTTACGACATTCATGCGAAGCTTATGCAATGTGATGTCGTGTTGACGGGATTAACTTTACCGACTTAAGCGTCAATTAATCAGAGCAACGGTAAAACAATGAAAGTGTAAAAAACAAACTTTCATCAATTATGAAGAAAAAAAGAATAAATTGCGGAGAGTTGAAATAAAAAATTACAACAGGATGATTTTGAAAGGATTATGAAGAACTATACCTGAACCCTGCTTATTAAGAAAGCAATTCACCAGGAATAATCCGTAATAAATACAAACAGCACGCAATAATAAGCCCTCAGAGATTAACCCGAGGGCGGATATATCTTTTACAACCTTTCCAGCATCAGTCCCGCGCGTAAACCACAGGCCACATTTGGATTAGGAAAGAGAACGTATTCAACGTTATGGGTGACGATAAAACGTTCATCACCATCCTGCGCCAGCACGGTTCCCTCTTTAAACGCGGTAAAGTTCAGCGTCTGGTTGTCCATGTAGAGAATGAAATCGTCGCTGCGCCGCGTGATTTGCGACACTACGCGGTAGCGCAGCGGAGATGTTTCTCCCGTAGGGATTCGCTCGCCTTGCAGCAGTTTCGCCAGCGCATCCGCCGTCTGCGCAAACTGGGACAGATCGTTTTGTCCAAACGGCAGCGCTTTACCCAGTTCCAGCGTACAGGCCAGCGCGCCAAAATGTTCAGCGCTAAAATGGGTGAACGTACCGCCAGGCGTCTGATGGAACACCAGCGCCTCAAGTCCTGCATCTCCCAGCCATCCCAGAAAATCTTCGTCCCAGGCAACATTACGTTGTGGCAGCACGCCAAAACGCAGATGCTGTGAGCCGCGAATCGCGGTATGCAGATCCAGATGCCAGCGTACTGACTCTTGCGCCCGCGCGTAAAAAACGTCCAGACACAGTTCAAGCTCGCGGGCACGCCGTGTTTCACCGCTCTCATCGAAGAGCTGCCAGCGGCCGCCAAACATACGGTTCAGATCGCTATGACAGTAGCGTTTGCCCGCAGCTAACGCCTGCGGATTGCCCAGGATCAGCAATAGCCGCCATGTCAGCGGCAGCTTGCCGCTAAACAACCCGGCCAACAATGTATCCAGTATTTCTACTGGTGCGGTTTCATTACCATGAATGCCCGCAGACAAAACCAGCGAACGCTCAACCGGAACAACCGGCGTCAGCTCCAGCATGCCATGCCCGATCCATTGCCAGTCAAAACCGTGAGCTTTCCCCCGGGTGGCATCTGGCGAATCCCCCGCAAGCGTCAGCGCAAGGAAATTATCCATGGCGTGTACACTCCTGCTGGAAGGGATACACCGAACCGAGGTTGAGTAATTGCGTCAACGTATCCAGCGCTTCACGCCCTTCACGCAGCAACTGCTGGTCAGCAAGGTCTGCCGCGGTAAGACGATCGCGATAGTAACGATCAACCCAGTTATTCAGCGTGTTAAACAGCACATCATTCATGAGAACCGCCGGGTTCACCGCCTGTTGCTCCTGTGGGGTTAACACGACCCGAAGGCGCAGACATGCCGGGCCACCACCGTTGGACATGCTTTCGCGCAGATCGAATACCCGTAGATCGTCAATCGGGTTGTCATCTTCAAGCAGACGGTTTAAATAATGCCATACCCCTGCATGCTCCCGGCATTCCTGCGGCAAGACCAACATCATTGAACCGTCATCACGACTGAGTAGCTGGCTGTTAAACAGATATGTTGCCACGGCATCCTGCACTGACACTTCAGCCAGGGGAACTTCCAGCGCCGTAAATCCCGCCACCTGGCTATGCAACTGCTGTAACAAAGCCTGCTGGTTGGCAAACGCCAATTCATGGCAAAACAGCACCTGACGATTTGATACCGCAATAACATCGTTATGAAACACACCAAGATCGATAACATCCGGGTTTTGCTGAGCAAAGATAATCTGATTAGGGTTCACCTGATTCAGGCGCGCAACAGCCTCGCTGGCTTCTCTGGATTGCCTCGCCGGATAACGCTTCGGATGCGCGCCGTTGCCCTCTTCACGACCATAGACAAACACCTGTATGCCGGGGTCGCCGTAATCACCACCGAGACGGTTATGGTTTGCCGCGCCTTCATCACCCAGTAACGCAACCTGGGGCAATGCACTATGGACCGTAAAGCGGCTCTCATCGCGGAAGATCGCGCTTAGCAACGCTTCTGTGGTTGGCGCTTCCAGTGAACGGTGGAACTTGTTATTCAGATTCGCGACCGTCAGATGCACTTTTCCGTCCAGCGAATCTGCCGAAGGACAGACCGTTGCCGCATTCGCCACCCACATCGGCGAAGCGGAACTGGCACTGGAGAGCCAGTGAGGTGCCTGCCGTGCCACCTTTTCCAGTACCTGCTCGTCACTGCCGCTAAATCCCAACTGCCGTAGCACCGGAATATAAGGCCGCTCATGGGGCGGGATCACCGCCTGGGGAAATCCCGCATCCGCCAGCGCTTTCATCTTTAGCAAACCCTGTTTCGCCGCCAGACGAGGGTTCGACACCTGAAAACGGTGTTTGGTTGAGGCCTCATTACCAAATGACAATCCAGCATAGTGGTGGGTCAGTCCCACCAGACCATCAAAATTAATCTCACGGGCTTTCATCGCTTATCCTCACGAGAAAAATCGAGTCCTGGGCTAAGCGCCGTTGGCAGCGTTAAGGCTGGTGATTCCAGACTTGCCATCGGCCAGGCACAATAATCTGCGGCATACCACGCGCTGGCGCGATGGTTGCCTGAGGCACCAATCCCACCAAACGGTGCAGTGCTTGCCGCGCCGGTTAGCGGCTTATTCCAGTTGACGATCCCTGCCCGCGCCTCCAGCAGCAATTGATCAAATTGGCTGCGATCGGGTGAAACTAACCCACACGACAGTCCAAAACGGGTGTTGTTCGCCATGCGAATCGCGTCATCAAAGCTGTCATAGCGCCAGACGCCAAGCAGAGGGCCAAAAACCTCTTCATCAGGTACGTTCGCCGCCCCGGTCAGTTCGATGATGCCGGGAGTCAGCAGTGACGTTCCGGCTTTCACCAGACGCGGTGCTAACAGCGTACGGCCACCTAACGATGCCAGACGCTGCCAGGCATCATAGACATGCTGCGCGGCCTGTTCGGAAATCAGTCCGCCCATAAACGGCTGCGGTTCCGCATCCCAGTTGCCGGGCATTAAACGCTGACTAACTTCCACCAGACGCATCAGGAAGGCATCACCCTGCGCGCCTTTTTTAACTAACAGGCGGCGGGCACAGGTACAGCGCTGTCCGGCGGTTACAAACGCAGATTGAATGGTCAGATGCACGGCGGCATCAATATCTTCCGGGTTCTCGATAATCAGCGGGTTGTTCCCTCCCATCTCGAGAGCGAGGATTTTTTCTGGCTGGCCAGATAACTGTCGATGCAGGTGATAACCGGTATTGGCGCTGCCGGTAAACAGCAGACCATCAAGGTCTTCCAGCGCGCTCAGGGCCTGCCCCGTTTCACGCCCGCCCTGTACCAGGTTCAGCACGCCCGGCGGTAATCCCGCCTGCGCCCACAGCTTTGCCACGGCTTCACCGGTCCACGGCGTCAGCTCGCTGGGTTTGAAAATCAACGTATTGCCAGCCAACAACGCCGGAACGATATGACCATTAGGTAAATGACCGGGGAAGTTATACGGGCCAAACACGGCCAGAACACCGTGTGGGCGATGACGTAACGTCGCAGCGCCATCTGGCAGCGCGTTATGCTGTTCCCCGGTACGGGTGTGATACGCCTTCACTGAGATGGCAATTTTATTGATCATCGCCGTCAGTTCAGTCGCGGCTTCCCAGCGTGGTTTGCCGGTTTCCCGTGCAATGATCGCCGTCAGTTCTGCTTTATTACTCTCCAGCAGCGTCGCGAATTTCTCGACTATGTCCTGACGCGCGGCAAAAGACTGTCTTGCCCAGCCCGGAAAAGCCGTACGCGCTGCGTGGCACGCCTGCGCCACCTGAGTGGCATCGGCATCATTGCCGTGCCACAGCACATCACCACCTACTGGGTTGGTTTTCACCCGACGCTCGCCCAGCCCCGTCCCCCAGTCACCGTTTATCCATAGTGTCATGCTGTTTTCTCCTCTGCACAAAGACGCACAAAACGTACATGGTCGCCCGCGTGGCATTTCAGGGCATCCAGTTGTGCCGCCGTCAGTACCAGACGTTGGGTATCCGGGTCTGCGCGAACCAGCATGACGCGGAAGTTTTGATAGTTTTCATTGGCAACCAGACAAGCCGGATAA
The DNA here is from genome assembly GCF_014104295.1 of Citrobacter sp. RHBSTW-00029. Lineage (NCBI taxonomy): Bacteria > Pseudomonadati > Pseudomonadota > Gammaproteobacteria > Enterobacterales > Enterobacteriaceae > Citrobacter > Citrobacter sp. RHBSTW-00029. Next base: position 2,127,367 of record NZ_JABXRT010000001.1, read on the forward strand.
TCGCCGGTTGCTGGCTGACCTTCCGCCACTTCCACCAGCCTGCTTTTACGTATTGCCCGCACCCGGTCAATATCGCATTCCAGCGTCGGCCCGCCGTCGAAAATATCGACATAGTTGCGATAGCGAAAGCCCTCTTTCTCCAGCACCGCCCGCGCGGGCGCCGTTTGCGGATGCACTTCGCCAATCACGCTTTGTGCTTCTTCCGACAGGAAGTGGGTGTAAATAGGGTGTTTAGGCATCAGCTCAGCAATAAAGGCTTTTTGTCCGGTGCCACAGAGAAAATCTGCGCGGCTGAATTCCATTGAAAAAAAACGTTTTCCGAGGCTTTGCCAGAACGGTGAATAACCGTGTTCATCAATGACACCCCGCATCTCTGCAACGACTTTTTCGTTAAAACGGTCACGAAACGCGGCCATGAACATAAAGCGCGACTTCGACAACAAATAGCCGTTACCTTCTTTACGCCAGTCCGGATCGAGAAACAGCGTGCAAAGCTCACTGCTTCCGGTGTGATCGTTACTGAGAAACAGCGTCGGCAATGCGTTATAGACATTCAACTCTTTCGAGGCATGCACCAGAGTACCGACCCGATAGTTGTACCAGGGATCGTTAAGTCCTACCGCCACCTCAATGGCGCAAATCCCCGCCACAGTTCCGCTGGCGCTGTCTTCCAGCACAAACACATATCCCTGCTCACTTTTGGGCAACTCACCGCGCCAGGTTTGTAGCGAACGTTCGATACGCGCCATTAGCGTCGCTTCATTCGCCGGTAGCGAGGTCAATCCGCCGCCGGTCTTACCGGCAAGCTGCATCAACGCGGTAATATCAGCACGTTCAATGGGGCGAATCACCATCATGATGAACCTCCTGCTTTAATGCGTTCGCATGCCAGCGCAAAACGATCCAGCCCGGTTGCCACCTCTTCCTGGCTGACGTTTAACGCTGGCGCGAAACGCACCACGTTAGCGCCGGCAATCAGTACCATCACCCCTGCATTGGCCGCTTCTTGCGAGATGAGTTTTGCTTTCCCGGCATATTCCGCATTCAGTACGCAGCCGATCAGCAGTCCAAGCCCACGAATTTCGCTAAACAGTCCAAAACGTTCGTTAATGGCGTTAATACGTTCCACAAACCAGTCATGACGCTGTTTCACACCATTGAGGACTTCCGGCGTGTTAACAATTTCCAGCAGCTTACCCGCCACCGCCGCCGCCAGCGGGTTGCCGCCGTACGTTGTACCGTGCGTACCCACTGTCATCACACTGGCGCAATGCTCTGTCGCCAGCAGTGCGCCAATAGGGAAACCGCCGCCCAGCGCCTTTGCGGTAGTCAGCAGGTCCGGCGTAACGCCATAATGCATATAGGCATACAGCTCGCCAGTACGGCCAACCCCGGTCTGAACCTCATCAAAAATCAGCAGCGCATTATGGCGATCGCATAATTCACGCAGCCCCTGCAAAAACGCGTTTGTTGCCGGCACCACGCCGCCTTCGCCCTGGACAGGCTCGACGATGACCGCACAGGTCGTGTCATCAATCAACTGGCTGGCAGAATCGAGATCGTTATACACGGCATGGCGGATATCCGGCGGCAGCGGCGCGAAATCCTGTGAATAGGCGGGCTGACCACCAGCGCTGACGGTAAACAGCGTGCGGCCATGGAAGGCATTTTTAAACGCCACAATCCCGCTCTTCTGACTGCCAAAACGATCGTGGGCATATTTACGCGCCAGTTTTAGTGCCGCTTCGTTGGCTTCTGCGCCGGAGTTACAGAAGAAAATGCGCTCGGCGAAGGTGGCGTCAATCAGCTTTTTCGCCAGACGCAATACCGGCTCGTTGGTGTAGCCATTTCCGGTATGCCAGAATTTGCTCGCCTGGTCGTTTAATGCCTCGCGCAATGCCGGATGGGCGTGACCCAGCGCGTTAACCGCAATGCCTCCCGCGAAATCGATATACTCTTTACCCTGCTGATCCCACAGACGTGAACCTTCACCCCGCACCGGAATAAAAGGGGCCGGAGCGTATACAGGCATCATCCATTCATCAAAATTTTCACGCGTAATTGACAGAGACATAGCGACCTCAACGGTAAATAAAAGGTTATTTATATGTTAATAAATATAGTGTTTGCGGTGTAAATGTAGATTGCAGGGTTCGTGCCAGCCAGCGAAAAAAGTGCATAAACGGAGGTCGAGGACGGAATATCAACAGGTTACAACACGGAAATATTCACTACATGTGCATATAAAGTGAATATGTTTGCGCATCAGGCGACTAAACAGAGGAAAAAACGCAGTTTTATTCAGTTGCCAAATATAATTCTGGAATTGTGATCGTATACGAAATTTTTCGGAAATTATTGCCCCATAGCGACGCGCTTCGCGCCAAAACGGTGCAGTTTTTGCTCCATCGTTAACACCATTAGCAATCATTGTTGGAATCAGGTGACAAGAAGCAGTCAGTTCGTGGAAATTCTGCTACCATCCTTGCACTATTCATCTTACAAAGTGGCAGCGACTATGAAATTTGTCTCTTTTAATATCAACGGCCTGCGTGCCCGTCCTCATCAACTGGCAGCCATTGTCGAAAAACACCAACCGGATGTGATTGGCTTACAGGAGACAAAAGTTCACGACGATATGTTCCCTCTCGAAGAGGTAGCAAAACTGGGTTACAACGTTTTCTATCACGGTCAGAAAGGCCATTATGGTGTGGCGCTGTTGACCAAAGAGACGCCGATTGCAGTGCGCCGTGGTTTCCCAAATGATGACGAAGAGGCGCAACGCCGTATCATTATGGCGGAGATCCCGTCTCCGCTTGGCAACATCACCGTCATCAACGGCTACTTCCCACAGGGCGAAAGCCGTGACCATGAAACTAAATTCCCGGCGAAAGCGGCGTTCTATCAGAACTTACAAAACTATCTGGAGACTGAACTGAAACGCGATAATCCGGTGCTGATCATGGGTGATATGAATATCAGCCCAACCGATCTCGATATCGGCATTGGCGAAGAGAACCGTAAACGCTGGCTGCGTACCGGAAAATGTTCCTTCCTGCCGGAGGAGCGTGGGTGGATGGAACGCCTGTTGGGCTGGGGTCTGGTGGATACGTATCGTCACGCAAATCCTGAAAAGAATGACCAGTTCTCGTGGTTTGATTACCGCTCAAAAGGTTTTGACGATAACCGTGGCCTGCGTATCGATCTGCTGCTAGCGAGCAACCCATTGGCGGAACGCTGCGAAGAAACCGGCATCGACTATGAGATCCGGAGCATGGAAAAACCGTCCGACCACGCGCCAGTGTGGGCAAAATTCCGCGTCTAATTATCTGCATTTTTTCGCTCTCCGGGCCTCGCCTGGAGAGTCAGTATATTCTGTGCAAAATCAAAAAAGCGGCGGTAATACATTGTTGCGAGCGGGATTTTACTATATCTTCGCGCGCACTTTTCGCTGGTGAAAACGCATCATTGCCCACGGATTTACAGGAGACCCCCCATGAAAAAGAAGTTCGCATAAGGCAGAATACCGACTGCTTATTGTGGCAGTGCTGTTCTGCGCCCTGGCTGGGGTTTTCCACTATTTTGGTCTGTCTGACCTGATAACCAATCTCCATCATTTGCAAGATGTCATCCACCAAAGCGGGCTGTTCGGCTACGCACTTTATATTCTGCTATTTATCGTTGCGGCGCTGTGCCTGATACCCGGCAGCATACTGGTGATTGTCGGCGGTATCCTTTTCGGCCCACTGGTTGGCACGCTCATCTCTTTACTGGCAGCAACTGTTGCCTCGGCATTGTCATTTTTACTGGCACGCTGGCTTGGGCGGGAACTATTACTGAAACATGTCGGGCATACGGCGACGTTTCAGGCGATCGAAAAAGGGATTGCCCATAGCGGTATCGACTTTCTGATCCTGACCCGCCTCGTTCCACTGTTTCCTTATAATATTCAAAACTATGCTTACGGGCTGACTGCCATTCCGTTCTGGTCATTTACTCTGATTTCAGCTATCACCACGTTACCAGGTATCTTTATCTATACGCTGATGTCACACGAACTGGCCAGTGAAGGCATTACCCTGGTATTTATCGGTAAGCTCAGCGTGGCGGGGCTGGCGTTATTCGCCCTCGTTCAGGCAGCCAAAGCCTGGGCCCGGTATAAGCATATCGATCCGTCAGCAAATCATGAGTGTACGGATAAATGATAAAACGAAACAAAGCTCGGCTGGTTCGCTATTACCGGGCGAGTTTGATTGCTCTGCTGCTGCTCGCGCTGATGGCGTGGGCGTGGATACCTGGCGTGAACAATTTTCTCCACGCCAGTCTGGCGGCATTTACCACGCTCGATCAGCATGGTCTTGAAGATTTCATTCGTTCCTGGGGGCCTCAGGCCGCGGTCGTCTCGTTCTTCCTGATGATCTTACAGGCGATCATCGCCCCGCTTCCCGCTTTCCTGATCACCTTTGCGAATGCCTCATTGTTCGGCGCATTCTGGGGAGGAGTTCTCTCCTGGACCAGTGCGATGGCAGGTGCAGCACTTTGTTTTTTTATCGCCCGGGTGTTCGGTCGCGGCGCGGTGGAAAAACTGACCGGAAAAACGATGCTGAAAAATATGGACGCTTTTTTCGAGCGCTACGGTAAACACGCCATTCTGATCTGTCGCCTGTTACCTTTTGTACCGTTCGACCCGGTAAGCTACGCAGCAGGCCTGACCTCAATTCGGTTTCGCCATTTTTTCATCGCCACCGGCATCGGACAGTTACCCGCCACTATCGTCTATTCATGGGCGGGTAGCCTGTTAACCGGCGGTACATTTTGGTTTGTAACCGGCCTGTTCATCCTGTTCGCGCTGAGCGTGATGATTTCAGTGGCGAGAAGCCTTTATCTTGAACATCAACGAAAAAAAACCTGAGACTTCCCCCATTTTTAGCCATGGAGATACTATGCGTTACTGTTTATTGTGCCTGAGTTTAATGCTCTGTCCGCTGGCGACGTATGCCCAGGACGACGGCTGGCAGCAAATCAAAAATGATGCCCGCGGTCAGACGGTGTGGTTCAACGCCTGGGGTGGCGACAATGCAGTTAACCAGTATCTCGACTGGGTTAGCGGTGAGATGAAAACGCACTACGCCATTAACCTGAAAATCGTACGCCTGGCAGATGCCGCCGACGCAGTAAAACGCATCCAGACGGAAGCGGCATCCGGGCGAAAAACCGGAGGTTCTGTCGATTTATTGTGGGTTAACGGCGAAAACTTCCGCACCCTGAAAGAAGCCGGGCTACTGCAAACTCAGTGGGCGCAAACGCTGCCTAACTGGCGCTATGTTGATACCCAAAAACCGGTGACCGAAGATTTCTCCGTTCCGACGGAGGGAGCTGAATCACCGTGGGGCGGCGCCCAACTCACCTTTATTGCCCGGCGCGATCTCACCGCGCAGCCGCCGCAATCTCCGCAGGCACTGCTTGAATTTGCGCAGGCGCACCCTGGCACGGTGACCTATCCGCGCCCGCCAGACTTTACCGGCACGGCGTTTCTGGAGCAGTTGTTAATATCGCTCACCACCAAACCACAAGCATTGAAAGTTACGCCAGATGCAGCGACATTCGCCGACGTTACCGCGCCATTGTGGCTTTATCTTGATACCTTGCACCCTGTACTTTGGCGTGAAGGCAAAGATTTTCCACCCACGCCTGCGCGAATGGATGCACTGCTCAATAGCGGTACCCTGCGTTTATCATTGACCTTTAATCCGGCCCATGCATTGCAAAAAGTGGCCAGCGGCGAATTGCCTAAAAGCAGCTACAGTTTTGGTTTCTCACAGGGCATGCTCGGCAACGTGCACTTTGTTGCTATTCCGGCGAATGCCCGCGCCAGTGCCGGAGCAAAAGTCGTGGCAAACTTCCTGCTTTCGCCCGAAGCACAACTGCGTAAAGCCGACTCAACTGTCTGGGGAGATCCTTCGGTGCTTGATCCACAAAAATTACCTGTCGAACAGCGTGATGCGCTGCTGGCGCGGATCCCACAAGGACTCCCTGCCGTTCTGCCGGAACCGCATGCTGCCTGGGTAAACGCTCTGGAACAAGAATGGCTACGCCGCTACGGTACGCATTAATTTTGCTACTCTGGGCCATCATGGCGGCAGTTTATCTGCCGCTGGCGCCAGCGGCTTTCTCTCTGATAGCGCCAGCCCTTAGCCTAACCCATTGGCTGGCTCTCTTTGCCGACCCTCAACTTCCGCAGGCGTTACTGGCGACGCTGGTTTCCACAGGGCTGGCTGCCAGCGGCGCACTGATCATCGCGCTGCTGGCGATCCTCGCTTTATGGCCCGGTGCAGGCTGGGCGCGACTAAGCACCCGTCTTCCGTGGCTGCTGGCGATCCCGCATGTTGCCTTCGCCACCAGCGCGCTGTTGATTTTTGCCGAAGGCGGTAAAATCTGGCAATGGCTTCCGTTCCTCAGCCCACAGCCAGACCGTTACGGCATTGGGCTTGGCGTGACGCTGGCGGTGAAAGAGAGCGCTTTTTTGTTATGGATCCTCTCGGCTCTACTGAGTGAAAAACACCTTTCGCAGCAGGTTATCGTGCTGGATTCGCTGGGTTACAGCCGACTGCAATGCCTGAACTGGCTGGTACTGCCCGCTATCGGCCCGGCATTAGGCAAAGTTATGCTGGCGATTGTTGCCTGGTCACTCTCCGTTGTGGATGTGGCAATCGTTCTTGGCCCCGGAAATCCGCCAACGCTTGCCGTGTTGAGCTGGCAATGGCTCAGTCAGGGCGATGCCGGGCAGCAGGCTAAAGGCGCGCTCGCCAGCCTGTTGCTGGTGCTGTTGCTCTTCATCATCGCGCTGGCAGGGTATCTGTTATGGCGCGCCTGGCGCCACACCATTCCTGCGGCAACCGGTGAACGCCTGCGTTTTCCATCCTGTACAATCGAACGTTCATTAGTACAACTTTTGCCCCTTAACGGTGTGCTATGCGCACTGGTTCTGGCGCTGCTCGCCAACTATTCATCGCTAAATAGCGAGGCGCTCGGCAATAGTCTGCAACTGGGACTCGTCTCCAGCCTGCTGGCGCTACTGATACTTTTTGCCTGGCTGGAATGGGGACCGCAAACCGGACAACGTTGGGTCTGGCTACCGCTGATTTTGCCTGCACTGCCGCTGGTAACCGGCCAGTATTTGCTGGCGTTATATGCCGGGCAGGATGGACTGATGAGGACCATTATCTGGGGCCACCTGCTGTGGGTGATGCCATGGATGCTGTTTGTGCTTAAACCGGCCTGGCAGCGCATTGACCCGCGATTGATTTTGATTGCGCAAACGCTTGGCTGGACGCGGGGCCGCATATTCTGGCAGGTAAAATGCCCGCTACTGGCTCGCCCGGCTCTGATTGCCTTCGCGGTCGGATTCTCTGTCAGTATCGCCCAGTTCATGCCAACACTATGGTTAGGCGCAGGACGCTTTCCCACGTTGACCACCGAAGCGGTGGCATTAAGCAGCGGCGGTAGCACTGCGATTCTGGCAACTCAGGCGCTATGGCAGCTTCTGTTACCGCTGTTAGTTTTCGCACTCACGGCGTTTCTCGCTGCGTGGATTGGCCGCTTTCGACAAGGACTCCGCTAATGCTCATTGTGCAAAACCTTTCGTTGTACCAGGGTGCGACTGCGCTGCTGAAGAACGTTACCTTTCAGGTTAATAAAAGTGACATTGTCACGATTATGGGTTCCTCCGGCAGTGGAAAGTCTTCGCTGTTTTCGTGGATGGTCGGGGCGTTGTCACCTCAATTTCAGGCATCAGGCGAGCTGTGGCTCAACGCACGACGCGTTGACGCTCTGCCTACGGCGCAGCGCCAGATTGGCATTCTGTTTCAGGATGCACTGCTGTTTGACCATTTCAGCGTTGGGCAGAATTTACTGCTGGCCCTACCCGCCACTCTACAGGGTTCCACCAGACGACATGCGGTGGAAAGCGCTCTCGCGCGTGCGGACCTGGCCGGTTTTTATTCGCGCGATCCGGCTTCGCTCTCCGGCGGACAACGTTCGCGAGTCGCTCTGCTCCGCGCACTGCTGGCGCAGCCCCAGGCGCTGTTACTCGATGAACCCTTTAGCAGGCTGGACACGTCGCTGCGCGATACCTTTCGTCGGTGGGTCTTTACCGAGGTACGTAAGCTGGGTATTCCAGTGGTACAGGTTACCCATGACGCGCAGGATGTCCCGCCAGCAGGCCGTGTATTTCAGATGGAAAACTGGGCGTGAATGTGGCGATATGCTGCGTTAACGCAAGGTTTTTACTTAACCGGCGGCACAGAATGTCGTCCTCTTTTTTTCAACGTCGGGCTATTCGATGAAACGTGTTTCTCAAATGACCGCGCTGGCACTGGCTTTAGGGCTCGCTTGCGCTTCTTCCTGGGCTGCTGAAACAGCACAGACGCTCACCCTCGACCAGTTACAGCAAAAGCAAGGCGCGGCAATCGATACCCGTCAGAGCGCTTTTTACAACGGCTGGCCGCAGTCGCTTAATGGTCCTTCAGGACACGAACCTTCCGCACTGAACCTGTCTGCCGCCTGGCTCGACAAGATGAATGATGAACAACTCAGCGCCTGGGTTAAATCACATCAACTCAACACTGACACGCCGGTGGCACTGTATGGCAGCGATAACGACATACAGGCTGTCAAAGCCCGCCTGCAAAAAGTGGGCTTTAACCATATCTCCACCCTCAGCGATGCGCTTACGGACCCAGCCCGCCTGCAACGTCTGCCGCACTTCGAACAGCTGGTGTACCCGCAGTGGCTGCACGACCTGCAGCAGGGTAAAAACGTAACGGCTAAACCGGCGGGCGACTGGAAAGTGATTGAGGCCGCCTGGGGCGCGCCGAAGTTGTATCTGCTGAGCCACATCCCTGGTGCGGGCTACATTGATACCAACGAAGTCGAAAGCGAACCGCTGTGGAACAAAGTGTCCGACGAACAGCTCAAAACGATGCTGGCGAAGCACGGTATCCGCCATGACACCACGGTGATTTTATACGGCCGCGATGTCTATGCCGCTGCGCGCGTGGCGCAAATTATGCTGTACGCCGGCGTGAAAGATGTTCGTCTGCTCGACGGCGGTTGGCAAACCTGGTCCGACGCGGGCTTACCGGTCGAACGCGGCACTCCGCCATCGGTGAAACCAGAACCAGATTTCGGCGTGACCATTCCTGCCCAGCCGCAGCTGATGCTCGATATGGAACAGGCTCGCGGTCTGCTGCATCGCCAGGATGCGTCTTTGGTGAGCATTCGTTCATGGCCGGAATTTGTCGGTACCACCAGCGGCTATAGCTACATTAAGCCAAAAGGTGAGATTGCAGGCGCACGTTGGGGCCACGCGGGCAGTGATTCCACCCACATGGAAGATTTCCATAATCCGGATGGCACCATGCGCAGCGCGGATGACATCGCCGCCATGTGGAAGCAATGGAATATTCTGCCACAGCAGCAGGTCTCGTTCTATTGCGGTACCGGCTGGCGTGCTTCGGAAACGTTTATGTATGCCCGCGCGATGGGCTGGAAAAACGTCTCCGTTTACGACGGCGGCTGGTATGAGTGGAGCAGCAATCCAAAAAATCCGGTTGCCAGCGGTGAACGGGGTCCGGACAGCAGCAAGTAATCTCTGATTATTCCTGGCGCTGAACTGTTTTCAGCGTCAGGTATCCGCTCCAGATCCGGGTAAACGTCGTCATCCAGCACAGCGCGCCAAAGACCCACGCCATCACGGCAAAATATTCCGGGAACAGACACCCCAACACAAACAGCAAAATCGTCTCGGTACCTTCGGTCAGTCCCCCCAGATAATAAAACGATTTATGCGCGTAGCCCGGGTTATCAATTTGATGTTTCGCTGCCAGCGCGGCAAAGGCCAGAAAGCTGCTGCCGGTTCCCATAAAGGCGAACAGCAGCCAGCCGCCAGCCAGCGAGTTAGCCGCCGGATCGGCGAGCATAAAACCGAATGGTACTAAGGCGTAAAACAGAAAATCGAGCGAGATATCAAGAAATCCGCCTGCATCGGTTAGCCCTCTGCGCCGCGCCAGTGCCCCATCCAGCCCATCAAAAAGCCGATTGAGCACAATGGCCGCCAGCGCTGCCAGATACCAGCCTAACGCCAGAAATGGCAAGGCCAACACGCCAATGGCAAAACCGACCAGCGTAAGCCCGTCCGGGGTAATCGCAGGCTTATCAATAATGCCCACGCAGCGATGCAAAAGCGGTTTTAAACGCGGATGAAGATGACGGTCAAGCATGCGGGCGTCCTTTGAAGGTGTCGCACAGTCCCTGCGAAGGAATATCGAGAGCGGCATTAAAACGCGCCGAGAGATTTTGAAACGCAATCAGCGCGGTCATTTCCGTAATGGCATCATCGGTAAACTGCTGCTTCATCTGCGCTTTCAGCGCAGCGTCAACCTGTGGCGGCGTGGCGGTGATCGCATCGGCATAGGCCAGCGCTACGCGCTCTTCTGCGCTAAATAGCGCCGATTCTTGCCAGTTGGCAACCTGTAAGACTTTATCCAGCGCGCCACAGCGTTCAGCCAGGCGTAAACTGTTGGCATCAACGCAAAAAGCGCAGTGGCACACCTGAGATACGCGGGTCATCAACAGCGCGCGCATCACCGGCGTTAAACGCGCCTTTTTACGCTCCAGAAATCCGACAAACAGCGCTACCAGCCAGAACAGAAACGGCATCCGCCCCCACCAGCGCGTAGGATGTAGCACATCGCCATAATGTTTTTTCTGCGTAGCAGCGAGCGGTTTTAGACTGGAAGGGATACGCGTTAACGGCTTTACCCACGACTGAGGTTCGTTCAACGGTTGCTCCTGAATACTTTAGATAAAACAAAGATAACGATAGTATGTCATTTTCTGTCGTTAGATCTTGATGAATATAATGAAAACCCTCGACGTGGTCGCCGCTATTATTGAACGTGATGGCAAAATTTTACTGGCTCAGCGTCCGCAGCATGCGGATCAGTCAGGCATGTGGGAGTTTGCCGGCGGTAAGGTTGAGCTGGGCGAAAGTCAGCCAGATGCGCTGGCCCGTGAACTGCGTGAAGAGTTGGGCATTGAGGCAGTCGTGGGGCGCTACATTGCCAGCCATCAACGCGAGGTTTCGGGCCGACTGATTCACTTACATGCCTGGCATGTACCGTCATATCAGGGAGAACTGAAGGCGTATGAGCATCAGGATATCGTCTGGTGTTCACCCGAAGAGGCGCTGCGTTATCCGCTGGCGCCTGCCGATATCCCGTTACTGGAAGCGTTTATTCTTTTACGCGACGCCAGACCAGCGGATTCGTGCTGATGGTTTTTTCATCGCGCTGACACTGTAGCAGCACGCCATCGGCTTTAATCACCGCCCCTTCTGAATAGTTTTGATCCTGATAAATGCAGCACTGATTACATGGCTGTGCGCGCTGGCCGCTGGAACTAAACACTTCCGGCGGCACATTCACTTGCACATCCGGACGATAAAGCTGATTTGCCAGTACCCCGTTGGATAACATCACCAACGCACCTGCCATGATTAAACGGCGCATATTCTTTCCTTTTTAACTGACATCTATGCTCAGTATAACGGTATAAACCGGCAGAAACTTTAGCCCCTTCCATCATCGTTTTTGGTTATGACCCACGACGCAATATTAATTTACTTAGCGGGATTAATTTTTTCTTGCGTCTCGTCACAGTGCTGGTGGTATAGTCAAAAACTGCAAAACACTTAACACAAATATCAAAAATATAACCATATCAATACATAAGAGGTTCTTATATCTATGGATCAGACATGTTCTCTGGAGTCATTTCTTAACCATGTGCAAAAGCGCGACCCGAATCAGACCGAGTTCGCGCAAGCCGTTCGTGAGGTAATGACCACGCTGTGGCCCTTCCTCGAGCAAAACCCGCGTTATCGCCAGATGTCATTGCTGGAACGTCTGGTTGAACCGGAGCGCGTGATCCAGTTCCGCGTAGTCTGGCTTGACGACCGCAATCAGGTGCAGGTCAACCGCGCATGGCGCGTGCAGTTTAGCTCTGCCATTGGCCCATACAAAGGCGGTATGCGTTTCCATCCGTCCGTGAACCTGTCGATCCTGAAATTCCTCGGCTTCGAGCAGACGTTTAAAAATGCCCTCACCACCCTGCCAATGGGCGGGGGTAAAGGCGGGAGCGATTTCGATCCGAAAGGGAAAAGCGAAGGCGAAATCATGCGTTTCTGCCAGGCGCTGATGACCGAACTGTTCCGCCATTTAGGTCCCGATACCGACGTTCCGGCGGGCGATATCGGTGTGGGCGGCCGTGAAGTCGGCTTTATGGCCGGGATGATGAAAAAACTCTCCAACAACAGCGCCTGCGTCTTTACCGGTAAAGGTCTTTCTTTCGGCGGCAGCCTGATCCGCCCGGAAGCGACCGGCTACGGTCTGGTGTATTTCACCGAAGCGATGCTCAAACGCCATGGTCTGGGCTTTGAAGGCATGCGCGTGGCGGTTTCTGGCTCCGGTAACGTGGCGCAATTCGCCATTGAGAAAGCCATGGAGTTTGGCGCGCGGGTGGTTACCGCCTCCGATTCCAGCGGAACCGTAGTCGACGAAAGCGGATTTACCAAAGAAAAATTGGCGCGTCTGTGTGCAATCAAAGACAGTCGTGACGGTCGCGTAGCAGATTATGCCCGTGAGTTTGGCCTGACGTATCTGGAAGGCCAGCAGCCGTGGTCGGTGCCGGTCGACATCGCCCTGCCGTGTGCCACGCAGAACGAACTCGATGTGGAAGCCGCGCAAATGCTGATCGCCAACGGCGTGAAAGCTGTCGCCGAAGGGGCAAACATGCCGACCACCATCGAAGCCACCGACCTGTTCCTCGAGGCAGGTGTACTGTTCGCACCGGGTAAAGCCGCCAACGCCGGTGGCGTAGCGACATCCGGTCTGGAAATGGCGCAGAACGCCGCACGTCTGGGCTGGAAAGCGGAGAAAGTGGATGCGCGCCTGCACCACATCATGCTGGATATTCACCATGCCTGCGTTGAATACGGCGGCGAAAGCAAGCAGACCAACTACGTACGTGGCGCCAACATCGCGGGCTTCGTGAAGGTAGCCGACGCGATGCTGGGCCAGGGTGTAATTTAATATCTTCTCTGTAGACCCGTAGGTCGGATAAGGCACAGGTGCCGCATCCGGCTAAGCCTGATGCGCTATGCTTGTCAGGCCTACAAACTTACAGGCCCGCCTCTTCAGATGGCGGGCTTTTTTTCGCCGGACGTTTACGCGGCACACTCTTTTTCTTATCGCCACCACTACCGCCCGGTGCGACAATTCCGCGGAAACGTCGTACCGGCGTACTGCGCGCCTGATCGATAAGTTGATACAACGTGTCCACCAGCGGCTGCATAAAGTCCTGATAGCGACACTGTTTTTCACTGATTTGCGTCAGGATCGATTCCCAGTGCGCGGTCATATCCGGGCGCGTCGCCATTTCTGGCAACGAATGAAACAGCGCCTTTCCGGGATCCGTCGAGTGTATATAACGGCCTTTTTTCACCAGGAACCCGCGCTTAAACAACAGTTCGATAATACCTGCGCGCGTGGCTTCTGTTCCCAGTCCGTCGGTGGCACGCAGGATCTTTTTCAAATCTTTATCCTGCACAAACCGCGCGATCCCGGTCATTGCTGACAGCAGCGTGGCATCGGTAAAGTGTCGTGGTGGTTGGGTCTGACGTTCAACCACTTCGCCTTTTTCGCACAACAGCTCGTCATCTTTTGCCACCACCGGCAACGGCGTTCCGTCGTTATCTTCATCGCGCTCTTTGTTGCCAAGCAGCGTGCGCCATCCGGCTTCCGCCAGAAAACGCGCTTTGGCAACAAACTTGCCTTTGGCGATGTCCAGCTCAATAACGCACTTCCTGAATACCGCATCCGCGCAAAACTGCATCAGATACTGACGGGCAATCAGGTTGTAGATTTTCGCTTCGTTATCGTTCAGGTTGATGGACGAACTGCGCGCGGTAGGAATGATGGCGTGGTGCGCATCCACTTTTTTATCGTCCCAACAGCGGTTTCGCGTATCGGGATTGACCGCCGGTTGCGGGAGCAGATCCGGCGCATGGACGCTAATCGCGTTCAACACCGCATGACGTCCGGCAAAGTGTTCTTCTGGCAGATAGCGGCTATCCGAACGCGGATAGGTAATCAACTTATGGGTTTCATACAGCTTCTGGCAGATATCCAGAACGTTTTGTGCGCTTAAGCCAAAGCGTTTCGCCGCTTCAATCTGCAACGCCGACAGCGAAAACGGCAGCGGCGCGGATTCTGATTCCCGTTTATCGTTATAGCTGGTGACTATCGCTGGCTGACCGTTAATGCGGTTTACCACGTGTTCAGCCAGCGTGCGATTCAGCAAGCGCCCTTCTTCATCCTGATACGGCTCACATGCTTCACTCGGCTGCCAGATAGCGGTAAACCGCTCATCGGCGGGCGTTACGATATGCGCCTTTACCTCAAAGAAGTCTTTGGCGACAAAGTTTTCAATCTCTTCATCACGACGCACAACCAGCCCGAGCACCGGCGTTTGTACGCGCCCGACCGAAAGTACGCCCTGATAGCCCGCGTTACGTCCGAGAATGGTGTAAGCGCGCGTCATATTGATACCGTACAACCAGTCCGCACGCGCTCGCGCCAGCGCCGAGACGCACAGCGGGATAAACTCACTGTTGGCGCGCAGACGCTCAATAGCCCGCTCCACGGCCTGCGGGTTGAGGTCGTTAATCAGGCAACGTTGCACCTGCTGACGCTTTTCAGGCGCCAGTTGCAGGTAATCCAGCACTTCATCCACCAGCAGTTGCCCTTCACGATCGGGGTCACCGGCGTGAATAACTTCGCTGGCCTCATGCAAAAAGCGCTTAATGACGTTAAGTTGTTTGGTCACCGAGGGGCGCGGTTGCAGTTGCCACTTTTCCGGGACAATCGGCAGATCGACCAGACTCCAGCGAGCATAACGACTGTCGTAGGCGTCTGGTTGCGCCTGTTCAAGCAGGTGACCAATACACCAGGTCACCACTTGTCCATTTCCGCATTCAATAAAGCCGTCACCTTTGCGATGCGGCTTGGGTAGCACATCGGCGATGGCGCGCGCCAGACTCGGTTTTTCGGCAATAAACAACCGCATCGGGTTAACGGATCTCAACCATGGCGCGACCGCCACGAGCTTCCACTAACTCACCAATCGCGGTGAGGTCGATGCCAAACTGCGCCGCTGCGGCTTTCACTTCGGCTTCAGCTTCCGGCGTTACCGCCAGCAGTAGGCCACCGGAAGTTTGCGGATCGCAGAGCAGATCGCGTACCGACTGCGGCATTTCACCCATCAGGTGGCCGTAGCTGGCAAAGTTACGCTGGGTACCGCCGGGTACCGCACCCTGCGCGATGTACTCTTCAACGCCAGGCAGCTTAGGAATAGCCTGGTAGACAATCTGCGCCTGAACGCCTGCGCCCTGACACATCTCACTCAGGTGTCCGAGCAGACCAAAACCGGTGACGTCGGTCATGGCTTTCACGCCATCGATTTCGGCGAATGCCGCGCCGGCAATGTTCATCTGGCACATCACTTCCGTCGCCAGTCCTTTGTGTTCGTCCTTCAGCAGCGATTTTTTCTCTGCTGTCGTCAGAACGCCAATCCCCAGAGGCTTGGTCAGGAATAACTTACACCCTGCCTCTGCGGTGCTGTTTTTCTTCACGCGTTCGGTCGGCACAACGCCGGTTACCGCAAGGCCAAAGATAGGCTCAGGGGCATCAATAGAGTGACCACCCGCCAGCGCGATACCCGCCTGACGGCAGGCAAAACGTCCACCTTCGGTGACTTCGCGGGCGATTTCCGGCGCCAGCTTATCCAGCGGCCAGCCCAGAATAGCAATTGCCATAATCGGTTTGCCGCCCATAGCGAATATATCGCTGATGGCGTTAGTCGCGGCGATGCGGCCAAAATCAAACGGATTATCGACAATCGGCATAAAGAAATCGGTGGTGCTGATAACGCTGGTGCCGTTCCCCAGATCGTATACCGCCGCGTCGTCGCGAGTTTCATTACCCACCAGTAAGTTCGGATCAACAAACTTCGCCTGCTCACTGTGCAGGATGGTTTCCAGTACTTTGGGGGAAATCTTACAACCGCAACCGGCTCCGTGGCTGTATTGCGTTAAACGAATAGCGTGCTCGCTCATGGACATCTCCTGTCATTGCAATCCGGATATGGTAGCGCTCATTCCATGATGTGGTAAGAGTGACTGTCTGAATTCGGGTGTCTTTGCTCATAATCCAGACAGTTTTGCCGTTGATATCAGAAATAACGGACGAATGCGCTCGGATCGGCAAGGTTGATCGTCGTGGATGCTTTTAGCTGCGGTGTGCCCAAATAGAGGAAACCGACGATTTTATCTTGCGGGCGACAGTCGAATGCTTCACGAACGACCGCACTTTCGGTTAATGCACCACTGCGCCAGATACCGCCAAAGCCCTGGGCAATTGCGGCCATCTGCATAGCCATCACAGCACAACCGGCAGACATTTCCTGTTCCCACTGCGGAACCTTGTCGCTTTCTTCACATTTCGCCACCACGGTAATAATCAGCGGCGCGCGAAACGGTGCGCTGCGCGCTTTTTCCTGAGCTTTCTCATCGCTACCTGCGGCGATTGCGCCTTTTTCAAGCACGGCACTAAAGCGTTCGCGTCCTTCACCTTCAATCACAAAAAATTGCCACGGTTGTAGCGACTTGTGGTCTGGCGCACGCATACCAGCGCGCAGAATATTTTGCAGCTGTTCTCCCACCGGGGCCGGTTCGACAAGACGAGAAGCGCTACGACGGGTGATAAGTAATTCGAGTGCATCCATTTGCTTAACTCCAACAATGATATTTGTTCACAAAATTAACACGTGGGCGGATTTTGTTACAGCACAGGCGGCGATTCCTGCTGACAAGTGCCTGCCGGGTCATTACGATAGCCTCATCTTAACGCCTTTCTCCGGAATTTCGGGTGGCGTGTTGTTAATCGGTAGGGAGAATACATGCGAACCCTGTGGCGATTTATTGCCGGATTTTTTAAATGGACATGGCGATTACTCAATTTCGTCCGTGAATTTGTGCTTAACCTGTTCTTCATCTTGTTGGTGCTGGTGGGCGTGGGCATCTGGATGCAGGTCAGTAGCAGCAATACCAGTGAACACGCTGAGCGAGGCGCACTGCTGCTGGATATCTCGGGGGTGATTGTCGATAAGCCGTCGAGCACCAGTCGCTTAAGCGTTATTGGTCGTCAACTGTTTGGCGCCAGTTCCGATCGCCTGCAGGAAAACTCCCTGTTCGATATCGTGAATACTATTCGCCAGGCAAAAGATGATCGCAACATCACCGGCATCGTGATGGATCTGAAAAATTTTGCCGGGGCCGACCAGCCTTCCATGCAGTATATCGGTAAAGCGCTGCGGGAATTCCGCGACAGCGGTAAACCGGTCTTTGCCGTAGGCGATAACTTCAGCCAGGGGCAGTATTATCTCGCCAGTTTTGCCAACAAAATTTACCTCTCTCCACAGGGTTCCGTTGATCTGCACGGCTTTGCCACCAACGGTTTGTACTACAAGTCCCTGCTCGACAAGCTGAAAGTTTCCACGCACGTGTTCCGTGTCGGGACTTATAAGTCTGCCGTAGAACCGTTTATCCGTGATGATATGTCTCCTGCCGCGCGTGAAGCCGACAGCCGCTGGATAGGCGAGCTGTGGCAGAACTATCTCGACACGGTCGCTGCCAATCGCCAGATCCCTGCGCAGCAGGTGTTCCCGGGCGCACAGGCCATGCTGGACGGTTTGACGAAAGTCGATGGTGATACCGCGAAATATGCGCTCGACAACAAACTGGTGGATGCACTGGCCTCCAGCGCCGAAGTCGAAAAAATGCTGACCAAACAGTTTGGCTGGAGTAAAGCGGATAAAAACTACCGCTCTGTCAGCTACTACGATTACACGCTGAAAACCCCGGCAGATACCGGCGACAGCATTGGCGTTATCTTCGCCAATGGCGCGATTATGGACGGTGAAGAAACCCCTGGGAATGTGGGCGGCGACACCACTGCCGCACAGATCCGCGAAGCGCGTCTTGATCCGAAAGTGAAAGCCATTGTTCTGCGCGTTAACAGCCCTGGCGGCAGCGTCAGCGCCTCGGAAGTAATCCGTTCTGAGCTGGCAGCGGCAAAAGCGGCGGGCAAACCGGTTGTCGTTTCCATGGGTGGCATGGCGGCCTCTGGTGGGTACTGGATCTCTACGCCTGCCAGCTACATCGTGGCAAACCCCAGCACCCTGACCGGCTCCATCGGCATCTTTGGTGTTATCAACACGGTAGAAAACAGCCTGGATTCAATTGGCGTGCATACTGACGGTGTTGCAACGTCCCCACTGGCGGATATCTCCATCACCAAAGCGTTACCGCCGGAAGTGCAGCAGATGATGCAACTGAGCATTGAGAACGGCTACAAACGCTTTATCACGCTGGTTGCGGATGCGCGTAAGACAACGCCTGAGCAGATTGACAAAATCGCGCAGGGCCACGTCTGGACCGGTCAGGATGCGAAAGCCAACGGTCTGGTAGACAGCCTCGGTGATTTTGACGACGCCGTCGCGAAAGCGGCTGAGCTTGGCAAACTGAAACAGTGGCACATTGAGTATTATCAGGACGAACCAACATTCGTTGATATGGTGATGGACAGCATGTCTGGCTCCGTTCGTGCCATGCTGCCTGACGCCATTCAGGCTATGCTCCCGCCACCGCTGGCCTCTGCGGCCAGTGCAGTAAAAGCCGAAAGCGATAAGCTGGCCGCATTCAACGATCCGCAAAACCGCTATGCGTTTTGCCTGACCTGCGCCAACGTTCGCTAACTATTGACCCCTCTTCGGGATGAAGAGGGGTTTTCTTTGAGACAGAAGAAAAGTCATGCAGAAAAAATCAATTTACGTTGCCTATACCGGCGGTACCATTGGCATGCAGCGCTCAGAACAAGGTTATATTCCCGTTTCCGGTCACCTGCAGCGCCAGCTGGCGTTGATGCCTGAATTCCACCGTCCGGAGATGCCAGACTTCACCATCCACGAATACGCCCCGCTGATGGATTCCTCCGATATGACGCCGGAAGACTGGCAGCATATTGCGGAAGATATTAAAGCGCACTACGACGATTACGATGGTTTTGTCATTCTGCACGGCACCGATACCATGGCGTTTACGGCTTCGGCGCTCTCTTTTATGCTGGAAAATCTGGGCAAACCGGTAATTGTGACAGGGTCACAAATACCGCTAGCCGAGCTACGCTCAGACGGGCAAATCAACCTGCTCAATGCGCTGTACGTTGCCGCAAATTACCCGATTAATGAAGTGACTCTGTTTTTCAACAATCGACTATTTCGTGGCAACCGTACCACTAAAGCGCACGCCGATGGTTTTGACGCCTTTGCCTCACCTAACCTTGCGCCGCTGCTGGAAGCGGGGATCCACATTCGTCGGCTGGGAACACCGCCCGCACCTCACGGTACAGGTGAGTTGATTGTGCATCCTATCACTCCGCAACCGATTGGCGTGGTCACCATTTATCCTGGGATCTCCGCTGATGTAGTACGCAACTTCCTGCGCCAACCTGTAAAAGCATTAATTTTGCGCTCCTACGGCGTGGGGAATGCACCGCAGAATAAAGAGTTTCTGCAAGAACTTGAAGATGCGAGCTCGCGTGGCATCGTGGTGATAAACCTTACGCAGTGTATGTCCGGCAAGGTGAACATGGGGGGCTACGCAACAGGCAATGCGCTGGCGCATGCTGGCGTGATTGGCGGCGCGGATATGACGGTCGAAGCCACTCTCACCAAATTGCACTATTTACTGAGTCAGGAACTGGATACGCAGACGATCCGTGAAGCGATGACGCAAAATCTGCGTGGTGAGCTCACGCCTGACGATTAAAGGAGTCTATGCCCATGGCCCGAGCCTTACTGTTGGTCGATTTACAAAATGACTTTTGTGCCGGTGGTGCCCTCGCGGTCCCACAAGGTGACAGCACAATCGATATTGCCAACCGTCTGATTGACTGGTGTGCCGTACGCGGTGACACCGTCGTTGCCAGCCTGGACTGGCACCCGGCTAATCACGGCAGCTTTGCCAGCCAGCATCAGGTTGCCCCCTACAGCCAGGGACAACTCGATGGCCTGGCGCAAACCTTCTGGCCCGATCATTGCGTACAGCACAGTGAAGGAGCAAGCCTACATCCACTGCTGAAACAGCGGGCGATATCTCAAACCTTTACCAAGGGCGAGAACCCGCTGGTCGACAGTTACAGTGCGTTTTTTGATAACGGTCGTCGCCAGGCTACTGCACTGAATGCGTGGCTTCAGCAACATCATGTTACCGACCTCATCATTATGGGACTGGCAACTGATTATTGCGTCAAATTTACCGTTCTGGATGCGCTCGATTTGGGTTATACCGTCAGCGTTATTACCGATGGCTGCCGTGGCGTCAATATTCAACCCCAGGACAGTGCAAACGCCTTTATGGACATGGCGGCGGCGGGCGCAACGCTGTATACGCTTGATGACTGGCTGGAAACCCAGCGCTAATTGATGCCGACAGGATCTCCCCTGTCGGCACGTTATCTCAGGCCAGCGTTGAAATCTCTTCCAGCGAAACTTTGCGTGTTTCGATGCCAAAGCAAAAAAGAATCAGGGCGCACAGCACCAGCATTATGCCTAGCACGATAAAGACCGTAATCGAACCGTAGCGGGTCAACAAGATAGCGACGCCATAGGGCGTAAATACTGCGACAATTCTTCCCACGGCATTCACAAAGCCCGATCCCCGCAATCTAAGGTGTGTGGGCCACAGTTCGGGGACATATACCGCAGAGGCAAAGCACACATACATATACAAAAAAAGATCATCACCAACCCGTAGCTCAAAATAGCCCACTCTTCGGTTTGAATCGAATAGAAATAGCCGAGCAGCGCGATAATAATCAACAAGAATGAACCAAACAATCGCCGTGGAAAACGGTCGATAATCAGTGTGGCTATAAATATCCCAACAGGTGCGCCAATCATAATTATCGCGGTCATAAAAATAGATTTCGTCACATCGATTCCCGAATTAACAAAAATCGTCGGGATCCATACCGTAATGGTATAGAGCGAAATATTCATCGCAATAAGCACAGTGATTGCCACCAGAGTACAACGCAGCATCGGTCCTTTGAACAAGAGCCAAAATGAATCACTTTCCGTGCTTATATCCGCCGTCAGGCAATCGCTATGACAGGAAGGTAAAGTAATGTTTTTTTCTTTCTCAATTTGCAGTTCCACCTGTAGAAGATGTTTTTCAGCTTCGTTTCTCTGTCCTTTGCCAGCCAACCAACGAGGAGATTCAATATAGTACTTTCCCGACAGATACCATGCTAAGAGCATTGCCATGCCACCGAGTAAAAACATCATCCGCCAGCTTAGAAAGGCGATAATCACAACGCCAATTGCCGCCGACAGCATCGGCGACCAGTTGCCGACAAACGACAGGCGAGCAGACCACTTCCCACGCACCCCGGGCGGAATAAATTCAGTAAATGAGGCATAGCCCACCATAATTAGCGCTCCCATTCCGCTCCCCATCAGGAAGCGGAAAAAGATAAGCCAGTACATGTTAGGCACAAACGTTGCCGCACAGGCAGAGACCCCGACGATCAGCAAATTGAAGCGAAACGCCTTACGTCGGCCAAGATAATCACCAATAAAGCCACCGGTTAGTGAGCCAATAAAATAGCCAAACATCAGAGCCGAGGTAAACACGGCGTTGAGGTAATTATTTGACCAACCGGTACTGACTAATTTTGCCAATACCACATTCCCGGAATAGCTGAGAAAACCGGTGACTAATAAACTAAAACTGATAATGCCGAAAATACGAAAATGAAATCGAGATAAAGGTAAGCGATCTAATCTTGCACCGATAGGGTCACATTGTTCCATCTGGATGCCTCAAATTAAGCTAAATAGAAAGTATGGCGATCGCGGCAGAATAAATTTCGCCGCGCCATCCATCATCATTAGGTTCTTATGGCATTGTCCAGGTGCAAACTAAAATAATATCGACACGCCCTACGTTAAAATTAATATACGAGTTGAATATTATTCTCTTTGCAAAATGCAATCCACTCTGCACCCGGTGCCTTATTGGTTATAAGGTAATTAATATGGCTAAAGTCCACGAGCTGGACGAAAGCTTTACGATCAAACTTTGAGTGATCAACTAACAGGGCCACCTCAGTCGCCTGGCGGATCATGGTTTTTTTGATTTCCGCTTCCGCTTCGTTAGAATCAAGCGCCCCGCTCTGCATATCCAGACCTTTGCAGCTCATCACCAGGATATCAACATGATAGCGGCTGATAATCTCCTTGGTGATCCTTCCCTGAAGCGACAGCGTATTTTTATTTAATTCACCGCCAGTAGAAACAACGTTAATCTCTGACTGTGCCAGCTCATGAAAAGCTTCAGCCGAGTTGGTCAGTAGCGTCAGATCGTTTCTTTCCTTCAACAGTTTTAATAATTCCATCGCGGTACTGCTGGAGTCGGCAGCCATGGTGGTCTTATTTTTAATAAACGGTAATGCATTACGGGCAATGATCTGCTTTTCTTCAAAAAAAGATTTTGCACGCTTATAAAAATGGATATTGTCGGACAACGCGGTGGTATTGAGCACTGCACCGCCATATGTTCGGGTCAAAAAACCTTCATCTTCCAGTTTTTCCAGATCGCGGCGAATCGTTTCTTCAGTCACCTGAAAGATCGAACTTAAATTAGATACCGCTACTTTCTTATCATTCGCCACCATTTGCTTAATGGCCTGAATCCTGTCTTTTGCCGCCACGATGACACCTCTGTTTCCTGCAAAGTAATAATAAGACCCAAGTATCTCACAGGCTATGTTTATTTTCAAAAGAACATGTCTGAATCACAGATTTTAATACTATTTTACACAGAAACAGAGGTAACTCCCATTTGGCTTATTTTGTATCCAACGCCTCAGCCATTCGCCTCATCAATGAAGAATCATCATCGGTTAGGGAAATCGTTAACGCCTGAACATTATCACGAACCTGTTCAGGCGCGGTTGCGCCGCTCAGCAAGGTGATTAAATTGCTTTGCTTCAAAATCCACGCCAGTGCCAACGCGGGGATTGTGCAGCGGTATTTTTCGCACAACGGCCGCCATTGCTCAAGCATGTCAATCACCCGTAGCATATTGTCCCGTTGGAACCAGACTTTGTTGGCCCGCGCCCCGCCCGGGACATAATCTCTGGCGATAGTACCGGTCAACAACCCCTGCTCGAGCGGTGAATAGACCTGCACCACGATGCCATGCTGCTGGCATAACGGCAGCAGTTCAGCCTCCAGTGCCCGGTCAAGGATGCTGTACTTGGCCTGGATGATATCCAGCTCACCGTGTTTGAGATACTCCCTGATATGTTCCGCATCGACGTTCGCCGCACCGATAGAACGAATTTTCCCCTCTTTCTTGAGTGCGTTTAGTGTATCGACGGTTTCTGCAATCGGCGTAAAACAGGGTTCGACCGACTGCCAGTGGGTCATGTAGATATCAATGCTCTCAATACCCAGTCTTTGCAGGCTGGCATCCACCTCTTCGCGAATCGACTCGGGCGTGAGGTTTTTATACAACTGCCGGTCGCCCACTTTGTTAAACAGGCTGCCTGTTCGTTCCCAGACGATGCCGCATTTGGTTTCAACAACGATATCGTTACGCGGTAGCTTTTTCAGTGCCTGTCCGACAATCACTTCACTGTTGCCAAAGTTGTAGCCTGGCGCGGTATCAATCAGATTAATACCGCAGCGATGCGCCTCAACAATGGTATCAATACATACCTGCAGATCGAGATCGCCGTTCCACGCCGGACCGCCGCCAATCGCCCAGGTGCCTAATCCCATGCGGGAAAGCGTAATATCCGTACTGCCTAAAGGAATCATTTTCATCTGCCGCTATTATCCTTCATATTCATCGAGAAGTTGTTCAACCAGCTTTCTGTTCTTCACACCCGTCGTGGCCCCTACGCTCAAAACCGATATGGCTGCCGTTGCATTAGCAAACAGCGCGCACTCACGCAGGGTTTTGCCTTCAAGCAGCGCTGAAATAAATCCCGAGGCAAAATTGTCTCCCGCGCCGATAGTGTCGATGGCGGTAATTCCCGAAACGGCTGGAACTTCGATTTTCATATCGACACGCTTGATAAAGCAGCCTCTCTTGCCGGTCTTAATCACGACGGTTTTCACGCCACAGTTCAGGAAACTGTCGGCAATCTCATCCAGCGTCTCTTTCCCGGTGAGCAGTTTTGCCTCTTCAAAATTGGGAAACAGATAATCCACGTAGCTCAGCGCTTCACGGATATCGTCCAGCGTTTCATTAAGCCGCGGTTTAATCATATCCGCGCAGATAATAAGCCTATGCGCTTTCGCCTGAGTGAAAATTGCAGTCAGTACATCGCCATCCAGTAACGGGCTATTAAAAATACTCGCCAGCGACAGCAGCTTTGCTTGAGAGAAGCGGTCAAAATCAACATCGCTGATATTCAGTTTCCATAAGCTGCCGTTACGGTTAGTCACAAAAGTACGCTCGCCATCGGCGGTGACTAATCCCACGTTAATAGATGTATCAATTGCGGCATCCTGCTTCAGGCTCTGAATATCTATATTCTCCCGACGACAGTGGTCGAGAATAAAATGACCTGCTGCATCAGCCCCAACCCGGCTCATTAACGCTGTACGATGACCGAGACGAGAGATAATTGTCGCTTCGTTAATTGCGTCGCCGCCGGTTGTCATCGCTATTCGTTCTAACGGATAAGAGTCAACATCAAAGATATTTTTACTCACAGGCTGTAAAGGAATATCAACAATAGCAGCCCCTATACAAATAACCTCGATATTATCCATGTTGTCATTCCGCTTTACCGTCAGAACCGAACAGTTTAATTTTCTCCAGCGCGCGCTCTTTTACGGCTTTACGTACTTCACGTTCAACGTGCAGGAACGGCTGGTCCTGGTTCTCCTGCACTGCCACCATCGCAGCCTGGCACAGTTCGGTGTGAATGTTGATTTTAGAGATACCTAATGAAATGGCTTTTTTGATATCCGCATCGCTGATACCTGACGCACCATGCAACACCAGTGGAACGGATACGGCTTCGCGCACGCGTTTAACCACGTCGAAATTCAGTTTCGGCTCTGAGGTATAGACGCCGTGCTGGTTACCAATCGCTACCGCCAGCGAGTCACAGCCGGTACGCTCGACAAATTCCGCCGCCTGGTTCGGATCGGTATAGTGATAACCCGCCAGTGCCTCTTCGTACACCGTTTCATTGCCCACATGGCCCAGTTCCGCTTCGACCGGTACACCCAGTGGATGGAAAAAATCCACGGCCTCTTTTGTCAGACGAATATTCTCTTCGAAATCAAAGGCAGAGGCATCACGCATCAGCGAATTCATGCCATGAGTCCAGGCGTTATGGATAATCTCCATGCTGCGGCCGTGATCCCAGTGGGTAATAACTGGAACCGAGGCCTTTTTAGCCATTGAAACCATCATGTGCGAAAAATCTTCGAACGAGGTATTCCCCACAAAACCAGTACCGAAGGAGATAATCACCGGCGATTTCGACTCTTCCGCCGCATCAATCACCCCCATTAGCATTTCTGCATTCCACACGTTAAAGTGAGCAATCGCATAATGTTTATTTTGGGCATCATTTTCCCAATATTTAATATCTGCCAGCATAGTTATTTCTCCCTTTGCGATAAATTAATGATTTACTTTAATTACGCCTTTAATAATTTCGCTTTTGTTATTAACGGATTCATCAAACGCGCGCTGAACATCTGCATAATCGTAAATATGCGTCACCATCGACTTCACATCAAAACGCCCTGAGGAGATGGCTTCAATCGTGACCGGGTAGCGGTTGGCATAACGGAAAACGGTCTGAATAGACACTTCACGGTTAATTTTGAGGAAATTAATCGCTGAATCACCAGGTACAGTACCCACGATCATGATTTTCCCGCCGCGCATTACCAGATATGGAGCCTGCTTAACAGTGATCGCTGAACCTGCGGTTTCAAAAACAATATCGGCCCCCATATCTCCGGAGAACTGCTGGCAGCGGGCAACGGTGTCCTCTTTCGCCCCGTTGATCACGGTCGTCGCGCCAAGCTGCTCGGCCATGGTCAGACGTTTGTCCAGCACATCAACCACCGCAATGTCGGTAGCACCCAAACATTTACAGGCTTGCAGGGTCATTAAACCAATACAGCCCGCCCCCAGAATGACGATTTTTTTGCCCGGTTTAACGTCCGCCAGCATTGCGGCATGCATCCCTACCGCCGCGGGCTCTACCAGCGCGCCTTCCATGGTGTCCATATTATTGGGTAACTTGTAAGTGAAGCTCTCCGGATGGCACAGATAGTGGGTTAGCGCGCCGCGATAATTAGGCTGCGTGGCCATAAAGTCAACATCAGGGCAGATGTTGTATTTCCCTTCCAGACAGTAGCGGCAGTGACCGCACGGCACACCCGGTTCGATATTCACCCGGTCGCCGGGTTTAAATTTAGTCACACGGTTCCCTACTGCCACCACCGTACCGGCGCATTCATGCCCCAGACCAATTTCCTGATTGGGATCTTTCGGCGGAATAAAAGGACCCGATTCAAAACCATGTACATCTGACCCACAAATGCCAACGAATTCCACTTTAATCAGCACTTCGTGCTCTTTTGGCACCGGGATATCGGCGGCAATAATTTTCATCGTGCCCGGCGTTTTTAATATCGCTTTTGAATTTTTCATTTTATTTCCCATCAATATTATTTGCTGGTAACTGCATCAATACCGAGACTTTCGACAGAGACGCCTTTGGTTTCAATTCCGATGGTAGCAATGGCGACAGCGACAATAATGGAGACCGCCCCCAGCAGTACAAATACACCCGTCACTCCATAACCGTTAAGCAATACCGCGACCGCATAAGGCGCGGCGATACCACTAATACGCCCTACCGCATTCGCCAGACCAGAACCGCGAAGTTTCGCTTCGGTTGGCCATATTTCCGGAACATAGACAGCGGAGGCATAACAAACATACATATAAACAAAGGTAATCAGGAAAAAACCGATTAATGTAATTAACAGCATACTGGTTTGCAGCGAATAGATATAACCCAGTACAGCAATTAACACTAATAACCCCACACCCATTGTTTTTCTCGGAATTTTATCCATGACCAGCATGGCGATAAAAATCCCAAACGGCGCACCGAACATGCTCATGGTATTTAAGACAATGGAGTCTTTCAGATTAATACCCTGAGTCATAAATATTGTCGGTAGCCAGTTAATTAAGGTGTACTGAACGACGTTCATGGCAATCAGAACAAAAGAACCCAAAATAACCCGCTTCAACAATACACCTGTTAATAAGGCGGAGTACGGTACAGAACGCGGTTGTTTGCCATCATCCTTTATCACGACTGGCGGCAGTGGCTTACCGGTCTGTCGAATGACACCTTCTTCAATTGCCCGCATCACCTTTTCGGCTTCCTGGTAGCGCCCGCGAGACTCCAGCCAGCGAGGCGACTCAGGGAAACTTCGCCAGGCAATAACTGTTGCTATGAGCGACAGCACCGCAGGAATCAACAACTGTACGCGCCAGTTCCATTCCGCGCTGATAAGTGGCGTCAGCCCCATCGCAATCAGCGAACAGAGTGGATAAGACCAGTTGCCGATAAACGAGACCCGACTCGACCATGTACCACGATTTCTGCCAGGCATATATTCGGTAAACCCGGCAAATAAGGTCACTAACAGCGCGCCTAATCCAACTCCCATTACAAAACGGCAGGCGATCAGAAAGGTCATATTGGGTGAAAATGCACCCACGATCATAGAAATAATATGAATCGCTTCATACAGAATAAATGCGTTTTTACGCCCGATTTTATCGCCAATAATTCCCCCGCCGAGCGCACCGAGAAACATTCCAGCCGTCGTAATGGCAGAGAACGTGGCGGTGGTGGAATTATCAGTCCAGCCAAGTTCTTTTAACTGCGCGAGAATTAATCCGCCGACGGCATTACTCCAGCAAACCAGTAATCCGAAGGCAACCATGGCAAACATTGACGTATGCCAGCGACAGTCAGGCAGCCTGTCCAACCTCGCGCCGCAGTGCGGTTTTGCTATTTGTTCCATCCGGGAACCTTCCTTTAATAAATGGAGTTATTCATCAAAGTCGTAGGTCATGATGACCTTAATCGCAGTCTTATCGACCATCGCGTCAAAACCTTCTCGCCATTGCGATAAGCCGATACGGTGAGTGATCATCGGTTTGACTTTTATCGCACCGCTAGCGAGCAGGCGAATAGCATTGCGCCAGGAAGTGGAATCGTAGGCCATATGACCAATGATGCTTTTATTCCACGCAGTGATGTCGTTAATAGAAAAATCGAGAGGTTTAAAGCCCATGCCCACGCGAACGACTTCACCATTCGGGCGCAGCATTTCGATCGATTGTTTAAGGGCGATATTGGCACCGGAGCATTCGATAACCAGTCCCAGGTTGTCTTTACCGCAGATTTCCTGGCAGCGCGCGACCACATCTTCGGTGGAACCGTTGACAACCGCTGTCGCCCCCAGCTCTTTGGCGATCGGGAAGCGTACGGCGACGTCCTCTTCCAGCCCGACCATTACGATATTTACGGCCCCCATGATGCACGCCATTTGCACGGAAAAGAGCCCTAATGGGCCGGTGCCGAAAACCACGACGTCCTGGCCGGGAAGGAATTTGGATTGCTGAGCAATAGATTTGTAGGCGTTACAGATAGGATCCAGCACCGCCGCTTCTTCATAATCAACGCCTTGTGGGATTTCCCACAGCGCATGGCGGTGAATTTTGAGGATTTCCCCCGGCACCAGGCAATATTTAGAGAACCCTCCGCCCCATGTGTTGTTGTCGAGACCTAAGTTCACTTTTTCTGTACAACACAGAAAATCTCCTTGTTCGCAGGCCGGGCAAACACCGCAGACATGTCCACTATTGTCAGAAACCACCCGCTGACCGACTTTCCAGTCCTTAACTTTGTCGCCAACGCGGACAATTTTACCGGCGAACTCATGGCCGCGGATGGAGTTAAATTGATCAGATCCGCTATCAACATTGTAGTGTTTCATGTCCGCGCCGCAGATAGCCGCCGCTTTGATTTCAATCACGATGTCATCCGGGCCACAAACCGGTTCCGGTACATCAATCATCTTATAGCCGCCAAAGGCCTTGCCAAATCTTGCCAGTGCTTTCATTGAATTTTCCTTTGTGTTCAGTTTTGCATCAGTGACAATCATACTTATCTATATAATTTTTGAGGTCAACATTAAATCTTTAAAACACAGATTATTGTCTGCATTTCACAACCAAGATCACAAATAAATGCAAAGATGAATTGAATACCAAGTGAACCTGGCAGCCGCTTCGCTAAAATGGCGTGAATTCCTTCGCATTTTTCCTGTTATGAAACTGTTAACCTGCAGGTGCTGTTTTTTTCGCCACGCCATTTCCGTGGCGTGTTTACTTGTTTAAATGTCAAAGAGGAACACCGATGAAACTTTTGCCTTTGTTGGCAGCATTACCCCTGCTCTGCGCGAGCGTTGTTTCCGCCAGTTCGCTGATGTCAGTTGGCTACTTTAATGGCGGTGGCGACGTCACTGCCGGTCCTGGCGGCGACATCAATAAACTGGATGTTCGCCAGATTACCCATCTCAACTATTCGTTTGGCCTTGTCTACAACAACGAAAAAGACGAGACCAATGACGCCTTAAAAGACGCCAGCAAACTGCATCAAATTTGGCTTTCACAGAAAGTGCAGGATGATTTGCTGAAAATTCCACAGCTGCGTAAACAGAATCCGAACCTGAAAGTTCTGCTTTCCGTCGGCGGCTGGGGCGCACGCGGATTCTCCGGGGCGGCAGCAACGAAAGAATCGCGCGCGGTGTTTATTCAGTCTGCGCAAGAGATAATTGCGAAATATGGCCTGGATGGCATCGATCTCGACTGGGAATATCCGGTTAACGGAGCCTGGGGACTGGTCGAAAGCCAACCGGCCGACCGCGCGAATTTTACCGCCTTGCTCACAGAACTGCGGGCCGCATTGGGGCATAAAAAACTGCTGACCATCGCCGTAGGCGCAAATGCGGAAAGTCCGAAAAGCTGGGTGGACGTGAAAGCCATTGCACCATCACTCGACTACATCAACCTGATGACCTATGACATGGCTTACGGCACCCAGTATTTCAACTCGAACCTGTATGATTCGACGCAATGGCCGACGGTCGCCGCGGCGGATAAGTACAGCGCCGATTTTGTGGTCAGTAACTATCTTGCTGCCGGTCTGAAACCGAGCCAAATGAATCTGGGCATTGGCTTTTATGGACGCGTACCAAAACGCGCCGTTGAACCAGGCATTGACTGGAGCAAACCTGACGCGCAGAAAAACCCGGTTACCCAGCCCTATTTCGAGCCTGCGCAAATTGAGTTGTTCAAATCACTGGGCGTCGATCTGAGTAAAGATACCTATGTGAAGTACAACGATATTGTGACGAAGTTGATCAACGATCCGCAAAAACGCTTTAGCCAGCATTGGGATGATGAAGCAAAAGTGCCGTGGATATCGGTGCAGTCTGCAGATGGAAAAGCACTTTTTGCCCTCTCTTATGAAAACCCGCGCTCGGTAGAGATCAAGGCTGACTACATCAAGAGCAAGGGACTGGGAGGCGCCATGTTCTGGGAATACGGTGCAGATGACCAAAACCAGTTGGCGAAGCAGTTAGCCGATTCGTTAGGCATCAAACACTGATCCCAACGCCTGACACAATAGGTTATGATTAGCCCATTCTGCTGCGCCAGCCTTTGGCGCAGCTCTTCATTTTCTACTGGAGGCATGCGCTTTTATGGCTTTTATCCCTAAAAATTACGCCCGTCTGGAAGTTGGATACCGGGAAAAGGCGCTAAAGCTCTTCCCCTGGGTTTGTGGACGTTGTTCCCGTGAGTTCGTGTATTCAAATTTGCGCGAGCTGACGGTACATCACATCGATCACGATCACTCCAATAACCCGGAAGACGGTAGCAACTGGGAGATGTTATGCCTGTACTGTCACGATCATGAGCATTCGAAATACACTGAGGTTGATCAGTATGGTTCCACTGTAGTGGCGGGGGAAGATGCGCAGAAAGACGTCGGCGAGGCGAAATACAATCCGTTTGCCGATCTGAAGGCGATGATGAACAAGAAATAACATCAACTGCGGGCCCGACACCGATGTTTGCCGGGCCAGGTTAATCAGGATTTAAACGTCGCAATCGGTTCGGGCGTAATCCCAAATTCCATTTTAAGCTGCTGCTTACTCTTCATCACCATCTCACCGTTGGTATCGATCGTCATATGCTGTGCGTCAATATTGTTTCGCGCTTGCCATAACATCACCAGCTGTAAGCTGTTCTCTTTTTGTTCTGCCGTTAGCGCCACGCCATCCGGCCATTTACCGAGTTCAACGGCAGTCGATAAGCGCTGATAAACTTCCGGCGTCATGCTGTTGATCATCTCATCAAGATTCATGTTAAATCCACTCTCCGTAGAATAATTTGCTGAATCGTTTCTTTAGCCCTTGGTTTGCTCGCCGTTTTCACCATCGGTGAAGTTCAAAGACGCTGAGTTAACGCAGTAACGTTCACCGGTAGGTTTCGGACCATCCGGAAAAACGTGTCCGAGGTGCGCATCACAGTTACCACAGCGAATTTCAATGCGCTGCATGCCATGTGAAGTATCTTTTATGTAACGGATAGCCTCTTCACTGACGGGCTCGTAAAAGCTGGGCCAGCCGCAGCCAGAGTCATATTTTGTCTCGGAACGAAATAGCGGTTTGTCGCAGATCAGACAGTGGTAGATGCCGTCACGCTTGTTATGCAGCAAACGCCCGGTAAATGGCGGTTCTGTCCCGTGATTCTGCGTCACGTAGAACTGCATTTCGGTTAAATTTTTTTTCAGTTCTTCTGGAGAAGGTTGATTAGCCATTTGCTCACATCTCACTTTATCTAAACTCACATTGCGAGACAGATTCTAACAAAACATTAACACCGGAGTGCGAACTTTTGTTCTAAACTTGATCCTTGCGAAATGGCAGCCTGCAATTCGTGATAAGAATCACGTTTTTATCTTAATTGCCCTTTAAAATTCGGGCCGCCGACCCCATGTGGTTTCAAGCCCAAAGGAAGAGTGAGGCGAGTCAGTTGCGCAAAGCTTAGGCAGCAGATTGATTTGTCGCAATGATTGACACGATTCCGCTTGACGCTGCGTAAGGTTTTTGTAATTTTACAGGCAACCTTTTATTCACTAACAAATAGCTGGTGGAATATATGACTATCAAAGTAGGTATCAACGGTTTTGGCCGTATCGGTCGCATTGTTTTCCGTGCTGCTCAAGAACGCTCTGACATCGAGATCGTTGCAATCAACGACCTGTTAGACGCTGACTACATGGCTTACATGCTGAAATATGACTCCACTCACGGCCGTTTCAACGGTACCGTTGAAGTGAAAGACGGTCATCTGATCGTAAACGGTAAAAAAATCCGTGTTACCGCTGAACGTGATCCGGCTAACCTGAAATGGGACGAAGTTGGTGTTGACGTAGTTGCTGAAGCTACTGGCCTGTTCCTGACAGACGAAACTGCTCGTAAGCACATCACTGCTGGCGCGAAAAAAGTGGTTCTGACTGGTCCGTCCAAAGATAACACTCCGATGTTTGTTAAAGGTGCAAACTTTGACAAATATGAAGGTCAGGACATCGTTTCTAACGCTTCCTGCACCACTAACTGCCTGGCTCCGCTGGCTAAAGTTATCAACGACAACTTCGGCATCATCGAAGGTCT
The DNA here is from genome assembly GCF_014104295.1 of Citrobacter sp. RHBSTW-00029. Classification (NCBI taxonomy): domain Bacteria; kingdom Pseudomonadati; phylum Pseudomonadota; class Gammaproteobacteria; order Enterobacterales; family Enterobacteriaceae; genus Citrobacter; species Citrobacter sp. RHBSTW-00029. Next base: position 2,160,427 of record NZ_JABXRT010000001.1, read on the forward strand.
GATGACGACTGTTCACGCGACCACCGCTACTCAGAAAACCGTTGATGGCCCGTCTCACAAAGACTGGCGCGGCGGCCGCGGCGCATCCCAGAACATCATCCCGTCCTCTACCGGTGCTGCTAAAGCTGTAGGTAAAGTACTGCCAGAACTGAACGGCAAACTGACCGGTATGGCGTTCCGCGTTCCTACCCCGAACGTATCCGTTGTTGACCTGACCGTTCGTCTGGAAAAAGCTGCTTCTTATGAAGAAATTAAGAAAGCAATCAAAGCTGCTTCCGAAGGCCCGATGAAAGGCGTTCTGGGTTACACCGAAGACGACGTCGTATCTACCGATTTCAACGGTGAAGTTTGCACTTCTGTGTTCGATGCTAAAGCTGGTATCGCACTGAACGACAACTTCGTGAAACTGGTATCCTGGTACGACAACGAAACCGGCTACTCTAACAAAGTTCTGGACCTGATTGCTCACATCTCCAAATAAGTTGAGATGAGTATCTGATCCAAAAAGGCGACTTCGGTCGCCTTTTTTTATGACCAAAATATTTATATACCAAGGATTGCATCATGATTAACAAAATTTTCGCTCTCCCGGTCATTGAACAGCTTACCCCTGTCCTCTCCCGCCGTCAGCTTGATGAACTTGAGGTTCTTGTTGTCGATCACCCACAGGTTAAAGCTTCTTTCGCGCTGCAGGGCGCACATCTTCTTTCCTGGAAACCAAACGGCGAAGAGGAAGTCCTGTGGCTCAGTAACAATACCCCGTTCAAAACAGGCGTAGCGCTGCGTGGCGGCGTCCCCATTTGCTGGCCGTGGTTTGGCCCGGCGGCTCAACAGGGTTTGCCTTCTCATGGTTTTGCTCGTAACTTGTCCTGGACGCTGAAAGCGCATAACGAAGACGACAATGGCGTGGTGTTGACGTTTGAACTGCAGAGCAACGCTGAAACGCGTCAGCTATGGCCACACGACTTTACTCTGCTTGCCCGCTTTAAGGTCGGTGCTACCTGTGAAATCGAACTGGAAGCCCACGGTGAGTTTGAAACCACCTCCGCACTGCATACCTACTTCAACGTGGGTGATATTGCCGCAGTGAAAGTCAGTGGTCTTGGCGATCGCCTGATCGATAAAGTGAACGATGCGAAAGAAGATGTGCTGGCTGACGGCATTCAGACCTTCCCGGACCGCACCGATCGTGTCTATCTGAATCCGGAAGCGTGCAGCGTGATTCATGATGATGCGTTGAATCGCAATATCGATGTCGTGCACCACCACCATCTGAACGTTGTCGGCTGGAACCCGGGTCCGGCGCTGTCCATTAGCATGGGCGACATGCCGGATGACGGTTACAAAACGTTTGTTTGTGTAGAAACGGCTTACGCGACCGCTTCGCAGAAAACCACCGAAGAAAAACCATCTCGCCTCGCGCAGACTATTCGTGTGGCTAAACGCTAAGACAACTCTGCGCATCATGCCGGATGCGGCTAACGCCTTATCCGGCCTACAAACCGCTCGTAGCCGTAGGCCTGATAAGCGCAGCGCCATCAGGCAAATCAGGCCATATCCAGCGCCGTTTTACCTTTTGGCGCCGGATATGCCTCATCTAACAACTTCAGTTCATCAACCGAGAGCGTGATATTCAGCGCGGCGGCATTTTGTTCGACATGCGCTACGCTTGCCGCTTTTGGAATCGCGATCACGCCCGGTTGACGAATAACCCACGCCAGTAAGATCTGGGCGGTACTGGCATCGTGTGCACGTGCAATGTCGCTAATCACCGAATGAGTGAGCAGACCACGGCGCAACCGTCCCGCCTGGGCCAGCGGACTGTAAGCCATGACCGGCATCTGCTGTTGCTGACACCATGGCAGCAAGTCATATTCAATGCCGCGCGACGCTAAATGATATAGCACCTGGTTAGTGGCGCATTGTCGTCCACCTGCAACCTGCCATAGCGCCTGCATCTCGTCATAATCGAGATTCGAAACACCCCACCGACGAATTTTCCCCTGAGCGATGAGTTTTTCCATGGCGCTGACGGTTTCTTCATAAGTAAAGTCCCCCGTCCAGTGCAGCAAATAGAGATCCAGATAGTCGGTTTTCAGCCGGCGCAGACTGCCTTCACAGGCAGCAATCGCTTTCTGGCCTCCGGCATTCCACGGATAAACTTTTGAAACCAAAAATGCACCATCGCGCCGTCCCGCTAAGGCTTCGCCAACAATCTCTTCTGCTGCACCATCAGCATACATTTCTGCCGTATCAATCAGACGCAGTCCCAGATCCAGGCCAGCCTGCAACGCCGAGACTTCATCACGACGACGGCAGGGGTTCTCCCCCATGTTCCATGTTCCCTGCCCAATAGCAGGAAGTGATACCTGTTTTGTAAACATCACTTGTTTTACTGTCATAGTTACCCCTGAGCACATGCACCACAGTAAAGCAAAACATGGGTGATGTGTCCTGTGAGGGTGCACAAATTGCACCATCCTCGTTTGGAGGGCTCGTCGTTAATCAGACACAATAAAAAACCCGGGAACAGTATTTATTTCCGGGCCCAGACAGATAACTTGTTAGCTGTACAGAGATTATTTTAAACGGCCTAAATATTTACCTTCTTTCATGGCGTTTATTTTTCCGTTCTTATACACAATAACCGAAATCAGGCCTGCACTGTAAGTTTGCGCATCTGCATTATTTTCATCATTGGCTGCCGGGCTACCATTAATGTAGGCAATGCCATCGGTACCACGTTTAAAATCAACCCCCAGTTTATTCACATGTATAGATTTTACCATACTGGCGTTAACCGGAACATTCGCTTCACTAACCATGGTTTTATGATCATGTTGCAACTGACGACGGTAAGCCTCGCTAATAGCATGAGCAGGGGCAACAGTTGATGCCACCAGCGCAGCGGTAATCATTAATTTATTCATGAGTAAAACCTTAATATTTATTGTGATTATGATGATGGCTGGAATTACCGTCATTTGTGATGTACAGGTTCTGTGCATTTTCTATAGCCTGTTTTTCCGCTGCAGCATTGATTGTAGCCTGACGATTCTGCTCAGCAACGTAGCATGCATCCCGACTGACGCCCTTGTTCTCACAGTCATTCATGCGAGAGGCCTCGGTAGAACAACCCGCCAGAATCCCACCCATCACAGCTATCATGATTAACTTTTTCATTATCTATACCAGGTTTATTCTCAAAAACCTTCATCGCAGATTATATTTCTGCAAGAAAGAATTACGCTCACTATTTTCAAAGTTTGAGTAATATCTGCAATAGAATATTTAATGTCAATTTTAATTTTTTCAGATAATTACCTAAAGAATGTAAAATAAAAATTAAACGTTTTGTTTTTTAGTTTTCACATGAAAGATGACTTTCATGGTTAAATTAAACGATAAAAATAGTTATCAGATATTTTCAACACGTTTTGCAAGGTTAATTGAGATCCAGGAGTAATAACAAAACAGTGCATTTTCAGTATATTGCCGTAGTAGATTTTGTTAGTCGCTAACGATGATTGGTTCTGCGACACCTGTATTTCTTACGCTGTAAGAAAATCGATATCAGACTAATTAAATAATACGTTCCTTTTTGGTAACTACACCAGGTAAAACACGTTAATTATTCGTTGCAGCATCGCATAAGGCAGAATCAGCAGAAATCGTGAATTCTCATGCTTGAGATCAACATTCATTCCCGTCAGGCATAAAAAAGCCCGCATAACGCGGGCTCATGTTCAGCATTGGAAATGCATCAGAACTTATAGGTGATACCCGTTGAGATCAGACCCGTCCAGGATTTGTCTACCATCGGGCTGTCTGTCACTTCATCAGATAAACGGGTGTAACGCGCAGTACCGTACACGCTCCAGTCGCCTAAGAAATTATAGTTGGCGCTGAGTTCAAGGTACGGATTCCAGCTGCTTTCAGGATCGTAGCTGCGTAAACCACTGCGGGACGATTCGTGGCGCGATACACCGTAGTAGTACTGGTTCTGGTTTTCACTGTTCCACTCAACACCAATCCCCGGTGTCAGCGTCAGGCCCCCGTTGGTATAACGGTACAGCCATGCCAGATCCCATACGATACCATTACTGTTATCCAGTGCGTCTCCCGCGAGGCTGGTACGCAGGAAACCATATTGTGTGTTATGCACGTAAGAAAGCCCGGCCATCATGGTGCTCTTGCGCTTATCGAGATTGCGCAGACGGCTATCGTCGCTGTCGCCCGGCTTGAAGTACAGTGGCGACCAGTACGCCATCACAGATAATTTATCTGTATTGTCATTCCACAGGTAGTAACCGCCGCCCAGACCACGGAACCAGAAGTTGTCGCTTTCATAGGTCACAACAGGGACCGGGTAAACGTCACTATCGTAGTTTTTGTAAGGGTGTTCAACCACACCAACGCCTGCGCCCAGCGTCAGGTTGCTTTCTGCTTGCGCGACGCTCGCGGACGTGGCAATAAGCACGCCAAGTGCCAGAAGTTTGAGTTTGGTCACAATCCATAATTCCTTATTCAAATGTTTAGCGACGAAAGTGTAACCGCCAATACGCTTCAGCCCAACTATTTTACGTATTACCTGCCCAATGTAACCCCCTAATTTCTCAACGAGTGATGACATTTTGCTTGCAGTACGGTGAACACCACATGAATTCAGCCCCATTTCTTTACATAACATGTGCTTTTTTTGCTGATGAGTTATTGATATGCCATTGAAATTCATTTGCGCGTACAGGCAAGTTTTGCAAATGCCATCTACGCTTAAATTTAGAAGGTGTATCACCGAATACGTTGATCTCCTGACCATCGAAATGGCATGAGAGTTGCTTATTTCTTCAGCAGCGACGTCGTTCAGTTTACCTCTTCAGGGGCCTCTACTATTCATATGAACGGCTCTTAACATGTGCTAAAAAACGAAAGGACGGCATACCATGAATATATTCGATCACTATCGCCAGCGTTATGAAGCTGCCAAGGACGAAGAGTTCACGCTGCAGGAGTTTCTTACCACTTGTCGGCAAGATCGCAGTGCTTATGCCAACGCGGCAGAGCGGCTATTAATGGCTATTGGTGAGCCTGTCATGGTTGACACTGCCCACGAACCTCGACTTTCTCGACTCTTTTCGAATCGGGTGATTGCACGTTATCCCGCTTTTGAAGAGTTTTACGGCATGGAAGACGCGATTGAACAGATTGTTTCTTATCTGAAACATGCGGCTCAGGGGCTGGAAGAGAAGAAGCAGATCCTCTATCTGCTGGGGCCGGTGGGAGGCGGAAAATCATCGCTTGCAGAGCGACTGAAATCGCTGATGCAAAGAGTGCCCATTTATGTCCTCAGCGCCAATGGTGAACGTAGCCCGGTTAACGATCATCCGTTATGCCTGTTTAATCCGCAGGAAGATGCACAGATCCTGGAAAAAGAGTATGGGGTCCCGCGTCGCTATCTCGGTACAATCATGTCGCCGTGGGCTGCGAAGCGTTTGCATGATTTCGGCGGGGACATCACTAAATTCCGCGTCGTCAAAGTCTGGCCGTCTATTCTCGAGCAAATCGCCATCGCTAAAACGGAGCCTGGTGATGAAAACAACCAGGACATTTCCGCTCTGGTCGGGAAAGTGGATATTCGTAAACTCGAACACCACGCCCAGAACGATCCTGACGCCTATGGCTACTCAGGTGCGCTGTGCCGCTCCAACCAGGGGATTATGGAATTCGTTGAGATGTTTAAAGCACCGATTAAAGTGCTGCATCCTCTGCTGACCGCCACCCAGGAAGGAAACTACAACGGGACAGAAGGTATCTCCGCCCTGCCGTTTAACGGGATTATTCTTGCCCACTCGAACGAATCTGAATGGGTAACGTTCCGTAATAACAAAAACAATGAGGCGTTCCTTGACCGTGTTTACATCGTCAAAGTGCCTTATTGCCTGCGGATCTCTGAAGAGATCAAAATTTACGAAAAACTGCTTAACCATAGTGAGCTGACCCATGCGCCTTGCGCACCGGGCACGTTGGAAACCCTCTCTCGCTTTACCATTCTTTCTCGCCTGAAAGAACCTGAGAACTCGAGCATTTACTCGAAGATGCGCGTTTACGATGGCGAAAGCCTGAAAGATACCGATCCAAAAGCGAAATCCTATCAGGAGTATCGGGATTACGCCGGGGTTGATGAGGGAATGAACGGTCTGTCCACGCGTTTCGCGTTTAAGATCCTCTCTCGCGTCTTTAACTTTGACCATGCCGAAGTGGCAGCTAACCCGGTTCATCTGTTCTACGTACTGGAGCAGCAAATCGAACGCGAGCAATTCCCGCAGGAGCAGGCTGAGCGTTATCTTGAGTTCCTGAAAGGCTATCTGATCCCGAAATATGCTGAATTCATCGGCAAAGAGATCCAGACGGCTTATCTCGAATCTTATTCCGAATACGGACAGAACATTTTTGACCGTTATGTGACCTATGCGGATTTCTGGATTCAGGATCAGGAGTATCGCGATCCAGATACCGGTCAGCTGTTCGATCGCGAGTCACTGAACTCAGAACTGGAGAAAATTGAAAAGCCGGCGGGTATCAGCAACCCGAAAGATTTCCGTAACGAGATCGTCAACTTTGTTCTGCGTGCCAGAGCGAATAACAGCGGTCGCAATCCAAACTGGACCAGTTACGAAAAACTGCGCACGGTTATTGAGAAGAAAATGTTCTCGAATACCGAAGAGTTGCTGCCGGTCATTTCGTTTAACGCTAAAACCTCGACTGACGAGCAGAAAAAGCACGACGATTTTGTCGACCGTATGATGGAAAAAGGCTATACGCGTAAACAGGTACGTTTACTGTGCGAATGGTATTTGCGCGTACGTAAATCGTCTTAACATAAGTGCCCGGTGGTGCATGCGCTTACCGGGCTTGCAAAATAATGTTCCGTAGGCCGGATAGCGCCAGCGCCATCCGGCACTTACAGACATGGCGAACAGTTGGCAGTACGGGGGGCATATGACCTGGTTTATTGACCGGCGTCTTAACGGCAAGAACAAGAGCACGGTAAATCGCCAACGCTTCTTGCGCCGTTATAAATCGCAAATTAAACAGTCGATCTCCGAGGCCATTAACAAGCGTTCGGTGACCGATGTAGATAGCGGCGAATCTGTCTCTATTCCGACCGATGATATTAGCGAACCGATGTTTCATCAGGGGCGCGGTGGCCTGCGTCATCGCGTGCATCCAGGTAATGATCATTTTGTACAGAATGACCGTATCGAACGTCCGCAGGGGGGCGGCGGCGGTTCAGGTAGCGGACAAGGCCAGGCCAGTCAGGATGGCGAGGGTCAGGATGAGTTCGTCTTTCAGATATCTAAAGATGAATATCTTGATCTGCTGTTCGAAGATTTAGCGCTTCCTAATCTGAAGCAGAATCAGCAACGTCAGTTAACGGAGTTTAAAACGCACCGTGCAGGATTTACCTCCAACGGTGTGCCCGCCAATATCAGCGTGGTGCGCTCCTTGCAAAACTCACTGGCGCGTCGCACAGCAATGACGGCGGGTAAACGTCGTGAACTGCATGCGCTTGAGGCCGATCTGGAAACCATCGCCAAAAGTGAACCCGCGCAGTTGCTGGAAGAGGAAAGGTTACGCAAAGAGATTGCCGAACTACGGGCAAAAATCGAACGCGTGCCGTTTATAGATACTTTTGATTTGCGCTACAAGAATTATGAGAAACGACCCGATCCTTCCAGCCAGGCGGTGATGTTCTGTCTGATGGACGTCTCCGGCTCAATGGATCAGTCGACTAAAGATATGGCAAAACGTTTTTATATCCTGCTGTATCTGTTCCTGAGCCGCACTTACAAAAACGTGGAGGTTGTCTATATTCGCCATCATACTCAGGCGAAAGAGGTTGATGAACACGAGTTCTTCTACTCTCAGGAAACGGGGGGAACCATAGTTTCCAGCGCCCTGAAGTTAATGGATGAAGTGGTAAAAGATCGCTACAACCCTGCCCAGTGGAATATCTATGCCGCTCAGGCATCGGATGGCGATAACTGGGCAGATGATTCACCACTGTGTCATGAAATCCTGGCGAAAAAACTGCTGCCGGTGGTGAGATATTACAGCTATATCGAAATCACTCGCCGTGCGCACCAGACCTTGTGGCGTGAATACGAACATCTGCAATCAACCTTTGATAACTTTGCGATGCAGCATATTCGCGATCAGGATGATATTTACCCGGTATTCCGCGAACTGTTCCATAAGCAAAGTACGACCAGCAATAATTAGCCTAAACAAATCAGTCAGCGCGTATATGTGCTGACTGATTTTATAAATAGTGCCCCATCCTGTTTTTATTTTCCCTTAACAGAGCAGCAGGCAATGTAGTTTAGCTGATGACGTTGCGAACGGAAGAAGCGAAACATTTTCAGGAACCGACGGCGATTTTCGTAAGTGCGTAAACCGTTAAACATAATTTTAATCGCCCCAGTAACTCCCTCATCACGAATTAATCCTCCTGGCGACATCAGCGACATAGCGCCATTCTGCTGCATGACCTGTTCAAAACCGCAGTTGAGAAATAACTCACGCCAGCCTTGTCTGGTCATCGGACTCACGTTTGATTTCACCACCTCCACAAGCTTGCCCTGCTCGCTCGCGTCCAGTCTTTGTGTGGTGAACATAATGTCGTGGGTTAACAGACGACCGCCGGGTTTCAACACGCGATAATATTCGGCAATTAATTTCGCCTTCGCTTTATCGGCATACATTGTCAGCATGGCCTCGTTAATCACCACATCGAAGCTGTTATCCGCAAAAGGAAGGGTACTGGCATTCGCAGCCATCACATGAATGTGATTTTCCAGCCCATTTGCTGCCACATTATTTCTGGCATTTGATAGCGCGGTTTTATCCATATCGATAGCGTAGACCGTACAACCAAAGCGTTGCGCTATCTCTATCGCCGTGGTGGCCATATTACAGGCCACTTCCAGCACCTGGCTGTCGGGCGCCAGCTGTGACTGGCTGAACAACCACTCTGTTGCTTCAATGCCCCCCGGACGCAGACGGGTTTTGCCCAGGCTGGCTAAGAACGTATGGCCCGCTTTTTCAGTCGTGCTCATCTGCCTGTCTCCTTTTCTATAAGTTGCATTATAAATACAACATTAAGAGTTAAAGGTGAAGAGTACGAATGTTTTTTATTACAAAATGTCCTTCCGCGTAGCGTTAGAGAGGAGCTATACCGTGTGATAGACTGAAGTATCAGACTTACAGGGCTGTAAATCATTATGAAATTGCATCATAAAGCGCTCAGGCTCTTTATCTCCGTTAGCGTAATTGTTTTGACGTCTTCTTTTTTGGTTTATGAGCTCATTGCAAGCGATAAAGCGATGAATGCGTACATGCGCTATATCAATGAGAAAGCCGACTCATCGTTTCTTTATGATAAGTATACTAATCAAAGTATTGCCGCCCATCTGATGCGCACATTTTCATCCCCTCAGGAACCCGCGTCTGTCGAACAACAAAAAGCACTTTGCAACGCTTTCGACAGCGTTAACGGCACTCATGGACTCAATCTCACAGAGCATAACTACCCACCATTGCACGGGACGCTGCAAACCACCTCAACGAAATGTAGCGAACAACTTGAAGACATATTCCTGCTGCCCTCTTTTGATAAGGCGGTAAACGCTAATCGTGAGCAGAAAGATTACGGTCAGGGATTAGGTACGCTGGAGTATAAATTCCGATATTACGTCGACCTCAAAAATAACTACGTCTATTTCTATGACCGAATCGACTCGCGCCAATTTGCGATACATAACTGGACGTTTTTGCAAAAAGGCACCCTGGGCATCGACCAGAATGATATTGACGGTATTTTCACGGGGCGTACGGTGATCTCCAGTATTTATCTGGATAACCTGACCGGGAAAAAGGTGATGAGCTTTTTAACGCCGGTCTACTCTACCGGTAAGTTAAAAGGTGTAGTAATGGTGGATATCAACAAAGAGAATTTAAAGAATATCTTTTATACCAGCGACCGGCCTCTGGTATGGCGCTATCTTAACGTTACGCTCTCGGATACCAGCTCCGGTAAAGAGATTCTCGTTCACCAAAGTGAGACTAACCTGTTTCACTATGTTCACTACGAGAAGGACATTCCAGGCGGCATACGCATCACTTTAACGCTTGATTTAATGTACTTTATTGTCTCATCCTGGAAAATCTTCGCTTTCTATCTGCTGGCAACAATTTTGCTGTTGAATTTGGTCAGAACGCATTTTCGCTTGTATCACAACGTCACGCGCGAAAATATCAGTGACGCCATGACCGGACTCTACAATCGGAAAGTTTTAACCCCGACGCTCGAACAACGTTTGCAGCAGTTGGTCAATACGGGCACTCTCGTCACCTTTATCGCCATCGACTGCGATAAGCTGAAAGTCATCAATGATACGTTAGGGCATAAAGAAGGTGATCGGATTATCACTCATCTGGCCAAAGCCATTCAAAGTTCCATTCGCAAAAGCGACTACGCCATCCGCCTCGGCGGCGATGAGTTTTGTATCATCCTCATCGACCATCCCAGTGATTTAACGCCCCGCCTGCTGGAGAGAATTCGCTATAACTTACAAATTATTGCGCATGATATATCCATCAGCTTCTCAGCCGGGGTTTATAATATGCAGCCGAACGACACTATTGATGATGCTTACAAAGCATCTGATGCACAGCTCTATATGAACAAACAGAAAAAACGCGCCGGTGCGTGATTATTTTTCTGCAGGATTTTCATTGTTGTACCAGGAGTAAGTCATGACGGAAGTGAACAAAGGTAACGCAACGCATCAGCGTTTAATTTCGCTGTTGTCAGAGCAAGGCGCAACGTACCGCGTGGTAAGCCATGAAGCCGTCGGCAAATGTGAGGCAGTTTCTGAAATTCGTGGTACCGCGCTCGGCCAGGGAGCAAAAGCCCTGGTCTGTAAGGTCAAAGGCAACGGCGTTAATCAGCATGTGTTGGCAATTTTGCCCGCTGACCAGCAGGCCGATCTCAGTTTGTTAGCGGGTCATATTGGTGGGTTAAGAGCATCGCTTGCCAGCCCGGCGGAAGTCGATGAACTTACCGGCTGTGTATTTGGCGCGATCCCGCCGTTTAGCTTCCACCCGAATCTCAAGCTGGTCGCCGATCCGCTATTGTTTGAGCGTTTTCATGAAATTGCGTTTAATGCCGGGTTGCTGGAAAAATCTGTGATCATGGATACCGCAGATTACCTGCGTATCGCGCAACCTGAATTAATCCCTTTCCGCCGCGAACAATAACGGTCTGCGTTAGCAGTAAAAAACGTCGCATCGTGCGTTAGCCCAAAAAAAATCATAATCATTAAAAAAAGCCTGTTCCGTCACGCGTTTACGCGTACAGTAAGCAGGCTTATTTTTTCTTTTGGCAAGGAAACTACGATGTTTGATGTCACTCTGCTGATCCTGCTTGGACTGGCAGCTCTGGGCTTTGTCAGCCACAACACCACTGTCGCCGTTTCAATTCTGGTGCTGATAATCATCCGTGTTACTCCGCTGAATACATTCTTCCCGTGGATTGAAAAGCAGGGGCTTACCGTTGGGATTATTATTCTGACCATTGGCGTCATGGCGCCGATCGCCAGCGGAACGCTGCCCCCCTCTACGCTTATTCACTCCTTTGTAAACTGGAAGTCGCTGGTCGCTATCGCCGTCGGCGTTGTTGTCTCCTGGCTTGGCGGGCGCGGCGTCACGCTGATGGGTAGCCAACCTCAACTCGTCGCCGGTTTACTGGTGGGCACGGTTCTGGGCGTGGCGCTGTTTCGCGGGGTGCCAGTGGGACCGCTCATTGCGGCAGGTCTGGTCTCGTTGATTGTTGGGAAGCAGTAGTCAATCCTGCCAGATAACGGCCTGGCGTTTGTCCCAGGCCTTTTTTGAACATGGTGATAAACGCGGTCGTTGAATCGTAACCGAGCATTTGAGCAACCTGCTGTACATTGTGCCCGTCGATTAGAGCTTGCAGCGCCAGGATCAGCTGTAGCTGGTGACGCCAGCGGCGAAAGCTTAATCCTGTTTCTTTGACAACCAGACGAGCAAGGTTACGCTCACTCATGGCAAACACGTTGGCCCACTGCCCCAGTGTTTGCCATTGTGCAGGTTCCTGCGCCATCGTCGCCACCATCTTGCGAATTTTCGGGTGATCGGATACTGGTAACTGCATTTGCTCCTGTGGCTGCTGCGGGAGTTCGTCAAACAACACCTGCGTTAACCGCTGGGTAGCTGGTTCACAGAGCTGGGCATCCGTTTTGTTCGCCAGCGCAAGAATAAGTTCCCGACATAACGGAGCGATTTTCAGCGTGCAGCAACATTCAGGCATCACGACAGCCTGCGGCTCAATAAACAGAAAACACAATTGCGCGCCCACGGTAACGTGGTTGCTGTGTGGAATTTCGCCAGGGATCCACACCGCATATTGCGGCGGCACCATCCACATGGCGTTCTCCACTTCGCAGGTAATTGCACCATGTAACGCCAGGATTAACTGACCTTTGCGGTGTTGATGCAGTGGGCTGAAAAGTTCATCTTCCTGAGCCTGAATACAAAAAGCCACGGCGGCATCGTGGTAAAGATCGGGTTGATACCCATCCAGTCTCAGCCCCAACATCAGAATGTCCTATTTTAGCGATAAACTGTCATTTTAGCTTGATTCATCCATAGTGTAAAAACGCTAAAGTATCGCCTCGCCTGACGATATGAGAAAAAAATGATTATTACACCTTCCTCCCGCGGCAAAAGCGCAGTGCTGCTGATCGCGGGGATCCTGATGATTGCCACCACACTACGCGTCACCTTTACCGGTGCAGCCCCATTGCTGGATGCCATTCGCGCCGACTACGGCCTGAGTACCGCCCAGACGGGACTTCTGACTACCCTGCCGCTGCTGGCCTTCGCGCTGGTATCCCCCCTCGCTGCCGCCATTGCGCGCCGTTGGGGCATTGAGCGCAGCCTGTTAGCCGCCATGCTGCTGATCTGTGTGGGTATTGCTATACGTTCGCTCCCTTCATCCGGAGCCTTGTTTGGTGGGACGGCAGTCATTGGCTGTGGCATCGCACTGGGAAATGTCCTTTTGCCGGGACTCATTAAGCGTGATTTTTCACAGCATGTAGCAAAGCTCACCGGGGCGTATTCGTTAACGATGGGCGCTGCAGCAGCGCTGGGTTCGGCAATGGTCGTGCCGCTGGCGTTAAATGGCTTTGGCTGGCGCGGCGCACTGATGATGTTAATGATCTTTCCGCTGCTGGCGTTATTGATCTGGTTACCTCAATGGCGCCAGACGGCCAATGCCAGCCTCAGTAATTCGCGAGCGTTGCACTCCCGCGCGATCTGGCGCTCCAGTCTCGCCTGGCAGGTCACGCTGTTTTTGGGCATCAACTCACTCATCTATTATGTCATTATCGGCTGGTTACCCGCCATTATGATCAGCCACGGCTACAGTGAGGCACAGGCGGGATCGCTGCATGGTTTGCTGCAACTGGCGACCGCAGCTCCCGGGCTACTGATCCCCCTCGTTCTGTATCGGTTTAAAGATCAGCGTACTATCGCCGCACTGGTCTCGTTAATGTGCGCTGTCGGCGCTGCAGGGTTTGCTGTTATGCCCGGGCAGGCGGCCCTGTGGACCGTGCTGTTTGGCTTTGGCTCCGGTGCCACGATGATCCTCGGTCTCACCTTTATCGGGCTACGTGCAAGCTCAGCGCACCAGGCTGCCGCGCTATCAGGCATGGCGCAATCTGTCGGATATTTGCTGGCCGCATGTGGGCCGCCGGTGATGGGGAAAATTCACGATCTTAACGATAGCTGGCAGATCCCGCTGGTTGGCGTCGCACTGCTCGCTCTCATCATGGCCGTGTTTGGCGTCTGTTCAGGACGCGACAAAGAGATCGCCAGCACGTAATACACCGGGCAGGCGAATAAGCAACCTGCCCAGTTGTTATCCTCTGGCCGCGCGCAGCAGTGCCTGGACGAGCGGTACAGGCTTTCCTGCCAGTGCCCCTCGTTCATGCTGAAAAAGCGTCCCGACATAAAACGGATGTGTCACCAGTTCAATAGCGCGAACATCACCAGCGTCATCCCAGCCCGTCACTCGCAGATCGCCGCTTTCAAGCTCAGCAGCAAAAGTTTCCGACACGCCATAGTTACAGTGATACCCCTCTGTAATGACATCCCGTCCGTAGGCTCTGGCGATCAGCGTATTCGCGCGCAGTTCAATATCATCCGTCTTTTCGACCAACGAGCAGGTCAGCGGTGCAATCACCATACGGCCCGAGGTCTCTGTTTCCGCATGCGCAGCATCACGCCAGCCCAGCACATTGCGAGCATACTCGAGAATGGCATGCTGAAAACCGCCACAAGTGCCCAAAAATGGAATGCTGTTTTCGCGGGCGTAACGTATTGCCGTCAGCGCGCCTTCCTGGTGCTGGTAAGGACTGCCAGGGACCACCCAGATGGCATCATAGCCGACTAAATCTTCGCCACTACTAATATCAGATGTGGTGAGCCAGTCATAATCAGCCACTAATTCCAGAACGGCAGCAGCATCATCGATGGCAAGGGGAATAGCCTGGTGCGCCACAATATCGGGGCTGTAATCGCCCACCAGCGCAATGCGAAGCGTATCTTTAACAGGGGAAATTTCCATTAACTTTCCTTATGTCCAGACAATGAGGGACAACATAAGGAGCCTCAGCCTACCGATTTTTTGTTGTTACCACAATCCCTTAAATTAAGAGTCTATGTGGCCAAAATGCTATAATGGTCACGTTTTACGATCTTATTTAGCCGTCGTGAAGACGAGTTCAGTGGCTTAACGGAGCGGATTAAGAGATGAATATTCAGTGTAAACGCGTGTATGACCCGGCAGAAAAAAGTGATGGCTATCGTGTTCTGGTCGACAGGCTGTGGCCGCGCGGGGTGAAAAAAACCGATCTTGTTTTCAATGAATGGGATAAAGCGCTGACGCCCTCATCTGATTTACGTAAGGCATTCCACGCAGATATCATCGATTTTGCTCATTTCTCCGAGCAATACCGCGCAGAACTTGCCCAGCAACAGCAGGAAGGCAAGCGACTCGCGGACATTGCCCGGCAACAGCCGTTAACGCTGCTGTATGCAGCGAAGGATACACAGCAAAACCATGCGCTGGTTCTGGCTGAGTGGTTACGTCAATTGTGACAGCGGGTTATTTGCCCGTTGCCGGATGATCTCTGCGCCAAAGCGCCCATTCATCAATAACTTCGCCACCGGGTAGTTTGCAATCCGACCTTACGCCTTGCGGTGTCTGCACCGCAACCAGCACGCCGCCCTTTTGCTCACAATATACGGATGCCGGGTTCGCCATGCCAATTTTCGGTGGTACTGGTGCTTCAGGTGATGTGGAACACCCCGCCAGCACCAAAATGCCGGGCACAACAATAGAGGCAAGTTTCATATTCACTCCTGTTAAAAACGTTACACTGGAAGAGTACCCCGACTCCCCACCTATCTCCATGTTTTACTGACGAGTTTCAATCCCATGTCTACATTTTGACCCGGATAGCGTGTTTCATCTTTCCCTCCGATGTTCTATTATGCGGGCAATACAGGACTTATCAGCATTCTGGAGTATTTGCCTCTCATGTCAGACATGATCCTTGCCCGAGTCTCACAATCATTAGCTACAGAGCAGTCTGTTGAGAGTCTGGTTCGGCAACTTCTGGAGATGCTGGAGGTAGTGACTGAGATGGAGTCGACCTATCTTACTAAGGTCGATTTAGATGCGCGTCTGCAGCATATTCTGTATGCGCGTAATAGTAAGCAAATGCAGATCCCCGAAGGGCTGTCGGTGCCGTGGGATGAGACACTCTGCAAGCGCGCAATAGACGCAAACTGTCTGTATAGCGATAACGTTCCCGCGCGTTGGCCAGAATGTACCGCCGCACGCGCGCTGGAGATCACAACCTTTCTGAGTACTCCTGTCCACCTGCCCGATGGCACGTTCTATGGCACCCTCTGCGCCACCAGTCGTCAGCAACAACCGCTTAGTGAACGAGGTGAACAGGTACTGCATCTGTTCGCGGGCCTGATAGCGCAGTCTATTCAGAAAGAATCGCTGGTTGCTCAATTACGTGAAGCGAATGCTGCGCTGATCGCCCACTCCTACACTGACGTTCTGACCGGGCTACCTAACCGTCGGGCAATCTTTGAAAATATCGAAACCCTCTTCTCGCTGGCACGCCACCTGAGGCACAAAATTATTGTCGCCTATATTGATTTAGATGATTTCAAACTGATCAACGATCGTTTTGGGCACGAAGTCGGTGACCAGTTTTTGATCCAAATTGGCCAGCGTTTACGCCGTGGATGCAGTGAGAATGATATTCTTGGTCGTCTGGGCGGTGACGAATTTTTAGTCGCCAGCCTGTCATTGGGAATCGAAATGTCGCCGTGTGTTCGTTTGCAAAGCGTGAAAAACCACTTACAGCAGCTAATTTGCGGTGACTATGACCTTGGTGATATCTGTCTGTATTATCCGGGAGCCAGTCTGGGAGTTGTAGAAATTGACCCGCTGGAGACAGACGTCAACTGTGCACTTCATCTTGCAGACAGTGCGATGTATCAGGATAAGAAACGCCAGGATAAAACCGCTTTTGTCGTACATTAAGCCCTGTTATGCTTAATCGTCTTTAAATTATTCTGGCAGATAAGCGTATGCGACTCGGTATTATTTTCCCCGTTATTATTTTCATTTCCGCTGTCGTTTTCCTGTCCTGGTTCTTTATTGGCGGCTACGCCTCACCAGGAGCATAACGATGAAAAAAACAACGCTTATTATGATTGGCGTGGCCATTATTGTCGTGCTGGGAACGGAACTGGGCTGGTGGTAATCTGAGAAAAAGGCCACTTATCAGTGGCCTTTATTGTCAGTATGTTTGCTTAGCTTTTGATTTTTCTGTAGATAAACAACACTACAATCGCACCAATAACGGCTACGACGAAACTGCCAAAGTTGAACCCATCGACTTTACCAAAACCAAAGAAGGTACTGATCCAACCGCCCACTACCGCACCAACCACCCCTAAGATAATGGTCATAAAGAATCCACCGCCATCTTTACCCGGCATAATCCATTTTGCCAAAATCCCCGCAATAAGACCGAAAATCACCCATGAAATAATGCCCATAATATCCCTCGCTTATGTTTTTAAGTTAACGATTCACTCGTTGTATAAAAGCATAGCATAGCGCTGAAAAATTAAAATTTGTGATCAATATCACCTGTTATTTTCATCTTTTTCTGATCTTTCATAAGGTTAAACCATTCGATGGCGGCATTTGCCCTGACGTAGCTCGTCATTAATGTCGAATCGTCAGTCATTCAGGTCTACTGACTCCCCCTCAGCCCCTGCCATTGCTGGGTTTCCACTTCTGGCACACTTTATGCTTAAACAGCCTGTCACTATGACAAATCGTAGTCCGCGATGCGTATCGCGTGGCTCCGTTTACAATTCGCGCTATTTCAGCATTTAACAGGTCTGTTATTGATGAAAAAAATCACCAGTGTATGCCCTTACTGTGGGGCCGGGTGCAAGCTCAAGCTTGTTGTTGAAAATAACAAAATCATCCGCGCCGAAGCCGCAGAGGGTGTAACGAACCAAAACCAGTTATGCCTGAAAGGCTACTATGGCTGGGACTTTCTTAACGACACTCGCCTTCTTACTCCCCGTCTGACTCGTCCGATGATCCGTTATGAAAAAGGTGGGAAATTCACTCCCGTTAGCTGGGATGAAGCCATTCGTTACACCGCAAAACGCTTATCCGATATCAAAAATACCTATGGTCCTCGCGCCATCATGACCACCGGATCTTCACGTGGAACAGGGAATGAGACCAACTACGTGATGCAAAAATTCGCGCGTGGTGTTCTCCATACCAATAATGTCGATTGCTGCGCCCGTGTCTGCCATGGCCCTTCCGTTGCCGGGTTACAGGAAACGTTAGGCAATGGCGCCATGAGCAATTCCATCAGCGACATTGAAAACTCAAAATGCCTGCTGATCTTTGGTTACAACTGTGCCGACTCGCACCCGATTGTGGCTCGCCGGGTGCTCAAAGCTCGCCAGAACGGGGCAAAAATCATTGTCTGCGATCCCCGCCGCATTGAAACTGCCCGAATTGCAGACCAGCATCTGCAGTTGAAAAACGGTTGTAACATGGCGCTGGTCAACGCGTTTGGCCATGTGCTTATCGAAGAGCAACTTTACGATCGCGAATATGTGCAAAAACATGCCGAAGGCCTGGAAACATACTGGGAAACCGTCAAGGATTACGCGCCTGAAGCCGTTGAACATTTAACGGGTGTTCCCGCACAGCAGGTTCGTCAGGCGATGCGTACTTTTGCCGCAGCGCCCTCGGCAACTGTGATGTGGGGAATGGGCGTCACCCAATTTGGTCAGGCCGTTGACGTGGTTCGTGGCTTGTCGAGCCTGGCGTTGCTGACCGGCAACCTGGGACGCCCTAACGTCGGCGTTGGGCCGGTGCGTGGGCAAAATAACGTGCAGGGCGCGTGCGATATGGGGGTGCTGCCTAACCAGTTCCCAGGGTATCAGGACGTGACCGATTTCACCGTCAGGGAGAAATTCGCCAACGCCTGGGGGATTGACGTTAATCAGATGGATGACAAGGTTGGGACGCGCATCACCGAAGTTCCGCATCTGGCTATCGAAGGCAAAATTAAAGCCTACTACATCATGGGGGAAGATCCGTTGCAAACCGAGGCCGATTTAGGTCTGGTCCGCGAAGGGTTTAACGCGCTCGATTTTATTGTCGTGCAGGATATCTTCATGACCAAGACAGCGGAAATGGCCGACGTCCTCCTGCCGGCCACCTCCTGGGGCGAACACGGCGGCGTCTTTACCTGCGCCGACCGCGGATTCCAGCGGTTTGAACAGGCGATTGAACCTACGGGGGATGTCAAACGCGACTGGGAAATCATCAGTCTGCTGGCCACCGCAATGGGCTATCCGATGCAGTATCAAAGTAACCAGCAAATCTGGGATGAGATGCGCGAGCTATGCCCGCTCTTCTACGGCGTGACTTACGAAAAAATGGGTGATATGGGTCATGTACAGTGGCCATGCCCGGAACTCGATCACCCAGGTACGCCGTATCTGTATGCACACAGCCAGTTTGATACCGCCAATGGCAAAGGTAAATTGTTTGCCGCACAGTGGCGTGCTCCTGCAGAAGTACCTGATGAAAAGTACCCAATGGTATTATGCACTGTGCGCGAAGTCGGCCACTATTCGTGCCGCTCGATGACCGGCAACTGCGCAGCATTGCAGGCCCTGGCCGATGAGCCTGGGTATGTGCAAATCAATACCCATGATGCAGAAAAATTAGGTATTCGTCATCGTGACCTGGTATGGGTCAGTTCGCGTCGTGGCAAGGTTATCAGTCGGGCTGATGTCTCTGAACGCATCAACACCGGAACGGTGTATATGACCTATCAATGGTGGATTGGCGCGTGTAATGAGTTGACCCAGGATAATCTGGACCCCATCTCGAAGACCCCGGAAACCAAATATTGTGCCGTCAATATTGAGCACATTAGCGATCAAGGATGGGCAGAGAAGTATGCCGCACAAACGTATAGCGACATGAAATCACGCCTGTGCGAGGCCATTGAGTAAGTCACCGCCCAGGCCGCCTGAGTCTGACTTCCCAGACTCAGGCTTTTTCTCGTTATTTCGCCAGCTGTGGTTCACTAAAGCGAATGGCAGTTGATTCCACCTGCTTATCCCGCTGCATAAAACCGAGGTTCATCAGAAACAATCCCGCCATAAACGGGAGTTCATACAGCTCTTCAATGAGATCGCCGTACTGCGCATTGTGCAAAAAGATAGGGGCCAGCAGACGATGATGCTCTACCGTATCGGAGATCAAAAATGCACAGGTGGTGATCGCTAACAGCCATAGCGGCAGCGGTTCATTGCGTAAGCGACGGGCAATATCCTGGCGTAAGTGTTTTGATATCAGGACAGGCAAAATAATCATCGCAATCAATACCACTGAGATAGCTCTGAACAGGAGTTTAGGGTGCTCCGGAAAATAATCACGGCCCCAACTGGTACTGCGACCCAGCAACACCAACCACCACACAGCCGCCCAAAGCCAAAATTGTTTCTCGCCTTCCGGACGTGATAAAGGCCGGATGTAGCTGAGAGTAAAAAGCGCACCAAACAGCAGCCATAACGCCTGGCCATTCTCAATCCATCTGACGACAGTACCGTTGAGCAAAGGTAGATTCCAGTTCGCAGTGAACGGGATCGCTACGATGACCAGCCCAAGAATGAAAATGGGTAATGTTAGTCGGGTATTCAGTTTCATAAGCGAGGTTCTGTATTGTGACTGTTTCACGATCATAACCCCTGTGAATGATCCAACATTAGCAATCAATGCGGATTTCTTAAGGTATTCTTAAGAAATCTTTTTCCGGATATTTCCAGGTTTAACACGGATAAAAAAACCGCACTGCGCCATCAAAACGCAGTGCGGTTTATAAATCAAAAACGAAAATATTCAATCAGAGGCAGAGGCTAACATCTACCAGCCGCAGACTTCGTGCTCATTCTCGGTATCGTATGAACGAACCGTATTGACCAGATCTTTAACCACTTCAGCGGCGACATCCGGAATCAACAGCGACATCGGCGTTTCAGTTTCATAATCGACAGACACGCCATTGCTGTTATTGGTGACTGTAACGGTGTAGGTTGCTTTACCCATGATTTACTCCTTGCCGGTACGCACAACTTTTCGTTGATTTGCGCTCTCCATCAACACTTCGGGCGCCACGAAAAAGTCGATATTAAAGTAGGTATCGTCGGTCATTACTTCGATGTTATGCCATTTCTCCGGTGGAAAAACGCCGAACTGACCGGCTTCAATAATCATCACCTCTTCTGGCTCCGGGCTGTGTTCATCTGCAAATCCGAGATATTTGACCGCCCCCTGCATCACAGAAAGTCGAGGATAAACCCCGGCACGGGTACCCTTATCAAGGTGGCGTTCGAAAATTCCGGCAGGTGCAGTTTCTTTGTTCCAGAACGGCGTTGAGCGTGTATGAATATGATTCTGTGGAATTTGAAGCATTTTTCTTCCCTTTTCCAGTCGACAACCAGCGAGTCTTATTGAATCGCTGCTGTGAACAGGGTACGCTTCAAAATATATATTTAAAATACCATTTATTGGTTATAACAATCCCATTTTTCAATGAAGGGAACAGCTTAATACTGAAAGCCCGCCGTCAACAGCGGGCCAATAGCGTTACGACTGAAGCGTCGCCAGACGTGCGGCAAAACCGACAAAGATCAAGCCAATGAGGGAATTCCCAACTTTAGCCAGTTTTTTCTTCGTACGAATATACTGTGTCACAAACGCACCGGAGAAAATAAGGAAGCTCAGATAGAAAAAGCTCACTATTTCAAGCGTCATCGCCAAAATAAAGAACGACAACCCTGAGTGAGTCGCGTTGACATCAATAAACTGTACGAAGAACGATACATAAAACAGAATGGCTTTAGGATTCGTCAGACTCAAAATTAATGCACGTTTGAAAATCGCACCAAACGGAACTTCTTCTGGCGCAGCGTCGCTGGCTTTCGATTTCAGTGTGGCATACAGGATCTTCGCACCGAGATACAGCAGATAAAACGCGCCGAGATAACGAACAATATTGAACAATACGGGTGTTGTTTTGATTAGCGCAGCTACGCCAGCATAGGCCAGAAACATCAATACGGCATCACCGATAAACACACCGCTTGCTGCCAAATAACCACCCTTCACTCCACGACCGACGCTGTTCTTCAGCACAAATATCGTATTTGGCCCCGGTACCAGCACGATAAAAATAGCACCCACCAGATACGTCCAGTAATTCAGAACTCCATACTCTGCGAACACGTTAACCTCTTCCTGAAAAAACACATGCACTTGCTGCGAGACAATATGCTAACGAATGCGCCAGGGGATGGAAAGAGAAGCTTTAGAATATAGCATTCTGTTTCAGTCCGATTGCAACATCATTATTCGTTCCAGATTTGCAACGATGAAACCCACTTTTGCGCCTACCCAATGCCCCGTTTAGCCACTAATGTTTATCAGTAGATTCAGCCCGCAAGGCCCCCTCTCATCACATGGAGAAAGAAAAATGACTATTGCTTATAAACGTCTTGATAAAGATCAGGCTGCCGTACTACTGGTCGATCACCAAACGGGTTTACTTTCGCTGGTCCGTGACATCGATCCAGACAAGTTTAAAAACAACGTTCTGGCATTAGGCGATCTGGCGAAATATTTCAAACTCCCGACGATTCTGACTACCAGCTTTGAAACGGGTCCTAACGGTCCATTGGTTCCTGAGCTGAAAGAACTGTTCCCGGATGCCCCTTACATCGCACGTCCTGGCCAGATTAATGCCTGGGATAACGAAGATTTTGTTAACGCGATCAAAGCGACAGGCAAAAAGCAGCTAATTATTGCCGGGGTGGTGACCGAAGTCTGCGTCGCATTCCCTGCGCTTTCTGCCATTGAAGCCGGTTTCGACGTGTTTGTGGTCACTGATGCATCCGGTACGTTTAATCCGCTGACCCGTGATTCCGCATGGAATCGTATGTCGTCTGCCGGCGTACAATTAATGACGTGGTTCGGTCTGGCCTGCGAATTACACCGTGACTGGCGCAACGATATTGAAGGGCTGGGAACGTTGTTCTCCAACCATATTCCTGACTATCGCAACCTGATGACCAGCTACAACACGCTGACATCCGGGAAATAATGTTCCTGTCAGTGTAATACACAAAAACCCGCCAACATCGGCGGGTTTTTGTGAACAGTTTCAGTCGGGATTAATGGTGCAGCATTTCATCCACCACCTCTTCTCCCTTGAGCTGATAAGGGTAATAGGTTGGCCAGTTATCCATCTCTTCAAGCAAGGCAGCCTGCGAGGTATTACCCATAAAGATATGGAAGTGGCTCGATTTACGTGGCGCAATAATGTGATCGCTGAATTGCACGTATTTCGGCGCGTCGCTGCCAGCGTCTTTACACTCGAACAGATAACGCACACCTTTCTTGCCTGACGTATAGTTCAAAATTTTATATCCGGCATAATCATACTTACACGATGCCACCTTTTTACCGGTATGAAACTCCATTACGCCGTTTTCAATACCAATAGTGTCAACATCGGTCGCGTAGCCCTTGCGGTAATAGGCTTTAACCTGCTCTGCCGTTTTGCTCTTGTCTTTCTCCGCTTTCTTTTTGAATACCGGATCCAGTTCGCCACTCACCAGATACGGATAGACAGACTGCCACATGCCATCCCAGTCGGCTAGCGTACGGTTCTGCACATTTTTGTCATCAAAAACGCCTTCTGCCGCCTTTTGTTCTATTTCGGTCATTGGTGCACCATGGGAATGGTGACCATGCGCCAGTACCTGGCTACTAACAAAAAGCATCCCCAGAACGACTGCCAATTTTTCCAAATGCATAGCCAAAATTTCACCCTCAAATCATTTGCGAGCGGAATGTTATAATATAACATATCAATTAAATCAATAGGCCAGCTGCAAGCCCTTGTCTCATTTCACGCTACAATGAGCTTGCTGGAACAAAGCTGATCAAGCAGGGCCTGCTGATGGCTGATAATCAGCATAGCCAATGGCCGACGCTGACATTCTTCAAGCAGCAGCGCCCAGATATCCCTTTGAATGGAAGGATCGAGCTGGGCGGTAATTTCATCGGCAATCAGAAAACGCGTACGCGGGTCGAGCGCCCGCAGTATGGCAATTCGCGCCAGCTCACCGCCCGAAAGTTGTCCGGGACGACGCGTTAGCCACTCCGGCTTAATATGCAGTCGGGCAAGCGTTTCTGCATCTGGCCGCCATGCATCATGAACCGCATCACCGGTACTCCGTCTGGGGTTAAAGGTTAATTCCGGATGCTGCGGTACAAGCTGCACCGGGCAATATTGATGGCGCGGCAACGGTTGGTCATCAACCAGAACGTCGCCGGACGTCGGCTTTTGCCACCCCGCAAGCACACGTCCCAGCGTTGTTTTTCCGGTTCCACTGGGTGCGCAAATCCCAATGCGCTCCCCTGGTGACAACGAGAACGAGAGATTTTGCCACAGTATTTTACCTCCCTGACGAATGAACACATCACGACAGCACAGCATACCGCTCTCCAAAAAGTTGATTTCTTTCGGGCAGCGCTCGCCATTGCCGTTTTAGATGTTCACTAATTTCACCGCGTAAAAGCTGTTCCCGGCTGACATTATCCGACACCGTTCCTTGATGCAGCGCGACAATGCGATCTGCGTGACGTGCAGCCAGAGTGAGATCATGTGTCACCCATAAAACGCCCGCGCCCCGCTCACACAGGCCGCGTAGCTGTTCCAGCAGTTGATTTGCCAGAGGCGCATCAAGCCAGGCGGTAATCTCATCAGCAAGAATATAACGAGCCTGGCTGAGTGCGGCATGACACGCCAGAATGCGTTTGGCCATTCCTCCCGAAAGCTGACGCGGGAAAGCCTCTAACACGGTGGTTTCCAGATGATGACGTTCGAGCAAGTGTTCAATTTGCCCTGCATTCCACGCCTGACCGGAAAGCTGGCTGGCTCTTCGTAAATGCTTTTCAATAGACAGCAGCGGATTCAGCGCCTGCACACCTTGCGGAACATAACTAAACGTACTGCCACGGCATGCCCTGATGTCATTGTTATCCAGCATTTTCCCATCAAGGGTGATATTGCCATGAAAGCGCAAATTTTCCGGCAACAGATCGAGTAAGCATTGCAGCAGCAGGCTCTTACCCTCACCACTGCCTCCCACTAACGCCACCATCTGGCCCGGCGCAACATCAAAAGAGACATCCTGCAGCAACGAGGACCATTTTTTTGCGCCGTACCAGCGATAACGCGCCACTTCCAGCGAAATCTGCCGCAAACTCAACATGCATCACCTCTCAACCATAAACGATGTACCGCCCGGGCAAGTTGATCAAATAGCATCACAAGGAGAAATAGCATCAGCCCTGGAAACAGCACCAGCCACCAGTCGCCATGACTGATAAACCGCAGCGCATCTGCCAGCAACAGTCCCAGCGAAGGTTCGTGGGGTGCCAGCCCGAAGCCAAGGAAACTTAACGCTGCACTGTGCAATACCGCATGAGGGAACATCAGCAACGTTCCCGTTAACCACTGGGGCAATAGCGCAGGTAAATAGTGATACCGCCAGCAGTAAAAGTGGCCATGCCCCAGTCGCCAGGTGAGTGTCAGGTAATCACTGTGGGCAACGCGTTCCGCTTCAGCACGTAAAATCAATGCCAGCCGCGGCCAGTGTGTGAGCGCAACCGCCATAATCACCCCGCTTTTCCCGCCGCCCAAGGTAAAACAGATCAAAATCAGCAGCAGAAGGTGCGGCATGGACAACATCGCATCGGTGATCAGACGCATGACGACATCCAGGCGTGGGTGCAGACGGGAAATCGCCGCCATCAGTAACGCAATGAATCCGCTGCACAGCGCCGCGCCAATACCGATTTGCAGGCTGGTTAGCGCCCCCTGAAAGCAACGAACCCACAGGTCGCGCCCCAGATTGTCGGTACCAAACCAGTACAGCGCATCAGGCGGAAGATGACGCACAAGAAGATTCACGTTCAACGGATTATCCAGCATAGCTGCGCCATATACTGCAATAAATAACAGGCCGCTCACGGATAGCAGAAGACGAACAAGCGTCGGCGTCGGGTTATAGAGCATCAGGTCGCTCCAGCGCGCGATTCAGAACATGGACAAACCAGGCAGAGAGAGAGTTACCAATAAACACCAGCACGGTACTGAACAAGACAATCCCCATCAGTAACGGCAGGTCACCGCGTAATCCGGCATCGATGGTAGCCTGCCCCAGCCCCGGATAGGCAAAAACTTTCTCAGCCAGCAACGCACCGCCCAACAGTTCGCCCAACGAGGCAAACTGTAGACATAGCGCTGGCGTGATGGCGTGTCGCAGAACCTGGTGACGCAACAGCGACCACCCCTTGTCACCCTGCGAACGCGCAAAACGAACAAATTCGCTTTTCATCACGCTGGCGATACTTTCCCGCGTGTGCAACGTAATTTGCCCCAGCCCCAGCAGGCTAAGTGCGCAAACAGGGAGAACCAAATGGCGCAGACGTTCAGTCAGCGTTGCCATATCGCTGTTATTTCCCGGTTCCCACGCACAACAGACCGGGAACAGCGGCCAGCGTACCGCAAATACTGCCAACAGCAGCATGCCAATCCAAAAGGTCGGTAAGGAAGAAAGCAGATAGCTAAGTCGGCAGATGGCTTTATCCGGCCAACGGTTCAGGTAGCGGCCGGCAACAAACCCCATTGTCGTTCCCAATAAACCGGAAACCAGCCACGCACCGCTCAGCAGCGCAAACGAGGTCGCAAACCGCTCCTTAATCACGCTGGCAACAGGGGCATTAAACAACATCGAGTAACCAAGGTCGCCCTGTAGCACGCGTAAGAACCAGTGGAAAAAACGCTCCCACAGGGGTTGTTCCAGGCCCCAACGAGCAGCAATACGTGCATATTGCTCCGGCGGAACATGCAGCAAATCGTTGCCAATATAGGCCCGGATTGGATCGACCGGCGAAAAGCTGAGCAAGATGAAAGTGCCAGCCGCGACCAGCACTAACAACACTATCAGCCGTAATACATGGCCTAAAACAGACTTCATCAACGGCAGGTCCAGGTCCATTCGTCCAGATTATTGAGCAGTGACCAGCTACCGTGAATTTCCGGTGCACCTTTGCCCAGATCGATGCACGGATTCGCCAGATAGGTGTGCTGAATATTCAGCAGCCATGCCCATGCGGCATCCCCTTGTACGCCTGCGCCTTGTTTACCATCCCACTCAACCTGTTGCCAGAAAGGCAACGCTTTTTGCCAGTCTGGTGCATCAATGGCCTGCTTGAGATGTTGCTCGACCACCGGATTGCTGTAGTAGCCCGGGTTGTAATACTCCACACCCGCCGCCTGCCCGCTGTAGTGATGGAAAAGCTCCATCGGATCCAGGCTCCCCCAGCCGAACAACGTAGGATTAGCATGCATATGACGTTCAACGGTTTCCCAGCTACCCGACTGCAGCGAAATCTGAATACCCACTGGCTCCAGCATCGCACGTACGGCCTCGGCTAAATCCCGGCGCGTACTGTCGCCGCTGGCGTACCACAACGTCAGACGCGCCTCTTTACCGTCTTTCACCCGTACGCCGTCTTTGCCCACTTTCCAGCCGGCCTGATCCAGAATCGTCCGGGCTTTTTCAGCGTCGCCATCTTTGAATGCCACCGAAGTCCCCTGCCATGGCAACCCCTGAACCGCGCTATACGCGGGGATCGCATGCCCCTCCATAACCTGCCCGGCAAGCTGCTTACGGTCAATGGCGTAATTGATCGCACGCCTGATAGCAATATCGGCTGTAATATCGTTCCCAACCGGATAACCATTAGCATCTTTCTTCCCAGCCGGAACCATTGGGAAAACAATACCGCGGTTTTCTACACTGTCGCGAACCCACAGTTTTAAATTCTGCTGTGCGGGCGCCACCGCCATCGACGGCGCAATACGTACCAGTCCCAGTTGGCCACTACGCGCTGCGGCGTATGCGTTATCCTCATCGAGGAATACAAACACAAGCCGGTTGAAATCATTCTTCTTACCGGCATACCACGGGTTTGCTTCCACGATCAGTTGCTGCCCAGGTTGAAAGCTCACCAGGCGGTAAGGACCTGCGCCAATCGGATTTTTGGCAAATGTTTTTTCGTCATACTGTTTTGCCGGAACAATGCCTAACGAACCGAGCACGTTCACAAAAGTGCTCTGCGGATGGCTAAGCGTAATTTCTGCCGTGCGGTTGTCTATCACGCGGGCATGGGTGAAATTCCCCATGTCAATTTTCCCACCACTTTTTGCGGCTTTGTTATAGGTGAAGACCACATCTTCAGCCGTTAGCGGCGAACCATCAGAGAATTTGAGATCGGGCTTAAGCGTCAGCGTCCAGGTTTTGCCGTCGGCACTGGTCACCACTTTTTCCGTCAGCAGGTTTCCCCAGCTCATATCCGCATTTTGCTTTAACACAGGTGCATGCAACAACAGATAGCTGCCATGACTCCAGCCCAACATTGGGTCAAATCCCTCCGTCGGCTCGGGCCCAATGGCCAGTTTTAACGTCTGGCCTTCGTCTGCATTTTGCGCAGCGAGGAGTGGTGAGGTTAATGCGAGAGTCAGTGCGCACGTCAGCAGTGCCAGCTTGCCTTTAATCATTCTCTTATCCAGATTTACGTTATTTTTATCGCGTTTAACGAACAATTTACGTTAGACGGTCTCCTGGGGAAGGGATTATGGCGGACAGTAATGTCGAAAAAAATGATGCAGCGCAGAAAAGTATGACGATTTTTAAAAAACATCATACGACTTTCTAATACCCAGTACTTTCACCTCTCACTTCGCTGAAGTGGCTAAGCAAAATCACCGTATTTACTCGCCTTTATATTAAATAAGAAGCAATAGTTGCAGGAAAAACTATTCACCAGCTTCGGTTTTTACCTACCTCAAATTCATGACAATTTATGTATATTTATTAAAGAAAGACACAGTAAGTGACAAGTTATGTAAATATATAATGATAATTATTTGTATTATCATTTTCATCAATTATCTTACTGCCTTTGAATTTTTAACAAAGGAAGTTTGACTATGCGTTTAAAACCTGTTGCCTCTGTCGTTCTGTCCTGTATAGGGTTTACCAGCCCCTTTGTCTTCGCTGAAGACGTGATGGTAGTAACCGCTTCTGGTTACGAAAAAAAGATCACCAATGCGGCTGCCAGCGTTTCCGTTATTTCACAGCAAGAGTTACAAACCAATAAATATAACGATTTAGGTGAAGCTCTGCGTTCTGTGGAAGGTGTGGATGTCGAAAGTAGCACGGGTAAAACCGGCGGTCTGGAAATTAGCATCCGTGGTATGCCCGCCAGCTATACCCTGCTCTTGATTGACGGTATCCGTCAAAATGGAAGCAGCGACGTGACACCGAACGGCTTTTCAGCCATGAACACCAGCTTTATGCCTCCACTGGCGGCAATCGACCATATTGAAGTGATCCGCGGTCCGATGTCGACGTTATACGGTTCCGATGCCATTGGCGGCGTCGTCAATATCATCACCAAAAAGAGCACCGATAAATGGAGCACGTCCATTAATACCGGCGTTAACCTGCAAGAAAGTAATAAATGGGGTAACAGCACTGTCGCCAACTTCTGGTCAAGCGGCCCATTGATCGCCGGTGTACTGGATATGCAAGTTCGCGGCAGCACCACGCAGCGTCAAGGCTCCAGTGTCACTTCGCTGAGCGATACCTCTTCCACCCGCGTGCCGTATCCTACGGAATCTGAGAATTACAATATCGGCACTCGCCTGGACTGGAAAACCAGTGACAGCAATACGTTGTGGCTGGATCTCGATTCCGCCAGACAACGCTACGATAACGATGATGGACAGCTTGGCAATCTGACCGGCGGATATGATAAGACGCTGCGTTATGAGCGTAACAAAGTGACGCTCGGCCACGATACCGCATTAACATTTGGTACCTGGAAATCCTCTGTAGGCTGGAATGAAACCGAGAACAAAGGCCGCCAGTTGGTCTCCTCGGCACTGACACCAGAGAACGCGAGCCGGGCCGGCGACGCACGTGAACTGAAGAACACCAACGTTATTTTGGATTCCATGCTGCTGACGCCGTTAGGTGACTCGCACCTGTTGACTCTCGGGGGAGAATACTGGGATGCCCGCATGAAGGATGGTGTCGTGCTGGCCAATACCGGCGAGACATTCCACCAGAAAACATGGTCGGCCTATGCTGAAGATGAATGGCATATCCTCGATTCTCTGGCCTTAACCGTGGGGACTCGCTATGAACATAGTGACGTCTTTGGTGGGCACCTCAGCCCACGTGCCTATATGGTCTGGGACGTATCCGATGAGTGGACCCTCAAAGGCGGCGTCACAACGGGTTATAAAGCGCCATCACTCAGCCAACTTCATAATGGCATCAGTGGCGTAACGGCACAGGGGACGGTCAATACCGTCGGGAACCCGAACCTTAAACCTGAAGAAAGTACCAGTTACGAAACCGGGCTTTACTATGAGAATGACGCTGGGCTGAACGCCAACGTCACGGGTTTCTATACTGAATACAAAAATAAAATCGTTTCGTATTCTATCGATGATAATACCAACAGCTACACCAACAGCGGTAAAGCAAGAACCGATGGTATCGAGTTTGCCAGTACATTCCCGCTATGGTCGGACTCGCTGAGCTTATCTCTCAACTACACCTATACCCAGAGCAAGCAAAAAGATGGCGAGAATAAAGGCGCGCCACTGAGTTATACCCCGAAACACATGGCGAACGCCCGTCTGAACTGGCAGGCAACGGAAGATATGAACGCCTGGCTGAGCGCTCGCTACCGCGGTAAGGCTCCACGCTATACGGAGAATTACGACAACCTCAGCGCCGTCCAAAAGGCGGTGTATGACGACAAAGGTGCAAATTTAAAAGCCTGGACCGTTCTGGACATGGGGATGTCTTATAAACTGACCAAAGAACTGACGCTGAATACGGCGGTGAACAACGTGCTGGATAAAGACTTTAGTGACGTCACGTTGTATCAGGTTGGCCGCAATAGTGCTTATGCAGGCGACTACTATCAGACGGCACAATCCACGACCGGATACGTCAACCCGGGCCGTAACTACTGGGTATCCTTAAACTACCAGTTCTAGTTTTGCTTACCTCTGTTGGCCAGGCTATAACTGATAGCCTGGCCGCTATCAGCATGTATTCGTAAGCGGATTGTCAGTATTGCGCATACGTAAGGAGAGACAATGCCCTTTTCAACCACTGAGCGTCAGGCACTTCTGTCATTAAAAGGCGTTGGCCCCAAAGTCATCGAGCGGCTTGAGCAACTTGGTTTCCACTCGCTTGCCGATCTTAAAAACTCTACTGTCGACGATATTACCCAGCAAGCGGCGTCAATGGTCGGCTCGACATGCTGGAAAAACAGTCCGCAAGCGAAAACGGCAATTGCCAACGTCTTAGCGCTGGCAAGTACGTTGTCGTTACGCTGATTTAGCATATCGCCAGGGCACGAGGAACGGGCGTTATTTAACCGTTTCTGATTTTCCCATTGATACCCGGCTGCGGTTTACCAAACAGATACCCTTGCGCGAAATCGCAGCCCAAAGCCTGAAGGCTCGCCAGCTGTTCCTCTGTTTCGACACCTTCTGCAACAGCTTTCATATTCAGCGATTTCGCCATACCAGTAATAAGCCTGATGATATTAAGGGCGTCTTCCTGCGTAGATATCGAATGCACAAAGGACTTGTCTATTTTGATTTTATCGAAGGCAAGCCGACTCAGTCGCGAAAGAGAAGAGTATCCGGTACCAAAATCATCGATGGAGATTTTTACCCCCAGAGCTCTGAGCTTGTTAAGCGTATTCATCGGCGTATTGCTCTCCGTAAAGAGAGAGGATTCCGTCACTTCCAGCTCGAGACGGTCTGCCGGAAGTCCGGTTTCTTTCAGAATGGACAGCACGATTCCGGCAAAGGCCTTGCTGCTTAGCTGGACAGGTGAAACATTGACTGAAATTTTAACCGGTACGGTCCAGGACGCTGCTTCCCTGCATGCAATTTCAAGCACAGATTTTCCCATCTCGTTAATCATTCCTGTTTTTTCTGCAACAGGAATAAAACTATCCGGCGACAGAAGCCCTTTTAGAGGATGTATCCAACGAATAAGGGCTTCATAGCTGTAAATTTCCTGGCTGAAAGAATCGACAATAGGCTGATAATAAACCACGAATTCTTTATTCACTATGGCCATTGCCATATCATGCTCAAGAGTTCTGCTTTCTTGCAGCTTTTCTAACATCCGCTGTCGGAAGACTTTTATTTTACCCGAGCCTTCATTTTTCGCTTCATAAAGCGCCAGATCGGCAAATTTATAAAGATAGTCGGAACGGCGTTCAGTTTCAGAGATAACAATACCAACACAAGTGGTTATATTTATAATTGCGTTATAAATAGTGTAGGGTTGGTTGATAAAATCACATATTTTTTGGGCTCGGGAAACAGCATGACTCTCTGTCAGACCGCTCGAAAGAAAAGCAAACTCATCGCCGCCTAAACGATATAGCGTGTCGGAACCCTGGCTCATAGAAATCAAACGATGGGATATCTGACGTAATAACATATCACCGGCATCATGGCCATACGTATCATTTACCTCTTTGAATCGATCTAAATCGAACAACATCACCGTCACAGAGTCATTGTTTTTTTCTGCCATCTCGATGGTTTTATTTAAATCCCCCCAGAACAACTGGCGATTGTTCATCTCGGTGAGAGAGTCGTGATAGACGTCATACTCCAGTTTTGCATTCTGGATCTGCAGTTTTTCTTTAGATTCCTGAAGTTCCTCAGCAAGGCACTTAACCTGGAGATGTGCTCTCAAAATGTTTCTGTTCTGAAAAAAAATCAGAACCCCCAGTATCGCACTCAATATTATAAGCAATACTGAAATAGCTGAATAAATATAATACAGGGTTTGAATGTTAATATTTGTATTATTAATCGAGCTAACATCTTTATCTAACGCACCGGATGAAAGACGGGCTAGCGGTGCATCAAGCGCATGCATTTCTTTCAGGTATGCCTTGAGTTCTGAACGATTCATTTTCTCAAGATGAACATCCAGATAATTAAGCATTTTTTCAAGCTGTATAGCCAGTTCATAATGCGCTTGATTGCTCTCTATATAATGCCATAAATCACCTTCCTTTATTAAATCGCTCTGGCTGAGCATAATATCGAGACGCAGGCGCACAGCATCGAGCGTCATCGTATCATCACTAATGTAGAGACCAAGCCATGATTCAAATCGGTAATATTCTGATACCATTTGAACAGCAGACCATGAGTCGGTGTAGTGAGTCAGTTTCTGTAGTTCTTGTTGTCTTTCGTGCACAAGGAAAGATATATATCCGGTAGATATAAAAAGGAAGAATATAATGCCAGCCAGTATTCTGTTCATGATGGTCCTCTGAACCCCTACTCAATTTTCATTGAACTGACCTGCCATGCTGACCTTGAATAAAAAATCTGATTATTCAGTTCAGGAATGCTGTCATAGGGATACACGATGAATAGTGGGCCTTTATCACGGATGCGCATATATTCTCCGTTGATTTTTAGAGCAAGAATAACATTATATTTTTTGAAATCACTGAGTGGGATAACGGTGGTGTAGTCATTGAGCGCAGTGACTTTAACAACAGAACCTTTTGCCCCGACATAATCCATGAGCTTTTGCAGTGAGATACCCGTAAAGGTAGTGCGTCCATTATACCAGGGTGAGGAGGTCTGGAAACTTACCGTGCCCAGATTCTCGAGACTGGCGATATCAAAAATGGCTTTCCCGTCTTCATTGGTGTTTTCTATATTACCGGACACTGTTAAAAGGACTTTACCGACAGGTTTGGAAAGTTCACCGGCCCAGACCTGGGTAGTGACGACAAAGCTTAACAACATGACAATTAACCGCATTCTAACCTCACCAATCTATCGAATGTAAGAGAATTATAATTTAGTTATTATGCTATTTACACATGCTGCCCAGCGATTATTGATACTGTAAGCTCCCCCATCTTTTAGCCCATTAAAATCAAAGAGTTAATCTAAATTTATTTTTTTGACATTGCTTAAAAAAGGCCATTACTGTTATTTGCGACACAATAAATTTCGCTACCACCGTACAAAAAACAAGCTGCCTGTTTAAGTGGTAAAAATAAACACACATAAATATAAAGGTCTATTTTTTCAGGCAACAGCAGGATATTGTTTTTCCGGCAGAGGGTTTCACGCCTCTCATCGAATGAGTGCTGTGCAATGAATCACCAGAACCTGGTTTTGCAGCTCATCTATAAAAAATATGATTGCTTGTCGGGTCGAGATATCCTGGCAAGAACCGCGTCATTGAGCTTACAGACCAGACGTAAATATCAATTTGTGTTCGCCAACACTAATCACAAATACCATGAGGGTAAAAAATACAAATCTGGCGTAGAGCCCCGGCAGGTTTAAAGCGGTTTTAATCGCCACCGAATTCCATTGAAAAAAAACGGGAACCACCCGGTTCCCGTTCTCACACAACCCAGAATCTGGATTACATGTTTTCGATGATCGCGTCACCAAACTCGCTACATTTCAGCAGTTTAGCGCAATCCATCAGACGTTCGAAATCATAAGTTACGGTCTTGGCGTTGATCGCGCCTTCCATACCTTTAACAATTAAGTCAGCCGCTTCGGTCCAACCCATGTGGCGCAGCATCATTTCTGCAGACAGGATGATGGAACCTGGGTTCACTTTATCCTGGCCTGCGTACTTCGGTGCAGTACCGTGGGTTGCTTCAAACAGCGCACATTCGTCACCAATGTTGGCACCCGGTGCGATACCAATACCACCAACCTGTGCTGCCAGCGCATCGGAGATGTAGTCACCGTTCAGGTTCATACACGCGATAACATCGTACTCAGCGGGACGCAGCAGGATCTGTTGCAGGAACGCATCGGCGATAACGTCCTTAACCACGATCTCTTTACCGGTTTTCGGGTTCTTGATTTTAACCCACGGACCGCCATCAATCAGTTCACCACCGAACTCTTCACGCGCCAACTGGTAACCCCAGTCTTTGAACGCGCCTTCGGTGAATTTCATAATGTTACCTTTATGAACCAGGGTAACAGAATCACGATCGTTAGCGATGGCGTACTCAATCGCTGCACGAACCAGACGCTTGGTCCCTTCTTCGGAACACGGCTTGATACCGATACCGCAATGTTCCGGGAAGCGGATTTTCTTCACGCCCATCTCTTCGCGCAGGAATTTAATCACTTTCTCAGCATCAGCGGAGTCCGCTTTCCACTCAATCCCCGCATAGATATCTTCTGAGTTTTCACGGAAGATGACCATGTCGGTCAGTTCTGGGTGTTTAACCGGGCTAGGTGTACCCTGGTAATAACGCACCGGACGCAGGCAGACATACAGGTCAAGTTCCTGACGCAGGGCAACGTTCAGAGAGCGAATACCGCCGCCAACTGGAGTGGTCAGTGGGCCTTTGATGGCAACACGATATTCACGAATAAGATCAAGGGTTTCAGCAGGCAGCCAGACGTCCTGGCCATAAACCTGAGTGGATTTCTCACCGGTGTAGATTTCCATCCAGGAGATTTTACGCTCGCCTTTATAGGCTTTCTCGACAGCAGCATCGACAACTTTGATCATCGGTGGGGTTACATCAACGCCGATACCGTCGCCTTCAATGAACGGGATAATCGGATTTTCAGGAACGTTGAGTTTGCCGTTTTGCAGGGTGATCTTCTTACCTTCCGCCGGAACAACTACTTTGCTTTCCATTCACCTCTCCTTCGAGCGCTTCTGGTTCTGCTCGTCTGTCATCGCGCTGCATGTGCGTTTGCGTCCTGCTGCACGAATGCGTTAGAGCAATTTTTTGTTAATGTTTTGTAATGAGCATGTCAATACTACCCTAATGTTTGCCGCCATGAAAGACACTCGTTCTTAGGCTATAATGCGGCAATTGATATAATCTGAAAATACCATGCAAAAAACTTCTTTTAGAAATCACCGGGTTGAGCGATTCAGCTCACGACAAGTCACCAGGCAGCGTAAAGAAAACCAGCCAAAACGCGTGGTTTTGTTCAATAAACCCTACGATGTTTTGCCGCAATTTACGGACGAGGCAGGCAGAAGCACGTTAAAAGATTTTATTCCCGTGCCGGGAATCTATGCTGCGGGCCGACTCGACCGGGACAGTGAAGGGCTTTTGGTGCTGACCAATGACGGTGCACTGCAGGCCCGTTTAACACAACCCGGAAAGCGCACCGGGAAAATTTATTACGTGCAGGTTGAAGGCGAGCCAACTGCAGAAGCGCTGGATGCGCTGCGTACCGGGGTAACGCTCAATGACGGCCCCACGCTGCCAGCAGGTATTGAAGTGGTAGAAGAGCCTGCATGG
This sequence comes from Citrobacter sp. RHBSTW-00029, assembly GCF_014104295.1. Lineage (NCBI taxonomy): Bacteria > Pseudomonadati > Pseudomonadota > Gammaproteobacteria > Enterobacterales > Enterobacteriaceae > Citrobacter > Citrobacter sp. RHBSTW-00029. The sequence goes on from NZ_JABXRT010000001.1 coordinate 2,196,686, forward strand.
CTGTGGCCGAGAAACCCGCCCATTCGGGAGCGGAAAAATATCCCCACCACCTGGCTGAAAGTGATCTTATATGAAGGCCGCAACCGCCAGGTTCGCCGCATGACAGCCCACGTTGGATTCCCGACGCTGCGTCTCATTCGCTACGCCATGGGGGATTACACACTGGATAATCTCGCCAATGGTCAATGGCGGGATGTAACTAACTGAATAAGGAACAGGTATGTTCAAACCGCACGTCACGGTCGCCTGCATTGTGCATGCAGAAGATAAGTTTTTGGTCGTTGAGGAAACAATCAATGGCAAAGCCTTGTGGAATCAACCAGCAGGACATCTGGAAGCGGATGAGACGTTAGTGCAGGCCGCCGCGCGCGAGCTCTGGGAAGAGACAGGTATCCACGCACAGCCACAGCATTTCATTCGAATGCATCAATGGATTGCGCCGGATAAAACGCCCTTTTTACGTTTTCTGTTTTCTATCGAGCTTGCCAATATGTGCGCTACCGAACCTCATGACAGCGATATAGATTGCTGTCACTGGGTCAGCGCAGAAGAGGTTCTCTGCGCGCCAAACCTGCGCTCACCGCTGGTTGCGGAGAGCATTCGCTGCTACCAGAGCGGACAACGCTACCCGCTGGCGATGATCGGTGAATTTAACTGGCCGTTTACAGAGGGTGTCAAGTAAGGGGCTGCGTGCTAGAATATGCCGCCTTGAAGTTCAATGTCGTGAGTATTCCTATGTCTGAAAGCCCAAAAAAAGTGATCGTCGGCATGTCCGGCGGTGTCGATTCCTCCGTTTCTGCCTGGCTGTTGCAACAACAGGGTTATCAGGTAGAAGGCCTGTTCATGAAGAACTGGGAAGAGGACGATGGCGAGGAATATTGCACAGCAGCCGCCGACCTTGCGGATGCTCAGGCTGTCTGTGACAAACTCGGCATTGAGCTGCATACCGTCAACTTTGCCGCAGAATATTGGGACAACGTCTTTGAACTGTTCCTTGAAGAGTACAAAGCGGGCCGTACGCCGAACCCGGATATTCTGTGCAACAAAGAAATTAAATTTAAAGCCTTCCTCGAATTTGCCGCTGAAGATTTAGGTGCCGATTACATCGCCACCGGTCACTACGTGCGTCGCGCGGATGTCGACGGTAAAAGTCGACTGCTGCGTGGGCTTGATGGCAATAAAGACCAAAGCTATTTCCTCTATACCCTCGGCCATGAGCAAATTGCGCAAAGCCTGTTCCCGGTTGGCGAACTGGAAAAACCGCAGGTACGTAAAATTGCCGAAGATCTGGGTCTGGTTACTGCGAAGAAAAAAGACTCCACCGGCATCTGCTTCATCGGTGAACGTAAGTTCCGTGAGTTCCTCGGTCGTTACCTGCCGGCACAACCCGGCAAGATCATTACCGTTGACGGTGAAGAAATTGGCCAGCATCAGGGGCTGATGTATCACACCCTGGGTCAGCGTAAAGGTCTGGGTATTGGCGGAACAAAAGAAGGTACCGAAGATCCATGGTATGTCGTGGATAAAGACGTTGAGAACAACATTCTGGTTGTCGCTCAGGGTCATGAACACCCGCGCCTCATGTCCGTTGGCCTGATTGCACAGCAATTACATTGGGTCGACCGTCAACCGTTCACCGGCACCATGCGCTGCACGGTGAAAACCCGCTATCGTCAGACCGACATTCCGTGCACCGTTAAGGCACTGGATGCCGAGCGTATTGAAGTCATTTTCGATGAACCCGTCGCGGCGGTAACGCCGGGTCAGTCGGCGGTCTTTTACAATGGCGAAGTGTGCCTCGGCGGCGGCATTATCGAACAACGATTGCCTCTGCCGGTATAATTATTTACACATTTGATACAAGGAAGCAGTGAACGTGGCAAAGAATTATTATGACATCACCCTCGCCCTGGCAGGCATTTGTCAGTCGGCACGCCTGGTGCAAGAACTGGCGCACCAGGGGCATTGTGATGCCGATGCATTACACGTTTCACTGAACAGCGTCATTGACATGAATCCCAGCTCTACGCTGGGCGTGTTTGGCGGCAGCGAGGCCAACCTGCGTCTCGGTCTGGAAACGATGCTCGGCGTGCTCAACGCCAGCAGCCGTCAGGGGCTGAACGCGGAACTTACCCGCTATACATTAAGCCTGATGGTACTGGAGCGTAAGCTTTCAGCCGCCAAAGGCGCCATGGACACGCTGGGAGACCGTATCAACGGCTTGCAGCGCCAACTGGACCATTTTGATTTGCAGTCAGAAACACTGATGAGTGCGATGGCCGGCATTTATGTTGACGTCATCAGCCCACTCGGCCCGCGTATTCAGGTCACTGGCTCCCCGGCTATCCTGCAGAGCCCACAGGTTCAGGCCAAAGTACGCGCTTCATTGCTGGCTGGCATTCGCGCTGCCGTGCTCTGGCATCAGGTAGGTGGCGGCCGTCTGCAACTCATGTTTTCTCGTAATCGCCTGACGACTCAGGCAAAACAAATTCTTGCTCATTTAACCCCGGAGTTGTGATCTATGGAATTATCCTCACTGACCGCCGTTTCCCCTGTCGATGGACGCTACGGCGATAAAGTCAGCGCGCTGCGCGGGATTTTCAGCGAATACGGTTTGCTGAAATTCCGTGTACAGGTTGAAGTACGCTGGCTGCAAAAACTGGCCGCGCACGCAGCGATCAAGGAAGTTCCTGCTTTTGCTGCCGACGCAATCGGTTACCTTGATGCGATCGTCGCTAACTTCAATGAAGAAGATGCTGCGCGTATCAAAACCATCGAGCGTACGACCAACCATGACGTGAAGGCAGTTGAGTATTTCCTGAAAGAAAAAGTGGCGGATATCCCGGAACTGCACGCTGTTTCCGAGTTTATCCACTTCGCATGCACCTCAGAAGACATCAACAACCTGTCTCACGCGCTGATGCTGAAAACGGCGCGCGACGAAGTAGTCCTGCCGTACTGGCGCCAACTGATTGATGGCATCACCGCGCTTTCTGTTGAATATCGCGATATTCCCCTGCTATCCCGTACTCACGGTCAACCTGCCACCCCGTCAACGATGGGCAAAGAGATGGCAAACGTGGCGTACCGCATGGAACGTCAGTATCGCCAGCTCAACCAGGTTGAAATCCTCGGTAAAATCAACGGTGCTGTGGGTAACTATAACGCCCACATCGCCGCTTACCCGGAAGTTGACTGGCATCAGTTTAGCGAAGAGTTCGTCACCTCGCTGGGCATCCAGTGGAACCCCTACACCACGCAGATTGAGCCGCACGACTACATTGCTGAGCTGTTTGATTGCATCGCCCGTTTTAACACCATTCTGATCGATTTCGATCGCGACGTCTGGGGTTACATTGCGTTGGGTCACTTCAAGCAGAAAACTGTTGCCGGTGAAATTGGTTCTTCCACCATGCCGCACAAAGTAAACCCTATCGATTTCGAAAACTCTGAGGGTAACCTGGGCTTGTCTAACGCGGTTCTGCAACACCTGGCGAGCAAACTGCCGGTTTCCCGCTGGCAGCGCGACCTGACCGATTCAACCGTTCTGCGTAACCTGGGCGTGGGCATTGGCTATGCGCTGATCGCCTATCAGTCCACGCTGAAGGGTGTGAGCAAACTGGAAGTGAACCGCGATCATCTGCTGGATGAACTGGATCATAACTGGGAAGTTCTGGCAGAGCCGATCCAGACCGTGATGCGTCGCTATGGCATTGAAAAACCGTACGAGAAGCTGAAAGAACTGACCCGCGGCAAGCGCGTTGACGCCGAAGGTATGAAGCAGTTTATCGATGGTCTGGCACTGCCGGAAGAAGAGAAAACTCGCCTGAAAGCCATGACGCCGGCCAATTACATTGGTCGCGCCATCACCATGGTTGATGAACTGAAGTAATCAGCAACTCCCCAGCTGCTGAACAGAAGCCGGATAAGCGTAAGCGATTCCGGCTTTTTATCACACGCAACATTATCCCTTCCCCCGGTTTATTAAATGTTTATCCCCACAGCCACATAATCAGCGTTAAACTATTCAAACCATTATTTTAGGGAGAAACGTTGATGCGCGTACTGGTTGTCGAGGATAATGCTTTATTACGCCACCACCTCAAGGTTCAGTTACAGGATTTAGGGCATCAGGTGGATGATGCAGAAGATGCGAAGGAAGCGGACTATTATCTGAATGAGCATCTGCCGGATATCGCGATCGTTGATTTAGGGCTCCCCGATGAAGATGGTTTGTCGCTGATCCGCCGCTGGCGCAGTAATGAGGTTTCGCTGCCGATTCTGGTATTAACCGCGCGCGAAGGCTGGCAGGACAAAGTGGAAGTCCTCAGCGCTGGCGCTGACGATTATGTCACCAAACCGTTTCACATCGAAGAAGTGGCTGCACGCATGCAGGCACTGATGCGTCGAAACAGCGGTCTGGCATCGCAAATTATCTCCCTTCCGCCTTTTCAGGTGGACCTCTCCCGACGCGAGTTATCCGTCAATGATGAAGTTATCAAACTCACGGCGTTTGAATACACCATTATGGAAACACTCATCCGTAATAATGGCAAAGTGGTCAGTAAAGATTCGCTCATGCTGCAGCTTTATCCGGATGCCGAGCTGCGTGAAAGTCACACCATTGATGTTCTAATGGGACGTCTGCGTAAGAAAATACAGGCGCAATATCCGCATGAGGTGATCACTACCGTACGTGGACAAGGCTATCTTTTCGAACTGCGCTAATGAAAAAATTATTGCGTCATTTTTTCCCGTTATCGCTGCGGCTGCGCTTTTTACTGGCCACCGCGGGCGTGGTGTTGGTGCTGTCGCTGGCCTACGGCATGGTTGCCCTGGTGGGCTACAGCGTCAGCTTTGATAAGACAACGTTCCGCCTGCTGCGGGGTGAAAGTAATCTATTCTATACCCTGGCAAAGTGGGAAAACGGCAAGATAAACGTCGAGTTGCCTGAAAATCTCGATATGCAAAGCCCAACAATGTCGCTGATCTATAACGAAAGCGGTGAATTGTTGTGGGCGCAGCGCAATGTTCCCTGGCTGACGAAAAGTATCCAACCGGACTGGCTAAAAACCAACGGTTTTCATGAAATTGAAGCCAATGTAGACGCCACCAGCACCTTGCTGGGAGAAGATCACTCCGCTCAGCAGCAGTTAAAAGAAGTCAGAGAAGATGACGATAATGCAGAAATGACCCACTCCGTGGCAGTGAACATCTACCCTGCCACCGCCAGAATGCCACAACTGACCATTGTGGTTGTTGATACCATTCCTATTGAGCTCAAACGCTCATATATGGTCTGGAGCTGGTTTATTTATGTGCTGGTTGCCAATTTACTGTTGGTTATCCCGTTGCTGTGGGTTGCAGCCTGGTGGAGCCTGCGACCTATCGAATCACTGGCACGCGAAGTCCGTGAGCTTGAAGAGCATCATCGCGAGATGCTTAATCCTGCCACCACGCGTGAACTCACCAGTCTGGTGCGTAACCTCAACCGCTTATTAAAGAGCGAACGTGAGCGCTACGATAAATACCGTACCACGTTAACTGACCTCACCCACAGCCTGAAAACACCGTTGGCCGTATTGCAAAGCACGCTACGCTCGATGCGTAATGAGAAAATGAGCGTGAGCGATGCTGAACCCGTCATGCTGGAGCAAATTAGCCGTATTTCACAGCAAATTGGCTATTATCTGCATCGTGCCAGCATGCGCGGCAGTAGCGCCCTTCTCAGCCGGGAATTGCATCCGGTTGCACCGTTGCTGGATAAACTGACCTCTGCATTAAACAAGGTGTACCAGCGTAAAGGGGTTAACATTAATCTCGACATTTCGCCTGAGACAAGCTTTGTGGGTGAACAGAACGATTTCGTCGAAGTGCTGGGCAACGTCCTGGATAACGCCTGTAAATATTGCCTGGAATTTGTCGAGATCTCAGCGCAATTAACGGAAGATCATCTGCACATTGTGGTAGAAGATGACGGCCCCGGTATTCCACACAGTAAACGTGAAGTGGTGTTCGACCGTGGTCAGCGCGTGGATACCTTACGCCCCGGGCAAGGCGTGGGTTTGGCTGTCGCACGTGAGATCACCGAGCAATATGACGGGCAGATTATCGCTGGCGACAGTCTGCTGGGCGGAGCGCGCATGGAAGTTATTTTCGGCCGCCAACATCCGGGACAAAAAGACGAGTAATCTTTACATGTAATAAATATGTACTGACTTCACGCTTGAGGTTAAGTATCCGTTATAATCGGTTGCAGATACCAGCCTGCGGGATGCTCATTATGGAATACCAACTCACACTTAACTGGCCCGATTTTCTTGAACGCCACTGGCAGAAACGCCCGGTGGTCTTAAAACGCGGGTTTAACAATTTTATTGATCCTCTCTCTCCTGACGAACTGGCTGGACTGGCAATGGAAAACGAAGTCGACAGCCGACTCGTCAGCCACCAGGACGGAAAATGGCAGGTTAGCCACGGTCCCTTCGAAAGCTACGACCATCTTGGCGAGAACAACTGGTCTTTGCTGGTGCAGGCGGTCAACCACTGGCACGAGCCAACTGCCGCGCTGATGCGCCCGTTCCGTGAATTACCGGACTGGCGCATCGACGACCTGATGATTTCTTTCTCTGTCCCCGGCGGCGGCGTTGGCCCGCACCTGGATCAGTACGATGTATTTATCATTCAGGGAACCGGTCGTCGTCGCTGGCGCGTAGGTGAAAAACTGCAGTTGAAACAACACTGCCCTCACCCGGATCTCCTTCAGGTCGACCCGTTCGAAGCTATTATCGATGAAGAGCTGGAACCCGGCGATATCCTGTACATTCCACCGGGATTCCCGCACGAAGGTTATGCGCTGGAAAACGCGATGAACTATTCGGTCGGTTTCCGCGCACCGAATACCCGGGAGCTGATCAGCGGATTTGCTGATTACGTTCTGCAACGCGAACTGGGTAGCACGTACTACAGCGATCCAGATCTACCGCCGCGCGACCATCCAGCAGACGTGCTGCCACAGGAAATGGACAAGCTGCGCGAAATGATGCTGGGGCTCATTAACCAGCCGGAGCATTTTAAACAGTGGTTTGGCGAGTTTATCTCTCAGTCGCGTCATGAACTGGACGTTGCGCCGCCTGAGCCGCCTTATCAGCCTGACGAAATCTATGATGCCCTGAAGCAAGGCGATGTCCTGGTTCGTCTGGGTGGATTGCGTGTACTGCGCATTGGCGATGACGTTTATGTAAATGGTGAGAAAATTGACTCCCCTCACCGTCCGGCGCTGGATGCGCTCGCCAGCCATATTGTTCTGACAGCGGAAAACTTTGAGGATGCACTGGAAGATCCGTCTTTCCTTGCCATGCTTGCCGCACTGGTGAATAGCGGATACTGGTTCTTCGAAGGATAACCTATTGAAAGTGCGCCGGAAGGCGCTTCGCTTATCCGGCCTACAAATAGCGTATCCCGTAGGCCGGATAAGCGAAGCGCCATCCGGCATCTACCGGCAAAAGCGGCTACTGTTTCGCCGTCAATTCCGCAATTCGCACAATCACCTGCACGGCTTTTTCCATGCCTTCCAGTGTCACAAACTCATGCTTACCATGATAGTTATAGCCACCGGTGAACAGATTCGGGCAAGGTAATCCCATGAACGACAGTTGCGCGCCGTCGGTACCACCACGAATGGGTTTAAGATCCGGCTCAATGTCACAATCGCGCATTGCCTGCTTGGCGATATCCAGCACATGCGGATGCTCGATCACTTTTTCACGCATATTGTAGTAGCTGTCTTCAATCACCAGCTCGATATAGCAGTCCGGATGTAACCCTTTACCGACCTTTTTGGCAATATCCATGATTTTGCGTTTACGCGCTTCAAACTGCTTACGGTCAAAATCGCGGATAATGTAGTGCATATCAGCCCGATCAACCGTCCCTTTCATGCTTGCCAGATGGTAAAAACCTTCATAGCCTTCCGTCGCTTCCGGGCTTTCATCGGCGGGAACTTCGGCATGGATGCGAGCCGCCAGCGACAGCGCGTTCACCATCACCCCTTTTGCCGTACCCGGATGCACATTGTTACCGACGATCTTGATATTGACCGACGCGGCGTTGAAGTTTTCAAACTCCAGTTCGCCCACGCCGCCACCGTCGACGGTATAGGCCCACTGCGCATCAAATGCTGCAACGTCGAAATGCTTCGCGCCTTTACCGACCTCTTCATCTGGCGTAAAGGCCACGCGGATATCGCCATGCGGAATATCTTTTTGTATCAACACAGCCAGTGCGGTCATGATTTCGGCGATACCGGCTTTATCATCCGCACCCAGCAGCGTTTTGCCATCTGTGGTGATCAACGTCTGACCCAGAAGTTGATGCAGCACCGGGAACATCACCGGCGACAAAACCTCATCGCCAATACCGAGCGCAATATCGCCGCCGCGATAGTTTTCGACAATTTGCGGATTAACGTTTTTACCGCTGAAATCCGGTGAGGTATCCACATGGGAAATAAAACCGATCGCGGGAATATTGCCTGCAACGTTAGCGGGCAACGTTGCCATCAACGTCCCCTTGTCGCTCAAGGTAATATTGACCAGCCCCATCTCTTCGAGTTGCTGCTTAAGCAACTGCAATAACTTCCACTGTCCTTCAGTGCTGGGTACCTGCCGCACGCCCGATTTTGATTGGGTGTCCAGCGACACGTAGTGTAAAAAACGCTCAAGTAGTTTATCCATGCAGTCACCCTCACTTTTTGTGACAACATTATCAATAAGCAACAAAAGACAAATATTGCGTCAGGTCACTTTTATCCCCGCAAGTGAGAATATTTCTCCCTGACATCCCCTCTGACTATAGGGTTAAGTCAGTAATTCGCAACAAGGATTGGCGATTACAATGGTTTGCCGTAGAATAACCGCCCTCATTAAGAGTCATCAAGGTGGTTAACCACAAACCCCGCATCGGTCAGCCATCCGTTGCGTTTACATGGGACAGAGTAAAAAATTGAATAAACAACCGCGTTCGCTTTCTCCACTGGTGCAATTAGCGGGAATTCGCAAAAGTTTCGATGGCAAAGAGGTGATTTCCAGCCTGGATTTGACCATCAACAATGGCGAATTTCTCACGCTGCTCGGCCCCTCTGGCTGCGGTAAAACAACCGTTCTTCGCCTGATTGCCGGTCTGGAAACGGTTGATTCCGGTCATATTATGTTGGACAACCAGGACATCACTCACGTTCCTGCGGAAAACCGCTACGTGAACACCGTCTTCCAAAGCTATGCGTTATTCCCCCACATGACCGTGTATGAGAATGTGGCCTTTGGTTTACGCATGCAGAAAACCCCCGCAGCCGATATTCCTCCTCGCGTTACTGAAGCCCTGCGCATGGTGCAACTGGAAGAGTTCGCTCAGCGAAAACCGCATCAACTCTCCGGTGGCCAACAGCAGCGCGTGGCGATTGCCCGTGCGGTGGTCAATAAACCGCGTTTACTCCTGTTAGATGAATCTCTCTCTGCGCTGGACTACAAACTGCGCAAGCAGATGCAGAACGAACTGAAAGCGTTACAGCGTAAGCTGGGTATCACTTTCGTCTTTGTCACTCACGATCAGGAAGAAGCGCTGACTATGTCAGACCGTATCGTGGTGATGCGTGACGGCAAGATTGAGCAGGACGGTACACCGCGCGAGATCTACGAAGAGCCGAAAAATTTGTTCGTTGCCGGATTTATCGGCGAGATCAATATGTTTAACGCCACGGTGATAGAACGTCTGGACGAGCAGCGCGTTCGTGCTAACGTTGAAGGCCGCGAGTGCAATATTTACGTCAACTTCGCGGTGGTTCCCGGACAGAAACTGCACGTTCTGTTACGCCCGGAAGATCTGCGCGTGGATGAAATCAACGACGATAATCATATCGAAGGCCTGATCGGCTACGTGCGCGAACGCAACTACAAAGGCATGACGCTGGAGTCGGTTGTGGAACTGGAAAATGGCAAGATGGTGATGGTCAGTGAATTCTTCAACGAAGACGATCCTGACTTTGACCACTCGCTCGACCAGAAAATGGCGATTAACTGGGTAGAAAGCTGGGAGGTCGTACTGGCTGATGAAGAACACAAGTAAATTCCAGAGTGTGGTGATCGTCACCATTGTCGGTTGGCTTGTGTTGTTTGTCTTTCTGCCCAACCTGATGATCATCGGTACCAGCTTTTTGACCCGCGACGACGCCAATTTCGTCAAAATGGTCTTTACGCTGGAAAACTATACACGCCTGCTCGATCCGCTCTATTTTGAGGTGCTGGTTCATTCCCTCAATATGGCGCTGATTGCCACGCTCGCCTGCCTGGTACTCGGCTACCCGTTTGCCTGGTTTTTGGTGAAACTGCCGGAAAAAGTGCGCCCGCTGCTGCTGTTCCTGCTGATTGTTCCGTTCTGGACCAATTCACTTATCCGCATCTACGGACTCAAAATTTTCCTCAGTACCAAAGGCTATCTCAACGAATTTCTGTTGTGGCTCGGCGTTATCGATACTCCTATTCGTATCATGTTTACACCCAGCGCGGTGATTATCGGCCTGGTGTACATCCTGCTGCCGTTTATGGTGATGCCGCTCTATTCCAGCATTGAAAAACTCGATAAACCGCTACTGGAAGCCGCGCGTGATTTGGGTGCCAGTAAACTTCAGACCTTCACCCGCATCATTATTCCGTTGACGATGCCGGGAATTATCGCTGGATGCCTGTTGGTTATGCTGCCAGCCATGGGGCTGTTTTACGTATCCGACTTAATGGGCGGGGCGAAAAACCTGCTGATTGGTAATGTGATTAAAGTGCAGTTCCTGAACATCCGCGACTGGCCGTTTGGTGCCGCCACCAGCATTACGCTGACCATTGTGATGGGGCTGATGCTGCTGATCTACTGGCGCGCCTCGCGCTTGCTGAACAAGAAGGTGGAACTCGAATGATCGGTCGGCTGCTCAGAGGCGGTTTCATGACCGCTATCTACGCGTATCTGTATATTCCAATCATCATTTTGATTGTGAACTCCTTTAACAGCTCGCGCTTCGGCATTAACTGGCAGGGTTTTACCACCAAATGGTACGGGCTGCTGATGAACAACGACAGTTTGCTGCAGGCGGCACAGCACTCACTGACGATGGCCGTGCTCTCCGCGACCTTTGCCACCCTGATCGGTTCACTGACTGCGGTCGCTTTATATCGCTACCGTTTTCGTGGCAAACCATTTGTCAGCGGCATGTTGTTTGTGGTGATGATGTCGCCGGATATCGTGATGGCAATTTCGCTGCTGGTGCTGTTTATGCTGATTGGCATTCAACTGGGCTTCTGGTCGCTGCTGTTTTCACATATCACGTTCTGCCTACCTTTTGTGGTCGTAACGGTCTACTCACGTTTGAAAGGCTTTGACGTACGTATGCTTGAAGCAGCTAAAGACCTGGGTGCCAGTGAAGTGACCATTCTGCGCAAGATCATTCTGCCACTGGCCATGCCGGCGGTAGCTGCAGGTTGGTTGCTAAGTTTTACGCTGTCGATGGATGATGTCGTGGTTTCGTCCTTCGTCACCGGACCCGGCTATGAGATTTTGCCATTAAAAATCTACTCAATGGTTAAAGTCGGTGTATCACCAGAGGTGAATGCACTGGCAACCATTTTGTTGGTTCTGTCGCTGGTTATGGTGATCGCCAGCCAGCTTATTGCACGTGATAAAACCAAGGGCCGTTAAGGCCCTTAATTCAGGGGACGTTAAATGATGAAAAAATGGTCACGCCACCTGCTCGCGGCGGGTGCTCTGGCACTGGGCATGAGCGCCGCTCACGCGAATGACAACAACACGCTTTATTTCTACAACTGGACCGAATACGTTCCGCCAGGATTACTGGAACAGTTCACCAAAGAGACCGGCATTAAGGTAATCTATTCGACCTACGAGTCGAACGAAACCATGTACGCCAAGCTCAAAACCTATAAAGACGGTGCGTACGATCTGGTGGTGCCTTCCACCTATTACGTCGACAAAATGCGTAAAGAAGGCATGATCCAGAAGATCGACAAGTCGACGTTAACCAACTTCCACAACCTCGATCCGGAAATGCTCAATAAGCCGTTTGACCCGAATAACGACTACTCAATCCCGTACATCTGGGGTGCAACGGCCATTGGTATTAACAGTGATGCCATTGATCCCAAAACCGTGACCAGCTGGGCTGACCTGTGGAAACCGGAATACAAGGGCAGCCTGCTGTTAACGGATGATGCCCGCGAAGTGTTCCAGATGGCGCTGCGCAAGCTGGGATACTCCGGGAATACCACCGACCCGAAAGAGATTGAAGCTGCGTATAACGAGCTGAAGAAGCTAATGCCTAACGTTGCGGCGTTTAACTCTGACAACCCGGCCAACCCGTATATGGAAGGTGAAGTCAATCTGGGGATGGTGTGGAACGGCTCCGCATATGTTGCGCGTCAGGCAGGTACACCGCTGGAAGTCGTCTGGCCGAAAGAAGGGGGTATTTTCTGGATGGACAGCCTGTCTATTCCGGCAAATGCTAAAAACAAAGAAGGTGCGCTGAAGCTGATTAACTTCCTGCTACGCCCGGACGTGGCGAAAGAAGTGGCGGAAACTATTGGTTATCCAACGCCAAACCTGGCGGCACGCAAGCTGCTAAGTCCGGAAGTCGCGAATGATAAAACCCTGTACCCGGATGCAGAAACCATCAACAAAGGGGAATGGCAGAACGATGTTGGTTCCGCCAGCGCCATCTATGAAGAGTATTATCAGAAGCTGAAAGCAGGACGCTAATTGCCCTCCTCGTAGGCCGGATAAGACGCGCCAGCGTCGCATCCGGCGCATCATAACTGCCCGATGGCGCTGCGCTTATCGGGCCTACGCCATCCGTGATCACAATCCCTTCAATAACTTCTCCACAAACTCGGGCACCACCTGGCTTGCCGGGCCGTAATACTTCTCTTCGAACTCGCTACCCACCTGGCTTGGCTCCAGATTTAACTCCACCGTATGCGCCCCATGCAGACGCGCTTCGTGGACAAAACCCGCAGCCGGATAAACATGCCCTGACGTGCCAATGGCAATGAAAACATCTGCCATCGCCAGCGCCATATAAATTTCATCCATCCCCAGCGGCATTTCGCCAAACCAGACAACGTGCGGTCGCAGGGGCGCAGGGAACTGGCAGCAATGGCATTTGTCTTCTGGCGTGACATCCCCTGTCCAGTCTAAAATCTGCCCGCTTTGCGAACAGCGAACCTTAAGAAGCTCGCCGTGCATGTGGATAACGTTCTGACTTCCCGCACGTTCGTGCAGATTATCAATATTTTGCGTTACCAGTAGAAAGCGATCACCCAGCTCGGCTTCGAGTTTTGCCAACGCAATATGCGCCGCGTTTGGCTGAATTTCGGGCTGTTGCAACTGGTGACGACGGGCGTTATAAAACGACTGAACCAACCCAGGATTACGGCTAAATCCTTCCGGCGTTGCCACATCCTCAACCCGATGTTCTTCCCAAAGACCATCCGCAGCACGGAAGGTACGAATCCCTGATTCAGCGGAAATTCCCGCGCCAGTCAGGACTAACACCCTTGGTTTTTCCACCAGTTCAGGCACCACTCTGTCTCTGAAAAAGATCCGTTGACGCAGGCGATCGCGCAAATGGCGTTTATTTTTACGAAAACGGCTTAATCGATGACCCCGACGCGACAGCATAACAACCTCTTTGTATTAATCGGTAAGATGTAGGAAAGCGGCTCCGCGCATCCCACCCGCATCACCGTGTCGTGCCTGCTCAATACGCGGCACACGGGCAACGGGCAGCAAATGACGTGGCAGCCTGCCCGCCAGTTGCGTCGTAATAGCGGTAAAGTTCGACAAGCCACCGCCAATCACCACTAAATCTGGATCGACGATAGTCAGGATATTCCCCAGGCAAACGGCCAGCAAATCCAGATAACGCTCTACATGCGCATGTGCGTGCTCATCGCCTTGCTCCCAGAGGGTGATAATTTCACGGGCATCCAGAGGTTGATGGTAGTAATGCTGGTACAACCACGCAAATCCGCCACCGGAAAGATAACTTTCGATGCACCCCAGTTGACCACATCCGCAACGACGCAGCGGGAAATCAAATCCCATCAACGTCAACGCATCAACAGGCAAACGGATATGACCGAACTCGCCGGTAATATAGCTACGTCCAGTGATAGACTTTCCGTTAAGCACCAGGCCACCACCGACACCGGTGCCGAGGATTAAGCCCATCACTAACGGATACTGGGTGAACTCATCGTCCCAGGCTTCGGAGAGTGCAAAACAGTTGGCGTCATTATCCAGACGCACATCACGATCCAGTCGTGCGCTGAGATCGGCCCGCAGCGGTTTGCCACTGGCAGCAGGAACGTTGGCTGCATACAGCGTACCGTCCTCCGTTTCCGGCATACCAGGAATGCCGATGCCAACCGAACCTTTAATGCCAAACCGCTGGTCTGCTTCCTGCACCAAATTGCACACCGCATCAAGGAAAGCGTCATAACTGTCACGCGGCGTAGGGACGCGCGTTTCCCATTGCAAACGACGTTGATTATCGAATACGCCTAACGCAATTTTAGTCCCACCGATGTCAAATCCGTAATACATCACCGCTCCTTGATGCAGCATGAATGCTTTAGTGTATATATTGTTATTGGCCGCTAAGTACTCTCGCAGGATCAATATTGCTGGCGCGACGCGCCGGATACCAACTCGCCAAAAGACTCAGCACTAATGCTGTCACCAGCACGTAAATCACATCCAGCCAGTGTAATTCCGATGGCAGGAAGTCAATGAAATAGATATCGCCGGAGAGGAACTGATGGCCGATAAGCGCCTCAATACCATTGATGATCGGTGTGAGCTGTAGAGAAACAACAACACCAATAACCACACCTATCAGGCTACCGAACAGACCCGCCAGCAGTCCATACCAGACGAAGATGGCGCGGATCAGTCCGTCTTTCGCCCCCAGCGTTCTTAATACCGCAATATCGCCGCTTTTGTCTTTTACCGCCATCACTAACGTGGAAACGATATTAAAGCAGGCTACGCCAATCACCAGCACCATCGCCAGATACATAATGGCGCGGATCATCTGGATATCGCGATACATATAGCCGTAAGTACCGATCCAGCTCTTAATATAAACATAGTTATTGGTCACTTCGCCCGCATCTCGCACCAACTTATTGGCGTTAAAGACATCGTTGACCTTCAGGGCAATCCCGGAAACGCTGGAACCCATATCCAGGTACTGCTGCGCGTCTTCCATTGGGATCATGGCGAAGCTGTGATCGAGCTGACCGCTCAGTTGCAGAATACCGGTAACGTGCAAACGCACGCGTTTAGGCTGCTGTAACTTATGATCCGCGCTGGCGTTAGGGATCATAATCGACACCCAGTCGTCCTGCTTCACCTTCAGCGCATCGGCAATACCCTTACCAATGATGATTTGTTGTTCACCGGCTTTAAAATTATCCCAGGCGTGGTTTTGCACGAAGGATGGCAGTGCGCTTAAACGCTGTTCCTGTTTCGGGTCAACGCCCTTCACCTGCACCGCGCGCAAGTTCGCCCCGCTCTCTACCAGTCCGGTGAAATTGATATAAGGCGCAGCAGCGACAATGCCAGGCACTTTCTGAACTTTGTCGAGTGCTTCCTGCCAGTTGTTCCACGGCTGATTTACCGCTTCAATCTCACCGTGCGGAACCACGGCCAGAATACGGTTGTTCAACTCTCGCTCAAATCCGTTCATGGCGCTTAGACCGACGATCAACACCGCCACACCCAACGCAATACCGACGGTAGAAATCACGGAAATCAGCGACACCATGCCACCGCGTCGCCGACCGCGGCTAAAGCGCAGACCAATCAATAATGATAAAGGCGATGCCATTACTCAGCCCCCATCAGGCTCAGTTCAGCCGTCAGGCGACCATCGCGCATTTCAAGCTGGCGGCTCATGCGCTTCGCCAGTTGCAGATCGTGCGTCACCACCAGAAATGCCGTGCCCTGAGAGCGGTTCAGCTCACCCAGCAGTTCGAAAATGCTGTCCGCGTTTCGCGCATCAAGGTTACCCGTTGGCTCGTCTGCCAGTACCAGGCGCGGGTTATTCACCAGCGCACGGGCAATCGCCACACGTTGACGCTCGCCGCCTGAAAGTTCGGACGGACGGTGGCTGGCACGGTGATCCAGCCCAACCGCTTTCAGCATGTCACGTGCGCGCTCGGTAATTTCAGCCGGCTTCTTCTTGCCAATCAGTAGCGGCATCGCCACGTTTTCCAGCGCGGTAAAGTCTGGCAACAAATGGTGGAACTGGTAAATAAATCCGAGCTTCTGATTACGCAGTTCCGCTTTCGCCGCTGACGAGAGTTTGCTCATCGGCTGACCGCTAAAAATGACGTCGCCGGAAGTAGGTGTATCCAGCCCGCCGAGCAGATGAAGCAGTGTACTTTTGCCGGAGCCTGAGCTGCCGACAATCGCCATCATCTCACCCTCGCCGACGCAAAAACTGACATCGTGCAGAACATCAGTCTGCACCGTGCCTTCCTGATAGCGTTTGCACAGGTTGTCGCATTGCAACAGGATCTTATTCATAACGTAAAGCCTCAGCGGGTTGAGTGGCGGCAGCGCGCCAGGAAGGATAAAGCGTAGACAGCAGCGCGATGGCCATCGCCACCAGCGCAATGACGATCACCTGCAGCGGCTCAATAGCAACCGGCAACGCGGCACCGTCCAGCAGCACGCCGATAATCGGCATCAGGTTGTTCAGTTGGCTGGCAAGCAATGCGCCCAGCACCGCGCCCAGCAGCGCGCCGATAATTCCGGCACTGGCCCCCTGAACCATAAACACCATCATGATTTGCCGCGGCGTTAGCCCCTGCGTTTGTAGAATCGCCACTTCCCCTTGCTTCTCCATTACCATCAGACCCAACGAGGTAATAATATTAAAAGCCGCAACTGCCACGATCAGGCTAAGCAGCAGCCCCATCATGTTTTTCTCCATGCGCACAGCCTGGAACAGTTCCCCTTTGCGCTCGCGCCAGTCCTGCCATTTGGTGCCCTGCGGCAGCGTTTGCTGGCTCAGCGTGTCAACTTTTAACGGTTCGTTCAGCCACAGACGCCAGCCGGTAATATTGCCCACCGGATAGCGCATCAGGCGGGAAGCATCCTGAATGTTGGTCAGCATCTGGTAGCCGTCTACTTCGCTGTTGGCGGCGAAGGTGCCAATCACCGTAAACAGACGCTGGCTCGGCAAACGCCCCATCGGCGTAAACTGGCTGGCCGAAGGCACCATCACGCGAATTTGATCGCCGCGATTGACGCCCAACTGCCCGGCAAGCTGCTCACCGAGGATGACATTATACTTACCCGGCTGCAGATCTGTTTGCTTCACATTGACCAGATACGGTGTGAGAGGATCTTTTTGCGCCGGGTCGATGCCCAGCATCACGCCGACCGCCACGCTACGCGCACTTTGCAGCACCACATCCCCCGTAGTTATCGGTGCGACGCGGTTGACGCCGTTCAACACCACCGCTTTTTCCGGCAGTTGCTGCGGGTTCAGAGAACCCTGTTCAGACGAGAGAACGGCCTGAGGCATCAGGCCAAGGATATTGTTTTGCAGCTCGCGCTCGAAACCGTTCATCACCGACAACACCGTGACCAGCGCCATTACCCCGAGGGTAATGCCAATGGTGGAGAGCCAGGAAACGAAGCGACCGAAGCGATCTGCTGCACGCCCACGCATATAACGCAGGCCAATGAATAGAGCGACAGGTTGGTACATGAAATCCGTCTGGTTGCTGTTAGCAAAGTCACGAGTATATAAGCGAAAGCGGAATGGGTAAATGACTGAACCGTAAGTGTTCGTCAGCATTGTTCTGAAAAGTATAACCAAATCAATTCGCTAAAGTTTCCACTTTTCCCTCATCCGTTGTTCCTGATCTTTATCTTAAAAAAATAAAAAGCAGACGGTTACGCATTACAGCGAAGGCAGGGTTTTGCAGGATGGCAGGCTATCTCACACAATATGGATACGCCACTGCAATGAATAAGAAAGAGTTATGGATTAATCAAATCAAAGGGTTATGTATCTGCCTGGTGGTCATTTACCACTCGGTCATTACCTTTTATCCCCATCTCACCGCCTTTCAACATCCACTCTCACAGGTGCTAACCAAATGCTGGATCTACCTCAATCTGTATCTGGCACCGTTTCGCATGCCTGTCTTTTTCTTTATTTCGGGCTATCTGATCCGCCGCTACATTGCAAACGTCCCGTGGACTACCTGTGTAGACAAACGCATCTGGAGTATTGCCTGGGTACTGGTGCTGTGGGGAATCGTGCAATGGCTGACGTTAACCGCGCTCAATAGCTGGCTGGCCCCGCAACGCGACCTGAGCCAGGCGGCCAATGCAGCCTATGCCGGTTCGCTGGGAGACTTTACCCACGGAATGCTCACAGCCAGTACCAGTCTGTGGTATCTGTATGCGCTGATTGTCTATTTTATCCTGTGTAAGATCTTCAGCCGCTGGGCATTGCCGCTACTGATGCTGTTTGCGTTGCTGAGTGTGGCCATCAACTTTTTCCCGACCCCATGGTGGGGGCTGAACAGCGTAATACGTAATTTGCCCTGGTATAGTCTCGGCGCCTGGTTTGGCGCAACGCTGATGATGTGGATCAAAGACGTTCCCCTGCGCCGTCACGCGGTCATCGTGACGGTGAGTGCACTGGTGGCTGTCATCGCCTGGCGGGCAAATATTTCGCTATTACTCTCATTTGTTTCCATCGTACTCATCATGAAGTTGTTTTATCAATTTGAACAACGTTTTGGCATGAGTGCATCCAGTCCATTAAGCGTGATAGGTTCCAATACTATCGCCATCTACACCACCCACCGAATTCTGGTGGAACTGATAAGTTTAACGCTGCTTCCTAAACTCAATCATACCGTCTGGTCCGCAAACGTAGAGCTGGCCCTGCTACTGGTGTACCCGTTCGCCTGCTTACTGTTGTGTACGCTGGTCGGACTAATGGTACGAAAAATTTCACAAAAAACCGTTGCCGACCTGCTTTTCTCCCCGCCGTCTTTCTCCACCGTTTCCCGCTAAACCTTACGCGCTTTTTGCCCCCATCCGGGGGCGAATCAATTTGCTTATGAGGGACGATCACGGATAATAAAGAAACATTGCTTATCAGACGTATATCCAAACGAGATCCTGACAACCGAATGCCTGAACAACATCGTTACACGCTTCCAGCAAAAGCTGGCGATCAGCGCCAGTTGGGTGAACTTACCGGTGCCGCCTGCGCGACGCTGGTTGCAGAAATCGCCGAACACCATCCGGGACCCGTGGTGCTTATCGCGCCGGACATGCAAAATGCTTTGCGACTGCATGATGAAATTCGTCAGTTTACCGACCAGATGGTGATGAATCTGGCTGACTGGGAAACACTGCCCTATGACAGTTTTTCCCCGCATCAGGAAATTATCTCCTCGCGACTCTCCACGTTGTATCAACTGCCTGCGATGCAACGCGGTGTGCTGATCGTACCGGTCAACACGTTGATGCAGCGCGTCTGCCCGCACAGCTATCTACACGGTCATGCACTGGTGATGAAAAAGGGTCAGCGCCTGTCGCGTGATGCCCTGCGTGAGCAACTGGACAGCGCTGGTTATCGCCATGTTGATCAGGTTATGGAGCACGGTGAATACGCCACACGCGGTGCATTGTTGGACTTGT
This sequence comes from Citrobacter sp. RHBSTW-00029, assembly GCF_014104295.1. Lineage (NCBI taxonomy): Bacteria > Pseudomonadati > Pseudomonadota > Gammaproteobacteria > Enterobacterales > Enterobacteriaceae > Citrobacter > Citrobacter sp. RHBSTW-00029. Next base: position 2,216,486 of record NZ_JABXRT010000001.1, read on the forward strand.
TCCCAATGGGCAGTGAACTGCCTTATCGCCTTGATTTCTTTGATGACGAAATCGACAGCTTGCGTCTGTTTGACACCGACACCCAGCGCACGCTGGAGGAAGTCGACGCCATTAATTTGCTGCCTGCCCACGAATTTCCAACGGATAAAACAGCTATTGAGCTGTTCCGCAGTCAGTGGCGCGACACCTTTGAAGTGAAACGCGACGCCGAACATATTTATCAGCAGGTCAGTAAAGGCACGTTACCTGCCGGGATTGAATACTGGCAACCGCTGTTTTTCAGTGAACCGCTGCCACCGCTGTTCAGCTACTTCCCTGCCAATACGCTGTTAGTGAATACCGGTGATATTGAAACCAGCGCAGAACGCTTCCAGGCCGATACCCTGTCACGTTTTGAGAATCGCGGCGTTGACCCGATGCGTCCGCTCCTGCCGCCTGAATCGCTGTGGCTGCGGGTTGACGAACTGTTTTCCGAGCTGAAACACTGGCCTCGCGTCCAGCTCAAAACCGAAAGTCTGGCAAACAAAGCGGCAAACACTAATCTGGGATTCCAGAAGCTGCCGGACATCGCCGTACAAGCGCAACACAAATCGCCGCTGGATGCGCTGCGTAAATTCCTGGAAACCTTCAACGGCCCGGTCATTTTCTCGGTAGAGAGTGAAGGTCGCCGTGAAGCACTCGGCGAACTTCTGGCTCGCATCAAAGTCGCGCCAAAACGTATTTTACGCCTTGATGAAGCCGCTGGCAGCGGTCGCTATCTGATGATTGGTGCGGCAGAACATGGTTTCATTGATACAAAACGCAACCTGGCCCTGATTTGCGAAAGCGATCTCCTTGGTGAACGTGTGGCACGTCGCCGCCAGGATTCCCGCCGCACAATTAACCCGGATACATTGATCCGAAACCTCGCTGAGCTGCATCCGGGGCAGCCCGTCGTGCACCTTGAGCACGGCGTGGGTCGCTATGCCGGTATGACCACGCTGGAAGCAGGCGGCATTACTGGCGAATACCTGATGCTCACCTATGCCAACGACGCCAAATTGTATGTCCCGGTGTCATCGTTGCATTTGATAAGCCGCTATGCCGGAGGCGCGGAAGAGAATGCCCCGCTGCATAAACTTGGTGGAGATGCCTGGTCCCGCGCCCGGCAGAAAGCCGCCGAGAAGGTGCGTGACGTCGCGGCGGAGTTGCTGGATATTTACGCCCAGCGTGCGGCAAAAGAAGGTTTTGCCTTTAAGCACGACCGCGAACAGTATCAGCTGTTTTGTGACAGCTTCCCGTTTGAAACCACACCCGATCAGGCACAGGCCATCAACGCGGTACTCAGCGATATGTGCCAACCGCTGGCAATGGACCGTCTGGTGTGTGGTGACGTCGGCTTCGGCAAAACCGAAGTGGCGATGCGCGCTGCATTTCTCGCCGTCGAGAACCACAAACAGGTGGCCGTTTTAGTGCCGACTACCCTGCTCGCTCAGCAGCATTTCGACAACTTCCGCGACCGCTTTGCCAACTGGCCCGTGCGCATTGAGATGCTGTCCCGTTTTCGTAGCGCCAAAGAGCAAGCGCAGATTCTGGAGCAGGTTGCCGAAGGTAAAATCGATATTCTCATCGGCACGCACAAACTGCTGCAAAGCGATGTGAAACTCAAAGATTTGGGGCTGCTGATTGTCGATGAAGAGCACCGCTTCGGTGTCCGTCACAAAGAGCGTATTAAAGCGATGCGCGCCGATGTCGATATTCTGACGCTGACCGCAACCCCGATCCCGCGTACGCTCAATATGGCGATGAGCGGTATGCGCGATCTGTCAATTATCGCCACACCGCCAGCGCGTCGTCTGGCCGTCAAAACCTTTGTGCGCGAGTATGACAATCTGGTGGTGCGCGAGGCTATCCTGCGTGAAGTGCTACGCGGCGGGCAGGTCTACTACCTGTTCAACGATGTTGAAAACATCCAGAAAACCGCTGACAGGCTGGCAGAGCTGGTACCGGAAGCACGTATCGGGATTGGACACGGGCAAATGCGCGAACGCGAGCTGGAACGTGTGATGAACGATTTCCACCATCAGCGCTTCAACGTGCTGGTGTGTACCACCATCATCGAAACCGGGATCGACATTCCAACCGCTAACACCATTATTATCGAGCGCGCTGACCATTTCGGGCTGGCACAATTGCATCAGCTACGCGGCCGCGTGGGACGTTCACACCACCAGGCCTACGCCTGGCTGTTGACGCCGCATCCGAAAGCGATGACCACCGATGCACAAAAACGCCTTGAGGCAATTGCCTCACTGGAAGATTTGGGTGCAGGTTTTGCGCTGGCCACTCACGACCTCGAGATTCGCGGCGCGGGGGAACTGCTGGGTGAAGATCAGAGCGGTTCGATGGAAACCATCGGCTTCTCACTGTACATGGAACTGCTGGAGAACGCGGTTGATGCGCTAAAAGAGGGACGCGAACCGTCGCTCGAAGATCTCACCAACCAGCAAACTGAAGTCGAGCTGCGCATGCCTTCGCTACTGCCAGATGACTACATTCCCGATGTGAATACGCGACTGTCGTTCTACAAGCGGATTGCCAGTGCGAAAGGCGAAAACGAGCTGGAAGAGATTAAAGTTGAACTGATTGACCGTTTTGGTTTGTTGCCTGACCCGGCCCGTACGCTGCTGGATATTGCCCGTTTGCGCCAGCAAGCGCAAAAACTGGGTATCAGAAAGCTGGAAGGCAATGAAAAAGGCGGGACGATTGAGTTTGCCGAGAAGAACCACGTCAACCCGGTGTGGCTGATTGGCTTACTGCAAAAGCAACCCCAACACTTCCGTCTGGATGGCCCTACCCGGCTGAAGTTCATGCAAGATTTGAGCGAGCGTAAAACCCGTATCGACTGGGTACGTCAGTTTATGCGTCAACTTGAAGAAAACGCCATAGCGTAGCGTTCCGGCCGGGTGAGCATGGTGCTTGCCCGGCCGATGAATTTACAAACTCTTTGCACTTCCCTGCACTTCCCGACACAGCAAACCGCCATAATTCCTGTTTACTTTTACATAATAAAAACCACGTAAAAACAATGGATTTAGGTGATGTTAAACAATAAACGACTCTCTCGCTGGCTAACGCTTTTTACGCTCGCGGCGACCGTCGCATTAGCGCTCCCGGCTCAAGCGAATACCTGGCCGCTCCCGCCGCCAGGCAGCAAACTGGTGGGCGAAAATGCCACTCACGTTGTCGAAAACAACGGCGGATCGCTGGAAGCCATTGCGAAAAAATACAACGTCGGCTTTTTAGCGCTGCTGCAGGCTAACCCCGGCGTCGATCCATACGTACCTCGCCCGGGCAGTGTTTTAACCATCCCATTGCAAACTCTGCTACCGGATGCCCCACGCGAAGGGATTGTCATTAACCTCGCCGAACTGCGTCTTTACTATTACCAGCCAGGGACAAAATCGGTGACCGTGTATCCCATTGGCATTGGCCAGTTAGGCGGCGACACCCTGACGCCAACAATGGTCACCACCATCTCTGATAAGCGTGCTAACCCGACCTGGACACCAACAGCGAATATCCGCGCACGGTATAAAGCCAATGGTATCGACCTCCCTGCCGTAGTACCTGCCGGGCCGGATAACCCGATGGGCCATCATGCAATCCGCTTAGCGGCTTACGGCGGTGTGTATTTGCTGCATGGAACCAACGCGGATTTTGGCATCGGTATGCGTGTTAGTTCCGGGTGTATTCGCCTGCGTGACGGTGATATTGAAACCTTATTCCGTCAGGTTACGCCGGGAACCAAAGTGAACATCATCAACACGCCGATTAAAGCCTCCGTTGAACCTAACGGTATGCGCCTGGTTGAAGTACACCAACCGCTGTCAGAAAAGATTAATGACGACCCGCAGTTACTGCCAATCGTGTTGAATTCATCAATGCAGAACTTTAAAAATGCGGCACAAACAGACGCAGCGGTGATGGAGCATGCAATGGAGCTACGTTCAGGCATGCCTGTAGACGTGACGCGCCATCACGATGCTCCTGCACAAACGCTGTAAATTCAGGCCATAAAAAAACCCCGCCGGTTTGTTCCCGCGGGGTTTTTTATTGAATTCGCAGTGGCATTGCGAGGGCTTACAACTTATTTATAGATAACTGCAGTCCCGTGAAGGGTGTTAGGACCGGTAACAGAAGTAATACGGAATGACTTCGCCCCCATTTCATCTGCTTTCTGTGCCAGTTGATCTTCCAGAGAACCTAAATTAGTCCCGGCGTTGGCGGAGATAATACCGACTTTCTGTTGGCCTGCAGGTGTAGCCTGAACTTCAACAGCGGCAAAGCTTGCAAATGAAAGTGAGCTCAGGACAGCAGCGACAAAAAGAGTTTTTACGTTTTTCATGATAGTGACCTTTAGCAGATGAATGTGTGCCGTAAGCGATTAACTTAACGATCGATAGATAAATCATAGATGTGATCCAGGTCACACGTCAACATTTTTTTATAACGATTGTTATTTAAAGTACAAAGGTCTTATTTTTCATATCAATAGCATTGAATTATTTTTATCTTGAATGCACTGGAGTGTCTGCGCGATTATTTTTATAATGGTTATTCAATAAACCCAACCAGGTACAACGGCACCATGACAACTGAAACGACAGGTTGTGCAAAAAAAAGCCGTGGCCGACCAAAAGTGTTCGACAGGGAAGCCGCGCTTGATAAGGCCATGACACTCTTCTGGCAGCACGGATATGAAGCGACATCGCTCGCCGATCTCGTAGAAGCAACCGGGGCAAAAGCGCCTACGCTGTATGCAGAATTTACCAATAAGGAAGGACTGTTTCGTGCCGTGCTGGACCGCTATATCAGTCGCTTCGCGGCAAAACACGAAGCCCAACTGTTTTGTGAAGAAAAAAGCCTCGAATCTGCACTTGAGGACTATTTCACCTCCATAGCGACCTGCTTCACCAGTAAAGACACGCCTGCGGGATGTTTCATGATTAACACATCCGCTACGCTGGCCGCCTCCTCCCGGGACATTGCGCACACGGTTAAATCCCGTCACGCCATGCAGGAACAGACGCTGGCTCAGTTTCTGCATCAACGACAGGAAAAGGGTGAAATACCAGCACACTGCGATGTACAAAAGTTGGCTGAATATCTGAACTGTATTTTGCAGGGTATGTCGATCAGCGCCCGCGAAGGAGCCTCGTTCGAAAAACTGATGCAGATCGCGCACACCACATTACGATTGTGGCCTGAACTGATTAAAGATTAACCATTCCCACACTACCCACGTCTTAATGTCATCACCGGGAGCTTACGCTGCTCCTGGTGGAAGCGGCACATCTTAACCCCTACATTCTTTATTGTTTTCATTGGGTTAATGCATTTATTTTGTAAAATACATTGATAATGTCAATCATTATCAGCAATATTCGCATTTGTTTTAATACCCGTTTCATAATGTAACGATCGGTTTCCATGCCGTAAAAATAAAAACAGGCCAACAAATTTTATAAGGAATACAAATGAATAAGCATCTCTGGGTGCTCAATCCTCTGTTACTGTCTTTAACCCTACCGGCAATGGCGGCAGAAGAAGAAGATCTCATCGTCAGCGCCAACCGGAGCCAACGCACCGTGGCAGAAATGGCGCAAACGACATGGGTTATCGAAGGCAGAGAGATTGAACAGCAGGTTCAGGGGGGAAAAGAGTTTAAAGATGTTCTGGCTCAGTTGATCCCCGGAATCGACGTTAGCAGCCAGGGACGGACCAACTACGGGATGAACATGCGTGGTCGCGCCATCGTTGTGCTTATTGACGGTGTTCGTCTCAACTCTTCCCGCACCGACAGCCGCCAGCTCGACTCCATTGATCCGTTTAATATTGCACACATTGAAGTTATCTCTGGGGCAACATCACTGTATGGCGGCGGAAGTACCGGTGGTTTGATCAACATCGTCACCAAAAAAGGTCAGCCTGAGCGTGAAGTTGAACTCGAGCTGGGCAGCAAAAGCGGTTTCAACAACAGTAACGATCATGACGAGCGTGTTGCCGCCGCAGTGAGCGGAGGAACCGACCGCGCATCCGGACGCATGTCTGTCGCTTATCAACGGTTTGGGGGGTGGTATGATGCCAACCACGACGCCTTAATGCTCGATAATACCCAAACCGGTCTGCAGCATTCCGATCGCCTGGATCTGATGGGTACCGGGACGATTGAGCTTGATGACAACCGCCAGTTGCAGCTGGTTACGCAGTACTACAAAAGCCAGGGAGATGACGACTACGGACTGGATCTCGGCAAGAACATGTCTGCCGTGACGGGAACCGGCAACGCTCATACCAGCAGCGGTCTCAATTCCGACCGTATCCCCGGCACGGAACGGCATCTGATCAGTCTGCAATATTCCGATGCCAATTTCTTCGGCCAGAATCTGGTCAGCCAGATCTATTACCGTGACGAATCACTTAAATTCTATCCCTTCCCTACGCTGAGCAAAGGTAAGGTCACCAGTTTCTCCGCATCACAGCAGGATACTGACCAGTTTGGTGCCAAAATCACCCTCAACAGCCAGCTGATGGAAAACTGGGAACTGACATGGGGTATCGACGCCGATCACGAAACATTCGATTCCAATCAAGAATTCTTCGATCTGGCTTATTCCCTCCCCTCTGGCGGTATGGATAACCGAACGGCCTACACCACCGGGCGCTATCCCGGTTACAGCATCACCAACTTCGCGCCTTTCCTGCAAAACAGCTACGACATTAATGACATCTTTACGCTCAGCGGCGGTATCCGCTACCAGTGGACTGAAAACCGTGTTGATGATTTTGTCGGCTATACGCAACAACAAGGCATCGCAACGGGTCTGGCGAACTCTGCTGATAGTATCCCGGGTGGCAAAGCAGACTATGATAACTTCCTGTTTAACGCGGGCATCCTCGCACACCTGACCGATCGCCAGCAGACCTGGTTCAACTTCTCTCAAGGTGTGGAACTTCCCGACCCCGGAAAATACTACGGCAACGGTACCTACTCGCTGGTTGGCGATCATTATCAGCTCCAGCGCAGTGTTAACGTAGCGGATTCACGTCTGGAAGGCATTAAAGTTAACTCTTACGAACTGGGGTGGCGCTACACCGGCGATAACCTGCGTACACAGCTCGCCGCTTACTATTCCACGTCTGATAAATCGATCGTCGTTAACCGCAACGATATGACCATTAACGTACAACCCGACGATCGCCGGATTTATGGCCTTGAAGGCGCGGTGGATTATTTCATTGCTGATACAGACTGGAGTCTGGGAAGTAACTTCAACATCATTAAATCGGAAGTGAAGCAAAACGGTAAATGGCAAAAATGGGATGTCACTCTGGCTTCGCCATCTAAAGCAACCGCATGGGTTGGCTGGGCGCCAGAACCGTGGTCTCTGCGAGTACAGAGTCAGCAGACATTTGACCTGAGCGACGCCAGTGGCAACAAGCTGGATGGGTACAATACGATGGACTTTATCGGCAGCTATCAGCTCCCGCTGGGTAAACTGACCTTTAGCGTTGAGAACCTGCTGAATGAAGAGTACACCACCCTCTGGGGACAGCGTGCACCGTTACTCTACAGCCCGACTTATGGCAGTCCATCCTTGTATGAATACAAAGGTCGGGGTCGCACCTTTGGTTTGAACTATGCCTTAACCTTCTGATAAAAAAAGCCCCCCAGCCTGAGCGATGGGGGGCTAATATTCATGATAACGCTATTTTACGCCTTGTTATTCAGAACCAACTGGCCGTTGTTATCCAGCGGAATTTGCGTACCGGGATCTTTATCCATGCGGATTTTGCCCTGCTGATCGCCAATTTTATACGTTACGTCGTAGCCCAGCATTTTTTCTGATTTGTCATACACTGTTTTACAACGTTGTTGTGTGGTTGTGTACGTATCGTTTTCCTGCATTGACCCCTGAATCTGGTTACCTGCATAACCGCCACCTAGCGCACCAGCAACGGTCGCAATGTCTTTGCCGCGGCCACCACCAAACTGATGACCAATTACGCCCCCGGCAACCGCACCCAGCACGGAACCGGCAATACGGTTTTCATCCTGTACAGGTTTACGGTGAGTAACCGTTACGTTACGACATTCCTGGCGCGGTGTTTTTACCGTTTCTTTAATCGGTGTTGCAGAGACGACTTGTGCAAACTGTGGGCCACGCTCAAAAACGTTTAGACTGGCCACCGCTGCCACACCCAGCGCAGCAGCTACGCCAATCCCTATACCCGCCAACATTGATTTATTCACGGGACTTCCTCCTTTTTTGCTATTAGCAACAACTTTGCAACAGAAGGTAAATAATGCCAATCAGATTACGGATGAAAATCGCGGAGAAAGGGGGTAAAGCAGCATGATTCAGAGAACTCTGAAAGAAAGTGCCGGATGAAGCATTCCATCCGGCATTATAAGCCAGTATTAGTGCAGTTTAAGACGCGGACGAATCACCCGGTTAATGCTGCCAACCAACATCATCAGGCTGGTTTTGAAGTAACCATGCAGCGCAATCTGGTGCATACGGTACAGTGAAATGTAGACAAAGCGTGCAATACGCCCTTCCACCATCATTGAGCCACGCGTCAGGTTGCCCATCAGACTGCCCACGGTAGAGAAGTTGGAGAGAGAAACCAGAGAACCGTGATCTTTATACTGATACGCTTTTAGCGGTTTACCGTTCATCTGCGCCAGAATGTTGTTCATCGCGCAGGATGCCATCTGGTGCGCAGCCTGGGCACGCGGCGGCACAAAACCCCCTTCCGGACGCGCGCAGGAAGCACAGTCACCAATCGCATAGATGTCCGGATCACGCGACGTCTGCAGGGTTGGTTCAACCACCAGCTGGTTGATACGGTTGGTTTCCAGACCACCAATCTCTTTCATAAAGTCTGGCGCTTTGATACCTGCTGCCCACACCATCAGATCAGCTTTGATGTACTCGCCATCTTTGGTATGCAACCCACCTTCGTCAGCGCTGGTGACCATCGTCTGAGTCAGTACACGTACGCCCAGCTTGGTTAACTCGTTATGCGCGGCGCTGGAAATACGCGGCGGCAACGCTGGCAAAATACGTTCACCGGCTTCCACCAGTGTGACGTTCAGCGCTTCATTGGTCAGCCCTTTATAACCATAGCTGTGCAACTGTTTTACCGCATTGTGCAGCTCAGCGGAGAGTTCTACCCCCGTTGCACCACCGCCGACGATAGCGATATTCACTTTGCCGTTCGCGCCCAGGTTTGCAGAATATTTCAGGAACAGATTCAGCATTTCCTGGTGGAAGCGACGCGCCTGGTGCGGGTTATCGAGGAAAATACAGTTCTCTTTGACGCCCGGCGTGTTGAAATCGTTGGACGTACTGCCCAGTGCCATCACCAGCGTGTCATATGGCACTTTACGCTCAGGGACCAGCAGATCGCCTTTCTCGTCTCGCAGCTCAGCAATCGTGATGGTTTTCGCTTCACGATCGATATCCATCACCGAACCCAGCTGGAACTGGAACCCATGGTTACGGGCATGCGCCAGATAGCTCAGCGCATCAACACCTTCATCCAGCGATCCTGTTGCTACTTCGTGCAGCAACGGTTTCCACAGGTGGCTGTGGTTTCTGTCTACCAGCGTGATTTTTGCCTTTTTCTTACGACCCAGTTTTTTACCCAACTGCGTCGCCATTTCCAGTCCGCCAGCACCGCCGCCGACAATCACGATCCTTTTCAATGGTGTAGTCAACGTGACCCCCTCAAATTTATTAACCAATTGTTAATTAAAAGTTATGTATATAGCCTTTAATTAACAACAAGTTACGATATTGAAAATGTTCCTCGAGACTGAGAATAACACGAACGGTGCATTGGTCATACCAAAATTGATGTGCATCAAGTTTTGATGCTGAAAAGATAGACAACCCAGACTTTTAGGACAAAAAAACCAGCCCGAAGGCTGGTTTTTTAAACGCTCAGTAAAGATTAACCTAACGTCTTGAACGCTTTGATTCGCTGCAAATGCGGGGAGATGTTTTTGAATTTATGGGTTTGTTCTTCATCCCATACAATTTCATAGTAATGATGCAGCTCCTCCGATGAACCCTGGCTGTTCAAGGCTTCATCATGGCGTGACAGAATAACCAGGCAGCGATCGCGATTTTTCTCGCGGAAGTTGGTCACACATTTTGTGGCGATATCAGCATACTCTTCCGGCCTGTCGATTTTCCCTTCCATATTCTCATACGGGAACAGGTTAGGGTTAAACACCACCTGACGAATATCACACAGGAAACCAATTCGTTCTGCCCAATATCCCCCGAGCCCGACGCCACAAATCAGCGGTCGGTCGTCGACATTAAGCTGCAGCATTTTGTCCACTTCTTTCAGCAGATGCTGCATATCATGTTTAGGATGCCGCGTACTGTAGCTAATCAGCCTGACATCCGGGTCAATAAATTGCAGTTGCAATACTTTCTCGTGGTTGCCCGGACTGTTAGAGTCAAAACCGTGTAAATAGATAATCATCGCATCCTCGCCAAACGTGCGTTAATGACCTGCTTTCTCTTCCTGCCAGCGCTCATGAAGCTGGTTGAGCTGGGCGCTTACCGTCTTCCAGCGTGCCGAGTCCATCAGTTCCTGACGTGAAAATGAACCTTTATGATACAAACGTGTAACACGTTCTGCATTGATCGGCGACAGATTATCTAACACACTGACCGCTCCCTTACGATTATTGCAGACCAGGATCATATCGCAACCTGCATCCAGCGATGCCTGCCCGCGCTCTGCGTAGCTCCCCATAATCGCCGCACCTTCCATCGACAAATCGTCGGAGAAAATCACGCCGTCAAAACCCAGCTCCTGACGCAGTACCGTTTTTAACCAGTGTGGCGAGCCGCTCGCCGGGCGCGGGTCCACATCACTGTAGATGACGTGCGCAGGCATAATGGCATCCAGTTTGTTTTCAGTGATTAACGTCTGGAATACCGACATATCTTTCGCGCGGATCTCGGCTTCTGAGCGAGGATCGGTTGGCGTTTCTTTATGCGAATCCGCCGTCACTGCACCATGTCCGGGGAAGTGTTTACCGGTCGTTTTCATTCCGGCCGCATGCATGCCATCAATAAAACGGGTTGCCATCGCTAACGCTTTTTGCGGATCGGCATGGTAAGAGCGCTCGCCGATTGCTGCGCTGATATGCCCCACATCCAGAACGGGCGCGAAGCTAATATCAATATCCATCGCGATCATTTCACTGGCCATCAGCCATCCAGCTTCCTGAGCCAGTTTGCCCCCCTCTTCCAGTCCATGCAGTGCAGCAAAAGATTGCGCCGCGGGCAGACGGGTAAAACCTTCACGAAAGCGCTGGACGCGCCCCCCTTCCTGATCCACTGCCACCACCAGATGATTACGCGATGCCGCGCGGATCTGGCGCACTAATTCACGCAACTGTTCCGGGTCATGATAATTTCGGGTAAAGAGGATCAACCCACCTACCAGCGGATGCGCCAGAATCTCACGCTCTTCAGCGTCCAGCTCATACCCTTCGACATCCAACATTACTGGGCCCACACTGCTCTCCTTATCCTTTCATTGTTAGCTGCCGCCAGGTTTCATCGGCCAGCCTGATAAATTGTCGATCGCCGGTTTGTTGCCAGCGATACTCAAACCACCCCGCCTTCAGCATCATTATCCAGATTTGCCATCGCCTGACCTGTCGCCAGAGCGCATCTTGCTCAATATGCGCTCGTTGGGCGTAGGCGCTAACCAGCCGTTGGTGCTGGGACTCATCGCTGACCCATACCGCCGCCAGCTCTAGGGCAATATCACCGTCGCCGGCATATTCCCAGTCAATCAGCCGCAGCCCCGAGTCTGTACGTACGATGTTGTCGCCGTGGACATCCATATGCAGCGGCCCCAGGCGCAAAGGTCGAGGCTCACCGCTTTTTCTTAGCCGCTTCAGGGCGCGCAACCAGCATGACGTACGACGTGCCGGATCGCTACACTGCCAGTACTGCTCGAGTAGCGGCAGCAGGCTGGTTCGCCAGCCGAATCGAGGCTGCTGGTGCAGATGATACAATAAGCCAGCGAGTTCGTCGGCGTCCGGTAATCTGGATTCTACCTTACCGTGAAAAAAGTCGACGACCATCCATCCGCGCGTATAAAAGCGAGGACGCGGCGCAAGACTTTCTGGCAAATGCTTTAACGCATGATAGTGGCGTAAGAAATGCGATTCTGGCGCGTAAGGATCGTGATGACAGCGCAGCACTAAACGGTGGGCTTGATGTTCGATGATGCAGCTCCCGCCGCTTAGGCCGCTCTGGCTGGCTACGACGGGATGATACTGCGGGAAATAGCGCGACAGAACTTCATCGCGCGTCAGTTTGTTATTGTTGCTGAACGGCACCTTTACCTGACCAGATTATCTCGCCAGTTTGTACCAGCATTAATTGCATTTGCAGCGCAGGTGAATTGACGTTACCGGAAGCGCTGGAATAGAGCACATACTGCGCGCCAACGTTACGGGCAATACCAATCGCTTTGCTGCGTGTTCCCAGGCTGTCGTTAGGCGACAGACCTAACTGCTGCTTGGCTACTGCCAACTGCTGCGCAGAAACCAGGGTAAATTTACCATTATTCGCCAGCGCATTTCGCAAAGTCTCGGTGGCTTCACCTGCGTTTAACGAGCCGTTGGTACGGTTATTTACGCTATCAACCAGCAGTACGCCCCCAGCTTTCACACCCTCAGCTTGCAGCATTTTGCCGACCATCGGCTGCATTGCCCCGTTCCAGTCATAATGACGCTGACGTGGGGTTGGCTGCGCCGTTTGGTCCTCGTGTTCAATCGGACCCGGCTGCTGCGGTATGGTTGGCACCGTTGGTACAACCGGAACTGGCTGTTGCGGCTGCACGGGTTGTTCCGGTACTGGCTTCACTTCCTCTACCGGCGCGGGCTCACGTTGAGCCACACAACCAGAGAGAAACATCGCCAGCGCGGCAATCAATGCGTAGCGATTCATTTTGATCTTCAAGATTCACCCCTTACAAATAAAGATAAAGCCTAACCTTGTGCGCCCCCAGATAATTGGCGCTGCCGTACAGCGTTACCGACGAACGAGCCGGGATAGTCATGCTGCGTGGCGCTTCCAGAGGGTGCATCTCCAGCCCTCTGGCGTCATACCAGTAAAACCGATAATGAACGGTAACGGGTTCTTGTCTTTCGTTATAGAGTCGTGAGGATGCTGAGACCTGAATATCAGACGTTGTTAATTCAGGCGGCTCTGCGGTGATACCCGCCGCCAGTACTGTTGATTCCATCACCAGAGACTGTTCATCACTGACCGGAATTTCCGGGTGTGAACGGCAGCCAGCCAGCAACAGCAGACCCAACGTAAGCGCAATGCATCCTCTGGTCATTTTTAAAGACCTTTATGCGCGAGCATTGGACCAAGCGCACGTCCACCCAGCAGATGCATATGAATGTGATACACCTCCTGACCGCCGTGACGGTTGGTATTCATAATCAAACGGTATCCATCTTCGGCAATGCCTTCCTGCTCAGCGATTTTCGCCGCCACTGTGATCATTCGTCCCAGCGCCTGCTCATGCTCTGCCGTCACATCGTTGACGGTTGGGATTAAAACGTTCGGGATGATCAGAATATGCGTTGGTGCCTGAGGTGAAATATCACGAAACGCAGTGACCAGTTCATCCTGGTATACGATGTCCGACGGAATTTCACGACGAATAATTTTGCTGAATATAGTTTCTTCTGCCACGACGTTTTCCTTTTTCATTAAGAGCCCATGCGTTGTGCCATGCTACGCCGGGTGACTCTGCGAGTATAGAGTATGAGCGAGTTACTCACGCTCTTTCAACTTTAACCCTCGATTTTTTAAGCAAAAAGCCCTGCCAGCGCTGTTCTTATAACCATTTCCCGGCGCTATCGCTCAGACATAGTACTGAAACAATATTTCATTTATGCGTAGCATTTGTTTACACATTGAATATGAATGCGTATATTTCGCATTTGCATTCTTATGAAAGAAAAATAATTAACAGCCAAAGGGTTCATTACGCAGTCACGTGATTCGAACTTAATATTAATAATTATCAAGGACTTTCCGATGTCTTTCACAACACACTACAGGGACGAACAGCATCGTTCTGCCATTGTCCCATCCCTCCTGGCAGCCTGTATTACGGCTGCGTTATTGCCTTGTACCAGCCTCGCCGCCTCCGCAGAAGAGACCGTGATCGTTGATGGTTCAGCCTCCGCCACATCCAGTGATGAGCAGGATTACAGCGTTAAATCGACATCCGCAGGCACAAAAATGCAGATGACACAGCGAGATATCCCGCAATCTGTCAGCATCGTCAGCCAACAGCGTATGGAAGATCAGCAACTCCAGACACTGGGTGATGTGATGGATAACACCCTGGGGATCAGTAAAAGCCAGGCGGACTCTGATCGCAGCAGCTATTTCTCTCGCGGATTCCAGATCGATAACTACATGGTCGATGGGATCCCGACCTATTTTGAATCCCGCTGGAACCTCGGCGATGCCCTTTCCGACACGGCCTTGTTTGAACGTATAGAGGTGGTTCGTGGTGCAAACGGGTTAATGACCGGCACGGGGAATCCTTCGGCATCAATTAACATGATCCGTAAACATGCAACCAGCCGCGAGTTCACGGGGAATGTCTCCGCGGAATACGGCAGTTGGAATAAGCAACGCTATGTGACGGATTTGCAAAGCCCATTGACGGCAGACGGCAACGTGCGTGCCCGCATCGTGGCGGGTTATCAAAATAACGATTCCTGGCTTGACCGTTACAACAATGAAAAAATGTTTTTCTCGGGGATTGTCGATGCCGATCTGGGCGACACCACCAGCCTGTCAGCAGGTTACGAATACCAGCGTATTGATATCAACAGTCCAACCTGGGGCGGCTTGCCGCGCTGGAATACCGATGGCAGCAAAAACAGCTACGACCGCTCGCGCAGCACCGCGCCGGACTGGACTTACAATGACAAAGACATCAACAAAGTCTTCGTGTCACTCAAACAGCGTTTCGCGGATACCTGGCAAACAACCCTGAATGCCACACATTCCGAGGTCAAGTTCGACAGCAAGATGATGTACGTCGACGCTTACGTTAATAAAGCTGACGGCACACTGATCGGTCCCTATGGCAACTATGGACCGGGCTATGATTACGTGGGTGGAACAGGCTGGAATAGCGGCAAGCGTAAAGTCGATGCCGTCGATCTCTTTGCCGATGGTGGCTACGACCTGTTTGGTCGTCAGCATAACCTGATGCTGGGCGGCAGTTACAGCAAGCAAAATAACCGTTATGAGAGCTCGTGGGCGAACGTTTTCCCCAACGAAATCGGCAGCTTTTATACCTACAATGGTAACTTCCCGGAAACCAACTGGAACCCGCAGTCATTGGCTCAGGACGATACCACGCACATGAAATCGCTGTACGCCGCAACGCGCATTTCTCTGGCCGACCCATTGCATTTGATCGTCGGCGCGCGCTATACCAACTGGCGTATCGACACCTTGACCTACAGCATGGAACAAAACCACACCACGCCCTATGCGGGTCTGGTTTATGACATCGATGATAACTGGTCCACTTACGCCAGCTATACCTCTATCTTCCAGCCGCAGAACAAACGCGACAGTTCCGGTAAATATCTCTCCCCTATTACCGGCAACAACTACGAGGTTGGTCTGAAATCAGACTGGATGAACAGCCGTTTAACCACCACCCTCGCCGTATTCCGCATTGAGCAGGATAACGTGGCGCAATCAACCGGCGTACCAATCGCCGGTAGCAATGGGGATACGGCCTTTAAAGCGATGGATGGAACGGTCAGCAAAGGCGTTGAATTCGAAGTGAACGGTGCGATCACGGATAACTGGCAGATGACTTTCGGCGCAACGCGGTACGTTGCGGATGACAACGACGGCAATGCCGTCAATCCGAACCTGCCGCGTACTACAGTAAAACTGTTCACCCGTTATAACCTGCCTGCCCTGCCGGCACTGACCGTGGGGGGCGGAGTTAACTGGCAGAATCGAGTGTATAGCGATACCGTGACGCCATACGGCACGTTCCGTGCAGAACAGGGAAGCTACGCGTTGGTGGATTTATTCACTCGCTACCAGGTAACGAAGAATTTCGCCCTCCAGGGCAATATCAATAACCTGTTCGATAAAACCTACGATACCAATGTCGAAGGCTCTATCGTCTATGGTGAGCCGCGTAACGTCAGCCTCACTGCCAGCTACCAGTTCTGATAATACCCAGTCTGTAAAGTATCCACCTGCATGTCGGGTGGATTTACTGAAAAGCTAAAAAGCAAAAAGCCCGCTCAAGTTTCCTTAAGCAGGCTTCTTAAATATGGTTCCTCTGACTGGGATCGCCTTAGCCATTAACTGGCTGATTGGTAAGCTAAACCTAAAAATTGGGATTGTCAAGACCACCAGAATGACCACCTATTTTTTTCTGGTTTTCCTTTCTGCATGTAAGCTGAGTACTATGGTTTGTACACCATCTCATCTCTGCTTTCTTTCGAACCAGATAAATAGTACCGATCTTCATTAATGGCTTGTTTTTCCATTCTCCTCCAGCGGCTGAAGCTAGTTATGAAGAGTTCAAAAATAGTCTTTCTGGGCTGGAAAACGAGGTATCGAAGGAGACTGAACCTAATCTCACTGTGAACTGGCCCCATAATGGTGTTCGCCAACTGGGTTAGTTCCTTTGGTTTCTGTGTACGGAATTAATACCATTCCCTGTGCCACCATACAGATGAAAAAACCGCGACGACTCGCGGTTTTTGACACCTTAACGCCCCCGGTCTTGATGTCCGGGGGCGTTTTATTATGAACGTCGTTACCAGCTATACCGCACGTTCAGGCTGCCGTTCAGGTCACGGTAGTCGTTACTGCCGGTCTGCCCTGCCGCCTGGGCGCTGACGCTCCACTGGCTGTTCAGGTTCGCCTGGATACCCACCTTCAGCTCGGCGCGGTTGGCCGGGATATCCTGGTCCACCTGCATGTCGTTGAACGACACGCTGGTATCGTCGCTGGTGTGCAGCCAGTTCACCTCCATAAATGGCTGGATGACTGCCGCTTTACTGTTGTGCAGCTTACCGTCAATCCGCAGACCTAAACGGGTAGTCCAGATGTCGCTGTCCTGGCCGTCAATGCGCGTGTTGCTGTGGTCGGTCACGCTGTCGGCGGTGTAATGCTGCCAGGTGGCCTGGGCCTGCGGGGTCAGGCTGACGGTGTTGCCGTTGCTCAGCCCGATGTCGTAGCGATAGCCGGTTTCCAGCGAGACGGCACTGGCACTGGAATCGTAGTCTTCTGACCCGAGGCCCTCGTTGCTGACGCTGTTGTTGTAGAAGCCGTACTGATACCAGCTGTCAACATACAGCCCGCTGTGGTTTCTGGCGTCGGCAAACCAGGTGGCGTACACCCCGAGGTTGTATCCATCGACGTTGCCGCTGGCGGAGAACTGGCTGCCGTCCGCGCCTTTGTTGCCGGTGCTGTCGGAGTCGGCGTTGATGTAGCTGCCCATCAGGCCGACGGTCAGGCTCTGCTCACCGTTGCCCCAGGCCGCGATGTCGCCGCCAAACTGGATTTGCGAGTAGTTGTGGTCGATATCAATACTGCCCCCTGCGGCGCCGGAGTCGGCGCGACCGGCTCTGAAGCGCATCCAGACGCTGCCGTCGTCGCTGCGCAACTGGCTGCCTTCGCGGTCATACAGGGTCTGCATCTGCAGGTTGCGCGCCATCCACTGGTTGCCGAGGTAGGCACCGATGTCGGCACGGTACTGTGGCACGCCCGGCGTCACATCGCCACCGCCATCCGGCGGTATGACATCACCACCGTCATCGTCGTCGTTCGCCTTCGACTCCAGATACCAGTCGCTGTCGGTATGCTGATACAGACGGTATTCATACGCCCCCATCACCACGCGGTTGCCCTGCGTAAAATCTTCACTCCCCGAGCTGCCGCCGACATCAATCACCTCAATGCCGTTGCTGGTGGCCGCCCCGTCTTCGCCGGGGTTCGTGGCGGTAAAGTAAACCGTTGTTTTGCCTGAGGTGTCGCCGCTAATCACCAGTTTATCGGTTGGTGAACTGTCGTCGCCCATATAGGTGTTCATATACAGGTTGCCGTTGTTGCTGCTGTAATCGCCGTTGATGGTCAGGGTGTGGCCGGTTTCCGTGGCGCTCTGGCTCATGGCAATGCTGCCGCTGTTGCTGACGTTGCCGTTGACCACGCCGGTGCCGCCGAATGTCGCGCCGGAAGCGACGTTGACGTTCTGCGTGCTGCCCGTGGCGCCAATCACGCCGGTGTCGGTCAGCCACAGCGTGCCGCCGTTGACGTCGGTGTCGCCACTGTAGGTGTTCGCCGCGCTCAGAATCAGCGTGCCGTCGCCTGCTTTGGTGAGGGTTTTGCCATCCCAGCCGCTGTTGGCGCTCACATCCGCCAGTACGCTGCTGACCTCAAAGCTGCCATCCGGGTCGCTCAGGGTAAAGGTGCCGTGAGCGTCGGTAGCGGCGCCATCCACGTCAGCATACCAGGAGAGCGAGGCGGCAAGCTGGTACTGTGAGCCGTCAACGCGCCCGTCCACGGTGAGGAAGTCAGTCTGTCTGGCGTCCATTCCGGCAATGGTCAGGGTGTCGAAATCGCCGCTGATGGCGCTGTCGGTATCGATCAGAGTGAAGGTGTACGGGTCACTGGTCAGCGAGTCCGCAACATTACCGATGCCGGTGATATTCAGCGTGCCGTCAAGGCTGGCGCTGTCGGCGGTGATAACCGGACTGCTGGCGCTATCGCCCAGGTTGATGTTCAGCGTGCTGCCGTCCTGCTGGTCCAGCGTGCCGGTGGTGAGGGTGGTGCCTGCGGCCAATGAGGTGACGCCGCCATCATCGGTGGTCAGGCTGGCGGTGATGTACTCCCCGGCAGCGTTGAGGTTAAGGGTGGCATGGTTAGTCACATCGCCGGTGCCCAACGCCGTCAGGCTGTTGGCATCCAGGGTGCCGCCGTTGATATTGGTGCCGCCGGTGTAGGTGTTGTCGCCGCTCAGAATCAGCGTGCCGTCACCGGCTTTGGTCAGGGTGGTACCGTCCCAGAGACTGTCCCGTTTGCTGCTGTCTGTCACATCCGCCAGAACGCTGGTGACCTCAAAGGATTTATCCTTATCCGGCGTGAATGTGCCGTGGGCGTTCAGCGCGGCATTCCAGGACAGGCCGGGGTGATTCAGTACCAGTTGATTGTTATTCTGCACAACCTGTGGGTCAATCGTGAGGTAATCCGGAACATCTGTTGTGGTGCCGGTAAAGGACACTGTGGCAGGGTCAAACCCCGTTATCCCCGTGTCAGACGCCATCAGTATATCGTCCGTCAGCATGGCATCGCTGGTAATACTGTTGTAGTCCGACGCCGACAGGTCAACCGTCATGTCTGTCACTCCGGTGAAATCCACGGCTGACGTGACGGTCAGCACGGTGTCCTCAGTTTGCGGGCTGGCGTCAGCCTCAAACTGATATTTCTGGAAATTCTGCACGCTGTTGACCGTGCCATCAAAACCCTGAACAGCCAGCGTGTTGCCTTCTGTGATGCCGGCCTGTTCAGCCGCCCCCTGGCGGGTCAGCGCCACGCCACCATAGAGATTAGCTTGACTCAGGTTGCCGCTGCCGTTGCTGCCATCCAGAATAACGGTGTTATTGCTGGCGGTGGCGGTGCCCGTGGTGACGTTCACGGTATCGGTACTGCTGACATTATCAGAGCAGCCACCACTGACACTTTTACTGACGCAGGCCTCAGCAAGGGCATAGCCACCGTAGATATCTCCCGACACGGTGCCGTTGCCGAGCGTGACGATGTTGTTGCTGGCCACAGTATTGCCTGCTGTGGCGGTATAACTGTTCCCGCCCCCGGTACTCAGTTGTACCGTGCCGGCCCCCTCTGTCCAGCCGTTATAAGCCTGCGAGACGGCATAGCCGCCATAGAGGTCGCCGCTGATGTTGCTGCTGTCGCTGACCAGAATATCGTTGTCGCTGGCGGTTGCATCACCGCTGTGGGCTTCCAGAGTGGCGGAAGACAGATGGGATGCATCAGATGCTATATTCAGCATGGCATCGCCACTGCCTGTGGTGTGGGCGTTGGTGGCGGTACTGGCGGCATAACCGCCATACAGCAGATTGCTGCCAGTCAGCGTGGTGCCTGCCAGCGTCAGGTGACTGGTTGTGGCAGTGGCGGTACCGGCCTGTACGCCGTCATCAGTGACATGAGCATTCACATCTGCCCCGGCTTGTGCTTTTCCGTCGGTACGGGCATTATCGGCTGCCGACAGCGCGTGACCGGCATAGAGCTGGCTGTTGCTGCCGCTGTACTTGCCGGGGGCCAGTGTATTGTCGGTTGCCGTGGCACTGCCTGCCGCGGCGGTGGAGGCGTAGGCGTAGGCGTCGGCGTAAGTGCTGGCGTTCCCCCCGGTTGCATCCCCCAGAGTCCATGCGTTAACGGCCTGACTCTGTGCCATGCCGCCGCTCAGGGTACTGTTATCACCTGCCGTGATATCCGTCAGTGTATTACCTTCTGCCGTGGCACTGCCTGCCGTGGCAGTGGATTCAGTGGCGCGGGCGTAGGCGTAGGCGCTGGCGTAGGCTGCCCCCCCGGTTGCATCCCCCAGAGTCCATGCGTTAACGGCCTGACTCTGTGCCATGCCGCCGCTCAGGGTACTGTTTTCACCCGCCGTAATACCCGTCAGTGTATTACCTTCTGCCGTGGCACTGCCTGCCGTGGCGGTGGAGGCGTAGGCGTCGGCGTCGGCGTCGGCGTAGGCGTCGGCGTAAGTGCTGGCGTTCCCCCCGGTTGCATCCCCCAGAGTCCATGCGTTAACGGCCTGACTCTGTGCCATGCCGCCGCTCAGGGTACTGTTATCACCTGCCGTGATATCCGTCAGTGTATTACCTTCTGCCGTGGCACTGCCTGCCGTGGCAGTGGATTCAGTGGCGCGGGCGTAGGCGTAGGCGCTGGCGTAGGCTGCCCCCCCGGTTGCATCCCCCAGAGTCCATGCGTTAACGGCCTGACTCTGTGCCATGCCGCCGCTCAGGGTACTGTTTTCACCCGCCGTAATACCCGTCAGTGTATTACCTTCTGCCGTGGCACTGCCTGCCGTGGCGGTGGAGGCGTAGGCGTCGGCGTCGGCGTCGGCGTAGGCGTCGGCGTAAGTGCTGGCGTTCCCCCCGGTTGCATCCCCCAGAGTCCATGCGTTAACGGCCTGACTCTGTGCCATGCCGCCGCTCAGGGTACTGTTATCACCTGCCGTGATATCCGTCAGTGTATTACCTTCTGCCGTGGCACTGCCTGCCGTGGCAGCGGATTTAGTGGCGTGGGCGTAGGCGCTGGCGTAGACGTCGGCGTAAGTGCTGGCGTTCCCCCCGGTTGCATCCCCCAGAGTCCATGCGTTAACGGCCTGACTCTGTGCCATGCCGCCGCTCAGGGTAAGCCCCGTATCGCCGCCAGAGACAATCTGCACATGCTCTCCGTTAACGGTATTGCCGAAGGCCGTTGCCTGGTTTGCGTTTGCTGTTGCGCTGGTTAAATTTATTGAGTTATCAACAAACTGATTATTCACAGACGCATCGGCATCCTCAGTGTTCAGGCCATTAACTGCCCGGCTGAGCGCGTAGCCGCCGTAGAGCCCGCCAGTCAAGGAGATGGTATCGCCGGACAGGGTCAGGGTATTGTTGTTTGCGATGCTCTCGCCGGCAATCGCGTCAGTTGCATCAGGCGTTGACGCAACATCCAGCCCGCCGTAGATACGCCAGATATCACTGCCTGCTGTTGTCACATCTGCCGCAGAAAGGGTCTGGCTGTTATCACTGCCCACGGCATTGCCACCCCCATCAGCCGGAAACCATGATAAAGGGGAGCCTTTTTGGGCGAGCGGGTCCGGCCCGGACTGCATACCGGTACCAGCCTGCGCAGCCAGTGGATAACACAGTGCGGCAATGAGACCGGTCAGTGCCAGGCAACGAAGTGTGCGGGGTTTGCCGTAACTGCGGGCGTGTTCGGAAGCCACAACATATTTTTGTTGTGATTCACTCCAGACAATACTGAAGCATTTATTCATTTTATTTCCCTTGGTTTATTTTCCCTGTCACCTGTAGTATTTATCGGTAACAACTACTGCAGGGCATGTATATAATGGCAATGCAACAAAACAGCCCATAAAATAACAGCGCGGTAACATGCTGTTATTTTATTTCTATTGCGAACATACACACGTCAACTTGTAAGGTTTGTAGTTTTTATCTGTCAGGTTGTTTCAATATAATATTTTTAGCATGAGAGTCAATGGTATCTCGCCCTGCTTGCTTATTTTATATATCTAGTGAATATATAAAATATATTTATTCGTCATATGAATATTTAAATCCGTTTGGCCATAAACAATTACGGCAACAACCATTCCGTTTTATATCGTGACTGACAGCATCATTTTACGTTTCATATAATTTCCATGCCCCCCTCATTTGCATTATAAATTCCTTAAATACCGGCAACAGAAGGCGTTGCAACAAAATGAAATCCCCTGTCTATTTGGTACCGGAAAGAAATATAAGAAGTGCTGTGCGCCACCATATGGCATTCCAACAACGGGTAAATCCTTTTTACCCGACTGATGCACCAGGAGCCGTTTTATCATTCCGCAAATTCCCCTTTCGGTCGTTGTCTGAAGCTACGGGGAATTTATCTGTATTGAGAACGTTTGCTTTTATCTCCGGGGTACAAATTCAGTAATAAATCCCGGGGAATTTATTTTTCCGAAAAAAAAGTTTACCCTTTTCATCCGCATAAACCGGGTGTAATCTCATTTCTGCACTCCGCTGCTTCGGCAGCGCCCAACGCTTCTCAACCTGAAAGAAGCACCTGAACCCTCAGGACGGTTGATCCCTTTACCGGTGCAGACCTCTGCAAACACCGGGTCGCGGATTATTGCGACGGAGGCCAACGTTTCCACATCACAACGCCTTTTACTGCGCCAGAATGCTGGCCTTATCTGCACCACGCCGGAATTATCCTGGCCAACCGATACTGGCTGACACTCTCAGCGCCTTTTACCTGACGGGCTGCAGCCTTCATTGCCGTCAGGCTTTGCTGCCGCGTGACTGTAAAACTGCACCAGAAACGCAACGTTTGAGCACTGCACCAGTCCAGTGCGTCACTTTACCCGCGCAGAGCGGGAAAGTGACGCACGCAGCCTTTTCGACCTGCACCAGAAAACTCAACTGCGCCAGCTACTGGCTGGATTCTGGCACCGCCTTTTCAGGCCATTTGACCCATAAGGAGAACATGAACCGATACCGAGGCGGATCCGGACGATCCGGGGGATAACCCGCGCAAGCGGGCGGCTGCTCAGAGAGCACAACCGAAGCCCCACCACACCTCAACGGCTGCCGCCCCGGCGCTCAGGTATCGTTCGCAGCCCCGACAAAAAAACAGGGGCTATCGGCCGACGCGCCGGGGAAAGCTGTATCAGTGTTGGTTTTTGGGATGAGTTTACGGCAATCATGAAAAGGGGAATATATGGGGATACTGGAGCAGGAAATGAAGCAGCTGGCGCAGCAGGCGGGCGGCAGCTACAAAACTGTGGATGACCGCATCAGGCTGGCTCAGCGGTTTTGTGAGCGTCTGGTGCTGGCGCAGAATGTGCAGATCCGCCGGGTGGAGCAGCTTAAGGCCCGGCATATTGAAGGCTATATCCGTGAACGGCTGGCGCAGGGTATCACGAAGCGTTCCCTGCAAAACGAGATGGCGGCGGTGCGCTGCATCCTGAAACAGGCCGGACCTGACAGGCTGGCGCAGAGTGAACGGCTGAACAACCGTTCACTGGGTCTGTCCGGCGCATCCCGTAGCGGCACGAAACGGGCCATCACGCCGGAGTATTACCACCATGTACTGGAAACCGCCCGCATAAAAGATCCGGGGCTGGCGGCAGCGCTGGAACTCTAAAGGCTGATGGGGTTGCGCTCGCAGGAAGCGGTGCAGAGTGCGCAGTCGCTGAAAACGTGGAAACAGGCGCTGGAGCGGAGCGAGTCCCGGCTGACTGTGGTGTTCGGCACCAAAGGCGGCCGCCCGCGTGAAACCGTGATTCTTGATGCTGGCACTGTCAAAAGAGCGCTGGATACTGCGCTGGTTGTGGCAGAAGAGCGACACGGCAGGCTGATCGATAAACCCGACCTGAAAAGCGCGATGAAATACTGGCATAGTCAGGCGTCGGGGCTTGGCTTAACTGGCGCATATTCCCCGCACTCATTGCGCTATGCCTGGGCGCAGGACGCCATTTGTCATTATCTGGCGCAGGGATTCAGCGAGAAAGAAACACTGGCGCTGACGGCGATGGATTTGGGGCACGGCGACGGGCGCGGGCGATATGTGGCGCAGGTTTACGGGCGACGGGAAGAGGCTGACTGATAGCCATTACCTTATAAAATTGCACCATTCATCGGTTTTCGTACAAAATTATTCACGCGTGAATGATTTGTGGTATTTACCTGTTAATTTATTAAAATTGATAGTTTTTGCCATATAATTATTTGGCCCCAAATAATTTTGTATGCTTTCCGATTAATCACCGGAATATTGAAGATAAAACCTTTTAATGCAGAAACGCAGATCCGGTTCAACCTGGATCTGCGTTTTCATTTTCAACAGATTACATTGCCGCTGGCTCAGGCCGCCTTATGCTGGCGCGCATAAATATAGGGCGCAACGTATCCATCGCGGCTGACGTCCAGATAATCCGACCACCACTGCATCATGGTCTTACGGGCGTCGAGGTGTTCAGCGTGGTGGATGTACGCCGCCCTTACGCTGTTACGCTCCTGATGACTCATCTGCCGTTCCACTGCATCCCGCGACCAGAGTTCAGATTCCATCAGTGCGCTACAGGCCATTGCCCGAAAACCATGCCCGCAGACATCCGTTTTGGTGTCATAGCCCATTAAACGCAGCGCCCGGTTGACGGTGTTTTCGCTCATCGGCTTGTACGGGTTGTGGTCACCGGGGAAAACTAAATCCAGATGGCCAGATATTTCCTGTATCTGTTTCAGAATGGCAATGGCCTGCCGGGAAAGCGGCACGATATGTGGGGTGCGCATTTTTGCGCCACGACCAGAGAAACGCACTTTGTCAATGGCCTTGCGGGTGGCGGGGATGGTCCAGATTTTGTGTCTGAAATCAATCTCGCTCCAGCGGGCAAAGCGCAGTTCGCTGGAGCGGATAAACAGATGCAGGGTCAGCACCACCGCCAGCCTCGTTAACTGCCGTCCCTGCTGATAATCGCCGATACGCTCAAACAATTCGGGCAACCGCTCCGGCGGCAGGGCGGGATAGTGATTTTTAACCGGCGGTGCGGTGACGCCTTCCAGATGCTGCGCCGGGTTGTTTTCGGTGAGTCCCTGCTGAACGGCGTAACGCATGATGTTACAAAGCTGCTGCCGGGTTCGGGACGCGACTTCGAGAAAGCCTTTATCCTCAATAACCCGCAGTAATGCAGTAAAATGCTGCGTTTTCAGCGTGGTGACGGGCATATGACCAATCGCCGGAAAGATATGATTTTCCATGCTGGCGAGAATACGCGCGGCATAATCAGCCGACCACTTTTTGTTGGTTTTGTGCCATGCCAGCGCGACAGCTTTAAAACACTTTTCCGGAGAAGCGGCGGCCTTATCAGCCATGCGCTGTTGTGCAGGGTTGATATTCTGCGCCAGTAATTTACGGATATCGTCACGTTTCTGTCTTGCCTCAGAGAGCGAGATGAGCGGATAAGCGCCGAGACTGACGCGGGATTCTTTGCCGCCAAAACGATATTTGAGGTACCAGATACGCGAACCGCCCGGATTGACCAGCAGATACAGACCGTGTGAATCGGAGAGTTTTACAGGACGGGAAGAAAGTTTTAAGTTGCGGATTTTTGAATCGTTTAAAGACATTTGGGGGGCACTCCAGAATCGAACCAATCTGACCCCAAATCTGACCACCAAATTAACCGGATGCGGAGGGATAACCAGATACGCATCGGGAAAGATTTTTACGCTAACTTATTGAATCACAATCGAATAAGGATTCATAAGGAAGCGTAAGAATCGGAATTTGGCTCCTCTGACTGGACTCGAACCAGTGACATACGGATTAACAGTCCGCCGTTCTACCGACTGAACTACAGAGGAATCGTGTGAACGGGGCGAATATTAGCGATGCCTGTCTGCATTGTCAAAGCCTGAATGGATATTTGCGATCGTTTGCTGAAATATTCTTCATTTCGTCGCTTATTCAGACGCAGACGGTTGTTTTATACACTTTTCACGTTCAGGACGAGGGTATTTCCACAGCCAACGGCCTGTGACCATACGCCAGTAAAATAACGCGGCCCGTACTGCCCAGTCGAAGAACATCCCCATCCAGACGCCAACGACACCCCAGCCTAATACGATCCCGAGGGTGTAGCCGGCGACAACACGACAGCCCCACATTCCCAACATGGAGACCCACATAGCGAAACGGGCGTCACGCGCACCTTTAAATCCAGCAGGAAGAACCCATGATGCTGCCCATATCGGCATAAATGCCGCGTTCAGCCAAATCAGGATGACAATGACCTCTTTTACATCCTGATCGTGGGTGTAAAACGAAGCCATCACGCCAGCAAACGGGGCGGTTAGCCAGGCGATGGCGGTTAATCCGATTGTGGAGAGCCAGAATACATGCCGCAACTGGATTTCCGCCTGAGCAATCTGTCCATTTCCCAGACGTCTGCCGGTAATGATAGTAGACGCGGAACCTAAAGCGTTTCCCGGCAGGTTGATCAGTGCCGCTATCGAAAAGGCAATGAAGTTACCGGCAATTACGCTGGTACCCATACCCGAAACAAACATCTGCGTAAGTAACTTGCCACCGTTAAACAGGACTGACTCTATACTGGCAGGAATACCAATCCCCATGACTTCCCAGATGATGGCAAGATTCAGCGGCTTAAAATAGCTCTTCAGGGGAATGCGCAGCGCTGGGTTAAATCCAATCATCAGCACCCATATAATGGCGATGGCACCAATGTAACGTGAAATCGTCAACCCCAGACCTGCGCCGACGAATCCCAGCCCTTGCCAGGAAAAAATGCCGTAGATCAGGATGCTACTGATAATAATGTTCAGGATATTCATACCACCGTTAATCAATAACGGTATTTTGGTATTTCCGGCACCGCGCAGTGCGCCGCTGCCAATTAACGCAATTGCCGCCGCAGGGTAGCTGAGCACTGTTAATTCCAGATAGGTAAGTGCCAGTGCTTTTACATCAGGGGTGGCTTCTCCTGCAACGACATCAATAATCTGCTCACCGAAATAGTGAATCACCGCCGCCAGTACGACAGCAAATATCGTCATGATAACCAGTGATTGTCTGGCTGCGGCTCTGGCGCGTCGGCGATCGCGCTTTCCGAGACTAAAAGCAACCACCACCGTCGTGCCAAGGTCGATGGCGGCGAAAAATGCCATGATGACCATGTTGAAGCTGTCGGCGAGTCCGACGCCTGCCATAGCTTCTTTACCCAACCAGCTCACCAGGAAGGTGCTCAGTACTCCCATCAAGAGTACACAGGTGTTTTCCAGAAAAATGGGGACAGCAAGCGGGGTAATTTCGCGCCAAAAGAGAACTTTATAACGCTTGCGTTTGGCATACCAGGGCGTGCGGGATGCGACCTGGCGTAAGGCTGCGGAGACGTTCAAAGTGGACCTTAATGAAGAAAGTTGAAACCTCATTTCAAATGATGAGGGAGAATCAAAAAAGCTGCAAAGTTTTTTCCATTTAAAATGTCTGTAAATGCAACAAACTGTCGAGAGAAGCACCAATTGATCCCCAATGTAGGAATTGGGGTTTGACAAAAGTTTTTTCGCCGCTAAGATAAGCCTCCACAACGATTCCTCTGTAGTTCAGTCGGTAGAACGGCGGACTGTTAATCCGTATGTCACTGGTTCGAGTCCAGTCAGAGGAGCCAAATTTTAGTTTCATGACGTTCCTATAAGTCCTGAAGCGTTTAAAAAACAAGAAGTTATCTTGACCCGGTTGTCCTGTGAAGGATTGCCGGGTTTCTTGACATCCATAGTTTTTGGGGGCTTAATCGGGGGCCTCACGGTTCGGTGAGAAAATGGAGCCCCCCGCTATGGCATTAACAGATACCGCTATCCGCAAGACTAAACCCACTGAAAAACCCTTCAAACTGGCAGACAGTTCAGGACTGTACCTGCTGATTAAACCCAACGGCTCGAAACTCTGGTACATGAAGTACCGCATCGACGGGAAAGAGAAAAAGCTGGCCTTTGGCCCCTACCCGGACGTTTCTCTCTTTAAGGCACGACAGTTACGCGATGCCGCACGTGCGAAAGTACGTGAAGGAGTTGATCCCTCTGCTGACAAGAAAATTGCGCAGCAGAAAAAGAAAAACGGGCATACGTTCAGCCAGATCGCCATGAACTGGCACGGCGAGCACAGGCGCTGGTCTGAACATTATGCAAACACCATTCAGCGCAGGCTGGAAATGTATGTTTTCCCGGATATCGGGGACTGCCTTATCGATCAGATCACCACGGAGACGCTGTTATTCACCCTGCGCAAAGTGGAGAACAAAGGTTTTCTGGAAATCACTGCACGACTGAAAAACTATGTCACCGAAATCATGCGCTATGCGGTGAAAAAGCAGTTAATCAAATCAAACCCGGCGCTGGATCTGGGCGGTGAGTTTACTCCACCGGAAACCAGCCATTACCCGGCCCTGCCGCTGGATAAGTTGCCTGAACTATTATCCTGGACGGACAGTTACTGCGGCAGACTGCTGACGAAATATGCGCTTAAGCTGTCGCTGCTGTTCTTCGTACGCTCAAGCGAGTTGCGTTTTGCCCGCTGGAGTGAAATCGACTGGCAGCAGAAATTATGGGTGATCCCGGAAGAGCGGGAGCAGATAGAGAGCGTCAAGTTTTCTCACCGCGGCACAAAAATGAAAACACAGCATATCGTTCCGCTGTCCGATCAGGCTATCGCGATATTAAAGCAGGTTGAAGCACTTTCCGGCCATCTGGTGTTTGTCTTCCCCGGCGAATACGATCAGGATAAATGCATGAGCGACAACACCGTTAATAAGGCGTTGCGCGTGATGGGTTACGACACCAAAAAAGAGGTCTGCGGCCACGGCTTCCGGGCGATGGCGTGCAGCGCACTGAGTGAGTCGGGACTGTGGAGCAAAGAAGCCATTGAAAAGCAGATGAGCCATCAGGAAAGAAACAGCGTTCGCGCCGCCTATATCCATAAAGCGGAATATCTGGAGGAACGGATCGCGATGATGCAGTGGTGGGCGGATTATCTGGATGCGAACACTGGCGGGTATATTTCACCGTATCAGTTTGCCAGTCGGCTGAAAAAAGTATCGTAATACAAAGACTTTATTAAAGGGGAAACGGGTGTTTCCCCTTAAGTGCGTTTCAATCCGTGAATTATTTCAGCAGATCAATCAACCGTAGCAGAGCCAGTAACAGCTCCAGTACGGCAATGAGCACAATCAGCTTACGCATCAACGTGTCCATTCGCTCTCCTTTTAAAAGGAGCGCAACACCCGCACTTTACCCTTACATTGCCTGTCAGAGCGGGTTTACAATTATCAGGTTATATTATCACGCTCCAGACCGGGGCACCGCCTGCGGCACCACCCGTCCGGCAGTCAGGGCTTGAAATCGGCTTGGTCTGAAGCGTGACAACCTGACGGCTGGTATTATAATTTCTGTGGTTGCATTTGCAATGGTCATTGAAGCAGGTTAGACTTTCCCTGTCAGGTTGTATTATCACGCAATGTCGCTCAGACTGCCACCTGTAGCCTGAGAGCGAAAAATAAAGAACCCCACCTCACCAGTGGGGTTTTTTATTTTCTGCGATCGGCCTTCCAGAGTGTCTCTTGATGTTGGCGGCTAATCGCGGTATCTTTTACTCGCACTTGCAAATTCAGGTGCCGGGATTGACCTCCTGAAAATACTTCACTGACGACACAAAGGCGCGTCTGCGCTTTTTTTGTGTCGTGCGTTCTGCTGCACCTCAATGGTGGGCCGGGCGGGGGCGCTGCAAAGCGCGCCGGTGTCAGTGAGGCCGGTAAGGTCAACCCCGTCCGGTTCCACCACCCATGAGATTGACCTCTCTGGTGGTGGGAATAATTTTCTTCTCACTGGAGGTTGCCTATGGCTACAACCCTCAACCAGACTCACCCGTTACTCAACATTTCCTTCAACGCCGCCACGGATTTCACCGTCCTTGCCAGCCACTGCGAAAATTTCGCCGAAACCCTGATTGAAAGTAACGATATAGCGTTAAAAATGGCGCTCTGCGGCAGGATCAATACCTGCCTGACGCTGCTCCAGCCCACGCTGCTAGACCCCGTCCCGCCCCATCTTGTTGAAAGCCTGACCGTCGATACCCTTCCCGTCAGTATCCCCCGCTTCGAACCTGAATGTACCGAAATTTGCAACTACTGCCTCGCCCTGACCCAAACGCTGGCAGGACAGGGATTTTCCTCTGAAACGGAGAAATTCCTTAGCTGGCTGTTGTATGACCTGCTCAACTACTTCGCGGCGGAAATGAAAGCCCCACGCTGGCTGCGCACTCCTGAAGGCGTAAAATTTATTGACGGGGTGGCAGCATGATGCCGCAGGACTGGCATTCTGCCGACATTATCGCGGCGCTTAAAAAGCGGGGAACGTCGCTTTCTGCACTTTCCCGTCAGGCGGGGCTGGCATCCTCCACGCTGGCGAATGCGCTGATAAGGCACTGGCCCAAAGGTGAGAGACTGATAGCTGAAAAGTTAGGTGTTGCTCCTGAGCAAATCTGGCCGTCCCGTTATCGCAAGCCGGAATACCGTTGAAGCTAAACCGACTCTCCCGCTCTTCTGTCAGCTCTGCTGGCGGAAGAGCGGGAGAAGACAAGCGAAGCGCGGCAGACTGTCATTCACAAAATGACGAAAAAATCCACAAACAACTCAATTTCCAGAAAAAAGATTTCCCCTTTTCATCCTCATAAACCGGGTGTAATCTCCCTCCTGCAATATGCTGTCGTCGACAGCTCCCTTTGCTTCACAACCTGAAAGAAGCACCTGTTATCAGGACGGTTGATCCCTTTACCGGTGCTAACCTCTGCAAACACCGGGTCGCAGAACATCGCGGCGGAGGCCCGAAGTTATACACGCTACATCCTTTTACTGCGCCAGTTCGCTGGCTACTGTTCCACCTTGTCGGAAATCACCCGATTTCCAGGCCCACTTATACCTGCTGAATTTCAGCGCCTTTTACCTGCACCAGTCCACTGGTCGATGCTGCACCGCGCCGGAAACTTTTCGGTAAATCCTGCATCTGCTGCCACACCAGCGCCTTTTACTTTACGGGCTGCGGCCTGCATTTGCCGTAAGGCTTTGCTGCCGCGTGACCGTAAAACTGCACCAGAATGTGCTCTTTCAGGGCACGACACCTGACTGGGCGTCACTTGAGTCCCGTATCGCGGACACAAGTGACGCCGTTCCACCACGCCAACGCAAGCCACGGAAAATCTGGCCTGCGCCCTCAATCCCCCACACTGACACGCCGTTTTCAGGCCGCTGTCGGTTCAGAAAAGGAGAAAAAGATCGATACCGAGGGGGGCATGACGCCCCGGAGAATTTCCTGCTACGGCAGGCAGCCTGTACCGCGTACAGTCTGAAACTCCCTACACCTCAACAACCTGCCACCCCGGCGTGAAGGTATCGTTCTGGCGCAGCCACACAGCATACGCCGGGGCCAGATTGTGCTTTTTAACAGCGGCAAGGGGTAGCTATGGGCAAATTAGGCGGTGAAATGAAGGCGCTGGCGAAAAAGGCTGGCGGCAGTTTTAAAACGGTGGATGATCGCATTCATATCGTGCAGCGGTTCAGCCACCATTTACGCTCTCTGAATATCCAGATCCAGCGGGTGGAGCAGATCAAGGTTCGTCATATTGAATGCTACATTCAGGCGCGGCTGGCGCAGCAGATTGGCAAACGGACGCTGCAAAATGAAATGGCCGCACTGCGTGGCGTACTGCAACAGGCCGGACGTAAGCAGGTAGCCGAACATGAGCGACTGACCAATAAAGCATTAGGGCTGGCTGGCGCATCGCGTAACGGCACCAACCGGGCCATCACGGCGGAGTATTACAGCAATGTACTGGAAGCCGTCCGCGATAAAGATGCAGGGCTGGCGGTAACGCTGGAACTGACAAGGCTGATGGGGTTGCGCTCGCAGGAAGCGGTTCAGTGCTGTCAGTCACTGAAAACGTGGAAACAGGCGCTGGAGCGCGGCGAAACCCGCTTAACCGTGGTGTTTGGCACCAAAGGCCATCGTCCGCGCGAAACCGTTATTCTTGATGCTGGCGCAGTCAAAAAAGCGCTGGATAATGCCTTATCTGTCGCAGAGCAACGTGACGGTAGGCTGATCGAACAGCCGAATCTCCAGAAAGCCATGAATTACTGGCGGGGAGCGCTCGCTGAAGCCGGACTGACGGGGAATTATACCCCGCACTCACTGCGCTATGCGTGGGCGCAGGATGCGCTCCGCCACCATCAGGCGCAGGGATTCAGCGATAAAGAAGTACTGGCGCTGACCTCAATGGATTTGGGCCACGGCGACGGGCGTGGGCGGTATGTGGTACAGGTTTACGGGCGGCGGGAAGAGGAATAATTTTCTGTTCTGGTGCAATCATGATGTGATCTGCCAGTAAAGGAAAAAGGACGAAGGGGTAAAGGTTCGCTAAGGGTAACAGCGCCAGACCGGAAAGGACTGAAAGGGACGATACTGGTGCAGATGTATGCATATTTTTCAGGGTTTGGCGCAATCATAAATTTTTGCAGTATCTGGAGATTGTCCTGATTGCAAAAGCATCTAATTATTTTGTAATACATAATCAAGACATTGTATGCAACGCAATGATAGAATTGCTTTTCTTTAAAAAATGATTAATAGATGCTTATGACAACCTATTACACCCTTGACAGAACGGCTCAGTGTCATCCTGGACAAACATTTACACATCAAATAACAAGCCCAAATGATTGGTTACGAGATGATAATGGAATCCTTATGCAATTTCCTGTTTCACGGCATGGAAATCATTATCTAAATAGTTCGCTAGTTAACAACGCTAATTCTACATCTGTTGCCATTGAGTTCATATTTGAACTAATTCGGAGGCACCACTTTCCGCATAAAACAACAAGATTTTGCTGTATGTTTGCATCTGACAGCATAGAAAGTGCAGAAAATTTTAGGCGCACAACTAACTGGAATTCCCCTTATAAAATATTTGAATTAGAATATGAAGGCCAGGTTCATAGAGGGGATATGAACCTGTTGAATATTACAGGTAATATGTGGCAAGTCGAACGAAATGCCATGTCATATTGGTGCAGTGAAACATATGAGTTACGGCCAGGGTACCAGCCCTACTGGGAGATATTGATACCGCTGCCAGTGCAATTAGGGAATGTTGTTGCACAATCCCTACCTAAGTGATTTTGTAGTATATTGTTCACGATTAGAATTAGCGGGTGGGCAAATATTTTCATAGCTACACCCTTGTCAGCCTTTTCTGGCATCCAGAACGTTGAGCCCTCCAATGACTGATGATTCAACAATACATGAAAAATCATGTCGTAATTCTAAATTTTTCTGACTTACTAAAGTCTTCAAAGGATTTTCAGTCAAAAATAAATCACAATATCCTAGAGCTGCTTCGGCATGATGGAAATCAAGAAGATCATTACCTGTAAGCTTGCGTTTTTGGTCCCATCTTACTGCTGCATAACAACAAGCGCTTATATGCAGCGTTCGAACTAATTTTGAAAATTTTCTAAATCGCTCTTGCTCAGAAAGATTTTCGCTATTGACTTCAAGTTTGTTATATCCTGCATTATCGGCATTCTTAAATAGTTGCTGTAACTCCTCTTTGAAGAGGCTTAATCCACCCTCAAATTCAATACGATATGCATGTTGATAACTTTTAATTTCGCTAGCATTTTCTTTATTTCCTAAGTTAAGGTTATCTGCTGTTTTTTGCCAATCTGATTGTTTCCAACTTTCGAAATCGATATAATTCATCATTTCTGTGAGTGAAACATTCCACATATGATCAAAAAAAGACTTTTGAATAACTAACTCTTCGGATAATCCAAAAGATGTTTGATGTGGGTGGATTTCACCAAATATATTACTTAGTTTCGTCCATACTAAATATTCTAATGGGATAAGGTTTTCAGCACCAGCCAGAGAATAAATGGCACTACATAATTCCTGATTAATCCTTGCTGGATTAACAATAAGTGTGACACCAAGACTTAGGCGATCTATTAATTTTGCAGTGGCAAGTCTTGTTTTGTTGTCACTCTGTTTCATAAGCTCAACATAGACAGTTTCAGATATAGGACAAATGCCCACACCATCATCAACCAGACATTTAATACGATGAAGGAGTTGAATTAAATTTTGATTGTTATTTCGTCCAAGCTCAACTTCTCTAAGAAGTATCCAAAACCGTAAATCCAAATAAATTTTATACTTATTTGTAACTTCTATCCCAAGCTCAAGTCGTTTTCTTCTTACATGTTGCTCTAAAGTTACATCTGGTTGTTTGCGGTGTAAATCTATTGAACTGAACATATTTTCCATATCTGTCACAAGGTTCGGAATTAAAGGTTAGCACCTTACCCTGTGCAAACCAAGTTCAGCATAGATCAATGATCTGTTATCACACTTCGGCAATATTGGTGATTTGCATGTTGTTCAAATGTTACCCAGCCAGTAATGCTGTGTATTTACACAGTAATATTGGTAGATATTTTTGCATGTTAAAAGGGATAAGCCCGGTAAATTTAGATTTGATAAACCCACTTCTGACACTAAGCCGATTAGTTATATTTGTTTACTACAGCGTGACCTATATCACATTTTAAAACAGGGATTACATTTGGGGCTTTTTTGAGGGCCTCATTTTAATTTTTGAAATTTAACTTATTAATATTCAATTGGATACATTAGATATCGCATCCAGTCGGAGGAGCCATATTTAAGAAGCCTGCTTAAGGAAACTTGAGCAGGCTTTTTGTTATTATGGAATTGCGACTAAAGCATCAGGCCAGAATGGCTTCCAGTCGGACCAGCACTTCATTCACTACGACTTTGGGTATACGCTCCAGTCGCTTACCGCTCCGGGTGCCCATATCAATTGAAGGTCTGAGTCGAGAGCTCAAACTGGAGCATAGTTTGACCGACGTGCTTGAGGCATGGGATGGCCCATCTCAGGCCAGGCTGGCTTTCGTCTGCGGTTGTTAACCTACTCTTATCTGCCTTTTTCGAAATAACACCAATGCAGGTACTGTATGAATAATCAGCATACGAATAATGTGGTTAGCCATAACAAAACTCGCATCTGCTTTTAACGCCAGCGCAGCAAATGACATCGATTCCACGCTGCCAGGCACCCAGGAGAGCATTAACACCGGGAAAGGATAGTCCAGCAAACGCGCGGAGATAAATGCCATGAATACCGTCGCCCCTACCCCTATCAAGACAAGCTGAGCCGATGACCAGAGATGACGGCCAAATTCAGCCATAGAAAACGTCGTAAAATGGTGCCCCAGCACGATCCCCATCAACACCATGCTAAGCTGGTTGAAGAGATCGGGAAAAGTGAGCGGCTGCGAGGATAAAGTGTGCAACGCCGCCGCGCAGATCAGCGAGGTGATCATATAGGGCGCCGGAAAATGTAAGCGCTCTAGGAAGTTCCCCGTTATATATCCTGCTACTACCATTCCCACCAACCACAGCAGATTGTGGCCGGAGAAAAAAACGGCTGGAGTCGATGCCAGAATATCTACGGATGCGCCACGGGTGATATAGCCAGCCAGAAACGTCAGGGTAATGAGACGCAGAGAATGCGAGATAACAATCTTTTGTGGCGGAGTCTTAATATGGGAGGCTAGCGCCAGCACCGCCGCCATCGCTCCGGGCACCGCACCCAAAAGCGCCTCTTCTTTACTCCAGCCCAACCGCCGCACACACCAGAAGTAGCTCAAGGTAAATTGCAAAGATAAGCAAAGTAATAACAGAGCAAAAAAAAGACTGAACTGGCGATGTTCACCATATGAAAAATCCCTAAACATCATCCCGATTGAGATACCGAGAGAAAGCTGGATGACCGTTATACTCCCCGGCATTGAGGTTACGGAGATCCCAACCCGCTTAAGTATAATCACGGTAAAGAGGGCACCAAACATCATACCCAGTGGAACATTACAGAACGTGAATCCCTGCCCGACGAGAAAACAGAGGATAATACCTGCCAACACTCTCATCGACGCCCTCTCCAGGTCAATTGTTCTATCACAAACTGATATCAGGCGAGGAGCCCACGCCCCCCGCCATCAGATTCACTCTTTGCTGGCTTTTTCACGCAATTCGGTCACCGGTACGCCACCAATTCCCCAGTTATCAGTATCGACTTCGTCAATAACCACAATAGTGGTGTCAGGATTTTTGTTAAGCACATCCACCAGTAGCTGAGTAACACCTTCCATCAGCTGTTTCTTTTGTTTATCGGTAACACCTTCATTGGTGATCTTAATATTTACATAGGGCATAAAAACTCCTGTAAACCAGATAATTATGGGAAATGCGCACAGAGAGAAGAGCGCAAACCCGTTAAACAGCAGAACAGAGTCATACTGCTTTTGAAAACGAGTTCTGCCGCAAGAACTATTAAGGTTATTAGCTGGAATATAACTATTATCATTATTTTCCAGAATATTTAACTTTGTTGTATTGCCAATAACTAATCGCTGCTGCGATAAATAACGAGGCTGCCCCCAGCAATATGGAGTAGGTCATCCCATTTTTATTACTCTGAAAGACACTGACAACTAATGGGCCGAGGATTTGCCCTATCCCATATGTCAGCGTAACAAGACCGAGGAGATTAATCTTCTCGGGTGCGCTTATTTTTCTAGCCAGCGGCATGACCAAAGAGCTTGTACCCATAAATGTGCCGCCAAATCCAATACAACTAATGGTTAACAGCAGTGGCGAGTTAATAAATATGGCCATGACTACGCAACTCGCTTGCACAATTAAGTTAACGCTCAGGCAGGATAATATATTCCATTTGCGAGCAGCCCAGAGCCAGCCATAGCAGCCAGGAATAACAGCAAGGCCGACAATAGACCAGATATGGTCGGCTAAAAAAGTGTTGCCACCCCCCCAGGCCATTAACGGCAAATACGTGGCGACAATGATATAACCGAACCCCGCCAGGCCATACAGTAAGGCTAAATTCCACCACTGGATATCCGACTCCGCACCTGCGGCAGCTTTTACTGAGGAGATCATATACTTATCTTTCGGCAATAGCATCGTCAGTATGACGAAAAGTATCGCTGAAACTATGGCTGCGCCAATCCACAACACATGTGAATTTAAGGCGTAGGATACGCCAGCAATGACATATTCATTGCCGATAAAAATGCCCATTCCTACGCCCGAAAACAAAGAGGCGATAACAAAAGGGTTATGAGTATGCTGAAGGACCAGCATTGAACCAAATATCATCATTCCCGCGCTTGCCACACCTGCGAGGAACCTGATTAACAAAATAATTTCTGGCTGGGTCACTTTTGCCATCAAAAAAATCAGCACGACGGTAAGTAGTGCTGAGACCAGTAACAACACTCTTAACTTATTGACAGCGCTAAAAATACCAAAAGAGAAAAGGAGGCTGCCAACAAGGTAACCTGCGTAGTTGGCGCTGGCAATTATGGATAATTGTGAAAAGGTAAACAGTCCTTCATGAAGCATAAGCGGGAGCATAGGCGTATATAAAAAGCGCCCAATGCCCATTCCTAAGGTCAAGACGATCATACCAAATACAGCAGTACTCAACTGACGGAGGCCAACAGCACTGTGATCGAGATCCATATTTTGGCCTCAAAAGACGAATTAAGTTTGATTGTTATCTTACACAAGGAAATGATAATAAAAAGTTAATAAAAATAACGAAAACATTCACTTTGAGTGATGCTTCTATGAACAGTACCTCTCTGAACTTGTTTAAAACGGTGGCGGAAACGGGCTCCATATCCGCTGCTGCACGTAGTCTGAACTGCGTTTCTTCGAATGTCACAACCCGCCTTAAACAGCTGGAAGCCAGCCTTGATGTCTCTCTGTTTGTGCGCGAGAAAAATCGACTCTACATTACCCCTGAGGGCGAACTGCTTCTGCGTTACGCCAACAAAATTTTGGCGTTGTTAGAGGAAGCAGAATTGTCGATGCTGGGAACAAAAGTGGCGGGGCCATTGCGAATTGGTGCAATGGAAACGACCGCAGCGGTACGTCTCCCTTCGATACTGGCGAATTTCCACCGCGAAATGCCTTCCATTGAGTTAAACCTGAAAACCTCCCCTACTGAGGCGCTGGTGCAACACATTCTGAACAATGAACTGGAAATCGCATTCGTTGCCGATCATCAGGGACTGCATATGGAAAATTCGCCCCTGCAATCACACGTGTTATGTCAGGAAACGCTGGTACTGGTAACAGCGGCAGAGCACCAGAATGTCATTACTGGCGCTGACCTCCAGGTGACAAGGCCGCTGGTTTTTGTTAAAGGGTGCAACTATCGCTCCCGCCTGGGAGAATGGCTGCGCCTACAGGGGGTCGATTACGCCGATCCTCTGGAATTTGGCTCTTTTCAGGCGATCCTTGGCTGTGTGAGTGCCGGGATGGGGATTGCGCTGTTGCCGGAAAATGTTGTCAGACAGTATGAGAATAACTTCCCTGTCCGCAGTCATATGATTACGCCACAGATAGGTAAAGTGAACACCATGATGATATGGCTAAAAAGCCGCGAAGTCAGCCGGGTACTTAATCACTTTGTCTCGTTTATTACGCGGGCTTAAGTGATTACGCCTGGTAACGCCAGGCAGCCGGCGACCCAGTGTATTCATGGATGCTAAATATCTTATCCATAACAGGGACAGGCCACTTCACACCGTTGATTAAAGTTATGTAAATGTAAATTATTTACACTTTGCAATGATTGTAATTGCTAGTGATTATCATTTATTGTACG
Source organism: Citrobacter sp. RHBSTW-00029 (assembly GCF_014104295.1). Taxonomy (NCBI): domain Bacteria; kingdom Pseudomonadati; phylum Pseudomonadota; class Gammaproteobacteria; order Enterobacterales; family Enterobacteriaceae; genus Citrobacter; species Citrobacter sp. RHBSTW-00029. The sequence goes on from NZ_JABXRT010000001.1 coordinate 2,255,758, forward strand.
CAGGCAAAAAATGAGCCCCTGCCCGGGTCACTGTACGTTCCAATTACGCTGGGATATAAACGATGAATGCTCTGCCTCGCACTGGACTGCGCCGTATCACGCTTGCTTCTGCTCTCGTCCTCTCTGTCAGCCTGCCGGCTTTCGCCCAGGATGCGTTAACGCTGTATACCACCCGTGAACCGGGCCTGATTCAGCCCCTGCTTGATAGCTGGACGAAAACCAGCGGTATAAAAGTCAGCACGGTCTATATCAAGGACGGCATGCTTGAGCGTGTTAAAGCGGAAGGTAAAAACTCCCCTGCCGACCTGCTGATGACCGTTGACGCCGGGAACCTTATCGATTTAGTCGAAGCGGGTGTGACACAACCCGTGGAGTCAGAAGCACTGAAAGCGGCTATTCCGGCCAATCTCCGCGGTGCGGATAATCAGTGGTTTGCGCTGTCAATGCGTGCGCGAGTGTTGTACGCCGAGAAGTCAATGCCAATCGATAACTGGCATTACGAACAGCTCGCCAGCCCCGAGTACAAAGGTAAGGTTTGTATTCGTTCCGGTCAGCATCCGTACAATACGGCGCTGATCGCCGCGATGATTGCCCATCACGGCGAAGCAAAAACGGAAGAATGGCTGCGTGGCGTGAAAGCGAATCTGGCACGTAAAGCGACTGGCGGCGACCGTGACGTTGCCCGCGATATCCTCGGGGGTATTTGCGATATTGGCCTGGCGAACTCCTATTACGTCGGCCATATGAAAAACGCCAAAGAAGGCAGCGATGCACGTCAGTGGGGCGATGCAATTAAAGTCGTTAAGCCAACCTTTGAAAATGGCGGCACGCACGTCAATATCAGCGGCGCGGCAGTAGCACGCTATGCCCCCAATAAAGCCGATGCCGTTAAGTTGATGGAATATCTGGTTTCCGCACCTGCCCAGCAGCAGTACGCAAAAGCGAACTTCGAATACCCGGTACTGAAAGGTGTCACTCTCGATCCGGTGATCAACGCCACAATTGGTGAGATCGATGTCGATAAAATTCCGTTAACCGAAATTGTGAAATACCGTAAACAAGCAAGTCTGCTGGTAGATAAAGTTGGATTCGATCAATAAACTTCTACAGTTTCCGACGTTACGCGGCCTAGTTTCCGGGCCGCAGTCATTATTAACGCCGTTGCACCTTGGGGCGCTTTGCATTGCGCTTGGCGTCCTGACTCCCATCATTGCGCTTATCTGGCAAGCTACCCAGTCGGATTTATCGCACTGGGACAATCTCATTACGTTTGTGCTGCCTGCAGCATTAAAAAATACCGTACTGCTGTTAGCCGGTGTGGCAGTGCTGGTTGGCGTGATTGGCGTAGGCAGCGCCTGGGCCATCACAGCATGGGACTTTCCTGGACGTAAGATCCTCAGTTGGGCGTTGCTGCTGCCGCTGGCGATGCCAACCTACATCGTCGCCTTTGCCTGGCTCGATCTACTGCATCCAATTGGCCCTCTGCAAACCTTTATCCGCTTCCTGCTGGGCTTTGACAGTCCACGGCAGTTCCGGCTACCGGATTTGCGTTCGCTTTCCGGCGCGATTATTTTGCTCGGTTTAGTGCTCTATCCTTACGTCTACCTGACGACCCGCGCCACCTTTATCAGTCAACCGGCCCATTTACTTGAGGCTGCCCGCACGCTGGGATGCAGCGCTGCCGGGACGTTCTTCCGGGTCGCCCTGCCAATGGCGCGCCCGGCACTGGCTGTCGGCATCAGCCTGGCACTTCTGGAAACGCTCAACGATATTGGTGCATCGGAGTTCCTCGGCGTACAAACGTTAACCGTTACCGTCTACACCACGTGGATCTCTCGCTCTGATTTATCCGCCGCCGCACAAATCGCCTGCATGATGCTGATGTTTATCTTCTTCATTCTGACGCTGGAATTTTACGGGCGCAGAAAGCAAGGATTCAGCAGCCGAAGCCTGCGGGAAATCCAACCCACTCGCGTGCCCGGCTGGCGTGGCTGGCTACTCGGCGCGGTCATTTCGCTACCGGTTATATTGGGCTTTGTGGCCCCGGTTCTCTTTTTGATGTGGGAAAGTGCCAAACGCTTAGGGGACACGAGCCCCCTTTCCGCCTCGTTGCTTTCAGCATTACAAAATACGCTCTTGCTGGCAGCAGGCACCACGCTGGTGGTGATTTGCGTCAGCTTGCTGGTGGCCTGGAGCGCACGCCATAGCGCAGCAGACAACGCGATGCCTGGCTTTCGTCGTGGCGTGATGCGTCTGGCCTCCCTCGGTTATGCGGTGCCCGGAACGATTCTGGCGATTGGTTTTTTGCCCCCAGCGATGGCTGTCGATCGTTGGCTGGCCGACTTACTGGATATTCGCGGGTTACCGCTGATGTCTGCCGGTATTTTGTTGGTCATTTGCTGCGCGATGCGTTTCCAGGCAATTGCCATCGGCGCGCTGGACTCCGGTCTGGGCCGCATCCCGCCGTCACTCGAACAGGCTTCACGATTGCTCGGCGAAAACGGTGCCGGAACATTTGCCCGCGTTCATTTTCCGTTACTGCGTCCGGCATTAGTGAGCAGCGCATTGCTGGTTTTTGCCGATGCGATGAAAGAACTGCCAACAACGCTGCTGTTGCGCCCGGTAAATTTCGAAACGCTGGCCACTCTGCTGTATGCAGAAGCGGCCCGCGGGACCTATGAAGAAGGTGCTATCGCCGCGCTAATGATTGTTTTAGCAGGTACACTGCCCGTTATATTGTTGGTGCGTCACCAGATGACTCGCCGTGGTTAAGAGAGCAACAATGTCAGAAATCGCATTACGACTCCAGGACGTGCACGTTGCCTACGGCAACAGCCAGCAACCGGTCCTGAGCGGATTCTCAATGTCGGTACGCAAAGGAGAAATTGCCTGTCTGCTTGGTGCTTCAGGCTGCGGGAAAACAACGGTGTTGCGTGCAGTTGCCGGTTTTGAACGACTGCTGTGTGGAGAGATCTATGTCTCAGAGCGGCGTATCGCTGGTCCCGGCGTTCATTTGCCCCCGGAAAAACGTCATGTCGGCATGGTCTTTCAGGAATACGCCTTATTTCCCCATCTGACCGCACAACAAAACGTCGCCTTCGGTTTACGGCGTATGCCACGTGAAGCGCAACAGGCCAGAGTGACGGAGCTGTTGAAAATGGTGGAATTGCACAGTCATGCTAACCATTACCCTCATGAACTTTCTGGCGGGCAGCAGCAGCGCATCGCGTTAGCCCGCGCGCTGGCGCCACACCCAGAAATTTTACTGCTGGATGAGCCCTTCTCCAGCCTGGATAAGCGCACACGCGAGCGCCTTGGTAATGAGGTTCGGGATATTTTACGCGCCGCAGGCCAGACCGCGCTGCTGGTTACCCACAGCGAGCACGAAGCTCAGTTGATGGCGGACCATATCGGTTTTGTGAAAATGGGTCAGTATCAGCTTAAAAAAGCGGCCCACCATAGTCAGGGCTAAGAAAGAGCCGCGTAGTGGCATCGCTAATGTGTCTGCACCAGACTGATATTCACCGGCATCCCGGAACGGCGTTCCAGCGCCTGATTCCCACGATTCACATCCACGTCATTCCCGCTGATAAAAGTACGCAAAACGGGGGTGATGGGCAGCGGAACCTTTCTGTCAGATTCATATTCGGAGCGATTGCGGGACAGCGGTTCATGAACCTCAACCCAATGGCTACCGTCTGGCTCGGTGCTGAATTTTACCGGTCGGTCAATAATCTGAACACGCGTGCCAACTGGCACAGTATCAAACAGGTATTTGATGTCGTCATTACGCAGACGGATGCAGCCCTGGCTCACGCGTAGCCCAATACCGAAGTTGGCATTAGTACCATGGATGGCGTACAACCTGCCGATATAGATAGCGTACAGTCCCATCGGATTGTCAGGCCCGGCAGGCACAAACGCCGGTAAGCTTTCCCCACGAGCAGCATACTCCCGCCGGGTATTTGCCGTGGGCGTCCAGCTTGGTGCTTCCTGTTTACGTTCGACCGCTGTGACCCAGTTGCGCGGAGTTTCCCTCCCGGCCTGCCCAATACCAATAGGTAATACCTCTACCGTATTAGCACCCTCAGGGTAATAGTAGAGCCGCATTTCTGCGACGTTGATGACGATGCCTTCACGTACGGTATCAGGCAATATCAACTGTTGTGGCACCACCAGTGTGGAACCCGACTTTGGCAGAAATACGTCCACACCAGGATTGGCTTCGAGCATATTACTCAATCCCTGTCCATACTGTGCGGCAAAAGCCTCCAGGGGCTGAGTATTACCAGCGGGAATCGTTATCGTCAAAGGGCTTCCCACCAGACGGCTGCCCTCAGGAGGCAATGGGTAGCTCACCGCCTGCGATCCCTGACTCGCGAGCAGCATAACAAGAGCACACAGCAGTTTTACACGACGCATCTTTTTCCTTTCCTTCGTCGCAGCAGATATCCATTAAGTATAGCTTTTTTATCTGTTTTAGGGGGTTACGACGAGAATGCACATAAAAACCCCCGCCATAAAGCGGGGTCGTGAGCGGCTACGCTTCTTTGCCATCCGGTAATACAATATTACTGGCAGCTAACTGCCCCATATTGCTATACATCGCGCAGGCCGCTTCAACAATGGGCATCGCCAGCGCGGCACCACTGCCTTCGCCTAAACGCATTCCCATGTTGAGATACGGCTCCAGTTCCAGGTGCGCCAGTGCAGTACGAGCGCCCTTCTCGGCGGAGAAATGCGACGGGATCAGATAAGGTTTAATCTCCGGCGCTATCTGACAGGCAGCCAGTGCCGCCGAATAAGACAGGAAACCATCCAGGATGACCGGCAGACCGCAAGACGCCGCACCTAACATCACCCCCGCCATACCGACAAGATCAAAACCACCCACTTTTGCCAGCACATCAATACCGTCATTGCGATCCGGCTGATTGACGGCAATGGCTCGCCGTACAACATCAACCTTATTGCCTACCCTCGAGAGCGGCAGGTTAGCGCCGATACCGACCACATCCTCGGCATCGCTGCCGGTCAATACGCTGACGATTGCCGCCGCGGGGGTCGTATTGGCCATACCAAGTTCACCGACGCCAAACAGCGTTACGCCATCCCTGGCCAGCTCATGGGTATAACGGATAACTTCCAGCAGCAGTTCCTCGGCCTGAGAACGGCGCATTGCCGGGCCTTGAGCAATATTACCGCAGCCGCGCGCCACGCGCATATTCACCACGCCGGGAATGAGTTCAGCATCGATGCCGACATCAATCACATGTACCTTTGCCCCCGCCTGAGCAGCCAGCACGCAAACGCCGGTCGTCCCACGCGTCATATTAGCAGCCTGAATAGCCGTGACGATTTTAGGCGAAACGGCAACCCCTTCATCCCACACGCCATGATCGGCACACATCACCAGCATCGCTTTGCCATTCACATGCGGCACACCCTTCAGGCCTGGCATACCGGCCAGTTGCACAGCGAGAGATTCGAGTCGCCCAAGACTTCCCGGCGGCTTAAGCAGGCCATCAATATGTTGCTGCGCGCGCAACATTGCAGCGCTATCGGGAGAAGGGATCGCGTGAAGTAAAGAGGATAAAGTCTGCATAAGGGTTCCAGTATGTTGACTGACTCAAAGCAGAGCCAGCAGGAAAACCAACTCGCCAAGTTCAATGGCCGCACCCAGCGTATCGCCGGTTTGCCCACCTAACGTGCGTTTTAATAACTGCCCAAGAATGAAGATCGCCACCAACGTAACGACCAGTGCTGCCACACCACGCATACCGGGAAGTAGTACGGCGGCAAGGATCGCCGCAAATCCCAACGTGACGCAGGTTTGACGCCCGGAGACTTTGCCGATAAAGACGTTGCCCAGCCCTTCTTCGCGCGCGTAACGATGTCGATACATCAGCAAAACAGCACAGCCCCGCCCGGCGACACAAGCCGCAGCAAGCGCCGCCAACATCGGTGTGCCACGCAAAGCCAGTTCGCTCACTACCAGCACTTTTGCCAGCAACACGAAAATTAGCGCCAGTCCGCCGTGGGTTCCCAGCCGGCTGTCGCGCATGATCTCCAGCATCCGTTCGCGTCGACGGGCAGAGAAAATACCGTCACAGGTATCCGCCAGGCCATCAAGATGAAAACCGCCGGTCAGTAGCGCCAGGGTCAACACTGCAAACAGCGCCGCCAGTGGGATACCGCACCAGGCCTGTAGCGCCATAAAGACCAGCCCCGTAAGCCCGCCCAGCACCACGCCAATCAGCGGGAACATAACAATGCCACGTGAATAGTGCTCGAAATCCAGTCCTTGCGACCAGCGAGCAGGAACGGGCAAGCGACTGATAAAAGAGAGCATTGCCCAGAACAACTTACTCATTTAATTTTGACTCCAATTCCTGATACCACCAGCCAGACCTCATCGGCTGCTGCCGCCAGTCGCTGATTCACGCGTCCTGCAATATCGCGAAAATGCCGTGCCAGACGGTTCTCCGGAACAATCCCCATTCCCACTTCGTTGGTCACCAGCACAACCTTTGCCGGGCAGCGCTGACAGGCAGCAATCAGCGAACGGATCTCATCCTCGATCGACTGCTCCATCGCCGCGTAATCCCAGCTATCCGGGTCACTGTCACCGCCCAGTGCAAACAGCAGGTTGGTCACCATCGTGGTAATGCACTCCAGCAAAATGGCTTCCTGCGGATCGTTTTCTGCCGTTATCAGTTCATCGAGATGTTGCCAGCGTTCAGCTGTACGCCAGTGCGCAGGGCGTCCATCGCGATGATGCTGAATTCGCGCCGCCATCTCCTTATCAAAGATCTGCGAAGTCGCGATATACAAAACGTTTGGAGAATCCGCGATCAGCGCTTCCGCATGTCGACTCTTGCCGCTACGCGCACCGCCGGTAACCAGAATCATCATACGGGCTCCCGGTGTTGCTGCATGATGGTATAAATTTTCTCAATATCGATGTGTTGCCGCATCGCATCCGCCAGCAGATCAAACTGCTGCGATTTATATTGCGCGTAATGGAAGGTGGAATCCAGCGGTGCTAACCCTTTACGTACGCGCAGGCCATTAACCAGCGCCCGGGTAAATTCATCGCTGTCGAACACACCGTGAAGATAAGTACCAAACGCCAGGCCATCCGGCGTAACCGCGCCGTCAGCCACATTGCCGCCGTCTTTGCGCAGCGTCATCACCGACCGGCATTCTTCGGTTAACGTCGTTTCGCCCATATGGATTTCGTAACCACGAACGGATAACCCTGCCGCGCCCGCCAGCCAGTCAGGCAGCGAGGAGGACATTTTTCCCTCAACCAGAGTGGTGGTTTTGTGCTGGGCAAAATGGGTGACGGTATTGAGCAAGCCCAGACCCGGCAGCGTGCCAAGCCCTGACTCCACTTCATCGATGATCGTATCGCCGAGCATTTGATAGCCGCCGCAAATCCCCACCACCGGCACATTATTACGATGCAATTGCACGACGCCGTGCGCCATTCCGCTCTCACGCAGCCACACAAGATCGCCCAGCGTATTTTTGCTGCCGGGCAGAATCACCAGATCGGCCCCCGCCAGTTCTTCAGGCTGGCGCACATAGCGCACGCGCACATCCGGCTGTGCGGCAAGCGCATTGAAATCAGTAAAGTTAGAAATGTGCGGGATTTGCACCACGGCGATGTCGATGTCGCGTTTATCAGTGCGCAAATATTTGCCCTTTTGCAGCGCAACGCCATCTTCATCTTCCAGATCCACATCCAGCCATGGCATGACGCCCAGTACCGGCACCCCGGTCAGCGCTTCAATTTGCTCAATACCGGAATACAGCAGCGCCACATCGCCGCGAAATTTATTGATGATCACCCCTTTGACCCTGGCGCGTTCATGATCGTGCAATAGCGCCAGCGTGCCGTAAATGGAGGCAAACACCCCGCCACGGTCGATATCCGCCACCAAAATGACAGGACATTGCGCCATTTCAGCCATGCCCATATTGACGATATCGCGATCGCGCAGGTTAATCTCGGCCGGGCTTCCCGCCCCCTCCAGCACCAGCACATCGAACTCTTGCGCCAGACTGTTATAAACTGACAGGATTTGATCCCGCAGACGCGGTTTGTACTCGTGGTAACTGACCGCATCCATATCGGTTGCCACTTTGCCCATCAGCACAACCTGCGCTTTACGGTCGCTGGTCGGTTTAAGCAGCACCGGATTCATACGCACATCTGGCGTAATGCCAGCGGCTTCAGCCTGAAAAATTTGCGCGCGGCCCATCTCTTTGCCCTCTGGCGTAATACCAGAGTTCAGCGCCATGTTTTGCGATTTGAACGGCGCGGTACGCAGCCCATCCTGATAAAAAATTCGACACAGCCCGGCGACCAACACGCTTTTACCCACATCAGATGCCGTTCCCTGCAACATTATCGCCTGCGTCATGACGCCTCCTTCAGTGCGTTCTCTCGCATACAACTAAAAAATTCAGCCTCTGTTTTACACAGCGGGAAGCCCAGCTCGGTGTGCAATTTCACCAGCCATGGCTGAGTTAACCCGGCTTGTTCAATAAGATCGGTACGGGCGAACACGTCACCCGGCGTACCGTGCGTCAGCACTTCTCCGCGACGTAAAACATACACCGCATCGCTGACTTCATAGATGAGATCAATATCATGGCTGGAAATAACCACATGATTTCCTTGCGCCACAATGCGTTTGATAATCTCGATCATCTGCGTACGCCCTGATGGGTCGAGACCGGCGGTGGGTTCATCCAGTAACAGATACTGCGCTTGCAGCACCAGCGCCCCGGCTATCGCTACGCGTTTTTTTTGCCCGTGGCTTAAACACTGAATGGGCTGATGGCGAAAATGCTGGGCGTCGACCAGCGTCAAGGCATCGTCCACCCGACGGGCAATTTCAGCCTCGTCCACCCCGAGATTGCGCAGGCTAAAGGCGATGTCACTGTCGATGTCGGTATAAAAGATTTGCTGATCGGGGTCCTGAAATACCGTTGCCACCTGCTGACGTAGCGCCAGCAGGCCGCGCTTGCTGTAATCCAGTGGTTTTCCTTGCCACATCACCGCCCCCTGTTGTGGGCGCAGTAAACCGCTCAGGTTCATAAACAGCGTGGACTTCCCACAGCCATTGGCCCCCACCAGTCCGGTGACGGCATGTTGAGAAAAGTCCAGCGTTAGCCCTTTGAGAATCGGGTCATCCTGGTAGCGAAACCAAAGCGCTGAGGTGGCAAGCATACTTTTCCTTACAGGTGAAAATCACCCTGATACAGTTTGATATCCAGTGTGGTGGTCATTTGCTGATAACGGATCAACACGCGGGTAAACAATAATCCCACCAGCATCGCCAGCGAGCGATAGCCTAATGGCAAGCTACGATAACCAAAACGCAGCGTTTGTGCGCGATGAATGGCGAGTGCCTCGTCTAACAGGATAAAAATAAAGCGCCAGGTCAGCAGAATCAGCTCGGTCATCAGTCGTGGGACATGTGCACGTTTGAGCAGGATAATTAACTGCGGAAACGGTAAATTCAGCACCAGCCAGAACGTTGCCGCCAGCGCAGCCAGGCTGCGCCAGAAGGTTTCATTGGCGGTGACAAGTCCTGGGGCGCTAACGCCCAACCAGTAGCTGCCCACGGGTACGCTGGCCAGTAAGCTATGCGGGTCGCGACTGACGCTAAACAAAATCGTCACGACGCCCACCAGCAGAAAGCCAAATGGTAGCGCCATCCAGCGACACCAGCGCCAGAAAGAAACCCGCAGCAGCCAGCAACTGAGCGCCGCTATCAGCAACATCTCGATACCCTGCCCCAGCGGGGGCAGAGTAAAGGCCAGAATCATCATCATTAGCCAGAGCAGAAATTTCCGCACCGGTGAGACATGAAACCAGCGGCTTTGATAGCTAAGCCTGTCAAGCCCGGTCATCACGACGTTGCCTGCCCTTGGTATAACCCAATATGTAGAAAATTACGGCTGCGCCCAGCGATCCCTGGAGCGTAAACAGCAGGCTTTCAATCTCACCGCTTGCCGGTTCATATAACGGCTGGAACCACGGCTCATAATGCGGGGCAATAGCCTGAATCTGACTCTCCGCCTCACCGTCCGAGCCGCCGTATTCACCACCGTGGTTGATAAAGAACGGCAGGATCACCAGCGCCACTACCATGCCCAATATAATCAGCGTCTTTTTCATCGTTAATGTCCTTGTGCGGTTATTAACTGGCGTTTGGTTAGCTGATCGTAAATCAGCACGGTGAGTAACCCTTCCGCAATCGCGATGGGGATCTGCGTCAGACAGAAAATTCCCATGAACTTAATGATTGAACCGGTAGCGCCAGCAGACGGATCCGGGAACGCCACGCCCAGTTGCACTGAGGTGACGAAATAGGTAACAAGATCCGCCAGCATCGCACACAAGAAGACGCAAACATCACGGCGGAACCCCGCGCGACAGGCCAACTTCCACACCATATACCCAACAACCGGGCCGATTACCGCCATCGACATACCGTTAGCGCCAAGCGTCGTCAAACCACCGTGCGCCAGCAGCAGAGCCTGGAACAGCAAAACGATTGCCCCGAGGATGGCCACTACGCCTGGTCCAAACAGGATAACTGCCAGGCCTACGCCGGTAGGGTGTGAACAACTTCCGGTAACGGAAGGAATTTTCAGCGCCGACAGCACAAAAATAAAGGCGCCGCACAGTGCCAGTAAAACTTTCTGGTGGTTATCTTCCTGCACGATTTGGCGCAGGCGCACCAGCCCGTACCACAGGCAGGGCAAAAACAGCAGCCACCATGCCAGCGCCCACATCGGTGGCAAAAAGCCTTCCATAATGTGCATCGCGAACGCTTGCTCAGGAACAATCATCAGTAATAGCGCCGCTGCCAACCCGCTGAAAGACAGCTGTTTTAGCTGTTGTTCAAGCTTCATTGTGCATACTCCCACTGTTTGTTGACCAGAATGGTCGAGAAATAAGGCAGCGGCTGATCGTCGCTCACCTCGTCGAGATGGCGCCAGCACTGCTCGCCCGGCAGCGTGGCTTCAGACATCATCAGTGCACAGTCCAACAAGCCTTCTTGTTGCAGCAGCGCTTTGATGCGCGCAAAACGACCGTACACTTTCATCAGCACCAGGCTGTCATGCTGCTTTAACGCCTGCTGAATTTCAGCTTCCGGCGCGGTACAGGAGACCACTGCCAGCGATTGTTGCTCCATGGCGAGCGGAGTTTTCGAACGCGCGGCAATCGCAGCGAAAGAGGTCACGCCCGGGACGATTTCTAACCAGTCAGGCGAACCAATGCGCTGCAGTAAAAAGACCCAGGTGCTGAACAGCATGGCGTCGCCGAGGGTAATAAAACCTACCTGTTTACCCGCTTCCACTTCCTGTACCAACGCAGCAGCGACCTCATCCCAGACGGCCTCTTTTTCAGCACTGTCGGCACTCATCGGGAAATGGCAGCAGCGAACCTCGGTCTGCTCACCGATATACTCCCGCACAATCGACAACGCCAGACTATCGCCACCTTTACGCCCGGCTGGCGCATAAAGAATATCCAGCGCCCCAAGCGTGCGTGCTGCGCGCACGGTTATCAGATCGGCAGCACCAGGCCCGGTGCTTAATGCGTACAGTTTTCCGCTCATGCTGCTTCCTCCAGCGCAACATTAAGCGCCTGCTGTAAATGTGCCACGAACATGGCGCGAACCGCCGGGTTCTCACCCAGTCCACTGAGCCATGGCGTAGCCGGTATCCCGGCCGCATTAAACAATGTTTTCCACGAATCGTCTTCGTCGGAGGCCATATCATTGATGGCATGATCACCAGCAACTAACATCAGCGGCATCAGATGCACCGCCGTCACCCCTTCCTGAGATAAACTTTCGATCAGCACCTCAACTTCCGGGTAGCTTTCCACGGCACCTACGCGAGCCGGGAAGCGCTGCGCCGTCATCATGTGGTCAAGACAGGCATAGGCAGCAAAGGCGTGATGGCTGGCCCCGTGCCCCATAAAGACCACTTTTTCATTTTCGCCAAGCGCCGGCATCTGCTGTTGCAGCGCCAGCATCAGCTGTGCGTAATCTTCAACGCTGCTCAGTAGTGGTACACCCAGCGTCAGGCGAGAAAACAGCGGGCGCATACTTTGTACTTCGCGGACAATTTTTTCGTATTCGTCGCCGTTGATGATGTGCAGCGACTGAATCGCGACATCCTGATACCCCTGCTCCGCCAGCTTTTGCAGCGCCTGCAGCGGCGTGTCGATTTCAATGCCGTCACGCTGCTTGAGCTTGCGGATAATCATCCCTGAGGTAAACGCCCGGAACAGGTCGCGGTCAGGGCAACTGGCTGCAAGATCGCGCTCACAGGCCACAATATTCTTCTCGCAGGTGTCGTGATAGCTGGTGCCAAAGCTGACCACCAGAAGCGCCTTTTTCATCTCTAACTCCTTAAGCCGCGGCCAGCCAGCGCGTTAAACGCGCCGCAAAGGCAGCCTGACTTTCCAGTAATTCTTCTCCCGTCACCAACGGTGCCGGGCGTGTAATCACGATGCAGGGGATACCGGCCTCCAGACAGGGTTGCACTTTTTCCTGATAACCCCCTTCCGCGCCTGATGCCTTAGTGATCACCACATCAGCCTGACACTGGCGATAAAACGCAGCGTTGAACTCGGCGCTAAACGGTCCGCACAGCGCAAAGATCTCACCGACGCCAAATCCCAGGTCCGCGCATTGCTGAATGACTTCGGGTACAGGCAGGACGCGCGCCAGCAACGTTTTTTCAGGCAACTCTTCGCGCCAGATGGCCAGATCTTTACTGCCGGTCGTCAGCAGCACGCGGTCACCGAAGCGCCGCGCAACCTCGCTGCCTTGCTGAATGCTCTGTACGGTATACAGGTGCGGGTGGGTTAAACCGCTTAACTGTTCAGGGCGCTGATAGCGACTCAGCAGTACGCCCGCCGCTTCGCAGGCATTCATGATGTTGCGGCTCACTACCTCGGCGTAAGGATGCGAGGCATCGATCACCCAGCGCGTCCGATTTTCCTGAAGCCAGGCAATCATTTGCTCACGTTCCAGACGCCCGCAGCGCACCTGACCTTTGATGTCTCCCGCAAGCTGCTTTCCCGTCGGGGTCGCAACTGACAGGGTGTAAGCCACGTTTGCCGCATCCAGTTGCTGGCACAGCATGCGCGCGTCGCTGGTGCCGCCCATGACCAGCACATCACCATAATTCACAGCACATAACCTCGTGGCGTGATCATCAGGCCGTCCTGAACATAGGTTGTTTTATTGCCCACGATCACCAGACTGGTCATATCCACCGGTTCAAAATCCATATCACCGAGCGTGGTCAGCCATTTTTCCTGCTTTTTACGTCCGGCTGACTTCACAATACCAACCGGCGTTTGTGCGCTCTTGCTGGCGGAAAGCAGTTCAAATGCACGCGCCAGATGTCCTTCGCGACCCCGGCTGCGTGGGTTGTAGAAACAGATAACGAAGTCAGCTTCACCGGCAGCAATAATGCGTTTTTCGATAACCGGCCATGGCGTTAACAGATCGCTTAAGCTGATGTGGCAGAAGTCGTGCATTAGCGGCGCACCCAGCAAAGAAGCGGCGGCAATACTTGCGGTCATGCCAGGTATCAACCGGACCTCAACGTCCAGCTTTTGCTTGCTGACCAGTTCGAGTACCAGCCCGGCCATACCATAAATCCCAGCGTCACCGCTGCTGATCAACGCCACGTTGTGACCCGCCTGCGCCAGTTCGATCGCTGCCTGACAGCGTTCAATCTCTTTGCACATCCCGGTTTTGATCACCTGCTTGTCGCCTGTGAACGCTTTTACCAGATGGGTGTAGGTTTTATAACCCACGATGATTTCCGCTGCCTGCAATGCTTCAACGGCTTCCATGGTCATCATTGCCTGCGAGCCAGGGCCAATTCCAATTACGCTTAACATCAGTGTGAAACTCCCAAAGTGATCGTGACGCCCTGTTCTCGCAGGGTCTCGCCTAACAGTTGTCCGTGGCTCAGCAGCCAGGCTGCAGGACCGGAAACGCTTCCTGTACCCACCGTTTTGCGAACAAACGATGAGGCCGGAAAACGGTGTTCATGCTCACGCAGCGCGTCAGCGGTAAAGGTTTCGAAAGGCACGCGGCAACAGGAGGCCAACTGGATAAGCCCTTGTTCGTCTTTTTTCAGCGTGATGCTGCCAATGGCTTTTAACGCCAGCGGGTCGAAGCGCTGTGCTTCGAGTTGACGTGCCAGTAGCGCTGCTAACAGTGGAAACGGCGTATCCCGACGACAGCCAATTCCGGCAACCACTCGCTGCGGTACCAGCTTCCAGTGCACAACTGGCAGCTCAGGCAGATTGTTGCGCAAGGTAATACAAATCAGCGCATCCAGTTCAGGAAGCTGATTGAGGTCGGTCACCGTGATAAATCCACGGCGGTCGCAATGGCTGACGTCCTGTGCCAGTTCGTCGTCCCACCACAGACCAACCCGTTTGTTGCTGACCAGCATCTGGTTAACAATTTTGACCGCCGAGCGGAAATCATTCATACGGGCATTTAACTGAAACGCCAGCGTGTCCAGCGCCGCCATATCGTTAACATCCGTCGCGGTGGTAATGACCGGGTCGGCCCCCAGCATCCCCGCCAGATAACGCGCCAGAGCATTAGCTCCTCCCGCATGACCGGAGAGCAGGCTAATGACATGCTGGGCACGTTCATCAATGACCACCACTGCCGGATCGCAAAATTTGTCGTTGACCAGCGGGGCCAGCACGCGCACCGCAATGCCGGTCGCCCCGATAAAAATCAGCGCCGAGTAATTCGCAAACGCTTCGCGGGCGGTATTAGCAAAGCCGTTTTCGAAGGGAATAAACCCCTCCTCCAGCAGCTTTTCACTGGTAAAACAGGTTACCGGCAGCATCGCCGCCAGACGTTTAGCAAGCACAACGCCGCCGGGGGTCAGGCAAAATAGCGCAAGTGATTCAGGCTTTACGGTATTCATGGCTAAAATCCGCCGCATAGAGTTTGGAGTAGTGATACTCCGAGCCCAGGAAATTACCGACCAGAATGAGCGCCGTTTTACGGATCCCTGCGTCGCGAACTTTGTCGCCAATATCTGCCAGGGTACCGCGCACGGTCTGACTTTCCGGCCAGGTTGCCTTGTAGATCACCGCCACTGGCGTGGCCGCCGGGTAACCGCCTTCAATCAGACGCTCAGCAACCCGGTGGATACGTTGGACGGAAAGATAAATCGCCATCGATGTCTGGTGACTGGCAAACGACTCCAGTTGTTCACGTTCCGGTACCGGCGTGCGACCTTCCAGACGGGTAATGATCAAACTCTGCGACACTTCCGGTACGGTATACTCGACGCCCAACTCCGCAGCCGCGCCCAGGAATGCGCTAACGCCAGGCACCACCTGCCAGTCGATCCCGCGTTTAGTCAACTCTTCGCCTTGCTCACGCACGGAGCCATATAAGGAAACATCACCGGTTTGCAAACGCACGACGGTTTTACCGGCTTTCACACCCGCTTCCATCAGATCAAGGATCTGCTCCAGATGCAGTTCGGCGCTGTCATGACATTCCGCTCCGGCCGGGCAATATTCCAGTAATTCAGTGTTAATCAGCGATCCGGCATAGATAACTACCTGTGCCTGCTGGAGCAACCGGTACCCTTTGAGGGTAATCAGCTCGCGATCGCCAGGACCTGCGCCAACAAACCACACACTACGGGGATCAAAAATCTCAGACATGGGTTCCTTCCTTCTGACAGGCGATAACAAATACGGGGTTATTCGGTTTGAAATAGTGACCACTACCCAGCGTGGTAAGTGAGGAAACCTGCAGTTGCAGGCAATCCACGCCCTGTACGCCAGGACGGTCCAGATGAGCCAGCGCGGTGTTGAGGTTTTCCTGAAGGATAAATGTCATCACCAACCGCCCTGCGGGATGCAATTGACGCATTGACCAGTCAATCAGTTCGGTCAAATGGCCGCCGCTGCCGCCCATAAAAATGGCATCAGCTTTTTCCGCGATAGTCATCGGCGCGATACCTGGAAAAATGTCGATATTTGCGCAGGCAAAATGCTGACGGTTTTCGTCCAGCAGCCTGAGCGCATCCGGATTACGCTCAATTGCCGTCACGCGTAATCCTGGGTATTGCAGCGCGGCTTCTATCGACACGCTGCCGGTTCCGGCACCAATATCAATCAGGTGACTGGCGCGGTGTAATTCAAGTTTTGAGAGGGCAAGTGCGCGTACCGCTTCTTTGGTCATCGGCACTTTCTCTCCACGTAGAAAAAGCTCATCTTTCATCGAGTATCACCACTGCATTCATGTCATAGTCGGCTGTAATTTTGCTCACAGGCAGGCAGTGGATACGCTCATTGTCCATCGCCAGGTTTTCGCCAATCACCATCCAGCGATGTCCTTTGCCTCTGGCAACCAACTGCTGTGCAATTTCACGCGGACCACACAGCGCGTCGGTCACCATCGCAACCTTGTTATGTCGCGCCAGTTCATCAAAACAGACACTGCGACCATGGCTACTGGTGAGCCACATGTCGTTCATATCAATACCAGCTTGCGCACACAGATACTGCACCGCGCTAATGCCGGGAATAATGCGCACATTTTCAATACCAAAATGCGCCACCATCCGCGTGCCAATGCCGTAGAACAGCGGGTCGCCGGATGCCAGCACCACCACGTTTTGCGCCTGATGTTCGCCTATCCAGTTCAATAGCTCCGGAATATTGGCGCCAAGAGCAAACCGCTCACCGGCAAAATCCGGGAACTGCTGCAGATGTCGCTTGCCACCGATCAGCACATCGGCCATTGCAACCGCATCGCGCGCCACCGGCGTCATCAAATGCAACCCTGCGGGCCCCATCCCTACAACGGTTAACATTGCATCTCCTCAGCGATCTCGGCGATCGGGCGATTGCTCCCCAGCACCTGGTTATCAAAAGAGAACATGATGGCGTCGCAGGTCGGGGGATTTTTGGTAAAACGCAACGTTTGCAGGACGCGCATACAGATGCGCCTGGCCAGATGGTCATAAATGTGCTGGAAACCATACGCTTCGATGTGTTCCATCGCCGCCTCGGTGGTATCGCAGTCGCTGACCAGCGTCAGTAGTTCCAACGGCGCGCCAAGTAATGCGAGGTGAGCCACCAGCGTTTCCATGCGGGCATCAGCGATATGACTGTGGGTATGGAAGATCCCTGCCGCGATTTTGATAAGTTTGCCGGGGTGGCCGACCAGCACGATCTGGCGGAATCCCAGGCGTACCGCTTCTTCAATCATGTAACCGACAAAGTTGCTCATAGTGACCACAACCTGTGTGTCGATCCCCATTTGCTCACGCACAAAACGTTCGCCGTGATTACCCGGTACCAGTACTACGCGATCCAGCCCTGCCGCGCGTTTGATCTCCAGCTCCAGCGATAGCGAACGTTTCCAGCTCTCTTCTGACATCGGCGTAACAATGCCCGTGGTACCAATGATCGAAATACCGCCCAGAATCCCCAGCCGCGAGTTGTAGGTTTTTTGCGCCCGTTCTTCACCTTCAGGCGCAAAAATCTCAATTTTTGCCCCGCGATTTGGTCCAATCGCTTCACGTACTGCGGACTCAATGGTCTGACGAGGTGTCCGGTTAATCGCCGAACTGCCCACCGGCAAACCAATCCCTTTACGGGTCACCGTACCGACACCTTCACCGCCCTGTAAGACGATCTCTTTGCTATCGTCTAACGTCACGCGGGCAAAGATCAGCATCCCATGCGTGGCGTCCACATCATCGCCACCATCTTTGCGGATGGCGGCAATCGCCTGCTGCCCTTCGATATGCGGTGACTCCACGTTCAGGCATAACGTCACCCCGGAAGGCGTCACAATGGAAACCTGATGGATCAGATGCTGGCGCAGCACCATCAACGCAGCGACTTTTGCCGCCGCCGTCGCACACGATCCCGTGGTGTATCCTTTACGCAGCGCTTTACCGTTGTGCCACACTGGCGTGTCGAAGGACTGGTCGCTCATCGCGCCCCCTGCATGTGATAAAGCATGGCGTTGACGATAGCGGCGGCGACGTTACTGCCACCTTTGCGACCTAATGCGGCAATGGCGGGCAGATGACTTTGTGTCAGGGCATCCTTCGACTCCGCCGCGCCAACAAATCCTACCGGTACGCCAACCACACCGCTGACAGGTGCATCATGTTCCAGCAGTCGGAACAACGCGGTTGGCGCGTTGCCAAAGACAAACAGTTTTTCGCCCTCTTCCTTCACGGCAATGTCGACTGCAGCCATTGAACGAGTGATCCCCTGTTCTTTTGCTGCCCGCACCACACGTGGGTCGCTGATGTAACAGCGGCATTCGCCACCGAATTTTGCCAGCAGGTTTTTGTTGATCCCGGAAAGCGCCATCGTGGTATCGGTATAAATCACGCTCGGGCGACTCAATGCAGCGCAAAACTGTTCCAGCACATCGCTGGAAAACCACAGAATGTCCAGCCAGTCGAAATCCGCGGTGGTGTGGATCACCCGCTTGATGATGGCTTCATGCAACGGACTGGCAAACTGATAGTCCGGGCGGGTTTCACTGATAATCTCACCAATGATGTCGAAACTTTTGGCCTCAATTGCTTGAGGCTGCTGGATATAGTGCATTTTGTTGTCCTCAGGCGACACCGAGCCACAGCCAGCGCAGCGCAATAAAAAGCGCCAGTGCCAGGGTCGATGCTACCCACATCAATCGAATCGTTTGGGAAATGTCGTCTACAGAAATGTCTCGTTGTTGATCGCCAATCCACGGTTTTTCAACGCGCTCGCCGAAGTAGTCATTGGGTCCCCCCAGGCGAATACCTAATGCGCCGGCCACAGCAGCTTCCGACCATGCGCAGTTTGGACTGCTATGGTTGTAGCGATCACGCCAGCCAATCTGCAAAGCGCGTACGCCGTCCTGGCGGCATAAAAACGCCGCCACACCCAGCAACAGCCAGCTCAGTCTTGCCGGAATAAAGTTAGCGACATCGTCCAGACGGGCGCTGACCATGCCGATAGCACGGTACTTTTCATGTTTGTACCCCACCATTGAATCGAGGGTATTCACCGCTTTGTAGGCCATCGCCAGTGGCGCACCGCCCAGTAAGAGGAAGAACAACGGCGCGATGATGCCGTCAACGGTGTTTTCCGCCACGGTTTCCACCACGGCGCGGTTGATCTGTTTTGGTTGCAGCTGTGAGGTATCACGTCCCACAATCCAGGAGAGTTTTTCCCGACTTTCGGCAAGATTATTGGCACGCAATGGACGCTCTACATCCAGCGCAGCATTTGCCAGACAACGCCCCGCCAGCACAGTGAAAATCATCCACACCTCAACGACCCAACCAAACCAGGGATGAATTGATTGCGCCAGCGCCAGTACCCCCCAGGACACAGCCCAGGTCAGTCCAACCACCACAATCCACATCACTGCACCACCAATGCGAAGCGCGCGGTCGCTATGGCAGTAACGACGAACAACGCGTTGCACGGCAGAAATCAGATTGCCAATCCAGCGCACCGGGTGAGGCCAGTTCTGCGGATCACCAATGATAAAATCCAGCAGCCAGGCAACGCACCATGCGAGTATCGTCATAGCGCATTCCTCGCAGCGGCCAGCCAGTGATTGAGCATTTCGGGGCGCTGGGCAAAATGAACGTGCAGATAACTGGCGAAGGTATTTCCGACCTGCCATCCACCTGACCAGGCCTGCAGCGTTTTGCCATCACGCACCTTGCGGCAATTCATCACCGCCGGGGTTTCAGGGGTAAAGTCGGAATAGTGGAATTCATGCCCGCGCAGGACTTCACCGGCCGTTGCCAGCAATGTTTGCTGTGTGGCTTGTGCCTCGCAGTAGCCAAACCGGGTCAGCCGTTTGCCCATTTTGCTGTGTCCTGGAATGATATCCGCCATTAGCCAGCAATCGCCGTTGCTGTCCTCCAGCGAGCTACCGAGATACATCAACCCTCCGCACTCTGCATAAATAGCGACGCCACGCTGATGCGCCGCTCGCAGTTGCTCCAGCATGGTGACATTACGGGCCAGAGCCGCAGCATGCAGTTCCGGATATCCGCCGCCTAACCAAATCATCTGACAGTCTGGTAAACAGGTATCATGCAGCGGGCTAAAACGAACAATATTGAGGCCCGTACGCGCCAGTAATGTAATGTTATCCGGATAATAAAAGTTGAACGCCTCGTCATCAGCGATGGCCAGCGTTAGCCCTACCCCTGCGTCTGCTGCCGGTAGCGCGGGCCATTCGCCAACAGGAAGGGTGTTTAACTGGCTTAATGCCAACAACGCGTCGATATCCAGCGTCTGTTCCAGCGTCGCGGCAAAATCCTGCCACGGCTGCTGGTTGATAACTGACTCACGAGCGGTAACTAAACCCAGATGACGTTCAGGAAGCGCGACGCCCTCCATGCGGGGAACGTAGCCTAATACAGGCACGGAGCAGTAACGCTCAATGGCAACTTTGAGTAGCTGGTAATGTGTTTCGCTGTTGACCCGATTAACAATCACGCCTGCAATGTTCAGACTGGGATCAAAATGCTGGAATCCCATCACCGTGGCGGCTATCGAAGTGGAAACCGCCTTACCATCAACCAGCAAGATGACCGGGCAACCTAACTGTTTCGCCATCGCCGCAGTACTGCAGTAATCAGGGTCTGTACCATAGCCGTCATATAACCCCATAACGCCTTCGATAACGGCAATATCCGCGTGCTGCATCTGCTCGCAAAATAAGGCATTCAGTGTAGAGGTGGGTAGCATGAAGCTATCAAGATTACGGGAAGCCGTGCCGCACACCGCGGTGTGCCAGCCAGTATCAAGGTAATCAGGACCGACTTTGCATGGCTGGACGCGTAAACCGCGCTTTTTCATCAGGCTCAACAAGCCCAGCGTCACCGTGGTTTTGCCACAGCCGCTACCGGTACCTGCAAGAACAAATGCGTGAAAACTGGCCGCCATACCCTGATCCTGTTCAGGGTGGTAGGGGTGTATAGATACCCAGTCTCTCGACTGTATGCATCTGCGCAACCCACTTCCCACCGAAGTTGTTGGTAGTCACCGACAGGCAGGTCTTCTGGCTTAGCGTCGTCCTCGCCCGTCCTTCCCAATCTTACGATCAGTGGTCTATACGGGGTCGTCAGCATCACAGCAGCGGGGGCTGCGGGGGATTCTCACCCCCTTCCCTACCACAAATGTGGCAAACCTGTCAGTTCAAGAGCCGATTTAATTTGGCTCTGTGTCTTGAGGCAAATTCACGACCTCATGACAATAATTCAATTTAATATCTTGCCGGGTACATTCAACCAATGTTATGGCCTCAACCCGTTTATTCATATGTTCATTTTTTGAATGAAAGCGTCATTAAAGAATAAAGAAAGTCTTTCACTCAGACACTGTATCTCATCACAAAAATAAAAACTGGTGCAGTTTATCCCTCAAATACTATTATTTTGTTGCGCTATGACAATTTATTGACTGCTGTAGTTATTTTTCATTTTATAATGACTGACATAGCGTACGATATCAAAAATCGGCAATAGCAAATTATTGCTATTTAAGCTGTCTCTTCAGATGAGGTGACATTTATTTGCTGACGGAAAGCCTGCGGCGTAACCTGGTACGTTTGACGGAATACTTTGCAAAAATAACTGGTTTGTGAAAAGCCTAAATTTCGCGCAATACTGGCGATGCTCCAGTCGCTATGACAAAGCAACTCTTTGGCACTTGCCATTCGCTGTTGATTTACCCATGCGTTAAACCCTATCCCCTGATATTTTTTGAACAATTTGCTGAAATAGTAAGGACTGAGATAAACGTGAGAGGCAACATCTTCCAGACGCAGCTCGTCTGATAAATGCGCATCAATATAGCGCAGGGCTTTTTTCATTTTACTGTCATGCGGATTGGTACTGCGGTTAGCGCGTACCGGTTCTGACTGCTGCGGATTGTCTTTGATTACGACGAAATTCAGTTGTTTTTTAAGACAATTTTCTACAATGAGCTTTAGCAAATCCGCGGAAGCAATAACCCGCGAATAGTCCATTTCCGGTACATTACGAAATTCACTCACCAGTTCGGGATCGGCTTGCCAACGGTCGTCCACGTTCAGAATATCCACCAGCCCCACGTCATTGCTTAGGCGCACCTGGCCACATAAGACAAACCCGACCAGATGTCCCGCAATGACCAGCGGAATGGAGAAGTCGGTAAGTCCGGCATGGCAGCGATAAATGCAGGGTTGATCGGATTTTGAAGCTTCCAGTCCCCCACAGCGATCGCTCATACGACATCGTGTACTATGCTGAGGATGCTGGCGCATCAACTGGCAAAAAGGAGTGAAATTAAAAAGCTCAGAAATTTCATCACCGTGAATATTGACAACCACAACAGCCAGACTGGTGGCCTGCGCAAAATCCTGTGCGATTTTATTAATAAGTTCTGAGTTCAGGGCACTCGCAGAAATCATGATAAAACCTCTCAGTTAATTTATTGTTATAAATAAAACACATTATTTACATCTGCTTTTCATCTCGCTATCCAGAGCAATGATAAAAGGCGTATTCGAACATAACAAAAGTCTCCCATTCTTGGGAGACTTTTTAAGCGGTTCAGGAAACCTGATCACGAAAACAGTTATTACATTTCAAAAATAAACATTTTCCGTGAAGCTAACGCTCATTTTCCTCCAGCTTACAGCTATTACACGGTAAGTTTTTGCCAATAAAGTAACGATAAATTGCTGCCCCCGCACAAGCGCCAATGATAGGTGCCACGATCGGGACAATAAAGTAAGGAATATCACGCCCCCCAGTCATCGCGACATCCCCCCAGCCCGCCATCCATGCGAACAATTTTGGCCCAAAATCACGAGCCGGATTCATGGCAAATCCGGTAAGCGGTCCGGTCGATGCCCCAAGAACGGCAACCAGAATACCGATCAGTAGTGGTGCCAACGGCCCCCGGGGAATCCCATTGCCATCATCGGTGAGCGCCATGATCATCCCCATCAGAATGGAGGTAATCACAACTTCCACCAGTGCAGCCTGCCAGACGCTGAGTGCAGCGGCAGGATAAGTGCTAAATATGCTGGCAAGCTGCAAACTTTCGAGGCTACCCCGCACCATGTGGTGGGCGGTTTCGTACTCGATAAACAAACTGCCATACAACAAATAGGCGAGCAGAGCGCCACCAAAGGCACCAGCCACCTGAGCAATGGAGTACGGCAACACTTTACGACCTGGAAAACAGGCAAACAACCACAGTGCAATGGTGATAGCGGGATTGAGATGTGCACCTGAGATCCCTGCTGTCAGATAAACTGCCAGAGAGATCCCCAGTCCCCATATAATGCAGATCTCCCATAACCCTAAACTGGCACCGGCTACTTTCAGGGCGCTCAGGCATCCAATGCCAAAAAACAAAAACAACCCGGTACCCAAAAACTCGGCAATGCATTGCGCTTTTAGTGAATCGTTCATTGTGACACCTTCTAAGCAGAGTTCGTGTCTTTACCAGCGGACTCCTTGCTGGCAAGTAGAATACTTCGAGGCTTACTATAAAAAGCCATGTCGGCAAATTGTTGGCAATCTGCGGGCGGTATGACTTTAAAAATCGTGTTGCGATAGCAAATTCTTGCCATCACTTTTATTAAACAAAGCCAAATGACGGGGAATTTCTCTATTATTTGTACATTTTAGAAATAATAAAATATTGCCAATAGCATAATCTTGTTTTCAGATAACCGTCACAAATTCATTTTCCCCGCATAGCAAATGATATTTCACCTGTCACGTTCAAAAGTGTAAATATGGAATTAACATAACCAAATAATCACATCAACAAATCTAAAAATGATCAATAAAAACAACACAATAAAATAATTAACAGCAATTTTATATCACCAGTTCCTCACTATTTTTTCTCTCATACATTCAAGTCAGCCATTCTTTTTCCTCGCTTCTTTTTATAGTCATGAAAATCGGGACAACCCAGGCGAGGTCTTTATGCAACAAGAAGCGTTAGGAATGGTAGAAACCAAAGGCTTAACTGCAGCCATAGAGGCCGCAGATGCAATGGTGAAGTCAGCCAATGTAATGCTGGTCGGCTACGAAAAAATTGGTTCGGGACTGGTAACAGTCATTGTCCGCGGTGATGTCGGCGCGGTTAAAGCAGCAACAGATGCCGGTGCCGCCGCGGCCCGTAACGTGGGAGAAGTGAAAGCCGTACACGTCATTCCACGTCCTCATACCGATGTCGAAAAAATCTTACCGAAGGGAATTAGCTAATGAGCAGCAATGAGCTGGTTGAACAGATCATGGCGCAGGTGATTGCTCGTGTGGCAACGCCAGAACAGCAGGCTATCCCTGAAAATAATCCTCCAACACGAGAAACGGCTATGGCAGAGAAGAGCTGCAGTTTAACGGAATTTGTCGGTACTGCGATTGGCGACACCGTCGGTCTGGTGATCGCCAACGTAGATAGCGCCTTACTGGACGCGATGAAACTTGAAAAGCGTTATCGCTCCATTGGCATCCTTGGCGCACGTACTGGTGCGGGTCCACACATCATGGCCGCTGATGAAGCGGTGAAAGCCACAAATACTGAAGTCGTCAGCATCGAGTTGCCGCGTGATACCAAAGGCGGCGCTGGTCATGGTTCGCTAATAATTCTCGGCGGTAATGACGTTTCTGACGTGAAGCGCGGGATTGAAGTTGCGCTGAAAGAGCTGGATCGCACCTTTGGCGACGTTTATGCCAACGAAGCCGGTCACATCGAGATGCAATACACCGCACGCGCCAGCTACGCGCTGGAAAAAGCCTTTGGCGCACCGATTGGTCGTGCTTGTGGCGTCATCGTCGGCGCACCCGCATCCGTAGGTGTCCTGATGGCCGATACGGCGCTGAAATCCGCCAATGTTGAAGTGGTGGCCTACAGCTCCCCCGCCCATGGCACCAGTTTCAGCAACGAAGCCATTTTGGTCATTTCCGGTGACTCAGGGGCCGTGCGTCAGGCTGTTATCTCAGCCCGTGAAATCGGTAAAACCGTGCTGGCGACCCTCGGCTCAGATCCCAAAAACGACCGTCCGTCCTATATCTGATATCAGTGAGGCTGATTCATGAGATCGAAAAGATTTGAAGCACTGGCGAAACGCCCTGTGAATCAGGACGGCTTCGTTAAGGAGTGGATCGAAGAAGGCTTCATTGCGATGGAAAGCCCGAACGACCCTAAGCCGTCGATTAAAATCGTCAACGGGATGGTCACTGAACTGGACGGCAAATCCGCCAGTGAATTTGATCTGATTGACCACTTCATCGCGCGCTACGGCATTAACCTGGCTCGCGCTGAAGAGGTGATGGCGATGGACTCGGTTAAACTCGCCAATATGCTTTGCGACCCCAACGTCAAGCGTATGGACATTGTTCCTCTGACCACGGCAATGACGCCAGCGAAAATTGTGGAAGTGGTTTCACACATGAACGTCGTTGAGATGATGATGGCCATGCAGAAAATGCGTGCCCGCCGTACCCCATCTCAACAAGCGCACGTGACTAACGTCAAAGATAACCCGGTACAGATTGCCGCCGATGCTGCAGAGGGTGCCTGGCGTGGCTTTGATGAGCAGGAAACGACCGTTGCTGTTGCACGTTACGCGCCGTTTAACGCGATTGCACTGCTGGTAGGTTCGCAGGTTGGACGCCCAGGTGTGTTAACTCAGTGTTCTCTGGAAGAAGCCACCGAGCTGAAACTCGGCATGTTGGGCCACACCTGCTACGCAGAAACCATCTCCGTCTACGGTACTGAACCCGTCTTTACAGACGGTGACGACACGCCATGGTCAAAAGGTTTTCTGGCCTCTTCTTACGCTTCACGCGGCCTGAAAATGCGCTTCACGTCTGGCTCCGGTTCAGAAGTTCAGATGGGCTACGCCGAAGGCAAATCGATGCTTTATCTGGAAGCGCGCTGCATTTACATCACCAAGGCAGCTGGCGTTCAGGGTTTGCAAAACGGTTCAGTAAGTTGCATTGGCGTACCTTCAGCCGTGCCATCGGGTATTCGCGCGGTGCTGGCAGAAAACCTGATCTGCTCGTCACTGGATCTGGAGTGTGCCTCCAGTAATGACCAGACCTTTACCCACTCCGATATGCGTCGTACTGCTCGTCTGCTGATGCAATTCTTGCCGGGTACAGATTTCATTTCATCTGGTTATTCCGCTGTTCCGAACTACGACAACATGTTCGCCGGTTCCAACGAGGATGCCGAAGATTTTGACGATTACAACGTCATCCAGCGCGATCTGAAAGTCGACGGTGGTCTGCGTCCGGTGCGTGAAGAAGACGTTATCGCCATTCGCAATAAAGCAGCTCGCGCACTGCAGGCCGTATTCGCCGGGATGGGATTACCGCCAATCACCGACGAAGAAGTCGAGGCCGCGACCTACGCCCACGGTTCAAAAGATATGCCAGAGCGTAACATCGTTGAAGACATCAAATTTGCGCAAGAGATCATCAATAAAAACCGTAACGGTCTGGAAGTGGTGAAAGCTCTTGCTCAGGGCGGGTTTACCGATGTCGCTCAGGACATGCTCAACATCCAGAAAGCCAAGTTAACCGGGGATTATCTGCATACCTCCGCCATTATCGTTGGCGACGGACAGGTGCTGTCCGCAGTAAATGACGTCAATGACTATGCCGGTCCGGCAACAGGTTATCGCCTGCAAGGCGAACGCTGGGAAGAGATCAAAAACATCCCTGGCGCACTTGATCCCAACGAACTTGGCTAAGGGGTGAAAAATGGAAATCAATGAAAAGCTGCTGCGCCAGATAATTGAAGACGTACTGTCTGAAATGCAAACCAGCGACAAACCTGTCTCATTCCGCTCAACGACAGCGGCTAGCGCACCACAGGCTGCAGCGGTACAAGGCGACAGTTTTCTGACTGAGATTGGCGAAGCCAAACAGGGCCAGCAGCAGGATGAAGTGATTATTGCCGTAGGGCCAGCGTTTGGTCTGTCGCAAACCGTCAATATCGTCGGTATACCGCACAAAAATATCTTACGCGAAGTGATTGCCGGTATTGAAGAAGAAGGCATTAAAGCGCGCGTTATCCGCTGCTTTAAATCCTCTGATGTGGCGTTTGTTGCCGTGGAAGGTAACCGCCTGAGTGGCTCCGGGATCTCTATCGGCATCCAGTCAAAAGGCACCACGGTTATTCATCAGCAGGGATTACCGCCGCTTTCTAACCTGGAGCTGTTCCCTCAGGCGCCGCTTCTGACGCTGGAAACCTACCGTCAGATCGGTAAAAACGCCGCGCGTTATGCCAAGCGTGAATCTCCGCAACCGGTCCCTACGCTGAATGACCAGATGGCTCGTCCTAAGTACCAGGCGAAATCAGCCATTCTGCACATTAAAGAGACCAAATACGTCGTGACGGGCAAAAACCCGCAGGAACTGCGCGTGGCGCTTTGATAAAGGATAACTCCATGAATACCGACGCAATTGAATCGATGGTTCGGGATGTGCTGAGCCGGATGAACAGCCTGCAGGGAGAGTCCGCAACTCCGACCACGGCGAGTTCATCAGCTCATACCGCGAAAGTCTCGGACTACCCTCTCGCGAATAAACATCCTGAGTGGGTAAAAACCGCAACCAACAAAACCCTGGATGACTTCACGCTCGAAAATGTTCTGAGCAATAAAGTGACGGCGCAAGACATGCGCATCACCCCTGAAACGCTGCGCCTCCAGGCGGAAATCGCCAAGGATGCCGGACGTGACAGGCTGGCGATGAACTTCGAGCGCGCCGCTGAGCTAACCGCCGTACCTGACGACCGTATTCTTGAGATCTACAACGCACTGCGCCCGTACCGCTCAACGAAAGACGAGCTGATGGCCATCGCCGACGATCTCGAAAATCGTTATCAGGCAAAGATCTGCGCAGCTTTCGTTCGTGAAGCGGCAGCGCTGTACGTTGAGCGTAAAAAACTCAAAGGCGACGACTAACTCAGGGACAGGATCATGCGATATATAGCTGGCATTGACATAGGCAACTCATCCACGGAAGTCGCTCTGGCTACCCTGGATGAGTCTGGCGCACTGAGCATCACCAGCAGTGCGCTGGCGGAAACCACCGGGATTAAGGGCACATTGCGTAATGTGTTTGGCATTCAGGAGGCGCTTACGCTGGCGGCTAAAAACGCCGGAATCAATGTCAGCGATATTGCGCTCATCCGTATTAACGAAGCTACTCCGGTCATTGGCGACGTGGCGATGGAAACGATCACCGAAACCATCATCACTGAGTCCACTATGATCGGTCATAACCCTAAAACGCCAGGCGGCGTCGGGTTAGGCGTCGGCATCACGATTACGCCGGAAGACCTGCTTAGTCGTCCGGCGGATACGCCCTATATTCTGGTAGTGTCATCTGCATTTGATTTCGCCGATGTCGCCACGATGATAAATGCCTCCGTCCGCGCCGGGTACCAGTTAACTGGCGTTATTTTGCAGCAGGACGATGGCGTGTTGGTCAGCAATCGTCTGACTCATCCCCTGCCCATCGTCGATGAAGTGCTTCATATCGACCGCATCCCGTTGGGTATGCTGGCCGCTATTGAGGTCGCTGTTCCAGGCAAGGTTATCGAAACCCTTTCCAACCCGTACGGAATCGCGACTGTCTTTAGCCTTAGCGCAGAGGAGACCAAGAACATTGTCCCCATGGCCCGCGCACTGATTGGCAACCGCTCTGCGGTAGTGGTGAAAACGCCGTCAGGTGATGTGAAAGCTCGTGCAATACCTGCCGGAAACCTGGAACTGCAATCGCAAGGACGAACAGTACGCGTCGACGTCGCGGCAGGTGCCGACGCGATTATGAAAGCGGTTGGCGAATGCCCGAAACTGGATAACGTCACCGGAGAGGCGGGAACCAATATTGGTGGCATGCTGGAGCACGTACGCCAGACAATGGCTGAATTAACCAACAAACCCAGTCATGAAATCTTTATTCAGGATCTGTTGGCAGTTGATACTTCAGTCCCAGTCAGCGTGACCGGGGGACTTGCCGGCGAGTTTTCGTTGGAACAGGCCGTTGGTATTGCTTCTATGGTGAAATCAGATCGCCTGCAAATGGCGATGATTGCCCAGGAAATAACGCAAAAACTCAACATTGATGTGCAGGTTGGTGGTGCTGAAGCCGAAGCCGCTATTCTGGGTGCCTTAACCACACCGGGTACTACACGTCCACTGGCTATTCTGGATCTTGGGGCCGGATCTACTGACGCCTCTATCATCAACCCGAAAGGCGAAATTATTGCCACGCATCTGGCAGGGGCCGGCGATATGGTCACAATGATCATTGCCCGAGAACTGGGGCTGGATGATCGTTATCTCGCTGAAGAAATTAAAAAATACCCGCTGGCGAAAGTTGAAAGCTTGTTCCATCTTCGCCACGAAGACGGCAGCGTCCAGTTCTTCCCCACCCCGCTCCCGCCAACGGTGTTTGCCCGCGTGTGCGTGGTGAAACCCGATGAACTGGTGCCACTGCCGGGCGAACTGGCGCTGGAGAAAGTTCGCGCCATTCGCCGCAGCGCCAAGGAGCGCGTTTTCGTCACCAACGCGCTCAGAGCGCTACGTCAGGTAAGTCCGACCGGGAATATTCGGGACATTCCTTTTGTCGTGCTGGTTGGCGGTTCCTCGCTGGACTTCGAAGTTCCGCAACTGGTCACCGATGCACTGGCTCATTATCGCCTCGTTGCCGGGCGCGGCAACATTCGTGGCACCGAAGGTCCGCGCAATGCGGTTGCCACAGGGTTGATTCTCTCCTGGTACAAGGCATTCGCTCATGGAAAGTAATCTCACCACGCCAGCCATTGTTATCTTCACTACTACCGGCTGCGCTGAAGTCTGGAATGACGTGCTGCTGGGTATTGAGGAAGAAGGGATCCCCTTTGTGATTCAGGAGAGCCATTCAACTGACGTTATCCACAATGCATGGCTGGCTGCCTGCCAATCACCATTGCTGGTTGGCATTGGCTGCAGTCATGAAAAACTGGTCGTGCACTACAAAAACTTACCTACATCAGCGCCACTTTTTACGCTGACGTATCAACAAAATAGCCATGATCGCCGCAGCATTGGCAATAACGCTGCGCGGCTGGTTAAAGGCATTCCGTTCCGCGAATGCCACTCATAATCCACAGGAGAAAAGCAGTATGAATAACGCACTGGGACTGGTTGAAACAAAAGGGCTTGTCGGCGCTATTGAAGCCGCTGATGCCATGGTGAAATCCGCAAACGTGCAGTTGGTTGGTTACGAAAAAATTGGTTCAGGCCTGATCACCGTGATGGTCCGCGGGGATGTCGGCGCCGTAAAAGCAGCGGTAGATGCAGGAAGCGCAGCAGCAAGCGCCGTTGGCGAGGTGAAATCCTGCCACGTTATCCCGCGTCCGCATAGCGACGTTGAAGCCATTTTACCTAAATCTGCATAAGTCGTTGCAAACAAGGAGCACAGCGTGAAGCAATCACTGGGATTACTTGAAGTTAGTGGTCTGGCATTAGCCATCAGTTGCGCGGACGTCATGGCGAAAGCCGCCTCCATCACGCTGGTGGGCCTCGAAAAAACCAACGGCTCAGGCTGGACGGTGATCAAGATAATCGGGGATGTGGCCTCCGTTCAGGCGGCTATATCCACCGGTGCTAATTTAGCAGAATTGCGAAATGGACTGGTCGCGCACAGGGTCATTTCCAGGCCCGGAGAAGGCATTCTTTCCCACAGTGTGCCCGTGCAGCCAGAGCCAGCACCAGAACCGATACCTTATCTATCGCAAGAGCAAGAAGAGATGGCTACAGAAATTGCATTACCTGAAGCCGCGCAACAGGCAGAGTTGATTAGCTGCAATCTGTGTCTTGACCCTGCTTGTCCCCGTCAAAAGGGCGAGCCGCGCACTCTTTGTCTGCACTCTGGTAAACGAGGTGAAGCGTAATGGATAAACAGCAACTGGAAACAACGGTCAGTAAAATACTGGATGAAATGCGTGAACGCCCTATCCCTCTCGGGATTTCGAATCGCCACATCCACCTTTGCGCCGAGGACTACACTCGCCTGTTTCCTAATCAGCCGATTAGCGAGAAAAAGGGTCTGTTGCAGCCCGGACAATATGCCGCAGATCAGACCGTCACGCTGGTCGGACCGAAAGGTCAGTTAAAGAATGTGCGTCTGCTTGGTCCACTGCGTAGTACTAGCCAGGTGGAGATATCTCGTACCGACGCCCGCACATTAGGTATCGCTGCGCCGCTGCGCATGTCCGGCAATATTCAGGGTACGCCTGGCATTCGTCTTATCAGCCCCTTTGCTGAACTGGAGTTACCCTCCGGGGTTATTGTTGCCCAGCGACATATCCATATGTCGCCGCTGGATGCGCTGATACTGCGTGTCTCTCATGGAGATAAAGTCTCCGTGGCAATCAATGGCGATGAACGCCGACTGATTTTCGATAACGTCGCCGTACGTGTTTCGCCGGATATGCGCCTTGAGATGCATATCGATACAGACGAAGCCAATGCAGCAGGCGCTGATAATCCGCAGGCATTTGCCACACTGGTGACCTCACGATGAACAACGAACTGCTGCAACGCATTATCGAGGAGGTTGTTTCCCGATTAAAAAAACGCGCGGAAAGTACCATCACGCTGAGCGTCGCACAGTTACGGGAAATCGATTCCCGGACATTATGTTGTCAGTACTCGTCACTGCACCTCCTTCAGGCAGACCTGCCTTTACTGGAAAAAATTGCAGATTGCAGTCCGTCCAGTGTCGCAGTGGTAACAATCCACGAGGCGCTGGCATGCGGGCTTCGCGTAAAAATCTCTCTACAGCATCGGCTGCTACCGGCACTCCCCGTGAAAAAGCTCGCGCGTCTGCCGCTGGAGTTCAGTGACGAGTTGGGACGAATCATCGTGCTGCATCCTGAAACGCTTCTCAGCTACGCCGACGTCGCCCAATTGAAGGGTGGTGTACTGGTACTACGCCGTCGATGTGTCGTGACGGCTCTGGCTCAGGAAGCTGTCGGTACGCGAAATGTCCAATTAATTAAGCAGGAGTGAGCTATGCATTTGGCCCGGGTTACAGGCGTTGTGGTTTCCACGCAAAAATCCCCATCACTGGTGGGAAAAAAACTCTTGCTGGTACGTCGGGTGAGTGCTGACGGAGAGCTCCCCGCCTCCCCCGCTACCGGAGATGAAGTCGCGGTTGACTCAGTCGGTGCAGGAACGGGCGAACTGGTGTTACTCAGCAGTGGATCCAGCGCCAGACACGTTTTTTCCGGCCCGAATGAGGCCATCGACCTGGCTATCGTCGGCATTGTCGACACGCTTTCTCGTTAGGAGGAACTATGGCGATTTATACCCGAACGGGCGATGCCGGTACAACAGCTCTCTTTACCGGACAACGCGTGAGTAAAACGCATCCGCGCGTCGAGGCTTATGGTACGCTGGATGAGCTTAATGCAGCGCTTAGCCTGTGCGTTTGCGCGGCGAAAAACCCGCAGCACCGCCAGTTGCTTGAAAATATTCAGCTGCAGCTTTTTTGGTTCAGCGCCGAACTGGCAAGCGAAAGCGAACAGCCAACGCCAGAACAGCGCTACATCAGCTCAGAAGAAATTGCTGCACTGGAAGCCGCCATCGATACCGCGATGGGGAGAGTACCGCCCCTACGCAGCTTTATTTTACCAGGCCGCAGCGAAGCCGCCAGCCGACTACACTTCGCCCGCACACTGGCTCGCCGCGCAGAGCGGCGACTGGTCGAACTCTCCACAGAGATCTCCGTCAGACATGTATTGATGCGTTACATCAATCGCCTGTCCGACTGCTTATATGCGCTTGCACGAGCAGAAGATCATGACGCCCATCAAAGCCACATTATTCAGAAAGTGACGGAGCGCTATCTCGCAGCCATCCGCACATCAGCCACCCAGGAGCCGACTATGTCACTGTCTTTTCAGGAGCTCCACCAACTGACTCGCGCGGCGGTGGCGAGAGCAGAAGAAATTCAGGTTCCGGTCGTCATTTGCATTGTTGATGCGAACGGAACTCAAACGGTGACCTGGCGCATGCCTGACGCATTGCTCGTCAGTAGCGAACTGGCACCGAAAAAAGCCTGGACCGCCGTGGCGATGAAAACCGCCACGCACGAGCTGACATCAGCGGTGCAACCAGGGGCCGCGCTTTACGGTCTGGAAAGCCATATGCAGGGAAAAGTCGTCACCTTCGGTGGCGGGTACGCATTATGGCGAGAGGGTTTACTCCTTGGGGGTCTTGGCATCAGCGGGGGAAGCGTTGAGCAGGATATGGACATTGCAGAAACGGCCATTGCGGCGATTAACGTGAGAACACATCAATGAATACTTCAGAACTTGAAACGCTTATTCGTAACATTTTGAGTGAACAACTCGCCCCGGTAAAAGCAGAAGTTAAGGGTAATGGAATTTTTCCTTCCGTTAACGAAGCAATTGATGCCGCGTATCAGGCTTTTCTGCGTTATCAGCAGTGTCCATTGAAAACCCGCAGCGCCATCATCAATGCCCTGCGAGAAGAACTGACGCCTCACCTGGCTTCACTGGCCGCCGAGAGCGCTGCCGAAACCGGAATGGGCAACAAAGAGGATAAATTCCTCAAAAACAAAGCCGCGCTGGACAACACCCCGGGAATCGAAGACCTCACTACCACGGCGCTAACCGGTGACGGTGGCATGGTGTTGTTTGAGTACTCTCCATTTGGTGTGATTGGCTCCGTTGCGCCAAGTACCAACCCGACGGAAACCATCATCAATAACAGCATCAGTATGTTGGCCGCGGGAAACAGCGTTTATTTTAGCCCGCACCCTGGCGCAAAAGCAGTATCACTGAAACTGATTGCCATGATTGAAGATATAGCCTTCCGCTGCTGCGGGATCCGGAATCTTGTCGTCACGGTCACAGAACCCACTTTTGAGGCTACCCAGCAGATGATGGCACACCCTAAAATCGCAGTTCTGGCGATTACCGGCGGCCCTGGCATTGTTGCTATGGGTATGAAAAGCGGGAAAAAAGTCATTGGCGCAGGTGCAGGAAATCCGCCCTGTATTGTTGATGAAACTGCCGACCTGGTTAAGGCGGCGGAAGATATCATCAACGGCGCATCCTTTGATTACAACCTGCCCTGTATTGCTGAGAAAAGCCTGATTGTTGTCGATGCTGTTGCTGAACGACTGGTCCAACAAATGCAGTCTTTTGGCGCGTTACTTCTGCACAACGAAGACATCAACAAACTGCGCGCCGCCTGTCTGCCTGAAGGCATAGCCAATAAAAAACTGGTTGGAAAGAGTCCAGCAGCCCTGCTTGAAGCTGCGGACATACCGGTTCCGGCAAAAACACCTCGCCTGTTGATTGGCATCGTCAATGCTGACGATCCATGGGTCACCAGCGAACAGTTGATGCCAATGCTGCCCATCGTGAGCGTAAAGGATTTTGACAGTGCACTGGCGTTGGCACTGAAAGTTGAAGAGGGACTGCATCACACTGCCATCATGCATTCACAAAACGTGTCACGTCTGAATCTTGCCGCCCGCACCCTTCAGACCTCAATCTTTGTGAAAAATGGCCCCTCTTACGCCGGTATTGGTGTCGGCGGTGAAGGCTTTACCACCTTTACTATCGCTACTCCAACCGGTGAAGGCACAACGTCAGCGCGAACTTTCGCACGCTCTCGTCGTTGTGTGCTCACCAACGGTTTTTCTATTCGCTAATGGGGCCGTTATGAAAAGCTTTTCACTGCAAACTCGATTGTACAGCGGCCAGGGAAGTCTGGATGTGCTCAAGCGCTTCAAAAATAAGCACATCTGGGTTATCTGCGATAGTTTTCTCGCGCGTTCTCCCTTGATTGAAAAGCTGCGAAATACGCTGCCCGCGGATAATCGCATCAGCATTTTCAGTGATATCACACCCGATCCAACCATTGGTACGGTAGTTCAAGGGATTGCACAAATGCAATCCCTGCAACCGGATGTGGTGATTGGTTTCGGCGGTGGCTCCGCACTTGACGCCGCAAAAGCCATCGTCTGGTTTAGCCGACAGTTCGGTATCGAAATTGAAACCTGTGTCGCGATCCCTACCACCAGCGGTACGGGATCGGAGGTGACCAGCGCCTGCGTGATTAGCGATCCGGACAAAGGCATTAAGTATCCATTATTCAATAATGCACTTTACCCGGACATGGCCATCCTCGATCCGACGCTGGTCGTCAGCGTACCGCCAGCCATCACTGCGAATACCGGCATGGATGTGTTAACGCACGCGCTGGAAGCTTACGTGTCTACGAAGGCCAGCGACTTTACCGACGCACTGGCTGAGAAAGCGGCACAAATCGTCTTCCAGTACCTGCCTGTCGCCGTCAGTAAAGGCGACTGCCTGGCAACCAGAGGAAAAATGCACAACGCGTCAACGCTCGCCGGAATGGCATTTAGTCAGGCTGGACTGGGTATCAATCATGCGATTGCCCATCAGTTGGGCGGCCAGTTTCATCTGCCCCACGGACTCGCCAATGCGCTGCTGCTGACCCATGTCATTCATTTTAATGCCCGCGATCCCCGGGCCGCAAAGCGCTATGCCCGTTTCGCTAAAGCCTGCCACTTATGCCCGGATAACGCGAACGATACGACGGCTCTGAATGCGCTGATTCATCATATCGAACTACTCAAAAAACAGTGCGCATTGCCTGCATTTATTGATGCACTGAAAGACGAGAAGCATACCTGGTCGCAACGTATACCGTCGATGGTTCAGGCCGCGCTGGCTGATGTCACGTTGCAAACCAATCCCCGCGTAGCCGATGCCAGTGCCATTCAGGAACTGCTTGAGGAATTATTATGAAGACAGCCATGACGGCAGAACATGTTCTTTATGACGCACAAATGATACGCGATCGCGTGCGTGCAGCAGGCGTGGTTGGGGCCGGTGGTGCGGGATTTCCTGCACACGTTAAACTCCAGGCGCAGGTTGATACGTTTCTGGTGAACGCCGCAGAATGCGAGCCGATGCTGAAAGTTGACCAGCAATTGATGGCCGTCCAGGCTGAGCGACTTATCCGCGGCGTTCAATACGCTATGACGGCTACCGGCGCCAGTGACGGTATTATTGCGCTCAAAGAGAAATACCAGAAGGCTATCAATGCGTTAACGCCTCTTCTGCCTGCCGGCATCCGCTTACATATTTTACCCGATGTTTATCCGGCTGGTGATGAGGTGCTGACCATCTGGATGGCAACAGGCCGGAGAGTTCCACCTGCTGCGCTGCCAGTCAGCGTCGGCGTGGTGGTCAATAACGTCCAGACCGTGCTCAACATCGCCAGAGCGGTAGAACAACAGTACCCCGTTACCCGTCGTACTCTGACCGTCAACGGTGCGGTCGCCAGACCAATCACCCTCACCGTCCCTGTCGGCATGTCTTTACGCGACGTTTTGGCACTGGCCGGAGGCGCAACCGTTGATGACCCCGGCTTTATTAACGGTGGTCCGATGATGGGCGGCCTGATTACCTCTCTGGATACCCCTGTGAGCAAGACCACCGGAGGCCTGCTGGTTTTGCCTAAGTCTCATGCGTTGATTCAGCGGCGGATGCAGGATGAACGTACTGTGCTTTCCGTCGCGAAAACCGTTTGCGAACAGTGCCGTTTGTGTACGGACTTATGCCCAAGGCACTTGATTGGCCACGAGTTATCACCGCACCTGCTGGTTCGCGCGGTTAATTATCAGCAGGCAGCCACGCCGCAGTTGCTGCTCACGGCCCTGACCTGTTCAGAATGCAATGTCTGTGAAAGTGTGGCTTGTCCGGTAGGGATTTCACCGATGCGCATCAACCGCATGCTTAAACGCGAGCTGCGGGCGCTCAACCATCGATATGAAGGGCCGCTAAATCCTGAGGATGAAATGGCCAAGTACCGGCTGATCCCGGTTAAGCGCCTTATCACCAAACTGGGTCTTAACGACTGGTATCACGACGCGCCACTGGCTGAGACTGATTATCCCACAGATAAAACGACGCTGTTGCTACGCCAGCATATTGGTGCCAGCGCCATTCCATGCGTACAGCAAGGCGAACGCGTTGTTCGCGGTCAATGCGTCGCCGATGTGCCGTCCGGAGCATTAGGCGCACCTGTCCACGCCAGTATTGACGGTATTGTCAGCGAAATTACTGAACAATCCATCACGGTAATAAGAGGTTAATCATGTCTCAGGCTATAGGGATTTTAGAACTCACCAGCATTGCCAAAGGAATGGAAGCTGGTGATGCCATGTTAAAAAGCGCGAATGTGAATTTGCTGGTAAGCAAAACCATCTGCCCGGGAAAATTTCTGCTCATGCTCGGCGGTGACGTAGGTGCAGTTCAGCAGGCGATCGCCACCGGCACCTCTCTTGCTGGCGATATGCTCGTTGACAGTCTGGTACTGCCTAACATTCACGCCAGCGTACTTCCTGCGATTAGTGGATTAAACAGCGTGGATCAGCGCCAGGCCGTAGGCATTGTTGAAACATGGAGCGTTGCGGCCTGCATCTGCGCCGCCGACTGTGCGGTTAAAGCCTCCAACGTCACGCTGGTACGCGTCCATATGGCATTTGGTATAGGCGGCAAGTGCTACATGGTTGTCGCAGGCGACGTGTCTGATGTGAATAACGCCGTGACGGTTGCCAGCGAAAGCGCGGGTGAAAAAGGTCTGCTGGTTTATCGCTCGGTCATCCCTCGCCCACATGAAAGCATGTGGCGACAAATGGTGGAAGGATAATGGACAGACAACCGCCGACGGATCGCATGATCCAGGAATACGTACCCGGCAAGCAGGTCACGCTGGCGCACCTTATTGCTAATCCAGGTAAGGATTTATTCAAAAAACTGGGGTTGCAGGATTCAGTCTCGGCCATTGGTATTTTAACCATTACGCCCAGTGAAGCCTCAATTATCGCCTGTGATATCGCCACAAAGTCCGGGGCGGTAGAGATTGGTTTTCTCGATCGTTTTACCGGTGCAGTAGTACTGACGGGCGATGTTTCCGCCGTTGAGTACGCGCTGAAACAGGTAACCAGAACGCTTGGCGAAATGATGCGTTTTACTGCATGCCCTATTACCCGGACGTAACCACATGAAACGCATCATGCTAATTGGCCCCAGCCAGTGCGGTAAAACATCGCTCACACAATGTTTGCGTGGAGAAGCACTTCATTACCAGAAAACTCAGGCGATTGTCTGGTCGCCAACGACAATAGACACGCCGGGTGAATATCTTGAGAACCGCTGCCTGTACAGTGCGTTACTGGCCAGCGCTTGTGAAGCCGACATTATCGCTCTGGTACTGAATGCCGACGCCCCATGGTCACCTTTTTCTCCAGGTTTTACGGGTCCAATGAACAGACCTGTTATCGGCCTCGTCACCAAAGCCGATTTAGCTAACCCTCAGAAGATTTCACTCATAGAAAGCTGGTTGGTGCAGGCTGGGGCGCAGAACGTGTTTGTCACCAGCGCGCTGGAGAATACCGGGGTCGATGAGATGTTCATTTTTCTGAATGCAAAGGAACCGTCATGTCTCACAAAATAATGGCCATTAACGCGGGGAGCTCCTCGCTTAAGTTTCAGTTACTGGCGATGCCGCAGGGTGAAATGATCTGCCAGGGGCTGATTGAACGTATCGGGATGTCTGACGCGCAGGTCACGCTTAAAACACCCGTACAGAAATGGCGGCAGACGTTACCCGTTGCCGATCACCGTGAAGCAGTAACTCTGTTACTGGAAAAACTGCTTAGCCTGAACATCATCAAAAGTCTGGAAGAGATCGATGGCGTCGGTCATCGCGTCGCACATGGTGGTGAGTCCTTTAAAGACTCAGCCCTCGTCAATGATGAAACACTGGCCGAAATCGAGCGTCTTGCAGAACTGGCACCGCTACATAACCCGGTTAATGCGCTGGGGATCGCAGTTTTTCGTCAGTTATTACCCGAAGCACCTGCCGTCGCAGTTTTTGACACTGCTTTTCATCAGACGCTGGCTGAGCCTTCTTTTATTTATCCTCTACCCTGGCGCTATTACTCAGAGCTGGGAATTCGGCGTTACGGTTTTCATGGTACCAGCCACAAATACGTCAGTACCGCGTTGGCTGAAAAGCTGGGCGTCCCGCTCAGCGCACTGCGCGTCGTATGTTGTCATCTTGGTAATGGCAGCAGCATCTGTGCTATCAAGGGCGGAAAATCGGTGAATACCTCAATGGGCTTTACGCCACAGTCTGGCGTGATGATGGGTACGCGCAGCGGAGATATTGACCCGTCAATTTTACCGTGGATTGCCCTGCGCGAAGGCAAAACACCGCAGCAACTTAACCAGCTCCTCAACAATGAATCGGGATTACTTGGGGTTTCCGGTATCTCATCAGACTATCGTGACGTTGAACGCGCCGCAGACGAAGGCGACTCACAGGCTGCACTCGCACTTACGCTGTTTGCAGAGCGAATTCGTGCCACAATAGGCAGTTATATTATGCAGATGGGCGGTCTGGATGCTTTGGTATTTACGGGTGGAATTGGTGAAAACTCAGCCCGAGCACGCGCTGCGATTTGCCACAATCTGAATTTCTTAGGTCTGGCTGTTGATGATGAAAAAAATCAGCGCAACGCAACCTTCATTCAAACTGAAACTGCGCTGGTCAAAGTGGCCGTTATAAATACCAATGAAGAGTTGATGATCGCGCAGGATGTTATGCGTATAGCGATATCAGAAACTGTGACATTGGGCATTCCTGCTTAATTCTGCCGCACCGCAAATTGCGGCAAATCATGGTAATAGCGCGATCGCCATGACACTATGCGCCGAGGATTGCTGATCACAAAGGTGAAGACGTGGCTATTGCGCAATGTCCTGCATCGTGCGGGGAACTTATCCAGGGCTGGATTCTGGGCAGTGAGAAGCTGGTCTCCTGCCCGGTTGAATGGTATAGCACCGTTGAGGTCAGTTCGGGTTCACCACAAGTGGATGAACGCCCACTCTCGCGAGCGATGGTTGACCGGTTATTGCAGCACTGGCACTACCCGGCGCATATCAGTCAGGATATTCGTATAGATATCCAGTCAACGATTCCCATTGCGAAAGGAATGGCCAGTAGCACCGCAGATATTGCCGCCACCGCGCTTGCCACCGCTCATTTTCTGGGTCATCAGCTTGATGAACCTACACTGGCACAGCTTTGCGTTTCTCTTGAACCTACCGACAGCACCGTTTTCCACCAGTTAACCCTTTTCGATCATAACGACGCCTCTACGCAAATTCCCTGTGAAGCGCAGCCCCAGCTTGACCTGTTGGTTCTGGAAAGCCCGGAAACATTACGTACCGCAGATTATCACCGCATTCCGCGCCAGCCCGGGTTACAGGCCGGTGCTCCCGCGCTTAAACGCGCATGGGAAAAAGTACAGGAAGCCTGTATTAGCCAAAATCCCTATCGGATGGGGGAGGCCGCCACGCTTAGCGCAATCGCCAGCCAAATGTTGTTGCCAAAACCGGATTTCGATTCGCTATTGGCGCTGGTAGAAGAGTGCGATTTATACGGGGTGAATGTTGCGCACAGCGGCAGCGTGGTGGGTTTGATGCTGGACAGAAAACGTCATGATGTTGATTACATCAAATGGATGCTGGCACAGAAAAAACTGACAACTCACTGGCCTGAGCAGCATTTATTGCGGATGGTAACAGGCGGGGTAAAACTACAGTAGGGGTCGCCGCTTAGCAGCGCCCCCTACTGCCATAAAACATTACTCTGCTTTCGCTTCGCCGTTTTTCACTTCACCCATGGCTTTCAGCTTTTTAGAGATATCACGACGCTCTTTAGAGATCTCTGCATTCTTGATGATGTAATCATCTACACGATCTTCATAGTCGCTTTTCATGCTGGCGATGATACCCTGGATAGCATCAACGCTCATCCCCGGCTTGATGTAGTCGCTCAGGTTGTCCAGCAGCAGGACGCGTTTCTGGTTGTCACGGATCTTTTTCTCAACGTCCTGGATTTCACGTTGCAGTTTGTTTTTACGACGGAACAGACGAACAAATTCCAGCACGTCCTGGAAAGAAGGCTTGGTAGTTTCCATTTTTACACCCCTGATAATGTGAGATTCGGATTCGTTAAAACAACGGCTAAAGTGGGTCAACATTACTTTCATGCCCGCCATACTTCAAGTTGCATCTGCATTGATAATGCATGGCTGAAACCTGAATTATCGAGGGTAAAGCCATTGTAGTTACCAATGGTTTTAGCCTTTTTCAGTATCATACCCTTAATCTTTGCTGAATCGAAGCAGCAGTAGAACCAATCCCCTCATCTGCTCTTTATTTGCGCAGCGCGCGACAAATCAAATGTGAGAGCAATTCCAGTTGCCGTGCCATCTCCATATTCAACCAGACATAGCCATGAATAGGTGTTTCAGCAACATTATCGCCTTTATGCTCAGCGATGAGTTGGCGCAACTCCGCCACGGTGTCATTGAGTTTTTCCGTATTGACAAGTATCGGCTGCGGATTACCTTCATATAGCGCATGAGTGATCGTCAGTAGCGCTTGTTGCGTTCTGAGCTGAGTTTCACGCAAGGTATGCGCGTTCAGCATCACAAAGTGACTGGTACGTGTCGCCCACAGCGCGTTGATTTGCAGCTCAAGCATGCACACCAGGTTGCGGTTAACCGTCTGAATAGCTTCAAAGATGGATTTTTGGATGTGGGTCTCTTTACTGGCAGGAACGATGAGTCCACGCATTTTGACAACGTCACTCAGTAGTTGTTGTAAATGCTTCTCCAGTCGGGGCTGCTCGAGCAAATTGGGGGAGAGCGCGGCCTGATACACCCGATTGTACCCCGTTACACAATGCGCCAGTTGAATACGCCAGTGAATAAATGCCCGCTGCGGCCAGATGCCGGTAAACAGCATCGCCAGTAACGATCCCAGAATCACGTCGC
Source organism: Citrobacter sp. RHBSTW-00029 (assembly GCF_014104295.1). Taxonomy (NCBI): domain Bacteria; kingdom Pseudomonadati; phylum Pseudomonadota; class Gammaproteobacteria; order Enterobacterales; family Enterobacteriaceae; genus Citrobacter; species Citrobacter sp. RHBSTW-00029. The sequence continues at coordinate 2,297,836 of NZ_JABXRT010000001.1, forward strand.
CACCGCGCCACAACGCTGTATTCATGTCACCCGCAGGAGCCCCGACGACGACGGCAAGCGTTATACCAATCAGCAACGCCTGATAGGGTTTTTTACCTAAGGCCAGCCAGCCGCAGAGAAACATCGCTACTGCGCACCATATCAGCATAAGCGGAAGTGACAAGAGTTCGAGACGCAGAGCAACCAGCCCAAGTACTGAGCCCAGAATCGTCCCGCCAATGCGTTCAAGCGCTCTTGGGACGACATTACCCCAGAATGAAATAGGCCCCATAATCACCACCAGCGTGATCAGAGGCCACGTACCTTCAGGAATATCCAGCAGGCGAACCAACAGAAAAGTAAGAAGAAACGCCAGCGCAATGCGAATACCGTGCACTACACGATAATGACGATACAAACGAATTTCAAAAGGACTCAGCGACTTATCGGCACGCACTCATCCACTCCGTCAGGGAATAGCAAAGAACAGAATTGTACCTGCTTTTTTAGTGAAAACATCATCGTTATCACCAGGACTTTCATCCTGATTTACACAAAAAACAGCTACTTCGGCTGTACCGGCACATACATTTCGATGTCCCAGTAACCGTCTTCCATGCCATTATTCATATAAATCTCAAAACAGGGTTTGGCGGCTATCTGGTATGTTGCGTCCTGTAGCAGAAGATTAAAAAATTGATACCATGGCGTCGCAAAGTCATGATTTTCAACACGAGCAACAGCAATAGCATACTCACCACCGGCCAGTTCAGTCAGTATCACACCTTCGCTGTTCTCTGGGATCTCGAAATTCTCTGCGACGGAAACCACAGTATCGCAGCGCAGTTTGTCAGCAGGTACAACATCCGGGTTGTCGTAATAAACGGCGATCCATTCCAGCGGCACTATCTGCTTGTCATCCACCCACATGACTAACTGCTCAAAACCCTGCTTTACCGTTTGCTCCCACGGTCCAACCATATGAAAACCAGCAATCCTGCGTTTATCGACCTGCTTTATCTCGTACTCCATATAACCTCCGTCATTACACTGTATTTATATACAGTGTAATTATTGTATATTACGGCCACAAGGAAATAGTGATTATTATGTGAGCAGTTTCGCACTCTTGCCAGTCAGTAGCATGGGTGAAAAATTACACCTTATGGTGGAAGTAATCGCTCAGACGCGAAAATACGCCGCCTTTACTGACCGATTCCAGGGTGACCAGTGGCCAATGCGCCACCAGCTTATCCCTGTCATAGAGTTCAATTTCCCCCACGCGTTGATGCGCGGCAATAGGCGCTACCAATTCTTTCTTATCAAGAACATATTTTGCTTTGATATTCTGGACTTCAGCCTTAGGAAGCGCCATCCAGAAATCCTGATCGGTACCGAGGCTAATTTTTTCTTTATCGCCATACCAGATTCGTTCGACGCCGACTTGCTTACCGCTACGCAAAACCTGCACCGTATCAAAATTTTGTTGCCCCCACTGCAGCAGTTTGCGTGCCTGATCCTCGCGCCCTTTCGCGCTCTCGGCTCCCATGACCACGGCAATCAAGCGACGTTGTCCATCAACTGCGGAGGCGATCAGGTTAAATCCTGCCCCGGATGTGTGCCCGGTCTTCAGGCCATCGATGTTCATCGTTTTATCCCACAGCAGCCCGTTACGGTTTTGCTGCGTGATACCATTCCAGGTAAGACTCTTCTCACTGTACATGTGGTAGAACTCAGGTTCCCCGTGAATAATCGCCCGGGACAACACGGCCAGATCGTAGGCCGAGCTATGCTGGCCTGGCGCGTCCAGCCCATGCACCGTTTCGAAATGTGTATCTTTAAGCTTCAGCTTCTCAACGTAACTGTTCATCATCGCGACAAACTGTGGCTGTCCACCCGCGATGTAATCCGCCAGCGCGACGCATGCGTCATTGCCGGAATCAACAATTAAGCCGCGACTTAAATCGCGTACTGACACGCGATCGCCTTCTTTCAGGAACATTAATGATGAGCCTACAAACACCGGATTATCTTTCGCCCATGCGTCACGTCCGACAGTGACGATATCCGTTGGGCTAATGCGATGGCTATCAATCGCGCGATCGACAACATAGCCGGTCATTAACTTGGTCAGGCTGGCGGGGTTGCGTTGCTGGTGTTCATTACCGGCGGTCAGGGTTTGGCCCGTGGTGTAATCCATAAGCACCCACGCGCCAGCATTGATGGCGGGAGGCCGAGGTGCAAAACTGGCGACATCAGTCGCATAAGCGGACGAAAAACTTATCGCGAATAGCGAAGCGGCAATAAACAAACGGCGTTTCAACAGCATGTCCTCATAACCAGGAGAAATAGCCGTTCTTTTTACGGAAGTTCTGCCGAACAAACATGGATAAATTGCAAGAAAATGTGACATAAGGCACATTTTCTTGCTGTTAAAGAAAAAAGTCAGACGGACTTCCCCTGCAAAATACGCGCAGGATTAGCCTTTATGTGATGCTGTTTCTGCATGATGGCTGCGATGACGGTGATAGCCGTCAATCATGCTGCGAAAGATTTGCCCCGGTGTGTCACCCAATGTGCACAGGTAAATATGTGCACAAATGAACAGAATGCCAACAATCGCCAACACCATATGCAGCACCAGCACCACCGGCCCGGCGCCTATAATCTGCGGGTAAAGACAGAGCAACCCGGTAATGATTAACAGCGGAACCAACGCATACATGATGGCCAGATAGGCTAACTGTTGCAGGGGGTTAAATTTATTCTCCGCTGTTGCCGCAAACGGATGTGCCTCACCTTTCATTATCCCATACAGATAAAAACGCGTTTGCAGCAGGCAACGCGTTATCAACCCGCTGAATTGCACACGATAGTGACTACCGTTGCCGCTGGTGGCATTGATCATGACGAAGCCAATCCAGAAAGCCAGTAATGCGAATCCACACCAGGTGTGCACCTGCACCATCAGCGCTACCGGTCCGATAGAAAAATGGCCGAACAAACCGCTGAGCAGAAGCAGGATAAAAAGCAGCGCATTTCCCCAGTGCCAACGGCGGACAGCCAATGAGTAGAGATAGTCACGGTGCTCTTCTCCGGCTGCCGTTTTGGGTGCCAGCATTCGACGCAGCAGTGCATGCATCACCAGACCGGCAATCATCAACAGAATGACTACGCCGGCATAAATGAGCCACAGCGGCCAGTAGTCTGGCGCATAGTTAAGCTCTGCTCCCCAGATAGAATTCATACTTTTCCCTCCTGATGAATCTCTTTACGCCGAAAAATACTCACCGCACCGCTACGCGTATCCTGCTGACGGTAAACCTCTTTTTGAAGAATCCAGTGCTGAATTTCAGGGTCATCACGGCGACCAAACTTCAGCGCATCCGTAGGGCATACGGAAACACAGGCAGGCGATTGTCCAGCGTCCAGACGGGTGTCTGCGCAAAAGTTACATTTATCTGCAATTCCTGTTTGTGGGTTCAGGTAGCGCACATGGAACGGACAGGCAGCTACGCAATAATCACAGCCAATACAGCGGGACTTGTCCACCTGCACAATGCCGTTTTCGTCCCGAAACGAAGCGCCAGTCGGACAGACGCTGACACAAGGCGCATCTTCGCAGTGCTGGCAGGAGACGCGGACAAACTGAAAGTGAGACAGCACCTCAGGTTCGTTTTCCGGTGAGCGGATCTGCACCTGCAGCCGGCTAAAACCTTCTGGCACATCATTCAGAACTTTGCAGGCAACTGTGCACGCCTGACAACCAATACAGCGTTTCTCGTCATGCAGCATGACATACGGATTTGTTGACTGATTCATGATGTTCTCCTTTCTCATGCCCGACGAAGCGTAACGCCAGCGGTATGGACCACTGTGCCGGATACCGGACTGGTTACATGCGGAAGCAGGTTGCCACAGTGGATCCCATGCGTTGTCGCTGCGGTTTTCGCGCCAGCCTTGGCGCCGAATCCCATATAGACGAACAGCGTGTCGGGTCGAATACCGGCAGTGACCAGCGCTTTGCCTTTCTCCTTACCCGTCGCATTTTCAAGCCAGATGTCATCGCCGCTTTTAATCCCTTTTTCTCCAGCCGTTTTCGGGTGGATCCACACCGCGTTATCCCACATCAGTTCGCTGAGTAATGGGACATATTGCGTCGCGCCATTGGTGTGAACTGCGACTTTGCCTTGAATGAAATAGAGTTCATTGTCGGCCTTGAGCGCAAAATTGCGTGCACGCGGAATACCATAGCCCGGCAGGAGAGTTTCCAGTTCTTCGGAATAAAGTTCGATCTTTCCGGATGGGGATTTGAAGCGCAGTTGTTCGCCATACGTACCGTCATTGTCAACGGCCACTGCTCCCGGATACTGCGCAGTAAACTGGCGTACCGATTCAGGCTCACGGAGTAACAGTGGAACGCCCCACTCCCGATACCCTTTCTGGCGCAGTTCAGCAGATAACGCATGGTCACCATTGAGCTGATACAACTGGCGTACTTGCATATCTTGCCACGGATAGTACTGCCCAAGACCCAATTGCTCACCCAGCTCTTTCCAGATTTGCCAGCTTGGGCGCGCATCACCGATAGGCTCAACGACCTGCTGGCGCAGCGCATAGGCCGGATTCAGCCCCGACATATCAGAGACTTCTTCATCGCGTTCGAGATAGGTGCATTCAGGTAACAGGTAATCGGCATAGGCCGCGCTTTCGCTTAAATAGACATCGCAGCTCACCACCAGATCCAACTGCTCAACGGTTTTGACCAGATCCGGCCGACAGGTCACGGTTTGAAAAGGGTTATGCCGGGACATAATCCATCCTTTCACCGGATAAGGCGTCTGGTTTAACACAGCATCGATAATGCTCTGCACCACCCCACCGCCCGCAGCGATGTATTTGAATTGCGGCGCGACCAGGTCAATACGCTGCGCCGTTGGCTTAGGGAGTTTGGCATCCGGTTTCGCCAGCACCGGAGCCACCTTCTCTCCTGCCAGCTTATTGTAGGTTGCAGCGGCTTTTTTCTGGTACATGCCGCCTTCGCGCTCAATATTTCCCAGCAGCACGTTGAGGGTGAAAATCATGCGCCGCATGTCGATCTCTTCCTGCGAAAAAGTCGCACGGTGACCAGGGCTGACAATCGCATGGGGGGCGCAGGCCGCCATTTCTCGAGTCACCCGGGTAATGACATCCGCAGGCACGTCGGCCAACTTTTGTGCCCATTCCGGCGTGGCCTCTTGTACTACCTCTGCCAGTTGGTCAAAACCTGTTGTGTAGCGTTCAACGAATCCCGCGTCATACAATTTTTCAGTAATCATGACGTGGCACATCGCCATCAGCACCGGTAAGTCGCCCCCCGGTTTAATCGCATGCCATTCATCCGCCTTACTGGAAAATACCGACAGCCGGGGGTCGAAGCTGACCATCTTCGCGCCCTTCTCTTGTGCGGTCATCAGTTCATGAGTATCAGCAACCTCAATCCCTTCATAGAGGTTATGTCCAAAAGAGACCATATAGCGGGTATTGGCGATATCCATTGCTAAATCCCCACCCATCATCACTTTGGCGGCAATGGCTTTACCTGCTGGACAAGTTGAAGCGTGCGTAAAGGTATTTGGTGAGCCAAAAGCCGTCGCCAAATGAAATAAATGGCCGGAAAGCGAACCAGATTTAGAGGAGAATACAACGCCCTGCGGCCCATATTGATTTTTTATTGCCGCCATCTTTTCGGCAATTTCTTTATACGCCTGTTGCCAGCTAATGACCTGCCATTCGCCACTGCCACGCAGCCCGGTGCGTTTCATTGGTTTAACAATCCGGTGCGGGTCGTTTATCAGGCTAACACCGCTGCCCCCACGAGCACAAACGCGCGTGCCTTGCTGAGGGGCATTAGGGTTTCCCTAGATAAAAACTGTTTTATTATTAATCACCTGAGCCTGAATTGGACAGCGAAAGGAACACATTTCACACAGACTCGGCGTCAGGGATGTTTTCCCTTTAATACTCTCTGGTGAATTTCGCGCCAGTGCGCCAGGGGGGAAACTGCCTATTGCACAGGCCGAGCAGCCAATACCCACACCCCGCAAAAAATTACGCCGACTAATGCTCATATAACCTCCTGTTATTAGATATATCCAATGATTATATGGCCTTTAAATTATTAATTTTTAACCTTACTCACATTTCATTACAATGAAATTCCGTTAACTGGCAAGAATAAAACTCATTGTTTATAAAAGAGTTTTAAAGTTTCCAGAACACACTACCAAACGTAAAAATAACAATAATAGTTCTCAATTAGCTTATTTATGCACTCACAAAATAACGTTATCTTATTTCATGAAATATCCTTAAAACCCCAAATCTATTAATTCATTTTATTTTAATCACGTTTACCGCAATTTTATTGCGGCCACCGCCGGGCATTGATAATCCCGTTGCTGATTACCGCGCTATTTTTTGGTATTCTTAGATAAGCGCTAAATTGATCCCGGACATAACTGAACAATGAATGACGGCAAGCAGCAACCTGGTTTTCTCTTCCACGATTACGAGACCTTTGGTACCCATCCGGCACTGGACAGACCCGCACAGTTTGCGGCCATCCGCACAGATAGCGATTTCAATATCATTGGCGATCCCGAAGTCTTTTACTGCAAGCCCGCCGACGACTATCTGCCACAACCCGAAGCGGTACTGATAACCGGTATTACGCCGCAAGAAGCACGTGAAAAGGGTGAGAACGAAGCCGCTTTTGCTGCCCGTATCCATGCGCTGTTTACCGTGCCGAAAACGTGTATCCTCGGCTATAACAATGTGCGCTTCGATGATGAAGTGACACGTAATATCCTGTATCGCAATTTTTATGATCCCTACGCCTGGAGCTGGCAGAACGACAATTCTCGCTGGGATTTGCTGGATGTAATGCGCGCCTGCTATGCGCTACGACCGGAAGGGATCAACTGGCCAGAAAACGACGATGGTCTACCCAGTTTCCGCCTTGAGCTCCTGACCCGCGCCAACGGTATTGAGCATGCTAATGCCCACGATGCGATGGCAGACGTGTATGCCACCATTGCAATGGCGCAACTCGTAAAGTCACGTCAGCCGCGTCTGTTTGACTATCTCTACAGTCACCGCAATAAACACAAGCTGGCTGCGTTGATTGATGTCCCGCAAATGAAGCCCTTAGTGCATGTATCTGGAATGTTCGGTGCATGGCGAGGTAACACCAGTTGGGTTGCCCCGCTTGCCTGGCATCCGGATAATCGTAATGCGGTTATTATGGTCGACTTAGCGGGTGATATTTCTCCCTTGCTTGAACTGGATAGCGACACCCTGCGCGCACGTCTTTACACTGCCAAAGCCGATCTGGGGGATAACGCAGCGGTGCCGGTTAAACTGGTGCATATCAACAAATGCCCGGTTCTGGCACAGGCTAATACGTTACGTCCGGAAGATGCCGATCGTCTCGGAATTAACCGCCAGCATTGCCTGGATAATCTTAAAGTCCTGCGTGAAAACCCGCAGGTGCGCGATAAAGTGGTGGCTATTTTTGCCGAAGCAGAACCCTTTGCGCCATCGGATAACGTAGATGCGCAGTTATACAACGGTTTTTTCAGCGATGCCGACCGCGCCGCAATGAAGATCGTTCTGGAAACCGAACCTCGAAATTTACCCGCACTGGACATCACTTTTGTCGACAAGCGCATTGAAAAACTGTTGTTTAATTATCGCGCACGCAATTTCCCCGGAACACTGGATGAGGGGGAGCAGCAACGCTGGCTGGATCATCGTCGTCAGGTATTCACACCGGAGTTTTTGCAAAATTACGCGAATGAATTGCAGATGTTGAGTCAGCAATATGCTGACAATAAAGAGAAGCTGGTGCTACTGAAATCACTCTGGCAGTATGCGCAAGAGATAGTCTGAAGATGAAATGCCCTCCGCCAGACGGCGGAGGGATCCTGGTTACGCTTTCTGCACCGTAATGCTCCAGGCGGCGTCACCCACCTGTTGATAATCAGTAATCACGTGCCCCTCTTCGGCGGCCCATTGCGGGATTGCCTCAGTTGCCTGGGTACAGTCAAATTCGATCACCAGTTCATCACCACTTGCCATTTCAGCCAGTGCCGCTTTTGCTTCAATCAGTGGAAACGGACAAACCTGTGTGACCACATCCAGTCTTTTAATTGCCATCATCAAATCCTTACGCTTAATTTGCCGCAGCAGCGACTAGTTTTGCCTTACGCTGCGGTCTGATATACACAATCCATGACGCGGTCCAGACACCGAAAATCATAAAGACCAGGCCAACCCATCCCTGCCAGGTCATCATCGCCGTCATAACCAGACCGTTGCCAATCGAACAGCCACCCGCGATGCTGGCACCAAAGCCCATTAACAGACCACCAAAACCGCTACGCAGCGTGGTGAGTGCGTCGGCTGCGCGAACGCGAAATTCGCGACTGGCTTTCGCTGCAATAAATGAGCCGATAAAAATGCCCAGCACCAGGAACACTCCCCAGTTAATAAACTTACTGTCGCCTGCGACAAGAAATTGCAAAATATTGGCGGTTGGTGACGTGATACCCAGGCCAAACATTCGTCCGGTTGCTTCGCTCAGCGGCCATGCCAACAGCGCAATCAGCCCAATCAGAACCGCAGTAACAAATGGATGCCAGCGCTTCTCAAACAAAATATGCGCAAGGCCGGTACGACGAGGCGGTAGCGTAGCGACTTTCAATTTTGGTTTTCTCAGCTCTTTCGCTACCACCCACACTGTAACCGCCAGCAGAATAGCGATCAGTGGCCATACGGACAGGCTCAACGTATCGGCAATGGAGTTATGCTCAGTACTGTAGGTTTTCAGCGCCTGATTCAGCCCACTCGCATGCGTAGAGCGCATCACCGCACTCATCACCATATAGGTAAACAGCGCAATCCAGCTACCGATAAGCCCTTCTCCTGCACGATACCAGGTTCCGGTAGCACACCCGCCCGCATAAACAATTCCGATGCCAAAGACATAACCACCAACAACAGTTCCCAGCCATGGGAAGGTGCCGGCATCATAGCTGAGTAAACCCGCCTGGATCAGCGCAAAGACACCCACGCTTTGCACAGAGATGGCTATCAGTAGCGCATAAAACATACGATTGTTTTTCGCAATATACATATCGCGAAAACCGCCCGTCAGACAAAATCGTCCACGTTGCATGACAAAGCCAAGCAGCGCGCCACAGATGAGCCCGCTTAAGACCATTGAAAACATAAATTAATTAGCCAGAAGTATATTAGTCAGGAAATTATTCATGACTAACTGGTTCAGAACCAATAACCAAATTCTCTAATTTAGAACTAACGGTTATTAATATTGGCTGGAAATAAAGCAGCGGAATAAAAAAACCGGAGAACATGTCTCCGGTTTTTCGATGTCAGATTAAGCTATTACGCAATATCTTCATCGTACTGAGGTACCGGGTTGCGGAAACTCTTGGTCACACAAGCCAGGTAGATCAGACCAATACCAGCCCAGATCAGCCCCAGAACCATAGAGCTCTCTTCCAGGTTTACCCATAACGCACCCACGGTCAGCGCACCACACATCGGCAGGAACAGATACTGGAAGTGGTCTTTCAGCGTCTTGTTACGCTTCTCACGGATCCAGAACTGGGAGATTACCGACAGGTTAACGAAGGTAAACGCCACCAGCGCACCAAAGTTAATCAGCGCCGTCGCCATCACCAGGTCGAAGTTGATTGCCAGCAAGGCAATCGCGCCAACCAGGATGATGTTCATGGACGGAGTACGCCATTTCGGGTGTACATAACCGAAGAAACTTTTCGGGAATACACCGTCACGCCCCATCACGTACATCAGACGCGCTACGCCTGCATGCGCCGCCATCCCGGATGCCAATACGGTAATGGTGGAGAAAATCAGCGCGCCGACCTGGAAGAACTTACCGGCTACGTACAGCATGATTTCAGGCTGTGAAGCATCCGGGTCCTTGAAGCGAGAGATATCCGGGAAGTACAGCTGCAACAGATAGGTAGAGACAATAAAGATCAGGCCACCAATCAGCGCAGTCAGGAAAATTGCACGCGGGATCACGCGCTCAGCATCCTTGGTCTCTTCAGAGAGGTTGCTGATACCGTCGAAACCAGTGAACGAGAAGCACAGGATAGTGGCACCCGTGATCATTGGAATCACGTGTGCGTCACCTGACCAGAACGGACGACTGCTCACCAGCGTACCCGCACCTTCCCCTTCGAACACGCCATAAACGACCATGCCGAGGATCACCGCAATCAACACGACCTGCAACAGCACGATCACGGTGTTGAAGTTCGCGACAGATTTGAGGCTGCGCAGGTTAAAAGCAGTCATAAAGGCCACCAGTGCTACCACGAAAATCCATGACGGTATCGACGGCACCAGGGCTTCAAAATAGATTTTCGCCAACAGAATGTTGATCATCGGTGCGAACAGGTAGTCCAGCAGTGATGACCAACCCACCATAAAGCCAACGGTCGGGCTTATGGATTTCTGGGCGTAAGTGTAGGCAGAGCCTGCAGACGGATAGCGACGCACCAGTTTACCGTAACTCAGTGCGGTAAAAAGGATGGCGATCAGTGCAAAGGCGTAAGCTGTCGGGACGTGACCATCGGTCATTCCTGATACGATACCGAATGTATCGAACAGCGTCATCGGCTGCATATAGGCAAGGCCCATCATGACAACCGGAACCAGCGTAAGCGTTTTACGTAATTCCACGCGAGAGGTGTTTGGAGTAGCGTTATGCGACATGGTTATCCTCCATTACGGCGGAAACCGTCGCGTAAGCAAAAAATTGCCCCATTTTTTGTTAATCCTCAGCGACAACAACTGTCGATTTTTAAGTAAGTATCTATCCGGTACGAAGCCCGGCCTCTTTTATGAATGATTGGTTTGATGCAAAAAAATAACCGACGCGTATTAAAACGTCGGTTAATGTCATTTTTTGCAAGCGGCGTATTTTGCACTAAATTAGGGCGAAATGACAAGAGAATGAGAGCCTTGTCAAAAAATATTTTTTCCTAACCGATTGAATTATCGACAACCGTTTTTACATAGACACCCGCGATAGCACTATTTGCTAAAATTTCATCCCGCCACCATGCACTGGCTAATCCCGCGGTCTGCTCGTTCCAGCCAATCCACACGGGTTCAAACAGAATCTGCGCGACAACTTTCTTCTCAATCAGGGCCCCGCTGTCCAGAAATCGTTGTGCCAGATAGCGCGGAATATAACCACACCCCAAACCACTTATCTGCAGTTCCAGTTTGGTTTTGAAGTCAAAAACGGTGATGGCTTCCTGATCGTCAAGTAGCTGAGAAGCCGATACGTTCGCGGGATGCACATTATCGCCGACCACAATGGCGCGAAAACGTTTGATCGTTCTACGACTCAACGGTTCCGGTTCCTGCGCCAGTGGATGATGGGGGGCAACAACAAAAACCTGTTCAAGCACACCCAGACGCGCAAAACCAAAGTCACTCGCTGTGGGTGGGTCACGCATGGCACCCACAATGATATCGGCCCGGCCCTGAATCAGGGCATCCCAGGAGCCGCCCAATACGCCATTGATAAATTTAAGACGCGTCACGCTGTGGTGTTGATAGAAAGATTCGATAAGCGGGGCAAGAAGCGAAAAGGGAAAGGTATCGTCTACGCCGATAACCAGTTCATTCTCCCATCCTTCATGCAGTTTGATGGCCTGCTTTTCGAGTTCGCGCACGGTATGTAATACCTCGCGTCCCTTTTCCAGCAGCATCTGTCCGGTACGGGTAAATTTGGCCCGGTGTCCACTGCGATCCAACAACTGAATATTGAGATCGCTTTCCAATTTGTGGACGGTATAACTCAGCGCTGACGGCGTCTTAAACAATTTTGCGGACGCCGCCGCGAAACTCCCCTCTTTCTCTAACGCATCAAGAATGATCAGAACATCCAGCAGTGGTTTCATACTCGCCCCCTGGCGGTATACAGCGACACTCTGCTGATCTGTCACTCCATCGGCATCACCAGCGGATCGGGATACTGGTACTCAAACCCAAGCTCATTGCAAATTCGGTTGCCATCAATGACTTTACCTTTACCGTTATCCACTCCGTCCCGGAAATCCGGTGGTTCCATCCCCAACAGGCGAGCCATCTGAGGGTAGAACACATTGCGTGCCGGATGCATAGGCGCACATATATTATAGATGTGTCCCCCTTTAGGCGCTTGTAGCAGCAACGTGATAGCAGAAACCACGTCATCCAGATGCACCAGATTGACGCCATGCTGTCCATCAGGTGCTGTTTTACCCGCAAAAAAGCGACCGGGATGTCTGCCCGGTCCCACAAGGCCCGCCAGGCGCAGAATATCCACCGACGTTCCCGGCAGATTGTGCAGCCAGTCTTCAAGTTCTTTCAGGGCACGACCGCTCGCCGTGACCGGATTGCGTGGTGTGCCCTCTTTTACTGTCCCCTGCACATCACCATAAACTGAGGTAGAGCTGGTAAAAATAATCCGTGGAATACGATACGCCAGCGCACTGTCGACCAGTTCCTGCATTGCCTGCAAGTAAAACGACTCACCCGGGCCACTACGGCGTGCAGGCAGGGTGATGACCAGCGCATCCGCATCCATTAGCGCATCGAGATCGTCAGGTTCACAGACCAGTTCAGGCTCCAGGCGCAACGAGTAGCTTTCAATACCGCTCATTCGGGCCGCTTCCACCCCATCCAATGTGGTTTTGCTGCCGGTAACCTGCCAGCCCCTGGCCGCCAGAGACATGGCTAATGGCATGCCTAACCAACCTAATCCGACAATTGCGACCTTTTTCATGCCTTTTCTCCTGACTTTTGGCCTATAACCCAAGGCTACGCCAGCCCACGGTGGCTGACAATTCATAGTATCAATATGAAATGAATTAATGATCAAAAAAAGCCCTTGCTTTCCGTGGCTAAAGTGGTTTAGGTTAAAAGACATCAAATGAATAAGCATTCATCGAGAAAATTTATGACACGCGCTCAATTTAATCACCATCATCACCATCATCCTGACTAGTCTTTCAGGCGATGTGTGCTGGGAGACATTTAAATCTTCCAGTGGTGCATGAGCGTATGAGAAAGCCCCCGGAAGATTTCTTCCGGGGGCTTTTTTTTGTGCGTGACCCAAACCGATTCAGACAGGATAACGAGGAATAGAGAATGTTAGACAACACCCGCTTACGCATAGCTATGCAGAAATCAGGCCGTTTAAGCGATGACTCACGCGAATTGCTGGCCCGCTGTGGTATTAAAATTAATCTTCACACCCAGCGCCTGATTGCGATGGCAGAAAATATGCCAATTGATATTCTGCGCGTACGCGATGACGATATCCCGGGTCTGGTCATGGATGGCGTCGTTGATCTCGGCATCATCGGTGAAAACGTGCTGGAAGAAGAACTGCTCAACCGCCGCGCACAGGGTGAAGATCCTCGTTACTTTACGTTACGTCGTCTGGACTTCGGCGGCTGTCGTCTTTCGCTGGCGACCCCAGTAGACGAAGCCTGGGACGGTCCGTCGGCACTGAACGGCAAACGCATCGCCACCTCTTATCCGCACCTGCTCAAACGCTATCTCGACCAGAAAGGAGTGTCGTTCAAATCCTGTTTGTTAAACGGCTCTGTCGAAGTTGCTCCCCGTGCAGGACTTGCTGATGCAATCTGCGATCTGGTCTCTACCGGTGCAACGCTTGAAGCCAACGGCCTGCGTGAAGTGGAAGTCATTTACCGCTCCAAAGCCTGTCTGATTCAGCGTGACGGAGAAATGGCCGATGCTAAGCAACAACTGATCGATAAGCTGCTGACCCGTATTCAGGGGGTTATTCAGGCGCGCGAATCTAAATACATCATGATGCACGCGCCAAGTGAACGTCTGGACGACGTTATCGCCTTGCTGCCAGGCGCTGAACGCCCAACGATTTTGCCACTGGCCGGCGATCAGCAGCGCGTGGCAATGCACATGGTTAGCAGCGAAACCCTGTTCTGGGAAACGATGGAAAAACTGAAAGCGCTTGGCGCCAGCTCCATCCTGGTGCTGCCTATTGAGAAGATGATGGAGTAATTCCACTTATGCTGCCCGGTAGCGCTTCGCTAGCCGGGCCTACAAGACCCGTAGGCCGGATAAACAACGTGCCATCCGGCAAAAAAAGGAAGACGATTATGAGCTTTAATACCATCATCGACTGGAATAGCTGTACTGAAGAGCAGCAAAGTGAATTACTGATGCGCCCGGCAATCTCGGCGTCAGATAGCATCACCCGTACCGTGAGCGAAATTCTGCATAACGTAAAGTCGCGCGGTGACGCAGCGCTACGTGAATACAGCGCAAAGTTTGATAAAACTAACGTGAGTGCGCTGAAAGTCAGCGCTGAAGAGATTGCCGCCGCCGGCGCACGTCTTGGCAATGACCTGAAACAGGCCATGGCAGTCGCCGTGAAAAACATCGAAACGTTTCATAACGCGCAACAACTGCCGGTAGTCGATATTGAAACGCAGCCCGGTGTACGCTGCCAGCAGGTTACCCGCCCGGTAAATTCTGTTGGACTGTACATTCCCGGGGGCTCCGCGCCACTCTTCTCAACAGTGTTAATGCTCGCCACCCCGGCCCGCATTGCAGGCTGTAAAAAAGTGGTGTTGTGCTCTCCCCCACCTATCGCCGATGAAATTCTGTATGCTGCGCAGCTCTGCGGCGTACAGGAGGTGTTTAACGTTGGGGGCGCACAAGCTATTGCCGCGCTGGCATTTGGCAGTGAATCCGTGCCGAAAGTGGACAAAATTTTTGGCCCCGGTAATGCCTTTGTGACCGAAGCCAAACGTCAGGTGAGTCAGCGTCTGGACGGTGCCGCCATCGATATGCCAGCAGGTCCGTCTGAAGTGCTGGTGATTGCCGACAGCGGCGCCACGCCGGATTTCGTTGCCTCTGACTTACTCTCGCAGGCCGAACACGGCCCCGATTCCCAAGTGATCCTGCTGACGCCGGATGCCGGTATGGCCAGCCGGGTTGCTGAAGCAGTAGAACGCCAGCTTGCAGCGCTGCCACGCGCTGAAACCGCGCGGCAGGCGTTAAGCGCCAGTCGTCTGATTGTCACCCGCTCCCTTACGCAATGCGTAGCGATTTCTAATGCGTACGGCCCGGAGCACCTGATCATTCAGACCCGCAATGCTCGCGAACTTGTCGATGACATCACCAGTGCGGGCTCTGTCTTTCTCGGTGACTGGTCACCGGAATCTGCCGGTGACTATGCCTCCGGGACTAACCACGTGCTGCCTACCTACGGCTACACCGCAACCTGCTCAAGTCTTGGACTGGCCGATTTCCAGAAGCGGATGACCGTACAGGAATTATCGCCGCAAGGTTTCTCTGCCCTGGCCGCAACCATCGAAACGCTGGCCGCAGCAGAACGACTGACAGCCCACAAAAATGCCGTTACCCTGCGCGTTAACGCCCTGAAGGAGCAAGCATGAGCACTGACAACATTCTCAGCGTTACTGATTTAGCTCGTAAAAATGTCCGTGAGCTAACACCGTATCAGTCTGCCCGCCGTCTGGGCGGAAATGGCGACGTCTGGCTCAATGCCAATGAGTTCCCCACCGCCGTTGAATTCCAGCTAACTCAGCAAACACTGAACCGTTATCCGGAGTGCCAGCCGAAGGCGGTGATCGAGAACTACGCACAGTATGCGGGCGTTAAGCCAGAGCAGGTACTGGTCAGCCGCGGTGCTGATGAAGGTATCGAGTTGCTGGTACGTGCTTTTTGCGAGCCGGGTAAAGATGCGATTCTCTACTGCCCGCCGACCTATGGTATGTATAGCGTCAGTGCGGAAACCATTGGCGTTGAATGTCGCACCGTGCCGACTCTTGCCGACTGGCAACTGGATTTACAGGGCATCGCTGACAAGCTTGATGGCGTGAAAGTGGTTTACGTTTGCAGCCCCAATAACCCGACGGGCCAGTTAATTAACCCGCAGGATCTGCGTTCACTGCTCGACATGACGCAGGGCAAAGCCATCGTGGTCGCCGATGAAGCGTATATCGAGTTTTGCCCGCAGGCCACACTGGCGGGTTGGCTGTCGGAATACCCAAACCTGGTGGTACTGCGCACCCTGTCTAAGGCGTTTGCCCTTGCCGGTTTGCGCTGCGGATTTACGCTAGCTAATGAAGATGTCATCAACCTGTTGTTGAAAGTGATCGCGCCTTACCCGCTCTCTACACCTGTGGCAGATATCGCCGCTCAGGCACTAACGCCGCAAGGCATTTCCGCCATGCGTGAGCGCGTGGCGCAGATTCTGCAAGAGCGTCAGTACCTGGTTGATAGCCTGAAAACCATCCGCTGCGTAGAACAGGTTTTCGATTCTGAAACCAACTATGTTCTGGCGCGCTTCACAGCATCAAGCAGCGTATTTAAATCTTTGTGGGATCAGGGCATTATCTTACGAGACCAGAACAAACAACCTTCATTGAGCGGCTGCCTGCGTATTACTGTCGGAACCCGCGAAGAGAGCCAGCGCGTCATTGACGCCTTACGTGCGGAGCAAGTATGAGCCAGAAGTATCTTTTTATTGACCGTGATGGAACCCTGATTTCCGAGCCGCCCAGTGACTTTCAGGTTGATCGCTTCGACAAACTTGCCTTTGAGCCGGAGGTTGTCCCGGTCTTGCTAAAACTACAAAAAGCTGGTTTTAAGCTGGTGATGATCACCAACCAGGATGGACTGGGAACACAGAGCTTCCCGCAGGCGGATTTTGACGGTCCACACAACCTGATGATGCAAGTTTTCACCTCGCAGGGCGTCATATTTGATGAAGTACTGATCTGTCCGCACCTGCCGGCAGACGCGTGTGATTGTCGTAAACCCAAAGTGAAGCTGGTCGAGCAATACCTGATTGAACAGGCGCTGGATACCGAGAACAGCTACGTGATCGGCGATCGCGTAACCGATATTCAACTGGCGGAAAACATGGGCATCACCGGGTTACGCTATCACCGCGATACGCTGAACTGGGCAATGATCGGTGAGCAACTAACCAAACGGGATCGTTACGCCCACGTTGAGCGTAATACCAAAGAAACGCAGATTGACGTTAAAGTCTGGCTGGACCGCGAAGGCCGCAGCAAAATTAATACCGGCGTCGGCTTCTTTGACCACATGCTGGATCAAATCTCGACCCACGGTGGTTTTCGTATGGAAATAGCCGTCAAAGGCGATCTGTATATTGACGATCACCACACCGTTGAGGATACAGGGCTGGCTCTGGGCGAAGCCTTAAAACTGGCGTTGGGCGATAAACGCGGCATCAACCGTTTTGGTTTTGTGCTGCCGATGGACGAGTGCCTGGCACGCTGCGCCCTGGATATCTCCGGGCGTCCACACCTGGAGTACCGGGCTGAGTTTACCTACCAGCGCGTCGGCGATCTGAGTACGGAGATGATCGAACACTTCTTCCGTTCGCTCTCTTACACCATGGGCGTCACGTTACACCTTAAAACCAAAGGTAAAAATGACCACCACCGCGTGGAAAGTCTATTCAAAGCCTTTGGCCGCACGCTGCGCCAGGCTATTCGCGTAGAAGGCGACACGCTTCCTTCTTCAAAAGGGGTGCTGTGATGAACGTGGTGATCCTCGACACCGGCTGTGCCAACCTGAACTCGGTGAAATCCGCCGTCGCACGCCACGGCTACGATCCGGTAGTTAGCCGCGATGCGGATGTTGTGCTGCGCGCCGATAAACTGTTTTTGCCGGGTGTCGGTACCGCCCAGGCGGCAATGGATCAGCTACACGAGCGTGAGCTGATTGAACTGATCAAAGCCTGCACACAGCCTGTACTGGGGATTTGCTTAGGTATGCAGCTGCTTGGTCGACGCAGTGAAGAAAGTAACGGTGTCTCCCTGCTGGGGATTGTTGATCAAGACGTACCCAAAATGACCGATTTTGGTCTGCCGTTGCCGCATATGGGCTGGAACCGTGTCTATCCACAGGCCGGAAACCGCCTTTTCCAGGGCATTGAGGATGGGGCGTATTTCTATTTTGTACACAGCTACGCCATGCCGGTGAACCCATGGACTATTGCGCAATGCAACTACGGTGAGCCCTTCACCGCAGCGGTACAAAAAGATAATTTCTTTGGCGTGCAGTTCCACCCGGAGCGTTCAGGTGCCGCTGGCGCGAAGTTGCTGAAAAACTTTCTGGAGATGTAATGATTATTCCGGCATTAGATTTAATCGACGGCACGGTTGTGCGTCTTCATCAGGGCGATTACGCAACGCAGCGTGATTACGGTAACGATCCCCTGACCCGTTTACAAAGCTATGCCGCACAAGGCGCAAAGGTGTTGCACCTGGTGGATCTGACCGGGGCAAAAGATCCGCAGAAACGGCAAATACCGCTGATTAAAACACTGGTGGCTGGCGTAAACGTGCCGGTGCAGGTAGGGGGTGGCGTACGTACCGAAGCAGATATTGAAGCGCTGCTTAACGCTGGCGTCGCCCGCGTAGTGGTGGGTTCGACTGCGGTAAAATCTCCCGAAGTCGTCAAGAACTGGTTTGCCCGTTTTGGTGCCGACGCGCTGGTTCTGGCTCTGGATGTGCGGATTGACGAGCACGGGAATAAACAGGTTGCAGTTAGCGGCTGGCAGGAAGATTCCGGGGTTTCACTGGAAGAACTGGTTGAGACCTATTTACCCGTCGGCCTGAAGCACGTGCTGTGCACCGATATCTCCCGCGACGGCACGCTGGCGGGCTCAAACGTCGCGCTTTATGAAGAAGTGTGCGCCAAATATCCGCAGGTGGCATTTCAGTCATCCGGCGGGATTGGTGGGATTGAAGATGTCGCCGCCCTGCGCGGAACCGGCGTTGGCGGCGTCATTGTGGGTCGTGCTTTGCTGGAAGGTAAATTCACCGTTGAGGAGGCCATCCAATGCTGGCAAAACGCATAATCCCTTGCCTTGATGTTCGTGACGGACAGGTTGTCAAAGGTGTTCAATTCCGCAATCACGAGATTATTGGCGATATCGTTCCGCTGGCGAAACGCTATGCCGATGAAGGCGCAGATGAGCTGGTTTTTTACGATATCACCGCATCGAGCGATGGTCGCGTGGTGGACAAAAGCTGGGTATCACGCGTGGCAGAAGTGATCGACATTCCGTTCTGTGTCGCCGGTGGGATTAAATCACCAGAGGATGCCGCAAAGATACTGTCTTTCGGCGCAGATAAAATTTCTATCAACTCCCCGGCTCTGGCTGACCCAACGTTGATCACCCGCCTGGCGGATCGCTTTGGCGTGCAGTGTATCGTGGTGGGCATTGATACGTGGTATGACGCAGAAACCGGCAAATATCACGTTAACCAATATACCGGGGATGAAAGCCGTACCCGCGTCACGCAGTGGGAAACGATCGACTGGGTAACAGAGGTGCAAAAACTGGGCGCCGGTGAAATCGTTCTTAATATGATGAACCAGGACGGCGTGCGTAACGGCTACGATCTCGAGCAGTTGAAAAAAGTGCGCGAAGTTTGCCACGTTCCGCTGATCGCCTCAGGCGGTGCCGGAACGATGGAGCACTTTCTCGAAGCCTTCAGGGATGCGGATGTCGATGGCGCGCTTGCCGCCTCGGTCTTCCACAAGCAAATTATCAATATTGGCGAATTAAAAGCGTACCTGGCAACACAGGGCGTGGAGATCAGGATATGTTAACCAAGCAACAATGCCGCGAGCTGGACTGGGAAAAAACCGATGGGATGATGCCGGTCGTCGTGCAGCATGCAGTTTCCGGTGAGGTGCTGATGCTCGGGTATATGAACCCGGAAGCGCTGGATAAAACGATCGAAAGCGGCAAAGTGACCTTTTTCTCGCGTACTAAACAACGCCTGTGGACCAAAGGTGAAACCTCTGGCAACTTTCTTAATGTCGTCAGCATTTCCGCTGATTGCGACAACGACACCCTGCTGGCGCTGGTTAACCCTATTGGGCCAACCTGTCACAAAGGCACCAGCAGTTGTTTTGGTGAGTCCAGCCACCAATGGTTGTTCCTGTATCAACTGGAGCAACTCCTGGCTGAGCGTAAAACGGCAGATCCCGCCAGCTCCTATACCGCAAAATTGTACGCCAGCGGTACGAAGCGAATTGCCCAGAAAGTTGGAGAGGAAGGTGTTGAGACAGCACTGGCCGCGACCGTGCATGACCGTTTCGAGTTGACCAATGAGGCATCGGATCTGATGTATCACCTGCTGGTTCTGCTGCAGGACCAGGATCTCGATCTGACGACAGTGATTGAGAATTTACGCAAGCGCCATCAGTAATAGACTGATACCGGCATGATGCCGGTATCAATTATTTCGCCGAGCGTTTAATCGTTACCGAATAAATCGCGGGTATACACCTTATCAGCGACATCCTGCAGTTCTTCTGCCATGCGGTTAGAGATAATCACATCGGCCTCACTTTTAAATTTAGCCAGATCACGCTCAACCCGTGAATGGAAGAAACTCTCTTCTGCTATTACCGGTTCATAAATTATGACCGGGATACCTTTCGCTTTAATGCGTTTCATGATGCCCTGAATAGACGATGCCCTGAAATTATCCGAGCCACTTTTCATAATCAGGCGATAGATACCGACAACTTTGGGTTTACGCGAAAGAATGGCATCAGCAATAAAATCTTTTCGTGTGCGGTTAGCATCAACGATGGCTGAAATAATATTATTAGGTACAGATTGATAGTTGGCAAGTAATTGCTTCGTGTCTTTTGGCAGACAATATCCACCATAACCGAATGAAGGATTGTTGTAATGGTTACCAATACGCGGGTCCAGACAAACCCCCTCGATGATCTGTCGTGCATTAAGCCCCAGGCTTTCTGCATAGCTATCAAGTTCGTTAAAATAAGCAACACGCATTGCCAGATAGGTATTTGCAAAAAGCTTAATGGCTTCAGCTTCAGTAGAATCAGTGAACAGCACCGGGATATCCTGCTTTATCGCCCCTTCCTGTAATAAGGCAGCAAAACGCTCAGCACGAGCAGATCGTTCGCCGATGACAATTCGTGAAGGGTATAAGTTATCATACAGTGCCTTCCCTTCGCGCAGGAACTCAGGAGAAAAGATAATATTATCCGAGTTAAATTTCTGTCGCATAGTCTGCGTAAAACCAACAGGTACTGTTGATTTAATCACCATGAGTGCATCAGGATTTATTGCAATCACATCTCTGATAACTGATTCAACGCTGGAGGTATCAAAATAGTTTGTTTTCGGGTCGTAATCTGTAGGCGTTGCAATAATAACAAAATCTGCATTCTGGTAGGCGTCGTACTTGTCCAGCGTGGCTTTAAAATTTATATCGCTTGATTGTAGATACTGTTCAATTTCTTTATCGACTATCGGAGACATCCGATTATTTAGCATCTCGACACGTGAAGGGACAATGTCCAGAGCAATGACCTGATGATGTTGGGCGATAAGAAGACCATTTGACAGGCCAACATATCCGGTACCAGAAATGGTAATTTTCATTTCATGCTCTCAGTATTAACTTAATATTTAATCATGATGTTGGACATCCTGATAAGAGAATAATGTTTTAACGTTTTGTTGAATATTGTGTCAACGAAGGTTAAAACAATTCAGATTTTCTTTATCAGGGTACGCCAGAAATATTAAGTAAAGATTAAGCAATCAACGCAAATCAATCAGATTTAAGATAAAAAAAAGCCCGGTTAGAGAACCGGGCCAGTGACTATCAGAAGACTTATTCCATCCATTCGGTATGGAAAACACCTTCTTTATCAGTACGTTTGTAGGTATGCGCACCGAAGTAATCACGCTGGGCCTGAATCAGGTTAGCGGGCAATACTTCTGCACGATAGCTGTCGTAATAAGCGACAGCAGCAGAGAATGTCGGTACCGGGATACCATTCTGCACGGCATACGCTACAACATCACGCAGTGCCTGTTGATATTCATCGGCAATGTTCTTGAAGTACGGGTCGAGCAACAGGTTCGCGATACCCGGATTTTTAGCGTAGGCATCGGTGATTTTCTGCAGGAACTGCGCGCGAATAATACAGCCCGCACGGAAGATTTTTGCAATCTCGCCGTAATTCAGATTCCAGTTATGCTCGTCCGATGCGGCACGCAGCTGTGAGAAGCCCTGAGCATAAGAAACGATCTTACCGAGGTACAGTGCACGACGTACTTTCTCAATAAATTCTGCCTTATCACCCGCAAGCTGAGCTTTAGGTCCAGACAGGACTTTAGAGGCAGCGACACGCTGATCTTTCAGCGAAGAGATGTAACGTGCAAACACAGATTCAGTGATCAGAGACAGCGGTTCACCAAGATCCAGAGAGCTTTGACTGGTCCATTTACCGGTACCTTTGTTCGCCGCTTCATCCAGAATGAAATCCACCAAATATTTACCATCTTCATCTTTTTTGGTGAAGATATCTTTGGTGATGTCGATCAGATAGCTGCTCAGTTCACCGTTATTCCACTCGGTAAAGGTGCTGGCCAGTTCTTCGTTGCTCAGGTTCAGACCACCTTTCAACAATGAATAGGCTTCGGCAATCAGCTGCATGTCACCGTATTCAATGCCGTTGTGCACCATCTTCACATAGTGACCTGCACCGTCGGCACCAATATACGTCACACACGGCTCACCATCTTCAGCAACCGCTGCGATTTTGGTCAGGATTGGCGCGACCAGTTCATAAGCTTCTTTCTGGCCTCCCGGCATGATGGATGGGCCTTTCAGCGCACCTTCTTCACCACCAGAGACGCCGGTTCCGATAAAGTTAAAACCTTCAGCGGAGAGCTCACGGTTACGACGGATAGTGTCCTGGAAGAACGTATTACCGCCATCAATGATGATGTCACCTTTATCCAGATAAGGTTTCAGGGAGTCGATAGCAGCATCAGTGCCAGCACCCGCTTTCACCATTAACAGGATACGACGAGGTGTTTCAAGGGATTCAACAAACTCTTTTACCGTATAGTAAGGAACCAGTTTTTTCCCCGGATTCTCGGCGATAACCTCTTCCGTTTTTTCACGTGAGCGGTTGAAAACGGACACGGTGTAACCACGGCTTTCGATGTTGAGCGCCAGGTTGCGCCCCATCACAGCCATACCAACGACGCCGATTTGTTGCTTAGACATTATGTACTCCTGTCAGGTGTGAGTATCTCGAGTTAATTTTCTCGCACTCTTGATGAAAGTATATTAACTCAAATGTAGCATTGTTCAGTAAACTGTCACAGCCCCATATTTACCTCAGTATGTCTCTTATATAAGAGCTACTTGCCAGGAATGAATTGGGGAATTGTTGGAGTTAACATATGTATTCAATTTTGCCATCCTGAAATATATTATTCTTTCTCGGGCGTTTTCAATCATTCAATTTCCAGCTGGAGTATCTTCATCAACTTAGCATTTACTATGCTCGAATCAAATTTTTGTTGGGCAATTTGATAACTTGCATTTCCCATCTGGGGAATCAACTCAGGGTTATATAAAAAGCAAAGCATTTTTTCAGCCAATGCTACTGGTGACCGAGGCTCAATTAAAAAACCATTAACACCATCAACTACGGTCTCCCGACACCCGGGTACGTCGCTGGTTATTACAGCACGTCCCATGGCCATCGCTTCCTGAGTACTGCGAGGAAAACCCTCACGCCATGAAGGCAAAACAAAAACACTCGCTTTAGCGAGCCAATCCTGAACATTATCCACATGACCAGGTAACTCAATGATGTTATTACTTTTTAATTCATTGAGCCTTTCTATCGTGAGGCTACCAGGATTATGCAGATCAAGACTTCCCAGCATACAAAATTGTGTTTGTGGAAACTGATGTTTGACTATCCTTGCTGCTTCTATAAATTCGTAGACACCTTTTTCTTGTAAAAATCTGGCAACAAATATAAAAGAGACTGGATCAACTGGCGGAGGACAATACGGATAATCCGACATATTTAAACCAATGCCGCCTAATACATGAACGTCTTTGACATAAATATTTTCATTTACTAAAAGATCTCTTTTATCATCGACATTCAATAACACTAAACTATCAATATGTTTAAAACTAATTTTGTATAACGAAACAAGTAATTTCTTTAGTAATTTTTTGCGAACAGAGACATGCCCTCCAGAATTGGTAAAAAAGAAACCAAGACCTTCAAGCATTGCATAACGTTTCTGTATTTTTGCAAACTTTGCTGCCAGCGTACCAAAAATGGCTGGCTTTGAAAAATATGAAAACACTAAATCCAAATTTAATGATTTCAGAGTTTTATATAACTTGTAAGTATTAACAACATCGGTAAATGGATTTAAACCAGTACGACTAAAAGAATAACAAACAGGAATAGCGCCAAATGATTTCACTTTTTCTTTAGTGCTATTATCATAGTCAATTGCAAATGCATAGACCACATGCCCATTCTTACACAATGAATTAATCAGTTCTTTTCTGAATTGGATTAGACTTTCTGCTGTAGTACCGATTAATGCTATTTTCATAGTCAAGTTCTAAACTCTATTTCTGCATGTACTTTCAGATAATATCCTATCAGGAAATTATTTTAAGTTAGAATTTTACAAACAACACTATCCTATATGTAATAGTTATTTATTGTAATGACCTAAAAGACTGGTTTTATCAAAATAACAACGAGACAATCGTCGCAACTCACTCAGGAGGGCAATAGTAATCAAATTAAAACGGGGGTAATAAGACACAGTTTCATGATTTTAGATCTATCCTGCCTTATAACCATTAGGATTTTTCTTTTGCCAGTTCCATGTATGATACATCATATCATCAATGTTAAATCTAGCTTTCCAGTTTAATATTTTCTCTGCTTTTGAAACATCAGCCCATGAAGCTGCGATGTCGCCAGGTCTCCTGACTACAATCTCATAATTTATTTTTAGGTTACTTGCTTTTTCAAATGCTTTAATGACTTGTAAAACTGATACACCTTGTCCAGTTCCAAGATTGAATACTTCATATCCTTCAACATGATCAAGATGGCGTAATGCACTTACGTGTCCAGCGGCAAGGTCTACAACATGGATAAAATCCCGAACTCCCGTACCATCCACTGTGTCATAATCACCGCCGTAGACGAACAATTTTTCTAACTTACCAATTGCAACCTGCGAAATATACGGCACAAGATTATTTGGGATGCCATTAGGATCCTCACCAATCAAACCACTTGGATGTGCACCAGCGGGATTAAAATATCGTAACGCAATAATTTTTAATTTATTATTTGATTTTGCATAATCTGATAATATCTCCTCTAGCACCACCTTTGTCGTTCCATATGGACAAGATGCACTACCAACAGGAGAATCTTCCAGATTTGGTACTGGCGAACAATTTCCATAAACAGTTGCAGACGAGCTAAAGATAAACTTGTAAACGTTCGCTTCCTTCATCGCCTCAAGTAACGCAAGTGAACCGCTGACATTATTAATATAATACTCTAATGGTTTATCAACAGACTCTCCTACTGACTTCAGCCCCGCAAAATGAAGAACAGCCTCAATATTATAGCTCGTTAGGATTTTTTTGAGCTCATCTTTATCATTGATGTCTGCTTTGACGAATGGAATATTTTTTGAAACTAATAACTCAACGCGACGAAGCGATTCAATAGATGAATTGCTCAGATTGTCGAGCACCACAACTTCATACCCGCCCTCAATTAACTGTAAAACAGTATGTGAGCCAATATAACCTGTACCACCAGTCACGAGTAGAGTCATGCCATTTCCATAAAATGAATTTATTTCATTCTAACTGCAAATCTATTTGTTTAAATATGTACGTGTTCTTGTCAACTATTGTCAGAATAAACGAACCTACTTCAACACAATTACCTGCATGTTTTTTAAACACGCTACCGCCCTAGGCTCAACAGCTACCAATGCACTGCACGCTTAAATTTTGGAGATCCTGAACAGCAGGATCTCCTCAATATTGTCGTATTAATTGTAGAAAGAAACAAGGAAAAAAGATGCGGTTAAACACCAATCGATACTTGTTGTTACTCATAAAAAAGCCAAGAGAAGCATCAACCAGCTAAGATATCACCCAGAATCTTCCATGCTTTTTAAAACAACTAAACCTAATTAATATCGACCAAGACAGCTAAACATCAAGCAATTTCTCGATGCTCTTACGGAACTTCGGTCCCTCTTTCAGGTTACGCAGCCCGTACTTCACAAATGCCTGCATATAACCCATTTTTTTACCGCAGTCGTAACTGTCGCCCGTCATCAACATGGCATCAACAGACTGTTTTTTCGCCATCTCAGCAATGGCATCCGTAAGCTGGATACGTCCCCATGCGCCGGGTTGCGTGCGCTCAATTTCCGCCCAAATATCAGCAGAAAGCACATAGCGCCCTACAGCCATCAGGTCTGAATCAAGGGTTTGCGGCTGATCGGGTTTTTCAATGAATTCAACGATGCGGCTGACTTTACCTTCGTTATCTAAAGGCTCTTTGGTCTGAATAACGGAATACTCGGAAAGATCGCCTGCCATACGTTTTGCCAGCACCTGACTACGCCCGGTCTCATTAAAGCGGGCCACCATTGCAGCCAGGTTGTAGCGCAGTGGATCCGCACTCGCCGTATCCAGAACGACGTCAGGTAACACCACCACAAAAGGGTTGTCGCCGATAATTGGGCGGGCACAAAGAATAGAGTGCCCCAGACCAAGCAATTGTGCCTGACGAACGTTCATGATAGTCACGCCAGGAGGGCAGATGGACTGCACTTCAGCCAGTAACTGGCGCTTAACACGCTGTTCAAGCAGCGATTCAAGTTCATAAGAGGTGTCGAAGTGGTTCTCAACCGCGTTCTTAGACGCATGTGTTACCAGAACGATTTCTTTGATACCTGCAGCTACAATCTCGTCGACAATGTATTGAATCATCGGCTTATCAACGATCGGTAGCATCTCTTTTGGGATGGCCTTTGTGGCAGGCAACATGTGCATCCCGAGGCCCGCTACCGGAATAACTGCTTTTAAATTAATCATTAAGTCATTCACCTATTCAATAATTGCTGAATTATAGCTTTTTAGCTTGTTTTAGCCAGTATGAATTACATCACTCTGTTGGGACGCATGTTACGCCGCTTGCTGGCAGAATGCAGTAATCATATTCTTAGCCGGGTAGGTTTTTAGCCAGGAATGGTCGTAAAATTACCAGCCCGGTAATCGAAAATTCACTGCCGCGACATTCACGACCTGCTGGTTTACGCTGTCAATATCAACCGAGCTTTGTCCTGCTTCATTAACTGCATGAACGTTGGCCAGCGAGAGCAAGGTATCCTGTTTGGCCATAAACTTACCGCGGACATCTTTGCGCAGATCAAAGTGCATCTTTAGCGCTGGCCCTGTAGTGGATTGCTGCATCACCTTGATATTTCGCAAGAAAAGATGCTGAGGTTTGTTGTGCAGCTCCAGCGTCGCGCGCTTCATCTCAACGTTGGTAATGGCCACAAATGAAGTTGCATTCCCTGAGGAAATCTGAATACCACGTAATTTATAATCGAGATGTGTGTTATCCAGTTGAATATTATTTAACTTAAAGTTTTGTGGGATGGACAAATATCGTCCTTTGATCACACCGTAACCAATCAGCATCCCTGCGCTATTTTTCATATTGATATTATCAATGACGAAATTATCACATCCATAAATAGCGACTGTAGCATTATCGATACCCGCTTTCTTGCTGAAATCCGGGGTGATATTTCGCGCGGTAATATTACGAATGATAAAATGTTTGCCGTTCTCGACATGGACTAACTGCCGACAATCCGAGCCCGTTATATTGGCAACCACAAATCTTTTCACCGCCAGTTCGTCTGGATAGGTGTTGTCGTACGTACTACCTGCCAGCCCAATACCGATACCCCAGTTAACATTTCCGTTCGTACAATTGATGCGTTCTATAACATGGTCTGAAATCACGATGTCACTGTCGTTTATCGCGACATTCCACTCGATGGCGTCACCCTGTAAATCACTAAAGCGGCTGTTGGTTATCCGTACCCCATCCATCTGGTTATGAAACCCCTGTCGCAGGATCCCGTAATTCGCATCAGTGACGGTAATGTCGTCAATGGTGAGGTTACGCATCGCTCGCGGCGTTTTCCCCCCGATATAAATTTGTGCCACAGGGGCGAAACCGCTCATGGCTATGCCTTTTATCACACAGTCGGATCCCCGAATATCAAGGGTAATATTTCGCAAGCGCCCCCCCTGCTCCCCTGTCACGCGACAGCCATCCTGCAGAATAAAGCGCCCACGACTGCTGCTACTGACCCCGCCTTGCAGATGCAACGTTTTACCAGGCGGGATCCCGATCGCGGTATTGATATTCCTGCACTCCAGACCAGCAGGCACGACAACGGTTTGCGCCTCTGAAAACGCCTGCCTGAAGGAAGCCACCCAATCCTGTGGATTGTAATCCTGAATGTTGACGCTGCCCGGTGATTCAAGCGCCCGGGCAACGGGAGAATGCAGTACGACAAGCGCAGAGCCTGCCGTCAGAAAAGTACGTCGGGAGAGTTTTTTCTCTGGCATACAACCTCGATTTACATCGTTTGCAGCAGACTGGCTAGCTGTTTGTTGATCGCAAGCTGGTTAAATTCAGCGGCTATTTTTTCGCGGGCGCACGCCACCACCGGCTTCACTTGCTCACTGTCTAGCACGCTGACCGTCGCTAATCGCTCCGCCAGGGCCTGAGCATCATTCTCTGGTGCCAGCCAACCGGAGCTTCCAGATTCCACCAGCTCAGGGATCCCACTGTGCACAGTAGAGACGACCGGTATCCCTACGGCCATGGCCTCCATCAACGCCACCGGGATCCCTTCCATGTCACCATCAATTCCCGTGACGGAGGGCAACAGGAAGACATCCGCCTGCTCAAGCATCTCTTTGACCTGATGGCTGGGTTTAAATCCTGACATTTCAATCACGTCATCCAGTTGATATTGCTCGATAAGCGTACGTAATCGACGCTCCCAAGGGCCAATTCCCAGAATGCGATAACGAAATGAGATACCCCGCTCTTTCAACTGGCGGCACGCTTCGATAGCGACATGCAGCCCTTTTTTCTCGGTTAACCGTGCAACGGAGAGAATTTCTAGCGGCGTGCCCGGCGCTTTCACCTCACGGGGTGTAAAACGCGTCATATCAATCCCCATACGCGATACCGCTATTTTATGCGGTGGGCATCCCATATTCCGCAAACGTCCGGCCCAGAGATTGCTGATGGGCAACATCAAATCACCGCGCTGAAACAGCTTCTGATATTCGGGGGTATAGCGGGAAAGGATGTCCCGATGTGAAACATCAATACCATGGAAGACAGTGGCTATTTTGCCGCGGAGCACGCCGAGTTCACGTAGTTTAGCCGCCGTTACGCCAGCGGGTCCAAAGTGCGCAATAAAGACATCGGCCTGGAATGCTCGTGGGGTTAGCGCACAGATGGACGCTAAAATCAGATTACGCGCCTCATCGCCATAGCGTGGAACATTGAGCGCTTTCCAGGTCGCTGTCCGGGTGATGCCTTGTAAAATCGTCGTAGTGCGATATTTCAGCTTTGCCAACCTGCCAGCCGGTTCTTTCAATAACCATCGTGTTTTTTCGCCCAGGCGGTAGTCCATATAGGATGCATGGGTGTTATCAAGATCGCCCTGATATAACGCGATAATTTCAACATCATGCCCCATATCGATAAACGCGGTGATCTGATTCAGCACAAAGGTTTCAGAGGACAGCGGAAATTTAAGCAGGAAAAAGCTGACTTTCATTTCCCCTCCTGAATACGCGTTAATACCGATTGCACCATACGCCTACCGTGTTCACGTTCACGCTTAACGGCCTCCGCCACTCTGACGTTAAGTTCAACCAACTGTCCCAGGGTATCGGCAACCTTGCCTTCAAGACTACCATCCAGCAGATGGCGGATATCAACCGCCATTTCCGCTAACCCCAGTTGCTGCATAATTCCCGCCGATTTGTGCTCATAATTAATGGCTATCGCCGGCGTCATAAAGTTCATCGAGATAATGGCAGAGTGCAGGCGTGTGCCCACCGTCAGGTCACATGCGCCTAATATTTTTCCCATTTCGAGATCGTTTAGTTCATCCATGACCACGTGATAACGGGCCGGATCGTTAACGTACTGACGCAGGTTCAGTGCAACCATGCGATCATCTTTGTTGTAACTATCAATACCGGTACAGGTTGAGAGCGCCATCACCTGGTAACCTTCATCAAGGATCCGATTAACCACGCCGGCAAAGGCTTGCTCATAGGCCTGTTGTGTGGTTCCAAGACGCTTATCAAACGGCGCCAGTTCACGTAATGTAATGGCGACAGTCTTCTGCTTTGCAGCCGTTTGTAGCCAGTGCTGTACGGCATAACCCGGGTCAAAGTCATCGTGATGGTTGTCTACCAGCCAGGCGGTATCCACACCCGACTCGACTTTCTCTGTCGTTATTTCAGTGCGTTTCATCAGTTCCAGGCTGACCGATTCACGTAAAATTAACGCATTGCAGTGCCCAAAAACGTAGTTCGCCAACTGATTGAACTGTGCATCCTGAAATGGTCCTACGCTGTGGCCAATCATGTACAGCGGTTTTTTAGCCATAAACGAACACAAGGCATGTTCAAACTGCGGCACGCCATACAGATCGACAAAAAACGATCCGCCGACCTGGATAATGGCGTCATAACGCGACAACAAGCGGACAAAGTCAGTAAACCCCTGAGCGATAGCGATATTGCGCAGATTCCCGGAATCGGTGACGCGCGAGAGCAGCACCTGATGCTGATAGCGACGACGCAGCACTTTCTTTACGCGGCCCATAACGCCTGCAGCATTGTTATGCTGCTTCATCTGTGAATACAGTGGATCGCCCATCACCGGTCGGTTTAGTAACCAGGAGGAACTCACCGGGTAGCGGCTCATCACATCCACTTCAGTCTCTGGCTGGAGCGTATGAATGGCATCCAGCAAACCGCGCAAAATGGCGCTGTCCCCGCGATTACCGCAGGTGTGGTTGCCCAGAATCAGTAATTTCATCATGACCTCTTAAAATCAGTGCGGATGACGGTTTTCCCGTCTCCGGACGACAACAAACGCAATTCACCCTGCGCGGAACAAGGCTTTCATTTTTTCACCACGGCAGAACTGGCGTTTGATTTCCACCACCAGCGGATGACGCGACAGCACAATCATCACGACAAACACCAGCGCGCCAGCGGTTATCTGTAGGCTCAGCAACGCACTTAACGGCAATTTATTTTGCAATGTCATTCCCAGCGCGTAGCTCACCACCAGCGTGGGTAAAGAGAGATAGAACGGTAGCCACAGGCTGAGCATGTACTGCCGATAGCTCGGTCCCAGTACCGGTTTGATCATCACGAAATAGCTCAGGATGGTGTTTATGACCTGTACCAGTAAAAAGCCCAGCGTGACGCCAATCACACCCGCCATATTTCCGCCAACCAGGATGGCGGGGATAAACAAAAAGGTTTTGAAAATATTGAATTTGAAGCTGATATCAACCCGTGCTTTGGCCATCAGCAGTGAGCCTATCGGATTACCGACTGAGCGCAGCAGACCCACAATGCACAGCAGTTGCAGCACAGGAACAATACTGTTCCACTTTTCGCCAAACACCAGCGGTACGACGTTATTTGATACCACCATCAGTCCCAGTAGAGCCGGGAAATTGATAATGCCGACAACAGATAGCAGCTTGTAAAAATTGACCCGTAGTTTTTCGGTATCGTCCTGAATTTTGGCAAACGCAGGAAACAGTACTCGGGTAATTATCGGATTCAGTTTGATTGGCGGTACAACTGCCACGTTCCAGGCAAGATTGAAGCCTCCCGCCACGCCAGCACCCAGGGTTCTGGCCAGCACCAGCGTCGAAAGGTTGGTGTTCACATAATTGATAATGCTGTCCGCCGTCAGCCACGCCCCAAAGCGCAGATTTTGCGACACGGATGAAAGTGAAAAACATAGCCCTGGTCGATATATTTTGCGACCAAAATAGCCAAATAGCAGTGTACGTAGCGTACTATTCACCAGATACCCAACAATGGCAGTCATAGCGATCGGCCAAAAATGCGCGCTAACCACGGTAAAAGTAAAACCGGCCAGTACTGAACTGGTTTCAATCATGCCAATTTTGTTGAAGGCCAGTTCTTTTTGCATCAGCGCACGGAACTGCTGCCCATGCGGGATCACCACAAACGCCAGCGCTAAGGTTTTAATCAGTGGCACCAGCTCAGGGTTATTAAGCGCATTGGCAATGGTTTCGCTGAGCGCAAACATAGCAATACATACGACTATCCCCAGCCCAACGTTTAACCAGTACAAGGTGGTTAGTTCAAGATAACCTATCTCTTTGCGCTGAATAATCGAGTTGGCGATGCCAAAATCAGACAGCGTATCGGCCAGCGCTATAATCACCAGCGACACGGTTAATAACCCGAACTGATGATTATCAATAATCCGTGCCATAACCGTCATCTGAATGAGCCCCAGACCGATGATGATTACCGTAGCAATGGCTGACCATTTGGCACCGTTGAGGGTTTTTTCTCGTAAACTCATATTAATATGCCGCTTTATTGACGAAGCCTTTAAACACCGTCAGAAAAACGATTTTAATATCGAACCACACGCTCCATTCGCGAATGTATTCGAGGTCAAACTCTACGCGTTTTTCCATTTTTTCCAGCGTATCGGTTTCACCACGCCAGCCGTTGATTTGCGCCCAGCCGGTAATGCCTGGCTTCACCTTATGGCGCAACATGTACCCTTCTATCAACTGGCGATACTGTTCGTTATGCGCCACCGCATGTGGACGCGGCCCGACAATAGACATCCCGCCTGTCAGCACATTTATAAACTGTGGTAATTCATCCAGAGACGTCCGCCGCAGGAAGTTACCCACGCGGGTCACTCGCGGATCGTTCTGCGTGGCCTGGGTAACCACCGTATCGTTTTCCATTACCTTCATGGAACGAAACTTCCAGACTTTGATCGGTTTCCCGTCCATCCCATAGCGGGTCTGACGAAAAATTACCGGCCCCTTTGAGGTCAGCTTCACCATCAGCGCAATGGCGCATAGCACAGGAGAAATAAGCAGCAGGATTAGCGATGCCAGCACAATATCCTCCGCGCGCTTCAGCAGACGATTAATGCCTGAAAGCGGTGTGTCATACAGCGGTACCACAGGAACACCGTTCATTTCTTCAATCCGCGAGTGCAGAATATTGAAGGTAAAGACATCAGGAATCATGAGCACTGAACAGGTGGTATCAGCCAGTTCGCGTACCAGTTTTTTTACCCGCGCCCCATCGCTCATCGACATAGCGATATAGACGTTATGAATGCGTGAAGCTTTGGCATCATCCACAAGTTGCTGCAGATTTCCCGCCCAATCCCGGGCGTTTTTCCCCGGTATGGGGTCGTGATAAACACCCGCGACCTCAAACCCCAACCACGGCTCATGGCGAAAGCTGTCCAGCAGCACCTGTCCGGCAGGAAGGTCCCCTGCTACCGCTACCCGACGCGTGTTATAACCACGATTTCGCAACCATCCCGCCCCGTAGCGAATAAACGCACGGCACAGCACCAGGCCAATACTTGAAAGCAGATACCATGCCAGCCATAGAGCAAACCGGTTATCAAAATCGTTATTAAAGGTAATCAGACCGGCGCAAAAAATCAGACTCAGCGTCCAGTTTTGCAGCAGCAGCACCAACTCAGTTGAAATTTTTACCCCGCGCCAGGAGCGGTAAAAATCCGTTATCCCGCCCAGCATCTGAAAAACGACCAGCGTGATTAACGCGACCAGCAGGTGCATATACAGGAAAGGCAAACCGCTCAGTTCGCAGACTATCCATAATCCACCAAACATGATGGTGATATCTGAAAAGCGTTGCACCATCGATATTAACGACGCATTGGTTTTGGCTCGTTCGCGCTTTTTTAGATGTGTCATCGTGGTTCCTGTTAGTCACCACTTGCCCTTATCGGGCAAGGGAAATACCAGCATTACTGATTTAGCAATGCCAGGAGAGTGCGCGTTCGCGCTTCCATCAGCGGAATGTCTCCGCGCGATTCCACGTTCAGGCGCACTACCGGTTCGGTATTGGAGGAACGTAAATTAAAGCGCCAGTCTACAAACGACATGCTGATACCGTCCGTTCTGTCCACCGCCAGCGCCTCACGCGAAAAGTGCTGTTCTACCCGTGCAATAGCCGCCGCAGGTTCTGCCAACATGCTGTTAATTTCCCCACTCGCCGGGTACGCCGCCATTCTGTCCCGCACCAGTTCGCCCAAAGATAGCCCTTTCAGACAAACCAGTTCCGCAACCAACAGCCACGGGATCATTCCGCTATCACAGTATGCAAAATCACGAAAATAGTGATGCGCACTCATTTCGCCACCGTAGATTGCATCTTCAAGACGCATGCGCTCTTTGATAAATGCATGTCCTGTTTTAGACATCACCGGCGTACCACCCGCAGCAACCACTCTGTCCACCGTGTTCCAGGACAAACGTGGATCGTGAATGATTTTCGCTCCTGGATGTTTCTCCAGAAACGCTTCTGCCAACAGACCAACGATGTAGTACCCCTCAATAAACCGCCCCTTTTCATCAAACAGGAAGCAGCGGTCAAAATCTCCATCGAAAGCAATCCCCATATCAGCACCGTGCTCAAGTACCGCATTACATGTATCCGCGCGGCACTCCGGCAGAAGAGGATTAGGGATACCATTAGGAAAATTGCCATCCGGGGTGTTGTGAATTTTGATAAACTCGACCGGCACCCCCATCAACCTGAAGCGTGCTTCGATGGCATCCACTACCGGGCCTGCTGCACCATTACCGGAATTCAACACCAACTTCATTGGCTTAAGATTGCTGGTGTTGATGTACCCCAACAGGTGGTTGATATAGGCATCACGCAGATTGAGAAGGGTAAAACTGCCACGATTTGCCTGATTGACGGGCGGGAATTCATTCGCTTCTGCCAGGCGTTGCACGTCACGTAGGCCGCTATCACCACTGATCGGCCGCGCACCTTCACGTACCAATTTCATGCCGTTGTAATCCATTGGATTATGGCTGGCGGTCACTTCAATACCGCCGTCAACACCAAGATGAAATGTGGCAAAATAAATCTCTTCGGTGCCTGACATACCAATATCCAGCACATCCACACCTGCATCCTGCAATCCTTTTGCCAGCGCCAGCTTGAGCGACTCACTGCTCAGACGCACATCACCGCCCAGTACCACCGTTTTCGGTTTCAGCAATTCACCGAAGGCACGGCCAATTCGCCATGCGATATTCTCATTCAGTTCTTCGCCCAACCTGCCGCGAATATCGTAGGCTTTGAAACAGGTTAATTCCGTCATGATTTACCCTTCTTCAGGCAACAGTTAGCCCTAACCCTATAAATGGCCAAAAATAGTGTTGTCGTAATTTGCCGGATGACGTAGCGCTTTCCCGGCGGAGTTAATAACCGTTAGACACGCCCGTAACGATCTTCAAAACGCACTACATCATCTTCTTCAAGATAAGAACCAGAGCGTACTTCAATCAGATCGAGCGGAATTTTCCCGGGATTCTCCAGGCAATGGGTTGCTCCCAACGGAATATAGACTGACTCATTTTCCGCGAGCAGTTTGATATCATCATTGATTGTGACTTTCGCCGTTCCTGCCACTACAACCCAGTGTTCGGCGCGGTGCAAGTGCATCTGCATCGATAATCCCTCGCCAGGCTTAACGGTAATACGCTTAACCTGATAACGATCGCCTGCGTCAATAGAGTCGTATTTGCCCCACGGACGATAGACTTCACGGTGGTTATGATGCTCATGCCGGCCATCAGCCTTAATTCTCTCCACCACTTTCTTCACATCCTGTACCGCGTTGCGATCGGCAATCAGCACTGCGTCTTTGGTCTGCACCACTACCAGGTCCTTCACGCCAACGGTAGTCACCAGGCCAGATTCCGCATATACATAGCTGTTTTCTGTTTCGTGGCTAATCACGTCACCGTGATGCACATTGCCTTCAGCAGTATGCGCACTGATTTCCCACAGTGATGACCACGAACCTACATCGTTCCAGCCAGCATTCATCGGCATAACTACCGCGTCTGCAGTACGCTCCATTACCGCATAGTCCACAGACTCTTCCGGACAGGCTAGAAAGGCCTCTTCACCTACACGAATAAAATCGAGATCGGGATCAACCAAGTTCATAGCTTTCTTGCAAGCTTCCAGAATATCGGGCCGGAATTTATTCAGCTCTTCCAGGTAGCGGCTAGCGCGGAACAGAAACATACCGCTGTTCCAGTAATAGTCACCGCTTGCGACATAAGCCTGAGCGGTTTCCAGGTTCGGTTTTTCAACAAACTGCGCAACATCAAAAGCAACCGCATCGGTATTGGCGGGGGAAATATCTCCACGTCGAATATAACCATAGCCAGTTTCAGCCTGATCCGGCACGATACCAAATGTGACCAGCTTTCCCGACTCGGCATAGGGCATAGCATTGAGAACCGCCTTGCGGAACGCCTCTTCATCAGCAATCATATGATCCGCTGCCAGCACCAGCAGCAGCGGATCGCCCTGCGGGTTAGGGCGTGTTGCCGCCAATGCAGCCAATGCAATAGCCGGAGCCGTATTGCGCCCAGCGGGTTCGAGGATAATGTTATCGGTTAACTTGTGCAGTTGCCGTAGTTGTTCCGCCACAATGAAACGGTGTTGCTCATTGCAGATAACGACCGGGCTTTCACACTCCACACCCTTTAGACGGCAAATTGTCGTCTGTAACATCGTGAGGTCGCCCTTAAGACACAGGAACTGCTTTGGATACAACACACGGGACAATGGCCATAAACGACTACCTGAGCCACCAGCCATCACAACCGGAAAGAGTTTGGACTGACTCATCTTTTATCCCCGTATATCTGCAATAAATTGACCAAGCACGTTTTCTTTATCCAGCGTGCGTTCGGCATAGTGACGAGCCACTATGTTGACTTTCGGCATCAATAACGTCTGTTCAATACCACTTACAAGTGCGTTCACCGATTCCGGCTCCACGCAAACAGCAATACCAGGAAAGGTGTCACATAGCTGGCCCAGTTCGGTATCAGGTTCAGCGGTAATCACTGCATTACCACCAACAGCCAGGATATTGGTCAGTTTGGAGGGAAGAACGGCATCTGCTGCACCACGCTTTTGTACGACTAAATGGCAGTCCCCCATCTTCAGTAACGCAGGTAGCACCTCATAGCGTTGCAACGGGAGAAATGTCACATTACTCAGGCTCCGCCTGCTGACCATGTTTTCCAGCCTCGCTTTACCGCCTCCTTGCCCAACGATCACAAAATGCCATGGCTGATTACTGAGCCAGGCTGCCGCATCTATCACACTATCAAGTCCCTGCTTTTCACCGATGTTGCCTGAGTACAGAATAATTTTTTTATCCTTAGGTAACCCCAGTTCATGGCGCAGCGCCCAAGCTTCAGCGTCAGTTACATCACGAAAACGAGCCACTTCCGACCAATTTGGAAAGAAAATAACTTTCTCTGCTGACACGCCTTTATCCAGAGCTTTGTGCATCATTGAGCGAGAGATCGTTGAAACAAGATCCATGCGCTGCAGACCATTGCGTTCGAAGACGCTAGCCAACTTTGCCACTGTTCCGAATTTACCTTTCCCAGCCATCCCAAGGCCAAGCATGGCGTCAACTTCATAATCCTGAATGTGCAACAGCGTACGCGCGCCAGACAGCTTCGCCAGCAGGCGCATACCAGGTGTACAGAACAGTGTCGGCACAACGCCAATTATGCGATCCGGCTTCCAGCGACGCTGTGCCATCAGAGGGAAAAAGCTGGTCAGGGCAAAACTGCCTAAATGCAGCAGACGTTTGATCGTTGACGGTTGTTTCGGCACATATAGCGGACAGCGCCAGACGATCGCATCCCCCTCTTCACGGCGATAACGCCATGATGAATAGCAGTCATTGACTTTCCACTGGGGATAATAAGGCGGCGCGGTAATCACCCTAACGTCATGCCCCTGACGCGCCATCCATTCCACCATTTCACCGGTGTACTTGCCGATGCCTGTAAGCTCAGGAGAATAATTAATGCCATACACCAGGATCTTCATAAACCAGGCACCTCAGCCTGACGTTCCGACATAAAGTATGCCCGACTGTTTTCATGCACGTTGTCAGTCGCTAACAGCGACTGCGGCATCATCCAACGCCAGGTCTCGTGCTGCTCTCCGGGAAGTTGTAACTCTTTTTCCAACACCCTCAGACGAAAACCCAGCACGATGTAATGTGTCGAAAAATCCTGACCAGAAAAGTTATCGTCATAGAAGTGCTGCCAGACACCATAAAACTCAGCGGAGGACAGCGGTAAACGCACCCCCAACTCGGCTGTAGTTAACCGCTCAAAGGCCGTATGTAGCGACTCATCTTTTCGCACCCTACCGCCAGGTACAAACCAGTAGCCCTGTGCCGGTCGGTTAAGGCGTTTACCGAGCAAAAACTCCCCCTGAGCATTCTCCACAATCAAATCGATAGAAATCAGCGGAGTAGAACGTACAACGCCGGCAAACTCCTCATGACGTAAAAACATCGCTACCCCCGGTACCGTTGCTGATTCACAAGGAACCACTGATACGTACTGGCAAGCCCCGCTTCCAGGGGTATCTCGTGATACCAACCAAGCTGGTGTAACCGTGTCACATCCAGTAGTTTGCGTGGTGTTCCGTCCGGTTTGCTGGCGTCAAACACTACACGTCCTTTATAACCAACAACCTGCGCGATCGTTTGTGCCAGCTCACGGATAGTGCAATCCACGCCAGTGCCCACATTGATATGTGATAGCATCGGCTGGGTATACTCCTGCCAAACTTCTCGATCTAACTCCATCACGTGGATACTGGCTGCCGCCATATCGTCCACATGCAGAAACTCACGCATCGGCGTGCCACTGCCCCACACCACCACATCCGGCGCATTCTGCTCACAGGCTTCATGAAAGCGACGCAGTAACGCCGGGATAACATGCGAATTGCTGGGATGAAAATTGTCGTGAGGTCCGTACAAATTTGTCGGCATCACTGAACGGTAATCACGGTCATACTGACGGTTATATGACTCACAAAGCTTAATTCCGGCAATTTTGGCTATCGCATACGGTTCGTTAGTGGGTTCCAGCAACCCCTGCAGCAGTTCACTTTCAGCTATTGGCTGCCTGGCCAACTGCGGATAAATGCAGGATGAACCGAGAAACAGCAGTTTATTCACGCTATGCAAATGAGCCGCATGAATTACGTTGCTCTCAATAACCATATTTTCGTAAATAAAATCAGCAGGATAAGTATTATTAGCCACAATCCCGCCCACTTTGGCTGCCGCCATATAAACCTGGTCAATACGTTCAGTGGCAAAAAACGCCTGCACAGCACTGGCGTCCAGCAGGTTAAGTTGATTGCGAGTACGCAGCACCAGTTCCACGTTTTCTCGCTGTGCGAGTTGCCTTACGATGGCGGCCCCCACCATCCCAGAATGGCCCGCCACAAAAATTCGTTGTTTCATCATCCTCAATGCTCCAGCGCAATGGCGACATCGTAACCATGAGATTTCAGCAGTGAATGTTTCTTCGCGGTATCCAGATCGTGAGCAACCATTTCAGAAACCATCTGGCGCAGTGTAATCTCCGGTTTCCAGCCCAGTATTTCGTGTGCCTTTGTCGGATCGCCCAACAGCGTTTCCACCTCTGCAGGACGGAAATAGCGCGGGTCGACGGCGATCATCACATCCCCCGGTTTCACCCCTGGCGCATCATGCCCAGTCACCGAAACCACAATGCCTTTTTCATTCACGCCCTCACCTTCAAAGCGCAACTTAATACCGAGTTGGGCTGCGGCCATTTCCACAAACTGACGGACGGAATACTGCACGCCAGTGGCGATCACGAAATCTTCCGGCTGCTCCTGCTGCAGCATCATCCACTGCATCCTGACGTAGTCTTTGGCATGTCCCCAGTCACGCAGCGAATCCATATTGCCGAGGTACAGGCAGGACTCCAGCCCCTGGGCGATGTTGGCAATTGCACGGGTAATTTTGCGTGTGACGAAGGTTTCGCCACGACGCGGAGATTCATGGTTAAACAGAATGCCGTTACAGGCATAGATGCCATAAGATTCACGGTAATTGACGGTGATCCAGTAGGCATACAGTTTGGCGACGGCATAGGGCGATCGCGGATAGAATGGCGTCGTTTCTTTCTGTGGGATCTCCTGAACCAGACCGTACAGTTCAGAGGTGGAGGCCTGATAGAAACGGGTTTTCTTTTCCAGACCCAGGAAGCGAATCGCTTCCAGCAAACGCAGCGTGCCGATCCCATCAACATCAGCAGTATATTCTGGCGAATCAAACGACACCGCCACGTGGCTCATTGCGCCCAGGTTATAGACTTCATCCGGCTGAACCTCTTGCAAAATGCGGGTCAGATTAGAGGAGTCCGTCAAATCGCCATAATGCAGATGGAATTTGGGATTACCCGCATGCGGGTCCTGGTAAATATGGTCTACCCGTTCGGTATTAAATGACGAGGCCCGGCGCTTAATACCATGAACTTCATAACCTTTTTCCAGCAGAAACTCTGCCAGGTAAGAACCATCCTGCCCGGTTACGCCAGTAATGAGAGCGACTTTTGACATGTTATTACCTCTTAAAATTCCCCTTCAGGGAGTAACGTTC
The DNA here is from genome assembly GCF_014104295.1 of Citrobacter sp. RHBSTW-00029. Classification (NCBI taxonomy): domain Bacteria; kingdom Pseudomonadati; phylum Pseudomonadota; class Gammaproteobacteria; order Enterobacterales; family Enterobacteriaceae; genus Citrobacter; species Citrobacter sp. RHBSTW-00029. The sequence goes on from NZ_JABXRT010000001.1 coordinate 2,338,756, forward strand.
TCGACGCGTTTACGCGTAACTACTGCGGGGTTACCCCGACATATGGCATTGGCCGGCAACGATTTAAAAACGCTGCTGCGTGCACCCACGACGGTGCCGTCACCAATCGTCACGCCAGGCGCGACAAAAACATCTGTCGCCAGCCAGCATTTCTCGCCAATCACAATTGGCGCGGCGCTAATATCAAAGTGTTGGCTGGCATAATCATGACTTCCGGTGCATAAATAGCTTTTCTGCGAAATAACCGTATGAGCCCCAATCGTAATATTACCCAGCGTATATAAAACCGCGTCATCCCCTACCCAGGCGTAATCACCCAGTGTTAATTTCCACGGATAAGTAATTTTTACTGAAGGCCGAATAACTACGTTTTTTCCTATTTTTGCGCCAAATATCTTTAATAAAAAAACACGCCAGCGGTACATCACCTGTGGTGACCAGTGAAATAATGTTGCTTGTACCGCCCACCATAATTGCACTTTAATTGCACCACCGCCGCGAAAACCTTTCGGCACCGCGAAGCCGTTTAAATCCTGCATAGTGTGACCTTACGTTTTACCATATAAGTATTTTGTCTTACCGGTTGTACGCAGACGTATGTATTCAGAAAATTCAGCCCAAAAACCGGGCATACGCAATATTTGGCGTTGGACTCTTTTGGCATCCCGACACAATTCCAGATTATTCGTAGTCGATACGCCGCCCATGGAAAACTCCGACACTAAACCAGTCAGTTTTTTAAACGCGAACCCGGACTTGTATAATTTTGCTGCCAGCGCATAATCCGATGATATTTTATATTGCAAATCATAATGCCAGGTTTGCAGCCCCGTCAGCGGAAAAAATATTGCCTGATGACTGGCTGGCAAACTGTGGTAGATATACCAACCCGGTTTAGCCCGGCGCGTCATTTTTTTACCATTACCAAAATCCAGCAAAGCATCGCCAATCACCATCGCTTTATCACTCTGCGTTTTTAACTGGCGGATAAAATGTGCAGAATCGGCATGCAGAATATCTCCAGAGTTGAGAAAGAGTGCAAAGCGCCCGCGCGCCATAGCGATACCTTTGTTCATTGCATCGTAGAGACCGTTATCAGCCTCGCTGACAAAACGTAACTGGTGCTCTCCATTGAGATTTTCCAGGAACGCCGGAGTACCGTCTGTAGACCCCCCATCGATAACAATCCACTCAAAGCGGATATCGCTCGCCTGCGCAAGATGCGCCAGTGACGCATGGGTTTTGACGATCCCGTCCAGATTGCGAAAAGCGACGGTGATAATACTCAGCAGCATGTAAATTACCTCGCGATATTCAGCGCCTTGCGCAAAATAAACGGACATACAATTAAAAATGCATATTCCGGACTAAATACTGAACCGGTGAAAAACAGCGACAACGGTGTAAAAAGATAAAGCTGCACCCGATAATTCTGATTATCACCAAACGCATTCATCATCATTTTCGTTACTTTTCCCATGTACCACAGGGATAATATTACGGCGAACCACGAAAAATAGATAATTAACAAATACAAACCATTGTCTATTGTTTTACCTACATCTGCACCGTTAAAGATTCCGAATGATGCAACATATTCATAAAGTGAGCCAAATCTCACTACACCATCGACATTCAGTAATGAATAGCCAACCATGACCAACGGTCCTACTATGCGATAATAAGATGAAGAGCCTTCAGTACCTAAATCACCAAGACGCGTCGTGATGTAGGGGAAGGCAAATATCACGCCCACCATAAACACACTCAGCGAGATAATTGCCAAGGGTAACTTCTTTTTTATCGCATCCTTATTCAGATACTGAAACGCCCACTCCAGCAGGTAAAACAAAATAAATGTCATCACCCCTGAAAACGATCCTGACAATATCACCCCTGCCAGAATCATAGCATCGGTCTTGGGCGTTTTGATACCAAACTGTTTGATGCTGAGCCAAATTGAGATTAACGCCAGAGCGAAAAATGCAGGCTCAAAATAGAGTGCGGTGGTACGCTTCCCACCAAATTTAATAAAGTTCAGCACATAGCTATTGCTGTAAATAAGATATTTCGAAATAGCTTCCATTATACTGCTGCCACCGCTGAGAATGATCTGTGCCATTTCAATGGCAGCCAGACCGACCACTAACCCCACCACCAGCCAGAATAAACGCAAAATTTTAGGATAGTTATGTGGCGAAATGGTTTTAAAGCGAATACTCCACACCATGCCAATAATGATCACGGTATAGATAAACAACATGGCAGATGTTACATACTTGCTGGCATCCAGCGATTGGCCAAACAGGTAGTTAAACACCGCCAGCCCCCCACCCACTCCCAACGCAATCAACAGCTTTTTAATATTGATACGGTCAACAAACAGCAGTAGCAACAGTGGTAAAAAAGTGACAACGGTGACAGGGAAACTTTCACCCAGTTGCGCAAGCTTGACGTTAACCAGCAGATAAAGCAGCGGCAACACCAGATAGCTACAGACCCTGATAGTACGAGACATATTCCTCCAGCATCTGTTGTCCGCTGTATGCTGTCCGGCTCTGCTGGCTAAAGGTAGCCAGCGAGGTGTCAAATACCGCCTGTGCAATTTCTGATTTTTTCAGTTGTACCAGATGCAAAACATCCGCTTCACTGAATGTTTTGCCGCCTGATTTTGCCAGCACTTCCTGTGCCGCCTCACTGTGCGTGGCGATAACCGGTACACCGATAGAAAGCGCTTCGCACAAGATTAGCGGATAGTTATCAACCCGCGAACTGAACACCAGCCCATCCATCTGATTTAGCGCCCCCATCAAGGTTCGTTTGTCACTTTCAAACCCATGGTTGATGACGTTTGCTCCGGCAAACGGGGAAAACTTACCGAAGGTATGCAGCTCTATTTTGTCACCGAGCGCGATAAGCGCCTGGACCAGTTGCTGGCTGGTTTTGCCGTCATAGCGCAAATCATGGGCCACCACGGCAATTTTCGGTCTGCCCAGCGGCTCATGCTGAACCGGCAAGTCAGCAAGAATCGCTTCCGTCGCCACATCGATACCGTTATTGATGATGTGACAACACCCGGCACCGTACAGGCTGTTAAATGCTTCCGCCACATGTTGACTGGGCGAGATAAACTGGCAGCCAAGCGCCAGCATCGTACGAAACATTTGACGTTTCCCGGGCAGTTGCTGATGCGCTTTATCAACGTTAACCGGGGGATAGTTGCTTAACGTTGGACATTTCTGGCAGCCCGTTTTCCAGCCTTCGCAGCCATCGGTAAAGGCGCAGCGTCCGGTAACACTCCAGTGATCGTGCAGCGTCCACACAAAGGTGATATCGGGCTTATGTGCCTTCACCTTTTGGCAAAACGCCACTACCTCTTCGAGGTTCAGCCAGTAACTGTGCAGCACATGGAAATGCAGAACCAGCGGGCCCGCGGTGCGGATGATTGTGCGATACATACTGTCGAGGTTACCAAACAGATCGCGGTTTGCGAGGCGAAACAGGGCAATATTCGCCGCCGACGTCAAACGCGGCGCATGTTTAATCACGTGCGGATAATTTCCGTGACTGGCGCTTCTCTTGCCTCCTTTGCCATAACCGTATACAAACCGCGACACCCACCCTTTTTCCAGCGCGCGCAGGTGTAAATCCAGCGCGACCCCGGCCGCCCCGCCTTCGGCAAGCCGAACATTAAATTGCAGAATATTCATTGCATTACCTTTGCTCTCACATGTTGACTCAGCATACTTAACGTCCTCGAAGACCGTCAGCCAGGCGTTTGCCGTTACGGATGGAAAGCAACGTCAGCAATGTGCGCCAGTTCATCCGCTTGTTACGGATCTGATAAAGGGTAAACAGCTGATATTTTTTACTCGCCCGGTCAAATTTACCTTTGTGTTTGCGATAGAACTGGAAGTAACCGGAGAACTTATGTGGGGATGAGGTAATACGCATCTCGCCGTGATTCACATGCAGGATCTGCGTCGCCTCTTTTACCTTCCAGGGTTTACCGTAGGCCACGACCATGCGCAGAAAAATGTCGTAATCCTGCGCGGCTTTTAACGTCGTATCAAACAGGCATGCTTTGAAACGCCAGGCCCAGCTAAAGACCTGATTACCAATGATATTGCGTTTATAAAATCGGCGACGTGAGTACATCGATTTTGGATACAGCGGCAGACTGGCTGGCTGTGAATAAACCTCACCTTCACAGACATAATCATCAGCGTAGAGAAAAGCATGCGTTACCAGTTGATGACGAGACTGAAGGAATGAGCTCAGGCGATTCGGCGTCCACTCATCGTCATCATCAATCCCCGTAATGTACTGCCCACTGGCCTGCATGATGGCCTGATTGCGTACTGCGCACGCGCCAGAGTTCATCTCGTTATGCGTATAGCTCACGCGTGGATCGTTTAACGCCTCAACAAACTGTTGCAGCTGCTCATACTCGGCAGAGCAATCATCGACAATGATCATTTCCCAGTGACTATAGTCCTGGCGCAGCACCGATTTAATCGCCCGGATAGCCAACTGCTGGCGGTTCCAGGTGGGCATATAAATAGAAATTAGCGGGTTGTCTGTCGTCATTTTTTTGTCCCAGATAAAGTTGCCAGATGGCGCTACGCTTATCAGGCCTACATTCGATATGCGTTGCTGTTAGTTATCTATTTCGAATCCGACGTGTATTCGTATTCGTAGTAACCGTAATCCTGATACCCGCTGGCGCGCCGGAAAATGGAGTTGAGGATCACCCCTTTCACCTGAATTCCGTTTTGCCCGAAACGACTCAGACTGGTTTCCACCTCTTTCAGCGTATTGACCGCGTAACGCGCCACCATCAGCGTGGTTCCGACGTGGCGACCAACGATAGCCGCATCGGTCACGGCCAGTATTGGCGGCGTATCGATCAGCACCAGGTCATAGTTCGCACTGGCCCAGGTCATCAACTCGCCAAAGCGCTCGCTCATCAGCAGTTCTGAAGGATTAGGGGGAACCTGCCCGCGAGGGACCAGGTCAAAATGTGCAATTGAAGTTGGTTTTGCGCAGGAGGGAATGTCACCCTTGCCGCTAAGGATCTCAGACAGACCGTTGACGTTATTGGTCCCGAGCAGCTCATGGGTATAGCCTTTACGCATATCACAGTCGATCAGCAGTACGCGCTTGTCGGTCTGACTGATAACCGCAGCCAGGTTGGCACAGACAAATGTTTTGCCGATCGACGGGCTGACCCCGGTAAGCATCAGCACATTATTACGTGATTGCATCATGGCGAAGTGCAGGCTGGTACGCAGGCTGCGCACCGCTTCTATCGCGAGATCGGTCGGATTCCCCACAGCCAGTAACTGACTTTGCTTGTAGCGTTTCACACCTTTGATGGTCTGAACGTTATCACGCGCTTTTTGCCATTCTGACAGGGGAATGCTGGCATACACGCTGATGCCCTGCTCTTCAAGCGCCTGCGGGCTTTCAATACCGCGATTGAACAGCGACCGTAGCAGCACGCCAACCACTGAAAGCATCAAACCAAGTAGGATACTGCCGAGAATAATCAGCGCCGTTTTCGGTTTCAGGACACCAGGCTGGGCAATGGCAGGATCGACAATGCGCACATCGCCAACCGTACTGGCTTCCGTGATCTTCAGCTCCTGCTGTTTATTCAGCAGTTGCATATAGACCTGCTGGCCGGACTCCACGTCACGCGTCAGGCGGACAATTTCCTGCTGCGTTTTCGGCATCGCCGTCACGCGCCCGTTAAGCTTGTTTTTTTCATCTTCCAGCGCCTGGCGTTTTTCCAGCAACGTGCGATACGCCGGGTGCGCTTTGGTGAACAGTTTGGAGATTTCAGCTTCTTTAAAGGTCAGTTCATTTAACTGAGCATCAATATTTACCATCGAGTCCAGCACCGCTTTGGCCTCCAGCGGTAAATCGACGGAGTCTTTATCCTGACGAAATGCATTCAGTTTGTTTTCAGCAACATCCAGACGGTTGCGCACCTCCGGTAATTGTTTTGCCAGAAACGCCAGGCTTTTAGCGGCCTCTTCAGATTTACGCTCCACGTTTTGTTGCAGATAGTTGCGGGTAATACTGTCAAGGATCTGGCGGATTTGTTCACGATCTTCCCCCGTGAAGGTCAGACTCAACACCCCGGTATCTTTACCTGTTTCCGTCACCATCAGGTTATTTTGCAGATTGTTGATCGTGCCAAGCGTGGAGAACTTACTGACGGTAAATTCGCTACCCGGACTGGCATGAATCGCCTCAACCAGCATCGTTACACCGTCATGGTTCAGTAACTGCCCAACCTGGCCACGAGCGCTAAAGCCGCCGTCACTCACCAGTTGATAACTTTTGTCGTTCAGTACGTTCAACGTGAAGGTCTGTTCATTCATTGACGTTGGCAAGGCGAAAGTCGTTACATTGACCGTTTCATTCTGGCGGCCCATCAGACGGTCCCAGCCGGCACCAAAAAGAGGAAATGAATCTTTAGTGACGGAAATATCCAGATTAAGATCGTCTACCGTTTTGCCCAATACCCGCCGTGACTGAATAAGCTGAATTTCTGCTTCAGAAGCAGGTGGCTTGTTGGATAACGCCGAGCCAATATCCTGAACTAACGAGCTGCCGGTGTTTTGCTCTATTTGTACCAGCGCATCGGCACTGTAGATCGGCGTGGCAAACAGGGTGTAGAGCGCCGCACATAGCGCAAATGCGGCGGTTATGCCCAGTACCCACCAGCGTGCTTCGACTACGGTCCCCACCAGACGTCCGATATCGATTTCATCGTTGCCTGTTGCCGACGTGGCAGACTGTTTTTCTTTTTCTGTCATTGTTTTCCCTGCTCCGCATTCAGTGCCTGGGCCCATTGCTGGGCAGACCGCTCAAGTAGTGCATACACCGCATCAAACGCATCACGGCTTTTACGATACGGGTCAGGTATTTCGCGTTCGCTGTCCCAATGGCCAAACAGCATTACTTTGCCGCGCATCTCCGGCACCATTTCACACAACGCCGTAATATGGCGTTTTTCCATGGTCAGGATCAGGTCATACTCCCGACACATCCGTCCCGAGATTTGCCGTGCACAATGATTTTCCAGCGACAAGTTATGTGCCTGCGCCACACTGATAGCGCACGGATCGGCGCCCTTGCCTACCAGCGCGCCGAGACCAGCGGAAGACACCGTCAACGCCGGATGAAATTGCCTTAACAAGCGCTCTGCCGTCGGAGAACGGCAAATGTTCCCCACACAGACAACTAAGATTTTGTTAAACATGGCGATTACCAGTTGTGAAGGTCGCTGGCCGTATCCGTCATATAACGAACACCGCTAATGGTCGGCAGCAACTGATTGATCAAACGGTTCCAGCGAGCAACCGGCGCGGTCGTGACATACACCACATCGTAAGGCTGGAGTCGGAAAGAGGTCGCCATCACCAACGATGTCGCGTCAGACATATCAAGCTGGTAGATATTGGCTATCTTGCCGTTATGTCCACCCTCGCCTTTTAATGGACGAATAACAAAGATGCCACTGGCATTGGAGGTGGTCAGGTCGATGCCCTCCGCATTACCCAGCGCTTCGGTGAGTGTCATACCGCTGAAGTCCATCTTGAGGGTGCTCTGTTTTTTCACCTCACCCATCACGAACACTTTCAGGTCGTCATTTCGTGGGACAAACAGAATATCGCCAGGATAGAGCAGACGGTTCTGGCTCAGATCGCCATTTTGCATTAGCGCTTGCAGTGAAATGCGTTGCTCCTGCCCTTTGTGAGTCAGCACAACGTTGCGCCAGTCGGCCGCTTCTGTGAGGCCGCCTGCGGCATTAATAGCATCAAGGATAGTAAGAGGTACGTTGGTGATGGCCTGCTGACCGGATTTATTCACCTGCCCGGAGACATATGCCTTTTGCGAGCGGAATGCGGCGATATTAACGTCCACCTGCGGGTCTGCGATGTACTTCGCTAAGCGCCCGGTAATATCACTACGAATTTCTGCCAACGTTTTTCCCACCACGCTAACTTTGCCAATGTAGGGATAAAACATGGTGCCATCAGGTTGCACCCAGTTTCCTGTATCGCTTGAGCTACGATACTGTCCCGCAGGCGTGGTGAGTTCGGGATGATCCCAGACGGTGACATTCAGGACATCGCCGGGTCCGACCCGGTACTGATACCCGGAGATCTCCTGATCCAGCGACATATTAGGTTGAGCAACATTCGGTCGCGGACGCAATTGTTCAACCAGTCGAGGGGTAAGCGGATAAACATTCACCATCCGGTTGATATCAAAATCGGCATCCTGCTGCTTAATCACATCTTTGCCCATGGTAGACATATTGCTGCCCGGAAACACGGTACAACCGTTGATCAATATTACCGACACCAATACTGGCATCAATTTAAGTTTGGATTTCATCATTGATTATTTATCACTTTGGCAGAGTCATTATCACGTGCGTTTTAAATAGCGATTACGCCTGTTTGCATTCACCTTGCCGTTAATTGAATAGAAATTTAACTGGCATCAGTCCTAAAAAAAATGAATCCATCTGCAGTCTCTTGACAGAATAATTTAGGTTTATCATCAGGCGACCAGGCACGCTACCGCCCCTGGCTTTATTGGCTACCAATGCACTGATTAATTTATATTTTTACCATCCTCGCTGTCGTCATCATATTCATAGCGCCTGCCCATCAAGTAATAGCATGGTGCGATACTGGCAACATATTTCTCTTTTGATTATTACGGGAAGAATTGTTGCAGCTAACCGAATAGCAGGCAAGATAACAAGCCCTGAAACGTAGCCTTTTAAGATTAATATTAAGCATAAGGTATGTATATTTTTAGGATTTTATTGATGTTGACAATGTTAATATATAAATATCCAGCCTGCGATATTTCCTAAATATAACTGCATAAATAAAGCCATTTCTTGCAGTTACCTTCCGACTATTCTCTCGCCTCTGTCCTGATATAAAGGGCAGAGAAATCCCTTCTCGCCATTGCATTTTTCGTCGGTTTTACCCATGATCGAATTGTGACAATTGTCATATAACTATGGGTATAGCATTTACTATGGAATGGATTGCCGATCCGTCAATCTGGGCCGGACTCGTCACGCTAATCGTGATAGAACTCGTTCTTGGCATTGATAATCTTGTTTTTATTGCCATCCTCGCGGAGAAACTCCCGCCATCCCAGCGGGATAAGGCGCGTATTACCGGGCTACTGCTGGCGATGGTTATGCGCCTGCTGCTGCTGGCATCAATATCATGGCTGGTGACGCTGACCACACCTCTGTTCAGCATTCGGGACTTCAGCTTCAGCGCCCGCGACCTGATCATGCTGTTCGGCGGTTTCTTCCTGCTGTTTAAAGCGACGATGGAGCTCAACGAACGGCTGGAAGGGAAAGACAGCGACAATCCCACCCAACGTCGGGGTGCGAAATTTTGGGGCGTGGTCGCGCAAATTGTGGTACTTGATGCCATTTTCTCACTGGACTCGGTGATCACCGCTGTTGGTATGGTTGATCATCTGGCGGTCATGATGGCGGCGGTGATCATTGCCATCAGCCTGATGATGCTGGCCAGTAAATCGTTGACCCGCTTTGTTAACAGCCACCCAACTATTGTTATTCTGTGCCTGAGCTTCCTGTTGATGATTGGTTTCAGCCTGGTCGCGGAAGGCTTTGGTTTTCGCATACCGAAAGGCTATCTGTACGCGGCTATCGGCTTCTCGGTCATGATAGAAGCCCTGAACCAGTTGGCTATTTTTAACCGTCGTCGCTTCCTGTCGGCTAACCACACGTTACGCCAGCGTACCGCCGAGGCGGTGATGCGTCTGATAAGCGGTCAAAAAGAAGATGCCGAGCTGGATGCCGAAACTGCCGCTATGTTGGCGGATCATCATGAAGGCCAGATTTTTGCACCACAAGAACGGCGGATGATTGAGCGCGTACTGAACCTTAATCAGCGAACCGTCAGCAGTATCATGACGTCACGCCATGATATCGAGCATATTGATCTCAATGCTCCGGAAGCAGAAATTCGCACACTACTGGAGAAAAACCAGCATACGCGCCTGGTCGTAACCGGAGAAGATGAACAGGAAGAACTGCTCGGTGTGGTGCATGTAATTGACCTTCTGCAACAGTCGCTGCGTGGCGAACCGCTCGATTTGCGCGTCTTACTTCGCCAGCCGTTGGTATTCCCGGAAACCCTGCCGCTTCTTCCTGCGCTGGAGCAGTTCCGTAATGCCCGTACACACTTCGCTTTTGTGGCCGATGAGTTTGGTTCGGTGGAAGGAATTGTGACGCTCAGCGACGTGATGGAAACCATCGCGGGTAACTTGCCAAATGAAGTCGAAGAGATCGACGCTCGTCATGATATTCAGAAAAATGCCGATGGGTCGTGGACGGCAAACGGCCATATGCCGCTGGAAGACCTGGTGCAGTATGTCCCGATCCCATTAGATGAGAAACGTGAGTACCACACCATTGCCGGGCTGTTAATGGAGTATCTGCAGCGCATCCCGAAAACCGGAGAGGAAGTACAGGTTGGCGACTATTTGCTGAAAACCTTGCAAGTAGAAAACCATCGAGTGCAGAAAGTCCAGTTGATACCACTGCGCAGTGAAGAAGAGATGGATTACGAGGTATAAGCGACATGCCGGATGGGGCTGAAGCCGCCATCCGGCACCAGGGTTCAAAGTTTATCCAGCAGCTTTTTAACGTCTTTGCCGTTGCGAGAGTCTTTGTTGCGATCGGCCCAGTCGTTCAATCGGCGTTTCGCTTCATCCTGCATATGCTTACGCAAGAGTTGGTCCACCTGCAGGTTATAGTTCAACGACTGCCATTTGCCATAGACCCTGAGCGGAACTGGGGTCGCTTTGAGGAAATCGATCAATTTACTTTCCCCATTCCATCCGCCCAGCACGCGCACGTTAAACTGAGTATCACAATTTTGCTCAACCAGATCTAACGTGCCCTTACCCGAAAGCGCCAACATGGCAGACTGCCCTTCCATGTTATCCAGCGTAACCTTGCCGTTATCCAGTGTCAGATCGGTCACAAAGCGATCCAGCCGCGTCGCATTATCCAAATCCTGTTGTGAGCCTGCATTACCGCCGCTACGTTCAACCGCCTGTTGCACCAGTTGCTGGAAGTTCATGCCTTCCATACGCGTGCCGCTCATCTCAACATTGGCCTGTCCTTGCCAGCTGTGGCGAAATGCCTGCGCATCAATGTCAGAGCCCGAAAAATCGCCAGCCAGTGACAGCTTACCAGTAAGGGCTATCGGATAGTCAAAAGCTTTCAGGATAGTGCCGATTTCTACGCCTTCCAGCCGTGGGTGAAAGACTGCCCGTGGTGGGCCTTTTCTGGCATCCAGCGAACCTGGAAGTGAGATCAATCCACCGTCACTTTTCCCCTGCAACTCATTGATATTCAACAATCCAGCCTGGTTGACGATTTTTGCAGAAACATGATCAAATGCCATTTTCCGCCAGAGAACTTTATCCGCCTGTAGTGCAATGTTGGCGGAAAATCCTTGCAGCCCCTGATAAGAGACGGCATCAACCTGCGAGGAAATGACTGGTCGCGCCAGCGTCGACTGGCTCTGACTCTGCTGTGCCCCGGTATCTGTCGCCGCCAGAGCATCATGCTGTACAATCAGATTATCCAGATTGAGCTGGCCGAATTTCAGATTGACGTCCCATGCGGGTTTCTCCGCCAGCGTCACCTGAGCTTGCCCGGCGAGTGAACTGTCATTAGCAGTTAAGTTAATCTGCGTAAAGTTGAGCTGTTTTTTCTCTTCCTGCCACCGAGCCTGAAGCTGCCCCTGGCCGCGGATCCCCTGCGGCGGCAAGTCAGCGCCCTGTAACTGCCAGCTCAGTTGCTCAATATTGGCGACTAAATCATGCGGATAGTCAGACGCATCGACAGCGCCGCTGATGGACAACGTCAGGTCGCGCTGGTCACGGTTAACGCGTCCGGTGAAATCGAACGTTCCACGATGCTGGGCATCCTGTTCCATATTCAGGTGAATATCACGAACCGTTATCTGTTCATCGTCTTCATGCTGGAATACCAGAACGCTGTCAGCCACGCGCAGGCGAGCGATATCAAACGACCATCCACGATCCTCTGCCAGATCCGGCAGTGTATTATCTTTTGGCGCAACAGGGGCATCGACTCCGCGCACAGCCTCGGTTTCAGGTATGAGTTGAATCACCGCGCCTTTGAGCATGACTTGCTTTACGCTGAGTTGGTGACTCAACAACGGCCACAAGGCGACGTCCAGACGCATATTGTCGGCACGAACCAGCGGTTCGCTGGCACCTTCGGCCGTTAGCACCATGCGCCCGGAGAGAATGCTCAACTGGGGCCATACGTGCCAGCGCAGAGGACCATCCAACTGCAGTTGATATCCGCTACGCGCAGCAACTTGCTTCACCATGTATGCGCGGAAATCATTCGGATTAACCAACAATACTAACGCAGAGAAACCGGCCACCAGCACGACCAGAATAATCATCAGCGTCGTCAGAAATCGTCTCATGCTATCCCCAATGGACTGAAAACACTCAGTCTTTATCGATCCGGCTGGCTACCGCGCCCTGCTGATCGCGATACTTCGCATCCTGGCGACGGTTGTAAGGTCGCGCTGCCGGGCCGGAAAGCGGTTCGAAGCTCAGTGCCCCTATCGGCATACCGGGGCGCAGAGCCAACGGTAATTTTCCTGAGTTGTAAAATTCCAGGACGATGCACCCCGACCAGCCCGGATCAATACGGTGTGCCGTAACGTGTACCATCAGGCCCAGACGTGCCAGCGAAGAACGGCCGTCTAACCAGCCAACAAGGTCGGAAGGCAGCGTAACGGATTCGAAAGTTACCGCCAGCGCTAATTCACCCGGATGCAGGAAAAACGCCTCACCGTCTTTGAGGACAATTTCATCACTCATTACGCGGTCAAGCGCAGCACTGACCTCATCCTTCGGTCCGCTCAAATCGATATACGCCGCCGTATGACCGCGGAACGTACGAAATTTGTTACCAAGGCGCACATCTACCGTTGCGCCATTGATACGCTCGACAGGAGGACGTGGATTGATCGACAGACGACCTTCATCCAACCAGGCTTCAATATCTCGGTCACATAAACGCATGGCACTTTCTCCTTTCGTGCTTCAAACCCTTAATGCCAGGCGCGTTAAGGGTGAACCAGGTTATCACTGAACGGTACACAATTCGCTGAACTTATTCAAAGAACTGACTGATTTTCGCCTTCAGAATATCGATAGCAATGCGGTTTTTACCCCCGCGAGGCACGATGATATCGGCGTATTGTTTTGAAGGCTCAATAAATTGCAGGAACATCGGACGTACGGTTTTTTGGTATTGCGCCATCACCGAATCCATTGAACGACCACGTTCATTCACATCCCGCTTGATACGGCGCATCAGGCAAATATCCAACGGCGTATCAACAAAAATAGAGAAGTTCATTTCATCACGCAAACGCGCATCCGTCAGCAACAAAATGCCTTCCAGAATAATGACTTTCTTGGGTTCAATATGAATAGTTTCTTGTGTGCGCGTGTGTTCAACATAGCTATAAACGGGCAATTCAATGGCGGAACCACGTTTAAGTGTTTGCAGATGCTGAAACAGCAAACTGTGATCCATCGCGTTCGGATGGTCGTAGTTCGTTTTTACGCGTTCTTCCATCGACAGATGGCTTTGATCCTTGTAATAGCTGTCTTCGGGAATAACGCCAATATGTTCGTCACCGACTTGTTCACGCAATTCGCGATAAAGGGTACTGGCAATAAGACTCTTGCCGGAAGCCGATGCGCCGGCAATGCCGATAATGACGCACTGATGGGACTGATCAGTCATAAATTTAGCGACCTGATTAACCTGGATGTAAGGAAGGGCGGCGTCGAAACGCCAAACGCGGCAATTATAGGGATTTCAGCCGCGCGATGCCAGCCCAGGCTGCACCAATGCTTTCCCTGTCGCAAATTAAAACGGTTAATTTTAAAGCAGGCTCAAATTTTATTCACCCGCCTTAGGAATTAATGGCTTGGGCGTGTTAATTTATGAGCAACTGGCGTATAAATTGTAAATTATTTGTACTAGCATAAACGAAGATTAAACGTGATGCGGCCGGTAACTCTGCTGGCCGACATCGGCTATTTGGGTAAAGTGGTAATGAGTAAACAATTCCAACATGTTTTAGTTACCCTACCCCATCCTCTGCTGCGCCTGGCCAGTTTAGGTCTGGTAGCATTTATCTTTACGCTATTTTCGCTGGAGCTGTCGCGCTTCGGTACCCAACTGGCACCGCTTTGGTTTCCAACCTCAATCATGATGGTGGCGTTTTACCGCCATGCAGGAAAAATGTGGCCCGGGATAGCGCTGGCTTGCTCATTCGGCAGCATCGGCGCGTCTTTGCTGTTTTTTCCTGGAGGCTCGCTTAACTATACTTATACGACCATCAATATTATTGAAGCGGTCGCCGGCGCGATGTTATTGCGCAAACTGCTCCCCTGGTATAACCCTTTACAGAATCTGAATGACTGGGCGCGTTTGGCCTTGGGTAGCGCCGTCATCCCTCCGCTGTTAGGTGGTGTGCTGATGTGGCTACTGCTCCCGGAGGGAACCTCGTTAAATACATTTCTCATTTGGGTGCTTTCCGAATCCATCGGCGCGTTGGCGCTGGTGCCATTAGGTCTGTTATTCAAGCCTCATTATCTGCTGCGCCACCGCGATCCACGTTTACTGCTTGAGACCCTCATCACTCTGCTCGTCACCTTAACGTTCAGCTGGCTTTCCATGATGTACGTGCCGTGGCCGTTTACCTGCGTCATTGTGTTGCTGATGTGGAGCGCCGTCCGTTTGCCGCGTATGGAAGCATTTTTAATTTTCCTCAGCACCGTCCTGATGGTCTCTCTGATGCTGGCGGCCAACCCATCGCTGCTCTACACCCCGAAAGCGAATGTGATGACAAGTATTCCGTGGCTGCCGTTTTTGATGATTCTGTTGCCAGCCAACATGATGACTATGGTGATGTACGCATTTCGGGCCGAGCGAAAACACATCTCGGAAAGCGAATCGCGTTTTCGTAATGCTATGGAATATTCCGCGATTGGCATGGCGCTGGTCGGTACCGAAGGGCAGTGGTTACAGGCAAACAAGGCGTTGTGCCAGTTTCTTGGCTACAGCCAGGAAGAGCTGAGAGCGCTGACCTTCCAGCAGCTCACCTGGCCGGAAGATCTGAATAACGACCTCGAACAACTCGGCATGTTGGTCCGTGGTGAAATCAACAGTTACTCCATGGAAAAGCGCTATTACACGCGCGCGGGCGACGTTGTCTGGGCATTGCTGGCCGTTTCGCTGGTACGCCACAGCGACAACACCCCGCTCTACTTTATTGCACAGGTTGAAGACATAAACGACCT
This sequence comes from Citrobacter sp. RHBSTW-00029, assembly GCF_014104295.1. Lineage (NCBI taxonomy): Bacteria > Pseudomonadati > Pseudomonadota > Gammaproteobacteria > Enterobacterales > Enterobacteriaceae > Citrobacter > Citrobacter sp. RHBSTW-00029. The sequence continues at coordinate 2,354,221 of NZ_JABXRT010000001.1, forward strand.
GAAGCACACCGAGTGGATGAATAAGCGGCTGATGGAACGCATTACCCTCGCCAACGAAGCGGGCGGTATCGGTATCTGGGAGTGGGAACTGCAACCCGACGTGATCAGTTGGGATAAGCGCATGTTCGATCTCTATGAAGTCCCGCTACATATCAAACCCAGTTGGCAAGTCTGGTACGAGTGCGTCGTACCGGAAGATCGCGAGCATGCTGAAAATGTGATTCGCGACTCTCTGGCCGCACGAATTCCCTTTAAGCTCGAATTTCGTATTGCAGTACGTGACGGCGTACGCCATATCCGCTCGTTGGCTAACCGGGTACTGAATAAAGACGGAGAAGTTGAACGCTTACTCGGTATCAATTTGGATATGACCGAAGTGAAGCAGCTTAACGAAGCGCTGTACCAGGAAAAAGAGCGCCTGCACATCACGCTGGACTCAATCGGCGAAGCGGTGATTTGCATTGATGTCGACATGAACGTGACCTTCATGAACCCGGTTGCCGAGAAGATGAGCGGCTGGCAGCAGGACGACGCGATAGGTATTCCGTTACTGACAGTGCTGCGAATTACCTTTGGCGATAACGGCCCATTGATGGAAAACATCTACAGTGCCGATATGTCGCGTACTGCCATAGAGCAGGAGGTGGTTCTGCATTGCCGTAACGGCAGCAGTTACGACATTCAGTACAGCATTACGCCACTCAGTACCCTTGACGGTGGTAGCATTGGCTCCGTACTGGTCATTCAGGATATCACCGAGTCGCGTAAGATGTTACGCCAACTGAGCTACAGCGCGTCGCATGATGACCTCACCCATCTTGCTAACCGGGTCAGCTTCGAGAACCATCTGAAACAATTGCTACAAGCCGTACACAATACGCATCAGCGCCATGTTCTGGTCTTTATCGATCTGGATAGGTTTAAAGCCGTGAACGATAGCGCGGGCCATGCTGCAGGCGATGCCCTGCTGCGCGAACTTGCTTCTCTGATGCTCAGCATGCTGCGTACCAGCGATGTACTGGCTCGTCTCGGTGGCGATGAATTCGGCCTGTTGCTGCCGGATTGCAACATCGAAAGCGCTCGCTTTATCTCAGGCCGTATTATCAGCGCCATCAACGAGTATCAGTTCAGGTGGGAAGGCCGTCTGCACCGCATAGGCGCCAGTGCGGGTATTACGCTGATCGATGAGAAAAATCATGTCGCGACTGAGGTCATGTCTCAGGCAGATATCGCCTGTTATGCCGCCAAAAATAGTGGGCGTGGCCGGGTCTGCGTGTATGAACCCCAGCAAAGTCAGACGCACGACTCACGGGAACTGCTGTCGTTTGATGAACAGAAGCACATTATTGCGCACAACCCGATGCTCATGATCGCCCGGGGAGTGGCCTCTCCACGCATTCCTGAGACATTCAGCTTCTGGCTACTCTCACTGCGCCTGGGAACAGAGGACGGTGATGTTATCGAAGAGCATATTTTCCGTACCGGACTCGTTGACCCCACGCTTAATCATGCGCTTGACCGCCGGGTTTTTAACGAATTTTTCCAGCATGCAGCGACGGCGATTGCCAGTAAGGGGCTCAGTATTGCCCTGCCCCTTTCTGCCGCCGGACTGTTGAGTACCGAACTTGTGGATGAACTGCTGGCGCAGTTGCAGCATAGTCCGCTACCACCACGCTTATTACACCTGACCGTTCCAGCCGGAGTGATGAAATCGCATCCAGCTCAGAGCCTATCGGCCATTCAGCGACTTCGTCACGCGGGTTGTCGGATTATTTTAAGCCAGGTAGGACGCGACTTAGAGATTGTTGAAAACCTGAAGTTTCACACCGTCGATTACCTGTTACTCGACAGTGAGATCAGCGCCAGTGTTCACGGCAACCTGATGGATGAAATGTGGGTTTCTATTATCCAGGGTCATGCACAGCGACTGGATATCAAAACGATCGCCGGCCCCGTGCAAATGCCGCTTACTATGGACGCACTTTCTGGTATCGGTATTGATATGATCTACGGCGACATCATTGCTGATGCTCAGCCGTTGGATCTGCTACTCAATACCAGCAACTTCGCTATCAACTGACGGCTGCCACCCTTCCGTATACCAGATATGTAATAACGCATAGGAGCGCCACGGCTTCCAGCGCTCGGCATAGCGCCGGATCTGGGCTGGTGTCATGCCCGGAAAGCGTTGTTTGATCAAATAATCGTCAGGAAGAAAAACATCTTTCGCCTGCCAACCGCGTAGCGCGAAATAATTGGCAGTCCAGCGCCCTATACCGGGAAACGTTTGTAAGTGCTTTACGCCTTGCTCAATATCAACTGGTGCAACCGATGCAAGCCTTCCGGTAAGCATTGCTCGTGCCAGATGAATGAGCGCTTCGGCGCGTTTGAGCGGCATCCCTAAGGCTTTCAGATGCAAAGGCTCAGCTGCAGCCAGCGCTTGTGGTGTGGGAAAACAAACATACTCAGGCGCGTCATCAAGCCTGTCACCGTAGGCGCGTACAACTTTCGCGGTCAGTTTTGCCGCCATTGCAACGCTAACTAACTGGCCTAATATCGCCCTCACACCTTGTTCAAAGGCATCGACAGAGCCAGGCAGCCGCAGTCCAGGACGCGCTGCGCCCAGGCTGCCCAGCGCGTTAGCAATATGCTGTGGGCAACAGCGAAGATCGAACAACCGCTCAATTTTGGCGAGGCATTCTGGCGCAACGGGCTGTAACCCCGGACTTAGCCTGACCTGCAGCTGGTGTGTCTTCAGGTCAGGCACTACGCTCACCAGTCCACGATATTCACCGATAACCAGGCTTCTGGTGTAATACAGCTCCCCGACGGTTTCGACGCCATCCACCGCACGGGCGGCAAGAAACCCTAGCATCCAGGGCCAGTCATAGGGCGGCTGCCAGCTCAGTGTTAACATTCAGGTGTCCTTTTTAGTTAAACCTACAGCATAAACAGTATTCAATCGATACGCCTTGCTTTCATATTCCAGTTGTCGGGGCGGCGACATTTCGCTAAAGTCACGCCCCTTCTTCACTGGCATGGGGATTTCTACGGTGTTTATTGGTTTTGACTACGGTACGGCAAACTGTTCAGTAGCCGTAATGCGTGACGGGCAGCCACACTTGCTCAAAATGGAAAACAACAGCACGTTACTGCCCTCAATGCTTTGTGCGCCTACGCGCGAAGCGGTGAGCGAATGGTTGTATCGCCATCATGATGTCCCCACGACGGATGCCGAAACACAGGCGCTACTGAGTCGTGCAATGCGCTATAACCGCGATGAAGACATCGATGTTAGCGCCAATAGCGTGCAGTTTGGTCTGGCGTCACTGGCGCAATACATTGACGACCCGGAAGAGGTGTACTTTGTTAAATCGCCAAAATCATTCCTGGGTGCCAGCGGTCTGAAGCCGCAGCAGGTTGCGCTGTTTGAGGATCTGGTCTGCGCGATGATGCTGCATATTCGCAATCAGGCGCAAAACCAGCTGCCGGAAGCGATCACCCAGGCCGTTATCGGTCGCCCGATCAACTTCCAGGGGTTAGGCGGTGATGACGCCAACGCCCAGGCGCAGGGTATTCTGGAACGTGCGGCCAAACGCGCCGGTTTTCAGGATGTCGTCTTCCAGTACGAGCCGGTAGCCGCGGGTCTGGATTTTGAAGCAACCTTGCAGGAAGAAAAACGCGTACTGGTGGTGGACATCGGCGGTGGCACCACTGACTGTTCGCTACTGCTGATGGGGCCGCAATGGCATCAGCGCGCCGATCGCGAAAACAGCCTGCTGGGACACAGCGGTTGCCGCGTGGGCGGTAACGATCTGGATATTGCGTTAGCCTTTAAACATCTGATGCCACTGCTGGGCATGGGCGGCGAAACGGAAAAAGGCATCGCATTGCCGATTTTACCCTGGTGGAATGCGGTCGCGATCAACGATGTTCCCGCGCAAAGTGATTTCTACAGTACCGCCAATGGACGTTTACTCAACGATCTTGTCCGCGACGCGCGTGAAGCAGACAAAGTCGCGCTGCTGCTTAAAGTCTGGCGTGAACGCCTGAGTTATCGCCTGGTACGCAGCGCAGAAGAGAGCAAAATTGCGCTTTCTGACCAGACAAATGTTACCGCGGCACTGCCGTTTATCAGCGATGCGCTGGCCACCGCTATCAGCCAGCAAGGACTGGAAATGGCGTTAAATCAACCGCTGGCACGTATTCTTGAGCAGGTTCACTTAGCGCTGGATAACGCGCAGGAAAAACCGGATGTCATTTATCTGACCGGCGGTAGCGCCCGTTCACCGCTGATCAAAAAAGCCCTTGCTGAACAGCTTCCGGGGATCCCTATCGCCGGTGGCGATGATTTCGGCTCTGTCACCGCCGGACTGGCCCGCTGGGCTGACGTTGTTTTCCGCTAAGCGGCTCGCAGGCTCAAAGGTGCGCGTATTGACATCATCGTTACTGTGGCTTATTTTCAGGAGTGAGGGTTAGGGAAGGTTTCCCCTCCCCCTGGTGTCTTAGTAAGCCGGTAAGCTAATGACTAAGAGTACCACCAGTATGATGACGTACTTCATCATAACCCTTTCCTTATTTTGGCCCCTTCCTCGGGAGGGGCTTTCCCGTTCCAGCATCCCGCTGAAATCTTTGGCTTACCTCCTTTTGCCTTGACCGCACTCTAACGCACAATGACGCATTCGCTATTTTCGCCGCAAATTGTTGCGTAATGCCTCGCAAAGCCGCGCCGTCATTCAGACGAATCCCGACAGTGTTTCATAATTCCTCCATTTTTCTCCCTTGTTCACTGGCTAAACTAGTATCATTCCGCGAAACGTTTCAGGATGAGAAACTCATAACAATGAAAGGCCGTAACAAATCCCGCTGGGTGATAGTAATCGTGATCGTCGTGGCCGCCATCGCCGCCTTCTGGTTCTGGCAAAGTCGCAGCGAGCCCCAGGGAACAGCCCCCGGCGCAACCCGTCAGACGCAACCCGCTCCGACAGCGGGACGGCGAGGAATGCGTTCCGGTCCGTTGGCTCCGGTTCAGGCGGCCACGGCAGTCGAACAAGCGGTTCCACGCTATCTGACCGGGCTGGGTACCATTACTGCCGCGAACACCGCGACGGTACGCAGTCGCGTGGACGGCCAACTCATCGCCATACACTTTCAGGAAGGGCAACAGGTGAAAGCCGGCGATCTGCTGGCTGAGATAGACCCCAGTCAGTTCAAAGTCGCACTGGCGCAGGCGCAGGGGCAACTGGCAAAAGATAAAGCCACGCTGGCCAATGCTCGTCGCGACCTCGCACGCTATCAGCAGTTGGTTAAAACCAATCTGGTCTCTCGTCAGGAACTGGATGCGCAACAGGCGCTGGTCAACGAAACACAAGGGACGATAAAAGCCGATGAAGCCAGCGTCGCCAGCGCGCAATTGCAGCTCGACTGGAGCCGGGTAACGGCACCTGTTGATGGTCGGGTGGGCCTGAAGCTTGTGGATGTGGGTAACCAGATATCCAGCAGCGATACCACCGGGATTGTCGTCATTACACAAACCCATCCTATTGATCTGGTTTTCACTTTGCCAGAGAACGATATCGCGACCGTAGTACAGGCACAGAAATCGGGGACGCCACTGAAAGTTGAGGCCTGGGACCGTACCAACTCACAAAAACTGAGCGAAGGCGTGCTGCTGAGCCTCGATAACCAGATTGACGCCACCACCGGCACCATCAAAGCAAAGGCCCGCTTTAACAACCAGGACGATGCCTTGTTCCCGAATCAGTTTGTTAACGCTCGCATGCTGGTCGACACGCAGCAAAATGCCGTTGTGATCCCAACAGCCGCCCTGCAGATGGGCAACGAAGGCCACTTTGTCTGGGTGCTGAACAGCAACAACAAAGTCAGCAAACATCTGGTTAAACCGGGTATTCAGGACAGCCAAAAAGTGGTGATCGCCGCAGGGTTGTCCGCGGGCGATCGCGTCGTCACCGACGGGATTGATCGTCTGACGGAAGGAGCTAAAGTCGAGGTCGTGGAGGCTCACGCCGCCACCACTAGCGACGACAAAGCCACACCGCGCGGCTATGGCAAAAAAGGAGCGAGCTCCTGATGCAGGTGTTACCTCCCGGCAATACAGGCGGCCCGTCCCGCCTGTTTATTCTGCGCCCCGTCGCCACCACGTTGCTGATGGTCGCGATTCTGCTTGCGGGTATCATCGGCTATCGTTTCCTGCCCATTGCGGCATTGCCGGAAGTGGATTACCCCACCATTCAGGTCATAACGCTCTATCCCGGAGCCAGCCCGGATGTCATGACGTCTGCGGTTACCGCGCCGCTTGAACGTCAGTTCGGTCAGATGTCTGGCTTAAAACAGATGTCCTCGCAAAGCTCCGGTGGCGCATCGGTCGTCACGTTGCAGTTTCAACTGACCCTGCCACTGGATGTTGCCGAGCAGGAAGTTCAGGCCGCCATCAATGCTGCTACCAATTTATTGCCGAGTGACCTACCTAACCCACCGGTCTACAGCAAAGTTAATCCAGCCGATCCGCCAATCATGACGCTGGCCGTCACCTCGACCGCCATGCCGATGACGCAGGTGGAAGATATGGTCGAAACCCGCGTCGCGCAGAAAATATCTCAGGTTTCCGGCGTCGGTCTGGTAACCCTTTCCGGTGGACAACGTCCGGCGGTCCGCGTGAAGCTTAACGCACAGGCCATTGCCGCCCTCGGTTTAACCAGCGAAACCATCCGTACGGCCATCACCGGTGCCAACGTCAATTCAGCAAAAGGGAGTCTTGATGGCCCAACACGTGCCGTTACCCTTTCAGCTAACGACCAGATGCAGTCCGCAGATGAATATCGTCAGCTGATTATTGCCTATAAAAACGGTGCGCCGGTTCGTCTGGGCGATGTCGCTACCGTCGAACAAGGGGCAGAAAACAGCTGGCTGGGTGCATGGGCAAATAAGCAACCAGCCATTGTGATGAATGTGCAGCGCCAGCCTGGGGCAAACATCATCTCCACAGCTGACAGTATCCGTCAGATGCTGCCGCAGCTCACCGAAAGCCTGCCCAAATCGGTTAAGGTCAGCGTACTTTCCGATCGTACCACCAATATTCGTGCCTCTGTGGCAGACACCCAGTTCGAGCTGATGCTGGCGATAGCGCTGGTGGTGATGATTATCTACCTGTTTCTGCGCAATGTTCCGGCGACAATTATTCCCGCCGTCGCCGTACCGCTATCGCTAGTCGGCACTTTCGCGGTGATGGTATTTCTTGATTTCTCCATCAACAACCTGACCTTAATGGCGCTCACCATCGCAACGGGCTTTGTGGTGGATGACGCTATCGTGGTTATCGAGAATATTTCGCGCTATATCGAAAAAGGGGAAAAACCGCTGACTGCCGCCCTGAAAGGCGCAGGCGAGATTGGTTTTACCATCATCTCCCTGACGTTTTCATTGATTGCGGTATTGATCCCTCTGCTATTCATGGGCGATATCGTCGGGCGCTTGTTCCGTGAATTCGCCGTTACGCTGGCCGTGGCGATTCTGATTTCCGCCGTCGTTTCACTTACCCTCACGCCGATGATGTGCGCGCGTATGCTTAGTCAGGCCTCGTTGCGTAAGCAAAACCGCTTCTCCCGCGCCTCGGAGCGCATGTTCGATCGTGTGATTGCCGGGTACGGTCACTGGCTGGCAAAAGTGCTTAACCATCCGTGGCTGACGCTGAGCGTGGCGCTCGGCACGCTGGCATTGAGCGTCATGCTGTGGGTTTTCATCCCCAAAGGTTTCTTCCCAATTCAGGACAACGGCATTATTCAGGGCACGCTACAGGCTCCACAATCCAGTTCATTTGCCAGCATGTCCGAGCGCCAGCGTCAGGTTTCAGATGTCATCCTTAAAGATCCGGCGGTAGAGAGCCTGACCGCGTTTGTTGGCGTAGATGGTACGAATCCGGCATTAAACAGCGCGCGTTTGCAAATCAACCTTAAACCGCTGGATGAACGTGACGATCGCGTGCAGAAAGTGATCTCCCGGTTACAGGACGCGGTTGACAGAGTCCCCGGCGTTGACCTCTACCTTCAGCCGACCCAGGACCTGACAATTGATACCCAGGTCAGCCGGACGCAATATCAGTTCACGCTGCAAGCAACATCCCTTGATGCCCTCAGCACCTGGGTTCCACAGCTGATAGCAAAACTAAATCAGCTACCGCAACTGTCCGATGTCAGTAGTGACTGGCAGGACAAAGGGCTGGTAGCGTATGTGAACGTCAATCGCGACAGCGCCAGCCGTTTGGGCATCAGCATGTCAGATGTCGACAACGCCCTGTACAACGCCTTCGGCCAGCGTTTGATTTCGACTATTTACACCCAGGCAAATCAGTATCGCGTGGTGTTAGAACATAACACCAACAATACGCCGGGGCTTGCGGCACTGGATACAATACGTCTGACCAGTAGCGACGGTGGCATAGTACCGCTCAGCGCGATCGCCAGTATTGAACAGCGTTTTGCCCCGCTGTCGATTAACCATCTTGATCAGTTCCCGGTCACCACCATCTCGTTCAACGTGCCAGACGAACATTCGCTGGGTGATGCGGTACAGGCGATTCTGGATGCCGAAAAAACGCTTAACCTGCCCGCAAATATTACTACCCAGTTCCAGGGCAGCACGCTCGCCTTCCAGGCTGCGCTGGGTAATACCATCTGGTTGATTGTGGCGGCGGTTGTCGCGATGTATATCGTCCTCGGCGTGCTGTATGAGAGCTTTATTCACCCAATTACTATTCTCTCCACGCTGCCGACGGCGGGCGTCGGGGCGCTCCTGGCGTTAATGATTGCCGGCAGCGAACTGGACGTCATCGCGATTATTGGCATTATTTTGCTCATCGGTATCGTCAAGAAAAACGCCATCATGATGATCGACTTTGCCCTTGCCGCGGAGCGCGAACAAGGCATGGTGCCGCGCGATGCTATTTTCCAGGCCTGTTTACTGCGTTTTCGCCCGATCCTGATGACTACGCTGGCAGCGCTGCTCGGCGCGTTGCCGCTGATGTTAAGTACCGGTGTGGGCGCGGAGTTACGCCGTCCGTTAGGGATTGGCATGGTTGGCGGTCTGTTGGTAAGTCAGGTATTAACTCTGTTTACCACGCCGGTGATTTATCTGCTGTTTGATCGACTGTCGCTGTACGTGAAAAGCCGCTTCCCACGTCAGGAAGAGGAAGCGTAAATGAACTTTTTCGCGCTTTTCATTCATCGTCCGGTAGCGACCATTCTCATCTCGGTGGCGATTACGCTGTGCGGCATTCTGGGCTTTCGTCTGCTGCCGGTCGCTCCACTGCCGCAGGTTGATTTCCCGGTGATTATGGTCAGCGCATCATTACCCGGTGCCTCCCCTGAAACGATGGCATCTTCGGTCGCAACTCCGCTGGAGCGCTCACTTGGGCGGATCGCGGGCGTAAATGAGATGACATCAAGCAGTTCGCTTGGCAGTACGCGCATTATTCTCGAATTTAAATTTGACCGCGACATCAACGGTGCAGCACGGGACGTACAGGCCGCCATTAACGCCGCGCAAAGCTTGCTGCCCAGCGGGATGCCCAGCCGCCCGACGTATCGGAAGGCCAACCCTTCTGATGCGCCAATCATGATCCTGACGCTCACGTCTGACACATACTCACAGGGTGAACTGTACGATTTCGCATCGACGCAACTGGCGCAGACCATCGCACAAATCAATGGCGTCGGTGATGTGGATGTCGGAGGAAGCTCTCTTCCCGCCGTGCGTGTGGGGCTTAATCCGCAGGCGCTGTTTAACCAGGGTGTATCACTGGACGCAGTGCGTAGCGCGATCGACAACGCTAATGTGCGTAAGCCACAGGGCGCTATCGAAGATGAAACCCATCGCTGGCAGGTACAAACTAACGATGAGCTGAAAACCGCCGCCGAATATCAACCTATTATCATCCACTATAACAACGGCGCTGCGGTGCGGCTGGGTGACGTTGCGTCTGTAACCGACTCGGTACAGGACGTTCGTAACGCGGGGATGACCAACGCCAAACCGGCCATTCTGCTGATGATCCGCAAACTGCCGGAAGCCAATATTATTCAGACAGTAGACAGCATTCGCGCCAAATTGCCGGAATTACAAACGCTGGTCCCGACCGCCATCGATCTGCAAATCGCCCAGGACCGTTCGCCGACTATTCGCGCCTCGCTGGAGGAAGTCGAACAGACGCTGATTATCTCCGTCGCGTTGGTTATCCTGGTGGTGTTTGTTTTCCTGCGCTCCGGGCGCGCGACCTTAATCCCCGCAGTAGCGGTTCCGGTCTCGCTGATTGGTACCTTTGCCGCCATGTATCTGTGCGAATTCAGCCTGAATAACCTGTCGTTGATGGCGTTAACCATTGCAACGGGATTTGTCGTCGATGATGCCATTGTGGTACTGGAAAATATTGCCCGCCACCTGGAAGCGGGAATGAAGCCACTCCAGGCGGCATTACAGGGTACGCGCGAAGTAGGATTCACGGTGCTCTCCATGAGCCTGTCGCTGGTGGCGGTTTTCCTGCCTCTGCTGTTAATGGGCGGGTTGCCTGGACGCCTGTTGCGCGAATTTGCCGTCACGCTGTCGGTTGCCATCGGTATTTCACTGCTGGTATCGCTAACGTTGACGCCGATGATGTGCGGCTGGATGCTCAAATCCAGCACGCCACGCGAACAATCGCGTAAGCGGGGATTTGGCCGTGTATTGGTGGCATTACAACAAAGCTACGCCACCTCGCTGAAGTGGGTGCTACGCCACACGCGCATGGTGGGCGTGGTGCTACTCGCAACCATTGCCCTGAACGTCTGGCTCTATATTTCAATCCCCAAAACCTTCTTCCCGGAGCAGGATACCGGCGTACTCATGGGCGGGATCCAGGCCGACCAGAGCATCTCTTTCCAGGCGATGCGCGGCAAACTGCAGGACTTTATGAAGATCATCCGCGACGATCCTGCGGTGAATAACGTTACCGGGTTTACCGGCGGATCACGCGTCAACAGCGGAATGATGTTTATCACCCTGAAGCCACGTGGCGAACGTCACGAAACGGCGCAACAGGTGATCGACCGCCTGCGTGTCGCGCTTGCCAAAGAACCCGGCGCAAACCTGTTTCTGATGGCGGTGCAGGATATTCGCGTCGGTGGTCGCCAGGCTAATGCCAGCTACCAATACACTCTGTTATCAGATGACCTCGCAGCACTACGCGAGTGGGAACCGAAAATCCGTAAGGCGCTTGCCGCCCTGCCCCAACTGGCTGACGTCAACTCCGATCAGCAGGACAATGGCGCGGAGATGAATCTTATCTACGATCGCGACACCATGTCTCGTCTGGGGATCGACGTCGCAGCCGCCAACAGCCTGCTGAATAACGCCTTTGGTCAGCGACAAATTTCAACCATCTATCAGCCGATGAACCAGTACAAAGTGGTGATGGAGGTCGACAGGCGTTACACCCAGGACATTAGCGCGCTGGACAAAATGTTCGTCATCAACAATGACGGTAAGGCGATCCCGTTATCGTACTTTGCCAAATGGCAACCGGCGAATGCGCCGCTATCGGTAAACCATCAGGGATTATCTGCCGCCTCAACCGTGTCGTTTAACCTGCCAACAGGTTCTTCTTTATCTGAGGCGACAGAGGCCATCAACCGAACCATGACCCAGCTCGGCGTTCCCTCGACGGTTCGCGGCAGCTTTGCCGGTACGGCGCAGGTATTTCAGGACACCATGAACTCACAGGTGATCCTGATCATCGCCGCTATTGCCACGGTCTACATCGTGCTGGGCATGCTGTATGAAAGCTATGTTCACCCGCTGACCATTCTCTCCACGCTACCTTCAGCGGGCGTTGGGGCTTTGCTGGCGCTGGAGCTGTTCAATGCCCCGTTCAGCCTAATCGCCCTGATAGGGATCATGCTATTAATTGGCATTGTGAAGAAAAACGCCATCATGATGGTCGATTTTGCGCTGGAAGCGCAGAGAAATGGCAATTTGCAGCCGGAAGAAGCGATTTTCCAGGCCTGCCTGCTGCGCTTTCGCCCAATAATGATGACCACGCTGGCGGCCCTGTTTGGTGCGCTGCCGCTGGTATTATCCGCAGGTGACGGCTCTGAACTGCGTCAACCACTGGGGATAACCATTGTTGGCGGGCTGGTTGTCAGTCAGCTACTGACACTGTACACCACTCCGGTGGTCTATCTCTTTTTCGACCGTCTGCGTCTGCGTTTTTCGCGTAAAAACAGCAAACCGGTAGCAGAGTTATGACAGAACTTCCCGACAGCACCCGCTGGCAACTTTGGATTGTGGCATTTGGCTTTTTTATGCAGTCGCTGGATACCACCATCGTCAACACCGCGCTTCCCTCGATGGCCAAAAGCCTCGGGGAAAGCCCACTGCATATGCACATGGTCATTGTGTCGTATGTGCTTACCGTTGCCGTAATGCTCCCCGCCAGCGGCTGGCTGGCTGATAAAATCGGTGTGCGCAATATATTCTTCACCGCTATCATTCTGTTTACGCTGGGATCGCTTTTTTGCGCCTGGTCCGGAACGCTGAATGAACTGGTGATGGCTCGCGTGTTACAAGGTGTAGGCGGCGCAATGATGGTGCCGGTCGGCAGGTTGACGGTGATGAAAATCGTCCCACGCGAGCAATACATGGCGGCAATGACATTCGTCACCTTGCCCGGTCAGATTGGTCCACTTCTGGGCCCGGCATTAGGCGGTATTCTGGTTGAGTACGCCTCCTGGCACTGGATCTTTTTGATTAACATTCCGGTAGGCATTGTCGGGGCAATAGCGACGTTAATGCTGATGCCCAACTACACTATGCAAACTCGCCGTTTCGACCTTTCTGGATTCATGATGCTGGCTGTCGGCATGGCGGTACTCACCTTAGCGCTTGATGGTAGTAAGGGAACCGGCATTTCCCACATCACGCTGGCAGCACTGGTTATCTGTGGCGTACTGGCGATCCTGCTGTATCTGAAACACGCCCACAACAACCCTCGTGCACTGTTTAGCCTGCACCTGTTTCGTACACACACCTTCTCGTTAGGCCTGTTTGGCAGCTTTGCCGGGCGGATTGGTAGCGGGATGTTACCGTTCATGACCCCGGTATTCCTGCAGATTGGATTGGGCTTTTCGCCATTTCATGCTGGCTTGATGATGATCCCGATGGTGCTGGGCAGTATGGGAATGAAACGCATCGTGGTGCAGGTCGTCAACCGGTTTGGTTACCGTCGCGTACTGGTCACCACCACGCTTGGCCTGTCGATGGTCAGCTTGTTGCTGATGAGCACCGCGTTACTCGGTTGGTATTACGCCCTGCCGTTCATACTGTTCTTACAGGGAATGGTCAATTCTACCCGCTTCTCCTCAATGAACACGCTGACGCTAAAAGACCTGCCGGATGACCTCGCGAGCAGCGGCAACAGCCTGCTGTCGATGATCATGCAACTGTCGATGAGTATCGGGGTAACCATCGCCGGTCTGTTGTTAGGCATGTTCGGGCAGCAACATATCGCCATCGACAGCGCGTCTACGCATACCGTCTTTATGTATACCTGGCTGTGCATTGCGTTCCTTATCGCACTGCCCGCCATCATTTTTGCCCGCGTGCCGGACGACACGCAGACCAACGCGGTGATTTCACGGCGCAAAAGGAGCACCTGATGAAGTTCTGGCGGCCCGGTATCACCGGCAAACTGTTTCTGGCGATTTTCGCCACCTGCATTGTGTTGCTGATCAGCATGCACTGGGCCGTACGCATAAGCTTCGAACGCGGTTTTATCGACTATATTAAGCACGGTAACGAACAGCGGCTGCAAATGTTGAGCGATGCGCTCGGCGAACAGTATGAACAACATGGCAACTGGCGATTTTTGCGCAATAACGATCGGTTTGTTTTTCAGATCCTACGTTCTTTTGAACACGACAACGACGATGATAAACCGGGCCCAGGTATGCCGCCGCACGGCTGGCGTACACAGTTTTGGGTTGTCGATCAAAATGCCCACGTACTGGTCGGCCCGCGGGCTCCGGTCCCCCGCGACGGTATGCGCCATCCCATCCGCGTCAACGGTAGCGAAGTGGGTGCTGTGATTGCCTCTCCGGTGGAGCGCTTAACGCGCAATACCGATATCAATTTCGACATGCAGCAAAGACGTTCCAGCTGGCTTATCGTTGCACTCTCCACGATCCTGGCGGCGCTGGCAACGTTTACGCTGGCGCGTAGCCTGCTGGCCCCGGTCAAACGGCTGGTGGAAGGCACGCACAAACTTGCCGCTGGTGATTTCACCACTCGCGTTGCGCCGACCAGTACGGATGAGCTGGGTAAACTGGCGCTGGACTTTAACCAGCTCGCCAGTACGCTGGAAAAAAACCAGCAGATGCGCCGTGACTTTATGGCCGATATTTCTCACGAACTGCGCACGCCGCTGGCAGTTTTGCGCGGCGAACTCGAAGCCATCCAGGATGGTGTACGTCAGTTCACGCCGGATTCGGTAGCCTCACTGCAGGCCGAAGTCGGTACGCTCACCAAACTGGTAGACGATCTCCATCAGCTTTCTATGTCTGATGAAGGTGCGCTGGCCTATCAGAAAACCTCGCTGGACCTGATCCCTCTGCTGGAAGTGGCCAGCGGCGCGTTTCGTGAACGTTTTGCCAGCCGTGGACTGACGATCCAACTTTCACTCCCGGACAGCATGACAGTCTTTGGCGACAGGGATCGCCTGATGCAACTGTTTAACAACCTACTGGAAAACAGCCTGCGCTACACCGACAGCGGTGGCGGTCTGCATATCAGCGCCGAACAGCGCGAGCGGATGGTGTTATTAACCTTCGCCGATTCCGCCCCCGGCGTTAGCGACGAACAGCTACAGAAACTGTTTGAACGTTTTTACCGCACCGAAGGGTCCCGTAACCGGGCCAGCGGAGGGTCCGGGCTGGGGCTGGCAATTTGCGTCAACATCGTCCAGGCGCATAATGGTCTGATCCGCGCCGCCCATTCGCCTTTTGGCGGGGTTAGCATTACAGTAGAATTACCGCTGGAACGCGATTTACAGAGAGATGTATGACTGAGTTACCCATTGATGAAAACACGCCGCGTATTCTGATCGTGGAAGACGAACCCAAGCTGGGGCAACTGCTAATCGACTACCTGCGTGCGGCAAGCTATGCCCCTACGCTCATCAATCACGGTGATCTGGTGTTGCCTTACGTACGCCAGACGCCGCCCGATCTGATCTTGTTAGATCTGATGTTGCCAGGTACCGACGGTCTGACTCTGTGTCGGGAGATTCGTCGTTTCTCGGAAGTCCCCATCATGATGGTGACCGCCAAAATCGAAGAGATTGACCGCCTGCTGGGGCTGGAGATCGGCGCCGATGACTACATTTGTAAACCGTACAGCCCGCGGGAAGTCGTCGCGCGAGTGAAAACGATCCTGCGCCGTTGCAAGCCGCAGCGCGAACTGCAACAAATGGATGCAGACAGCCCGCTGATTGTCGATGAAGGTCGTTTTCAGGCGTCCTGGCGTGGGAAAATGCTCGACTTAACACCCGCCGAATTCCGCTTACTCAAAACGCTGTCGCATGAACCGGGAAAAGTATTCTCTCGCGAACAGTTGCTTAATCATCTCTACGACGATTACCGCGTGGTTACCGACCGCACTATCGACAGCCATATCAAGAACCTGCGCCGTAAACTGGAATCGCTTGATACAGAGCAGTCGTTTATCCGCGCGGTCTATGGCGTAGGATATCGCTGGGAAGCCGATGCCTGCCGGATTGCTTAATCTGCCAGAAGTCAAAAAGGCCGGGTAAGGCGAAACGCCCACCCGGCACAATAACTTTACCTACCCGTCACGCAGCGATACAATGCCCGCCCTTAATATGGGGGCACTCCCCCAACCGCTTCATTCAGTGAAGCGAGTCTGACCTGTCATCAGAACGAGAAAACTATGTTTAAACCGGAACTCCTTTCCCCGGCGGGAACGCTGAAAAATATGCGTTACGCTTTCGCCTATGGCGCAGATGCTGTGTATGCGGGCCAACCGCGTTACTCTCTGCGTGTACGCAACAACGAATTCAACCACGAAAACCTGCAGCTCGGCATTAATGAAGCCCATGAACTGGGTAAAAAATTCTATGTGGTGGTGAACATTGCCCCGCATAACGCCAAGCTGAAAACCTTCATTCGTGACCTGAAACCCGTTGTGGAAATGGGGCCGGATGCGCTGATCATGTCCGATCCAGGGCTTATCATGCTGGTGCGCGAAAACTTTCCGGAGATGGACATTCACCTTTCAGTACAGGCTAACGCCGTAAACTGGGCAACGGTGAAATTCTGGAAACAAATGGGGCTGACCCGCGTGATCCTGTCTCGCGAACTGTCGCTGGAAGAAATTGAAGAGATCCGCACCCAGGTTCCGGATATGGAGCTTGAAATCTTCGTGCACGGTGCGCTGTGCATGGCCTACTCCGGCCGTTGCCTGCTCTCCGGCTACATCAACAAACGCGACCCTAACCAGGGTACCTGTACCAATGCCTGCCGCTGGGAATACAACGTGCAGGAAGGGAAAGAAGATGTAGTGGGTAATATCGTACACAAATATGAACCCATACCGGTACAAAACGTGGAACCGACGCTTGGGATCGGCGTGCCTACGGACAAAGTGTTTATGATTGAAGAAGCCCAGCGTCCGGGTGAATACATGACCGCGTTCGAAGACGAACACGGTACTTACATCATGAACTCAAAAGATTTACGCGCAATTGCCCACGTTGAACGCCTGACCCAGATGGGCGTGCATTCGCTGAAAATCGAAGGCCGTACCAAGTCTTACTATTACTGCGCCCGTACCGCACAGGTCTATCGTAAAGCCATTGACGATGCTGCAGCCGGTAAACCGTTCGATCCGCAACTGCTGGAAACACTGGAAGGCCTGGCACACCGTGGTTATACCGAAGGATTCCTGCGCCGCCATACGCATGACGACTATCAGAACTACGAATACGGTTTTTCTGTTTCCGAACGTCAGCAGTTTGTCGGCGAATTCACCGGCGAACGCAAAGGCGATCTGGCCGCTGTACTGGTGAAAAACAAATTCACCGTCGGTGACAGTCTGGAGCTGATGACCCCACAGGGTAACGTCAATTTCACCCTTGAGCAGATGGAAAACGCGAAAGGCGAAGCTATGCCAGTTGCGCCTGGTGATGGTTATACCGTATGGATGCCCGTACCGCAGGATATCGATCTGAATTATGCATTGTTGATGCGTAATTTTGCCGGTGAGTCCACGCGCAACCCGCATGCTAAGTAGTTAATTACGGTTATTTTTCAGCGTTCGGAAGATTCTTAGAAATCGATCACATACCGTTTCGTTCATTAAGGGTATTATCCCCTCCGCTGAAAAACATAACCCATAAATGCTAGCTGTACCAGGAACCACCTCCTTAGCCTGCGTAATCTCCCTTACGCAGGCTTATTTTTTGCCTGCCGTTTATACTCTCCGAGTCCCCCCAATTCAAATCACTACTTTCAGGCGAAAAAAAACCGGGCATTACACCCGGTTTATCATGTAATTAGAAATTAATGGGCAGCTTCTGGCTTGTGCTTTTGCGCACTCTGGAAACCATAGGTCAGCTCATTTTTTTCTTTGTCCAGTGCGACGGTAACCTGACCGCCATCCACCAGCGAACCAAACAGCAATTCGTTGGCCAATGGTTTTTTCAGGTTGTCCTGAACCACTCGCGTCATCGGACGTGCGCCCATTGCGCGGTCGTAGCCTTTTTCCGCCAGCCAGTTACGTGCTTCCTGACTCACTTCCAGAGAGACACCTTTCTGATCCAGTTGAACCTGCAGCTCGACAATAAATTTATCCACCACCTGATGAATCACCTCAGTAGAGAGATGATCGAACCAGATAATGTTGTCGAGGCGGTTACGGAATTCCGGCGTAAACACTTTTTTGATTTCGCCCATCGCATCAGTACTGTTGTCCTGATGAATAAGCCCAATCGATTTACGCTCAGTTTCACGTACCCCGGCGTTGGTCGTCATCACCAGCACCACGTTGCGGAAATCCGCTTTACGCCCGTTATTGTCGGTCAGCGTACCGTTATCCATCACCTGCAGCAGCAGGTTGAAGACGTCCGGGTGCGCTTTTTCGATTTCATCCAGCAACAGTACCGCATGAGGATGTTTAATCACCGCATCGGTCAGTAAACCACCCTGGTCAAAACCGACATAACCCGGAGGCGCACCAATCAGGCGGCTGACGGTGTGGCGCTCCATATATTCGGACATATCAAAACGCAGCAGCTCAATGCCGAGCGCTTTGGACAGTTGTACCGTGACCTCGGTCTTACCAACGCCAGTCGGCCCGGCAAACAGGAACGACCCGACCGGTTTATGCTCGTGTCCCAGACCAGCACGGCTCATTTTGATCGCTTCGGTCAGTGCTTCAATGGCTTTATCCTGCCCGAATACCAGCATTTTCAGACGGTTGCCCAGATTTTTCAGCGTATCACGATCGCTCTGCGAAACGCTCTTCTCCGGGATCCGCGCAATGCGGGCCACGACGGACTCGATATCTGCCACGTTGACGGTTTTCTTGCGCTTGCTGACCGGCATCAGACGCGCACGTGCGCCCGCTTCATCAATCACGTCAATCGCTTTATCCGGCAGATGACGATCGTTAATGTATTTCACCGCCAGTTCGACCGCTGCACGTACCGCTTTGGCGGTGTAGCGAACATCATGGTGCGCTTCGTACTTCGGTTTCAGACCGTTGATGATCTGCACGGTCTCTTCCACTGACGGCTCAGTGATATCGATTTTCTGGAAGCGACGCGCTAACGCACGGTCTTTCTCAAAGATATTGCTGAACTCCTGATAAGTGGTTGAACCTATCACACGGATTTTCCCGCTGGAGAGCAGCGGCTTGATCAGATTAGCCGCATCCACCTGGCCGCCCGATGCCGCACCCGCACCGATAATGGTGTGGATCTCATCGATAAACAGAATGCTGTTGGTATCCTGTTCCAGTTGTTTCAGCAGCGCCTTAAAGCGTTTTTCAAAATCGCCGCGGTACTTGGTACCAGCCAGCAGCGAACCGATATCCAGAGAGTAAAGGGTGCAATCAGCCATCACTTCCGGCACGTCGCCCTGGACGATACGCCAGGCGAGACCTTCGGCAATCGCCGTTTTCCCGACGCCGGATTCACCCACCAGCAGTGGGTTATTTTTACGCCGACGACACAGTACCTGAATGGCGCGCTCCAGCTCTTTTTCTCGGCCAATAAGCGGATCAATCCCGCCCACGCGAGCCAGCTGGTTAAGGTTAGTCGTGAAGTTCTCCATACGGTCCTCCCCGCCAGCTTGCTCTTCGTTATTTGGCTGATTCCCGGAGTCAGAAGACTGACTCGGTTCGTCTTTACGCGTGCCATGAGAAATGAAATTCACCACATCCAGGCGACTGACTTCATGCTTACGCAGCAGATAGGCCGCCTGTGACTCCTGCTCGCTGAAGATAGCAACCAGCACATTAGCGCCAGTCACTTCATTGCGCCCGGAGGACTGAACATGAAAGACAGCGCGTTGCAAAACACGCTGAAAACTCAGCGTCGGCTGCGTGTCGCGTTCTTCTTCGCTGGCAGGCAATACGGGTGTGGTTTGTTCAATGAAGGCTTCGAGTTCCTGACGGAGCGCCACCAGATCCACAGAACACGCTTCCAGCGCTTCGCGGGCCGATGGGTTACTGAGCAACGCCAGTAACAAGTGCTCGACGGTCATAAACTCATGTCGGTGCTCGCGCGCTCTGGCGAAAGCCATATTTAAACTGAGTTCCAGTTCTTGATTGAGCATAGGCACCTCCCCCAATATTTATGCCTGCATTCAGGCTTTTTCCAGCGTACACAGCAACGGATGCTCGTTTTCCCTCGCATATTTGTTCACCATCGCCACTTTGGTTTCAGCAACCTCGGCGGTGAATACGCCGCAGATGGCTTTACCTTGATAGTGAACGGCAAGCATCAGTTGCGTTGCACGTTCTACATCATAAGAAAAGAATTTTTGTAACACGTCAATAACAAACTCCATCGGAGTGTAATCATCATTGACTAATATCACTTTATACATAGATGGCGGTTTTAGCGCGTCGCGCAATTTGTCTTCCGCCAGCTGTTCGAAATCCAGCCAGTCGTTCGTCTTACCCATTGTCAGTCGTCATCTTCAGTTACGGTTACCGGCAGAATAACTTGCCGCTGACAAGAGCCTATGCGCACAATCAATCTACCTCAAGTATTAGATAACTATCATCTATCAGTGCCATCCGCGACATCTGTCACATATCCGACAATAGCGTTAACTGCTTCAAATTTTGATGCATTTTTACCCTATTCCACCTGCCTGGCGCTTGACGCCTCGCCTGATTTCTCTAAATTGTAGTTTCGAGAGTTGGCGAGGTTTTGAACAGCCCCCACTCCGCCACCGGTTCATTCCATCTTACTTATATAAGATTTACGAAGGATGTCGAAGTATGGAAACGGGTACTGTTAAGTGGTTCAACAATGCCAAAGGGTTTGGTTTCATCTGCCCCGAAGGCGGTGGTGAAGATATCTTCGCCCATTATTCCACCATTCAGATGGATGGTTACAGAACGCTAAAAGCCGGACAGTCTGTCCAGTTTGATGTCCACCAGGGGCCAAAAGGCAATCATGCCAGTCTTATCGTGCCCGTCATTGAAGCAGAAGCTGTCGCATAGCTCTTCTGTCTCATTGTGTACATCCCGCAGACAAAATGCCAGCCCCTGAGGCTGGCATTTTTATTTCTTATGCAATACAACACGTTATTCTCGTGCCAGAGCATCAACGGGATCCAGACGCGCTGCATTACGGGCCGGAAGCCAGCCAAACAAAATTCCGGTGGCGGTTGAACACAGGAAAGCCGTTAGCAGCGCGACAGGAGAGAAACCAATTTCCCACCCGGGCAGGAACAGCTGTAGCGTAAAGGCAATTAACATCGACAAACTGATGCCGAGCGCGCCTCCCACCAGACACACCAGCACTGCCTCAATTAAGAACTGCTGTAATACATCGCTGGCCCGCGCACCTACGGCCATCCGAATACCGATTTCACGCGTACGCTCTGTCACCGATACCAGCATAATGTTCATCACACCGATCCCGCCCACCACCAGCGAAATCACCGCCACCAGCGTCAGAAAGAGCTGTAATGTACGTGTGGTTTTTTCGGCGGTTTTCAAGATGCCATCCATGTTCCAGGTGAAGAAATCTTTTTTGCCATGACGCAGCGATAACAGACGGGTGAGTTGCTGCTCGGCCTGGGCGCTATCAAAACCCTCTTTTACCCGCACGGTAATAGAGTTTAACCACGATTGCCCCATGATCCGCCCTGACATGGTGCTGTATGGCAGCCAGACGCGCAGGATCTTGCTGCTGCCAAACATCGATTGTTTTTCTTCCGCGACGCCAATAACGGTGGCTGGCATATTTCCCACCAGAATAACCTCACCCACCACTTTTGCTTTGCTGGGGAACAACTGACGTCGGGTATTGCTGTCAAGCACCACCACCTGCGCCCTCCCCGCCAGCTGTTCTGCATTAAAGGTGGCGCCTTCACTGAACGTCATGCCATAGACGTTGAAGTAATCACCGCTAACGCCGTTTGCGCTGGCGGCGACATCAATATTGCCATAGCGCAGGCGTAGGTTCTTCGATACCGCAGGCGTAACGGAACTGACCCAGGGTTGCTTCTGAATCGCGACTAAATCGTCATACTTCAGCGCCTGCTGATATTGTGGGTCGTCATCACCGAAATCTTTGCCCGGATAGATATCGATAGTATTCGTACCAATCGCCCGGATGTCTGCCAGCACCAGCTGTTTTGCCGCATCGCCCACCACCACAATCGACACCACCGAAGCGATACCGATGATAATACCCAGCATTGTGAGCAGTGTACGCATCTTGTTGGCGGCCATGGCCAGCCATGCCATGGTCAATGCTTCACGAAAACCGCTGACAAACTGGCTCCAGCCAGAAGCCGTCGCTACCGTTGGTTCATCAATATCACGTCCGGCAGTGGGCTTTTGTGGTGGTGGATTACGCACAATCTCGCCATCACGAATTTCAATGACACGTTCTGCCTGGGCGGCAACCTGGCTGTCGTGCGTGACGATAATTACCGTATGCCCGCGATCGCGTAGCTGATGCAGAATAGCCATCACCTCTTCGCCGGAGTGGCTGTCCAACGCGCCAGTGGGTTCATCGGCCAGAATAACCTGACCACCATTCATCAACGCACGCGCAATACTGACACGTTGCTGCTGACCACCGGAAAGCTGGGAAGGCTGATAATCAACCCGGTCGCCCAATCCCAGGCGCTGAAGTAATTCCTGAGCACGCGCCAGACGCTGCTTACGTTCAGTCCCGGCATACACCGCCGGGACCTCTACGTTTTGTGCCGCCGTTAAATGTGACAGCAAATGATAACGCTGGAAGATAAAGCCGAAATGCTCACGCCGCAGTTGCGCTAACGCATCGCTATCCAGGGTGGAAACATCCCGCCCCGCAACCCGATAGGTTCCACTGGTCGCCTTGTCCAGGCATCCCAGAATGTTCATCAGCGTCGATTTACCCGAGCCTGACGCCCCGACAATCGCCACCATTTCACCGGCCTGGATGCGCAAGGAAACGTCCTTTAATACCTCGACCTGTCCCTCGCCTGACGGGTAACTGCGGCGGATATTGCTCAACTCAAGCAATGCCGTCATTGTGCTACTCCCGCTTTACCCTCACCGGTGATAACTTCATCACCCTCTTCCAACCCTTTCACAATCTCTACGTCGGTATCATTACGGGCACCGATGACCACCTCGCGCTCGCGGGTTTCACCATTGCGCAGCAGCCTGACGTTATAGCGGTTGTTGCCAATAGGATCGCCCAACGCCGACAGCGGGATCGTCAGTACATTTTTAACGTCTGTGAGCTGGATGTGCACCTGCGCGGTCATATCAAGGCGCAGGATCCCTTTCGGGTTAGGCACTTCGAAGCGGGCGTAGTAGAAAATGGCGTCATTCACCTTCTCAGGCGTCGGAAGGACATCTTTGAGCACGCCTTCATACCGTGTCTGCGGATCGCCCAGCACAGTGAACCAGGCTTTTTGGCCTGGCTGCAGGTGAATAACATCTGCCTCGGAGACCTGCGCTTTTACCAGCATGGTGCCCATATCTGCCAACGTCAAAATGTTGGGCGCTTGCTGGGCGGCAATCACGGTTTGCCCCTGGAGGGTGGTGATTTGCGTCACTTCACCCGCCATTGGCGCGACGATTCGCGTGTAATCGAGGTTCGTTTTTGCCGTATCAAGGGAAGCCTGATTACGCTTAATTTGTGCATCAATAGTGCCAATCTGTGCCTGCTTGACCGCCATTTCGGTCGCTGCCGTGTCGAGATCCTGCTGCGAAACCGCCTGCGTTTTCGCCAGTTGTTGCTGACGAGAAAGCGTTACGCGCGCCAGTTTCCACTCAGCTTCGGCCTGTAAACGCTGAGCCCGCAGCTCCATGAGCGTCGCTTCTACTTCTTTGATTTGGTTTTGCGCCTGCTCAGGATCGATAACGCCGAGCAACTGATCTTTTTTAACTTTATCGCCGATGGCTACTGACAGCGTTTTTAACTGCCCACTCACTTGTGCACCAACATCAACTTTGCGTAACGCATCCAGTTTCCCGGTAGCCAGCACACTTTGCTGGAGATCGCCTGGACGTACAATTAACGTTTGATACTGTGGTAGTGGCGCATTAAGCGTTCGCCAAAGTGAAATCATCGCCACAATAATGATGATGGCGAGCAGAAAATAACGTTTTTTAATTTTTCCCTTGAGCTTCATAAATGTCCCAGTGTCCCCCAATACGCCTACCAGAGTGGAGTGATAACCATCAACGATAAATTAACAGACGTTGAAAAGTGCAAAGAATAACAGAGTTATTGATGAACCGTTAAGGTCCACTGTGCTGAAATTGGTATCAGAGTATCTATTGGATTGTTATTATGAGCCAGCTAACAGAAAGCACTTTTCATTCTTCCAGACCCGCCACAAGTTTTAGTCTTTTTTGTCGTCTGACAACTGGACAATGGCGGCCAGGTAAATTTTGGCATCAACGAAGCTTTCGCCGTAAGTTTGTATGGCGCTCATTGCTGATGCCACGATTAACACGTGAATGGATGGCTGAGCTGGCGCAATGGCCGGATCTCGAAAAAATTCTCGCGATCCAACCCCGTATACCGGTTCGCCTGCATCGCGCGTATCTCGCAGTAAACCTTGACCGTAAAACAAAACTCGATGCTGTGCGTTTTCATTACAATGTTATTCGCAACGCTTTTTCATCGACAGAATTTAATGATTATTTAAGTGCCGATGGGTTACAACTGGCACAAATTGAAGGCAAAGACAGCGCAATATACACCATTATAATGTCATCATTTATTGCCCTGGATAAAGAAGGTGAAAGTACCATTCTTGTCCGTAATAGTGAGGGCGAGACATTAGCAGAAATGACCTTCACCCTGTGCAACTATGAAGGGCGCAGCGCGCTTTTTATTGGTGGCTTGCAGGGGGGTAACCGATTAATGCCGCACGAAGAAATTCAAAAAGCGACAAAATCATGCCATGGTTTGTTTCCTAAACGTATTGTAATGGAAGCTATTTGTCGTTTTGCAGAACAATTGAATATTGAACAAGTACTGGCCGTCAGCAATGACCAGCATATTTTTCGCAGCCAGCGTTACCATGATAAAAACAAGGTTATTCTTTCTGACTACAATTCATTTTGGGAGTCAGTTGGCGGCGAATGTGACAGCAATGGCTACTATCATATTCCGCGTACGCTGGCGCGTAAAAGCGAAACAGATATTGCCAGTAAGAAGCGCGCGGAATATCGCCGCCGCTATCAGTTACTCGACAGTATCCACTCGCAGTTATCAGTCATGTTCCGCCGCTAATCCGCTCGCCCGCGTGCTAACCACAGCACGCGGGAGAACATTTTCCGCAGCAACGTTGGCACCGCTTCAACACCGCGTCGCCCCGCTTCCATCGCCACTTCAATCGCCAGATCCGGTTTTGACGAGCGATGGATCGCCTTCGCTATAATTTTCCGCATATTCATCGGCACATTTTCCGGTATTTGCGCCACCCGATGAAAAACGTCCGAGAACCCCTGGCGGTACATAAAGTGTTCCATATCCAGCGCAGGTAACATGGTCAAATGCTCGCGCTCTTCCTCTTTGTCATCGTTCAGCAGGCTGCGTACCGTGGCCGCATACTTTTTCCCCGCCTCATCGCCATCGACCAACACATGCCACTCAATTCCCATCCGGCGGGCAAACTTCACCAGGGGTTTAAGCCCTGACTGGGCAAATTCAATGACTTTAATCCCTTCGGCATCAAAGTGATGCCCACACTGACGAGCCAGTTCGTTAATGACCCATGTTTCTGTTTCTCCCTCCACCAACAGCCAGCAACGGGCAAACAGTGAAGACGCCCGATTAAAACGGATATGGAAGGCAATGCGCCGCCCATCTTCCGCATTGAGTCCTCCCGGTCCCAGTCGCCAGGCCGCGACGCGGGAAGATTCTCGAACCAAACGGACCACATGTTCAACGGGCGTAAGCGATAACAGTTCACCAGAGTTGGTCGTCGTCACCCGCTGTAGGGGAAGCAGATTCAACAGTTGCCAGGCAACAGACAACATAATGGGGTGTAAGCGCGTTTCAGGATCTTCTACCAGTAGCAACGGACGAGCATCTTTATCCAGTCTTAGCGACCCTTTGGCCTGTAACAGCGTAGAAAACAGTCCCAGCAGAATCACACGGTGCGTGCGCCCTCCGGGTTTATCAATCATACGGTTGATAATATCCAGATAACGCCAGCTGCGTTGCTCGTTGTTGGAGCGTCGGCGCATCAGACGATAGCGGGATTGACCGGAACCTTGTTCTGAAAAGTAGTGCTCCAGCAGTTGAACCATCGCCGAAAGCCCCTGGCGAATCTGCCCATCTGTCAGATTCTGCGGTCGGGTGGCCAACTCACGTGCCATAAAATCCAGTTGGCGTGCAGTCACTTCAACATCCGCGGAATCCGGCACCGTTCCATTACGGATGCGCCGCATAAAACGCGCATCACGTAAACGTAATACTGGCATCAAACGCACCAGATGACGCGCCTGATCGTTAATATTGTCGATGGGTAATGGGTGGCCTTCGCCATCAAGAAAACTGCGTAATGTCAGGACGCTGCCGTCATCAGCGCACTCGCCTTCCAGCCGATAAAATATACGGTGATAGTTATCATGGCACGGCGACCAGCACGCTTCTAACGGGCGATATCGACGCACACGATGGCGACCCGGTTGAGATTCACGAAATGTCAGGACAATATGCAGATGATGTTCCCGGCCCTGGATGTCACCCGGCGGGAACCAGAAATCTTCGCGGTTAAAGTGGTACAAATCCGACTCTGGCGACAACAGCAGGGTTAACGCATCCAGCAGGCTGGACTTACCCCACGCGTTTTCCCCAATCAGCACGTTGTTTTGCTCCAGCATCAACGACAGCCGATTAATACCACGAAACCCAACAATCTCAACGCGTTCGAGAATCATATAGCCTCCGGAAATGCTCACTTTTTCCTTCAAGTTATCAGGAGTATAACGGTAAGCGGGCGCTCAGAACACCCGATATCATCCGCAGATAAATCGAAAGAGTTAAGAATATTCTCTTTAAAAATTACTTTTGAATATAATTTCAGACGTCAATCATCAGACTTCTGATAACTGAACTATGCTTTATTCACCTGAACTCCAAAAAGGATTCGCATCACATTGCCTTAAATCAAATTTTTTTATTAATTTAAGTGGCGAAGGGATGAGATTTTTTTCTAGAATAAGCGCGTTTTAATCATCGTCCCTTTTAGCGATTAAATACCGGGATAGAAAAACTAACCCGGAACTTTTAATTGAGGTGGTTATGTTCAGGAAATTAGCAGCCGAATTCTTCGGCACGTTTTGGCTTGTTTTTGGTGGGTGTGGTAGTGCCGTTCTGGCCGCGGCTTTCCCGGAGTTAGGTATTGGGTTTGCCGGTGTCGCCCTGGCCTTTGGTCTGACAGTATTAACCATGGCATTCGCTGTGGGTCATATTTCAGGTGGCCATTTTAACCCTGCAGTGACATTCGGTTTATGGGCTGGTGGTCGCTTCCCGGCGAAAGACGTTATTGGTTATGTTATTGCTCAGGTTGTGGGCGGCATTGTAGCAGCAGCAGTACTTTATCTTATTGCCAGCGGCAAAGCCGGTTTTGATGCAGCAGCCAGTGGCTTCGCCTCAAACGGTTACGGTGAGCATTCACCTGGCGGGTATTCCATGCTTTCTGCCATCGTAATTGAAATCGTCCTGACCGCAGGTTTCTTATTAGTGATCCACGGTGCGACCGATAAACATGCTCCGGCAGGTTTTGCGCCAATTGCCATCGGTCTTGCATTAACGTTGATTCACCTGATCAGTATCCCGGTCACCAATACATCCGTAAACCCGGCTCGTAGTACTGCGGTTGCTATCTTCCAGGGTGGCTGGGCATTACAACAGCTTTGGTTATTCTGGGTTATGCCGATTATCGGCGGGATCGTCGGCGGTCTTATTTACCGCACCCTGTTGGAAAAACGCGATTAATCGCTAACAACAAGGCCTGATGAATTGTCAGGCCTTTTTTTTCCTCGCTATATTTCCTTTTATTTGCAACTTTACTCCCCTCTTTGCTTTCAGTAGTGTGTATATCCGTCATACTTCAAGTTGCAGATGTGTTGACTGCGCTCGCTCCCCCCAGTTACGTACTTATGTACGCTCCCGGGGATTCACTCCCTTGCCGCCTTCCTGCAACTTGAATTATTTAGGTTATAGTTGTGCATTTCGTCTTACTTCTCAGCAAGGATCGGGGTTTCATGTTCTCAGGGCTGTTAATCATTCTGGTACCCCTTATTGTGGGTTACCTCATTCCGCTTCGACACAGAGCCGCATTAAAACTTATCAATCGGCTGTTGAGTTGGATCGTCTACCTTATTCTCTTTTTTATGGGGATCAGTCTGGCGTTTCTGGATAATCTCGCCAGTAATCTGTTATCCATTCTTTATTATTCTGCCGTTAGTGTGACGGTCATTCTGCTGTGTAATATCGCAGCGCTGCTGTGGCTGGAGCGCTCACTCCCCTGGCGACACAGCCACCAGCAAGAGAAGCTCCCCTCCCGGATCGCGATGGCGCTTGAGTCGCTACAGCTTTGCGGCGTCGTGGTGCTGGGTTTTCTGTTGGGTCTTAGCGGATTGTCGATGCTGCAGCACGCGACCGAAGCCAGCGAATATACGCTGATCTTTTTATTATTCCTGGTCGGGATCCAACTGCGAAACAGCGGTATGACATTAAAGCAGATTGTACTGAACCGTCGGGGCATGATTGTTGCCGTGGTCGTGGTGGCCAGTTCTCTGCTGGGCGGCGTCATCAATGCGCTGATCCTCGGCCTGCCGTTGAAAACAGCACTGGCGATGGCATCGGGTTTTGGCTGGTATTCCCTGTCAGGCATTCTGTTGACCGAATCATTCGGTCCAGTAATTGGCAGCGCCGCCTTCTTTAACGACCTGGCGCGTGAGTTGATTGCCATTATGCTGATCCCTGGACTGGCGGTCCGCAGCCGTTCAACCGCATTGGGTCTTTGCGGGGCGACGTCAATGGATTTCACGCTGCCCGTGTTACAACGCAGTGGCGGTCTGGAGATGGTTCCCGCAGCCATTGTGCACGGCTTTATTCTGAGTCTGTTAGTGCCACTGTTAATGGCCTTTTTCTCCGCCTGATACACAGACAAATACCTCTCTGGCGGTAGTCAGCTACCGCCAAAATTGCGCTAAATCAATCTCCCTGCAAGTTGTAGCAGAAATCCCTTTAATCCCTTCGCGCGCAGGCATAACCTTAAACATGTATATCAAATATAACTTTAAAAGGTGTGACCATGTTTTGTGTGCAATGTGAACAAACCATCCGTACTCCGGCAGGAAACGGCTGCTCTTACGCGCAGGGTATGTGCGGTAAAACGGCTGAAACCTCCGATCTGCAGGATCTGCTGATTGCTGCCCTACAAGGTCTGTCTGCATGGGCTGTTAAAGCACGTGAATACGGCATCATCGACCATGAGGTTGATAACTTTGCGCCGCGTGCATTCTTCTCCACGCTGACCAACGTGAACTTCGATTCCCCGCGTATTGTTGGCTATGCTCGTGAAGCTATCGCCATGCGCGATGCACTGAAAGCGCAATGCCTGAACATTGATGCTAACGCCACTGTTGAAAACCCGATGGCCGACCTGCAACTGGTCAGCGACGATCTGGGCGACCTGCAACGTCAGGCAGCTGAATTTACTCCGAACAAAGACAAAGCGACCATCGGCGAGAATATCCTCGGCCTGCGTCTGCTGTGTCTGTACGGTCTGAAAGGTGCGGCAGCTTACATGGAGCACGCACACGTTCTCGGCCAGTACGACAACGATATCTACGCTCAGTACCACAAAATCATGGCGTGGCTGGGTACCTGGCCTTCCGATATGAACGCTCTGCTGGAGTGTTCAATGGAAATCGGCCAGATGAACTTTAAAGTGATGAGCATTCTGGACGCCGGTGAAACCACGAAATACGGTCACCCGACCCCAACTCAGGTCAACGTAAAAGCAACCGAAGGGAAGTGCATTCTGATCTCCGGTCACGACCTGAAAGATTTGTACAACCTGCTTGAGCAGACTGAAGGCACCGGTGTTAACGTTTATACCCACGGTGAAATGCTGCCGGCGCACGGCTACCCGGAGCTGCGTAAGTTCAAACACCTGATCGGTAACTACGGCAGCGGCTGGCAGAACCAGCAGGTTGAATTTGCTCGCTTCCCTGGCCCAATCGTCATGACCTCTAACTGCATCATCGACCCAACCGTTGGCGCATATGATGACCGCATCTGGACCCGTAGCATCGTCGGTTGGCCGGGTGTGAGCCACCTCGAAGGTGATGACTTCGGTCCGGTTATTGCTCAGGCGCAGCAGATGGCTGGCTTCCCGTACAGCGAAATTCCGCATCTGATCACCGTTGGTTTCGGTCGTCAGACGCTGCTGGGTGCAGCTGATACCCTGATTGACCTGGTGAGCCGTGAAAAACTGCGTCACATCTTCCTGGTTGGCGGCTGCGACGGCGCACGTGGTGAACGTAACTACTTCACCGATTTCGCCACCAGCGTACCAGACGACTGCCTGATCCTGACTCTGGCCTGTGGTAAATACCGTTTCAACAAACTGGAATTCGGCGATATCGAAGGTCTGCCGCGTCTGGTCGATGCCGGTCAGTGTAACGATGCCTACTCTGCCATTATCCTGGCGGTCACGCTGGCGGAGAAACTGGGTTGTGGCGTGAACGATCTGCCGCTGTCTCTGGTGCTCTCATGGTTCGAACAGAAAGCGATTGTTATTCTGCTGACCCTGCTGTCGCTGGGCGTGAAAAACATCGTGACTGGCCCGACTGCGCCTGGCTTCTTCACGCCAGATCTGCTGGCAGTTCTCAACGAGAAATTTGGTCTGCGTTCCGTGACCACCGTTGAAGAAGACATGAAGCAACTGCTGAGCGCGTAAGGAGTAAAGAATGACAATGCCAACTCATCAGTGCCCATGGCGGATGCAGGTTCACCACATCCATCAGGAAACGCCGGATGTATGGACAATTTCGTTGCTGTGCCACGACTATTATCCGTACCGCGCCGGGCAGTATGCACTGGTCAGCGTACGTAATTCAGCGGACACGCTGCGTGCTTACACCATTTCTTCAACGCCGGGCGTTAGCGAATACATTACGCTGACCATCCGCCGCATTGACGAGGGTGCAGGTTCGCAGTGGCTGACCCGTGACGTGAAGCGCGGCGACTACATCTGGCTGTCCGATGCCATGGGTGAATTTACCTGTGAAGATAAAGCAGAAGACAAGTTCCTGATGCTGGCTGCCGGCTGTGGCGTAACGCCAATCATGTCGATGCGTCGCTGGTTGGCGAAGTACCGTCCACAAGCCGACGTGCAGGTGATTTTCAACGTTCGCTCGCCAGAAGATGTCATCTTTGCCGATGAATGGCGTGAATATCCGGTGACATTAGTCGCTGAAAACAATGCCACTCAGGGTTTTGTTTCCGGCCGACTGACCACCGAACTGCTGAAGAACGTCCCGGATCTGACCTCGCGTACCGTGATGACCTGTGGCCCGGCACCGTATATGGATCTGGTCGAAAAAGAAGTGAAAGCGCTTGGCGTAACACGCTTCTTTAAAGAGCAGTTCTTCACACCTGTTGCCGAAGCCGCCACCAGTGGTCTGAAGTTCACCAAGCTGCAACCCGCACAAGAGTTCTATGCGCCGGTGGGCACGACGCTACTGGAAGCACTGGAAAGCAACAAGGTTCCGGTCGTTGCCGCATGCCGTGCAGGCGTTTGCGGCTGCTGCAAAACCAAAGTGGTTGACGGTAACTACACGGTCAGCAGCACCATGACGCTGACCGATGCGGAAATTGCGGAAGGTTACGTTCTGGCTTGTTCCTGTCATCCGCAGGGTGATCTGGTACTTGCGTAAAGAGTCATTGCCGGATGGCATACTTATCCGGCCTACAAGAACCGTTGTAGGCCGGACGGAGTATTAATACCGTCATCCGGTCATTTATCACCGCCAGGCTGAATTGCCGCCCAGGGCATATTTTCCCGCGCCCAGGAACGCCACCGCCATCGCGCCAACAAAAAAGTACACCAGACTTTCAATCGCCCATGCACCGGTTTTATCCAGTGTCCAGGTTTCGCCCATCCCGACCATCAGCCATGCCACAACCATCGTAAACGCCAGCCCCAACGCCGCCGGACGCGTCAGGATGCCTAGAATAATCAGACACGGCGCTACAACCTCTCCCAGCAGAACGCCGTACGCAATAAAGCCCGGGAAACCTTTCGCTATCAACATGCCGCTGATGCCATCAATACCAGCAAACAGTTTATGCAGCCCATGAAACAGCATCAGCCCACCGACGGCAAGGCGTAACAAAAACTTGCCAAAATCTTCGTGAGTCAGTACTCGGTTAACTGAATTTAATAGTTTTATAACCATTTGAATTTATTCCTTGTTTCACCATGTCCAATAACAAACTACGCTTAATACGGGTTAAATGAAACCTGCCGGAAATAAGGGGGAAATGAGAAGCATAACGATTATCTTCATCTAAACTTGTAACCGGTATCACATTAGAGGAGAAGGAAAACCATGAAACAAACGGTTGCCGCTTTTATTGCTAAAACACTCGAACAGGCTGGCGTAAAACGCATTTGGGGTGTGACGGGTGACTCGCTAAATGGTCTGAGTGACAGTCTGAATCGTATGGGAACAATTGACTGGATGCCAACCCGCCATGAAGAGGTTGCGGCCTTCGCCGCGGGCGCTGAAGCGCAGTTGACGGGCGAACTGGCCGTCTGTGCAGGCTCGTGTGGGCCAGGCAACCTGCACCTGATCAACGGCCTGTTTGATTGCCACCGCAACCACGTTCCGGTACTGGCAATCGCCGCGCATATTCCATCCAGTGAAATAGGCAGCGGTTATTTTCAGGAGACCCACCCGCAAGAGTTGTTCCGCGAATGTAGCCACTATTGCGAGCTGGTTTCCAGCCCAGAACAGATCCCCCAGGTGCTGGCTATAGCTATGCGTAAAGCGGTGCTCAACCGTGGCGTCTCCGTGGTGGTTTTACCCGGTGACGTCGCGCTAAAACCTGCCCCTGAAAGCGCCACCACGCACTGGTATCATGCGCCGCTCCCGATAGTGACCCCGGAAGAGGAAGAACTGAGAAAACTGGCGCAACTGCTGCGCTACTCCAGCAATATCGCCCTGATGTGCGGCAGCGGCTGCGCCGGTGCGCATAAAGAGCTGGTTGAGTTTGCGGCTAAAATCAAAGCCCCGATTGTTCACGCTCTGCGTGGGAAAGAGCATGTTGAGTACGACAACCCGTACGACGTGGGTATGACCGGGTTAATTGGCTTTTCATCCGGCTTCCATACCATGATGAATGCCGACACGCTGGTTTTGCTCGGCACCCAGTTCCCCTATCGCCCGTTCTACCCCTCTGATGCCAAAATTATTCAGATTGATATCAATCCCGCAAGCATTGGCGCACACAGCAAAGTGGATATGGCGCTGGTAGGCGATATTAAATCCACCCTCCGCGCCCTGCTGCCGTTGGTGGAAGAAAAAACCGAGCGACAGTTCCTGGATAAAGCGCTGGAACACTATCGCGAGGCGCGTAAAGGGCTGGATGATTTAGCCAAACCCAGTGATAAAGCCATTCACCCGCAGTATCTGGCACAGCAAATCAGCCACTTTGCCGCTGACGACGCCATCTTCACCTGCGACGTGGGCACGCCAACGGTTTGGGCGGCACGCTATCTGAAAATGAACGGCAAACGCCGCCTGATTGGATCGTTTAACCACGGGTCGATGGCTAATGCCATGCCGCAGGCACTCGGCGCACAAGCGACCGAACCGGGACGCCAGGTTGTGGCAATGTGCGGTGACGGCGGCTTTAGCATGCTGATGGGCGATTTTCTGTCGGTGGTACAAATGAAGTTACCGGTGAAGATTATTGTCTTCAACAACAGCGTACTGGGATTTGTGGCGATGGAGATGAAGGCTGGTGGTTATCTGAATGACGGCACCGAACTGCACGACACGAATTTCGCGCGGATTGCCGAGGCCTGCGGTATTACGGGCATTCGAGTGGAGAAATCCTCAGAGGTTGATGAGGCGCTGCAACGCGCCATGTCAATCGATGGTCCGGTTCTGGTCGATGTCGTTGTGGCGAAAGAAGAGCTGGCAATCCCGCCGCAGATCAAGCTCGAACAAGCCAAAGGTTTTAGCCTGTATATGCTGCGCGCAATCATCAGCGGACGCGGTGATGAAGTGATCGAACTGGCGAAAACTAACTGGCTCAGGTAAAACATCCTTATTAAACCACACACAAAATCATTCATGATGCATCAAGGCGGCAAGCCCGAAAATCCCCAGGAGCATAGGAATACTATGTGACTGGGGTTTGAGGATGCGGCCAACGCCGAGGCAGCTTGAAGGATGAAGTGTAATAAGGAGATACCATGATTGATTTACGCAGTGATACCGTCACCCGACCCAGTCGCGCCATGCTCGAAGAGATGATGGCCGCCCCGGTCGGGGACGACGTCTACGGTGATGATCCTACCGTTAATGCCCTCCAACAATACGCGGCTGAGCTTTCTGGCAAAGAAGCCGCCATTTTCTTACCTACCGGTACTCAGGCTAACCTGGTGGCGCTGCTCAGCCATTGTCAGCGCGGCGAAGAGTACATTGCCGGTCAGGGCGCGCATAACTATCTCTACGAAGCGGGTGGCGCAGCGGTGCTTGGTAGCATTCAACCGCAACCCATTGATGCCGCTCCGGATGGCTCCCTGCCGCTGGACAAAGTTGCAGCAAAAATCAAAGCAGACGATATCCATTTTGCCCGCACCCGTCTGCTCAGCCTGGAAAACACGCATAACGGCAAAGTGCTGCCGCGCGAGTATCTGAAAGAGGCCTGGGAATTCACCCGGGAGCGCAATCTTGCCCTGCACGTCGACGGCGCGCGTATTTTTAACGCCATCGTCGCCTATGGCTGTGAGCTTAAAGATGTCACGCAATACTGCGACTCGTTCACCATTTGTCTTTCCAAAGGTCTGGGAACGCCGGTAGGCTCGCTGCTGGTCGGCAGCCACGAGTACATCAAGCGTGCCATTCGCTGGCGCAAAATGACCGGCGGCGGAATGCGCCAGGCGGGTATTCTGGCGGCGGCCGGATTGTATGCGCTGAAAAATAACGTGGCGCGTTTGCAGGAAGACCATGACAACGCCGCCTGGATGGCGGAGCAACTGCGCGAAGCAGGGGCGGACGTCATGCGCCACGACACCAACATGCTGTTTGTTCGTGTTGGCGAAGAGCACGCTGCCGCGCTGGGCGAATACATGAAAGCACAAGGCGTGCTGATTAACGCCTCGCCGATTGTGCGCCTGGTGATGCATCTGGACGTATCGCGTGAACAACTTACCGAAGTCGTCGCCCACTGGCGCGCTTTTTTAACCCGCTAAGGAGATGGGCGTGCCGCAACGGATTTTGGTTCTTGGCGCCAGTGGTTACATTGGTCAGCATCTGGTACAGGCGCTCAGCCAGCAAGGGCATCAGGTGCTGGCTGCGGCACGCCGCATTGAACGGCTGGAAAAGCAGCAACTGGCCAACGTCAGTTGCCATAAGGTCGATTTGAATTGGCCAGATAACCTTACGCCGTTGCTGACCGGCGTTGATACGGTTTATTACCTGGTCCATGGCATGGGTGAAGGCGGTGATTTTATCGCCCACGAACGTCAGGTGGCGATGAACGTGCGCGATGCGCTGCGTAATACACCGGTCAATCAGCTTATTTTCCTGAGCTCATTACAGGCTCCCCGGCATGAACAATCCGATCATCTGCGTGCGCGGCAAATAACCGCAGACACCCTGCGTGAATCAGGCGTACCGATGACGGAATTGCGTGCGGGCATCATCGTGGGGGCAGGTTCCGCTGCCTTTGAAGTGATGCGCGACATGGTCTACAACCTGCCAGTACTCACCCCTCCGCGCTGGGTACGCTCACGCACCACACCTATCGCGCTGGAGAATTTAATGTATTACCTGGTGGCGTTGTTAGACCATCCCACACAACATAACCGCGTACTCGAAGCCGCCGGGCCGCAGGTGTTGAGCTATCAGGAACAGTTCGAGCATTTTATGGCGGTCAGCGGTAAACATCGCCTGCTCATCCCCATCCCCTTTCCTACCCGCTGGATTTCGGTCTGGTTTTTAAACGTCATTACGTCAGTGCCGCCAACCACGGCCAAAGCGCTGATCCAGGGCTTAAAACACGACCTGCTGGCCGATGACACCGAACTACGTGCGCTGATCCCGCAAAAGCTGATTGCCTTTGATGACGCGGTGCGCAGCACGTTGAAGGAAGAAGAAAAGCTGGTCAATTCCAGCGACTGGGGTTACGACGCGCAGGCGTTTGCCCGCTGGCGTCCTGAATATGGCTATTTTGCCAAACAGGCTGGCTTTAGCGTCGAAACCTCCGCCAGCAAAAAAGCGTTGTGGCAGGTTGTGAATCGACTCGGCGGCAAAGAAGGCTACTTCTTTGGCAACATTTTGTGGAAAACGCGTGCGGCGTTAGATCTGCTGGTCGGCCATAAGCTGGCAAAAGGCCGACCACAACACCCACTATTACAGGTTGGCGATACTGTCGATAGCTGGAAAGTTATCATTGTTGAACCCGAGAAACAGCTGACGCTGCTGTTTGGAATGAAAGCGCCTGGTTTGGGTCGCCTGAGCTTCACACTGGAAGATAAAGGCGATCACCGACGCATTGATGTACGCGCCTGGTGGCATCCGCACGGCATGCCTGGCCTCTTCTACTGGCTGTTGATGATTCCAGCCCATCTGTTCATTTTCAGAGGGATGGCGAAGCGTATTGCCAAACTTGCAGAACAAATCACAGA
Source organism: Citrobacter sp. RHBSTW-00029 (assembly GCF_014104295.1). Lineage (NCBI taxonomy): Bacteria > Pseudomonadati > Pseudomonadota > Gammaproteobacteria > Enterobacterales > Enterobacteriaceae > Citrobacter > Citrobacter sp. RHBSTW-00029. The sequence goes on from NZ_JABXRT010000001.1 coordinate 2,390,931, forward strand.
CTAATGCGAAAAAGAGACTGTATTCTTTCATGTTTCCCATTGCATACAGACGTAATTCACGGAAGAATGCGCACGACGTTTTTTAAACACAGTGGATTGATATGAAGGTACTGGTTACCGGAGCCACCAGCGGCTTAGGCCGAAACGCGGTTGAGTTTTTATGCAGCAGAGGCGTCAGCGTCAGAGCGACCGGTCGCAACGAAGCGATGGGCAAACTGCTGGAAAAAATGGGCGCAGAATTTGTACATGCCGATTTGACCGAGCTGGTTTCTTCGCAGGCAAAAGTGATGCTTGCCGGCATCGACACGCTGTGGCACTGCTCCAGTTTTACCTCACCGTGGGGAACTCAGGAAGCCTTCGATCTGGCCAACGTTCGCGCTACTCGCCGCCTGGGCGAGTGGGCCGTGGCCTGGGGCGTGCGTAACTTCATTCATATCTCCTCGCCGTCGCTCTATTTTGATTATCACCACCATCGCGATATCAAAGAGGACTTTCGTCCGCACCGCTTCGCCAATGAATTTGCCCGCAGCAAAGCAGCTGGCGAAGACGTGATCGCGTTGCTGGCACAGGCCAACCCGCAGACGCGTTTTACGGTATTGCGTCCGCAAAGCCTGTTCGGGCCACACGATAAGGTCTTTATCCCGCGCCTGGCCCATATGATGTACCACTATGGCAGCATCCTGTTGCCGCACGGCGGAAGTGCGCTGGTAGATATGACCTACTACGAAAATGCAGTGCACGCGATGTGGCTGGCAAGTCAGCAAGCCTGCGATAAGCTGCCTTCAGGTCGCGCGTACAACATTACCAACGGCGAGCATCGCACTCTGCGCAGCATTGTGCAGAAGCTCATCGACGAGCTGAATATTGATTGTCGGATCCGCTCAGTTCCCTACCCGATGTTGGACATGATTGCCCGCAGCATGGAACGTTTAGGCAATAAATCGGCAAAAGAGCCAAAGCTGACGCATTACGGCGTCTCGAAGCTAAATTTTGATTTTACGCTGGATACTACCCGCGCTCAGGAAGAGTTGGGTTATCAGCCCGTTGTGACGCTGGATGCAGGGATTGAACGTACCGCGGCCTGGCTGCGCGACCACGGTAAGCTGCCGCGTTAACCATTGCCGGATGGCGGCGCAGGCGCCTTATCCGGCCTACAAAAAACCAGCCCAAATTAGCCGTAGGCCTGATAAGCGAAGCGCCATCAGGCATTGGTGTTCTGCGTTAACCCTGCCCGTATTTCTCCAGTAACGCTTCGGCAATCGCCTGAGTTTCTGCATCCGCCACACCGTTCCACAGCGTCGGGCGGAAGTGCATCTGGAAGGCCATAATCACCCGCTGCTGTTCGCGCGGCGTCATATCAGATTTTATCTCATAGCCGTAACGCGACAGCAGGTCGAGTAAAGATTCGGTTGCTACCGGCGTATGAGGCGCTCGCCCGGCAAGATAAAACGCCACACGCTGAGCATCCGGCCACGCGCCAATGCCCTGTTCGGCCAGCACTTTCCATGGGAAAAGCGGTCCGGGATCGTCCTTACGTTGTGGCGCGATGTCCGCATGGGCTACCACGTTCTGCGGTTTGATGTCGTAGCGGGCGATAATATCTTTCGCCAATGGGATCAGCGCCTGAATCTGCGCGGGCTCAAACGGCGCAAAATATTTTATCCCTGCCGACTTTTGCCAGCCGCGATTTTCCAGCTCAATGCCAATCGAGGTATCGTTAATACGCGTAGCGCCACGCCAGAAGCTAATCCCCGCATGCCAGGCCAGATCTTTTTCCGGCACCAGTTGCCAGATACGCGGTTTGCCGTGGTAGAGCGGCGGCACAGCCGGGATCAAATAATGCGAGCTGACGTTTTTATCGGTCAGCGTAGCCAGAGAAGAGTCAAAATCATCCGCCGTGTAATGGATAACCAGCACTTTAATACGCGGGTAAGCAGCCTGCGCCTGACGGCGGGTATCTAACTGATACCCTTCTTTGTCGACAATCCCTTTTTCGCCAGCACATCCCACCAGCAACAGCGTAAATACCAGTAGATACAGCAGACGCTTCATCGGCGGGTTTTCACCGCCGTGCCGCTGACGCTCACCATCAGCATACTGCCGTCTTTGCCCACGGTTTCGTAATCAATATCAATACCGACCACCGCATCAGCACCCAGCGCTTTGGCCTGTTCACCCAGCTCCTGGAAAGCAATTTCACGCGCTTTACGCAGCTCTTTTTCATACGCGCCGGAGCGACCGCCGACAATATCGCGAATGCCGGCGAAAAAATCGCGGAAGATATTCGCGCCTAAAATGGCTTCGCCAGTAACAACACCGCAGTATTCCACGATGCTCTGCCCTTCCAGCGTAGGGGTAGTCGAAAACTGCATGGTTAATCTCCTTTTTGCGCTAAGAGCACGATCTCAAAAGCATTATCGAACCGATCCACTATCATTGAAAGGATATATTCTATCAACGTAGAACACTAATAGTAGAAAGCTAATAAGGAAATCATTATGCGCTACTCGAAACTCTCTCTGCTGGTTCCCTGTGCACTCCTTCTCAGCGCCTGTACTACCGTGACGCCGGTTTATAAAGATAACGGCGCGCGTAGCGGTTCATGCGTAGAAGGTGGGCCAGACAGCGTGGCTCAACAATTCTATGATTACCGTATTCAGCATCGAAACAACGATCTTACCGCCCTGCGCCCATACCTCAGCGACAACCTGGCAAAACTGCTGAACGATGCCAGCCGTGATAACGCGCATCGCGCTCTGTTTAACAGCGATCCGTTTTCCAGTCGCGCCACATTACCAGATAGCGCCAGCGTCGCCAGCGCATCAACCATTCCGAATAGTGATGCACGCAATATTCCGCTGCGCGTCGAACTCAAACAAGGCGATCAGAGCTGGCGCGATGAAGTGCTAATGATCCGCGAAGGCCAGTGCTGGGTGATCGATGATGTGCGTTATCTGGGCGGCCGCGTACACGCGCCAGCCGGGACGCTGCGCCAGTCTGTCGAAAACCGCTAACCGCCCCATTCACCGTCAAAATCATAAACCCCATAAATTGTCTGGCATTCTGCATAGAATGCCGACAATTATTCTTGCCCGCTGGTAGCCCCGCTATTTTGTGCTATGTTTAGATAAGAATGCGGTTTGCATTTAACTTTTAACGCATAAATATTGCATAACTATTCTGTCAAAGGTAGTATCTGCGGCTTCAATAGCTATCAGACTGCCAGTATCGAGTGTCAATGAGTATTCAATTAAACGGCATTAACTGCTTCTACGGCGCACATCAGGCGCTGTTCGATATCACGCTGGATTGCCCTCAGGGTGAAACACTGGTGTTACTTGGCCCAAGTGGAGCCGGGAAAAGCTCGCTACTGCGCGTACTCAACCTGCTTGAGATGCCGCGCTCGGGCACGCTCTCTATTGCGGGTAACCGTTTCGACTTCACGAAAACCCCGTCAGATAAAGCCATTCGGGATCTGCGTCAAAACGTGGGCATGGTCTTCCAGCAATATAATCTTTGGCCGCATCTCACGGTGGTGCAGAACCTGATTGAAGCGCCCTGCCGCGTACTGGGTCTGACAAAAGAGCAAGCGATGGCGCGTGCCGAGAAACTGCTGGAACGTCTGCGTCTGAAGCCGTACAGCGATCGCTATCCACTGCATCTGTCCGGCGGCCAGCAGCAGCGTGTGGCCATCGCCCGCGCGTTGATGATGGAACCACAGGTGCTGCTGTTTGATGAGCCTACCGCAGCGCTTGACCCGGAAATCACCGCCCAAATCGTCAGCATCATTCGTGAGCTGGCGGAAACCAATATTACTCAGGTGATCGTCACCCACGAAGTGGAAGTTGCTCGTAAAACGGCCAGTCGCGTGGTGTACATGGAAAACGGTCATATCGTCGAGTTTGGGGATGCGAGCTGCTTTGCCAACCCGCAAACCGAAGCGTTTAAAAACTATCTTTCTCACTAAGATTCGGGACAATACAATGAAAAAAGTTCTGATTGCCGCGCTAATCGCAGGTTTTAGCCTTTCCGCTACCGCAGCCCAAACCATTCGTTTCGCCACCGAAGCGTCTTATCCTCCATTTGAATCGATCGATGCTAACAACAAGATCGTAGGCTTTGACGTTGATCTGGCGAATGCGCTGTGTAAAGAGATTGACGCCACCTGTACCTTCACCAATCAGGCCTTCGACAGCCTGATCCCGAGCCTGAAATTCCGTCGTTTTGACGCGGTGATGGCCGGTATGGACATCACGCCTGAACGTGAAAAACAGGTTCTGTTCACCACCCCGTATTACGACAACTCTGCGCTGTTTGTTGGCCAACAGGGTAAATACACCAGCATTGAGCAGCTGAAAGGCAAAAAAGTCGGTGTTCAAAACGGTACTACGCACCAGAAATTCATCATGGATAAACATCCGGAAGTGACTACCGTGCCGTATGACAGCTATCAGAATGCCAAACTCGATCTGCAAAACGGTCGTATTGACGGCGTCTTTGGTGATACCGCAGTAGTAACGGAATGGCTGAAAGACAATCCGAAACTGGCCGCGGTTGGCGACAAAGTCACGGATAAAGATTACTTCGGTACCGGTCTGGGCATTGCTGTGCGCCAGGGTAATACCGAGCTGCAGCAGAAATTTAACGCTGCGCTGGAAAAAGTGAAGAAAGATGGGACTTACGAGACCATCTACAACAAATGGTTCCAGAAGTAATATTTGATGAATGAATTTTTTCCTTTAGCAAGCGCCGCCGGGATGACCGTCGGCCTTGCCGTCTGTGCGCTGATCATTGGCCTTGCGCTCGCCATGTTTTTTGCCGTCTGGGAGTCAGTAAAATGGCGCCCGGTGGCATGGGCGGGCTCGGCCCTGGTCACCATCCTGCGCGGTCTACCAGAAATTCTGGTGGTTCTGTTTATCTATTTCGGCTCCTCACAACTGCTGCTGACGCTGGCCGATGGCTTTACGATCAATCTCGGGTTTGTACAAATCCCGGTTCAGATGCAGATCGAAAACTTCGACGTCAGCCCGTTCCTGTGCGGTGTCATTGCACTGTCATTGCTGTATGCCGCTTACGCGTCGCAAACGCTGCGTGGCGCGCTGAAGGCCGTACCACTCGGGCAATGGGAATCAGGCCAGGCGCTGGGTTTATCTAAAACCGCGATTTTCTTTCGCCTGGTGATGCCGCAAATGTGGCGTCACGCGCTGCCGGGGCTCGGTAACCAGTGGCTGGTATTGCTGAAAGATACCGCGCTGGTCAGCCTTATCAGCGTGAACGATCTGATGCTGCAAACCAAGAGCATCGCTACCCGTACCCAGGAACCCTTTACCTGGTACATTGTGGCGGCCGCTATTTACCTGGTGATTACACTGGTGAGTCAGTACATTCTCAAACGCATTGACCTGCGCGCGACACGTTTTGAGCGGAGACCGGGCTGATGCTTGAGTATTTACCTGAATTGTTGAAAGGGCTGCATACCAGCCTGACGCTGACGGTCGCCTCCATCGTAGTTGCTCTGGTGCTGGCGCTGATTTTCACTGTCATCCTGACGCTTAAGACGCCGATTGTGGTCTGGCTGGTTCGCGCCTATATCACGTTGTTTACCGGTACACCGCTGCTGGTGCAAATTTTCCTGATCTACTACGGACCAGGGCAGTTCCCTGCGCTGCAGGAATATCCGGTGCTCTGGCATTTGCTGTCAGAACCGTGGCTGTGCGCGTTAATCGCGCTGTCCTTAAACAGTGCGGCCTATACCACGCAACTGTTTTACGGTGCGATTCGAGCAATCCCGGAAGGCCAGTGGCAGTCCTGTGGTGCGCTGGGGATGAGCAAAAAGGATACGCTGGCCATTCTGCTGCCGTACGCCTTTAAACGCGCCCTCTCCTCATATTCCAACGAAGTGGTGCTGGTATTTAAAAGTACCTCACTGGCTTACACCATCACCCTGATGGAAGTCATGGGTTATAGCCAGCTGCTGTACGGTCGCACTTATGACGTGATGGTTTTCGGCGCAGCCGGCGTGATTTACCTGATCGTCAACGGCTTGCTGACGCTGATGATGCGCTTAATCGAACGTAAAGCGCTGGCGTTTGAACACCGTAATTAAGCCAAATAACTGCATAAACCTAAAAACACAAGACGGGCAAGTCTCACAATAGCCCGTCTTTTTTACATCAATAAAAATACTTAATCATTTTTATTGCATATAAATTCATTAAATGGCATTGTTAATCCACGCCGCAGACACGGTAAATAATCATAAGATTGACAGACGGGAGTTCCACCATGAAAAAGTTAGTACTGGCCGCATTACTTGCTACTTTCGCCGCTGGCGCCTCAGCTGCAGATAAAATTAATTTCGGTGTATCAGCGACTTACCCGCCATTTGAGTCGCTGGACGCCAGCAATAAAATTGTCGGTTTTGACATCGACCTGGCAACGGCGCTGTGCAAACAAATGCAGGCTGACTGTACTTTCACCAATCACGCTTTTGACAGCCTGATCCCCGCGCTGAAATTCAAAAAATATGATGCGGTGATTTCCGGCATGGACATCACGCCTGAACGTAGCAAGCAGGTTTCCTTCACCCAGCCGTACTATGCCAACTCAGCGCTGGTAATTGCGAAGAAAGACACCTATAAAAGCTTTGATGATCTGAAAGGCAAACGTATTGGGATGGAAAACGGCACCACGCACCAGAAATACCTGCAGGACAAACATCCTGAAGTAAAAACCGTGGCCTACGACAGCTATCAGAATGCGATTATCGACCTGAAAAATGGCCGTATTGATGGCGTATTTGGCGACACTGCCGTCGTCAATGAGTGGCTGAAAACTAATCCACAGTTAGGTACTGCAACGGCAAAAGTCACCGATCCGCAATACTTTGGTACGGGTCTTGGCATTGCTGTTCGCCCGGATAACAAAGCACTGCTGGAAAAACTGAACAGTGCGCTGGCCGCTATCAAAGCGGACGGCACGTACCAGAAAATCAGTGACCAGTGGTTCCCACAGTAACCTCAGTTTTATTTAAAAAGCCGCGACCAGCGGCTTTTTTATAGCTATTTTCCCATGCGGGATACAACGTGAACACCTGACCTCACCAACAATGTTGGCCACGCCATCAGTCCGTTGTGCTCATAGGGGTACAAAAAACAAAGCCCGGTTTCCCGGGCCTTGAAGACGCAAAACAGATCAGTTGTAAGCATTGAGCGTCCGCTGACACAGTGCCGAGCGAACGCAATCATCTTTGTTGAATCGAACGATCCCAATCATGTCATCTTCTTCGAAACGGGCCAGCGCATCGCTTAGCCCTGAACGAACATGAGCGGGGAGATCGCACTGGGTAATATCCCCATTCACAATCACCGTCACATTCTCTCCGAGGCGAGTCAAAAACATCTTCATTTGCGCAGCAGTCACATTCTGAGCCTCATCCAGAATAACAACAGCATTTTCAAATGTACGTCCCCGCATATACGCGAACGGCGCGATTTCTACCTTACCAATCTCAGGTCGCAGGCAATATTGCATAAAGGAGGCTCCCAGACGTTTTACCAGCACGTCATAAACCGGACGAAAATAGGGAGCGAACTTCTCGGAGACATCCCCAGGTAAGAAGCCGAGGTCTTCATCAGCTTGCAGAACTGGACGGGTTACAATGATCCTGTCCACATCTTTGTGGATCAGGGCTTCTGCTGCTTTCGCCGCGCTGATCCAGGTTTTACCACACCCGGCTTCACCGGTGGCGAAGATCAGCTGCTTGCTCTCGATAGCATTCAGGTAGTGCGCCTGAGCTTCATTTCGCGCCGTGATCGGTGTGGCGTCGCGGCTATCACGCGCCATACCAATCGCTTCTACGCCGCCCATCTGCACAAGCGAGGTGACCGATTCATCTTCGCGCTGTTTATGGCTACGCGAATCCCGCCTCAGCACACGTTTTGCTTCGCGACGAGCTTTGATCACTGCTTTTTGTCTTCCCATGGATAGCACCTTGAGTTGTAGGTATACATCACACGCGCCGTTGGCGGCACGATTATGCGCACGAACATCTGAGGGTTGGCTTCCTTGTAAGCCATTGCCTGCCTTCGGATAAGACGCCATACACGGCTACGCGCACCGTACAGGGTGTCAGTTACAAGGATAAGAAGTGAAAGGGAGAGAGATTTAACGGTGACGAGATGGCTACCGGAAGAGAAACGTCCGCGTAAGGGACTGCAATAACGTTGAAAAACATGTCCAGTACAGGACTTTTCCATTCGCGATCTCCATAGTGAACGACTATCACCGCCGGGAACTACCGCTATTACTTATAATTACATCATAACCCTTCGTTAATGCAACAACGTTTTTACTTATTGTTAACTTAATTTCATCTTATCGCCAGCAACAGTCTCTTGCAGAGAGATGACAGAATTATTTCAGTCGCCGCCGATCATGAAAAATAATTTTTTCATTCATCAGAGTGTCAGGAAATGCCCCGCCGCACTGCGGGGCACAATCATCATGCTTCGAGCAGGGCCTGTCCCAGATAATGGTCTGCAGTTTTGACGCCCGGCAAGGCAAAGAAGTATCCCCCACCAATAGGTTTGACATACTCCTCAAGCGCTTCACCGTTCAGGCGTTTTTGCACCGTCAAAAACCCTTTTTCCAGGTCGTGCTGATAGCAAACAAACAACAGTCCCATATCCAGTTGACCAGAATTGGTCACGCCGAGCGAATAGCTGTAGCCACGGCGCATCATCAAACTGGAGTCAGTCTCTTTGGTGCGCGGATTTGCCAGACGGATATGGCTGTCGAGTGCAATTACCTCGCCTTCGGGATCGTTGGCGTAATCCGGCACATCATGCTCGTGCTGCATACCCAGCGGTGCGCCGGTATGTTTATCGCGGCCGAAAATCGTTTGCTGCTCTTTAAGCGGCGTACGGTCCCAGAATTCCACGCGGAACTGGATGAGCCTGACGGCCTGATAGCTACCATCTTGTGCCCATGCCGGTTCCCCCTGCTCCGCAGTGACCCACACCACGTTTTGCATCAGCGTTGCATTGGCTGCGTCGGGATTCGCGGTTCCATCCTTAAATCCCAGCAAATTGACAGGTGTCTCTTTACCTTTACTGCGTGCGGCGTGGTCGGAAATAAACCCTTCCCGCTTCCAGCGCACGCTGAGCAGATCAGGCGTGTGCTTAATGATATCGCGCAGCGCATGGATAACGGTGTCCTGCGTGTTGGCGCAAATCTGCAACAGCAAATCGCCATGACATAACGCTGCATCCAGTGAGTCATTCGGAAAACGCGTCATTTTTTGCAGTTTTTTCGGCATCTGTGCTTTCAGACCATAGCGATCATCAAACAGTGAAGAGCCAACCGACAGCGTCATCGTCAGATTATCCGGCGCTATGTATGCCCCAAGAATACCGGAATCCATTGGCGGTAAACGTGGATTCGGCGTTTCTGGCGCCGGCCCACCGGTGGTTAGAAACGCAAACCGGCTGGTTAGTAAACGAAACAGACGCTCAAGATCGGCCTTATCACTGGCGAGCACATCAAACGCCACCAGCATCATTGAGGCTTGCTGCGGCGTCAGGATCCCGGCCTGGTGCTGGCCATAAAACGGTTGTTGTTCACTGCGTGCATCAGGTGACAGTGTTCCCGGCGCGCTTTGCGTTTTTTGCGCGTGAGCGACCGGGCATCCACCCGCCAGCGCCAGCGCCCCACCCAGGGCGCCCATCCCTTTCAGTAAACGTCGGCGTGACGGTTCGCTCACGCCGTTTTCATTTTCTTGCTGCATAGTGCTTAATCCAGACCCAGAACACCGCGTAATTGCGACAAGTCTTCCGCCAGCGTCGTGATTGGCCCTTTCAGCGCATTGCGATCGGCATCGGTCAGTTTGTCATAGGTTTCAAAACCGTCTTTGGTACGGTACTTGCTCAGAATGGTATCGACTTTTTTGAAGTTCGCATCCACCTTCGCCAGCAGTTCAGCATTGGATTTTTGTAATTGAGGACGCAGGAGATCGACAATTTTCTGCGCGCCATCGACGTTGGCCTGGAAATCCCACAGATCGGTATGGCTGTAGCGATCTTCTTCCCCACTGATTTTGCTGGCAGCAACTTCTTCAATCAGCCCTGCTGCTCCGCCAACCACTTTAGACGGTGGGAAAGCAAGCTCGCTAATACGCGTTTGCAGGTCAAGAACATCACTGTTTAATTGGTCGGCGTACTTGTCCATACCTTTAGTGGTATTGTCGCCAAACAGCGCTTTCTCCAGGCGGTGGAAGCCGGTGAATTTCGGATCGGCGGCTTTTTGCTCATAATCATCTTCACGCGCATCAATGCTGCCGTCGAGATCGGAGAACAATTCGGCAATTGGTTCAATACGCTCATAATGCTGGCGGGTTGGCGCATACAGCGATTTGGCTTTCTCCAGATCGCCTGCTTTAATGGCATCCGTGAAGGCTTTCGTGCCTGTCACCAGTTGCGCGGTTTCTGCCGTTACATAGGCTTTGTATTCAGTAATTGCACCACTCAGGCTCAGCAGAGCGTCGCTGTGCGCGGCATCTGCCGTTGCAGTCCCCTTCACGATCAGCTTGCCTTTCGGGTTGGTCAGCAGACCGCAGGTCATATCATATTCGCCCGGCTGCAGATTAGCCGTCATTTTCTGGCTAAAGCCTGGTGCAATGTTTTCGCGCTCTTCAACCACCATAACGCCTTTAAGAATTTCCCACTCCAGCGCTTTCTGGCTGTGGTTCTGGATGATGAACTGCGTTTTCCCGGCATTCACCGTGATGGTCATCGGCTCACACTGTTTGTCGTTAACCGTGACTTTCACCTGCGGAATATCGGCGGCTTGTGCAGAAAAAGCGGATGCAAACAGCGCGGCAATACCCAACTGCAGCGCACTACGGCGAAAATTAAACGTCATAACCTATCCCTATAAATAAGTATGTTGTAACTAAAAAGTATTCTGCATCGCGTTTTTATCAAGGTGCGGTACGCGATGCCGTAGTGCCTGAACGCGGCGGTAGTGCAAACATAATCAATGCCGGAATCAGATAGATAAACCAGACAGCAACTTCACTGACGCTTGGCGCTTCCTGATAACCGAAGATCCCTTCCATCAATGTGCCAAACAGCGAATGCGTTGACAGAACGCTGCTCATATCAAACGCCACGTCCTGGAAATGATTCCATAACCCGGCTTCGTGGAATGCACGAATGGCCCCCGCAGCAAGGCCTGCGGCAACCAACAAAATGAACAGGCTGGTCCATTTAAAGAAAGCCCCGAGATTGAGGCGAATCCCACCGAGATAAATCAGATAACCCAGTACCACCGCAGTAGCCAGTCCCAGCATCGCACCTAGCGGTGGCCAGATACCCACATCCTGCTGAAATGCCGCCAGCAGGAAGAAGACAGACTCCAGCCCTTCACGGGCAACGGCAAAAAAGACCATCATCACCAGCGCCCAGCCATGATGATTGCCTTTCTGTAACGCGTTATCGACAGCCTGTTCCAGTTGTACTTTGACGTTGCGCGATACTTTACGCATCCAGAAGACCATCCAGGTCAGGATCACCACGGCAATGAGCGCCACGATGCCTTCAAACAGCTCCTGTTCTTTTTGCGGAAATTCACCGGTGGTTTCGTTGATGAAAATGCCTAACGCCAGGCACAACGCCGCCGCCAGCAACACACCAATCCACATCACGCCAATCCAGCGGCCACGCTGAGTCCGTTTCAGGTAGCTGGCAATCAGGCTGACAATCAGCGCGGCCTCTAACCCTTCGCGCAACATAATTAGAAATGGAACAAACATGCGAAGTACCCTTTAACGTTATTCTCAGTCAACTGATGCAAAGAAAAGTAAATTACAGTGATAGTGATTATCATTACAGCAAAGAAAAACTCAAGCAGAATGTTTTGAGAATGATGACTGAATGTAAAAGGTTAGGTAGGTAACGGTTATGACGGTTTTACGACCGGGTCAATAAAAAAGCCCGCACACGGCGGGCTTGAGGACAGAGGCTGATTATTCTTCCTGCAAACGCGACGGCGGTGCTGAATGATAATGCGCATCAGCCTCGGCAAAACGTTTCTGCATTGCTGCTGATGGCGCTTTCCCCCACAGACTGAAGACCACAATCCCGATGCTGCCGAACACGAAGCCCGGGATGATTTCATACAGGCCCAACCAGGCAAACTGCTTCCAGACGATAACCGTCACTGCACCAATGACCATCCCTGCCAGTGCGCCGTTACGGGTCATACGCGACCACATTACGGAGAACAGAACAACCGGACCAAAGGCAGCACCAAAGCCAGCCCAGGCGTAGCTCACCAGGCCGAGCACACGGTTCTCTGGGTTTGCCGCCAGCGCGATGGACACCAGCGCCACGACCAGCACCATGATACGCCCAATCCATACCAGCTCTTTCTGGCTGGCATTTTTACGCAGGAACGCTTTGTACAAATCTTCGGTAATCGCACTGGAGCATACCAGCAGCTGGCAGCTCAGCGTCGACATAACCGCAGCGAGGATCGCAGACAGCAGAATACCGGCAATCCACGGGTTAAACAGGATTTGCGCCAGTTCAATAAACACACGCTCGGCGTTCTGGTTAACGGCACCGGCAAGCTGTGGGTTGTTGTTAAAGTAAGCAATGCCGAAGAACCCAACGGCAACCGCGCCAGCCAGACACAGAATCATCCAGGCCATGCTAATGCGACGTGCGTGGACAATGCTATGGTGGGAATCTGCAGCCATAAAGCGCGCCAGAATATGCGGCTGACCAAAGTAGCCCAGACCCCAGCCCATCAGGGAAATGATGGCAACAAAATTCAGCCCTTTGAACATGTCCACGTTCTCAATGCTCTTTTGTTTAATCACTTCCAGCGAATCGTCGAATCCACCCACGCCAATGACTACCATCACCGGTGTCAGGATCAGAGCAAAGATCATCAGGCTGGCCTGGACGGTATCGGTCCAGCTAACAGCCAGGAAACCACCAATAAAGGTATAAATGATCGTCGCGGCCGCGCCCGCCCACAGCGCGGTTTCGTAGCTCATGCCAAAGGTGCTTTCAAACAGACGCGCCCCTGCCACAATCCCTGAAGCACAATAGATGGTGAAAAACAGCAGAATAACCAGCGCGGAGATAATACGTAGAATTCGGCTTTTATCTTCAAAGCGACCGGTAAAGTAATCCGGTAACGTCAGCGCATTGTTATTGTATTCGGTGTGTACGCGTAAACGTCCGGCCACCAGCTTCCAGTTGATCCAGGCGCCCAAAATAAGGCCGATGGCGATCCAGCTTTCTGAAATGCCCGACAGGAAAATTGCGCCTGGCAGCCCCATCAGCAGCCAGCCGCTCATGTCAGATGCCCCGGCGGACAACGCGGTCACGAATGGACCCAGACTGCGTCCCCCCAGAATGTAATCGTCAAAGTTTTTGGTTGAACGCCATGCAATAAACCCTATCAATATCATGCCGAAAATATAGACACAGAATGTCACTAACATCGGTGTGCTAATAGCCATCAAAACTCTCCAAAATTATGTATCAGCAATGCCGTGGCTTGCCGTTTTATTACCCTGCCGGAACGTGGCAAAGATATCTATGTTGACCAGGGCGACCGTATCCTGCCGGAAGCGATGGTTATTCACAATCGATTTAACACACCATTTACATCAAATTTGATCCAGAGTAGATAGCATTTTTCTGTAGGTTGCACTCTCTCACATTTTTTTCGGTTGCACCTTTTAAAAGTGTTAACTACCGCAGAGAAAAAGATTTTGTAATTTTTACAGCCCACATCATAAAACTCACATTTATTAACATTTCATTCATTTCCAAGCTTGCAAACCAAGTCACATTTAACACGGTTGCACAAAGTTGCAACATAGTGGATATTTCTCGGTAACTATCAGACCCGTATTTCAGTACAACAGGAGTAAACGGCATGGGAACTACCACGATGGGGGTTAAGCTGGATGACGCCACTCGCGAGCGTATTAAAACAGCAGCATCACGAATCGATCGCACGCCACATTGGCTGATCAAACAAGCCATCTTTAATTATCTCGAAAGACTGGAAAATGACGACGCGCTTCCTGAACTACCGGCCCTGCTGGCGGGTGCCGCGAATGAGGGTGAGGAGCCAACCACGCCGCAGAATGAAGCGCACCAGCCTTTCCTTGAATTTGCCGAGCAGATCCTGCCGCAGTCAGTTTCCCGCGCAGCAATCACCGCCGCGTACCGCCGCGCCGAAACCGACGCAGTGCCGATGCTGATGGAGCAGGCTCGTCTGCCGCAACCCATCGCTGAGCAAGCGCACAAGCTGGCATACAGCCTGGCCGACAAACTGCGTAACCAGAAGACCGCCAGCGGCCGCGCAGGGATGGTTCAGGGTTTATTGCAGGAGTTCTCCCTTTCTTCACAGGAAGGCGTTGCGCTGATGTGTCTGGCGGAAGCCTTGCTGCGTATTCCTGATAAGGCAACCCGCGATGCGTTAATCCGCGACAAAATCAGCAACGGCAACTGGCAGTCGCACATTGGACGCAGCCCGTCACTTTTCGTCAACGCGGCGACCTGGGGGCTGTTGTTTACCGGTCGTCTGGTTTCTACGCATAATGAAGCCAGCCTTTCACGCTCACTCAACCGTATTATCGGCAAGAGCGGTGAACCACTGGTGCGTAAAGGCGTCGACATGGCAATGCGCTTGATGGGCGAGCAGTTTGTCACCGGAGAGACTATCGCCGAAGCGCTGGCTAACGCGCGTAAACTGGAAGAAAAAGGTTTCCGCTACTCTTATGACATGCTGGGTGAAGCGGCTCTAACCGCCGCTGATGCCCAGGCTTATATGGTCTCCTACCAGCAGGCGATCCATGCCATTGGTAAAGCCTCAAACGGGCGCGGTATTTATGAAGGCCCGGGGATCTCCATCAAACTGTCTGCACTGCACCCGCGATACAGCCGTGCGCAGTATGACCGCGTGATGGATGAACTCTATCCGCGTCTGAAGTCGCTTACTCTGCTGGCCCGCCAGTACGACATCGGTATCAATATTGATGCTGAAGAGGCAGACCGACTGGAGATCTCCCTCGATCTGCTGGAAAAACTGTGCTTTGAACCTGAGCTGGCGGGCTGGAACGGTATCGGTTTTGTTATCCAGGCCTACCAGAAGCGCTGTCCGTATGTCATTGATTATCTCATTGATCTGGCTACACGCAGCCGTCGCCGACTGATGATCCGCCTGGTCAAAGGCGCGTACTGGGATAGCGAAATCAAACGCGCACAGATGGACGGTCTGGAAGGCTATCCGGTTTACACCCGTAAGGTGTACACCGACGTTTCCTATCTGGCCTGTGCGAAAAAACTGCTTGCTGTACCGAATCTGATCTACCCACAGTTTGCCACCCACAACGCGCATACGCTGGCGGCCATTTATCAGTTAGCGGGTCAAAACTACTATCCAGGTCAGTATGAGTTCCAGTGTCTGCATGGTATGGGCGAACCGCTGTATGAGCAGGTCACCGGCAAAGTCGCTGATGGCAAGCTGAACCGTCCATGCCGCATTTATGCGCCGGTCGGCACGCACGAAACGCTGCTGGCGTACCTGGTGCGTCGTCTGCTGGAAAACGGCGCCAACACCTCATTCGTCAACCGTATTGCAGACACCACCCTGCCGCTGGACGAACTGGTTGCCGATCCTGTTGAAGCCGTTGAAAAACTGGCACAGCAGGAAGGTCAGGCCGGGCTGCCGCATCCGAAGATTGCCCTGCCGCATGACCTGTACGGTAAAGGCCGGGAAAACTCAGGCGGACTGGATTTAGCTAACGAACATCGTCTGGCCTCGCTGTCCTCTGCCCTGCTCAATAGCGCGCTGCAAAAATGGCACGCCAAACCAATGCTTGAACAACCGGTCGCTGACGGTGAAATGACGCCCGTCGTCAACCCGGCCGAACCGAAAGACATTGTCGGTTACGTGCGTGAAGCGACTCACAGCGAAGTGGAACAGGCATTACAGAACGCGGTAAATAACGCGCCGATCTGGTTCGCCACACCGCCACAAGAGCGCGCCGCTATTTTGCATCGCGCCGCCGTGCTGATGGAAGGTCAGATGCAGCAGTTGATTGGCATCCTGGTGCGAGAAGCGGGTAAAACCTTCAGCAACGCCATTGCGGAAGTACGCGAAGCGGTCGACTTCCTGCACTATTATGCCGGCCAGGTGCGCGATGACTTCGATAATGAAACCCATCGTCCGTTAGGCCCGGTGGTCTGTATCAGCCCATGGAACTTCCCGCTGGCTATTTTCACCGGACAGATTGCTGCCGCACTGGCGGCGGGCAATAGCGTGCTGGCGAAACCTGCGGAGCAAACCCCACTGATTGCCGCCCAGGGCATCGCGATTTTACTCGAAGCGGGAGTCCCGCCGGGCGTGGTGCAACTGTTGCCTGGTCAGGGTGAAACGGTCGGGGCGCAGCTCACTTCCGATGAGCGCGTTCGCGGCGTGATGTTTACTGGCTCCACGGAAGTCGCCACGCTGTTACAACGCAATATCGCGACCCGCCTCGATACTCAGGGGCGTCCAATCCCGCTTATCGCCGAAACCGGTGGGATGAACGCAATGATTGTCGACTCCTCAGCATTGACGGAACAAGTCGTGGTCGACGTTCTGGCCTCTGCCTTTGACAGTGCCGGACAACGCTGCTCGGCACTGCGCGTCCTGTGCCTGCAGGATGATATTGCCGACCATACGCTGAAAATGCTGCGCGGCGCGATGTCGGAATGCCGCATGGGCAACCCGGGCCGCCTGACTACCGATATCGGGCCGGTTATCGATGAAGAAGCCAAAGCCAATATTGAGCGCCATATTCAGGCCATGCGCGCCAAAGGGCGTCCGGTGTTCCAGGCCGTGCGCGAAAATAGCGACGATGCGCGGGAATGGCAAACCGGTACCTTTATCGCCCCGACGCTTATTGAGCTGGAAAGCTTCGATGAATTACAAAAAGAGGTGTTTGGTCCGGTACTGCATGTCGTGCGTTACACCCGTAACAATCTGGGCAGCCTGATTGAGCAAATTAATGCCTCCGGCTACGGTCTGACGCTGGGCGTGCACACCCGCATCGATGAAACCATCGCCCAGGTCACGGGATCGGCACATGTGGGTAACCTGTACGTTAACCGCAATATGGTCGGTGCCGTTGTCGGCGTACAGCCATTCGGTGGCGAAGGCTTGTCAGGCACCGGACCAAAAGCGGGTGGACCGCTGTATCTGTACCGCCTGCTGGCTAACCGTCCGGAAAATGCGTTAGGCATTACGCTTGCGCGTCAGGATGCAGACTACCCTGTCGATGCACAGCTTAAATCAGCGCTGATTCAACCGCTGGAAGCGCTCACCGCATGGGCAATCGATCGCCCGTCGCTGCATGCGCTCTGTCAGCAGTTTGGCGAACTGGCACAGGCCGGTACCCAGCGTTTGCTGCCAGGACCAACCGGCGAGCGCAATACCTGGACGCTGTTGCCGCGCGAACGCGTGCTGTGTATCGCCGATGATGAGCAGGATGCACTGGTACAGGTTGCCGCGGTGGCTTCCGTTGGTAGCTTAATCCTGTGGCCAGATGATACGTTCCATCGCGACCTGGCAAAACGCCTGCCAGCCGCGGTCTCCGGGCGCATTCAATTTGCCAAAGCGGACAACATCGCCTCGCAGCCGTTTGATGCCGTTATTTTCCACGGCGATTCCGATCAGCTTCGCGCATTGTGCGAATCTGTGGCAGCCCGCGAAGGGGCGATTGTCTCGGTCCAGGGCTTTGCCCGTGGCGAAAGCAATATTCTGCTGGAGAGGCTGTACATTGAACGTTCCCTGAGCGTCAATACTGCCGCTGCCGGGGGGAACGCCAGCCTGATGACAATCGGCTAAGGTTGTGGTTAATTAAGGCTCCGGCAACGGAGCCTTTTTTATGAAGCCAGAGGGAAGCATGAAACGAATTGTACTGACCTGTGCCGCACTGCTGCTGAGCGGCCAGGTGCTGGCGGATGACTGCGCCAACGCGAACAACCAAATTGAAATGAATACCTGCGCCGCTGAGCAGTATAAGACGGCCGACGCAAAGCTAAATGATACTTATCAGAATGCACTGAAGCGCGCCGCCCCCACCCAACGTGATTTACTGAAAAAAGCACAGGTCGCATGGATTACCCTGCGCGATGCAGACTGCGCATTGATCAGTTCAGGCACGGAAGGCGGCAGCATACAGTCGATGATCACCAGCCAGTGTTTAACGGACAAAACCAACGAGCGCGAAGCGTTTCTCGCCTCGCTCTTACAGTGCGAAGAGGGTGACTTAAGCTGCCCGTTACCGCCGGCAGGTTAACGCACGCGGATCCCTTCAATAATCATCCGCTGTACGCTCTCAACGGTTTGGTTAAAAAAGGCTTCATCACGCAGTGTTGCGCCCGTCACTGCCTCTACCTGTGGGGCAAAATCGGCGTAATGCTGGGTTGAAGCCCAAATCATAAAAATCAGATGATGCGGATCGACCGGCGCCAGCTTCCCGCTTTTAATCCACCCAGCAATCAGCGCAGATTTCTCATCAATCAGCGTTTTGAGATCGCCAGTTAATTCAGCCATCAACAACGGCGCGCCTGCCAGCATTTCCATACAAAATAGTCGCGATGCCTGGGGATAATCGCGGGACACTTCCAGTTTGAGTCGGATGTACTCTTTAATCGCCGCCAGTGGCGCAAAGTCCTCGCGAAAGGCCTTCAGCGGTGCCAGCCAGATATCGAGGATCTGGCGTAATACGGCAATATAGAGCACTTCTTTAGAAGGGTAGTAATAAAGCAGATTCGTTTTAGACACCCCCGCCAGTTCCGCAATCTGCTCCAGACGCGTGCCATGAATGCCATACTGGGAAAAGACATTTAATGCCGCGGTTAAGATAGCCTGGCGTTTTGCACTCACGGCCTGCGAGCGTTTACCTGTTTTTTTCTCTGCGCCTTGAGCCATGCACCCTCTCCTTGTTCTGAGGGCGCCAGCATAACAAATCGCACACTGAAACGTTAAATTAAAGCGACTCGGGCGGAGCCTCCTGCTGGACGGCTTTCTTCTTTTTGAACTTGAGTTCGCTGACCAGTACGCCAATGATAATGAATGCCGCCCCCAACAGAGCAAGCAGCGGCAGGCGTTCCCCTGCGAGTCGACCAAAAATCCCCGCCCATACAGGCTCACCGGTATAGATTACCGTTGCGCGTGTCGGCGAAACGCTGCGCTGCGCCCAGTTCATGGTGACCTGGATAATCGCACTGAAAATCCCCAGCCCCAACGCCACAACCAGCAATCCGGTTGACATCGGCGGTACGGACTCTCCGGCTGGGGCCATTGCAATAAACGCCACGATTGAAGCAGTTGCCAGTTGTACCACCGTTACCCGCCGCACATCCACTTTTCCCGCCCACGCGCTAATCAGGATAATTTCCGCCGCAATCGCCACCGCGCCGGCGAGCGTGATCCACTCTCCTTCGCCCAAAGCCAGCAAATTGCCTCCTGGCCCGGCGAGAAAAATCAACCCGATAAAAGCCAGCACAATACCGACACACGGCATCAGTCCGGGCATACGTCCCAGACACAGCCATTGTAAAAGCGGTACCAGTGGCACGTACATCGCAGTAATAAACGCCGATTTACTGCTGGGAATAAACTGTAGTCCCCAGGTTTGCAGACTATAGCCCAGCGCAATGGCGATACCGATTGCCACGCCTGCTTTGAATTCCAGCCACGTTAGCTTATGCAATGTGCATAACGACAAAAGCGCGACCGCCAGCGCGGCGGTGGCAAAACGCACGCCGACAAAGAAAAAGGGACCGCTCAGCGTGACAGCATATTGCACAGCCAAAAACGTTCCGCCCCAGAACATGGTGATCACAATGAGGATCGCCTCCTGGGGTTTAACAGAGAAGGAATAACGAGAAAGTAATGACATGAGACACCCGATTATCTGAATGTCATTAGTCTGCGTTGCGTTTTGTTACAGTTCAACCTTGCAGACAAAAAAAACCGCCGGAACGACCCGGCGGCGGTGGCGACGTAACGTCTGTCTCTGAACACTCAGCCGTCACGATATCTCTAACAGACAGCCCGACAATTACGATTTGTTATTGCCGTGACTATTCTTGCCCCCTTTTTTTCCTGCTTCTGAAGCGCGTTGCGGGTCATTCTTGAAGTTGCCCCCGCTGTGCTGGCCACCTTTTCGACCTGCTTCTGATGCTCTTTCGCGGTCTTCCGCAAAGTTGCCGGAACCGCCCCGATGGTTTGCCATTACTGACCTCCGTCATTGATTAGCCATCATATTGCATAGGTACTGAGGAGTGATACCTCACGCAGCGCAAGGGCCGTGCCCTGATTTTTACTGCGTGGGATTAAGCATAGTGAAGAGTAGCCGGATAACCGGCGAACTGTAATATTCTGCAACAGGAATGGCCGCCAGATGTTAATAATCGCGGCATGAAATCAATAAGTCTTTCTTATGGCTACCAAATTCCGCTCGGTTAAAAATGTATCATTTTGCAACAAAAACAGTTGTTATAAAAATTGTTATAAATCAAAGAAGTGATTGTGAAATTTGCACTCCTGGCCGTACGTCATATCTTTAAAGGGAGGTAGCGAATCGCTACGGACACAGTTAACTCGAGGAGTAGTGTAAAATGGCAAAAGTTCTGGTGCTTTATTATTCCATGTACGGACACATTGAAACTATGGCCCATGCAGTCGCAGAAGGCGCAAATAAGGTAGATGGCGCGGAAGTGATTATTAAGCGCGTACCAGAGACCATGCAGCCTGAGATTTTCCTCAAGGCTGGCGGCAAAACCCAAAACGCACCAGTCGCCACCCCGCAAGAACTGGCTGATTACGACGCCATTATTTTTGGTACCCCGACACGCTTTGGCAATATGTCCGGCCAGATGCGCACCTTCCTCGACCAGACTGGCGGACTGTGGGCTTCTGGCGGCCTTTACGGCAAACTCGCCAGCGTATTCAGCTCAACAGGCACTGGCGGCGGTCAGGAACAAACCATTACATCAACCTGGACAACACTTGCCCACCATGGGATGGTGATTGTACCCATCGGTTATGCGGCGCAAGAACTGTTTGATGTCTCACAAGTTCGTGGAGGCACACCTTACGGCGCAACGACCATCGCCGGAGGCGACGGCTCTCGTCAGCCAAGTCAGGAAGAGTTATCTATCGCCCGCTATCAGGGTGAATATGTCGCGGGTCTGGCAGTAAAACTCAACGGCTAATCTTCAACAGGAGGATTCGAATGCCAACTCAAGAAGCGAAAGCTCATCACGTTGGTGAATGGGCAAGTCTGCGCAATACATCGCCGGAAATAGCCGAAGCCATTTTTGAAGTCGCGAATTATGACGAAAAACTGGCGGAAAAAATTTGGGAAGAAGGTAGCGACGAGGTACTCATCAAAGCCTTTGAAAAAACAGACAAAGATTCGCTCTTTTGGGGTGAACAGACTATCGAACGTAAAAACGTCTAGCGCTCAGACTCCCCCGCAAACACGGGGGAGTTTTTCTTTTACTTCGCCGCCTCATTCAGCACGCTGTCGAACTTATCTATCGGGCAAAAACCATCCGCATCTATCGGACATCCTTTCAGCTCAAGCGTTACGCGCTGCGCCGGGGATTTCAGCGTCAGAACGTCTGCATTACGCAACTGCTGCGAGCTCTGATACACATACTCGATTTTCATCAGATCACGATTTGCGTTGCTGTCATGCCAGCGCTGGAAGACAATCTTCCCGCCAATCGGCGTACGCTCGTTCTGATCGTGAAGCTGGTAGGGTTTGAAATCCAGCGCGGTGAGCAGCGAAGCGATGTTTGAGTCATGTCCCACCAGCACAGTTATTTTCGGTGCTTTCGCGCGTTCAGTAACCAGCGCATTATCAATATATTTCACCAGCGGTTTAGCGACGTTCTGCGCCACTTCCGGGGAGGTGAACAGACTGTCCTGATAGCCGTTTTTCAGCTTCGACAGCACCTTCCATTGTTGATCGGATTTAATCTCGCCCCAGGCAACCTTGTCCATCGGGAAGCCTTCGTAATATTGCAAGGTGAAGGCATCAACCAGCGAATTTCCCACCTTTAGCGGCCCCGATACGCCTGGCTCCTGCTGGTATTTCGCGCTGAACGTATCTTTGGCATCGGTCAGGGAACACTGCTGTTTTTCTTTGCAGGATGGAGAGTCTTTGTAGTCGGTCATTTGCTCAAGCAACTGATAGCTATCGTTGAGCTGCATTTTGCTACGCTCTTTCTCCATGGCCTGTACGGCCTGCTGGCTGAAGGCGGCGGAATCATCGGTGATCACCGGATTAAAGGTGGGATCCATGGTGCCCATTTTTTCCTGATGATGGACCGGAACATCGCAACCAGGGAAAGCACCGGTGACAAAGAACTGCGCCGTAGCAACAGTGCGCTGCAGGCTGTTAGCATAGGTATAAACCGTATCCGGTGCCGGACATTCGCCCGATTTCACCATCCCCTGCTCTGCCAGCCACTCTCGCATATAGTGACCCATATAGATTTCCAGCACGCCGCCTTTGGTGGTGAGTTGTCCGCCGGGGACATCCCATTCTGGCCATTGTTTGGGGGTGGACTGCTCAAGAACGCTGCCGTTATTGGCTAAAGGTGCGCGTAAGTTATGCCGACTCATCATCAATACTTGTTGAAGCTGATAGCCTTCCGGCGCGGTCTGCGCCTGCGCGGCGGTGGACAGTAATACAGCCCCTGCCACAGCGGCGGCGATTAACGATTTATTCATCCCTACGACCTCTTGTTGTTATCAATCACCACAGAGTGTGACAGATATATGACATTTTTCCGGGAAGGCTTTCGCAAAAATGGGGCATCTACCGTGTCGTTTGGATGCCAAACTCCGTCTGAAGTTTGCGCACACCAAGTGGGGTAAAGGTAACGTGGCGGCTGCCTGTCTGCGTTTTTATCCATTGCTTTTCAATCAACCAGCGCAGCAGCGATGCGCCAAGCACGCCGCCGGGATGATAACGTCGTTCGCTCCAGTCCAGACAACCACAGGTTAATTTCCGCCGGGATGAGCCAGCAGTGAGGACAATCCCCATCAGCGCCAGCTTTTCCTGTCCAAGTAATGTCAGCGTTTCGCCATCCGGCGTTAACCACTGGCGGGAAACCAGCGTATCGAACAGCCTTACCGCCACCTCTCCAGCCAGATGATCGTAGCAAGTTCGCGCATGCCGCAAGCTTAACGGCGTAGTAATTTTTCGTGGTACGGATGTGCTCCACGCCACGCCCATCAGGCGCTCCAGCAGTTCGGCGATATCGTGACTCGCAAGGCGAAAATAACGATGCCTGCCCTGCGCAAGCGCCACAACAAAGCGTTGTTCGCACAGACGCGCCAGATGCGCGCTGGCGGTCGACGCAGACACATCCGCCACAGCGCTAAGTTCGGTTGCAGTCCAGGCGCGCCCATCCATCAAAGCACACAGCATACGCGAGCGCGACTTATCGGCCATTGCCGCCGCAGTAAGCGCCATTCTCGACTCCAGATCGTCCTCTTCTTCATTTAACACCACTGATGCCATAACGCCCCCTTTGACCCTAAATAGCTGAATGAACGATGCCATGAGAGCGCCCTAAAGTCACTGCACAGGTCACGCCGCTCGCAGCATCATCTCTACGCCAAGCCCGATCAGACAAAACAGAAAACAGCGTTTAAACACGAGCGGAGAAATAACTCTTCGCACACGGGTTCCTATCCACTGGCCAATAAGTGCAGGAACAATGGCCAAAGCCGACAAACTTAGGGATTGTACGGGCAGCGCGTTGTGCCACCACAAGCCCAGTGCTAACGCCAGTGTCGAAAACGTAAAAGAGATCCCAAGCGCCTGTACCAGTTCATCCTTTTCAAAGCCCAAAGACTGGATCCATGGCACGGCGGGCATGACAAATACCCCCGTTCCCCCCGTCAATAAACCGGTCACGAATCCAATGACAAGGGAAAAGGGTTTTTCACGCTGCGGATCCACGGTAATTTTCTTTCCCGCCAGCGTCCAGATAGCATAAGCAACCAGTGCCATACCCAGCGCAAACTGGGTCCGGGTTGTGTCGCCCCCGGTGATCCAGACACTGGCAAGCAAAGTGGCAATCACCACCGCCAGCAGCATAGGCCACAATCGTTGCAGCAATCGGCCAGTGTTACCACCACCGCCAAACTGAAACAGATTGCTAATTAGAGAGGGTAACAGCAACATCGCCGCCGCCGCGACCGGAGAAATAAGCGATCCGAGGATCCCCATCGCCACCGTGGGCAAACCCATACCGGTGACACCTTTCACCATCCCGGCGAGGACAAACGTGACGGTAATCATCATCACCAGGGAGGGTTCAAATGCGTATACATTGGCCATTCTTTATTTTCCCACAAAAAAAGATAAGCCAGGTTAAACGCAACTATGAATACTTGCTTCGTCGGGTGACGAAATATGCCATCCAATTATTCGCAGATAATCACTTCGCTGCGGATATTACGTGCACAATATAAGGTTCCGTCTGTCAGATACAATTGATGAAAGCACGTGTTATCTGGGATGTTGTGTAAAAGGGAACGCTCAGTATCAATGAACTCTCGTTGTATCCGATAATGAACCGCATCATCAGTTTCAAAGGAAACATATTCCCGTTTGGTATATGGTTTACTTTTTAATTTCACATATACAATGTATTGCACCGTACTGAATGTCAGTCCAGTTTTTGCAGCAATCTCTTTCAGATTTAGTGGTTCAGAAGACGTATAGAGAGTTTGTACCTGCTCAATACGTTTTTGATTGTAGGCGGATACCCGCAGGCTGAGTTTCAGTCGGTACGCCATATTGCGCACAACCGTAATATTAGTGCGAAGCATCCCCGCAATCTGCTCCGTCGTGAGAACGCCTGCGTTTTCACGCAGGACGGCCAGACTCTCTTTATTCCACCTGAATGCCATATAGTGTTTCTCTTTGTATCGCGTTCATCGGGCGGCCAGTCGCGCAAACGTTGCATCTAACTCAGGCGGTTTCCGCATCCCCTGGTGTAATTCCAGTACACGACCGTCCCTGTCAATTAACACAGAGGTTGGCGTGCCGATGACCTGATAGCGCTCCTGGGAAATCTTAAGCTGATCGCGGAGTACCGGGTAAGAAACCTGATGTTTCGCCAGTAAGTTATCTATGTTAACCGTCGCCGGATCGGTATTCACGGCCACGACCACAACGTTATCGCCCCACTTTTTACTTAGCGCTTCCAGCGCGTCCATTTCGGCAAGACAGCCACCGCATCCCGCCGACCAAAAGTTTAGATAAACAGCCTTTCCACGCCAGCGTTCAAGCCCTGCTTCTCCCCCCTGCAGGTCGAATGTTGCCAGCGCCGGGGCTTGCTGCCCAACCACCAACTTCTCTTCTTTACACCCACTAATCAGAACCAAAATGGCGAAAGTTAATATGTTAATCCAGCGCATGTTGATTCGCCTCCTCACCCTGATATTTGCCATGCTGCAAACGGATAATACGATCGGCAAATAACCCAAGCGCCGGATTATGCGTCACCATCACAATCGTGCGCCCCTGCCGATGCAGGTCAGTGAGTAGATCCAACACCCGCTGTTCATTCTCTTCGTCAAGGTTACCCGTAGGTTCATCGGCAAAAATCACCGGCGGCTCATTGACCAGCGCCCGGGCAATGCACACCCGTTGCTGCTCTCCCCCAGAAAGTTGACTCGGCAGGTGCGTCACTCGATGCCCAAGACCGACTTGTTCCAGAACCTTCCTGGCCGCCGCTTCATCTACCACGCTATGGTAGTGTTGCGCCAGCATGATATTCTCCAGCGCGGTTAAAAACGGGATCAGATGAAACTGCTGGAATACCAACCCTATTTTCTCAGCACGAAAACGGCGACGCCCCTCTTCATCCAGTGCGGCAGCATCAATCCCATCTAAAAACACCTGACCTTCTGTCGCGGTGTCCAGGCAGGTCAGAATATTCATCAGTGTCGTTTTACCCGAACCAGAAGCGCCCATAATCGCGACAAACTCCCCCTGCACTATTTGCAGGTTAATGTCATCTAAGGCGGTAACATCGCCGAACCGTTTATATAAATGGCGGGTTTCAATCGCCATTGACGGGGTCTGCACAACGGACATTGCGTTACTCTCCTTTCAACACTTTTGCGGGTTCGACGCTAACCGCGCGACGGACCGGAACAATCGCCGCCAGAATGGCGACCAGTAAAGATAATGTCAGGGTGATGGGCAGCACTGGCCAGCGTAGCGCTATTGCGGCATTGAATACGGTCAGTCCCAGTAGTTGGGCCAACATGTACCCTAAGATCCACCCACAAACCACTGCAGCCAGCGCGATAATGCAGGTTTCAAGGAGAATTTGCCGGACAATATCACCGTTGCTGGCCCCCAACGCTTTTTGCAGCGCAAATTCCCTGGCCCGCTCACCCACAATGGCCATCAACGTGGTATTCACGCACAAAGATGACAGCGCAAGGATCACAACCGATACCAGCCCCATTAACCCTTTTATTTTATCCAGTACCTGTCCTTCTGATGCGGAGACTTTCCGTATAGGACGGATCTCCAGATCCGGGTATTGAGCCTGCAATCGGCTGGCATAGTTTTCCACCTGACCGACATCGTTACTGACACTCAGCAGCCCATGGCTGATTTTATCGGGCTGATGCAACCACGCCTGCGCCACATCAAGACTCACAATTAGCATGTTATCTGTCGCATCACCGGCTTCAACAATGCCTTTTATCTGTAAGTTTTTGCGCTGATTGTGATCCACCAGGATGATGTTATCGCCCGGTTGGACGTTAAGACGCTCAGCCAATTTGACGCCAATCATCGCATTGCGATCGTCAAAGCTAACACCAATCCAACTCCCCTGAACCTGCCAGTACGGCACCAGCTTTTGCAAGGATTCAAACCACACGCCGACAATCACCACCTTCTCCAGCTCGGTACGCGCCATACCGTAAAGCCAAGGACTGGCTCCGTGAACCAGGCCTTGCGGTGCCTGATCTAAAATAGTCTGCAACGCTTGCTGCGGCATGCTGGAGCCATGGCCTGGCCCGATGTAGAAATTTGCGCCAAAGGTCCGCAATTCTTCACTCATTTTGGTATTGATGTCGAACCACACCGCAGATAGCGCGGTCACAATGGTCGCCCCGACCATCAATGCGGCAAATACTACGCTAACTCGCTGAAAACGCAGACGCAGCGCCCGCCATACCAGCAACCAGAGCATGGTACGTTTAGCGGCCATACAGCACCTCCACAGGATACAGGCGGGCAATACGGCGGGCCGGGAACCAGGTGCCAATCAGGGCAATCAGGACCGCAATAACCAATACACATGGCACCACAATCCAGGCAAAATTCAATGGCGCATCAAATAGCATCAGGCCAATCGCTTTCGCCATTCCCCATCCAGCAACACATCCCAATGCCCCACCGGCCAGTCCACTGGACGCGGCTTCAAGATAGAACAACAGCATGATTTGCCACTGATGCGCGCCAAGCGCCTTCATCAGGCCGATCTCTTTAGCGCGCTCCATAATGGTGCTGGTCATCAGTGACGCGATTCCCATAGCCGAAGCTGCCAGTGCTGCGACGGTCACGACGGCCATCAGCAACTGAATTTTATCGATTACAACCCCCTCAGATGCAGCAACCTGCCACACAGGGCGAACTTCTGCACCGGAAATAGCCTCCTCCAGTTGATGAGCAATGGACGAGACATAGGCCGTGCAGTACCAAAGGTCGTACTCTTCAGCATTCAGTGCATCGAGATTTTCACGCGCCCGACGCGACAACTCATTTTCCGGCACCGTCAGCGCCGAGACACGAATGGCCTGCACTTTGCCGGGTAAACCCAGCAACGTTTGCGCCGTGCTCAACGGCATAACCAGTTGGTTATCCTCATCCCCGCCGCTGGAGAGGATGCCGCTGACGGTCACATTCACCGTTGTATTGCTGGTACGGATCACCAGTTGATCGCCTGGCTTCCAGCCCGTTTGTCGCGCCAACGCATGCCCTACCAGTGTTTGAGGAGCATCACCAGCAGGCTCTTGCGGCCAGTGGCCTGTCACTTGCCAGAACGGGCTTACCGTTTTTTGCCCCGTCTCAAACCCTTCTTCATCTGGAATATCTACCGGTTGGCTGAAGAAGGTGCCGAGAATACGTACTTCTTTGCCGTTAACGTCGACATCACCGCCAAGCATAGGGGCAAAGCCGACAATGTTGTTGCGCCAGAAGATATCCTTAATGTTGGGGAGTTCCGCTTCATCAAGGAAATCCTGTCCTGATAGTGGATTACTGTTTTCACTGAAAAGTGCAGGCAGCGCCGCCTGTCCGGCAGGTTCAATCAAAATATTGGCACCATAGGACTTCAATTCTCTGGACATTTTATCGCCAATATCAATCGACACCGCCAGCAGGGCGGAGATAAGGCTGGACGCAAGAAAGACGGTCATAATAGCCAGCCCCTTGCGTCGGAGATTACGCCCCCAGGATTGTCGTAACATTCGCCACAGCATTTTGTTACTCCTCCCTCAATTCAGCAGGGACGAACTGTTCCGGAGTTTTACGGAAGCGATCGTAATTGGCCTCGGACGAGAAAAACCAGGTTTTGCCACCATAGCTGTATTTGTAGTCAGCAGAAGTATTGGTCAATGTGGAACCATCAACTGGGTCGGTCACCTTGATGGTCATGACCGTCGAGAAGTAATTCACGCCAGCAGCCAGCTCTTTACCTGGGATCACCAGCTCTTTCTCATCATTACGCCAGTTTTCAATTGGCACCGGATTGCAACCACCAGGTTTACCAATCGAAGGAATGAAAATGTGTACCCCGCATGCCACGCAGATAACCTGATTACCTTCCATCACGTAACCCTGATCGCCACACAGTAGACAGGCATCAAAAACCACCCCCAAACGCAACTTGTCGGGATAGCGGTTAATCACGAAAAAACGTACCGCTTTACCATCATCGGCCACCCAAACAAAGCGGTGCAGCTTGCCATCACGGAGTCGTTCTATTGGCAGATGAACCATGCCATCACTGGCAAGTTGTACCGGAATGGCTTCTGACAACTGCGGCGGTTGAGAGGCGACTTTTTCCCACCACAGTTGCCCGGCGATCACCACCACCGCACAACCTAACGTGACCAGCCAAAGACGAAATGCATTTCGACGATGCGCCAGCGCCAGTCGATAAGCAATCGGCTCATCGGCTTTACGCGTCTGGCGGATCGCGTGTAACAACGCCGGTACCCAGCACAGTGCCAGAGCAAGTAATAAGGCGGCCCCCAACCAGTTATACATCGCCGCGTTGTTTGTCACTTTGGCCACGAAACTCAATAGCGATTTCGCCAGCGGTAGCACCTGCAGTTTCATTAACAGCAGCAACAAATTACCGCTTAATGGCAGCCAAATCATGACCATCAGAATCAGCGTCAACGGCCAGTAGAGTCCACGAATACGACGCAACAGCATGGCGCTCAGTACCCCCGCCAGGCAGAGGATCGCAAATGCCAATAGCATTGCCGTCAGATTCAACAGCAGATCGGTATTTAGCACATGGGTGCTGGTTAATCCGCCGAGATTGGGATCCAAAGCCCAATGTCGGGCTGCGCCAAACACCAAAATCCCTTGCCACAGGTAGCGAATGCGCTTTGATACCCACCAGAAGCTCAACACAAACAGCAGCGTAATCATCACTTCTGTGCCAACCAGCAACAATTGCACTGGCTGCGAGCCGCGGAGGGTAAGTCCCACCAGCACGCCAAGGATTAAGCCTGTGAATAAGGTCCAGACGAGTGGGCGCAATGAAGGGGGATCGATGCGACTCCAGAGAACCCCGGAGAGCAGCGCAATGCAGAAAAAAACCTGTAGCGTCGTGACAAAAAAATAACTCATAACATCGACTCTGTACGGCGGATTGAATGATGTAACTATCCAGGTACATCGATAATTTAGAGCCTGCCCATCAGGGGGATAAGTTCGCGGTCAGTTAAGACATGAGCAGCGCAAAACAAATCGTGGGTACACTTCGTACGTAAGATTGTGAGCACTGCCCGGTCTAAAATGGCAAATCAAGCAGCCTGATGGAAAAGCGCTTAGTTCAGGCCGACGTATTTAAATTCATAACTCACATCAAATGGTTTCCACCAGCGACCAACGCCGGTCTCACTGTCTGTATGACGGTGCATACCTGCTTTTGACGGCGGTTCGATGTGATAGGTCACTTTATAGTTACCCACCCCCATCATTTTGATGTTCGCACCGTAATGAGGGCCATCGCTGGCAACCATCGGCATGAACGTACCTTCTTGTTTTTCACCCGTATCACTGTTAATCAAGGTGTAACTGATAGTCAGATAAGGGATCCATTCGCCTGCGCCAAAACCATTTTTACTGCCTTCCACGGCATGAATATCCGCCTCAAGGTGAATATCGGCTTTTGCTGCCGGTAATCCCATGCCACGCGGTTCCATATCGATTGGCTGCAGGTACACAGCGGCCAGTTCCATCTCATTCATGGTGACAGGCTCGCCTGCCGGATACTCCTTAAAGGCAAACGCTGCCGGAGCAGTGAAAATACCGGCCATCACTGCACTGGCAATCAGGGTTTTCTTCATGGTCATCAGACATATCCTCTCGTCTCAAATAACAGCTATAGATTAGTTTTTATCGTTTCCCCAGGAACAGTGCTTTTCCGCCGCATCACCCACAGCGCCACCAGCGCCGCAAGTAGCAATATGGCCTGCGGTAATAACGTTTCCACGTAGGGATAAATTCCCAACCAACTGATTTCAGGGAAGCCGTTAATCAACGTTGGCTGGAACAGCTTACCTTCCACCAGTTCCAGAACCCCTTTGCCCGCAAATACAAAGGCCATCAGGTACATAAAACTGCCGGTAAACATAAAGAACGGCTTCAAAGGCAGGCGTACAACCGAGTAGCGCATGATGAGCCAGGCGACCAGCAGAACAACACAGCCGATAACAAAACCTGCCGCAATCGCCATATGCCCAGAAATATCATTCGCATCCCCGATCAGGGCGTAGTAAAACAGCACGGTCTCCGCCCCTTCGCGGTAAACCGCCAGGAAGCTGGTAAGCCACAGTCCAACCAGTGAACCACGGGAAAGTGAGTGGGACAGTTTCCCTTCCAGCCATGCTTTCCAGTGGCGAGCCTCGACTTTAGACAGTAACCAGTAGCTCATGAAGAACAGCATGACGACGGCAATCAGCATCGTTACGCCTTCCAGCAGTTCTCGGCTGGCGCCGGAATTCGTGAACAGGAGTTGGAATATCACAGCGGTAATAACGCTTGCGATTAACGCGACAATCACCGACTGGCGAATTAACGGAAGCTTATCCTGGTGATTGTTTTTCACCATATAAGCCACGATGGCCGCCACAATAAGCAGGGCCTCCAGTCCTTCGCGCACGATAATCATCAGGCTGTAGAGCAGCAGGCTCCACTGGGTTTCTTCTCCTTCCCCCAACATCACCACTGCTTTTTGTAAATCCTGCTCCAGTGCGCTGGCTTCAGCGTTGAGTCTTTCCACTGGCTGACCCGCTTTCATCAGACTAACCAGACGCGTGAAGTAAGCCTCCAGCGAGGTTTTAAATGCCGAATCGCGAGAACCGATTTTGTTTTCCATACCGCTAGCTTCAAAGCGGTCAAAATAACTGTCTTGCACATCCAGAATGGCATTCTTCGCATCGCCCTCCTGGTAACGGGCAATCGCTTTCTGAATACTTTGATGGATACCCAACGAGACGGCAGCCCAGTCTGCGCGGGCTATATCATCCTGTGCCGTGGGCGTATTCCCCGTGTTTTGCACCGCCGTAACCTGCTGTTCGTCACGGGTAGTAGGCAGACCAGGCAGAAGATCCTCAATATCCTGTAACAACGTCGTGACCTGATAAGAGACATCATTAAGGCGATCCGGCTCTGCGGTGAGCGCAATCAACGCAGAAAATTGCTGGTTAATCGCAGCAGCGTCTTTTGCCGATCGATTCTGTCTGACCGACATTTCCATCTCTGAGTTTTTAAAACCCTGATAGTGCGCTTGTTGAACGTTCTGGCTGGCTACGCTTAAATTCCCGGCCTGATAGTTATTTACTGCCTGAGCCAACAAATCGTCGATAACGCGAAAACTTTCTTGCCAGTGTACGGCGATATCTGTCCTGGAAAACGCATTGTGCTGCTCTTCGGCAACCAGGCGATGTCCGCCATCTAACACAGGTTCAACTTCGCGCAGCGAGGCTTTGAGCCAGTCGATTTTAGACTGCACGTCAGAGAGCGATTTTTTTTCGCCAATCATGCGACGAATCTCACCAAAAGCGCTTTCCATCTCATAACTTTTGCTGGCGGAAATGTTGATTCGAATAGGACCTTCAAGGTTTTCAAATACCTCAAAGTAAGCCATTTGCACCGTTCGCCGCGCTTCATCAGTTTGTTGCTGAGAGTAAAGTTCTGCTGTTTTATCAAGACGTTGTTCAATATCCTCAATTAACGGAGCATAGTTTGTTGCGGCCCATACATGAAGGCTTACAAGCAAGCTACACAAAGTGGTCAGCAGGAAAACACAGAACTTACGCACGGTACGCATCCCGTAAAATACAAATGATAATTATTATCATTATCGATTTTGGCTTGCGTTGTACATGACCTGGATCATAAAAATGTCAATAGGTAACAAGTTATGTAAATTTATCTCATGAAAATGTGATGAATACGAAATTGAGACATTCGGGATTTATTAATGATGCCGTCAATACAGGAGAATTTATCAGTGATATGGAATTGAGTTGCCCCATACTCACTGACGCAAATGAGGCCGGCAATGAGTATGAAGATAAACGTTATTTAAAACAAAAGCGATCAGGGAACTATTATATCAGGACCACGAGTAATCCGTTGTAAAAAACGGCCGTAACCCTGTTCGCCTGTCCAGTAGTTGATGCTTCTCTCAACCCCATTCGATGTCAGGGTCGCACCAGAAATACCATCTACTGTATATTCATCGATATTCTGTGGTTTCTCCTGAGTTATTCTTAGTGCTGGCATCCAGTTATTATCAACCACTTTTTTACCCGGCCATTGCTTGCGCCAACTCTCATCTTCCACTCTGGCTCCCAAAAAAGGAGTTTCCCGCTGCTGATAGTAATACAGGTTTTTAACCGTACGTCCGTCTGGGTCAAGAGCCAGAAAGGCATACATCATTGACTTCGCGCCCTTACCGAAAACAGGGAGTATAATTTGTTGAATTTTATTGCTTTTATCTTTTACAAGATATACATCTGCAATCGTACAGCGCTGATGGATCTTCGCGGGATCATGTTCCGGAGCGAGTTTTTTACATCCCTGCGTCTGGACGTCATCAGCTACCCATTCACCGGAATCCAGATTAACCTTACGCGCTAAAATATAACGTTGATACAAATTGTTAATTGTTTTTTTATCCTGCGCATCTGATTTCAACAGGCCTGAAGCATGCAGAATGGCGGCATGTTTCTCTTCACCGGTAGGTTCAGCGAGTTCCCCCTGATACATCATAAACCAGACAATAGCAGCAATAAAAATAAGGATACAAAAAAACATCATTGATATAACAATAACTTTACCCTTGCGCATTATTCTTTAATCCCTGCGAGAAATAAGATATTTAAAACACCATCAGATATGCCATTACCTTTGTGAATTTGCAACTACAGAAAAAATCAAAAATATATAACTATTAGTATATAATTTCAGGATCCAATATCAGAACAACATGTTTTTCTTACCTTTTTATCGTAAAAAAATGCCGGGTTTCCCCGGCATCAGAATCAGACGTTTTTTGCCCACCAGAGGCGTAGCTTCATTCCCCAGTAACTGGTCCAGCCGCTGGTTGTCGACACCACGCGACCGTGCGACATCACGACCAGCGTTGGCGTGACGCTGATGTCCCAGCTGCGGGAGATGGTCCCGTCGGCATCGTTGATGACGGGAAAGTCTACGCCTTTACGCGCCAGCCAGCGCGTCACCTCCGCCTCATTACCAGAACGCAGCGCAATGGTTATCACGTTCTCGCCTTCTGAGTACAGTCTGGCGACTTCCGGTGTCGTGAACCGACACACGCCGCACCAACTCGCCCAGAAATAGATCAGCACTGGCTCCTCTTTGCTGAGCGAGGCCAGAGTAACGTTTTCACCATCCAGCGTCTGCAAAGGCGTACTGTCAAACGCTACGGGAAGCTGGGGCGCTCGCCAGGCATCCATCAACAACATCGCCCCGGCGAATAACACCAGTAAGATCAGTCCTTCGCGCAGCCAGCGGCGCAGTTTACTGACCATTTGCGGCCGCCAGCTTTTCTTTGACCACCTCTTCCAGTGTTTCCCACGGTACTGCACCCGGGATCAGCTCATCGCCAATAATCGTTGCAGGCGTGCCTCGCACACCGACCAGACGTGCCAGTTGCAGGTTGGTGCTCAGCGTCTCCTCACTTTGTGCATCCAGCGTCACAGGGCTGGCAGCGGCTTTCTCCTGTGCCTGTTTAATACTCACTGCCGTGTGGTAGCCCTTCTTCTGCATCAGTTTCTCATGTAACGCCAGAAACTGCTGCGGATGCTCACGCCAGGTCGTCAGCGCGGTTCGCGCCGACAGAACCGAACTCTCCCCTTTAAACGGCAGCGGTTTAATCACCACCGCCACATCAGGATATTTCTGTACAATTTTTTCCAGCATCGGATCCAATTGCTTGCAGTATGGGCAGTTGTAATCGGTGAAGTTTATCAGGGTCAGTTTTGCCTGCTTTGCGCCAATCCGCGGGCTGTTGGGATCGTTAAACAGGGCTTCCTGAATTAATGCTTCAATTTGCTTCTCCTGTTCCAGGGTAAACGGTGCAGGCTCTTTCGCGATACTGACGGCAGAAAACAGGGTTAGCAGCAGGACAATCATCATTTTCATGGGTTCACTCCTTTGGCATCGGCCAGTGTATTCAGCAGCGCATCGCGGGTTAACAACGTCGGCAATGCCTGACCTTGCGGCAAACCGGGACCATAAATTTGGTTGAACGGCACAGCAACCTGGCCGCGTTTTTTCAGGAATTCGGTGATCGCTTCAGAGGGCAGCGTCCAGTCACCCCGCAGAGCCACCACATCGGGTTGTTGCAGTGCAGTCTGGACATCTTCTTTTTGTAGGACATTGAATTTATTGACTTTACAGGTAATGCACCAGTCAGCCGTCACATCTACAACTACGCGCTTATGCTGAGCCAGTGCATCTTCAATGGCCTGCTCGCTCAGCGGTTGCCAGTTCACACTCTCTTTGGCTGTACTTTGGCTTGCGAACCCCAGGTGCGGGAGCAGCAATGTTGCCAGCCAAATAGCCGAGCCAAGCATCATCACGCCAAGAAGACGCCGCAAGATATTCATCCAACGCCCCGGACGCGGCAGACGCAGCGCCAGACCCGGACGCAGTGCCACCAGCAACCATGGCAAACTCATCCCCAGCCCGAGCGCGAGGAACAGCCCCCATAGCGTCGGCAGCGAGGCGGTCAACGCCACCGCCACTGCCGTCCCCAGGAACGGCGCACTGCACGGCGTGGCAAGCAACGTCGCAAACGCGCCCTGCCAGAAATGCCCTGACAAGCCGTTACCGCCGCGAGTTGCCAGTATGGTGGTCATTGCTGAAGGAAGGCGAAATTCAAACAGCCCAAACAGGCTGGCGCTGAACGTCAGCATCACCAGCATCATAAAGCCGATAAACCACGGACTCTGGAACTGGATCCCCCAACCAAGCGCCTGATTGGTCAGGCGCAGCACCGTCATCAGCAGCGCGAGAGCCATAAAAGAGACCAGGATCCCAGCCACCGATGCCAGAAACTGGCGGCGAACCTGAAGACGGCTTTTCTCCTCAACCAGTAAAATAGAGCCCAGCTTCATGCCCAGAACCGGTAAAACGCAGGGCATCAGGTTGAGAATCAAACCGCCCAATAACGCCATAAGCGCCACTTGCCACAGCGGGAGTGAAGCGTTTTCAACAACCGGGGCTTCGCCAATCGCAAGACGACTTTCCTGGGCAACACCGTTATCTGCCAGCACCAGTGTAAGTTGTTTACCACGAAGATTCGGCGCCCCTTCCCCCCAGCTGTCATGAACCGGAACCGTTGCCCGTAGTATTTCGCCCTCTACGCGGATTTGCGGCATACCAAAATCCGCATCATCAACGGTGTCCAGGTACAGGCCTGGCGCAGACCAGCCCCCCACACGACGAGCCTCAACCACCAGCTCTCCGGCTCGCGCCCCGGCACTAAGCGCATCGGTCAGCCCGCTGGCCAGCGGTATCTGCCCCATCGCTTGCGCATAGTCATGAGCAAAAGACGGGTCCTGGACGCTCGGCGTCACGGAAAAGGGAAAATCCGTTAACAGGCAGACATTGCTGCAGGTTGATAGGGTCAATACACCGTTAAGGGCGGCTGGCGTGGTGCCACGTACTACCATCGGGAAGGTGACATTATCGTGATATCCCTGGGTGGTGATATTGGCGACCTCAAAACGCGCGGGAGTCGGCCAGTACCAATCAACAGCAGGCATTTTATCTTTCCAGGCGATGGACGGTGCTACACCGCCCTCACCCGGCGATCGCCAGTAGGTTTTCCAGCCATCCTCCAGTTTAACATCGAGCAGCAGACGGGTTTCACCGTCTGCTGCTGTATCGGCACGTAACCGCACACTGGCGTGATTGTTATCGGGTGAACGCTGCCAGCCGATATCAGCCGCCCAGGATACGGGCAGCCATAGCAATAACAGGCAGAGCAGCGCCTGCCTGGAAACAGTCTTCATATTTTTTCTCCGTGAATAATTATCTAACAGTCTGCAACGGCTGCGCTGTCATTCACGGAAGACACAAAATCGGAGATGCACCCGGAGAGTGGGCGGCGAGATAGCGCGCGGAGGGAAAAAAGGTAGGCGAAATGCCCGCACGGGTGCCAACAGCGACAGCAGCAAACATAGCACCAGAATCGCGCCTTCAAACAATACTGGCGGTGCAGCCAGCAATGATTTTGCGCTCAGCTCACAAGGCGTAACGGGCGAAGCTTCATCGGTATCGGCCTGGGCGCTCGCGACAACAGCAGTGGTCGTGGTGTTCATCTGCAACGCGTGCAGACCCGCCATGCGCTGCGCGGTGCATACCATCACCACAACACATGCCAGGCAGAGGAACCACCATCCCATCCGTTGACGTTTCGCCATTATACCCTCACTGATTGACGCGAGTTATCTTAGTCACTGGCGAGGTTTTGGCAACCTTTACCCTGTAAAGTTATGTCGGCAGAGGCCGGTCAATTCTCATTCCGCCCCAGCGCGCTGCCCAGAAATGATAATTAA
The DNA here is from genome assembly GCF_014104295.1 of Citrobacter sp. RHBSTW-00029. Classification (NCBI taxonomy): domain Bacteria; kingdom Pseudomonadati; phylum Pseudomonadota; class Gammaproteobacteria; order Enterobacterales; family Enterobacteriaceae; genus Citrobacter; species Citrobacter sp. RHBSTW-00029. Next base: position 2,428,407 of record NZ_JABXRT010000001.1, read on the forward strand.
TATTGTTAATTAATTTCATTATTGCAAAATAATGACGCTAATAAAACAAAGCTAAAAATATCACGGGGTTTATTATTTACTATTCACAAAGCGTCCCTACAAGTATTTCACCACTGACCATGAAATTGAATGACAAGTATGCCAGCAGATATGCCTGCGTAAATGAAAGTAAGGGCCAGCACATTTTCGGATAAATATTGTATTATAACTTACCGCCATGAACATCATGTTCATCATCAAAACAATTGTTTGTTAAATGTTATTTAGAGTATATGGAAATGAAAAAAATCTTACTTCCTCTTCTAGGCCTGATTTTTACTGTGAGCGTTCAGGCAGCAACATTTACCGATGGCAAGGAATATAATTCACTTGAAAAGCCAGTTGCGTCAGCGCCCGCTGCGCTTAAGTTCTTTTCATTTTATTGCCCTTCATGCTACCAATACGATGAAGTTCTGGAAGTCACTGATAATGTGAAAAAAGCATTACCTACTGATGTCAAACTTACTGAGTATCACGTTGATTTCTTAGGTCCGTTGGGGCCGGAGATGACGCACGCGTGGTCTGTCGCTATGCTGTTAAACGTGGAAGATAAAGTAAAACCTTTACTGTTTGATGCCGTGCAGAAAAAACAAACTGTTAAAACAGCAGATGATATTCGCAATGTATTTATCCGCGCTGGTGTCAGTGCAAATGACTATGATGCTGCCTGGAATAGCTTTGCCGTAAAATCATTAACGGCGAAGCAACAGGAGTTGGCTAAAGCGGTAGACCTGAAAGGTGTACCGGCTATCTTTATCAAGGGTAAATATATGATTAACCCGAAAGGATTAAAATCAGATAACGTTAACGCTTTTGTCCAGAACTACGCTGATACCGTTCGTTTTCTTTTTTCCAGACCTTGATAAGCCGTTAATATTACTGACGCACCACCAACAGGAGCCAGAGCCTGTTCTGGCTCCTGTTGCTACAGGCAGACATTATTGACTGTCAGCTGTCATATACGCTGGCAGAACCTTATTCAGAGGCGTAATCCTTCAAAACAGAGGCAACACGTATTCTGTAGTATGAAAAATCAACTGCTTACCCTCCTGTTGTGCGGCCTGATGCCTGACGTTGCATTTCCACCTGCGCACTGCATCCTCATCCTCCCACCATGAAAGTGACAGCATTTTCCCGGGCGTATTAATGCTCTGAAATCGTTCGATAGAAATAAACCCAGGGATCTCTGCCAACAACAGCTTCAGCTCTGAGGCCAGTTGAAGATATCGCTCTCCAGCCTGAGGATGCACATCTGCTTCAAAAATAACGGCGATCATTCAGTATCTCTCCCTTGTTAATTTCAGCCACTCTATTACTGGATAAAATGCGATGCTTCGCTCAACAACGAACAGTCTGGTGAAAAGGGAAAATGTGAGTATGACAGGTAAATAAACAAGCAGGCTCACCGCATTAGCCGGTGACCCTTTTATGACCTGCGCCCCCCTTTTTCATGGTTGGCATTCGCGCCTATCGGGATTACCCTAAACTTAACGGTGATACCTTTTGAGAGGGATTGCCTTCTTCATGTGTTGATTTACACGAGAGAACGCTATGGAATTAAAGGATTATTACGCCATTATGGGCGTGAAGCCGACAGACGATCTCAAGACAATCAAGACCGCCTACCGTCGTCTCGCGCGAAAATACCATCCCGATGTCAGCAAAGAACCCGACGCTGAAGCTCGTTTTAAAGAAGTTGCCGAAGCCTGGGAAGTACTGAGCGATGAACAGCGCCGCGCCGAATACGACCAGCTGTGGCAGCATCGCAACGACCCGCAGTTTAATCGTCAGTTCCAGCAAGGAGAAGGTCAAAGCTACAGCGCTGAAGATTTCGACGATATCTTCTCTTCAATTTTTGGCCAGCACGCACATCAGTCACGGCAGCGCCACGCCAGTCGCGGGCATGATATTGAAATCGAGGTCGCCGTTTTCCTCGAAGAAACCCTTGCTGAGCATAGCCGCACCATCAGTTACAACCTGCCGGTATACAATGCGTTTGGCATGATCGAGCGGGAAATCCCCAAAACCCTCAACGTTAAGATCCCGGCCGGTGTCGGCAATGGGCAGCGCATTCGCCTGAAAGGTCAGGGAACCCCTGGTGAAAACGGTGGCCCGAACGGTGATTTGTGGCTGGTGATTCATATCGCGCCGCATCCGCTGTTTGATATTGTTAATCAGGATCTGGAAGTTGTCGTTCCGCTTGCCCCATGGGAAGCCGCATTGGGCGCAAAAGTGACTGTACCAACACTCAAAGAGAGTATTTTGCTGACCATCCCCGCAGGAAGCCAGGCTGGACAGCGATTACGTATCAAAGGCAAAGGTCTGGTCGGTAAAAAACAGACTGGCGACCTGTACGCGGTCATCAAAATCGTGATGCCGCCGAAACCTGACGACAACAGCGCCGCCTTGTGGCAACAGCTGGCGGATGCGCAGAAGTCCTTTGATCCGCGCAAAGAGTGGGGGAAAGCATAATGGCTAACGTGACCGTTACCTTTACCATTACCGAGTTTTGTCTGCATACCGGTGTTTCTGCAGAAGAACTGAATGAAATTGTCGGTTTAGGGGTAATCGAACCCCGTGAAGATGAGACCTTTGATGACCATGCACTGACCGTGGTGCAACGCGCACTGCGTCTGCGCCATGAACTGGCGCTTGACTGGCCAGGAATTGCCGTCGCACTGACGTTGCTCGAGGAGAACGCGCAACTGCGGCAGGAAAACCGCTTTTTGCGCCAACGCCTGTCCCGATTTATTAGCCATCCGTGAATATGTTAAGAGTGCGGCGATGAGCCGCACCTACAGGTAAGCAGGGCGTATTTTTTATAAAAAACCAAACTCATCAGATTCGATTTCTCGGCTACGGATTGCCCAGCTCGGTACCTGCCCGGCAGACATTCAGAAAAACTGTGGATGAATGACTCTATCCGCGTCAGCTTTTTAGCCAGAAATAACGTTTATGGGTAACCGTCTCACTAGTACCGACAATGTCCTTCTGCGCAACGCATCAATTTGCTGATGATCTGAACTTGCCCCCCAGGCAAACACTACTGGACTGGCCTGGGTTCAGTTAAGGCTTTTACAGGTCATGAATACATCATGGCCATGCCTTCAGCCACGCCAATATGGAAAGACTTTCAATGTGCAGTTAAATTGCAGCGTATAGCACTAAAAAGAAAAGCCTGGGATTGGGGTAGGCAAGTGTTTGAATGTTACATAAGGGGATTGGTGAAGATTGCAAGTCTATTCTAATGCTTCAAAAGCAAAAAGGGGTTACCTTTCGGTAACCCCTTTTCATGTTTGGCGGAAGCGTAGTCCGCCAATTTAATGTCCGAGAATGTCAGAAATTGTTTATTTTTACCATTAATAAACAATAAGTTGTCAAAACAGATTGTTCAAAGACGTCTTGCTACATCCGAAAAAATCTGACATTTTATGCAGTACCTTATGCATGGCGGTTTGTATGACAGGATTTTACTATGCCGAAAAAAGCAAAAGAACTCACCGGACTCGCAGTCGCTAAGTTGAAAAAAGAAGGTTCTTTTGCCGTCGGTGGCGTTGACGGCCTGTATCTTCGAAACAGAGGCCAGTCGCGTTCATGGGTGCTTTGCGTTGCTATGGGGGTAAGAGTAAATGCTCTAGGAAGAACCGTTCCGAGACGTTTAAACATGGGCCTAGGCCCCTACCCTGAAGTTTCATTAGCAGAAGCGCGTGATAAAGCTCGTGAGCTGCGTAAACAAATCCGTAATGGCATTGACCCTCTTGCAGAAAAGCACGCCCATAAAGCGCATCAGGAACTTCTGGCCCACAAGAACAAATCCTTTGCTAGCTGTGCTGAAGACGTTATCGCAATTAAGACCAAAGAGCTAAAGAACCAGAAACACATTGCCCAATGGCGGTCCACGCTGGAAACGTATGCTTATCCTGTTATTGGTCAAAAACCCATCGCTGAGATTACAAAGACTGACCTATTAGCGATACTTGAACCAATCTGGTTAACAAAAAACGAAACTGCCAGCCGTCTGCGTGGTCGCATTGAAGCGATCATTGATTACGCAAAAGCGAAAGAATACTTTGAGGGCGATAACCCTGCTTCATGGAAAGGTATGCTTAAGCCCCTCCTGCCAATGCCAAGCAAGGTTCAGACCCAAAAGCATCATGCTGCATTACCCTACAACGAGATCGGTTCGTTCATGACCGAACTACGTAAACGAGCAGGCATTTCAGCGCGAGCACTTGAGTTTTCAATACTGACAGTTTCGCGCTCTGGTGAAGTCCGTGGCGCTGAATGGTCAGAAATAGATCTGAAGAATAAAACTTGGACCATCCCTGCCAGCAGAATGAAAGCCAGCAAAGAACATAGGGTTCCACTGTCTGATGCAGCCATTGTCCTGTTAAAGGATTTACCGCGCTTTAAGGACAATAATCTCGTATTCCCTGCCCCGCGTGGAGGACAGCTATCAGATATGTCATTGCTGGCTGTATTGAAACGGATGGGACACAGTGGCTTAACACAACATGGCTTCCGTTCAACCTTTCGTGATTGGGCTGGCGAAACCACAGATCATCAACGTGAGGTCATTGAACATGCGCTGGCTCACCAGTTGGCAGATAAGGCCGAAGCAGCATATCAACGTGGGACATTATGGCCTAAACGGGTTGCGTTAATGAATGAATGGACGAACTTCTGTATATAGTGAAATAATGGAACCCTTAAGCTAAGGTCATTTCGCAGGACAAGCTATCGGTAAACGTATTCCTGCATAATAAATCACTTACATGTAACATACGTAAAAGGAGAAGAAGATGTTAAATGATGTCTATTCTGGCTATTGGACTGGTGATATATCAGGCACAAACCAAGGTGGAATTAGTTTTACTTTAAATGTAGAAAATAATAATGTAAGTGGGTCCGCAAAGATTCATGAACTTGCACTTGGTTCATACGAATACCAAATTTCTGGTAAAATAGATGAAAACTTATATCTTGAACTAAGTCCGGGTAATAAAAACCCAATGGTCATGTTAGGGAAGGTTACAGTAGTTTGCACTTTAATTAATAAAAATAAGTTAAGAGGAAAATGGGTTTCAAGTATAGGGACTGAGGGTATTTTTAATGCGGAAAAATTTGATGAGTCAGAACTAAAAACAGAATTACCCGAAAACAACTCTGTTTTCTTAGTTCATGGTCATGACGATGGTACGAAGCATTCAGTTGCAAGATTTTTAGAAAAACTTGGAGTTGAACCAGTAATCTTGCAAGAGCAAATAAATAAAGGAATGACTATAATTGAAAAATTTCAAGAGTTTGCTAAAAGAGCAGGTTTCGCAGTAATATTGATGACTCCTGATGACTATGGCTATCCTGTAAATAAAGAGCAAAACAAAAGTCTACGAGCTCGTCAAAACGTCATTCTCGAACTTGGTTATTTTACAGCATTGTTAGGTAGAGAGAAGACAATGGTTCTTATAAAAGATGACATTGAAATTCCAACAGATGCTCTTGGTATTACCTATGAAAAAATAGATTCTAATGAAGGATGGAAAGTGCGGTTAGCAAGAGAATTAAAGGAAGCAGGATATTCAATTGACATGAACAATGTCATTTAGACCGAGTCGAAAGAAAGGGTCTCTCGGCCCTTTTAAACACGTTCGCACACTGCACAGGATTAAAGACTATAATCAAAACCGTATGACTTATCTTTGTTATTTATTTAATTATCTCACTAACTGGACAGACCAAAGCATATAGATAACATCAGTAAAAATTAAATTAAATATTAAGACAATTTAACATGTTTAGTTTGCCTTTATTACTTTATAATCTTTCAAGATAAGATATCTGGTAGAGTCAAGCCAGCTATAGACGCTCACTAAAATCAAATTTTGAGTTATAGAACTCCCCTTAAAATCAACAAATGCATTGAGAGTGCCTTTAGCCCAACCTGTATCCATACCAAAATTTGAAGAAACTCCTATATATAATTGACCTGATTCATCTATTTTAGCCATATAGATTCGTCTTCCATTACCTGAACTATTTCGGGAAGTACACTGTACGGTTTGAGGAAGTGGCGTTTTAAAGAATCAACTTCCTGTTCCTTGCCACACGCTATTAACACAGGATAAAAGTTGTCCCCCCACTGGTTCTTCCCTATAAACCATTCGGTGAACGACCTACGTCACTGACAGCAACGCCATTGAGTTGAAAATATTCACCAGCACTTAATTAAAACCATTTTTTGATTCCCGCTGAGATGATATCGTTTCACCTGAAACAGCGTTATTTAATTGAGCACTCCATTAACCTAACAGTCAAATGTAATATCCATGAAATTGTTGCAACTTTTTCCATTATATTTCTGAAATTATTTGCACCCTGATTATCTATGTTTAAATTACCAGTCGTAGGTGATTCGTCATCATGGCAAAATGAACTGCTCGGAATCCCGCCAGTCACCTAATTAAATGTGTATAGTCTTCTATCCGGCTCTCTACAGTTACTTCCACCATTATTACATTCATTTCCTCGATATCTTGACACTTCTATTTGTTTTAGACGATTAGGGTCGTTTGGACAAGAACAACCTCCTGTATCTTTATTTGGAACATAACACTTCCCTTCAACAATAATAAACATCCTATTTACACTTCCGCCTCCTTCTTTCCATACACCATTAGTACAAGATAATATAGAACCATCAACTGCTCGCCCTTGCAAACCATTAGGAGAACATCCATTTCCAGCATAGGCCACTCCATTTAGATGAAGATACTCTCCAACTGTTGTTCTACCACCTGACACAACTCCACCAGCACCATAAACTTTTCCAGCTGCATCAATATTGCCGTTAGAGTGTACGTAGTTAGAATTAAGGTTTCCTGATGCCCATACATATCCAGCGTTAACTGTTCCATTAGCATCTATATTCCCGGTTGATTTAACGTATCCGCCATATAATCCTGCTGAAGTCTGAATGTTTTTACCATTATATGCTGTTATAGTATTGGAATCTGTCATATTCCATCCACCACCATATTTTTGGAAATAAATCCCCCCATCTCCCATAGTTCTGAACCAGTTATTAGTATAGGTCTCACCTCTGGACGTTATGGTTGTTCCTGATACGCTATTATTAGAATTTAAATTTCCATTGACTTGGCCATTACCCGCTACAACCAAATCAGAGTTTAATGTTGCCACACCGCCAACGTCTAATGTTGTGCCTATCACCGCTACCCCGCTAGTTCGTAATGCCTCCGTAGTTGTGATTCCCACTGCCGTTATGTTTCTGGCATTATTTATGTCCTGATTACCCATGTTTAAATTACCTGTCATAGGTAATGTGCCATCACGACGCAAATACACTGAATACATAGAAGAATCGTATCCAACACGATACGCCAGTAGACCCGCTGCAGTAATATTATTAAAAGCTGATGATGTCTCGGTCCATGCGCCCTGTAGACCTGATACTAAAGCTGCTGATTGCGTCATTCCGCTATCAATACCCGCTTCCTGCATAGCTTTACCTAATAAATCGTAGCGAAGTTTTCCGCTTTCACTCCAAGGTAAAGTTGTTGTGATTAAGCCATTAACCACATAGTTAGGAGTAGCTCCTGAACGTTTTAACATTATCTTATAAGAAGATTTCTGGGCATTTACCCCGGTATATGATATTGGCAATAACCCTTCATTAATGAGTGTCTGATAAGTGATTTCACAACCTGAACCATTACAGGTACGGGGACCCGGATCGCTTGACTGACTACTGCTTGAGGTCAGAGTAGAAAGCTTGTCGTACCGGATATTAATATATCCATTTACCGCCTCCCCTATCTGCTTCATTTGTTGACCAACAGCCTTAGCAATCACCGTTTCCTGATCATTTCTCATATCCTGAAAACGCATAAAAGCCATCATACTACCGACACCCAGCACCAAAATGAGTTCCAGTAATGAGAACCCTTTCTTATTTTGTTTTTTCATTTTCATCGTCCTTTTTGTTTCACGTACATATCAATTAACAAAAATAAAAAAGAGGTCAAGGTTGGTTAAGATATAATCCATAAAAAACACTTAATAAATAATTTTAAGAGGGGTAATTTTATCCATTATCATCTTTTTTATGTTATCCTGCTCATGACCTTAAACATTCAGGATAAAAGATAATGACTGAAGCTATTAAAGCACTTAATAACATCCGTACCCTTCGCGCTCAGGCACGAGAAACAGATCTGGCTACTCTGGAAGATATGCTGGGAAAATTAACTGCTATTGTTGAAGACAGACGCCAAGAAGAATCACTTGCACTGCAACAAAATGCTGAACGTCAGGCCAAAATTGAAGCGCTTCGTGCACAACTGCTTGAAGATGGTATTGATCCATCTGAACTGCTGGGCAATCCTAAATCTTCCCGTCCGGCTACTGTTCGTGCTCCTCGTCCTGCTAAATACAAGTACATTGACGAAAATGGTGATGAAAAGACATGGACGGGTCAAGGTCGTACACCAAAAGCTATTGCTGCTGCACTAGAAGGTGGTAAAGCTCTTGAAGACTTTGCCATCTGAGTTTGGTTGTAATTTATTGCCACGGATGGCCGTAAAAATTGACTACCGCGCCCTCTGGGGCTTGGTCAACAGCTCCCCAGCCTAAAACAAGTTTTAAGCCGGAGAGCTGTTCGGACGTGAATTGATTTTATGGTCTGAATTTTTTGAGGACTCTTTCGATGTAGATTTTTCCATTTATTTTATACCGTTCAATATCATGTGTATGTAAGGATGGAACCTCCAACAACAAACCAAATAGTAATTGTTTATCTACCTCACTAATATCACAGTTTAAAACCTTGGCAACCTCTGCACCGAGAATTATTTTTTGTCGTGTATTTTCTTTTTTGCTATCTCTTTTTTCTTTCGCTTTTAGATAATTGAGCTTATTTTGTGCTCCCGCAATTTTTTGCTCAAGTGTTTTCTTTATTTCGGCCCTGCTTCTATCCCCCAGAAAGGCTTTACCTGTTAGATAGGTATTTTTTATTTCATCATCATTCATTATTTACTCCATTGATTTCTATGATTATAAGGAACATTATTCCTGAACTCATCATCTGAAAGTGCTCGTTTGATTGATTTAATCCGAGATCGGAACTGTTTTTTTTCCTGCCTCTTTTTAAATTCAACTCGCACCTCTGTTATTATCTTTTCTGCTTCACTATATGCCTTTTCCAGATCGGTATAGATTCCATTATCAAGTAATCGTTTTGCTTCGAGATCGATGGCTTCATCATTATTTTTATACATAAAACCTCCCTGTATTGATTTCCTGATTATGTACTAACACAATTTACAGATAAATCAATAAGTAAGGTGTAATATTTTATCTGACAACCCAAATGCTCATAAAGCCAATGTTAATAGTCCATAATGCAGCATTAACACAGATCATTATTATTTCTGACTCACATAATTCACCTATATTCATATTCACCCCGTTAATGTTATGTTCTTATATTCTTTTATAGTAAATAATTTACTTTGGCAAATTATGCTTGAATTAACATCATCTAACTTAAGATGATAACTAAAGTTTTCATATCGGATGGCGATACTGCTTGCCTCAATAAATTACTGGAAAAGCTGTTATGTGTAAAAAACTAAATTTTATGATGTATATCAGGAAGGTCCATGTTCACTAAAGAAAATAACTGATGCCAAGCAATTAATACATCTTAAAGTTGCGGACCAAATTTTATGTCAAGAAAAGAGTGAGTAAACCAGCAACCTTCCTGACAGGGAGTAGGTTTATGACAATCTTGATATCACTATGACACAGAAAATGCTCAATGAGAAAGTCTCAAAAATAAAGTCTGTGTTTTTATATAGTTAGCTGATACCAAAATTTTATAGTCTTGACTTAGAAAATGATCTTGTTAACGTTGAGCTTGACTGATACAACGTTTTTTCGTTCTAAATCTTATAAGTGAGGCTCCTATGGCTGAGATTGATGAGTTTTGCAAACCATACAACAACCCCAGAACGAAGAAAGTGTCTTCGGGTGGTGCTGCACGTAACGGTAGAATCAAAACGTTAGGTGGGCCACGCGGCCTTACAGCAATTATAGAAAAAGTAGTCAAATCAACAACACAATCAGTAACAAAGGAGTTGTTGAACGAAGCGAATGGTGAATCTCGTCGTCGTGGTAGCAAATGAGTAAGGTAATCAGTTTTCCCTCAAGAACTCCATCGTTTGAGGATGTATTGGGGGAAAGTTTAGCCGCAGATATGATCGATCAGCTCATGAGCGAGGCTGATAGGTATCCCTGCCCTGTTATTGAGATTACAAGTTATTCTTTGAAGCTGCCTATTATCTATAAAGCATTCTCCCATCTACCACAGGTAAAAATAAAATCGTTTACGCTCACTCAGCTTGATGCTAATCGAAAAGCACTGTCGAATAGCTTAAAAGCTTGAACGCTCCATTTGCGGTTTTTTAATACATTTTTATTTATCCTCACCTACATTATTCATTTAAATACAATCTTCAAGTCTACTTCGGATTCCCATCCTATGAGAGTCAGCAACCCTGTGGTTTGATCATTTTTTGGTGATTGCATTACCCGCCCTCTCTTTCAATTTATAAGATTGTGCGAGTTCAATATTATGCCAACTGGTAGAGCGATCTTTCCCTCCAGCACTGGAACATCTTTCCATCCATCTCCAGCGGAGATCCTTCAGTATAAATAACATCTGAAATATAAAATCAAGCAATCCTATGCAATATTAATCACTAACCATTTTGTCTAATACTCTACACGTTACTTATTTTTGTTTATCAGTGATTTTCATTTCACCTTCCGATATTCTACTCTAGTTTCTTATCCTCACCTGTTCATTGTGCAACAGGGAAAACAAACTATAACCTCAGCCATTTTATTTGTTTTAGTGCTTTCCCGCCTTAAAACGGGATAAATTAACACTCTTTTTGTCCTACGGACGCTATCAAAGTCCAATTTGTGTAATATCGCGGAATACTTCGCCCGCCCATCCAGATTGCGCCGCTTAATTCGGCGGTTTGTTTTACAGCCATTCATATATTTAGTATTAATTAATAAAGGAAAGCCTTATACATTGCCGTTATTTTTGAGCCATTTATGGCGATAAAAAATAAAGCAATGCCCACTTACGCATTATCGCTTCGCTCTAATGCCGTGGGGTCTACCGACGGTTGCCTGCCGCAGGCTAAAACCGTTTCCTTCGGAAACAAAATCAAGGTCAACGTCAACCCCGGCGTTTTCCTTACGTAAAACGAAAAGCAGCATTTGGCATTGAGGAATACTTGGATGGCGATATACAGTTTTAAAATGGTGAACATCAGCAGAGGCGAAGGCCAGTCTTCGGTTAACTCTGCTGCATATCGTCACCGTAAAGTGTTCTTCGATAACAGAACAGGTGAAGTGTGTGGTCGCAAAACAGCACATAAAAAGGACCTTGCCTTTGCGCACATTTTTGCACCTGAAAATACCCCACCTGCCCTGATTGTTGACAGTGAAACACTCTGGAATGCTGTCGAAGCCTCAGAGAAGAGAAAAGATGCCCGTCTTGCCAAAGAGTTTAAAATTGCCCTTCCTGCTGAGCTAACGCCCGAGCAGAGCATTGAACTCACTGCAGCTTTTGTTCTTGAGCACTTTACCAAGCAAGGCATCATTGCTGATGTTGTTATCCACGATATTAATGGTCATAACCCGCATATCCATATCATGGGAACAACCCGTGAGGTTCTTTCTACCGGCTTTGGTAAAAAGGTCCGTGAGTGGGATAAACCTGAAACCCTTGATAGCTGGCGTAAAGGCTGGCAGGACATCTGTAATAGCTTCCTTGAACTGTATGGTCGTGATGAACGCGTTGATCACCGTTCTATCAGGGTTCAGTATGAGGAAGCCCTAGAACAGGCTACCGCTGCCGCTACCAATGAAGAGAAAGCAATCTGGCTGGCTAAAGCTATTGAAACAAACCGCGACCCAATACTTCATATCCCTCGTGATCGTTGGGGCACTGTAGCCGCTCAGGAACAACGTGCTGCAGAGCAAGCCATACGTGATGAGCAGAAAAAAGAAGCTGTTGAAGCCTACTTTGCCTTTAAGGATTTACCATTAGACATCGTTGTTGATGTTGCCAGCTTTACGGTTCATGCACTTTCTAAACCTGAAGAAATTGTTATCCCGGATAATACCGGGAAAGCTTCATCTTCAGACACGCAAAAGCCTGTTCTGGTTGCCCCTGCACCTCATACACGCACTACGCTGAAAAACCCATCCTCTTCAACAACAAGAGCGATTAAACGCGCTCCTGTTAAAGCTAAGAGGAAGCATGTTGAACCTCGTCAGGATGGGATTTTCAAACGTTTCACACTGTTGGTCGTCGGATACATAAAAGAGAAATTCGTCTGGGCCAGAAAGAAACAGTCCCCAGTTTCAGTGGATGCTGAACATGATAAACGTATCGCTGAAAACTATGTCTTTGATGAGGTCCAAGGCATCTATGTGTCACGCGCTGAGTATGAAAGACGTGCCAGATTTAACAGTGACACTTATAGTCCAACCAAAGAGGAGATCAGGCGTTTTCCAAGTCGTCCTAAACTCGTTCAGACAGAACATAATATTAGTCCAGATCTAATTACTCCCATACAGTCTGAAAGCAAAAGAAAATATATACCGCGTTTAAAACCGCCAAATCATAGATAATAAGAAAAAAGAGATAATAATTACATCCAATATCTCCTTTTTCATGGCATGTGTTATTAAATAATAAATTGCTAATCAACCATTTTTAAATTGTGAAACAGCCATAATAAAATCATCTTCCCATCGCTGCGTTCTGATTGTTCTAGGATGTGGCGCTCTAAGCGTATACTTCGGAAGATCTGGATGATGTAATCTTGAAAAATGTTTCTTTGGCAATCCATTAACATTATCAAAAACCAGATCTCGGTATAAATCACTCAGTCTTTTATCATACTTGTGATTCGTAAAAAATATACATATATCTGGTTTAAGAATACTAACCTCTTCCTTAACGAGATAGTCTAGAGAAGCAATATCTTGTGCAAGTTCCGTGCGATCTGGTGACCCACAATCAACATCAAATCGATTGAGATTTGACCACGCTATAGCATATGGTTCAATATTTAGTGATCTTTCCACCTTCCTAATTACATTCCAAAAAGCACTACTATAATATGATGATCCAAAATTAAATTTTTGATACGTAGCTCTTTGATCTACTATAGAAGGAGATTTATTCCAGCCAAACGTCTCCTGCCCCACAACCATTAGCTTTAATTTCTGAGATGAATAATTACTGATATTTAAAAGAAGTGGTCCATGTAGATTTTTATCTGAATGCTTTTTACTATATTCATTGAGAGCATTAATATTCTTGATGTATAACTGACTAAGTTTATTATTCATTACCTATTCACCATAAAAACTTTAGTTAATAAAATACGAATAATATTTCGTGATTTTATGCCTCAAAAGAAAACAAGTCAATTCACAGATTGCTATATAGCTATACCAAATAGTAACTCTCTAAAGGGAATACAAGGCCGGTGAGTATGCTCTGAACAATCGCAAAACATCACGAACCATGAACCGGACTTAACGATACAGATCTTGGCATCAATGCAATTGAGAAAAGTATAGACACTTATTCAATACTTGTCTTTCCATATTTAAGTAATGATAAGATAAAAAACCTAATAAAAATAAATAAACAGAATATAGTCATACTCCACTACCATTCATTTCACCACCATTTATAGTAAGTCAAAATTGGTTGACTGGTGTATGTCATCCATGCTCATATGCTTGAATAGCTAATTTAAATGAGGTTGTTCACCAAATGCACGAATTTCATCATTTTACGACAGCAATTGGTTTAAAAGGTATTCTGGATTCTGGGCGTATTCTGGCGACTGATACTTATGTTAATGAAGCAATAAAGCTTAAATCAGTTTGCCTTACAACCGATTTATCCCCTGAAGGGCATGGTCTACCTGATGGACGTGAGATTACTGACAAGCAAGCTTTAGTATTCGGCCACAGATGTTTTACTATTAATAATAAGACATACTGTCTAAATCACAGAGAGTTCCGACTAAAAATTAACCCACAAAATTTAGACATTATTGCTGCAGTTGATTTTCATCTAAATGATATGTTTATGATAAAATGCTTGGCAGCCTCAGCATATTATCCTCACGGTGAAGCTGAAGAACAAGTACACTTAGAGGAAATAGCAAGGATGGTAAAAGATCCTACTTTTCTAGGAAAATCTCCTACATGGTATTATTGTTTACAGGATATTCCTTTAGCTTCTTTAGTACTGATTGAAAAACTTTCCATTGATGGGAGTTATCAAACAGTATCTTCGGAATCGATTTATTCTCATTTGAATAAGAATCCCTTCTTACAAGGGTAGATTCATTTTGTTCGGGGGATATGACATCCCCTTTCATTGCACAATCATGGATTTTCATTAATTAACCTCTATCATAAAATATATAATTATTTAAACCATCCATACTGTTATGTCAAATATTAGTCCTTATTTTATTTTTTATACTTGCAAAATAAAAAACCACATCCTGTTTTATGAGATGTGGTTTAAATACTTATAATTTAATATTACATTCTTCGCCTAAACACAACATTGTCAGAGAAGATCGCCTTGCCAGCGACAAACCCAACAGCTGCAATTATCGGTAGGCTGATAGCAGCCCCTGCCATGCCTGTAGACATACCAATCAGTACAGACAAGCCGAAGGACAATAAGATAGCAATAGCAGCATACCAGCTGGGGTAAGCCCCATATAAAACAGTCGCCATGCAGCCAGTACAAACATACACACCGCGCTGGCTCTCTTTCAGGCAAAACGGACACTGGATTGTATTGTTTTCCATAATAGCCCCCTTAAATCGCTTTCCAGCCATTGCTGGTTTTAACAAGATTAATCATGCCATCTTCAGGTTCATTCATGCCCTTGACGCTGGAGAACGCTTTTTTGTCCACCCATGAAGGAACATCCGCCAACCTCCATGTATAAGAAACGCGAACAACTTTCTGATTACCATTTCCCGGTTCGGTCCATTCCTTTATCTCAGCAACTTCCCGATGACCAACACAGGCACCTTTCTCACGGTCCCAAAACTCAACCTCTTGGCCCTTGTCCGTGACTTCCAGAACATCAACACTGCTAAAGCCATTTGCCTGTTGTGAAACAGTGAGCAGCCCTTGTTCAACAAGTCCCTTAAGGATTTCATCACTAGCACTGTATCCGGCAGAATGGTAGCCACGGTTAACCTTAATCGGAAAACCTTTATTGAATACAATGTCGTTGTCCTGCAGGGAGTAGCACAGCTTTGATTGTGATAGTTTCGCGTTGATCGCTTTCTTAAAATCGCCTTTTTCACCGCATCCCGATACAAGAACAGCAAGACCCGCCACGAGTAAAATTTTACGCATAGTGTTATCCCGGAATTAATGATTGATTGTGCCGTTTTTCAGAACAACCAGACGAACTGGCATATCGGCATTGTTGACGGTAGCGAACCCACGGACTTCGAAATTGTTTACCGTTCCGGTGACGCTGACTTTCTGCCCTTTCTTATAAGTAAGAACTGCATCATCAATACCAGAGTAGTAATCCAGCCAGACCATACCGCCGCAGTAACTCGTATCAGAGGTTTTAAATAAAAGGTAATAGTTAGGGGCTGTTTTGGGCATTCCCGTCATCATATCGCTGGCACTTCTGCCCTTCGTAACTTCAAGAACAGTGGCATTGATGATAGAGATCCTTTTGCCTGTCCATTTCTTTTCTGCTGCCATTGCATTTTCTTCATAGTCTTTGCAGACAGCACCAAGGCCAGATACAGACGATACCGGGCCAAGGCTTTGAGTGGTGGCAGTTCCCCCCAGCGCTTTACCTACTGAAGACAACGAAGAACTGATTGCTCCATTAACTGTATTCACGCCATCGTTGAGCTGCTGGCATCCTGTTAGTGCGGCGGCAGACAGCACCAGTGGCATCACTATCCGTAATTTCATATCTATCCCCAATGTGTGGAAACTTTATGTCAAAGACAGCCCTACCCATAGGTTGGTCTCTCTGGGCTGTAAAAAAGCGTTAATCAATTGATAGGATTCAATTTATTTTCCTGTTCGTCATATCGTTTGTATCGATCGAATTCAAATCATTTGATAGGATAAAGCTATCATATGCTTATAATCGATCGATATAAACAATTAAAACACCGATCAATCCACCTCATTTTGATAGCTAAGGACTATCAAATATAAATTATCGATCTTTAATATCGATCAATTGAGAGTGCATATCGTAAGATATGAATCAGGAGAGGCGGCGTAACACGTCGCTCATTCGAATGTTGATGCAGGCAGGGTGAAGAGGATAGTTTCATTCTTGGACAAAGCTAATACGCCCTTCCCATGATTAGATAGTGTTCTCTATTGGTTCTGTTGGGGAAGCAGAGTAATTTATATTTCAAATACCACTTTGCTGGAATCTCACTCAATACAAAAAGGGACTTACGTCAGTATGATTTTTATTTTTTGCTGTTCATAAAACACCACTATTAATATCTCCATTGCAATATTATTTTTTATTTAACCTACCTGACGATTTTTCATCGCCCTTAAGTTAAATTACACTCAAAACCACAGAGACTATTAAAAATAATGAGAAAATACTTCTTATTCGTTTTTCTGTTGATCATTGAATGCCGTTCATTTAATCTTTTTCGAATTGATACATGCTTCATAAAGGATTAAATATGAAAGAAGCTTGGTTATCGTCCTGCACGAAAAACATACAAGACTTTGTTGAACGCTCTACAAGATTACAATCAGATAAACTCATACTAACACTTCAGGAACAGATTGATTTCAGCTACCAGATTAGCTTACGACTTGATTTCCGTACTGAGGCCGAGAAACATAGCCAAGCAGGACGAGTAGCAGCGACAGATAGCACATTGGTTTTTTACAATGCACTCAGATATACAGATGCACTCAAAGCAGAAACCAGCGCGGTACTATCACGTCAAGAGACGTTGCGAGAGGCTCGTGCATTGATACTTTCTCGACCATACGGGCAGGTCCGTCAGGATACCAAGATCTATTCCCACCCTCGCCACGTTTGCCTGACAGAGGACTGCTCTAACTGTAATGGACGAGGACAGATAAACTGTTCACATTGTCATGGTTCTGGTAAAACGACTTGTTCGAGCTGTGGCGGTAATGGTCAAATACTAGCACACCGTAGTCATTATGATCATTACACAAAGCAAATGCGTAGTGAAAGTTACTATCAGCACTGTACTTCTTGCTCTGGCGGTAGAGTTAAATGTAGTTATTGTCATGGTTCAGGTCGCCAACAATGCTCTCCCTGTAAAGGTACAGGAGAAATAACACAGATCACTCAGTTGCACAGTGTGGCAGTGCCAACATACCAGTTAGTGTATTTCAGCCATGACGTACAAACCTTTATCAAAGATGGCCTCTATAAAGCGGGAATACCCAATCTTGCTCAATACGGTGAAGTCGAGTTGCAGTCAGATGGGATTGATGATGAAGCACGTCAGGTAAATTTCCGCTATGACGCTTCAGTTCCATTTGCTCGTTTTAACAGCCCACTACCACAGGCAAATAATCATCAAATTCACTGGATTGTTTACGGAATTAACCCTCATATACTTGATGCGGGTCATGTGATCGAGCTAATGCTTAAAAGTGATTTGGATAATCTTGTCTACAGTACAACAAAAAACAAATTACTCAATCCTCTTATTGCGTCAATCAGTCGAAAAACGATCCATACCTTTATGGAATCAGAAGCACATCAGGATATGCTTGAAGCTAACAGGCGAGGAAAATCCGGTGATATGCTGCGCGAGGCACTCAACAGAGGGTTCACTACAACATATCTTGATGAAGCATTAACCAGCCTCAAGCGAGTCGTAACAGCAATCCAGCGCTGGTCCGTCATTAAGTGGGCCATTATGAGTTCTCTTATAATCTACCTGCTTATGCCAATCTATACAGCTTTTAACCATCACTGGCAGCAAGATACAAAAAATATATATATGACTCCGTTCAGTCGATGGGGAACTCAGCAAGAGCTTTGGGATTCCCTTCAATCGGTAGCACATTATTGTGGATTATTCATCATAATTATGTCTTTGATTATTTCTACAACTGGTTATATTTGGCGACGAAATTGGATTAAAGTTAGATTAGATAAACATTTAGCCAGTTGGAGTATTGATAAAGGTATTTTACGCAGTAGATGGTTCATTAGCTTGATACTAATTAGTGTATTCACATCTGCATTATTAATTTTTAACCCAATATGGATAACGCATGATGATCTACTTTTTGGGAAATACCCTTTTAGTGAACAAGTAAGTTGGATGCTAAAAACGTTATCTATATTGACTAAATAACTATATCTGACAGCCTTAACTTTACGACAAGGTTAAGGCTTTTTAAAAATGACCTTTTATCCATTTCATTCCACGCTAAAACTCTTTATAAAACATTTATCGGTAGAGTTTGTGTATCGATACAACATTAAAGAGTTTTATGTATATTATTTAGATCCCACACGTTTATCAGCTTGAGCCAATAAGATGTATTGATTATTATCCCCTGCAATAATCATAATCATCCAGATCAATTACCTGTGTTATGTGGTGAGTTGAGTTGTTATATAACTTAGCGTCTTCGGTAGCAATGACTCTATTGTTTCTTCGCTAACTTGGCTCAGTTCAGAAATCAATCTTCTGTATGTATTAATCATTCGTTCCTGATCAAACTCATTTGCTGATTCTGATAAGAAGAAATAGTCATAATCTTTGACATGGATATTATCACCACTTTCCAAAGTGAGTTTTATTCCTTGTTCATTCTCTTCAACATTTTTAACTATACAAGTTATAAATGGTATTTTTTCATTTGTATGATAGAGCGTAATAATCTTAATGTTGTTCATCCTTTATTTTCCTTCTTTTTTGTCATTTAATACCATATAAAATTGGTGAAAATCAAATTTAACTTCTGTTAATTAACGCGTTACCTGTTTTATCTTATTCTTTTGAAGAGATATTTATCTTATGAGCTAAAGCTCATGTGCTGACGCACGGCTACGCCCTAACGCTGTAAAATATATTTACCGTTTTAACAATGGTATTTGCTATGTTTGAGGGAAAAGCCAAAAGGATCAATCTCTGTTCTTTTAATTATAATAAGATATATATGATCCTATATATCAAAATAATGTTAGCACTAAAACATATAGCATTTGCTCTTAAACGCATAGGAAAACTATATTCATAGAAGCAGCACTTAGTGATTGCTCAAGACAATCACATTGCTGAAACAGGGTTCACCCCTGTTAATGATGGATTTATCCATAGAGAATAGCGGCGACAGCCGCCAATAAAATAAAGGTAAAACAATTGCAGTATTCCTGAAACACCAGCAGCGCTGCGTGATTGTATGAAACAATCACTTCGCTGCAAATAACTCTCCAGAAACCACATATTTTTACGTAAAACTCTCTGCACATACGGTAAAAGGAAAGCTAGACTCTCTTAACTTCTTACTAATTATTTAATTATAAGCACTGTCCCAGCCCAATAAAATCAAGGCTTCACACCTTTTTTTCCTATGTTTAAACATAGCAGATACCTATGTTTAAACATAGAACCGTCCTATGTTTAAACATAGCGGAATCTATGTTTAAACATAGTTTTTTTAACATATAGCAATGTCATAATAATAAAAGTTCTATTTTATTTATAGTTTTACTATTGACTTTCATTTTTCTGCATAGTATTAAAATAAGAATAATAAAAACTATAAGAGAGAATAATATGAATACTAATGACACTGAACTACTTCGCTTATTTGAAACATTAACCACAGAGCAAAAGATTGATATCGCAAGACACTTGCTACAAAACAAAGATATAAAATCAACCACCGTTATTGCAGCAGAAGAAGATAAAGCGATCTCATTTGCACAGCCTTATGTATTTGCTTTCACTTCTAACTTTCGTGTTTTTTCTGATCTGGACATATCGAAGAATGAATTCCGCGTATTGACTTATATCTTAGAATATATGGAGTTTGGAAACCTAATCAACCTTTCACAATCATCACTCTGTAAAGCGTTGAATATCGCATCCGGTAATATGTCAAACATATTCAAAAAGCTAAAACAAAAAGGTATTCTGGTTGAACATCATGGACACCTGTATATCAACTCTAATATTTTTGCCAAGGGTATGAGTCATCAACTTGATGAGAAACGTAAAGAGCATTTGAGTAATGCTAAAAGCCTCAATGCTGATATTGAACAATATCCAGAGTATTATGCAGATCTTTCACAGAAAGAAAGACGAAACTTATCTTTGGATACTAAAAATAAAGAGATCTACACAGATGCCTTTGTTTTTAGCAAGAAGAAGAAAAATAATGCTGTTCCTAATGCTAAAAACAGTGTCCAGATCGATAAACCAAGAAAAGCATATAAAAGAACAAAAGAAAATGAAGCGGCAAGAAAAGAAGTAGCTGATATCGACATCTATTTAAAAGCTGCATCCTAAAACAGGACAACAATAAGGGAAAAAACATACTTGATAGTTTTTATTCTACGAAAGTAAAAATAAAATATTTAACCCTATCATTAATTTGACACCTTCTCTATATACCTTAATATATAAATATATCCACTCTTTATTAACGAGGTATATATGAGAAAAGTACAATTAGACAACAGTGATTTATTAGCATATTTTAATACGATTGAAGAACTCAAAAATCATCCATCGATGGAGGAATATAGAACTGGATACCGTAAACTACGTGATGATGATGCATTTGCATATGAAATTAATAAATATAGATCTGCATATACTACGCTGCGCAGACTGGATAAGAAGAGACAATCTCTTTTGGGTAGCTTTATTAGTGAGCTTAATCCTATAAGTCACTCAGCAGCTAACACCGCTGCTAAATCATCAGGGAATTTTGATTTAATTAATGACCGAATACTTTACAGGAAAGCCATTGAAGAAAAAAGTGATGCCGAAATCATTGCTCTGGTGATAAAACAACGCACAGAGGCCGCTCTTGAGTTCCAGCGCTCTGTTGAGCTGAGTCTCGAACAGCTTTCTTCTATCTCATTAGATTTTGAGTCATCAAGTCCAAAACGAAGGAAAATGGCTGTTTAAAATCATAAGATCGACTAGCTGGGATACCATCCGTCAATTCCAAACTCAATATTTAATCCGTTTTTACTGGTCCCCTGCTCTTCTACGCTCCAGAATCGTCGAGTTTGATATAGATACCCATCTTCAAATCTGTTCTTGACCTAATTACCCTAATGTTAGATTATGAGCCTAGTCGAAAATTTTTAATCATATAAATGATGCGTGTTGTTCGAGTTAATTTATTTTTTGCAAAAGCTATTTCGAAACCACTATGTCTGTATTTGATCTGATTTTTATAAAAATAGTTAATGATAAAAATCGTCACCACGAGGATAAAAATGAAAACATTCAAAGATGTATTTATAAAAATTGATGATAAATCGATAAAAGATTTTATTTCAAAGGTTACTGATGCCACAAAAAACCACTGGAGTCGAGCATATGAAAGTGAGGAAAACTCAAAATACTTAGGCGAAATTGCTTTTAGCTTTAAACGGTCAGGTGATAACATTTTACCTGATGCTGGTCTAAGCATCTTCCAGAAAGAAAATAATATTTGGTATATTCCTAATGTTGTACCTTTAGAAAAAGGACAGCTAAACTACGAGGAATATAATGCAATAATTACGGATTTCTATAACTCGTGCTTGAAACCAGTTGCACTAGAGTTAAAAATTGATGTTGAAATAACCTCGGATTTCTTAACTGCAGAAGATGTTGTAGGAGATGAAGCTGGAAAGCTATTAAAGCAATTTTCAGCTTTAGCGAATAAATCAACAGGAAGTTCACATCCTAGTGATCAAGAAAGATGGTTTGCATTTATTGTCGAAACATGTAAAAAAGATAAACATGTGAATACTTCTGATCTTGTACGTGTATTATGTGAACAAGGTTGGAGCGAAGATTCAGCACATAAGCTAGTTATAGAGTATGAGTTTGCTAGAGATCTAATCACATACATGGAGCGATGATTCATGTATTTATCAATAAACAAAGTCAAAGATGAATTGTTGAAAGATGAACAACCTGTGTTTTTCTTTGATACATGCTCAATATTAGATATATTAAATTCTATCCATTTATATGGATTGTCAGAATCTTATGCAAGCAACATGCTTGAACTCATCAAAATAAATGGCAAGTCTTGTTGGTTAGTTTCCTGCCAAAACGTTAACGAGGAGTGGATTGATAATATAGATGCTGTTCTTTCTACTATGGAGAAAGAAATAAAAAAGCTAGATCGTAGTATAAGTTCGACAATTAACGTGACTAACTTAGTTTTAAATACCAATTACTCTATGCCACCGAAATTTTCAGGTCTCAGTATATCTAGTAAAATAAAGTCCTTATCAGAATCATTTCTAAACTCTTGTCGGTGTATTGAAAGAACTAATGATCATACGCTAAAAGCAATGCAGAGAGTTCGCAAACTTGAAGCACCAGCTAGAAAAGGAAAACTTGAGCCAAAAGATTGTGAAATTGTTGAATGCTTTTTAGAGTTATGTCAAGAACTACGGGGGGCTGGTTTTAATGAGAAAATCATATTCGTTACTGCGAATAAAGATGATTTTGGGTCACACAATGATCTAAAACCACCACTTGATACTCAATTTTCCTCTCATCAAGCACTATTGATAAATAGTGTTGATCATGTACTTGCAATAGCAAGAGGGCAAGCATAAAAAATATTTAAAGATTAAATTCACTTCTTCTAATCTGGCAGAAACGTTAAAGTTATTATTCTATACAGTTTCTGCCAAGACGTGAGTTACTTTGATTAAGTACAGATTTTCGCTACTGCTTACTTCTCTAATATTATGAATATTAACTTTTCCCCATCAGATATCCAGAAACAGCCTTTTCTCCCTCTCCAAACGTTTTTAGCCTAAAAACCACACGCCCACCTTTTGATTTAGGCCAGAATTTCTGCATACGCTCATCTACACAAACTTCATTTCTTCCTGAAGACATTTTCGTCGCCCTAAATACACACTCACCAAATGCTTTAGGTTGCTTACTTGAAGGCAATCCAACTAACGAGACAATAGCTTTGCTCATTGCAAGTCCTACACCAATATCCAGCGCTGGTAATGAATATCGCTCTGAAAGAGCCATATTAATAATATTACGCGTATCCTCTATTGAATCAATTGCTGCTCGTCTAGCACGATACATAGCATCGGCTCTGTCATCTTCGCTCACTTTAAAAAATGCAAGAATACCATCACCTAAATACTCTGTTACTTGCCCCCCTTCAAATTCTACTGTTTTTGCTAAAGCAGGTAAAAGCGCCGAGGTTTCATAAAATACCCGTTGCAGTTGCGATACTTTAGCTGTCCTTGCAGATATTGCGTTTAATAAGTGTTTTGTTGAGTCGCGCATATCGGCAACGAAAGCAACAAACTCACTAATGATTGTCTCATCTTCAGAGACCCAAGGGTGTCCGGGCAACATTGATGGAACAGCGGCATCTATCGCATATCCTTCCATTCCTAAATTAGCTTTTGCAAGGCTTTCATGAACAACTATTGTTTTCCCACCATTTTCCCAATGCAATTCAGCCCGGTCCAGAGCGGTATTAACAATATCTTTTATCTGATCTTTTTTTGCATTATCCATAATGTTTACTTGATAGTTAAGGAGTAAAGATACAATCCAATACTTAATGATAGCCAGACATAAATAAACTTCGTGCAAATAGCGTATCGGCAGAACTTCATTTCCCTGATATAAGTTAACTTCATCTTTTCATAAATTAACTCATGCATTATCTGCGTTTCATCGGGTAACAGATCAAAAACATCTTTTACCGTGTAGTTTGCCTTTGCTTTTATAAAAGATCCAATAAATGAATACTCAATTTTAAAAATGCCATCACCGTAAAATATTCCTTTCGGTTTTTGCCCATAAATCCCAGAAGTAGGATTTGATATAGAAGTTAATGCTAAAAACAAATACAACACGGACACAATCCAAGAACATATCATTATAATGATGAGCAGCTTACAGATATCATATTGTTTCCACAACAACAAAACAGCGTCAGATATATCTTTCACCAACGTTATTGGCATGAAAGCAACGACAAACAGAAAACCAATTTTAACATCAATCGCCCTAATTGTACTCTGAACATCACTGATAGATTGATAGAGAAACTCTATTTTTTTGTCCATTTTGATCACTATAAAAAGTAATATACACTCAAATGTACTTTCACTATATTCAAAGAGTCATTATACACTAACCTAGCAAAAATAAAAGGGCGAAATAATTAAATCACTAGCGTAAGATGTCATTTTTCATTCCATCTATTTAGATATAGTAGTTAAATACAACCGTTAATTTGTCTTATGTTATAACAATCAACTATTTTATTATGGGAAATATTATTTTATCTTTGAAATTAACCAGTGCCATAAAGATGTGTTTTTACTAGTATATGACGAATTAGCCCATAACGGATTCATCAGTTCGCTTGATAGCAAATATTTATGGTCATCCTCATCAACAACTACAGCATTTAACTTATCAGCTATCTGCAACATCTTACAATAAAGCGCCTCGTCTGGATGCTTAGTCGAAATCCTTCCATCATTCCAATCAAGCCAACGTTCATCGTGTTCACTTTGACCACTCCATATAGCAAAAAACTCCCCATTCTTGCGATCTATTGATAGTTCTTTATCATCATTAACAAGCTGGAGCCATTCCTCACTACTGATTGGATTGCTTGCGCTATCGAACCAATTTTCCGTTCTTATTATATGAAGCTCCCAGCCCATAGACACCTCCGTTGCTTGTTGAAGCTACAATATTATGACTGGCTATCGCCAGTCAATGAGATCCACCGGTGATACACGATCACGCCCCATTATCTCAAGCAACTGTTGTAATCTCTTGGCCCTCAATTTCTGAGCCTTTTTCTCACCAATCTCCTGATAGTATTCTTCCCGGCGCTCCGCGACAACTTGGCGGAACTTCTTCAAAAGCTGTTCCAGTGTTTTCATATCTGTCGTCGCAGCTTCAGCTTGGATTTTTTTATACATATACATAACATGGAATTCATCAATCATATTGGTTATCTCCAGTTCATTACAGGATTATTTCCCTACACACGAGGGAATATTGCCATTTTTCAATACTGATTCACAGTCATTTTTAACTTCCAGTAAATACGCTCCTCAGCACCATCCGGTTTTATGTTTTTCAGTACAAGTTCAATGATATGCTCTTTATGCCAGTATAAAATCGTTTCCTTTAACTTATCCATGTTGATCTCAGATACATCTTTGCCTCTTCCACTTTTAACATAGTCTTCAACTTCACAGGTAATCAACACATCATAAAGTATCTCTGATAACATTTCCCCTGTTAAAATATTCATGGCTGTTTCAGGCTGTTTTTCAGAGATACTATAGATCGTTTCGCAATACCCCTGTAATACATTTGTGATAAAATCTACTACCATTTTATTACTTTCATTTAAAATAATCTCTTTCATACTGATTCCTTTTATTAAGTTAAACATTAGATACATATCGAGAAGGTATTAATACTATTTATTAGATACTATTTTGATGATTACAGAACCATATTCCACATCCATCTCATCATACAGTGTCTCATTTACATAACGATTTAAATCATCTAACAAGGTCTTATCATTCATGATTTCTTCGACAGAGCTACCTCTTAATGCGATAAATATATCCAAGCTCTCTTGGATAAGGTTCATCACTTTAGGTGTTTTTTCACATAACATACTTACGATTACTGTCATATCATTATTCATCTGTTTTTCCTTTTGTTTATAGTTAGCCCCTTCCGGGGCAAGATTAGTTCTTACTTTCTAAAGTTTTCTGAATACCCTACCAGTAAGGCTGCTACTTGTTCAAAGTTGACCTGATTAATATCACCACAGTTTCCTTCTTGCGTGGTAAATCTCTCAAAGTTATTCTGAATATGGTCAATCACATAAATAATAAATGGACTCATAAAATCCGGATCATCCAGATAGTCATTGGCATCTCCATCACCATTCACTTCCATGAACAGATTCCAGCTTGCTGTAAACGATCTACAAGCAAGATCATAAAACAGTTCTGTTGATTTATTTTCAATAACAGTTTCTTTAGACATACTTATATCCTCATAATTAAATGCTTATTTTATTCATTTCGTTTTATATTAGCCCCTTGCGGGGCCGAATAGATGACGACAGCGATTATGTATATAAAATATAGTGACTCATCACATGATGTATCTGCCTCAGGTTGACAAGCACTTCATCAAAATATACGTTTTTAATCGATGCTTTATATTTATGTTTTTTCAAGAACTCATTAAAATCTTTCTTACCATTCTCTATTATTGATTTTAAAACACCCTCCATATAACCATCGTCTTCAAGGTTATGATAGAATCTTTCCCCCATATACTCATGCATACATCGCAAATAGTAGTCATAGTCTTCCCCGCTTTTCAGAACAAAGTATTTTGTATCATCATTGCTAACATTTATTTCTATTTTTTGCACTTTCATTTTCGCTTCCTCTTTTATGTTATTTATTATTTTTGCGTGAATCTGAAATAGTATTTTCAATCCAAGCATCAATCTCACTTTCCACAAAGGCTACAGATCTTGCCCCTATGATTACCTTATCCGGGAATCGGCCTTCCTTAATAAGCTCATACATTGTGGTTCGACTAAATCCGACTCTTCTAAGAACTTCAGGAACACGGATTAATCTTTTACCTGCGATTTCATTTCTCATTTGTTTTTTCCTCTGTTGTTTCAACGAGGACAATAATAGCTAATTCGCTTATGGCGTTTTAGGGATGTTGGCAAAAGACTTTTTCGAAAAAAATGGGGGTAGGTGAACAGAAAAAAAATGGTTGAGGATGGATGTGATCACGTTCGCTCAGGGCGAACGTAACCCTTTTTTACTTATCTTCTTTCTTCTTCTCGTCTTTGACGTGATCTACAATTTTTGTGTCTTTTAATACATTGTTTTCCATCATGTAATCTTCAAACGATTTCAGATAGTTCTCGTCTGTCAGCAACGCCATAGCCAGCGGATAGTCAGTCACCTTAAGCATTCCCTCATCCCTATCCTTCTCGCTGTTCTCATGAAGCAGCGATGACATCAGCGACAGTGAGATTTTGGTATCATTATTATCTGCCCCCCAAAAAATGAGATCCATCATAGGGATGAGTCGATAGTCGATGATTTTTCTCAACGTGCTTTTACCAAAACGATACTTCCGAACAGCCGGATCGTTCATTTTTAGCTGTTTTTTCCATTGGGGAATGAGCACCTTCAGGTGTTCGATGATATCTTCGGTTGAAGCCTCTTGCAGGAAGATATCGACAGTAATTGAGGACAGACTTTTGATGCCGGATTCCTTCAGGTACTCCGACATATATTCAGACTGACTTCTTTGGGATGTTTCAGGATGGGTTCCAATCAGAGTTAAACTTTTCGCATATAATTGTGCGTTGCTCCGGGTTACGGGGACCACTGCGTAAGTTCTGGCAAGCCCATGTCCTTGCGTGGACGTGTCGCCGCTAAAAAAAATTTCACCTCTGAGGATCTTATAGCGGTAATCATCTAATAAAAGTCTGTTCAGAGGCGGTAATGTATCCCGTTTCAGCAACATCTTGTAAGCCAAGATACGCCGCTCAACCTCAACATAGAATTGCTGAAGGGTGAGTTCCTTTATCGCTTCATACCGCTCTACATCAAACCATTCTTCCAATAGTTTCCTGAGTTCACTTCGTTTCATTACTGTGCTGTCCGTTTTACCTTTTTTAGTTGTTTTAACTGACAGAACAACAGGTTGTCCAGTAATGGCGTAGGTCAGCTGAGCTTATTGCTGGTAGGTTCTTAAGATTGGTGTGAAATCATCCGTCGATTACTAAATCTCCGGAGGCTCCCTGCTATCGTATTTCTGCTTTTAAAGGGTTTTGTTGTACAGGAAGGGATGAAGACTGGATAAGTTTTTTGATGAAAAACAGGGATTTTAGATACAAAAAAAGCCCGTTTACACGGGCTTTTGATGCAATACTTTATGCAGTACAAAATCAAAACTAACTCTTAAGTTATTGATTCTGTTAATAAATTGGCGGAAGCGTAGAGATTCGAACTCTAGAACCCTTTCGGGTCGCCGGTTTTCAAGACCGGTGCCTTCAACCGCTCGGCCACGCTTCCAATGAGGCGCACTATAAACATCCCGAACGAACCTGTAAAGCACCAATGTGTTCGTTTGCCTAAAAAACAGCCAAAATGTTGTTAATCGACTTAAATAACAACAAATTGACCGTTTATTCAGCACAAATCCGGGCTGCTGCTGTTTACTGTTTTTTGATGTACATATCTTTGGTGTAGTAGTTTCCCCGGTTATCCGGTGCAAATCCCCCCACCCATGGCTTCACCAGATGGGTACGAACATAGTGGTAAACCGGAATCGCTGGCACATCTTCCCCTAAAAGGTCTTCAGCCTGCTGGTAATATTTGCCTCGCTCCTGGAGCGAAGTTGCTTTCGCCGCATTGTGCATCGCTTCGTCAAAGGCTGGATTACTGTATCGGGTGGTGTTTTCACTATCACCTGTGCGGAAAATATTGAGGAAACTCGACGCATCGTCGTAATCCGCTATCCATGCATAGCGTACGACGTCAAAATTGCCGGTGTGCATGGTATCCAGCATCGTTTTCCATTCCTGGTTCTGCAGTTTTGCCTCAACGCCAAGATTTTTCTTCCACATTGACGAGGCGGCAATCGCGATTCGCTGATGCGTTTCGAAAGTGTTGTAGAGCAGATTTAAGTTAAGCGGATGCTCAGGGCCGTAGCCCGCTTCCGCCAGCAGTTTTTTTGCCTCGGCAATGCGTTTGTCGAGTGGCCATGATGCGTAGTCCGGCGCGTGTAATTTTACCCCGCCAATTTCAGGCTGGCTGATAACCCACGCCGCACGCTGTCCCTGTCCCATCACCTTTTGTGCGATGATGTCCTTATCCAGCGCCATATTCAACGCCCGACGCACGCGTGGGTCGTTAAACGGCGCACGCGTGGTATTAAACTGATAATAATAAGTTGAAAGCTGAGGTGAGACATGGAGTTCATCACCCATCGTCTTTTTCAATTGAGCGAACTGATTGACCGGAACACTAAAAACAATATCGATTTCCCCGGCTTTGTAACGGTTAACGTCTGCAGCCTCTGAACTGATGGGCAAATACGTCACTTTATTAATGACCGTGTGCTGATCGTCCCAGTAATGCGGGTTGCGCACGGCAACAATCCGCTCGTTGACGACCCACTGCGACAACTTATACGCACCACTGCTGACAAAGTGCTCCGGACGAGTCCACTTATCGCCAAAGCGGCCAATCAGCACTTTATCCAGCGGCACCAGCGATGGATGCGCCAGCATCGCTAAAAATGCCGCTGTCGGCTGCGTCAGGGTAATTTCCAGCGTGGTGTCATTCAGCGCCTTGACCCCAAGCGTCGCGGGATCTTTTTTCCCCTGAGCAATATCAACCGCATTTGCGACATGTATATTGCCCAGATAAGAGGCATAGGGTGAGGTAGTTTGCGGTGAAACCAGGCGCTGCCAGCTCCAGACGACATCCTGTGCAGTAATAGCCGATCCATCTGACCAGGTTATGCCTGGGCGTAAATGGAAGGTCCAGACAGTGTTATCTTTATTCTCCCAGGAGGCAGCAAGACGGGGCGCAATAGTGCCATCCAGGTTTACGGCCACCAGCCCATCGAACATATCGCTGATTAAATTAAACTCAACGTTGCTTTCGACTTTATGCGGATCCAGTGAGGCTGGCTCACTGCCGTTGTTTCTGACCAGCTCCTGTTTTTCTGCAAGTAGTGTACCTGCAGGCACATTTGCCGCCCTTGCCGCGCCGTTAATAGACATCAAACAGACAGCCAACAGCGTAAACGTCAATATCTTCGATTTATGTTGAGTCATTCCCTTTACCTTATTGCTCTGTTTTATGTAAACACCGCTGTCACTGTCAGAGAGATTCGGGAATAACGCAATATTTTTCAGTTACCTGGGAGAGGTGGATCTGACATTTTTGCACTTATAGTGCTAACATCTGATTCGGGAGCTTTTGTTGAAATAATATGCTTAAGCCTGGCGTGTTAAAATGCGTAAAGATGGGTAAAACCGCTGTGTCATTCCCCTTGATTTCATTATCCTCCATCATTAATTACATCTGTCATAAGAGAGTGACTCATGGATCGTATTATTAGTTCTTCGCGCGATCGTACATCGCTACTCAGCACACATAAGGTGCTGCGTAATACCTATTTCCTGCTCAGCCTGACGCTGGCGTTTTCAGCGATCACCGCAACTGCCAGTACAGTACTGATGCTGCCATCTCCGGGTCTGATTCTGACGCTGGTTGGTATGTATGGTCTGATGTTCCTGACCTACAAAACGGCAGATAAACCAGTAGGTATTCTGTCTGCTTTCGCTTTCACCGGTTTCCTGGGTTACATCCTGGGACCGATTCTGAACACTTACCTGTCGGCAGGTATGGGTGACGTGATCGGTATGGCACTGGGTGGTACGGCGCTGGTCTTCTTCAGCTGCTCTGCGTATGTTCTGACCACGCGTAAAGACATGTCCTTCCTCGGCGGTATGCTGATGGCAGGTATCGTGGTGGTGCTGATTGGTATGGTTGCGAATATCTTCCTGCAACTGCCAGCGCTGCATCTGGCGATTAGCGCGGTGTTTATCCTGATTTCTTCAGGTGCCATCCTGTTTGAAACCAGCAACATCATCCGTGGTGGTGAAACCAACTACATCCGTGCAACCGTCAGCCTGTATGTATCGCTGTACAACATCTTCGTCAGCCTGCTGAGCATTCTGGGCTTCGCCAGCCGCGATTAAAATGACTACGTACATTATCCAGCCCCGCTTATGCGGGGCTTTCTTTTTTGGTAAACTGCCGCCAGTTTGACTAACGCAGTGAAGAATTATGTTGATCTTTGAAGGTAAAGAAATCAGTACTGATAGCGAAGGCTATTTAAAAGACACAACCGAATGGAGCGAACCGCTGGCAGTTGCCATTGCTGAAAACGAAGGAATTACGCTGTCAGTTGAACACTGGGAAGTAGTGCGCTTTGTGCGCGAGTTTTATCTGGAGTTTAATACCTCCCCCGCTATTCGTATGCTGGTCAAAGCGATGGCCAATAAGTTTGGCGAAGAGAAAGGCAACAGCCGTTATCTCTACCGCCTGTTCCCGAAAGGTCCGGCCAAGCAGGCAACCAAAATTGCCGGTCTGCCAAAACCGGTCAAATGTATTTAATAGCGGATACTAAATCCCGTTAACTCTTCGCCAGGCCGATGCGGTTCGCTGAGGACTCTGTCTACCCTGGCGCTACGCGGGCCCCCGGCTTTTAACCACTTCATCAGTTGTTCCACCCGGTCGCTTTCACCGCAGGCGACAACCTCTACGCTGCCGTCATCCATATTCTTCGAGTAGCCAGTCAATCCCAGCCGTTGCGCTTCATGCTGAGTGGTATAGCGAAACCCCACCCCCTGTACCCGGCCATAGACCCAGGCAATTATGCAGACTTTCGACATTATGGTTCTCCTTATCATCGCGGTGCGCGTTGCAAATACACGTAAAACTCAGGACAATGGCGCCCATTTCTTTGAATTGACAGAATAGTAAATTATGAGTGTACGTTTAGTGTTAGCCAAAGGGCGCGAAAAATCATTACTTCGTCGCCATCCGTGGGTATTTTCCGGTGCCGTCGCACGTATGGAAGGTAAAGCCAACCTCGGTGAAACCATCGATATTGTTGACCATCAGGGTAAATGGTTAGCACGCGGCGCGTACTCACCCGCGTCGCAGATCCGTGCACGCGTCTGGACATTCGACAAGTCTGAATCCATCGATATTGATTTCTTTACCCGCCGTCTGCAACAAGCACAGAAATGGCGAGACTGGCTGGCGAACAAAGATGGTTTGGATAGCTACCGTCTGATCGCCGGCGAATCCGATGGTCTGCCGGGCGTCACCATTGACCGCTTCGGCAACTTCCTGGTATTGCAGTTGCTCAGCGCCGGTGCTGAATATCAACGCGCCGCATTGATTAGCGCCCTGCAGGTTGTCTTCCCGGAGTGCGGAATTTATGACCGTAGCGATGTTGCCGTGCGTAAAAAAGAAGGCATGGAACTGACTCAGGGCCCCGTCACGGGTGAACTGCCGCCAGCTCTACTGCCGATTGAAGAGCACGGGATGAAACTACTGGTTGATATTCAGCACGGACATAAAACCGGTTATTACCTCGATCAGCGTGACAGCCGCCTGGCCACGCGTCGTTACGTGGAAAACAAACGTGTCCTGAACTGTTTCTCTTATACCGGCGGCTTTGCGGTTTCAGCATTAATGGGCGGATGCCGTCAGGTGGTCAGCGTCGACACCTCCCAGGAAGCGCTCGATATTGCCCGCCAGAACGTAGAGCTGAACAAGCTGGATCTGAGCAAAGCTGAGTTTGTGCGTGATGACGTGTTCAAGTTGCTGCGCGCATATCGCGATCGTGGTGAGAAATTTGATGTTATCGTGATGGACCCGCCGAAGTTTGTCGAAAACAAGAGCCAGTTGATGGGCGCCTGCCGTGGCTATAAAGACATCAATATGCTGGCAATTCAGTTGCTGAATCCGGGTGGCGTACTGCTGACATTCTCCTGCTCCGGATTGATGACCACCGATTTATTTCAGAAAATCATCGCCGATGCCGCAATAGATGCCGGGCGTGATGTACAATTTATAGAGCAGTTCCGTCAGGCCGCCGATCATCCTGTGATCGCTACCTACCCGGAAGGGCTGTATCTGAAAGGGTTTGCCTGTCGCATCATGTAACTTGAAAAGTGGAATATTACCCTTACATAGAGGGTATCTATTTCCCGGGAGGTGACTATGATTGCCAGCAAATTCGGTATCGGCCAGCAGGTCCGCCATTCCCTGTTAGGTTACCTCGGAGTGGTCGTGGATATCGACCCGGAATATTCGCTTGATGACCCGTCACCTGATGAGTTGGCGGTTAACGACGAACTTCGCGCCGCTCCCTGGTATCACGTGGTGATGGAAGACGATAATGGCCTGCCAGTACATACGTATCTGGCTGAAGCACAGTTGAGTAGCGAGCTACAGGAAGAACATCCAGAGCAACCATCGATGGATGAACTGGCACGGACAATCCGTAAACAGCTCCAGGCTCCACGCCTGCGCAACTGACAACATTTTATCCGGCCTACGACAAACACAGTTGTAGGCCGGATATACAATGCGCCATCCGGCAACAGTACAACCTTACTTCGCCAGTCCCAGTCTGGGGATTTCAATCGCCGGGCAACGATCCATCACTACCGCCAGGCCCGCATCGCGCGCCAGCACGGCAGCCTGCTCATTAATCACGCCAAGCTGCATCCACAAAGTCTTCGCACCAATAGCAATAGCCTCCTGTGCGACTCCCCATGCTGCTTCTGAGTTTCTAAAGACATCCACCATATCCACTTTCTCTGGTACGTCTGCCAGTGTCGCATAGCCCTGCTGCCCCAGCAGCGTTTTCCCGGCAACTTTAGGAGACACGGGGATAACGTGATAACCCTGATCGAGTAAATACTTCATCACCCGATAGCTCGGGCGATCGGGTTTATCGCTTGCTCCTACCAGCGCAATCGTACGGGTAGATGTCAAAATGCCAGCAATATCGGTCTCTTTCATCGTCTTCCTCCAGGCTGTTTTGCAAAGTGTACGACAAAGCTGACGTCGCAACCATTCATCCCATACTGGCGCATGAGAGCTAAACTAGAAAATATGTCTATATGTTAGTAAACATGATTGTCGAAAAATTTAGATACATCTTATACAGAAATCTTCTGGACAGGAGAACCTTATGAAAACCGGCATTGTGACAGCCCTGATTGCTCTGTTTTTGCCGGTAACCGTTTGTGCGACCTCTTTGCGCCTGTCTAATGATATTGACCTGCTGGTGCTGGACGGAAAAAAGGTGTCCAGCTCTTTACTGCGCGGTGCCGACAGTATTGAGCTGGAGAATGGTCGGCATCAGCTTGTCTTTCGCGTTGAGAAAACGATTCGTCTCTCCAGCCATGAAGAACGTCTGTATATTTCTCCTCCGCTGGTCATCAGTTTTGATACTCAGTTGGTTAGTCAGGTCAATTTTCATCTCCCCCGTCTGAACAACGAACGTGACGCAACGCATTTCGATGAAGCTCCCCGAGTGGAACTATTAGATGGCGATTCCATGCCCATTCCGGTCAAGCTGGATATTTTGTCGATTACCTCATCGGCAAAAATCGTGGATTATGAACTCGAGACTGAACGCTATAACAAATCGTCTAAGCATGCTTCACTCCCACAATTTGCTACTATGATGGCAGATGACAGCGCATTGCTCTCAGGGGTCTCTGAACTGGATCGGGTGCCGCCGCAGTCACAAACACTCACCGAACAGCGTTTGAAATATTGGTTTGGCCAGGCCGATGCGCAAACACGAAGTAATTTTCTGCAATGGGCAGAGAAACAGCCACCCTCATGACGTTTATGTTCACCTACGCATTTTTTTTGTCTTTCTCTTGCAGCGTCAAACGCTTCCAGTACTCTGTAATAAGGTTAACTTGGGAGCTGTACTATGGAACTGACGACTCGCACTTTACCGGCGCGTAAGCATATTGCGCTGGTTGCACATGATCACTGTAAACAGATGCTGATGAGCTGGGTAGAACGCCACCAGCCATTGTTAGAAAAGCATGTCCTCTATGCGACAGGCACGACAGGAAATCTCATTCAACGCGCGACCGGCATGGATGTCAACGCCATGCTTAGCGGTCCAATGGGCGGCGATCAGCAGGTCGGCGCACTGATCTCTGAAGGGAAAATTGATGTGCTGATCTTCTTCTGGGATCCACTCAACGCCGTGCCTCATGATCCGGATGTTAAAGCCCTTCTGCGCCTGGCCACAGTTTGGAATATTCCGGTTGCCACCAACGTATCTACCGCCGATTTTATTATCCAGTCGCCAAACTTCAACGATGCAACGGACATCCTGATCCCGGATTACGCCCGTTATCTGGCAGAGCGCCTCAAATAATCGCCAGACAGGCGGCCGCCGTCGCCGCCTGTTCTTCAGGGTTTTCTCGCTACCGGGACATCCAGTTGTTTTAGTTCATCAACAAAACAGGATGGCGCGTCTTTATTAAACAGCAACCACACCCGATGCCGGGCACGGGTAAGTGCCACGTAGAGCAACCTTCTCTCTTCTGCATCCGGAAAATCCTCGACCATTGGCAGTAATGCTTCTTCCATAATCGACTCACGGGCCGGGGCCGGAAAACCATCGTTGCCATCATGAAGCCCAACGACAATGACATAATCCGCCTGCTGTCCTTTACTGGCATGAATAGTCATAAAGTCCAGCTGTAGTTTGGGCCAGCGGGTCGCTGCTTTCTCAAGACTGGCAGGTTTGAGGTGGTGATATCGCGCCAGCACCAGTATGCGTTCTTCTGCTTTCGCAAAGCCGGATAGCTTATCCAACAGCGCATCCAGCTGACTTTCATCGAGCAGAGTGACGGCTTTCCTGTCGCCTGCTGTCAGGCTATTGAGCGGTTTTTTAAGCTGATGCGGGTTTTGCTGGATAAACCGATTGGCTATTTCGCCAATACGACTATTAAAACGGTATGTCGTATCCAGATCGCAGCGATCGCCCTCACCAAAGTGTTGCCGGAAGGCGGTAGTTAACGAAAGTTGTGCACCACTGAAACGGTAAATGGCCTGCCAGTCATCCCCTACGGCAAATAGCGTGGTCTGTGAGTTTTGCTTGCGCAATGCGGCTAACAGGGCGGCGCGCTGTGGGGAGATATCCTGAAATTCATCAACCAGGATATGCTTCCAGGGGCTGATAAAGCGTCCCTTCTCCAGAATGACAATCGCCTGATGGATCAATCCAGAAAAATCGACGGCATTCTCTTCTTTCAGAGCACTCTTCCAGGCCTTGAGTAACGGCGCCATCAGCTTTATACGTTTGCTGAACAGGTCGCGGATCGCCTCAGGCGCATTGGCGATCATCTCCGCCTGTGCTCCACCATGCATACGCATCAGGCTAACCCAGCGATCCAGACGTGAGGCCAGGCGACGTTGTAATTTTTCATCGTCCCAAAAATTGCCTTCTGGCACGGACCACTGCATCTCTTCTTCCAGCCACTGTCGCCAGCCTTTAGCCTGGGCTTTTTTCTCGCTGCACTGCTGACGCCATGTGGCGATAAAAAGCTTATTTCTGGCGGCAGTATCATTTTCGAGTTTGCTGACTGTCGGAACTTTTTTGCTACCCTGTTGAATAATATGCAACGCCAGTGAATGAAACGTCCGCGCGGTGACGTCTTGCGTATTCAGTCGTTCGCGAATGCGCTCATCCATTTCCTGAGCGGCTTTGCGACCAAACGCCAGCAGCAAGATTTGTTCAGCGGCCGCTTCTCCCCGCGCCAGCAACCAGCCCGCACGCGCAACCAGAACGGATGTTTTGCCACTTCCTGCCCCCGCAAGCACCAATAGCGACTGCTCGCCATTCACCACCGCACGAGCCTGGGCTGGATTCAGCGGTGAAGACTCAATCTTCTGGAAAAACTCGGTATGCTCCGCCAGCATCGCATCGGTGTATGCCTGATTGTGCTGTAAGCGACAGGCTTCAATGTCCTTCAACCATGCCTGGCATTGGTGCAACGCCTCACGGCAATTATCAAATTCTTCCAGTCGGTTGATCGGGAGCGGGAGCGCGGCAAAGGCACGGCGGATCTGCTGCTGCAGCCCTGACGTTTGTTCGCGCGTCAGCCATTTGTTATCACTGGTACGCGCCGCAATCGCATCCAGCTGTTGCTGTAAAACTCCCGCAGCGACGTCGCTCATCTCCTGGCTCCACTGCTGCCAGAGGATGTTCAGATGATGGTGGAAACGTTGGGTTTCCGCCCATTCAGTGCCGTGAAGGCGTACAACTTTATCATCAGAAAGCACAAATTCCAGCTCACCCCATACCAGGCCCCTTTTACAATGGATAGCCAGTAACTGATTGAATGGAATAAGATACTCATGACGGTCGCCAGAGACTTTAATGCCGGCATTGAGAATAACGGCCCGATCGTAAGGGTGTTGCGCCAGACGTTTTCCCAGAGAAGTTGCTTTCAGTTCCATAAGACTTACGCGGATCCACACGAAGAGGTTTGCTTATCAGTGTAACCGCCAGAGAAAACGTGCTCCAGCCCAAAAAAACGTTACAATTGCCAAACTCACAGAAAACCAGAGTTAACCGAGGGTTTATGCGTACTGTTCTGAATATTTTAAATTTTGTGCTTGGGGGATTCGCCACCACCTTAGCCTGGTTACTGGCGACGTTAGTCAGTATCGTGCTTATCTTCACACTACCCTTGACCCGCTCCTGCTGGGAAATCACACGCTTGTCGCTGTTCCCCTACGGTAATGAGGCGATTCACGTTGATGAACTCAACCCGGCGGGTAAAAACGTGCTTCTGAATACCGGCGGTACGCTGCTCAACATTTTCTGGCTGATTTTCTTCGGCTGGTGGCTGTGCCTGATGCATATTGTTTCCGGTATTGCCCAGTGCATTACGATTATTGGTATTCCGGTTGGTATTGCGAACTTTAAAATCGCCGCAATTGCACTCTGGCCCGTTGGTCGTCGCGTGGTTTCAGTCGAAGTTGCCCGTGCCGCACGCGAAGCCAACGCGCGTCGTCGCTTTGAATAATCGGAACTGATGGCCTTTATGTTAAGTCCACTGCTTAAACGCTATACCTGGAACAGCACCTGGCTGTACTACGTGCGGATTTTTATCGCGCTCTGCGGCACTACGGCGCTGCCGTGGTGGCTGGATGACGTCAAACTGACCATCCCGCTCACGCTGGGCATGGTTGCTGCCGCGCTGACCGATCTGGACGATCGGCTCGCGGGTCGTCTGCGTAATTTGATCATTACGCTGATCTGCTTTTTCATTGCTTCGGCTTCCGTCGAATTGCTCTTCCCTTGGCCGTGGCTTTTCGCAATTGGATTAACGCTTTCCACCAGCGGCTTTATTTTGCTGGGGGGCTTAGGTCAGCGTTATGCGACCATCGCCTTTGGTGCATTACTGATCGCCATTTACACCATGCTGGGAACATCACTGTACGACCAGTGGTATCAGCAACCGATCCTGCTGCTTGCAGGCGCCATCTGGTATAACCTTCTGACGCTCATCGGTCACCTTCTGTTCCCGATTCGTCCACTGCAGGACAATCTGGCACGCAGCTACGAACAGTTGGCACACTACCTGGAGCTGAAATCCCGCCTTTTTGATCCCGACATTGAAGATGAAAGTCAGGCCCCCTTGTATGAGTTAGCGCTGGCCAATGGGCAACTGATGGCGACGCTGAACCAAACAAAAGTATCATTACTGACCCGTCTGCGCGGTGACCGCGGACAGCGAGGAACCCGCCGCACACTGCATTACTATTTTGTCGCGCAGGATATTCACGAACGCGCAAGTTCCTCACATATTCAGTACCAGACGCTACGCGACCATTTCCGTCACAGCGATGTGATGTTTCGTTTCCAGCGACTAATGTCGATGCAGGGACAAGCCTGTACGCAACTGTCTCGCTGCATTTTGCTACGCACCCCTTACCAGCACGATCCACACTTTGAGCGAGTCTTTACACATATAGATGCTGCCCTTGAGCGCATGCGTGCAAGCGGTGCCCCTGCAGATCTGCTCAATACGCTGGGATTCTTACTATCGAACCTGCGGGCTATTGATGCGCAACTGGCCACCATTGAGTCTGAACAGGCTCAGGTACTCTCGCGCAATGAGTCAGAAAATCAGCTTGCCGATGACAGTCCGCACGGATTCAGTGATATCTGGCTGCGTCTGAGTCGCAATTTTACGCCAGAGTCGGCGCTGTTTCGCCACGCGGTTCGCATGTCTCTGGTGCTCTGCGTCGGGTACGCCATTATCCAGATAACGGGCATGAACCATGGCTACTGGATCCTGCTGACCAGCCTGTTTGTCTGCCAGCCCAACTACAACGCCACACGACATCGTCTGGCGTTAAGGATTATCGGCACATTAGTCGGGATAGCGATTGGACTGCCCATCCTGTGGTTCGTCCCATCGCTGGAAGGGCAATTAATACTGCTGGTGATCACCGGCGTGCTCTTTTTTGCTTTCCGCAATGTTCAGTACGCACATGCCACAATGTTTATCACGCTGCTGGTATTGCTGTGCTTTAACCTGCTTGGTGAAGGGTTTGAAGTCGCACTGCCGCGCGTCATCGATACGCTGATTGGTTGTGCCATCGCATGGGCAGCCGTCAGTTTCATCTGGCCAGACTGGCGCTTTCGCAACCTGCCACGGGTGATTGAACGGGCGACCGATGCAAACTGTCGTTACCTTGATGCCATTCTCGAACAGTATCATCAGGGGCGAGACAATCGTCTGGCATACCGTATTGCGCGCCGCGATGCGCATAATCGTGATGCGGAGCTGGCATCCGTGGTGTCGAATATGTCGAGTGAACCGGATGTCACTGCCCAAACGCGCGAAACGGCATTCCGCTTGCTGTGCCTCAACCATACCTTTACCAGTTATATCTCGGCACTGGGCGCACACCGTGAACAGTTAACCAACCCGGACGTTCTGGCATTACTGGACGATGCCGTTTGCTATGTTGATGATGCACTTCATCATCAACCCGCTGACGAGCAGCGCGTATACCAGGCGCTTGAAGGACTGAAGCAACGGATTCAGCATCTTGAACCACGCCCGGACAGTAAAGAACCACTGGTCGTACAGCAAGTTGGCCTATTGATAGCGCTACTACCAGAAATCAGACGATTACAGCAGCAAATTGCCGCATTGCCGTCTAGTACACCGGTTCAGGCGTAAGAGAACTCACCCACTCCACAAGCTCCTGGCGACGAATCGCCGGGAGCGCCGCCTCATGAATTCCCCCAATTGCGCCTTCAAGGGCATAGAGTATTTTCACCGTCAGGGCGGGATTAACCTGTCGCAGTTTCAACCAGCACATTTTTGCCCCCAACATGCGTAATGTGCTTTCATCTTTTATACCTGCTTCATTCAGCAGGGTTTCCAGATGGAATGTCATGTTCGGCAGTCCACGCAGGCGATGCTGTGCAAAACGACTTTGCTTTTCTTTTAACGCCGCATCCAGTGAATACCGTGATAGCGACACCAGTTGTTGCTGATTTTGCCACAGCGTATCGTTCACCTGATAATAATTGAGCACCACCGGACGTCCACGTTTTATAAATGTCAGCCAGACAGGGGAATGTTTTACACAGTACTGCGCACTCTGTTCACAGGCCCGAAGATATAACTCGCCACTGGCGACCATGGCGAATACCGTGTCCTCAACCGTCAGGCTATAACCCCCAAACAGCGATCGATAACGAATAGTCCCCAATGACGCCAGATATTCTTGTGATTTATAGATCCTTGCATAAGAAAGTTTTTTCATAAAAATCCTTTTAAATCATAACGTAATAAAATGATTTGCAGTAGCGGATCCGTTAATGACGAAAATAGGCAACTTATTCGCAAGGGGCAAGATGAATTTTGTTTTTCCCGTAACAACAACCAAAAACTGCGAACCTGTTTCAGAAAATAAGGTTGATCTTTGGTGATAGCAGGGTTACTGTATATCCATACAGTAACTCACAGGGCTGGATTGATTATGTACACTTCAGGCTATGCAAATCGTTCTTCGTCGTTCTCTTCCACAGCAAGCAAAATTGCGCGCGTGTCGTCAGAGCACACTACCGCTGGGCTTATCAGTGAAGTGGTCTATCGCGAGGACCAGCCCATGATGACGCAGCTCCTGCTGCTTCCCCTGCTTCAGCAATTAGGTCAGCAGTCGCGCTGGCAGCTGTGGCTGACGCCTCAGCAAAAACTAAGCCGGGAGTGGGTGCAGTCGGCCGGGCTTCCATTGACGAAAGTCATGCAAATTAGCCAACTCTCTCCCTGCAATACGCTAGAATCTATGGTTCGTGCGCTACGCACGGGTAACTACAGCGTCGTAATTGGCTGGCTGACGGAAGAATTAACCGAAGATGAACATGCCGAGCTGGTAAAAGCAGCAGATGAAGGCAATGCGATGGGATTTATCATGCGTCCTGTACGCGCTCAGA
Source organism: Citrobacter sp. RHBSTW-00029 (assembly GCF_014104295.1). Taxonomy (NCBI): domain Bacteria; kingdom Pseudomonadati; phylum Pseudomonadota; class Gammaproteobacteria; order Enterobacterales; family Enterobacteriaceae; genus Citrobacter; species Citrobacter sp. RHBSTW-00029. The sequence goes on from NZ_JABXRT010000001.1 coordinate 2,469,978, forward strand.
CACTTGCGGGGAGACAGCATTCCGGGCTAAAAATTCACTCGAATTTGTATCATTAAGTAAAATTAGGATTTATCCTGGAATTTTTTTTCACCCTCAAATTCGGCTTTGAGCTTTAACACCTTTTTTGTGAGAACGCCTGTGTGAAGCGGTTTCCGCGATAGTAGCTGTACAATTAATCATCCACAAATGTTAAATATTGTGTATACAAGCCTTTTTTTTTCATATGCCTGACGGACTTCACACTTGTAAGTTTTCAACTACGTTGTAGACTTTACATCGCCAGGGGTGCTCGGCGTAAGCCGCAGATATCGGTAGAGTAACTATTGAACTGGTCCCCGGGTGAAGGATTTAACCGTGTTATCTCTCTGGAGATATTCATGGCGAATTTTGGATGATAACGAGGCGCATAAAATGAAAAAGACAGCTATCGCAATTGCAGTGGCACTGGCTGGTTTCGCTACCGTGGCGCAGGCCGCTCCGAAAGATAACACCTGGTATACTGGTGCTAAACTGGGTTGGTCCCAGTTCCATGACATCGGCAACAATCAGATCAACAACAACGGACCGACCCACGAAAGCCAACTGGGTGCTGGTGCGTTCGGTGGTTACCAGGTTAACCCGTACGTTGGTTTTGAAATGGGTTACGACTGGTTAGGTCGTATGCCGTACAAAGGCAACACTGAAAATGGCGCATTCAAAGCTCAGGGCGTTCAGCTGACCGCTAAACTGGGTTACCCAATCACTGACGATCTGGACGTTTATACCCGTCTGGGTGGTATGGTTTGGCGTGCAGATGCTAAAAACAACGACGGCTTCAAAGACCACGACACTGGTGTATCCCCAGTATTCGCTGGCGGCGTAGAGTATGCAATTACTCCTGAAATCGCTACCCGTCTGGAATACCAGTGGACCAACAACATCGGTGACGCGAACACCGTTGGTGGTCGTCCAGACAACGGTCTGTTGAGCGTTGGTGTTTCTTACCGTTTCGGCCAGCAGGAAGAAGCAGCTCCGGTAGTTGCTCCGGCTCCGGCTCCGGCTCCAGAAGTACAGACCAAACACTTCACTCTGAAGTCTGACGTTCTGTTCAACTTCAACAAAGCGACTCTGAAACCAGAAGGCCAGCAGGCTCTGGATCAGATGTACAGCCAGCTGAGCAACCTGGATCCGAAAGACGGTTCCGTCGTTGTTCTGGGCTTCACTGACCGCATCGGTTCTGACGCTTACAACCAGGGTCTGTCTGAGAAACGTGCTCAGTCTGTTGTTGATTACCTGATCTCTAAAGGTATTCCTTCTGACAAAATCTCCGCACGTGGTATGGGCGAATCCAACCCGGTTACCGGCAACACCTGTGACAACGTGAAAGCTCGCGCTGCGCTGATCGACTGCCTGGCTCCGGATCGTCGTGTTGAGATCGAAGTTAAAGGCATCAAAGACGTTGTAACTCAGCCTCAGGCTTAAGTTATCGTCTTATAAAAAAACCCCGCCTGGCGGGGTTTTTTTTCACCTACATATCATGCAAAAGCACAGACACGCTCCATATTGACGTTACCCGTACCCTACTCTTTACCCAGTAACGCCTGTAGATCCTGTTTCAATGTCGACATCTTGTTCGCATACTTTTCTTTATGTTCCGCATCTTCAATCAACTGCACAATCGTTTCTGAGAGCGTTTTACCACGTCGCTGCGCAAGCCCGGCTAAACGCTGCCAGACCATAAACTCCAGATCGATCGATTTCTTACGCGTATGCTGATGTTCTGCATTAAAGTGCCGCTTACGCCTCGCCCGGATCGTTTGCTTCATACGATTGAGCAGTGCTGGGTTCATGTATTCTTCAATCCAGGCGTTGACCCGAACCGGTTCATTTTCGAGGGTTAGCAACAAATCAACGGCTTCTTTGGCAGCGCTGGCTTCCACATAGCGGGTAATCAACTCCCCCTCGCGATGCTTCTTCACCAGGTACTTCCATTTCCATCCGCTTTCAAGATTTTCAAGTTGTTGATATTTCATTGCGATCTCAATGTTACCGTGTAACTCTTATCAGAATATCAGCTTTTTCGGCATCTGAAGAAAAGAATATCCAGCCTGTGAACTGTCGCGCGTCATCACATTCGTTTAGCGGCGCTTTCCACGTGTGCAGTGCTGATGGTTACGGTATAATCTCGTTTTTTACAACAGACTAAAAAACATCAACTTTGACCATTACGAAACTTGCATGGCGTGATCTGGTTCCTGATACCGATAGCTATCAGGAAATATTTGCACAGCCGCACGTCACTGACGACACCGACACCTTACTCAGTGATACTCAGCCACGTTTACAATTCGCGCTAGAGCAACTTCTTCAGCACTGGGCTACGTCCTCGTTTATGCTGGTGAAAGCGCCCGAAGAGCTTGAGTATCTCAATCTTATTGCAACGGCTGCACGTACCTTGCATGCGGATGCCGATAAGTTAACCGGGGGGCATTACGATGTATCCGGCCACACTATTCGTTACCGCGCAGCAGAGAAAGCAGACGACAACTTTGCGACGTTAACTCAGGTGGTTAATGCTGACTGGGTTGAGGCCGAACAACTGTTTGGCTGTCTGCGCCAGTTCAATGGCGAAATTACGCTGCAACCGGGACTGGTCCATCAGGCCAACGGCGGTGTGCTGGTTATCTCATTGCGCACACTTCTGGCTCAGCCGTTGTTGTGGATGCGCCTGAAAGCCATTGTCAGCCACGAACGTTTTGACTGGGTGGCTTTTGATGAGTCTCGCCCCCTGCCAGTCTCCGTCCCTTCTATGCCGCTTAAACTGAAAGTGGTGTTGGTCGGCGAACGTGAATCGCTGGCAGACTTCCAGGAAATGGAACCAGAACTGGCAGAACAGGCTATCTACAGCGAATTTGAAGATAACTTGCAGATAGTGGATGCCGAAACCATGACACAGTGGTGTCAGTGGGTAACGCATACTGCCCGCCGCAACAATCTGCCCTATCCCGCTGCCGATGCCTGGCAGGTTCTCATCCGCGAAGCCGTTCGCTATACCGGCGAACAGGATACGCTGCCGCTTAATCCGCTATGGATCACCCGCCAGCTCAAAGAAGTGGCCCCTCTTTGCGACAGTGATACCTGCACTGCGGAGCAATTGAGCCTGATGCTTGCTCAGCGTGAATGGCGAGAAGGATTCCTCTCTGAACGGATGCAGGATGAGATCCTGCAAGAGCAGATCCTCATTGAAACGGAAGGCGAGCGTATTGGACAAATAAACGCCCTGTCGGTGATTGAATTTCCAGGTCATCCCCGCGCATTTGGTGAACCTTCACGTATCAGTTGCGTCGTGCATATTGGCGATGGCGAATTTACCGATATTGAACGTAAAGCCGAGCTGGGCGGAAATATTCATGCCAAGGGTATGATGATTATGCAGGCGTTCCTGATGTCGGAACTCCAGCTTGAACAGCAAATACCGTTCTCTGCCTCTCTGACATTTGAGCAATCATACAGTGAAGTAGACGGTGACAGCGCCTCTATGGCAGAACTGTGTGCGCTAATAAGCGCTCTCGCTGACGTTCCCGTCAATCAAAGCATCGCGATAACCGGTTCTGTCGATCAGTTTGGTCGTGCTCAACCTGTCGGCGGTCTGAATGAGAAAATTGAAGGCTTCTTTGCCATCTGCCAGCAGCGTGAATTAACGGGGACTCAGGGTGTGATTATCCCTGCAGCCAACGTCAGACATCTGAGCCTGCCACCCGCACTGTTGCAGGCTGTTGAAGAAGAAAAATTCACTATCTGGGCAGTAGACGACGTGACCGATGCGCTGCCACTGCTATTAAATTTGGTGTGGGATGGAGAAGGTCAGACGACGCTGATGCAAACTATCCAGGAGCGTATTGCTGCGGCAACGCAACAGGAAGGCCGTCACCGTTTTCCATGGCCGCTACGTTGGCTGAATTGGATTATTCCGAACTGATCGGACTTGTTCAGCGTACACGTGTTAGCTATCCTGCGTGCTTCAATAAAATAAGGCTTACAGAGAACATGGTAGATAAACGCGAATCCTATACAAAAGAAGACCTTCTTGCCTCTGGTCGCGGTGAGCTGTTTGGTGCTAAAGGCCCACAACTGCCTGCACCAAGCATGCTGATGATGGATCGTGTCATCAAGATGACCGAAACCGGCGGCAACTTTGACAAAGGTTATGTGGAAGCTGAACTGGACATCAACCCGGACCTGTGGTTCTTCGGATGCCATTTTATCGGCGATCCGGTAATGCCAGGTTGCCTGGGTCTGGATGCCATGTGGCAGTTGGTTGGATTCTATCTCGGCTGGTTGGGCGGCGAAGGTAAAGGCCGTGCACTGGGCGTGGGCGAAGTGAAATTCACAGGTCAGGTTCTGCCGACCGCGAAGAAAGTCACTTACCGCATTCACTTCAAACGCATCGTTAACCGCCGCCTGATCATGGGTCTGGCTGATGGTGAAGTGCTGGTTGATGGTCGCCTGATCTACACCGCAAATGATCTGAAAGTGGGTCTGTTCCAGGACACCTCGGCGTTCTAATCGCAGACATCTGTAGGTCTGGCAGTGCGACATGGCCGAATGACAGCGCTCGTTATTTTGCCGGTCTACAAAAGGCGAAACCTCCGCTTAGCGGAGGTTTCTTTTATCTAAAGAGACAGAATCAGGCCATTAAAACCCTATCCCCCATGGCTTCTCGCCAGCCTCCCAGCCAGTATGACCTCTGATTCAGCGTCTGGTAGGGACACATTTCTTTTGAGCGTCCGGCAATGCCGGCCTGATATCCACGTTGATGTGCCCGTTCCAGGCGATCTCGTTTTTGTCTCTTCATGCCTCGTTTCCCTCATTTTTAGGTCTGGTGGAAAAGAAAACAGTGATTACTAAGTGTGCAATCACACTAAACGAATACCCCTAAACATCAGGCTCGTCAATGCGCAAAATTCACGCCAGTGTCATAATTGTGAGCTAGCTGGTAAATCATTTGTACAAAAATTCTCTGTCAGAACAGCTACCTCAACCGCTAAAAAAATAAAAAAAACCGCCTCTGGCGATAAGCCTGAGGCGGCATAATTTACAATTACTTAAGCTTATGGAATACGTTTCAGCTCCTGGGCAATAGCCGTCGCTTCCTGACTCCAGGCGCTGGCCAGAACTTTCACCATTTCATCGTAGCCATCCTGCGTCTGCACAACTTCGATATGGAACGGACGCTTGATTAATTGCCCCTGGTGATTCAGCAACCATTCACCGCTGACAATCACTTTGCCATCGTAACGTCCGTGAAAGCCTGTCACCGTCACGTTAAGCGTATCCTGAGTGCTTCCCAACGGCTGAGATGCAACCACCCAGCCAGGAAGTTGCATACTGAGATTAGCGACAAGGGTATTACGTAACTGCTGATCCAGTGGGCTGGCCCAGAGATTGTTATTCGCTATCACATACTTCACGTCGCTGGTCTGGTACACCACACCATTCCCCGCCAGGTAATCAGGTACGGCAACCTGTTCAACCCACAGCAGGCGGTTGCCCTGATTAGCTGAACTTTGTCCCCCCCCTTGCGCAATGGGGAGCTGATAATAGCTTTTATTCTCTCCGCTGGAGCTACATGACGTCAGCCAGACCGCCATCATCACCACTAGCCACTTTTTCATTGTTTCGCCCTCTTCGGCTCTGGATCTTTTTTGTCCTTCGCTTCAAACACCAGCGCGTTGCTCTTGTCGTTCAGCGTTTTCAGAACCGGCTGCAGTTCACGCAGTACCTGATCAAGACGCTGCATATCTGCCACCATCTTGTTGTAGGCCGCAGAACCCGGCTGGAAGCCCTGCATGCTGCGATTCAGTTCACGCAACGTATTCTGCATATCCGCAGGAAGCTGCTGCATCGACTGGCTGGATGTGATCTTATTCATGTTATCCAGCGTAGTTTGCAGGTGTTTCATCGTGCGCTGGCTTTCCGACAGAGTCGTGGTCGCCTGCTCAATCATCGGGTTCAGCGGTAGGCTATTAATCTTATCCAACGCTTCCATCAGACGCTGCTGAATCTGCGCCAGACCGCCGCTCACTGTCGGAATAATTTGATAACCATTAAACTCGCGTACCCCTGTAATTGGCGGCTCTTTCGGGTAAAAGTCGAGATCGACATACAGCGCGCCGGTCACCAGGTTCCCCGTCTTCAATGACCCTCTCAGCCCACGTTTGAGCAACTCAGCAAGATGAGCCCCCACATCGGTGTCTTCGCCTAACTGCGCTTTCAACCGTTCAGGTTCGATACGCACCAGAACAGGAATGCGGTAATCGTTGTTAAATACCTGGCGCATATTTGGCGCAAAGAAAGGCACTTTACTTACTGTACCCAGGCGTATACCACGGAACTCCAACGGCGCTCCCGGCTGCAGACCACGAATTGAATCCTTGAAGAACATCAGGTAATCAATGTGATCGGTATACAAGGAATCCTGAATACTTTTTTGATCGTCATACAGATTGAAAGAGGAGAGCTGTTCAACCGGTTGGCCTTGTTCCAGCCCTTCCGGTACGTCAAAGCTTACTCCGCCGCCAAACAGCGTGGTGAGCGAGCCCATTTCCACTCGCATACCTGCCGAAGTGAGATCGACGGCAATACCGCTGTCCTTCCAGAAACGAACATTACTGGTTACCAGTCGATCGTTTGGCGCATTGATGAAAAGCTGGTAGCTGATCGTGCGTTTTTGCGCATCAAACGTGCTGGTCTCAACCGAGCCCACGCGATATCCACGGAACAGCACCGGGTCACCCGGACTCAATTGACCGGCTTTTTTACTGTCCAGGTTCACACGGATCCCTTTCGCATCAGGCGGCGCCAGCGGTGGAGAATCGAGCAATTGGTAATTTTCCAGCTTGCTGCCTTTATTACCAGGTTGTAGCTCAATATATGCCCCGGACAACAGCGTTCCCAAGCCACTGATACCTGCACGCCCCACCTGCGGCTTCACAACCCAAAAAACAGAATCTTTATGCAGCAGCTTTTCCATACCGGAATTGAGGCGTGCTTTAATTTCCACATGGGTCAAATCATCCGTCAGAGTAGCGCTTTCAACCACGCCGACATCTACGCTGCGGCTTTTAATCGTCGTTTTACCTCCTTCAATACCTTCGGCATTGGTCGTAATCAACGTGACTTCCGGCCCCTGATGGCTGTAGTGGTAAAACAGAACCCACGCGCCAATGAGTGCAGTGACGATAGGGAATATCCACACGGGCGACCAGTTTTTTACCTTCTGCACTTTGGCTTCCCCACTTTTAGATTCCATGCTGTCAGGACTCCTCATGATCTGGTTCTGGTTCACGGTCCCACGACAGACGCGGATCAAATGTCATCGCAGAAAACATTGTCATAATGACGACTAAAGCAAACATCAAAGCACCCATTGCAGGATAAATGTTCATTAATCCCCCCATGCGCACCAGCGCAGAGAGTACGGCAATTACAAAAACGTCGATCATTGACCAGCGACCGACAAATTCCACAACCTCATAAATTAAATGCATCCGTTCACTGTCGCGTTTACCGTGCCCTTTGGCATCCCAACACAGCCAGGCAATGGCGATCATTTTTAATGTCGGCACCATAATACTGGCGATAAAGATAACCGCTGCCACCGGGTAAGAACCTTCACTCCAGATTAAAACCACCCCCTCAAGGATCGTCGATGGCAATTTTGACCCCAGCAGGTCGGTGATCATAATCGGCAGAATATTGGCAGGAAGATAAAGCATGATCGACGTGAACAGTAAGGCTAATGTCCATTGCAAACTGTTTTTACGCCGCACATAACCTTTCGTCTGACAGCGCGGACACACCAGCTCATCAGCCGGAAGAATAGCCGTACAACAGGAGCAGGAACGCAATCCTTGCCGGATACCGGGTACACCTGGCTTTAAGACCTGTTTGATAGCCGGCATCGGCGCAATATCATCCCAAAGCCAGCGACGATCGACACACTGGAATGCACGTAACTGGAGAAGACAAAAGAAGCACCACGGGATGAAACTACTGCCCACACCGATATCGCCATAGGCCATCAGCTTAACAAAGCTCACCAGCACGCCCGCGAGGAAAATTTCCGCCATTCCCCAGCTTTTTAACTGAAACAAAATGCGCGCCAGCCATGCTTTAAGCCGCTCGGGCATCTGAACCCGGTTTACCAGTAGCAGGATCGTCAGCAGACAAAAGGCCGGAACCAGCTGAACGAATAAGATAAAGAAGGTGCCGAGACTGGCGTAATCTTCAGAAAAGAGCACGCTGGGGATTTGCAGCAGCGTCACTTCACTACTCACCCCTGCGACGTTCATATTCACAAAGGGGAAGAGATTTGACAGCAGCAGCATAAATAATGCGGCTAAAACATAGGCAGTGGGACGCTGCCGGGGCGCGTCCCACTCAACGGTTAACGTAGTGCCACATCGTGGACATGCCGCTTTCTGACCATGCTCAAGGCGAGGTAACGCCACCAGCATGTCACACTGCGAGCACAAAATATGCTTCGCGGCATGGTGATGTTCGCACATATGTGCTCCTTTAATTATGCGCCATTCTTCAAAGACTCAAGATACTCCCAGCGCTCAAAGGCTTGCTCAAGTTCTTGTTCCGCTTCGTTCAGATTAGCTAACACCTGTTGCGTTTGCTCGTGCGGCTGACTAAAAAACGCGGCGTCAGCAACCTGAGCCTGTAAGGTTTCCAGCTTAGCTTCCAGTTCTTCAAGCAACGCGGGGAGCTGCTCCAGTTCGCGCTGCAGTTTATAGCTTAGTTTGCTCGTGCCGCGTTTGACAATTTCTGCTTTAGGGGCAACAGTTTCCTCTGTTTTTTTCGCAACTGGCTGTTTAAACGCCACATACTGCGATTGCTGGCTGCGCGCATCATGATAACCGCCGACATAACGACCAATTTTACCGCCGCCTTCGAAGATCCAGCATTCGGTCACGGTATTATCAACAAACTGACGGTCGTGGCTCACCAACAGCACGGTGCCCTGATAGCTATCAATTAATTCTTCAAGCAGTTCCAGCGTTTCGACGTCCAGATCGTTGGTTGGTTCATCGAGAATTAACAGATTGCTGGGCTTCAGGAATAAACGCGCCAACAGCAGGCGATTGCGTTCCCCGCCAGAGAGCGCACGTACTGGCGTCATCGCACGTTTCGGATGGAACAGGAAGTCCTGGAGATAGCCCAGAACATGGCGAGGTTTGCCGTTAACCATCACCTCTTGCTTACCTTCAGCAAGGTTGTCCATCACGGTTTTATCCGGATCCAGTTCGGCGCGGTGCTGATCGAAATAGGCAACTTCCAGCTTCGTCCCGACGTGAATGCGACCACTGTCGGCCTGTAATTGTCCCAGCATCAGCTTAAGCAGCGTCGTTTTGCCGCAGCCGTTAGGCCCAATTAAGGCAATTTTATCGCTGCGCTGCACCTGCGCGGAGAAATCTTTCACCAGCTGCTTTCCGTCAACCTGGTAATCAACATTCTCCATTTCGAAGACAATCTTGCCAGAACGGCTAGCCTCTTCGACCTGCATCTTCGCTGTGCCCATCACTTCGCGACGTTCGCCACGCTCGCGACGCATGGCTTTCAGCGCACGCACACGACCTTCGTTACGCGTACGACGCGCTTTGATACCCTGACGGATCCAGACTTCTTCCTGCGCCAACTTGCGATCAAATTCCGCGTTTTGTAACTCTTCTACGCGCAACGCTTCTTCTTTATCCAGCAGATACTGATCGTAGTTCCCGGGATAGGTCACCAGCTTACCGCGGTCGAGATCGACAATGCGCGTCGCCATATTGCGGATAAATGAACGGTCGTGGGAGATGAAAATGATTGTCCCATTGAAGGTTTTCAGGAACCCTTCCAGCCAGTCGATGGTTTCAATATCCAGGTGGTTCGTCGGTTCATCCAGCAGCAGTACGCGCGGGTTACTCACTAACGCGCGACCCAGCGCCGCCTTACGTAACCAGCCGCCGGAAAGCGATGCCAGCTCCATGTCTGCTTCCAGGCCAAGCTGTTCCAGTACTTCATTAATACGGTTTTCCAGCTGCCACAGATTATGGTGATCCAGCTGTTCCTGAACCTTCGCCAGTTCCTGGAGGTTTTTATCACTCGGGTCGGTGATCACCAGATGCGAGATATCATGATAACGCTTGAGGTAAACCGCCTGTTCTGCAATCCCTTCGGCGACGAAATCGTAGACGCTACCCTGCACGTTGCGCGGCGGATCCTGCTGCAGACGCGCCACAACCAGATCCTGCTCATAAATAATACGCCCATCGTCAAGACCCTGCTCACGGTTCAGGATCTTCATCAGCGTCGATTTTCCCGCGCCGTTACGGCCTACCAGACAGACGCGTTCGTTATCCTCGATATGCAATTCTGCATTATCAAGAAGTGGCGAATCGCTGAACGACAGCCATGCGCCATGCATACTGATCAATGACATTTATTTTTCCTTTCAGGCTGCGGTAATCAGCCAGCAGTTGTGGATCTGACGGTTACGGGCAAAGTCCTGGGAAAGCGTTTTTTGGGTAATTTCTTGTGCTTTCAATCCCAGTTCAGCCAGACCGTCGAGGTCCATACGGAATCCACGTTTGTTGTTGGAGAACATAATCGTGCCGTCTTTACGCAGCAGGCGTTTCAGATCTTTCATCAGCGCCAGATGATCGCGCTGCACGTCAAACGAGTCTTCCATACGTTTTGAGTTAGAGAACGTCGGCGGATCGATGAAAATCAGATCAAACTGTTCATTGGCTTCGCGCAGCCAGCCCAGGCAATCGGCCTGAATTAAACGGTGCGCGCGACCGCTCAGGCCGTTCAGACGCAGGTTACGTTCCGCCCATTCCAGGTAGGTACGCGACATATCAACCGTCGTGGTGCTACGCGCACCGCCCAATCCCGCATGTACGCTGGCGCTGCCGGTGTAGGAGAACAGGTTAAGGAAATCCTTACCCTTGCTCATCTGACCGAGCATGCGGCGCGCAATACGGTGATCGAGGAACAAACCGGTATCAAGATAGTCTGTCAGGTTGACCCACAGGCGCGCGTTGTACTCGCTTACCTCAATGAATTCACCCTTCTCATTCATCTTCTGATACTGATTCTTCCCTTTCTGCCGTTCACGGGTTTTCAGCACCAGTTTATTTGGCGCAATTTCCAGTACCGACAGCGTTGCGGCGATAATGTCGAACAGGCGTTGACGTGCTTTTTGCGCATCAACCGTCTTCGGCGGCGCATATTCCTGAACCACGACCCACTCACCATAGCGGTCCACTGCAACGTTGTATTCCGGCAGGTCAGCGTCATACAGGCGATAGCATTCAATGCCTTCCTGGCGCGCCCATTTTTCCAGCTTCTTGATGTTCTTGCGCAGGCGGTTAGCATAATCTTCCGCCACCGTGGCAGGTTTGCTGTCTGCGGTGGTCTCTGCAACGTGATAGTTCTTCTGTACGCAGTCCAGCGGGCCGTTTTTTGCTTTGAACTGCTTATCTGCGCGTAATTGCAGGCTGCTGAGCAGATCCGGCGAGGCGCTGAACAGCGATAAATTCCAGCCGCCAAACTGGTTTTTCATCGTCCGACCCAGCAGGCTGTGCAGGGCTATCAGCGCCGGTTCGCTATCCAGACGTTCGCCGTATGGCGGGTTGCTGATAACCGTACCATACGGTCCTTTCGGCAGCGGATTGCTCAGTTTGGCGACATCTTTAACCTCAAACGTCATCAGATCGGCAATACCGGCGCGGCGGGCGTTACTGCGCGCTTTTTCAATCACCCGAGCATCGCTGTCGGAGCCGTAGAAATGCGAGGAGTAATCAGCCAGCCCTTTACGCGCACGAACCTGCGCTTCGGCTTTGACTTCTTGCCAGACGACTTCATCGTGCTGCGCCCAACCACTGAAGCCCCAGTACCCGCGGTGCAGGCCCGGCGCGCGATCGGTTGCCCACATTGCTGCTTCAATCAGCAACGTACCGGAACCACACATCGGATCGAGCAGCGGCGTACCCGGCTGCCAGCCAGAACGCATAACGATAGCCGCAGCCAGCGTCTCTTTGATCGGCGCCTGACCAGCGCGATCGCGATAACCACGCTGATGCAAACCGTCACCGCTAAGATCGAGTGCAATACTGGCGGTATCTTTATTCAGCCAAACGTTAATGCGCAGATCGGGTGATTCACGATCTACGTTCGGACGCGGCAGGTTTTTACGGGTAAAGGCATCGACAATCGCATCCTTTACTTTCAGTGCACCATACTGGCTATTACGAATCGTCTCGTTCAGCCCGCTAAAATGCACGGCAAAGGTGGCACCAGGATTAAATATCTCTGTCCAGTCGATTGCCTGAACGCCGAGGTACAGATCAAGATCGCTGTAGACCTTGCACTCTCCCATCGGCAGGATAATGCGCGAGGCCAGGCGGCTCCACATCAGGCTCTGGTAAACAAGCCGCGTGTCGCCCTTAAAATGGACCCCACCCTGAACGACCTGGCACTCCAGCGCGCCGAGGTTTTCCAGTTCAGTTTTTAACAGCTCTTCCAGCCCACGGGCCGTACTGGCAAACAGAGAATTCATAATGTCACTTTTACTCCGAGAAAATTGCTGCGCATTATAGCTAATATGGGCTGTATGTCATAAAGTTGAAGGCTTATTTTCGTTCAAGGGGCTGTACAGTGGTAACGTTGACCCGACTTTTTATTCATCCGGTTAAATCTATGCGTGGAATTGGACTCACGCACGCCCTGGCAGACGTCAGCGGTCTCGCCTTTGACCGTATATTTATGATTACCGAACCTGACGGAACGTTTATTACCGCCCGACAGTTCCCGCAAATGGTCCGCTTTACCCCTTCCCCTTTTCACGATGGACTGCATCTTACGGCACCAGACGGTAGCAGCGCGCTGGTGCGATTCGCCGACTTCGCCACCCAGGATGCGCCGACAGAAGTGTGGGGAAACCATTTTACCGCGCGTATCGCGCCAGCCGCTATCAACCAATGGCTGAGCGGCTTTTTCTCCCGTGACGTGCAGTTGCGCTGGGTTGGCCCACAATTGACGCGCCGGGTGAAGCGCCACGATGATGTTCCTTTATCCTTCGCCGACGGTTATCCCTACCTGCTGACCAACGAAGCGTCGCTGCGCGATCTGCAGCAACGCTGCCCGGCAAGCGTCAAAATGGAACAGTTTCGCCCTAATCTGGTGATTTCAGGTGCTGGCGCCTGGGAAGAAGATACCTGGAAAGTGATTCGCATTGGCGACGTCATTTTTGATGTGGCAAAACCCTGTAGCCGCTGCATATTCACCACCGTCAGCCCAGAGAAAGGCCAGAAACATCCGTCTGGCGAGCCGCTCGCCACGCTGCAAACTTTCCGCACGGCGGCGGATAACGGCGATGTTGATTTCGGCCAGAATCTCATCGCCCGTAACAGCGGCGTGATTCGCGTTGGCGATGAAGTCGAAATTTTAGCAACCGGCCCCGCCAGAGCATACGGCGCAGCGGAATCTGATGATACCGTCGCCGAGCAGCAGCCCGATGCCACGGTACTGATTGACTGGCAGGGGCAGACCTTTCGTGGCAATAATCAGCAGGTATTGCTTGAACAGCTGGAAAACCAGGGAATTCGGGTTCCCTATTCATGCCGGGCAGGAATTTGCGGATGCTGTCGAATTCGACTGGTAGAAGGCGAAGTTAGCCCGCTGAAAAAATCAGCGATTGGTGATGACGGAACGATTCTGTGCTGCAGTTGTGTACCCAAAACGGCAATCAGACTGGAAAGTTAGACCGCCTGCTCAAGGCTGAAACTGTCGACAATTGCCTGCGGTTTCAGTCTGTCATTCATGATTTTAATCGCATCGCCAAGTTGCATGGTGCGACCGGCAATGACCACTCCCGGCTGCGCAAGCAAACACAGTGCGGCATTTTCACCCGGCTCTACCACTAACAGATTTACCTGTTCTTCAGTATCGCTCAAATAAACACAGGCAGCGTCGCCGACCACTGGCGACCAGTTCTCGCCGTGCGCGACAAAGTGCCAGCTTTTTGGCATTTGCGGTTTAAGATACCGAATAGCCACCAGCGCATTTAGCACCAGTTCCGCTTTTTGTTCTTTAGCTAAATCCAGGTAACGGCATTTTTCTTCGAAGGAGAAATAAAGCGCAGCGTCATCGACACAAAAACCAGACGGAGAAAAAGCATCAGGAGTGAGCATTTTACGCGCAAAACGCGAGCGGAATAACATGCCATTGGCTAAATCGAGCATCATTCGATCGTGCTCTTCATCATAATACCAGCGCCAGTTATCGTCGGGTTTAATTCGCATCAGTTTCTCTCCTTTCCTTAATCATCGCCATTACGACAGTATCCTTTTGCCGCTTCGTTTATTGCCCTAATAATAAAAGCTCAGAATGTTTAAATAAGCAACAGTAAAGGAATATAAAACAACCAGGGCTAGAAATAAAGCCCTGGTTGTCGGATTAAGGCATAGATCAGATATTGCTGACGATTTCTTTAATCAACGGCGGACCTTTAAAAATAAATCCCGAATAAATCTGTACGAGGGTTGCGCCGGCCGCCATTTTTTCCCGCGCGGCAATCACCGAGTCGATACCACCAACTCCGATAATCGGCAGTTGACCTTTTAATTCCTGAGACAACTGGCGAATAATTTCTGTACTTTTTAATTGCAATGGTCGCCCGCTAAGACCACCCATTTGATCGCAATTTTTCATTCCCTGAACGAGAGAACGATCGAGCGTGGTGTTAGTCGCAATTACGCCATCAATATTATGCCGAACTAAACTGTCAGCAACCTGGATCAGTTCTTCCACAGAAAGATCCGGCGCGATCTTTACCGCCACCGGCACATATTTATGGTGGATCGCTTGCAGATCGTTTTGCTTATTTTTAATTGCAGCCAGGAGGTCGTCCAGCGCCTCGCCGTATTGCAGCGTACGTAATCCCGGCGTATTCGGTGAAGAGATATTAATCGCGATATAACCGGCATAAGCATAGACTTTTTCCATACAAATCAGATAGTCATCTTTGCCATTCTCTACCGGGGTATCTTTATTCTTGCCAATATTAATTCCCAGAATACCGTCAAAATGCGATTTTTTAACGTTCTCGACCAGGTTATCAACCCCGTGGTTATTAAACCCCATACGGTTGATCAAACCTTCTGCATCAACCAGACGGAACAGACGCGGTTTATCGTTACCCGGTTGAGGACGCGGCGTTACGGTACCAATCTCAATGGAACCGAATCCCATCGCGCCGAGCGCATCAATACACTCCCCGTCTTTATCCAGTCCGGCAGCAAGCCCGAGCGGATTTTTAAACGTCAGCCCCATACAGGTAACCGGTTTTGCAGGTACCTTCTGGCGCACAAGCGCTTCAAGCGGCGTGCCGGTAATGCGACGTAATTGCTGGAATGTCAATTCATGAGCGCGCTCTGGATCGAGCTGAAAAAGGGCTTTACGAACGAAGGGGTAGTACATGAACTCTCCTGGATTCCCGGTGTGCAAACCGGGGGCGTATTATGTGCGATCGGGAGCAAAAAGGGAATTGACCTGCGGCAATAAAAAGCAAACGTTTTCTTTCGGCTCCTCGTTTTATGCAATTTTCAACTTTTCTATCCCGCATAAATTATTTCGATAAACAGAGCCTCTCTGCCAGACTGCATAAATTGTTATTAATGTTAAATAAAAGCAAACAATTAGTTATAAGCGGAGATTGAAATTATGCGCGTCATCACTCTGGCGGGGAGCCCTCGCTTTCCTTCTCGCTCCAGTGCGTTACTGGAATATGCCCGAGAAAAACTGCACGGTCAGGATATCGAAATCTTTCACTGGAACCTGCACAATTTTGCCCCGGAAGACCTGATCTATGCTCGTTTCGACAGTCCGGCGCTGAACACATTTATCGAACAATTGCAGGATGCAGACGGGCTGATTGTCGCCACGCCGGTCTACAAGGCAGCTTACTCTGGCGCACTGAAAACGCTGCTCGATCTGCTCCCCGAGCGAGCGCTGGAAGGAAAAGTGGTGTTGCCGCTGGCGACCGGCGGCAGCGTGGCGCATTTACTGGCCGTCGATTACGCGCTGAAACCGGTACTGAGTGCGTTAAAAGCCCAGGAGATCCTGCACGGCGTATTTGCCGATGATTCGCAGGTCATCGATTATCAGCATAAACCGCAGTTTACGCCCAACCTGCAGCAGCGCCTGGATAGTGCGCTCGAGACTTTCTGGCTGGCATTGCATCGTCGTGATATCCAACTCCCTCAACTGAATACCCTGCGGGGTACTGCCCATGCTTAATCTGCTCAAGCGCCACAGGTCGTGGCTGGCACTAACCGGGCTGCTTTCTTTGTCGACGCTGGTTCACGCCGCAGATGCAGCGCCAGACACTCTGCGCATTGGCTATCAGAAAGGGAGCGTCAGCATGGTGCTGGCAAAAAGCCATCAACTGCTGGAAAAACGCTACCCGCAGACAAAAATCTCATGGATTGAGTTTCCCGCCGGGCCGCAAATGCTGGAGGCGCTAAATATCGGCAGTATCGATCTCGGCAGTACGGGTGACATTCCACCAATTTTCGCCCAGGCTGCCGGAGCCGATCTGGTTTACGTGGGCGTTGAGCCACCCAAACCGAAAGCCGAAGTGATTCTGGTGCCGAAAAATAGCCCGATCCAGAACGTCGCGCAGCTTAAAGGACATAAAGTCGCTTTCCAGAAAGGGTCCAGCGCCCACAATTTACTGCTCCGTGCACTGCAACAGGCCGGGCTGAAATTTACCGATATTCAACCGACTTATCTGACGCCCGCCGATGCGCGAGCGGCCTTCCAGCAAGGAAACGTTGATGCGTGGGCTATCTGGGATCCCTACTATTCCGCCGCGTTATTGCAAGGTGATGTACGCGTGCTGAAAGACGGCTCAGACCTTAAGCAGACCGGTTCGTTTTATCTCGCAGCACGTCCTTATGCCGAGAAAAATGGCGCTTTTGTTCTTGGCGTACTGAATACCTTTAGCCAGGCCGATGCGTTAACCCTCAGCCAGCGCCAGCAAAGCATTGCCCTGCTGGCTAAAACCATGGGCCTGCCTGAGCCAGTGATTGCCTCCTATCTGGATCACCGCCCGCCAACCACCATTACGCCCGTCAGCGACTCTGTTGCCGCACTGCAACAACAAACCGCGGATCTGTTTTATGACAACCGTTTGGTGCCGAAAAAAATCGATATTCGCCAGCGTATCTGGCAACCCACTCAGCAGGCAGGAGAAAAATGATGAGTCTGAACATGTTCTGGTTTTTACCCACCCACGGTGACGGTCATTATCTTGGAACGGAAGAAGGTTCGCGCCCGGTCGATCACGGATATCTGCAACAAATTGCGCAAACGGCCGATCGTCTGGGATTTACCGGTGTGTTGATCCCAACCGGGCGCTCCTGCGAAGATGCCTGGCTGGTCGCCGCCTCGATGATCCCGGTCACCCAGCGATTAAAATTTCTGGTCGCGCTGCGTCCAGGTGTAACCTCGCCGACGGTTGCCGCGCGCCAGGCAGCAACGCTCGACAGACTTTCTAACGGTCGGGCGTTATTTAACCTGGTGACCGGCAGCGATCCGCAGGAATTGGCTGGTGACGGCGTGTTCCTCGATCACACCGAGCGCTATGAAGCCTCTGGCGAATTTACTCAGGTCTGGCGACGCTTACTGCAAGGTGAAACCGTGGATTTCAACGGCAAACATATTCATGTTCGCGGGGCAAAACTGTTCTTCCCGCCGATCCAGCAGCCGCATCCTCCACTCTATTTCGGCGGCTCGTCTGACGTCGCACAAGATCTGGCTGCCGGGCAGGTTGATCTCTATCTGACCTGGGGTGAACCGCCTGAACAGGTGAAGCAGAAGATTGAACAAGTACGAGCCAAAGCGGCGGCGCTCGGCCGCAAGATCCGCTTTGGTATTCGTCTGCATGTGATCGTACGGGAGACAACGCAAGAGGCGTGGCAGGCCGCAGGTCGTCTGATAGCCCATCTGGATGACGACACCATCGCCAAAGCCCAGGCCGCCTTCTCAAAAACGGATTCGGTCGGTCAGCAGCGAATGGCTGCACTGCACAACGGTAAACGCGACAAACTGGAAATTAGCCCGAACCTGTGGGCAGGGGTAGGATTGGTGCGCGGTGGCGCAGGGACCGCACTGGTCGGAGATGGTCCTACGGTCGCAGCGCGTATTAACGAGTATGCCGCGCTGGGAATAGACAGCTTTGTGCTGTCCGGGTATCCGCATCTGGAAGAGGCGTACAAGGTTGGTGAACTGCTGTTCCCGCATCTGGATGTCGCGATACCCGAAATTCCGCAACCACAGCGCCTGCAACAGCAAGGCGAAGCGGTTGCGAACGAATTCATCCCGCGCAAAGTCGCTCAAAGCTAAGGAGCGGCTAATGGCAACGCCGAAAAACAGATGGTTATTGCGCCTCGCACCCTGGTTTTTACCGGTAGGTCTGGTGGCGCTCTGGCAGCTCGCATCATCAGTGGGCTGGCTCTCCACCCGCATCCTGCCCTCACCGGAGGGCGTGGTCGAAGCCTTCTGGACGCTTTCCGCCAGCGGCGAACTTTGGCAGCATCTGGCGATCAGCGCCTGGCGGGCGCTGATCGGATTCTCCATCGGCGGATCGATTGGCCTGACGTTGGGACTGATCAGCGGCCTTTCGCGTTGGGGAGAACGCCTGCTGGATACGTCGGTGCAGATGCTGCGTAACGTCCCGCATCTGGCGCTGATCCCACTGGTCATTTTGTGGTTCGGTATTGATGAGTCCGCCAGGATCTTTCTCGTCGCGCTGGGCACGCTGTTCCCGATTTACATCAACACCTGGCATGGCATCCGTAATATTGACCGCGGGCTGGTTGAGATGGCGCGCAGCTATGGGTTGTCTGGTTTTTCACTGTTTATTCATGTGATCCTCCCCGGCGCCCTGCCCTCGATTATGGTTGGAGTGCGTTTTGCTCTCGGACTGATGTGGCTGACGCTCATTGTGGCGGAAACCATTTCAGCCAATGCCGGTATTGGCTACCTGGCGATGAACGCTCGCGAGTTTCTACAAACCGATGTGGTCGTGGTGGCCATTATTCTCTACGCCCTGCTGGGTAAACTTGCCGATGTCAGTGCCCAACTGCTGGAGCGAATCTGGCTACGCTGGAACCCGGCTTACCATGTGAAGGAGGCTACTGTATGAACACCGCTCGCCTGAACCAGGGCACTCCGCTTGTGCTGAGCGCAGTGACGAAACAATACGCCGCCAATACGGTGCTCAATCAGTTAGATTTGCATATACAGGCCGGGCAATTCGTTGCCGTGGTTGGCCGCAGCGGTGGTGGTAAAAGCACGTTGCTGCGTCTGCTGGCAGGGTTGGAGTCGCCCACCTCAGGCGCATTACTTGCCGGAACCACCCCACTGGCGGAAATTCAGGATGATACGCGTATGATGTTTCAGGATGCGCGTCTGCTGCCCTGGAAGACGGTTATCGATAACGTCGGTCTGGGTCTGAAAGGTCACTGGCGCAATGCGGCCCGAGATGCGCTGGCCGCCGTTGGACTGGAGAATCGTGCTCAGGAGTGGCCCGCAGCGCTTTCTGGCGGACAAAAACAGCGCGTGGCCCTTGCCCGGGCATTAATTCATCGCCCTGGTCTGCTGCTGCTGGATGAACCCCTCGGCGCACTGGATGCCTTAACCCGCCTTGAAATGCAGGAGCTGATCGTCTCTTTATGGCAAGAGCACGGCTTTACCGTACTTCTGGTCACCCATGATGTCAGCGAAGCGGTGGCAATGGCCGATCGCGTCTTGCTGATTGAGGATGGAAAAATCGGGCTGGATTTAACGGTGGATATTGCACGACCGCGTCGGATTGGTTCGGTGCGTCTGGCAGAACTGGAAGCCGAGGTGTTGAACCGGGTGATGCAACGCGGCGAAAATGAAGTTCAGCTACGAAGGCATGGTTAAAAATGCCGGATGGCGCTACCGCTTATCCGGCCTACACGTGAATGGTAGGCCGGACCCATCCGGCGACATTATCAGGCTAATGCTTTAGTTATCTTCTCGAACAGATCGCCTGACAGATTCTCCAGACCTTTCAACTGTTCCAGCGCCGCACGCATCTTCGCCTGACGTTTGGCATCATAGCGTTTTAAACGAATCAGCGGCTCAATCAAACGAGATGCCACCTGTGGATTTCGGCTGTTCAGTTCGGTCAACATGTCGACCAGGAACTGATAGCCGCTACCATCTTCCGCATGGAATGCCGCCGGGTTGCTGCCCGCAAAGGCACCGATCAGCGAACGGATGCGGTTCGGGTTACTCATACTGAAGGAGCGATGCTTCAACAGGCCGCGTACCGTCTCCAACACGTTATCTGCCGGGCTGGTAGATTGCAGGATAAACCATTTATCCATCACCAGACCGTCGTGATGCCATTTGTCGTCGTATTCCTGCATCAGCGCGTCACGACACGGCAACTGTGCTGCGACCGCCGCAGACAGCGCCGCCAGCGCATCAGTCATGTTATTCGCTTCACGGTACTGCTTGCTTACCAGCGTGTCAGCCAGATGGGCTTCGCCAAATGCCAGGAAGCGCAGGCAGGCGTTGCGCAGCGTACGTTTGCCGATATCAGCATGCTCAACGCGATACTCATCGAGATGATTGGCGTTATAAATCGCCAGGAATTCATCTGCCAGTTCAGCAGCCAGCGTGCGGGTTAACGCTTCACGAACCTCGGCGATCGCAACTGGATCGATAATCTCAAATAGCTCAGCAATCTCGTTGACGGAAGGCAGCGTCAGGATCTCTGCCGCCAGTGCCGGATCGATTTTCTCATCGAGCAGAATCGCCCGGAATGCGTCAGCAACGTGTACCGGCAGTGACAGCGGCAGTCCCTGCTGATGTCGGGCAACATTCAGTTTAATATAGGTCGCCAACAGGCTCTGAGCCGCATCCCAACGGGAGAAATCATTGCGAGCATGACGCATCAGGAAGGTCAGTTGCTGGTCGCTCCATTTATATTCCAGTTTCACCGGCGCTGAAAACTCACACAGCAGTGCCGGAACCGGCTGGAAGTAGACGTTATCGAAAACAAACGTCTGCTCTGCCTGGGTCACGTTGAGTACGGAATTCACCGGGTGCCCGCCTTTTTGTAGCGGGATCACTTTCCCTTCGTTGTCATACAACTCAAGGGCAAAAGGAATATGCAAGGGCTGCTTTTCAGCCTGATCCGGCGTGGCTGGCGTACGCTGGCTGATAGTCAGTGTGTACTGTTCCGTTGCTGGATTGTAGTCATCTCGCACGGTCAGAATCGGCGTACCGGACTGGCTGTACCAGCGGCGGAAATGGGAGAGATCGACGTTCGACGCATCTTCCATCGCCTGCACGAAATCATCACAGGTCGCAGCGCTACCATCGTGACGCTCAAAGTACAGCTGCATCCCTTTCTGGAAGTTAGCCTCACCCAGCAGGGTGTGGATCATACGAATCACTTCCGCACCCTTCTCATATACGGTCAGGGTATAGAAGTTGTTCATTTCGATGACCATATCCGGACGGATAGGATGCGCCATCGGGCTGGCGTCCTCAGCAAACTGCAGGCCGCGCATGGTACGCACATTGCTGATACGGTTTACCGCACGTGAGCCAAGATCGGAACTGAATTCCTGATCGCGGAACACGGTTAACCCCTCTTTCAGGCTAAGCTGGAACCAGTCGCGGCAGGTGACACGGTTACCGGTCCAGTTGTGGAAATATTCGTGACCGATGACGCGCTCAATATCGAGGTAATCTTTGTCGGTGGCGGTATCGGTACGCGCCAGCACGTATTTGGAGTTAAAGATGTTCAGACCTTTATTCTCCATCGCGCCCATGTTGAAGAAATCCACAGCGACAATCATATAGATGTCGAGGTCATACTCTAGACCAAAGCGCTCTTCATCCCATTTCATGGAGTTTTTCAGCGAGGTCATCGCCCATGGCGCACGGTCAAGGTTACCGCGATCGACGTACAGTTCCAGTGCCACTTCACGCCCTGAGCGGGTAGTAAAAGTGTCGCGCAGGACGTCAAAATCACCGGCCACCAGCGCAAATAAATAGCACGGTTTCGGGAATGGATCCTGCCACTGTACCCAGTGACGACCATTTTCCAGTTCACCCTGCGCCACGCGGTTACCGTTGGAGAGCAGGAACGGATATTGCGTTTTATCGGCGATAATTTTGGTAGTAAAGCGCGCCAGCACGTCCGGGCGATCAAGATACCAGGTAATATGGCGGAAACCTTCTGCTTCGCACTGGGTGCACAGCGCTTCGCCAGACTTGTACAGTCCTTCCAGCGCGGTATTGGCCGCTGGGCTAATTTCGTTCACGATACGCAGCGTAAAACGTTCCGGCAGTTGATTGATAACCAGAGCGCCCTCTTCTTCTTTATACTCTGTCCACAGCTCGTCGTTTACGTGGATCGACACCAGGGTCAGATCTTCGCCATTCAGGCGCAGGGGCGCATCGGGTGCGCCATGACGGACAGCCTGGCTCACTGCGGTGACCACGGTTTTTTCAGCATCCAGGTCAAAGGTCAAGTCAATATCAGTAATCTGGTAATCCGGCGCACGGTAGTCGTGGCGGTATTTGGCTTGTGGCTGTTGTGTCATAAAAAAACCTTTAGCATCTTTGGTAGAATCTCGGCTTCAGTCTATTCCTGTTGCGTAAATCACGCTACGCAGAATGTTCATCTTTTCAGGCACAAACGCCCTTTTTGCTACATTTTTATAATATGTACTCATAGTTTTTAAAATCGATAAAGATCGTCCAGGAGCGCATAAAACAAGGGATGAGCGAGATCGATGAAAGTCAGAGTTAATGAACTTTAACGAACTTCACAGACCACTTTTGCCCCATCCATGCCCCATGGCTGAATTTAGCTAACACCAGGAACCATCCATGTTCCAGAACAAATCAGCTATATAATTCCGTCGAGCATGCCCCATAAACGTCATTGCTCTAGCTTCTCAGATATTCATTGAGTGCCTATACTTTCAGTCTTAAGACTGGAGGTATCTATGTGTGGACGTTTTTCACAGTCAATGACGCGTGAAGACTACCTCGCCTTTCTCGCTGATGAATCAGAACGCGACATTCCATACGATCCAGAACCCATCGGAAGATTCAACGTAGCGCCAGGAACAAAAGTTCTGCTTCTTAGCGAACGTGATGAGCAGTTGCATCTTGATCCAGTCATCTAGGGATATGCCCCCGGTTGGTGGGATAAACCGCCGCTCATTAACGCACGGTCTGAAACTGCGGCCACCAGCAGAATGTTTAAGCCACTCTGGCAGCATGGTCGCGCAATTTGCTTTGCTGATGGATGGTTTGAGTGGAAAAAGGAAGGCGACAAGAAACAACCCTACTTTATTCACCGGGCCGATGGTCAGCCGATATTCATGGCGGCGATCGGCAGCACACCATTTGAACGTGGAGATGAAGCAGAAGGATTTCTGATAGTGACGGCTGCTGCCGACAAAGGACTGGTAGATATTCACGACAGGCGGCCACTGGTACTATCACCAGATGCTGCTCGCGAATGGATGAGACAGGACGTTGGAGGGAAAGAAGCGGAGGAGATTGTAGCTGACGGTTCCGTGCCCGCTGATAAATTTATATGGCACGCCGTGACGCGTGCCGTCGGGAATGTTAAGAATCAAGGACCAGAGTTAATAGAAACTATGCGTTAATGTATGATGCGGCAGGGAAAAACGTCTGCTTTGAGCAAGAAGCGGAAGTTAGGGATCCATGTTTACATCGATGTGTTCTGAATCATATGGAACAGATCACCTGATGTTCTTGTTTTTCGGTTAGTGTGATTTATTTCTCTAAATATTCAATACGATAGCTGTATGCAAATCTATAAATAGCAATTGGTTTAATTTATGTTGTATTTCAGTTTGTAGAATAGAGACTAACCAAATACATAAGGATTGTTCTTTACATGAAAACATTAGTAATTGCCACCACCATTTTAATTGGTACTTTTCTAAGCGGTTGCTCTGTGCAAAATGATAAAACACAGTTTCAAGGCCTGGGTCTGACATATCAGTCCGATGTCAAAAAACTGGATAATGGGAACTACCTCACTGAGGTAGAAGCTGCTCCTGCTGCAGGTCGTATACGAGGCGCTATTGGCACTGCAACAAAAAAGGCTTCTGATTTCTGTAGGGTACAAAATAAATCTATGAAAGAAGTCAGAACTGATATTGATACACACTTACTTGTTAATGGCGTTGCTCGCCTGACGTTTAAATGCGTTTAAATATTCCTACGGTTTATGATTTTTCATAAAACTAAGGTGGCTGTTGTGAAATATGTTCTCTCTGCGCATATTCTTACGGCCACTAGGTGATAATATAGTTATCCCCTAAAAACGTCCCTTTCCCTGTTGGAGATATTCCGATATTCACCTATTTATACCAATACCTCCATTCTTCATTAAGGGCTAAGGAGCGGTTTGCTTGAGCTAGTAGTAACGTCCGTTCCTGGCACATAGCTGCCATTGAAATGGTTGCGCACCGTCATGGGGTGTCGGGGGTCGGAGGTTCAAATCCTCTCGTGCCGACCAAAAATCCTCTAAGAACCAGCCTGTTACGGCTGGTTTTTTTATGCCTGTTTTCTGTACGGGGAAACTCCGGGGAATTATTGGGGTGAAACTATCGACAGATCACCAGCCAACTACGATCTATCGGATTGTAATATCCTCTTGAGTAGCAAGCACGATAATTGCCAGGAACCTTTTCCCTATACAGTTGTCTGACAATAGAATTCATCTGACATTAAGAAGCCCTATGATTACTAGTCTCTCATTGGTATTTGCCGTGATTACCACTCTGTGCATCATGTTGTTCGCTGCGGTAAAAGTAGGGGTTGGTTTGTCTAACAATCCAGACAGAAATGATAATTAACCTAAACCACGTAACCCCACTTCATACTTCACTTAACAGTGATGTGCTCACATCACCGGGCAATCGTCGAACTCTCCATTCCTGGCATTAATGATGTACGTGATCACCCCGAATATAGCTGGTGCAGAACTGTAACCATCATCATCTGCTGGCAGCGCTTCCCTTCTCCCGCTCTCCAGATTAACGAGGTGGGGTTGAGGATGTGTCCGATATCGCTTGATCCTAAATTCTCCGTCTATCGCGCAGATCAGCAGCGAGCCATCACAGGGAGAAAGTGACGCATCAACAACCAGTAGCGCCCCCTGGATTATCCCTTCCCTGAAATGTGAACGCGATGCCCGCATAAAATAAGTCGCTGCTGGCTGGCTGATTAGCTGCTGATCGAGGGAGATTCGTGTTTCAACATAATCTGCCGCAGGTGAAGGAAAGCCCATGTTTACGCCCTCTCTTGAATACCGGATAAAAACACAGTATAAATACTGTATATCCATACAGTAAAGGAGCAATGATCAATGTTCGTGGAACTCGTTTATGATAAAAGGAATTTTGATGGTCTGCCCGGTGCAAAAGACATCATTCTGGGCGAGCTGAGCAAGAGGGTTCACCGGATTTTCCCGGATGCTGATGTCCGGGTAAAACCGATGATGACACTGCCGGCGATCAACACTGACGCCAGCAAGCATGAGAAAGAACAAATAAGCCGTACTGTTCAGGAAATGTTTGAAGAGGCTGATATGTGGCTGGCAAATGAATAATGTTCTGCAATCCTGCACAGCCTACGCAGGCGGGAGAGCGGGCCAGTTAACATGCTCAGGGTCAGTTGTCACATCGACCGCCTTAACCTCGTTTTTATAAGCCATCCACGCCGACAGTTTAGCTTTGTTGGCGTCGCTTATTTCACCCAGCATCAGCTCTGTTCGCCAGTCGAGCATTACTTTATCGGCACTGGCCAGCAACTGACTACGCAGTTTTTCAGCGTCGGCTATCGCCGCATTTCGCTGCGCGTCGGCATCTGTAACCCACTTGCTGCCATCCCATTTATCATACTGAGTGGATGGCGCAACGGTTGTGTAACCTGAACGAATCTCCCCTATGTAATCAACGAATTCCGGGGTTCTGTCCATAGTCGAATAGACCGTAATGCCGCGATGGTCTGGCTGTTGCTTCCAGCCAGTACCGTTGAATACAGCGACAAATCCCGACCGTTTCTCTCCCGGATCGATATCGGTTGAATACCCTGGCATGCTGACACCAGGATGAATAAATTCATCAGAAAACCCGCAGTATTCTCCCGTGGCTGCATCATAGTAAAAGCAGACGACATTTCCCGGCTCAATAGCCAGTCCATTTTCATCAAAAACAGGTTTCATTATTTTGCCCTCACCAGACAGTTAAATGCTATTGAGCGTGGTGCGGTTTCACCGGTGCCACCGCTCTGCGTTTTTGTAGATATTTTTGGGGTGGCCACATCGTTTTCTACCACGACCCAGGTTGAAGACACATCGTCCACGCCAACGGCCATCCTGCCTGTTGGTAACACATGCGTATGCTCCTTGAGGCGTGAATCCGCCCACCCCAGTAATGGCTGTACCGGGTTAACCCCGCGACCATCATCAAAAATACGAATAAACTCCCCCCGCATTTCAGGAATAATCAGGCCGGGCCACATCAGCGCCAGTTTTGGATATTCGGCGGCAGAGAACGACGTATTATTGGTTTTCAGAAATACCATGTTTGACCATTCCGGCACGACCGTATTTGGCATTGCAGCCAATGACCAGTAAAACGGGATTCCAATAGGGGGAGCGCCTGCTCCCAAACCAAGGTTTGAGAGAGCCTCTGCAATTGCTGCGGGCCCGTCTGCTTTGATATCTGCAAAAGGATGTGCGCGGCTTAACAGCAGCGCTTTCAGGGCAGTAAGTAACTGGTTATGTTTTGATTTATCCAGATTAACGCCGGTTGCTTCTACAACTCCCGCCAGTTCTTCCTGCAACATATCAAAATAATCGTTATCAAGATCTGTGGCCGGGGTTCCTGTCTGGGGGTTACCTGCAGTAAAGCCGTTCTTGCCCGCGCCGAATTTATCTTTCTGCGCAGTAGATGTGTCAATGCGATGCATAATGTCTCCGGTTACGGATATTTGAATATTACGTAGGTATGGGATGGGCAGAGTTTATTGATCACGCATTCAGCTACCGTATCACCCCAGTAACGAATCGGTGTTTCACAACTGTCTGTACAGGTCATCCAGGTGGTGTCTGTTGAAGCAGGCATATTTACCTGCCAGTAGTAACGCCATTCAGTTGAATAGGTCGCATCCATACACGACGACGTACACTTGAAGGGTCCCTTGTTATAGCGCGTGATAGTGGCTCCGGGCTTCCCCAGTGCAGCCAGTTGACGAAGGTAGAAATCTTCGTTGATTCCTCCGGTAAGATTAACTTTTGCGTCCAGCCGTTGCTGTCGCTGCCGTAACGTCTGTGTGCCTGATGGTATACATTCATCAGGCAGACCGCAGCACCGCTCCCATCGGTCAATAAGTTCTGTTGTGGTGCGCGGATCAAGCTCCAGCATAAGTTCATCACTACGCTGATGCACCCTGAGCAAAGAAGGCGCTACGCCACTTATCGCAACATCGTCAACTGACCACGCAGGCCCAGGTGGAAGCAAGGCACTCAGTAACTGGACATAATCATCATTACTCACGCCCACGTTATTACCCCCAGTACAGCCAGTTCATTTTTTGCAACTGGCGTATCAACTGTTGGTGAAAGTAGCTTATGGCTGTGCTCACCGGCAGCTATAGAAATAGCCTCGTTTGTACGGGACAACTCAAGCGCCCCTTCCGGATAGCCGTCACGCAGCAGGAATGAACGAAGCTCGGCCTCAACTGCGGCGCGTATTTCAGGAGTATCCGGGTTCAGGTCAATGGTGTAGTTGACCGTTTTTGGCGTTCCCTTAAATACATAGAGGTCTGAACCCGCTACGGGTGCCAGTGGTTCAATATGTGCCTGAGCTGCAGCCACTGTTGCATCATCAAGAATCGGGTTGATCAGGTAGCTACTGGCTATCATAACGCCGACGGTTCCCGTCCCCATCCAGTGCCGGTATGTCCACGCACGTGTTACACCGGGTACTTCTTTTGCCCAGACAATATAATCTCCGTCAGCGCCGCCTTGCGGGGTCCAGTAGTAGCGTTCCAGGACACGGGCACGCCAGACATCAAGGTCTTCAATATCAAAACCGCCAGTGACCGTATCGGCCATGCCGCCGGAAGGAAGTCCGTTAACCGGCGTAACCAGTGAGAGCGCCTCACCATCATCCATATTTCCGGTTATACCTGTCATGCTGCAGACAACGGGTACACGAAGCACGCCACCAGCACTCGTTGCATCTGCCTGGGCGATGTACTGGACAAGGTCGTCACGCTGAATGACCGATCCTGCACTCACCTTGAGCCCATTCGTTACGCCATCCCATCGCATAAAGCCTGATGCGGCCACGGCATCTTTTCTCGGACATCGTTTCATCGCCGCATGCCGATAAAGCCATGACTCATCGCAAAGATCAGGCAGCATATTCATCGCCAGATAATCGATATAGCCATAAACCGTATGCAGCGCCCCCGCATAAACTTTGGCCCTGACATCTTCATCCATGCGGCGAAGCTCATCATTGATGTCAAGCCGAGCAAAAAGGTCGGTGCGGATCATGCTGATGTTTTCGGCCAGCGTTGGCCGCTGAAATTCACTGTCCGCCATTTGTGATCACACTCCATAAATCGCTAAAAGAAATGATTACGGGCCCATCCCGCCGCCAGAGCACAACCTGATTACTAAGCTCGTTGATGCCCGTTCGCTGAATGTCGATATCAATGCGCGAAACCACGCCGTCATCCAGCATCCACTGGAGAGCATCACGTAAATAGGTGCGTACTGTGTTCACCAGTGCGTTTGTGAGTTTGCTGCGCTGCAGGAGCCATAATTTTGAGCCATAGCGATCATTTGCTACTGCTGGCCAGGTATCTCCCCACCACCCCATAGGTACATCAGCATTGTCGTCAGGGTCTGCGCGCCGGTGAGTGAAGAGCGAAATCACCACTGCACGCGTAAGTGGGTCAAGCGAAGAACTGGCATTTACCCGGGTTCCGTTGACTGTCAGCCAGAGTTCCATCACACCTCCATCTTGTTATCGGGTGCATCGGTTTTATTTCCCTGCCCGTTTTCTTTGTGATGGTGTCCGTTGTAGGCAACGCGCATGGCTGACATTGTCAGACCACCAGAATCGCAGAGGTCTTTGACCTGACCAGTAACGTCAAGATCCATTTCAAAACGGGCTTTTGGCGCATTTTTGAACGTAATCACCTTGCCACCACCATCAACAACAATCCCGGCGCGTGTCAGCGTGACTGACTGCCCCTGGTCATCGTAGAGAGCGACCTCCCCCGTTTTGAGCCCCTTCATGCGATAGCGACGATCAGACACGGTGATCGCAACGGCGTGAGAACGGTCACCGTCAGGAAACAGAACAACAGCCTCAGCCCCCGCTTTTGCACGAGAAGTGAAGCCATAGGGCTCAAGGTGCTCAATGCCCGCCTTTTGCTGCCCAGCCAGTAACTCAACATCTATCATCTGGCACTTAGAAGCCGCGTTGATACTCTTCACAACAGCGCGCCCAATGAGTCCTAACAGTTGCCTTTGCATACTTTGCATCACGCTCATCAGAACGGGTCCTCTTTGACTTTCCGTTTTTTGCCACGCTTCTTACTGTCATTTTCAGGTTCTGGCAGATAGGCATCCGGCGGCCCGACACGTAGTTCGGTTATTGTGCCGTTGTTGTCCTTAGTGAATGACACTTCAGAAATGAGCAGCTCGCGGTTATTGAAGCCACAAATGGGGTCATAGACGATAACGCGCTGGTTTGGCTGCCACAGAGAACCATCCCCCTGTCGCCAGCCCCATACCGTGTACGTGGTTTCATCGGTACGTGCGGCGCGTTGCCGGGCCTCGAATTCAGCGCGCGCAATACAACTGGCGCCAGTGGACTGCCCCGTTTGTTGTACTGCCATAGGGCGGTAACGGCCAATTGAGGCATCTGTTGTTTTTGCACGAAGAGCCGTTGTTGTCGCAGCCCCAAAATCATCATCGTTTCCGGCACGCTGCCCCGATACCTGGTACGTTGAAAAACGTTCACGGATGCTTTTCTCGGTATCGCAGGAAATAATGTTTTTCCCCAGCACCAGAGCTGTATGAGCGCGCGTGCTACCAATGCCGCCGATAACCAACCTTCCGCGCGGATCGTCGTAGGCAAGCGCCTGCTGCTGTCCAAGCATCTTGTTCAGGACTTCAATAACCGTTTCACCGTGATCGGGTTGTACACCGGGAATAGCGCCACCCGGTGCACCAGCGTTTACAACCGCTATACCGAAAGGTCTGGCAAGCGCTGAGGCCACCTGAACGAGTGATTGCCCATTGAATTGTGTCGGCTCAGCAGCGCAATCAATCAGATCAGCAGTCAGGCTGCGCCCGCTAATTCCGACACTAATTGAACGCGCATCGTAGCGAACCGGCGTTGCTTCAATCCAGCCAGTGACCACCAGATCATCACCGATTAGAACCTCGACTTTGTCGCCGTTTTTAACCCTGGGCTGAAGTGACGCAACACCATCACCACCGGGCCACTGTCGGGTGATCTCTACACTAAAATCTCGAGCCAGACGCTCAATCCCGGAACCGATACGAATTGACGTCCAGCCCCCCCACTCACGACCGTTAACACGGAGAGTTACGTTATCGCTCATCGTACAGGAACCCTCAGCGGAGATACCGGCACAAAGCCGGGGTGAGCCACAGCATTGCGCCTGACAATGTCAGACTCCCGTGAAGCGTTATCGAACCAGGTTGCTGCCAGAACAAGTGCCGGAGTTACCTCATCAGGCGTTCTGATAACGGTCTTTTGGGTCTGCACCAGGCGGTGTTTTATGTCGTTGTTAAGGTCGGATTTCACCCGGCGCAAAGCCAGAAACAAACGGTCATCGGTCGTGCGGGATAGTTCTTTATCAATAGCGGTATTCAGCGTGTCGCGGATATCAACGAGGTCATCCCACGTCGGCACATCAACCACCGCCGCCTCATCCGGTGCGTTATTCAGCGCAGGGTGTGTCACAGAAGGCCATCCAGAAGACTGCTGAGTTTGTTCCTTTGTCGTTATTGCAGGCGTTGGCAGTGTTGTAACAGCGTAAACCGCTTCGCTTATGGCTGTTGTGCGTACTGCACTGGCAACATAATTCCCCTGTTCCTTACTGAGCTGTGTGCTTTTGCTGTCCGTTTTCCATATACCTCGTGGGGCCATATCTGATCCCAACGAAATACCGGCGAACCCCTTAATCATTTTCATAACGTCAGAAGCATTTCCGGATAGTCTGTTCGCCGTGCGCCACACTTTCTGAATAGCTTCGACATATCCTTTTCCTGATGACGGAGGAGGAAGAAGAACAGAAATATCACCCTGCATAAGTCTCGCTGCATCTGCGACATAGCTGTCGACCATCGCCATAGAATCAGAAACAAAGCCCAGGATGCCAGTGGCACGCTCAAGCACATCTCCCTGAGCGAAGTCAGGCAAACCATCCATGCCGAACTGATCAAAGTTGTCGCTGATACAATCATCAAGTGCTGAACAGGAAGATACCAGCGTGTTAGCTGTTGCTGCGCCAGCCGTTGGATATTCAAGTTCACCCGCTTCGACGAACTGCAGATCAAAGCGCACCATCCGCCCTTCACTACTGGTCGTGCCAACACGGATCTCACCATCAACACAGACGTTAAGCTCACCATATGTTGGATGTACCAGAGTGCCTGGTCCTGGTTTATTCAGTGCTTCTATCAGCCTGTCACGCTGTTCGAAACAATCTTCGCCGACGACATAGGCGGTGATATTTGGCCGGAAGGTGACCTTACCGAGATCTTCGGTGTAGGGTTTATCGCGGTTGGGGTATTCGTGTGTTTCAACTCGACGGCCAACCGCCGCCCCTTCACCTTCGAACTTAAATGGTACGCCACGGAATGACGCATCCTGAAGTCTGTCTTTCCACGCCATATAAACTCCGGGCATTAAAAAACCCGCCGAAGCGGGTTAAATTATCGATATGGGAATTCACATATCGCCTGTATGGTAGCCAAAACCGGAAACGATGCTTATACCTAACTCACGTCCCGCTCAGTCCACGGCAGAAGTTGTTTCATGATGCAACAAGCGTTCCTGCCAGACAATCCAGGCAACCGCCGCCTCCCATGATATATATCCGTTATCGCCATTTGTCGCCCGGCGGAGATCAACTGCATCGCCAAACCTTTCAAGGATGAATTTTTCAAATTCTGTGCGCTTTTCTTCGTCGTGCGTTGAATCCATGTTCTCCCCAGCCGCATCCTGATCATCGCTCTGATTGCATAAAAAATAGCATACCCGTTAGGGTGTGGAAAACCCACTCTGGCGGGTTACACTGAACATGACAGACGGGTTAACTATCTCTGCTAAAGCGACTGTATCCCACATCATAAGAAAGCCACGGTGTCGCACTTCCGGCAGGTGTCGCAACGCGCATTCCTGGAGGCGCATTATCGAAAGACACGTTAAGTTCGCTACGCTGCATCTGTGGGGATTGCGCCCGATCCATAACGGCACCGGGCCTCAGCAGTGGAACCGCGGGTTGATAGTTATCCCTGGTAGTCTGACCGGCAAACATTTCCCTTTGCTGCTTGTTGTTATACCAGCCGCCTGAATTCCAGCGATTCTTCAGGGAATCCCAGAATGAGTCGGTATGATCGGCCTCTTTTGCCGCATCGGCGATTTCCTTGAGTTGCTCAAACATATAAATGGCAACCCCTATCTGAACTGTCGTGGCTCCCAGCATGGCGATTTTCCCAAGAACACCCGATAGCTGACTGGCGAGAGCAAAGGCTGTACGCAGCGAACCGATGGTTTTCACTGCAAATACACCAGTCATGTACATCCCAATACCACCCAGTACAGTTTCCCACCCTCCCATTACCTGTGCGACATTATCCACCTCCTGCCAGACAGATTTGATCACCGGTGCGACATCATCCCAGTTCTCGATAATGAGCAGGGCGCCTCCTGCCAGTGCCGCAATTGCCAGTTTTGCGGGCGAAAGATTGATAACGCTATTCAGTATCCGGAAGGCACGAGAAAGAACGCCAACGGCCCCGCCAGCCACAATGAGTGCCGCACCGAATTTCGCGACTGACTTCACCATCTCTGGGTTTTCTCTTACCAGTTCGCGGACATGCTCCAGCCACGGCATCACAGCTTCGGCGGCCTCGTTGATAACCGGAAGAAAGGTATCCCCCAGCGTGACAGAAATGGCGTTAACACTGTTTCTCAGCAGGGTTAACTGGTTTTCAGTGGTAGCTGCACGAGAAGCATATTCCTTTTGCATCGAGCCACCGTACTGCTGGGCGTCTGCCACTCGCTCAAAGTTGATACGCAGCAGGTCCATATTGGTGAGAAGTGGTGCTATCGCACCAGCAGACTCACTGCCAAACAACATATTCATCGCCGCAGCCTGCTTTTCTTTCGGGATTTTTGATATCCCGTCAAGCACCTTCAGCATCGTGCCTTTCGAATCTTTCTGCATATCTGCAGCCAGCTTTTTCGGGTTAATCTTCAGCGCAGCAAGAACCGTTCTCTGCGCTTTGGTTGCTGCGCCACCTGAAGTTAAGGCTTTCATGAAGTTTTTAATGCCTGTTGCAGCAATTTCAGGCTCCACACCCATGCCGGCAATCGTTGCCCCCAGCGCCGCAATCTCACCCGAAGCAACCCCGGCAATCTCGCCAAGAGGTCCAATTCGGGTCACAATCTCTGATATTTTTCCGGCATTTGCTGGCCCGGTATTCCCCAGATAGTTAATTTTATCAGCCAGAACAACCACATCATCCTGGGTCAGTTTAAACGCCGTTCGCCACTGCGCCATCATCTGACCAGACTCTTCAGCGGTGGTGTCAAACGCCACGCCCATTTTTACCGCGTCGCTGGCAAACTGCATTAGATCGCTTCGTGCGATGCCCGCCTGACCACCTGCCGCGACGATCTCTGCAATCCCTTCCGCTGCCATCGGTAACTGAGTGGAGAGCGTCAGGATATCATCGCTCATTGCGGCAAATGCGTTCCTGTCGTCCAGACCGTCAACAACCTTGCGGATGTCAGCCATCTTCGACTCAAAACCCATCGCCGCAGTAACAGGCATAGCCAGCGCACCGAGAATGGCCGCCCCGGCAGCGGTAGCGCCCACTGACAGTCCGGCCATTTCCTTCTGAAATCCCTTTAACTTTTTCTGCATTCCCTTCATTGGCCCAGACAACCGGTCAACGGCGGTAATAATCGCTTTTAGTTGAAAGTCATCAGCCATGTTTTATTTCCTCGTTGATGCGAACAGCCTCTGACTCCAGCGTCAGGAACTCAGAAATCGCCGTCCGCCGGAGATCAAGAGGGTTTATTCGCCAGAAGTAAGCGGTGTTGTAGAAGCGTTGTCGGAGGTTTGCTCCGTCCCCGATCGGGTAAAAAAATTCAGGATCAACATGCAGGCTTTAAAAATATCAAGCTTAGCCATCTGCGCTGCAGAAGAACGGGGGATCCCGGCAAGTAAAGGGATGTATTTCAGCGAAACAGCGCTGTCCAGTCTGACACCACCATCCGCAGATACTGTAAACGGAAATCCCACGCCCTCTATTTCGTCATATGTGGGTTCCCGTAACTCCAGTACATGGAGATCTTCACCATGAGCTTTAACCGGTTTGCTGAGTTTGAGTTCTTTCATTACTGGTAATCCCCTTCTTCACCGTGGAATTCAAGATCCGCCGTACCTTCTTCGGCGTTGTGGTTTGCTTCACCGTGCAGCCAGGCTGACGACAGGACATAAACCTGACCGTTTGCCAGTTCGGCTGTAATGGTCATCTGGTCTGAGGTAGTGACCTTGTTGACCGGAAAATCTTTCGGCACTTTAAAGGTGCCTTTGATATAGGGCGCGCGGTGCGTTTCTTTACGATCCACCGAGCCATCAAGGCCAATGACATCATCATTGACCTTCGTGTTCATCGGCACCTCAATACCGCCGGTCATGGATAATTGCTGACCATCAATTTTGAAATAACAGGTACCTGCAATGCGCGCCATTATGCGGACTCCTCTTGATACTGAAGGCGGAACTGGTTAACGACCGCAAACACTCGCAGCTGGTTAACATAGTCAGGCGGGAACAGAGTGTTGATACGGTTTGGGTTTGTCGCGTCGCGTTCAACCTTCAGGTATTGCTTGAACAGGTCGTAATTTTCAACGATCCCGGCGCGCTCCATCTGTCGGTAAGTCGCCAGCAGTTCCCCTTTGATAACAGCCGGGGTAACAATCGCCTGACCGGGGCCAAAACGGGTACCGTCGTTTGCCAGTTTGTGGCGACCGTACTTGCTGGTAATAACCGATTTCAGACGGCGGAGAACATAAGCGCTGGTATGCAGCGTCTCGCTGTCGAGATAACTGTTATCCGCAACACCGTAGGCGTTTTTCTTGTACGTTGTAACGTCGCGCTGAATGCGCAGCGTACCGCTTTCAACGTATGACGTTGCAATCCCATGTGACAGCAGAGACTGCTGCTCGGTCATTGTGAAACGCTTCCCTTTTGGTGCTGGTAGCATGTCCACGAGCTCACCTGTCTGGGTTGGGCGCGCCGGATCGTTACGGATAAAGACGGCATTACGTGCGGTGCGACTGGCCGCCAGTTCATCTGCCGGGGTCTGAGTTTCTTTCTCGTACCCCGCCACCGTGATGTGCTGTTGGTTAAGCTGATCACCGGCAGCAACCAGCTCAGAAAGCGTTCCGAGTTTCGCGGTATAAACGTGGCCATAAAGCTGGCGCGCGTAGCTCCAGCGACCGCTGGTATCGTTCATTTCGCTGACAAATGCATTAACCGAGGCCAAATCGCTGAACGGATGACCAATATAATCAAACGGCTCATCGGCCATAGCTGCAATAGCGCCATTGAGTACCGGAGCCCCCGTTCCGGCAGCGCCAGCAGCGACGGCTACCGCTACGCCTGCAGGCAACACTTCACCACCGCCGTAACCGTAATAATTCAGAACCACGGGGATGTCATTCCCGCTCAGACCTTTGTGACGTGCTGTCAGAGTGACAACGCCAGCAGCAGACGAAGCGATAACCGGCAATGTCGGATCAGCATTGATTGCATCTTTAATGCCCGATGCCACAGCCTCCACATCATCCCCGCTTACAACTGCCGCCTGAATGCGAGTACGCCCGACATAAACATTCACCGTGCCGCTCTCAGTTGCTGCTCCAGTTACGGTCAGAGTGTACGTGGCCGCCACTCCTGCCGCTGGCTCAGGGACAGCAATGATGTAAAGTTCACCAAAAGGATCGGTTTTGCGGTAAGCCGCAACCATGCGCGCAAGCTGACTGCCGGGGCCACAAATCTGCTTTGCGTAATCAGCGGACGGCATCAGTACCAGCGAATCAGTCTGAATTGACGCACCTGTATTAGCATGGCCAAGCAGCAACGACGGCGCTGACTCCTGACTTGTATTTGCCGCCGAATTATCCATCTCAGCATAAAACAGTGGCACCAGCGTATTTGCCGGGATAGTGCTGAAACTAACGGTCATTGGTTTCCACCTTTTTCTGTTTAACTTTGTTCACGCGCCTGATATCGCCAGCGGCTTCCCGGCGCAGCCAGTAGCTGCTTTCTTCAACATTTCGCCCTTCAACAGGCAAAAGGTCGCCTCGGGCTGGGTCAGGTACTGACCGCCCTTTTTGGGGTTTTACAAACATGGTATTCCTCAGGAGGGGAGAGTTATCTCTGTATGATGCTCGGGTTCCCCATCGGGGCCATGTCCCGGATCGATAAAATCAACATCAATCGCCAGCGTTTTAAAATCAGCCAGATCGTTCAGTTCATCCTGCTGGCGGGTGTCATCTTCTGACAGCTCATTCAATACAGTGAAGTCGAACTGGTAGCTCAGTTCATGCCGGTTCACATCGAGAAGCGTACCCCCGGCATAGGTGATCGGGTTTCCGCACTCTTCAGGATTCCAGCCCAGGAGCGCTTTAAACAGTGACTGTCGCACATCGTGAACAACATCATATGAGGCAAACTGACCGCGTTCATCCCGGCCATTGCTGACAAACACAATGACGGCAAACCCTTCGGTTAAATCCTGCCAGTAGTCAGTCTGGCTCATCTGTTCCCCTGGTGAGTCATCGCCGGGAACAACATAAGCCGCCGGCAGTTTCATCTTTCCGACTTCCGGCAAGTCCTTAAACTGCGCAGCACCTGCTACACGATTCTGGAATTCCGGGCAACGCGCCCGTAGTGCTGCAATAATCGGGGCCAGTTTCATCAGCGTCGCCTCTCCGGTTTGAGTGATAGCCTCAGTTCACGCGTCAGGTAGTAACGCGTCCACGGGCTGTTTTTGTTGAGTGTCTCAACCATAAAATTATTACGCGGTGCCAGACGCCAGCCGCTACCACCAGAAGCGCCACGGTGATGACTGCGCCGACGTTTTGCACCACCGCGCACACCGTAGAAGAGAAATGCCGGGTAAAAATCGTCGGTGATGAGCCGGTTCCCCTGCCCGTTCTTCTGGTTAGGTGCTATACGTGCCATAAACCCCGGCCGCCGCCCACTTGCTTTTGGCACCATGTAGCCAATTGATTTTGCCAGGCGTCCTGTCTGATAACCTGGGTTTTCCCCTGGCTCAGAACGTCCGCGGCGCATTACCAGTCGACGTGCATCACGCATATGTCGCTGGCCAATAGTGATAAATGCCCGCCGGACACGCGCGCGGTTGAAGCGCATTTCGTTCGGCTGCTGAAAATCAACGTGAAAAAAGGGTTCCTCCATTGGAATTACCTCCAGTATTTACCGGGAACTCACCCAACTCAGTGCATTCCAGAAGCAAATATCGCCGCTTGCTGTTCAGGTCACGCACTCGCTTAACCCGGTACACGAGGTCATTCAGCACTACTTCAAAATCAGTAGTGATCCCCCTGCGCCAGCGAATGGTGATGTAATGCGTAATAACGTTTTCGGTCTGGGCCGTCTCCTGGTAAGTAGTGGCGCTGGTTTGCACTACCTTTGCCCAGGCCGGAAACTGCACCGGATAAGTTGGCTCAATCCCCATGTCATCGCTCGGAGAATCGACGCGTTGCCGGATACTCACCCGTTTATCGAGTTCCCCGGGATCAGGCATGGTATAGAGGGCGCTGGTATTAGTTGACCGTCTCTTCATACTAAAATCCCGATACTGGTAACCGCCGTGGGTATAACAGAAATTCAAAAGCCTGAGGGGTCTCTGACATTTCCAGTTCTGATACTGAACTTCTATTTTCATACCAGTGACTGATCAGCATCAGCATTCCCAGCTTGATATCATTGGTAAGTGTTATGCCGTCATCATCAGTGTCAGGAATTACGTCTTTTGTTGGGTAAAGATTACGATTCAGATAGGTTGTAGCCTTTGCTTCCGCAGCTTCACCAAGCAGGGTCAGTAGCATATCCTCGTCCGTAAAATCCACCTCAAGACGGCACTGTTCTTTTATTTCTGGAAGCGTAAGTAACATCCTGCCCCCTTATTTTTTATCCGTTCGTTTTTTGGCCTGCTCTGCCTGCTCTGCCTGCTCTGCCTGCTCTGCCTGCTCTGCCTGCTCTGCCTGCTCTGCCTGCTCTGCCTGCTCTGCCTGCTCTGCCTGCTCTGCAGGAGTATCCTCGCTCACACATTCCGCATAACCTTTTCTGATCAGCTCCCGGCCATGCTGCTCCAGCGTTTCAAACTCGCTACCTTCAGTCTGTACAGTACCGTTGAAATAAACCGGTTTAAGGGATCGCATTTTCATTTCTGTTTCCTCAGGGTGAAAGCGGCCAGAAGGCCGCTGTTATGAATTACACGCCGCTAGGCGCAGGTGCTGTAAAGGAGCCATAGATAAACGCCTCCGGGCGTTTTACCGCCAGCGCCAGACGCTCTTCACAGCGGATCGAAATCATGTTTTTCTCGAAGTCGTCGGCGTTCTCTGTGGAGATAACCACGTTCGCATCTTCACGGTCGAAGATCTGCGCTCCAGCGTTGAATGCGCCTGTCAGGAATTTACCCTGGAAGGCAGCAGCTTCGGTGGCAACAACCGGCAGTCCCCAAAGTGTCGGTCCCGCCAGTGCCGCAGGGTTCGCCAGGATATAGCGACCCAGACTGTCTTTAGTCAGCTCAATCTTCGCCCAGTCAATGAAGTGCAGAACGTGACCGGAAGCCGGGAAGCGTGCCAGTTGCGCCTGCAGCATCGCCAAGCGAAGATCATCAATACCGTTCTGCTGTGCAACAGCAAACGCCGCAGCAAAAGCTGAAGCCTGAGGAACGATGCCATCAAGGTGAGCTCCAGTGCCATCCCCAAAGAGGATTTCCTGCTCTTCGACATACTTCAGTCCATAACGAAGCTCAGCATCAATAGTGGACTGAAGCTGTGGCATATCGTCGAGGATCTGTTTCGCCGCTTTGAACAGGTGGGCAACGGTGCGAACCGGCGTAATTTTTTCAGCAAACGCAATATCGCTGTACGGCTTGGTAGTATTTTCCGCCACCGCTTTAGCATTATTGGTAAATCCGGTCTGCTGCACCCAGTAAATGGTATTGGACTCGGTGCGCCCAGGCGCGATCAGATCGCGAATAAAAAGGCGCTGCTTCGGCTGTGTATCAATGCCAGGAAGACGGTCTGGCGCAACAATCTGACCAGGGACATTCACTGACAACAGAGCTGCACTAACAGGAATGCTCAGGCGCTTGTTGCCTTCAACACTGGCAGCAAACGTTTTCAGCGCTTCAGCAGAAATAACCTGCTGCCCAACAGTCTCGACAACCTGTTTTGCATTTGCCAGTGGCATCTGCGCTACATGTTGTTCAAGGTCACCAACGGCTGCTTTTAGTGTTTTTTCAGCTTCGCGAAGGGCGTTAAATTCAGACGCCATTTTGTCGACAGCCGCCTTCGTTTCTTCTGAAAGCTGGCCGGACTTTGTCGCTTCTTTGAGTGCGTCTTCTGCTTTCGCGTTGAACTTACTGGTTGCCTCTTCAAT
Organism: Citrobacter sp. RHBSTW-00029; assembly: GCF_014104295.1. Taxonomy (NCBI): domain Bacteria; kingdom Pseudomonadati; phylum Pseudomonadota; class Gammaproteobacteria; order Enterobacterales; family Enterobacteriaceae; genus Citrobacter; species Citrobacter sp. RHBSTW-00029. The sequence continues at coordinate 2,510,112 of NZ_JABXRT010000001.1, forward strand.
GCTGGCAGTGACTTTTTTCAGAATATCGTTTACTTCAGACATAAAGGGTCCTTATTTGACTAACGCCGCCAGAGCGCTTTCAAGTGAATTGATGGTTTCAGGTTTGATATCTTCGGCAGCGCCCGGCGTACCGTCGTTGTGGGTGACAGCGCCAAGCATGCCACCGGATAAGGATTTAATGAGTTTTCGTCGCTCAGAGCGCGGGGTGTTGGTTTTAGCCAGCAATGCATCAAGCTTTCGAAGCGCGGCGGCGGGTGATTCATCGCCATCGCTGACTGCATCAGCAGAAAGCAGGCTGTCTGCCAGCCCTTTCGCCACGGCATCACTGCCACCGATATAGCTTTCAGCATCCATCAGCTTATGCACGGCGGCCATATCAAGGCCGGAGCGCGCTGCATAGATATCAGCCATTGCGGTATCGAATGGCTCCAGTGACTGTGCCAGTTCAGCAAAGTCATGGCGGTTGCCCATCGCGTATACCCAGCAGTTGTGGATCATCAGGAAGGCTCCACGACCAATCTGAATATCATCCCCGGCCATCGCAATTATCGAGGCAGCACTGGCGGCAATACCCAGCACCTTCACAGTTACACGGCCTTCGTACTCGCGGAGAAGGTTATAAATTGCCAGGCCTTCGAACATGTCGCCGCCTGGTGAGTTGACATTCACCGTAACGTCGGCACCATTCATCGCCCGAAGTGCACCGGCAATACGTTTGGCTGTCACCCCTTCGCCCCAGTAGTCCTGTCCGATAACATCAAAAACAGAAATGCTGTTATCGTCGGTGGACGCAGCTTTAATCCCGCCGTCCCAGCGGTCCAGTGCAGACGGTAAGGTTTCACAGGTAACGCGCGCACAGGGGCGACCCGCCGGTGCTACCGGAAGTTGTTTTTTGCTCATCAGGAAATTGCTCCTAAGCGGCCTGTTTCAGTGGAGATTGTTCGAAAGGAATATCAGGGAAAACCGCATTATGGACTTCACGAAGCAGTCTAGCTTTTTCGGCTGTACTGTTTTTACGCAAGTCTTCAAGCGGGGTGAGATTCAGTTGAACGGTGTAAATATCCCCACCGTCAATCGGTGGAAGGTTTTCAAGGCGTCGCACGTCATTACGCGACATCCATCCGTTTTGCAGTGCGGTAGTGTAGTACGCCGCACGCCCTGCGCTGTCGGCACGGAGCAGGCCTTCTACTGAGAACTCCGCAAATAAATCCTCATCTCCGTTAAGAAGACAGCGTGAAATCTCCTGCTCAATATTGACCAGCATTGGGCGCAGTGTATTAGTCAGGAACAGAAGGTTCATCCCTTCAACGCTCGATGCCCAACTGCTTTGCTTCGTCGTGTGTCCTACCATAAAGGGAGGTACCCGGAACCAGCGGCAGATTTCCTCGATGCTGAATGAGCGTGATTCCAGCATCTGCGCATCTTCAGGATTCAGAGTTATGCCCTGATAGGACATATCCCCCTCCAGCACCATCACTTTTCCGGCGTTTTTAGAGCCGACGAAGCGGTTAAGGTTTTCACGGTTTTTCTGGCGCTGCTCTTTGGTCAGAAGATCCTTTGACAGGAAAAATCCGGATGTCTGAATACCGTTTTCGAAAATTTTCGCTGCGGACTCTTCAACCGCCATCGCCGCACCAAACACGTCACGCCCGGTACGCATCGGCATCATCCCGCAGACACCATCAAGGCCAAAGCCCCGGATGTGCATCATGTTTTTAACCGGGATGATGCGCGCTACGCCTTTCTCTGTGTATGTATAACGCAGTTCGCCACTCTCCAGCCGCTCCACCTTCATGCACTGAGGCAGCAACGGCACCAGTGAAACCAGTTTGGTACCAATCAACTTTTTTTCTACGTAGGCATTACCCCGAAGGCAGATACTGGCAACCACCATCAGCATAAAGCGCGACGGCGTCATTTCACTGTTGGGGCGGCGACACAACACCTGATAAGCAGGATGATTAAGCGCAAGCTTGCGGGAACCATCAGCCGCCCGTTCGTATACCTTCATCGGCAAGGTTGAAACGGATTCACTCAGCAGACGTACACAGGCCCAGACAGAAGCCAGTGCCAGCGCTTTTTCTGCTGTAACGACTTTTCCACTGCTACTGGTGCCATACCACTCCTGCCAAAAGGCTGCGTCATTCAGTCCAATTGTTTCGCCAAGCCAGTTAACAATCGCGGTTTTGATGCGGCCAGGCCGTTTTTTTTCCTTCATCAGATACCTACCATGATCGGATCATCAAAAAAATCATCAGGGTCGCCAGTCTCTACAAGAACCGCATCCTCCGCCGCGCCAATAGCCATAGCGGAAGCCACCACGCCATCAATACGGCCAGTGCTCTTCTTCTTGGCAAAGATACGGTTGTCTTTCTGATCGGCTTCCAGAACTGCAGATGCCGCATTCCAGCGCAGACAGGGGTTAGTACGGATAATTAGTTCGCCACTGTTAAGGTGCTCTTCAAACAACTCAATTGATCGCGGCATCCACAACCCAGACTCCTGAGCCTTGTAAAAACCCTGGCCGTGCGGAACCAGTTCAACATCAACGGACTGGTTCGCCAGTTCAACTTCAAGGTATTTAATACGGTACTGGTCGCAGGCAATGCACCTGATATTGTGCTTTTGCGTTAACTCCCCGAGGCGGTCAGCCACAAACCCGTAGTTAACAGCCTTACCCGGTGGAGCATGAATAAACCCGTTACGCAGCCAGGCGTCATAGGGAACATGGTCAGTTTTGGCGCGATCCAGCAGTGTGTCTTTTGGCGTCCAGAATTCGACCAACAATTTTTTAAATTTTGGAAAGTAAAGTGCCAGCGAGGTAAGGTCGCGGGAGCCGGAAAGGTCCAGACCTCCATAGCACTCCTCACCTACCAGCTCTTCAGGGTCGAAATCCTGCTCGCATTTCATCCACGTCTCGCTGTCCACCCAAGGATCAGCAGATTCCACCCACTGACAGAAATTAAGGCGGCGGACAATACTCTCTTTCGACGGCATCCCGCGCGCCTGCGTCACCTGCTCACGCAAATATTTCTCAGTGAAGGTGTGCCCCAGTGACGGATTAGCCTTACCCCAGCAGGATTCATCTTTAAACGGGTCGTCTCCTTCATCCAGCGAGCAGATGAAGCTGAAGAAGCTGTCATCTTCCAGATCACCGGAGGCAACTTTGCGTCCGTACTCGTGATACTCAAAACAAACACTGGTTTTATCGTGACCGCTGTTGGTAATAAGGAACATCAACGCCTGCCGGCGCCCCTTTGTGCCAGCGCGCATCATCTCAACGACCTGATTGCTTTTATGTTCGTGAACTTCATCAATCAGAGCACAATGTGGACGGGGGCCTGACTGACCATCATCAGAACTGATTGGCCGGAAAAACGAACCAGTCTGAACAAACGCCAGATTCCATTCTTTCCCAGTACCACCTGATTTATGAATTCGCTGAGACAGAGCGGGAGACTGATCCACCATCGCCACAGCATCCCGGAATAGGATCATCGCCTGGTCTTTTTTGGTGGCGGCGGCATACACTTCAGCGCGTGGTTCTTTGTCGGCGACCAGACAATATAATCCGACTCCACCAGCGAGAGGGGATTTACCGGAACCCTTGCCAGACTCAACATAGACCATGCGAAAGCGTCGGTATCCATCACTGGCCTTCCAGCCAAAAATAGAACCCACAATGAAACACTGCCAGGGTAGTAGAATAAAGGGCTTCCCCTCATGCTCACCGCCGTTGAGCTTCAAAACTTTTGCAAAAAAATCGATTCCTCGTTGCGCGGATTCAATGTCCCAGGTAAGTCCCCGCGCCGGCCCGTTTTCCAGATCGCGGAGGTGACGTGCGCAGGCATTACGGATATCCGGCCCGGCAAGTATCTTCCCGGTTGTGACATCCAGCGCATACTGTGTGGCTGGGTCAACCGAAGAACTGGTTGAGCGAGTCTTCTTCTTTTTCTCCACCATCAACTTTCACCTTCGTTCTGGCGGCCGGGGTAAGACCGAATTCGACCAGGTAACTTTTAAAGCGGCGATCAGCGTCAGCCAACATGGCCACTGCAGGGTTTGCCTTAATCAAAAAACCGCCATCCGTCTGCACTGTATACGTCCTCCCCTCGTCAGCGATCGTAAGGCGCAACTGGAGTATGTCGGCGTAAATATCACAAAGACGCTCCAGCGCCAGCACATCTGCAACAGTGAGGACCCCCATACCATCAAGCAGCACGGTCAGTTTCCCCCAGGCAACTTTTCCCCAGTCAGTAAGGTGTGCAGGGGGGCTTGGTATTTCTCTTATCGGGGTGGGTTCTTTGTCGTTGAGTTTACGTTTGCCCGGGTTACCGGTTACCACCTTCAGGTGGGACGGTTTCGGGCGCCTTCCTGCCATCGGAACCTCCCGGAAAAAAACTTTTCATTTCGCGGTTGTGTACAAAAAGGGGGGCTAGCGGTCAGGGAAGCGATGTCTCCTGAACTCTTTACCCGCCCTCCCCTTCGCGCTCGTGTCATCTCACCTTCGCCAGTGCGACTGTGGGTCGAGTGGCAGCCCGTTCTCATCACATCCGATCACGTGACCGCGTTTCTCTTCACGTTGTTTGGTGGAGTCGTGGTGCTGTTTACAGAGGGGTTGCCAGTTACCCTTATCCCAGAAGAGCTTCCGTGCCTTCGCTATCTCTTCCTGATTGCCACCCTTAAGTGCTTCCTTCAGCTTATGTGGCTTTATGTGGTCAACCACCATTGCAGGGATTGCCCTGCCCTGGCGACGACACATGACACATAGAGGATTAGATTTCAGAAATGAGAGCCTGGCTTTGTCCCAGCGACTGTTATAGATACGCGGCTCGGACATGTCTTCTCCTGTATTTGATGTGCGCGTGCGATGCGCATAAAAAAGCCTCGCAATTGCGAGGCCTGGGGTTATTTGTATCGCGACCCACTACCTGTGAATGACAAACAGAGATTTACATTTAGGGCAAAGTAACGCCTGTTGTTGGCGTACTTTCGTGGTCGAGTGTGTGGATTTATGTCCGCATATCGGGCACATGACAGTCGTATTGGCTGCAAGCCCAACACGCTGCATTGCATAATCGAAAAATGACATGGTGGTTAACCTTTCAATGAATGGGGCTTATTATACCATGCATAGTTCAATTATTAATCAATCATCATCGCATGCTTGATGCCATTTAGCTTTGTCGCAGGCACTCAGTGAATGCCTGCTGTAATGCTATTGCCGTTCCTGTTCGATCCGGCGTATTCCTGCCAGTTGGTTATTCGCTTTTTCAATAGCAGCCAGCAACGGCTTAATCCATAGAACAGCCTGGCAATATGTCAGGGTGCTGGCGGTAGTGGCGTTATCACTGGCTGCGTCAGCGCTCCCGGAATCGGTGTGCATTGCCCCGGTACGTAAACGGTTCGCGTAGTCGAGCAACCCACCAGCGACATCAGCAGGAACAGGCAGGTCACAAGTTTTTTCACGTCGAAGAATCTCCCGGTATTCGATGACAGTCTTTTCGGTACCTGCATCGATCAACGAATTAAGGCGGCTGGCATTCTCAGCCACCTGATTGAAGCGGTTGAAGTTGAAAGCCTGCACCGCGATAACCCGTCCCTGTAGCGCGTTATCATGCTCCAGAACTCGCTTATCGCTTTGCGCTGTGCTCAGGTCAGCCTGGCTGTGTGCCAGCAGAACACCGAGAATAGCGACAGCGCCAACGACAATAACCACCGCGATAATTACCAGCCACCAGCGCCATGACGTTTTCAGTGATGCGAGTAGAGCTTCAATCATGATTCTTTCACCGAACTGGTGCCATTCATCAACGGTAACATGCGGCTATCCCTCGGCTCGTTAACCGGCCAACGATAACCCGTCACGCGGGAACGTGAGAATGCACGAATATTGATAGCGTCGGACTGATTACCACCGAGGACCATCAGGTCACCATTCTGGTGCTGCCCGACCACAAATCCGACATGGCCGCCGCCGTCGCGACTGAATACCACCACACATCCATAGGCTGGCTCGCGAAGTTCGACGCCCCAGTTGAGATAGGATTTTGCAGACTCGAAACGGGTGGATTTGATTCCGACGCGCTCAAGCATCGACCCGACGTAAGCGGCACACCAGGGCGTTTCATCATCTTTAATTCCACCTCGTTTAATGTCCTTCCAGAACTGGAGGATTAACGGATTGTGTCGCGGGCCTTTAATTTCCATCTGCCCCATGTATTTACGGGCTTCCACCAGCCAGCGCGGTTCATTGCTGATTGTCATCGTTCACTCCTGCCCGTTTTTTAAGTGCGCTGATAGCGATTTCGCGCAGCTTGTCCACGCCAACGAATCCAATCACACCACCGACGAACGGTGATATCGATACCGGAAGGCCAACCACATCAAGCGCGCTGGTGATGCATAAAGAAAGGGCGCCACAAAGGACGCCCTCAAGCCATTTATTTTTTCGTGTTGCACCGTCATATATCAGACGACCATAGGCAATGAGTCCGGCCATTGACGCCCCCAGAATCTGGGGCCACGCATTTTTGAGTCCGGTCAAAACCGCAGCCCAGAATTCAGGGTTCTTGTCATTCATTTTCATAGCCTCACCTCGCATAGTTAGCGGGTGCTGTTTGTAGTAAGGGAGCAGGCTTCACGGGCTGGATTTATCAACAAAGCACGTAGCGGATGATTCCCGTGAGCCTGAAATAGAAAAGGCCACGCAAATGCGCAGCCTGTAACCAGAAATCAATATTGTCTTTACATCAATTTTTCTTAAGGTTAAATTCTTCTGACAAGTTGATGAAAGACAACTTGAATATTAGCTATTTGTTCTCTGTTATGCCCGCAACCCAATGCGGGCTTTTTTTCGCCCTGCTAAAAGTTCCACCGTTGTGAGCCTTTTTGCTATGCAATAATGGATGCGTGGTGCCGGGTGTCTCCCGGTGATCCTTTGGCTGACAACCCATGCCTCACGAACATTTCACAACGGGATATAGAAAAGGCCGTGCATTTGCATAGCCCTGAAAGATGTTTATGCTTTATTAATTCGCTGGAATATCTGGCATGGCGCGATCCATAGAAGAGCTAATTAACGCCTTAATAGCGTTGCATACCTGATAAAATCCACCCAGCTGAGATGAGACAGAAAAACGGGAGACGTCGTCTCCTGAGCCTACTTCAGCATAAAATGATGAGTTCTCATACCAGAGTGAGATGCTTACGCCCTGCCTGTAGCCACCTGTTAGCGGAGAATCATCAAGAGTGGTTGCAATCACGAAATTCAAGTGGTAACGGCTGTCCATATTGAGTTGGGGGATTAAGACAGGAAAGAACTTCCCCTCCTCCTCCCAAATACCAATGTCCACATAAGGCCATCGTGTTCCGTCAGAACCAGTCCACTCACGAGATGTAAGATCAAGAGAACCTGAATACTCTCGTAGTAGTTCGCTCGCCTTCTCCTGAAGTTTATCCTGTAACTTCCATTGCGCCTCGACCAGTTTAGTGCGTTTTTCTTTCAGATCCTTAAATGTTAATTCCATGCCACTCTCCAGACAACTTTTGAAAGGAATCTGCATAGTAACTCACCCTGAAAGCACATGGTTATATTTCACTTACACTGAGTGCGAAAAGCAAAAACCCCGCCGAATGGCAGGGTTCCAATGATTAGGCTGTGTGTCGAAGTGACGCTCATTACGCTGCTAAACTGTGCTGTTCTTCAATCAGCGGCTGGCGATGATTGCGATCAAATACACCCTTTAGCGCCTCTTTGCGCTGCTCAAAGTGCCAGCCCATGCCAATGAAAACTGTATTGGCCCGCTGCAACTCAGTTACGCAGTGGATCTGCTCCGGCGTCAGGTAGTCACGGATGTTCTCTTTTTTGTCGAGGTCGTGGTAAACACGAAATTTTGCCGCCGTCATACCGAGCGCGATGCGGTTAATCAAATCGGCTTCGTTGCTGAAGTGGTAAGGCTTGATTTCTTTACCCTGCACTTCACGCTCATGCTTAATGGCATCGCTCATCGGGCGATATTCCAGACGGGCGGTGTTGCGATCCATTTTTTTGCCCGCCAGAGCGCCACGCATGCGGAAGAACTCAGCAACCAGTTTCTTTTTGAACTTGCGGACAACATCGTTATTACGCATGTAGGTGATCAGTAGAGTGGTTTGCTGTTCATTCAGTAGCGCCACTCGACGCTTTTGAAGACCACCGTCAGTTTGAATGGTTCGGATTTCAAATCCGACCCTTCCAAATTCTTCAAGATCAGCCTTGTTACGGTCCACTAACTTAATGACGGTGTCATGATCACGCCCAACCCCGTCAGCAATAGCGACAGTGCTGGTTACAAGGTCGAGTTTTTTAATTTCAACTAATTGCATGGCGTTTACCTTACTTTGAGATGAACCTTTGCCGCACAGGAAATCAGCCCGTCGAGGCTCGCCAGCGCTAACCGACTTCCTCAAAGGCTCATTTCAAATGGATTGGTTCGACGTGATGGATGCGCGGGCGGTGCGCAGGAAATGCGGATACAAAAAAACCCGCAACGTGGCGGGCTTTTCGAGGTTAATTATCTACAGGCGTTATACTCCATAATCAGAAGCATACAGGACAGTTTTATGCAAAGTCAACATTAACGTGCAAAAAAATGTCGCCATTTGCTCCGATCATATTAATAAGTTGTTGCCTTCTCGAATTCTACAGCTGCGTGACTCTCCCCCTGCCGCAGTGTATCCACCAGCATTTCATAGAAGGGTTTCCAGTTGCGTGACCATGAGGATTGATGGAGGTCAGGGAGACGCTTCAGAATGGCACGGTGTACCGTCGCCGAGGAGATAGCAGAAAATCCATTACCAGAGCATCGCTCACAGGTTTTAAACACCGGTGCGCCTCGCTCGCTAGTGGCTTTGCGGTCGAGTACCTCGCCCTTTCCACCGCAACGGCAGCGTGCTTTTATTTCGCCTTTTCCATCGCAAACAATACAGAGCCGTTTCACAAGTTCGCGTTTAATGTCAGTGGCGACAATTTCATCACCATCATGATTGAATAATCCAGGGTACTTAACCACGTCCTCATACTGAGAAATAAGACCACTACCGTTGCAGGTGTGACACATCACGCTGGTCGCCGCCGAACGGGAATACTCTGCAAAGGCAAACTGCGCCAGCACCTGCATACACCATCCAAGCTCACCCCCTGCGGCCTTTCTGACATTCTTTTGTGCTGATTTCATCGCATAACGCGCCAGCGCCTGAACTGCGAGCTGTTCATCCGTTTTGCTGATTCCCGCTTTACCGAAGAACGCTGCCAGGCCGAACCGCGCACGGCTGCTGGTGGTACCAATAGCAGCCATTACATCTGTACCGGTGAGACGATCCGGCGAAGTTCCTTTCACGTCGTCGCTGATGTGCATTCCCTGAGGACTGAAATGTTTAAGAGCTGCTTCCAGTTTCATTGAATAGTGTCCCCCTTCTCAGCAGTGCCAAACCAGCCAGGATGCGCCCACTGGATATCGGTAACTTTATGGCCATTCCCCCATAGTGATATCGCGCGCATTGCAACGTAGTGCATAAAGATTTTTTCCCGCTCGAGCCATTCATCTTCAGATTTATCTTCAAGAAACTCATCGATTGAATCGGCAATAAGACCAAAGCATTCGGGATAGTCGCTATGACTGACAGCTATGTCTCGTGCGGCATCCTGGAGCTCCATGAAGCGCTTTTTGGCGAATAAATAAGACATTTCGTGAATTAGACGATCCATTATTGGTTCCTTAAGCTTTTGCATACCGACGCGGTTGTGATTTTTGCTGCGGGGCTGATTTTGATTTCGCTTCTTCCTGGTCAATCGGCAAAAAATGCCCATTGCAGAAACGGCGGTATACGGTCCCAAGAACGCCGTTACGCTGTTTGGTGATGTTAATTTCCGCGATCCCTTTTGCCGGTGATTCGGGGTTATACACTTCATCGCGATAGAGCATCATGATGATGTCAGCATCTGCCTCAATTTCGCCGGAGTTCTTCAGGTCTGAGTTCATAGGACGTTTGTTAGGTCGGGATTCCACGCCTCTCGAAAGCTGGCTCAGCGCCAAGACGGGAGTGCGGTTTGTTTTGGCGAGGCGCTTTAATCCCTTCGACAACTCACCCACCGCGAGGTCATAGCGTGCCGTACTCTGGATCTTAATGAGTAACAGATAATCGATAACTACCAGCGCGGTTTCAGGATGAGCAATCTGATGACTGGTTGCCGTTTGCTGGATCTGTTCAAGCGTCAGATCTGTGGCATCAACCATCCAGATATTGCGCCCGGTAAGATGCCCGATACCTGTAGATAACCTTGCCCAGTCTTCATCTTCAAACTTCGCGGCCTCTTTGAGCCTGGACACTGACATGCCACCAGCAGCAGATACCATTCGCTCGCCAATCTGGATGTTGGCCATCTCCATGCTGAAAAACAGTACGCCATGCCCCTGCTCTGATACTTTATCGATAATGTCCAGGGCAAACTCGGTTTTCCCCATCGACGGACGGGCGGCAATGAAGACCAGATCTGTCGGTTCAATGCCACCGGTTTTTACGTCCAGTTCTTCAATACCGGTCATCAGAGGTTTGGCCTCTTCTAGCCCCTGATTTCTTGCGTCTACCCGGTCAATTACCGCAGGTAAAATTTCATCAATATGCACAGGTTGAACGGTATCAGGAGTGAGTGAGATTGCAGCCATAGCCCCCTGTGCGGCCTTCAACGCTTCGACTGCGTTATCACCATTGGCAGCATTGCGAATGCCAGCCAGCGCCGTCTCGATTACAGCCTCAGCGTCACGAACGGCCGCGTTACGTTCCAGAGTGGAGACGTAATACGTCAGCGCTGATTTAGCCCAGGCGATACGACTTGATTCGAGTATCGTTGCGCTGTGTTCTGGCATGGCCTCACAAAGCAACAGCGGATCTATCACTCCGGTTCCGCGAGCCTGACGACAAATGCCAGAATAAATTTCACGGTACTGACGGACGGAGAATACGCTCGCCGGCATACGGGAAAGAATGCCCAGAACCTCAGGATCGGTATTGCGCAGAAAAATTGCGCCAATTACCGCACCTTCCAGATCATTATTTTTCCATACCGGAGTCATCATGCGGTTATCCCTGCAGCAATTGCGCGATAGCTTTCCCAGCCAAACGCCAGACGGTTTCGCCCACCATCGGTAACCCTGTCCACGATGCGCTCACCGATGGACTCCTTCAATTGCTCAAAGGTCAGGTTACTTATCAGGATTGTCGGAAGTACGCTCTCATAGCGGGCGTTGATAATTTCCTGCAGAATGGTCATTTCCGTCGGACTACCGAATTGCACGCCCACCTCATCAATAATCAGCAGATCCAGTGATGCGAAACGTTCGATAACGTCTTCCTCGGTACTGTCAGCACCGTGGCGCCACGTGTTTTTCACAGCCCGGGTCAGACGCATAACATCGGTGATTTCAACCCTTGCGAGATAGTTTCGAATAATGCTTTTCGCCATCGAAACAGCCAGGTGGTTCTTTCCTGTCCCGCAGTTCCCGGTCATCACCAGCCCCGTTCCTGCGTTAAGACGCTCCGACCAACTGTTGACGTAGCGCTGGCAGGCTTCAAGGTTTTTTGCAGCACCCTGATTAACCGCTTGATAATTACTAAACTCACAGCCCTCAAATCGGCGGGCGATCCCGACGTTGTCCAGCAGGTCAGATACCTGCAGCGCATGCAGCCCGGCATCGACTGCCGCCAGCTCATCGCGCACGCACCCCGGGCACAGGGAATGTTTAACATTTTCGGTACCACGAAACGCTTTACCAGTGAGCGACATGCGCTCATAGTCGCCATGTTTTTCGCAGACTGCGGTATGGACTTCTCCTGACTCCCAGCCCCTCAACTGCCACGGAGTTTTATGTTCTACAGCGAACGCCAGTTCTTCGCGAAGTCCTTCGCGTTTCGCCAGCAGAGAATCCCTTTCTTCGCGTTGTTTGATGTTCAGCATTGTGTTTTTCCCCTTGTCACCAGTTGCAGTCTGTTTGTCCGTAATCCTGTTCACTGAAGCCAGATACCGGAAGCGCACAGCGACGCCCACCTCCGGGAGCGGATGGAGTTTGCCAGGCTTCTTCGAAATGCCGATCAGGTCCAAAGAACGTTGCCGCCTGTTTGACGTATTCAGTACCAAGCTTGCCCGTCGTGCGGATGTAGGCCGCGTAGCGCTGCACGCCCGCCAGCAGCTCTGATGCCGTTGCGCCGTCGGCGATGCGAGCCTTCCAGTGTTTATAGGCCGTTGCTTTTGGATTGCCACCAGCGCGTTTTGGGTATGCTTGCCAGGCGGCTTCGAACTCTGGAGAGTATTCCTGTCGCGCTGCTGGTTTCGTACCACTGGTTTTTCCAGATGATTTACTACTTCCGGAAATGGCTGTCGGTGTAGCGGCGCCAGCCGATGCACCAAGAGTGTTTTTAATCTCTGTAGTAGTCTTTGTTGTAGTAACCATTAGAGAGCGGGCGTTTTTCCCCTCATCCATCGGTGCATCCTGCACTTGTCGATCAGGGCAACTTGCCCCGTTCGATGAGGGCACCTGTTCCGCATCATTAAGCAACTCGCAATCATGGTTGATGGTGTAATAATTTGTCCGGTCATGCTGGGACTTATTGAGCTGCTCGACATCGAGACATCCCTGTTTGACGAGTGATGTAAAAGCGCGTTTAACGGTATCTGCCGACCAGAACGGGAATTGTTTTACCCACGACTCATAGCTGTTGAACACCCAGCGGCGACCAGAATGGATAACTCCCTGTTCTTTGTCGTTAATCCAGTAGTTAACCTGCTGCAATACGATCGCTTCGTTCAGGCCGATACGCGTAGCAAGCTCAGGGTTGATGACTAGAGGGCGAAAATTAAAAAGCATGCTCATGCTGCACCCGCTAACTCAGTATCGTGAGTAAACTTGCCATCCCAGCGCTTCTTCATCGGAAGGTGCCCCTTGAGATAGTGTCGGTAAATCCACACCGCGCCTTTGCGCAGCAGGAGCGGCTTGAATGTGTCGCGCATATCGCCGTCGTCCTGCTCTATCTGCCCGGTACGCTCACTGAGGTAGAGATCGCGTGCATAGTGATGAACCCGCCAGCGCGGATATTTAGCATTTGGCTGGTCGTCATAGAGCCAGTTATGTTCGAACAAAAACGCATTAACCTGCTGGACGTTGACGCCGTTCAACTGCTTACAGAACTGGCAAGGAGACATACCCGGCTGAAAAAGGTTTTCGAGGTGCTCGATATACTTTGCCTGGCGCTCGACGTATCCAAGTGCTCGACGGGCAGCTTCACGTTCGTCTGCCCATGCGCGGGCAGCAGCCACTTCATCTGAAAAATCAGGGAGATCATTGGACGGAGTAAGGCTGTATGAGCCAGTTGCTCTGATTGATGGCAGCACATCAGCAGTGACCCAGCGTTTGAAGCGCTTAGCCTGCTTTTTGCGACTTCCCATGATTGCGGTATACAACCCGGATTCATTGATAACTGATTGATTTGTATAGTTACATCCTATAAGGATGGTTTGATTATCTTTATCCTCATCATCAATCAGCTTTGTCATCGCCTGCGTCTGGCTGTAACCAAGCGCAAGGGCAACATCCGCGGCCACAAACCACGGAACATTGTTAATCAGCAAGGTCCGAACTGAAGCCAGCAGCTCACCAGCATCAGACTTAAAGTCGAATGTTTTGATAGTGGTATTCATTATTAGCCCCCTGTTGTTCGTTGTGACATGTCACACCTCTGAGGAGGGATGTGGGAAAATTTCTTCGATAAAAACCTTGCGTTCTGTTGTGCTCAAAGCGGTGGCGATGAGATGGCATGTCTCAATATCAGGAACTCTCCGGCCAGATTCGTAGTGGCAAATGGAGCTTTGTGTGTGACCTATACACTTAGCTAGCTCGCACTGAGTTAAGCCACTGGCAATACGCAGATTTTTAAGATTGCTCATTTTGGTCTCCCGTAGTTTAAGGAGATATTACATATTGTATTTGAAATCATCAAGGAAATATTACATCATGTGCATTGAAACCTTATCACATACTGTAATAATATGAGCCTATGAAAACAGAATGGTATGAACTGGCAAAAGCCAGAATGTCTGAGGTGGGGATTACACAAGCCCAACTTTCAGAGGAATTGGGTGTTACACAAGGTGCTTTGAGCCACTGGCTTAACGGCAGGAGATCGGCTTCGCTTGCTGAAATAGGATCGATTTTCCGAATTCTTGGCATTGTCGGTGCAACCCTCAACATAGATGGTTCCTTCACCGTAGGAGCTGGACAATTTGTTGAGCCTCCTAAACCTCATTATGAATACCCTGTTTTCTCTCACGTTCAGGCAGGTATGTTTTCGCCAGAGTTCAGAACCTTTACGGAGCGCGATGCAGAAAGCTGGGTTAGTACAACTAAAAAAGCCAGTGATCATGCATTCTGGCTTGAAGTTGACGGGCACTCTATGACAGCTCCTACCGGTTCAAGACCAAGCTTTCCAGCCGGAATGCTCATCCTTGTTGATCCTGAAGAACCGGTTGACCCTGGAGATTTTTGCATCGCCAGGCTTGGCGGGGATGAATTCACCTTTAAGAAATTGATTAAAGATAGTGGACAGGTCTTCCTTCAGCCGTTGAACCCTCAGTTTCCAATGATACCCTGCAACGAGCATTGCAGAATCGTTGGCAAGGTGGTCGCATCACAATGGCCTGAAGAGACATTCGGATAAAACATTCTGTAAAATACTCACTCCCGGCTCATGCCGGGATTTTTTTTGTCTGGATATCAATGCCACTAATTAAATACACTTTGAAATCAATCGCTTTCAATAAATAATTAAATTTTATTTCATTTTGTATAGACATAGTCAATTACGTTTTGTAATATCAGTTCATCGGCAAATTACGGAGCCAATGAGATGAACATAACCTCCCAACCAAAACCAACCAGCCAGGAATTTGATATTCACGCCAAGCTTAAAGCAGCTAATTCGCATTGGTCCTATTGTTATGCTGTTCAGCCTTGCGAGAAAGGATTTAATTACCAATTTAATACAACTTTTATTGGTGAGATGGAATTCGCTGTTTACGAACGTATCGATAATTATTTTGTTTTGGTTGATTTCTTTAAGTCATACGATGAAGCATGTGATGATGCTAAAAAAATCATTGATGACCACCCTGATCTTAAAAGAATGTTCTCTGCTATTTAATTAAAACATTAATTAAATCAAGAAATCATAAATAACACCTTAATCGGTGGGACATCACTCACCCTGAGGAAATGCAAATGAATATTATCGTCAGAAATGAAGTCGTGAATAACAAAGCCCATCCAGCCAATCAGGATGACGACATTCTTTACATAAACAAAGCCCACAAAACAGCAGAGTGTGCCAATAAATATGCACATGAACTCCGTGCTGAATTTACCCAGTTGCTTATGCCAGCAATCACACGCACTGATGTGAAGGTAGCGGGAAGATTCACCTCATTACTTAATGAGCTTTGCTTCATGACAAAAATGACGATGGAGAACACCTCAAAGGGGGGGGCAATAATGACGTTTCTGAAAGATAAAGCAGCACACAAGACAGCAAAACTTTTCGCCTCTTATGGAAATAGTTATCTGCATATTGCAAACCTTTTTCTGCGCAAGGCTTACGGGCGGTAGTGACAATGAAAAACAACACCATTGAAATTTATCGCCGCCGCATTGCTATTGCGACATTAAACCGAATGAAGCGCAAGACAGGAGGTTATTGTCTCTCCGTAAATATGCCCGATGACAATATTCAGGTTATCGAGATTAACGAAGAATCAATGCTGAAACTTTTGCTGCGCTTCGAAAAACAGGCTCGGACTGAATTCAACACAGAAGCGGAAACATTTCTTCGCCAGACGTATATGAAAAGCGTCGATATCAATGGACACACCGAATATCTGACCGAAACCGGAAAGATGATTGTTGACGAGATTTTTGCGGAGTTAATTAAACACGCGAAAGAGAAATACGTATGTGGAGGAATTAACTGATGACCTCACAACAAATAATTATGCCCGGGATTCAGATCCCCCCCCAGTCCTCAACCCTCAACGTGGATCTGCACGTCCTTCCGGACTTCACCGGGCGTGTTGTTCTTTATATCGAAAACGGCCGTGTTACATGCGATCGCCGGCTTTTTGAAGATGAGCATATTTGCGCTCTGGACACTTTTATCAAAATGGCTCGCGAAGCCGGGTTACGTATACAGGAGCTAACTGGTGGCACTGACAGCAATTCGAATACCTGAACGCGTACACCTGCAGGCGATGCAGGTCCTGCTGCGATACCGACGGAAGCGAGTATATGCACGACGTATGCGACGCACCGGATTTCTCAGTCTGAAGGTTAATCCGCGCTGGCGGATGCTATCGAAAGACAATGGCCGCAACTGGGAAGTAATGAGTCATGAAACGTATAACGGAGAATTAAAACGATGAGTACCAACAAAAACGACAACGTAAAGCAGCTAGTTGCCCGACTGAAAGAAATACAGGAGCAGTCCGGTACGCACATCCCCGCGTGGATGCTCGATGAAAATCGTTACGGCAAAGGTACGCTGACAACTGAAGAGCAGCATGAATGGGCTGAAACCGTTTGTCACTCCATGCGCGGAACTGTCGCCCTTACCTACCTGATTGAATGTGAAAAACGCTGGGGCCTCCGTGACGGTGAGTATCAGTTTAAAACCGGTGAGTTTGTTTTCGGCTTAACGCGGGAGCTTATCGAAAACCTGCTGGTTGAACACGTTGAAGGCGCACTGATCGAGCAAAAACCACAGGAGCGATATCTGGCTGTATTCCAGTTCTACTCCGCCAACGATCAGCGCCAGAAAGAAGACGGTCATTCGTGGTTCAGCGGTTTTCTCGACGAGATGCTTATAGATCTTGCTGTTCGGTTACGTGTCGGCGAAGCAATACCCGTTCAACACATTTTGCACTGAGGTAAATGATGATGAAAAACCAACTTATGGCCTTTAGCTCAGAAGAACTCAATTTTTCTATGAGCGGAATTCTTTATGAGGGAAAACCAGCCTTTGACGCTGTAGAACTGGCTAAATCCCTCGGTTATACGAACCCAGCAAAAGCGCTGAAAGACCACTGCAAGGCGTTGATTAAACTTGATTATAACGAATCGTTAGAATTGGGTTTTGGTGAAAAACCGCGCGGTACTCAGCTGGCTGGTCAGGCCGACTTGTTCCGCCTTATCCTGCGAAGCCAGCTTCCATCGGCTGAACGCGTACAGGACTGGGTTTGTGAGGATGTACTCCCTGCCATCATGACCACAGGCACATACAGCAAAGAAGTGCCAGTAGCTAAATCACACCAGCAGGAAATCAGCATGAACCATGACATTCTTTCACTGGCCCGCGTTGTGGCCGAAGCAACCGCATCAGCGACGATGAAAGCAGTAATGGAAGTGAGTGGCGCCAACCTGGTTGCTGCTTCGCCTGTATCTTCCTCTCTACCACAACGGCGCATTAGTTCGACTGAATTCGTGAATACCGATGCCGAATTCGTTCCGGTACACAAAGTGTCATGGGAAACCAGTCTGTCCGATCCTTCGTGCCGTCGTCTTGTTCAGTTCGCAAACCTGCCCTCCAGACAGTTGCCGGGAGTTCGTGGGCTGTGCGTACATCGTGAATCGTTCATTCACGCATTTCAGGTGCTGCTGGAAGAATCCGTTCGCCCAAGCGGTAAACGCAAGCGCTGGCAACATCCTGAATTTGGTGGCTTCGTTCTGCGTAAGGATCCGAAAGAGATCTTCGTGGAGGTGGAAGCATGATCCTCCAGTCGAAACTCATTCGCGCAGCTCTGGTATGCGCAGCAAAAAATGATGTCCGTTACTACCTGAATGGTGTGCACATCACTCCGAAATATATCGAGTCGACTAACGGGCATGTAGCCCTGCGCATGGAGCACGGCATCCGGACGAAGAAAAACATCATCGTCCAGTTTGAAGGCCCGGTTCCGGCGAAAGCGGAAACCACTGAACTGGTATTTAACAAAGAAGCGTTTGCCATTCACCGCGACGCATTCGAACGCCGGATTTCGATCACCGGCATCAAACTTGTTGATGGTCGCTTTCCTGATATGGAACGCGTCATCCCGAAAAAAGTGGATTTCAGTATCAATCCGGTTATCCAGGCTGAATACCTCAGTTATCCGGAAAAGATGTTTGGTCGCGAGCGGAAGTTTATTCCCATCCAGTTACGCCCTTCCGGTGAGGCTGGAGCGGTTCGCATTCAGTTCGATCCAGTGATCAACACTGCATACGGTAATCCTGAGTTCGTCGTGATGCCATGCCGTGATGATGCTTTCAAAATTATTGAGGAGCATCTGGCATGAAAATCGAATATCAGGACTATGGCGCCGTAGCGAACATCGTGATCACCAGCACTGTGTTTGAGTTCCGTAAACATAACCGCGTGGTCGATACCACGCTTTTTTCAACCTTAGGAATAGTTGCAAACCGTAGTGGAATGTTCTTCATGAAGACGGTTTTTTCCGGTAAATCTCGCGACATGCTGCGGGCCTACAAAACAATCCAGCGAGAGGTGACAAGATGAAATCATTTCTCCTGTCCATGCTGTTTGCCCTGTTATTGGTGGCCGTCGTGTTCGGCGCGCTGATTGAATACAAATTTTTGATGGATTTCGGGGGTTAGTCGTGAAAACAGGACAACATTCAGCCTATCCATGCCCACGCATCGATACTCCCCGTGGCATGACTTACCGCCAGCACCTCGTTGTGCAGATAGCGCCGGTAATGCTCACGAATTTTTTTAGCAATGATGCCTGGCAGGATTACGACGACCTAGCCAGAACTCTGGTGATGGCTGTAGATGCCATCATCGAAGCTGAGCGGGAGACGGCGAAATGAGCAAAATCACTAACCCTGTCGTGCTTATCTATAAGCGCGAAAACAGTGACACCTACGCTGTTGCGATTACAAGTGGCAGCCAGGACTATCACGTCGCCATTCTCATGGCGACGATGGAACCGGATATGACCGGTGATGATGTGGATACCTGGAGCAAAACCGGTTACTACATGGCGGCGGAGATCGAGCGACTAAAACAAGCCCTGTCTTCTGTGGAAAGCAACCTGATTGATTCTGAATGCCATGTTGCCGAACTGGAAGAAGCACTGAGAGACAAAGAATTGCAACTGAATATTAAGTCAGGGCTGATTAACGATGTTACCAATGGTAAGCAATTGACCATCACCCTGCCAGATACTGGTTCAAAAGCATTCTGGAGCGGTACAGGCAAAAGCGAGGCTTTCCATCCGGAAACCTATAAGCGCTGGGCGAAAGAAGCTATAGAACGAGCCTGTATTATCGCCGGGATCGGCGTGGAGGTGAAGTTATGACCACTACGACGCCAATAATGACCGCCTCCGGAAGTGTGCAGTTTCGCCACTACATGGTGACCGTTCACGCTATTGAACGCTATATCGAACGCATTGGTGGCGACGTGGGGAATCTGATCCTCGACCTCAAAAACGCCTGGGTATTTGATGTCAGCAAGAAAGGAATTCCCCGCTCTTTATGCGCCTCAGTCGCACGCTGCGAACGTGAGGGTGGGTACGGACTCAGACATGACAAGGCTATTTTTCTGATAAAACCCAAGGCGCGCCAGCATGTCATTGTGACGACGTTATCTGCAGAGGTGAAGTAATGCACAAAGCATTTGAAATATGGGTGCGCCAACGGTACGGGAGCCGTTACGACCTTACGCGAGATTGCGACGGTTTTTACTGTAGGGAAGTGGTAAAGCGGATGTTTGATGTGTGGCGCCACTGCCGTGGCCTTGACTTGGTGTGAGGCGGGTATATGAGCAATGTTATTCAGTTAGCCCCCAACGAGTGGGTTTGTGAAAGCGTTCTTATCGCGGTTACCGGGCTCAAGCCCGGAACCATCACCCGCGCCAGAAAAGAATCCTGGATGCTGGGCCGCGAGTACCTGCACATTTCACCAGACGGCAATCCCAAGCCTTCTAGCGAATGCATGTACAACAGAAAAGCAGTTGATCAGTGGATCGAAGCTCAGAAAAAAAATCAACCGGGTGCGCATCGGACATGAAAAGAAGTACACTCGCCGGTGCTCCTGGACGTCAGGAGGGAATAATGGCTAATGCATCGTACCCGATAGGCGTCGAAAACCACGGCGGTTCACTCCGCATCTGGTTTCTATATAAAGGCAAAAGAGTCAGGGAAAACCTCGGTGTCCCTGATACTGCAAAGAATCGCAAGATAGCCGGCGAGCTTCGATCTTCTGTTTGTTTTGCGATAAGGATGGGGAATTTTAATTATGCAGAAAAATTCCCAAACTCACCGAACCTTGCCCGGTTCGGTCAGGATAGTAAGGAAATTACTGTGCTGGAACTTGCTGAAAAATGGTCAGAGTTGAAGCGAATGGAAATCAGCTCAAACACCATGAGTCGGTACGAATCCATCATAAAAAACATGCTTCCACGCATTGGCGAAAACAAAATGGTTTCTGCAGTGACCGCCGAGGATTTGCTGTATGTGAGGAAAGAGTTGCTGACAGGTTTTCATGTCATGAAAAAGGATCACCGGACACAGGTTAAAGGCCGGAAGTCATCCACAGTCAATAATTACATGATGCTAATGGCCGAGATCTTCCAGTTCGGAACTGATAACGGTTATGCAAAAGAAAACCCGTTTAGCGGAATTAACCGCCTCAAGAAAGCTAAGGGAGAACCCGATCCACTCACGTCAGACGAGTTCATCAGGTTTATCCAGGCATGCGGCCACCAGCAGATGAGAAATCTCTGGTCACTGGCAGTCTATACCGGAATGAGGCATGGGGAGTTGTGCGGTCTGGCATGGGAAGATATCGATCTCCATGCTGGTACCATTACTGTAAAACGCAACCTTACCCAGACGGATGAGTTCACCCTGCCAAAAACCGAAGCAGGGACTGACAGGGTGATTTATCTCATTCAGCCAGCTATTGATGCCCTGAAAAACCAGGCCCAGTTGACACGCCTTGGCCGGCAGTATGAGGTTGAAGTGAAACTGCGGGAGTATGGCCAATCAGCCATTCATCCATGCACTTTTGTCTTCAGTCCTCAGTGCGTCAAACGTGGACCTCGGACAGGATATCACTACGCGGTTAATTCGATTAATAAAATTTGGGCCCCAATAGTCAAGCGCGCAGGCATTCGTTATCGTAACGCCTACCAATCCAGGCATACGTATGCATGCTGGTCATTGTCAGCCGGGGCAAATCCAAATTTTATAGCAGCTCAGATGGGGCATACCGATGCCCAGATGGTGTACAAAGTTTACGGTAAGTGGATGTCAGAGAAGAGTGCTGAGCAGGTGTCGTTGCTCAACCAAGCGCTTTCGCGTTTTGCCCCATCCATGCCCCATGAGCTTTTAGCAGCACAGTAGAATTATTGAAAATCATAATGTTAGTAGAGCTATTACTACATTTTTATAACACGCGGCACGAATTGCCCTCGACCAGAAAGACAGCTTATGGTGTGATCGGGGTTCAATAAATCGCTAAACAGGGTATACTCCAGCGGTTTTCTTAGTTGTTTATTGTACTAAACGCTCCCGTGAGAGGATGCTACTGCGCACCTATGACACAATTCGCTTCTCCTGTTCTGCACTCGCTGCTGGATACAGACGCTTATAAGTTGCATATGCAGCAAGCCGTTTTTCACCACTACTATGATGTACAAGTAGCGGCTGAATTTCGTTGCCGTGGCGATGACCTGCTCGGTATTTATGCCGATTCTATTCGCGAACAGGTGAATGCTATGCAGCACCTGCGACTGCAGGAGGACGAGTACCAGTGGCTCTCCGGCCTGCCTTTCTTCAAAGCGGATTACCTCACCTGGTTACGTGATTTCCGCTATAACCCGGAACAGGTTTGCGTCACCAATGACAACGGTAAGTTGAACATTCGCTTAACCGGGCCATGGCGCGAAGTGATCATGTGGGAAGTTCCGCTGTTAGCGGTGATAAGCGAGCTGGTACACCGTTATCGCTCGCCCGAATCAGGCGTCCCACAGGCACTGGCTGAGCTGGAAAACAAATTAGCAGAATTCTCTGCTTTAACGAAAGATGTCGATATGTCCCGCTTCCATCTGATGGATTTCGGTACGCGTCGTCGTTTTTCACGTGAAGTCCAGCAGGCTATCGTTAAACGCCTGCAGCAAGAGCCGTGGTTTGTTGGCACCAGCAACTACGATCTTGCCCGTCGTTTGTCATTAACGCCGATGGGAACCCAGGCGCATGAATGGTTCCAGGCACACCAGCAAATCAGCCCTGAGCTTGCCACCAGCCAGCGCGTTGCCCTGGCCGCCTGGCTGAACGAATATCCCGACCAGCTCGGCATCGCCCTGACCGATTGCATCACCATGGACGCGTTTTTGCGCGACTTTGGCGTTGAGTTTGCGACCCGCTACCAGGGTTTGCGCCACGACTCTGGCGATCCGGTGGAATGGGGTGAGAAAGCCATCGCCCATTATGAAAAACTGGGCATTGACCCGCAAAGCAAAACGCTGGTGTTCTCCGATAACCTCGATCTGAATAAAGCGATTGAACTCTACCGCCACTTCTCTTCTCGCGTGAAGTTGAGCTTTGGTATCGGGACACGCCTGACGTGTAACATCCCCCAGGTTAAGCCGCTGAATATCGTTATCAAGCTGGTCGAATGTAATGGCAAACCGGTGGCGAAGTTATCTGACAGCCCGGGTAAAACCATCTGCCATGATAAAGCGTTTGTGCGCGCGCTGCGCAAAGCCTTCGATCTCCCGCATATTAAAAAAGCCAGCTAGTCCTTCCAGGGAGCCACTTTGGCTCCCTTTTCACGTTTATTTCCGAAATCTTTCACTCCAGCTACGAATTCTGCTTGTCTGATTGCAGATGCCAGGTAACATAGGTATCCCCCCCATTATGGGTGGACATGTGTTTATATATCCGACTATTAACAGAGAGAATATTATGAGCGTTGTGCCTGTAGCCGACGTACTCCAGGGCCGCGTAGCCGTTGACAGCGAAGTCACCGTGCGCGGATGGGTGCGTACCCGCCGAGATTCAAAAGCTGGCATCTCCTTCCTCGCCGTTTATGACGGTTCCTGCTTTGATCCTGTACAGGCCGTCATCAATAATTCTCTGCCCAATTACAATCAGGACGTACTGCGCCTGACGACGGGTTGTTCAGTTATCGTAACGGGTAAAGTCGTTGCATCACCTGGACAAGGACAGAGCTTTGAAATTCAGGCCACTGAAGTTGAAGTCGCGGGCTGGGTTGAAGATCCTGATACCTACCCTATGGCGGCTAAGCGTCACAGCATTGAGTATCTGCGTGAAGTGGCGCATATGCGTCCGCGCACCAATATGATTGGTGCGGTAGCGCGCGTACGTCATACGCTGGCGCAAGCGCTGCATCGCTTCTTCCACGAGCAGGGTTTCTTTTGGGTATCTACTCCGCTGATCACCGCTTCCGATACGGAAGGTGCGGGTGAAATGTTCCGTGTTTCTACGCTGGATCTGGAAAACCTGCCGCGTAACGATCAGGGTAAAGTCGATTTCGATAAAGACTTCTTTGGTAAGGAAGCGTTCCTGACCGTTTCCGGTCAGTTGAACGGTGAAACTTACGCCTGCGCCCTGTCCAAAATTTATACCTTTGGACCGACTTTCCGTGCGGAAAACTCCAACACCAGCCGTCACCTCGCAGAGTTTTGGATGCTTGAGCCGGAAGTCGCTTTTGCCGATCTGAACGATGTTGCAGGTCTGGCTGAAGCAATGCTGAAATACGCGTTCAAAGCCGTACTGGAAGAACGTGCGGATGATATGAAGTTCTTCGCCGAACGTGTCGACAAAGACGCGGTATCACGCCTGGAACGTTTTATTGATGCTGACTTCGCGCAGGTGGATTACACCGATGCGGTAAGCATCCTGGAAAAATGCGGCAAACAGTTTGAAAACCCGGTTTACTGGGGTGTTGATCTGTCTTCTGAGCATGAACGCTATCTTGCCGAAGAACACTTTAAAGCGCCGGTGGTTGTTAAAAACTATCCGAAAGATATTAAGGCGTTTTATATGCGCCTTAACGACGACGGTAAAACCGTGGCGGCAATGGACGTGCTGGCACCGGGAATCGGTGAAATCATCGGTGGTTCTCAGCGTGAAGAGCGTCTGGACGTGCTGGATGCCCGTATGCTGGAGATGGGTCTGAACAAAGAAGATTACTGGTGGTATCGCGATCTGCGTCGCTACGGTACCGTTCCGCATTCCGGTTTTGGTTTGGGCTTTGAGCGTCTGATCGCTTATGTCACCGGCGTACAGAACGTCCGCGATGTTATTCCGTTCCCGCGTACACCGCGTAACGCCAGCTTCTAACGTTGTCGCTTTAATCATAAAGGCCAGCACTGCTGGCCTTTTTTCGCTCAGCGCATTGCTGTATTTGTCGCCTTAGATGGACTCTCATCCCGCACTAAACTCAACCCGTAAATTCCCCCTTCCTGTTACGCAATGTTTCACTGCAACATTTGAGAACAAAAAATAATCACTATTTTTATTGTGGATTAGCACTTCATGATCAAATAGAGCATTTATTACCCATTCGCACGGCATTCTGGACGGCCAAAATATGCATTTGTAAAAATGGTTCTTTTTTGCGGGGCTAGATAAAAATGTTGTTAGCAAAATTAAGTATAAGAAAATCATATAAATAGATAAAACTGAGCAAAATTCAATCGCAGGGACACCTGAAATTTGAAGTCGTTCACAAAGTTGCATAAAAATAACATTTTGTTACACATTTTTTCTTTTTGAAACTAAATCTTTATATTTGTAGCACTTTGAGAGTAGCGAAACGGTAGTTTGAATGGAAAGATGCCTGCAGACACATAAAGACACCAAACTCTCATCAATAGTTCCGTAAATTTTTATTGACGGAATTTATTGGCGGCAGTGGCAGGTGTCATATAAAAACCGATGAGGGTAATAAATAATGATGAAGCGCAATATTCTTGCAGTGGTTATCCCTGCTCTGCTGGTAGCCGGGGCAGCTAACGCTGCAGAAGTTTATAACAAAGATGGCAATAAAGTAGACATCTACGGTAAAGCTGTAGGTCTGCACTATTTTTCCAAGCACAACGGTGACAACGCCTACGCACCTAATGGCGATCAGACTTACGCCCGTCTTGGTTTCAAAGGGGAAACTCAGATTAACGACCAGCTGACCGGTTACGGCCAGTGGGAATACCAGTTCAGCGGCAATAACTCCGAAGGCGGTGACGACTCTCAGAATGGGAACAAAACCCGTCTGGCGTTTGCTGGTCTGAAATTCGGTGACGCAGGTTCCTTCGATTACGGTCGTAACTACGGCGTCGTATACGATGCACTGGGTTACACCGATATGCTGCCAGAATTCGGTGGCGATACTGCGGCTTCCGACCAGTTCTTCTCTCAGCGTAACGGTGGCCTCGCGACTTACCGTAACTCCAACTTCTTCGGTCTGGTTGAAGGCCTGAACTTCGCTGTTCAGTACCTGGGTAAAAACGAGCGTGATGACGTTCGTCGCTCTAATGGTGACGGCGTTGGCGGTTCTGTAAGCTACGAATTCGAAGGCTTCGGTATCGTCGGTGCATACGGCGCGGCTGACCGTACCGATGCCCAGCAAAACCCGCTTCTGCGCGGCCATGGCGACAAAGCTGAGCAGTGGGCTACCGGCGTGAAATACGATGCTAACAACATCTACCTGGCAGCGAACTACAGCGAAACCCGCAACGCAACCCGCATTTCTAACGGTTATGCGAACAAAACTGAAGACGTACTGTTAGTTGCTCAGTACCAGTTCGACTTCGGCCTGCGTCCGTCCCTCGCCTATACCAAATCTAAAGGTAAGGATATCGAAGGTATCGGTGACGTAGATCTGGTGAACTACTTCGAAGTGGGCGCGACTTACTACTTCAACAAAAACATGTCCACCTATGTTGATTACATCATCAACCAGATCGATTCTGACAACAAACTGGGCGTAGGCTCTGACGACACCGTTGCAGTGGGTATCGTTTACCAGTTCTAATAGCAGACCTCTTTGCTAAATGCCTAAAAAACAGGACTTCGGTCCTGTTTTTTTATATCCGCCAGCGGATTCTTGCGTCTTCAAAAAACACCCCTGCTTTTCGTCACTAACGGTTGGCATTTTGTAAATCTACCGTTAACCTGATAGCGGACTTCCCTTCTGTAACCACAATGGAACCTCGTCATGTTTGAGAACATTACCGCCGCTCCTGCCGACCCCATTTTGGGCCTGGCTGATTTGTTTCGTGCCGATGACCGCCCGGGGAAAATCAACCTCGGAATCGGTGTATATAAAGATGAGACAGGCAAAACGCCGGTACTGACCAGCGTTAAAAAAGCCGAGCAATATATCCTGGAAAATGAAACCACCAAAAACTATCTTGGCATTGACGGTATTCCAGAGTTTGGTCGCTGCACTCAGGAATTACTGTTTGGTAAAGAAAGTGCTCTGATTAATGAAAAACGCGCGCGTACCGCACAGACCCCTGGTGGTACGGGTGCCCTGCGTGTGGCCGCTGATTTCCTGGCAAAAAACACCAGCGCAAAACGCGTGTGGGTCAGCAACCCAAGCTGGCCGAACCATAAGAGCGTATTTAATTCTGCTGGTCTGGAAGTGCGTGAATATAACTATTACGATGCTGCAAACCATTCACTGGACTTTGATGCGTTGCTGGCAAGCCTGGCTGAAGCACAAGCTGGCGACGTCGTATTATTCCACGGATGCTGCCACAATCCGACCGGTATCGATCCGACGCTGGAGCAGTGGCAAACGCTGGCTCAGCTGTCAGTCGAAAAAGGTTGGTTACCACTGTTCGACTTCGCCTACCAGGGCTTTGCGCGTGGTCTGGAAGAAGATGCAGAGGGTCTGCGTGCATTCGCCGCGCTGCATAAAGAGCTGATTGTCGCCAGCTCCTATTCCAAAAACTTTGGTCTGTACAATGAGCGCGTAGGTGCCTGTACACTGGTTGCAGCTGATGCTGAAACCGTTGACCGTGCCTTTAGCCAGATGAAATCGGTAATTCGTGCGAACTACTCCAACCCGCCAGCCCACGGTGCATCCGTAGTCGCCACAATTCTGAGCAACGATGCGCTGCGTGCCATCTGGGAACAGGAACTGACTGACATGCGCCAACGTATTCAGCGCATGCGTTTACTGTTTGTCAATACGCTGCAGGAGAAAGGTGCAAACCGCGACTTCAGCTTTATCATCAAACAGAACGGTATGTTCTCTTTCAGCGGCCTGACAAAAGAACAGGTTCTGCGTCTGCGTGAAGAGTTTGGTGTCTATGCCGTCGCTTCCGGACGTGTAAACGTCGCAGGAATGACGCCAGATAACATGGCACCGCTGTGCGAAGCGATTGTTGCAGTGCTGTAATCTATCGCGTACAAAAAAGGCCGCAATCGCGGCCTTTTTATTTATCTGCGGTGTTACCAGACTGGCATTTCATCCTGCAGGAACGGGTTATGTAGCCGTTCGTTACCCAGCGTAGAAAGTGGGCCGTGACCCGGGATAAACGTCACGTCATCACCCAATGGCAAGAGTTTACGTTTAATCGAATCAATCAATTGGCTGTGATCCCCACGCGGGAAATCACTGCGCCCTACGCCGCCTTTGAAAATCACGTCACCCGAAATCAGTAACTTTGATTGCTCATCAAAGAAGACCACATGTCCCGGTGTATGACCCGGGCAATGCAGCACCTGTAAGGTTACGTTGCCGACGCTAATCCGATCGCCTTCGTTTAGCCAGCGATCGGGCGTCAACGGCTCACAGTCACCCAGGCCAAACATGCGGCTTTGCGCAGGCAGCCCCTGCAGCCAGAACTCATCTTCTTTTTCCGGCCCAATAACCGGTACACCGTAATGCTGTGCCAGTTCAGCCGCTGCCCCTACATGGTCAAGATGTCCATGGGTAAGCAGGATCTGCATGAGCGTCAGACCGCTGGCATCGACTTCCTGTTTGATTTTCTCGGCATCACCGCCGGGATCGACCAGTGCGGCCAGACGCGTCTGCTCACACCAGATTAGCGAGCAGTTCTGGGCGAATGCAGTGACCGGAATAATACGATAGTTCATACAGCTCCTGTTTCATTAAGCTTACGGATCACCAGTGCCGTGCAGGCCCGGTGTCGATATGCACAAAGTTACTGCTGGGGTAGTATCCTACACCACCTGCGCGCATAGATAACGCAGCTTTGCGAATATTGCTTAATGCGATGCCTTCAATGTGGAAATCCATGGCCTGGCCTTTAGTGTGGTAGCTTTTCTTTGCCACACCGCGACTGCGTGCACGGAGTTCATTATTGGTATCGATGGAACGATAGCCGGAGATCAGTTGTACGGGTTTACGCGTACCCAGCAATCCCTGCAGACGGAAGAGTTGATCAAACAATCCCGGGTCGATGGATTTCACTTTATTCGCCCGAAAGTCACGGAAAAAGTGATTAAGTTTTGCTAATTCGTCCTGAATATAGCCCCTGCCATCAAAAAACTCTGCTTTAATTGACTCACCGGTATGCAGGTTATTCAGAGTCAATATACGCGGACGTGGGGTGGAGAGTGTAGCAAACGCAGGTGTAGGCAGGATGGCAGCGCCGAGGGCAATGCCACCAAGCGCCAGCAGTTTGCGGCGATTAGCGTCAAATTTGTCCATGGTATTAAGGTCTACAGGTCAATGTTATCGTATGTATGCTCTAGCGCACGCGGGAAACCTTATCTGGCTAAGTAGTCCACGTCAAGGCTCCCAAACCCAGGAAATACGGGGCTTGCAGCCATCCTGCCCCGTTTTCGTCATAACTTACGACAATCATTTTCCTCGAACTGCTTCATTTATCTGATTAATTGCTCAGCTTTCGACATGATTTGTGCGCTGGATCGCGCTGTCTGATCGTAATTGTAAATATCTGTTCGATACTGCGTACGTCCATCGCTTCCCACAAAGGCAGTCAGATAGTACAGGTTGACCGGAATATTCTGGCGGATATTTACATACCGCGTATCCCCTTGCTTCAGGGCATCCGAGATGCGCGTATCATTCCAGCCAGCATCCTGCAGCAGCATATTCGCCAGTTCCGAGGCCTTATTCACGCGCACACAGCCAGAACTTAGCGCCCGAGTATCCTTCTGGAACAAATTATGGTTTGGCGTATCGTGCAGATAAATGGCGTCCGAACTCGGCATA
Organism: Citrobacter sp. RHBSTW-00029; assembly: GCF_014104295.1. NCBI lineage: Bacteria > Pseudomonadati > Pseudomonadota > Gammaproteobacteria > Enterobacterales > Enterobacteriaceae > Citrobacter > Citrobacter sp. RHBSTW-00029. Next base: position 2,539,429 of record NZ_JABXRT010000001.1, read on the forward strand.
TTGAATTTATAGCGACCCAGCGAATTACGCGCGCCCGGTGCCTGCTGGAAGCGGAACGGCAGATTTGAGGCGGTGATTGTAGCCCAGTCAACCTGCCACGGATCTATCGTCTCTTTGCTGTTCCAGCCGCGCATTACAGTATACCCGTGACGCTCAAGGTACCCCGGATCGTTCCACAATTTAGGCAGAATATCTTTTCGGGCCAGCGTCGGCGGCACGTTCCACGGTGGATTTACAACCACATTATTCAACGCGCTGCTCATCATCGGCGTTTTACGATCGGGACGTCCGACAATAACACGGGAAGCCAGCACCTGATTTCCGTTCTGATAATAAACCAGCGAGTAGGCTGGGATGTTTACCATGATGCCGGTAGACAGATCGCTCGGCAGCAGGCGCAAACGCTGAATATTTAACGCCAGTACGCCCGCGCGTTGAGCAGGCGTCACGTTCAGCCAGTCACGCGTCGCAGGGCCAATCGTGCCATCGGCCCCCAGCCCCTGCCATGTCTGAAAACGTTTCACCGCGTCAACAAGTTCGCGATCGTAGGCGCTACGCCCTTCTTTGGCAGAAGTGCTGACACCGGCGTTCAGCATTCCGGTACGACGCAGAATTTCGCGCAGCGCCGGGATATCATTACTCCATTCACCGGGACGCAACGTCGTGGTGCTGGTTAACCGTGGCCAGGGTCGCGAATCCCCCACCAGCTTCAGCAACGACTCATGCATCGCAGCATACTGTGGATGCTGAGGTGTAAGGCTGGTGATAAATGAAGTTAGCTGACCGTTGTCCAGCGCTACCTGCCATTGGTTAATAACGGAGAGCGGTGGCGTTGCCAGTGCATAAGGCTTATCGCTGTAGAGCCAGCGGCTACCTTTGACGGGGATATTGGCAATAAAGTGCAGATAGCCCATCATCGCATCAGAAAGCACAGTATCACGTGCCAGGCCTGTGACTGCCGGGTCAGTCAGTAACGCAACCCAGGCGTTAAACTGCGGCTGAAACCCGGCAATCGCCACCTCGGCTAACTGTTGTTGAAAGGCTTTTACCGCATCACGATTTTCCCACATCGGTTTCATTTCGCGTGCGGCATACAGTAATTCCAGCTGGCTCATATAAACCGGCGTATAGCCTGCTGGTAGCTGAGATTGCAATTCAGCGCGGGCTTTGTCCACAGATGTGCCATTGGGCAGAGACTGAATTCCCGCCATCACACCTGTCGCGTAAGATTGTACCTGCGGTTGCGATAACGCTGTAGGCTGTTCGCTGACGGCCGCAGAGCTGTCGCCAGGAATCATTTCAGGCTCATCAGCCTGCGCGTTGAACAGTGGAGCGAATGTTACGGCCAGGCACAAACTGATTGCCGACAGCCGACGACCACACATTTTATTAAGCAACATCCCTTGCCCCCTGTTTTCTTTATCATACTTTGAGTAGCCAGACCGCCTGTATTCCCCATTACTCTCAAGGGAGCGGGCCTGTAAAACGCCAATACATTCTGAAGTATGACGAGCAAGCCCGGTGACGCGTTAGGCTTACCTTCAGTATATAAACATCAAATCATTTTTGCCTAACCTAATGTAAAGAAGTCTAAAGAAATTACACCAGGTATCATGTGCATATCGGAAAAGAAAAAGGCGGCTTTAGCGCCGCCTTTTTACTTAGCTTGCCTGCGAAGAGGCATCTTCTATCCCAGGTAAGGGCTCAGGTAACTGAGGGGCAAAACCACGCAGACCCACCACATGAACGTGTTCGGTGTTCTGGAAGACTTTACGCACCAGTTTGTAGGTTGTGCCTTTCTCCGGGCTGATATTTTCCGGCGCAGCAATAATCAGCTGCATCTGCAAACGCTCGCACAGTTCAAACAGGGTTGCGATGGAGCGGGCATCAAGTCGTGCGGCTTCATCAAGGAACAACAGGCGGCAAGGAGAGATGTCTTTCCCGCGCAATCTGCGACCTTCATCTTCCCAGCTTTGAACAACCATCACGAGGATTGACATCCCGGTCCCGATCGCTTCACCCGTTGACAGCGCGCCAGATTCAGCGCGCAGCCAGCCGTCAGAGCCACGGTTTACCTCAACTTCCATCTCCAGGTAGTTGCGGTAGTCGAGCAGTTCTTCACCAATGGTTTGCGGCGTACGCTGTCCCATGTCAATCTGCGGATTCAGACGCTGATACAGCTTCGCCAGCGCTTCAGAGAAGGTCAGACGATTGCTGTTAAACAGATCCTGGTGCTGCTCATGCTGCTCGGAGAGTACGTCCAGCAAGGTGGCATGCGTCTCGCGTACGTTGACGTTCAGACGAACGCTGTTTACCTGGCCAAACGACACGCTTTGCAGACCCTGGTTCAGCATGCGAATACGGTTCTGTTCGCGCTGAATCGTCTTACGAATAATATTTGCCACGCTGCGAGAGCTGATCGCCAGCTTCTGTTCGCGGGAGGTTAATTCTTCCGTCAGACGGCTCAATTCAATCTCCATCTGCTCGATGGCTTCAACCGGATCGTCGGTACGGATAATATCCTGGCGAATACGTTCACGCAGATGCTGGTAAACCGCAACAAAGAACTGAATTTTACGTTCTGGACGTTTTGGATCTTCAGACATGCGCAACACATCGCGCAGATGTTCGTTATCCGCAACCGCCAGACGTAGCGCACCGAGCGCCTTATCCGACATCGAACGCAGTTCGTCACCGGAAAGATAGGCCAACTCGCGACGGTGCAGACGACGTTCCACACCGTTATCTTTCACCATCCGCATCACCGCACACCAGCCGGCTTTGGCGGTGACTACCTGCTCACGCATTTCATGGTAATCGCGCTCAAGCTTGCGCAGCTTGCGGGTCAGGTTTTCCATCTCCGCTTCGCAGAAGGTTAGCGCTTTTTCCAGTTGGTTGCGACGAGCGCGGTTATTACTGAGCTGCGCATGCAGTTCGTCACGACGAATACGCGCACGCTCTTCAGCGCCGCTGTCTGCGCGAACGCCGATATCCTGCAGTTCGCGTTGTAAATCGTTCAGTAGCTCTTTCTTGGTGTCATAAGAACTTTTCAGCGAGGCCATAACCTGATTGTACTGGCTCAACTGCGCGGCATGGCTGCGCAACGCTTCACGGGCGCGGGTACGTTCAGCTTCCGCCTGTTCCAGACGCTCACGCAGTTTCTCATTCAGATCGCTGTTACCGCTGAGCATTTCGGCGGAGTCGGAATAGCTAAAGTGCGCCCGGCGCTGTACGACTTCAGTCAGGGCAAAAGCTTGCTGACGCGCATCACGCTGCATCTGCTGAGAATACGCGTAGTCTTCTTTCAGCTGTTCAAACTGCTCAGGGTCATTTTGCAGAACCGAAACCATCGGTTCCAGTTTGGCTAACTGGTTGCCGTGCTGCTGCACAAAACGCGCCGCTTCCTGGGCTTCATCCAGACGCTCACGAATTTCGTCCACACGATCGGCCAGCGTGTCATCTGCCAGCAAATTCAAACGCGGCAGCAGGCGGTTAAGAGCAGAAACCCCCTCTTTCGCCTGTTCAAACTGCATACGGCTTTGCTGGTTATCATTTTCATGATTAGTCAGCGCACGTTCCAGTTCAACGCGACGGCCATTCAGTTGGCGAATTTCCGCTTCCGGATCGGCTTCAAATGCCACCGACAGATGGCTGCCAATAAAGCGGCTAAACGCCTGGTGCAGACGTTGGGTTTTCTGGACGTCAAAGGAGAGCGTTGCAAAACGTTCAGACAGCCCTTCACGCTCGGCATGCAGGGTTTCGATACGGCTTTCGCGCGCAGCACGACCAAAAATCGGCACCGTCGGGAAGCGGGAATAACGCCACTGACGCTCGGCGGTTTTCACCACCACCGCTTTTTCAAGTTCATCGACGCTGAAAACGCTGTCATCAAACGACTGCGGATCCCCTTCGATGAAATAGAGGTCTTCCGGGCAATCCGTCAGCCCATCAAGTTGCTCAGTAATCAGTGACAGATCCGGCACCACGATGGCATGGCGCGAAGGACCGTACAGCGCAGAGAAGTACGGCGCATCTTCAAGGCTAACATCGTCATAGATTTCAGACAGCAGCACGCCGCCGAAGCGTTCCGCCAGCGCATTGAGGCGCTGATCTTCCGCCCCGCCCGGCTGACTTAAACGTTCAATCTCTTCATCAACCGCATTTTTGCGCGCGCCGACTTCATCACGCTCAACAATGGCTTCACGCTCGCGCTCCAGCAATTGTTGCAGATACTCTGTCACATCCTGGCTGGAGGTAAATTCTTCACCACACTGTTCGCTAAGCTGGTTCAGGCTATTTTGCGCGGCCAGCCAGACAGGCGCGCGTTTCATCAGATGCTGGATACGCGATTGCAGCTGCTCCTGCTCCTGACGCAGCGTCATACGCTGTTCGCTGGCAGACGAGACGCTGTCCGACAAGGCGGCGATACGCGCTTCCAGTTCCTGGTGCAGCGCTTCCAGCTCATCGATATCGAACTGTTTACCCTGACGCTTGCAGAATTCAGCCAGCAGACGCTCGGCTTCCTGCTGTTCGCGCAGACGCTGTTCCAGCTCGCTCAAACGCATGCGCAATGGCTGAACCTGTTCCGCCAGGTGGCGCTGTTCAACGCCTTCGCGCAGCAGCTCACGCGCCACGCTCCAGGCTTCACCACGCGCCAGCGGGCCGTTGATAGCCGCCACCAGCTGATAAGCCTGTTCGAACTGGCTGTGCGCAGTTTGCGCCACGCTCATTTTTTGTTCCAGCGTCAGCAACTTCTCGGTCGCTTCCTGCTCTTTGGCCTGGAAGGTTTCCAGCCATTCAGCGGCGCTATCGGCGGTCAGATCCGGTAAGTGGCAAAGCTCTTTGGCTCGGCTCAGTGCCTGAATCGCCTGAGTGTACTGGATGGCGCGCGTTTGCTGAACGTCCAGCGCCTGCTGGTAATCGGCCAACTGGCTTTTCAGCTCATCCACTTCCAGCTCGGCGGCTTCCGCACGGGCTTCGTTTTCATCCTGGCGGTCAACGGCTTCCGCAACCACCTCGTTTTGTTCTTCGAGACGGACCTGCAGTTCTTCGAGATCCGCTTCATAGCGTTCAATCTTTTCCTGCTGACGCAGCGCAGTTTGCACCAGATTCAGGTGATCGCTTGCCGCCTGATAATCGGCTTCAAGATCGCCTTCTGCGCCGTTATGCTCACCCAGCTCGCGCGCCATATCTACGTGCTTATACTGCTCAGCCGCCAGCTGCTGGCGCGAGGTGTACAGTTCACGACGATATTCCAGCGCTTTGTCGAGGTGAATACGACGTTCATTAGCGTGGCGCATATAGTCTGCTGCCACATAGTTAGTCGCTTCGCTGATCAAATGCTTAAACAGGTCACGATCTGACTGGGTGACGCGAATGGCTTCCAGCGTCATACGGTTTTCACGCAGCGCCGCTTCCATATCCTGGAACGCTTTACGCACGCCGCTGTTTTCTGGCAGCAGGTAATCGCGCAGCGAGCGGGTAATGGCGCTGGAGATACCGCCATACAGTGAGGCTTCAATCAGGCGATAGAATTTACTACGGTCGGAGGCAGAGCGCAGACGACGGGCAATGATGCCCAAATCGAACATCAACGAGTGATAATCGGTTATCGAGTTGAACTGCTTAAACTGCACACCTTCCATCTCATCAAGCTTCTCTTTCAGCTCGGCGAGAGACAGAACGCGAGCCTGGCGTTCGTTCAGGGTTTCCGTAACCAGTTGGGTTGGTTGCACCGACATCGGCAACCCCTGAATCGCAAACGGCTTGATGTCCACTTTACGATCGCGCCCGGCAACCTGCTGCAGACGCACGCCAACGACCACACGCTGATGGCGCGAGTTGAGCACGTCAAGCATCGAGTAACAGACACCTGCTTTCAGCTTTCCGTGCAGACCTTTATCGCGTGAGCCGCTGGTTGCACCGGCTTCGGTGGTATTACGAAAATGCAGCAGGGTTAAATCCGGGATAAGCGCTGTAACGAATGCCGCCATGGTGGTGGATTTACCCGCCCCGTTCCCACCCGACAGCGTGGTAACCAGCTCATCAAGGTCAAACGTACGGGCAAAAAAACCATTCCAGTTAATCAGCGTAAGTGAGCGAAATTTACCGCGTTCAATCATTATTCTTCTTCTCCACTGTCCGGCTGATTCTCTTCGGGCTCATCGTTGAGCTGCAGGCGGTTCTCGACCGGCATCGCTTCGCCATCACGAATTAAGCGACGCTGCGCTTCGCGCGGATCGTCACCGCTGCGCACGTCCGCGCCAAAGCGGAAGACTGATTCCGTAATACGGAATTTGCTACTGTCGTGACCCATAAACCACACCATGCCTAAACGACGCAGGCGGTTAAGTGAAGAACGCACTTTTTCCTGGAGTTTCTGGCGATCAACGTCCGAACCGGTCGAACGGTTGTTCACCAGCTTCAGCAGTTTGGCTTCATCCGCCAGCGTTAGCAGCTCGTCGTACAGCTCTTGCTGAGTAAAAATCCCTTCGTTCGCCAGACGTTCCGGGCTGAGATAGAGATAGCAAAGAATTTTACCGACCATCATGTCCAATTCAGACAGGACCGAACGGGGAATGAGCGTCGTTGAACGCGGACGAAGGTAGAAGAACCCTTCCGGCGCACGGATCAATTCCACGTTATAGCGGCTGTAAAACTCTTCAAAATATTCCTGAAAATCCATCAGGAAGGCATGATTATCCAGTTCATCCAGGCCGATATGACGACCCGAACGTAACGCGCTATCCAGCGCCGGAAATAACGGATTCGCCAGCGCCTGCGCCAGCTTGACCGGCATCACTTGTTCAATATTTGTCAATGACATGCGCCTGTACCTTGGCTCCGTAATCATTAATCGGCTGCCATTTGGCTGGCAGTCCGGTGAAGTCTGCTTGCGCTACGCCAAGACGTACCGCCTGATCGATAACAATACGCGCAACGTCGAAGTGACGCGCACGTGGATATTGCGCCAGATACTCGCGCACGACCAATCCGAGATCCAGTGGCGTTTGTCTGGATTTATAGATAGCCAACTGCTCTTCGATAATTGCCGCCAGCTGTTCGCGGATCTCATTAAATTCTTCATATTCCAGATCGGCCGGGAGCTCACCGGTGACCTCTTCATCACGCAGCACCATCTCTTCGTCACGCATATCCAGCAGACGATCGGCATTGGCATAGGTCAACGCCCACGGATCGTCAAAATAGCTCTGGACAGACTGACGTAAACGCTGGGCAAAGACGCGATTTTTGTCCATATCAATAGCGGTACGGATAAACTTGTGCACGTGACGATCGTAGCCGATCCACAAATCGATGGATTGCTGACCCCAGCTGATAATACGGTCGAGCTTGCTTTGCAGGTCGAACACCAGCCGGTCGACGAAATGCAAATCGTCATGAGCCATCGTCGCGTCCTGAATGCGTAACAAGTTCGCCTGGAGCTTATCGCCTGCGGCTTCCAGCGTATCCTGCAGTTCACGCAGCGTACCAGACGTTTCAGACAGCAGCATTTCACAGCTGGAAATTGCCGCCCGCCAGTCTTTGTTTAGCAACTGTGCGATGTCGTCTTTTACCTGCTGCTGCTGTTCATCCATGATGCGCTGGGTCAGATCGATACTGTCGAAAATTTCCGCTACCGAATACTTCAATGGTGCATAGACGTTGCGGTGCCAGTGGAATTCATCACCACCTTCTGCGGCGGCATCTGCCGCGCGCTTCAGCTCACCAGCAACAATCGACAACTGCATCGACAAACGCAATGTAGAGAATTCGCGCTGACGAATATAGTAATCCGTGATGCCAATCCCCAGCGGCGTTAAACGATAAATAGCGTTACCTTCCGCCTGCTCGCTGGTAAAGCGGTTCAGCAGACGTTGACGTACCATGTCGTTAATCGCGTTATTGGCGCGAACACCGATGGTTTCGCTGGTTTGCTCAAACGCATCACTCACATGGCGGAACGCATCCACCAGCTCGCCTTCGCTCATCTCACCGTCAAGTCGCTCACCGTTCAGCGTGGCTACCGCCAGCAGGAACGAAAGTCTGTCTACCGGCAGAGAGATGGAGAAGTCATTTTTTCTGGCCCAGGCAACCAGTTCGGGGACTGTCTGGGAAAATTCACTCATAGGTTATCCTTGCATCTGCGGTTTGCGCGCGGTGACATGAATATAGCGGCCAAGGCTGATATACGGTTCCTGGCGGCAATAGCGCGTTTCTAACTCAAGTAACATTTCATAACCGTCACGCTGTTGATGCTTATCTCGCAGATAATCATGAAACACGCGCACGCCTGTCTTACCGGTTATCTGCCAACCGATCTCTTCCAGCCACTGGTAAACCTGTCCTGGTTCACGCGGATAGTCTGGTGAAAGCGTACGTTTTTTACGTTTTGGCATCCCAACCTGCACATAGTCGAAATTCCCTGCGACCATGTTGTGCATCAGCAGACCGTTAGCATTGTAGAACATTAACGATAACGCGCCGCCGGGACGTAATACCGACCACAGGGTTTGCAGCACGCAAACCGGTTCGGCCACCCATTCCAGCACAGCATGAAACAATATCAGATCAACCGGGCTTTCCAAATGCGCAGCAACATCCTGAGCGGCGCATTGTATGAAATGCATGTTTCCGCTCACACCTTTTGCCTCTGCTGCCTGTTGCGCACGGGCGATCATCTCACCGGACAGGTCACATAATGTCACGAAGTGACCGCGCTCCGCCATTTTGATGGCCGTTTGCCCTTCGCCCCCACCCGCATCCAGAATATGTAATTTCTGTTCACCGAGCGTGGGCAGTAAGCGATCCAAATCCTGCCAGAGAATAGCCTGTCTTAATTGACCTTTGGTGGTGCCGTAAATGTTACGGGAAAACTTCTCTGCAATGTCATCAAAATTGCGATCCCGCATCGGGCTCTCCACAGGCTGGCTTTAGGGCGACTAAGTAAAACCGCTATTTTGTCACACCCACGCCGAGAATGAACCTTCCTGGTGTAATATCGCTGCAGATCCCCTGCTATATGGTTAAAAAAGGAACCAAAAAGGATGCTTTTTACGCTGAAGAAAGTGATTGGCGGTATGATGCTGCCGCTTCCGTTGATGCTGCTTGTGATGGGCATCGGCCTGGGGTTAATCTGGTTTAGCCGCTTTCAGAAAACGGGGAAAGTGTGTATCAGCCTGAGTTGGCTCGCACTTTTACTGCTTAGCCTGCAACCTGTCGCCGATCGTCTGCTGAAACCGCTTGAGGATAGTTATCCAACCTGGCAGGGTACGCAAAAAGTGGAGTACATTGTGGTGTTGGGTGGCGGATATACGTGGAATCCGCAGTGGGCGCCAAGTTCAAACCTGATCAACAACAGCCTTCCACGTCTGAATGAAGGTATTCGCCTATGGCGCGCAAACCCGGGCTCGAAGCTTATCTTTACCGGCGCTGCCGCAAAGACCAATAATGTCAGCACGGCTGAAGCTGGCGCTCGCGTGGCGCAGTCGCTGGGCGTGCCCCGCAGCGAGATCATTACGCTGGACAAACCTAAAGATACCGAAGAAGAAGCGATAGCAGTAAAACAGGCCATTGGCGATACGCCGTTCCTGCTGGTGACATCCGCATCGCACTTACCGCGTGCGATGATTTTCTTCCAGCAGGCCGGACTGCATCCGTTGCCTGCACCCGCTAATCAACTGGCCATCGATTCACCACTCAACCCGTGGGAGCGAGCAATTCCTTCGCCTGTCTGGCTAATGCATAGCGATCGTGTTGGTTACGAAACGTTGGGGCGCATCTGGCAGTGGCTAAAAGGTTCAGGCGAGCCACGGCAGCAGTGATTTCGTTGCCAGGTCAAAGTTGGAACGATTAAAACGTCCGGTATTGACCAGTTGCGCAACCTCATCCCATAACACATACAACCAGCGCCGCCAGATGAACGACTCCGCCACTGGCGCGCGCTGCAGGTATTGCCATAGCAGGCTTTCCGCCAGCGCATTATCCATTAAGCGGAACAGTTCATATTCCCTGGGCGCCCACAGCATCAACCCCGGCCCCACCATTGCCAGAAGCTGATCGCTACGGGCGTCTTTAAGCATGCTGCGTAAGCTGAAATTACCGTGGATCAGCACGCAGTTATCATTGAATCCTTCAAATAAAGCGGGCAAACACTCACGGGTACGAAACAGGATCCGTTTGTCCTGCATTGTCAGCCCGGTATTGTTGAACTGACTTAACGTAGTCCACAGCACCTCAACTCGCTGACGATACCAGGATGGCCAGATATTCTCTTGCGTGTTATCCACCATTCCCACACAGCCGCGGCTATCCTGTCGATGCCATGAAAGCAGACCTTCTACAATCTGATCCTTTAAATGTTCCCAGCGTTCGGGCGTTCTGGCTGGCGCTTCTACCGGCACACCGCGTAAACGCTCAAGCAACAGGACATCAGGGCCGGGATGCTCTTCGTGCGTTAAGACCCCATAAATGACTGGCATACGCACAGTCCCGCTACGTGCCAGCATGGTGGTTTTCCATGCTAACTGCTGCGCCATCCCCGGCGTGGTGAAACTTCTCGCCATCAGTGGCATCGGATTTCCCTGGCTGTCATACAGTGACCACAGGGCCGTATCCACTTTTTCATTTACGCATTCAATACGACTGAGTTTTTCACCCAGCAGATGGCTGAGTTCGGCACGCAACTGTTCCATTTCAGATTGCCCTCATTAATGCTACTGCTTTCATAATGAGCGTCGTGCAGACAGATGTCACCCGGATGAGATCAATTGATGAAAAGAAAAGTGGAGGGAAAGCGTAACGATACGACACTCCTCCCAAAAAATCGCATCACCGGGGGGAGTGTCATGAGAAAAACTAACGCATTTCAGCGCGAACGCGCTCAAGGTCTTCGGCAGTGTCTACGCCGGTTCCTGGGACTTCTTTTGCGACGGCAACGTGAATTTTCTCGCCGTACCACAGCACACGCAGTTGCTCCAGCATTTCAATATGCTCAAGCGGACTCGGCTGCCAGTTTACATAACGGCGAATAAATCCGGCGCGATAACCGTAAATGCCCAGGTGACGCAGGAAGGTATCGCCCACCGTTTCGAGGCTTTTGGAAAAACGGTCGCGATCCCATGGGATCGTCGCACGGGAAAAATAGAGAGCATAACCTTCGGCATCCAGCACAACTTTTACCGCATTCGGATTAAACGCCTCTTCCGCGCTGTGAATCGGGGCTGCAAGTGTCGCCATACCAACCTGGCGCTGCGCCAGATTCTCAGCGACCTGGCGAATAATGACCGCCGGGATCATCGGCTCATCACCCTGGACGTTCACAATAACGGTATCATCGCTAAAGCCACATTTCTCGACAACTTCCGCCAGTCGCTCCGTGCCAGACTGGTGATCGGCACGGGTCATGCACACTTCGCCACCCACCGCTTCTACCGCACGAGCGACATCTTCATGATCGGTGGCAACAATAATACGCTCAGCGCCAGATTCACGCGCACGTTCCAGGACATGCACAATCATGGGCTTGCCGTTGATATCCAGCAGCGGCTTACCCGGCAAACGTGTGGACGCATAACGCGCAGGAATAATGACCACAAAACTCATGATTTACTCTCATCAGCAGTCAGAACACGGGCTTCGGTTTCCAGCAAAACTGGAATGCCGTCGCGCAGTGGGAAAGCAAGGTTATCCAGTTTACAAATCAGTTCCTGTTTTTCCTGGTTAAACCAGAGTTTGCCATTGCATACCGGGCAGGCAATGATTTCAAGCAGACGATGATCCATAGTTCCTCCAGATGGACCGGATTGTGAATCCGTAAATATTAACATAATCAATTAAGAGGCTGGGTCTATTTCCCAACCGTGCCGAGATTCAGCAAATAAACCGTCCGGGCAATTCCCCAATGTCACTCGCGTCGCCTGCTGCCAGCGGGCAAAATCATCAATCGCCTGAAACAATCCTTTTTGCAGAGTAACCCCTGGTTTGATGCCATCCTGCAACCACAGCGAAATAACCTCCAGCACGCCGGTTTTACGGTGCATTTTGGCGTCCATGCGCCCAACTAACTGCCCGCGATGCAGCAGCGGCAAGACGAAATAACCATACTGACGTTTCGGCGCTGGCGTATAGCATTCCAGTCGGTAGCTAAAATCAAACAGCTGTTCTGCCCGTTTACGATCCCAGACCACCGGATCAAACGGGGATAAAACAGCGTTGTGGGTGGCAGTCAACTTTCCCGCCAGAGCAAGTTCCAGTTGCGGCTGAAGGTGGCTGTGCAACCACAAGGTGCCCAGCCCTTCTACATCAACAGGAATTATATGTCGCTGTTCCCTTCGCATATCGCACCAGTTTTTTAACGCCGGACGCTTCAGGCGATAGTAGTCCGCCAACCACTGTTCACGGAAAATACCCAAACTACGGGCGCTATTATCCAGCATCACAATTTCGGCTTCATCCTGCGACAGCCGGTCACGCTCGTCATTCCAATTAGGCATGACGCGATGCGTTAAATCATACACTCGCTGAAAATTACGCCGCTCCACCACCATCACTTTCCCGGATGTAAAAAGCCCTTCCAGATGCCGCTTTTGTGGTTTCCATTCCCACCAGCCGCTGGCGCCCTTACGCGGATGCTCGAAATCGGCTGAACGTACCGGCCCGTTATGCTGGATATGCTGTAACAGTTGCTCAATTTCATGAGCATGCTCTTTCATCCACGCCGCTTTGTATTTCCAGCCCATTTTTTCCGGAGCCAACATACGATGGCGTATCAGCGTAAAGTCGCTGCGCGGTAAAAAACAGGCTTCATGCGCCCAATACTCCATCAATTCGCCCTGCAGTAAGGACTCATCCAGCCATTGGGGGGAATAGTCACCCAAACGACTAAACAGCACCAGATAGGGACTGCGCGCCACAATATTGATGGTATCGATTTGCAGTAACGACATGCGCGAAATGGTGGGAAGAATATCTGCAGGCGTTGCCCGGCGGCGTGTTTTTTTCAGTAGCCCTTGGGCAGCAAGGTGAAGATGACGGGCATCCGTCAGAGTAAGACGCGGCAACGACATTTATGACCTCATAAATGATTCGCTGCCGCAGCGTGAATCAGTCAGCGAGTCAGCGAGATTAAGCTATCCAGCAACGCATCAGGCCGTTCGCCTGACAGATGTGCGTCAACGGGTAAATACCACCAGTTTTCATCGGCAAACGCACGACATTTCACGGCATCTTTTTCCGTCATCACCAGCGTTTGTCCTTCTGCTAACAACGCACTGACGTCACTGTAGGTCAGAGACTGATGGTCCGCCAGTGCGACACATTTTTGTAACCTGGCGCCACATGCCTCAAGCGTGGCAAAAAAACGGGGTGGATGACCGATACCCGCCATGGCGACAATATCAGGCAGTTGCGCCACATCGCGACGTTCACCGGTACGTAAATTAACGGCCGGCTCCGGCTCAAGATGCATGGGAATTTCACCCGGTCGCGCAACGCCGCCATTAACGATCGTGGCATCTACCGATTTAAGGCGACCTGCGCGTTCACGCATTGGCCCAGCAGGGAGCCACCAGCCGTTACCAAACCGACGCACACCGTCAATCACCACGATTTCCACATCACGAGCCAGACGATAGTGCTGTAACCCATCGTCTGTCACAATAATCTGCACGTCATGGTGAGCAAGGATCGCTTTTACCGCATCCGATCTTACCGGAGATACCGCTACGGGTACGCCGGTACGTTGAAAAATAAGCACAGGCTCATCACCCGCTTCTGCGGTAGTGGTCTCTGCGGTCAATAACAACGGGTAAGCAGCCGCTTTCCCGCCGTAACCACGCGACACCACGCCCACGCGAATCCCACGTTGCTGCAGTTGTTCAACCAGCCAAATCACCACCGGTGTTTTGCCATTGCCGCCCGCGGTAAGATTGCCAACCACCACCACCGGGACTGGCGCGCGCCAAGCGCGTTTCAGCCCAAGCTTGTAGCATAGGCGGATCCCGCCACTCACCAGGCCATACAGCCAGGAGAGTGGAAGTAACAGTCGCCATAGTGGCGACTCACCCGACCAGATTCGCGCGATCATTGACCAAATTGCATCTTATGTAATTGTGCATAAACCCCACGCTGCTCAAGCAGTTCGCTATGGGTTCCACGCTCAACAATCAGCCCATCCTCCACCACGATGATCTCGTCTGCCTGTTCAATGGTTGAAAGACGGTGAGCAATAACCAGAGAGGTACGGTTTTTCTGTAGCTCATCCAGCGCAGATTGAATCGCGCGTTCGGATTCGGTATCCAGCGCCGACGTAGCTTCATCGAGGATCAGGATCGGACTGTCGCGCAGCAAGGCGCGAGCGATGGCGATACGCTGGCGCTGACCACCTGAAAGCAGCACGCCGTTTTCGCCAATCACCGTATCCAGACCATCATCCATCTTGTTGATGAAATCCATGGCGTAGGCCATCTGTGCCGCTTTTTCGATCTGCTCGCGGCTGTACATATCGGTACGCGCGTAGGCGATGTTGTTGGCAACCGTATCATTGAACAGGTGAACGTTCTGCGATACCAGCGCCACCTGATCGCGCAGCGATGACAGGGTGTATTCACGCAGGTCGTGCCCATCCATCAGAATCTGCCCTTCATCGATATCGTAGAAGCGCGTGATCAGGCTGGCGATAGTGGATTTACCAGAACCCGAACGACCAACCAGGGCAACGGTTTTGCCCGCCGGAATATTCAGGTTGATGTTACGTAGCGCAGGAATGTCACGGCCCGGGTAGGTAAAGGTCACGTTACGGAACTCCAGATCGCCAGAAGCGCGCTCAATGACGCGTTTACCTTCATCTTTCTCTTGTTCGCTATCCAGTATCGTAAATAAGGTCTGGCATGCCGCCATACCGCGCTGGAACTGCGCATTGACGTTAGTCAGTGACTTCAGTGGACGCATCAGGGCGATCATTGAAGAGAAGACAACGGTGATTGTCCCTGCCGTCAGGTTTTCCATCACGCTTGGGAAACTGGCCGCATATAACACGAAGGCCAGAGCCAGAGAAGCGATCAACTGGATGATAGGATCGGAGATAGAAGAGGCAGAAACCATCTTCATACCCTGCAGACGCATCTTGTTGCTGACTTTGTCAAAACGCTTGGTTTCAACTTCCTGACCACCAAAAATCAAAACTTCTTTGTGGCCTTTCAGCATCTGCTCCGCACTGGTCGTAACCTGCCCCATGGTGTTTTGCATGTTTTTACTGATGCTACGAAAGCGCTTGGAAACCACTCGGATTGCCACTGACACAATTGGCGCCAGCACAATCAGGATCAATGACAGCTGCCAACTGTAATAGAACATCATGATAAACAGGCCAATAATCGAGGCACCTTCACGTACTACGGTGATTAGCGCACCAGAAGATGATGACGCTACCTGCTCTGAATCATAGGTAATACGAGACAGCAGCGTACCGGTAGACTGTTTATCAAAAAAGGCGACAGGCATGCCCATCATATGACCAAACAGGCGGCGGCGCATGGTCATGACCACTTTGCCTGACACCCATGAAATACAGTAGCTGGAGACGTAGCTCGTAATACCGCGAACTATCATTAGCCCAATGACCACCAGAGGCATCCACAGCAGCACAGAGCGATCAGTTTTACCAAAACCATCATCCAGTAATGGCTTGAGGAGCGATAACATGAAGGTATCGCTGGCCGCGTTAAGGACTAACGCTATACCCGCCACGATCAGACCCGATTTAAAAGGCGCTATGGTTGGCCATAGTCGGCGAAACGTCTGCCACGTAGAGAGATCTTTATCGTTATGCATTCAAAAAACCAGCATTTGTTAGAATAGCCGCATATTCTACCCGTTATCCTCCAACACGCCAAACCACTGATGATACCAACGGGGTAAAATCTGATCCCGTAAGCTGCGTATGCGCCAACTTTTTTGATAAATATCTAGCGTGATTTGCCCCTGGTGGGGTGTGTCCAGCCACTGATAATTTTGTTGCCGGTAACGCTGTCGGACTTTCCATGACGGTAGACGCCAGGCATTGTAGCGGGATGCTGAGGCTATTGCGGCCTGTCCGCCAACGCGTTGAATCAGCGCCAATGAGGATGACGTGTTACTCCCGTGGTGTGGAACCTGCACAAACGTAGCCTGCAGATGCTGCCAGTAGTGACTTAGCATTTTTTGTTCAGCAGGGGATTCAATATCACCAGTCAGGAGAATACTCTGATGTCCGTCATCCACCTTTACCACACAGGAATGGTTATTCCCCTGCTCTTTATTTCCACTGACTGGCCAATGTGCGCTAAATGTTAATCCCTGCCATTGCCAATGCTCCCCGCGAAAACAAGGGAGATGCCCTTTCCAGCCCAACGGACTTCTGATCCACAGTGACGGCCAGGCTTGCTGTAGCGATTGCAACCCTCCACGGTGATCCAAATGCTCGTGACTTAGAATTACCCCTTGCGGTTCCAGGTTGTGCCAACGTAGCCAGGGAATAATCAGCTGTTGCGCGCTATCACCTTCAGGCCATGCCAGACCAGTATCATAAAGCAGTGCTTTACCATTACGCGCAATCACCATCGCCAGCCCCTGCCCGACGTCCAGCATATGTACCTGCCACAAATCAGCGCGGGGTGTCCTCCAGAACGGTCCACTCAATAACAAAAGCCCGGTAAAACAGGCAACCGGTAGCGTTTCCCAGGCATTTAATCGCCATGCAATAAGCATCAGCCATGGGGACAGTGCAAGCCATTGCCAACGCGCATCAATGTTGAGCCATCCATCCGGTAAGCTATTGAGACCCCAAAATAACAGCTCCAGAGAACGGTCAGCGAGATACCACAGCCCTGCCTCGATCATCACCTGACCGGTTAAATGCACGACCATACCCGCTAATATCAGAGGAACTGAAACAAATGTGACCAGCGGTACCGCAAATAAATTGGCCAGCAATGAGCTCAGGCTAACACCGTGAAATAATGCGATTTGGACAGGCAGAAGCAGTACCGTAATTCCCAGTTGAAGATGAGCAAGCGCCAGCACTGCACGTCCGATACGCGAGAGCGGCCAGCACGGCATCGGCATCCACTGAAACCAGAATAGCAGCGCCGCTACGGCGAAAGCAGACAGCCACAGACTTTGTGAAATCACCGCGACCGGATCTACTACCACAATTGCTGCCAGACAGGTAATCCAGACCGCCCAGCCACTCCACTGCCTGCCGCTTAGTTTTAGTGCCCCCCATACCATTAGCGCGATGACCGTGCGTAATGCCGGTGGTTGCAGCCCCGTCAGCCAGGCATAAAATGCAGCGCAGAGCACACCCCCGACTAGCGGAGCCTGCCAGCAGATCCAGCGTGCTGGCATAAAAAATTGTCCGCCTCGTATCAATCCGCCAGCGAGGAGTGCGGCAAAAGCAATATGCAGCCCGGAAATGGCCATCAAATGTGCTGTTCCGGTATCACGCATTATATTTTTTACCGCCTGCGATACAGACAAACGTTCCCCCATCCCCAGCCCCAGTATGACTTGCTGCCAGGGATAGGCGGCAAGCGTGGTTTTTAGCGAGGAGAGATAACGTGCACGCAGACTGCATTGCGGTGTAATCACTGAGGCCTGCAGAAATCGCCCCGTTAGCGGCTGATGCTGTGCCAATGCATAGCGCTGGCTATCAAATCCACCTTCATTCAGTTGCCCATGCACAGCGCGAACTTTCAGCATCATCGCCCATGTCTGACCTGCGCAAACATCGCCAGGTAAGTACTGTCCATACAGTACGACGCCAACGGCAGGAAAGATTCGTTTCCCCTGAAGGTGAGTGATTTGGCCGTAGTGCGTTGTCATATTGTCTGTTCCGGTTATCCTCACAATGGCTTGCTGGGTTTTCGCAGGCAGCGTATTACCGGCCCAGATAACCTCTTTCGCAGCCAGTATTCCCCACAGGAAAAACAGCAGGACTAATCCAGCGTAATGCATATATCGATGAGGAATGAGACAAAGCAGACACGCCAGACCAAATACCAAGCTGACACACAGCATGTCAGGTAATACGGGTAATAACGTCAGCGGGAGAATGCCGCATAACGCACACGTACTGATTGTTGTTAGTTTCATATGACACCTCCCTGTGACAGGGAGTGTGCAGGACAATTCAGCAGATGTCTGGCAACTATTTACCGGTAAACGAGGTGCGTTCCGATGTTATTTAACTGCAGATGTAACATACAAATATGTTGGGAGAGAGATTCCAGCACAGGGAGGTGAAAATGAAAAAAGCACCCATACAGGTGCTTTTCTCGGGGCTAAGTCTTGCTGAGGACTTAACCGTAAATATTGGCGCGATCGCGCAGTTCTTTACCCGGCTTAAAGTGCGGAACATATTTTCCTTCCAGATCCACTTTATCGCCAGTCTTCGGATTACGTCCGGTGCGTGGTGCGCGGTAATGCAAAGAAAAACTGCCGAAACCGCGGATTTCAATACGCTCGCCCTGCGCAAGAGTCGAGGCCATATGTTCCAGCATCTCTTTTACTGCATCTTCAACCGCTTTCGCGGGAATATGAGGTTGCTGGGTTGCAAGTCTTTCAATCAATTCTGACTTGGTCATGATTCCTCCGGTTCCTTAAAGGCAAAATTAGCTGCTGCATTGATTAAGGGCGGCCGTAGCCGCCCTTTGTCATTGATTACAGGACGAATCCTGTAATCTGTCAAGCTACTCGTCACCCTTTGTGCTGTTAACAGCACAAAGGATTTATACCCGTCATACTTCAAGTTGCATGTGCGGGTATAGAGTACTCGATATTACTCGCCTTTAGCTGCTTTGAAAGCTTCAGCCATTGCGTTGTTAGAGAAGTTTGCATCTTCCTGTTTGTTAACAGTTGCGATTGCATCTTTCTCATCAGCTTCGTCTTTAGCACGAACAGACAGGCTGATTGCACGGTTCTTACGATCAACGCCGGTGAATTTAGCTTCAACGTCGTCGCCTACGCTCAGAACCAGAGTTGCATCTTCAACGCGGTCGCGGGAAGCTTCAGAAGCGCGCAGGTAACCTTCAACGCCGTCAGCCAGTTCTACGGTTGCGCCTTTAGCGTCAACTGCAGTGACTTTACCGTTTACGATTGCGCCTTTCTTGTTCAGTGCAACCCAGTTGTTGAACGGATCTTCTGCGAGCTGTTTAACGCCCAGAGAGATACGCTCACGTTCTGCATCAACCTGCAGAACAACTGCTGCGATTTCGTCGCCTTTTTTGTATTCACGAACTGCTTCTTCGCCTGCAACGTTCCAGGAGATGTCAGACAGGTGAACCAGGCCGTCGATGCCGCCGTCCAGGCCGATGAAGATACCGAAGTCAGTGATAGACTTGATTTTACCTTCAACACGGTCGCCCTTGTTGTGGGTTTCCGCGAACTGCTGCCATGGGTTGTTTTTGCACTGCTTCAGACCCAGGGAGATACGACGACGTTCTTCGTCGATATCCAGAACCATAACTTCCACTACGTCGCCAACGTTAACAACTTTGGACGGGTGGATGTTTTTGTTGGTCCAATCCATTTCGGAAACGTGAACCAGGCCTTCAACGCCTTCTTCGATTTCAACGAAGCAGCCGTAGTCGGTCAGGTTGGTCACGCGACCAGTCAGTTTGGTACCTTCCGGATAACGCTTAGCGATAGCTACCCATGGATCTTCGCCCAGCTGTTTCAGGCCCAGAGATACACGAGTACGCTCGCGGTCGAACTTCAGCACTTTAACAGTGATTTCGTCGCCAACGTTTACGATTTCGCTCGGATGCTTAACGCGTTTCCATGCCATGTCGGTGATGTGCAGCAGGCC
The DNA here is from genome assembly GCF_014104295.1 of Citrobacter sp. RHBSTW-00029. Lineage (NCBI taxonomy): Bacteria > Pseudomonadati > Pseudomonadota > Gammaproteobacteria > Enterobacterales > Enterobacteriaceae > Citrobacter > Citrobacter sp. RHBSTW-00029. The sequence goes on from NZ_JABXRT010000001.1 coordinate 2,559,275, forward strand.
GTCAACGCCACCCAGATCAACGAATGCACCGTAGTCAGTGAGGTTCTTAACGATACCTTTAACTTCCATGCCTTCCTGCAGGTTTTCCAGCAGCTGATCGCGTTCTGCGCTGTTTTCGGATTCGATAACGGCACGACGGGAAACAACAACGTTGTTACGCTTCTGATCCAGCTTGATTACTTTGAATTCAAGCTCTTTGCCTTCCAGGTGCAGCGTGTCGCGGACCGGACGAACGTCTACCAGGGAACCCGGCAGGAACGCGCGAATACCATTCAGCTCAACAGTGAAGCCACCCTTGACTTTGCCATTGATAACACCAGTAACGGTTGCAGCTTCTTCGTAAGCTTTTTCCAGCGTGATCCAAGCTTCGTGACGTTTAGCTTTTTCACGGGACAGCAGGGTTTCACCGAAGCCGTCTTCTACTGCATCCAGAGCAACGTCAACTTCGTCACCAACCTGGATTTCCAGCTCGCCCTGGGCGTTTTTGAACTGCTCTGCCGGAATGGCGGACTCAGATTTCAGACCGGCGTCAACCAGTACTACGTCTTTGTCGATAGCAACAACAACACCACGAACGATGGAACCCGGGCGGGTTTCGATTTCTTTTAAGGATTCTTCAAACAGTTGAGCAAAAGATTCAGTCATGTTTAATCTTCAGGTTTCATATTTAACGTCCACCTGGCTCCATGCCGGATGGGGTTGTTTAACATACCCGCTGTCAATCCATTGCAACGGGGGTACTGCAAATTCGGTCGCACTTATGCGAGAGCCAGTTTTTGGCGCGCGTATTGTAACGCTTTTTCAATCACTTGCTCAATGCTTAATCGGGTTGAATCTAAAACTAAAGCATCAGCAGCGGGAACCAGCGGCGCTACAGCACGGTTACGATCGCGGTAATCACGTTCTTCGATCTCGGCCAAAAGGCGTTCAAAGTTAACACTAAAGCCTTTCTCCTGCAACTGTAGCATACGTCGATGCGCACGTTCTTGCGAGGAGGCGTCCAGAAAAATTTTTACTGGCGCATCAGGGAACACCACCGTGCCCATATCACGTCCGTCGGCAATCAGGCCGGGCGCTTCACGAAACGCGCGTTGGCGACGTAACAGCGCTTCGCGTACGCGAGGAAACGCAGCGACCTGAGAGGCGGCATTCGCCACTTCCTGGGTGCGGATTTCGCCGCTGACATCTTCGCCTTCCAGAATGACTTCCAGGTTGCCGTCCGTTGAGATAAAACGCACATCCAGGTGTGAGGCAAGCGGTACCAGAGCATCTTCAGAAGTGACATCAACATGGTGATGTAACGCTGCGAGCGCCAGTACGCGGTAGATCGCGCCTGAATCTAACAGATGCCACTGCAATGCTTCCGCCATTGCCTTGCACAAGGTGCCTTTTCCTGCACCACTTGGGCCATCAATGGTAATAACCGGGGCAATTGCCGTCATCTTTTTCTCCTTAAACGGGCATACGTTAACGTGAACGCCGCGCATTATACGCGCCAACGCTAATAATCGTTAACACAGAGTGTAAAAACCCGATTAGTCTGTAACGATATGAGGAAGAATTGCGCAATTATAGCGGGCTGGCGAGAAACCAGCCCGGAAGATGACACTGTTTTACTTTTTATCTGCAGCGATACGTTCACGCATATGCTGAGCACGATCGTCAGATGCCGGATGAGAATCCATCAGTGATTTTGCATGGCCTGCGTCCATCGTGGCAAACTTATCAAACGCAGTCACTAACCCCTGACGGTCAATACCGCGTTTTTTCAGCAAATCATAGGAAAAGTCATCCGCATCCGATTCCTGGCTACGGGAAAACGCTGAGTTAATCACACCTTCCGCCAGATCGCCCAACTGAGACTGGGAAAGCTGAGAAGCGACGCCGCTGGTCGCAGAAATAGCATCGCGCGCAGCGAGTGTGGCATACGCAGTCTGCATTGCTTTACGTGAGTGTCCTAAAGAAACATGGCCCAACTCATGACCCAGCACACCTTCAATCTCATTGTCGGTCATCTGGTCCATCAAACCCGAATAAACACGTACGCATCCATTCGCCATTGCCCAGGCATTGATATCACTGGTCATATAAACCTTATAGTTGACCGGCGTTCCATCAATGTTATTACCCAACGCTTTCGCAATTTTATTCAGACGCTTAGTGTATTTGCTTTTTGCGCCCGCTAGCTGGTTTTCGCTATCCATCTGCTTACATGAACTGTTAGAGAGAGATTTGACATCAGCGTCGGAAAGCGTCGCAGCTTTATAAGCCGCCATACCGGAACTGGCAACAAGGTCGCCATTTACGCCATTTTTACAACCTGCCAACAACGTAGCGGAAACCGCCAACGCCAAAAAGAGTGATTTATTTTTCATGCTAATCTTCCGATGATATTTATAATAAAAACAAATAAATAAGTTAAATCATCAACAAATTAGCATTAGTTGTAAGCGTAAAAACAGTGCGGTTACGGACATCGAAACGCCAGTCCAGGGACCGGCGTTTCGTGAGGATCAGGCAGGAGTACTAATACGGGCCAACTGTTCGAAATAATCCGGGAAGGTTTTGGCGGTGCATTTAGGGTCCAGAATGGTTACCGGCGTGTCAGACAACGCCACCAGCGAGAAACACATCGCCATACGGTGATCGTTATAGGTCGCAATATCCGCAAACTGCAGCTTAACCGGCGGAGTGATACGGATAAAATCATGCCCCTCTTCAACTTCCGCGCCCACTTTCCGCAACTCCGTTGCCATCGCAAACAGACGGTCGGTCTCTTTGACGCGCCAGTTGTAAATGTTCCGTAAAGTCGTTGTGCCCTTTGCAAACAACGCGGCGGTCGCAATGGTCATTGCCGCATCAGGAATATGGTTCATGTCCATATCGACAGCGTTCAACTCACCGCGAGTACAGGCAATAAAATCATCACCCCATGTCACGGTCGCGCCCATTTTTTCCAGCACATCAGCAAAGCGAATATCACCCTGCATGCTATGACGCCCAATCCCGGTAACCTTCAGCGTACCGCCTTTGATCGCGCCAGCCGCAAGAAAATACGAGGCCGATGAAGCGTCGCCTTCTACCAGATAGGCGCCCGGAGACTGGTACTGTTGGTTGCCCTGCACGACAAAGCGCTGGTAGTTCTGATTCTCAATTTCAACACCAAACGTTTTCATCAGGTTCAGTGTGATATCAATGTAAGGTTTGGATACCAGCTCACCTTTAATGGCGATCGTCGTGTCCTGCGGCGCCAGCGGCGCAGTCATCAGCAATGCAGTGAGGAACTGGCTGGATACGCTGCCGTCTACCTCAACTTGCCCTCCGGTGAAACCACCGCGCAGACGTAGAGGCGGATAATTTTCCTGCTCCAGGTATTCAATGTTGGCTCCGCCCTGGCGTAACGCATCAACCAGATGACCAATCGGGCGCTCTTTCATGCGCGGTTCGCCCGTCAGCACGATGTCATTGCTGCCCAGGCACAGCGCTGCGGCCAGCGGGCGCATTGCGGTTCCGGCATTGCCAAGGAACAGCTCTACAGCGCCTTCTGCATGCAGCGCGCCGCCGTTACCGATTATCTCGCAACGCGTGCGATCGGCAGAAAGGGTATAGCTAATCCCTAACGCATTCAGAGCATTAAGCATATGGCGGACATCATCGCTGTCCAGCAGGTTGGTCAGGACAGTGGTGCCATTTGCTAATGCAGCCAGCAGCAAAGCGCGGTTAGAAACACTTTTGGATCCAGGCAGATTGATGGTGCCATCCACCCGCGCAATGGGTTGTAACGTCAGGGATTCCATGAAACTCAACTCTCAAAAACAGACATAAAAACCCCACAGGCTGGCTGTGGGGATGAAAAATACAGCAGATTAGCCGCGGCGGCGCTCGAAATCGACCATGAAATCGGTCAGTGCTTTTACGCCTTCCAGCGGCATAGCGTTATAGATTGAAGCCCGCATTCCGCCAACTACACGATGTCCCTTCAGTGCATGCAGACCGGCAGCAAACGACTCTTCCAGGAAAAGTTTATCCAGCGCGTTGTCAGCCAACTGGAACGGGACGTTCATGCGTGAACGGTTCGATTTCGCCACATCGTTGCGGTAGAAATCGCTGTTATCAATCACGCCGTACAACAGTTCCGCTTTTTGCTGGTTAATTTTATCCATCGCGTTAACACCGCCCTGCTCTTTCAGCCATTTAAAAACCAGGCCAGACAGATACCAGGCAAAGGTCGGTGGCGTATTGAACATGGAGTCGTTGTCATTCAGCACGGTATAGTCGAGGATTGACGGGCAGGACACATGGGCCTTACCCAGCAAATCTTCACGTACGATGACAATGGTCAGCCCGGCCGGGCCGATGTTTTTCTGCGCCCCGGCGTAAATTACGCCATAACGACTAACGTCAAGCGGTGCGGAAAGAATGGTCGAGGACAGATCCGCCGTAACCACCACGTTGCTGGCAAAATTCGGCGTTTCATCAATCGCGATACCGTCGATGGTTTCGTTCGGACAATAGTGCAGATACGCCGCATTGTCAGAAAGCTGCCATTCACTCATCGGTTTAACAGCACGCAGTCCGTCAACGGTGACTTTGGCGTCGATAACATTTGGCGTGCAGTACTTTTTCGCTTCTTTAATTGCACTGGCGGCCCAGTAACCGGCATCGACGTAATCCGCCGTGGTTTTGTCACCCAGAATATTTAATGGGATACCCGCAAACTGCCCACGGCCACCGCCATGACAGAACAACACTTTATAGTTGGAGGGGATACTGAGAAGATCGCGAAAATCCTGCTCCGCTTCCTCTGCGACCTGGATGAACTCTTTGCCACGGTGGCTAATTTCCATCACCGACGTGCCAAGACCGTTCCAGTCGCGAAGATCCTGTTGAGCCAGTTTAAGTACTTCTGCCGGTAGCATTGCCGGACCTGAACTAAAATTGAAGACCTGAGCCATTTCCCCTCACCACGTTGTGTTGTTATCCGATCAACATCCTGTCGTTTACGATAATTCCTGTGACAGACATTGGGTATAAGTTATTCCTGTGGATATCGGTTTTATCATTCAGTGACACGCGCCGCAATGGGTAAAACTGGCCAGGGCAAAAATGAGCGGTGCATCACACAAAAGAATCTATCGGATTGACGGATAAAAACCGAGATTTTCGCTATCAGGAGGCGCATTTGGCCCAGCCAACCTTCGACCATTCTGGTTTTGCATAGCGCAGAGATATATAAAGAAAGAAGCCCCCCTTCCCTTCAGCAGATAGTCCGCAGACATTCGACTGAACACGCTACGGTGTGAATCAAATGCTTTATTTACGCCGAGGCTCGGGCGGCGATAGCGCCATTCATTGAAAACCCGTATCATTGCGCGCTTTCCGTACGACAAAAGTGATTTTCATGACGCAAACATTTATCCCCGGCAAAGATGCCGCACTGGAAGATTCCATCGCTCGCTTCCAGCAAAAATTACTCGACCTCGGTTTTCAAATTGAAGAAGCCTCGTGGTTGAATCCCGTTCCTAACGTCTGGTCTGTGCATATTCGCGACAAAGAATGCGCGCTGTGCTTTACCAACGGTAAAGGTGCGACGAAAAAAGCGGCGCTGGCCTCCGCACTGGGCGAATATTTTGAGCGTCTGTCCACGAATTACTTCTTTGCGGATTTCTGGCTGGGCGACACCATCGCTAACGGCCCGTTCGTACATTACCCGAACGAAAAATGGTTCCCACTGACAGAAGATGATGACGTACCTGAAGGTTTGCTGGATGCGCGTCTGCGTGCATTCTACGATCCAGACAATGAACTGACCGGTAGCATGCTTATCGATCTGCAATCCGGCAATGAAGAACGCGGCGTTTGCGGCCTGCCGTTTACCCGTCAGTCAGATAATCAGACCGTTTACATTCCGATGAACATTATCGGTAATCTGTACGTATCTAACGGTATGTCTGCGGGTAACACACCGAATGAAGCCCGCGTTCAGGGGCTGTCTGAAGTTTTTGAGCGCTATGTGAAAAACCGCATTATCGCGGAAAGCATCAGCCTGCCGGAAATTCCGGCCGAAGTGATGGCGCGTTACCCGGCAGTCGTTGAATCCATTGCAAAGCTGGAAGCCGAAGGATTCCCAATCTTCGCATACGACGGCTCGCTGGGCGGCAAATACCCGGTTATCTGCGTTGTACTGTTCAACCCGGCTAACGGTACCTGTTTTGCCTCTTTCGGCGCGCACCCGGATTTCGGTGTTGCACTGGAGCGTACCGTCACTGAACTGTTGCAGGGCCGTGGCCTGAAAGATCTTGATGTCTTCACTCCCCCAACCTTCGACGATGAAGAAGTGGCTGAGCACACTAACCTCGAAACGCACTTCATCGATTCCAGCGGTCTGATCTCCTGGGATCTGTTCAAGCAAGATGCCGATTACCCGTTCGTTGACTGGAATTTCTCCGGCACAACGGAAGAAGAGTTCGCAACCCTGATGGCCATCTTCAAAGCGGAAGATAAGGAAGTCTACATCGCCGACTACGAGCATCTGAGCGTTTACGCTTGCCGCATTATCGTCCCGGGCATGTCTGACATCTACCCTGCAGAAGATTTGTGGTTAGCCAACAACAGCATGGGAGCGCACCTGCGTGAGACCATTCTCTCTCTGCCAGGCAGCGAATGGGAAAAAGAAGACTACCTCAACCTGCTCGCACAGCTGGATGAAGAAGGATTTGACGACTTCACTCGCGTACGTGAGCTGCTGGGTTTGGCGACCGGTGCGGATAATGGCTGGTATACCCTGCGCATTGGCGAGCTCAAAGTAATGCTGGCTCTGGCGGGCGGTGACCTTGAGCAGGCACTGATCTGGACGGAATGGACAATGGAATTTAATGCATCCGTCTTTAGTGCTGAACGCGCAAACTATTACCGTTGCCTGCAAACTCTGCTGCTGCTCTCTCAGGAAGAAGATCGTCAGCCGCTGCAGTATCTTAACGCATTTGTTCGTATGTACGGTGCAGAGGCAGTTGAAGCAGCAAGTGCAGCAATGAGCGGAGAAGCGCCATTCTACGGATTACAAACGGTTGATAGCGATCTGCGGGCTTTCCCGGCACATCAGTCTCTGCTGAAAGCCTATGAGAAGCTGCAACGCGCGAAAGCAGCACACTGGTCAAAATAGTGGCAAACAGCCCGCGTTGAGTAGGCTAAACGTATTGTCTGGGCTATATTACGGGGCGCTCTAAGCGCCCTGTTTTTTTATTTTTGTGTACTCAAAAATAAATGTAAAAACAAGGTTAAATATTAGTAGTTGATATTAAAATTTTTGGTTTATTAATATCGCTATTTATCTCAATTACTCCATTTTAATTAACCGTCCGACTGGAGGCATAAAGAAAAATTTCAACTCACTTTATAATTTTTAAAATTTATTTTTACATGGATAATCAACAAGTTACACCGTAATTGCATAAAAACCATGCGTCTTACGGGCCTATAAGCCAGGCGAGATATGATCTATATCAAATTCTCATCTATAATGCTTTGTTAGTATCTCGTCGCCGACTTAATAAAGAGAGAGTTAGTGTGAAAGCTGACAACCCTTTTGATCTTATACTTCCTGCTGCTATGGCCAAAGTTGCCGAAGAAGCAGGCGTCTATAAAGCAACGAAACATCCGCTTAAGACGTTCTATCTGGCAATTACTGCCGGTGTGTTCATTTCAATTGCCTTTGTTTTCTATATCACTGCCACAACCGGTACCGGCACAATGCCTTTCGGCATGGCAAAGCTGGTGGGTGGTATCTGCTTTTCCCTGGGGCTGATCCTTTGCGTTGTCTGCGGCGCTGACCTCTTCACTTCAACCGTATTGATTGTCGTCGCTAAAGCCAGTGGTCGTATTACCTGGGGTCAGTTAGCGAAGAACTGGCTTAACGTTTATGTCGGTAACCTGATTGGTGCGCTGATTTTTGTGTTACTCATGTGGCTTTCTGGCGAGTATATGACCGCCAACGGCGCGTGGGGACTCAACGTCCTGCAAACTGCCGACCACAAAGTGCACCATACTTTTGTTGAAGCTGTAAGCCTTGGTATTCTGGCTAACCTAATGGTGTGCCTGGCGGTATGGATGAGCTACTCTGGCCGCAGCCTGATGGACAAAGCGTTTATCATGGTATTACCGGTCGCAATGTTTGTTGCCAGCGGTTTTGAGCACAGTATCGCAAACATGTTTATGATCCCTATGGGTATCGTAATACGCGATTTCGCCACCCCGGAATTCTGGACCGCTGTCGGTTCTTCTCCGGAGAATTTTTCTCACCTGACCGTGATGAATTTCATCACCGATAACCTGATTCCGGTTACGATCGGTAACATTATCGGCGGCGGTTTGTTGGTCGGGTTGACATACTGGGTCATTTACCTGCGTGGTAACGATCATCATTAATCTGTTGATGCTCATTACACGCAGTAAATAAAAAATCCACTTAAGAAGGTAGGTGTTACATGTCCGAGCTTAATGAAAAGTTAGCCACAGCCTGGGAAGGTTTTACCAAAGGTGATTGGCAGAATGAAGTAAACGTCCGTGACTTCATTCAGAAAAACTACACTCCGTATGAGGGTGACGAGTCCTTCCTGGCTGGCGCAACTGAAGCGACCACTGCACTGTGGGACAGCGTAATGGAAGGCGTTAAACAGGAAAACCGCACTCACGCGCCTGTTGACTTTGACACCTCCGTTGCTTCTACCATCACTTCTCACGACGCTGGCTACATCAACAAAGCGCTTGAGAAAATTGTTGGTCTGCAAACTGAAGCTCCGCTGAAACGTGCGATTATCCCGTTTGGCGGTATCAAAATGGTTGAAGGTTCCTGCAAAGCGTACAATCGCGAACTGGACCCGATGCTGAAAAAAATCTTCACCGAATACCGTAAAACCCACAACCAGGGTGTATTCGATGTTTATACCAAAGACATTCTGAACTGCCGTAAATCCGGTGTTCTGACTGGTCTGCCAGATGCGTATGGCCGTGGCCGTATCATCGGTGACTACCGTCGCGTTGCGCTGTACGGTATCGACTACCTGATGAAAGACAAATACGCTCAGTTCGTCTCTCTGCAGTCCGATCTGGAAAATGGCGTAAACCTGGAAGCAACTATCCGTCTGCGTGAAGAAATCGCTGAACAGCACCGCGCTCTGGGTCAGATCAAAGAAATGGCTGCTAAATATGGCTGCGATATCTCTGGTCCGGCTACCAACGCTCAGGAAGCTATCCAGTGGACTTACTTCGGCTACCTGGCCGCGGTTAAATCTCAGAACGGTGCAGCAATGTCCTTCGGTCGCGTATCCACCTTCCTGGATGCTTACATCGAACGTGACCTGAAAGCAGGCAAAATCACCGAGCAAGACGCTCAGGAAATGATTGACCACCTGGTCATGAAACTGCGTATGGTTCGCTTCCTGCGTACTCCTGAATATGATGAACTGTTCTCCGGTGACCCGATTTGGGCAACTGAATCAATCGGTGGTATGGGCGTTGATGGCCGTACTCTGGTTACCAAAAACAGCTTCCGCTTCCTGAACACCCTGTACACCATGGGTCCTTCTCCGGAGCCGAACATCACCGTTCTGTGGTCTGAAAAACTGCCTCTGAACTTCAAGAAATTCGCCGCTAAAGTGTCCATCGACACCTCTTCTCTGCAGTACGAGAACGATGACCTGATGCGTCCGGACTTCAACAACGACGACTACGCTATCGCTTGCTGCGTAAGCCCGATGGTTGTTGGTAAACAAATGCAGTTCTTCGGTGCGCGTGCAAACCTGGCGAAAACCATGCTGTACGCAATCAACGGTGGCGTTGATGAAAAACTGAAAATGCAGGTTGGTCCTAAATCTGAACCGATCAAAGGCGACGTTCTGAACTTCGACGAAGTTATGGACCGCATGGATCACTTCATGGACTGGCTGGCTAAACAGTACGTCACCGCACTGAACGTTATCCACTACATGCACGACAAGTACAGCTACGAAGCCTCTCTGATGGCGCTGCACGACCGTGACGTTATCCGCACCATGGCGTGTGGTATCGCTGGTCTGTCCGTTGCTGCTGACTCCCTGTCTGCAATCAAATATGCGAAAGTTAAACCGATTCGTGACGAAGACGGTCTGGCTATCGACTTCGAAATCGAAGGCGAATACCCGCAGTTTGGTAACAACGACCCGCGCGTTGATGACATGGCGGTTGACCTGGTAGAACGTTTCATGAAGAAAATTCAGAAACTGACTACTTATCGTAACGCGATCCCGACTCAGTCTGTTCTGACCATCACCTCTAACGTGGTTTATGGTAAGAAAACCGGTAACACCCCAGACGGTCGTCGCGCTGGCGCACCGTTCGGCCCAGGTGCTAACCCAATGCACGGTCGTGACCAGAAAGGTGCCGTTGCCTCTCTGACTTCTGTTGCTAAACTGCCGTTTGCTTACGCTAAAGATGGTATCTCTTACACCTTCTCTATCGTTCCGAACGCACTGGGTAAAGACGACGAAGTTCGTAAGACCAACCTGGCTGGTCTGATGGATGGTTACTTCCACCATGAAGCGTCCATCGAAGGTGGTCAGCACCTGAACGTGAACGTCATGAACCGTGAAATGCTGCTGGACGCGATGGAACATCCGGAAAAATATCCGCAGCTGACCATCCGTGTTTCTGGCTACGCAGTACGTTTTAACTCCCTGACTAAAGAACAGCAGCAGGACGTTATTACTCGTACCTTCACTCAGACCATGTAATTGGTTTTGACTGAAATCGTACTTTAAAAAGCGTACAATAAAGGCTCCACGTAAGTGGGGCCTTTTTAATAGCCTGCTTTGTCAGCTATCTATACTTATATACTCGATGGATTTCGAGTTGCATTGAGGCAGCAACGGAGTGAATCCCCTGGAACGTACAGAAGTACGTGACTGGGGTGAGCGAAGGAAGCTAACAAAGATGCAGCTTGAAAGACGAAAAGTATGGATAACAGCCAAAACAGACTCGACACAGTTAATAACTGTGCACTAACACTGGCCCCGGATGGGCCACACCTGGAGAAACACCGCAATGTCAGTTATTGGTCGCATTCACTCCTTTGAATCCTGTGGCACTGTAGATGGCCCGGGCATCCGTTTTATTACCTTCTTCCAGGGCTGCCTGATGCGCTGCCTGTACTGCCACAACCGTGACACATGGGATACGCACGGCGGTAAAGAAGTCACCGTCGATGAATTAATGAAAGAAGTCGTGACCTATCGTCACTTTATGAACGCATCCGGTGGTGGCGTAACGGCATCCGGCGGAGAGGCCATTCTCCAGGCTGAATTCGTCCGTGACTGGTTCCGTGCCTGTAAAAAAGAAGGGATTCATACCTGTCTTGATACTAACGGTTTTGTTCGCCGTTACGATCCAGTGATTGATGAACTGCTGGAAGTCACCGACCTGGTGATGCTCGATCTGAAACAGATGAACGACGAGATCCACCAGAACCTGGTCGGCGTATCTAACCATCGTACGCTGGAGTTCGCTCGTTACCTGTCTAACAAAGACATCAAAGTGTGGATCCGCTACGTTGTCGTGCCTGGCTGGTCCGATGATGATGATTCAGCACACCGTTTGGGCGAGTTTACCCGTGACATGGGCAATGTCGAAAAAATTGAACTGCTGCCATACCACGAACTTGGCAAACACAAATGGGTGGCAATGGGTGAAGAGTACAAACTCGACGGCGTGAAGCCGCCGAAAAAAGAGACCATGGAGCGCGTGAAAGGTATCCTTGAGCAGTATGGTCACAAAGTGATGTACTAAGCTTTGTGGTGGGTAACGAGCCTGTTACCCACCACATTTCCCCTTAACGCCCTCTTCTTGCCAGCAGCGGGAAAATCAATCCCAGCCCAACCAGCACAAACGGCGTCACAATGTTCAACGTGAGCTGGAATGTCCACTCTGGAGTAAAGGCTTCCATTTTCGGAAAGATCCCCGTGAGGCAAGCAAACGCAGTAAACGCAAAACACCAAATTCCCACCGTCATCGCCAGAGAGCGGTTACGAATGAAGACATATTCCGGTTTATATTTCTGCGCCAAACGAATAACGGCAATAAATGCCACAAACACCCACAGATAGCGCAGAGGCATCACCACTGAATTCAAATTCAGTAGCCATTTATACAAATTGTTCATGTCTCCGATACCCAGCGTTGGCAACATAATCAAAATGGCCACCAGCACCAGTGTCAGAATATAGCCATTCACCGGTGTACCAGAGGCATTGGTTTTACACAGGCTTTCAGGGATATATTTGCGATCAGCATCGCCCAGTAAAACTTTAAGCGGAGCATCAATAGAAAACACCAAAGCCGCAATTTGACCTAACGTGTTGGCAACTGCATAAATAACCATCAATGTGTTACCCATGCCGTAATACTCCCCGAGTTTCTGGAAAGCGTAATACTGGCCATTAGTCATTAAGTCATCAGGAATATGCTGAGAGTCAAACATCATCCCCATTGCCAGAGAACCCAGGATCGCGCACACCGCCACCATAACCGCCAGAACTAACATCCCTTTCGGGAACTCTTTGCCAGGGTTACGCGTCTGGTTAACGTATGGAGAGATTTTCTCCGCGCCACCGACCGCAAAGACCAGCATCGAGATCGTTGTGATATAGGTAAAATCGATGTGCGGGATAAAAGATTCCCAGGTGATATTGGTTGTGGCGATTTGCACATCAGTAATCGCCGGGGCGGTGACGGCCATTACGACATACAGAATGGACATCACAAACATCGCGATCCCCGCAACCGATCCAACGATTTTAAGCGATTTCATGCCACGGGATGCAACCCACATGAAAAAGACAAACAGCGCTAACGTCAGCCCCTGCAACGCCACCACGGTGTACTCTTTAATCAGCGAACCATCGCCTTTCAGCGCCCATCCCAGCGCAATCAGAATAGCCTGTGGCTTTTGCGCCAGATAAGGGATATGCACCACCCAATAGGTCCACGCTGCGAGATAAGCCAGTCCCGGTCCCATTGTGTGTTTAATCCATGTACTAACCCCACCCTTACCGTCTTTAAACGTGGAGCCAAGTTGTCCGACAATCAGTGCATAAGGGATAAAATAGAGGGCGAAAATAAATATCCATGAAGAAACAACCACCAATCCCTGATTAGCATAGTTGTTTACGACGTTGCCGAATCCCCATACGGTAATAAAAGACATCAATGCGATGTTGTACCACCGCAATTGTTTTTCCTGCACACTTGCCATTGGCGATCCTTCGTAGACGCTATTTTTGATAATCAATAAATGAAGCGAGGGATTATGCGCGGTAAAATGGCCAAGCGGAAATGGCAGAATGTAAAACTATAATCTTCTGCACATTTTATTTTCAGGAAAGAATAGCGATGATTAAATAAAACAGGCTCCCATAAAGTATACATAAACAACATGTATGGGAACCTGTTTTTATCCTGTTAAATCAAATCAGATATGCGCCACAGAATTCGGTGTATGCCCTGTCTTACGCAGCAGCATCAGTAAATAAATAAACGATACGCTGGCAATCATGATAAACAGTAAACTGTCAGAATAATTTTGCATCAGCATGGCGGTAAATGACGGCCCAAGCAGGCTACCCACGGTATAGCTTAATAACAATGCCTGGTTCATAGCGACCAACTGATGATGTTCTACTTTCTCGCAGGCCCAGGCCATCGCAACCGGATAAAGGGTGAAACCTGCCGCGCCCAGCATAAACAATGCAGGTGCCATTGCCGCCTGATTCAGCATAGCGATACTCCCGACGATCACCACAAAGACCTGAACGCGCAAAACCAGCAAGCGACCTAACTTATCGGCCAGACGACCAATTGGCCATTGTCCCAGAATACCTGCACTGACCAGTACCGCCATCCAGAAACCAATGCTGGCATTGCTGACACCCTGATGGTTGAGGTACAGCGGCATCAGGCCATACAGCGACCCCAGCACAATCCCGGAAATAATGCAGCCATTCACGCCCAGACGCGCCTGGCGAAGCTTCAGCATAGAGACAATGGGGGTTGACTGTTGTTCATCACCCTGCTGATTCACAATGCGGGTAAAGAGCAACGGTAATACTCCGGCAAGGATAGTGCCGGTCACCCACGGCAGAACATTCATTAATTCTGTCGAGACTTTACTGACCAATAATTGTCCTAAAAACGTCCCTACGTAATAGACCATCATATAGGCGGCAAGTAAGCGTCCACGGTTACGCGACGTCCCGCTGCACATCAACGCACTTTCCACCACCACCCAGATCATGGCACAACCGATACCCGCAATAAAACGCCAGGTCATCCAGCTCCAAAAACCTACCATGACGCCCAGTCCGACACAGCCCGCAGCAAAAATAAGCGAGGCGATGTAATAGCTGCGGTTAAAACCGAGGTGTTTAATTAAGTACCCGGTCAGTAACGTCCCAACCAGATTTCCGGTGAAATAGGACGAACTGACCACTCCTACCTGCCAGGTTGGCAGATTTTCATGGGCGAGCCAAAGCGGGACGAGCGTGTTTAACACGGCGATCGCCAGGGTCAACAGAAGCAGCCCGCACAGCAATAGCATAACGGGACGGGTATAGGTGGACATGAATAAAAACCGTGAGGAAGTTCAAATTTCATGCGCATCATGCCACTGCAAAAAACATTGTCAATCGGCGCAATCAGGGGCCTGAGGCGCTTTCAGGGGGATCGATTCGTATTACTGATTCTTAATGCGGATTGATAAAAAATGGGAAATTACATCTATTTGTTTTAATTGATCTAAAACAAAATTGCCCCGCTACGTTCAGTCGAAAAAATTCATGGATAATAGGCATCTTTTATTTGTGGGATGACCATATTAACGCCTTATCCGACCTACACGTTCAGTACTGTAATGTGTAGGCCGGACAAGCGCGATGCCATTCGGCATTTTCAGGTTAGCTGGCGACCGCCATGCCGACCGTCATATGCAGACCATAGAACACGCCGCGGCCAATCAGCTCACCGACTAACAGCAGAATAAACGCGACGGAAAGCAGCGGTATTGCCGGCTGGTAACCTTTCACCTGCGGAACAATCCAGCAGCACAACGCTAAAGCCAGTGCCACAATCCGCCATGCCATCAGCGAACCGTAATCGGGCACCAGCGCAGATGCCTGCTGAATTGAGCTGTGGATTGTCGCCAGCTCGGCGCCCTGCATCACGGACATGATGCCGCTCACAACCAGCGCAAGCACTGAAATAGCAGGCAACAGTCGCATCGCCCAGCCGTCAATTCCGGCAACGCGTAATAGCAGATATCCCAGCAGCGGACCTCCCATGAACAGCGTCAGGAAGAACCCAACCGGCGTCCAGACACTATACCAGGTAGGCACCGTATCAATAGTGTTATATACGCGCACCATCATCCAGACAAAAACTACGCCCAGCACCATGGCGAGAACTAACCACAGATTGCGTAATGCTGGTGACATTTTTTTCAACACCGCCAGTAACCAGCCAATACCACCAACGGCAAAGAAGATCGAGCCGCTGGCGATTTCGTTACTTAGCGCGGAAGAACCGACACGGTTGAGGGAGTTAAACGCCCGCATCGGTGAGCCCAGATGAAGCATGGAAGCAATAAAACCGATGCCCATCAATACCCACAGGCCAAACATGCAGGCAATCACACGCTGTTGTGAATCAGGGCGTAAGTCCCCTTTCATCAGCGCCAGCGCCAGAACGATAAAGCCACCCACAACACACTGCCCGAAAACAGTGAAGATCATCAGCGGCCATTCATGCCATCCACTTCCCATCTTACACCTCCTTCGGATTAGCCAGATAACCCGTGGTATCCCCGGTAGGGCGGCTATTGGCATTTGGTTTGATGACGATGCTCGGTTTGGTAAAGTGCGCGCCAGGGAGCGGCGCTACCGCGGCCAGGGTGCCGTGTTTTTTACGCAGTTCCTCTATCGGGCCGAAGTCCAGCGCACGCAGCGGGCAGGATTCGACACAGATGGGTTTCTTACCCTCAGCAACGCGTTCATGACAGCCATCGCACTTGGTCATGTGTCCTTTGGCGGCATTGTATTGCGGCGCGCCATACGGGCAGGCCATGTGGCAATAGCGACAGCCAATGCACACATCTTCATCCACGACCACAAAACCATCTTCACGTTTGTGCATCGCGCCGCTTGGACACACCTTGGTACAGGCCGGGTCTTCACAGTGGTTGCACGCAATGGAGAGGTAGTAGGCGAAAACGTTCTGGTGCCAGACACCGTTATCTTCCTGCCAGTCACCGCCGGCGTATTCGTAAATACGGCGGAAACTGACGTCCGGCGTTAAATTTTTGAAGTCTTTGCAGGCCAGTTCGCAAGTTTTGCAACCGGTGCAACGGCTGGAATCAATAAAAAATCCATACTGGGTTGTCATCGGTTACTCCTTACACCTTTTCAACCTGAACAAGGTTCGTATGTGATGGGTTCCCCTTAGCGAGAGGAGAAGGTCGCTGGGTCGTCAGCACGTTAATACAACCGCCCTGATCCACGCGTTTCACATCCGGGTCATACCAGGCGCCCTCACCCAGCGCTACTACGCCAGGCATCATACGTGGGGTAACTTTAAACTTTAGCCTCAATATGCACTTCGCCACGGTCGTTAAAGATACGTACCTTGTCACCGTTGTTAATACCACGTCGTTGTGCATCCATCGGGTTAATCCACATTTCCTGGCGACAGGACGCTTTCAGAACGTCAACGTTGCCATAGGTCGAGTGGACGCGAGATTTATAATGGAAGCCCGTTAATTGCAGAGGGAATTTTTCCACCAGTGGATCGTTTAAGCTTTCAAAGCCCGGAGTATAAATCGGTAATGGATCGATCACATCGCCTTCCGGCAGTTCCCAGGTTGCAGCGATTTCTGCCAGCGCTTGAGAATAAATTTCAATCTTACCTGACGGCGTGGTAAGCGGATTGGCTTTGGGGTCCTCACGAAATGCTTTATACGCCACGTGATGTCCTTCAGGATCACGCTGCTTAAAGATGCCCTGCTTACGGAACTCTTCAAATGTCGGCAGTTCCGGTATAGCCTTGCGCGACTGTTCATACAGATGACGCATCCACTCTTCCTGAGTACGGCCTTCCGTGAACTGTTGCTCGACGCCAAGGCGTTTCGCCAGCTCGCTGGTCATTTGGTAGATAGTCTTGCATTCAAAGCGTGGTTTGATCGCCTGATCGGTGAAAATCACGTAGGACATATTCCCGCAAGATGCATCCAGCGCGAAGTCCATCTGCTCAGAGGCCGTGCAGTCCGGCAGCAGAATATCGGCATATTTCGCCGAGGAGGTCATATGACAATCAATAACGACGATCATTTCACACTTCTTATCATCCTGCAGGATTTCATGCGTGCGGTTGATATCAGAGTGCTGGTTAATCAAGCAGTTACCGGCATAGTTCCAGATCATCTTAATCGGAACATCGAGCTTATCCTTACCACGAACACCGTCGCGCAGCGCCGTCATTTCCGGACCACGCTCAATCGCATCCGTCCACATAAACATTGAGATACTGGTTTCGACGGGGTTTTCCAGCGTTGGCATACGCTCAAACGGTAAATCGTATGATCCCTCACGTGCACCGCTGTTGCCGCCGTTAATACCAACGTTGCCAGTCAGAATGGCCAACATCGAAATGGCACGGGTCGCAATCTCACCGTTGGCGTGACGCTGCGGCCCCCAACCCTGGCTAATGTAGGCGGGTTTCGCGCTACCAATTTCACGCGCCAACTTAACAATTCGTTCAGCAGGAATACCGGTTATCTGCGCGGCCCATTCCGGGGTCTTCGCGATACCGTCTTTGCCCTGACCGAGAATATACGCCTTATAATGACCGTTCTTCGGCGCGCCCGCCGGGAGAGTTTTTTCGTCATAGCCCACGCAGTACTTATCGAGGAACGGTTGATCAACCATATTCTCGCTGATCAGTACATAGGCAATACCGTTAACCAGCGCTGCATCTGTACCCGGTCGAATGGGAATCCATTCATCTTCACGACCCGCACCGGTATCCGTGTAGCGGGGATCGATTATGATCATGCGGGCATTAGATTTCTGCCGCGCCTGTTCAAGGTAGTAGGTCACCCCACCACCGCTCATACGAGTTTCGCCTGGGTTATTACCAAACAGGACAACGAGCTTACTGTTTTCAATGTCAGACGGGCTGTTACCGTCAGCCCATCCGCCATAGGTATAGTTCAGTCCTGCCGCGATTTGCGCAGAAGAATAATCCCCATAGTGGTTCAGGTAACCGCCGCAACAGTTCATTAAACGTGCCACCAGCGTTTTACCCGGCGGCCATGAGCGCGTCATCGTGCCGCCCAGCGTGCCGGTACCGTAGTTCAGATAGATAGACTCGTTACCGTAGTCTTTAATCAGACGCTGCATATTGCTGGCGATGATATCGTAGGCTTCATCCCAACTGATGCGCTCAAATTTACCTTCGCCGCGTTTGCCGACACGCTTCATTGGGTATTTCAGACGATCGGGATTATAGACGCGACGGCGCATAGAGCGCCCACGCAGACAGGCGCGTACCTGGTGCAGACCGTCATAGTTGTCATCACCAGTGTTGTCGGTTTCGACATACTTTATTTCACCGTCTACCACATGCATACGCAGCGGACAGCGGCTACCACAGTTCACCGTACACGCGCTCCAGATCACTTTCTCATTAATCTGTGTTGGATTGAGGGCTTCTGCGGCATTTGCGATACGGGTAAATGGCAGGGTAAACGCGCTACTGGCCACCGCCAGTCCGCCTATCGCCGTCGTTTTCACCAGACCGCGGCGACTAACCTCAGCTGCCAATACGGCATCGGGGATCTTAGTTTTCATAGTGGCTCACTCTGCTGCTCACAATAAACAAAAAGGGAATGTTCGTTGTATAGTCGTTTATATATCGATACTATCGTTATACAGACCGTTATATATCGAATTTATGCAAAGACAGAGATAAATACTGACTTTCATTCGAAGGCAGTATTACCACTAATGGAGTAAGGGTTATTGTCCGGCATCAAACGGGCGTAAAAAAAGCGCCCTGAGGCGCTTTTTTAGCAAGGAAAAATGACTTAACCGATGAATTCCAGGCCATTCATGTACGGACGTAATACTTCCGGTACCTGAATACGGCCATCAGCTTGCTGGTAGTTTTCCATAACGGCAACCAGCGTACGTCCCACTGCCAGACCAGAGCCGTTCAGTGTATGCACTAAACGTGTTTTCTTGTCAGATTTGCTACGACAACGCGCCTGCATGCGACGAGCCTGGAAATCCCACACATTGGAGCAGGAGGAAATTTCACGATAGGTATTCTGTGCAGGGATCCACACTTCCAGATCGTAGGTTTTGCATGCGCCGAAGCCCATGTCGCCTGTGCACAGGATGATCTTGCGATACGGCAGCCCCAGCAGTTGCAGGACCTTCTCAGCATGGCCGGTCATCTCTTCCAGCGCGTCCATCGAATCTTCCGGACGAACAATCTGCACCATCTCGACTTTATCGAACTGGTGCATACGGATCAGACCACGAGTGTCACGACCGTAAGAACCCGCTTCGGAACGGAAGCACGGCGTATGCGCAGTCATTTTGATCGGCAGCGCATCTTCGTCGATGATTTCGTCGCGTACCAGGTTGGTCAGCGGCACTTCTGCCGTTGGGATCAGCGCATAGTTGCTGCTGTCAGCTTCTTCATCCAGCGGACGCGTATGGAACAAGTCACCAGCAAATTTCGGCAGTTGGCCAGTGCCGTACAGCGTGTCATGGTTAACCAGATACGGGACGTAGTTTTCGCTGTAACCATGCTGCTCAGTGTGCAGATCCAGCATAAACTGAGACAGCGCACGGTGCATACGCGCGATCTGCCCTTTCATGACAACAAAACGAGAGCCGGTCAGTTTAACCGCAGCGGCGAAATCAAGACCCGTGTGCATTTCACCCAAGGTAACGTGATCGCGCACTTCGAAATCGAACTCGCGCGGTGTACCCCAGCGGCTGACTTCAACGTTGTCATTTTCATCTTTACCCACCGGAACTTCGTCCGCTGGCAGGTTAGGAATGGTCAGCGCAATATCGCGGATCTCGGCCTGTAAGGTATCAAGTTCAGCTTTCGCGGCATCCAGCTCTTCGCCCAGTTTGTTCACTTCCAGACGTAAAGACTCGATATCTTCCCCGCGCGCTTTTGCCTGGCCGATGGATTTCGATCGAGAGTTACGCTCTGCCTGCAGGTTTTCAGTTTGTACCTGCAGAACTTTACGACGCTCTTCAAGAGCGCGCAGCTTATCTACATCCAGCTTAAAGCCCCGGCTTGCCAGTTTTTCTGCGACTGCGTCTGGCTCATTACGCAGCAGATTGGGATCGAGCATGCTTATCCTGTGCTTATCGAATTAAAATAGGAGAAAGTGACCACAGCCTGCGGTCACAGGGATACATCGACAACATTACCGCAACGATAACACTAACGGTAGCGTTTTATAGGGCTATTTTGATCCTGTCCGGCGAGCCAGGCGAGCTTTTCGCCAATCTTGCCTTCAAGACCTCTGTTTGTCGGGTGATAATAGCGCGTTTGCGCCATTTCCTGCGGGAAGTACTCTTCTCCGGCAGCATAGGCATTTGGCTCATCATGAGCGTAACGATATTCCTGACCGTAGCCCATCTCTTTCATCAGCTTCGTCGGCGCATTACGCAGGTGGACAGGCACGTCGTAATCCGGACGTTCCCGGGCATCAGCCAGCGCGGCTTTAAAGGCGGTGTAAACCGCATTACTCTTCGGCGCACAGGCCAGATAAACAATCGCCTGAGCAATCGCGCGTTCACCTTCCGCTGGCCCCACGCGGGTAAAGCAATCCCATGCGGAAATCGCCACCTGCATGGCGCGAGGATCGGCATTGCCTACATCTTCAGAGGCAATCGCCAGACAACGACGGGCAACGTACAGCGGATCGCCGCCAGCGGTGATGATACGCGCATACCAATAAAGCGCCGCATCCGGAGCGCTTCCGCGAACTGACTTGTGTAATGCGGAGATGAGATCGTAAAAACGATCGCCTTTATTATCGAAACGCGCGCTGCGTTCACCAGCAATTTCAGTGAGCAACTCTGCTTTCAATACGCGCTTGCCGGAATCATCAACTTCGGCCATATCGGCCATCATTTCCAGCGTATTCAGCGCCCGGCGCGCATCACCATTAACCAGTTCGGCAATCGCCCGACGCGTCTCCGGCGGCAGTACGATATCCTGGCCGCCGTAACCCCGCGCTTTGTCTGACATCGCCTGGTCCAGCACCTGTTCAATATCGTCGGTGGTTAATGATTTCAGTAAGTAAACGCGTGCGCGTGACAGCAGCGCCGAGTTCAGCTCAAACGAGGGGTTTTCAGTGGTCGCGCCAATAAACGTGATGGTACCGTCTTCAATATGCGGTAAAAACGCATCCTGTTGGCTTTTATTAAAACGGTGAACTTCGTCCACAAACAGGATCGTACGCCG
Organism: Citrobacter sp. RHBSTW-00029; assembly: GCF_014104295.1. Classification (NCBI taxonomy): domain Bacteria; kingdom Pseudomonadati; phylum Pseudomonadota; class Gammaproteobacteria; order Enterobacterales; family Enterobacteriaceae; genus Citrobacter; species Citrobacter sp. RHBSTW-00029. Next base: position 2,580,848 of record NZ_JABXRT010000001.1, read on the forward strand.
GCCAGCGTTACGGTTCTGACGCGCACGCTCAATCGCTTCACGAATTTCTTTTACACCAGACGTAACCGCCGAAATACGTTCAACATCGGCGTTGGCGTAACGGGCAATCACTTCGGCAAGCGTGGTTTTGCCCGTCCCCGGCGGCCCCCATAAAATCATGGAGTGCAGGTGCCCGGCCTCAATAGCACGTGGCAAAGGTTTGCCCGCAGCCAGCAGATGCTGCTGGCCGATATACTGCGCTAAATTTTCTGGCCGCATACGCGCGGCCAGTGGCTGAAAAGTATTATCAGAAAAGTCGAGCGACAGATTGCTCACTCACACGCCTCTACTTACGTTGATCGTCAACCGTTACACCTTGCGGCGGGGTAAAGGTGAATTTGGAAGGTTCGATCGCACCATTCTGCTGAGATTTCAGCTGATAGCTGCTGCGCTGATCGTCTTGTTCAACGGCGCTAAACTGGTGGATCGTCCCGTCACGCCCAACATTGATCGTAAACTGCTTCAGGTTACCGCTGCTGGTTTTAGGTGTCAGCACGAAATCATCGCCGTTTTGCTTAATGTTGTACTGCTGCCAGTCGCTGGCCTGGTTACGCGCGATCAGCATGAACGGCGTATTGCCCGTGGCGTCTTTCAGCCAGGTCGCCGTCGCCTGTTCAACAAACGGGTTAAAGAACCACAGCGTTTTCCCATCGGAAACCAGGATGCTTTCGTCAGGCTGTGTCATATGCCAGTTAAACAGATTCGGACGTTTAACCCATAAATCACCCTGGCCTTCCTGCACCGCTGCGCCGCTACCATCCGTTACCTTCTGGGTAAAACTGGCGTGGAAGCTGCTGACTTTATCCAGACGGCTTTTCAGGTCGCTGGCGGCGTCAGCCCAAACGCTGCTCACCACAAAGCTCGACAGTAATGCACAGGTGATTGCGATTCTTTTCATCGTTATTCCTCAAAATACGTCACTCCCAACGGGGAGCTCCTTCTGCTATCCATTTCAGGCCAAAAATCAGCATGAGGAAAGTAGAAAATACTGAATTACTTAACTTTGCAATCAATCAAAGGGCGGTGGAGCCAGCACTTCACGATTGCCATTATGTCCCTGCTCACTGACAATTCCCTGCGCTTCCATCTGTTCAATGATGCGCGCCGCACGGTTATAGCCAATGCGGAACTGGCGCTGGACGCCTGAGATGGAGGCTTTGCGCTTCTGGGTAACAAAATTCACCGCCTGATCGAACAGCGGATCCAGCTCTTCCCCACCGTCAAAACCACCACCACCACCTTCACTCTCGGTGTCTGAGGTGATGCCTTCCACGTACTGTGGACGACCACGCGCTTTCCAGTCCTGCACGACCGCGTGAACTTCCTCATCGCGCACAAAAGCACCATGTACACGCACTGGAATCGTTGAGTTTGGCGCAGAATAGAGCATATCACCCATGCCTAGCAGGGATTCAGCCCCCCCCTGATCAAGAATGGTACGAGAGTCAATCTTACTCGACACAGTAAACGCTATACGCGTCGGGATATTTGCTTTGATAAGCCCAGTGATAACGTCAACCGACGGACGCTGGGTTGCCAGCACCAGGTGGATACCTGCCGCACGCGCTTTTTGCGCCAGACGGGCAATCAGTTCTTCCACTTTTTTACCGACAGTCATCATCAGGTCAGCAAATTCATCGACCAGAACCACAATATACGGCTCTTTTTTCAGCACCGGATGGGTGACATCCATGCTATCGCCTGGTTTCCAGTACGGATCCGGGATTGGACGTCCCATACGATCTGCTTCCGCAATCTTCTCGTTGTAGCCCGCAAGGTTACGCACTCCCAGCGCTGACATCAGCTTATAGCGGCGTTCCATTTCATTAACGCTCCAGCGCAAGGCATTGGCTGCGTCTTTCATATCCGTAACGACTTCAGTCAGCAGATGCGGGATACCTTCATAAACCGACAGCTCGAGCATTTTCGGGTCGATCATGATAAAGCGAACATCTTCCGGCTGCGCCTTGTAGAGCATGCTGAGGATCATGGCGTTGACCCCAACAGATTTACCCGACCCCGTGGTACCTGCCACCAACAGATGCGGCATCTTGGCCAAATCGGCAGTCACAGGTTCACCAGCAATGTCCTTGCCGAGAACGACAGTAAGCGGTGACGGATTATCACGGAATTTCGCGTTATCCAGTACTTCACGCAGATAGACGGTCTGGCGTTTTTTGTTCGGTAACTCCAGTCCGACATACGGTTTACCTGGAATAACCTCCACTACACGAACTGCTGCGGTTGATAGCGAGCGCGCCAGGTCTCGGGAAAGGTTAGAAATACGCGCAGCTTTAACACCCGGTGCCAGATTTAGCTCAAAACGGGTAATCACCGGTCCGGGCGAGTAGTTCACCACATCGGCTTTAATACGGAAATCAGCCAGACGCGCTTCCACCAGACGCGCCATTTGCTCCAGCGCGAATGTATCTATTGGCTCAACTTCCGCCGGTGGTGGGGTGAGCAGATCCAGCGATGGCAGCAGTGTCGTCGGACGCTGTACAGGGCGGCTGTCGCCATTACGCATCAATAACGGATGGATCAGGCTTTCCTGCGGCGGCGGTGTGACAGGCTGCGGTGGCTGCTGATAATGATGCTGCGGTGCAACAGGCTGCGGCGGCTGCTGATAATGCTGCTGCGGTGCGACAGGCTGCGGCGGCTGCTGATAATGCTGCTGCGGTGCAACAGGCTGCGGCGGCTGCTGATAATGCTGCTGCGGTGCAACAGGCTGCGGCGGCTGCTGGTAATGCTGCTGCGGTGCGACAGGCTGTTGATACTGTGGCGTAGGTTCCGGCATCACGCTGGGGGTAAACAGCGGCTCATGCGGCCCCTCATCCACTAACGCTTTCATTGGTGAGAATTCAAAATCATCAAGCGAGAATGGATTCGCCCCGGCAGGCTGTGCGCCGGAATAACGTTGCTGTTGGGAAGAAGCGAACTGACGCGCCAGTTCCGCTTCTGCGGCTGAATCTTCGTCATCAGTGTGATTGGTATCATCCTGATACTCTTCGCCATAGCGGTGCTGCTGCGACTGGGCAAACTGACGCGCCAGCTCATCCTGCTGCATTGCATCAATTTCATCGTCACTGTATTGCGCGTCCGAATCAAGCTGCTCTTCGCGCGCTTTCTCTTCCGCCATACGTTGTGACGGCAACTTAATGCCATATGAAGCCAACTCACGGCGTGTCGGGACACGCACACGATTAGGGCGCGGCAGTTGAGGGCCAATTCCCTCTTTCACCTGCGGACGCGGCGCACCGCCACCCGCAAGGCTAAAGACAGGCGCTGCGGCAGCGGCTCCCGCTCCCAAAGCGGCACTTTTTACGCCTGCGGCCAGCGGCGCAACGGCAGCAACAGACTCAACGGGAGGTATGGATGCTGTTGGCATAGACGGTGCAGCGGGTTTCACCCGCTCAGGCTCTTGCACGGGTTCTGGAATCGGCTGATACCAGGCAGCTAGCTGCTCACGCTCACGCGCGCGTTTTTCTTCCACTTCTTCAAAATAGTAGAGCGGTGGACGTGCTGGCTTCACCTCTTCAACGACAGGCTCAGGCTCGGCAACCGACGGCTGTTCCACCACGGGCTGCTGATGAACCACGGGTTGTTGCTGCACGGTGTCTTGCTGATAGACAGGCTGCGGTTCAAGCGGCGTACTCTGCTGGTAAACCGGTTCTGGTTGCCAGGCGGGCTCCACCACTGGCTCAGGTGCTTGCCACGGCATTGCCGGTTGCGGCATCGTCGGCTGTTCATAGCCAGCTTCGGCAACTGGCGGTACAGAATATGGCATCTGCGGTTCAACCGGGGCAGGTTGCTGCCAGGGTTCATAAGGCTGAACCGGCGGCTGCGCGTACTGAACGGGCTGTGGGTAACCTTCCGGCGCTGGCGCGATAACCGCTTCACCGGTTTGCGGAGCCGGTGCGGATTGCCATGCCACAGCAGGAGTGGGTTGCTCTAAAACGGTTCCCGGTACTGACGCAGGTTGCAACAGCGGGTCGACTGGCGCACTCCAGGCCTGAGTTGTCGCAGTGGCAGTGGCGGCCGCCGCCGCGGTGACCGGCTCAGTCACTGAATGGCCGTTTAATAGCGGGTCGAATTCATCGTATTCAGGCAATGTGGCACGATTGCCTGAGAACAACACATCGTCAGGATCGGCTACAACGCCACGCGCGCTGTATTCAATTTCGTCTTCATCATCCATGCGCTTGCCGGAGAACAGCGCGGCATCAGTGTGACGCCCAAGTGGATTGGTGAACTTCTCTGCCAGCCGTTTACGGCGCGCTAACGCTCCGCGCAGAATACGTGCCCGTCGAGATTCATGTGGGGTGCCATCAACGGCGTCGACCGACTCTTCATCATCTTCATATTCTTCGTCATCGACCCAGGTATCATCGCGACGAGTACGATTGCTGGCAAAAGTCAGAATATTCAGTAACCAGCCACCCAGTTTTTCGGCAATGCTCACCCATGACCAGCCAGTAAACAGCGTTAAACCCGCGGCCCAGATACATAACAGCGCAAGCGTACCGCCACTGCTGTGCAGCAGGGGTTGCAGCGTAGTACTGAGCAGGCTGCCAATAACGCCGCCAGAGGCAAAATACCAGATGTCATCGGCATTGATTGCGGCAAGCCCGCAAGAGGTGAGGATCAGCGCCAGAACGCCAATAATACGCAGCGATACGGCGAAGTAATCGACGTATTCGTCGCTGGCCTGATGTCGCCAGGCAAACCAGCAGCCACCGACGATTATCACGGGGATAGTGTAAGCCATGACACCAAAAATGAAGAACAGCGTATCCGCCAGCCATGCTCCGGGTATTCCGCCCAGATTATGGATAGGCTCGTGCCATGCGGTTTGCGACCAACTGGGGTCCGAAGGGTTAAAGCTGAGTAATGCTGCCATCAACCAGACGGCAAAAAGGGCAATAAGAATCAGCAACGCTTCCAGAAGTCGGCGCCCGCTGCTTAACTTCGTCAATGTGACGTCTTTGTCTTCAGTGTATTCCTGGCTCAAAAACGGCTCTCCAGGTTTCAGGCTTTTCCTGCCCGATGCTAAAACGGACAACAGCACCGGGTTACCCCGGCACTGTTGCTGTATGGATTAACAGGAGTGTAATCAAACTGCGTCGATTTTGCACCTGTTCCGTGTTAGCGCGTCTTAATTACCAGACGATTGCTCTGTTTGACTTCTTCCATTACCACGTAAGTACGTGTGTCATTCACGCCAGGCAGACGCAGCAGGGTTTCCCCCAGCAGCTTACGGTATGCCGACATATCCGGTACGCGTGTTTTCAGCAGATAGTCGAAATCACCGGAAACCAAATGACACTCTTGAATTTCTTCAAGTTTTTGTACTGCAGAGTTAAATTGCTCAAACACATCCGGGGCGCCACGATTCAGAGTAATCTCAACAAAAACCAGAAGTGATGCATCCAGATAATGCGGGTTCAACAGCGCTGTATAGCCCTGAATAAAACCCTGTCTTTCCAACCGACGCACACGCTCAAGGCAGGGCGTTGGAGAAAGTCCCACTCGTTTTGAAAGCTCGACGTTAGAAATACGCCCATCCTTTTGCAGCTCATTAAGAATGTTACGATCGATACGGTCGAGATCTTTGCCAGGGCGCTTCTTACTATCTACCATTATTATTGTCTCTCTGTATTCCTTCCCTACTCCTGCCTGACTCTATTAACATCACTGTTCAGAGTCGCTACCCATCACAATAAACCGCAACCCAGAGGGATTTACGGTGCGCAATGCCTGGGTTTATGGTGAGAAGACCGTTGCCTGTCGGCGGCTATCGACATCACGAATGGCATCTGTCCACACCATGCGTAGATTTCACTAACCCGGTAAACATGGTATCTACATGCATGATTATGCAGCATATACATGACACAGTTTTTTTCTTCCTTGAATGTTTTCGCAAAACAGCAGGTGATTGTCAAAGCAAAACATCGATTTTTAGTACAACATGCCAGTTATTCATTGGGAGTGATGGAAAATCGTCATTTTATCACCTTATAACTGACCGATTTTAAGTAGAAATCATTATATCTCCGTCATAGTTCACGTCACCTGTGCGTTGGCTTCACGCGGGCCCCCAACTCGAATAAATTAGAGAGGCGCATTACCCTCAATTTTGCCCATCATCGGTTTCCGCTATTACACATATTGTTAACAAAATCGCCATACTCTTTTTTTACGACTGCAAATTCCCTACAATCCTGCCCATTGCCTACCAACAACTATGGGGATCTCATGGGCACGACCAAACACAGTAAACTTCTTATTCTGGGTTCAGGCCCTGCGGGCTATACCGCCGCCGTCTACGCTGCGCGTGCAAACCTGCAGCCGGTGCTGATTACCGGTATGGAAAAAGGTGGTCAGTTGACCACGACAACAGAAGTGGAGAACTGGCCTGGCGATCCAAACGATCTCACTGGCCCGCTGCTGATGGAGCGCATGCACGAGCACGCAACGAAATTTGAAACGGAGATCATCTTCGATCACATCAGCAAGGTAGATCTGCAAAACCGTCCTTTCCGTCTCACCGGAGACAGTGGCGAGTACACCTGTGACGCACTGATCATCGCCACTGGTGCTTCAGCACGCTATCTGGGCTTACCTTCAGAAGAAGCCTTTAAAGGCCGCGGCGTCTCCGCCTGCGCAACCTGCGACGGTTTCTTCTATCGTAACCAAAAAGTTGCGGTGATCGGCGGCGGCAACACCGCTGTGGAAGAAGCGTTGTACCTGGCGAATATCGCCTCCGAAGTTCACTTGATTCACCGCCGCGACAGTTTCCGTGCTGAGAAAATCCTCATCAAACGTTTGATGGATAAAGTTGAAAACGGCAACATCGTGCTGCACACGCATCGCACACTGGAAGAAGTGACTGGCGATCAAATGGGTGTAACCGGATTGCGTCTGCGCGATACGCAAAATACTGACAACGTTGAATCTCTCGATGTCGCCGGATTGTTTGTCGCCATCGGCCACAGCCCGAACACGGCTATTTTCGATGGTCAACTTGAACTGGAAAACGGCTATATCAAAGTTCAGTCCGGTATTCACGGCAATGCGACACAAACCAGCATTCCTGGTGTGTTCGCTGCCGGTGACGTGATGGACCATATTTATCGTCAGGCGATTACCTCAGCTGGCACAGGTTGTATGGCCGCCCTTGACGCTGAACGTTATCTCGACGGTCTGGCGGACGCCTGCAAATAGTTTTTACAAATCAGTAACAAAAGTAAAAAAGGCGACTATAAGTCGCCTTTATTTTTGCCCCGTTGTAACATTGTCCTGCCCAAAAATTCCAATAACTCACCTGCTAAGCGTGCAATGAATAAAACCCGTCAAAAAGAGCTTACCCGCTGGTTAAAACAGCAAAGTGTCATTTCTCAACGCTGGCTGAATATTTCACGCCTGTTGGGGTTCGTGAGTGGCCTGTTAATTGTCGCTCAGGCCTGGCTCATGGCTCGGATTCTGCAGCACATGATCATGGAAAATATTCCCCGTGAAGCGCTGCTGTTCCCTTTCGTCGTGCTGGTCTTGATTTTTATCCTGCGGGCGTGGGTTGTCTGGTTACGTGAGCGAATAGGGTTTCACGCGGGTCAACATATTCGTTTTGAGATTCGTCGCCAGGTTCTGGACCGTCTGCAACAGGCGGGGCCAGCATGGATACAGGGGAAGCCTGCCGGAAGCTGGGCCACGCTGATTCTGGAACAGATTGACGATATGCATGACTACTATGCGCGTTATTTGCCGCAAATGGCGCTTGCGGTATGCGTCCCGTTATTGATTGTGGCTGCCGTTTTCCCGTCAAACTGGGTTGCAGCCCTTATCCTGCTGGGAACCGCACCACTGATCCCTCTGTTTATGGCAATGGTCGGTATGGGCGCTGCCGATGCCAACCGGCGTAACTTTCAGGCACTTGCCCGACTCAGCGGTCATTTCCTCGATCGCTTGCGCGGCATGGAAACACTGAGAATTTTTGGTCGCGGCGAAGCGGAGACGGAAAGCATCCGGGCTGCATCGCAGGATTTCCGTCAGCGCACGATGGAAGTGCTTCGCCTGGCATTCCTGTCTTCGGGCGTGCTGGAGTTTTTCACTTCGCTCTCTATTGCCCTGGTAGCCGTGTACTTCGGTTTTTCTTATCTCGGCGAGCTTGATTTCGGCCACTACGGAACCGGCGTCACGCTGGCGGCAGGTTTCCTGGCGCTGATTCTGGCACCGGAATTTTTCCAGCCGCTGCGCGATCTGGGGACGTTTTACCATGCCAAGGCGCAAGCGGTAGGCGCTGCCGACAGCCTGAAAACATTCATGGAAACCCCGCTCGCGCATCCTGAGCGTGGCGATATTGAGCTGGCAACCAAAGACGCGGTTTCAATTGAAGCCGAAGATCTGATCATCACCTCACCCGAAGGCAAAGTCCTGGCTGGTCCGCTTAACTTCTCCCTACCCGCAGGCCAGCGCGCGGTGCTGGTTGGGCGTAGTGGTTCCGGTAAGACCTCGTTGCTGAATGTCCTGTCCGGTTTTCTCTCGTATCAGGGCTCGTTGCGTATTAATGGCTTTGAACTTCGTGACTTGTCGCCTGATGCCTGGCGTAAACAACTCTCATGGGTCGGGCAAAACCCGCAGCTTCCGGCTGCTACATTGCGCGAAAATGTGCTACTGGCATGCCCTGATGCCAGCGAAGAACAGCTACAGGCCGCGCTTGATAGCGCCTGGGTCAGTGAGTTTTTACCGCTGCTTCCTCAGGGTGTGGATACCCCTGTGGGCGACCAGGCAGGCCGACTTTCTGTCGGGCAAGCGCAGCGTGTTGCCGTTGCCCGTGCCTTACTCAACCCGTGTCAGTTACTGCTGCTCGACGAACCCGCAGCCAGTCTTGATGCTCACAGCGAACAACGTGTGATGCAGGCGTTGAATGCGGCATCGCGCCGCCAGACCACGCTGATGGTTACGCACCAGTTGGAAGATCTTGCCGACTGGGACGCTATCTGGGTCATGCAAGACGGTCAGATTGTCGAACAAGGTACCTACGCGCAACTTAGCGCAGCCAGCGGGGCTTTTGCGACATTACTGGCTCACCGTCAGGAGGACATCTAAATGCGCGCTTTGCTACCCTATCTGACGCTGTATAAACGTCATAAATGGATGTTAACACTGGGGATCGTTCTGGCGATCGTTACATTATTGGCAAGCATTGGTTTACTGACGCTTTCAGGCTGGTTCCTGTCTGCTTCGGCCGTTGTCGGTGTCACCGGGATTTACAGTTTTAACTACATGCTTCCGGCGGCTGGCGTTCGCGGGGCGGCAATTACCCGAACCGCAGGTCGTTATTTCGAACGACTGGTCAGTCACGACGCGACGTTTCGTGTATTGCAGCATCTGCGTATTTACACCTTCAGCAAATTGCTGCCGCTCTCCCCTGCCGGGCTCGCCCGATACGGCCAGGGCGAACTGCTCAACCGCGTTGTGGCGGATGTCGACACGCTCGATCATCTCTATTTACGCGTGCTCTCCCCGCTGGTTGGCGCGTTTGTCGTTATTGTAGTAGTCACGCTAGGGTTGAGCGTTCTCGATCTCACGCTCGCCATCACCCTTGGCGGTATTATGCTGCTGACTCTGTTTATCTTGCCTCCGTTGTTTTACCAGGCGGGTAAAAGCACCGGGCAGAACCTGACGCATCTGCGCGGGCAATATCGCCAGCAGTTGACCTCCTGGTTACAGGGTCAGGCTGAGCTGACCATTTTTGGCGCCAGTGAACGCTACCGCGCTCAAATGGAAGCCACCGAGCTGCAATGGCATGAAGCCCAGCGTCGTCAGTCCGAATTAACGGCCTTATCTCAGGCTGTCATGCTGCTGATTGGCGCTCTGGCTGTGGTGATGATGTTATGGATGGCTTCAGGTGGCGTAGGCGGAAACACTCAACCAGGCGCACTGATAGCGTTGTTTGTGTTCTGCGCGCTGGCTGCTTTCGAAGCGCTGGCCCCTGTTACCGGCGCATTTCAGCATCTCGGCCAGGTGATTGCTTCAGCACTACGTATTACCGAACTGACAGAACAACAACCAGAAGTCACCTTCCCGGATACGGAAGCTACCGTTTCGCAACAGATTACTCTGACATTGCGTGAGGTGTCTTTCAGCTATCCAGGGCAAACACAAAAAGCTCTGGACACCCTTTCTTTGCTCGCTAAACCTGGTGAACACATTGCGATTCTGGGTCGGACAGGCTGTGGGAAATCAACGTTACTGCAATTATTGACCCGTGCATGGGATCCACAACACGGCGAAATCCTGATTAACGATCGTCCGATTTCAACGCTGAACGAAGCCGCATTGCGCCAATGCATCAGCGTCGTACCACAGCGAGTGCATCTGTTCAGTGCGACATTGCGCGATAACCTGCTACTGGCTGCGCCACACGCCAGCGATGAAGCGCTATCCGGGATGCTGTGCCGTGTCGGTCTGGAAAAACTGCTTGAAGGTGATGGTCTCAATGCCTGGCTGGGTGAAGGCGGTCGTCAGCTTTCAGGCGGAGAGCTACGCCGTTTGGCTATCGCGCGAGCTTTGCTGCACGATGCGCCGCTGATGCTTCTGGATGAACCTACTGAAGGTCTGGATGCGACAACGGAAAGCCAAATGCTTGAATTGATTAACGATGTGATGCGCAACAAAACCGTACTTATGGTCACACATCGCCTGCGCGGACTGTCGCGATTTAATCAAATAATAGTGATGGACAACGGACGCATAATTGAGCAAGGTAATCACGCAGATCTGTTAGCCAGGCAGGGGCGTTATTGCCAGTTTAAGCAACGTCTGTAAGCTATTATTGAACGATCCAACTCGCGTAGTGGAGTTTTGCTGTCATGCGCCTGGTGCAACTGTCCCGCCATTCTATCGCCTTCCCCTCACCGGAAGGCGCTTTACGCGAGCCTAACGGTTTGTTGGCGCTGGGGGGCGATCTCAGCCCTGCCCGCCTGCTAATGGCCTACCAGCGCGGTATTTTCCCGTGGTTTTCTCCTGGCGACCCTATCCTCTGGTGGTCGCCCGACCCACGCGCCATTCTCTGGCCTGATAAATTTCACATAAGTCGCAGCATGAAGCGCTTTCATAAAAATTCGCCTTATCGCGTGACGCTCAATTACGCGTTTGGTCAGGTCATTGAAGGATGTGCAAACGACCGGGAAGAAGGCACCTGGATAACGCATGATGTCGTGGATGCCTATCATCGGCTGCATGAACTTGGACATGCGCACTCTATTGAAGTATGGCGGCAAAATGAATTAGTCGGCGGGATGTACGGCGTTGCGCAAGGTACCCTTTTTTGCGGTGAATCGATGTTCAGTCGCCAGGAAAATGCCTCCAAAACCGCACTGCTTGTTTTTTGCGCTGAATTTATCCGTCAGGGCGGAAAATTAATTGATTGTCAGGTGTTAAATACCCATACCGCGTCGCTGGGAGCCATTGAGACTCCGCGCAGGGACTACCTTGAACATTTAAGCAGGCTACGCCAGCAGCGCCTACCGAGCCACTTCTGGGTGCCCAGGACGTTATTTTCGCCTCAGGAGTGAATGTTTTCGGCACATTTTTTGTCGGGGTGTTATAATTGGTGCCGCAGAGTCGGTTTAGCCCATTACCCCGCCGCCGTTAAGGAACAGTTCGCGTCAGGCAACGCCTATCGTTTATCTCATCGTTCCCTTACACGTTGCGCTTTTAGTGCGGCTTTGTTGTGTGCGGTTAGAGTAATGCGCCAAACCCGATTTGCTGCGTTTTAAACGCACAAATCTTTACTTATTAAAAGAACTTCGGCATTATCTTGCCGGTTCAAATTACGGTAGTGATACCCCAGAGGATTAGATGGCCAAAGAAGACAATATTGAAATGCAGGGTACCGTTCTCGATACGTTACCTAATACCATGTTCCGCGTAGAGTTAGAAAACGGTCACGTGGTTACTGCACACATCTCCGGTAAAATGCGTAAAAACTATATCCGCATCCTGACGGGCGACAAAGTGACTGTTGAACTAACCCCGTACGACCTGAGCAAAGGCCGCATTGTCTTCCGTAGTCGCTGATTGTTTTAACGCCCGAATGGCGTCCAGATAATAAAAGGTCGGTTTAACCGGCCTTTTTTGTGGACTGATATTACGTATTTAATCCTCGATCATTCGTGCATATTCTTCCGTGAGGAAATCCACCAATGCACGAACCGACGGCAATAACCCCCTACGCGATGGAAAAACCGCGTGAATGATCTCTCGCTTTGGTTCCCAACCGTCGAGTAATGCCACCAGCTCGCCTGCGGCTAATTGATCTTTTACCATCAACTGCGGAAGTTGCACAACTCCCACACCGGCAACGGCAGCTTCACGTAGCGCCAGCATATCGGTGGTGATCATTCGTGGCGTGAAATGTACCTCCGCACGAGCTTCCTGCGGGCCAAATAGCTCCCAACGATGCACATGTTTACCCGAGGCCAGGCTCAGCCCCGGCCAGCGAGTCAATTCAGCCGGAGAATGTAGCGCGCCCATTTTCTCGATTAGCTGCGGACTGGCATACAAACGATGCCCCCTGTCCGCCAGCACCCGCATCACCAGGTCGCTATCTTCAAATGGTCGAGGCCTGACACGAATCGCCACGTCCAGACCTTCTCCAACGACGTCAACACGGCGGTTCGTGGCCTCGAGTTGCACAGATACATCAGGGTAACGCGCCATAAAACGGGCAAGCATGGGTCCGATATGCACGTGCAGCAACGTAACCGGGCACGTCAGCTTCACAATTCCACGCGGTTCAACCTGTAGCGCAGCAATGGCATCCTGCGCTGCCTGCGCTTCCACCAGCATTGCCTTACAGTGTTCGTAGAACGTTTGCCCAACTTCAGTAACATTAAACTGCCGGGTGGTTCGCTGAATCAATCGCACCCCCAGCCTCTCCTCCAGTTGTGCAATTCGGCGGCTCAGCTTTGATTTCGGTTCATCGAGTGCCCGACCGGCCGCAGCGAATCCTCCTTCTTCAACTACGTGAACAAACCACGCGAAATCATTGAGATCCGGCTTAGTCATCTTATTGTCCTATTTATGAGACTGTGAAGGCTATTTTAGCTACTACTCAGTTCTCTGTCATGAATATAAGCTTATTCACATCAAGATAACGCCACTGAGGAGACACATATGAAACAAGTAACAGGCGTCTACACCGCACCTCGCCCACACTGGGTTGGCGATGGATTCCCGGTTCGCTCGATGTTCTCTTACCAGTCTCATGCTGAACAATTAAGTCCGTTCCTGCTGCTGGATTACGCCGGGCCACATACCTTCACCCCAGGTAATGAAAAACGTGGCGTGGGCGAACACCCTCACCGTGGTTTCGAAACGGTGACCATCGTTTACAGCGGTGAAGTTGAACATCGTGACTCAACCGGTCGCGGTGGGATTATCGGCCCTGGCGACGTGCAATGGATGACTGCAGGTGCAGGTATTTTACACGAAGAATTCCATTCTCCGGAATTTACCCGGAAGGGTGGCGAGCTGGAAATGGTGCAACTTTGGGTCAACCTACCAGCGAAAGACAAAATGGCCGTACCCGGATATCAGGGCATTAGTAGTGATGTTATCCCTACTGTCGCGCTGCCAGATGACGCCGGCACTCTCCGTGTCATTGCGGGCAGCTATCAGGAGACAAAAGGTCCGGCACATACCTTTTCGCCGCTGAATGTCTGGGATATGCGTCTGCAGCGTAATCATCAGTTCACGCTGTCTCAGCCGGAAGGATGGAGCACCGCGCTGGTCGTACTGAAAGGCAACATTACCGTAAACGGCACCACGCCCGTCAGCGAGGCACAGCTGGTGGTGTTAAGCCAGCAGGGTAAAACATTGCATATTGAAGCCAGTAGCGATGCCAGCGTATTGCTGTTGTCAGGCGAACCGTTGAATGAGCCGATTGTGGGTTACGGTCCGTTTGTCATGAACACGAAACAAGAGATCGCAGAAGCCGTACGCGATTTTAACTCCGGCCGCTTTGGCCAAATCTGAATCAAAGGAGAATACTATGTCCAGCCCTGCAAACTTTAATGGTTCACGCCCGGTCATCGATGTAAATGATTCCGTTATGCTGCTTATCGATCACCAGAGCGGACTTTTCCAAACCGTAGGCGATATGCCAATGCCAGAACTGCGAGCACGTGCTGCCGCGCTGGCTAAAATGGCCTCCCTGGCGAAGATGCCGGTGATTACCACCGCATCAGTACCGCAGGGACCGAACGGCCCGTTGATCCCTGAGATCCACGCCAATGCGCCTCATGCTCAATACGTGGCGCGTAAAGGCGAAATCAACGCCTGGGATAACGAAGACTTCGTGAAAGCGGTCAAAGCAACAGGTCGTAAGACGCTGATTATCGCCGGTACCATCACCAGTGTTTGCATGGCTTTCCCAGCCATCAGCGCGGTTGCGGAAGGCTACAAAGTTTTCGCAGTGATCGACGCTTCCGGTACTTACAGCAAAATGGCGCAGGAAATTACCCTGGCACGTGTCGTTCAGGCTGGCGTAGTTCCGATGGATACCGCCGCCGTTGCTTCTGAACTGCAGGGAACATGGAACCGTGAAGATGCAGCAGAGTGGGCAGAAGTGTACACGAAAGTATTCCCGGCATATCAGTTGCTGATTGAGAGCTACAGCAAAGCCCAGGAAGTCGTCACCAACGGTGAAAAACTGGACTCTCAGCGCTAATCCTCTCCCCCACGCCTGTCCGGGTGGGGAATATGTACATTGCGTGACCAAACGAATATGAACATGTAAATTCTGCTTGACCGTTTTAGCGCAACTCCCTATAGTAGCGCCCCGTTGCCCCCCATGTGGTCAGGCAGCAATACAATATGGTGAGGTGTCCGAGTGGCTGAAGGAGCACGCCTGGAAAGTGTGTATACGGCAACGTATCCGGGGTTCGAATCCCCGCCTCACCGCCATATTCGAGAAAGAGCTCGTACGCAAGTACGGGCTTTTTTTTTGCATATTGCATTTGCCGGATGCGGTGCAAGCACCTTATCCGGCCTACGAATGACGAACAACCTGTAGGCCTGATAAGCAAAGCGCCATCAGGCATGCCATTTATCGCCGAGTAAGCAGCGTCAACACTTCGTAGTGTGCTGTGTGCGGAAACATATCGAAAAGCTGGACGCGTTCAATGCGATACCCTGGCAACTCACGAATATCCTTCGCCATGGTTTGCGCATTACAGCTGGAATAAATAATAAAACGCGGTGCCATGTGGGAAAGAAAATCACACAGCGGTTTGCCAATTCCCCGACGCGGTGGATTCACCAACACCAGGTCCGGTACTTCGCCCTGAGCGGTAGCAAACTGAGTTGAGTCCAGCGCCTGAAAATGCAGGTTCTGTAACCCAAGCTCCTGCGCAGACTGTTTCGCGCAGGTAATCGCCTCTGGCGCAATTTCAATCCCTGTCAGTTTCATCTGCGGCGTGGCGCAATGCAGACCAAAACCCCCGACGCCGCAAAACAGATCCCACATGTGATTAACCGGAAGCTGGCGTACCCAGTCGCGCGCCGTGGCATATAGCTGCCCCGCCACTACCGGGTTGGTCTGGAAGAAACTCTGCGGGCGTATCCACAACGGTACGTCGTTAAAACGTTCGGCCAGTGCCTGCTGTTCGGTCAGGAAGATTTCTGTCTCCCCTTCCATAATCGCCATATGCACAGGCTGGATATTGACGCTAATGACTTTTAACTGCGGTAACTGTGCCTGCAGCCACGGTAGCGCCGCGCGCAGTTGTGCCAGTTTCGCGTCGGAACGCAGGACAAAACGCAGCATTATACTGCCATCAAACTGGCTTTCCGTTAACAGCAGATACTTCAGCTCCCCGCGTTTACGCGCCACGTTATAGGGCGTCAGCCCCGCGCGGGCGATAAACGGTTTGAGTGTGGCAAACACGGGCGCAAAAGACTCAGGATAAAGCGGGCAGTCGCACAAATCCTCCGGCGTACCGTCACGATGCAGCATGCCCAACAGCGGTTTCTCCACGCTGCCGCTAACCACCATTTTAGCTTTATTACGAAAAGCGCTTTCCGGGCCGCTGACCGGCGCGCACCATTCTCCGACCGGATAATCGGCCAGCAGATTTTGCAAATCGGCTGTTTTGGCGAAGAGTTGATCGGCGACAGGCTGTGCTATCCACTGACAGGAGCGACAGCGTTCGGCGTCATAAAGTGCGCACTGCATACAAAAACCTACAAATTAACCGGGGGCCAAAATTATACACGTTATTGCAAGCGGAAGAACCGCCTGCTGGACGCAGGAACAAAAAGCAGTAGCAACACCAGCATATCCGGCAATTTTTGCATCACCAGCGTATGCAGGATTTCGCGTCTGGACTCCCCCGCAATACTGAACAGTTCCGGATATCCGTAGCCCAGCGAAGCTGCCCACAAATAGACGCTGGCGATAATCTGGGTCAGCAGATAGATCCAGCGGGCCCAGCTCCGTCCTTTGACCAGCGAAAATGCGCAGAAAATTTCGATAAACAGCAGCACCAGACTGCCCAGAAATACCAGCGTCAAATTCCAGGTCTGCACACTGCGATGAATAAACTCACTGGTTCCACGAAACCCAAGCGTATTAAAAATCATCAACAGATCGAGACAGCGGATCATAATGATAGCCAGCGCCGCCACCTGCACCAAAGCAGGGACGTTTAAGCGGGCATGTGATGTGGATGATTTCTTAAAAAATCCCAACGCGTCGTCTTCCATGAAAACGGCGCAACCACCACAGCTGCGCCGTATAGACAGATTGGCAGATTTTAGTTTTTTCAGCCGCGTCTTGCACGTTGGATATCGCGTATCCGTTGTTTTTCTGTTCGCGCCATCAGATACCACGCGATAAATCCGATAATTCCTACCACGCCAAGGATCAGCGTCGCCAGTGCGTTGATCTCCGGGTTAACCCCCATACGTACGCTGGAGAACACCAACATCGGTAACGTTGTGGCCCCAGGACCAGAGACAAAGCTGGCGATAACCAAATCATCCAGCGATAGCGTAAAGGCCAGTAACCAACCGGAAATGACCGCCGGCATAATCATCGGCAGCGTAATGACGAAAAAGACCTTCAGCGGCGTCGCGCCGAGATCCATCGCCGCTTCCTCAATGGAGTGATCCAGTTCGCGCAAACGTGAGGAAATCACCACCGCTACATACGCCGTACAGAAGGTGACGTGCGCCAGCCAGATGGTCAACATACCGCGATCCGCTGGCCAGCCAATGGCGTGCGCCAGCGCCACAAACAGGAGCAGCAGCGACAAACCGGTAATGACATCCGGCATAACCAGCGGTGCGGTGATCATAAAGGCAAAACCATTCGAACCACGAAAACGGCCAAAACGCACCATCACCACGGCAGCTATGGTGCCGAGGATCGCCGCCATCGTCGCAGCACAGGCAGCAATCGTTAAACTCATGCCGACGGCACTCATCATTGCAGTATCGTGGAAAAGTTCACCGTACCAGCGTGTTGACCACCCCGCCCACACCGTCACCAGCTTGGAGCTGTTAAACGAATAGATAACTAACATCAGCATGGGGGCGTACAGAAACGTAAACCCCACGACCAGGATAAAGATCCGCCACGGCGAGCGGACAACCGGTAAGTTATTCATCCGTGTTCCCCCACGCTTTTCTGCTGATACTTATGGAACCACATGATTGGCACAATCAGTAACAGCAACATGATGATGGCAACCGCAGACGCCACCGGCCAGTCACGGTTATTGAAAAACTCCTGCCATAGTACGCGGCCGATCATAATGCTGTCCGGCCCCCCAAGCAGTTCCGGAATAACAAATTCCCCTACCGCCGGGATAAACACCAGCATTGAGCCAGCGATAATCCCGCCTTTGGTCAACGGCACGATCACGCTAAAGAAGGTTTTTAATGGTCGGGCACCTAAATCCAGCGCAGCTTCCACCAGCGAATAGTCAATGCGCGTCAGTGCGGTATAAATCGGCAGCACCATAAAGGGCAAATAGGCATAAACAATGCCAATATAAACCGCCAGGTTGGTATGCAGGATCGTCAATGGCTGATCGATAACGCCCAGCCACATCAGAAAGTTGTTCAGGACGCCGTTGTTTTTCAGGATCCCCATCCAGGCATACACGCGAATTAAAAATGAGGTCCAGGACGGTAGGATCACCAGCAACAGCAGAATATTACGCGTTGAGGGTTTACTGTGTGCGACGGCCCATGCCAGCGGGTATCCCAGCAGCAGACAACAGATTGTCGAAATTCCCGCCACCTGTAACGATTGCAGGTAGGCATCGAAATAGAGCGGATCGTCCGTCAGTTGCAGGAAGTTGCCTAAGTTGAGCGTGATGGATAACTGATCGTCGGCCCATGAAACGAGGTCGGTATAGGGTGGAATAGCGCGCGCCATTTCAGCCAAACTGATTTTGAAGACGATCAGAAAAGGCAGCAGAAAAAGGAGCAGCAGCCACACATACGGCAGCGCGATCACCAGCTTGCGCCCGTGCTTCATTTGCAGCCGCGACATAAACAGCCTGAATCGCCCCGCGTTATCCACGCGTGCCACTGGTTCAAGTGTACTCATCTTCGCTCCTTAAACCGTCAACACCACACAGCTGTCCGCATCCCAACATAAACGGACTTCGTCACCCCAGGTTGGTAACCCTTTACGATAACGATGCTCATTTTGTAGCTGGGCGCTCAACATCTGACCGCTTTTCAAACGTACGTGGTACACCGACAAATCACCCAGATAGGCAATGTGCACCACTTCGCCTACCGCGAAGTTATAACCCTCTGGCGGAGGCGCTTCGCAGAGCATGATTTTTTCCGGACGCAGCGCAACATACACCGGGACGTTATCGACAACAGAAGCATCGGCGTCCACTTTCAGCGGATGCACCAGTCCTGGAGACTCAATCACCAGACCATCTTCCTGACGTTCTTTCAGCAGTCCCTCAAAAACGTTTACCGAACCGATAAACTCTGCGCTGTAACGCGTGGTCGGATGCTCGTAGATCTCTTCCGGCTCGCCAATCTGGACAAATTTCCCGCGATTCATGATCGCAATACGACCCGCCATCGTCATGGCTTCTTCCTGATCGTGCGTCACCATCACGCAGGTCACACCGACGCGTTCCAGGATATCCACTACCTCCAGTTGCATGCGGTCTCGGAGTTTTTTATCCAGCGCCCCCATTGGTTCATCCAGTAACAGCAGCTTAGGGCGTTTGGCCAGGCTCCGGGCCAGTGCCACGCGTTGACGTTGACCGCCTGAAAGCTGATGCGGCTTACGTTTGGCGAACTCCTGCATATGCACGAGTCCCAGCATCTCATTCACCCGACTGGCGATTTCAGCCTTCGGCAGTTTGTCCTGCTTGAGACCAAAGGCAATGTTCTGCTCGACAGTCATATGCGGAAACAAGGCGTAGGACTGAAACATCATATTAATTGGACGCAGATAAGGCGGGACATGCGCTAAATCGACGCCATCAAGCATGATTTGCCCGGTAGTCGGCAGTTCAAACCCCGCCAGCATGCGCAACAGGGTTGATTTACCACAACCGGACGCACCCAGCAGGGCAAATATTTCGCCTTTGTAGATAGTGAGATTGACGTCATCGACGGCGTGCTGACCGTCAAATGACTTCGTCAGGTTGCGAATTTCAAGCAGCGGGGTCAGCGCCTTGCGGATTTTCGCTTGTGGGCGTGGGGTTGCATCATTCACTCAAGTGCTCTCCGGCATAAATAAAGAAACAGTGCAAATAACGCACCTTATTGGTGCGTATTGCCGGGTTTTGTGTGTTCGGGATCGCGACATCCCCGGCAGGCACAAGCACCGCCGGGTCATGTCCCGAACATCGGGTTATTTCCCGCTTTTCACCTTCGTCCAGGCACGGGTGCGTACACGATCGATCTTCGGATCCTGTACTTTCAGTGTGAACAGTTTGGCGCGCACGTCCGCAGGCGGGTAAATACCCGGGTTATCACGAACTTCCGGGCTAACCAGAGCCGTCGCTTCTTTGTTCGCATTGGCGTAGAACACGTGGTCGGAAATATGCGCAATCACATCAGGGCGCAGCAGGTAATTAAGGAACTGGTAGGCTTCGTCTTTGTTTTTCGCATCTGCAGGCATCGCGAACACATCAAAGAACGCCATCGCCCCCTCTTTGGGAATCGAGAAGGAAATATTGACGCCATTTTTCGCTTCTTTCGCACGGTTTGCCGCCTGCCATACATCCCCTGCCCAGCCAATCGCTACACAGGTATCTCCATTTGCCAGATCGTTAATGTATTGCGAGGAGTGGAAATAACGGATATTCGGACGCAGTTTCAACAACAAATCGGTTGCCGGCCCGGTGTAATCATCCGCTTTGGTACTGTTTGGATCTTTACCCAAATAGTTCAGCACAGTAGCAAACACTTCTTCAGGCGCATCGAGGAAAGAGACACCGCAGCTTTTGAGTTTTTCCAGATTCTCCGGTTTGAGGATCAAATCCCAGCTGTTAACCGGCGCATCCGCACCCAGCACCGCTTTAACTTTATCTACGTTGTAGCCAATACCGGTGGTTGCCCACATATACGGCATAGCAAACTTATTGTCTGGATCGTGTTTACCCACCAGTTTCAGCAGTTCAGGATCGAGGTTTTTCCAGCCTGGCAGTTTGCTCTTGTCCAGGGGCTGGAAAACGCCCGCGGTCAGTTGCCGTTCGAGGAAACTGGCTGACGGGACAACGAGGTCAAAACCGGTGCTGCCAGCCATGAGCTTACCTTCCAACACCTCATTGGAGTCAAATACATCATAAATGACTTTAATACCGGTCTCTTTCTCAAAATTAGCCACCGTGTCCGGAGCAATATAGTCAGACCAGTTATAAATATGCAGTGTTTTTTGTTCAGCAGCGAGCGTGCCGGCAGAGATGGCCATCAGAGCACCTGCAACCAGGCCTGATAACCATTTTTTATTTAAGGCGGTCATAATCTCTTTCCTTCTGAAAGTTCGTTAACAAACGAACAAAAAAGTCACACTCTAATGATATGCAAGAAACGTGCATATTATTTCATGCGGCATCAATGAAAGAGAGGTCTCTCTCCCCGCCGCTATTGCTCGCTGATATCCGCTGACTTATTCAACATGCATACAGCTACAGATAGCTCATAATAGGCAAATTGAACGGTGGCGTTTACAAGCCTTGCAAGAATAACTTTAGCCAGGATTCGAGGATATAGCCCAGATAAAAAAACGTCTTTTATCAATTTTTTATGCAGTTTTTGTCTATGACGTAAAGCGGAAGAGGCGGAACCGAAGTGAATAATTCTTTAAGAAAAGGTTAAATGCAGAATAAAAACGTGAAATACGCAACCGCTCTGGCAGCGGCTGCGCTATAACTACCCAAAATCAGGAACGATTAATGGAGGAAATGAACCTCTGCATTGCCGTTTTGCCCGTCTTCTTCGGCATTAAACAACAATTGATGTGCCCCCGCTTCAAGGATCACCATCGATATCTGTTCTTCGCTCTGACGCACAAAACATTCAAACTGTTCAAACGTCACACCCGGCATCACGGATAAAGACTGGCAAACCACCAGTTTTGGCAGATTATCATCCTGCATATCCAGAAAGGCTTTTACCGTCAGTGAGCTGGCATTGATAGCGGATAGATCGGCGGCCAGCGGCAGCAGCGCTGAAGGTCTGACTTCCGCCATCGCGGAAAATAGAATGACGTTATCCACCAGATCAATTTTTGCATCAAAAATGCCATCGAAGTTCTGCATGTGCGGTAGATGCAGCGCCTGACAGGTATCACATTCAAAAAAACTCATGCCCAGGTCGTCGAGCCATTGACGCAACGTATCCAGAGTGGGAACGACCAGTGATGTCATAATAATGTGCGACCTCTATTGATGAAAAAATTACCGGCACAGCTTACGCAAAAAGACCGTGTCATACCACGATCGCTATCGATATTGCGTTTAGCCGCCGATTTTAAGACAAAATTCAGGAGTAGCATGACGCTCGATCCACTGGATCATTCGCGCAGCAATATCTATCCCTGTGGTTTTCTCCACGCCTTCCAGCCCTGGAGAGGCGTTGACCTCCATAACCAGCGGTCCGCGTTCTGCACGCAGGATATCGACGCCAGCAACATCAAGCCCCATCGTGCGGGCAGCTTTAAGCGCAATGTCCCTTTCCTGCAGCGTGATATTGGCAATCGTGGCAACTCCGCCGCGATGCAAATTAGAACGAAAATCGCCCTCTTTGGCCCGCCGCTCAATAGCCGCGACCACCTCATCACCCACAACGAAACAGCGAATATCTCGCCCCTTCGCCTCTTCGATATATTCCTGGACCAGAATATGGGCATTCAGACCACGAAATGCATCCACTACGCTCTCTGCGGCCTGGCGCGTTTCGGCCAATACCACACCGATCCCTTGAGTCCCCTCCACCAGCTTCACCACCAGCGGCGCACCGCCGACCATATCAATCATATCGCTGGTATCATCCGGCGAGTGGGCTATTCCGGTAATGGGCAGGTCAATTCCCTGTCGCGCCAACAGTTGTAACGAGCGCAGCTTATCGCGTGCGCGGGTAATCGCTACTGACTCATTCAGCGGATAGCTACCCAGCATCTCAAACTGACGTAATGCCGCCGTACCGTAGAAGGTAATAGCTGAGCCAATTCTTGGAATGACCGCGTCAAAATGGGGAAGCTGGCGGCCTTTATAATGGATAGAAGACGCTGCCGGGCTAATGTTCATATAGCAAGAAAGGGGATCGATAATTTCTACCAGGTGACCGCGTTGCATCGCTGCTTCACGCAGGCGTTTGCAAGAATAGAGCGTTCCATCCCGGGACAAAATGGCAATTTTCACCCTGCACCTCTCTAAAAGACCTGGTAAAAGCTGGCGTATCATACACCGGGTTAAACGCTTTAGCGCGTCGCCCACCCCTGTTTATGTAAATATTCCAGGATAAAGGGACGGCTTTCTTTAATGATGGTGCGGCGAATGTGATCGCTCCAGGTATCGCGACGCGTGTTGCTGCCACGGGTCAGATAGTATTGCGCAAGCTGTTCATCATATTGCGACAAAATATCCTGATCGAGCGGCTGGTAATGGTTTTCATGCACCACCAGTGTTGCTGGCAGCCGGGGCTTGATGTCCGGGTTATCCGCAGGCCAGCCGAGACACAGACCAAACAGTGGCAAAACATGCTTCGGCAGCGTCAGTAATTCCGTTACCGGCTCAATATTGTTGCGCAGACCGCCAATGAACACACCGCCAAGTCCCAGCGATTCAGCCGCTGTCAGCGCATTTTGCGCCATCATCGCCGTATCAACCACGCCAAGCAACAGTTGCTCAGCCAGCCCCAGTTGCGCATCGGGGCAAATCTGCAAATGGCGATTAAAATCGGCGCAAAAAACCCAGAACTCGGCGGCCTGTGCGACATGTTTTTGTCCGCCGGATAAGGTCACCAGGGACTCCCGCAGACTTTGATCGGTAATACGAATTATCGTCGTGCACTGCAAAAAACTTGAACTTGATGTCCCTTGAGCGGCAGCAATGATCGCCTCACGCTGTGCGTCCGAAATACTTTCATCGGTGAAATGGCGAATGGAACGGTGGCTGCGAAGTAAATCAATGGTTGGCGTCATCTTTTTTTTCTCTGGCTGAATGGGAAGAAGCGTCGGGAGCACGCGACATCAGCTGCGGTGCCAACAGTTGCGCAATGCGCAACATCAACACCACCGCGGCGGGAAGCATTAACAGTACACCCAGAAATATCATTACCACACAGGCCAATGGCCCGTTCAGCGGTGCGGGTAAGGTGAGATAATCGTTAAGCGACAGCAGCGCCAGCGATAACAAAACCATCCCGATGATTTCCAGAATCAATACGCTTTTGGGTAACACGCCCACTGTGCGCATAGGTGCCTCCCGATAAATGGCGCTTAGTGTAAAACGTTCCGACAGCCCATGTTTAACAAAAATGCGGATTGAAAAACGAAGGCATAGACTAAGGATATCAAAGCAACAGGCTGAACCTGCTTTCCATCCGTCACAAATCGCGGCATCATAACAACATTCGCCATCCGGCCTGATAAGTTCGAGGAGATAGAGATGTTTGCCGTTATTTTTGGTCGCCCAGGGTGCCCGTATTGCGTGCGCGCAAAAGAATTAGCAGAAAAATTAAGCAATGAGCATGACGATTTTAACTTCCGCTACATTGATATCCATGCCGAAGGTATTACTAAAGCAGATCTGGAAAAAACGGTAGGAAAGCCAGTTGAGACCGTTCCGCAGATTTTCGTTGATCAACAACACATCGGCGGCTGCACGGATTTTGAAGCGTGGGCAAAAGAGAATATGAATCTGTTCGCCTGATAGCTGTTTCTACGCCCTCCGCTGGAGGGCGTAATCAGTTTTTTTTCCGCCGCTGACGCTGGTTGAATAAGCTACTGATAAATAAAAAACACAATGCCCCAAGCGCACACCAAAACACTGCACTGAACAGCCATGCCAGCTCTTGCCACAGTGAACGCGTCGGCATAAAAACGAACCGCATCAGTAACAAGCAGCACGGCGCTGCCAGTATTGCACCAAGAAGGGGTTTGAGCACCTCGCGACGGTGGGAGAAAAAGCTTGCCACAGCGCCAGGCAGTATAAAAAACAATAACCCGACCTCAGGATGCCCAGCCGCTCTAAATGCGCCTTTCATATTCAGCGTTAATGAAAGACACACTACAATAAAGAGCACAAAGCAGCAGATCGCACCCGCCCAACTTTGCTTATGTTTCAATCGTTCCTCCTGACATCTTCTCTATCGAACACTCTTTTCGCCCGCAGGCGTCCAGTCAGATAAAGTTACTCGGCATTCCATGCCAAAAACACACCCACACGATTCTTATAGCCGTTGATACGTAATGAGATTAAACTAGCCGCATATATTGTCGTGCTGCATTATTTGGGGCTGTGTACGATGCTGTCGCCCCTTAATATCTGGCAAAAACATTAGCGTAAATTGCCATTTCTTTCAATAGCTTACTAGTAAACAAGAAGTTAGCCTCCGTGAATATAAACGTCGCAGATTTGTTAAATGGGAATTACATCCTGTTATTATTTGTGGTCCTGGCTCTGGGCCTGTGTCTGGGTAAATTACGCCTGGGTTCAGTCCAACTCGGTAATTCCATTGGCGTTTTAGTGGTCTCCCTATTATTAGGTCAGCAGCACTTTAGTATTAACACTGACGCATTAAATCTTGGCTTTATGCTGTTTATTTTTTGTGTCGGGGTGGAAGCCGGTCCCAACTTTTTTTCGATTTTTTTTCGGGATGGGAAAAATTACCTGATGCTTGCACTGGTGATGGTCGGTAGCGCGCTGCTGATCGCCCTGGGACTGGGTAAGCTATTTGGCTGGGATATTGGCCTGACGGCAGGCATGTTGGCTGGTTCAATGACGTCTACGCCCGTTCTGGTCGGCGCGGGCGATACGTTGCGCCATTCAGGGATGGAAGGTACACAGCTATCCACCGCCCTTGATAACCTGAGTCTGGGTTACGCCCTCACCTATTTAATTGGGTTGGTCAGTCTGATTGTGGGTGCGCGCTATCTGCCAAAACTGCAGCATCAGGATCTGCAAACCAGCGCCCAACAAATTGCGCGTGAGCGCGGGCTGGACACTGACGCCAACCGTAAGGTTTATCTACCGGTGATCCGCGCCTACCGTGTAGGCCCAGAGCTGGTTGCATGGGCTGACGGGAAAAATCTGCGCGAGCTGGGCATCTACCGCCAGACCGGTTGTTATATTGAACGTATCCGCCGCAACGGTATTCTGGCCAACCCGGACGGTGACGCAGTGCTGCAAATGGGCGATGAAATTGCCTTAGTGGGCTATCCGGATGCACATGCTCGCCTCGACCCCAGCTTCCGTAACGGTAAAGAGGTGTTCGATCGCGATCTGCTCGATATGCGTATCGTCACCGAAGAGATTGTGGTGAAAAACCACAATGCCGTAGGTCGTCGTCTGGCCCAGTTGAAGCTGACTGACCATGGCTGCTTCCTGAACCGCGTGATCCGCAGCCAGATCGAAATGCCCATTGACGACAACGTCGTACTTAATAAAGGCGATGTATTACAGGTCAGTGGCGATGCGCGCCGTGTGAAAACCATTGCCGATCGTATCGGCTTTATTTCCATTCACAGCCAGGTCACCGATCTGCTTGCTTTCTGCGCATTCTTTATCATCGGCCTGATGATCGGGATGATCACTTTCCAGTTCAGTAATTTCAGCTTTGGCATTGGAAATGCGGCTGGACTGTTGTTCGCCGGGATCATGCTGGGCTTCCTGCGTGCTAACCATCCAACGTTTGGCTACATTCCTCAAGGTGCGCTGAACATGGTCAAAGAGTTTGGCCTGATGGTCTTTATGGCTGGTGTCGGTTTAAGCGCAGGTAGCGGCATTGGTAATGGCCTCGGCGCAGTGGGTGGCCAGATGCTGATTTCGGGTCTGATTGTCAGCCTGGTTCCAGTGATCATCTGTTTCTTGTTTGGAGCTTATGTATTGCGCATGAACCGGGCCCTGCTGTTCGGGGCGATGATGGGGGCGCGTACCTGTGCGCCAGCAATGGAAATCATCAGCGATACCGCGCGCAGCAACATTCCTGCTTTAGGCTATGCGGGCACATACGCGATTGCTAACGTTCTGTTGACGCTGGCGGGGACACTCATCGTCATCATCTGGCCTGGCATCGGTTAGAGCTGTTTTTTGCTTTTAATGAAAATTTTTTGCAGGTAAGCAGAACTTTTCTTAAAGGCGTCAGTCATAACTATTGCCACTGCTTTTCTTTGATGTCCCCAATTTGTGGAGCCCATCAACCCCGCCGTTTTGGTTCAAGGTTGATGGGTTTTTTGTTGCCTGGATTTTAACTCCCTCCCTCCTCCCCCGAAATTCCTCCCCAAATTTGCAGCATGCCGGTTATGGCACATACTTTTACTCGGTGCTAAATGGTGATGGGGGTTGCTATGTTACTCGCAGGCAAAGTCGCGGTGATCTTCGGCGGCAGCGGGGCTATTGGTAGTGCGGTTGCGCAGACCATGGCGCGCGAAGGTGCCCATGTGTACCTGGGCGCACGCCGTCAGGAAAAGCTTGATTGGGCAGCCAGTCGCCTGCGAATGGCGGGTGGCACTGTCGATACGTTTATCACCGATGTGCTCGACGAGCACGACACCTCAACACAAGTTACCCGCCTGGTACAGCGAATCGGTGGAATTGATGTGGTGGTTAACGCGACCGGCTTTATGCATGAACAGGGCAAGCGCATCGAGGCATTAGCCCTCTCTGAATTTATGAGCGGTATCACTCCTTTCCTCTCGGCGCAGTTCAATATCGCAAAATCCGTAACGCCGCACATGGGCGGCAATCGAGCGGGCGTCATTCTCACCGTTGTCGCGCCCGCGGCCCCGATGGCAATGCCTGGGCATTTGGGGCACATCGTCGGCTGTGCGGGAACAGAGGCTTTTATTAAAGCGCTCGCCAGCGAACTGGGACCGGCAAATGTTCGAGTCGTCGGCGTGCGCTCACATGCGATTGTGGACGCGGTAGCGGCCGGTTCCTATACCGGGGAGATTTTCACCGCTAAAGCGCAATCAATGGGTTTAACCGTCGATCAATGGTTAGCGGGCGCGGCGCAAGGCACCATGCTCGGACGCCTGCCTACGCTTGCACAAATCGCTGAGGCTACAGCCTTTCTGGCTTCAGACCATGCCGGAGCAATGACCGCTACGGTGGTAAATATTACCGGGGGCGCAACCGTAAGCTAATTTACCCGCTCTTTCACGCCGTGCGCTGCTGCGAGCTTTTTTTTGCACTCGTGCGGGAACACAATGCTATGCCACACATAATAACCAACGCGCTCACCAGATGATATGAATGCAGAGTGACGTGCATAAACATCACGCTAAATAATCCGCCACTCAGTGGAATCAAGTGTGAATAGATCTCTCCGCGCGTTGCGCCAATGGCGCTAATCCCTTTGTTCCATAACAGATATGACAGCCAGGAAGGAAAAATAACAAGGTATGCCAGCCCAGTAATAACGCCTGTATTTGCATAGCTATTCCAGCCCGGCATACCATTGCGTATCAACACCAGGGCCAGTACCGGAATAAGTACAATCGCACCTAACAACGCGCTCACGGCAACAAATGCGTTTCCCTTCACCTCACACGGTTTAACGCGTAGAAAGGCACAATAAACAGCCCAACTCAGCGCTGACCCCATGGTCCAGACATCGCCCCGATTGAGATGTTCCAATACCTGTGCGTGCATCAACCCGCCTTGCGACACCAGCCAGATAACACCAACGGTACTCAGGAGCACACCTGCTATATTTCGCGCAGAAATCCGCTCTTTAAAAAAGAACTTATTGATTAACAGAACGAGTGCCGGTGTGGTGGACATATAAATCGCGGCATTGAGCGAGGTTGTATATTGCAGGCCGATATATAACGTTAAGGGGAAAAGAACCTGACCACAAAGCGCGAGGAAGACGATAGTACCAAAGGATTTTTTCATCGCTGGCCACTGCATGGCGATCTGTCGGAAATAAAGCGCCATCAATAGCAATGCGGTAAATACCCAGCGTGCTGCTGATAAAACGATGGGATTAACTTCGGCAACCAATATATGGCCGACCACATAGTTGCCGCCCCAAAAACAGGCAGCCAGACTGAGTAAAAGATAGGGCATATTTGCGCCTTATTGTCAGTTGTACGGTATGACCACAAGGCTACGGCGGCGTGAGAATGAATGCTAATATAACGTTTTTATCCATCTGCATAGATTAAAACTATGAAATTCACGCTAAGGCAACTTGAGTTTTACATCGCACTTGCAGAAACATTACAAATTTCCAAAGCTGCTGCGCGCTGCCATATTTCTCAGTCATCAATGACCATTGCCATGCGGAATCTGGAAGAATCATTAGACGTGCAGCTATTTGTACGTTACCCCAAAGGCGTGAAGCTCACCGCCGAGGGCGAGCGCTTTCTGGCACATGCCTGCAACATCATCAACAGTAGCCACTCGGCTGTTGACGCCCTGCATGACAGGAGTGAAATTCTCACCGGCACGGTGCGCATAGGCATTGCCGAAACGCTCTCAGCCTATCTCATCCCGGATATACTCAACGATCTTGAACGACGTTTCCCTTTGCTGGAGATCGTATTTTATGAAGCTACTGCACCGGAACTGGTACAGGCGCTACGGGAACAAAAGGTCGATTTTTGCCTGCTTCTGACCTCAAATATCAGCCATGATAACGACCTTGAGATCGAAACATTCATTCGTTCACTGCGCCGCCTGTGGACGTCTATTGGGCATCCGCTACAGAGTCGGGCATCGATCCGTTTAATAGACGTCGAAAAGCTACCATTTTTACTGCTGGAAACCGATAAGTACCCTGACGTAATCATCGATTACTGGCAGCAGCGTGGCTATACGCCCAATATCAGTTTTCGCAGCAACTCTTTTGAAGCAATAAGAAGCCTGGTTGCAAAAGGCAGAGGAATAACCATTTTATCCGACCTGGTGTATCGCCCGTGGTCACTGGATGGTCTGCGCGTCATGCACAGAACGATTGATGATTTTATTACTTATATGGATGTCGGGACGGTAAAAAAAGCCGCCCGGCCGTTGACGCCAGAGGCGATGAAAGTCATTGATTTTTTACGTCAGGCCGTTACCCGCCTCGACAAACCATTTTGATGATTTCATCTCTGAGGTAATCCGGCAATACGCTCCACCATCACCAGAATACCTTCCCGCGAGAGCGGTTTTTTATCTGTGACAAAATGCAGCGTCATCCCTTCAATAAATGCATCCAGCGCCCGCGCCGTAACCGGCTCGAACCACTGCTCAAGCGTTTGTTGGCTGCGTAGCATCCAGTTTTGCATCACTGTTTTTAGCGCCGGTTTACGGCTGGCGAAGGCATATAACTGATACATAAGCTCCATGTTGTCAGGCGTTGTGACCTGAGAGCTATAGATCATATCGGTAATCGCATGACAGGCCTGTGGCGCATTTTCAACACCGGCAAAAAATGCCTGATATTGCACAGACATGGTGTCAGTAAAACGCTCGAATGCCTCCATTAAAAGCTCATCTATTCCCGAAAAGTAATAGGTCATTGAGCCCAGCGGCACCTCGGCAATCATGGCGATTTTCCGGTGTGTAACCCCATGAACACCATGGATTATAACCGCATCCAGCGTGGCCTGGACTATTTTATCCCGTCGTTGTGGGTCGTTCGCGCGTCGCACTGCCTTACCTCTTCTTGCATTTGTGTACAAATGTACACAACCTTGCTAATGTTGTCTTCTTCCCTCTTTTCTTTGGCTCGAATTCATGACTGGCATCTCATCACGCAAGGCCTTAAGACGTCGCACCTGGGCGCTGTTCACGTTCTTCTTTTTACCAGGATTATTAATGGCCTCCTGGGCAACGCGTACCCCTGCCATCAGAGATATTCTCTCCATCTCTACCGCCGAAATGGGTGCGGTGCTGTTTGGACTCTCAATTGGTTCGATGAGTGGCATTCTTTGTTCGGCCTGGCTGGTGAAACGATTTGGCACACGCAACGTCATCCGCGCCACCATGTCATGCGCGGTTCTGGGAATGACAATTCTCAGCCTCGCATTATGGTTGCATTCCGCCTGGCTGTTTGCGTTTGGTCTGTGCGTGTTTGGCGCCAGTTTTGGCGCGGCAGAAGTGGCTATCAACGTCGAAGGTGCAGCGGTTGAGCGTGAAATGAACAAAACTGTTCTGCCGATGATGCATGGTTTCTACAGCCTTGGAACGCTGGCTGGCGCAGGTGTTGGCATGGTACTTACCGCCGTCAGCGTCCCCGCGACAGCACATATTCTGCTGGCGGCGATGGTGGCTATTACCCCTATTTTTATCGCTATTAAGGCTATCCCCGACGGCACAGGTAAGAATGCTACTGACGGTTCGCACGCCGTTGAAAAAGGGTTGCCATTCTATCGCGATATGCAGTTGCTGCTGATTGGCGTCGTGGTGCTCGCAATGGCATTTGCCGAAGGTTCCGCCAACGACTGGCTTCCATTACTGATGGTTGATGGACATGGATTTAGCCCGACATCCGGATCGCTGATTTATGCCGGCTTTACGCTCGGTATGACCGTCGGGCGCTTCACCGGTGGCTGGTTCATCGACCGCTACAGCCGTGTGGCAGTAGTACGCGCCAGTGCACTGATGGGTGCGCTCGGTAT
Organism: Citrobacter sp. RHBSTW-00029; assembly: GCF_014104295.1. Taxonomy (NCBI): domain Bacteria; kingdom Pseudomonadati; phylum Pseudomonadota; class Gammaproteobacteria; order Enterobacterales; family Enterobacteriaceae; genus Citrobacter; species Citrobacter sp. RHBSTW-00029. Next base: position 2,612,223 of record NZ_JABXRT010000001.1, read on the forward strand.
CAGCCTGATCATTTTTGTCGACAGCTCATGGGTGGCAGGTGTCTCGGTGATCCTTTGGGGGCTAGGGGCTTCTCTCGGCTTCCCGCTGACCATTTCAGCCGCCAGCGATACCGGCCCTGATGCGCCAACCCGCGTGAGCGTTGTTGCGACTACTGGCTATCTGGCATTCCTGGTCGGTCCGCCGCTGCTGGGCTATTTGGGTGAACACTATGGCCTGCGCAGCGCCATGTTGGTTGTGCTGGCGCTGGTGCTTGTCGCAGCCATCGTAGCGAAGGCTGTGGCTAAACCGGATGTCAAAAATACCACTGTGATGGAGAACGGCTAATGGGTATCAAGTTAATTGCAGTAGACATGGACGGTACGTTTTTAAGTGACCAAAAGACCTATAACCGCGAGCGGTTTATGGCGCAGTACCGTCAAATGAAAGCACAAGGGATCCGCTTTGTAGTCGCCAGCGGCAATCAGTATTACCAGTTGATCTCTTTTTTTCCCGAACTGGCCAATGAAATCTCATTTGTGGCGGAAAACGGTGGCTGGGTGGTCAGCGAAGGGGAAGATATTTTTAACGGTGAACTGGCAAAAGACGATTTCCAGACCATCGTAGAATATCTGCTGACCCGTGCAGACGTTGATATTATCGCCTGTGGTAAAAACAGCGCCTACACCCTGAAGCAGTACAGCGATGAGCATAAATCCATCTCTGCCATGTATTATCACCGTCTTGAATTTGTCGATAACTTCGACAATATCAACGATGTATTCTTCAAATTTGGCCTGAATATCTCCGACGATCGCATTCCCCAGGTGCAGGCCGATCTTCATGAGGCGATTGGCGACATTATGGTACCAGTGCATACCGGATACGGCAGTATCGATTTAATTATTCCGGGTGTTCATAAAGCCAACGGCCTACGCCTGCTGCAACAACGCTGGAATATTACCAACGATGAGGTTGTCGTGTTTGGCGATGGCGGAAATGATATCGAGATGCTGCGCCAGGCAGGATTTAGTTTTGCAATGGCCAACGCCCATGAGCCGGTTATCCAGGCGGCGAAATATCGCGCGGGTTCGAATAACGAAGAGGGCGTGCTGGATATTATCGACCGCGTGTTAAACAATGAAGCACCGTTTACACATTAACGCCTCAGCACAGACGGCAACAAAATGATGGCATGATCTATTCATAATCCGCCTCAAATTAACCCACTGGATTATTACTTCCAGTGAATATTTCAGGTGAGCAGATTATGAAGAAAAGTGTACTGATGGCAACAGTGTTGCTGGGATTTGCAGGAACAGCATTTGCACAGAATGTTACCGTTGATGTACCAAGCGGATACAAAGTAGTAGTTGTTCCTTCTTCCGTCAATGTTCCGCAGGCGGTCAGTGTCGCTACTGCCCCGCAAACGGTTTATGTTGCTCCGGCAGCCACTCCAGCCCCTGTTTACCGCGCACATCCGTATGCGCGTCATGTTGCCAGCGTAGGTGAAGGGATGGTCATTGAGCATCAGATTGATGACCATCACTAATGATTGCAAAGCCCGGAAACCGGGCTTTAACCATCCCGGGAATTCCCTACCCGCTTATCTTTCAGAAAGATAACCATCAGAATCAGCCACAGCACACCGCTGGCCAGATTAAACAGACTGAACAAGCCGTTTCCACCCAGCAGATAAGCATGTTTGCTCAGCTCAATACCAACGGTAAATATCAGCATTTGCAGCATACCCATTGCAGCTGAAACTGTCCCTTTGCTCATTTCACTGGCAAACAGCGTCAGGCGCACCAACCCGGCATTCGCCACACCAATGCCAAATGCATAAAAACTTAAACCTGCCGTCATCCACAGATACGCATGAGAAGAAACAACCGTGGCCGCGGCGGCAATGATCAATCCCACGGAGATTGGCCAGCCCCCCATGATGATCAGCGAGCGCACCGTGCGGCGGGATGTCAGACGCGCCAGCACCAGGTTACCTGCAATCAGTGCACCAAAAATCGGCACCTGCAGCAGGCCATATTCGTAGCTGCTGAGATGTTCGCCACTGATAATAATGATCGGGGACTGCGCAATCCACGCCAGCAATGGCAGACTGACAAAGCCCAATGCCAGTGCGCCTGCGACAAAACGCACATTCTTTAGCACCAGCTTATAATCTTTGCCCAACTCTTTGATAGAAAGCTTCTCGCCCAGACGGGTAGCCGTTTCCGGCATCGCGCGCTGCAGGCCAAAAAAGGCAATTGCAGCCAGCGCGGCAAACAGGACAAACATGCCTTCCCACGGAAGGACATGTACCCAGGCGGCCCCAACCAACGGTCCCAAAAGCGGTGCAATCAATGCTACGTTTGCCATTAGCGCAGTGATTTTAATGCACACCGCTTCTTCAAAGGACTCCTGAATTGCGGCGTAACCTACCGCGCCAATAAAGCACAGGCTAATCCCTTGTAAAAAACGCAGGAAAGTAAATTGCTCAATATTTTGTGCAAACAGCGTTGCTAGGCAGGTCACAATGAACCAAACCACCCCGGTTAACATCACCGGACGACGACCAACACGGTCCGACAGCGGCCCTAACAACCACTGTAAAAACATGCCGCCTGCCAGATAAGCGGTCATGGACGTTGGAACCCAATCTAAACCGGCCTGATATTGCTCCACCACCGCCAACATTCCGGGTTGGATCATATCGTTACCGATATATGTAGAGAATTCGTAAAGCACCAGACAGAGAGGGAAAAGTAATGCCTGACGCCCCAAGCGGGCGCCTGAAGATAAACGGTTCTGCATGCAATCTCTTAACAAATGAAAAAACGCGCAAAGTGTAATAAATGCGCCTTACTGGTGATAGTGAATTATGTGATTTGAAAGCAAAATGCGCACATTTTTACACTCAATTGCACGATAGCTTTTTGTTTTAAGGTTAATTTAAGTTGAGACCGCTATCATGCTCAATAAGCCTCATTAATTGTCTTAAAAAGAGTCAGTTAACAGACAAATAGGACAAGACCGCTTTTTATCGCCTGAAAGCAATTTTATGATCCCCAATATGGGCCTTTTTAACGATTACATTGAGTCTGGATGTTATGCTGGAAAATCTGAACAACTCGCTTTTTTACCTGATTAACGCCACGCCGGACTCTGCGCAATGGACGATCTCGCTCGCCATTTTTATTGCCAAAGATCTGATTAGCATCGTACCGCTACTGGCGATCATTCTCTGGCTTTGGGGGCCGCAAAACCGCGTGACCATCCAGCGCCAGTTGGTCATAAAAATGGCGATTGCGCTGGCAGTCGGCTTGACCATTTCATGGATCATGGGACATTTATTCCCTCACGACCGGCCATTCGTCAATCATATCGGCTACAACTTCCTGCACCATGCTGCAGATGACTCTTTCCCGAGCGACCACGGTACGGTTATCTTTACCTTCGCGTTGGCCTTCCTGTTCTGGCACCGCCTGTGGTCCGGAGCACTGTTGATGGTCGTCGCCGTGGCGATTGCCTGGTCGCGTGTTTACCTCGGCGTACACTGGCCGCTGGATATGCTGGGGGGGTTACTGGCAGGTCTGATCGGATGCCTGAGCGCCCAGATGATCTGGCAACGATTCGGCACAACCCTGTACCACGGTTTGCAGACCTGCTATCGCACCTGTTTTGCCCTGCCTATTCGTAAAGGCTGGGTACGTGACTAACCCACGGTAAAGAGAGTAGTATTAAGCGCGAAACTGAGCACGTATTCTACTCTCCAGGGGAACTATGGAAACTCGACGCGACGAGCGTATTGGTCAATTACTGCAGGCGCTAAAACGCAGCGATAAATTACACCTTAAAGAAGCCGCGACACTGCTGGGTGTATCAGAAATGACCATTCGTCGCGATCTGAATAATAACACGGCCCCGGTCGTACTGCTTGGGGGCTATATTGTTCTGGAACCCCGTAGCGCCAGCCACTATTTAATCAGCGATCAAAAATCCCGCCTGGTTGATGAAAAACGCCGGGCTGCGCAACAGGCAGCCAGCCTCGTCCAGGCGCATCAGACCGTTTTCTTCGACTGCGGAACAACAACGCCGTGGATCATTGAAGCGATCGATAATGAATTACCGTTCACCGCAATCTGCTATTCACTGAATACGTTTCTGGTGTTACAGGAGAAACCACAGTGCCGCGTCATTTTATGTGGCGGCGAATTCCATGCCAGTAATGCTATTTTCAAGCCACTCGATTTCCAGGAAACCCTGAATAACGTCTGCCCGGATATCGCTTTTTATTCCGCAGCCGGCGTGCATATCGATAAAGGCGCAACCTGTTTTAACCTTGAGGAATTACCGGTTAAACACTGGGCGATGTCGATGGCGCAGTACCATGTTCTGGTGGTTGATCACAGCAAGTTTGGGAAAGTGCGTCCCGCGAGGATGGGCGAATTAAAACGCTTTGATACCATCATCAGCGATAACCGCCCGGATGATGCGTTTGTCGAGTATGCCAAAGCGCAGCATATCAAATTGATGTACTAAATTTGTGCCGGATGACGGTGCTTTCATATCGTCATCCGGCATCAGCGATTAAGAGAACCAGCCACCAAACCACTGGTGGAATTTCATCATAACGAAGTCCCACATCCGGCTAAAGAATCCCCCCTCGTCCACCGCTTCCATCACCATCAACGGACGCTGTTCAATAGATTTTCCGTTCAACTGGAAGTCGATTGTCCCCACAACCTGGCCCTTCTTCAGTGGCGCGGTCAGTTGTGGCTCTGTCAGGGTAAAGCTCGCCTTCAGGTTTTTCAGCTGACCGCGCGGAATGGTCACAGACCCACCTTCCCCAGCGCCCAGATTGACTTCACTCTTATCGCCAAACCAGACTCGTTTGGTAACAAAGGTGGCGTCCGGTTTAATCGGCGTAACGGTTTCAAAGAAGCGGAAACCCCATGTCAGCAACTTTTCGGATTCATTAAAGCGAATACGATCGGTTTTTGCCCCCAGCACCACGGAGATCAAACGCATATCGCCCTGTGTCGCGGATGCAACCAGGTTATAACCGGCTCCCGCCGTGGTGCCCGTTTTCATACCATCCACATTCAGGTTGGTACTCCACAGCAGGCGGTTACGGTTAGGCTGGCGAATTTTATTAAAGGTAAACTCTTTCTCTTTATGGATGGCGTACTCTTCCGGCACATCGTGGATTAACGCTTTACCCAACAATGCCATATCACGCGCGGTACTGAACTGCCCTGCTGCATCCAGACCATGTACTGTCTGGAAAGTCGTGTTGGTCAATCCCAGTTTTTGCGCATAGCCGTTCATCAAACCGATAAACGATTCCTGGCTGCCGGCAACATAATCAGCGAGCGCAATACAGGCGTCATTACCAGACTGAATGATCACGCCTTTGTTCAGATCGGACACCGCAACCTGATCGCCAGGCTTGAGGAACATCACCGAAGAGCCGCGCAGGGCCGGATTCCCGGTCGCCCAGGCATCTTTCCCGACGGTAACCATGTCATTCAGATTAATTTTCCCGGCTTTTAGCGCCTGACCGACCACATAGCTGGTCATAATCTTGGTCAGACTGGCGGGATCCAGTTTCTCATCGGCATTACCTTCCGCCAGCACTTTGCCGCTGGCGTAATCCATTAAGATCCACGCACGTGCGTCAACGCTCGGCGGGGCCGTTGGTTGTTCCGCCGCCTGTACGGTCGGCGCCAAAAGGATTAAGAGTGCTGAACCTGCAGCAAGGCTGCGTAGGGAAGAGAAGTATTGCGTCATAAATGCCACCCGAGTATCCATTCCAAAAAACCACGTCATACCACACCGTGTTTACACAAAACCGGCCAAGTTGCCTCAGCCAACCATACAGAAAAGTTCTGATGGATGACGTGTAAAATAAGTGCGGTGAGTAATAACGCACTAACGAGCTTAAAGAAACCGTAAGTTGGTAAAGTTTTTAAAGTTTATGCAATAACGCCGCGCTGCGCTGCTCTCATCACGATTTTTTTGCGCCTTGTTGCGTAAATATTAGGTTTACCCCACCATGTGAGCGAGTCAGATAGAGAATGCAGCCATAAAGCTGCTCAATTAATTTGCGGGGTTACTATGATTACACTGTGGGGTCGCAATAATTCGACCAACGTAAAAAAAGTATTGTGGACACTCGAAGAACTGGAACTGCCGTATAGCCAAATTCTGGCTGGGGGACAGCATGGCGTAAATCATGACGCAGACTATCTGGCGATGAACCCTAACGGACTGGTTCCACTGCTACGCGATGACGAAACAGACGTATTGCTGTGGGAATCCAATACCATTGTCCGCTACCTGGCGGCCCAGTACGGGCAAAAACGACTGTGGGTTGACGCTCCGGCGAAACGTGCCGAGGGTGAAAAATGGATGGACTGGGCTAACCAGACGCTGAGCCCTGCACATCGGGTTATCTTATTTGGTCTGGTCAGAACCCCTGCCGATCAACGCGATCAGGCAGCCATCGAGGCCGGTGCGAAGGTCTGCGATAACCTGTTTGCCATTCTCGACAACGCGCTGGCCGACCGGGCGTGGTTTTCTGGCGCTGAATTTGGCACTGCGGACATCGCCGTCGCACCGTTCATCTATAACCTGTTTAATGTCGGCCTGAGCTGGACGCCACGCCCTCACCTGGAACGTTGGTATCAACAGCTCACCGAGCGCCCGGCATTCCAGAAAGTCGTGATGATCCCGGTCAGCTAATCCTATCAGGGACTCACTTTCAGCAATTCCCCGTCGGACTCGTCGGTTAATACATACAAATAACCGTCTGGTCCGACGCGCACATCGCGGATTCGCTGCCCTCTGTCATGCAAAATACGCCCGTCTTCCGTCACTGTATTACCTTTCACGCTTAACACAATCACCCCCTGTTCTTTCAGCGCACCAATAAACAGTTTGTGTCTCCACTGTGGGAACGTATCGTGATTATAAAAGGCCATCCCACTGACAGCAGGTGATTTTTCCCAGTAAAAGATAGGCTGCTCGGTGCCCGCCACAATTGAGCCTTTTGCTTCGGGGATGTTGAAACCACTGTAGTTAACGCCCCAGGTCGCGAGCGGCCAGCCGTAGTTTTTCCCTTTCTCCGGGATATTGATTTCATCGCCACCGCGTGGGCCATGCTCATTGAGCCACAGCGTATCGCTCCAGGGGTTCATCGCCATCCCCTGCGGGTTGCGGATGCCATACGACCAAATCTCTGCCCGCGCTCCCGTCTTACTCACAAACGGATTATCCGGCGGAATTTTTCCCTCGTCGGTCAGCCGTACGACCTTCCCCTGCAACTTATCCAGATCCTGAGCTGTTGAACGTTGGTTATTCTCACCAAGGCCAATAAACAGATAGCCGTTGCCATCAAACACCAGACGTCCACCAAAATGGTTTCCGGTAGAGAGCTTTGGCTGTTGGCGAAAAACGGTCTGAAATCCTTGCAGGTGTTTGAGATCGTCACTCAATCGCCCGTAGCCTACCGCGGTGCCCGCTTTGCCTTCGCGATCGGCTTCAGCGAAGCTTAGCCACACCCGGCGGGATCGTTCAAAGTCCGGAGCTAACACCACATCAAGCAGTCCCCCCTGACCATTCGCCCAGACTTTGGGTACGCCGGTCAGCGGGTCGGAAAGCCCCTTCCCAGGCTGCCAGAGTCGAAGCTGGCCGCCTTTAAGCGTAATGAGCATACCGCGATTATCGGGTAAAAAAGCCAGTGACCACGGGTGATCGAGTTTGGTTTGCAGCACTTCCACCTTTACCGCGGCGGCATAAGTGGAAAATAGCGCAAGGGAGATAGCACAGAGCAAGAGTCGACGCATAACACCTCCTTAATGGCTCTGCATAAAGCGTAGCCAGCAAGGGGAATTATCTCGTCATATTTACATAATCTTAACGAAAAGGGGGAGCGCCCTCCCCCTGATTCAGACGTGTTCCAGCGTTGGGTAAGATTCCAGGCTCTGGATACTCAGCGTCAGCGTTGTCAGGCAGTTTGCCAGTTTCTCTGCGTTAACGGCGATAAACGTTGGACAATCATGGTGTCCACTCATAAGACAAACAGCGGCGGCGGCTAACGCCCCTTCAGCACGATGAAAGGCATTCCACTCTTCCTGATCAAGATGCATACCGTGAAGCTGTGATTGCTCGTGCAATTCGCGATTCAGTGCAAAAAAATTATCACGCAGACGATCGCTCTCGCTGACTGACATGTAGCCTTTCGCCTTTCTCAACAGCAGATAAGCGGCAAGTTCGATACGGGCGTTTATCAATTTGTTGAGAAGATCGGTTCTCAGTCTGTCAACAACCATACTTTGTTCCTCCTCTTTCCAACTATGGTGCGACTTAATAGTATGGTTAATTTTTGAACAAAGTCGTGTTCAGGATCAATCCATCACCTAAAATTAACATAATTTACAAATAATCTTTAATTCCGCGCCGGGCAGGCCGCTGATGGTATGAGATTGCGATACAATTTTTGTTCAGAACTCTGTAGAATCCCTGCCCTGAATATTCCAATAACTGAACACTTTTTACGCTATGAGCAATGTAACCCACCAGCCGAAAATCGGCTTTGTCTCCCTCGGCTGCCCGAAAAACCTTGTCGATTCTGAACGCATCCTGACCGAACTTCGTACCGAAGGCTATGATGTCGTACCAAGCTACGACGACGCGGATATGGTCATCGTTAACACCTGCGGCTTTATCGACAGCGCAGTTCAGGAGTCACTGGAAGCCATTGGCGAAGCGCTGAACGAAAACGGCAAGGTGATCGTCACTGGCTGTCTGGGCGCGAAAGTCGATCAGATCCGTGAGGTCCACCCGAAGGTACTGGAAATTACCGGACCGCACAGCTACGAACAGGTTCTGGAGCACGTTCACCACTATGTTCCCAAACCAAAGCATAATCCTTTCCTGAGCCTGGTTCCTGAACAGGGCGTCAAGCTAACGCCGCGCCATTATGCTTATCTGAAGATTTCTGAAGGCTGTAACCACCGCTGTACGTTCTGCATTATTCCGTCGATGCGTGGCGATCTGGTGAGCCGTCCGATTGGCGATGTTCTCAGCGAGGCTAAACGTCTGGTCGATGCGGGCGTGAAAGAGATTCTGGTGATCTCCCAGGATACTTCTGCTTACGGTGTGGATGTGAAGCATCGTACCGGTTTCCATAACGGCGAGCCCGTTAAAACCAGCATGGTTGACCTGTGCGAACAGTTGTCAAAACTGGGGATCTGGACCCGTCTGCATTACGTCTACCCGTACCCGCACGTTGATGATGTGATCCCGCTGATGGCGGAAGGGAAAATCCTGCCGTATCTGGACATCCCGTTACAGCATGCAAGCCCGCGAATTCTTAAACTGATGAAACGCCCAGGCTCTGTGGACCGACAGCTGGCACGTATTAAACAGTGGCGTGAAATCTGCCCTGAACTGACCCTGCGTTCAACGTTTATTGTTGGCTTCCCGGGCGAAACCGAAGAAGACTTCCAGATGCTGCTCGATTTCCTGAAAGAAGCGCGTCTGGACCGCGTCGGCTGCTTTAAATACAGCCCGGTAGAAGGTGCAGGAGCCAACGATCTGCCAGATCAAATCCCGGAAGAGGTAAAAGAAGAACGCTGGAACCGCTTTATGCAGCTGCAGCAGCAGATCTCTGCTGAACGTTTGCAGGAGAAAGTGGGCCGCGAAATTCTGGTCATCGTGGACGAAGTTGACGAAGAAGGCGCGATTGGTCGAAGTATGGCTGATGCCCCTGAAATCGACGGTGCGGTGTACCTGAATGGCGAAACCAACGTGAAGCCTGGCGATATCCTCCGCGTGAAAGTCGAAAACGCAGATGAATACGATCTGTGGGGCACTCGCGTTTAATAAGCGTAACTCAACCGTAGGCCGGATAAGGCGTTACGCCGCATCCGGCAACGCCTGATGACGACGCCAGCGCGTCTTATCAGGCCTTGTATTATCCTTTGATCTTCGGATCCAGCGCGTCGCGCAACCCATCCCCCAGCAGGTTAAACGCCAGCACGGTCAGGAATATCGCCACCGCCGGGAAAATCGCCACGTGCGGCGCGATCACCATATCAGCCCGCGCTTCATTGAGCATGGCCCCCCATTCTGGCGTCGGCGGCTGTGCCCCTAAACCGAGGAAGGACAGGCTCGCGGCAGAGATAATCGACGTGCCGATTCGCATAGTAAAAAAGACCACGATCGATGAAACCGTCCCCGGCAGGATATGGTTAAAAATGATGGTCGCGTCACTGGCACCAATGCTGCGTGCTGACTCAATAAATGTTTGTTGCTTGAGAACCAACGTATTGCCACGAACCAGTCGCGCAAAAGCCGGAATGGAAAACACCGCAACCGCAATAATCACGTTCGCAATGCCGCTGCCCAGCACGGCGACCACTGCTATTGCCAGCAAAATCCCTGGAAAGGCAAACAGCACATCACAGACACGCATAATCAGCCGATCCCACCAGCCTTCGTAATATCCAGCCAGCAGACCCAGTACCGTGCCAATCGCCGCGCCAATAAAGACGGCAAAGACCCCGGCCGCCAGAGAAATTTGTGCGCCAACCAGTACGCGGCTAAAAATATCCCGCCCAAGCGAGTCAACGCCAAACCAGTGCAGCATCGAGGGACCATCATTCAGTCGGTCATAATCGAAGTAGTTCTCGGCATCAAATGGCGTCAACCAGCGAGCAAAAATCGCCACCGCGATCAGGGCCAGGACAAATACACCCGCAATCATCGCCATGCGCTGGCGGCGAAAACGACGCCAGAACTCATGCCACGGCGTGCGTATCTGCTCTGGCTTAACAAGGGGCATTGCATTCAAAATCGCCTGTCGGCGCCAGTTAAAAAATCGCATCCTTACTTGTACCTGATAGCCGGGTTAATGGCGGCGTAAAGCACATCCACCACTAAGTTGATAAGAATAAACTCCAGAGAAAACAACAGCACCTCGGCCTGGATCACCGGGTAGTCGCGCATTTCAACTGAGTCGACCAACAATCGCCCAAGACCAGGCCAGTTGAACACCTTCTCAACCACAATAGAACCGCCCAACAAAAAGCCAAACTGCAACCCCATCATGGTGACCACCGGGATCATCGCATTACGCAAGCCATGTTTTAATACCACCCAGGTTTCACTCACCCCTTTGGCCCGCGCGGTACGCATATAGTCTTCACTGAGCACATCGACGAACGATGCGCGAGTAAACCGGGCTAACACCGCGGCCACCGCCGCACCCAGCGTAATTGACGGAAGGATATAGTGCAGCCAGGTGTCAGCGCCAACGGTGGGCAACCAGCCAAGCTCAACGGAGAATATCTGCATGAGCAGCATGCCAAGCGCAAAGGCCGGGAAAGAGATCCCGGTTACTGCCAGCGTCATACTCAACCTGTCAGGCCAGCGGTTGCGCCAAACGGCGGCAATGATCCCCGCCGTCATACCAAACAAAACCGCCCACGCCATACTGGCGATCGTCAGCCATAGCGACGGCATAAAACGACTGGCTATCTCTTCTGAAACCGGACGACGAGAAACCATCGAGGTCCCGAAGTCACCTTGCAACACGTTGGTCATGTAATGCCAGAACTGAATATGCAGCGGCTGGTCCAGACCCAACTGCGTACGCACCAGTTCAATCACCTCGGCGTCGGCTTCCGGTCCGGCAATCAGCCGCGCCGGATCGCCGGGTAGCAGGTGAACAAATAAAAATACCAGCACCGCCACAATTAACAGCGTCGGAATCAACCCCAGCAGGCGCTTGAAAACATAGTTGAGCATCAGACTCCCTTCGCCGGCCCCGTCAATGCAGGGCCGAATGAATAGCTTATTTCAAATCCGCGTCATCAAAACTAAACCCGGTGTCGGGCATGATCCAGAATCCGGTCAAATTCGTACTGTGCGCCGAGATCAGTTTCTCCACCACCAGCGGGATCCACGGCGACTCTTTCCAGATGATATCCTGCGCGTCCTTGTACAGCTTCGCTTTCTGCGCCGGATCGTTGGTTTGCAAGGCCGCCGCTAAATCACTGTCCACCTGCTTATTGCTGTAGAACGCGGTATTAAACAAGGTTGGCGGCCAGTTCTGTGACGCAAACAGCGGCGACAACGCCCAGTCCGCTTCGCCTGTAGACGCCGACCAGCCGGTGTAGAACATCCGTACCCCGCTTTCTTTCTGCGCCTTACCCTCGACTTCCGCCGCCCGCTGCCCGGCATCCATCGCCGTCACCTGAGCCTTCACGCCCACCTGCGCCAGTTGCTGCTGGGTAAATTGCAGCACTTTCTGCGCGGTGCTGTGGTTATGGGATGACCACAGCGTGGTGGTAAAGCCGTTGGGATAACCCGCTTCTTTCAGCAATTGGCGTGCTTTTGCCGGATCGTAAGGCCACGGCGTGTAGCTTTGCGCATAGGCTATTGATGGCGGAAGAACGCCCGTTGCCGGCGTGGCGTAACCGGCAAAAGCCACTTTCACCAGCGCCTGACGGTTGATGGCATAATTCAACGCCTCGCGCACCTTCGGATTATCGAACGGTTTTTGCGTGACGTTCATGCTGATATAACGCTGCATAATAGACGGGCTGGCGACCAGTTCCAGGTTTTTATTCTTCGCCAGTAACGCCGCCTGCTCGTACGGAATAGGGAAAGCAAACTGCGCTTCCCCGGTTTGCAGCATTGCCGCACGCGTGTTGTTGTCCGTTACCGGACGCCAGGTAATCGTATCCAGCTTTGGCAACCCTTGCTGCCAGTAACCCGCGAACTTCTTAACCTTCACAAAATCCGTCTGATTCCAGGTATCAAGCTGATATGGCCCGGTGCCGACAGGATGGAAACCAATCTCCTTGCCGTATTTCTCCAGCGCAGCCGGAGATATCATCGCCGTAGCCGGATGCGCCAGAATATTGATAAAGGCAGAGAATGGCTGCTTCAGCGTAATCTTCACCGTAGCAGGATCAACCACCTCGGTTTTATCGATATTCTTATACAGGTTATAGCGTTTAAGGTGATTTTCCGGATTACTGGCGCGATCAAGGTTGGCTTTTACCGCAGCCGCATTGAAGTCAGTCCCATCCTGAAACTTCACGCCCTGTCGCAGTTTAACGGTGTACGTCAGGCCATCATCAGAAACGGTATAGCTTTCCGCCAACACATTTTTCAGCTTCATCTCTTTATCAAGGCCGAACAGCCCCTGATAAAACGACTTCGCTACCGCCTGCGACAACGTGTCGTTCGCGTCATAGGGGTCAAGCGTGGTGAAATTAGACCCTACAGCAACCACCACATCTTTGGCGGCCCAGCCAGGCGATGCGGCCAGCGCAGAGGCCACTCCCACAGCAACCAGCCATTTCCGAGCAACAATTTTTGTCATGTTATTCTCCTTAAACCCTGCCTGCCTGTCATAAACGCGAAAGCGCACTTTCCGCTGGCACGCGCGCAACGTAATGCCCCGGTTCCACTAACTGTAGTGAAACCGGGGGGATCTCTTCACCGCGTTTGCGGATATTACTGGGGATATCATCCGACAACAGCACGCGCTGTGGTCTTTGATGCGATGGATCGGCAACCGGGACTGCCGCCATAAGTTTTCGCGTGTAGGGATGCTGTGGATTTTCAAACACCGCCCGTCGGGTGCCGATCTCAACAATCTGCCCCAGGTACATCACCGCCACGCGGTGACTAATACGCTCCACCACCGCCATATCGTGGGAAATAAACAGGTACGCAATACCCATTTCCCGCTGTAGGTCGAGCAACAGATTAATAATTTGCCCGCGAATCGAGACATCCAGTGCCGAGACGGACTCATCGGCAATAATCACTTTAGGATTGAGCGCCAACGCCCGGGCTATACAGATACGCTGACGCTGACCACCGGAAAATTCGTGCGGATAGCGCCAGGCGTGCTCAGGTAGCAACCCGACACGCTCGAGCAACCATGCGACCCGTTTTGTCGCCGCATCGCCTTGCAACAAACCGTGCACCCGCAGTGGCTCTAAGATGGAATATCCCACCGTCTGTCGGGGGTCGAGCGACGCATAAGGGTCCTGGAAGATAAACTGGATATCCCGACGCAGCGGCTGCAACTTGCTGGCGGCCAGGGTATCAATGCGTTGTCCCTTGAAGAAAATCTCCCCGCGCTGGGACTCCACCAGACGCAACAATGCCCGCCCGGTCGTTGATTTACCACACCCCGACTCGCCTACCAGTGAAAGCGTTTCGCCGGGCCAGAGATCAAAACTGACGTTTTCCACCGCATGCACCTCGCGGGTCACGCGATTAAGGATGCCGCTACGCAGGGGAAAACGTGTCACCAAGTTGCGAACCCGCAGAATCGGCTCTCCCTCAACTACCGTGTCCTGCTCGGTTTGAGGTTCAACATGATGAGGATCGTGCAGAGAAATAAGCGGGAAGCGTCGCGGAAGGTCATGCCCGCGCATCTCCCCAAGTTGCGGCACTGCTGCCAACAGCGCTTGAGTGTAAGGATGCTGCGGAGCATGAAAAATCTGCTCAACGCTGCCCGTTTCGACCGCTTCACCCTGGTACATCACCAGCACCCGGTCAGCGATATCTGCCACCACGCCCATATCGTGGGTGATAAAAATAACGCCCATCGACATCTCTTGCTGCAGCACTTTTATCAGTTGCAGGATCTGTGCCTGAATCGTGACGTCCAGCGCGGTGGTCGGCTCATCGGCAATCAACACCGCAGGGCGACACGACAGCGCCATGGCAATCATCACACGCTGGCGCATGCCGCCGGAAAGCTGGTGCGGATAGCGCGATAAAATCGCCTTCGCCTCAGGGATACGCACCTGATCGAGCATTCGCTTCGCTTCTACCATCGCCTCTTCGTGACTGGCACCCTGGTGCAAGCGGATAGACTCGGCAATTTGCTCGCCGACGGTAAACACCGGGTTAAGCGATGTCATAGGCTCCTGGAAGATCATCGCGATATCCGCGCCACGCACATGGCGCATCTGGGCTGCGCTCTGCTCGCCGAGTTCAATCACCTGCCGATTACGCCGCCGTAGCAGCATCGCATCACAGCTTACCTCGCCGCCCGCCTGTTCAATCAGACGCATCAGCGACAAGGCCGTTACCGATTTTCCGGAACCGGATTCGCCAACAATCGCCAGCGTTTCGCCACGCTTCAGGCGAAATGACAGATTGCGCACAGCGCTAACGCGTTGCTGCTCCTGTTCAAAGGCAATATTCAGGTTGCTGACGGACAGCACATCACGGGCATCAAGCTCATCACTGTGTGGCAACGGTATCTCCTTTTTCCCGATAAATACCAGTGGTGGGCGTGTCGCCTGCGTATCCCCAGGCGCGGTACATGCCTTCGCTGTTAAACGGCAAAGCCACATTCCCTTCATGATCGATAGCAATTAATCCACCGCTGCCGCCCAGCGCCGGTAATTTTTCCATCACCACGCGTTCACACGCCTCTGATAAACTCAGGCCGCCATAATCCATCAATGCCGCAATGTCATAGGCCGCCAGCGCGCGAATAAAAACTTCACCTGTTCCGGTGCAGGAGACGGCCACACTTGCGTTATTGGCATAACAGCCTGCGCCGACCAGCGGACTATCCCCCACCCGACCCGGTAATTTGTTGGTCATCCCGCCAGTCGATGTTGCTGCCGCCAGATTGCCAAACATATCCAGCGCAACCGCACCCACGGTACCCATTTTATTGTTTTCATCCAGCGGGGTCGCACTGTGATCCAGCACCGTTTCACCCGCTGCTTGCGCCGCCAGCAGCTGTGCATAGCGTTCTGGCGTCGAGAAAATATCCGCCGAAACGCGCTCCATACCCTGGGCAATGGCAAAATTTTCTGCCCCTTCACCAATCATCATGACGTGGGGGCTGTGTTCCATCACCAGGCGCGCCGCGAGGATCGGGTTGCGCAGATGACTGACTCCGGCGACAGCACCCGCTTGCAGGGTATTACCATCCATGACGCAGGCATCCAGTTCATGGGTTTCATCACGGGTATACACAGCACCAATTCCGGCGTTAAACAGAGGGCACTCTTCCAGTAGGCGCACAGCCTCAGTGACAACATCCAGTGCGCTTCGGCCCGCTTCTAGCATACGTTGACCGGTTTCAACGATATCTGACAGCGCCTGTATATAACGCAACTCCTGCTCCTGGCTTAGCTCTGCGCGGGTTATTGCCCCAGCGCCGCCGTGAATTGCAATGACTGCTTTGCCCATTTTTTTCATCCATTAAGGTGGCAGGTAACGGGGTTATAAATATCAGAATTTCTGTGAGTTATTGATTCGATTTTTGAATATAGAAAGATGCAGACGTCATGTAAAGGTAAAGGCCCGCCCCTCACACTTCTTCGCATCAGGTCATGCAGCAGTGTTCAACAAACAGGAGATTCCCCGACGTTATTGAATAAATTAATTCAACCGATCGGTAATCTGTTTTTTTGCATAAAACACAAAGCGTTCAACAGACGGCATACATGCGGCCCAGTTCTGTTTGGTTAACCCCAGATATTCCGCACGCGCAGCCTGCAACGTGGCGGCATGTTCAGTGGGCAATTGCGGTATCAGCCAGTACGCAGCCTCATCTTTAGCGACAATATTGCCCGTAACCACGCTATACCAGATGCGTGCCAGAGCAAGGATAATATTCCGCTCGTCCCCTTCTAAATCGGCCGGTTTCTGCCACATATCAAGGATATGTCGAAATGTTTGTACGATATCGCTAAAAGGGATGACATTGAATAATCTCTCAGCGGGTTCACCGAACAACGGTACGCTGGCACGCCGGGCCTGGGTCAGCAGAATGGAAAGGTCGGGATCCACCTGCGCCGGTTCATACACACCAGCGCAGATATCTTCACGCAACCATTCACCAAACTGCATCTCTCTCGCCGGTGGAAATCGCCACGGTACAATCTGCGAGAACAGTACAACGGTCACTTCCAGCGCACGATACCGCACGCAGACGCCGGGAGGCGCAGAAATAGCCAGCAAATCCTGCATCAATTTTTTTCTTTGCTGCATATCCAGCGGTTGCCTGATGGTAACCAGTAAATCGATGTCGCTTTGGGGTTTTAATCCCCCTTCAACAGCAGATCCATACAAATGAATGGCAACGAGATTCCCCTCAAAAATCTGGCGGATGAGCGCACTGGCGGCATCCACCTGGCGTCGAATGGCGTCCGGGATATTATGAGTCATTTAGCCCCCAGGGAAAAAAGCAGAAACATTGAGTTTATACGGCATTTTTCCTGTCGCGCTATCCTCTGGCAGAAAACCGTTATCAGATCCGATCCTAAGCCTGAGGTGGCATACTGTCCGCGTCCATTTTCTGACATAATAACCGGATTCGATTTTGCCCCGCAGGAGTCTTCACATGGAATTTACCGCCGGACTGATGCCGCTTGAAACGGCTCTCTCTCAGATGCTTTCGCGTATTACCCCACTCACCGCCGTCGAAACGCTGCCCCTGGTTCAATGCTTTGGTCGTATTCTGGCGACCGACATCGTCTCCCCGATTGATGTCCCTGGATTCGATAACTCGGCAATGGATGGTTATGCGGTGCGTTTGGCTGATCTGCAATCCGGCCAGCCGCTCTCCGTTGCAGGTAAAGCCTTTGCCGGTCAGCCTTTCCATGGCGAGTGGCCTGCGGGAACCTGCATCCGTATTATGACCGGTGCCCCGGTTCCTGTCGGTTGCGAAGCGGTAGTGATGCAGGAACAAACGGAACAAACTGACGATGGTATTCGTTTTACCGCCGACGTCCGCAGCGGACAAAATATTCGTCTGCGCGGTGAAGATATTGCCAACGGCGCGGTGGTATTTCCCGCCGGGACTCGCCTGACCACCGCCGAGCTTCCCGTGCTGGCTTCGCTCGGTATTGCCGATGTCCCCGTCGTGCGCAAAGTCCGCGTGGCGTTGTTCTCCACCGGTGATGAACTGCAACTGCCGGGTCAGCCGCTGGGCGACGGACAGATTTATGATACTAACCGTCTGACCGTACATCTGATGCTGCAGCAGTTGGGCTGCGAGGTGATCAACTTAGGGATTATTCGTGACGATCCCAACGCGCTGCGCGCCGCGTTTATCGAAGCCGACAGCCAGGCCGACGTCGTTATCAGTTCCGGTGGTGTTTCTGTTGGCGAAGCGGATTACACCAAAACCATTCTGGAAGAACTGGGAGAAATTGCCTTCTGGAAATTGGCCATCAAACCCGGTAAACCGTTCGCCTTTGGCAAACTGAGCAACAGCTGGTTTTGCGGCCTGCCGGGTAACCCGGTGTCAGCGGCCCTCACCTTTTATCAACTGGTCCAACCGCTACTGGCGAAACTCAGCGGTAACACCGCCTGCGGACTGCCGCCACGCCAGCGCGTGCGCAGCGCATCACGTCTGAAGAAAACACCTGGCCGTCTGGATTTTCAGCGCGGTGTATTACAGCGTACCGCAGAAGGCGAACTGGAAGTCACCACTACCGGACATCAGGGCTCGCATATTTTTAGCTCCTTTAGCCTGGGCAACTGTTTTATCGTGCTGGAACGCGACCGTGGTAACGTCGAAGCCGGAGAATGGGTTGAGGTCGAGCCGTTTAACGCACTGTTTGGAGGCCTGTAATGGCAGAACTCAGCGACCAGGAGATGATGCGCTATAACCGGCAAATCATTCTGCGCGGCTTCGATTTCGAAGGTCAGGAAGCGCTCAAGGAGGCGCGGGTACTGGTCGTTGGTCTGGGAGGGCTGGGATGCGCGGCAACTCAGTATCTGGCGGGCGCGGGCATCGGACATTTAACCCTGCTCGACTTTGACACGGTATCCGTGTCGAATCTCCAGCGCCAGACGCTGCACAGCGATGCGACCGTTGGACAGCCGAAAGTGCTCTCCGCCCGCGACGCCCTGGCGCGAATCAACCCCTATATCGCCATTACGCCAGTGAATGCGCTGCTGGACGAGAGCGAGATTCACTCGCTTATCGCCGAACACGATTTGGTGCTGGACTGTACGGATAACGTCAGCATCCGCAATCAGCTGAATGCAGGATGCTTTGCCGCCGGGGTTCCGCTGGTTTCCGGTGCGGCAATTCGCATGGAAGGGCAAATTACCGTCTTTACGTATCAGGAAGGCGAGCCCTGCTACCGTTGCCTGAGCCGTCTGTTCGGTGAAAACGCCCTGACCTGCGTCGAGGCAGGCGTGATGGCCCCGCTAATCGGCGTGATCGGATCGTTACAGGCGATGGAAGCCATTAAGCTGCTGGCAAGCTATGGTAAACCGGCGTCTGGAAAAATCGTCATGTACGACGCCATGACCTGCCAGTTTCGCGAAATGAAGCTGATGCGTAATCCGGGGTGCGAGGTTTGTAGTCGGTAAAAAAGTCGGGTGGCGGCTTCGCCTTACCCGACCTACAACGGCTCGAACGTAGGCCGGGTAAGCGTTAGCGCCACCCAGCAACAGCATCAGATCGACGTGCGACCAAATGCGCTCTGCCAGTCGTGCTCAAACTTCGCCACGGCAGCATCAACGGCTGGAGAGCTAATCATCTGCTGAGCGACATCCAGCGGCAGCGTGATGGACTCACAGCCGAGCAGCAGGCAATCCAGCGCCTGACGCGGCGTTTTGAAACTGGCTGCCAGCACTTTGGCGTGCGGGGCATGCATTTTCAATAAGGCCTGCAGATCGGTCACCGTCTGAATGCCGTCGCCCCCCTGAGCGTCCACGCGGTTAACGTATGGCGCAACATATTCGGCGCCAGCCAGCGCAGCTAAAAGCCCCTGAGCAGCACCGTAAACCGCGGTCCCCAGCGTCGGGATGCCCTCTTCTTTCAGCAATTTAATTGCTGCCAGACCCTCTGCCGTGACCGGCACTTTCACGACGATATCCGCGATGATTGCCCGCAGCTTACGCGCATCGCTGACCATCCCTTCGGCGGTGGTCGCCATTACCTGTGCAAACAGGCGGCCCTGCCCGCCCATCGCGTCCTGCAGTTGCGGCAGCAACACGTCCAGCGTCTGCTTACCTGCCGCCACAATGCTAGGGTTAGTGGTCACCCCTGCCAACGGAAAAACACGCGCCAGCGCTTTTACCGCGGCAACATCAGACGTATCTAAATAGAGTTCCATCACCTTTCCTCAAACGAATAATTAGCATGAATAAAAGGTAGCACGGCGAAACCTCGCGGTTAGTTGACGCACGTCAATATAACTTTCATTCGAAAGTAATTTAATCTTTATACGAAAGAAAAGAGGCCGCTTATGATTTTCAATATCCAGCGCTATTCCACGCATGATGGTCCAGGTATCCGCACCGTGGTGTTCCTTAAGGGATGCTCACTGGGTTGTCGGTGGTGCCAGAATCCGGAAAGCCGCGCCCGGACGCGGGATCTGCTCTATGACGCACGTCTGTGCCTTGATGGTTGCGATCTTTGTGCTCAGGCGGCACCGGAGGTGATTGAGCGGGCACTGAGCGGGTTGCTAATTCATCGCGAAAAACTGACCGATGATGCTCTGACGGCGCTGACCCACTGCTGCCCTACCCAAGCGCTGACCGTCTGCGGAGAGGTAAAAAGCGTGGATGACATCATGACGACCGTATTGCGGGATAAACCGTTTTACGACCGCAGCGGAGGGGGACTCACGCTTTCCGGCGGCGAACCGTTTATGCAGCCAGAGCTGGCGGCTGAATTGTTCCAGGCCAGCCACGAAGCAGGCATTCATACGGCAGTAGAAACCTGTTTGCATGTTCCCTGGAAGTATATTGAGCCGTCATTACCCTACGTTGATCTGTTCCTGGCCGATTTAAAGCATGTCGCCGACGCGCCGTTTAAACAGTGGACCGATGGCAGCGCCTCTCGCGTGCTGGAAAACCTGAAAAAACTGGCCGCCGCCGGTAAAAAAATAATTATCCGCGTCCCGCTGATTCAGGGATTCAACGCTGACGAAGCAGCTATTCAGGCCATTACCGATTTTGCCGCCGACGAACTCCACGTCGGAGAGATCCATTTTTTGCCCTACCACACGCTGGGCATCAACAAGTACAATTTACTCAATCAACCCTACAACGCCCCGGATAAACCGCTTGATGCGCCTGCGCTGCTCAAATTTGCCCAGCAGTACGCCAGCCTTAAAGGTTTAACCGCGACCCTACGAGGATAATCGCCATGACTACTCTGAAACTGGACACACTCAGCGATCGTACCAAAGCGCATAAAACGGCCCTGATCCACATCGTGAAACCGCCGGTTTGTACCGAGCGCGCCCAGCACTATACCGAGATGTACCAACAGCATCTGGATAAACCCATCCCGGTACGCCGTGCGCTGGCACTGGCTCATCACCTGGCGGAACGCACTATCTGGATCAAGCATGACGAGTTGATCATCGGTAACCAGGCAAGCGAAGTACGCGCCGCGCCAATCTTCCCGGAATACACCGTCTCCTGGATTGAAAAAGAGATCGATGATCTCGCCGACAGGCCCGGTGCAGGCTTCGCGGTTAGCGAAGAGAACAAGCGCGTATTGCATGAGGTGTGCCCATGGTGGCGCGGTCAGACCGTACAGGACCGCTGCTACGGCATGTTTACCGACGAACAAAAAGGGCTGCTGGAAACCGGCATTATCAAAGCTGAAGGTAATATGACCTCCGGCGACGCACACCTGGCGGTGAACTTCCCGCTGCTGCTGGAAAAAGGTCTCGACGGTCTGCGCCACAAAGTCGATGAACGTCGTTCCCGCATTAATCTGACTTGTCTGGAAGACCTCCATGGCGATCAGTTCCTGAAAGCGATTGATATCGTGCTGGAGGCCGTCAGCCTGCACATTGAGCGCTTTGCCGCGCTGGCGCGTAAAATGGCGTCCACAGAAACGCGCGCCAGCCGCCGTGATGAACTGCTGACCATGGCGGAAAACTGCGATGTCATCGCCCATGAGCCGCCAAAAACGTTCTGGCAGGCGCTGCAGTTGTGCTACTTCATCCAGCTGATCCTGCAAATTGAATCGAACGGTCACTCCGTATCGTTTGGCCGCATGGATCAGTACCTCTATCCGTTCTACCGTCGTGACGTAGAACTAAACCAGAGTCTCGATCGTGAGCACGCCATTGAGCTGTTGCACAGCTGCTGGCTGAAATTGCTGGAAGTAAACAAAATTCGCTCTGGCTCCCACTCGAAAGCCTCAGCAGGCAGCCCGCTGTATCAGAACGTGACCATCGGTGGCCAGAACCTGGTCAACGGTCAGGCGATAGATGCCGTCAACCCGCTCTCCTATGCCATTCTGGAATCCTGTGGCCGACTGCGCTCTACCCAGCCGAACCTCAGCGTGCGTTATCATGCGGGGATGAGTAATGACTTCCTGGATGCCTGCGTGCAGGTGATCCGCTGCGGCTTCGGGATGCCAGCCTTTAACAACGATGAAATCGTCATTCCGGAATTCATTAAGCTGGGCATTGAACCGCAGGACGCCTATGACTACGCAGCTATTGGTTGCATCGAAACCGCTGTTGGCGGGAAATGGGGCTACCGTTGCACCGGCATGAGCTTTATTAACTTTGCCCGCGTGATGCTGGCGGCGCTGGAAGGCGGACGCGATGCCACCAGCGGCAAAGTATTCCTGCCGCAGGAAAAAGCGCTTTCAGTCGGCAACTTTAATAATTTCGATGAAGTGATGGAGGCCTGGGATACGCAGATCCGCTACTACACGCGCAAATCCATCGAAATAGAGTATGTCGTCGACACCATGCTGGAAGAAAACGTACACGATATTCTGTGCTCTGCGCTGGTAGATGATTGTATTGAGCGCGCGAAGAGCATTAAGCAAGGTGGCGCGAAGTATGACTGGGTATCCGGTCTGCAGGTGGGTATCGCCAACCTCGGCAACAGCCTGGCAGCAGTGAAGAAACTGGTCTTTGAACAGGGCGCTATCGGTCAACAACAACTGGCCGCCGCGCTGGCTGATGATTTTGATGGTCTGACCCACGAGCAGTTGCGTCAACGCCTGATCAACGGCGCGCCAAAGTACGGCAACGATGACGATAGCGTTGATACGCTGCTGGCTCGCGCTTATCAGACCTACATTGACGAACTTAAGCAGTATCACAACCCGCGTTACGGCCGTGGTCCGGTTGGCGGCAACTACTATGCCGGGACCTCGTCTATCTCCGCAAACGTACCATTTGGCGCGGCAACCATGGCAACGCCGGATGGCCGTAAAGCGCATACTCCGCTGGCAGAAGGCGCCAGCCCGGCCTCCGGTACGGACCATCTCGGTCCAACGGCGGTAATTGGCTCTGTAGGTAAACTGCCTACCGGCTCAATCCTCGGCGGCGTACTGTTAAACCAGAAGCTGAACCCGGCTACGCTGGAAAATGAGTCTGATAAACAGAAGCTGATGATTCTGCTGCGTACCTTCTTTGAAGAGCACAAAGGCTGGCATATTCAGTACAACATCGTTTCTCGTGAAACGCTGCTGGAAGCCAAAAAACACCCGGATCAGTACCGTGACCTGGTGGTGCGTGTCGCGGGTTATTCCGCCTTCTTCACCGCGCTGTCTCCGGATGCGCAGGACGATATCATCGCGCGCACTGAACATATGCTGTAACCCCCTCCCGCCCGGTGGCACTGTGCTTACCGGGCCTACATACTCTCCCTTTAGCCGGGTAAGGCGAAGCTGCCACCCGGCCTTTTACTTTCATTCGAAATTAAATTTGTGCTACAGGTCACATTGTTATTAGAATGTTTCTGGTTGCAGTTATAAGCCAGGAGCATATATGACCATCAACGTTATCGTCACCGATATGGACGGAACGTTTCTCGACGACGCCAAGCAATACGATCGCGAACGCTTTATGGCGCAGTACCAGGAACTGAAAAAAAGAGACATTGAATTTGTCGTGGCCAGCGGCAATCAGTACTACCAGCTTATCTCCTTCTTCCCCGAGCTGAAAAATGAGATCTCCTTTGTTGCCGAAAATGGAGCATTGGTATTCGAACATGGTAAGCAACTGTTTCACGGCGAGCTGACCCGCCACGAATCCCGCATTGTCATTGGCGAACTGCTCAAAGATAAGCAGCTCAACTTTGTGGCCTGTGGACTGCAAAGCGCCTACGTGAGCGAAAATGCCCCAGAGTCCTTTGTCGCGTTGATGGCAAAACACTACCATCGCCTGAAACCCGTCAAGGATTACCAGGATATCGACGATGTGCTGTTCAAGTTCTCGCTGAATTTACCTGACCAACAGATCCCATTAGTTATCGATCACCTTCATTCTGCTCTCGACGGCATTATGAAGCCCGTCACCAGCGGCTTTGGGTTTATCGACCTGATCATTCCCGGCTTACATAAAGCCAACGGGATCAGCCGTCTGTTAAAACGCTGGAACCTGTCACCACAAAACGTGGTCGCCATTGGCGACAGCGGCAACGACGCGGAAATGTTGAAAATGGCGCACTACTCTTTCGCCATGGCTAATGCAGCCGAGAACATCAAATTTATTGCCCGCTATCAGACCGACGATAATAACCATCAAGGCGCGCTGAACGTGATTCAGGCGGTGCTGGATAACACTTCGCCTTTTAACGCCTGATCCTGCCAACCGGAGTACCTGCTCCGGTTCTCACCGTTTTTGCATTCCGTGCACACCATCAAGTTTTTAAACTTGCATTAACTTATTTTTAACTTATATTGCACTTGTAAGCTAGATAAGTTTCAAATGAAAGTTATGCGAGGTGGTTATGGCTTTTACTTTTACCAGCGACACATTGCCCGCCGATCACAAAGCGGCAATCCGTCAGATGAAACAGCAACTGCGGGTACAGCTTGGGGATGTTCAGTTGGTCTTCAATCAGCTGAGCGATGCCATTGCCACCCGCGTGGCGGAAATCAACGCCCTCAAAGCGCAAGGCTCCCCGGTATGGCCGGTGTTGTCCTATACGGATATCAAAGCGGGTCGCGTGAGTGCAGAGCAGCGTGAAGAAATTAAGCGTCGCGGATGCGCGGTCATTAAGGGGCATTTCCCCCGCGAACAGGCGCTGGCATGGGATCAGTCGATGCTTGATTACCTGGATCGCAACCATTTTGATGACGTCTACAAAGGGCCAGGCGATAACTTCTTCGGCACCCTGAGCGCATCGCGACCTGAAATCTACCCCATTTACTGGTCCCAGGCGCAGATGCAGGCCCGCCAGAGTGAAGAAATGGCCAATGCACAGTCGTTCCTCAATCGTCTTTGGACATTTTCAAGCGAAGGTAAACAATGGTTTAACCCGGATGTCAGCGTTATCTACCCTGACCGTATACGCCGCCGTCCGCCGGGAACCACCTCCAAAGGGCTGGGCGCGCACACGGATTCCGGCGCGCTGGAACGCTGGCTGCTGCCTGCGTATCAGCGGGTATTTGCTCATGTTTTCAATGGTAAACTGGACGATTACGATCCATGGCAGGCTGCGCATCGCACCGAAGTAGAAGAGTACACGGTGGATAACACCACCAAATGTTCAGTGTTCCGTACCTTCCAGGGTTGGACAGCACTGTCCGATATGCTGCCAGGTCAGGGATTGTTGCACGTGGTCCCTATTCCAGAAGCGATGGCATATGTGCTGTTACGCCCATTGCTTAACGATGTGCCGGAAGATGAACTGTGCGGCGTCGCGCCCGGCAGAGTCCTGCCGATTTCCGCGCAATGGCATCCGCTGCTGATTGAAGCGCTAACCAGCATTCCACAGCTGGAAGCCGGAGACTCAGTGTGGTGGCATTGTGATGTCATTCACGCCGTCGCGCCGGTAGAAAATCAACAGGGTTGGGGCAACGTGATGTACATCCCTGCCGCACCGATGTGCGAAAAGAATCTGGCCTATGCTCACAAAGTGAAAGCCGCGCTGGAAAAAGGCGCGTCGCCGGGTGATTTCCCGCGCGAGGATTATGAAACGAACTGGGAAGGACGCTTCACGCTGGAGGATTTGAATATCCACGGTAAACGCGCGCTGGGGATGGAATAATCCTTCCCCTTTCATCGCTTTTAAAATAGTCCGGTTTTCTTCATTATATGATAAAAACCGGGTATTTTTTTATTCTACTGAAATTGCTGCCAGTTTCCATTTATCCTTTTCTTTGAGCATAGTAACGTTAATCTCGCCAGACTCTCCGTTTTTAAACTCTACGCTTCCAGACAAAGAACCAACATCATTTACTACATTGAAACTATCGAAACTGTATTCACTAATATCATCAAAATGAACAGACTCGGTTACAAGCTTAAAATCCTCGCTGTTCATTTTTCTTTGCAAAGAAGAAGAGCTTGCCTGATAAGCCTGAATATATTTTCCATCACGGAGCAAATCTATCTCTGTTCGCGCAGCATCCTTCAAATCACCCATCGTGGAAAAAAGGAAAGTGCCAAGGCCGATAAAAATAATCAGTGCGGCAATCACCGCTCCCGCAATAACAAACTTCCTTTTCTTCTTGTCTGCTAACAGACCACGAACCTGCCATCCCGCATCACGAACAATATCAAAAATAGGATCGGTAATTTCCGTTGATACAAATTTATAGCCATCAATTTTACCGAAGCTACCATCTTCTTTTTTACCCCAGGATCCCCCAGCAGAAAACTCAAGGCGTTTCCCTATTTGGACAGATTTGCTTAATCTGAACCCACCCAAATCTGCATCCCACTCCACATCGGTCGTTTTTTCACGATAAGTAATTTGCTTTTTGCTTTCATTGAAAAACAGTCTTAACTCATATTGTTTTTGCAATCCGTATTGACTGAAATAATCTATCCACTCAGCATCTTCGATATTCCAGGATGCAACAATATCATCACCATCTTCACGTAAAATGAAAGGATGCTCGTTGCTGTTGTTTAAATTTAGTAAGTTTAATTTAAGATTGGCTAAAGAGAGTGGTTCCATCTGACTCATTTTCTTTCCTTGCGTAGGTCGTTATGGAAAGTATCTTAGCCACAATTGTGGCTAAGATTAATCAGTAGAACTTTTTTTCAGAAAAGTGCGGGGAGAGAGACTTATTCGACGCCTTTACTCCGCAGGTAATCTTCGTAGTTGCCGGTGAAGTCGATCACGCGTTCCGGCGTAATTTCAATCACGCGGGTTGCCAGGGAACTGACGAACTCACGGTCGTGAGAAACAAAGATCAGCGTGCCCTGGTACATTTCCAGCGCCATGTTCAGCGACTCGATAGATTCCATATCCAGGTGGTTGGTTGGTTCATCCATCACCAGAATATTCGGTTTCTGCATCATCAGCTTACCGAACAGCATGCGTCCTTTTTCACCACCGGAGAGCACTTTTGCAGGCTTCTTGATATCGTCCTGGCTGAACAGCAGACGACCGAGGAAGCTGCGCACAACCTGCTCATCATCGCCTTCTTGTTTCCACTGGCTCATCCATTCGAAAACGGTCAGATCGTTTTCAAACTCGTATTCGTGATCCTGCGCGTAGTAACCAACCTGGGCGTTTTCAGACCACTTAACGGTACCGTTGTCCGGCTGCAAATCGCCAACCAACGTTTTCAGCATGGTGGATTTACCCACGCCGTTGGCACCAATGATGGCAACCTTCTCCCCCACTTCCAGCAGCAGGTTGAAGTTTTTAAACAGCGGGCCTTCATCAAAACCTTTCGCCAGCGCTTCCACTTCCAGCGCGTTACGGAACAGTTTCTTATCCTGCTCGAAACGGATGAACGGGTTCTGACGGCTGGAGGCTTTCACTTCATCGAGCTTGATCTTATCAATCTGGCGCGCACGAGAGGTCGCCTGACGAGATTTAGATGCGTTGGCGCTAAAGCGGCTGACGAAGGATTGCAGATCGGCAATCTGTGCTTTCTTCTTGGCGTTATCGGCCAGCAGACGTTCACGCGCCTGGGTTGCCGCCGTCATGTATTCGTCGTAGTTACCCGGATAAACACGCAGTTCGCCGTAGTCCAGATCCGCCATGTGCGTGCAGACCATGTTCAGGAAGTGACGATCGTGCGAAATGATGATCATGGTGCTGTCACGCTCGTTCAGCGTCTGCTCCAGCCAGCGGATGGTGTCGATATCCAGGTTGTTGGTTGGTTCGTCGAGCAGCAGAATGTCCGGGTTAGAGAACAGCGCCTGTGCCAGAAGCACACGCAGTTTCCAGCCGGGCGCGACTTCGCTCATCGGGCCGTAATGCTGCTCTACCGGAATACCGACGCCCAGCAGCAGTTCACCCGCACGCGCTTCCGCAGAGTAGCCGTCCATTTCGCCGTACTGAACTTCAAGGTCAGCCACTTTATAGCCGTCTTCTTCGCTCATCTCGGCCAGAGCGTAGATACGGTCGCGCTCCTGCTTCACTTCCCACAGTTCAGCGTGCCCCATAATTACTGTGTCGAGAACAGTGAACTCTTCAAAGGCGAATTGATCCTGACGCAGCTTACCGATGCGCTCATTCGGATCGAGGGAAACGTTGCCCAGCGTCGGTTCGAGGTCGCCGCCGAGAATTTTCATAAAGGTGGATTTACCGCTACCGTTCGCGCCAATCAGGCCGTAACGATTGCCGCCGCCAAATTTGACGGAAATATTTTCAAACAGCGGCTTACTGCCGAACTGCATAGTGACGTTGCTGGAAACTAACACTGGCGTATCCTGAAAGAGAAAGAAATATGTGACAAACCGCTTATTATGCCATAACTCTGCAATAAGATCGCGCCGTTCATGCAGCACAGATAAAGTGAAAGCAAAAGGAAAAAAATGTGATTTAGTACACATCCGAATTCCTTGTTGCTCAGAATGCACATATAATGCCTGCCCAACACTACATAAATCTCAACCCACTAGCCTGCCTGGCACTGAATCTCGCATACATGAACATGAATATGAAATTAACAACGCTTTTCGCGGCGGCACTCGCAATAGTTGGTTTTTGTAACACCGCTTCTGCCGTCACGTACCCGCTGCCTACCGATGGCAGCCGTTTGATTGGCCAGAACCAGGTCATCACGATTCCTGAAGGCAACACCCAACCGCTGGAATATTTTGCGGCGGAGTATCAGATGGGTCTGTCTAACATGCTGGAAGCTAACCCGGGCGTGGATACCTTCCTGCCGAAAGGCGGCACCGTGCTGAACATTCCTCAGCAGTTGATCCTGCCGGATACCGTGCATGAAGGTATTGTGATTAACAGCGCCGAAATGCGTCTGTACTACTACCCGAAAGGTACTAACACCGTCATCGTTCTGCCTATCGGTATCGGCCAGTTAGGTAAAGACACCCCTATCAACTGGACCACCAAAGTTGAACGTAAGAAAGCGGGTCCAACCTGGACGCCAACCGCGAAAATGCATGCGGAATACCGCGCTGCGGGCGAACCGCTGCCAGCCGTTGTTCCGGCAGGTCCGGATAACCCGATGGGTCTGTACGCGCTGTATATCGGTCGCCTGTACGCCATCCACGGCACCAATGCTAACTTCGGCGTCGGCTTACGCGTCAGCCACGGCTGCGTGCGTCTGCGTAACGATGACATCAAGTTCCTGTTTGAAAATGTGCCGGTCGGTACTCGCGTCCAGTTTATCGATGAGCCGGTAAAAGCCACTACCGAACCAGACGGCAGCCGTTACATCGAGGTACATAACCCACTGTCTACTACTGAAGCACAGTTTGAAGGCGGGGAAATCGTACCAATTACGCTGAATAAGAGCATTACCAGCATCACCGGTCAGTCTGACGTTGATCAGGCCGTCGTTGAGCAGGCGGTACAGAACCGTTCTGGTATGCCGGTTCGTCTGAACTAATCGGCTATACATGCCCGATGGCGCTACGCTTATCGGGCCTACCAGCACTGTAGGCCGGATTAGGCGCCAGCCGCCATCCGGCACACCACATCAATTACATCATCAACAGCAAGCCATATCCCACCAGCGCCGCCCATATCAGCATCGGCACCGAATACAGATGAAAACGCCACCAGATGCGTCGGTCATTTGCCATGCGTAAAGCAATCAGATTCGCCAGCGACCCCGGCAACAGGCCAAACCCTCCGATATTAACTGCCCAGGCCAACAATAGCGTCGGCGGAACATAGTTGAGCAACAAAATCGTGCTGGGAACGTTACTGATAAACTGCGACAAGCCGATTGCCGTCAACCACAGCCCCGGTGCTGAAAGCGTGCCAATCTGACTGGTTATTCCGTGTAACACCGGCAACTGCGTCAGCAAATGCACATCAATAAACATCGCCATAAACACTAACAGCAACGTCCAGTCAACGCTGAGGATCACACGGCGAGCCAGTACCATGAACCCCGCGGCGACGATCGCCAGGCCCCACAGCTCTTGTTTTAACTCCAGTGCCGTCAGGAAGATGATATACAACGCCAGACAGCTCCACACCAGACGCGGTTGCCAGTCAGGCGCGGACGTACCGGTGTGATAATGCAATGCTTTATTCGGGAAACTGAACCAGCACAGCACCACCAGCGTCAGCATCATGGTCCCGGCAAGCGGCGCCATTTGCGAGGTAAACGCAGCAAATGACAAGCCAGAACGCCCCCACATCAGAATGTTTTGCGGGTTACCTATTGGCGTGAGCAACGATCCGGCGTTAACCGCCAGCGCCTCAAAGATAATCAGGCGATTCACCGGAATAGCACACAATTTTTTCAGGGTGATCGTCAGCGGAACAACAATAAACAGCGCCACATCATTGGTCAGAAACGTCGACAGCAGCGCCGCCGCCAGCACCATAAATATCGCCAGTTGGCGTTCTGTGTTGAAGCGGCGAGTCATCTTGCGCCCTAACACATCAAAATAGCCGCTGAGCTCGACGCCTTTGGTCAGTAACATCAGACCGCTAAGCGTAATAATCGTGTGCCAGTCAATGGCTCCCGGCCACAGCCGGGGCGCAAATGGCGTGAAAAGGCTCAGTGCAACCCCAACAATGATTAACAGTTGGAAAAAGCGATCGCGCTGTAAGGCACGTAGCAAAGGGAAACTCATTCAGAGCCTGTTCCTTGCTGTTGCGTAAACCGGCTAAAAGCCTCCAGCGTTTCCTTACTGACGTGATGCTCCATTCCTTCCGCGTCGCGACGGGCAATTTCCGGGCTGATACCTAACATCAACAGGAAATTCTCCACAATCTGATGACGCTCCCGACTCTCCTGAGCTAATCGCTCACCTTCTGCGGTTAAAAACACGCCCCGCCAGGGGATCATTTCAATCAACCCAACGGAGGCAAGGCGCTTAAGCATTTTGGCAACCGTCGGCTGGGAAACCCCAAGCCGCGCGGCCATATCTACCTGGCGTGCTTCACCCACCTCGATAATGAGATCGGAAATCAGCTCTACGTAGTCATCAATCAGCTCACGGCGATGCGCCTCCCGGACCTGACGAAATCCTTCAACGTGTTCTTCGACATTCACCAATTGCGTCACTTTTTTTGTTGTTGGCATACCTGCGCGACGACTCATTCTGCTTCCTCGTTACTGTGACGCGTTAACGGCATCTGATTAGAGAACGCTCATTGTAAACCAGAGTTGCGTGGGCACAAAAAATTAACGTTTTAGCAATAGCCATATAATATAGCCTGTGCTATATCTGTATATAATAAAGACATCCCTCAAGGACTGATGGGATCGTGAAGTCAGGAGGTTTATATGAATGAATTTAAGAGGTGTATACGCGTGTTTAGCCACTCTCCCTTTAAAGTACGGTTGATGCTGATCTCTATGCTGTGTGACATGATTAACGGCAAACCAGAGCAGGATAAATCCTCAGCAAAATAATGCGGCGTCGCGGTACGCCGCTTCATTTCTTTGCCGTAACCTGATTACGGTGATAGGTTTCGTCCGAATAACCCTTCTTTTTGTCTGTTTTGCAGTTGCCCTCTCAAAACAATTTCTTTGTAGTAGTTGACCTTCTCTTGCACACACTCTATCTTTTCGCAGCCCTGCATATATTGCGGCTCGCGGATGCGGACCCATTCCCTCTTCTCGCTCTCTCAGGCAGGCATGACCCTTTGCGCCAGGGGTAGCACATGGCGTTTTTGCAACAGTGGCATATGAATTTAACCCTCAAAGATTCAATCATTGCTCGCAGCCGGGCGATTAGTCCGTGGACTGGCTTTTACTTTTTACAGTCTTTGCTGATCAACCTCGCGCTGGGCTACCCACTAAGCCTTCTTTATAGCGTTGCCTTTACCTGTGTATTGATGCTGTTGTGGCGTACTGCGCCGCGCGCGCAAAAAGCACTGATTGGCGTCTGTTCGTTGATTGCGGCAATGTATTTTCCGTTTGGCCAGGCTTACGGCTCGCCAAACTTTAATACGTTGTTAGCGCTGCACTCGACCAACATGGAAGAGTCGACCGAAATCCTGACCATCTTCCCCTGGTACAACTACCTGGTTGGCGTGTTTATTTTTGCGCTCGGCGTTATCGCCGTACGGCGTAAAAAAGACGAGCAGAAACGTCGCTGGAACAAGTACGACAGCCTGTGCTTGCTGTTCAGCATCGTTGCATTCTTTGTTACTCCGGTACAAAACCTGGCATGGGGCGGCGTTTTCAAGTTAAAAGATACCGGTTACCCGGTTTTCCGCTTTGCCAAGGACGTTATCGTCAATAACAACGAAGTGCTTGATGAGCAAGAGCGTATGGCGAAGCTGTCGAGCGTCAAAGACAGCTGGACAGTCACCGCCGTGAAGCCGAAGTATCACACCTATGTTGTGGTGATCGGTGAAAGCGCCCGTCGTGATGCGTTAGGCGCGTTTGGCGGTCACTGGGATAACACGCCGTTTTCCAGCACCGTTAATGGCTACATTTTTGCTGATTACATTGCCGCCAGCGGTTCTACGCAAAAATCGCTCGGCTTAACGCTAAACCGGGTCGTCGATAATAAGCCTCAGTTCCAGGATAACTTTGTCACGCTGGCCAACCGCGCTGGGTTCCAGACGTGGTGGTTTTCCAATCAGGGACAGATCGGTGAATACGATACGGCAATCGCCAGCATTGCGAAGCGAGCAGATGAAGTTCAGTTCCTGAAAAACGGTGATTTCGAAGCGGACAAAAACACCCGTGACGAAGCGCTGTTGAAAATGACCGCCCAGGTGCTGGCCACCGAACGCACCCAGCCGCAACTGATTGTGCTGCATTTAATGGGTTCTCACCCGCAGGCCTGCGACCGTACACAAGGAAAATATGAGACTTTCGTCCAGTCCAAGGAGACCTCCTGTTACCTGTACACCATGACGCAGACGGATGACCTGCTGCGCCAGCTTTACGAGCAGTTGCGTAACAGCGGCAGTAGCTTCTCGATGGTCTATTTCTCCGATCATGGCCTCGCCTTTAAAGAGCGCGGAAAAGAGGTGCAGTACCTGGCGCATGACGACCAGTTCCAACAGAACTTCCAGGTGCCCTTTATGGTACTGTCCAGCGATGATAAAGCGCATCGGGTGATTAAGGCCCGTCGATCCGCCAATGATTTCCTGAGTTTTTTCTCACAGTGGACGGGGATCAGCGCGAAGGAAATTATCAACAGCTACCGCTTTATCTCTGAGAAAAAAGCCGGGCCAGTGTATATCACCAACTTTAAATTGCAGAAGGTGGACTACAACCATTTGGGCACTGATATCTTCGAGACCAAATCTCGTTAACAGCTCATAATTGCAGGCAAAAAAAATCCGCCCCTGGAGGCGGATTTTTTATATCACCGAAGTGATTAGAAGCGGTAACCAACACCCGCGATCCAGGTACCTACGTCAACGCTACGAATACGGCTCTGCTCGTAAGAGAAGTCCAGAGCAACGTTTTCGATCGGGTTGAACTGCACACCGGCACCGTAAGAGAAACCGTAGTCGCTGGTGTCGTGTTTGTCAGCAGGCGTTGCTGCATCCTGGAATTTACCGTAGCCAACACCTACAACACCGTAGACGCTTGCCCAGTCATTCAGACGGTAAGCCGGACCTGCAGTGATGCCGTAGTATTGGGTTTTGTTGTAATCGCCAAACGAGTCGGTACGATCTTTTTCAGTGTAAGTGAAGGAACCGATCACGCCCAGCGGGCTGTTGTCCTGCTCGTAACGATACTTCAGGTTGAAACCGTTCATTTTGTTCGCTGCGCCCTGAGCATCGCTCTGAGCGTAACCACCAGTAACGGTAGAAGTAGCAGCTACAGCGGTACCTGCGGAGAAAGCCAGAACAGCGGCCAGTGCTGAAAGACATGCAATTTTTTTCATAACCACCTCAAATGTGCTTCAAGTAAATCTTAAGTTTTAAATATACCAAAAACCGATGGGAAACTCTTTGCGATTCGCGATGTCTAACGAAGCTTTTCATGTAACAGAACGTTTCATAAACCCGCTATCTCTTTCAATTAACATCACTTTTCTAATGATTTATGCCATTATTGCGCGCACAACACGGCACATTCATCCAGATAATTCCTAATCGCGCAGATTATTAATCCATCGTTTTCATGCCATTGTACGGATCTCAGTAATTTTTTTTTCAACGAATACTCAACCAGCCGAGCGTATTTCCATTACACTCGCTGTTTTACTTTTCTATACACATACTCACGCGCATCGCAGCAAATCTGCGGCGTCCCGCGGGGCAAGGTGTGTAACCATCATTTGACAGGAGAAAGGATGCCGGGGTCGTCACGTAAAGCGCCAGTCTGGTTGCCTATTTTGGTTTTGCTGATAGCTATGTCCTCGATTCAAAGCGGTGCATCGCTGGCGAAATCGCTGTTCCCTCTCGTCGGTGCGCCAGGCGTTACCGCCCTGCGCCTCGCACTGGGAACGCTCATCCTTATCGCCTTCTTTAAACCCTGGCGTTTACGTTTTGCCAAAGAGCAACGTCTTCCCCTGCTGTTTTATGGTTTGTCTCTGGGTGGGATGAACTATCTCTTTTACCTGTCAATTCAGACTGTACCGCTGGGTATTGCCGTAGCGCTGGAATTTACCGGGCCGCTCGCGGTAGCGTTGTTTTCCTCCCGCCGCCCGGTGGATTTTATCTGGGTTGCGCTGGCCGTGCTCGGACTGTGGTTCCTGCTACCGTTAGGTCAGGATGTTTCTCACGTTGATTTAACCGGTGCCGCGCTGGCATTAGGTGCTGGCGCCTGTTGGGCTATCTATATTCTTACCGGGCAACGCGCAGGCGAAGAGCATGGCCCGGCAACGGTCGCAGTTGGCTCATTAATCGCAGCGCTGGTTTTCGTGCCGATTGGCGTCATTCAGGCAGGCGATGCGCTGTGGCACTGGTCTATTCTCCCGTTGGGCTTAGCGGTAGCAGTCCTCTCTACTGCGCTCCCCTATTCGCTGGAAATGATCGCATTAACGCGACTGCCTACACGTACCTTTGGGACACTGATGAGCATGGAGCCTGCACTGGCTGCAGTGTCTGGAATGATTTTCCTCGGGGAAACGCTGACGTTTATCCAGACGCTGGCTCTGGGAGCGATTATTGCTGCGTCCATGGGCTCTACGCTCACCATCCGTAAGGACCCGCAAATTAAGCAAATTGACGTGAATTAACCTGCCAATATTCTGCATG
This sequence comes from Citrobacter sp. RHBSTW-00029, assembly GCF_014104295.1. Classification (NCBI taxonomy): domain Bacteria; kingdom Pseudomonadati; phylum Pseudomonadota; class Gammaproteobacteria; order Enterobacterales; family Enterobacteriaceae; genus Citrobacter; species Citrobacter sp. RHBSTW-00029. The sequence goes on from NZ_JABXRT010000001.1 coordinate 2,647,729, forward strand.
GTTTGCATAATCATGCAGAATATCTTGTTATCTATCCCCACTATTATTATCGCCCTCTACCTCCCTGTTGAAGCACGCTATTTATGCTGAGGCATAGCATTAACACAATAATAACAATACGCTGTGCTAAAATAATTTATTACATTGATTTATATCGATATTTTATATTTTCATTCGCCTCGCTATTAAAGCAATAGGCAACACCAGAAAAATAAAACTGAAATTAGCGCTATACTTATCCTCGTTGAAGATTTGGGACGTAAACATCAAGAGGATATGAGATTATGAGTACTGCAAAACTGGTAAAAACAAAAGCATCAGCCCTCCTTTATACCCGTAACGATGTAACCGACAGCGATAAAAAAGCGACCGTTGAACTGCTGAATCAGCAGGTGATCCAATTCATCGACCTGTCATTGATCACCAAACAGGCACACTGGAATATGCGCGGCGCAAACTTCATTGCCGTACATGAAATGCTGGATGGTTTCCGGACAGCACTGACCGATCACCTCGATACCATGGCTGAGCGTGCCGTACAGTTAGGCGGTGTGGCGCTGGGGACAACGCAGGTTATTAACAGCAAAACGCCACTGAAAAGCTACCCGCTGGATATCCATAACGTACAGGACCACTTAAAAGAGCTGGCCGAACGTTATGCCGTGGTTGCTAACAGCGTACGTAAAGCGATAAGTGAAGCAAAAGATGAGGATACAGCAGATATCTTCACTGCGGCCTCCCGTGACCTCGACAAATTCTTGTGGTTTATCGAAGCGAACATCGAATAACAGACATATAAGAAATACCTATATTACCCTCGCATTTGCGGGGGTTTTGCACTTCTATGGTGCACAACATTGATCATTCGTCACTCCAAAGTAAATTATTTGTAATAATCACCTCACACAATCGTTAACGAAAGATTGTTTTATCAACAATTTTTACGCTAAATAGTCATACCGTTTGCACCGCGCCCGTCATGCACCAAATGAGTGCCCTGAAACGGTGCAAACAGCCCGCTTTGCCCTACTTATTGTGCAACAAAATGAGACGCCCTCTTGTTAAAACAATGAGTTGCAAAATTGGCACGATTCTTTCATTAAGCCATATGTTCTCGCAGGGGATCGCCCCGTGGATATAAAAGGAAATCCTATGAAGTCTGTATTAAAAGTTTCACTGGCTGCACTTACCCTGGCTTTTGCGGTGTCCTCCCATGCCGCAGATAAGAAACTGGTTGTCGCAACCGACACCGCCTTTGTTCCCTTTGAATTCAAACAGGGTGACAAATACGTTGGTTTTGATGTGGATCTGTGGGCTGCCGTCGCCAAAGAACTAAAGCTGGATTATGAACTGAAACCAATGGATTTCAGCGGCATCATCCCGGCTCTGCAAACCAAAAACGTCGATTTGGCGCTGGCAGGTATCACTATTACCGAAGAGCGTAAAAAAGCCATCGACTTCTCTGACGGCTACTACAAAAGCGGCCTGTTAGTGATGGTCAAAGCGAACAATAACGATGTGAAAAGCGTAAAAGATCTGGACGGTAAAGTCGTCGCAGTGAAGGGCGGCACCGGTTCCGTTGATTACGCAAAAGCGAACATCAAAACTAAAGACCTGCGTCAGTTCCCGAACATCGATAACGCGTATATGGAACTGGGTACCAACCGCGCAGACGCCGTACTGCACGATACACCAAACATTCTGTATTTCATCAAGACTGCGGGCAACGGTCAGTTCAAAGCTGTAGGTGATTCCCTGGAAGCCCAGCAGTACGGTATCGCCTTCCCGAAAGGCAGCGATGAACTGCGTGAGAAAGTGAACGGCGCGCTGAAAACGCTGAAAGAGAACGGTACTTACAACGAAATCTACAAAAAATGGTTCGGTACTGAACCTAAATAATAATCTACAGCACAGGCCCGGTAGCGTGATGCTTGCCGGGTCTACGCCAGCATTTTTGAGACCTGTAGGCCGGATAAGTACATCCGGTAAAACGGGCAATTGACTCTTTTCACCACGGTAACAGGAACGACATATGCAGTTTGACTGGAGTGCCATCTGGCCCGCCATCCCGCTTTTGATAGAAGGCGCCAAAATGACCCTGTGGATTTCAATCCTCGGTCTGGCTGGCGGTCTGATTATCGGGCTTGCAGCAGGTTTTGCGCGTACTTTCGGCGGTTGGATAGCCAACCACGTAGCGCTGGTGTTTATCGAAGTCATCCGCGGTACGCCAATCGTTGTACAGGTGATGTTTATCTACTTCGCCCTGCCAATGGCGTTTAACGATTTGCGTATTGACCCCTTCAGCGCCGCTGTTGTCACCATCATGATTAACTCCGGTGCCTATATCGCGGAAATCACGCGTGGCGCGGTACTCTCAATCCACAAAGGATTCAGCGAGGCTGGCCTGGCGCTTGGACTTTCACGCACGGAGACCATCCGCCACGTAATTTTACCTCTCGCGCTGCGTCGTATGCTGCCACCGCTGGGCAACCAGTGGATCATCAGCATCAAAGATACCTCGCTGTTTATCGTCATTGGCGTCGCTGAACTGACGCGTCAGGGTCAGGAAATCATTGCTGGTAACTTCCGCGCCCTGGAAATCTGGAGCGCCGTTGCAGTGTTCTATCTGATCATTACGCTGGTGCTGAGCTTCATTCTGCGTCGTCTGGAAAGAAGGATGAAAATCCTGTGATTGAATTTAAAAACGTTTCTAAGCACTTTGGTCCAACCCAGGTGCTACACAACATCGATCTGAATATTAAACAAGGTGAAGTCGTGGTGATTATCGGGCCATCTGGCTCCGGTAAATCTACCCTGCTGCGCTGCATTAACAAGCTGGAAGAAATTACCTCCGGTGACCTGATTGTTGACGGCCTGAAAGTGAACGATCCGAAGGTAGACGAGCGGTTAATCCGCCAGGAAGCCGGGATGGTGTTTCAGCAGTTCTACCTGTTCCCGCATCTGACGGCGCTGGAAAACGTCATGTTTGGGCCGCAGCGCGTACGCGGGGCAAATAAAGAACAGGCCGAGAAACTGGCGAAAGAACTGCTGGCGAAAGTGGGTCTGGCCGAGCGCGCCCATCACTACCCTTCTGAGCTGTCCGGCGGTCAACAACAGCGTGTGGCTATCGCCCGTGCGCTGGCGGTGAAGCCGAAAATGATGCTGTTTGATGAGCCAACCTCAGCGCTGGATCCGGAACTGCGCCACGAAGTTCTGAAAGTTATGCAGGATCTGGCGGAAGAAGGAATGACCATGGTGATTGTGACCCACGAAATCGGTTTTGCCGAAAAAGTGGCTTCACGCCTGATTTTCATTGATAAGGGACGTATTGCCGAGGACGGTAATCCGCAGGCCCTGATTGAAAATCCGCCCAGCCAACGCTTACAGGAATTCTTGCAGCACGTTTCCTGATAGCCCTGCCTCCCTTCGCCCGAAGGGAGGTTTTTCACCAGAATCCTCTCATTTCAATTCTCTCCCGCCCTGACATCTATACTTATCCTTTTGAATTTATTTTCTCATGGGAGGAGTGATGCGCGGGATCCTGTTCATCATTGTTTGTCTGTTGAGTCTTCCGACCCAGGCGGTGACGATTCCTGGCGTCACCACGCCAACGTCAACCAACGCGCAAACCACACCGGCGAAAGAGCCGGATATTGAACAGAAAAAGGCGGCTTACGGCGCCCTGGCCGATGTGCTGGAAAATGACGCCTCGCGTCAGGAGCTGATCGGCCAGTTACGCAAAGTGGCCACTGCCCCTCCTGCCGAGCCGGTGCCGACCATTGTCCCGCCCACGTTAACGGAAGAAAAAACGGTACTGGAAAACGTCACGGATGTCACCCGCCACTACGGTGAAGCCCTCTCCAGCCGCTTTGCCCAGCTTTATCGCAATATTACCGATGCCCCGCATAAGATCTTTAACCCGCAAACATTCACCAATGCCCTGACGCATTTTTTAATGCTGGCGGTGTCAGTGTTCGGTTTTTTCTGGCTGGTTCGCCTGTGCGCGCTGCCGCTGTATCGCAAAATGGGACAATGGGCACGACGCAAAAACCGTGAGCGCAGCAACTGGCTCCAGCTTCCGGCGATGATCGTTGGCGCATTCGTTATCGATTTGCTTCTACTGGCGCTCACCTTGTTTGTCGGGCAGATACTGAGCGACAAAATGAACGCCGGCAGTCGCACCATCGCCTTTCAGCAAAGCCTGTTTCTCAATGCCTTCGCCCTGATTGAATTCTTCAAGGCCATTTTGCGCCTGATATTTTGCCCGGCGGTGGCCGAGCTGCGCCCGTTTAACATTCAGGATGCAGGCGCACGCTACTGGAATCGCCGTTTGAGTTCATTGAGCAGCCTGATTGGCTACGGGCTTATCGTTGCCGTACCCATTATTTCGAATCAGGTTAATGTGCAGGTCGGCGCGATGGCAAACGTCATCATCATGCTGTGCATCACGCTGTGGGCGCTGTACCTGATTTTCAGAAACAAGAATGAGATTACCCAGCACTTACAGAATCTTGCCGCACGCTCTTTAGCTTTCTTTAGCCTGTTTATCCGTGCTTTTGCGCTGATATGGCATTGGCTGGCCAGCGCCTACTTCATTGTGCTGTTTTTCTTCTCGCTGTTTGATCCAGGCAACAGCCTGAAATTCATGATGGGCGCCACGCTGCGCAGCCTGGTGATCATCGGGATAGCCGCCTTTGTATCCGGCATGTTATCCCGCTGGATTGCCAAAACCATTACCCTGTCGCCGCACACGCAGCGCAGCTATCCGGAATTACAAAAGCGGCTAAATGGCTGGCTGTCAACGGCGTTAAGCGTGGCCAGGATCCTGACAGTGTGCGTCGCGGTCATGCTGCTACTCAACGCCTGGGGACTGTTCGACTTCTGGAACTGGCTGCATTACGGCGCAGGCGAAAAAACGGTGGATATCCTGATCCGTATCGCGCTGATTTTATTCTTCTCCGCCATCGGCTGGACGATCCTCGCCAGCCTGATTGAAAATCGTCTGGCTTCCGATATTCATGGTCGCCCGTTACCCAGCGCGCGTACTCGCACCCTGCTGACGCTGTTTCGCAACGCACTGGCGGTGATCATCAGCACGATCACTATCATGATTGTACTGTCCGAAATTGGCGTCAATATCGCCCCTTTACTGGCTGGTGCCGGAGCGTTGGGGCTGGCTATCTCTTTCGGCTCACAAACGTTGGTAAAAGATATTATTACCGGGATCTTTATTCAGTTCGAGAATGGCATGAACACCGGCGATCTGGTGACCATCGGTCCACTCACCGGTACGGTAGAACGGATGTCCATCCGCTCAGTGGGCGTGCGTCAGGACACCGGGGCGTACCATATCATCCCGTGGTCATCGATAACGACCTTCGCCAATTTTGTGCGTGGCATTGGATCGGTCGTCGCCAATTACGATGTAGACCGCCATGAGGATGCGGATAAAGCGAATCAGGCATTGAAAGACGCGGTTGCTGCGGTGATGGAAAAAGAAGATATCCGCGGGCTTATCATTGGCGAGCCGTCGTTTGCCGGGATTGTGGGGTTAACCAATACGGCCTTCACGCTGCGGGTTTCGTTTACCACCTTGCCGCTGAAGCAGTGGACGGTACGTTTTGCGCTCGACAGCCAGGTGAAAAAATACTTCGATCTGGCCAACGTACGCGCGCCGGTACAGACGTATCAGGTCTTGCCTGCACCGGTGCATGGCCCAACCCCTGCGGCAAGCGAACCGCTGCCGCCAGCCGAGCCCACGCTTTAGCGTTGACGCGCCATAAAACGACGACGCTGATCGTTATCCATAAAGGTCCAGGCAATAAAGCGACTCTGCTTTTGCCCCTGGGCCATCTCTTTTTTAACCACTTTCACCGCGCCCGCATCGGTTAACGCGTGATATAGCGGAGGCAAATTCTCGCCGCGCGAAACCAGCGTGGTGAACCACATTACCTGGCGACCAAAGGCCTGGCTTTCGGCGATCATTTTTTTGATGAACGCCACTTCCCCCCCTTCACACCACAGCTCCTGCTGCTGTCCGCCAAAGTTCAGCGCATCATCTTTGTCCTGGCCCAGATTGCGGCGTTTGCGCTCGCTTCCTGCGCGGGCTGAGGCCGCAGAATCATGGAATGGCGGGTTACACAATGTGGCTTCATACTGCTCATTCTTGTGAATGATACCGTTGAAGATTGCCGTCGCATCTTTCTGGCGACGCAGACGAATAGCACGGGTTAACCCCGGATTGCCGTTTATGATCGCCTGAGCACTGGTAAACGCTTCGCTACTGCTCTCACTGCCCGTGAATCGCCAGCCGTATTCATGCACGCCGATCAGCGGATAAATACAGTTTGCCCCTACGCCTATATCCAGGATGCTCGCATTTGCAGGGATGGTTCCGGTGGTTTCACCCAACAGGTCGGCCAGATGGTGAATGTAGTCCGCACGACCCGGAACCGGTGGGCAAAGAAAACCTTCCGGGATATCCCAGTTTGCCACCGCATAATAATGCGCCAGCAGTGCTTTATTGAGCGCCTTAACTGCCTGCGGATTGGCGAAATCAACACTCTGCTCGCCGCCGGGCGTGAGGGTGAGAAATTGCGTCAGCTCGGGGGTAACCTGGCATAACGTCGCAAGATCATAACGGCCATTGTGGCGGTTGCGTGGATGTAATCCCGGTTTCTGGGGGGGCATAGCATTCTCCTTTTAACAGCGGCGTAAGATACCCGCATAACGCCACGGGGTAAACATACACAGCAGGGAAATTTCATTTTTTATACGAATTGCATCGTTCAAAAAATAGCCTGTTGTTGGTCGATTTTTTGCGGCAAATGCCCTGCAATGACGACCTAAACTTATCAGGCACGATCTGTTGTTTCTCAGAGGATATCATCATGAAGAAATGCCTCACATTCCTTGCCGCTACCATACTTACCGGCATGACATTTGCGACTTTTGCTGCCCAGCCCAATGCCAGTCCTGCCAACGGTCCACTACAAGCCTCCGGTACGATTTCCGTGAGCGGAGCATCAAGCCTGGATGACCTCGAAGGTAAGCTGGCAGAAAAAGCCAAAGAGCAAGGCGCGAAAGGTTTTGTGGTTAATTCCGCTGGCGGTAAAAATCAGATGTACGGTACAGCAACTATTTATAAGTAACTCTCACTCAGCTCAACTGCATTCGCCCTGAATGCAGTTTGCTGTCCTTTCTTTCTGAAATCCCCTGCATGAACTGTAACCGCCATGTTGGAATTTTGAATTCAATGTAAATAAATGTATTTATTTTTGAAGTAATGAATGCTAAAACGTCACACTTATTGATAATGCTTATCAAAATTATTATCAATTACGCATTTCATTCAGGCGAGGCCTGCAGGGTATAACGTCCACAGAGATGTCCCTTCGTTTGAGTGAAACCTTCTACTCAAAAATAATAAGTCATTCATTAACATGGATAAAAATCGCAACTTGCCGTCCAGTAGTTTTCATTCACTGACTTTTTTTGCCGGTCTGTGCATTGGCCTGTCTCCGGTAGCCCAGGCTGTCGCCGCAGGCGATCAGGATAAAAAACAAGAAGATACGTTGGTCGTTGAAGCGGCCAAACCTTCGTTGTACGCCCCAACACAGTCTGCCGACCCTAAATTCTCTCGCCCGGTGGCGGATACCACCCGCACCATGACGGTGATATCTGAGCAGGTGATTAAGGATCAAGGCGCAACAAATCTGACCGATGCGTTGAAAAACGTGCCGGGTGTTGGCGCATTTTTTGCGGGTGAAAATGGTAACTCCACCACCGGCGATGCGGTGTATATGCGAGGTGCTGACACCTCAAACAGCATTTATATCGACGGTATTCGTGATATTGGTAGCGTCACGCGTGACACCTTCAATACGGAACAGGTTGAAGTGATTAAAGGCCCTTCCGGTACCGACTATGGTCGCAGTGCCCCCACTGGCTCCATCAATATGATCAGCAAGCAGCCGCGCACCGATTCAGGTATTGATGCCTCAGCCAGCGTCGGTAGCGCCTGGTTTCGCCGGGGAACGCTGGATATCAATCAGGTCATCGGTGACACCACCGCAGTACGCTTAAACCTGATGGGTGAAAAAACACATGATGCCGGTCGCGACAACGTGCAGAATGAACGTTACGGCGTGGCCCCCTCTCTCGCTTTTGGCTTAGGTACCGAGAACCGACTGTATCTGAACTATCTACACGTTACTCAACACAACACACCGGATGGCGGTGTCCCCACCATCGGCTTGCCGGGATATTCAGCGCCTTCCGCAGGGACGTCTGCACTGAATCATTCAGGAAAAGTGGATACGCATAATTTCTACGGTACAAACTCGGATTACGACGATTCGACGACCGATACTGCGACGATGCGTTTTGAACATGATCTGGGCGACAGCACCACGATTCGCAACACCACCCGCTGGTCGCGTATTAAGCAGGATTATCTGATGACGGCGGTAATGGGCGGTGCGTCAAACATCACCCAACCCACCAGCAGCGTTGACACCTGGAACTGGTCGCGTGTCGCGAATACCAAAGATGTCAGCAACAAAATCCTCACCAACCAGACCAACCTGACCTCAAAGTTTTACACGGGATCCATCGGTCATGACATCAGCACCGGTGTGGAGCTGACGCGCGAAACGCAAACCAACTATGGCGTAGTCCCGATCACCCCGCCGCCGGTCAATATTTACTCACCGAACAGCAACGTGAACATTGGTGGATTATCCCGTAATGGCGCCAACGCCAACGGCCAGACCGATACCTTCGGTATTTACGCCTTCGATACTCTGCAAATTACGCGTGATATTGAACTGAACGGTGGTATTCGTCTGGATAATTATCGTACCGAGTATGACAGCGCCACCGCGTGCGGTGCTTCTGGCCGTGGTGCAGTTGCATGTCCGACAGGCGTCGCCAAAGGTTCTCCGGTTACGACCGTGGATACTGCCAAATCAGGCAATCTGGTGAACTGGAAAGCGGGCGCGCTGTATCACCTGACCGATAACGGCAATGTCTACATTAACTATGCCGTTTCTCAGCAACCGCCGGGCGGCAGTAACTTTGCCCTTGCACAGGGCGGAAGCGGTAACAGCGCCAACCGGACCGATTTTAAACCGCAGAAAGCGAAAACCAGCGAGATCGGCACCAAATGGGAGGTGCTGGATAAGCGCCTGCTGTTAACCGCCGCGATTTTCCGTACGGATATTGAAAATGAAGTAGAGCAGAACGACGACGGAACATATTCCCAGTACGGGGAGAAACGCGTTGAAGGCTACGAACTCTCTGTAGCTGGCAACATCACTCCCGCATGGCAGGTTATTGGGGGATACACCCAGCAACGCGCCACGATCCACAGCGGCAAAAACGTTGCTCAGGATGGTTCTTCTTCCCTGCCCTATACGCCGGAACATGCCTTCACGCTGTGGAGCCAGTATCAGGCTACCGATGATATTTCCGTTGGCGCGGGCGCACGTTACGTGGGCAGTATGCATCGCGGCTCGGACGGCGCCGTGGGTACGCCATCTTATACTGAAGGCTACTGGGTTGCGGATGCCAAGTTAGGCTATCGCGTAAACCGCAATCTCGATTTCCAGCTGAACGTCTATAACCTGTTCGACACCGATTATGTATCCTCCATTAACAAGAGTGGATACCGTTACCATCCGGGCGAGCCAAGAACCTTCCTGCTCACCGCCAATATGCATTTCTGATCCATCTCGTGGGGCGTTAGCCCCACTTTCAGGAGAAACACTGATGATGTACCACATTCCCGACGTTCTGTCGGCGCAGGATGTCGCCTGGTTTCGCGAACAACTGGACGCTGCCGACTGGGTTGATGGCCGCGCAACCACCGGCACTCAGGGCGCGCAGGTAAAAAACAACCAGCAGGTGGATACGCAAAGTGAGCGTTACGGAATTTTGCAACAGGCGGTACAAACCGCGGTGAATAACAGCCCGCTTTTCTTCGCCGCAGCATTACCGAAAACGCTCTCCACACCGCTGTTTAATCGCTACCAGAACAACGAAACCTACGGTTTTCACGTTGATGGCGCGGTGCGTAGTCACCCGGAAAACGGCTGGATGCGCACAGACCTTTCCGCCACCTTATTCCTCAGTAATCCCGACGATTATGCGGGAGGAGAGCTGCTGGTCAATGACACCTACGGCCAGCATGCGGTGAAACTTCCGGCAGGCGATCTGGTGCTTTACCCTTCCAGCAGCCTACATTGCGTCACGCCAGTAACCCATGGCGTTCGTGTGGCATCCTTTATGTGGGTACAATCAATGATCCGTGATGACAAAAATCGCGCCATGCTTTTTGAACTGGATAAAAACATTCAGTCCCTGAAGGCACGTCATGGGGAAAGTAGCGAGATCCTGTCATTACTCAATCTCTACCATAACCTGCTGCGCGAATGGTCTGAAATCTGATACCGCTGATGCGTGGTCGTTTTTCGCCCATCACATTCGCTATACTTATTCTGTAGACATCAACAGGAGGTACATATGGCATCCGGATGGGCAAATGACGACGCTGTTAACGAACAGATCAACAATACGATTGAAGATGCTGTTGCCCGCGCCCGCGGTGAGTTATCGACGGGGGAAAGTCTGCATGAATGTGAAGAATGTGGCAATCCTATCCCGCAGGCGCGCCGTGAAGCGGTACCCGGCGTGCGTTTGTGCATCTCCTGCCAGCAGGATAAAGATTCACATAACTCTGCATTTTCAGGATATAATCGCAGAGGTTCGAAAGACAGCCAGCTACGTTGACTCATCTTTACCAAAAGTTTCAGCGCATACGATTTCCTTTACGAGCACGCTTTTTCACTCGCGGTGTAGCAAAATGTGCCGTTGTCACTTTCTCTGTAAAGCGCTATGACAAGAACTGTAAATCCCTCTTCTGAATTTATTAATATTCAATAAGTTATTTGTCATTCAATTTTTTTGATTGATGTCGTCAATTCTATTCGATTTTCTCTCACCGAAAAAAACGTGATACTTCTCACATCGACAGAACAACGTCTGCTGAACAGAACATCGACTAACCGAATAAACCTGCGAGAGAAAAATCATGAAAAACATTAAATTTGCTGTTGCTGCTATCGCCCTGTCTACCCTGTCATTTGGTGTTTTCGCTGCTGAGCCGGTTACCTCCACTCAGGCGCAAAGCATGAATAAAATGGGTGTGGTATCTGCTGATGGCGCCACCACGCTGGACGGCCTGGAAGCAAAACTGGCTGAAAAAGCAGCTGCTGCTGGTGCAAGTGGTTACAGCATCACCTCCGCTGTCGGCAACGACAAAATGAGCGGCACCGCGGTTATCTACAAATAACCAACAGAATTCCTGTACGACCCAATGCTCCAACCCTCATTGACCCTGTTTGTTACCCTTTGTTTGCCCGTCCGCCACTGGACGGGCTTTTTTTATCTAACGTTCAAGCCGTTGGCGAAACGCCTGCAATACCGCATCCGGCATACCGATTTGCTGTGCCGCCTCACATATCGCTTGCCAACTTCCGGCATCAAGCGGGATACCCTGCGCCAGCCGCTCTTCACGGGTATTCACTTCCCACTCACCCGGTAACAGGATAGGCGTATCCTCAGCATGCGGCGACGCTTTGACCCATTCAGCAAATGCCGAAACCTGATTGTCACAGTCCGGGGCACCGAATAGTGTTGGGTTAATGATGATCGTGGTCATGCAGTTAATAATGGCGTCTGCGCTGTTCTGCAAACTGGCTTCGTGGGTCGTTTTACCGCCAGAAAGCGCACCGCCCATGATTTCACACATTGCCGCCAGCGCGTAGCCTTTATGCTGGGCAAAGGTGAGCAGCGAGCCCAATGGCGATTCCTGCATAACGGCAGGATCGGTAGTAGGAGCCCCCTGAGCATCAATCAGACAGCCCGGCGCAACCGGCTCACCTTTGTGCCACGCCACGCGCGTTTTGCCAAAAGCGATGGCGCTGGTCGCATAGTCCAGCAGCAACGGGAAATCATTTTTACGTGGAAACACAACGCAGAAGGGGTTGGTGCCAAAACGACTATCGCGGCCATGAAACGGTGCGACCATCGGGATCCCGACCACACTCACAAAATGCACTGAGACAAAACCTGCCGCCGCACATTGCTCCGCCCAGTAGCCAATACGTCCGATATGATGCGAATTATGTAATGCCACGGCGGCGATACCGTGCTGGCGCGCTTTTTCAATCCCCAGCGTGATTGCTTCGTGCGCCGCCACTTGGCCAAAGGCACTATCGCCATCAAGCGTAATCACCGCCCCCGCATCTTTAACCACTTTGGCATGACGATTGATCTGCAGATGTCCCTGCGAGAATGAGCGAATATAGCTTGGGATCATGCCGATGCCGTGGGAGTCATGACCGGCGAGGTTAGAGGCAATCAGATGATCGGCCACCAACTGCGCTTCCTGTTTATTGCTTCCCATCTGGTGAAACACGGCCTGGATAAAGGCGTGCAGCGTTGGCACATGGAAGCGATGTCCACTGTTCATTGTTATCTCCTGTTGTGTCGCGTGTTGATTGTGTTTCTTATTATTCAACAAACTATGCTGCGCCACGGCGCTCAGGAGGTCAATAAACGTGCAGAAATTTCACGTTGATGAAAAGAGAGAACCGACAGGCCTGGTAAATGGCCCGCCGGAACAACAAATGGATTAGAAACTTTGCTCGACGCGAGCAAGTCCTTCATCCAGCATCGCGGATTCACCGGTTGCCACCAGGCAGCAGGCCATCTGGATTTTCAGCGATGCCGGAACCGGCTCACTGCCAGCCAGACAACGCTCAATCCAGCGTGCGGTGGTTTCCGGGTCTTTTGCCACCGGCAGCGGTACCGGCTCGTCAGGCATCTCGCTCTGTCGGTCCTGTAGCACTCGCACGCCGGACGAATCTATCAGGCTTATCTGCGGACAGCGCTGCGGGTTGGCGTACACCTCGCCTTCGGTACCGTGCATCAACAGGCCACGTCCACCGATATCGCCGAAGAATTTTGCCACACGTGAGACGTATTCCGGGTGTGACACGCTGGAAAGACGCAGCGCGGCGTCTTCGGCAAACGGCGTGGCTAATTTAGCCAGCGTGTGCGCACTGTTGCGCACCCCCATTCTCCAGCGCATCGCCAGCTGTTTTTCCAGCGGAGGGCACAGCGCGCTTACCGGGATAAACACCGGCTGATGACCATCCAGTTTTGCCTGTGCCTGCCCGGCATGCAGCGTCGGCGCAATCCCCATCAGTTCAAAAATGGTTTCTGTCAGCACGCGGGTAGGATCCTCGCTGACGCCATGCACCACCACCGGGAATCCCAGCTTATGCAGTAAAATCGCCAATAGCGGCGTCAAATTCGCCTGCTTGCGCGCGCCATTGTAACTGGGGATAACAATGGGCATGGGTTTAGCAACTGGCGGCGTCAGGCGAATGGTGTGGTTTTGCATCGCTTCATAAAAGCCCAGCATCTCCGCTTCTCCCTCTCCTTTAATGCGCAACGCAATCAGCACGCCGCCCATCTCAAGGTCAGGGACATCGCCATTCAGCATATGGGTATACAGTCCGCGAGCAGTATCCTGGTCCAGGTCACGCGCGTGATTTTTACCTCGCCCAATCTCTTTGATGATTTTGCGGTAATCCATCGATAACTCCTTTCCTGTTGCTCGCATCGTTAACGCCGACGGCGGCGCGTAGGTTTCGTTTTTTCTTTTGGTTTTACTATAACGTCTGGCACAGCAGGTTGCTCTATCGGAAAAATGGGTAACGCATTCAGTAAACGCTTGCCATAGTTTTTGGTCAACAACCGCTTATCGTAGATCACGACTTCACCCCAGCAGCCATGGCTACGAATGAGTCGCCCAACCTGCTGGATCAAATTGAACGATGCTGCCGGTAAGCTTTGCACCTCAAAAGGGTAGCGGTTCAGGCTTTTCAGCCACTCCCCCTCAGTGACCACTACCGGACTGTCGATAGGCGGAAACGCAATTTTGTGAATATGCACCTGGCTCAGCAGCTCGCCTTTCAAATCCAGACCTTCAGCAAAAGACTGCAGCCCAACCAGCACGCTGCGTTCGCCGTTTTCTACCCGTTTTCGGTGTAACTCCACCAGACGATAGCGCGGCTGGTCGCCCTGTACCAGCAACAGCAGGCGCAGATCGGTAACGTGCTCAAGAAAACGCTGCATCGCCCGACCGCTGGCAAACAGAACCAGCATGCCCTGATGCTTTTTACTTTCCAGTTGTTCGCGGAAATAAGCGGCCATTTCCGCGATATGCTGCTCTTCGTGCTCAATTAACGGTTCGTAGCGCATCTGCGGAATAACGATTTTGCCCTGCTCAACGTGGTTAAACGGTGAATCCAGCGCGACAAAGCGGTCTCCGGCCTTTTCTTTCAGCCCGCTCATTTCCTGAAGACGCGAGAAGCTATTGAGAGAACGCAGCGTGGCAGAAGTGACAATAATATGCGGCACGCTGCGCCACAGCAGGCGTTCGAGCTGATCGCTCACGCGGATCCCCACGCAGTGAAACCAGACGTGGATCTGTCCGTCACGCACCTCACGCGTCGCCCATTTACTCACCGGCGCGCCTGATGACTGCGCGAGCGATGCCAAACGCCACAATTTGCTTTGCGCCTCAAACATGCCCAGCGCCCGGTTCATCTGTAAAATAACCCGATGCAGACGCACAATATCGTGGGTGCCGGTTTTTTCGCTGAGATCGTTGAGAAACAATTCCGCCAGACCGCGCAGCATTTCCGTCAGTTTCGCCAGTCGCTGGCAGATCTCCATCACTTCACCAGGCAGTTCTCCCATTGCAAAGCGGTGTTCCGCTTCCTGGGTAGCGGGCATATAGAGATTGAGGATGTTATTAAGTGAGGCAATCAGCTCATATAGCTCTTCACAGTGACCGTTCAACCGCTCGGCGTTCGCCAGTGGCGGCGTGGTTTTCGGGCGGAACTGCTCCATGCAGGTCGCGACTAATTTGCAAAACAGATCCAGTTGGAGCCGATACCAGGGGGCGCTGATTTCTGCACTCATCTCCAGCGCATCGCGGGCAACATCCGGCAAATGATGGCCTTCATCAAGGACCAGCAGCAGGTTTTTCGGCTCTGGCAAAACAGCTTCGCTTTCCATAGCCGCCATCACCAACGCGTGATTGGCTACCACCACTTCGGCTTCCTGAATCTCGCGGCGGGCGACAAAAAAAGGACATTCACGATAGTAGTGGCAGTTGCGGTTCAGACAGCTCGCTTTATCGGTGCTCAGACGCTGCCAGAGTCCGTCATCAATGGCGATACCCGTGTGATCGCGCAGCCCGTCCCACTTGTAGCTATCGAGATCGCCTTTTAGCCTGGCGCAGCGCTTTTGTTCTTCCTGGTTGTTGGGCGTCAGGTCATCGTCGAGAAAGGCCAGCAGATCCTGCTGATTGGGTTCGGTACTGGCCAGCGCCGCTAAATTACGCGGGCAGACATAGCGACCACGACCAAACGCGGCGGTAAAACGCAGATCGGGGATAATTTTACGCAGCAACGGCAGGTCTTTGCTGTAGATCTGATCCTGCAAAGCAACGTTGGCGGTACTGACCACCAGCGTTTTTTGTTCTTCACGCGCAATGGCAATACCGGGGATCAGGTACGACAGGGTTTTCCCCACCCCGGTCGGCGCTTCAATCGCCAGATGCCGCCCTTCTTCACCTGCCAGCGTTTTCGCAACGTCAGCAATCATCTGCCGCTGCGGCGCACGGGGGATAAAGTCGGGGATCTGTTCCTGAAGCGCCTTATACCAGGCGGCGATTTGCGCTTTTAACGCGGCCGTTAGTGCCATGAGAAAACCTGAAATACTGTATAAACAGCCACTATTGTGGCACATTTCAGTCCCTGGATGTACCTTTTTCCCCCATTCTGGAAAGCGCTTCGCAATTCATTTTTCCTGGCCGGACGGCTGTTCGGGTCCTGTCCGGCCAATAATTCGCTAACGCTTAATAGTATCCCAACAGCTTCCACCACAGCATGCCCACGACAAAAATGATAATCACATTCGCCGTCACCACGCAGAGGTTGATTTTGTAAAAGCGCGGACGTTCAAAATAACCCTGGGCAAAATAAATGGGGCCAGGTCCACCACCGTACTCGGTATTCCCCCACATCAGGTTACTAAAGATACCGAAGCAAATAGCCACCATCATCGGCGGCGCGCCTGCTGCGATCGCCGTGGCCGCGAAAGGGGCATACAGTGCAGCGACATGCCCGGTCGCCGTAGCGAAGAGATAATGGACGTAAATGTAAAGGATCCCCAACACAATAAACGATTCGATCGCGCCAAAACCCTGAATACCGCTGCCTAATTTTATGGTCATCCATTTAATAAAGCCCAGATCGGCAAGCCCTGTCGCCAGACTAATAATGACGCTAAACCAGATCACCGTATCCCAGGCCGCATGGTCATTAAGCAAACTTTTCCAGCTAACAGCGCCCGAGGCAAACAGATAAGCTGCCAGCCCCAGCCCGACAGATGTGGCAGACAATCCCGTAATCAAGCTGGTACCCCAACCAACCAGCGCCAGCACAAAACCAAACGCGACCTTTTTCTCGTTGCTGCTCATCGAACCGAGCTCACCGAGGGCCTGTTTGCCCATCGCTTTCGCCTCCGGCGTACGCTTAAGCTCGGGATCCAATAATTTATAGACCAGTAGCGGCATCAGGCAGAAACAGACCATCGCAGGGACCACTGCGGAAATAAACCATCCACCCCAGGTTATCTCTATTCCTAATGACGATTTCGCCAAACTCGCTACCAGCGGATTCGCCGCCATCCCGGTGAGAAATATTGCCCCGGTAATCGGCGTAAACTGGAAGCACACCATGGTTAAGAAATCGCCGATACGCTTGCCCGTTGCCCCTGGTGCGGAACCCAAGACATCATTGATGGAACGAGTGATAGGGAAAATAATCCCCCCGGAACGCGCGGTTACGGATGGCATCGCCGGGGCCATAATCAGATCGGAAACCCCCAGTGAGTAAGCGATACCCAGGCTACTGCCACCAAAGAGCGATAACATTTTATACGCAATACGTTTCCCCAATCCCGAGGTTACAAAACCAAGAGACAAGACGTAGGCACAGAAAATGAGCCATACCGTACCGGATGCAAAACCTGACAATGCTTTTGCCTCTGGCAAGGTTTTGGTAAAAATGACCACGCAAAGTGCAATCAACATCACCGCCCCCGAAGGGAGCGGCTGGGTAAGGATCGCGGCAATGGTCGCGGCAAATATCGCGAACATATGCCAGGCCTGAGGCGTCAGACCATCAGGTACGGGATAAAACCAAACGATCGCGCCTATCGCCAGCGGTATCAGGAACGACAGAATGGATTTTCCCGCGACAGAATTCGTTGACATAAAAATATCCTTATTCCGTTAGCCCAAGAGCGTTCATTTCCGCGACATATATCTCGCTAATACCTGATCCACCATTGCTGGCGCCATTCCAAGGTAATTTGCCGGGTCGGTCAGTTCTTCAATCAACTGCGGGTCAAGTCGTTCCGAGACAGATGGCATCGCATTCAGCACATCCGCCAGTCGTCCCCCTTGTTCATTGACGATACGACAGGCGTCGTACACGACGTCATGCGCATCCTGACGACCGATATACGGCGCCAGTCCCATCATGACCGCTTCAGCCACAATCAGTCCGTTGGTCATGCCGAGGTTACGTTTCATCGCCGCTTCATCAACCACCAGCCCCGCCAGCATAAAGTTAGCCTGATGCAATGCCCCGGCGCTGAGGACGAAACTTTCCGGGATAGCAATCCATTCGGCATGCCACGGCCCGGTTGCACGCTCCAGATCCTGCACCATTGCATCAAGCATCAGCCCTGCCTGTTGGCGAACGCCTTTGGCACAGGCCAGCATTAACTCGCTGGAAATAGGGTTGCGTTTCTGCGGCATAGTACTGCTGGCGCCGCGCCCTTTAACAAACGGCTCATACAACTCACCAAACTCGTTTGCTGCCAGCAGCATTACGTCGTAGGCAATCTTGCCCAGCGACCCGGTAATCACCGCTAACAGATTCACCGCTTCGGCAAAACCATCACGCGCAACATGCCATGTGGACGTAGGGACATTCAGCCCAAGTTCTTCCATCATCGCTTTTTGTACCGCCAGCCCTTTATCCCCCAGCGATGCCAGCGTACCGGCTGCACCCGCAAATTCGCCGACCAATACACGAGGACGCGCCTGAGTCAGACGTTCCGCGTGACGTTCAAACATATCCAGCCAGATGGCTGTTTTATAACCAAAGGTTACGGGCAGAGCCTGCTGCAAATGGGTTCTCCCGGCCATCGGCGTATCACGGTAACGGCGTGAGAGATCGGCCAGCGTCGCACGAAGCTTGTCCATATCGGTTTCAATTAACGCGAATGCATCACGAATTTGCAGAACTACCGCGGTGTCCATGATGTCCTGCGTGGTTGCGCCCCAGTGCACATAGCCGCCGGACTCGCCAGCCTGTTTAGAAATCTGGTGCACCAGCGGTAGGATCGGATAACCCACGATTTCGGTTTCATGGCGTAATAAATCAAAATCGAGCGTATCGGCATTACATTTTTCAGCAATTTCCTGCGCCGCAGCCTCGGGTATCACACCGCAGCGTGCCTGGGCTTTGGCTAATGCCACTTCCACTTCCACGTATTTGCGTACCAGCTCGCGATCGTCAAACACCGCGCGCATCGCTGGTGTGCCGAAAGAATCCCTGAACAGAACAGAATCAAGTACATTCGAAGCCATAAATCCCCCTGGAAAATCTGATAGTGATAAGATGCGTGTTTACGGTGGTTTGTTAGATATTCAAACGCCGCCACAATGTCCAGACATAATAAAATGTCCGTACATTTGAATGTACGGACATTTATAGTATTCATAAGAAATGTAGGGAATAGTCCGTACAAATTTTCGTGATAAAGATCACTAATATTTTGATGAAACCGCGATGAAAGAATCTCTGTACAAGCGAATAGCACGTGAACTGGCGCAGCAAATTTCGGTGGGGACCTTTGCCCCCGGCTCGCTGTTTCCAACGGAAATGGAACTGTGCGAAACATGGCAGGTCAGCCGCCACACCATGCGTGAGGCGTTAAGGGAATTAACAGAACAGGGGCTGATTTCACGGCGTAAAGGCGCGGGAACTCGCGTTTGCGAACCTAAGACTAACGGTGTCAATCACCCGCTATCGCATCTTGAGGATCTGTTGCTGCTGGCCAAAAACAATCTGCGCGTCATCAAGAAAATCGATGAGATTGTGGCAGACATCGAGTTGTCCCAGATGATTGGCTGCCCGCCAGGTTCCCGCTGGCTGCACATTGCCAGCACTCGCGAAGATGCGCAAAACCCCGACGCGCCAATCTGCTGGACGGACAGCTATGCCAGCACGGATTACGCCAAGCTGCGCACCTACATCCGTGACGATCCACACTCATTAATCAGCGATTTGATCGAAACGCATTACGGCATCAAAAGCCATGAGGTGCATCAGACTATTACGGCTGTCGGTGTGCCCAAAAAGGTGGCAAAGATCCTTAACGTAGCGCCTGATTCGCCAGCAATGAGAATTGTGCGTCGTTATCTGGACAGGGACGGGAAAGTATTTGAGACGACGATTTCGATTCACCCGGCAGGACGATATACCTGCTCAATCGTGCTGAAATCGCAAAGTTCGGGGGAGTGATTGACCTGTCCGGCCTACACCCTGTGTAGACCGGATAGCGTGTTTATACTGCCAGACAGCAAGGTGAATTACTGGGCGGAAGACGGTTTGCGCGGACGGCGCGGCGGACGAGGCTTATCACCTGCCGGTTTGCCTTCGCCGCTACGCGGCTTCGCTTTTGGCGCACCGCCATCCTGACGACGCGGCTGCTGGCCACGCCCTGCTCCACCCTGACCGCGACCGCCACCGCCGCCGCCACGCTGCTGGCGACCGTTCTGGATCGGCTCGGCTTTGATGGAGGGGTCCGGCTCGTAGCCTGGCGTTGCAATACGCGGGATCTCTTTTTTCAGCAACTTCTCGATGTCACGCAGCAACTTGTGTTCATCGACGCACACCAGAGACAACGCTTCGCCGGTAGCTGCGGCACGCCCGGTACGGCCAATACGGTGCACGTAATCTTCCGGGACGTTTGGCAGCTCGTAGTTCACCACGTGTGGCAACTCTTCGATATCGAGGCCACGCGCGGCAATATCGGTCGCCACCAGCACGCGAATATCCCCGGATTTAAAATCGGCCAGCGCACGGGTACGCGCTCCCTGAGATTTGTTACCGTGGATTGCCGCGCTGCGGATGCCGTCTTTATTCAACTGTTCAGCCAGATGGTTCGCACCGTGTTTGGTACGGGTAAACACCAGCACCTGCTGCCAGTTGCCCTGACCAATCATCTGTGACAGCAGCTCACGTTTACGTTTTTTATCCACGAAATGAACGTGCTGAGTCACCTGCTCTGAGGCGGTATTACGGCGCGCCACTTCGATTTCCAGCGGGTTGTGCAGCAGCTTTTCGGCCAGCGACTTAATATCGTCAGAGAACGTTGCTGAGAACAGCAGGTTCTGGCGTTTTGCCGGCAGCTTCGCCAGAACGCGACGAATGTCGTGAATAAAGCCCATATCCAGCATGCGATCAGCTTCATCGAGTACCAGGATCTCAACCTGATCCAGTTTCACCGCATTCTGGTGTTCCAGATCGAGCAAACGACCAGGTGTGGCAATCAGTACATCCACACCACCGCGCAGCTTCATCATCTGCGGGTTAATACTGACGCCGCCGAAGACCACTAGCGAGCGGATGTTCAGATACTTACTGTAATCACGTACGTTTTCGCCAATTTGAGCAGCCAGTTCGCGGGTTGGCGTGAGGATCAGCGCACGCACCGGGCGACGGCTTTTACCATGCGGCTGATGGGTAATCAGGTGCTGCAACAGCGGCAGGGTAAAACCTGCCGTTTTCCCCGTACCGGTCTGGGCGCTGGCCATCAGATCGCGGCCTTCCAGCACGGCAGGGATCGCCTGTTGCTGAATAGGGGTAGGTTCACGGTAACCCTGTTCGGCAACGGCACGTAAAATTTCAGGGTTTAAACCAAGGGAATCAAAAGACATAACAACTCCGAACCGCCCTGACCGTTACCGGTGTCGTTTTCAGGGAGATACATACAATAGAGATGACAAAAACCACAATGTCATGAAGGGGCGGAGTGTAGCAGTTTTTGTGATGTGCCGCATAAATTATCCCTGCGAGGAAAATAACGATCCGGACTGGACAAGGTTGCACATCAGTCATAATCTTAATCAATCGATTGATTAAGATCAGGTCATGCTATGAATACACCCACCATGACAACCAAAGGTGAACAGGCGAAGAACCAGCTCATTGCCGCAGCATTGGCGCAATTCGGCGAGTATGGTCTGCACGCCACCACGCGCGATATCGCTGCACAGGCCGGGCAAAACATTGCGGCTATCACCTACTATTTTGGCTCAAAAGAGGATTTATATCTCGCCTGCGCCCAGTGGATTGCCGATTTTATCGGCTCGCAGTTTCGCCCGCACGCTGAAGAGGCCGAGCGTTTATTCGCTCAGCCAGAGCCGGATCGTGGCGCGATGCGCGAATTAATCCTGCGCGCCTGCAAAAATATGATCATGCTGTTAACCCAGGACGACACCGTTAACCTGAGCAAATTTATTTCGCGGGAACAGCTTTCACCCACCGCGGCTTATCAACTGGTGCACGACCAGGTTATCAATCCGCTGCATACACACCTGACGCGCCTGATTGCCGCCTATACCGGCGGCGATGCCAACGATACCCAAATGATTCTGCATACCCACGCCATCCTCGGCGAGGTGCTGGCCTTTCGTCTGGGGAAAGAAACCATTCTGTTGCGTACGGGTTGGTCACAATTTGATGAAGATAAAACCGCGCTGATTGATCAAACGATCACCTGTCACATCGATCTTATTCTGCAAGGCTTAACGCAAAGGAGTCTGGAGTCATGAAAAAACCTGTCGTTCTCGGGCTGGTTATCGCGGCCCTCGTTGCCGTGATTGCCGGTGGAACGTGGTGGTATCAAAGTCGGCAAGATAATGGCCTGACGCTGTACGGCAATGTCGATATCCGTAGCGTCAACCTGAGTTTTCGCGTCGGCGGCAGACTGGCCTCGCTGGCGGTTGATGAAGGCGATGCGATTACCGCCGGTCAGGTGCTGGGCGAACTGGATCACGCACCGTATGAAAACGCATTAATGCAGGCCAAAGCCAATGTTGCCGCCGCCCAGGCGCAATACGATCTGATGCTGGCCGGGTATCGCGCTGAAGAGATCGCCCAGGCGGCAGCGGCCGTCAAACAGGCACAGGCTGCCTATGATTACGCACAGAACTTTTATAATCGACAGGTCGGATTGTGGAAAAGCCGCACCATCTCCGCTAACGATCTGGAAAACGCGCGTTCATCTCGCGATCAGGCGTTAGCCTCGTTAAAATCCGCACAGGACAAACTCAGCCAATATCGCAGCGGTAATCGTGTGCAGGACATCGAGCAGGCGAAAGCCACGCTCGAACAAGCTCAGGCTGAGCTGGCACAGGCAGAGCTTAATTTGCATGACACCACGCTGACCTCGCCGTCTGACGGTACGCTGCTTACCCGTGCAGTCGAACCCGGCAGTATGCTAAGCGCAGGCGGTACGGTACTGACGCTGTCGCTCACGCGTCCGGTCTGGGTTCGCGCCTACGTTGACGAACGCAATCTGAGCCAGGCGCAGCCAGGACGTGAGATCCTGCTCTATACCGACGGCCGCCCGGACAAACCGTATCATGGCAAAATCGGCTTTGTGTCACCAACCGCCGAATTTACGCCGAAAACGGTCGAGACCCCTGATCTGCGCACCGATCTGGCGTATCGCCTGCGAATTGTCGTAACCGACGCGGACGATGCGCTGCGTCAGGGAATGCCGGTGACGATCAAATTCAGTGACGAGGCACGGCATGAATGATGCCGTTATTACGCTCAAAGGGCTGACTAAAAACTTTGCCGGAATGGAAAAACCGGCCGTTGCCCCGCTCGACTGCACCGTACATGCAGGCTACGTGACCGGACTTGTCGGGCCGGACGGCGCGGGGAAAACCACGTTGATGCGCATGCTGGCGGGATTGTTAAAACCCGATGCCGGAAGTGCTGCGGTGATTGGCTTTGACCCTATCAAGGACGACAGCGCGCTGCATGCGGTACTGGGCTATATGCCGCAGAAATTTGGCCTGTATGAAGATTTAACCGTCATGGAGAACCTCAATCTCTATGCTGATTTGCGTAGCGTCACCGGTGAGGCGCGAGAAAAAACCTTTGCCCGCCTGCTGGAATTTACCTCGCTGGGGCCATTTACCGGACGACTGGCCGGCAAACTTTCCGGTGGGATGAAACAGAAGCTCGGGCTGGCCTGTACGCTGGTCGGCGAACCCAAAGTATTGTTGCTGGATGAGCCGGGTGTCGGTGTGGACCCCATCTCCCGTCGTGAACTGTGGCAAATGGTTCATGAGCTGGCCGGGGATGGCATGTTGATCCTCTGGAGCACCTCGTATCTGGATGAAGCAGAGCAGTGCCGCGATGTACTGCTGATGAACGAAGGCGAACTGTTGTATCAGGGTGAACCGACGCGACTGACGCAAACCATGGCGGGCCGCAGTTTCCTGATGAGCAGTCCGCAGGAAAATAACCGTCGATTGCTGCAGCGGGCATTAAAACTACCGCAGGTCAGCGACGGGATGATTCAGGGGAAATCGGTACGCTTAATCCTGAAAAAAGCAGCCACTGCGGACGATATTCGTCGGGCAGACGGCATGCCGGAGATTAACATCAGCGAAACGACTCCCCGCTTCGAGGATGCCTTTATCGATTTACTCGGCGGAGCCGGGACATCGGAATCGCCACTGGGCGCTATCCTGCATACCGTGGAAGGCACGCCTGGCGAAACGGTGATCGAAGCCAAAGCGCTGACCAAGAAGTTTGGCGATTTTGCCGCGACCGACCACGTAGACTTTTCCGTACAACGTGGTGAGATTTTTGGCCTGCTAGGGCCCAACGGTGCCGGTAAATCCACCACCTTTAAAATGATGTGCGGCCTGCTGGTTCCCACCTCCGGCAAAGCGCTGGTGCTGGACATGGATCTGAAAGTCAGCTCCGGCAAAGCACGCCAGCATCTGGGCTATATGGCGCAAAAATTCTCCCTGTACGGCAACCTGACCGTTGAGCAGAACCTGCGCTTTTTCTCCGGCGTCTACGGTCTGCGCGGTCGGGCGCAGAAGGAGAAAATCGATCGTATGAGCGAGGCATTTGGCCTGAAGAGTATCGCTTCCCACGCCACCGACGAACTGCCGCTGGGGTTTAAGCAGCGTCTGGCGCTGGCCTGCTCGCTGATGCATGAACCCGACATTCTGTTCCTTGATGAACCCACTTCCGGGGTCGATCCCCTCACCCGTCGTGAGTTCTGGTTGCATATCAACAGCATGGTGGAAAAAGGCGTCACGGTGATGGTGACCACCCACTTTATGGACGAGGCGGAATACTGCGATCGCATCGGGTTGGTGTATCGCGGCAAACTGATTGCCAGCGGAACACCAGACGACCTGAAAGCTCAGGCTGCCGACAGCGACACGCCGGACCCGACCATGGAGCAAGCGTTTATTACGCTAATCAATGACTGGGATAAGGAGCATACGCATGAGTAGCCACTCTCTCTCCTGGCGGCGCGTGCGGGCGTTGTGCGTGAAAGAAACACGCCAGATCGTCCGCGATCCCAGTAGCTGGCTAATTGCCGTCGTGATCCCGCTGATGCTGCTGTTTATCTTCGGCTACGGGATCAACCTCGACTCCAGCAAGCTGCGGGTGGGGATTCTGCTTGAACAGCAAAGTAAAGAGGCGCTGGACTTTACCCATACCATGACCGGCTCGCCCTATATTGACGCCACCATCAGCGATAACCGTCAGGAATTGATTGAGAAAATGCAGGCCGGACGCATTCGCGGCCTGGTGGTGATCCCGGTGGATTTTGCCCAGCAGATGGCGCGCCCCAACGACGTAGCGCCCATTCAGGTCATCACCGACGGCAGTGAGCCAAACACGGCTAACTTTGTGCAGGGTTATGTCGAAGGAATCTGGCAGATTTGGCAAAAGCAACGGGCGGAAGACCGGGGTGAATCGTTCGAGCCACTGATCGATGTGCAGACCCGGTACTGGTTTAACCCGGCGGCCATCAGCCAGCATTTTATTATTCCCGGAGCGGTCACTATCATTATGACGGTCATTGGCGCGATCCTCACCTCGCTGGTGGTAGCGCGTGAGTGGGAACGTGGCACCATGGAAGCGTTGCTGTCAACCGAAGTGACCCGCGTGGAGTTGCTGCTGTGTAAGCTTATCCCCTATTACTTTCTTGGCATGCTGGCGATGCTGCTGTGTATGTTGGTGTCGGTGTTTATTCTGGGCGTGCCGTATCGCGGTTCATTGCTGATCCTGTTTTTCATTACCAGCCTGTTTCTGCTCAGCACGCTCGGTATGGGTTTACTGATTTCCACCATCACCCGCAACCAGTTTAACGCCGCACAGGTGGCGCTGAACGCCGCTTTCCTGCCCTCAATTATGTTGTCGGGATTTATCTTCCAGATAGACAGCATGCCGGCGATTATCCGCGCGGTGACTTACATTATTCCCGCACGCTATTTCGTCAGCACGTTGCAAAGCCTGTTTCTGGCGGGAAATATTCCGGTGGTGCTGATTATCAACGTGCTGTTTTTAATCGCTTCTGCGGTGATGTTTATTGGCCTGACGTGGCTTAAAACTAAACGTCGGCTGGATTAAGGGGACTGGCATGTTTCATCGCTTATGGACATTAATTCGCAAAGAGCTGCAGTCGCTGCTGCGTGAACCGCAGACGCGGGCCATTTTGATTTTACCGGTACTGATTCAGGTCATTCTGTTCCCGTTCGCCGCAACGCTGGAAGTCACTAACGCCACTATCGCTATCTATAACGAAGATAACGGTAAACATTCGGTGGAATTAACCCAGCGTTTTGCCCGTGCCAGCGCCTTTACCCATATTCTGCTGCTAAAAAGCCCACAGGAAATCCAACCCACCATCGACACGCAAAAAGCACTGCTGCTGGTGCGCTTCCCGGCAGGCTTCTCGCGTAATCTGGATACTTTCCAGCAGGCCCCCATGCAGCTAATTCTCGATGGGCGCAACTCCAACAGCGCGCAGATTGCCGCAAATTATCTGCAGCAGATCGTTAAGACGTATCAGCAGGAGTTGATGGACGGCAAGCCGAAACCAAACAACAGCGAGCTGGTCGTGCGTAACTGGTACAACCCGAATCTGGATTACAAATGGTTCGTGGTTCCGTCGCTGATCGCCATGATCACCACTATCGGCGTAATGATCGTCACCTCGCTCTCGGTTGCTCGCGAGCGCGAGCAAGGCACGCTGGATCAACTGCTGGTTTCCCCGCTTACCACCTGGCAGATTTTCATCGGTAAAGCGGTGCCGGCACTGATTGTTGCCACCTTTCAGGCCACCATCGTACTGGCAATCGGCATCTGGGCCTATCACATCCCGTTTGCCGGTTCACTGGGGCTGTTCTACTTCACGATGGTGATTTACGGACTGTCGCTGGTGGGATTTGGCTTGCTGATTTCGTCACTGTGCGCGACACAGCAGCAGGCATTTATCGGCGTCTTTGTCTTTATGATGCCGGCGATTTTGCTGTCCGGATATGTCTCTCCGGTCGAAAATATGCCTGTGTGGTTGCAGAATCTGACATGGATAAACCCGATCCGTCACTTTACGGACATCACAAAACAGATTTACCTGAAGGATGCGAGTCTGCAGATTGTCTGGGGAAGTTTGTGGCCGCTATTGGTGATAGCGGCCACAACAGGCTCAGCGGCGTATGCGATGTTTAGACGCAAAGTGATGTAACTTTTTGTCTTTCGCCAACAGCGAGACCACTGCGGGTCCGGCAAGGATCGCCAGCCCCGCCAGCGCCAGTAGCACGTTGTTTTGCAGCACACGCGACAGTAACCACAGTACGATCATTGCCGCACCGAAATACCACGTGGTCGTCAGCTCTTCCAGCACGTCAGCCACATCACGCCAGCGCTGTTCATGGTGACGTTGCAATGCCAGCATTAAGATAACCGTTACGCCATACACGACGCATAATCCCAGGCCGACGTGCACCAGCTTGCCGCTCATCCAGCCCATTACCAGCAACGCCACTACCAGTAAATGCAACACAATCTGCCAGCAACTTAGACCCGTTGCGACACGAACACGTTGTTGCCACCTCATGGCTTTTCTCCTGAAGGATTTTTAACTAATTATTCAGAGTACCGGACTTTACGGAAAATTCCGCAACACCGCATCTTTTTGTGACGGCGACTACACTATTTATTTCGCCACAGAATTCGCGATACGGTCAAAACCCTCATCCCGAAGGATGATGGAGAGAGTCAGGAAAGTGACGCCAACGGGAGAATCATGAGCGAATCAGCAGACCGATTTTCATTCAATGTGCTCACCATTAATACTCACAAGGGTTTCACCGCCTTTAACAGACGCTTTATTTTGCCCGAGCTGCGGGATGCCGTCAGGGCAGTTGGCGCAGATATTGTGTGCCTGCAGGAAGTGCTGGGCGCTCACGACGTACACTCACTGCAGATAGAAAACTGGCCGGATACCAGCCATTACGAGTTTCTGGCCGACACCATGTGGCGCGATTTCGCCTACGGGCGCAATGCCGTGTATTCACAGGGGCATCACGGCAACGCCGTGCTATCGCGCTACCCCATTGAGCATTATGAAAACCGTGATGTATCCGTTGGCACGAGTGAAAAACGCGGTGTGCTTTACTGTCGCATTGTGCCGCCGATGCTTTCCCGCCCGATTCATGTGATGTGCGTCCACCTCGGTTTGCGTGAAGCCCATCGCCAGGCACAGCTCAGCATGCTGGCAAATTGGGTCAATGCCCTGCCCAACGCGGATCCCGTGGTGGTTGCTGGCGATTTTAACGACTGGCGACAACAGGCAAATTATCCGTTGAAGAGCCAGGCCGGCCTTGACGAGATTTTTACCCGCGCTCACGGTCGCCCGGCGCGAACATTTCCGGTGCAGTTTCCCCTGCTGCGTCTGGACAGGATCTATGTGAAAAACGCGAATGCCAGTACCCCAACGACGCTGGCGCTGCGTCACTGGCGACATTTGTCCGATCATGCCCCTCTGAGTGCGGAGATTCGTGTATGAAA
Source organism: Citrobacter sp. RHBSTW-00029 (assembly GCF_014104295.1). NCBI lineage: Bacteria > Pseudomonadati > Pseudomonadota > Gammaproteobacteria > Enterobacterales > Enterobacteriaceae > Citrobacter > Citrobacter sp. RHBSTW-00029. The sequence goes on from NZ_JABXRT010000001.1 coordinate 2,676,078, forward strand.
ACTGGCTGGCGTGAAGGCAATCAAATTCAGCTACTGGAAAATGGCGATCAGTACTATCCCGCCGTATTTCACGCGATTGAGCACGCGGAGCAAAAAATCATTCTGGAGACCTTTATCTGGTTTGAAGATGCGGTCGGGAAACAGCTACATGCCGCACTGCTCGCTGCCGCACACCGCGGGATCGCCGCAGAGGTGTTGCTGGACGGCTACGGCTCACCGGATCTAAGCGACAGCTTTGTCGAAGAGTTAACCGCGGCGGGTATTGTTTTCCGTTATTACGATCCGCGCCCACGCCTGTTCGGGATGCGCACCAATCTGTTTCGCCGGATGCATCGCAAAATTGTGGTCATTGACGATCGCATCGCCTTCGTCGGCGGTATTAATTACTCCGCCGAACACATGTCTGACTATGGGCCGGAAGCCAAGCAAGATTACGCTGTGCGTGTTGAAGGTCCGATTGTGGTTGATATTCTGACATTCGTGCTGGAAAACCTGCCGGGACAAAGCGCCGTACGCCGCTGGTGGCGACGGCATCACCGGGCAGTCGAAAATCATCGCCCCGGTGAAGCGCAGGCGCTGTTCGTCTGGCGTGATAACGAGGAACATCGCGATGATATTGAACGCCATTATTTGAAAATGCTCGCGCAGGCAAAGCGGGAAGTGATTATTGCCAATGCCTATTTCTTCCCCGGTTATCGTCTGTTGCATGCCCTGCGTAAAGCAGCACGACGCGGCGTACGGGTAAAACTCATCGTTCAGGGCGAGCCTGATATACCCATTGTGAAAGTGGGCGCCCGGCTGCTGTATAACTATCTGGTCAAAGGGGGCGTCCACGTCTACGAATATCACCGCAAGCCGCTGCATGGCAAAGTGGCGCTGATGGACGATCACTGGGCTACCGTCGGGTCCAGCAATCTTGACCCGCTCAGTCTGTCGCTAAATCTGGAAGCCAATCTCATTATTTATGACCGTGCTTTCAATCAGATCCTGCGCGACAACCTGAATCCCATTATTGCGCAGGACTGCCAGCGAGTTGATGAATCAATGTTACCCAGACGCACCTGGTGGAACCTGACCAAAAGCGTATTAGCATTTCACTTTTTACGCCACTTCCCGGCACTGGTCGGTTGGCTACCGGCACACACTCCGCGCCTGACTGAAGTGGAGCCGCCAGCACAACCCGCGATCGAAACACAAGATCGCATTCAAACCGAGGATGCAGGAGGAAAAACCTGATAGCGAAGTTGGACGAAAAAGTGCGGGTAAAAAACGAGGAAGCGATGGCTAAATCACCGTGACTGTAGTGCCGGATGCGGCTTAACGCCTTATCCGGCCTACTTTCGTTACAAGACTGTAGGCCGGATAAGCGTGGCGCCATCCGGCAACAGAGAATTAACGACGATTACCGAAAATACGCAGCAGCATCAGGAACAGGTTGATGAAGTCCAGATACAGCGTTAACGCCCCAAGAATGGCGTATTTACGCAGGTTGGAACTGTCGCGCAGGTCAATTTGCTCACCGATATTTTTCAGCTTTTGCGTGTCATAGGCGGTCAGGCCGACAAACACGATCACCCCAATGTAGGTCACCGCCCACATCAGCGCTTCGCTCTTCAGCCAGAAGTTAACCAACGAGGCCAGAACGATACCAATTAACGCCATAAACAGCATGTTGCCGAAGCCGCTGAGATCGCGTTTGGTGGTGTAGCCGTACAAACTCATGATACCGAACATCCCGCCGGTGACCACAAAGGTACTGGCGATAGACGAATAGGTATAGACAATGAAAATGCTTGATAGCGTCAGACCGGTTAACGCCGAGTAGAGCATAAACAGCGTCGTTGCCATTCCAGCACTGAGCTTTTGCACCATGCCGGACAGGACAAATACCAGCGCCAGCTGTGCAATGATCAGCCCAAAGAAGGTGATTTTGCTGGAGAAGACAAACATCATCACCGCGGGCGTATTTGCCGCGTACCATGCAATAAACGCCGTCAGTAACAACCCACAGGTCATCCAGCCGTACACCTGCGCCATGTAGGTTTGCAGGCCGGAACGGGCCTGCACAATAGAATCGGATCGTGGGAATCGGTCCATGACAATCTCCTGAGTCAGTATGTGCCTAAACCAATTGTACTCTACCAGCGTTTTGCTGCTTGCTTATCGCTGTCGCGGGCGTCGACCCAACGTTCACCTTCTGGCGTGGCTTCGCGTTTCCAGAACGGCGCACGCGTTTTCAGGTAATCCATAATGAATTGCCCGGCATCAAACGCGCTACTACGATGTGCACTGGTCACACCGACAAAAACAATTTCATCGCCCGGCCACAGTTCGCCAATACGATGGATCACCGTTACCCGGCCCAGCGGCCAGCGCGAACGCGCTTCGTCGACGATTTCCGCCAGCGCTTTTTCGGTCATTCCCGGATAGTGTTCCAGCGTTAACGCCTTAACGCTGTCACCGAGATTGTGATTGCGCACTTTACCGGTGAAAGTGACTACCGCGCCGTCTTCATCGCGCTCTGCCAGCCAGGGATACTCATCCCCGACGCGAATCGGCGCATGGCCAACAACAATTCGCGTTTCAGCCATTTTAGCCTCCGGTTACCGGCGGGAAGAAAGCGACTTCATCACCCGCGTTAAGAGGATGATCAAAACTGACCAGCGTCTGGTTTACCGCCGCCAGCAGCTTGCCGTCTTCCAGCGCCAACGCCCAGCGTTCGCTTTTTGCCGCAAGATGCTTGCGCAGCGCTTCTACCGTTGCGAACTCGGCGGCAACTTCTAACGCATCGGTGTTCACCAGTTCGCGTACCTGAGCAAAGAAGAGAACCTTAATCATGCGCATCTACCTTAAAATCTCCGGACTTGCCGCCGCTTTTTGCCAGCAGACGCACCGGACCAATCACCATATCCTTTTGCACCGCTTTGCACATATCGTAAATGGTCAACGCCGCTACGGAGGCAGCCGTTAACGCTTCCATTTCAACGCCGGTTTTACCGGTCAGGCGACACAGCGTTTCAATCCGTACGCGATTGTGCTCCGGCTCGGCGTGAAGATTGACTTCGACCTTGCTCAGCATCAGCGGATGGCACAGCGGGATAAGATCCCAGGTACGTTTGGCGGCCTGAATACCCGCAATACGCGCCGTGGCGAATACATCACCCTTATGGTGGCTGCCATCGATAATCATCGCCAGCGTTTCGCTACGCATGGTCACGAATGCTTCAGCACGCGCCTCGCGTACGGTTTCCGCTTTGGCGGAGACATCCACCATATGCGCTTCGCCAGCGGCGTTAATATGAGTCAGTTGCGACATACTTATTTCTTCAAATGTGGGTGGAAATTACACGGACGCGTACGGGCATCAAGCTGCGGCGCAATGATATTCTCCCAGGCGGTACGACACGCTTTGGTCGACCCCGGCATGGCGAAAATCAGCGTTTTATTGGCCACCCCGGCAACCGCTCGAGACTGCAGCGTCGCGGTACCAATCTCTTCAAACGACAGCATACGGAAGACTTCGCCAAACCCTTCAACTTCTCTGTCAAACAGCGGCAGCAGCGCTTCCGGTGCCTGGTCCCCTTCGGTTAACCCAGTGCCGCCGGTAATGAGCACCACTTGCACATCGTCACTGGCAATCCAGGCTGAAACCTGAGCGCGAATCGCATAGCGGTTCTCTTTGACAATCGCCTTATCAACAATCTGATGACCCGCCTCCAGCGCCGAGTCGCGCAGATAATGGCCGGAGGTGTCATCTTCTTCGCCACGACGGTTGGAAACAGTAAGAATAGCAATGCGTGTCGGGATAAATTCAGCGCTTACCTGACTCATGAGAAACTCCTTTTAGCGATCAGCCGCCAATGTAAGATAAGTTTTGCGTAATACCGGTATTGTTCTGATGCAGGAAATGGGTCTGCTTTTTCTCCAGCAACGCGGCAGAGATACGTTCTTCAAGCGCAGCCTGCTGGGTGTCGTCGGTCAGCAAATCACGCAAGTTCACCCCGCCTTCACCAAATAAACACAGATGAAGCTTGCCAACAGAGGAAACGCGCAGACGATTACAGGTGGCGCAGAAGTCTTTCTCATAAGGCATGATCAGACCAATTTCACCAACATAATCAGGATGACAGAAAACCTGAGCCGGGCCGTCGCTGCGCTGTCGGATCTGGTGGATCCAGCCGCGACGCAGTAGCTCATCGCGAAGTACCTGTCCGGAGATATGGTGTTTACGGAAGAGAGAGCTGCCCTCGCCCGTTTCCATCAGTTCAATAAAACGCAGTTGGATTGGCCGAGGTTGGATCCACGCAAGGAAGGTGTCCAGCTGATGATGGTTTACGTCGCGCATCAGCACGGTGTTAACTTTCACTTTTTCAAAACCGGCATCGAAGGCGGCGTCAATCCCCGCCATCACCTGCTGAAACTTATCCTGCCCGGTAATGGCGTGAAACTGACGGGCATCCAGGCTGTCGACGCTGACGTTGAGTGCCGTCAGCCCGGCATCGCGCCATGCAGCAGCATCGCGCGCCAGACGATAACCATTGGTGGTTACCGCAATCTGACGGATAGCGTCGTTTTCACGTACGGCAGCAATAATGTCGGTAAAATCGCGACGCAGTGACGGTTCGCCACCTGTCAGACGCACTTTTTCCGTTCCCAGGCTGGCGAACGCACGCGTGACGCGGCGAATTTCATCAACGGTCAGAAAGCCGTTATTAGTCACACCACCTGGCTTATAGCCATCTGGCAGACAGTAAGTGCAACGAAAGTTACACACATCGGTAATCGACAAACGCAAGTAGTAAAACTTACGCGCGAATGCATCGGTAAGTTGAGAGCCCATGTACACCTTTCCAAATACGGGAGGCGAAGTCATTTCTTCCTGCGCCCTGGTGACAATCGTATTCACGTATCGTCACGGCCAAAGCACCGTATCATTTGACCCAGGTGCAGAGGCTAGAGTGTTTATACTCGTCATGCTTCGAGTACATTGTGGTTATGCCGATACTAGCGTGTAAATGACACTTTTGCCATGTACACTTTCGCTGTATAAATATGTATATAGCGGCATGATCGTGCAATTTCGCTACAGAATAAGCAAAAACCATCGTTTTGCATTGATATACATCATCTTGCTATCAGGTGGATGTCGTCAGAAAGGGGTAGATCGCAGAAAATTATTTTCTGCAGATGGCGACTGGATAATTGCTGAAAACACGCTATTTACGTTACTGTAACGCCGATCAATTGATATCAGGAATAACTATGCGCACTCGTACGCTGGCAGATCTGGATCGCGTTGTCGCTCTCGGCGGAGGGCATGGATTAGGACGCGTTCTGTCGTCACTTTCCTCTTTAGGTTCACGCCTGACGGGCATCGTCACGACCACCGATAACGGCGGTTCCACGGGGCGAATTCGCCGTTCAGAAGGCGGTATTGCCTGGGGAGACATGCGGAACTGCCTCAACCAGTTAATTACCCAACCAAGCGTCGCATCGGCGATGTTTGAGTATCGTTTTGGCGGTAATGGCGAACTTTCCGGCCATAACCTCGGAAATCTGATGTTAAAGGCGCTCGATCACCTCAGCGTGCGGCCTCTGGAAGCCATCAATTTAATTCGTAGCCTGCTAAAAGTTGATGCACATTTAATTCCCATGTCAGAACTACCGGTGGACCTGATGGCGCTCGACGATCAGGGACATGAAGTGTATGGCGAAGTAAATATCGACCAGCTCACTACCCTGCCGCAAGAATTAATGCTCTCACCTAAAGTTCCCGCCACGCGAGAAGCGATTGAAACCATCGCGGAAGCGGACCTGATCCTGATAGGACCGGGGAGTTTTTATACCAGCCTGATGCCGCTATTGCTGCTTGACGAAATGGCGCAGGCATTGCGTCGCACACCGGCACCAATGGTTTATATCGGCAATCTGGGACGCGAACTCAGCCTGCCAGCCGCCAGCCTGACGCTTGCCGATAAGCTGGCCATCATTGAGCAATATGTTGGTAAGAAGGTGATTGATGCGGTGATTGTCGGACCAAAAGTCGATGTTTCGGCCATGACCGACCGCATTGTGATTCAGGATGAACTGGAGGCCAGCGATATTCCCTACCGTCATGACCGTCAATTGCTGCATAGCGCGCTGGAGAAAGCGGTGCAGGCGTTAGGTTGAACGTATTTGCCTGATGCGCTGCGCTTATCAGGCCTACAAACACGATCTACCCTGTAGGCCGGATAAAGGGTTTACCCCGCCATCCGGCTACGCGTTAAGACGCCGCGATAAACAGCTCGCGCAGTTGATGCAACTGGTCGCGGATCGTCGCGGCCTCTTCGAACTCAAGGTTCTGGGCATGCTGCATCATCTGACCTTCTAACTCGTGAATCTTCTGCTGCAGCGCTTTCGGCGTCATGTCCAGCTCAACAACCTCGGATTTCGCCCCGGCACGCGACTTCCCTTTACCTTTCGCTTTGGTCTTCGCAATATTCTGCCCCAACGCCAGAATATCAACGACTTTCTTGTTCAGCCCCTGTGGCGTAATACCGTGCTCTTCGTTATACAGTTGCTGTTTCTCGCGACGACGTTCGGTTTCACCAATGGCCTTCGCCATCGATGCGGTAATTTTATCGCCGTAGAGAATCGCTTTACCGTTGATGTTACGCGCCGCTCGACCTATGGTCTGGATAAGCGATCGTTCCGAACGCAGGAACCCTTCTTTGTCCGCATCCAGAATCGCCACCAGAGAGACCTCAGGCATGTCCAGGCCTTCTCGCAACAGGTTGATACCAACCAGCACGTCAAACTCGCCCAGGCGCAAATCACGAATGATTTCCATACGTTCCACGGTATCGATGTCGGAGTGCAGATAGCGCACCCGCTCGCCATGTTCTTCGAGGTATTCGGTGAGATCCTCCGCCATGCGTTTGGTGAGCGTTGTGACCAACACACGTTCGTTAATCGCCGCACGGGTGCGGATCTCCGACAGCAGGTCATCAACCTGTGTCGCCACCGGACGCACTTCAATGACCGGATCCAGCAGGCCGGTCGGTCGTACCACCTGATCGACCACTTCATCACCGGATTTCTCCAGCTCATAGTTGCCCGGCGTCGCTGAGACGTAGATGGTTTGTGGGGCCAACGCCTCAAATTCTTCAAATTTGAGCGGGCGGTTATCCAGCGCCGACGGCAGACGGAATCCGTATTCGACCAGGGTCTCTTTACGTGCCCGGTCGCCACGGTACATGCCACCAATTTGCGGAATCGTAACGTGGGATTCATCCACCACCAGCAGGCCATCGGCAGGCAGGTAATCAAACAGCGTCGGCGGCGGCTCGCCAGGGCCGCGCCCGGACAGATAGCGGGAGTAGTTTTCAATCCCCGAGCAGTAACCCAGCTCGTTCATCATTTCCAGATCGAACTGCGTACGCTGGCTTAAACGCTGTTCTTCTACCAGTTTGTTGTTCGCCAGCAGGACTTTACGCCGCTCCGCCAGCTCGACTTTAATTTCTTCCATTGCCTGCACGATACGTTCGCGCGGTGTCACGTAGTGGGTTTTCGGGTAAATGGTGAAGCGCGAAATAGTGGATTCAACCTGCCCGGTTAGCGGGTCGAACAGCGACAAGCGCTCAACTTCTTCATCAAACAGTTCAACACGCAGCGCGATATCGTCAGATTCGGCCGGAAAGATGTCGATCACCTCACCACGCACGCGGAACGTCCCGCGCTGGAATACCTGATCGTTACGCGTGTATTGCAGTTCAGCAAGCCGGCGCAGGATCGCGCGCTGGTCGATAATCATCCCCACCGTCAGATGCAACATCATCTTCAGATACAGATCCGGATCGCCCAGACCATAGATCGCGGAAACAGAGGCCACCACCACCACATCCCGCCGTTCAAGCAGGGCTTTGGTCGCCGACAAACGCATCTGTTCAATGTGTTCGTTTACCGACGCATCTTTCTCGATAAAAGTATCAGAGCTCGGGACATAAGCCTCCGGCTGATAATAGTCGTAGTAGGAGACGAAATATTCCACTGCGTTATCCGGGAAGAACTCTTTCATCTCGCCGTACAACTGGGCTGCGAGGGTTTTGTTAGGGGCCAGCACCATCGTCGGACGCTGTAAATCCGCAATCACGTTGGCAATAGTGAATGTTTTCCCCGACCCCGTCACCCCGAGCAGCGTCTGATGCGCCAGACCATCCTCCAGCCCTTCTTCCAGGCGACGAATCGCCTCAGGCTGATCGCCAGAGGGTTTAAAAGCGGAATTCAGTTTGAACGGTTTACTCATGAGCAGCTACCTGAAGCAATGGGCGGGCAGGTGTGTAATTTTACTCGCAGTAGTATATTTTGCCAGTAAAATATACTGGATAAAAAAACAGTAACGCACCAGAATATTTCTGTTACGCCATCAGAATGCCCGTCAGAGCAGGCTAAAATTTTGGCGCTGGCGAGATAAAAAACCAGTAAAAATGTGTTATCCCCAAACCAATGACTTTTTTAACATTTGTCAAGACAGCAGATGAAAGTTTTATGGCAACGCATGACACTTCCGCGACAGCCATTGCTTTTATCTAACATTCTGTATTTCAATAACTATTCTCTCGAGCCGTCTTTCGCATCAATTTAGTCGCAGGCCGCGTCTTCTCTCGCTTACATTGTGTTTTCTAACTCTAATACACAAGGTTATCCACAGGAATAGTGGATAACTGCCTCCAGCCCGTGCTGACTGCCGCCTGGCAAAAACACCGACTTGCTCTTTTCGGGTGGGATAAAAAAAAATTATCGCCATTTTTTTATATTTATCAGCCAACGGAGCCCTGGAGGCTGTCGAGATCTTGCTCGCATTTTCACCATTTACCTTCCTGCACCATCCCGACGCGACCAGGCACTGGCAATGTGCGCAAAATTAACCCGGATCGTTAAAAACCAGACATCGCTGCCGATGGATCACGCTATCCCGCTGTTTTTCGCGCATTTCCCATTTGTGGCAAGAGATTTGCAATTTTCTTCTGCTCCCCGGCCTGTCGGGCGGATAACTTCATGATGGAGAAAACCTATGTTGAGTCTTCGCGCAGTGAATCACTATTACGGTAACCAGCACACGCTATGGGATGTGGATCTCGACCTGCAGCCCGGCAAGTGTACTGGTGTGCTGGGACTTCCGGGGATGGGGAAAACGACGCTGGCCAATTGCATCATCGGCAATTTGCCTATCGAAAGCGGTACGATGGTCTGGCATCAGGCAGGCGCGCCACCGCGCGATCTGAGTCCGATCCCGGCGGCAAATCGCATTGCGCTGGGTATTAACTCCGTTTCACAACAGAGACGGATTTTTTCGCAACTGACGGTCGAGGAAAATCTGCATATTGCGCGCCAGGCGGTTGAAGAAAGCGAAACAATGAACAGCAGCGATATATACCGCCTCTTCCCACAGTTGTACAGTCTGCGTCAGACCAAAGGGGTTGCCTTATCTGAGGATAATCAGCACCAGCTCGCACTCGCCAGCGCGCTGGTTACACGCCCACGCCTGCTAATCCTCGATGAGCCTACGCGAGGAACGGGCCAGGCGTATATCCACAAGCTGGGGAACCTGATTGTGAGGCTAAGCCAGGAGTTGGGCATCGCTATAATGCTCGCAGAGCAAAGCCTGCCGTTTATTCGTCGAGTCGCTGATTGCTATTGCCTGTTACATCGCGGACGCAATGTGGCCCAGGGACAACTGGCGCAGCTCAGCGACCCGTTTCTTAACGACTGGATGGCGCCAGAGGCAAAACGCTAAGGTCGAGATAGTGCCCTGTCGTTGCGCGTTCTGGCTCGTCCTCCAGCCATGGGATTTCCCCCAGCAGCGGAGCCGGAATCGCGCGTTTCAGCGTTGCCATATATTCAGCATGGCGTTTCCCTGGCGGAGTCACATCATTGGCGACCCACCCCGCCAGCGTCAACCCAGCCTGTTGTACCGCTTGCGCAGTCAGAATGGCATGGTTGATGCAGCCAAGCTTGACGCCAACCACCATAATCACCGGCAGTTGTTCTGTTTGTACCCAGTCAGAAAAACTCAGCGTGGGTGAAAGCGGCGTAAACCAACCGCCAGCGCCTTCCACCAGCACCCAGTCAGCCTGCTCTTCCAGCTTACGTAACCCCGCAGACATCACTGAGGCCTGAATAGGGCGACCTTCGTCAGCGCTGATGATATGCGGTGACGTGGGTTCGGCAAAGGTATAGGGATTGATTGCCGTATAGTGCACTGCCACAGCGCTGTTGCGCTGTAATGCCAGAGCATCGCTATTACGCAGACCCTCAGCCGTTATTTCACTACCGGACGCCACGGGCTTATAGCCGACCGTTCGATAACCCAATTGCCCCGCGGCCTGCAGGAGCGCACAGCTGGCAATTGTTTTACCAACCTCAGTGTCCGTCCCGGTGACAAAATACGTTCTGGTCACGTTGAATTACTCCTAAAAAAAGTTGATACGTCAGCGGGTATTTTCCCTGTACAGAGGGCCAGGCTAACTGTAACTGCTGCAGCTGTGAACGGGTCAGTACGCGCTGTTCGCGTCCATCATGGAGATGCGTCGCACCGATCCCTTTGAGCGAGCGCATGGCGCTCAACGCATCGTCAAACCACAGTGTCACCGGATGAAGCTGATACTCGACGTCCCAGCCATGCAGAGCCTTTTCAAGTTGCTCCACGGGCAAGAAACGGTTGGTGTGCTCCCGGTCATCTACCGCTTGCCACGCCCGGCGTAATTCCGGCATCGAGCCGTGTGCCAGGGTACTAAACGCCACCGTGCCTCCGGGGCGCACAACCCGGCAAAGCTCACTTAACGCGCCGTGTAAATCGCTGCACCACTGCACCGCCAGATTGCTCCAGGCCAGGTCAAAAGTGGCAGAGTTTTGAGGGATGGCTTCAATATCCGCCAGCAGATAGTGGTGGGCGGCATTTTGCCGCTGTGCCTCTGCCAGCATTTGTTCAGAAAGATCCAGTGCGCTGACTTCGCTTCCCTGCTCACGCCAGTAGCGACTCATGCGCCCTGGGCCGCACCCCGCATCCAGTACCCGTGCATAATCCCGTTCACCAAGCAGCGCCAGCAAGGCGTCGGCGCTTTGGCACTGTAGCCCGGCATGTTGTTCATAGTGGGAAGCGGCGCGTCCAAATGCAGCAGCAATGGCCTGCTTATTGACCTGCGCCATGCAGCACCTCCAGCAAGCGGTCGATATCCTGGCATTCATGCGCCTGCGTCAGCGTCAGCCGTAATCTGGCGGTGCCGACCGGTACCGTAGGAGGCCGGATGGCGGTCACCCAACAACCTTGGGCGCGTAAAACCTCCGCCAGTTGCAGTGCTTTATGGTTATCGCCCACGATCAATGGCTGGATGGCACTGTCTGAGTTTGCCAGCGTGAAATCCGCAATATCCAGGCCAGCACGAAAACGTTGGATCAGCATGGCCAGTTTTTCCCGGCGTTCATCGCCCTCACGGCTGCGGATCACCGCCAGCGCGGCGCGTAAGGCCTGCGCCTGCGCCGGAGGCATGCTGGTGCTGTAAATCAGGTGACGGGCAAACTGCAGCAGATAATCGGCCACGCTGTCTGAACACAGGATTGCCGCGCCGCTGACGCCAAATCCTTTCCCGAAGGTCACCACTAACAGCTCAGGTTTCACCTGCTGTCGGAAGCATGAGCCGCGCCCTTCCTCACCGCTAACGCCTATACCGTGGGCATCATCCACCAGCAACCACGCATTCTGGCGTTGCGCCTCAGCGTGAATTTCCGCCAGCGGTGCGCTGTCGCCATCCATGCTGAACACGCCTTCGGTCACCACCAACTGCTGCCCCGGACAGGGGGCAGACAGCAGACGAGCCAAATGTTGCGGGTCGTTATGGGTAAAACGGCGTAACACGGCGGGACTCAGACTGGCCGCTTCCAGCAACGACGCATGGCTGAGGCGGTCGGCGACAATCCGGTCATCTTTTCCCATCAACGCTGTGATCACCGCCTGGTTGGCGGCGAAACCGGAAATGAACAGCAATGCTCGTGAATAACCCAGCCATTGCGCCAGTTCGTCTTCCAGCGCCTGATGCGCGATGGAATAGCCGCTAACATGGCCTGAACCCCCGCTGCCGACGCCAAAACGTTCAGCCCCCTGCTGCCAGGCACAGACTATCTGTGGATGGTGACTCAACCCCAGATAATCGTTACTGGAAAAATTCAGATACTGACGCCCCTCGGCCAACAACCAGCGCCCTGCCCCCTGTGTCACCGCATAGCGGCGACGCAGAGCATCAGCAGAACGACGCAAAGTGAGCGCATCGTCAATTTTTTGCTGCCAGGTCATACGGTTGCCGCGTTGTAGTAGTCGTCTGTATCCGGGGTGCGCAACGTCTGCTCCAGACGTTGCTGCTGTTCGTTATCACCCGCCAGTACCGCCGTTTGCTGCGGATTCAGACCGAGTTTGCGGAATAAAAGCAGATCTTTGTCTTCGTTCGGGTTGGGTGTAGTGAGCAGTTTGCAGCCGTAGAAAATCGAGTTGGCCCCGGCCATAAAACACATTGCCTGGGTCTGTTCGTTCATCTGCTCGCGCCCGGCAGAAAGACGCACGTACGAGGTCGGCATCATGATGCGCGCGACAGCGATAGTACGAATAAAATCAAACGCATCCACATCGTCGTTATCGGCCAGCGGCGTGCCCTTTACTTTCACCAGCATGTTAATGGGGATGCTTTCCGGCGGTGTGGGTAGGTTCGCCAGTTGCAGCAATAAACCGGCACGATCGGTAACCGTTTCCCCTAACCCCACGATACCGCCAGAGCAGACTTTAATCCCCGCCTCACGCACTTTATCCAGCGTATCAAGTCGCTCCTGGTACGAACGGGTGGTGATGATATTACCGTAGAACTCCGGCGAGGTATCGAGGTTGTGGTTGTAGTAGTCCAGACCCGCATTGGCCAGGCGCTGGGCCTGAGATTCGTCCAGCGTGCCCAGCGTCATACAGGCTTCCAGCCCCAGTTCTTTCACGCCCTGAACCATTTGTTCCAGGTACGGCATATCGCGTTCGTGCGGGTTCTTCCACGCCGCGCCCATGCAAAACCGCGTTGAACCGGCTTGTTTCGCCTTACGTGCAGAGTCCAGAACCTGTTCAACTTCCATCAAACGTTCCGTTTCCAGTCCGGTTTTATAGCGGGAACTTTGCGGGCAGTATTTGCAGTCTTCCGGGCAAGCACCGGTCTTAATCGACAGCAGCGTACTGACCTGAACCTGCCGCGGATCGAAATGCTGACGATGAACCTGCTGCGCTTCAAACAACAGATCCAATAGCGGTTTTTCAAATAATTCGGTGACTTGCGACATTGTCCAGCGAGAAGAATGAGCCATATTGGTATACGTTTCGTTGTTAGTTTGGTGTAGACTCGTAAACCTAAATCTTTTTAATTTGGTTTACAAGTCGATTATGACAACGGACGATCTTGCGTTTGACCAACGCCATATCTGGCACCCTTACACCTCCATGACCTCCCCGCTACCGGTTTATCCGGTGGCCAGTGCCGAAGGTTGTGAACTGATATTAGCCAACGGTGAGCGGCTGATTGACGGTATGTCATCCTGGTGGGCGGCAATCCACGGTTACAATCACCCGCAGCTGAATGCCGCGATGAAAACGCAGATTGATGCCATGTCGCACGTGATGTTTGGCGGCATTACCCATGCCCCGGCTATTGCGCTGTGTCGCCAGTTGGTGGCGATGACGCCCGAGGCGCTGGAGTGCGTTTTTCTCGCGGATTCTGGTTCGGTCGCCGTGGAAGTTGCGATGAAAATGGCGCTGCAATACTGGCAGGCCAAAGGTGAATCCCGTCAGCGTTTCCTGACGTTTCGTAACGGTTATCACGGCGATACTTTCGGCGCAATGTCGGTCTGCGATCCCGACAACTCGATGCACAGTCTGTGGAAGGGTTATCTGCCGGAGAACCTGTTTGCGCCCGCCCCGCAAAGCCGCATGGGCGGCGAGTGGGACGAACTGGATATGGTACCGTTCGCCCGCCTGATGGCCGCACATCGCCACGAAATTGCGGCGGTGATCCTTGAACCAATCGTACAAGGCGCTGGCGGCATGCGCATGTACCATCCTGAGTGGTTAAAGCGCATCCGTAAGATGTGTGACCGTGAAGGTATCCTGTTGATTGCCGATGAAATCGCCACCGGATTTGGTCGCACCGGCAAAATGTTTGCCTGTGAACACGCCGATATCACCCCGGATATTTTGTGCCTTGGCAAAGCGTTAACCGGCGGGACAATGACCCTTTCCGCGACTCTGACCACCCGCCAGGTCGCGGAAACCATCAGCAACGGTGAAGCCGGATGTTTTATGCACGGCCCGACTTTCATGGGCAATCCACTGGCCTGCGCCGTCGCCTCCGCCAGCCTGTCGTTACTCGAAACCGGCGAGTGGCGCTCGCAGGTAGCGAACATAGAAGCGCAACTGCGGGCAGAGCTCGCCCCGGCGGCTGATTCCCGTTGGGTCGCCGACGTGCGCGTGCTTGGTGCCATCGGCGTCATCGAAACCACGCATCCGGTGAATATGGCCGCTTTACAGAAGTTCTTTGTCGAACAGGGCGTGTGGGTAAGACCGTTTGGTAAGCTCATTTATCTGATGCCGCCGTACATCATCAAGCCCGAACAACTGCGTCGTCTGACCCAGGCCGTCAACGAGGCTGTGCGCAATGCAACATTTTTTAGCGATTAATCAGCGGTAAGCTCTACGGTTTCTGGCTACACTTTTTGGCTAACGAGAGGAGTCAGCATGAAACTAATCAGTAACGCTCTGCGCGATGGCGAAAAGCTTCCTCATCGCCACGTCTTTAACGGCATGGGATATGACGGGGATAATATTTCCCCGCACCTGGCATGGGATGATGTGCCCGCTGGGACTAAAAGCTTTGTCGTGACCTGTTACGATCCTGATGCGCCAACCGGCTCCGGCTGGTGGCACTGGGTGGTGGTTAACCTGCCTGCAGATACCCGGGTTTTACCACAAGGGTACGGCTCGGGGCTGGTTGCGTTGCCGGAAGGCGTGCTGCAAACACGCACGGATTTTGGTAAAGCAGGTTATGGTGGCGCTGCGCCGCCGAAAGGGGAAACCCATCGCTATATCTTTACGGTTCATGCGCTGGATGTGGAGCGTATTGATGTCGATGAGGACGCCAGCGGCGCGATGGTTGGATTTAACGTCCATTTCCACTCGCTCGCCAGCGCCTCAATTACGGCGATGTTTAGCTAACCTCCGTGCCGGATGGCAACGCTAACGCGTTTTATCCGGCCTACGAGCTGGTTTGTAGGCCGGATAAGCGCCAGCGCCATCCGGCATTTTTACAGAAACTCCGGAACTAAATGCAGCAACGCGCCCTGCGCTAACAGTTCGGTCGCGCACTCGATATCCGGGGCAAAAAAACGGTCCTGTGTATAGTGGGCAACCTGCTCACGTAGCGTCTGGCGCGCCTGCTCCAGCAGCGGGCTTGAGGTTAACCCTTCACGCAGGTCAATCCCCTGACACGCCGCCAGCCACTCTACGGCAATCACGCCGCGCGTATTCGCCGCCATCTCCCACAGTCTGCGGCCCGCCGCTGGCGCCATTGAGACATGATCTTCCTGGTTGGCGGAGGTTGGCAGGCTGTCCACGCTATGCGGATGCGCCAGCGCTTTGTTCTCGCTCGCCAGCGCGGCAGCCGTGACTTGAGCAATCATAAAGCCGGAGTTCACCCCACCGTTTTTCACCAAAAACGGCGGCAGTTGCGACATGTGTTTATCCATCATCAGCGCAATACGTCGCTCCGATAACGAGCCGATTTCGGCAATCGCCAGCGCCAGATTATCTGCCGCCATCGCCACCGGTTCAGCATGGAAGTTACCGCCGGAAATGACATCCCCCTCTTCGGCAAATACCAGCGGGTTGTCGGAAACCGCGTTGGCTTCGACCAGCAGAACATCCATTGCCTGGCGCATTTGCGTCAGACACGCCCCCATCACCTGCGGCTGACAGCGCAGAGAATACGGATCCTGCACTTTCTCACAGTTATGATGCGACTGCGAAAGCGCGCTGGTGTCGGTCAATACGTGACGATACAGCGTCGCGGCATCAATCTGCCCACGCTGTCCTCGTGCGGCATGAATACGGGCATCAAACGGACGACGAGAGCCCAGCACGGCTTCGGTGGTCAGCGCCCCGCACACCGTTGCAGACGCGAACAGCTCCTGAGCTTCAATTAATCCGCGCAGCGCAAAGGCGGTGGACGCCTGAGTTCCGTTGAGCAGCGCCAGCCCTTCTTTCGCCTCCAGCGTAATCGGCTCCAGCCCGGCCTTTTTCAGCGCTTCGGTCGCCGGGAGCCATTCCCCCTGCCAGCGCGCCTTCCCTTCTCCGAGCAGCGTCAAAGACATATGCGCCAGCGGCGCCAGGTCACCCGATGCCCCCACTGAGCCTTTCGCCGGGATCAGTGGATACACCTCGGCATTCACCAGCGCAATCAGCGCTTCAATCACGCTCAGGCGAATACCGGAAAAACCGCGCGCCAGGCTGTTGATTTTCAGCACCATAATCAGACGCACCATCGCGTCGTCCAGCGCCTCGCCGACACCTGCCGCATGGGAAAGCACCAGCGAGCGCTGCAAATTTTGCAAATCTTCCGTGGCGATACGGGTCTGGGCCAGCAGGCCAAAGCCGGTATTAATGCCATACGCCGTACGGCCTTCAGCGACAATATTATTGACGCAGGCGACGCTGGCGTTGATAGCATCAATCGCGGCAGCATCGAGGCTCAGTTTGACCGGCTGCTGCCAGATGTCGCGTAGTTGCACAAAGCTCAGATGACCCGGTGTTAATGTCATGGTGTTCATATCAGCGTTTCTCCTGCGTCGCAGCAATCATCGGCAAATTCAGCCCTTCTTCGACGGCGCATTCCACCGCAATGTCATATCCGGCGTCGGCGTGACGCATCACCCCGGTCGCCGGATCGTTGTGTAAGACCCGGGCGATACGCGCCGCGGCTTCATCGGTACCATCACACACAATCACCATCCCGGCATGCTGAGAGAAGCCCATTCCTACCCCGCCACCGTGGTGCAGCGACACCCAGGTCGCGCCGCTGGCGGTATTAAGCAGCGCATTCAACAGTGGCCAGTCGGATACGGCGTCTGAACCGTCGCGCATGGCCTCGGTTTCGCGGTTCGGGCTGGCAACGGAGCCAGAGTCCAGATGATCGCGGCCAATAACAATCGGCGCGGACACTTCACCGCTACGTACCATTTCGTTAAACGCCAGCCCCAGCTTTTGCCGCCATTCCAGCCCGACCCAGCAGATACGCGCCGGTAAACCCTGGAAATTAATCCGCTCACGCGCCATATCCAGCCAGTGGTGCAGATGCTTATCGTCAGCCACGATCTCTTTCACTTTGGCATCGGTTTTATAAATATCCTGCGGATCGCCGGAAAGCGCCACCCAACGGAACGGGCCAATGCCGCGACAGAACAACGGTCGAATATAAGCAGGTACGAAGCCGGGGAAATCAAAGGCATTTTCCACGCCCATCTCTTTGGCCATCTGGCGAATGTTGTTGCCGTAATCAAACGTTGGTACACCCATTTTGCTAAACGCCAGCATCGCCTCAACGTGCGTTGCCATTGAACGTTTCGCCGCCTGCACCGTGCCCTGCGGATCGGACACCGCTTTTGCCTGATACTCTTCCCAGCTCCAGCCAGACGGCAGATAACCATGCAGCGGATCGTGGGCGCTGGTCTGGTCGGTGACCATATCCGGGCGCACACCGCGCTTCACCAGTTCCGGCACAACGTCGGCGGCGTTAGCACACAGCGCAATGGAGACCGCTTTACCCTCGCGAGTGTATTTGTCGATACGCGCCAGCGCATCGTCAAGCGATGTCGCCTGCTCGTCCACGTAACGGGTACGCAGACGGAAATCGATTCGGCTTTGCTGGCATTCAATGTTCAGCGAGCATGCGCCCGCAAGCGTAGCGGCTAACGGCTGCGCACCACCCATGCCGCCCAGCCCGGCGGTCAGAACCCAGCGTCCGCTCAGGTTACCCTGATAATGCTGACGCCCGGCCTCAACGAAGGTTTCATAAGTGCCCTGTACGATGCCCTGACTGCCGATGTAGATCCAGCTCCCGGCGGTCATCTGGCCATACATCGCCAGCCCTTTGGCATCCAGTTCATTAAAGTGTTCCCAGGTAGCCCAGTGCGGCACCAGGTTGGAGTTGGCAATCAGCACGCGCGGTGCGTTGTCGTGAGTTTTAAATACGCCTACCGGTTTTCCGGACTGGACCAGCAGCGTCTCATCGGTCTCCAGTTTGGTCAGCGCGTTGACGATGGCGTCATAGCATTCCCAGTCCCGTGCGGCGCGGCCAATCCCGCCGTAAACCACCAGCTCATGCGGATTTTCCGCCACATCGGGATCCAGATTATTCATTAACATGCGCAGCGGCGCTTCGGTCAGCCAGCTTTTGGCCGTTAAGGTGGTGCCGCGTGGGGCACGAATATCCTGCTGACGATATTTGCTATGGGACATGACAGAAAACTCCTCGCGAACGTCGGATAGATAAGTAACATATACTTGTCTATACAAGTCACCGCAAGGATGATTTTAACAATTAAGATACATTTTTATTATATTGCGTCAGCAATCACGGTTTTCATGTCCTGTATCAGGACATAAACCGCCCTTGCAGGCGATAGCGGGAACCCGGGAACAGCAAACGGGCATGAGAGACAATAGAAGACGCAGACCAGGTCTTGCGGCGGATCAGCAGGCAGGGATCGTGTTCTTTGATATTCAGCAGCGCGCACTCTTCAGCGCTGGCACGTACCGCTTCAACAATATGCTCACCTTCCGTTAAAGGGGCTATCAGCGACAGGTAAGCGTGCGGCGTAGTCTGGCTGTAATCCTGCGCCAGGTACTCCGGCACAATTTCGGCATTCACGCAGCGATCTTCAATCTGTACCGGCAGATCGTTCTCGTAGTGCACCATGACAGAGTGAAAAATAGAGGTGCCTTCTTTGACGTTTAATACCAAAGCCTGCTGCGCGTTTGCCCGGGTTCTTTCCAGCGTCAGCACTTCGCACCGGTGCTGATGCTGACGGGCGTTGATTTCATCCGCGATGCTGCGAATTTCAAACAGCGCGGACTGACCTTTTGGCTCGGCGACAAACGTCCCCACGCCCTGCAAACGCACCAGTAAACCTTCATCCGTTAACTCACGCAGCGCCCGGTTGATGGTCATGCGGCTAAAACCATACTGCGCCACCAGCTCTGCCTCAGACGGAATGCGATCGTGAGGTTGCCAGATACCGCTGGCAATTTTTTCGCTGATCTCCTGTTTGACCTTTTCGTAAAAAGGAGCCGGAGCAGAACGGGATGGGAGCATGCGTGAGCCTTCCTTAAGCTGAAAATGTGAGTGGGTACAGTTTACAGGCATTACCCGAACCTGATAAGCGCTACGCCATCAGGTATGTCAGTGCCACCAGTGGGCGATTTGCCAGCCTAATCGCGCCGCAACCCGCGCAGCCCTGCCATCATCATCAAAACGCGGGTTAAACTCAACCATATCTACCGCCTGGAGTTTACCGCTGCGACAAAGAGGTTCAATCAGCCCCAACAACGTCGCCAGCGGGACACCCAACGCGGCAGGCGCGGATACGGCGGGCATTTCCCACACCGGCAGCACGTCGAGGTCGATTGTCAGATAGATGACATCCATGTTTGCAACAAATTGCGCCAGCTGCGCCTGCGCCGTATGACAGTGCAGATCTTCGACCACGGTAACCCCCAGCCGTTGCGCTTCATCCCAAAGCGCCTGGGTGTTTGCCGCCCGGCTGACGCCAACGCAGGCGTAATGAAATTCACGCTGCTGTTGCTCACAGAGGTGCGCCAGTTGACGAAACGGCGTACCGGAAGTGGGTTGTTCGGCGTAGCGTAGGTCCAGGTGCGCATCGAGGTTAACAATCCCCACTTTTGCCTGCGGGAAGGCATCCAACACTCCTGCACCATGCGCAAATGCCGTTTCATGTCCCCCGCCCAACACGAAGGTGCGCATCTCCGCCTGCAGGCAACGCTGCACCGCTGTACGCAGCGCCTGCTGAGCACCTTCAAGGTCGGGAGCCTGGGCCACAATGTTTCCCAAATCGACCAACCGTTGATGACCCGCGTGACTGGCTAAATTGGCCAGTGCTTTACGCAGCGCGTCCGGCGCTCCGGCGGCTCCCGTGCGTCCCTGATTACGTTTAACGCCTTCGTCGCAGGCAAACCCGAGCAACGCTATCTGCTCGCGATACATTTCTGGGCTAAACGTCGGGCTCTGGGTGATAGTCTGAAACAGGCGCAGCGCATTCGGCGATTCGGCCCGGTCATCACGTCCCTGCCACAGCGCAGGAGAAGCGGGTTGCCAGTTGGTCATGATGGTTGCCCTTTAAATACACGTTGATAGATTGGGTTGCGACCAGGTTCATAGAGAATTTCGACCGGGAGTTCGGCATCCCACACCACAAAGTCGGCCACAAACCCGGCTTTCAGTTGACCGTGAGTGGCATGACGCCCCAGCGCGCGGGCAGCATGACGGGTTACCCCCGCCCATGCCTCTTCCGGCGTTAAGCCAAACTGTACACAGGCCATATTCATCGCCCAGTGCAGGCTAATAAACGGGCTGGTGCCGGGGTTGTAGTCGGTCGCCACCGCCATCGGAACCTGATACTGACGTAATAACTCGACTGGCGGACGCTGTTTCTCTTTGAGGAAATAAAAAGCGCCGGGCAATAGCACACCGACCGTACCGCTTTGGCTCATCGCCGCCACGCCCGCTTCATCCAGATATTCAATGTGATCGGCGGATAAGCCGTGATAGCGGCTTACCAACTGTGCGCCGCCAAGCAATGACAGTTGTTCGACATGACCTTTAACCGGGATACCCAGCGCCTGCGCAGCCTGAAACACCCGCTCACTCTGCGCCAACGAAAAACCAACGCTTTCACAGAACAGATCAACGGTCTCAAACAGACCTTGTTCCCACAGCTGCGGCAAAATGGTCTCGCACACCAGCGTAATATAGTCGTCAGGATCATCACGGAATTCCGCTGGCGTCGCATGCGCGGCCAACAGCGTCGGGCTGATTTCAACGATATTCTCTGCCGCCAGCGCTGCCACCACGCGCAATATTTTCTCTTCTGTCGGCAAATCCAGACCGTAGCCGGATTTTATTTCCAGCAGCGTAACACCTTCTTTGATCAGCTGTTCCATCCGCTGATGGGCTACCTGTAAGAGTTGTTCATCGGAGGCGCTGCGCGTCGCCGACACGGTGGCATTAATCCCCCCACCCTGAGCGCTTATCTGCTGGTAGGAGACACCATTTAGCCGCTGCTCCCATTCACCTGCGCGGTTTCCGCCAAAGACGAGATGCGTATGGCAATCAATCAGGCCAGGCGTAATCAGCCTGCCCTGCATATCAAAAGTATTGTCATGTGTGAGATATAACGATGATTCCGGGACGATATCGCGAATCTTGCCCTGGCGGACGATCAGCGCGTGACCATCCACCAGCCCATACGGGGTATCACGTTCAGGATCCATGGTCGCCAGGCGGACATTACGCCAGATAGCATCATCAGGGAAAAATTGCTGCATTCGACTCACCACTTGTCATAGGTTGTATAGACATTTATTTTGCATCCTGTGGATGTTGTCAACCTGAAGGACCAAAATTGTTATCTAATTGTGATATAAGGACTCTCTACACCCGAGATTGCTGCTATAAAAAACAACTTTTTACCTTTTCACCTTCCCGTTTCGCTCAACTTAGTATAAAAAAGCAGGCTTCAATGGATAACTTTCAAAGCCCGGAGCAACCTGTGAACATTTCATCAGTTTCCCGTCTGGCGCTGGCTATGGCTTTTGGCGTGACGCTGACCGCCTGTAGCTCTACACCGCCCGATCAAATTCCTTCCGATCAGACCGCGCCAGGAACGTCTATGCGCCCAATTCTGTCGGCCAATGAAGCGAAAAATTTCGTCGCTGCGCACTATTTTTCCGCACTGACGCCAAACACTGCGCCGTGGAGCCCCTCTTCTATTACTTTGCCCGCGCAGCCTGACTTTGTCGTTGGCCCGGCAGGCACCCAGGGCGTGACGCATACCAGCATTCAGGCCGCGGTTGATGCGGCAATCATTAAACGTACCAACAAACGTCAGTACATCGCGATTATGCCAGGTGAATATCAGGGCACGGTCTACATCCCGGCAGCAACGGGAAGCCTGACGCTGTACGGTATGGGCGAAAAACCGCTGGATGTGAAAATTGGCCAGGCTATTGATGGCGAAATGAGCACCGCGGACTGGCGTCGTACGGTGAACCCAGGCGGTAAATATATGCCGGGTAAACCTGCGTGGTATATGTATGATAATTGCCAGAACAAGCGCGGCACCAACATCGGCGTGATGTGTTCTGCTGTCGTCTGGTCACAGAATAACGGCCTGCAATTGCAGAACCTGACCATCGAAAATAACCTCGGTGACAGCGTTGATGCGGGTAATCACCCGGCCGTTGCGCTGCGTACCGATGGCGATAAAGTGCAGATCGACAAGGTTAACATTCTGGGACGTCAGAACACCTTCTTCGTGACCAACAGCGGCGTACAAAACCGTCTGGAAAGCGATCGTCAACCGCGTACTCTGGTAACCAACAGCTACATTGAAGGCGATGTGGATATTGTTTCTGGTCGCGGCGCGGTGGTGTTCGATAACACCGATTTCCGCGTAGTGAACTCCCGCACCCAGCAGGAAGCGTACGTGTTTGCACCGGCTACCCTGTCCAACATCTACTACGGTTTCCTCGCCACCAATAGCCGCTTTACTGCAGCAGGCGATGGCGTCGCGCAGTTGGGCCGCTCGCTGGATATCGATTCCAACACTAACGGTCAGGTCGTTATCCGTGACAGCGTGATTAACGAAGGCTTTAACATGGCAAAACCATGGGCTGACAGCGTTATCGCAAAACGCCCGTTTGCCGGGAACACTGGTGCGGAAGATGACAAAGGTGAAATTCAGCGCAACCTGAACGACACCAACTTCAACCGCATGTGGGAATACAACAACCGCGGTATTGGTAGCAAAGTGGTCGCAGAACCGAAGCAGTAACAGCGAAAAGGGATGGCTTACTGCCATCCCTGAACATGCCTCTCTACTTATTGCACCAACACTGCCCGGTTGCTGTAAAGGCGGTTGAGTTCTTTTCTGCTGAGTCCGCGTTCTGAAGCCTTGCTTTGAGGTAAATCATCTGCGGGCTGTACAGCGACAGTTTCTTTTGTTTTTGTTCTGGATTCTTTATATTCTTTCACAAGACTGAACAGTTTTTCAGAATGCGTTTTAAGGTCTCCATTCTGCATCTGTTTAATTTCAACTTCATCATGAGCATTAAAAAATGCCGTAACAAACCTATCGAAATTGTCTTCCAGATGTACTTTTGTCATGGCATTGAGATCGTCACCCTTCATTGCAGCATCATTATTCATTGCAATTTGATTTAACATTGCTGCCGCAGAATGAAAAAGACAGTTACCATCACCGTTTACCTGAACAGGTTTCATTGATGATGGGCTAAAGCCATCATAATGTCCATCTTCTAAAAATACGAAAATATCCTTGTTAGTTTCCAACTCCGTCTCTATCTTTAATCCTCTATATACTAATTTCCAGTCAAGGTCAACACGACCAAGAAGTCCTCCATTACCATGCCCACCGTTCAAAACATGGAGACGAGTACCTTCACTTTCCAAATATGAGTAAAGAGCTAAAACAGCTATTTCGCCATCAATTTGTGAATGGAACTTATTAAAATCAATTTCATTGAGAATTTCTTTCTTCAAAAAAATTTCTTTTTTAGTTAACGCAACTTCAGGATTAGAAATTTTGACAGTTTGCGGCACTTCAGATGCACTATTGTCTACACGATATTTCTCCCCGATAAGTTCCATCACACTCGAGTTTACATCATCCGTGGATATCCCGGATTCATCATGGCGTTTAATGTTGTCGGTATTCTGGCTACTTCCTACTACTTGTTCATTTTTTTTAATAGAAGCTTCATTGCTGTTGCTGATAAGCGAACGGGGGGACTCCTGCAGACGGCGGATTTCCCGGCCACTCACCGTTTTCTTTATTGCATTATTTTCTTGCAATAATTGAGATGGCTCCTGGGATAGCAGCGGTAACGCCTGCGCCACGTTTTCGTTTACTGGTGACGACGCTGATTTCACAGAGGCTGCTGCTTTATCGGCTTCTAACTTAGTTTTAACCATATTAGATGACTCATCATCAAAGTAATAGTAACCTCCGTTACTTAACGATTTTTCAGTATGTGGACTAAATGTTTCAAAACCACTAACTCCATGCTTAAATAATCTTTGGCCTGACTTCAATTTCTCAATACTAAATCTCGTTGGCTCTAGCTGTTCAAAAATATTGTCTATAGATTCTTTATTATTACCAAGGATAATATTTTGTCTTTCATTAATAGGATGATACGACATTGTCTCATTGCCATTCCTTATACTTTCAAATTTTTTTATCAAAATCTCAGCAGGGAGCAGAAGGCAAGTTTTATTTCCTGTATTAGATCTTTTATTTACACCTTTAATGTTAACGTTAACAGATTCATCATTTTTATGTTCAGCTTCTAAAAAAATAGAATCTACTGGGATCTCAAGTGGAGTATCAAAAAACAAAGAAACATAATCAAGACTATCTTTTTCCTTAAAATTATCCAGAGAGCTTTGAATGCAGCTAAAACCCACCGTGGTATCATTCGCTACAGTTAAGACTGACGGTTTCAAAAAATTACTATTAAAAAAATAGATAAAGTCATTATACTTTTCAGGTTTTAATTGCAATCCTTTTTCTAAAAGAACATTCTTAATCAGGTCATCCTGCTTTTGTCTACGATTTTCCATATCTGTTTTAATTGCTTGATACGCAGAGGCCCCCTCTTCAGGGGTAGTACGCATAACGGAGTCTAAATTTTTTATTTGGATACTTTCCTCTTTTGATATTTCGTACCGCTTTGATACGAGTTCTATAATTTTCTGAATGTACTGTTTGCCGTACTTTTCTTCCAACTCAGTCTTGGGATTTTTAGTATCAATGTTTAATACAACATCAGGTTGCTGAAAACAAGCATTGAATTTATGAACATTCGTGCTTGCTAAATCATTCATATCTTTCACAGTGAGTTTAATGTCGGCAATAAATTTTTCTTTTTCTGATTTACTCATTGTCCTGATAATTCCATATTTTTTATTTTCAGGAATCATTTTTTTACAGCGATAATATCCTTTTTACTATATCCATCTGGAAATACCTCTGGTAAATTTGTTAAAACAAAATTTCTTTTATAAGTACAGCCTGGAATGGTATCAATTTTACCCTTCACCCCTGGTATTTTAAGATGCCCCGATCCTGATATTGGTGTATATTCTGTCGCATCTTCATTATACTTACCATTTGAATCATAAAAATATTTAATCTGTACAAGCAAATTCTTTTGCTTCTGCAATTCTGTGACGGTCATACCGTTTTCAGTAAACTCAACATCTTTAAATGGGATATTTATTTTTTCAAAAATTGACTTTTGCTCTTTAATTTCTTCAAGCAACTGTTTTCTTTCTGTTCTGTCAGAGGTTTTCCTGGCTATTTCCTCAAGAGCATTTACATTTTTTAACGTATATACTTTATTATTAAAGGTGATTTTAAACTCAGGAGTATTCGGCCCCTCTGGAACAGTCGATACATTTGATGCAAGGGTTTCATTACCGGAATGTAACCCAACAATCGGTTTATCTTCTACAGACTCACTGGATTGACTCACTGCAGCTTCAGTTGCCTGCGTATCAACAACATGCTCACTCACTTCAGGCTGACTGAGTTGCCCTACTGTAGCGTTAGTTTTTGCATTTTGCGGTAAATCACTAGCCCATTTTAGAAACTCATTAATTCTTTTTGCCTGTTTCTCAGTTGCGAGACATTGTTCTTTAGATTCTTTATTCTGATTATGGCTTAACGCCGTTCCGTTTACAGATGTTAATTTATCGTCATTAAGCGAGCGGATCTCTCTAAGCGCATGTGATGAAAATGTAAAATCAGCGCCTTTTATATCGACCATTTTTTCTATTGAAGAAAGCAAATACTTTAACTGGCTTTCTCTGGTGATTGCCAGATGATGATATTTCCTGGCCAATTCCCTGTTGGCCGATGTATGTTCTTTACCTGAATACGAGGCATACTTATCCCATGCAACAGTGGATTCTTGCTGTAAAAAAAGGACTTTATCTTTCAGAGATAATTGATTGTAATAGAACTTCACTACCGAAGAGGCTTTTGCAGCTTCCTTAACTGTCAAGGTCTCAATATGGTTGTCCAACCATGCGATTTGCTGCCTTGAACTTTCTCGCTCATACTTGTTTTTAAGCTCGTGAAGCCCAGATATCTTGCTATCTCTCAATTCCCTGAGCGTATTAATACCTTTCTGTGAAAACTCATTTTCTACATTATTGTTTTTAAGGCACTCTGCAACCATACTCGCCATACTACCGGGTTCTGCTCCGGTGATATTTTTCAACTCTATTTTAAGTGAGATAATTTCTTTACGATATGCTTTATTTTTTAACAGATTCAACTGTCTGGCTAGTTTACCAATCTCTTGTCCGTATTCTAAAGTTTTGGCATCATCATCCGTGATGCCATTATGCTCCAGATGATTGAGTAACTCCTTTTCCTTTCGTTTCAGTTCACTCTTAATTTTTTTAGGGTTTAGCGATGCCAGTTCCTCCAGACTGGAAATAGCACCCTTGATATTTTCCGCTCTCACTCTCGAAGAGACCGTCTTAACATCTTGTATTCCGCTAAAATCATTACTGTTCACCATGTTACCCAGAACTGTTCGATAGTCAGAATTAGCGTAAACAGTATTAATATACAGCTTGAATTTCTCACCATTATAAATCGTCGGAAGATATTTCGCCACATCAGCTTTAGATATAAACTTGAGACGTCCTTCTTTAACCAAATTCTCAATAACGGCACAACGGAGTTTATCTTTTTCTGTCCAGCCTTCCATGGATTTTGCAGACCAGTCCGCACACAGTGCATCCATCCCTTTAGTGTAGTTTTTTTACTGATAAATCGCGTTAGAGCCTGAGAATCTGCATGGCGTTTACTTTGTTCTAGCGATTCCCAATTTTTACCATTAGAGTTACGGAACATTGAATTGATATTATTCTGCAAATGATACAGCTTATCCTTTCCAAAAGACTCTTTAACATCAGCATCTGTTCCTATACCTATAACCCTGGCAGGAACACCACTACCAAATTCATGAATAAGAGAGTTTACACATTCACTGATTTTATTCTCTTGAAAAGATTTTGATGTATCCAGAAATGTGGGGAAGTAAGTCTGTAACGATTCTTTTCCATATAACACACCGAGAGGAAGTGCATTTTTTTCGTTAAGAATGATATTCTGATTCTTCTCACGGATAAATAACTTTAAATTCGCAATATTGTTTGATTTGTCAAAGGTGCTATATTCCGCCTCAGGTTCCTGCCAGGCAATTATATCACCCCATGAAATGTTCTTACCGTTATATTGAATTCCTTTAGCACTGATTAATTTATTTCCTTTACTATCGGTGGCACTATCAGCAATGAGTGTCATTCTTTCTTTTCTGTCTAACGTTCTGGCAAATGTAGTCCCCCCATCCTTCTCGACCAATGAATAGTGGACCAGAGGGTTACCAACATGTTTAGCAGGCACATGTAAGTTAAGGGTCCCCTTGCCATCACCGCTGCCAGAGTTAAGGGTCAAGGTCCCCATGACACTAACCTGCGCTTTTAGAGGCACGTCAATAGTGACCGTCGTATCACTTTTCGGTCGACAATCAGTGATACGTCGAACGGCGTGACATGTTTCAGCTCTGGAAAGTTTTTGGTCTGATGGATTAGATACAGATTTAATTTTATCCCTAAAGTTGTCTACCGTGTTGTTTCTGTATAATCGTTTCGGAATTGAGTTTTGTACTTCAGGTACAGTGCTCCATTGGCTTCCGGTATTCAATACATCAGTTGTACTCATATTATTCCTCCAGAATATAATCCATTTAACTATCACTATTTTGAATAAATGGAAGCAAACATATATGCATCATCTATTCTTTTCATTCTGTAGAATCTCATATGTTTTGAATGGAAAATTTCAAAAAACGCTCCATTTTCCGGAAAAGTTTTTTACGCAAAAATTCAGTGATGTTTAATGCAGAAAAAAGGAAGAAACCTAAATCGTCAACAAAAACGCGAGTACAACTGACTATAGAAGGGGATCAAACAGACAGAAACAGCAAAAGCATTCGCAATCAATCTTACAGATAGCGACGCCCGCTAACGGGCGTCGCTATTGTTAGTACGCGTTAATCACCACCCACATCGGACCTTGCCCTACCGCGTAGCGACCTTTCTCCGTCAACAGGCCTTGTTCGCCTGCAATCTCATACACCGCGATATGGTGCGATTTTTGCCCGGCGGCGATCAGGTATTTCCCACTGTGGTCGATATTAAAACCGCGCGGCTGGGTTTCGGTCGGCTGGAAGCCTTCTTTCGTCAGCACGCTCCCATCTTCTGAGACGCTAAACACCGTAATCAGACTGGCGGTACGGTCACAGGCATACAGATGACGACCATCTGGCGTAATATGGATATCTGCCGCCCAGCGGGTATCAGAGAAATCAGCAGGCATCATATCCAGCGTCTGCACACACTCAATTTTGCCATACGGATCTTTCAGTTCCCAGACGTCAACGGAGCTGTTCAACTCATTCACGCAGTAGGCATATTGCTGATTCGGATGGAATGCCATATGGCGCGGGCCTGCGCCTTCAACGGTAGTCACTTCCGCCGGCTCCTGCGCGACCAGATGACCATCATCGCTGACGGTGAACAGGCAGATACGATCCTGTTTCAACGCCGGAACCCATAGGGTACGGTTATCTGGTGAGATGTTGGCCGAGTGGCAGCCGTCCAGACCGTCAACCACGTCAACCAGCTCTACCGGCAGACCATCATCCAGACGGGTAACGCTCACGCTGCCCGCGTTATAAGAGCCAACAAACACAAAACGCCCCTGATGATCGGTAGAAATATGCGTTGGGCTCCCCGGCAGCGCAGACTCTGCCGCGAAGGTCAGCGCACCGTCATCAGGCGCAATACGGTAAGCCAGCACGCGAAACTCCGGGCGCACGCCAACATAGAGGTAGCGCTTATCCGGGCTGACGACCATCGGCTGTACCTGACCCGGCACATCAACCACCTGCGTCAGCGTCAGAGACCCCTCGTGATTCAGGCTCCAGACGTGAATTTGCTGACTCTCAGGGCTGGCGGTATAAACGGTTTGCTTCATGAAAACTCCTTTGCTTTTGGCAGGTGGCTGCAATTGCCTGACACACGCCTAAGGTAGACGCTTTTAACGGTGAATGCTTAATTAAGGCTCAGAATTTTGTCCGGCTCCCGTCTCGGTGTACCATTCCAGCAGACAAAATTCTCAACCTTAATCTGGAAAAACCTATGACCGCACGCGTGATTGCCCTGGATTTAGACGGTACCCTGTTGACCCCGAAGAAAACCTTGCTGCCCTCCTCTCTCGAAGCGCTCTCGCGCGCCAGAGAAGCAGGCTACCAACTTATCATTGTCACGGGTCGCCATCACGTTGCTATTCATCCTTTTTATCAGGCACTGGCGCTGGATACACCTGCAATTTGCTGCAACGGTACCTACTTGTATGATTATCAGGCGAAAAAGGTGCTGGAATCCGATCCCCTCCTGGTTAACCAGGCGTTGCAACTGATCGATATGCTGAATGAACATCAGATCCACGGGCTGATGTATGTGGATGAAGCCATGCTGTATGAGCGCCCAACCGGGCATGTGGTGCGTACCGCTAACTGGGCGCAAACCCTGCCGCCGGAACAGCGCCCGACCTTCACCCAGGTACCTTCACTGGCGCAGGCGGCGCATGACGTCAACGCCGTGTGGAAATTTGCCCTGACTGACGAAGATATTCCAAAGCTGCAGCAGTTTGGTAAACATGTTGAACAGCAACTGGGGCTGGAGTGTGAGTGGTCCTGGCACGATCAGGTTGACGTGGCCCGTAAAGGCAACAGCAAAGGACGACGCCTTGCCCAGTGGATTGAAGCCCAGGGCGGATCAATGGAAAACGTGATCGCTTTTGGCGATAACTTCAACGATATCAGTATGCTGGAAGCCGCAGGTACCGGCGTGGCGATGGGCAATGCCGATGATGCAGTCAAAGCCCGCGCCAACATCGTGATTGGTGACAACACCACCGACAGCATCGCGAAATTTATCTATTCCCACCTGTTGTAATCAGGCAGTAATCGACACGCTCTTAATTTGCGCATACAGCCACAGGCCAGGCTTGATACCCAGTTCATCCCTGGCCCATGGGCTAATTCTCGCCCACAGCGTTTTCCCGCCGACCTCAAGCTGTACTTCCACCTGACCGTTATCGTCATAGCACTGCGCGACTTTCGCCCGCAGCACGTTACGAATACTGGTCTGCTGCGGCGGTTGGAGCACCAGTGAAACATCTGATGCCTGAATACGAATACGCAGCGCGGTTTGCAGTGGTTGATCCAGCTTATTGACCCACAGATGCTGATCGCCGAGCGCCAGCGCGGTCATCGCATAGTGTGGATGATGTTCCAGTACGCTGACTTTCAGAATGCTGCTTTGCTGTTCCTTCGGCAGCCAGGGGTGCATCACGCTGCTGCCCCAGACGTCCTCCAGCGAACCAAACGCTTTCACCTGCCCGTTTTCCAGCACCATCACTTTGTCCGCCAGGTGCAAAATTTCATCGAGCGAGTGACTGACATACAGCATCGGAATATTAATTTCACGCGCCAGGCGTTGCAGGTAAGGCAGCAGTTCGCGCTTACGCGGAATGTCCAGCGAGGCGAGCGGCTCATCAAGCAACAGCAATTCCGGTGCAGTAAGCAGCGCCCGACCGATGGCGACACGTTGTTTTTCACCACCAGAAAGGCCGCCGGGTAGACGGTCGAGCAAAGGCTCAATACCCAACAGCGCCACCAGCTTATCAAACTGTCCGGCCATGCTTTTCGCCATACCGTAACGCAGATTGCCGCGTACTTTATAATGCGGGAACAGACGCGCATCCTGAAAAACATAGCCCACCCGGCGTTTTTCAGGCGTCAGGCAGATACCGTTTTCAACGTCATTCAGTACCCGACCGTTGAGCACAATGCGCCCGGACTGTGGTTGGGTCAGACCACTGATAGCATTAATCAGCGACGTTTTGCCCGCGCCAGAGACACCAAAAATAGCGGTAATACCGCTGGCTGGCAGCGTTTCGTTGAGCGTCAGGCAGTGGGTTCCCAGCGTCTGGGAGAAATTAAGTTCCAGCATGATTATCGCCCCGTCCGCTCACGGCTAATTCGCGCCAGCCACTCAGAAATGAGCAGCGAAATCAGCGCCAGCACGATAGAAATAATGCATAACCTTGCCGCCGCGCTTTCGCCACCAGGCGTCTGGATGAGGGTGTACATCGCCGAAGGAATGGTGCGCGTTTCGCCTGGGATATTAGAAACAAAAGTAATGGTTGCGCCGAATTCCCCGAGTGAACGCGCGAACGCCAGCACCGTACCGACAATAATACCGGGCAGCATCAGCGGTAAGGTAATGGTCATGAATACGCGCCAACGCCCGGCTCCCAGCGTGCGGGCCGCCTGCTCCAGCTTGACGTCAACACCTTCCAGCGCCAGACGAATAGCCCGCACCATAAGAGGAAAAGACATCACCGCCGCGGCCAGTACCGCACCGCGCCAGCTAAAGGCAAAGGTGATGCCAAACCAGTCATACAGCCATTCGCCAATGAATCCGCGCCGCCCCATAGCCACCAGCAACAGGTACCCCACCACAACCGGTGGCAGTACCAGCGGCAAGTGCAGTACGCTGTCGAGCAACGCTTTGCCCGGGAACTTACAGCGTACCAGTAGCCAGGCAAAGAAGATCCCAAACGGCAGGCTAAACAACACGGCCAGGGAAGAAACTTTCAGGCTCAGTAAGACGGCCTGCCATTCAGGATCGGTCAGTATCATTACTTGGTCGTAAATCCATAACGTTTGAAGATTTCAGAAGCCTGCGGTCCTTTCAGGTAATCATAGAACGCGCTGACCGTTGCGTTGGAGTGGCCATCAACAACCGCGATAGGGTATTCCACTTTTTTATGTGAGTCTTCCGGGAAGGTCGCCACAACTTTTACGCCTTTGCTGGCGACGGCATCAGAACCATAGACAATGCCCAGCGGGGCTTCGTTGCGTTCAACCAGCGCCAATGCGCCACGAACATCTTCAGCCGGAGCCAGTTTCGGTGCCAGGGTATCCCATGCTCCCAGTTTTTGCAGCGCCTCTTTGGCATAAATGCCCGCCGGAACATGCTCCGGATCGCCAACGGCCAGACGTCCACCGTTCAACAAACTGGTCCAGTTGGTTTTGCTGTCGATAGTGAAGTCTTTCTGTGCACTGGCTTTCGGCGCGACAACGACCAGGCTGTTACCGAGCAGCGTTTTGCGCGTTGCGGTATCGATAGACTTTTTGTCTACCGCGTAATCCATCCACTTTTGATCGGCAGAAATAAACAGATCGGCCGGTGCGCCTGCTTCAATCTGGCGCGCCAGCGTGGAAGAAGAAGCAAAAGAAGAAACGACATCAACGTTCTTCTCTTTTTTATATTCTGCGGCAATATCCTGCATCGCGTTCGTTAACGACGCCGCTGCAAACACTGTGATTTTACCTTCATCCGCCAGTGCATGTCCGGCAACAGAAAGAGAAAGTGTTGCCCCTGCAAACAAGCGTAACCATGTACGTGCCATCTGTAACTCCTTTGAGTTTCGTTATGTAGGCGCAAATATAACGAGTAAATCAGGATTTTCCCAGCGGTTATTACTACCAATTAGAGGTTACACAAAGAAAATATCGGCAGGGAAAGCAGGATCTTGAGGAACTAACGCAGTTGGATAATGAGCAATAAAAAACGCCCGGCTAAGCGGGCGTTCGGGGAATCAATGGTTCTGTCTGGATTGGTCTTTCTGACCGATACCGGAAAAAATGTTGAACACTTCACCCAGTCCGTAAATCAGTCCCAGAATGATGGCCATTACCACAGGTACCATGATTACGGCGAATACCAGACTTTTCAATAACTCTAACATGGTCAACTCCAGATATAGTCCTTAGCTGTATTCTAACCACATAACACAGAAAAGCACTCCACTTTTGTGCGGTCGGCTTTGCTCAGGCGCGGTTTTCCGTCACAATACCCTTTTTTGCCAGGAGCTTGTTATGCAGGCCGAAATCCTACTTACACTGAAACTTCAGCAAAAACTGTTTGCCGATCCCCGCCGCATTTCTCTGCTTAAGCACATTGCGCTTTCCGGCTCCATCAGTCAGGGCGCGAAGGATGCAGGTATCAGTTATAAAAGCGCCTGGGACGCGATTAACGAAATGAACCAGCTTAGTGAGCAGACACTGGTAGAGCGCGCCACCGGAGGCAAAGGCGGCGGCGGTGCAGTGTTAACCCGCTACGGCCAGCGCCTGATTCAGTTGTACGACCTGCTGGCGCAAATTCAGCAAAAAGCCTTCGATGTCCTCAGCGATGACGATGCGGTTCCACTTAATAGTCTGCTGGCGGCCATCTCTCGTTTTTCACTGCAAACCAGCGCTCGTAACCAGTGGTTTGGCACAATAACCGCGCGCGACCACGACCAGGTTCAGCAGCATGTTGACGTCCTGCTGGCTGATGGCGCAACCCGGCTGAAAGTCGCGATTACCGCGCAGAGCGGTGAACGTCTGGGGCTTGATGAAGGCAAAGAAGTCTTGATCCTGTTGAAAGCGCCGTGGGTCGGAATTACCCAGGATGACGCTATCGCTCAGGCCGCCGATAACCAGCTGCAGGGCACGATCAGCCATATCGAACGCGGCTCGGAACAGTGCGAGGTATTGATGACGCTACCAGACGGTCAGACGCTGTGTGCGACCATTCCGACAGAAAATACCGCGACGCTGCACGAAGGCGCGAATGTCACGGCCTATTTCAACGCAGACAGAGTGATTATCGCAACGCTGTGCTGAGTGATTGACATCGGCCTGAAGAACACGTATCCCTGTTATTAATCGCTGCAGATAATGGGATACAAAATGTCATCGTTGCAAATTTCGCAAGGCACGTTTCGTCTGAGTGATACCAAAACGCTTCAGTTGAATTCGTTGACGTTAAACGCGGGTGATAGCTGGGCGTTTGTGGGGTCTAACGGCAGCGGAAAATCCGCACTGGCGCGTGCGCTCGCCGGAGAATTACCGTTACTAAAAGGCGAACGCCACAGCCAGTTCACGCGTATAACCCGTCTCTCCTTTGAGCAACTACAAAAGCTGGTCAGCGACGAATGGCAGCGTAACAACACCGATCTTCTGAGCCCAGGCGAAGACGATACCGGGCGTACTACTGCGGAAATTATTCAGGATGAGGTCAGCGATCCTGCTCGCTGTGCCGCCCTGGCACAGCAGTTTGGTATTACCTCACTGCTCAGCAGACGTTTCAAATACCTTTCCACCGGCGAAACGCGGAAAACTCTGCTCTGTCAGGCACTGATGTCTGAACCCGATTTGCTGATCCTTGATGAACCGTTTGACGGACTGGATGTGGCTTCACGTTGCCAGTTGGCAGAGCTGCTCGCAGCGTTGCATCAGGCCGGTTTTACGTTAGTGCTGGTGTTAAACCGCTTTGATGAGATCCCCAATTTTGTGCAATTTGCTGGCGTACTCGCCGATTGCACATTGACAGAAACTGGTGAAAAAACGGGTCTTCTGCAACAAGCGTTAATCGCCCAACTTGCCCATAGTGAACGACTTGATGGTATTACCCTGCCCGAACCGGATGAGCCTTCCGTACGTCGCACATTGTCTGAGAACGAACCGCGGATTATGCTCAACGACGGGGTCGTTTCCTACAATGATCGCCCGATTCTTCATCATCTGAGCTGGCGGGTAAACCCAGGGGAACACTGGCAGATTGTCGGTCCAAACGGTGCGGGAAAATCAACGCTGCTCAGTTTAATCACCGGCGATCATCCGCAGGGCTATAGTAATGATTTGACGCTGTTTGGCCGTCGTCGGGGTAGCGGTGAAACTATCTGGGATATCAAAAAACACATCGGTTACGTCAGCAGCAGCCTGCATCTGGATTACCGGGTAAGCACTACGGTGCGTAACGTCATTCTCTCAGGCTACTTCGATTCCATCGGTATTTATCAGGCCGTATCAGACAGACAACACAAGCTGGTACAACAGTGGCTGGATATTCTGGGAATGGATAAACGCACTGCAGACGCCCCTTTCCACAGCCTTTCCTGGGGACAACAGCGGCTGGCGCTGATTGTGCGCGCGCTGGTTAAACACCCTACGCTATTGATCCTTGATGAACCCTTGCAAGGCCTGGACCCGCTAAACCGCCAGTTGATTCGCCGTTTTGTGGATGTGCTGATCGTTCAAGGCGAAACTCAGCTGTTGTTCGTCTCTCATCACGCCGAAGATGCACCCGCCTGCATTACTCACCGACTGGAGTTTGTGCCCGAAGGCGATATCTACGCCTATCAACAAACATCACTGCGTTAATTTTCATGCCTGGGCGTTTGAACACGCCCTTTTTTCTGCTTTTTTTTCAGACAAACGCTGAGATAACAACCTAACGTAATGATTTAAAATAAAATAACCACTACCAATATGTGAAAATGTTAGTGTGTAAACGATTCCACTAATTTATTCCATGTCACACTTTTCACAACTTTGTTATGCTATCTTCATTACATGATATAGGCATAACGGAGCGAATTATGAGAGTATTGGTTACAGGTGGTAGCGGTTACATTGGAAGCCACACTTGTGTGCAGTTGCTTAAGAATGGCCACGACGTCGTGATCCTTGATAACCTCTGCAACAGTAAGCGCAGCGTACTGCCCGTTATTGAGCGTTTAGGTGGAAAACATCCGACATTCGTCGAAGGTGATATCCGTAACGAAGCGCTGATCACCGAAATCCTCCACGATCATGCCATCGATACGGTCATCCACTTTGCCGGTCTGAAGGCCGTCGGCGAATCCGTTGCTAAACCGCTGGAGTACTATGACAACAACGTCAACGGCACTCTGCGTCTGGTCAATGCGATGCGCGCCGCCAACGTGAAAAACTTCATATTCAGCTCCTCCGCCACAGTCTATGGCGATCAGCCGCAAATTCCTTACGTTGAAAGCTTCCCGACCGGTACACCACAAAGTCCGTACGGCAAAAGTAAGCTGATGGTGGAACAGATCCTGACCGATCTGCAAAAAGCACAACCTGAGTGGAGCATCGCGTTGTTACGCTATTTCAATCCGGTTGGCGCACATCCGTCAGGAGACATGGGCGAAGACCCGCAAGGTATTCCTAACAATCTGATGCCTTACATCGCGCAGGTTGCCGTGGGCCGCCGTGAGTCTCTGGCCATATTTGGTAATGACTACCCGACCGAAGACGGTACCGGCGTTCGCGATTACATCCACGTGATGGATCTTGCCGACGGTCACGTTGTCGCAATGGAAAAACTGGCGGGCAAACAGGGTGTGCATATTTACAACCTTGGCGCTGGCGTTGGTAGTAGTGTACTGGATGTGGTCAACGCCTTCAGCAAAGCCTGCGGTAAGCCAGTGAACTACCATTTTGCTCCGCGCCGCGACGGCGATCTGCCTGCCTACTGGGCCGATGCCAGCAAAGCAGACCGCGAACTTAACTGGCGCGTGACGCGTACACTGGATGAAATGGCGCAAGATACCTGGCACTGGCAATCACGCCATCCACAGGGATATTCGGATTAAGGACCAATCATGACGCAATTCAATCCTGTCGATCATCCACATCGCCGTTTTAACCCGCTCACCGGGCAGTGGATCCTCGTTTCACCGCATCGCGCCAAACGCCCCTGGCAGGGGGCGCAGGAAACTCCGTCTAAGCAGGTACTGCCCGCGCATGATCCGGACTGCTTCCTGTGCGCGGGCAATACGCGCGTTACCGGTGACAAAAACCCGGATTACACCGGGACCTATGTCTTCACTAATGACTTTGCCGCGCTGATGTCTGATACCCCGGACGCGCCGGACAGTCACGATCCGTTGATGCGTTGCCAGAGCGCACGCGGTACCAGCCGCGTGATCTGCTTCTCGCCCGATCACAGTAAAACGCTGCCAGAGCTCAGCGTCCCTGCACTGACAGAAATTGTACAGACATGGCAGGAACAAACCGCAGAGTTAGGCAAAACCTATCCCTGGGTGCAGGTATTTGAAAATAAAGGCGCGGCGATGGGCTGCTCGAACCCGCACCCCCACGGACAAATTTGGGCCAACAGTTTCCTGCCCAACGAAGCCGAACGTGAAGATCGCTTACAGAAAGCGTACTTCACTGAACAGGGCACGCCAATGCTCGTTGATTACGTCCAGCGAGAACTGGCGGACGGCAGCCGTACGGTCGTAGAAACCGAGCACTGGCTGGCGGTTGTCCCTTACTGGGCTGCATGGCCGTTCGAAACGCTGCTGCTGCCGAAAGCGCATGTCCTGCGTATTACTGATTTGACCGACGAACAGCGTGCTGACCTGGCGCTGGCGTTGAAAAAACTGACCAGTCGTTATGACAACCTGTTCCAGTGCTCTTTCCCCTACTCTATGGGCTGGCACGGCGCGCCGTTTAACGGCGAAGAGAATGGTCACTGGCAGTTGCACGCACACTTTTACCCGCCGCTGCTGCGTTCCGCGACCGTACGTAAGTTTATGGTTGGTTACGAAATGCTGGCTGAAACCCAGCGCGACCTGACGGCAGAGCAAGCGGCTGAGCGACTGCGTGCGGTCAGCGACATCCATTTTCGCGAATCCGGAGTTTAAATAATGAGTCTGAAAGAAAAAACACAATCTCTGTTTGCAGAAACGTTTGGCTACCCTGCCACCCATACTATTCAGGCTCCGGGTCGCGTAAACCTGATAGGCGAACACACCGATTATAACGACGGCTTCGTTCTGCCCTGCGCCATCGACTATCAAACCGTCATCAGTTGTGCGCCGCGCGATGATAGAAAAGTTCGCGTGATCGCCGCTGATTACGACAATCAGATTGATGAGTTCTCACTCGATGCGCCGATTATCGCCCACGATAGCCAGCAATGGTCGAACTACGTGCGTGGCGTGGTGAAGCATCTACAAAAACGCAGTAATGCCTTTGGCGGCGCAGATCTGGTGATCAGCGGTAATGTCCCGCAAGGCGCGGGTCTAAGCTCTTCCGCCTCGCTGGAAGTGGCTGTGGGCACCGTGTTCCAGCAGCTCTATCACCTGCCGCTCGACGGCGCGCAGATCGCCCTGAACGGCCAGGAAGCGGAAAACCAGTTTGTCGGCTGTAACTGCGGCATTATGGACCAGCTCATCTCCGCGCTGGGCAAGAAAGATCATGCGCTGCTGATCGATTGCCGTACGCTGGGCACCAAAGCCGTTTCCATGCCGGAAGGTGTGGCGGTGGTGATCATCAACAGTAACTTTAAACGTACGCTGGTTGGCAGTGAGTACAACACCCGTCGCGAACAGTGTGAAACCGGCGCGCGTTTCTTCCAGCAGCCAGCGCTGCGTGATGTTAGCCTTGAAACGTTTAACGCCGTCGCCCACGAGCTGGATCCGATTGTCGCCAAATGCGTTCGCCACGTGATCACGGAAAATGCGCGTACCGTTGAAGCTGCGCAGGCGCTGGAAAAAGGCGACCTGCTGCGTATGGGCCAATTGATGGCGGAATCTCACGCTTCAATGCGCGATGACTTTGAAATTACCGTGCCGCAAATTGATACGCTGGTAGAGATTGTCAAAGCGACCATCGGCGATAAAGGCGGTGTACGCATGACCGGTGGCGGCTTCGGCGGCTGCATCGTGGCGCTGATCCCACAAGATTTGGTGCCTGCCGTGAAGCAGGCTGTCGCCGGGCAGTACGAAGCAAAAACCGGTATCAAAGAAACATTCTACGTCTGCAAACCCTCACAAGGAGCCGGACAATGTTAAACGAAATCCCCGTGCAGGCTCCGGACGGTCAGCCGTTTCGCCTGCTCACCCTGCGCAATGACGCAGGGATGGTGGTCACGCTGATGGACTGGGGCGCGACGCTGCTGTCTGCCCGTATTCCGCTCAGCGATGGTAGCGTGCGCGAAGCATTACTCGGTTGCGCCAGCCCGGAACAATACCCACAACAGGCCGCATTTTTGGGGGCCTCGATTGGCCGCTACGCTAACCGTATCGCCAACAGCCGCTATACTTTTGCCGGCGAAACCGTTGAATTAATACCAAGCCAGGGCGACAACCAGCTGCACGGCGGGCCGGACGGTTTCGACAAACGTCGCTGGCAGATAGTCAATCAGAATGACCGTCAGGTGCTGTTCGCCTTAACGTCTGACGATGGCGATCAGGGCTTTCCGGGTCACCTCTGCGCCACCGCGCAATATCGCCTGACCGATGATAACCGTATTTCGATTACCTACCGTGCGACAGTGGATAAGCCCTGTCCGGTGAATCTGACGAATCACGTTTATTTCAACCTCGACGGCGACAAAACGGATGTCCGCCAGCACAAGCTGCAGATTCTGGCCGATACGTACCTGCCGGTTGATGAAATGGGTATCCCGCATGACGGACTGAAACCCGTGGCGGGCACCTCGTTCGATTTCCGTGCACCTAAACGCATCGACAGCGAGTTTCTGACCGATGACGATCAGCGCAAGGTGAAAGGTTACGATCACGCTTTCTTGTTACAGACGCAAGGCGATGCCCGCAAACCGGTCGCCATGGTCTGGTCCCAGGATGAAAAACTGCAAATGGAGGTCTACACCTCTGCCCCGGCATTGCAGTTCTATTCCGGTAACTTCCTCGGTGGTACGCCATCCCGTGGGCCTGACGCCTACGAAGACTGGCAAGGACTGGCGCTGGAAAGTGAGTTTCTGCCTGACAGCCCAAATCATCCGGAATGGCCGCAGCCAGACTGCTTCCTGCGACCGGGCGAAGAATACGCCAGCGTGACGGAATACCGGTTTATTCCTGCCTGATAGTTAACCGTGACGAGCCGATACCCGGCTCGTCATTTATCCCCACGCGAGATCCGCTCAAAACCACACCACTCAAAGACAAAATCGCAACCTTGAGTTCACAAGAACCTTACACTGTGCCGCTATTTTCGCTATGGTTATGCGTAAGCATTGCCGCTGACACTTTACGGCAATATAATGAGAATTATTATCATTCAATATGATTTATAGGAGTGAGTGTATGGCTGTAACTAAGCTGGTTCTGGTACGTCATGGTGAAAGTCAGTGGAACAACGAAAACCGCTTTACCGGTTGGTATGATGTTGACCTGTCTGAAAAAGGCGTGGGCGAAGCAAAAGCGGCAGGTAAACTGCTGAAAGAGGAAGGCTACAGCTTCGATTTTGCTTATACCTCTGTGCTGAAACGTGCCATCCACACCCTGTGGAATGTCCTGGACGAACTGGATCAGGCCTGGCTGCCGGTTGAGAAATCCTGGAAACTAAACGAACGTCATTACGGCGCACTGCAGGGGCTGAACAA
Organism: Citrobacter sp. RHBSTW-00029; assembly: GCF_014104295.1. Taxonomy (NCBI): domain Bacteria; kingdom Pseudomonadati; phylum Pseudomonadota; class Gammaproteobacteria; order Enterobacterales; family Enterobacteriaceae; genus Citrobacter; species Citrobacter sp. RHBSTW-00029. The sequence continues at coordinate 2,716,862 of NZ_JABXRT010000001.1, forward strand.
AGCCGAAACTGCTGAAAAATACGGTGACGAGCAGGTTAAGCAATGGCGTCGTGGCTTTGCGGTCACCCCACCGGAACTGACTAAAGATGACGAGCGCTATCCGGGTCACGATCCGCGTTATGCCAAACTGACCGATAAAGAACTTCCGGTTACCGAAAGCCTGGCACTGACTATCGATCGCGTTATCCCTTACTGGAATGAAACCATTCTGCCGCGCATGAAAAGCGGTGAGCGCGTGATTATCGCCGCTCACGGTAACTCCCTGCGTGCGCTGGTGAAATACCTGGATAACATGGGCGAAGATGAGATCCTGGAACTGAACATCCCGACGGGTGTCCCGCTGGTGTATGAGTTCGACGAAAACTTCAAGCCGATCAAACATTACTATCTGGGTAACGCTGACGAGATCGCAGCAAAAGCTGCAGCGGTAGCCAACCAGGGTAAAGCGAAGTAATTTCATCAGGCCTACAAGCTTGCTTGTAGGCCTGATTACTCTGTTTTTTATGCCACTTTACCAGCTGTAACGGACGTCCAGGCTACCGTTGAGATCGCCATAATCATTACGTCCCTTTTGCCCAGCAACCTGACCCGTGATGCTCCACTGGCTATTCAGATTCGCCTGAATACCTACTTTCACCTCGGCGCGATCTGCCGGAAGATCCTGCTTCACCTGCGCGCCATCAAACGAAACGGCAACATCATCGCTGGTGTGTAACCAGTTCACCTCCGCAAACGGCTGGATAACCGACGTGGTATTCTTGTGCAGCTTGCCATCTACCCGCAGTCCGAGGCGCGTGTTCCAGCTGTCACCGTTTTGTCCGTCAATACGCGTTCCATTCTGCACAACCGCGTCCGCTTTATATTGCTGCCATGTCACCTGAGCCTGTGGCGTCAGGCTGACAGTGTTCAGGTTTTCAAGTCCGATGTCGTACCGATAACCCGTTTCCAGAGAAACAGCGCTGGCTGTCGAATCATAATCCTTTGAACCCACGTCGCCGTTATTTACGCTGTTATTGTAGAGGCCGTACTGGTACCAGCTATCCACATACAGCCCGCTATGGTCCTTCGCATCCGCAAACCAGGTGGCATAAGCCCCAAGATTGTAACCGGCTACGTTACCACTGGCAGAGAACTGGCTCCCATCCGCCCCTCGGTTACCGGTGCTGTCCGTATCGGCGTTGATATAGCTCACCATCAGCCCTGCTTTCAGGCTCTGCACGCTATCATCCCAGCTCAGTATATCGCCGCCAATCTGGAGCTGAGAATAGTTGTTGTCAATATCCACATGACCGTTTGCAGCCTGTGACGATGCATCACCTGCTTTAAAGCGCATCCACATACTGCCGTCATCGGTACGTAACTGGCTGCCTTCGCGGTCATAAAGGGTCTGCATTTGCAGATTACGCGCCATCCACTGGTTGCCGAGATAGGCGCCGATATCAGCGCGATACTGAGGGTCCACAGGGACGGCATTGCCACCGTCATCCGGATTAACCGGAGTGACATCGCCACCATCGTCAGGATTAACCGGGGTAACGGTCTGCGAGCGCAAATACCAGTCACCACCGTCCTGATACAAGCGGTATTCATACAATCCGACCTGAACCTGGTTGCCCTGGGTGAAGACGCCGTCAGACTGACCGCCGACATCTATCACCTCGATCCCCTGCGTGGTGAGGGCTCCGTCCCCGCCAGTATTAGTAACAAAGACAGTGGTCGTGCCTGCGGTATCGCCGGAAATGAGGAGCTTATCCGTCGGGGAGGCATCATCCCCCAGCTGTGTATTAAGGGAGAGCGTGCCATTATTACCGGTGTAATTGCCGTTAATTGTGAGGGTGTGACCGGTCTCATTGCTCTGACTGATGGCGATGTTGCCAGCATTCGAGACATCATCATTGATAACGCCGGTACCACCGAGGGTTGCCCCTGCAGCGACGCTGACAGAGCCGGAAGGTAGGTAGGCCATTAACTGCGAAGATGAGCCAGATACTGTGGGGACGCCGATAACGGCAGAATCAGCGAGCCAGAGGGTGCCTTCGTCGACAAGCGTGTCACCAGCGTAAGTGTTGTTACCGGTAAGCAGCAACGTACCCTGCCCGGTTTTTTGCAGGGACCCAATGCCCTGAATGCTGTTGCTCTCGGTACGGGAGGCTCCCGCGTCGAGGTCATAATCCAGGATCCCACTGTTGGTGATAACACCGGTTACGGCATTAACGGTGGCACCGGTTTTAATCAGGGTAGTACCTTCAAGGATGGCATAATCTGATTCCAGCCAGAGTGAGCCGCCGCTGTTGACGGTGGTGTTGCTGGCGAAACTGGCTGTTTCTCCGCCGTCCTCGTGTGTTCTAAGTACCAGCGCCCCCCCCTGATTTACAGTCGTGTTTTTAACGATACCATAGACTGCCTGCACACCCTTGTTATTGATGGTCGCGCCGCTGGATAACCCAAAAACGCGTTCCGTTCCACCAGCATTGATGACGGAATCCACTGCGGTTCCGTACACATAGTTTCTTGCTCCCGAATTGATGGTAGTGTGTTCTGCTGTACCATAGACATCCTGTTGGCCTTTTTCGCTCAGCACGGCATTTACGGAGGTGCCATTCTCCTGAATCTGGAGAGTGCCTCCCGTTACCTGCGCATCCTGAGACAGTCCGCCGTCCATGACATACTGCCATCCGCCTTCTATCGTCGTATTGAAGGCGCTGCCGTAGACCATCTGATAGTCATTTGTGGCATTCAGGGTCTCTCCACTAACGGACTCACCGGCCGCAACAGTCGGGGTATAATCCGCCATCGCCGGACCAGAGAGTAACCCCAGCAGCGTGGCGATGCCTGCCGCCCTGGCCTGGTTTTTTATCTGACTGTCACCCTGTGCAAATTCAGAAGCCACGACATACATATTACGCGCGGTATTCCAGACGATGTTAAAGTTTTTATTCATATTCATCCCTTTATATTAAATCCTGGGGATATGATAACCCCGGATTTAATATATTTATTACAGGAATGATAAAATTAGGAATATATTTATATTCACCTTAGAAATATATTGAGCATATAAAATAAAATGAGCTTATTAATATTAATTAAAAAAACCGGCCTGATTCGCCGGTTTTAATAAGGGAGGAAGATAACTTTAACCGCGACGCGCCTTGACCGCATCCGCCAGCTGGCGCAGCACTGCATCGGTGTCTTCCCAACCAATGCAGGCATCAGTAATGCTTTTGCCGTAGGTCAGCGGCTCACCGCTATCCGGGTTCTGATTACCCTCGACCAGATGGCTTTCGATCATCACGCCAATAATCGCTTTTTCGCCGCCAGCGACTTGTCCACAAACGTCTTTCGCAACATCCATCTGCTTTTTGAACTGCTTGCTGGAATTGGCATGGCTAAAGTCGATCATCACTTGCGCAGAGAGTCCTGCTTTAATCAGACCTTCTTTTACGTCTGCGACGTGCTGGGCGCTGTAATTTGGCTCTTTGCCGCCGCGCAGAATAATATGGCAATCGCCATTACCGCTGGTATTCACGATCGCCGAATGACCCCATTTGGTCACGGACAGGAAGCAGTGTGGCGCTCCTGCGGCGTTGATTGCATCAATCGCGACTTTGATCGTGCCATCGGTACCGTTTTTAAAACCAACCGGGCAAGACAGACCCGATGCCAGCTCGCGGTGTACCTGGGACTCAGTGGTACGCGCCCCGATCGCGCCCCAACTCATCAGGTCGGCGAGGTATTGCGGCGTGATCATGTCGAGGAATTCACCCGCAGCCGGCAATCCGCTGTCGTTGATATCCAGTAGCAATTTACGTGCAATGCGCAGCCCATCGTTGATCTGGAAGCTGTTGTCCATGTGCGGATCGTTGATCAGCCCCTTCCAGCCGACGGTGGTACGCGGCTTTTCAAAATAGACGCGCATGACGATTTCAAGCTCGCCTTTTAACTCTTCGCGCAGCGCCAGCAGGCGAGCGGCGTACTCTTTGGCGGCTGCCGGATCATGAATAGAGCACGGCCCAATCACCACTAACAGGCGATCGTCGCTCCCTTTCAGAATTTTATGAATCGCCTTACGGGCATGAGCCACCGTGTTTGCGGCATTTTCAGTAGCGGGGAATTTTTCCAGCAGTGCGACTGGCGGTAATAACTCGTTGATCTCTTTGATGCGTAAATCGTCGTTCTGATAATTCATGATTATTCCAGCGTTGCCATACTTATATAAATGAATGCAATCCCTCCAATCTATATCTTCAGTCATAAAGTGTAAACGGGGTTTTACAGTACGAACCGTGTTATCCCGGGATTACGCAAAAAAACGCAAGAATGTAGCGAATAATGAGATCCAAACCGCAAATTCCAACTGTAATTGCGGATTTTATTATTATTTTCAAAATTCTGTGCTGGCTATCGATGCACATTGTGGATTTTTACCCACTGTACTGTAAGGCAATGCACAATATTTACGTGGCTGATAACGGGAGAATAGAAGCTCTCCTTTTTAATTTTATCCCCCCAAAAACGGTATGATGTCATACAGTAAAGGTGAGAATAACAAAGGGATGGCACAATGGCGCACTCACATACTCATACTTCCCCTGACCAGCCAAAGGATAATAACGCCCGTCGACTGCTGTTCGCCTTCTGCATTACAGCGGGGTTCATGCTGGTTGAAGTGGTGGGAGGGATACTCTCCGGCTCGCTGGCCTTGCTGGCTGACGCCGGGCATATGCTTACGGATGCAGCAGCACTGCTTTTCGCGCTGCTGGCCGTCCAGTTTTCCCGTCGCCCGCCTACAATACGCCACACTTTCGGCTGGCTGAGGCTCACGACGCTGGCTGCATTCGTTAATGCCATCGCATTGGTCGTTATCACCATTTTAATCGTCTGGGAGGCGATTGAGCGCTTCCAGACACCTCGTCCCGTGGCGGGCGGCATGATGATGGTTATTGCTGTCGCGGGTTTACTGGCCAATGTGCTTGCTTTTTGGGTTTTACATCGCGGCAGTGAAGAGAAAAACCTCAACGTCCGCGCCGCAGCGTTGCATGTAATGGGGGATTTACTCGGCTCGGTCGGGGCGATCATCGCTGCGCTGATTATTATCTGGACGGGCTGGACCCCTGCGGACCCTATTCTCTCTATTCTGGTTTCCGTACTGGTGCTGCGCAGTGCCTGGCGATTGTTAAAAGATAGCGTCAATGAATTGCTGGAGGGCGCACCTCATGCGCTGGATATCGCCGCCCTACAGCGACATCTCAGCCGGGATATTCCCGAAGTTCGCAATGTGCACCATGTCCACGTCTGGATGGTGGGTGAAAAGCCGGTCATGACGCTGCATGTGCAGGTGATCCCGCCGCACGATCATGATGCCCTGCTGGAACGTATTCAGCATTTCCTTATCCATCACTACCAGATTGAACACGCGACGATCCAGATGGAGTATCAGCCATGCAATGGGCCGGACTGCCACCTGTATCAGGGCGTGTCCGGCCATTCACATCATCACCATTAATGAGACAGCGCGTGGGAACCTCGTTCACGCGCGCTGTTAATCCACATCCTGCTCCCGTTGAGGGCGATAACCGTCAGGATCATGTATTCCAGCGACATGGCATACACCCCTTGCAGGGCAAAGATCACCACGCTGATTACGTTGATGATTACCCACAGCAGCCAGTTTTCAACGTATTTGCGCGTCATCAGGATCATCGCCACAATCGATAGCACCATCATGCAGGAATCCCAGAACGGGAACGCATCGGGTTGCAGTTCAGGCACAGCAACCTGTAACCCCAATGCCTGCATTATGTTGACCGCAATGCGAGTCAGGAACGCAAACACCGGATCGATATAGACCGACATCAGGCCGATCGCTACCACGCAGGCCGCCAGCCAGCCCAGCGCTTTTGGTAACGGTAGCCAGCGAATTTTAAGTTCCGCTTCATGCTGGCTGGTTTGCCGGGACCAGGCGTACCAGCCGTAGATGTTGGCGGCAAAGAAAAAGACTTGCAGCAACAGGCTGGCATAAAGCTGGATCTGAAAGAAGATAATCGCAAACAGCGTGACGTTTATCAGGCCGAAGAAGTAATTGCTTATTTTCTCAAGGCTCGCCAGGCCAATACACAGCAACCCGGCGATCGTCCCCACAGCTTCGATCCACGACAGATCGTAACCGCCCGCGCCAATCGGAATATGTACCAGAATGTTCTGCGTGCTAAAAAAGTCCATCTTTTCCCCCAGAGCAAAAAAAATTAATTAAGCTCGAAGTGTAGCCGCAAATTCCAACATGCGGTTTAACGGCAACAACGCCCCTTCTCGCAGCGCAGCATCAACATGTATCTCATGATCCGCTCCGCCTTGTTCCAGGCCCTCAGCAATCGCCTTGAGGCCGTTCATCGCCATCCACGGACAATGCGCACAGCTGCGACAGGTTGCCCCCTCGCCAGCCGTCGGCGCTTCAAGCAATTCTTTATCCGGAACGGCCTGCTGCATTTTGTAAAAAATGCCCCGGTCAGTCGCCACAATCAGCTGCTTATGCGGTAACGATTTAGCTGCGGTGATGAGCTGGCTGGTTGAGCCAACCGCATCGGCCATATCAACGATAGACTGAGGGGACTCTGGGTGCACCAATATTGCGGCATCAGGGTAAAGCGCTTTCATACGCGATAAAGCCTGGGTTTTAAATTCGTCGTGAACAATACAGGCTCCCTGCCAACAGAGCACATCTGCGCCGGTCTGTTTTTGCACGTAGTTGCCCAGATGTCTGTCCGGAGCCCAGATGATTTTTTCACCTAAACTATCGAGGTGCTCAATAAGTTCTACCGCGATACTGGACGTGACAACCCAATCCGCACGTGCTTTTACGGCGGCTGAGGTATTGGCATAGACCACCACGGTGCGGTCCGGATGCGCGTCGCAAAATGCGCTGAACGCATCAATCGGACAGCCCAGATCTAATGAACATTCCGCCTGTAAGGTCGGCATCAGGATAGTCTTTTCCGGACTGAGAATTTTGGCGGTTTCTCCCATAAACCTTACGCCCGCAACCAGCAGCGTAGAGGCAGAATGTTTTGCACCAAACCGCGCCATCTCCAGCGAATCTGAGATACAGCCACCGGTCTCTTCGGCCAACTGCTGAATTTCAGGGTCGGTGTAATAGTGCGCGACCATGACGGCATCACGCTCTTTCAGCAGACGTTTAATTTTCTCTCGATAAAATTGCTTTTCATCCGCACTCAGCAGCGCTGGCTTCGGCGGAAACGGATAAATTGCTGCTTCTGGATCAAACATCACGCTCATCTTGCTTTCTCGTTTTACTGGCTTAACGAAATAACCGATTAAAAGCGTGACGCACGCCATATTCGGTTAGAATTGTTTTGTATGCTAAACAAGATAGCGGATTGGTGTAGAAAAGTCACAAGAATTGCGTGTGATGCATGCCGAATGGCGACTGACGTCTTATCCGGCCTACATGAGTCGTGTCGTCTGTAGGGCTGATAAGCGAAACACATCCGGCAAGCAGGTTCGAATCTTATAAATCGCAGATAGCAAAAAAGCGCCTTTAGGGCGCTTTTTTACACTGGTGGGGCGTGCAGGATGACTCGCTTCGCTCGCCCTTCGGGCCGCCGCCGTAAACGGCTCCGTTGTCTCACTACGTTCGACTCGGACCTGCTGCAGGTTCGAATCAAAAATCCTGCGCATAGCAAAAAGGCGCCTTTAGGGCGCCTTTTTACACTGGTGGGGCGTGCAGGATTCGAACCTGCGACCAATTGATTAAAAGTCAACTGCTCTACCAACTGAGCTAACGCCCCCATATGGGGTTTACTGCTTTACTCTTTTCAGGAACCCACCACAATATTGGTGGGGCGTGCAGGATTCGAACCTGCGACCAATTGATTAAAAGTCAACTGCTCTACCAACTGAGCTAACGCCCCATTTGGGTGTTGCCTGAAAATTTTTTACTCGGAACCACCAAAATAGTGGTGGGGCGTGCAGGATTCGAACCTGCGACCAATTGATTAAAAGTCAACTGCTCTACCAACTGAGCTAACGCCCCGAGTGGTGGGTGATGACGGGATCGAACCGCCGACCCCCTCCTTGTAAGGGAGGTGCTCTCCCAGCTGAGCTAATCACCCGATACTACGCTGGATACTACTTACTAACTGAGTTAGTGGTGGGTCGTGCAGGATGACTCGACTTCGTCTCGCCCTACGGGCCGTTGCTTACGCAACGTTATCCTTCACGTTTTACAATCGCGTTCCACCTTAGCGATTGGTGGGTCGTGCAGGATTCGAACCTGCGACCAATTGATTAAAAGTCAACTGCTCTACCAACTGAGCTAACGACCCACTTTTGCGCTGCTTTTGGTTTGTTTGATATCCCTTGGCAACGGCGGCATATATTACTGATTTCAGATTTTAGCGCAACAAAAATTTCGATGTAAATTACTCAACTGCTTAGGAATCACACGACGCGACCAGAAATAACACGATTTCTGGTCGCATGGTGTGCATTACATCGCGCCAAGGCGTTTTTGCGCTTGTTTCGCGCCATCAGTACCAGGGTATTTAGTGATAACCTGCTGATAAACCGCTTTCGCTTTTGCTGTGTCACCCTTGTCCTGCATGATGACGCCGACTTTGTACATCGCGTCTGCAGCCTTCGGTGATTTCGGGAAGTTTTTAACTACGGATGCAAAATAGAACGCTGCATCATCTTTTTTACCCTTGTTGTAATTCAACTGACCGAGCCAGTAATTCGCATTGGGCAGGTAAGTAGAATCCGGGTACTTTTTGATGAAGTTCTGAAATGCAACGATCGCATCATCCTGACGGGATTTATCCTGCACCAGGGCGATTGCCGCATTGTAATCAGTATTCGCATCGCCAGTTTGCGCCGGTGCGCCTGACGAAGCTGCAGCACCCGCATCGGGTGCCGGGGTTGCCGCCCCACTCTGATCGCCAGCCGCAGATTGCGCCGCAGGCGCGCTACCGCTGCCAAGATTATTCATCTGCAGCAATATCTGTTTTTGGCGTTCAACAACCTGATTCAGCTGATACTGACTTTCCTGAATTTGACCACGCAGGGCATCAATATCGGACTGATTATCGGAGAGTTGTTGCTGGAGTTGGGTTAAAAGCTGACTGTGAGCGTTAGAAATACGCTCGAGTTGAGTGACGCGGTCTTCGACCGAGCCAGAGCCGACACTACTGATTGGCGCCTGAGCAAAAGCGGCCCAGGGGGCCGCTATGCCAACCAGTAACGACAGACTCAACAGGTGATGTCTGAAGTTACTGCTCATGCAATTCTCTTAGTAAACCAGTACGGCGCGACGGTTTTTGGCGTAAGCCGCTTCGTCATGACCCAGTACTGCAGGTTTTTCTTTACCGTAAGAAACGATGGAGATCTGGTCAGCAGAAACGCCTTTACCCTGCAGGTACATCTTAACGGCGTTAGCACGACGTTCACCCAGGGAGATGTTGTACTCAGGCGTACCACGTTCGTCCGCATGACCTTCTACGGTGACTTTGTAAGACGGGTTGCTACGCAGGAAGTTAGCGTGCGCATCCAGCATTGCAGCGAAGTCAGAACGGATATCGTACTTATCCAGATCGAAATAAACGATGTTGTTCTGCTGCAGCTGTTGCATCTGCAGACGCGCTTGCTCTTCGGAGGACATGTTGCCGCTACCGTTTGCATCCATACCAGTGCCGGCACCCAGCATGCCTTCGCTGCCGTCATTGCTGGCGTTCTTGTTAGAAGAACACGCTGCAATAGCCATAACAGGCAGAGCAATCATCAGCCCTTTCAGCACTTTGTTCAGTTGCATTTCAATGATTCCTTTATTAATCAATTATTTATTATCACAGATACGGCGACCAGGCAGGGAATTTAACCTGACCATCAGTTGCCGGAAGACGCGCTTTGAAACGCCCATCTGTAGAAACCAAATTCAGCACGGATCCCATCCCCTGAGAAGAGCTGTAGATTACCATAGTGCCGTTAGGTGCCAGACTTGGCGTTTCGTCCAGGAACGTTGACGACAGAACTTGTACGCCACCCGCTACCAGATCTTGTTTGGCAATGTGCTGCTGACCATTAGCCGAGCTTACCATTACCATAAACTTACCGTCGCTGCTGACATCAGCATCCTGGTTTTGTGAACCTTCCCAGGTAATACGCTGCGGAGCACCGCCGTTGACGTTAACTTTATACACCTGCGGACGACCGGCCTGGTCAGACGTAAAGGCCAGGTTTTGGCTGTCCGGGAACCAGGTAGGTTCCGTGTTGTTGCTACGACCATCAGTGACCTGACGGATCTGACCAGAACCGATGTCCATGACATACAGATTCAGGCTACCGGTTTTAGACAGGGCAAACGCCAGTTTGCTGCCATCCGGAGAAAACGCAGGTGCACCGTTGTGACGCGGGAACGAGGCAACCTGACGCACTGCGCCGTTGGACAACGTCTGAATAACCAGCGCTGAACGACCGCTTTCGAAGGTAACGTAGGCCAGTTTAGAACCGTCCGGAGACCACGCCGGAGACATCAGCGGCTGCGGAGAGCGGTGAACGACAAACTGGTTGTAACCATCGTAGTCAGACACACGTAATTCGTACGGGAACTGACCACCGTTCGTCTGAACAACATACGCGATACGAGTACGGAATGCGCCCTTAATACCGGTCAGTTTTTCAAAAACTTCGTCACTTGCGGTATGGCCCGCATAACGCAGCCACTGCTTGTTCACTTTATATGTGTTCTGTGCCAGTACGGTACCTGGTGCGCCACCGGTATCAACCAGTTGATATGCAACGCTATAGGAACCATCCGGGTTTGGCGTAACCTGGCCAACCACTACGGCATCAATACCCAGGGCAGACCATGCAGCAGGCTGAACTTCAGCCGCAGTCCCCGGCTGCTGCGGCAGGCGAGAACGGTCTAATGGGTTAAATTTACCGCTGTTACGCAGGTCAGCACCTACGATACCACCGATATCTTCAGGTGCAGCGCCCGGCCCTGCCCACTGGAACGGGACAACACCAATCGGGCGTGCCGAGTCCACCCCTTGGGTGATCTCGATACGTACTTCTGCATGCAGCACTGCTGCCCACAGCATCAGAAAACCAAATGCTACTCGTAATGCCTGCTTCATCATATCTCCCTTATCTGGACGGAACGCCCACGATAATTTAGCAGAATGTTAACAAACTCAAATACACAAAACTACCAGAACTCTGTCTCAACCTTAGACTGTTTCCCCCGATTCCTCAGGGGTCGTTATTACAGTTTAAAGTCCAGTTTGGCATCTTTTACTTTTTCATAAACAGCCTGGCTAGGCGGCTTAGGAATTCTGGCTGTTTTCGCAGCCGTCAGCGCAGCCTGGCACAATGCCGGATCCCCGCCCTCTTCGGTCACATCCAGTAGCAGACCATCAGGTGCTAACTTGATATGTAATACGCAGGATTTACCCGCATACAAATCGGCGCCATACAGACGACTCTGAATCGCATTACGAATTTGAGATGCGTAAGCACTGATATCAGCGCCAGATGCACCGCCATTTGCACCACTTGTACCACTATCTTTCGCCGGTTGGCCGTTTCCTTTCGCTCCACCGCCCGATTTCGGTGCATTCTTACCGGAGCTTAAGTCACCTAATAAGTCGTCAACACCCGAAGCGGCAGCGGCTTTTTCGGCAGCGGCTTTTTTCGCAGCAGCGGCTTTATCTGCCGCAGCTTTCTTATCGGCAGCAGCTTTCTCGGCTGCAGCCTTTTTATCTGCTGCAGCTTTTTCAGCAGCAGCTTTCTTGTCAGCGGCAGCCTTTTCAGCAGCGGCAGCTTTCGCGGCGGCGGCTTTTTCTGCTTTCTCAGCGGCAGCTTTCTCGGCTGCTGCTTGCTTAGCGGCTTCAGCTTGAGCTTTCTTCGCAGCGTCCGCGGCTGCCTTAGCAGCTTGTGCTTCGGCAACCTTCTTAGCATCGGCAGCCGCTTTTGCAGCTTCCGCCTCAGCTTTCTTCTGTGCATCAGCAGCGGCTTTCTTCGCGGCATCTGCCGCTTGTTTCGCCTGAGCATCTGCTTTAGCTTTCGCATCTGCAGCAGCCTTCGCCGCAGCCTCTTCAGCCTGCTTTTGTTGCTCCTGTGCTTTCGCCGCAGCGGCTTCAGCCTGTTTCTGCTGTTCCGCCTGCTCGCGCACTTTTTCCTGCGCCGCTAAACGTTCTTTCTCCAGCTGTTTCAGACGCTCTTGCTCTGCCGCCTGCTTCTCACGAAGCTCCTCGGCCTGCTGCTGCGCCTGTTTCTCACGCTGTTCTTCTGCACGTTTCGCACTTGCCTGCTGTTGCTGCTGCCTGTCGTACTGTTGAACAACAGCACCAGGATCGACCATAACGGCGTCGATGGACGAACCGCCACCGCCGCCGGCTGAAGCATCAATGTGCTCATCGAACGAACTCCAGATCAGCGCTGCAAATAAAATGACATGCAGCACCGCTGAAATAATTATCGCCCTTTTGAGCTTGTCGTTTTGTTCGGTTGCCTTTGACACTCTCGGTTCCCAAAAAACTGTTCGCCTGTTACGCGCTATCTTTCAAGCCAGCAATACGCAGTCATCAGATTGGCTGCGTCATCAAGCCAACCGATTTAACGCCTGCACTGTGTAACAAGTTCAGCGCTTTAATTATTTCATCATAAGGCACGTCTTTCGCACCACCGATTAAAAATACCGTTTTCGGATTGGTCTGCAGGCGGCTCTTCGCTTCCGCGATAACCTGCTCCGGCGGCAGCTGATCCATCCTGTCTTTTTCAACCACCACGCTGTATTGCCCAACACCGGAAACTTCAATAATGACCGGTGGCTCGTCGTTACTGCTGACGGCTTGCGATTCAGTCGCATCCGGCAGGTCGACTTCCACACTCTGCGTAATGATCGGCGCGGTTGCCATAAAGATCAGCAACAGCACCAGCAGTACGTCGAGCAACGGTACAATATTGATTTCAGACTTAAGTTCGCGACGACCTCGTCCACGCGTTCTGGCCATGGTTTACCCCTTGTTGCTCTCGCTAACGGTAAACGCCTGGCGGTGCAGAATCGCGGTGAACTCTTCCATAAAGTTGTCGTAATTCAGTTCCAGCTTGTTCACGCGCTGATTCAGTCGGTTGTAAGCCATAACCGCCGGAATTGCCGCAAACAGACCGATGGCCGTTGCAATCAACGCTTCCGCGATACCCGGTGCAACCATTTGCAGCGTCGCCTGTTTTACCGCGCCCAGCGCGATAAATGCGTGCATGATCCCCCAAACGGTACCGAACAGACCGATATACGGGCTGATGGAGCCGACAGTGCCGAGGAATGGAATATGCGTTTCCAGCGTTTCCAGTTCACGGTTCATCGAGATACGCATCGCACGGGATGCCCCCTCAACGACCGCTTCCGGCGCATGACTATTCGCCCTATGCAGACGCGCAAATTCTTTGAATCCGCTGTAGAAAATTTGCTCTGAACCCGCCAGATTATCACGACGCCCCTGGCTTTCCTGGTACAGGCGCGACAATTCAATGCCGGACCAGAACTTGTCTTCAAACGCTTCGGCTTCACGTGAAGCAGCATTAAGAATACGGGTCCGCTGGATAATAATGGCCCAGGATGCGATTGAGAAACCAATCAAAATCAACATGATAAGTTTAACCAGAAGGCTTGCCTTCAGGAACAAATCAAGGATATTCATGTCAGTCACTGCTTAAACTCCGCGACAATAGACTTGGGAAGCGCACGAGGCTTCATTTTGAGTGGATCAACGCAAACAATCAGAACTTCGGCTTCATTCAGCACGACGTTCTCTGCGTTGACAATGCGTTGCGTGAAAACCAATGAGGTGCCACGCATTGACGTAATTTCGGTTTGGACTTCGAGCATATCGTCAAGCCGGGCAGGCGCAAAATACTCCAGAGTCATCTTGCGCACCACAAAGGCTACACGTTCGGCCAACAGAACCTGCTGACTAAAGTGATGATGACGCAGCATCTCTGTGCGTGCTCTTTCATAAAAAGCGACGTAGCTGGCGTGATAAACCACCCCACCGGCATCGGTGTCTTCATAATAGACACGAACCGGCCATCGAAAAATATACTTATTCATTCTTACTGCCTCTTTGTTGGCTTCGCCCACTCACACCGGTCGCTTAACGTTGTAAGCGCCTGGTGACTCGCGTTCTTGCCGCCGCGATGCATCAAGAATGTCGTTGTATATCGCGCTGTCTTCACTTTACATCCCGGTAATGCAATTAGGTTAGTGCTTTCAAACTTCGCTACTATACGCGCGGGAATGGTGCTTTGGAATGGGGGAAAGTAAACGGAGAGTAAAAAATTATGGGCTTATGCAAGCCCATAAATATTTAAGGATGTTTCTTATTCAAAAGAAGAAGAAAATCAGACCAACAACGAGGACGATATCTGCGATCAGCGGGCAGAAGATGCCCTGCCAGTGTACGGCGCGAGGACGAAAGCCAACGCCGTGAATGATGCCTGCGCAGACCGCCCACATCAGCAGAAAACCATGCCAGATTTCAAGCTCACTGGTTTTGGCCGCGAAACGTGACGGATCCCAGAATATGCAGCCGGCCAATACGATTGCCAGCACAAATGAAAGCGCCCGCAAGGGGCGCTTGTCCATCGCGTTGTATACCATCGCGATAATGTTGATCATCAACTGTCTTCTTGTCCGGCCTTGCCTGATTCAACGTGCTCAAGCGCCAGCGCTGTGATTATCCCAAATGCACAGGCAAGAAGCGTTCCCAAAATCCATGCGAAATACCACATTTTAAGCTCCTTACTTAGTACAGAGAGTGGGTGTTGCTTTCAATATCTTCTTTGGTGATGCGACCAAACATCTTCCAGTAACACCAGCCGGTGTACAGCAGAATGATCGGTACGAACACACAAGCTACATACGTCATCAGATTCAGCGTCAGCTGACTGGACGTTGCATCCCACATGGTCAGACTCGCATTCATCATGGTGCTGGATGGCATCACAAACGGGAACATCGCGATACCGGCAGTCAGGATGATGCAGGCTAACGTCAGTGAGGAGAAGATGAACGCCCAGGCCCCTTTCTCCATACGGGAAGTCAGAATAGTCAGCAGCGGCAGAACCACGCCCAACGCCGGAACCAGCCACAGAATAGGTGCATTGTTAAAGTTCACCATCCATGCGCCCGCTTCACGCGCCACTTCTTTGGTCATCGGGTTAGAGGCGGCGTGGTGATCCAGTGCGGAAGTCACAACATAACCATCAATACCGTAAATAACCCAAACGCCGGCCAGTGCGAAGCAAACCAGAGTCACCAGCGCCGCAACCTGTGAGGTGGTACGTGCACGCAGATGTAGTTCGCCTACGGTACGCATCTGCAGATAGGTTGCGCCCTGAGTGATGATCATCCCTACGCTCACAACCCCTGCCAGCAGACCAAACGGATTCAGCAACTGGAAGAAGTTACCGGTGTAGTACAAGCGCATGTACTCATCCATGTGGAACGGAACACCTTGCAGCAGGTTGCCAAACGCAACACCGATAACCAGCGGCGGCACGAAGCTACCGATGAAGATGCCCCAGTCCCACATGTTGCGCCAGCGCATGTCTTCAATCTTGGAGCGGTAGTCAAAACCGACCGGACGGAAGAACAAGGACGCCAGAACCAGGATCATCGCCACATAGAAACCGGAGAACGCAGCGGCATACACCATCGGCCAGGCAGCGAACAGTGCGCCACCCGCGGTGATGAGCCAAACCTGGTTACCGTCCCAGTGCGGGGCGATGGAGTTAATCATAATTCGACGCTCGGTATCATTACGACCGAGGAAACGGGTGAGCATGCCCACCCCCATGTCGAAGCCATCAGTGACCGCGAAACCAATCAGCAGAATGCCAACCAGCAGCCACCAGATAAAACGCAATACTTCATAATCGATCATTTGACGACTCCTGTCTTAGCGTGCCGGCTGAGAAGTCACAGTGGACTGCTCGTAGTGATAACGACCGGTTTTCAGGCTACTCGGCCCAAGGCGTGCGAACTTGAACATCAGATACAGTTCAGCCACCAGGAACAGGGTATACAGGCCGCAAATCAACAGCATCGAGAAGATGAGGTCGCCAGCAGTCAGCGAAGAGTTCGCTACGGCTGTTGGTAACACTTCACCAATCGCCCACGGTTGACGACCGTACTCTGCGACAAACCAACCGGATTCAATAGCAATCCACGGCAGAGGAATCGCATACAGCGCGGTGCGCAGCAGCCATTTTTTCTCACCGATACGGTTACGAAGCACAGTCCAGAAGGACACCGCGATAATTGCCAGCATCAGAATGCCGCATGCCACCATGATACGGAAAGCGAAGTACAGCGGCGCAACGCGAGGGATAGAATCTTTCGTTGCCTGCTGAATTTGCGCTTCGGTCGCGTCGGTGACGTTATCCGTATAGCGTTTCAGCAGCAGACCATAGCCCAGATCTTTCTTCATGCTGTTGAACTGGTCGCGAACAGCCTGATCGGTAGAACCTGCACGCAGTTCTTCCAGCAGTTGATACGCTTTCATCCCGTTACGGATACGCTCTTCGTGCTGCACCATCAGATCTTTCAGACCAATGACCGGTGTATCAACGGAGCGGGTAGCGATGATGCCCAGGGCATAAGGAATTTGAATCGCAAAATGGTTTTCCTGCGCATCCTGGTCCGGAATACCGAACAGCGTAAAGGATGCCGGTGCAGGTTGGGTTTCCCACTCGGCTTCAATAGCAGCAAGTTTGGTTTTCTGCACGTCGCCCATTTCGTAACCAGATTCATCACCCAGAACGATAACAGACAGAATGGCAGCCATACCAAAGCTGGCAGCGATAGCAAAAGAACGTTTAGCAAACGCGAAGTCACGGCCGCGCAGCATATAGTAGGAGCTGATACCCAGAACGAACATCGCGCCACAAACATAACCAGAAGCCACAGTGTGAACAAATTTCACCTGAGCAACCGGGTTGAGCACCAGTTCAGAGAAGCTCAGCATCTCCATACGCATGGTTTCAAAGTTGAAATCCGCAGCGATTGGGTTTTGCATCCAGCCGTTCGCAACCAGAATCCACAGTGCGGACAGGTTTGAACCTAAGGCCACCAGCCAGGTGACGCACATATGCTGGACTTTACCCAAACGGTCCCAGCCGAAGAAGAACAGACCTACAAAGGTGGATTCGAGGAAGAAGGCCATCAAACCTTCAATCGCCAGCGGCGCACCGAAAATATCCCCTACATAGTGGGAATAGTAAGACCAGTTAGTCCCGAACTGGAACTCCATGGTCAGACCGGTTGCCACACCCAGAGCGAAGTTGATACCAAACAACTTGCCCCAGAACTTGGTCATATCTTTATAAATCTGTTTGCCGGAAAGGACGTAGACCGTTTCCATGATGGCCAACAAGAACGCCATACCGAGCGTCAGTGGCACAAACAGGAAGTGGTACATCGCGGTCAAGGCAAACTGTAAGCGCGACAGTTCGACTATATCTAACATCATGACTCCTTGCTCATCGCATGAAGACTCCGAGAGTGAACCCCGTTAGAAAGGGTCACACGCATGCCCCAATACAAATTTATTTGCTTCCTTCCCCCGCTGCTCTTTCTTCTCATTTGAAGAAAGGACAATGATGAAAGGTTACAAACATGTTAATAAAACACTCAAATTGATCCCGCAATTATATTACGCCGTAAAATCCTTACAATAAACAGGTTTTTATCGAGGTAAATTTGCATTTTTCGATAGTGATCAATTTATAGCTAATTTATCACTTTCAGACCAATTTGATCTGCAGCAATTTAACCTCATTTGGTGATGTTTACCAAGTTTTAAACATTGATTTAAATCAATTTTCAATTTAAATGTTAATAGTGTTTATCGCTAGCGTGACTAGTGAACGCCATGTTAACGATATGTTTTTCAATGAGTAATTGCCGTTACTACAAATGATAGGATATTTATTTAAATCTACACGATCTTTTAACCAGTCTGGGGGACAAAATTATGGACAGATAAAGAGTCACTATTGCTGGGTAGCTCACAGTTTTTTGTTTAGCAAGTCCTGTAATCATTATTTAATACAAATCATTCATTTTAATTTTACTTATAATTAACACCACAATGTAACTATCTCAACTGGAAGCGAAGCGGCAAGCATTGACCGACGCCCTGAGGTTTGGCGATCTCCCTGCAGAGACCCGCCGTTTCGCTTAAATCATCACTGTAAGTTATCACTCCCACCACAACATCGCTTCTATGCCAAAGAATATATATATTCCGAACAATTCATTATCATTTTTATCTTAAATTTAACAAAAAAAATTTACGACATATAAGATTAATAAATAAAAAACCGTTATGCCGTTCACAAGTTATTTAGCGAATACCATTTTCGAAATTATTAAAAACACCCCTGACAAAGCCTGCGCCACAAAATAAGATTTCGATCACAAACATGGCAAGTGGTTTATTAGGTAATTCGCTAATAAATAAAATAACCAATGGAAATTAATTTATAACACATTGATTTAAATGAATTTTTATGAAGGCAAAATATAACAATCATTTTGCGCAGGATATTTTGAAAATAGATCAATTGCTTCCTTTTCCGCTTCCACAGAAACTCCAACCCTATTAAAAGGTTGTCAAAACCCATGCTCTAAATATTAGAAAACAATTTTCACTTATTGACCATCAGCCCTACAGAGGATTACCCATGAAGAAATCTACACTTGTTATTGGCGTCATCGGTGCTGACTGCCATGCAGTAGGCAATAAAGTTCTGGATCGCGTTTTTACTGCTCATGATTTTCACGTAATCAACCTCGGGGTGATGGTGAGCCAGGATGAATATATTGATGCCGCGATTGAAACAGGCGCTGATGCCATCGTGGTGTCTTCCATCTACGGCCACGGCGACATTGACTGCCTCGGCTTGCGTGAGCGCTGTATTGAACGTGGCCTCGGCGACATCCTGTTGTACGTCGGCGGCAACCTGGTCGTCGGAAAACATGACTTCGCCGATGTGGAAGTGAAATTTAAAGAGATGGGGTTTAACCGCGTCTTCGCACCGAGCCACGACCTGGAAGATGTCTGTGCGCTTATCACTAATGATATTCACCAACACAATGGCCTCGAGCAGCGTTGCCTGGAAGAGGCCATCTGATGCAAACAGTTTCTGTCGATATCGGCTCGACATGGACCAAGGCAGCCCTCTTCGCCCATGAAGGTGAGGAATTAACCCTGGTAAACCATGTCCTGACCCCAACCACCACACATCATCTGGCAGACGGTTTTTTTGCCAGCCTGAATCAGGTGCTGAACGTTGCCGATGCTCGCCCGTTACTGAAAAGTGGTGAAGTGCAGTTGAAATACTCCTCCTCGGCCAAAGGTGGACTCGCCGTGGCAGCAATGGGGCTGGTGCCTTCCATTACGCTGGAATCGGCAAAAGTTACCGCCCATTCGGCAGGAGCGAAAATCGCGCAATATTATTCGTACAAACTGAACCGTCATGACATCCAGGAACTGGAATCTGCACCGCCAGATATTCTGTTGTTTACCGGCGGTACAGACGGCGGCGAAGAAAGCTACGGCCTGGCGAATGCGCACGCGCTGGCAGGTTCAAAGCTTGATTGCGCCATTATCTACGCCGGAAACCGGGACATTCAGGACGAAATACAAACGATTCTGGGACACAAAGATCTGACCACGGTAGACAACATTCTGCCGGATCTCGATCACCCGAATCCGTTTGCCGCGCGCCAGGCGATTTGCGATGTGTTCTTGTCACGCATTGTCAAAGGTAAAGGTCTGGACGTCATTGTTGGCGAAACAGGCGAAGAGCCAATGCCGACGCCATGGACGGTCTATGAGTTAGTCAAAGCCATTAGCGATTACGACAACGCATGGAAGGAGTTCATGCTGATTGATATGGGTGGCGCCACCACGGATGTCTATTCAGCCAGCGCGAATACCCTCTCCCCCGATACGGTCCTGCATGGTGTCCCTGAACCGTTCGTCAAACGTACCGTTGAAGGTGATTTGGGCATGCGCGTTTCCGCCGTCGTGGTGGGAGAAAGCACGCAGGATATGGTGAAAGTTGTTTTCGCCCAACAACCACAACGTGAGGAAGCGTTTTATCGCTACCTGCGCCATCTGGTTGGGCAGCCGGACTACCTGCCGGTCAACGAGGAAGAGAAATATTTCGACACTTTGTTAGCCGGTTTGTGCGTGGGCTATGCCACTGAGCGCCACGCGGGCACTAAGAAGCAGGTTTGCACCTGCGTCGGTAACGTGGATTTACAGATGGGTCGCGATCTCACCACCGTACGCAAAGTCGTCGGTTCAGGGGGATGGCTCTCTCGCGCCAGCCAGTTCGATATCCATAACTGGCTTAAATACCGGGAGCTGGACGACCAGGGTAAAAGAATTCTGTTACCGAATCAGTTTGAGTATTACCGCGATTCAAATGGCCTGCTCCCGCTACTGGCAAACGTCGCCAGGCTGTACCCGCAAGCCGCTGCTCGCACCAGCATTCAGTGTTTAACCCTACAAAACTAAAGGCAGCTACGAATGGAACTTCGAAATAAAAAATTGACCCACGACGAATTCATGACCGAAAGGCACCAGGTGTTGCAAACCTGGGAAACCGGCAAAGACGTTGAGAAATTCGAAGATGGCGTGAAGTACCAGCAATCAATTCCAGATTCAAAACGCTTCTCCCTCGCGCTGTTGAAGGCCGATCAAGAAGGTAAAACGCTGAGCCAGCCGCGTGCAGGCGTCGCACTCATGGATGAACATATTGAGCTGCTTAAAACATTGCAGGAAGAATGTGACCTCCTGCCAAGTACCATCGATGCCTATACCCGTCTGAACCGCTATGAAGAAGCAGCTGTCGGGATCCAAAAATCTATCGAGGCGGGCACCTCCAAACTGAATGGTTTACCCGTCGTCAATCATGGGGTTGCTGCCTGCCGCCGTATGACTGAGTCGCTGGAAAAACCAATCCAGGTCCGCCACGGAACGCCGGATGCGCGCCTGCTGGCTGAAATCGCCATGGCCAGTGGCTTTACCAGCTACGAAGGTGGCGGTATCTCCTACAACATCCCTTACGCCAAACGCGTCACCCTGGAAAAATCCATTCGCGACTGGCAGTACTGCGACCGTCTGATGGGTCTGTACGAAGAGAACGGCATTCGCATCAACCGTGAGCCGTTTGGCCCGCTGACCGGTACCCTGATCCCGCCGTTTATGTCCCACTCGGTGGCGATTATTGAAGGTCTGCTGGCGCTGGAACAAGGCGTGAAATCCATTACCGTCGGCTACGGCCAGGTCGGTAGCCTGACGCAGGATATTGCCGCCATTCAGGCGCTGCGTGAACTGTCCCACGAATACTTCCATAACCACGGCTTCGACGATTACGAACTGAGTACCGTTTTCCACCAGTGGATGGGCGGATTCCCGGAAGATGAAGCGAAAGCCTTCTCCGTTATCGCCTGGGGTGCGGCGGTTGCCGGTATGTCCGGTGCCACGAAAGTCATTACCAAAAGCCCGCACGAAGCGTTCGGTATCCCAACGGCTGCAGCCAACGCCCAGGGTCTGAAAGCGTCACGCCAGATGCTCAACATGGTCAGCGACCAGAAATTCCCGCAATGCGCTGCCGTCGAGCAGGAAGTCGAACTGATTAAGAGTGAAGTCCGCGCAGTACTGAAAAAAGTCTTCGAACTGGGTAATGGCGACATTGCGCGCGGTACAGTGCTGGCCTTTGAAGCTGGCGTACTGGATGTGCCGTTCGCACCTGCCGCCTGCAATGCGGGCAAAATTCTGCCGGTGCGCGATAACACAGGCGCCATCCGTATTCTCGAAGCCGGTGCGGTTCCACTGCCGAAAGATATTCTCGCCCTGCACCACGACTATGTCGCAGAGCGCGCACATTTTGAAGGCCGCAAGCCTTCTTTCCAGATGGTCATTGATGACATCAACGCCGTATCCCACAGTAAATTAATAGGAAGACCATAATGAAAATCAAAAAGGCCCTTTTCACCGCTGGCTACTCCTCATTTTATTTTGACGATCAGCAGGCCATCAAAAATGGCGCCGGTCATGACGGGTTTATCTATACCGGCGATCCGGTAACACCTGGATTTACCTCTGTTCGTCAGGCGGGTGAATGCGTTTCCGTGCAACTGATTCTGGAAAATGGCGCGGTAGCGGTGGGCGATTGCGCAGCGGTGCAATATTCAGGTGCAGGTGGCCGTGATCCGCTATTCCTGGCAGAAAATTTCATTCCGTTCCTCAACGATCACATCAAACCGCTGCTGGAAGGCCGTGACGTTGATGCGTTCCTGCCGAACGCCCGTTTCTTTGATCAACTGCGAATTGACGGCCATCTGCTGCATACCGCCGTCCGCTATGGTCTGTCTCAGGCGCTGCTCGACGCGGCAGCGCTGGCTACCGGTCGTCTGAAAACTGAAGTGGTTTGCGATGAATGGCAACTGCCGTGCGTGCCGGAAGCCATTCCATTATTTGGTCAGAGCGGCGACGACCGTTATATCGCCGTTGACAAAATGATCCTCAAAGGGGTGGACGTCCTGCCGCATGCGCTGATCAACAACGTGGAAGAGAAACTGGGCTTTAAAGGCGAAAAACTGCGTGAGTATGTACGTTGGTTGTCCGACCGCATTTTAAGCCTGCGCACCAGCGAACGTTATCACCCAACGCTGCATATTGATGTGTACGGCACGATCGGTCTGATCTTCGATATGGATCCCGTGCGCTGCGCCGAATACATCGCCAGCCTGGAAGCCGAAGCTCAAGGCCTGCCGCTGTACATTGAAGGTCCGGTAGATGCCGGTAACAAGCCGGATCAGATCCGCATGTTGACTGCCATCACCAAAGAGCTGACCCGTCTGGGTTCCGGCGTGAAAATTGTCGCCGACGAATGGTGTAACACCTATCAGGATATCGTGGACTTTACCGATGCGGGCAGCTGCCACATGGTACAGATCAAAACCCCTGATCTTGGCGGTATTCACAACATCGTTGATGCGGTGCTGTATTGCAACAAACACGCCATGGAAGCTTATCAGGGCGGTACTTGTAACGAAACCGAGATCAGTGCCCGCACCTGCGTACACGTGGCGCTTGCCGCGCGTCCGATGCGTATGCTGGTTAAACCGGGTATGGGTTTCGATGAAGGTCTCAACATCGTGTTTAACGAGATGAATCGCACCATCGCGTTGTTGCAAACTAAGGATTAAGAGATGGCACGCACATTTAAGATCTTATCGCCGACGGCTATCCTGGGTTATGGCTTCCCGGAAGAAAGTTTTCGTAAAGCCATGGAAGAGTCACCGGATCTTATTGCTGTTGACGCAGGTTCCTCCGATCCTGGCCCCCACTACCTGGGGGCAGGTAAACCCTTTACCGACAGAGCCGGGGTAAAACGCGATCTGCGCTATATGATCGTGGCGGGCGTTAAGAACAACATCCCGGTCGTGATCGGTACCGCCGGTGGTTCTGGTGCCGCTCCGCATCTGGAGTGGTGTCGCCAGATAATCCATGAGATTGCCCAGGAAGAAAAACTGTCCTTCTCAATGGCGCTGATCCCGTCTGATGTCGACAAAGAAATCGTTCATCAGGCGCTGGATAACGGCAAAATCACCGCGCTCGATTTTGTGCCTGAACTGACTCACGAGGCGATTGAAGAGAGTACCTACATCGTCGCGCAGATGGGTGTCGAACCTTTCCAGCGTGCGCTGAAAGCGGGGGCACAGGTTGTTCTGGGCGGACGCGCTTACGATCCAGCCTGCTTCGCGGCGCTGCCGATTATGCAAGGCTTTGATGAAGGTCTGGCGCTGCACTGCGGTAAGATCCTTGAGTGTGCTGCCATTGCAGCAACCCCCGGCTCCGGCTCCGATTGTGCGATGGGCATTATCGACGACAACGGCTTTACGCTGAAGGCGTTCAATCCCAAGCGTAAGTTCACTGAAACGTCTGCTGCGGCGCACACCCTGTATGAGAAGTCCGATCCGTACTTCCTGCCGGGACCGGGCGGTGTGCTGAACCTGAAAGCGTGCACCTTTACCCAGGTTAACGAGGGCGAAGTGTATGTCAGCGGTTCACGTCATGAAGAAACACCGTATGCGTTGAAACTGGAAGGCGCGCGTCAGGTTGGCTTCCGCTGCCTGACCATCGCCGGAACGCGCGACCCGATTATGATTGCCGGAATTGACACCATTCTCGAAGAGGTACAGGCAAGCGTAGCACGTAACCTCTCCCTGAATGACGACAGCATCCGCATGACGTTCCACCTGTACGGGAAGAACGGCGTGATGGGCAACCATGAGCCGATGAAAACCGCGGGTCATGAACTGGGGATTTTACTGGACGTCGTTGCGCCGACGCAGGATATCGCCAACAGCGTTTGCTCGCTGGTGCGCTCTACCCTGTTGCACTACGGCTATGAAAATCGTATTGCCACGGCGGGCAACCTCGCCTTCCCGTTCTCGCCATCTGATATTCAGAGTGGGCCGGTGTATGAGTTCTCGATCTATCACCTGATTGAAGCCAGCGATGCACTGCGGTTTGATTTCCACATTGAGCAGGTGACGCCAGAAGGAGTTCAGGCATGAAACACTCAATTTGTTCACTGGCGCAGGTCATTCGCTCAAAAAATGCCGGACCGTACGAACTGGTTTTAGATATTTTGTTTAAAACCCGGGAAGACTATCAGCGCGTAAAACGCTCAGAGCAATTAACTCCGCAACTTATTGCTGGGTTATATAATGTCGAACCTGACTTTATTCACAATATTGTGTGGTTCGATCCGGCAAATGCCGTAAAAATTGTCATGCCGCGCGATATTATTTCCGGCAATGTCGGTGACAATGATGTTTATGGCGCGCAGCAACACGCACCATTATTAAGTATTGAATTCGATCTGTAACAAAAAAACACAATAACAGCCATTGGAGCACAGAGTTCAGCTGTATCACAGTGCTTCGAATATTCATGCGGTTGGTCACAACAGGCGTGCGCCTGAGCTGCTGTCCAGGCTCAGGAACACGCCACCCTACATTATTCCAATTACCAGCCTTTATCCGATGGAGTACACATGAAGAAAATAAGTTTAACCAAGATGATCATATTAGGCCTGATACTCGGCATGATTGCCGGGGTGGCCATTAATAATATGGCCGCGGCTGAAACAGCAAAATCATATGCACAGGATATTTCCATTTTCACCACTATATTCCTACGTATGGTGAAGATGATTATTGCGCCATTGGTTATTTCAACTCTGGTTGTCGGTATTGCCAAGATGGGCGATGCCAAAACGCTGGGTCGTATATTTTCTAAAACCTTTTTCCTGTTTATTTGTGCCTCACTGCTGTCGATCGCCTTGGGTCTGGTTATCGTTAATATCTTCCAGCCGGGCGCAGGTATCAATTTTGTTGCTCATGACGCAGGCGCTGTTGCCGCCGTTAAGTCTGAACCCTTCACGCTGAAAGTCTTTATCTCACATGCCGTACCAACCAGTATCGTTGACGCGATGGCGCGTAACGAAATCCTGCAGATCGTGGTGTTCTCCATTTTCCTCGGTTGCAGCCTGGCCGCTATTGGTGAAAAAGCCGAGCCTATCGTTAAGGTTCTGGATTCGCTGGTACACGTGATGCTGAAGCTGACAGGCTACGTCATGCTGTTTGCCCCACTGACTGTTTTTGCCGCTATTTCAGGTTTGATTGCCGAACGTGGTCTGGGTGTGATGGTCAGCGCCGGGATCTTCATGGGTGAATTCTACCTGACGCTGGGTATGCTGTGGGCAATTCTGATTGGCCTGTCAACCATGATAGTCGGGCCTTGCATCGCGCGTTTGACCAAATCAATCTTCGAGCCTGCACTGCTGGCCTTTACGACCTCCAGTTCTGAAGCAGCCTTCCCGGGCACGCTGGATAAACTGGAAAAATTCGGCGTTTCCTCAAAAATTGCCAGCTTCGTTCTGCCGATCGGTTACTCCTTTAACCTCGTAGGCTCCATGGCCTATTGCTCCTTTGCCACCGTCTTTATTGCCCAGGCGTGCAACATTGAGTTGAGCATGGGCGAGCAAATTACCATGCTGTTAATTCTGATGCTGACCTCTAAAGGGATGGCGGGTGTACCGCGTGCCTCGATGGTTGTTATCGCCGCGACCCTGAACCAGTTCAACATTCCGGAAGCCGGTTTGATCCTGCTGATGGGCGTCGATCCGTTCCTCGATATGGGTCGTTCCGCCACCAACGTCATGAGTAATGCCATGGGCGCTGCCATTGTAGGTCGCTGGGAAGGTGAACACTTTGGTTCAGGC
Source organism: Citrobacter sp. RHBSTW-00029 (assembly GCF_014104295.1). NCBI lineage: Bacteria > Pseudomonadati > Pseudomonadota > Gammaproteobacteria > Enterobacterales > Enterobacteriaceae > Citrobacter > Citrobacter sp. RHBSTW-00029. The sequence goes on from NZ_JABXRT010000001.1 coordinate 2,743,253, forward strand.
TGCCGCGGAACAGCGCCAGTCAAAACACCGGAGCAAGACCGCCCGGTCACCGAAACAGAAGTCGCGTTGTCCTGATACCTCGTTATTGCCGGATGGCGCTTGCGCTTATCCGGCCTACATAACGTTTAATTATCCGTAGGCCGGATCAGGCGGTACGCCGCCATCCGGCGCATGATAAGTACCCCAACAGGAAAGCACCATGACTAAAACTCTGCTCGGCGTGAGTCTCTTTTCTTTCAGCGTCTTGTTTAGCGCTACCTCATTCGCGCAAACCGCGCCGGACTACGCCAGACTGATAGAACAGGCGCATCAAAAGTACAAAAGTAACAATGATGGAAAAGTCGCCGACTACATCCCTGCCCTGGCGAGCTACAGCCCAAATAATTTTGCCATCACTATTGCTACGGTGGACGGAAAAATCTACCAGGTTGGCGATGTTAACAAACCCTTTCCCATGGAATCGCTGAGTAAAGTCTTCACCATGGCGCTCGCCATGGAACAGCACGGTCCTCAGGTAGTGCTGGATAAACTCGGGGCCAATGCCACTGGCATGCCATTTAATTCCGGTTTAGCGGTTGAACTGACCAAAGGTGCGCCGGAAAACCCGCTGGTAAACGCCGGAGCCATGAGCACCGTTAGTCTGATTGAAGCCAAAGACAAAACCGATCGCTGGAACAAAATCCTCGACAACCTGAACGTCTGGGCCGATGCCACGCTCACGGTTAATGAGCCGGTTTACAAATCTGAAATGGAGACCAACCAGCACAATCAGGCGCTGGCGAAGCTGATGGAATCCTATAACAGCTTCTATGGCAACACCGATGACGCCGTCGAAATTTATACCCGTCAGTGCTCGGTGGATATCACCGTTGAGCAACTGGCCAAAATGGGTGCCGTACTGGCGAACAAAGGGAAATCGCCCTTCAACGGCAAGCAGTTGCTGAATGAAAAATATGTTCCGCAGGTGCTGGCGGAAATGGCGATTGCCGGACTGTACGACGGCAGCGGTAAATGGCTGTACACCGTTGGCATTCCGGCGAAAAGCGGCGTCGGCGGCGGCATGGTTGCCGTCGTCCCAGGCGAATATGCGATTGCGGTCTATTCTCCGCCGCTTGATGAAGCCGGAAACAGCGTTCGTGCCCAGAAAACTATCGAATATGTCGCCGAAGCGACAAAAGCCAACGTCTTTTTAGCCAAATAACTTTACGCCGGATGGCACATTGCTTATCCGGCAAACAATACGAAGAGGTGAGAAGTAAACATGTCTAAACCATTTGTCTGGCAGGAACTCTTTGTTCAGAGTAAAGATAATACCGAGTATGAATTACTGAGTAACCAGCACGTAACGGTAACGGAGTTAGACGGAGAGGAAGTGATTAAGGTAGCGCCTGAAGCGTTAACCTTATTAGCACAGCAGGCATTTTATGAGGCTTCATTTTTTCTGCGCGCCGGACATTTGAAACAGATAGCCAGCATTTTGCACGACCCGCAGGCCAGCGGTAACGATAAGTACGTCGCATTACAACTGCTGCGCAACGCTGAGGTTTCGGCCAAAGGCGTCCTGCCTAACTGTCAGGACACCGGGACGGCAACCATTGTGGCCTGCAAAGGACAACATGTCTGGACAGGCGGCGATGACGCCGAAGCCTTGAGCAAAGGCGTATATACCACCTTCACCGAAAACAATCTGCGTTACTCGCAAAATGCCCCGCTGGACATGTATACCGAGGTCAATACCCAGACTAACCTGCCAGCGCAAATCGACATCAGCGCCACGCCGGGTAATGAGTATAAATTCCTGTTCGTCAACAAAGGCGGTGGTTCTGCCAATAAGGCGGCGCTATTCCAGGAAACCAAATCCATTCTGCAGCCGGAAAAGCTCACAGCCTTCCTGATCGAAAAAATGAAATCGCTGGGTACCGCCGCTTGCCCGCCGTACCACATCGCTTTCGTGGTTGGGGGCTTGTCCGCCGATCAGGCGCTGAAGACAGCCAAACTGGCATCAACCAAATATTACGATAACCTGCCCACCAGCGGGAACGAGCTGGGTCAGGCGTTCCGCGATACAGCACTGGAAGCCGAACTGCTCAATGCCAGCCGCGAGTTTGGCATCGGCGCGCAGTTTGGCGGCAAATACTTTGCCCACGATATTCGCGTAATTCGCTTACCGCGCCACGGCGGCTCCTGCCCTATCGCCATGGCCCTCTCCTGTTCTGCCGACCGCAACATTAAGGCCAAAATTAACAAACACGGTATCTGGCTGGAGAAACTCGAGCATAACCCGGGCAAATTTATCCCTGATTCACAGCGGGTGGAAAATGGCGCCCAGACAGTTCAACTGGATCTGAACCGTCCGTTACGCGAAATCCTGCATGACCTTTCCGCCCTGCCCATCGGGACTCGTTTGTCGTTAAGCGGCCCAATTGTTGTTGCCCGAGATATCGCCCACGCAAACATCAAAGCGCGCCTGGATAACGGCGAACCGATGCCGGAATACATGAAAAAACATATCGTTTATTACGCCGGCCCCGCCAAAACCCCCGAAAACCAGGCCTGCGGTTCCATGGGGCCGACAACCGGCGGACGCATGGATGGGTATGTCGATGCTTTCCAGGCACAAGGCGGAAGTCTCATTATGCTCACCAAGGGTAACCGCAGTCAGCAGGTCACTGATGCCTGTCACAAACACGGTGGATTTAGCCTCGGCAGCATTGGCGGCGCAGCGGCTCTGCTGGCCCAGCAGTATGTGAAGAGCCTGCAGTGCCTTGAGTATCCCGAACTGGGCATGGAAGCGGTGTGGATGATGGAAGTTAAAAATATGCCTGCGTTCGTATTAGTAGATGACAAAGGCAATAACTTCTTCAGTCAGTTTGAGCAGCAGCATCGCTGCGCAACCTGCCCGGCAGGACATTAAGGAGCTATCATGGAAGCGCGAGCCAACAATGACCGACATCGCCAGCGTCAGCAGAAGCTGAAAGCGCAGGTTGATACCCGCGTGGCGGCGGCAACGGAGAAGAAAGGGATTCTGATTGTCTTCACCGGCAATGGTAAAGGAAAATCTACCGCAGCCTTCGGCACGGCGACACGCGCGGTTGGTCACGGAAAAACCGTTGGCGTCGCGCAGTTTATTAAAGGCCAGTGGGATAATGGCGAGTACAACACACTGCACCCTCTCGGCGTGGAGTTTCATATTATGGGTACCGGTTTTACCTGGGAAACCCAGAACCGGGAAGCCGATATCGAGGCGGCCACCGCTGTGTGGCAGGAAAGTAAGCGCATGCTGGCTGATGCGCATTACGATCTGGTCGTACTGGACGAACTCACCTATATGTTGGCTTATCACTATCTGGATACGCAGGAGGTAATCAGCGCCATCGAAAATCGCCCTGCCGACCAGAGCGTGATCGTCACCGGGCGCGGTTGCCATGCGCTGTTACTTGAACTTGCCGATACGGTCAGCGAGCTTCGCCCGGTTAAACACGCTTTTGATAGCGGCATTCAGGCACAGCCAGGGATCGACTGGTAATCGCTCTTTTGCCGGGTAAGGCGTTTACGCCGCATCCGGCGATTTACCCAAAACCGATACGCTTATCGGGCCTATGGTGAACACCGAAACCTGTAGGCCTGATAAGGCGCAAGCCGCCATCAGGCAGCCGACATCACGGATTTATTTAGCAACCAGTTGCGGAAGATCTCCAAATGAAGGGACTCTGATTTTTCCTCCCGCCACGTCATGATAAATCGATTCCCGGTACGCATTGGAACATCGCAAGGAATCACCATATCCCCACTATCCAGATCGTGCTGAATGGCAAAACGGGGGAGCAATGCGACGCCAAGATTGGAACGTACCGCCGCAATCAGCATCGACAACAGATCAAATCGCGGACCTTTATTCACCAGCGGACTGCTGACATCGGACAGCGCAAACCATTCCTGCCAGCCTTTGATGCGGGTACTTTGATGCAACAGCGGGTATTCGTTCAGCAGTTCATCGACGGACAGCTTCCGGTCCGGTTCAGCAAGCAAGCAACGGCTGCACACTGGCAGAATTTCCTCTTCGAACAGGTACTCGACCCCCGACCACGGCGAGTAAAAATCTTCCCGCATGATCGCTGCGTCATATTCCCGGTTAAGAAAATCACCAATATTCGCCAGAGAATGAATATTAACGATAATATCAGGATTGAGTTTATTGAACTCACGCAGGTTTGGGATCAGCCAGTGCGTACTGAACGTCGGGTTAACCGCCAGTTCGATCACTTGTACGGTCGGCTGCCATGTCATGATCGTCGTCGTATCTCGTTCAAGCTTGTTCAGTGTTTCTTTAACAATAGTTAAATAGTGTTTGCCTGCCGCATTTAAAAAAATGCGCTTTTTGGCATGATTAAATAGCGCTGTATTAAGAAAATCCTCTAGCGCATTCACCTGGCGGAAAACAGCACTTTGTGTTAAAGCCAGCTCTTCAGCTGCCCGGGTATAACTTTCGTGACGCGCAACCACTTCAAAAGTTACCAGCAACTCCGTTTTGGGTATTTTTCCTCTCATAACCTCTTCCATATGCAGCGTACAAAAATAGTTTAATTTATAAAAAATAATTCATATCACCCGAATAAACATCGAGTGTTATATTTTATTTCAGGCATTGATGTCATTGATCCAATCCATGATTTGTTCATACTGATGGCGGATAAATATTAACCAATAATACTCAAGCACAACAATAAACACAATTTAATTAAGGTTAAATTCAGACACATAGCGCCAATAAGTTCTTAATAATTTTTCAAGTCATCTTGTTTATTGTGGAAAAAACTTTGCGAGATTAATCAATATTATCCTTGTGATAATTTAGGAAAATTCAGCGTTATAACTTACAGGCAAACGACTGCTTTTAATCATTCTCCGGAGTGGTTCTGCCTTTTTTTGTTAGACGTGATAAAGGACACAATGTGAAAACTTTCGGAAAGGTCTGGCTCGTTGGCGCAGGTCCCGGTGATATTTCATTACTCACCCTCAAAGCAGTGATGTGCATTAAACAAGCAGATGTCATTATTTACGACAGGTTGGTCAATCCTAAGATTCTGGAATGGGCATCCGCTGACTGTGAGCTTATCAATGTCGGTAAGAATCCGGGATTTCATTGTGTGCCACAGGATGAAATCAACGCGCTTCTCGTTCAGTATGCCCAGACGCATCACAATATCGTGCGCTTAAAAGGTGGCGATCCCTACGTATTTGGTCGTGGGGCCGAAGAAGTTGAAGGGCTTATTGAGCCGGGGATCCCTTTTGAAGTCGTCCCCGGTATCAGTTCAACCATTGGGGGATTAACCTGTGCCGGGATCCCGGTAACACATCGCGATTACGCCTCTGGTTTTCACGTGGTGACCGGTCATACACGCGAAGGCAACCAGCAGCAGGACTGGCGTCAACTGGCGAAACTTAACGGTACATTGGTTATCGTTATGGGTATTGCGAATCTGGCGTTTATTTGTGAAGAACTGTTGATGGGTGGGAAACCGGCGGAGACGCCCGCGGCCATCATCATGTCCGCGACCCGGGAGAATCAGCGCCGGCTGACCTGTACCCTCGGCTCGTTACTGAGCAATGCGCAGGAAGCCAACATTACGCCGCCTGCACTGATCGTCATTGGCGATGTCGTCACGCTGAGCGATCGTCTGTCTTTTATTCCTGCCGCTATCGACCTCCCTGAACATCTTTACTGCGAGAGTCTGGCGTGACGAAAAGACTGGGGTGATGTTTGATGCGCCGCCCGGAAAACGCGACAAAAATAGCTGGTTTGTGCGTACTGAAGTTTCCGGGCGATACTGTCTATTGAATGAACCGGATCGTGTAATAACTCCCCCGCCTTTTGCATTTTTTTCTGACTCACCCATGTTTTAAAGTTAACGCCCTGGCGCTTCTTAAAAAATCGGCTGAAATAATTTGCACTTAAACAGACATGTGCCGCCACAGACTCCAGAGATAAGTCACTATACAGGTTATCATCAATATAACGCAGTGCCGCCAGTAGTTTTTTCTCATGACGAGAAAGCTCCGTTAAATAGTGCCGGACGTTACTTGCCGGTTTATCGAATACCACTTCAGATTGTTTTTTTTGCACCTCAAAATTGTTAATAATAAAATGCAATAAATTAGCCGATGCCACCAACGTATTATTATCAACCGCAACAAGCTGATCCCACTCGGCTTTTATTTGAGGATCACACATCCATCGTGATTCATCTTCAACAATGATGGTTTTATATTCCTGGTACTTAGCCCGAACCTGACCACAGATAATAAAACCATGCAGATTCCCCTCATAAATTAATGGTATGGAGAACAGACTTAGCCCTGCGTGGCAGTTGAATATTCTGGGCTTACACTGTTTCAGTGCCTCAAAAACACACTGTTTATCGCACGTTTGGCAACCAACACTGTAGCGTTTATTCGCTCTCATCAGCTTACAGAATAAATTAAAATTATGGCAATCAGAGAGAGCTCTGCCTGTAACATCAACGACTACCGTTGCTAACCCCGTCGCATTGGAGAAGACTTCTGCTATAGAGAAAAAACATGGTAAGTAATCATCCTGAATTTTCAGCGACACGCCATCCTCCAACCTTAATATGACTAAAGGCGGTAATATGCAAAATCCAGGCAAAAGAAAGAATGATGCTCGCCGCAAAAAATAATCTCATTTGTGAAGATGATTGTGATCAAATTGCATGATGCGGGATGACAGAAAATAAAAAAGGCCATCATCAGATGGCCAACCATGTCGAAATTAGACCAGCCCTTGACCATGCAGAAAGTCAGGGCTGTATTTTTATGGCTTACTTAATAACGGTTTTCAGTGCTTCGCCGATATCGGCCAGGCTGCGAACGGTTCTCACGCCTGCAGCTTCAAGAGCCGCGAATTTCTCATCCGCTGTACCTTTACCGCCGGCGATGATGGCACCAGCGTGACCCATACGCTTACCTTTCGGCGCGGTGACGCCCGCGATGTAGCCAACCACCGGCTTGGTCACGTGATCTTTAATGTACGCAGCCGCTTCTTCTTCCGCGCTACCGCCGATCTCACCGATCATGACGATCGCTTCAGTCTGCGGATCTTCCTGGAACAGCTTCAGGATGTCGATGAAGTTAGAGCCCGGGATCGGGTCGCCGCCGATGCCTACACAGGTAGACTGGCCGAAACCGTAGTCGGTAGTCTGCTTAACTGCTTCATAGGTCAGGGTACCGGAACGGGAAACGATGCCCACTTTGCCCGGCTTGTGAATGTGGCCCGGCATGATGCCGATTTTACATTCGCCCGGGGTGATAACGCCTGGGCAGTTCGGGCCGATCATGCGCACGCCAGCTTCATCCAGCTTCACTTTCACGGTCAGCATATCCAGCGTTGGGATACCTTCGGTGATGGTGATAATCAGTTTGATACCAGCATCGATTGCTTCCAGAATGGAATCTTTGCAGAACGGTGCCGGAACGTAGATAACGGTGGCGGTTGCGCCCGTCGCTTCTACAGCTTCACGCACGGTGTTGAACACCGGCAGGCCCAGGTGCGTGGTGCCGCCTTTACCTGGCGTTACGCCGCCAACCATCTGCGTACCGTAAGCAATCGCTTGTTCGGAGTGGAATGTCCCCTGGCTACCGGTGAAGCCCTGGCAGATAACCTTGGTATCTTTATTAATTAAAACTGACATTATTTCCCCTCCACTGCGGCAACAACCTGCTGAGCTGCATCCGTCAGACTTTTCGCTGCAATAATATTCAGGCCGCTATCAGCCAGTTTTTTCGCGCCGAGTTCAGCGTTGTTACCTTCCAGACGCACCACGACCGGAACGTTTACACCTACTTCTGCTACCGCGCCGATGATACCGTCAGCGATCAGGTCGCAACGTACGATACCGCCGAAGATGTTAACCAGTACTGCTTTAACATTGTCATCAGAGAGGATAATTTTGAACGCTTCGGTTACACGCTCTTTGGTCGCACCGCCGCCCACGTCAAGGAAGTTAGCCGGTTCGCCACCGTGCAGCTTAACAATGTCCATGGTACCCATTGCCAGGCCCGCACCGTTAACCATACAACCGATGTTGCCGTCGAGCGCTACGTAGTTCAGTTCCCACTGCGCAGCCTGCGCTTCACGCGGATCTTCCTGAGACTGGTCGCGCATTTCGCGCAGGTCAGCCTGGCGGAACAGCGCGTTGCCGTCAGCGCCCAGTTTGCCGTCGAGGCAGATCAGGTCACCCTGTTTGGTGACAACCAGCGGGTTGATTTCGATCAGCGCCAGGTCGCGCTCCAGGAAGATAGTCGCCAGACCCATGAAGATCTTGGTGAACTGCTGAACCTGTTTACCTTCCAGACCCAGTTTGAACGCCAGCTCACGTCCCTGGTAAGGCATTGGGCCTGCCAGCGGATCGAGTGCCACTTTGTGGATCAGATGCGGGGTCTCTTCCGCTACTTTTTCGATTTCCACGCCGCCTTCGGTAGAGGCCATGAAGACCACGCGACGGGAGCTACGGTCAACCACTGCGCCGAGGTAAAGTTCTTTACCGATGTCGGTCGCTGCTTCAACCAGAATCTGATTTACCGGTTGACCATGGGCGTCTGTCTGGTAAGTAACCAGACGTTTACCCAGCCAGTGTTCAGCAAAAGCGCGAATGTCTTCTTTGCTGTTCACAACCTTCACACCGCCCGCTTTACCGCGGCCACCAGCGTGAACCTGACATTTCACTACCCACGGGCCAGCGCCGATTTTTGAAGCGGCTTCTTCTGCTTCACGCGGAGTAGTACAGGCATAACCCACCGGTGCCGGTAAGCCATAGCGGGCAAAAAGTTGTTTTGCCTGATATTCATGTAAGTTCATGTGTTCTGTCCATCCTTCAGGTAATCGTTATCTTTTACCCGTAGGTCTGATAAGCATCCAGACCTACGGGGAAGGTGATACTCTTATTAACTACACGTCCAGCAGCAGACGCGTTGGATCTTCCAGCAACTCTTTAATGGTTACCAGGAAGCCTACTGACTCACGACCATCGATCAGACGGTGGTCATAAGACAGCGCCAGATACATCATCGGCAGGATTTCAACCTTGCCGTCTACCGCCATCGGCCTGTCTTTGATGGCATGCATACCCAGGATAGCGCTCTGCGGTGGGTTGATGATCGGCGTGGACATCAGGGAACCGAACACACCACCGTTAGTGATGGTGAAGTTACCGCCCGTCAGATCTTCAACCGTCAGCTTGCCGTCGCGACCTTTGACTGCCAGTTCTTTAATATTTTTCTCGATGTCTGCCATACCCAGCAGATCCACATCGCGCAGGACCGGCGTTACCAGACCACGTGGCGTGGAGACCGCCATGCTGACATCAAAGTAGTTGTGATAAACCACGTCATCGCCGTCGATGGACGCGTTCACTTCCGGATAGCGTTTCAGCGCTTCAACAACCGCTTTCACGTAGAAAGACATAAAGCCCAGACGGATACCGTGGCGTTTCTCGAACGCATCACCGTATTGCTTACGCAGGTCCATGATTGGCTTCATGTTGACTTCGTTAAACGTGGTCAGCATGGCGGTGGAATTTTTCGCTTCCAGCAGACGCTCAGCTACGCGTTTGCGCAGACGGGTCATCGGAACACGTTTTTCACCACGCGCGCCCAGTTGAGCCTGTGGCGCAGGCGCAGCGGCCGGCGCTTTGGCTTCGGCTTTCGCCGCCGGTGCTTTAGCCAGATGCTTTTCAACATCTTCACGCGTAATACGACCGCCGACGCCAGTGCCGTTGATAGCGCTGGCTTCGAGGTTATGCTCACCCAGCAGGCGACGGATCGCCGGACTCAGGGCATCGTTGTTCTGCTCAGCAAGAGACGCCTGCTGGCGCTGTGCCGGAGTAGAATCTTTTTCTTCAGACTTAGCGCTGGTTTCTTTACCGGTGCTGTTGCCTTCACGCAGGCGACCAAGGATCTGGCGAGAAGTGACGGTTGTCCCTTCATCTTCCAGAACCGCATCAAGAATACCGTCCGCTGATGCCGGTACTTCCAGTACCACTTTGTCAGTTTCGATTTCTACCAGTACTTCATCACGACGTACTGCATCGCCCGGTTTTTTGTGCCAGGTTGCAACCGTTGCATCCGCTACGGATTCAGGCAGGTCGGGAACAAGAATATCTACGCTACTCATTATTTATCCTTTATTTAATCGACGTTCAGCGCGTCATTAACCAGATCTTGTTGCTGCTTCTGGTGAACGGACATATACCCTACTGCCGGAGAGGCAGAGGCCGGGCGACCTGCATAACGCAGAGCTGACCCAAATGGAATTACTTCACGGAAATGATGCTGGCTGCAGTACCATGCGCCCTGGTTGAGCGGCTCTTCCTGGCACCAGACAAAATCATGTACATGAGCAAACGGTTTCAGCGCTTCCTGCACCGCTTTATGCGGGAACGGATAGAGCTGTTCGATGCGCACAATGGCAACATCTTTTTGGCCATTCTTGCGGCGTTGCTCCAGCAGGTCGTAATAAACCTTACCAGAACACATCACGACACGCTTCACGCCTTTCGGATCAAGTTCATCGACTTCGCCAATGGCTGGCAGGAAGGTGCCATTTGCCAGTTCGTCCAGCGTAGACACTGCCAGCGGATGACGCAGCAGCGACTTCGGTGACATCACCACCAGCGGACGACGCATCCCACGCAGCGCCTGACGACGCAGCATGTGGTAAACCTGTGCCGGGGTGGACGGGACGCAAACCTGCATGTTTTGCTCAGCGCAAAGTTGCAGATAACGTTCCAGACGTGCAGAGGAGTGCTCCGGACCCTGACCTTCATAGCCGTGCGGCAGCAGCATAACCAGACCGCACATACGGCCCCACTTCTGCTCGCCGGAAGAGATGAACTGGTCGATAACCACCTGCGCACCGTTGGCAAAGTCGCCGAACTGCGCTTCCCAGATGGTCAGCGTGCGTGGCTCTGCCGTGGCATAACCATACTCGAACGCCAGTACCGCTTCTTCAGACAGCACGGAGTCCCATACGCGGAACGTGCCCTGGCCGTTATGCACATGCTGCAGCGGCGTGTAGGTTGAACCGTTCGCCTGGTTATGAATCACCGCGTGGCGGTGGAAGAAGGTTCCGCGACCGGAGTCTTCACCCGATAAACGTACCGGAATGCCTTCGTCAACCAGCGTGGCATAAGCCAGATTCTCTGCGCCACCCCAGTCGAACAGCTTCTCGCCTGCGGCCATGGCCTGACGGTCACCGTAAATTTTGGCGACGCGCGACTGCATTTCAACGGCTTCAGGCACGGTGCTGATGCGTTTTGCCAGCTCCTGCAGACGCTTCATTTCAACCTTGTTCGGGTAGTTTTCGTCCCACTCGTGGTTGAGGTATGGCGACCAGGTGAAGGAGTGCATGTTCATTGGACGCCACTCTTTCACCACGCATTCGCCAGCATCCAGTGCGTCACGATACAGATTGACCATTTCGGTCGCATCTTCCAGCGTGGCGACTTTGTCCGCTTCCAGCTTGTCAGCGTAGATTTTACGCGGGGTCGGATGCTTTTTGATTTTTTGATACATCAGCGGCTGAGTTGCGCTCGGCTCGTCGGCTTCGTTGTGGCCGTGACGGCGGTAGCACACCAGATCGATGAACACATCGCGTTTGAAGGTGTTACGGAAATCCAGCGCCAGACGCGTCACGAAAGCGACCGCTTCCGGGTCATCCGCATTAACGTGGAAAATCGGCGCCTGAACCATCTTACCGATGTCGGTGCAGTACGGGGTAGAACGCGCATCCAGCGGGTTAGACGTGGTGAAGCCCACCTGGTTGTTGATGACGATACGCACGGTACCGCCCACTTCGTAACCACGCGCTTTCGACATGTTCAGGGTTTCCTGAACCACGCCCTGCCCGGTAACTGCCGCGTCACCGTGAATGGTGATTGGCAGGACTTTATTACTGCTCGGCTCGTCCAGACGATCCAGACGTGCACGCACGGAACCGATAACCACCGGGCTAACGATTTCCAGGTGCGACGGGTTAAACGCCAGCGCCAGGTGTACCAGACCGCCTTCGGTTTCGATATCAGACGAGAAGCCCATGTGGTACTTCACGTCACCGGTGCCGAGGTGTTCTTTATGTTTACCCGCAAATTCGTCGAACAGTTCCTGCGGGCGTTTGCCCAGTACGTTAACCAGAACGTTCAGACGACCACGGTGCGCCATACCCAGCACCACTTCACGGGTACCGCTGTTACCGGCGTGGCGGATCATCTCTTTGAGCATTGGGATTAACGCATCTCCACCTTCCAGCGAGAAGCGTTTTGCGCCCGGGAACTTCGCACCCAGGTAGCGTTCCAGACCTTCCGCTGCCGTCAGTTCGCTGAGGAAGCGTTTCTTCTCTTCACTACTGAACGCGGCACGGCCAGACTCAATACGCTGTTGAAGCCAGCGTTTTTCTTCGGTGCTGGTGATGTGCATATACTCGGCGCCAATCGGGCCGCAGTAAGTTTGTTTCAGCGCGACAACCAGGTCGCTCAGCTTCATCGTGTCTTTGCCGCCGGCAAAAGAACCTACGTTAAAGCTTTCCTGGAAATCCGCATCGGTCAGATCGTGGAAGGACGGATCCAGATCGGCCACATTTTCTTGCTGCCACAGTCCCAGCGGATCGAGATTCGCATGCTGATGACCGCGGAAACGGTAGGCGTTAATGAGCTGCAGGACTTTAACCTGCTTCACATTGGCATCAGGGTCGGAAATAGAAGAAGAGTAACGTGGGGTAATCAACGCCTGCCGACGGAAATAATCACGTGTTTTTGAGTGGAGTTGATCCGGTTTGACTCCGGTACCAGGTAACTGCTGGAACGTCGAACGCCAGTTAGCATCTACCGAGTCAGGGTCGGTTAAGAAGTCTTCATAGAGCTGTTCTATCCAGCTCTGGTTAGAACCAGAGAGGTAAGAAGAGTCCAACCAGGCTTTCAAAGCGCTGTTCTGCATCGTGATCCCTTAAGCATCTTTTCTGCTTATTTAATACTCTAAATAGATCACGTTTCAGGAAGGCGGCAAGCTTGCGAATCCCTGGGAGCTTACATCCAGTAAGTGACCGGGGTGAGCAAGTGCAGCCAACGCACATGCAACGTGATCTATGACGAGTATTTCGCCGTGGATACTACCACGCACACCGATGTGCGTGCCGGGGTTCACTTGTTGCGGACTGTCGTGTTTTCTGCGTCCGCTAAGGAACCTTTAAAAACTGTCTAATAATCGTCGCTGTTCAGGCTACGATTATTGCTATCAATGTGGCAGTTTTTAGAGGTTTCCTGCACTACCGGGGAATCACTTCCCCGGCAACAACAACTATTTATGCACTACGTTTGAGCAGCATCGACTTAATATGGCCGATGGCGCGCGTCGGGTTCAGCCCTTTAGGACATACGCTGACGCAGTTCATGATGCTATGGCAGCGGAATACGCTGAAAGCGTCACTTAAACCTTCCAGGCGGCTGTCGGTCTCGGTATCGCGGCTATCAATTAAGAAGCGATACGCGGCCAGCAGGCCTGCCGGGCCAATAAACTTGTCCGGATTCCACCAGAATGACGGGCAAGACGTTGAGCAGCATGCACACAAAATACATTCATACAGCCCATCGAGCTTCTCACGCTGCTCAGGCATTTGTAAATGCTCACGAGCCGGCGGATTTTTCCCATTATTCAACAAGTAAGGTTTAATCTTCTCATACTGTGCGTAGAATTGCCCCATGTCTACCACCAAATCGCGCACAACCGGTAAGCCCGGCAGCGGGCGAATGACAATTTTCTTGCCCGGCTGATTCAGCGCAGAAATAGGTGTGATACAGGCCAGTCCATTTTTACCGTTCATGTTCAGACCGTCGGAGCCGCAGACCCCTTCACGGCAGGAGCGACGAAACGACAGCGACGGATCTTTTTCTTTCAGCTGCATCAACGCATCCAGCAGCATCATGTCGCGCCCTTCTTCCGCCTCCAGGGTGTAATCCTGCATGTGCGGAGCGTCGTCAACATCCGGGTTATAGCGATAAACTGAAAACTCGAGTTTCATTGTCCTGTCTCCGCATTAATAAGTACGAATCTTCGGCGGGAATGCCGGGCGCAGCTTCGGTTCCATATTGACCTGACGTCGTGTCATGGATTCCGATTCTGGCAGGTACAGGGAATGGCACAGCCAGTTTTCATCATCACGTTCCGGGAAGTCGAAGCGGCTATGCGCGCCACGGCTTTCAGTACGGAAGTTTGCAGATACTGCGGTGGCGTACGCGGTCTCCATCAGGTTGTCCAGCTCCAGGCACTCAACGCGCTGGGTGTTGAACTCGCTGGAGGTATCGTCCAGACGGGCATTTTTCAGACGCTCGCGAATCGCTTTCAGCTCTTCCAGACCTTTCGCCATCGCATCGCCTTCGCGGAATACCGAGAAGTTATGCTGCATACATTCTTGCAGCGCTTTGCGAATGGCCACCGGGTCTTCACCGTTGCGGTTACCGTTCCAGCGGTTCAGACGCGCCAGAGAAGCATCGATTTCATCTTCGGTCGCATCCAGCAGGTCACCCTGCTCGGCGATAGATTCTTGCAGATGCAAACCCACCGCACGACCAAACACCACCAGGTCCAGCAGCGAGTTGCCGCCCAGGCGGTTGGCGCCGTGAACGGATACGCAGGCAATTTCACCTACTGCGAACAGCCCAGGGATCACCACATCTTCGCCCTGCTCGTTTACGGTCAACGCCTGGCCGGTGACTTTGGTCGGAATACCGCCCATCATATAGTGGCAGGTTGGGATAACCGGGATCGGCTCTTTCACCGGATCAACGTGAGCGAAGGTGCGAGACAGTTCGAGAATGCCCGGCAGACGGGATTCCAGTACTTCTTTACCCAGGTGGTCGAGTTTCAGCTTGGCGTGCGGACCCCATGGGCCGTCGCAACCGCGACCTTCACGGATTTCGATCATGATGGAACGCGCCACCACGTCACGACCCGCCAGGTCTTTCGCGTTCGGCGCATAACGCTCCATAAAGCGCTCGCCGTGTTTGTTCAGCAGGTAGCCACCTTCACCACGGCAACCCTCTGTTACCAGAACACCCGCGCCGGCGATACCGGTTGGGTGGAACTGCCACATCTCCATATCCTGCACCGGAACACCGGCGCGGATAGCCATACCCACGCCGTCACCGGTGTTGATGTGGGCATTAGTAGTGGACTGATAAATACGGCCAGCACCGCCGGTCGCCAGCACGGTGGCGCGGGCTTTGAAGTAAACCACTTCACCGGTTTCGATACACAGCGCGGTACAACCGACAATCGCGCCATCAGCATTTTTTACCAGATCCAGCGCATACCACTCGGAGAAGATGGTGGTGTGGTTTTTCAGGTTCTGCTGGTACAGCGTGTGCAACAGCGCATGACCGGTACGGTCTGCCGCCGCTGCGGTACGTGCCGCCTGCTCACCGCCGAAGTTCTTCGACTGGCCGCCAAACGGACGTTGATAAATGGTGCCATTATCGAGGCGAGAGAACGGCAGCCCCATGTGATCCAGCTCCAGAATCGCTTCCGGACCGGTTTTACACATATATTCAATAGCGTCCTGGTCACCAATGTAGTCCGACCCTTTGACAGTGTCGTACATGTGCCATTCCCAGTTATCTTCATGGGTATTACCGAGCGCCACGGTGATGCCACCCTGCGCAGATACGGTATGGGAACGGGTTGGGAACACTTTGGAGAGCAGTGCACAGGTCTGACCGCTCTGGGAAATTTGCAGCGCCGCGCGCATACCTGCGCCGCCGGCACCAATCACAACAGCATCAAATTCTCTGACTGGCAGTTTCATTACACACCCCACACCACAACAAATCCATAAATGACGTAAACCACCAGCGCAACGACGATAGCCAGTTGCAGAATCAGGCGCACAGCCAGAGGTTTAACGTAGTCGGTCAACACCTGCCACATGCCGATCCAGGCATGAATCAAGATGGAGAAAAGTGCCAGCAGGGTGAAGACTTTGGTGAATGCCGATGAGAAGAAACCGGTCCAGATTTCAAACGTCAGCTCGCCGCTGGTGGCGAAGAAGCCGACCATATAGATGATGTATAACGTCAGAACGATAGCGGTAGCACGAACCAGAATGAAGTCATGTACGCCATTGCGTCCTAATGCGGAGGCGTTGCTTACCATACGAGGACTCCTGCGAGAAGTGAAAGCACGACAATAATAACGAAACAAATTTTGGCGGAGCGTGTCCCTGCTTCGAGGGTTTCTTCGATATAGCCAAAATCCATTAACAGATGGCGAATGCCCATAACGGCGTGATAGGCCAGCGCAATCAGGATCCCCCACAGAATTAACTCCACAAAGAAGTTATTCATAATGGATGACGCGGTGAGGAAACCTTCAGGGGAGGAAAGGCTGGTACCCAATAACCACAACAGAATCCCGACCGCCACGAAGGTGATCACTCCGGATACGCGATGGAGAATGGACGCTATCGCCGTGATTGGGAACCGGATCGTTTGTAGATCCAGATTGACAGGTCTTTGTTTTTTCACATTTCTTATCATGAATAACGCCCACATGCTGTTCTTATTATTCCCTTTGGACTTCGGGTACAGAAGATGAAGACACCTGTAGCCTGAAAGACGACGGGATTTCCTTCCTCCGGTCTGCGTGCGGGTCAGACAGCGTCCTTACTATAACTACGCGTCATATAAAACACTGCTTCCAGATGCTAAAACGACACGTTACAACGCTGGTTGGCTCGGGATTGCAGGGTATTCCGGAGACCTGGCGGCAGTATAGGACGTTCACAAAATCATTACAATTAACCTACATATAGTTTGTCGGGTTTTATCCCGAACAGTGACATAGGTCACGATAACAACATTATTTTAATTTTTAATCATCTGATTTGACAATCATTAAACAAAGTTGTTACAAACGACACCAGAAAAAGCATATAATGCGTAAAAGTTATGGGGTCACTCTTTCACCGGAGATTTAGTTATGCAACAGTGTGGAAGTATTGACCAATACCGTCAGGACAGTTATTAGTGATAGACAGGTTTAATAATTCGGATTGCTAAGTTCTTGATTTGCAGTTTATTCGCCATGAAAAAACCGTTTTACCTGCAAGCGCCCATAGCTCTGTACCCAGGTCATCCCCTCTTTCGCAGAGCGGCGAGCCAAATAACAAACTGGTAACGGTTCATTGATGTACGAAGGCAAATGTGAGTTCCGGCAGTCTTAAGCAATAAGGCGCTAAGGAGACCGTAAATGGCTGATACTAAAGCAAAAATCACTCTAAATGGTGACGCTGCTATTGAACTGGATGTGCTGAAAGGTACGCTCGGTCAAGATGTTATTGATATTCGTAGTCTCGGTTCAAAAGGGATGTTCACTTTTGACCCAGGTTTCACCTCTACCGCATCCTGCGAATCCAAAATTACGTTCATCGATGGTGACGAAGGTATTTTGCTGCATCGCGGCTTCCCGATTGACCAGTTGGCGACCGAGTCCAACTATCTGGAAGTGTGTTATATCCTGCTATACGGTGAAAAACCGTCACAGGAAGAGTACGACGAGTTCAAAACCACGGTCACTCGCCAT
The DNA here is from genome assembly GCF_014104295.1 of Citrobacter sp. RHBSTW-00029. Lineage (NCBI taxonomy): Bacteria > Pseudomonadati > Pseudomonadota > Gammaproteobacteria > Enterobacterales > Enterobacteriaceae > Citrobacter > Citrobacter sp. RHBSTW-00029. The sequence continues at coordinate 2,760,896 of NZ_JABXRT010000001.1, forward strand.
ACCATGATCCACGAGCAGATCACTCGTCTGTTCCACGGTTTCCGCCGCGACTCTCACCCGATGGCCGTTATGTGCGGTGTAACCGGGGCGCTGGCTGCGTTCTACCACGATTCGCTGGATGTGAATAATCCGCGTCACCGCGAAATCGCCGCTTTCCGTCTGCTGTCCAAAATGCCGACCATGGCCGCGATGTGCTACAAATACTCCATCGGACAGCCGTTCGTATACCCGCGTAACGACCTCTCCTACGCCGGTAACTTCCTGAACATGATGTTCTCCACGCCGTGCGAAAAATACGAAGTGAATCCGATTCTGGAACGCGCCATGGACCGTATCCTGATCCTGCACGCCGACCACGAACAGAACGCCTCAACATCTACCGTACGTACCGCGGGTTCTTCTGGCGCTAACCCGTTTGCCTGCATCGCTGCCGGTATTGCTTCCCTGTGGGGACCGGCGCACGGCGGCGCAAACGAAGCTGCGCTGAAAATGCTGGAAGAAATCAGCTCCGTTAAACACATTCCGGAATTTGTTCGCCGCGCGAAAGACAAGAATGATTCTTTCCGCCTGATGGGCTTTGGTCACCGTGTTTATAAAAACTATGACCCGCGCGCCACCGTGATGCGTGAAACCTGTCACGAAGTGCTGAAAGAGCTGGGCACCAAAGACGATCTGCTGGAAGTGGCCATGGAGCTTGAGCATATTGCGCTCAACGACCCGTACTTCATCGAGAAGAAACTCTACCCGAACGTCGACTTCTACTCCGGCATCATCCTGAAAGCGATGGGTATTCCGTCTTCTATGTTCACCGTTATCTTCGCCATGGCGCGCACCGTTGGCTGGATTGCGCACTGGAACGAAATGCACACCGATGGCATGAAGATCGCGCGTCCACGTCAGCTGTACACCGGCTACGACAAGCGTGATTTTAAGTCTGATATTAAGCGTTAATTGTCTGCCGGATAGCGTTAGCGCCTGTCCGGCTTACAGCAATCAACTCTCCCAGGCCGGACAAGGCGTTGAAGCCAGAGTCCGGCCTGTTTTTATTGATCCACATTATTTTATTCTCATCACGCTTTCTCTATGATTTACTGAGAATTCCGTCATTTAACTCAGGAGCATGGGATGCCTGTTTTACAGTGGAGCCTGTTGTTTCTGCTATCGCTCCTTCTTTCCCTGTTCTTCCTGTTGATACATCTCCCAGGACCCTTGCTGCTCGGTTCGATGATCGTCGGTATCATTTTCAGTATGCGCGGGATCTCCCTGCACCCTCCCCGCTGCACATTTCTTGCCGCGCAGGCCGTTCTCGGCTGTATGATTGCGCAAAACCTCACAGGATCTATTTTAACCACGCTTGCGGTACACTGGCCGATGGTAATTGTCATCCTGCTGGTAACCCTCATTAGCAGCGCGGTAATCGGCTGGCTGCTGGTTCGCTACAGCAAGCTGCCAGGGAACACCGGCGCGTGGGGTTCATCACCTGGTGGGGCAGCCGCGATGGTTGCGATGGCGCAGGATTATGGCGCTGACATCCGCCTGGTTGCCTTTATGCAGTATCTGCGGGTACTGTTGGTGGTCGGCGCTGCCGCGCTGGTAACCCGATTTGTCATGGGCGATCAGGCACAAACGGTAGGTCAGCAAATCGTCTGGTTTCCACCGCTGAGTATTAATCTGTTGAGCACCATACTGCTGGCCGCAGTTGCCGGTATAGCCGGGCGCTTACTGCGTATTCCCTCTGGCGTCATGTTGCTGCCGATGCTGGCGGGGGCATTGCTGAACGCAGGTGGTGTGATGGTAATCGAACTGCCGGAATGGCTACTGGCGATAGCGTATATGGCCATCGGCTGGCAAATCGGCCTGGGTTTTGACAAGCAGATCTTTTTAATGGCGCTGCGCCCTTTGCCGCAGATCCTGTTGTCCATTTTTTCACTGATGGCGATCTGCGCCGCTATGGCCTGGGGTCTGGCGCATTACATGCAAATCGATTTTCTCACCGCCTATCTGGCGACCAGCCCAGGTGGCGTGGATTCCGTCGCGGTAATTGCCGCAGGCAGCCACGCCGATATGGCGCTAATCATGGCAATGCAAACCCTGCGGCTGTTCAGTATCTTATTGACCGGTCCGGCGGTGGCGCGGTTTATCTCAGCGCATGCGCCAAGACAGCCTACCTAATGCTGGCAGCCCGGACACCAGTAAAACGGTCGCGAGGAAAGTGTCGTTTTCTCGATGATCCCACCACAGCGCTCACAGGCTTCTCCGTCCCGGTGAAAAACCTTAAAGCGAAACAGCGCCCCGTGATGCTTGTTCTCATCCGCCAGCCCACGGGTGTTGTAGGACAGACGAGGAATATCAAGCAGCGCATGCGCCAGTGCATCCAACTGTTCATCGCTAATCTGTGACGCTTTATGTTGCCCGGTCAACCCCACCTGCCAGAGAATTTCTACCCGCAGATAGTTACCTAATCCCGCGAGAAATGCCTGATCCAACAACAGACCGGAAAACTGGCGATTACGAAAACGGGATGAAAGCAGACGTGCTTTAACGTCATCGGGCGTTAAACGTACATCCAGTACGTCAGGCCCAACCCGCTGCAGGAACGGATGGGTGATAAGCTGCTCTGGCGTCAGCATCTCGATATCAGACGCGCTATACAGCAGGATAGTTTTATCCTCTGTTTGCAGCCTGATGCGCAGCACCCGCGTGGTTTGCGGAATGTTGCCGGTATCGACCACTCGCCACACGCCGTAAAGCTGATTGTGGCTGTACAGCGTCAGGCCATTGGAAAAATGGGTCAGCAAGGCTTTCCCCCGCGTTTCAAGCTGGGTAACACTCTGCCCGATGAGTTGGGATTGATACGGTTTTAACTGCTCAAAGGCAAACCAGACATCCGTCAGGGGTTTGCCTTTGACTGCCGCCTCCAGGTTATCCGCCGCGCGGCGGATCTCCGGGCCTTCAGGCATAATACTGTCCTTTGTTAGTGTGTTGCACCGCCCGTCACCGCAATATCGCTGTCCACCTGCAATGCAGTGTCAATGGCAATTTCCAGCGCCCGGCGCACCGTTTCGCTCGCCATACTTGGCGCTCCGGGGTGCGCGGCGGCCTGTTGTGGCAGATAAGGAATATGGATAAAACCGCCCTTCACTGCCGGGGCGTCGCGTAGTTTATGCAGCAGGCCATACATCACGTGGTTACACACGAAAGTGCCAGCGGTCTGGGAAACCGAGGCCGGAATTCCCGCGTTGCGCATCGCCATAACCATCGCTTTGATCGGCAGCGTGCTAAACCATGCTGCCGGGCCCTCGGCGACAATCGGCACATCTACCGGTTGTTGACCTTGATTGTCCGCGATACGCGCATCGTCCACGTTGATCGCCACACGCTCAACGGTAATATCGGTACGACCTCCTGCCTGCCCCACCGCCAGCACCAACGACGGTGACAGCGCGTCAATCGCGGCATTAAGTACGGCCAGAGACTCGCCAAACACACACGGTAGCTGACGCGCAACGACGCGGCACCCGGCGATGATAGCATTGTCGAGCCCGGAGACCACTTCCCAGGAAGGGTTAACTGACTCGCCGCCAAAGGGTTCAAATCCGGTGATTAAGACCGTTTTCATCCTTCCCCCTTACAAGAACATCAGGAAATACATCAGGAACACGTTAACCAGCAACAACAGTATGCCGGTTGGCACCTGCGCTTTAATCACGGCATTTTTATCCGGTAACTCCAGCAGGGCTGCAGGCACGATGTTAAAGTTCGCTGCCATCGGCGTCATTAAGGTTCCGCAATAACCGGAGAACATGCCAATAGCCGCCATCACCGCGGGATTACCACCATGCTGCAACACAAGAATCGGAATACCGATTCCGGCGGTCACAATCGGGAAAGCAGCAAACGCATTGCCCATCACCATGGTCAGCAATGCCATGCCGATGGTGTACACCGCCACGGCGATAAAACGGCTATCTACCGCGAGGTATTCCTGGGTCAGGTATGAAATGCCGCTGCCCACCCCTGCAGCCGTAAACAGCAGCCCGAGCGTCGCCAGAATTTGCGGCAGGATGAACGCCCAACCGATGGAGTCCAGCAGACGACGGGCTTCCTGAATGGGCTGATGGACACGCTCATGGGTCATTTTTATCGCCATTGCCAGACCAATCAGCGAACCTGCGGTCATCGAAAAGAGCGTGACCAGTGTGGCGTGATTCCCTGGCCCAAACAGCGCATCCTGCAAGCCCGGAATATGATTAAACATCAGTACACCGATAACGGTCACCACCGGAATAGCCAGCGCCGGGAAAAACAGGCGATTACCCAGTCGACTGGCGCTTTCTTCACGCTGTTGTTGTGTACGCTGATGGTAGCTGCCCAGCTTCACGCCGCCAAACCCGGCAATCAGCGCCAGGACGACCACCGCAATGCCGACCGCAATATGTACCGTACGTTTGTCGCCAAACAGCGAGTACGTCCAGTCGCCAAGCAGGAACAGCACACCATACAGTCCCCAAAACAGCCCCGTGCTCAGACGGCGTGGGTTCGCTTTGTCCTGCCATGACATCACCGCCACAATCAACAGTACCGCACCCGCCAGCCAGTAGAGATAGCTTTGCTGAAAATTCATTGCGCTGCTCCTTTCGCTGCCGCATTGGCTTTCGCCACCTCACGCTGCAGATAGTTATCCAGACGCCACAAGCGCGTACCGTGGATCAAGAAGGCGCAAATTGCCGTTGGGATCCCCCACAAAGCAATATGCAGTGGCTCGGTCTGGATCCCACCGGACTCCAGCATAAAGTTGTGCATGAAAATGATTGCCCCAAAGGCAACGAAGATGTCTTCACCGAAAAACAGACCAACGTTGTCAGTCGCCGCAGACATTGCACGCAGGCGATAACGCACGGCCCCCGGCAATTCCCCGTGGTTTTTCTCCGCTGCTCCTTCAGCCATCGGGGCTAATAACGGACGTACCATCTGAGGATGCCCACCCAGGCTGGTCAAGCCCAGCGCGGCGGTCGCTTCACGAATAAACAGATAGACAATGAGCAGACGACCACTGGTGGCGCTGCGGATTTTCGCGATCCACGCCTGGGCACGCTCTTTCAGACCGTGACGTTCCAGCAGACCAATGACTGCCAGCGGAATCAGCAGGATAAACGGCAGGTTGCGGGTGTTGAGAAAGCCTTCACCCAGCTTTTCGAGAATAGTGGCGATTGGCATATGCGCTGCCAGCCCGGTGACGATCCCGGCAACGATAACCACCAATACCGGGTTAAAACGTAAAAGAAATCCGACCACGATGACGGCGATACCCGTCAATGGCCAGAGAGAAATAGCCTCTCCCATAGTTAAATCCCTTATGTTGTTGTGTAATATATTATTGTTTTGTATGAATAAACTTACGCGCTAATTTGAATATTGCAGGCATTAAAGGCGCTGCGCAAACGACGGGCAAAAGCGAGTGCGTGCTCACCATCCCCGTGAATGCATACCGTCTGCGCGGTTACGCTTGCCCATGTTCCACTGTGACTTTTTACTCTCCCGGACTGCACCATTTCTAACGTTTGCGCCAGCGCCTGCTCTTCGTCTTCGATCAGTGCACCTGGCTGACTACGCGGAACCAGACTACCATCAGCCTGATACCCCCGATCTGCAAAAACCTCCTGACGCGTCACCAGGCCATAATGTTCTCCGGCACGGATCAACTCACTTCCCGCCAGCCCTACCAGTATCAATGACGGATCGCAGGCATAAACCGCTCTGGCTATCGCATCGGCCAGCACAGGATCTTTTGCGGCCTGGTTATAAAGCATGCCGTGCGGTTTGACATGACGCATCACGCCGCCCTCAGCGCGCGTGATGGTCGCCAGCGCACCAATTTGATACAGCGTTTGCGCATAAACCGTTTCCACAGGCAGGGTCATGGCGCTACGACCAAAATTTTCCCGATCCGGAAAGCTCGGATGCGCGCCTATTGCCACGCCATTTTTTAGCGCTTCGCGCACGCTTAAGAGCATGGTCTGCGCATCACCGGCGTGAAACCCACAGGCAATATTGGCCGATGACACCAGTTGGAGCAGCATCGCGTCGTTCGCACAGCCTTCGCCGAGATCTGCATTCAAATCAATTTTCATCGTTAAGTCGCCATGCTAATTGTTCCAGATAGCGCTGCTGATCGTGACGCGCCTTCAACGCCTCTTCCAGCGAGCACTGAACAAAGTGAATCGGTTGTCCAAGAGGGATCTGCGCAAGGTGATACATATCCGCCTCGATGATACAGGCGATACGCGGATATCCGCCCGTGGTCTGGGCATCGTTCATCAGTACAATTGGCTGCCCGTTATGCGGGACCTGTACCACGCCGGGGAGCAAACCGTGTGACAACATCTCGCGGTCTGTCGCGCGTGTCAGTGGCTGCCCCTGCAGGCGATACCCCATACGGTTACTCTGTGGGCTCAGTCGCCACGGCGATCGCCAGAACGATGCCTGCGATGCCTCGTCAAATTCCTGATATTCAGGTCCGGGCAGCGCACGAATGTGGTTGCCCCACATCAACTGTTTTACCCCTTGTGGGCCATTGAATTGTCGTGTTGAAACGCCAATCGCCAACTTATCGCCATCACGTAACAAACGTCCTTCAAACCCGCCAATACCAACTTTCAAATCGGTACTGCGCGATCCCATAACGTCGGGAACATCAATACCGCCCGCCACCGCCAGGTAGCTGCGCATACCATGATGCGGGTGTTTTAATGACAGGCGTTGTCCGGCTTTAACCGGCAACCGCCAACCGCTCCATACCGGAGTACGATCCAAATGCGCTTCGCATCCCGCGCCGGTCAAGGCAAACCAACCATCCGCGTCAAACTCCACCACCAACTGACCCAACGTGACTTCCAGCGCGGCAGCATTCGCATCATTTCCTACCAGCAGATTAGCGACGTTCAATGCCGGTTTGTCCAACGCGCCGCAGTGACTTATCCCTGACTGACGAAAGCCATGACGCCCCCCATCCTGTACGGAGGTGTACAGGCCAGCACGAATGATGTTTAACATACGCCCTCCTTCTGCGGGACAAAACGTACAGTATCTCCAGCCCGTAACAGAATCGGCTCCTCGCGCTGCGGATCAAAAAGCTTAACGGCGGTACGTCCTATCAGTTGCCACCCGCCGGGCGTTGCAATCGGGTAGATACCGGTTTGTGACCCGCCGATCCCCACCGCCCCTGCCGGAACAAGTAAGCGCGGTTCGGCTCGTCTTGGTGTATGCAATGGTTCCGGTAAGCTCCCAAGATAGGGAAATCCCGGCTGAAACCCTAAAAACCAGACGACATAATCAACTGACGCATGCAATTCAACGACCTGCTTGTCGCTCAAACCACTGTGCCGGGCGACTTCGGCCAGATCGGGCCCGTATTCGCCACCATAGATAACGGGGATTTCGACAAAGCGCGAATCCGGCTCCATCGCCTCGCTCTCTTCCCACCAACGTTGCAGGCGTTCAATGGCATCCAGCGCCAGCGTCTGCGGGGAATTCAGGATCACCGTGATATTGTTCATCCCCGGAATGGCTTCAAGTACATTCGGAGCATCAGCCAGACGCTGGGCCAGACGCCAGATGCGTTTCTGAGTTGCCAGCGTAATCGGCGGTTCCAGCTCCAGAACCACCGCGGTTTCACCTAACAGATAACAACGTGCTCGCTGCACTTTCGTCCCTCTTTATCAGGCTGGGTTAGGGATGTCGACGAACGTCACATCCAGATCGGTATTTTCATTCAGCCATTCGCTCAATGCACGAATACCGCCGCGTTCGGTAGCATGGTGACCGGCAGCATAGAAATGCAGTCCCTGCTCGCGGGCAGAGTGAATGGTTTGTTCAGAAACTTCCCCGGTAATAAAGGCATCAACACCAAAGCGGGCTGCGCTATCAATGAAACTTTGACCGCCCCCGGTACACCAGGCAACACGCTGAACGTTTTCAGGCCCGGTATCACCGCACCATAACGGTTTACGTCCCAGACGCGCTTCAATCCAGGATGCCAGTTCCAGCCCAGGAACCGGCATGGAGAGTTCCCCCCACGGTACCAGAGGCTCTATCTCCCCCATCACCGTGATCCCCAATAGCGCGGCCAGCTGTGCGTTATTCCCCAGTTCGGGGTGGGCATCCAACGGCAGATGCCAGCCATACAGGTTGATGTCATTTTCCAGCAGCGTTTTCAGACGCCGGCGCTTCATGCCACGAATAACCGGAGATTCGCCTTTCCAGAAATAACCATGATGAACGATGACCGCATCGGCCCCAAGGCGAACAGCCTCATCCAGTAATGCCTGGCTTGCGGTTACGCCGGTCACGATTTTTTGCACCGTTTCTTTGCCCTCAACCTGCAAACCATTCGGTGCATAGTCGCTTATGGCTGCGCTGTTCAGCTTGTCGTTAATCAGTTGTTCCAGCTCGGTGTTTTTCATCATCGTCCTCGTTGTCATAAATTCTGCCTGCCCAATCAGCAACACAGCTTCAGTTAAAATAGCGTCCTCATCTCCGTTCGTCGATAGCCATTTCGCTGACACATCAAGAAACAATCACGCGGCCTGTAAACGTAAATTGCTTACCACCATGAGATTTTATTCATGTATATTTATGCAATCAGACAGCATATTGCAAAAATAATCAGATCTGTATCAAAGTTACAACTTTAAGGAAACACACTCACACGGCACATTCCTCCCGTCGTGAGGCATTTACTTCGAGAAAATAATGAATAAACAAGCATCTCAGCCGCGCGCGATTTATTACGTCGTCGCGCTGCAAATTTGGGAATACTTCAGTTTTTATGGCATGCGTGCACTGCTGATCCTGTATCTCACTAACCAGCTTAAGTACAACGATAATCATGCGTATGAACTGTTCAGTGCTTACTGTTCGCTGGTGTATGTCACGCCTATTCTCGGGGGATACCTGGCGGATAAAGTGCTCGGTAACCGCATGGCGGTAATGATTGGCGCATTTTTGATGGCAGTAGGACATCTGGTCCTGGGCGCCAGTGAAATGGCTCCGGCGTTTCTCTATTTATCTCTGGCCATTATTGTCTGTGGCTACGGTTTGTTTAAATCCAACATCAGTTGCCTGCTGGGTGAATTGTATAAACCAGAAGATCCGCGCCGTGACGGCGGGTTCTCTCTGCTCTATGCCGCCGGAAACATTGGTTCAATTATTGCCCCTATCGCCTGCGGCTATGTGCAGGAAGAGTACAGTTGGGCAATGGGCTTTGCGCTGGCCGCTATCGGTATGCTGGCCGGGCTGGTCATTTTCTTATGCGGGAATCGTCATTTCGCTCACACCACCGGCGTCAACAAAGCCGTGCTGTGTGCCAAATCGCTCATTCTGCCGAACTGGGCCTGGCTGCTGGTTCTGCTGGTCGCCGCACCGCTTTTAATTACCGTCCTGTTCTGGAAAGAGTGGTCCGTGTACGCGCTGATTGTCGCCACCGTCATTGGTTTGGCTGTTCTGGCAAAAATTTACCGTCAGGCACAAACGCAGAAACAGCGTAAAGAGCTGGGGCTTATCGTCACGCTGACCTTCTTCAGCTTGTTGTTCTGGGCCTTTGCACAGCAGGGTGGTAGCTCCATCAGCTTGTATATCGACCGCTTTGTTAATCGCGACGTGATGGGATATTCAGTCCCTACTGCTATGTTCCAGTCGGTAAACGCCTTCGCCGTCATGTTGTGCGGCATCGTGCTGGCCTGGGTGGTCAAAGAAAGCGTGAGTGGCAATCGTACCGTTCGTATCTGGGGTAAGTTTGCTCTCGGTCTGGGGTTAATGAGTGCTGGTTTCTGTATTCTGACCTTAAGCGCCCGCTGGTCCGCGGCATATGGGCACTCCTCCATGCCGCTGATGGTTTTAGGGCTGGCCGTTATGGGATTCGCCGAGCTGTTTATCGACCCTGTCGCCATGTCACAAATTACACGCATTGAGATCCCAGGGGTAACCGGCGTATTAACCGGTATCTATATGCTGCTTTCCGGGGCCATTGCCAACTACCTGGCAGGCGTGATTGCTGACCAGACATCACAGGGCGCGTTTGATGCTTCCGGTGCCATCAACTATTCCATCAACGCCTATATTGATGTCTTTAGCGAAATTACCTGGGGCGCGCTGGCCTGTGTGGCGCTGGTGCTGTTGATTTGGTTATATCAATCACTCAAATTTAAAAACCGTCCTCTCGCGGTAAAGTCCTGAGTTTACGGGCCCGACGATGTAATATCACTCGGGCCCGTTATTTATCAGCAGGTTACGAATTCTTTGCCGCTAAATCCTCTTCAGACAGACCTGTAACCAGTAACACCATTTCGCGATCTATTCCCTGCGCCAGCATAGTTTGCGCTATACGCAATGCGGCTTCGTGTTTACCTTATTGTAACCCCTGTTGTAATCCTTCCTGTAATCCATCTAACCGTAACCGTTCTGCAATAGTCATCAGCCGCTCCTTGTGTTGGGGGATCCGTTGCGCCATCTCTTGCAAAAACTCATTGAAGCGAGATTCATCACCGGATTGCAGAATGTAATTAAACATCGCCTGGAGCTGTGTGTCATTAGCACATCCAGTAAGGATCAGTGAGGCCAGCTGTTCTACCAACCCTATCAAATCCCGCTGGCGGATATGCTTTTGCATCAGTTCCAACAACGCCATTCGCCTGTGCTCCATGATTTCGTCATCCGGCACCACCGTGATATCCACCAGCGGAAATGTGTTGGCATAAAGTTGCCGGGCCGCCACAGGATCGGCGAACGCATCCAACCAGCATAGTGAATACGGGTACGGGCTTCGACAGCCATGATAAAACAGCATCGGTATCACCAGCGGCAGTTCCTTGTGCCCTGCGTCCAGATGGCGCTGCATCGCCGCCAGCGCATAACGCAACAGACGAAAAGCCATATGTGGCTCGGCTGAACTTTGATGCTCTATCACCACATAGACATAACCGTCACCGTTGCGTGTGTGCAAAGACCAGAGCACGTCGGAGTAGCGCGAACGTAAATCCGCTTCAATAAAGCTTTCTGACTCCAGTTGCAGCGAATTCAAATCGCAAAGCATCCGCAGTTCAGCTGGCAGGTGAATGTCGAGAAAATCTCGTGCAGTTTCGGGATGATGTAAAAACGTTTTAAACACCGCATCATGCGGGGTGGAGGTCGTTGGCGTTGTCATTAATTTCCGTCATTTTCATTCAGATGACGGAAATTTACTGCTGAGAGAAAACTTGTGCAGCAGGGTATTCACGGTACTGAGCGCACGCTTCAGCGCTAAAATCACCCGACTGCAACATGTTCATTCTGTTGGAAGGTATTACGCAAAATCCACCATGCCTTTACCCTTTATGCGCCGCCTCATAGGCTGCCAGCGTGGCTAACCTTGCCTGCTTATGATCGACAATCGGACGAGGATAGTTGAGTGTCACCTGCATTTTCTCCGCCCACGGCCACGGTTCGTGAATGGCTTTTCCCGGTACATCGCGTAATTCCGGTACCCATTGGCGGATAAAATCACCGTCACGGTCGAATTTCTCCCCCTGCGTGGTGGGGTTAAAAATACGGAAATACGGCGCAGCATCCGTTCCGGTAGAAGCAGCCCACTGCCAGCCACCATTATTCGCCGCCAGATCACCGTCGATCAGCTGTGACATAAAATACTGCTCGCCTTTTCGCCAGTCGATCAGCAGGTCTTTCACCAAAAAGCTAGCCGCGATCATGCGTAAACGATTATGCATCCACCCTGTGCCGTTAAGCTGGCGCATCGCCGCATCTACGATTGGATACCCTGTATTTCCCGTCTGCCATGCCTGAAGATGCGTCACGCTATTTTGCCATTGCACACGATCAGTCCAGCGAATAAAGGGCTGATGCCGACACAGTGCAGGATAGTACGTCAGTAGATGGCGGTAAAATTCGCGCCAGATGAGCTCGTTTAGCCAAACGCTCCCGGCGCCTCCCTCTAGCGCCTGCGGTTGCTCGACTAACAAACGGTGCAGACACTGGCGCGGTGATAACCCACCGGTGGCAAGGCTTGCCGACAACCGGCTGGTGCCTTCATTTGCCGGGAAATCACGTTGTTGCTCATATTCTGCCGCGCCCTGCTGGCAAAACTGACGTAATTGCGCGATAACCGATTTTTCTTCTACAGGGAAAAGCGCCACATCAAAATCCTGCTGTGGATAATTGAGCGTAATTGGCGTTGATGGGGGGGGAATTGCGCCGCTTTCGCGGGCTTTTGGTGCCGCAACACACTCCGGGATACTGTCTTTTAACCGCTTCAGCCAGGCATTTTTAAACGGTGTAAAGACTTTATACATCTCATGATTCCCGGTCATTACCGCGCCCGGTGCCAGGATTACGCTATCGTCAAAACCCTCACAGACCACCTGCGATAATGATTTTTCAACCTGAGCATCGCGCTGGCGTTCGTTGATTTCGTACTGATAGTTATAAAACAGTCGGCTAACGTCATGCTGTGCGCAGACATTTTTGACTATCTCTACGCTGGCTGTGAAATCCCCGACGTCATAAACCAGCAGCGGGATGCCTTTTTCTGCCAGCGCCGTTTGCAGCGCATTCAACTGCTTGCCGACAAACGCCGCCTGACGCGGTGACATATCATGCGCTTTCCACTGTGCGGGCGTGGCAATATATAACGCCAATACCCGTGCCGAACGATCCCGACATGCCGCTGCCAGCGCAAGATTGTCATGCAAACGTAAATCTCGCCGAAACCAGACCAGATGAGTGGTCATAAAACTCCCAAATAAAAATTAAGCTTTGCCGTGTAAACGCAGAATCGCAGGCCAGAGTTCAAAGTAACGTTGCCCGGACAACCAGCTGTTCGGGTGCTCCGTCATATAGTGTTGGAGGAGCATCAATGGCGCAAGCAGCGGCTGCATCTCACGTCGATAGTTATCGATTATTGAGGTCAGTTCCTGACGTTGACGAAGATTGAGCTGGTTACGGAAATAGCCCTGCACATGCATCAGGACATTGGTATGGTTGCGTCGGGTCGCGTTATTAAACAACAGATGAATCAACCGTAAACGGTACTCCGTATAAAAAGCATCGAGGCTTGCCCATTCGTGGATTGCGGCAACAAAAGGGCCGAGCTCACGATACTCCGGTTGGGAGTGTGCCAGTAACACCAGCTTGTAACGGGTGTGAAAATCAATCAATGCGCCACGTGATAATCCGCTCTGGCGCAGTCGGTGCAATTCATGCAAGGCATAAATACGTACCAGCGTATTCTCGTCAAACAGAAATTTATCGTTCGCTTCTGCGGTCAGACAGGCGCGGACACCAACAGGAACTCTCTTGCTCATCGCCACTCCTTATCCGTTACACAGGTAAGTGTAGACTGCGACGTATAAAAAAACCGCCACATTGCTGTTGGCGGTTTTTTTGAGCCTGAACGGTAACTTAGTAGAAATCGCAGGTGGCTTTTTCAGCCTGCTCCATCCACACCGGCTTATCACTGGTTTTCGACCAGACGCGATGCAGGTAGCTGTAAAAACGGGCACGGTCTTTCCAGAACAGCATGACCGGCAGCGCCAGAACACCAGCCACTACGGCAAAGGTACGGCGCAAGAAAACAATGTGTGCTGGATATTCTTTATAAAAGTCCATAATCCTCTCCCATATATCTGTTCGGTGAATCGCACCGGAAAAATAAACTTGGTTAACTGATGAAAATAATACCGCCTTGTGTGTAATTTTGCTACTCATCCGACCACTTATTTTTATCTATTGATGCTCCGTTTAACCTAAATTCGTAATTAAGTTACATAAAGGTTAAATAAATACTAATCATTAGTTAAATAATGGTCTTTGCCATTTTTATACTTTTTTTACACCCCGCCCGCAGATTTTTGCGAAATCTTTGCAACCAAAAACCTACGCTCTGGTTATCACATTTATGCCACTGGAGGTGCACTGTGAGTGCAGGCGTGATAACCGGCATTGTGCTGGTCTTTTTGTTACTGGGTTATCTGGTGTATGCCTTGATTAATGCGGAGGCGTTCTGATGGCAGCGCAAGGATTTTTACTCATCGCCAGTTTCCTGCTGGTGCTGTTTGTTATCGCCAGGCCGCTGGGCTTTGGGCTGGCACGTCTTATCAACAACACATCCTTACCCGGTCTTGCAGGCGTTGAGCGTGTGCTGTGGCGTGGGCTGGGTATTTCGCAGCAGGAAATGACCTGGCTGCACTATTTGCTGGCGATCCTCGCACTGAATATCCTCGGTCTGCTGATACTGTTTGCGATGTTGATGGCACAAAACCTGTTGCCGCTGAATCCGCAACAGTTGCCAGGGCTATCGTGGGATCTCGCGCTCAATACCGCTGTTAGTTTTGTGACCAATACCAACTGGCAGTCCTATGCAGGCGAAACCACTTTAAGCTACTTCAGCCAAATGGCCGGCCTGACCGTGCAGAATTTCCTGTCTGCGGCGACAGGTATTGCGGTGATCTTTGCCCTGGCTCGCGCCTTTACGCGCCAGAGTATGAACACGCTGGGGAATGCCTGGGTAGATCTGGTCCGCATTACGCTGTGGATATTACTGCCGATTTCTCTGCTCATCGCGCTGTTTTTCATCCAGCAAGGTGCGCTGCAAAACCTGTTGCCTTATCAGGCGATCACCACGCTTGAAGGGGCAAAACAACTGCTGCCGATGGGACCTGTCGCCTCACAAGAGGCCATTAAGATGCTCGGTACCAACGGCGGCGGCTTTTTTAATGCCAACTCCTCACATCCGTTTGAAAACCCAACCGCGCTGACCAACATGGTACAGATGCTGGCTATCTTTTTAATTCCCGCGGCGCTGTGTTTCGCCTTCGGCGACGTCGTGGGCGATCGCCGACAGGGACGCACTCTACTGTGGGCTATGTCGCTTATTTTTGTCGTTTGCGTGGCGGTTGTGATGTGGGCCGAACTGCAGGGTAACCCGCATCTGATGGCGTTTGGCGCAGATAGCAATATCAACATGGAAGGTAAAGAGAGCCGCTTTGGCGTGCTGGTCAGTAGCCTGTTTGCGGTCGTCACGACGGCCGCATCCTGTGGCGCAGTCATTGCTATGCACGACTCCTTCACTGCGCTGGGCGGCATGGTACCGATGTGGTTGATGCAGATTGGCGAAGTGGTGTTCGGCGGCGTGGGGTCTGGGCTGTACGGCATGCTGCTGTTCGTGCTGCTGGCGGTATTTATCGCCGGGTTAATGATTGGCCGCACACCAGAGTATCTGGGTAAAAAAATCGATGTCCGTGAAATGAAAATGACCGCGCTGGCGATTCTGGTTACCCCTGCGCTGGTTCTGCTTGGGACAGCGATAGCCATGATGAGCGATGCCGGGCGTAGCGCCATGCTCAATCCCGGGCCGCATGGTTTTAGCGAAGTGCTGTATGCCGTGTCGTCCGCCTCGAACAACAACGGTAGCGCCTTCGCCGGGTTAAGCGCCAACAGCCCGTTCTGGAACTGCCTGCTGGCCTTATGCATGTTCTTCGGCCGCTTCGGCGTCATTATCCCGGTGATGGCGATTGCCGGTTCACTTGTTGGTAAAAAGAGCCAGCCAGCAAGTCCCGGCACGCTACCTACCCACGGTGCGCTGTTTGTTGGGTTGTTGATCGGTACCGTGTTGCTGGTTGGCGCCCTCACCTTTGTTCCTGCGCTGGCGCTTGGCCCGGTAGCAGAATACCTCTCTTTACGTTGAGTGATGCGGAGCACATGACTATGAGTCGCAAGCAACTGGCGCTGTTCGAACCTTCTCTGGTCGCACAAGCGCTGATGGACGCCGTGAAAAAATTAAGTCCACATACTCAGTGGCGTAACCCGGTGATGTTTATCGTCTGGCTGGGCAGCCTGCTGACCACCCTGTTAACGGTGGCGATGGCGACAGGCCATATATCAGGTAATCCACTGTTTACCGGCGCGATAAGCCTCTGGCTGTGGGTGACTGTTCTGTTCGCTAACTTTGCGGAAGCGCTGGCTGAAGGGCGTAGTAAAGCGCAGGCCAACAGCCTGAAAGGGGTTAAAAAAACCGCCTTTGCCCGCAAACTTCGTGAACCGAAATATGGTGCGCAAATGGATCACGTGCCAGCCGAAGAGTTACGTAAAGGGGATATCGTGCTGGTGGAAGCTGGCGATATTATCCCGTGTGACGGCGAAGTTATCGAAGGCGGCGCGTCGGTAGATGAAAGCGCCATTACCGGTGAATCCGCGCCTGTAATCCGTGAATCCGGCGGCGATTTTGCCTCCGTCACTGGCGGGACACGCATTCTCTCGGACTGGCTGGTGATCGCGTGTAGCGTCAACCCCGGAGAAACATTCCTCGACCGAATGATTGCCATGGTCGAAGGCGCACAGCGGCGTAAAACGCCCAATGAAATCGCGCTGACGATCCTGCTGATTGCCCTGACTATCGTCTTTCTGCTGGCAACCGCCACGTTGTGGCCGTTCTCTGCCTGGGGCGGCAGTGCAGTCAGCATCACGGTGCTGGTTGCCCTGTTGGTCTGTCTGATCCCCACCACGATCGGTGGTCTGCTCTCCGCGATTGGCGTCGCCGGGATGAGTCGCATGTTGGGTGCGAACGTCATTGCCACCAGCGGACGTGCAGTAGAAGCGGCTGGTGATGTGGACGTACTGCTGCTGGATAAAACCGGCACCATCACGCTGGGTAACCGTCAGGCTTCTGATTTTCTGCCCGCCCACGGCGTGGACGAAAAAACGCTGGCCGATGCCGCGCAGCTTTCATCACTGGCCGATGAAACACCGGAAGGTCGCAGCATCGTTGTCCTGGCTAAACAGCGCTTTAACCTGCGTATTCGTGACGTACAGTCGCTCCATGCCACCTTTGTGCCGTTTACCGCGCAGAGTCGGATGAGCGGTATCAACATCGACAACCGGATGATCCGCAAAGGCTCGGTTGATGCCATTCGTCGTCACGTCGAAGCTAACGGCGGCCACTTCCCTGCCGATGTGGAGCAGAAGGTCGAAAACGTTGCTCGCCTTGGCGCAACGCCGCTGGTGGTGGCCGAAGGCTCCCACGTACTGGGTGTGATTGCCCTGAAAGATATCGTAAAAGGTGGGATTAAAGAACGGTTTGCCCAACTGCGCAAAATGGGCATCAAAACAGTGATGATCACCGGCGATAACCGTCTGACTGCTGCAGCAATCGCCGCAGAGGCCGGTGTGGATGACTTCTTAGCCGAAGCCACACCGGAAGCCAAGCTGGCGCTAATTCGTCAGTATCAGGCAGAAGGTCGTCTGGTGGCGATGACCGGAGACGGAACTAACGACGCTCCAGCCCTTGCGCAGGCCGATGTTGCCGTTGCCATGAACTCCGGAACCCAGGCAGCGAAAGAAGCGGGCAATATGGTGGATCTCGACTCCAACCCCACCAAACTGATTGAAGTGGTGCACATTGGTAAACAGATGCTGATGACGCGTGGGTCGCTGACCACCTTTAGTATCGCCAACGACGTTGCGAAATATTTCGCCATCATCCCGGCTGCGTTCGCCGCAACTTACCCGCAGCTTAACGCACTGAACGTCATGCGACTGCATTCGCCGGATTCGGCGATCCTCAGCGCCGTCATCTTCAATGCGCTGGTCATCGTCTTCCTGATCCCACTGGCGCTGAAAGGCGTGAGCTATAAGCCGTTATCCGCTTCCGCGATGCTGCGCCGCAATTTGTGGATCTATGGTCTGGGTGGTCTGGTTGTGCCGTTTATCGGTATCAAAGTAATTGATTTACTGCTGACCCTGCTGGGTCTGGTGTGAGGTTTCAGATGAGTGGATTACGTCCTGCATTATCAACATTGCTTTTCCTGATGCTTATCACCGGCGGTGTTTATCCGCTGCTGACCACCGCGCTGGGGCAGTGGTGGTTCCCCCACCAGGCTAACGGTTCGCTTCTGCGTGAGGGTCAGATAATTCGCGGTTCTGCACTGATCGGGCAAAATTTTACCGCCGCGGGTTATTTTCATGGACGCCCCTCAGCCACAGCGGAAATGCCCTATAATCCAATGGCTTCAGGCGGCAGTAATCTGGCAGCCAGCAACCCGGAACTGGATAAACAGCTGCAAAGCCGGATTACCGCGCTGCGTGCCGCCAACCCGCAGGCAAATCCTGCCGTTCCGGTAGAGCTGGTAACAGCTTCCGCCAGCGGGCTGGATAACAACCTGACGCCAGCTGCGGTGGCCTGGCAAATCCCCCGCGTGGCGCAGGCTCGCAACCTCAGCGTTGAAGAGGTCACGCGCCTGGTTGCACAATACACGCAAAAGCCACTGGTCAGTTTTATCGGCCAGCCGGTAGTTAACCTGGTAGAACTTAATTTAGCGCTGGATAAGCACTGAGAAAAAGGACATGCATAGCGAACCCCTACGTCCTAACCCCGATCGCCTGCTGGAGCAGACCACCGCGCCGCACCGGGGAAAACTGAAAATTTTCTTCGGCGCCTGTGCGGGCGTGGGGAAAACCTGGGCCATGCTGGCGGAGGCCCAGCGACTGCGGTCGCAGGGGTTGGATGTGCTGATTGGCGTGGTGGAAACCCACGGGCGCAAGGAGACCGCCGCACTGCTTGACGGTCTCACCGTGCTGCCGTTGAAACGTCAGGCACACCGTGGGCGGCATATCAGCGAGTTCGATCTTGATGCCGCCCTCGCCCGCCGCCCGGCGCTGATTTTGATGGACGAACTGGCGCACAGCAATGCGCCAGGCTCACGCCACCCCCGCCGCTGGCAGGATATTGAAGAACTGCTGGAAGCCGGGATTGATGTTTTTACCACCGTTAACGTTCAGCACCTGGAAAGCCTGAATGATGTGGTCAGCGGCGTCACCGGTATTCAGGTACGCGAAACCGTTCCTGACCCGTTTTTCGATGCCGCTGACGACGTGGTACTGGTCGATCTCCCTCCCGACGATTTGCGTCAGCGCCTGAACGAAGGCAAGGTCTATATTGCCGGTCAGGCAGAGCGTGCAATCGAGCATTTCTTCCGCAAAGGTAATTTGATAGCGCTGCGCGAACTGGCTCTGCGACGCACCGCCGATCGGGTGGACGATCAGATGCGTGCCTGGCGGGGGCGTCCGGGAGAAGAAAAAGTCTGGCATACCCGCGATGCCATTTTACTGTGTATTGGACACAACACCGGCAGCGAGAAACTGGTGCGAGCGGCTGCACGCCTGGCGGCGCGTCTGGGTAGCGTCTGGCATGCGGTATATGTTGAAACACCTGCGCTACACCGGCTACCCGAAAAACGGCGGCGGGCAATCTTAAGCGCGCTGCGACTGGCACAGGAACTGGGGGCTGAAACGGCCACTCTCTCCGACCCTGCCGAAGATAAAGCGGTGATCCGCTATGCCCGTGAGCATAATCTGGGGAAAATTGTCCTCGGGCGTCCAACTACGCGTCGCTGGTGGCGCAGCGACTCCTTTGCTGACAAGCTGGCCCATCGCGCACCGGATCTCGATCTGATGATTGTAGCCCTCGATGAGCCCCCTGCACGCCCTGTGCTGCAAACCGCAGATAACCGCACCTTTAAGGATAAATGGCGGGTACAAATCCAGGGTTGTGTGGTCGCTGCTGCATTGTGTGCTGTTACGACATTGATTGCCATGCAGTGGTTGGTTGCATTTGACGCAGCCAACCTGGTGATGCTCTATCTACTGGGCGTGGTGGTGATCGCCCTGTTCTACGGGCGCTGGCCGTCGGTGGTGGCGACGTTTATCAACGTCGCCAGCTTTGATCTCTTCTTTATTGCGCCACGCGGCACGCTTGCCGTTTCCGACGTCCAGTACCTGCTTACCTTTGCCGTGATGCTAACGGTAGGTCTGGTTATTGGTAATCTGACCGCCGGGGTGCGTTATCAGGCCCGGGTTGCACGTTATCGTGAACAGCGTACGCGTCATTTGTATGAGATGTCGAAAGCACTGGCTGTAGGGCGCAGCCAACAGGATATCGCCGCCACCAGCGAACAGTTTATTGCCTCAACGTTCCAGGCCCGCAGCCAGGTTTTACTGCCCGGCGAGAACGGTAAGCTGGCCCCTCTCACCCATCAACAGGGCATGACGCCTTGGGATGACGCTATTGCCCAATGGAGCTTTGATAAAGGGCAACCCGCCGGCGCAGGCACTGACACCTTACCCGGCGTGCCGTATCAAATTTTACCGTTAAAAAGCGCCGACAAAACGCATGGGCTGCTGGTCGTGGAACCGGGAAATTTACGCCAGTTGATGATCCCCGAACAGCAACGCCTGCTGGAAACCTTCACTTTACTGGTCGCCAGTGCGCTGGAACGCCTGACGCTAACCGCCAGCGAAGAGCAGGCCCGATTTGCCAGCGAGCGCGAAAGTATTCGCAACGCCCTGCTCGCTGCTCTGTCCCACGATTTGCGCACGCCATTGACGGTGTTGTTCGGCCAGGCAGAAATCTTAACGCTGGATCTGGCAAGCGAAGGATCGCCGCACGCACGTCAGGCCAGCGAAATTCGCCAGCACGTCCTGAACACGACCCGACTGGTTAATAACCTGCTGGATATGGCGCGAATTCAGTCTGGCGGCTTTAATCTTAAGAAGGAGTGGTTAACGCTGGAAGAGGTGGTCGGCAGCGCCCTGCAGATGCTGGAGCCAGGTCTCTCTGCCCCGATAAATCTGTCGTTACCAGAACCGTTGACATTGATTCACGTCGATGGCCCGCTCTTTGAACGGGTGCTGATTAATCTGCTGGAAAATGCCGTCAAATACGCGGGCCCACAGGCGCAGATCGGTATTGATGCCAGCGTTGATGGCGAACACCTACAACTGGACGTCTGGGATAATGGGCCGGGTGTTCCATCGGGTATGGAACAGCGCGTTTTTGACAAATTTTCTCGGGGAAATAAAGAGTCATCGGTGCCAGGCGTTGGGCTGGGGCTGGCAATTTGTCAGGCCATTGTAGACGTGCATGGCGGGACTATTTCTGTCCACAATCGCGCGCAGGGAGGAGCATGTTTTCGTGTTACACTGCCCCAGGAAATTCCCCCTGAACTTGAAGATTTTCATGAGGATATGTGACGAACGTACTGATTGTTGAAGATGAACAGGCCATTCGCCGCTTTCTACGCACCGCGCTGGAGGCCGATGGGCTACGTGTATTTGAAGCGGAAACGCTGCAACGTGGTCTGCTGGAAGCCGCCACGCGAAAACCCGATCTCATCATTCTCGATCTCGGCCTGCCGGATGGCGACGGCATTGATTTTATTCGCGACCTGCGTCAATGGAGCGCGATCCCGGTGATTGTGCTTTCAGCCCGCAGTGAGGAAAGCGATAAAATCGCCGCGCTGGATGCCGGAGCCGATGACTATCTCAGCAAACCTTTTGGTATTGGCGAGCTGCAGGCGCGATTGCGTGTGGCATTGCGTCGCCACGCCAGCGGGACGTCTCCCGAACCGGTCGTGCATTTTTCTAATGTTAAAGTGGATATCGCCGCCCGCCTCGTACACCGGGGTGACGAAGAAATTCATTTGACGCCGATTGAGTTTCGCCTGTTAGCGGTATTGCTGAATAACGCCGGGAAGGTGCTGACGCAACGTCAGTTATTGAATCAGGTTTGGGGACCAAACGCCGTCGAACACAGTCACTATCTGCGTATTTATATGGGACACCTGCGCCAGAAGCTGGAACTGGACCCGGCACGTCCGCGTCATTTTCTGACCGAAACCGGGATTGGTTATCGGTTTATGCCGTGAATATGCACTGAATAAAAAAGCCGGATCAGCTGATACGCTATCCGGCTTTTTCATCATTCATACCGGATGACGACGCTAGCGTCTTATCCGGCAGGTGATTTATGCGTTTTTCAACACTTCGCTGACAATCTCGACCGCTTCTTTCTCGATCTGCTTGCGGTGTTCCTCACCGAGGAAGCTTTCGCAGTAGATCTTGTAAGCATCTTCGGTACCAGAAGGACGCGCAGCAAACCAGCCGTTATCGGTCATCACCTTCAGGCCGCCAATCGATGCGCCGTTGCCCGGTGCCGCCGTCAGACGCGCAGTGATCGGGTCGCCCGCCAGCGTGCTGGCGCTCACCATTTCCGGAGAGAGCTTAGACAACGCCGCTTTCTGCGCGGAGGTGGCCCCAGCCTGAATTCGGTTATAGCTCGGTGCGCCAAAGCGCGCCGCCAGTTCGTTGTAATGCTCTTGCGGGTTCTTGCCTGTCACTGCCGTAATTTCCGCTGCCAGCAGGCACATGATGATGCCATCTTTGTCGGTTGACCACGGTGTACCGTCGAAACGCAGGAAAGATGCCCCCGCGCTCTCTTCCCCACCAAAGCCAAAACTGCCGTCAAACAGACCGTCAACAAACCATTTAAAGCCAACCGGCACTTCAACCAGTTTACGCCCTAAATCATTCACTACACGGTCAATCATCGCCGATGACACCAGCGTCTTACCGACGGCAACATCTTTGCCCCACTGCGGACGATGCTGGAACAGGTAGTTGATCGCTACCGCCAGATAGTGGTTCGGATTCATCAGTCCAGTCGGTGTTACGATACCGTGGCGGTCATAGTCCGGGTCATTGGCAAATGCCAAATCGAATTTGTCACGCAGCGCCAGCAGACCGGCCATCGCGCACTCGGAGGAACAGTCCATACGAATGGCGCCGTCTTTATCGAGATGCATAAAGCGGAAAGTCTGGTCGACCTGATCGTTAACGAGGGTCAGATTCAGGTTGTAGTGCTGAGCGATACGTTTCCAGTATTCGATACCGGAACCACCCAGTGGATCAACGCCCAGCGTCAGACCCGCTTTCTGGATTGCCGCCATATCGACGATATCTGCCAGCCCTTCCACGAAGGGTTGAACCAGGTCTTGTTCTTTAACATGACCGGACGCCAGCGCAGCATCCAGCGGAATACGCTTCACGCCTTTCAGACCATCAGCCAACAGTGCATTAGCCCTGTCTTCTACGACTTTGGTGACGTTGGTATCTGCCGGGCCACCGTTTGGCGGGTTGTATTTAATTCCGCCGTCTTCTGGTGGGTTATGGGACGGCGTGATCACAATGCCGTCAGCCAGCGGGCCGCCTTTTTTGTTATGGACCAGGATAGCGTTCGATACAGCAGGGGTTGGCGTAAAGCCGTTATTTTCCTGCACGATGACGTCAACGCCGTTCGCCGCCAGCACTTCCAGTACAGAGATAAAAGCCGGTTCAGACAGCGCGTGGGTATCCTTGCCCACATAGCACGGGCCAGTAATCCCGTTTTTCGCACGTTCTTCAGCAATCGCCTGGGCG
Source organism: Citrobacter sp. RHBSTW-00029 (assembly GCF_014104295.1). Lineage (NCBI taxonomy): Bacteria > Pseudomonadati > Pseudomonadota > Gammaproteobacteria > Enterobacterales > Enterobacteriaceae > Citrobacter > Citrobacter sp. RHBSTW-00029. The sequence goes on from NZ_JABXRT010000001.1 coordinate 2,784,191, forward strand.
ATAGCCAGAATATGCGACTCGTTAAAACTATGACGACCTGCACTGCCGCGATGTCCGGACGTACCGAACTTAACAGCGTGCTCAGCGTTCCCTGCCGTTGGTTTCAGTACATAGTACTGTGCCGTCAGTTGGGCGACGTTAATCAAATCACTCTGTTGCGCAGGTTGACCTGCACGATTGTGGATTGCCATTGCCTGGTCCTTCTAATGCAAGGATTAAATTGTTCCGCAAACCTTTTCAATCAATTCCGCAGGGAATTGCATTGACTGCATGATGTGTTCAACCATGCTGCATTTACGGCCGGTATTAGTGTTGGTGATCACCCAGTACGGCGTGCCTGGCACGTGTTTCGGTTTGGTTTGATTACCATTTTTCAGCAGCGTCTGTTCATCAGCTGCAAAATAAACGCGCGTACGGCCATGCAACGATTCCGTTGCTTCGGCGAACGCGTTTTGATCCAGTGAATAGAGTGTAGACAGCACCAGCATAAAGCGATTTACTGCTTTCTTCTGTTCCGCGTATTCGTCGGACAGCAGCAGTTCACGCATCGCGCGCACTTTATCTTTTACGGGGTTAACCGGCTTGGCTTCCACGACAGGTTGCACAGCGCGGACTTCTTTGACTATCGGAGTGACAGGCTGTGATGCGGCGGAAAATTTCAACATACGCCGTAAAATGTCGGATGCGCTCTCGCCAATATGCTTGGTGTGGCTGGCAATATAGCTATAGAGTTCATCATCAACTTCAATCGTTTTCATCTTAATCCAGTGCAATGTTTGGCTGAATACAAGTTGTCAGGACTTTACACGCTGTAGTGTAGAGGCAAATCCTAACAGCGGATAGCGTCAAGCCTGGTGACCAGCAAAACTCGGAGTAACCGTAGTTGTTGCAGCCATGTGGCAGAATGGTCAACATGATACCCTAACCCGTCAGTGTGAAAAAAAGAACTTTGCCATGAAATTGAATATCCGAGCGCAATCTGCGCAAAACCCGCACAATAATTCTCCCATCGTCCTGGTTCACGGCCTGTTTGGCAGTCTGGATAACCTCGGGATCCTGGCACGCGATCTCGTGGCCGATCACGACATCATCCAGGTTGATATGCGAAATCATGGTCTCTCCCCTCGTTCACCTGAGATGAATTATCCGGCCATGGCGCAAGATCTGCTGGATACGCTGGACGCCAGGCAGATTGAAAAAGCGATCTTTATTGGCCACTCGATGGGCGGTAAAGCCGTTATGGCGCTGACTGCGCTGGCTCCTGAACGTGTCGAACGGCTGGTCGCCATCGACATTGCTCCCGTTGACTACCATGTTCGCCGCCACGATGAGATTTTTGCGGCAATCAATGCCGTAACCGATGCACAAGCGTCCTCACGCCAGCAGGCGGCGAGCGTTATGCGTCAGCACCTGCAAGAGGAAGGTGTTATCCAGTTTCTGCTGAAATCCTTTGTTGACGGCGAGTGGCGCTTTAACGTTCCCGTATTGTGGGATCAATATCCTCATATCGTCGGTTGGGAGACCATTCCGGCGTGGGAACACCCGGCGCTGTTTATCCCCGGCGGTAATTCACCTTATGTGACCGAAGCGTATCGCGAACAGCTGCTGGCGCAATTCCCGCAGGCCCGCGCACACGTTATTGCCGGCGCAGGCCATTGGGTACATGCGGAAAAACCCGATGCGGTGCTGCGCGCCATCCGTCGTTATCTGAGCGAGCAGGTTAACTGATTAAAAACTCAGCGTCCGCGCGTGATTACGCGCGTGGGCGTTGGCGCGCCTCCCCTGCTGATGTATTATGGCGCGCTATCCATCCGGGCGGACGCCTGGCTGATTGTTTCCCCGAAGTCACCAAGATCATGGCCAAAGAACAAACGGACCGTACGACATTAGATCTGTTCGCGCAGGAGCGTCGCCCGGGACGACCCAAAACTAATCCGCTCTCGCGTGATGAACAGTTACGTATTAACAAACGTAATCAGCTTAAACGCGACAAAGTTCGCGGGCTTAAGCGTGTCGAACTGAAACTGAACGCCGATGCCGTTGACGCTCTGAACGAGCTGGCCGAGGCACGCAACATGAGTCGCAGTGAACTCATCGAAGAGATGCTGATGAACCAACTCACCGCATTGCGCGGTCAGGCTTAGTCTGAATTTCTGCTCTAAATCATAAATCGTGTAGCACAGAGTGCAGTCCTGCGTGTTTGCTGTTTCCGCATGCCTGACTGTTCTGCTATGATTGCCCTTATCCGTGGGCAATGCGCCACCACCATTTCAATAAGTTTCAAGAGGTTATTTTACTCATGGCAATCACTGGCATCTTTTTCGGCAGCGACACCGGTAATACCGAAAATATCGCAAAAATGATTCAAAAACAGCTTGGTAAAGACGTTGCCGATGTACATGACATTGCAAAAAGCAGCAAAGAAGACCTGGAAGGGTATGACATTCTGCTGCTCGGCATCCCAACCTGGTACTACGGTGAAGCGCAGTGCGACTGGGACGACTTCTTCCCTACTCTCGAAGACATTGATTTTAACGGTAAACTGGTGGCATTGTTCGGCTGTGGCGACCAGGAAGATTACGCAGAATATTTCTGTGATGCGTTAGGCACCATCCGTGACATCATTGAGCCGCGCGGCGCCACCATCGTCGGCCACTGGCCAACGGCGGGTTACCATTTTGAAGCGTCTAAAGGTCTGGCAGATGACGACCACTTTGTCGGTCTGGCTATCGATGAAGATCGCCAGCCGGAACTGACCGCTGAACGCGTAGAAAAATGGGTTAAGCAGATCTCTGAAGAGCTGCACCTCGACGAAATCATCAATGCCTGATTTCGTGCGGCGTAGATATTCATCTGCGCCGCATCAATAGATAGAACCAATCAAAATAATTGCTACAAATTTGTAACTTTTTCGCCTGACCCTGTACAATGGCTGGATGCCAATCGGGTATTGCACAGTGTGTTTGTTGGTGATACCACGTTTTGATTAACAATATTTGCCAGAGACTTGCAGTTTTCATTTAGGCATGGCAGTTCTATAATGATACGCATTATCTCAAGTGCAATTTCTGTCACTTCTGTTAATGAAGTGAACCGTTTAGCTACAGGACAGATTCCGCATGACTGACAACAATACCGCATTAAAGAAGGCTGGCCTGAAAGTAACGCTTCCTCGTTTAAAGATTCTGGAAGTTCTTCAGGAACCGGATAACCATCACGTCAGTGCGGAAGACTTATACAAACGCCTGATCGACATGGGTGAAGAAATTGGTCTGGCGACCGTGTATCGCGTGCTGAACCAGTTTGATGATGCCGGTATCGTGACCCGCCATAATTTTGAAGGTGGTAAATCCGTCTTCGAACTGACTCAACAGCATCATCACGATCACCTGATTTGCCTTGACTGCGGCAAAGTGGTCGAGTTCAGCGATGACTCCATCGAAGCGCGTCAACGTGAGATTGCGGCTAAACATGGCATTCGTTTAACTAACCATAGCCTCTATCTGTACGGTCACTGCGCTGAAGGCGATTGCCGCGAAGATGAGCACGCGCACGACGGCAAGTAATGTAATGCTCTCTGAAAAGCCAACCATCCGGTTGGCTTTTTTTATGCGCGTTATCAGCGTGTTTCCCCTTCCCTCCACTCTTGTGTTGCTTTAATGTAAAAATCAATTGTCCCTTCCGGAGAGTCGAAATGGAACTTCGCCAGCTACGTTATTTTGTGCGCATTGTAGAAACCGGCAGCATGGGTAGCGCGGCGCTCGACCTCAGTATCGGTGTTTCGGCGCTCAGCCAGCAAATGACCCGCCTGGAAAACGAACTCGCCATACGTCTGCTGCAACGTACCTCGCGTGGCGTGACGCCCACCAGCGCTGGACTGGCATTTTACGCCCAGGCACAGCTGGCGCTCCGTCACGCAGACGATGCGATCCTCGCCGCATGGGAGGCCAGACTTTCCGGGCACGTCAGCGTCGGCATGGCCCCCAGTACTGCTTCCGTTCTTGGGATGCCTTTCATCAACGCCATGCGGGAAAGCTATAGTGATGTCCGCCTGCATGTGGTGGAAAGCCTCTCTGGTAACCTGGAACGAATGATTAATACCCGCCAGATTGATCTGGCGGTGGTATTTCAAAAAGAAAAGATCCTGCGCTGGAGCGCCAGACCGATTCTCGAAGAACGGCTATTTTTAATTGGTACTCATGCCCTACTGGCTGATATTACCGATGACAATATTGCTCCAGCCCAATTGGCACGTATTCCATTGATAATGCCAAGCCCAGGACATGGTCTGCGCGGCAGACTGGATGCTATCAGCCAGGAGCATGCGCTGAACATTGAGATCGCGACAGAAATTGACGGCCTGACGCTACTGATGCACGCCGTTCGCAGCGGAATCGGTGCAACACTTCAGCCCGGTGCGGCAATTTCCCATCTCGATAAAGAGACATTAAGAGTGATTGGCATCCATAATCCCATACTTAGCCGCCCCAACTTTTTGGTCAGCCTTTCTGACGATGAACTCACCCCAGCAGGTCTCGCTGCCCGTGTGGTACTAGCCAAAGTGATGCATCAACTGGTGGAATCTGGACACTGGCCAGGTGCAATCCTTTACAATAATTAAAGGGCTGTTTAGCATCACGTCATAGCGTCCACACAACTTACTCGTATACATTTTAATTACAAACTTAACAATTGGTTAAGTGGTAATGGAGTATGCGATGGTTGATGTTCTGGTGATTGGCGGCGGCAATGCTGCACTATGTGCCGCCTTAACCGCCCGGGAGCAAGGCGCTTCGGTACTGTTGCTTGAGGCAGCCCCGCGTGAATGGCGCGGAGGAAACTCCCAACACACGCGTAATTTACGCTGTATGCATGATGCGCCACAGGATGTACTGGTGGAGAGCTATCCAGAAGAGGAGTTCTGGCAGGACCTCTGGCGTGTAACAGAAGGTAATACCAACGAGGTCCTGGCACGGCTGGTGATCCGTACCTCATCACAGTGTCGCGACTGGATGCGCCAGCACGGCGTCAATTTTCAACCTCCACTCTCTGGCGCTCTACACGTGGCGCGAACCAATGCCTTTTTTATGGGCGGCGGGAAAGCCCTGGTGAATGCCTATTATCGCAGCGCAGAAAAGTTAGGCGTGCAAATCCGCTATAACACCCCGGTACAGGCGCTTGAACTGCACAACGGCGAGTTCGTAGCGGCGCTGGCTGGTGCAGAGCGCATTCCGGCAAAAACCTGCGTGCTTGCCGCTGGCGGGTTTGAATCTAACCGCGAATGGCTGAGAGAAGCCTGGGGTGAGAACGCCCGCGGTGAATGGCCTGCGGATAACTTCCTCATTCGCGGCACGCGCTTTAATCAGGGCGTACTGCTCAAATTTATGATCGATGCCGGCGCGGACATCATCGGCGACCCCTCCCAGTCACACTGCGTGGCGATTGATGCCCGGGCCCCCTTATATGACGGCGGGATTTGCACCCGCGTGGACTGTGTTTCGCTTGGCATCGTAGTGAACCGCGATGCAGAACGATTTTATGATGAAGGCGAGGATTTCTGGCCCAAACGTTATGCCATCTGGGGACGTCTGGTCGCCCACCAGCCCGGGCAAATTGGTTACTCCATTATCGACAGTAAAGCCATCGGTCACTTCATGCCCCCGGTTTTTCCTGGCGCACAGGCCACTACGTTAGCAGAGCTGGCACGTCAGTTAGGACTGGATACTGAGCGCTTTACCCATACTGTCATGCAGTACAACAGCGCCTGCCTGCCAGGCCACTTTGACCACACCACTCTTGATAACTGTGCAACACAAAATCTGACACCGGCAAAAACACATTGGGCGCGACCACTGGATACGCCACCTTACTATGGCTATGCCTTACGTCCGGGGATCACCTTCACCTACCTGGGGTTAAAGGTGAATGAACACGCCGCAGTGCATTTTGCCGGGCGTCCAAGTCGCAATCTGTTCGTCGCCGGGGAGATGATGGCGGGCAACGTGCTGGGCAAGGGCTACACCGCAGGCGTGGGCATGTCGATTGGGACCACCTTTGGCCGTATTGCCGGAAAAGAAGCCGCTCTGGCAGCACGTGAGGAGGCACATCATGAAACCGCTTGAGAAATTAATTATCGAAGCGAAAATGCTTACCGAGCCGGAAGCGGAAGTTGAACGAGTTATGCAAGTCTGCAATGCCTGCCGCTATTGCGAGGGTTTTTGCGCCGTGTTCCCGGCGATGACTCAGCGTCTGGAATTCGGTAAAGCGGATATCAACTATCTGGCCAACTTGTGCCATAACTGCGGCGCCTGCCTGCACGCGTGTCAATACGCACCGCCCCATGAATTTGCTATCAATGTACCGAAAGCAATGGCAGAAGTAAGGCTGGAAACCTATCAGCACTACGCGCAACCCGCCGCCTTTGGCGCGCTTTATCGTCGCGCAGGCGTCACCGTGACGCTGTCGCTGGTTTTCGGTCTGATCCTGTTTTTACTCCTCGCTATAGGTTTAACAGGCACGTTACTCCATCCCCCGCTGGCCGGAGATTTCTACCAAATTTTCCCGCATAACCTGCTGGCATGGATGTTTGGTTCAGTCTTTATTCTGGCGATGGGTCTGCTGATGGCGGGCGTTATCCGCTTCTGGCGGGAGATTTCTCCGGGGATGCCGCGTTCCTCTGACATTGCTGAAGCCTCTCATAATGCGCTGACGCTGAAATATCTCGATGGCGGGCACGGCAAAGGGTGTAACGAAGCAGATGATGCCTTCACCCTGATGCGCCGCCGTTTCCATCACTTCACCTTCTACGGTTTTCTGCTCTGCTTTGCCGCCACCGTGGTGGCAACGGGCTATCACTACTTTGCCGACATAGAAGCGCCCTATCCGTTCCTCAGCGTTCCGGTCATGCTGGGCACATTAGGCGGCATTGGCCTGGTTGTCGGCCCAGCGGGTTTGTTATGGCTGAACCTTAAGCGCTCACCGCTACAGGGCGACGCACGGCAAAAACCGATGGATCGCGGTTTTATCCTGTTGCTGCTACTGACGAGTCTGACGGGCTTAGCGTTGTTGGCAGGCAGAGATACCTCAGGGATGGCTATTTTGCTTGCTATTCATCTTGGTGTCGTGATGGCGCTATTTCTGACCATCCCATACGGAAAATTTGCCCACGGATTTTACCGTTGTGCGGCATTACTCAAGTGGGCAATTGAGAAACGACGCTAAAATGCAAACGGGCGAAGAAATCTCTCCGCCCGTTCTTGTTCATACCACGTTTTATTTCGCCGTATTATTACTGCGAATTTCCTGCCAGACCTTATCACAATCGGCCTTAACGGATTGATCGTTACCCGTACGCGTTGCCTGGATACACTGCTGGTAATCCAGTACGCGCACGCTTTCTTCATTCGCAAACTGCTGGTGCTGTTTTTCTTTCTTCAGCACATTCAACACGCTTTGGCAGGCTTCGATTTTCTCCGGCGAACCCTGCGCGGTATTGATACACGCGCTATAGGCTTCCTTAAGACGGCTATCTTCTTTCGGCGCGGGTGATTGCGCGCAGGCAACCAGCCCTGATGCCATGACGGCGATGAGTATCAGCTTTTTCATAACACATTCCTCAACAAAACGGCAGGCTTGCGGCCTGCCTCTGTCGGCATTAGAAGATGGTGAACGGAGCAATAACGATGAATTTCACGTCACGCTCATCCTGGAAGATGTTACCGTAACCACCGCCCCAGCTCGGAATATCTGAATGGTTGTCGTACTGGGTGAAGTGCAGTTTAAACATAGTGCCCTTCGCACGGCCATCCTGCAGGGTATAGACCGCATCCAGGCTGTAAGACGACTCTTCAATAGTACGATTTTTGTCGTAGTACGCATCCGGGTTGAGCTGCCAGGTAGCCGGTTTAGCATCCCACGCGTAAACGTATGATGCACCCACAGCCCAGCCAGGCAGGTTCCAGTTTTTCAGGTCATACATCGCGCCGAAGAACACGGCCTTTTCACCGTTGGCGTTGAAGTCAGAGCGGTTATCCCACCAAACGTCCAGACGACCGTTTGAAGACGCATAGGTCGGGGTCATACGCTGCAGGAAGTAGCCCTGCTGCCCGTCAGCTTTAACCCAGGTCCCTTCCAGTCGCAGATCAACGACTTCTGCCACTTTGTAGCCGAAGGTCAGTGCCTGCAGCCAGGCCGTGCCATCATAAATGTCGTTAACTGTGCGGTCATCAACCTTATCGCGGGCACCGTAGAACTGGTAGCTGGTGGTAAACGGGTTACCGCCTAAATCAAATTTGTAGCTGGCTTTGGCGAAATACTGATCGACGTAGCCTTCAGACTGACCGAATGCTGCTTCCAACAGCAGGTTATTTTTGAAGTCATACTTTGCGCCGATTGAATGGAGGTAATCAACTTTGGTCTTTTTATCGGCCTGATAGAATTTATCGACTTCGGTATGCCACGGTGCTTTATATTCGTTGGCCCACATATAGGAGAAGCTCAGCGCACCCGCATCGCCATAATCGAAGTTGGCACCGGCTTCAGCACCCTGATAGGTACCAGGCATAAAGCTCCAGTGTGGTGCCAGCAGAGTTTGCCCGGTTGGCTGAATATAACCAGCGCGCGCCCAGGTTGGGCCAAATTTGAATTTGGCTGCCGCTTTATACAGGCTAATCCCGCTCTTATCGCCGGAGTAATCTTCGTCATAGCCTTTATTTTTTGAAGAGAATGCGATTTCGTTTGGATGGCCGCTTTCGCTACTTTCGTTCATTTCAATAGCAGTGAATGCTGCGATATCAATACCAAACATATCGGCCGCATAACCGGACTGGAAGTCGAGGTTAGCGTTCCAGGTGGAGTGAGAAAGGTTGGTTTTGTATTTGTCGTGGTCGGTCACATCTTTACGGTCACGTTCACGCTGCCAGTAATAGATGCCGCCAGTTAAGGTAGAGTCATCAATAAAACCTTCGGCGTGAACCTGTGGAGCGACAACAAAACCCGACATTGCTGTGATACCGGCGATAGCCAGCGCCAGCGTACTACGTTTGCCACTAAACGTACGCATATGTTAATCCTCTTTGACATAAAAATGCTGCCGATAAAAGCGGACAGCGAAAAAGCAAAAATTAAAAAAGTAGCGCTGAGAAAACCTCATTGACTACAATGAATAGACTATTTTTCGCGACGCGAATTATCAATCTCTTTTTGTAACCAGTATGTAAGAACATGAGCAACCGCACATATTTCATTGCTTTCTGTTACATTTTCATTGGGAGTTAAAAAAGCGTTGAAAAATTGAAAAAAGGCTTGTTTTCCATAAAGATGAAATCGGTTTCAGTCCGGAGTGGCTGATAAAACAAGGTTTTTGTTAGAAAAATATAAACGGCAAAAATCATTCCTGAATAACAATTATTTCGCTGCGCAAATAGAGTCTGCTAACCATTTTCAGGCGAAAAAAAACGCCGCAGAGTGCGGCGTTTGAAAAGATGATGCGTAACGACGGTTTATTCGCCTACTTTAGCCCATGTATCGCGCAGACCCACGGTGCGGTTAAACACCAATTTGTCAGCTGTTGCGTAGCGGCTGTCGAGGCAGAAATACCCTTCACGCTCGAACTGGAACGCTTTACCAGCAACAGCGGCCTGTAGCGAAGGCTCACCGTAACCCTGCTTAATAACCAGCGATTCCGGGTTAATAACGGACAGGAAGTCTTCCGCTGCCCCCGGGTTTGGCACGCTAAACAGACGGTCGTACAGACGGATTTCAATCGGTAGCGCATGGGACGCGCTCACCCAGTGAATAACGCCTTTAACTTTACGACCATCGGCCGGATCTTTGCTCAGGGTGTCAGCATCGTAGGTGCAGAAAATGGTGGTGATCTTCCCTTCTGCATCTTTCTCGACACGCTCAGCTTTGATCACGTAAGCATTACGCAGACGGACTTCTTTACCCATCACCAGACGCTTGTACTGCTTGTTCGCTTCTTCGCGGAAATCGGCCCTGTCGATCCAGATTTCACCGCTGAACGGCACTTCACGGCTGCCCATTTCCGGCTTGCCCGGATGGTTAGGCATGGTGACCAGTTCGCTTTCGCCCTGCGGGTAGTTTTCGATAACCAGTTTCACCGGATCGATAACCGCCATCGCGCGCGGGGCGTTTTCGTTCAGATCTTCGCGGATACAGGATTCCAGAGAAGCGATCTCAATAGTGTTGTCCTGCTTGGTCACGCCAATGCGTTTGCAGAACTCACGGATCGCGGCAGCGGTGTAACCGCGACGACGCAGGCCAGAGATCGTCGGCATACGGGGGTCATCCCAGCCTTCAACGTGCTTGTCGGTCACCAGCAGGTTCAGCTTGCGCTTGGACATCACGGTGTATTCCAGATTCAGGCGCGAGAATTCGTACTGACGCGGATGAACCGGAATGGTGATGTTGTCCAGCACCCAGTCGTACAGACGACGGTTATCCTGGAACTCCAGCGTACACAGTGAATGCGTGATGCCTTCCAGCGCATCGCTGATGCAGTGGGTAAAGTCGTACATCGGGTAGATGCACCACTTATTGCCGGTCTGGTGGTGTTCAGCGAACTTAATACGGTACAGCACCGGATCGCGCATCACGATAAACGGCGAAGCCATATCGATTTTCGCACGCAGGCAGGCTTTACCTTCTTCAAAACCACCGGTACGCATTTTTTCAAACAGCGCGAGGTTTTCTTCAACGCTACGATCGCGGTACGGGCTGTTTTTGCCTGGCTGAGTCAGCGTGCCACGGTATTCGCGAATTTCTTCCGCTGACAGTTCGTCAACGTACGCCAGGCCTTTATTAATAAGCTCTACCGCATAGGCGTGAAGCTGATCGAAGTAATCCGAAGAGTAGCGAATGTCGCCAGTCCAGTGGAAACCTAACCATTCAACGTCGTTTTTAATCGATTCAACGTACTCGATATCTTCTTTAACCGGGTTCGTATCATCAAAACGCAGGTTGCACTGGCCCTGGTAATCTTGCGCAATGCCAAAGTTCAGACAAATGGATTTCGCGTGGCCAATGTGCAGATAGCCATTTGGCTCCGGCGGAAAACGTGTATGGATAGTGGTGTGCTTACCACTGGCCAGATCTTCATCGATGATCTGACGAATAAAGTTACTCGGGCGGGCTTCAGCCTCACTCATCGTGGATTCCTCAAAGCGTAAACAACGTATAACGGAACATGATCTTATAAGCGACGTCAGGAGACAACTATTAGTTGCACAAAAAAGGTGTTTCAACAGGATATATGAGGGTATTTGCTGCAAAAAAAAGCGGCGGAGGAATCTCCCCCGCCGCTTAAGGCACTTAACTCACTTTACTCAGGAGCAGTTATTTACCTTTAATCTCATACAGCGGTGTCTGACCGGCAACCACATGACCTTCGGCTTTGATGACCAGCGCACCGAAATCATCGCTGTTGCTGCACACAACCGGGCTAATCATGGAACGTGCGTTGGCGTTCAGGTACTCCAGGTCCATTTCCAGAATCGGTTGACCCGCTGCAACAACCGCACCTTCTTCAACCAGACGCTTAAAGCCTTTACCTTCCAGCGCCACGGTATCGATACCCATATGGACCACGATTTCCGCGCCTTTTTCCGTTTCCAGACAGAACGCATGGTTGGTGTTGAAGATTTTCACAATAGTACCCGCTGCCGGAGAAACCACGATTTTATCCGTTGGTTTTACCGCCACGCCGTCACCCACTGCTTTGCTGGCGAAGGCTTCATCAGGCACCTGCTCCAGTGCAACCACATCACCGGTAATCGGAGAAACCAGCGCTTCAATGGTGACCGCATTCGCGACAGCCTGCGGTTTTGCAATCGGGGCAGCCGCTGTCGGGGCATTGTCAGTAGACGCTGCCGCAACCGGGCCGCGTGCCACAACTTTCTTCATTTCGTCGCCGATAGATTCAGCTTTCGCACCCACGATAACCTGAATAGTTTGTTTGTTCAGCTTAACCACACCCGATGCGCCTAAGCGTTTGCACATCGCATCATTGACGCGGGCAGAATCGCCAACGGTCAGACGCAGACGGGTGATACAGGCATCAATCGCTTTCAGGTTATCCGTACCGCCAACCGCAGCAATGTAGTTGGTTGCCAGTTGAGCTAAACCTTCTTCGGTATTGCTGTTTGCTTCGTCAGTAACAATCTCGTCTTCTTTATCTTCGCGGCCCGGCGTTTTCAGGTTAAACAAACGAATAACCGCGCTGAACAACACAAAATAGATAACGAAGAACACCAGACCCATGGCGACCAGCATCCAGACGTTCTTACTTGCAGCCGGCAGGTTGTACATCAACACGTAGTCGATAGCACCTGCGGAGAAAGAGAAGCCCGCATGGATCCCCAACAGCGTCGCAACGAACAGGCTGATACCCGTCAGAACGGCGTGCAGGAGGTACAGCAACGGAGCCAGGAACATAAACAGGAATTCCAGCGGCTCGGTAACACCGGTCAGGAATGCGGTGATAGCAACGGACAGCAGCATACCGCCGACCATCGGACGACGCGCTTTCGGCGCGGCGAAGTACATCGCCAGAGCCGCACCCGGCAGACCAAACATCATGATCGGGAAGAAGCCAGACATGAACATACCCGCAGTGCCGTCACCCGCGTAGAAGCGGTTGATATCACCGTGGAATACGGTACCTGCAGCGTTAGTGAATTCGCCAATCTGGAACCAGGCGATGGTGTTCAGCACCTGATGCAGACCTGTTGGGATCAGCAGACGGTTGATGAAGCCAAAAATACCAGAACCCAGCGCGCCAGCGCCCACGATCCACTCACCACCCGCATGGATGGCATTCTGCACCGGCGGCCACACGTAGCCGAAGATAGCAGCCAGTATCAAACAGAAGAAGCCAGTAGCGATGGGTACAAAACGTTTGCCGCCGAAGAAGCTCAGGAAATCAGGCAGTTTGATGCCAGACCAACGGTTATACACAGCACCGCCGACCAGACCGGTGATGATACCCGCCAGCACGCCCATGTTGATCGCCGGGTTAATGGTAACCATTGCTTTGGTCAATATGAAATAACCAACCGCACCTGCCAGCGCTGCCGCACCCGCGCTGTCTTTAGACCAGCTGGAAGCCACACCGATAGCAAAAATTAACGCGAGGTTATCAAAGATAGCTCCACCCGCTTGCGCGATGAAGGGTACGTTCAGTAAATCTGGTTGGCCGAATCGCAGCAACAGTGCCGCGACTGGCAGCACCGCGATGGGGAGCTGTAACGCCCTACCCAGCCGCTGGAAAAAACCTAAAATATTCATTTTATTCCCCCTACGAGACCCCGATTAGGCTCCTTTGAAGCCATATTTTTATTGTGCGACCATTCCTAACTGCAACAGCAAGAGATTTTGGGACAACAACATTAACCATTCATCTACATTCAGAGTGTGTGAAAAATTAATTCGTATCGCAAATTAAAAGCGTGTTTTTTGTGATTCCAATCACCAAATATCGTTATTAACCCTCCCTTACACTGGCTAACTACGAAAACTTATTTTATCATTCAAAAAATCGAAACGGATTGATCCTTACCGATGCAAAACCAGGTTACGCTTAATACTGCACAGAGACTCAATCCGCCAACTGCTTACATTTACATTTGAGGTGAAGAATGAGACTGATCCCCCTGAATACCGCTGAACAAGTCGGCAAATGGGCTGCTCGCCATATCGTTAACCGCATTAACGCGTTCAAACCAACGGCAGATCGTCCGTTCGTTCTGGGCCTGCCGACTGGCGGCACTCCGCTGACTGCCTATAAAGCATTAGTCGAAATGCACAAAGCGGGCCAGGTGAGCTTCAAACATGTTGTCACTTTCAACATGGACGAATACGTTGGCCTGCCGAAGGAACATCCGGAAAGCTATCACAGCTTTATGCACCGTAACTTCTTTGATCATGTTGATATTCCAGCAGAAAACATCAACCTCCTCAATGGTAACGCGCCGGATATTGATGCAGAATGCCGTCAGTATGAAGAGAAAATCCGTTCTTACGGTAAAATCCATCTGTTTATGGGCGGTGTAGGCAACGATGGTCACATCGCGTTCAACGAACCGGCTTCCTCTTTGGCTTCCCGTACCCGTATCAAAACGTTGACCCACGACACCCGCGTAGCAAACTCACGCTTCTTTGACGGCGACGTAAGCCAGGTGCCTAAATATGCACTGACCGTAGGCGTGGGCACCCTGTTGGATGCTGAAGAAGTAATGATCCTGGTGCTGGGTCACCAGAAAGCGCAGGCGCTGCAGGCGGCTGTTGAAGGCAACGTTAACCATATGTGGACCATCAGCTGTCTGCAGCTTCATCCGAAAGCAGTTGTGGTCTGCGATGAACCTTCCACTATGGAACTGAAAGTGAAGACGCTGAAATACTTTAACGAGTTAGAAGCGGAAAATATTAAAGGTCTGTAATGATGTCTCCGCCCTGTCGAAAACGTGCAGGGCGGCATTTTTTTGAAATCGGGGGTCGGAATGTATGCTTTAACCCAGGGCCGGATTTTTACCGGTCACGAAATTCTTGATGACCATGCGATTGTTGTCGCCAATGGCCTGATCGATAGCGTTTGCCCACTGTCTGAATTGCCGTCAGGGATTGAACAGCGCTCGCTGAATGGAGCCATTGTCTCCCCCGGTTTTATTGATGTGCAGTTAAACGGCTGTGGCGGTGTACAGTTTAACGATACGGCAGAAGCCGTTACCGTTGAGACGCTGGAAATCATGCAAAAAGCCAATGAAAAATCTGGCTGCACCAACTATCTGCCAACGCTAATCACCACCAGCGATGACCTGATGAAGCAGGGCGTTCGCGTCATGCGTGAATACCTCGCTAAGCATCCAAATCAAGCATTAGGGCTACACCTTGAAGGTCCGTGGCTGAACCTGGTGAAAAAAGGTACGCATAATCCGGGATTTGTGCGTCAACCGGACGCTGCACTTGTCGATTTCCTGTGCGATAATGCGGATGTCATCACCAAAGTGACGCTGGCGCCTGAAATGGTTCCTGTCGAAGTGATCACCCAACTGGTGAATGCCGGTATCGTGGTGTCTGCGGGCCACTCTAACGCGACGCTGAAGGAAGCAAAAATCGGTTTCCGTGCAGGCATTTCCTTTGCAACACATCTGTTCAACGCGATGCCTTATATTACCGGTCGCGAACCAGGTCTGGCAGGCGCGATTCTGGATGAGGCAGATATTTATTGCGGTATCATCGCCGATGGCATGCATGTTGACTATGCCAACATCCGCAATGCTAAACGCCTGAAAGGCGACAAGCTGTGCCTGGTCACCGACGCGACCGCGCCGGCGGGGGCAAACATTGAGCAGTTCATTTTCGCTGGTAAAACAATATACTACCGCAATGGACTGTGTGTTGATGAGAACGGCACGCTGAGCGGTTCATCATTAACCATGATCGAAGGTGTACGCAATCTGGTTGAACATTGCGGTATCGCACTGGACGAAGTCCTGCGCATGGCAACGCTCTACCCTGCTCGCGCCATTGGCGTCGACAAACAACTCGGCAGCATCGCGCCAGGCAAAGTAGCCAACCTGACCGCGTTCACGCACGACTTTAAAATTATCAAGACCATCGTTAATGGCAACGAGGTCGTTACTGAGTAAGAGAAAGAATGACACCAGGCGGACAAGCTCAAATAGGTAATGTTGATCTCGTAAAACAGCTTAACAGCGCGGCGGTTTATCGCCTGATTGACCAGCATGGGCCAATCTCGCGAATTCAGATTGCCGAGCAAAGCCAGCTTGCCCCCGCCAGCGTAACCAAAATTACGCGTCAACTGATCGAACGCGGGCTGATCAAAGAAGTCGATCAGCAGGCCTCCACCGGGGGCCGCCGCGCTATCTCCATCGTCACCGAAACCCGTAATTTCCACGCAATTGGCGTGCGTCTTGGCCGCCACGACACCACGCTGACGCTCTATGATATGAGCAGCAAAGTGGTCGCCGAAGAGCATTACCCTCTCCCGGAGCGCACCCAGGAAACGCTGGAATATGCGCTGCTCAATACGATTGCCACCTTTATTGACAGTTGCCAGCGGAAAATCCGCGAGTTGATCGCAATTTCTGTCATCCTGCCAGGCCTTGTCGATCCTGAAAGCGGCGTTATCCGCTATATGCCACACATTCAGGTTGAAAACTGGGGTCTGGTCGAAGCACTTGAAAAACGCTTTAAGGTCACCTGCTTTGTCGGTCATGATATTCGCAGCCTGGCGCTGGCCGAGCACTATTTCGGGGCAAGTCAGGATTGCGAAGACTCCATTTTGGTGCGTGTTCACCGCGGAACTGGCGCGGGAATTATTTCCAATGGCCGCATTTTTATCGGCCGCAATGGCAACGTGGGTGAGATTGGTCATATTCAGGTAGAACCGCTGGGTGAGCGCTGTCACTGCGGTAATTTCGGCTGTCTGGAAACCATTGCGGCCAATGCCTCTATCGAACACCGCGTACAAAACTTGCTAAAACAGGGCTATCCAAGCCGGCTCACGCTGGATGACTGCAGTATCAAAGCCATCTGCAGGGCAGCGAATAAGGGCGATAATCTGGCAGCAGAAGTCATCGAGCACGTTGGTCGCCATCTGGGTAAAACCATTGCTATCGCCATCAACCTGTTTAATCCGCAAAAAATCGTCATTGCGGGCGAAATTACCGAGGCGGATAAAGTGCTGCTGCCTGCCATAGAAAGCTGTATCAACACCCAGGCGTTGAAGGCGTTTCGCCACAATTTACCTGTGGTTCGTTCCACGCTGGATCATCGTTCCGCCATTGGCGCCTTTGCGCTGGTGAAGCGCGCGATGCTCAACGGGACTTTGCTGCAACGTTTGCTGGAAAGCTAATACACGTCATCCTTCAGGCTGCCTCTGCGTTAGCTGCATCTGCTCCCCCCGGTCACTTACTTCAGTAAGCGCCAGGGGTTCGCAGACTTGCCGCCTTGATGCAACTCGAATGATGTAGTGTATTTTGTGTATAGTAATGCCTTCTTTTTTTAATGTCGGATTGTCCATGGCCATTAAGAATGTAATTTGTGATATTGACGGCGTGCTGATGCACGACAATGTTGCCGTACCGGGTGCGGCTGAATTTTTGACCGGGATTCTGGAAAAAGGTCTGCCGCTCGTTTTGCTGACTAACTACCCTTCACAGACCGGGCAAGATCTGGCCAACCGCTTCGCCACCGCGGGAGTGAATGTCCCTGATAGCGTCTTTTATACTTCTGCGATGGCTACCGCTGATTTTCTTCGTCGCCAGGAAGGAAAAAAGGCCTATGTGGTAGGTGAAGGGGCGTTAATTCACGAACTGTATAAAGCCGGATTTACCATTACCGACGTGAACCCGGATTTTGTGATTGTTGGCGAAACGCGTTCCTATAACTGGGACATGATGCATAAAGCAGCCTATTTTGTGGCTAACGGCGCGCGTTTCATCGCCACAAATCCGGATACGCACGGTCGCGGCTTTTATCCTGCCTGCGGCGCGCTGTGCGCCGGTATCGAAAAAATCTCTGGCCGTAAGCCGTTTTATGTGGGGAAACCCAGCCCGTGGATTATTCGCGCAGCGCTCAACAAAATGCAGGCACACTCGGAAGAGACGGTTATCGTTGGCGACAACCTGCGTACCGATATTCTGGCGGGCTTCCAGGCGGGTCTGGAAACTATCCTGGTACTGTCTGGCGTATCCAAGCTTGACGATATTGACAACATGCCATTCAGACCAAGCTGGATCTACCCCTCCGTTGCAGAGATTGATGTGATTTAATCCCCAGGCCGGATAAGACGCACTCGCGTCACCATCCGGCAATATTGCGGAGTGGACGCCGGATGACAGTGTAAGCGCCTTATTCGCCCCACAGAAATCCCGCTATCTAATGAAATCGCCATATTATTGATGATCCATCAATAAATGCACTCATTACGTAGTCTTTTTTCACCATTCAACAATCCTCATTGAGTTTTTTATTTTCAGCACACCAAACTCCTTGCGCCCCCAGCGGCTTTGCGGCATTTTCTTTATCAAGCAAACTTAAAAAGCATCACGCAACAGGTTAACGGAGAAGGTTATGTGTTCTATTTTTGGCGTATTCGATATTAAAACAGACGCAGTTGAACTGCGTAAAAAGGCTCTGGAATTGTCCCGTCTGATGCGCCATCGCGGCCCGGACTGGTCGGGTATTTACGCCAGTGATAACGCCATTCTGGCACACGAACGTCTGTCCATCGTCGACGTCAACGCCGGTGCTCAGCCGCTGTACAACGTGAAGAAAACGCATATCCTGGCGGTTAACGGTGAAATTTATAACCACCAGGCGCTGCGCGCTGAATACGGCGATCGCTATCAGTTCCAGACAGGTTCCGACTGTGAAGTTATCCTCGCGCTGTATCAGGAAAAAGGCCCAGAGTTCCTGGATGACCTGCAAGGCATGTTTGCCTTCGCGCTGTACGACAGCGAGCAGGACGCTTACCTGATTGGCCGCGATCACATCGGGATCATCCCACTGTATATGGGCTACGACGAACACGGTAACTTCTATGTTGCGTCTGAAATGAAAGCACTGGTTCCTGTTTGCCGTACGATTAAAGAATTCCCGGCCGGTAGCTATCTGTGGAGTAAAGACGGCGAAATTCGTCAGTACTACCAGCGCGACTGGTTTGAATACGATGCGGTAAAAGACAACGTTACCGATAAAAACGAGCTGCGTCAGGCGCTGGAAGATGCGGTGAAAAGCCACCTGATGTCAGATGTTCCTTATGGTGTATTGCTGTCCGGCGGTCTGGATTCTTCGGTCATTTCCGCAATCACCAAAAAATACGCCGCGCGTCGTGTTGAAGATCAGGAACGCAGTGAAGCCTGGTGGCCGCAGTTGCACTCCTTCGCCGTCGGCCTCGAAGGCGCACCGGATCTGAAAGCCGCACAAGAAGTAGCAAACCATCTGGGTACCGTGCACCACGAGATCCACTTCACCGTGCAGGAAGGTCTGGATGCTATCCGCGACGTGATTTATCACATCGAAACCTACGATGTTACAACCATTCGTGCCTCGACGCCGATGTACTTAATGTCGCGCAAAATTAAAGCAATGGGCATTAAAATGGTGCTGTCGGGCGAAGGGTCAGACGAAGTGTTTGGCGGTTATCTCTACTTCCACAAAGCGCCAGACGCGAAAGAATTGCATGAAGAAACCGTGCGTAAACTGCAGGCGCTGCACATGTTCGACTGTGCGCGTGCCAACAAAGCCATGTCAGCCTGGGGCGTGGAGGCTCGCGTGCCCTTCCTGGACAAAAAATTCCTTGATGTGGCGATGCGCATCAACCCGCAGGATAAAATGTGCGGCAACGGCAAAATGGAAAAACATGTTCTGCGCGAATGTTTTGAATCCTACCTGCCAGCGAGCGTCGCATGGCGGCAGAAAGAGCAGTTCTCTGACGGCGTCGGTTACAGCTGGATTGACACGCTGAAAGAAGTCGCTGCAGAGCAAGTTTCCGACCAACAACTGGAAACCGCCAGCTTCCGTTTCCCGTACAACACGCCATCGTCGAAAGAAGCGTATTTGTATCGTGAGATTTTCGAAGAACTGTTCCCGGTTGCCAGCGCTGCGGAATGTGTTCCGGGCGGCCCTTCTGTTGCCTGTTCTTCCGCCAAAGCGATCGAATGGGATGAAGCGTTTAAAACCATGAACGATCCGTCTGGTCGCGCGGTTGGCGTACACCAGTCCGCTTATAAATAAGTTAATCCTTAGAAAAGGGCCCTGCGGGGCTCTTTTTTTATGTCTGTTTTCTGTGCTAAAAAACAATTAATAACTAATAATTGCCGAATATTGCGTCATGCTGTTCGCAACCTAACCAAACAGTCACATTCCAGCTATTTTCAATGAAAAAGGGGTTGACGCTTCAAGGCTCAATACGCATAATGCGCCCCGCAACGCCGATAAGGTTACGCGAAAAAAAGATGGCTACGTAGCTCAGCTGGTTAGAGCACATCACTCATAATGATGGGGTCACAGGTTCGAATCCCGTCGTAGCCACCATCTTTTTTGCGGGAGTGGCGAAATTGGTAGACGCACCAGATTTAGGTTCTGGCGCCGCAAGGTGTGCGAGTTCAAGTCTCGCCTCCCGCACCATTCACCCGTAAGCGTTGCACGGATGGGGTATCGCCAAGCGGTAAGGCACCGGTTTTTGATACCGGCATTCCCTGGTTCGAATCCAGGTACCCCAGCCATTTTTTCTTCGATATAGCGGTTCACCGCGACGGTCATTGGGGTATCGCCAAGCGGTAAGGCACCGGTTTTTGATACCGGCATTCCCTGGTTCGAATCCAGGTACCCCAGCCATCGAAGAATATGATAGTATCAGGCTACGTAGCTCAGCTGGTTAGAGCACATCACTCATAATGATGGGGTCACAGGTTCGAATCCCGTCGTAGCCACCATATTAAGGACGTATCGACTCGTTCGGTAAATCCAAAAAATTGTTGGGGTATCGCCAAGCGGTAAGGCTCTGGTTTCTGATACCAGCATTCCGAGGTTCGAATCCTCGTACCCCAGCCAATTTCAAAAAGTCGTCCACTCTGTGGGTGCACCCGTTGGGGTATCGCCAAGCGGTAAGGCTCTGGTTTCTGATACCAGCATTCCGAGGTTCGAATCCTCGTACCCCAGCCATATTAAAAAAGCTCGCTTCGGCGAGCTTTTTGCTTTTCTAACGCCGGGTGATGGCAAGACTTACCCGACCTACATGACTTGTAGGGCCTGATAAGCGTAGCGCCATCAGGCACCACTCGAGCTACAGCCCTAACGCATACTTCAGCGCCTGACGCTTCAGCACACCTGCGCGCTCTGCGGCCATAAGCCCGAGATTACGCATGATGCGCAGCGGCTGCAGGTTGTTGCTAAAACCGGCGTAGAACAAATCCATCCCACTTTGCATAATGAAGTTATCGGTCATACGACGATTCTGATAACGCTTCAGTACCGGTTGACTGGCCCACGCCTCACCATAGCTGCGGGCGCTCACCAGAACATCAATCAGCGCATCGACATCACGAAAACCCAGATTAACGCCCTGCCCCGCCAGTGGGTGAATGGTATGCGCGGCATCACCTACCAGCGCCAGCCCCGGTTGCACATATTGCAGCGCGTGACGACGCGTAAGCGGGAATGCCCCCGCCGCCACAGGCGTAACGCTGCCGAGTCGTGAAGGGAAATGTTTAGCGATCTCCGCCTGCAGTTGCGGCATATTTAGCGCTTGCAATTGGCGGATGCGAGCTGGTGAGTCGTACCACACCAGCGAGGCCCAGTTATCAAACAGCGGTAAAAACGCGCGCGGGCCGTCAGGGGTAAACTGCTGCCAGGTGCTGTCTCCGGGTGCGTTTTCACACTGGACAGTTATCAGCATACAAGATTGCGCGTATTGCCAGGCATGGATGCCAATCCCGGCCATTTTGCGTACCTGAGAGTTGGCACCATCAGCACCGATCACCAGCTTCGCATTGATTTTTTCACCGTCTGCCAGCTCAAGTTCATGCCGGTCATTATGTCGATGTAAAGAAATCAGCGAGGTGGGCACGCGCAACGTCACGTCAGGATGAACTTCCAGCGCCTGCCAGAGCGCCTGTTGCAGGACCGTGTTCTCCACCATATAGCCCAGTAAAGGCAGCTTAAGCTCGGCGGCATCAAACATCACATGGGCATTTTCCCACTCCCACGTTTCCAGTCGACGGTAAGGATGGCTACGCATTCCCTGAACCGTATCCCAGACGCCCAGCCCTTTCAGCAACGACACGGAGGCGGAGCTAATGGCCGAAATTCTGACATCCGGCTGTCCATCAGCCACAAACGGCGCAGGAGCGGCATGTTCAATCACCGTTACCGAAAATCCATGCTGCGCCAGTCCCAGCGCCAGCGCGCCGCCGACCATCCCCCCGCCGACAATGGCAATTTCCGTTGGTTGATTTGTCATGGTCAATTTTCCAGTTACATGTATTGTGTAAGTTTACAGGATTTTTTACCCCTTGAGGCTGACATCCGTCATACTGGTCACAACCGCGCCAAAGCAGTACACTATGCGCCCTGCATTTCAGCCACAATTTCGCAAGAGCAAGTCGATGACCAAAAAACTCCATATTAAAACCTGGGGCTGTCAGATGAACGAATACGATTCATCGAAGATGGCCGATCTGCTGGATGCCACTCACGGGTATCAACTGACCGACGTGGCGGAAGAAGCGGATGTGCTGCTGCTGAATACCTGCTCAATCCGCGAGAAGGCTCAGGAAAAAGTCTTCCATCAATTAGGTCGCTGGAAGCTGTTAAAAGAGAAGAATCCCAAGCTCATCATTGGTGTTGGTGGCTGTGTTGCGTCTCAGGAAGGCGATCATATTCGCCAACGCGCGCATTACGTCGATATTATTTTTGGGCCGCAAACCCTGCATCGCCTGCCGGAAATGATCAACAAAGTGCGTGGAAGCACCACCCGTAGCCCGGTAGTTGATATCAGTTTCCCGGAGATCGAAAAATTCGACCGCCTGCCAGAACCGCGTGCTGAAGGGCCAAGCGCGTTTGTGTCCATCATGGAAGGCTGCAATAAATATTGTACTTACTGCGTGGTTCCCTACACCCGCGGTGAGGAAGTCAGCCGTCCGGCGGATGATATTCTGTTTGAAATCGCCCAGCTTGCAGCCCAAGGCGTGCGTGAAGTAAACCTGTTGGGGCAAAACGTCAACGCCTGGCGCGGTGAAAACTACGACGGCACCACCGGCTCGTTCGCCGATCTGCTGCGTCTGGTCGCAGCGATCGACGGCATTGACCGTATCCGTTTTACCACCAGCCATCCGATCGAATTCACCGATGATATCGTTGAAGTTTATCGCGATACGCCAGAGCTGGTGAGCTTCCTGCACCTGCCGGTACAGAGTGGTTCGGATCGTGTACTGAACCTGATGGGTCGTACCCATACCGCGCTGGAATACAAAGCAATCATCCGTAAACTGCGCGCAGCACGTCCGGATATCCAGATTAGCTCCGACTTCATCGTCGGCTTCCCGGGTGAAACCACCCAGGACTTCGAGCAGACCATGAAGCTGATCGCTGATGTCAATTTCGACATGAGCTACAGCTTTATCTTCTCTGCGCGTCCTGGCACCCCTGCCGCCGATATGGTTGACGACGTACCGGAAGAAGAGAAAAAACAGCGTTTATACATCCTGCAGGAGCGTATTAACCAGCAAGCCATGGCCTGGAGCCGTCGTATGGTCGGCACGACCCAGCGCATTCTGGTCGAAGGTACGTCACGGAAAAGCGTGATGGAACTGTCAGGGCGTACCGAAAATAACCGCGTGGTGAACTTTGAAGGTACCCCGGATATGGTCGGTAAGTTTGTTGATGTTGAAATTACCGATGTCTGGACCAACTCACTGCGCGGCAAAGTGGTGCGTACCGAAGACGAAATGGGCCTGCGCATCGCAGAATCCCCTGAGTCGGTCATTGCGCGTACCCGCAAAGAAAACGATCTGGGCGTGGGTATTTATCAGCCTTAATCCTGCTGAAAGACGTAAAAAAGGCCCGATACCGCTACACTTATCGGGCCTACAATCCTGGGCTCGCTGTCCCGGCGGGCCTTGTAATCAGCCCTGGCATCCCCATATTTGCTGCAATGCTTGCGCCTTTCCCCCATGGCGTGAATAATTTCCTTAGATGCCGGTAAATGTTCAGCGTCCGGCGAGACATGCATAAGAGGAACAGTTTGAACATAGACACTCGCGAAATCACCCTTGAACCCGCAGACAACGCCCGCCTGTTGAGCCTTTGCGGCCCCTTTGATGACAACATCAAACAGCTGGAACGTCGCCTCGGCATCGAAATTAACCGCCGTGATAACCACTTTAAACTGACCGGTCGCCCAATTTGCGTCACCGCTGCGGCAGATATTTTACGCAGCCTGTATGTCGATACGGCCCCAATGCGCGGCCAGACACAGAACATCGAGCCAGAACAAATTCACCTTGCGATTAAAGAAGCGCGTGTGCTTGAGCAAAGCGCAGACAGCGTGCCGGAATTTGGCAAAGCGGTGAATATCAAAACCAAGCGCGGAGTGATTAAACCGCGCACGCCGAATCAGGCACAGTACATTGCGAATATCCTCGACCACGACATCACCTTTGGTGTTGGCCCTGCGGGTACAGGTAAAACGTATCTGGCTGTTGCCGCTGCGGTCGATGCACTAGAGCGTCAGGAGATCCGCCGTATTCTGCTAACCCGTCCAGCGGTTGAAGCCGGTGAAAAACTGGGTTTCCTGCCAGGCGATCTGAGCCAGAAAGTCGATCCCTATTTACGACCGCTGTATGACGCGCTGTTCGAAATGCTCGGTTTTGAGAAGGTTGAAAAGCTGATTGAACGTAACGTCATTGAAGTTGCGCCGCTGGCCTATATGCGTGGCCGTACGTTAAACGATGCGTTTATCATTCTTGATGAGAGCCAGAACACCACCATCGAACAGATGAAAATGTTCCTGACTCGTATCGGCTTTAACTCCAAAGCGGTTATCACCGGCGATATCACACAGATTGACCTGCCGCGCAGCACCAAGTCCGGTCTGCGTCATGCCATTGAAGTGCTGGCTGAAGTCGACGAAATTAGTTTTAATTTCTTCCATAGCGAAGACGTGGTTCGCCATCCGGTGGTTGCCCGTATCGTCACGGCGTATGAAGCCTGGGAAGAAGCAGAACAAAAACGCAAAGCCGAGCTGGCGGCAGAACGCAAGCGCGAAGCTCAGGAGCAGGAACAAAAATGAGTCAGGTTATTCTCGATTTACAGCTGGCATGCGAAAACGAATCCGGCTTACCACCAGAAAGTCAGTTTCAGAGATGGCTGGATGCCGTGATCCCGCAGTTTCAGGAAGAGTCAGAGGTAACGATTCGGTTGGTCGACGATGCTGAAAGCCACGAGCTGAACCTGACCTATCGCGGGAAAGATAAATCAACCAACGTACTCTCTTTCCCGTTTGAAGCCCCGCCAAGCATTGAGATGCCGCTGCTGGGTGATTTGATCATCTGCCGTCAGGTCGTTGAGAAAGAAGCGCAGGAACAAGGTAAGCCGCTTGAAGCCCACTGGGCGCACATGGTGGTGCATGGTAGCCTGCATTTGCTCGGCTACGACCATATCGAAGACGATGAAGCGGAAGAGATGGAATCCCTCGAAACAGAGATTATGCTTGCTCTGGGCTATGAGGATCCGTACATTGCCGAGAAGGAATAAGCCGTCGGGCATCTGCCCGGGCTTCCCATAAAGCCGTGCGCTGAGTTTACGCGCATTGAGCGACCTGTTAACTAACATGAGAACCCATACGACGCCATGAGCGACGACAATTCACACAGTAGTGACACCTTAAACAGCAAAAAGGGATTTTTTTCCCTGTTACTGAGCCAACTTTTCCACGGTGAACCGAAAAACCGCGACGAACTGTTGGAGCTGATCCGTGATTCCGGGCAAAACGACCTTATCGATGAAGATACGCGCGATATGCTCGAAGGGGTGATGGATATTGCGGACCAACGCGTACGCGACATTATGATCCCTCGCTCTCAGATGATTACCCTGAAACGCAACCAGACCCTGGACGAATGTCTCGATGTGATCATCGAGTCTGCCCACTCGCGTTTTCCGGTGATCAGCGAAGACAAAGATCACATTGAAGGGATTCTGATGGCCAAAGATTTGCTGCCGTTTATGCGCAGCGATGCCGAAGCCTTCAGCATGGAGAAAGTGTTACGCCAGGCGGTTGTCGTACCTGAAAGCAAGCGGGTTGACCGCATGCTGAAAGAGTTCCGCTCCCAGCGTTATCATATGGCTATCGTCATCGACGAGTTTGGCGGTGTCTCAGGTCTGGTGACCATTGAGGACATCCTTGAACTGATTGTCGGTGAAATTGAAGATGAGTACGACGAAGAAGACGATATTGATTTCCGTCAGCTCAGTCGCCACACCTGGACTATTCGCGCGCTGGCGTCGATTGAAGACTTCAACGACGCTTTCGGGACCCACTTTAGCGACGAAGAAGTCGATACCATTGGCGGGCTGGTTATGCAGGCCTTTGGTCATTTACCCGCTCGCGGTGAGACCATCGACATTGATGGTTACCAGTTCAAAGTGGCGATGGCTGACAGCCGTCGTATTATTCAGGTTCATGTCAGAATTCCGGACGACTCACCCCAGCCCAAACTGGACGAATAAACCCGAAACTGGATCATAGACTACATGGCATTTGCCCCATTAATTGAACGCCAGCGCATGCGCCTGCTGCTGGCGTTATTATTCGGTGCCTGCGGGACGCTGGCGTTCTCTCCGTATGACATCTGGCCCGCCGCGATTATTTCGCTGATGGGTCTGCAGGCTCTTACCCTCAACCGCCGTCCTCTCCAGTCTGCTGCCATTGGCTATTTCTGGGGAATGGGCCTGTTTGGTTCAGGCATCAACTGGGTCTACGTCAGCATCGCGCAATTTGGCGGCATGCCGGGGCCGGTAAACGTTTTTCTCGTGGTTCTGCTTGCCGCCTACCTTTCCCTCTACACCGGTCTGTTTGCTGGCATTCTGTCGCGTCTGTGGCCGAAAACCAGTTGGATTCGGGTAGCGATTGCCGCGCCGGTTATCTGGCAGATAACTGAATTCCTGCGCGGCTGGGTCCTGACCGGCTTCCCATGGCTGCAGTTTGGTTACAGCCAAATTGATGGCCCGCTAAAAGGGCTTGCACCGGTAATGGGCGTAGAGGCAATCAACTTCCTGCTGATGATGGTTAGCGGCCTGCTGGTGCTGGCGTTAGTCAGCCGTAACTGGCGTCCGCTGGTCGTGGCCGTGATACTTTTCGCGCTGCCCTTCCCGCTACGCTATATCCAGTGGTATACGCTGGAGCCGGAAAAAACCACGCAAGTGTCGATGGTGCAGGGCGACATTCCACAGTCGCTCAAATGGGATGAAAGTCAGTTACTCAACACCCTGAAGATTTATCTCGACGCCACCCAGCCCGAGATGGGTAAATCACAGCTCATCATCTGGCCAGAATCTGCTATTCCGGATCTGGAAATTAACCAGCAGCGTTTTCTGAGCATGATGGATGACCTGCTGAAATCGAAAAACAGCACGCTGATTACCGGGATTGTAGATGCTCGCCTGAACAAACAGAATCGTTACGACACCTACAACACCATCATCACGTTGGGTAAAGACAGTCCGTACAGTTATGACTCGACCAATCGCTATAACAAAAATCACCTTGTCCCATTTGGTGAGTTTGTCCCGCTGGAATCGATCCTACGCCCGTTAGCGCCGTTCTTTGACCTGCCAATGTCTTCGTTCAGCCGTGGACCTTATGTACAGCCACAGCTGCATGCGCACGGCTTTAAGCTGACGGCTGCCATCTGCTACGAAATCATTCTTGGCGAACAGGTTCGGGATAACTTCCGTCCGGATACTGACTACCTGCTGACTATCTCCAACGATGCCTGGTTCGGTAAGTCCATTGGTCCGTGGCAGCACTTCCAGATGGCGCGGATGCGTTCTCTGGAGCTGGCACGCCCGCTGCTGCGTAGCACCAATAACGGTATTACCGCGGTGATTGGCCCGCAGGGTGAAATTCAGGCGATGATCCCGCAGTTTACCCGTCAGGTTCTGACCACCAGCGTTACGCCGACCACGGGCTTAACCCCTTATGCTCGTACCGGTAACTGGCCGCTGTGGCTGCTGACCGCACTGTTTGGCTTTGGTGCGGTGGTCATGAGCCTGCGTCAACGTCGTAAGTAACCTCCCCTCCCCGGCCGGATAACGCTTTGCTTATCCGGCCCATAAACATTTCCCACATCCCATTCTGGCACGTCTATTGCTTTGTTCTACAAGGCAAACGCTGTTTTGGCTGAATGTGCAACCTGGTCGCACCAAAGTTGAGCGAAGGTAGCACCCGAAAAGTGCAACAGGATATTTTTGCCCCCAAATGGTGCGGCGCACTTCGCAAAAATAAACAATAACACAGCAAATTCTTTACATTCATCCAAACTAAATGTTAACAAACATATACAAGACTGCACGTTTAAGTAGCAAACAATAACAACATCACAATGGGTATCAATGCGTCACCGGCGCAGACGATAAAGGAGTTGGATATGCAATTACGTAAGCTCGCCACAGCCATGCTGGTCATGGGAATGTCCGCTGGTCTGGCGCACGCAGAAGACGCAGCACCAGCGGCAGGCAGTACGCTGGATAAGATCGCTAAAAATGGCGTAATCGTCGTCGGACACCGTGAATCCTCGGTACCGTTTTCTTACTACGATAATCAGCAAAAAGTGGTCGGCTATTCACAGGATTACTCCAACGCAATTGTTGAAGCGGTGAAGAAAAAGCTGAACAAGCCTGACCTGCAGGTGAAACTGATCCCAATTACCTCTCAGAACCGTATTCCGCTGCTGCAAAACGGTACCTTCGACTTTGAATGTGGTTCCACCACCAACAACGTTGAGCGCCAGAAACAAGCAGCCTTCTCTGACACTATTTTCGTTGTCGGCACCCGTCTGCTGGCGAAAAAAGGCGGTGACGTCAAAGATTTCGCTGACCTGAAAGGCAAAGCCGTGGTCGTGACTTCAGGTACCACCTCAGAAGTCCTGCTGCACAAGCTGAACGAAGAACAAAAAATGGATATGCGCATCATCAGCGCGAAAGACCACGGTGACTCTTTCCGTACTCTGGAAAGCGGCCGCGCCGTTGCCTTTATGATGGATGACGCCCTGCTGGCTGGCGAACGCGCGAAAGCGAAGAAACCGGATAACTGGGAGATTGTCGGCAAGCCGCAATCTCAGGAAGCCTACGGCTGTATGCTGCGCAAAGATGACCCTGAGTTCAAAAAGCTGATGGATGACACCATTGCCCAGGCTCAGACCTCAGGCGAAGCTGAGAAATGGTTTGATAAGTGGTTTAAAAATCCAATTCCACCGAAGAACCTGAACATGAATTTCGAACTGTCAGACGAAATGAAGGCTCTGTTCAAATCACCGAATGATAAAGCGCTTAACTAACTAAAATAAATGGGGCGAGTTCACCTTGCCCTCTCGATTGTTACTTGGCACGGACAGACTATAAGCCTGATGGTCGTTCCCCATCAGGCCTGAAAACCGCAAAACGCCGAATAACAATCTTCGAGGGTAGCGCTGCTACCCTTTTTTTTCTGGAGTAGATTTATGTCTATAGACTGGAACTGGGGGATTTTTTTACAACAGGCCCCGTTCGGCAACACCACCTATCTCGGCTGGCTCTGGAGTGGTTTCCAGGTCACGGTCGCGTTATCTATCACCGCCTGGATTATCGCTTTCCTCATAGGCTCTTTATTCGGCATTTTACGTACCGTACCAAATCGTTTCCTTTCCGGGATCGGCACGCTGTACGTTGAGTTGTTTCGTAACGTTCCACTCATCGTCCAGTTCTTTACCTGGTATCTGGTCATTCCTGAACTGCTGCCGGAAAACATTGGCATGTGGTTCAAGTCAGAACTGGATCCCAACATTCAGTTCTTCCTCTCATCCATGCTTTGTCTGGGGCTGTTTACCGCCGCGCGCGTCTGTGAGCAGGTTCGTGCCGCGATTCAGTCCCTGCCTCGCGGGCAGAAAAACGCCGCGCTGGCGATGGGCCTGACGCTGCCGCAAGCCTATCGCTACGTCCTGCTGCCAAACGCTTATCGCGTGATTGTTCCGCCAATGACCTCAGAGATGATGAACCTGGTGAAGAACTCCGCAATCGCCTCCACCATCGGTCTGGTGGATATGGCGGCGCAGGCGGGCAAGCTGCTGGATTACTCCGCCCACGCATGGGAATCGTTTACCGCCATCACGCTGGCCTACGTCCTGATTAACGCCGTCATCATGCTGGTGATGAATCTCGTCGAACGCAAAATCCGCCTGCCTGGCAATTTGGGAGGCAAATAATGTACGAATTTGACTGGAGTTCTATCGTCCCTTCCCTGCCGTATCTGCTGGACGGATTGATCATCACGTTGAAAATCACCGTTACAGCGGTCGTCATTGGTATCGTCTGGGGGACCATCCTTGCCGTCATGCGACTGTCGAGCTTTGCGCCGATTGCCTGGTTTGCGAAGGGCTACGTCAACGTATTCCGCTCTATTCCGCTGGTAATGGTGCTGCTGTGGTTCTACCTGATTGTGCCCGGCTTCCTGCAAAACGTGCTGGGCCTGTCGCCAAAAACCGATATTCGCCTGATCTCGGCGATGGTGGCGTTTTCGATGTTTGAAGCCGCGTACTATTCCGAAATTATCCGTGCCGGTATCCAGAGTATTTCTCGTGGGCAGTCCAGCGCCGCGCTGGCGCTGGGGATGACCCACTGGCAGTCGATGAAGCTGATCATTCTGCCACAGGCATTCCGCGCAATGGTGCCGCTGCTGCTTACCCAGGGCATCGTACTGTTCCAGGATACCTCGCTGGTCTATGTATTGAGTCTGGCAGATTTCTTCCGTACCGCCTCCACCATTGGTGAGCGTGACGGCACGCAGGTTGAAATGATCCTGTTTGCTGGCGCCGTTTATTTTGTATTCAGTCTGAGCGCATCGTTGTTGGTCAGCTATTTGAAGAAAAGGACAGTTTAATGATTACCCTGAAAAATGTTTCTAAATGGTATGGTCACTTTCAGGTGCTGACCGACTGCTCCACGGAAGTGAAAAAAGGTGAGGTGGTGGTTGTCTGTGGCCCGTCAGGCTCCGGTAAATCAACGCTTATCAAGACGGTAAACGGCCTGGAGCCAGTGCAACAGGGCGTCATCACCGTTGATGGCACCGTGGTAAATGATAAAAAAACCGATCTGGCCAAACTGCGCTCTCGTGTTGGTATGGTGTTCCAGCACTTTGAACTGTTCCCGCATCTGTCGATCATTGAGAACCTGACTCTGGCGCAGGTAAAAGTGCTTAAGCGCGATAAAAAGCCGGCCCGCGACAAAGCGCAAAAGTTACTGGAACGCGTTGGTCTGTCAGCACATGCCGAGAAGTTCCCGGCCCAGCTATCCGGGGGCCAGCAACAGCGTGTCGCTATCGCCCGGGCGCTATGTATGGATCCTATCGCCATGCTGTTTGACGAACCGACATCGGCGCTTGATCCTGAAATGATCAACGAAGTACTGGACGTTATGGTTGAACTGGCCAATGAAGGGATGACCATGATGGTGGTAACCCACGAAATGGGCTTTGCGCGTAAAGTGGCGAACCGGGTGATCTTCATGGATGAAGGGAAAATTGTTGAAGACTCACCGAAAGAAGAGTTCTTCGCCAATCCGAAATCGGACCGCGCCAAAGACTTCCTCGCGAAAATCCTGCACTAATCTTGCTGGCGCGCATCGCCATGTGCGCGCCATCTCACGATTTACCTCTTCACTTCTCGAAACAGATACAGCCCAGCGTTAACCTTGTCACAGAGTCCCACTTACAAGGAGCAACAATGGCACTTCCGATCCTGTTTGATTGCGATCCAGGTCATGACGACGCTATCGCAATTGTTCTCGCCCTCGCCTCACCTGAACTGGATGTGAAAGCGGTAACCTCGTCAGCCGGGAACCAGACGCCCGACAAAACGCTGCGTAACGTATTACGCATGCTAACACTGCTCAATCGTAGTGATATTCCCGTCGCCGGTGGCGCTGTGAAACCGCTGATGCGCGATCTGATTATTGCCGATAACGTCCACGGCGAGAGTGGGTTAGATGGCCCGGCGCTCCCGGAACCCGCCTTTGCGCCACAGGCCTGTACCGCTGTGGAACTGATGGCGAAAACCCTGCGTGACAGCCCAGAGCCAGTGACCATTGTCTCCACCGGGCCGCAAACCAACGTGGCATTGCTACTGAATAGCCATCCTGAACTGCACGCCAACATCGCCCGTATCGTGATAATGGGTGGTGCGATGGGGCTCGGAAACTGGACGCCCGCCGCTGAGTTCAACATTTTCGTGGATCCTGAAGCCGCTGAAATCGTATTCCAGTCGGGCATTCCGGTGGTGATGGCTGGTCTGGACGTCACGCATAAAGCGCAAATACATCGCGAAGATACCGAACGGTTCCGCGCTATTGGCAATCCTGTTTCAACGATCGTTGCTGAACTACTCGACTTCTTCTTTGAATATCACAAAGACGAAAAATGGGGATTCATCGGCGCGCCGCTGCACGACCCCTGCACTATTGCCTGGCTGCTGAAACCGGAACTGTTTACCACCGTTGATCGCTGGGTTGGTGTGGAAACTCAGGGCAAATACACGCAGGGCATGACCGTGGTGGACTACTACTTCCTGAGCGGCAATAAGCCAAACGCCACCGTGATGGTGGACGTTGATCGCCAGGGATTTGTCGATCTGCTGGCGGAACGGCTGAAGTTTTACGCCTGATACACGCCGGACGGCGCTAACGCTTATCCGGCCTACAAAATCGTGCAATTTGTAGGCCGGATAAGACGCTTTGCGTCGCCATCCGGCAATAAGCGATTACGGCTCAAATGGCCGTCTTTGGAACTGATCGTGTCCGCATTTCGGACACAGCGGCAGCACATCCGGAGTGTACACCGCTAAATGGAAGTGACACTTCTCGCAGACCAGATTCCCCAACCCAACCACCTCGCCGCTGTGATAAACCCCATGATGACTGAGATCCTGGAACACTTCGCGCCATTCAAGCTGCGTTTTATCGGTAATATCGGCCAGTTCCTGCCAGATACTCTCCTTGATGACTCGCATAAAGACGCTGTCTGTCTCCTCATCGAGACTCTCTTCATAACTGAGTGCAAACTCTTCCAGGTCGCGTCTGACGGCCCTTGTGAGTTCCTCCACCTCGGTTCGGGTTAACTCCCCGGTCTGCATAACTCGCTGACGCGCCTGCTCCACCAACGCATCGATATCGCGTTCGCCGTTACGCAGACGTTCGCTGAGTGACGTCACCAGTTCACGGTAATATTGAGCAACCTTGTTCATCGCTTCGCCTCCTGGGTCGTTAACTGTCTATAATAATAGACGTTATTTACGCTACGCTTTGCAAGACTGTCCACAGAGTGTGTAAATTCGTGCAAGAATTATCCTTGCGGGAATTCAACGCTGAATGCGCGAAAGGCTGTTTTGACGCGGGCGTTTGGGCTATGCTATGCGGATCTGAAACACCACATCTAGAGCTACGTTTGTAGCTGTATTGAAAACAGGACCACTGGCTGCCATGCAAGAGCAATACCGCCCGGAAGAGATAGAATCCAAAGTACAGCTTCACTGGGATGAGAAGCGCACATTTGAAGTTACCGAAGACGAGAGCAAAGAGAAGTATTACTGCCTGTCTATGCTTCCCTATCCTTCTGGTCGACTACACATGGGCCACGTACGTAACTACACCATCGGTGACGTGATCGCCCGCTACCAGCGCATGCTGGGCAAAAACGTACTGCAGCCCATTGGCTGGGATGCGTTCGGCCTGCCTGCGGAAGGTGCGGCGGTAAAAAACAATACCGCGCCAGCACCGTGGACGTACGACAACATCGCGTACATGAAAAACCAGCTCAAAATGCTGGGCTTTGGTTACGACTGGAGCCGTGAGCTGGCGACCTGCACCCCGGAATATTACCGCTGGGAACAGAAGTTCTTCACCGAACTGTACAAAAAAGGTCTGGTATACAAGAAAACCTCTGCGGTGAACTGGTGCCCTAACGACCAGACCGTACTGGCGAACGAACAGGTTATTGACGGCTGCTGCTGGCGCTGCGATACCAAAGTTGAGCGTAAAGAGATCCCACAGTGGTTCATCAAAATCACCGCTTACGCTGACGAACTGCTGCGTGATCTGGATAACCTGGATCACTGGCCTGATACTGTTAAAACCATGCAGCGTAACTGGATTGGCCGTTCTGAAGGTGTAGAAATCACCTTCAACGTGAACGGTTACGACAACACGCTGACCGTCTACACCACCCGTCCGGATACCTTTATGGGTGCGACCTACCTGGCCGTTGCCGCAGGTCACCCGCTGGCGCAAAAAGCGGCGGCAAATAACCCGGAACTGGCTGCCTTCATTGACGAATGCCGTAACACCAAGGTTGCTGAAGCCGAAATGGCGACCATGGAGAAAAAAGGCGTCGATACCGGCTTTAAAGCGGTTCATCCGCTGACTGGCGAAGAAATCCCGGTTTGGGCGGCAAACTTCGTCCTGATGGAATACGGCACCGGTGCGGTGATGGCCGTTCCGGGTCACGATCAGCGCGACTACGAATTTGCCACCAAGTATGGCCTGTCCATCAAGCCGGTAATTCTGACTTCTGAAGGCGCAGAGCCGGATTTGTCCGAGCAGGCACTGACCGAAAAAGGCGTGCTGTTTAACTCCGGTGAGTTTGACGGCCTGGCCTTCGAAGACGCGTTCAACGCCATTGCCGACAAGCTGGTCGCTCTGGGTGTCGGTGAGCGTAAAGTTAACTACCGTCTGCGCGACTGGGGTGTTTCCCGTCAGCGTTACTGGGGCGCGCCAATTCCGATGGTGACGCTGGAAGACGGTACCGTACTGCCGACACCAGAAGATCAACTGCCGGTAATTCTGCCAGAAGATGTCGTCATGGACGGTATCACCAGCCCGATCAAAGCCGATCCGGAGTGGGCGAAAACCACCGTTAACGGTATGCCTGCCCTGCGTGAAACCGACACCTTCGATACCTTTATGGAGTCCTCCTGGTACTACGCGCGCTACACCTGCCCGCAGTACAACGAAGGCATGCTGGACCCAGAAGCGGCAAACTACTGGCTGCCGGTTGATATCTACATTGGCGGTATTGAACACGCCATCATGCACCTGCTCTACTTCCGCTTCTTCCACAAACTGATGCGCGACGCGGGCATGGTCAACTCTGACGAACCGGCTAAACAGCTGCTGTGTCAGGGAATGGTGCTGGCCGATGCGTTCTACTACGTTGGCGCAAACGGCGAACGCAACTGGGTTTCTCCGGTTGACGCCATCGTTGAGCGCGACGAAAAAGGTCGTATCGTTAAGGCGAAGGATGCTGAAGGCCATGAACTGGTGTATACCGGCATGAGCAAAATGTCCAAGTCGAAAAATAACGGTATCGACCCGCAGGTCATGGTTGAACGTTACGGCGCGGACACCGTGCGTCTGTTCATGATGTTCGCCTCTCCGGCTGATATGACACTGGAATGGCAGGAATCCGGCGTAGAAGGGGCAAACCGCTTCCTGAAGCGTGTCTGGAAACTGGTTTATGAGCACACTTCACAGGGTGATGCTCCGGCGCTGAACGTTGCTGCACTGACGGAAGATCAAAAAGCGCTGCGTCGCGACGTGCACAAAACCATTGCTAAAGTGACTGATGATATCGGTCGCCGTCAGACCTTTAACACCGCAATTGCGGCGATTATGGAACTGATGAACAAGCTGGCGAAAGCACCGCAGGAAGACGAGCAGGACCGTGCCCTGATGCAGGAAGCGCTGCTGGCCGTTGTACGCATGCTCAACCCGTTCACCCCACACGTTTGCTTCACCCTGTGGCAGGCGCTGAAAGGCGAAGGCGATATCGACAATGCGCCGTGGCCGGTAGCTGATGACGCCGCAATGGTTGAAGACTCAACGCTGGTTGTGGTTCAGGTAAACGGCAAAGTACGTGGCAAAATCACCGTTCCGGTAAACGCCACTGAAGAGCAGGTTCGTGAACGTGCTGGCCAGGAGCCTCTGGTGGCAAAATATCTTGATGGCGTTACCGTACGTAAAGTGATTTATGTACCGGGTAAACTCCTCAATCTGGTCGTTGGCTAAGCGCGGGAGGAAGCGTGCGATTTCTGACAACATTGTTGTTATCTCTGGCGGTGCTGGTCACCGCCGGGTGTGGCTGGCATCTGCGTAGTACTACGCAGGTTCCCCCCACGATGAAAACCATGATTCTGGTCACGGGTGATCCGAACGGCCCGTTAAGCCGGGCGGTGCGTAATCAGTTGCGTTTGAATGGCGTTACACTGCTGGAAGACAGCTCAACGCGCAAAGACGTTCCGTCCTTACGCCTTGGCGCGGTCAGCATTTCGCAGGATACCGCCTCCGTGTTCCAGAACGGTCAAACCGCTGAATACCAGATGGTGATGTCCGTGAGTGCTTCAGTCCTGATCCCGGGCCATGATATTTACCCGATCAGCGCTAAAGTCTATCGTTCATTCTTCGACAACCCGCAAGCGGCACTGGCGAAGGATAACGAGCAGGAGATGATCGTTAAAGAGATGTACGACAAGGCGGCCGAGCAGTTGATTCGTAAACTGCCAAGCGTACATATTGCTGATGTTCAGTCATCCGGCGATGACGTCGAGCCTGCAGTGAAAACTGCAGCGCCAGCGTCCTCCTCTCCGGCGCGTGTTTCCACCACGCTGGGTAACTGATGCTCAAGTTGTACCCTGAACAACTCCGCGCACAGCTCAATGAAGGGCTGCGCGCGGCGTATTTACTCTTAGGTAACGATCCCCTCTTATTGCAGGAAAGCCAGGATGCCATCCGCCAGGCTGCCGCAACGCAAGGGTTCGAAGAACACCACGCTTTCACCCTGGACAACAGCACCGACTGGGGGGAAATTTTTTCACTCTGCCAGGCGATGAGCCTGTTTGCCAGCCGTCAAACGTTACTCCTGCAGCTGCCAGAAAATGGCCCCAATGCCGCCATTAACGAACAACTTGCCTCGCTCGTCACACTGCTACATGACGATCTGCTGCTTATTGTTCGTGGTAACAAGCTGACCAAAGCCCAGGAAAACGCCGCATGGTATACCGGACTGGCGAATAACGCGGTACTGGTCAGTTGCCAGACACCTGAACAGGCACAGCTTCCGCGTTGGGTAGCCGCAAGGGCGAAACATCATAATCTGCAGTTGGATGACGCCGCCAACCAGCTCTTATGCTATTGCTACGAAGGCAATCTGCTAGCGTTAGCGCAGGCGCTGGAGCGGTTGTCGCTACTTTGGCCTGACGGTAAATTAACATTGCCTCGTGTGGAGCAAGCCGTTAACGATGCCGCGCACTTTACCCCGTTTCACTGGGTGGACGCGCTGCTGATGGGCAAAAGCAAACGCGCGCTGCATATTCTGCAACAGCTCCGTCTTGAAGGCAGTGAACCCGTTATTTTGTTACGTACTCTGCAGCGGGAATTATTACTGCTGGTGAACCTGAAACGGCAGTCGGCCCATACCCCATTACGGGCATTGTTTGACAAACATCGGGTATGGCAAAATCGCCGTGGCATGATGGGAGAAGCGTTAAACCGACTGACTCCCACGCAGTTACGTCAGGCGGTCACGCTGTTAACACGTACGGAAATTATGCTTAAACAAGACTATGGTCAGTCAGTGTGGGCAGAGCTTGAGGGACTTTCCCTGTTGCTTTGCCATAAATCACTGGCAGATGTTTTTATTGATGGTTGATATGAAATCATTGCAGGCTCTGTTCGGCGGCACCTTTGATCCGGTGCATTATGGTCATCTGAAACCCGTTGAAATTCTGGCTAATCTGATTGGCCTCTCTCGGGTCATTGTCATGCCCAATAACGTGCCACCACATCGTGCACAACCGGAAGCCTCCAGCGCTCAGCGTAAACATATGCTTGAGCTGGCCATTGCCGACAAACCTTTGTTTTCACTGGATGAACGCGAGCTAAAACGCGATACCGCCTCGTACACCGCGCAAACGCTGCAAGAGTGGCGTGTGGAACAAGGCCCGGATGCACCGCTGGCATTCATTATTGGTCAGGATTCACTGCTGACCTTTCCTTCCTGGCATGACTACGACACGATTCTGGACAACACCCATCTTATCGTGTGTCGACGTCCGGGTTACCCGCTCGAAATGGCACAGGAACAGCACCAGCAGTGGCTGGAAAATCATCTGACCCATACGGCAGATGATCTGCATAACCTGCCGGCAGGTAAGATTTACCTTGCCGAAACGCCGTGGTTCAATATCTCCGCCACGCTTATCCGCGAACGCCTGGAAAAAGGCGAGCCGTGCGACGACTTACTGCCACGCGCCGTGCTCGACTATATCAACCAGCAGGGTTTGTACCGCTAAGCGTGTTGTTTAATGCCGCCAACAGGCGGTTATTTTCGTCCTTACTGCGAACAGCAACCCGGTAATAACGCGCGTCCAGGCCAGGGTAATTGGCACAACTGCGGATCAAAACATGTTGTTCCAGCAGTGATTTTTGCAAATCGATATCCAGTCGATCGCAGCGTAACAGCCGATAGTTAGCCCGACCGGGATAGACTGTCAGGCCGGGCAGTGTTTGCAATTGTTGATCAAATCGCTGTCCTTCCTGTGCCAGCCATTGCCACGTCGCCTGCTGGTAGGCGCTATCGCTAAGAATCAGCTCTCCCGCCAGCGCGGCAAATGCGTTAATTGACCACGGCATTTGTCGGCTGCGCATCCGTGCCACGGCCTGTTCATCGCTATTGACCAGATAACCCAGTCGCAACCCCGGTATCGCATAGAACTTGGTCAGCGAGCGAAGAACCCAAATGTGCGGATTCTCTTGTAGCCGCGGAATAAAACCTTCCTCCCCGGCAATAAAATCGATAAAGGCTTCATCCAGAATCAAGGTAATCCCCAATTCAGCGCAGCGCGTTGCTATCGCAGCAAGCAGATGACCATCGGGCAATAGCCCTGTAGGGTTGTTGGGCGTACAGAGAAAAAGGCAGTCCAGCTCTGGCGTTAACACATCAAGGATCGTGGCGGTGAGCTGCCAGCCATCCTCCTCGCGCAGCGCAAATTCATGGATCGCACATTCTCCCCATTCCAGCGCCCGGCGGTATTCAGCAAATCCAGGGGCAACAATCATCGCATGACGCGGCTTGAGCCCATTAACCAGGGTGAAGATAGATTCTGTTTCGCCATTCCCCGCGAGGATCCACGAAACAGGTATCTGGTGATGCTGCGCCAGCGCCGCATGCAACTGGGTGTAGTCAACGTCCGGGTAGCATTCAGCCCTGTCCAGATTGTCGATAAGCGCGCATTTTAAGGTTGCGGGCATACCCAGCGGGTTAATATTCGCGCTAAAATCCAGCAATTGCTCAGGCGGGATGCCCAACAATGCGGCGGCTTCTCGGGTATTACCGCCGTGCGCGCTCTTCAATAAAGACATCGTGCCGCTCCAGTTAAAAAGGGGTATTTTATTGAAAAAATCTCTGCGCAATCAGGGCAAGCATCATATTTTGTGCGAATAGCCCCAAGAGGAAAAAATGAGACTCTGGTTAGTACGTCACGGAGAAACCGAAGCCAATGTCGCTGGGCTATACAGCGGTCATGCCCCCACACCGCTAACGGAACGGGGGATTGTTCAGGCGCAATCACTGAGTGGGCTGCTACGCAATGTCCCTTTCGACAACGTTCTGTGCAGCGAGCTGGAACGCGCCCGCCATACAACCCAACTGATTCTGGCGGAACGCGATGTTCCTGTGTGTGTCATGCCTGAACTTAATGAGATGTTCTTTGGCGACTGGGAAATGCGCCATCATCGCGATCTTGCGCGCGAAGACGCTGAAAATTATGCCGTATGGTGTAACGACTGGCAGAACGCAACCCCAACTAATGGCGAAGGATTTCAGGCATTTTCACAGCGTGTTGAACGTTTCATTGCTCAGCTTGCTGAATACAAAGACAGTAAAAATCTGTTGGTGGTAAGTCATCAGGGCGTGCTGAGCGTACTGGTGGCCCGGCTGCTGTCCATGCCCACGGCCGCCATGTGGCACTTTCGCATCGAACAGGGATGCTGGAGTGCCATTGATTTTTGTGACGACTTTGCAGTTCTGAAAGTTCTCAATAGTCGCGCCGTGTGGCACGAGGGTGAGTGAATGCACTGTTTTTTCTGCCGAAGGGCCTCTCTCCCATTGACACCCTATGACAGGCTGCTATTCTCCGCAACCTGACTTTTCCCGCCTTTCAGAGCTTTGCAGAAATTGTTTTACAAAAATGGCGATGCATTCTGTTGCGTGGGGTGGGATGATAGCGCACCTCAAAAGCGCTTTCGGAGACATTTGTCCCGATATCGCCTCTGGTTCAGGTATACTAACAGACGTTTTTAACTCTTTTTCACCCAGGGGGAACACTTGCAGGGTAAAGCACTCCAGGATTTTGTAATCGACAAAATTGATGACCTGAAAGGTCAAGACATCATCGCCTTAGATGTTCAGGGCAAATCCAGTATCACCGATTGCATGATTATCTGCACTGGCACGTCCAGCCGCCATGTCATGTCTATCGCCGATCACGTTGTTCAGGAGTCTCGCACCGCCGGTCTGCTGCCGCTTGGCGTAGAAGGCGAAAACGTAGCTGACTGGATCGTCGTCGATCTTGGTGATGTGATTGTCCACGTGATGCAGGAAGAAAGCCGTCGCCTGTATGAACTGGAAAAACTCTGGAGTTAATGCGTGAAGCTGCAACTTGTCGCTGTGGGTACGAAAATGCCTGACTGGGTGCAAACCGGTTTTACGGAGTACCTGCGCCGGTTTCCGAAAGACATGCCCTTTGAGCTGATCGAAATCCCGGCAGGAAAACGCGGCAAGAACGCGGACATTAAGCGCATTCTCGACAAAGAGGGTGAACAGATGCTGGCCGCCGCAGGCAAAAACCGCATCGTCACCCTTGATATCCCAGGAAAACCCTGGGACACGCCACAACTGGCGACCGAGCTGGAACGCTGGAAACTGGATGGTCGTGACGTCAGTCTGTTGATTGGCGGACCGGAAGGACTGTCCCCCGCCTGTAAAGCGGCAGCGGAGCAAAGCTGGTCACTCTCTGCATTAACCCTTCCCCACCCTCTTGTCCGGGTGCTGGTCGCAGAGAGTT
The DNA here is from genome assembly GCF_014104295.1 of Citrobacter sp. RHBSTW-00029. Taxonomy (NCBI): domain Bacteria; kingdom Pseudomonadati; phylum Pseudomonadota; class Gammaproteobacteria; order Enterobacterales; family Enterobacteriaceae; genus Citrobacter; species Citrobacter sp. RHBSTW-00029. The sequence continues at coordinate 2,825,098 of NZ_JABXRT010000001.1, forward strand.
TGTACAGGGCGTGGAGCATTACCACCAACCATCCTTATCACCGTGAGTGATCATTGATTCTTGAGTAGATTAAGCAGCGGATGAAACTACAGAATTCTTTTCGCGACTATACGGCTGAGTCCGCGCTGTTTGTGCGCCGGGCGCTGGTCGCTTTTTTGGGGATTTTGCTGCTCACTGGCGTGCTAATCGCCAATCTTTATAATCTGCAAATCGTTCGCTTTACTGATTATCAGACCCGTTCGAACGAGAACCGCATCAAACTGGTGCCTATCGCCCCCAGCCGCGGCATCATTTATGACCGCAACGGAATTCCCCTCGCCCTTAACCGCACCATTTATCAGATAGAAATGATGCCGGAAAAGGTCGACAACATTCAGGATACGCTCGACGCGCTGCGTAACGTCGTCGATCTGACGGACGATGACATTGCCGCCTTCAAAAAAGAGCGCGCCCGTTCACACCGCTTCACCTCTATTCCGGTAAAAACCAACCTGACTGAAGTTCAGGTCGCACGCTTTGCCGTGAATCAGTATCGTTTTCCTGGCGTCGAAGTTAAAGGCTATAAACGCCGCTATTACCCCTACGGCTCTGCACTGACCCACGTGATCGGCTACGTATCGAAGATCAACGATAAAGACGTTGAACGCCTGGATAAAGACGGCAAGCTGGCCAACTACGCGGCGACGCACGACATCGGTAAGCTGGGTATTGAACGTTATTACGAAGACGTACTTCATGGTCAAACCGGTTATGAAGAGGTTGAAGTCAATAACCGCGGCCGCGTTATTCGCCAGCTTAAAGAAGTGGCGCCGCAGGCCGGGCACGATATCTATCTGACGCTTGATTTGAAACTCCAGCAATACATTGAAACGCTGCTGGCGGGTAGCCGTGCCGCCGTCGTGGTCACAGACCCGCGTACTGGCGGTGTCCTGGCACTGGTCTCTATGCCAAGCTATGACCCGAACCTGTTCGTGGACGGCATCTCCAGCAAAGATTATTCCGGGTTACTCAATGACCCCAATACCCCACTGGTTAACCGCGCCACGCAAGGCGTTTACCCTCCGGCGTCCACGGTTAAACCTTATGTGGCGGTCTCTGCGTTAAGCGCAGGCGTTATTACCCGCAATACCGGGCTATTCGATCCGGGCTGGTGGCAATTACCCGGTTCAGAGAAACGTTACCGTGACTGGAAAAAATGGGGTCACGGTCATCTGAACATCACCCGTTCTCTGGAAGAGTCCGCTGATACGTTTTTCTATCAAATCGCCTATGATATGGGGATTGACCGTCTTTCTGAGTGGATGAGCAAGTTTGGTTACGGCCATTATACGGGCATCGATCTCGCTGAAGAGCGCGCGGGTAACATGCCAACCCGCGAGTGGAAGCAAAAACGGTTTAAAAAGCCCTGGTACCAGGGTGATACAATCCCTGTCGGTATCGGTCAGGGCTACTGGACAGCAACACCTATCCAGATGAGTAAAGCGCTGATGATCCTCATCAACGACGGCATGGTGAAAGTCCCTCATCTGCTGATGAGCACAGCGGAAAACGGCAAGCAAGTGCCGTGGGTACAGCCACATGAGCCTCCTGTCGGTGACATTCATTCTGGCTACTGGGAAATCGCCAAAGACGGTATGTACGGTGTAGCGAATCGCCCTAATGGGACTGCGCACAAGTATTTTGCTGGCGCACCCTACAAAATTGCGGCGAAATCCGGTACCGCGCAGGTATTTGGCCTGAAAGCCAATGAAACCTATAACGCACATAAGATCGCCGAACGTTTACGTGACCACAAACTGATGACTGCATTCGCGCCCTATGACAAACCCGAGGTCGCTGTCGCGATGATCCTCGAAAACGGTGGGGCCGGTCCGGCTGTAGGTACACTCATGCGCCAGATCCTTGACCACATTATGTTGGGTGACAACAACACCAATCTGCCTGCTGAAAACCCGGCGGTTGCAGCAGGTGAGGACCAATAATCGTGACGGATAATCCGAACAAAAAAACATTCTGGGACAAAATTCATATCGATCCCACAATGTTGCTTATCTTGCTGGCCCTGCTGGTCTACAGCTCGCTGGTCATCTGGAGCGCCAGCGGCCAGGATATTGGCATGATGGAACGTAAGGTCGGCCAGATCGCTATGGGGCTGGTCATCATGGTGGTGATGGCGCAAATTCCTCCCAGAGTCTATGAAGGTTGGGCGCCGTACCTCTATATCTTCTGTATCATCCTGTTGGTTGCTGTCGATGCCTTCGGCGCCATTTCCAAAGGCGCACAACGTTGGCTGGATTTGGGAATCGTGCGTTTTCAGCCCTCGGAAATCGCCAAGATAGCCGTCCCACTGATGGTGGCGCGCTTTATCAACCGCGATGTCTGCCCACCTTCGCTGAAGAATACGGCTATAGCGCTGGTGCTCATTTTTATGCCCACGCTGCTGGTTGCCGCGCAGCCTGACCTCGGCACCTCAATCCTGGTTGCGCTTTCCGGCCTGTTTGTCTTGTTCCTCTCCGGCTTGAGCTGGCGTTTAATCGGCGTTGCTGTGGTTCTGGTGGCCGCATTTATTCCAATACTGTGGTTCTTCCTGATGCATGATTACCAGCGACAACGCGTGATGATGCTTCTCGACCCGGAAACCGATCCGCTGGGCGCGGGCTATCACATTATTCAGTCTAAAATTGCTATTGGTTCAGGTGGGCTACGCGGCAAAGGCTGGTTGCATGGTACGCAGTCGCAGTTGGAGTTTTTGCCCGAACGTCATACTGACTTTATCTTTGCAGTACTGGCGGAAGAGCTGGGTCTGGTAGGGATTTTAATCCTGCTTGCCCTGTACATTTTGCTGATTATGCGCGGATTGTGGATCGCCGCCCACGCACAAACGACCTTTGGTCGCGTCATGGCCGGTGGTTTAATGTTGATATTATTCGTTTATGTCTTCGTAAATATTGGTATGGTGAGCGGTATTCTGCCTGTAGTTGGGGTTCCACTCCCACTGGTCAGTTACGGAGGCTCTGCACTGATCGTGCTGATGGCCGGGTTCGGGATTGTCATGTCGATCCACACCCATAGAAAAATGTTGTCAAAAAGCGTGTAAGGGGTACGCAATGCGTAAGCAGTGGATTGGAATCTGCATCGCAGCAGGAATGCTCGCGGCGTGTTCAAGTGATGATGGTCAGCAACAGGCTGCCGTCGCGCCGCAACCTGCGGTGTGTAATGGTCCGATTGTTGAAATCAGCGGAGCCGATCCGCGTTTTGAACCCCTGAACCCAACGGCGAATCAGGACTATCAGCGTGACGGTAAGAGCTACAAGATAGTCCAGGATCCCTCCCGCTTTAGCCAGGCTGGACTGGCCGCCATTTACGATGCGGAGCCAGGAAGTAATTTGACCGCATCAGGTGAAGCGTTCGACCCGATGCAGCTGACTGCTGCGCACCCGACGCTGCCCATTCCAAGCTATGCCAGAATTACTAACCTGGCAAACGGTCGAATGATCGTCGTACGCATTAACGATCGTGGCCCATATGGCAACGATCGCGTCGTTTCGCTGTCGCGAGCAGCAGCCGATCGTCTGAACACATCTAACAACACGAAAGTGCGTATCGATCCTATCATTGTCGCACAGGATGGTTCTCTGTCCGGCCCAGGTATGGCCTGTACGACAGTGGCCAAACAAACCTATGCCCTGCCCTCTCGCCCTGATTTAAGCGGCGGTGGCAGCATGCCTGCTACACCGGATGCGGGTCAGCCGCAAGGAGATATCCGCCCGATCAGCAATTCCACGCTGAAAAGCGATGACCCTACCGGAGCACCAGTAAACAGCGGTGGATTCCTCGGTGCGCCGACTACGCTCGCTTCCGGCGTGCTTGAAGGTAGCGAACCGACGCCAGCGCCACAACCGGCTGCCCCTGTGACTGCGCCAGCCACAACACCGACTGTTGCAGCAGCACCAGCCGTCGCCGTTGCCACTCCGGCAGCTGCAGCCAACGGTCGTTACGTCGTTCAGGTTGGTGCGGTAAGCGAGCAGGCGCGTGCACAGCAGTATCAAAAGCGTTTAAGTCAGCAGTTTGGCGTTCCGGGCCGGGTTGTGCAAAACGGTGCCGTTTGGCGTATTCAGATGGGGCCATTCGCCAGCAAGGCTGAAGCCTCCACACTGCAGCAGCGTCTGCAATCCGAGGCGCAATTACAGTCCTTCATCACCGGCGTGTAATAACGTAAACCAGGCATCTGAATTGTCAATTTCTGTAAATGACATTAACAAAGTCACGCGGAAAGTCAGATGCCTGCCAGTTATGCATTTGCTATAGTAGGGCACTTTTTTTAATTTCACCACGGACGTCGTAGTTCAGACCATGAAGACCACTTTTTCCGCTCGTTTCGTGCAGCGCATGGCGCTCACCGCGGCTCTCTGCGCAGCCTCTCTTTCTGCTGCCCATGCAGATGACCTGAATATTAAAACCATGATCCCGGGTGTTCCGCAGATCGATGCGGAGTCGTATATCCTGATTGACTACAATTCAGGCAAAGTTCTCGCAGAACAAAATGCGGACTCTCGCCGTGACCCCGCCAGCCTGACCAAAATGATGACCAGCTACGTCATCGGCCAGGCGATGAAAGCCGGGAAATTCAAAGAAACCGATCTGGTCACCGTCGGCAACGACGCCTGGGCTACGGGCAACCCGGTGTTTAAAGGTTCATCGCTGATGTTCCTCAAACCTGGCATGCAGGTTCCTGTTTCTCAATTGATCCGTGGTATTAACCTGCAATCAGGGAACGATGCTTGCGTGGCAATGGCGGACTTCGCAGCCGGAAGCCAGGATGCTTTCGTCGGTCTGATGAACAGCTATGTGAATGCGCTGGGCCTGAAAAACACCCACTTCCAGACCGTTCATGGTCTCGATGCTGACGGTCAGTACAGCTCGGCCCGTGACATGGCACTGATTGGTCAGGCGCTAATTCGCGACGTGCCCAACGAATACTCTATCTATAAAGAAAAAGAGTTCACCTTTAACGGTATCCGCCAGCTCAACCGTAACGGTCTGCTGTGGGATAACAGCCTGAATGTTGACGGTATCAAAACCGGCCACACTGACAAAGCTGGCTACAACCTCGTTGCATCCGCAACCGAAGGCCAGATGCGTCTGATCTCCGCCGTGATGGGTGGTCGCACCTATAAAGGCCGCGAAACTGAAAGTAAAAAACTGCTGACCTGGGGCTTCCGTTTCTTTGAAACCGTGAACCCGTTGAAAGTCGGCAAAGAGTTTGCTTCAGAACCGGCCTGGTTTGGTAATACCGATCGTGCGTCATTAGGTGTCGATAAAGACGTGTACCTGACTATTCCACGCGGCCGCATGAAAGATCTGAAAGCCAGCTATGTTCTGAACACCACAGAACTGCATGCACCGCTGCAGAAAAACCAGGTTGTCGGCACCATCAACTTCCAGCTTGATGGCAAAACCATTGAACAGCGTCCGTTGGTGGTTCTGCAGGAAATCCCGGAAGGCAACTTCTTTGGAAAAATCATTGATTACATTAAATTAATGTTCCATCACTGGTTTGGCTAAAAATCGAACACTTGAAAGTGTGATTTACGTCCCCATATACTAGGTATCCAGATAACTCCCACGCGCCGTGGGAGTTATTATTTTTTGATGTAACGCCGGAGCTGACATGAAAACCAAACTTAACGAACTGCTTGAATTCCCTACTCCATTTACTTACAAAGTAATGGGGCAGGCGTTGCCTGAGCTGGTTGATCAGGTGGTTGAAGTGGTACAGCGCCATGCGCCAGGTGATTACTCCCCAACGGTAAAACCGAGCAGCAAAGGCAATTACCACTCGGTCTCTATCACTATTAATGCGACACACATTGAGCAAGTTGAAACACTGTACGAAGAATTAGGTAATATCGATATCGTACGTATGGTGCTGTAAAAGCCTGTCGGTTACCCGCTGCATCCCCGCTCGGGTAACCCCTCCCCCCTGTGATATACTTTCCCCCTCTTTAACATTCTCTACTCTATGTGAGTATCTACGGAGATGCCGTTTTGTATCAGGATAAAATTCTTGTCCGCCAGCTCGGTCTTCAACCCTACGAGCCAGTCTCTCTGGCCATGCACGAATTCACCGATACCCGCGATGAACATAGTCATGATGAAATCTGGCTGGTAGAGCATTATCCTGTCTTTACCCAGGGTCAGGCCGGTAAAGCAGAGCACGTACTGATGCCCGGTGATATTCCCGTTATCCAGAGCGATCGGGGCGGTCAGGTGACATACCACGGACCCGGCCAGCAGGTTATGTATGTTCTGTTGAATCTCAAACGCCGCAAACTGGGCGTGCGTGAACTGGTAACACTGCTGGAACAAACCGTGGTGAATACGCTTGCGGAGATAGGTATTGACGCCCATCCGCGCGCTGATGCGCCTGGCGTATACGTTGGGGAGAAGAAAATCTGCTCTTTGGGATTACGTATTCGTAGAGGATGTTCGTTTCACGGCTTAGCGCTCAACGTGGATATGGATTTGTCGCCTTTCCTGCGTATCAATCCTTGTGGTTACGCCGGAATGGAGATGGCGAAAGTATCGCAGTGGGATAGCGCAGCCACGACCGAGAGCGTGCGTCCTCGTCTGCTGGCTAACATTTTAGCGCTGTTGGGCAATCCCCCCCACGAGTACATCGCAGACTGAAAAACAGGTTATCGTTTGCCGCAGCATATGTTGTGGCAAATGGCACAAAACAACAACTATTTTACATTTTGCCAGCCTGTCAGGCTGCTTTCTGGCCCGTTTCAATGATATACTGCGTATCACTAATTCAAAAATAGTTGATAAATGCAACATTCCCTTGAATTGAAACGCTTTCCTTCGTAATTCGCAACTGGAACACGCAAGCTATGAGTAAACCCATTGTGATGGAACGCGGTGTTAAATACCGCGATGCCGATAAGATGGCTCTTATCCCGGTAAAAAATGTAGCAACAGAGCGCGAAGCCCTGCTGCGTAAGCCGGAATGGATGAAAATAAAACTGCCAGCGGACTCCACTCGCATCCAGGGTATCAAAGCAGCGATGCGCAAAAATGGCCTGCACTCTGTCTGCGAAGAAGCGTCCTGCCCTAACCTGGCAGAATGTTTCAACCACGGGACCGCAACCTTTATGATCCTCGGCGCAATCTGTACTCGCCGCTGTCCATTCTGTGACGTTGCCCACGGTCGCCCGGTTGCCCCTGATGCTAACGAACCGTTAAAACTGGCCCAGACGATTGCGGACATGGCGCTACGCTATGTTGTCATTACCTCCGTTGACCGCGACGATCTACGCGATGGTGGCGCTCAGCATTTCGCGGATTGTATCACCGCAATCCGTGAGAAAAGCCCGTCGATTAAAATCGAAACGCTGGTACCTGACTTCCGTGGTCGTATGGATCGTGCGCTGGATATCCTCACGGCCACCCCGCCAGACGTGTTTAACCATAACCTCGAGAACGTTCCGCGTATTTACCGTAACGTACGCCCTGGGGCTGATTACAACTGGTCACTGAAGCTTCTGGAACGTTTCAAGGAAGCGCACCCTGAGATCCCAACCAAATCCGGTCTGATGGTGGGTCTGGGTGAAACCAATGCTGAAATCATTGAGGTTATGCGTGACCTGCGCAGCCATGGCGTGACCATGCTGACGCTGGGGCAGTATTTACAGCCAAGCCGTCACCACCTGCCGGTTCAGCGCTATGTAAGCCCGGACGAGTTTGATGAGATGAAGGCTGAAGCCATGGCAATGGGCTTTACCCATGCAGCCTGCGGCCCATTTGTTCGTTCTTCTTATCATGCGGACATGCAGGCGAAAGGGCTGGAAGTGAAGTAATCGTGTAATACTCACTTACATTTCAGCAATAAAAAAACCGGCAATTGCCGGTTTTTTTTCATGCAGAGTATGCAGTATGAGCATCGTGCTCCTGACATTACTCTTTATGGGAAAGCTTCTCAGTCTGAACGCTACCGTCAGCATCTTTCTTAGCATCGGCATTATCATCGTTCATCGCTTTCTTGAAGCCTTTAATTGCCGTTCCCAGGTCTCCACCCAGTGTACGTAACTTCTTGGTACCAAACAGCAGAACGACCAGTGCGGCAACCACCAGCAGTTTGGTAATACTAATCTCACCCATAGATACCTTCTTAACTTAAACCAGGCTGCATAAAGCGCCATATTAACCTGAGAATATTAACGGCCTTTCGACGCGCGCACACAATAGCAATCTGTAACAAGGTGAATCAAGCCTTGTTTAAAAAAACGTCATAATAATTGCGGTGGCGCAAAGCGGCGGTTACGTAACACAGGAAGTTGCGCCCTGACCTGCCTCACCCGCTCAGCAGAAACCTCCGTCATTATCAGCGCAGGCGTTTCCGCCGCAGCGGCAATCGTCACGCCAAACGGATCGATAACCCGGCTTTGACCGATATTCTTGTTACCACACTCCCCCGCAGCAATCACATAACAGGTTGCATCCAGAGCTCTTGCCGCCAACAGCGTTGTCCAATGATGGTCTTTGAGCGATCCTCGCACCCAGGCCGCCGGTAAGACCAGGATTTCAGCCCCCTGTAACGCGAGCGCCAATGCCAGCTCAGGAAAGCGCAGGTCATAGCAGGTCATTAACCCTACCTTTAATCCGTCTACGTCCAGCAATGGCGCTACAGCCTCACCTGCATCGACATTCCGCGACTCCTGAATCGAAAAGGCATCATAGAGATGTAATTTTGCGTAATGGGCGATAACCCGACCTCTCCGTAACGCAACCAGCATGTTCAACGCCCGGCCAGGTACAGAGGGAACATGAATCGTCAGAATCGTCGTCATCTCATTTTGCGCACTCTCTTGCTGTAACCGCGTCAGAAAACCGCCTTCCAGTAGCTGGGCTGACTTCACCGATAGATCGGGGTCGAGATCGTCACGGGCCAACAGCGCTTCCGGCAGCACCAACAGAGATGCGCCTTCTCCTGCGGCCTGAGACATCAACTGGACACACGTTTCCGCATTTTTTTCCCACGAGGGGCCCACGGCAAATTGCCCTGCTGCAACAAACATATTCCCTCCAGAAAAATGGGTTAAGCTCGCCAACAACGATTATTCAGCGTTACACTCACGCTATATACAATCAAATAGCAGGATTATGCAGTGTTACAACTCCTTTTAGCAGTTTTTATCGGTGGCGGTACAGGAAGCGTAGCAAGATGGATGTTAAGCATGCGGTTCAATCCGCTGCATCAGGCCATCCCATTCGGTACGCTGGCAGCAAATCTGATTGGCGCGTTTATTATTGGCATGGGGCTGGCGTGGTTTAACCGCATGACAAACATTGATCCAATGTGGAAAGTGCTCATTACCACCGGTTTCTGCGGAGGACTGACGACGTTTTCAACCTTCTCGGCAGAAGTCGTGTTTTTGCTGCAAGAGGGACGCTTTGGTTGGGCAATGGTGAATGTGCTGGTTAACCTGTTGGGTTCATTTGCGATGACAGCTCTGGCATTCTGGCTGGTTTCTGCCTCTCCTGCACACTAGGCGAAAAAAAACCCGCAATTAAGCGGGTTTTGAATGCTTGCTGTCGTATGCTTACAGAGCGATTACGTTTGCAGCAGAAGGGCCTTTGGCACCGTTAGTGATTTCGAACTCTACGCGCTGACCTTCAGCCAGAGTTTTAAAACCATTGGTCTGGATTGCAGAGAAGTGTACGAACACGTCTTTGCTGCCATCTTCCGGAGTAATGAAACCGAATCCTTTGGACTCATTAAACCACTTAACGTTACCTTTAATCTTAGACATCAAAATTACCTTTACATGAAAAATAGACACAAATGCTGTGTCGGGTATCAGTACAACAATTGTGATGCACTTTGTCCAGTCGAACTTTGTCAAAAAGTGATAAATGTCGCGTTATTTTTCGGACAAACAATGTATCCATCTGTTTTTAAACAAGTTTATAATAATCCACCTGACAATACAGGTAGCCTGTCAAAACTGGAAACGCATCCAGGCAAAGTAGACATTTCCGTTGTTATACGTACCCGGAATGTAGGTCATCTGGAACGTTGCCGGCCCATAGCCTATCGATGCCAACGGCAGGATCAATGGCACGGGAATATAGTTCCAGTTATCGCGCGCGGTGAAACCAGCTGTATAGCCCAGCCCCAGACGGAAATTATCATCGGCCAGCGGTCGCCAGGTTTTTTCCCAGCCATAGCCGCCAATCGGCTCCCATTTATTAAAGGAATCCTTGAAGGCCATAATATAGAGCCCGTGCCAATTACCTTTATCATCCCAACGGGACTGGCCAAATCCTGCCCCCCAGGGACGTTCGTTGTAGCGATCGGTTTTCTCTTTATCGTAGGCAAAACGCGCATGCCAGGTAATGGCCGGCACATACAGATCATAATGCTCAGGCTGCTGCCAGGTTTCACTGACATTATCTTTAAAAGTATCAAACCACCCTTTATCCTCAGCAAAACCCTGAGGAATAAAGGCTAACTGAATAAAAAGAAATGAAAAAATGAGAAAATAACGTTTAGCGACAATCACGACTTAATTACCATCCTGGGAGTTAGTATTAATTGTAGCAAACAAAACCTTAATGTTAGCTTAACAAAGATGCGCTAATAAAAAATCAGAATATTCTCCACATATAAATTTCAGATCGTTGTCATTATATTTATTGTGGTTTTTATATGTGACATGTTCTCTTATTTCTATTAACCGGCTTCTTTTACGCAAAAACACCAAATAAATTACAATCAATTAACATTAATGCATCATCACAAAACAAAATAACACATAAAACCAGAGTGTTTCACAGTTTTTGATTGCCGTACTCCCTTTTCATCCGCTATGTTGATAAAACGCCTGCGCCATCGGTTGAATCCGTATTTTTATTGATTTTAATCAGCAAGAGGCAGGTGTTTATTAGGCACATTCTCACACCGCTTTATGCTTTTTTTAGTTTTTTTACTTTCTGGGCGTCAATATGACAGGGGAAACAATGTTGACATTTATAGAACTCCTTATTGGAGTCGTTGTTATTGTGGGTGTGGCTCGCTACATCATTAAAGGTTATTCCGCGACCGGCGTATTGTTTGTCGGGGGCCTGGTTTTATTGATTATCAGCGCCCTGATGGGACATAAAGTTCTGCCCGGCAGTGCCGAAAGTACCGGCTACACCGCGACAGATATTGTTGAATATATTAAAATTTTGCTGATGAGCCGCGGCGGCGACCTCGGCATGATGATTATGATGCTGTGTGGTTTTGCCGCCTACATGACGCATATCGGCGCGAACGATATGGTCGTTAAGCTGGCCTCCAGGCCCCTGCAATATATCAACTCGCCTTACATGCTAATGATTGCCGCCTATTTTGTTGCCTGCCTGATGTCACTGGCAGTCTCTTCGGCAACCGGGCTGGGCGTGCTGTTGATGGCGACACTCTTTCCGGTCATGGTTAACGTTGGGATCAGTCGTGGTGCTGCGGCGGCCATTTGCGCCTCCCCTGCCGCAATCATTCTTTCTCCAACTTCCGGGGATGTCGTGCTGGCTGCAAAAGCAGCGGAAATGCCACTGATCGACTTCGCGTTTAAAACCACGTTGCCGATTTCCATTGCTGCCATTATTGGTATGGCGATTGCTCATTACTTCTGGCAGCGCTATCTGGATAAAAAAGAGAACATCTCTCACGAAATGTTAGATGTGGCAGAAATCACCACTACGGCTCCCTCGTTTTACGCCGTTCTGCCGTTTACCCCGATCGTCGGTGTACTGATTTTTGATGGTAAATGGGGCCCGCAACTGCACATTATCACGATTCTGGTGCTGTGCATGCTTATTGCCGCAGTGCTGGAGTTCATCCGCGGATTCAACACCCAGAAGGTTTTCTCAGGTCTGGAAGTCGCCTACCGCGGAATGGCAGATGCCTTTGCTAACGTCGTCATGTTGTTAGTTGCAGCCGGTGTATTTGCTCAGGGTCTGAGCACCATTGGCTTTATTCAGAGTCTGATCTCTATCGCCACCTCATTTGGTTCTGCGAGCATTATTCTGATGCTGGTCCTGGTGATTCTGACCATGCTGGCCGCAATGACCACGGGCTCCGGTAACGCGCCTTTCTACGCCTTCGTTGAGATGATCCCAAAACTGGCGCACTCTTCCGGTATCAACCCTGCCTACCTTTCGATCCCAATGCTGCAGGCGTCAAACCTCGGACGCACAATCTCCCCGGTATCCGGTGTGGTTGTGGCTGTCGCGGGGATGGCGAAGATTTCACCGTTTGAAGTCGTAAAACGAACTTCTGTTCCGGTAATGGTCGGACTGCTGATTGTGATTATCGCCACTGAAGTGATGGTACCGGCAACGTCTGCCCTGATTGGCGGTTAACGATACCTGTTAATACCTGACCTTAATACACAAAATCATTTATGCTGCATCGCGGCGGCAAGTGAAGACATCCCCAGGAGCATAGATAACTATGTGACTGGGGTTTCTGCACGCAGCCAACAAAGAGGCAGCTTAAAGGATGACGTGTATTAGCCGCCGTGGTAAATACGCTGCGGTCTACCTACCTTCCCGTGAATAATCTCTGCAATGATCAAATGGCGGCTGGCACAGTACTCCAGGTAGCGTCTGGATGTTGTACGGCTGATGGTTAGCGCCTGGGCGATCGTTTCCGCAGTATGATGTACCGTCGGATCAGCAAATAACTTCAGTACAGCATTCAGCGTTAGCGCGTCGATCCCCGTCGGCAAATCCCCTTTCGGCTCACCGCGCGCATAGGCATTAAACATTTCATCAATCTGTTTTTGGCTGGCACTGTCATTACCGGCCAGCATTCTTCTGCGTTGCTGATAGCGGGTGAGCGTCTGCCCCAGTCGCTCGTAGGCTATGGGTTTAACCAGATAATCAAACGCCCCGCTGCGTACGGCTTCGGAGACCGTATCCATATCACTGGCTGCCGTGGTAAACACCACGCCGCCAGGGTAACGTGCCTGAGTCAGCTCGTGTAACAGAGTTATGCCCTTGCCATCCGGCAAGTAATTATCAAGAAGAATCAAACCGGGCTTAAAACGCTCAATCATCATTCTTGCCTGCGCAAGATTACCCGCCAGCCATATCTGGCTAAAACCGGGTATATGGCGGATATATTCAGCATGCATTTCCGCCAGTAGCGTTTCATCCTCAACGATTAACAGCGTTAATGGTTCCGTCATTGTTTTTTTTCACTTTCGGAAGAAATAAAGAAAATAAGGTGCCGCAGGGGGCGTTATCTTCGAGCGTAATAACCCCATTACAGCGCCTCACATAACTTGCAATCAGATACAAACCGATGCCATGTTCGCCTGGTTCATCGGTACGAGTGCTCACACCCTGTTCAAATATTTTTTCGCGCAATGCTTCCGGTACGCCACAACCTTGATCGGCGACTTCGATGATCACCTCATCGCCCTCATCGCTCAGATAGAGTTCAACGACCTTGTTACCCTGCTGGGTACGCAAACTGGCTTCAAAAGCATTATCAAGCAGATTGCCAACAATTGCTGCAAACTCTGTGCTATCCAACCCCTCAGGAAGTTTATGCAGTTGACTGCCAGGCACAATGGTCATTGTGAGACCCAGTTCCCGCGCACGCTGTACCTTGCCAAACAGCAGGCCTGCAACCTGACGATCGGCGAAAGCGCCGCGCAGACTATCAATGAGTTGCTGCTGCGCCTGGGATTCTCCCTGCACCATGGCCAGAACCTTGTCATATTCTTTCATTTGCAGCAGGCCATTGATGGTCGACATCCAGTTCAGGTGCTCATGGCGCAGCGTTCTCAGGCTCTCTACATACTGTTTGATCTGCGTTAATTGCGCATTAAGGGTAGCAATTTCATCTTTACTACGAAAACTGATGATTGCCCCGAGCAGTTCATCGCCTGAGCGGATAGCCTCGCGGTTGGCAATAACACTCAACCCATTAAAGTTAACCATCGCATCCTGGCGCTTTTCCGCAATCTGCTGGGTAAAAAAGTCTGCTGGCTGAACGACGTCCGCAATCGGCTTACCCAACCACTTACGTCCAGGCGACGAGAGCCCCAGCATTTTTCTCGCACTGCGGTTTATCGCCGTAATGCACCCGTCAGGATCAACAGCAATTAAGCCTTCGTAGACTGAGCTAAACAGCGCCTCCTGCTGACGTACCACCCGCGCGATTTGTTTAGGCTCCATACCCAACATCTGACGCCGAATATGGGCGGCAAAAAACCAGGAAAGTAACATAAGCACCAGTAACAACAGAATGAACACCCCAGCCATCGGAAGTAAGAAATCCGAGCGCCAGCTGTCTATTTTACTGATCAGGTAGCCAATTGAGACAACACCGATGATTTTACCATCATCATCAAAGATAGGGGTTTTGGCGCGCATCGCCATCCCGATAGATCCTTTACCGGTAATAAAGTAGCTTTCCCCTTTCTCCAGCGCGCCGGGTTTGGTGAACTGCATGGGGTAGCCAATTTTATCCGGATTAGGGTGATAAAGACGGATCGAGTGGGTATCGCCAATAACCACATAGTCAAAGTCAGTCCCGCTCTGCAACTTATCCGCTATCGTTGCCAGACGCTCGTAATCACGGTGCTTTACGGCAGCAATAATGCTGTCGTTGGAAGCGATAATTTTCGCCTGATTCATTGCCATATCGCGGACATGCGTTGTCAGATAATCTTCAAAGCTGGCGGTAAAGTATTGTGCTAACGCCGCGATGATAAAAACAGAAACGACCAGAATGAGTAGAAAAATACGCAACGGAAACGCCAGACTGCGAAAAAAAGGAAACCGTGTTTTATTTTTCTTTTTTGACATGTTTTTTCCTCACCGACGTTAACCGAAACTTATTTTTCGTTGTATATGTAATAAAAATGTTTTATTTACAAGTCACGGCCTAAAATAGGATCGTTACAGATTCCCCACCTTAAATCAATTAAACAAATAAAAACCACACGCTATTTTCGGGTTAAATTAATTAAAAAACTTAAAACCATAAAACACATTAAAACCATCTAACTTATTGTGAAATAAATCAAAATTTGCCGCCAAAATACTCCTTACGATGTATGCAACAGGGAAAAAAAGAAATACTCCGTAATAAAAAAACATTCCCTTCAATTGCAAACAAAACGTTATCAAGTTGCTAAACAGAGCAACAAAAACAGAAACCCAGTAACAAATATACCATCGGGGCTCTATTTACTATGTTCGGTAATAATATATTCACGCAAGTTAAACGCTCAGAAAATAAAAAGATGGCGGTTATCGCTCAATTTCTGAAAGAGAACGATTTGAGCGTTGATACCACCGTCGAAGTATTTATCACCGTCACCCGTAACGATCGTCTGATCGCCTGTGGCGGTATCGCCGGCAATATCATTAAATGCGTCGCGATCTGTGAATCCGTACGCGGTGAAGGCTTAGCGCTGACGCTGGCGACTGAGTTAATCAACCTCGCCTACGAGCGGCATTGCACCCATCTCTTCATCTATACCAAAACCGAGTATGAGTCACTGTTTAAGCAGTGCGGCTTTTCGACGCTGACCAGCGTGCCCGGCATTATGGTACTGATGGAAAACAGCACCACTCGCCTCAAACGTTACGCTGAATCACTGGCAAAACAGCGCCGTGAAGGGAAAAAAATTGGCTGTATCGTGATGAATGCCAACCCCTTCACCAACGGGCACCGTTTTCTGATCCAACAAGCCGCCGCACAGTGCGACTGGCTGCATCTGTTTTTGGTGAAAGAAGATACTTCGCGTTTCCCGTATGAAGACCGACTGGACCTGGTCCTCAAAGGGACAAAAGATATTCCACGTTTAACCGTACACCGCGGTTCGGAATACATCATCTCTCGCGCCACGTTCCCGTGCTACTTCATTAAAGAGCAGAGCGTTATTAACCACTGCTACACCGAAATAGACCTGAAAATTTTCCGTCAGTACCTGGCCCCGGCACTCGGCGTTACGCACCGTTTCGTCGGTACTGAGCCATATTGCACCGTCACCTCCCAGTACAACAACGATATGCGCTACTGGCTGGAGACCCCAACACTTCCCGCCCCGCCGATTGAACTGGTGGAAATTGAGCGGCTGTGTTTCCAGGAGATGCCGATTTCCGCCTCCTGGGTGCGCAAGCTGCTGGTTAAAAAAGATCTCACGGCTATCGCATCCCTGGTACCCGAGGCCACGCTGCACTACTTGCAAAGCATGGTTGAGCGAACCTCATCGGCTGCGGCAGTCCGCCAAAATACCCCCGCATTAGCAACAGGTGAAAAATGAAAATAAACCAGGCAGCCGTCGCAGGCACTCTCGAGTCCGGTGATGTGATGATCCGCATCGCCCCGCTCGATACGCAGGATATTGACCTGCAGGTTAACAGTAGCGTCGAAAAGCAGTTCGGTGATGCCATCAGGGCCACCATTCTGGACGTTCTGTCCCGCTATAACGTCCGCGGCGTGCAATTAAATGTTGATGATAAAGGCGCACTGGACTGCATTTTACGTGCGCGACTGGAAGCATTACTGGCCCGCGCCAGCGGCATTCCGGCACTGCCATGGGAGGATTGCCAATGATTTCCGATTCTTTACAACAACGTAAATCCCGCACACGCCGCAGCATGTTGTTCGTACCAGGCGCTAACGCCGCGATGGTCAGCAACTCATTCATCTACCCGGCAGATGCGCTGATGTTCGACCTGGAAGACTCCGTCGCACTGCGTGAGAAAGACACCGCGCGCCGCATGGTCTATCACGCGCTGCAGCATCCGCTGTATCACGACGTTGAAACTATCGTGCGCGTAAACGCCCTCGACTCCGAATGGGGCATCAACGACCTTGAAGCCGTGGTACGCGGTGGTGCTGACATCGTACGTTTACCCAAAACGGATACCGCCCAGGATGTCATCGACATCGAAAGCGAAATCCTGCGCATCGAGAAAGCCTGTGGTCGTGAACCCGGCAGCACCGGTCTGTTGGCCGCTATCGAATCACCATTAGGTATTACCCGCGCGGTAGAAATTGCCCATGCTTCCGAGCGTCTGATCGGTATTGCGCTCGGCGCAGAAGACTACGTGCGTAACCTGCGCACTGAACGCTCCCCGGAAGGTACTGAACTGCTGTTTGCCCGCTGCTCAATTCTGCAGGCTGCGCGTTCGGCTGGCATTCAGGCGTTCGATACCGTCTATTCCGATGCCAATAACGAAGCGGGTTTCCTGCACGAAGCCGCACACATCAAGCAACTGGGTTTCGATGGTAAGTCGCTCATCAACCCGCGTCAGATTGAACTCCTGCACAACCTATATGCCCCGACGCGCAAAGAGCTGGCTCACGCACGTCTGGTGGTAGAAGCCGCTGAAGCCGCCGCCCGTGAAGGCCGTGGCGTAGTTTCCCTCAACGGCAAGATGGTCGACAGCCCGGTTATCGAGCGCGCCCTTCTGGTTATCTCCCGTGCAGAACTTTCCGGCATTCGCGAAGAATAAGGCAAAAAAATGACGCAGAAAATCGAACAGTCTCAACGCCAGGATCGCGTGGCGACCTGGAGCCGTCATGCAGAAAGCGAGCTTTCCGCTTATCAGAGCACCGCAAAAGTTGAATTACAGGCGCAAAAACCGCGCAACAAAAAACTGTGCGCTAACCTGGAAGAGGCCATTCGCCGTTCAGGCTTACAGGATGGCATGACCATCTCCTTCCACCACGCTTTCCGTGGTGGCGATCTGACGATCAACCTGGTGATGGATACCATCGCTGCAATGGGCTTTAAAAACCTGACGCTGGCTTCCAGCTCCCTGAGCGACTGCCATGCGCCGCTGGTTGAACACATTCGTCAGGGTGTCGTCAGCCGTATTTATACTTCTGGTCTGCGTGGCCCGCTGGCAGAAGAGATCTCTCGCGGTCTGCTGGCTGAACCTGTTCAGGTCCACTCTCACGGTGGTCGTGTACATCTGGTACAAAGCGGCGAGCTCAACATTGATGTCGCCTTCCTCGGCGTGCCGTCCTGTGACCCGTTTGGTAACGCCAACGGTTATACCGGTAAAGCGTGCTGCGGCTCACTGGGCTATGCCCGCGTAGACGCCGAAAACGCAAAACAGGTTGTCCTGCTGACCGAACAGCTGCTGACCTACCCGCATAATCCAGCCAGCATTACCCAGGATCAGGTGGATCTGATCGTGCAGATCGATCAGGTCGGTGATGCGGACAAAATTGGTGCTGATGCCACTCGCATGACCACCAACCCGCGCGAATTGCTGATCGCCCGCAGCGCAGCAGAGGTTATTGCTAACTCCGGCTACTTCAATGAAGGCTTCTCACTGCAGACAGGCACCGGCGGCGCGTCTCTGGCCGTTACCCGTTTCCTGGAAGACAAAATGCGCAGCCGCGACATCCGTGCTGACTTTGCGCTGGGCGGTATCACTGCCACCATCGTTGACCTGCATGAGAAAGGTTTAATCCGCAAACTGCTGGATGTACAGAGCTTCGACCGTAATGCGGCTGAGTCCCTGGCCCGCAATCCAAATCACATTGAAATCAGTGCTAACCAGTATGCCAACTGGGGCTCAAAAGGCGCCTCTGTCGATCGTCTGGACGTCGTGGTGCTGAGCGCACTTGAAGTGGATACCCACTTCAACGTTAACGTACTGACCGGTTCTGACGGCGTACTGCGCGGCGCATCCGGTGGTCACTGTGATACAGCTGTTGCCGCAGCGCTTTCCATCATCGTCGCACCGCTGGTTCGCGGGCGCATCCCGACGCTGGTTGATAACGTCCTGACCTGCGTAACCCCAGGTTCCAGCGTTGATATCCTGGTCACTGACCACGGTATCGCCGTCAACCCTGCGCGCCCTGAGCTGGCAGAACGTCTGCAAGAAGCGGGTATGAAAGTCGTGTCCATTGAATGGTTACGCGAACGTGCACAGCAGCTTACCGGTCAGCCACGCGCAATCGAATTTACTGACCGCGTAATTGCCGTTGTGCGTTATCGCGATGGCTCAGTGATTGACGTTGTGCATCAGGTGAAGGAATAAGCCATGCACCTGCTCCCTGAACACGCCACCTGCCACGCGGTTTCCATTCCCGAGCTGCTCGCCAGCCGTGATGAGAGACAAGCGAGGCAACATGCCTGGCTCACGCGTCACCACGCGCCATCGGTCTCTTTTACCGTGGTAGCGCCAGGTCCGATCAAAGACAGCGAATTAACCCGTCGCATCTTTAATCACGGCGTCATCGCCCTGCTTGCGCTGGCGAAACAATCATCCTGGATTGTCAGGGAGCAAACTGCGCTGGTCTCCGCCAGCGGTCCGGAAGGTCTGTTGTCCATCGAGGCACCAGCCAACGACCTCAAGCTCGCCACTATCGGGCTTGAGCATTCACATCCGCTGGGACGGTTATGGGACATCGATGTCCTGACCCCTGAAGGGGAAATTCTGTCCCGGCGTCATTTCGCGCTTCCTGCCCGCCGCTGTCTGTTGTGCGAGCAAAGCGCTGCAGAATGTGCGCGGGGTAAAACCCACGCGCTTTCCGACTTACTCATTCAAATGGAGGCACTGCTGCATGATGCCGATTCCCGCAACATCGACGAATAACGCAGTCCTTCCACTGGATCTGCCCGACGCCTACGCAACACTTGCCTGGCGCGCCATGCTGACTGAAGTCAACTTATCGCCCAAGCCGGGTCTGGTGGATCGCATTAATAATGGCGCGCATAAAGATATGGCGCTGGAAGATTTTCATCGCAGCGCAGAGGCTATCCAGGCCTGGCTGCCACGTTTTATTGAATATGGGGCGTTTAGCGCACAGCTGTCGCCTGAGGATGTATTGAAAGGACTGCGTCCGCTGGGTATGGCCTGCGAAGCTGATATGTTTCGCGCCACCGCTGGGGTAAATACCCACAAAGGCAGCATCTTTTCTCTGGGACTGCTGTGTGCCGCCATTGGCCGCCTGCACCAGCTCCAACTGACTGTTACCGCTGAAACCATTTGCTCTACGGCAGCAACATTTTGCCGGGGCCTGACCGAGCGCGAACTGCGCCAGAACAATCAACAACTCACGGCTGGCCAACGTCTTTATCAGCAACTGGGATTAACCGGCGCACGGGGCGAAGCCGAAGCGGGATACCCGCTCGTCATCCAGCATGCCCTGCCGCACTACCGCGCACTGCTGACTCAGGGCCGCGACCCTGAACTGGCGTTACTCGACACTTTATTGCTGCTGATGTCAATCAACGGCGACACCAACGTGGCTTCACGTGGCGGCGCAGAAGGTCTGCGTTGGCTACAGCAGCAGGCCACCGCCCTGATACAGCAAGGGGGGATTCGTACCCCTGCCGATCTCGAATACCTACACCAGTTCGACCAACAGTGCATTGAACGCAACCTCAGTCCCGGAGGCTGCGCCGATCTGCTGATCGTCACCTGGTTCTTAGCTCAGATTTCACAAGTTCATCATTATCACAATTAAAGATCCTTTCCGGAGAATCACACATGTCTTTAGCAAAAGATAAAATATGGAAGTTACTGGCCCCATTGGTCGTAATGGGCGTCATGTTTCTTATCCCCGTCCCTGATGGAATGCCTCCACAGGCCTGGCACTACTTTGCCGTGTTTGTGGCGATGATCGTCGGTATGATCCTGGAGCCAATTCCGGCAACAGCGATCAGCTTTATCGCCGTAACGATCTGCGTTATCGGCAGCAACTATCTGCTGTTTGATGCTTCAGAACTGGCCGACCCGGCATTTAAAGCGGGTAAGCAAGCGCTGAAATGGGGTCTGGCGGGCTTCTCCAGCACCACCGTGTGGTTGGTGTTTGGTGCGTTTATTTTCGCGCTGGGTTATGAGGTCACCGGTCTGGGTCGTCGTATCGCGCTGTTCCTGGTGAAATTCATGGGGAAACGTACCCTGACGCTGGGCTATGCGATTGTTATCATCGACATTCTGCTGGCGCCGTTTACACCGTCCAACACCGCGCGTACCGGTGGTACTGTATTCCCGGTTATCAAAAACCTGCCGCCGCTGTTTAAATCCTTCCCTAACGATCCTTCCGCGCGCCGTATCGGCGGATATCTGATGTGGATGATGGTTATCAGTACCAGCCTGAGCTCCTCTATGTTCGTTACCGGCGCTGCGCCAAACGTACTGGGTCTGGAATTCGTTAACAAAATCGCCGGGATTCAAATCAGCTGGTTGCAGTGGTTCCTCAGCTTCCTGCCGGTCGGTATTATTTTGCTGATCGTTGCTCCGTGGCTGTCCTATGTTCTGTACAAGCCGGAAGTCACCCACAGTGCTGAAGTTGCCGCATGGGCCGGTGATGAACTGAAAACCATGGGTAAACTGACCCGTAAAGAGATAACGCTGATCGGTCTGGTTCTGCTCAGCCTGGGTCTGTGGGTTTTCGGTGGCAAGCTCATTGACGCTACCGCAGTGGGCCTGCTGGCAGTCTCCCTGATGCTGGCGCTGCACGTGGTACCGTGGAAAGATATTACCCGCTATAACAGCGCATGGAACACCCTGGTCAACCTTGCCACTCTGGTAGTAATGGCCAACGGTTTAACCCGTTCAGGCTTTATCGACTGGTTCGCCAACACCATGAGCACGCACCTGGAAGGCTTCTCGCCTAACGCAACAGTAATCGTTCTGGTGCTGGTGTTCTACTTTGCTCACTACCTGTTTGCCAGCCTTTCTGCGCACACCGCCACCATGCTGCCGGTTATTCTGGCGGTAGGTAAAGGTATCCCGGGCGTGCCGATGGAACACCTGTGTATCCTGCTGGTGTTGTCCATCGGTATCATGGGCTGTCTGACTCCGTATGCAACAGGCCCTGGCGTTATCATCTACGGCTGTGGTTATGTGAAGTCTAAAGACTACTGGCGTCTGGGTGCTATCTTCGGCGTTATCTACATCTCTATGCTTCTGCTGGTCGGCTGGCCGATTCTGGCAATGTGGAGCTAATCATTTCGGTTCACGCCTGATGAAAATGATGCCAGTCAGCTAAACCTGACTGGCATTTTTTATGATTAAATAGATGATATTCAGAATTTATATAAGTATTCGAAATCATCATGACATCAACATGGCGTTATTCTTCATTACTGGCAGCGCTTCTGCTGCCAGTTTCTGCGGCTCAGGCCGATGAACTCCAGGCAAAACAGTACGCTGACTTTGACAGCTACGTGCTGGCCCTCTCCTGGCAAACCGGATTTTGTCAGAGCCAATACGAGCGTAATCGTCAGGAACCTGACGAATGTCGTTTACAAAAAGAGAGCGCAGACAAAGCGGATTTCCTGACCGTTCACGGTTTATGGCCCAGCCTGCCTAAATCCATTGCCGCCCGTGGAGTAGACAACCGCCGCTGGATGCGTTTTGGCTGCGCAACGCGACCAATTCCCAACCTGCCTGAAGCACGTGCCAGCCGTAAATGCGCGGCCCCCGAAACCGGACTGTCGCTGGAAAGCGCAGCAAAACTCAGCGCTGTAATGCCCGGCGCTGGAGGGAGATCCTGTCTGGAACGTTACGAGTATGCCAAACATGGCGCGTGTTTCGGTTTTGATCCCGACGCGTACTTTGGCACGATGGTACGGCTGAATAATGAGGTTAAGAACAGCGAGGTGGGCAAATTCCTGGCGGAAAACTACGGCAAAACCGTCAGCCGTAACGCATTTGACGCTGCAGTTGCCAAAAGCTGGGGCAAAGAGAACGTCAAAGCTGTGAAGCTAAGCTGCCACGGCAATCCAGCGTATCTCACTGAGATCCAGTTCTCCCTGAAAGCCGACAACATCAACCAGACGTTATCTGCACAGTCATTCTTACCGCAACCACATCCAGGTAGCTGTGGTAAACAGTTTATTATCGACAAAGTGGGATATTGAAACTTGCGACCGACGCTGCAAGCTGGCGTCGGTCCGTAAGCTTAGCGTTTTGCTCGGGCGTCCGGGCGAACTAAATCAAAACGGTGTGTTTCACTGATCGAATAATACGCCGTTGGCCCACCAGCACGCAGTACCGGCTTCGCTTTCGCCGTCTGATAGATGCCGTCTTCCAGCAGCGTTTCATCGATGTGGATGCCCACCACTTCCCCCAATACCAGCCAGGTATCAACCGGTGAGCCATCTGCGGCCGTCAGTTGCAGGCTCTGTGATAAACGACACTCAAAATTGACCGGGCTTTGCGCCACGCGCGGCACGTTGACTATCCGGCTATCTGCCTTGCTAAGCCCGGCGGCAAAAAACTCGTCCTCGCCGTGCGGCAAGCTGGCTGACGTTTCGTTCATCGCAGTGGCCAGCTCAAGGGTGGTCAGGTTCCAGACAAACTCACCTGTTTCGATAATATTCTGCACACTGTCTTTCCAGCCGCTGCTGGCAAAACCGATAATCGGTGGATGATAGTTAAAGCAGTTAAAGAAACTGTACGGTGCCAGATTATGCCGACCGTTACTGTCACTCGACGCAATCCAGCCAATCGGGCGCGGTCCAATGATGGCATTTAGCGGGTCATGTGGCAGGCCGTGTCCCTGTGACGGTTGATAGAAATACATAGCGTTCCCTGTTGAAGTTAACGTCAGCGCAGCACAAATTATGCTTCGCTCATCCCCCTGGAAAAAGAAGATCAGCGTAGAACAATCTGCCAACGATTACGACTGAATAAAGTTGAGCAGGTCACCGTTGATCTGTTGCTTATGGGTGGTGCAAATACCGTGAGATCCACCGGCATACACCTTCAACTGCGCATCTGGTAGGATTTCTGCCGCGACCTTACCGCAGGTTTCAAACGGGACAATCTGATCGTCGTCACCATGGATCACCAACGTCGGGATGGTCATTTTTTTGAGATCTTCACGCAAGTCTGTTTCCGAGAACGCATGGATACAGTCGTACAGTGCTTTGATTGATCCTTGTAAGCCCTGTTCGACAAAACTTTCACGGACCGCCTTCGACTCCTTTGCGCCCGGTCGATTGTAGCCATAGAATGCGGCCGTCAGCTCATAGAAAAAGGCAGCACGATCGTTCACAACGCCTTCACGAATGCCATCAAACACCTCCTTAGGTACACCATTCGGGTTAAAGTCGGTTTTGATCATGATGGGCGTTACCGCACCAATGAGTACCGCTTTTGCGACCCTCTGCGTCCCATGGCGGCCAATATAACGAGCAACTTCGCCACCGCCGGTAGAGTGCCCGACATGCACAGCATCTTTGAGATTGAGATACGCGGTAAGTTCGGCCAAATCGTCAGCATACTGATCCATATTGTGGCCATCCCAGGGCTGGGCCGAACGCCCGTGCCCTCGTCTGTCATGGGCTATCACACGAAATCCTTTCGACCCGAGAAACAACATCTGATCTTCAAATGCATCTGCGGTTAGCGGCCAACCATGGCTGAACACAATGGGCTGGCCGCTTCCCCAGTCTTTGAAATGCAAATAACTGCCATCTTTTAAGGTAAGTTTGTCGTACTGGCTCATGAGATCTCCTGTCGAGGAACACTGAGTTGTCGTGGCGCGCCCGCAGCGAGCGCTTAAAAAGCATAATGCAAATTTGAGAACGATCACGTTTTTTGCCACCCCCTTCATCTGCAGCAATATTGATGATTTGCCTGAATGTGAACTAAATCACTTCAAACATGGGGTAAGTCTCAGTATCATCATAAAAGCTAAACCCTTGCCGCCTGACGGTGAGGGTTTTCTTTTGGGATTATTTACCTGCGCATCCGCAGTATCGACGACATGGAGTAATAAATGTCCAGACCAACTATTATCATTAACGACCTCGATGCGGAACGCATTGACCGCCTGTTGGAGCAACCTGCGTTTGCTGGTTTACCGATAGCGGACGCATTAAACGCTGAACTGGATCGCGCCCAAATGTGTTCCCCGGAAACCATGCCGCACGACGTGGTGACCATGAACAGCCGCGTGAAATTCCGCAATCTGAGCGATGGCGAAGTGCGTGTACGTACCCTGGTATATCCGGCCAATATGACTGACAGCAGTACACAGCTTTCGGTAATGGCGCCAGTCGGTGCAGCGCTTCTGGGCCTGCGCGTTGGCGATACGATCCATTGGGAATTACCGGGCGGTACATCGACCCACCTCGAAGTCATCGAGCTTGAGTACCAGCCTGAAGCTGCAGGCGACTACCTGCGCTAACTCTGTCTTATCAAAGCGACTCGCTTTATCTTACAGGGGATGCATCCGCATCCTCTTTCCGCTTCAACCCCTGCTTTCTTTCACTTACTACACTTCCTTTTCTCCTGTTCGCAAAACATAAATCTGTGTCGTGACTGACAGAATCATTTTTAATACTATGCTGTTATGTGTTCATGTAATGACAAGGAGAATGTTTATGTACAACACAATCATAATGCCTGTTGATGTATTCGAAATGGAACTGAGCGACAAGGCTGTTCGCCATGCAGAATTTCTGGCACAAGATAAAGGGGTGATCCATCTGCTGCATGTGCTCCCGGGTTCTGCCAGTCTGAGTCTGCACCGTTTTGCCGCTGACGTTCGTCGTTTTGAAGAGCATCTGCAACACGAAGCGGAAACCCGTCTGCAAACGATGGTCGGTCACTTCAGTATCGATCCTTCCCGCATTAAGCAGCACGTTCGCTTTGGTAGCGTGCGTGATGTGGTAAACGAATTGGGTGAAGAGTTGAATGCAGATGTGGTGGTCATCGGATCGCGTAACCCATCAATCAGCACCCATCTGCTCGGATCTAACGCCTCCAGCGTTGTCCGCCACGCTACCTTACCGGTGCTGGTAGTTCGCTAATAAAAAAAGAGGCTACCTTCCGGTAGCCTCTTTCTCCTACAAACCGATGATATCCCATTTGTAGGCCCGATATGCTTGTGCTATCGGGCATTTCGCTTCTTTTGCAGGTGAGTCTTACTTTCTTATACGGTTGTGGTGCGAATCAGATAATCAAACGAGCTCAATGATGCTTTGGCACCTTCGCCAGTCGCAATGATAATCTGCTTATACGGTACGGTGGTGCAGTCTCCGGCCGCGAAAACGCCCTTCACGCTGGTCTCGCACTTGGCATCAATGATGATTTCACCCATGCGGTTACGCTCAACGGCGCCTTCCAGCCAGTTGGTATTTGGCAACAGGCCAATCTGCACAAAGATACCCGCCAGTTCCACATTGTGGATATCACCGCTGACGCGGTCACGATACTCCAGACCGGTGACTTTACTGCCGTCGCCTTTCACTTCTGTGGTTTGCGCATTCAGAATAATGTCGACGTTTTTCAGACTGCGGACTTTATTCTGCAGAACCTGATCGGCTTTCATTTCCGGGGCAAATTCCAGCAACGTCACGTGCTCGACGATACCCGCCAGATCGATAGCCGCTTCAACACCCGAGTTACCGCCACCTATCACCGCGACACGCTTGCCTTTAAACAGCGGGCCATCACAGTGCGGACAGTAGGTTACGCCCTTGGTGCGATACTGATCTTCACCCGGAACATTCATGTTGCGCCATTTTGCACCGGTAGCAATGATGATGCTGCGTGCTTTCAACACCGCGCCGGAAGCCGTTTCAATCTGATGCAAACCACCTTCCTGAGCTGCCGGAACCAGTTTGCTCGCACTCTGGCTATCAATAACATCAACATCGTAATCATCAACATGTGCTTTCAGTGCGCCAGCCAGTTTCTGGCCTTCGGTTTTCGGTACAGAGATGTAGTTTTCGATATCAACGGTATCAAGAACCTGACCGCCAAAGCGTTCGCCCATCAGACCGGTGCGAATACCTTTACGTGCAGAGTACACCGCAGCCGCTGCCCCGGCAGGACCCGAACCGACGATCAGCACATCGTAAGCATCACGCTTATTCAACTCTTCCGCTGCGCGCTTTTCTGCACCGGTATCCACTTTCGCTACGATTTCAGTCAGCGTCATACGACCCTGGCCGAACTCTTTGCCGTTCATATAGACCGCCGGTACGCCCATGACGTTACGATCGGTAATTTCGTTCTGGAATGTACCGCCATCAATCGCCGTATGCTTGATGCGTGGGTTAAGTACAGACATCAGGTTGAGCGCTTGCACCACATCCGGGCAGTTATGGCAGGAAAGCGAATAATAGGTTTCAAACTCAAAGTCCCCGTCGAGGTCGCGGATCTGCTCCAGCAGTGACTGTGCCTCTTTTGACGGATGACCACCGGTCCACAACAGCGCCAGAACCAGAGAGGTAAACTCATGCCCCAGCGGAGAACCGGCAAAGCGCGGCCCCTGGTGAGAACCAGGATTGGTAATCAGGAACGATGGCTTACGTACGTCCAGAGTATTATCTTCTTTAAAGGTGACTTTTTCTGACAGTTCAGCAATTTCAGTCAGCAGTTCCTTGATTTCTGCCGATTTAGCGCTGTCATCCAGCGTAGCAATCAGCTCAACAGGTTTGGTCAGTTTCTCAAGATAAGCCTTGAGCTGGGTTTTCATATTTGTGTCGAGCATTATTCTTCCCTCTCTGAAAACATCATCATGCAAGCCGAATTCGCGGGGCCGCATCAATGCAACTTGCGTCATGGTGCTGGAATGAAATGGGCGCGTCTGCGCCCATTGATTGCCGGGTGGCACTTCGTTTACCCGGCCTACGGTTTCGTAGGCCTATGCAAGCGCAGCGCCGCAAGGCAAAACAGACTTAGATCTTGCCGACCAGATCTAAAGATGGCGCTAAGGTCGCTTCGCCTTCTTTCCACTTAGCCGGGCAAACTTCACCTGGGTGGGAAGCGACATACTGTGCAGCTTTAATTTTGCGCAGCAGGTCAGACGCATCACGGCCGATACCTTCAGCGGTAACTTCGATTGCCTGGATGATACCCTGCGGGTCAACAACAAATGTTGCACGGTCAGCCAGACCTTCATCTTCACGCATGTTGTCGAAGTTACGGGTCAGGGCGCCAGTCGGGTCGCCGATCATCGCATATTTGATTTTCGCGATGGTTTCAGAGCTGCTGTGCCATGCTTTGTGAGTAAAATGAGTGTCAGTAGAAACAGAGTAAACGTCCACACCCAGTTTCTGCAGTTCTTCGTAATGGTCAGCAACGTCGCCCAGCTCGGTCGGACATACGAACGTAAAATCAGCCGGGTAGAAGAAGAAGACACTCCAACGACCTTCGGTATCTTTCTCGGTTACTTCGATGAACTCACCGTTTTTGAACGCCTGGTTTTTGAAAGGTTTAATTTTGGTATTAATCAAAGACATCTGTACTTCCTCCGTGTTTTCGTTGAGGGATAAGTTAACGAAAATCATTGATAAGGGCTAATGCGTTTCCTTTATCAAATCAATAAGCGTTAACTAACAACCGACTCAACCGCATGGTGTAAACCCTATTCTAAAAGTAAAAAAGGCTCCCTTTGCAGGGAGCCTCATTACCCGAGTTACCCGCAAGTAACTTCAGTGCCAGCAGAACTGGCTATGTGTTGCGCTCTACATTACCTTAACCAAGGTCGTAACAGCGATTGGGATTACATCACCCAACTACCGAAAGGGCAATCGACAGACTGTCGATCTTACCTATGGCTGCGATAGGTTTTGCAACTTAACTCCCTTTCCTTCTAATTTTATAAGGAAAATCAATGTTTAAACGTACATTACTCTTAGCTCTGCTCCCTGCAGTCGTCCACGCTGAAGAGCTTCCTGCCCCCGTGAAAGCGATTGAGAAACAGGGCATTACGATTCTGAAGTCGTTCGACGCCCCGGGAGGCATGAAAGGTTATCTGGGCAAATATCAGGACATGGGGGTCACTATCTATGTGACGCCTGATGGAAAACAGGCGATCTCCGGCTATATGTATAACGAGAAAGGTGAAAACCTGAGTAATGCGCTGATAGAAAAAGAGATCTATGCCCCTGCCGGGCGCGAGATGTGGCAACGCATGGAAAAAGCGTCGTGGATTCTGGATGGCAAAAAAGACGCGCCAGTTATTGTGTATGTGTTTGCCGATCCCTTCTGTCCCTATTGTAAACAGTTCTGGCAGCAGGCGCGCCCGTGGGTGGACGCCGGTAAAGTCCAACTGCGCACGTTGCTGGTTGGCGTAATAAAACCCGAAAGCCCGGCAACCGCTGCGGCCATTCTGGCAAGCAAGGACCCCGCTAAAACCTGGCACGACTATGAAGCCTCCGGCGGCAAAATGACGCTGGCACTGCCAGCAAACCCGCCTGCCGAGCAAATGAAGACGCTGAATATCAACCAAAAACTAATGGACGATTTAGGCGCCAATGTCACACCCGCCATTTATTACATGAGCAAAGATAATACCCTGCAACAGGCAGTAGGTTTGCCCGATAAAGAGAAGCTGGATATTATCATGGGAGCCAAATAAATATACGCAACGAATGATTGATATTATTTTCATATCAATCATTCTTCTTTTCTATATCAATTAACCCGTTAGCACTTTTTACCGAAAAAATAACCCTGCCTGTGCTATTTTAAGTAGTAGTAAACTATTCATTAAGTTTTACATGTATATGAAACGATAATGCATTACAACTTATACATAACAAAATGAAATATTTCACAACTAAACTAAAACAGGAATTAGCGTATGGCTAACCTTTACGACCTCAAAAAATTCGATCTGAACCTGCTGGTTATTTTCGAGTGTATCTATCAGAATCTGAGCATAAGCAAAGCCGCCGAAACGCTGTTTATTACCCCCTCAGCCGTTAGCCAGTCGCTACAAAGGCTTCGCACTCAATTCAATGATCCTTTGTTTATTCGGGCAGGGAAAGGTATTACGCCTACCGTAACGGCGGTCAATCTACACCATCACCTTGAGAACAATCTCAACAGTCTGGAAGAAACAATAAATATCATGCACAGCTCCAGTCTGAAGAAAAAATTCGTCATTTACAGTCCGCAAATTATCAGCAATGCCTACATAAGTGAGTTAATTAAATCTATCAGGGAAGACAAATATGTTGAAATTGAACATCGTGATATTCTGATAACATCGGAAACCGCTGAAGACTTACTCGCCTACCGTAAAGCGGATGTTGTCATCACGACATCACCGATCGTTAACCGCTCAATTATATGCACCCCATTCAGGACAATTGAGACCGTATTGGTCTGTGGCAAAAACCACCCCAGAATAAATGAAAAAACAACGTTAAATGAAATACTGGAAGAACAGTTTTCGCGGTTTCTCTCTGACGATGCTGGTGTAAAAGAGCACCAGTCGGAAACAAATGCTTTTCTCGCCAATCGTAAAACCGGGTTCTCTAGTGATTCACTAATGTCTATTATCAACATTATATCCATTACAGATATCATTGGTTTCATTCCTAAACCAACCTTTGAATTATATTCGTCATTATTCAATTTAAAGAAAATCAGAACAGATATTAAGCCGCCATCAATAAATCTATTTTTAATGTACAACCGGGCCTCACTTAACAACAAAAACTTTGAGAACTCCATAACAAAAATAAACAAAAAAACCGAAAAAAGCGACATCTCAAAGAACCATACATACACTAAATAAAAAAATATTTTAAATACATTAAGTGAATATATTTAAAGGTTGCACGCTTCGTAAATTGGCATATCTTATTCAAAGTATACATTAGAGATGTTACTCTTTTATTCTTTCAGTATGGACTTGCTATGTCTGTTTACAAAATCCTTCTGAGTCAGAGCGTGCTGGAAGCCGCTCAGGAACGCATTACCTGGACTTTGGAAACACTGCCTCGCGTGTGCGTTTCACTGTCTGGAGGGAAAGACTCCGGGCTCATGATGCATCTCACCGCCACTCTTGCACGCCAGTTACATAAAAAAATAAGCGTATTGTTTATTGACTGGGAAGCCCAGTTCTCTTGTACTATCGACTATGTTGAAGCGCTACGAGAACACTATTCTGACGTTATAGAACGTTTTTATTGGGTAGCAATACCGCTCACCACCCAAAATTCTCTCTCACAATTTCAACCGGAATGGCAGTGTTGGGAACCCAATACACAATGGGTGCGGCAACCACCAGCAGATGCGATTACCGATCCCAGTTTCTTTCATTTCTACCAACCCGGCATGACCTTTGAACAATTCGTTCGTGAGTTCGCTGACTGGTTTTCAGAAAAACGTCCTGCGGCAATGATGGTAGGCATCCGTGCCGACGAGTCATATAACCGTTTTGTCGCCATTGCCCATTCACGTAAGCAACGTTTTGCCGATGACAAACCGTGGACTACCGCCGCACCGGGAGGACACACCTGGTATATCTATCCGGTGTATGACTGGAAAACAGCCGATATATGGACATGGTTTGCGAAAACAAAAATGCCATGCAACCCCCTGTATAACCTGATGTACCAGGCTGGCGTGCCAACACGATATATGCGCATTTGCGAACCCTTTGGCCCGGAACAACGCCAGGGACTGTGGCTGTATCATGTTATTGAGCCACAGCGATGGGCAGCCATGTGCACCCGGGTTAGCGGCGTTAAAAGCGGCGGAATATACGCCGGTCATGACAACCATTTTTACGGCCACCGGAAAATATTAAAACCTGAGCATTTAAGCTGGCAAGCGTACGCCATGCTGCTATTAGACAGCATGCCGCAACAGACCGCAGAGCACTACCGCAACAAAATCGCCGTCTATTTACAGTGGTACAAGAAAAAAGGGATCGATAATATTCCTCAAACCCAGGAAAACGATATTGGTTCTAAAGATATCCCCTCATGGAGACGGATCTGCAAAGTACTGCTGAATAATGACTACTGGTGTCGGGCACTCTCATTCAGTCCCACAAAAATGAAAAACTATCAGCGTTATAACGAACGTATGAAAACCAAACGCCAGGAATGGGGGATCTTATGCAACGACGACTAACTCAGGAACTCACCGGTTTTCTTTCTGGCCTTTCAGAAGAAGAACGAATTGAAGCAATCAATGAATTCAGGATGGCAATCCATAGCGTCAGTCCTTTCCGTGAAGAACCGGTAGACTGCGTTCTGTGGATCAAAAACAGCGCTATTTCGCCAAATGATTACAACCCAAATAACGTTGCGCCGCCGGAGAAAAAGCTACTGCTGAAATCCATTGAAGCCGATGGCTTCACACAACCGATCGTCGTGGTTCAATCAACCCCGGAAGAATATGAAATCGTCGACGGATTCCATCGACATGAAATCGGCAAAAACAAATCATCGCTAAAATCACGCCTGAAAGGTTATCTGCCCGTTGCCTGTCTGCAACGCGGGCGTCATGAGCGCATGGCGGCGACAATCCGCCACAATCGTGCCCGTGGGCGGCATCAAATCCATGCCATGTCGGAAATCGTTCGTGAATTATCACAATTAGGCTGGAGCGAAGAGAAAATCGGTAAAGAACTGGGGATGGATAGCGACGAAGTCTTACGTCTGAAGCAAATCAACGGTCTGCAAGAGTTATTTGCCGACCGTCGATTCTCCAAAGCCTGGACGGTGAAGTAGCGAAATCGCGTCACTACAGCGTAACCAGGCGTTCTGCCGCTGCCAGCAGCGTCGATTCTTGCTTAGCAAAACACAGGCGAATCAGCTTATGTGGGAAAGGATCGGCGCAGAAAACGGACAGCGGTATCGCCGCCACGCCGACCTCTTTAGTCAGCCATTGGCAAAACGCCACATCGTTGAGATCAGAAACAGCACTGTAATCAATCAGCAAAAAGTACGTCCCTTCGCAGGGTAGTATTTCCAGCCGACTGTCACGCAGCGCATTCACCAGCACATCACGTTTTCTCTGATAAAACGCGGGCAGCTCACGGTAGTGCGTCGGATCTTCGCGCAGCATATCCGCCAGCGCCAGTTGTGCCGGCGTGTTGACCGAGAAGGTTAAATACTGATGGACCTTACGTAACTCCGCGCTGATAGCCGGTGGCGCAACACAGTACCCCACTTTCCAGCCCGTCATATGATAGGTTTTGCCAAATGATGAAACGGCAACTGCGCGCGCCCTTAGTTGCGGATGCGCCAGCACGCTGGCATGCCCATGCGTGGCAAAACAGATATGCTCGTAGACTTCGTCACTGACAACATAAATCTCATGCCGGTTAATAGCCTGCCATAACGCCTCAAAGTCCGCCTTCTGCCATACCGTAGCCGAGGGGTTATGCGGTGTATTTAGGATCACCAGCCGGGTGCGGTCACTGATTAGCGCAGCAAATTCCTGCCAGTCGACGCGAAAAGACGGCGGTTGCAGCGCGATGCGTTTAACCTCGCCGCCGGATAATTCGATCGCGGGCGCATAGCTGTCGTAGCTCGGGTCAAAACAGATCACCTCATCGCCAGGCCGTACCAGTGCCGTGATCGCGGCGTACAATGCTTCCGTTGCCCCCGCAGTAACGGTCACTTCGCTATTTGCGTCGGGTCTATAGCCGTACAACTGCGCGGTTTTATCCGCAATGGCCTCTCGCAGCGGCTGTACGCCCGTCATCGGCGCATACTGGTTTGCGCCATGCGCGACGTGATACGCCAGACGTTCTTGTAAAAAGAGTGGACCATCAAAATCAGGAAATCCCTGCGAGAGGTTAATGGCCTGGTGCTGCTGCGCCAGCGCGCTCATTTGCGTGAAAATAGTGGTGCCCAGATTAGGCAGTTTGCTTTGCGGAATCAGCGGGTTATTACTCATTATTGTTATCCCAGCGTGTAATGTTGTGGTTGAAGCCACTATAGCACGATGCTAGTATTTGGCAATCAAGACGTTCAGACGTCTATATAAAAATAACCTGCCTGGACAGGACAGCCAAAAGGACAACACAACATGAGTAATACCGAGATTCGCGTCGTCACCGGCCCGGCTAACTATTTTTCCCATCGCGGCAGCCTGTCGAGACTCAACGATTTTTTCACAAAGGATCAACTCTCACGCGCCGTCTGGGTATATGGTGAGCGCGCCATCAATGCAGCCCGGCCTTATCTGCCAGAGGCCTTTCATCTTGCCGAGGCTAAGCGCCTACTGTTTACGGGACATTGCAGCGAAACCGATGTTACTCAACTGGCAAAAGAGTCGGGAGAGAATCACAGCGTGGTGATTGGCGTGGGTGGAGGAACATTGCTCGACACCGCTAAAGCGTTGGCCCGTCGTCTGGATTTGCCGTTTGTCGGTATTCCTACGATTGCGGCGACCTGCGCTGCCTGGACGCCGCTGTCCGTGTGGTACAACGATGCAGGTCAGGCGCTGCATTTTGAAATTTTCCCTGATGCCAATTTCCTCGTGCTGGTCGAACCCGAGATCGTTCTCAATGCGCCAGAGGAATATCTACTGGCAGGTATCGGCGACACGCTAGCGAAGTGGTACGAGGCCGTCGTACTTGCGCCTCAGCCGGAAAACCTGCCATTAACTGTTCGTCTGGGTATCAATGCCGCACAGACGATCCGCGACATCCTACTGGAAAGCAGCGAGCAGGCGCTGGCAGATAAGCAGCGTGGTGAACTGACCCGTGCGTTTTGCGACGTGGTGGATGCGATCATTGCTGGCGGTGGTATGGTTGGTGGTCTGGGCGAGCGCTACACCCGCGTGGCGGCGGCGCATTCTGTTCACAATGGCCTGACCGTCCTCCCACAAACAGAGAAGTTTTTACATGGCACTAAAGTGGCGTACGGCATCCTGGTGCAGAGTGCGTTGTTGGGACAAGATGCTGTGCTGGCGCAGTTAATCACCGCCTATCAGCGCTTCAACCTGCCAACCCGATTAGCTCAACTGGACGTGGATATCAATAATCGCGCAGAAATCGATAAAGTGATTGCGCACACCCTGCGCCCGGTGGAGTCCATTCACGCCCTGCCGGTAACGTTAACGTCGGAGACACTGCGCGCAGCATTCGAAAAGGTAGAGTCGTTTACGGTATGACTATGGTGCAGGTTGCCTGATGGCGGCTTCGCCTTTTCAGGCCTACGGTCAAAGCATTGTTGTAGGCCGGATAAGCGTTAACGCCATCCGGCAAAAAATCAACAGCACTTCGCGCCGCCTTTGCCCCCATATCGCGCATCCTGGCGCTCGCGGAAAAACTCTTCGTAGGTCATTGGCGTTTGGTCCGGATGCGTGACGCGCATATGTTCAACATAGTTGTCGTAATCCGGCACACCGATCATTAACCGGGCGGTTTGACCTAAATACTTCCCGGCTTTGGCGAGTGTTTCAAACATAGTGATTCCCTGTCGTACAAACGCCCTCCCCGTTCAGGAGAGGGCTCATTGGTTAAGAGAATATTAGTGCGCGCCTTTCGCCTGCGCCACGATCTCTTCGACATTCTCAGGCATCGGCTCGTACGGCGTCTCTTTCGACGTTGGTTTGTCCTCTTTCAACGCTGCCAGCGCAGTTTTGATGGAGAACAGACCCAGCACCACAACGACTACCATGAAGAAGATGGTGAGACCCGCATCCAGGCGGTTGTTAAACACCAACTGCGTCAGCTGCGACTGGGTGTACTGCGCCGGAATGTTACCGCTGTCGATCATCGCCTGGAATTTGTTGGCGATAGCCAGGAAGCCGATTTTCGCATCCGGGCTAAACGCTTTCTGCCAGCCAGCGGTCAGGGTACAAATCAGCAGCCAGGCGGTTGGCACCAGCGCCACCCATGCGTAGCGCTGGCGTTTCATCTTGAATAGCACCACCGCACAGAGCATCAACGCCATACCGGCCAGCATCTGGTTGGCGATACCAAACAGCGGCCACAGGGTGTTAATACCGCCCAATGGATCCACCACGCCCTGGTGCAGGAAGTAACCCCAGGCCAGTACGCACAGCGCCGTCGCCAACAGGTTCGCTGGCAGCGAATCGGTACGTTTCAGCCCTGGTGACACCACGCCCAGCAGATCCTGCAGCATAAAGCGCGCGGCGCGCGTACCGGCGTCTACTGCCGTCAGAATAAACAGGGCTTCAAACAGAATGGCGAAGTGATACCAGAATGCCACATCCATCATGCCACCCAGCGCACCGTGCAGAATATACGCCATGCCCACCGCCAGCGTCGGCGCGCCGCCTGCGCGGGAGATAATGGATTGTTCGCCGACATCGTTCGCGATCTGATGCAGCGTATCAGGCGTGATAACAAAGCCCCAGCTGCTCACGACCTGTGCCGCTGACGCAACCACATCGGTGGTTCCGGCAGGTGCCAGTACCGCCATCGGGCTGTTCATCGCAAAGTAGACGCCCGGATCGATAACACAGGCCGCTACCAGCGCCATAATGGCGACAAAGGATTCCATCAGCATCCCGCCATAGCCGATAAAACAGGCCTGACCTTCATTCGCCAGCATCTTCGGCGTGGTGCCGGAGGCAATCAGCGCGTGGAAACCAGAGACTGCGCCGCAGGCGATGGTAATAAACAGGAACGGGAACAGGTTACCGCTCCAGACCGGGCCGGTACCGTCAACAAACTTGGTCAACGCAGGCATGGTCAGCGTCGGGCGCATGATCAGGATCCCTACCGCCAGACCCACAATGGTACCGATTTTCAGGAAGGTAGAAAGGTAATCGCGCGGTGCCAGCAGCAGCCAGACCGGCAGCACGGCAGCCACGAAACCGTAGCCCACCAGCATCCAGGTCAGCTGTACACCGGTAAAGTCAAAATAAGGGGCCCAGGTAGGACTCTCCGCCACCCAGCCACCGGAAATAATGGCAAATACCAGGAACACCAGACCGATGACCGACACTTCGCCAATGCGACCCGGGCGCAGATAACGCAGGTAAATCCCCATAAAAATCGCCAGCGGGATAGTGAACGCTACGGTGTAAGTTCCCCACGGGCTGTGGGTTAGCGCTTTCACGACAATCATCGCCAGTACCGCGAGGATAATCACCATGATCATAAAACAGGCCACCAGCGCAATGACGCCTGCCGTTGGGCCCATCTCTTCTTTCACCAGTTCGCCAAGGGAACGACCATCGCGACGGGTAGAAACAAACAGCACCATAAAGTCCTGCACCGCGCCGGCCAGCACTACCCCGGCGAGCAGCCAGATCATCCCTGGCAGATAGCCCATTTGCGCCGCCAGCACCGGTCCAACTAACGGACCCGCTCCGGCAATCGCTGCAAAATGGTGACCAAACAGTACTTTTTTATCGGTGGGAACATAGTCCAGACCGTCGTTATGACGCACGGCTGGCGTCATACGCGTCGGGTCCAGCGCCAGTACATTTTTCGCGATGTACAGGCCATAGAAACGGTAAGCGATAAGGTAGACACAGACCGACGCCACGACTATCCACAACGCGTTGATCTGTTCACCACGGTTTAATGCGATATAGCCGAGGGCAAATGCTCCCATTACGGAGAGCACTGTCCAGACGAGGTACTTCCCTGATTTATTCATAGTTGTTATCCGTTGTCCTATCCAGAGAGATGTTACATTTTGTTTCTATAACATCTTTTCTGGATTTAACAACCTGACAACCATGCAAACCCGAAGTATCACTGAGTATTTACATTGCATTGTTAACTAGATCACTTCATTTACCTGTTAACCCTGCAATTTCATTTTACTTTGCCGGGTGACTTCACCCCATCACCGCCGTGCCTAAACGGCAGGTGCAGCAGCGCCGCCCCTGTTCATCAAAGATGACGATTTCCCAGCTTTGATTCTGTCGCCCAAGATACAACGGCTGGCACACACCGCGCACTTTCCCCTGCGATACTGCGCGGTGATGCGTGGCGTTCAACTCAGTTCCCACCACACACTGCCCGTCTCGAGTCATCAGATAACCCGCCATTGACCCCAACGTTTCCGCCAGAGCCGCCGACGCGCCGCCGTGCAGCAAACCAAACGGCTGATGCGTACGCTCATCCACCGGCATTTCGGCTTCCAGCACATCATCACTCAGTCGGGTATAAACCATGCCCAGATGCGCCACCATGGTGTTCTGACTGGTGGCATTCAGTTCATCCAGCGTTAAATGACGTTTCCAGATCATCGTCATGCCCCCAACGTGGAGCCGCCGTCCACCACAATATCCTGCAACGTAATGTGGCTGGCCAGATCGGAGGCGAGGAATAAAATCGTGTTGGCGATCTCCTGCGGCCGGGCGATTTTCCCCAACGGAATGCCGAGCTTAAACTGCTCGCCAAACCCTCGAATACGCTGCTGTTCCGCATCATCACTGACCCACAACGTACGCTGCATGTCGGTATCGGTCGAGCCTGGCGAAACCACATTGCAGCGCACGCCGCTGCCCGCCAGTTCAAGTCCCACGGTTAGCGCCAGGCTTTTCAGCGCGGCTTTTGACGCCCCATAAGCACTCATGCCGATACGCGGCGTGTGCGCCGCATCCGATGCGACGGTGACAATTGCCCCGCCCCGCTGGCGACGAAACTGCGCCATCGTCTGCTGAAACAAATTGAATGCTCCGCCCACGTTGACGGCAAAGGTTTGCTGCCAGTCCTCCACGCTCAGCGCGTCGGTTGGTCCCATACGCAGGATCCCTGCGGCGTTCACCAGTATGTCGAGACGCCCGGTATTCGCCAGCAAACGCTCGCATACCTGCGCCACCTGCTGCGCGTTCGCCACGTCCATCACCTCAGTGGCAAAGGGATACTCTGCCAGCGCGAACTCGCGGTCGAAGCCCGTAACCTGTGCCCCGGCATCAACAAACGCCAGCGCCGTGGTGTAGCCAATGCCTTTTCCCGCGCCGGTTATCCAGACGGTTTTCCCTGTGAAGTCAAATCCGGCCATCACTTCACCTCGCGGGAGAGCAGCGTCCACCAGGCGTCAATGGTCGGTTTTTTCGCCAGCATCACAAAGTCGATATCGCCATGCACTTTCCGCCAACGAGCCGCCAGCGCCATCATACGTACTGAGTCCAGACCGTAATCGATTAAGTTTTCGTCATCCATTGGCTCTTCAGACTCATCGAGTAGCGGCAGAATCACGCTGCGCAGCGCATCTTTACTGTCCGGAACAGGTGTCGGCAGTAACTCCTGGGTCATCACCACGCGACCGGAACGCCCCGCCACGTATTTCAGTGACATCAGGTGTTCATCACGGCTAAAGTCTGCCAGCGCATCTGCGACCATAAACGGCTTAATATCACGCATGAAGGCATCAGTCGCGGTGGTCATGCAGCCAATATGCGCATACACGCCGGTGATGATCAGCTGGTTACGTCCAGTGTCTCTTAGCATCTGCTCCAGCGGTGAACGATGAAACGCGCTGTAACGCCATTTAACCAGAATGGTATCCGCTTCGTCCGGTGCCAGCGCATCGACGATTTTTTGCTGTTCAGGCGAGCGCGTCAGGCCGGGTCCCCACATATCGTTCAACAACGCACGGTCTTCATCGCTTTGTTCTTTCGGCTGCGCAGTGTAATAGACCGGAATATTATGTGCTTTACAGTACTGACGCAGCGCGGCGATGTTGGCCACTACCTGTTCCATCATCGGGCAGTTCTCGCCCCAAAAGCCGATAAAATAGTCCTGCATGTCGTGGATTAGCAGCGCGGCGCGTTCTGGTTCAAATGCCCAGTCAACTTTATTTGCCGGAACATCAAGCGCCGTTGGCAGCGCATAAGCCTGCAGTTTAGGGATTGCCATTTCTTCTTCTCCTTCAGGCCGGTGAACGTGATGCCAGCCACTGACGTAATTGTTTTTTATCCACTTTGCCTACCGGGGTCAGCGGCAATGACTCAACGCACTCGACACGGTCCGGCAATTTGAATTCCGCCACGCCCTGTTCGCGCAGAAAACGACGCACCTGTACCGCGCGCAGCGGCTCTTTCACCACCAGGCAGGCGCAGCTTTTCTCGCCCATCAGTTCGTCATCCACACTGACCAATGCCGCATGAATCACCGCCGGATGGCGCAGTAACAAGTTTTCGATTTCTTCGGCAGCGATCTTCTCCCCGCCGCGGTTAATCTGATCTTTCTCGCGCCCCTGCACGGTGATGTAACCATCCCGATCGATGGCGATCAGATCACCAGAGCAATAGAATCCGTTAGCATCAAACGCGCTGGCATTGTGTTCAGGGCTATTGAAGTAACCCCGGAAGGTGTACGGACCGCGCGTCATCAGGCGTCCGGTCTCGCCCTGTGGTAAAGGATTACCGTCAGCGTCTGCCACCCAAACCTCATCGTCAGGGCACATCGGACGCCCCTGGGTATTGATGATGCGCTCGGGACTGTCGTCCAGACGGGTGTAGTTCACCAGCCCTTCCGCCATACCGAAGACCTGCTGCAACTGGCAGCCTATTTCCGCCGGAATGCGAGCGGCAAGCGAAGCCGAAAGCCGCGCGCCTCCCACCTGCAACAGTTTCAGCGAAGCCAGTTGTGCGTTACTGCCCCACTCCTGAATTGCCTGCAGCCACAGACTCACCGCTGGCGGTACCAACGCCGTAACGTTTACCTGATGCTGTTCAATCAACGGAAAGCACAACGTCGCGCTCGGGTCTGCC
This sequence comes from Citrobacter sp. RHBSTW-00029, assembly GCF_014104295.1. Classification (NCBI taxonomy): domain Bacteria; kingdom Pseudomonadati; phylum Pseudomonadota; class Gammaproteobacteria; order Enterobacterales; family Enterobacteriaceae; genus Citrobacter; species Citrobacter sp. RHBSTW-00029. Next base: position 2,865,514 of record NZ_JABXRT010000001.1, read on the forward strand.
GCCAGCACCACTGTTCCACCCGCGAGGAAAACGCCCAGCGCGCCAGGCGAACTCATGGCGTAGTTATGCGCCGCTGGAATAGCGCACAGATAGCGCGTTTCTCCAGTGAAATGGCAAATCTCGTTGCTGCGGCGCACGCTGTAGTAGTAATCATTGTGGGTACGCGGGATCAGCTTTGGCGTCCCGGTCGTGCCGCCGGAAAGCTGGAAATACGCCACTTCATCGGCAGGCGATGGCGTGGCGGTAAACGCCGTTGCGGGTTGGCTTATAGCCGTTTGCAGATTGTGTTCGCCGTCATCATTGAGCAACTGGACCACGCGCACTGAATCGTGTTCGGCAACAAAGGTATTCAGAAACTCGTCGTCACTGAATAACGCATGCTGGCGATCGGCAATCAGTAACACCGGTTTAATTTGCGCTGCGTAGGCGTTGAGTTCGTTACGCTGATGGCTAAACAGTGCCAATACGGGAGCCACGCCCAGTTTGAGCAGTGCGAAGAAAGTGATATACAGCTCAGCCACGTTGCCTAACTGCACCAGTGCGGTCTCGCCGGATTTGATCCCCTGACAACGCAGGCTACAGGCAAGATTATCCGTCACCTGGTTTAACTGGCGGTAGCTAAGATGGCGTTCCCCGTCAATCACCGCCGTCTGGTCGCAATCGGCGTGGCGGGTCAGAATGTCGGTCAGCGGCAAATCCTGCCAGTAGCCTTTTTCACGGTAGCGGCGGGCAAACTCTTCCGGCCAACGGGTGAAAGGAATACTCATTATTGCTCCTTAGAGCCTGTCGATAAGGCCTGAATAGCCTGGTAGACCAGGCGCTTAATGCAGTCCAAAAACATTCAACATGGTGGATAGCTTGGCACCTGTTTCACGCCACTCCGCAATCGGTGACGAGGCGGGTACAATGCCGGCTCCGGCGAAAAAACGTACCTGATTACGCAGCAGTTTCGCACAGCGGATCGTCACGACCCATTCGCCGTTGCCCTGCGAATCACACCAGCCAACAATGCCGCCGAAAAGTTCGCGATCGAACGGCTCCAGTTCGGCGATAAGTTTACGTGCGACCTGATGCGGGAAGCCACTTAGCGCCGGTGTTGGATGCAGCAGACAAGCCAGCGTCAGTGCGTTTTCCTGGGCATTGGCTTTACCTTCAAACGGGGTACCGAGATGCCAGAGCGTGGGCGTGGTGACCAGTTGCGGAGACGAAGGAAGTTGCAACTCACTGCTGCGATCGCGCAGAACCGCTTTCATCGCCTGGGTGACCAGTTCGTGTTCATGGCGATCTTTCTCGGAAGCTAACAGACGGATCCCAGCCTCCCGGTCCAGAACATCGTCCGGTTGGCGACGCGCAGATCCCGCCAACGGCAGCGAACTGAAATGGTCGCCTTCTTTGCGTAACAGCAATTCCGGGCTGGCGCCGATCAGTACACCACCATCGTCGATGGGCACATGGAAGTTGTAGCTTGCCGGGTTTTGCGCTACCAGCCGCTCCAGCAGCGCACCACTGTCGATATTGGCGTCGGCGGTCACATCAATCAGGCGAGACAGCACCACTTTGTCGACTTCCGGGGTTGCCGTCAGCGCCGCTGCTCTGGCGACCATATCTTCGAAAAAATCCTGCTCAGGAATCGATTTACGCTCAACGACATTCAGCGACTGATGGGCAGTAAAGTAACGTGCTGATTGCTGCTTTGCCGTGCGTGAGAAGCTTTGCCATGATTTAGGAATAAACAGCGACGAGGGCTGGCGGGTGTCAAAGGGAATGGCCCCTACCATAATGGGGTTTGCGATGCCCTGCGATTTGGCCTGCGCAAACAGTGCGTGCATTTTCTGTTGGAAAGGGCTGTCTGGTGAATCACCATCAATTGCCGGTTCCGCATAGCGGGCGAAGCATCCTGACGTCGTAAAACTACGATACGGCGACATAAAGAAAAAACTGTCGGGAGCGAGAGTTGCCATAGTCTGCGTTTTTTCCTCGGCCAGTGACGTGTCCATATCATCCTCCATAAAATGATAAAGGCTTTAATAATGATTATCATTTATATTTTCGGTCGCTAACCTAAAAGCAAAGCGTCAGTATGTCAACTCTTGTGGTAACACAATGTGCGACTTAGGCTTGCATCCCTGACGCGTAACAATGAAAATGAGAAGCATTAACCACGTTGATAACAGGAAGCTTATTTGTGAGATTTTCCGCGTTTTACCGCACTGCGCTGTTACTGGTTGGACTCGTTATTTCAGGAATTTCTTTAAGCCATGCCGCTGACTGGCCACGCCAGGTTACCGACAGCCGCGGCACGCACACGCTGGAACATAAGCCACTGCGCATTGTGTCCACCAGCGTCACGCTCACCGGTTCTCTGCTCGCTATTGATGCGCCCATCATTGCCAGCGGTGCCACGACACCGAATAACCGTATTGGTGACGCTCAGGGCTTTTTACGCCAGTGGAGCGACGTCGCCAAAGAACGCAAACTGAGCCGCCTGTATATTGGCGAGCCGAGCGCCGAAGCCGTTGCAGCACAAATGCCGGATCTGATTCTGGTCAGCGCCACCGGGGGAGATTCCGCGCTTGCACTGTACGATCAACTGTCCACCATAGCCCCTACGCTTATCATTAATTACGACGACAAAAGCTGGCAGTCACTGCTGACACAATTAGGTGAAATCACCGGGCAGGAGCAACAGGCAGCGGCGCGTATTGCTGAGTTTGATAAGCAACTGCTCGCGGTAAAGCAACGTATCACCCTGCCGCCACAGCCAGTCAGTGCGCTGGTGTATACCGCAGCCGCACACAGCGCCAACCTGTGGACGCCGGAGTCCGCGCAAGGCAAGCTGATGGAACAGCTCGGTTTCACGCTGGCACCACTACCTGCCGGACTACATACCAGCCAGAGCCAGGGTAAACGTCACGATATTATCCAGCTTGGTGGTGAAAACCTGGCGGCGGGTCTGAATGGCGAAGCGCTGTTCCTGTTTGCAGGCGACAGCAAAGATGCCGATGCGATTTACGCTAATCCACTGCTGGCGCATCTGCCTGCTGTGCAAAACAAACGCGTTTATGCGCTGGGCACGGAAACCTTCCGTCTCGACTACTACAGCGCAACGCTGCTGCTGCAACGTCTGTCGGCTCTGTTTTAATGGTCAGTGCCGGATGCGGCTAACGCCTTATCCGGCCTACAATCCGTAGAGCATAACGCGATCAGACATTCACGGGAACTTGCCGGAATCGGCGCACTTCTCCCAACAACAGCAGCAGTAAAAGACCGACAATCACCAACCCAAACCCACTGACGCTTGCCGAGGCCGCAGGCGTCATCATCGCCCCCAGCCCCCCTAACAGCGCCGCGCCAATCGCATCGCCGGTGACGTTCTGTGCGGTCCACAAACCGTTAATTCGCCCGAGCATCGCTTCCGGCGTCTGCGTCTGTAACAGGGTGTACTGCAACAAAGAACTGACCGCACTCAGCCAGCCAAACAGCGCCAGACAAACCACACCAAGCTGCCAGACCGGCATCAAGCCAAACAGACCGATAGCCAGGAAAGAGGCCACAGTTGATGCCAGCATAATCAGACCCGGACGCACGCTGTGTGCCAGTTGCCCACTGGTTAAAGCCCCGATGGCCGCGCCCAGGGGAATAGCCGCATACAGTAACCCAATCTGTGCGCTCGACATCTGCCAGTTTATCGCCAGCGCCGGATACAGCACGCGCACGGCGCTCGCCATGGTCAACAGACCGCCAAGCAGCGCAATGCCGCCAATCAGCGGGCTGGCAAGCAGAAAGCGAAATGCTGCCAGCAGCGATTTCAGAGGATGCTCGCGCGGCTGCGGCGGAGGCGGTAATGCGGGAAGGCTCAACAACGGCAGCAAGGTAATAAATGTACCCGCCGCCGCCAGGCCGTAGTTCCAGGCCACGCCACCGGTCGCCAGCAACACCCCACCAAGCATTGGCGAAATCACCGATCCCAGACGCACAGTCAGCATGGTAATCGCCCCGGCCTGCATCAGATTTTCACGCCCGACCAGCGCCGGCGTCGCCGCCAGCAACGCAGTGACACCCAGCGAGGCGAAAAAGCCATCCCATAAACCAAGAACATAGATAGCCAGCAACGACGGTTCGGGCAGCAGCGCGTTCAGACACAGGCCAATAAAACCGATCCCACAGGTTCCGCGAGCCAGCAGGATCACCTTTTTGCGCTCATAGCGATCGGCCAGTACGCCGCCCACCATCAGACCAATAAACATGGCGCTCCCGGTCAGCGTAACCGACAAACCGACCTGCCAGGTCGACTGCGTCATCATCTGGATCTGTACCGGGACCGCAACCCCCAATAGCCCCAGAGAGACAATGGAAATAAAACGGGCGAGGAAGACGGCGCGAAATGCAGGATGGGTCTTTAACAGGCTGAGATTAAGCAGCCAGGATTGTCGATTCATTACAGAGCCTTACCAGGTACTTTTTCAATATCCATTCAATGGCTGCACATGCTAACATATCCAAATAAGATCGATAACGATAATTACTATCATTATCAGGGAAGTTGATATGTCATGCTCTATTTCCGTGACACGCGCCTTCGCCGTGCCCGGACTGTTGTTACTACTTGTTCTCACCACGGCATTAAGTCTGGTTATTGGCGCAAAGTCGCTGCCCACCTCCGTGGTATTTGATGCACTCACCGGCAGTTGTCAAAGCGCCGATTGCACCATCGTGCTGGACGCGCGACTCCCGCGTACGCTGGCAGGGCTCCTCGCAGGTGGTGCACTGGGCCTGGCGGGTGCGCTGATGCAAACGCTCACGCGAAACCCTCTCGCCGATCCCGGTATTCTGGGCGTCAACTCTGGTGCCAGCTTTGCTATTGTGCTGGGGGCCGCACTGTTCGGCTTCTCCTCTGCGCAAGAACAACTGCTGATGGCTTTTGCCGGTGCGCTGGTCGCATCGCTGATCGTGGCATTTACCGGCAGTCAGGGCGGCGGGCAGCTCAGCCCGGTACGTCTGACATTGGCCGGTGTTGCGCTGGGTGCTGTTCTGGAAGGATTATCCACAGGCATCGCCCTGCTCAACCCGGACGTCTACGACCAGTTGCGTTTCTGGCAAGCCGGTTCACTGGATATCCGCAGCCTGCAGACGCTGAAAGTCGTGCTGATCCCGGTCCTGATGGCCGGTGCTGTCGCGCTGTTCCTCAGCCGTGCTCTGAATAGCCTCAGTCTGGGAAGCGACACCGCAACGGCGTTGGGGAGCAAAGTTGCGCGTACCCAGTTTATTGGCCTGTTGGTGATTACCGTACTGTGCGGAAGTGCGACCGCCATCGTCGGCCCTATCGCCTTTATCGGCCTGATGATGCCGCATATGGCACGCTGGCTGGTGGGCGCAGATCATCGCTGGTCGCTGCCCGTCACTCTGCTGGCCACCCCTTCTCTGCTGTTGATTGCCGATATCATCGGTCGTCTGATTGTGCCCGGCGAGCTGCGCGTCTCGGTCGTCAGCGCGTTTATCGGCGCGCCGGTGCTTATCTTTCTGGTACGCCGTAAATCGCGCGGGGGTGGCGCATGATGCACCTCTCCCGTCGCCTGATTGTCAGTTGTCTGCTGCTGGTCGTCGGTTGCCTGGCCGTTGGATTGTGGAGCCTGCGTAGCGGTGCCGTTATGCTCGAGACCCCGCAAATTATTGCCGCCCTGTTCGGTGATGCACCGCGTAGCATTACGCTGGTGGTGACCGAGTGGCGATTACCACGCGTGTTGATGGCGCTGCTGATTGGCGCGGCGCTGGGCGTTAGCGGCGCGATATTCCAGTCATTGATGCGTAACCCGCTGGGTAGCCCGGACGTGATGGGCTTCAATACCGGTGCCTGGAGCGGCGTACTGGTGGCAATGGTGCTGTTTGGTCAGCATCTTACCGCCATCGCGCTGGCGGCAATGCTCGGTGGGATCCTGACTTCGCTGGTGGTCTGGTCGCTGGCCTGGCGCAACGGCATCGACACCTTCCGGCTGATCATCATCGGGATCGGCATTCGCGCTATGCTGGTAGCCTTCAACACCTGGCTGCTGCTGAAGGCGTCCTTAGAAACCGCGCTGACCGCCGGGCTGTGGAACGCCGGATCGCTCAACGGTCTGACCTGGGCGAAGACCTGGCCTTCTGCGCCGCTAATTATCGTGATGCTGGGGTGCGCCGCGCTGTTGGTACGCCGCCTGCGTTTACTGGAAATGGGTGATGACAGCGCCTGCGCGCTTGGAGTCAGCGTAGAGCGTTCACGTTTAATGATGATGCTGGTCGCCGTGGTGTTGACCGCTGCGGCCACCGCGCTGGCAGGACCTATCTCGTTTATTGCCCTGGTTGCCCCACACATCGCGCGTCGGCTTAGCGGCACGGCACGTTGGGGATTAACGCAGTCGGCGCTGTGCGGCGCCCTGCTACTGCTGATGGCCGATTTATGCGCTCAGCAGCTATTTATGCCTTATCAGCTTCCGGTTGGCGTTGTCACCGTAAGCCTCGGCGGTATTTACCTTATCGTCTTGTTAATTCAGGAGTCCCGCAAAAAATGACCGAATCAGTAGCCCGTTTGCGTGGCGACCAGTTAACGCTGGGTTATGGCAAGTTTACCGTGGCAGAAAACCTTAATGTCTCGATCCCCGATGGTCACTTCACTGCCATTATTGGCCCCAACGGTTGTGGAAAGTCCACGCTGCTACGTACATTGAGTCGTCTGATGACGCCCGCGCACGGCAAAGTCTGGCTCGATGGCGAACATATTCAACATTACCCCAGTAAAGAGGTCGCACGCAGAATTGGTCTGCTGGCGCAAAATGCCACCACGCCGGGCGATATTACCGTGCAGGAGCTGGTTGCTCGTGGGCGTTATCCACATCAACCTTTATTTACCCGCTGGCGTAAAGAAGATGAAATCGCGGTAACCCACGCGATGCAGGCCACGGGGATCACACATCTGGCGGCGCAAAGTGTGGATACCCTCTCCGGCGGTCAACGCCAACGCGCGTGGATAGCGATGGTACTGGCACAAGAAACGTCGATTATGCTGCTCGACGAACCGACCACCTGGCTGGATATCAGCCATCAGATTGATCTGCTGGAGCTGTTGAGTGAGCTAAACCGGGAGAAAGGTTACACGCTGGCCGCCGTTCTGCACGACCTGAATCAGGCGTGTCGCTATGCCACCCATCTGATTGCACTTCGTGATGGAAAGATCGTCGCCGAGGGTGCGCCGAAAGAGATTGTCACGGCAGAGCTCATTGAAAAAATCTATGGGCTACGGTGTATGATTATCGACGATCCGGTTGCCGGAACGCCGTTAGTGGTTCCGTTAGGACGCACTGCAAACAGGTAAATCGCGCCACCTCCGCAGAGGTGGCGAGTCTATTTATTGGATATCGTTGAGCAAGTCACGCATGACTGGCCCAATCTTCTCGAAAGCCATTGGCGTAATGATATCAACGTGCGCGCAGTCCTGGCGATAAATATCCAGACTGGAAATCCACGGCGACCAACTGCGTTCCGGGCTGACTCCTGGCGGTAACGTGCGTTCAGCAACAAACAGCGTCGCGTGTCCCGCAAAAGGTACGCTATGTGCCGTACTCAGCAGTCGAACCGCATCGGCGTAGTTACCTTCAATGGCGCTAAACAATGCGTCGGATGCATTGCCCTGCTGAGCAGTCAGAAACGCCTCCCGCTCACGATCAATTTCCGCCAACACTTCCGGGTCGAGTCCATTGGCCTCTTTTTCCGACCAATTTTGCGTTTCCGGCGGCCAGGTATCCAGCAGGCCGAGAAACGCGACCGTTTCTCCACGCGCGTGTAATCGGGCAGCAATGCCCTGCGCCAGCGTACCGCCCAACGAGTACCCAATCAGATAATAAGGTCCATGAGGTTGCTGACGAAGTAACGTTGCCAGGTGCTGTTCGCACACCGCATCCAGGTTTTCTGCTGTCTGCATCGGGCCATCCGGTCGCGGTGACTGGATACCCATAATCGACCACTGTGGAGGAAGATAGCGTGACAACACGCTAAACTGCCAGGCGAAACCCGATGCCGGATGGAAGCAGAACAACACAGGACCATCGCTTTCACGCAGCGGCAGCAGCGTTTCAAATCCCAGCCGTTGCGACTGCTCGTCATCATTGCTATCCAGCAATGCGCTGAGCTGTTCGACGGTCGAGGCCACCATAATCTGCCCAGGCGTTACCTGGCGCGCAAAAATGCGGCTCAACTGCGCGGCCAGCTTCATCGCCAGCAGCGAATGCCCGCCAAGCGCAAAGAAATCCGCTTCAACATCATTGATCTCGCAGCCCAGCAAGGCCGTGAACGCCTGAGCAATAGTGGTTTCAGTCCCTGCTCGCGGCGCCCGCCCTTCCTGACGTGACGTCAGTTGTGGCATTGGTAACGCTTTACGATCCAGCTTGCCGTTGGCGCTGAGCGGGAGCTCCGCCAGTTGCAGCAGCACTGTCGGTACCATATGTGCAGGCAGGGTTGCGCGCAGACTCTCGCGCAATGCCGAAATATCCAGCGGTAAACCCGATTGTGACACCAGATAGCCCACTAACTGGCGCGCATCGCCGCCTGTCGCTACCGCCTGATTGAATACGCAGGCATGGGCAACAGCATGCTCCACATCTGGTAGTTGCTGCATCACCCGATCAATCTCGCCCAGTTCAATACGCTGCCCACGAATTTTTAGCTGGTCATCACTGCGCCCAAGATATTCCACCGCACCATTTTCCAGCCAGCGCGCCACGTCTCCGGTACGATACATACGTTCGCCTGGGCTAAAGGGATCGGCAACAAAACGGCTCGCCGTCAGATCCGGACGCCCCAGATAACCTTGCGCCAGTTGGATCCCTGTCAGGTACAGGTCACCGGCGACACCAATGGGCACTGGACGCATCATGGCATCGAGGATCCGCAAACCGGTGTTCCAGACCGGATAGCCGATGGGTACGCTGTTGCCGGTTACGGCAGCGAGCGCTTCCCCCCAGGCTGGATACCAGCTTACATCTACCGCCGCCTCGGTTGGCCCATACAAATTGTGCAGCGGCGCGTGGGTCAGTTGCTCCCATTCGCGGCACAATTCTGCCGGCAGCGCTTCACCGCTACAAAACACCTGTTTCAACGTGGAGCAGCTTTCCCGCGCCGTTTCTGGCGTCAGTGAGCTCACAAATGCCGCCAGCATCGACGGTACAAAGTGCGTTGTCGTCACCCCAAACGTCGCGAAGAACTGTTGCATCGCCAGCGGGTCACGATGTGCCTCTGGTTCAGCCATCACCAGTTTTGCGCCGGCAATGAAAGGCCAGAAAAATTCCCAGACCGAAACATCAAAACTGCATGGCGTTTTTTGCGCCACCACATCGTCGGCCGTCAGCGGATAGTGATTCTGCATCCATAGCAGACGGTTAACGATTGCGGTTTGCCCCACCATCACTCCTTTTGGTCTGCCCGTCGATCCGGAGGTGAAGATGATATAGGCCGTATGATTTGGTCGTGATAAAGCGAATGGTGTGTCATCTTGCTCTGGCAGCGGAGCGGTGTAGCACAGGCTTTCCAGCCCAGGGATACCGCTAAAACGAACCCGTTGTTCATCAGTGGTGATAAGCAACGTAGGTTTGGCGTCTTCCAGCATCATCCGCAGACGATCGTCCGGATATCCGGTATCCAGCGGTAACCAGGCTGCCCCCGCTTCGACGATGCCGTGCAGCGCCAGCGTCAGGAAAACGGAGCGCGGTAAGGCAACCGCCACGCTGTCCCCCGGGCGCACACCGCGTTCGCGCAGCAGTTTTGCCAGTGCCACCACCTGCTGACGCATTTCGCGATAGCTAAACTGATAGCGGGCATCGGCCAGCGCCGGGGCATCCGGTGTTTTATCGGCCTGTTGCGCCACCAGCGCGCTCAGAGTAGTGGACGGGATCTCCACGCTCGTGTCGTTAATCTTCGCCAGCCGCTCATGTTCTGTCGGCAACAACATTTCGGCGTCGCCGCAGCATAGCGACGGATTGTCGGCAAACTGCTCGATAAGCGCGATTAAACGCGAGGCATGCTGCGCCAACGTAGCGGCGTCATATCGCTGCTTATTCGCCAGAATTTCAATGCTCAGCCCACCGTTTTCATCCGGGAACAGCGCCAGCTCCAGATCGTTCACCGGTCCTGTCGCCAGCGTATGGGTGTGCGCCTGTACGCCGGGAATATTCAGCTGATAATCGAATATTTTCACGTTCAGTACCGGGCCAAACAGTGGCTCAGCCCCGGCCGCACGCCCGCTGTCACGGACAATTTGTTCGGCATCATAGCGCTGATGTCGGCGCATTTTCTTCATCTGCCCGGCCAGCCGTTGCGCAAGCGCAGGGAGACTTTCTGCTGCATCAAGTCTCACGCCAAAGGGCAGGACATTTAACACCGGTCCGGTAGCGGTAAGCGCAGCTGATCCCATACGGCGCATAAAGATAAACCCTGCAGCATAGTCCATTCGGCTGCATAAACGACCGAGCCACAATGCAACCAGCGCCAGCGCCAGATCCGCACGCTGAACATCTGGCATACGTGACGCAAGCTGGCGGAATGAACCTTCAGGTGCAGTTAACTTCATGCGAATAATATCCGCGCTGGCTGAGCGACCTGGCAGCGGTTTGTTCGACAATGAAGCCGGCGGCGGCAGTTGTTGGCGTTGCTCAGCCCAGAATGCGCTATCACGTTGCCAGGCATCGCTTTGACGATACTGTTGATACTCTTCCACGACCTCGGCAAACGGCGTAAATGGCGAGGCTGGCGTGGATTCACCGCGCAGCCACGCTGTGTAAATTGCAGCAATCTGGCGAGTAATAGCCGGGAAACTAAAGCCATCAACCAGTAAGTGATGATAGCGCTGATACCAGTACCAGCGTTTATCTCCCACCTGAATGAGCAGATGGAAGACCAGCGGCTTGCCACCGTCAGCGCGCAGATCCTGTTGCAGATCCGCCCGCATCAACGCACGTGCCGCCTCGTGCGGACTGGATTCATTGCGTAAATCGAGAATGTCAGGTTCAGCAAAGGTGAGCGTAGGATCAACCCATTGCCAGATTTCACCGTTATCCTCAGTGAACTGCATCCGCAGGGTATCCGCATGCTCCAGACCGGCCACGACTGCCTTTGCCAGCAGTGGTGCATTCAGTTCACCGGTTAATTCGACATAGTGTGCAACGCTCCACGCCGAGGGCAATGTGGAGAGCTTTTCTGCCATCCAGATCCCCGGCTGGGCCGCAACTAAAGGTAAGCGCTGAGTCATTGCGCCTCCTGTACATCGACATAGTTCGCTGGCGTCAGCGTGGTCCAGTTCGCATCCAGCCATTGCTGGCAGACTTCCTGCGACTGCGGTTCGCACACAACCGTCCAGCCAGCAGGAAGTGAGCACTGCTGAGGCCAAAGGCTGAATTGACGTTGTGGGTTTTGCAGAATGTAAAACTGTCCCTGCGGGTTATCGAAGGGGTTACTGAATTCCATACTCAACTCCTGTCGTGGAACATCGTCCGGTTAAAGCGTGTCGGTGAGCGGTTGCCAGAGCGTCATCAGCCCTTGCATTAAGCCGCCGCGCCAGCAAAGCGCATCATGGCCACCCTCAACCTGACGCCAGAAAATAGACTGTGGTGCAGAGGGAAATTGGGCGAATAGCGCCTGATTAGCACGAAAAATAATCGGCTCGCGGGTCCCGGCTTCCAGCACAATACGTAGACCCTGAACGCTTACCGTTCCGGCCTTCAGTTGTTCAATAATCACGCCATCCTGATGACCACCGCGATGCGGCCACCAATAAGATCCGGACTGACTGAGTACGCAGCCAAACCGTTCCGGCCAGTTCAGGCCAGCATACAGCGAAGCCAAACCGCCAAAACTTTGCCCGGCAACCACCGTACGCTGCGGGTCATCGGTGAATGGCGTCGTGGTTTTGACCAGCGGCAATAATTCCTGCTGAACTGCCAGCCAAAAATCAGCGTTACACGGCAACTCATGGCTGCGATGCGACGTATCAATGGCATCAATCAGGAGATATACCGCGGGAGGAAGCTGGCCACGATGAGTGAGTGAGGTCAGCGCAGGCCAGACAGGCAGACTGTGTGCCCAAAATTGTCCGTCCAGCAGAATAGCCAGGGGACGTTCTTGCGGGTTGGCTTCACCGGTGGTGAAAACCCACACCCGGCGCGTATTACCCAACCGATCGCTGTGCCATTGCAGGCATACTGCGGGCAAGTCGGGATTTTCAGGGCGATCCCATCCTGGCTGTACGGGAGCATCTGGCATCTCCAGCGCAGATACCGCGTGACCACGACCGCCCTGCCAGCTCTGTGGATTAAGAGGATCGGCAATGGCCTGCGGCAGCAGTTGTCGCCAGCCTTCGCGTAGCACAGTGCGATCGGGTATTTCACCCGGTGCCAGTGAGGCAAAAATATCGTTTCGATCGGAGGGGATAAAACAGTAACTGCCGCGCCAGTTAGCGCTCAGGGAAATGCTCCAGCACCAAACATTTGTTCCATCAATGCGTTGCATCGACTGAGGGGTAGCGTTTTGATGATGATCGGTGACGCCGGTGATATAGACCCACACGCGACGAATGGCGGACTCTTTTTCCGTTCCCTGCGGGTCACGCCACCAGAACGTTACCCGATAATTTCCGTTGTCTTCACGCTTCCACTCCGGGCCTTTTTTCGACTGCCACCACGCCTCGCTTCCCATCATTAACGTCGTCACCGCCATAACCCCATGTTTATTGTGAAATTTTATATCTGAGCGTGAAATATATTGATAATATTATTGATAACTATTTGCATTTGCAATAGCGTATTGACGCGCTGTGGGAAGCGCGCACAGTTTTTCACCACTTATAAACCGACCTGGCGCTGCGTACTTTTTCTGGAACGGAGGGGTTTACGCAGATGCGGGCGACATCAGGCCTGGTGCCCAAAACGGCACACGGGTACTCGTGGCTAAAAGAAAGCAGGACATACAATGAACAACAAGATTCATTCACTGGCCTTATTGGTCAATTTAGGGATTTACGGGGTAGCCCTGCCCGCGATGGCAGAAGATAAAACCGATAGCGCCGCCGTCTCTCATGAAGACACCATCGTCGTCACCGCCGCTCAGCAGAACCTGCAGGCTCCAGGCGTTTCGACCATCACCGCAGATGAAATCCGTAAGAACCCTCCGGCTCGCGACGTGTCGGAAATCATCCGTACCATGCCAGGCGTTAACCTGACCGGTAACTCAACCAGCGGTCAACGTGGCAACAACCGTCAGATAGACATTCGCGGCATGGGCCCGGAAAACACCCTGATTCTGATCGACGGCAAGCCGGTCACCAGCCGCAACTCTGTGCGTCAGGGCTGGCGCGGCGAGCGTGATACCCGTGGTGATACCGCCTGGGTGCCGCCGGAAATGATCGAGCGTATTGAAGTGCTGCGCGGCCCAGCCGCGGCACGCTACGGTAACGGTGCTGCGGGTGGCGTGGTGAATATCATCACCAAAAAAGGCAGCAGTGAATGGCACGGCTCCTGGGATACCTATTTCAATGCCCCGGAACACAAAGACGAAGGTTCGACCAAACGCACCAACTTTAGCCTGAACGGCCCAATGGGCGGAGATTTCAGCTTCCGTCTGTACGGTAATCTCGATAAAACCCAGGCCGACGCATGGGACATCAACCAGGGTCATCAGTCAGAACGTACCGGCACATATTCAAATACCTTACCCGCCGGTCGTGAAGGGGTGATCAACAAAGACATCAACGGTATTGTGCGTTGGGATTTTGCCCCACTTCAGTCACTTGAACTGGAAGCGGGTTATAGCCGCCAGGGCAACCTGTACGCGGGTGACACGCAAAATACCAACACTAACCAGTTGGTGAAAGATAACTACGGTAAAGAAACTAACCGTCTGTACCGTCAGAACTACTCGCTGACCTGGAACGGCGGCTGGGATAATGGTGTCACCACCAGCAACTGGGTGCAGTACGAACATACGCGGAACTCTCGCACGCCGGAAGGTCTGGCCGGTGGAACCGAGGGGATCTTCGACCCGACTGCTTCACAAAAATATGTCGATGCCGACCTGAATGACGTCATGCTGCACAGTGAGATCAGCATTCCGTTGGATCTACTGGTCAATCAAAACCTGACGCTGGGTACTGAATGGAACCAGCAGCGCATGAAGGACATGTTGTCTAACTCGCAGACCTTTATGGGCGGTAATATTCCAGGCTACAGCAGCACCGATCGCAGCCCATATTCAAAAGCCGAGATCTTCTCTTTGTTTGCCGAAAACAACATGGAGCTGACCGACAGCACCATGCTGACACCGGGTCTGCGTTTCGATCACCACAGCATTGTGGGCGACAACTGGAGCCCGTCGCTGAATCTGTCTCAAGGTTTGGGCGACGACTTTACGCTGAAAATGGGCATCGCGCGCGCCTATAAAGCACCAAGCCTGTACCAACTCAACCCAAATTACATTCTGTACAGTAAAGGCCAGGGCTGTTATGCCACCGGTTCTGCCAGCGGTATTGGCTGCTACATGATGGGTAACGATGACCTGAAAGCTGAAACCAGCATCAACAAAGAGATTGGTCTCGAGTTCAAACGTGACGGCTGGCTGGCCGGCATCACCTGGTTCCGCAACGATTACCGTAACAAGATTGAAGCAGGTACGGTACCGTTTGACAGAACCTCGATCAGCAAGAAAAACGCAACAACGGACAAGACCACAACAACCTACACCGATATCTATCAGTGGGGAAACATTCCTAAAGCGGTGGTAGAAGGCCTGGAAGGAACGTTGAACGTGCCGGTTAGCGAAACCGTTACCTGGACCAACAACATCACCTACATGCTGCAAAGCAAGAATAAAGAGACTGGCGAACGTCTGTCGATTATTCCTGAGTACACGCTGAACTCAACATTGAGCTGGCAGGCGCGTGAAGATCTGTCACTGCAATCCACCTTTACCTGGTACGGCAAACAGCAGCCGAAGAAATACGATTACCAGGGTAAACCGGTAACCGGCAGCTCGGCACAAGAAGTGAGTCCGTACAGCATAGTCGGCCTGAGCGCGACCTGGGACGTGACCAAAAACGTCAGCCTGACCGGCGGCGTGGATAACGTCTTTGACAAACGTCTGTGGCGTGAAGGCAATGCCCAGACCACTGGTGATATCGTTACCGGTAATTATATGGCGGGCGCTGGCGCGTACACCTATAACGAACCGGGTCGTACGTGGTTCATGAGCGTTAACACGCACTTCTGATAACGCTTTCCCTCTCCTCGCTGCGGGGAGAGGGAAATCATAACTATGATGCACACAACGCACACACCACTCACTTTCGCAGACCAGACGCTGCACATTGTCGAGTTCGATCCCAACAGCTTTCACGAACACGATCTACTCTGGCTCCCTCACCATGCCCAGCTAACCGCTGGTGCACGTAAACGTAAAGCAGAACATCTGGCAGGACGTATCGCCGCAATACATGCTTTGCGTGAATACGGTATCAAAACGGTGCCCGGCATCGGCGAACAGCGACAACCGCTGTGGCCACATGGCCTCTTTGGCAGTATCAGCCATAGCGCAACAACGGCACTGGCTGTCGTCTCATGCCACCCCGTCGGACTGGATATTGAGGCTATTTTTTCGCCGCAGGTCGCAGCTGAGCTGGCTGACAGCATTATAGACAACACTGAGAGAAAGGTTTTGCTTCATGCGTCACTCCCCTTTCCACTTGCCTTAACCCTGGCCTTCAGCGCCAAAGAGAGTCTGTATAAGGCATTCTCCACCCAGGCAAGCGGGTTACCTGGTTTCGCCAGCGCAAAAATTACCGCCCTCACGACTCAGCATATAACCCTGCAAATTATGCCATCATTTTCGGCAAACCTCGGCAATCAGGACGTCAACGTGCGTTGGTTTCAGCGTGGTAACAACATCATTACGCTGTGCCCGGCCTCGCCATCAGGATCGTGATCCTTTTCTCCTTTTAAGAAATTAGCTGCGCAAATCGTAGACAGTTCGATTATCTCGATTTATCGTTAACTTGAATAATAAATCATATTTGAATAAATATTCAAAGTGGAGAAAAAGATGAACAAGACCCTGGTTAAATCCGTATTACTGGCCTCGATCCTGACCGCCTCGGGTTCGCTGTATGCTGCTGACAACGGATTGATTGCGATTATTACCCCTTCCCACGACAACCCGTTCTTTAAAGCCGAGGCCGACGGCGCGGTTGCCAAAGCAAAAGCGCTGGGATACACGACGCTGGTTGCCTCTCATGATGATGACGTCAATAAACAAAACCAGCTGATTGAAACCGCCATTGCCCGTAAAGCGAAAGCAATCATTCTCGATAATGCGGGTGCGGATGCCACCGTGGGTCCGCTGGAAAAAGCCAAAGCAGCAGGCGTGCCTGCCTTTCTGATCGATCGCGAAATCAATAAAACCGGCATCGCCGTCGCACAAATCGTGTCGAATAATTATCAAGGCGCACAGCTCGGTGCGGAGACGTTCGCCAAACTGCTGGACGGAAAAGGGAAGTACGTTGAACTACTGGGGCGTCAGTCCGACACCAACGCTCATGTACGCTCGCAGGGATATCACGATGTACTCGACGATTACCCGGACATGAAAATGGTGGCCCAACAAACAGCAAACTGGAGCCAAACCGAAGCCTTTACCCGCATGGAATCCATTCTGCAAACCAACCCGGATATCGTAGGGGTGATCTCAGGGAATGACACTATGGCGCTGGGTGCCGAGGCCGCACTGAAGGCTGCCGGGAAAAATAATGTCATCGTGGTCGGTTTTGATGGTAGCGACTACACCCGCGATTCAATCATCAATAAAAGCAATATCAAAGCGACCGTGCTGCAACCCGGCTGGCAACAGGCACAAATGGCGGTTGAGCAGGCAGATTATTACCTGAAAAACGGCAAAGCCCAGAAAGAGGAAAAACAGCTTATGGATTGCGTGCTGATTGATGAAACCAATGCCAGCAAGCTGAACTCGTTTAATTTGAGCCACTAAACGGAGGCACTATGTCGTTAACACAATGGGGTGCCGCACTGGTTGGGTGCGCCGCCCTGTTGCTGACGGCCTGCACGGTAGTTGACCTCGACGAAAACGGCAAACCCATCATCCCGGCCGATCCACAGGCCAAAGCCAGTTTCGACAACCAAACTCCCGATCAGATCGCGCAACAAACCTGGCAATCCCGTGTTCTGGAGGCGGCGCAGCAACATGCTCTGGATGCTTCAGCGCTGACCACTCGCCTGAAGGCCCCCTCACCCGCTCCCGAAAGCGTGTTTGTACGCCTGACCAGCACGATTGATAGCATCGACACCACCAATGGGCGTGAACGCACCATCGTGGTGAAGGTCAATGACATGCCCGTCACAGTCCAGATTGGTCCGGTAATGCGCGGCAATGCTATTCGTGATGCCAGCGGTTTCAAGTTCGAAGATTTTACTAATCAGGTTCAGTTTGCCCAACTTTCACGGGCCTATAACCGCGAAGCGGCAAAACACTTATCCGCCGTAGACACGAGTTGGCAAGGGAAGACTGCGACAGTGCTGTTCGCCGTGACGTTGAATGCTGGAAAAGCGGAAAACGCGGCAGCGCTGACGCTTGAACAGGAGACTCATTAATGCGCAATACCTCAGCTGATGACATCATCCTGCGCACCCATGCTATTTCCATGTTGTTTCCTGGCACGATTGCGCTGGACAGCGTGGATTATCAGGTCTGGCGCGGCAAAGTGAACGTGATTATTGGTGAAAACGGCGCGGGAAAATCCACACTGATGAAGATCCTCGCGGGTGTTCAGCAGCCCAGCAGCGGCGAGATGTCGCTTAATGGAAATCCCGTGCGCTTCGCCAATACCCGGGACGCAGCGGCACACGGAATTGGCATGGTGCATCAGGAACTAAACCTGTTTGAGAACCTCACCGTCGCGGAAAATATTTTCCTCGGTCGGGAAATTCAAACGGGCATGGCTCCCATTGATGAGGCCGAACAGGAAAAACGTACCGCCGAACTGTTAACCCGACTCGATCAGCCAATATCACCACGCGATCTGGTTGGCAATCTCAAAGTGGGACAGCAACAACTGGTCGAAATCGCGAAGGCCCTGGCTGAAGATGCGGATATCCTGATCCTTGACGAACCCACCTCAGCGCTCAGTAAAACTGAAGTCGAGATCCTGTTCCGTGTCATTCGTGAACTGACCCGCCAGGGGGTGTCAATTATCTACATTTCCCATCGTCTCGAAGAATTGATGTCGATTGGCGATGTGATCACCATTTTACGCGATGGTAAATTTCAGGCCGAAGCCAGGGTGAGCGAGATCGATGTGCCATGGATTGTGCGCGAGATGTTGGGCAGCGATCCGGTGAGCAACTTTCTCGAACCTGGCCGCACGTTTGGCGCCCCGGTTCTGGAAGCGGAACATATTACCTGCGTCAATACTGCGGGCAACGCGGTCGTCAATGATGTCACCTTTAACGTTCACGCGGGTGAAATTGTCGGTATCTATGGGCTGATGGGAGCCGGACGAACTGAATTGTTCGAGTGCTTGTTAGGTACTGAGCGCAACTATCTCGGCAAACTGTGGCTCGACAGCAAACCGGTCCCGCAACGCTTAACGACCGCCGATCGCATCCGTATGGGGATGAGTCTGGTGCCAGAGGACCGCAAACGCACGGGGATTTTCCCTATTTCATCCGTTGCCACCAATCTGACCATTGCCAGCCTGTGGCGCCGTTTGCAGCGCGGCTTTGCCATTGCCCGTAAAGATGAAGAGGCGGTAGTCGCCAGCACAATTGGTAATCTGTCGATAAAAGTTTCCTCACCCGATGTGGAAATTCAGGCGCTGAGCGGCGGTAATCAGCAAAAAGTGGTGATTGGTCGCTCTCTGCTCACCAATCCCAAAATTCTATTTCTTGACGAACCGACACGTGGCATCGACGTCGGGGCAAAAGCCGATGTGTTCCGCATGATGGTCCAACTTTCACAGCAAGGGATTGCTGTGGTCTTCTCCACCTCGGATTTAAAAGAAATTATGGCGGTTTCCGACCGCATTCTGGTGATGTCCGGCGGCAAGCTAACGGCCGATATCGCCCGCGATCGTGCCGAAGAGTCGGCGCTGGTAACCGCAAGTGCTCAGGGGTTCTGACATGAAAACACTACAATCTGCTGTCGTCGCGCCTCGCTCCACAGTCGCTTTCTCACGGGAAAATATCCTGCTGTTGATCCTAAAATTACGCACCTTTATTGCACTGTTTTTGATAGTCGGCTTTTTTGCTTTTACCGTACCGGGATTCCTTTCTGGCGGCAGTATGGTCATTATGATCAAGCACATTGCCATTAACGCATTTCTGGCACTGGGGATCACGTTTGTCATTATTACCGCCGGGATTGATCTCTCGATTGGCGCGACGCTGGGGCTGTGCGGCATGATTGCCGGATGGCTTATCACCAAAGGTATTGTATTACCGATGTTCGGCATAGCAATTTTTCCCAGTGTCTGGGTAATTGTACCTGTCGTTCTGTTGATTGGTGGACTGATTGGCGCGACGAATGGCTGGATCATCACCCGGTATAACGTTGCGCCGTTTATTTGTACGCTTGGCACCATGTACGTTTTGCGCGGCGCGGCAATGCTGACCTCCGATGGGCAAACCTTCCCAGGGCTTTCCGGTAATCCTCAGCTCGGTAATACCGGTTTTGATGAGATTGGTGCTGGAACGTTGTTTGGCATTCCATGGGCCATCTGGATGATGATAGCGCTGGCCCTGGTCATTGCTTACGTCGCCCGTCGCCTGCCTTTTGGTCGCCACGTGTACGCCATCGGCGATAACGAACGCGCTGCTGAGCTGTCAGGAGTAAAAGTAAAACAGGTGAAAATCTGGGTCTATACCCTGTCAGGACTGTGTGCCGCCATTGCCGGTATTGTGGTCTCAGCGCAACTTTCCGCCAGCCATCCGGCGAACGGTACGGCATTTGAGATGAACGCCATTGCCGCCGTTGTACTTGGTGGTACGTCGCTGGCGGGTGGGCGGGGCACGATTCTAGGGACATTAATTGGTGCCTTCGTCATCGGTTTTTTGGCCGATGGTCTGGTCATGATGGGGGTCAGTGAATTCTGGCAGATGGTGATTAAGGGCATCGTGATTATTGTCGCAGTCATCATCGACCAGATGCAAAATCGCATGCAGCAAAAAGCCGCCGTGGTCGCGCAAAAAGCAGCGATGGAAACGCAGTAGCCCTCAAGGTGCTGTGCTTATCAGGCCTACGTCGCGTATGACAGTAGGCCTGATAAACTACGCTTAACAAAATGCTGATGACTATAACCAGCCCCTGGGGCTGGTTATAACTGAACTCGCCGCGACATCACCCTTTTACCAGACTACGCGCTGTCGGGTAGTCTGTGATCAGTACGTCAATATAATTTCCCTGCAGTGCGCCGCGAATCGCATTCTGTTTTTCCACTCCGCCCGCCAGCGCAATCACATGGTTGCAGTCGCGGATCTGCGAAAGCTCCATGCCGATGACCGGATCTTCCTCATGGTTAAGTACCGGATTTCCCGCTGCATCGTAATAATGCAGACAGATATCCCCGACCGCGCCGCGTTCGGCCAGCAGTCGCAACATTTCTTCGTTGTAGTAGTTGCCTGAGTTTTTCAGCAGTTGAGAAGGCTCGAGTTCACCAATGCCGACAATCGCCACATCCACTTCGGCAAACTTTTCAACCACAGCAGCAACGTCCGGGCTGTTAACCAACCGCGTACGTTCCTCCACCGAATGTTCAATGCTTTGTGAAGGCAGTAGCCAGGCCGGACAGCCAAGGTGCGCCGCCAACTGCTGGGTAAGAATCGTGGCCTGCACGTTGCCGTTCGGCCCTACGCCCCCCAGCAACTGAATGACGCCCGCTGCACGGATATTTTGCGGGTGCATCTCATCAACCATGCAACGAATGGTGCTACTCCAGGAGGAAATCCCAACCAGGTCCTCGGCACGCAGGCGGGTTTCAACATAGTGTGCCGCCGCGCTGCCAATAGCATGTTTGATTTGCGTACTGCTGGGGTTATCTCCAACATCAACGACAATCGCCTGGCGAATACCAAACTGCTCTTCAATGGCTTTTTCCAGCTCCACAAAGATATTGGTCGGCTGTACGACGGTGATTTTCACCAGCCCTTCTTTCTGGCAACGCGTCAACGCACGGGAGACAAAGGACTGCGACAAGTGCAGCAGCGTAGCGATCTCAGACTGTTTTTTATTTTCGGCATAGTAGAGTGTGGCTATCTTAACCAGCAACCGCTGTTCATCCTGCTTTGACATGGCATTCCCCCTGGTAAACTACCTGTTATTTTTATTCATACCTGAATAGATAACAAGCCATCTGCACCTTTCCTGTTAACTCGTTAGTGTGATCCTTTTCTCTTTTCTCCAAAATTTGGTGGCACAAGCCGTAGACAAACTGCCAGACAAGGCATATCTTCAATAATGAATAATAAATCAGTAGTGAATATTTATTCTAACCAATAACGACAGACTGTTTTATCTGCAGATTACGCAGTGAATAGAGAGACAGTTGCACTACTGCACCCGTACGGAATATTTATTCAACTAAGATTAAACATTCAAGAGGTGTCTTATGAATCCGTTTTTGCTCTCAATACCAGAGCTAGAAAAGAAAGCACGTGCCGTGCGTCGCCGCATAATCGTGTTGAATGCTGAAAGCCCGGCTGGCGGGCACACTGGCGCTGACCTGTCGCAGGTTGAACTGCTGACAGCACTCTATTTTCGCATCCTGAACTGCTCTGTGGCGCTTAAAGAGAGCGACGAGCGCGATATCTACATCCAGTCGAAAGGTCATGCCGTGGGGGGGTACTACTGTGTACTGGCAGAAGCGGGGTTTATTCCGGTGGACTGGCTGGCGACCTACCAACACGCCGATTCGCATCTGCCAGGCCATCCGGTAAAACATAAAACACCAGGAATCGAACTGAACACAGGGGCTCTTGGCCACGGCCTACCGGTTGCAGTAGGGATTGCGTTGGCAGCTAAACGTAGCAATAGCAAGCGCCGGGTATTTGTCGTCACCGGTGACGGAGAACTGGCCGAAGGCAGTAACTGGGAAGCGGCCCTGGTCGCCGCCCACTATAAACTCGATAACCTCATTATTATCAACGATAAAAATAACCTCCAACTCGCCGGAGCAACCAAAGAGATCATGAACACCGATCCGCTGGATGAAAAATGGCGTGCCTTCGGCATGCAGGTTACAGAGTGCCGTGGGAACGATATGAATGATGTGGTGCGCACGCTGGAAGGATTAACACCCGAAGGCAAACCGCACGTTGTCATTGCACACACCACCAAAGGAGCCGGGATCTCCTTTATTCAGGGCCGCCCGGAATGGCATCACCGTGTGCCAAAAGGAGAAGAAATTGAACTGGCGCTGGAGGAACTGAAAGATGCGTAATAGCGAACACCTCGCCACCGTGATGGTGAACACGTTAATTGCCGCAGTCAAACGCGGGATGGATGTTGTGCCCGTCGTGGCCGACTCAACATCAACAGCTAAAATCGCCCCATTTATGCAGGAATTTCCCGGCCGTCTGGTCAACGTAGGTATTGCCGAACAGACGCTGGTCGGCGCCGCTGCTGGTCTGGCGTTGGGCGGTAAAATCGCCGTCACCTGTAACGCCGCGCCCTTCCTGATTTCACGGGCTAATGAGCAAATTAAAGTCGACATTTGCTACAACAATACCAACGTGAAGTTGATTGGTCTGAACGCGGGGGCCAGCTACGGCCCGCTCGCCAGTACGCACCACAGCATTGATGACATTTCCGTGCTGCGAGGTTTTGGCAATATTGAGATTTACGCCCCATCCTGTCCAGTGGAATGCCGACAAATTATCGACTATGCCTTAAGCCACGTTGGTCCGGTTTATATTCGCCTTGATGGCAAAGCCTTGCCCGAATTGCACGACGAAAACTACCGCTTCGCCCCGGGGAATATCGATATTCTGCGGGAAGGAAAAGATGTTGCGCTGGTCGCGATGGGCTCAACCGTGCATGAAATTGTCGAGGCTGCCACACAGCTGGAACAGGCTGGTATTGATGCCAGCGTAATCAGTGTACCGTCAATTCGCCCCTGCAATACCCAACAGTTGCTGGCGGCATTAGCCCACTGCAAGGCTGTGGTCAGCGTAGAAGAACATAACGTGAATGGTGGCGTGGGTAGTCTGGTGGCTGAAGTGCTGGCAGAAGCAGGCAGTGCGATTCCACTGCGTAGATTAGGCATTGGCGATGGCCAATATGCCATCGCCGCCGATCGTGCGGCAACACGCGCGCGCCACGAAATTGACGCAGCGGGCGTCGTGAAAAACGCCACCGCGCTGTTACAGGCAACACGATAAAACAATAATAACAGAACACTTACTGGAGAAAGCTATGTCCCGAATTCCTCAACAACTGACCATGGCTGTCATCATTGGCAACCGGGGATTTTTCCCGAGCTATCTGGTTGCTGAAGCCCGCGAACAGGCCAGCGCACTCTTTGACCGGCTGGGCATTAAAACCATTATGCTCGACGATACGCAGACCGAGCTCGGTGGGGTTGAAACCCGTCAGGATGCGAAAATTTGTGCTGAATTATTCCGCACACACCGCGATGACATTCACGGTGTGGTGGTACTGTTGCCTAACTTTGGCGACGAAAAAGCGATAGCGGAAACGCTGCGTCTTTCTGGTTTAAATGTGCCGGTGCTGGTACAGGCGCAGGAGGACAATCTTGATAAAATGGGACTGGCCACCCGCCGTGACAGCTTCTGCGGCAAGATCTCCCTGTGCAATAACCTGCGCCAGTACGGTATACCGTTTACGCTGACCACTCAGCATGTCTGCGATCTGTCAGGCGAAGTGTTTGAACAGGATCTGAAACGCTTCGAACAAATCTGCCGGGTTGTTACCAGCATGCGCGGTGTACGCGTCGGCGCAATCGGTGCACGTCCGGCCGGGTTTAATACCGTCCGCTACAGCGAAAAATTACTCGAAAGGCTGGGGATCGCCGTGGAAACACTGGACCTGTCTGAAGTCTTTACCCGCATCAAACGACTGCACGACGACGATATTCGCGTGGATGAGAAGCGACGTCTGTTGCTGGATAACGCCGACGCCAGCACCATTCCAACTGACAAACTGGTCACAATGGCAAAACTGTTTGTCGTTATCAGCGAATGGGTTGTTGCCAACGATATTGATACGACAGCCATCCAGTGCTGGACCTCGCTGCAGGAAAATTTGGGTATCAATGTTTGTTCGATCATGAGCGTAATGTCCGGGCAGTTAATGCCCAGCGCCTGCGAAGTGGACGTGATGGGTGCATTGTCAATGTACGCGCTCGCCAGCAGTAATTTAAGCCCTGCATCGATTGCTGACTGGAATAATAATTTCGGCGACGATCGTGACAAATGTGTCCTGTTTCACTGCGGTAACTTCGCATCAGCCAGTCTGGATAACCCGAAGATGGGCACGGCAGATATCATCGGCACCACGGTGGGAAAAGAGAACACCTGTGGTGCGGTACATGGACGCATGAAAAGCGGTGCACTGACCTACTTCCGCCTGAGCACCGACGATTTAACCGGTGAAATCAAAGCCTACGTCGGGGAAGGGCAATCGGTTGACGATCCACTGGATACGGTTGGCTGCCGCGCGGTAATTCAGGTGCCTCATCTGGAGGATCTACTGTCCTGGATCTGTCGCAACGGCTTTGAGCATCACGTGGCCATGAACCATTCTGCCAGTGCCGAGGTGCTGCATGAAGCTTTCACCCGCTATCTCGGGGTGGACACCTTTTTCCATCGCTAATGCTCAGGGAATCAGAGGGGCTGGAGAAAACAATGTCAGCACAAAAAGACATTATTGTTGCGCTCGATGAAGGCACCACCAATGCCAAAGCCGTCGCGCTGGATAGCCAGGGAAATGTGGTCGCGAAATTCTCCCAGGCGTTGGCGATCCACACGCCCCGCGAAGGCTGGGTTGAACAGTCGGGCGATGCGCTGCTGGAAGCATCGCTGGCTGTGGTAGCACAAGCCATTGCTGCCGTTGGCGCACATCGCGTCGCCGCGCTGGCGATCAGCAATCAACGTGAAACGGCGATCGGCTGGTATCGTACCAGCGGACGCCCCATCGGCCCTGCCATCACCTGGCAGTGTTCGCGGACGGCCGATTTTTGTCGTGCATTACGTGAACAGGGCCGAGAGGCACACATAAAATCCGCCACCGGATTACCCGTCGCCCCGCTCTTTTCTGCCTCTAAAATGCGCTGGCTACTGGAGTCTGTTCCCAACGGTATGGCGCTCGCACAGCAAGCCGAAATATGTCTCGGAACCATCGATAGCTGGTTATTGTGGAACCTGACACACGGCCAGTCATTTCGTTGCGACATCTCGAACGCTTCGCGTACGCAATTGCTCAATCTGAACAGTGGCCAATGGGATAGCGAGATGCTGGCGCTGTTTGGTATCCCACGACAGGCACTGCCTGAAATTTGCCCTTCCAGCTACCCTTTTGGCGTCACACAAGGCCTGGCGACGATACCTGATGGCATCCCTATTCTGGCGATGATCGGCGACTCTCATGCCGCGCTGTTTGCTCATGGACTGGGGACCGAAGGCTGTGTCAAAGCCACCTATGGCACCGGATCTTCCGTTATGGCTCCTGTATTCACGACACAGTCTGCGGTGAACGCGTTGGCAACGACCATCGCCTGGCATGATGGTGATACCCTGGTCTACGGTCTGGAGGGCAATATTCCGCATACCGGGGACGCCGTCGCATGGATGGCCGATAGCACAGGTCTTAGCGAATTACCGGACGCGCAATTGCTGCACGAGCTCAATACACTGCCTGCCACGGTTGACTCGACACTGGGCGTCTATTTTGTTCCGGCACTGACCGGACTGGGTGCCCCCTGGTGGGATGAAGATGCCAGAGGATTGATTCACGGTCTTAGCCGCGGAGTAAAGCGCGCACATCTGGTACGTGCAGCACTGGAGTCCATTACCTATCAGATTGCCGATGTTGTATCCGCGATGCGCCAGCACAAAGGCTTTCAACTCAGTGCGTTAATGGTTGACGGTGGACCAACAAAAAATGACTGGCTGATGCAGTATCAGGCTGATTTGCTGGGCTGTCCGGTCATGCGCAGCGATATCCCTGAACTTTCCGCGATAGGTGCAGGACTGCTGGCACGCAAGAACCTGCTGGGTATAGCAACCAGCCAGTTACACGACTACCTGCCCGATCACGTGTCGTTCCAGCCCGATATGGTACGCCATGGAAGACTGCAAAAACGCTGGCATGAATGGCAAAGCGCCGTCGAACGTACCCGCTGGCAAACCCGTTAGTGAATCAGCACCCATAATAAATGCGCCCATGCCATGACTGTACTGACTGCGGGCGCATCGTTAATTTTTCTGAAGCGTACTATTGCTGCCGACATGCCGCCAATGACTGGCGCTGCAGCCCTTTTTCATCAAAGTTATCCGCTGCCAGCCAACGCTGCAAAACAGCGTCACACTGTGACCACTCATCGTCAATCATTGATAGCCAGTCGCTGTCGCGATTACGGCCTTTGCGCACCATCTTTTGGCGAAAACGCCCTTCATGGATAAACCCTAAACGCTCCGCCGCACGTCGGGATGCAATGTTCAGGGAATCACATTTCCACTCCACGCGGCGATAGCCCAGCGCAAACGCCTGGCGCAGCAACAGCCAGACGGTTTCAGTACCCAGCACCGTATTCTTCATTCGTGGCGACCAGGTCACATGGCCTATCTCGACCGAGCCATTTACAAGGTCGATCGCCATAAATGAGACTAACCCCACGGCGCGCCCGGATTGTAAATCAATCACCGCATAGGGAACCAAAGTGGCATCCGTTGATTTACCCGTGACCCAGCGCACGGCCTCCTCTACGCTCGCCGGACGCGTGCTGGCAAGCCAGGTCCAGTCACGTTCGTCAGGTGCCTGCGCGTAGGCGTCAAACAAATCGGCGGCATGGCGGTCAGCATTCAGGGGCTCCAGACGGCAGTATTGTCCGATAAGCACACTCCGTGGCAGCGCAGTTGCGCCATTCCAGTCCGGCAGGGCATCTCCCACCGTCTGCCCATACAGATTTATCTCTGGCACTGTTCAACCCCTGTTATGCAAGCAAAAACCAATTTATAGCACCCGCCATTTCACCTTCAAAACACTGGTCAGGGATTTATCACGCGGAACAGAAAATCGCCGCCCCTTCTATACTGATTAGAAATCAACGCTCAGGAGAACACGATGTCACTTCCCGATTTTCATGTCTCAGACCCCTTTACGTTAGGTATTGAACTGGAAATGCAGGTAATCAATCCTCCGGGCTACGATCTGAGTCAGGACGCGTCCAGGTTGATTGACGCCGTGAAGTCAGAACTCACTGTCGGCGAGGTGAAGCACGATATCACCGAAAGTATGCTGGAAATGGCGACCGGGGTGTGTTGCGATGTTGACCAGGCGGCCGCGCAGTTTTCCACCATACAACACCTTGTTTTGCGCGCAGCCCAAACGCTTCACCTCGAAATCTGCGGTGGTGGTACGCACCCATTTCAGACATGGCAGCGTCAGGAAGTGTGTGATGACGAACGCTATCGGCGGAACCTGGAGAACTTCGGCTACCTTATTCAGCAGGCAACGGTTTTCGGTCAGCATGTTCATATCGGTTGTGCCAACGGTGACGATGCGATTTACCTGCTGCACGGCCTGTCACGATTTGTCCCCCACTTTATTGCGCTCTCTGCGGCCTCCCCCTATATGCAGGCTGCCGATACACGCTTTGCCTGCGCACGGCTGAACATTTTCTCCGGATTTCCCGATAATGGCCCGATGCCGTGGGTAAGCAACTGGCAGGAATTTACCAGGCTCTTTCGCCGACTGGCGTATACCAGCATGATTGACAGCATTAAAGATTTGCACTGGGACATCCGCCCCAGTCCGCATTTTGGCACGGTAGAGGTACGGGTGATGGATACCCCGCTGACCCTTGAGCATGCTCTCAACATAGCCGGTCTAATTCAGGCTACCGCCCACTGGTTACTCACCGAACGGCCATTCAGGCATCAGGAAAATGATTATCTGTTGTACAAGTTCAACCGTTTTCAGGCCTGTCGTTTTGGTATGGAAGGAATACTCACCGACGTGAATACCGGGGATCACCACTGCCTGGCGGATGACACGCTACGCTTACTGAACACTGTCACTGCGTCGGCTGAAAAAGTGGGGGCAGCGAGTGCCGTTCACACCTTACATCAGCAGGTGAAAAAGGGTCACAATGAGGTGCGGCACATGCGTGATTTTGTGGCAAACGGTGGCTCGCTGAGTGGACTGGTGAAAAAACACTGTGAGATCTGGGCGGGGCATTAAGCGCGACGTTTGCGTTAACCAACGAGATCCCGGACAATGGCTTTTTAACTCAAGTTTAACAATGCCATGAAACACCCGCTTGAATCACTGATGACCGCCGCCGGGATACTGCTGTTGGCTCTGCTTTCCTGCCTGCTGCTGCCCGCCCCTTCGCTTGGCCTGGTGTTGGCGCAAAAGTTAGTCACAACCTTTCATTTAATGGATCTTAATCAGTTTTATACTTTGTTGTTTTGTCTGTGGTTCTTGCTTCTCGGGGTGATTGAATATTTTGTACTGCGCTTCATCTGGCGGCGTTGGTTCTCGCTGGCAGAATAGACCCGCGAGAACCCGTATACCGTTAATGTGTGCGGCTGTGATTTTCTTTACGATACGCCCCAGGCGGCTGGCTAAACGTACGGGTAAAAATACGCGTGAAAGTCTGCTGCGAATCGAAGCCATACTTCAGACAGATATCGTAAACTTTTTGGTCGGTATCGCGCAGATCACGTGCCGCTAATAATAGCTTACGTTCACGGATATAACGCCCGAGGCTCTCGCCTTTGTACTGCAGAAAAAGGCGTTGCAGATGCCATTTTGAATACCCCGCATGGCGCGCAATATCATCAATGCGCAAGGGTTGGTTCAAATTATCATCAATCCATTCAACAATCGTATCAATTACCTGAGCAGAAATCGTCATCATGCTCTCCCCTCTGTTCATTGCGTTGCCTGCTGCCACCAGGCCGTAAACTGTTGGTCCGGTTCGGACAGTGCTACCGGCTCACCCAGCATCGGCGTCAGCAATCGGTAATGTTGGCGGCGACTGGCAAGTGCCAGTCTTTTGTAGGGATCATCCCAGGTGTGTTTTGCCAGAACGAAGCGACCCGCATGTCCGGGTAATACCGCTTTCGCGTGGAGATCGGCCGCGGCCTGGGCGGTTTCTTCCGGCATCATATGAATGAACTTCCAGTCCGGGTCATACTGACCATTTTCCATGATTGCCAAATCGACCTTGCCAAACTGCTCGCCAATCGCTTTAAAATGCGGCCCGTAGCCGGAGTCACCGCTGTAGTAAACGTTCTGTTCCGGCGTTTCAAACATGAAACTGGCCCACAGCGTTTGGTTACGTTTAATCCCCCGGCCAGAAAAATGGCGGGCCGGCAGGACATGGACGATCAGCGAGTCCGTCACTTTGACGGATTGATTCCAGTCACGTTCCTCAATAATCTCGCTGTTCATTCCCCAGTAACGCAGGTGCGATCCCACGCCAAGTGGCGTAATCACGCGCTTAATCTTCGGCATCAGGGCCTTGATGGTGGCGAGATCCAGATGGTCATAATGATCATGCGAGATAATAAGAAGATCGATCTCCGGCATCGTCTGCGCGGTCCACGGATACTCACCAGCAAAAGCTTTATTCAGGAATGAAAACGGTGCGGCATAATTGCTCAACACCGGATCAATAAGAATACGCTGGCCCGCCAACTGTAAATACCACGAGGAATGTCCCAGCCAGACAAGGGTATCCTGCTCTGGCGATAAACTGGCGAGATCGGTCGCAACCAGTGGTAACGGCTGCGCGGGTCGCGCG
The DNA here is from genome assembly GCF_014104295.1 of Citrobacter sp. RHBSTW-00029. Lineage (NCBI taxonomy): Bacteria > Pseudomonadati > Pseudomonadota > Gammaproteobacteria > Enterobacterales > Enterobacteriaceae > Citrobacter > Citrobacter sp. RHBSTW-00029. Next base: position 2,895,572 of record NZ_JABXRT010000001.1, read on the forward strand.
TTTTCTCGCTTCGCGATCAGAAACTCCCACCAGGCCGCCAGCATACCTTTGTTGCCGGTATAGCCCGGGGTCGGGACCTGATTATGAAACTGTCCATCACGATAGTGTGGCGACTGTTCAACCTGACTCAGTTGTGCTCCTTGCGGCGCCTGACCAAATCCGGCATTGAGGACAAACGGTAAACTTGCTGCTGCGGCAATGAGCATAATAACAACCACACAAACTGTGAGACGCTTCATATCCTGACCTTAAACGCGCCCCCTTTCCGCTGGGTTGCGCGACTGACTCTTGATTATGAGTGAGTAAGCACTCATTATAGAAATCGAAAGTTTGTCGTCAAGATGATTTTCAATCTTTGACATTCGCCGTTGCGGTGCTGCAAAGGCCGTGATTCAATCCTATTTTTTTACAGACTTAGGGGTAAAGTGTAGTGGCTCGTCCGAAGAGTGAAGACAAAAAACAGGCATTACTGGAAGCTGCAACCGCAGCATTTGCACAATCAGGCATTGCGGCCTCTACCGCCGTAATTGCCCGCAATGCAGGTGTGGCAGAGGGAACATTGTTTCGCTATTTCGCAACAAAAGATGATCTGATCAACGAGCTTTACCTCCATTTAAAGCAAGACCTCTGCCAGTCAATGATGGCAAATCTGGATCGCTCAGTGACCGATGCCAAAACCATGACTCACTACATCTGGAACAGCTACATCAGTTGGGGTCTGGACCATACTTGTGGACATCGCACTATCCGCCAACTGGCCGTCAGCGAAAAGATCAGCAAAGAAACCGAACAGCAGGCTGATGATATGTTCCCGGAACTGCGCGATTTATGTCATCGTTCCGTTCGCCCTGAATTTATGTCTGACGAATATCGTGCCTTCGGTGATGGGCTTTTTCTTTCACTGGCAGAAACAACCATGGAATTTGCCGCCCGCGATCCTGCCCGCGCGAATGAATATATTTCGATGGGGTTTGAGGCCATGTGGCGCGCGCTGACCCGCGAGGAAAAATAATGGACGGCCAAACGCTGCATGCTTGTGCTAAACGTATTGCGCTCGAACTGCCTTTTACTGAGCAATGCTGGCCGTTCGGCCCTGAATACGATGTCTTCAAAGTCGGCGGTAAGATTTTTATGATTGTCTCAGAGCAGCGCGCTCGTCCGTTGGTTAATTTGAAATCAGACCCACAAAAATCACTGCTGAATCAGCAGATTTACCGCAGTATCGAACCGGGCTATCACATGAATAAAAAGCACTGGATATCCGTCTACCCCGGCGATGATATTAGCGAGTCATTACTGACTGACCTGGTGAACGACTCATGGCATCGGGTGGTAGACGGCCTGCCTAAGCGGGATCAAAAACGCCTGCGGCCTGGCTGATTTATCGTTAGCGTCGATAAGTGTTTTTGCATTTTTCGGTCTTATCATTTTCCCGCTAACCCTGTACCCTGCTGAAACAAAACGTACCCGCAGGGTATAAAAAACCACCAGGAGTAGTTATGGATATTGTTTCTGTCGCCTTAAAACGTTACTCCACTAAGGCATTCGATCCGACTAAAAAACTGACCGCTGAGCAGGCCGAAAAATTAAAAACACTGCTGCAGTTTAGTCCGTCCAGTACCAACTCTCAGCCATGGCACTTTATCGTTGCCAGCACTGACGAGGGAAAAGCGCGGGTGGCTAAATCCGCAGCCGGCGGCTTCGTGTTCAACGAACGTAAAATGCTGGATGCTTCCCACGTCGTGGTGTTCTGCGCCAAAACGGCGATGGACGATGCGTGGCTGGAGCGCGTGGTGGATCAAGAAGAGCGCGATGGACGCTTCGCCACCCCTGAAGCCAAAGCCGCAAACCACAAAGGTCGTACCTTCTTTGCTGATATGCATCGCAAAGAACTGAAAGATGACAACCACTGGATGGCAAAACAGGTGTACCTGAACGTCGGTAACTTCCTGCTGGGCGTTGCAGCAATGGGTCTGGATGCAGTGCCGATTGAAGGCTTTGATGCGGCAGTGATGGATGCAGAGTTTGGTCTGAAAGAAAAAGGTTACACCAGCGTTGTCGTGGTCCCGGTGGGTCATCACAGCGTAGAAGACTTCAACGCCGCCCTGCCAAAATCACGTCTGCCGCAAGAAACGACGCTGACAGAAGTCTGATCCCCACATTTGCATAAGCTCCACACAGCGGTCATCATAGACCGCTGTTTATTAAGGAGACATTATGCAGGAATTGATATCTCAGGTAGAAGAACTCGGCATTGAAATAAATCACACCACCTCGCTGGTGATGATTTTTGGCATTATTTTTATCACCGCCATTATTGTTCACGTTATTTTGCACTGGGTGGTATTACGCGCATTTGAAAAACGTGCCAGCACCAGTTCCCGTCTGTGGTTGCAAATTATCACGCAGAACAAATTATTCCACCGTCTGGCGTTTACGCTACAAGGTATCATCGTCAATATACAGGCCACACTCTGGCTACAAAAAGGCAGTGAAGCGGCAGATATATTAGTGACTTGCGCACAGCTGTGGATCATGATGTACGCCCTGCTGTCCCTGTTTTCTCTGTTGGACGTTATTCTCAACCTGTCGCAAAAACTCCCTGCCGCATCCCAGTTACCCTTGAAAGGTATATTTCAGGGTATCAAACTGATTGCCGCCATCCTCGTCGGGATCCTGATGATTTCCCTGCTGATAGGCCAATCGCCGGCAATACTGATAAGCGGTCTGGGTGCCATGGCAGCCGTATTAATGCTGGTGTTTAAAGACCCGATTCTCGGTCTGGTGGCCGGAATACAGCTTTCAGCCAACGACATGCTTAAGCTTGGTGACTGGCTGGAAATGCCGAAATACGGCGCAGATGGTGCGGTTATTGATATTGGCTTAACCACCGTAAAAGTGCGCAACTGGGATAATACCATCACCACGATCCCCACCTGGTCGCTGGTATCAGACTCGTTTAAAAACTGGAGCGGGATGTCGGCTTCCGGTGGTCGGAGAATTAAACGCAGCATCAGCATCGATGCCACCAGCATTCATTTTCTTGATGAAGATGAACGCCAGCGATTGCATAAAGCGCATCTGCTGAAACCCTATTTAACCACGCGTCACCAGGAAATCAGCGAGTGGAATCAGCAATTAGATGCGCCTGAGTCCGTATTGAATCATCGCCAGATGACCAATATCGGCACCTTCCGCGCTTATCTGAACGAATATTTACGCCATCACCCGCGTATTCGCAAAGATATGACATTAATGGTGCGCCAACTTGCACCAGATGACCACGGTTTACCGATTGAAATTTATGCGTTTACCAATACGGTGGTGTGGCTGGAATATGAAAGTATTCAGGCTGATATCTTCGACCATATTTTTGCCGTCGTCGAAGAGTTTGGTTTACGCATTCATCAATCCCCTACCGGAAATGATATTCGCGCCCTGGCAGGTGTCTTTCAGCGTTAATCGGTAGCATGAAGAAAGGACCGATCTCATCACCAGGATGAGATCGGTTAGATATTAGCGGGACTTGCGACGCAGCAGTTTGAAGGCCACGAACAGGAACAGGATCCACACGGGCAGCAGGATAGCGGACAGGCGCATATCATCCATGGTGCACATCAGCACCAGAATCATACCAAGGAAGGCGATGCACACGTAGTTACCCGCCGGATACAGCAACGCTTTAAACTGAGTATCACGCCCCTTACGACGCATTGCCGCCCGGAAACGCAGGTGCGCCAGACAGATCATAATCCAGTTCAATAGCAGCGTCGCAACCACCAGCGCCATCAACAGGCTGAAGGCTTTTTGCGGCAACACATAGTTGATCAGCACCACCAGCGACGTAATCGCGCCGGACAGAATCAATGAGTTTACCGGTACGCCACGACGGCTGACTCGGGTTAAGAACTTCGGTGCATTTCCCTGTACCGACAGACCAAACAGCATACGGCTGTTAGAGTAGACGCCACTGTTATACACCGACAGCGAAGCCACCAGGATGACAAAGTTCAGCGCAGAAGCCACCACGTTGCTGTCAAGATTATGGAAAATCATCACAAACGGGCTGCTGTTGGATTTCACTTCCACCCACGGATACAGCGCCAACAGCACCACCAATGAGCCGATGTAAAACAGCAAAATACGATACACCACCTGGTTTACCGCTTTCGGGATACTTTTTTGCGGGTCCTGCGCTTCGGCAGCGGTAATTCCGATCAGTTCCAGACCACCAAACGAGAACATAATCACCGCCAACGACAGGATCAGTCCATTCCAGCCAGTCGCGAAAAAGCCGTTATAAAGCCAGAGGTTATCAATACTTGCATGTTCGCCGCCGTTGCCGGAAACCAGCATCCAGATACCAAAGCCAATCATGCCGATAATCGCCAGAACTTTGATCAGCGCAAACCAAAATTCCGTTTCGCCATACAGACGCACGTTGACCAGGTTGACCGCATTGATAATCACGAAGAAAGCCGCGGCCCAAATCCAGGTTGGAACATCAGGCAGCCAGTACTGCATATAAATTCCGGCTGCGGTGAGTTCTGCCATGCCAACCAGCACAAACATCACCCAGTAGTTCCAGCCAGACAAGAAACCCGCGAACGGACCCCAGTATTTATAGGCAAAGTGGGCAAACGATCCGGAAACGGGTTCTTCAACCACCATTTCGCCCAGCTGACGCATGATCAGAAACGCGATAATCCCGGCAACACCGTAACCGAGTAATACAGCAGGTCCCGCCATCTGAATAGCCGGGCCGATTCCCAGAAACAAGCCTGTACCAATTGCGCCGCCCAGCGCAATTAACTGAATATGGCGGTTTTGCAACCCCCGCTGAAGCGTCGGTTCATTCGTCGACGCGGCATCAGACACGCTGGTGTCAGATGCAGTTGACGCGTTTTTCACGCCCTACCCCTGTGTGGTTTTTATTGAAGGGGCTTCTTTTAACATTTCAACCTGGTTGTCGCAAGGCGCAATCGTTTGGATACGCCGGGCATCCTTGCCCAACGCACCGAGGCCCAGGAAAAAAATCAGAAGTCGTAACTGACGGAAACCTTCAGCGTGCGTGGCTCGCCCTGGAACAGATAAGTCCCGGTATCATCAATACCTGACCAGTAATTCTCGTTGGTGACGTTATCGACCCCTGCACGCAAAATCATCTGGTTCTGATTTTGATTGAGTGACATACGGTAACGCACACCTAAATCCAGTGTGGTAAAACTGTCGAGTTTCTTGGTATTTTCCGCGTTGGCATACTGAGCGCCAGAATGGTTCAGCCGTGCCGTCGCGGTGAGTCCTTCAACAGGTTTAATATCATATTCAGCCCCCAGCACCGCATAGAAGTCCGGTACGCCGATTGCCGTCTTACCGTTGTTGATACCGTTTTGATTTTTACTGAGCGTCGCATCCAGCCACGTTGCACTGGCGTTCAGCCGCAGTCCTAACACCGGTTCACCAAATACATTCAGCTCCACGCCACGATTACGCTGCTCACCGTTGATTGCGTAATACCGGGTCTGGCTATCCAACTGCGCAACCGGCATTTTGATTTCAAACAGCGCCAGTGAACCGCCTACACGCCCAAAGTCTGTTTTGACCCCAACCTCATTCTGTTTTGCATGGATGATTCCGGTGCTTTGACCGTAGTTCACCGCACTGCTTGGCGCGGTGCTGCCAGGCTGTAGCGATTCGGTGTGATTCGCATAAAGAGAAAGTTCCTGCCACGGCTTATATACGACACCGTACGTCGGCATCCAGCGGCTGTCATCAAAACTGTTCTTAACGTTTTCAGCGCCTGTTTCTTTGTTGTAATCACGTACCACGACCTTTTGGTGGCGGGCACCGACGGTAAACAGAAGCTGATCATCAAGCACGCCCAACGTATCGCTGAGTAACCACCCCTGGCTACGCGTACGTCCACTGGTTAACGGATCGCTATAGTTACCTCCCGTCGCCGTCACCGCTGGTTTTGCTACAGCTTGCGTATCGTAGATATTGACGTCCGGACGTGCGGCACGTGACCCCATGCGCCAGGCGATTTTGTCTTCTTTAGTGACGGCGGAATAGCCTACATTAACCTTATGTGACACAAAACCCGTATCAAAATTCCCGCGCAGCCCTGCCATCCCGCTGAACGCATCAATAATACGATTGGTATCAAGGCGTCCGGCTTTGGCGTCACCGGCCTGGTTGTATATTTCCGGGGCACTGTACAAACCAATTTCATGCGCGTGCTGCGCACCTAAACCAGCGTAAGCGGTCCAGTTATCGGTCAGATCATATTCCGTGCGCGCCATTCCGAACTCATTTTCAATATCGCTATAACCCCATCTCTGGCTATAGTTGTGCGTATTTTTCGGCAGATCGGGGACAAATGGTACATAGTAGACATTGATCCCCATGTTACCGCCGTGAAACGTCTTTTTTTGATACCCGACGTCTAATGAACTGCGGAAACGGTCGCCACGGTAATCCAGTCCCAGCGATGCCAGCGTGGTACGACGTTTATCGTCGTCAACCGCCCCCTCCCCTTCACGATGCAACAGATTCACACGGGCACCGACCTGGTTATTGTCACCAAAACGACGTCCGGCATCGAGCGACGTTCCCACCTGTGAGTCACTGGTGTAGTCCATACCAAGGCGTGTGATCGGCGTATCGTCTGCATGCTTGGGTTCAAGATTAATCATTCCGCCAACGCCGCTACCGGCCGCGCCATTGAGCAATCCATTCGCGCCTTTAAAGATTTCAACGCGATCGATCATCTGCGTATCCACCACCTGGCGCGGCAGCACACCTGATAATCCACCAAAGGTCATATCATCGCCGTCAAGTTTCAGACCGCGAATACGGTATGTCTCTGCGTAGTTACCGTAGCCTTGCACCGCCTGCACGCTCGCGTCATTGGCGACAACATCGGCTACGGTCTTAGCTTGCTGATCTTCGACCAGTTTTGAGGTGTAGCTTATAACGTTAAATGGCACATCCATGGCATTTTGCTGACCAAGCATCCCCAGCCTGCCGCCATTGGCGACCTGGCCGTCGAGGAAGGCAGGCAGTAACGTATCGCCACCGGGTTTAAAATCACGTCCCTCTGCAGCCTGTACGACAATGGTATCTTCCGCTTCTGTCGGGGTTTCAGCAGCATTCACCGTGCCGGAAAGCGCGCCAATAGTAGCGGCCAGCACAGTTTTTCTCATTAATTGTGCGTATGTTTTAGTGTTGTCCATAGCCATGCCATTAAAAGTCTGACGACGTTGCCGGAGAGCGCCCCGGCAACATGTTGTTATTATTTATTCAGAACAATACGCACCACGTTATCTGGCGCGGAGGTGGAGTGGTCTTTATTGAATTTCTGTTTCACGGTGACAAACAAGGTTTGGCCATCAGCAGAGAGCAACAGGCTGTTTGGATTGGGGAGGAGCTCCCAGCTTTTCTTCACGCTGTAATCCGTTGCGTTTAGGCTAAGCAGTTTTCCGGAATCACGCTGGGTAATATAGATTTCATTACGCTTCGCATTGAATTTCACCGCCAGAGAATCCCCGATATCCAGTTGTTTGAGCAGCTTGCCCGTATGAATATCCAACACCAATGTCGTTTTCGCTTTGGAATTGTCGGTGACAAACAGGCGACCGGTTTGCGGGTCTTCCGCCATATTCAACAGCAACGCGGGTTTATCGCCCAGCGGCTGCCAGCGTTTTTCAACGCGCTGAGTACGCGGGTTGATAACCAGGATTTCACCGCCGCCATTTGCCGCATAAATACGCTGCGTCATTTCTGAGTAATGCAGTCCGGTCATCCATTTACCGGTATTTTTAATCCGGGTTTTTAGTTTCAGCGTTTCGGCATCAACCACCCAGATCACCGCCGGATCGGCAACGGCGCCAATATAGAGCAGACCGTTATGCAGCAGTACCTGACGCGCACCGTATGGGAAACCTTGCGGGTTACGTTCCGGGAACAGCACGCGATTCTTCACTTTGCCGTCTGCGGCATTCAGCGCGCTTAGACCACCATCCAGAGAGTTGGTGACATACACCGTTTTACCGTCTGGCGAGATAGCCATACCAAAGTTTTTCAGATCGGTGTGGCTCAGACCGATGGTCTTCAGCGTTTGCGGATCCAGCTTGTAAACCACCCCACCCTGAACATCTTTGAACCCTTCCGCGCTGGCGACGTACAGCGTATCACCCGCAGGACTCAGCGCCATTTCATACAAGCCGTCAGCCAGTGCGCGTTGCTGAATATCCGTTGCTGCCGGTGCGATTGCTTTTTCCTGTGCCAGCGGGTTACTGGCTGGCGTGGCGTTAGCTGTGCAGCCGCTCAATGCAACGGCAGCCAACAATGCCAGAGCGGATGTTGTTTGTTTCATTGTCAGGATCCTTACCAGAATTCACGCAGATTGTTAATATCAAAAGAGAATGAGAACTATACGCATTATCTTTATCAGATCAAGAATAATTAGCCGGTGAATAAAAAAGATGAAACGAGGGTTTAAAGACATGAAGAAGTGCGCGCCAGTACCGCTTTTTCATAATTACAGTTAATTATTCTGGACGAAAAGGCATCGCAGGCCACAGAATGCACTTTACTGTTTTTCCAACATTTTCAAACGGGTGAACCTGTCGTGGTTCAGTCACTCGTTTTTGAACCACGCCAGGCAACGACTGTCATGAATAAGATCATTAAACGACTTGAGATCGTCAAAAGCGCCATCGAACTGGAAGATGAAGAGATTATTTTCCAGCAGCTGGCGCATCTGAAAAATGAACCTTTGCCAGTCATTCCCGGCGTCATCGTGCAGGCGATTGAAGAACGGCGTTTCGGCGATGCCCTGCGTGAAATTACGCACTGGCTACAATCCCAGCGCGCAGTATCAACGTGGCAGGACCCCGGCATTGCCGCCAGTAAGCTCGAACTGAAAGCGCTTGAAACCCAACTGCGTGATCTGATTGATAAGCGCAACACGCGCATTCAAATCCTCGATGATTTCAATGACCTGTATCATCTTCGCCTCGGACCGTTAATGAGCCGAATTCTCGAACTGCGTAAGCAGTTGGCCGCCAGCGCACAACGTAAGCAGGAAGCAGAACGAAAACGTCGCGAAAAAGATTATCAGTCCTGTCTGCACTATATTTCACAGGCCGTTGATCAACTGGCGAAACTCAAGCAGCACTGGGTAAATCTGAGTTCGGACTCCCGCGAATCCGTGGAAACTCGCCAGCGCATTCAGCAACAGACTGAGCTTATCACCGCCCTGCTGGCGGAAATTCGTGAACTGGAAAACGACTTTTCTCGCCAGGACGACAGCGCGACCCGTCAGGCACAGGAGGAAGCCAGCCACGAATATGATGAATATCAGGAACAACAGCAGGATGCGCAGCACCGCTACACCCGCGACCAGCGGCTTTCAGCGGATGAACGTAATGAGTTAAAACGCCTGTGGCGTCAGGCCAGTCGCCTTTGCCACCCGGACGTGGTAGCGGATGACCTGAAAGAGAAAGCCCATCAGATGATGGTGCAGCTTAATCAGGCACGACAAAATGCCGATCTGGCCGCAGTTCGGGCATTGCTGACCCAGTTACAAAGCGGACTCGAACCGATGATGGCAAGTGACCGATTAAACGATCTGCAGCATTTACGTAGCAAGATTCAGCAGCTCAGGGAGCAAATTAATGCGCTGCTCAAAGAGATTAGCGATCTGGAAGCGGAAAACGCCTGGCGTCTTGCTACTTCAGTAACAGACAAAGAAGCCTACTTCTCCGATCAGCAACGGGCACTGACCGAAATCCGCACTACGCTGGAAATGCAGGTACAACAAGTGGAGCAAGAACTATTGGCTGGCTGAGAAAATGCGCGTACAAAAAACAGACAAAAAAGCGGCTGCAAGACTGATTTTCAGATTAAGCACAAAAAGCTTACTTCAGATTAAACACCTTAAAACACTAACAAAACAAGAATATAAATCTAAATTATTTTCATTTTCAGCCCATTAATTCAAATTAAACACTATTTTCTCCTTCCAAACATTTAGCTCCTTCCCTGCCCGGCTTTTGATTAAGAATTCTCCTGGTTGTTTCCTACCCCGTTAAGAAAATCACATATCTGTTTGAAATTAATAACAATTAACAGTATCCCCCTTCTAAACCTATAGGAATCCCCTGTCATTATCGAATCGACGGACACAAAACTTCGCCGATCAATAAGCGAAATCTATCAATCATCTTCACAGAGGTGATATAAACGATTTATCTTAAATTTTAACAAAGTGTAATATCCACTTTAAGAATAGTTAATGATTTAAATAAAGACAGATATTATCTGTTGATATCCGAATAAATAAGGATACGTTCAAAGCAAAGAGCGAAATATACCCGTCATACTTCAAGTTACATATGCGTTGGCTGCGTTAGTTCACCTCAGCCACATAGTATCTGTACGCCAGGGAATTCTCTCCCCGGACTTCCTGTAACTTGAATTATTTAGGGCATACGAGAATTAATTAACATTTCATGCATCGCGAGAAACTCTTTTTTAACCAAAAAAAGAGGCGACTGCTTGCACCAAAATTTCAAGGAGATCGTTATGTCTAAAGCTATTTTTTTGGGTGACTCAATTTACCCCTGGCTAGGCATGCGAGAAATCCTACGTGGCTCATCATTATATATTGATATCGCGTACCATTCCTCCCAGACGCTTTCTGCCGTCCAAACGCTATCTTATGAAACGGATTGCATCATTATTAATCCTGACAAGTCAGATTTTTTAAAATATGCCAGAATTATCCGCAACATGGCTATACGACCATCCACAACGATCATCGTGTTAGCCGATGAAGCCACTTTTTCTATTTTTCAAACAGTATGCGGAATGGCCCTGCAGTTCCTCGATCAGGACACCAGTCTTGATCAGCTATTGCAAACAATCACTCGTATCATCGACAGAAAAAATCCACGCAATATCAAAGAACTACAAACAAAAATAACGACCAACGAATTCAATGTGATGATGATGCTAGCCCGCGGGTGGTCACTGGCACAAATCGCCGGAGTATCGCAAAAAAGCGAAAAAACAATCGGGGCGTACAAAAGCAACATTGCCAGAAAGCTGGGTAAAAGTAATACCCGGCTCAAGTACACCATTTCTCACTATAGCCAGCCGTAACTGACTTATTTAAGGATAGTAATCACAGTTAATTATTAACAGATTTTCTTTCGGCTCATTTTTTAATTCCGCCTGGCCCGGAAGGGATCGCTATTTTCGAAAATCGACATACCGGGTAGCACATCCGCGTGCCAACCATCGCCAACAACTCAACGCATTAACACATACATAACAGGAATGTAAACGAGGGTTATATATGAATAAGGTTTACAGCATTATTTGGAACGCGGCACTCGGCATCTGGGTTGTCGTCTCTGAATTAACCAGAGGTAAGAAAAAAAGCAGTTCACGTAAAACTGTTGCGGTACTGGCCGCCAGCGCATTAAGTGGCGCTACGATGATGGCCTCAGCTGCGCAGATTACCACTACGGGCGATCGAAATATTTCTGACGACTTCCAGAACGGTATTTCTGCGGGCGTTTATCAGGTTCCCCACGACTACGGCTTCTTATATGAAAATAATACTGCCAGTCAGACACTCAATATCAGCGGCGCAATCCCGACGATTAATCCGGGTCAAAGCGGCGTTGTAGAATCAACCACCATCAGTGAGTTACTGCGAACAGGAAAAATCACGCTGCAGGCTACCAGCCCAGGCCAGGGTGCAAAAACAATCACCACAGCAGAAGAGCTGGCGGAATACCTGACGTATAACCAATCGGCTACGCCTTCTCAAAGCGAAAACTTCGAGGTGGTTGACCCGGCATTCCCGGACGGCACAGAAACCATTAAGGTCTATGATACCAATGTGTTAAGTAGCTTTCTTACTAAATCGCAAATCGGCGATTCCGTATTAAATACTTATGATGCAACCAGGTCTGAAATCTATAAGCAGTTTGGTATCGCGCTGGCAACCAATGGTGCTACGGCCAACCTGAACATAGGTAATGACACGCTCAATGTACGCGACAAAGCCAATACCATCGAGTTACTGGCCAAAGACTCCTCCTTACTGGAAGCACAAGGCGCCAACAGCCAGGTAAACTGGCAGTCTGACAACTATATAAAATTTAACGCAGCACCCGTGATCCCCACACAAACGTTCACCGGCTCAGCGCAAGCCTCTGTCTTTGGCGATGATGTGTCGCTGATGACTTATGGCTATGATGCAGATGGCCAGGTTATCGAAACCGGGGTGCGCACATTCACCATTACCAGTACGCAGGAGTTGGCTGATTTTAACGACTTCCTGTTGGGCAGAAGTGCCGACGCCGCAGAAAATGCCAATGGCGATAAGGTCAGCCAAATCCAATTGTGGCTGGAGGCTGAAGAGGTCACCACCGTCACAGCAGCACAAGCAAAGTATGCCGGGTATATCGATAGCTTAATTAATTCCAGTCAGCCGTCTGATGAACTCACCTGGGACTACAAAGTCTGGACCGATGGAGAGTCACATATCAACAACGCCACTGCCGCCCGCGGTGAGTTGCATGCCATTTATGCCAACGGCGCTGGCACCACCGGTACTCTGAACAAAGAGGCGATAATTGCCGTTGACGGCAGTATCAATGGCGTCATGAAAGCCATTGATGGTGGGGTTATCAACAACCTCGGCGAGCTGAACGCGCTACGCAGTTCTGGCGGGCAAAGCCTGGCGATTGGCATGTTGGCGCAAAACGCCGAGGCAACCAACCGCGGGACTATCAACTCAGGTCTGTTCATTGATAAAGATGGTAATCAGAACGTTAACAGCTACGGCGCATTCGGTATGCAGGGACAAGGTACCAGCGTTATCACCAACGAAGGCACCATCAACCAGGCGATCACCACCGATAACTTCGGCACCGCATCTGCCGCCGATCCCTGGAGCAAGGATAAACCTGATACGTCGCTGACGTTGGCTATTGGTATGCAGTTGTCCGGCGAGGCAAAAGGTGTCAATAACGGCAATATTAACGTCGTCGACGGACGTAAAAACGGTGCATCTTACGGTGACGGCACCGCCTTTGGCGTGGAAGTCGCCGGAAATGCGACCTTTACCAACAGTGCTGATGCCGCTATTTACCTTGGTCGTGACGCAAGTAACCTGACCCAGGATGTCATCATGCCAGGTGGTGCCAGCCTGAGCGCCGGAATTATGACCAAAAGCGCCAAAGAGGTGATTAACAACGGTCTCATCACGTTGGGTACCGGTGTCCGTAACGCGGCAGGAATTTTGATCGGCAACGCAACAGGCAACGTACTGAATACGGGCAACATCGTCATCAATGGTAATGGGGATGCGGGGAACAACAAGAACTACGGCATCTCCGTGCGTGACAGCGGCACGGAAAATAATCAGGAAATCCGCAACGACGGCAAGATTAACGTCAACGGCACGAATAACGTGGGGATCCACGTCAGCGCCAATAACAAAAATGCCGAAGTAACCACCAGTGCCACAGGCTCTATTATCGTGGGCGGTACGGGTGGCATCAACGATCGTAACTACGCCATCTGGGCTGAAGGAGGCGCCAAAGGTCAGGCCGTGGTCAACGTCTACTCCAACATTACGCTGGACAAGGCCGGGAACATCGGCGTACACGTGCGTGATAACGCCATTGCTAACGTTGATAGCCTGAGTAGCCCGGTGTTCAACAACACCGATCAGATTGGCTATTATCTGTATGGGAAAGACGCGGCCGCCAATATTGGTCAGGCGGTGATGAATGACAACGGTCAGGATCGCACCACCATTTTCCGTATCGCCAATGGTGCATTACTGGCCGGTAACACCACCCCTCCTGGCAGCCAGGCCAGCTCCAACCTTGACCTTACCCTCAGCGGTAAGAACTCTGTTGGCGTTCTCGCTACCGGTGCAGGCAGTCAAGTCGATACTGGTGAAGCCACATTTACCGTGCAGGGTAGCGATTCCGCAGCACTGGTCATCGAAGGCGGCGCCAGCGGTAATATCAGCGACAAAACCACCATTAATTTAACCGGTGAACGTACCGTTGCCGGGGTGGTTGATGGCCAGGCGCATCGGTTGAATGGCAGCGCAGAGGGTAATGCCACCAGCACTACGCTTACTTCAAACGCGAAGATCACCTCTGAAGCCAGTGGCAATGAAGTGATCGCCTATATAGCGAGAAATCTGGGTAACCTGATCCTCGATACCAAATCAATTATCGATCTGGCCAGCATCGATAGTATCGGCGTGGACGTTCAACAAGGCGGTAGCTTAACCAACAACTCCTCCAGCGCCCTGCATGTCAGCAACGGCATCGGCGTTCGCGCGTCGGGTGCCAGTGCGCAAATTAATCAACTGGGCCAGGTTAAGGTTGATGATGGCACCGCTGGCGTATTACTGACGGAAGGGGCCAGCCTGCAGATTAACGGCATTAGTGGCGACAGCATTACCACCAACGGTACTGCTGATGGCATTCGCCTGGCAGATAAAGCCGGCGACCTGTCAGCGCAGCATGTGAAGATCCGTGCTGATGGCACGGGCGCAGGCATTCAAAACGATGCTAACAACACCAATATCACACTGCAAAATGTGACCATCGATTCCAACGACGGCGCGGGGATCCGCACCAGCGTAGCCCTGAACATGAAAGATGGGCTTAACAACATCCTTAACGTTAACGGTAAAGGTACCGGCTTCGCCTTTGAACAGCGCAATGGTGACGCAGTAACGGGCAATCTGACCATCGGCACAGGCTATACCATTGAGGTACTGAACAGCGAAGGCAGCGGTATCCGCGCCAATACTGATGGCCGCATCGACACCAAGGCCGACATTAACGTGCACGACAGCGCTGGCGGTTCGGCAATCATCGCGAAAAACGTCAGCGCGTTAACCAACAGTGGCAAGATTATCTCTGCCAGCACCACTTCCCCGGTAATCGACGCCAGCGGTGACAGCAGTAAAGCTATTACCAACACCGGCACCCTGCAGGCCATCACCGACACTGCGGTGGCCATTCAGTCTGGTAAAGGCAATGACACCATTGATATCAGCGGCGGTGTCACCAGCGGCGTAATCAATACCGGTGAAGGTATGGACACCTTCAACTGGCGTAGCGGCACCTATGCCGGTGAAGTGAATTTCGCCGGTACTGGCGGTAACAATAAAGCCAACATCGGCAATGTGACGCTGGAGAACACGCGCCACATCATTACCGCTGCCGGTACGGGCAACGCCCTCACCTTCACCGATACAAAAGATGCGAAGATTGGAACGCTGGTCAGCGACAACCTGACTACCGGCACGAATATTGGCACCGGCTGGGATTCGCTGACACTCAGCGGGTCAAACGCGGATGTCCGCATCGTTGAAAACCTGAGTCTGGCAAGCAAAACTATTGCTGTAAACAATGGTGCAACGCTGCGCACCGGCGACCATGTCGAGCCAACCAGTACTGCCGCCAGTATTGGCGACTACAATGTCACAACCCAGGGCGCAGGCAGCAGGGTTATCTTCGATACCCAGGGTGATAACACCGCGGCGCAAATCTATAACGGTACTATCAGCGGTGACGGGAAGTTTGAACGTGCGGCGGGCGGCACCACGGTCTTTACCGCCAACAACAGCTACACAGGCTCTACCACCATTGCGCAAACAGGTACGTTGCAGTTAGGTTCCGGCGGAAAGACGGGCGAAGTCAGCACCGAATCTGACATCATCGATAACGGCATACTGGCAATTAATCGCGCCAACGACGTCCTGCTGAACGGCGTTATATCCGGTATCGGCGCACTGCAGCAAATAGGTGACGGCATTACCCGTCTGACCGGCAACAACACCTATACCGGCGACACAACTGTCACCCATGGCACGCTGTTGGTGAATGGCGATCAAAGCGCAGCACGTGGCGCAACCACCGTCAGCGGCACATCCACACTGGGTGGGAATGGCATTATCGGCGGCAACGTGCTGATGAACGATGCCACAACTATCAGCGCTGGCGATGGCGGTGCGGGTACGTTATCCATTAACGGCAATCTGCAGCTTGGCAGCAAAACGACCTCCGCTTTCGAACTGGGCCAGGCCTATACGCCGGGCGGTAAGCTGAATGACCTGATTAACGTCGCAGGCAATTTGCAACTGGATGGAACTCTGGATGTCACCACGTCATCGGGCGGGAATTTCGGGCCTGGTGTGTACCGTATTTATAACTACGGCGGTACGCTGAATAACCAGACGCTGGAGTTAGGTGCTGTACCGGACACTCAGGATAAGAGCAACATCTTTGTCCAGACCTCTATCGACAAACAGGTCAACCTGGTGAACGCCAACGGCGTTACCCTACAATTCTGGGATGGCGCAACCGTCAATCAGAGTCACGGCGCATCCGGCATCGAAGGCAACAGCAAGATTGACGGCGGCGACGGTAAATGGATGGCGATCGGTGCTCAGGGCGACAACAACTGGACAACATCCACCGGTGAGGGCAACGCCCCGTGGGCGCAGAAGTCATTTGCCGTCTTCACCACCAAAGGCGGTACCGTTACCGTGGATAACGCTGCAGGTGAAGTTAACTTCTCCGGGGCGCAGTTTGATGCCGATGGTTACGTCGTAAAAGGCGATGCACTTAACGCCTGGGCCACCACAGAAAATGCCACCCATGCGGGGCAGACGCCGGGGACCGGTGAACTGTTGCTGCGCGTAGGCGCCGGCGGTGCGGGACAAAACTTTACGGCAACCATTGAGTCAATCCTTCGTGAAGCCAGCACCAACGACAAACTGACACTGGTGAAAACCGACCTCGGTCGTCTGATCCTCAGTGGTGATAACGCGTATCGCGGCGGTACGCGCATTGATGGCGGTACGTTGCAGATCTCCTCCGATAATAACCTCGGACAGAGCGGAACCGATTTGGCGATTAACAACGCCTCGACATTGCAATTAGGTGCGGATTTGACCAGCAATCGCACCATTGAACTGGGCGCGAATGATAAAGCCGCGGTGTTTGACCTTAATTCGCACCACTTCACGCCAACCGGTGAGATTACCGGCGACGGTAAACTGAAAGTCACCAGCAGCTCAAGCGATGCGGGCAGTACCTTAACGCTCGACCGCGCGAACAGCTACAAAGGCGACACCGAAATTGCCGGCACCGGCAATGCCAACAATGTGACGGTCAATGCCAGCAAAACCGGCGTGTTCGGCAGCAACGAGAGCAGCACCATCACGGTTAATAATGGGGCAACGCTCAACGTCAGCGGCGCAGACACCCGTCTGCAATCACTGACCATGAACATTGCCGACAGCCTGTTAACGCTGGCCGATACCGTCACAGCAGCCAGTGCCAAACTGAATCTGACAGGTAAAGCCAAAGCCGTACTCTCAAACAATGCAACAGCCGGGGACGCGACGGTCAGCGTGGCAAAAGACAGCACGCTGGCGCTGGAAGACAATGCCAGCGGCGGGAATGCCATGGTGACCAACAGTGGGCTGATGACCATGGCCGATGAGGCGATGGCAGAAAATACCCGCGTGGTTAACCTTGCAGGCGGTCTGGTAGATGTCAGCGCAGTCAACAGCAAGACTTCCATTGGTTCATTGTCCGGTGCGGGTAATGTCGAACTGGGTAATAAGCAACTGTCGCTGGGGAATCTACACCTTCCAGACACCATCAGCGGCATTATCAGCGGCAACGACGGCAGCCTGGTGAAAGTGGGTAACGGTACGTTAATCCTGACAGGCGACAACACCTACACCGGTATCACGGATGTCAATGAGGGTGTGTTGCTGGTCAACGGCAATCAATCGGCTTCTACCGGACAGGTCACAGTGAAATCGGGTGCCACCCTCGGCGGTAACGGTATTATCGGCGGCGCGGTTGATGTGCTGGACGACGGTCATATTACCGCCGGTGCCGCCATCAACAGCGTGGGCAAACTGACCACCGGTTCTCTGACGCTGAGCGATAATGCGCAGCTGGATTACCAGTTTGGTCAGGCGTATACCCCAGGCGGTGCTTTCAACGACCTGATTGATGTGAATGGCGACCTGACGCTCGACGGTAAACTCAATATTGAAACCTCACCGGGCGGTAGCTTTGACGTGGGTGTTTATCGCGTCATCAACTACACCGGCACATTAACCAACAACGTGATGGATATTGCCAACGCGCCGGAAGCTGCCGACAGCCTGTACGTGCAAACCTCGGTTAAAAACCAGGTTAACCTGGTCAACCATGCCGGGCTGACACTGCGTTTCTGGGACGGCACCGGCGGTGAAAATGGCGAACTGAAAAACAACGGCGTCATCAACGGCGGCGACGGTATCTGGCAATCAAGCCAGGGGAACGACAACTGGACCACCGATGAATCAACGCCAGAAGGCGCGTTGAACGCACCGTTTACCGATGCCGCATTCGCCGTCTTCCAGGGTGAAGCTGGCAACGTCACCGTCGATAACAGCAAAGGCGATGTCATCATCAGCGGCGCGCAGTTCGCTACCGATGGTTATCGCGTCGGCGGTGAAGCCATTACTACCGATACCGCCAATACGTTGATTCGCGTCGGTGATGGTACGGTCGATGGCGTCAACTACACCGCAACCATTGACAGCGTGATCCGCGGTACCGGTGGTCTGAATAAAGGCGACCTCGGTACGTTAATCCTGACGGGCAACAACACCTACAGCGGCGGCACGACTATCACGTCAGGGACGCTTCAGGTTGCAGGCGATACCAACCTCGGCGCAGCAGAGACCGGAATCACCTTTAACGGCGGTACGCTGAAATATGGTGAAGCGTTTGATACCGCCCGTCAGGTGACGCTGGAATCTGGTGGTGGGACATTCGACACCAACGGACATGATGTGTCCCTGCTGACGGAAGTCGAAGGTAACGGTCAACTGACCAAAACCGGTAAAGGTTCACTGACGCTGACGCTGGATAACACCTACACCGGTGGCACCACCATCGAACAAGGTGTATTGCAGCTCGGCACGGGCGGTACGATAGGGAGTATTGAAGGGGATATCGTTGATAACGGCGTGCTCAACGTTAATCGCGCCGATACGTTGGCGTTAAGCGGTAATATCAGCGGAGAAGGTCAGTTGCATCAGACCGGTAGAGGTACGACGGAGCTGCAAGGCCAAAACAGCTACAGCGGTGCAACGCTCATCACCAGCGGGGTATTGCAAGCCGGTGATACCAATACTCTGAGCGCCGCCTCGCACCACTATGTTGTCGCGGGCACCACCCTGAATACTCAGGGTTATAACCAGACAGTCGCAGGGCTGAGCAACGGTGGCGATGTGTCGCTCACCGGCCAGCAACCAGGCACAACCTTAACGGTTAAAGGGGATTACAGCGGCGAACAAGGCACTATCAACATGGCTGCCCGGCAGAATGCCGGCGGCACAGGTATTGCTGACCGACTGATTATTGATGGCGGTAAAGCCAGCGGAAGCACGCTGCTGGATGTCGACGGCTCCGGCCTTGGCGCACCGACCGTGGGTGACGGCATTGAAGTGGTCACGGCGCTCAACGGTGCAACGACGACGGCGCAAACGTCGCGGGATGCCTTCCATCTTGTCGCTGAACGTATGGCTGCGGGTGCCTTTGAGTATCAGCTCCACGCCGGAAACGCTCAGGGCCAGGGCGAAAACTGGTACCTGAGGAGTGAATATCGTCCGGAAACCATGCTGTATTCCGGTCTCGCCAGCGTGGTTCGCCAGGGGGACATCAGTCTGTTGGGCAACATGCACCAGCGTATGGGTGATGAGGTTAAACCGGGTATTGATGAAGACAATCGCGCCTGGGCGAGAATGATTGGTTATTCCGGTAAAACCAAACTGGATGATGCAGCCGGTACGCAAACCAGTTCCCATACCATGGGTATTCAGGTCGGCGTCGATATGTACGCCAATGAAAGCTGGAAAGCCGGTATGTATACCAGCATTCTGGATATCGACAGCAATGTAAAAGGCAGTAAAACGGGCAGCAACGGCAAAGGCGGCAACATCGACGACAACGCATTTTACGTTGGCGGTTATGCTACCTGGTTCTCTGGTGACGGTATGTATGTCGATAACGTGCTGCAATACGGGAACCATAAATCCCGCCTATCAGCATCGGGTAACAACGGCTCTTACACTGTCAAAGGCAATACGCTGACCGCCTCAACTGAAGTGGGTAAAGCATTCCGTTTAGGTGCCAGCGCCTGGAGCCTGGAACCGCAGGCCCAGTTGATCTATCAGTACAGCAACTTTGATAACAGCACGCTGGATGGTGTGACCCAAACGAAAGTGAAAATGGATACCGCCGATTCGTTTACCGCGCGTCTGGGCGTGCGTCTGGTCGCGGACTACGACACCAACCATGGCAAGTTCCAGCCGTACGGCCGGGTAAACGTCTGGCAGGGTCTGGGTTCCAAAGATAAAACGCACTTCAGCAACGCGGTCGCCACCACCACGCTGGAATCTTCACAGCAGTACTCCAGCACCGAGGTTGCAGCGGGTCTGTCATGGTCTATCGACCGAAATCTGCAGGTCTACGGCGAACTGGGGACACAGTTCAGCAACGGTAGCAATAAATCGCAGGTTGAAGCCCCGGTCAATGCGTCGATTGGCTTTAAGAAATCGTTTTAAGCAGGCATAAACTCGCAAGCCCCCTGTTCACAGGGGGCTTTTTTTGTCGCTCCAGAATACAGCGCTGCCTGAAACGCTGCACTTATCACGCCTACGGATTAGTGTTCGTTCTTGCAGGTCGGATAAGGCACAGGCACCGCCACCCGACAACGCGAAAGAATTCAGACTAAGGGGAACAACAAAGAGGGATGAGATTAACGGCTATATTGCGCTAAGAGTGAAGGAATCTCTTCTGCCAACACCGGGGGAGAAATGAAGAAGCCTTGAATTTTGTCACAGCCAATCTGCGTCAGGCGATCAAGTTGAGACTGGGTTTCAACCCCTTCGGCCAGGACTTCAATGCCAAAATTGTGCGCTAAAGAAATGATACCCTCAATAATCCTTGTCGATTTAGTGTCGGGCTCTATTTCGGTGACAAACTCTTTATCAATTTTTAAGGTATCAAAAGGATATTTCAACAGATAATTAAGATTAGCGTGCCCGGTACCAAAATCATCAAGCGCTAACTTGACCCCGATTGCCTTCAGTTCCGTCATATTTTTCGCCGCTATTTGGCTGTCACACAGCGGCGATGTTTCCGTTACTTCAATCTGGCAGCGATGAACCGGAAGCCCGGAAGCGGCCAGGTTTTGTCTGATTCGTTGAGGTAAAAGAGGATCGCAGAATTCAAGTGCAGAAATATTTACTGATAATACAAGAGGTTCGGGCCAGGTACTCGCAACATTCCACGGCGGGCTGGCAACCATATCTTCAATTGAAAATATATTGCCGCTGTCTTCCAGTAACGTAATAAATACATCAGGAGAAATCATACCCATCTGAGGGCTGTTCCACCGCATTAATGCTTCAAATCCGCTAATACACTCGGTATGTAAATTAAAAATAGGCTGATAAACCATATAAAGTTGACTGGTATTCAATGCCTTTTCAAGCGCGGTGAGCACCTCATCGGAATTAAACATTCCCCCTCTCCCTCTACAAATCATATAAATTAAAAACCAGTCAAAGTCACTCCCGAGTTGTACCTGCTGTTAAGTGCGTTACATCAGAAAAGAATAGCCAGGTTAGGGTAAAAAAGACATGCTGTGGGTAAATCTGACAATCAGTTTATTCAGATCAGAGGTATTAGTCAGTCCCAGCTTGGCGACAACTCTCATCTTATGCGCCTGAATAGTCTTATAGTTCAGACTAACCAACTCAGAGATTTCCTTGGCAGAATAACCACTTACCAATAGATTGAGGATTTGTTGTTCTCTTTCCGTCAATCTCTTCTGCGAACGATACAGTCGGGGATTCCATTTCCCGACCGACAACGTAGCCAACTGAGCAAAATCACGCAATGAGGATTTCTCAGTCAATACTATGGTTTTTTCAACGTATAATAATTCAACACATAATTTCGCCACCAAACTATCAGCAACGATAACGACAACGCTATTATAAAACTTGAACCGGTTTTTATTCAAAAACTGCACAATGGCAGAACAAGGCTGTTCATTGTTAATGATATTAAAAACCATTGTCTGATGCTGGCATAATGACGACTGCTGCAACATATCCTCAAACTGGAATGTTTTTATCGGCACATGTTTGCTTGTCAGGTAGGCAAACATACCGTTGCCCACAAAATTATCACTGCCACACATCAACATCCTGTTCACCGCTCCTTATAAGCTTCTAATTTTATTACTCATTAAAAATTTAATAATGGTTTTCTCAACTTCAGCCTCTTCACGACGGTTCTTAAAATCGAACTCGCAAGAAACCTGATGACAGGAATACAATTGATTATCCTCATCAAATTCGTTGATCGCGACGACATCAATGACTTTTAGATCAAGCTGAAAACTGCCGAACGTATCAAAATCCAGAGCAGCATTTTTAATCACTGCATCCTTGTAAAGAAAACGGGCATTAACATCTTTAGCGATTAACGCACAACCACCCTGAGAGATGTTTTTAATCTTAAGTGAGTAGTTCTCTCCGTTTTTGTAACGACCAAAACAGAAAAAATCGAACCCCTTCAGAAAAGAAAACCGCTGATTCTGTCGCTGTTGGGCAAAGAAAATCATATCCGGGATGAGGTAGGATAATCCTGCCTCAGCACCTGTTGATGGGGTGGCTTCAAATCTGGCGCTAAATTTTATAATCCCGCTGTCACTGTGCAGGATAAAGTATTGGATCTTTTCAGGAATGATGTCTTCATGACCGGTGACCACAAAGCGTTCGAAATCGATCCTTTCTAACTGCGTGATGACGCTGGTGTTTTCACATAAAACTTCCAGCTTCGTCTTCTTATGCAGCTCTTCACGAAGGATAGCGATGATCTCAAACTTGTTGTCCTTTGCTAATCCAAAGTTCATTCTAAAACCCTTATTTCCATATTTAAGATATGTCTCGGCCCCGGTCTGATGACAGACAAAAACGCGAGATCAGCATCCACCCCTGGTGCCTAATTACCATAGTGGATTCCATGTCGAACAGTTGATTAAAACTTAAGTTTTTAACTATCTTTCGTCATTTATTGATACGTAAAAACATTTAATCAGAATTAATTTTAGCTTAAGCCATGCCTAAAACCATGCAAACCTACGCAATAGCTATAACAAAAGCGAATAACAAGACTTTTCAAAATGCGATTTTGAGATAATAAATAGCAATAATCGCATAGAAATAAAATAGAAAAAATGCTGTAAAACTAAGGAGTTGACAATACAGAGCGTGGACGGGGGGGGCTGAACCTATAGGCACAATATCCAGCAGGTGGTCATTAGCCAACTGATACCAATACCATGACGTCTCATTTCACAGGAATGAATGTATCATTCAGGTATATTAATCGTAATTTAACTTAAGTGATAAAAAGGCCAGCATGATGCTGGCCCCGGTAAATACCGAATTAAATTAGAGTGGCAAACTCTCTTACAGAGGGTACAGCGTTAAAAATTCAATACCGTTGTTTAACGATTGCCCGGGCAGAATCAGCAATTATCATCACTGCCCCAGCCAACATTAACGTGTTTTTTAGCACCAGACGTCCCGCCCCCGATAAATACGGAAAGCCGTAGTGTAAATCACCCAATGGCATAACCCATACTTCTGGTGTGGTAATTAAAAGCAACAAGGTGACCACCGGCGTTGCAAATGCCAGAATTTCCCCCATCAATCCTGACCAACGGCTAATCGGTCAAGGTTAATCCAATTCGATCCCCCTGCCCCAGTAAACGAAGATATTTTTCCATGATGGCAATCCTACTTGTACAAAATTGCAGTGACATAAGTACTGCTATCAATTCTCATCGAAGTAATTTTCCATGATGATGCCAGCTTTTCTTGCGCCAGTTTAGCAATGTCCTCTTCGACATCAGAAGGTGCCGCTGAAACAGCGGATACACTGACGTGGGCCAAAAAACCCCCACACAGGTGGGGCAAAGATGCAGACTCTATATTTATTATTGAACGAGAGAAAACAGATCGTTTAATGACTCACTCATACTTGGATGGGTAAATATTTGGTCACGCAACACGGTATAAGGTAACCCGGCATCCATCACAGTTTTAATGATATTAATCATCTCATGCGAATCCACACACAGCAGTGAGACACCTAATATCTGCTGCGTATCCGTGTCCACCACAGCTTTAAGTACACCACGCGTATCATCCATGACTCGCGCCCGTGGAATCGCAGCGACGGGAAGCGTCACCACCTGTACCGCCGCACCGCTGGCACGGGCCTGCTCTTCTGTCATCCCCACGCGGGAAAGTGGTGGTGTCATAAAGACGGAATATGGCACATTTTGCCGATCGCCGGTGTTTCTCACCCCTTCGCCTAACAGGCCATCACGCACAATACGGAAGTCGTCCAGTGAGATATAGGTAAATTGCAGCCCCCCTGTTACATCTCCCATAGCCCAGATGTTATCCGCCGACGTCCGCAAATATTTATTCACAATAATGCTGCCACGATCGTTCACATCGACACCGGCTTTTTTCAGTTGCAGTTGTTCCGTCGCCGGCTTGCGGCCTGATGCGACCAACAGTGCGTCAACAACCTGTTCCCCTTCCGGCATCTGTAGCTGCACCGCGCCATCATGAGACGAAACCAACTGCACCTTAGCATTGAGGATCAGCTCTACGCCTTTATCGCGTAAAATATCAGCGATCGCATCGGCGATATCCCGGTCCTCGCGGGGCAAAAACAGCGGTGCAGCCTCAAAAATAGTGACCTGACTGCCGAAGTTGGCAAACATCGACGCGAACTCAACGCCGATATAGCCACCCCCCAGGATACCCAGGCGCTGTGGGCGTTGGGTCAAATTCAGCAACCCGGTGCTGTCAAAGACGCCCGGCGTACTGGATAATCCCTCAATATCCGGAATCGTCGACTGTGCACCGGTATTAATAAAAATCTTCTCACCGCTCAGCTCAAGCGTTCCTGTCGACTGCATTACCCGCACGGTATGGTTGTCGACAAATTCAGCACGCCCTTCAATCACGTCCACATTTTCCAGATTGGCCAGATTATGGAAGTTTTTATCGCGCAGAAAACTGACCACGGAAGCCTTACGCTGCATCGCAGTTGCAAAGTCATGCTGCAGCTCAGCATCGTGTACCAGGGTTTTGGTTGGAATACAGCCGATATTAATGCATGTTCCGCCATACATGGTGTTGGATTGCTCAATAATTGCTACCCGCCAGCCCGTCTTTGCCAGCGTAGCCGCCAGCGTCTTACCTGCTTTGCCAAATCCAATAATGATCGCCTGATATTGTTTCATGCTGCCTCTCCGCAAAGTCATTGTTCATTTGTTACTCTGGATTATAGGCAGTGCCCTGTCAGGCCAGCATATCCATAACGCGCATTTTTTTGTTCAATCGTCTAAGACCAAATAATAAAAACTAAAAACCCGCCAAACGAAACAAAAAGTAACTATTTGATAAAATTAATTTAATGTAAAAATATAGCGATAATTACGGTTCTATCAACAACAATAAAAATTGTTCAGGAGTCTTTATGGATGCACTTAGCCGCTTGCTAATGCTTAACGATCCGCAGGGTTCTATTGATCAAAACTGCGTATTGAGCAGAGACTGGCAACTCCCTCATGCAGCAGGTGAGTTATCCGTGATCCGCTGGCATACGGTAACCCAGGGTAGCGCTTTACTGGAGATGCCTGATGGCAACACTTATACACTGCGTCCTGGTACGGTAGTCATCTTGCCGCAAAACTCCGCGCATCGGTTGTGTCAGTCAGGTGAGGAGCAAACGCATATTGTCTGCGGAAGTCTGCAACTACAGACATCCTCCCGCTATTTTTTAACCGCGCTGCCGGAAGTTTTGCTGCTGGCACCTGGCGAAAATAGCCCCGTTTACCACTGGCTTAAGGCGATGATCGGGCTGATGCAGCAGGAATCATTGAGCATGCTGCCCGGTTCCAACGTTGTGTGCAGCCAGCAATGCGCCACGCTGTTCACGCTTGCCGTTCGCGAATGGTTATCTCAGGCCCCCCCTGCCAAAAATGTGCTGAATCTGCTATTACATCCCCGACTGGGAGCGGTGGTGTTCCAGATGCTGGAATCACCCGCACATCCCTGGAGTGTTGAAGAACTGGCGCAGCGCGCGCATATGTCCCGGGCCAGTTTTGCTCAACTGTTTCGCGAGGTTTCAAACTCCACGCCGCTCGCCGTACTCACTACATTGCGTCTGCAATTCGCCGCCCAGATGCTGTCGCGCGGCGCCCAGCCGTTGGTCGTGATTGCCGAATCGGTGGGATATGCCAGCGAGTCATCTTTTCACAAAGTTTTTCTGCGTGAATTCGGCTGTACGCCTGGTGAGTACCGTAAACGGGTGAAGGCGCTGGAATCATAGCGCCCACCTTCAAAGGATTGAAGGCGAGCGCTACCAGGGGCTATTTCTGGGTGCGATGCCTGTGTAGCCACATCAGCTTATACGCTGCCGGAATGATGAACAGTGACAGCAAAGGTGCCGTGATCATGCCGCCAATCATCGGTGCAGCGATACGGCTCATGACTTCAGACCCGGCTCCCGTTCCCCATAAAATCGGCAGCAGACCCGCAATGATGACCGCGACAGTCATTGCTTTAGGACGCACACGCAGTACCGCTCCGTGGTACAACGCCTCATCCAGTTTATCTACGGTAAAGGTTTGCGGGTTTTCCAGCGCAGGCTCTGCTTCAATGGCGTGGCGCAGGTACATCAGCATCACCACGCCAAATTCGGCAGCCACGCCTGCCAGTGCGATGAATCCGGTCCCGGTCGCGACCGACATATGGAATCCCATCCAGTAGAGAAACCAAATTCCGCCTACCAACGCAAAGGGCACACTGGTGATAATCAACAGTGCTTCACCAAAACGACGGAATGCCAGATACAGCAGCACGAAGATAATCATCAGCGTCATCGGCACCATCAGTTTAAGCTTGTGGCTGGCGCGCTCAAGCAGCTCAAACTGCCCGGAGAATGCCACGCTGGTTCCCGGTTTTAGCTGGACGTTTTCAGCAATCGCTTTTTTCAGATCGTTCACCACCGACACCATGTCGCGATCGCGGGCATCAATATAGATCCAACTGGTTGGCCGCGCGTTCTCGGTTTTCAACATCGACGGCCCCGAAACCACCTGCACATCTGCAACATCAGCCAGCGTGATTTGCTGTTTCATTGGCGTCAGTATCGGCAGATGCCGTAGCGTTTCTGGGCTATCGCGATAGCTTTGTGGATAACGCAGATTGATCGGATAGCGGGCGATACCTTCAACCGTTTCACTTACCATGGCACCGCCTACCGCTGAGGTGATAAACAGTTGCACATCGCCGACGGTCATCCCATAACGGGCGGCCTTTTCACGATGAATATCTACGCTAAGATAACGTCCGCCGACCAGACGTTCAGCCAATGCGGATGCCACGCCAGGCACCGTTCTTGCGACTTCTTCGATTTGCTCTGCCGTGGCGTCAATATCCGACAACACGGTACCCGAAACCTTAATACCGATAGGACTTTTAATCCCCGTAGAGAGCATATCGATACGGTTACGAATTGGCGGGACCCACAGATTCGCCAGCCCCGGTAAACGAACGGTTTTGTCCAGTTCCTCAATGATTTTGTCCATCGTCATCCCCGGACGCCACTGATCCTGCGGCTTCAGTTGGATGGTGGTTTCCACCATTTCCAACGGCGCGGAGTCGGTCGCCGTTTCAGCTTTACCGGTTTTACCAAACACGCGCGCCACTTCAGGAACCGTCATGATGAGCTTATCGGTTTTTTGCAGCATATCTGCCGCCTGCGCTGCGGAAATCCCCGGCAAGGTTGAAGGCATATACAACAGATCGCCTTCGTTAATCTGCGGTAGGAATTCGCCCCCAACCTTATTCAGCGGGAAGATGACGGTCAGGATCGACAGCACCGCCACCAGCAGGGTCGTTTTCGGCCAGTGCAGCACTTTCAACAATAACGGGTGGTAAATACGAATCAGGAAACGGTTAAGCGGGTTGCTGCTTTCCGCCGGGATCTTGCCACGGATCCAAAATCCCATCAGGATCGGGATCACCACAATGGCCAGAAACGCAGCACCTGCCATAGCGTAGGTTTTGGTAAACGCCAGCGGACCAAACAACCGCCCTTCCTGCCCTTCAAGGGTGAAGATAGGGATAAACGACAGCGTGATAATCAGTAAGCTAATGAACAGCGCAGGACCGACTTCCACCGAGGCGTTGGTGATGACTTTCCAGCGAGTTTCGTTATCCAGCGTTTCACCAGGATGCTGATGCCCCCACTCTTCCAGCCGCTTATGCGCGTTCTCAATCATCACGATTGCGGCATCGACCATCGCCCCGACCGCGATGGCTATCCCCCCAAGCGACATAATGTTGGCGTTCAGTCCCTGGAAATGCATCACGATAAACGCGATACACAGTCCCAGCGGCAGAGAAATAATGGCCACCAGCGCCGAGCGGATATGCCACAGGAACAGCGCGCACACCAGCGCCACAACGATAAACTCTTCCAGCAGCTTGTAGCTCAGGTTATCAATCGCGCGATCGATCAGTTGACTGCGATCATATGTTGTAACTACTTCAACGCCTTCCGGCAGACTGCTCTTCAGCGTTTCAAGTTTAGCCTTAACCGCGGAGATCACCTCGCGCGCATTTTTACCGGAGCGCAGGATCACTACGCCGCCTGCCACTTCGCCTTCGCCATTCAGCTCGGCGATCCCGCGGCGCATTTCCGGCCCAATTTGTACGCGGGCAACATCACGCAGATAGACCGGAACGCCATCTGTGCCAGTTTTCAGCACGATATTATTAAAGTCATTAAGGGACTGCAGATACCCACTGGCGCGGACCATATATTCCGCTTCTGCCATTTCGACAGATGAACCACCGGCTTCCTGGTTTGAGGCATCCAGCGCCGATTTCACCTCACCCAGACTGATGCCATATTGCGTCAGCTTCATCGGATCGATGACAACCTGGTACTCTTTGACCACACCACCCACCGAGGCAACTTCCGCCACGTTAGGGATAGTTTTCAATTCATATTTTAAGAACCAGTCCTGCAGGGAACGTAATTGGGCAAGATCATGTTTGCCGCTGCGATCCACCAGCGCATATTCAAATATCCAGCCGACCCCTGTCGCATCCGGCCCCATTTCAGCACTGACGCCTGCGGGTAATTTCCCCTGCACCTGGTTGAGATATTCCAGGACACGGGAGCGCGCCCAATAAGGATCGGTCCCGTCTTCAAAAATGACATATACGTAAGAGTCGCCAAATTGCGAGAAACCACGCACCGTTTTCGCTCCCGGCACCGACAGCATGGTGGTGGTCAGCGGATAGGTCACCTGATTTTCAACAATTTGCGGCGCTTGCCCCGGATAACTGGTTTTGATGATCACCTGCACATCAGAGAGATCGGGCAGTGCGTCAACCGGCGTATTCACAATGGTCCAGGTGCCCCAGATGCTGAGAAACAGCGCCCCCATCATCACCAGGAAACGGTTTGCCACCGAGCGGCGAATAATCCATTCAATCATTTATCATGTCCTCAGTGTGAATGGGTCGCCTGGGCTGGCATCGCGGGTACAGCGAGCGTCCCGTTTGCCTGGGCGCGCATACGATCCAGGGCGCCAGAAATATTCGCTTCGGAATCGATCAGAAACAGACCGCTGGACACCACGTTTTCACCTTCGCTCAAACCAGAGCGAATGGCCGTTAACCCCTGAGACTCATGGAATACGGCTACCTGCTTAGGTACAAATCGTCCTTCATTATCGACGGTGATAACCCGCTGTTCGGTACCGGTATCAATCAGCGCTTTAGACGGGATCAGCAGCATCGGCTCGCTTTGCGTTTTTAGCTGCAGATAGGCATTCATTCCCGGCTTAAGGGCCTCATCCGGGTTATTAACCTGTAGACGAAGCTGGAGCGTGCGCGTCGTGGAATCCACACTCGGCAAAATACTCCATTTGCTAATGGTGAAGGATTTACCCGGCCAGGCAGGTACGGTAATGGTGAATTGCGAGGCGTCTTTAATCAGCCAGGCGATAGATTCCGGGACTGAAGCACTGACCCAAACCGGATCCATTCCCTGAATTTTCGCGACCACATTATCTTTTGAGATGTTCATACCAGTACGTAAATCAAACGCGGTAATCACCCCATCAATAGGGGCCTTCAGGGTAAAGCGGGTCTGAATTTTCCGCGTCGCTTTCAAGCGTTGAATGTCCGCCTCCGGCATTCCCGCCAGGCGTAATCTCTCCAGAATACCTTCAACCTGCGTCGCGCTGCCGCCCGTTTCCCGCAGCAGTAAATATTCACTTTGTGCTTCTACCCAGTCAGGAATTGTCAGATCGATAAGCGGCGAGCCCTGCTTAATTTTGTCGCCCACAGTCAGCGGATAAACTTTCTCGATAAAGCCTGCCGAACGCGCCTGGACAATGACAAATTGATATTCGTTATAACTGACGTTCGCCGGGAAAGTTTGTGCATATTGCAATGGCCCACGGCGCACGGGTTCGGTTTTTAGCCCCAGATTCTGAGTCTGTGTCGGGTCAATACGCACACCCGGTGTGGATGTACTCGCCGTCTCTTCATCGGCATATTTCGGGATCAAATCCATATCCATAAACGGAGATTTACCCGGTTTATCAAACCGCGTATTGGGATACATGGGGTCGTACCAGAATAAAACTCTACGCTCTTCTTTTTTTTGAGCAGCGCCGGTATCGGCCGATACTTTTGCGGATGAATAATAGGTATACACACCGACAGAAATAATTCCGCCGACAATCATGCTGCCGAGAATAAGCGCGGTATTTTTAATATTTAAAGACGCCATAGTGATTTCCATTGCGCGATAGTCTCGCCCGTGTCCAGGAAAACCCGGGCAAGAATAAAAGAGACCAGCGAGATCCGTTATTTACTGATGTGAATATCGCGTAAGACAGAGAGATTTCCCTGCTGAACAAACGTAAATGCAACTTTATCGCCTGGCTGAATATCGTCGGCCCTGGTATCAGATACCAGCGTGAAACGCATCGTCATTGCCGGCCAGTTCACTGCGGGAATAGGTTCATGTTTAATCGTGACTTTTTTGCTATCCATATCAATAGATTCAATCACGCCTGTCGCACTAATCACTTGCTCCTGCTGGGCCGCAGGCGCCATATTCATCATCTCGCCATGCTGATGTTCATTGGCCTGAGCGTTAAACATGACTACAGATAACACAGTAAACAAAGCGGCTTTAGCGGTAGTTTTCATGCAATATACTCCTGAGAATTTAAGATTAAATATCATTCAACCCAGCCACCGCCTAAGGCAGCAAACAGCTTAATTTCATTAACCTGTTGGGCATAGTTAAGGTCGAGCAACGATTGCTGTGTAGTGAATAAAGAACGCTCGGCGTCCAGTACTTCGATATAACTAACCGCACCATGTTGATAGAGTGCACGAGCGCGTTGCAGCGTGATTTGTAATGAGTCCAGATAACGCTGTTGTCCGGTAATTTGATCGGCAAGGCTTTGACGCAACACCAGTGCATCCGCAACTTCTTTAAATGCGTTCTGAATTTTTTGCTCGTAATTCACCACCGATTGCTGCTGGCGGATTTCTGCTAAATCGAGATTTGACTGATTACGTCCAGCGTTAAAGATCGGAATGTCTATTTTCGGGACAAAATTCCACATGCCGCTGGCCGCATTAAAGAGGCTGGAGAGATCGCCACTGCTGCTGGATACAGAGCTGGTCAGCGTAATCGATGGGAAAAATGCGGCTCGTGCAGCGCCAATATTGGCGTTCGCCGCCAGCAATCCATGTTCGGCCTCCATAATATCCGGGCGCTGCAATAATATTTGCGATGGGAGTGCGGGGGGCAGTGTCACGGGTTTTATATCACCGCGACTGCGCACGCGGTCGTCCGGTAATTTCCCGTACGTCCCCAGCAATAGTTGCAGTGCGTTGTTCGCCTGCGCCAGTTCGCCTTGACGTTTGGCAATATCGCTGCGTGTGCTTTCAATCACGCCGCGAGCCTGCTCCAGTGCCAGCACGTTCGTACTGCCGGTCATCAACTGTTTCTCGACAAACGCATAAGAGCGCTGGTAGTTTTGCAACGTTTCTTCGGCAATTTGCAGTTGCGCATAAGCCAGACGCTGGTTGAAATAACTTTGCGCCACATTAGAAATTAATGAGATATGCACCATTCGACGCGCTTCTTCACTGGCGAAAAAATTCTGCCGATCGGCTTCACTCATATTTTTCAGTCGACCAAAGAAATCCAGATCGAAACTGAGATTCAGTCCCGCTTCAAATTCCCGGTTGGTGCTGCTATCGCCTTTTAATTTCCCGCTATAGGTACCGCTGGAGCCAGCGTTAAGCTGTGGGTAACGATCGGCATCCGTCACACCGTATTGCGCTTTCGCTTCCTGAACCTTCAGTACCGCCATGCGTAAATCACGGTTATTGACCAGCGCCTCACCAATCAACGCCTTCACCTGGGAGTCAACAAAAAAGTTACGCCAGCCCGTATCCTGATATCCCGTCGGGGCCGAAACCAGCGTGTGCTGACTTAAGGAGAATTGCTGCGGGACCGGCAATGCCGGACGTTGATAGTCCGGAGCCAACGAGCAGCCAGCCAGAACAAAAATAGCGCTGAGGGTAAGAAGCTTAAATTTGTACATAGTTCTTCTCGTCCAGACCGGACTGATAACCATAAAAGATGTGTGAATTTATACCTGAATGACTCTGTTTAAGCGGTGACAGGAAAATGACAAAACTGTCATTTTCCCA
The DNA here is from genome assembly GCF_014104295.1 of Citrobacter sp. RHBSTW-00029. Taxonomy (NCBI): domain Bacteria; kingdom Pseudomonadati; phylum Pseudomonadota; class Gammaproteobacteria; order Enterobacterales; family Enterobacteriaceae; genus Citrobacter; species Citrobacter sp. RHBSTW-00029. The sequence goes on from NZ_JABXRT010000001.1 coordinate 2,928,576, forward strand.
ATAACCGATTGCTATCCGATCCGCCTTCTCTAGAATTGAAAATCCGCACAGCCAGTGCGTGATGGAGAATGTCATGAAGATTTTGATTGTCGAAGATGAAAAAAAAACCGGCGAATACCTGACGAAAGGCCTGACGGAAGCGGGTTTTGTTGTGGATTTGGCGGACAACGGTCTGAACGGATATCACCTGGCAATGACCGGTGATTATGACCTGCTCATTCTCGACATCATGCTGCCCGATGTAAACGGCTGGGATATCGTGCGGATGCTGCGCACCGCCAATAAAGGCATGCCCATTCTGCTACTCACCGCACTGGGTACCATTGAGCATCGGGTCAAAGGTCTGGAGCTGGGGGCTGATGATTATTTGGTTAAACCGTTTGCCTTTGCAGAATTGCTGGCGCGGGTCAGAACGCTGCTGCGACGGGGAGCCGCGGTCATTGTCGAAAGTCAGTTTCAGGTCGCGGATTTAATGGTCGATCTGGTCAGCAGAAAGGTCACCCGCAACGGCACACGCATCATCCTGACCAGTAAAGAGTTTACGCTGCTTGAATTTTTCCTGCGTCATCAGGGAGAAGTGTTGCCGCGTTCGCTGATTGCCTCTCAGGTTTGGGATATGAATTTTGACAGCGACACCAATGCGATTGATGTCGCCGTGAAGCGTCTGCGGGCCAAAATCGATAATGACTTTGAGCCGAAACTGATTCAGACCGTGCGTGGCGTGGGGTACATGCTTGAGGTGCCGGATGGCAACTAAACGATTACAGCGCCCTTTTTCGCTGGCAACACGGTTAACCTTTTTTATCAGTCTGGCGACTATCGCCTCATTTTTCGCTTTCGCATGGATAATGATCCACTCGGTGAAAGTCCATTTCGCAGAGCAGGATATCAATGATTTAAAAGAGATCAGCGCGACGCTGGAGCGTATTATTAACCACCCGAACGAACCGGAATCGCGTCGGCTGGAAACACTAAAAAACGTAGTTTCGGGTTATTCTAACGTCATTATTTCTCTGGAAGATGCCAATCAGAGGGCCATTTTCCATTCACCTAATGCGCCGGATCTTCGTCAGTTTATCGCCACGGCAACGCCGGATAAAAATGCACATACCCGTAATGTCTTTTTAATTTCCGGCCCAACGCTGCAAACATCAGAACATGCGCACGGGAAAAACGCATCCTCCAACTGGCGAATGATTCGTTTACCCATTGGGCAGTTGCCAGACGGAAAACCGGCCTATACGTTGTTTATGGCGTTATCGATTGATTTTCATCTGCACTATATTAACGATCTGAAAAACAAACTGATCATGACAGCATCGTTAATTAGCATGATGATTGTTTTTATTGTGCTGTTCGCCGTCTATAAAGGTCATGAACCGATCCGTAATGTCAGTCGGCGCATCCAAAATATCACCTCTAAAGATCTCGATGTTCGCCTGGACCCGCAGGCCGTGCCGATTGAGCTTGAGCAACTGGTCGAGTCATTTAATCATATGATCGAACGAATCGAAGATGTGTTTAAACGTCAGTCCAATTTTTCTGCTGATATTGCTCACGAAATCCGCACGCCAATCACCAACCTGGTCACGCAAACAGAAATTGCCCTCAGCCATCCCCGCAGCACGAAAGAGCTGGAAGATGTGCTCTACTCTAATCTCGAAGAGTTTGGGCGTATGTCGAAGATGGTGAGTGATATGTTGTTTTTGGCACAGGCAGACAATAATCAGTTGATCCCGGAAAAAACAGCGCTGAATCTTGCGGATGAGGTCAGTAAAGTGTTCGACTTTTTCGAAGCCTGGGCGGAAGAACGCGAAGTCAGCCTGCGCTTTGAAGGTCGGGCATGCCGGGTTTCTGGCGACCCGTTAATGTTACGCCGGGCAATGAGCAACCTGCTCTCTAACGCAATGCGCTATACGCCCAAAGGCGAATCTGTCACCGTGCGAGTGAAAGAGGCTGATGATCTCGTGCATATTATTGTGGAAAATCCTGGTACGCCAATAGCCGCGGAACATCTGCCACGACTCTTTGACCGGTTTTATCGCGTCGATCCCTCACGACAGCGTAAAGGCGAAGGTAGCGGTATTGGCCTGGCGATAGTGAAATCGATTGTGATTGCCCACCAGGGAAAAGTCTCCGTGACATCCGACGCTCGCGCTACCCGCTTTATTCTGACATTACCCAAATATGCCGCTTAATAATTATTGGTGGCGCTAATGCGCCATCGATTAAACCTGATATTAATATTATTATTCTCTGACATCATCGTCATAATCCTGTCACCTCACTGACAGCCCCTGATTATTATAATTCTCCTGTAAACCGACACTGGAGAAATATGATGAATAAGATATCTTCCTTTTTAGCTATCGCCTTTTTTATCTCAGCTGGCGTTAATGCGGCAGAAACATCCACAATGCATCAGCAGGCAGCTATGGCTCACGATATGATGAATAATAGCGATGCACCTGCTCATCAGCAAATGGCACAAACACATGAAGCACAGGTGCAAAATAGCCAATCCACGCGGGCTAGTGCACCGTCTTTTTCGCAAATGAATGAACATGAAAAAGCGATGGTTGTTCATCAGTCAATGAATAACAGTCATTCCTATTCACATGATCTGCAGGCGAAAAAACATCGCGAACAGGCAGCAACCCAAGGGTAGTCCATCGTCCCCACCAAGCCACGCGCGCGGGCCTGCCTGCGCGCTTCCCCTTGGTTAATGTCAATATTAGAATTCTATTAAATCCCCAGACGAGACGTTAAATAATATAAACAGTGCAATAAAACTGTTTTAGCCCCGTAAACAATGCTCGCATAATATCTCAAATATTAATATCAACATTCCTTCCCGATTAAAATTTAGGAATCTCCCTGGTATTCGTTACTACTATTAAATGGGAGACTGCTGTCGTCGTCTACATGACAGAATAGATTTGCATTCCTATATATAAAATTAATGATGATAGCGAGTAACAAAATGAATAAACGTCTGCTGGCCATTTTCGTCCTCGGCCTGACAACTGCCACAACAGCATGTGCAATCACCCCTGCAATGCAGAAAAAATATGAACGTTCAGGTTGTACGCAGATAAGTGAACTCAACGGTTGCGATGTCAATAAATCTTATCAGTGGAACCGCGATCATGGTTTTATCGAAAACGATCAAAGCCAGCAAAATCGCCATCACCGTCATACAGAAGATCAGCAAAATACCCGTAATCAAGATAATCATGATAATGCCGGTATTGATGGCAAATTCACCGGTAATTACGTTGCTGAATTTGAGAATGGCCAACGTAGCGTTGATATTCACGTAGAAGACTCTGGCGTCTACGTAAATGGTCATGAAGTGCGTGACGTGAATACCTATAAAGATACGATGACCTTCCGTGTGGGATATGCCACTTATACCCTTAAAACGAATGGTCGCGGTAGCTGGAACAATCCTGACGCCGGGAATGCTGGCAAAATTGTGCGTGAATAATGGGTAACGCCACAATGAGGAAGCTGATATCCGCAGGGATTATTATGGTCAGCCTGTCGGGGTGTGCGGAACATCCTTATCTTTCGGCTGCAGCCGTAGGTGTAGGTGCTGCGGCGGTTGCCACGGCAATCGCCAACCACAAAAACCGTGAATCTAACCGCGATAAAGAGCATGAACGCCAGGAGCGCGAGCAAAGGGAGAATCAGCATGCATGGCGGCATAATCACCATCACCATGATGATGACGGCCACGACTCTCATCGTTGAGCCGTCCCAAAGAGCGCTGAGATCACAGCGCTCTGACATTCCGTGCGTTACAGTATGCCGCTTTAACGCTGGAGTCAGGTATGGCTTTAACCCTTACGGTATTGCTTGAAAACAGGCGCGCCCGCGGTGCTGAAAAAGCCCTACGGGCAAAACCTGGATTAAGTCTGTTAGTTCAGGATGAAACCACCACAATATTATTCGATACCGGGCCTGATGACAGCTTTAGGCACAATGCCGCACTGATGGGCGTAGACCTGTCTCAGTTAACTGCTGTCGTGCTCTCACATGGTCACTATGATCACTGTGGCGGCGTGCCGTGGCTTCCCGATAACAGCCGCGTCATCTGTCATCCACACATTGCCTGCGAACGTTACGCAGCATTCACGCTTGCAGGATATACCCGCAAAATCAAGAAATTATCACGCGAGAATGATTACTCTCGTCTGCAGATGGCGTACTCCCGTGAGCCTTTGCCCCTTAGCGAACGCTTTCTGTGGTCAGGAGAAATATCCGTATCCGCACCGCAGGCCTACGGTGTCATCAATGAGCATCCTCCCCAACAGGACTACGTCACTGACGAAGGGGTATTGATCTACAAGTCAGACCGCGGATTAGTCATCATTACCGGCTGCGGGCATCGGGGTATTGCCAATATCGTCGCTCACTGCCAGAAAATAACGGGCGTCAGCAAAATTCATGCCCTGGTCGGTGGCTTCCATTTACGCTGCGCATCACCCTATACGTTATGGCAAACCCGACGATTTATTAAACAACAGCAGCCAGAAAAACTTCTCGGCTGCCACTGCACCGGCGCATGGGGACGTTTGTGGTTGCCAGGACAAGAAGCTCCCGCGACAGGAGATGTTATTGTGCTGGCCGAATAATAATCACCACTGTGGTTGTTGTATCTTCATCACATAACATTCATGAATATTAAAATGCGCGCACAACCTTGATCTGGTCACTTATTATACAGAAATAACGTTCGCTACACTCAGGACAGAGGTAAACAAACAGGAGGTAGTGAATATGTATCGCTCTATTCTGGTGCCCATTGATATCTCTGAAGCCGATTTAACTCGCCATGTTATTCCGCAGGTTGAAGCGCATGCAAAAACCGCTAAGGTCCATTTTTTAGCGGTCATTCCTACCGTTCCGTTCTACGCATCACTCGGGCTCGCCTACTCCAACGAGTTCCCGGACAGAAGTGGTATACAGGCGAAAGCCGCCGAAAAGCTCGACGACATTGTTAAGCAATTCAATATCCCCGCCGGAAGAACTCAGACCCATGTGGTTTATGGTCCACCGAAAGATCAGATCCTTAAACTGGCAGATGCGGTGGACGCCGAATTGATCGTCATTGCATCCCATAAACCGGGTTTCAGCACCTATCTGTTGGGGTCAACCGCCGCAGCTGTAGTACGTCATGCTAAATGCCCCGTGCTTGTTGTGCGGTGATATTGGTTAGAAAAACAGGAAAACGGGAGCGAGCAGGCTCCCGTTTTCCTGATTAACCAGGTGTGGCTGAGAATGTGTTCGATATCGCTTGATTCTGAATTCCCCGTCTATTGCACATATCAGCAGCGAGCCATCACAGGCTGAAGCGACGCATCCACAACAAGCAGTGCCCCCTCCCTGAAATGTGAACGCAATGCCCGCAGTTCCTCCACTAACACAACACGATGTCGCATGCTGCGACCGAGGCGATCCAGTCTCCAGACTACAAGTTCGCCGCCCCGCTGTAACTCGCTGATCAATTGTTTCAGAACAGGCCGGTCTGCATTCCTGCCGCTGGCCCGCTCGTCATAGATGTGTTCACATCCTGCAATACGGAATGCAATCAGTTGTAGTTCGGTGCTTTTCTGGCATACGAGAAGAAAATCTCTTAAACTTTTTACTCCCGCCAATATCAGGGTGATAGTATTTAGCAACCTGACGCAACAGACCATTTCTACAGCAATGAAAAGAGAATACAGTTTAGATCTGGCCCGTCTGGTGGCCGCTTATTGTGTGTTGTTTAGCCATTTTGTTCTGAGTGGTACATTTGATGAGATATCGCGAACCTGGACCGGAAGTACAGAAAGCCTCCCCCTGCTAAGTAAATCATCACAATCATTATGGATGCTTGATACCTTTATGCTGGGGAAATGGCAAACGGCAGTGGCCATCTGGGGAGTTGCATTATTCTTTCTGATTAGTGGCTGGGTTGTGCCACCTATGCTATCCAGGTATTCGCGCCAGCAGTTTCTGATTAATCGCTTGTTCCGTATCTTCCCAATGCTGATTTTTGCCGTGATAATGGCTGCAACTATTCAGTACCTGTTTGGCGATCGCCACTCACTGAGTACGGTTAATGTTCTATCAACCATGACTCTGACCAGTCAGTTTTTCGGTTATCCGTTAACTCTCGCGGTTGTCTGGACACTGCTTATTGAGTTCAAATTCTATTTACTGATCACACTACTTGGGCATCTTAACTGCAAGAAGATTCTGTCTGCCGCTTCTCTGATGTTGCTACTGCTGATCTTTCAAATAAACCTTGTCAGGCACGGTGTTTATTCCACCTCACCTCAAATGTTAAGTATCACCAACGCATTCGCTCATGATTTTTGCTTTATGATTTTCATGTTATGCGGTTCCGCTCTCTTTTTGATAGTTAATAATACAAAACCTAATTTCAAAACAGTTGGGACATTGTTTTTGATACTGTCTGCTTATAATATTTACCGCTACCTCTGTATCAATCAGCTTGGGATACAACTTCATCAGGACATTAACGTTGCCACACAAATCATTGCGGGTCTGTTTTTTGGGTTGTGTCTGCTTACCAATAAATGTTTTTCCGGTGAAAACGCCCTTACGCATGCTATATGCAAACTATCTAACGTGACCTATTCGCTATATCTGCTACATGTCCCTATTGGCTTTTTTTTATTGTCACGATTACGGCATTTTATCGATAACCAATATTTCTTGTTGGTGGTCGTGACACTGAGTGTATCCCTGATAGCTGCTGTGACTTATCGGCTTATTGAGCTACCAGGGAATCGATTGGGGAAAACATTGCTAATACCCTGGATACCAAGAAAAATATAGTCTAACTTACGCCAACGGAGGAACCGGCCAGTTAATATCTGGCGCAGTGCTAGTATCAATCGCTGTCACTGCGTCGATGTAATCCAGCACAGCATTCAGCCGCAATTTCTCTGCATCAGTCAGCGTGTGCTGACCTGCAATTTTAGCTGTAGCACGCTGACTAACTGAATTGCCACATCGATCAGCGATTGTTTTATAGCATCAGCAGCGGCAACGTCCGCATTACGCTGAGCAGCAACATCAGTGACCCACTCGCTGCCGTTCCACGCATCAAAGGGCGTTGACGGTGGGACAGTAGTTATATTATCGGCATGCTCGCTCAGTTCGGTAATTCCGGTAGGACACCCGGTTTCTGTGTCATAAACGATTTCTCTTCGGTGGTCTGCAATATATTCCCACTCATCATTGTTTGTCTGACGACACACGGCAAAACCTGTTTTTCCAGTAAGCGGGGCATTGGCACAGGAATTAACGTCAGGGTGTTATCGCCGGTTTGCTCTATATGCCGCTCAGCAAGCTCATTTTCACTGTTGCTCATCATACCGAAGGCCATCGCCGTCAGCAGATGGCTGGTCAGTTCCATCTGACAGACCATTTTGACCTGCGGGTAGAGCGCCGGTTTCCCGGCATGCGTCTGTCGGGGGAAAGCGATATCGTTCTCTGACGTGTCCAGTGTGCATCAGAACACGCGAAGCAAATTGACTCGATTTTTAGTGATGATGTCCCCAATATGTCCCATCTGGGAAATAAGGAACCTGCAGAAAATGGGTAAGCTACTGAAATAAAATGGTACGCCCTGTAGGATTCGAACCTACGACCTACGGCTTAGAAGGCCGTTGCTCTATCCAACTGAGCTAAGGGCGCATAGAGAAGTGATGACTTCATGCAGATGAAACGCGTGAATTATACGGTCAGCGCCTGCTGAGTCAATGCCTTTTGTTCCGGTTGCTGACGAAGTGTACGAATGTTGTTTTTTTCTGGTCGTTCATGGGGTTCCAGGAAATCACCTGGTAATAACTCAGCCAGCATAATGCGGGATTTAAGGTTACAAGTATTTAGAAAATTAATGATTTTGCTTAACATTCCCCAACCCCTTCCCTGCTGTTCAGGACCTCGTCAATGTTAAGTATCGCTATCAAGGAAGAAAATAGTCATTTCGAACATGGGCTGAAAATCATCATCTCCCGCATGGCAAATGAGTGGCATCAGGACATCTGCTTTTTACCTACCGAAGATATCGATCGCGCAGACATCGCCTTTATTTCACTGGATGACGATTGGCTCAGCGCAGGATGTTATCAGGTTCCCGTCCACACCAGACGCCAGCATCGGGTTATCATCTGCAACGGAGGCGATAAAGATAAGCTGATGTTTCGTCCCTGCCTGTATATGCTGCCGCTTATCTATCGCGAAGATAATGTTGAAGCGATAACCCAAAAATTGATTCTGATTCTGCAAAAACGCGCGCTCCGCCACAGTGTGCCTGCAACCATCTGCCATTACTGTACCACCCGCCACTTTTCAGTGGAGGAACGCCAGTTTTTAATGCTACTTGCCAGCGGTAACACGCTCGCTGAAACAGCACATCTTCTCTCCATCAGCGATATCCAGGCCAGAGCAACTCGCCGCCGTATTATGAAAAAGCTGGATGTGAAAAATGATCAGCAATTTTTAAGGTATATCAGGGCGCACCTGAGTTTTCTGCAACAGTAGAGTGAATCTTGCGGTCGGGCATTTTATTGAGAAATGTCTCATCATCAATTAAGTATCGGCACCTACTGTACCTAATCGCATGCTGCCAGAATACCCTATGTATATTATTTCCGGGGAAACAAATAGACACACTCGGTAATATTTGCTCTGACGCCAGGGGGGATATCGTGGCACCGAGCCTGCTATTATGGAATGATAAATCTGAGTACTCGGTCTTTACCGCCAAAAACAGCGATGCAGAACCCCTGCAATTCGCACTTAAATTCGAGCCCATTGTCGATTTGTCTACCGCGTTGAGATACGGTTGTGAGGTCCTCACACATCTTCCCGCCAATATAAACAGTGAGAAATATTTTCACCAACTGTCGGTTCAGCATCAACAGCATCTGTTTTATCAGCAAATTGACAAAATTAAGTGCTACCAACAGGGACTGCGCTACTCACTGAATTTACCGATGCAAGCCTTTCTGAGTTGGCCGCTATTCCATTCCCTGATTACGCCCTCTCCGTCCAGCTTGATTATCGAAATACAAGATCCAAATACATTTTATTCTTTAAGTACACCCCAGCGGGCGATCGTCTACGGCGTAATTCAACATCTTGAAGACCATGGTATCCCAATATGGCTGGATGACGTCAATGAGGAACTGCTTGGCACATTCACCGCAGCCAACTGGCATTTGTCAGGGGTGAAGTTAGATAAAAATACGTTCTGGACACTCAGTCATGTGCCGGAAAAACTCCGCCAGGTTATTCAGATGGGGCGCGCAATCGCCAGCCTGGTGGTAGTTGAAGGAATTGAAACGCAAAAACAGCAGGAAATTGCCCTGCGCGCTGGCGCAAATTTGGGTCAGGGATATTTGTGGCCAGCCATTTATCCAGAGCAGGCGCAATAGATACGGACAGGGAAAAAGGAAGGATGCGCAGTGTAAAACGCCGGGAACGGCATCGCCGTTTACGAAACGCCCACTGTACCTGGCAATATGATCACTGTGCGCCGCAGGAATTTGACAGAATTGAGTATCTGGCTCAAAAACTTGATTACACATTACCGGGCGACACAATATCTCAAGCGATTATCACAACAGACAACTATCTCGGCTATACGTTAAATCGCTATTTATTTTCTGGTACGCACACGGCCATCTTCCAGACGATTGAATCGGCCCTGCCACTGTTGAAAGAGTCTGAAGCGAGTCAGTTAGTGGTTGATATGGATGGTGCATCAAGCTCATATTTCGATGTTCTGGAATATCTTCGCCGACTCATTAAAGAACAGGATAATATTCAAATTTTCATATTACTTCCCAGTCGCCACGAAGCGCTCAGGCACTTTATTGCGATGGCTGGGCCATTCTATATCCTGTCGCGCCGTCAGCGCCTCCCGGAGATGCGCCATGCTTTATTATCTATGCCGCCGGACCATATTCACTCCGGGCACATAAATCAGGCCGACTGGGAGATGATCTCATTACTGTCACAAGGTAAATCGTTAAAGAAGATTGCTCTGCTGCAGGCTCAACCCTATCACCGCGTTATCTATCGCCTGAACCAGCTGATCACGCTGCTGGGGTTGCCACATCGTCAGCGTTTTTTGCATCTGATACATCGCCTCAGCGTTACCTATCCCCATTTAATTTAACACCCTAACCCTCTGTGATATAAGAATTTATAGGAAATTACTTATTTTCAGCTGAGAAAACGAATGTGATTTTTACAAACATTTAATATTTACAACTATTCCTGGTATTATATGTCGCGCAGGTATCCTGCTTTAGCTGACAGATTCAGTACATTTCGACAAAAAAGAATTGCCTTGCCGCCTTAACAAAACCTAAACAATTAGTCCATTGTGTCGTTTTTACTATTTAAAAAATTTTTTCAATCTGCCATAATTCAAACAGCAGGAGATTAATATCAATAGTCATTACCATGCCCTGATCTTTCAGGATATCCTAACAGACATTATGAACTTACGTGCTGTAAGCCTTTTCCGAAAGTGCAGAGCAGGTATAATCCTCACTGTTTTCTGATTAATTGTAAGTTTTCCCTGGTGTGAAATGGATATTCCACAAACTCATTGTTCTGACGTAGAACAACCGAATAAACAAGGATGACATAATATTTATTCGGTTCTTCTTCCAGAGCAATCCTTGGCTATTTGACAATATTATAACGCCTGATGTTTTATCAAAATCGCAAGATACACAAACAGTTTGAGGCATACAACAATGAAACCAGCATCCGTTATCATTATGGACGAACACCCTATTGTCAGAATGTCGATAGAAGTACTGCTCGAAAAGAATAGTAATATTCAGGTTGTTCTGGAAACCGATGACAGCCGCGCAGCAATAGATCATCTACGGACTTATCCAGTCGATCTGGTCATTCTGGATATTGAACTACCTGGCTCCGATGGGTTTACATTACTCAAGAGAATAAAATCTCTGCAGGAAAAAACTCGGGTACTGTTTCTATCCTCAAAGTCTGAATCATTTTATGCCGGACGGGCGATCCGTGCCGGTGCCAATGGCTTCGTCAGCAAACGAAAGGATCTCAATGATATCTATAACGCGGTGAAAATGATTTTATCAGGATATTCATTTTTCCCTTCAGACACGCTTAACTTTATTAATAATATTAATATACGTAAAGGTGTGCTGAATGACATGCCGTTATCGAACCGCGAGGTAACGGTTTTACGTTATCTGGCGAATGGGTTATCTAATAAAGAAATTGCTGAGCAACTTTTATTGAGTAATAAAACAATCAGCGCTCACAAAGCTAACATCTATTCCAAGCTCGGACTACATACCATTGTTGAGCTTATTGATTATGCAAAGATGCATGAATTAATGTGATCGCACTCCCGGCGAGGCGTCGTTCGGGAGTGCGTTATCAGCGCATGATGTCAATTGTAGTTAATCATAAACGTAGCATCTGCTTTCGCGATCCCCGGTTGAACGCCATCTGCCAGCGCAATATAGTTGGCAAAAAAAGTCAGCATAGCGTTGCCATTTTCATCAATGCTTACTGTCTGGCTGGCTTGTTCAAGCGGTAATCGCGTACGGTCGCTATCGTGCAATTCAATCGCGACCTTTTGTGCCATCACGGCATCGTCCAGCGCCAACAACGTGGTACCCGCTGCCGGCGTGCCGGAAAAGGTTATCGAGGCCGACCCCGGCGGGCAGCCTTCAAGTTTCAACGTGAAGGGAACCGGTTGGGTCGTATCCCCGGTGGTCTTTAATTGTTTTGTTGGCCAGGTGCCTAGTTCAACCAACTTATTATTGTCACTGGCAATAACCGCACAGGTAAAGTCCACAATATTACCGTGTAGTTCGATATTAATCTCACCCAGCGAGGTATCCGCCTGGCATAGTGAACTGGCTGACACTGCTGATATCAATACGAAAAGTGCACGGCGTCTCATTGTTTTCTGCTTATTCATAATCAACTCGCAGATAGCCACGGGCGGTGAAAGGCCCTTCCGCTGGTTTATTGCCCGTCACGCTGACTGGCCATGCTCTAATGCCAACCCGCGCGGCAGCGTTATCATCCAACTGAAAGGGAATGGTGCTGGACAGATTGTTGGGTGTCAGCGGTTTACCGCTGCTGTCGGCCACGATAAAACCTAAATCCGGGTTGTCCGATATCATCATTTGCCCGGACGCTTTTTCGGCCTCGACCCGCATGGTCAGATAAGCTTGCGCGGCAACATTTGTACATTTTATGGCGACCGTTTTCGTTTGCGTATTGATACCTTCGGGCCGGTTACCGGCTCCCGCCTTGCTGAACAGCGAGGCACCAATATCGCCAAAATCAAACTCCACGATTTGCCCGGCATTCACCTCGCAGTTTTGTGGAACTTCCACCTTGCCGCTGTAGCTTATGGTGTAAACCGGCGTACTCAGCGCATCTCCCGTGCTGGTAGTGACATAGACGCTGAACATCGTCTGTCGCGGGATCGGCACCATGTTGATAAATGAACGAATCACTTTTAATTTAAACACCAGCTTCGAATCCATCACGCCAAAAGGCTGCTGTTTGGAAACGTTTGGGTGATTCCCCATGCGGATATAATTACGTGGAGGATAAAACAACCCCGCGTAGCTATCGGTAATACTCATGGCCCCCAACAGGTAATCATTGAGTTTCAGATACTGAAAGTTATTTTCCGTACTTTGCACGGGGAGTTCTGTCACATAACTTCGGTAGGTGTAATTCACCGTCGTCCCTGCCGGGCAGGTTGCATTCACCCCAACCCAGCCTGACTTTTCAGGCAATGTCACTACCTGGCCCGGTTGGTTATTGCTGCTGTTAAACACATTCGACAGATCGTAATAAACGTCCGTTGGCGTTCCGTTCGAGTTATGGCAGACCGTCGCCCATGACGTATTAGCTATAAGCAGTAAAGCGCTTCCCAGTAGCAAACCGGTTTGTCGTTTCATCATATTATCCCTGTCGTGCCGACGGTCGTTGGCACATCACGTTGGTGAGCGTTACAGCCTGTTTCAGGCTCTCTTCAGGCAAGGTATAGTGCGCTTCACAGCGTGCGTTTGCGCCTTCACCCCATTGGATCAACAAGTTGCCTTTGAGCGGCAGACCACTCAGATAAATTTGTCCATCCTCACCGACCATGCTGGTGACGCCGCTCGTGGTTTCGCGAACCACCGACCCAAATGGCACCGGTTTTCCATCCCGATTCACCGTGATAAGCGCCCGCACGCCAATGCGTGTATCAAACGCCGCACGTACCAGTGCTCCCTGCGTGGGCACGACGCTGCTAACGTTATTTTCCACATCGGTGTTGTTATTCATTGAATTGGTATCCAGCGCGACGCGGTTGTAACGATAAACGGTGGCATACGGCATGACCGCGTAGCCACGCCAGTCGGTCTGCACGCCGGTCTGGTTTTCTATCCGCACCCCCTGAGCCCCTGGTGCTTTTATCAGTACGTTGGTATCGCCCAGTGGTTGGCTGAGCGTAATGCCGTCCGCATGTCCGATGACGCCACCGGAGAGTTGCCAGTTATAGTCATGCTGGTCACGGTCATAGTTGTAACCCACGCCCAGCGTGCCATAGGCCGCCTGCCAGTTCGCGTTAGCGCTCCCGCTGTATCCGTTGGAGCTGCTGTGTCCCTGATTAACGCTGTAGCTGAGATTGCGTCCATCTAACAGCGTGCCGCCAATACCGCTTTGCCAGCTGTTTTGTCCATTGCTGTTACGGTTCGCATTGAAAGTGGCGTAGGTGCGATCGAGTGCGTTATCACGCGAGTAGCGCCGCCCGGTCAGCAGACTGAACGGTACAGACACATTGAAGGCCAGGATGCGGTCGGTATCAGAGATCCCGACCGATTCATTCCATGACCAGGAGAGTGAATAGCTAATCCCCTGCCAACCGCTGGCATACCCCAGCTGGTACCAGGTATTGGTATCTGAGGTGTTCCAGTACGTTTGCTGGCTACCCGATACATAGAGTGATCCGTAATCGCCAAGGTTCTGCGAAATGTTGATCTGAAAACGTCCCTTTTTGCTGTAGCTCAGATTGTGGTAGCTCTTCACCTGTGGAACATCGTGGCGATTCCCTTCGCTGTCATATTCGTACTCGTAACCTTCCATACTGCGATACGCCACATCATCGAGGGTATAAAACCCGCGCGTCGAATAGCGGTACCCCAACAGCTGGAAGTTGGTACCGAAGTTGTTCAGTGATTTTGCATACAGAAAACGCAGCGATTGCCCCTGATGCGTACTGTCATCCGCCAGTTGGCTCCGGGCATGCGTTAAATCGACAGAGACGGCTCCCCAGTCTCCCAGGTTGCGGCCAGTACCTAACACTAGTGCGGTGTAGCGTGAAGCTAACTGCGTGCCGCCATACGCGGTGTAACCTTCTGGTAACCCGGCAATTAACGTTCCCTGGAAAAAGAATGGCGAAGACTGCTGGCTATTACCGCTGCGAAAATCCCCGGCGACAACGTCATATTTGAAACGTCCTTCACGCTGGAGCAGAGGTACCGTGGAATACGGCACCGTATAGCGCTGTTGACTGCCGTCCTTCTCATCAACCGTTACGTCCAGGTCACCACTCGACGAGGTGGGGTTAAGATCGGTTATCGAAAAAGCGCCTGGCGAAACATAGCTTTGATAAATCACGTAGCCATTCTGGCGAATAGTCAGTTTCGCTGCGGTACGCGCAATCCCACGGACGGTTGGCGCATAGCCCTGTAAGCTGTCGGGATACATGCTGTCGGACGAATAGAGACGAGCACCACGAAAACCGATACTGTCAAAAACGTCGTTGCCGGTGTTGCTGTCCCCCATAACCAGCTCACCCTTCAGCGGAATAATCGCGCGCTGAAGCCATGTGCCAATATTTTTCCAGCTTTGCGAATGGTAGCCGTCACCTTTCGAGTAGTTCCATGCACCGTTATTCCTCAGCCGCCATGGGCCATAGTTCAGGCCGCTTAACATGCTTAAGAAATAGCTGTCGGTATCGCTGCCGCGACTGCCGGTAAAGCTGTAGTTAACCAGCGCCGCCGGAATACCTTCATCCCACTCCTCTGGCGGAATATAGCCACGCGCACTGTTCAACATTGAGGCTTGCGGCAGGCTGACATTTAAACGCAGTGTAGAAAAATCGAAGGCAATTTCGCTACCAGGAATCGCCTCTGGCAAATTAATACAGGTATTGTTCGCATCCTGACTGAGTGCCGGAAACGCAGTGATATTGACGCCAAGGCGTTTAACCCAGTCGAGATCAAAGCACGGCATCAGCCCGCCGGATTTTTCTCCGGCTTTCCCCGCACTGGTGGCGAAACGAATATCCTGGGTAGCCACAAACTCATCATTGCGCCAAATATCCACACGATAAACGCCTTCAGGCTGGTGATTCCCTTTTTCGAAACGAGACAAATCCGCCACAGTAGCGGTATCGGCAGATAAAAACGCCGGATTGAAATAGCTTTCACCCTGGCTGAAGGAGGGAAAGAGCGCGGCCAGCGTGGACAACGCCACCCCCGCCAGCGGTGGCGTAACCCCCGGTAACAGGCCAGGAAAATACGTTGTCTTATTCATCGTTTTCTCAACGCACGCTAACCGTTTTAGCGGTGGTGACTGCGCCATAATCGTTCACCGTCTGGAACGTAACGTTTCCCTGAACGCCAGTCGGCAACAGGACCTGCGTGTCATTTTTTGGCGCAACCATAACGTTATCAATCTTCGTATTTCCGACATTGAGATTGACCAGCGTGACGTAATACGCTGACGGGTTGGTGATTTTCAGGTGGTTGCCAGTACGGGAAAACTGCAGCATGCCTGGCGCATCTTCCGCGATTTGTGGCAGATTATTTGGGCGGACAAAGAGTTTGATGCGCGACAAAATCGCCAGTTGCAGAACGTTTTTCCCCTCAAGGCTATTTTTATTGACCGACGGAATAGCCTTCACATTCATCCAGAACAGCGATTCACGGTCTTTGGGCAGCGGCTCGCCCGCGTAGATGATACGCAGCGTGTTTTCGCTTTTAGGTTCACTGACAAACAGCGGCGGTGTGACCACAAACGATTTATCTTTGACGCCTGCGCTGTTCTCTATCCATGAATTAATCAGGAAACGTTCTTTGGTATCACTATTACTAATGGCGAGGGACGTTTGTTTAGCCTCGGCAGGATAAATAACGCGAGTTGCACCTAATGCAATTCCACCAGATGCCTGCACACTGGTGGCAGAAAATAAGGCCAGTAAAATGATAAAGCCTGATTTTAGATAATTAAACATAGCTACAAATACCTTTGGCGTGATTATCGTTAGGAAATAAATCAGGGATACACCAACGTAAACCACACATCTGAACGAAGCGTTCCCGGCGTTATATATTCCGAGACAGCCCGATAGCGAGCAGTGAAATGAAACGTCATCTCTTGCGTTAAAATCGGGGCATAATGAAGCGGCAGCGCATTCGGAATTATTTGTCGCTGTCGCTCATCAAACAACGCCAGACCAATACCCGAAACCGCAGACGCATCGCCGCTGGCAAGAAAGACCTGTGGATCTTCGGCTGGCGTAACGCCCGCAAAGGCAATCCCCACATGGTCATAAACATCAGCACTGCACGACGTTAGTCGCAGCGAAAACGGTACGCTGGTAGAAGCAAAGCTTCCCGTCCCGGAAAACGCGTTAGTGCGGTACTGCCCCATCTGCACCCGTAAGCTCTGGCTGTCTGTGGCAACCGTACAGGCACCATTAACCAGTTGCCCACGTAAATGAAGACGGCCACTTTCCAGTATCACGGTGTGAGCAAACGCCGGCATTACGCAGACCATTCCCGCCAGCGCTACGCCTTTCCCTATCATCTGCCACATCCTTCATCATCCCCGGATAGTGCCTCATCCCATGAGGCGGTAGTCTTCCCTGCAAGAATCAAACGGCTTATTCGTACTTCATGATGAAGGTCGCATCCGCATTTGCCTGACCCGGCGTGGCGCTGGTTGCTGTGGCTTTATAACGCGCGGAGAAACGCAGGGTGTTGGTGCCTTCCACCAGCGCCTGAGCGGTTGAGAAGGTCGCGCCATCTGGCTTCAGTGCGGTAGAGGTGTTGTCCAGGATTTCGATCCCTACGCCGCCCGCTGTGGTGCTGTTATCCGAAGAGGAGAGAGCCAACAGGCTGTTGTTGGTGAGGTCCGTCTGGCCCGAGAAAGCAACAGCAGCAGTCGCAGCAACTTTCGGGTCACAGTCGTTCAGCACTATGGAAAACGGAATTTGCGCCGTGGTGTCACCGACTGCGGTGAAGCTGGCGGTACGATATTGGCCTAATGTGACAACCTGGTCGGCTGACTGAGTGCTCACTGCACAGGCTGCATTGACCAGTTCACCTTCAAAGTGAACCGTACCGCCGCTCACGCTTACCGGATCTGCCGCCACCGCTGCGCCCGCCATTAACATCATGCTGGCAAAAACAGAAGAGGTCATTAATTTACGTTTCATGGATTTCCCTTGAATTACACACATCCGGCTCCAGCGTCCTGCGGGATCCGTTTGAATCATTATCGACATTAAATGTCAGGCAAATTATCTCTGCATCCTGTAAAGATATATATCGAGAGAGAATTAGCGAAACGTGTACTCCCACTCTCCTGAGTATTTGATTCACTAATTAATCTTCACGAATATGACAATTCGTCACCGGGATAAATTAAACATTTCAATTAATGAAAAATACCTGCAATTCCTTTTAATGACCCTGGCTTATTCTTATTGGACTCTAAGAAAATTCCGGATGGAAATGAGGCAAAAACGGCCATAACAAGACGTAACAGTCTGGTTTCTGAGATATTACCCATGAAAATAGCAGGGTGATGAGTTGTTTCATTTAGGTTAAATTTCGTTAGCATGCTTATGAATTACGTACCAACGTCCAACACCTGTTGCCGCGCTCACGGGCTATGCGAAACACTCCACCGCACGTAAAAACGCAAACGAAAACTGACAGCACGCCCCGCTTCTGACAAAATAGTGACATCCCCTTCGACTTAACGTAACAGACGGAATCCTCTCTCTGATGGCAGCAAAGATTATTGACGGTAAAACGATTGCGCAGCAGGTGCGCTCTGAGGTTGCTCAAAAAGTTCAGGCGCGTTTAGCGGCTGGATTACGCGCCCCAGGACTGGCTGTTGTGCTGGTAGGTAGCAACCCGGCTTCGCAGATTTACGTGGCAAGTAAACGCAAAGCTTGTGACGAAGTGGGTTTTGTCTCCCGCTCCTGGGACCTGCCTGAAACCACCAGCGAGGCGGAACTTCTTGAGCTGATCGATACGCTCAATGCAGATGCCACCATCGATGGTATCCTGGTACAACTGCCGTTGCCGGCGGGTATCGACAACGTCAAAGTGCTGGAGCGTATTGCACCGGATAAAGACGTTGACGGTTTCCACCCGTATAACGTCGGTCGCCTGTGCCAACGCGCGCCGCGCCTGCGTCCATGTACCCCACGCGGTATCGTGACCCTGCTTGAACGCTACAACATCGACACGTATGGCCTGAACGCCGTGGTGATTGGCGCCTCCAATATTGTTGGTCGCCCGATGAGCATGGAACTGCTGCTGGCTGGCTGCACCACCACCGTTACCCACCGGTTCACCAAAGATCTGCGTCGCCACGTTGAGCATGCTGACCTGCTGATCGTCGCCGTCGGTAAACCAGGCTTTATTCCCGGTGAGTGGATTAAAGAAGGTGCGATTGTGATTGATGTCGGCATCAACCGTCTGGAGAATGGTAAGGTTGTTGGCGATGTGGTCTTTGAAGATGCTGCCGCACGCGCGTCATATATCACGCCAGTGCCGGGCGGCGTTGGCCCTATGACCGTCGCCACGCTTATCGAAAACACGCTGCAGGCGTGTGTTGAATATCATGATGTAAAGGACGTTTAAGATGGCCACATTTTCACTGGGTAAACACCCACATGTTGAACTCTGCGATCTGCTGAAGCTGGAAGGCTGGAGCGAAAGTGGCGCCCAGGCAAAAATCGCCATTGGCGAAGGGTTGGTGAAGGTCGATGGTGTAGTAGAAACGCGTAAGCGCTGCAAAATCGTTGCCGGACAGACCGTAAGCTTTGAAGGCCAAAGTATTACCGTCGTGGCGTGATCCCCGGTGCCGGATGAGGCTAACCCCCTGTCCGGCCACTTCCTCTCTCATTTTCAGATAATCACTTCATCACCACTTCACAGTGAATTGTTAGCATGTCGTTTTTCCACACGAAGCGATCATCATGCCAACAATTGTTACCCACGCGGCCGTGCCACTCTGCTTAGGGTTAGGTCTCGGGCTTAAAGTCATCCCCCCGCGCTTACTGTTTACTGGCGTCATTCTGGCTATGTTGCCGGATGCCGACGTGCTGTCGTTTAAGCTTGGCATCGCCTACGGCAACGTATTTGGTCACCGTGGTTTTACCCACTCGCTGCTGTTCGCCTTTGTCGTGCCACTACTCTGTGTTTTGATTGGCCGACGATGGTTTAAGGTGGGATTGATTCGCTGCTGGTTATTCCTGACGGTTTCACTGCTGTCGCACAGCCTGCTGGATTCTGTCACTACCGGGGGAAAAGGCGTCGGCTGGCTGTGGCCGTGGTCAGATGAACGCTTCTTCGCACCGTGGCAGGTCATTAAGGTCGCCCCGTTTGCGCTATCACGCTACGCCACGCCGTACGGGCATCAGGTTATTCTTTCGGAGCTAATGTGGGTATGGCTGCCGGGAGCCGTCATGATGGGTGTGTTGTGGTGGTACAGACGTCATTAATAGTGCCTGATGGCGCTACGCTTATCAGGCCTACCGATCATTCCATCGTAGGCCGGATAAGGCACTAGCCGCCATCCGGCAATATAGAGATTTACTTACGACGCCAGGTGGTGCCCTGCGGACCGTCTTCCAGCACGATGCCCATCTCGTTGAGACGATCGCGCGCGGCGTCAGCTGCCGCCCAGTCTTTCGCCTTACGGGCATCCAGACGTTGTTGGATTAACGCTTCAATTTCAGCAACTTCACCATCATCCGCCTGCGCACCGCTTTGCAGGAAGGCTTCTGGCTCCTGTTCCAGCAGGCCCAGCACGCCGGACAGCTTACGCAGATGCGCAGCCATAGCGTTAGCTGCCGCCATATCTTCGCCCTTCAGACGGTTAACCTCACGCGCCATATCAAACAGCACGGAGTAGGCTTCTGGCGTATTAAAGTCATCGTTCATCGCTTCAATGAAACGCGCTTCAAAGGCTTCGCCACCCGCAGGGGCAACGAACTTGTCAGTGCCGCGCAGCGCGGTATATAAGCGCTCCAGCGCTGAGCGAGCCTGCTTCAGGTTCTCTTCGCTGTAGTTCAGTTGGCTACGATAATGGCCAGACATCAGGAAGTAGCGAATGGTTTCGGCGTCATAATATTTCAACACGTCGCGAACGGTGAAGAAGTTGCCCAGTGATTTGGACATTTTCTCACGGTCAACCATCACCATCCCGGAGTGCATCCAGTAATTTACATATTCACCGTCATGCGCACAGGTAGACTGCGCGATTTCGTTTTCATGGTGCGGGAACATCAGGTCAGAGCCGCCGCCATGAATATCGAAATGGTTACCCAGTTGTTTGCAGTTCATCGCAGAACATTCAATGTGCCAGCCCGGACGGCCTGCGCCCCACGGGGATGGCCAGCTCGGCTCACCCTCTTTAGACATCTTCCACAGCACGAAGTCCATCGGGTTACGCTTCACATCAACCACATCAACACGCGCACCCGCCTGCAGCTGATCCAGGTCCTGACGTGACAACTGACCGTAATTCGGGTCGGTCGGTACGTCGAACATGACATCGCCGTTATCGGCAACGTAAGCGTGGCCTTTGGCAATCAGCTGTTCGGTGATTTCAATAATCTCAGGGATATGATGCGTAGCACGCGGTTCAAGATCCGGGCGCAGAATATTCAGCGCATCGAAATCGTTATGCATTTCCGCAATCATGCGATCAACCAGCGCCACAAAGCTCTCGCCATTTTCATTAGCGCGCTTAATGATTTTGTCGTCGATATCGGTAATGTTGCGCACATACTTCAGCTTGTAGCCGAGGAAGCGCAGATAACGGGCAACAACGTCGAAAGAAACAAAGGTACGCCCGTGTCCAATATGACAGAGATCGTAAACGGTGATGCCACACACGTACATGCCGACTTCCCCGGCATGAATGGGTTTGAATTCCTCTTTTTGGCGCGTCAGTGTATTAAAGATTTTTAACATCGAAGATTCCGTGTAGACGTGTGTGGATAACAAAGCCCTATAATACCTATAAATTGGCCCCGAAGCAGCACACTTTGCAAGGTGATCGAACCTTGCGGTTATGCTATAACAAGCCCCTATCATGTGACCCTGACCAGGGTCGAAGCACCACTCTATCGGAACAGGATGCAAAAATGGTTACTTTCCACACTAATCACGGCGATATCGTAATCAAAACGTTTGATGATAAAGCGCCTGAAACAGTTAAAAACTTCCTGGACTACTGCCGCGAAGGTTTTTACAACAACACCATTTTCCACCGTGTTATTAACGGTTTCATGATCCAGGGCGGCGGTTTTGAGCCGGGCATGAAGCAAAAAGCCACGAAAGAGGCTATCAAAAACGAAGCCAACAACGGTCTGAAAAACACCCGTGGAACGCTGGCAATGGCGCGTACTCAGGCTCCGCACTCCGCGACTGCTCAGTTTTTCATCAACGTTGCCGACAACGACTTCCTGAACTTCTCCGGCGAAAGCATGCAGGGCTGGGGTTACTGTGTGTTCGCTGAAGTTGTCGAAGGTATGGATGTCGTTGATAAAATCAAAGGCGTTTCCACCGGTCGCAGCGGTATGCATCAGGACGTACCAAAAGAAGACGTTATCATCGAAAACGTGACCGTCAGCGAGTAATCGTGACAACACTGTTTATTGCAGATCTTCATCTCTGCACGGAAGAACCGGCGATCACCGCCGGTTTTCTGCGTTTTTTAGCCGGCGATGCACGAAAGGCCGATGCGCTGTACATTCTTGGCGATCTGTTTGAAGCCTGGATAGGCGATGACGATCCCAATCCCCTACATCGTGAAATGGCCGCAGCGATAAAAACGCTGACGGATTCCGGTGTTCCCTGCTTTTTCATTCATGGCAACCGTGATTTTCTGATCGGCAAGCGTTTTGCCCGTGAGAGCGGCATGACCCTGTTACCTCAGGAAAAAGTGCTCAACCTGTATGGCCGCAACGTACTGATCATGCATGGTGACACCTTATGTACCGATGACGCAGGCTATCAGGCGTTTCGCGCGAAGGTTCATCAGCCCTGGCTACAAAAACTGTTTCTCTCCCTGCCGTTATTCATTCGCCAACGTATTGCCGCGAAAATGCGCGCCAACAGCAAAGCGGCCAATAGCAGCAAGTCGCTGGAGATCATGGATGTGAATCCACAGGCCGTCATTGCCGAAATGGAGAAACATCAGGTCCAGTGGTTAATTCACGGTCATACCCATCGCCCGGCAGTCCACGAAGTCACGGCCAATGCGCAACCCGCTTTCCGCGTGGTGTTAGGTGCCTGGCATACCGAAGGTTCGATGATTAAAGTCACACCTGACGACGTTGAACTGATCGCATTTCCGTTTTAACTCCCTGTCAAAATGCTTGTTATACAGGCTACGCAATCGTTTTCCTTGGCGGTGAATTATGCTATTCTCTGTGGCCTCAAAAGTCGAGTGTAGTGCACCACAGGAGTTTTTAGACGCATGTCTTCCTGCAATAATCCGGCGCGTGTCGCCATCGTGATGGGGTCCAAAAGCGACTGGGCTACTATGCAGTTCGCCGCCGAAATCTTCGAAATGCTGGACGTTCCACACCATGTTGAAGTCGTCTCAGCCCACCGTACCCCTGACAAACTGTTCAGCTTCGCCGAAAGTGCTGAAGAAAACGGTTATCAGGTCATTATTGCGGGTGCTGGCGGTGCAGCGCATCTGCCGGGCATGATTGCAGCGAAAACGCTGGTCCCCGTGTTAGGCGTTCCGGTACAAAGCGCAGCGTTGAGCGGTGTAGATAGCCTCTATTCGATCGTGCAGATGCCACGCGGCATCCCTGTGGGTACGCTGGCGATTGGCAAAGCGGGTGCGGCCAATGCAGCCCTGCTGGCAGCACAAATTCTGGCAACACACGACAAAGCATTACACCAGCGTCTGAACGACTGGCGCAAAGCACAAACCGATGAGGTACTGGAGAACCCGGACCCGCGAGGTGCGGCATGAAGCAGGTCTGCGTACTCGGTAACGGTCAGTTAGGGCGCATGCTGCGTCAGGCCGGCGAGCCGCTGGGCATTGCGGTCTGGCCAGTCGGGCTGGATGCCGAACCCGCCGCCGTTCCCTTTCAGCAAAGCGTCATTACTGCTGAGATCGAGCGCTGGCCGGAAACCGCGTTAACCCGCGAGCTGGCGCGACATCCGGCGTTCGTGAATCGTGATGTCTTCCCGATTATTGCCGACCGCCTGACGCAAAAGCAGCTTTTTGACAAACTCGGCCTCGCAACCGCGCCGTGGCAGTTGCTGACAGAGAAAAGCGAATGGCCTGCGGTATTCGACAAGCTGGGTGAGCTGGCGATCGTCAAGCGTCGCGTTGGCGGCTATGACGGTCGCGGTCAGTGGCGTTTGCGCGCGAATGAAACGGAACAATTGCCGGATGATTGCTATGGCGAATGCATCGTTGAGCGGGGCATTAACTTCTCGGGCGAAGTGTCGCTGGTAGGCGCTCGCGCACACGACGGCAGCACGGTTTTCTATCCGCTAACCCACAACCTGCATCAGGACGGCATTCTGCGTACCAGCGTGGTCTTCCCGCAGGCTAACGCCAGACAGCAGGAACAGGCCGAAGCGATGCTTTCCGCCATCATGCAGGCGCTGGGTTATGTCGGCGTGATGGCGATGGAATGTTTCATTACCCCGGAAGGTCTGCTGATTAACGAACTGGCGCCTCGCGTGCACAACAGCGGGCACTGGACACAAAACGGTGCCAGCATCAGCCAGTTCGAGTTGCACCTGCGCGCTATTACCAACCTGCCGTTACCGACGCCGGTAGTGAACAATCCTTCGGTGATGGTAAACCTGATTGGTAGCGACCTGAACTACGACTGGCTGAAACTGCCGCTGGTCCATCTGCACTGGTACGACAAAGAAGTGCGCGAAGGGCGTAAAGTCGGCCACCTGAACCTGAGCGACAGCGATACTGCACGTCTAAATGCCACGCTGGAAGCGTTAATTCCCCTACTACCGCCGGAATATGCCAGCGGAATTATCTGGGCGCAATCACAGCTGAAATAAGCCATTAATGCCGGGGAGTTGATTTTATCCTTCCCCGGCCCCTCTTCAGGCGCGTAAAATCCCCTCCATTGCTGTTTTGTATTTTCAGGACTGAACATGAACGATGGAACGGACTATCGCGCGATTCTGCTCGCCGGTACGCCTTTAATCGATGTACGCGCCCCCGTCGAATTTCAACAGGGTGCGATGCCAGGTGCGATCAACCTCCCCCTAATGAACGATGACGAACGCGCCGCGGTCGGGACCTGCTATAAACGTCAGGGACCGGAGGCGGCGCTCGCATTGGGCCACCAACTGGTCTCGGGTGAAACCCGCCAGCAGCGAATGAACGCCTGGCTGGACGCCTGTCGCCAGCATCCAGAGGGATACTTATGCTGTGCCCGCGGCGGGCAGCGCTCGCACATCGTGCAGCACTGGTTGCAGGAGGCTGGTATCAACTATCCGCTGATAAAAGGCGGTTACAAGGCGCTGCGCCAGGCGACGATACAGCTGACGGAAACGCTGGTGCAAAAACCTATCGTCCTGATTGGCGGCTGTACCGGCAGCGGTAAAACGCTGTTGGTACAACAGCAGCCAAACGGCGTGGATCTCGAAGGTCTGGCACATCATCGCGGTTCCTCTTTTGGCCGCACCGTCGAACCGCAACTGAGCCAGGCGAGCTTCGAAAACCTGCTGGCGGTCGAAATGCTGAAAACCGACAGCCGCCAGGATTTACGTCTGTGGGTACTGGAAGATGAAGGCCGCATGATTGGTGCCAATCATCTGCCCGAATGTTTGCGTGATCGCATGACTCAGGCAAACATTGCGGTGGTGGAAGATCCCTTTGAGTTACGGCTGGAGCGACTGCGCGAAGAGTATTTCGTGAAGATGCACCACGATTTTACCCACGCTTATGGCGAGAGCCAGGGCTGGCAGGAGTACAGCGAGTATCTGCACCATGGCCTGTTTGCTATCCGCCGTCGTCTGGGTTTACAACGTTTTGCCGAGCTGACCGCCCTGCTCGACGTGGCCCTGCGCGAACAGCAGACGACGGGCAGTACCGACGCTCATATGGGCTGGCTGGTGCCGTTGCTCAACGAGTATTACGACCCGATGTATCGCTATCAGCTGGAAAAGAAAGCCGCGAAAATCGTCTTTCGCGGCTCATGGCAGGAGGTGGCTGACTGGCTTAGCGTGCAGTAATCAATGTCTGTCGCGCTTGTCTGCGCGTTTCGCCAGCCAGTCGCCCAGCACCTGAACGACCTGCACCAGAATAATCAACGCCACCACGGTGACTACCATGACCTGGGTTTCGTAGCGGTAATAACCAAAGCGAATCGCCAGGTCGCCTACCCCGCCGCCGCCAACGATCCCAGCCATTGCGGAGTAACCGATCAAACTCACCAGCGTTATCGTCAACCCACGCAGCAGACCCGCGCTCGCCTCCGGTAACAGAACGGTGCAGATGATGCGCATCGGGCTGGCGCCAAAGGCTTCCGCCGCCTCGATAATGCCTTTATCGACTTCACGTAGCGCGCTATCAACCAGACGGGCATAGAAAGCAATTGCTGCTACCGAAAGTGGGACCGACGCCGCGATGGGTCCAATGGTATTGCCGAGCAAAAACTGGGTGAGCGGCAACAACAGAACCAGCAGGATCACAAACGGCACCGAACGGATAATATTCACCAGCACGGAGCTGAGCAGATACACAAAACGGTTTTGCCAGAATAAATGCCGATCGGTAACGAAAATAAGAAAACCGAGCGGCAGACCGCCAATAATCGCCAACAGCGTAGAGATGCTCAGCATCTGGAAGGTTTCATTGAACGCCAGCGTCAAATCCGGCAATAAATCATCCACGAATCACCTCCACCTGTGCAGTACGTTGACGAATATGTTCCACGGCGATATCCACCGCAGAAGGGTTATGCGGCGCGGTGAGTTGCACCACCAGAATCCCCAGCGCACGTTCGCCGATATATTCAATTTTGCCGTGCAGAATGTTCACCGCCACGCCAAATTTAACCGCCACTTCTGACAACACCGGCTGTTCTGCCGAATCACCGATGAACAGAATTTTTAGCAACTGACCGGGCAGATGCTGGCGCAGACGGTCGGGTAGCGTCAGATTGAGAGTATGCGACACCAGTTGCTGAGTGAAAGCGTGCTGCGGGTGAGCAAAAACATCAAACACCTCACCAGACTCCACTACCTTGCCACCGGACATCACCGCCACGCGATCGCAAATGGATTTGATCACGTTCATCTCATGGGTGATCAGCACGATCGTGATCCCCAACTGTTGGTTGATCTGCCTGAGCAACGTCAGAATCGTGGCTGACGTTTCCAGATCTAATGCGGAAGTCGGTTCATCACACAGCAACACATCCGGGTGATTAGCAATCGCACGGGCAATACCCACGCGCTGCTTTTGCCCACCGCTGAGCTGAACCGGAAAGCGGTTTGCTTTATCCGCCAGTCCGACCAACGTCAGAATCTCCGCCACGCGTGGAGCGATTTTGCTGCGCTCCCATCCGGCAGCCTTCAGGCTGAAAGCAACGTTTTGCGCCACAGTGCGGGTATGCATCAGATTAAAGTGCTGAAAAATCATACCAATACGCTGACGGGCTTTACGTAACTGAGAGCCTTCCAGCGCAGAAATTTCTACGCCGTTCACCTTTACGCTTCCCTGGCTCGGTCGCGTTAAGGCGTTCAGGGTGCGCAGCAGCGTACTTTTCCCCGCGCCACTGGTCCCGACAATGCCAAATATCTCACCTGCGCCAATGCGCAAGCTAACGTCATCAACCGCCCGGGTTGATGCTCCACGGCCTGCGGCGAAGTCCACGCAAACCTTTTCTATCTCAATCATAGCCACCTCAGAAATGCGAAAAGGGCAGTCGTCGCTGCCCCTGTTAACCCTTGTGCGCAGCGATTATTGGGCTGCCGACATCCATTCCGGTTTCTGGAAGGCGCTGTAGATATTTTTCGGGTCGTCAATCACGGCACGATATGCCGGAGATTTCACCGCCTCAACAATATCTTTGGCGAACGGTTTATCCGCATCGTCACTGCGTACCGCAATGATATTTTTAAGATTTTCATCCAGATGCTCTTGCTTGATGGCGCTGGCAAGATCCAGTTTTGCCGCCACGGCAAAGTTACCGTTAACCAATGCCCCGGTCACACCGTCCAGCGTGCGCGGCAGCTGTGCCGCTTCCAGCGGTTTAAACACCAGCCCTTTCGGGTTGCTGGCGATATCGCGCTCAGAGGCTTTAGTCGGGTCGATGTTATCTTTGATGGTAATAAGGCCAATTGACTGCAGGAAACGCAGACCGCGAGCCAGGTTGGTGGGATCGTTGGAAAGCGTGATCACATCCCCTTTTTTCAACTCATCCAGGCTTTTGATTTTATGTGAGTAAAAACCCATCCCGGCCGTCGGGACCACAATCAGCTTGCTCAGCTTCAGGCCTTTATCGGCGGTGAATTTGTCAAAGTAGAGCGAGTGCTGGAACAGGTTGGCATCGATGCTGCCGTTGGAGAGCGCCATGTTCGGCTGCACGTAGTCGCTGAATTCGCGCACCACGACCTTATAGCCTTTCTCTTTCAGCGTAGGGGCAATGGCTTGTTTTACCATATCGCCGTACGGCCCAGGCGCGACGCCAAATACGATAGTGTGCGGATCACTGTTCGCATGAGCAAATTGTAATCCACAGGCCAGTAACAGCGCCCCGGTCGCGACGCGTAAACTCTGACGCAATCCCATAATCTCTCCATTTTAACGTTGTGGTGTCATGTCTCACGCCGTTCTTGCGGCGTTGTTGTTGTTAACCTGTTTAACAGGCTGATTGTTAACATGACACAGATCACAACCTGCTGTCCTTGAAATTATTTCATGATGTTGCAGAATGTGTTTTTAAATGTGAGATGGCATGAAAAAGCCGGATGTCGGCACAAGTGCCTTATCCGGCCTACAACAGCTTTCTTAGGCCCGATAAGCGCAAGCGCATCGGGCGGCGGGCGTTTGATTAGAAATCGTAACGCAGACGAACCAGGTTCATATCACCCAGATTGTCGGTGCTGGAGGTAAAGACGTGTTCGTAATCCACACGGAAACCGTAATCCAGCTGGAAGCTGATACCCACACCGTTGTCGGTGCGCAGGTAGTTACGACCATTCACGTATTCAATACGATCGCCCATAAAGTATGGCTGAACGGATTTCAGCGCATACTGACCAACCGGGAAGGTGTAACCCGCGAAGTATTCCAGACCCCAGGCATCACCGGCAAAGTAGTCGTTAACCGAGACTTTTTTGGTGGTCATGAAGTTCTGATACCAGCCGCCGCCCATTGAGAAGGTCCAGTTGTCCGGTTTCCAGCTCAGCGCAGTACCGACGATGTTTTGATCGTAGGTTTTGCTGGTGTTGCCACGCATTTCCGCGCGAGTGTAGTTCCACGCTGTACCCCAGGTCAGGTCATCGGTGATGTGATAATCCACACCCAGCGAGCCGCCGCCTTTACGTTTGTAGCGCAAACCGTTGTTCGGGTTGTAGTCATCACTGAACAGATAAGACGCGTAAAGATCAACATCGCCTACCGTATTTTTATACTTCAGTGACTTACGTGTACGATAGGAACCGTCGTAGTCGCCATTGATACCGTTACCTGGCGCCTGGCCGATCATGTCGTAGTCCCAGATATCCGTTTTCGCACCCACCACATCATAGTAAATGCTGTTCTGTTGACCGAAGGTCAGCGTACCCCAGGTCGCGCTCTTCAGACCGGTGTACAGCATACGACGCGTGGTATCGTTGGCGCCGTTAGCATAGTGATTGTCCCAGTTGAACATCGCCGGGAAGTTAACGCCCAGCTCGTAGTAGCTCACCCAACTGATATCATCAAACAGATAGTAGTCAGCGGCAAAGCGGAAACGCGTCCCGCCGTCGAAGCCATTACGTTTGTAGCCATTCTTACCATCGTCACCGGCCATATTCTGGAACTGCGGACGAATACTCCCGCCGACGGTGAAGTTAAGACGGCTCAGCGGGTTGCCCGCCTGCGGATCTTGTTTCAGGACCGTGATTTCCGCCTGGGAGGCGAAAGTCGTTAATGCCACTGCTGCGCCGATCGATACCGCCAGCACCGTTTTTTTTATAGTCATTATTTGTACTTTGATAGATAGCCTGCCAATTATTCAGCATACAAATATTAACGTTTATTAATACACTCGTGTTGTCGGGTTTTTATTGTTCTGTGCTGTTAAATATTAAGGAGTTATCAATTTGTGCTACATAGATAAAAAAACGCGCCGATTTAAAAAAACCGGTGCGTAATCATCACGAATATGAATTAACTGCTGAACTGACGGAACAGCGCTTTGCCTTTAAGAAGACGTGAACCAAGCCATCCGCCGCAGAGAGAGAGCAGCAATGCCCCACAAAGCGGCAACACAACCCACAGCCGCCAGTCTGGCTCCCAGGGGAAATCAAACACGCGGGTTTGCAGCACCGCCAGCGCAGTTTCCGCCCCGATGGCCGCCACCAGTCCGGCGACCATCCCGAGCATGGCGAACTCGCACCACAGCGTGGTACGCAGCAGCTTCTTACCCGCTCCCAGCGTGCGCCAGACCACCAGTTCCTGATGACGCTGACGCATCCCGACCTGCACCTGCGCCAATAGCAGCAACATACCGCAGGCGGTGACCAGCACTACCATCACCTCCAGCGCTCGGCTCACCTGCTCCAGCACCTGACTCACCTGTTTGAGGATCGCACCAATATCCAGCAGGCTGATAGTCGGAAACTCACGGTTAAGCTGCGTCAGCATGCCGTTGCCGTTCTCCCAGCGAAAACTGGTTAACCAGCTTTGTGGCTGAGCATCCAGCGCGCCGGAAGGGAAAATGAAGAAGAAATTCGGTCGCAGGCTTTCCCAGTCCACTTTGCGCAGACTGCTGACTGTGGCGCTGAAATCCTGGGTATCGCCCATAAAGGTCACACGATCGCCAGGCTTTACGTTTAACCGCTTCGCCAGCCCCTCTTCCATCGACACTTCACCCGCTTTTGGCGGCCAGCTTCCGGCGGTAATCGGGTTATGATCCGGCCGGGTATCCTGCCAGGTCAGATTCAATTCACGATTAAGCGCCTCGTCCTGATTACCTTCGGTCGCTTTGTCATTGATTGCCGTCAGACGCGCCAGCACGATGGGATAGAACGACTCAGGGATCACCTGATGCTCAGCAAGGAAAGCCTTCAGCGGAGCCACTTGCTCAGTGGCAATGTTGATCAGAAAATAGTTTGGACTTTCCGGCGGCATTTGCTGCTGCCAGCGGTCGAGGAGATCGCCGCGCAGCACCAGCAACAGCGCCAGCAGCATAAAGGACAGCGAAAATGCCGACAGTTGGCTCAGCGTTGACCACGGCTGGCGCAACAGCCGGCTGACCGCTAAACGTAGCGGTAGCGACGTTAACGTCAGGCCACGCAGTACGTTGAGCAGCATCCAACCCAGCACGCCGCACAGCAGCGCCAGCACCACCGCCCCGGCCAGTACCGCCCACAGCAGCATACTTCCGCCCATCAGTCCGGCCAGCAGCGCAACCACAACTATCGTTGCTACGGGCAGATAGACCTTGAGCGGCCAGACGTTTGCCACCACGTCGCGACGCAGTACCCGCAGCGGCTGCGTCGCCAGCAGCAGGCGATAAGGGCGTAGCCCCACCAGCAGAGAAATGACGGTCATCGTACCGAGTGCCCACAGCCACGGCCACAGGCTGGCGGGCGGCAGCTCACCGGGCAGAACCGGCTTCAGTAATACCACCAGCACCCGCTCAAATAACAGCCCGAACAGCCCGCCGGTCACGCCAGACAGCACCAGCACCATCAGCCACTGGCCGATAATCAGCTTGCGCAACTGCGCCCTGCCCGCACCGAGCGTTTTTAATATCGCCACCAAATCGTAACGGCTACGGCAGTAATGATTCATCGCCACGGCAACGGCAGCAACCGCCAGCAGTAGCGTTAACAATGCCGACAGCAGCAGGAACTGTTGCGAACGCTGCAGAGATTTCCCCAACGCCCCTTCATCCTGCTCCAGCCCATACCAGCGCTGTTCCGGCTTTAACTGCGGCAGCAGCCATTTTTCATAGGCTTCCAGTTGCTGTGGCGTACCACCAAATTTATAGCGCCAGGTCACCCGGCTTCCCGGCTGGACCGCCGCCGTTTTTTCGACATCCGCCATGTTCATCATCAGGCGCGGCGCTATCTGGAAGGGATTAAAACCGGAATCCGGTTCCTGCGCCACTTCTCCGGCGATGCGCAGGGTGGCATCGCCAACGTCGATGGAATCACCGATTTTTACGTTGAGCAGCGCCATCAGACGCGGGGCCAACAGCACTGAGCCCGGCTGCGGTTTCAGCCCCGGCGGATTGGTTTGCAACGTGCCGTACATCGGATACACATCATCCACCGCTTTGACGTTCGCCAGTTGCGGCGTATCCCGGGCAAAGGTCATGGTGGCAAAGGTGAGCTGTTCACCCACCTTCAGACCACGCTGTCGCGCCTCGTCAATCCATGCTTTCGGCACAGCGCGCGAACTTTGCAGCGACCGATCGCCCGCCATAAACTCACGACTTTGCTGGCTAAGTCCTTTTTCCATGCGATCGCTGATATTGCCCAGCGCCAGTACGCAGGCCACCGCCAGGCTTAACGCCAGCCAGACAATCAGTAATGAAGGCGAGCGCCATTCGCGCCAGAACCAGCGTGCAATCATGCCTCCTCCTGCAACTGTCCGTTTACCAGGCGTAAACGCCTATCGCAACGCGCCGCCAGCTGCGGGTCATGGGTCACCAGAATCAGGGTGGTGCCATGTTCCCGGTTCAGAGAAAACAGCAGGTCGGCGATTTTGTCCCCGGTCTGGCGGTCCAGATTGCCCGTTGGTTCATCGGCAAACAGCACGTCAGGGCGTCCGTTAAACGCCCGCGCCAGCGCTACGCGCTGCTGCTCCCCGCCGGAAAGCTGGGCCGGAAGATGATCAAGGCGTTTTCCCAACCCCAGTTGCTCCAGCAGCGTTTTTGCCCCGTCACGACTTTTTCCGCTATTTTCGCCGCGTAGCAGCGCGGGCAGTTCGACGTTTTCCAGCGCGTTGAGGGTTGGAATTAACATGAATGACTGGAAGACAAAGCCCACGTGTCGCGCCCGCAGCTGCGCCCGGGCTTCTTCATCCATGGTGTGCAGCGCCTGCCCCACCAGGCTGACTTCACCGCTGGAGCCATCGTCCAGCCCGGCGAGGATCGCCAGCAGCGTGGATTTCCCCGATCCCGACTCGCCAATCAACGCAATGGTCTCGGCGCGTTTGACAACCAGTTCAACTCCGGTAAGGATGGATAGCTCTTGATCACCCTGACCGACGGATTTCTTAAGATGATGAACTTCAACAATGTTTTCCGCTGGCATTGGCCTTTCCTGTTCCTGGTCCTGTTAACTTTCCGCGCCGCCGCTGCGGACACGTTATTAATTCTGGGTGACAGCCTGAGCGCCGGATACCGTATGTCCGCCAGCGCCGCGTGGCCTGCGCTACTTAATGATAAATGGCAAACCAAAACGCCAGTGGTGAATGCCAGCATTAGCGGTGATACCTCTCAGCAGGGTCTGGCCCGTCTGCCTGCATTACTCAAGCAGCACCAGCCGCGCTGGGTGCTGGTCGAACTTGGCGGTAACGATGGCCTGCGCGGGTTTGCGCCTGCGCAAACCGAACAAACCCTGCGCACAATCCTGCAGGATGTGAAAGCGGCAAATGCCGAACCGCTGCTGATGCAAATTCGTCTGCCGGCAAACTACGGTCGCCGTTATAATGAAACCTTTAGCGCGATTTATCCAAAGCTCGCCAAAGAGTTTGATATTCCTCTGCTGCCCTTTTTTATGGAAGAGGTCTATCTGAAACCCCAATGGATGCAGGATGATGGTATCCATCCTAATCGTGACGCCCAGCCGTTTATTGCCGACTGGATGGCGAAACAATTGACCCCTTTAGTAAATCACGACTCGTAATTCAACGGAGATCCTGACAGGTAAAGTTATGCAAAAATCGGTCTTAATAACAGGATGTTCCAGCGGAATCGGTCTGGAAAGTGCGCTTGAGCTTAAACGCCAGGGTTTTCAAATTCTGGCAGGCTGTCGCAAACCTGACGATGTCGCGCGTATGAACAGTATGGGATTCACTGGCGTATTGCTGGATCTGGATTCACCCGAAAGCGTGGATCGCGCCGCCAACGAGGTGATCGCCCTGACCGATAATCGTTTGTATGGGATCTTTAACAACGCCGGATACGGCGTCTATGGCCCGCTGTCCACCATTAGCCGCGAGCAAATGGAGCAGCAATTTTCCGCCAACTTCTTTGGCGCACATCAGCTTACCATGCGCCTGTTGCCCGCTATGCTCCCTCACGGCGAAGGACGTATCGTGATGACTTCATCGGTGATGGGATTGATCTCAACGCCGGGACGCGGCGCCTATGCCGCCAGCAAATATGCGCTGGAAGCCTGGTCCGACGCGCTGCGTATGGAGCTGCGCCACAGCGGCATTAAGGTCAGCCTGATTGAACCCGGCCCTATTCGCACCCGTTTTACCGAAAACGTCAACCAGACCCAGAGCGATGCTCCCGTGGAAAACCCCGGCATTGCTGCTCGATTTACATTGGGCCCGGAGGCCGTTGTCGCCAAAGTACGTCATGCATTTGAGAGCGATAAACCCAAATTGCGTTATCCGGTTACGCTGGTGACCTGGGCAGTGATGCTACTTAAACGCCTGTTGCCAGGCCGCATAATGGACAAAATTTTACAGGGTTGAGTTGAAGCGCGCGCGTCAGCCCCCATGTAACAAGAAATCGACAAAAGAGAGTAACTCCATGTCCACACAGAATATTGTTAACATTAACGAATCTAACCTGCAGCAGACCCTTGAACAGTCGATGACCACGCCGGTCCTGTTCTATTTCTGGTCTGAGCGCAGCCAGCACTGCCTGCAATTGACGCCGGTACTGGAGAGCCTTGCCGCCCAGTACAACGGCCAGTTTATTCTCGCCAAGCTCGACTGCGACGCCGAGCAGATGATCGCTTCTCAGTTTGGCCTGCGCGCCATCCCTACGGTTTATCTGTTCCAGAACGGTCAGCCAGTAGACGGATTCCAGGGCCCGCAGCCGGAAGAGGTTATCCGCGCGCTGCTGGAAAAAGTGTTGCCGAGCGAAGAAGAGCTGAAAGCGCGTCAGGCTATCGAATTCATCGAAGCCGGTAATCACGCGGATGCACTGCCGCTGCTGAAAGAAGCCTGGCAGATCTCCAACCAGAGCAGCGAAATTGGCCTGCTGCTGGCGGAAACGCAAATCGCCCTCAATCGTTCTGACGAAGCCGAAGCGGTGCTGAAAACCATTCCGTTGCAGGATCAGGACACCCGCTATCAGGGACTGGTGGCGCAGATAGAACTGCTGAAGCAGGCGGCGGATACGCCGGAAATCCAGCAGCTGCAGCAGCAGGTCGCCAGCAATCCACAGGATGCGGCGCTGGCAACTCAACTGGCCATCCAGTTACATCAGGTCGGACGTAACGAGGAATCACTGGAACTGCTGTTCAGCCACCTGAAGAAAGATCTCACTGCTGCCGACGGTCAGGCACGTAAGACCTTCCAGGAGATCCTTTCCGCACTCGGAACCGGCGATGCGCTGGCCTCAAAATACCGCCGCCAGCTGTACGCGCTGTTGTACTAATCTGCCGCATTTGCCGGATAGCGCTAGCCGCCATCCGGCATCACATCACGTCTTATTCAAATGCGTTACGACTAATTGGTGGCGCGAATTGTAGAATTTCCGATAAGTCAGGTAGCAGGCAATAATGGTCGACAGGCTGGCGGTAGAAAGCAGCATAAACGTCACCATAATCTGATACTTAATCGCTTTTACTGGATCAATACCCGCGAAGATCAATCCGGACATCATCCCCGGTAAACTCACCAGCCCTACCGTTTTAGCAGAGTCGATCGTTGGGATCAGCGAGGCGCGAATGCTGTCGCGAATCAGCGCCGCGGAGGCCACTTTCGGCGTCGCGCCGAGGCTGAGTTTTTCCTGAATTTGCTGCTGTTCGCTGTTAAACCGCTGCCCCAGATTGTTGTAACACAGCCCCACTGCTACCATCGCATTGCCTGCAATCATGCCGGAGATCGGGATGACCTGCATCGGCGTGAACTCGATAGAGCCAGACAAAACCAGCACCGCCAGCGTTAGCCCCGCCCCCACCGTGATAGCGATAAACGACGAGAGGAAAGCTTTATCAATATATTTACTGCGCTTTTGTGCGTTATAAGCCGCGTTAAAGCAGATAAACAGCACCATCAGTAAGGTCAGAATACTGTGGTTAACGCCAAAAATATATTTCAGCACATAGCCGACGATAATAAGCTGAACCACTGCCCGGCAAACGCTCCAGAGAATATCTTTCTCCAGCGCTAGTTTTTCTTTGTGGCTAATCAGGATTGCCACCACCACCAGCATCATCGCTAATGCCAGGGACTCATTGGTAATATTATGCTCGTTCATTGCGTGCTTCCTGCATTTCTCCGGCGTGCGGTTGAAGGGTTATGACATTATCCGCATGCGTAATTTCATCTTTGTCGTGCGTCACCCACAGCACCGCAATATTCTTATCA
The DNA here is from genome assembly GCF_014104295.1 of Citrobacter sp. RHBSTW-00029. Lineage (NCBI taxonomy): Bacteria > Pseudomonadati > Pseudomonadota > Gammaproteobacteria > Enterobacterales > Enterobacteriaceae > Citrobacter > Citrobacter sp. RHBSTW-00029. The sequence continues at coordinate 2,964,657 of NZ_JABXRT010000001.1, forward strand.
CGAACATAGTGGTGAATTAATTCGTTCACATTACGTTTATTAGCCTCATCCAGCGCGCTGGTGATTTCATCAAGCAGCAGGATTTTGGGCAGAAACTGCAAATTACGAATTAGCGAGACGCGCTGCTTTTCGCCACCGGACAACTCATTGATGCTTTTTTTGAGGATCGTCTCGGGGAGATCAAAATGGGCCAGATCGCTCAGAAACGCATCCGGCTCCGGACGTTTATTACGGATTTGCCAGGGGAAAATGAGGTTGTCGTAAACGGTGTCACCAAACAAAGCGGGCGTTTGCGCGCAATAAGAGACCTGCTGGCGATACGTTTCCGGCTTGAGGGTAGCTATATCCTTGCCTTCAAAGAGAATTTCACCGGCAGTCGGACTCATTAATGACGCCACAATCTTGAGTAACGTACTTTTCCCGCAGCCGGACTGGCCGGTAATCAGCTTAAATTCTCCGGCGCGGAGATCAAAACAGATGTTATTGAGAACCTGCGTCTCCCCTGCCTGCCATGCGACTTTTTTTAACTGAAGCAGAATGCTGCTTTCTTCCATTACCCATCCCTTTTTTACATCTTTCGTGCAGACAGTCTATGCCTGTAATTTATTATAAGGGAACCCCCCTTGATTAATCGGGTATAATTTGATTAATGAGGCAGTAAAGGACAGCACAACAGGAGGTTTCATCAATGCTCATTTTTATTCCTATTCTTATTTTTGTCGCGCTGGTCATCGTCGGTGCTGGCGTCAAAATCGTCCCGCAGGGATATCAGTGGACGGTAGAGCGTTTTGGCCGTTACACCAAAACCCTGCAACCGGGTTTAAGCCTTGTTGTGCCGTTCATGGACCGCATTGGTCGTAAGATCAACATGATGGAACAGGTGCTTGATATCCCTTCTCAGGAAGTCATTTCCAAAGATAACGCCAACGTCGCCATTGATGCCGTGTGCTTTATTCAGGTGATCGACGCGCCGAAAGCGGCCTATGAAGTCAGCAATCTGGAACTGGCGATTATCAACCTGACCATGACCAACATTCGTACCGTTCTCGGTTCGATGGAACTCGATGAAATGCTCTCCCAACGCGACAACATCAACACGCGCCTGCTGCATATTGTTGATGAAGCCACGAATCCTTGGGGCATCAAAATCACCCGTATCGAGATCCGCGACGTGCGTCCTCCGGCAGAACTTATCGACGCGATGAACGCGCAGATGAAAGCCGAACGTACCAAGCGCGCCTACATTCTTGAAGCCGAAGGGATCCGTCAGGCAGAAATCGTCAAGGCCGAAGGTGAGAAGCAGTCGAAGATCCTTAAAGCGGAAGGTGAACGCCAGTCCGCGTTTTTACAGGCTGAAGCGCGTGAACGTTCGGCAGAAGCTGAAGCTCGCGCAACGCAGATGGTTTCGGAGGCCATTGCCGCCGGGGATATTCAGGCAGTGAACTACTTCGTGGCGCAGAAATACACCGAAGCGCTGCAACACATCGGTTCGTCAAATAACAGCAAAGTGGTGATGATGCCGCTGGATGCCAGCAGCCTGATGGGCTCCATTGCCGGGATCGCAGAACTGGTTAAGGACAGCGCCAGCGAGCGGAAAAAATCATGATAGCGATGATTCTAGTGCACCCGCACATCTTCTGGCTCAGCCTCGGCGGTTTGCTACTCGCCGCCGAGATGCTGGGCGGTAACGGCTACCTGCTGTGGAGCGGCGTAGCGGCGGTGATTACCGGTCTGGTCGTCTGGCTCGTTCCGCTTGACTGGGCATGGCAGGGTGCGATGTTCGCCGCCCTCACCTTACTGGCGGCCTGGCTGTGGTGGAAATGGCTGGCAAGGCGCGTTCAGGAGCAGAGACCCGCCGACAGCCATCTTAACCAGCGCGGGCAGCAGTTGGTTGGCCGACGATTTATTCTGGAAACTGGCCTGGTCAATGGCCGTGGACATATGCGCGTCGGCGACAGTTCCTGGCCCGTCAGCGCCCCTGACGATTTGAGCGCCGGAACGCAGGTTGAAGTCATTGCCGTTGAAGGGATAACCCTGATTATTAAAGCGGTATCACACTAAAAAGACAGGAAATAAGACTATGGTCAGGAAGACACCCCTTGCCTTTGCCCTTTGCACGTTATTAACCGCCGCCCCGCAGGCATTCGCCTCTTTCGATATGGAAGACTGCAAATGGAGCGACGACAGCTGCCTGCTGAAAGGCACGCCGACCTTTAATCCGAATAACGACAGCCGCGATAACCTGCTGCGGCTGCTGAGCCAGGAAAAATCATTTGCTCTGCCGGTGCAATCAATGCCAGCGGATATCACCCGCTCCCGGGATTTCTATTTTGCCTATCACCCGCAGTGGGATGAGGCTTCCCCGCAGCCAACCGCTGCTCCGGCATCCGGCGAAAACAGCCCACTCTCTCAACAGATGGCCGAACTGAACATTCGCGCAGACGAAATAAACGTCAACGACGCTGAGCTTGAGAACCGTCATGTTTCGAATAACACCGAGAGCGTCAGCGCGTTTTTTGCCGCACTGCTGGCCGACTCGACGTTAACGGCGGAACAGCGCCAGGCCTTAGCCCAGGCGCGTACGGGGCTGCTATCCGGGGCAACCCGCGAGCAAATTGAGTCTTCACTTGCCACTCTCCCGGCTGATTCACCCGCTCTGTCCTATAAAAATTATCTGGCCGCGGCCGCCAGTTTCTATGCCGGTGATTATGCCAGCGCCGAACGGGATTTTACTCAGCTTGCCAAAAGTGAGCATCCGTGGCTGGCAGAGACCGCGCAATACATGCTGATGCGTGCGGCGTTGAACAAGAGCAGCCAGAACAGCGTGGGCGAGTACGGCGATTTTGATATTGCAAAAATTAACCGCGAGGACGCGACTCAGGCTCAGACACAGGCGCAGGCCTATCTGCAACGTTACCCGCAAGGCCTGTATGCCGACTCCGCGCGCGGTATGCTGCGTCGCATCAACTGGTATTTACAGGCGTGGCCGCAGCTGGCCGGGTTGTATGAGCAGACGCTCCAGCAGTCGGCTGACGCTCGGCAACTGCGTGAAATTGTCATCGAATACGATAATGTCTACGGTATGGCGTTCTACGAACAGTCCGTGGTGGAAGCATTCCCCGATGCGCCGCATGTCAGCTATATCGAACTACTGCGCGCGCTGCGTCTGGATAACAACAGTAAACCCACGCTGACCCAGGCGCAGCTCGATGCCAGCAAACCGGTGTTTGAGCAGAGCCAAAAACTACCGCTATGGCGCGATCTGCAACTGAATCTGTGGCTGGCGACGGAGAACTACGCGGCGATTATTCAGGCCGTTACGCCAGCGCAGAAACTTGCCGCTCACGATACGCTCGCCTTCAGTGAACAGGTACTGTACGGCGAAGCGCTGATGGGCCAGAAGAACTGGCGCGCGGCGCGTGATTTCTGGCAGCAGTTGCTAAAACTCAGCCAGGACAACGAACAGCAGCAGTATGTACAGGCTAAGCTCGCCGCAACGCTGGTTTATAGCGGCGACGTGGCAGCGGTTTTTGCCCCAGAAAGCGCAGTCACCAACCTGCGTTTTCGCTCGCAGATACTTAAAACACAGGCCTCGCCTGAACTGCTGCGCCAGCAGGCCGTCCATGGACCTAACAATGAAGAGCGTACCATCGCCCTGCATACGCTGCTGGTACGAGATCTTACCGAAAACCGCTTTGGCGACTGGTTGAATGACAGAAAGCTGGCCAGCGCCATTACCCCACCGGTTATTGGCGACGCGTTTGCTGACGTTAATCTGAGTATTTTCGACTGGAATGGCGATGCCGCTCAAGCCGGTTACACCTGTCGCATCCTCAATGAAACGGTAACGGTATTGAGCAAAAAAGCGGATGATGCCCACGCGCTGAACTGCTTAGGCGAATTCTTCCGCACCACGCAAACCCACGTTGATTTGTGGAAAAACAGCGCCGGTAACGATGTACTTGAATCAGCAATCTCGCGCAAGGAGCCGTTCGGCCAGTTCGACAGGCAAAGCTACTATCAGCAGGTAATCACTTCGCCAAAAGCAGAGGTTGAAGACAAGAGCTTCGCGCTGTATCGCGCCATCATGTGCTATGCGCCGTCAGGTTCTAACGAGTGCGGCGGTGAGGAAGTGGATAAACTGCAGCGTAAAGGCTGGTTCACCCAACTGAAAACGCAATATCCGGGAAGTCCGTGGGCGCAAAAACTCAAATACTACTGGTAACCGCGCTGCTGGTCGGACAGGCACAGGCGGCGGATATCGTCGCCACCCGTGAACATCCGGCCTTCTGGCTGTGGTCCGGCGTGAAGGCCAGTGATGAGCTGAAAGACGCACAAACGGTCTATCTGCATCAGGGTGAGGTGCTGATTCGTTCGGGTAACGTGGTTTTCCAGCGTCTCGGGCTGCCGGTCAGCCGCCTGTCTTTTCCCTCAATCTGGCTGACCGTGCGCTTTACCACGCTCGACGTACCGGAGGCGCTCCCGGCTCGCATCATCAGATTGATGCAACGCTGGCAGACCGCCGGGAATCACGTGGTCGGCCTGCAGGTTGATTTTGACGCGGCGACCCATCAGCTTGCCGATTACGCCCGCTTTCTGCAGCAATTACGCCAACAGCTACCGGCCGAGTTCGCGCTTGGCGTGACTGGACTTCTGGATTGGGCAAAAACGGGCGACGTCGCCACGCTGAATGCGCTGGCGGTCGATGAACTGGTGGTCCAGAGCTATCAGGGCCGTCATACGGTAACGAATTATCAGGCGTATCTGCCTGCACTCAGTCGTCTGCGCATTCCGTTTAAGCTGGGGCTGGTGCAAAACGGTAGCCGGGACCCGCAGGCTGAAGCGCAGCTTGAGAAATCCCCGTGGTACCGCGGCACGGTGGTATTTATGCTTAATCCCCCTCGCCGTTAAGCCTTCGCTTTATGGTGGCAGCAGCCGGAGAGGTTATCGATTATCGGGCATTCGGCGCTGTCATCGCCAGGGCAACTCTCCGCCAGTGCCAGCAAATGCAAGCGCATGGCCTGCAGCTCGCTGATATGCCGCTCAATATCCGCGACCTTTTCTAAGGTACGCTTTTTCACATCTGCGCTATGACGCGCCGGATCGTTAAACAGATTCACCAGTTCGCCGCACTCTTCGAGATTAAAACCCACCTGGCGTGCCTGGCGCAGCAGCGTCAGTTCATTCAGATGCTGTTGGTTGTATGTGCGATAACCATTTTCGCTACGCAGCGGCGGCGTCACTAAGCCTTTTTCTTCATAAAAGCGTATCGCTTTGCTGGTCAAACCGGTTCTTTTCGCAACATCGCTAATATTCACATTTCCCCCGCGGATCTTGTTGGTACTGAGCCCCATTATAGCCCAGATTGTCGTAATGATTTACCCGAGAACTCTGCACATTTTCCACCATCACCGCGATGCGCAAATCCTTTTAATTCACATTGTTATATCCGATTCAGATCACATTTATGCATTTAATGACTGCACGAAATTGACTCAAATCAAAAGATATATTGGTTCTACATCTTTCATCTTGAACAAAGGGAAACAATTTTATATATAAACGCGAATGATAATGATGATCATTTACATTCAATAAAGGTTCTCTTATGTTGCCACGGAATAACCAAAGGCCATTTATTCTTTCAGCCCTGACATTATGCATGTCCGGCGCCGCTTTTGCAGCTACCTCTCCAGCACACGCTTCTACGTCCGACGAAGACACGGTGATCGTCACGGCTAACCGCACAGAAAGTAGTCTTTGGGATAGCCCGGCAACCATCCAGGTTATCGATCGCCAGACGCTGCAAAATTCCACCAGCGTTTCTATTGCTGATGATTTACAAGATATTCCCGGCGTCGAAGTCACCGATAACGCCCTCGCAGGGCGGAAACAAATTCGTATCCGTGGCGAAGCCTCTTCGCGGGTGCTGATTTTGATCGACGGCCAGGTCGTCAGTTACCAACGTGCCGGACAAAACTACGGAGCCGGTTTGCTGATTGACGAATCCGCGCTGGAACGGATTGAAGTGGTCAAAGGCCCCTATTCTGTCCTCTACGGTTCGCAGGCGATTGGCGGCGTCGTGAACTTTATTACCAAAAAAGGCGGCGATAAGCCCCTCGGCGGCAGCGTTAAGGCTGTTTATAACTCCGCAACGGCAGGATGGGAAGAATCAGCAGCGGCCTGGGGCAGCATCGGAAACTTTGACTACCGCATCAATGGCAGCTATTCCGACCAGGGCGACCGCGACACACCTGACGGAAGATTGCCCGACACCAATTTCCGTAATAACGGCCAGGGCGTGTGGCTGGGTTACAACTTCGATCGCCACAAAATCGGACTCTCCCTCGATCGTTACAAACTGTCCACTCAAACCTGGTTTGACGATCCGGAAGGCCAGTTCGACGACTTTAGCGTCAAAATTCCTAAGCTGGAACGCGAGAAAATCGGTCTTTTCTACGACTACGCGGCCGATGGGGATTACCTGAAGAACATCCATGTTGACGCATACACCCAGACAATAGAGCGCAAATTTGAAAACCGGGTCAAAACGACCCAGGTTATCCCCAGCCCGATGATTAAAGCGCTGACGGTCAGCAATCAGACCAATACCAACGACAAACAGTATACCCAGGGGGTAACGCTACAGAGCAACTTCTCCCTGCCTGCTAACAACGAGCTGGTGATTGGCGCTCAGTACCAGCATGACAAAATAAAACAGGACACGGACGGCAGCACGCGCCAGACCGCGGCTACCGGCTTCTTCGATACGCAAACCCGTACCCTGTCATACAACGAAGCGGAGCAAAGCAACACCTCATTGTTCGCGCAAAACGACTGGCGCTTTGCCGATGACTGGACGTGGACCGTGGGCGCCCGCCAGTACTGGCTGTCTTCGAAGCTCAATCGCAACGATACGCAAACCCTGCAAAGCAGCGGCAGCACCTGGCAATCCACCGGAGGAAATTCCGTTCACGATGATGAACTGGTGACCTCAACCAGCCTACGCTATTCCGGTTTTAAAGATCTTGAACTCCGGGCTGCATATGCCCAGGGCTATGTCTTCCCTACGCTGACTCAGTTGTTCACACAGACGTCCGCAGGCGGCAGCGTGACCTACGGCAACCCAAACCTGAAGGCGGAACACTCGAATAACTATGAGCTGGGCGCGCGGTATAAAGGGAATATGTGGCTGATAGACGGCGCCATTTATTACTCCGAAGCTAAAGACTATATCGCCAGTCTGGCTTGTTCAGGTCAACCCGTATGCAGCGGTAATACCACCTCTTCACGGGGCGGCTATTACTACTACGACAACATCGATCGGGCCAAAACCTGGGGCATGGAACTCACCGCAGAATACAACGGCTGGGCGGTATCACCTTACCTGAGCGGTAATCTTATTCGCCGTCAGTACGAAGGCAATACCCTTAAAACCTGGGATACCGGCGAACCTACGCTGACCGGGCGCGTCGGCCTGAAACATACCTGGTTGATGAACGTCGCTAACCTGACGTCCGATGTCTTTATCCGCGCGGCGTCCAGCGCCAAAGATAATACCGGCACCACGGAAATCAACTACCCGGGCTGGGCCACGCTTAACCTCGCATTCAACGCCGAGTTCGGTCCGCAGGATCAGTATCAGGTCAACCTCGCGCTCAACAACCTGACCGACAAGCGTTACAGAACCGCGCATGAATCTATTCCAGACGCTGGTTTCAATGCCGCCATTGGCTTTGCGTGGAATTTCTGACGATGAAAAATCTCTTGATTGGCTTACTGAGCCTCGCCTGCGTTTTTAGTGCCCAGTCCGCCGACCGCCTGGTGGTGGCGGGCGGATCGCTTAGCGAACTGATTTACGCCATGGGTGTCGGCAACCGGGTGGTCGGCGTCGATGAAACCACCTCGTATCCGCCCGAAACTGCCGCACTCCCGCATATCGGCTACTGGAAGCAGTTAAACAGCGAGGGCATTTTATCGCTGCATCCGGACAGCTTTATCACCTGGCAGGATGCAGGCCCTCAAATCGTGTTGGATCAGCTGCGGGCGCAAAAAGTTAACGTCGTGACGTTGCCGCGCGTACCGGCCACCGTTGAGCAAATGTACGCCAACATCCGGGAACTGGCTCAAACCCTGCGCATTCCCAAACAAGGTGAGACGTTGATCGATCGCATTCGTCAACGTCTGGATCGCGTTCAGCACAGCGTGGCAGCAAAAAACGCGCCGGTCAAAGCCATGTTCATTCTCTCCGCTGGCGGCAGCGCGCCACAGGTCGCCGGCAAGGGTAGCGTTGCCGATGCCATTATGACCCTTGCGGGCGCACAAAATGTCGCCACTCACGCGCAGTACAAAAGCTACAGCGCGGAATCGCTGATCGCCGCCAACCCAGAGGTGATCGTGGTGACGTCGCAAATGGTGGATGGTGGTCTGGCTCGTCTGAGCGCAATAGCCGGTATTACCCACACTGCGGCCTGGAAAAACCAGCGCATTGTGGCGGTAGACCAGGCGCTGATTCTGGGTATGGGGCCGCGCGTCGCCGATGCGGTTGAAGCCCTGCACCAGCAATTCTGGCCTCACTAACTGGATTTATAAAGAACAATGAAAACTGAACACTCGCTGGATCTCACCGCGCATTTTGCGCTCGAGGGAAGTAAGCCCTTTAAGGATCGCCGCGCCACGATGCCCTGGCGTGGGGCGATCCCGGTTGCCAAAGAGCTATTGTCACAAACCTGGCAGGAGGTCATCAGCCAGCCAACCCCACCGCGGAAACGGTTGGTGTACTTGCATATCCCTTTTTGTGCAACACATTGTACTTTCTGTGGGTTTTATCAAAACCGGTTTGAAGAGGATCACTGCGCCCGCTATACCAACGCGCTGCTGCGCGAAATAGAGATGGAAGCCGATAGCCCATTGCATCAGTCGGCCCCGATTCACGCCGTCTATTTTGGCGGCGGTACACCGTCTGCGCTGTCGGCACGGGATCTGGCCAGAATCATCACCGCACTGCGTGACAAGCTACCTCTGGCGCCGGACTGCGAAATCACTATTGAGGGGCGGGTACTCAATTTTGACGATGCGCGAATAGATGCCTGCCTTGACGCTGGCGCCAATCGATTTTCGATCGGTATTCAGTCTTTTAACAGCCGGATCCGCAAAAAAATGGCGCGCACTTCGGACTGCCCGACCGCGACGGCCTTTATGCAGGGGCTGGTAAAACGGGATCGAGCCGCCGTGGTGTGCGATCTGCTGTTTGGTCTGCCAGGACAGGACGCAAAGGTGTGGGGCGAGGATCTGGCGATTGCTCGCGACATCGGCCTCGACGGTGTAGATCTTTATGCGCTGAACCTGATCCCTAATACACCGCTTGGCAAAGCGGTTGAAACCGGGCGTACAACGGTTCCCTCCCCTGCCGAACGCCGCGATCTCTATCTTCAGGGCTGCGATTTTATGGACAACGCGGGCTGGCGCTGCATCAGCAACAGCCACTGGGCGCGAACCACGCGGGAACGCAATTTGTACAACCTGCTGATTAAACAGGGAGCAGACTGTCTGGCATTCGGCTCTGGCGCAGGAGGGTCGGTCAATGGCTATTCCTGGATGGTCGAGCGCAATCTGACCACATGGCATGAATCCATCGTCGCCGGAAAAAAACCGCTCATGATGATGATGCGCACCGCCGAGCGTGGTTTCCAGTGGCGACACACCCTCCAGGCCGGTATCGAAACGGCCCGCGTCCCGCTGGATGAACTGACGCCTCATGCACAAAAACTGGCCCCGCTACTGACCCAGTGGCATCACGCAGGACTGACGCGAGATGCCAGTACCTGTTTGCGCCTGACCAATGAAGGGCGTTTTTGGGCGAGCAATATTTTGCAGTCTCTTGATGAACTGATTCAAACACTTAACGCGCCGCGTATTGCGGTAGAGCAACCATAAAAGGAGTGAAGTATGAGCCATGTCTCTTTACAGGATTTTTTGAAAACTGAGCCGGACGGTACGCTGGAAGCTATCGCAGCCCAGTACAACACCACGCTGCTGGAGGTGGTGAAAAACCTCCCCTCCCCGACGCTGGTTTCCGGCAGTCAATTTGATACCGTCTGGGAAACCGTCAGCGAATGGGGCAAAGTCACCACCCTGGTCCATACTGCTGATGTCATACTGGAATTCACGGGTGAATTACCTTCAGGATTCCACCGCCACGGTTACTTCAACCTGCGCGGCAAAAAAGGCATGACCGGTCATATCAAGGCAGAAAACTGCACGCATATCGCCCTGATTGAACGCAAATTTATGGGCATGGACACCGCGTCCATTCTCTTCTTTAACCAGGCGGGTAGCGCTATGTTCAAAATTTTCCTCGGTCGGGATGAGCATCGTCAGCTACTGGCCGACCAGGTCAGCGCCTTTCACGCGCTGTCTTCATCCTTAAAGGAACATGCCTGATGGCTCCATGGCTCATTTTTGGTGCGGGTGGTAGCGGCGTCGGCGCGAAAACGCTGGCACTCGCACTGGCGGAACAACGTCCGGTGATTGCCGTCGTTCGCAACGCGCAGGTCGCTGCCGGGTTGCAGGAAAAAGGAGTGCAGGTCTTCATTGGCGACGCCTGCGACAGCCAGGTCACCGCCTGTGCCTGTCGCGCAGCGGGTCAACATGCCACGGTGATCTCCTCCATGGGCGGTGCCGAGGATTATCTGGCGCACAGAACCGTCATTGATGAAGCAGAAAAAGCGGAGATCAAACGCATGATTCTGGTGACTTCGCTTGGCTGTGGCGACAGTTGGCCCTTTTTATCCCCACGCGCCAGGGCCGCATTTGGTCAGGCTGTACGGGAAAAATCGTTGGCTGAAAGCTGGTTACAAACCAGTCAACTGGACTACGCCATTCTCCGCCCCGGCGGTTTACTGAACGGTGCAGCCACAGGTCAGGCGCAACGGATACAGGCCGAGGAGTGCCATGGTTTTGTGATGCGCGCAGATGTTGCCAGGCACATTCACGAACTGGCTACAGCTCCGTCACTCAATAACCAGATTTACAGTTTGGTTGAGCCAGGACTGAAACCCGCGTAAACCCCTCGCGGCGCGGGAACTTCGCGCCGCAAAGACGTTATGGAGCGTTGCGTGCTTAAGGACTCGCTTTCTTCCGTCAGCATTCTGACGGGTCTTTCTCTGTTGTTGGTCGCTCTGATGCTCTTCGGAGCCAGCCAGGGGGCGCTGAACATTAGCTTCAGCGCGCTGTTCAACGACGAATACCGTGACATCTGGTTGAACATCCGCCTGCCCCGCGTGTTGCTGGCCGTTCTGGTAGGCGCAGCGCTGGCAACGGCAGGGGTCATTATGCAGGGGCTTTTTCGCAATCCGATGGCCGATCCTGGCCTGCTTGGCGTCAGTAGCGGCTCCGCGCTGATGGTCGGCATCGCGATAGTTATCCCCTTTTCGTTTCCCGTGGTGTTGGTGCTGTATGAGCAGATGATTTTTGCCGTCGCGGGCAGCATGGTGGTCTGCACGATTATTTTCCTGATAAGCCAGCGGCATAACCACGGCGGAATGATGCAACTGCTGTTAGCCGGCATCGCTATCAATGCTCTGTGCGGTTCGGCTATTGGCGTGCTGAGCTATGTGGGCGATGAGCAGCAGCTACGTCAACTTACACTGTGGATGATGGGCAATCTAGGCCAGGCCCAGTGGCCAACGCTGCTGGTTGCCAGTACCTTTGTTCTTCCAGCCATTGCTATCACCGTCTGTATGGCGGGCACGCTTAATTTGCTGCAATTGGGCGATGAAGAGGCGCATTACCTCGGCGTGAACGTCAAACGTAAGCGCCAGCAGTTACTGGTGCTCAGCTCGCTACTGGTTGGTGCTGCCGTTTCCGTCAGCGGCGTAATTGGCTTTATAGGCCTGGTGATCCCGCATCTGATCAGAATGACTACCGGCGCCGATCATCGCTGGTTGATTCCCTGCTCTACATTGGCGGGCGCCTGTCTACTCCTGATTGCCGATACGCTGGCCCGCACTCTGGTGCAGCCTGCCGAAATGCCCGTTGGCCTGTTAACCAGCCTGATCGGAGGACCGTATTTTCTGTGGTTAATCCTGCGTAGCCGGAGGGTGTCATGATCGTCGCAGAAAATCTGATCTACAACATTCAGGGGAGACGACTGACCGACGATGTTTCCCTGACGCTACCCCAAGGAGAGATCGTCGCGATCCTTGGCCCGAATGGCGCCGGGAAATCGACACTGCTACGCCAGCTCACGGGTTATCTGCAACCTCACAGTGGGCGCTGTAGCTTATTCGGCAAGCCGCTGAACGAATGGTCAATCACCGAGCTGGCAAAAACCCGTGCCGTGATGCGCCAGAACAGTCATATGGCCTTCCCGTTTAGCGTGCAGGAGGTTATCCGCATGGGCAGGCATCCGTATCGCACGCGCAATACGGGCGATGAAACGGAACACATCATGACGTTGTGTGACTGCCAGGCGCTGGCCGCGCGCGATTATCGGCATCTGTCGGGAGGAGAACAACAGCGGGTACAGCTGGCACGTCTGCTGGTTCAGCTTTGGGAGCCCGAGCCTCGGCCCAAATGGTTGTTTCTCGATGAACCCACTTCCGCCCTGGATATTCACCACCAGCAGCACCTTTTTCGTCTGCTGCGTCGTCTGGTGCGTGAACGGCAGTTTAGCGTCTGCTGCGTCCTGCACGATCTCAACCTCGCAGCGCGTTATGCCGACCGCGTGGTATTGATGGAGCGCGGCAGGATTGTTGATAACGGGTATCCGCAGGATGTCCTGAAGCAACGGGCGCTGAACGCGCTGTACGGTGCCGATCTCACGGTCATAAATGAACCGGAGCATCGAACGCCGCTTATCGTTCTCAATCAATAACAGACCGGGAACGCTCTGAGGTGACGTTCCCGTTTTTTCCCCTTCGCCCCTTTTTTCATCTTTTCTAAAAACACCCTTGACCTTCCCCTTGCTGGAAGGTTTAACCTTTATCACAGTCAGTTAAACCTGCAATGAAGGAGTTGGTTATGTCTCAAACAATCGATCTAACCCTGGACGGTTTGTCCTGTGGTCACTGCGTAAAACGCGTTAAAGAAAGTCTGGAACAACGTCCGGATGTTGAGCAAGCGGATGTCACTGTGACTGAAGCGCATGTTACCGGGAGCGCCAGCGCAGAAGCGCTGATTGAAACCATCAAACAAGCCGGTTACGGCGCGGAGTTAAGCCACCCAAAGGCTAAACCGCTGACGGAGTCATCAATCCCGTCGGAAGCACTGGCAGCGGTCCCTTCCGAGCTTCCGGCAGCTACGGCTGATGATGACAGCCAACAGTTGCTGTTAAACGGCATGAGCTGCGCCAGTTGTGTGACCCGTGTACAAAATGCGTTGCAAAGCGTACCGGGTGTCACCCAAGCACGGGTAAACCTGGCGGAACGCACTGCGCTGGTAATGGGCAGTGCCTCCGCCGCAGATTTAGTGCAGGCGGTTGAAAAAGCGGGCTACGGCGCAGAAGCCATTGAAGATGATGCTAAGCGCCGCGAGCGTCAGCAAGAAACCGCCGTGGCAACCATGAAACGTTTTCGCTGGCAGGCGGCCGTCGCGCTGCTGCTGGGTATCCCGGTCATGGTATGGGGAATGATTGGCGATAACATGATGGTGAGTGCCGACAACCGTAGCCTGTGGCTGGTAATTGGTCTGGCAACACTCGCCGTGATGGTCTTCGCAGGCGGTCACTTCTACCGCAGCGCGTGGAAAAGCCTGATGAACGGCACCGCAACCATGGATACACTGGTCGCGCTGGGCACGGGGGTGGCATGGCTCTATTCCATGAGCGTCAACCTTTGGCCGCAGTGGTTCCCGATGGAAGCGCGACACCTCTATTATGAAGCCAGCGCCATGATTATTGGTCTGATTAACCTCGGACACATGCTGGAAGCGCGGGCTCGCCAGCGCTCGTCCAAAGCGCTGGAAAAACTGCTCGATCTGACGCCGCCGACCGCACGCGTCGTTACTGACGAAGGTGAAAAGAACGTACCGCTGGCAGACGTTCAGGCCGGAATGTTACTGCGCCTGACCACCGGCGACCGCGTTCCGGTCGATGGCGAAATTACCCAGGGCGAAGCCTGGCTGGATGAAGCGATGCTGACCGGTGAGCCGATTCCGCAACAAAAAGGCGAAGGCGATAGCGTCCACGCCGGTACGGTCGTCCAGGACGGCAGCGTACTGTTCCGCGCCAGCGCTGTTGGCAGCCACACCACGCTGTCACGCATTATTCGCATGGTGCGTCAGGCGCAAAGCAGTAAGCCCGAGATTGGTAAGCTGGCCGACCGTATCTCCTCGGTGTTCGTTCCGGTGGTGGTGGTGATCGCGCTGGTGAGTGCCGCTATCTGGTATTTCTTTGGCCCGGCGCCGCAGATTGTTTATACGCTGGTCATCGCCACCACCGTCCTGATTATTGCCTGCCCGTGTGCGTTGGGTCTGGCAACGCCGATGTCGATTATTTCCGGCGTGGGGCGTGCCGCTGAGTTTGGGGTACTGGTACGCGATGCCGATGCGCTGCAACGCGCCAGCACGCTTGATACCGTCGTCTTTGACAAGACTGGGACGCTGACCGAAGGTAAACCGCAGGTTGTCGCCATCAAAACGTTCGGCAATACCGACGAAGCGCTGGCTGTTCGCCTGGCAGCGGCCCTTGAACAGGGTTCCAGCCATCCGCTGGCCCGGGCGATTATGGATAAGGCGGGCGATGTGACGCTGCCGCAGGTCAATGGTTTCCGTACGCTGCGCGGTTTAGGCGTCAGCGGGGAAGCTGAAGGCCATACGTTATTACTGGGTAACCAGGCGCTGCTCAACGAACAGCACGTTGCTACCACCGAAATGGAAGCCGAGATCACGGTTCAGGCTTCCCAGGGGGCAACCCCGGTGCTGTTAGCCATTGACGGGCAAGCGGCAGCCTTGTTAGCGGTACGTGACCCATTGCGCAGCGACAGCGTGGCAGCGCTTCAGCGTCTGCACCGCGCCGGCTATCGTCTGGTGATGCTCACCGGCGATAACCCAACGACGGCCAATGCTATTGCCAAAGAAGCAGGTATTGATGAGGTGATAGCCGGCGTACTGCCAGACGGTAAAGCGGAAGCCATTAAACGTCTGCAGAGCCAGGGACGTCAGGTCGCCATGGTCGGTGACGGCATTAACGATGCCCCTGCCCTGGCCCAGGCCGATGTGGGTATTGCAATGGGCGGAGGCAGCGATGTGGCGATTGAGACCGCTGCGATCACGCTGATGCGTCATAGCCTGATGGGCGTTGCTGATGCGCTGTCTATCTCGCGGGCAACGCTGCGTAATATGAAGCAGAACCTGCTCGGCGCATTTATCTACAACAGCATCGGTATCCCCGTTGCCGCCGGGATTCTGTGGCCGTTCACCGGAACCCTGCTGAACCCGGTAGTTGCCGGAGCGGCGATGGCGCTCTCTTCTATTACCGTGGTGAGCAACGCCAACCGACTGCTGCGCTTTAAACCGAAAGAGTAACCCTTTGCCGAACGGCGCTCTCGTTTATCCGGCCTACAAAAAGTAGGTGATAATGTAGGCCGGATAAGACGATTTCGCGTCGCCATTCAACGATTCACGGATTGCACCTTCCTGGACCACGCGCTAGCATGGAAGTCTACTCAAGGGAGGCCGTATGGATTTGTTATACCGGGTAAAAGCATTATGGTCTGCACTGCGCGGTAACCATTATACCTGGCCGGCCATCGATATCTCTTTGCCTGGCAACCGCCATTTTCATCTGATCGGCAGTATTCATATGGGTAGCCGGGGTATGGCCCCTCTGCCTGCCAGATTACTGAAAAAACTCAGCCACGCTGACGCACTGATTGTCGAAGCCGATGTCTCCGGTGACGATACTCCGTTTGCCAATCTTCCGGCCTTTGCCACGCTGAAAGAACGCATCAGCGAAGAGCAGTTGCGCAATCTGCAAAAAGTTTCTGCCGATCTCGGTATTTCCCCTTCCCTATTTTCGACTCAACCCCTGTGGCAAATTGCCATGATCTTACAAGCCACGCAGGCGCAACAGCTGGGATTACGGGCGGAATATGGCATTGACTACCAACTGCTCAAAGCGGCTAAACAGACGCAAAAACCCATTATTGAACTGGAAGGCGCCTCCAGCCAAATCGACCTGTTATGCCAATTGCCTGATAACGGTTTGGCTTTGCTCGACGATACCCTGACGCACTGGCATACCAACGCCAGGTTGCTGCAACAAATGATGGGCTGGTGGCTTGAATCACCACCACAAAATGGCGAACTCACATTACCCAACACATTCAGCCAGTCGTTATATGACGTACTCATGCACCAGCGTAATGAGGCCTGGCGGGACAAACTCAAGGCAATGCCTGCGGGCCACTATGTGGTCGCTGTGGGCGCACTGCATCTATATGGAGAGGGAAACTTACCGGAGATGATGCGATAAAAAAATGGCCAATATTTCTATTGGCCCGTCAAAGAGGAATTTCATCATTATTATTATGCCGACGCTTAAAGCATCGGTGTAGGTCGATTGTCGCTCAAAGTCATCATCCTGCCAATACTATTGCGCAAGATGGTACTATTTTTTCCACCGCCATCAGGCGTATGCTTATGGCGTATTTTGTCTGGGCCAGGAAAAATTGCTATGACACCCGCCGTTAAACTACTCGAAAAAAACAAAATTTCTTTTCAGATCCACACCTACGATCACGATCCGTCCGAGACGAATTTTGGCGACGAAGTGGTCCGTAAATTAGGACTGAATGCGGATCAGGTCTACAAAACGCTGCTGGTTGCCGTGAATGGCGATATGAAACATCTGGCGGTTGCCGTCACACCGGTAGCCGGTCAACTGGATCTCAAAAAGGTTGCCAAAGCTTTGGGCGCCAAAAAGGTCGATATGGCCGACCCCATGGTCGCGCAACGCACTACCGGCTATCTGGTAGGCGGTATCAGCCCGTTGGGGCAGAAAAAAAGATTGCCGACGCTTATCGACGCGCCAGCCCAAACGTTTGACACCATTTATGTTTCCGGCGGCAAACGCGGACTGGACATCGAACTGGCAGCGAGCGATCTGGCGAAAATTCTGGATGCGAAATTCGCCGATATCGCCCGCCGGGATTAAGCGGTTATAGAATGACTGCCTGATGGCGCGCAGCTTTAAGGCCTACAAATCGAATACTCAACAGGGCGTTATTGGTGAAGGCAGTTTGGACTCGGCCAGCGCGCAGGAACCGGAGCGTACATGAAGTACGTGAGGATTCCGAGCACTGCCCGTGTTCAAAATGGCGAACAAAATAGCCCTGTTACTGCCAGCTCACCTCACCCTTCGGCTCATACATACTGGCATCCAGCGGTGAGTTCTTCTGCACGTACTCTTTCAGCACTTCCGCATCAATAAACCCGGTATTCACATAGCCTGGTTTGTTATCAATACGCGGATAACCATCACCGCCGGTGGCGTTGAAGCTCAGCGTTGCCATACGATAGGTTTTGGCTGGGTCAACGGGCTCGCCTTTGATTTTCAAATCGTTAAGCTTGCCGTCTTTCGCCACAAAGCTGACGTTGGCAAACTGCGGATAGGCCCCGGAGTCCGGCTTCATTTGCGCCACCGCGGTCAGATAATCAATCACTTCTTTCCCGCTCATATCGGCGTACACCACGATGTTGCCAAACGGCTGTACCTTCAGCACGCTCTTATAGGTGATATCGCCGCCTTCGATGGAGTCACGGATGCCGCCGCCGCTCATCACGCCAAAATCAGCGCTGGTTCGCGCCATTTGCGCAGCCAGCAGCAAGCGCCCCATATTGGTTTGCACGAAACGGACTTTGCTACGGTCGCCTTCCAGACGCGCATTGACGCTGCCGATTTTCACGTCGAGCTGCGCTTTACCTTTATTCTGGAACGGCGTCAGCAGCGAAAGCATTTGCTGATTTTCAGCAATCTCCGGAGTGTAGAGTACGCGCTCACTTTTACCGTTGTCCCAGGTCACTTTTTTCTTCAGGTTAACGGGGATGAGCTGGTAGTTAACCATTTTCATTTCGCCGTTGCGGAACTCAAAGTCCGCCCGCCCCACGTATTTCCCCCACTCATGCGCCTGTACAATCCAGATCCCATTTTGCTTATCTGGCGCACACGGCGTCCCCGGGACGTAATCCACCTGCTTCTTGTTTTCCGCAGCCATACACACCGGATCCTGTGAGTGACCCCCCACAATCATCGCCAGCGCCCCAGCGGGCAGGCTACGCGCCATTTCGACATCGCCAGGGGCGTTCGAGCCATGATTGCCGTTGTCATAATGCCCCATATGGGTGGTCGCGATAATGATGTCTGGCTTTTCATTCATATTGAGTTCCTGGATAACCAGCTTTGCTTCTTCCGCAGGTTTGCGAAACTCAATATCGGTGAAGAACTCCGGGTTGCCAATTTTCGCCGTATCGTCAGTGGTTAAACCGAGTACGGCAATTTTTAAATCCTGGCGCTTAAAGATGGCCCACGGCTTAAATAAACGCTCGCCGGTGCTTTTCTGATAAATATTGGCCGAGAGAAACGGAAATTTGGACCATTTTTCCTGCTGGCGCAAGACGGTCAGCGGATTATCAAACTCGTGGTTACCGACCGCCATCGCGTCATAGCCAATCAGGTTCATGCCGCGAAAATCAGGTTCCGCATCCTGCAGATCGGACTCCGGTACGCCGGTATTAATGTCACCGCCGGAAAGCAGCAGTACGCTGCCCCCTTCCTCAGCCACCGCTTTACGAATACCGTCCACCAGCGTTTTTTGCGCCGCCAGCCCATATTCCCCGTATTCACTACGCCAGAAGTGACCGTGATGATCGTTGGTATGTAGAATGGTAATTTTATAGGTTTTATCTTTTTCGTACGCCTGTGCAGGCTGACCTGCCAGCGTAAATGCGGCTAATAGCGCCAGCGCCACGCCCCGTTTCAAAAACGTCATATTTCTCTCCCTGAGCCAAAATCAACGACTGAAATTACAATGATATGAAATAATAACCGAAAATGTTTTCAGAAATGAGACTTCCTTCAAACATCTTCCGCAGGTATGTTAGTCAGGTAATAATAACAAATTAGATTACCCTCATAATCGCAACCCAAACAGAAGTGACTTTCTATGGCAATAAGTGAACCAACCCAGCCAGTGGCTGGCGCGTCAGCGTCGGTTGCTAAAGCACGCACCTCATTTGGCATTTTAGGGGCGATCAGCCTCTCTCATCTGCTAAACGATATGATCCAATCGCTGATTCTGGCGATTTATCCGCTTTTACAGTCAGAGTTTTCACTGACGTTTATGCAGATCGGGATGATTACGCTAACCTTCCAGCTCGCCTCCTCGCTGCTGCAACCGGTTGTCGGCTACTGGACGGACAAATACCCAATGCCATGGTCGCTACCGATTGGAATGTGCTTCACGCTGAGTGGGCTTGTGCTACTGGCGATGGCAGGCAGTTTCCATATGGTCTTGCTCGCCGCAGCGCTGGTTGGTACCGGGTCTTCAGTATTCCATCCGGAATCCTCTCGCGTGGCGCGTATGGCCTCCGGTGGCCGTCATGGGCTGGCTCAATCTATTTTCCAGGTCGGTGGTAACTTCGGTAGTTCTCTGGGGCCGCTACTGGCCGCTGTCATCATCGCGCCATACGGTAAGGGTAATGTGGCCTGGTTCGTACTGGCGGCCCTGCTGGCGATTGTGGTACTGGCACAGATTAGCCGTTGGTACGCCGCACAACATCGGATGAGTAAAGGAAAGCCAAAGGTCGCCATCGTCAATCCGCTACCACGAAATAAAGTGGTACTGGCGGTGGGGATTCTGCTGGTGCTGATTTTCTCCAAATACTTCTATATGGCGAGCATCAGTAGCTATTACACCTTTTATCTGATGCAAAAATTCGGATTATCGGTACAAAATGCTCAGTTCCACCTGTTTGCCTTCCTGTTTGCCGTTGCGGCCGGGACGGTAATTGGTGGGCCATTAGGTGATAAGATTGGCAGAAAATACGTTATTTGGGGCTCTATCCTCGGCGTAGCGCCGTTTACCCTCATTTTGCCCTATGCAACCCTTGAATGGACTGGGATTTTAACCGTGATTATTGGTTTTATCCTTGCATCGGCCTTTTCTGCCATTCTGGTCTACGCGCAGGAGCTGCTTCCGGGCCGTATCGGTATGGTTTCTGGGCTATTTTTCGGTTTTGCCTTCGGCATGGGCGGCTTGGGTGCCGCGGTGTTAGGGCTGATTGCCGACCATACCAGTATCGATTTGGTCTATAAAATATGTGCTTTCCTGCCTCTTCTGGGGATACTGACCATATTCTTACCTGATAACCGACATAAAGCCTGATTTTCTGACGGCCAAAAGTAAACTTTGGCCGTCATCACTTACAGTGATCATCAGCCTTTGCCTCATACATCCCCCCGTAGTTTTCCGATCCGTGCTTTTTTACGCTTAAAATCCTATTTTCATCAAAATTCAATAATTATTCATAAACATAAACATTAAAATTGTCATAAACTATTACTCGGAATTTGGGTTTTCAGGATCAACACAGCAACCAAAGGAGACGGAATGCATCACGCCACCCCGCTTATCACCACCATTGTCGGCGGCCTTGTGCTCGCTTTTATATTAGGCATGATTGCCAATAAACTACGTATTTCTCCTCTGGTGGGATATCTGTTAGCGGGCGTTCTGGCCGGTCCATTTACACCTGGTTTTGTTGCTGATACCAAGCTTGCCCCTGAACTGGCGGAGCTTGGCGTTATCCTGCTGATGTTCGGCGTGGGGCTGCACTTCTCCTTGAAGGATTTAATGGCGGTAAAGTCCATCGCCATTCCCGGCGCTATCGCCCAAATCGCCGTGGCGACGCTGCTGGGTATGGCGCTTTCAGCCGTATTAGGCTGGTCGCTGATGGTCGGTATCGTCTTTGGGCTGTGTCTTTCAACCGCCAGTACCGTGGTGCTGTTACGTGCGCTTGAAGAACGGCAGCTCATTGATAGCCAGCGCGGGCAAATCGCGATTGGCTGGCTGATTGTCGAAGATTTGATGATGGTGCTGACGCTGGTTCTCCTGCCTGCTGTCGCCGGAATGCTGGAAAAAGAAAACGTCGGCTTTACTTCGCTGGCCGTCGATATGGGCATTACCATCGGCAAGGTCGTAGCATTTATCGCTATTATGATGCTGGTGGGTCGCCGGCTGGTGCCGTGGATTATGGCCCGCAGCGCCGCAACAGGTTCCCGCGAACTGTTTACCCTGTCAGTCCTCGCCCTCGCATTAGGTATCGCCTTTGGCGCAGTAGAGCTGTTCGATGTCTCCTTTGCACTGGGCGCGTTCTTTGCCGGTATGGTGCTGAATGAATCAGAATTGAGCCACCGTGCGGCGCACGATACCCTACCGCTACGCGATGCTTTCGCCGTGCTGTTCTTTGTTTCCGTCGGGATGCTGTTTGATCCGTTAGTCCTGATCCAGCAGCCGCTGGCCGTGCTGGGCACGCTGGCGATTATTATCTTCGGTAAATCCGTCGCCGCCTACTTCCTGGTACGCCTGTTTGGGCACTCTCAGCGTACGGCGCTCACCATTGCTACCAGCCTGGCGCAGATTGGTGAATTTGCCTTTATCCTGGCGGGTCTGGGAATGGCGCTGAACCTGTTACCTCAAGCCGGGCAAAACCTGGTGCTGGCAGGTGCGATTCTCTCCATTATGCTCAACCCGGTACTGTTTGCTGTATTAGAGAAATACCTCGCCAAAACCGAAACGCTGGAAGAGCAGACGCTGGAAGAGGCCATCGAAGAAGAGAAGCAGATCCCGGTTGATATTTGTAATCATGCACTGCTGGTCGGTTTTGGTCGTGTCGGCAGCCTGTTGGGTGAAAAGCTGATGGCGGCGGGTATCCCGCTGGTCGTTATTGAAACATCGCGTACCCGCGTGGATGAACTGCGTGAGCGCGGGATCCGTGCCGTACTCGGTAATGCGGCTAACGAAGAAATTATGAATCTGGCGCATCTGGATTGCGCACGCTGGCTGCTGCTGACCATTCCAAATGGTTACGAAGCCGGTGAGATTGTCGCTTGTGCGCGTCAGAAGTGCCCGTCGATTGAGATTATCGCCCGCGCCCATTATGACGATGAGGTTGAGTACATCACTGAACGTGGTGCCAATCAGGTGGTGATGGGTGAACGTGAAATCGCCCGGACTATGCTGGAGCTGATTGAAACGCCGCCTGCAGGTGACGTTGCTACTGCCAGTTAATGTTACGTGCCGGATGGCGGCGTAAAACGCCTTATCCGGCCCACATATTGCTACGCGTAGGCCCGATAAGCGTAGCGCCATCGGGCAAGAACTCAGCGATCCCAGTACGACTCTTCGAGGCTGTCTTCACGTTCCGGCAAACCCCGCGTCAGACGCGGGGAATGCTGGTTCAGCACCTGATAACTCACGCGGTTGGCATATTTACACACCTGGGCTAAAGATGAATAAGTCAGCCAGGTATATTTGTGCTTACTGGAGTTGGGCACATTACCGCGGTGATAGCTGTTGGCGGTAATATCATGCAGCAATGCCGCCAGTGCGCCGTCGCCAGCACCGTTGGTATTCATGATCTTTTCTGGCCCGCCCATATACGGTGCGATGTGCGAATACACACGCAGCGGATTAGTACAGTCTTTATGGCGCATGGCGCGACTAAACTCGTACTGGTTGAATTCGGCAATCGCCCCTGGCAGCAGTGGATGCTGAGTTTTGCGTTTCGCCTCTTCTTCAGTAAAGCCGGCCATATACAGACCTGCCGGACCCGCAGTACACAGCACCAGATCCACCCAGTCCAGCGCCTTGTCAGACGCCAGCAGCGGATCGTTCTCGCCGGTCAACGCTTCGGCTTCTTCTTCGTTCATCGCCAGAATAGAGACATTCTCTTTGAGGAATGCCTGCCACCACTGCGGGTTATCCGCAATAACGAATTTGGTGCCCAGCGTCAGTACCACCGGCACATTGTGTTTTTTAGCGTATTCAATCGCCTTCATGGTCGCTTCCGGCATCGGTTCGCCCGGCTTACAGCGCACCAGATAGGAGGTCAGCACCAGCGCGGAAGCCCCGGCAATGACTGATTCAGGGATGCTATCCGCGCGCAGTTGGTTCATGTGACCAGGGCTGATGGCAAATGTGCGTTCGCCGGATTCACCAATCAGCGTAAAGCAGCGGCCAATAGGGCCATCTACACCCTGTAGATAGTTCAAATCGGTGCGGCTGGAGGTGTTGCATAAATAGCGATACGCGTAGCTACCAATTTCGATATTACTGCACATCACCCCCAACAGTACCGAACGGTCATCTGCCAGCACGGAGTAGTTATGCATAGTGTTACCGATGGTGCCACCTGCAAACTGATGGGTGATCAGGTTTTCGCGTACCAGCTCCTGGTAGAGCGCTTCCGCAACATCATCTTCAATCACCAGAGAGTGCCCGGCGCTTAATCCATAACGTTTTACAAAATCATCATCCACTTTGGCTTCAATATCTACCAGCGTCTGGTCGATACCGACAACCCAGGCTGCGCTGGTTTCATTTTCTGGCTGAATTTGTTGCAGCAACGGATCGCGCGCGCTGACGGGAAAATAGTGTTTGGATTTACGTTTACCGGGAAATTTCATGGTCGATTTTACGGGTGGTTAACTGAGCGATGCATGGTAGCACATTCCCTGCTGCGCATGCGATGCGGCGCTGAGTTTCAATATCGGACGGTGAGATCGCAGTTTATCCGGGATTAATTTCTACAATAACTCACCTTCACAAGGAGCGTTTTATGAAGCCGGAAAACAAAATCCCCGTACTCGACAAAATTTCGGATGAAATGAAAAGCGTGGTGAATTTTCATCGCGACGACTTGCCGCCGTGGCCCGCTGCCGATGACTTTGTGGCCCAGCGCCAACACTACATTCATGAGCGGCAGCTGTGGAATGCCGATGCCCCGCAGATGCATACCCGCGAATGCGTGATTTCTACCGCGTGCGGCCCCGTTGCCACACGCATCTACGCTCCGCAGCCCCAAAGCCAGGCGACGCTGTATTACCTGCACGGCGGCGGTTTTATTCTCGGTAATCTCGATACCCACGACCGTATTATGCGTTTACTGGCGCATTACACCCAGTGCACGGTGATCGGCATCGACTATTCGCTGGCGCCGGAGGCCCGCTACCCACAAGCCATCGAAGAGATCGTCGCCGTTTGCCAGTACTATCATCAACATGCTGGCGACTATTCCCTCAATATCAATACGATTGGTTTTGCGGGCGATTCCGCCGGAGCCATGCTGGCGCTTGCCAGCGCGCTGTGGCTGCGGGATAAACGCATTGTCTGCGGCAAGGTGGCTGGCGTGCTGTTGTGGTATGGGCTTTACGGGCTGCAAGATTCACTGAGCCGACGGCTGATGGGCGGAGCGTGGGATGGGTTAACCCGCGAGGATTTGCAGATGTATGAAAACGCGTACCTACGTAGCGCTGACGATCGCGAGTCACCGTACTATTGCCTGTTTAATAACGATCTGACACGTGACGTGCCGCCGTGTTTTATCGCCGGTGCGGAGTTCGATCCGCTGATCGACGATAGCCGCTTATTATTCCAGACGTTACAGGCGCATCAGCAGCCCTGCCAGTACAAAATGTATCCCGGTACGCTGCACGCCTTCCTGCACTATTCGCGAATGATGAAAACCGCCGATGATGCATTGCGGGAAGGCGCTCGTTATTTCAGAGCCCAGCTTTAACGGTAGGCGGCGGTCAGTTTAACCATCATTTCGATATGTTCCGGTGTGGCATTAAGCGCCGGAATATACTCATATTGCTTACCGCCAGCCTCAAGGAAAATTTCCCGGTTTTGCACCGCTATCTCTTCCAGCGTTTCGAGACAATCAGCCGCGAAGCCCGGACACATAACCTGGATATGTCGGGTTCCTTTCTCCGCCAGCATTTTTAACGTTTCGTCGGTATACGGCGTCAGCCAGGGTTCGCGGCCAAAGCGAGACTGGAAGGTCATCATGACTTTTTCCGGCGGCAGACCAAGCGCTGAAACCAGCTCACGCGTCGTATCGCGACAGCGCTGCGGGTAGTCATCGCCTTCATCGGCGTAGCGCTGCGGAATGCCGTGATAGGAAAGCAGCAGCAAATCAGGTTCGCCATGTTGAGCAAATGAATCCCGGGCACTCTTGGCCAGCGCATCTATGTAGCTGCTGTCATCGGCGTAATCACGAATAAAAGAGACGCCGGGAATACCGCGTTTACGCGCTAAGATGCGCGCCAGCTCGTCCCAGACTGCCGCCACTGTCGAACAGGAATATTGCGGGTACAGCGGTAACACCACCATGTGTTCTACTCCGCTTGCCAACAGTTCATCGACCGCGCTTTCGAGCGACGGCGAACCGTAGCTCATCCCCAGCGCGACAGGCGTATCAGGCAGACGTTGTGCCAGCGCCTGCTGTTGCGCCTTGCTGTAGACCATCAGCGGGGAACCGTCTTCCATCCAGATTGACTGGTACAGCTTTGCCACACGCGGCGCTCGCAGCGGCAAAATCACACCGCGCAGCAGTGGCCACCACAGTGCAGGGGACGTATCGACTACGCGTGGATCGCTTAAAAACTGGCGCAGGTAGCGCTTAACGGCTTCGGGGGTTGGGGCATCGGGAGTGCCGAGGTTTGCCAGCAGGATACCGGTTTTCGTCTGACGCATTACCGCCTCTTATCGATTCAAATTGTTGATAATTGTAGCGGAAAAGCGATAAAGAAGAACTAATTGCTGTGAGAGGTAAGACGAGAAGTTGCCTGATGGCGCCGCGCTTATCAGGCCTACGAGATAATGGCAGGCCTGATAAGAGGTTTATTACGCGAAAAAATTAACCGAGGATTTTTTCCAGCGCTGCGCGAACGTCAGCCACGGCCTGAGTGCCGTCAACTTTCGCGTATTTGGTGTTACCCGCCTGCGCTTCTTTAGAGTAGTAGCCGATCAGCGGCGCGGTCATCTGATGGTATTCCACCAGGCGCTTGCGTACGGTCTCTTCCTGATCGTCTTTACGGGTGGTCAGCTCTTCGCCGGTCACGTCGTCTTTGCCTTCAACCTTAGGCGGGTTGAATTTGATGTGGTAAACGCGGCCAGAAGCAGCGTGTACGCGACGACCTACAATACGGTCAACAATCAGCTCGTCAGGTACGTCAAACTCCAGAACGTAGTCCACGTTGATGCCCGCTTCTTTCATGGCATCTGCCTGCGGAATAGTACGCGGGAAGCCATCGAGCAGGAAACCATTACGGCAGTCTTCCTGAGCAATACGCTCTTTTACCAGCGCGATCACCAGCTCATCAGTCACCAGCTTACCGGCGTCCATGATGTCTTTCGCTTGTTTGCCCAGCTCGGAGCCAGATTTCACGGCGGCACGCAGCATATCACCGGTGGAGATTTGCGGAATACCATACTTCTCCATGATGAACTGAGCCTGAGTTCCTTTACCCGCGCCCGGAGCGCCAAGCAGAATGATACGCATTACGAAAATCCCCTTAAAGGTTGTCGATATTTTTTAAAAAGCGCTAAACGATACCACCATCACGCAATTGGCTCAAGGAAGCCACCCGCGCTGAAACGGTTAATGATGGAAAATTGAGTTCAGAAGGCGAAAAAAAGCCGGATGGCGGTGTAAACACCGTATCCGGCCTACTATTACGAGATACTGTAGGCCGGATAAGCGCTAGCGCCATCCGGCATTACATTACGGGTATCAGGACACCAGCAACTGGTTCATGCGACGGATGAACTGGTTCGGATCTTCCAGCGTGCCGCGCTCAGCGAACAGCGCCTGATCCAGCAGCAGTTCAACCCACTCTTTGAACTGCGCTTCGTCCTGGGTATCCGCCGTGCGTTTTACCAGCACGTGGTCCGGGTTCAGCTCAAAGATATATTTCACTTCCGGTACGGCCTGGCCCGCAGCGGCGAACAGTTTCGCCATCTGGGTGCTCATTTCATCCGCATCCGTGGTGACGATAGCCGGTGTGTCGGTCAGACGGTGAGTCAGGCGCACTTCTTTTACGCGATCGCCCAGCAACGTTTTCACGCGCTCAACGAACGGCGTCAGCGCTTTTTCCGCTTCTTTTGCCGATTCGTCAACTTCATCTGCCAGTTTGTCGATGGACTCGTCGGCTTTGGCCACAGACTGGAACGGTTTGCCATCGAACTCGGTCAGGTAGTTCATCATCCACTCATCGATGCGGTCAGAAAGCAGCAACACTTCGATGCCTTTCTTACGCAGCAGTTCCAGGTGCGGGCTGCTCTTCGCCGCCGCATAGCTGTCTGCGGTGATGTAGTAGATTTTCTCCTGCCCTTCTTTCATCCGCGCAACGTAGTCTTCCAGAGATACGGTCTGTGCGGAAGAGTCAGTGTGCGTAGACGCGAAGCGCATCAGTTTGGCGATAGTTTCCTGGTTGGCATGATCTTCAGCCGGGCCTTCTTTCAGCACCAGACCGAACTGTTTCCAGAAGGTCTGGTATTTTTCCGCGTCGTCTTTCGCCAGTTTTTCCAGCATCTGCAGTACGCGTTTGGTCAGCGCGCTACGCAGGTTACGGGTGACGGTGCTGTCCTGCAGGATCTCACGGGAGACGTTCAGCGGCAGATCGTTGGAATCTATCAGACCGCGCACAAAGCGCAGGTAGTTCGGCATGAACTGCTCGGCATCGTCCATGATGAATACACGCTGGACGTACAGTTTCAGACCATGCTTGTGATCGCGGTTCCACATATCCCACGGCGCCTGCGACGGGATATACAGCAGGCTGGTGTACTCCTGCTTACCTTCCACACGGTTGTGGCTCCAGGTCAGAGGATCGGTGAAATCGTGGGCGATATGCTTATAGAATTCGTTGTACTCGTCGTCTTTGATTTCCGACTTGTTACGCGTCCACAGCGCCTGCGCTTTGTTGATCTTTTCCCAGGAAACCACGGTCTCGCCGTCTTTCTCTTCGGATTTTTCGATCTCGACCGGCAACGCGATATGGTCGGAATATTTGCTGATGATGGAACGTACGCGCCAGTCATCGAGGAACTCGTCTTCGCCTTCGCGCAGATGCAGAGTAATTTCGGTACCACGGTCTTCTTTGGTGATATCAGCAACGGTGTACTCACCCTCGCCCGCAGACTCCCAGAACACGCCGTTTTCCGGTTTATCACCCGCAGCACGGGTACGCACGGTGACTTTGTCCGCCACGATGAAGGCTGAGTAGAAGCCAACCCCGAACTGGCCGATCAACTGGCTGTCTTTCGCCTGATCGGAGCCCATGGATTCGAGGAAAGATTTGGTGCCGGATTTCGCAATGGTCCCCAGATGATCGATAACGTCATCACGGTTCATCCCCACGCCGTTATCGGCAATAGTCAACGTACGCTTATCTTTATCGAAGGAAACACGCACACGCAGCTCACCGTCACCTTCATACAGGTCCGGGTTAGACAGTGCGCGGAAACGCAGCTTGTCTGCCGCATCCGAGGCGTTAGAGATAAGCTCACGCAGGAAGATTTCTTTATTGGAATACAGAGAATGGATCATCAGGTGCAGAAGCTGTTTTACTTCTGACTGAAAACCACGAGTTTCTTGTCCTTTCATGTAGATCTACCTCAACAATGCCATTTTCAATGGTAAAAACACGTTGAGGGTGAAATGGGGACAAGCGGGAAGGATTTCAAGCGGAAGCCGCCGTCGCGGCCTCCGTTTGTTCAGAATTTAATCTTGTGTCGTCCTGCCAGAGAGTGCGACAGCGTGGTGCCATCGACCATTTCCAGCTCGCCGCCTACCGGAACGCCATGGGCGATACGGCTGGCTTCAACGCCATATTGCATGCAAAGCTCAGCAATATAGTTGGCGGTCGCCTCTCCTTCGACCGTGGGATTGGTCGCGAGGATCAGTTCGTTGATTTGCTCAGACGCCAGCCGCTGTTCGAGACGATCCAGCCCGATATCATCAGGCCCGATACCGTCCAGCGGCGACAGGTGTCCCATCAGCACGAAGTAACGTCCGGAAAATTGCCCGGTTTGCTCAATGGCGTAGATGTCCGCCGGACTCTCCACCACGCAAATCTGACCGTTTTCCTGGCGACGCGGGTTCGAGCAGATGTTGCAGACGTCCTGCTCTGTGAAGGTGCGGCAATCGGCACAGTGGCCGATTTCCGACATCGCCTTCGTTAACGCCTGTGCCAGACGCATCCCGCCGCTGCGATCGCGCTGAAGTAGCGTGAACGCCATGCGCTGCGCCGACTTCGGGCCAACGCCCGGCAGACAGCGCAGTGCTTCCATAAGCTGAGTTAACAGCGGGCTGGTTTGCATCAGAACGGCATCTTAAAGCCAGGCGGCAGCTGCATTCCGGAGGAAACAGAAGCCATCTTCTCTTTCTGCGTCTCTTCAATACGACGCGCCGCGTCGTTGAATGCCGCAGCAACCAGGTCTTCCAGCATCTCTTTGTCATCTTCCAACAGGCTTGGATCGATCTCCACGCGACGGCAGTTATGCGCGCCGTTGATGGTCACTTTTACCAGACCCGCGCCAGATTCGCCGGTCACTTCCAGCTTGGCGACTTCTTCCTGCATCTGCTGCATTTTTTCTTGCATCTGCTGGGCCTGTTTCATCAGGTTACCCAGACCGCCTTTACCAAACATAGGCTTCTCTCTCAATCACGTTAAGGGATGACGACCGTCAAACCATTAGGCTGACGATCAAATGGGGCGAATACTTTCTTCGTCCAGCTCCGCATCGAAAAAACGACGCAGCGTCTGGATGTTATTATCCGCAATAATCGACTCACGCGCCTGCGCGAGCTTCTCTTCATAAATAGCCTGACGCCACTCCAGCGGCGTGCGCACCGCGGGATTATCATCTTCAACGATGGTCAATTCAACCGTTGACCCTGTTAAGGTACTCAATGCTTCGGCCAGTTTTTGCTGCGCGCCGCTGGAATTAAGGTGTCGCTGCGTGGAACGCAGGTGCAGGCAAACCACGTTGCCATTCTCTTCTTTCCAGGCATTAAGCGCCACCTGCTCCACCAGTTTAGGCAGCGAGAGCTGGCTCACCTGGGCGGCCCACGGGTCGCGTTCAATGGCTTCAGCCGCAAGCTTTGCCGCCAGTTCCGGCGTTTTTTCATGCTCAAGCGCTTTTTTCAGCGCTTTCGGCGTGGCGATGACTTCTTTGACTTCTGCAACAGGATTGGTCGCTTTCCAGCGATACGCTTCTTTCTTCGCCGGTGCTTTTTCCAGCGCAGAGACTGCCGGACGCGCCTGAACACGTTCCGACACCGAAGCCAGTCTTTCCAGCGCAGCATTATTCACCGGCCGCGCGCGGGAAGCGGCTGCCGGTTCACTCTTTTTTGCTTTGGTTGCTCCCTGAGCGCGTTGCAACTGGCTGCGTGCCGCCAGCACCTGGCTGGTGGCGTCGGAGAGCGGCACATTTTGTTGCGCTGGCGCAGGCTGCTGCTGTGGCACCTGCGTCGGGGTCATCACCGCTGTGGGTGCGACCGGGGCAAACGACTGGCGCGGGACTTCAGGTTCCGGAAGCGGCATGCGCGGATGAAAAGCCAGCGCACGCAGCAGTGTCATTTCGACGCCCATTCGCCTGTCCGGCGCATACGGCAGTTCTTTGCGCCCGATTAACAGGGTCTGGTAGTAAAGCTGCACATCGGTTGGCGGGACGATTCGCGCCAGTTCACGCATACGCTGTTCAATGGCGGCCATATCGCTGCCGAGCGCGGCAGGTGAAAGCTGAACCATGGCTATACGATGCAGCAAAGCCGACATCTCAACCAGCAGCGCTTCCCACTCAATACCGCGCGCGGCGGCGTCGTTCACCAATGTCATCACGCGTTCGCCGTCGGCGGCCACAACTGCTTCAACAAGCGAGAGCGCCTGGTCGTCGTCCAGCGTGCCGAGCATGGTGCTGACCGCGCCGGTCGAGACCTGACCATCGCCGCTGGCGATCGCCTGATCGGTCAAACTCAGCGCATCGCGCAGGCTGCCGTCCGCGGCGCGGGCCAGCAGTTGCAGCGCGCGTGGTTCATGAGCGATATGCTCTTCTTTGAGAATATGCTCAAGCTGATGGCGAATCTGTTCGACATCCAGCGCTTTAAGGTGGAATTGCAGACAGCGCGACAGAATGGTCACCGGCAGCTTCTGCGGATCGGTGGTCGCCAGCAGGAACTTGACGTGCGCGGGCGGCTCTTCGAGCGTTTTCAGCAGGGCGTTAAAACTGTGCCGCGACAGCATGTGCACTTCGTCGATCAAATAGACCTTAAAACGGCCGCGCGCAGGCGCGTACTGGACGTTATCCAGCAGATCGCGTGTGTCTTCGACTTTGGTGCGTGAGGCGGCATCGATTTCAATCAAATCGACAAAACGCCCCTGCTCAATTTCCCGACAGTTATCGCACACGCCGCACGGCGTAGCGGTGATGCCGGTTTCACAGTTTAATCCCTTCGCCAGCAAACGGGCGATAGAGGTTTTTCCGACGCCACGGGTGCCGGAAAACAAATAAGCATGATGAATACGCCCTAACGACAAGCCGTTCGCCAGTGCCGTCAGCACATGTTCCTGGCCGACGACGTCAGCAAAGGTTTGTGGGCGCCATTTTCGGGCTAAGACCTGATAACTCATTGGCAGGCTCTGAAAGGCTGGAGGGTGGATTCACAGGAGGGTAATGCTAACACAACCTCGCAGCAACGGCGAGGTTGTGTCGTCAGGTACTGCTTAACTGATTAGTGCCCTGGAAAAGGCACCAGGCTATAACAGGTCAGCCCCTGTTTTTCCAGGCGCTGTTCGCCGCCCAGATCAAACAGGTTAATGATAAAGGCAGCATCGGTTACTTCGCCACCCAGACGGCGGATCAACTTCACGGTCGCTTCAATCGTGCCGCCGGTTGCCAGCAGGTCGTCCACAACCAGGACTTTATCGCCCGGTTTGATGGCATCAACGTGAATTTCCAGCTGATCGGTGCCGTATTCCAGCTCATAGCTCTCAGCAATCACTTCACGCGGAAGCTTACGCGGTTTACGTACCGGAACAAAGCCGACGCCCAGACCCAACGCTACCGGCGCGCCAAACAGGAAGCCACGCGCTTCGGTGCCAACCACTTTAGTGATACCCGCATCTTTATAGCGTTCAACCAGCAATTCAATGCTAAGGGCGTAGGCTTTCGGATCTTCCAGTAAACTGGTGACATCACGGAAAAGAATGCCCGGTTTTGGGTAATCGTGGATGCTTTTGATGCTATTTTTGAGAAACTCAAGCTGCTGTGCAGTCGCGGTCATAAGTTTGTGCCTGATTGATACAGTATTACTTCACGGCGCACTATACACTTCATCCTCGACGTATCTTGAATGATTTTGTGTCTATATTAGGGCCAGGGTTACACTTGCTTAACCTTTGACCATCTGCGCCTGTGCTCGAAAACGGTCGAATTTACTGACTGTGAGAGACAATTGCAACAGCGATTATTGTGCTTCAGTGCTTTTGTTGCTTTTCATCAACCACCGGGATTCGCCACATAAAAATCAGCAAACAGGCGAGCATCACCAGCAGCAGTACGCGAACCCACAACATAGTCACGAACCACAATGAAACGCTAAATGTCAGCACGATCAATAAAATAGCGCGAGGCTTGGCTCCCGGCGGCATCGCGCGGTGTTTTTGCCAGTGACGCAAATAACCGCCGAACCACGAACGATAAAGCAGCCAGGCGTGAAAGCGAGGCGATGAACGAGCAAAACACCAGGCGGCCAGCAGGATAAATGGCGTGGTCGGCAACAGTGGCAATACAACGCCCAGCGTGCCTAACACTACCGCTATCCAGCCAATGATGATTAGAATAATGCGTTGCATAGTATGAGTACTTAACACAGAGAATCGCTATTTTAGCATAACAGTTCTCATTTTCATCGGAGTGTTGTCGTGAAAACCGTCATGCTACTACAGAAGCTCGAAAGTCAACTCAACACCCTGCGCCAGCAATGTGCGCCTTTTGCTCATCACGCAACGCTCAGCGCCCGCTTTGACAGGCATCTTTTTCGTACTCGCAGCACGCTGCTGCAGGCTTACCTGGATGAAGCTGACGATAATCTTGCCGCCCTGCGTCGTGCCGTTGAGCAGCAACAATTGCCGCAAATTGCCTGGCTTGCAGAGCATCTCGCCTCACAGTTAGAGGCGATTTCACGCGAATCCGCCACCTGGTCGCTCCGCGAGTGGGACAGCGCCTCGCCGGGTCTTGCCCGCTGGCAGCGTAAACGCGTTCAGCATCAGGAATTTGAACGGCGTCTGGTTGAGATGACACGTAAACGTAAAGAGCGATTAGCTCAGGCCTCGGGGTTTGAGGAGCAGCAAAAGCTGCACCGAGAAGTCGAGGCGTTCGAAGCACGACTGGCGCGCTGCCGTCATGCGCTGGCAAGAATAGAAAACGTGCTGGCGCGTTTAACCCGTTAATCCCCGGAGAATTTATGTCATTAGAGAACGCCCCGGACGAGGTCAAACTGGCCGTCGATTTGATTGTTTTACTTGAAGAGAATCAACTACCAGCGCGCACAGTGCTACGCGCGCTGGAGATCGTTATGCATGATTATGAAAACAAACTTAAAACGGCGGAAGACTCCTCGCAAACTGATTAATTGCCCTCTGGTCTGCCATTGGCTTCGGTGTCAGAGTCGTCGCAACATAACGACGATAACGGACCGATCATGGAACGACTCCCCACCACACCGCACGATGCGGTCTTTCGGCAAATGCTGACGCAAAAAGAGGTCGCCCGAGATTTTTTGCAAATCCATTTGCCTGAAGCATTTCTCAATATATGCGATATGGCGACATTAACGCTGGAATCAGGCAGCTTTATTGAGGACGATTTACGCACCTGCTATTCAGATATCCTCTATTCCCTACAAACAAAACATGGACCCGGCTACGTTTACGCGCTGATTGAACATCAGAGCAAACCCGATAAATTCATGGCCTTTCGCCTGATGCGCTACGCTATTGCCGCCATGCAGAATCACCTTAACGCCGGGCATAAAACGCTACCTCTGGTTGTCCCTGTCCTGTTTTACCATGGCACGGAAAGTCCGTGGCCCTATACCCTTAACTGGCATCACCTGTTTAGCGAGCCAAAGCTTGCGAAAGCGCTTTATGGCAATGAATTTGCACTG
This sequence comes from Citrobacter sp. RHBSTW-00029, assembly GCF_014104295.1. Taxonomy (NCBI): domain Bacteria; kingdom Pseudomonadati; phylum Pseudomonadota; class Gammaproteobacteria; order Enterobacterales; family Enterobacteriaceae; genus Citrobacter; species Citrobacter sp. RHBSTW-00029. The sequence continues at coordinate 2,998,893 of NZ_JABXRT010000001.1, forward strand.
GTAGACCTGACCGTAATGCCAGATAATCAGATCCTGCAGCATCAACGGGTAGCGATGCTGGAACTCCTGCAAAAACATATTCGTCGACGGGATCTGAGCGAATTATTGGATCAACTCATTACGCTCTTAACGCAAGAGCATCTGACAGAATATCAAATCGACGTTTTGATTAATTACATGCTTAAAGCAGGAAATACCACGGAACCCGGCGTACTTGTCCGCCAACTGGCGCGGAGTGCGCCACAGTACAAGGAACAGCTGATGACAATTGCCGAATGGTTGGAAGAAAAAGGTAGAGCAGAAGGCATGCAGCAAGGTCTGGAAAAAGGGTTAGAAGAAGGTCGGCAGGTTGAAGCGCGTAATATCGCACAAAAAATGCTCGCCCGCGGCCTGGAACCGGATCTGATTACGCACCTTACGGGCCTGACGCAGGAAGAACTGGTCGCGCTGACGCACTAAATGCAATCAGGGCGGCATATTTGCCACCCTGATTGCAACTTAACCTACAGAAGGCGTCGGATCGTCGCCTTTGATGATGTCACGCTTAACCTCGGTCACGGTGTCACCTTTCGCATTATGCAGGTGCACTTCGAGTTGGTTAAAGGCAATATCAATGTCGTTTTCACGGCACAAACGATCGACCGCACGGTTAAGTTCATCAACCGTATGGCTACGATCGCGCAGTTCGCGCACGTATAAACGCAGCTCATGATCCAGCGTGCTGGCGCCGAAGGCGGTAAAGAACACCGCAGGCTCCGGATCGTGCATTACTTTCGGGTGCTCCATCGCCGCCTGCAGCAGCACTTTCTTCACTTTGTCCAGATCCGAACCATAGGCCACGCCAATGCGGATCACCAGACGCGTGGTCGTATCGGAGAGCGACCAGTTGATCAAACGCTCCGTCACGAATGCTTTGTTCGGGATGATCACCTCTTTGCGATCGAAGTCGGTAATGGTGGTAGCACGAATTCGGATCTTGCTGACCGTACCGGAGAACGTACCAATGGTAACCGTATCGCCAATACGCACCGGGCGTTCAAACAGAATAATCAGACCCGAAACAAAGTTACCGAAGATTTCCTGCAAGCCAAAACCCAAACCAACCGACAGAGCGGCGGCCAGCCATTGCAGTTTATCCCACGAGACACCGCGCGATCCGAAGACCGTCATTGCGCCGATGGCGATGATCGCGTAGTTGAGGATCGTGGTGATCGCGTACGATGCCCCCTGGCGCATTTTGAGTCGCGACAGTACCAGCACTTCCAGCAGTCCGGGTAAGTTGCGGATCAACGCCCACGCCACCATCGAGGCAATAATGGCAAACAACAGGCTACCCATGGTGACATCTTTCACCACTGCAGCTCCCGCTTCAGTACCGTTGTAATGCCAAAGCGTAATGCTGTCGAGGTAACTAAACACGGTGATCAGATCGGACCAAATTGCCCAGAACAGAACACCAAACAGTGCCACCATCAACAGCATCGTAATACGCAGCGTTTGCTGGTTTACCTGTTCCAGCGCGATGGTCGGTTCTTCCTGCGGTTCTGCGCCTTCGGCCCCTTCTTTTACCAGATTCTGACGACGCGCTAACGCACGCCGCCAGGCAATGCGGCGTGCCGCCACGCTCAACCCACGCAGCACCGTCTGGTATAGCAGGTTCCAGACAATAACCAGATAAACCGTTTCAATCCAACGACCGGCCAGGCGCAGCGTGGTGTAGAAATAACCGGTCGCCGTCAGCACCATTAATGCAATCGGGATAATAGACAGTACGGTGATAGTGACCAGACGCAGACCGTGCGACTCTTTGTCACGCCAGCTTTCACGGCACATTGGCCACACCAGGAAGGCGATCAGCAGCAGGTTAAAGAAAATAACGACTTGCCCTAATACATCGTCCATCAGATTAAGCGGCGACAGTTCAGCAATAACCGACCAGAAGTTAAGCGGCAACAGCGCAAGGCTAATACGCACAATCTGGCGACGCCAGTGGCTGGTCTGTTTCGCTGGCATGCCAAAATGACGTATCGCCACGCCATCTTTTTCCAGTACCTTCCAGCACAGACCAAACACCAGCCAGAAAACGGTCATCTTCTTACTGAATGCCCACAGCAGATCGCTGACGTTTAATTGCATCGTCAGCAGAATCAAGCCTACGGCGAGAATAATCAGACACGCAGGCAAGGCTCTGATCAAATCAATCAGTATCGCTTTTGGCGTGTTAAGCTGGCTGTCATTACGCAGGTTACCCACCGCGGCGGCGAGTTTTGCCTGATACTCTTTCAGCCATTTCAGACGCCAGCGGATGAGCCCGGCAATAAGCAGCAACGGCAGACCGGCCAGGAATGCAATGAATACCGCCGGCCAGGCTTTCTCCCAGTTCACGGTAATTTTCATCGACTTAAACTGGTCTTTTAGCGTTTGCGGGAACGCCTTGATCCAGTCCCAGTCCATCGGGCGGTTACTGTTTACCCAGAAGATTTGCTGCGTGAGGATCCCTTTCAGGTTTTTCGATACGCTCATTAACTGCTGCTGATTAATTTGCAGGTTAATGGCCATCATCAATTGGTTACCCAACTGCTTATTGAGCTGATCCAACAGTTCACGACGCATATCCACAACCTGCAGCAGGGCATCATGGACTTCGCCATTCACTTCATTGCTGTGCCCTTCTTCTAGTTTGGCGACAAACGCATCATTCTGGAATAGCGCATCACGCTGCTGGTTGACCTCGAATTGTTCCAGACGTAAGTCGGCAATACGGTTGGTCATGTCGGCAAGTTCATCTGCCGACGGCAGCGTTTGCTGTTGCTGGTACAGAATGCGTGACAACAGCAGGCTGCCTTTCAGCACGGCGATTTGTTCTTTAATATTGCGTTCGGATTGCAGCGCACGATCAAGCCAGTTTTTGACTTTAATGTTTTGCTGCATTAGCGCGTTGCCGTTTTCGGTGGCAGATATCAGACGCTGACTGAGCTGATGGTTAATATCAAGTTCTTGTTTAACTAGCGGGTTGGTCTGGATACGCGCCGCTTCGTCTGGTGTTACCGCTTCCTGCGCCGTCTTTTCGGTTAGCGTCAGACGTTTGCTGTTCACCGCTTCCTGCAGCAACTGAAGCTGATGTTCAAGACGATTCGTATTCGCCGTTACATAATCACGCTGTTTCTGCAAGGTATCCTGCAAAACAGTGTTGCCTTCCAGACTCTTACGCTGTTGATCGATCTGCGCGCTCAGCAACGCTTGCTGCGCCTGCAGCAACACCTGTTGGCTGGGGCGTAATGCCGCCTCACCCACATTAGTCCCATCCAGGCGATTACGGATTTGCTGCATTTGCTGTGATGCGGTGTACATCGCATTTTGCACGCGCTCTGGCTGCGTTTGCAGCGAAACCAACTGACTGTTGTAGGCGGCAAGGTCGTTTTGCGCGCTTTGCAGATCGTCCAGCACCTGGGCGACACGAGATTCAAGCTGACGCAGAGAGAGCGTACTCAGCGTTTTTCGCGTTTCATCGTCATTATCGACATCGCTGAGCGAATTCAATGCATCCGTTGCCTGGCGCATTTTCTCCGGCGCCTGAGCCACTTTCTGACGAAGCTGTACGGTCTCATCTTTTACGCGATCTATTTTATCCAGCGTGGCGATAGTATCGATGAGATCCTGCTGAACCAGTTTGTCCTGCGCGGAAAGATCTTTTTGTTTATTCAGCGTATCCAACTGGCTCTGAATATCCGCTTTTGTCGGCAGTTCACCATTCTGTTGCGCCCGCGCAAATGCTGATGACTGGCTGGACAGCAGTAGAATGAAGAAAAGAATGCTTATAGCAATAAGATGCTGTGAACGTTTATAGAGCTGCAACATAGTCATGAGAATGAACGTTTCTGAACCGGGAAAGTGACCGAAAATAGTCAAGCGGCAAGAATATCACGGCTGTGACGGACAGAATAGCAGGAGGGAAACCCTCCAGGAGAATTCCTGGTATTGGGTCCGAAAGTTAGCCCGCCTCTGCGACCTTCACACGCAGTGTCGGACAAAGCAGACACATCTCCAGTAGCACTGCAACGTAGTCGCGCGCCTCTTTTCGCAAATCAAACGATTCGGGCGCGAATAACCAGTTCTCAATGATCCCGGAGATATAACTACGCAGTAGCACTGCCACACGGCGCGTATTCAGATTCTCCGGCAACATGTTTGCAGCCATACAGTGTCGCAGCGTTTGTTCGATCCGGTCATAGTTTTCGAGACACAGGCTGCGTTGAACCAGTTGAACTGTTGCTATTTCCCCGACAAATTCGCATTTGTGGAATATAATCTCCATCAATAAACGTCGGCGTTCTTCAGTCACGGTCGCTTCAAGAACGTAAACTAATATTTCTCTTAATACTGATAGTGGATCGTCGGGGAATTTTGCCTGATACTCAGTTTCTAACGCATCAATGTTAGGTTTTGCTAGCTCCCAGATTTCACTGAATAAATCCGACTTATTTTTGAAATGCCAATAGATAGCACCGCGAGTTACACCAGCGGCTTTTGCGATCTCCGCAAGCGAGGTGGATGATACCCCTTGCTGCGAAAACAAACGCAGGGCAACATCCAGAATGTGCTGCCGTGTTTCCTGTGCTTGTTGTTTGGTTTTTCGTGCCATAGGTCAGTGAATTTACAGGCGTTAGATTTACATACATTTGTGAATGTATGTACCATAGCACGACGATAATATAAACGCAGCAATGGGTTTATGGGCTTTAAGCCATTGATCAATTTGAAATCGGACACTCGAGGTTTACATATGAACAAAAACAGAGGGTTAACGCCTCTGGCAGTCGTTCTGATGCTCTCAGGCAGCTTAGCGCTAACAGGATGTGACGACAAACAGGCCCAACAAGGGGGCCAGCAGATGCCAGAAGTTGGAGTTGTGACGCTCAAAACTGAACCTCTACAGATCACAACTGAACTCCCTGGTCGCACCAGTGCTTTTCGCATTGCGGAAGTTCGCCCTCAGGTCAGCGGTATTATCCTGAAGCGTAACTTTACCGAAGGCGGCGACATTGAAGCAGGTGTGTCTCTCTATCAGATTGATCCTGCTACTTACCAGGCCGCGTACGAAAGTGCGAAAGGCGATCTGGCCAAAGCACAAGCAGCGGCAAATATCGCTCAGCTGACGGTTAAACGTTATCAGAAACTGTTAGGTACGAAGTACATCAGTCAACAGGACTACGATAGCGCGCAGGCAGATGCACAACAGGCGAACGCTGCTGTTGTCGCTGCGAAAGCCGCAGTAGAAACCGCACGTATCAACCTGGCCTATACCAAAGTCACGTCGCCAATCAGCGGCCGCATTGGTAAGTCATCTGTTACTGAAGGCGCACTGGTGCAAAACGGTCAGGCGACCGCACTGGCGACCGTTCAGCAGTTGGATCCCATCTATGTCGATGTGACGCAGTCAAGTAACGATTTCCTGCGCCTGAAACAAGAGTTGGCCAATGGCACGCTGAAGCAAGAGAACGGTAAAGCAAAAGTCGAACTGGTTACCAGCGACGGTATTAAATTCCCGCAGTCCGGTACGCTGGAGTTTTCGGATGTGACGGTTGATCAAACCACTGGGTCAATTACGTTACGCGCAATCTTCCCGAACCCGGATCACACCCTACTGCCGGGCATGTTCGTCCGTGCGCGTCTGGAAGAAGGGACAAACCCAACGGCGTTACTGGTTCCACAGCAAGGCGTTACCCGCACACCGCGTGGCGATGCCAGTGCATTAGTTATCGGTGCTGATGACAAAGTTGAAACGCGTCAAATTGTGGCAGCACAAGCAATTGGCGACAAATGGTTAGTCACTGAAGGACTTAAGCCAGGCGACCGTGTGATTGTAAGTGGGCTGCAGAAAGTTCGTCCTGGCGCTCAGGTTAAAGCGCAGGAAGTCACCGCGGATAATAACCAGCCAGCCGCAAGCGGTAGCCAGCCTGAACAGTCCAAGTCTTAACTTAAACAGGAGCCGTTAAGACATGCCTAATTTCTTTATCGATCGCCCCATATTTGCGTGGGTGATCGCCATTATCATCATGTTGGCAGGGGGGCTCGCGATCCTCAAATTGCCGGTAGCGCAATATCCGACTATTGCACCGCCGGCAGTGACGATCTCCGCGACCTACCCTGGCGCTGATGCCAAAACAGTACAGGATACTGTTACGCAGGTTATCGAACAGAACATGAACGGTATCGATAACCTGATGTACATGTCCTCAAACAGTGACTCCACGGGTACCGTGCAGATCACCCTGACCTTCCAGTCTGGTACTGATGCTGACATTGCGCAGGTTCAGGTGCAGAACAAACTGCAGCTGGCAATGCCGCTGCTGCCGCAGGAAGTACAACAACAGGGCGTGAGCGTCGAGAAATCGTCCAGTAGCTTCCTGATGGTTGTCGGCGTCATCAACACCAACGGCACCATGACGCAGGAGGATATTTCCGACTACGTGGGCGCCAACATGAAGGATGCGATCAGCCGTACTTCAGGTGTGGGCGACGTGCAGCTGTTCGGTTCCCAGTACGCGATGCGTATCTGGATGGATCCGAATAAACTGAACAACTTCCAACTGACGCCGGTTGATGTGATCAGCGCCATTAAAGCGCAGAACGCCCAGGTTGCGGCCGGTCAGTTAGGCGGTACGCCGCCAGTGAAAGGCCAGCAGCTTAACGCGTCGATCATCGCGCAAACCCGTCTGACCTCCGCAGATGAGTTCGGCAAAATTCTGCTGAAAGTGAACCAGGATGGCTCTCAGGTACGTCTGCGTGACGTCGCGAAAGTCGAACTGGGTGGCGAGAACTACGACATCATTGCGAAGTTCAACGGCAAACCTGCGTCTGGCCTGGGTATCAAGCTGGCGACAGGCGCTAACGCCCTCGACACCGCGAACGCTATCCGCGAAGAGCTGAAGAAGATGGAACCCTTCTTCCCGTCAGGCCTGAAGATCGTTTACCCGTATGACACTACGCCGTTCGTGAAAATATCTATTCACGAAGTAGTGAAAACGCTGGCAGAAGCAATCATCCTCGTGTTCCTGGTAATGTATCTGTTCCTGCAGAACTTCCGCGCGACGTTGATTCCGACTATCGCCGTGCCGGTGGTGCTATTGGGTACGTTTGCCGTCCTTGCGATTTTCGGCTTCTCGATAAACACGTTGACGATGTTCGGAATGGTGCTCGCCATCGGCCTGTTGGTGGATGACGCCATCGTGGTGGTCGAGAACGTTGAACGTGTCATGGCCGAAGAAGGGCTACCACCGAAAGAAGCAACGCGTAAATCAATGGGCCAGATTCAGGGCGCATTGGTGGGTATCGCGATGGTACTGTCAGCGGTATTTATCCCAATGGCCTTCTTCGGGGGTTCTACCGGTGCGATTTACCGTCAGTTCTCCATCACCATTGTTTCCGCAATGGCGTTGTCTGTACTGGTGGCGTTGATTCTGACCCCTGCCCTGTGTGCAACAATGCTTAAACCGATTGCTAAAGGCGATCACGGTGAAGGCAAAACGGGCTTCTTCGGTTGGTTCAACCGCATGTTCGATAAGAGCACGCACCACTATACCGACAGCGTAGGCGGTATTCTGCGCAGCACCGGTCGTTATCTGGCGCTGTATCTGATCATCGTCGTGGGCATGGCCTATCTGTTCGTTCGTCTGCCAAGTTCGTTCTTGCCGGATGAAGACCAGGGGGTATTCCTGTCAATGGCTCAGCTGCCAGCGGGTGCAACGCAAGAGCGTACCCAGAAGGTGCTGGACGAAATGACGGATTACTATCTGACTAAAGAAAAAGCGAACGTTGAATCGGTGTTTGCCGTTAACGGCTTCGGCTTTGCGGGTCGTGGTCAGAACACCGGTATCGCGTTCGTCTCGTTGAAAGACTGGAGTGAACGTCCGGGCGAAGAGAACAAAGTTGAGGCCATTACTCAACGTGCGATGGGTGCATTCTCGCAGATTAAAGACGCCATGGTATTCGCCTTTAACCTGCCAGCAATCGTAGAACTTGGCACCGCGACGGGTTTCGACTTCCAGTTGATTGACCAGGCTGGTCTGGGCCATGAAAAATTGACTCAGGCGCGTAACCAACTGTTTGGTGAAGTCGCGAAACATCCAGATCTGTTGGTAGGCGTACGTCCTAACGGTCTGGAAGATACTCCGCAATTCAAGATCGATATCGATCAGGAAAAAGCGCAGGCTCTGGGTGTTTCCATTAGTGACATTAATACAACGCTGGGCGCTGCATGGGGCGGAAGCTACGTTAACGACTTCATCGACCGTGGTCGTGTGAAGAAAGTTTACGTCATGTCTGAAGCCAAATACCGTATGTTGCCGGAAGATATTGGAAACTGGTATGTCCGCGGTAGCGATGGACAAATGGTGCCGTTCTCTGCGTTCTCTTCCTCACGTTGGGAATATGGTTCTCCGCGTCTGGAACGCTATAACGGTCTGCCTTCCATGGAAATCCTGGGCCAGGCCGCACCGGGTAAAAGTACCGGTGAAGCGATGGCAATGATGGAGCAACTGGCCAGCAAACTGCCATCCGGTATCGGCTATGACTGGACGGGCATGTCCTACCAGGAACGGCTGTCCGGTAACCAGGCACCTGCCCTGTATGCGATTTCACTGATCGTCGTCTTCCTGTGTCTGGCGGCATTGTACGAGAGCTGGTCAATTCCGTTCTCCGTTATGCTGGTCGTTCCACTGGGGGTTATCGGTGCGCTGCTGGCGGCAACATTCCGTGGTTTGACCAACGACGTTTACTTCCAGGTGGGCCTGCTCACAACCATTGGGTTGTCGGCGAAGAACGCGATATTGATCGTCGAATTCGCCAAAGACTTGATGGATAAAGAAGGTAAAGGCCTGGTAGAAGCGACGCTGGACGCAGTTCGTATGCGTTTACGTCCGATTCTGATGACATCGTTAGCCTTTATCCTCGGCGTAATGCCACTGGTTATCAGCTCCGGTGCAGGGAGTGGCGCGCAGAACGCCGTCGGTACTGGCGTAATGGGCGGGATGGTCACAGCAACCGTATTGGCTATCTTCTTTGTTCCGGTGTTCTTTGTGGTGGTCCGCCGCCGCTTTAGCCGCAAGAACGAAGATGTTGAACATAGCCACTCAGTTGAGCATCATTGATACATTCCTAAAGATAAGGCCGCGCAAGCGGCCTTTTTTCTGGAAAAAAATCATAAAAAGCGCTTATTGCGATTTCGTTTATTTTCTCTTGTTTAAATAAGCGATATAATCCTTGTGAGTCTAAAGGCTATTCTTAAAAAACGTCATGAACCCTTATTTACTTAAATAAATATTAAGACTATTCCTAGTTTTCGTTCACAGAGTCGGTTGTCGCCTTTCGTTGCTAAACCTAAACAAGATAACGTGATGATTGGCCGAGAATAAAGAAGTTGTTCCATTTCGAATACCGGCATTTATCTGTTAAAATGTAAAAATGGGACTGCGTCATAATTTTGCATAATTGTAATTTTTCGTGATATGACGATGAAATCTTTTTTAGAGTAGATTATAGTTAAATCATCAGGAGTCGCGGGCAAGTTCCAGGTCGTTTGTTGTATCCATCCCGAAAGGTGTTCGGTTAGTCTAAACCACTAAGAAGGGGATGCGTTATGGATGAATACTCACCGAAAAGACATGATATCGCGCAGCTTAAATTTCTCTGCGAAACCCTGTATCATGACTGTCTTGCAAACCTTGAACAAAGCAATCATGGTTGGGTAAATGACCCTACCTCTGCAACCAGCTTGCAGCTCAATGAACTGATAGAGCATATTGCAACCTTCGCACTTAATTATAAAATTAAGTACAATGAGGACAATAAGCTGATCGCGCAGATTGATGAATACCTGGATGACACTTTTATGTTGTTCAGTAGTTATGGTATTAATACGCAGGATCTACAGAAATGGCGGAAGTCAGGTAATCGACTGTTTCGCTGTTTTGTCAATGCCACCAGGGCTAATCCTGTCAGTTTGTCTTGTTAAAAATTATTACAATCATAGGTAAGAGTTATGTCCGATAAACCATTAACTAAAACAGATTATTTGATGCGCCTGCGACGCTGTCAAACAATTGACACGCTTGAACGTGTTATTGAGAAAAATAAATATGAATTGTCTGACAATGAACTGGCTGTATTTTACTCAGCCGCCGATCATCGTCTTGCTGAATTGACAATGAATAAGCTCTACGACAAGATCCCAACATCTGTTTGGAAATTTATTCGTTAATTGCTCATGAGGTTAAGTCAGGTATCGCGAAACATTTGTTTGTCTGGCTGACCATTTCCCGCACCAACTATCATTATTTAATTCAAATCACGTGATTGCGATCACAGTGAGAAAACGGGAACGTTCCCCTTCCCTGCATTGCGTTTTACTGTACTGTGACTGCCTATCAGCAAACGGGAAAGTTCGTAATGAGTGAAGATAAGAAAAAGATGATCGCCGGCGAATTGTATCGCCCGGCAGATGAAACGTTGCGCAACGACCGTCTCCGCGCACGCCTACTCATCCACCGATACAATGCCACCGCACCCGATGCGCAGAGTGAACGTCAGGCTATCCTGCGCGATCTGTTGGGGCAAAGCGAAGGCGCTTACATTGAGCCCTCTTTTCGTTGCGACTACGGGTATAACATTTATCTCGGCAAAGCGTTTTACGCCAACTTCGACTGCGTCATGCTTGATGTCTGCCCAATCCACATCGGTGATAACTGTATGTTGGCACCGGGAGTCCATATCTATACGGCAACTCATCCACTGGACGCTAACGAACGCAATAGCGGGGTTGAACTAGGGAAACCTGTAACCATCGGGAATAATGTCTGGATCGGTGGTCGCGCAGTCATAAATCCGGGGGTAACACTGGGCGACAATGTGGTTGTGGCGTCAGGCGCAGTGGTGACGAAAAGCGTTCCGGCAAACACCGTCGTCGGAGGCAATCCGGCACGGATCATCAAAACACTGTGATCTGATATGTAACTGTTATGCTAAATTGTGGTTAATCTGTTACTTTTCTCAGACAGTATCCCCTTTTAAAATGGGCTGATCCCTCCTGACTATTGCAGACTTCACGAAGGCAAGAGATGACAGAAATACAACGCCTGCTTACCGAAACCATCGATGACTTAAATATTCGCGAAAAGCGCGACAACAAACCGCGCTTTAGCATCAGCTTTATTCGTAAACATCCAGGGCTATTTATCGGCATGTATGTTGCGTTTTTTGCCACACTGGCGGTTATGCTGCAATCAGAAACGCTGGTCGATTCGGTATGGCTGTTGGTTGTACTGTTCGCCTTACTCAACGCCTTTTTCTTTTTTGACGTTGCGCCACGTTACCGCTTTGAAGACATTGACGTACTGGATTTCAGAGTCTGCTATAACGGTGAATGGTACAACACACGCTTTGTGCCACCCTCGCTGATCGACACTATTCTGCACTCTCCCCAAGTCGACAGTGAGCATAAGGCCCAACTGCAAAAAATGATAACGCGGAAAGGCGAACTGTCATTTTATGATGTCTTCACACTAACCCGCGCGCAGGCTAGTCAGTAATCACGCCCTGTCACAAACAAAAAAAGTGCGTCCCACGAGGGGAACGCACTTCAGTCCCTGTAATGCTGGCGAAGTGACTAACGTCTTTTTTTACGGCCCTGTACCGCTTTAAACCGCGGATTCGTTTTGCAGATGACGTACAAACGCCCTTTGCGTTTGACTATCTGGCAGTCAGGGTGCCGCTGCTTTGCGCTGCGAAGTGAATTGAGTACCTGCATCTTAACCTCGCTTAGTGCCAATGAAGTGGCCGAAACGTTTCTGGAAACGAGCCGCGCTGCCTTCATTATCGAAGGTTTTCTGTTTACCGGTATAGTACGGATGTGACTTAGACGAGATATCAAGCGTTACGTACGGGTACATTTGGCCCTCGAACTCAATCTCTCGTTCGGTTTTAATCGTCGAACCGACCTTAAAGTATTCATTGGCACTGGTATCGTGAAACACCACTGGGCGATAAAAAGGGTGGATATCCGGTTTCATGGCAACCTCAATTTGTTACGTTATAACATAGCCAACAAAATACACCACTCTTGTACGAATCACAACCCGATTTACGTTGTGGGCTACTAAACGGGATGATAAGTGGCCGTAAATATATGATGCCAATCGAATAGCTTTTTCGGCTTTCAGATATACTTTCCCTATGCTGTGTAAATAAGGATATCACCGTGACAACACGACATCTGATTGGCCTGGTGACGGGAATACTGGTTCTGTCCATCCTCGTACCGGTGTGTTTAAGCCTGTGGCTGGCACATCGTCAGGTCGAAACGAAATTTATCGATGAACTTGATTCATTCTCTACCCGCGTCGCTTTGCGTACAGAACGCGTCGGCGAACAGGCCAAAAAAGCGCTACGCAAAATAGAAGCCTTCCAGGGTGTGCCCTGCTCAGAGGAACATTTGCTGGAAATGCGCCGGTTGTCATACAGCTACCGTTATATTCAGGAAGTGATGTACCTCAAAGGCAATGTTCCACAATGTTCCTCCCTTGAGAAAAGGAGCCTGGCTGCTGCGTTTCCGCCACCAATGAAAATGACACCTGATGGCTATCGCGCCTGGTTAACTTCGCAAAACGACCTCGGAATACAACGTTTTATGGCGGCGCTCGGCAGCGAACATTATGTCGTGATGATCGATCCGGGATCGTTCATTGATGTCATTCCATTTGGTTCATGGCCTATCGAAGTCGCCATTGTGGGTACAGTAAGCAACGTCGTGGTGGCCAGTAGTGCCGATCTCCCTTCAGACGTGTTACATCATCTGCAAAAAGACCGTTCTATCAGCCATTTTCAAAAAGAGGGCAGTATTTATAATTCTCGCCCTTTCCCCGAACTGGGCATCACTATCGTAAGCTGGGCGTCGACATTACCTTTGCAAAAATCCTGGCACCGACAGGCGCTGATCTGGCTCCCGGCAGGGCTCATTATTGGCCTGCTCACCGCCCTCTTTATCCTGCGTATTTTGCGCCGCTTGCAGTCCCCCCATCACCAATTGCAAGATGCCATTCAGAACCGGGCTATCAAGGTCCATTACCAGCCCATTATTTCGCTCAAAACAGGAAAGGTCGTGGGTGCGGAAGCACTGGCCCGCTGGCGACAAGCTGACGGTAGCTATCTCTCACCCGATATTTTTATCCCGCTGGCCGAAGAAACCGGCCTGACAGAACCACTCACACGTTTGATTATTGAAAACGTCTTCGAGGATCTAGGTAAATGGCTGCATCAACATCCTCAACAGCATATATCACTCAACCTTGAGTCGGCCGATTTGAAGTCCGAAACGCTTCCGGCGCTGCTAAGCCGCATGGTTAACCACTGGCAACTAAAACCCGCACAAATTGCCCTGGAACTGACTGAACGCGAATTTGCCGACCCGAAAAACAGCGCGCCGTTTATTGCTAAATACCGTCAGGCGGGTCACTCAATCTATATTGATGACTTTGGTACCGGTTATTCCAGTCTGAGCTATTTGCAGGATCTGGATGTAGACATCCTGAAGATAGACAAATCGTTCGTCGATGCGCTGGAATACAATAACGTCACGCCACATATTATCGAGATAGCCAAAACGCTGAAGCTGGAAATGGTGGCAGAAGGCATCGAGACCGAGAACCAGGAAAGCTGGCTACGTCAACATGGCGTGCAGTATGGTCAGGGCTGGTTGTACAGCAAAGCACTGCCAAAGGCGGAATTTATTCTGTGGGCGGAAAAACGACTTTAGCATGGCACTGGCGTGTATTGAGATGGCTGGCGGCACGCCGCACAGCCAGTCATGTCACTCTTCCATAATGGGCGAGAATCCGCCGTAGATCATTCGCTTGCCATCAAATGGCATAGATTCACCAAACTCCTTCATACGGGGATCGGACATCATCTTCTGGTTCGCCGCATCGCGGACTTCTTTGGAAGGGTATTCAATCCAGCTGAATACCACTTCTTCATGATCCTGCGCTTTCACCGCCATACGAAAATCGGTCAACTTACCGTCGGGAACATCATCAGCCCAACACTCCACAACGCGCAGTGCACCGAATTCCTTGAAAAGCGGCGCAGCCTTTGCCGCCATCGCGATATATGCCTCCTTGTTTTCGGCAGGAACGGCAACAACAAAACCATCAACATACTTCATCAGATAAACCTCCGAAGTGTACTGCGCGGCAAGCCGATTCCAGCCGCGTCAGTCGAGGTTAAGTTTAGTCGTCAGCAGGCAATCACGCCGTAGGCTCATTCCGAACACAAATACGTGACTGCGGCAGATGACGAAACCACGGCAGGCAAATCTGAATTAACGGTCCAATAGCTAACGCATACAGTACCGTTCCAACACCCACGGTTCCGCCAAGAAGCCAACCGCTGAGCAAAACCGACACCTCGATTGCGGTCCGGATAGTCCGTACAGACCAACCAGTACGCGCATGAATGCCGGTCATCAAGCCGTCACGTGGGCCCGCACCAAAACCGGCGCCAATGTACAGACTGGTGGCTAACGCGTTCAGGATCACCGCCGCAACCAGCAGTCCACTGCGCGTCAGTAGCGATTCGAATCCTGGGATCACCACCAGCGCGGCATCTGCCGCCAAACCAATCATAATGACATTGCTGAGAGTGCCAAATCCGGGGCGCTGGCGTAGCGGTATCCATGCCAGCAGTACCAATACACCCACGGCGATGATCACCAGGCCGATATTCATCGATAATAGATTTGCCACGCCCAGATGAAATACGTTCCACGGATCAGCCCCTAAATCTGCACGGACAAACATCGCCGTCGAAACGCCGTACAGCGCCAGTCCAACATACAGCTGAAGTAAACGACGCAGCATAATTTTCTCCTCGCCTCTCAGATAGCTTTCATCTTCACCGCAATTGGCACTATGATTAATGTCCAGTTTTCAAAAAGTGGACTGCTATGTCATCTCGCCGTTACGGAAGTCAATCTTTGCAGCGCCTGCTAGGGCACTGGCAGGAAAGCCCCTCGCGAACGCCTATCTGGCGACAACTGGCGGAAGCGTTACGTCTGCTGATCCTGGATGGTCGACTGGCACTGGATAGTCGCTTGCCCGGCGAACGCGAGCTCGCTGCCGTTCTGGAAGTGAGCCGAACCACCGTCGCCAGCGCCATGGCGCAACTGCGTGAAGAGGGATATCTGGAAAGCCGTCATGGGAGCGGCTCACGGGTGATCCTGCCGGAACACATTCGTCATGTGCCTACGCGAACCAGTACCGGCACAGCGTTGGATTTGTCCACAGCGGCCCTCAGCGCCGGGCCAGAAATTCATCAGGCTTACCAACAAGCGTTATTTGCGATGCCGCAGCATTTGCTGAGCTCCGGGTATCTGCCGCAGGGACTGGCGGTTTTGCGTGAATCCATCGCCCGGCATTATTGCGAACGTGGATTACCCACACAGTCGGATGAAATAATGGTCGTGAACGGCGCGGTCAGCGGCCTGGCGTTGATCCTGCGTTTACTCACCGGTCCCGGCGATCGCGTAGTGGTCGATCACCCCACGTATCCGCTGGCGATTGCAGCAATACAAGGGGCATCATGTCGCCCCGTCGGCGTTTCGCTGCCTGAGCACGGTTGGGATACAGCGGGTCTGGTTGCCACCCTCGCGCAAACAGCCCCGAGAATGGCCTATCTGATGCCGGACTTTCACAACCCGACCGGACGCTGTATGGACGCCGAAACTCGCCAGGTTGTGGCGGATATTGCGGAAAGAACCTGCACCACGCTGGTGGTCGATGAGACCATGGTGAACCTGTGGTATGACGCCCCGCCTCCGCCTCCACTTGCTGCATTCAATCGCGGTGCGCCGGTGATCCTGCTGGGATCGGCAGGGAAAAGCTTCTGGGGAGGTCTGCGTCTGGGATGGATTCGGGCCTCGTCACGTACTATTGCCGCGCTGGTACAGACTCGCGACACATTTGATTTAGGATCACCAGTGCTTGAACAGCTTGCCACGGGTTGGTTGCTGGACAATGCGGCCGATTTTCTTCCCGACAGACGGCAATTGCTCACCACCCGGCGCGATCTGTGCCATGACCTGATGAAGACACATTTCCCGGAGTGGCAGTTTACTCAACCACAGGGGGGACTCTCTTTCTGGGTTGAATTACCCGATACGCTGGCAACACTCTTTGCCACCCGTGCCGAAAGTGCAGGTATTCAGTTGGGTACCGGGACGCGCTTCGGCCTGGATGGCGCATTCGATCGCTTTTTGCGTATGCCCTTTGCTCTGCCCGATGACACAATGCGCTCGGCTTTCCGGACGTTGCAACCCATTTGGGATAATCTGCGTTTACAGGCAAGTCACGGGAAAATGCGCAAAATAATCTAAGCGACGAGTCAAAAGACTCGTCCTGGAATACCGTGATGGACGAGGATGTCTGGGCATTATTACCGCTGAGGAGGAACCGGGAACCCCTTCAGGGAAATCACAAAATTCTCGCCGTCTTTCTTAATTTTCGCCCCGGCATCGCACCAGTCAGAAGCAATACGGAAAAACTCATCGCTACCGACATTCCAGCTCAAACGAACATGTTTCACATAACCGGAACGTAGCAATTCACAGGCTTCGCCATAATTACAGGCGGTTGAGAGCGGTTGTTGTTTCATTTTTTCTTCTTCAGTAATCTGCGCAATGCTTTGATTTCTTTAGGAGTCAGTGCTTCAACCACGGATTCTTCCGTATGCTGGCTATCAATATCATCAGCGGAGACTCCCGCCTCTTCAATGGCGGAAAACGCGATAAGTAGCAATTTTTCCGTCGAGATACTTAGGTTCTCATTATTCACTTCAGCGTAGTGACGCAGCTTTTCTTTTAGCGCCTCATCAATTTTGACATTCAATACAGCGGTCGACATCGTAGAAAATCCTTGTGGTCAGCCAAAACACACCGGATGTAAGACCATGTCGTTACAGCGCGATGGCAGCGGCAAAAGCATCAAATAACATCCCCGAAACACATTGACAGCATTTGATGACAATAAAATGACAATACGATGACAAAGAAAAGAAGATGAGAAGAATTGAGATTGCCGGACGGCAGAATTGGGTGGGGGCCCTGCCAGCTACATCCCGGCACACACGTCATCTGCCCTGGCTGCTTCCTTCCGGACCTGACCTGGTGAACAGAGTAGCGTTGCGGGAGAACCAACAGAGCCCCCATTGAGAGCGTTGTCAACCAACGCGCAGGCGCATTATCACTGCTGCACCCGGTAATTGCAACCCATCCAGCACCGGATGCTGTTTTCTTGTGCAATGAAGCTTCACTACCTCGTCATTCGGGATTATGCTGGAGGATTAGCGCAGGAAAAAACGATGGATATACAAGACTCTTTCCCTCAACGCGTCTGGCAAATCGTTGCCTCAATCCCCGAAGGATTCGTCACCACCTATGGCGATGTCGCCAGGCTTGCTGGCTCACCGCGTGCTGCTCGCCAGGTAGGCGGCGTGCTTAAGCGTCTCCCCGAAGGCAGCACTTTGCCCTGGCATCGGGTGGTTAATCGTCATGGTGCCATTTCGCTTACAGGTCCAGACCTACAACGACAGCGTCAGGCGTTGCTGGCGGAAGGTATTGTGGTTTCAGGGAGTGGACAAATCGATTTACAGCGCTATCGCTGGGTGTACTAACCCCCTCCGGATGGAGAGGGTTAGTATGCCCTTAGTACTGTGTCGGGGCAGGAACGGCGGAAGACGGATTCACCTGTGTGGGTGACGTTGACGGTACCGTTGTCGCGGCACCACCACTCGCCTGTACTGGAACAGCCGTCTGCTGGACCGGGACCAGGGTCAGGTCGGCTTTAGTCCCTCCCTGATTGATCACCGTCTGGACGGTATCAGTAATAAAGACCAGTTTATCATTCACCGTAATCGCCGCACTCAGCAGAATACGGGCGTTCGGCTGAATATCTGCCGGGTTAAACGGGAGTACGAAGCTGAATGGTGCTTGTTTACCCTCGGTACGTACAACTTTTTGCGACAGCACTTTTGACGGTGCATCGGCAAGCGATGCATCTGACAGTGTTACGGTCAGCACGGCATCCGGCGGTAAGGCAACTTTCTGGCGGATCCATACCGTACCAGACACATTCGGCTGTTGAATTTTTGACTGTGTGTCAGCAATTGACGTATTAGGGCTTGGCGCAGGTGTCTGAATATCCGCGCTTTTATCAGCACAGGCCGCCAGAGCGACCGCAACCGCTAAACCACTTACCATGTGCACGAGTTTCATTAAATTCTCCTTATCATCTATGCACCAGCGAGAACTTTCCTCGCCAGAAGAGTGGTTAACAAAAACATAACGTGACTAAGTGTGGCACAAGACAGCTGGTTTTGCCTGTAATCGGCCAGTAATTCAGACAATTGCACCCATCGGACCACTTTCAAAATTGCGTTATACTCTGCCTACCTCGCTGCGAGAACGCTATTACCTGGAGAGCACGTATGAGTCTGGCACTGAAAAATTTGCTGACATTGTTAAATCTGGAAAAAATTGAAGAAGGACTCTTTCGGGGCCAAAGTGAAGACTTAGGGTTACGTCAGGTTTTTGGGGGACAGGTTGTCGGTCAGGCGCTGTATGCCGCCAAAGAAACCGTACCGGAAGAGCGTCTGGTCCACTCTTTTCACAGCTACTTTTTACGCCCCGGCGATAGCCAAAAGCCCATCATCTATGATGTCGAGGTGCTGCGTGATGGTAACAGCTTCAGCGCGCGCCGCGTTGCCGCAATCCAGAATGGTAAACCTATTTTTTACATGACAGCCTCTTTCCAGGCGCCGGAAGACGGATTTGAACATCAGAAAACCATGCCGGATGCGCCGAGTCCCGATGAGCTTAAATCAGAAACAGAAATTGCTCGCTCAGTGGCGCATTTGCTGCCGCCGCTGTTGAAAGAAAAATTTATCAACGATCGTCCATTGGAAGTGCGTCCGGTTGAATTTCATAACCCCTTAAAAGGTCACGTCGCACCTCCGGCGCGCCAGGTTTGGATCCGTGCAAACGGCGAGTTGCAGGACGATCTGCGCGTCCACCAATATCTGCTGGGTTATGCTTCAGACCTGAACTTCCTGCCTGTTGCGCTGCAGCCGTACGGAATTGGTTTCCTGGAAAAAGGGATTCAGATCGCCACCATTGACCACTCCATGTGGTTCCATCGTCCGTTTAATATCAATGAGTGGTTGTTGTATAACGTCGAGAGTACTTCGGCCTCCGGCGCACGGGGCTTTGTTCGCGGGGAGTTTTATACGCAGGACGGCGTGCTGGTTGCTTCTACCGTGCAGGAAGGGGTAATGCGTAATCGTAATTGAGAATTACCGGATGGTGACGCAAAAGCGTTGCCATCCGGCAGATTGAAACATCAAGCGTTGTAAGCGTTCTCGCCGTGGCTGTTCACATCCAGACCTTCGCGTTCCTGCTCTTCTGGTACACGCAGCCCCACCGTCATATCCGCCAGCTTATAGCCAATGAAGGCCACCACGCCGGACCAGACGATGGTGATCGCCACGCTTTCCAGTTGTACCAGCAACTGATGCCCCATGGTAACGCCTTCGGCAAAGCCTACGCCGCCCAGAGAGCTGGCCGCGAAAACGCCGGTCAGGATGCAGCCGACAATGCCGCACACACCGTGAACACCGAAGACATCACACGGGTCATCAACGCGCAGAAAGCGCTTCAGCATGGTTACGCCCCACAGGCCAGCCAGCCCCGCAGCGACACCGATAATCAGCGCGCCGCCGACACCGATATAGCCACAGGCAGGTGTCACGCCTACCAGACCGGCAATGGCGCCAGAACACGCGCCCAGCAGGGACGGTTTGCCACGCAGCGCCCATTCACCGAAGATCCAGCCGAGAATGGCGGCCGCGGTTGCAACAACGGTATTGACGAAGGCCAGCGCAGCAATTTCATTCGCCATACCCGCGGAGCCAGCGTTAAAGCCAAACCAACCGATATAGAGAATAGCCGTGCCGGTAAAGACCATTGGCAGGTTATGTGGCTTAAACGCTTCTTTGCCAAAACCGACGCGTTTACCAATCAGATAAGCCCCAACCAGGCCGGCAATCGCAGCGTTGATATGTACTACCGTACCGCCAGCAAAATCCAGCGCACCGTGAGTAGCCAGCAAACCGCCGCCCCAGACCATGTGTGCAATAGGGATGTAGGACAGCGTCAGCCACACCACCACAAAAATCAGCACCGCAGAGAACCGAATGCGCTCAGCCAGTGCACCGACAATAAGCCCAACGGTAATGCAAGCGAAAGACCCCTGAAAAGCAACGTGAATGTACTGGTAGAAGCTCCCCGTGACCGCCGTCAGTGCAATATTCTTCAGCATGACCCAGTTGAAGTTACCGAAGAAATTATTTCCTTCGCCAAAGGCCAGTGAGTAGCCATAAACCACCCATAAAATACAAACCAGAGCAAATGTCACCGTCACCTGGGTCAGCATCGACAACACGTTCTTACCGCGAATCAAACCGCCATAGAACAGCGCAATGCCTGGGATGGTCATAAACAGCACCAGCGCGGTACAGATCATCATAAAAGCGTTATCCGCTTTATCTGCAACCGCCGGTGCCGCCATCGCCAGACCCGGCAGCAGCGCCAGTGAAGCAATACCTGTTTTCATCGTCGCTATCTTCATTTTTTGGTTTCCTATCACTGTGTGCCAGACGTTACAGTGCAGCTTCGTCGGCTTCGCCGGTACGAATACGAATCACACGTTGCAGCTCGGCGACGAAAATTTTGCCGTCGCCAATTTTTCCGGTGTAGGCGGCCTTACTGATGACATCAATTACGCCATCCAGTTGGTCATCAGCAATTGCCACATCAATCTTCACTTTGGGTAAGAAGTTGACGCTGTATTCAGCTCCCCGGTACAACTCGGCATGACCTTTTTGTCGGCCAAAGCCCTTCACTTCGGTGACGGTCAGCCCCTGAATACCAATAGACGACAATGCTTCACGGACGTCTTCCAGTTTGAACGGTTTGATTACCACGGTAACCAGCTTCATAGATCCCCTCCAGTCAGAATTCAGTAGTGGCTGCAGATACACCAAATGAATATTGCAAGGGATGTGCCAGGAATGAAAAACGCGGGATGATTCAGCCGCACGGGGTACGGCCAGGAGAGAAAAAGAAAAAATGCACTATAACGGTGCATAGTGCGTTACATTTTTGCACCAGATTGTTGATTGCCGGATGGTGGCGAAAACGCTTTCTCAGGCCTACGAAACCACACTGGCTGTAGGCCTGAGAAACGCAGCGCCATCAGGCGATTGCCGAATCTTCGTTTACGCTAGCCGCCAGCTCTTCGCCCGCCAACTGCAGTTGATACATTTGCCAGTAGCGGCCCTGTGCGGCAAGCAGTTGCTGGTGCGTGCCGCGTTCAACGGCCTGTCCCCGGTGCAGTACCAGAATGGTATCCGCATCGACAATAGTGGATAACCGATGCGCAATCACCACCAGCGTGGTGTGCTCACGCACCGCTGCCAACGCCTGCTGAATAGCCTGTTCAGTACCGGAGTCAATGCTGGCCGTCGCTTCGTCCAAAATCAGCACCTGCGGCGTTTCGACCAGCACGCGCGCCAGCGCCAGCAGCTGTTTCTGCCCGACTGATAGATTATTGCCCTGCTCGCCCAGCCGGGTATGAATACCCTCGCTCAGACCCCGCGCCAGCTCGGCTAGCTGTACGGTTTCCAGCGCCTGCCACACCCGTTCTTCTGAGATATCACGCCCCAGCGTGACGTTTGCCAGGAAGGTATCCGCCATCACCACCGGATCCTGTTGCACCATCGCCACGCCCTGGCGTAACACACTGTGGCTCAGTGAAGACAGCGGACGTCCGTCAAGGCGGATTTCGCCATGCGTCAACGGGTAGTAACCCATCAGCAGACTGGCCAGCGTACTTTTGCCGCTACCGGTATGCCCGACCAACGCTACAAAGCTGCGCGAAGGCACGGACAGACTGATGTTTTGCAGCACCAGATTGTCGTCACGATAGGCAAATGAAACGTTATCCACCTCAATGTCCCCGCTCTTCAGCGGTCGATCATCTTCACCATAGCGCTGACGAGGCCCGTCCATCAGTTCGAACACTCGCTCGCCGGCGACAACCGCCTGCTGCAGCATTGATTGCTGGGTGGTTAGCTCGATCAGCGGCTCGTTCAAACGGCCGAGGTAGCTGATAAACGCGTACAGCACCCCAACCTCAATGGAGCTGCCAGAGGTAAAGCTAAACAGCATCAGCAAACCGCAGAGGATCAGCGCCGAGAAAAGGCTCAGCAGCGGGCGCAGCAAAAAGCCATCCAGTCGCAGGGTTTGCATACGCGCCATATAGTGCGAGCGGCTGGCCTCCCCCATTCTCTCGCCAAATCGCGCCTGCTGGCGGAACTGCTGGATAACGCTCATGCCGTTGATGACTTCGTTAAAGCCATCGTTAATATCCGCCAGATAAGCGCGCACCCGACGCACAATCGGGGTGCTGTAGCGTTGATAAATCACCATCACCACCATCACCGCCGGGAAAATGGCCATCGCCACCAGCGCCATACGCCACTCAAGGCTGAACATCGCCACCAGCATGGCACCGATTAAGGCGGCGCTGCGCAGTACCGTCGCGACCACCGTCACATACAGGTCACGGATCACTTCGGTGTCATTGGTCACACGTGAGATAAGCTGCCCGACTGGCTGAGTATCGAAAGCACTGAGCGGCTGACGTAGCGCGGCATCCATCACATCGGTACGTAACTGCTGCACCACACCAACGGCCGCCTGGTTAAAGAGTAATGACTGCGCGTAATGCAGGCCCGCCGCCAACAGTTGCAGACCGACATATGCCGCCACCAGCCCAGCAACCATCGCCAGCGGCAGATTGTTCTTCGCCACCATGTTATCGATAAAATAGCTAATCAGCAGTGGGCCGCTGACTTCCGCCGCAGCCGCCACCCACAGCATAACTACCGCAATTGCCAGCTGTTTTCGCCACGGAGAGCCGTACGCCAGCAGTCTTTTCAGGGTCGGCCATAGCTGCCCAAAACTACGCATTAGCCGCCTCCTCGTTTATTTCTGGCGCATCAGACAGCGCCGCTTCCAGTTGCTGATAGCGGTACATATCGCGATACCAGCCAGGCTGTTGCACTAAAGATTCATGCTCACCGCGCTGGGCAATATGCCCATGCTGCATCACGATAATCTCGTTGGCTTCTGTCAGCGCAGATAAACGGTGAGCGCTGATTATCACGGTTCTGCCTTCTCCCCACTGGCGCAGGTTATGCAGGATTTGATGTTCAGTACGACCATCCACCGCCGATAACGCATCGTCAAGAATCAGGATTTCAGCATTCAGCAGCAGCGCACGAGCGATAGAAATACGCTGTTTTTGTCCACCGGACAGCATCACCCCGCGTTCACCCACTTCGGTGTCATAGCCTTGCGGAAGACGTAAAATATCCTCATGCACGCTGGCCAGACGTGCAACATGTTCGATCTCTTCCTGTGTGGCCTGTGGGCGTCCAAGCGCTATGTTGTTGGCGACCGTATCCGAGAACAAGAAAGGTGTCTGGCTGACCACTGCCAGACGGCTACGCCAGCTATCAAGTTGCAAGCGAGTTAACGGGATATCATGAAAGCGCACATCGCCCTCGGTGATATCAAAATGACGCTGGATCAGCGACAACACCGTACTTTTACCCGCGCCGGTCGGGCCACAAATACCCAGCATCTGCCCTGGCTTAAGCTGGAAATTCACATTCTCCAGCACCGGATGAGCCGTTTGCGGGTAGCGAAATTCGCGAATTGCCACCGCCAGCTCGCCGCGTCCTTCCGGCACGGGTTCTGTGCCGTCATCCACTACCGGCGCTTCAGCCAGCATGGCGCGAATACGGCTATACGCGGCGCTGCCTCGCTCAACAATGTTAAACATCCATGCCAGCGCCAGCATCGGCCAAATCATCAGCCCGAGATACATCATAAAACTGGTTAACTGACCAAGGGTCAGAGAGCCATGAACCACCATCCAGCTTCCCCCGGCGATAGCCAGCAGGTTAGCCATACCAATGGCGATATAAATCGTGGGGTCAAAACGGGCGTCAATGCGGGCGACCCGTAAGTTTTTCTTGCCGGTATCTTTAGCATCTGCGGCAAATAGCGCCGACTGTCGGTCTTCCAGACCAAAAGCCTTAATCATACGGATACTGGTCAGGCTTTCCTGAGTACGATCGTTAAGGCTGGAGAACGCTGCTTGCGCAACCTTAAAGCGGTTATGGAGTCGATCACCGTAACGTTTGATCATTATCGCCATCACCGGCATTGGGAGTAGCGCGATAAGCGTCAGCTCCCAACTGATTTGCGTAGACATCACGATCAACACCGCGCACCCCATGACCAGCGAGTCCACCAGCGTCAATACACCTTCGCCAGCCGCAAACACCACCCGATCAACATCGTTAGTTGCACGCGCCATCAGATCGCCGGTGCGATGACGCAGATAAAATTCAGGATGCTGGCGGCTCAACTGGCGGTAATAGTCTTCGCGTAGTTCAACTGCCAGTTGGTAGGATGCGCCGAACAAAAGTACGCGCCAGACATAGCGCAACAAATAGACAACCACCGCAATCAGGGCAATCGTGCCAACCCACATCAGCAGTCGCTCGGTGGTGAACCGCTGTGTCGTCACGCCGTCCACGATGATACCGACCACTTTTGGCGGGATAAGCTGAAGAATAGCGATGATGATAAGCAAGGCCACCGCCCCGAGGTAGCGACGCCACTCCCGGCGGAAGTACCAGCTTAATTGAGCAAATAATCGCACGCGTTATGTCCTGACAAAATTTCCGGCAATAAGCGCCGGGAGAATTATTCAATAGGGAGAGCAGTTGTGTATTTAATCTGTTCCATAGCAAAGCTGGAGGTGACGTCAGACAGGCCCGGTACGCTGTTCACCAGGCGCTTATAAAATTCATCGTAGCTTTTCATATCAGCGACCTGCACTCGCATCAGGTAATCATACTCCCCAGCCATACGCCAGAATCCCAGAACCTCAGGCATTCCGGTCACTTCAGTGACAAAGCGGCAATACCATTCGCTACTGTGATGCTGAGTTTTGATCAGCACAAACGCGGTTAAGCCCAGCCCCAGTTTTTCCGGATCCAGCAAGGCGACTCTGCCCAGCAGAACACCGTCATCCTCGAGCCGTTTGAGGCGTTTCCAACAGGGAGTGGTAGTCAGATTAACGGCATCTGCTAACGCCTGCAAAGAAAGGGTGCAGTCCTGTTGCAGTAAGCCAAGCAGCTTACGGTCAATTTTGTCTAGCATATCCACTCCACAGAGAAGAATTTTCTACTTACATTCTATTTTAAAGGCTAAATGGCAACAATTTTTTCCGTGCTTTTCGCTATTCTGGGCACAAAATGACAAACGGATATCTATTAATGATGAATAGCTCCTGGGTTAAAAACGCCATCAATGAAATCAACGCGGATTATCAGCGTTCTGCAGATACGCATCTCATTCGTCTGTCGCTACCGGCGTTTCCGGGCATTCAGATCTATTTAAAAGATGAGAGCACGCATCCGACCGGGAGCCTGAAGCATCGTCTGGCGCGCTCACTGTTTCTGTACGGATTGTGCAATGGCTGGATCAAAGAAGGCACCACCATCATTGAATCATCGTCCGGTTCAACGGCGGTATCTGAGGCTTATTTCGCTCGACTGTTAGGGCTGCCGTTTATTGCCGTCATGCCTTCCTGTACGGCGAAACGTAAAGTTGAACAGATTGAATTTTACGGCGGTCGCTGTCATTTCGTGCAAAGCGCCTGCGAAATCTATGCGGCCTCTGAACAATTGGCGCGTGAACTGAACGGTCATTACATGGATCAGTTCACTTATGCTGAGCGCGCCACCGACTGGCGTGGCAATAATAATATTGCCGACAGCATCTTTCGTCAGATGCAGTGCGAGCCCAACCCCGTTCCCCGCCATATCGTGATGAGCGCCGGCACCGGCGGCACCTCAGCAACCATTGGCCGCTATATCCGCTGCCAGGGCTACGATACTCGCCTGATGGTAGTGGATCCGGAGAATTCGGTTTTTCTGCCCTTCTGGCAGGATCGCGATGCGACATTGCGCAGCCCGGTAGGAAGCAAAATTGAAGGTATCGGGCGTCCGCGCGTAGAACCCTCTTTCATTCCTGACGTGGTCGATGAAATGCTGCGCGTGCCGGATGCCGCCAGCGTGGCTACCGCGCACTGGCTGGAAACGCAGTTGGGTCGTAAAGTCGGTGCCTCAACCGGCACCAACATGTGGGGAACGCTGCAACTTGCCGCGCGCATGCGCAACGCCGGAGAAACCGGTTCACTGGTGACGCTGCTCTGCGACAGCGGTGAACGCTATCTGGAAACCTACTACAACCCGCAATGGGTTGACGCACAAATCGGTGATTTAACGCCGTGGAAAGCGGAACTTGCCCAGTTGCTGAATACACACTGAGCAGACAAAAAAAAGCCAGACGCGAAGTCTGGCTTGCTGGAAGGGATCTCTCATTCGGGGGAATAAGGTAGATGCGGATTGTCCAGCCAATGCGTCAAAAAGTGTGACACCGCCTGATTGCGACAATGCCCAATCACCGATAAATGAGGCAGTTCAGCCATCAGTTGCGGCATTGCGTTACCCATAATCAGGCCGCGCCCAACGCTGCCTAACATTTCGCGATCGTTCATAGCATCGCCAAACGCCATACACTCGGCCATTGAATATCCTAAGTGGTCACTCAACACCGCCAGCGCAGATCCTTTGTTACAGCCCAGCGGCAGCACCTCGAGGCAATCAACCGCGGAGAAACAGAGATTCGCCTGTTCTCCCAGCGCTTCATTCAGTTGAATACGTAATTGAATCAGAGAGTCATGATCGCCGCAGAAACAGATTTTCGTTACCTGATGAGCCGGAATACGTTTCACATCGACAATCTGGTAGCGAAATCCGCTATACACATGCGCCTGTAGCAGTGAGGGAATCTCTTGTCCGGTAAACCAACCGTTGTCATTAAAGACATGCATGCTGGCGGTGGTATCCCATTTCTGATGTAACACGATATCCGCAACATTCGGATCCAGATCCTGGCGGTGCAACACATCGCCCTCAAGAGAGTGAATGCGCGTGCCGTTACCGGTGATCAAAAAGGCGTCCAGTGAGATAGAACCCAAAATGTGGCGCATTTCCAGCACATGGCGGCCAGTGGCAAATGTCAGGGTGATATTGCGTTCACGCAGACGCGCCAGCGTTGAAAGCGTTTCGTCACCTAAATGGTGATTCGGCATTAAAAGGGTGCCATCCATATCAAATGCAGCCAGACGAGCCATTTCTTTCTCCACACTGTGACGCGGTTAACTTGTGATTCAGTATCACCTGAGATATACGGAAGTAATAGTGAATAGATAAAATGAATTGTTCCGGGTTTATTACAGAAAATCATTCAAGTTGCATCAAGGCGGCAAGTGAATGAACGCCCAGGAGCATACATTTCAGTATGTGACTGGGGTGAATAAACGCAGCCAACAAAGAGGCAGCTTGAAGGATGAAGTGTATATGAGATTGTTGAATCGCCTGAACCAATACCAACGCCTATGGCAGCCTTCGAACGGCGAACCGCAGTCGGTGACCGTCGGGGAACTGGCCGAACGCTGTTTTTGCAGTGAGCGCCACGTGCGAACCCTGCTGAAGCAAGCGCAGGATGCTGGCTGGCTGGAGTGGCACGCCCAGTCTGGGCGTGGGAAACGCGGGCAATTACGCTTTTTGGTGACGCCGGATTCCCTGCGCAACACCATGATGGAACAGGCGCTGCAAAAGGGAGAACAGCTTAGCGTGCTGGAACTGGCTCAGTTAGCACCGGGAGAATTAAGAACGTTGCTACAGCCGTTTATGGGCGGCCAATGGCAAAACGACACGCCAACCCTGCGTATCCCCTATTACCGCCCGCTTGACCCTTTGCACCCAGGATTTCTCCCCGGTCGTGCGGAGCAACACCTCGCCGGACAAATTTTCTCTGGCCTGACCCGATTTGACAGCACTACGCAACGTCCCTGTGGAGACTTAGCCCACCACTGGAATATCTCCGCTGACGGCCTGCGCTGGGATTTCTATATTCGTTCCACCCTGCATTGGCATAACGGCGATACGGTCAGCAGCACCCAGCTACATCAACAGTTGCTGAAGCTGTTAGAATTACCTGCGCTGAATAAGCTGTTTATCAGCGTAAAGCGCATTGAGGTTACGCATCCCCAGTGTCTGACCTTTATTCTGCATCGTCCCGACTTCTGGCTGGCGCACCGTCTGGCGAGCTACAGCAGTCACCTGGCGCATCCTGAGCACCCGTTTGTGGGTACCGGCCCGTTCAGGTTGACACTGTTTACTCCTGAGCTGGTGCGTATCGAGAGTCACGATCACTACCATCTGAGTCATCCGCTGCTAAAAGCCATTGAATACTGGATAACCCCGCAGCTCTTCTCCCAGGATTTGGGTACCAGCTGCCGCCATCCGGTGCAAATTGCGATTGGTAAACCCGAAGAGTTACCTATGCTAAGCCAGGTAAGCAGCGGGATCAGCCTTGGTTTTTGCTATCTCACACTCAGAAAAAGCGCGCGCCTGAATACGCAGCAGGCCCGTCGACTGATCAATATCATCCACCGTTCTTCCCTGCTACAAACGCTTGAAGTGGATGAAAATCTGATCACGCCAAGCACTGCACTGCTGCCCGGGTGGAATATCCCGCAATGGAATGAACTCGACGAAGTAGCGCTACCAGAAAAACTGACGCTGGCTTACCACCTGCCGGTAGAACTGCACGCCATGGCTGAACAGCTTCGCCAGGCGCTGGCATTGCTTGGATGCGAATTAACCCTTATTTTTCATAATGCTAAAAACTGGGATGGCGATCATCCTTTAGCCCAGGCCGACCTGATGATGGGCGACAGGCTGATTGGTGAAGCACCTGAATATACTCTCGAACAGTGGTTGCGCTGCGATCAGCTCTGGTCACATGTATTGAATGCGCCAGCATACACACATCTGCAAACGACCCTGGATGCCCTACAAATCCAGGCCGATGAGGACGATCGCCACGCGGCTTTACAACAAGTTTTCGCCACGCTAATGCATGACGCTACCCTGACGCCACTGTTCAATTATCACTATCGCATCAGCGCGCCACCAGGGGTGAACGGCGTACGCCTGAATCCTCGTGGCTGGTTTGAGTTTACCGAAGCCTGGTTGCCACCTCCTTCAGCGTGAAGAAGCTGGTCGGCGACACGCCCAGGCGCTACCATAAGGGCTTCGTTATTTTGTCAGGAAAAGCCATGAAACGTGCCGTTGTTGTATTCAGTGGAGGTCAGGACTCCACGACTTGTCTGGCGCAAGCGCTGCATCAGTATGATGAAGTGCACTGCGTGACCTTTGATTATGGTCAGCGCCATCGCGCTGAGATTGATGTCGCACGTGACCTGGCCTTAAAACTTGGCGCACGCGCGCACAAAGTGCTTGATGTCACACTGCTCAGTGAACTGGCTGTCAGCAGCCTGACCCGCGATAATATTCCGGTACCCGATTACGAACCGGATGCGAACGGCATTCCCAATACCTTTGTGCCAGGACGCAATATTCTGTTCTTAACGCTGGCAGCAATTTACGCGTACCAGGTGCAGGCAGAGGCAGTCATTACCGGCGTTTGTGAAACGGATTTCTCTGGATACCCGGACTGTCGCGATGAGTTCGTCAAAGCCCTGAACCATGCCGTAAGCCTGGGGATGGCGAAAGATATTCGCTTTGAAACCCCACTGATGTGGATCGATAAAGCCGAAACCTGGGCGCTGGCTGATTACTGGGGCAAGCTGGACCTGGTACGCGAAGAAACACTAACCTGCTATAACGGCATCAAAGGTGACGGTTGCGGTCACTGTGCGGCGTGTAATCTGCGTGCCAACGGCCTGAACCATTATTTGGCGAATAAACCGACAGTGATGGCGGCAATGAAGCAGAAAACCGGCCTGAAATAATTGAGCGAATAGTGCCGGATGGCGGCTTAAACGCCTTATCCGGCCTATCGACAGCATTCATCGTACGCAATGTCGCCCGTAGGCCTGATAAGCGAAGCGCCATCAGGCAACGTTGAGCTACTGCACCATCTGCTCCAGTTTTTCGCGTAACTCCCCTTCCAGCGGCAGCGCTTTTTGCGTTTTCAAATCAATACAGACGAAGGTAATCAACGCGTCAGCCACCACCTGCCCTTCCGGCTCCAGGGTAATTGTCTGGTTTAACACCCCGCTTTTGCCATTTAGCTGTTGCACCTGACTGGTGATGGTCAGCAGGTCGCTTAGCACCGCTGGACGGCGGTAGTTAATATTTATATTCACGACCACAAAAGCGATGTTGTGTGCGGTCATCCATTGAAAGCTGTCGCTGTTTTCCAGACCATCCCAACGGGCTTCTTCCAGAAACTCGAGATAGCGGGCGTTGTTGACGTGCTGATAGACATCAAGATGAAAACCACGGACTTTGATTTGTGTTTGCATAGCGCAGGGGCCTTACGTTGTTTTTATAGGAACAGACTTTAGGGTAAAGAGGTCATAACTGGTATGACCTCTACAGTCTGGCAAATTTTCAGCGCTGTGCAAGTTATTAAAGTGTTAAAACTGCCAGGTTACGCTCCACCAGCGAACTGCCCATACCCGGTACCTGCTTTAAGTCCTCCACCGTTTTAAACGGTCCGTACTCCTCACGATAGCTCACAATCGCCTGCGCTTTCTTCAGACCGACGCCATTCATGACTCGCGCTAAATCCTCCGCGGAAGCGCTGTTGATGCTTACCCTGGTGCCTTCATCGTCGCTTGCTTTAGCGGGCTGTGTGGCTTTGCTTTGTGCCGCCCCTGAGTTTTCCGCTTTGGTTTGAGTCGCTTGGCTTTTGGCGACAGCCTCAGCCGCCAATGCAGTTTGGGCCATACCAGCGCAGGTCAATGAAAGAGTGATAAGCAGGGCTTTGATTCCATGTTTCATACTGTTTTCTCCTTGTTTGTTAACAGTGGAATCACGATAGCGAGGTGCAGAACAGCAGACAAACGGCAAATATCAAAAATGGAAAAGGCCGCGAAAGCGGCCTTTTGTAGATACAAACTTTTGCAATTTTTTGCGAGCGGACTCGGTTATTGCTGCTGTTCCAGCGCATCACCGACTTTAATTTTTGCCGCTTTACGCAGGTTACTCATCAGCGCTTCGAAGACAATCTGCGCGTTGTTCTGAGTGATCCCCTGAACCATCGCTTTCTTCTGCGCTTCAGGCATAGAACCGGCTTTCACCTCGTCCAGCGCCAACAGTACAACGTTACCCTGCATATCGTTCGCAACACCGTAGCTCGGCTTGTCTTTCGCCGGCAGGCTCAGACCAAAGGCAGCCTGACTCAACGGATCCTGACCCGTACGGCTCAGCGTTTTCGCCTCGCCAAAGCTCAGACCCGCCGCTTTCAGCGCTTCATCGCCTTTACCGGCTTTCAGATCCGCCAGCAGTTTATCGGCATCAAGCTTCGCCTGCTGCTCTGCTTTATTGTGCTTAACGAGCGCAGTTACCTGCTCTTTCACTTCAGCCAGTGGCTTCACGGCTTCTGCTTTGTGTTCGCTAATACGCAGCACGAACGCGCGATCGCCATCCACGGTGATGATATCGGAGTTACTGCCAGGCGTTCCGTTCTCGCCAACCAGACCACCATTGAAAATGATGTCAGCGACTGGTTTGAAATTCAGTTCTTCCGGCAGGCTGTCACGGCTAAACCAGCCCGTTTCAACCGCTTTCACGCCCGCGGCCTGCTCCGCACCCGCCAGGGATTCGTTATCGTTGCTGGCCGCATCGCTGACTTTCTGTTGCAGCGCATAGTAGGCATCCAGCGCTTTTTCCTGCTTCACTTTCGCCGCAATGTCGTCGCGGGCTTCGCTCAGCGGTTTAACCTGCGCAGGCTGTACGTCATCAAGACGCGCCACGAGGAAACCAACGGAAGACTTAATTACGCCAGACAGTTGGCCTTTTTCTTTCAGACCGGCATTTTTCAGCTCATCCGGGGTGGTGGAATCTTCCAGCCAACCCATATCACCGCCGTTACGGGCAGAGATGATATCAGCAGATTTTTCTTTCGCCAGCGCAGCAAAGTCACCGCCTTTATTCAGCTCGTCCAGTACCGCTTTGGCTTCATCTTCAGTTTTGGTCTGAATGATGCTATAGCGGTTACGCTGCGGCTGAGTGAACTGATCCTGATGCTGGTCATAATAAGACTGAATATCAGCATCGCTGGCGGTTTCCTGCATTGCTGCAGCGTCCAGCTTGATATAGCTCACACGGAACTGTTCCGGCGTCATAAAGTTGTTTTTATTCTGCTCGTAGTAGCTGGCAACTTCCTGCTCGGTAACAGATTGCTTCGCGGCCAGTGCGTTAACGTCAATCGTCGCTTCACGCACGATACGTTGCTGTGCAACCAGTGCAGCCAGTTCGTCCGTTTCACCCTTCAGCATAAAGTCGGTCCCGGCAACGCCGTTGATCAACTGTTGCGTGGTGAGCTGGTTACGCAATGCCTGCGCGTACTGGTCTGCGGTCATGCCCATCTGATTCACAATCGCGTTGTAGCGGCTGTTATCAAATTTGCCGTCAACCTGGAAAGCCGGTGTGGCGAAAATAGCCTGCTTAATCTGATCGTCGCTAATGTTGAGCTTAAGCTCACGGGAGTACTGATCCAGCAGCGCTTCGTCCACAAGACGATTCAGCACCTGCTGACGCAGCGTTTTCATATAACCTTCGTTCGCCGCCAGCTCAGAATATTGATCGCCCAGCTGTTGCTGCATGCGGTTACGTTCGCTGTTGAACGCATTCTCGAACTGCCCGCGGCTGATCTCCTGGCCATTCACTTTAGCGGCGTAGTTATTGCCCCCGCCAATCAGGTAACCACTCACGCCGGTCAAAATGAACGACACGATAATGATACCGAAAATAATCTTGAGCACGAGACTGTTAGCAGCCGTGCGTAAGCTGTCCATCATGGTGTAACCACACTCCGCTGTAGATGACTATACGCGTTATCCTTCAGGCCGTCTGCGCGTTGACACAACAACGGCGGCAAGGATTTTGAGTATATATGCTTCACGCAGCATAGCGTTTCCTGAACGCTGCGCACAAAGGCCTATTGTGACAAGAAACAGGGGCAATTGTCAGCCCACAACGCATAGAAAGTACCGGAATCAGAAATAAAAAAGGCACATCGGTTGATGCGCCCTTGTACTTAGTCACATCCCCAAAGGGGAAATCACTTAGTTTACCGCGTCTTTCAGTGCTTTACCTGCACGGAAGCCCGGTACTTTAGCCGCGGCGATGGTGATCTCTTTACCTGTTTGCGGGTTGCGACCAGTACGGGCAGCACGCTCTTTAACGGCAAAAGTACCAAAACCTACCAGTGCTACGTCATCACCTTCTTTCAGGGATTCGGTAACAGAAGCAATAATTGCATCTAACGCACGTCCAGCCGCAGCTTTAGAGATATCAGCCCCTGCAGCAATTTTGTCGATCAGTTGAGATTTATTCACTCTTCTCTTCCTCTTTATAATATATATCGCACCAGAATCCTTCAAAGTGCGACCGCGCAGCAGTTATATCAGGCCTGCCATGCCCTTACAACACCCGATAATGATGGCAAGCCCAATCCGTTATCTAAATTAGCTATACAAAAAAAGGCTGGCAAGCCCGAAATGGCCTGCCAGCCCTGTTTTTATTAATGCTCTTTGCGCGAGGTCACTATTTTGCCGTCACAACCTGCATTCCAGAGGGTTCATTTTGCAACGCAAGAGTCAGAACTTCCTCAATACGTTTCACCGGGTGAATATTAAGATCGGCAATGACGTTGTCCGGAATCTCTTCCAGGTCACGTTTGTTTTCGTCTGGAATTAAGACCGTTTTAATGCCGCCGCGGTGCGCCGCCAGCAGTTTCTCTTTCAAACCACCAATAGGCAGAACCTGACCACGCAGGGTGATCTCGCCAGTCATCGCCACATCAGCACGAACCGGGTTACCAGTCAGACATGAGACCAGCGCGGTGCACATGGCAATACCCGCACTTGGACCATCTTTTGGCGTCGCGCCTTCAGGTACGTGAACGTGGATGTCGCGTTTTTCGTAAAAATCCGGATTAATACCCAGTTTTTCCGCACGCGCACGTACCACGGTCAGCGCTGCCTGAATGGATTCCTGCATCACTTCGCCGAGCGATCCGGTGTAAGTCAGCTTGCCTTTACCTGGAACACAGGCGGTTTCAATGGTCAGCAGATCGCCGCCCACTTCCGTCCACGCCAGACCAGTCACCTGACCCACGCGGTTTTCGTTATCCGCACGGCCATAGTCAAAGCGCTGTACGCCCAGGTAATCGTGCAGGTTATCGCCATTGATCTCGATGTGTTTCAGTGATTTATCAAGCAACAACTGCTTAACTGCTTTGCGGCACAGTTTGGAGATTTCGCGCTCCAGACTACGCACGCCCGCTTCACGGGTGTAGTAACGAATAATGCCTACAATGGCGCTATCGTCGACCGTCAGCTCACCTTTTTTCAGCGCGTTACGCTCAATCTGTTTTGGCAACAGGTGACGTTTCGCAATGTTCAGCTTCTCGTCTTCGGTATAACCAGACAGACGAATCACTTCCATACGATCCAGCAACGGTGCCGGAATGTTCATGGAGTTCGACGTCGCAACAAACATCACGTCGCTGAGATCGTAGTCCACTTCCAGGTAGTGATCGCTGAACGCCACGTTCTGCTCTGGATCCAGCACCTCAAGCAGTGCGGAAGCCGGATCGCCACGCATGTCGGAAGACATTTTGTCGATCTCATCAAGCAGGAACAGCGGGTTTTTAACGCCCACTTTAGCCATTTTCTGGATCAGTTTACCCGGCATAGAACCGATATAGGTTCGGCGGTGACCGCGAATTTCAGCCTCATCACGCACGCCGCCCAGCGCCATACGGATGTATTTACGCCCGGTCGCCTTGGCGATGGACTGCCCCAGAGAAGTTTTACCTACCCCCGGCGGCCCAACCAGACACAGGATCGGCCCCTTGATTTTGTTCACACGGCTTTGGACCGCGAGATACTCAAGGATACGGTCTTTGACGCGTTCCAGACCGTAATGGTCGGTATCGAGGATTTCCTGCGCCTGACGCAGGTCTTTTTTGACCTTGCTACGCGCATTCCACGGCACCTGTACCATCCAGTCGATGTAGCCACGCACGACCGTCGCTTCTGCCGACATCGGAGACATCATTTTCAGCTTCTGCAGTTCCGCTTCCGCTTTCTCTTTTGCCTCTTTCGGCATTTTCGCCGCGTCGATCTTACGCTTCAGTGCTTCGTTTTCGTCCGGCGCATCGTCCATCTCGCCGAGCTCTTTCTGAATAGCTTTCATCTGCTCGTTCAGATAGTACTCACGCTGGGATTTTTCCATCTGCTTTTTCACGCGGTTGCGAATGCGTTTCTCAACCTGCAGCAGATCGATTTCTGACTCCATCATCGCCATCAGATATTCCAGACGTTCATTCACGTCGGACATCTCCAGCACGGACTGTTTGTCAGCCAGCTTCAGCGGCATGTGCGCTGCGATGGTGTCCGCCAGACGTGCAGGATCGTCAATGCTGTTAAGCGACGTCAGCACTTCTGGTGGGATTTTTTTGTTTAGCTTGATATAGCCTTCGAACTGGCTGATAGCTGTACGTACCAGCACTTCCTGTTCACGCTCATCAATAGCAGGCGAATCAAGGTACTCCGCTTTCGCAGAGAAATGCTCGCCGTTGTCTGACAACGCAGAAATACGCGCGCGCTGTAACCCCTCGACCAGCACTTTTACGGTGCCGTCAGGCAGTTTCAGCATCTGCAAAATAGAGGCCACGGTCCCGACGGTGAAAAGATCGTTTACACCCGGCTCATCCGTTGACGCTTCTTTCTGCGCGACCAGCATGATTTTTTTATCATGGTCCATAGCCGCTTCAAGACAACGGATAGATTTTTCCCGCCCTACAAATAAGGGTATGACCATGTGCGGATAAACCACCACATCGCGCAACGGCAATACGGGGATTTCAATGCGTTCAGAACGCTCAGGATTCATAGAGCTCTCTCTTAGTTTAGTTTCCGCCAGGTAATCAGGTGGTACGACTGTGCTTCACACCACCTTTAACATGTATGTCAGTATATGGGGATGATTCCCACACATTCAACGCCATGTTTACGGAAAAATAAAAGGGGAGATAAAATCCCCCCTTTTTGGTTAAACGTCTGTATGAATTGATGAATTATTCGCCAGATGCCTGCTGTGCTTCCGGCTTACCGTAAATCAGCAACGGCTTGCTCTGTCCGCCAATCACCGACTCGTCGATCACCACTTTTTCAACGTCTTCCATAGAAGGAAGATCGTACATGGTGTCGAGTAACGCCGCTTCGACGATAGAACGCAGACCACGCGCACCGGTTTTACGAATCATCGCTTTCCTGGCGATAGCATCCAGCGCTTCCTCGCGGAATTCCAGATCAACACCTTCAAGATTGAACAACGCCTGGTACTGCTTGGTCAGGGCATTTTTCGGCTCTTTCAGGATCTGAATAAGCGCTTCTTCGCTCAGTTCGCTCAGGGTTGCCACAACCGGCAGACGACCGATGAACTCAGGGATCAGACCAAATTTAATCAGATCTTCCGGTTCTACCTGCGACAGCAGTTCACCTTCGCTGGCTTTATCAGACTGTGCTTTTACCGTTGCGCCAAAACCAATGCCGGAGCCGGTTTCAACACGGTTAGCAATCACCTTATCCAGACCGGCAAATGCACCACCGCAGATAAACAGGATCTTGGAGGTATCAACCTGCAGGAATTCCTGCTGAGGATGTTTACGACCACCCTGCGGCGGAACGGCGGCAACCGTACCTTCGATCAGTTTTAACAGCGCCTGCTGTACGCCTTCGCCGGAAACGTCACGGGTAATGGACGGGTTGTCAGACTTACGAGAAATCTTGTCGATTTCATCGATATAGACGATCCCACGCTGTGCTTTCTGCACGTCGTAATCGCACTTCTGCAACAGTTTCTGAATAATATTTTCAACATCTTCACCCACATAACCGGCTTCGGTCAGCGTGGTGGCGTCGGCCATAGTGAACGGAACGTCCAGCAGGCGCGCCAGCGTTTCAGCCAGCAGCGTTTTACCGGAACCCGTCGGGCCAATCAGCAGGATGTTACTTTTGCCCAACTCGACGCCATTGCTGGTGTCGCCGTTGCGCAGACGTTTGTAATGGTTGTATACCGCGACCGCCAGCACTTTCTTCGCCTGTTCCTGGCCAATAACATAATCGTCCAGGTGGTTGCGAATTTCATGTGGCGTCGGCAGCGCACTGCGTTCACGGTGCGGTGCTACTTCCTTAATCTCTTCGCGAATGATGTCGTTACATAAATCAACACATTCGTCGCAGATATACACGGATGGTCCGGCAATCAGCTTACGCACTTCATGCTGGCTTTTGCCGCAAAAAGAGCAGTACAACAATTTGCCCGAGCCATCTTTGCGTTTATCTGTCATGGGTCAAAACCTCTTCTTTGTTCTTTGTGCCGCACACGACGACGCAAATGCCATTCTCAGGCGCAAGACGCTAGTCAGCGTTGTGCCGCTCCAGGTAATTATAGCGGCACACCTGCGCGCTGGGCATTAATTACGATGGGTCAAAATCGAGTCGACCAGACCGTACTCCACCGCTTCAGAAGCGGAGAGGAAGCGATCGCGCTCGGTATCACGTTCAATCTGCTCAAGAGATTGACCCGTATGATGCGCCATAAGTTCGTTCATGCGCCCTTTTACCTTCAGGATTTCACGGGCATGAATTTCAATATCCGTTGCCTGACCCTGGTAACCGCCCAGAGGCTGGTGGATCATGACGCGAGAGTTAGGCAGGCAAAAACGTTTACCTTTCGCCCCGGCGGTCAGCAGGAACGCGCCCATTGAGGCCGCCTGGCCCATACAAATGGTGCTGACGTCTGGCTTAATAAACTGCATGGTGTCATAGATAGACATCCCGGCAGTGATCACCCCACCTGGGGAGTTAATATACAGGTAGATATCTTTTTCCGGGTTTTCTGCTTCCAGGAACAGCATCTGCGCCACGATCAGGTTAGCCATATGGTCTTCGACCTGGCCGGTCAGAAAAATGACGCGTTCCTTAAGTAGACGAGAATAGATATCAAATGAGCGCTCACCACGTGAGGTCTGTTCAATGACCATCGGCACCAGCGCCATATGGGGTGCAAAGTTATCTCGTTCGCCGCTGTATGACATTTCCGTCTCCTGGATAAAATTTGAAAAAACCTGCTGTGCTGATTGTAACCTTATGGACGGATTATCAGCTAGTCCCTCAGTAATGGGTACGACATCGCCATAATTCAAGCATAACAATCTTTTGTTGTAACGCTAACACTGAAACGCTGTTTTCGCACTCTTCCCATGCAAAATGCGTGACAAAAAAAAACCCGCCACCAAAAGGTGACGGGCTTGCGTACGAAATTCGAGCTAAAAAAGCGACGAATTACGCCTGCTGGTTCATCAGCTCGTTGAAGGAAGTGGCTTTTTCAGTCACTTTCGCTTTCGCCAGAACGGCTTCAACAGCCTGCTCTTCCAGAGCGACGTTACGCATGTTGTCCATCAGCTCTTTATTTTTGCTGTAGAACTCAACCACTTCTTTCGGATCTTCGTAAGCAGAAGCCATCTCTTCGATCAGGCCTTTAACGCGATCTTCGTCAGCTTTCAGTTCATTGGTGCGAATCACTTCGCCCAGCAGCAGACCAACAACTACGCGACGCTTAGCCTGTTCTTCGAACAGTTCACGCGGCAGTTCCAGAGCTTGTTTCTCGTTGCCGCCGAAACGCTGTGCAGCCTGACGACGCAGAACGTCGATTTCACTGTCGATCAGCGCAGCCGGAACGTCGATGTCGTTAGCTTTTACCAGACCTTCGATCGCCTGAGACTTAACGCGGTTACGCACTGCGCCTTTCAGCTCGCGTTCCATGTTTTTGCGTACTTCAGCGCGCAGACCTGCTACGGAACCATCTTCAACGCCGAAACGTTTGATGAATTCTTCAGTCAGTTCCGGCAGTTCGCGTTCTTCAACTTTCTTCAGGTTGATAACGAACTTAGCGGCTTTACCTTTCAGGTTTTCAGCGTGGTACTCTTCCGGGAAAGTCACGTCGATAGTGAACTCTTCGCCAGCTTTGTGGCCTTTAACGCCTTCTTCAAAGCCTGGGATCATACGACCCTGGCCCATCGCCAGTACGAAGTCAGACGCTTTGCCGCCTTCGAACTCTTCGCCGTCTACAGAACCGGTGAAGTCGATGGTTACACGGTCTTCTGCATCAGCAGCGCCGTCTTTGTCTTTCCAGGTAGCCTGCTGCTTACGCAGGGTATCCAGCATCACGTCAACGTCAGCGTCGGTGACTTCAACAACCGGTTTTTCAACTTCGATTGCTTCCAGACCAGTCAGCTCAACTTCCGGGTAAACTTCGAACTCTACCGCGTAAGTAAAATCTTCACCCAGTTTGTATTCGCCCGGAACGTAGTTCGGTGCGCCAGCCGGATTGATTTTTTCTTTGATGATCGCGTCAACGAAGTTGCGGCTCATCAGGTCGCCCAGAACGTCCTGGCGAACAGACGCGCCATAACGCTGAGCAACAACATTCATCGGTACTTTTCCTTTGCGGAAACCGTCAATACGCACTTTCTTCGCTACGTTGACCAGCTCGCTTTTCACAGCGGTCTCGATGCTGTCAGCAGCGATAGTAATCGTTACACGGCGGCCAAGGCCTTGAGTGGTTTCAACTGAAACTTGCATCTTGTTACCTCAAAAAATCACAGTGCTCGGTCAACTCTTCTCCGCAAGCACAGGTTGTTGGCTTCGCGGAACTGGGATGTTCTCATAATCAATCACATTCCCTGTCGTCAGAATCATCCCGAAGACATTCCGAAAAATAAGACGCGCATTATAGCGGCATCACTTTTATGAGTCGAGAACGGTTATTGCGCGTTGCTGCGGCTTTTTTCACAATTCCCGGCTAATTTTTGTCTGAATACTGGACGACCTACTCAGAATTCAGACAAAACAAAACGGCCCGCAGGCCGTTTTCACATAATCTGTAGCAACATACTGGAAAAGCGTCGGTTGTTGCAAATCCGTTTTTACGCGATGCTTCCCGCCCCACGACACGGAGGCGATGCAAAAATCGTATCCTGCAACGCTTCCCACTCCTTAATGGTGTAGGTATGCAGGGCAAGGGCATGAACGGTTGTGGAAAGCTCTGCCGTTAACGTGCTGTAAATCATCCGATGACGATTAAGAAAACGTTCACCTGTAAAGCGATCGCTGACCAGCACAACCTTAAAGTGGCTTTCAGAACCAGCCGGGACATTGTGACGATAGCTTTCATCCACAACTTCGAGGAACACGGGTTGGAACGCTGCCCTTAATTTTTCTTCTATTTGCTCACGAATCATCATGAAATTTTCCTCCGAC
Source organism: Citrobacter sp. RHBSTW-00029 (assembly GCF_014104295.1). NCBI lineage: Bacteria > Pseudomonadati > Pseudomonadota > Gammaproteobacteria > Enterobacterales > Enterobacteriaceae > Citrobacter > Citrobacter sp. RHBSTW-00029. Next base: position 3,039,578 of record NZ_JABXRT010000001.1, read on the forward strand.
AACGCTGAGATGTCACCCATCCCTTTAAATACTAGCCGCTTTTACCGTTTTCATTACACCTTAGCAACAAAAAATTAGCGCTTGTCTGATTTTCTCAGCCAAATGGATGAAGTTCACTAATTCCTCACTTCGATTTATTGCAAAAAGTCCGTTTATGGTCTCCACAAAATCATAAAACGAACAACACAATGAATTTACATGCGTTACCTACTTCCCCTCATCGTTGGCGATGTTATGATGGCGGGAAATTTCTCCAACCATACAATTTAGATTCGCTGAGAGCCCTGGCATGTTTAAAAAAATCCTCGTCCCGTTTGTCGCGCTGTTCATGTTAGCTGGATGCGCAACGCCGCCGACCACTATTGAAGTCTCCCCGAAAATTACTCTGCCGCAGCAGGACCCAAGCCTGATGGGCGTGACCGTTAGCATCAACGGTGCCGACCAGCGTCAGGATCAAGCGCTGGCAAAAGTCACCCGCGACAACCAACTGGTTACGCTGACTGCGTCACGCGATCTGCGCTTCCTGCTACAAGAAGTGCTGGAAAAACAGATGACCGCACGCGGTTATATGATTGGACCAAACGGTGCTGTAAACCTGCAAATCATTGTTAGCCATCTGTACGCTGACGTGTCTCAGGGTAGCGTGCGCTATAACATCGCCACCAAAGCAGACATCGCCATCATTGCGACCGCTGCTAACGGCAACAAGATGACCAAAAACTACCGCGCAAGCTATTCTGTTGAAGGCGCACTGCAGGCCTCTAACAAAAATATCGCTGACGCCGTTAACAGCGTGCTGACCGACACCATCGCTGATATGTCTCAGGACACCAGCGTTCACGATTTCATCAAGCAGAACGCGCGTTAATTTCTGCCCATATGGCCCGGCGTTCGTCGGGCCTATAGAAGCCCATGTCCAGTCATTACTTACGTATTTTTCAGCAACCACGTTCGGCTATCCTGCTCATACTGGGGTTCGCTTCCGGTTTACCGCTCGCACTGACCTCGGGTACGCTCCAGGCATGGATGACGGTCGAGAATATCGATCTTAAAACCATCGGTTTCTTTTCTCTGGTCGGCCAGGCCTACGTGTTTAAGTTCCTCTGGTCCCCGCTTATGGATCGCTACACGCCGCCATTTTTAGGTCGACGTCGTGGTTGGTTGTTGGCAACTCAGGTGCTGTTACTCATTTCTATCGCCGCGATGGGTTTTCTGGAGCCTGGCACACAGTTGCGCTGGATGGCCGCGCTTGCGGTGGTGATCGCGTTTTGTTCAGCATCGCAGGATATCGTCTTTGATGCCTGGAAAACCGACGTGTTACCCGCCGAAGAACGCGGCACCGGCGCGGCTATCAGCGTGCTGGGATATCGATTAGGGATGCTGGTTTCCGGTGGGCTGGCCCTGTGGATGGCCGACCGCTGGCTGGGCTGGCAAGGGATGTACTGGCTGATGGCCGCGCTACTGATTCCCTGCATTATCGCCACCCTGTTAGCACCCGAACCGACTGATGCCATTCCGGTGCCCAAAACGCTGGAGCAGGCGGTTGCAGCCCCGCTGCGCGACTTCTTTGGTCGTAACAACGCCTGGCTTATCCTGCTGCTCATTGTGCTGTATAAGCTCGGTGATGCCTTCGCCATGAGCCTGACTACCACCTTTTTGATCCGCGGTGTCGGATTTGATGCCGGTGAAGTCGGCGTCGTCAATAAAACGCTGGGGCTGCTGGCGACAATAGTCGGTGCGCTATACGGTGGGATCCTGATGCAGCGTCTTTCGCTGTTTCGCGCGTTACTCATTTTCGGCATTCTGCAGGGCGTATCGAACGCCGGATACTGGCTGCTTTCTATAACCGACAAGCACATGTTCAGTATGGCGACTGCCGTCTTCTTTGAAAACCTGTGCGGTGGGATGGGTACTGCGGCGTTTGTCGCCTTATTAATGACGCTGTGTAATAAATCGTTCTCCGCAACCCAGTTCGCCCTGCTCTCCGCGCTTTCAGCGGTCGGTCGCGTTTACGTTGGCCCGGTAGCAGGTTGGTTTGTCGAAGCGCACGGATGGCCAACGTTTTATCTGTTTTCCGTGTTTGCCGCGATCCCTGGACTCCTGCTGCTGCTGGTGTGCCGCCAGACGCTGGAACATAGCTGGCAAAATGAGAGTTTTATTCCACGCACAGAGTTCCGTGGGGCGTACAATCTGGCTTTGATGACGCTAGTAACGGGCTGCTGTTTGCTGGCTGTTTGGCTGTTGCTGCTCACCATGAACGCGCTGGATTACACCAGCTTCTCTTTCCTGACAGGGCTGCTTGAAGTCTCAGTCGCGGTCGCCATCTGTGGCGTCGTATTGGGTGGGTTACTGGACTATCTTGCACTACGAAAAACACGTCTGATGTAATTTTTCACATTAATTTGGCCGTTGTAATCACCCTGCGTAATTATAACGGCTAAATAAACAACAATTGATAAAAATAATATTTGTTGTTTTGTGCGCCATAGAATTTGGAAATTATTGACTCCTTTTATAAATTCTATTTTCCTTACTCGATTCAGCCAGATCAGATTTATTTTTTGTTCATCATTTGTCTTTTTATTGATAATCAATTGTTAAACAATTGTTTTATTTCCGTATTGGTTATACCAATTGCCCTCAACACCTCCCCTGCTCGCCCGCTTTCGTTATAACGTGATGTTGCAACAGGTTCTTAAAGCCGAGACGACATATATTGCAACATATGTGACATGCACGGCAGAACCCGGTAACACGGATCCAAGGATGTTTACAGTAATGTAACCTTCCCGTAAAATGCCCTCACACTTTAAACGCCACCCGGTCCCGTGGAATTGAGGTCGTTAAATGAGACTCAGGAAATACAATAAAAGTTTGGGATGGTTGTCATTAATTGCAGGCACTGCGTTACTCAGTGGCTGTAATTCTGCGCTGCTTGACCCTAAAGGACAGATTGGACTGGAACAACGTTCACTGATACTGACGGCATTTGGCCTGATGTTGATTGTCGTTATTCCTGCCATCTTGATGGCTGTTGGTTTTGCCTGGAAGTACCGTGCAAGCAATAAAGATGCGAAGTACAGCCCGAACTGGTCACACTCCAATAAAGTGGAAGCTGTGGTCTGGACGGTGCCTATCTTAATCATCATTTTCCTTGCCGTACTGACCTGGAAAACCACTCACGCTCTTGAGCCAAGCAAACCGCTGGCGCATGACGAGAAGCCCATTACCATCGAAGTGGTTTCCATGGACTGGAAATGGTTCTTCATCTATCCGGAACAGGGTATCGCTACCGTGAATGAAATCGCCTTCCCGGCGAATACTCCGGTTGAGTTCAAAGTGACATCTAACTCCGTGATGAACTCCTTCTTTATCCCGCGTCTGGGTAGCCAGATTTATGCCATGGCCGGTATGCAGACTCGACTGCATCTGATCGCCAACGAAGTCGGTACTTATGATGGTATCTCCGCAAGCTATAGCGGACCAGGCTTCTCCGGTATGAAGTTCAAGGCTATCGCAACAAAGGACCGCGCCGAATTCGACCAATGGGTTGCTAAAGCTAAACAGTCCACGAACACCATGAGCGACATGGCTGCGTTCGAGAAAGTGGCTGTGCCAAGTGAATACAACCAGGTGGAATACTTCTCCAACGTGAAACCCGATTTGTTTAAAGACGTTATTAACAAATTTATGGCTCACGGTAAGAGCATGGACATGACCCAACCCGAAGGTGAGCACAACGCACACGAAGGCATGGAAGGCATGGACATGAGCCACGCGGAATCCGCTCACTAAGGGGCCGAGGAAGAATACGATGTTCGGAAAATTGACGCTGGATGCAGTGCCGTTCCATGAACCCATTGTCATGGTTACGATCGCTGCCATTATCATCGGTGGTGCGGCCTTACTGGGCCTAATCACTTACTTCGGTAAGTGGACCTACCTGTGGAAAGAGTGGCTGACTTCGGTTGACCACAAACGCCTTGGCATCATGTATGTCATCGTCGCAATCGTCATGTTGATTCGTGGCTTTGCCGACGCCATCATGATGCGTAGTCAGCAAGCGCTGGCTTCTGCAGGTGAAGCGGGCTTCCTGCCTCCTCACCACTACGACCAGATCTTCACGGCTCACGGCGTGATCATGATCTTCTTCGTGGCAATGCCATTTGTTATCGGTCTGATGAACCTGGTGGTTCCGCTGCAGATCGGCGCACGTGACGTTGCGTTCCCATTCCTGAACAACCTGAGCTTCTGGTTCACCGTTGTCGGCGTAATCCTGGTTAACCTGTCTCTGGGCGTAGGTGAATTTGCTCAGACCGGTTGGCTGGCGTATCCGCCACTTTCGGGAATAGAGTACAGTCCAAGCGTCGGGGTCGATTATTGGATATGGGCAGTCCAGTTGTCCGGTATTGGTACAACGCTGACCGGTATCAACTTCTTTGTGACCATCATTAAGATGCGTGCGCCAGGTATGACCATGTTCAAGATGCCGGTATTCAGCTGGGCGTCTCTGTGTGCGAACATCCTGATTATCGCTTCTTTCCCAATCCTGACTGTCACCGTCGCGTTGCTGACCCTGGATCGCTATCTGGGCACCCATTTCTTTACCAACGATATGGGCGGCAACATGATGATGTACATCAACCTGATTTGGGCCTGGGGCCATCCGGAAGTGTACATTCTGGTTCTGCCGGTCTTCGGGGTATTCTCCGAAATCGCTGCAACCTTCTCGCGTAAACGCCTGTTTGGTTACACCTCGCTGGTGTGGGCAACCGTGTGTATCACCGTTCTGTCGTTCGTTGTTTGGCTGCACCACTTCTTCACCATGGGTGCAGGCGCTAACGTAAACGCCTTCTTCGGTATTACCACCATGATTATCGCCATCCCGACCGGGGTGAAGATCTTCAACTGGCTGTTCACCATGTATCAGGGCCGTATCGTATTCCACTCAGCGATGCTGTGGACGATTGGCTTTATCGTGACCTTCTCAGTCGGCGGCATGACCGGCGTACTGTTGGCGGTTCCGGGTGCAGACTTCGTACTGCACAACAGCCTGTTCCTGATTGCGCACTTCCATAACGTTATCATCGGCGGCGTTGTATTTGGCTGCTTCGCTGGTATGACCTACTGGTGGCCAAAAGCGTTTGGCTTCACGCTGAACGAAACCTGGGGTAAACGCGCATTCTGGTTCTGGATCATCGGCTTCTTCGTCGCATTTATGCCGCTGTACGTGCTGGGCTTCATGGGTATGACTCGTCGTCTCAGCCAGCAGATTGACCCACAGTTCCATCCGATGCTGGTCGTTGCCGCCTGCGGTGCCGCGCTGATTGCACTGGGTATCCTGTGCCAGCTGATTCAGATCTTCGTTTCTATTCGCGACCGCGAGCAGAACCGTGACCTGACCGGTGACCCATGGGGTGGTCGTACGCTGGAGTGGGCAACCTCTTCCCCGCCTCCGTTCTATAACTTTGCCGTTGTGCCGCACGTTCACGAGCGTGATGCCTTCTGGGAAATGAAAGAAAAAGGTGAAGCGTACAAGCAGCCTGCGCACTATGAAGAAATTCATATGCCGAAGAACAGCGGTGCCGGTATCGTCATTACCGCCTTCGCAACACTGTTTGGTTTCGCCATGATCTGGCATATCTGGTGGCTGGCGATTGCAAGCTTCGCAGGCATGATCATCAGCTGGATTGTGAAAAGCTTTGATGAAGATGTGGATTACTACGTGCCGGTCCCGGAAGTCGAAAAACTGGAAAATCAGCATTTCGATGAGATTACTAAGGCAGGGCTGAAAAATGGCAACTGATACTTTAACGCACGCGACTGCCCACGCGCACGAACACGGGCACCACGATGCAGGCCAGACCAAGATCTTCGGATTCTGGATCTACCTGATGAGCGACTGCATTCTGTTCTCTATTCTGTTTGCAACCTATGCCGTTCTGGTGAACGGCACCGCAGGTGGCCCAACAGGTAAGGACATTTTTGAACTGCCGTTCGTTCTGGTTGAAACATTCCTGCTGTTATTCAGCTCCATTACTTACGGCATGGCAGCGATTGCCATGTACAAGAACAACAAGAGCCAGGTTATCTCCTGGCTGGCGTTGACCTTCTTGTTCGGTGCCGGATTCATCGGGATGGAACTCTATGAATTCCATCACCTGATTGTTAACGGCATGGGCCCGGATCGCAGCGGTTTCCTGTCTGCGTTCTTCGCGCTGGTCGGCACGCACGGTCTGCACGTCACCTCCGGTCTTATCTGGATGGCGGTGCTGATGGTGCAGGTGGCTCGTCGCGGCCTGACCAGTACTAACCGTACCCGCATCATGTGCCTGAGCCTGTTCTGGCACTTCCTGGATGTGGTATGGATTTGTGTGTTCACTGTTGTTTATCTGATGGGGGCGATGTAATGAGTCATGCTAACGAGAGCGGCGGCGCATCCCATGGCAGCGTAAAAACCTACATGACAGGTTTTATCCTGTCTATCATCCTGACGGTCATTCCGTTCTGGATGGTGATGACAGGTTCTGCCTCTCCGGCCGTCATTCTGGGAACTATTCTGGCAATGGCAGTGGTACAGATTCTGGTGCACCTGGTGTGCTTCCTGCACATGAATAGCAAATCTGATGAAGGCTGGAACATGACGGCCTTTGTCTTTACTGTGCTAATCATCGCCATCCTGGTTGTGGGCTCCATCTGGATTATGTGGAACCTTAACTACAACATGATGATGCACTAAGAGCGGCGATTATGATGTTTAAGCAATACCTGCAAGTAACGAAACCAGGCATCATCTTTGGCAACCTGATCTCGGTGATTGGGGGGTTCCTGCTGGCCTCGAAAGGCAGCATTGATTATCCCCTGTTTATCTACACGCTGGTTGGGGTGTCACTGGTTGTGGCGTCGGGTTGTGTATTTAACAACTACATCGACAGGGATATCGACAGGAAGATGGAGAGGACCAAAAACCGCGTGCTGGTTAAAGGTCTGATTTCCCCTGCGGTCTCACTGGTATACGCCACCCTGCTGGGTATTGCTGGCTTTATGCTGCTGTGGTTTGGCGCGAACCCTCTGGCCTGCTGGCTGGGGGTAATGGGCTTCGTGGTCTATGTGGGCGTCTATAGCCTGTACATGAAGCGCCATTCCGTTTATGGCACGCTGATTGGCTCACTCTCCGGCGCTGCGCCGCCGGTGATTGGCTACTGCGCCGTAACCGGTGAGTTCGATAGCGGTGCGCTGATTCTGCTGGCTATTTTCAGCCTGTGGCAGATGCCGCACTCTTACGCGATTGCGATTTTCCGCTTTAAGGATTATCAGGCTGCCAACATCCCGGTACTGCCAGTGGTAAAAGGTATTTCAGTCGCGAAAAACCATATCACGCTGTATATCATCGCATTTGCTATCGCCACGCTGATGCTAACCCTGGGCGGCTATGCAGGTTATAAATACCTGATTGTTGCTGCGGCGGTGAGCGTCTGGTGGTTGGGCATGGCGCTGCGCGGTTATAAAGTGGAAGATGACAAAGTCTGGGCGCGCAAGCTGTTCGGCTTCTCCATCATCGCCATTACCGCGCTTTCCGTGATGATGTCCGTCGACTTTATGGTGCCAAACTCGCAGAACCTGCTGACTTACGTCTGGTAAAATCTGCTGATACGAAAAGGGTGCTTCGGCACCCTTTTTATTGGCAGGAATGTTATTCAGTCGTAAAGCCATTTTCCAGCCTTTGCTGACTCAATAATCATACCTACTGTCAAAGGCTTCAACTCAATTTCAGGAGGATCTTTTCGCCAGAAAGGGTATTCTTGTTCAATATAATTTCTTCCATCAAACTTCGAATATTCAATATCAAAATGCTCAAATAAATCAGCTAAAAAATCATACGCATCTTCCGGAACAAACTGAAAATCATCCTCAAGGGTCCATTCTTTAGTGACCTGCTTAAGACCTGGTCTGAACCAACGTTCCCTAATTGGGTAATTCTTCATGATGTACTCAATAACTTCAGCTTCATAATTTCTCATCAGAAGGATGTCCACTGTATGCGATCTTTGGGTCGTGCGATGAGATTGTATTTATCGCGGGTGTGTTTTGTCACCGCGAACAAAAGCACGATTAACTGAGCATGCCCGACAAAAGGAACCCAACGGCCTATGTAAGTTGCTATTTGGTTCGTTGGAACCATCTTCAATTTGGAAAACTTCCCCATAGGAGCGTGTAGTCTTAAACCAAACGGGAACCGAGCCCCTTTCAGAAGTTTTCTACATAGCATTGATGCAATACTAGTGCCAGGGGTGTTCGTGGCTGCTGATAGTTTTCCTTTGACAGGAATAAATGGTTGACCGATCAAAACCAGCGTAACCGCTTCCGTGGTGATACCTAATGAATCTGCCAACTGCTCAATGAATATCAAATCAAACAGCTCACCCGACGTTACGTTAGCGTGACCATGATACCAATAGGTTCCATTCGCTTCTTCAGTTGTGTCCATTCAATCACCCATTATGCCGTCTGCCGATCATTCCATGCGTCGGTATAGATAATGTTCCCGTCGCAATGCTTCCATGTGATTTTTTCGTAGCGTAACTCTATGGTTTCAAGGTGATTGTTGTTTTTGTCTTCTGGCCCAGCCATCGTCGGAGAGACCGAGACAATCCGCACGCCCTCGAGCAGCATGTTGAAATACTCCACTTCCTGACCGGCATCATTGATTTTGTACCAACGAATCTCTGCAGACTTAAGATTCTGACCAGAAGCGACCGCTTTGTATAAATAGGGACTCGAGTAGTCAAACTCTTTGACGATCATCATCGGTGAATGTTGGCGTGTGCCTGTTGGTTTACCCGTTGCATTATCAGTTGGAATAGAGAGATTGTGATGAAAACCTTTAAATTCAATACTGTATTCTCTTCCCTTTACGTCACACCCGCCCTTAATCAGCGCGCCACCATCGTCATAAATCCACATATTGCCTGGAATCGCCATTTTCCTTTTCCCTCTTTCCATTAGAAATAACCACAAAAGACTACACCTGTAATTATCGCAAGTAAATTAGTTGCAGCTGTAACTATTTAAGTTTCCGCGCTACACAATTCCACATATCGTAGAGGTTTACCGCACTCCTTCCCCGCTTTACACTAGGCGCGAAATTAATACAGAGGTGGGAATGAACGATTACAAAATGACGCCCGGTGAGTTGCGCGCCACCTGGGGTTTAGGGACCGTATTCTCGTTGCGCATGCTTGGCATGTTTATGGTTCTACCGGTTCTGACCACATACGGCATGGCGCTACAGGGCGCCAGTGAAGCGCTGATAGGCCTTGCCATCGGCATTTATGGCCTGGCGCAGGCCGTCTTCCAGATCCCCTTTGGTTTGCTCTCTGACCGCATCGGCCGTAAGCCGCTTATTGTCGGCGGACTGGCGGTTTTCGTTCTCGGCAGCGTGATTGCCGCGCTCTCCGATTCAATCTGGGGAATAATTCTTGGCCGCGCCCTACAAGGCTCTGGCGCGATTGCCGCCGCCGTGATGGCGCTGCTTTCCGACTTAACCCGCGAGCAAAACCGCACCAAAGCGATGGCGTTTATCGGCGTCAGCTTTGGTATCACCTTTGCCATTGCGATGGTGCTGGGGCCAATCGTTACCCATGCGCTGGGGCTCCACGCGCTGTTCTGGATGATTGCCGCCCTTGCCACCACGGGTATCGTGCTGACCATTTGGGTCGTTCCCAATAGCACCAGCCACGTACTAAACCGTGAATCGGGCATGGTAAAAGATAGCTTCAGCAAAGTGCTGGCGGAGCCCAAACTGCTGAAGCTCAATTTTGGCATCATGTGCCTGCACATTTTGCTGATGTCCACTTTCGTCGCGTTACCTGGTCAACTGGCGAAAGCCGGTTTCCCCGCCGCAGAACACTGGAAAATTTATGTGGTGACGATGCTGCTGTCCTTTGTTTCCGTGGTGCCGTTCATCATTTACGCCGAAGTGAAGCGCAAGATGAAACGCGTATTCCTCGCCTGCGTGTTACTGATCCTTATTGCAGAGATTGTATTGTGGAGCGCTAACATTCGTTTCTGGGGTCTGATTGCGGGCGTGCAGATTTTCTTCCTCGCCTTTAACCTGATGGAAGCCCTTCTCCCCTCGCTTATCAGCAAAGAATCACCTGCAGGTTATAAAGGCACGGCGATGGGCGTTTACTCCACCAGCCAGTTTCTTGGCGTGGCGATTGGCGGTTCGCTCGGTGGTTGGGTGGTCGAAATGTTTGATGGTCAGGCCGTATTTCTGGCCGGTGCGCTACTGGCGGCAGTTTGGTTGATTGTGGCAAGCACAATGAAAGAGCCACCGTACGTCAGCAGCCTGCGTGTGGAAATTCCACCAGAAATTGCCGCAGATGACACGTTGAAGCAGCGCCTGCTGGCAAAAGAAGGAATAAGCGAAGTGTTAATTGTGGCGAAAGAGCATTCGGCCTACGTGAAAATCGACAGCAAAGTCACCAATCGATTTGAGGTTGAGCAGGCCATCAGCCAGGCGTGAAGATTGCCGGATGGCGACTATCGTCTTATCCGGCCTACAAATAGCGTGTGCGACCTGTAGGCCGGATCAGGCATTACGACTTAATCGCGGAAGTTCTTAAACTGGAACGGCTGCCCGAGATCGCCGCCGCGAACCAGCGCCATAACGGATTGCAGATCGTCACGCGCCTTACCGGTCACACGAATTTCTTCGCCCTGAATCTGCGCCTGCACCTTCAGTTTGCTGTCTTTGATCAGCTTGACGATTTTCTTCTGCACCGCGCTTTCAATGCCCTGCTTCAGCTTAGCTTCGACAAACCAGGTTTTACCGCTGTGCACGAAGGTTTCTGGTACGTCCAGCGACGTGCCTTCAATACCGCGTTTCAGCAGTTTGGCACGCAAAATATCCAGCAGCTGATTAACCTGAAAATCAGACTCGCTCAGCACCTTAATCGTCTTATTTGACTCATTCAGCTCAAAAGTGGCTTCAACGCCACGAAAATCAAAGCGTGACTCGACTTCACGGCTGGCGTTATCCACCGCGTTACGGGCTTCCTGAAGATCAACTTCAGAGACAATATCGAAAGATGGCATCTTTTCCTCTCCCTTCATTTTTGATGCGAAGCATAATACCTGCAAAGTTACTCAACAGACAGCGCTATACTAGGCTGTATCCTTTCATTGTACGTGGTAGTGACATCTGCGAACAATAATGGGGTGCGGTCGATATGGATTAACACCTGGTGCTGTTGCAGGTGAGGAGGAAGAATGAAAATTACCGTACTGGGATGTGGAGCGTTAGGACAGCTATGGCTTACAGCGCTGTGCAAACATGGACATGAGGTGCAAGGGTGGCTGCGCGTACCGCAACCCTACTGCAGCGTAAACCTGATCGACACGGATGGGTCAGTTTTTAATGAATCCCTGACGGCAAACGACCCCGACTTTTTGGCAAAAAGCGACCTGCTGCTGGTCACCCTGAAAGCCTGGCAGGTTTCTGATGCGGTAAAAGGCCTGTCTGCAATTCTGCCTGAAACCACGCCCATTCTGTTAATTCACAACGGCATGGGGACGATTGAAGAGTTACATAACATTAAACAACCCCTGCTGATGGGCACCACCACCCACGCAGCACGCCGTGACGGGAACGTCATCATTCATGTCGCTCAGGGAACAACGCGTATTGGGCCGGCGCGTGAGCAAGACGGCGATTTCAGCTATCTGGCTGAAACCCTGCAAGAGGTGCTGCCGGACGTCGCCTGGCACAACACTATTCGCGCCGAGCTATGGCGCAAGCTGGCCGTCAACTGCGTTATTAACCCGCTGACCGCATTATGGGATTGCCCAAACGGTGAGTTACGCCATCATCCTGAAAAAATAGCGCTCATCTGCGAGGAAGTGGCAGCGGTCATCGAACGCGAAGGCCACCACACATCAGCGGATGATTTACGCTATTATGTCGAGCAAGTGATTGACAGTACGGCGGAAAATATCTCATCTATGCTGCAGGACATTCGCGCCATGCGTCATACCGAGATCGACTACATTACCGGTTATTTGTTAAAACGCGCACGCGCGCACGGCATCGCCGTTCCGGAAAATGCCCGCCTGTTTGAAATGGTTAAAAGAAAGGAAAGTGAGTATGAGCGCTCAAGCACTGGTATGTCTCGCCCCTGGTAGTGAAGAAACCGAAGCGGTTACTACTATCGATCTACTGGTTCGCGGCGGAATTAAGGTCACAACCGCCAGCGTCGCCAGCGATGGCAACCTGACGATCGTGTGCTCGCGCGGTGTGAAACTGCTGGCGGATGCGCCATTAGTCGACGTTGCCGACGGCGATTTTGACATTATCGTACTGCCTGGTGGCATTAAAGGCGCTGAATGTTTTCGTGACAGCCCATTGCTTATCGAAACGGTGAAACAATTCCATCGTTCCGGGCGCATTGTCGCGGCAATCTGCGCCGCTGCCGCCACAGTCCTCGTCCCGCACGACATTTTTCCCATCGGCAACATGACCGGTTTCCCGGCGCTGAAAGACCAAATCCCCGCTGATCAATGGCAGGACAAGCGCGTCGTGTGGGATCCGCGCGTTAACCTGTTAACCAGCCAGGGACCGGGAACCTCAATCGATTTCGGTTTGAAAATCATTGATCTTCTGGTCAGTCGTGAAAAGGCTTACGAAGTTGCATCACAACTGGTGATGGCTGCGGGAATTTATAACTACTACGAGTAAATCTTCAGGCCACTCCCTTATAAGGAATCATAATGAAAGGATATCTAAGTGGAGTGGCTTTATTGCTCCTTTCCGGTTATGCCACAGCGACGCAACTCGACATAAAGAGTATTGAGTATCGCTACCCCGCAAGCACTGAAATGCAATATCGCGTGCCATGGTTTTCCTCGACGGATAACCCCAAGGTTGCGAAACGTATTAACGATTATATTTTCGCAAGCTTTATCAATCAGCTACCGGGTAATACTCCGCAGGCGACAGTAAACCAGTTTGCGAAATCAGCCATGAATCCCACCGCAAACCTTAACTACACGGTTGAATTTCGCGACGAAAAAATCCTGACCATGAATATGTTTGTCGAAGGCTGCGGAGCGTATTGCGAGTCGTACAATGTGCCGATCAGCTTCGATTTAGCCAACGGCGCAGCAATTACCCTCAACGACCTCTTTTCCCGTTCTACGATGGCCGAATTAAATACTCGCATCAGAAAAGATATCCGTGGCCAAATCGACACCTTTGTTGATGCGCATAAATCGCAAACACCAGAACAAATAAAAGAAGAGAAAGGTGAAGTTTTTAACTACGCCGAATTCTACGCATCGTGCGCAACCTACACCGACGGTTTGTACTACATCGACAAATTCTCCCTGCAAAAAGACCATCTGGCCTTCCTGAACGGACGCTGTAGCAACCATGCCAGCCGCGCGCTTGACGAGTTGGGTGATTTCACCACGAAAATCCCAACCGCGGAACTGCAAAATCAGCTCACGCCGTACGGCCAGTATCTGACTAGCGCAAAGAGTACAACACCGGTTTCGCCAGCGCCCGGCATTGACGGCAAAGTCATGTACGGCACGCTGGGAAAAAGCATGCGTATTGTGTTGAAGGTGGACTGCAAATACGGTGATTTCTTTGAAGGGGCTTACTTTTACCAGAAATTTGGCGCACCGATTGAATTAACCGGCAAATGCGACACAGCCGACAATCAACATTATGAACTGAAGACATCTGCTGCTGAACAAGCGCAAGAGAAGATAACGCTGGAGTTAAAAGACGGAGTTTATCAGGGCGTCTGGGAGTCGAACGGGAAGACGCTCCCCGTCCGTTTTGAATAATATCGTTGCATTGCCGGATGGCGGCGTAACCGCCTTATCCGGCCTACAACACAGTGTTTACTCAATTACGGGCGATACACCTTCACGTTTTCAAAGCCCTGCTCGCGCAGATAAAGTGCCTGCAGACGGCTCATCACCCCGCGTTCACACCACAGCAGCCAGGTTTTGCTCTGGTCCAAATCGCCGAATTTGGTGCTCAACTTGTAGAACGGCAGAGAAACGACGTCCACACCGTCAACCTTCAGCGGTTTGTCATCCTGTTCATCCACAGAGCGGATATCCAGAATCACATCGTTCGGGCCGAAGCCGCTCACGGTTTCCACTTCCACCACGGTCTGCTGCGTCTGCTGGGCGATATCACGAATATCGATATTGTTCGCTTCTTCAACCACTTTATCGAGGATCGAGAAATCAAAGTTTTCTTCTTCGGCCTCAATCTTCGCCTTAATTGCTTTCACCGTCGGGCTTTTTGAAATCACGCCGCAGTATTCCGGCATGGTACGAGCAAAGTCCTCGGTACCAATTTCACGCGCCAGATTGATAATGTGCTCTTTATCATGGGAGATCAGCGGGCGCAGGATCAGGGTGTCTGAAACGTTATCGATCAGGCGCAGGTTGGTCAGCGTCTGGCTGGAGACCTGGCCCAGCGCTTCACCGGTTACCAGCGCCTGAACGCCGTAGCGCTCAGCCACTTTCGACGCCGCGCGTACCATCATGCGTTTGAGGACCACGCCCATCTGGCCGTCGTCGACTTTCTCCAGGATCTCACCGACTACCGGCTCAAAGTTGATAGCAACAAAGCGTACGCGATGTGAGCTACCAAAGCGGTTCCACAGATAATGCGCCACCTGGCGAACGCCGATTTCATGCGCAGCGCCGCCAAGGTTGAAGAAGCAATAGTGCACGCGGCAGCCACGACGCATCAGCATGTAGCTGGACACGCCGGAGTCGAAACCACCGGAGATCAGCGACAGTACGTCTTCCTGCGTCCCAATTGGGAAACCGCCGATACCTTCATAGCGGCCTTTAACCAGCAGCAGGCGGTCGTTTTCGATTTCAAGATTAACCGTCACGTCCGGCTTCGTCAGCTTCACGCGCGCGGATTCAATATGCTGGTTCAGTCCACCGCCCACATAACGTTCCACCTCAATGGAGCTAAACTCATGCTTGCCACGGCGCTTGACGCGCACACAGAAGGTTTTTCCTTCCAGTTGATCGCGGTATTGCACCAGTGCTTTCTCGAAAATATCGTGCATATCGGTAAACGGCACGTCTTCTACTTCGAGAATGTGGTGGATCCCCGGAATACGGGTCAGCGCGTCGCGAATATCCAGGCGCTGGCTTTCATCTTTGGCGCGAACCTCAACGTGATCCCAGTGACGGACAACGGCAAGGTCTTCATCATAGTGCTTTAAAACGTTACGAATGTTCCCTGTCAGAATTTTTATAAAGCGCAAACGCACAGATTGGCTTTTGATGGTGATTTCTGGGAACAATTTAATGATAAACTTCATGGCGGCAATGGTTCTTTGGCAAGTCTGAATGACTTGTAATGGGAAAAAATACAGCAGCCCACACCCTGCGGCTGCATCCAGGCGCGCAAGTATACCACCATCATGGTTATCCTGTGCACATCGCCTTACCATTGCGCGTTATTTGCTTATCAGTGCGAGTCCGTTACCATAGTCTTGTGCTGTCAATACAGAGAGTCAGACATTCATTATGCCGAAGAAAAATGAAGCGCCCGCCAGTTTTGAAACAGCGCTGAGCGAGCTGGAACAGATTGTCACCCGTCTGGAAAGCGGCGATTTGCCGCTGGAAGAGGCGCTGAACGAATTCGAACGTGGCGTACAGCTGGCACGTCAGGGACAAGTCAAATTGCAACAGGCTGAACAGCGCGTGCAAATCCTGCTGTCAGAAACTGAAGACGCCGCCCTCACGCCTTTTACACCGGATAATGAGTAAATGGATTTTACGCAGCAGCTACAGGCTTGCGTTGAGCAGGCTAACCAGGCACTGAGCCGTTTTATCGCGCCATTGCCCTTTCAGAACACTCCCGTGGTCGAAACCATGCAATATGGCGCATTATTAGGCGGCAAACGTCTGCGCCCGTTTTTGGTGTATGCGACCGGTCAGATGTTTGGCGTGAGCCTGAGTACGCTTGATGCCCCCGCCGCCGCGGTTGAGTGCATCCATGCCTATTCACTGATGCACGACGATTTACCCGCGATGGACGACGATGATCTGCGTCGCGGTCTGCCGACCTGCCACGTCAAGTTTGGCGAGGCGAATGCGATTCTGGCAGGTGATGCGCTGCAAACGCTGGCATTCTCTATCATCAGCGACGCCCCGATGCCGGAAGTCACCGACCGTGACCGCATCGCGATGATCTCTGAACTGGCTCTGGCCAGCGGTATCGCCGGTATGTGCGGCGGCCAGGCGTTGGATCTGGCAGCTGAAGGGCATCAGGTTGAGCTGGATGCGCTGGAGCGTATTCACCGCCACAAAACCGGGGCATTGATTCGCGCCGCCGTTCGTCTGGGTGCGTTAAGCGCAGGTGATAAAGGGCGAGAATGCCTGGCAATACTCGACAAATACGCCGAAAGTATCGGTCTGGCCTTCCAGGTTCAGGATGACATACTGGATGTGGTAGGCGATACTGCAACATTGGGTAAACGTCAGGGTGCCGACCAGCAGCTTGGCAAAAGTACCTATCCTGCACTTCTGGGTCTTGAGCAAGCCCGGAATAAAGCCCGGGATTTAATTGAGGATGCCCGCCGGTCGTTAAGTTTGCTGGCCGCACAATCTCTCGATACCTCGGCACTGGAAGCGCTAGCGGACTACATAATCCAGCGTGATAAATAAACCAACATATCCCATGAGCTTGCGATGAGTTTTGATATAGCCAAATACCCGACCCTGGCGCTGGTCGACTCCACCCAGGAGTTACGCCTGCTGCCGAAAGAGAGCCTGCCAAAGCTTTGCGACGAACTGCGCCGCTATTTGCTCGACAGCGTGAGCCGTTCCAGCGGGCACTTCGCCTCTGGTCTGGGCACGGTGGAACTCACCGTCGCGCTGCACTATGTCTACAACACCCCGTTTGACCAGTTAATCTGGGATGTGGGACATCAGGCTTATCCGCACAAAATCCTGACCGGCCGCCGCGATAAAATCGGCACCATTCGCCAGAAAGGCGGTTTGCATCCGTTCCCGTGGCGCGGTGAGAGCGAGTATGACGTACTGAGCGTTGGGCACTCCTCAACCTCCATCAGCGCTGGCATCGGTATTGCGGTTGCCGCTGAGAAAGAAGGCAAAGAACGTCGTACCGTCTGCGTGATTGGCGATGGCGCCATCACTGCTGGCATGGCGTTTGAAGCGATGAACCACGCGGGTGATATTAAACCCGACATGTTGGTTATTCTGAACGACAACGAAATGTCGATCTCAGAAAATGTCGGTGCGCTGAACAACCACCTGGCGCAATTGCTCTCCGGCAAACTTTACTCCTCGCTGCGCGAAGGCGGGAAGAAAGTGTTCTCCGGCGTACCGCCGATTAAAGAGCTGCTCAAACGTACCGAAGAACACATTAAAGGCATGGTCGTGCCGGGCACGCTGTTTGAAGAACTGGGCTTTAACTATATCGGTCCGGTGGACGGTCACGACGTGCTGGGGCTTATCACCACACTGAAGAACATGCGCGATCTGAAAGGCCCGCAGTTCCTGCACATCATGACCAAAAAAGGTCGTGGCTACGAGCCTGCGGAAAAAGATCCGATTACCTTCCACGCAGTACCAAAATTCGATCCGTCCAGCGGATGCCTGCCGAAAAGCAGCGGCGGCCTGCCGAGCTATTCAAAAATCTTCGGTGACTGGCTGTGCGAAACCGCGGCGAAAGACAATAAGCTGATGGCGATCACCCCGGCGATGCGCGAAGGCTCCGGCATGGTGGAGTTTTCCCGTAAGTTCCCGGACCGCTACTTCGATGTGGCGATTGCCGAGCAGCACGCGGTGACGTTTGCTGCCGGTCTGGCGATTGGCGGCTATAAGCCGGTCGTGGCGATTTACTCTACTTTTCTGCAACGCGCGTACGATCAGGTGCTGCATGATGTCGCCATTCAGAAACTGCCGGTCCTGTTCGCTGTCGACCGGGCGGGTATTGTGGGCGCAGATGGGCAAACCCACCAGGGAGCGTTCGATCTCTCCTTCCTGCGCTGCATCCCGGAAATGGTCATTATGACCCCGAGCGATGAGAACGAATGTCGCCAGATGCTGTTTACCGGCTATCACTATAACGATGGTCCAACGGTCGTGCGCTACCCGCGCGGTAACGCGGTGGGCGTTGAGTTGGCGCCGCTGGAACAGCTGCCTATCGGTAAAGGTATCGTCAAGCGTCACGGTGAGAAACTGGCAATTCTCAACTTTGGCACCCTGATGCCGGAAGCCGCTCAGGTCGCAGAGTCGATGAACGCCACGCTGGTGGATATGCGCTTTGTGAAACCGCTGGATGAAACGCTGATCCTGGAAATGGCTGCCCAACACGACGTGCTGGTCACCATTGAAGAGAACGCCATTATGGGCGGTGCTGGCAGCGGTGTAAACGAAGTACTGATGGCCCATCGCAAGCCCGTTCCGGTACTGAACATTGGCCTGCCTGATTTCTTCATCCCGCAGGGAACTCAGGATGAAGCTCGCGCCGATCTGGGTCTGAATGCCACCGGAATTGAGGCCAAAATCAAGGCCTGGCTGGCATAATCCCCTCCCCGCTCCTGCTATGCTTAATTCATCACGAGCTAAGCAGGAGTGGATTGATGAAATACAACATCTTAGGAAAAACCGACCTTCGGGTCTCCCGCCTTTGCCTGGGCTGCATGACGTTTGGCGAACCCAATCGCGGCAATCACGCCTGGACGCTACCGGAAGAAAGTAGCCGTCCGATAATCAAACATGCCCTTGAGGGCGGTATTAACTTTTTTGATACCGCCAACAGCTACTCCGCTGGCAGCAGCGAAGAGATTGTCGGTCGCGCGCTGCGTGATTTTGCCCGCCGCGAAGATGTCGTGGTCGCCACCAAGGTTTTTCATCAGGTTGATGACCTGCCGGAAGGATTATCCCGCGCACAAATCCTGCGCTCAATCGACGACAGCCTCAGACGTCTGGGTATGGACTATGTCGACATCCTGCAAATTCACCGCTGGGATTACAACACACCTATCGAAGAAACGCTGGAGGCTCTAAACGACGTAGTGAAAGCAGGTAAAGCGCGCTATATCGGTGCCTCATCCATGCACGCTTCGCAGTTTGCTCAGGCACTGGCCCTGCAGAAACAACACGGCTGGGCACAGTTCGTTAGCATGCAGGATCACTACAACCTGATTTATCGCGAAGAAGAACGTGAAATGCTGCCGCTTTGCTATCAGGAAGGTGTGGCGGTGATCCCATGGAGTCCGCTGGCGCGTGGTCGCCTGACGCGCCCGTGGGGAGAAACGACGGCACGTCTGGTTTCCGATGAAGTCGGTAAAAATTTGTACAACGAGAGCGATGAAAACGATGCGCAAATTGCCGCACGGCTGGCCGGTATCAGTGAAGAATTAGGCGTCACGCGTGCACAGGTTGCGCTGGCCTGGCTACTGAGTAAACCCGGTGTGGCCGCGCCGATTATCGGTACGTCGCGTGAGGAACAGCTGGATGAGTTGCTTAATGCGGTGGATTTAACGCTGAAACCAGAGCAGGTAGCCGAGCTGGAAACGCCGTACAAACAGCATCCGGTGGTGGGATTTAAATAAGCATTGGCGATTGCTAATTGTAGGCCGGATAAGCATAGCGCATCCGGCCTACAACAGCCCCCAAAAGGGTTAAATAATCCCTACAGGCCAGTGATGGCCGATAAAATAGAGGATCCCGGCAGAAAGTATCCCGGCGACAATATCATCGATCATGATCCCCGTACCGCCATGCACGTTGCGATCAAACCAGCGGATCGGCCACGGCTTCCACATATCCAGGATACGGAAAATCACAAAACCCGCGGCAACCCACTGCCAGTCGTTGGTTGGTAGCGCCATCAGGGTTATCCACATCCCGACAAACTCGTCCCAGACAATGCTGCCGTGATCGTGCACGCCCATATCTTTCGCCGTTTGATGGCACAGATAAACGCCAATACAGATAGACAACATGACCACCAGCGAATACAGCTGCCACGGCAGAAACGTCATTAAATACCAAAAAGGGATCGCCGCCAGCGATCCCATCGTGCCAGGAACAATTGGGCTCAGCCCGCTGCCAAAACCGGTGGCTAACAGGTGCCACGGGTTGCGCATACTCAGGCGGCTTTTGGCGACATCTTTTTTAAGGCGCGGCAAAATGGTCATATCCTTTCCAGTCGAACGTGACGGGTTTTCCGTCGCGCGTAAAGTGAATGCCTTCCACATCCGCGCTCATCTGCCCGATACAGGTAAACGCTGCGCCGAGATTCCCCAGCGCCACGTCCAGCGCGCCACGGTTAATTTCCGGTACGGTAAAGCATAACTCATAATCTTCCCCCCCCGAGAGCGCCCAGCGCAGCGCCTGTTCCGATTCCACGTGTTGGGCAAATGCCGGAGAGTAAGGCAGCGCATCAACGTTAACCCGCGCGCCGCAGCCGCTGGCATTAACGATATGCCCCAGATCGGAGATCAGGCCGTCGGAAATATCGATAGCCGCACTGGCCAGATCGCGCAGGGCTTGTCCCTGCAGGATGCGCGGCGTTGGCCGCAGATGACGTTTAAGCAGATAGTCTGCGTCTTTTGCATCTCCAACCTGCAACCGATTCTGTAAAATCGCCAGCCCCGCCGCGCTGTCTCCCGGCGTACCGGTAACATAAATCCAGTCTCCCGGTTTCGCTCCGGAGCGTTTTAAGGCCCGTCCTACAGGGACGTAGCCATGGATACCCAACGTCATCGACAGTGGCCCACGCGTGGTGTCACCGCCAATCAGTTGCATATCATAGTAATTCAGCAGTTCAAACAGGCCATCGCTGAAGGCTTCAAGCCAGGCTTCATCGACGTCAGGTAACGTGAGCGCTAACGTCAGCCATGCTGGGTCCGCCCCCATCGCCGCCAGATCGCTCAAATTCACCGCCAGCGCTTTCCAGGCGAGATCGGTCGGATCAATGTCAGGGAGGAAGTGGTTACCAGCTACCAGCGTATCGGTACTGATCGCCAGCGTCTGTTTTTCAGGGATGTTCAGAAGTGCGCAATCGTCACCAATACCGGTTTCGACATCAAGACGAGAGGTTCTTACGCGGTCAAAATAACGGGCAATCAGGGAAAATTCGCCGCATGCCATACGTTATGCCTCAGCAGAAAAAAAAGAAAAAGCCGGGGATAGCGGAAACATGTTCCACCATCCGACCGGCCTCGGAATTACTTTTTGTTGGGGCGAATCACAGGTGCTGCTTTATCCAGTACGCCGTTGACGAATTTGTGGCTGTCTTCAGCGCCGAAGGTTTTCGCCAGTTCAATCGCTTCGTTGATGGCCACTTTGTATGGCACATCGCTACGTTTAGACAGTTCAAACAGCGCAATACGCAGCACGGCTTTTTCTACCTGACCCAGCTCTTCCAACAGGCGAGACAGGTAAGGCTTCATTAAGCCATCCAGGTACGCGCTGTTAGTCGCCACCCCGGACAGCAGTTCACGGAAATACAGAACGTCGACATCTTTTACGTCCTGTTCCGCCAGGAACTGGTATTCAACATCAGCGATGTCGTTCTGGGACAACTGCCAGGAGTAGAGCGCCTGGACGGCACACTCACGGGCGCGGCGACGAGCAGCAGGTTTCACGGATTTCCCCTTACAAAAATCAGGCCTTAATGGCTTTCAATACATTAATCATTTCAAGCGCAGTCAGTGCAGCTTCTGCGCCTTTGTTGCCGGCTTTAGTGCCAGCACGTTCGATGGCTTGTTCAATACTTTCGGTGGTCAGAACACCGAAGGCTACCGGAATGCCGCTGTCCTGAGCGACATGCGCCAGGCCATTGCTTGCACCGCCAGCCACATATTCGAAGTGCGCGGTACCGCCACGGATCACCGTACCGAGCGCAATCACCGCGTCGTATTTACCGGTTTTCGCCAGAGCGTCAGCCGCCAGCGGCAGCTCATAGGCACCTGGAACCCAAACAACGGTAATGTTTTCATCTTTAACCTGACCAATACGTTTCAGGGCGTCGATCGCACCTTCCAGCAGGCTGTCATTGATAAAGTTGTTGAAACGCGCAATGGTGATGGCGACGCGAGCGTCCGGGGTAGCAACGTTAGCTTCAATAATGTTCATATTCTTCCTTCGGGTTCGATTTATAGCCCCGTAAGGGGGGCGGATTTTATCATAATATTCTGTGCGCTGCTTCCTCTAAATCAGAAAGCCTCACGCAGTCGTTAAATGCAGGCAAACGTCCGGGCCCACCTGGCGTATCTCATTGAATTTGAAATGGGGGGCGTCAACCAGTTTCTCAAGGCCTGGAAGCACACATAATCCTCGCGCATCGCTGCCTAACAGTTTAGGCGCAACATACACGATTAGCTCATCGACCAAACCGGCCTGTAATAATGCTCCCGCGAGCGTTGGGCCTGCTTCAACCCAAATACTGTTAATTTGCTGTTTGCCCAGTTGCATCATCAGCACCACCAGATCCAGATGCCCGTTATGTTCCGGCACCTTCAGGTTACGAACCGTCTCCGGCCAGCTACGAGGGTCGTCTTCAGTCCGGACAATCCAGGTTTCTCCAGGCTGTTGCACAATACGGTGCTCCGGCGTGACCTGATTCTGGCTATCCAGAACAATGCGGATTGGCTGGCGCAGCTCTTCCTGCGGGTAACTCGCCTGAGTTGATTCCCCAAGCTCCGACCAACGCACGGTAAGCTGAGGGTCGTCTGCCAGCACCGTAGCACTGCTGGTTAAAATGGCATGGCTTTGCGCGCGCAAGCGTTGCACATCGCGGCGCGCCTGTGGTGAGGTAATCCACTGGCTTTCACCGCTGGCCATCGCTGTACGGCCATCAAGCGACGCGCCAAGCTTAAGCTGCAGATACGGGAATCCCGTACGCATGCGCTTGAGAAAGCCTTTATTCAATTGCTCAACTTCGCTCATCATCAGCCCGTGGCTGACGTCGATGCCCGCCTGCTGCAAACGGTAGAGCCCACGTCCTGCGACCTGCGGATTGGGATCCTGCATCGCCGCAACCACACGCGATACACCCGCCGCAATCAGCGCATCGCAACACGGCGGCGTGCGACCATGATGACTACAGGGTTCAAGCGTCACATAGGCCGTTGCCCCTTGCGCTTTTTCTCCAGCCATCCGCAGAGCATGAACTTCGGCATGCGGTTCGCCCGCACGGTGATGATATCCTTCACCGACGATCTCCCCATCTTTCACAATCACGCAGCCCACGTTGGGGTTGGGGTGAGTGGTAAAACGTCCGCGCGCAGCAAGCTTCAGCGCGCGCGCCATGTATAATTCATCCTGCATGGCTTAGTCCTGTAGGCGAGCAATCTCCTCGCCAAATTCTTTGATATCTTCGAAACTCCGGTAAACCGAAGCAAAGCGGATGTAGGCGACTTTATCGAGTTTTTTCAACTGCTCCATCACCAGGTTGCCAATCATCTTGCTCGGCACCTCACGCTCGCCAGTCGCACGCAGTTGTGATTTGATATGGTTCAACGCCATTTCGACGTCATCAGAGCTGACCGGACGTTTCTCAAGCGCTCTGAGCATGCCGCTGCGCAGCTTATCTTCATTAAAGGGTTCACGCACATCGTTGCTTTTCACAACGCGCGGCATGACTAGTTCAGCCACTTCAAAAGTGGTGAAACGTTCGTTACAGACCAGACACTGCCGACGGCGGCGTACTGAGGAGCCCTCGCCGACAAGACGAGAGTCAATTACCTTAGTGTCTACGGCGAAACAGAATGGGCAATGCATACGGCGTCCTGTACCTCAGTGGTTGACCGGAATCTATTTTACCCTGAACTGGCGTGACAACAAAGGCGCAACGCTTTTGAGACAAAGGATCGATGCCTTCGCGCTCAGTGCGCACTACCATTATGCTATCGCGACAATAAAGGAAGTAATCACAATGACAAGACGTTACCTAAGAATTCTCCTGGTGGGAAGTCTCTTTAGCCTAAGCGCCTGCGCACAGCAAAGCGAAGTACGCCAGATGCATCAAAGTGTTAGCACGTTGAATAAAGAGATGACGCAGCTAAATCAGGAAACAGTAAAAATTACTCAACAAAATATGTTGAACGCAAAATCAACCAGCGGCGTCTATCTGCTGCCAGGTTCCAAAACCCCTGCCCGACTGGACAGCCAGATAGGCACGTTACGTATGTCGCTGATAAATATTGCGCCGAACGCCGACGGTACGCGCCTGACGCTGCGGATTCAGGGTGAATCCAACACGCCTTTACCCGCCTTTAGCGCCACCGTCGAATACGGGCAAATTCAGGGCACCACGGACAACTATCAGGAAGTGAACGTTCACAACCAGTTGGTCAACGCCCCGGCAAGTATCCTTGCCCCCAGCGATGTAGACATTCCGTTGCAGTTAAACGGGCTGTCTCCTGACCAGTTAGGTTTTGTTCGCATCCACGACATCCAACCTGTTAGTCAATAAACTTTTTGCGGAACGTTTTTGTGCGTTCCGCAACATCACTCCCGCCCATTTTGTTACTCCTCTGACATAAGCGATATTTCCGGTAAAACTTGGCAACATTCACCGGAGTCAGTACAATTCGCCGCCTAAAGTACGCAAACGTGAACGCAATCGATTACGCAAATGATAGAACTGTGAAACAAAACATATTTTTGTGAACAATGATTTTTATAATAGGCACCGAAGAAACACGAAATATTTCTACACAAAATCATGCAAGACGTATCAAGGCGGCAACTGCGTGAATCCCTGGAGCTTACATCAGTAAGTGACAGGGGTGAGCAAAGGCAGCCAACAAAGAGGCGGCTTGAAGGATGAAGTGTATAGAAACGCAAATTGCGCATTTTTCTATCCCGAAAGGGATTTCAAACAGTGGCATACATATGAAAAAAACATTACTTGCAGCCGGTGCAGTGCTGGCGCTCTCCTCGTCTTTTACTGCCAACGCAGCAGAAAATGACAAACCGCAATATCTGTCCGACTGGTGGCACCAGAGCGTTAACGTGGTGGGTAGCTATCACACCCGTTTCTCTCCGAAACTGAACAACGACGTGTATCTGGAATACGAAGCATTTGCCAAAAAAGACTGGTTTGATTTCTATGGCTACATCGATATTCCGAAAACCTTCGACTGGGGTAACGGCAACGATAAAGGTATCTGGTCTGACGGTTCCCCGCTGTTTATGGAAATCGAACCGCGTTTCTCCATCGACAAGCTGACCGGCGCTGACCTGAGCTTCGGTCCGTTCAAAGAATGGTATTTCGCCAACAACTACATCTACGATATGGGTGATAACAAAGCCAGCCGCCAGAGCACCTGGTATATGGGTCTGGGTACCGATATCGATACCGGTCTGCCGATGGGTCTGTCTCTGAACGTGTATGCTAAATACCAGTGGCAGAACTATGGCGCATCCAACGAAAACGAGTGGGATGGCTACCGTTTCAAAGTGAAATACTTTGTGCCGATCACCCAGGTATGGGGCGGCCAGTTGACCTACATCGGCTTCACCAACTTCGACTGGGGCTCAGATTTGGGTGACGATCCGAACCGCACCAGCAACTCTATCGCTTCCAGCCACGTTCTGGCGCTGAACTACGATCACTGGCACTACTCCGTAGTGGCGCGTTACTTCCACAACGGCGGCCAGTGGAAAGGTGGCGACACTCTGAACTGGGGCGAAGGCGATTTCAGCGCGAAATCTACCGGTTGGGGTGGTTACCTGGTTGTTGGTTACAACTTCTAATCCAGCCAATCTATCGCAGACAAGCCAGCTTAACCGCTGGCTTTTTTATGGCCGGTCTTCACAGCGTACTTTACGTAAAAAGTCACTTAGCGATCGATCCGCTGATTCGCGAAAATACCTGTTAAGCGGCGTGATCTTCAGACAACGATCAACGCGAAAACAGCGATAATCGTCACGTTTTTCACACCAGGCAACGAGCAGCCAGTGCTCGCCCCAGAAAAATAATCCCAGCGGCTGAACGTCGCGCCAGGAGAGATTCCCGGACTCATCGCGATAATGCAGCGCCAGCGCCTGCTGCGCCGAAACCGCGCGATGAATGAGATCGAACGCACTGCGTGAATGCGGCTGATTACCAAAATCAGGTGCGAAAATCCGCGTTTGCTCGGCTCTGCGCCGACTCTCTGGCGGCAATATCGCCAACACTTTTTCCTGTGCTGATTCCAGCGCCTGTGAGAGTGAATCCCCGCCCCATGTTTTCAGCAACCGAATAGCTACCATCAACGCTTCTGATTCGTGCTGGGTTAGCATCAACGGCGGCAGATCAAACCCCGCCATTAAGCGGTATCCACTGCCCACTTCGCCTTCAATGGGCACGCCGGATAAAGAGAGATCGCGGATATCGCGATAAATCGTCCGTTCAGACACCTCCAGACGTTCTGCCAGCAGCGCCGCCGTTGTCACTCGCCTGCCACGCAGGATTTGTACAATCTGAAACAAGCGGTCGGCGCGTCTGGTCATATTAATCGTCAGTCCTGAAAAAATTACGCGGGTTGATGTAAACCAACGCGATTGCCTTCGCTGTCAGTAAACAGCGCAATCGTGCCAATGTCTTGCCCCAGTTCAAGCGGGCCAAACACGCACTGGCCACCAGCGGTGGCGACGCGTTCAAGCGTTGCAGCCAAATCGTCCGTATGCAGGTAAATAATAGCGCCCTGCGCTGAAGGCGTAATACCGTCAAATTTAGCCAGTGCACCGCCAGGAGCGGGATCCTGATGCGGAAATACGGCGAGCTCAGCGCAGTCCATATTCTCCCGACGCAAAGAAACCTGCATCACCGGCTCATAAAATGCAATGGCGCGATCCATTTGTGCCACGGGGATTTCAAACCAGTTAATGACGTTGTTCATACTTCCTCCTGCCTGTGTGGGTGGTGTCAGAAGGACTATAAGACAGTGCTACTGACAGCATACTGTCAGTAGTGTTTGCAAAAAAGGCCAGAGGTTACCCTCTGGCCCGTTTCGGGCGCATGTTGCCATGCGGCGACGAGTTACGCCCACAGTGCACTACTTCCTGCTACGCCACCAACCTAAAAACAGACTGGTTGCGATTCCGACCAGCGTTGGTGCTGCCAGATCGTGCCAAAAAATAATGCTTAACTCTGTGAGAGTCATATAGCCACCCTGGTTGCAATGGCAACGTTTCGCGGCTATCCTGAACTTGTCTAGGGTTAGGATCGCCCCCGTAACGTCGCCGGTGAATACCGAACAATGTACGGGGGTTTTCTCTTTCCAGCGACAAGGCCACCGGGGATCAAGCCCCCGTAACACTGCGCCTCACCGGGTCATTCCGGCTTGCCGATGATTCTACTCCACCTGCTAATATCCACACGAAATCAACGCACTACGGGCAAAAAAAATCCCGACCTTGCGATCGGGATTCCAGTATTTCCACTCTTGATGGGTTAAGGCAGAATTGACGGCTGATCCGCCCCTTCTTTCTCGACCTTCTGCTGCAGCATGTGCTCACGCTTCATACCCAGCTTCAGCGCCAGCGCCGATGCCACGTAGATAGAGGATGCGGTACCGATGGACACACCGATCAGCATCGTCAGCGAGAAGCCTTCCAGTACCGGACCACCGAACAGGAACAGCATCAGAATAACCATCAACGTCGTACCGGACGTAATCAACGTACGGTGCAGCGTTTGAGTCAGGGACACGTTAAAGATTTCGTAAGGCGTACCGCGACGAATCTTGCGGAAGTTTTCACGAATACGGTCAGATACAACGATACTATCGTTCAGCGAGTAACCGATTACCGACATCAGTGATGCGACGATAGTCAGGTCAATCTCGATATGGAACAACGATAGGATCCCAAGTGTGATAATCACGTCGTGCGCCAGAGCGATAACCACCCCCGCCGCCAGTCGCCACTCAAAGCGGAAACCGACGTACACCAGGATGGAGATCAGCGCTGCCATTAGCGCCATCGCACCGGTTTGCGCCAGATCAGCCCCCACGCTCGGACCCACGAATTCAATTCGCTTCACCGCGGCGTTTTGGTTGGTGGATTCGTTAATCACACTCAACACTTTGCTGCCCAGCACCTGACCGCCGTCTGCACCTTCAGTTGGCGGCATACGTACCATAATGTCGTGGCTGCTGCCGAAGTTCTGCAGAAGCGGATCAACGAAGCCCGCTTTCTCCAGCGCATCGCGCATCACGTCCATATCGGCCGGTTTTTCCAGCGTGATTTCAATAACCGTACCACCGGTGAAATCGAGACCCCAGTTAAACCCGCGTACGCCCATCACCACGATGGCCGCAATCAGCAGGAAACCTGAAATGCCGAAAGCCCAGTAGTCCCAGCGCATAAAGTCCCAGACTTTACGGCCGTGGTTTAATTGTTCAACAGTATATTCCTGTGCCACTTCGCACTCCTCAGATTGACAGCTTTTTGACGCGCTTGCCGCCATACAACAGGTTTACGATGGCACGTGTACCGATAATCGCGGTAAACATCGACGTCGCCACACCAATACCGGTAGTAATCGCGAACCCTTTAATTGCCCCGGTGCCAACTGCGTACAGGATGATGACCTTGATCAGCGTCGTAATGTTCGCATCAAAGATGGAGCTAAATGCGCCCGCATAACCTTCATTGATGGCCTGCTGCACCGAACGCCCGTTACTCAACTCTTCTTTGATACGTTCGTTGATCAGTACGTTCGCATCGACCGCGACGGCAAGGGTTAAGACGATCCCCGCAATCCCCGGCATACTCAGCGTAGCGCCCGGCAGTAGCGACATAATACCGACAATCAGCACCAGGTTAGCAATCAGCGCACTGGTCGCAATCAGACCGAACTTCTTATAGAAGAAGATCATGAACAGGATAGACACCACCAGACCGGCCAGACACGCTTCCAGACCCTGTTTAATGTTCTGCATACCCAGGGTTGGGCCGATGGTACGTTCTTCCACAATCTGAATCGGCGCAATCAACGCACCGGCACGTAACAGCAGAGAAAGCTGACGCGCTTCGTTCGGGTTGTTGATACCGGTGATACGGAAGCTATTACCCAGGCGAGACTGGATGTTGGCGATGTTAATCACCTCTTCCTGTTTCACCAGCACGGCGCGACCGTTAGCATCTTTCTTACCGCTGTCTTTGTACTCCACAAACAGGGTCGCCATCGGCTTACCGATGTTGTCCTTGGTGAAGTTGGACATGATGTTACCACCCGCGCTATCCAGCGAGATGTTAACCTGCGGCTGATTGTATTCGTCCTGGCTGGATGTGGAATCGGTGATATGGTCACCGGTCAGGATCACGCGTTTGTACAGCACAACCGGCTGACCTTCACGAGACTGTTTCACTTCCGAATCACCCGGTACACGCCCGGATGCCGCAGCGGACTGGTCAACGTTGGTGTTTACCAGACGGAACTCCAGCGTCGCGGTTGCGCCCAGAATTTCTTTCGCCCGCGCGGTATCCTGAATACCCGGCAGTTCGACCACGATGCGGTCAGCACCCTGACGTTGTACAACCGGTTCAGCAACACCCAGTTGGTTAACACGGTTACGCAGAATGTTGATGTTCTGCTGTACCGCGTATTCACGGGCTTCGCTCAGACGCGCATCGGTCATTACCGCACGCAGTGCATTGCTGCCCTGGCTGGAAATAACCAAATCCTGGTGACGCTTGCTCAGGTAAGAGATAGCTTCATCACGGGCGCTGCTATCACGGAAGGTGATGCTCAGACCGTAGTTATCTTCTTTGCGAACGGTAGTATAAGGAATGCCTTTTTCACGCAGATCGCTGCGCAGGCTATCAATATTTTGTTCCTGCAACTTACTCAACGCGGTGTCCATATCCACTTCCATCAGGAAGTGAACGCCGCCACGCAGGTCAAGACCGAGTTTCATCGGTTCTGCGTGAATGGCTGCCAGCCAGCGCGGGGTTGCCGGAGCAAGGTTAAGCGCCACGACGTATTGATCGCCCAATACGCCCATTAACACTTCACGTGCGCGCAGTTGGGTATCAGTGGAGTCGAAGCGCGCGAGAATAGCACCCTCTTCCAGAGCCACAGACTTAGGTGTGATTTTATCTTCTTGTAACGTTTTCTGGACCTGGATCAGCGTTTGCTCACTGGCGGCGGCACCGCGCACGCCAGTGATTTGAACAGCCGGATCCTCACCATACAGGTTGGGAAGCGCATAGAGCAGACCGACGACAATAACGACGATCAGCATGACATACTTCCACAAAGGATAACGGTTTAACACGGCAGTTCCCTTTGGGAAAACAATAAATTACAGCGCCTTCATGGTGCCTTTCGGCAGAACGGCAGCTACGAAATCACGTTTAATAACCACTTCAGTGGTGTCGTTCAGCGCGATAGCGATGTAGCCAGATTCTGCTACTTTGGTCACGCGACCCACCAGACCACCGTTAGTCAGCACTTCATCGCCTTTCGCAATGGAGTTCATCAGGTTTTTGTGTTCTTTGGTACGCTTTTGCTGCGGGCGCAGGATCATGAAGTAGAAAATCAGACCAAACACCACCAGCATCAGAATCAGAGACATCGGGCTGCCCTGCGCCGGAGCACCTGTTGCCGCTACCGCATCAGAAATAAAAAAGCTCATTCAAATTCCCTCATTATTAAAATTAATCAACGTTCACAGGTGGAACTGGTCTACCCTGACGTTGGTAAAAATCGGTCACGAAGCTCTCTAATTTACCCTCTTCAATAGCCTTGCGTAAACCCGCCATCAAACGCTGGTAGTAGCGAAGGTTATGAATCGTGTTGAGTCGCGCGCCCAATATTTCGTTGCAACGGTCAAGATGATGCAAGTAAGCGCGCGAATAATTGCGACAGGTGTAGCAATCACACTCAGCATCGAGCGGACTGGTGTCGCTTTTATGTTTCGCGTTACGAATTTTTACCACGCCGTCAGTCACAAACAAATGACCATTACGGGCATTTCGCGTTGGCATCACGCAGTCAAACATATCGATACCGCGACGCACGCCTTCAACCAGATCTTCTGGTTTACCGACGCCCATCAGGTAACGCGGTTTATCAGCCGGAATCTGCGGGCAAACATGCTCCAGAATGCGGTGCATATCTTCCTTCGGTTCACCAACAGCCAAACCGCCGACAGCGTAGCCATCAAAGCCGATATCTACCAGACCTTTGACGGAGATATCACGTAAATCTTCGTAAACACTGCCCTGAATGATGCCAAAAAGCGCATTTTTGTTGCCGAGGCTATCAAAACGGTCGCGACTACGCTTCGCCCAACGCAAAGACATCTCCATCGAGCGTTTAGCATAGTCCCAGTCGGCAGGATACGGTGTACATTCGTCGAAGATCATCACGATATCGGAACCGAGATCGTATTGAATCTCCATCGACTTCTCAGGATCGAGGAAAATTGGATCGCCGTTGATCGGGTTACGGAAATGCACGCCTTGTTCGGTTATCTTACGGATGTCGCCCAGACTGAATACCTGGAAGCCACCAGAATCGGTGAGGATTGGGCCTTTCCACTGCATGAAATCGTGCAGATCGCCGTGCAGCTTCATGATTTCCTGACCCGGGCGCAGCCACAGGTGGAAAGTGTTGCCCAGGATGATCTGTGCGCCGGTCGCTTCAACTTCTTCCGGCGTCATACCTTTTACTGTGCCGTAAGTACCGACCGGCATAAAAGCAGGCGTTTCCACTACGCCACGATCAAAAACCAGGCGGCCGCGGCGAGCGCGACCGTCTGTGGTGTCCAGTTCAAATTTCATTTTAACTCCTGCGTCAGAAAAACAGTCCGACGTTAAACACTCGCATCGCGGATTTATTCCCCAACGCGCTCAGAAATAGCCTGCGGATTGTACGTGATAAACATGGCATCACCGTAACTAAAAAAGCGATATTCCGCTTTTACCGCTTCATGATAGGCGTGCATGGTGTTTTTATAACCAGCGAAAGCGGAAACCAGCATGATCAGCGTCGATTCCGGCAGGTGGAAGTTGGTGACCAGGGCATCAATCACCTGGTATTTATAACCTGGATAAATGAATATTTGCGTATCGCCAAAGAACGGCTCAATAAGGTCGTTTTTGGCCGCCTGCGCCGCGCTTTCCAGTGAACGTACCGAGGTGGTGCCCACCGCAATCACGCGGTTGCCGCGGGCTTTCGCCGCCAGCACCGCATCAATCACATCCTGCGGCACTTCCGCATATTCGGAGTGCATGATGTGGTCTTCAATAGTGTCTACGCGCACCGGCTGGAAAGTACCCGCACCAACGTGCAGGGTGACGAACGCCATTTCAATGCCTTTATCGCGCAGTTTAGCCAGCAGCGGATCGTCAAAATGCAGACCCGCAGTCGGCGCAGCGACGGCACCCGGTTTTTCGCTGTACACGGTCTGGTACAGCTCGCGGTCGGCGTCTTCATCCGGACGGTCGATATATGGCGGCAGCGGCATGTGGCCGATGGCGTTCAGAATATCCAGCACACTGCGTTCGTCGTTAAACTCAACTTCAAACAGCGCGTCATGGCGCGCCACCATCGTTGCTTTAATGCTTTCGTCATCGCCCAGCAGCAGCTCGGCGCCCGGCTTCGGCGCTTTTGAAGCACGAATATGCGCCAGAATACGTTTGTCATCCAGCATACGCTCGACCAGCACTTCAATCTTGCCGCCACTGGCTTTACGGCCAAACAGACGAGCCGGGATCACGCGGGTATTATTAAAGACCAGCAGATCTCCAGGGTTGAGCTTATCGAGCAAATCAGTGAAAGTACCGTGCGTCAGCGCGCCCGTCGGCCCATCCAGTGACAGCAAGCGGCAACTGCTGCGCTCAGCTTGCGGATAGTGGGCAATCAGGGATTCGGGTAATTCAAAGGTGAAATCGGTAACGCGCATGACACTGACTCAGACTAAAATAAGAGGCGGGTAGTCTAGTGCCGGGGCGTTCTCCCTGCAACCTTTACCCCTCAAGTTAAGAGACATAATCTATACACAAAATCATTCAAGATGCATCGAGGCGGCAACTGAATGAGTCCCCGGAGCTTACTCAAGTAAGTGACTGGGGTGAGTGAAGGCAGCTAACAAAGAGGCAGTTTGAAGGATGAAGTGGATATGAATTTTCTTGCACATTTGCATCTGGCCCACCTTGCCGATAGCTCGCTTTCCGGCAATCTGCTGGCCGATTTTGTCCGGGGTAATCCCCAAACGCACTATTCGCCCGACGTGGTGGAAGGCATCTTCATGCACCGTCGCATCGACGTAATGACCGATAACCTGCCACAGGTGCGTGAAGCCAAGGAGTGGTTTCGTAGCGAAACGCGTCGCGTCGCACCGATTACACTGGACGTCATGTGGGATCATTTTCTGTCGCGCCACTGGTCGGAAATCTCTCCCGATTTCCCGCTGACGGATTTTGTGCGCTACGCGCACACCCAGGTTGCCACTATTCTGCCAGAATCACCGCCGCGCTTTATTAATCTGAACAATTATATGTGGTCAGAGAAATGGCTTGAGCGCTACCGGGACATGGATTTTATCCAGAACGTCCTGAACGGCATGGCCAGTCGCCGTCCACGTCTCGATGCCCTGCGCGACTCATGGTATGACCTCAATACGCATTACGATGCGTTAGAAGAACGATTCTGGCAGTTTTATCCGCAAATGATGGACCAGGCGCGGCGTAAAACCCTTTGATTGTAGCCCGCATGACGCGCCGGATAAGCAGTAACCGTCATCCGGCAAAAGATTGATAGACAAAACCTGTCTCATTGATTGCCAGCGCCTCTTTGTCTTATTCCCGAACACTCTCTATACTGGCCCGCGTTGCGTTCCAAAAACCCCTTAACTTTGCAGGAGAATTATATGGTACTGGTAACTCGTCAGGCTCCGGATTTCACAGCAGCTGCGGTACTGGGTAGCGGTGAGATTGTTGATAACTTCAACTTCAAACAGCATACCAACGGTAAAACCACCGTTCTGTTCTTCTGGCCGATGGACTTCACCTTCGTTTGCCCGTCTGAACTGATCGCATTCGACAAGCGTTACGAAGAATTCCAGAAGCGCGGCGTAGAAGTGGTTGGCGTTTCTTTTGACTCTGAATTTGTCCACAACGCATGGCGTAACACCCCTGTCGACAAAGGCGGCATCGGTGCAGTGAAATACGCAATGGTTGCTGACATCAAACGCGAAATCCAGAAAGCCTACGGCATCGAGCACCCGGAAGCGGGCGTTGCTCTGCGTGGTTCTTTCCTGATCGACGCTAACGGCGTTGTTCGTCACCAGGTGGTTAACGATCTGCCGCTGGGCCGTAACATCGACGAAATGCTGCGCATGGTTGACGCGCTGCAGTTCCACGAAGAGCACGGCGACGTATGCCCGGCACAGTGGGAAAAAGGTAAAGAAGGTATGAACGCCTCTCCGGACGGCGTAGCAAAATACCTGACTGAAAACGTTTCCAGCCTGTAATTGGCATGAATCGAAAAAAGGCCCGCTAGTGCGGGCCTTTTTTATTGGCACTGACCCGGCCGTTAAAACGCGAAGCAGGAACAACCGAGCGCACCCCAGAAGGCCCGGTCATCTGACACAGGAATCCCCGATTTACGCGCTATATCATGCTGATGACCGTGTACGCCGCAACTGCCACAGCACTGATGCATCTGCACCATTGCCCCAACCTTCGCGGCAACCTGCGGCGCTGAGCGATAGTGCCCCGGCACCTTCACTACCGGCGACCAGTCAGGTACAACCGGGATGGCCGGCGGTGCCAGCGGGGTGAAATGTCCGGCGGCATAAACAACCTTGCCGTCGACAATCGTCATCACCGACTCAATGCCTTTGATCTCTTCTTCCGGCACGCTGAAATAGTCTTTTGACAGCACCACCAGATCTGCCAGTTGATCCTTTTCAATACGCCCTTTCTTACCCTGCTCGCTGGAGAACCAGGCACTGCCTGCTGTCCACAGTTCCAGCGCCACGTCGCGCGCCAGGCGGTTGTTATCATCATACATCGCCATACCGCCAACGGTGCGTCCTGATACCAGCCAGTACAACGCTGTCCACGGGTTGTAACTTGCCACGCGCGTAGCATCGGTACCCAGACCAACCGGCACATCAGCCGCCAGCATTTTCGCCACCGGCGGCGTATGTTTAACCGCCTCTTTGCCATAGCGATCGATAAAATACTCGCCCTGGAATGCCATACGGTGCTGAACTGCAATGCCACCGCCCAGCGCTTTTACCCGCTCGATGTTGCGTTCAGTAATCGTTTCGGCGTGATCGAAGAACCAGTGCAGGCCATTGAACGGGATGTCACGGTTCACCTTCTCAAACACGTCGAGCATGCGGCTGATGGATTCATCGTAGGTGGCATGCAGGCGGAACGGCCAACGATGTTCCACCAGGTGGCGCACCACACGCTCCAGTTCCTCTTCCATCCCTTCCGGTAAATCCGGGCGTGGCTGCAGGAAATCTTCGAAGTCAGCCGCCGAGAAGACCAACATTTCCCCTGCCCCGTTAGCACGATAGAAATCGGTTCCCTGCCCGGGTTTGAGCATATCCGTCCAGCGCTCAAAGTCTTCCACTTCCTGCTTCGGACGCTGGGTAAACAGGTTGTAGGCAATACGCACCGTCATCTGCTGGTTCGCGTGCAGTTGTTCGATGATCTCGTAATCTTCCGGGTAGTTCTGGAAGCCGCCGCCGGCATCGATGGCGCTGGTCAGCCCCAGTCGGTTCAGTTCACGCATAAACTGGCGGGTTGAGTTAACCTGCATCTCTAACGGCAGTTTTGGCCCTTTCGCCAGCGTCGAATAGAGGATCATGGCGTTCGGTTTGGCTATCAACATTCCGGTTGGATTGCCGTTGCTGTCACGCACAATCTCACCGCCCGCCGGATCCGGCGTCGCTTTGGTGTAGCCGACGGCTTTTAACGCAGCGCGGTTCAGCAAAGCCCGGTCGTAGAGATGCAGAACAAAAACCGGGGTATCCGGAGCAGCTTCATTCAGTTCTTCCAGGGTTGGCATGCGCCGTTCGGCAAACTGAAACTCGCTCCAGCCGCCGACCACCCGCACCCATTGCGGAGACGGCGTCCGATCGGCTTGCTCTTTGAGCATGCGCAGCGCATCTGCGAGCGATGGGACACCTTCCCAGCGCAGCTCCAGGTTGTAGTTCAACCCACCGCGAATGAGGTGCAGGTGCGAATCATTTAAACCCGGGATCACGGTGTGTCCCTGCAGATCGACAATCTGCGTACCGTCGGTCGCAAAGCTCATTACCCGATCGTGACTACCCGTCGCGAGGATCTTCCCGTTAGCGATCGCCACCGCCTCTACCTGCGGGCTTTGCTTTTCGAGAGTATGAATTTTTCCGTGAGTCAGAATCAGTGTGGCAGTTTGAGACATAACAATCTCCTGAGAAACCGGTCAGGCTTTTTTCAGCCATCCGGCAAACAGACGGGTTACGATGGGCATCCACAACCAGACCACCAGCGCAACCACACAGGCATCATTAATCAGATGCAGGAGTAACGAGCCTTTCATTGAAGGCAGCAGAATACCGGTCAGCCACGGCACCAGGTTGGTACTGGGGAAAATCACCAGCAGCGTTATCAAAAACTGCTTCCAACGTTTGGGCTGACGTATATGGGGGGCTGGTGGCGTAAACCAGAAGGCCGCTTCGGTGCGCACTTCTGTTTTATCGCCTTCGGCCAGCAGCGGCGCAATTTCCTCAACCAGCTCCCGGCGCGTATCAGATTGAGTCCAGTTATACAGATGCTCAAGGGTGTCGAAGCGAATGATGATGTTCCACAGGTTTTGTCCATCTGTGGGTCGAATGACATTCGCCCCAAGATGTCCGGGAAACTCGGCGGCCAGCGGCATGATTTTCCCCAACCACTGCTCATAACGCTGCGCCTGGTCAGGCCGCAGGGTGTGAGTAATTACCAACGTCACATGTTTGTTCTGCGCCATGAAAGGTTCCTAGCTAAAGGGAAATTGACCTGCTTAAGCCATGAAAGCAATACACAATTATTCGTGAAACATCGAGGCGGCAAGATTGTGTAGCCCCGGTCACTTACATAAGTCAGTGACCGGGGTACGCAAACTAAGCCAACAAAGAGGCAACATGAAAGATGGCGTGTATTCAGGCTTTACGTTCCGGCGCGCCATGCACCATGGTATACGCGTAATCCACACCCATACCGTAGGCGCCGCTGTGTTCACGCACCAAATCCATAACGGCGTCGTAGGTTTCTTTGCGGGACCAGTCGCGCTGGTACTCAAGAAGAACCTGTTGCCAGGTCACAGGCACAGCACCCGCCTGCACCATGCGATCGATGGAACGTTCATGGGCATCCACCGACGTGCCGCCTGAAGTGTCTGTTACCACATACACTTCGTAGCCCGCTTCCAGCGCCATCAGCGCCGGGAAGGTCAGGCACACTTCGGTCCACAACGCGGAAATAATCAGTTTTTTACGCCCGGTCGCTTCTACCGCCTTAACAAAGGCTGCATCTTCCCAGGAGTTCATCGAGGTGCGTTCAATCGGTTTCACATCAGGATGAACAGCTAACAATTCCGGCCAGATATATCCGCTAAAACTTTTCGTTTCTACTGAAGTATAAATTACTGGAACATTGAATATTTTCCCGGTTTTGGCTAATGCAACGGTATTATTTTTCAATGTCTGGCGATCAATATTCGCCACACCAAATGACATTTGCGGCTGATGGTCAATAAAAATTAGCGTAGAGTTTTGAGGGTCAATCAGTTCCCGAATAGACATAGCACACCTTCTTAATCAATAAGTTAAAAGGTAACGGTCTGTATCTGCCGTCAGCAGCAGGATCCTGAATCAGAAAGCTTGTTGAGTATAGCGGGAAATTTCTAACGAGTTATTAAAGAAAACTTACCGTCCTGTGAAACTATTCGTTCTGTGTTGCGATATATCCTAAACAACATCAAAAAAATGCGCATGACTCATCTAATTTATTCACTGGCATTGTTTTTCTCCATTCGGTAAAACAGAGAGGTTTAATTTTCAGGATATTTTCTGCTTATGCGCCTCAATCTGGATGTTCTGCTGATCCTCGACGCACTCGACAAACAGGGGTCATTTGCTGCGGCGGCCGAATCGCTGTTTAAAACCCCTGCGGCACTCAGCTATATGATTCAGAAGCTGGAAAGCGATCTGAACATCGAATTGCTTGACCGTTCCGGACACCGGGCAAAATTCACCGACACCGGACGGATGATGCTGGAAAAAGGGCGTCTACTGCTGAGTGCGGCAAAAGATCTCGAAAAGCAGGCAATACAGCTAAGTTCCGGCTGGGAAAAGGAGCTGGCAATAGCGCTCGATGATTCTTTTCCCTTTGCCGCGCTACTACCTATTATTGATGAATTTCATGCACTTAATAAACAGACCCGTCTCAACTTCACCCACCATACGCTGGCGGGTTCATGGGAGGAGCTGACCCATAATGGAGCAGATATCATTCTGGGGGCGATTAATGAACCACCAACGTCAGCGGCCTGGTCCTACAAAATGCTCGGCACGCTGGACAATGTCTTTGTCGTCGCCCCCGGACACCCGCTGGCGAGCGCGCCTGATGACCTGACGAACGAGCAATTGTGTCTGCACCGGGCGATTGTTATCAGCGACAGCGCTCGCTTTTGCCACCCATTACAGACCAACCTGATGGATGAACAGGCGCAAATTCGCGTCGATGATTTCCACAGTAAGGTGATGCTGCTGCGGGCGGGAATGGGCTGCGGATTTCTCCCCCGCCACATTGCCAGCCCATGGATTGCCAGCGGTGAACTGGTGGAAAAGAAGGTTATCTCATTTCGTCAAAAAGACGTCGCCTATATGGCATGGCGCAATAGTAGCGAAGGACTGGCGCAGCGCTGGTGGCGAGACGCGCTGCTGGCCAGTGAGGAAATTGCGCGCTTGTATCAATGACTCATCCAGACTGAAGCCGATATTGCGGGCAGCGTCAGGATATCATCGACGAGTTGGCCTTTGCCCTCTTTGTGCTGCCATTGACTGACATTGAGCAACGGTGAGGCTGGCAGCACGACTTCACAAGCGTGACCGCGGTTTATCGCCACCAACACGCGCTGGCGGTTTAGCACGCGTGCAAACACCACCACGTTATCCTCGGCGTAAATCACCTGGCACCCACCGTGGCGTAGCGCCTGGATCTGGTGACGTAATTTGGCCAGACGCTGATACAACGCCAGCAGGTCAGCGTCCTGTTTTTCAGGCTGCCACGGGAACGGTTTGCGACAAAAAGGATCGTTATTTCCATCCAGCCCCACTTCGTCGCCGTAGTAAATACAGGGCACGCCAGGCCAGGTAAACAGCCACACCACCGCCAGCGGTAACCGTGCAACGTCTTTACCAAGCAGAGATTTAAAACGGGCGGTATCGTGGCTGTCGAGCTGATTAAACATCCGCAACTGCTGCTGATGCGACAACCCCGCGCGGTAGTTATCCATCCACGCCATACAGGTCTGAGCGTCAATAGATTGTGGGTCGTATGAAATATCGGTATTGGCGAGGAATCCCCAGAGGGGGAAAGTAAAACCGCGATAGTTCATGGCGGCATCTTCCGCATCGGCCTGCAACCACTGACGCGCATCGCCAAAATGTTCACCCACCACATACGCCTCTGGCTGGGTTTCTTTCGCCGCCTGCGTAATTCCGGCGACATGCTGCAAGTTATTACGTGCGCCACCGGCCTCTCCCAGCATATGCACGACATCCAGACGCCAGCCGTCCATACTCCACGGTGCTTTTAGCCAGTGGCGGACGATACTGTCTTCGCCACGATAAATTTCATTTACCAGGCTTTCAGAGGAAAAGTCCAGTTTGGGTAGGCTTGAGTACCCCAACCAGTCCAGCGCAACCCCATCATCAGAGAAATGGTACCAGTCGCGCCAGGGGGAGTGTGGGTTATGGCACGCCCCGTCCGTCCCGCGATGATGTCGATCAAACCAGGCATGCGAATCGCCGCTATGGTTAAAGACACCGTCCAGAATCAGCCGCATGCCCTGCTGTTGCGTATTGTGACGCAGGCGCAGCAGCGCCCTGTCGCCGCCAAACTGCGGATCAACATGGCGGTAATCTTCAGTATCATATTTATGTACGCTCGGCGCGATAAACACCGGATTCAGATACAGCGCCGTTACCCCTAACGTCTTCAGATACGGCAGTTTCTCGCTGATGCCGTCCAAATCTCCGCCATAAAACGTCGAACCACCGGCCTGAGCTGTAAGCGGTTCATCCCATTCGCGCCGCACGATGTCGTGTCCGGCCGCGTGGTGGTAATAGACGTTATCCTGAGTCGCTTCACGCGACTGGCTGCGGGCAAAGCGATCCGGGAAAATCTGATAAAAAATCTGATCGGCAACCCACTGCGGACCGTTATCCGGTACATCAACAGCAAACTGCTCCAGACGCGCAGGCGGAAAGCAGTTGAATCCCTGCGGGGTGAACCACAACTGGCGATCGCGCCAGAGTAATTTAAAGCTATAGCGTCGGCGGGGCTGCCCGCTGGTAAGATCGATCACCGCTCGCCACGCGTTCACGCCCGGCTGCGGTTGGCTACGCAGTTTGTGCATGCTCAGAGAAATTTCTTCGTTATCGTTTTCCGCGCGTAGCGTCACCCGCTGAGGAGGATTTTCCCCCGCCAGCCATAACGTAATCGTCAGTTGATCTTTGTTTTGCTTCACAAATGGGGCAACCGGAAGGTGCCAGGCGTTCAACATCACGTATCCCCTTTGATGATAATGACGACACCTTGCCATAGCGAAGTACAGGATCACTCATCATCTTAACGTTTATTGGGGGAGGAGTGCGGGGGAGGAGAAAATTACCGGATAACGTCAGGCTACCCGGTAAACAATGAATACTTATTGGCCATCAGGCAAATTGAAAGTAGGCTTTTCCAAATTTAGATGGGAGAGCGCTTCAGGCATATCACTGAACATAACTTGCGCTACATTATTAAAGTTATAGGTATTTTTATCGGCATTGGCAAAATGCTGTTGCATTGAACCGAGCAATGACACCATTTCGTTGAAAGCATCCTTGGCTGTCTCCTTGTCTTGACCACTTTTCATTTCACTGTATGCCTGATTGATGGCATATTTGAATATATTAAAGAAAGCAACTACATCGTCACCACCATTAAACAGCTCTCCATTACCTTCAGCCATTTTATTTATGGTTTGTTGAAAATATGTTTGAGTGTTATTGGCTTCGAGATGCGCCCCCCTAAAAACCCCAAATGCTTCAAGACGTATTGAGCTATTACTTTGAGATACATCGAGAGCAAGAATATTCCTAACACCTTTATTAATTAAGTCCCTATTTTCATAAGCTAAAGCTTTTCTCTGTTCCAGATTTAGCAAGGCATCCTTGCTGTGGTGAATACTAAAAAATTGCAGGATTTTATTCTTAAGTGATTTTTTTTCTGGAACACTATTTTTCTTTACAACGTCGTTTTTTACCTTAGCGACATTCTCCGCTTGAATAGTTGCATTTTTCGCTACATGGCTCTTTGGATTACTCATTACCTTTGCTTCTGGCTGTAGAAGAACTTCACGTTTTAACTCCGACCTCCGCAAGCCTTCTGCTCCAGGGGGGGCAGCCCGTGGGGTATTCTGCACCGCAGCCTGCTTGTGCACATCTGTACGGGGCGGTACCGGCGGAGGGGTCTGCACCGACGCCTGCGCGCGTACCGCTCCTGGTGAAGGTTTCGGCACACAAATCTCTATACTGGCCTTCTTTATACCGGCCTGTGGTAATGGCCGTGGTCCTTGTGATATTAAACCACTAATATTTGTGGGTGTTTGTCCACTATTTGCCACTCCAACTAATTTGTTAGTTTTAGAGTTAAAGACAGAAACCTCACATATACTATTACCCCTAACTCCCGGGTTATTATGAGTTCTACTCTTTGTAGAGCAGTCTGCTGGAATATCATTTATACCCATAAAGTTCCTCATTTAATTTCATTAATAATAAATAATAGTTATACTTTACAAGAAGGAATATAAAAACCATAAAGCAGCAGAAAAATAACATAAAAACCCTCATCAAACTTTCAAAAAACGCTCATAATAGTTTGATGGCAAACAAAGAAAATGATTATTATCTTTCATTATTAAACACTAAACATTCACCATGTTTATACAAATAAAAAACGAAGTTGATTATTCAACTTCGTTTTTTAAATAAAGAGCAATTGCCAAATTCAACTACGAACCAACATTACCACCCAGTAAAAAAATTACTGCACTTCAGCCAGTTGGCGCTCGCGACGGCGTTTGAATACCCAGCCTGCAAGCAGCAGGAGAATCCACGCAAAACCGACGTACAGCGAAATGCGGGTATCCGGATGATAGCCAATCAGAGCGATGATAAAGACCAGGAAAATCAGGCCAACAACGGTCGTCGTTACCCCACCCGGTACTTTAAACTTCAGCGCTTTGACCTCTTCCGGCGGCAGACGACGACGGAAGGCGATCTGCGACAGCAGGATCATAATCCACACCCAAACCGTGGCGAACGTTGCTAGCGAAGCGATCACCAGGAAGACGTTTTCCGGCATGATGTAGTTAAGATACACCGCAAACAACAGCGCGATGGTCATCACCATCACTGTTACCCACGGCACGCCACGACGCGACGTTTTGGCGAACATTTTCGGGGCACTGCCCTGCTCTGCCATACCGTGCAGCATACGCCCCACACCGAAGACGTCAGAGTTGATGGCCGACAGCGACGCAGTCAGGACGACAAAGTTGAGGATCCCGGCTGCAAAGGTAATGCCCATATGCTGGAACGTCATAACGAACGGGCTACCGTCGGTACCGACCTGGTTCCACGGGTAGATAGACATAATGACGAACAACGTCCCCACATAAAACACCAGGATACGCATTGGTACGGAATTGATAGCGCGCGGAATAGATTTTTCCGGGTCTTTGGCTTCGCCTGCGGTAATCCCGATAATCTCAATCCCGCCGTAAG
This sequence comes from Citrobacter sp. RHBSTW-00029, assembly GCF_014104295.1. Lineage (NCBI taxonomy): Bacteria > Pseudomonadati > Pseudomonadota > Gammaproteobacteria > Enterobacterales > Enterobacteriaceae > Citrobacter > Citrobacter sp. RHBSTW-00029. Next base: position 3,082,654 of record NZ_JABXRT010000001.1, read on the forward strand.
CGAACATCACCATTTGCAGCGACATCACCATGCCGAGCCAGCCGTTGCTGAAGAAACCGCCGTTGCTCCACAGATTATGGATACCGGTCGGTTGCCCGCCGTTGCCAATCCCCCAAATGATGATACCGAAACCGGCGACAATCATGATGATGATGGTGGCGACTTTGAAGAATGAGAACCAGAACTCCAGTTCGCCAAACACCTTCACGCTCATCAGGTTAATGGCGCAGATAATCAGCACTACGCTGAGTACCCAAATCCAGTGCGGTACGGCCGGGAACCAGACGCCCATGTAAATACCAAAGGCAGTCACGTCGGCAATGGCGACAATCAGGATTTCAAAACAGTAGGTCCAGCCGGTAATGTAACCAGCCAACGGTCCGAGGTTTTCCTGCGCATAGCGCGAGAAAGAGCTGGCAGCCGGGTTATGAACAGACATTTCGCCCAGCGCACGCATAATAATATACGCCGCCACGCCGCCGATAATATAGGCCAGCAACACGCTCGGCCCCGCCATTTTGATGGCATCGGCTGAACCATAGAACAGCCCGGTACCAATTGCTGAACCTAATGCCATAAAGCGAATGTGCCGGGTGCTCAGCCCACGCTTTAGCTTGTTATTACTTTCCATCGATTCCTAACCTGTTAACACAATAAAAAAACCACGGGGCCATATTAATAGCCCCGTGGTTAAAACTTATTGTCAGTGATATTAGTGTGCGCTGGAGGTCACTTGTCGACCCGCTGCGCGATCCCAGATAACGGCCAGGACCACCATCACGACTGTTGGCATCAACCACGCCAGCCCCTGCTCCGCCAGCGGTAAACGCTGGGTCCAGGCTGGTAAGACATCGCCAATTGCAGAAGCTTTAATGCCATCAAGGATACCAAAAATCAGGCTGATAAACATCGCAGGTGCAATGACGCGGGAAGAATTATGCCACCATGAGCGGGTAAAGCTTAATACAACCAGTGCGATACATGGCGGATAGATAGCCGTCAGCACCGGAATAGAGATCTGAATCAGATGGCTCAGACCCAGGTTAGAAACCACCATCGAGAAGCCGCCGAGGATAAATACCAGCGTACGATAAGACAGTGGAACATACTGGGCAAAGAACTCTGCGCACGCACAGGTCAAGCCAACCGCGGTGACCAGACAGGCGATGAAAATCAGCGCCGCCAGCAGGAAGCTGCCTGCACCACCGAAGGTGTGCTGAACATACGCATGCAGAATTGCCGCACCGTTAGCAGATTGATCGACCAACGTCGCACTGTCTGAACCCAGACGGAACAACGCAAGGTACAGCAGCGTTAAACCCACGCCCGCCATCAGCCCAGCCCAGACGGTGTAACGGGTCAACAAACGCGCTTCGGTAACGCCACGCGAGCGGGCGGCGTTAACAATAACAATACCAAATACCATCGCGCCCAGCGTATCCATCGTCAGATAGCCGTTCACAAAGCCATTCGAGAATGCCGCGTTTTGATAGGCTTCCATCGCATTGCTGATCGGGCCCGCTGGCCAGACAATCGCCGCCACGGAAAGCACAACCAGTGCCAGAATTTTCAATGGAGCAAGGAAGTTGCCCACGGTATCCAGCAGTTTGCCGGGATACAGTGACACCAGAATCACAATCGCGAAGTACACCACGCTGTAGATGAACAGCGGCAGCGCAGAATCACCGGTCAGCGGTGCAATCCCAACTTCGAACGAAACCGTTGCGGTACGCGGCGTGGCGAATAATGGCCCCACGGCCAGATAGCAGACGGTAGCCAGCAGCAGACCGGCAACTTTACCGATAGGCGTGCTCAGGCTGTCCACACCGCCGCCCACTTTCGCCAGCGCGACAACGGTAAGTACCGGCAGGCCTACGGCGGTAATCAGGAAGCCAAAGGCCGCGGTCCAGACGTGCTCGCCTGCCTGCAAACCAACCATTGGGGGGAAAATAATGTTACCTGCACCAACGAACAGTGCAAATGTCATAAATCCCAGTGCGATAATATCGCGCGATTTTAACTGATGGGTCATAAAGTCTTACTGCCTGTGGATGTGGTGTTGAAAACGTTTAATTTTCTGCCTTTCCCTGCGGGATGATACAGCGGCATTTTTAAGCAATTCCAGCGGGAAATTCTCCCGGCCTGGCGCGGCGAAGAATAGTTTTTCGATTTACCGCGTAAATGCAGTCGGTATGACAGCATTTGATGCGCAATTTAAACGCTTATAACGTTTTAAAGCAAGGTGGGATCTAAAAACCAGAACAATATAGTGATATGAAAAATTGAACCAGCACAAAACACCATTCCATGGAAAAAGACATGGGTAATCATGCGAACAAAAAACAATCAAACGTCGTAAAATTCAGGAGCTATTTATTGACTACAACAAAAAAAGCCAGCTCGCGCTGGCTTTTGGAAAGATAAACTTACGAATACGTTTTAACCGCTATTTTTGGCAATTAAACGTTCCGGGATCACGAAACTAAATCGCGTTCCCTGGCCTGGTTCGCTGTCGATATTCAAACGGCTGTCGTGATGATGCAGGGCATGCTTAACGATGGCCAGCCCGAGTCCGCTACCGCCCGTTTGCCGCGATCGCGCTTTATCTACGCGATAAAAACGCTCGGTCAGGCGTGGAATATGCTCGGCGGCAATACCTGGGCCGTTGTCTTCCACACAAAATTCCGCCCCCGAGGCCACATGCTGCCAGCGTACGGTAATGTGCGTTCCCGCAGGGGTGTGGTTCACCGCGTTATAGACGAGATTCGAGATAGCGCTACGCAACTGCTCCTCGTTACCCCGCACGTTCAGGCTGTTATCAACATCAAAAGTAAACGTATGTTTATGCTGGCTCAGCGTTTGCGCTTCGTGCTCAACCACGCGCAGCATCATGGGCACGTCGACCTTCTCATTCAGTTGCAGCGTCGGCGCAGCCTCAATTTTTGACAGCGTTAGCAGTTGCTTCACTAACCCTTCCATACGGTACGTTTGTTCACGCATGGTATGCAGCGCTTTTTCGCGCGTTGTCCCTTCCAACGGATGCTCCTGCATCATTTCCAGATAGCCTTGCAGCACCGTCAGCGGCGTGCGCAGCTCATGACTGGCGTTGGCGAAAAAGTTACGTCGGGAACCTTCCAGTTGATGCATCTGCGTAACATCACGCGCCACCATCAGCAGTTGCTTATCGGTGTAGGGCATCACGCGAATTTCCAGATGCCGTCCGGTGTTGAGTACCAGATTAATTGGCCGACTAAAGTCGCGTGTTTTCAGATATTGTGTGAATTCCGGGTAGCGCAGCAGATTAAGGATATTTTGCCCGCTATCGTCCGGCCAGCGTAACCCTAAAACCTGCTGTGCCAGTCCGTTACACCAGAAAATCCCGCCTTCTTCGGTGGTTAGCACCACTGCGTCGGGCAGTGATTCGGCGCCGCTGCGAAAGCGTTTAATGAGGTTACCCAATTCGCGACGGCGCTTTTTGTTACGCAGCTGCATTTGATGCAGCCCATATAACAACGGCTCCCAACTGCCGCGCCCCGGCGGCGGCGTCATACTTCTGTCGACCCATAGCCACCAGGACAAACGTAATAGATTCCAGAAATGCCAGATAAGCAGGCCCGTTACCGACGCCAGTAAAAACCAGGGTAGATAACCAAAAAAAGCGCTAAGGATAAAAGCCGGTATGCAGCAGAGGATCAGCTCCAGCACCAGCCTTTTCCATGACAATCGTTCAAGCAAACGTCTTACTCCATTTACAGCCTAATCCCTCAGGCCCTTATTACTTGCAGTCAGAAGCGGGTCGAAAAGCGATATCCCGTCCCGCGTACCGTCTGCACCATACGATCGTGTCCGCTGTGCTCCAGCGCTTTACGTAAGCGGCGGATATGCACATCCACTGTCCGGTCTTCCACGTAGACATTGGTTCCCCAGACATGATTGAGGAGTTGTTCACGGCTGTAGACGCGCTCAGGGTGGGTCATAAAGAAGTGCAACAGTTTGAATTCAGTCGGCCCCATATCCAGCGGATCCTCGCCGGTCATCACGCGGTGCGAGGTAGGGTCAAGACTCAGCCCTTGCATCTCGATAACTTCTTCCACCGCCATGGGGGAAATACGTCGTAAAACGGCTTTAATACGCGCCACCAGCTCCTTCGGAGAGAACGGCTTAGTAATATAGTCATCCGCACCGGTTTCCAGACCCCGCACACGGTCTTCTTCTTCACCGCGCGCCGTCAGCATCATCACGGGGATATCCCGAGTCATCGCTTCCCGCTTGAGGTGTTTAATAAACTGTAGACCCGAGCCGCCGGGAAGCATCCAGTCAAGCAGGACGAGATCCGGCCAGGGTTCATTAAGTTGGTTCACAGCACTGTCATAGTCTTCGGCTTCTACGGGTTGAAAACCGTTTTGCTCGAGCACGAAGCAGACCATTTCACGAATTGGAGCTTCATCTTCTACGACCAGAATACGTCTCGCCATGATTTGCCCTGTTTATAATTAAATCGTTTGCCATCAATACCGTGGCATTATGCGTCACTTTTATGACAGATTTATGAAAAGATAGTCCAGGTTTAACGCAGCCAGGCGAATTATGACAGCCCGGAAACAAGATATTACCGTCCTTGCAAGGTTATAATCTCCGCCATCGTTTTTTTGTCATGGAACTCTTATGCGCATCCTCCACACGTCTGACTGGCATCTGGGCCAAAATTTCTACAGCAAGAGCCGCGCCGCTGAACACCAGGCCTTTCTCGACTGGCTGCTGGAAACGGCACAATCCCATCAGGTGGATGCCATTATTGTGGCAGGTGATATTTTTGATACCGGTTCACCGCCAAGCTACGCCCGCGAGTTGTATAACCGTTTTGTTGTCAATCTACAGCAAACAGGCTGTCATCTGGTCGTGCTGGCAGGAAACCATGACTCCGTTGCCACACTCAATGAATCCCGCGATATTCTGGCGTTCCTCAACACCACGGTCGTTGCCAGCGCCGGCCACGCGCCGCAAGTGCTACCTCAACGCGACGGCACGCCGGGTGCGATCCTCTGTCCGGTTCCTTTTTTACGTCCGCGCGACATCATTACCAGCCAGGCTGGGTTGACCGGGCAAGAAAAACAGCAGCATTTATTAGGTGCAATCACCGACTATTACCAGCAGCAGTATCAGGACGCCTGCGCGCTGCGCGGCGACCAGAATCTGCCCATCATTGCAACCGGACATTTGACCACCGTCGGCGCCAGTAAAAGTGACGCCGTACGCGATATTTATATTGGGACGCTGGATGCTTTTCCGGCACAAAATTTCCCACCGGCGGATTACATCGCGCTGGGACATATTCACCGGGCACAGGTCATCGGCGGTACGGAACATATTCGCTATTGCGGCTCCCCGATTACACTGAGTTTTGACGAGTGCGGCAAAAGCAAATGCGTCCACCTGGTGAGCTTTGAAAACGGTAAGCTGAGCGCCGTTGAAAACCTCATCGTACCAGTAACCCAACAACTTGCCGTATTGAAAGGCGATTTAGCGACGATTAGCGCACAACTGGAACAATGGCGTGGCACGCAACAGGAACCGCCGGTGTGGTTAGATATAGAAATCGCGACCGATGACTATCTGCATGATATGCAGCGCAAAATCCAGACTCTGACCGAAGATTTACCGGTAGAGGTTTTATTGGTGCGTCGTAGTCGTGAACAACGCGAGCGCATCATGGCCAATGAACGACGTGAAACGTTGAGTGAATTAAGCGTGACGGAGGTGTTTGACCGCCGTCTGGCACTGGAAGAACTCGACGATCCACAGCGTGAGCGCCTGAATCAGCTGTTTAGCACAACCTTACACACGCTCGCCGGGGAGACCGAAGCATGAAAATTCTCAGCCTGCGTCTGAAAAACCTCAACTCTCTGAAAGGGGAATGGAAAGTTGATTTCACGGCAGAGCCTTTTGCCAGCAACGGGCTGTTCGCCATCACCGGTCCAACCGGTGCCGGGAAGACCACCCTGCTGGACGCCATTTGCCTCGCGCTGTACCACGAAACACCACGACTCAATACCGTATCGCAGTCGCAAAACGACCTGATGACTCGCGATACGGCGGAATGTCTGGCCGAAGTTGAATTCGAAGTCAGAGGCGAAGCCTATCGCGCATTCTGGAGCCAGAACCGCGCGCGCAATCAACCAGAAGGTAACCTGCAGGTTCCGCGTGTCGAACTGGCTCGTTGCGCCGATGGCAAAATTCTCGCCGATAAAGTTAAAGACAAGCTGGAAATGACCGCCGAGCTTACCGGGCTGGATTACGGCCGTTTTACCCGCTCGATGCTGCTGTCTCAGGGCCAGTTTGCCGCATTTCTCAATGCCAAACCGAAAGAGCGCGCCGAACTGCTGGAAGAGCTGACCGGCACAGAGATTTACGGCCAAATCTCCGCCATGGTGTTTGAAAAGCACAAAGCAGCGCGTACGGAGCTGGAAAAACTGCAGGCCCAGGCCAGCGGCGTGGCGCTGTTAGCACCAGAGCAGGTACAGTCTCTGACAGAAAGTTTGCAGGTACTTACTGACGAAGAAAAACAGCATCTTACCCGTCAGCAAATCCAGCAACAGCATCTTAATTGGCTCATCCGACAAAATGAGCTACAGGCAGAAGTAAGCCGCCACCAGCAAGCATTACAGACCGCAAAAGAGGCGCAAGATAAAGCACAACCGCAGCTGGCGACACTCAGCCTGGCACATCCCGCCAGAGCATTGCGTCCGTACTGGGAGCGAATTCAGGAACAATCCTCCACGCTCCGCCGAACACGACAGAATATTCAGGAAGTGAATACTCGCTTACAAAGCAGCTTAGCGCTGCGCGGGCGCATCCGTCAGCAGGCACAAAAACAGTCGGCGACCCTGCTCACCGAACAGCAGGCGCTAACCGACTGGCTGAACGAACATGACCGTTTCCGCTTATGGAGCAGCGAACTGGCAGGATGGAAAGCGCTATTGGCACAGCAATCTGACGCTAACGAGCAGCTACGTCAGTGGCAAAAACTACGCGACAGCGACGTGCGCAAGCTGGATGCACTGCCGCTTCCCTCGTTGGCCCTTAGCGCGCAAGAGGTCACGGTAGCGCTGGCGCAGCACTCACAGTTGCGTCCATTACGCCAGCAACTGAGCAATCTGCATGGACAAATTGCGCCGAAACAAAAACAACTGGTACAGCTACGCACCACAATTCAGCAGCGCCAGCAGGAGCAAGCACAACGCAACACGGCCCTGGCAGAAAAACGTCAGCGCTATAAAGATAAAAATCAGCATCTGACCGATGTGAAAACGCTCTGCGAACAGGAAGCACGGATTAAAGATCTGGAAAGCCAGCGTGCTTTACTGCAGTCCGGACAGCCTTGTCCGCTTTGTGGCTCCACGACGCATCCGGCCATTGAGCACTATCAGACCCTCGAACTCAGCGTCAATCAGGCGCGGCGTGAGGCATTAGAAAAAAAGGTCAAAACGCTGGCCGATGAGGGGTCAACGCTACGCGGGCAGCTCGACGCGATAACCCAACAGCTACAGCGCGATGAACGCGAGGTACAGACGCTTTCTCAGGAGGAGCAAGCACTTACTAAAGAGTGGCAGACGCTGACTACCAGTCTGAACATAACGTTGCAACCGCAGGATGATATCGCCCCCTGGCTTGCAGCCCAGGAAGAACACGAACAACAGCTTCACCAGTTGAGCCTGCGTCATGCCCTGCAGGCACAAATTACTGCACATTCCGAACAGATAACCCAGCTTCAACTGCATATTGAACAGCGGCAGACTACGCTTCTCGCTGAATTAGCCCGCTACGGTCTGTCGCTTCCTGCCGATGACGATATCACCGCCTGGCTTAACGCACGTGTGGGCGAAGCGCAGATGTGGCAGCGTCGCCAAAATGAACTGACCGAGCTCCAGGCGAAAATGGCACAGCTTGCGCCATTGCTGGAAACATTGCCCGAAACCGGCGCGAAGGAAGAAACGACAGAAAGCCTGGCGCTGGAAAACTGGCGGCAGGTGCACGATGACTGCCTCTCATTACAGGGCCAGTGGCAATCGTTGCAACAGCAGGAAGCCCAGGAGGCACAACGCGCAGCAGAGATTCAGGCACAGTTTGATAGCGCATTGCAGGCCAGTGTTTTTGACGATCGCGACACCTTCCTTGCCGCCCTGCTTGATGAAGAGGCGTTTAACCATCTTGAGCAGCTTAAGCAATCGCTGGAAGGCCAGCGACAGCAGGCGCAAACGCTGCTTAACCAGGCTCAGCAGGCGCTGGCAACGCATCAGCAGCAACCGCCTGCCGGCGCGGATCTCACACTCACCGTGGACTATCTTCGCGATGCACTGGCGCAGCTCACGCAACAACTGCGGGATAACACCACGCGCCAGGGCGAAATTCGCCAGCAGCTCAGGCAGGATGCCGAAAACCGCCAGCAGCAGCAGACCCTGATGCAAGAGATTGAAAAGGCCTCACTGCTGGTTGAAGACTGGGGTTACCTGAATGCGCTGATCGGCTCGAAAGAAGGTGATAAATTCCGCAAATTTGCCCAGGGACTGACGCTGGATAACCTGGTCTGGTTGGCCAACAACCAGTTAACCCGCCTGCACGGTCGCTATCTGTTGCAACGCAAGGCCAGTGAGGCGCTGGAACTTGAAGTGGTGGATACCTGGCAAGCCGATGCCGTGCGTGATACCCGCACGCTCTCCGGCGGCGAGAGCTTCCTCGTGAGCCTGGCGCTGGCGCTGGCGTTGTCCGACCTGGTCAGTCACAAAACACGTATTGACTCCCTGTTCCTCGACGAAGGTTTCGGCACGCTGGACAGTGAAACGCTGGATACCGCCCTCGACGCGCTAGATGCCCTGAACGCCACTGGCAAAACCATTGGCGTGATAAGCCACGTTGAAGCGATGAAAGAACGTATTCCCGTGCAAATCAAGGTTAAAAAAATCAATGGATTAGGTTACAGCAAACTCGACAAGATGTTTGCGGTGGAGTAATCACCCTGTGGGTGTGGTTTCACAGGCCGGATAAGCGCTAACGTCATCCGGCACGCTATGTAGCACAATATTGCATACTCAGGGGCGGATATGGAATGGCATTCCACTTCGCTTATCCGCAAGCTATCCCTTTATTGACGGCGAGCATTCAGCGCTGTGGCGCACATCCTGCGTCTTTATTGTTGGCAGGTAGTATGAAAAAAGTCATTTTCTCTTTAGCCCTCGGGACGTTTGGGCTGGGCATGGCCGAGTTTGGCATTATGGGCGTCTTAACCGAACTGGCGCGTGACGTGGGCATATCCATCCCCGATGCTGGCCATATGATTTCGTTTTACGCCTTTGGCGTTGTCATCGGCGCACCCATTATTGCCGTGTTTTCCAATCGTTTTTCGCTTAAGCATATTCTGCTGTTTCTGGTCACACTCTGTGTCGTCGGTAACGCCATCTTCACCCTCTCTTCCAGCTATTTTATGCTGGCGGTAGGCCGGCTGGTCTCCGGGTTTCCACACGGGGCATTTTTTGGCGTCGGCGCGATTATCCTGTCAAAGCTGGCGCGCCCTGGTAAAGTTACCGCCGCCGTGGCGGGTATGATTTCCGGCATGACCGTCGCCAATCTGATTGGCATTCCCATTGGCACCTGGCTGAGTCAGACGTTTAGCTGGCGCTACACGTTTCTGCTAATTGCCGTGTTTAACATCGCCGTTATTCTGTCGGTTATGTTTTGGGTACCCAACCTCCGCGACGAAGCAAAAGGCAGGCTACGCGAGCAATTTCACTTTCTGAAAAGTCCCGCACCGTGGCTCATTTTCTCCGCCACCATGTTTGGGAACGCCGGTGTTTTTGCCTGGTTCAGCTACGTAAAACCCTACATGATGTACATCTCTGGTTTCTCCGAAACGCTGATGACTTTCATCATGATGCTGGTTGGGCTGGGGATGGTGTTGGGCAACCTGCTGAGCGGTCGACTGTCTGGTCGCTACACGCCGCTACGCATTGCGGTAATAACCGACTTCGTCATTGTGCTGGCTCTGCTGTTGCTCTTTGCCTTTGGCGGCATCAAAGCCGCGTCGCTGACCTTCGCTTTCATTTGCTGCGCGGGTCTGTTTGCTCTGTCGGCGCCGTTGCAAATTTTGCTGCTGCAAAATGCTAAAGGAGGGGAGCTACTGGGTGCTGCTGGCGGGCAAATTGCCTTTAATCTCGGCAGCGCGATTGGCGCGTACTGCGGTGGCATGATGCTGACGCTGGGATTTGCCTACAACTACGTGACGCTGCCGGCGGCGCTGCTGTCGTTTTCTGCGATGTCATCGCTGCTGCTCTATGGTCGCCTGAAGCGCGGCGTGCAACAACAGGTTGCACCCGCGACATAAACGTTTATGCCTGCGGCCACAGCCAGGCCGCGCCGCGCACGCCACTGGAGTCACCGTGTAACGCCTTGCGCAGAGGCGTTTCACACTCACCGCCAAAAACAAACTGCTTCATTAACGTCGGGACGTGTTGATACAGCCTGTCGACATTGCTCATTCCCCCGCCCAGTACAATGACATCCGGATCGAGAATATTTACCACATGCGCTAATGATTTCGCCAGGCGTAATTCATATCGGCTCAGCGCCTGTTCCGCCAGCGCATCCTGTTCGTTAACCAGACGGATAATTTCACTGCCTTTTAGCGGATTTCCGCTCAGGCGATGATAATCAGTGGCAAAACCGGTCCCTGAGATGAAGGTTTCAATGCAGCCTTGCTTGCCGCAATAACAGGGTACTTCCTGCCGATAGCGCAGTTCATCTTCGTCCATCCACGGCAGCGGATTATGCCCCCACTCGCCCGCCGTGCCATTCCCACCGGTATGCACCCGGCCATTTAGCGCCACGCCGGAACCACAGCCGGTACCAATTATCACCGCAAACACGGTTTGCGCCCCCGCCGCCGCGCCATCCACCGCTTCAGACACCGCCAGGCAGTTAGCATCGTTTGCCAGGCGGACTTCGCGGTTCAGTCGGGTACTCAGGTCTTTGTCAAAGGGTTGTCCATTGAGCCAGGTCGAGTTGGCATTTTTCACCACCCCGGTATAGGGCGATATTGAACCTGGAATGCCCATCCCCACGGTTCCCATCTGCCCGGTGGCTTTTTCCGCCATCTCCACCAGCGCGGCGATGGTTTCTATCGTTTGCCGATAATCATCACGCGGCGTAGGCAGGCGATGGCGAAAAAGCTGTTCGCCTGCATCGCCAAGCGCGATAACTTCCGTTTTTGTACCGCCCAAATCGATACCTATACGCACTGTTTGCTCCTCTTCCCGATTAACAATGCAAGCATAGCGACAATTCGCTATCATGCCCGCTGGATTTAACGACAAGGCCGTGGAAATTATCATGCTGTGGTTCAAAAATTTAATGGTTTACCGTCTTAGCCGCGATGTTTCTTTGCGTGCCGAAGAGATGGAAAAACAGCTGGCATCAATGACGTTCACCCCTTGCGGTAGCCAGGATATGGCAAAAATGGGCTGGGTTCCGCCGATGGGATCGCACAGCGATGCATTAACGCATACCGCCAATGGCCAAATTATTATCTGCGCCCGCAAAGAAGAAAAAATTCTGCCGTCGCCGGTTATCAAACAGGCGCTGGAAGCAAAAATAATCAAACTGGAAGCTGAGCAGGGTCGCAAGCTCAAAAAGACCGAAAAAGACTCGCTGAAAGATGAAGTGTTGCACTCATTGCTGCCGCGCGCCTTTAGCCGCTTCAGCCAGACAATGATGTGGATCGACACCGTCAACGATCTGATCATTGTCGACTGTGCAAGCGCGAAGAAAGCGGAAGATACGCTGGCGCTGCTGCGTAAAAGCCTCGGTTCACTGCCGGTTGTCCCGTTGACGATGGAAAACCCTATTGAGCTAACGCTGACCGAATGGGTTCGCTCCGGCACAACGGCACAGGGATTCCAGTTACTGGACGAAGCCGAACTGAAAGCGATGCTGGAAGACGGCGGCGTGATCCGCGCGAAGAAACAGGATCTGGTTTGCGATGAAATTGCCGTACACATCGAAGCAGGCAAACTGGTCACCAAACTGGCCCTCGACTGGCAGCAGCGCATTCAGTTCGTTATGTGTGACGACGGCTCCATTAAACGTCTGAAGTTTAGCGACGAGCTGCGCGATCAGAACGAAGATATCGACCGCGAAGATTATGCTCAACGTTTTGATGCCGATTTTATCCTGATGACAGGTGAACTGGCGGCGCTGATTAAAAGCCTGGTGGAAGGACTAGGCGGCGAAGCGCAGCGCTAAGCCGTGTTTACCGAATGGCGGCTCAGTGTCGCCATTCGCTATTTTTACGCTTACAGATAGCGGCAAAGATAGGATGTTGGCTCTGCCACCTGCAGATGAAACTCACTGTTGCCCGGTACGTTAAACACGTCCCCTGCGGCATACACTTTCCACTCTGTTTCCCCCGGCAGCAGCACGTTCAGTGCGCCACTAACCACCGTCATCTCTTCAGGCGCCGCAGTACCAAAGGTATATTCACCTTCAGCCATAACGCCAACGCTGGCGCGGCCAGTACTGCTGCTGGTAAAACCGATCGATTTTACTTTGCCGGAAAAGTATTCATTACTTTGAAGCATACAACTGGCCCTATCTCGTGATTAAGTTGATAACCAATATAGGGGCCTGGCGTTGTACCTGTCACGCAAAATTAAGCGAGCAACTCGGATGCCAGTCGGGCAATCAGTACGTTAGACAGAAGAACCGGGACATCCAGCGACTTTTGCAGTAAATCACGATGGCGTTGGTTAAAACCCAAACAATCCAGCATGATCACATCCGCGCCCTGCTCAAGCAGATCTTTTCCGGCATCAATCAGCTGTTGTTCAGAACCGTGAATCGGGTTTGCCACGGCATAGACGGGGGACGTCTGTAGCACCTGCCATTTTTGTTCCTGGGCCTGGAGCAACTCGGCGACCGGCACAATCACCCCAACCTGGTGCCCTTCCACAATTGAGGCCACCAGGGGAGGAATAATTCGTAAAGGCTCCAGCAGGATACTATTGCGGGCCGTCAGGCGGGTAATTAAGGCCGTGCTCATCAGCAAAATAACGTCAAAACCCTGGTTATCCAGCACTTCAACAATACTTTGCAAATCGCGCTCGACTTTCTGGCGCGAGACATGAGCCAGTTGATGGTCGCTCAGCAGCGTCAATAACGACTCGTCGCCGGGCGAGACCGCATACTCGGCCATCACATCTTCTCGCCGCATCTGTCCCAGCAGGCTGTGGTGAGTAATGTGTTGTTCATCGATATATTCCGTCAGGAGCGGTAACACCTCACACATCGGCACAACACCAATCGTGAGGATAGCCAACGACGTACTCATTTGTTGCTCCACCGTCTTCTTACTTTGCCGTGAATTCCCGGACAAATGCCGGGTACTGACCTGCGCTACAAATGCTCAAAAGCGTAGCAGCAGATCGGCGATGCATAGTGTAAAGATTCCTAATCATTCCAGTACTATATTGTTATCGCTTAATTTTCACTTTCCGCGGTATAGCAGGAGGTTCGAAAATTGTGATACAGGCACGCTCCGGCAGAGGACAGATAATATGTCTGCACGCCCGGGATGGAGTGGAAAGGTCGGTCTATATCGGGAAGCCCTTAACAATAAGCTCCGCCCTGTAGCCGTGACCGGGCTTGCGACAGTATCACAAGAATATCAGCCACAACCTGCGAAGGTTCATTCGTCGCATCAACAATATAATGCGCCGCTTCACGATACAGCGCATCGCGCTGCTCAAGCACTTCCTGCACTTCTTCGGTTAATGGCTTGCCAGTTAACGTCGGGCGCAATCCTTCCTCAGGCGCCTCTTCCAGGCGGTTTACCAGTACCGATACTGGTGCGTTTAAATAGATGACCATGCCGTGACTACGCATGTAGTGACGATTATATTCAGTAAGAATAATACCGCCGCCGGTCGCTACGACTGTTGTGGGGGCCGTAACGGCCTGCAGGGCGGTCGTTTCCTGGGCGCGAAAACCTTCCCATCCTTCTCTTTCAACAATTTCAGCCACCGTCATCTGCAGATGTGATTGCAACCAGCGATCGGTATCAACGAACTGAAAGTCGATGGCTTTCGCCAGCGCCATACCGGTTGTCGTCTTACCACACCCCCGGGGGCCAACAAGATAAAGCGGTTGTGTCATCACAGAAGTTCCCCAGAGAACCGCAGGTAAGCGGGATCTGATGCTGTTAAAGTTATAATCATACCATCAAACTAGTACATCACCAAAGTGTAAAGAATATATTCCAATAAGGCGATAAAATTGATTAAACCCTACTATAACAAGAATTCACAACGAAGAAAGTGTAAAAAATAAATTACAATTATTATTTTCTACGCTGAACTTCCAGCCACCACTTGTCCAGTTCAGCCGCAAAATGTTGCCTGTCACGCGGCGAAAGGCTGTCAGGTCCCCCGGTCTGGATCCCGCTGGCACGCAGCGTATCCATAAAATCACGCATCGTCAGACGTTCACGGATCGTTGCCTCGGTATAGCGCTCACCGCGCGGGTTGAGCGCCGCAGCGCCTTTTTCAATGACTTCAGAGGCCAGCGGGATATCCGCCGTGACAACCAGGTCTCCAGCGCTGCACTGGCGCACAATTTCGTTATCGGCGACATCAAACCCGGCCGGAACACGTAAGGTGCGGATAAAACGCGAAGGCGGAACGCGCAAACTCTGATTGGCGACCAAAATGAGCGGCATCTGCATCCGCTCGGAGGCCCGATATAAAATTTCTTTAATCACATTCGGACACGCATCCGCATCCACCCAAATCGTCATAACACCTCCAGACACATGTGCAATTGCACATTGTCTCGTGCTTTTACTTTCAGGCAAAGCGCTGTTTCTTCTTCTGAACGCCTTCATTCCGCGCTAAGCTTAGCTTTCCCAGATTTACCCTAAATAATTCAAGTTACTTGAAGGATTATGGGTATAAACAATGAATATCACGCATAGGGAGTGACAAGATGGACAAGAAAATTGGTTTTATCGGCTGCGGAAATATGGGTAAAGCGATTCTTGGCGGCCTGATCGCCAGCGGCCAGGTACTCCCCGGACAAATCTGGGTCTATACCCCCTCTCCCGATAAAGTCGCAGCACTGCACGATCAGTACGGCATAAATGCGGCGCAATCTGCGCAAGAAGTCGCGCAGATTGCAGATATTGTCTTTGGTGCCGTGAAGCCAGGCATCATGATTAAGGTGCTGAGTGAAATCACCTCCAGCCTGAACAAAGATTCCCTGGTGGTATCCATTGCGGCGGGCGTCACCCTCGATCAACTCGCCCGCGCACTGGGTCATGACCGTAAAATTATCCGCGCAATGCCTAACACGCCGTCACTGGTCAATGCAGGAATGACGTCCGTCACCCCAAATGCGCTGGTAACTCCGGAAGATACTGCTGACGTGTTGAATATTTTCCGCTGCTTTGGCGAAGCCGAAGTCATCGCAGAATCGATGATTCACCCGGTCGTTGGCGTCAGTGGTTCAGCCCCGGCCTATGTGTTTATGTTTATCGAAGCCATGGCGGATGCCGCCGTTCAGGGCGGCATGCCACGCGCGCAAGCATATAAATTCGCGGCACAGGCGGTCATGGGCTCGGCGAAGATGGTACTGGAAACGGGTAAACATCCTGGAGAACTAAAAGATATGGTGTGCTCGCCTGGCGGAACCACCATTGAGGCAGTGCGCGTCCTCGAAGAACGCGGCTTCCGTTCATCAGTCATCGAAGCGATGGTTAAGTGCATGGAACAATCAGAGAAACTCAGCAAATCCTGAGTGCAAGTCGGACGTCAGGCCGCCGCTTCAGTACGGTTACGTCCGGCATTCTTTGCTTTGTAAAGCGCCATATCCGCTGACTTCAACCACTCCCGGTAGTGCTCTGTTTCAGAAGTCAGCGGAGCAACACCGACGCTAATCCGCAGGGCTACTTGCGGAGCACAGGACAAGCGTAACTGGCTAAGTCGTTCATGGACGCGCGACATCGCTGCGATGGCGCTGGCTGCAGGTGTTCCGCACATAATTACCGCAAACTCATCACCACCAAAACGCCCAATCACATCACTGCCGCGCAGCGTCATTTGCAACTGACGCGTCAGCGCAACAATCGCCTGATCCCCAACATCATGACCCCAGGTATCATTGATGCTCTTAAAATGGTCGATATCGATAATAAGCAGCGTGGCATCACGTTGCTGACGACGGCAATTATCAAATTCATTGCGCAGCAGTAGCTCCCAATGGCGCCGATTATAAACGCCGGTCATTCCATCCCGCGTACTCATTACCTGCAGACGGCGTTTATGCTCCGCCAATTTGATCACCGTCTGGTAGCTAACCCAGGCAAACAGCAGCGGGTAAATCACCAGTACCGGCAGCGACAACAGCACGCTCAGTTGCGTACTGCTAAACACGACCTGAATATCCGTTAACTGTAGCGTCACCAGACATGAAACCACCATCAACACGACGCCAGCGATGAATAATCGCACCCCACCTGCGCCCATCAGGTTAATGCAGATAATCATCAGTAGCGCCGTGGATGGCAGCAGGTTTGCCCCCATGATCCCCACCCACATGCCAGCGAGGATCGCATCGGTTTTAATATTCGTAAATTCACTGTACAGCGGATCTTCCGCTTTGCTCGCCAACTGCCACGCCAGGTGCGGCCAGACAAACGCCCATCCCACCAGTAACAGCCACCAACCTCCGGTTATGGGTTGCGAGACTAATACCGACGCAATGGGGAAAAACATTCCCCCCAGCCCGACTGCGCGAGGCAGTCTTATCCGTCGGGCAAATCGCAGACCGGAACGTTGGTGGTCGTTTTGATGAAGCGATATAAATGCTTCATTCGGTACGGCCTTCTTTTGATAAAAGTTTTCATCATTCATCGTATTTGGGAATATTCTGAAACAAATTTCCCAAATTATAGAAAGGGGTCTGGCGGCGGAAGTATGATATTTCGGGTGAGCGATTTTATCCGCTCACCCGTATGTATTACGCAGCTTTTTTCAGGCAAGCGCTCATAAATTTTTTACGATCGTCGCCTTTCAGCGACTGCTCTGTTGCCTGAACGTTGCATTCACGCATTTTCTGCTGCTGCGGCGTCAGACTCTTTTCATCAGGCGCAGACTTACTGTTTTTCAGGCAATCACTCATATATGTCTTCCGGGCATCCCCTTTTAAGGTCTGCGCCGTCGCCTGCTGGTTGCAGGTGGTCATACGCTGTTGTTGCGGGGTTAACGTCTTCTCGGCAGCGCCGACGGTAGTTAAGAAAACCAGGCCAAATAATAGGGTAACGAGCAATGTTATTTTCATAGCACCATCCTGTTGTGAGTATTCACTCTACACGTCACCTTTCAAGCAACCTCGATGTTGGCTGCCTGAAGGATGACGTGTAGTAAGTCTGGTTGCTGACGCAGAAATAGCCACCTCATTATTAAAATTAAGTGACCAAATAGCAGGTTACTTCAGACCTAACGCCGCTTTCATGGTGTAAAACAGGTCAGTCTGATCGGTCAGGCCTACCACATTCGCCGCATGCGGGCCATAGGCAGCAATGCGCAGCTGGCTGCCGGTATGCTCCTGAGATTCCTCTTCCGAGTTGCCATAGCTGATAACCATCACCGCACCATCTTTGGTATTCAGCGCCTGAGTCAGGCCAGGGGCTTTGGTGTCTGGCGCAACAATCTGGCTGGCATGCGCGTGGTCAGCGGTCACGACAACCAGCGTGTTGCCGTCTTTCTTCGCGAAGGCCAGCGCGCGCTGTACAGCTTCATCCAGATCGACCGTTTCACCAATCTGACCGCACGGGTTTGCGGCGTGATCCTGCTTATCGATGGACGCGCCTTCTACCTGCAGGAAAAAGCCTTTTTCATTCTTACTTAATAGCTCAATCGCTTTATCCGTCATCTGGGCAAGCGTTGGCACCGTGTCGTTACGTTTTGGATTTGGCGTACAGGTCACGACTGGCTTATCAAGGTTACCGTGGTAAGACGCTTTTGGCCCTTCCCAGCGTACCGGCATGTTGCCGTCAGAGAACAAACCTAACAGCGGTTTATCCTGATTCGCTTCGGTAATGGCTGCCAGCGTCGCGGTATCACTGACCATCTGATAACCACGGGCCTGAGCCTGTTCACGCAGCGTTTTCCCCTGCCACTCGCCCGCAGCTGCGGTCTCAGCAAAGGTTTTTGCCCCGCCGCCCAGCGTAACGTCAGCGCGGGCATTCAATAATTGTTCGGTGATTGACCCTTTACCGCCTTTTTCCAGCGCATTCGTCGGGCATTTCTCAGCGGTGACGCTCGGTCCGTAACATTTACGCGACGTCACATGCGCAACCAGCGCGGCGGGGGTGGCATCCTGCAATTCAGCAGTGGATACGTTGCCTGTCGCCAGACCGGCAGCTTTAGCCATTTCCAGAATAGTGGCGTGATCTTTTTCGTGAATATCAACGCCCAGCGCACCGTTATATGTTTTAACACCGGTCGTCCATGCCGTCGCAGAGGCTGCGGAATCGGTCACATAGTCAGGTTTACCCGTTTTTTTATCCAACGCGTAGTGCGTGTATTGTCCGGTCAGGGGTAACGCATCAATACCTTTAAAAAAACCACCGGCGCCTTCTGCATAATTTCGCGCAGCGGTAATTTCCGAGTCCCCCATACCATCACCGATCAATAAAATAATATTTTTGGCCGGTTTATCGTTCAAAGAATCTCGTAGTGCTGCCGTTTGATCAGTCGTTAATCGACGCGCGCCACCCGGTGTGGTGATATCTCCCTGTGCGGCACGATTATCCATAGCCGCTACGGTAGATGTTTCTGCATGAATAACCGGGGTAAACAGCAAGGGTAACAGGGCAATAGCGAGTGCGCTTTGTTTCACTTTATTTTCTCCATGTACAAATACGGTAAAATTAAAACAAAGCGACTATAAGTATTTGATGTGACACTTTTATGATAATTCGTGGATAAGTATCTGCAGATATCTCAACACGTTTTAGGTACGTTCTCGCCAGCACTGTGCATGGTCGTCAGAAATGCAGGCATTTGACTTACCCCTGCCAGCGCGTCTTCTATTTGACGAATCAGTGTTTGCTGCTCATTTGTTGCCATGTTGCGCAGCATTTCCATGATGACCCGCTCTAACGTTGCGACTTGCGCGGCCAGGTCTTGCGACTCTTCTTCTTTTTGGGCGAGCTTAAGTAACAACTCAGTGATGAGATTTTTCATTTTCGTATTCCCTTAACCAAATAAAGGCCACGTTATCACTAAGACTCACAACTTCCTAGAGGATGAAAGTTGTATTTATTGCAGAAATAAAACGTTTTGCGAAAACAATCACAACACAAAATAAGGGGGAATAACGCTTTCTGCAGAATAATTCAATATAAAAGGGTAAGGAGATTAATAGTCACCCAGATATATAATCTTCAATTATGGATTAACAACGCTGGCAACCCGCGCTGTTAATCCGCCATTCAGCGAGCGAGACGCCGGCGTCGCAACGCGATAGCCAGTTGCCAGATATTAATAAGCACAATGCTCGCGGTAGCGATAAAGACCCAGCGGAAACCCGCCATGGCCGATACGGTTGCCCCCATCAAGGGTCCAGCGACGTTGCCAAGATACATAAACGACTGGTTATACCCAAAGATGCGCCCGGTAATCTGCTCGCTGGAGTATTTCACTAATAGCGTTTGCACCGCAGGCAGCATTGCACCATCGGCAAAGCCAAGCAGAAAACGTAGAACTCCCAACTGCAACGGCGTGGTAACCCACGACATAGCGAAAAACAGCACCACGGCGAAGATGAGCGTTGCCATTAGAATCCGTTCAGTACCAATTCTGTCGCCCAACTTTCCAAGACGTGGCGCTGAAATCAAAGCGGATATGCCGGGAACCGAGGCAATCAGGCCGCTGAGAAAGGCAATATTTGAGCTATCTGGCACCATCGATTTGATAAACAGCGCCAGAATGGGGCCAATTGAGCCGTTACACAGTTGAATCACCATGGTGGTAAAAAACAGGCTAATGACCAGCGCGGGATACGGTAACGAAGCAAAAACAGCTTTCCCGCTTAAACGCTCGCTTTTTTTAATCACTGGTCGGACACCCTCTTTAATTAAGAACAGTGTGACCAAAAAACTCACCACCAACAGCGCGGCAGTAATACAAAATACCGCACGTAAACCAACATGGTCGGCAATAAAACCGCCCATCAGCGGCCCGCCAATCACTCCACTAATTTGCGCCGTTGAGAGCGTGCTCAACGCCCAACCACTGCGTTCGCGCGGGACTTGCGATGCCACCAATGCCATCGCATTAGGAATGTATCCCGACGTTAACCCCATCACCCCGCGCAGCAGAAAAAGCTGCCAGACGTTAGTGGCAAATGCCTGCAGCAAAATGGCAATTGCCATACCCAGTGAGGCCCGTAACAGCATCAGCTTACGCCCTTTACGGTCAGCTAAACTGCCCCACATCGGTGAAACAATGGCAGAAATAAGAAACGTGACGCTAAACGTTAACCCGGACCACATTGAGAGCGCTTCGTGCGAGGTTACTCCCAGTTGGGAGATATAGAGCGGTAGAAAAGGCAGGATTTGGCTGATCGCCAGTCCGGTGAAAAAACAACCGAACCACACGGAAATAAGGTTAACTCTCCAGGATTCCATAAGGACTCATAACGGTAAGTAGCTGAAAACTGCGAGCAGCTTAACAAATTACGCCTTCAAACGAGGGTCCAGAGGTGCGATGTTTCACAGTTTAGTATTTTATCTCCCCGCTCATCATATTTGTGATATTCATCACATCAAATCCACATTATATACAGGGAATTATGCTTCTAACATGCCCTGTGGGTTTGTGCGTATTCATTCCCGGGGAATCCACCAAAACAATCTGCCAGAAGCCGAGGAATCCTGCGTTTTGTCGTGGTAATGTATGTGCTTTGCATTCAAGGAATGGGTTTTTAAGATGGCAAAGTTGCGGGTAGGAATCGTATTTGGTGGTAAATCAGCGGAACATGAAGTGTCATTGCAATCGGCAAAAAATATTGTCGATGCCATCGACAAGACTCGCTTTGACGTTGTGCTGTTAGGTATTGATAAACAAGGGCAGTGGCACGTGAGCGATGCCAGTAACTATCTGCTCAATTCAAACGATCCGGCACATATTGCACTGCGTCCCTCCGCGACCAGTCTGGCGCAGGTGCCGGGTAAACAAGAACATCAGTTGATCGATGCGCAAAATGGTCAGCCGCTGCCAACGGTCGATGTTATTTTCCCAATTGTGCACGGCACGCTGGGTGAAGATGGTTCACTGCAAGGCATGCTGCGCGTGGCGAATTTACCGTTCGTCGGTTCAGATGTGCTGGGCTCTGCAACCTGCATGGATAAAGACGTCACCAAACGTCTGCTGCGCGATGCCGGATTAAACATCGCGCCATTTATTACGCTAACTCGCGCCAATCGCAACAGCATCAGCTTTGCCGAGGTCGAGTCCCGCCTGGGCCTGCCGCTGTTTGTGAAACCGGCCAACCAGGGGTCGTCCGTTGGCGTCAGTAAAGTGACCAGTGAAGCACAGTACGACCAGGCCATCGCGCTGGCATTTGAATTCGATCATAAAGTTGTGGTCGAGCAAGGGATCAAAGGTCGCGAAATAGAATGCGCGGTGCTGGGCAACGATCATCCGCAGGCCAGTACCTGTGGCGAGATCGTGCTGAACAGTGATTTTTACGCGTACGATACCAAATATATTGACGATAACGGGGCCAAAGTCGTGGTTCCGGCGGCGATTGCCCCAGAAATTAACGACAAGATCCGTGAGATCGCTATTCAGGCTTACCAGACGCTGGGTTGCGCCGGGATGGCGCGGGTGGATGTGTTCCTGACCGCAGAGAATGACGTGGTGATCAACGAGATCAACACGCTGCCGGGCTTTACCAACATCAGTATGTATCCCAAACTGTGGCAGGCCAGCGGCTTAAGCTATACCGATCTGATCACACGTCTGATCGAGCTGGCGCTGGAGCGCCACGCTGCCGATAGCGCGCTGAAAACCAGCATGTAAAAGCAGACAGGATGCCCGATAACTATTGGGCATCCTTGACATCTTCATCCTCATCGGCGCGGCGGCGAATAATAAGTCCCGCTAGCCAAAAGCTAATCACCCACGTAACCAGCCCCACCGCATAGGTTTGCCATCCTTTCGCTTCAAAACCCAATAATCCCACCACGCCATTCAGAATAAAGATCAGCCCAATGGCAAACGCGTAATAATGCCAGTCGCGGCGAATTTTTACAGGCAGGTTCATAACAGCTCCGGTGGAAGTTCAGCGTTGAACAGCATCCTCGCACATTTCCCTGCGGGCGTCTGTGTCCTGTGCGGAAATTCTTAAATGTGAATCAATTTAACTTAAGGTTACATATTTGTGACGTTCAACAAAAAACCAAAATCCAGGAATAATCTCTACCTGAAATTACCATCATTCTGATATTGACAATCCCGATCACCTGTCAGACTCACTGTCAGTTACTGGTATGGCATCGACAACGCAGGATATCTCTGGAGGTCCCTATGGCTGATTTTACGCTCTCAAAATCCCTGTTTAAGGGCAAGCATCGAGATACCTCCTCTCTGCCCGGAAACATTGCGTATGCCGTTTTTGTGCTGTTTTGCTTCTGGGCCGGGGCTCAGGTTTTAAATCTGTTAGCCCATGCGCCCGGTATCTATGAAGAACTGATGCAGCTACAGATGCAAGAGACCGGACGCCCACGCGTTGAAATTGGCTTAGGCGTCGGCACCCTGTTTGGACTGATTCCCTTCCTCACAGGCTGCCTTATCCTTGGCGTCATCGCGGCGGTGGTGCGCTGGCGCCATCGTCATCACAACGATGACTGACCCATACACTTCGCCCGACGATCGTCCACGCGTTTAGCAAACCATGCCGTGGTCAAATTACGCGTAATCTTCGGGCTTTCCAGTTGAATACCTGGCAGCATTTCCCGTGGTAACGTTTTTCCAGCCTTCGCTTCCGCCAGCTTATACATCTTCTCGTACAGCGCAGTCTCCTCGAAGGCCAGGCTGTCGCCTTTTTGCAACTGACGATGGATATCGCTCTCACTCATCCCCAGCTTCCCGGCAAGCTTGCGTACCGCCAACTCCGTTTTACCCGGTTCTTTGCTGTTGTAGAGAATCAAATCCCCATCCAGCGCCAGCTTCACACCACTGGCTTTGCTGACGGCATTCTGAAACGCCGCATTACGACTGGCATACCATCCGGCATTAAAATCCGCGAAACGGAAGATAGGCGCACTATAGTTCGCCGGGTAATTCAGCAAGTGATACGTGCCGAACCAGAGTCCGCCGCGCAGGGTAAAGACTTCCTGACGTACCGTTCCTTCCATTTTCCACGGATACCCGGAAGTATGCTGTTCGGCAAACGCAATGCTGACCTGCATCGGCCCCCCGGTATGCACCGGGTTGAGCGAACCAAACAACGTCTGTCCCATTGGCACCATATTGATGAAATCATCAAAAATGGCGCTAAGCTGCTTTTCCGTCTTCACTGAATCCAGACGCTCGCTGTAGCTTTTCCCATTTGGCGAGTTAATCTTCAGTGCGGTATGAACCAAAAACACCGGGATATGCATACGCTCGGCGCGACGGTCAATCTCTTTCCAGGCTATTTTGCTTAAATTCGGGACAACCGGATCGGCCTGATAGTTGGACTCCTGCTGCGCGACCGCCAGCACCGAACAGATATTTTCAACCGTCGGCACCAGCTTCTGGCTGGCAAACGTTTTCGCCAAATCCTGCGCCCACGCGTCCCGGTCTTTCACGCTGGCGGGCATTTTTTGCCGCACCACGCTCGCCACATCGACGGCTTTCTCCCCTTTTTTTAGCGGCTGCGCGGGTTGACTACTACATCCCACCAGCACCAGTGCAGCAAGGCCAGACAAGGGGTAAAGACGGGAAACCGTCGACATAACATCTCCTTTTGTTAGCTAAGCGTATGGGTAACAGCCTGAATTTCCTGACCATCCAGTTCACGTTCGAAGCTGCGCAGACGCTTATAGATAGACATCAGCTCAACCAGCGTTGTCCACGAATTAATCAAATACTGGAACGAGCCACGTACCTGACCAAACACGTTGGTGATTTGCGTCATCAGACCGAGCGTAATCGTACCGGCAACAATCGATGGAAACAGCAGGAACAAGCCGAAAACGTTATCAACCTGTAGGTAAAGAATACGGGCGATATTGAAGTACATATAGTGAAAATAGAGGCGAAAGTAGTTTTGACGTACCGCGTGGAACAGCTCGCGAACCGTGGGCGGCGTCGCGCGATTACCATCATCTTCACCGTACACCAGCTCTTTACGGTACGCCGCTTCCACCCGCTGATTTTTGAACTCCAGCCCAGGCAGTTTGATCCCCACCACGGCCAGCAGCCCGGTCCCCATCAACGACCAGACAATCGCGGCAATCACCAGACCGTAAGGAATATGTCCAACAATCGGCAGATCCGGGACATGCGCAGAAAGCGTAACCAGTACCGGCAGGAAGGCAATCAGCGTCATAATCGCGTTAATAAAACTTACGCCCATGTCTTCCAGCGTGGAAGCGAAACGCATGGTGTCTTCCTGCACACGTTGCGCCGCACCTTCGATATGACGCAGATGCTGCCAGTGCGCCATATAATGTTCGTTCATCGCGGTACGCCAACGGAAGACGTAATGGCTGACAAAGAAGTTGTTCATCACGCCAATGACGACGGCTATCAGCGCAATCCCGAGAAAGATCCCCACTTCCTGATAGAACTGCTCAATCTTCACCTTATGCGGCGTGCTGAGTGCGGTTTGAATCAGGTCGTAGAACGGGGCATACCAGGCGTTGACAGCGACGCCGACTTCAACCAGAAACCAGGTAACGAAGATAATCAGCGAGGTACCGAGTATCGACCAGTACTGCCAGCGGTGCGGACTGTAGATAAACCAGAACAGCGCAAACACGCCAACGCACAGAATGTAGTACGCATAAAAAATCAGATAATCCAGTGACCAGAATCGCGCCGCGCTAATCGGTACATCCCCCGATGCGCCGGTAATCTGTGCAACCCAGGCTCCCCCACCAGCCTGCCAAAATACAACAGCGACCAGTGCCCAAATAAATGCCGAAATAAAGAACGGCCCCGGCTTTGGGAAAAAAGACTTAAACATAGTGCTCTCCTGCTAACTTCTTATCGTTATGACGACTGCTGTGCATTTGCCACGGTGGTTTACCGCGGCAAGACGGCTTACGCCCAATAAACACAAGCTGAAACCGACAATTGTGACCAGAACCGACGCACTTAGTTCGCTATCTGGTTTTGTAGAATTGTTTCTGCGGTTTTCACACCGACAGCGTTCCGGCATGTTCAGATTATTACAGCGTGAGATCACAAAAGCGAACATCCACTCTCCGGGAAAAGCCCACGTTTACTCATCGTTACGTTTTTCCCACTATCATTGGCTGATAAGCGCTTTGCAATACGCCGATGAGTAGTATAAATACGCATACGCACGACATCCTTTTTCACTTTCTCTAACTCATGGACACCACCGTTGAAACGTAGTCTGCTTTTTTCTGCCGCGCTGTGTGCGGCGTCATTGACATCAGTCCAGGCGGCACAGCCTATAACCGATCCGATTTTCGCCTCCGATATCGTCGATCGTTATGCCGACCATATATTTTACGGCAGTGGCGCTACGGGGATGGCGCTCGTGGTGATTGATGGTAATCAGCGCGTATTTCGCAGCTTTGGCGAAACGCGTCCCGGTAACAACGTCCATCCACAGCTTGATTCCGTGATTCGAATTGCCTCAATCACTAAATTAATGACCAGCGAAATGTTAGTGAAATTACTCGATCAGGGCACAGTTAAACTCAACGATCCATTGAGTAAATATGCACCACCAGGCGCACGCGTTCCGACATATCAGGGAACGCCTATCACGCTGGTGAATCTGGCGACGCACACCAGCGCGCTGCCACGCGAGCAGCCTGGCGGCGCGGCAAAACGCCCGGTCTTTGTCTGGCCGACTCGCGAACAGCGCTGGAGCTATCTCTCTACCGCCACGCTAAAAGCCGCACCGGGCTCGCAGGCTTCCTATTCGAACCTGGCGTTTGACCTGCTGGCCGATGCGCTGGGAACTGCCTCTGGTAAGCCTTATCCACAGCTGTTTGAAGAAAAAATTACCCGTCCGTTGGGGATGAAAGACACCACCTTTACCCCATCCCCCGATCAATGCCGACGTCTGATGGTCGCGGAAAAAGGCGCCAGCCCGTGTAACAATACGCTGGCGGCGATGGGCAGCGGTGGCGTCTATTCTACGCCCGGCGATATGATGCGCTGGATGCAGCAGTATCTCTCTTCTGATTTTTACCATCGTAGCCAGCAGGCCGACCGGATGCAGACGCTGATTTATCAGCGTACGCAGTTAACCAAAGTGATAGGGATGGATGTGCCGGGCAAGGCCGATGCGCTTGGTTTGGGCTGGGTCTATATGGCGCCGAAGAATGGGCGTCCAGGAATTATTCAAAAAACCGGTGGCGGCGGTGGCTTCATTACTTATATGGCGATGATCCCACAGCAAAACGTCGGGGCCTTTGTCGTGGTGACCCGCTCCCCGCTGACCCGCTTTACCAATATGAGCGACGGGATCAACAATCTGGTGAGCGAACTGAGCGGCAACAAACCGCAGGTTATTCCCGCCTCCTGATTCAATACTCAAAAGGCAAACGGTTAATGTTCACCAGTTTGCCTTTATTCATTTCAATGTAACCACCTTTACGCAAAGCCGCGAGAACCTCAGCAACAACTGAGCGTGAAATTCGCGTGCGTTGGTGAATATAGTTCATGACGCCGATACGCGAACGCAGAACGTCGTCCCATTCCGTCATGGATATCAGCGTCGCACGGATCTGATCGTAGGAGTTATTGCCAATCAACTGCAAGTCGCGCATTTCAAGCATGCAGTTTTGCCATGCTAACCAGCAAAAAGCTTCGCGCCAAAGCTGGCATTGTTCAATGATATTAATCGTTTGTGAGGCAGGAAGATGATATCCCGTACAATTACTTTCGGTTATTAATCTGTATGGTACATCTGTTTTCATTACGCCATCCGAAAGGCCCATAATAAAAGGCGCCTGTACAATCCCGACCAGCACGTTTTCCCCTCTACGCAGGGAAACAACACCACTTAAAATAATAAAAGTGTCATCACCATCTATATCATGGGAGTATATAATTTGTTTTTTATTATCACATTCGAAATGTTCACCATACTTAGACAAACATTTATCCAACATCCCAAATTCCACCAGCGGTTTATTTGTAGATAGCATGTGCGCACTCTTTGCAATAAATGCCCGTCAAATCCGTGACGGGCATTATTACGAATAAGTTACCTTATTTTCTCTGCAAAAAGGCTCTTACCAGGTATATTTAACACCTACATTTGCAGACCAGTCTTGATCGACATCACCTCCGCCGAGGTAGTTAGCATCGGTGTACGCACTGAAATTTTTGGTAAAGCTGAACTGAGTACCCAGTCCAACACGTACCGCAGAACCTTCTACGCCGTTGTCGATAGAGTCACCGTTTACGTCAGCATCGTTATTAGAATCGTCGTAAACGTAGGCCAGTTTGAAGTACGGGGTCAGCGCCTGATCGTCGCTGTAGGCGAAGGTATAACCTGCATCTACACCCAGTTCATAACGCATGCTGTCATAAGACTGACCATCAACTTTCATGTCGTTACTCAGCTTATAGTCATCACCAGACTGGAACAGACCGGATACGCTACCGTAAGGCGTTACGTACCCTGCGTCACTCAGTTTCAGGTCATAACCCAGTTTCAAGCCAAAGCCCCAGGCATCAGCAGAGGTGCTGCCGTCAACATACTGACCGTTGCTCATGTTAGCAGACAGATCGTTGTTGAAGTGGGAGTAGCTTAAGTTACCGTCAACAAAGATGTTGTTGGCAAAGTGAGCAGAAGAGTAGATATAGGCAGTCTGGCTGTCCTGATCCACCTGACCGGTACGATCGCTCATATCACCTTTCGCGAAGCCTGCTGCTGCACCGACAATCCACTTGGCGTTGTTACCATCAATTTTGGAATCAACACCGACCATGATGCCGTTAACATCCTGATCGTAGTTGATGGTGCCGTTATCCGCATCAAAGCTACCACCGAAGTAGCTTACCCATGCGCCACCGTTATCAACCAGACCATGACGTGCGTTAGTCAGACGAGTACCAACAGTGTCTTGTTCCAGGTTCCAGATATTGGTGTTAGCAGACGGGATGCTCAGAGCCATATTTGCGTAGTCGGTCAGCTCCATCTGCTGCAGAACAACGGTGTTCCCCTGCTGCTGCGCCTGATAGGTGTAAGCGCCGAGGTCAGCTTTGTTAGCTGCAGAGAAGGTTGCAGTGCTGTTGGTGTCGTTAACGTAGATCAGCTCGTTACCTTTGTAATCAGCAACAGAACCAGCGCCAGTCGCGTTATCGATACGCACTTTATAGTTACCGGTTGCTGCCGCTACGTGGTCACCATAGTTATCAACTTCAGATTGATCGTAGGAGGTGTCGGAATCGCCGTTACCGTTGATAGTCAGATGACCATCAGAGTTCATTGCGATTACGCCATAACCGTAGTTAGCCTGAGTTTTGTCGTTAGTACGATCGTTGGTCAGGTCAGCATTCAACACATAGTTAGTGCTGTTGATGTCGAAAACGCCCGCATTAACATGGTTGTAAGCATCGGTGTAGCTGGTCAGATTTAGCGTATCAACCTGCAGTGCGTTACCGGTACTGTTGCCCACATCCAGAACACCGTTGTTAGTAACGTTGATGGTATTTGCATAGAGCGCTGCCCCACTCACTCCCCCATCAGTATTACCCACGCTCCAGCCAGCAGATACGTCGTCAGCAATTGTGACGGTACTGTTGTCAATCGACAGGGTATCGGTCGCAACATGGCCATCTTCGTTGATGTTCAGGGCAGAAGCACCGGTCAGAGAGATGGTGTCAGAAATCAGGGTAGAATCACCCACATTCACGACGGAACCGCTGTTAATGCTCAGGGTGTCAATCAGAGAGGTTTTGGTGGTATCCCACTGTGAAGCGCCGTTCAGCGTGACGTTGAACAGGCCACTCTGGTAGACAGCGTTGCCAACCACATGGCCATTTTCGTCATAAGAAGTTGTGTCGCTATCGATACCATAGGTTGAAACCGGCCACAGGCTGTTAGCGGTGATGTCGATCAACGTAGAGGTGTATTCAGTGCCCGCATCGTAGCGGTCATAAACACCGTCGCCATCAAAGTCCACCTGATGTACGGACACCGCCGCACCCACCCACTTACTGCCGTTGTTGAGGGTAAGATCCAGACGGTCAGTACCATCCCAACCGTTGGTATCCAGATCGGCATCGGTATCACGATAAGTGTCAGCACCGTCCAGGAAGAAGTTCTCATCGAAGTTGCTGGAGAACACCACGTCGCCCATCAGCGTGGAATTATTAAACGTGGCAGTCGTCTGCATCGCGTTATCGGCATCTGGATGTGCAATAACAGCCAATGCAACATCATCAGCAGTATAAGAACCGCTGTAATCGCTTGCATTGCTGGTATTACCAAACCAGCCGGAAGTGCCTTCATCAGACCATGAACCAGAGGTCAGGGTAGAATCGCTAACAGCAATAGTATTATTAAATACTTCGCCGCTGTTTACACCAGTGCTGACGGTGTTATCGTCAATGTCTTCCCACTCATAACCCTGAGTCAGCGTAATACCCGCAACGTGAGAGTTGTTGGAGATAGACAGATCAACTTCTTGATCCAGCGTGATAGCCGTACCCAGGTTATAAACGTCGACAACGTGCGTATCAGCCGCATCGTTATAGGTACCGTTGTAGGTATAATGTTCGTAGTTGTCATCGATAGTTGAGTTGATGACGTTCATCGCCAAACGATCATAGTAATAGTCGGTACCCGTACGGTTAGTACAATCCGTGGTCATACACTCGGAAGTCACCATACCGTGAATGGTACTATTTTTAATCGTCAGGCTGTTGTTATTGCTGTTAGTAGATAGTCCATCATCCAGATAATAAGTAGAAATAACGCCGTTAACAGTAGCGTTATTGATTACTGGATAAATATCACCGTTATAAATACTATCAGCTTCGTAATTGTTCCAACCGACATACCCATCGTAGTAAACACCATCGGCATAAGATGCGTCATTATAATGGGTGAACGTTGTGTACGTGGTTCCAGAAATATCGGTTGAAGCATTCGCCTGAGAAGTGATTGCCAAAGTGCAGGCTAATGCTAATTGTGAGACTACAAGTTTCTTTTTCCAGATGTGCATTTGTCATCCCTCCTCAGGGACGTAATATAGTTGATCCATCAATTATCAATGCAAAGAAAACATTTTATGTTTCGCAGGGCCGATTATGCTGTTTCACAACGGAAAGGTTCAATTATTCTTTGCTCACTGTCCGAAATCGGACAACATCATGAATTAACCAGGTCTTAACAATAAAACAAAAATACAAATATTTTCAACAGGATATAAAACACACAACATCTAACACATATAATTATCAAATAATCCACCCAATACTCAAACAAATAAAAAATAAATAGGCGAGAGTTATATTACGTGCTAAACAAATAAATCCATCAACATTTAAAATAATAAAAACAAAAACAAACAAAATAATGAATATAAATAAATTGCTCTAATGATTCAGCCTTTCGCCACGGGAAATCCAAATATAAAGCCAACTTTCGTAAACCACCCGCCCTCAGGTTCGGGTATACTACGGCCTTCGATTTCACAAACATCAGGCATACCATGACAGACCTAATCCAACGCCCTCGCCGCCTGCGCAAATCACCTGCGCTGCGCGCTATGTTTGAAGAGACAACACTGAGCTTAAATGACCTGGTGTTGCCGATCTTTGTTGAAGAAGAACTCGACGATTACAAAGCCATCGAGGCCATGCCTGGCGTGATGCGCATTCCAGAGAAGCATCTGGCACGCGAAATTGAACGCATTGCTAATGCAGGCATCCGCTCAGTCATGACCTTCGGTATTTCTCACCACACCGATGATACCGGCAGCGATGCATGGAAAGAAGACGGTCTGGTGGCGCGCATGTCGCGTATCTGTAAGCAGACCGTGCCGGAAATGATTGTCATGTCCGATACCTGCTTCTGTGAATACACCTCGCACGGTCACTGCGGCGTATTATGCGAGCACGGCGTGGATAACGATTTAACCCTGGCCAATCTTGGCAAGCAGGCGGTGGTTGCTGCCGCAGCGGGTGCTGACTTCATCGCGCCTTCCGCCGCGATGGACGGCCAGGTGCAGGCGATTCGCCAGGCGCTGGACGCCGCGGGCTTCACCGATACGGCGATCATGTCCTACTCCACCAAATTTGCTTCTTCTTTCTACGGCCCGTTCCGTGAAGCCGCAGGCACTGCGCTGAAAGGCGATCGTAAAACCTATCAGATGAACCCGATGAACCGTCGGGAAGCGATCCGCGAATCGCTGCTGGATGAAGCCCAGGGCGCAGACTGCCTGATGGTCAAACCGGCTGGCGCATACCTCGATATTCTGCGCGATATCCGCGAGCGCACCGAGCTGCCGATTGGCGCTTATCAAGTCAGCGGTGAATACGCGATGATCAAATTCGCGGCGCTGGCGGGTGCTATAGATGAAGAGAAAGTGGTGCTGGAAAGCTTAGGCTCGATCAAGCGCGCTGGCGCGGATCTGATTTTCAGCTACTTCGCACTCGATCTGGCTGAGAAAAAAATCCTGCGTTAATTCCTTTCAACGCCCCGCACTGCGGGGCGTTTTATCATAAAACGTCACCAAACCGCCATCTAACCGACACATCGCCCTTCTACTGTCACAAAAGGACAGAGGAGGAGCCGCTATGTTTAGTCTCGACAATGTCATCGACGACCTGTGGCCAGAGGCGAGGCCCGCCCCGTGGCAAAAAAAAGTGCTGAGAAAACTGTTACATGAAGAGGAATTCCAACAGTTTGCCGCTCGTCACCGCCATCTGAAAGGGTTAGATACCGTCGAACAGGTGCTGGAGCATCTCAACATTCACTGTCAAATTCCGGTCCGTAGTCTGGAACAAATTCCCGAACAAGGGCCGCTGGTTATCATCGCCAACCACCCTACCGGCACACTCGACGGCCTGGCCCTGCTATACGCCGTTTCTCGCGTTCGCCGCGATGTTAAAGTCGTCACCAACCGCATGCTCACTCATCTCGAACCGCTCAGTTCGCTGTTTATTCCGGTGGATAATATCAATGGCCGCACCGCTAAAGCGGCGCTACAGCTGATGGATCGACAGTTGCAAAACGGCGGTGTGCTGATCTTCTTCCCGGCCGGTGAAGTTTCGCGCATAACCCGGCGCGGCATTCACGATAAAAAATGGCACTCCGGCTTTATTAAGCTCGCCGCCAAATACCGCGCACCGCTCTTACCTGCGTGGATTGAGGCACGCAATAGCACGCTGTTTTATGCCAGCGCACTGGTATCGCAAAACCTGCCGATGCTGTTGTTAATGCAGCAGATGTTTCGCCGCCGGAACAGCAACCTGCCGGTGACCATTGGCGAGCAAATTGCGTGGACGACATGGTGCAACCCACAAACTACGCCGCGAGAAATGACAGACAAGTGCTACCGACACGTTCAGCTACTGGGAAAAGGACGGCCGGGCGTCTTTAAAACCGAAAGCGCGATCGCTCGCCCGGAACCCCGTGCCCTGCTCAAGCGCGAGCTACACCAGGCCGAGTGCCTGGGGCGTACAGCAGACGGTAAGGTTATCTATCTATGGCAGCGTAATGGTCAGGAAGAGGTTCCGTTGCTACGTGAGCTGGGCCGTCTGCGGGAAATCGCCTTCCGCGCGGTAGGCGAAGGTAGCGGCAAACGCCGCGACATCGACAGTTACGACGATGACTACCTGCATCTGATCCTGTGGGATGAAGACGATTTGGAGATCGTCGGTGCCTACCGCTTTATGCCGACCGCCCTACAGATGGAAAAGCGCGGGCTGGACGGCATTTACAGCTATAGCCTGTTTCATTACGACGAACGGATGGACGATATCCTCCAGCACGGCATTGAGCTGGGGCGCAGCTTTATTCAGCCACGCTACTGGGGACGCCGCGGCCTGGACTATCTGTGGTCCGGTATCGGCGCGTATCTGGCGCGCCATCCACACTATCGCTACCTGTTTGGCCCGGTTTCTATTTCTGGTGGGCTACCGCCCTCGGCCCGCGATTTGCTGGTTGCCTTTTATCGCCTGTGGTTTCCGGCAACACATCCGCTGGCGGAGTCACGCCGACCGTACCCGGCCTCGTTACCCGACGCACTGGCGCAGTTTGGCGGGGAAAATTACAGTGAAGACCTGACGCGGCTGAAGTCGCTGCTCGGCAACCTTGGTTGTGGTATTCCACCACTCTACAAGCAATATTCCGAAGTGTGTGAGCCAGGTGGCGTACAGTTTATCGACTTTGGCAGCGACCCGGACTTTAACAACTGCGTGGATGGTCTGGTACTGGTGGATTTAACGTATCTGAAGGCAAATCGCTACCAGCGGTATATCGGACCGCATTTAGGTTCGTAGACCGGATAAGGCGTTTACGCCGCCATCCGGCGCGGTGCCGGATGGCGCTACGCTTATCCGGCCCACAATCGGCACCGGTCAGGAACTCACGACGCACGATAGAACGGCTTATCCCCTAAAATCGTTGCCCGATGCATAATGCGCCGCTGCGGCAGATAATCCGCATTCGCATAATGCTGCGTCACGCGATTATCCCAAATCGCCACATCGTTGGGCTGCCAGCGCCAGCGCACCTGAAACTCCGGTTTGGTGATATGCGCGAACAAAAAGCTCAGTAACGCCTCACTCTCTTTTTCCGTCACATCGACAATTCGCGTGGTAAATCCCTCATTCACGAACAGCGCCTGCTTACCGCTTACCGGATGGGTGCGCACCACCGGATGCAACAACGGCGGATGCTTCGCTACCGCCTCCAGCCAGCGCTGATGTTCCTCCTCCGTTTTGCGGTATTTATATTCCTGGAATGATTTACGAAAATCATGCTCTGCCCGCAGGCCACTCAGCAACTGACGGAACGGCTCAGACAATGCTTCATAAGCGGCAATCCCGCTGGTCCACAGGGTGTCGCCCCCGGTTGATGGCAGCTCTTTCGCCGCTAAAATCGCCCCGGCAGGCGGCGTGTCAATAAAGGTTACATCGGTGTGCCAGTTATCGTTATCTGGCGGATTATCGTTGTGAGTATCCAGCACGATAATCTCCTCCACGTCCTCGGCGTGCGGGTAGACCGGATGAATATGCAGATCGCCAAAACGTAGCGCCAGCGCACGCTGCTGTTGCGGCGTAATCACCTGCTCACGCAGAAACACCACCTGGTGACGCAGTACGGCGTGATAAAGCTGCTCAAACTGGTTATCGCTCAGCGGGCGCGCCAAATCCGCACCGGTGATTTGTGCGCCAATATACGGCCCCAGCGGGGTAATGCTCAGACGTTCACTCATTGTACTTCTCCATGCCAGGGCGTCAGACGACGTTGAAGCGCGCGCAGACCCAGTTCTAAAATAAAGGCGATAACGGCAATTACCGCGATCCCCGCCAGCACCACATCCGTTGCCAGAAATTCACCGGCGGACTGGACCATAAAACCCAAACCTCGCGTGGCGGCAATCAGCTCTGCGGCCACCAGCGTTGACCAGCCGACACCCAGCCCGATGCGCAGCCCGGTGAGTATTTCCGGCAATGCACCGGGTAAAATAACAAACCACAACACCTGCGCACGGCTGGCCCCTAGTGATTGTGCGGCGCGTACTCTTACCTGCTGCGCGCTGCGGACACCGGCCAGCGCCGACATCGCAACAGGCGCGAAAATCGCCAGATAGATCAGCAGGATCTTGGAGGTTTCGCCAATGCCAAACCAGATGACCATCAGCGGCAAATAGGCCAGGGGCGGAACCGGACGATACAGTTCAATGATCGGATCGAGAATGCCGCGCATCGTCGGGCTCAGCCCCATCGCGATCCCAACCGGGACGCCCAGCAGCACCGCCGCCAGCAGCGCGATAACAATGCGCGTCAGACTCGCCGCCAGATGCTGCCACAGCGTGGCATCCATAAATCCCTGCGGACCGGCAATAACGATCAGTTTTTGTAAAACCTGCCCCGGCGGCGGCAAAAACAGCGGGCTGATTAACTGCAGCGCCGCCACCGCCCACCACACCGCCAAAATGACGGCCAGCGTACCGAGGCTTAAGGTAATCTGCCGCGAGAACGGCCAGCGCCAGTTGAGCGCGCGCTGGCGACGGGGTTTATCATTAATCACCACGCTCATGAAAATGCCTCCCGTTGTTCAAAGACCCGACCTAACACGTACTCGCGCATGGCGATAAACTGCGGATCGGACTTAATGCTGCGACTCGACTCTCCGGCCACAAAGCGACGGGCGAAATTCAGCGGCAGACGCTCCAGTACCCGGCCCGGGCCTGGCGACAGCAATACCAGCTCGGTGGCCATAAACACTGCTTCTTCAATATCGTGCGTAATCAACAGCACCTGTTTGCCAGTCTCATGCCACAGCTTCAGCAGCAGGGTTTGCATCTGCTCGCGGGTAAACGCGTCGAGCGCACCAAACGGTTCATCGAGCAGCAGGAGCTGTGGATTGGCCGCCAGCGCCCGGGCAATACCAACACGCTGGCGCTGGCCGCCAGAAAGCTGCCAGATAAAACGTTTTCCCGCACCGTCCAGCCCTACTTTCTGCAACATCTCCTGGGCGATACGCTGACGCTGCACTTTCTCTACCCCTGCCAGTTGCAGACCAAAGGCCACATTATCCTGCACGTTACGCCAGGGCAGCAGACCTTCGTTCTGGAATACCACCCCGCGTTCCGCGCCCGGACCTTCCACCTTCTCACCTGACAGCGTAATGCTGCCATGCTGATACGGCACGAACCCGGCAATCAGATTTAGCAGCGTGGTTTTGCCGCAGCCGGAAGGCCCGAGTACCACCAGCAGTTCGCCGCTATCAAGCGTCAGGTTGATATCATCCAGCACCGGTTTTCCACCGTAGCTGGCTGCGAGGTGAGAGATTTGCAGCATCAGCGCCTCCTTTTATTGCACGAAGCGATCGGTAACGTACTGGCTGTAATCTGTCGCGACGGCGGGGACTTTGCCCTGCTCTTTGAGGAACTGCGCGGTATCGATAATGGCTTTGTTCACCGGTCCGGTCAGTTCGGCAGTCTGCTGTTGCGGCGTCAGGTAAGTGTTACCTTTCACCAGTCCCGGCACATCCGCTTCCGGCACGCCGCTTAAACGCGACAATTTGCTGATATTCTCCGGCTGCTTCAGCCACTCATCGGGATTAGCGATATAAGGTTGCTGCGCATCAATCGCGCTTTTGGCAAAGGCTTTCACCACCTCAGGATGCTTCTCGGCAAAATCTTTGCGCACCACCCACACGTCCAGCGTCGGTGCGCCCCACTCGCCAACCTTTTCAGAATCGGTTAATACCTTGCCGTCTTTTTCCAGCGCATTGACCGCCGGCGCCCAGACGTACGCGCCGTCAATATCCCCACGCTGCCAGGCGGCAATAATTGCTGGCGGCTGCAGGTTCACAATCTCCACCTGACCGGGTTTGATACCCCAGTGTTTTAACGCCGCCAGCAGGCTGTAGTGGGTGGTGGAAATAAACGGCACGGCAATGCGTTTGCCCACTAAATCTTGCGGTTTACTGATATTTTTCTTCACCACCAGCGCTTCAGAATTGCCAAGTTTTGATGCCAGCAGGAAAACCTCAATCGGCACCTGCTGACTGGCAGCGACCGCCAGCGGGCTGGAGCCAAGATTACCGATCTGCACGTCGCCGGAAGCCAGCGCCCGCACGATGCTCGCGCCGCTGTCGAATTTGCGCCAGTCAACGGTGGCCCCGCTCTCTTTGGCAAAAGTATTATCCGCCTGCGCTACTTTAGCGGGTTCGGCGGAGGTCTGATAAGCGACGGTGACGTTCACCGCCTGCGCCTGAAATGCGATGAATGCCAGTGCACCGAGAAGTGCGTTACGCGATGAAATAGCCATGATTGTCTGCTCCCCTGTCTTGTTATGGAGGCAGTATTTCGTTGCGGCACAATTTGATAAAGGAATTAAAAATTCTGGCTAAGAACAAAGCGTTTTTAGAAAAAAAGCGGCAATGGTTAGCAATTTCGCTCATTACAGAACGTAGGCCTGATAAGCGCAGCGCCATCAGGCACTGTTGCCGGATGGCGGCGCAAGCGCCTTATCAGGCCTACAACACCCGGCAAATTATTGCAATTTTGTTACATTCGTTACATAACTGCGTCTGGATGATTGCCAGCGTGGCGCTGGCAGGCATCATAGATATTCTTGTCAGGCAAAAGAGCAATATCATGATTCATGTTGTGCTGGTGGACGACCATGTGGTGGTGCGTTCCGGTTTTGCGCAATTACTCGGTCTCGAAGAGGATCTCGCCGTTATCGGCCAGTACAGCAGCGCGGCAGAGGCCTGGCCGGCATTACTGCGCGAGGACGTCAATGTTGCGGTCATGGATATCGCCATGCCGGATGAAAATGGTCTGAGTCTGCTAAAACGGCTGCGGGCGCAAAAACCCGGCTTTCGCGCCATTATTCTCAGTATTTATGACGCGCCGACGTTTGTACAAAGCGCGCTGGATGCCGGGGCCAGTGGCTACCTGACCAAACGCTGCGGACCAGAGGAACTGGTGCAGGCAGTACGATCGGTCGGTATGGGCGGGCATTACCTGTGCGCCGATGCGCTGCGGGCGTTACGCGGCGGCGAACAGCCCGCACAGGTACTGGAAGTACTGACCCCACGCGAGCGCGAAGTGTTTGAGCTGTTGGTCAAAGGCGACAGCGTAAAAGAGATCGCCTTCAAGCTCGACCTCAGCCATAAAACGGTGCACGTCCACCGCGCGAATGTACTGGGCAAGCTGCAATGCCACAGCACCATCGATCTGGTGCATTTTGCCCTCGACCACCAGCTATTAACGGGGCATTAATGTCGCGTAGCCTTCGGCATTGGGTTATTTCTCTGTTTATTCTGCTGGCATGGGGATCGGGCTGGCTGATGCTGTGGACGCTGGGGTTTTACCTGACCCACAACGGTCAGCAAGCGGCGCTGTTCCTGCCGCACGGCGTCTATCTCGCGCTGCTCATCCTGCTTTCTCGCCGTTACTGGCCCGCGCTGGTATTGCCGCCGGTGCTGATGTTGTTCTGGCTGCACAGCGAGCAATTATTGAATGGCTATATCCTGCTGGCTGCGCCGTTAATTAGCCTGATTCCGGCGAGCATCGGCCAGTCATACTGGCACCGCTTCCCGCTTTACTGGCAGCGCTTAACGCTGCTGCTGGCCGCGGTGACGCTCACCTCATTGCTCAATACCGCCCTGCTTTCACCTTTTATTCAAAGCCCGGCAACGTTAATTGGCCTGGCGTCGTTTACCGGCGGCGTGCTGCTGACGCCGTTTGTCTATCTGATCTATGAATTTTTGCGCCAGCAGCACCGCTATCATTTGCTCGGGCTGGATACCACCAATCCCCCGCTGCGCACCTCGCTTATCATCTGGTGCAGCCTGTTTTTTATTATTGGCATCGGCACCCAGATGGTGCTGTCGCCGGAGATCGAGCGCCTGCTGCTGATCGTGGTGTTCTTACCGAACGTGGTGATGGCGTGGAAATTTGGCTGGCAGGGCGGCGTGTTGTCCGGATTGCTCGGCAGTATGATGATCACCATCGCCCGGCAAATCGGCGTCGGGTTCAGCAACTTAGTGGAGCTGGAGATTTTCCTCGCCACCCAGGCGCTGCTGGGCATAGGGCTGGGGATCGCCATCAGCCGCCAGCAGCATCTGGTGCAAAACCTGCACCATTATCGCCAGCGTCTGGAAAGCGAACTGGCGGCGCGACGCGCGCTGACCGAACAGCTGATCCGCACCGAAGAAAACACGCGCAAAAGCCTGGCGCGGGAACTGCATGATGAAATTGGTCAGAACATCACCGCCATTCAAATTCAATCACAACTGGTCAAACGCGCACCGGGTCGCAAGCAAACGCTTGAGGCGGCAAATCAGATCAACGATCTTGCCCGGCGTATCCACCACTCGACCCGCCAGCTACTGCGCCAGCTACGCCCACCCGCGCTTGACGAGCTGTCTTTTAAAGATGCGCTGCACCATCTGGTGAATGAATTTGCCTTTGCCGAACGGGGTATTCACTGCCGGTTTGATTACCGACTGGCAAATACGCCTGAAAATGAAACGGTGCGCTTTACGCTGTACCGTCTGTTGCAGGAGTTACTCAATAACGTCTGTAAACATGCCGACGCCAGCGAAGTGTCGATTGCGCTGCGCCAACGGGATCACTGCCTGTTGCTGGAAGTCACGGACAACGGCGTGGGCATTCTTCCTGAAAAAATTCCCGGTTTCGGTATCCAGGGAATGCGTGAGCGGGTCAGCGCGCTCGGAGGCGAGCTGACGATCGAATCGAACAGCGGCACGCGGGTAATTGTTAACCTGCCCACAAATTTGCAACAAATTAGCCACTAACCAGGAAAAAGTCTTAGCCACTCTGGACTTTCTCTCATCCCCTTTCGATTTCACTTTCTTATAGTCAGCAAAACGGAGACGGCTATGCGTACCGACATCAACCAACAATACCGGACGCTGCGTCCACAGCTGCTGATGTGCATGGTCATCGGGTACGCGGCGTTTTACCTAACGCGCAAAAGCGTTAACTACGTGCTCCCGGCACTGCAAATGGATCTGGGACTGGATAAAAGTGATATCGGTCTGTTGGGATCGCTGTTTTACCTGACCTATGGTTTGTCGAAGTTTACCGCGGGACTCTGGCACGACAGCCACGGGCAGCGCGCATTTATGGGCATTGGCCTGTTCGCTACCGGCATCCTGAACGTGGTGTTCGCGTTTGGTGAATCGCTGACGCTGCTGCTGGTGGTCTGGACGCTGAACGGATTTTTTCAGGGCTGGGGCTGGCCGCCCTGCGCTCGCCTGCTGACCCACTGGTACTCGCGCAACGAACGTGGATTCTGGTGGGGCTGCTGGAATATGTCGATCAATATCGGTGGCGCCGTTATCCCACTGATTAGCGCCTTTGCCGCCCACTGGTGGGGCTGGCAGGCAGCGATGCTGGCACCGGGGATTATCAGCATGGCGTTAGGTATCTGGCTCACCCTGCAACTGAAAGGCACGCCCCGGGAAGAGGGATTACCGACGGTTGGGGAATGGCGGCATGATCCGCTGGAGCTGCGCCAGGAGCAGCAAAGCCCGCCGATGGGACTGTGGCAAATGTTGCGCACCACCATGCTGAAAAACCCGATGATCTGGCTGCTTGGCGTGTCGTATGTACTGGTTTATTTAATCCGCATTGCGCTCAACGACTGGGGCAATATCTGGCTGACAGAAAGCCACGGCGTGAATTTGCTCAGCGCCAATGCCACGGTG
Source organism: Citrobacter sp. RHBSTW-00029 (assembly GCF_014104295.1). Lineage (NCBI taxonomy): Bacteria > Pseudomonadati > Pseudomonadota > Gammaproteobacteria > Enterobacterales > Enterobacteriaceae > Citrobacter > Citrobacter sp. RHBSTW-00029. Next base: position 3,123,337 of record NZ_JABXRT010000001.1, read on the forward strand.
ATGCTGTTTGAGGTCGGCGGCTTGCTCGGTGCGCTGTTTGCCGGATGGGGATCGGATCTGCTGTTCAGCGGTCAGCGTGCGCCGATGATTTTGCTGTTCACGCTGGGGCTGATGGTCTCCGTCGCCGCGCTATGGCTGGCGCCGGTGCACCACTACGCGCTACTGGCTGTCTGTTTCTTTACCGTGGGCTTTTTTGTGTTTGGCCCGCAGATGCTGATTGGCCTCGCAGCGGTGGAGTGCGGACACAAAGCAGCGGCAGGTTCAATTACCGGTTTTCTCGGGCTGTTCGCCTATCTGGGGGCCGCGCTGGCGGGTTGGCCGCTGTCGCTGGTCATAGAACACTACGGCTGGTCGGGAATGTTCAGTTTGCTCTCGGTTGCCGCTGTCTTTATGGGTTTATTGCTGATGCCACTGCTCATTGCGGGCATTACCCCTTCTCTCAGTCAAAGGATAAAACAATGAAACTGACGCTTACCTCTACCCTGATTGCTTCCGCGCTGACGCTGGCGGCCTTTAGCAATGCAGCTCAGGCGCAGGGCCGTCTGGTGGTGTATTGCAGCGCCACTAACGAGATGTGCGAAACCGAAACCAAAGCCTTCGGTGAAAAATATGATGTGAAAACCTCATTCATTCGCAACGGCTCGGGCAGTACGCTGGCGAAAGTGGATGCCGAGAAGAAAAATCCGCAGGCGGATGTCTGGTACGGCGGTACGTTGGATCCGCAGTCCCAGGCCGGTGAAATGGGCCTGCTGCAGCCGTATAAATCACCCAATCTCGAACAGATCATGGAGAAATTCCGCGATCCCGCGAAGGTGAAAGGCAATCTCTCCTCGGCGGTTTACGTCGGTATTCTGGGCTTTGGCGTCAATACCCAGCGCCTGAAAGAGAAAAACCTGCCGGTGCCAAAATGCTGGAAGGATCTGACCAAACCGGAATACAAAGGTGAAATCCAGATTGCTGACCCGCAAAGCTCCGGTACCGCCTACACCGCGCTGGCGACTTTTGCCCAGCTGTGGGGTGAAGATCAGGCCTTTGACTACCTGAAACAGCTCAACGCCAACGTCTCTCAATACACTAAATCAGGCATTGCCCCAGCGCGTAACGCCGCCCGTGGCGAAACGGCGATTGGCATTGGCTTCCTGCACGACTACTCGCTGGAAAAAGAACAGGGCGCACCGCTGGAGCTAATTTCACCGTGCGAAGGTACTGGCTATGAGATCGGCGGCGTTAGCATTCTGAAAGGCGCGCGCAACCTCGACAACGCCAAACTGTTCGTTGACTGGGTACTGTCAAAAGATGCTCAGGAGCTGGCGTGGAAGAAAGGCAAGTCCTATCAGATCCTGACCAACACCACCGCCGAGACGTCGCCTAACTCGCTGAAACTCGACGATCTGAAGCTTATCAATTACGACATGGATAAGTACGGCTCGACCGACGTGCGTAAAGCGTTGATCAATAAGTGGGTCAGCGAAGTGAAGATGGGTAAATAAACCTACATCGGCGATCATTTGCCGGGTGCGGCGTAAATACCGCATCCGGCCTGGAATACCGGAACCGCTATGTCACACACACTTGCACTCCATCCCGTGAAAAAACGGGATGCGATATTTCTTTGGGTTTTGCTTGGCTGGCTGGCGTTTGCCCTGTTGCCAAGCTGGAGCCTGGACTACGGTCTGCTGGAGTCGACAGGCGAGGAAATACTCGCCGCCTACGGTTGGTCACAGTTCAATATCAGTTGGTTATGGTATCTGCTGCCGAGCCTGCTACTGGTGCGTCCGTTCCATGAGGCCAGGCGCGAACAGCGCGGCCGCCATTATCTTGATGCGGGCTGGGCTTTTTTCTGTATGGCGTTTATCGTCGCCAGCGCGACTCTTGAGGGGCGTGGCTTAGGCTATGCCACCATCGTGCTATTTATCGCACTTGGCGCGATCATGACCCTGGCGCTCACCCGTCTGGAATGGCTGGGCGGCGACCGTTTCGTCATCGGCTCGCTCACCGCGATTGTCGCCCTGATCGGTATTTTTATCGTCTGGCCGAGTATCGCGATTTTTATTCCGATGTTCACCAACGACGCCGGGGAATTTGCCCCGCTGGCGTTTATGAATGTGCTGTCTCAGGCGCACATCATTCAGGTGATCCTCAACTCAATTATGCTGTCGATTGCCGTCGGCGTCGGCTGTACCTTCTTTGGTCTGGTACTGGCTATCTATACCACCCGGATCGCCAAACGCAGCGCTATTATCGGACGAATTTTCTCGATTCTGCCAATCGTCACCCCGCCGTTTGTCGTAGGTTTAGGCGTCACGCTGATGATGGGGCGCTCCGGCTATATCACCGAATTTATGGTCGAATGGTTTGGCTTAACCAACACCAACTGGCTGTACGGTTTTACCGGCATCTGGCTGGCGCAGGTGCTGGCCTTCACTCCGATGGCGTTTATGATCCTCGACGGAGCAATCAAAACCATTCATCCGTCGCTGGAAGAGGCCTCTTACACTCTGCGCGCCAGCCGCTGGCAGACCTTTAACGGCGTGTTTGTCACGCTGCTGAAACCCGCGCTGGCGAACGCCTTTTTGATTGTGGTTGTGCAGTCGCTGGCTGACTTTAGTAACCCGCTGGTGCTCGGCGGTAACTTCGACGTGCTGGCAACGCAAATCTACTTCTACATCACCGGTTCGCAGCTCGACTACCAGGCCGCCAGTACGCTGGGTGCATTCCTGCTGCTGTTCTCGCTGCTGGTGTTCTGCGTGCAATATATGTGGATTGGTAAACGCTCATACGTCACCGTTTCCGGTAAATCCTACCGGGGCGACGTGCAGCCGCTGCCGGTGACTCTGGTATGGAGCGTGGTCGCGCTGCTGGCGGTGTGGATTGCCTTTAACGCCCTGTTGTACGGCAGCATTTTCTACGGCAGTTTCACCGTTAACTGGGGCGTGGACTACACCCTGACGTTAGCGAACTTTACCAAACTGTTCGGTCAGGGGATGAGCGACGGCGCATGGCCTTCACTGCTCGACACCCTGCTCTACGCCGGGATTGCCGCGCCGATCACCGCCATCTTCGGCCTGCTGATCGCCTGGGTAGTCGTGCGCCAACAGTTTAAGGGCAAGAAGACCATCGAGTTCACCACTATGCTGTGCTTTGCCGTTCCAGGCACCGTCGCGGGCGTATCGTACATTCTGGCCTTTAACAGCGCCCCGGTTTACCTCACTGGTACGGCGGCGATTGTCATTATCTCGATGGTAATGCGTAACGTCCCGGTCGGTATCCGGGCGGGCATCGCGGGCTTAGGTCAAATAGATAAATCGCTCGATGAAGCCTCGCTCAGCCTGCGCGCCGGTTCCTTGCGTACCATTACGCACATCCTGCTGCCGCTGCTGCGCCCGGCGATCCTTTCGGCGCTGATTTACAGCTTTGTGCGCGCCATTACCACCGTCAGCGCCATTGTGTTCCTCGTCACGCCGGATACCCGCGTGGCGACGGCCTACATCCTGAACCGCGTGGAAGACGGCGAATACGGCGTGGCAATCGCCTACGGTTCCATTCTGATCGTGGTGATGCTGGCGATTATTTTCATCTTTGACTGGCTGATCGGTGAATCACGTACCTCCCGTTCAAAAGCCAAAAACCAGGCGTAATGGAGCGCACTATGACTCAGAAACATTTCGTTGAACTGCGCAACGTCACCAAACGATTTGCCAGTAATACGGTTATCGACAATATCAACCTCACCATCCCGCAGGGGCAAATGGTCACGCTGCTCGGCCCGTCCGGTTGTGGTAAAACCACCATTTTGCGCCTGGTCGCCGGGCTGGAAAAACCGAGCGAAGGGCAGATTTTCATTGATGGCGAAGACGTCACCCATCGCTCAATTCAGCAGCGTGATATCTGTATGGTGTTTCAGTCCTATGCCCTGTTCCCGCATATGTCGCTGGGAGAGAACGTGGGTTATGGCCTGAAGATGCTCGGCGTATCCCGCGCTGAGGTGAAAGCCCGTGTCAAAGAGGCACTGGCGATGGTCGATCTGGAAGGCTTCGAAGAGCGCTATGTCGATCAGATCTCCGGCGGTCAGCAACAGCGCGTGGCGCTGGCGCGCGCATTGATCCTCAAGCCGAAAGTGCTGCTGTTTGATGAGCCGTTGAGTAACCTCGACGCCAACCTGCGTCGCAGCATGCGCGACAAGATCCGCGAACTGCAAAAGCAGTTTGATATCACCTCGCTGTACGTCACCCACGATCAGAGCGAAGCCTTTGCGGTTTCTGATACCGTGCTGGTGATGAACAAGGGGCACATCATGCAGATCGGCTCACCGCAGGATCTTTACCGTCAGCCCGCGTCGCGCTTTATGGCGAGCTTTATGGGCGATGCCAACCTGTTCCCGGCCACCTTCAGTGACCAATACGTTGATATCTACGGCTATCACCTGCCGCGCCCGCTGCACTTTGGTACGCAAGGCGAAGGTATGGTCGGCGTGCGCCCGGAAGCGATCACGCTCAGCGATCGCGGCGAAGAGAGTCAGCGCTGCGTGATCCGCCACGTGGCCTATATGGGCCCCCAGTATGAAGTCACGGTGGAATGGCACGGGCAGGAGATCTTATTGCAGGTCAACGCTACGCGTTTACAGCCGGACGTCGGCGAGCAGTATTATCTCGAAATCCATCCGTACGGCATGTTTGTTCTGGCGGATGCGGCATAACGTTTTGTGGCTTTGTAGGCCGGATAAGGCGCTTATGCCACTATCCGGCAATGCCTGATGCGCTGCGCTTATCAGGCCTACAGTGAACGATGTAGGCCCGATAAACTCTCAGCTTCGCGCTTTTAGCGCGGCAATATCCGCAGGCGTGGTGCGACAGCACCCGCCAATCAACCGTGCGCCAGCGGCCTGCCACTGCGGCAGATAATCCGCCAGATGCGCACAATGCTCACCGTGATGATGCCAGGTTTTGCTCGCGGCATCGTACTGCTCACCCGAATTGGGATACACCACCAGCGGCAGCGCCGTTAAACCGTGTAAATGCTGCAACGCGGCGGTGGTGTTTTCCAGCGCAATGCAGTTAATCCCTAACGCCACCACCTGCGGATAATCCGCCAGCAACGCGACTACGTCACGCAGCGGTGTACCGTCGCTCAGGTGCTCGCTGTCGCGCAGGGTAAGCGAGAACCACGCCCGTGCGCGCGGATACGCGGTCAACAACTCAGCCAGCGCGCCAATTTCGGCAAAATTTGGCAGGGTTTCACAGGCCAGCAGATCGGCCCCGGCATCCAGCAAGGCTTCCACGCGCGGGCGGTGAAACGCCTGAAACTCTTCAGCGCTACGTTGGTAATCACCACGGTATTCAGAACCATCCGCCAGATACGCGCCGTAAGGCCCGACCGATCCTGCTACCAGCAGCGTGCCCGCCTGCGGGTTCTCGGCCAGATACGCTTCACGGGCTTTACGCGCCAGCTCCACGCTTTTACCAATTAGCGCTTTCGACTGCGCTTCATCCAGGCCACGGGCGGCAAGCCCCGCCTGTGTCGCCTGGTAGCTGGCGGTAATCGCACACTGCGCCCCCGCCCGGTAGTAATCGAGATGGACTTCGCGGATAAGCTCCGGATTTTCGACCAGCACTTTGGCTGACCACAGGCTGTCGGCTAAGTTACAGCCACGCGCTTCCAGCTCCGTCGCCATCGCACCATCGAGCAGCAGGAAATCCTGTTTATCAAGGATGGCGCTTAACGGATTATTCTGCGACATGTTCGGGCTCCTGTTTGGCTTTACGCGGTTGGGTAAGGAAATAAGCACCATAACACACTGCCACAAACGGTAACCCGCACCACAGCGCAATTCTCTGCGCTGGATCGAATGCCAGCCCGACACAAGCCACCAGGCACAGCACAAATCCCAGTACCGGCACTAGCGGATACCACGGCGCGCGATAATGCAATTCACTCAATGCCTTACCCTGCTGCAGATGACGGCGGCGAAAGACAAAGTGCGAAGCGCAAATGCTCAGCCACACCGCCACCACCGCGAACCCGGAGATTGCCGACAGCGCGACAAATACCGTGTCCGGGGCCACCACGCTGGAAAACAGCGCCAGCACGCCGCCGAGCATACTGACCGACAGCGCCGTCAGCGGCACGCCGTTTTTCGTCACTCGGGCAAAACAGGCTGGCAGCGTGCGTTCATTCGACAGCGACCACAGCATGCGCCCGGAGGCATACAGTCCGGAGTTCGCCGCGGAAAGAATAGCCGTCAGGATCACGAAGTTAAAAATATCGGCGGCGTACGGAATCCCCACCTTCTCAAACACCAGCACAAACGGGCTTTTCTCCACGCCCGCCTGCTGCATTGGGATCAGCGCCGCCAGCACAAACACGGTGCCGATAAAGAAAATAATCAGTCGCGCGATGGTAGTACGAATCGCCACCGGAATAACCTTGCGCGGGTTTTCTGTTTCTCCGGCGGCAATACCGATAAGCTCAGTTCCCGAAAAAGCAAAATTCACCGCCACCATCGTCATCAGGATCGGTAAGCCACCGTGTGGGAACCAGCCTTCCGCCGTGATATTAATCAGTCCAGGCGCGGGCGAGCCATCCTGCATCGGGATAAAACCAAAAATCGCCGCCCCGCCGAGGATGATAAAGGCGATGATAGTGACCACTTTTACCAGCGAGAACCAGAACTCCCCTTCGGCAAAAAAGCGCGTGGAGATGACGTTTAGACCAAAAATAATCGCGCAGAACACCACACACCAGACCCATACCGGTACCTGCGGAAACCAGTACTGCATACAGAATCCGGCGGCGGTAAAACTCGAACCCAGCGCCACAGTCCAGGTCAGCCAGTAGAGCCAGGCCACGGTATATCCCGTTGCAGGGCCAAGATAACGCGCAGCATAGACGTGAAACGCCCCGGTCTCCGGCATCGCGACCGACAGCTCGCCCAGACACTGCATAACCAACCAGACTACCAGCGCGCCAATCAGATAGGCCAGCAGCGTTCCCGCCGCCCCGGTGGTGGAGATGATGTACCCGGTATTGAAGAATAACCCTGTGCCAATCACGCCACCTAAGGAGAGCATAATCAGGTGACGCGTTTTCATTGTGCGCTTCAGTGGCGCATTTTGTTGTGTTGTTTGCATATAACCTTCTGAACGTATGGACATCTAAACATCCAAAGAAGATTTGTTATACCGCGTTTGTTAACAGAATGCAAAGTCAACCCTGCACCAGGCGCAGATGCCCGCGCCGGGCGCTTAATGTCGGGTGGGGATTAATAATCAGATACAAAAAGGGTCGCCAGCTCATAACGCCTCCGTTGCCAGGCTTTATGTAAACTCTGGCAACGTCCTCACCGACTGGCGTTCACCCGGAAGTGGGAACCGTATCTCCCCCACTCATACCACCGAATGAGCGCTTAAGCACCGCTGGCCGGGACCGGCATCTGCGATTTGCGGTTCATCAGAATAAATACCGCCAGGCCCGCCACTAAAATACCCGGCGCAGAAGCCGCCATCACGCCTACCGTTCCGGTGCCGAGCGCTAACATTTTCCCTGCCAGCAGCGGACCACTCATCGCGCCCAGACGCCCGACGGCGACAGCGGTACCCACGCCGGTGGCGCGGATCTGCGTGCTGTAAAACAGCGGTGCCAGCGCATACAACACGCTTTGCCCCCCGGTGGCAAACATCCCCGCCACAAATCCCGCCATCAGCATGCCGCTCAATGACGATACTGTGCCCAGCGCCAGCAATGATGCCAGCATCCCGGTGTAGATCAAAAGTGACATCACCACCGGACGCAGTTTGTCCATCAACGCCCCGAGAATTAACGTCCCGCTGGCCGCGCCAATTTGCAGGGCAAACATCACGCCCGCCGCCTGCGAGGGCTGAAAGCCCTGCCCGACCAGCAGCATCGGCAGCCAGTTGATCAGCATATACACCACCAGCAGGGTGAAGAAATAGCACAGCCACAGCAGCAGCGTGGCTGTCGCGGTGGTTGGCGCAAACAGAGCCCGCAGCGGCGCGGCAGCCACCTGCGTTTGTTGGGCGTAAACCTGCGATTCCGGCAACCAGCGCATCAACAGCGGTACCAGCAGCAGCGGGATCACCCCGCCAACCCAAAACACCGTTTGCCAGGCAGAGGCCAGACCGCTAAACCCGAGCGCTGCCGCCAGCGCCGCGCCAATCGGCACACCGCAATACATCAGGCTCACCGCCGTACCACGAAAACGCGGGCCCGCCGCCTCGGAGGTCAGCGCGATCAGGTTCGGTAACGCCGCGCCCAGCCCGACGCCGGTCATCAGACGAGCAAACACCAGCGATGAGAAATCCCAGGATATCGCCGTTGCCAGCGAGAACAGACCGAACAGCGCCACGGAGGCAATAAGAATGCGTTTGCGGCCATAGCGATCGGCCAGCATGCCGCCCACCAGCGCGCCGGGCAGCAGTCCGAGAATGCCCGCGCTGAAGATCCAGCCCATCTGCATTTTATCTAATGCAAACGCATGGGCGATACCGACGGCAGCGATCCCGGCGGCCTGTAAATCCAGCCCTTCCATCAGGGCGACTAAAAAACACAGCCCGACGGTCAACGTCAGGCGGGATGAGGATGTGGGGGTACGGGTAGTCATAAGATGTACCTCTGAGGTCACGATGCAGGTGAATCGCGGCTGATACGTTGCCAGCCGCGTAATCATTTTTATTTTCTGTTGCGCAGATCCAGCGCCACGTCGACGATCATATCTTCCTGGCCGCCCACCATCCGGCGTTTGCCCAGTTCAACCAGAATATCTACCGCGCTCATGCCATACCGCTCCGCCGCCACTTCGCAGTGGCGCAGGAAGCTGGAGTACACGCCGGCATAGCCCAGCGCCAGCGTTTCACGATCCACCCGCACCGGACGGTCCTGTAACGGACGCACCAGATCGTCGGCGGCGTCCATCAGCGCATACAGATCTGTGCCGTGCTGCCAGCCAAGCTTATCTGCCGCGGCGATAAACACCTCCAGCGGCGCGTTGCCTGCGCCTGCGCCCATACCGGCCAGGCTGGCATCGATGCGGTCACAGCCCTCTTCCACCGCGGCAATCGAGTTCGCCACGCCGAGGCTCAGGTTGTGGTGGGCGTGCATCCCGGTTTCCGTCTCCGGTTTCAGCACCGCTTTCAGGGCGCGGAAGCGGTCACGGATATCAGACATGTTCATCGCCCCGCCTGAATCGACCACATAGATACAGGTCGCACCGTAGTTTTCCATCAGCTTCGCCTGCTGCGCGAGGTGCTCCGGCGTGGTCATATGGCTCATCATCAGAAAGCCGACGGTATCCATGCCAAGCTCACGCGCATACTGAATATGCTGGGCCGACACGTCCGCTTCGGTGCAGTGGGTCGCCACGCGCACGACGCGCGCCCCAGCCTGATATGCATTTTTCAGGTCATGAATCGTGCCGATGCCCGGCAACAGCAGCGTGGCAATCTTAGCGTGCTTGACCACGTCCGCCGCCGCTTCAATCCACTCCAGGTCGCTGTGCGCGCCAAAGCCGTAGTTAAAACTGGAACCCTGCAGACCGTCGCCGTGCGCCACCTCAATGGAATCGACCCGTGCGTCGTCCAGCGCTTTGGCAATCTGGCGCACGTTTTCCAGCGAATATTGATGACGAATGGCGTGCATGCCGTCGCGCAGGGTCACGTCAGAGATATAGAGTTTTTTACCGTTCATGCTGCTTCTCCTGCCTGACGAGCTAGGGACTGCGCCATCTTCTCAGCGGTCGCCAGCGCACTGGAGGTCATAATATCGAGATTGCCCGCGTAGGCTGGCAGATAGTGCGCCGCGCCTTCCACTTCCAGATAGACGGCGGTTTTCAGCCCGGAGAACTGACCGATGCCCGGCAGATTGACCGGTTTATCCTGCGGGATGACTTCAAACTGGACACGCTGTTTCAGACGATAGCCCGGCACGTACGCCTGCACCGCCGCCGCCATCTCATTAATCGATGCTTCAACTTCAACCTCAGAGGCCGCTTCGCTCAGCACATACACCGTGTCGCGCATCATCAGCGGCGGCTCGGCCGGGTTAAGGACGATAATCGCTTTACCTTTTGCCGCGCCGCCAACCACTTCAATCGCCTTCGAGGTGGTTTCGGTAAACTCATCGATATTAGCGCGCGTGCCTGGACCTGCAGATTTACTGGCGATCGAGGCGATAATTTCGGCGTAATGGACTTTTGCCACGCGAGAAACCGCCGCCACCATCGGGATAGTCGCTTGCCCGCCGCAGGTCACCATATTGACGTTCTGTTGGTCAACGTTAGCGTCCAGATTCACCACCGGAACGCAGTACGGGCCGATTGCCGCGGGCGTCAGGTCGATCAGGCGGATCCCCGGTTTAGCAGCACGCAGCGCGGCGTCGTTTTTCACATGCGCGCCCGCGCTGGTGGCGTCAAATACGATATCGATATCGGCAAACTCCGGCATCGCAATAAGCCCCATCACCCCTTCATGGGTAGTGGCGACGCCCATACGACTGGCGCGCGCCAGACCATCAGATTCTGGATCGATACCGACCATCACCGCCATTTCCAGATGTACGCCGTGACGCAGAATTTTTATCATCAAATCGGTACCGATGTTGCCGGAGCCGATAATGGCAACTTTACGCTTACTCATGACTGACTTCCTTTTGTAACCGCCGCTGAAAAAGTGGCGGCAACTGAACCAATACCGTCGATATGGGCCTCGAAACGATCGCCCGCATTCACCGCCACCATCGGGCCTAACGCTCCGGTGAGAATGATATCTCCGGCGCGCAGCGGCTCGCCGAGGCTGGCCATTTTGCGCGCCAGCCAGACGGCGGCGTTGATCGGATGTCCCAGGCATTCGCTGCCGCGTCCGCTGGAAACCTCTTCGTTGTTGCGCGTCATTTTCATCGCGCAGTTTTTCAGATCTAACCCTGCCGGACGCTGTGCCGGACCGCCGACCACATACACGCCACAGGAAGCGTTATCCGCCACGGTATCAACAAACTTGATTGACCAGTCACAGATACGGCTGCCGACCACTTCCAGCGCGGGCAACACCCATTCGATGGCGTTGTACAGCTCGTCAAAAGTGGTGTCGGCATTGGGTAGATCGCGGTTCAGTACCAGCGCGATTTCCGCTTCAATGCGCGGTTGCAACACGCGCTCAAACGCAATGGTGTCGTTATCGCCGTAACACATGTCGGCAAACAGCGTGCCGAAGTCCGGCTGATCGACGCCCAGTTGCTGCTGCACTTTCGGGTGCGTCAGCCCTACTTTGCGCCCGACCACGCGCCGCCCACGCGTCACCTCGTACTGCACGTTGATGCGTTGAATGGCGTAAGCCGCTTCGCCGTTGTCCACGCCGATCAGTTCACGCAGCGGGGCAATGGCTTCCCTTTTTTCCTCCGCCTGACGTAAATCGGCGGCTAACTGCTCAAGATTATGATTCGTCATATCCGTTCCTTAAGGGCGTGCGAGGAAATTCAGCACCAGCTGGTTAAAGGCATCCGCATGCTCCCACTGCGCCCAGTGCCCGCAGTCGCGGTAGATATGCAGCTCAGAACCGGCAATTCCGGAGAGCAGGCGCAGACCGGCATCCATCGGCACAAAGCGATCATTGCGTCCCCAGACAATCAGGGTCTGGGCTTTGATTTCACCCAGACGCGGGCTGAAATCCGGGAACTGTTTCGGGTTGGCCTCCAGACTCTGGACAAAGTTTTCCAGGTGATCGCGACGCGACAGCATGTTATTCAGGCGTGCCTCAAACAACGCCTCGGTCAGGTCGCTGGTGTCGAAGACAAAGATCTCCATCATCAGCTTCAGGTTCTCGATAGTCGGCTCGCGGTATAGCTGATTCAGCCGCTTGATACCTTCGGTCGGCATCGGGGTAAACAGACTCATGCCGCCCGTTCCGCCGCCCATTAGCACCAGTTTGCCCACGCGCTCCGGCCAGCTCAGGGTAAACGCCACAGCACTGTGGCCGCCCATCGAGTTGCCCAGCAGGTGGATTTTCTGAATATCCAGTTGATCGACTACGCTTTTCAGGATGCGGGCGTTGAGATCGGATCGCGAACCGCGGTTAACGATCCCATCGCTTTTACCCCAGCCAGGACAATCCAGCAGGATCACCCGGTATCCGGCCTGTACCAGCGGATCAATATTGCGGCTGAAGTTTGCCCAGCCCGTCGCGCCAGGACCGGAGCCGTGCAGCAGCACGACGGTCTCTTCGCCCTGTCCACAGTCATTGAAATGCACGCGTAGTGTTTCGCCTGCTTCCTGCACCTCCAGAAAACGACTGGTAGCGGCTTCGGTTTGCGGTTGGTAAGTCATGGTTTTCTCCTGCATATTCAGTTCTGTTTCAGTTCTGTGTGGTGGCGCTCAGGGAGCCGAATCCGGCGATCCACTCCGGGATCGGGCGGTAATAACGGCCTTCGCTGCGCCAGTTGCCAAATGCAGAAATGGCGGCGAAGGCGGCAACCCAGGTTTTTACTTCGTGCGTTGATTTGCCCGCCATCGCGGACAACTCTTCGTTACTGACCGCGTCCAGCTCCTGCAAACGCCCCTGCTCAAGCAGGCTCATAAAGCGGTTATCCCAGACAGGGTTCAGCGGATGCAGCGTGTTTTGATCGGCCACGAATTTCTCGGCGGCGCTGATCACCCGCTGCTGGCGCAGCTCGCGCTCGTTTTCGGGCAGTTGTTTACCGCTGCCAAGCAGACGGTCGCGCATATGAGCATCGGCCTTCGCCAGCTCCGGTACCGGCGGCTGATGCGACAGCCCGCCGGAGCCTAAAAACAGTACGCGTTTATTCAATGAGCTGGCGAAACGGCCAATCGCTTCCCCGAGCATGCGGGTACGCTGAAAGCCTGGCAGCGGCGTGGCGACACCGTTAATAAACACCGGCAGCACAGGCACCTTATCCAGCCCACCAAGCAAGAACTCCAGCGGCTGGGCGAAACCATGATCGACCTGCATGTTGTAGGACACGGCGAGATCGATGCCGCTTTTCATCACCGCGTGGGCGCAGGCTTCAGCGAGATCTGTCGGCACCGGCAGTTCCCCCGCCGCGCTGCCGAAATCGCCGATCGCCGTGGCTCCCACGCCTAAACAGAACGGCGGCATCACATCGTAAAAAAAACCGTTGTAGTGATCGGGGGCAAACAGCACCACCAGTTCAGGGTCAAACGCCGCAATGCGCGCCCGGGCGCTGGCGATCACGCCGTTGACCTCGTCGAGCACAGCCTGTGCCGGGTCGACATAGCCCACCAGCGGCGAGTGGGAAAGACAGTGAAGATAAGCGTGCATATCAGGCCACCTTTTCAACAGGAATATCGGCAGTAGCGCGGGTAAGCGTCATCACCGACGCCAGTTTATTCAGGGTGCTGCCCAGGGTTTGCGGAATGGCGATGGCGGCCACAAAGCGGTCCGGGCGCATCACCACCAGCGAAGCGTTGTGCTGGGCAAACCACGTGCGCAGGCGGTTTTGCGTATCGCCAATGCGGATAACGCCGTCATAGTTATCCTGCTCGGTATGAATTTGCGTATCCGGCACCACCTGGATAAACCGCGTGCCCAACGCCTGCCACTGTTGGATCTGCGCCTCGCTCATGCCCCATAGCGGGTTACAACCCCAGCCAATCACCGCAAAATTCGGCCCGATGACATTGTCGAGCAGCGTCACTTCACCCGATTCCAGCGTCACCTTCGGCTGGATAAACATCTTGCCGACCGGTGACGTTTTCGCGTCACACTCACGCACCAGTGCTCCAACATGGTATTGCGGCATCGGCTTAAAGCGCATTTCGAGGAAGTAACGTTTGACCGGCGGAATATAATTCAGCAGCCAGGAAACCCCGTCGCGTACCGCACCGTGCCAGCGTTTTGGCGGTGCCAGTACGTTGCCTGCGGTCACCGAGAGGTCGATCATCGCTTTGGCGTGGTCGCGGCGTTCCTGCTGGTAGGTATCCAACAGCGCATCACCAGCTTTGCCCTTAATGACCAGCGCCAGTTTCCACGCCAGGTTGAAGGCATCGCGCATGCCGCTGTTGTACCCCTGCCCCTGCCAGACCGGCATAATGTGCGCCGCATCGCCGGCCAGCAGCACGCGGTCAATGCGAAAACGTTCGGCCAGACGGGCGTTATGGGTATACACACGCTGGCGGATCAGTTCGACGTTATCCGGGTTCGGCAGCACTTTGCTCAGCAACTGGCGCATATTTTGCGGCTCACTGAGTTGCGCTTCGGTTTCTCCCGGCATCACCATAAATTCAAAGCGGCGCACCGCATGTGGCAGCGCAGCGGAGACATACGGGCGCACCGGATCGCAGCACAGAAACACATGCGGCGTGCTGAGCGGATCGTTGGCGATATCCACCACAATCCACTGATTTGGCGCGGTTTTGCCTTCAAATGGCACATTCAGCGAACGTCTGACGTTGCTGGCCCCACCGTCGCAGGCCACCAGCCACTGGGCCTTCACCGTTTCGCGCTGGCCATCCGGCGCTTTCAGATTCAGCGTTACTTCACCGTTCTGTTGGCTGAAGGCTTCCAGTTCGCGGGAAAACAGGCAGCGCACGCTGGGAAAACGCGACAGCCCTTCCAGCATCACCGCATCCACCTGCGGCTGAATAAACGCGTTGCGGCGCGACCAGCCAAATTCGTCGGTCATCGGCTGGATATCAGCAAAGCAGCGGCCTTTCGGGGTGAGAAAGCGCATCGCGTGCCACGGCGTAGTATGCGGCAGCACGTTTTCGACCAGACCAACGGACTGCATGGTGCGCAGCGCTTCATCGTCAATCCCGATAGCGCGGGGATAGTCGATCAGCGTGTCGAGCTTCTCCACCACCAGCACTTCAATGCCCATCTGGCCCAGATAGTTGGCCATCATCAGCCCAACCGGACCGGCTCCGGCAATCGCGACCTGTACGGTGTGCTGCACAGCGGGTTGGATATCAGGGTTTATTGTTGTCATTTCAGAACCTCACGACTCGGACAAAACGCAATTGCAGACCCTGGCGAGGCGCAACTCATTTTGTTAAAAAGATGTAAATGATTTTTTATTGTGCGGTCAGTATAGGAGTGAGTTTTTGCGCTACAATCAAAACATGCCTGGATGTGCACTAAGTGCACAACGTTGTTTTACCTGTAGATTTGTCAATAAATATGAAAAATGATGACGGTACTGAATACAAAACCGTACGCGGATTAACGCGCGGATTAATGTTATTAAATATGTTAAACCGGCTCGATGGTGGAGCCAGCGTTGGCCTGCTGGCTGAGCTGAGCGGCCTGCACCGCACTACGGTCAGGCGGCTGCTGGAAACGTTGCAGGATGAGGGTTACGTCCGACGCAGCCTGTCCGATGACAGCTTTCGCTTAACCATCAAGGTCCGTCAGCTTAGCGAGGGATTTCGTGACGAGCAGTGGATTTCTGCGCTGGCCGCCCCGCTGCTGGGGGATTTGCTGCGCGAGGTGATCTGGCCGACCGACGTTTCCACGCTGGATGTGGACGCGATGGTGGTACGTGAAACAACCCACCGCTTCAGCCGCCTGTCGTTTCACCGGGCGATGGTCGGGCGTCGTTTGCCATTGCTGAAAACCGCTTCCGGCCTGACCTGGCTGGCATTTAGCCCGGAGAATGAACGTCAGGAACTGATTGAAATGCTGGCCTCCCGACCAGGAGAAGAGTTCCAGCTTGCGCGCGAACCGCTGAAGCTCAATGCCATTTTAACCCGCGCGCGAAAAGACGGTTTTGGTCAGAACTATCGCGGCTGGGATCAGGAGGAGAAAATCGCTTCTATCGCCGTCCCCATCCGTAGCGGACAGCGGGTGATCGGCTGCCTGAATCTGGTGTATATGGCCAGCGCCATGACCATCGAACAGGCCGCAGAAAAGCATCTTCCGGCCTTACAAAGGGTGGCGAAACAGATTGAGGACGGCGTCGAGTCGCAGGAGATTTTGGTTGCCGGGAGGTGAAGTGGATCACAGTTATGCGCATCATCTGATTGATAGTTGGGATGGCTCACTCATCAGCCGATATCACGCGGTGTCATCTTGCTTTAATGATATCTTCATTGCAGAGTGTGCATTCATTTTTTGCCAGGAGGCTGCATGTTAAAGGTCATTGCCGAGGATTTCATCAAACCTGAGTATATTGAAACCGTTCTCCCGTTGTATCGTGAGCTAATATCGGCCACCAGGAAAGAACCGCGCTGCATTGCTTATGACCTCTATATTGATGAAAAAGATCCGGGCCATTTTATTTTCATCGAAGAATGGCCAGACCACGCGGCTCTCGATGAACATTGTGCCAGTGAGCATTTCCGGCGACTTGTGCCGTTAATCGATCAATACACGCGCAAAGAAGCACGTTACACACTGATGAATGACATCGTAAATCCAGGGGCGCAAAGTCTCTTGTGAAGAGGCTTTAATCCTTCTTCCTGTATAAGGATACGCTACTCTCGCAAATGCGTTCGCTGGTAACATGCTTCGGGACATGCAGCCTGATTACGTCATGGAAAGACTTAGGCTAAAATATGATATTTGATTGCAAATCAAAGGATAAAAAGTGAAAAAAACAACTCCAGAATATACGGCTGTTGACTTGTCTCGTTGGCCAAGGAAAGAGCATTTTGAGGTATTTCAGTCTTTTGCTCAAAGTACAATTAACCAAACTGTTCTGTTAGACATTACCGCAGTACTAAAACATATAAAAGAGATTGGCTGGAAATTTTACCCTACTATGATTTCCCTCCTTGCTAAAGTTGTCAACAAGCATACTGAATTCCGTATGGCTATAAAGAACAATGAGCTTGTCATATGGAATGAAATTCATCCAAGCTATACCATTTTCCATAATGAAACTGAGACTTTTTCATCATTATGGAGCCGCTACGATGGCAATATTCATCACTTCCAAAACACTTATTCAGAAGACGTTGCACGCTATTGTAATAATCTTTCTTATTGGCCGAAGGGAGAGTCTCCGGAAAATGTATTTTTTGTATCGGCTATCCCTTGGGTAAGTTTTACCAGTTTTAATATCAACATTGCGAACATGCAGAACTTTTTTGCCCCCATGTTCACACTTGGGAAATACTATGAACAAGATGGGAAAGTAGTGTTACCTCTCGCCGTTCAGGTACATCACTCTGTGTGCGATGGCTTCCATTTAGCACGATTAATCAATGAACTACAGGAAATGAGTCATGACCTACGGCACCATTCAGAGGAACGCAACGTCTGATGCAGCAGACGTTTCTTTATATGGCGTGAGCAGCAAGAATAGTCGCCATGTCCGCAAACAAGAGGGGTCGACATGAACGGTCTGGGAAGAACATAAATTTGGGTTCGCAATGGCAAGGGTAATACTTAAAGCTTTCGCAAAAGTCTGGCCGGATTGCCAGCATACACGCCTTTTACCAGCACGGGCTTTATCACCACACTACCGGCACCAATCACCGCACCACTGCAAATTTCCGTTGTTAAAATTGTGGCTCCACTGCCCACCGTTACTGCGTTACCTAATACAATATTAATCCAGCTTTTTGCAGAAGCGTCAGGACTTCCGCTCTTGAAAAGATCGTTAGCAAAGGTCACGCCATGCCCTATAAAGCAGTCCTCGCCTAAGGTAACGTTTTCACAGATGAAAGTATGGGACTGCACTTTAGTTCTGTCGCCTATGACACATCCCTTTTGTATCTCAACAAATGGCCCGACAAACACATCATGGCCCAACTCGCATTCATAAAGATTCACAGGCATGACTATTGTGACATTTTCACCTTGTTTTACGTCACGAATACCACTTTCAATAATATTCATATCAGCACTGTCCTTACTCAAGATAATACGCTTCAGTATTGAAGACCTGAACTTGCAGGAGCGCCTTTGCCATTTATTATCAGATAGTTTAGGCCAGGAATTTCAATTGATGCGTTTCTTTTAGAGATAGTATTTTTATCTATTCGTTATAATCAACACATCTTATCAGACATGTTGATCATAACAAACTTACAATTTATAAAATCTGCCATAATGACAGATTTCTTTAATTTATAATCAGAGATTTGCAACGTTATGATATACTTTTTGAACATCATCATCATCTTCAAGGGCATCAACAAGTCCTTCAAAGATTTCTAAATCTTCTGGTGAAAGTTCAACTTCTGATTGAGCAATCATTTCTAATTCTGTGGTTGAGAATTCAGTAATCCCAGCTGCTTTGAGGGCTGCAATTCCTTTATGAAGATCTGTAGATTCAGTATAAATAATGATGTTGCCTTCTTCTTCGGTAACATCACGTACATCCACTTCAGCATCAAGTAAAATTTCAAAAATACGGTCAGGGTCTGTTCCCGCAAATACAATCACGCCAGTATTGTCAAACATATAGCTGACAGCACCCGCCGCGCCAATATTCCCGCCTTTTTTATTGAAGATTGAGCGAATATTAGCAATCGTGCGGTTAACGTTTGAAGTCAGGGTTTCAGCGATAATCATGGAACCACTTGGACCAAAGCCTTCATAACGCCCTTGCATGAACGTTTCGTCGCTGCCACCTTTGGCTTTATCAATAGCTTTATCAATAACGTGCTTTGGAACCTGGGCTTGTTTCGCACGTTCAATAACGAATTTTAAAGCTGTGTTTAATTCTGGGTCTGGTTCACCTTGTTTAGCCGCAGCATAGATTTCCACACCGAATTTGGAATATACTTTAGACGTTGCACCGTCTTTAGCCGTTTTTTTACCAACAATATTGGCCCATTTACGTCCCACTGGAATAGTCTCCTCGAAAATTTATTTACATGACAGGCAGCTTAATAAGCTGCCTGTTTTTCCCACCATATTATATCACTATATGTAAATTCTCGTCTATGAGAAATAAAAACATCCAAACCTTACGGAGTGTTACTTTAATTTCATCAATAATTAACATTATGGATAAGTTACTACATAACTTTCTGATGATTTTTCTATTTTTATTTTTAACACTGGCGCAGCAGCAATAATAGATAAGACAAGAGAATCAAAAGTAATAACCCCGGCAAAGTACCACTTTCACTTCTTATATAAAACGTTCACATCTGCTTCTGACACAAAGCAGCTTTTGCGCACACATATCTACCCGATTTGACTGAATGCAAAAAAAAACCGAAACCCTGCTTTTGAAAAGAGCAGAGTTTCGGCATTCATTCACTCTGAAGGACGTCAGACTTTCAGCAGCTTCACCGTCTCGTCGATGTCGATTTCATCTTCCGAGAAGATCAGCGTCGTGCCCTGGAAGGTAGTGATCGCCAGCTTTTTCAGTGTGCGCATTTCGCCAGGCTTCACGTCTGATTTCGGTCGTATGCTGTTCATCAGCACGCCGACAGACAGCACCGCGTTTTCTTTGTCGATACGGGTTTCAACCGGCACTTCTTCGCTGTACACCAGGTATGACTTGATCGCAGTGAGCTTCAGGCGCTCGCCCGCGATATAGATGTACTTGCTGTCGGGTATGACTTTCACCGCATAGGCAGACAGGCCTTTGTTGTTGGTGGTGGGTTCAAAAGTCACCGCCGCGTCTTTCTTGATCAGCTCAGGATTAGCAACCTTAATCACATGAAAATAGCGGTTGTCGCCGTTTTCATCTTTGATAAATCCAAAGCCTTTATCTTTAAACCACGTTGTGATTGTTCCGTTCATTGCTGTTTCCGCCTGATTAAACCGAATACTCGTAGAGTATACCTACTCAATTTGCGCGCAGTGTAAAACACAGACCCCGTCTTTGGCTACTCGTTACCCCAGCGATTGAGGAACTCCGCGATATCATCAATACGCTGCGCGTCAACGCCAGCCACAGTTGCCATCTCCTGCTGCGCGTCTTCGCTGATCTCTTCGTTGTTCATCAAACGGGTGATCAGTTGCTGGAAGTAGTGCGCCAGCGCATCGCGTTCGGCATCGCTCACCGGCTTTGCGGCCTCGGTCGCGTACTCATCGGCGATATCATAATATTTTAGCGGAATGTCGTGGTTCATCAGGTGCTCCGGGGTAAATGCGTGTGCCAGCAGTTGCCTGCCGCGTCTGGGGTGAATGATAGCATTATTATTTCATGGTTCGCGATCTGTTTTATTCACGGTAATACGTTGCATTTATCTATTATATTTTCCGAAACCACTTCGCATTTAATAAATCTGTCCATACTTAAGGGACTGTATTTTTACTCAGTTCGGTACAATAGTGGAGAATTAACGAGTGTTATAAAAAAGAAACCAAAACTTAGTTTAAATCAACTCTCTTTAATCGTTTTCCAGCGCATTAAATAATTCAGACGATAATTCAGTGATTAAACACAGCCAATAAAGATTCGTCCCGTAGGCATGATAAACGCCCCACCATCTCCTACCGGCATCATTGCGTTGCAATTGGCCCAATCCCATCGTTAGTCGCCCATTTGCCCACATTCATCTTCTGGACAACACTCTACGATGATACCACTGACCCAACACGCAGAGCGCACACCATGAACATCACGCAAATCCGTAATGCCACACAGCACATCACCTTTGGTGGAATGACTTTTCTGGTCGATCCTATGCTGGCTGCGAAAGGCGCATATCCGGGTTTTGCCGGAACCGCACGAGCCGACATTCGCAACCCAACCGTCGATCTGCCCATCGACATCGACACCCTGCTTAATGTCGATGCGCTGATCGTGACCCATCTGCATGAAGATCACTGGGACGAGGTTGCCGCTCGTGTCGTGCCGAAAGACAAACCAATCTATGTGCAAAATGACCATGATGCACACGTACTGCGGGGGCAGGGTTTCACACAACTCACCGTGCTGACGCAAAATACCGTGGTCGGCGCTATCACTCTGCGTAAAACCGGTGGCCAGCACGGCTCAGATCGCGCCTATGCCATTCCACAAATGGCAGAACGCCTGGGTGATGCCTGTGGCGTTATCTTTATGCATCCGGCGGAAAAAACGCTGTATCTGGTCGGGGACACCCTCTGGCGCGACGAGGTGGAAGCCAACATGCATACCTTCCAGCCAGGCGTGGTGGTTCTGAATGCGGGTTTTGCCCACGTCATCGGTTTTGGCCCAATTATCATGGGTGCGGAAGATGTGCTGAAAACCCACTTCACCTTACCCGAAGCACACATTGTGGCGACCCATATGGAGGCGATTAACCATTGTCTGTTGACCCGCGCGGCCCTGAAAGAGTACGCCCGCGACAACCAGATTGCGCAATATGTCAACGTGCCGGAAGATGGTGAAACCCTGGCATTTTAATCTCTACAAAGGAATCGTATGCAGCCGCTTAACGTCGCCATTGTTGCCGTGGAAGATTTCAGCCCGTTTCACTTCTCGGTGCCGTGTATCATTTTCAGTGACAAAATGGCGGTGAAAAAGCGCTTTGAGGTGCAGATGTGCGGCGAAAAACCGGGCATCATCTCCTCGCAGGATGGTTTCTCCATTACCGCAACCCACGGCTATGAAGCGGTGGAGGCTGCCGACATCGTGGTGATCCCCTGGTGGGGCACCACCGCGCATCGTCCACCACAAAGCCTGCTTGGTGCGCTCAACCGCGCGCGACAAAACGGCGCGCAGATTGTCGGGCTGTGTCTGGGCGCGTTTGTCCTCGGCTATGCGGGGTTACTGGACGGTAAACGAGCGGCTACGCACTGGGAGTTCGAGCAGGATTTTCAGGCGCGCTTCCCGGC
Organism: Citrobacter sp. RHBSTW-00029; assembly: GCF_014104295.1. Classification (NCBI taxonomy): domain Bacteria; kingdom Pseudomonadati; phylum Pseudomonadota; class Gammaproteobacteria; order Enterobacterales; family Enterobacteriaceae; genus Citrobacter; species Citrobacter sp. RHBSTW-00029. The sequence goes on from NZ_JABXRT010000001.1 coordinate 3,145,047, forward strand.
GGCCCAGTTGGATATCAACGCACTGTACGTGGATGACGACGGTATTATTACCTCAGCAGGTACCGCCGCCGCGCTGGATTGCTGTTTGTACGTAATTCGCCAGCGTTTTGGCAGCACGGTGGCGAATCAGATTGCCCGACGGATGATTGTGCCACCGCATCGTGAGGGCGGCCAGGCGCAGTTTATCGAACAACCGGTAGCGAAAAATACACAGGATCAGCGCATTAACGCCCTGCTCGACTATTTGCGCCAGCATCTCCACGAACCGCATAATCTCGACGAGCTGGCACAGCGGGTGATGATGAGTCGTCGCACTCTAACCCGTCATTTTATGAAGGCCACCGGGTCAAGCGTGGCTGAATGGCTGATTACCGAGCGCCTACACCGCAGCCAGATCCTGCTGGAGTCCAGTCAGTTACCCGTTGAACGCATCGCCGAACAGGTAGGTTTTCTCTCCCCCGTCACCTGGCGGCAGCATTTTAAATCCCGCTTCGGCGTCAGCCCGGCTGAATGGCGTAAAACCTTTCGCGGCGATTAACCTCTTTTTTGCGCCAGCCAGATGGTGTGCCCGGTACAGTGCGGATCTTCCATCACCCTCTCAATCACCGTAAAACCGTGCATCGACAGCAATGCGTGATACTCATCAGGCGCGAGGCTGGCGTGAAACAGCGGCTCACCCTCAAATTCCCCCATCGCAATGCCGTTGTCCGTGCCGCTGGTAAACATCAGTGCGCTACCGGGATGACTGAGCCGGTCAAAAATGGGGAACATCTTTTGCTGGTCCAACTGGGTTAAATGGAAAAAGCTGTCCCAGGCGATCAGACCGTCGAATGTCTCGTTAAGCGCCAGCTCACGCATATCGTGCTCCAGCCAGCGCTGTGCGGGAAAAGAGTGCCGCGCCCGCGCCAGCATTTCCGGGGAACCATCAACCCCCGTCAACTGAAAACCTTGCCGGATAAAATAACCCGCAATCGGCTGACCGTTTCCGCAGCCAATATCCACAATATGGCCCTGCCCGCCCATCACGTTGATGAACTTGTCCAGCCAGCTTTTCTCAAACAAGGCGCGTGAGCGCTGGCGGGCAAAAGCCTCCGCATGGCGTCGGTAAATGGACAGGATATTATTTGCCGCAGAGTCGCTCACGATGTCCTCACTTTTTAATCTGATAAGTTTAACGACGATAAATCCTCCCGCACACGATCCGCAACCCTGGAATGCGCCTCGCAGAACCTATGCGTAAATCCCCCAAAATCGTCCCGCTGTGGCATCATAGCGCGCAGATAACATCATGACAGGGGTGATAAACGTGAAACCGGTAACGCTATACGATGTCGCAGACCATGCAGGCGTCTCTTACCAGACCGTCTCGCGCGTCGTGAATCAGGCCAGCCACGTTTCCGCAAAAACCCGACAGAAAGTTGAGGCCGCGATGGCGGAACTCAATTACATCCCCAACCGCGTCGCACAACAACTGGCAGGCAAACAGACGCCGCTGATTGGCGTCGTGACGGCGAACCTTGCCCTGCATGCCCCCTCACAAATCGTTGCCGCCATAAAATCCCGCGCCGACCAGTCCGGCGCCAGCGTGGTGATCGCCATGGTCGAGCGCAGCGGCGTTGAGGCGTGTAAAACCGCGGTCCACAACCTGCTTTCTCAGCGCGTAACCGGGCTTATCATCAACTATCCGCTGGATGAAGAAGACGCCATTGCCATGGCCGCCGCCTGCGGTACAGTGCCGGTACTGTTTCTCGATGTCTCTGACCAGACGCCGATTAACAGCGTGATTTTCTCCCATGATGACGGCGCTCGGCTCGGCGTTGAACATCTTGTACAGCATGGTCATCAGCGAATCGCCCTGCTGAGCGGGCCGCACACTTCAGTTTCGGCAAGGCTTCGCCGTGCGGGCTGGCATAAATATCTGGCGCACTACCAGCTACGTCCCATTGTAGAACGTGAAGGTGACTGGAGCGCCATGTCCGGCTTTCATCAAACCATGCACATGCTTAACGACGGTATCATTCCAACCGCTATGCTGGTGGCTAACGATCAAATGGCGCTGGGCGCGATGCGCGCAATCAGCGAGTCTGGGCTGCGAGTTGCAGCGGACATCTCCGTGATCGGCTACGACGACACCGAAGACAGCGCCTGCTACATCCCGCCGCTGACCACCATCAGGCAGGATTTCCCCACTCTCGGACAGACCAGCGTTGACAGGCTGTTGCAGCTTACGCAGGGTATGTCCGCCCCCGGCAATCTGCTGCTGCCGGTCACGCTGGTCGAACGGAAAACCGTACTGCCGCCTGACGCACAAACCGCCACGCCTCAGGTGCTGGCGGAGTCGTTGATGCAACTGGCGCGTCAGGTCTCTCTGCTACCATCCGGCGAGCGCTAATTACTGTGAGTCAGTTCACCCATTAAACCCGCCCGGCTTTACAGCGTCTCACCGCAGGCCTTATGTTTATTAAATTGTGAGCGAATAACAAACATGAGATACCGCTATGACTCTGAGCTCGGACTCACTCGCCGCCGTACTGGCGCGCCGTGACTGGGAAAACCCCGGCGTCACACAGATAAACCGTCTGGAGGCACATCCGCCGTTTTGTAGCTGGCGCTGCGTGGATGATGCCCGTAACCACCGGCCTTCATCCCAACGAATTTCGTTAAACGGCGAGTGGCAGTTCGCCTGGTTTGCCACACCAGAGGCAGTACCAGAAAGTTGGCTTGAGCATGATTCACCGCAGGCCGTTGCCCTCTGCGTGCCGTCTAACTGGCAGATGAGCGGTTATGATGCGCCAATCTACTCCAATATCACCTATCCATTCCCGGTCAATCCGCCTTCTGTTCCGACGCAGAACCCTACCGGATGTTACTCGCTCACATTTAGTGTTGAAGATGCATGGTTAGATGAGGGTCAGACGCGGATTATTTTTGACGGCGTGAACTCCGCGTTTCATCTGTGGTGCAACGGTCGTTGGGTCGGCTACGGTCAGGATAGCCGCCTGCCGTCTGAGTTTGATCTTAGCGATTATCTGCAGCACGGCGAAAACCGTCTGGCGGTGATGGTGCTACGCTGGAGCGACGGCAGCTATCTGGAAGACCAGGATATGTGGCGCATGAGCGGTATTTTTCGCGACGTATCTTTGCTGCATAAGCCCACAACACAGATCCGTGACCTACGCATCAACACGCGCTTTAATGATGATTTCAGCCGCGCGTTGCTGGAAGCGGAAGTCCGGATAGCAGGCGACGAGCGTGAAGATGTACGCGTGACCCTGCAATTGTGGAACGGCGAAACGTTGGTTGGCGAGCTCACCTCACCGCCCGGCAGCGAGATTGTTGATGAACGCGGCGCTTATCACGACCGTACTACGCTGCGCCTCAACGTTGAACACCCGGCGTTGTGGAGTGCCGAAACGCCTAATCTGTACCGCGCCGTTGTGCAGCTACATACCGCTGACGGTACGCTGATTGAAGCCGAGGCCTGTGACGTCGGCTTTCGTCAGGTTTGCATTGAAAACGGACTGCTGTTACTCAATGGTAAGCCGCTGTTGATTCGCGGTACCAACCGTCATGAGCACCATCCGGTCAACGGTCAGGTGATGGACGAGGCAACGATGGTGCAGGATATTCTGCTGATGAAGCAGAACAACTTTAACGCCGTGCGTTGTTCGCATTACCCAAATCACCCGCTATGGTACACCCTGTGCGACCGCTACGGCCTGTATGTGGTGGATGAGGCCAATATCGAAACCCACGGTATGGTGCCCATGAATCGCCTGAGCGATGACCCAACATGGCTTCCCGCCATGAGCCAGCGCGTCACGCGCATGGTGCAGCGCGATCGCAACCATCCGAGCATTATCATCTGGTCTCTGGGTAATGAATCCGGTCACGGGGTCAATCACGACGCGCTCTACCGCTGGATAAAATCAGAAGACCCGTCACGCCCGGTACAATATGAAGGCGGCGGCGCAAATACCGCAGCCACCGATATTATTTGCCCGATGTATGCCCGCGTCGATCAGGATCAGCCCTTCCCCGCCGTACCCAAATGGTCGATTAAAAAGTGGCTGTCGATGCCCGGCGAGCAGCGCCCGTTGATCCTCTGCGAATATGCTCACGCGATGGGTAACAGCCTCGGCGGCTATGCCAAATATTGGCAGGCATTCCGCCAGTATCCGCGTCTGCAAGGAGGATTCGTCTGGGACTGGGTCGATCAGTCGCTGATTAAATATGACGACAACGGTAATCCGTGGTCAGCCTACGGCGGGGATTTTGGTGACACACCAAACGACCGTCAGTTTTGCATGAACGGACTGGTGTTCGCCGATCGTACCCCACACCCGGCGTTATATGAGGCCAAACATGAACAGCAGTTTTTCCAGTTCACGTTACTGCCGGGCGCTGAACGCCAGATTGAAGTGACCAGTGAATATCTGTTCCGCCGCAGCGATAACGAAGTTCTGCACTGGTCTATTGCCCTGGACGGCAACCCGCTGGCCGCCGGAGAGGTCGTTCTGGATATCGCCCCACAAGGCCGCCAGGTGATTACCCTGCCAGATGTCCCGATGCCGGAAACCGCAGGTCAGCTGTGGCTGACGGTGCGTGTCGAACAACCTCAGGCTACTGCGTGGTCAGACGCCGGACATATCAGCGCCTGGCAGCAATGGAAGCTGGAAGAGAAACTCAGTCTGGCGCTTAAACCTCGCGCCAGCACAGCGCCACAGCTGACGATCCGCGATGACACGTTTACGGTAATCGTCAGCGATAAACGCTGGGAATTCTGCCGCCGGACAGGTTTACTGACGCAATACTGGCTGGCCGAAGAAGCACAGCTGTTTGCACCGTTAATCGATCAGTTTACCCGCGCGCCGCTGGATAACGACATCGGCATCAGCGAAGTAACGCGCATCGATCCTAATGCCTGGGTCGAACGCTGGAAGGCTGCGGGCCATTACCATGCTGAGCCATGGCTATTGCAATGCGAGGCCGAAGCGCTGTCGAACAGCATCCTTATCACCACCGCGCATGCCTGGCAGTATCGGGGCGAAACGCTGTTCATCAGCCGAAAAAGCTACCGTATTGACGGCAAGGGTGAAATGCAGATAACGGTGGATGTCGACATCGCCAGCGGTACGCCGCATCCGGCCCGCATCGGCCTGAGCTGCCAGCTGGCGCAGGTGGCTGAACGGGTAAACTGGTTAGGCCTTGGGCCGCATGAGAACTACCCGGACAGGCTGAACGCCGCTTGTTTCGACCGTTGGGATTTATCGCTCGATGAAATGTACACCCCGTATGTTTTCCCAAGTGAAAATGGCCTGCGCTGCGGGACACGCGAATTACGCTACGGGGATCATCTGTGGCGTGGCGACTTCCAGTTCAACATCAGCCGTTACAGCCAGAAGCAACTGATGGCAACCAGCCATCGCCATCTGCTGCAGCCTGAAGCCGGAACATGGCTCAACATTGACGGTTTCCATATGGGCGTCGGCGGGGATGATTCGTGGAGCCCTTCAGCGTCACCAGAATTTCAGTTGAGCGCAGGGCGTTATCATTATCAGCTGAGCTGGCGCTAATCACGTTGCTTTTGCCGGATGGCGCCGCTTCGCGGCTTATCTGGCCTACGGTGCGCGGTTTCGTAGGCCGGATAAGGCGAAGCCGCCACCCGGCAACGCCCTACTCCTCGATCGCCTGGCGGATTTGCTGTAACGATGTTGGATCGTCAATGGTGGTCAGATCGCCAGGATCGCGGCCTTCGCAGATCGCCTGGATCGTCCGTCTGAGCATTTTACCGGAACGTGTTTTCGGCAACTGCGACACGAACCAGACATGTGCCGGACGGCCAAAGTTGCCAATCTGGCTGTCCACCAGTGCCATAATCGCCTTCTCTTCCGAATGGGCGATGTCGCGGTCTTCCAGACTGTCGCTCTGCTTTGGAATGACAAACGCGACGGCCACCTGCCCTTTCAGCGCATCCTTCACGCCGACCACCGCCACTTCCGCAACGTTCGGATAGCTGGAAATACTCTCCTCGATCTCTCGCGTACCGAGTCGGTGTCCGGCGACGTTGATCACGTCATCCGTACGCCCCAGGATGAAGTAATAGCCATCGGCGTCGCGAATGCCCCAGTCAAAGGTGGCGTACACCTGGCGGGAGAACAGCGACCAGTAGGTATTCACAAAGCGTTCGTCATCGCCCCAGATGGTCTGAATACAGCCCGGCGGCAGCGGCCCTTCAATCACCAGCATGCCCTTCTCGTTTGCCGCACAAGGTTCACCGGTCACCTCATTGAGCAGCTGTACGTTGTAGCCGTACATCGGCACGCCGGGACTGCCCAGACGCGATGGCCTGTCGTCCAGCCCGCGGGCAATTGCCATAATCGGCCAGCCGGATTCAGTCTGCCAGTAGTTGTCGATAACCGGGACGCCCAGCGTTTGGGTTACCCAACTGGCGGTTGGTTCGTCCAGCGGTTCCCCCGCCAGATACAGCACCTCCAGCGAGGAGAGATCGTGATTACGGATTTGCGCAGTGGGGAATTTCTTCAGCACACGGATAGCTGTCGGGGCCGAGAACATCCGGCTGACCTGATACTTCTCAACAATTTTCCACCACACGCCGCAGTCCGGATACGTTGGCAGACCTTCGTAAACTACCGTCGCCATCCCCGCCAGCAGCGGGGCATACACGATATACGAATGCCCAACTACCCAGCCGATATCCGACGCGCAGAAGAACACGCCGCCCGCTTTGCCGCCGAAAATGGTGTCCATCGAGGTCGCCAGCGCCACCGCGTAACCGCCAACATCGCGTTGCACGCCTTTCGGTTTCCCGGTTGTCCCGGAGGTGTAGAGAATGCAGGACGTTTCGTTTGATTCCAGCCAGACAACTGGCACCCGCGCACCGAGATGCTGTTGGCGCAGCGCGGCAAAGTCGAGGTCACGCCCCTCGACCCGCGCCATTTTCGCCAAACAGCGGTCGACCAGCACCACATGACGCGGTCGGTGCTGCGCCTGTTCGATCGCATCATCGAGCAGCTTTTTATACGGCAAGATCTTGCCCCCGCGCGCCCCGGCATCCGCCGAGACGATAACCACCGGCCGGGCGTCGTCGATGCGCGCCGCCACGCTGTGTGAAGCAAACCCACCGAACACCACCGAATGAATTGCCCCAATGCGCGCGCAGGCCAGTAGCGTAATGTGCGCCTCGGCGATCATTGGCATATACACCAGCACCCGATCGCCACGCTGTACGCCCAGCGACAATAGCATCGCCGCCGCGACGTTCACTTCGTCATACAGCTGACGAAAGGTAAACGTGCGTTCTTCTTCGGTTTCGGATGACACAGCAATCAGCGCCAGCGCCTCGGGCTGTTTCTCCAGCCAGCGGTCGATGGCGTTATGGCACAGATTGGTCGTGCCGTCGCAAAACCAGCGGGCAAACGGCGGGTTGCTGTGGTCCAGCACCTGCGTATACGGCTGCTGCCAGTCAATACGCTGGGCCTGCTCGGCCCAGAACGACTCCGGTTGCGTTATAGAACGTTGATAAAACTCGCTATAAGACATAATGCTCTCCTGTTGAACTTACGCCTTGCTGCACGCTGGTTTAAATAATGAAGAGATCCATATACTCATTGACCGGCATCTGCTCCAGGCGAGTTCTGTCCAGGGAGACATCCAGGATGCGCTGCTGCTGGCGGGTCGGGAACTGACGCGCCAGGTTGATTTTGAACTTCTCGACCAGCTTCGGCATGCCGTCAGTACGACGACGCGCGTGGCCGATTGGGTATTCCACTACCACTTCTTCAAAGCGTGAGCCGTCGGTGAATTCCAGAGTGATGGCGTTGGCGATGGCGCGCTTTTCAGGGGCGTGGTAATCGGCGGTAAAGGCCGGATCTTCGAAGCAGTTGATCTTCTCACGCAGGGCATCAATGCGTTTGTCCTGCGCCACGCCGTCTTCGTAATCTGCCGCCGTTAAGCGCCCGAACAGCAGCGGAATGGCCACCATATACTGGATACAGTGATCCCTGTCCGCCGGGTTATTCAGCGGGCCTTTTTTATCGATGATGCGGATACAGGCTTCGTGCGTGCGAATGGTGACTTTTTCGATATCGGCAGCGGTCTTACCTGCGGCCTGTAACTGCTCGTACAACGTCATTGCTGCTTCTACCGCGGTCTGCGAGTGGAACTCGGCCGGGAAGGAGATTTTAAACAGCACGTTTTCCATCACATAAGAGCCGTACGGGCGCTGGAAGCGGAACGATTCGCCTTTGAAAGAGACGTCATAGAAGCCCCAGGTTTTCGCCGTCAGCGCAGACGGATACCCCATCTCACCGGTTTTCGCCATCAGCGCCAGGCGTACCGCGCGCGAGGTCGCATCGCCTGCGGCCCAGGATTTACGCGTGCCGGTATTCGGCGCATGGCGATAAGTACGCAGCGACTGTCCGTCGACCCACGCCAGCGACACGGCGTTGAGAATTTCATCCCGGTTCAGGCCAAGCATCTCAGCGACCACCGCCGTGGAGGCCACTTTTACCAGCAGGACGTGATCGAGACCAACACGGTTAAAGGAGTTTTCCAGCGCGATACAGCCCTGAATCTCATGAGCTTTAATCATACCGGTCAGCACTTTTTTCATGGTCAACGGTGCTTTTCCCGCCGCTACCGCATTGCGTGACAGCCAGTCAGCCGTGGCCAGAATACCGCCGAGGTTATCAGAAGGATGACCCCACTCAGCGGCAAGCCAGGTATCGTTGAAGTCCAGCCAGCGGATCATCGCACCGATGTTAAACGCCGCCTGCACCGGGTCGAGCTGGAACTGGGTGCCAGGTACGCGCACGCCGTTCGGTACCACTGTACCTGGGACGACCGGCCCCAGCAGTTTTTTACAGGCCGGATATTCCAGCGCTTCCAGGCCGCAGCCTAAGGTATCAAGCAGGCAATAATGCGCGGTGTCATACGCCACCTTCGAGGTGACCTCGTAGTTCATGACGTAATCAACGATATCAACGATTTCACGGTCAAATTCCGGGCGGACGTTCGAAATATGTGCGGACATAGGGTACATTTCCTGTTTTTTATCTTTAGAGGTTTTTGAATTAGCAACGTTTTTCAATCGGGACAAATTCGCGATCTTCCGGGCCGGTGTAATTGGCGGAAGGACGGATAATTTTATTGTCCTGGCGCTGTTCGATGATGTGCGCCGCCCAGCCGGTGACGCGGGCGATAACAAACAGCGGGGTGAACATTTCGGTCGGGACGCCCATCATGTTGTAGGAGACCGCCGAGAACCAGTCGAGGTTGGGGAACATCTTTTTCGTTTCCCACATTACGTCTTCCAGACGGTCGGCAATGTTGTACATTTTCAGCGAACCACCTTCCTGGGAAAGCTGTTTTGCCACGCGTTTGATCACCTGATGGCGCGGGTCGGCGATGGTGTAAACCGGATGACCAAAGCCAATCACCACTTCTTTGTTTTCCACGCGTTTACGGATATCCGCTTCAGCTTCGTCCGGCGTTTCGTAGCGCTGTTGGATCTCCAGCGACACTTCATTCGCCCCGCCGTGTTTCGGTCCACGCAGTGCGCCAATCGCGCCGATAATCGCGGAATACATATCGGAGCCTGTTCCGGCAATCACGCGGCTGGTAAAGGTGGAGGCGTTAAATTCGTGTTCGGCGTACAGCACCAGCGAAATATGCATCGCTTTTTCCCAGCTTCGCGACGGCTTTTCACCATGCAGCAAATGCAGGAAGTGACCGCCAATAGAATCATCGTCGGTCTCCGGCTGAATACGCTCGCCGTTATGGCTGTAGTGATACCAGTACAAAAGGGTTGAACTGAGCGACGCCAGTAGCTTGTCGGCAATATCGCGCGCGCCGGAGACGGTATGACCTTCTTTTTCCGGCAGCGTACAGCCCAGCGCGGAGACGCCGGTGCGCATCACGTCCATCGGCTGCGAGGCGGCAGGCAGCGCTTCCAGCACGGTGCGCACATTAGCGGGCAGTCCGCGCAGCGCTTTTAGTTTGCTTTTATAGGCGGTGAGTTCATCGCGGGTGGGTAATTTCCCGTGGATCAGCAGATGCGCGACTTCTTCAAATTCGCACTGCTGCGCCAGGTCGAGAATATCGTAGCCACGATAGTGTAAATCGTTACCGCTTTTACCGACGGTACACAGCGCGGTATTTCCGGCGGTAACGCCTGACAGCGCAACCGATTTTTTAGGTTTAATGACATGGGTACTATTTTGCAGGATCGTTGTGTCGCTCATGTTGTCCTCGTCATTTTTATAATATGTAGGGTACAAATTTATTGCCGGATGGCGGCTGTGCCTTATCCGGCCTACGACGGTTACTTTTTGCTATACAACGCGTCGAGTTTCTCTTCGAACTGGTAGTAATTGATGCTTTCGTACAGTTCGTTACGCGTCTGCATAATGTCGATCACGCTCTTTTGCGTTCCTTCCTGACGCAGCACGTTGTAAACCTTTTCCGCTGCGCGGTTCATGGCGCGGAAAGCCGACAGCGGATACAGCGCCATCGCGACGTTTGCGCTGCGCAGTTCATCGGTGGTGAACAGCGGCGTAGCGCCAAATTCAGTAATGTTGGCGAGGATCGGCACCTGCACCGCGTCGGCAAACTGGCGGTACATCGCAAGCTCGGTAATGGCTTCCGGGAACAGCATGTCAGCGCCCGCTTCGACGTACGCCTGGGCGCGATCGATGGCAGCCTCTAACCCTTCCACCGCCAACGCATCGGTTCGCGCCATAATGACAAAATTGGGATCGGTACGTGCATCCACCGCCGCGCGGATCCTGTCGACCATCTCTTCTTTAGAGACGATCGCTTTGTTCGGACGATGACCGCAGCGCTTGGCGCCGATCTGATCTTCAATATGCAGCGCGGCAGCCCCAGCTTTGGAAATCGACTTCACGGTACGCGCCACGTTGAACGCTGACGATCCAAACCCGATATCCGCATCCACCAGCAAGGGCAGCGGGCAAACATCAGTAATGCGACGAATATCGGTCAGCACATCATCTAGGGTAGAAATACCAAGATCCGGCAGACCCAGAGACCCTGCCGCCACGCCGCCGCCGGAGAGATAAATCGCCTGATACCCGGCGCGTTGGGCCAGCAGAGCGTGATTGGCGTTGATGGTGCCAACGATTTGTAATGGATTTTCTTTGCTGAGCGCGGCGCGAAACGCCAGCCCTGGGGAGTGTAGAGACATATCCCGTCCTCTTGTTATCAACTTGTTAGCATTAGTTGATTTACCTAAAGCAAGGGGTATGCCAAAGACCTTAATTTTTCATCAATTTATATATTCACCTTTAAAAACAATGCATTAAAATCAATTTCTGTATCTTTGTTGTACAAAAGCGTGTCAGCTATCGTTTCATGAAACTGGCCTTAACGTTTCATTGCAACATTTATGAAACACAACTAAACCCTAATACTCGGTTCCTTACTTTTTGGGTTGGCTATGGCTGATACGTATCTTCCGCCGCGGGTGAACGACGACAAACCGGTTATCTGGACCGTTTCGGTCACCCGCCTGTTCGAACTGTTTCGCGACATCAGCCTGGAGTTCGACCACCTGGCGACCATCACCCCTATTCAGTTGGGTTTTGAAAAAGCGGTGACGTATATCCGCAAGAAGCTGGCGAGCGAGCGTTGTGATGCGATCATTGCGGCGGGCTCCAACGGTGCCTATCTGAAAAGCCGCTTATCAATTCCGGTTATTCTGATTAAACCCAGCGGCTTCGATGTGCTACAGGCATTGGCGAAAGCGGGAAAACTCACATCATCGATTGGCGTCATTACCTATCAGGAAACCATTCCTGCGCTTCTCGCCTTTCAAAAGACCTTCAATTTGCAGCTTGAGCAGCGCAGCTATATCACTGAAGAAGATGCTCGTGGGCAAATCAACGAACTGAAGGCCAGCGGTACACAAGCGGTAGTCGGCGCGGGGCTGATTACCGACCTGGCGGAAGAAGCGGGTATGACCGGCATCTTTATCTATTCAGCGGCTACCGTGCGCCAGGCCTTTGTCGATGCGCTGGATATGACGCGCCTGACGCTACGGCGAAACGGTCAATACGCTTCTGGCGATACGATGCGCACCCGCTACGCGCTCGGTGATATGCGCGGTCACTCTGCGCAGATGGAACAGGTACGGCACACCATAATGCTCTACGCCCGTTCTCGCGCACCGGTGCTGATTCAGGGCGAAACGGGCACGGGTAAAGAGCTGGCGGCGCAGGCCATTCATCGTGAATATTTCACCCGTCAGGAGAATCGACGCGGTAAACCCTCACCACCGTTTGTCGCCGTCAACTGCGGGGCAATCACCGAATCCTTACTGGAAGCGGAGTTGTTTGGCTATGAAGATGGCGCTTTTACCGGCTCACGGCGGGGCGGACGCGCGGGTCTGTTTGAAATCGCCCACGGCGGAACACTGTTTCTTGATGAGATAGGCGAAATGCCGCTGCCGTTACAAACCCGACTGCTACGCGTGCTGGAGGAAAAAGAGGTTACCCGGGTCGGTGGGCACCAGCCGATTCCGGTCGATGTGCGGGTGATTAGCGCCACCCACTGCAATCTGGAGCAGGAGATGAAACAAGGCGAGTTTCGTACCGATTTGTTTTATCGCCTGAGCATTCTGCGCCTCAAACTCCCCCCGCTACGCGAACGGCTGCCCGATATTTTACCGCTGGCGGAAGGCTTTTTAAAACAGTCACTGGCGGAATTAGATGTGCCGTTTTCTGAGCCTGTGCGCAAAGGACTAGGGCTCAGCCAACATATGCTGCTGAATTACGGCTGGCCGGGGAATATTCGTGAGCTGCGCAATATGATGGAGCGTCTGGCATTATTTTTAAGCGTCGAGCCACAACCAGAACTTAACGTCCATTTCTTGCAGCAATTATTGCCAGAACTGGCGATTGTCGCCGAAATACCCCAGATATCATCATCACTGACGCCACAGCAGGTGCTGGCACAATTCAACGGTGATAAAACAGCGGCAGCACGATATCTCGGTATCAGCCGAACCACGTTTTGGCGCAGGTTAAAAGAATAACCCGCCAGTACAGAGGCTGGCGGGTATTTTATCTTTCAATGCAGCGTATTATTTTTTCTTGTAGATATTGGCTGTGCCATGGATTTTATTATCCGTTTGACCGGAAGTTAATACCACAACATCGGCGCCTTTCTCTTCGGCTTTCTTCAGCAGCTCTTCTTTAGCATCTGCGACAGAAACTTCATTACTCGTTGAGATATCACCGATTTTTGTGTACTGCGACTCAACCTTTTCAAACTCAAGTTTTGTCATAAATTCCGCAGCATATGCGTTGGTCACGACAAAAGCTAATGCACCAATAAGTACTTTAATTCCAGTTTTCATAGACCAGCTCCAGGTTTTGTTATGACGCCATCATCGATCCCTGAACATGAGATAACGCGATTCAAGGATGATTAATAACTAGTCCAGCCTGGATAAAAAATCCACACTCAGCAGAAATATATAGAAATTTTGCGGCACAGAAAAAACCAGCCATCGCGTATCCGCACTTCAACCGGTTCAAAGTTTCAATAGCCAGTGTGAGTTAATCCTCAGAACAGCCAGCTCGTTGAAATTATAGTGTTAACTTTATGAATATTTGAGGAATGGTTGTCTATGGAACCGCTACACGCCGTCGTACTCACCGTCAGCCTGTTTGTTTTAACCTTTTTCAACCCCGGGGCGAACCTGTTTGTGGTGGTGCAAACCAGCCTGGCATCAGGACGGCGCGCGGGGGTGATGACCGGTCTGGGCGTGGCCCTGGGCGACGCGTTTTACTCCGGCCTTGGCCTGTTTGGTATGGCAACGCTTATTACCCAGTGTGAAGAGATATTTTCGTTGATTAAGATTGTTGGCGGAACCTATCTGCTGTGGTTTGCCTGGAACAGCATTCGCCATCAGGCGACACCGCAAATGCCCACGTTACAGCAGCCGATATCCGCCCCCTGGTACGTATTCTTTCGTCGCGGGCTGTTAACGGATTTATCGAATCCGCAAACCGTACTGTTTTTTATTAGTATTTTCTCGGTCACCTTAAGCGCAGAAACCCCGACCTGGGCCAGGCTGATGGCATGGGCAGGCATTGTGCTTTCTTCTGTTATCTGGCGTATTTTTCTCAGCCAGGCGTTTTCTCTTCCTGCAGTACGCCGTGCATATGGTCGCATTCAGCGCGTTGCCAGCCGGGTAATTGGCGCCATTATCGGCGTCTTCGCCTTAAGGCTGATTTATGAAGGTATTCGCCATCGTTAATGCGTAAAGAGAGTTTCACTTGACCATCGTGACGTAATTGTCCGTAATACCGCCTGAATTTTTCAATCACATTTTGAGTGGCTGTGAGATGGAACAGGTTGATCCCGTAAACGACACATTACTCCTTACAGAATGGCGGGCGCTAATACGCCAGACATCCCCTGACGTTCATACGATCCTCACAGGGTTAAGCGACGATGAGATCCGCCATTTAGTGACCGTTTTTTATGACTACATGCTCTCTCATGCGGAGAGCGCGTTGTTTCTGAATACGGAGCAGGTCAGTACGCGACTGAGCGGCAGTATGTTTGACTGGTTGCGCAGCGTGCTCGGCAGCGCATATGAAGACCTCCCGCTCTTGCTGGCAAAACAGCGTGAAATTGGTGTGGTACACGCCCGTATCGGCCTGCCTATCGATCTGGTTAACCGCGGTGCACGTAAGCTAAAAGAAGAGCTGTATCAGTTGCTGAAAAGTAAGGCCGACTACTCTGTCAGCCTGTTGAGCGATGCTATCTGTTTCAGCAGTCTGGCGATGGACACCGCGCTGGAGGCCATGACCGTTTCCTACTCTCCAAGCTATCAAAACTCGCTGCACACGCAGGAGCAGTATCGGCTGCAGACCATTTACGACGACGTCAACGTCGAGCGCGAACGGCAAATCCGTTCGTTTACCGATTGGGAAAATCAGTTTATCTACAACATTGCGACCGGCTTACCGTCCGGTGATCTGGTGTTCCTGGCGGACTCAGATTTTGGTATGTGGTTCTCCCATAAAGGAAAACACATTCTTGGCAGCGGTAATCTGCTGGCAGAAATGGAATCCGTGATCGCTGAAATCGATAACCGTCTGACACAGGCACTCTCGAATCAGCAACAACCTGGCGAAACCGAGCGGATGAGCTTATTGCAGGATATCCGACAGCTCTCGGCCAAAATCCATTTTCTCCTCGCCTCAATGTTTGAAGCGCTGGTCAAACAGGAAAATGGCAAAGACTCGCTGACCCAGCTCCTTAATCGCCGCTTTATTCCGACGATTATGCGCCGTGAAATCTCGCTGGCGTTACATTCACGAAGACCCTTTACCCTGGCAATGCTGGACATTGATTATTTTAAGCAGATCAACGACAGCTACGGACATAACACTGGCGATATGACGCTGAAAAACGTCGCGGCCGTTATTTATGAGCACATCCGCAGTAGCGATTACGTATTCCGTTATGGTGGTGAAGAGTTTATGATCCTGCTCGTCGAATCAGACGAATCGCAGGCCTCGATTATTCTGGAAACACTGCGCAAGAAAATTGCCGAGCTGCGTATCGCCGCTTCCATGACTGAATCCTTCTCTATTACCGTCAGTATCGGCGTTGCCGAATATGACTATCACCCCGACTACAAACAACTGGTTGATAAAGCCGATCGCGCGCTCTATCTGGCGAAAAGCCATGGCCGTAACCGCGTAGAAACGTACCGGGAATGACTGTCGTCCCCCACAGATAAATAAATACCCCGTTCAGGGTATTTATCTGACCTGTGATAAATATCGTGCTGTTATTTTTATACATGCCCATTAGCGTGATAAAAATGGCAGCCGATTAATAAGATGCAAATCAAATACACCATATCTTTATAGCGGTAGCATATCCCGGTGATGAGTCTTCCTGAATGCAGGGGGAAATATGAGGGATAATAAAAGATCATGAACGGGAAGAAGAAAACGCGCTGGCAGCGCCGCCCTGGTACCGTCGGAGGAAAACTGCCGTGGAATGACTGGCGCAATGCCAGTAGCTGGAGAAAAGCCACCCAGTTTCTCCTGTTGGCTATCAATATCTATATTGGCGTGACGTTCTGGTATTGGGTTCGCTATTTCGAAACAGCCGGTGCCAGCGTTTATATATCAAGACCCGGCGGTATTGAGGGATGGCTACCGATCGCGGGCTTGATGAATATCCGCTACACACTGGAAACCGGCTTTCTTCCCCCTATTCACGCCGCTTCCATGCTGCTGCTTGTTGCCTTTATCCTGATGAGTCTGCTGTTAAAAAAAGCGTTCTGCTCGTGGTTGTGCCCGGTGGGTACGCTGTCTGAGCTGATAGGGAATCTGGGCAAAAAAATAACGGGTCGCAACTTCACCCTGCCGCGCTGGCTGGACCTCCCTTTGCTGAGCCTGAAATATCTGCTGCTGAGTTTCTTTCTGTATATCGCCCTGTCGATGCCAGCACAGGGGATTCAGTATTTTCTGATGTCAGCCTACGGCATGATTATCGACGTTAAGATGCTCGATTTCTTTCGTAATATCGGCTCGACGACGCTCATCGTAGTGGCGGTTATCAGCATCATGAGCCTGTTTATTCGCAATGCGTGGTGCCGTTATCTGTGCCCTTATGGCGCACTGCTTGGCCTGTTCTCTTTGCTGTCGCCGTTTAAGATCCGCCGTAATGCCGACAGTTGCATCGATTGCGGCAAATGCACAAAGAACTGCCCGTCGAATATTCCGGTCGATCGCTTAATTCAGGTACGCACCGTTGAGTGCACAGGATGTATGACCTGTGTGGAATCCTGTCCGGTAGCCTCGACGCTGACTATGTCACTGAAGACACCGCCTGGCGCACAATCAAGGCATAGCGCAGCGCCGACACCATGGTGGCGACAAGGTAGGTTATCAGGGTGGACAATGACGCTACTGCTGCTCGGTATTCTGTTTGCCGCCATAGGTTATGCGGTGTACGCCAACGTCTGGCAGACGCCGGTGCCGGATCATATGTATTTCCAGCTGATCCCGAAGGCCAGAATGATCGGCCATTAATGGTTTGATCTGTCTGCCTTTATGCCGGGTGGCGACGCCCCACTACCCGGCCTACACATCGGGTATAACCGGTTTATTTCTTCGCCCCGGATTTACCAATGCCCCGATACAGTTCGTTAATCCGTTTCACGGACTTAATTGAACGTTGCGGCGCAGTCGAAGCAACGGACAGGACGATCATTTCCAGACACACCAGCACCGTACCGTGAAGCGGCATTTTCCCATTCTCGCCGCCACGTGGCACGTTAATCACCACATCCGCTTCTTTACTAAAACGGGAATCCAGCGCGTTCGTCAGTAAAATAACCGGGACACCCAACCGCCTGGCCTCGCGAATGGTCGTCAGCCCTTCCCGATGCGGTGATTTCTGCGCCATCATGATCAGCACATCTCCCCGCTGCAATGCGATCAGTTGCTCTGCGAGGTTAATCCCGGTGCGATTAAATGCTACCGCAGGCAGGCCAATACGGCTGAGCAGACGAGCGGTATAATCCGCCAATACGCCGGATGCGCCAATACCAAAAATCCCCACCTGACGGGCTTCTACCAATAACG
Organism: Citrobacter sp. RHBSTW-00029; assembly: GCF_014104295.1. Lineage (NCBI taxonomy): Bacteria > Pseudomonadati > Pseudomonadota > Gammaproteobacteria > Enterobacterales > Enterobacteriaceae > Citrobacter > Citrobacter sp. RHBSTW-00029. The sequence goes on from NZ_JABXRT010000001.1 coordinate 3,162,710, forward strand.
CCACCGCCTGGGCAATCGCATAGCGGTTTTGCGGTGTAGAAAGCGCTTCGCAGGTACGCTGATGCCCCTGCAGGACGAAATCAATGCTTGAGTTCACATCGCAAGAGAGCGTATTCACCGTGGTGGTCATCTTCTCTTCTGAGGTCACGCCAGGACCAAACCAGTGCTCAATGGTCTGCTTTAAATCGCGCAACCCGGCAAACCCCAGCGCCTGAATTGCCCTGACCACCGTCGCGTCAGAGGTTTGCGTGGCGGCAGCGATTTCTATCGCCGTAAACTCCAGCACCACTTCGCGATTTTCGTTGATATAACGCGCCACGGCCTGCATGCGTGGCGAGAGTAAATGCGCCCGGGCGCGAAAACGGTCACCATAGACATCAATACGGTTTTTGGCTTTTTTCGCCGTCAGCATGGTTATTTAGCCTCCGGTAGCCATCGTCCGGCGATATGCGTTTGCACCTGCGCCACCATCAGACTGAGCGAGGCATAGGAATTGGATATCGCCTCTTCACGGGAGAGTAAAACGTAATGTCCGCGCTGGCAGGCGGTCAGGAACTCACACCAGCCAGGCATCACCGCATCCATCGCCGCGATTTCATCCTGCGGTTTACCGCCGGTATCGCCACGCCAGGTCGCGAAGACAAAATCGGCATCCAGTTCAGGCAGACGTTCCGCACTGACATCAATGCGCCCACCCGGCGGAATACTGTCGATAAGCTTCGGGAAGGTGAAGCCAGCATCGCGTAAAACTCGCCCCAGGGAGTGATAGGTGTGTAACGCGTTGATTTTTCCCTGATTAGCCTGTATTACCGCCACAGAGATGTGCTGCGTATCTACTGTCCGCTTGAGCTGGGCAATTTCTTCACGGTAGCGCCGTTCCAGCAATGCCAGCCGGTTCTGCGTACCTGTAAGCTGCGCCAGCTTGCGGTAGATTTCCGGCGCACCGCCATCAAGATGATCGATGCTGACCGTCGGCGCTATTTTTTCCAGTTGCTCAATCGGCGTGTTACGGCTGGGTTCGGTGATGATTAAATCCGGTTTTGCCGCGACAATGGCTTCAATATCAATATCCGCCGTGCCGATATACGTCATGTTCGAATTATCAAAATCCACGCCGGTCAGCAGCACGCCGGAACGTAAAAAATGGCTGCCGTCAGGACGCGTTCTGCCGTGGCTGGCCACCGGAGGCACGCCCAGTTCGATCAGCGGGATAGTGATGTCGAGATCGTGCAATGACACAATGCGCTGCGGATGTAGCGGCACGTTCACCACTCGCCCGAGATCGTCAGTAAATGACTGAACAGGCACCGCCGCATGGGCGGTGCAGCCGACCAGCAGCAGCAATGAAAAGATTAAACGCATATACCCTCTTAACAATTACAAACGATCCCGGCGACGCCAGAGCAACAGTAAAAAGAACGGTCCACCGACCAGGGCAATGACGATCCCGGCGGGGATTTGCAGTGGGGCAAACGCCAGACGCCCCACGGTATCGGTGACCAGCACCAGCAATGCACCGATCAACGCACTTCCCCACAGCAGCGCTGTTTGTCCGCCACGCAGCCAGAATCGTGCCATGTGTGGCGCCATTAACCCGACAAAACCGAGGCTGCCCACGCAGGCAACACTGGCGGCGGTGAGTACAACCGGCGCGAGAAAACGCAACAACGCCAGCCGGGGTAAACGTACACCCAGCCCCGTTGCCGTCGCATTGCCAAGTAGCGCCACATCTGAAGCTCTCGCCGTGGCAAATAAGATGATGGCCGCAGGCAACGTCCAGACCAGCGCCACCAGCAGTAGCGGCCAGGTGGCGGCATGAAGGCTGCCCGCCAGCCAGACCAGTGCAGTCTGAACGTCACGGACATCCGCGGTGGTCATAAATACGCCCATTCCCGCGGCAAAGAACCACGACACGCCAATGCCTATCAACACGAAGCGAGGCCGGGAGAAATCACGGGCCAGCAGCATCACCAGTGCAGCGACCAGTGCGCCACCGGCCATTCCTGCCAGGGGCCGCCAGACCAGACTTGCGGACGGGAAAAATAGCACCAGGGCCAGCACCACCACGCAACTCCCTTCTTTGACACCGATAAGCCCGGGATCGGCCAACCCGTTGCGGGTGATAGATTGCATCGCCGCCCCAGCCAATCCGAGCATCGCCCCGCACAGAAGCGCCATCAGCAGTCGCGGCAGTCGTACATCCCAAACGACATACTGTTGCTGAGCCGTCAACGCCTGAGGGTCAAACACCGCCCGTCCGATAGCGGAAGCCGGAACCGGGAGCGAACCCTGCATCACGCCGAACAGCAGTAATGCGATTGCCAGCACCGTCAGGCTGAGGCTGTACAGCACGGTTTTGGGACGAATGACACGAGAAAATCCCCCCACCCGCCATGCACGAAGCCCTGCACGCTGCAGCATATCGTTCATTTCAAAAACCTCGACGCAATGAAAATAAACGCCGGCGCGCCCACCAGGGCGGTCATGATCCCTGTAGCCAGCTCCTGCGGAGCCAGCACCGTGCGGGCGGCAATATCCGCCAACAGCAGCAGCGCCGCACCCAGCAATGCCGACGTCGGTAGCATCTGACGAATATCTTCTGTTACCAGACGGCGGGTAACGTTAGGCACTAACAGACCGATAAACCCCAGCGGCCCCACGACAGAGACTGCCGCACCGCACAACAGCGCAATGGCTACCATCGCCAGCAAGCGTATGCGCAGAATGTTCACCCCTAACCCACAGGCCATACGGTCGCCGAGAGCCAGAATATTCAGGCCCGGCGCGATAGCGAGCGCCAAAACCATACCAGCTAGCGACGGAGGAACGGCGCTTTTGACTGCTTCCCAGTGCAGACCAGAAAGATCGCCCACCAGCCAGGTGCGCATTGCCAACAGGGTTTGTTCATCCAGAATCAGGATGGCCGCAGTAAGCGATGACACCATGGCCGACAGCGCCACGCCGCACAGCGTAACCTTCAGCGGCGTTAACCCCCCCCGTCCGGCAGAAGAAAGCGCGATGACCAACGAGAACAATGCCGCTGCGCCTCCAGCCGCCAGCAATGGCTGGCTTACCCCCGTCACGCCAAGCGCGGTGCACAACACAACGACAAAAGCAGCCCCGGCGTTCAGTCCCAGAATATGCGGCTCTCCCAGCGGATTACGAATCAACGCCTGCAACAGCACACCCGCCACACCTAACGCTGCGCCGACCAGCATCGCCGCCGTCATGCGCAGCAGACGTAAGGAGACAATAATCCGGTGGTCGAAATCTTTCGCGTCAAAGTGGAACAGCGCCTGCACGACGGTCTGCGGGCTGATAGTGCGTGCGCCAACACCCAGATGCACCACCGCCAGAACACACAACAGCAGCGTTAACACGGGGAGTGCCAGCATAAACCGGCCACGGCGACGAGCCAGTGTGCTTGTCATGACCGTCATTGCTCTTGCCCGCCCGGCGAGCGGAACGGCATAAAGAACGGTTTGCCGGTGAGAGGATTCACCGACATCTGCACGTCGACGTCAAACACGTGCTTAATCAACTCGGGCGTGCAGTTTTCGCCATCATGCACGACGCCCTGCAACGTCCCCTGTTTGAGGAACACCAGCATGTCCCCGTAATTCACGGCAAAATTCAGGTCATGCAGGACCACGATCACTGTACGACCATGATGGCGAGTCAGTGAATGCAACAGTTCAAGGATCTCTACCTGATAGCGCAGATCGAGAAACGTAGTCGGCTCATCCAACAAGATGACCGGCGTTTGCTGTGCCAGCGCCATCGCAATCCAGCAGCGCTGACGTTGCCCACCGGAAAGGCTCTCCACCGGCAAATGCGCAAAATCAGCAGTTCCGGTTAACCGGAGCGCCTGCTCCACGGCGCGTTCGTCATCGTCCGTCCATTGCGAAAGCATGTTCTGCCAGGGAAAACGCCCACGCGATACCAGTTCGAAAACGGTAAGTCCTTCTGGCACCAATGGGGATTGCGGCAGGATGCCGAGCTGGCGTGAAACCGCTTTGGTGGGCTGTTGATGAATGGCTTTGCCATCCAGCAATACGCTGCCGCCGTGCGGTTTCAACATCCGAGCCATGGTGCTTAACAACGTTGATTTACCCGAGCCGTTCGCCCCCACCAGCACCGTCATTTTGCCTTGCGGAATAGTGAGACAGATATCGTGGACAATGGTGTTATGGCGATAACCCGCAGAAAGCTGTTGTAGTTCAATGCCCGTTCTGTGGGCGGTATTTTCCACATGCTGTGGCATGTTCACTCCTGCGCCGCCGCATGGCAAAGCCTGCATGCGTAATTCTCTAAATAAAAATAAAACTCATTCTCTTTGTGATCTTGCTGGCTTGCGCTGTAGTAGTCAAGCAATTACACCCTGTAGTTACATCACCTGTTGCCAACAACCAAAGCACAAATAAAAAATGCCGAAAAATCAATAAAAACCATTCTTTTTCAATGCATTGGAAATTAAATACCCTTAAAAAAACGACGGTTAAGTTGCATCAAATCGCCTGTAGTTTCTTTTTCATTTTTACGTTTACTACTACAAACACCCATGATTGAATGATTCTCAATTACACTTCTGACGCCAGTAATGCCGGCTTACAGATGGATAAATGCAGGGCTGGCAAGCCGGGCAATGAATTGAATCAACCTGTTTCCCTGCCCATTTTTGGCAGGGTCTTTTGCGGAATAAATAAAATAATGGCTGAGTTAACGACTTACTTTTCGGGGATGAAAGGGCGGGCATTGTGCTCTGCTCTCTTTCTGGGCATAACAACAACACCTACGGTATTTGCAGCGGAGAAAGAGACGACTCCGCCTAAAGGGGAAGATACCATCACCGTTCGGGCAGATGCGTCGTCTGCCGATCAGGCCGTAACATCGGGTTATCAACCGCTGAGCTCGTCCACCGCGACGCTGACATCCATGCCATTGTTGGATATCCCACAAGTGGTGAACACTGTCAGCGATAAAGTGCTGGAAGATCAGCATGTCACGACGCTGGACGAAGCGCTGTATAACGTCAGTAACGTTGTGCAAACCAACACATTAGGTGGCACACAGGATGCGTTTGTCCGCCGTGGCTTCGGGGCAAACCGTGACGGCTCGGTGATGACCAACGGTCTGAAAACCGTGTTGCCGCGCAGCTTTAACGCCGCAACCTCACGCGTGGAAGTGCTGAAAGGCCCGGCCTCAACCCTGTACGGGATTCTCGATCCCGGCGGCCTGATTAACGTCGTCACCAAACGTCCGGAAACGCAGTTTGGCGGGTCGATTTCAGCAACCTCCAGCAGTTTTGGCGGCGGTACGGGGCAGTTTGACGTGACCGGGCCGATTGAAGGTACGCCGTTGGCGTATCGTCTGATTGGCGAGTACCAACACGAGGACTACTGGCGCAACTTTGGCACCAATCAGAGCAGCTTTATCTCCCCTTCTCTGACCTGGTTTGGCGACAACGCCACCGTCAGTGTGCTCTATTCACACCGCGACTACAAAGCGCCGTTCGATCGCGGCACCATTTTCGATCTCAACACCAAACACGCGGTGAATGTGGATCGCAAAACCCGCTTTGATGAGCCGTTTAATATCACCGACGGCAAATCGGATCTGGCACAGTTGAATGCCGAATACCGCTTCAACAGCGAATGGACAGCGAAATTCGACTACAGCTTTAGCCAGGATAAATACAGCGATAATCAGGCTCGCGTAATGGCGTATGATTCTGCAACCGGAAATCTGACCCGCCGTGTCGATGCCACTCAAGGCTCCACCCAGCGCATGCACGCCACACGTGCCGATTTACAGGGCAACGTCGATATCGCTGGCTTTTATAACGAGATCCTCACCGGCGTCTCTTATGAGAACTACGATCTGCTACGCACCGACATGATCCGCTGCAAGAACGTAAAAGGGTTCAATATTTATAATCCTGTCTACGGTACGTTGGGTAAATGTACTAACGTTTCTGCCGCTGATAGCGATCAAACCATTCAACAAGAGAGCTATTCTGCGTATGTGCAGGACGCGCTGTACCTGACCGATAAATGGATCGCCGTCGCCGGGATGCGTTATCAGTACTACACCGAATACGCTGGCAAAGGGCGTCCGTTCAACGTCAACACCGACAGTACCGACCAACAGTGGGTGCCCAAATTCGGTATGGTTTACAAACTGACGCCGTCGGTATCGCTGTTCGGTAACGTGTCGCGATCCTTCATGCCGCAATATTCTATCGCCAGTTATATTGGCGAACTGCCACCTGAAACCTCAACGGCTTATGAAGTGGGGGCAAAATTCGATATCTTTGACGGTATCACCGCCAATATTGCCCTGTTTGATATTGATAAACGCAATGTGCTGTACAACGAAATGATCAATGGCGAAACCGTGGCGAAAACGGCGGGTCGCGTGCGTTCACAAGGCGTGGAAGTGGATGTCGCCGGTTCGTTGACCACCAACACCAATATTATCGCCAGCTACGGTTATACCGCCGCGAAAGTGACGGAAGATCCTGATTACAAAGGTAAGCCGCTGCCTAATGTACCGAAGCATACCGGCTCATTATTCCTCACCTACGATATTCAGAATGCCTTTATGGGCAATACCCTGACGATTGGCGGTGGGGGTCATGGGGTGAGTCGCCGTTCCGCAACCAATGGCGCAGACTATTATCTGCCAGGCTATTTTGTCGCCGATGCCTTTGCCGCTTATAAGATGAAGCTGCAATATCCGGTCACATTGCAGCTCAATGTGAAAAACCTGTTTGATAAGACCTATTACACCTCATCCATTGCCACCAATAATCTGGGTAATCAGATCGGCGACCCACGAGAAGTGCAGTTCACGGTGAAAATGGAATTCTGATCCTCTTCATCCATTAACCCTGCCAATTCTGGCAGGGTTTCCCGCTTATTCCGCCATTTTAAGATAATTGCACTTGTGCTGTCGTCGCCCCGTTTATACAACCCTAAAGATCACCTGTAATTTGATGACTTTTATTTTGTTATGGGCGACTGGGGACCACAATAATGAATGGGATAACATCATGACTAAAACAAAACTGACGCTGCTATTACCTTTATTTTTAGCTGGCTGTTCAATGAGTGACGGAGAATTAAGAAATGCTTATGCTCAGCATTATCAGCAACCCGCCGCCTATGTCGATATCTATAAGCAGAAAATAGCCGGGATGGATATTAATGCACTGGCACAATATGCCGCCGCAGAAGATAAGAAAAAAATGCGTGGTCAGCCAAGACTGAAGATCGACGAATTCATTACCATTGAGAACGTGCAGGCGAAAGGGAATCGGGTGGTCTACGATTATACGCTGTCCGAGAGCTGGCTGGCGCTGTCCGCAGATAAACAGCGCGAGAAGCAGAGCAATATGAATAAAGATTTGATCTACCGAACCTGTTCGCTGGAAACGGTACGTCTGGCGCAGGCAAAAGGGCTGGAAGAAGAACATAACTATTACCGCCAGTATCCTGACAAGTTAGCCTTCACCCTGAGAACCAGCGCACAGATTTGTATGCAAAACGGTTTTACCAAATAGCCGCAATCCACTATGCCTGATGCGCTGCGCTTATCAGGCCTACAATTTGCACGCTGCCGTATGCCGGATAAGGCGCCAGCGCCGCATCCGGCTTAAGCATCAGAACTTCCACGAAACGCTGCCAACAATGCTGCGCTCGGCGCCGAAATAACAGTATGAGAGCGAATTACAGGCTGCAACGTAACGCTTGTCGGTCAGATTGTTGACGTTCAACTGCGTGCTCAAACCTTTAATACCAATATTCGTTAAGTCGTAGCCAATCGCCAGATCCACCAGCGTATACGATGGCAGGGTGTGAGTATTCTGGCGATCGCTGGTAATACCGTTGACGTAACGCACGCCTGAGCCCAACGTTAGCCCCGCCAGTGGGCCATTTTTCACATCGTAGCTTAACCAGGTGCTGGCCTGATTGCGCGGCGCATAAACGGCACGCTTGCCCTGCTCTTCCGGGCTGCTTTTCTTATAGCGAATGTCGGTATAGGTATACGCCGCCTGCAAACGGAAACTGTCCGTCAGTTGGCTAATAGCTTCCAGCTCTACCCCTTCAGATTCAATTTCGCCAATCGAACGGTACGGATCGGTCGGCTCTTCTTTGGTGGCAATATTGGTCTGATTAATGCGGAACACCGACGCGCTAAACTGGCTATTCAACCCTTCCGGTTCATATTTCAGCCCGGCTTCCCACTGCTTACCTTTCATCGGTTCCAACAGGTTACCGTTCTCATCAGCAAAACTGGTTGGCGTAAAGGCGGTGGAATAGCTGATGTACGGCGCAACGCCGTTATCGAACAAATAAAGCAGAGCAGCGCGACTGCTGAAGTTATTTTTGTCCAGATCGCTGCGAGTGCCGTTTTGCTTATCAATATTAGATATGCTCACCTGATCGTAGCGGCCACCGAGCGTTATACGGAAGCGATCCCATGACATCTGATCCTGCAAATAGTAGCCCGTCTGGCGCAACTTGTGTTTCTCGCGCGCATACATATTGATGTAATCCGGCTTCGCGCCGTACACCGGGTTAAAGGCGTCAATCGGCGGGAACGCCCCGTAGTAGCCGGTGGTATTGTTGCTGCGATCCTGATAATCGATGCCCACCAGCAGACGGTGGTTAACCTGCCAGGTATCAAAGCTACCATCCAGTTGATTATCCAGCGTTATCGCCGACATGTTTTCGTCTGAGCCGGAGTAACCGCGATTAAGCTCGGTTTCATTCAACCAGCCTGCCGCATACACCTGGTTCAGCTCAACGTCGGTATGCAAATAGCGTAACTTTTGCCGCACCGACCAGCCGTTATCAAACAGGTGCTCAATGTTGTAGCCCACCATGTTTTCACGACGATCGTATTTATCGTAATCATCCTCGCCTTCGTAAAAGGTGTTGGAGATCTTTTGCCCGTAATGGGGAACCACGGTGCCGTCATACGGCAGACCGGAGTGGCTACCGCCTTCAGGATCACGGTGCAGATAGGCCATCAGGTCAAGACGCGTTTGATCGGTGATGCGCCAGGTGAGGCTCGGCATCAGCGCGTAACGTTCTTCCTTCAAGGGACCAAACTGCGAGTCCGCATAACGCGTCATTCCACTCAGTCGTGCGGCGACGCGATCGTTATCATCCAGCGCCCCGGTGACGTCAAACGCCGCGCCGCGCTGATTATTGTTGCCAGCAAACAGCTTCACTTCTCCGCCCGCATCAAACGACGGTTTACGCGATGTCAGCGCCACGATCCCGCCCGGAGAGGAACGGCCGTACAGCACGGAAGCCGGGCCGCGCACCACTTCAATATTGTCGAGAAACCACGGATCGACCACCAGCGAACTGTGCGAGTTAGTGTCGCCCATCATTTTCAGGCCGTCGAGATAGACGTTGTCCAGACTACCATCGGAGAAACCGCGCAGCACAATGTAGTCAAAGCGGTTGGAGGCACCAATCTGATTGCTGTACACCCCAGGTGTGTAGCTAACAGCCTGCCGCACGCTGGTTGCGCCCTGCTCTTCAAACTGTTCACGGGTAACGATCGATACCGACTGCGGTGTTTCGATATCCGGTGTGGCAAGCTTGGTCGCCCCACTCTGCATTTGCGAAGTGACAACCACCGTATCGTTTTTTGTTGTTTCCTGCGCCAGCAGAGGAAAAGCCACACTGCCGGTCACCCATCCTATCAGCAGCGCCAACCGAGTCTTCGCGAACATGAACATCTCCCAAGGCATATCTATCTGTAAATGAGAATTATTGCCATTTTTGTATCAGGAGTCGCTATGCCGAATGCCAGGTTGCGTATGCGCAGCGCCAAATTATGAATCAGCTTCGCGCATAAAACGGGAAAATGGATTAGCAAAGTTTGAGAACATCACCAGGCGGGAAGCCATAGCGACGACGAAAAGCGGTAGAGAAGTTAGTTGCGTGCTGATAACCCGACATCCAGGCCGCCTGCTGTACGCTGTATCCTTCCAGTAAATAGCCGCGCGCACGTTCCAGACGGCAGTCGCGCAGGTAGTCAAAAACGGAGCAGCCATATGCCGCACGGAACTTGCTGCGCAAACTGCTGGGGCTCATCGCTGCGCGCTGCGCCAGCTCGTTAAGCGTGTAGTCATTTTCAGGGGATTGCTCCAACAGACGGCGCACCCTTTCCAGCCGCTGCTGTTCGCCACTGGCGGCGAGGCATTTGCCGCTTTCCACCTGACAAACGCTGAGACCGTGACCAAATAATTGTAAAATCAGTCCTTCCAGCATCAACTGGCGGGAAACATGGCTAAGTGAGCCCTGCTGCGCATACTGTAATCCGCTGAGTAAAAACCCCGGCACCTGCCAAATAAGCGTTGGCGTCTGACAGTTTTCCCACTCACGCATGAGGGATTCAAGTAATCCTTTGCGCCATGCTCCGTCAGGATACAACCCGAGTGATAGCGTCCGTAGCTTGCAGTCGGCAGGGTGACGGGCGCTCATTGCCTGGCGTTCACTCAGACGCGAACTAAACGCCATGCCGGAACGTACCACATGTTCCTGCCCGTTGAGCGTCAGTATCACGCAACCTTCCAGCACCACCAGCATATACAAGGGGCTACTGTGCCGGGAGGTAGTTTCATACGGTTGCAGCACCTGTACATCAGAGTGTGTGACGCACATCCCGCAAGGGAGCATCATCTCCTCTACTTCCCCTTGCAATACAGCACTGGAACACGGAAGACCCGTTTTTTGCGCCAGCAACGGAAAACGGTAATCGATCCCGTAACGCTCACCAAAGTCCCTAAACTCACTGACGGAGAAGGTGCGGGTAAAACGTCCGGATGTATTCTGGATGGTGGTGTTGTTCATGCTGTCTTCTGCACAAGAAATGGAATTTGCAACGTACGATGGGTGGCAACATTACCATTACCCGCACAACACAACAATAATAATGAGAATTGTTATCAATATGGTGTTCTGCGGGTTACTCCAGCCAGAGCAGTTCTGCTATGTCAGCCTCAGGCGCAGCTTCTTTTAACCAGCGATACAGCAACTCAATATTTCGAAGCCGGGTTGACGCTTTTGGCCAGACGAGATAATAACCGTCCCCTGTCGCGACCACCTGTTTAAACGGTAACGCCAGCATCCCACTCTCAATAGCCGTCAGGCTTAATAGCAGATCGGCGACCGCTACCCCATGCCCGCTCATTGCCGCAAGACTCCCCTGCTCCAGGGTGTCGAACACGTTGCCACGTGCCAGGTTCAACGCAGGAAACGCCCCGGTACGCTGCAGCCAGCGACGCCAGTCGCGGCGATCGGCGGAAGGATGAATCAATTCACAGGCGGCGATATCACTTTGCGCCTGAGCCTGCAACGCAGGCGCACAGACCGGGATTAGCCACTCCTGAAACAGCAAACGACTGTCCGTATCCTCGCCAAAATAACCATTCCCCAACAGGATTGCACAGTCATACGGTTCGCGACTGAATGCGACGGAATCGGTGTCCATCCACACACTGGAGATTTCAATCACCGGCGTTGGATGGGCTTCCCGGAAATGCCGCAGCACATCCAGCAGCCAGCGCATGGTCAACGTTGAGGGTGCTTTCAACCGCAGCTCATGACTGCTGCTACGAAAAGCATGGCAGGCATGTTCTAAACTCTGAAACCCAGCCGTCAACTGCTGTGCTAACCCTTGGCCAGAAGGTGTTATCTCGATACGCGGGCCGCTGCGGATAAATAGCTCACAGCCAAACCAGGCTTCCAGCGTGCGAATATGACGGCTTACCGCGCCCGGAGTCACGTTAAGTTGAATAGCTGCTTTGCTGAACGATCCCAGACGAGCTGCGGCTTCAAAAGCCCTCAGGGCATACAACGGAGGTAGCGTCATCATCGGCTTCTATGTTGAGTTTTACTCACAGTAGAGCGCAGTTTTATTCGTTTTTCAATGTGACACGCAAGCGGAATACTGATGAAAAATAACGTCAGGATCATCAGATATGAATCTCGCTTTACTGGCTGTATACAGCCTCTCGGTGCTAACACTGTTGCTAACGCCTGGTCCTGTTGTGGCACTGATTACCGCGACGGCGGCACAGTACGGCTATCGCCAGGCCTTTATGACGCTATGCGGAACTAACGGTGCTTCATTGCTCTTGCTTGCGATCGCTGCGCTGATGCTGGCGGGGGTGGTATCACTCTCTCCTCTGCTGCTGTGTGTGTTGGGTCTCGCCGGATCGCTGTATATCGGCTATAGCGCGTTTTGCAGTCTGTGGGCAAGAAATCAAGCCGCCTGCGAAGACTCTCGCCAGCCGTCTCATGGGGGATTTATCAACGGTTTTCTGATTGGCGTATCAAACCCGAAAGATATTCTGTTTTTCGTTTCATTCTTTCCACAGTTCATCACCATTACACATAATTTCGCCACCAGCATGCTGATACTCACGCTGGTATGGATCATTTTTGACGTTGCCGTTCTGTCATTTTATATCGTGATTTTCAAACGCTGGATGCCCACGCGGTTTGTCAGATACAGCGTTTTTATCTCATCCCTGTTCCTGCTGGCGGTAGCGGTGTTTGGCATTATCTATAACACCAATGCAATACGAATGTTGTAGCCCGCATAATCAGGTCATGATGATTTTACCGATGTCTGATGTAATTTATCGGTGTTAATATTCAGCACATCAGAGAATATATACCGTAATATTTCCCCGACTTTCTGCCGGAACTCTGACCCAGGATAATGCGTCAACCGTGATAATCGCCATTTCATTTTCCAACCTTAGCAGGGGAGTCTTGTCGTCAGGAACAGATGAACTTTCGCATATTTCGATTACCCCTCGAAAAGCGATGAACACGCGGTCAGGAACATCAGATAACTTTATCCATTCAGTCGTGATCGTTAACTTTCGCGTAAACATCCCCAATCCCTCTATCGCGATTTATATCTCAGAATGTAAAATCTGGCTACAACAACGTATTATGACTGGCAAATTTCATTTATGTATCGCCAGTGTTCATCACCCATCCAGATTAAAATAAAAGTAGTAAAACTCATTTGAAGTATGCTTTACAAACTCAACCGGAAGATTATTTTTGATGAACAGCGACTTTGCAAATTCGACATCACCATAAACCCGAAGACAGAAAGGTTTTAATATCTCGCCCTGAGTACCAAAGCACTCCTGAAGTCGGGTGTCATCCATAAAAATAAAATTGCCTTTGCGAACCTTAACATCTTCACTCAAATCACGCCATTTCCCGGGTGTGAGAAGAAAACTCTCCCAGCCATTATTCCTTAGATTTTCAATAACATGAGTAAATTTAAAATAGTAACTCTGCATTGTGACATCACCACTTGATGTAGCATATAAATACTCTATCTTAAATTTAAGTTGGGCATTAATGCTTTTCCTTTTCCCCTCTTCTATTAACCACTGAAGTTCGTTGGCGATAGTTTTTGAAAATATCTTCCTTTTTTTCGCAATCGCCAGCCAGTTCATAATGAAGAGATGCTCTGATATTTTAGAGTAAATCTTTTGGTCCTGTATTGCGATACCCACGGCAACTAATGCACTCCAGGTAAACGTTTCAAGTTCATCCTGGTAATTGTGCCTCGATGCGCTGATCTTTCCTAAATCACTGACCACTTAAAACCCACCCAGATAAATCGTTATCACATTTGGACTTGGCATCACTTCATTTAAAAAACTACTACAATTAAAACCAGCATAATATGATCCAGATTAATTAATTCTCACGTATAAAAAACGCCAGATTAACATATTACCTTCCTTAATTATTCATCTATATACGATACCGTGGTAGAACAATAAGAATAATGCGATAAAGATGAAAACAAATAATAACTTATGACAACCAGTTTTATTTGAGATTATAAATAACATTATCAAGCAAACCTCCGTGCCCCGGAGGTTTGCTTGCAGCAGTTACGACTAATAGAAAATACCGATAATCAAAGTATGGGTGACAAAGCCCACAATAAGCGGTACAGCAGTACGTTTAACTACATCGAAAGGTGTAATTTTTGCCCCACTTGAAACCGCAATAACAACACCGGATACCGGCGAAATAGCCCGCCCCATATGTGATGCCTGCTGCATAGGTAGGATCATAGCAACCGCGTTAGCGCCCATGCTCGCGGCAATTTGTGGGATTAACTCAACAAATGCCAGGAATGGCGCATTCCCCGAGCCCATAATAATTGCTGCCGCAAGCGTCACCAGCGCAAAGACGACGGCCATCGCAAAGGGTGGTAATCCGACATGTTCTGCCATCAAAATTAACTGATCAATGGCACCAATGACTTTGATGCCATGCGCGAAAACTCCGGCTGCGACCAGCAGGCCCACAACACCGGTAAACGCCGCGCCCATTCCTTTCAGAAAATGGCTGAACCCTTCACACACCGACTTTAAATCACGCGCTCGTATCCATTCAATCAGCATACAAATAGCCATTGCGATAAGCACGATGGTGATTATGTTTAGATTAATTCCACTGACAAACATCGCGGATGATCCTACCGCCATCAGTATAGGCAGCATGGGAAGCACAGCATAAAAAGCCGGCGCCTTTCCTGAATCGACAATCTCAGCGCTCCCGATTTCCCGAGGTAACGTCCCCGCGTTGCGATCGCAATGACGTTGCCAGAAAAAATGGCAAACGCCGACAACCAGTACGGTTGCAAGCGCTGCTGGCCCCTGGTGGTAAACAACGTATTCCACCACATCCATATTGACTGCTTTCGCTCCCCTGATGGCATCAATCGCTGTTGGGGTGTATGCCACCCCCAGCGAGGTGGCGATGACCCCGGCGGCCGAAGCCGCAGAGAGCCCCAGGCCCAGCATAATCGGGAACATTGTCCCCATCAGTAACACGGCAAGCCCGGTCGCTGAAGGGATGGCCAGTTGCAGGAGACTGGCAAGCAGGTAGGAAAAAAACAGCAGAATATAAGGAGATCGCAGTGCCCGTAACGGTTTCGTCACCACGCGCACCACCGCTTCATTTGCCCCGATATGATCCATGTAGTGAGCAAATCCCATCAACGCCATGATCATCAGACCGAGATCGGCTGCACGTGTGCTGAACAGATCGCGCATAACTTCAAATGGATCGAGAAAAGCAATCCCGGTACTGGCAACCCCCTTCGGCAATACGGAGCCCCATCCGGTTAATCCGGTACAAATCATTAGCACCAGACCCGCGATAAATAACACGGGTTCGGCCCGGTACCCCTTCAGGATCAGACGAGCGACCACAACGATAACCAGAAGGGCAATTATTACCTGAATCATGACTGAGTTCTCCCTTCGGCGAACTCAGCGTAGGTTTCTTCAATAACTGCGACCACAACATCACTGGCTGCCCGTAGCGATCGCACCGGCAAGTATTCATAAATTGAATGGAAATTATGCGCACCGGTAAAAATATTCGGACACGGTAACCCTTTCTGCGACAGAACCGCGCCATCATACCCGCCACGCATGGCGACAGGTTGCGGAGTGATTCCGCATTTCTGATAAGCACGCATAGCAATATCAATAGGATAATGCGAATCGCCCTGCAGGCTATTAAACACATTCGCATAGCGATCGGTTAAATGGCAGACCACGCTATTTTCGCCCCATAGTGCACAGGCACTTACTGCAAGCTGGCGAATAAATGCCATACGGGACTTATAACCTTCTTCACTAAAGTCGCGAATATCCAGTTTCAGTACGGTACGGGCACTGTTACCCTGCAGCTGTTTTACCCAGTAATATCCTTCACGACCTTCCGTATATTCAGGTGCTTCTCCGCCCGGCAGCATCGCAATAAACTTATGCGCCATCAGCAGAGAATTCTTCAGTTTACCTTTAGCTGACATTGGGTGCGCAGATTGACCGGTGAAGATAATTTCCGCATCGCCTGCATTCCAGTTTTCATAGACAAACTCACCTATGCCGCAGCAATCTAGGGTATAGCCAAAATTTGCGCCAAACGCGGCAACATCAAAAGCTTTGGCACCCCGTAGCCCCTGCTCTTCATCAGGAACAAAACCGACCTTCACCGGTCCATGTTTAATCTCCGGATGTGCAACCAGATACTGTATGGCATTCATGATGGCAGCGATGGCAGCTTTATCATCAGCACCTAACAGGCTGGTTCCATCCGTCACGAGCAGGTCATCACCGATATAGTTTTTCAGTTCTGGAAATTCACTTTCGCGCAGATAGATATTATGTTCTTTGTTCAGGCATAAATCGCCACCGCTATAGTGAAGGCGTTGCGCATGCGTGTCTGCAGTCTGTTCGGCACTGGTATCCAGATGTCCAAAAAAGGAAACGACAGGAATATTATCGTCAGTATTTCCAGGTAATGTTGCCGTTACAATCGCCGTATCCCTGACTTCAATGTTTTGCATCCCTAATACTTCAAGCTCTGCTGCGAGCAGTTTTGCCAGCACCATTTGGCCTGGGGAAGACGGCATGATGCCATTTGCGCCATTTTCCCGTGAGGTTGTGGTATTGATTTTGGTGTAGTTAATAAAGCGTTCAACAATATCCATTGTGGGACATCCTTTAATGTTTCATTCATGGGGTACTGCGAGGAGATACCTGCATGCAGCGAGAGAGGGATACATCTGAAGTGTCAAATAAAATCAGCGCTCATCCCAGACCACTGATCTCATGAGTGTTCTGACAACGATTTATATTAAGGAAGATAAAAAACCGATCGTTATGCTTGTAATCAAAAATCGCCTTTTTGATGATCACATCATATTCCCTGCTTGTTTTTACGACTATTTTACATGGTGTTAAGCTAACAGAAGCCATAACAGTTTCCGTCTACCCAAGAGATAATGGAAATCATTTAAGTCTCCATATCCTATAAAGACACAAGGCAAACCATCGCTATATTTTTTTAATGAACGAATACCATTACAGCTACGTGCAACCGTTTGCACTTCTCTAGAAATAGCCATTTAGTGCATTAAAATCCATGAGCAAGGTCACATTTATCCCAACGACAAGAAAAACATATCACGCTGAAAAACAGACAATTATAAGCGCCACTATACTATACCCTGGTAAACAGAGGGATAGCTGAACAATTCATTACGGAATAGAAACGCCGCGGTACTATTATAAAATCATGATATCCGGCATCATTAGTCATAGTAGCTATAATAACACCTGGCACGGTGTTAAATTATTATTAATAGGTGCTACCCGATGAATTACAGGTAAAAAAACCTCTACCCTGAGAAGAGATACAGAGTAGAGGAAATACGGGTGTAAAGGACATACTTATAATTTTAATGATAACAGAAGAGTCTCTTGCAGAAACAAGTATACACATTTCTCACCATAGAGAGAATTCTTAAACAGAAATAATTTACAGAACATCATCCTGCGATAGCTATAATAAATACTGCTTATCATAAATAAAACAATCAATCCCGACACGCTTAAATCAGGCTAATATATTAGCGTGTAATATAAGAACGAAGAGTGCAGAATAACTCAAATTCATATTTCCTAAAGCCATTTAACTATAAAATATTTTAATGATTTAATATGTTAATAACATTACAACAATTTAAAGCTATTCGATGCGACGGGATGTCCTTCCAGGCCATTTTTCCGTTGCGGGTCACACTTTTACTGGCGCAAGATTCCCATCCAACATTCCACTGCTATCATACACCGTGTAAATACCTTTCAACTCAACCCGAGGCTTTGATGCTGGAGAATGTCATCATCAGATAATCAGTTTGCCGACCTTATCAGGCCGGACTGGTTATCAATGCGCTGAAATCGAATGCGGACACCGCTGTGTGTTTGCACGTTTTGCACATGATGATTAAACAGGTTTCCCAGTATGAATTTATCCCGTCAGGAACAACGTACCTTACACGTTCTCGCCAAAGGTGGCCGCATTGCGCACGTCCGCGACAGCGCTGGCCGCGTCACATCCGTTGAATGTTATAGCCGTGAAGGATTGCTGCTCTGCGACTGCACGCTTGAGGTGTTTAAAAAGCTCAGAACCAAAAAGTTGATCAAATCCGTCAATGGTCAGCCCTACCGCATCAACACCACCGGATTAAACAATGTTCGCGCCCAGTTAGATAATCGCTAAGGAGAGAGTGATGGATATTCCCAAGATTTTTACGATCAGCGAAAGCGCTCATCGCATTCATAATCCGTTCACCGCGCAAAAATATGCCACATTAGGTCAGGCGCTACGTATGACGCCAGGAACCCGTGTTCTGGATCTGGGCAGTGGTTCCGGTGAGATGCTCTGCACCTGGGCACGCGACCATGGCATTACGGGGATCGGCATTGATATGAGCCAACTGTTTAGCGCACAAGCCAGACAACGCGCGGAACAGTTGGGCCTCACCGATCGCGTGAGCTTTATCCATAACGATGCGGCAGGTTATGTCGCGGATGAAAAATGCGATATCGCTGCCTGCGTCGGCGCAACGTGGATTGCAGGCGGTGTCGCCGGGACAATCACGCTGCTGGCAAAGAGCCTCAAACCTGGCGGAATCATCGTGATCGGTGAACCGTACTGGCGTCAAATGCCCGCCGCAGAAGATATTGCCCAGGCATGCGGAGCCGACTCGGTGGCCGATTTTCTTTCCCTTGCCGACCTCGTTTCGTTTTTCGACAAACTGGGCTACGACCTGGTTGAAATGGTGCTGGCAGACCAGGAAGGCTGGGATCGATACGAAGCCGCTAAGTGGTTGACGATGCGTCGATGGCTGGAGGCGAACCCAAATGATGACTTTGCGCAGGAAGTCAGAGAGCAACTGAGGACGTCACCGGGACGCCATGTCACCTTCACCCGGGAATATCTCGGCTGGGGAGTATTCGCACTCATGCAACGGTAATTTTTTGCAGTCGGTATAGCCGGATGGGTTATACCGACCTGCAAAGCCGGTACCCGTTACTTCATTAATACTTCAACAAATTTAGCCAACCAGGCAGGATGAGCAGGCCATGCCGGCGCGGTAATCAGATTACCGTCGACGTGCGCCTGGTCAATCCCGATATCGGCATAATGCCCACCGCTCAACCGAACTTCTGGCGCACACGCTGGATACGCGCTGCAGGTCCGGTTTTCTAACACTCCGGCTGCCGCCAGCAGTTGCGGGCCATGACACACCGCGGCGATAGGTTTACCCGCAGAGTTAAAGTCTTGTACCAGTTGAATGACATCCGGATTCAGACGTAAATACTCCGGCGCCCGCCCGCCAGGGATCAACAAGGCATCATAATCCGCCTCGCGCGCATCAGAGAAATTCGCATTCAAGGTGAAGCGATGCCCGGGTTTCTCACTGTAGGTCTGCGCCCCATCAAAATCGTGAATGGCGGTCTGAACGTAGTCACCCTGACTTTTATCCGGACAGACGGCATCCACACGATGCCCAAGCATTTGCAAAGCCTGAAAAGGCACCATCGTTTCATAATCTTCGACATAATCTCCGACCAGCATCAGTATCTTCTTCATGCACATCCCCCACTCACGGTTATTAATGATGAGAAATAACGGCCATCTTTACTATAGTCCACACGGTTCATGGCATTAATAAATACAACAGAACAACCGGCCAGATCACAATCCGCGACAAGGCCCGTCAGACGAGGCTTCAGAGCCAACGGCGTGACACATGTTCATGCTGATAAATATAAATTATATATAGTTGAGAAATTTTAATAGTAGTCAATTTCACTCATAATATAAAACTAAGAGATTGCAACGAATATCTCCTGTGCTATATTCCGCATGAAACTTACCCGCAATCAATTTATTTATTATTCAATATTTAAAATACGCAGAACATTAATTATCTATTATTATTTTATTCATCCAATATCAGATAAATATACGCAAAGGTTA
Source organism: Citrobacter sp. RHBSTW-00029 (assembly GCF_014104295.1). Lineage (NCBI taxonomy): Bacteria > Pseudomonadati > Pseudomonadota > Gammaproteobacteria > Enterobacterales > Enterobacteriaceae > Citrobacter > Citrobacter sp. RHBSTW-00029. Next base: position 3,182,632 of record NZ_JABXRT010000001.1, read on the forward strand.
ATCCCATGATAACAAGACGTTCATTTGTCAGGCAGAGCCTGGTGACGTCAACGAGTATGCTACTCGCCAGCATGACGGGTATCAGTTTAAGCCAGGTTGCCCGCGCAGCAGAGAGCCGCCGCTGTCAGATGCCGGATGAAGGAGCACCTCATGCTGCCACCTGGATGGCGTTTGGTGCCAGTGTGGCGATCTGGGAACCTCACCTGCTTCCCGTGGTACGGAAAAATCTGGCGCTGGTCGCGAACACCATTGCCGCCTTTGAACCCGTGAATATGCTGGTGCGCGAAGAAGACCACGCGCTCGCGGCAAAACTATGTGGGCCATCAGTTAACCTGCTGGTTCATCCAATTGACGATCTGTGGATCCGCGATACCGGACCAGTATTTGTGAAAAGCCCCCACGGCATGCCCGGTGGCGTTGGATTTAACTTCAACGGCTGGGGCGAGAAGCAGGAACACGATCGCGATGCCGAAGTGGCTGAATTTGTCACAGATTATGCTAAAGCTGAATTTATCCGCTCAACCTTGATCCTTGAAGGTGGCGGGATAGAGGTAGACGGCGAAGGGACAGCCATTATTACCGAAAGTTGTGTTCTCAATCCCAACCGCAACCCGGGCGTCAGTAAAGTTGAATGTGAAGCCGAATTAAAGCGCCTGCTGGGACTGGATAAGATCATCTGGCTACCAGGTATTGCCGGAAAGGATATTACCGACGGCCATACGGACTTTTACGCCAGATTCACACATCCGGGTACGGTGGTAGCGGGTCTTGAGCAGGACCCTACATCGTTTGACTACGCTGTAACCCGGCGACATCTGGAAATCTTACGCACAGCCACAGATGCAAAAGGACGGCACCTGAACGTGATCACGCTGGAAGGACCATCAACTATTCGCCAGAGCTATGCGAACAGTGATTTTGCCGCCGGTTATATCAATTTCTATCTGTGTAATGATGCGGTCATTGCGCCGGAGTTTGGCGATAAACGCACGGACCGTAACACGCGCGATATTTTGCAGGAGCAATTTACCGGGCGTGAGATTATTCAATTGAATATCGACGGTATCGCGGCCGGTGGCGGCGGTATTCACTGTGCGACCCAGCAACAGCCGCGTTAGCGGCTACTCCTTCTTTGCTAATAAAGCGGTGTATTAAAAATAAACGGCAGGTCAATTTATAGGCATCGATAATGAATAAAGCATGGGCTGTGCGGTTTACAGCATGCAAGAACCTTCACTCATACCGAGAGGACAGGACCATGAAGATGCACGCCATGACGAAAATACTGCCGTTGATTTGCCTGATCTCAGGCGGGCTGCTCTACTCCGCTGCAGCCAGCGCCATGGGAAATGACGATACCACCACACCAACATGCCCGAAGGGTCAGGTTTACGACAACAAAACCCAAAAATGTTTGCCCGAAAAAAGCAGCATGATCGACGATCAGGATAAAACGCAGTATGCGTATCACCTGGCGAAAACCGGCCATTATCAGGATGCCATCAATTTACTCGATACCTTACAGCAGCCCAATACGCGTGAAGCCTGGAACTATCGAGGCTACGCGACACGCAAGCTAGGGCGTACGGATGAAGGGATAAGTTACTACCAACGATCGATTGCCCTTGATCCGCACTATGCGAAAGTACGCGAATATCTTGGGGAAGCATGGATGGTTAAAGGCCGCCCCGACCTGGCGAAAGCGGAGCTGGCAACCATTAAGAATATCTGCGGCACCCAATGCGAAGAGTATCGCGATCTGAAAGCCGCGATCGACGGACACCCAGAGTCATAGACCGGAAGATCCAAAAAAATCACCGTCAACGATGCGCATTTTCAATGGATACAGCCGTTGGATCGCATCGTCGACATACCGTTTATTGCCTCAGAAATTCGCGGAGAATGTAGGCAGTTCACAACTCTGTCGTCCCTCGATTACGGTTCGTATTTTCGCATGATAGGCTTTTCAGATGACCCTTTCTGCTCTGGCCGCTGCGGACTACATGAAACTCAGATTGCCCTTTCAGGTAAAGCTGTTCCTCTCGCTGGTGGCTTTTTCCTGCCTTCTGCTGGCGCTGCTTGGCGTATTGCTGTTTCACTTTATCGACCGTCAGTTGCACCACGATTTGGGCCAACGCGCGCGAGTACAGGCCAGCGAAATTGCCCTGATTCCCGGTCTGGCAGAAAAAGTACAGCAGCGGGATATTCCTGGTATCGCACAACTGATTCAGCCGCTGCGCGCCGAAAGCGACGCCAGCTATATTGTGATTGGTGATGCGCGTGAACAGCATCTTTACCACTCAGAATCCCCGGAGCGCCTTAACCTGCCGATGATCGGCGGCGACAATGCTGATGTACTGAAGGGCAAAACCATTATCACTGTGCGTAAAGGTGGGATCGGTGTCTCGTTACGCAGTAAAGCACCTATTTTCGATAGCCATCATCAGGTAATCGGCATTGTCTCCGTCGGTTACCTCACCTCCTACATCGCCAATATCAACGCCCGCCTGCTGTGGCGCACCGGAATGTACGGCCTTGCCCTGCTGCTGCTGCTGTTTATTTTTTCCTGGTTACTGACCCGTACGCTGAAAAAACAGATGTTCGGCCTGGAACCCAAAGATATCGCCCAGTTGGTGCTACAGCAAAAAGCGCTGCTGGAGGCCATGTACGAAGGAGTCTTTGCGGTCAATGCCGATAAACAGCTCATCCTCATCAATCGTGCCGCCCGGGAGATGCTCAATATTCGCCAGAGTGAACAAGCGCTGCTCGGCAAGCCATTGGATGAGGTGATTCAACTGCCGCCGTCATTTTTCGCGCCTGGCAATACCGCTTATGACAGCCGCCATCACGATCATATTACCGTCCTGAATCAACGGGAAACCATCGTCAACCGCGTGGCTATTGAAGTCGAGCCGGGCACCCAAAGCGGTTGGGTATTCAGCTTCCGCGATAAGAACGATATCAATACGCTCAGCAGTCAACTCAGCCAGGTGACCCGCTATGCCGATAACCTGCGCATCATGCGCCACGAGCAGCTCAACTGGACGGCGACGCTCGTCGGTCTGCTGCAGATGCAGCGCTATGACGATGCGCTGCGTTATATTCAGGTACAGTCAGAGGGGGCCCAGCGGGTGCTGGATTTCCTCTCCAGGCAGTTTGTCTCTCCGGCGCTGTGCGGCCTGCTGCTGGGGAAATATGTCGGTGCCCGCGAGAAAGGTGTTGAGCTGGTTTTCGACCCTGCCTGTCAGCTCTCGCGCCTACCGGAAGGGCTGAGCGAAACGGAGCTGATGTCAGTAATTGGTAATCTGGTGGACAACGCTGTCGATGCCACGTTGAAAACGCCAGCACGTACCGCGCCGGTGGAAGTGTATATATCGGATCGCAACCACGAACTGGTGATTGAAGTGGCTGACCGGGGCTGTGGCGTTGATGAGGCCATGAAGCCGCATATTTTTGAGCAAGGCTTTACCAGTAAACCCACTGACAGCAGTGAACTCACCGGTTCAGAACATGGTATTGGCCTGTACCTGGTCGCGGGCTACGTTCGTCGGGCTGGTGGCAGCATCGAAATAAGCGATAACATCCCGCAGGGTACCGTATTTTCGGTTTTCATCCCGTTCCAGATTTCTCTTTCGACAGGACCTTCCCATGACTGATATCCGCCCTCTTGAGGTTGTTATTGTTGAGGATGAGCCACATCTCGCACAGTTGCATCGGGAGTTTATTGAGCAAAACTTCCATCTGCGCATCGTGGGAATCGCGGGATCGCTGGAACAGGCCCGCGAACTGATCCTCCTTCATCAGCCACGTCTGCTGCTGCTGGACAACTATTTGCCGGACGGTCAGGGCGTTGAGCTTATTGATAGCCCGCTGCTCAAACAGTTTGAGTGCTCGGTGATATTCATCACCGCCGCCAGCGATATGCAAACCTGCAGCCATGCTATGCGCAGCGGCGCGTTTGACTACCTGCTAAAACCCGTATTTTCCCACCGTCTGCGGGCCTCGCTGGAGCGCTTTATGCTGCTGGAGCACACGCTGCGGCAGGTGAAAGTGGTGGATCAGCACGCGCTGGATAAGCTGTTCAATTTGCCTGCCGGGGAGGCTGCGGGGCAGCCGTCGACCAAGGGGATTGAGCCTGCGACGCTGGCGCGGGTGCAGCGGATTTTTAGCGATCATCCGGCGGTGAGTTGGTCGGTTGAGCAGGTGGTCGAGGAGGCGGGGATCAGTAAAACGACGGGGCGTCGGTATCTGGAGTACTGCGTGGAGATTGGGTTTGTTGTGATTGAGATTCAGTATGGGAGTATTGGGCATCCGCGGCGGTTGTATCGGAAGGGGGCTGACTGACAACTCCGTAGGCCGGATAAGCGAAGCGCCATCCGGCAGTGTTCCGTATAGTGCCGGATGGCGCTTCGCTTATCCGGCCTACAACGGTGAGCATTCCATTCTCTCAAATCCCCGCGCTCACGGTTTCTATGGTGTTAATTACCGAAACAACGCCAACAATCACATTTCCACCAGCCGGCTCTCTCTCCCCTCTTGTCTCTCCCCTCCCATCCGCTATGTTGATTTTTAGTTCCCAAAGTGTAACCAGAAGGTTAATAATAATGACGAACACATTCCGCATCTCTCTGATCTCTGCTGCTGTTTTCATGTCGTTTTCTGCCCTGTCCGCGCTACCGCAGGGGTATCCGGCTGACTACCAAAAGGTGGTTGATGCCGCCACCAAAGAAGGCAAAGTCGTGGTTTACTCCACAACGGATACCAAAGCGGCGGGGCCGCTGATTCAGGGCTTTGAAGCCACCTATCCGGGCATCAAAGTTGAATATAACGATATGAACAGCACCGAGCTGTATAACCGTTATATCAGCGAACAGGCTGCTGGCGGCGGCAGCGGTGACGTCATCTGGAGCTCCTCCATGGATACCGCGATGAAGCTCGCGACCGATTATGCGATGGAGTATGTTTCAGCAGAGCAGAACCAACTGCCGAAATGGGCTGTCTGGCACAACAAAGCGTACGGCACCACCTACGAGCCAGTGGTGTTTATTTACAACAAGCGCCTCATCCCAGCGAACGAGGTTCCGGATTCTCACGCCGCGCTGGCAAAGCTGATTGCAGGCCAGGTGGATAAATTCAAAAGCAAAGTCACCACCTACGATATCGAAAAATCCGGGGTTGGCTTCATGCTATCGGTGCTGGATTACAAGGCCGATCCGAACTACTTCAAAACATTGGCCGACGTGGCGAAAGGCGGGTTAGCCGTGCAATCGTCCACTGGTACGATGATGGAGAGGGTTTCATCGGGTGAAAACCTGATTGGTTATAATATCCTCGGCTCTTACGCCGAAGCGCGTGCCAAAAACGCCCCGTCACTGGGCATCTCCTATCCGAAGGACTACACCCTGGTGCTGTCACGAGTTTCTTTCATCAGCCAGCAGGCTGAACATAGCAATGCCGCCAAACTGTGGCTGGACTATGTGCTGTCTGAAAAAGGGCAAAACATACTCGCCAACCAGGCCGATATTCCCTCTATCCGTAACGACATCGAAGGTAAAAATGACATCGACGGAATGACCCAAATGCTGGGTAGCGCGCTGAAGCCGATCCCGGTTGATGAGTCATTACTTGAATACCTGCAACCGAAAAAACGTCTGGACTACATCAAACAGTGGCGTGAAGCCGCGGCCAAATAAGAGCCAGAACCAGGCGTACGGTTCACTGGTGCGCCTGGTACTTGCTTCCTGAATTCGTGTTACCGGATCTCCGCTTATGAATGCATTACGCAGAAAGTGGCAAAGCTTGCCGCGCGGCATCGTCGTGCTGTTAACCGCGCTGGTTATCTACACGCCATTGTCGTTCATCGTGATACAAAGCTTTTTGTCCGCGCCGTTTTTCTCGCCGGCAAAGGACTGGAGCCTTGAATCCTTTGGCTTTATTTTTACCGACCCTGACTTCTATAAAGCGCTGAAAAGCGGCTTTATTCTCGCATTCGGTCTGGTCATTATCGCCATTCCGCTGGGCGGCATTCTGGCCTTCCTGATGGTGCGTACCGACCTGCCCGGCAGACGGTTAATTGAGCCATTGATCCTTGTACCTATTTTTGTTTCACCGATGGTGCTGGGTTTTGGCTATGTGGTGGCCGCAGGGCCGGTAGGCTTCCTGTCACTGTGGGTACAATCGCTGATTGGCTTCGTGCCGTGGAATATCTACGACATGTCGAGCATCGTGGTGATTGCGGGTCTGACGCACGTGCCGCACGCCTACCTCTATATCTCGTCGGCGCTGCGCAGCGTGAGCTCAGACGTGGAGGAAGCCGCGCGTATCTCCGGCGCTTCCCCGCTACAGGTGATGACCTCGGTCAGCCTGCCGATGGTTCGCCCCTCGATTCTGTACGCCGTTGTGCTGCTGTTTTTCCTCGGTCTGGAAGTCTTTGGTCTGATGCTGGTGCTGGGCGATCCGGAAGGCAACATGGTGCTGGCGACCTACCTGTACCAACTGACCAATAAACTGGGTACGCCGTCGTATCACCTGATGGCGGCGGTCGCGGTGGTGCTGATTTGTCTGACCATCCCACTGGTCATGCTACAACGTCGCCTGATGCGTACCGCTAACCGCTTCGTCACCATGAAGGGTAAAGCCTCGCAGGCCCGCGCGCTGCCGCTGGGTAAATGGCGCTGGATAGCGGGGGCTGTGGTGGCGTTCTGGCTAACCATCACCATTGGCGTGCCGCTAATGGGCGTGGTGCTGCGTGCGTTTATCTCCAACTGGGGCGTAGGCGTTTCGCTGTGGGATGAGCTGTCGCTTAGCACCTTTCGCACCATCTGGGAACAGCCGAACCTGTTGCGGGCCATCGTCAACTCCATGGCGATTGGCGTAATAGGCGGCGCACTGGCGGTAGGTTGCTATCTGTTTATTGGTATCGCGATGCACCGCAAGCCGGATAACACCACGCGTTTTCTCGACTACAGCGTGCTGGTGCCCCGTGCGGTGCCGGGCCTGCTCGCGGGTCTGGCGTTTTTGTGGGTGTTTCTGTTCTTACCGATGTGGCTCGATAACGCGCTGAAATCCGGCTGGTTATCCGGCATGCCGTGGTCGCAGTGGTTGCGAGACACGCTGATTGTCTGGCTGCGCTCGCTGCGTAGCACCATTTTCAGCGTCTGGCTGGCGTATACGGTGGTGTGGATGGCCTACGGCCTGCGCCTCATCTCCTCAACGTTGCTACAAGTGGGGCCAGAGCTGGAGGAAGCGGCACGCAGCACCGGTGCGACGCGTGGCCAGATTACCCGCCACGTTACCATTCCGCTTTCGCGTTATGGGCTGATTGGCTCATGGCTGCTGATGTTCCTGATCTTTGAGCGTGAGTATTCCACGGGCGTCTATCTGCTGTCGCCGGGTACGGAAACCATCGGCTCGATGCTGGTATCTCTGTGGGCGGCAGGTGCTATCGACATCGTCGCAGCACTCTCGTTTATCAATATTCTGTTGGTGGTGGTGGGCCTGGGTATTGCCCTACGTTTTGGAGTGAAATTACATGATTGAATTATCGGTCGAGAACCTGCACTTAACCTACGGTGATAATCCGGTGCTAAAGGGCGTGACCATGGACCTCAAACGGGGCGAAGTGGTTTCGTTACTCGGGCCGTCCGGGAGCGGTAAAACCACCCTTCTGCGCGCGGTGGCCGGGCTGGAAAAACCGACACAAGGGTCAATTACCATCGGCAACAACAAGGTCTACGACGGCACCCCGCGCAGCGAAATCCCCGCCGAAGAGCGTAATCTGGGGCTGGTATTCCAGTCCTATGCCTTGTGGCCGCATAAAACCGTATTTGAGAATGTGGCCTACCCGCTGAAGTTGCGCAAAGTCTCCACCGCAGAGATCAACCAACGGGTACAGGGTGTGTTGGATCAACTGGGCCTGGGACATCTGGGTAAGCGCCATCCGCATCAACTTTCTGGCGGCCAGCAACAGCGCGTAGCGATTGGCCGGGCGCTGGTTTATAACCCACCCGTGATCCTGCTCGATGAGCCATTATCCAACCTTGATGCAAAACTGCGGGAAGAAGCGCGCGTATTCCTGCGTGAGCTGATTATTAATCTCGGGTTGTCCGCGCTAATGGTGACGCATGACCAGGGAGAAGCGATGTCGATTTCTGACCGCATTTTGTTGCTCAACAACGGCAAAATTGAACAGCAGGGTACGCCGCAAGAGATGTATGGTTCCCCAAAAACGCTGTTCACCGCTGAGTTTATGGGCAGCAACAACCGTCTGCATGGCAAAGTCACTGACGTGCGTGACGGCAAAGCACGTATTGAAGGACGCGACTGGGTCCTGTGGGGTCAGGCGGGCGACGGCGTTCAGGTTGGCCATGAGGGCACCGCGGTGATCCGCGTTGAACGTGTGGTGCTGGCCGACGGGCCAGGCGAAAACCAGTTGGCTCTCCCGTTGCTCACCAGCATGTATCTCGGTGACCGCTGGGAGTACCTGTTCCGCACCGTGGCTGATGATTTTGTCATCCGCGCCTACGGCAACGAAGTACGCGATCCTCAGCACTGCCACCTGGCGTTACCCGAAAAACATGTTTGGGTGTTCCCAAAATCCTGATGCCAGAAGGGAGTGGCTGTCGCTGCTCCCTTTTCTGGAGGAAGGATAGCGGTAATACAGAAGATATATTTGAGTACAATGAGATGATGATGACATCAAACGGCCTGGGCCTGGTACAGGAAATGGGAAAAATCAGTCCGAGGAAATAGAGAAATGGTGCCGATAATAGGAGTCGAACCTACGACCTTCGCATTACGAATGCGCTGCTCTACCAACTGAGCTATATCGGCCCTGATAAGGACATGCCCACGAATGCGAACACGGGGTAGAAGGTTAAAACTAACCGGGCGATGCGTCAATGGCCTTGTGAATCAAACGCCTAATTTTACATCATCCGGTTTCAATTACGCACGAATCGTGTCGTGACAGGAATGCTTGTACTCGGTCGGGTATGACTATAGCCAGCGGTGAACCTGTCGCTCAAAGCGATCCCATTCCAGCCCGAAATGTTTTCGCAATTGTTCCTCTTCAAAATCAATATGCAATCTGGCAACCGCCAGCATAAACAGCGGTACAGCCACTACGCCAGCCGGACTGCCGATGAACAGAGCAAAGGCTAGCTGGAGTCCGCTCATACCAAGGTAGATCGGGTTGCGACTCCAGGCGTAACATCCGCCGGTAACAAGCGTGGTCGATTTATTTGCATGAAGCGGATTCAGGGTCGTACGTTTCATCCACATTTGCCATGCGGTATGCAGTATCATCCACAGACTGACACTGGCCAGTAATGCGCTTATCACGATATTTACCGCGCCAAATGTGAAACGTGAGCTCGCCGTCAACGCATCGGCAACGAGGAAAAGTACTAAGATGAGTGGCGGCGGAAACCAGGCTCTTAATTTTTGCAGGAAATGACGCATGGCTATGGACTAACCTCGGAAGCGGTTTGATTAACGCTGATACCGTTATAAATACCCTGTAAAAGACACATAAACAAACGATGCTTCATTCACTACAGGCTTTCGCCTTCACCAGACAGGCAGGATCTGTAGCACTAACCTCTGCAAAAATACCGGCATCAGAGGCATCCGCCCCTGATGTTCCCGACAGGTTTACGCTGAAAAAGTTGAATCCGACGCTGATTCAAACAGCCCTACAGACTGCTTGTAAAAACGCATAAAATCATCAAACATCACTGGCGGTAAAAATTGATAGCCCTGCAGGTAATCCACATTATTTTTCCCCAACCATTGCTGCTGATAGCCATATTCAACGCCTTCCGCCACCATGCGTAATCCCAGGAGCCCGGAAAGATGAATGATTGACTCGAGCATAGGGATATGTTGCTCAGCTTCTTTAATAGCCTTGATGAAAGTTTTATCAATTTTGATAACATCCAGGTCTAACTCATTGAGATAGCAGAGGTTAGCGTATCCCGTCCCAAAATCATCTAAAGCAAACAGAACTCCTCTGTTTCGCAACGATCGTATCAGCTCTTTGATGGCTGGAGTGATAGTGAGAGTCTGATTTTCGGTTATTTCAATCATTAATTTTATCGGTAGTCTTTGCGTTATCTCCATAAAATTAAGGCATTCCCAATAAAAAACGGGATTACTTAAACCTGATGGACTGACATTAAAGGAGACGAATAGTGTTTTATTTATCCCTTCGCTTCCGTCGACCAGATTACGCGCAACGGTGGTCATTAAATAGCTCGTTAACTCATTCATTAAGCCACTTTTTTCAGCCAGAGGTATAAACTCACGCTGAGAAATCGCATAATTATGGCCCTGTGGCCATCGAGCCAAAACCTCAACGCCACAGACGTCTCCATTGATATTTACGATGGGCTGAAAATAAGGAATGATTTCTTCATTCCTTATTGCCATACTCAGTCGACCAGAATCTGAGACATCATATGCTTCGCCGTAAATTGCATTCTCACCAGAATAATTGTTTGTCGGGTAACCTTCATGCAATAAATTATTCCTAGTTAAAAAAATGATGGTTTCATTAAAATGAGAAAATCCCAGGCGAGCGGTTATCCGTTCCCGATATCGATACACTGACTTAGTTGTTAGTGAGTTAGCAATACAAAAATCGTGTAATTTTTCTTTTGTGAATGATGCATACAACATTTCCTCTTCAAATTCAGTCAAATGAAAAGTAAACATTGTCGAACCTTTAGTGACCTCCACAACCTCATTGGGTGCCATTAAATTGGCTCTTAGCTGAGAAATCAATTGATCAGTTAATTCTCGTCCATTAATGAAAGCATACTCCTCGTATCCTCGATTAACAGAACGAGTTTCATTCATCCGAAGAACAATACAGTTTATGTTGATAAACTGCGTGCTATTTCTCTGAAACCATTTCCTGACCAGGAGCAATGGTAACCGGTTATCGATCACCAGCAAACAGGACGGGTGTCGTGGAATAACTGACTGCGTACCAGAAATAAATGTTCGCGCATCAACCAGTACCAGATTTGGCAGCCATGCTTTTATCCCTGAGAAAAGAAAAATATCATAACTGAGCAGAAAAACCTTTTTCATATTCATAGTTACCACCAACTTAAATTTATGGCATAGCAGGTCCCTCGTTATATACACGAGAGAATATACAACACCTTCAGCCTCCAGCAATTATAAGGCGGTTCGTGAACTAACTTTATCCATAAGTCATATCACGTAGTTTCAGATTTTATAATCACAATTATCCATATGCGTATTCCCATTAAATGGTAAATCCATTTTAAATATCGAAAAAGGAAAATTCCTAATTTTCACCAGTACAAATCCTTTTACTCATTTTCACCACAAGGCAAAATAAAAGACTACAAACATGAGAAACAACAAAACATACAACCACAAAAATCAAAATACTAACATATTACCTCGATTCATGCTGCCCGACAAACCATGAGCGTACGTCGCAGATCTCTTATCGCATAGACATTTCCGGCGATACGGATGACCTTATAATAGAAAATATCCTGTTGAGACATAAGCAGTTCGGTAATTTCATCGGGAACATTATCATTTTTGTTTTTGACGATAGCCTGGCGACGAGTTTGCAAATATCCGTCGCGGTCTTTGCCAATAAAATTCAGAACAACATTACGATCTACAGCATAGTGCTTACCTTGAATATTAAGGCTCCCTACCTGGGATACCCGCCCTTCGGTAGTGGAAGAAATACGAAAAACCAACAGAACTTCACCTTCAATTTTTACCCCCTGAGTTTGCGCCTGCAAATGAAGGTAATTCTTGGCAGAGCAGGTCAACGTCTCAGGTTCTTGATGGCGATAAAAAAAGTATGCTGTTATCACAGCAAGAAAGATCACCCCGCTAATAAAGATAATTTTCGCATTCACGGGCAACCCCTCCTTTATCCAGCGTACAGATCCCCAAAAAATTCTCTTTAAGATTATTACCTGCCGATAAATTATTATCATCATAAAAAACAATTGTTTTCTTGCCATTATGACAAATTGTATTTACTTTTCGCCACATATCAGAAGATAAAAATGCCTTCGTTTTATCAGCATTATTGTCATCGGCAGTATAAAGTTCACAATCACCTATTGCCCTGATATAGATAAAATTCGTGGTACCTGAGTTAAGAGCTGGCAATATCAAAACCGCGCTCCCAAGAAAAGCGAACAACAAAATGAACAGAAGAATATTTTTGCGTTTCGGTGTTGCGGGTGAATTCACCGTTTCTGTTACCGAACGAACAGGTACATCCCTACTGAAAGATGACTGTTCATCATTGACCGAAGCATGGAACAAAAATCCCTGCCGGGGCAACGTTTCAATGGGGTTTTCGGCCCCCAACTCACTAAATGCTTTTCGCAATATACTGATACTTTTATTAAGGCTATGACCCGATGGGGCCATGCCATGCTTCTTCCATACTTCTTCTATGATAAACTCACGGTGGAGTTGTTGATTTTTATAGGCAATGAATAGCTCAAGTAGTCTCGCTGTAGATGCCGAAAGGATTATTGTAGTATCGCGATGTTTCAGGCTTTTTCTGGTGGAATCGTACTCAACCTGATCATTAATTATACTTTTCATACTACCTGACTCTTAAATACCGTGACATGGAGTACAAATGACCAAAGTTTCATCTGTGCCAAGCTGATTACTGCATTGTATAAAGATAGTTACAGTATAGGTTCGATATCTAACCATGACATATCGGATCAGACTCAATACTTACTATTGATTGAGTTTGAAGCACCCCTGACCCACTGGAATGTATTTCTGCAACGCTACGATAAACTTTCGGTTTTTAGTTTTCAGTTCGCTGCTACGCCAGGTTTCACCCGGCAACACATAACGCATGGTGGCTTCATCATCGGTTGAGTTGCACCCCTGATGTACGATGATTTTAAAAAAAGTATTCCCGGTGTTTTTCAATGTTCCGTTAGCCTCATCAATGGTGTAGGCCAGATTTATGTTTCTCGGGCGAACAACCAATATGGTGTCCATAGCGATCACCGGGAGAGCCTGCCCGCCTTTCCCTTGATTACGTTCAGTAAACAGCGTGATCGGCATTTCACGAAACAGAATTCGGTAATAGCGTTCTTTATCATCCTGCGGCCCACGGTAGAAAATCTTAAAAAACTCACTCGCCTGCGGAGCCAGTGAAAAATTCAGCGGAGTAAACAGAAGTTCGCCTTCAGCAATAGCACTCCTGTTTTCTCCTCCCGGTCCCGGCTTATCAATTTTTACTGCGCCGATACTGTATAAATTCTGTTTCTGACTATCGTTATAGATTCGTTTACTGATAAATGATTTATCCGACGGCATCTCATAAATGGTCGACTCCAGGTAGACTGCCTGTGTAGAGAATGCTGTCAGACCGGAAAGTAGAATAAATACCCATCTAAGCGCCAGACGACGGCGGTTCATGGCGTCACTCCCACCCAATTCGCCGTGACTTTTATCTCTCCACTAGCGCTGACGACACCTTCCCAGTCAGCGCCGGAAACGGTTAACATCGAACGCGAATCATTCATTGGGAAAAGCAACTTTAAATCAGTAGCATAATAGCTTCCATCGTCATTGTTATTTGCATCCCAGGGCGTCTGTTGCCACTGCGCATCTCTCATACTGACTGCCGCTTCACTGCAGCTATTTCGTTTTTGCACTACGCCCCCCGACTGACTGTTGTACTGCAGAAAAGCGGGAATGGGGACGGACAGCCCGCCTTGCGCAGACGTAAACAGACAGTAGGGCACACTGTTTATCGTCGTACTTTCCCCAATAACTTGCGCGGTGATACTGTCGGCCTGACGGGGGCCAGAGACGGTTACGGTGTAATCCATTTCTATAGGAGCGGCATCACCAATCGTGCCACTACCGCTCGCAGAAGCTGTGTTGTCCGAAGAGACGATACTGATCCCATACTCCTTCGGCACAATATTGAGCTGTAGCGAAGGGGTAAACTGGTAGTGTCCTGACTCTGGTGTTAAGCCATTATAAAAGCCGAAGGTAAAGGGCTGACTGTTAGTAATGGTGATCCCTGAATCGACAAGATTCTTCAAAAATGCTTTTGACAGAAAAATATAAATGTATTCTCCAGAGGTCGTAAAAACGTTGTAATAAGCAGTTGAAGTACCATAGTTATACCAGTTTGAACCATTCCCGGAGTATCTCACGGTGGCCGCTCCGGGCGTAAAACCTAGCATCGCCGTGTCGACAAAAGCGCGAAACGTCAAGGAGGCGGTCAGATTGGCCGTTTGTTGCAAGTTATAACTCACCATTTTGCAAATCACACCGTCAGTACCGCCCACCACGCCAAGTTCGCAATAACCAGAGTCTTTGGTGATGCTCGGCGTACCATCGCTGGCAACCCAAAGCTCCTGAAATGCGTTAGTCGAGACAAGTGACAGATGACCGCGTTTAGTTAACGTGTAATTGACGTAATTCCATGATCCTGTCGATTGGTCTTTGCACCGTTGCCCGGAAGAATAATCATAATTCACAGAAGTATAACAGCGGTTGAACACATAGGTTTCGCTGCTACCGGTAGGCACATTGCGAAAGTACTCATAAGCAGTATCGGTCAGGGAAGCGAATCCGTAGGCGCCACCAATAACGCCTGCGACAGAGCCGACCTGCGCATGATAAAAACCGTTTTTGTCTGTGCCCAATCCGGCAATAAACCCGGTTGATGGACATTGAGTGCCACTATAACAACGGATTCCCCGGAAAGGCCCGTTAATCGGGGAGTTATCAATCCACATGTCCTGATAATAATTTCCAGGCGCAGTCCAGCCGACAAAACCTAAATACCCGAGACTGACCTGAGAGGTACCGTATTTTATCCACGTGTTTGACCCGCTGAAACGCGGATCAAGTGCCGATGGGGTAATAAAGTATTCACTATCAATGGCATTTTCGATAAACAAATAGTTATTACTGACTGAGCCGGAAGAGATTGCATTCAACGCCAAAGCAGGCACAGGTGAAAAACTCCCTACGGTACAGATTACAGTAGCTAATTTAATCAATACTTTCATTTTATTACCTCTGCGCCATCGTGGTTTGCGTTGCACATTTCACATCACCAATCCACGCTGCGCCCCGTGCTTTTTCCAAATCAAGATCGGCTTCGCATATGCTGCCATTGGCTGAAATTAACGTGATGACCGGATACTTTTTATCGATATCAATAGCAAACTCACCCTTCTCATCCGTACGCGTTTTACCGATGTGGTTATGGATATCGGTATTTGCAGCCAACTGTCCATCGGGATAACGAATGCGCCCGAATACAGTGACCATGCTTTTCACTTCAGGGTTGATAACACCCACATTACCCGGATATAGCGTCAGCTCCTGTTTGCGTCCTGAAACAATATCGAAGTTGTCCTCAGAGTTTTTATCATTGAGGATTTCCAGCTTGTACTGAGCATAGGGCGGCAGTGCAATGAAATTTGATTTACCGCTGAGAAGATAGTTGCGGTTATTAATCTTCGCAGCCAGTTTCCCTTCGCCGGTCAAATCTGTTTTCACAATGATGCCAGACCGCTGCCGCTCTTTACTCAGGCCGAAATCTTTACCTGCCCACGCCAGAGAACCCTGGGAAGAGAAGTTCATATTGGTGGAGTTGTCAGCAGAACGCGTTACCGATACGGTGCCGGCGTTATATTTCGTGTCATAACTCAAATTGCCGTTTACCGAATAATTATTGTCGTAATACTGTTCACCACTCAGACGCGTTGATGCCGACAATCCGACCGATTTAATCGGGCCCTCAGCATACTGCTTGCGCGCGCTGAGATTACCCTGAGTACTGCCATAGCGATCCCGGGAGACGCCCATGCTCAACCAGGATGCCAATGGCAACGATAAATCCAGACTGACATAACGTTCCTGTCGCCCATCGTCATTCCGGTTGTTGTAGTAATAACGCTGAATACCTGCACGCAACCCAACCGTGGCATACCTGCCTGAATAAAGGGTCGTGCTGTAGTCCAGATTACGATATTTATTTCCCGAGTAGCGATTCTCCGTCTGACTCACGGTGAGCGAACCGCCATGAGGAATAAACTTTCCGAGGTTAAGAGTCCCGCCAATGGAATAATTATCACGCTCCTGCATGGGCAGACGATCGCCAATTTTACTGTCTTCACGAGATGCCCAAAGGGAACCGTATCCCTCAGGTACATTAAGGTTGATGTTACTGATATTTCGCCATGACGAATCGTTCGCCACCAGCGTCTGATTGCCAATGCTTACGTATTCATTCACATTGAGCGTGACATCCGTTTCATTAACCGCATTGTTGTCAAAACCGTAGAGCGTGGACTTCAGGCCCAGCCCCGACAATATCGCCAGCGTCACCGATGCGGCCCCCCCGGCAATCCAGGTCTGCTCGCTGCCCAAATCCTGATAATGATTTCGCTTATAACTCACACGGTCATAATCCAGTGAACCACCAAACAGCTGCCACGAGAGCTGATCAATCCCGGCAGCTTGCTGGCGGGCAAAGATTTTATTAACCCTGCTGATACGACTATTAATTGTCCGGCCATTGACCACGATATCTACCGTGACGTCATAAACACCGTACGGAAAACGACTGGTATCAATTTCATAACTGCCCATATTAAAGTTCTGCACGCCGAGCAAACGCCCATCACGGAAGACATGAACCTCGCCAGCGGCTGGCAAAAATACGGTAATCGGCGTAAGTGAAAGCGCGGTATTCTCAACAACCGTACTTCCTTTGTTTCCGTAGCTCACACCGTAAATTTTCCCGCCATTCAGTGCATTCAGGCTGGCAATAGACTGGACATTCCAGGTGTCGAGCATCCCGAGCGCCAGTCGATAACCGTCATAATCACGCTCATACATCGCACGATAAAGTTTGCTGGTGCCGTTGCTGTCGCCGATGCCGTAAAACGAACCGTTAATGTTGATATGGTGCTCACGCAGCGATGTTGTGTTGTCCACCGTCAGATAGCTGCGGGTACTGCTGCCATTATGATAATCGTTGTAGTAGGTACCAAAGTTATAGTTCAGGACGTTAGAGAGAGACTCCACGCTGGAAGGTCCAAGCAGGCTACTGCGTGCGACAATCGCTTCAGTTAACGCATCTTTGCTGACAATCATCTCCAGGTGAAATGAAGAGACGTTGAGCTGCAGGCGTGCATTGTCCGATAGCTCGATATTGGTGTTATCGTGAAATTTCACATCACGAATTTTTTCTACCAACGCACGAGTTTTTCCAGATAACACGGCATTATTAGGCAATTCAGCAAGAGTCAGGGCTTTAACTGTAATATTGCCATCAACAAGCGAAATCACCGCATCGGCAATTTTTTGCTGACTTTTCTCGTCAGTCTCGTTGTAACGAATATATACCGGCACCGTCATTCCCTGCTCCAGTGAACGGGCGAAAGCACTGGGAATAACGTAATTACCCACTTTTACTGGGGCTGCATGTGAAGTTCCTGGTGTCAGCGCAAGAAAAAGACAAATGCTACCGCCGACAATATTTATTGTTGTCATATGCATCCTTACATTCCGGTATTTTTATTTATCCCGTACAGATGGCTGCAATCGACCATCACTTCACTGTAATAAACTGCTTACCGTGCCAGATACCGATGCGTGAACGGCTATTGCTGATGTCGGTAAACTGTAATTTTATTTTCGTACCCGGCATAATGTAATAACGTTCGCGACAACCTCGTCCCTGATCGCGAGCCTTATCCTTACAGGCGCCATAGGCGATCACACGAAACGAAACATTGCCAGTATTGGTAATAACATCGCCATTGCGGCTATATTCAAAACGCTCTTTTCGCGGAGCGACCACCAGAATAGTGCCAATTTCTGCCGACGCTGTTGCAACCGCCATTTTATTCGCCCGGGTTTCCGCGCTCTCGGTGACCGGCTCATCTATCCATTGCAGACGATAATAACGTTCGAGATCATCTGCTGGTCCTTTATAAAAGAAGCGAAAAACATCCTTTGCCTGACCAGGAAGAATAAGATTGGCAGGTGTAGAAAGTAACTCTCCGGAATTAACAGGCTTTATTTCGACTCCCCCCGCCAAAGGTGATGACAATTGTTTTACCGAAACACTGACATAACGCGCCGCATCAGTTGTATTAGTAATTTCTTTCGATAATGAACTCTCAGCAGAAGTCATTATCGATGTGATTTCACCCACATTAATTGCCCATCCGGGAAAAGATGCTACTAACCCTACCAACATCGCTGTCGGTAAATATTTTTTCATGACGCCATTCCTGATAAATTCGGGAGAAAAAATTCTCCCGAATTTTTATTACTTAGGCAGACGGAGTCGTCCAGGTTGCATTAAACTGTACTTTTACATCGCCGGTCCAATAGCCGTCTGGCAGAGCAGAGTAATCCGTTACTGCCTGGCTACCATCAGAAGTCGCTGACGCGATGGTGAATTTGAAGTTGGATTGATCGCTGACACGAGCAGCACCGTTATAAGCGCCATCAGCCATCAGGCTTTCAAGACCAGAAGTCGAACTGGAGTTAACCAGGACAGTATCTGATGAATTAGTCAGCGCGGTGCCATTCCATGCCACCCCTACGTTCAGGGTAGATGCATCGCCACTGGCGTTGGTCAGCGTGTTACTAATGATCTGAGCAGTCAGCTCAAAATCAGTTGCCGTTTCCTGACCCTGAATAGTCACATCAAAAGCACCGTCCTGAGAGTTGAAGGCGTTCAGTCCTTCAGCATACTGGAAAGTCAAAGAGTTCAGCGGAGTGACAACCAACATGCTGGTGGTATCTTTTGTTGCCGTCGCGTCCCACGAGGCAGTTGCAGAAGCAGTAACGTCTGCCATTGCATTTGCTGCAACAAATACAGAAGCCAGAGAGGTTACTAATAATAATTTTTTCATTTTTATCTTCTCCTAAGAACAAACTCACCACCGAGTCTTATTTTTAAATCACTCCAGCGGTTCCATTAATTGCGAGCCAGAATTGCCGCGCCAAAAAATTATCATTTGAATTAAGTAACATCTCAACAAACCCCGAAACGCAAAAATTACAAAAAACTAAGAATTTTCCCACCAAAAAATCTATCTAAGAAGTTTCCTAAGACGCAATTACTTAAAATATGCCATGTTTCAGAATTATCACCCACACAAATAAGTAATACCAAACAATTCATCTTTTTTATGTTTTTGATAAATATCAAAAAGATCATACAAATAGCACCTAAGCAAAACCCTTACAAAACATAAAGATAATTAACACCTCCATATTTTCTCTATAATGCTTATTATTTGTTGCAATTATGCTAAATTTTTAACTTCACAAGAAAATTCTCATAAAATATTCATATATGAGGGAATATTCTTATAAAATAAGCACTAATCTGGAGGATTAGTATTCGAATTGATAATTATTTCACAAAAATAAAACCAGGAATTTTCCATATAAAAAGAATATTCCTGGAATATCAAGATTTATATAACGTTCAACCATGAGAGATTTAGCTGAAACCTTTTAATCCCAAATAACTATTAAGTGTTACCGTACGCACTCGATGTAGGGTAATCAAATTTTGTTGTTCGAGGGATTTTAATGAGCGGCTAACGGTTTCAATTTTAAGGTCAAGATAACTGGCAATTTCCTCCCGGGAGAATGGCAAGTGTAGCGTCGTTTCTGGCCTGCCAATACGTAAATGCATCTCGTAAAATTCCACCAGAAAAGCAGCGATCCTGGCCTCAGCATGTTTATTCGCATAGCGCCGCAGTTTTTCAACAATGAATCCATTGTCCCTGCAGAGAAACTTGATGACTGCGGCAGCAACCGACGGATCCTTTTCTGCTACTTTGAACAACCGCGCAATATCGATATGACATACCTCCGCAGCCGTTGCCGCCTTAATCGTTGTCAGGTACTTCCCCCCTTCGACAGCATCCAGCGCCATGATATCTCCCGGAACATAAAAGCGACTGATAAAATCGTTATCACCGCATTCCACGCTGGACTTGCAGTATCCCTCGTGAATAACAAAAAGCATGTTTGCGGCTTCATCCTGCCTGGCGAGTATCTCCCCTGCTTTAAACCTTCTTCTTTTGTCTATTAATCGGTGTTGATTATCACGATCAATTGCCGCTCCCTTTGGACACAGCGAACAATGGCGGGGGGGAAACGGGTTGCCGAGCGGCACAACAGGAATGCGATGTTTGTGAATATCCGATTTCACGCAACAACTCCTCATAAAAATGAGACTGATTCTAATAGATCGGGCCATGGGAACAATACGTGAACTGAAGACCAGGAAAATTCATGCTGGCGGGGAAAATTCTGTGATACATCGCCTTTATGGCGCAGGGACGCATGGGTCAAAACCAGACTGATGATGTTAAAACGCAGGATAGAAAAAATGTGGCAGTGGAGTGAAGGTTAGAATTAACTGGGCGATGCCTTAATAGCCTTGAAAATCAGAGTGCTATTATGGCATCGCCCGTTTTCAATTACGCACGGATCGTGTCGTCGCCGAAGCCAACCCATTTGTATGTAGTCAGTGCTTCCAGCCCCATTGGGCCACGCGCGTGTAATTTTTGCGTGCTAACTGCCACTTCCGCCCCGAGCCCAAACTGACCGCCATCGGTAAAACGGGTGGAGGCGTTCACATACACCGCGGAAGAATCGACTTCATTCACAAAACGATCGGCGTTGCGCAGCGTACGCGTCAGAATCGCATCGGAATGCTGAGTACCATGCTCGCGGATGTGGGCGATGGCATCATCCAGGCTGGTGACGATTTTCACGTTCAGATCCAGCGATAAAAACTCATCGTCATACTGTTCCTCTTTTACCGCTACGACGTTTGCCGGTCCGGCCTGCAACGCGGCAAGCGCAGCATCATCTGCATGAAGCGTCACGCCGCTTTCTGCCATTTGCTGGCTTAGAGCAGGCAGGAAGCGCTCAGCGATACTCTGATTCACCAACAGTGTTTCGACAGTATTACACGTGCTCGGACGCTGGGTTTTGGCGTTAACGATAATCTTCAGTGCCGGGGCGATCTCCGCCGTGTCATCTACATAGATATGACATACGCCAATACCACCGGTGATAACCGGGATAGTCGACTGTTCACGACACAGCTTGTGCAGCCCTGCGCCACCGCGAGGGATCAGCATATCGATGTACTTATCCATCCGCAGCATTTCAGTGACCAGCGCACGATCCGGGTTATCAATCGACTGCACCGCGGCAGCCGGTAAACCGCAGGCTTGCAGCGCATGCTGGATCACCGCAACAGTGGCGGCGTTCGTCCGGTACGTCTCTTTTCCACCGCGCAGGATCGCCGCATTGCCCGTTTTCAGGCACAGCGAAGCCACATCAACGGTGACATTAGGACGCGCTTCATAAATCACGCCAATCACGCCCAGCGGCACGCGACGACGCTCCAGACGCAGACCGCTATCCAGCAGACCACCGTCAATCACCTGCCCGACCGGGTCAGCGAGATTACACACCTGGCGTACATCGTCAGCAATCGCTTTCAGACGCGCTGGCGTCAGTGCGAGGCGATCAAGCATCGCTTCGCTCAGGCCATTTTCACGCGCCTGTTCAACATCCTGTGCGTTCGCGCTGAGGATGCTTTCCGTTTGCGCTTCCAGTTCATCAGCAATGGTTTCCAGCACGCGGTTTTTTTCGCGACTGGAGAGTAGCGCCAGCTTATATGACGCAGCTTTGGCAGCAATGCCCATTTGTTCCAGCATATGCCTGTTCCTTAACGGGTAATCATATCGTCACGATGGACAGCAACCGGACCGTATTCGTAGCCCAGGATGGTGTCGATCTGTTGTGAGTGATGTCCGGCAATACGGCGCAGCGCATCGCTGTTATAGCGTGTAACGCCATGGGCAATATCGCGCCCTTCCAGATTGCAGATGCGGATCACTTCACCACGAGAAAAGTTGCCTGTCACGCTTTTAATCCCTTTTGGCAGTAATGAGCTGCCGCGTTCCAGAATCGCTGCGGTAGCACCCTCATCAACGGTAATTTCCCCGGCAGGCGGCGCGCCAAAGATCCAGCGTTTACGGTTCTCCAGTGGAGAGGCCTGAGCATGAAAACGCGTCCCAACGGAAACGCCTTCCATCACGTCGCCAATCACGCCCGGTTTGCTGCCTGCGGCAATTATGGTGTCGATCCCGGCGCGGCAGGCCACGTCGGCGGCTTGTAATTTTGTTCCCATCCCGCCGGTTCCCAGACCAGAGACGCTGTCTCCGGCAATGGCGCGCAGCGCATCATCAATACCGTGCACGTCTTTGATAAGCTCCGCCTGCGGATTGGTGCGCGGATCGGCGGTAAACAGCCCCTGCTGATCGGTCAGCAGCAGCAGCTTATCGGCTCCGGCAAGGATCGCCGCCAGCGCCGAAAGATTGTCGTTGTCACCGACTTTAATTTCAGCGGTCGCCACCGCATCGTTCTCATTGATGACCGGAACAATGTTGTTATCCAGCAGCGCGCGCAGCGTATCGCGGGCGTTGAGGAAGCGCTCTCTGTCTTCCATATCCGCACGCGTTAGCAGCATCTGCCCGATATGAATACCGTATATCGAGAACAGCTGTTCCCACAGTTGAATCAATCGGCTCTGCCCTACCGCCGCCAACAGCTGTTTCGAAGCTATCGTTGCCGGGAGCTCAGGGTAACCAAGATGCTCACGTCCGGCGGCAATCGCGCCCGAAGTAACGATAACAATACGATGTCCTGCAGCGTGGAGCTGTGCGCACTGGCGAACCAGTTCTACGATATGGGCGCGGTTCAGGCGGCGCGATCCGCCCGTTAACACACTGGTGCCAAGTTTTACCACCAGCGTCTGGCTGTCACTCATGATTCTCTGCCATTCAAAATTGGGGAAAATGATATCAAACGAACGTTTTAGCAGGACTGGCCCCGGTTGCCAACAGCCAGCGCACAAAGCATGAAATTTTATTGCGCAGGATCAGCAAGCGTAGCGGCAGACTTTGACGCATTTATTACAGACACAAAAAAACATTCTTTTTTAAAAATATTCTTACTTTGTCATAAAACGTTCATTGCCAGACGTTAAAAACCCTCCTGTCTTTTAACGGGGATCACACCCAGTAAATATTAGCGCGTACTTTAAATCAGGAATGAAAATGAAAAAGAGCACTCTGGCATTAGTGGTGATGGGAATTGTTGCATCGGCGTCCGTACAGGCGGCAGAAGTCTATAACAAGAACAGTAATAAACTGGACTTGTATGGCAAAGTCAAAGCGATGCACTACATGACTGATTATGACAGCAAAGACGGCGACCAGAGCTATATCCGCTTAGGTTTTAAGGGCGAAACACAAATTAACGATCAACTGACCGGTTATGGTCGTTGGGAAGCTGAGTTCGCAGGGAATAAAGCGGAAAACGAAACCAATCAGCAAAAAACACGTCTGGCTTTCGCCGGTGTGAAATTAAAAGATTTTGGCTCGTTTGATTATGGTCGTAACCTGGGTGCGCTGTATGACGTGGAAGCCTGGACGGATATGTTCCCGGAATTCGGCGGTGACTCTTCCGCGCAGACCGATAACTTTATGACCAAACGTGCTAGCGGCCTGGCGACCTACCGTAATACCGACTTCTTCGGCGTTGTCGATGGTCTGGATCTTACCCTGCAATATCAGGGCAAAAACCAGGACCGCGATGTGAAGAAACAGAACGGCGACGGCTTTGGTACCTCCGTGACGTATGACTTTGGCGGCAGCGATTTCGCCATCAGTGGTGCGTATACCAACTCCGACCGTACCAATCAGCAGAACCTGCAAAACCGGGGTACTGGCGATAAAGCAGAATCCTGGGCGACAGGTTTAAAATATGATGCCAACGACATTTATCTGGCAACGTTCTATTCTGAAACGCGCAATATGACACCTATTTCCGGTGGCTTTGCTAACAAAACTCAGAACTTCGAAGTGGTTGCTCAGTACCAGTTTGACTTTGGTCTGCGTCCATCCCTGGGTTATGTGCTGTCGAAAGGTAAAGATATTGAAGGCGTAGGTAATGAGGATCTGGTGAATTATATCGACGTGGGCGCAACATACTACTTCAACAAAAATATGTCAGCGTTTGTTGATTATAAAATCAACCAGCTCGATAGCGATAATAAACTGGGCATCAACGATGATGATATCGTGGCCGTCGGTATGGTTTATCAGTTCTGATGTAACATAAAAAATGCCGGATGGGGTTGCGCCGCCATCCGGCATTTTGTTGTTCATTATGCCGTTAATTTAACCGGCTCATCCTTAAAGTCGTCAGCAGGCTCCAGCGCCAGATTCAGCGTCGTTAACAACCCACGCAACTTTTCATGAAACTCGCGTAAGGTGTATTCCAGTCGCTCTACCACTTCAGTCTCTTTAATCGGTACGGCGGTCCAGTTGCCGTCTTTATCGAACAAACCAAACTGGTAGCTGTACGTAAAGCGTTTCTCCTGCGCTTCCAGCTCCATCCACCAGCCCCAAAATTCACGTTTCTCTGGTGCCGGTTTCACGTTGACGCAAACAGCCAGACAATCGAAAAAGAATCGATTATCTTCGCACTGCCCTTCGCGGATGTACGGGCCAAGCGCGGTGAATTTTTTGATCAATCTACTTTTCGGGTGTCCACTCGGTAACGTCATTGCGATCTCCTTAGGTGAAGCAACTGTTTTACCAAACCAATAAAATTTAGCAATCTATTAACACAATCTATGATTGATCCACCCGGTAATTTCTTGCAGCGCTTTGTCAAAATTGCGATACACCGGGTTGAACGGAACCTCCAGCAGCTTACCGTCAGAAGATGACGACGTAATTAAGCGAGATTCCTCTTCCGGGCTAAACGGATCGTTCTTCCAGAACCCCGACAGCATTGGCGTCGGGCAGCGTCGCCCCAGCAGCCCTTGTACCTTTAATGAATAACGGTTTAGCTCGACGCGTAGCGCTTCATCGGACGCATCGTGCATCCCCAGACGGCTGGCCAGAACGTCAAGATACATTTCCGGTACTGAAGCCTGACGCTGTGGGTCGCTAAGCAGCGCATGAACCACCGGTCCCAGACAGGCCACAGCCTTCAGGCGCGATGATTCAAGATAGGCCAGGCGTACTGCGACGTTAGCGCCAAAGCGAAAACCGAATGCCGCCACACGGGTGTGATCCACCCAGGGAATATTCGGCAGCGCTTTTAATACGTGCTGGTGCAGCAGGCTGGAATCCTGGGTCAGTTTCCATTTTGACGAGAACCCAACCGACGGCATATCCAGCGTCAGCATGGCGATACCACGCGGAGCGAAATAGCGCTCATACAGGGTGTAGTAGTCGGTTTGCATAGAATCCAGACCACCGCACATCAGCACCGTCGGGAACGGGCCGTCGCCTTTTGGCATGTGCAGGAAGCCGGTTATCGGCGCACCGCCGGCAACGGCAAATTCCATCTCGCGCAATGTACCTGGCAGTCGTTGGGCCGCCTCTTCGTAAGCGCGGTTGGCCAGGGCCTGCGCCTGCTCTGCCAGCTCATCACCTTTTAAATGCGGGTATGCTGCAATGTTGTACAACGTGGAAGCATGCAGCCAGTGGCGTCCGCTCACCTGCAGATCCTCTTCCATAGACGCTTTCTGTTGCCAGTCCATCGCCTGCTTCGCCCACTCGTAGATCCAGTTTCCACCACGATAGCCAATGACCGTATCGTAGAGATCTTTATCCGTGCGTTCGGCTTCGCTCATGACGATACGCGCCTGCACCTCAAGGATTTCACGCGGATCGACCCCACGCCAGATCCACATCAGGCGATTCACCATGCGATACCAGTGCGGGATTGTTTTACCATCCAGAGCGGACTGCACAGACGGCTGCGCGCCGTGGTTAAAACGACGAACCAACGTTGACGTTTCAGGATGTTTGAAGCGGGGTTTAAACAGAACTTCGCTGAGGTTAGCCTGCGACATGATTACGGCCTCCATGAGTACTCACTAAGGCATAGTGTAACCTGACACCGCACAAAAAGAACAACGCCCGACAGTGCGGGCGTTGAAAACTTTTTAGATTAGCGACCAGAGATCGGCGGAACAAATACCACGCCCATATCCCACGGCTGCTCAATCCAGGTATCCTGCGGAATATCAACCACATAGTCATTCACCAGCGGGCGACCAGCCGGCTTAGCGAAGATCGTGACGAAATGCGCTTTAGGATACATTTCGCGGATAGCAACGGCGGTACCACCGGTGTCTACCAGGTCATCGATCACGATGAAACCTTCACCGTCACCTTCCGCACGCTTCAGCACTTTCAGTTCGCGCTGGTTGTCGTGATCGTAGCTGGAGATGCATACGGTATCGACATGGCGAATACCCAATTCACGCGCCAGCAATGCGCCCGGCACCAGACCACCACGGCTAACGGCAATAATGCCTTTCCATTGTTCAGAAGGCATCAGGCGGCTTGCCAGTTTACGTGCATGGACTTGCAACATGTCCCAGGTGACGACGTATTTTTCGCTCATGTGAAGTGTCCCAGCCTGTTTATCTACGGCTAATTAATAAATTGAGGGTGAACCAGGTTGCGCGAGATTATAGAGATCTGACGCACTAAAAACCAGTGTTTCGCGGAATCCGCGCCTCTTTTTGCATGCTTTATACTAGCCGTCAGCGAAGAAAGTGGTATTCTCAATCGCATCGCGCAAGCCTGACTTGTGGTGTTTTTAATTCCGCTAACCCCGTGGCCTGCAAGTCAATTTTGCAGGACATCGCCAAGGAGACTCAACGTGTCTGAACTGTCTCAGTTATCCCCGCAACCGCTGTGGGATATTTTTGCCAAAATCTGTTCTATTCCTCATCCGTCCTACCATGAAGAGCAACTCGCTGAACACATTCTGAGCTGGGCCCAGGAGAAAGGTTTCCACGTCGAGCGCGATCAGGTTGGTAATATCCTGATTCGCAAACCCGCTACCGCAGGCATGGAAAACCGCAAGCCGGTCGTTTTGCAGGCGCACCTGGATATGGTCCCGCAAAAAAATAACGACACCGTGCACGACTTCACCAAAGATCCGATCCAGCCTTATATTGATGGCGAGTGGGTAAAAGCCCGTGGTACCACGCTGGGTGCAGATAACGGCATCGGTATGGCGTCCGCACTGGCGGTACTGGCTGATGACAATGTGGCACACGGTCCGCTGGAAGTGCTGCTGACCATGACCGAAGAAGCGGGCATGGACGGCGCATTTGGTCTGCAGGCGAACTGGCTGCAAGCGGATATCCTGATCAACACCGACTCAGAAGAAGAAGGTGAGATCTATATGGGTTGCGCGGGCGGGATCGACTTTACCTCTAACCTGCCGCTGTCCCGTGAAGCAATCCCGGCTGGCTTCCAGAGCTTTAAGCTGACGTTAAAAGGCCTGAAAGGCGGCCACTCCGGCGGCGAAATCCATGTGGGTCTCGGTAACGCGAACAAGCTACTGGTACGTTTCCTGGCAGGCCACGCTGAAGAGTTAGATCTGCGTCTGGTTGATTTCAACGGCGGTACGCTGCGCAATGCGATTCCGCGTGAAGCCTTCGCTACCCTCGCCGTGGCTGCCGATAAAGTTGATGCGTTAAAAGCGCTGGTCAGCACCTACCAGGAAATCCTGAAAAACGAACTGGAAGCCAAAGAGAAAAACCTGGCGCTGCTGCTGGATGCCGTGACTAACGACAAAGCCGCGCTGACTACCTCGTCTCGCGATAGCTTCATTCGTCTGCTGAACGCCACCCCGAACGGTGTGATCCGCAATTCTGACGTCGCCAAAGGCGTGGTAGAAACCTCGCTGAACGTCGGTGTGGTAACCATGACTGACGATAATGTTCAGATCCACTGCCTGGTTCGCTCGCTGATCGACAGCGGTAAAGACTACGTGGTGAGCATGCTGGATTCACTGGGTAAACTGGCTGGCGCCAAAACCGAAGCCAAAGGCGCGTATCCAGGCTGGCAGCCGGATGCGAACTCTCCGGTTATGCACCTGGTTCGTGAAACCTATCAGCGTCTGTTCAATAAAACGCCAAACATTCAGATCATTCACGCTGGTCTGGAATGTGGCCTGTTCAAAAAACCGTATCCGGAAATGGACATGGTTTCCATCGGTCCAACCATCACCGGTCCACACTCCCCGGATGAGCAGGTTCATATCGAAAGCGTCGGCCACTACTGGCGGCTTCTGACTGAACTGCTGAAGTCTATTCCGGCGAAGTAAGTCTGCGCTAAATGCCGGATGGCGCTGTGCTTATCCAGCCTACAAGCAGATTTGTAGGCCGGATAAAGCGTTTAACGCCACCATCCGGCAATACATCAACGTCAAAGCCCCAACAATAACTGCCTTTCTATTTGTGGATCGAGCAGCGTGACATGTAATCCCACCAGCCTCACGCCTCGCCCTCCCCGGCGCGCTTCCCAGGTTTTGTGTGCCGTCGCAATTAAGTCGTCTTTATTTAAGCGCGGCCAGACGTGCTCCTGCGTGGTCTGCTGAAAATCATTAAACTTGAGTTTTATCCCCTGGCGGGCGATCAGCAGATCCGGCTTGACCTTTGCCAGACGCCGTTCCAGTTCAGGATAGAGCCGCTCAATAATCGCTTCGCACTCTGACCACTGATGAATATCTTCCGCCAGCGTCCGCTCGACGCCGACGGATTTACGCAGCCGCTCGTTGTTGACGTCCCGCTCGTCAATCCCCTGGCTGCGCTCCCACAACACGCGGCCAAACTTACCAAAACGTTTGAGCAGCGTAGCCAGGTCGTATTTTTGAACATCTTCGCAGGTACGCAATCCCATTGATTCCAGCTTAGCGGCGGAGACTTTGCCGACGCCGGGAATTTTCCCCAACGGCAACGTTTTGAGAAATTCAGGGACATCAGCAGGGGTTATCACATATTGCCCGTTGGGTTTATTGAGATCGGAGGCGATTTTTGCCAGGAATTTAACCGGCGCAATTCCGGCAGAGGCGGTGAGCTGTAGTTCGTTGAAGATCGTCTGGCGGATCTCCTGGGCGATCAGCGTCGCGGAGCCGTGGCAATGAATGCTGTCGGTGACATCCAGGTAGGCTTCATCCAGCGAAAGCGGTTCGATGAGTGAGGTGTAGCGGGAGAAGATCGCCTGAATCTGGCGAGAGGCCTCTTTGTAAGCCTCGTAACGACCGGGTAACAGGGTAAGATGCGGGCACAGCTTTAACGCCATTCCGGTTGGCATCGCGCTGCGCACGCCAAATTTACGCGCCGGATAATTGGCCGTGCTGATAACTCCCCGGCGTTCACGACTACCGCCAATGGCAATGGGAATGTCACGCAGGGCGGGATTATCACGCATCTCCACCGCCGCGAAAAAGCAGTCCATATCGACATGTATGATTTTGCGCATGACTCACCTCTCACAACACTGTTTAAGTATACAGTATTTTTACGATATGAGAAGTCTGTACCTCTGCTACGTCAGTGCGGGTCCATTCATCACAAAGCGCGCATCACACAGATAACGCACAATGTCTTTTGGCGCATGGTCGGCGGGATTTCCTGCCGTACTGACAAACAACTTATTCACTTTGCGCACATTTGCCCGCAAAAGTTTTTCAATCGTCATCAGACGAAATGCATCATCCTCGACGCAGAACAGCTCGTAGTCACCCAGGCGTTCTCCACAGATTTCACAATGGTTCATCCAGTAACGTAGCCCGGTCGTTTTACTTTTATCCAGATAGTAATTGCTGGCTTTGATGTTCTTTTTTATCTCTTCCGGCAGCGTGTTGATATGGAACAAAAATGTATTGCGCCGCACGGACATCCATCTTTTATCATCCTGATTTTGTTTGATAAACCGGGTAAGCATCACACCATGAATATACGTGGGCTGATGGCAATTCCAGCATTGCATTTTCGACGTAATAACCAGGTAATAAGGAGCCACAATATTAAAATTGTCCGTCGCGTAAACATGCTCGCGCAGCGTCTCATTTAACTCATGAGGTTCGGCGTACCAGATACCTGAAACCGGGTCGAAATACGCCCCCTGACAAGCCACATCGGTGACGTTATCAGTATGAATATCCAATGGAATAATATGGGCTATATCTATCATATTGCCTTCCTGCGGGATAATTTGCCCCCACATTGCGTGGGGGCGGAGAACAGAATTAATGCGTGGCGGGAGCAGAGGGTTGACGTAAAGAAGTCACCTGCTTTTGCTTGTCCAGCTTATCAACCAGCGGCTGAACCACTTTCTCGCCGTGCTGACCAAAATATTGATACAGCGTATCGGAAGCACTTTGCGTTAACACCATGATCTCAATACGACGGTTGCCTGCGCTTTCCGGGTTTTTCGCATCCAGCAGCATTTGGTCCGCCATGGCGCTAACCTGCATGACTTTATCCTGCGGCATGCCGGCGTCTTCCAGCACGCGTCGTGCTGACAAAGCACGGTCGCCAGAGAGGTTCCAGTTGTTGTAAATGTTGCTCTTATAGCTCATCGCATCCGTATGGCCGGTGATGATTATCTTGTTGTCCAGCGAGTCAAACACGGGGGCCAGCGCAACCAGCAGCGATTTAAAGAACGGCATAATTTTGGCGCTACCGCGTTCAAACATATTCCGGTTCTGGTCATCTTTAATCAGCACGCGCAGCCCCTGAGGAACAATCTCCATCTCAAGGTTGGTTTCCATATGCGCATTGCGGGCGATGACGTTAATGTCGGTCGCCAGCTCACCCAATTCACGGGCTGATTTTTGCTTCAGCAGCACCGCTTTTTCATTCACATCCAGCGCTTTTTTGGCGTTATCTTCGGTGATTTTCGCCGTCTCTTGCGGGTTAACCGTTTTATCCAGCTTGTTGCGCGTGACGTTTTTCTTCTGCGCGCCTGGCGCTATCGGCTGTTTGCCGAGCTTGTTTAACGGTGCCATGCCGCCACCGTTAAAAATAGACTGTCCATGCAGCGCCGCGACGATGTTTTCACGATCGGCCTTACTGACGCTGTTCACAATCAACTTTATCGTGGTGACCAAAGGTGCCGAGCGTATCTCCGAAGTTTCGGCCCGCTTTACGCTGGACGCCATGCCCGGCAAGCAGATGGCGATCGACGCCGATCTGAACGCGGGGCTGATTAATCAGGCCCAGGCGCAGGCCCGACGTAAAGATGTGGCGGGCGAAGCGGATTTCTATGGCGCAATGGACGGCGCGTCGAAGTTCGTGCGCGGTGATGCCATCGCCGGGATGATGATTCTGGCCATCAACCTGATCGGCGGGGTCTGTATCGGTATTTTTAAATACGATTTAAGCGCTGAAGCCGCCTTCCAGCAATATGTCCTGATGACCATCGGTGACGGCCTGGTCGCCCAGATCCCCTCTCTGCTGCTATCGACGGCAGCGGCAATTATCGTTACTCGCGTGAGCGACAGCGGCGATATCGCCACCGACGTTCGTAGCCAATTGCTGGCAAGCCCCTCCGTACTTTATACCGCCACCAGCATCATGTTTGTCCTGGCTGTGGTGCCGGGAATGCCGCATTTCCCGTTCCTGGTATTCAGCGCCCTGCTGGGGTTTACCGCCTGGCGTATGAGCAAGCGCCCGAAGGTGGCGGAGACCGAAGAAAAAAATCTTGAGACGCTGACCAAAACCATCGTTGAAACCACCGAGCAACAGGTCAGTTGGGAAACCATCCCCTTAATTGAGCCAATCAGCCTGAGCCTAGGATACAAACTCGTGGCGTTGGTGGACAAGTCCAAAGGGAATCCGCTCACTCAACGTATTCGCGGCGTGCGACAGGTTATCTCAGACACCAACGGCGTGCTGCTGCCGGAAATTCGCATCCGCGAAAACTTCCGTCTGAAACCGACCCAGTACGCCATTTTTATCAATGGGATCAAGGCTGATGAGGCCGATATTCCCTCAGATAAGCTGATGGCGCTGCCCTCCAGTGAAACCTACGGTGAGATCGATGGTGTTTTAGGCCACGATCCGGCCTACGGTATGCCGGTCACGTGGATTGTCCCAGCGCAAAAAGCCAAAGCGTTAAATATGGGGTATCAGGTTATCGATAGCGCCAGCGTTATTGCGACGCATGTGAATAAGGTCATTCGCAGCTATATTCCCGACCTGTTTAACTACGATGATATTACGCAACTGCATAACCGCCTCTCTTCAATGGCACCTCGCCTGGCGGAAGATCTGAGCGCAGCGCTGAATTACAGCCAGCTATTGAAGGTTTACCGGGCACTGCTGGTTGAAGGCGTGCCGCTGCGCGATATCGTCACCATTGCCACCGTCCTGGTCGCCAGTAGCGCCGTCACCAAAGATCATATTCTGTTAACGGCCGATGTGCGTCTGGCGCTTCGTCGCAGTATTACCCATCCGTTTGTGCGCAAAGATGAACTGGCGGTGTACACGCTGAATAATGAGCTGGAGAATCTGCTGGCGAATGTGGTGAATCAGGCGCAGCAAAGCGGCAAAGTAGTGCTCGATAGCGTACCGGTCGATCCGAATATGCTCAATCAGTTCCAGACCAATATGCCGCAGATTAAAGAACAGATGAAAGCGGCGGGTAAAGAGCCGGTGCTGTTGGTCGCACCGCAGCTTCGTCCTCTGCTCGCGCGTTATGCCCGCCTGTTTGCACCGGGTTTGCAGGTACTGTCTTATAACGAAGTTCCGGATGAGCTGGAATTAAAAATCATGGGGGCGCTGAGTTAACCCGTGGCAAGGCGGTGCCATTCGCACCGCCTTATTGATTACAGAATGGTATTTTCCGTCAGAATACGACGGGCGCCGAGATAATGATCCTGCCAGAAGTCATCGGATAAATGACTCACCCGAATAGTTTCTCCCGTACGCGGCGATTCAATAAATTGCCCCTGTCCCAGGTAGACCCCCATATGATCGGCAATATCCCGGCTGTGAATATGAAAGAACAATAAATCACCACGACGAAGGTCGCGATTGGCGACGATGGTCGCCCGCCGGTAGTGATACATTTCATTCGCCGTACGCGGCAATTTTGCCGCCAGGATTTTGTTGTAGGCATAAAAAATCAGCCCACTGCAGTCAAATCCTTGATCCGGGCTGGTCCCTCCCCACAAATAGGGTTTACCTAACTGCTGCTCAAGACGGTGGATTGCCACTTCGGTCATGTTGTGCAGATGGTCGCTGCTGAGAAAATGATCATTCTCCGCCAGCTCCTGCCAGCGATGATCGCTCGCTTTCAGCGGCCCAGGGAACCACTCCGGGTGCTGTTTAATCAGCGTCCTGTTCTGCTGGCGCAGCGCGCTTTTACTTTGCGCATTACCTACCACCACATAACTTGCCTGCTTTTTTACCTGCGCGTGGTATTGCTTCAGCAGCCGGGCACGATTACGCATGCGCATTTGCGCCGCATAGCTTAGATGGGCGTCAGATAAGAGGGGCTGAACTTTGGCGACAGACGGTGATGACAACACAACACACAAAGACAGCAGACCCGGCAAAAAGCGTCGGGGTGCAGAGACAAAAGACATGAAAACAAAAATACCTAATCAAACACGTTCGGCGCAGTCTACCGCTATTGCCGGGTATTCCATTTTAATATTCGATTATTAAATTATTAATTTTTTAAATTCAATACATTAGAAATTCTGCACTAAAAAGACTCAATGACGTTCGCTCACCCGCAAAATACGCCGGTGTCTGACAGACTTTAAGCACAATTTTCCGTATAAAGAAAATCTAAAGTGTAAACGCAGCACGAGAGACTTGCGAAAAACTCTCTGGGTGATAATGTGAGCGCTCCAGATCCAGATTTATCCGATTTGGGGACTCTTTTTGCCGTCCTGGCGTGTGTAATCGTTTTATCAAGGAATAAGCAGTATGCGTAAAATCGCATTTTTTCTTGCGATGCTTTTATTGCCGTGCGTTTCGTTTGCCGGTTTGCTGAGCAGCAGCAGCCCGACCACGCCTGTCAGCAAAGAATATAAGCAGCAATTAATGGGCTCCCCTGTCTATATTCAGATCTTCAAAGAAGAGCGAACGTTGGATCTGTACGTCAAGATGGGCGAACAGTATCAATTGCTCGACAGCTATAAGATCTGCAATTATTCCGGCGGCTTAGGGCCGAAACAGCGTCAGGGTGATTTCAAAAGTCCGGAAGGGTTTTACAGCGTACAGCGTGGACAGCTGAAACCGGATAGCCGCTTCTACAAAGCGATTAACATTGGTTTCCCTAACGCCTACGACCGCGCACACGGTTATGAAGGTAAATACCTGATGATTCACGGTGCCTGCGTTTCCGTCGGCTGCTACGCGATGACCGATAACGGCATTGATGAGATTTTCCAGTTTGTCACCGGCGCGCTGGTGTTTGGGCAGTCCAGTGTGCAGGTCAGCATTTATCCGTTCCGTATGACCGACGCCAACATGCAGCGTCATAAGTTCTCGTATTACAAAGAGTTCTGGTCGCAACTAAAACCGGGATACGATTACTTCGAACAAACGCGTAAGCCACCAACTGTTTCCGTCGTCGATGGCCGTTATGTTATCAGCAAGCCGTTGAGTCACGAAGTCGTTCAGCCGCAGCTGGCATCAAACTACGCGCTCCCCGAGACAAAATAATGCCCACTCGCCTGGCATAATCTTTTGCCAGGTTTCATTGCCGGTTAACGGCTGTGTGGCAATCACGGTGACCACATCATTGGGTGTGGTCTCTGAGCTAAAATCGATTTCCACATCCTGATCCAGCAACGTCGCTACGCCAAATGGCGCACGCCGCGTGATCCAAAACAGGTTGGTCGAACAGAAGGCCATCACATAACGCCCGTCAGATAGCAGCATGTTGAAGACTCCCTTCTCCCGCAGTTCACCTGCCAGCATCGCGATATATTTAAATACTGCCGTCATATTGCCAGGCGTGCGTGGATAACGCTCCGTCAGCTTGTGGAGCAGCCAGCAGAAGGCTTTTTCGCTGTCGGTTTCACCGACCGGGCGGAAATTACCGGTCTCCAGTGATTTATAACCGCTGAGTTGCCCGTTATGGGCATACGTCCAGTTACGTCCCCATAGTTCACGGGTAAATGGATGGGTATTTTCCAGCGCTACTTCTCCACGATTCGCCTGACGAATATGGGCAATCACGGAACAGGATTTGATGGGATAGTCTTGTACCAGTTTGGCGATAGGCGAATTAAAGCTGGGTTGCGGATCTTTAAACGTACGGCAGCCCTTACCTTCATAAAACGTAATACCCCAGCCGTCTTTGTGCGGCCCGGTACCTCCGCCGCGCTGGACCAGCCCGGTGAAGCTAAAGCAGATATCGGTTGGCACATTGGCGCTCATCCCGAGCAGTTCGCACATACATCACCTACCTTAAAACCGTGAACTGCCTGATGGCGCTGCGCTTATCAGGCCTACGTGGCGCTCATGTAGGCCGGATACGGCTTCAGCCACCATCCGGCAATCGTCTTCTTATGGTTTAACCATCTCTTTTTCGATCAACTGGATCAGGATATGAATCACTTTGATATGAATTTCCTGAATACGATCAGCGTAGCCAAAGTGCGGCACGCGAATTTCGATATCCGCGCTGCCCGCCATTTTGCCGCCATCTTTACCGGTCAGGGTGATAACTTTCATCCCTTTCTCACGCGCTGCGGCAATCGCTTTAATCACGTTACCGGAGTTACCCGAAGTGGAGATGCCTAACAGGACATCGCCCTCGCGGCCCACGGCTTCCACGTAGCGGGAGAATACATAATCGTAACCGAAATCGTTGCTGACGCAGGAGATATGGCTGACGTCAGAGATAGCGATCGCCGGGTAGCCCGGACGGTTTTCGCGATAGCGTCCGGTTAGCTCTTCGGCGAAGTGCATCGCGTCGCAATGGGAGCCGCCGTTACCGCAAGAAAGTACCTTACCGCCGGCTTTGAAGCTGTCTGCCAACAGGACCGCCGCGCGTTGAATGGCGTGAATATTGGCGTCATCTTTAAGAAAATTAGCCAGCGTTTCCGCCGCTTCGCTCAGTTCGTTACGAATAAGATCCTGGTACATGAGGATATCCTTCAGCATGAATGTAAATGACAAGATGCAGTGTACCGGATAGCGCTACCAGCGAGAAGTACAAGCCACAGGAATGGCTGTCGCTTTTGATTTTTTGTGCCGGTTAAAACAACAACAATGTGAGCTTTGTTGTAATTATTTTGTAAACACATTGCTAAAAGAATTCACATCCACTACAACCATATCATCACAAGTGGTCAGACCTCCTACAAGCAAGGGAGCTTTTCGTTATGATGATTTTGAGTATTATCGCTACGGTTGTTCTGCTCAGCGTTCTGTTTTATCACCGCGTGAGCTTATTCCTCAGCAGCTTAATTTTGCTCGCCTGGACGGCCGCGCTTGGCGTGGCTGGCCTGTGGTCAGTCTGGCTGCTGGTTCCTCTGGCCATTATCCTCGTACCGTTTAACTTTACGCCGATGCGCAAATCCATGATCTCTGCGCCGGTGTTCCGCGGTTTCCGTAAAGTCATGCCGCCGATGTCACGCACCGAGAAAGAAGCGATTGATGCCGGTACGACCTGGTGGGAAGGCGACCTGTTCCAGGGCAAGCCAGACTGGAAAAAACTGCATAACTATCCTCAGCCGCATCTGACTGCTGAAGAACAAGCGTTTATTGATGGCCCGGTGGAAGAAGCCTGCCGCATGGCGAACGACTTCCAGATAACCCACGAACTCGCGGATCTACCGCCGGAGCTGTGGGCGTATCTGAAAGAACACCGCTTCTTCGCAATGATCATTAAGAAAGAATACGGCGGGCTGGAATTCTCCGCCTATGCTCAGGCTCGCGTTCTGCAGAAACTCTCCGGCGTTTCCGGGATCCTGGCGATCACCGTTGGCGTACCTAACTCATTAGGCCCTGGCGAACTGTTGCAGCATTACGGCACCGAAGAGCAGAAGAATCATTACCTGCCACGTCTGGCACGTGGTCAGGAGATCCCATGCTTTGCCCTGACCAGCCCGGAAGCGGGTTCCGACGCGGGCGCGATCCCTGATACCGGCGTGGTTTGTATGGGCGACTGGCAGGGGCAGCAGGTGCTGGGTATGCGCCTGACCTGGAACAAACGCTATATCACGCTGGCTCCTATCGCTACTGTACTGGGTCTGGCATTTAAACTCTCCGACCCGGAAAAACTGCTGGGTGGCGAAGAAGATCTTGGCATTACCTGTGCGCTGATCCCAACCTCAACGCCGGGCGTACAAATTGGACGTCGTCACTTCCCGCTGAACGTACCGTTCCAGAACGGTCCAACGCTGGGTAAAGATGTCTTCGTACCGATTGATTACATCATCGGTGGCCCCAAAATGGCCGGTCAGGGCTGGCGTATGCTGGTGGAATGTCTGTCCGTGGGACGCGGTATTACCCTGCCGTCTAACTCGACGGGCGGTGTGAAATCGGTCGCGATGGCTACCGGCGCGTATGCGCACATTCGTCGCCAGTTCAAAATCTCTATCGGTAAGATGGAAGGTATTGAAGAGCCGCTGGCACGTATTGCGGGTAACGCCTACGTGATGGACGCTGCGGCGTCGCTGATTACCTACGGTATTATGCTGGGTGAAAAACCAGCAGTGTTGTCGGCCATCGTGAAGTACCACTGTACCCACCGTGGGCAACAGTCAATCATCGATGCAATGGATATCACTGGCGGTAAAGGCATTATGCTTGGCGAAAGCAACTTCCTTGCCCGTGCTTATCAAGGTGCGCCAATCGCTATTACCGTTGAAGGTGCCAACATTCTGACCCGTAGCATGATGATCTTCGGTCAGGGTGCGATTCGCTGCCATCCGTATGTTCTGGAAGAGATGGCTGCGGCACAGAGTAACGATGTGAATGCGTTCGACAAGCTGCTGTTCAAACACATCGGTCACGTCGGCAGTAACAAGGTGCGCAGCTTCTGGCTTGGCCTGACGCGTGGCTTAACCAGCAGCACACCAACCGGCGATGCGACCAAACGTTACTACCAGCACCTGAACCGTTTGAGCGCCAACCTGGCCCTGCTTTCAGATGTGTCCATGGCCGTGCTGGGCGGTAGCCTGAAGCGCCGTGAACGTATCTCCGCGCGTCTGGGCGATGTGTTAAGTCAGCTGTATCTGGCCTCTGCGGTGCTGAAGCGTTATGACGATGAAGGCCGTAATGAAGCAGACCTGCCGTTGGTTCACTGGGGCGTTCAGGATGCGTTGTACAAAGCAGAACAGGCGATGGACGACCTGCTGAAAAACTTCCCGAACCGTCTGGTCGCGGGCTTGCTGAATGTGGTTATCTTCCCTACCGGTCGCCACTACCATGCACCGTCTGACAAATTGGATCATAAGGTTGCGAAGATTTTACAGGTTCCGAGCGCCACCCGTTCTCGCCTTGGTCGCGGTCAATACCTGACGCCGAGCGAGCATAACCCGGTTGGTTTGCTGGAAGAGGCTCTGCTGGATGTGATTGCAGCCGACCCTATCCACCAGCGGATCTGCAAAGAGTTAGGTAAAAATCTACCGTTTACCCGCCTGGATGAACTGGCGCACAATGCGTTGGCTAAAGGGCTGATTGATAAAGACGAAGCCGCAATTCTGGTGAAAGCCGAGGCGAGTCGTCTGCGCAGCATCAACGTGGATGACTTTGAACCCGAGGAGCTGGCGACTCAGCCGGTAAAGCTGCCAGAGAAGGTGCGTAAAGTCGAAGCCGCATAACGACACACGCACAACGTTTAGCCCCGCTCAATGCGGGGCTTTTTATTGCCACATTTTCGTTAAAGCTCATGCTACAGTGTCAAAATGTTGTTCAACGAGGAGCCTCGATCGTGCCTGGTTTGAAAATTACGCTGCTGCAACAACCGCTGAGCTGGATGGATGGCCCGGCTAACCTGCGCCATTTTGACCGCCAACTGGAAACCGTCAACGGGCGTGATGTCATTGTGTTGCCCGAGATGTTTACCAGCGGATTTGCGATGGAAGCGGCAAACAAATCGTTGCCGCAAGAGGAGATTGTAAGCTGGATGCGTAGCAAAGCGCGGCAGACGAATGCCCTGATAGCAGGTAGCGCGGCGATACAGTCTGAACGGGGGCCGGTGAATCGTTTTTTGCTGGTTGAACCCGAAGGTACCGTGCATCTCTATGACAAACGCCATCTGTTCCGTATGGCGGATGAGCATCAGCATTATCAGGCCGGTGACGCGCGGGTGATATTTGAATGGCGCGGCTGGCGCATTCTGCCATTGGTCTGTTATGACCTGCGTTTTCCGGTGTGGTCACGTAACCGTAACGACTACGACCTCGCCTTGTATGTTGCCAACTGGCCAGCGCCGCGCTCGCTGCACTGGCAGATTCTGCTCACCGCACGGGCAATTGAAAATCAGGCGTATGTAGCAGGATGTAACCGTGTGGGAACCGATGGTAACGGCCATCATTATCGCGGTGACAGCCGGGTCATCAACCCACAGGGTGAAGTCATCGCCACCGCCGAGCCGCATCAGGCAACGCGAATTGATGCTGAGCTGTCGCTTTCGGCGCTACGCGAGTACCGCGAGAAATTTCCTGCCTGGCAGGATGCCGACCCGTTCACGCTATAACTATCACCTACCCTCCCGCCACGGACCATGTATCCACGGCGGGATTGTTTCACTCCGTAACCAACCGCAAAACAAATTCGCGTGGCGACACGCTTCTGGCAACGTATTCTGCAAGGGATAATCACTCGTCACCGGCGAGTGGCAGACAATGTCGATAATTCCCTTATCAGGATTTCAATAATGAAAAACTTCGTACGCATGACTTTGCTGGCAGTTACCGTGGCTGGCGCTTCTTTTAGCACGCTTGCAGCAACCACATCTAATGTTCCGGCTCCTGCCCAGGATCCGATAGTACAACATCTTAAGCTGAGCACTGACCAGGTTGCGCAGATTAAAAAACTACACCAGCAGCTTGAAACCAATGTCGGGCAGATTTCGGTGAAGGATGTTAAAGACGGCGCGTTGATTGACGTCATTAAGTCCGGGAAATGGGATGAATCAGCCGTCAAAAAACAGCTTTCGGCGTTCAGCAACATCGAACAGCAGGCGCGTTATTACCGCGTGAAATACTATTTTGACCTGAACAAAGTGCTGACCCCAGAACAACGCCAGCAGGTGCAAAAAGATATCGCACAGACGCTGAGCGAGTAACAGCAAGGCCTGCAATAACATATGGTTGCAGGCTTTTATTTTTTGAGCAGTAAAAACGACGAAAGCCTGAATCATTTCTGATTCAGGCTTTCTGAATAGTGGCGGAATGGACGGGACTCGAACCCGCGACCCCCTGCGTGACAGGCAGGTATTCTAACCAACTGAACTACCACTCCGCGTTGTGTTCCGCTTGGGAACGAAGCGAATATTACGGATTGCCTCGCGCCTCGTCAACGCTTTTTCTCACGTTTTTTAATCGTTTGCTGCAAAAATCACCCGAATGACCATTTCTGTACTGTAAATACCAGAACTAGGCCCGCCAGAGGCAACTTCCGCCCTTCTTCTGTACCAGGTCAAGGCGCGACTCATGGGCTGCCAGCTCTTCATCAGTGGCGAAAACAACGCGTAATTTACTGGACTGACGCACAATGCGCTGGATCCCCGTATCATTCTGCTGCTGACTGTCACCTTCCATTGAGAACGCCATGGTGGTCTGCCCACCGGTCATCATCAGATAAACGTCGGCCAGAATCTGGGCATCGAGCAATGCGCCGTGCAGGGTACGCTTGCTGTTGTCTATCTCATAGCGCGAGCATAACGCATCAAGGCTATTACGCTTGCCAGGAAACATTTTCCTCGCCAACGCCAGGCTATCGGTCACTTTACAGAAGGTGTTCGTCTTCGGGATATCGCGATGGAGTTTCGCGAATTCGTAATCCATAAAGCCGATATCAAACGATGCGTTATGGATAACCAGCTCCGCGCCACGGATATAGTCGAGAAACTCATCGGCAACATCGGCGAACGTGGGTTTATCAAGCAGGAATTCATCGGCGATTCCGTGTACGCCAAACGCTTCCGGGTCCACCAGCCGATCCGGCTTCAGGTAAACGTGGAAGTTATTTCCGGTCAGGCGGCGGTTCACCA
The DNA here is from genome assembly GCF_014104295.1 of Citrobacter sp. RHBSTW-00029. Classification (NCBI taxonomy): domain Bacteria; kingdom Pseudomonadati; phylum Pseudomonadota; class Gammaproteobacteria; order Enterobacterales; family Enterobacteriaceae; genus Citrobacter; species Citrobacter sp. RHBSTW-00029. The sequence goes on from NZ_JABXRT010000001.1 coordinate 3,223,791, forward strand.
CTTCAACCGCACCGATCTCAATGATCTTGTGGCCTTCGTAGTGGGCGCCAATCTGGTTCATACCGGTGGTTTCGGTATCGAGGACTACCTGTCGTGTAATTCCAGTGCTCATAACGGTCATTTATGTCAGACTTATCGTTTGATTTCGATTTGCTAAAACAGGAAGTCTACCAGAGATGCTTAAACAGGTAGAAATTTTCACCGACGGTTCATGCCTGGGAAATCCAGGGCCAGGTGGTTACGGGGCGATTTTACGCTATCGCGGGCGCGAAAAAACCTTTAGCGAAGGCTACAACCTCACTACCAATAATCGCATGGAGCTGATGGCGGCAATCGTTGCGCTGGAAGCCCTGAAAGAACAGTGTGAAGTGATACTCAGCACGGACAGCCAGTATGTGCGTCAGGGCATTACGCAGTGGATCCACAACTGGAAAAAGCGCGGCTGGAAAACCGCAGATAAAAAACCGGTGAAGAACGTCGATCTGTGGAAACGTCTGGATGCCGCGCTGGGACCGCACCAAATCAAATGGGAATGGGTGAAAGGGCATGCGGGCCATCCGGAAAACGAACGCTGCGATGAGCTTGCTCGTGCTGCGGCAATGAGTCCCACCCAGGATGATGTTGGGTATCAGGCAGAGTCTTAAGCGTCTGGCTTGCGGTATTGTCGGGTGGCTCCAACAGCCTGGCGGATGCGTGCCTTACTTTTATTTTGTTTCATCGGGTTGAGCGTAAGCGGAATGGTTCGCTTACGCGCAACCACCAGCTGCAAACATCCCAGCGCAGGGATATGGGCGCTTAACATTTTTCCGCCCTTCTTATTCCAGGGCAGGACGTGAAAACGACTGTAGTGCAGCACTTCAAAATTCAGCAATGAAAGCCAGTCCAATTGCCGCATGAGCGTAAACATCCGGCTGTTGTAGGGCGAGGCGTTACGCAACACGGGCACCAGTTTACGCAACCCCATCAGGCTTACTGGGTTAAAACCGCTCAGAATCAACCAGCCGTCATCAATAAGCACGCGATCGGCCTCACGCAGTAAGCGATGGGGATCGGAACACCACGGTAGCGTATGGGCCAATAAACAGACATCCACGGACTTATCGGCAAAGGGAAGATGCAAAGGATCGGCCGCCACCTGCATAGGAGAGCCTTGCAATGAAACATTTACCTGATGAGAAACCGCGCACGCTTCGGAATCGATTTCTGCGCTTAAATTACCAATCTTAAGCAGATGAAAACCGTACATTTTTGCGAACCACGGATTAAGCTGATGTTCCAGCGCCTCACGATAGTATTCGCCCCAGGGTAAATCATCCCAGCTAACGGGTGCTATGGCAGTTTGAGGGAGCCTTGCCGGTTTCATCACAACCTTCCGCTACGCATTGAGAGGTAATTTATGAATCTTAACAGTATTCCCGCATTTCAGGACAATTACATCTGGGTCCTGTCGAATAATGACAAACATTGTCTGATTGTGGACCCGGGCGAAGCCGCTCCCGTTTTGAAAGCCATTGCAGAACATCACTGGGTGCCGGAGGCCATTCTCCTGACTCATCACCATCAGGATCACGTAGGCGGTGTGAAAGAACTTTTGCAACATTTCCCACAATTAGTGGTTTACGGACCGGCTGAAACGCAAGATAAGGGAACGACCCATATAGTCAAAGATGGCGATATTGCACTCGTTTTAGGGCATGAATTTAAGGTAATTGCTACGCCGGGTCACACTTTAGGACATCTCTGTTACTTTAGCCAACCTTATCTATTTTGTGGAGATACGCTCTTTTCAGGCGGCTGTGGCAGACTATTTGAAGGTACAGCTTCACAGATGTATCAATCACTTAATAAATTAAGTGCGCTTCCTGATGATACATTGATCTGCTGCGCCCATGAGTACACATTAGCAAACATGAAGTTTGCCTTAAGCATTCTGCCGCACGATTCGTTTATTAATGAATATTATCGTAAAGTTAATGAGTTACGGGCAAAAAAACAAATAACACTACCCGTAATTCTGAAAAATGAACGACGAAATAATCTTTTTTTAAGAACGGAAGATATTGATTTAATTAATGAAATAAACAAAGAAACAATATTGCAACAACCTGAAGAGCGTTTTGCCTGGTTAAGGTCAAAGAAAGATACGTTCTGACAATTCCGGGTTGCCTTTTGAAAACTTCGCCGTTATGATCGGTCGTCTTTTAAGCAACTATTGACACACACATGAAGGCAAAAGCGATATTACTCGCCTCTGTCCTGCTTGTTGGGTGCCAGAATACTGGTAACGTCCAACAACACGCACAGAGCCTTTCTGCAGCTGGTCAAGGGGAAGCAGGAAAGTTTACAAGTCAGGCGCGATGGATGGACGATGGAACATCTATCGCAGCTGATCAAGATTTGTGGGCTTTCATTGGTGACGAGCTAAAGATGGGAATTCCGGAAAACAACCGGATTCGCGAACAGAAACAGAAGTATTTACGTAATAAGAGCTATCTCCACGATGTAACTTTACGGGCAGAGCCGTATATGTACTGGATAGCCGGGCAGGTTAAGAAACGTAACATGCCAATGGAACTGGTACTACTACCCATAGTGGAGAGCGCTTTTGATCCTCACGCAACGTCTGGCGCCAATGCCGCAGGTATTTGGCAGATCATTCCGAGCACGGGGCGCAATTATGGTTTAAAACAGACCCGCAATTATGATGCACGTCGCGACGTTGTGGCTTCCACCACCGCCGCACTGGACATGATGCAGCGTCTGAACAAGATGTTTGATGGCGACTGGCTGCTGACTGTTGCCGCGTATAATAGCGGTGAAGGTCGTGTCATGAAGGCAATCAAAACGAACAAAGCTCGTGGTAAACCCACTGACTTCTGGTCGTTGCCATTGCCTCAGGAAACGAAGCTATACGTGCCCAAAATGCTGGCATTGAGCGATATACTCAAAAACAGCAAACGCTATGGCGTACGTCTGCCAACAACAGATGAAAGCCGCGCGTTGGCACGTGTTCGCCTGAACAGCCCGGTTGAGATGGCTCAGGTTGCCGATATGGCGGGTATTTCCGTCAGCAAGCTGAAGACCTTCAATGCAGGCGTGAAAGGCTCCACGTTGGGTGCCAGCGGTCCGCAATACGTGATGGTACCAAAGAAGCATGCAGAGAAGCTGCGTGAGTCTTTGGCTTCCGGCGAAATTGCAGCCGTACAGTCAACGCTGGTTGCGGATAACACGCCGCTGAACAGCCGTAGCTACAAAGTTCGCTCTGGCGATACGCTTTCCGGCGTCGCTGCACGTCTTGGCGTGAGCACGAAGGATCTGCAGCAGTGGAATAATCTGCGTGGATCATCGCTGAAAGTGGGCCAAAGCCTGACCGTAGGTGCGGGTACCAGCGCGCAGCGGTTGGCTAATAACAGCGATAGCATCACCTATCGTGTGCGTAAAGGCGACTCGCTGTCGAGCATTGCCAAACGCCACGGGGTTAACATCAAGGATGTGATGCGCTGGAACAACGATACGGACAATCTGCAGCCAGGCGATCAGCTCACGTTGTTTGTGAAAAACAACGGCATGCCGGACTCCTGATAGCATTGTAGAAATGAAGGCACTGGCTTCCCCCCAGTGCCTTTTTTATTTATCCCGCTTTATGCGCCTCAACCATGATCGTGTCGCTGGTAAACGAGCCATCTTCCTGCAACGCAAAGTAGGTTTTCACTTCAACAGAAGCACTCTGTTGGTAAACACGAATCGCGTCGCTCAACGCTGCAGGCGTGCGCATCCGTGCCACCCACGAACTGAACTCCAGCGGCAGACGGTCAGTTAACAACGTATCGGCAATCAGATTGGCATCATTGATTAACGACAACCACTCTCCGCTGGAATAGTTGCGAACGTGCGAGGTATCACGTAACGCCTCGACAGTTTGCAACCAGATATCACGTACAGGATGGCCTGGCGACATCACATCCATCACAATCAGCACACCGCCGGACTTCAGAACGCGGTTCACTTCCCGCAGCGCGCGCCCGACATCATGCCAGTGATGCGCGGAATAGCGGCTAATCACCACATCAAATACGTTATCTTCAAATGGCAGGCTTTCAGCATACCCCTGCCGTGTAGCGATATTTCCCAGACCTCGGTCTTTTGCCGCCTCAGCAACCACTTCAAGCATCTGCGACGATAAATCATAAGCCACGACCTGCTGTACGTGTTGTGCGGCCACAAAGCTGGCGTGCCCCGCTCCACATCCCATATCCAGTACCCGTGCCTGTGGAAAAGCAGACAGCCTTTCCGCCAGTCGTTGTAAATCACGACCCGTAGCATGTACGGTGCTGGTTAAATAGGCATTAGCCTGAGAGCCAAACTGCTTTTCGACGTTGTCATGGTGGGAGCGTGTTGTCATTGTGTTGTCCTTCGGTTGTTGTGAAATATGAAGAGCAGCACCATCACAGGCCTGCCCTACGGCAGACCTGACACACCGTTATTGTTCAGGTTTGCCGGGACTGAATTCAACGAGTAGCGGGTTGTGGTCAGATGCGCGGGTGACCAGCACAGAGGCTTCACTCACGTTCAGACCGCGATAGAACACAAAATCGAGAGGACGACCAAACGCGCGGCGGCGCTGATCGTCAGTAAAGCGTACCTGGCGCAGTGACATTTCACGCGCAAAGCGGTACAGCGCATTCATCCGTCGACGGCTCCAGGCATTAAAATCGCCGGCCATGATCACCGGACCGCTGTGATGAGCAATCTGATCGCCAATCGGAAGTAACTGCTTGCTATAGACATCAACGCCAAGGCTAAAGTTAACCGCGTGGATATTCACCACCATTAATAGCCGAGTGTCAGGCAATGGGTACACCGTCACCAGCGCCGATTTCGCCAGCCGTAAAATCGGCTCACGCTCGCGCAATGGGCAGCAGTAAACAGGGTGGGCGGAGGAAAGCGTCATGACGCCAGAGGGATGCTGAGGCAGCACAAAGGCCGGAACCTGATCGGCAGCAAGATAGTTAGCGGTCGCAAACTGCACCAGTTCTGGCGTGGTTTGCGCTTCCTGCAATAACACCAGATGCGCGTCTTTGCCAAAATTCTTCAACACCGACTGCCATTCTGCCCGTTGTTGCTTAAAAATATTCCACACCAGCACGCGAATGCGATCTTCACTGCTTAACGGCACGCCTGCAGGTAATGCCTGGCCGATATGCGCAAATGACCCAGGCGGTAAAATCCGCTCAACGGGCTGTCCGGCAACATAGCGCATGGCATAGGTGTTTTTTCGCACTTTAGACTTTCAAACCTCTGTAACGTCAACCAGTCCGCAGCCGGACTGGTTCTTCTGTTATAGGGATTTTAGCACTCACTTTCAACGAACAATTGCAGTTTGTTTTGTAAGTGGGCGCTTACATCAATGATTTACCCCAAAGCAACGCGCGCGGGCTTATCAAGACGACCGCTGAGTCCCATCAGCAGGAAAGCAACCAGGACAATAAGTGCGCCAATCCACGGCGTCTGCGCCAGACCATAATGCTCGACCGTTTGTCCACCAATCACTGAACCCAGTGCAATGCCAATGTTAAACGCCGCAATGTTCAACCCTGACGCCACATCTACAGCATTAGGCGTAAATTGTTCCGCTTTCTGTACCACGTAGACCTGCAACCCCGGTACGTTACCAAAGGCGAAGATCCCCATAACAAGAATCGTCACTAACGCAGCGTATTGCGTAGAGGCTGTCAGTTGAAAGACCATCAGCAGGACGAACAGCGCAGCGAAGATAAATTTCAGCGCCGGGACAGCACCATGTTTATCCGCCAGCTTACCTCCCCAGATATTACCGATAGCGACTGATACGCCATAGCCCAGTAAGATCCAGCTTACCGCTGCCGGCGAGAAGCCAGCCAGGTCCTGCATCATAGGAGCCAGGAAGGTGAATGCCGTGAATACACCGCCGTAGCCCAGTGCTGTAACAGCATAAATCAGCAACAGACGGGGATGAGTCAACACCTTCACCTGGTCGCGAATGCTGGCGGCCGCCCGACCCGGGATGTTGGCTGGGATCAGCAGTTGGCTGCTAATCAGTGCAATAACACCCAACAGAGATACAGCAAGGAAAGTCTCGCGCCAGCCAAAGTGCTGACCGATAAACGTACCCAGAGGCACGCCCGTCACCAGCGCCACCGTTAAGCCACCAAACATAATGGCGATGGCGGAAGCGGCTTTCTCTTTTGGCACCAGGCTTGTCGCGATGGTAGAACCAATCGAGAAGAATACGCCGTGTGCCAGGCCTGTCAGCAGGCGGGCGACAATGAGTGTCATATACCCGGGTGCCTGCCATGCCAGCAAATTCCCCGCCGTAAACAGAACCATCAGCGCAACCAACAGTTGCTTACGTGGCAGACGTCCGGTCAGGGCAGTCAATACTGGCGCCCCGATCGCGACACCCAGCGCATAGATTGAAACCAGCATCCCGGCAGAAGGTAAAGAGATCGCCAGTTGTTCAGCAATGGTCGGCACCAGGCCGACAATCACAAATTCAGTCGTGCCAATAGCGAAGGCACTTATTGTGAGTGCAAATAAAGCGAGAGGCATAAATAGCTCCATATCATCAATAATCAGATGACACGTAGTATGCCGGGATGTTTTAATGACAAAAACATTCAAAATCTCAATATAATTTTGCTTCAGGTGCAAAAATGAAAGCGACATCCGATGAACTTGCGATTTTTGTAGCCGTAGTTGAAAGCGGTAGCTTTAGCCGGGCGGCAGAACAGCTTGGACAAGCCAATTCCGCGGTCAGTCGGGCAGTAAAAAAGCTGGAGATGAAACTGGGCGTCAGTTTGCTGAATCGCACAACCCGACAGCTAAGCCTGACTGAAGAAGGAGAGCGTTACTTCAGACGTGTGCAGCAGGTACTGCAGGAAATGGCAGCTGCAGAAATGGAAATCATCGAGTCGCGTAATACTCCGCGCGGTCTGCTACGTATCGATGCGGCAACACCGGTGATGTTGCATTTCCTGATGCCCCTGATCAAACCTTTCCGTGAGCGCTATCCCGAGATGACGTTGTCGCTGGTTTCCTCAGAGACATTTATCAATCTTATTGAACGAAAAGTGGATGTTGCGATACGTGCCGGTGCCTTGACTGACTCAAGTCTGCGCGCACGTCCACTCTTTACCAGCTACCGCAAGATTATTGCTTCACCTGACTATATTGCCCGCTTCGGTAAGCCAGAGACTGTTGAAGAGTTAAAGCAGCATCTGTGTCTGGGGTTTTCTGAACCCATTTCGCTCAATACATGGCCCATTGCCTGTAGTGACGGACAATTACATGAGGTTGAGTGCGGCCTGTCTTCGAACAGTGGCGAAACGCTGAAGCAGCTTTGCCTGAACGGCAACGGTATTGCTTGTCTTTCAGATTATATGATTGATAAGGAGATCGCTCAGGGTAAGCTGGTCGAATTGATGGCGGATAAACGACTGCCAGTCGAGATGCCTTTCAGCGCGGTGTATTACAGCGATCGTGCCGTCAGTACTCGTATTCGGGCATTCATCGATTTTTTAAGTGAATATATAAGAACAGCTCCCGAAGGAGCTGTAAAAGAGGGTTAAAGGCCCAGAGGGGTCAGGCAATTAATCCCACTCAGGCGCCAGACCTTCCGGGCTAACCAGGCGGTCGTTGCAATCCAGAGCAGCGATTGCCGCTTTGTCTTCCGCATCAAGGTGCAGTTCCAGCGCCAGCAGGTTGCTTGCCAGGTTTTCACGCTTGGTAGAAGAAGGGATCACAGAGTAACCTTCCCCCATCGCCCATGCCAGAATCACCTGGGCCGGCGTCGCGTTATGTTTAGCCGCAATGCCAGCAATCACTTCATCTTTCAGCGCCTTACCGTAAGCCAGCGTCATGTATGAGGTGATGTGGATACCGTGTGCTTTCGCCCAGTCAACCACCTTACGGCTCTGAAGATACGGAGAAAGCTCAATCTGGTTGGTCGCGATATTCTCTGCACCTACTGCGGCGATGGCTTTTTCCATCAGCGGAATGGTGAAGTTTGAGATACCAATTTCACGAGTCAGTCCCTGCTGTTTTGCTTCGAGCAGCGCCTGCATGAATTCCTCAATAGATACAGCATCTCCTGGAGATGGCCAGTGGATCAGCGTCAGATCGACATAATCTGTACGCAGTTTCTTCAGGCTTTCTTTCAGACTTGGGATCAGTTTTCCTTTACTGAGATTTTCAATCCAGATCTTGGTGGTGATGTACAGTTCGTTACGCGGTACGCCGCTTTCGGCAATCGCCTGCCCAACAGCCGCTTCATTATCATAGATTTGCGCAGTGTCGACAGCACGGTAGCCCAGCTCAAGCGCCGTTTTAACAGAAGCGATAACCACGTCGTCTTTCAGGCGGAAAGTACCCAAACCGAATGCAGGGATAGCCATAGAATTCCTCTTTTTAATCACTATGTTCGTTAACTAAGAGGATTATGAGCTTAAGCTCTTTATAGAAAAATAGTGAAAAATGCAGATGATTTTTGCGGATTTAGCAATAATTAAATCGTAAACAAAGAAAAAGCCCTGAGCGTTAGCTCAGGGCTCTTAATAAGTGGCGGAACGGACGGGACTCGAACCCGCGACCCCCTGCGTGACAGGCAGGTATTCTAACCAACTGAACTACCGCTCCACCGAATTTCTTTGTCACTACCCGGATTCTTCATCCCGGTTTACTGCAATTTGATGCCTGGCAGTTCCCTACTCTCGCATGGGGAGACCCCACACTACCATCGGCGCTACGGCGTTTCACTTCTGAGTTCGGCATGGGGTCAGGTGGGACCACCGCGCTACAGCCGCCAGGCAAATTCTGTTTATCAGACCGCTTCTGCGTTCTGATGTCATCTGTATCAAGCTGAATCTGATGTCTGTCTTTCGCCAAAACATCTTCGGCGTTGTAAGGTTAAGCCTCACGGTTCATTAGTATCGGTTAGCTCAATGTATCGCTACACTTACACACCCGACCTATCAACGTCATCGTCTTTAACGTTCCTTCAGGAGACTTATAGTCTCAGGGAGAACTCATCTCGGGGCAAGTTTCGTGCTTAGATGCTTTCAGCACTTATCTCTTCCGCATTTAGCTACCGGGCAATGCCATTGGCATGACAACCCGAACACCAGTGATGCGTCCACTCCGGTCCTCTCGTACTAGGAGCAGCCCCCCTCAATTCTCCAGCGCCCACGGCAGATAGGGACCGAACTGTCTCACGACGTTCTAAACCCAGCTCGCGTACCACTTTAAATGGCGAACAGCCATACCCTTGGGACCTACTTCAGCCCCAGGATGTGATGAGCCGACATCGAGGTGCCAAACACCGCCGTCGATATGAACTCTTGGGCGGTATCAGCCTGTTATCCCCGGAGTACCTTTTATCCGTTGAGCGATGGCCCTTCCATTCAGAACCACCGGATCACTAAGACCTGCTTTCGCACCTGCTCGAGCCGTCACTCTCGCAGTCAAGCTAGCTTATGCCTTTGCACTAACCTCCTGATGTCCGACCAGGATTAGCTAACCTTCGTGCTCCTCCGTTACTCTTTAGGAGGAGACCGCCCCAGTCAAACTACCCACCAGACACTGTCCGCAACCCGGATTACGGGTCCACGTTAGAACACCAGCCATTAAAGGGTGGTATTTCAAGGTTGGCTCCATGCAGACTGGCGTCCACACTTCAAAGCCTCCCACCTATCCTACACATCAAGGACCAGTGTTCAGTGTCAAGCTATAGTAAAGGTTCACGGGGTCTTTCCGTCTTGCCGCGGGTACACTGCATCTTCACAGCGAGTTCAATTTCACTGAGTCTCGGGTGGAGACAGCCTGGCCATCATTACGCCATTCGTGCAGGTCGGAACTTACCCGACAAGGAATTTCGCTACCTTAGGACCGTTATAGTTACGGCCGCCGTTTACCGGGGCTTCGATCAAGAGCTTCTCCTTACGGATAACCCCATCAATTAACCTTCCGGCACCGGGCAGGCGTCACACCGTATACGTCCACTTTCGTGTTTGCACAGTGCTGTGTTTTTAATAAACAGTTGCAGCCAGCTGGTATCTTCGACTGATTTCAGCTCCATGAGTAAATCACTTCACCTACATATCAGCGTGCCTTCTCCCGAAGTTACGGCACCATTTTGCCTAGTTCCTTCACCCGAGTTCTCTCAAGCGCCTTGGTATTCTCTACCTGACCACCTGTGTCGGTTTGGGGTACGATTTCGTGTTACCTGATGCTTAGAGGCTTTTCCTGGAAGCAGGGCATTTGTTACTTCAGCACCGTAGTGCCTCGTCATCACACCTCAGCGTTAGTAGTGTTCCGGATTTACCTAAAACACCCGCCTACATGCTTAAACCGGGACAACCGTCGCCCGGCTAACATAGCCTTCTCCGTCCCCCCTTCGCAGTAACACCAAGTACAGGAATATTAACCTGTTTCCCATCGACTACGCCTTTCGGCCTCGCCTTAGGGGTCGACTCACCCTGCCCCGATTAACGTTGGACAGGAACCCTTGGTCTTCCGGCGTGCGGGTTTTTCACCCGCATTATCGTTACTTATGTCAGCATTCGCACTTCTGATACCTCCAGCATGCCTCACGACACACCTTCAACGGCTTACAGAACGCTCCCCTACCCAACAACACATAGTGTCGCTGCCGCAGCTTCGGTGCACAGTTTAGCCCCGTTACATCTTCCGCGCAGGCCGACTCGACCAGTGAGCTATTACGCTTTCTTTAAATGATGGCTGCTTCTAAGCCAACATCCTGGCTGTCTGTGCCTTCCCACATCGTTTCCCACTTAACTGTGACTTTGGGACCTTAGCTGGCGGTCTGGGTTGTTTCCCTCTTCACGACGGACGTTAGCACCCGCCGTGTGTCTCCCGTGATAACATTCTTCGGTATTCGCAGTTTGCATCGGGTTGGTAAGTCGGGATGACCCCCTAGCCGAAACAGTGCTCTACCCCCGAAGATGAGTTCACGAGGCGCTACCTAAATAGCTTTCGGGGAGAACCAGCTATCTCCCGGTTTGATTGGCCTTTCACCCCCAGCCACAAGTCATCCGCTAATTTTTCAACATTAGTCGGTTCGGTCCTCCAGTTAGTGTTACCCAACCTTCAACCTGCCCATGGCTAGATCACCGGGTTTCGGGTCTATACCCTGCAACTTAACGCCCAGTTAAGACTCGGTTTCCCTTCGGCTCCCCTATTCGGTTAACCTTGCTACAGAATATAAGTCGCTGACCCATTATACAAAAGGTACGCAGTCACCCCATAAAGAGGCTCCCACTGCTTGTACGTACACGGTTTCAGGTTCTTTTTCACTCCCCTCGCCGGGGTTCTTTTCGCCTTTCCCTCACGGTACTGGTTCACTATCGGTCAGTCAGGAGTATTTAGCCTTGGAGGATGGTCCCCCCATATTCAGACAGGATACCACGTGTCCCGCCCTACTCTTCGAGTTCACAACCTGTGCATTTTGGTGTACGGGACTATCACCCTGTACCGTCGGACTTTCCAGACCGTTCCACTAACACACAAGCTGATTCAGACTCTGGGCTGCTCCCCGTTCGCTCGCCGCTACTGGGGGAATCTCGGTTGATTTCTTTTCCTCGGGGTACTTAGATGTTTCAGTTCCCCCGGTTCGCTTCATTACGCTATGGATTCACGTAATGATAGTGTGACGAATCACACTGGGTTTCCCCATTCGGAAATCGCCGGTTATAACGGTTCATATCACCTTACCGACGCTTATCGCAGATTAGCACGTCCTTCATCGCCTCTGACTGCCAGGGCATCCACCGTGTACGCTTAGTCGCTTAACCTCACAACCCGAAGATGTTTCTTTCGATTCATCATCGACTTGCAAAAATTTGAGAGACTCGAACACACTATTTTTCATTTCTTATTACGGAGAAATGAAACAGTGTGTCGTTTCAATTTTCAGCTTGATCCAGATTTTTAAAGAGCAAATATCTCAAACATGACTCAGGAGTCAGTTTTGAGATACTGAGGCCGGCGACTTTCACTCACACAAACCAGCAAGTGGCGTCCCCTAGGGGATTCGAACCCCTGTTACCGCCGTGAAAGGGCGGTGTCCTGGGCCTCTAGACGAAGGGGACGTATAAGTCTCAATCGCAAGACGCCTTGCTATTTACTTTTCATCAGACAATCTGTGTGAGCACTTCAAAGAACGTTTCTTTAAGGTAAGGAGGTGATCCAACCGCAGGTTCCCCTACGGTTACCTTGTTACGACTTCACCCCAGTCATGAATCACAAAGTGGTAAGCGCCCTCCCGAAGGTTAAGCTACCTACTTCTTTTGCAACCCACTCCCATGGTGTGACGGGCGGTGTGTACAAGGCCCGGGAACGTATTCACCGTGGCATTCTGATCCACGATTACTAGCGATTCCGACTTCATGGAGTCGAGTTGCAGACTCCAATCCGGACTACGACGCACTTTATGAGGTCCGCTTGCTCTCGCGAGGTCGCTTCTCTTTGTATGCGCCATTGTAGCACGTGTGTAGCCCTACTCGTAAGGGCCATGATGACTTGACGTCATCCCCACCTTCCTCCAGTTTATCACTGGCAGTCTCCTTTGAGTTCCCGGCCGAACCGCTGGCAACAAAGGATAAGGGTTGCGCTCGTTGCGGGACTTAACCCAACATTTCACAACACGAGCTGACGACAGCCATGCAGCACCTGTCTCAGAGTTCCCGAAGGCACCAATCCATCTCTGGAAAGTTCTCTGGATGTCAAGAGTAGGTAAGGTTCTTCGCGTTGCATCGAATTAAACCACATGCTCCACCGCTTGTGCGGGCCCCCGTCAATTCATTTGAGTTTTAACCTTGCGGCCGTACTCCCCAGGCGGTCGACTTAACGCGTTAGCTCCGGAAGCCACGCCTCAAGGGCACAACCTCCAAGTCGACATCGTTTACGGCGTGGACTACCAGGGTATCTAATCCTGTTTGCTCCCCACGCTTTCGCACCTGAGCGTCAGTCTTTGTCCAGGGGGCCGCCTTCGCCACCGGTATTCCTCCAGATCTCTACGCATTTCACCGCTACACCTGGAATTCTACCCCCCTCTACAAGACTCTAGCCTGCCAGTTTCGGATGCAGTTCCCAGGTTGAGCCCGGGGATTTCACATCCGACTTGACAGACCGCCTGCGTGCGCTTTACGCCCAGTAATTCCGATTAACGCTTGCACCCTCCGTATTACCGCGGCTGCTGGCACGGAGTTAGCCGGTGCTTCTTCTGCGAGTAACGTCAATTGCTAAGGTTATTAACCTCAACACCTTCCTCCTCGCTGAAAGTACTTTACAACCCGAAGGCCTTCTTCATACACGCGGCATGGCTGCATCAGGCTTGCGCCCATTGTGCAATATTCCCCACTGCTGCCTCCCGTAGGAGTCTGGACCGTGTCTCAGTTCCAGTGTGGCTGGTCATCCTCTCAGACCAGCTAGGGATCGTCGCCTAGGTGAGCCGTTACCCCACCTACTAGCTAATCCCATCTGGGCACATCCGATGGCAAGAGGCCCGAAGGTCCCCCTCTTTGGTCTTGCGACGTTATGCGGTATTAGCTACCGTTTCCAGTAGTTATCCCCCTCCATCGGGCAGTTTCCCAGACATTACTCACCCGTCCGCCACTCGTCACCCAAGAGCAAGCTCTCTGTGCTACCGTTCGACTTGCATGTGTTAGGCCTGCCGCCAGCGTTCAATCTGAGCCATGATCAAACTCTTCAATTTAAGTTTGATGCTCGTGAATTAAACTTCGTAATGAATTACGTATGTTCACTCAGAGACTTGGTATTCATTTTTCGTCTTGCGACGTTAAGAATCCGTATCTTCGAGTGCCCACACAGATTGTCTGATAAATTGTTAAAGAGCAGTTGCGACGCGCTTTAGCGCTCTGTCGCGAGGTGGCGTATATTACGCTTTCCTCTTTCAGAGTCAACCCTCATTTTCAGGTTTTTCTCTTCAACCGGCCCGGCTGTTTGTGTGAAGTGATTCACATCCGCCGTGTCGATGGAGGCGCATTATAGGGAGTCGACTCAGGAAGACAAGCGGAAAAATGCATTTTTGTTTCAACCGCTCACCTTTTATCCATAACGCTTACTTTTGCTGCTTTTTTATCGCCATTGGCAGGTCCGCCAGACTATTTAGCACTAAATCTGCCGCATTTTCTGCTTCCGGAGTGACTGGCTTGCCAGTGCGCACTAATACCTTCGTTCCTACATTTGCAGCTGTCGCCGCCTGCATATCTTCTATCTTATCGCCCACCATATAAGAAGCAGCCATATCGATGTGCAGAAAGTCTCGCGCTGAGATAAACATACCCGGATGCGGTTTACGGCAGTCGCAGACCTGGCGGTACTCTTCGACTGTGCCCTGCGGATGATGAGGACAATAATAGATACCATCCAGCTCAACGTCGCGATCGGCCAGCGACCAGTCCATCCATTCGGTCAACGTTTCAAACTGCGCCTCAGTAAATTTACCACGCGCGATACCAGACTGGTTCGTCACAATAATGAGCGCATAACCCATCTTTTTAAGTTCACGCATGGCATCAATAACGCCGTCGATAAATTCGAACTCGTCGATCTCATGGACGTAACCGTGGTCCACATTAATAGTGCCGTCACGGTCGAGAAAAATTGCGGGTACAGATTTTGCCACCTTTTATAGCTCCTGAATAAGGCATGTGGCTCTAGTATCGCATGTTTCGGCGGGCAAGAAAGTGCTCATCGTGCAAAGCTAGATTGATTTAGACGTCTGGATGCCTTAACATCCATCTTGTTGACGGCGTCGACCGTCCCAGACAGACGAAAATGCCACGGCTAACTTAATTACGATAATAAATAACCAATGATTAAACTTTCGAATATCACCAAAGTGTTCCAGCAGGGGACTCGCACCATTCAGGCGCTAAACAATGTCAGCCTGCATGTTCCTGCCGGGCAGATTTATGGCGTTATTGGCGCCTCCGGTGCCGGTAAAAGTACGCTCATCCGCTGCGTAAACCTGCTAGAGCGCCCCACCGAAGGCAGTGTTCAGGTCGGCGGCCAGGAGCTGACGACGCTATCTGAATCCGGGCTGACTAAAGCGCGCCGTCAAATTGGCATGATTTTCCAGCACTTTAACCTGCTCTCTTCCCGCACCGTGTTTGGCAACGTTGCGCTGCCGCTGGAACTGGATAACACACCAAAAGAAGAGATTAAACGCCGTGTAACAGAGCTGCTGGATTTAGTCGGTCTTGGCGACAAGCACGACAGCTACCCGGCCAACCTTTCCGGTGGACAAAAACAGCGTGTGGCGATCGCCCGTGCTCTGGCAAGTAATCCCAAAGTACTGCTGTGCGATGAAGCCACCAGCGCCCTTGACCCAGCAACAACCCGCTCGATTCTGGAATTGTTGAAAGACATTAACCGTCGCCTGGGTCTCACCATTCTGCTGATTACCCATGAGATGGACGTTGTAAAACGCATTTGTGACTGCGTCGCGGTCATCAGTAATGGTGAACTGATTGAGCAAGACACCGTCAGCGAAGTTTTCTCTCATCCGAAAACGCCGCTGGCACAGAAATTTATCCAGTCCACGCTGCACCTGGATATCCCGGAAGATTATCTGGAACGGTTAAAAGCCAAGCCAGAAGCAGACAGTGTGCCGATGTTGCGTATGGAATTCACCGGTCATTCGGTCGATGCGCCGCTACTTTCTGAGACGGCCCGTCGCTTTAACGTGAATAACAACATTATTAGCGCGCAGATGGATTACGCCGGCGGTGTGAAATTCGGCATCATGCTGACTGAAATGCACGGCACACAGGAAGATACACAAGCAGCCATCAACTGGTTGCAGGAACACCATGTAAAAGTAGAGGTACTGGGTTATGTCTGAGCCGATGATGTGGCTGCTGGTTCGCGGCGTATGGGAAACGCTGGCAATGACCTTTGTGTCCGGTTTTTTTGGTTTTGTGATTGGTCTGCCGGTTGGCGTGTTGCTGTACGTAACGCGTCCGGGGCAAATCATTGAGAACGCGAAGCTCTATCGTACGCTCTCTGCGCTGGTGAACATTTTCCGTTCCATCCCGTTCATCATCTTATTGGTGTGGATGATTCCGTTCACCCGCATGATCGTAGGCACCTCTATCGGACTGCAGGCCGCTATCGTCCCGCTGACCGTCGGCGCCGCGCCGTTTATCGCCCGTATGGTGGAAAACGCGCTGCTCGAAATCCCGACCGGGCTGATAGAAGCCTCTCGTGCGATGGGCGCCACGCCGCTGCAAATTGTACGTAAGGTATTACTGCCAGAAGCGCTGCCAGGACTGGTCAATGCGGCCACCATCACCCTTATCACGCTGGTTGGTTACTCCGCGATGGGCGGTGCCGTCGGTGCCGGTGGTCTTGGGCAGATTGGTTATCAGTACGGCTATATTGGTTACAACGCTACAGTAATGAATACAGTACTGGTATTGCTCGTCGTTCTGGTTTATTTAATTCAGTTATCCGGCGATCGCATCGTCCGGGCTGTCACGCACAAATAACGTTGCACACAACACTAAAAACTCATTAAGAAAAGGAAATAAGCATGGCGTTCAAATTCAAAACCTTTGCGGCAGTTGGAGCCCTGATCGGTTCTCTGGCACTTGTGGGTTGCGGTCAGGATGAAAAAGATCCTAACCACATCAAAGTGGGCGTTATTGTTGGCGCAGAGCAGCAGGTTGCAGAAGTCGCGCAGAAAGTAGCTAAAGAAAAATACGGTCTGGATGTTGAGCTGGTCACGTTTAACGATTACGTTCTGCCTAACGAAGCGCTGAGCAAAGGCGATATCGATGCTAACGCCTTCCAGCACAAACCGTACCTGGATCAGCAGATCAAAGATCGTGGTTACAAACTGGTTGCCGTAGGTAATACCTTTGTTTATCCGATTGCAGGTTACTCCAAAAAAATCAAATCACTGGATGAACTGCAGGATGGCTCTCAGGTCGCTATTCCAAACGACCCGACTAACCTCGGCCGTTCCCTGCTACTGCTGCAGAAAGTCGGTTTGATTAAACTGAAAGATGGCGTTGGCCTTCTGCCGACCGCGCTGGACGTGATTGAAAACCCGAAAAACCTGAAGCTGGTTGAACTGGAAGCGCCGCAGTTGCCACGCTCACTGGATGACGCGCAAATCGCGCTGGCAGTCATCAACACCACCTATGCCAGCCAGATCGGCCTGACGCCAGCAAAAGACGGTATCTTTGTTGAAGATAAAGATTCTCCGTACGTAAACCTGATCGTGACGCGTGAAGACAATAAAGATGCTGAGAACGTGAAGAAATTCGTTGAAGCATACCAGTCAGACGAAGTTTACGAAGCGGCAAACAAAGTCTTCAACGGCGGTGCTGTTAAAGGCTGGTAATTTTAGGCTGTTTTCACAATCTGTAATATCATCAGGACGGGCGCTTGCCCGTCTTGTCATTTATGCAAGCACCTGATTCAATATCTGACGTTTAGATCATTCATTGAGGAAATATTATGCGTGCTTTACCGATCTGTTTAGTAGCACTCATGCTGAGCGGCTGTTCTATGTTAAGCAGATCCCCTGTTGAACCCGTTCAAAGCACCGCTACCCCGCC
Organism: Citrobacter sp. RHBSTW-00029; assembly: GCF_014104295.1. Lineage (NCBI taxonomy): Bacteria > Pseudomonadati > Pseudomonadota > Gammaproteobacteria > Enterobacterales > Enterobacteriaceae > Citrobacter > Citrobacter sp. RHBSTW-00029. The sequence goes on from NZ_JABXRT010000001.1 coordinate 3,241,436, forward strand.
AAAAGCGGAGCCGGAAAAACCAAAAGCACCGCGCGCGACGCCGGTAAGAATCATCACTAACGCTGAAGATTTAGTGGGCAAACCGTTCCGCGATCTCGGCGAAGTCAGCGGCGAATCCTGCCAGGCATCCAACCAGGATTCCCCGCCGAGCATTCCAACCGCACGCAAACGCATGCAGATTAACGCCTCTAAAATGAAAGCAAATGCGGTATTGCTGCACAGCTGCGAAGTAACCAGTGGGACGCCGGGCTGCTATCGTCAGGCAGTTTGCATCGGTTCTGCTCTGAACATTTCGTCTAAATGAGTCATTTTCAGTTCGAGCAAATAGGCGTTATCCGCTCTCCTTATAAAGAAAAGTTCGCTGTGCCGCGCCAGCCGGGTCTGGTGAAAAGCGCCAACGGCGAACTGCATTTGCTCGCGCCCTATAACCAGGCCGATGCTGTTCGCGGCCTGGAAGCATTCAGCCATTTGTGGGTGATTTTTGTTTTTCATCAGACAATGGAAGGTGGATGGCGTCCAACCGTGCGCCCACCCCGTCTGGGCGGTAACGCCAGAATGGGCGTCTTTGCCACGCGTTCGACCTTTCGTCCTAACCCTGTCGGTATGTCGCTGGTTGAGTTAAAAGAAATTGTCTGCCACAAAGAGAGCGTCATTCTGAAACTGGGTAGTCTGGACCTGGTCGACGGAACGCCGGTGGTCGACATCAAACCTTATCTGCCATTTGCAGAAGCACTGCCTGACGCCACTGCCAGCTACGCGCAGCATGCGCCGGTTGCCGAAATGGCGGTAAGTTTCACTACAGAGGTTGAACAACAGCTCCTGACGCTGGAAAAATGTTATCCATTGCTGAAAACATTTATCGGCGAAGTACTGGCACAGGATCCACGTCCTGCGTATCGTAAGGGTGAAGAGACAGGCAAAACATATGCCGTCTGGCTACACGATTTCAACGTGCGCTGGCGCGTAACGGAAGAAGGTTTTGAAGTCTTTGCGCTTGAACCCCGCTAATTTCATGCCCTTCTCTTTTGACATCCCTTTCTCGCTGGTAAACTAAACCACTTTTTTTGTGTCAGGCTGGCATCCAGCCTGTTCGATCGTTCAACTGGAACCGTAACAACATGCGTACTAGCCAATATCTGCTCTCCACTCTGAAGGAGACACCTGCCGACGCCGAAGTCATCAGCCACCAGCTGATGCTGCGCGCCGGGATGATCCGCAAGCTGGCCTCCGGGTTATACACCTGGCTGCCGACCGGCGTGCGCGTCCTGAAAAAAGTCGAAAACATCGTGCGTGAAGAAATGAACAACGCCGGTGCGATCGAGGTGTTGATGCCGGTCGTTCAGCCCTCTGAACTGTGGGAAGAGAGCGGTCGTTGGGAACAGTACGGCCCGGAACTGCTGCGTATCGCAGACCGTGGCGATCGTTCATTCGTACTCGGCCCAACGCATGAAGAAGTCATCACCGACCTGATCCGTAATGAGCTGAGCTCTTACAAACAGCTGCCGCTGAACTTCTATCAGATCCAGACGAAATTCCGTGACGAAGTTCGCCCACGATTCGGCGTGATGCGTTCCCGCGAATTCCTGATGAAAGATGCGTACTCTTTCCATACTTCTCAGGAATCTCTGCAGGAAACTTACGACGCGATGTATGCCGCGTACAGCAAAATCTTTAGCCGTATGGGCCTGGATTTCCGCGCAGTACAGGCTGATACCGGATCTATCGGCGGTAGCGCTTCTCACGAATTCCAGGTACTGGCACAGAGCGGCGAAGATGACGTTGTATTCTCCGACAGCTCCGATTTTGCTGCCAACATCGAATTTGCTGAAGCCGTTGCGCCGAAAGAGCCGCGCGCAGCAGCAACTCAGGAAATGACGCTGGTTGATACTCCGAACGCCAAAACCATCGCCGAACTGGTTGAGCAGTTCAACCTGCCTATCGAAAAAACCGTGAAAACCCTGCTGGTGAAAGCGGTTGAAGGCAGCAGCTACCCGCTGGTCGCCCTGCTGGTTCGCGGCGATCACGAGCTGAACGAAGTCAAAGCGGAAAAACTGCCGCAGGTTGCCAGCCCGCTGACCTTTGCCACCGAAGAAGAAATTCGTGCGTTGGTAAAAGCAGGTCCAGGCTCGCTCGGTCCAGTGAATATGCCGATTCCGGTGGTTATCGACCGTACCGTCGCAGTAATGAGCGATTTCGCTGCCGGCGCCAACATCGACGGTAAACACTATTTCGGTATCAACTGGGATCGCGACGTAGTTACCCCGGAAGTTGCAGATATCCGTAACGTGGTCGCCGGCGACCCGAGCCCGGACGGCAAAGGTACGCTGATGATCAAACGCGGTATCGAAGTCGGCCACATCTTCCAGTTAGGTACCAAGTACTCTGAAGCGATGAAAGCCGCCGTACAGGGCGAAGATGGTCGTAACCAGATCCTGACCATGGGTTGCTACGGTATCGGGGTGACTCGCGTGGTTGCTGCTGCTATCGAACAGAACTATGACGATCGCGGCATCGTATGGCCAGACGCCATTGCCCCGTTCCAGGTCGCGATTTTGCCAATGAACATGCACAAGTCCTACCGCGTGCAGGAACTGGCTGAAAAACTGTACGCTGAGCTGCGCGCTCAGGGCATTGAAGTGCTGATGGACGACCGTAAAGAGCGTCCGGGCGTGATGTTTGCCGATATGGAACTGATCGGTATTCCGCACACTATCGTGCTGGGCGACCGTAACCTCGACAACGACGATATCGAATACAAATACCGTCGTAACGGCGAGAAAGAGCTGATTAAAACCGGCGACATCGTCGACTTCCTGGTCAAAGCCATTAAAGGCTAATACCAACAAAAAGGCCCTGATTATCAGGGCCTTTTTTCTATCGATTAATTACACGCTTTACCGGGGATAAATTTCGCGTCTTTATCCACCATCAACGTTTTCACTTTCTCACCCGTATCCGGGTTTGACTCCAGCGTGAAATGCGCCTCAAGCGTCAGCAATACGGACTGTCCGTTTTCTGCACGCGCAGCTAAATAGTCACGTTCAAGCTGAGCATTATTCGCCACCGGCATCCGTTTACCCGTTGCGCAGTCGGTAAAGATTGCCGCGTCAGCCATATAGAAATACATGCCTCGCATCGGCATTGGCGTCACCGGTAAGCTGGCAGAAACTGGCTGGAGCGTGTAGTTAAACTGTGACTCAATCGGGTTACCTTCACGATCGAGCATTTCCAGCGCCTCGCCTTTAGCCCGGTAGTACGACTTTTCACCTTTGCTGTCGGTCAGCACCAGCTTGTCGGCAGTGCGCGCCCATGTGCCATAAGAGGCAAACGAAGACGGTTCATCCCGCACGCCCTGATAACGTTCGTTCATCACCCATGTACCGTCTTTTTCCAGAAACAGAGAGGTTTCAATCCCTTCACAGTCCGCGCAAGGTAAGATGCCACGCCAGCTTTGCTGCATCGGTTTTAATTCTGCCGCCCGCGTCGGCTGTAGTACTTCAACTTCAGTACGGTTATTACAGCCGATCAAGGAAAAAAGCGTGCATGCAGCGACTACGGACAATATTGCTGTTTTCACTATCAATTCCTTATAAATTTTTATTCCCGCTCGTCAGTCTTGCGTTCGACGAACTCTCCCACGCAGTGCTTTCACTGTGGATTTTTGCGCCTTCGATGACAACCTGCGCTCTTTCGAGGCGCGTGTAGGGCGAGTTGCCTGTCGGCTTTTTTGCACTGCGGTTAATTCTTTTATCACCGCCACCAGTCGGGAGATTGCCGCTTCCCGGTTCAACTCCTGGCTACGGTATTCCTGCGCCTTAATAATAATCACGCCATCGCCTGTAATCAGATGATGACTGGCAGCCAACAGGCGTTCCTTGTAATACTCTGGCAGGCCAGAGGCCCGAATGTCAAAGCGCAAATGGATAGCCGTCGAGGTCTTATTAACGTGCTGTCCACCTGCACCCTGTGCCCGAATCGCCGTGATTTCCAGCTCGTTATCTGGGATAGAGACATTTCGGGAGATAACAATCATGAACGCGGCTGCCACGTGGTCAGGTGAATTTCCAGATTATTCTGAGAATCAGACAGCCAGATAGCGCCATCCTGAATAGTCGCCTGTAGCGCCATTGTACGACCGGCAAAGTCACTCAGTTGTGCCAGTTGTTCATCATCCAGATACCACACGGTAAGATTCTTAAACTGCGCGCATTTGCTTTGGTTCTGCTGCCACCAGATTTGCGCTGCACGGCTGTTATAGGCAAACAAAGCGACTTCAGCAGACTGGGTACACGCCTTCTTAATGCGACGCTCATCCGGCAAGCCGAGTTCAATCCAGAGATCAATGCCCAGGTGGTCGTTGCGCAACCATGCTTCGGGTTCGTCTTCAGCGCTTAAACCCCGCGTGAATTGCAGCCGCTCGTCAGCATATTTAATCCATGCCAACAGACGCAACATCATGCGTTCCTGGGTTTCTGAAGGGTGACGCGCCAGCGTCAATGTCGCGTCAAGGAACTGGTTGCGGTCAAGATCCGCTACGTTGACGACGGCTTTATAAATTGTCGCTTTAAGCGCCATGAGAGAACTCCTTTCGAATCAGGCGCACATTGTAGCGAAAACTGCGGCAAAAGGCTGCTAACTGCTCCTCTATCAAGGCGCTGATATTGCTTGAATGAGTATGGTATAGTCACCTTGCTAAACAGAGTTTATCTTCGTAGGCTTAGACTTGCATCCACGGTTAAGTCAGAGTGCTGACAGGAGGGCATGTGGAAAAATATTGTGAGTTAATACGCAAGCGGTACGCGGAAATCGCCAGCGGAGACTTAGGGTATATCCCGGATGCGCTGGGTTGCGTATTGAAGGTGCTTAATGAAGTGGCGGCAGACAGCGCCCTTCCAGAGTCGGTCAGGGAAAAAGCGGCGTATGCTGCCGCGAACTTACTGGTGAGCGATTATGTCAATGAATGAAACGTATCAACCCATCAACTGCGATGATTACGACAATCTTGAACTCGCCTGCCAGCACCATTTGTTACTGACGCTGGCACTAAAAGATGGCGAAGTTTTGCAGGCGAAAGCGAACGACCTGGTTTCACGCAAAAACGTGGAGTATCTGGTCGCAGATGTCGCAGGTGAAACCCGGGAGCTTCGTCTCGACAAAATTGCCAGCTTCAGCCACCCGCAGATCGGTACCGTGGTGGTCAGCGAATCTTAACTTTTTTTCGCCTTATCCGGCCTGCTTTCCATGTGATACGTAGGCCTGTTAAGCGCAGCACCATCAGGCATGCCATACCAGACTCACGCCTTCTTCGCCTTCCGCCGCCCCCTCACGCGTCACGAAAACACCCGCAGCCGCAATCAACGTTTCGCCGTAAAACAGCAGCGGTGTGATATCTCGTCGCCAGGGCGGGATCCCCTGCTCCTGCCAGATTTTCTTTAATTTCCGTCCGCCGTTACGCCCGACAATATGCAATACCCCTGGCGCTTTAAAACGGATACTGACGACTTCATCCGCTTGCGGCAAGCGCAAATCACCCGCAGAGATTAACTGAACCGAACCCAATCCGGCAGGCAGCGCCAACGGTGTTTTCCACTCTAACCACGGGATAACAGTTTCGCTTTGCCCATCGACTGACTTCACCCACCACAGCTGTGACTGATAACGACGGACCTCGTACTCCCCGAGGCGAAAACTTGGTGACGCATCTTCCCGCGCCAGTGCCACTTCCTGCCAGATACGTTCCAGCCCATCACGGGAAGGCATCGGCGCATTTAACCCCGCCAGCCAGCGACGAAGCAGCGCGGCACGCCGCACGCCGCTCATCATCATTAATGGCGTCAGTAACAGTGTTCCGCGGGATGTGATGCAATCGGCTAAATCGCTGGCCAGCAGTTCATCCAATAAACTCTCCTGCTCGGCGCACAGCGCGGCGCTGCGAGCAGTGGCTTGCGCGAAGTGCGGCCAGCGCTGTTGGAGCAATGGGGTAACGCGCAATCTGAGGAAATTGCGATCGTAGGTATCATCCTGATTGCTTTCATCTTCAATCCAGCATAATTCATGCTGCCGTGCCCATGCTTCAAGCGCCTCTCGCGTTTGCGCCAGCAGCGGTCGAATCAGTTGGGTTCCGGCAAACGGATAGCTTTCCCCCATGGCGGAAAGTCCGGCAGGACCACTGCCGCGCTTAAGCGCCAGCAGAAAGGTTTCACACTGGTCATCGAGATGCTGTGCGGTCATCAGCACCTCGCCCGGTAGTAAGGTCTGCGCAAACGCCTGATAGCGCGCGCGTCGCGCCTGGGCTTCGATGCCCAGACCATCATCCTCAAGATGGATCCGTTCAACCACCAGCGGCACCTGCCACTGCGCACATACCGACTCACAGTGCTGTACCCAACTGTCTGCGTGCGGGCTTAATCCGTGATGAATATGGATTGCGCGTAGGGCGACATCAGGATGCTGCGCTCGCCACAGCACCAACTGATGCAGTAGTACGGTAGAGTCGAGGCCGCCGCTAAAGGCAACGAGGATCGCGTTAGTGTTCAGAAGTGAAGTGTTCAGTGTAAGTGTCGTCATAATGATTGCTTACAATAGCATTGCCCGGCACGTTACCGGGCTAACGCCACAATGACAAGCCTTACAGCTCGTACAGTTCAAGCGGTAATCCGTCTGGATCGTTAAAAAACGTAAAGCGTTTGCCGGTAAACGGATCGATGCGCACCGGCTCACATTTCACATGATGGGCTTCAAGATGAGCAATCGACTTTTCCACATCCTCGACGCTGAACGCCAGATGGCGTAAACCGCAGGCTTCCGGTCGACTCGGGCGGCAAGGCGGAAACGGAAAAGAAAACAGCTCAATCACGTACTGGCCGTTCAGCGCCAGATCGCCTTTCCAGGAGTCACGCTCTTCCCGGTAGGCTTCGCTCATTAACGTGAAACCTAATACATCGCAGTAAAATGCCTTACTGGCCCTGTAGTCCGTCGCAATAATGGCAATATGGTGAACCTGTTTTAACCCCAGCATGCTCTTCGCCTCTTTAATTTTACTCTCAGCACGTTACTCGTGCGCAACGGGTTCAGGCAAGTCGTTATGCCATTTTCAGGACTCTCACACGATACACGCCGTCCTCACCCAGTTTAGCGCCATGGATATCGGTTTCAAATCCAGGGTAGCGCTGCCCCACCGAGCACAGCATCAGCAGGAAATCGAGTACAGCGCGGCTTTTGGCAGTGATCATTTCTCCGGGCATCAGTAGCGGCACACCGGGAGGGTAAGGCAGGATCATATTGGCGGAAACGCGCCCCACCAGTTGATCAAGTGCTACCGTTTCGACTTCACCCTTGATCTGCCGCTGCCAGGCCTGGTGAGGTGTCATTTTCATTTCCGGTAAGGTATCAAATGCCCGCAGCATCAGCCCGGAGAGATCGTGCTGGCGGATCAACTGATGGATCCCCTGCGCCAGATCCTGAATACGCATATTACGATAGAAATCAGGATCTTCGGCATACAGATCCGGCAGCATATTTTTCACGCGTAAATTCAGGTCGTATGAACGTTTAAATTCCGTCAGGCCGCGCAGCAACCCCATCGCCCGGGTTTTATCAATACCAATGCTGAACAGGAACAACAGGTTATACGGTCCCGTTTTCTCGACGACGACGCCGCGTTCATCGAGGAATTTCGCCACCAGCGCTGCGGGGATCCCCTCTTCGCTCATATTTCCCTGTTCATCCATTCCCGGCGTCAGAATGGTCACTTTCACCGGGTCGAGGAACATGTGGTCGGCGTCAGCATCGACAAATCCGTGCCAGTCTTCACCTGGCGCTACCGGCCAGCACTCTGCTTCATCCACCCTTTCCGGCTGCCAGATGTCAAAGAACCAGCCATCTGACTCTTCACGCAGACGCTGCACTTCTTTACGGAAATGCAGCGCCCGTTCCACCGAACGATTGATTAACCGCTTACCTGAATTGCCACGCAGCATTGCCGCCGCCGTTTCTATCGATGCCACAATCGGGTAGCTCGGAGACGTGGAGGTGTGCATCATAAAGGCTTCGTTGAACGTGTCTTCATCATAGTCGCCCTTAATGTGGATCAGCGAAGCCTGTGACAACGCCGCCAGCATCTTGTGGGTGGACTGGGTTTCAAAAATCACCTTTCCCGGTACCCGTTCGCCGCTCATCCCGCTTTTCCCCTGATAGATCGGATGAAAATGGGTATACGGCACCCAGGCTGAATCAAAATGGATGGAGGGCACATCCAGCGTTTGTTTGATCCAGTTGGTGTTATACAACAGGCCATCATAGGTGGAGTTGGTGATCACCGCGTGGACCGGCCATTGCGCCTGATTGGTTTCCTCAACTTTGCGTTCAATGCTTGCGTGGGTAAATTCCCGACGGGGTATACCACCGAGGATCCCCAGCGCGTTACGCGTAGGCTTCAGCCAGATTGGCACCACATCACTCATCATCAGCAAATGCGCCAGTGACTTATGGCAGTTGCGGTCAATCAGGAGCGTACTGCCTGCAGGTGCAGCATACATACCGACAATCTTGTTCGATGTCGAGGTGCCGTTGGTCACCATATAGCTCTGCTCGGCACCAAAAGTACGCGCGATATACTCCTCCGCTTCCAGGTGCGGACCGGTATGATCAAGCAATGAGCCCAGCTCGGTCACCGAAATGGACACGTCGGCTTTCAGCGTATTACCGCCAAAGAAATCATAGAACAGGCAGCCGACAGGACTTTTCTGGTACGCCGTTCCCGCCATGTGCCCAGGCGTGCAGAAGGTATACTTCCCTTCCTTCACATAGGTAAACAGCGCTTTGGTAAAAGGTGGCGTAATGTTGTCGAGATATTCATTGGTGTACTGGCGAATACGCGTAGCAATATCGTCAGACTGGCCCAATGCGTACTCAAAGAACCACAGCGCCATGCGCAGGTCGTGTGCGCTGACATCCATCGTCGAATGGGTATTAATAAAAGCGTAGAGCGGGAGATACTCGTTGAGCTGGTTGATGTCGCTGCACAGCTCCAGACTGTATTCATCCCAGTCAAAAATGACGCCGCAAATTCGCGGGTTATGTTCGATAAACTTCAGCAGATCGACGCTATTCTGCGGCCAGATAATCTGAAACCCCTGCTGCTGCAGTGCACGTTCAAGTTCCTTGATGGGCTCATCTTTATAAAAGACGCCATGCGGTCCCATGATGGCAATGATATTCATGCGTTCCTCCTGGAAAAACCTTAGTTAAGCATAGCCTGGTCAAACTGCAGGTAAAAAAAAGGGCCACAGCGTTGTGGCCCTTTTCAGAATTAATGCAGTTTACGCGTAACCATAGCTCATCAGACGCTGGTAACGACGGTTTTTCAAATCTTCTTTGCTTAACACGTCGAGATCGGCGAGATCGGCCAGCAGCTGTGCTTTCAGGGATGCAGCCATCACTTCCGGGTTACGATGGGCGCCGCCCAACGGTTCCGGGATGATAGAGTCAATCAGCTTCAGCTCTTTCAGACGCGGGGCGATGATGCCCATCGCTTCTGCGGCCAGCGGCGCTTTGTCGGCGCTTTTCCACAAAATGGAGGCGCAGCCTTCCGGAGAGATAACGGAATAGGTGCTGTACTGCAGCATATTCACTTTATCACCCACGCCGATCGCCAGCGCGCCGCCGGAGCCACCTTCACCGATTACGGTACAGATAACCGGCACGCTCAGACGCGACATTTCACGCAGGTTGCGCGCAATCGCTTCAGACTGGCCACGCTCTTCCGCGCCCACGCCCGGGTATGCCCCTGGGGTGTCGATGAAGGTAATGATCGGCATATTGAAACGTTCAGCCATTTCCATCAGACGCAGCGCTTTGCGATAACCTTCCGGCGCTGGCATGCCGAAATTACGACGGATTTTTTCTTTGGTCTCACGGCCTTTCTGATGACCAATGATCATCACCGGACGGCCATCCAGACGCGCGATGCCGCCGACGATAGCTTTATCATCCGCATAGGCACGATCGCCCGCCAGCTCATCAAATTCATCAAATGCCAGGCGGACATAATCCAGGGTGTACGGACGCTGTGGATGGCGCGCCAGTTGGGCTACCTGCCATGCGCCAAGATCGGCGAAGATTTTACGCGTCAGTTCTACGCTTTTTTCACGCAGACGATGCACTTCTTCATCGATGTTAATATCCAGTTTCTCATCCTGACGGCTAACCGCAGTCAGAGAATCGATTTTTGCTTCCAGCTCTGCAATCGGCTGTTCAAAATCAAGGAAATTCAGACTCATAGTATTCCTGTATTAGTCAAACTCCAGTTCCACCTGCTCCGAACCAATAAGGCCACGGAGATCGTTTAGCAAACGATCGCTCGGAGAGACACGCCACGTTGCGCCAAAACGCAAACGCGCACGCGCATCCGCCCTCTGATAGTAGAGATGTACTGGAATTGTCCCCGAGCGGTGGGGTTCCAGAGACTGACGGAGTCGGTTTAAAAGCTGGTCATCAATTTGCCTGTCCGTCAGCGAGATAGCAAGCCCGCGAGCATATTTTTCCCGGGCTTCGTCAATATCCATGACTTCACGGGCCATCATTTTAAGCCCGCCGCTGAAGTCATCAAAGCTGACCTGTCCGCTGACGATAAGTATGCGGTCTTTTTCCAGCAATTGCTGGTATTTATCCAGAGCATCGGTAAATAACATCACTTCCAGACGCCCGGAACGGTCATCCAGTGTACAGATGCCGATACGATTGCCGCGCTTGGTGACCATTACCCGCGCAGCAATGACGAGCCCCGCAGCCGTGGTGACTTTACCACGTTCTGTCGGATGCATGTCTTTCAGCCTGTGGCCTCCAACATAGCGCTCAATTTCTTTTAAATACTGATTGATAGGATGTCCCGTCAGGTAAAGACCTAACGTTTCACGCTCACCGTCTAATACCACCTGCTCCGGCCACGGCGTACAGTTGGCATAAGACTGTTCAATTTGTTCCGGCTCTTCCGCCAGTACGCCAAACATATCAGCCTGACCAATTGCCTCGGCTTTCGCATGCTGATCGGCGGCTTTTAGGGCATCGCTGAGCGAGTTCATCAACGCAGCGCGATGCGGACCAAGGCGGTCAAACGCCCCGGACATGATTAGCTTTTCCAGCACCCGGCGGTTGAGTTTTTTGATATCCGTACGCGCACAGAGATCAAACAGCTCGCGGAAGTAACCACCTTCATTTCGCGCCTCAATAATAGCCTCAATTGGCCCTTCACCCACGCCTTTTATCGCGCCGATGCCGTAGACAATCTCGCCATCATCATTCACGTGAAAATGATAAAGCCCGGAGTTGATGTCCGGCGGCAGGATTTTGAGCCCCATGCGCCAGCATTCATCCACCAGTCCGACGACTTTCTCTGTGTTATCCATATCGGCGGTCATTACCGCCGCCATAAACTCGGCAGGATAATGCGCCTTCAGCCACAGCGTCTGGTAAGAAACCAGCGCATAGGCAGCGGAGTGCGATTTGTTAAATCCGTAACCGGCGAATTTCTCCACCAGGTCAAAGATTTTCATCGCCAGTTCGCCGTCTACGCCGCGCTTTTTCGCCCCCTCTTCAAAGGTGCCGCGCTGCTTGGCCATCTCTTCCGGCTTTTTCTTACCCATCGCACGACGCAGCATATCCGCGCCGCCAAGGGTGTATCCGGACAGCTCCTGGGCAATCTGCATAACCTGTTCCTGATACAGGATAATGCCGTAGGTCGGCTCCAGTACCGGTTTCAGACACTCATGCTGCCATTGTACGTCCGGGTAGGAAATCTCTTCACGGCCATGCTTACGGTCGATAAAGTTATCTACCATCCCTGACTGTAGCGGACCCGGTCGGAACAGGGCCACCAGGGCTATCATATCTTCGAAGCAGTCAGGCTGCAGACGTTTGATCAGATCTTTCATGCCGCGGGATTCAAGCTGGAAGACGGCTGTTGTCTCCGAGCGTTGCAGCATGTCAAAACTTTTCTTGTCGTCCAGCGGAATCGCGGCGATATCCAGCGGCGGTTCGCCGTTCTTCTCACGCCGCGCGTTGATCATCTCCAGCGCCCAGTTAATGATGGTGAGCGTACGCAGACCGAGGAAATCGAATTTCACCAGGCCGGCGTATTCCACGTCGTTCTTATCAAACTGGGTAACCGGGTGCAGCCCCTGCTCATCGCAGTACAGCGGCGCAAAATCGGTAATTTTGGTCGGTGCGATAACCACGCCACCGGCGTGCTTACCCGCGTTACGCGTGACACCTTCCAGCTTGCGCGCCATATCAATAAGCGCTCTAACCTCTTCATCTGCCTCATAGATTTCCGGCAGTTGAGGTTCGGCTTCAAAGGCTTTAGCCAGCGTCATGCCCGGATCGGGCGGCACCAGTTTCGAAATACGGTCAACAAAGCCATACGGGTGACCCAGTACGCGGCCCACGTCGCGGATAACCGCTTTTGCCGCCATCGTACCGAAGGTAATAATCTGCGAAACCGCATCACGACCGTACATTTCCGCCACGTGTTCGATGACCTGGTCGCGTTTCTCCATACAGAAGTCAACGTCGAAGTCGGGCATTGAGACACGTTCCGGGTTCAGGAAACGTTCGAACAGCAGGTCGAATTCCAGCGGATCAAGGTCGGTAATTTTCAGCGCGTAGGCCACCAGCGAGCCTGCACCGGAACCACGTCCAGGGCCTACCGGTACACCGTTATCTTTCGACCACTGGATAAATTCCATTACGATCAGGAAGTAACCCGGGAAGCCCATCTGGTTGATAACTTTAAGTTCAACTTCCAGACGTTCATCATAAGGCGGGCGCTTCTGCGCGCGAACTTCAGGATCGGGGAACAAAAATTCCAGACGTTCTTCCAGGCCTTCACGCGATTTCGCGACGAGGAAATCCTCGGTGGTCATGTCGCCAGTCGGGAACTGCGGCAGGAAGTATTCACCCAGGCGCACCGTCACGTTGCAACGTTTGGCAATCTCGACGGTGTTTTCCAGCGCTTCCGGGATATCGGAGAACAGCTCGCACATCTCCTCTTCACTGCGCATGTACTGCTGCGGCGAATAGTTACGCGGGCGTTTGGGATCATCAAGAGTGAACCCGTCGTGGATTGCTACGCGGATTTCATGCGCGTCAAAGTCACCGGTTTCAAGGAAGCGAACATCGTTGGTCGCGACCACCGGCAGGCCGCGTGTTTCGGCCAGCGCTACTGCAGCATGCAGGTAATTTTCTTCATCCTGTCGACCGGTACGGATCAGCTCAAGGAAGTAGCAATCAGGGAAATGCTCTTCATAAAACGCCACGCACTCGTCGACCAGTGCGTTGTTCCCACGCAACAGGCTGCGTCCGACGTCGCCCATACGGCCGCCGGAAAGCAAGATTAACCCGTCTTTTAGCTCAACCAGCCAGTCTCTGTCGATCACCGGCCCTTCTGCACCATAGCCGCGCTGATAGGCTTTTGATATCAACAACGTCAGGTTCTGGTAGCCCGTATTATTAGCAGCCAGTACAGTCAGTTGCGTGAGTTCATCACCCAATAGTTCGCTACGGACATGAAAATCTGCGCCAACAATCGGCTTAATACCTGCGCCATGACCCGCTCCGTAAAACTTCACCAGACCACACAGGTTGGTAAAATCGGTGATCGCCAGCGCAGGCATGCCCAACGCGGCCGCCTTTTTCACCAGCGGCCCGGTTTTCGCCAGCCCATCGATCATGGAGTAGTCGCTGTGCACCCGCAGGTGGACGAAACGAGGTTCAGACATCTTCAGATTCCTTCGACACAAGAATCAGGACGTGAGTCCCAGTGCGCGTTTGACGGGGCCAAAACTACGGCGATGGTGCTCTGTTGCGCCATGCAGTGCCAACTTTTCCAGATGAAAAGCGGTCGGATAACCTTTGTGCTGTGCAAAGCCATACTGCGGGAAAACCGTATCCAGCGCCGCCATTTCAGCGTCACGGGTGACTTTTGCCAGTATCGACGCAGCGCTAATCTCCGCCACGCGGCTATCACCTTTGACCACCGCCATTGACGGCATCGGTAATGCCGGGCAACGATTGCCGTCAATCAGTACGTATTCCGGCGCAATATGCAAACCCGCAACCGCACGCTGCATCGCCAGCATGGTGGCATGCAAAATGTTCAGCTCGTCGATTTCATGCGGTTCCGCACGACCCAAACTCCAGCTTAACGCTTTTTCTTTGATTTCATCGTAAAGTGACAGACGACGCTTTTCCGACAGTTTTTTTGAGTCGTTCAGACCAATAATAGGACGAGCCGGATCCAGAATGACCGCGGCAGTCACTACCGCGCCAACCAATGGACCACGTCCAACTTCATCCACACCCGCTACCAAATGCGTATGTGGATAAACAAATTCAATCATTGTGCTAACTCCAGGACTGCATCCGCCGCCTGCTCATCCGCATTGCAACGGATCTGCTGGTGCAATTCGCGGAACGTGTCGTGCATCGCATGGCTGGTTTTACCGTTCGCCAACAGAGGCAGCAACGCGTGCGCCAGCGCCTGCGGCTCACATTCATCCTGCAACAGCTCTTTAACCAGTTCTCTTCCCGCCAGCAGGTTAGGTAGCGAAACGTAATCAGTCTTCACCAGACGTTTTGCCAACCAGAAAGTGAAAGGTTTCATACGGTAGCCAACCACCATCGGGCATTTCGCCAGCATACATTCCAGTGCAGCCGTGCCAGAGGCCAACAGCGCAGCATCACTGGCGACCATTGCTTCGCGTCCCATTCCATTGAGCATATGCACGGAAAGTTCCGGGGCAACCTCAGCCTTGATACGTTCAAATTGCTCGCGCCGTTTGGCATTGACCAACGGCACGACGACTTCGAGATCCGGATAATGCTGACGTAATAGCTGCGCCGTTTTCAGAAAATCGGCGCTGAGCATCTCCACTTCTGCACCGCGACTCCCAGGCAAAAGCGCCAGGCAGTGAGCATCATGAGGAATGCCTAACACATCACGCGCTGCGTTTTTATCCGGATCCAGCGGCATGGCATCCGCCATAGTGTGGCCGATGAAGCGGCACGGGACGTTAAATTTGTCATAAAACGCTTTTTCGAAAGGCAGAAAGGCCAGCACCATATTGGTGGATCTGCCTATTTTGAAAACGCGTTTCTGTCGCCAGGCCCACACAGAAGGACTGACGTAATGAATAGTTTTTATGCCCTGCGATTTCAGGTTGCCTTCGAGGGTAATGTTGAAATCAGGCGCATCAATCCCGACGAAAACATCCGGCTTAAGGTCGGTGAATCGGCGAGTGAGATCGGCACGGATATGCAGTAAACGGCGCAGGCGCCCGAGCACTTCTACAATGCCCATTACTGCCAGTTCTTCCATTTCGTACCAGGCTTCACAGCCTTCCGCCTGCATCAATGGACCCGCAACGCCAACAAACCGCGCATTGGGAACACGAGCCTTGAGTGCACGAATTAAACCGGCACCAAGAATATCGCCGGAGGTTTCTCCGGCGACAAGGGCAATCGTTAAAGGACGCTGCTCAGTCATTAACGAATCAGACCACGCGTTGAGCGTTCAAAGAAGTCACTAAAAGCCTGAACATCGGGGTACTGCTTCGCCAGTTCGGCGATTTCCGGTTTCACTTCCTCAAGCGTTTTACCGCTGCGGTACAACGCTTTATAGGCGTTGCGGATCGCAGTAATGGCTTCACGGGTGAATCCGCGGCGTTTCAGACCTTCGATGTTAACGCCAAATGGCGTCGCGTGGTTGCCCTGGGCGATAACGTATGGCGGGACGTCCTGGGCTACGCCAGAGCAGCCACCCACCATCACGTGTGCACCAATAATGCAGAACTGATGCACTGCGGTCATGCCGCCGATGATAACAAAATCATCAAGTGAAACATGTCCGGCAAGTGTCGCGTTATTCGCCAGAATGCAGCGGTTACCTACCGTACAATCATGCGCAACGTGTGCGTTAATCATCAGTAAGTTATCGCTGCCCACCTTCGTCAACCCACCGCCTTGCACTGTGCCACGATGAATGGTGACGCTTTCGCGAATGCGGTTGCGATCGCCAATTTCCACACGGGTCGGTTCACCAGCATACTTCAAATCCTGGTTTACTTCGCCAATGGAGGCAAACTGATAAATCTCGTTATCGCGACCAATTTTTGTATGGCCATTCACGACAACGTGAGACTTCAGTACGGTACCCTCACCAATTTCAACATGGGGTCCAACAATACAAAATGGGCCAATGTGAGCATTCGCGCCAATGCTGGCGCCGTCTTCGACAATGGCTGTTGGGTGAATAAAGGCGGATTTATCAATCACGTATCAGGCCTCCCGGCTACGGGCACACATCATCGTTGCTTCGCACACAACTTTACCGTCGACCAGCGCAACCCCTTTGAAACGGGTCAGGCCGCGGCGCGTTTTCTCGAAAGTCACTTCCATGATCATCTGATCGCCAGGCACGACGGGACGCTTAAAGCGTGCTTCATCAATACCGGCGAAATAATACAGTTCGCCCGGTTCCAGTTTTCCTACGCTTTTAAACGCCAGAATACCCGTGGCCTGCGCCATCGCTTCCAGAATCAACACGCCAGGAAAAATCGGTTTACCCGGGAAGTGGCCCTGAAAGAAAGGCTCGTTAACGGATACATTTTTCACTGCGCGCAGAAAACGACCTTCTTCAAAATCCAGCACGCGGTCTACCAGTAAAAACGGAAAACGGTGCGGCAGAAGTTCTAAAATCTCTTCAATATGCAGAGTATGAGTGTTAGTAGTCAAAATACTCTTCCTGTCTAAATATACTAAAAGGCAATAATAACACGGCCTGCCGCAATCCCAGGAATGTGACAGGCCGTAAAGTCAGACATGCGTAAAACGATGTTTTAGTCTTGTTGATTAACCTTGCGCTCAATCGCTTTGAGACGCTTGCTCATATCATCAATATTCATCACCAGTGCAGCTGTTTTACGCCATACCTTGTTGGGTTGTAGCGGAATGCCTGAGGAGTAGACGCCCGGTTCAGTGATAGGACGCATCACCATACCCATGCCAGTTACCGTGACTTTGTCGCATATTTCCATATGCCCATTAATCACGCTGGCGCCGCCAATCATGCAGTAACGGCCAATCTTCAGGCTACCCGCCATAATGACGCCACCGGCTACAGCCGTATTGTCGCCAATCACGACGTTATGCGCAATCTGGCACTGGTTATCAATGATAACACCATTACCGATCACCGTATCGTCCAGCGCACCACGGTCAATGGTGGTACATGCGCCAATCTCAACACGATCGCCAATAATCACGCGACCCAATTGAGGGATCTTCACCCAGTTCCCGCGATCGTTCGCGTAACCAAATCCATCGGATCCGACAACGGTGCTGGACTGGATCAGGCAATTTTCACCGATCTGAATGTCGTGGTAAATCGTCACATTCGCCCACAAGCGTGAACCTGCGCCGATTTTTGTGTTTTTTCCAACGAAGCAACCTGCGCCGATAACCACGTTATCGCCCAGTTCTACGCCAGACTCAATGACCGCATTCGCGCCCACAGAAACATTGTTACCCAACTTCGCCGTCGCATCGATTACTGCACTCGGTGCAATATTTTGCGCAGGCTGAGGCGTGGTATCTAAAATTTGCGCCATTCGTGCATAGGTCAGGTAGGGATTCTTCACTACCAGCACAGCACTCTTAGCAAATGGAAGGGAGTCCTGCGTCATCACAACGGCAGAAGCCTGGCATGCACTCAGGTGCTCACGGTACTTTGGATTCACCATGAACGTGATATTGCCAGTTTGCGCAGATTGCATGGACGCTACGCCGGTGATGACGATATCGCCATCACCGTGTAATTCTGCATCCAACTGCTCTGCTAAATCAGCCAGTCGAATTGAAGGCATTACTTATTTAACCTGTTTCAGTACGTCAGCGGTGATGTCTTTTACATCGCTGCTGTTGTATGCAACGGTGTTCGCGTCAACAACCAGATCGATGCTCTGGCTGCTCGCAACAGATTTCACAGCTGTCTGGATACGATTAACCAGCTTGCCGCGTTCTTCGTTAGAACGACGTTGACGATCCTGCTCGAAAGCCTGCGCTTTCTGAGAGAAAGTCTGGCGCTGAGCCATTACGTCTTTTTCCAGCTTGGTACGGTCGCTGCCTGCTTTCATTGATTGCAGACGCTGCATTTTAGATTGCAGGTCGGATTCCATACGCTGCAGTTCGCTGGCGCGGCCTTTGAACTCATTTTCCAGCGTAGTAGAAACACCCGTCTTCTGTGCAACCTGTTGGAACAGGCTACCCATGTTGACGATTGCAATTTTGTCAGCAGCCTGTGCGGACGTTGCCATCGCTAAACCGAGACCTGCAGCTAATAACCACTTTTTCACAATTAACTCCTTACCATCCCATTTGCACCCGAAGGTGCAGTTCTTTGCGTGGCCAGGCGATCCCATGCAAGATCGCCTAAAGTCAGCGCTACACTACCACTACATTCCTTTGCGAAGAACAATTACCAGGTTTTACCAATGTTAAACTGGAACTGTTCCGCTTTGTCTCCATCGTACTTCTTGAACGGTTGGGCGTAGGAGAAAACCAACGGCCCCAATGGGGACATCCATTGTAACGCGATACCCGCAGACATACGGATATTATTCGGATCGCTGTAGTCTGGCACGCCAACTGCACGGGTGTCAGCGGTATTCTGCCAGTTCGTATCCCACACGGTACCCATATCCCAGAAGAAGGAAGTACGGACCGAGTTAGCATATTTATCGCTGATAAACGGCGTAGGTGTGATAAATTCCAGGCTCGCTACAGCCATGGCGTTACCGCCGACTGCATCGTCTGATTGACAAGGTTTATTGTCAGTTCTCGAGCACTCTTCATAGTTACTCGAATTGGAATCCGATTTAGCACCTGGCAAGTAGACTGCTTTTGGACCAATGGTGTTTGACTGGAAGCCACGTACAGTGCTGGAACCACCCGCGTAGAAGTTCTCATAGAACGGCATCTCTTTGCCGCCAATGCCATCACCATAACCCAGCTTGGTGCGTCCCAAAACCACCCATTTGTGGTCGTCATCAATCGGCACATAGGTCGCCGTATCCAACGTCGCTTTATAGTATTCGTTATCAGAACCCGGGATGGTCACTTTACCGTTCAGGTTGACACGCGTACCTTCCGTAGGGAAATACCCACGGTCCAGCTTGTTGTAGGTCCAACCGTAGTTGAAGGTGAAATCATCCGCGGCAAAGCTGTTGGTATTGTCTTCACCCATGGATTCAAGATAACGATCCATCGCAATCTGCGGCTGCATGTTGGACAGTTTGTTATGTACATAACCCAGGCCTGCACGCAACGTGTTGTATTCGTTGACCGGGAAGCCCAGCGTTACGTCCGTACCATAGCTTTTGTTGGTATAGTCGGACAGATCTGCATCATCCGCCTGGAAGTCGTTATAGAAGACACGGCCACCGAGACTCACACCATCGACGGTGAAGTACGGGTTGGTGACAGACAGCTCAGTATAGGTCTGATAGTCGTTTTTGGTGCCGCTAATCCCGACGGAATAACCGGTACCTAACCAGTTATCCTGCTGAACGCCCGCCTGGAAGCTCACGCCACTTTCAGTGCCGTAACCCACACCGAAGTTAAAGCTACCGGTGTTGCGCTCTTTCACCTTATAAACCACATCAACCTGATCAGGACTGCCCGGAACACGTTGAGTATCGGTATCGACAGTTTCAAAGTAACCCAGACGGTTCAGACGCTCTTTACCCTGGTCAACCAGATCGCTGCCCAACCAGGCACCTTCCATCTGGCGCATTTCGCGACGCAGCACGGAATCTTTCGAGGTGTCGTTACCTTCAAAACGGATCTTACGCACATAGAAACGGTTACCCGCATCCACGTTTACACGCAATTTAACGGTTTTGTCTGCATCGTTGATTTCAGGCTGCGACTGTACACGCGGGTAGGCATAACCATAGCGTCCCAGTAGCTTCTTGATATCATCTTCCATTTTGGTCACTTTAGTGCCGTTATAGAGTTCACCCGGTTCGATTTTCGTCAGGGTCTCAATTTCGGCAGAGTGCCCGGCCAGATTACCACTCACCTGGACCCCAGAAAGCTTGTACTGCTCGCCTTCTGTGATGTTAACGGTGATGTAGATACCTTTTTTATCCGGCGTCAGGCTAACCTGTGTGGAATCGATATTGAAGCGAGCATAGCCGCGATCCAGATAGTAGCTGCGCAGGGTTTCAAGGTCGCCCGCCAGTTTCTGTTTCTGGTATTTACGATCGCCCACCACGTTCCACCACGGTACTTCATCGCGCAGTTGGAAGTGAGAGATAAGCTCGTCGGTTGTGAAGGCATGGTTGCCGACGATATTGATCTGTTGGATCTTCGCCGAAACGCCTTCCTGGAAGACCAGTTTGAGGTCAACGCGGTTACGCGGCAACGGCGTGACCACTGCTTTCACACTGGCGCTGTATTTACCGACGCTATAGTAGAAATCTTCCAGACCTTTTTCGATATCGGCAAGCGTTGTGCGATCCAGAGACTCGCCAACACGTACGCCAGACGCCTCGAGGTTTTGTTTCAGCATGTCATCTTTCACCGATTTGTTACCGGAGAAAGTGATGCTGGCAATCGTCGGACGTTCTTTTACCTGAACCAGAAGGGTATCACCATCGCGCAGGACGCGGACATCCTCAAAGTTACCGGTGGCGAACAGAGCACGAATGGTATTACTGATATCTTCATCATTAACCGTGTCGCCTGTGCGCACCGGCATACTGAGGAGAGCCGCACCAACGGCGACTCGCTGTAGGCCTTCGAAATGAATGTCCTTCACTACGAACCCTTCAGCACCGTATACGGTGGCGCTGCTAAACAGCAGCGACGCTATGAGCAACTTTTTCATCGCCATCGTTATTATGCGTTCTTCCTAACACTCTCTTACAACCGAGAGAAATCATTGAAAAGTGCAAGCCCCATTAACAACACCAGCAAGATAGAGCCAATGCGATAACTAAAGTCTTGAACCCGCTCGGATACCGGACCGCCCTTCAGCTTTTCAATCGCCAGGAACAGCAGATGCCCCCCGTCAAGAACGGGCAACGGAAACAGGTTGATTATCCCTAAGTTCACGCTGATAAGCGCAAGGAACATCAGGTAATAAATAACCCCGAACTCCGCTGACATCCCAGCCCCCTGGGCGATAGAAATCGGCCCACTGAGGTTGTTCAGTTTTACATCACCGGTAATCAATTTTCCCAGCATACTGACCGTTAGCTTCATCAACTGCCACGTTTTATCCGAGGCTTCGAGGATGGCGCTGAATGGCCCATACTGGCGTACAGTCTTATACTCATCAGGCAGAGGGATAATTTTAGGCACTACGCCCGCAAAACCTTCGGCCTTCCCGTTAACCTGTTTTGAATCTGGGGTTAACGTTAAAGACAAGGAACTTCCTTGTCTTTCAATATCTAGCGCTAACGGCTTATCCGGATTATCGCGCACCAACGTCACGAACGTCATCCATTGCGTCAGCGGCTGACCATTGACTTTAACGATCCTGTCGCCAGCTTGCAAACCCGCCTTACTTGCCGCGGAGTTTACCTGCACTTCTGACAGCACCGGTTCAATCTGCGGACCACGAGGACGAATGCCCAAACTCGTGACGGGATCCTGTTTGTCTGGCTCAAATGCCCATTGGCGCAAATCCAGCGTTTTATCCTGTCGCTGGTTACTACCAAACGGTGCCACGCTGAGGATAGTCTGCTCATCACCAATTTTAGCTACCAGCTGCAATCGGACGGTATCCCAATCAGGGGTTTCGATACCATCAACCGCTTTTAGTTCCGTACCTGGCTGAATTTGCGCCTGGGCAGCAATCGAGTTGGGTGTTATTTCACCAACAACCGGACGAACGCCAGGGACACCGATGATAAACACCAGCCAGTAGGCAAAAATAGCGAAGAGGAAATTTGCAATCGGGCCTGCAGCGATAATGGCCGCGCGCTGCCCAACTGTTTTATTGTTGAAAGCATAGTGGCGCAGCTCCGGTACAACGGGCTCAGCGCGCTCATCCAGCATTTTGACGTAACCGCCGAGGGGAATTAAGGCGATCACGTATTCCGTACCCTGTTTATCGGTACGGCGCCAAAGCGCTTTTCCAAAGCCAATGGAAAAGCGCTCGACGCGGACTCCGCAGCGCCGTGCAACCCAGAAATGACCAAATTCATGCACGGTGATAAGTACACCAAGTGCAACGATGAATGCAGCCAGATTCCAGAGAATACTCAGCATAAGACCATCCGTTAGAGCGTCCTGAATACCAGTAACAACAGGCAAGCAAAGACCGGCACCGCAGCCGTCAGGCTGTCAATACGATCCAGAATACCACCGTGTCCTGGGATTAAGTGACCACTATCCTTAATACCTGCTTCACGCTTAAACATACTCTCGGTCAGGTCACCCAGCACGGAGGCCAGGGCTGCAACGATGGAGCAAATGAGCAAGGTGACAGGCGCAACTTCAAGATTCGCCCACATGCCGTAACCCCATGAGATCACAGCCGCAGTGGCGAGTCCGCCAATAAAACCCTGCCAGGTTTTACCCGGAGAAACCTTCGGCGCCAGCTTATGTTTGCCAAACAACTTACCAAACATATATGCACCGGAATCCGCTCCCCAGACGAGGATCATGACATACAGCAGCCATAGCGCGCCACTATAATGATTCTCATCATAGTGCCAGGCACGCAGCGCCAGCATTCCCCAAAAGAAAGGAACAATGGTTAACACGCCGAAAATTATGCGTAATGTTTTGGAATTACGCCAGACCGAGGCTGAACCGGGGTAAAACAGCACCAGTAATAGCGCCACGGCCCACCAGCCCAGCGACGCCCAAAGCGACACTTCAACCAGCGGTTGGTGAATATTATGATGATACTCAGGCAGCAAAAATAGCATCAGTGCCAGCAATAGCCCGCACAAAACCGCCAACCAAACTCGCTGTGTACGAGTGGCAAAACCACTTAACTGTCCCCATTCCCAGGCGGCCAGCATACAAACGACCAGCGTAACAATGGCGAACCCCACCGGCGGCAACAAAAACAACGCCGCGATGACAACGGGTATTAAAACAAAAGCAGAAATCAGGCGATACTTCAGCAAAAGCGACCCCCATCAGGCTTTTTCATCACCGGGCTCGGTGCCGCCGAAACGACGCTCACGATTAGCAAAGGCATGTAGCGCACCTTCAAAGTCTTGTTCATCGAAATCGGGCCAGAGAACATCCGTAAAGTAAAGTTCGGCATAGGCAATTTGCCACAACAAAAAATTACTAATTCGATGCTCTCCCCCAGTCCTTATCACTAAATCCACAGGAGCCAGCTCATGCATACACACTTGCTGACCAAGCATCTCTTCATCAATTTGCTCTGGACGCAACAGACCTTCCTGCACCTGTTGTGCCAGTTGCCTGACGCCCTGGACAATATCCCACCGTCCACCGTAATTCGCGGCAATATTCAGCGTTAACCCAGTATTCTGGGCGGTAAGCGCTTCCGACTTGCGAATCCGTTCTTGCAAACGTGTGTTAAATCGACTGATATCCCCAATAATACGCAGGCGCACGTTATGGCGGTGCAGGTTTTTCACTTCGCTATCAAGTGCCCACACAAACAATTCCATTAACGCACTGACTTCCTGCGCTGGTCGGTTCCAGTTCTCACTGCTAAAGGCATACAGCGTTAACGCATCAATACCGTTATTGGCAGCAAAAGAGACAGCCCGGCGGACGGATTTTGCTCCGGCCTTATGCCCGAAGGCGCGGATCTTCCCTTGCTTTTTCGCCCAGCGGCCATTGCCATCCATAATAATTGCGACATGGCGACAACCATGTGCTGGCAAGTTCTCGCTTAATGGTTTAGTTGCAGACAACATAACGCGTTTTTAGTCCCTGAAAGGATTATACGGTACTCAGGAATACTGAAGCCTATCCACAAAAAAGCCGTGTCAAACCACGGCTTACCCGATCGAAAAAAAGCAAATACCTGCGATCAGGTGGCGCAGACTATATCACTGAAGCCCAACGCTAACAAATAGCACGATCCCTCACAGAGGGATTATCATCAGCTTGAGAGTCGTGTCACTTGTTTTGTCGCGACGTCTCTGGCGATGGCATCGACCCTCAGCACATCGTCAACGCTCTGCGGTTCCTGCAAATCCATCCTATCCAGTACGGACAAATTAAGATCGGCGATATCCGTAAATCGAATCTGCTGCGCCAAAAATGCGGCAACGGTAATCTCATTTGCGGCATTCAGCGCAGTTGTCGCAGCCTGTCCTTGCTCAAACGCGTCCATCGCCAGTTTCAGGCACGGATAACGCTGATAATCAGGTGCGGAAAACGTCAACGCACTGAGTTGGCAAAAATCGACAGGCTTAACGCCAGAGCTCACACGTTCCGGCCATGCCATCGTATGGGCGATAGGCGTGCGCATATCAGGCTCACCCAACTGGGCCAGGACGCTACCATCCTGATAACGGACCATAGAGTGAATAACCGACTGTGGATGGATCAGCACTTCCATCTGGCTTGCACTGGCATTAAACAACCAACGCGCTTCAATGTATTCCAGACCTTTATTCATCATGGTGGCGGAATCGACGGAGATTTTTCGTCCCATCGACCAATTCGGATGACGGCATGCCTGATCGGGAGTCATTAGAGCCAGATCGGGCAATGGCGTTTCACGGAAAGGGCCACCAGACCCGGTAAGCAGAACGGACACAACGCCGTTTTGCTCAAGGTCAGCGTATCCCAGATTGTGTTGGATAGGTTGCGGTAAACTCTGAAAAATCGCGTTATGTTCGCTATCTACCGGCAAAAGCTGCGCTTTATGCCGTTTCACGTCGTCCATAAACAGACGCCCGCAGGTTACCAGAGACTCTTTATTCGCCAGCAAAATGTTTTTGCCCGCGCGGATTGCCGCAAGCGTTGGCAACAAACCTGCCGCGCCGACTATCGCCGCCATGACCTGATCGACATCATCCAGCGCGGCCATATCACAGGCTGCCTGCTGCCCGCACATAACCTCGGTGCGACTTCCATGATCCCGCAATGCGGATTTCACCAGCGCTGCACTTTTATCGTCATCCATCACCGCGTAGCGGGGGGAAAACTCAAGACATTGCTCCACCATACGGGCGACATTTTTACCCGCTACCAACGCAGCAACACGAAATTTATCCGGGTTATGGCGTACTACATCGAGCGTACTGCAACCAATAGAGCCGGTTGAGCCCAGGATGGTTAATTGCTTCATGAGACATCCAGAAGAATTGAGACAGGATAAAAAAGCAAAACGCCGCCATCCAGCCTTCTCAGGCCTTCTAAGCGGCGTTTTTAGCGTACAGGCGAATCAGAACTGCATCAGTTCCGCTTCTTTCTCTGCCAGCGCCGCATCAACTTTCTTGATTGCAGCATCGGTCAGTTTCTGTACGTCGTCCTGAGAACGGCGATCGTCATCTTCGCTGATCTCTTTATCTTTCAGCAGCGCTTTCACTTTGTCGTTGGCGTCACGGCGTACGTTACGCACAGCAACACGCGCGCCTTCAGCTTCACCACGTACGATCTTGGTCAGATCTTTACGACGTTCTTCGGTCAGCGGTGGCAGCGGAACGCGGATGTCAGAACCCGCTGAGCTTGGGTTCAGACCGAGGTCAGAAGCCATAATCGCTTTCTCAACAGCCGGACCCATAGAACGGTCAAACACGTTGATTTTCAGGGTACGGGAATCTTCAACCGTTACGCTTGCCAGCTGGCGCAGCGGAGTCGGCGTGCCGTAATATTCTACGATAATGCCATCCAGCAGGCTGGGAGAAGCACGACCCGTGCGAATTTTGCTGATTTGATTTTTGAATGCTTCGACGCATTTGTCCATGCGTACTTCAGCATCTTTTCTGATATCGTTGATCACGTTACGAATCCTTGAAAGCTTGTTTCAGTCAGACCATACCCACCACGCAAGATGTGACAAGTATAGTCTTGATTAATTTTGAGGGACGTATCCCGCGACATTAAAGCGGAATATTACCTGCATTTAGCCGCAACGGGAATTATTCCGTGATTAACGTGCCTTCTTTTTCACCCATCACAACGCGGCGCAACGCACCCGGTTTGTTCATGTTGAAGACACGAATCGGTAATTTGTGGTCACGAGCCAGCGTGAACGCAGCCAGATCCATCACTTTCAGTTCTTTATCCAGTACTTCAGCATAGGTCAACTGTTCGTACATGGTTGCTGTTGGATCTTTAGCTGGATCGGCGGTAAACACACCATCAACTTTAGTGGCTTTCAGAACCACATCCGCTTCAATTTCAATACCACGCAGGCAGGCTGCGGAGTCAGTGGTGAAGAACGGGTTGCCTGTACCAGCGGACAAAATAACCACGCGGTTGTTACGCAACAGGCTGATCGCTTCCGCCCAGCTGTAGTTATCACACACGCCGTTCAGAGGGATAGCGGACATCAGGCGAGCGTTCACATAGGCGCGGTGAAGCGCATCGCGCATCGCCAGACCGTTCATTACGGTGGCTAACATGCCCATGTGGTCGCCCACGACGCGGTTCATCCCTGCTTTCGCCAGACCAGCACCACGGAACAGGTTACCACCACCGATCACTACGCCAACCTGGATTCCCAGCTCGACCAGCTCTTTGATTTCCTGAGCCATACGGTCAAGTATGCTTGCATCAATACCGAAGCCCTCTGAACCTTGCAGAGCTTCGCCACTTAACTTAAGCAGAATACGTTTGTAGACGGGTTTTGCATTGGTAGCCATGTTTCTTTCCTGAGACTGTCAACGAATGAGATGAGTTAATTCCAGCGACATTGTATGTCGCTTTTCAGCCCTGCCACTATAGCGCTTAGCTGAATTTACAAGTCGGGCGCAAAAAGAAGCCGCCCTCAGGCGGCTCCTTTTAAAATTAAGACTGCTTGGACATCGCAGCAACTTCTGCTGCAAAGTCAGTCTCAACTTTCTCGATGCCTTCACCCACTTCGAAGCGGATGAAACCAGTTACGTCAGCGTTGTGCTCTTTCAGCAGCTGAGCAACAGATTTGCTCGGTTCCATAACGAAAGGCTGACCAGTCAGAGAAACTTCGCCGGTGAATTTCTTCATGCGGCCTTCAACCATTTTCTCTGCGATTTCTTTCGGCTTGCCAGACTGCATCGCGATATCCAGCTGAACCTGGTATTCTTTTTCTACTACTTCAGCAGAAACGTCTTCCGGCTTAACGAATTCTGGTTTGCTTGCAGCAATGTGCATTGCCAGCTGTTTAACCAGTTCTTCATCAGCGCCAGTTGCAGCAACCAGAACACCGATACGCGCACCGTGCTGGTAGCTACCCAGTACTTCGCCTTCCAGGGAAGCCACGCGACGGATGTTGATGTTCTCACCGATTTTAGCAACCAGAGCAACACGTTCTTCTTCGAACTGTGCTTTCAGAACTTCAACGTCAGTGATTTTGCCAGCAACGGCAGCGTCCAGTACTTTGTCAGCAAATGCCTGGAAACCAGCATCTTTAGCAACGAAGTCAGTCTGGCAGTTAACTTCCAGAATGAAAGCGATATTACCGTCGATTTTGGTTTTGATTACGCCGTCAGCAGCAACGTTGCCTGCTTTTTTCGCTGCTTTAATAGCACCGGACTTACGCATGTTTTCGATTGCCAGCTCGATGTCGCCATTAGCTTCAGTCAGTGCTTTTTTGCAATCCATCATGCCTGCGCCAGTACGCTCACGCAGCTCTTTTACCAGGGATGCGGTAATTTCAGCCATTCTAAAATCCTCGGAAGATTTGATCTGCCCGGCATGAAACCGCACAGATTTAAAAGTGAAAAAGGGGGCCATATACAGGCCCCCTAACCAAACGTGATACTACCTGGCCTATATCCGTCATTCTTCAAGCTGCTGGTGCGTTGTTTTCCTTACTCACCCCAGTCACTTACTGACGTAAGCTCCGGGGGATTCGTTGCGTCAACGCCTTCCAGCAACTCGAATTATCTAGGATATATAAGGGGTCGCTCTAACGAGCGTGCCTTATTATTCAGCTTCTACGAAGCTTTCTTCCGCCTGGGAAGCCAGATCCTGAGAACGGCCTTCACGAACGGTAGTAGCTACAGCGCCCAGGTACAGGGTCACAGCACGGATTGCGTCGTCGTTACCCGGGATAACGAAGTCAACACCGTCCGGATCAGAGTTGGTATCAACGATAGCAAATACCGGGATACCCAGGTTGTTTGCTTCTTTGATAGCAATGTGCTCGTGGTCAGCATCGATTACGAACAGAGCGTCCGGCAGGCCGCCCATGTCTTTGATACCGCCCAGGCTGTTTTCCAGTTTCTCAAGCTCACGGGTGCGCATCAGCGCTTCTTTCTTGGTCAGCTTTTCGAAAGTACCGTCCTGAGACTGAGTTTCCAGATCTTTCAGACGTTTGATGGACTGACGAACGGTTTTCCAGTTAGTCAGCATACCGCCCAGCCAGCGATGGTTCACGAAGAACTGGTCGCAGCTGTTAGCAGCGTCTTTCACCGCTTCGCTTGCAGCGCGTTTAGTACCAACGAAAAGGATTTTACCTTTACGAGCAGAGATCTTGTTCAGTTCAGCCAGAGCTTCGTTGAACATCGGTACAGTTTTCTCAAGGTTGATGATGTGAACTTTGTTACGCGCACCGAAGATGAACGGCTTCATTTTCGGGTTCCAGTAACGGGTCTGGTGACCGAAGTGAACACCAGCCTTGAGCATGTCGCGCATGGAAACAGTTGCCATGATTAAAACCTCTATATATAAAAGTTGGGGTTAAGCCTCCACGCATCCCATATTACCGACCCTTAAGGGCACCCCGGAATATGTGTCGATACGTGTGTGTTGTTACACAAAGTGAGATTTGTCGCTCCCGTCCATCGTGTGTAGTCTGCGAATAGAACGGAAGTCCGGCGCGCTTTATACCACAAATACGCCGTCGACACCAATAATTGTTGGTACTGTGTGCTGAATGAACGATGAATTTCGTGTTACAGGAAGGCGGCAAATTTTTGAATCTCCAGGAGCTTACATGTAGTAAGTGACTGGAGTGAAAAAATACAGCCAACGCACCTGTGGCACGAAAGGCGAAGTTTAGAATGATTCTCAATTTGGCAGCATGTATGCGGGACTGATACCATTGGCAGCACTTAAACAATTATTGCCGATATCATCGGCACTGATGGACAGAATTCATGGCTATCTCAATCAAGACCCCTGAAGAAATCGAAAAAATGCGCGTCGCAGGCCGCCTGGCCGCTGATGTACTGGAAATGATCGCACCGTTTGTTAAACCGGGCGTCAGCACCGGCGAGCTGGATCGCATTTGTAACGACTACATCGTGAATGAACAGCAGGCCATTTCCGCATGCCTGGGCTATCACGGTTATCCGAAATCCGTGTGCATCTCTATTAATGAAGTCGTGTGCCACGGGATCCCGGACGATGCCAAGCTCCTGAAAGACGGCGATATCGTCAACATTGACGTCACAGTGATTAAAGACGAATACCACGGCGATACGTCCAAAATGTTTATCGTCGGGAAACCGACCATTCTTGGCGAGCGTCTGTGCCGCGTCACGCAGGAAAGCCTGTACCTGGCGCTGCGCATGGTAAAACCAGGTATTCGCCTGCGTACCCTGGGTGCTGCAATTCAGAAATACGCGGAAGGCGAAGGTTTCTCTGTGGTCCGTGAATACTGCGGTCACGGCATTGGTCGCGGCTTCCATGAAGAACCGCAGGTTCTGCATTACGATGCGGACGACGGCGGTGTGGTACTGCAGCCGGGCATGACCTTCACCGTAGAACCGATGCTGAATGCCGGTGATTACCGTATCCGCACCATGAAAGACGGCTGGACGGTGAAAACCAAAGACCGGAGCTTGTCTGCTCAGTACGAGCATACTATTGTGGTGACGGAAAACGGCTGTGAAATTCTGACGTTACGCACGGATGATACCATCCCGGCGATCATCACACACGGCGAATAATGTTTTGCCTGATGGCGATGCCCCTGCATCTTATCAGGCCTACAAATTGCACCTTTACTCAAAATCATTCGAGTTGCTTCAAGACGGCAAGAGAGTGAATCTCCAGAAGCGTACAAAAGTACGTGACTGGAGTGAACGAGCGCAGCCAACGTAGAAGCAGCTTGAAGGATGAAGAGTAAATCCGTAGGCCGGGTAAGGCGCATTAGCCGCCATCCGGCTTTTTAATGGGTGGCGCATAATGAATACTCTTCCTGAACAGCACGCAAATACTGCCCTCCCCACCCTGCCTGGCCAACCGCAAAACCCAGGGACATGGCCACAGCACGACCTCAACTGCCCCGGCATTAAAGCGCATATCGACGCTTTCCAGCACTGGTTAGGCGAAGCGTTTGACAGCGGGATCTCCGCAGAACAACTCATTGAGGCCCGCACCGAGTTTATTGACCAGTTACTTCAGCGTCTGTGGATTGAAGCCGGTTTCGGTCAGATTGCCGATCTGGCGCTGGTTGCTGTTGGCGGTTACGGACGCGGCGAACTGCATCCCCTTTCCGATATTGACCTACTGATCCTGAGTCGTAAAAAGCTCCCTGACGCACAGGCCGAAAAAGTCGGCGAGCTGTTAACGCTGCTATGGGACGTGAGGCTAGAGGTTGGGCACAGCGTGCGGACGCTGGAAGAGTGTCTGCTGGAGGGGCTATCGGATTTAACCGTCGCCACCAACCTGATTGAAACACGCCTGCTTATCGGCGATGTGGCGCTGTTTCTGGAGCTACAAAAGCATATTTTTAGCGAAGGTTTCTGGCCGTCCGATAAATTTTACGCTGCCAAAGTGGAAGAACAGAATCAACGCCATCAGCGCTATCACGGCACCAGCTACAACCTGGAGCCGGATATCAAAAGCAGTCCTGGTGGACTGCGCGACATCCACACCCTGCAATGGGTCGCCCGCCGTCATTTTGGTGCCACGTCGCTGGATGAGATGGTCGGCTTCGGCTTCCTGACGCTGGCGGAGCGCGCCGAACTGAATGAATGTTTGCATATTCTGTGGCGCATTCGCTTTGCATTGCATCTGATCGTGAACCGTTACGATAATCGTCTGCTGTTTGATCGACAGCTCAGCGTGGCTCAACGCCTCAATTATGGCGGTGAAGGCAATGAGCCGATCGAGCGGATGATGAAAGACTATTTCCGGGTCACGCGACGAGTGAGTGAACTGAACCACATGCTGCTCCAGCTGTTTGACGAGGCGATCCTCGCCATGCCGGCTGATGAAAAACCGCGCCCAATTGATGACGACTTTCAGTTGCGTGGCACATTGATTGACCTGCGCAATGACGACCTGTTTATCCGCGAGCCCGAGGCTATTTTGCGGATGTTTTACATCATGGTACGCAATAGCGCGATCACCGGAATTTACTCCACCACACTGCGTCATTTGCGTCATGCCCGCCGTCATTTAACTCAACCGCTGTGCTACATTCCGGAAGCGCGCTCGCTATTTCTCAGCATGTTGCGCCATCCGGGTGCAGTGAGTCGCGGCCTGTTGCCAATGCATCGCCACAGCGTGTTATGGGCCTATATGCCGCAGTGGTCACACATTGTCGGTCAAATGCAGTTTGACCTGTTTCATGCTTATACGGTGGATGAGCACACCATCCGCGTAATGCTCAAGCTGGAAAGTTTTGCCAGGGAAGAGACTCGCCCGCGCCATCCGCTGTGTGTGGATCTGTGGCCGCGCCTGCGTCAACCGGAACTCATTCTGATTGCTGCGCTGTTCCACGATATCGCCAAAGGACGTGGCGGCGATCACTCTATTCTGGGGGCTCAGGACGTACTCAAGTTCGCCGAATTACACGGACTCAACTCGCGTGAAACAAATCTGGTCATGTGGCTGGTGCGCCAGCATCTGCTAATGTCGGTGACCGCTCAGCGCCGTGATATTCAGGATCCGGAGGTGATCAAGCAATTCGCTGAAGAAGTACAAACGGAACATCGTCTGCGCTTTTTAGTGTGCCTGACCGTCGCAGATATTTGCGCTACTAACGAAACACTGTGGAATAGCTGGAAGCAAAGCCTGTTGCGCGAATTATACTTCGCCACGGAAAAACAGCTGCGTCGTGGGATGCAAAATACACCGGATATGCGCGAGCGTGTGCGCCATCATCAGCTGCAGGCACTGGCGCTACTGCGTATGGACAACATTGATGAAGAAGCGCTGCACCACATCTGGTCGCGCTGTCGCGCCAACTATTTCGTGCGCCACAGCCCAAATCAACTGGCCTGGCATGCGCGTCATCTGCTGCAGCACGATCTCAGTAAACCACTAATTTTACTCAGCCCGCAGGCAACGCGAGGCGGAACGGAGATTTTCATCTGGAGCCCGGACCGCCCTTACCTGTTCGCCGCCGTCTGCGCCGAACTGGACAGACGTAATCTTAGCGTTCACGATGCACAGATTTTCACCACCCGTGATGGCATGGCGATGGATACGTTCATCGTTCTGGAGCCGGACGGCAGTCCGCTGTCGTCAGACAGGCACGAAGCGATCCGTTTTGGACTGGAACAGGCCATCACGCAGCGCAGCTGGCAGCCACCGCAACCACGTCGTCAGCCGGCAAAATTACGCCACTTTACCGTCGATACCGAGGTCACTTTTCTTCCGACCCATACCGACCGTAAATCATTCCTTGAGCTTATCGCTCTCGACCAGCCTGGACTGCTGGCGCGGGTCGGGCAGATTTTTGCCGATCTGGGAATTTCGCTGCATGGCGCCCGAATTACAACTATTGGCGAACGAGTAGAAGATTTATTCATAATCGCCACCGCCGACCGGCGTGCCCTTAATAATGAGCTGCAGCAGGAAGTACATCAACGGTTGACAGAGGCCCTCAATCCAAACGATAAAGGGTAATGTTTTTATTTATTATGGAAAGAGTTTAACAATGCAGCAGTTACAGAACGTTATTGAGTCCGCTTTTGAGCGCCGTGCCGACATTACTCCGGCAAATGTAGATACCGTAACCCGCGAAGCGGTGAATCAGGTTATTGCTTTACTGGATTCCGGTGCACTGCGCGTCGCAGAAAAGATTGAGGGTCAGTGGGTCACGCATCAGTGGCTGAAAAAGGCGGTCCTGCTCTCTTTCCGTATTAACGATAATCAGGTTATCGAGGGTGCGGAAAGCCGTTACTTCGATAAAGTGCCGATGAAATTCGCCAACTACGACGAAGCACGCTTCCAGAAAGAAGGTTTCCGCGTGGTTCCGCCAGCGGCCGTACGCCAGGGTGCGTTTATCGCCCGTAACACCGTGCTGATGCCGTCTTACGTGAACATCGGCGCTTATGTGGATGAAGGTACGATGGTTGATACCTGGGCGACCGTGGGTTCCTGCGCGCAAATTGGTAAAAACGTTCACCTGTCCGGCGGCGTTGGCATCGGTGGCGTACTGGAGCCGTTACAGGCTAACCCGACCATCATCGAAGACAACTGCTTCATCGGCGCACGTTCTGAAGTGGTTGAAGGCGTGATCGTCGAAGAAGGCTCTGTTATCTCTATGGGCGTGTACATTGGTCAGAGCACCCGTATTTACGATCGTGAAACCGGCGAAGTGCATTATGGCCGCGTTCCGGCGGGCTCTGTGGTTGTCTCCGGCAACCTGCCGTCGAAAGATGGCAAATACAGCCTGTACTGCGCGGTGATCGTGAAGAAAGTCGACGCTAAAACGCGTGGCAAAGTGGGTATCAACGAACTGTTACGTACCATCGACTAACAGCAATTTGAAAAAGCGGGCTTAGCCCGCTTTTTTTACATCTGCGAGTGGCATAAACAAGGCTTTTCGTTAATTATTCAATGGTTATAGTGAGCTTAAGGGTACCGCTATGTATGACAATCTGAAAAGTCTGGGCATTACTAATCCTGAAGAGATCGATCGTTACAGCCTGCGGCAAGAAGCCAACAACGATATCCTGAAAATCTATTTCCAAAAGGATAAAGGTGAGTTTTTTGCCAAGAGCGTGAAGT
The DNA here is from genome assembly GCF_014104295.1 of Citrobacter sp. RHBSTW-00029. Lineage (NCBI taxonomy): Bacteria > Pseudomonadati > Pseudomonadota > Gammaproteobacteria > Enterobacterales > Enterobacteriaceae > Citrobacter > Citrobacter sp. RHBSTW-00029. Next base: position 3,275,561 of record NZ_JABXRT010000001.1, read on the forward strand.
TCAAATATCCCCGTCAGCGTAAAACGGTTGTCGCCGATGGCGTCGGTCAGGGCTACAAAGAAGTGCAGGAGATCAGTCCAAACCTGCGCTATGTGATCGACGAACTGGATCAGATCTGCCAGCGCGATCGCAGTGAAGTCGATCTTAAACGCAAGATCCTCGATGATTTACGTCATCTGGAAAGCGTCGTGACCAACAAGATCAGCGAAATTGAAGCCGATCTGGAAAAACTAACGCGTAAATAACCGCGAGTGAATGTGTTCGTAGGCCGGGTAAGGCGAAGCCGCCCCCCGGCATTTTGCCTGATAAGCGTAGCGCCAACAGGCAAGGAATTAATGCTGCTCATCCAGTTGTAGCGCGACATACAGCAGCAATCGGTCGTCAAAATTCCCTAAATCCAGCCCGGTCAGCTCTGAAATTCGATTCAGGCGATATTCCAGCGTATTACGGTGGATAAACAACGCTTTTGAGGTCGCCAGCGGCTGAACGTTATGCCGAAACCACGCCGCTAAAGTCCGACGCAGCAAGCCGTTGTTATCCATCGCTTTCAGCCGAACCAGCGGACGGGCCAGCTCATTAGCCTGCCAGCCGCCGCGCAGGCTGTCCAGCAGCACTGGCAGCATTAAATCCTGGTAAAAATAGCTGCGGCTTTCCGGCATGCGCTGCTTGCCGACCATCATGGTTGTACGTGCGGTGCGATACGAACGGGCAATGCTGCCCGGCCCGGTAAAATAGTTGCCCAGCGATACGCGAAAGCGTAGTTGTCCGTTCTCTTTCATACGGGCGATCAACTGTTCAACACGCTTGCGATGATCTTCTGCATCCCAGCGGCCAAACTGATTCAGTGCGGGTTTCAGAACTACCATCTCAGTCAGTGAAACAATCGCAATCAGGTTATTTCGTTCTGGTGTCGTCAACGCATTTTGTAATTGCTGTAGTTCAGCCATGGCACTGTCTACACCAAGCTGACCGCTGTCGACCTCCACCACCGCTACCACGCGCGGCTGGTTCAGATCTATACCCAGCCTCTGCGCCCATTCCACCAGCGCCGGGGTGTTTTCTTCAGCCTGAATCAGGTTCATCACCAGTTCTTCGCGCAGACGACTGTCCTGAGCGAGCAGATGCATCAAACGCGACTGCTCCAGCATCATTTCGGCGGTCATACACACCAGTTCACCGTATTTACGCAAATGCTCCGGCTCACCGGTTAAGCCAATAACGCCAACGATTTCGCCTTCGAGCCGCAGCGGCAGGTTTATCCCCTGACGCACGCCGTGCAAATGTCGCGCTACCGCATCATCAATATCGACTACCCGGCCCTGTGAGAGCACCAGCAGTGCCCCTTCGTGCAATTCACCAATACGTTCGCGATCGCCACTGCCGATTATCCGCCCACGGGCATCCATTACGTTGATATTGGTATCAATGATGCGCATGGTTCGCGCCACAATATCCTGCGCCATTTTGGTATCGAGATGCCAGCCAGCCATAAAGCCCTCCTGTGAGCAGTGCTCAAGCATAGGGAAGAAAACAGGCTGCGACATTGTGCAAATGCACAAAGCAGAAGAGAGAAGTATGGAGTTGTGGTAGGTATCACAAAAAGAAACCCCTTCCCTGATATGGGAAGGGGTTCAGAGGGATTATTGCATCAACAGATAGATAGAGCTGTCACCACGCTGAATGTTCAGCGCCAGAACAGCCGGTTTACTGTCGAGAATTTTGCGCAGTTCCGCGATGTTTTTCACCGGTTGCTGGTTAGCACCAATGATGACATCCCCTTTCTTCAGGCCAATCTGTGCCGCTGGCGAATTCGGTTTCACATCGCTTACCACGACACCTTTGTCCTGGCCTTTGTTGCTCATATCCGCACCTTCAATGCCTTTGAAGATAGAGCTGGAATCAACCTGAGTCTGGCTGCTCTGCTGCAGTTCCAGGTTCACCGTTACCGGCTTACCGTCGCGCAGCAGGCCAAGGTTAATTTTGCTACCCACTGGCATGGTGCCGACCTGCGCACGCAGGGCAGCGAAGCTGCTGATTGGTTTACCGTTCAGGGAGGTAATCACGTCCCCAGCTTTGATACCGGCTTTCGCTGCAGAAGAGTTCGGCATAACCTGGCTGACGAATGCCCCACGCTGGGCATCCACTTTCATCGCTTTCGCCAGCTCAGAGCTCAGCTCAGTCCCCATAATACCCAGCTCACCGCGTTTAACCTGGCCGAACTCAACCATCTGCGAAGTCAGGTTTTTCACCATGTTGCTTGGGATAGCAAAACCGATCCCGATGTTGCCACCGTCCGGCGCGAGGATCGCGGTGTTAATCCCGATCAACTCACCATTCAGGTTAACCAGCGCACCGCCAGAGTTACCGCGGTTGATCGCCGCATCCGTCTGGATAAAGTTCTCGTAGTTTTCGGCATTCAGGCCACTACGCCCCAGTGCAGAAACGATACCTGATGTCACCGTTTCACCGAGGCCAAACGGGTTACCAATCGCTACAGTGTAATCACCCACGCGCAGCGCGTCGGAATCTGCCAGCTTAATCGCCGTCAGGTTTTTCGGATCCTGAATTTGGATCAGCGCGATATCGGAGCGTGGATCTTTGCCCACGATCTTCGCGTCAAATTTGCGGCCATCGCTCAACTGAACCTTAATTACCGTAGCGTTATCCACCACGTGGTTGTTGGTCACGACATAACCTTTCGCAGCATCAATAATTACGCCGGAACCCAGCGCCATAAATTTCTGCTGCTGGCCGCCGCCATTACCAGCGCCCGGTGCGCCGCCCTGGCAGAACGGTGAACTCTGGAACGGAGATCCGTCCTGGCAGAACGGTGAATTATCACCAAAGAACTGCTGGAAATTACGCGGCATACGCGGCGTATTCACCGTCGTGCTCCCCTCGACGTTAATACTTACCACCGATGGCATCACTTTTTCGAGCATCGGGGCCAGGCTTGGCATCTGTTGGGCGGTCATTGCTGAAGACGACGTCTCAGCCGCAGTTGCAGACAGGGGGGACAACGCCAAACCTAAACTCAGAGCCAGTGCACTCATTGCTAATGTGGTTTTTTTCATGTGTTTCGTTCTCGATTAACAGGTAACGCAAAATTGCTGTATACGTCAGAGTCGTTTTATAACGCTAAGTTCCAGAATTAAGTTTAAGGAAAAAGTAAAATTTTATTGGCCGTCTTTACAAATGAGTATTTATTGTTCTACGGCCATCAAGCGACGATATTCATCCCAGGCATACAAATCTGTCATCCCGCTGATATAATCCTGGATCAACCGGCAGCGATAATAATATTCCAGAACCGAATACTCGGCACACCCCGTCGATATTTTACTAACCGCCTCAACATACGCAAGACGATGGCGGGTAGACAACTTCTGAAATAAACGGGACTCGATAGGAAAACGTTTTACTCTTTCATTGTCGACCAGTTCAGTAAAATCTGACTGAGACATTTTCAATAACGGTTGATAGATCTCCAGCAACCCGCTGATCACCCGATAGCCCTGTAATTCCAGTTGCTCAACATCCGGATGGCTAAACACATGTTTTACCGCCACATTCTTATAAACGCCCAGTAACTGGCTGAAGCTACTGGCATCTTCTAACAGCGCATGATTAAAGCTACCTTCATAAATCTGCGGCAAATTATCAATAAACCGCTGGGCCGCATACGGAACCAGTTTATTCAGCGTATTGACGCGTAAATACATAAAGAACTGATCTTCGGTGCTGCGGCTTAATGTATTTGAACGTGATTTTTCCCAGGCGTTCTCAACAACCTGACTAAACAGAGAGCCTTTTTCGTGATGCCCCCACGCTTCATGCAGATGGTGATAAAGTTGCTCGACGCTAAAGATTCTTTTCTCAACGGCGTCTTCCAGGTCGGCCACGCAATATGAGATATCATCGGCAGCTTCCATAATCCAGGTTAATGGAAAACGACTGTAAGGTGCTAATGATAATTCTTTACGTAACCGCTCAATATACGGTTCCTCAGAAAGGTAATAACCAGGCTTCTTCATTAAATAGTTGTGCGTCTCGGGTGCACTGCCGCGCCACCATGCCGGACGGGTATATTTTAAAATACCGCCAACCTGCGCCCAGGTAAGGTTCATACGCATCAAAGTATGCACCAGACGAATACCCTGCGCATTGCCTTCAAAATGACACAAGTCCTGGCGCACCTTGCGGCGAATATCATTCAGCGACTCTTCACCTTCACGCAAACGTAATGGCGTCACCTGGCAGCGGTCATCACTCAGGGGCTGACTTTCCGCGTCGGCGGGATACAACCGCTGGCGAAACCAGTCATTAATCGCCGCTTCGCCAAAATGGCCAAACGGAGGATTACCAATGTCATGCATCAGGCAGGACATTTCGACAATACTCTCAAACGGTCCCGTCAGTTCATCCAGACCATACTGCTCCAGCAGCTTTAGCTCTTTCAGTCGGCTGAGGATCTCTTTCGCGATATAGCGCCCAACCTGCTGCACTTCCATCGAGTGCGTCAGGCGCGTACGCACCGCTGCATTACGCTCCAGCGGAAAGACCTGGGTTTTTTGTTGCAGCCGGCGAATAGCCGGAGAATTGATAATACGTCCACGATCGCTTTCAAAAATTCGCAGGATCTCATGCTCCGTCTTCACGCCCTGCGGCGAACGGTAACGGCGATGCCAGTTTATTTTTTTTCGGAAATCGATCTGTACCATATCCTCTCCCGCCTGAGAAATGCGCTACCCCTTAAGCGCATGATAGACTATGCCCTCAAATCTGGCTTATCGCGAGTAAATCTATGAAAATCGGCATCATTGGTGCAATGGAAGAAGAAGTTACGCTGCTGCGTGACAAAATCGAAAACCGTCAGACCATCACGCTCGGCGGTTGTGAAATTTACACCGGCCAACTGAATGGTACTGAGGTTGCGCTTCTGAAATCAGGTATCGGTAAAGTGGCTGCGGCGCTCGGCGCTACGCTGCTGCTTGAACGCTGCAAGCCGGACGCCATCATTAATACCGGTTCCGCGGGCGGCCTGGCCTCTACGCTGAAAGTCGGCGATATCGTAGTTTCTGATGAAGCGCGCTATCACGATGCCGATGTCACTGCCTTTGGTTATGAATTTGGTCAGCTACCGGGTTGCCCGGCTGGTTTTAAAGCCGATCCTGCGTTGATTGCAGCCGCAGAATCCTGCATCGCAGAACTCAATCTGAACGCTGTTCGCGGACTTATCGTCAGCGGCGATGCATTCATTAATGGTTCCGTGGGGCTGGCTAAAATTAAGCATAACTTCCCGCAGGCGATTGCCGTTGAGATGGAAGCGACCGCAATTGCGCACGTTTGCCACAACTTTAAGGTGCCATTTGTCGTGGTTCGCGCTATCTCAGACGTTGCCGATCAGCAGTCCCATCTCAGCTTTGACGAGTTCCTGGTCGTTGCCGCGAAGCAGTCAAGCCTGATGGTTGAAACGCTGGTGCAGAAACTGGCGCATGGCTAAATACATCTCCAGGGCGCTGGTCGCCCTGCTTTTCATTCTTCCGGCGTGGCTTTACGCCGCGCCGCGCGTTATTTCGCTTTCCCCAGCCAACACTGAACTGGCCTTCGCCGCCGGTATTACCCCCGTTGGCGTCAGCAGCTATTCAAACTACCCGCCCGAGGCCAAAAATATTGAAGAGGTCTCAACCTGGCAAGGTATGAATCTTGAACGTATTGTGGCGCTGAAACCTGATTTGGTCGTCGCCTGGCGCGGGGGAAATGCTGAGCGGCAGGTGAATCAACTGACCTCCCTGGGAATTAAGGTCATCTGGGTGGATGCCGTTACCATTGAGCAGGTCGCCGATGCGTTACGCCAGTTGGCTGCGTGGAGCCCCAAGCCTGAACAAGCTAAACAGGCGGCGCAAACCATGCTTGATGACTATGCTGTACTTAAATCTCAGTATGCTAACAAACCGAAAAAACGCGTGTTTCTCCAGTTTGGTGCCAATCCTCTGTTTACCAGTGGAAAAGGTTCTATTCAGCACGAAGTTCTTGAGGTATGCGGCGGAGAAAACATCTTTGCCGGTAGTCGGGTTCCCTGGCCGCAGGTTAGCCGTGAGCAGGTCCTGGCACGAGCCCCCCAGGCTATTGTTGCAACCGGCGGTCCGGGCGAAACTCTGAAAATTGAGCAATACTGGGGAAACCAGCTAAAAATACCCATTATTACACTTAATAGTGACTGGTTCGAACGCGCGAGCCCGCGTATTATCCTCGCCGCAAAACAACTCTGTAATGCGCTTTCACAAGTAAATTAGCGCCTGCCCCCACCAGGTCTGTTGTGAGGATTTAAAAATGCTCGTCTATTGGCTTGATATTGTCGGCACCGCGGTATTTGCAATCTCTGGCGTATTACTGGCCGGAAAATTACGTATGGATCCGTTTGGCGTCCTGGTCCTCGGCGTGGTTACCGCCGTCGGTGGAGGTACGATCCGCGATATGGCGCTGGATAATGGACCGGTTTTTTGGGTTAAAGATCCAACCGATCTGGTCGTGGCGATGATCACCAGCATGCTAACGATCCTGTTGGTACGTCAACCAAGACGCCTGCCGAAATGGATCCTTCCGGTGCTGGATGCCGTTGGCCTGGCGGTGTTCGTGGGTATTGGCGTCAACAAGGCCTTTCTCGCAGGAACAGGACCCTTGGTGGCGATTTGTATGGGAGTGATTACCGGCGTCGGCGGCGGAATTATTCGCGACGTGTTAGCGCGTGAAGTGCCGATGATTTTGCGCACCGAAATCTACGCCACGGCGTGTATTATCGGCGGGATCGTGCATGCGACAGCGTTTTATACCTTTAATGTATCGCTGGAAAACGCCAGTATGATGGGGATGATTGTCACCCTGTTGATTCGGCTTGCCGCCATTCGCTGGCATTTGAAATTGCCGACGTTTGCGCTGGATGATAACGGACGTTGACATGATGATGCAGAATATGTAGGCCGGATAAGGCGTTTACGCCGCCATCCGGCACATTGCCCGGTGGCGCTACGCTTACCGGGCCTACACCATCAGACCACTGGTATTACAGACAGCAATCAGATGCTGAAAGAAGAACCACACCCGCAGGTGCTTTTCGCATTCGGGTTAGTCACAACGAAGCGGGAACCTTCCAGACCTTCGGTATAGTCAACCGCGCCGCCCACCAGATATTGCAGGCTCATCGGGTCAACCACCAGACCAACACCTTGTTTCTCAATGGTCATATCACCATCGTTTACCTGATCATCAAAGGTAAAACCGTACTGGAAACCGCTGCAACCACCGCCGGTGATATACACGCGTAATTTCAGATTCGGGTTATCTTCGTCAGCGATCAGGCTTTTTACTTTATTGGCTGCTGCTTCAGTAAATTGCAGTGGCAGCGCTACGTCATCACTCATATTTTGCTCCAAACGACATTGGCAATTGGGCAAATTATAACCCAATGGTTAAGGCCATTATCTAATACCCTGGTATTTCGTTCAAGTATTCTCGCCCGTGGCGGTACTCTGGCTTTTTGCCGCCTGCTCCACTTCCTGTTTAGCCAGCGTGCGGGCAAGGATAGTCGAGTATAGCGGTTTTCCACCCATAAACTGGGCTAATAGTGTTGCGCCAAGACAGGTAATAATCATTGGCAAAATGAGCTGATAGTTATCCGTCATTTCCAGCACCAGCACAATGCCCGTTAACGGCGCACGCACTGAAGCGGCCAGCAATGCCCCCATCCCGGCAATAGCAAACGTCCCCGCCTCCAGATGATACTGCGGAAAAGAGGCTGCTGCAGCCATGCCAAATGCAGTTCCCAGCAATGTGCCTAACGCCAGCATTGGGGCAAATATCCCACCAGGCGCGCCGGATGAGAAGCACAGCAGCGTGGTGATCACCCTGGCGATAAAGATAAACAGCAGCAGGCCCACGCTGAAATTGCCCGCAGCGGCAATCGGGATCAGGTTAAATCCACCGCCTGCCGCTTCAGGTTGAATCAAACCGAGGATCCCGCACAGGCCGCCGATCGCACCGCCCATCAGCACCCATTTTTTAATTTCACCACCGTGAAAGCGTTGAAACATATCCTGGGTACGCAACACCATGGTATTGAACAACGGCCCGACGCAACCAAAAATAATCCCGAGGATGAGGTACAACCACAGCGTATTAACCGGCGCATTGGAGAGTTTCCCGACCTCAATAATCGGGGCCTCGCCGTTGAAAATACGAAATACAATGCTCGACATAATCACGCCGGTAAATACGGCTTTGATCGACACGAGGTTATAACGAAACTGTGGTCGCATCTCTTCAATAATGAACAGAATGCCGGCCAAAGGCGCATTAAACGCGGCTGACAGCCCCGCAGCCGCACCGGTTGCCAGTAAGGTGTGCCGCGCTTCGGCGCTACGCATGCGGAAAATATCCAGCACCATGCGCCCGATATTGCCACCAATCTGCACGGTTGGTCCTTCTCGCCCAAGCACCATTCCGGCACCCAGCGTACCCATACCGCCGATAAATTTTACCGGCAGCACACGCCACCAGCGCACCGGGCGGAGCTCTTCCAATGCGCCTTCAATCTCAGGGATCCCCGAACCACCGGCTTCCGGGGCAAATTTACGCACCAGAAAATAACCCACCATCGCCAGCAATGCAGAAAGAATAAACGCCAAAGGCCATACCAGGACGGCGTGGTCAGCAACCTGTGCCAGCGTGCCAATACGCAGATTCTGCACCCAGGTCACGGCTTTCTCAAACGCCACACCCACCAACCCCGTCACTGTCCCCACCACGGCGGCCATAAAGAGGATCGCCAACGGCGTTTTGTCACGATCAAGGAGTCGACGGATCTGATCCCTGCGCCGTAAACGCACAATTTGTTGTGCTTCAAAAGAAGGGGTGTCTGTTTTCATCAGATAATCATTAATTGGTAATACAAATACGGAAACGGCATTCTACTCGCACGTTTCGTGAAAATCCCCTGTAAATCGTATTGTTTCAAATACGCAAAACTTTCATAACCTTCTCTGAATAACTAGAATAGCGGGCATTTACTTTTTCTACGAACCAGGACCCCATCCATGAGTAAGTCTGAAAATCTCTACAGCGCAGCACGCGAACTTATCCCAGGCGGCGTTAACTCCCCCGTTCGCGCCTTTACTGGCGTGGGTGGTACTCCGCTGTTTATTGAAAAAGCTGACGGCGCATATCTGTATGATGTCGATGGTAAAGCCTATATCGATTATGTCGGCTCCTGGGGGCCGATGGTGCTGGGTCACAACCACCCGGCAATTCGCAATGCCGTGATTGAAGCGGCAGAGCGCGGTTTAAGCTTCGGCGCGCCGACCGAAATGGAAGTAAAAATGGCGGCGCTGGTCACTGAGTTAGTGCCAACCATGGATATGGTACGTATGGTGAACTCCGGTACCGAAGCCACAATGAGCGCGATCCGTCTGGCGCGCGGTTTCACCGGTCGCGATAAGATCATCAAATTTGAAGGCTGCTACCACGGTCATGCCGACTGCCTGCTGGTCAAAGCCGGTTCCGGCGCGTTAACGCTGGGTCAGCCTAACTCCCCGGGCGTTCCGGCAGATTTCGCAAAACATACCCTGACCTGCACCTATAACGATCTTGCCTCAGTACGTGCGGCATTCGAACAGTATCCGCAGGAGATCGCCTGCATCATCGTTGAGCCGGTCGCGGGCAACATGAACTGCATCCCGCCGCTGCCGGAATTCCTGCCAGGCCTGCGTGCGCTGTGCGATGAGTTTGGCGCGCTGTTGATCATCGATGAAGTGATGACCGGTTTCCGCGTCGCGCTGGCCGGTGCGCAGGATTATTACGGCGTAGTACCGGATCTGACTTGTCTTGGCAAAATCATCGGTGGCGGAATGCCCGTTGGCGCATTCGGTGGCCGTCGCGATGTGATGGACGCACTGGCGCCGACCGGACCGGTTTACCAGGCGGGGACGCTTTCCGGTAATCCAATTGCGATGGCGGCCGGATTCGCCTGTCTGACCGAAGTCGCCCAGCCGGGGATTCATGAGACGTTGAACGAACTGACGACGCGTCTGGCGGAAGGTCTGCTGGAAGCTGCCGAAGAAGCAAATATTCCACTGGTGGTTAACCATGTCGGCGGGATGTTCGGGATTTTCTTCACCGATGCCGAAACCGTGACCTGCTATCAGGACGTGATGGCCTGCGATGTTGAACGCTTCAAGCGTTTCTTCCACATGATGCTGGATGAAGGCGTTTACCTGGCGCCGTCCGCCTTCGAAGCGGGCTTTATGTCTGTCGCGCACAGCGAAGACGATATCAATAACACCATCGACGCCGCACGCCGGGTGTTTGCGAAATTGTAAGTGATGAATTGCCGGGTGGCGCTTACGCTTACCCGGCCTACATTTGCCCCCGTAGGCCGGATAAAGCATTTATGCCGCCATCCGGCATATTAACGACTCTGTTTTCTCAGCAGATAGATAAAGTACGGCGCGCCAATAAACGTCGACAGCAGCCCCGCTGGGATCTGATACGGAAACAGCACCATACGCCCACACCAGTCGGCAAACACCAGCAACACGCCTCCCGCCAGCGCCGAAATCAGCATATGCGGCATCGCCCGGCGAAAGCCCATCATACGAGCAATATGCGGCGCCATCAGCCCGACAAAGCTCAACGGTCCAATGGTCATGGTGGCTGTCGCCGTCAGCCCTGCCGCCAGCAGCAGTAACCCCACGCGTGATGGCGTGATAGCCATACCGACAGCCCGCGCCGTATCGCCGCCAAGCGGTAAAATCGTCAGCCAACGACGGCACAGCGGCGTCATTGCCAGCAGGATAACCATTACAATTCCGGTGCGCAGCACCTGTTCGCCCGTCGCGTTATAGGTTGAACCGGAGATCCAGGTCAACACACCCGCCATGCGCGGATCGCCGCTGGCCTGCAGCATCATCAGCAGCATTGTAAACGCCGTGCTGAGCGCCATCCCTGCCAGCAACATGCGGTGCGGTGAAAAGCCCCCGCGCCCGGCGGCAATCATAATAATAAGCAAGGTGGCTGCCGCCCCGAGGCTCCCGGCCGGCATCAGCCAGCCAAAGGCATTTCCGGGGACCAGAAATAGCATTAACACCACGCCAAATGCCGCCCCGGAACTAATGCCTAATACTTCCGGGCTGGCCATTGGGTTTCCGGTCAGACGCTGAATAATACAACCCGCCACAGCCAGCATTACGCCAGCCACCAGTGCAGCCAGAATACGCGGCCAGCGCCAGGGCATCAACTCATCCAGCATTGCACCACTGGCCCATGTCCAGCCGTGCGCATCGCGACCAAACGCGAGCGCCACAATAACGGTCAGCAGCAATATCGCCCCGCCTGCCAGGGCAAACATCAGTACATTCTGACGCTCAGCGGCGATACGGTTGCTGGCATTCATATCCGGCGCACTCATGCTGCGCAATCGCGGCAACAGCCACAGCAACAGCGGCGCGCCAATAAGCGCCGTCACCGAACCGGTGGAGACTTCCATCCATACGCGGGTCAGCCACAGAATAATTTGGTCAGAGAGCCAGAGGATCAATGCCCCAATCAGCGGAGCCAGCATCAGACGCGCCAACAAACGCCGCGCGCCGAGCATTTTCGCCAGCAGCGGCGCAAACAGGCCGATAAAACCGATAATCCCCACCGCGTTAACCAGCAAAGCACTCAGCACAATCGCCAGCGACAAGGCTGCCAGGCGCGCCAGCGATAACGCCAGACCGAGGTTGCGCGCCACGCCGTCATCCAGTCCCATCAGCGTCATCGGGCGCAGTAACAGCAGCGTCAGCATCACGCCGCTCAGCAACTGCGGCCACAGGCGCTGTACGCCGCTCCAGTCGGTTTGCGTTAGCGTACCGCTGCTCCATAAAAACATGCTTTGCAGCTGATCGTGATGGAAGATAACCATCAACTGGTTAATTGCCCCGCAGTACAGGCTGACCACCAGCCCGGCAAGGATCAGCGTCACCGGAGAAAGACGTTTGCCCCAGGCAACGCCAAACACCAGTGCCCCAACAACACATGCTCCCGCCAGCGCCGCAAATTGCGTGGTCAGCGCACCGGGAATAGCCCACAGCGTGGTAACCGTAATGCCCAACTGTGCCCCGGTTGCGACACCTAACGTAGTGGGCTCTGCCAGTGGGTTACGCAGCACCTGCTGAAACAAGACACCGACCAGCCCCAGTCCGGCACCAACCAGTAGTGAAATCGCCAGCCTCGGCAGCAGACTGTAGTGGAAAACCATCTGCTCAATAGCATTGATATCCGGTGACCAGATAGCCTGTTGCCACTGACTGCGCGGTAACGCAACAGAGAAGTTTACCCAGGTCAGCCAACAGGCAGCGACAAACAGAACCGCCAGAAGAAGCGTTGGGAACAGCGCAATTCGTTTACTCACGCTTTGCCTCCCAGCGCATTATCCAGAATGCGGGCAAAATGCATCGCCGATAGCGTTGCACCATAGAACCAGACGGCGGGAACACGCTGAAAACGTCCGGCGCGAACAAACGGCATCGCCTGCCACAACGGCGTAGACATCAGCGCAGCCATCTCTTTATCGTTGCCGTGGTCAAAACACAAAACATCAGCATCCTGAAAGGCGGCCAGACGGTCAATACTCACGGCAGTGCTGCCCCAAAAGTTTGTCTCTCCCTGCCAGGCGTTGGGGATCCCATAATCATCCAGCACGTCCTGAAACAGGCTGTTTGGGCCAAACACCAGCATATGTCGTGAATCGAGCAGGGAAGTGAGAAGTACAGGGCGCGCGCCACGTTGAATGAAGCGCGGTTTCAGGCTGGCGATAAAGCGATCGTACTCGGTCAGATGGCGTTCAGCAGAGGCTTGCAGATTGAACAATTGCGCCATTTCCTGTAGCGATTGTCGCGCAACGGCCAGCGGCTTTTTGCCATCGCTGAAGTTAAAGCCGCGACCTGGCGCGATACGTGCAAGCTTCTCAGGTGCAGGACCGTAACCTGCCGACCAGACCATAAATGAGGGTTTCATTTCGGTCAGCAGTTCGAGGTTAGGTTCCGTACGTAAACCGACATCGATGACGGAGTCCGGCAACGCGGGTTCGTTGACCCACAGTTTGTAGTTTGGAACATCCGCGACGCCGTAAGGTGTAACACCCAGCGCCAACAACAGCTCAACAGGAAGCCATTCCAGCGCCACTATACGCTGTGGATCAACCGCCGCCGCGCGGGCTGTATTCATTTGCCACAGTAGCGGCGACAGCGCCATTGCCGTTAGCAGCCGTCGACGGGAAAGATGAGGTAATCCAATCATTAATAGACAAAACTCACGGGTGCGGCACCGGCCGGATGCGGCAAAATGCCCATCGGGATACCGTAAATCAGTTCCAGGGTTTCACTACGCATCAGTTCAGCAGGCGTTCCCTGTGCAATCATTTCACCGCCGCGCAGCGCAACTAAGTAATCACAGTAGCGGGCCGCCATGTTGATATCATGCAGTACGGCAACCACCGTCAACCCGCGTTGTTGGCTTAAGCGATGCACCAGCGCCAGCACGTCAACCTGATGCGCGATATCCAGCGCCGAGGTCGGTTCGTCAAGCAGCAGGCAACGGCTGTCTTGTGCCACCAGCATGGCGATCCACGCACGCTGACGCTCGCCGCCAGACAAGCTATCTACCAGTCGATGCGCCAGCGGCTTTAAGCCGACCAGCGAAATAGCCTCTTCTACTTTCTCTCTGTCGGCCACGCCAAAACGTCCCAGCGCGCCATGCCAGGGATAACGCCCAATCGCTACCAGCTCACGTACCGTCATCCCTTCGGCCTGCGGTAACTGCTGGGGTAAATAGGCAACCTTACGGGCAAACGCTTTGCTATTCCAGCTCTCCAGCGGCTGCTCATCAAGCAGGATTTCACCTTCTGACGGCGGCTGATGGCGTCCCAGCATTTTCAATAAGGTGGATTTACCGGAGCCGTTGTGGCCGATAAGACCCGTCACTTTACCCACAGGAAAGGTTAACGAGAGAGGATGCAAAAGCGTGCGGCCAGGCACACGGAAGGAGACATTATTCAACGCAAACGTCGTGTCGGGATGGGATCTGTTTTCCTGCATAGCGGCCAACTTGTAAAACGGGCACGCAAAGCGTGCCCAAAGAGAAATTAGAAACGGAAGGTTGCTGTTGCAACGACCTGACGTTCTGCGCCCCAGAAACAGCCATAAGTGTCGAAGCAACTGGCAACATACTCACGGTCAAACAGGTTGGTAACGTTAACCGCAACGCTAGAACCCGCCATACCCAAGCGTGCGAGATCGTATTTAACGACAGCATCCATCACTGTTGAGCTCCCCACTTTGAAGGTATTTCCCGGATCACCATAGCTAGAACCAACATAACGACCACCTGTTCCCAACGTTAATCCAGACAGCGGGCCTTCATAGAAGGTGTAATCCCCCCACAGAGAGGCCATATTTTTTGGTACCTGGACAGGTGTTTTACCTTTAAGCGTCGTGTCTTCTGTATATTCTGCATCGGTATACGTATAAGACGCTGTCAGGTTAATGTTCGCATTCACTGCGGCTTTTGCTTCTAATTCAACGCCACGAGAACGGATTTCACCCGCCGGAACCTGCGCATACGGGTTAAGCGGGTCGGTAGTCAGGTTATTCGTTTTCGTCAGCTCATAAACCGCTGCAGTCATAACAACGGGCAGATCTTTTGGAACATATTTCACGCCAGCTTCATATTGCTTACCTTTTGACGGCGCGTAAGCAACGTTGTCAGCCGGTGTTGCTGCCCATGCTTTAGATGGGTTCGGTTCGAAAGATTCGCTGTAGCTGAAGTATGGCGTAATACCATTGTCAAAGAGATAGTTAATCCCACCGCGCCAGGTGAACTGCTCATCGTTGCGTTCAACTTTTTGATTGCTGGAGCGAATAGTGGTTGCCTGCTGAGACCAGTCATAGCGTCCACCCAGCGTCGCAACCCATTTATTCCATTCCAGTTGGTCCTGTACATACACACCGGTTTGGTGCTGCGTGTTAAGCTGGAACGGCTTCGCATCCGGGAAATCTACATCCTCATATACCGGATTATTCATATCTAACGGAGGCGCACTTCCGTAGGCGTTATCAATATCATTTCGTAGACGTGAATAGTCGACACCGGTAAGCAGAGTGTGTCCAACATCTCCCGTCGCAAACTTGCTTTCCAACTGAGTATCTACGCCAAAATCATTATAGCGTTCATCGGCGACGATAATCTGACGGGTCAATTGATTACCCACTGCGCCGAAGCCATACACACTCTGTTGAGATGTTTTGATTTGGCTATAACGTAAATTCTGGCGCACAGTGAAGGTGTCATCAAAACTGTGTTCAAAACTGTAGCCAACCATTCGCTCGTAACGCGAATAGGTATTGTTCGGCGCATAGTCCGTAAAGCTCACCGGCAAACGGGAACCATCAGGTAACGGATCAACCGTACCTTCTTTCGGCAGCCAGCCGTAATAACCTGTTGAAGGCTCATTCTGAATGTTTGCTCGCAGAGTCAGGTTGGTTCTGTCATCAGGCTTCCAGCTAAACACGGGAGCAATGGCATAACGCTTCTGCTTCGCGAAATCCTGTTGTTCGTCATTAGAACGTGCCAACCCTGTCAGACGGTAAGAATAGACACCATCATCATCCAGGGAATCACTGAAATCAAAACCGGTTTGGAACAGATTATCCGAACCCATTTTGAATTGAATTTCTTTTAACGGCTCTGATGTGGGGCTTTTGCTGACCATGGAGATCAAGCCACCCGGATTACTTTTCCCGTAAAGTACAGACGTTGGTCCGCGCATCAGTTCGACGCGTTCAAGCATATAAGGATCAACAACGGCAGAGCTGTAGTAATCACCCTGTAACTTGACGCCATCAAGGTAATTGTTTGGTGTGGGGCCCGGTGTATAGAAGCCACGAATAATAACGAAATCATAAGTGCTGGAAGCACCACGCGTAGAAACAGCAGCGCCAGGGGTATAGGCTAAAGCCTCTTTTACCGACCCAGGCTGATGCATATCCATCTCTTCACGCGTCACAACCGAAACAGACTGCGGGGTCTTTTCGATAGGCGTATCCGTTTTGGTGGCAGTGGCGGAACGCTTCGCGGCAATCGTCGGCGAAGGCCCCCATGCGCTTTCTTGTGCGGCAGGTGCTGCAGTTACGGTGATTGTTTCTTCTTTCGGTTGAACCGCCGCCTGTGCATACACAGACATGCCGCTAACCGCTGTGGCTACCACGACTGCAATTTTGCGCAGTGAGGCGTTTGGCTGAGCAGTTTTAAGACGCGCCATTGGTATTTCTCTGATGAAAGTGAATGATAACGTAAACGAGAATTATTATTATAACGAGAGCATAATATTCGAAACGCCGTTACGATCGCAAGCAATATGCGCCCCTACTAAAACTAAGGGGTTAAGAAATAACCAGATGAAAAGAAAGGGTTAATAAATTAGGCTGAAATGTCAGGGCTCAGGCACCCCGCCAAAACGGGTCGCCAGGGATTAGCGGTAAAAGACTTCAAAAGTGGCGACGGCGTCCACTTTTCCGGCTTTGACATCGCCGGTTTTGACGTAGCGTGCTTTCAGCGGGATTTCCGCCACCTCGTTAGCGCTGGTGCTGCTGACAGCGGTATAAGCCCTGTCAAAACTCAGCACAGTATCGTTGTTGTCCAGAATCTGGATACCCACACCGCTCGCCGCGCTCTCTCCACTGGCGATATCCAAAATGTTACCGTCGGTAACCCCCGTTGAGCCTGCGCTGTTAAACTGATAGTCGATTTGAGTACCAGCCCGGCAGTCTGAGATTTCGATTTTGAAACTGTCGTCCGTCAGCACGTCAGAATACTGACCATCGAAATCACTGGCATGAACGGTTCTCAGCGGCACATAGATATTCTTATCCACCAGGTTACAGGTATTGGTCTGGATATAGATGCTCGTGGGAGAAACCAATAGTTGGGCTATAACATCATTTCCCCACTTTTCTTCTGCTGCCAGTCTTGAGGTATCAATGTATCCTTCTTCAATGTCGCCAGTAACAACTAACTGAAGTGACGCACGAAATATGGTATCAAGAACACTCCACCCGCTGGATCCATAACTATAAAAATGCATCGGAGTGACGATATCAGTTGAACTAAAAGAGGGGACATTATCACTCGTTTCGGCCATGCGAATACCAATACCCGGTACGTTGGTTTGATAGACACCTTCCAACACCCCATTGCGGGCATCAGAACTGGTTAGCGTTACGTAACCTTTATATTTGTTCCCGGTACTCTGACACTCTATTTTAACATTTGAGCTTTCAATACTGTCTTCATAAATGATGGTCCCAACGGCGGTATCAGGCTCCACCCGAATACTTGCAGGGAGTTGAAACGTCATTACGCCATTTCCCTGGTAGTCCCCGGTGCATGTGCTGGCATACGCAGACGGCAGCTCAGCGGCCAAACCCAGTAAAGTTACGCAAAAAAGAACACGCGCCAGTGATGAGAAATTCGCCATCTGTCCCCCACTCCTAACGGCAATGCACCGTCGATGTTAAAATGTTAGCGGCACCCTCGGAGGGTACAGTAAGTGTCCCTTTACACTGCTGCCCGGCGTCCTCCCCCCACTGCACGTTGAAGGAAACTGAATCACGCAAACCGGTCAGCCAGACTTCCCCGTCGTCGCCCACAATCGCGGTGGTATTATCCAGCGCCACAATGGCCCCAAACGGCACCGGTTTACCGAGATAGAGCAGCGTAATCAGCGCTCGCTGCCCTACCCTGGCGTCAAAATTCGCCGACACAGCTGCGCCTTTGGTTGGCACCAAATCCTGCGCAGCGGCTTCAATATCGATATCTTCGCGATCCTGGGTATTCACCGATACGGTGTTGTGCCGGTAGGCCGTCAGCGTTGGCACAATAGCGTTACCGAAGTAGTCGGTATAAATACCGCGCCCGTTTTGTACTTTGACGTTGTCCCCGTCTTTGATATGCACGATGGCAAAAGCGTCACGCACCGATTGCCCCAGCGTTACGCCGTGCTCGTGCGCCACAACCGACCCTTTCGCGCTATAGTTCCACTGTTTATTGCTTCCTGCATAGTTGTAACCCATCCCCACTTCTCCGGCAGAACCACTGTAGCGACCCGACATACTGGCGCCATAGCCGGTGTTATTGTTGGTGTAGCTCTGCTGCAGGTTGTAGCTAAGGTTATTGTTTTCCAGCGCCGTGCCGCCGAGCCCTAACTGATGCGAGGTATAGCCGCCGCTGGCAGAACTCACGCTGTACGTTGCCCATGAATTTGCCAGCCAGCGCGAGAACGGAATATTAACCATCAGCGCCATCTGCCGGTCATCATCCGCATTTGGTGTCCGGGTCAGGCTGTAGCTGAGTGACCAGGAAATATCGCGCCAGCTGGAGCTAAACCCTGCGCTCACGCTGCGTTCATGCCCCCCCAAATTCCAGTAGTTTTGCTGGTAGCCGTTCAGATACGCCGATCCCCATTCACCCAGACGCTGGGACAGATTCACCTGCATACGGCTACGGCGATTGTTCTCCCGACGATAGGTATAAATGCCATCATCAATGTGGCTGTCACGCTGATCGATAGCCTCCTGGAAGGTATAAAACCCCGACGTTGAGTAGCGATAGCTGGCAAGCGTGACCGTCGTATCCGTGTCCGGAATATCTTTGGCGTACTGTGTTCGCCACGACATACCATTTGCGTCGTCACGCTCATCATCAAAAGAGGTTCGAGCCGCTGTAACATCCACTGACGCAGAGCCGAAATGGCCTAAATCAGCCCCCACTCCGGCTAATAGCGCGTGATACAACGACGCCCCTAACGCCCCGCTATAGACCGTGACGCCGTAAGGCAACCCATAGATGGCGGTCCCCTGCGCAAAACCTGGCTCTTCTTCTCCTTCGTCACCACGAAACGTACCGGCCGCCAGCGAATACTTAAAACCACCTTCGCGCTGCAAAACCGGCACCGACGCACTGGCCTGAATAAAGCTGTGCTCGCTACCGTCCGCCTCTTCTACGGTAACTTCCAGATCGGCTTCCGAGGTTACCTGGCTTAAATCACGGATTTCAAATGGTCCAGGGGAGACGTTGGTCTGATAAATGGTGTAACCGTTTTGTTTGATGGTGACCCTGGCGTCGCTGTTGGCAATCCCACGCACCACCGGGGCAAACCCCTGTTGGCTGGTAGGAAGCATAGAGGTGTCGGTTTCCAGCTTCACCCCCATCATCTGCACGCTGTCAAAAAGCTCACCGTTCGTTGCCGTCTGACCGATCTCAAGCTGGCTTTTCAGTGCTTTAATATCCCGTTGCAGGCTGGTGCTAATGGCCTCCCAACTGGAGGAATCGCTCCATGTGCTGTTGTTACGCAGCCGCCATGCGCCAAGATTGATTCCCGAATCCAGGCCAAGCCAGGTTGAAGACGTTTTGCCCGTATCGGTATGCTGCTGTGAACTGCTTAACTGGTAGCTCGCCCAGGCAACGGGAGCGCCATCATCCCAGTATTTAGGATTAATGGTTCCTGCTGCCGTCTGGTCACGGTAAATCTGGGGAATAACGAGGTTCAGGGTTTGATTATCCTGATTAAAATCGTAACGCGCATCGGTGATATAGTGGGAGATGTCTTCGATCCCGGCGTTATCATCCAGATCTTTCATATCCGGCAAAGTATCAACTTTTACGCCCAGCTCGCGCAGGTCGGCTTTCGTTAGCTTCGGCAACAACTGCTGCTTATCGTGCGAAAGCACATACGTTACCGTGCGCTTATCAAGAACATCCTTGCCCCACATAATGGTGGTGGGGTAGTTTCCGGCTAATAAACTGTTATTACTGATGAAGTTTTTTAGCGTTGAGGTATTTTCCAGCGGCGTATCCAGCTCGAGGATACGCAGGTTGAACTCATCATCTGCACTTGCTGACTGGCCTACCGTCAGCAACATACACGCTGTTGCGTTAAGAAGCGTCCTGTAGAGTGAAGAGAATGACATACCTTACCAACATGATTTATAACGCCTGCTGCCGCTGGCGAGTTTGGGCGCCATAGTCACTGATGGCGGTCCAGGTCACAGGCCCGTTCGCACCTTTTGGCACTGTAAACGTCTGTTCACTGAATGGAGCAACCATCATTGAAATCGCACCAGGCGTAGTTTTGGTTTCAACAACCGGGATAGCTTTACCGCCTACCGCGAGCTCGCCAAATGAGACATAAAAAGGCGTTGGATTCTTCGCAATGAGCTGGCTGCCCTGACGACGAAAAGTGATGTTCTCCCACGCCTGCAAGGCGTCGGCTTCTTTTAGCTGCGCCGGACGCCAAAACAGCTTGAGACGCGTTTTCATCGCAAACTGCAGCGTGTTCTTATCTTTTAATTCAGGGGATATCGCAGAAACCGATTTTACGTTGGCGACAAAAAGGGACTCCCGATCGTTTGGCAACGCATTTTTATCCCCCGTGTAAATAATATGTAGCAGGGTCTGACGGTTTTCCTGCAGCTTATAAACCGGAGGCGTCACCACAAAAGGCGCCTTAACGTCATCGGGATAACTTATCCAGCTTTGCACTAAATAACGCGTATGCGGATCTTTATTTTTCAGTGCAATTTGCACCTCAGATTTATTCGCTGAATAAATAATTCTGGTGCCACCCAGAACAATACTGGCCTGTGCTGAAAAGCAGCTAACAAATAAACAGCCACATAATATTTTCGATAAAATATTCATGAAATTAATGATTCCAGACAGGGCAGCCAGAAAGGCTGCCCTTTATAATCTAACGATACATAACTTCGAACGTTGCTGATGCCGCATAATGACCCGCAGTGGGAACGGTATCTCCTACCTGAATAACATTGGCGGTATAATTAAAGACAGACGCTGTTAGCCCGTCAGGATCGTTGGCTACATCTGTTCCACTGTCAGGAACCGAACCATCAAACAATACATCGCCTTTACTGCCGTTATTGTTGCTTACAGTGATGCCAACGTTGGTTGCATTGCCCTCACCGGTCAGATCGTTTTGTAACCGCTTATAACCTGCATCGGTTGTAGAGCCGCTAAATTTCAGGTTGAGATTCGCTACCAACGGGTCACACTTAGAGACCTCAATTTTAAAATCCTTTGAAGCTCCTACTTTGCCGTCAATACCATAATCAGAAGGATACGTATCCGCGAACGTTACCGTCGAAACCGTAGCGCCAGAATCATCAACATTCACCTCACAGGTATCTGCCACAATTTTCCCGGCAAAATTCACTGTCCCCGAATCACTGGCCATCACTGGCATGGATAATGCTGCAACAATACACACCGATAATAATGACGCAACACTCATTTTTTTCATAACTATGTTCCTTATAGATGAAAACGTTAAAATCCATTCAATTTCAAATAAATAATCTTTATCGTCCCAGGAGATGACAGGGATTGCAAACCACAGATAAAATAGATAAATGAACAAAAACGGCATTTTTATATATTATTTGTTGTGTTGAATGATTAAACCAGACTATACAAAACGCGTCCAGATGTTCAAAAAAAAAGCTAAACAATCACAATATCTAATATGCTGTTTTTTATACCAATAATGACTAAATTATTTATTCTTAAGAATGAGTTAAATCTTATTAAATATAAGATTTTCGTGTTAATAAAAAAGCCGGTCAATGTTGACCGGCTTTTAGCTTATTGCGGTGTGCTAGTTACCGCCGAACATGTCTTTAATCCAGCCTGCGACGCCGTCACCATCTTTCTTCTCCTGCTGCGGCGGTTGCTGCTGTTGAGGCTGCTGTTGCTGCGGCTGCTGGGAAGATTGATCGAACGGATTACCTGACTGCTGCTGCATCTCACCTTGCTGACACAACGAATCCGGATCGGTAGTCCACACTGGCAGCGTACGCATACCACCACTGCACACAAAGTTACCGTCGTAATCTACGCCCATATCAACAACATCCTCCGGCGGCGTCAGCACCAGTGGTGTTGGTGTCTGGTTCGCCAGATAACGCTGATAAATCGACATCGCGCCGCTGGCACCGTACAACTTGGTTGGCTGGTTGTTATCGCGGCCTACCCAGGTAATCGTCACCTGGCTGCCGTCGATACCGGCAAACCAGGTATCCACGTTGTTGTTGGTGGTCCCGGTTTTCCCTGCCAGATGCAGCCCTGGGTACTTCGCGCCCAGTTGACGACCCGTACCGCGTTGAACCACCTGTTGCATGGTCCACAGTGTCATATAGGCCGCCTGCGCCGGAACGGCGCGCTCTGCCTGCGGGAAGCTTTGATACAGCACGGTCCCATCTTCAGCAATGACCGAACGCAGTGCTGACAACGGCGCACGGTTACCCCCGCTGGCGATGGTCTGGAACGCCTGCGCCACTTCAATTGGCGTCAGGTTCAACGCCCCCAGTAGCATCGCCGGAACCGGATTGAGCTGATCTTTCGGTGCGCCCAGTTTCGTCCAGGTCTCGGTAACAGCGGGCAGACCCAGCGCCATCCCCAGATTGACGGTCGGGACGTTCATTGAACGCGTTAACGCATCCACCAACATCACTTTACCGCTTTCGCTATAGCGACGGTCATCGTTCTGCGGCGACCACACCTGACCGTTCGGCTGGCGCAGCGCAATCGGCGCATCGGCGATCCAGGTATTCAGGCGATACAGCTTCGGCTGGCTCAGCGCCGTCAGATAGGTTGCCGGTTTTGCCAGAGAACCGATGGAACGACGAGCCTGCATCGCGCGGTTATAGCCCGCAAACTGCGGTTCTGCGCCGCCGACCATCGCACGAACCTCGCCGCTAAAGCGGTCAACGACCACAATCGCGGTTTCCAGATCGCTCAGCTTGCGCTGTTTCTTCAGCACCGGAATGCCTTCCACCGCCGCTTTTTCTGCCGCATCCTGTGCCACGGAATCAAAGGTGGTGAAAATTTTCACACCGGAGAGATCTTTGACTTTATCGCCCAGCTTCGCCTGTAGCTCCTGGCGTACCATCTGCATAAACGCTGGTTGTGGTGAAATCACCCCGCCACGCGGCTGCACGCCTAACGGGCGCGCGCTCAGCATGTCATACAGGTCCTGATCGATAATCTGCTGCTGTTGCAGCAGGCGCAGCACCAGATTACGACGCTCCAGCGCCAGCTTCGGATTACGCCATGGGTTGTAGATTGATGCCCCTTTAACCATCCCCACCAGCAACGCCTGCTGGTCGAGACTCAGTTCTTCCACCGGACGACCGAAATAATAGAGGCTCGCCAGCGGGAAGCCGCGAATTTCATTATCGCCGCTTTGACCGAGATAAACTTCGTTCATGTACAGCTCAAGAATGCGGTCTTTGCTGTAGCGCGCATCCATGATCAGCGCCATATAGGCTTCGTTCGCTTTACGCCAGTACGAGCGCTCGCTGGACAGGAACAGGTTTTTCACCAGTTGCTGTGTCAGCGTACTGGCCCCCTGTACCGTACGACCGGCCGTCAGATTCGCCAGCACCGCACGTCCAATGGAATAGAGGCTGATGCCGTCGTGCTCATAGAAATGGCGGTCTTCGGTCGCCAGCAGCGTATCTACCAACAAATCCGGGAAGCCGCTACGCGGAACGAACAGACGCTGCTCACCGTTAGGGGAAGACAGCATGGTGATCAAACGCGGATCGAGACGGAAGAAACCGAACTGGCGGTTGTTATCCATATTCTCAATAGTATCCAGATGATCGCCATCAAAGGTCAGACGCGCACGCACCTGCCCTTCTTTACTGTCCGGGAAATCAAACGGACGGCGGATCATCTCAATGCTCTTCGCCTGCACGGTAAATTCGCCCGGGCGCGTCATTTTCGTCACCTGACGGTACTGTGTCGCCTCCAGCAGTTTCACCATCTCGTTCTTGCCGATGGGCATTTCTGGCTCAAGGTTAACCATCCGGCCATAAACAGCCGCAGGCAGTTGCCAGACTTTGCCATCAATACGGCTACGGATTTTTTGGTCCAGGTACACGCCATATATCGCGATCAGCACCAAAAAGACGATCGACAGTTTTACCAGCAGCCAGAACCAGCCACGCTTACCACGAGGCTTACGCCCTTTGCCCTTACCCTTACGCGGCATCGGTTCTTCATCCTCATAGTCATCATCATAATCGTCGTCATACTCGTCATCTCTGAGTTGACGACGGCTCACCTTTTGTTTCACCGGACGTGACGGTTTCCCTTTACGTCCAATTGGCTCGCGGTCATTCCCCGCCATGCTTTTTCTCCGCAACATTCAGGCGCAAAGGCCCGATTCTCTGTTCTTCCGTCAGGCGACAGAAGAAGAAATCTCTCAATTTATGAATACTTTTTGGTGCGCCGCGTTGGCGCGGTATTCGCCGGATCGTCCGGCCAGACGTGTTTGGGATAACGCCCTTTCATCTCTTTTTGTACCTCACGGTACGATCCTTTCCAGAATGCGCTCAGATCGCTGGTGACCTGTAGCGGTCGCTGGGCCGGAGAAAGCAGCTCCAGCACCAACGGCACACGCCCCCCGGCGATGGTTGGCGTATTCGCTTCGCCAAACATTTCCTGCATCCTGACCGCCAACACCGGGGGATTATCCTCGTGATAGCGGATGGCTATCCGGCTTCCCGTCGGCACAGTGTAATGCGCAGGCAGTTCACTATCCAGACGTTGCAGCATTGACCAGTCCAGCAAACCGCGCAATGCCTGAGCCACATTTAATGCTTTGAGCGCGCGTAAAGAGTGCACACCGCTCATATGCGGCAATAGCCAGCTCTCCAGCGCCGCCAGAAGAGAATCCTCATCTACCGCAGGCCAGTCGTACTCCGGCAACCAGTTTGCCGCGCAATGCAGGCGCAGCCGAAACTGTTCAGCCTCCGGCGTCCAGTTGAGCACACTTAGCCCTTTATCGCGAATACCATTCAGCATCGCCTGATGCAACTCGTCTTCCGAAGGTTTAGCCAACGGCTGCACTTTTAGCGTCAACTGGCCTATCCGCGTGAGGCGCAGTGCTTTTAACGTTCCCTGGGCTTCATCCCATTCGATGGTGTCGGACTGTTGCAGCAGTTCAGGACACGTCTGCATCAACGCTTCAATATCCAGCGGCAACGCTAACAAAATACGCGCATCCGGTGACGCGCTTCCTTGCAATAACAACGGCGCAATCAACCACTCATGGCGCCCCAGGGCGTCATCGGAATCCAGCATCGCCCCCATCCCGTTGGCCAGTTGATAACGTCCATCCAACCCGCGACGGCGCGCGATCCTGTCGGCAAACGCCTGCGCCAGTAAAAGTGCTAACCGTTCGCTATCGGGCTGGCCTCCCCGCACATTCAGGCGCTTCAATAGCTGCTGGCTACGCAGTTGCCAGGCGGGCTGATTTCGTGAAAATGCGACGGCTAAATCGGTACTGCCGCCGCGCGGCGGCTCTTCCAGAATCGCGGCCAGTTTCGCCGCCGTTGCCGCTTCGTTATCATTGTTGGTGCTAACCAGCATAGCCGCTAAACGGGGATCATTACCCAACGCCGCCATTTTCTGCCCCGTGGCACTTAGCCTGTTGCCCTCCAACGCACCCAGCATCTGTAACAGCCGTTTTGCCGCCTGCAGGTTGATAGCGGGCGGCGTATCCAGCCAGTTCAACTGTGCAGGATCGGTGCATCCCCATTGCAACAGTTCCATCAGCAGACCGGACAGATCGCTCTGTACGATTTCCGGCTCGCCTTGCGCCGCCGCTCTTTCCGCCTGCTCTTTGGCAAGCAGATGCAGACAGATACCGGGCTCCAGACGACCTGCACGCCCGGCTCGCTGGGTCATCGATGCCTGGCTGATGCGCTGGGTAATCAACCGCGTTAAACCGGTGCGCGCGTCATAACGCGCCACGCGCTCCTGGGCGCAGTCCACCACCAGCCGGATGCCTTCAATCGTTAAGCTGGTTTCAGCAATATTGGTTGCCAGTACGACTTTACGTCGCCCCGGTGGCGCGGGCAAAATGGCCTGTCGCTGCTCGGCAAGCGTCAATGCGCCGTACAGCGGACACAACAGAATATCGCTACCCACGCGGCCTGCCAGCTGTTCCTGCACGCGCTGAATTTCCCCTACACCGGGTAAAAACAGCAGCAACGAGCCACTCTCGTTACGCAGCAACTCCGCGGTGGCAATGGCAACCGCCTCATCAAAACGTAAATGCGTCGCCAGCGGCTGGTAGCGCCGTTCAACAGGAAACGCACGTCCTTCGGAAACAAGGGTAGGCGCTTCAAACAACAGCTGCTGCAAACGCCCGTTGTCCAGTGTGGCTGACATAATCAGCAGTTTTAAATCGTCCCGCAAGCCTTGCTGTACGTCCAACAGCAGCGCCAGTGCCAGATCCGCCTGCAGGCTGCGCTCGTGAAATTCATCAAGGATCACCAGACCAACGCCCTGCAATTCTGGATCACGTTGGATCATGCGTGTGAGCACACCTTCCGTCACCACTTCCAGCCGGGTCTGCGCCCCCACGCAGCTTTGCGCACGCATGCGATAGCCCACGGTTTCGCCGGGCTTTTCGTTCAGCGACTCCGCCAGTCGTTGTGCCACATTGCGAGCCGCCAGGCGACGCGGTTCCAGCAGGATAATGCGCCCCGATATCCCCTGATGCGCCAGAAGCTGTAGCGGCAGCCAGGTCGATTTCCCGGCACCGGTCGGCGCGGTCAGCAGGACCTGCGGTGAAGCATCAAGGGCGGTAAGCAGTTCAGGCACTATGGCGGCAACGGGCAACGACGTCACAAATGACTCCAGAGGGTTAACATTCTTCGCGCTGCATTGTAGCATCGCGTTAATTCATAACCGAGTATCCATCATGTCTGAGCCGAAACGGCTGTTCTTTGCCATTGAATTGCCTGCTGAGGTTCGGGAGCAGCTCATCCACTGGCGAGCCGCACAATTTCCGCCAGAGGCGGGCCGTCCGGTCGCCGCAGACAATCTGCACCTGACGCTGGCTTTTTTAGGGAATGTGAGTGCCGAGAAACAGCAGGCGCTATCACAACTGGCTGGACGCATTCGCCAGCCGGCGTTCACGCTCAGGCTGGACGATGCAGGGCAATGGCTGCGTTCGCGGGTTGTGTGGCTGGGAATGCGTCAGCCGCCACGCGGGTTATTGCAACTGGCCAATATGCTGCGAGCACAGGCCGCACGCAGCGGATGCTACCAGAGCCCACAGCCCTTTCACCCGCATATCACGCTCTTGCGCGATGCCAGTCATGCAGTCGCCATCCCGCCACCCGGTTTTTGCTGGTCATTTCCGGTTACGGAGTTTGCGCTTTACGCCTCGTCATTTGAGCGAGGACGCACTCGCTATTCAACCTTGCAACGCTGGGTGCTGAGCAAATAATCAAGGGTATTATTCATGCAATTTTCTCCCCCTTTACAACGCGCTACGCTAATTCAGCGCTATAAACGTTTTTTAGCGGATGTGATCACACCGGATGGCACAACCTTGACGCTACACTGCCCAAATACCGGAGCAATGACCGGATGCGCAACTCCGGGTGATACCGTCTGGTATTCAACATCAGAAAATATTAAGCGGAAATATCCACATACCTGGGAATTAACGCAAACCGCATCTGATGCATTTATTTGTGTTAACACGCTATGGGCCAATCGCTTAACGAAAGAGGCTATTCAGAATGAACTCATTGCGGAGCTTTCTGGCTACAGCGTGTTGAAAAGTGAAGTAAAATACGGCGCAGAAGGCAGCCGTATTGATTTTTTGTTACAGGCAGATTCCCGGACTGACTGCTATATTGAAGTAAAATCAGTCACGTTGGCGGAAAAAGAGTATGGTTATTTTCCCGATGCCATAACTGAACGAGGTCAGAAACATCTTCGGGAATTGATGAGCGTAGCGGCTGAAGGTAAACGTGCCGTCATATTTTTCGCGGTACTACATTCAGCCATTACACGGTTTTCACCCGCGCGCCATATCGATGCAAAATATGCGCAGTTATTAGTCGAAGCACAGCTAAAGGGGGTCGAAATTCTGGTTTATAAAGCGGAACTTTCTGCCCATGGTATGACTCTTAAAGAGCCGTTGCCCATTGCCTTGTAATGGTGTAAACAACGGGTTAATTAATATTCTGGCCGCGTGCGCAAATACGCTTTTCCTCACAGGGTTGTCAAGTGTTACGTATAGATAATTGCTATCCGGAAAAGCATCTGCTATTTATAGCGACCTGATTTTTCCCCCGAACATGGGGATCGATAGTGCGTGTTAAGGAGAAGCAACATGCAAGAAGGGCAAAACCGTAAAACATCGTCCCTGAGTATTCTC
Organism: Citrobacter sp. RHBSTW-00029; assembly: GCF_014104295.1. Lineage (NCBI taxonomy): Bacteria > Pseudomonadati > Pseudomonadota > Gammaproteobacteria > Enterobacterales > Enterobacteriaceae > Citrobacter > Citrobacter sp. RHBSTW-00029. The sequence continues at coordinate 3,303,915 of NZ_JABXRT010000001.1, forward strand.
GCCATCGCTGGGGTGGAGCCGTACCAGGAGAAACCGGGCGAAGAGTATATGAACGAAGCCCAGCTGTCGCACTTCAGGCGTATTCTTGAAGCATGGCGTAATCAACTCAGGGATGAAGTCGATCGCACTGTGACTCATATGCAGGACGAAGCGGCTAACTTCCCTGATCCGGTTGACCGTGCCGCACAGGAAGAAGAATTCAGCCTTGAGCTGCGTAACCGTGACCGTGAGCGCAAACTGATCAAAAAGATCGAGAAGACACTGAAGAAAGTAGAAGACGAAGATTTCGGCTACTGCGAATCATGCGGCGTAGAAATTGGTATTCGTCGTCTGGAAGCCCGTCCAACGGCCGATCTGTGCATCGACTGCAAAACGCTGGCAGAAATTCGCGAAAAACAGATGGCGGGTTAATCCCGTAGACTGTTGCATGCCGGGTAGCATTACGCTAATCCGACAGTACCTGGGCGGGAGTTTCTCCCGCCTTATTCTTTTATATTATCCATCGACATGACAGACAAACCCTACATTGGCCGTTTTGCCCCTTCACCTTCCGGTGAACTGCATTTTGGTTCCCTGGTAGCCGCCCTCGGCAGTTATTTGCAGGCCCGTGCACAGCGCGGAATCTGGCGGGTGCGCATTGAAGATATCGATCCCCCTCGTGAAGTTCCCGGTGCTGCAGAGACGATTCTGCGTCAGCTGGAACATTACGGGCTGCACTGGGATGGCGAAATCATGTGGCAGTCGCAACGCCATGACGCCTACCGTGAGGCACTGTCCTGGTTACAACAACAAGATTTAAGTTACTACTGTACCTGCACACGCGCCCGTATTCAGAGTATTGGCGGGATTTACGACGGTCATTGCCGTGCGTTACGCCACGGGCCGGAAAATGCAGCGGTACGCATCAAGCAACAGCATCCCGTTTTACACTTTAACGACCTGCTGCGCGGCAATATTCACACCGACCCAGAGCTTGCACGGGAAGACTTTATTATCCACCGACGCGACGGACTGTTTGCTTATAACCTTGCAGTAGTGGTTGATGACCACTTCCAGGGAGTAACAGAGATTGTACGCGGCGCGGATCTCATCGAACCGACTGTACGCCAAATTTCGTTGTATCAACAGTTCGGTTGGCAAGTACCGGACTATATTCATCTGCCGTTGGCGCTCAACGAGCAAGGCGCTAAACTTTCTAAACAGAATCATGCGCCTGCCCTGCCGCAAGGCGATCCACGCCCGGTTCTCATTAACGCGTTGCGCTTCCTCGGCCAGAACACTGTAATACCGTGGCAAGCGCTGAGTGTGGAAGAATTACTGCAAACTGCGGTGCAAAATTGGACGCTTACGACTGTGCCGGGTTCAGTGAATGTAAATCCGGCATTCTCAAATGACTCATGCTGAGCTATGATTAGCCGCGATTTTTACACAGCAACACTTGTTCTGACTGAAGTTTGACACTACCGAGGTGCACTATTTTTACCCGAGTCGCTAATTTTTGCCGCAAGGTGCTAAGCCGTGAGGAGCGCGAGGCCGAGCTTGCCGTCGCCCGTCCGCATATGACGGTAATCCCGCGTGAGCAGCACTCTATCTCCCGCAAAGATATCAGTGAAAATGCCCTGAAGGTAATGTACAGGCTCAATAAGGCCGGATACGAGGCATGGCTGGTAGGCGGTGGCGTACGCGATCTTTTGCTGGGCAAAAAGCCGAAAGATTTTGATGTCACCACCAATGCAACGCCAGATCAGGTGCGAAAACTGTTTCGTAACTGTCGCCTGGTTGGGCGTCGATTCCGTCTGGCCCATGTCATGTTTGGCCCGGAAATTATCGAAGTTGCGACTTTTCGTGGACACCATGAAGGCAGTGAGTCCGATCGCACAACGTCACAGCGCGGGCAAAACGGTATGCTGCTGCGTGACAACATCTTCGGCTCCATCGAAGAAGATGCCCAGCGCCGCGACTTCACGATTAACAGCCTGTATTACAGCGTGGCCGATTTCACCGTGCGTGATTACGTCGGAGGCATGCAGGATCTCGAGGATGGCGTCATCCGCCTGATTGGTAATCCGGAAACGCGCTACCGCGAAGATCCTGTACGTATGCTGCGTGCCGTGCGCTTTGCCGCCAAACTCGACATGCGTATCAGCCCGGAAACCGCAGAGCCGATCCCACGTCTGGCAACGCTGCTTAACGATATTCCCCCCGCACGCCTGTTTGAAGAAGCGCTCAAACTGTTACAGGCGGGCTACGGGTATGAAACCTATAAAAAACTGCGTGAGTACAGCCTGTTCCAGCCGCTGTTCCCAACCATCACCCGCTGTTTCACCGAAGACGGTGACAGCGCGATGGAACGCATCATTGCCCAGGTACTAAAGAATACCGACACCCGTATCCACAATGATATGCGCGTGAATCCGGCATTCTTGTTTGCGGCGATGTTCTGGTACCCGTTACTGGAAGCAGCGCAGAAAATCGCACAGGAAAGCGGTCTGGCCTATTACGACGCTTTCGCACTGGCGATGAACGATGTACTGGACGAAGCCTGCCGCTCGCTGGCTATTCCTAAGCGTCTGACGTCGCTCACCCGTGATATCTGGCAGCTTCAGTTACGCATGTCCCGTCGTCAGGGCAAACGCGCCTGGAAGCTGATGGAGCATCCAAAATTCCGCGCTGCCTACGACTTGTTGGCCCTGCGTGCCGAAGTGGAAAATAACGCCGAACTGCAGCGTCTGGCGCAGTGGTGGGGCGAATTCCAGGTTTCCGCGCCGCCGGAACAAAAAGGCATGTTGAACGAACTCGACGAAGAACCAGAACGCCGCCGCCATCGTCGTCCGCGCAAACGTGCGCCACGTCGCGAAGGTTCCGCGTGACCCTCGCTTATATTGCGCTCGGCAGCAATTTAGCCTCACCTCTGGAGCAGGTTAATGCTGCCGTGCAAGCGATCGGCGACATTCCCGACAGCCGCATCGTCGCCGTTTCCTCGTTTTACCGTACGCCGCCGTTAGGCCCACAGGATCAGCCAGACTACCTGAACGCGGCCGTGGCGCTGGAAACGACTCTCGCGCCCGAAGAACTGCTTAATCACACCCAACGCATTGAGCTACAGCAGGGTCGCGTACGTAAAGCTGAACGCTGGGGCCCGCGTACGCTGGACCTCGACATCATGCTGTTTGGCGATGAAGTGATTAACACCGAACGTCTGACCGTGCCGCACTACGACATGAAGAACCGCGGCTTCATGCTGTGGCCGCTGTATGAAATTGCGCCTGAACTGAGCTTCCCGGACGGAACCAGCCTACATCAACACCTCGCCCAACTCGGTGCAGCAAAACCTGCACACTGGTAAAGTAATCCTTTCCCTTTAGCGTTTACTGCTTTCGCGCCAAACGATTGCTTAAATCAATTGCCCCCCTGAATGTGACTGCTAGAATGCCGTTAAATATGACTTTCACCATCAGGAAATGTTATGAAACCGACAACAATCTCATTGCTGCAAAAATACAAGCAAGAGAAGAAACGCTTCGCGACGATTACGGCTTACGACTACAGCTTCGCGAAACTCTTTGCCGACGAAGGTATCAATGTGATGCTGGTTGGCGACTCGCTGGGCATGACCGTTCAGGGCCATGATTCTACCCTCCCCGTCACCGTTGAAGATATCGCCTACCACACCCGCGCCGTGCGTCGCGGGGCACCCAACTGCCTGCTGCTTTCCGATCTCCCGTTTATGGCCTACGCTACGCCAGAACAAACCTTTGCAAATGCCGCGGTGGTTATGCGTGCGGGCGCCAACATGGTCAAGGTAGAAGGCGGTGCGTGGCTGGTCGATACGGTGAAAATGCTCACCGAACGCGCGGTCCCGGTGTGCGGTCATCTGGGGCTGACCCCGCAGTCCGTCAACATTTATGGTGGCTATAAGGTGCAAGGCCGTGGTGATGCCGGGCAAACGCTGCTCGACGACGCGCTGGCGCTGGAAGCGGCTGGCGCTCAGTTGCTGGTGCTGGAATGCGTACCGGTTGAGCTGGCGAAGCGCGTCACCGATGCGTTGTCGATTCCGGTTATTGGTATTGGCGCAGGTAACGTCACTGATGGACAAATCCTCGTCATGCACGATGCATTTGGCATTACCGGCGGCCATATCCCTAAATTTGCCAAAAATTTCCTCGCTGAAGCGGGCGACATGCGCGCCGCAGTACGGCAGTATATTGCTGAGGTTGAATCCGGCGTCTATCCGGGTGAAGAACACAGTTTCCATTAAGGAGTCCAAGTGTTAATTATTGAAACTCTGCCGCTGCTGCGCCAGCACATTCGTCGTCTGCGTCAGGAAGGCAAACGCGTCGCGCTGGTTCCGACAATGGGCAACCTGCACGACGGCCATATGAAGCTGGTTGATGAAGCAAAGGCTCAGGCTGATGTGGTGATCGTCAGTATTTTTGTCAACCCAATGCAGTTTGACCGTGTGGAAGACCTGGCGCGCTATCCACGCACGCTGCAGGAAGATTGCGAAAAGCTGAACAAACGCAAAGTCGATATCGTCTTTGCGCCATCAGAGAAAGAAATCTATCCGCAGGGCACGGAAGGTCATACCTATGTTGATGTTCCGGGACTGTCTACCATGCTTGAAGGCGCCAGCCGTCCGGGTCACTTCCGTGGTGTTTCCACTATCGTCAGCAAGCTGTTTAATTTGATCCAGCCAGATATCGCCTGCTTTGGCGAGAAGGATTTCCAGCAACTGGCGCTGATCCGCAAAATGGTGGCGGATATGGGTTATGACATTGAGATCGTCGGCGTACCGATTATTCGCGCCAAAGACGGCTTAGCCCTAAGCTCGCGTAACGGCTATCTCACGGCAGAGCAGCGTAAAGTCGCCCCTGGCTTGTACAAAGTGATGAGCCGCATTGGCGAAAAATTACAGGCTGGGGAACGCGATCTGGAAGAGATTATCGCCATTGCTGAACACGAGCTGAATGAAAAAGGCTTCCGCGCCGACGACATTCAGATCCGCGACGCCGACACGCTGCTTGAACTGACTGAAAGCAGTAAACGCGCAGTGATTTTGGTTGCCGCCTGGCTGGGTCAGGCTCGTCTGATCGATAATCAAAGCGTTACATTAGCCCAGTAGACAGGGGTTAAAAATCAGGCAATACTGCCTGAAAATTCTCAAAGCAGGTCAGTAGCACCTGCTTAGCCAAGGTAAACGACAGGGTATAGAAGTTATGATTCGCACCATGCTGCAAGGCAAGCTCCACCGTGTAAAAGTCACGCAGGCGGACCTGCACTATGAAGGCTCCTGCGCCATCGACCAGGATTTCCTTGATGCCTCCGGTATTCTGGAAAATGAAGCTATTGATATCTGGAACGTGACGAATGGGAAACGTTTCTCAACCTATGCAATTGCGGCTGAACGCGGCTCCAGAATCATCTCGGTGAACGGTGCGGCAGCGCATTGTGCAGAGGTTGGCGACATTGTGATTATCGCCAGCTTCGTCACCATGTCTGATGAAGAAGCCCGTACATGGCGCCCGAAAGTGGCTTACTTTGAAGGCGACAACGAAATGAAGCGTACCGCGAAAGCTATTCCGGTACAGGTTGCCTGATAGCCTTACCCCTGCGGCTGGTTGCTTATCAGCCGCGACATCGTCTCCAGCGAATCCGTTCTTAAAATATAAAGTCTTTTCAATAAGAACGGATTATCTCCCGGCTTAACCTTCCCTCTCACCGTGGTGACCGCCATGTGGAATCCCGCGTCGCCTGCTGCTTTTACCGCCGTGGCGTTATAACCGCCAAACGGGTACGAAAGATACAGGACGTGAGGGTTAAACTGGGACAGTGCCCGGCGCGAACGGGCGAAATCGAACAAAATATTGTGATAGCTGCGACTCAGCAGGATCGGCCGGCGATTCGCATCAACCCGATGTAAAAAATGGGTGTGCGACTGGAAGTCGAACACGTCCCGGATCTCATTCAGTTCAGAGATGCTCATAAACTGCAGCGATTTCGGATCCCACTTCTGCGGGTGCCGCTTGATGCGTGAGGAGATGATAAACGCTGTTGCCTTCATGCCGTGCTGCTTCAGAATCGGATAAGCATAACGACTCACCGACTTGAGACCATCATCAAAAGTCAGCACCACCGCCCGTGCAGGCAGGTTCATTTTATTCTGCACGTAGCCTTCCAGTTGATACATCGTCAACGTGGTGTAACCACGATCCTGGAGCCAGGCCATCTGGTTACTGAACGCACGCACAGAAGTCGTCGTGGAGGTGTGGCGAAAACGGGTATTCTCTTCATCACGCAGAATATGATGGTAGGTCAACACGGGAATACCGTGGTCTTCCTGCGCATCCAGCGCACTGATATAGGCCAGCCTGCCACCAATGCGGATCTGAAACCAGGTCTGATTAAGTCGGTCTTTGAGCTTACTAATGATGGGATAGCGCAGGTTGTCCGCCAGTACGCCAAACGGGGCGCTACCGACATCCGGAGCATTATAAACGGGCGTGTCTTTCCAGGTTACCAGGCTTTGATTGCTGAGCGGCTTGTTGAGGTCGCCTAAACCATCGTCAACCTTCTGCCGGCCCTGAACAGGCTCCAGGTGTCCCTTATCGATAAACCCGGTACCAAAGCCAAAGGGGAATTCGTAATAATCTGCCGCAATGGGCTCAACGGCGAGGATTTGCCCGGCGCGAATATTCCCGACCGTCACCATCTTATTACCAATCTGCGCCCACACGGCAGCCGCTTCGGTCGTTTGCATATAACGAGCAGGCAACGCCGCAGCAACGCTGCCAGAGAACAGGAGCAATAAAACAAGCAGAAGGCGCATAACCATATGAGATAACCGAGGCGAGAAACCCCGGCTATTGTAGCAAAAGCGCCATCAATACCAATGATTAATACTCATACAAATCATGCTTCAACACGAAGGGGGGATTTTTTTGTTGCTGATGCCAGAGACTGGAGACTTCAGGCCCGCCAAGCGCAACGATGCAATCGCGGAACGCAGAACTGCTCATTGATTCCCGCGACGAAATCATTCGCTCAAGTAATGAATAGCTGATACCAGAAATGACTTCACACTGGGGATGTTTATGGCTCATTAACGAAGCCACGCGGTAAGGCGCAGCCCCGGCCATATCGGTCAGGAATATCACGCCCTCGCCTGAGTCTGTGGCATGCAGGGCATGGCACATCATACGGCTTAGCATGTTCGAGCTGAGACCTCGCCAAAAACTCACCGCCTGACACTGGACCAAAGGGCCGTGCTTTTTTTCCAGACGCTGCAGCATATCCTGTGCCTTATCGTCATGACAGGTAATTACCCAACCTAGCATCGCCTACCTCCTTAGCAGGCAAGTAGTTTATCAGGGTGATAAATATGTAAGGGTGATAAACATCAAAAGTTTCCTCTCCCGTTCAGGGAGAGGAAAAGAGGTTAGCTGCGCAGTCCGCGCCCGCGCTGAATCAGATACCAGCACAGTAAATAAAACGCGGCGATAAACACCACCAGCACACCGAAGGTCGTCACCAGCGGCACATCGTGAATGCCGAGGAAACCGTAGCGGAACCCGCTAATCATGTAGACAATCGGGTTCAGGTGCGACAGTCCCTGCCAGAACGGCGGTAACAGCGTTAACGAGTAGAAAACGCCCCCCAGATAGGTCAGCGGCGTTAACACGAAGGTCGGGATCAGACTGATATCGTCAAAGGTTTTGGCGAAAACCGCGTTCAGCAAGCCCGCCAGCGAAAACAGCACCGCCGTCAGCACCAGCGTCAGCGCCACGAAGACCCAGGAGTGCACCTGGAACGGCACGAAGAACAGTGAGATAGCAGTGACCAGAATGCCCACACACAGACCGCGAGCCACGCCACCGCCGACAAAACCGGCGATGATTACGTGCGTCGGTACCGGTGCAACCAACAGTTCTTCAATGTTGCGCTGAAACTTGGCGCTAAAGAACGACGACGCCACATTAGCGTACGAGTTGGTAATCACCGCCATCATGATAAGCCCCGGCACGATAAACTGCATGTAGCTAAAACCGTGCATTTCACCGATCCGTGAGCCAATCAAATTACCAAAGATAATAAAATAGAGCGTCATGGTGATAACGGGCGGCACCAGGGTTTGCACCCAGATACGCATAAAGCGGTGGATCTCTTTCGCCCAGATGCTTTTCAGCGCGACCCAGTAAAGCTGCATCATGCGCGATCTCCTTGTTTTTCATGAACCAGAGAAACAAACAGCTCTTCCAGCCGGTTCGCCTTGTTCCGCATACTCAATACCTGAATACCCTGAGCGCTCAGCTGCGAGAACACGCTGTTCACCCCCTGTTCGCGCAGAACTTCAACTTCCAGCGTGGAGGTATCAACCAGGCGGTATTGATAGCCTTCCAGCTTAGGTAGCGGACTTTTCGCCGCCAGATCGAGAATAAACGTCTCAGATTTGAGCTTAGAGAGCAGATTTTTCATCGAGGTGTTTTCCACCAGCTCGCCGTGCTGAATAATGCCGATATTGCGACACAGCATTTCCGCTTCTTCAAGGTAGTGGGTGGTTAGAATAATCGTCGTACCTTTATCGTTTAAATCCTTTAAAAAGCCCCACATTGAGCGGCGTAATTCAATATCAACACCGGCAGTTGGTTCATCAAGGATGAGTAATTTTGGCTCGTGCATCAGCGCACGGGCAATCATCAGGCGGCGCTTCATCCCGCCGGAAAGCATGCGCGCACGCTCGTTACGTTTTTCCCACAGGTCGAGTTGTTTTAGATAAATTTCACTGCGTTTAACCGCCTCTTTATACTCTACGCCGTAGTAACCGGCCTGGTTGACCACGATCTGCTGCACGGTTTCAAACGGGTTAAAGTTGAACTCCTGCGGCACCAGCCCAAGCTGACGCTTGGCGTTAACCGTGTCTTTATCGAGATCGTAGCCGAACACGCTCACCCGCCCGGAGGTTTTATTCACCAGCGAGCTGATAATACCGATGGTGGTGGACTTCCCCGCGCCATTGGGACCTAGCAGCGCATAGAAATCACCCGCTTCGACTTGCAAATCTATGCCACGCAACGCCTGAACGCCACCGGGATAGGTTTTTTTAAGTTGTTGAAGTTCCAGAGCAATGGTCATGTTTTTTTACTTACCTTACGTTCTGACATTTTATATATAGTTTAAATAATGCCGGAGTTACCCTATATTAGCCCATCGAATTTATCTGGCTTCGGGTTGTACAACTCCATGAAAGACATAGATACACTCATCAGCAACAATGCACTATGGTCAAAGATGCTGATAGAAGAGGATCCCGGATTTTTTGAAACGCTGACGCATGCGCAGAATCCGCGTTTTCTATGGATTGGATGTTCCGATAGCCGCGTTCCCGCTGAACGTTTAACCGGTCTTGAACCGGGTGAACTGTTTGTTCACCGTAATGTTGCTAATCTGGTCATTCACACCGACCTGAACTGTCTCTCAGTGGTTCAGTATGCGGTGGATGTGCTGGAAGTGGAACACATTATTATTTGTGGCCACTATGGTTGCGGCGGCGTCCAGGCGGCTATTGAAAATAAAGAACAGGGGCTGATTGATAACTGGTTGCTGCATATCCGCGATATCTGGTTTAAACACAGCTCACTGCTGGGCGAAATGCCGCAGGAACGTCGCATGGACACCCTGTGCGAACTGAATGTTATGGAGCAGGTCTATAACCTGGGCCACTCAACCATTATGCGTTCAGCCTGGAAACGCGGTCAGAAAGTGACAATTCACGGCTGGGCTTACGGTATTCATGATGGTCTGCTGCGCGATCTGGACGTCACGGCTACCAGCCGCGAAACACTGGAGCAACGCTACCGACAGGGGTTGTCGAACCTCAGCCAGAAGCACAGCAACCATAAGTAAGGTGATATTGCCGGGTGGCGGTTACGCCTTACCCGGCCTACAAATCAGCGCCGTAGGCCTGATAAGCGAAGCGCCATCAGGCGCTCCAGCCCATTACTCGTCCAGCAACACCACTTTGCCAACATACGGCAGATGGCGATAACGTTGTGCATAGTCAATGCCGTAGCCAACAACGAACTCATCTGGAATGGAAAAACCGATAAACTCGACCGGTACGTTCACTTCACGGCGAGAAGGTTTATCCAGCAACGTACAAATCGCCAGAGATTTAGGTTCACGCAGGCTCAGGATTTCACGCACTTTTGAGAGCGTGTTGCCGGAGTCGATGATGTCCTCAACAATCAGCACGTCTTTGCCACGAATGTCTTCATCCAGGTCTTTGAGGATTTTAACATCACGCGTGGTGGACATTCCGCTGCCGTAGCTGGAGGCGGTCATGAAATCGACTTCGTGGGAGACATGCACTTCACGGCACAGGTCAGCCATAAACATAAATGAACCGCGTAACAGGCCTACCAGCACCATATCACTGCCGCTGTCCTTGTAACGCTCGTTAATCTGACGTCCCAGTTCGGCAATACGCGCTTTGATCTCCGCTTCCGGGATCATGACTTCTACAGTATGTTTCATAAAAGAAATAACTCACTGATTTTTATCAGTTAACACATCATGCAAATCGAAAGAAAGCACTTACCTTGATACACCGCCAAAGAGACGGTGGCTCGCACTAACCACAAAACTTGCGACAGCATACAAACAATTCAGTGGATGAAGTATACCAGCAAAGAGACCGCATTCCTCTGATAGTTACTCAGAGAGCCTGCGCACGCATTTTAACGCGCTCTGAATACACGAAAGCCGGGCAACGAACCCGGCTTTTAGCGTGAGCAAAATCGGACTTTTTCAGGTCAGAACGTTTCCCAATGTTGATCCTGGGTAGTAGAGACAACGCGATCCTGGCGCGGAGCGTCCTGCAGTGGTTTTCGAGCCCCACTCACCGCCTTCTCGCGGGTAATACGAAATACCGCAACGGCCTGCCGCAACTGCTCGGCCTGTTGCTCCAGAGAGGCCGCCGCCGCCGCAGACTCCTCCACCAGCGCGGCGTTTTGCTGGGTCACGCTGTCCATCTGCGAAACCGCGAGGCTAACCTGTTCAATCCCCCGACTCTGCTCTTCAGAAGCAGACGCAATTTCGCCCATGATATCGGTCACACGGGTCACCGCCGCGACAATTTCTGCCATGGTTTTACCGGCATCCGAAACCTGCTGCGATCCCATGCCTACACAGTGGGTTGAATTATCAATCAGCGCTTTGATCTCTTTTGCTGCCTGGGCACTACGGCTTGCCAGAGTCCGGACTTCACCTGCCACAACCGCAAAACCGCGCCCCTGCTCTCCGGCTCTGGCCGCTTCTACCGCGGCGTTCAGCGCCAGAATGTTGGTCTGGAAGGCAATACTGTCGATAACGTTCGTGATCTGCGCGATTTGCTGCGAGCTGTCCGCTATTTCACTCATCGTATGCACAACGGTATCAACAACACGACCACCGCGAGCGGCAGTATCAGAGGCGTTTTTCGCCAATTGGGTTGCCTGTTTCGCATTGTCCGTATTCTGCTTCACTGTCGCGGTCAACTGCTCCATGCTGGCGGCCGTTTCCTCAAGCGAGGCCGCCTGCTGCTCGGTGCGCGAAGAAAGGTCGTTGTTGCCCGAGGATATTTCAGCGGCCCCGGTATGAATTGACTCCGAGCTATTGCGTACGGCAGTGACTGTCGAAATCAGCGACTGTTGCATCTCTTCCAACCCCATCGCCAGTCGGCCCATTTCGTTGCGACCTTCAACATTGAGCTTATGGGTTAAGTCTCCACCGGTAATGACGCGAATATGCTCCATAATCTGCGCCAGCGGTTTAAGCAGGATGTGTTGCAACCCGCTCCAGATCATGCCCAGAACGATCAGCACAACCAGAACGATGCCTCCCAGTGTCCACTGCATACGGGAAAAACTGAGCTGATTCTCCGCAGCAGCATGCTGCAGCAGCGCATTATTCTCGTTTCGCCAGTGATCATAGCTCGTTTCCATCTCATCCTGCGCTTTCTGGGCATCAAGATCGCCATAAGCCTGATAGTTATTCGCTCGCAGATACTCAATCGATAATTTCATCACTTCGTGCATCTGGCGATACTGCTTTTCCATTTCACTGGCGATCTGCGGATCTTGCCCTGTCACCTGCGGTAATCCCTGATACTGGGCGAAATAGCCTTCGGCCTTCTTCATTGAATCACTGGCGGTATTGAGCAGCGTGTTGATCGCGGCCAACGAGGCGGGATCGCGCTGATTTTTTAAAAAGCGGATGGCGACGCGCGTCACCGTAACACGGGTTTTAATCAACGTATTGACGCTGTCACTCAGATTTTCTTGCTGAGCGTTGAGGGTGCCTGAGTTCTGGAAATTATGCCTGTCATTGTTTACCGCAGAGTAAAACAGGCTTCCCGTAACGGCCTGCAGTAAACAGAAAATGGCGAGAACCAGCAGAATACCGGTAATAACACGAATATGTTTAATCACGTTTTTTCATCCATTGAACTCACATTGGGTATGTGATGATTATCGGCCCCAAAGGCGATTACTTTATGTTCAATGGCAGAATATGCAGGGGATGTGCCTTACCCAGCCGACAAGAAATATCCTGCAGGCCGGGCAAGCGCAGAGACGTCGTTGTTTAAACCGTAAAACCGAGCATCATGCCGGTGTCTTCGTGCTCCAGCAGATGGCAGTGCGCCATATAGGCATGTTCTTTCGGCGCATCGTGGTCAAACTTCACCAGTACCTCGCTGACGCCGCCCTCTACCCGCACAGTGTCTTTCCATCCCGTACGGTGCGCAGCAGGCGCTTTGCCATTTTCAGACAAAATGCGGAACTGCGTGCCGTGAATGTGGAACGGGTGCAGCATCATGTCGCCCTGACCAGAAATGACCCAGCGTTCATGCTGGCCTTTCGTCGCGGCAAACATCGGTATATTCATATCAAACGCCAGCCCGTTAATCCGGTTGGCATTATGGAAATCGAATGTGCCATCCTGCTTCATGTTGCCCATGCCGCCATGCTGCATATTCCCCATCTCACCGTGGTTCATATTGTCATGATCCATGTTTCCGTGGCCCATATTGTCGTTATTCATATGGCCCATCATCTGCCCATGATCCATCCCTGCCATGGCCTGCCCGCCGTATTTCTTCATCAGCATTTGCATGCCCATCATGTCGAGCATCGGATCCATAGACAACTGCAGTTTGCGTACCGTCACCCCATCAAGCGACGGCAGCGCCGGCATAGCTGTCAGCGTATCCGGCAGCGTGCCGGAGGCGGTAATCAGCAGCGGCTGAACGCGCATCACCGGATGTGGCTTATCAAATGGCGCGATCGCCATCCCCATCTGACTGACAGGCAATGTGACCAGATCGAAAGCTTTTCCGTCGCTCACATCCACCAATACTTCAAAACGCTCACCCATCAGCATCGGTAGTTCGGTCACTTTTACCGGCTCAGCTAACAATCCACCATCACTGGCAATCACGTACAGGGGACGGTTATCGCTGGCCGCGATATTCAGTGAGCGTGCGTTACAGCCATTCAGCAGACGCAGGCGCAACCAGCCGCGTGGCGCGGCATGTTGTGGGTAAATCGCCCCATTGGTTAGCAGCGTATCGCCAAACCAACCGACGGCGGCGGTCATCATATCCAACTGATAATTAATTTGTCCGTCAGCGGAAAACTGTTTGTCCTGAATAATCACCGGCACATCGTCGATACCCCACTGCTTCGGTAGCAATAGTTTGCGGATCTCGTCATCTTCAATCAGTACCAACCCAGCCAGGCCCATCGCAACCTGACGTCCGGTTTTCCCGTGTTGATGCGGATGGAACCAACAGGTTGCAGCCCGTTGCGCGGGGGTAAAGGTCACTGAACGCTTCCCGCCCGCCGGAATAACACCTTGCGGCCCGCCATCGACTTCTCCAGGGATTTCCAGCCCATGCCAGTGCAACGTCGTCTCTTCGGCCAGCTGATTATGGATATCCACGCTCACCGCCTGACCTGTATTCAGTTTTACTGCGGGTCCGAGCAGGTTACCGTTATATCCCCAGGTGGTGGCGGTTTTCCCCGCAAACGTCGACTGCCCGGCTTTCACAATCAGTTGTATGCGATTAGAAGCATCCGCAGTTAACAGGTCTGGAATGGGTAACGCAGGACGGTCAGTCGCAAAAGCGGTGCGGCTCCACAAAGGTAAAGCTGACGCGACGCCCAGCGCCACGGAATACTTTAAAAAGTCACGACGTTGCATATTCATTTCCTTATATTCAGCAGCTTAAGCAGGCTATCTTTTAAGCATAAGCCCTCCCCCTACGGGAAGGTCAAGTGAACGGCTGATAATAAAGGTCGTCGCTTCGCTCGCAGTATGCTAACGTTTAATTTCCGTGATGCAGTGGTAGAAGCAATGAAGACGTTTTTCAGAACAGTTTTGTTCGGCAGCCTGATGGCCGTATGCGCAAACAGCTATGCGCTGAGTGAGTCCGAAGCCGAAGATATGGCCGATTTAACGGCAGTTTTTGTTTTTCTGAAAAATGACTGTGGATACCAGAATTTGCCCAACGGGCAGATACGTCGCGCACTGGTCTTTTTTGCTCAACAGAACCAGTGGGACCTCAGTAACTACGACACCTTCAATATGAAAGCACTCGGTGAAGACAGCTATCGCGATCTCAGCGGTATCGGCATCCCTACGGCAAAGAAATGCAAAGCGCTGGCGCGCGACTCCTTAAGCCTGTTGGCTTACGTTAAATAAGGCACCGTGCCCGATGGCGCTACGTTTATCGGGCCTACGAACCGGGAATGACATCGTTGCGCCATGCCGGGTAAACGCAGCGTCCCCCGGCAGAGCCGAGTGCGAATTAACGCTGTTGCACAAATTCACGATACGCGGCAACCACCTGCAAGAAATCTTCAACGCCGCACAGAGATAAACTCTCTTCGTCGTAGTAATTCATTCCTTCTTCCATTTCATCGCCCGTGAACTCCAGTTGATTGGCGCGAACCATAACCTCTTCGCCATCCAGCCAGAGCGTGTATTCATGCCCTGCTCGCTGCCAGGAACGTTCACTGCCTTTTACCGCACGCGCCGCCTGTTCCACTTCATCAAGTAAGGCCAGGTTATCTTTCACTTCTTCATTAAACCAGTGCCCCACCACTTCGTGGCCCATGGACATACGCACCTTTACCACTCCGGTAATATCGCGCAGAAATTCGTAATCCATAATGTGTTCCTCTGCTCCCGGCAGTGCGCCAATACCGCACTGCACCTTGCTGTAATTATCGCAGCAGCGCGGCAGAAAAAAAGCGTAGCGGGTATAAGGAATAGAAATAAAAATGCCCGAAGAAGCTGACCTCTCCGGGCATTGATGCGTTTTTGCGCAAAATGCGCTAGCGAATTATACCGCCGTCTGGAAAATCACACCTTCCGCTTTCTCAGTGTACTGAGACAGCTGGTCGAAGTTCAGATAACGGTAGGTGTCGACAGCCGTTTTATCTACCTGTGCCACATAGGTCTGATACTCTTCCGGCGTTGGCAGTTTGCCAATCAGTGCCGCGACCGCTGCCAGCTCCGCAGAAGCCAGGTAGACGTTCGCCCCAGTCCCTAAACGGTTCGGGAAGTTACGAGTAGAAGTCGACACCACGGTTGAGTTGTCCGCCACGCGCGCCTGGTTACCCATGCACAGTGAACAGCCTGGGATCTCAATACGCGCCCCGCTCTTACCAAAGACGCTGTAATAGCCTTCCTCGGTGAGCTGTGCCGCATCCATACGCGTTGGTGGAGCCACCCACAGACGGGTCGGTAACTGGCCCTTATGCGCATCCAGCAGCTTACCCGCCGCACGGAAGTGACCGATGTTGGTCATGCAGGAACCGATGAACACTTCGTCGATCTTCTCGCCCTGCACGTCAGACAGCAGACGCGCGTCATCCGGATCGTTCGGCGCGCACAGGATCGGCTCTTTGATATCCGCCAGATCGATGTCGATCACTGCCGCGTATTCTGCGTCAGCGTCAGCTTTCAGCAACTGCGGATCCGCCAGCCATTTTTCCATGCCCTGCACACGACGTTCCAGCGTACGGCGATCGCCGTAACCTTCGGCGATCATCCATTTCAGCAGAACGATGTTAGAGCTGAGGTATTCAACGATCGGCTCTTTGTTCAGCTTGATGGTACAACCCGCAGCGGAACGCTCAGCGGATGCATCGGTCAGTTCAAATGCTTGCTCAACTTTCAGATCCGGCAGACCTTCAATTTCCAGAATGCGGCCAGAGAAGATGTTTTTCTTGCCTTTCTTCTCAACGGTCAGCAGACCTTGTTTGATCGCATACAGCGGAATGGCGTGAACCAGGTCACGCAGGGTGATACCCGGCTGCATTTTGCCTTTGAAACGCACCAGAACAGATTCCGGCATATCCAGCGGCATCACGCCGGTCGCAGCCGCAAACGCGACCAGACCAGAACCCGCCGGGAAAGAGATACCGATCGGGAAACGGGTATGAGAGTCACCACCGGTACCTACGGTATCCGGCAGCAGCATACGGTTCAACCAGGAGTGGATAACGCCGTCGCCCGGACGCAGCGACACGCCGCCACGGTTCATGATGAAGTCAGGCAGAGTATGGTGGGTGGTCACGTCAACAGGTTTCGGATACGCAGCGGTATGACAGAACGACTGCATCACCAGGTCAGAAGAGAAGCCCAGGCACGCCAGGTCTTTCAGTTCATCGCGGGTCATTGGGCCAGTGGTATCCTGAGAGCCGACGGAAGTCATCTTCGGTTCGCAGTAGGCCCCCGGACGGACGCCGGTCACGCCACATGCGCGGCCAACCATTTTCTGTGCCAGAGAGAAGCCGCGGCTGCTTTCCGCTACATCTTTCGCCTGACGGAATACATCGCTGTGCGGCAGCCCCAGCGCTTCACGCGCTTTGGTGGTCAGGCCACGACCGATAATCAGCGGAATACGGCCACCGGCACGTACTTCGTCAACCAGCACATCGGTTTTCAGTTCGAAGGTAGCCAGCAGTTCGTTGGTTTCGTGGTTACGCACTTCGCCCTTGAACGGGTAAACGTCAATCACGTCGCCCATGTTCAGGTTGCTTACGTCCACTTCAATTGGCAGCGCGCCCGCATCTTCCATAGTGTTGAAGAAAATAGGTGCAATTTTGCCACCCAGACACAAGCCACCACCGCGCTTGTTCGGTACATGAGGAATATCATCACCCATAAACCACAGCACGGAGTTGGTCGCAGATTTACGCGAAGAACCAGTACCGACAACGTCACCCACATAGGCCAGCGGGTAACCTTTTTTCTGCAGTTCTTCGATCTGTTTGATTGGGCCTACCACGCCCGGCTGATCCGGTTCGATACCTTCGCGGGCGTTTTTCAGCATCGCCAGCGCGTGCAGCGGGATATCCGGGCGGGACCATGCGTCCGGTGCCGGAGAGAGGTCATCGGTGTTGGTTTCACCGGTCACTTTAAAGACGGTAACGGTGATTTTTTCAGCCAGAGCCGGACGGTTGAGGAACCATTCGGCATCAGCCCAGGACTGCATGACCTGCTTCGCATATTCGTTGCCCGCTTTGGCTTTTTCTTCCACATCGTAGAAGTTATCGAACATCAGCAGCGTTGAAGAGAGCGCTTTGGCGGCAATCGGCGCCAGTTTGGCATCATCCAGCGCGTCGATCAGCGGATGAATGTTGTAACCACCCTGCATGGTGCCCAGCAGTTCAATGGCTTTTTCTGGCGTGATCAACGGAGAGGTAGTGTCACCTTTAGCGACAGCGGCGAGAAAACCGGCTTTAACGTAAGCGGCTTCATCTACACCAGGGGGAACGCGGTTAATCAACAGGTCTAACAGGAATTCTTCTTCGCCCACAGGCGGGGTCTTCAGCAGCTCGACAAGTGCAGCCATTTGGGTTGCGTCTAAGGGTTTCGGCACAATCCCCTGGGCAGCACGCTCAGCTACGTGCTTACGGTATTCTTCTAGCACGACGATATCTCCTCGCTCTCATTGTCATAATGCGGCGCTTTTGTATATGGGCGATTCTCTTCACGCTCCTGTGAGACAGCAGTTAGTAGGGTAAATGCCCGGTACCGCAAAAGGCACAATAACAGGATTTTCGTTGGGTGTTAATCTGTTTACAAAAAAGCAACATAAAAAATTGGCTGAATCGTTAAGGATGGTCTAACGCTCTTCGTCATGGCAGAAGGGGAATGATAATTTCGCCCGCAATGTTTAGTCACATTATTTAGCTCCCTGGTAATAAACTTGCGTTAACGATCCCAAGATTCGTCAAAAATTAAACTATTGTCTCTTTATACTCACGGAACACTGCACCCACTGGCGGCAGGCATAATGACTATGACGATTCTTAATGAGTCGGGAGAGATAAAATGACGTTGCCCTTTAAGCCCCATATCATTGCTCTGGCGTGCAGTGCAGGGTTATTTGTCGGTGCGGGCGTGCTGTATGTAAACAGCCGCACACCAGAAGCCCCCTCTCAGCCTGCCCCGGCAGCAGCGCCTCAACCGACCGTTGCGGCGGCTCCCGCAGTAGCCCCGGTGGCGCCAACAACGTATACCACAGCTCAACTCGATCAGTGGGTTGCCCCTGTTGCGCTCTACCCTGACCCGTTGCTGTCTCAGGTGCTGATGGCCTCAACATATCCATCGAACGTGGTGCAGGCGGTTCAGTGGTCTCGTGATAATCCGACACTGCAAGGTGACGCCGCCATTCAGGCAGTGTCCGGCCAGTCATGGGACCCCAGCGTGAAGTCGCTGGTGGCATTTCCGCAATTGATGGCCTTGATGGGCGAAAACCCTGACTGGGTACAAAACCTGGGGAATGCGTTTCTGGCACAACCACAGGACGTGATGGATGCCGTACAGCGCCTGCGTTTGCTGGCTCAGCAAACAGGCTCGCTAAAATCCACTCCGCAGCAAACGGTCACGAACACCCAGAAAACAACCGTGATTCAGACGCCGTCATCATCAACGACGAAAGTGACCAGCAGCGCGCCCACCTCGACGGTTATCAAAATTGAGCCGACCGATCCACAGGTGGTATATGTGCCGAACTACAATCCAACCGTTGTTTACGGCAGTTGGCCTAATACCGCCTACCCCCCTGTCTATCTGCCGCCCCCTCCGGGCGAGCAGTTTGCCGATAGCTTCGTCAAAGGTTTCGGCTATAGCCTGGGCGTTGCGACGACGTATGCACTGTTCAGTAACATCGACTGGGATGACGACGACCATCACCATGATGATGACTATCATGACCATGACGCCCCTCACGGCGGTAATGGCTACCAGCACAACGGAGATAACATCAATATTGATGTTAACAATTTCAACCATATATCCGGACAAAACCTTAAAGGGCAAAACATTGCCTGGCAGCACAACCCTGCGTACCGTAACGGCGTGCCTTACCAGAACGACGCGGTCGCACAACGTTTTCATCAGACCAACGTTAGCGGGGGATTAAGCGCCACTCAACATACACCGACCACCACTGCCACACGAGACAGCCAGCGTCAGGCCGCAATGACGCAGTTCCAACAGCGTAGCCAGACCTCCCCGGCAAACTTGTCGGGTCAGACATCGCGGGATGCTCAACGCAAAGCAGCCTCTTCACAGCTAAATCAAATTGCCCAGCGCAATAACTATCGTGGCTATGACGAAACACAAAACAACAGCCGTCGTGAAGCAGCACAGAAGACGCTGAATAAATCCACTACGCAACAGCAGCACCGCTCTGAACTGAAGTCAAAAGCTCAGCAGCATCCGGTTTCACAGCAGCAAAGGGAAACCGCTCGCCAACGCGTTGAATCATCCAACTCGCAACAACGTCTGGCCTCCCGTCAGAATACGCATTCAAACGTCTTCAGCGGGAATGACAGTCGCTCACCGTCGTGGCAGTCCCAGCAACTGCGTGGGCAGGAAAGCCGTCGCGCGGGCAACCTCAACAGCGGGCAGCGCGCTGCGGCACGTGAAAATTTTTCTGAGCACCACGAATTTCGCCGTCGTTAACCGGAGCCGATGATGAAAAAAATTATGTTAAGCGCCCTGTTGCTCTCCTTGCCGCTGGTGAGCTATGCGCAACAGGCGTTCACCTCCCCCGAAGACGCGGCAAGGGCATTTGCCGCTGCGGTGACGCAGCAAAATGAAAAGCAGCTCACGGCGCTACTGGGTGAAAACTGGCGACATTTTTTGCCACCAGAAGGGGCCGATCCGGAAGCAGTGGCACGCTTTAATCGCGACTGGAAGGTGAGCCATCACATTGTGCTGCAGGGCAATATGGCGCATCTCAACGTAGGGCAAGATGACTGGCAGTTACCCATACCGATGGTGAAAACCAGCAAAGGCTGGGCGTTCGATATGACCGAAGCCCAGGAGGAGATCCTCACTCGAACGATCGGTCGCAACGAGCTTTCAGCCATCGAAGCGCTGCACGCCTACGTTGACGCGCAGCAAAGCTATTACGCGCTGAACAAATCGTATGCGCAAAAAATTGTCAGTAGCGAAGGTAAAAAAGATGGGCTTTACTGGCCCGTCACACCAGGCGAAGCGCCAAGCCCTCTGGGACCCGCCTTCAGCCCACAAGAACCCGGCACGGGTTATCACGGTTATCGTTTCCGCATACTGCCGGACAAAGCCAGTGGTTTCGCCATGATTGCATGGCCGATTAGCTACGGTCACACCGGAGTGATGAGCTTTATGATTAGCGGCGATGACAATGTTTATCAGGCCAACCTTGGCGAAGCATCACAACAGAAAGCACAGGCGATGACTGAGTACAGCCCTGAAAAAACCTGGCATCCCGTAGCGCCCTGAACAGCCAACGCATTGGTTGTCTCGTCATTAAGAGACTGCCGGGAAAATTGCGGTGAATCTTAAGGCAAAAAAAACGCCTCCGAAGAGGCGTTTTCACAAAAGCGGGAAGATTACTTCTTCTTCGCTTTCGGGTTTGGCAGGTCGGTGATGCTACCTTCGAACACTTCTGCCGCCAAGCCCACAGATTCGTGCAGAGTCGGGTGCGCGTGGATGGTCAGCGCGATGTCTTCAGCGTCACAGCCCATTTCGATCGCCAGACCGATTTCGCCCAGCAGCTCGCCGCCGTTGGTACCGACAATCGCACCACCGATAACACGGTGAGATTCTTTGTCGAAAATCAGTTTGGTCATACCATCCGCGCAGTCGGAAGCGATAGCACGGCCAGAAGCAGCCCACGGGAAGGTGGCGGTTTCGTAGCTGATGCCTTTTTCTTTCGCTTCTTTCTCAGTCAGGCCAACCCATGCAACTTCTGGTTCAGTGTACGCGATGGATGGAATAACTTTCGGATCGAAGTAGTGTTTCTTACCGGCGATAACTTCAGCGGCAACGTGACCTTCGTGAACACCTTTGTGCGCCAGCATCGGCTGACCGACGATATCGCCGATAGCAAAGATGTGCGGCACATTGGTGCGCAGCTGTTTGTCAACGCGGATGAAGCCACGGTCATCAACTTCCACGCCAGCTTTGCCCGCATCGAGGTTTTTACCGTTCGGTACACGACCGATAGCCACCAGCACAGCATCGTAACGCTGAGCTTCAGCAGGCGCTTTTTTGCCTTCCATGGAAACGTAGATACCGTCTTCTTTCGCTTCAACGGCGGTCACTTTGGTTTCCAGCATCAGGTTGAATTTCTTGCTGATGCGCTTGGTGAAGACTTTAACCACGTCTTTATCGGCAGCCGGGATAACCTGGTCGAACATTTCAACCACGTCGATCTCTGAACCCAGCGCATGGTACACGGTACCCATTTCCAGACCGATGATACCGCCGCCCATAACCAGCAGGCGCTTAGGAACAGTTTTCAGTTCCAGTGCATCGGTGGAATCCCACACGCGCGGATCTTCATGCGGAATAAACGGCAGTTCGATCGGACGGGAACCCGCCGCGATGATTGCGTTGTCGAAGTTGATCACGGTTTTGCCGTTTTCGCCTTCAACTTCCAGGGTGTTCGCCCCGGTAAATTTACCCAGACCGTTAACCACTTTCACTTTACGGCCTTTGGCCATACCCGCCAGACCGCCGGTCAGTTGAGTGATAACTTTTTCTTTCCAGGTACGAATCTTGTCGATATCAGTTTTCGGCTCGCCAAAAACGATACCGTGTTCAGCCAGCGCTTTGGCTTCTTCGATAACTTTTGCTACGTGCAGCAGCGCTTTAGAAGGGATACAGCCGACGTTCAGACAAACACCACCAAGGGTGCTGTAACGTTCTACGATGACGGTCTCCAGACCTAAATCTGCGCAACGGAAGGCAGCAGAGTAACCTGCAGGGCCTGCCCCAAGTACCACGACCTGAGTTTTGATTTCAGTGCTCATCATGACCTCTTAATTTATACCCGTCGTCCACCGGGTCGTTCTATCCGCCCGTATTTTACAAAATTGTTAACAATTTTGAAACAACAAACGGCAACCGATTTGTCTTTCGCACAATAACCTCACTGACTTCATGAGATTACCAGAAAAA
This sequence comes from Citrobacter sp. RHBSTW-00029, assembly GCF_014104295.1. NCBI lineage: Bacteria > Pseudomonadati > Pseudomonadota > Gammaproteobacteria > Enterobacterales > Enterobacteriaceae > Citrobacter > Citrobacter sp. RHBSTW-00029. The sequence continues at coordinate 3,326,424 of NZ_JABXRT010000001.1, forward strand.
AGCCGGCCGTCGGGCCGGCTTTTTCGCTTACATCACCAGGCGGCGAATGTCAGACAGCATGTTGTTGATGATGGTGATAAAGCGCGCACCATCAGCACCGTCAATTACACGGTGGTCGAAGGAGAGCGAAATCGGCATCATCAGACGCGGCATAAACTCTTTACCGTTCCACACTGGCTCCATAGAGGACTTGGAGACACCGAGGATAGCCACTTCCGGCGCGTTCACAATCGGCGCGAAGTGGGTAGTACCCAGGCCACCGATGCTGGAGATGGTGAAGCAACCGCCCTGCATTTCGCCAGCAGTCAGCTTGCCATCACGCGCTTTCTTGGAGATCACGGTCAGTTCACGAGACAGCTCGGTAATACTCTTCTTGTTCACGTCTTTGAAGACCGGAACAACCAGACCATTCGGCGTATCTACCGCCACACCGATGTTGATGTATTTCTTCAGGGTCAGGCGCTGACCGTCTTCAGACAGGGAGCTGTTGAAGCGCGGCATCTGTTCCAGAGCTGCGGCAACGGCTTTCATGATGAAGACTACTGGGGTGAATTTCACGTCCAGTTTACGTTTTTCAGCTTCGGCGTTCTGCTGTTTACGGAACGCTTCCAGATCGGTGATATCGGTCTTATCGAAGTGAGTAACGTGCGGGATCATCACCCAGTTACGGCTCAGGTTAGCACCCGAGATTTTCTGGATACGGCCCAGTTCCACTTCTTCGATTTCACCAAACTTGCTGAAGTCCACTTTCGGCCAAGGCAGCATGCCCGGGATACCGCCGCCTGCTGCTGCAGCCGGAGCCGCTTCAGCACGCTTGATAGCGTCTTTCACGTAAGCCTGAACGTCTTCACGCAGGATACGACCTTTGCGGCCAGATCCTTTCACTTTCGCCAGGTTAACACCAAATTCGCGCGCCAGGCGACGAATCAGCGGCGTAGCGTGGACGTAAGCGTCGTTCTCAGCAAATTCAGATTTGCCTTCTGCTTTCGCGGCCGGAGCCGGTGCTGCAACAGGTGCAGGTGCAGCGGCCGGAGCCGGAGCAGCAGCTTGTGCAGGGGCAGCAGCCGGTGCTGCGCCTTCGACTTCGAAGACCATAATCAGAGAACCGGTTTTAACTTTGTCGCCGGTGCTGATTTTGATTTCTTTTACGGTACCCGCGAACGGTGCCGGAACTTCCATTGACGCTTTATCGCCTTCAACGGTGATCAGTGACTGCTCAGCGGCAATTTTATCGCCCACTTTAACCATCACTTCAGTGACTTCCACTTCGTCACCGCCGATATCCGGTACGTTAACTTCTTTCGAACCGGAAGCAGCCGGAGCCGCCGCTGCTGCTGGAGCAGCCGCCTGAGCCGGTGCTGCAGCAGGCGCTGCGCCCGCCACTTCGAAGACCATAATCAGGGAGCCGGTAGACACTTTGTCGCCGGTGTTGATTTTGATCTCTTTCACCACGCCCGCGAACGGCGCTGGAACTTCCATGGAAGCCTTGTCGCCTTCTACGGTGATCAGAGACTGTTCAGCCGCAACGGTGTCGCCCACTTTAACCATGATCTCGGTAACTTCAACTTCGTCACCACCGATGTCCGGTACGTGTACTTCTTTCGCCGCTGCTGCAGCAGGTGCTGCTGCCGGAGCCGCTTCTTTCTTCTCTTCTGCCGGAGCAGGTGCAGCTGCTGCTGCACCGTCGGCGGAATCGAAAATCATGATCAGTTTGCCGGTCTCAGTTTTATCGCCAACAGAGACTTTGATCTCTTTAACGATACCAGCCTGAGGAGACGGAACTTCCATAGAGGCTTTGTCGCCTTCTACGGTGATCAGCGACTGTTCAGCTTCAACTTTGTCGCCTACTTTGACCAGGATCTCGGTGATTTCAACTTCATCAGCCCCGATGTCCGGTACATTGATTTCGATAGCCATTATTCTTTTACCTCTTACGCCAGACGCGGGTTAACTTTATCTGCATCGATGTTGAATTTGGTGATTGCGTCAGCAACCACTTTCTTATCGATTTCGCCACGTTTAGCCAGTTCGCCCAGGGCCGCTACAACCACATAGGAAGCATCAACTTCGAAGTGGTGACGCAGGTTTTCACGGCTGTCAGAGCGACCGAAACCGTCAGTACCCAGTACGCGATAATCATCAGCCGGTACATAAGTACGAACCTGTTCGGCAAACAGTTTCATATAGTCAGTAGATGCTACTGCCGGAGCGTCGTTCATCACCTGAGCGATGTACGGAACGCGCGGCGTTTCCATCGGGTGCAGCATGTTCCAGCGCTCACAATCCTGGCCATCACGCGCCAGTTCAGTGAAGGAAGTCACGCTGTACACGTCAGAGCCTACGCCGTAGTCGTTCGCCAGGATCTGTGCTGCTTCACGGACGTGACGCAGGATAGAACCGGAGCCCAGCAGCTGAACTTTACCTTTCTTACCTTCGAGGGTTTCGAGTTTGTAGATACCTTTACGGATACCTTCCTCGGCACCTGCTGGCATTGCCGGCATGTGGTAGTTTTCGTTCAGCGTGGTGATGTAGTAGTAAACGTTCTCTTGTTTCTCACCGTACATACGCTCCAGACCATCGTGCATGATGACCGCAACTTCGTACGCGTAAGACGGATCGTAAGAGATACAGTTCGGGATAGTCAGAGACTGAATATGGCTGTGACCATCTTCGTGCTGCAGACCTTCGCCGTTAAGCGTCGTACGACCGGAAGTACCACCGATCAGGAAGCCGCGAGCCTGTTGGTCGCCAGCCTGCCAGCACAGGTCACCGATACGCTGGAACCCGAACATGGAGTAGTAAATGTAGAACGGGATCATCGGCAGATCGTTGGTGCTGTAAGAGGTCGCAGCAGCCAGCCAGGATGCGCCAGCACCCAGCTCGTTGATACCTTCCTGCAGGATCTGACCTTTCTCGTCTTCTTTATAGTAAGCAACCTGCTCACGGTCCTGCGGGGTGTACTGCTGACCGTTCGGGCTGTAGATACCGATCTGACGGAACAGACCTTCCATACCGAAAGTACGCGCTTCGTCAGCGATGATCGGCACCAGACGATCTTTGATCGACTTGTTCTTCAGCATCACGTTCAGGGCACGAACGAAAGCGATAGTGGTGGAGATTTCTTTGTTCTGCTCTTCCAGCAGCGCACCGAAGTCTTCCAGAGCCGGCAGTTCCAGCTTCTCGGTGAAGTTCGGCTGACGAGCAGGCAGGTAGCCGTGCAGTTTCTGACGCTGAGCGTGCAGATAGGTGTGCTCTTCAGAACCTTCCGGGAAGGTGATGTAAGACAGGTTTTCAACCTGCTCATCGGTCACAGGAACGTTGAAACGGTCGCGGATGTAACGTACGCCGTCCATGTTCATTTTCTTAACCTGGTGAGCGATGTTTTTACCTTCGGCGGTGTCACCCATGCCGTAACCTTTGATGGTATGGGCGAGGATTACAGTTGCTTTGCCTTTGGTTTCCTGCGCTTTTTTCAGTGCAGCGTAGACTTTCTTCGGATCGTGACCACCGCGGTTCAGAGCCCAAATCTGCTCGTCAGTCCAGTCAGCAACCAGCGCTGCGGTTTCCGGGTATTTACCGAAGAAGTGCTCACGTACGTATGCGCCGTCTTTGGATTTGAAGGTCTGGTAGTCGCCATCAACGGTTTCGTTCATCAGTTGGATCAGTTTACCGCTGGTGTCTTTACGCAGCAGCTCATCCCAACGACCGCCCCACATGACTTTGATAACATTCCAGCCAGCACCTGCGAAGATGCCTTCCAGTTCGTTAACAATCTTGCCGTTACCGGTGACCGGGCCGTCAAGACGCTGCAGGTTACAGTTGATAACAAAGACCAGGTTGTCCAGTTTTTCACGGGTGGCGATGGTGATCGCACCTTTAGATTCTGGCTCGTCCATCTCACCGTCGCCCAGGAAGGCGTAAACGGTTTGTTTAGAGGTATCTTTCAGGCCACGGTGTTCCAGATACTTCAGGAATTTAGCCTGGTAGATAGCACCGATTGGGCCCAGACCCATAGATACGGTCGGGAACTGCCAGAATTCAGGCATCAGTTTCGGGTGCGGGTAGGAAGACAGGCCTTTGCCATGTACTTCCTGACGGAAGTTGTTCATCTGCTCTTCAGTCAGACGACCTTCCAGGAATGCGCGAGCGTAGATGCCCGGAGAGATGTGGCCCTGGAAGTAAATCAGGTCGCCGCCATCCTGCTCATTGCGTGCACGGAAGAAGTGGTTGAAACAAACGTCATATACCGTTGCGGAGGACTGGAAGGATGCCATGTGGCCACCCAGCTCGAGGTCCTTTTTAGACGCACGCAGTACGGTCATGATGGCGTTCCAGCGGATAGCAGAACGAATACGACGTTCCAGCTCCAGATTGCCCGGGTATTCCGGTTCATCTTCAACGGCAATAGTGTTTACATAATTGCTGGCCCCTGCACCTGCCGCTACTTTCACGCCGCCTTTGCGGGCTTCTGAAAGCAGTTGGTCGATCAGATACTGAGCACGCTCAACACCTTCTTCACGGATGACCGATTCGATCGCCTGTAGCCAGTCGCGAGTTTCGATCGGATCCACGTCATTTGGGAAACGTTCTGACATGGGGGTATTCCTTATCTATCTAATACGTTGAGTTATCTGGAACCTGTCCCATTGTGTTCTCGCTCGCGAGAGCACAATAAGACAGGTTCTGCGTTTAGTTGCCGCGCACTTTATATGGCGCTTGATTTACAACATCTTCTGGTTAACGTTCTGCCAGAAAAATCACTAATTCTTTCGTTGCTCCAGACGGCGTAAGGCGCGTTCACGACGGCTTTCCTCACGGCTTCTGTCCAGCAGGATCTCTTCGATAAAGGCCAGGTGACGGTGCGACGCTTCACGCGCCTCCTCCGGCTTCCCGGCGATAATTGCTTCAAAGATACGGGTACGGTGACTGCTTACCAGCGGCAGCATCTCGCGACGCGCATACAGCAATTCGAAGTTTTGCCGAACGTTCTGGGCCAGCATCGGCTCCATACACCTTAGCAAATGGAGCAGCACCACATTATGTGCCGCTTCGGTGACAGCAATTTGATACTGCAGTACCGCATCAGATTCGCCGTCAAGATCGCCGGACTGTTGAGCCAGCTCGATCGCATGGTGGAGTTCACGGATTCGCGTTTTGTCTTCATCCGTGCTGCGCAGTGCAGCGTAATAGGCAGCAATACCTTCCAGCGCATGGCGCGTCTCAAGCAGGTCAAACTGGGATTCAGGATGGTCGGAGAGCAGCTCTACCAGTGGGTCGCTAAAGCTTTGCCACAGGCTGCTCTGAACAAAAGTGCCACCACCCTGACGACGAAGCAGTAACCCCTTCGCTTCAAGGCGTTGGATCGCCTCGCGTAAGGAGGGGCGGGAGACGTCGAACTGTTTTGCCAGCTCGCGTTCCGGTGGGAGTTTTTCTCCGGGGCGAAGTGTCCCCTCAAGAATTAAAAACTCCAGCTGCTGCTCAATCACATCGGAGAGTTTTGGTTGGCGGATTTTGCTGTAGGCCATGATTTCCTGTCTTAAGCCATTTGCCCGGAGTCAATTGGTCTTACCAATTTCATGTTCTTGACGCTAAAGTAACAAAGTATTCACCTTCTGTCCATACAGGTTTTGATTGAAATCAGTAAAGGAGGCATATTTTAACAACATTACAGAAATAACGTTTCAAACATGTAACTATGCACAAATGTTAAATTTACCCATCCCGAGGTAGTTTTAACCGAATTGAAACGAAAAAATATATTATCTGAACCGATTCACCTGCTTATTTATCGATTTATCAATCACTATTTTCGAATAAAAATTCAAATTGGAAATTTTGTGGTAGATAAACTCGCGCTTACAAATGGTTTCTTTTTATTCAACTCGTCTCTCACGCCGCATAAAGCAGGTGCATTCGCGCTCGCATAACATTATTCTGATCAAGACAAAAGTCTTTAGGCAACATTTCATAATTCATTACTGTAAATAAATTAATACAACAAACGGAATTGCAAACTTACACACGCGTCACTGCGTGGTTCAAAATATAAGTACTCGAAAGATGAAGAGTAAAACCACACACGAGGTTTCATGATGGAAAGTCAACAGCATGGCGATCAGCTAAAGCGCGGCCTTAAAAACCGCCATATACAGCTTATCGCGCTGGGTGGCGCGATTGGTACCGGGTTATTCCTCGGGAGCGCATCCGTTATTCAGTCTGCAGGGCCGGGTATTATTCTGGGTTACGCTATCGCCGGATTTATCGCCTTTTTAATTATGCGTCAGCTAGGTGAAATGGTGGTTGAAGAGCCGGTAGCAGGCTCCTTTAGCCACTTTGCTTATAAATACTGGGGCAGTTTCGCAGGTTTCGCCTCTGGCTGGAACTACTGGGTGCTGTACGTTTTGGTTGCCATGGCTGAGCTGACGGCCGTGGGTAAATACATTCAGTTCTGGTACCCGGAGATCCCAACCTGGGCCTCTGCGGCCGCCTTCTTCGTGATTATTAACGCCATTAACCTCACCAATGTGAAAGTGTTCGGTGAGATGGAGTTCTGGTTTGCCATTATTAAAGTCATTGCCGTAGTCGCGATGATCATCTTCGGCGGCTGGCTGCTATTCAGCGGCAACGGCGGGCCGCAGGCCAGCGTCAGTAACCTGTGGGACCAGGGTGGCTTCCTGCCGCACGGCTTCACCGGTTTGGTAATGATGATGGCGATTATTATGTTCTCTTTCGGTGGGCTGGAGCTGGTCGGGATCACCGCAGCAGAAGCCGATAACCCGGAGCAAAGCATTCCTAAAGCCACCAACCAGGTCATTTACCGTATCCTGATTTTCTATGTGGGTTCGCTGGCTGTACTGCTTTCCCTGATGCCATGGACGCGTGTTACGGCTGATACCAGCCCGTTTGTCCTTATTTTCCACGAACTGGGCGACACCTTTGTTGCCAATGCGCTGAACATCGTGGTGCTGACCGCTGCCCTTTCTGTCTATAACAGCTGTGTCTACTGTAACAGCCGTATGCTGTTCGGCCTGGCTCAACAGGGCAACGCGCCAAAAGCGCTGATGAACGTCGACAAACGCGGCGTACCGGTGAACACCATTCTGGTTTCCGCGCTGGTTACGGCTCTATGTGTGCTGATCAACTATCTGGCGCCAGAATCCGCCTTTGGCCTGCTGATGGCGCTGGTGGTTTCCGCCCTGGTGATCAACTGGGCAATGATCAGCCTGGCGCACATGAAGTTCCGCAAAGCAAAACAGCAGCAGGGGGTTACCACCCGCTTCCCGGCACTGCTCTATCCGCTGGGTAACTGGGTGTGCCTGATTTTCATGGCTGCAGTACTGGTGATTATGCTGATGACGCCGGGCATGGCGATCTCTGTGTACCTGATCCCGGTATGGATTGCCATTCTTGGCATTGGCTATCTGTGCAAACAGAAAACGGCCGGTGCCGTGAAAGCGCATTAATCCTTCCCCCCACCTGCACCAGGTGGGGGTTGTTACCTGCCTCACACTTTCCCACAGATGACTGTTTAGTCCATATCAGCGGCGCTATCCTGCAACGCAAAAACACCAACACCAGACAATAATTCTCTCCATATCACATTAATGGAGTGCGCTTGATGGAAACCAGAAAGCTGTCGGTGAAAGAAAAGATCGGCTATGGAATGGGCGATGCCGGATGCAACATCATATTCGGCGCTATCATGCTGTTTGTTAACTATTTTTACACAGATATTTTTGGTCTTGCGCCTGCACTTGTCGGCGTATTGCTGCTTTCTGTACGCGTTATTGATGCCGTTACTGACCCTATCATGGGTGCAATGGCCGATCGTACCCGCAGTAAATATGGTCGGTTTCGTCCATGGCTTCTGTGGATGGCTTTCCCCTACGCATTATTCAGCGTATTGATGTTTACCACTCCGGAGTGGACGTATAACAGCAAAGTTATCTATGCGTTTGTCACCTACTTCCTGCTCTCTATTACCTATACAGCAATTAACATTCCCTACTGTTCACTTGGTAGCGTCATCACCAACGATCCGAAAGAACGCGTCGCCTGCCAGTCGTATCGCTTCGTGCTGGTCGGGATTGCAACTCTGCTACTCTCACTCACGCTACTGCCAATGGCAGACTGGTTTGGCGGGGAAGATAAAGCCAAAGGCTATCAGATGGCGATGGCCGTGCTGGCTTTCATTGGTATGTGCATGTTCCTGTTTTGTTTCGCGACCGTGCGCGAACGTGTACGCCCTGCGGTACCCACGAACGACGATTTGAAAGCCGATCTGAAAGACGTGTGGAAGAACGATCAGTGGGTGAAAATCCTGCTATTAACCTTGTGCAACGTCTGTCCGGGCTTTATTCGTATGGCCGCCACCATGTACTACGTCACCTGGGTTATGCAGCAAAGCACACAGTTCGCAACGTTGTTTATCAGCCTTGGCGTTGTCGGCATGATGATCGGCAGTATGCTCGCGAAGGTATTAACCGATCGCTGGTGCAAACTGAAAGTCTTCTTCTGGACCAACATCATCCTGGCGATTTTCTCCGTCGCATTTTACTTCTTCGATCCGAAAGCAACCATGATGATTATGGTGCTCTACTTCCTGCTCAACATCCTGCATCAGATCCCATCCCCGCTGCACTGGTCGCTGATGGCGGATGTCGATGACTACGGCGAGTGGAAAACCGGTAAACGCATCACCGGGATCAGCTTCTCCGGCAACCTGTTCTTCCTGAAACTGGGGCTGGCGATTGCCGGCGCGATGGTGGGCTTCCTGCTTTCCTGGTACGGCTACGATGCAGGCGCTAAAGCGCAAAGCGACTCCGCGATTAACGGCATTATGCTGTTGTTCACTATTATTCCGGGCGTAGGCTACCTGATTACTGCAGGCGTGGTTCGCCTGCTGAAGGTTGACCGCGAGTTCATGCAGCAAATCCAGACAGATTTAGAAAAGCGCCGCGCCAATTACCGTGAACTGAATGAATACCACGAGATAAAAACAACTGAAACCGTAAGGAAAGCCTGATGAATCAGTGGCCTAACCCCTTTATTGAACAACGTGCCGACCCGTTTATTTTACGTGACGGTAGCCACTACTATTTCATTGCTTCAGTGCCCGAATACGATCGCCTGGAGATCCGCCGGGCAGACTCTCTGGGGGAATTACGCACCGCGGAACCCGTTGTTGTCTGGCACAAACCGGACAGCGGCCCTATGAGCCAACTCATCTGGGCGCCTGAAATCCATCATCTGGCAGGTAAGTGGTACATCTACTTTGCGGCCACGCACACTCAGGCGCTCGATACGTTGGGTATGTTCCAGCATCGCATGTTTGCGTTGGAGTGCGCAGATGCCGATCCGCTAAGTGGTAAGTGGGTTGAAAAGGGGCAAATTAAAACCCAGTTTGATACCTTCGCGCTTGATGCCACAACCTTTAACCATCAGGGAAAACAGTGGTATCTGTGGGCGCAGAAATCGCCCGATATCGCCGGGAACTCCAATATCTACCTCGCTGAGCTGGAAAATCCATGGACGATTAAAGGCGAGCCAGTGATGCTCAGCCATCCAGAATATGACTGGGAATGCCGGGGTTTTTGGGTCAACGAAGGTCCGGCCGTCATGGTTCACGGCGACAAGCTGTTCATCAGCTATTCCGCCAGCGCCACCGATGAGAATTACTGTATGGGATTATTGTGGATTGACCTCAACGCCGATCCACTCAACCCGCAGAACTGGCACAAATCACCGCGCCCGGTCTTTACCACCAGCTACGAAAACCGCCAGTTCGGCCCAGGACACAACAGCTTTACGCAAACGCCGGAAGGTGAAGATGTGCTGGTGTACCACGCGAGAAATTACACCGAAATCGAAGGCGATCCGCTGTACGACCCAAACCGCCACACTCGTCTGAAACTCGTGCGTTGGGGCGAAAACGGCATGCCAGATTTTGGCGTGCCGCCTGCTGATACGAACTAAGCCGTTGCACTGTCCGGTAGCGCTAACGCTTACCAGGCCTACACGTTTTTTCATTGTAGGTCGGATAAGCGTTGGCGCCATCCGGCACAACGCTATACTAATGCCCCATAAATGGTCAGCAGCGCAATGACCACCACCACCACAAACGAAGTTTTCTTCGCCATCGAAACGGCAGCTTTTGGCGTTTCGACTTTATCGGTATGGGGTTCGCGCGCCAGCGAGAACTGCGCCAGGCGCGTCAACACCTGATACTGCGAAGTATGCATATCCGCAAGCGAGGCAAACCAGGCCGGTAGCGCTTTCTCGCCGTGTCCTAACAGCGCATAGACCACGCCCGCCAGGCGCACCGGGATCCAGTCCAGCACATGCAGAATTGCATCGATACCCGATTGCAGACGCTGATGCGGCGTCTGATAGCGCGCCAGCCAGGACTGCCAGGCACGTAAAAAAGCATAACCCACCAGCGTCACCGGTCCCCACGGACCACCGACGATCAGCCAGAATAACGGCGCCAGATAAAAGCGAAAGTTGTTCCATAACAGCGCGTTCTGCAGTTCACGCAAAAACTCACGCTCATCGCAGTCCGGCGGCACGCCATGAATCAGCGTCAATTCGCTGGCCATCGCCTCACGGGCGTGAGCGTCATCGCGAGCCGCCGCGTTCAGATAGGCATGATAATGAAGACGCGTCTTGCCAGCGCCGATGCACAGCAGGCCAATTAAGATCCACGCCACCAGCAAGGGCACGTTAAACAGCAGCCCATGGAGTGCGCGCAGCAGCAGGAACGTCACCCCCATCGCAACCAGGGCCATGCCTACCGTACGCATCATCGAGAAATGCTTAACCCGACGGAAAAGAGCTTCAACCCGGTGATCAAGCTGCCAGTGCTCACCCAGCTTAAACAGGCGTTCAACAATCAACACCAGTAATGTTGTAAACAGCGTCATGTCATCTCCTTGTGTGACGAGGGGGTGACCAGGGCGCGAAACCTTGCCCAGTCAAATGAGGGGCCGGGATCGGTCTTACGCTCGGGCGCAATATTGCAATGCCCAGTCATGTTACTGGCAATCGCCGGATAACGCTGAATCAGCGTCTGCGTCACGGCAGCCAGTTGCTGGTACTGCGCATCGGTATAAGCCAGCGTATCCGTCCCTTCAAGCTCAATACCAATTGAGAAATCATTACAGCGTTCGCGGCCCTGATAGCTCGAGACGCCGGCATGCCAGGCGCGTTTATCAAAGGGGACATACTGCACGATCTCACCATCACGGCGGATCAGACAATGGGCAGAAACGCGCAAATGGGCGATTCCGGCAAAATAAGGATGGGCATTGGGATCAATCGTGCCCGTAAACAGCGCGTCGATCCATGGGCCGCCAAATTCACCGGGTGGCAGGCTGATATTATGCACCACCAGCAGAGAAGGGGTTTCGTCATCCGGGCGGCAATCGTAATGCGGAGAGGGAACGCGTCGCGCCTCTGCCAGCCAGCCCTCGTCTAACAACATGCAGAATCTCCTTATTGGTGGTGCTCATATCAGGTTCAGGGTAGCATGTTTCCACCTTATGATTCGTTAGCAATTTGGAGTTTTATCATGCCGCCTCGCCGCTATAACCCTGACTACCGACGTGACGCGCTGTTGGAACGCATAAATCTGGATATCCCTGCCGCTGTCGCTCAGGCGCTGCGTGAAGATTTAGGCGGAGAAGTTGATGCCAATAACGATATCACCGCACAGCTTTTACCCGAAGATATGCGCTCCCACGCTACCGTAATCACCCGTGAAGATGGCGTTTTTTGTGGGAAGCGTTGGGTGGAAGAGGTCTTTATTCAACTGGCTGGCGATGATGTCAGCGTCACCTGGCATGTCGAAGATGGCGACAGCATTAAGGCTAATCAGCCGCTGTTTGAACTGGACGGCCCTTCCCGCGTACTGCTGACCGGTGAACGTACCGCACTCAACTTTGTGCAAACGCTGTCTGGCGTAGCGAGTGAAGTCCGTAAATACGTCGACCTATTGGCGGGGACAAAAACCCAGCTGCTGGATACGCGTAAAACCCTGCCTGGGCTGCGTACGGCGCTGAAATACGCGGTATTGTGCGGCGGCGGCGCAAATCATCGTCTGGGGCTTTCTGACGCTTTCCTGATCAAGGAAAACCACATTATTGCGTCTGGTTCGGTGAAACAGGCCGTAGAAAAAGCCTTCTGGCTGCACCCGGATGTGCCGGTTGAAGTCGAAGTAGAAAGCCTGGATGAACTGGACGACGCGCTGAAAGCCGGGGCGGACATCATCATGCTCGACAATTTCGAAACCGACCAAATGCGCGAAGCGGTCAAACGTACCAACGGCCAGGCGCGTCTGGAAGTATCTGGTAACGTCACCTATGAAACGCTACGCGAATTCGCGGAAACCGGCGTGGATTTCATCTCTGTGGGCGCGCTGACCAAGCACGTTCGCGCACTCGACCTCTCGATGCGTTTTCGCTAATCGCTGACTGTTCTGCCCGATGGCGCTTCGCGTATCGGGCCTACAGCCCCGCCGCCGATCGGCAGTTTATTCGAGCATCTTCGCAAATACGTTGTCTGATTCTGTAATTTCGTAACATTCATCTGAACCGGCCTTCTCGTTCTATTTTTTGCCCCTCGCCTAAAATCCCTTCGATTTGCCAAAGTAGCGCCAGCTAACTCAAGGAGCAAATCAACAATGGACAAACAACGAGGCTTCACGCTTATCGAACTGATGGTGGTCATTGGCATCATTGCCATCCTCAGCGCTATCGGTATCCCCGCTTATCAAAACTATCTGCGCAAAGCCGCGCTGACAGACATGCTGCAAACCTTTGTCCCCTACCGTACTGCCGTCGAACTCTGCGCGCTGGAGCACGGCGGAACAGAAACCTGTGATGCCGGAACAAATGGCATCCCCTCAGTGACCACCACCCGCTATGTCTCAGGTATGAGCGTGGAAAAAGGCGTGGTCAGCCTCAGCGGGCAGGAAAGCCTGAACGGGCTAAGCATCACCATGACGCCGGGTTGGGACAACGCCAACGGCATAACGGGCTGGAATCGCAACTGCGCTATCCAGAATGACAGCGCGCTGCAACAGGCTTGCGAAGACGTTTTTCGTTTTGATGCCAACTAAGGAAAAGAGATGAATACCACCCAACTAACGGCGCTGTGCCAGCGCTATCAGGCCATATTACTGGATGCAGACAATGACGCGGTGCATATCGCCGTTGTGGATGCCCCTTCCCACGAACTGCTGGATGCATTGCATTTTGCCACGACCCGACGCATCGATATTGTGTGCTGGACGCGTCAGCAAATGGAGGGCCACACACACGCGCCGCGTAAAATGCTCCCGGCCATCATCACAGAAAGCAGCGCAACTGCCGCAGGGTTGTTGAACCATGCTTTTCAATCCGCGTTGGCACAACGGGCTTCTGATATTCATATTGAACCTGCGGAGAATCACTACCGGATCAGGATACGTGTGGATGGCGTACTACACACATTACCGGAAGTCACAACCGAGATGGGCATTGCTCTCGCTGCAAGATTAAAGGTATTAGGCAGTCTGGATATTGCCGAGCACCGACTCCCGCAAGATGGACAATTTACCGTGGAGATTTCAGGTGACCCCATTTCGTTTCGCATCGCCACGCTGCCTTGCCGATGGGGTGAAAAAGTAGTGCTACGCCTGCTTCATCAGGTTAATCAAACGCTGGAGGTCAACGCACTGGGCATGCATGAGGCACAGTTGGCTGCGTTTTCACAAGCATTACAGCAACCACAGGGTTTGATTCTGGTCACCGGGCCGACCGGGAGCGGCAAAACGGTTACCCTGTACAGTGCGCTACAAACCCGAAACACCCCCGATGTGAATCTCTGTAGCGTAGAAGATCCGGTCGAGATCCCCATTGAAGGACTCAATCAGACACAAATCCATCCTCGCGCCGGACTTAATTTTCAGGGTGTATTACGTGCACTACTGCGCCAGGATCCCGACATTATTATGGTAGGCGAAATCCGCGACGGCGAAACAGCTGAGATTGCCCTGAAAGCCGCACAAACCGGTCATTTGGTTCTTTCGACACTGCATACCAATTCCACCAGTGAAACACTGATACGCCTGCAGCAAATGGGGGTGGCACGCTGGATGATTGCCTCCGCGCTGACATTAATAGTTGCGCAGCGATTAGTCAGAAAATTATGCCCACATTGTCGGCGACGACTTGATACTCCCATAACACTCCCGGCAACACTTTGGCCCACGCCACTACCGCGTTGGCAGGCACCCGGTTGCCAACACTGCTATCACGGGTTTTATGGTCGAACCGCTCTGTTTGAAGTACTGCCCATTACGCCTGCGTTGCGGCAACGTATTGCCGATGGTTCATCCGCAGACGTTGTGGAATCGGATGCTCAGCAAGCCGGTATGAGTACTCTTTTCGAGGATGGCTGTCAGGCGGTGGAACAAGGGTTAACGACATTTGAAGAACTGATCCGCGTACTGGGCACGCCCCATGCCAACTAAACACCTCTGGCGCTGGCAAGGAATAACCCACGAAGGTCAACCTGTAGCAGGGATGCTATGGGCTGATACCCGACCATCGCTCCTGTTTGTGCTCGAACAGCAGCAGATTACGCCAATTCACATTAACCGGATGCGCGTTAAAACCTCGCACTGGAGCAGAGCAAACAGTGCCGAAGCCATACGCCAGTTGGCAACACTGCTTAAAGCGGGATTGACGCTTTCCGCTGGGTTAACTCTGCTCGCTGAACAGCATCCCAGCAACCAGTGGCAGGCATTACTGCGCACGCTGGCTTACGATATGGAACAAGGCATTGCGCTGTCAGCCTCGCTTTCGCGGTGGCAACACGTATTTCCCCCGCTGTACCAGGCAATGATCCGCACCGGAGAACTAACGGGCAAACTGGACGACTGCTGCTTTGAACTTGCCCGTCAGCAAAAAAACCAACAGCAACTCGCTGATAAAGTCAAAAAAGCACTACGCTACCCCATTATCATTCTTGCCATGGCGATAATGGTCGTGCTGGCGATGCTGCATTTTGTGTTACCTGAATTTGCCGCCATCTATCGCACGTTCAACACCCCGCTACCGACGCTCACTCAGTGGATTATGGCCGCGGCACACTACAGCAGTCGATGGGGATGGCTGGCAGGGTTGCTATGCCTGGTGCTGGGAACAACATACGGATTGATAAAGCAGAAACCCTACTGGCTTATTCTGCGTCAGAAAACACTGCTGCACTTCCCCATCATCGGGCCGATGGTCAGGGGGCAAAAACTTACACAGATCTTCACCGTACTGGCATTAACACAAAACGCGGGCATTCCCTTTCTGCAAGGTCTGGAGAGTGTCACTGAAACCCTTAACTGCCCTTATTGGTCCCAACGTTTGGCACAGGTGCATCACGATATCAGTGCCGGGAAGCCGGTATGGCTGGCGCTTAAAAATAGCGGTGAATTTAGTCCGCTTTGCTTGCAACTGGTGAGAACCGGTGAAGCTTCCGGCTCTCTGGATGCGATGTTGCAAAACCTCGCCCGACATCACAGCGAGTACACGCTATCTCAGGCCGAAAATTTGGCGTCATTACTTGAGCCAGCCTTGCTTGTCATTACGGGGTTGATTATCGGTACGCTGGTTGTGGCAATGTATCTACCGATTTTTCATCTGGGAGATGCAATGAGTGGTGTGGGATAAATTTAAATGTCGGATGACGGCATAAACGCCTTATCAGGCCTACACAGAGCATGAGCGTAGGCCTGATAAGCTGTGCGCCATCAGGCGTTTAACAGTACGACCTGTTCTTACAGGCTATTGAAAACGCGGTTTTCTTGTTCCTGTACACGAATAAACGTTGTACGTTTGGTCAGCTCTTTCAGACGGGATGCACCGACATAAGTACAAGCAGAACGCAGTCCGCCAAGGATATCGCGAGCGGTATTATCAACCGGGCCGCGCAGAGGCAGCTTAACGGTTTTACCTTCAGCGGCACGATACTGAGCAACACCACCAACATGGCGCGTCATAGCAGACTCAGAGCTCATACCGTAGAACAGCATGAATTTCTCACCGTTCTCTTCAACGATTTTACCGCCGCTTTCTTCATGGCCGGCCAGCATGCCGCCGAGCATCACGAAGTCCGCACCACCGCCAAACGCTTTTGCCACATCACCCGGCATTGTGCAGCCACCGTCGCTGACAATCATGCCACCCAGGCCGTGCGCTGCATCAGCACATTCAATGACGGCAGAAAGCTGCGGATAGCCAACGCCAGTTTTTACGCGGGTGGTACATACAGAACCTGGGCCAATGCCCACTTTGACGATATCAGCACCGGAAAGCACCAGTTCTTCACACATCTCGCCGGTGACCACGTTGCCAGCACAGATCGTTTTTGTCGGCCAGGCCGCACGTGCTTTCGACACAAACTGAACAAAGTGCTCTGAATAGCCATTTGCCACATCAATGCAGATAAAGTTCAGCGCTGGATTCAGTGCCAGAATCTGTTTGGTTTTTTCGAAATCAGTGTCCGACGTCCCGGTTGAAACCATCACGTGTTTCAGTACATCGGCTGAGGAATCTGCAATGAAAGCGGCCCAGTCTTCAACAGAATAGTGTTTATGCACAGCGGTCAGGATGTCGAAGGAGGCAAGCGCCGTTGCCATGGCAAACGTCCCAACGGTGTCCATGTTCGCGGCGATAATCGGCACGCCGGACCAGGTCTGACCTGAATGTTTAAAGGTGAATTGACGTTCCAGTTCAACATCGGAACGACTTTTGAGAGTAGAACGCTTAGGGCGGATAAGAACGTCTTTGAAACCTAACTTCAGATCTTCTTCGATACGCATGTGCGGATTCCTGGGGTTAATGGCGAAAAATCGAAACTCACAACTCCAGTGACGCTATCATACGCACTAATCAATGCCGCGCAAGACTGCGAAATTCTCTTTTTTTACGCTACAATCCCATAAATTTACCTGGCGAATAGTAGGTTAATCCTGCAGCAGCCTCGCCTTCGCACGCTTAACTTTTAACTGTTTGATAATCAAACTTAAACTCCAGGATCTGCATCTATGAGGTATACGGTAGCCTTAACCGGCGGCATTGGCAGTGGTAAAAGTACCGTTGCAAATGCGTTCGCTGACCTCGGAATAAACATCATTGATGCAGATATTATTGCGCGCCAGGTGGTTGAACCCGGCACACCCGCCCTTAAGGCGATTGCAGAACATTTTGGTTCCGAGGTGATAGCCACGGACGGATCGTTGCAGCGACGCATTTTACGCGAACGCATTTTTTCCGATCCTGATGAGAAAAAATGGCTAAATGCCTTGCTCCACCCACTTATTCAGCAGGAAACACAGCGTCAGTTTCAGCAAGCGACCTCTCCTTATCTGTTATGGGTCGTCCCCTTGTTGGTAGAAAACGCGCTGTATAAAAAAGCCGATCGTGTACTCGTCGTGGATGTCACCCCTGAGACTCAACTCAGGCGAACCATGCAGCGCGATGATGTTACGCGCGAGCACGTTGAACAAATTTTGGCTGCCCAGGCAACACGTGAAGCACGCCTTGCCGTGGCAGATGATGTTATTGATAATAATGGCGCACCGGATGCTATCGTCTCGGATGTCGCCCGCCTGCACGCACTCTATTTGCAATTCGCGTCGCAGTTTGTCTCACAGGAAAAACCGTAATGCACACCCAGGTCCTTTTTGAACACCCTCTCAATGAGAAGATGCGTACATGGTTGCGCATTGAGTTTCTGATCCAACAACTCTCCATTAATTTGCCCATTGTGGATCACGCAGGTGCACTGCATTTTTTCCGCAATGTGGGGGATTTACTGGATGTATTTGAACGTGGCGAAGTCCGTACTGAACTCCTCAAAGAGCTGGAAAGACAGCAGCGAAAACTTCAGGCCTGGGTTGAAGTTCCGGGCGTCGATCAAAGCAGAATCGACTCTTTACGTCAGCAATTAAAAAGTGCGGGCAGTATTCTGATTTCTGCCCCGCGCATCGGACAAACCCTGCGTGAAGACCGTCTGATTGGCCTTGTTCGTCAGCGTTTAAGTATTCCCGGCGGATGCTGCAGTTTTGATTTGCCGACTTTACATATCTGGCTGCATCTGTCACAGACTCAGCGTGACACACAGGTTGAGACCTGGCTTGCCAGCCTGAACCCGCTCAACCAGGCATTGTCTCTGGTCCTGGATTTAATCCGCAACTCAGCACCGTTTCGTAAGCAAACCAGCCTGAATGGTTTTTACCAGGACAACGGCGATGATGCAGACCTACTGCGTTTACAGTTGCCGCTCGCTTCGCAGCTTTATCCGCAAATATCGGGTCATAAGAGCCGCTTTGCCATTCGCTTTATGCCACTGGATAGCGAGAATGGTCAGGTGCCTGAGCGCCTCGATTTCGATCTGGCGTGCTGTTAAGGAGTTAAGATGTCTGAACAAACTATCGTAAACTGCCCAACCTGCGGTAAAGCAGTCGTGTGGGCAGAAGTCAGTCCGTTTCGTCCATTCTGCAGCAAACGTTGTCAGTTAATCGACCTGGGTGAATGGGCCGCGGAAGAGAAGCGTATCCCAAGCTCCGGCGATCTGTCAGAAAGCGATGACTGGAGCGAAGAGCAGAAGTAATTCAGCGACAACGGCAGGCCGGATAAGCGTTGCGTCCCCGCAATAATTTGCCGGATGCGGCGTTGCCTTATCCGGCCTACAACACCATTAGCCAGCAATCAACTTTTCAATGACCGGCGCATTCGCGGGCGGGAAATCCTGCGCATTCAGAGCGGCTTGCGCAATCCACTGCGCTGGCTGCCCCTCTTTTCCCCATGGCTCTCCTTCCCAGCTTTCAACCAGCCAGAACCACAGCGTTATATGTCTGTCCGGAAACTGATACTCCAGCTTTTCGAACAATGAGCTTTGAGTCGGCGTAATACCAACTTCTTCCTGTAGCTCGCGAACCAGCGCCTGTTCCGGCGTTTCGCCCGCTTCTATTTTTCCGCCGGGGAACTCCAGCTTATTTGCCATATGAGCATCGGCGGCACGCTGAGTGATAAAAATCTCGTTGTGCTTATTACGAATAATTCCAACAGCGATTTGCAGTACTTTCATATTTATCGTCCATAAAAAAGGCGCAGAATTCTGCGCCTTTTCAGTGAGTTATTTTCTTAGCTCAGACGGCCATGGCACTGTTTGTATTTTTTACCGGAACCGCAAGGGCACAGATCGTTACGACCCACTTTACGATCGCCGGTTTGTGCCGCCAGCTCTTCTGCCGCAGCAGAATCATCATCTTTGTGGCTCAGCTGCTGCATCTGCGCTAAACGCTCAGCATCTTCGCGACGCTGCTGCTCCATCGCTTCTACTTCTTCAGGCATACGCACCTGAACTTTGCTCAGGGTGCTGATCACTTCGTACTTCAGTGATTCCAGCATTGATGCAAACATAGAGAAGGATTCGCGTTTATATTCCTGCTTCGGATCTTTTTGCGCATAACCACGCAGGTGGATACCCTGACGCAGATAGTCCATCGCCGCAAGGTGCTCTTTCCACAAGGAGTCGAGAGTTTGCAGCATCACGCCTTTTTCGAAGTGACGCATCATCTCTGCGCCCACAACATCTTCTTTACGCTGATAAACTTCTACGGCGTTTGCCAGAATACGTTCGCGCAGCGTTTCTTCGTGCAGCTCAGGCTCTTTATCCAGCCACTCTGAAATCGGCATCTCGAGGTCGAAATCGTTTTTCAAACGTTCCTGCAGACCCGGAATATCCCACATTTCTTCCAGGGACTGCGGCGGAATATACGCATCAATGGTGGCTTTGAAGACATCTTCGCGAATGCTGTTGATGGTTTCGCTAACGTCGGACACATCCAGCAGTTCATTACGCTGGCTGTAGATGGCACGACGCTGATCGTTGGCAACGTCATCGTATTCCAACAGCTGTTTACGAATATCGAAGTTGCGGCTTTCTACTTTACGCTGCGCGTTAGCAATCGCTTTGGTTACCCATGGATGTTCAATCGCTTCACCTGGCTTCATACCCAATTTACGCATCATGCCAGACACGCGGTCGGAGGCAAAAATACGCATCAGCGCATCTTCCATCGACAGGTAGAAACGAGAAGAACCCGCATCCCCCTGACGACCGGAACGGCCACGCAGCTGGTTATCGATACGGCGAGATTCATGACGTTCGGTACCAATGATGTGCAAACCACCGGAGGCCAACACCGCGTCGTGACGCACCTGCCAGTCAGCTTTAATCTGTGCGATTTGTTCTTCTGTCGGATTTTCCAGCTCGGCGACTTCTGCCTGCCAGCTACCGCCCAGCACGATATCCGTACCACGACCCGCCATGTTAGTGGCAATGGTCACGGCTGAAGGATAGCCCGCCTGTGCGACGATTGCTGCTTCGTTAGCGTGGAACTTGGCGTTCAGCACGTTATGTTTGATGCCTGCCTTGGTCAGCTCGTTAGAGACCACTTCAGATTTTTCAATGGAGATAGTCCCCACCAGCACCGGCTGACCATTCGCGGTACGCTCTTTAATATCTTCGATAATGGCCTGAATTTTTTCCGCTTCGGTCATGTACACCAGATCCGGTAAATCCTTACGGATCATCGGACGGTTAGTTGGTACAACTACGGTATCCAGCTTGTAGATGGAGCTAAATTCAAAGGCTTCGGTATCTGCTGTACCGGTCATACCGGCCAGTTTTTCGTACAAACGGAAGTAGTTCTGGAAGGTAATAGATGCCAGCGTCTGGTTCTCGTTCTGGATCTCTACGCCTTCTTTAGCTTCAACAGCCTGGTGCAGACCATCGGACCAGCGACGCCCCTGCATGGTACGGCCGGTGTGTTCATCAACGATGATAACTTCGCCGTCTTTCACGATGTAGTCAACATCGCGGGTAAACAGCACGTGCGCACGCAGTGCGGCAGTCACGTGGTGCATCAGCATAATGTTGCCCGGAGAGTACAACGACTCGCCTTCATCCATAATGCCTTCTTTCACCAGCAGTTCTTCAATCAGAACCAGACCACGTTCGGTAAGGTTAACCTGGCGCGATTTCTCATCGACAGAGAAGTGGCCTTCGCCCTGGAATGTGTCAGAATCTTCCTTCTCCTGACGGATCAGGTTTGGAATGATTTTGTTCACTTTCTTGTACATTTCCGAGCTATCTTCAGCCGGGCCGGAAATGATCAGCGGAGTACGTGCTTCATCGATCAGGATGGAGTCGACTTCATCGACCAGCGCATAATGCAGTTTACGCTGAACGCGCTCTTCCGGGCTAAACGCCATGTTGTCGCGCAGGTAGTCAAAGCCGTATTCGTTGTTGGTACCGTAAGTAATATCGGCGTTGTAGGCTTCACGCTTGGCTGGCGCTGGCAGGCCAGACATGTTGATACCAACGGTCATGCCGAGGAATTCAAACAGCGGGCGGTTATTTTCGGCATCACGCTGAGCCAGGTAGTCGTTCACAGTAACCACGTGTACGCCCTTCCCGCTTAATGCATTCAGGTAGGCTGGCAGCGTCGCGGTCAGGGTTTTACCTTCACCAGTACGCATTTCCGCGATGCAGCGATCGTTAAGCACCATACCGCCCAGCAGCTGAACGTCGAAGTGGCGCATACCGAACACGCGTTTACTCGCTTCACGCACCACTGCGAACGCTTCCGGGATCAGGCTCTCAACGCTGGCACCTTTTTCCAGACGGGCGCGGAATTCAGCGGTCTTCGCTTTCAGTTCATCATCGGAGAGTTTTTCCATCTCCGGTTCCATCGCGTTGATGACATTGACCACTTTACGCATACGACGCAGCGTACGCTCGTTACGGCTACCGAATACTTTGGTTAATAATTTGATTAGCATAATAAAATCTCAAACGCCCCGCGATGCGGAGTCAAAAATTATAAGTTGGAAGGTTCTTTTTTAGCTGAGGCGTTGAGGACCAGCGCGGATACCCTGCAGCTGGCTGATCCAGACCGGAACGCTAAACGCGGCCTGAGAAGTAAAGTGGGCGTATGTCACGCGACTTACTGTCGCGGGCGGAGTGCCTTCTTGCGTCAGCATCGCGCTGAGCGTATTCAGTAACGCAAGATGGTGCGCCTGGATTGGCAACGGCTCTTCGGCAACAGGCAACGCCTGAGGCGCCATGGCAAAAGAAAGATGGCGGATAACCGTACGAATGGCATGTTGATGCCAGTAATCGACAGTAAAATTCGGGCGACGGTTAGTGGCTTCCAGCAAAGCAAGCTGGCTAAAGTTAACCTTAGCGGATTGATCGTGGTTGCTGGCGGTCGCTTTCGCGGGCGTATTCGGTTCAGCGGCATTACCGATCGCGGGCAGGCCAAAACTTGCCGCGACCATCCCTAATAAGAGATGCGGCCAGAAGTACCGTCTGCCTAACTGTCGCCAACGCGTCAGTATTCCACTCACGTTTTTGCCACCTGATATACCCTGCATTTGGGGTTACGAATGCAAAACATTTTTTTTGCGCACGAATCTTATCATTAAAGCGCGCACTCCACAGCAGTAATGACAGCAAGCCGTGGTTAAATATGCTTAAGAAAGCAGCTATCGCGCTGTATTTTAATCTGACAGCGGGAAAAAAGTCGCATCGAAAAAGACGGTGAGCTATCGGAGGATAAAAAAAAACGACTGGCTCACCTGGCCGGAGAGAGTGCCAGATTGACCAGTCGAATTTATACGACAGATATACACTTCATCCTTCAAGCTGCCTCTTTGTTGGCTACCTTCTCTCACCCCAGTCACGTACTGGTCGTACGTTCCTGAGGATTCGCTCAGTTGCCGCTTTGATGCAACTTGAATGATTTTGTGTATAGTTATTATGCCAGTACAGTCGAAGGTGCTTTGAACGCCAGAGGCAGTTCTGCGTCGTCCTGGAAGGTCACATATTCCCAGGCTTCCTGTTTTGCCAGGACCGCCTGCAACAGTTTGTTATTCAATGCATGACCGGATTTATACGCGGTAAATGCACCAATAATGTTGTGACCACACATGAACAAGTCACCAATCGCGTCGAGCATTTTGTGACGAACGAATTCATCTTCAAAACGCAGGCCGTCTTCGTTCAGTACGCGATAATCGTCAACAACGATGGCACAATCGAAGCTGCCGCCCAGGGCCAGGCCACGGGACTGCAGATACTCGATATCACGCATGAAGCCGAAAGTACGCGCACGGCTGATCTGGCGCATGAACGCATCAGCAGAGAAGTTCATCGCATAGCGCTGCGTGCTGGCATCAATCGCCGGATGGTTAAAGTCGATGGTAAAATCCAACGAGAAACCATTAAACGGCTTGAATTCAGCCCACTTGTCGCCATCTTCGACGCGAACGGTCTCTTTGATGCGGACAAATTTCTTCGCACTGTTCAGTTCTTCAATACCTGCGTCAAGCAGCAGGTAGACGAATGGAGCAGCACTACCATCCATGATCGGGATTTCCGGGGCGTTAACTTCAATAACGATGTTATCGATACCTAAGCCCGCCAGAGCAGCATTCAGGTGCTCTACGGTTGAAATCCGCACATCATGCTCATTGACCAGACACGTACAGAGCATGGTATCACGCACAGATTTGGCATCGGCCGGGAAATCTACCGGAGGATTCAAGTCGGTGCGACGATAGATGACCCCGGTGTTGGCCGGCGCAGGGCGTAATGTCAGGGTGACTTTTTTGCCGGTATGTAAACCGACACCAGTCGCCTGAACGATACGTTTAAGAGTCCTTTGTTTGATCATCGTATAATCTCGCCAAATTACCTATCCAACCGAAGTGTACTATACATTCGGTGGACCAGTTTAGCACAAAGAGCCACAATTCCCAAATTCCAGCTAATTCTTAATCAGCTTGCTTACGCAGGAATGCAGGGATATCCAGATAATCCGGCTCTTTAGTGGTTTGCGGCGTATTGTCGTTAACCACTTTCGCTACCGGCTTCTGCTCTTGCGTCAACGGCGCCATACCGTGCTGCTGGTAACGATCCATGACCGGCTGCTGTACCTGCTTGTTGGTTACCAGAGTGATTTCAGGACGCTTGTCCATACCAATTCCAGTCGCAACAACGGTTACGCGCAGTTCGTCGTTCATATCCGGGTCCAGAGAGGTACCGATTACCACGGTCGCGTTATCCGATGCAAAGGCACGGATGGTGTTACCCACGGTTTCAAACTCATCCAGACGCAGGTCGAAGCCCGCAGTAATGTTAACCAGCACGCCACGCGCGCCAGACAGATCGATATCTTCCAGCAGAGGTGAAGAGATAGCCATTTCAGCCGCTTCTTCAGCGCGATCTTCACCGCTCGCCACGCCAGAACCCATCATCGCATAGCCCATTTCGGACATCACGGTGCGCACGTCTGCAAAGTCGACGTTCATCAGGCCCGGACGCGTAATCAGTTCAGCGATACCCTGGACTGCGCCTTTCAGCACATCATTCGCTGCGCCAAACGCATCCAGCAGGGAGATACCGCGACCCAGCACTTTCAGCAGTTTGTCGTTCGGAATAGTAATTAGAGAGTCCACATGTTTGGACAACTCGGTGATACCCTGCTCCGCAAATGCCATACGCTTCTTGCCTTCAAAGTTGAAAGGCTTAGTCACGACAGCAACGGTCAGAATACCTAAATCTTTTGCTACTTCAGCAACCACTGGCGCTGCACCGGTCCCGGTCCCGCCGCCCATGCCTGCTGCGATGAACACCATGTCTGCGCCGTCAAGCGCTGCACGCAGAGCTTCACGGTCTTCGTCTGCCGCATTGCGACCGACTTCCGGGTTTGCACCCGCGCCCAGACCCTTGGTGATGCCGCTACCAATCTGAATGGTCTGTCCAACCGCCGTTTTACGCAACGCCTGGGCGTCGGTATTCACCGCGAAGAATTCAACACCTTCGATGCGCTCGCGCACCATGTGTTCAACGGCATTACCGCCGCCGCCGCCGACGCCGATGACTTTAATCACCGCGTCATTGGTCAGTTCCATAGGTTCAAACATAGTTTCTCTCTCCGTTTTACACTTTATCCTTCAAGCCGCCTCTTTGTTGGCTGCCTTCACTCACTCCCGTCACATAGTAAACTATGTTCCAGGAGATTCGCTCAGTTGCCGTCGCGATGCAACTTGAATGACGTTGTGTATGTGCCTGTCGCCTGAGGCCGTAATTATTGCCGGCCTCATAAAAATTAAAACTCTTTTCGCAGCCAACTATTGAGTCGTTTAATCCACGAGCCAACTGATGCCGTTACACGTTTTTCAACTTCAGCTTCACCACTTAAATGGGATTCTTTCCCGTAATGAAGCAACCCCACTGCCGTTGAATAATACGGCTCCTGGGCATAATCTGTCAGACCGGTAATATTGAGCGGCGCACCAATACGCACCTGCGTATGAAACACGCGCTGAGCGCAGGCCGCAAGACCTTCAATTTGCGCAGCACCACCGGTTAACACAATCCCCGCCGCCAGATGATGTTTCACACCCTGCTGGCGAAGTTGTTCCTGTAATTGTAAAATTTCTTCGTTGACCAGGTTAAGCAGCTCGGTATAACGCGGCTCAATGACCTCAGCCAGAGTCTGACGTTGCAGACTGCGTGGTGGACGACCACCGACGCTTGGCACTTCAACGCTCTCATCTTTACCAACGATAGAACCCAGCGCACAACCATGACGCACTTTGATGGCTTCAGCATCGCTCGGCGGCGTACCAAAGGCATACGCGATATCGCTGGTGACCACATTCCCTGCATAAGGGATTACTTTGGTATGGCGCAACGCCCCGCCAGTATAAACGGCGATGTCCATTGTACCACCACCAATATCGACCACGCAGACACCCAGCTCACGTTCGTCTTCCGTTAACACGGAATAACTGGCTGCCAACCCGGCAAATATCAGTTGGTCAACTTTCAGGCCACAGCGTTCAACGGCTTTGACGATGTTCTTCGCCATGTCGTTGTGGCAGGTAATCAGATGTACTTTCGCCTGCATACGCACGCCGGAAAGACCGACCGGATTTTTAATGCCTTCCTGGTAGTCAATGGCGTATTCCTGTGGAATAACGTGCAGTACACGATGTTCATCGCGCACACGTACGGATTTTGCCGTATGCACAACATTTTCCACATCTTCCTGGGTCACTTCCTCTTCGGAAATGGGCACCATACCAATTTCATTCTGACAGCTAATATGTTTACCGGAAAGCGCCAGATACACTGAGGAAATCTGGCAATCTGCCATCAGTTCAGCCTGGTCAATGGCACGCTGTACGCATTTCACCACTGACTCAAGGTCATTCACCCCACCTTTATCCATACCTCGCGATGGGCAACTGCCCACGCCAATGATATTGACCATACCGTCGGGCAGAACTTCCCCTACTAAAGCGGCTACCTTCGCGGTGCCAATCTCCAGTCCAACTACCAGTTTTCTGTCCGTCGCCTTGATCATTGTTGTTCTGCCTGTGCCTGATTCTGTTGCTGATTAGATTCCTCAGGAGGCAAGGGAACCCAGCCTACTGCCGCTCCTGAGTCATAACGCAAATCAACGTAGCTAATCCGTTTGCCATCGGTTTGCGCCTGCTGCTGTAAAACCGGGTAGAGTTCCACAAAGCGAGCCAAACGTTTTATCGTATCGCCCCTGCCAAGATTGAGCTTAATATCGTTATTAAGCGTTAACTGCCAGGAACGACGAGCGGTCATCGCCGCTTCCTTCAGGGTGAATCTATCCTTAGCCAGCACCTGCCCCATATCGCGGAACCCTTGCAACACTTCACTCGCGCTACCTTCCGGACCGTACAACATGGGTAATACCTGCTTATTGGCCCGACCGGTTGGGACGCTGAATGTATTGCCATCGGCATCCACCATATGTTGGTCATTCCAACGCGCTATTGGCACATATTCAACCAGATGAATCTTCAATTCATCAGGCCACTGCTTTCTGACACTCGCCTGCTTAATCCAGGGAAGGCGTTCAATCTGACTCTGAATGATGTTCACATCCTGAGTCATAAAGGTTCCCGGAGCGCCCAGCGCCAGGATGGACTGACGGATATCGTCATTGCGCGTGTAATGTCGCTCACCGGTCAATACCAGCTTCGACAATGGCAAACGCTGCGCATCTTCCATCCATCCCAACACGACCCAGCCGCTGACAAACACGGTGCACAGCACTGTCAGCAGGAACAGTATTCCTGCAAGACGCGTTCCATTATTGCGGCGTGAGGAGTTTACTTCTTCTTCATCACCGTTTCGCGTGTTCAGCGCAGCCTGCGACATATCAGTCCGCCAACGCCAGAATTCGAACCACCAACTGCGAGAAGCTCAGGCCCGCCTGACGTGCCGCCATCGGCACCAGACTGTGGCTGGTCATACCCGGAGAGGTATTCGCTTCCAGCAGATAAAACTGGCCATCGCTGTCCAGCATGACGTCAATACGGCCCCAGCCTTTACAGCCCAATGCGTTCCACGCATTCAGGACTAACGCCTGTAATTCGGCCTCCTGGCCAACTTCCAGACCTGCAGGGCAGAAATATTGTGTCTCATCAGACAGATACTTCGCCTCATAATCATAGAAGGTTCCCGCGGGTTGGATACGTATTGACGGTAAAATTTCTTCGCCGAGTATCGCAACTGTGAATTCTGGCCCACTGAGCCATTTTTCAATCAGTACTTCTTCATCATGCTGAAAAGCCAATGCTAATGCAGTTTGCAAAGCATTTTCTTCTTCAACTTTTGACATCCCGACGCTGGAACCTTCACGGCTTGGCTTCACAATCAACGGCAAGCCTAACGCAGAAACTCTCGTAACCACTTCATCGCTAAGTCCTTTTTCAAACTCAGCACGGGTCAATGCCACCCATGGCGCAACGGGCAATCCAGCCCCCTGCCACAGCAGCTTGCTGCGCAGCTTGTCCATTGAGATAGCCGATGCCATAACGCCGCTACCGGTATACGGCAGGCCGATCTGCTCCAGCATGCCCTGCAACGTACCATCTTCACCGCCGCGACCGTGCAGAGCAATAAACACCTTCTGAAAACCCATTGATTTCAGAAGAGTGACATCAACCTCTTTCGGGTCAACCGGATGGGCATCTACACCACCTTCACGCAGCCCGGCGAGTACAGCCGCGCCAGAATTCAGCGACACTTCTCGTTCTGCGGAGGTGCCCCCTAACAGGACCGCGATTTTATCAGCCATGTTGTTCCTCCTCCGGGTTTTGCGGCTTCAGTTTGATTTCAGCTAAGGAACGCGCGATTTTGCCGATATTTCCAGCGCCCTGCACCAAAATCAGATCGTTGCCGGTTAATACCGGCGCCAGCATGTCTGCCACCTGAGCCGGATCGGATACCAGAATCGGGTCGATCTTACCGCGACCACGGATCGTACGGCACAGCGAGCGGCTGTCGGCCCCCGGAATCGCGGCTTCACCCGCGGCGTATACATCCAGCATCAACAGCGCATCGACCTGGGTCAGCACGTTGGCAAAGTCGTCATACAGATCGCGCGTACGCGTGAAGCGGTGCGGCTGGAACAGCATCACCAAATTTTTGTCCGGCCAACCTGCGCGTGCGGCTTTGATCGTGGCGTCCACTTCCGTTGGGTGATGGCCATAGTCATCGACCAGCATCGCAGTTCCGGCTTTCCCGTTCACCGGCTCAAGCGGGAACTCGCCGAGGAAGTCAAAACGACGCCCGGTCCCCTGGAAACTTTCCAGCGCGCGTAAAATAGCCTCGTCTTCAATGCCTTCTTCTGTTGCAACTGCCACCGCCGCCGCCGCGTTCAGCGCATTGTGACGGCCCGGTGCGTTCAATGTCACACGTAAATCGGCCATCCCCTGACGCAGCAGCGTGAAGTGCCCTTGTGGGCCGATCTGTTGATAATCTTCTACGCGAACGTCAGCATCATCGCTGAAACCATAGGTCGTGGTCTGACGGCCAACTCGCGGTAACAGCTCGCGAATAACCGGATCGTCAACGCACATCACCGCACGGCCATAAAACGGCAAGTTATGCAGGAAATTAATAAACGTCTGCTTTAAATTTTCGAAATCGCCATGGTAGGTATCCATATGGTCAGCTTCGATATTGGTGACAATCGCCACCATCGGCTGCAAATGCAGGAACGACGCGTCGCTCTCATCCGCTTCGGCAATCAAATAACGGCTATGACCCAGACGAGCATGGACGCCTGCTGCTTTCACCAAACCGCCGTTGACGAA
Organism: Citrobacter sp. RHBSTW-00029; assembly: GCF_014104295.1. NCBI lineage: Bacteria > Pseudomonadati > Pseudomonadota > Gammaproteobacteria > Enterobacterales > Enterobacteriaceae > Citrobacter > Citrobacter sp. RHBSTW-00029. The sequence continues at coordinate 3,355,679 of NZ_JABXRT010000001.1, forward strand.
AGTCGGATCCAGACCCGCTTCCGCATAGATGCTGGAGACCATCGCCGTGGTCGTGGTTTTACCGTGGGTCCCGGCAATGGCGATACCGTGACGAAAACGCATCAACTCTGCCAGCATCTCCGCACGGCGGATCACCGGGATACGCGCTTCATGGGCCGCAACAATTTCCGGGTTATCCGCAGAAATAGCGCTGGACACCACCACCACGCTCGCATCACGCACGTTTTCCGGGCGATGATTAAAGAAAATCGTGGCGCCCAGATTCGTCAACTGCTGCGTCACCGGATTCGGTGCTAAGTCAGAACCGCTGATCTGATAACCTTCATTGGCCAAAACTTCGGCAATACCGCCCATACCGGCACCACCGATGCCGACAAAGTGGATGTGCCGAACGCGACGCATTTCGGGCACGATGGAACGCAGTTTTGCCAGTTGTTGTGTATTCATTCTTTAGCCATTAACTTCTCAGTTCATGCGATGCAAAAGGCATCACAACAATTACACCCGGGCAGCCCGGCTCACTTCAGTTGCAACACGCTCTGTGGCATCCGGTATGGATGCGGCGCGCGCACGTTCTGCCATGGTTAATAAGGTTTCTCGCGACCACCCGGCAAGGGTGCTGGCGACGGCATCCACAGTAAACTGCGGCTGCTCAAGAATTTTGGCAGCGCCCGCTTTCTCCAGCGGCAGCGCATTCCAGTACTGCTGTCTGTCTTTGTGCTGGAACGGCACAAACAACGCCGGCAAACCTGCGGCAGCAATCTCGCTCACCGTCAGCGCGCCTGAGCGACAGACCACAACATCCGCCCACGCGTAGGCTGCCGCCATATCATCAATAAATTCAGTGACCTTGTGTTGCGGTTGTCCCGCATCGGCATAAGCCTGCTCAACGGTTTGCTGCGCGCCTTTACCGCTCTGATGCCAGATAGTCACTGCGTCGCCAAGTTTTGCGGCGACCTGAGGCATCGTCTGGTTCAGCACGCGCGCGCCCTGCGAACCTCCGACAACCAGCACGCGCACCGGACCTTCACGCCCAGCCAAACGTTCTTCGGGTAACGGCAGTGCAAGGACATCAGTACGCACTGGATTCCCCACCACGTCCGCATTCGGGAAAGCACCAGGGAAGGCCTGCATCACCTTCGTCGCGATCTTCGCCAACCATTTGTTGGTTAATCCCGCAATACCGTTCTGCTCATGCAGAACTACCGGAATGCCTAATGACCAGGCCGCCAGACCGCCAGGGCCGGACACGTAGCCGCCCATACCCAGCACCACATCAGGCTTAAACTGCTTCATGATGGCGCGCGCCTGACGCCAGGCATTAAAAATACGCACGGGGGCGGCAAGCAGCGCGTTAACACCTTTGCCACGCAAACCGGAGATGCGAATAAAGTCAATTTCAATGCCGTGTTTCGGCACTAAGTCCGCTTCCATACGATCGGCGGTGCCCAGCCAACGAACCTGCCAGCCCTGGGCCATTAAATGGTGCGCAACCGCCAGCCCCGGGAAGACATGTCCACCGGTACCGCCCGCCATCACCATTAACCGCTTCGGTTGACCACTCATCGTGCACCTCGTGTAAACGCCTGGGCTTTTTCCAGACGCGTTTCATAATCAATACGTAACAAAAACATGATGGCTGTCGACATGATCAACAAACTTGAACCACCATAACTGATCAACGGCAACGTCAGACCTTTCGTTGGCAGCATACCCGCCGCCGCGCCGACGTTTACCAGCGCCTGGAAGCTAAACCAAATCCCGATGGAGCAGGCTAAGAAACCTGAAAAACGGTGGTCAATTTCCAGCGCCTTACGACCGATCGACATCGCGCGAAAAGCGACGAAGAATACCATTAAAAGTGCCAATACCACACCGATATAACCCAGCTCCTCCCCAATGATGGCGAAGATGAAGTCGGTGTGCGCTTCAGGTAAATACTCCAGTTTTTGTACTGAATTACCCAATCCCTGGCCCCACACTTCACCGCGACCAAAAGCCATCAGAGACTGTGTCAGCTGATAGCCGCTGCCAAACGGATCTTCCCACGGGTTCCAGAAGGAAGTTACGCGGCGAATACGATACGGCTCGGCAAGGATCAGCAGTACGACCGCCGAAATCCCCATGCCGATGATGGCGATGAATTGCCACAATTTGGCGCCAGCCAAAAATAGCATCGCCAACGTGGTAACAAACAGCACCACCACCGTACCGAGATCAGGCTGCGCCAGCAGTAAAATAGCCAGCACCAGGATCACGCCCATCGGTTTTAAGAAGCCGCGCAGGTTGTTACGCACCTCATCCACTTTACGCACCAGATAATTGGCGAGATAACAGAACAGCGACAGCTTGGTAAATTCCGCAGGCTGAATACGCAGCGGGCCCAACGCAATCCAGCGCGACGCCCCGTTAACGGAGCTACCCACCACCAGTACGATCAGCAGCATGATGATTGAGGCTATCAGCATCGTCGTACTGTACTTTTGCCAGAACTCCATCGGCAGACGCAGCGTCACCATCGCCAGACAAAACGCGAGAAAGATGTACAACGCGTCACGCTTAGCAAACAGGAAAGGATCGCCCGCCAGGCGTTGCCCTACAGGCATCGATGCTGATGTCACCATCACAAAACCAATCGCTGCCAGACCAAAGGTCAGCCACAGCAGCATGCGGTCATACATGATCAGGCTGTCGGCGTCTTTATCACGCGAAGCCATCACCCAGCCTTTAAGTGCCGCGAAGATCCACGCCAGGACACCCAGTCCCGGTACGCGCGGCATTTTCAGACGAGGGAGAGATAAGCGCATCAACCCAACTCCTTCGCCAAACGGGTGAAGACGTCACCACGTTGCTCAAAGTTCTTGAACTGGTCAAGGCTGGCGCAGGCTGGCGACAGCAGCACCATATCGCCCGGCTTCACGCGCGGCGCAAGCAGACGCATAGCCTGCTCCATGGTTTCAGTTTGTTCCGCAACATCAGGTCGCAGAGCGGCGAGTTGCGCGCCATCGCGGCCAAAGCAGTACAGACGAATATTGTTGCCGCTCAGGTAACGTTGCAGCGGCATAAAATCAGCGGATTTTCCGTCGCCGCCCAGCAGCAGGTGCAGCGTGCCGTCAACGTGCAGGCCATTCAGCGCGGCTTCGGTACTGCCCACGTTGGTGGCTTTCGAATCGTTAATCCAGCGTACGCCGTTATGGTTCAGCACCAACTGAAAACGGTGCGCCAGACCGGTAAAGGTGGTCAGTGCTTTCAGGCTCGACGCCCGTGGCAGACCCGCAGCATCCGCCAGCGCCAGCGCTGCCAGGGCGTTGGTATAGTTATGCTGGCCGGTAAGCGTCATCTCTTTCACGTTGAGGACTTTTTCCCCTTTCACTCGCAGCCAGGTTTCGCCCTGCTGACGATTCAGGTGATAGTCCCCCATATTGACGCCAAAGCTCACGCAACGCTCATCTGCACCACGAACCGGCATAGTCAGCGCATCATCGGCGTTGACCACGCATACTTTCGCGTTCTCATAGACGCGCAGTTTGGCTGCACGGTACTGCTGCAGTCCAAACGGATAACGGTCCATATGATCTTCAGTGACGTTCAAAATGGTGGCCGCGACAGCCCGTAAGCTGGAGGTTGTCTCCAGTTGGAAGCTGGACAGTTCCAGAACATACAGTTCACGTTCGTCATCCAGCAGCATCAGCGCAGGCAGGCCAATATTACCGCCAACGCCGACGTTTACTCCGGCCGCTTTCGCCATTTCGCCAACCAGCGTCGTGACGGTGCTTTTACCGTTGGACCCGGTGATCGCGACGATCGGCGCCTGTGCTTCGCGACAAAACAGCTCAATGTCGCCAACAATTTCAATCCCTGCATCAGCAGCGGCGCTCAACGAAGGATGCGCCAGGGCAATACCAGGGCTGGCGACGATGAGATCGGCAGCCAGCAGCCAGTCATCATTCAGGCTGCCAACATGACGCTCAACCGCTTCCGGTAATTTATCCAGGCCAGGCGGCGTTGCGCGGGTATCCATCACACGCGGCGTCACGCCACGCGCCAGAAAGAAATCCACGCAGGACAGCCCGGTCAATCCCAGACCGATAATGACGACTTTTTTACCCTGGTAATCAGCCATGATTAACGTACCTTCAGCGTTGCCAGGCCAATCAGCACCAGCATCAGCGAAATAATCCAGAAGCGCACAATAACGCGCGGTTCCGGCCAGCCCTTCAGTTCATAGTGGTGGTGAATCGGCGCCATACGGAAGATGCGCTGTCCGCGCAGCTTAAAGGAGCCAACCTGCAGAATGACCGACAGCGTTTCCACAACAAATACGCCGCCCATGATTACCAGCAGGAATTCTTGACGCAGCAGCACGGCAATAATGCCCAGCGCGCCACCCAGCGCCAGTGAACCGACGTCGCCCATAAAGACCTGCGCCGGATAGGTGTTAAACCACAGGAAGCCTAAACCTGCGCCGACAATCGCCGTACAGACAATCACCAATTCGCCAGCGTGGCGTAAATAAGGAATGTGCAGATAGTTAGCAAAGTTCATGTTACCGGTCGCCCATGCCACCAGCGCAAAACCGGCGGCCACAAACACGGTCGGCATAATGGCCAGGCCATCCAGGCCGTCGGTAAGGTTTACCGCATTCCCGGTACCGACAATGACGAAGTACGCCAGCAGGATGTAGAACAGCCCCAGTTGCGGCATGACATCTTTAAAGAACGGCACCACCAGTTCAGTTGCCGGGGTGTCTTTTCCTGCCAGATACAGCGCAAACGCGACCCCTAATGCAATGACCGACATCCAGAAATATTTCCAGCGCGCTATCAGGCCTTTGGTGTCTTTACGCACCACTTTGCGGTAGTCATCGACAAAACCGATAATGCCGTAGCCAATCAGCACCACCAGCACGCACCACACGTACGGGTTGGATGGGTAGGCCCACAGCAGCACGGAGATAACAATCGCGGTGAGGATCATGATGCCGCCCATGGTCGGCGTACCACGTTTACTGAAGTGCGATTCCGGACCGTCGTTACGCACGACCTGACCAAATGACATTTTTTGCAAGCGGGCAATCATACGCGGGCCCATCCACAAAGAGATGAACAGCGCGGTCAGCAGGCTGACGATGGCGCGAAACGTCAGATAGGAAAAGACGTTAAAGCCGGAATAATATTTGACCAAATGTTCGGCCAGCCAAACTAACATGTCCCATTCTCCTGTAATGCGCGTACTACCTCTTCCATGGCGGCACTACGTGAACCCTTCACTAAAATCGTCATGATCTGATGTTCTGCAATCAGCGCTTTAAGATGTGCGGTCAGCGCGGTTTTATCCGCAAAATGCTCACCAACGCCGCTGGCATGGCTAATTGCCTGACTCAGTTTCCCTGTACTCAGCACACAGTCGATACCCGCCGCCTTCGCGGCGATACCCACCTGCACGTGACATGCTTCGCTTTCCGCGCCAAGCTCTGCCATATCGCCAACCACCAACACGCGGTAGCCGGGCATTTCGGACAGCACCTGTACCGCTGCGGTCATTGATCCGACGTTAGCGTTATAGGAGTCGTCCAGCAGCAACTGGTTTTCTGCCAGTTGAATCGGGAACAGACGCCCCGGGACCGCTTGCAAATCCTTCAGACCCGCTTTCACTGCTTCGTGCGTCGCGCCTACCGCCATCGCGAGTGCAGCCGCCGCCAGGGCGTTAGCAATGTTATGGCGACCCGGCAGCGGTAGCAGAACATCAATGCTTCCGGTTGGCGTTTGCAACGAAAACTCCGTGCCATGCGAGGTCACATGAACGTTGGTCGCCGAAAAGTCGCTATTGGCCGCATTCGGGGAAAAACGCCAGACTTTGCGATCGCCGATGATGCTTTGCCAGTTCAGCCAGTCGTTGTTGTCGGCATTCATAATGGCGATACCGTTCGCTGACAGGCCGGTAAAAATCTCACCTTTTGCCTTCGCAACGCCCGTCAGAGAGCCGAAGCCTTCCAGGTGCGCGGCGGCCAGGTTGTTCACCAGCGCCGCTTCCGGACGCGTCAGGCCGACGGTCCAGGCGATTTCGCCCTGATGGTTGGCACCGAGTTCAATCACGGCATAGTCGTAATCGTTGTTTAAGCGCAGCAGCGTCATCGGTACACCGATGTCGTTATTCAGGTTGCCCGCGGTATATAGGGTGTTACCACACTGGCTCAGAATGGCAGCCGTCATCTCTTTGACGGACGTTTTACCGGATGAGCCGGTCAGCGCGACAACGCGCGCCGGAACCTGGGCGCGAACCCACGCCGCCAGTTCACCAAACGCCAGACGCGTATCTTTAACAATCACCTGCGGCAGGTTGGTGTCCAACGGGCGGCTGACCAACAGCGCACCAGCCCCGCTCTCTTGCGCTTTGTCTGCAAAATCATGGGCATCAAAGCGTTCGCCTTTCAGCGCCACAAACAGGCAGCCTGGCGTCACTTTACGCGTATCGGTTGTTACGGCATCAAGGGTCAGATCGGCCCCTTTCAATTCGCCACGGAGGATATCCGCCAGTTGGCTGAGCGTTACGCTAATCATGCGATAACCCCCAGCAGACGCGCTGCCGTGACGCGGTCAGAATAATCGAGGCGCTGTGAACCAACGATCTGGTAGTCTTCATGACCTTTACCGGCCACCAGCACCACATCATTTTCTTTCGCCTGCATAATGGCGTTTGTCACCGCTTCTGCGCGACCTTCCATCACCTTCGCCTGTCCGGCATCCAGCATACCCGCCAGAATGTCGTTAATAATGGCGCGCGGCTCTTCGGTACGCGGGTTGTCATCGGTCACCACAACAACATCGGCAAACTGCTCGGCAATTGCGCCCATCAACGGACGTTTGCCTTTATCGCGATCGCCGCCGCAGCCAAAGACGCACCACAGTTTGCCAGTACAGTGCAAACGTGCCGCCTGTAGCGCTTTTTCCAGCGCATCTGGCGTATGGGCGTAATCAACAACCACGGTGGTTTTACCCGGCGCGCTGAACACTTCCATACGCCCGCAAACCGGCTGCAATTGTGTCGCCGTTTTCAGTAAATCAGCTAACGGATACCCCAGCGCCAGCAGCGTTGCCAGCGCCAGCAGCAGATTGCTGACGTTAAACGCCCCCATCAGGCGGCTTTCAATTTCGCCGTCGCCCCATGAGGAAGCAAATCGAATCGTCGCGCCGCTATCGTGATAATCCACGTCAATCGCTTTTAACCAACGACCGTGACAGTTCGGGTTAATGTGGTCTTCCATTGATACGGAAACCGCATCGGGAAGTTTAGCCAGCCAGCGGCGACCGACTTCATCATCCGCATTAACAATGGCCTGCCCGCAATGGTGCGTGGAATACAGCAGCCATTTCGCGGCTTCGTAGTGCTCCATATCGCCGTGATAATCGAGATGGTCACGGCTTAAGTTGGTAAATACTGAGGCCGCAAATTTCAGCGCCGCCACGCGGTGCTGAACCAGACCATGCGATGAAACTTCCATCGCGCCAAAGGTCGCGCCCTGTTCAACCAGACCCGCCAGCACATGCTGAACGTCAACGGCTGAACCAGTAGTATTTTCCGTCGGGATCACTTTACCCAGCAGGCCATTACCTACCGTTCCCATTACCGCACTGGTTTCACCAAGCAGTTGGCTCCACTGTGCCAGCAGTTGGGTGGTGGTGGTTTTACCGTTCGTTCCGGTCACACCGACCAGACGCATTTTTTCAGAAGGCTCGTGGTAAAAACGGCCCGCCAGTGCAGATAAGCGTTCGTTAAGCTGGCTCAGATAGATAACCGGTACACCGTGCATTTCGCGGATTTCACCGTCAGCAGCTTCATCTTTTGCTTCTGCAATAATGGCAGCCACACCTTGCGCTATCGCCTGCGGGATATACCGACGCCCGTCCGCCTGATGACCCAATACTGCGACAAAGAGATCGCCCGATGCAGCCACACGGCTGTCGAGTGTCATCTCTCGCAGTGCTCGCTCCGGTGCACCCGGCACCCATGGAGCAAGAAGGTCGCGCAAATTACGATCTGCCACCTGTTGCCTCGCCTTGATTATTCACAAATTCATTTTTATCGCCCGTTGTCAGCGCATCCGGCTCGATGTTCATGGTGCGCAAAACGCCGCCCATGATGGCACCAAAGACCGGCGCGGAAACGGCGCCACCGTAATATTTACCCGCCTGCGGATCGTTGATAACAACAACCAGCGCGAAGCGCGGCTGACTCGCAGGCGCAACACCTGCGGTATAAGCAATATATTTATTGATGTAGCGGCCATCTGGCCCGACTTTTTTCGCCGTACCGGTTTTAATCGCGATGCGATAGCCTTTAATCGCCGCCTTCACGCCGCCACCGCCCGGCAGCGCCACGCTTTCCATCATGTGCACCACAGTGCGTACGGTCGACTCCGGGAAGATACGCTCGCCCGGAACGGGAGGGTCAACTTTAGTAATCGACAGCGGGCGATAAACGCCATAGCTACCGATAGTTGCGTAGACTCGCGCTAACTGTAACGGGGTTACCATTAGCCCATAGCCGAAAGAGAAGGTGGCCCTCTCTATGTCAGACCACCGTTGTTTTTGAGGATATAAGCCACTGCGTTCTCCGACCAACCCCAAATTGGTCGCTTTTCCCAGCCCAAAACGTGAGTAAGTATCTACTAACGCTGAGGACGGCATCGCTAACGCCAGTTTGGAAACACCGACGTTACTCGACTTCTGCAAAACCCCGGTAAGGGTCAATTCGCTATAACGTGCCACGTCTTTAATTTCGTGACCATTAATTCGGTAAGGAATGGTGTTAAGTACGGTATTTTCACGTACCACGCCACGCTGCAGCGCGGTCATCACCACCATCGGTTTGACGGTAGAACCCGGCTCAAACACGTCGGTAATGGTCCGGTTACGCATCGCGTCTTTCGGCGTACCGGTGAGATTGTTCGGGTTGTAAGACGGGCTGTTCGCCATTGCCAGCACTTCACCGGTGTTCACATCCACCAGGACCGCACTGCCTGACTCCGCCTTGTTGAACGCCACGGCGTTATTCAGTTCACGGTAAACCAGCGCCTGTAAACGCTCATCGATGCTCAGCGCGAGGTTATGTGCCGCCTGGCTGTCGGTAGAGGAGATATCTTCAATGACGCGGCCATAGCGGTCTTTACGTACAATACGTTCACCCGGTTGTCCGGTGAGCCATTTGTCGAAGCTCTTCTCAACGCCTTCAATCCCCTGGCTGTCGACGTTGGTAAAACCAATGAGGTGAGCGGTCACTTCTCCGGAAGGATAGTAACGGCGGGATTCTTCGCGCAGGTGAATGCCTGGCAGCTTCAGCTTCTTGATGTAGTCGGCCATGTCAGGGTTTACCTGACGCGCCAGATAGATAAAGCGCCCTTTCGGGTTGGCGTTAATACGGGAAGCCAGTTGATCAAGCGGGAGGTTCAGCGCAGTCGACAGCGCTCTCCAGCGTTCGCCAACGCTCACGCCGCCTGCGTCATGAACTTCTTTTGGGTCGGCCCAAATCGCCTTCACCGGAACACTCACCGCCAGCGGACGACCTGAGCGGTCGGTAATCATCCCGCGTGATGTAGACACTTCCTGGACGCGCAGAGAACGCATGTCTCCCTGACGCACCAGCATGTCTGGCGCGATGATTTGCAGCCAGGCAACACGCCCCAGCAGAAAACCCAGCGCCAGCAAAATACAGCCGCACAGTAACGCAAAACGCCAACTGACAAAGTTGGCTTGTTCTTCCTGACGTTTTGGTTTGTGCGTTTTTGCCGCTGCTTTCATGCGTCGCGTTTATCCTTATTTTTGTACTACGATATTTTCTTGTGAGGGATCAACATGCTGCATTTGCAGCTTTTCCGTTGCGATCCGTTCAACACGGCTATGATCACCGAGCGCGTTCTCCTCAAGAATCAAGTTACGCCATTCGATATCCAGCGCATCTCGCTCCAGAACCAGCTGCTCACGCTGCGCGGTCAGTAACCGCGTATGGTGTGCGGTTGTCACGACGGTAACCGCCGTCAAAATAATGCAAATGAACAGGCAGAGTGGCAGCTTCCCGTACCGCAAAAGATCGTCACCGATCACGCCAGGCAAAGCATGGCGCTCGTTGCTTCCTATCGATCCTTTAACTTTGCTGAGGGCTTCTGTCACTCTGCTGATCATGCGTTCGTCCTCTCTGCAATACGCAGAACTGAACTACGGGCACGAGGATTCTCAGCTACCTCTTCTTCACCCGGCATCAACTTGCCTAGTGCTCTCAACTCACGACCGCCCAGCTTTTTGATCTGCGCTTCGGTCATCGGTATTCCAGCCGGAACCTGAGGGCCGCGGCTTTGTTCACGCATAAAGCGTTTCACAATGCGATCTTCAAGCGAATGGAAACTGATTATCGAAAGGCGACCACCTGGTGCCAGCACGCTGAGCGAGCTTTTTAGCGCCTGCTCTATCTCCTCCAGTTCACTGTTTACCCAAATGCGCACCGCCTGGAAGGTACGGGTCGCGGGATGTTTGAATTTGTCTTTCACCGGCATTGCCGCTGCAATGACTTCCGCCAGTTCTTTGGTACGGGTCATCGGTTCTATGCGGTTGCGCTCCACGATGGCACGGGCAATACGTTTGCCGAAGCGCTCCTCGCCAAAGGTTTTAATCACCCAGGCAATGTCTGCTTCATCGGCGGTTTGCAGCCATTCGGCCGCTGACTGACCGCGTGTGGGGTCCATACGCATATCTAACGGACCGTCACGCATAAATGAGAATCCGCGCTCAGCGTCATCAAGCTGCGGAGAAGACACGCCAAGATCGAGAAGAATCCCGTCGATCTTGCCGGTAAGTCCACGCTCGGCGACATAATCAGCCAGCGCAGAGAAAGGTCCATGAATGATGGAGAAACGGGGATCGGTAATCGTCTGGGCAACGGCAATAGCCTGCGGATCGCGATCGATGGCCAGTAAACGTCCCTCTTCACCAAGCTGTGAGAGGATCAGACGTGAATGACCACCGCGACCAAATGTCCCGTCAATGTAGATGCCGTCTGGACGAATATTCAGGCCATTTACGGCTTCATCCAGCAACACCGTGGTGTGTTTATAATTTTCCATCATCTTATAGAGACAAGTCCTGCAATCGTTCCGACAGCGCGCCGGTCACAGACTGCTCAGCGTCGATATCTTCCTTGACCTGTTGATACCAGGTCGTTTCATCCCACAGCTCAAACTTATTGAACTGCCCAACCAGCATCACTTCTTTCGTTAACCCTGCGTGTTGCCGCAGAATGGGCGCTATCAATAATCGACCAGCGCTATCCATCTGACATTCGCTGGCATGACCCAACAACAGGCGCTGTACGCGACGCTCAACTGGATTCATGCTCGACAGACGCGATAACTTCTGCTCGATAATTTCCCATTCAGGCAGGGGGTACAGCAGCAGGCACGGGTGATGGATGTCAATGGTGCAAACCATTTGACCGGTAGCGCTCTCAAGCAGTTGATCCCGATAACGGGTAGGCACTGATAAGCGCCCTTTACTGTCGAGATTAACTAACGTTGCTCCCCGGAACATGCCAGTCTCACCCCCAATCACCACTTTATCCCACAAAATCCCACTTAAAGGAGTTTACGGAGCGGAGGAAAACCTTGTCAAGCAAGTCACGGCGCTTAGCGGAGCAAAAAACCCATTGTTTACGGCTAATATCTGCGTTGAACAAATTCCGTACAGCAAACGAAGCAAATTAACGTCATGAATATTTGTAAGAAAAAAATCCAACAACTCATCATTGTTTAAAACAACTCAATATCAACCGAGGAAAATATAAAGTGTCAGTTTGCGACGCGAGCGGCATTTTAGGACAATATGCAGCGAGATAACAGTACCAGTTCATCGGTCTGTACGGCCCGTACGGCCAAGGAAGGTGAGAGATTGCCGCAATTCGGCGGCAAAGTGTTTGTTAATTCGGCAAATCCACACAAGCATGTAACAAAATAATACAAACGTAACGCGCCGTTACGTATCAATAACCCAAAAAAGGATAGTTGCATTTTTAAATTAGGATAATTAAAGAATAAATTTCAGATAATTCTAAAGAATATTCTTAAATAGAATAAGGTTATTTCTGAGAATAAAATATTTGATGGCATCGAAGCATTCTCTCCAATGCCATCAATAGCAACCACTTAGTTACGGCTAAGGATGCCGCGGCGGTACAGATTACGCCGAATGCGCGTTAATCCTGGTTTTGGTTTACGCGGTTCATCAAGGCTTGCAAGGACAATCTCCAGCACACGTTCAGCCACATCTCGGTGGCGCTGTGCCACTGCCAGCACCGGACATTGCAGGAAGTCGAGCAGTTCGTGATCGCCAAACGTGGCAATGGCTAAATCGGATGGCAGTTGCCCATCGCGACGCAATGTCACATCCATCACCCCCTGCAATAGCGCAAATGAGGTGGTGAACAGTGCCTGAGGCATCGGATGTGTTTCCAGCCATTTATCAAACAGCTGCGCTGCTGCCTCCCGCTCATAGCTATTGGCATACAGGAAGTGCACGTCACGAGGATCGTCTTTCCACGCGGTACGGAAACCCTGTTCGCGCAGGAAACTGACCGATAATTCAGGGAGCGCCCCCAGATAGAGCACGGTTTCAGCAGGGAATTTACGCAATTCCTCCGCCAGCATTTCCGCATCATCCTGGTCTGCGCCGACAACACTGGTGAAGTGTTCACGATCCAGCGCACGATCCAGCGCCACAATCGGGAATGAACTGTTCGCCCAGCGCTGATAGAACGGATGTTCCGGCGGTAATGAGGTAGACACAATAATGGCGTCAACCTGACGCTGCAAAAGGTGCTCAATACAGCGCATTTCGTTATCCGGCTGATCTTCAGAGCAGGCAATCAGCAGTTGATACCCACGCTGACGCGCCTGACGTTCCAGGTAGTTTGCAATGCGGGTATAACTCGTATTCTCCAGGTCCGGGATTACTAACCCGATAGAACGTGTGCGTCCAGCACGGAGCCCGGCCGCCACAGCATTAGGGTGGTAATTATGTTCGCGCACCACCGCCATGACTTTTTCGACCGTTTTGTCGCTTACGCGGTATTGCTTTGCTTTGCCATTAATAACGTAGCTTGCAGTAGTTCGCGAAACGCCGGCCAACCGAGCGATTTCATCCAGTTTCACAATTGCCCCTTGCGTAAAATGTACAAACCATAACCTTTAAGATGGCATGGGTTAAATTTATTAACATCTAAGCGCAGAATAATGACTGCGGCAACCGCTTTTGTCTCTGGTTACTGCTGATTTCGCAAAAAAAAGCGCAACAGGTAGCATCAGCGAAAACGGGTACGTTACCTGTAGGCCGGATAAGGCATTTACGCCGCCATCCGGCATGACCTCCACGATGATGCCTGATGGCACTGTGCTTATCAGGCCTACAGTCGGCTATTAACGCATGATTTTATCGCCTCGGGAGAGTCCCACCACGCCGGAACGGGCAACTTCCACAATTTTAGCGACTTCACGCAGCGTTGCCAGAAACGCATCCAGCTTATCGCTGGTGCCCGCCAGTTGTACGGTGTAGATAGACGGCGTAACGTCGATAATTTGCCCACGAAAAATCTCCGTGTTGCGTTTCACCTCTTCCCGGCCATACCCGCTGGCCTGAATTTTCACCAGCATAATTTCTCGTTCAACGTGGGCGCCCTGCCCCAGTTCGCTGACGCGCAGAACGTCCACCAGCTTGTGCAGTTGCTTTTCAATTTGCTCGAGGACCTTTTCATCGCCCACGGTCTGGATCGTCATCCGTGATAAGGTCGGATCGTCAGTCGGCGCGACGGTCAGGCTTTCAATGTTGTAACCACGCTGAGCGAAGAGGCCTATTACGCGCGATAATGCCCCAGACTCGTTTTCCAGTAATACTGATAATATCCGGCGCATAATCAGGTCCTCTCCGTTTTGCTTAACCACATCTCATCCATACCGCCCCCTCGAATTTGCATCGGGTAGACATGCTCACTGCCATCGACGGTGACATCAACAAACACCAGCCGGTGGTTGCGCACATGTTCCAGTGCTTCCCCCAGTTTGCTTTCCAGCTCATCCGGATGATTTATCTGGATACCAATATGCCCATATGCTTCAGCAAGACGAACAAAATCAGGTAGCGACTGCATATAAGACTGCGAATGACGCCCGGAATAGATCATGTCCTGCCACTGTTTCACCATGCCGAGATAGCGGTTGTTAAGGTTGAGTACCAGCACCGGCAGCTCATATTGCAGCGCCGTCGACAGTTCCTGGATATTCATCTGAATGCTGCCATCCCCGGTGACGCACACTACCGTTTCATCCGGCAAAGCCATTTTCACCCCTAACGCCGCAGGTAAACCGAATCCCATGGTGCCGAGGCCGCCTGAGTTGATCCAGCGGCGCGGTTTATCAAACGGATAGTACAGCGCAGCAAACATCTGATGCTGACCAACGTCAGAGGTCACATATGCATCCCCTTTTGTCAGACGCCAGATGGTTTCGATCACCGCCTGCGGTTTAATACTTTCGCTTTGAGTGTCGTATTTCAGGCACTGACGGGCGCGCCAGTGCTCAATCTGTTGCCACCAGTCACGGTTATCGTCCAGCGGCTGCTGCGATTTCTCCTGCTCCAGCAGCTCAAGCATCTGATCCAGCACCAGGAGAGCATCACCCACGATTGGAATATCCGCAGTCACGGTTTTTGAAATAGAGGTGGGGTCGATATCGATATGTAACACGGTCGCATTCGGGCAATATTTTGCCAGATTATTGGTTGTACGATCGTCAAAGCGCACGCCGACGGCAAAGATCACATCGGAATGATGCATGGTCATGTTTGCTTCATAAGTACCGTGCATGCCCAACATGCCCAGCGCCTGACGATGCGTTGCCGGAAACGCGCCTAACCCCATCAGCGAGGAAACAACTGGCAGATTAAGTGCTTCAGCGATCTGGCCCAACGGCTCATGGCAGGCGGCATTAACGGCGCCACCACCCACGTACACAACCGGTTTTTTAGCCGCGACTAACGTCTGCAGAGCACGTTTTATCTGCCCTTTATGTCCAGTTGTCGTCGGATTATACGAACGCATGCTCACCGACTCCGGCCAGCTATAAGGCAGTTTCTTAGCTGGATTCAGAATATCCTTCGGCAAGTCCACAACCACAGGACCAGGGCGACCGCTTGCGGCCAACCAGAAGGCTTTCTTCAGCACCTGAGGTATATCTTCCGTTTGCTTGACCAAAAAGCTGTGTTTTACCACCGGACGAGAAATCCCCACCATGTCGCACTCCTGAAAGGCATCGTAGCCAATCAGAGAGGTAGCCACTTGCCCGGAGAGGATCACCAGCGGGATGGAGTCCATGTACGCCGTTGCGATACCCGTGATCGCATTGGTTGCTCCCGGCCCTGAGGTGACCAACACAACGCCCACTTCCCCCGTCGCACGTGCCAGACCATCGGCCATATGGACCGCTGCCTGCTCATGGCGGACCAGCACATGATCAATACCACCGACCGTATGCAAAGCATCATAAATATCGAGGACTGCGCCCCCAGGATACCCGAATACCTGCTTCACACCCTGATCGATGAGCGATCGGACGACCATCTCGGCTCCAGACAACATCTCCATGGCTTGCCTCCACTCTTATAATGAATAACGGTTTAACAACACATTAACCGCTGACGATAAGGCATGGCAATTAACACCGAAGTGGTGGTGTAACAGCGGATAAGAATAAAACGGAGGAAAGAATCGAATAAACGGAGAATTAAACCAGTATAAGCAAATGAAATGACAAATAATCGCTTAAAAATGAGCACTTACAGCGATTACTCTATTTTTTCACCCTCCCAGGCAAAAACCGAAAGCAGATTTCAGCATAAAATTTCAAATAAAAATAAAAAAGCAGAATAAACCAGACGCGTCATCGGATTTACTCTGCCATAGGTCACTGCTTACAGATGGAGACTAACAGCTCTTCCATCCATTGATGTCCTTTATCCCGACCTGCGGCTTCATGCCAGGAAAGATAACAAGTCCGGCTATTCAGTTTTAACGGTAGCGGTAATATTTGCAGTTCTAAAGCCTCGGAGAACTCTTCAGCTAACCAGCGTGGCGCAATAGAAACCAAATGAGTTTGGGATACGATATTCAGTACGCTGATTAATGCCATTCCCTGATAAGCCACGCAGGATTGTTTATCTGGTGTGTCATACCACGGCTGGCTGAAAGATGCGAAGCGATCGAGCGAAACCACGGCATGTTGTTCATTATAGACATCACTCTCGAGTAATGGACCGCTAATGCGCGGGTGTTTTTTACTTGCGACTAACACCATCTCATCATTGAATAACGGAATGCTGGTGAATTCAGGACGGCGGAATTCTTCATAGCTAATAACAAACTCTGTTTCCTGATACCGTAATTGATGTTCTGTATTTTGGTTGAGCGATGATTTAAATACAACATGAATATTAGGTGCAACTTGCTCAATGCGATTGTAAATCAATGACGTGAGGATATTATCCAATGGGCTACAGACGCAGAGATTAAATACACGTGAGCTGCTGGCGGGTTCAAAACCGGACCCTGGCAGTTCATTCTGCACCAATTGCAGCGCCTGACGAATAGAGCCAAATAGCTGAAAAGCCCGTGCAGTGGGCTGGATGCCTCGGCCATAGCGCACAAAGAGCTCATCATTAAACATAACTTTCAGACGCGCGACTGCGTTGCTGACTGCAGGCTGCGACATACCCAGAGAATGCGCTGCGCGAGTAATATTCTGTTCTTGCATCACCGCATCAAAAACGGTTAATAAATTAAGGTCAACCATGCGCAGCTGCGGTTTCCCCATCTCTAAAATATTAGATTTATCTATTATTTTTTCTTCTGGCATATTTAACTCCACTGTCACTCAAAACTCCCTTTTCCCAGACGGAGCTCAGAAATAACCTCCGCTAATATGATTTACCATGCATATAAAATAAGAAAAAGGGAAAGCATTAAAATTAGGAAAACATAAAGACCCTGGCCTGAATGAACAAAAACCAATGCGAGCGCAGTGGGGCAGAGGTCGCTGCACGATGATTCATACGTTTAAATGTCGAAAACAATATAAACATAACCATGACAAATACACAATCATGCACGAAGTGAATGTATATTTAAGATTTAATTAAATGTTTATATCATTAACACCGCGATGCTTAACATTTATTTATCAATCATTTTTCCCACGGCACCTCAAATCTATTCAGAATTAATATAAAAACCAATAAATCATAAAGATAGAAAATCCATCCACAAGTTATCTCTTCAATATGCCGTTACAATAGCTGAAAACAAATATGCTCAAATATGTCAAATCGTGAAAGTATGTAATCCACACGCTGATTTATTTTATACAACCATAAAAATTCAGCACAATTCGCTCAAAGTTCAGGAGATTTTTTCCGCCGAGTGGGGGCATTTGTGGGGGATGGGGTTGACATCAATCTTCATATCCAGTACCACTAAAAGCATATCGCATTCGCCTGGAGCTTGATTGATGACTTACATTGCTCGTTTTAACGGTCTACTACTACTAAACGCATTCTCATTGCGCGGTAGACTGGTGGACGACATTCAGCATTAAGTCAGCTCCAGTTAAGACAAAAACCCGCGCCATTGCGCGGGTTTTTTTATGCTCGAAGCAAGGCGCCCTAAACACCAAGGACTTAAACCATGAGCCAGCAAGTCATTATTTTCGATACCACCTTACGCGATGGTGAACAGGCGTTACAGGCAAGCCTGAGTGTGAAAGAAAAACTGCAGATAGCTCTGGCCCTCGAGCGTATGGGCGTTGACGTGATGGAAGTGGGTTTCCCGGTCTCTTCTCCAGGTGACTTTGAGTCCGTACAAACCATCGCTCGTCAGGTTAAGAACAGCCGCGTGTGTGCCTTAGCACGCTGCGTAGAAAAAGATATCGACGTTGCCGCGGAATCGCTGAAGGTCGCTGAGGCTTTCCGCATTCATACCTTTATCGCCACCTCGCCGATGCATATCGCGACGAAATTACGCAGCACGCTGGATGAAGTGATCGAACGAGCAATCTATATGGTTAAGCGTGCGCGTAATTATACAGATGACGTGGAGTTCTCATGTGAAGATGCGGGACGTACTCCTATCGCCGATCTGGCCCGCGTGGTCGAAGCCGCCATTAACGCCGGTGCCAAAACCATCAATATCCCTGATACCGTCGGTTACACCATGCCATTTGAGTTTGGTGGAATCATTTCTGGCCTGTATGAACGCGTACCGAATATCGATAAAGCCATCATCTCCGTGCACACCCATGATGATTTAGGTCTGGGCGTTGGCAACGCGCTGGCGGCCGTTCACGCCGGTGCTCGCCAGGTGGAAGGCGCAATGAACGGTATCGGCGAACGCGCCGGTAACTGCTCACTGGAAGAAGTGATCATGGCGATCAAAGTACGCAAAGATATTCTGAACGTACAGACCCGCATTAATCACCAGGAAATTTGGCGTACCAGTCAGTTAGTCAGCCAAATCTGCAACATGCCTATCCCGGCCAACAAAGCGATTGTCGGTAGCGGCGCGTTTGCCCACTCTTCCGGTATCCATCAGGACGGTGTGCTGAAAAATCGTGAAAACTACGAAATCATGACGCCTGAATCCATCGGCCTGAACCAGGTACAGTTAAACCTGACCTCCCGTTCCGGACGCGCTGCGGTAAAACACCGTATGGACGAGATGGGATATAAAGAAAATGAATACAACCTGGACAACCTGTACGACGCCTTCCTGAAACTGGCGGACAAAAAAGGTCAGGTATTTGATTACGACCTGGAAGCGCTGGCCTTTATTAACAAACAGCAAGAAGAGCCAGAGCATTTCCGTCTGGATTACTTCAGCGTGCAGTCCGGCTCAAATGACATCGCCACCGCCTCCGTCAAGCTGGCCTGCGGTGAAGAAGTGAAAGCCGAAGCGGCGAACGGTAACGGCCCGGTCGATGCCATTTATCAGGCCATCAACCGTGTTACCGAATACAACATTGAACTGGTGAAATATAGCCTGACCGCCAAAGGGCACGGTAAAGATGCGCTGGGTCAGGTGGATATCGTCGCCAACTATAACGGTCGCCGCTTCCACGGCGTCGGTCTGGCAACGGATATCGTCGAATCTTCCGCGAAAGCGATGGTCCATGTGCTGAACAACATCTGGCGCGCTGAAGAAGTCGAAAAAGAATTGCAACGCAAAGCTCAGAACAACGAGAACAACAAGGAAACCGTGTGATGTCGAAGAATTATCATATTGCTGTTTTGCCGGGTGACGGTATTGGCCCGGAAGTGATGGCGCAAGCCTTGAAGGTACTGGACGCAATCCGCAACCGTTTTAACATGCGCATTACCACCAGCCACTACGATGTGGGTGGTGCGGCCATTGATAACCACGGCCAGCCGCTGCCGCCAGCGACGGTTGAAGGCTGTGAGCAAGCTGATGCCATTTTGTTTGGCTCCGTTGGCGGCCCGAAATGGGAACATCTGCCGCCTAACCAGCAACCCGAGCGTGGTGCACTGCTGCCGTTGCGTAAGCACTTCAAATTATTCAGTAACCTGCGTCCGGCGAAGTTGTACCAGGGGCTGGAAGCCTTTTGCCCGCTGCGCGCCGACATTGCAGCTAACGGTTTCGACATCCTGTGCGTACGTGAACTGACCGGCGGGATCTACTTCGGTCAGCCAAAAGGCCGCGAAGGCAGCGGACAACATGAAAAAGCGTTTGATACCGAGGTTTATCACCGTTTCGAGATCGAACGTATTGCGCGTATCGCGTTTGAATCCGCTCGCCAGCGTCGCCGTAAAGTCACATCGATTGATAAAGCGAACGTACTGCAAACATCGATTCTGTGGCGCGAAATCGTCAATGAAATTGCGAATGAATATCCGGACGTTGAACTGGCGCATATGTACATCGACAACGCGACGATGCAATTGATCAAAGATCCCTCCCAGTTCGACGTGTTGCTGTGCTCTAACCTGTTTGGTGACATTCTGTCTGACGAATGCGCCATGATCACGGGCTCAATGGGGATGTTGCCGTCTGCCAGCCTGAATGAGCAGGGTTTTGGCCTGTACGAGCCCGCTGGCGGTTCTGCACCCGATATCGCAGGGAAGAATATTGCCAATCCTATCGCGCAAATCCTGTCGCTGGCGCTGCTGTTGCGTTACAGCCTGGATGCCAATGATGCGGCAACCGCCATTGAGAGCGCCATCAACCGCGCATTAGAAGAAGGTATTCGCACCGGTGACTTAGCCCGTGGCGCTGCCGCAGTCAGTACCGATGAGATGGGCAATATCATCGCTCGCTACGTCGCTGAAGGGGTGTAATCATGGCCAAGACGTTATACGAAAAATTGTTTAATGCGCACGTCGTCTTTGAGGCGCAAAACGAAACCCCGCTGTTGTATATCGACAGACATCTGGTGCATGAAGTGACCTCTCCGCAGGCGTTTGATGGGCTGCGTGCGCATGGCCGCCAGGTGCGCCAGCCGGGTAAAACCTTTGCCACCATGGACCACAACGTTTCGACACAAACGAAAGACATTAACGCCTCCGGCGAGATGGCGCGTATTCAGATGCAGGAATTGATCAAAAACTGTAATGAATTTGGCGTCGAACTGTACGACCTGAATCATCCGTATCAGGGGATCGTCCACGTAATGGGGCCTGAACAAGGCGTGACGTTGCCGGGTATGACCATCGTCTGCGGCGACTCCCACACCGCCACCCACGGCGCGTTCGGCGCGTTGGCCTTTGGTATTGGCACCTCTGAAGTTGAACACGTGCTGGCGACGCAGACCCTGAAACAAGGGCGCGCCAAAACCATGAAGATTGAAGTCAACGGTAAAGCAGCCCCTGGTATTACCGCCAAAGATATCGTGCTGGCGATTATCGGTAAAACCGGTAGCGCGGGCGGCACCGGGCACGTGGTTGAGTTTTGCGGCGAAGCCATTCGCGAACTGAGCATGGAAGGCCGTATGACCCTGTGTAACATGGCCATTGAAATGGGTGCCAAAGCGGGTCTGGTCGCACCGGATGAAACCACCTTTAACTATGTGCAAGGGCGTTTACACGCACCGAAGGGCGAAGATTTTACCCACGCGGTTGAGTACTGGAAAACGCTGAAAACCGACGATGGTGCCACCTTTGATACCGTCGTCACCCTGCAGGCAGAAGAGATCGCGCCGCAAGTCACCTGGGGAACGAACCCGGGTCAGGTCATCTCGGTAAACGATAATATTCCCGACCCGGCATCATTTACCGATCCGGTGGAACGCGCATCGGCTGAGAAAGCGTTGGCTTACATGGGATTAAAACCGGGCATTCCGTTAACAGAAGTTGCTATCGATAAAGTGTTCATCGGTTCCTGCACCAACTCGCGTATTGAAGATTTACGCGCCGCAGCGGAAATCGCCAAAGGCCGTAAAGTCGCACCGGGCGTACAGGCGCTGGTGGTGCCGGGTTCTGGTCCGGTGAAAGCGCAAGCGGAAGCAGAAGGTCTGGATAAGATTTTTATCGAAGCTGGGTTTGAATGGCGTTTACCGGGCTGTTCGATGTGTCTGGCGATGAACAATGACCGCCTGAATCCGGGTGAGCGCTGTGCCTCCACCAGCAACCGTAACTTTGAAGGCCGTCAGGGCCGTGGTGGTCGCACGCATTTAGTCAGCCCGGCCATGGCCGCCGCAGCCGCCGTTACCGGTCATTTTGCCGACATTCGCAGCATCAAATAAGGAAACTACCATGGCAGAGAAATTTACCCAGCATACCGGCCTGGTTGTCCCACTGGATGCCGCCAACGTTGATACCGACGCCATTATTCCCAAACAGTTTTTGCAGAAGGTGACGCGTACCGGTTTTGGCGCCCATCTGTTCAACGACTGGCGTTTTCTGGACGAAAAAGGTCAACAGCCTAATCCTGAGTTCGTGCTGAACTTCCCGGAATATAAAGGCGCGTCCATTCTGCTCGCGCGGGAAAACTTTGGCTGCGGCTCTTCTCGCGAACATGCGCCGTGGGCACTGACCGATTACGGCTTTAAAGTGGTGATCGCCCCAAGCTTCGCCGACATCTTCTACGGTAACAGCTTCAATAACCAACTGCTGCCGGTCACCCTGAGTGATGCGCAGGTGGATGAACTGTTTGCGCAGGTGTTAGCCAATCCAGGCATTAAATTTGAAGTGGATCTGGAAGCGCAGGTGGTGAAAGCGGGCGATAAGTCTTACAGCTTTAAAATCGACGACTTCCGCCGTCACTGCATGCTGAATGGTCTCGACAGCATCGGGCTGACGCTGCAGCATGAAGCGGCCATCACCGAGTACGAAAACGAGCAGCCAGCGTTTATGCGCTAGTCTTTTGTTATACCGGATGCGCTGCGCTTATCCGGTCTACATATGCGCTCCAATTGTAGGCCGGATAAGGCGTTTACGCCGCCATCCGGCACTTTATAAATCAAACATCCTTCACCCGCCCGGTCATCACCAACGTAACCACTGAAATCGCCGCGATTACCCAGTAAACGGCAAAATGTCCGTAACTTTGCGCAACAGCACCCTGAATCACCCCCGCCAGAATGACGCCGGTCGAAATACTGTTGGTAAATAATGTGGTCGCTGAACCCGCGCGTCCGGGCATCAGATCCTGAAACCACAGCATCCCTATCCCAGCGACAATACCGATGAATACGGCGTTAAACAGTTGCAAAATAAGCAGAGCCGTATGGCTATGAAAGAAGATCAGCCCCAGATAAAACAGCACGCCGGCCGCCACGGCGACGATCATCATTCGCCGTTTACCAAAGTGCTTCACGTAGTAGCCCGCCAGAATCATCGCCGGAATTTCCAGCCCGGCAGCCGTCCCCATTAAAATGCCCGCCAGCTTATCGGGCAGCCCTAAATCCTGGCTAATCCACAGCGGCATATCGATGATGTACATGGTATTGCAGGTCCACATCAGCGTGGAGGCAATAAACAGCATCCGCACATTTTTGTCCTGCCAACCGCCGGTCTGTTCCAGCGGCACGTCAACGGACTGCTCCACCCGAGCGACAGACGGCAGTATCAGCGCAATCAGCACCAGGCTAATGGCAAAAATCCCTGCGGCAATGGAAAACATCGCCGTAAAGCCGTAATTCAGCGCCAGCATGAAGGCCAGCGGCGGTCCGATCACCCAGGCCAGCGAAAGCTGCGCACGCATCACCGAACTAAACATCACCACTTCACGCGCGGAGTTATCCGCATATTCCCGCGCCAGCGCAAACAGCTGCGGCATGGCGGTATTCGCCAGCGAGGCCAGCAGCACACCGCAGGTGATCAACGTGAGATAATGGCGATTAAACGCAAACAGCAGCGCGTTGCCAATCGCCATCAGGCAGCAAAACATGATCAGCTTGCGCCGATCGCCCTGGCTGTCGGATCGTTTTGCAAGCCCGAGGCTAACCACGATCCCGGCAATCGCATTGACGGTGTAAAACAGCCCGACCCAAAATGGTTGCGCCCCGACTTCGCGGCTCAGGAACAGGCTCAGCGTGGGGGCCTGCAACGCCCCTGCCACGCCCATCATAAAAGCGACCAGCATAAATGCCGCGTAAACGCCATTGAGGCGCCGTCCCATGGTCATAATCCAGAGCATTGTTATCCCTATTGGCTGGGCTGATACGAAAAAAGCCAGCAGAAAAAATCTGCTGGCGGGTGATTTTACACCAATACTCAGTCACACATGATGTCTGCAATGCGTAATTCAGAGGTCAGGCTGTCACCTCCCACTGCATCAGTTCTTCGAGCATCTTTAAGCGCTGCGGTGCGCTCAGGCAAGCCAACCAGGACGTTTTTTCCGTCGCGGTAAAGTACTTCAACCAGAATTGACGCATAGATGACCCCTTCGTTGTCTCATCGCTTCATCGGAATCTATTATTGGCTTAATATAGGGATAATAAAATTGCTGAGTTTTTCGCAGGAGTTCCCCTTTTATGTCTTCTGGTCGTTTGCAACAACAGTTCATCCGTCTGTGGCAATGCTGTGACGGCAAAACGCAAGACACCACGCTGAACGAGCTGGCAGAGCTGCTTAGCTGCTCGCGCCGCCATATGCGTACCCTGCTTAATACCATGCAGGAGCGCGGTTGGTTAACGTGGGAAGCCGAGGTTGGACGCGGTAAACGCTCACGCCTGACATTCCTCTACACCGGGCTGGCGCTCCAGCAGCAACGCGCAGAAGACCTGCTGGAACAGGATCGCATCGATCAACTGGTGCAACTGGTCGGTGACAAAACGGCCGTACGGCAAATGCTGGTTTCCCACCTCGGCCGCAGCTTTCGTCAGGGTCGGCATATCATGCGCGTTCTCTATTATCGTCCTATGCGCAACCTGCTACCTGGTACGGCGCTACGCCGCTCCGAAACCCATATCGCCCGACAAATCTTCAGCGCCTTACTTCGCGTAAATGAGGAAAATGGGGAACTGGAAGCGGACATTGCCCATCACTGGCAGCAGATTTCACCTTTACACTGGCGATTCTTCCTGCGCCCGGGGATCCATTTTCATCACGGTCGTGAGCTGGAGATGGACGATGTGATCACCTCATTGACCCGCATTAACACGTTGCCTCTGTACTCGCACATTACACAAATCGTCTCTCCCACGGCCTGGACGCTGGATATCCATCTGTCCCAGCCCGACCGTTGGCTTCCCTGGTTATTGGGGCAAGTCCCCGCCATGATCCTGCCGCGAGAATGGGAAACGCTGAATAACTTCTCCAGCCACCCGATTGGTACTGGCCCATATGCGGTGATGAGAAACACCAATAACCAGCTGAAAATTCACGCATTTGATGATTACTTTGGTTACCGGGCGCTGATCGACGAAGTGAACGTTTGGGTGTTACCTGACATCGGCGAAGAGCCAGGCGGCGGTTTGACGCTAAAAGGTCCCACAGAGGATGAAAAGGCGATTGAAAGTCGCCTCGAAGAAGGTTGCTACTACCTGCTGTTTGATGCACGATCCCACCGCGGCGCAAATCAGGAGGTCCGCGAGTGGGCTAGCCGCGTACTCTCGCCAACCCATTTAATTTGCCACGCCGACGAACAGTATCAGCGACTGTGGTTCCCCGCCTACGGCTTACTGCCTCGCTGGCATCACGCCAGACCCGGCCATGGTGAAAAACCAGCCGGGCTGGAAACGCTGACTCTCACTTACTATCGCGATCACATCGAACACCGGATTATCGCGCAGATCATGAAAACGCTGCTGGCTGCGCATCAGGTGCAGTTGACTATTCAGGAGATCGACTACGATCAATGGCATGCGGGAGAAATCGTCAGCGATATCTGGCTAAACAGCGCCAACTTTACCCTACCGCTGGACTTCTCGCTGTTCGCCCATTTGTGCGAAGTCCCGCTGCTGCAAAACTGTATCTCACGGGACTGGGAAAACGATGCGGCTCGCTGGCGAACGGGCGAAATGAGCCTGGCAGCATGGTGCCAACAGCTGCTCGCCACCAAGGCCATTGTGCCATTAATCCACCACTGGCTGATCATTCAGGGACAGCGCAGTATGCGCGGGTTACGCATGAATACCCTCGGCTGGTTTGATTTTAAATCGGCGTGGTTTGCTCCGCCGGATCCTTAATTGCTGCTAAGCAACAAAATCATTACACTAACGCCGTTCTCAACGGGGTGCTAAATAAAAACATACGCAAAATCATTCGATCTGCGTATGGGCTGAGAGATACCCGTCGAACCTGATCCGGATAATGCCGGCGAAGGGATTTGAGGCTTATCTCAAGTCCTTTGCCACCCAACTCTTGAGGTGCAAAGTGTTTAAAAAATGTCTTCCGCTTTTACTGCTGTGCGCAGCGCCTGTCTTCGCCAAACCTGTACTGACCGTCTATACCTACGACTCGTTCGCCGCTGACTGGGGCCCGGGCCCAACAATCAAAAAAGCCTTTGAAGCTGACTGCAACTGTGAATTAAAACTGGTCGCGCTGGAAGATGGTGTTTCATTGCTTAACCGCCTGCGCATGGAAGGAAAAAACAGCAAAGCCGACGTTGTACTCGGTCTGGATAACAACCTTCTGGAAGCCGCCACACAAACCAAACTGTTTGCCAAAAGTGGTGTAGCAAACGACACCGTTAACGTACCCGGCGGCTGGAAAAACGGTACCTTCGTTCCGTTTGACTACGGCTATTTCGCCTTCGTTTATGATAAGAACAAGCTGAAGAATCCGCCCAAAAGCCTGAAGGAACTGGTTGAAAGCGACCAAAAATGGCGCGTCATTTATCAGGATCCGCGCACCAGCACGCCGGGTCTGGGTCTGCTGCTATGGATGCAGAAAGTCTATGGCGATAAAGCGCCAGAGGCGTGGCAGAAACTGGCAGCCAAAACCGTCACCCTCACCAAGGGCTGGAGCGAAGCCTACGGCCTGTTCCTGAAAGGTGAAAGCGATCTGGTGCTCAGCTACACCACCTCTCCGGCCTATCACATCATCGCCGAGAAAAAAGACAACT
The DNA here is from genome assembly GCF_014104295.1 of Citrobacter sp. RHBSTW-00029. Taxonomy (NCBI): domain Bacteria; kingdom Pseudomonadati; phylum Pseudomonadota; class Gammaproteobacteria; order Enterobacterales; family Enterobacteriaceae; genus Citrobacter; species Citrobacter sp. RHBSTW-00029. Next base: position 3,382,280 of record NZ_JABXRT010000001.1, read on the forward strand.
ACGCCGCCGCTAATTTTAGCGAAGGCCACTATTTGCAGGTGGAAGTCGCCGCCCGTACCGCGGCCAGCAAGCAGCCGGAACTGGCCGAGAAATTCCTGAAGTTCATGGTGTCTCCGGCATTCCAGAATGCGATTCCGACCGGCAACTGGATGTATCCGGTGACGCAGGTCGCCCTGCCGTCAGGATTCGAGCAACTGACTAAGCCAGCCACCGCGCTGGAATTTACGCCGCAGCAGGTTGCAGCTCAACGCCAGGCATGGATTAGCGAATGGCAACGCGCCGTCAGCCGTTAATCCCCGGCTGGCTGGTTCCAGGGCTTTCAGCTGCCACATTGATGGTGGCTGTCGCGCTGGCCGCGTTTCTGGCGCTGTGGTTTAACGCCCCGCAGGGAGAATGGCTCTCACTGTGGCAAGACGACTACCTGTGGCACGTGGTGCGCTTTTCTTTCTGGCAGGCTTTTTTATCCGCAGTGCTGTCGGTTGTCCCGGCGATTTTCCTTGCCAGAGCGCTCTATCGTCGCCGTTTTCCAGGACGTCTGGCGCTGCTGCGTCTGTGCGCAATGACGTTAATCCTGCCGGTGCTGGTCGCGGTATTCGGTATTCTTAGCGTCTACGGTCGCCAGGGTTGGCTGGCCTCGCTCTGGCAAGTCTTCGGGCTAGAGTGGACGTTTTCACCGTACGGCTTGCAGGGCATTCTGCTGGCGCACGTCTTTTTCAATCTGCCGATGGCCAGCCGCCTGCTGTTACAGTCGCTGGAGAATATTCCCGGCGAGCAGCGGCAGTTAGCCGCTCAGTTAGGTATGCGCGGCTGGCATTTCTTCCGTTTTGTTGAATGGCCGTGGCTGCGTCGTCAGATCCTGCCCGTCGCAGCACTCATCTTTATGCTGTGCTTCGCCAGCTTCGCCACCGTTTTATCGCTGGGCGGTGGGCCGCAAGCTACCACCATCGAACTGGCTATCTATCAGGCGCTGAACTTTGATTACGATCCCGCCCGCGCAGCCATGCTGGCGTTGATCCAGATGATTTGTTGTCTGGCACTGGTGCTGCTCAGCCAACGTTTGAGCCGCGCCATCGCCCCCGGCACCACGCTGGTTCAGGGCTGGCGGGATCCCGACGATCGTCTGCACAGCCGTCTGGCTGACTTAATTCTGATTGTTCTCGCTCTGTTGCTGTTGCTTCCGCCGTTGCTGGCGGTGATTGTCGATGGCTTAAACCGCCATGTACTGGATGTTCTTAGACAACCCGTACTGTGGCAGGCGCTGGGAACCTCGCTGCGCATTGCGCTGGCGGCAGGTGCGTTGTGCGTCATACTCACCATGATGCTGTTATGGAGCAGTCGTGAACTTCGTGCCCGACAGCAGATGCTGGCAGGTCAGATGCTGGAGTTGAGCGGCATGATGATCCTCGCCATGCCGGGTATCGTGCTGGCAACCGGCTTCTTTCTGCTGCTCAATAACACTATTGGGCTTCCCGAATCTGCCGACGGCATTGTCATTTTTACCAATGCGCTGATGGCGATCCCTTATGCATTGAAGGTGCTGGAAAACCCAATGCGTGACGTCACTGCGCGCTATAGTATGTTGTGCCAGTCGTTGGGCATTGAGGGATGGTCGCGCCTGAAAGTGGTTGAACTGCGCGCCCTGAAGCGCCCGCTGGCACAGGCGATGGCATTTGCCTGCGTGCTGTCGATTGGCGATTTTGGCGTAGTGGCGTTATTTGGTAATGAGGATTTCCGCACCCTGCCGTTTTATTTATATCAGCAGATTGGCTCTTATCGCAGTCAGGATGGCGCGGTTACGGCGTTATTACTGCTGATCCTGTGCTTTACGCTGTTTACCGTTATTGAGAAATTGCCGGGTCGAAATGTTAAAACTGATTGATATCACATGGCTTTATCACCATTTGCCCATGCGCTTTACGTTGTCGGTCGCGCGCGGTGAGCAGGTAGCGATACTCGGGCCAAGCGGCGCCGGGAAAAGTACGCTTCTGAATCTGATTGCCGGCTTTCTGACACCTGCCAGCGGCACGATGATGATTGCAGGTGAAGATCACACCACCACACCGCCCTCTCGTCGCCCGGTTTCGATGCTGTTTCAGGAAAACAACCTGTTCAGTCATCTGAACGTGCAGCAAAATATCGGCCTGGGCCTGAATCCAGGATTGAAGCTGAACGCATCGCAGCGGGAGAAAATGCTCCATATCGCCCGGCAAATGGGTCTTGATAACCTGCTGGACAGGCTTCCGGGCGAGCTTTCCGGCGGGCAGCGACAACGTGTGGCGCTGGCGCGTTGCCTGGTGCGCGAACAGCCTATTTTGCTACTTGATGAACCGTTCTCTGCGCTTGACCCTGCGCTGCGCCAGGAGATGTTAACGCTGGTGGCTGAGGTCTGTCGCGATAAGCAACTTACGTTGCTGATGGTTTCGCACAGCGTAGAAGATGCGGCGCGCATTGCGACGCGTTCGATTGTGGTCGCCGACGGGCGCATCGCCTGGCAGGGCGATACGGACGATCTGTTAAGCGGTAACGCTAGCGCCTCGGCGCTATTGGGCATTAAAGCATAATGCGTTGCCGGATGACGGCGTGAACGCCTTATCCGGCCTACATAATGTGCGACCTGTAGGCCGGATAAGGCGAAGCCGCCATCCGGCAAAGGAATCGTCAGTAACCCACGACTTTACGCAGAATATCGATATACACCGGCATCAGTGGATGTCGCAGCAACGCCACCAACGCAACCACACCGATCCCGAGCGTCAACGGCGCCAGATACAGCAAACGGCTGCGGGGGAAATACGCCGTTAAGCGATCGACAGCCGCTTTGCCACTGCGCCATAGCCGCCAGCAAAACCAACCGCCTACCCACAGCAGTAGCGCCGTCGCCAGCAGCAACCATTTGAAATCCCCACTCTGCATATCAGCAGGAATATCAATTGCCGCCCCCGCCAGGATCCCCGGCAGAAAATAGAACGGCGGCCACAACACGCAGCCGATGATATTGGGCACAATAAATTTCGCGACAGGCAGATCCAGCATGCCCGCCACCATCGGCACCAGCGGTCGCGTCGGACCAACAAAACGTCCCACCAGAATAGTAAACATGCTGTGCTGATGCAGCGCGTGCTCGGTTTTATCCAGCAATGCCTTGTTCTTTTTCATGAACGACCAACGGTGCAGCGGCTTTTTAAAGCGCCAGCCCAGCCAGAAGGAGATCCAGTCCCCCAATAAGCAACCAATGATGCCCGCAAGCCAGGCATGCCAGAAGTTCAGTTCGCCACTGCCAATCAGCGCCCCCAGCCCGGCCATCATCACGGTACCGGGCAGGATCAGGCCAACCAGCGCCAGCGACTCCAGAAAGGCCACCAAAAGTACGGCGATCAGAGAGTACAGGGCGGACTGGAGAATAAAGTGTTCCAGCAATGCTTGCATAATGTGTCCGTCAGATTTACGAAGCAGGGATTCTGCTAACCCTTCTCAACTTCGTCAAGCCATCAATTGTCTGAATAGATTGCGAGTTATGACAACTTTCAGGACACATCATTCACTTTTTATTCACATCCGGCGCGAAACTCGCTCGGACTGGCACCGGTACATTTTTTGAAAACGCGCGAGAAATAGAGCTGGTCGTCGAAGCCAACATTGCGACCCACCGTAGCAATAGGCATACGGGTGGTACTTAGCAATAGCTTGGCCTGGCTGATACGCTGATCCTCGCGCCAGCTTAATACGCTGATGCCCAACTGTTGGCGGAACAGATGCGACAACCGGGACGGTGACAGGCAGACATGCTGCGCAACGCTGGCAATATCAAAATTACTGTCCGCCAGATGATCGCTGATGTACTGGCAGGCATCGCGCACGCGATTGTCCATGGGTGGGTGCAGCGATTCATTAATGGCGTCCATACGTCTGAGCAATAATTGCTCCAGCAGGTTTATCGCCAACAGTTCGGAATAGCGCCCTTCCCCCTGTCCGGCATGAATGATCTGTCCAAACAGTTCGTTAAAATGCGGCTGGTGCGCTTCATCCGGGCGGAAAAAACCGGTCTGGGCAAAGATTGCCGGCCAGGCCAGCCACTCCTGCCAGTAGGCGCGCGGGCGAAAATAAACCCACTGGTGATACCACTCGCTGGCGTCAGGATGGCGTCCGTAGTGGTGAATTTCTCCGGGAGGAAACAGCAAAATATCCCCAGGACGACAGACAAACTGCTGGCCCTGATTATTGATAACCCCCTCGCCACGGATGGTGAGATTGAGGATGTAGCCCTTCATCCCCAGCGGCCTGTCGATAAAAAAATCCAGGTATCCGTTCGCCTCAATGGGGGTTAATCCGGCCACCAAATGCGCGTTAAACGAATAACCTGGCAGCAGGGGATCGTTTTGCGTTTCAGCCATAATTTCAATACTCCCTATGTCCTGCCAAGAAACAATTTGTCCATATTACGCCAGACATAATCGCTGTCGCCGCTGCGGGCCGCTGTGTTTGCGGTAATGGACCATCAACCCCGCTTGTGAAAAGCACTTTGTAAAAAACATGTCCCAAGCCAACCTCAAAATCGGCTAACAAAAGTGTCTATAACTACGGCAGAAATGTCCACATTGATTATTTGCACGGCGTCACACTTTGTGATGCCACAGCATTTTAATCCATAAGATTAGCGGATCCTGCCTGACGGTTTTTATCCCTGGTCACTACTGTTTATCCATACCCGTATTTTTGGATGGAGTAAAACGATGGCGATTACAATTGGCCTCGATTTTGGTAGTGATTCAGTACGCGCGTTGGCAGTGGAATGCGCCACCGGTGAAGAAATCGCCACCAGCGTAGAGTGGTATCCACGTTGGCAGGAAGGGCAATATTGTGATGGCCCGAACAACCAGTTTCGCCATCATCCGCGCGACTATATTGAATCGATGGAAGCGGCGCTGAAAACCGTGCTGGTCGAACTGAGCGCTGAACAGCGTGCGGAAGTGGTCGGGATCGGCGTTGACAGTACCGGCTCAACCCCGGCGCCCATCGATGCAGACGGTAACGTACTGGCACTGCGTCCGGAGTTCGCTGAAAACCCGAATGCCATGTTTGTCCTGTGGAAAGATCACACCTCAGTCGAAGAAGCCGAAGAAATCACCCGCCTGTGCCACACACCGGGCAAGATCGATTACTCCCGCTATATCGGCGGTATTTATTCCAGCGAATGGTTCTGGGCCAAAATCCTGCATGTGACCCGCCAGGATGATGCGGTTGCAGAGGCTGCGGTTTCATGGATTGAGCTGTGCGACTGGGTTCCGGCCCTGCTCTCCAATACCGTACGCCCGCAGGATATTCGCCGCGGACGCTGCAGCGCCGGACACAAATCCCTGTGGCATGAAAGCTGGGGCGGTCTGCCGCCAGCCAGTTTCTTTGATGAGCTCGACCCCATCCTCAACCGCCATCTGCCATACCCAATGTTTACCGATACCGTCACGGCCGACCTGCCGGTTGGCACCCTGTGCGCCGAGTGGGCACAGCGCCTGGGGCTACCGGAAAGCGTGGTGATTGCAGGCGGCGCTTTTGACTGCCATATGGGCGCAGTCGGCGCGGGCGCACAGCCCAATACGCTGGTAAAAGTCATCGGCACCTCAACCTGCGACATTCTGATTGCCGACAAACACAGCGTCGGCGAACGCGCGGTGAAAGGCATATGCGGCCAGGTTGATGGCAGCGTAGTGCCTGATTTTATTGGCCTCGAAGCTGGCCAGTCCGCTTTCGGCGATATCTATGCCTGGTTTAGCCGCGTACTGAGCTGGCCGCTGGAGCAGCTTGCCGCGCAGCATCCGGAGCTGAAGACCCAGATTAAAGCCAGCCAAAAACAACTGTTGCCAGCGCTCACCGAAGCCTGGGCGAAAAATCCGTCGCTGGATCACCTGCCGGTGGTACTCGACTGGTTTAACGGTCGCCGTACGCCCAATGCCAACCAACGTTTGAAAGGGGTGATTACCGATCTCAATCTGGCCACCGACGCACCAGCGCTGTTCGGTGGGCTGATTGCCGCCACGGCCTTTGGCGCGCGCGCAATTCAGGAATGCTTCACCGAACAGGGCATTGCGGTTAATAACGTGATGGCGTTAGGTGGCATCGCCCGCAAAAACCCGATCATCATGCAGACCTGCTGTGACGTGCTGAACCGTCCGCTACAAATCGTTGCTTCCGACCAGTGCTGCGCACTCGGTGCGGCTATCTTCGCCGCCGTAGCCGCTAAGGTCCACGCGGACATTCCCGCCGCCCAACAAAAAATGGCGAGCGCCGTAGAAAAGACGATGCAACCTCGCCCAGACCAGGCTCAACGTTTTGAACAGCTTTACCGCCGCTACCAGCAATGGGCAGTAAGCGCTGAACAACAATACCTTCCGACTGCCATGCCGGCGCAAAAAACACCGGTAAACCAGGCAACCCTGACACATTAAGGACACGACAATGACGATTTTTGATAACTATGAAGTGTGGTTTGTGATTGGTAGCCAGCATCTGTATGGCCCTGAAACCCTGCGTCAGGTAACCCAACATGCCGAGCACGTCGTTAACGCACTGAATACTGAAGCTAAACTGCCCTGCAAACTGGTCTTAAAACCGCTGGGTACCTCGCCTGACGAAATCACCGCTATTTGCCGTGACGCCAACTATGACGATCGCTGCGCAGGGATGGTGGTCTGGCTGCATACCTTCTCGCCGGCGAAAATGTGGATCAACGGCCTGGCGATCCTCAACAAACCACTGATGCAGTTCCACACCCAGTTTAACGCCGCCCTGCCGTGGGACAGCATTGATATGGACTTTATGAACCTGAACCAAACCGCGCACGGCGGTCGTGAGTTCGGCTTCATCGGCGCACGTATGCGTCAGCAGCACGCCGTGGTCACCGGTCACTGGCAGGACAAACAGGCACACGAACGCATCGGATCCTGGATGCGACAGGCCGTGTCCAAACAGGACACTCGCCATCTGAAAGTCTGCCGTTTTGGCGACAACATGCGCGAAGTTGCGGTCACCGATGGCGATAAAGTTGCCGCGCAGATCAAATTCGGCTTCTCGGTAAACACCTGGGCCGTGGGCGATCTGGTGCAGGTCGTGAACGCAATTAGCGACGGCGAAATCAACGCACTAATCGATGAGTATGAAAGCTCTTACACCATGACGGCGGCAACGCAAGTCCACGGTGAAAAACGTCAGAACGTCCTGGAAGCCGCCCGTATTGAACTGGGGATGAAGCGCTTCCTGGAACAGGGCGGATTCCACGCCTTCACCACCACATTTGAAGATTTACACGGCCTGAAACAGCTCCCGGGTCTGGCCGTACAGCGTCTGATGCAGCAAGGCTATGGCTTTGCTGGCGAAGGCGACTGGAAAACCGCCGCTCTGCTTCGCATCATGAAGGTGATGTCAACCGGTCTGCAGGGCGGCACCTCATTTATGGAGGATTACACCTACCACTTCGAGAAAGGCAACGATCTGGTACTTGGTTCGCACATGCTGGAAGTGTGCCCGTCCATCGCGGTGGAAGAGAAACCGATCCTCGACGTACAACACCTCGGCATTGGTGGTAAAGACGATCCCGCCCGTCTGATCTTCAACACCAAAACCGGCCCGGCCGTGGTTGCCAGCCTGATCGATCTCGGCGATCGCTATCGTCTGCTGGTTAACTGCATCGACACCGTACCAACCCCACATGAGCTGCCGAAACTGCCGGTGGCAAACGCACTGTGGAAAGCCCAGCCGGATCTGCCAACCGCATCTGAAGCCTGGATCCTTGCCGGAGGCGCGCACCACACCGTGTTCAGCCACGCGCTGGATCTGAACGACATGCGTCAGTTCGCTGAAATGCACGATATCGAGATCGCGGTGATCGATAACGATACCCGCCTGCCAGCCTTTAAGGACGCGCTGCGCTGGAACGAAGTGTATTACGGCTTCAAACGTTAACAACTGCCGGATGACGGCGTAAACACCTTATCCGGCCTACAAGAATGTGCGATTTGTAGGCCGGATAAGCGTAGCGCCATCCGGCAAGATTCATCGGAGAGCATCATGTTAGAAGATCTCAAACGTCAGGTACTGGAAGCCAATCTGGCGCTGCCTAAGCACAATCTGGTCACCCTGACCTGGGGCAACGTTAGCGCCGTCGATCGCAAACGCGGCGTATTTGTGATTAAACCATCCGGTGTCGATTACAGCGTCATGACTGCCGACGATATGGTCGTTGTCAGTATCGCAACAGGCGAAGTGGTGGAAGGCCAGAAAAAACCCTCTTCTGATACACCAACGCACCGCCTGCTGTACCAGGCATTCCCGACGATTGGCGGCATTGTTCACACCCATTCTCGTCACGCAACCATCTGGGCGCAGGCGGGCCAGTCAATCCCGGCCACGGGTACAACGCATGCGGACTATTTCTATGGCGCCATCCCCTGCACGCGTAAAATGACCGACGTCGAGATTAACGGCGAATATGAATGGGAAACCGGGAATGTGATCGTCGAAACCTTTGAGAAACAGGGGATTGATGCCGCACAGATGCCTGGCGTATTGGTGCATTCTCACGGTCCGTTTGCGTGGGGAAAAAATGCCGAGGATGCAGTACATAACGCGATTGTGCTGGAAGAAGTCGCCTATATGGGGATTTTCTGCCGCCAACTCGCACCGCAGTTACCGGATATGCAGCAAACGTTGCTGGATAAACATTACCTGCGTAAACACGGTGCTAAAGCCTATTACGGTCAGTAAAAAAAATACAAGCGCGTCCGGAAACAGCGACGCGCTCTCTTATTATTCGGTTATATATTCCGCAAACGCACTTCGATACACACAATTATTAGCACAAACGTATTTAATCACATTATCGTAATGTCCCAGTGCCTCTTCGCCATCCAGCGAATGAAAGAAAATATAATCTGCAATTGTTGACTGCCAGCGCTGGCCATTCAACAGATAATTAATAACCGTATCACGATGCCCATTTATTCTGTCCTGTCCCTGCCAGTGAAAGAAGGCATTCCCACGCTCAATAACCTCAGTACGCCAGATTTGTCCTGACCATGTTCTATACTCAATGTAGTGACTTACCGACTTAATGGTCGGGTTAGATAGCTGAGTATTAACAAATAAATAGTGATCATATCCCACCTGTAACGCCTGAGTATAAACATTCATAATACTACTCCATCACACAACGCACCCAAGCTATTGATATAAAGCATCCTAGCTACCAGATAAATATAAATTATATTAAGCGATAAAAATCAAATTATGCAGAGAGATATTCCCGACGAAATCGAACCGAAAATCCGTTTTTTATCCAGACAATAGCAATCCTTCAATATATTATATTCAACCTGACAACCAGAATGCTTTGATTAAAATAGTTACACTAACCATGAATAAAAACAAATAAAAAGAGCACAATTTTTTCTGAACCGAGGGATAAGTAACAGAATGGGTTAAGTACTATTCTGAAAATGTGAACAAAACGCCTGAAACGGACTATCAACTTATGAAAAATACACAATCAAAAAGCAGTAATTTAAATAAACAATCAAAACAGGCTAATCAAATAATTTACGGTGGTATAATCAGAAACTATATTCATATATTAAATAGTTCGACACTGAAAATTTGTACCCGAAAAGAATTTTACTGTCACTGCTACCGCATCATCCCGCGCCTGCCATCTTATAACTGTACAAAATGACAGTATAGTCGTGCAAACCAGGCTATACTAATTCCTGGTTTTTTGACGGATACACAGCGTGGCGCAGGCTGGTTTTATTTTAACCCGACACTGGCGGGATACCCCGCAGGGGACAGAGGTTTCATTCTGGCTGGCAACAGACAATGGGCCACTGCGGGTTACGCTTGCGCCACAGGAATCCGTCGCGTTTGTCCCCACACACCAGACGCCTCGCATAACGTCATTATTACGTACAGAGAACGGCTATCGTCTGACGCCACTTCAGTTACAAGATTTCCACCGCCAGCCCGTTTCGGGCCTGTATTGCCGTTCGCACCGCCAGCTTATGCGGCTGGAAAAACTGCTGCGTGAAAATGGTGTGACGGTTTACGAGGCCGATGTGCGTCCACCAGAACGTTATCTGATGGAACGCTTTATTACCTCCCCGGTTTGGGTCGAAGGCGACAAGCATGACGGAACGCTGATTAATGCGCGGCTGAAGCCGAACCCGGACTACCGACCACCGTTAAAATGGGTATCGCTGGATATCGAAACAACGCGTCACGGCGAGCTGTATTGCATCGGCCTTGAAGGTTGCGGGCAGCGTAATGTCTATATGCTCGGCCCGCCGAATGGCGATGCCTCCCGGCTGGATTTTGAACTTGAGTACGTCGCCAGCCGCCCGCTGTTGCTGGAAAAACTTAACGACTGGATTGCCTGTCACGATCCCGATGTGATAATCGGTTGGAACGTGGTGCAGTTCGATTTACGCGTCCTGCAAAATCATGCTGAACGTTATCGTATCCCACTGCGTTTTGGTCGCGACAACAGCGAACTGGAGTGGCGTGAACACGGTTTTAAAAACGGTGTTTTTTTCGCGCAGGCCAAAGGGCGTCTGATTATTGACGGCATTGAGGCACTCAAATCCGCATTCTGGAATTTCTCGTCATTCTCGCTGGAAACGGTATCGCAGGAACTCCTTGGCGAAGGGAAGTCGATCGATAATCCCTGGGACAGAATGGACGAAATTGACCGCCGTTTTGCTCAGGATAAGCCCGCTCTTGCCACTTACAACCTCAAAGACTGTGAGCTGGTCACGCGTATTTTTCATAAAACCGAGATCATGCCGTTTCTGCTGGAACGTTCGACGGTAAACGGTCTGCCTGCCGACCGGCACGGTGGTTCGGTTGCCGCTTTCGGACACCTCTACTTGCCGCGGATGCACCGCGCCGGTTACGTTGCGCCCAATCTGGGGGAAGTTCCCCCTCATGCCAGCCCCGGCGGCTACGTGATGGACTCGCGCCCAGGCTTATACGACTCGGTACTGGTGCTGGATTATAAAAGCCTGTACCCCTCAATAATTCGTACTTTTTTAATCGATCCGGTGGGGCTTATCGAAGGGATGGCGCAGCCGGATCCGGAGCACAGCACCGAAGGGTTCCTTGACGCCTGGTTCTCACGTGAAAAGCACTGCCTGCCGGAAATCGTTACCCGGATCTGGCATGGGCGCGATGAAGCAAAACGCCACGGGAATAAGCCGCTCTCGCAGGCGCTGAAAATCATCATGAACGCATTTTACGGCGTACTTGGCACCACAGCTTGTCGCTTCTTTGATCCGCGCCTGGCCTCGTCGATCACCATGCGCGGCCATGCGATCATGCGCCAGACTAAAGCGCTGATAGAAGCACAGGGTTACGATGTCATCTATGGCGATACTGACTCGACCTTTGTCTGGCTCAAAGGTGCGCACACGGAAGAGAATGCCGCCAGAATTGGTCGTGAGTTGGTGAGCTATGTCAATAACTGGTGGGCGCAATCGCTGAAGCAGCAAAATCTGACCAGCGCGCTGGAGCTGGAGTTTGAAACCCATTTTTGTCGCTTCCTAATGCCGACCATTCGCGGTGCCGATACCGGCAGCAAAAAACGCTACGCCGGGATGATTCAGGACGGTGCTGAGCAACGAATGGTGTTTAAGGGACTGGAAACGGTACGAACCGACTGGACACCGCTGGCCCAGCAGTTTCAGCAGGAGTTGTACCTGCGAATTTTTCGTAACGAGCCCTATCAGGAGTTCGTTCGCGAGACTATCAGCCGTCTGATGGCGGGTGAACTGGATGAACAACTGGTGTACCGTAAGCGTCTGCGCCGCCCGTTGAGCGAATATCAGCGGAATGTTCCGCCGCACGTTCGCGCCGCACGTCTCGCCGATGAGCAGAATGTCAAACTGGGGCGTCCGCCGCAGTATCAGAATCGTGGAACGATTAAATATGTCTGGACGACAAATGGCCCAGAACCTGTTGATTATCAGCAATCTGCACTCGATTACGAGCACTATCTGACTCGCCAAATCCAACCGGTTGCCGAGGGAATTCTTCCCTTTATTGATGATAATTTTGCTACACTACTCACAGGACAACTGGGGTTATTTTGACGCGTGACGAAACCGCCGCCATCCAGTACCATAGCGCCCTTTCCATTCCTGGACCCATTTAACACCACTACCACTGATTTATTAGCCTGGTAGCGGGGTCGTATGCTCTCAAAACCTCGGGCTCGCCCGAAAAATGACGAGTATTGCCTGCAATTAAAGATATAGAGCCGAACACATATGCCTTTTACACTTGGTCAACGCTGGATCAGCGATACAGAAAGCGAATTGGGACTTGGTACCGTTGTCGCCATGGATGCGCGAACCGTCACTTTACTTTTCTCATCGACGGGCGAAAACCGTCTGTATGCGCGCAGTGATTCCCCCGTGACCCGCGTGATGTTCAATCCTGGCGATACGATAACAAGCCATGAAGGCTGGCAACTGCATGTCGATGAAGTAAAAGAAGAAAACGGCCTGCTTGCTTATATCGGAACTCGCCTCGATACCGAAGAAACTGGCGTCATGCTGCGTGAAGTGCTGCTCGACAGCAAGCTGGTGTTCAGTAAACCGCAGGATCGCCTGTTTGCTGGCCAGATTGACCGTATGGACCGCTTCGCACTGCGCTATCGTGCGCGTAAATTTCAAAGCGAGCAGTACCGCATGCCGTGGAGTGGCCTGCGCGGTCAGCGCACCAGCCTGATCCCACACCAGCTTAACATCGCCCACGATGTCGGCCGCCGCCATGCGCCTCGCGTGTTACTGGCAGACGAAGTTGGCCTAGGCAAAACCATTGAAGCCGGGATGATCCTGCATCAGCAACTGCTGTCTGGTGCTGCCGAGCGCGTACTGATCATCGTTCCTGAAACTTTACAGCACCAGTGGCTGGTCGAAATGCTGCGCCGTTTCAACCTGCGTTTCGCGCTGTTCGATGACGAACGCTATGCGGAAGCGCAGCACGACGCCTACAACCCGTTTGAAACTGAGCAACTGGTTATCTGCTCTCTGGACTTTGCCCGTCGTAGTAAACAACGTCTGGAGCATCTGTGTGATGCGGAATGGGACCTGTTGATTGTCGATGAAGCCCATCACCTGGTATGGAGCGAAGATGCGCCCAGCCGCGAGTATATGGCCATTGAACAGCTGGCAGAGCGCGTGCCGGGTATCCTGCTGCTGACCGCAACGCCGGAACAACTCGGCATGGAAAGTCACTTTGCGCGTTTGCGCCTGCTGGACCCAAGCCGCTTCCACGATTTTGCCCAGTTCGTTGAAGAACAAAAAAATTATCGCCCGGTTGCCGATGCGGTTGCCATGCTGCTGGCTGGCAACAAGCTGAGTAACGATGAGCTAAACATGCTCGGCGACATGATTGGCGAACAGGATATTGAGCCGCTATTACAGGCTGCGAACAGCGACAGTGATGACGCCCAAAGCGCGCGTCAGGAACTGGTTTCGATGCTGATGGACAGACACGGCACCAGCCGCGTGCTGTTCCGTAACACCCGTAATGGTGTGAAAGGCTTCCCGAAACGCGAACTGCATACCATCAAGCTGCCGCTGCCAACCCAATACCAGACAGCCATCAAAGTATCGGGCATTATGGGCGCACGTAAGAGCGCGGAAGATCGCGCTCGCGACATGCTCTACCCCGAACAGATTTATCAGGAATTTGAAGGTGATACCGGTACCTGGTGGAACTTTGATCCGCGCGTTGAATGGCTGATGGGTTACCTGACCAGCCACCGTTCACAGAAAGTACTGGTGATCTGCGCGAAAGCCACCACCGCGTTGCAACTTGAGCAAGTGCTGCGCGAGCGCGAAGGTATCCGCGCCGCCGTGTTCCATGAAGGGATGTCGATCATTGAGCGCGACCGTGCCGCCGCCTGGTTTAGCGAAGAAGATAGCGGTGCCCAGGTGATGCTGTGTTCTGAAATCGGCTCAGAAGGCCGTAACTTCCAGTTCGCCAGCAATCTGGTGATGTTTGACCTGCCGTTTAACCCGGACCTGCTGGAACAACGTATCGGCCGTCTGGATCGTATTGGCCAAGCGCATGATATTCAGATCCACGTTCCTTATCTGGAAAAAACCGCGCAGTCCGTGCTGGTACGCTGGTACCACGAAGGTCTGGATGCGTTCGAGCACACCTGTCCGACCGGACGCACCATCTATGACACGGTCTATAACCATCTGATCGGCTACCTGGCGGAGCCAGAAAACACCGATGGCTTTGACGATTTGATCAAAACCTGTCGCGAGCAACATGACGCGCTGAAGGCACAGCTGGAGCAAGGTCGCGATCGCCTGCTGGAGATCCACTCTAACGGCGGTGAAAAAGCTCAGCGGCTTACTGAAAGTATTGAAGAACAGGACGACGATACCAGCCTGATCGCTTTCGCGATGAACCTGTTTGATATCGTTGGTATTAATCAGGATGACCGTGGCGACAATTTGATCGTGCTGACGCCGTCCGATCACATGCTGGTGCCTGATTTCCCAGGACTGCCGGAAGATGGCTGCACCATTACGTTTGAGCGTGATGTCGCTCTGTCGCGTGAAGACGCTCAGTTTATTACCTGGGAGCATCCGTTAATCCGTAATGGTCTGGATCTTATCCTCTCTGGTGACACCGGCAGCAGCACCATTTCGTTGTTGAAAAACAAAGCATTACCGGTCGGAACTCTGTTGGTTGAGCTGGTGTATGTGGTTGAAGCGCAGGCGCCGAAACAGCTGCAGCTGAACCGCTTCCTGCCACCAACGCCGGTACGTATGCTGCTGGATAAAAACGGCAATAACCTCGCTGCACAGGTTGAGTTCGAAACCTTTAACCGTCAGCTCAGCGCCGTTAACCGCCACACCGGCAGTAAACTGGTCAACGCCGTGCAGCAGGACGTTCATGCTATTCTGCAACTCGGTGAAGCACAGGTGGAAAAATCAGCCCGCGCGCTGATCGACGCGGCGCGTAAAGAAGCGGACGAAAAACTGACTGCGGAACTCTCCCGTCTGGAAGCGCTGCGTGCCGTTAACCCGAACATCCGTGATGACGAACTCAGCGCAATTGAAAGCAACCGTCAGCAGGTGATGGAAAGCCTGGATCAGGCGGGCTGGCGTCTGGATGCCCTGCGCCTGATCGTCGTGACGCATCAGTAACGGAGCCATACATGGGGATGGAAAACTACAATCCGCCGCAGGAACCCTGGTTGGTCATCCTGTATCAGGATGAGCACATTATGGTGGTCAATAAGCCGAGCGGTTTGTTGTCTGTGCCGGGTCGTCTGGATGAGCACAAAGACAGCGTGATGACGCGTATTCAGCGCGACTATCCGCAGGCTGAATCCGTCCATCGTCTGGATATGGCCACCAGCGGCGTGATTGTAGTCGCGCTAACCAAAGCGGCAGAGCGCGAGCTAAAGCGCCAGTTTCGCGAGCGCGAACCGAAAAAACAGTATGTTGCACGCGTCTGGGGGCATCCCGCTCCGGCCGAGGGTCTGGTTGATTTACCGCTGATTTGCGACTGGCCGAACAGGCCAAAGCAAAAAGTGTGTTATGAGACCGGAAAATCCGCGCAAACAGAATACGAAGTTGTGGAGTTTGCCGCGGATAATACCGCCCGGGTGGTGCTCAAACCCATTACCGGACGCTCCCACCAGTTGCGTGTACATATGCTGGCTTTAGGGCATCCAATCCTCGGCGACCGCTTCTATGCTCCGCCGGAAGCGCTGGCGTTAGCGCCGCGCCTGTTGCTGCATGCAGAGATGTTAACCATCACGCATCCCGAATACGGCAACAGTATGACGTTTAAAGTCCCGGCGGATTTTTAAATTCTGAGCCAATTTATGCCGGGAGCGCTTCGCTTGCCCGGCCTACATTCATTAACGTAGGCCGGATAAGGCGCTAGCCGCATCCGGCAATTCAATCACTTGAATCCTTTTTGCTCCTTAATCAGCTCGTAAGCCTTTTGGATTTCCTGCGCTTTTTGCTTCGCCATTTCCATCATCTCTGGCGGCAGACCTTTCGCGACCAGTTTGTCCGGATGGTGCTCGCTCATCAGCTTACGGTAAGCGCGCTTTATGGTAGTCGCATCATCGGTCGTTTTCACACCCAGCACATTACAGGCGTCTTCCAGCGTCGGGCCGCGTTGCGCCTGCTGCCAGCCACCGCCGCCAGACTGCTGCTGATATCCGCCGCCAAACTGCGCGCCGCCCTGCATCATGCGCAGGAACTGATCAAATTGGGCTCGTGAGATCCCCAACTCTTCAGCAATCACATACAGCACTTCACGCTCGTTAGGATGTAACGACCCATCGGCAAATGCCGCCTGGATTTGAATTTCCAGAAACATGCGGATCAGATCGAATCGACCAAAACAGACGCTGCGAAACTGACGCATCTTTTCACGTAATGGATAATTATCCGATTTTCCTACCCGGAAGGCGTGTTGTGCAGCCGTTCGCGAGTCACCGTGCAAATTCATCCGATCCATCAACTGGCTGGCGATATGAATATCGGCTTCCGTGACGCGACCTTTGGATTTGGTCAGATGCCCCATCACCTCAAAAGTGGTGGCAAAAAAAAGCGCCTGGCGTTCACGTTGGTTGGCAAACCACGCCATTTTGCGCATGCGGGCTTTGTCGAACATGTGGCCAACTAACAGCCCCAGAACCACACCCCAGAAGCCGCCACCCATCATTAAGGCCACGGCTACACCAATTATCTTTCCCCAATACTGCATAGACTCCCCAAATCTTTATGCTCTCAGCCAGGCTATGTCCCACAATATAAGGTGCTTTTACCGATTTACGGCTGCGGTCAATTGTGGGACATCGCCTATAATTTGCATTATCATACCTGTCATTCAATGCCGTGCCTAACACCACGGATGCCTAAATGGGCAGGATTAACACTAGCGCAGTGAAGATGAGATAAGTTAGGCTGTGACCGTTTGTCACGCGCGACGCTACTGATGATGGAACAATAAATACAACGTATGAAAAAACGTATTCCCACTCTTCTGGCCACCATGATTGCCAGTGCCCTCTATAGCCATCAGGGCCTGGCAGCCGATCTCGCCTCACAGTGTATGCTGGGCGTGCCGAGCTATGACCGTCCTCTGGTACAGGGCGAGACTAATGAATTACCCGTCACCATCAATGCCGACAACGCTAAAGGGAATTATCCCGATGACGCGGTGTTTACCGGCAACGTGGACATCGCACAGGGTAACAGCCGCCTGCAGGCCGACGAAGTACAGCTTCATCAGAAGCAGGCTGAAGGCCAGCCGGAGCCAATACGTACCGTCGATGCGCTGGGCAACGTCCATTATGATGACAATCAGGTTATTCTGAAGGGACCGAAGGGTTGGTCTAATCTGAATACCAAAGATACCAACATCTGGGAAGGTGATTACCAGATGGTGGGCCGTCAGGGGCGCGGGAAAGCGGACCTGATGAAACAGCGCGGTGAGAATCGCTATACCATTCTGGAAAACGGCAGTTTTACCTCCTGTCTTCCGGGTTCCAATACCTGGAGCGTCGTCGGTAGTGAAGTGATCCATGACCGTGAAGAACAGGTCGCTGAAATCTGGAACGCCCGTTTTAAACTGGGCCCGGTTCCGGTGTTTTACAGCCCCTATTTGCAGCTACCTGTCGGCGATAAGCGCCGTTCCGGTTTCTTGATCCCGAACGCAAAATACTCCACCAAGAACTATTTTGAGTTCTACCTGCCATATTACTGGAATATCGCGCCCAACATGGACGCCACCATTACGCCGCATTATATGCATCGCCGTGGCGGCGTGATGTGGGAGAACGAATTCCGTTACCTGACCCAGGCGGGCGCAGGTCTGATGGAACTCGACTACCTGAATTCCGACCGGGTCTACGACGACGAACATCCGAATGATGATAATTCACGCCGCTGGCTGTTTTACTGGCAACACGCCGGTGTGATGGACCAGGTGTGGCGTTTCAACGTCGACTATACCAAAGTCAGCGACTCCAGCTACTTTAATGATTTTGACAATAAGTACGGTTCCAGTACCGACGGTTATGCGACACAGAAATTCAGCGTCGGCTATGCGGTGCAAAACTTTGATGCAACGCTCTCAACTAAACAGTTCCAGGTCTTTGACGATCAGAACAACAGCAGTTATTCCGCTCAGCCACAGTTAGACGTCAACTTCTATCAGAATGACGTTGGTCCATTTGATACCCGTATTTATGGACAGGCGGTGCATTTCGTCAATACCAATGACGACATGCCAGAAGCGACGCGTGTTCACCTTGAGCCGACCATCAACCTGCCGCTATCCAATCAGTGGGGGAGTATCAACACTGAAGCGAAACTGATGGCGACGCACTACCAGCAGACCAATCTGGACTGGTATAACAACAATCCGAGTAACGTAAATAAACTCGACGATTCCGCTAACCGCGTCATGCCGCAGTTCAAAGTTGACGGTAAGCTGGTCTTCGAACGTGATATGGAAATGCTGGCGCCAGGCTATACCCAGACACTGGAGCCGCGTGCGCAGTATTTATATGTGCCGTATCGCAACCAAAGTCATATCTATAACTATGACTCTTCCCTGCTGCAATCTGACTACAGCGGCCTGTTCCGTGACCGCACCTATGGCGGCCTGGACCGTATTGCCTCCGCAAACCAGGTAACGACAGGTGTCACATCTCGCGTTTATGATGACGCGGCCATTGAACGTTTTAATATTTCTGTGGGTCAAATCTACTATTTCACCGAGTCTCGCACTGGCGATGACAACATTAAATGGGAGAATGACGACAAAACCGGTTCACTGGTATGGGCTGGCGATACCTACTGGCGCATCTCCGATCGTTGGGGTTTACGCAGTGGGATACAATACGACACACGTCTGGACAGTATCGCCACCAGCAGCAGCAGCATCGAGTACCGTCGCGACGAAAACCGTATGCTGCAGTTGAACTACCGCTATGCCAGCCCGGAATATATCCAGGCGACCCTGCCGTCGTATTACTCTACGGCAGATCAGTATAAAAACGGGATTTCTCAGGTGGGTGCAGTGGCGAGCGTGCCGATCGCTGAGCGTTGGTCAATCGTCGGAGCTTACTACTTCGATACCAATGTGAACAAAGTGGCGGATTCCATGCTGGGCTTACAGTACAACTCCTGCTGTTATGCCATTCGCGTCGGCTATGAACGTAAGCTGAATGGTTGGGATGACACCCAGAAACACGCGGTATATGACAACTCGATCGGCTTTAATATCGAACTGCGCGGCCTGAGCTCTAACTATGGTCTTGGCACCAACCAGATGCTGCGTTCGAACATTTTGCCGTATCAAAGCTCTTTATGATCTGATTGATTTACAACGTAATCCGCATTGCGGTTAATTGATAATGGAAAAAGTATGAAGAACTGGAAAACGCTGCTTCTCGGTATCGCCATGGTCGCGAATACCAGTTTCGCTGCCCCACAGGTAGTCGATAAAGTCGCAGCCGTCGTCAATAACGGCGTCGTTCTGGAAAGCGACGTCGATGGCTTAATGCAGTCAGTAAAACTGAACGCGGGTCAGGCAGGTCAGCAATTACCGGACGATGCCACGCTGCGTCATCAGATCCTGGAGCGTTTGATCATGGATCAAATCGTTCTGCAGATGGGTCAGAAGATGGGCGTAAAAATCTCTGATGAACAGTTAGATCAGGCCATCGCCAATATTGCCAAGCAGAACAATATGACGCTGGATCAAATGCGCAGCCGTCTGGCTCAGGATGGTCTGAGTTATTCGACCTATCGCAACCAGATCCGTAAAGAGATGACCATCTCTGAAGTGCGTAATAATGAAGTTCGCCGTCGCGTCACGATCCTGCCACAGGAAGTTGATGCCCTGGCGCAGCAGGTCGGCAACCAAAATGATGCCAGCACCGAACTGAACCTGAGCCACATTCTGATCCCACTGCCGGAAAACCCAACTTCCGATCAGGTAAACGAAGCGGAAAGTCAGGCGCGTTCAGTGGTTGATGAAGCACGTAATGGTAGCGATTTCGGCAAACTGGCCATCACTTATTCTGCCGATCAGCAGGCGCTGAAAGGCGGCCAGATGGGCTGGGGACGCATTCAGGAACTGCCGGGCATCTTCGCCCAGGCGTTAAGCACCGCGAAAAAAGGCGATATCATCGGCCCAATTCGCTCTGGTGTCGGCTTCCATATCCTGAAAGTCAACGACATGCGTGGCCAAAGCCAGAGCATCTCCGTGACTGAAGTTCATGCCCGCCATATTCTGCTGAAACCGTCGCCGATCATGACCGATCAACAGGCGCGTCTAAAACTGGAACAAATCGCGGCAGATATTAAGAGCGGTAAAACCACCTTTGCGGCAGCGGCTAAAGAGTTTTCTCAGGATCCGGGGTCTGCCAACCAGGGCGGTGACCTGGGTTGGGCTGCAGCCGATATTTTCGATCCGGCTTTCCGCGATGCGCTGACTAAACTTCATAAAGGCCAGATGAGCACCCCGGTGCACTCCTCATTCGGCTGGCATCTTATCGAGCTGCTGGATACGCGTAATGTTGATAAAACTGACGCGGCACAGAAAGACAGAGCTTATCGCATGCTGATGAACCGTAAATTCTCGGAAGAAGCAGCGACCTGGATGCAGGAACAGCGCGCCAGTGCGTACGTTAAAATTCTGAGCAACTAATGACTCAAATTCAACGTGTTGTGATCACTCCCGGCGAACCTGCCGGGATTGGTCCGGACCTTGTGATCCAGCTTGCACAGCGCGAGTGGCCGGTAGAACTCGTTGTTTGTGCTGATGCCACGCTACTCCGTGACCGGGCAGCCATGCTCGGTTTACCGCTCTCGCTCCTTCCCTACTCTCCAGATATCCCAGCCCAACCACAATCAGCGGGTACGCTGACGCTATTGCCGGTTGCGTTGCGCGCGCCTGTCGTCGCGGGCCAACTGGCGGTAGAGAATGGGCAATATGTAGTCGACACGCTGGCTCGCGCCTGCGATGGTTGTCTGCAAGGTGAGTTTGCGGCGCTGATTACCGGTCCGGTTCACAAGGGCGTCATCAATGACGCTGGTGTCCCGTTTACCGGGCATACCGAGTTTTTTGAAGAGCGTTCACAGGCGAAGAAGGTTGTCATGATGCTGGCAACCGAAGAGCTGCGTGTTGCCCTGGCGACCACACATCTGCCGCTTAAAGCCGTTGCTGAAGCCATTACCCCGGCATTATTGCGAGAAGTGATCGGTATTCTGCATCATGATCTACGCACTAAGTTTGGCCTGAACGATCCGCGTATTCTGGTGTGCGGCCTTAACCCGCATGCCGGTGAAGGCGGTCATATGGGAACGGAAGAGATAGACACCATCATCCCGGTACTGGATGAACTGCGTGCGCAGGGGATGAAATTAAACGGTCCACTGCCCGCAGATACGCTGTTTCAGCCTAAATATCTCGACCACGCGGATGCCGTGCTGGCAATGTACCACGATCAGGGCCTCCCCGTGCTAAAATACCAGGGATTTGGTCGCGGTGTGAATATCACGCTGGGCCTGCCCTTTATTCGCACATCCGTCGATCACGGTACCGCGCTTGAACTTGCGGGACGTGGACAAGCAGATGTCGGCAGTTTTATTACGGCGCTTAATCTCGCCATCAAAATGATTGTTAATACCAATGAATAATCGAGTCCATCAGGGCCATTTAGCCCGTAAACGTTTCGGGCAAAACTTCCTCAACGATCAGTTTGTGATCGAAAGTATTGTCTCTGCTATCAACCCGCAAAAGGGTCAGGCAATGGTCGAAATCGGCCCGGGCCTGGCTGCATTGACCGAACCAGTAGGCGAACGTCTGGACAAGCTCACGGTCATTGAGCTGGACCGCGATCTCGCCGCGCGCCTGCAAACGCACCCGTTTTTAGGGCCGAAGCTGACGATTTATCAGCAAGATGCCATGACCATGAACTTCGGTGAGCTTTCACAAACGATGGGTCAGCCGCTGCGCGTATTTGGCAACCTGCCGTACAACATCTCCACGCCGCTGATGTTCCATCTTTTTACCTATACTGATGCCATTGCCGACATGCATTTCATGTTGCAAAAAGAGGTGGTCAATCGTCTGGTTGCAGGGCCAAACAGTAAAGCGTATGGTCGATTAAGCGTCATGGCGCAATATTACTGCAATGTGATCCCGGTGCTCGAAGTTCCACCGTCGGCTTTCACACCAGCACCGAAAGTAGATTCCGCCGTTGTACGCCTGGTCCCTCACGCGACGATGCCGTACCCGGTTAAAGATGTTCGCGTCCTGAGCCGCATTACCACCGAAGCGTTTAATCAGCGCCGTAAAACGGTACGTAACAGCCTCGGTAATCTGTTCAGCGTTGAAGTGCTGACAGAGTTGGGCATTGACCCGGCAATGCGAGCGGAAAATATCTCTGTCGCGCAATACTGCCGGATGGCTAACTATCTGTCAGAAAACGCGCCTTCGAAGGAGAGTTAAGCATGATCAATTCGCCCCGAGTGTGTATTCAGGTACAAAGCGTCTACATTGAGGCGCAATCCTCACCTGATGATGAACGTTACGTTTTTGCTTATACCGTGACTATCCGCAATTTGGGGCGAGCGCCAGTGCAGCTGTTGGGGCGTTATTGGTTGATAACCAATGGTCATGGGCGCGAAACCGAAGTTCAGGGTGAAGGTGTGGTTGGCGTTCAGCCCCATATCGAACCTGGCGAAGAGTACCAGTACACCAGCGGCGCCGTTATTGAAACGCCGCTGGGCACCATGCAGGGTCATTACGAAATGATCGATGAGCAGGGCATCGCCTTTACTATCGATATTCCCGTATTCCGACTCGCCGTTCCAACACTCATTCATTAAAACAATAACTATGGCGACATACCTTATTGGCGACGTTCACGGTTGTTACGATGAACTGGTAGCCTTGCTGCATCAGGTAGACTTTAATTCCAAAAAAGACACCCTATGGCTCACCGGCGATCTGGTCGCTCGTGGGCCGGGTTCGCTGGACGTTTTGCGCTACGTGAAATCACTGGGCGACAGCGTGCGGTTAGTATTGGGTAATCACGATTTACACCTGCTGGCCGTGTTTGCCGGCATCAGTCGTAATAAACCAAAAGACAGAGTCACATCGCTGCTCGAAGCGCCGGATGCTGACGAATTAATCAACTGGCTTCGTCGTCAGCCGCTGCTGCAGGTAGACGAAGAGAAAAAACTGGTCATGGCGCACGCTGGCATTACCCCTCAATGGGATTTGCAGACCGCGAAAGACTGCGCACGGGACGTAGAAGCCGTGCTGTCGAGCGACTCGTATCCGTTTTTTCTTGATGCGATGTATGGCGACATGCCGAACAACTGGACCCCGGAGCTGACGGGGCTGGCGCGCCTGCGTTTTATTACCAACGCGTTTACCCGCATGCGTTACTGCTTCCCCAACGGTCAACTGGATATGTACAGCAAAGAGTCACCAGAAGACGCACCTGCCCCGCTGAAGCCGTGGTTTGCCATTCCTGGACCTGTCAGTGAAGCGTACAGCATTGCATTCGGGCACTGGGCATCGCTGGAGGGTAAAGGCACGCCAGAAGGTATTTACGCGCTGGATACGGGGTGTTGCTGGGGAGGCGATCTCACCTGTCTGCGCTGGGAAGACAAACAGTACTTTGTGCAGCCATCAAATCGCCATCTGAATCTGGATCCTGGTGAAGCGGTCAACGCCTGAGAGATTTATGCCTGATGACGCTACGCTTATCAGGCCTACACTTGGCACAAGAGTAGGCCGGATAAGGCGTTTCGCAGCCATCCGGCATTTACAGGATTAACGACGCTCCAGAATCTCGAAGCAGTAGCTGTGAGAGTTTTGCGCGTCGGCATCATGGAACTCACTGAAAACAGACTCCCAGTCATCCGGTTCGTAGTCCGGGAAATGCGTATCCCCTTCGACTTCAGCATCAATGTGCGTCAGATACAGCTTCTGCGCTTTTGGCAGGAACTGCTCATACACGCGCCCACCGCCAATCACCATAATCTCTGGTTCATCACCGCAGGCCGCAATGGCTTCATCAACAGACTTCACCCACTGCACACGATCGTCGGTGCCAGGCTTGCTGCTGATGACGATATTTTTACGCCCAGGTAACGGTCGCCCGATGGATTCCCAGGTGTGGCGTCCCATGACAACCGGCTTGTTTAAGGTATTACGTTTAAACCAGGCGAGATCGGCAGGGAGGTTCCACGGCATGGCGTTCTCCATACCGATGACGCGATCTACCGCTAACGCCGCAATCAGACTGATCATTGAATATTTCCCGGATACAAAAAAATTGTCGCCACTATACGGAAAGCGCAATCTTTCGTCGACTGGCGGAAAGAGGATGAACAGGAAAATTTTCCGTTCTGCTGGCGAACCGACCTATTTAAGGTGGTACGCCAGCATTACAGTAGTTCAAAAACAGCCAATTAGCAGTAAAGTTTGCAGAACATCACATTTTTTACCCTATGCTGACGGTTTCACTTCCGGCTCATCGGCGACGTCGCCCGTATGCTTACCTTCATCCGTGCCTTGCCAGCCATGGCGTTGAATTAACGATAAGTGCTGACGATCTTCCGCAATAATTTCACTCAGCATTGCGCTGGTGCGTTTATAAACGGCCGCGCGGGAAGTCGCGTCATTTTCCCCTTTCACCATCTCCTCTACCATCATGGTATTGAATCGGCGGAATACGTCGGCCCGCTCACGTGCCTCATAGCGCCCAAGCCCAAGACCTTCCAACGCCAGACGTCCGGTCTTCAGTGCACCTTCAAAGGTTTCACGTTCCGGCATATCCACGCCCGCCTGGCGCAGGCGGATGTAATGATCCACATCGCGCGCACGAGCAATAATTTGCAGATGCGGGAAATGCTCTTTCACCATTTCGGTTAACTGCAGGCTGGTTTGCGGATCGTCAATGGCATTAATAATGACTTCAGCTTTCGCCGCCCCGGCAGACTCCAGCAGATCCATCCGGGTCGCATCACCATAGAAAACCTTCATGCCGAATTTACGCAGCGTTTCGATATGGTCCGGGTCATGATCAAGAACCACCATTTTGACCCCGCTCGACAACAACAGACGACCGGTTATCTGGCCAAATCGCCCAAATCCAGCGATGATCACCCGCGGTTGCTCCTCATCGATTTCATCGGCTTCCCGCTCTTCCGAAGTCGCCGATTTTTCCAGACGCGTCAAAATCACCAGCAAAATCGGCGTAGCCGCCATCGACAACGCCACCGCCAGCGTCAGCGATTTCGCCCAGTCAGGATCGAGCACATTTGCCATTTGTGCCGCGCCAAACACCACAAAGGCAAACTCACTGCCCTGCCCTAACAATACGGCAAACCAGCGACGCTGCTTGTTCGGCACCTGCAACGGTTTCGCTATCAACCACAGCATGACGGTTTTGATAACCAGGAAACCGACCAGCAAAATGATAATGCGCAAGGGATTATCAATCAGCGTACCAAAGTCGATAGACATCCCCACGCCAATGAAAAACAGTCCCAGCAGCAATCCTTTAAATGGCTCAATGTCGCTTTCCAGCGCGTGGCGATACTCAGAGCTTGCCAGCAGCACCCCGGCCAGAAACGCCCCCATCGCCATCGACAGGCCAACCTCTTCCAGGAGCAGACCGAAGCCAAACACGAGGAACAGCGCAACGGCACTGAATACTTCCCGCAGGCCCGAACGCGCAACAAAACGCAAGGCCGGACGTGTGACATAACGCCCCAATACCACCACTAATACCAGTGCGCCCGCTACCTTCAGGGCTGACAATGCAAACGCCCCAAGCGTAGTCGATGCGCCGCTCGCCGCCAGTAACGGGATCATCGCCACCAATGGAATAGCGGCGATATCCTGGAACAGCAGCACGGCAAACGCGCTGCGGCCCATTTGCGAAACCATCAGGTTGCGTTCATTCATTGCCTGCATAGCGATGGCCGTTGAGGAAAGCGCCAGCGTCATGCCGATCAGTTCCGCTACCTGCCAGCGCAGGCCAAGGAACATACAGAACAAACCAATTAAGCCGCCGCAAACCACCATCTGTAGCGCGCCGCCGCCGAACACCGAGGCTCGAAGTTTCCACAAACGTTGCGGATCCAGCTCCAGACCGATGACAAACAGCATCAGCACCACACCGATCTCCGCAAAATGCAGGATGGATTCGGCGTCCGTCACCAGCCTCAGACCCCAGGGTCCGATAATGCACCCGGCGATGAGATACCCCAGTACCGACCCTAATCCCAGCCGTACGGCGATGGGCACAATTAGCGCCGCCGATCCGAGATAAATCAGCGCCTGTATCAGCGTATGGCTATCCATGATGAACCTCCTGCCACTCCAGCAGACGTTGTTTGTAATGACGCGCCTGCGCCTGCAGGGTTTCATCATCGCAGATAAACGTACAGTGCATCGCAAACGGCGGTAGCCATTTGAGGCCGCAATAGAGCGCTGTCGCCTGTAAAGGCTGGGAAAGCACATCAAATCCGGGATAGGAGCCAATATCGAAGTGGTTTTCACCGCCGCCGGTCGTCACCGCCCACAGCAGTTGTTTACCGTGCAGCGCAGTACCGCCATGGCCATACGCCCAGCCGTGCGAAAGAACTTTATCCATCCACAGCTTGAGTAATGGAGGTGTGCTGTACCACTGCATCGGATGCTGCCAGATGATCAAATCAGCACGTGACAGCGCGTCCTGTTCTGCGGCGATATCGATATTGAAATCGGGATAGAGTTCATAGAGCGAACGAACCTCCACCCCTTCCAGTGTCCTTACCTGCTCAAGCATCCGCTTATTCGCATGCGAATGCTGCGGATAGGGATGCGCATAAATGATGAGAATCATGATTAGCCTGTATCACTGCATTATTGTAATAACAGTGAGTTTAGTCACTTAATCCACAGGCTAACAGTCAATATTATTGAGTGGCTGAATGGAGAAAACTGAACTAGTTATCCAGTTCGCTCATATCCTTAACCTGATCGCGGTTAATTTGTTCCGTCTTGCCTGTTTGCGCGTTTTTGTACGACACCAGGCCGGTATCATCATCAACCTGCGGTTTGCCGTCAGTGACGATTGTTTTGCCGTCGGTCGTTTTAACCGCCTGATTAGAAGAGCAACCGGCAACGGTAAACAGTGTTGCGGCGGTAAAAATGGAGGTGATCAGAATATGTTTTTGCATAGTGTTCTCCCTGCTTTTCAGTCATTTTCAGTGATATGCCCGTTAACTGTAGGCTAACTGACTGAGTTGCAGGGAAAATACAGAACACTCTTAACCGCTCGCTCTGGACATCGGTTTTCTGCGAATCGTCATTTGGCTGGTTTGCGCCAGCGTCAGACCTCGCGTTTCCGGGGCGAAGGCAATAGAAACCAACAGACCAATCAATGAAATCCCTGCCCCCATTAACATCACGGAATTAATCCCATATTTCGTGATGAAGATCGGCAGTGCCCAGGTTGAAACAATGGTGCCAATACGGCTTAAGGACATAATCACCCCGACGGCAGAGGCACGAATATCGGTGGGGAACAGTTCGTTAGGGTATAGCCACTGCAGGTTTCCCGGTCCCCCCGAGAAAAACGCGTACACCGCAAACGCCAGCACCACCAGCCACGCCCCCATATCAGGAATTAACCCCAGCACAGCCAGCGCCAGCGTCATCATAATAAAGCTGCCAATCAACAACGGTCGGCGGCCCGCGCTATTGAGCCAGAACATGGGAGGAATACACCCCAGCATAAAGCACAGGCTTATCACCACATTGCCCAACGCGGCGCTTTTCCCGGCACCAAGCCCCAACAGTCCAACAATCTGCGGGCCGAAAGTATAAATAGCAAACATCGGGATCACCTGACAGGTCCAGATGGCGGCAACAAACAGGACAAATGGAAAGTGACGACGATTAAACAACTGAAGGAAACGCGTCTCCTGCGGTGCTTCTTCGTCGAATACCACCGGTTCGCCAAACAGTGTGATCATCATCTCTTCGCACTCTTTCACCCGACCTTTACGCAGCAACCAGCGTGGCGATTCAGGAAGATCGAAACGCCCAATCAGGATCAAAATGCAGGGGATCACCGCGCTGCCCAACATCCAGCGCCATCCGCCCTCAACATCATACAAACAGTAACCGACCAGATCGGCACAGGTGGCGCCGACATACCACATCGCGGCGATAAAACCGATGGAGAAAGCGCGCTGGCGGGTATTGGAGAACTCGGTAATCATCGAGGTAGCAATCGGATAATCGGCACCAATCACAATGCCGATCAGCACGCGCATCACTAACAATTCAACGGGCGAGGAAACAAACATGGTTGCTGCCGATATCACGCCAATGGCGATAATATCGATGATGAACATTTTGCGCCGCCCGACCTTATCGGAAATGTAGCCAAACAGCGACGTCCCCACAAACAGACCGGCGAGCGTGCCGGCGCCCAGCAGACCAATCCACTGTGCGTCCAGTTTCAATGCTGGCGTGAGCTGCTCCAGCGCCACGCCAATCATCACCAGCACATAACCATCCAGAAACGGCCCACCGCTTCCCCACAGCATTATCCGGCGGTGAATAGAGGTAAATTTGATGTCATCAAAGTTCCTGGGCTGCTGCATAGCGACTTCCTGTTTCAACACGGGCAAAGCGTCATCTGTAGGCCGGATAAGGCATTTACGCCGCCATCCGGCATTGGCGCCACATGATTGCCGGATGGCGACGCTACCGCATCTTATCCGGCCTACGGGTGCACAACCTGGTACTTATTAGCCGTAGCGGAACTCCACGCCAAACGTCCCGCGCGGGTATTCCCACTTTTCCAGCGCTGTATCAAGCCCGAGAATGCGGCACGTTCCGCACTCCAGGCATCCGGCGTAATCAAACCGTACGCTGCCGTCGTCCTGCTTTTTATACAGCCCTGCTGGACAGGCCTTAATCAGCACTTCCAGCGCCTGTTTATCAGGATCGGTTTTGAGAATGATATGCGGGCTGTCTTCATCGACATTGAACTTATTGACGCCCAGTTTGACGTCCACATTGACGGGAGATGTCATAATACGGTCACTCCTTTCAGGCCATCTTTCATCAGGTTGATGAAGCCCACTTTCTTCACATGGCGCAGGATTTTTTTACGCATTGGCACCGGGGCAGAACCATCCACGGTGAACAGGTCGCGCGCGATACTGACCGCCATTTCGGGATAGGCGGTAAACATGCGCGGGTTATCAAGAAAAGCAGGAAGCTTCTGGTACATACGCATATCGCGCATCGGGCCATCGTCCAGATGCTGACGGTATTCACCCAGCGACTGCTTGCTAAAGTCGTCGCGTTTCATGGCTGAAAGCACCGTTTTCGCCGCCACCTCGCCTGCGGAAATGGCGAGATCCATGCCACGAATGGTAAAGCCGAGGTTCATACACATTCCGGCTGCGTCACCGGCAATCAGTACGCCGTCACCCACCAGTTCGGGCTGCATGTTGATACCGGCTTCAGGTACGACGTGCGCGGCATATTCCACCAGCTTGCCACCGGCGATCAGCGGGGCAACCGCCGGATGCTGTTTGAAATCTTCCAGCATTTGCGGGACCGATTTTTTCGCGTCTTTCAGGTGATGAAGGCCGCAGACCAGCCCCAGAGAAAGGGTCGTTTCATTCGTATAGAGAAAGCCACCGCCCATCAACCCATCGGTTGGCGATCCGGCAAACAGGCAGGCTGCGCCTTCGTTCCCCTGTAACTGGAAACGATCTTCAATCACTGATTTTGGCAATTCGATCAGCTCTTTTACGCCGACGGCAACATGCGATGCCTCGACGCGCTTTGCCATACCCAGCTTTTCAGCCAGCAGAGAATTCACCCCGTCGGCGAGGATCACCACTTTGGCTTCCAGAATATCGCCGTCGGCTTCCACGCCCACGACTTTACCCTCGCGCTGCACAACGTTATCCACACGAATACCGGTGATAAGCTGGGCGCCCGCCTCCTCGGCCTGCTCCATCAGCCAGGCGTCAAATTTGCTACGTAAGACGGAATAAGAAACCTGCGACGATACGGCGTCTTCGCCATTGCAATAGTCGATGGTCATCGCCCCTTTGTCGGTCATAAAGGCGAGCTTTTCGTGGGTGATTATGCGTTCAATGGGGGCCTGCTCAGCAAAACCGGGAATGATGCGCTCCAGGCTATGCGCATACATGCGCCCACCGGTGACATTCTTCGCGCCAGCAGAATTGCCGC
The DNA here is from genome assembly GCF_014104295.1 of Citrobacter sp. RHBSTW-00029. NCBI lineage: Bacteria > Pseudomonadati > Pseudomonadota > Gammaproteobacteria > Enterobacterales > Enterobacteriaceae > Citrobacter > Citrobacter sp. RHBSTW-00029. The sequence continues at coordinate 3,412,619 of NZ_JABXRT010000001.1, forward strand.
GCTCGATAACCAGCACCTGTGCGCCTTCCCGAGCCAGCACCAGCGCCGCAACCGAACCAGCCAGACCTGCACCCACGATGATGGCATCAAAGATATCTTCGGACATACCTACTCCTGTCAGCGGCAGGACGCCTTAGCATCCTGCCCGAAATGGTTTAACGCGCTAAGGCAGCCGTCAGCGCAGGCAGGATCTTCAGCGCATCACCAACGATGCCGTAATCCGCATACTGGAAAATCGGCGCATTTTTATCTTTGTTAATGGCGAAAATCGTCTGCGCGCCGTTGGCGCCGACCATATGTTGGATCTGCCCGGAAATCCCTACCGCCAGATACAGTTCAGGCTTGAGCATCAGGTTGGAGATACCGACGTAGCGTTCGTGCTCCATCCACTTCTCGTTTTCCGCCACCGGACGGGAACAGGCCAGCTCAGCGCCAATCGTCTGGCACAGCGCTTCGGCCAGAGAGATATTTTCTTTGCTGCCGATACCTCGTCCCACGCTGACCACCAGGCGGGCTTTGTCGAGATCGACGCTGTTGCTCTGACGCGCCTGAGTTGCCGTACGGGTCACGGCAACGGCCGGATCCTGCCACTGTACGGTATGCATCTCGCCGCGGCGGTTAGTATCCGGTTGCTGCGCGTCAAACGTTCCGCTACTGAGAGTGATCACGGCAAACGGTGAAGCGATTGTTTCTGCTCCCATCGCCAGGCCGCCGTAAACCATATGTTTGACCGCCGCTTTTCCATCCTGCACCGCGACTGCGCTGGCGTCATTTGAAACGGCTGCCGACAAGCGAAAACCCAGTTTTGCCGCTAACAGCTTGCCGCGACGTGTATTCGGCAGCAGCACTGCGCCGCCCTCGCTGTGCTGACGAATGGTCTGAGCCATCACATCGGCGTACTCTTCAACCATACGGTCTTCTGGTTTGCCGCTGAGCAACCAGACATGATCTGCCCCCAAATGACATGCCGTTGCGCTGTCCGCATCGCTGAGCACAAACGTGTTAACTTTTTCACCTAAAGCCTGCGCACCTTTCATCAGTTCCGGCAGACGAGAAGGGGTATCGCTGAATACCCAGACACTGGAAAATTTGTTCATAACATCCCCTGATAATTAAATGATTTTGCGAAGATTCTCGACAAACGCGGCAATCTGTTCTTCACCGTCACCTTCAATTACAACGCGCTGACGCTCGCGCTGTTTCGGTGCAGCAACCTGCTGTGCGGAATACGCCTGCACGCTGTTCAGCCCAATGTCTGCAGGCGACCAAACCTGAACCGGTTTTTTCGCCGCGCCAAGAATGGCTTTCATGGAAGGGATTTGTGGGGTGTTGATATCCGTTGAGACCGCGATAACCGCCGGGAGCGGGATGCTCAGTGTTTCGACTTCATCTTCCAGTTCACGCTCTACCGTCAGCGTGCTATCGGTAAGAGAGAGGATTTTACTCACGCCATTAATCGTGGGAACGTTCAGCGCTTCGCCCACCAGCAGACCAACCTGCTGAGCATAGAGATCGGAAGAACCGTCACCACAGATAATCAGATCGAAACCGGCTTTTTGCGCGGCGGCGGCCAGCGCGGTAGCCGTTTGTTGTGGTAACGCCTGTTCAAATTGATCGTCAATGACAACAATCAGTTCATCAGGGCCACGGGAAAGCACATCTTTGCGCCCTTTTGCATTGGTCAGCGCTTTGCCGCCGACGCTCATGGCGACAACCTGGGCCTCTCCTGCCTGTTGTTTTAACTGACAAGCCGCTTCGATCGCATTCAGGTCGTACTGGCTGATTTTGCCATCCGCTTTGCTGAAATCGAGTGAACCATCAGTATTATTAATCGCAATATCCTGTTCATCAGGTACGCATTTGTAGCAAGTAATTATCTTCATTGCATCTCCAGAAATCATGAAGGAAACGTATTTATATCGGCGGTGTTAAATACAGATATCACGCTCTTTAATTCGGAAATAAAACCTTAATCACCAATATTGAAAATGTCACACATTGAAATTCGTAACTTTCAATAGTGTTACGTACCTCACCAATATTGAAAGAGTCACGTCAAATATGAAAATTTTCAATATTGTCTGCGGGTTCAACAATATTGAACGCCAGTCACTTAAAAAAGTTAAAAAAACACAATCAATACATTGATTAATAACAAAAAATACAGGATTCTTAAGCAAATTAACCAGCATAAAAAAGTGTGACACAGATAACAGAACCACCCGAAATGAATACTCATTATGAGTTACTCACTGAGGCGCTCCCAGAGGTTAAAAGTTAACAACAAATCATTAATAATAAATAAACAAACGATCACGCACGGGCACGCTAAATAAATTTCGTTTTCACACTGGAATTCACTTATGAAAAATGAAAAGAGAAAATCGGGAATTGAACCGAAGGTTTTTTTTCCGCCATTAATAATAGTTGGAATACTTTGTTGGCTAACAGTAAGAGATCTCGATGCCGCTAACGTCGTTATTAATGCGGTATTCAGTTATGTCACCAATGTCTGGGGCTGGGCATTTGAATGGTATATGGTCGTCATGCTAGGCGGCTGGTTCTGGTTGGTTTTTGGCCCGTATGCCAAAAAGAAATTAGGCGACGAAAAACCGGAGTTTAGTACCGCCAGCTGGATCTTTATGATGTTCGCCTCCTGTACATCCGCCGCGGTGCTGTTCTGGGGCTCTATCGAGATCTACTACTATATCTCTACCCCGCCGTTCGCCCTGGCGCCCAATTCCACCGGCGCGAAAGAGATAGGCCTGGCATACAGCCTGTTCCACTGGGGGCCGTTGCCGTGGGCAACCTACAGCTTCCTCTCCGTTGCCTTCGCCTACTTCTTCTTTGTGCGCAAGATGGATGTGATCCGTCCCAGCTCCACGCTGGTACCGTTAGTGGGCGAAAAGCATGCGAAAGGGCTGTTCGGCACCATCGTTGATAACTTCTACCTGGTGGCGCTGATTTTTGCGATGGGTACCAGCCTCGGTCTGGCGACGCCGCTGGTAACCGAGTGTATGCAATGGCTGTTCGGTATTCCGCATACGCTGCAATTAGATGCCATCATCATTACCTGCTGGATCATTCTGAACGCCATTTGCGTAGCCTGCGGCCTGCAAAAAGGGGTCAGGATCGCCAGCGACGTGCGTAGCTACCTGAGCTTCCTGATGCTGGGCTGGGTGTTTATTGTCAGCGGCGCCAGCTTCATCATGAACTACTTCACCGACTCGGTCGGCATGCTGCTGATGTATCTGCCGCGCATGCTGTTCTATACCGATGCCATCGGCAAAGGCGGCTTCCCGCAGGGCTGGACTGTTTTCTACTGGGCATGGTGGGTCATTTACGCCATCCAGATGAGTATCTTCCTGGCGCGTATTTCTCGTGGTCGTACCGTACGTGAACTGTGCTTCGGGATGGTACTGGGCCTTACAGCTTCGACCTGGATCCTGTGGACCGTCCTTGGCAGCAATACCCTGCTGCTGATGGATAAAAACATTCTCAACATCCCACAGCTGATTGAACAACACGGCGTGGCGCGCGCCATTATCGAAACCTGGGCCGCCTTGCCATTCAGCACCGCCACCATGTGGGGATTCTTTATCCTCTGCTTTATTGCCACCGTCACGCTAATTAACGCCTGCTCCTACACCCTGGCGATGTCCACCTGTCGCGAAGTTCGTGATGGTGAAGAACCGCCGCTGTTGGTGCGTATCGGTTGGTCCGTTCTGGTCGGCGTCATCGGCATCGTTCTGCTGGCGCTGGGTGGGCTGAAGCCCATTCAGACCGCAATTATCGCCGGAGGATGTCCGCTGTTCTTCGTCAACATCATGGTGACGCTGTCCTTTATTAAAGACGCCAAAGTGCACTGGAAAGACAAGTAATTCTTATTAACCCAATTGATCAAGAGGCTGAAAGATGGATTTCAACTTAAATGACGAGCAGGAGCTGTTTGTCGCCGGTATTCGTGAACTGATGGCCAGTGAGAACTGGGAAGCTTATTTTGCCGAGTGCGATCGCGACAGCGTCTACCCTGAGCGTTTTGTGAAAGCGCTGGCGGATATGGGCATTGATAGCCTGTTGATTCCGGAAGAACACGGTGGACTGGAAGCGGGTTTTGTCACCGTGGCCGCCGTCTGGATGGAACTCGGCCGCCTGGGCGCGCCAACCTATGTGCTGTACCAGTTACCGGGTGGTTTTAATACCTTCCTGCGTGAAGGGACTCAGGAACAAATCGATAAAATCATGGCGTTCCAGGGAACCGGTAAGCAGATGTGGAACTCTGCCATCACCGAACCGGGAGCGGGATCGGATGTTGGCAGTCTGAAAACCACTTATACACGCAAAAATGGTAAGGTTTATCTTAATGGCAGTAAGTGCTTTATCACCAGTAGCGCCTATACCCCGTACATCGTGGTGATGGCGAGAGATGGCGCATCGCCGGATAAACCTGTTTATACCGAGTGGTTCGTTGACATGAGCAAAGCGGGTATCAAGGTCAACAAACTGGAGAAACTCGGTCTGCGTATGGATAGCTGCTGTGAAATCACCTTTGACGACGTTGAGCTGGACGAGAAAGACATGTTCGGTCGGGAAGGTAACGGTTTCAATCGCGTGAAAGAAGAGTTTGACCATGAACGCTTCCTCGTCGCGCTGACCAACTACGGTACGGCAATGTGCGCGTTTGAAGACGCCGCGCGCTACGCCAACCAACGCGTACAGTTTGGCGAAACGATCGGCCGTTTCCAGCTGATTCAGGAGAAGTTCGCGCACATGGCGATCAAACTGAACTCCATGAAAAACATGCTGCTGGAAGCCGCATGGAAAGCAGATAACGGCACTATTACCTCGGGCGACGCGGCCATGTGCAAATACTTCTGCGCCAACGCGGCATTTGAAGTGGTAGACACCGCCATGCAGGTGCTGGGTGGCGTGGGTATCGCGGGTAACCATCGCATCACGCGCTTCTGGCGTGACCTGCGCGTTGACCGTGTTTCTGGTGGTTCTGACGAAATGCAGATCCTGACGTTGGGTCGTGCGGTACTCAAGCAATACCGTTAATCGACCCCTTGTAGGCCTGATAAGACGCTCGCGTCGCCATCAGGCAATTATGCCGGATGGCGCTGTGCTTATCCGGCATACATACCGCAAAAAAATGCCAGGAGCAAAATTATGGATCACTTACCAATGCCAACCTTTGGCCCACTTGCCGGGGTACGAGTTGTCTTTTCAGGGATCGAGATTGCCGGTCCGTTCGCCGGACAGATGTTCGCCGAATGGGGGGCTGAGGTTATCTGGATTGAAAACGTTGCGTGGGCCGATACCATCCGCGTACAGCCTAACTATCCGCAGCTCTCACGTCGTAACCTGCACGCCCTGTCGCTCAATATTTTCAAAGATGAAGGTCGGGAAGCGTTTCTGAAGCTGATGGAAACCACCGATATCTTCATTGAAGCCAGTAAAGGCCCGGCCTTTGCCCGTCGCGGCATTACCGATGAAGTGCTGTGGGAACATAACCCGAAACTGGTTATCGCCCACCTTTCCGGCTTCGGCCAGTTTGGTACCGAGGAGTACACCAATCTTCCGGCTTACAACACCATCGCGCAGGCGTTCAGCGGCTATCTGATTCAAAACGGTGACGTTGATCAGCCGATGCCTGCCTTCCCGTACACCGCCGATTACTTCTCCGGGATGACCGCAACGACAGCGGCGCTGGCTGCCCTGCACAAAGTACGCGAAACGGGCAAAGGTGAAAGCATTGATATCGCCATGTACGAGGTGATGTTGCGCATGGGCCAGTATTTCATGATGGATTACTTTAACGGCGGCGAAATTTGCCCACGCATGACCAAAGGCAAAGACCCGTATTACGCTGGCTGCGGCCTGTATAAATGCGCCGATGGTTACATCGTCATGGAGCTGGTCGGCATCACGCAAATCAACGAGTGCTTCAAAGATATTGGCCTCGCCCACATTCTTGGCACACCGGAAGTCCCGGAAGGTACCCAGCTTATCCATCGCGTGGAATGCCCTTACGGCCCGCTCGTGGAAGAGAAACTGGACGCGTGGCTGGCAACGCACACCATCGCCGAAGTCCAGGCGCGCTTTGCTGAGCTGAATATCGCCTGCGCGAAGGTGCTGACCATTCCGGAACTGGAAGGCAACCCGCAGTACGTTGCCCGTGAATCGATTACTCAGTGGCAAACGATGGATGGTCGCACCTGCAAAGGACCGAATATCATGCCGAAATTTAAAAACAACCCAGGGAAAATCTGGCGTGGCATGCCGTCACACGGCATGGATACCGCCGCCATTCTGAAAAATATTGGATATAGCGAAGCAGACATAAATGAGCTGGTCGGCAAAGGCCTGGCCAGAGTTGAGGAATAAACGCGACGCGCTGACCCGCGAGTGGGTTAGCGCTCACGCCTGATTTCAGTGGATAAAGCAATATGGATATCGTTGGCGGACAAAACTTACGTCTGATGTGGGACGACCTGGCCGGGGTGTACGGAGATAAAACGGCGTTAATTTTCGAATCCTGCGAAGGAAACGTTCGGCAATTTAGCTATGCCTCGCTCAATGAAGAGATTAACCGCACGGCAAACCTGTTCCATTCTTTAGGGATCCGCAAGGGCGATAAGGTCGCATTGCATCTGGATAACTGTCCGGAATTCATTTTTTGCTGGTTTGGGCTGGCAAAAATTGGCGCCATTATGGTGCCGATTAATGCCCGCTTGCTGGGCGAAGAAAGCGCCTGGATCCTGCAAAACAGCCAGGTAAGCCTGCTGGTCACCAGCGCCCAGTTTTATCCTATGTACCGCCAGATACGGCTGGAAAATACCACACCGCTTAATCATATCTGTCTGATTGGCGAACAGCTTCCGGTTGAGGACGGCGTGAGCCACTTTACCCAACTGCAATCCCGCCAGTCCGCCACGCTGTGCTATACACCTGCGTTATCCACTGACGATACGGCGGAAATTCTGTTTACCTCTGGCACCACCTCACGGCCTAAAGGGGTGGTGATTACCCACTACAACCTGCGATTTGCCGGCTACTACACTTCCTGGCAAATCGCTCTGCGCGATGATGACGTCTACATGACGGTGATGCCCGCTTTTCATATCGACTGTCAGTGTACCGCCGCAATGCCCGCATTCTCCGCTGGCAGCACCTTTGTGCTGCTAGAGAAGTACAGTGCCAGGGCGTTCTGGAATCAGGTGCATAGATATAAGGTGACGGTTACCGAATGCATTCCGATGATGATCAGAACGCTGATGGTACAACCTGCCGCGCCAACCGACAGACAGCATCACCTGCGCGAAGTAATGTTCTATCTCAATTTATCCGCACAGGAAAAAGACGCCTTTACCGAACGCTTTGGCGTCAGGCTGCTGACCTCCTACGGTATGACCGAAACCATCGTCGGCATTATTGGCGATCGCCCCGGAGACAAACGGCGTTGGCCCTCCATTGGCCGCGTGGGTTTTAGCTATGAAGCCGAAATCCGTGACGATCGCAACCGTCCCCTGCCCGCCGGAGAAATTGGCGAAATCTGTATTAAAGGCGTGCCGGGCAAAACAATCTTCAAAGAGTACTATGCCCAGCCGGAGGCTACCGCCAAAGCGCTGGAACCTGAAGGCTGGTTACATACCGGAGATTCGGGCTATCAGGATGCGGATGGCTATTTTTATTTCGTCGACAGACGCTGCAACATGATTAAACGCGGCGGAGAAAATGTCTCCTGCGTCGAGCTGGAAAATATTATTTCTGCGCATCCGAAAATTCAGGACATTGTGGTTGTCGGTATTAAAGATTCAATCCGTGATGAAGCCATTAAAGCGTTTATCGTCCTTAATGAAGGTGAAACATTAAGCGAAGCCGAGTTCTTCAGCTTCTGCGAAAACAATATGGCGAAATTCAAGGTTCCCTCGTTTATGGAGATAAGAACCGACCTGCCGCGCAATTGTTCAGGAAAAATAATCAAAAAAAATCTGAAATAACCCTCCCGGTAGGAATTCCTCCTGCCGGGAAATCTATTTATCTGGAGATGAACTATGAGTGAATCATTACATCTGACCCGTAACGGCCCGATTCTGGAAATTACCCTCGACCGGCCTAAAGCCAATGCCATTGATGCCAAAACCAGCTTTGCCATGGGTGAAGCGTTTCTTCATTTTCGTGATGACCCGGAATTACGCGTAGCGATAATCACCGGCGGCGGTGAGAAATTCTTTTCTGCGGGCTGGGACTTAAAAGCGGCAGCTGAAGGTGAAGCGCCGGATGCCGATTTTGGCCCAGGCGGCTTTGCCGGTTTAACCGAAATTTTCGACCTCGATAAACCGGTCATCGCTGCGGTAAACGGCTATGCGTTTGGCGGTGGTTTTGAATTGGCGCTGGCGGCGGATTTTATCATCTGCGCGGAAAATGCCAGCTTCGCGCTACCGGAAGCCAAGCTCGGGATCGTACCTGACAGCGGCGGCGTTCTGCGTCTGCCGAAGCTACTGCCACCGGCTATCGTCAACGAAATGGTGATGACCGGCAGACGAATGAGCGCCGAAGAAGCGCTGCGTTGGGGTATCGTCAACCGCGTTGTCAGCCAGAGCGAACTGATGGATAGCGCGCGCGAACTGGCGCAGCAGCTGGTGAATAGCGCCCCGCTCGCTATTGCCGCACTGAAAGAGATTTACCGCGCGACCAGCGAAATGCCGGTGGAAGAAGGCTACCGCTACATCCGCAGTGGTGTACTGAAGCACTATCCGTCAGTGCTGCACTCCGAAGATGCGCTTGAAGGACCGCAGGCATTTGCCGAAAAACGCGATCCGGTGTGGAAAGGACGCTGATAACCGATGAGCTATTACGCCTTTGAAGGCCTGATTCCGGTAGTGCATCCAGAGGCGTATGTTCATCCCAGCGCCGTGTTGATTGGTGATGTGATCGTGGGGGCTGGCGTCTACGTCGGCCCACATGCCTCACTGCGCGGTGACTATGGTCGCCTGATTCTGGAGGCAGGTTCTAACTTGCAGGATGGCTGCATCATGCACGGTTATTGCGACACTGACACCATCGTGCATGAGAATGGGCATATCGGCCATGGCGCAATCCTGCACGGTTGCGTGGTGGGCAGAGATGCGCTGATCGGCATGAACAGCGTCATTATGGACGGCGCAGTGATTGGTGAAGAGAGCATTGTCGCCGCCATGAGCTTTGTCAAAGCCGGCTTTCAGGGGGAGGCCAGGCAACTGCTGGTCGGTTCACCTGCTCGCGTATTGCGTGAAGTCACGGTTCAGGAACTGCACTGGAAACGGTTAAACACCAAAGAGTATCAGGACCTTGCAACCCGCTGCCAAACAAGCCTACACGAGACGCAGCCATTAACGCGGGTCGAAAAAAACCGGCCGCGCCTGAAAGGCACGACGGACGTAAAACCCAAATCAGCACAGTAATTGATGCCGGATGCGCTCACGCTTATCCGGCCTACGCGTCAACCACCGTTTATACCGCCATCAGGCAACTGACAATTAGCGACGCATACTCTTGGAGAGCATCATCTGCCATTTCTGCTCACGGTTGAGCTCTGTTGGGGGAACGGCAGACAGCCGCGGCGTTTTCGCCACACTCACCTTTTTTTCCTGCAAATTGTGGCTCAATCGGTTGTAGAGGTGAGAATCAATACTGATGACTTTTACCAGACGCTGGCACTGGCAGCCCCGGCCTGCAATCTGATTAGGGATCATCTTAACTTCACAAACAATTTCTCCCACTTCCGACAGAATATAAGAGAGAGTATTAATTGCTTTGCAGTGCTCAATATCAAAATGGCGGGAAATTTCCTTTGCGGTGATCCAACGATCCTCAGCCATCATCCAGTCAGCAATTAACAAATAAAGCGGTCTTTCAACATATTTTTCACACATAAGCACACCATTTCACAAATTAAAAATCTGGCTACGGCCTGTCCAAATTAATAAAAACTAAGCCATATTAAAATTGTGGATATAAAGGATAGTATGCGACTTGAATGTTGATTAGTGTGAGCTATATCGTGCTTATTACATTGAAAATGTGGTTATGAAAGTGCATTTGGCCAGGAATGACCTTACACGAATTTAAAAAAGGGTTTCTTTACAGAAACCCTTTCGAGATTATATTGCAGGTCAGGTTAACGCAATTATCACCGAACCTATTTTTTATGACTTTTTGATCTGTGCGTGCATTTCCTGCACAGAGGTCACCTTCTCAGTGGCATCGGCATTCAGCGCCATCGCCGTCGCGAAACCGCCGTTCAGGGTAGTGTCATAATGCACTTTGTACTGCAGCGCGCTGCGGCGAATCAGCTTGGAGTCTTCAATCGCCTGGCGACCTTCGGTGGTGTTGATGATGTAAGTGTACTCGCCATTCTTGATACGGTCCTGAATGTGCGGACGCCCTTCATGCACCTTGTTCACCAGACGTGGATTGATACCCGCTTCGCCCAGCACAATCGCCGTGCCGTGCGTTGCATCCAGCTCAAAACCAAACTTCAGCAGTTTCGCCGCCAGGTCAACCACGCGCTCTTTATCGCCTTCGCGAACGGAGAGCAGCGCACGACCCTGTTTTTTCATGGTGGAGCTGCTGCCCAGCTGTGCCTTAGCGAACGCTTCTGCGAAGGTACGCCCCACGCCCATCACTTCCCCGGTAGAGCGCATTTCCGGCCCTAACAGCGGGTCAACGCCCGGGAACTTGTTGAACGGCAGCACCACTTCTTTTACCGAGTAGTACGGCGGGATAACTTCTTTGGTGACGCCCTGCTGTGCCAGCGTTTTTCCGACCATTACGCGCGCCGCGACTTTTGCAAGCGCAACACCCGTTGCTTTGGAGACGAATGGAACGGTACGTGCCGCACGCGGGTTCACTTCAATCAGGTAAACTTCGTTATTCTTCACCGCAAACTGGACGTTCATCAGACCGCGAACCTGCAGTTCGAAGGCCAGTTTCTGCACCTGCTGGCGCATTACATCCTGAATTTCCTGGCTCAGCGTGTACGCAGGCAGAGAACATGCGGAGTCACCGGAGTGTACGCCCGCCTGTTCGATGTGCTCCATAATGCCGCCAATCAGCACCATTTCGCCGTCGCAGATAGCGTCCACGTCCACTTCAACTGCATCATCAAGGAAACGGTCCAGCAGTACCGGCGCATCGTTAGAAACGCTGACCGCAGTCTGGAAGTAGCGACGCAGGTCGGCTTCGTCATAGACAATTTCCATCGCGCGACCGCCGAGAACGTAGGACGGACGTACCACCAGCGGGTAACCAATCTCTTTTGCCTTTTCAACAGCCTGTTCAATGGCCGTTACGGTAGCGTTCGCCGGTTGTTTCAGCTTCAGACGGTCAACCGCGTGCTGGAAGCGCTCACGGTCTTCCGCACGGTCGATGGCATCCGGGCTGGTACCGATTACCGGCACGCCTGCGGCTTCCAGCGCGCGCGCCAGCTTCAGCGGAGTCTGACCGCCGTACTGCACGATAACGCCTTTCGGCTTCTCGATGCGCACGATTTCCAGCACGTCTTCCAGCGTTACCGGCTCGAAGTACAGACGGTCGGAGGTGTCGTAGTCGGTAGAGACGGTTTCCGGGTTACAGTTGACCATGATGGTTTCATAGCCGTCTTCGCGCAGCGCCAGCGAGGCGTGTACGCAGCAGTAGTCAAATTCGATACCCTGGCCGATACGGTTTGGACCGCCGCCCAACACCATGATTTTATCACGATCGACGGACGGATTTGCTTCACACTCATCTTCATAAGTGGAGTACATGTAAGCAGTGTCGGTGGCAAATTCTGCCGCGCAGGTATCCACGCGCTTATAGACCGGGTGCAGGTTGTACTGGTCGCGCAGCTTGCGGATTTCCGCTTCGCGAACGCCGGCCAGTTTCGCCAGACGCGCATCAGCGAAACCTTTACGCTTCAGTACGCGCAGGAAGTCAGCGTCGAGGCCGTTGATGCCAAGGTCGGCTACTTTTTCTTCCAGGCGCACCAGTTCTTCAATTTGTACCAGGAACCAGCGGTCGATGTTGGTCAGGTTGAACACGCCGTCGACGGACAGGCCAGCACGGAAGGCATCGGCGATATACCAGATACGCTCAGCGCCCGCGTCTTTCAGCTCGCGGCGAATTTTGGTCAGCGCTTCAGGGTCGTCCAGGCTGACTTTCGGGTCGAAGCCGGTCGCGCCGACTTCCAGACCGCGCAGCGCTTTCTGCAGCGATTCCTGCTGGGTACGGCCAATCGCCATCACTTCGCCGACAGATTTCATCTGCGTGGTCAGACGGTCGTTAGCACCGGCGAATTTCTCGAAGTTGAAGCGTGGAATCTTGGTCACAACGTAGTCGATGGACGGCTCAAACGAAGCCGGAGTACGGCCGCCGGTGATGTCGTTCATCAGTTCGTCGAGGGTATATCCAACAGCCAGTTTGGCGGCGACTTTCGCAATCGGGAAGCCGGTAGCTTTGGATGCCAGCGCCGAGGAGCGGGATACGCGCGGGTTCATCTCGATGACAATCAGACGACCGTTTTTCGGGTTTACCGCAAACTGGACGTTAGAACCGCCGGTTTCCACGCCGATTTCACGCAGTACCGCCATCGAGGCGTTACGCATGATTTGATATTCTTTATCAGTCAGCGTCTGGGCAGGTGCTACGGTGATGGAGTCACCGGTATGGATGCCCATCGCATCGAAGTTTTCGATGGAGCAGACGATGATGCAGTTGTCGTTTTTATCACGCACCACTTCCATCTCGTACTCTTTCCAGCCAATCAGCGATTCATCAATCAGCAGCTCGTTGGTTGGGGAAAGGTCCAGACCGCGTTCGCAGATTTCTTCGAACTCTTCGCGGTTGTAGGCGATACCGCCACCGGTGCCGCCCATGGTGAAGCTAGGACGGATAATGCACGGGAAGCCAACGTCAGCGGCAACCGCCAGCGCTTCTTCCATGGTGTGAGCGATGCCTGAACGCGCGGTGTCGAGACCAATCTTCTTCATCGCGATGTCGAAGCGACGACGGTCTTCCGCTTTATCAATAGCATCCGCCGTCGCGCCAATCATGGTCACGCCGAACTCAGCCAGTACGCCCTGGCGTTCCAGTTCCAGCGCACAGTTCAGCGCGGTCTGGCCGCCCATGGTTGGCAGCACCGCGTCCGGGCGTTCTTTCTCAATAATTTTGCGTACTACTTCCCAGTGAATCGGCTCGATGTAGGTGGCATCGGCCATTTCCGGGTCGGTCATGATGGTTGCCGGGTTGGAGTTCACCAGAATAACGCGGTAACCCTCTTCACGCAGGGCTTTACACGCCTGCGCGCCGGAATAGTCAAACTCACACGCCTGACCGATAACAATCGGACCCGCGCCCAGAATCAGGATACTTTTTATGTCTGTACGTTTTGGCATGGCTCTTTTACTCCTGATTATTTCGCGGACTGACGGTATTGCTCAATTAACTCGATAAAGTGGTCGAACAGCGGTGCGGCATCGTGCGGACCGGGGCTCGCTTCCGGGTGCCCCTGGAAGCTAAAGGCTGGCTTATCAGTACGATGAATGCCTTGCAGCGTGTGGTCGAACAGGGATTTATGCGTCACGCGCAGGTTCGCCGGAAGCGTCGCTTCATCGACCGCAAAACCGTGGTTCTGCGCGGTGATCATCACGGTGTTGTTATCAATATCTTTTACCGGATGGTTGCCGCCGTGGTGGCCGAACTTCATCTTAATGGTCTTCGCACCGCTCGCCAGCGCCAGCAGTTGATGGCCGAGGCAGATACCAAATACCGGAATATCGGTTTCGAGGAATTTCTGAATCGCGGTAATCGCGTAGTCGCACGGCGCCGGGTCGCCAGGGCCGTTGGACAGGAAGATACCGTCCGGATTCATCTTCAGAACGTCTTCTGCTGAGGTTTTCGCCGGTACAACCGTCAGGCGGCAGCCGCGGTCCGCTAACATACGCAGAATGTTACGTTTAGCACCGAAATCGTACGCCACAACGTGGAACGGCAGTTCATCGGTAGATTTGGCTTCCGGCAGGTCACCGGCCAGCGTCCAGCTACCTTGCGTCCAGCTATACGGCTCCGCAGTGGTGACTTCTTTCGCCAGGTCCATACCGTTCAGGCCAGGGAAAGCTTTTGCTTTTTCCAATGCCAGCGCCGCATCCGGGTTATCACCCGCGATGATGCAGCCGTTCTGTGCACCCTTTTCACGCAGCAAACGCGTCAGCTTACGGGTATCGATATCAGCAATCGCCACAATGTTATGGCGCTTCAGGTAAGAAGAGAGGTCTTCGGTATCGCGGAAGTTGCTGGCAATCAGCGGCAGGTCGCGGATGACCAGGCCTTGCGCATGTACCTGTGAAGATTCTGCATCGGCTTCATTGGTGCCGACATTACCGATATGAGGATAAGTAAGAGTGACGATTTGGCGGGAATAGGAAGGATCAGTGAGGATTTCTTGATAACCGGTCATTGAAGTATTGAAAACGACTTCCCCAACCGCCGAACCTGTTGCCCCTATGGCCCGACCGTGAAACTGGGTTCCGTCTTCCAGAACCAATAGCGCTGACTTAATCAAAACACCCTCCAGAGAATATTCACTCACTTTATTTGCATATTAATTCATTAACACATCATGAATCAATGCAAATTTGCTTACCTATGGATTTCTGGCAAACGGCGGCATTCTAGAGATAGCCCACGTAAAAGTCTACCCAAAAGGGTAATTTTTATTATTATTTTGCGCCATTGACGAATTAACCCGCCTCCAGGCACCAAAAAGATCAACTAACTTAGAGTGGAAAACGCTTGCGGGGCAGGAAGAGTATTAAATCTCAGAAACAAGAGACAAAAAGTAGACCAAATGGTCAAAATTTACATTTAACCAACACAAAAAGACAATAAAACTTATAAAAATAAGACATTAAATTCAAAATAAACTTGAAATAGATAAAATAAAGGGCAATAAAATATTGCCCCATGTAATCAAATAATTATGACTACAATAACCACATCACGAAGGGTAAAAAACCTTACAAATTGCGTAAATAAAGCACATCTCGCATATCAAAAAGACCATTTGGCTTTGATTTTAGCCAAATTGCCGAACGCACTGCGCCATTGGCAAAGGTCATGCGGCTGGAGGCTTTATGCGTGATCTCAATACGCTCGCCAATATCAGCAAACATCGCGGTATGCTCACCAACGATATCCCCCGCCCGCACCGTGGCAAAGCCGATCGTTCCCGGTACGCGCTCGCCGGTGTAACCCTCACGGGAATAGACTGCGCAGTCTTTCAGATCTTTATCCAGCGCCCCGGCAATCGCCTCGCCCATCGCCAGCGCAGTGCCTGACGGCGCATCCACTTTGTGGCGGTGATGCGCTTCAATAATCTCTATATCGGTGTAATCACCCATCACTTTCGCCGCTTTCTCCAGCAGCTTCAGCATGACGTTGACGCCGACGCTAAAGTTAGCGGCGAAGACGATGCCAATATCCTGCGCGGCATCGCGAATAGCCTGTTTTCCCGCCTCATCAAAGCCGGTGGTGCCAATTACCATCCCTTTCCCATGCTGGCGGCAAAACGCCAGATGCGCCAGCGTGCCTTCCGGGCGGGTAAAATCGATGAAAACATCGAAATCATCTTTCACCGCTTCAAGGCTACTTTGTACCGTAACGCCCGTTTTCCCGGCTCCGGCTAACTCTCCGGCATCGCTTCCCAGTAAGGAAGAGCCTTCGCGCTCCAGCGCCGCGCCAAGCTGTACGCCATCCATGCCAAGAGTGGCCTGAATCAACTGACGCCCCATGCGTCCACCGGCTCCCGCGATGGCAACGCGGATTTGTGCATCATGCATAGCTATTCTCTTTTGTTAATTTTACGTAAATCGTTTTCAGATTAACCAGCGTATCGCTGCGCCGCCAGCCGAAAACGTCGATAATTAGAATTTAATGATAAACAGGGAAAGATATCAGTAAAAGGCATGACGCCACGGAATAAGCAGCGTCATATCGTTATATAACGCGGAAATCAGGGGGCCAGTGCCAGAACGTGCGCCACCCACTGCTGGAACCCCTCGACATTCAGCCCCAGTGCCACCTGGGCATTAGCGGGTTGCCCCAGCCGCCCTTCGATATCTACTACCGTTGTGCCAGAGGTATATTTCCCCTGCGTTTCAACGGCGACAAAACAGCGCTTGAGCGTAAAGAGATCCGGGCGCACCAGCCAGGCAATCGCACAGAGATCGTGCATTCGCAGCCCCGTATTCATGCTACCGCTACGGTAGTGACTGAACAGCGCATGCAGCATTTTTCCCGTCTGGTTAAGCTGAGGTAACGTCGCCAGATACTCCGGCGCAAGCATCGCCTGGTTGGTCACGTCCAGCCCGCACATTACAATCTCCAGCCCGCTCTGGAAGACTTTCGCGGCAGCCTCGGGATCGATAGCAATATTAAACTCGGCGTTGGGTGTGAAGTTCCCGCGCCCGGCAGAGCCCCCCATAATCACCAGGCGCTTAATGTTAAATACGCATTCAGGATAATGGGTCAGCAGCAGCGCAATATTTGTCAGAGGGCCAATTGCCACCAGCGTCACGGGCTGCGGGGCATGCATCAGCGCATCGCGAATCGCCTGGAATGCGGGTTTTGCCATCGCCTGGCGGTCGTGCTCGACAAATTCATACCCTTCCATACCGGACTCACCATGCACGGAAGCGGCATCACGCAGCGGTCGCACCAGCGGCATCGATGCTCCCTGCGCCAGTGGAACATCCGCATTCCAGAAGTGCAGCAGTTGCAACGCATTACGGGTGGTTTTTTCCACCGACACATTGCCTGCGACAGTGGTCATCAGTTGCAGATCCAGCTCAGGGGCAAACAGCGCGGCGGCAATGGCGGCGGCATCATCAATGCCGGGATCGGTATCAAGAATGATCGGTAAGCGCATGGTTTCTCCATAAAAAATGCCAGACGTTAAGTCTGGCATCTTCTCATAATCGTAACCGGAAAGACTTACTCTACTTCACGAACATCCACACGCAGCTCTTTCGGCACTTCGAAAACGATGTTCTCTTCGCGGCCTTCCAGCGGAATAGCTTCCCCACCGCCAAGTTCCTGCAGGCGAGCAATCACGTTTTGCACCAGGATATCCGGCGCCGAGGCTCCGGCCGTCACGCCTACGCACTTCGCCTCTTTCACCCACGCTTCCTGGATGTCGGTCGCATCGTCAATCAAATACGCCGCTTTCCCCATTCGCTGTGCCAGTTCAGCCAGACGGTTGGAGTTAGAGGAGTTTTTCGAGCCGACCACCAGCACCACATCGGCCTGCTCCGCCAGCGCGCGAACCGCTTCCTGACGGTTGGTGGTGGCATAACAGATATCATCTTTGCGCGGCCCGACAATTTTCGGGAAGCGTTGACGCAGAGCATCAATAACGTCAGAAGTGTCGTCAACGGAGAGCGTGGTCTGCGTCATGAAGGATAATTTGCCTTCATTTTTCACATTCAGTTTCAGCACATCATCTGGTGATTCAACCAGGTACATTCCCCCTTGCGGGTTGCTGTACTGGCCCATCGTGCCTTCGACTTCCGGGTGACCGGCGTGACCAATCAGAATCGACTCTTCCCCACGGCGGCTGGCGCGGGCGACTTCCATATGTACTTTGGTCACCAGCGGGCAGGTTGCATCAAAAACCGTGAGGTCGCGGCCTTTGGCTTCGTTACGCACCGCCTGAGACACGCCGTGGGCAGAGAAGATCAGGATCGCACCGTCCGGCACTTCACTGATTTGCTCGATAAAAATAGCCCCGCGCTCGCGCAGGCTATCCACCACATAACGGTTATGCACCACTTCATGACGGACATAAATCGGCGCGCCGTAAATAGCCAGCGCGTTTTCGACAATGCTGATAGCGCGGTCTACGCCAGCGCAAAAACCGCGCGGGTTGGCCAACAGGATCTGCATTTTACGCCTCCAGTGCCGGTTCGACTTCCAGCACTTCAATATCAAAATGAACGGTATGCCCAGCCAGCGGATGGTTGAAATCAACCGTGATCGAGTCACCGTTGATTTCGCGGATAACACCTGGCATCTCACTGCCGTCCATTGCGGTAAAGAGCATGATAGCGCCAATTTCTGGCTCGCCCGCGTCCATAAATTCCCGACGCGAGAAATACTGAATTAAGTCCGGACTTGATACGCCAAAGGCGGCATCCGGCTCCAGAGCAAAGGTGGTTTTATCGCCTTCTTTTAGCCCCAGCAGGTGTTGCTCCAGTCCTTCAGACAGAGAACCGTCGCCCAGGCGAAACAGCGCAGGCTTGCCGTTATTGCGGGTTGACTCTGCGGTGGAGCCATCGTCGAGCTTTAGGGTGAAGTGCACCAGCACCGCACTGTTACTCTGTACTGATTTAGACATGCAGGTTGCTCTTTAAAATTGCTGCCGCCTGTTTGCCCGGAGGCGCTACGCTTACCGGGCCTACAAGGATCGCGATAAATTGTAGACCGGATTAGCATAGCGCCATCCGGTATTTTTTTATGCGTTTTTTTGCTCTTTCGACGGTAAGAAGCCTTCCAGCACAATCAACGCCGCACCGATACAGATTGCCGTATCAGCAAGGTTAAATGTCGCGAAATGCCACTCACCGACGTAAAAGTCAATCATATCAACCACGAAACCGTGCCACAGGCGATCAAACAGGTTGCCCAGCGCACCGCCAATGATTAACGCATACGCGATGTTATTCAGCTTCTGCGTCGCCTTCGAGCGATACATCATCACCATCAGAATGACGCAAATACCGATCGCGATACCGGCAAAGAACCAACGTTGCCAGCCACCGCTGTCAGCTAAGAAGCTAAACGCCGCGCCATAGTTACGCGCATAGTGCAGATTAAGCGACGGGAACAGCGACACCGTATCCCCCAGAGCAAAATTCTGGAGGATCAGGTACTTGCTGCCCAAATCGATAATCAGCACGACTACCACCAGCCACAGCCAGCGTAGTCCTGTTGAACAAAGAGGTTTACTCATCAGGCAAACTTACGTTGTTCGCCATCACCGGCGATGTTGCTGACACAGCGTCCGCAGATATCTGCATGTTCCGCCACCTGGCCGACGTCGGTAGTGTAATGCCAGCAGCGCGGACATTTATCACCTTCGGCTTTGCTCAGTACAATTTTCAGACCTTTGAGCAGTTCGCTCTGCTGAGCATCAGTTGGAGCCGCTGCAAAATCTGCAACCGTCGCGCCGGAGGTCAGCAGAACAAAGCGCAACTCTTCGCCCAGCGCGGTCAGTTTCGCCGCCAGCTCAGGTTCAGCGTACAGGGTCACTGCCGCTTCCAGAGAACCGCCGACTTTCTTATCCGCACGCGCCTGCTCGATAACCTTGTTCACTTCGCCACGCACTTTCAGCAGCTCGTCCCAGTAGGCATCGTTCATCGCTTCGGTTTCGCCTAAGCCAAACAGACCTTCGTACCATTCACCGGTAAAGACGTACTTCTCACGATCGCCCGGCAGGTAGCCCCAGATTTCATCGGCGGTGAAGGACATGATCGGCGCCATCCAACGAACCAGCGCTTCTGCAATATGGAACAGAGCAGTCTGGCAGCTACGACGCGCCACGCTGTCCGCTTTCGCGGTGTACTGACGGTCTTTGATGATGTCGAGGTAGAACGAACCCATTTCTACGGAGCAGAAGCGCATCAGGCGCTGTACCACTTCGTGGAAGTCATAAGCTTCATAGGCTTTCAGGATTTCGTCCTGCGCCGCTTGCGCACAACCTACTGCCCAACGATCCAGCACCACCATCTCTTCCGGTTTCACCATGTCTTTAACCGGATCGAACCCGTTCAAGTTCGCCAGCAGGAAGCGCGCGGTGTTACGGATACGACGATAGCTGTCGGCAGCACGTTTCAGGATTTCGTCAGAAACAGCCATTTCGCCAGTATAGTCGGTAGAAGCAACCCACAGACGCAGAATATCCGCGCCCAGTTTGTTCATCACGTCCTGCGGAGAAACGGTGTTACCGATAGATTTGGACATCTTACGGCCCTGACCATCAACGGTGAAACCGTGGGTCAGTACCTGGCGATAAGGTGCTTTGCCTTTCATGGCGGTGGAGATCATCAAAGAAGACATGAACCAGCCACGGTGCTGGTCAGAACCTTCCAGATACATATCTGCCGCATGGCCCGCAAACTCAGGACGCACATCCACGACGGATGAGTGGGTTGAACCGGAGTCGAACCACACGTCCAGCGTATCCGGGACTTTGACATACTGGTCAGCTTCGTCGCCGAGGATATCTTTCGGATCGAGATCCCACCACGCCTGGATGCCGTCAACTTCAACGCGTTTAGCCACTTCTTCCATCAGTTCGATAGCGCGCGGATGCAGCTCTTCGGTGTCTTTGTGAACAAACAGAGACATCGGCACACCCCACGTACGCTGACGGGAGATACACCAGTCAGGACGGTTGGCAACCATCGATTCAATACGCGCCTGGCCCCAGTCCGGGATCCACTGTACGCCTTTGATCTCTTTCAGCGACTGCGCGCGCAGGCCTTTCTGATCCATGCTGACGAACCACTGCGGGGTCGCACGGAAGATGATCGGTGACTTGTGACGCCAGCAGCATGGATAGCTGTGCTGCATCTTCTCAACGTGCAGCAGCGCGCCTTTTTCGCTCAGCAGCGCAACGATTTTGTCGTTGGCTTTAAAGACATTCACACCGTCCAGATCCGGATAGGTACCCGCCAGGTATGCGCCGTCCGGGCCAACCGGGTTAGCGATTTCCAGACCGTATTTCTGGCTGATGACGTAGTCATCCGGACCGTGACCGCCAGCGGTATGGACCGCACCGGTACCCGCGTCCAGCGTAACGTGATCGCCAAGGATAGCCGGCACGTCAAAGCCCATAAACGGATGGGTAAAGCGCAGCAGCTCCAGCTCAGCGCCTTTAACGGTGCCGAGAATGGTGTATTCAGCCGCGCCAATACGCTGCATGACGCTTTCAACCAGATCTTTCGCCAGAATCACAGCCTGGCCGTCAATCTGCACCAACGCATAGTCAAAATCAGGTGCCAGAGAGATTGCGCGGTTCGCCGGTAACGTCCACGGGGTAGTGGTCCAGATAACCAGCGAGATCGGGCCGTTGACGTCAGAAACGCCAAATTTCGCTTTCACCGCATCCTGATCGGCAGCGTGGAACGCCACGTCGATGGACGGGGAGGTTTTGTCATAATACTCAACTTCCGCTTCCGCCAGCGCGGAACGGCAGTCAACGCACCAGTGTACCGGCTTCGCACCTTTGTGCAGGTGACCGTTGCCGATGATTTTACCCAGTGCACGAATGATGTTGGCTTCAGTTTTGAAGTCCATGGTCAGGTACGGATGCGACCAGTCGCCCAGTACGCCAAGACGGATAAAGTCTTTACGCTGACCATCAACCTGGGTCGCTGCGTATTCACGGCACTTGGCGCGGAACTCAGCAGCGGTGAACTTCTCGCCCGGCTTGCCGTATTCCTGCTCTACTTTCAGCTCGATCGGCAGACCGTGGCAGTCCCAGCCCGGAACGTACGGCGAGTCATAGCCCGTGAGTCCTTTGGACTTCACGATAATGTCTTTCAGAATCTTGTTAACCGAGTGACCAATATGAATGCTGCCATTCGCATAAGGAGGGCCATCATGCAGAATGAAGGTTTTTTTGCCTTTTTTGGCCGCACGAATGATGCCGTACAGGTCATCATCAGTCCAACGCGCCAGCATTCCCGGTTCGCGCTTGGCGAGATCGCCGCGCATCGGGAACCCTGTTTCCGGCAAATTCAGGGTTGATTTATAGTCACTCATCAGATTCTCGGTTCCGTATTTAAAACTCGTATAGGCATTAAGCCGGTTTTGTTAGCCCAAAAAATTCACGGGCAGTCAACTCATCACGCGCAATCTGCGCTTTTAGTTCATCCAGCGAAGCAAATCGCTGTTCGCTGCGTATTTTTTTACGCAGTACTACATCTATATGGCGACCATACAGGTCCATTACAACGTCCAAAAGATGCACTTCCAACTGCTGGCGTACGCCTGCTACCGTCGGCCGGGTGCCGATGTTGGCGACGCCGGGTAAAAGTTTGTCACCCAGTCCCATCACTTCAACTGCATAAACCCCTTTCACCGGAGAAACCTGGCGACGCAGCGGTAAGTTTGCCGTCGGAAAACCGATGGTGCGCCCTAATTCATCACCATGAACGACACGTCCTGAGATAGTAAAAGGATGCCCAAGCAGGCTTTCGGCCAGTTGCAGGTTATCTTCTGCCAGCGCCTGACGTACCGCGGTGCTGCTAATGCGCACACCGCCTTCGCAGAAGGTTTGGGTGCTGGTGATATCAAAACCATACTCAGCGCCCGCTTCCTGTAATAACAAGAAATCGCCCGCACGGCTAGCGCCAAAGCGGAAATCATCACCAACGGCAAGAAATTGTACACCAAGGCGCTTCACCAGCAGGTCGCTGATGAAGGTCTGCGCCGTTAATGCGGCGAAACGCCTGTCAAAACGCACGCACAGCACGTAGTCCACACCGCATTCGGCCAGATAACGCAGTTTTTCCCGCAGGCGGGTAAGGCGCGCAGGCGACTTATCCGTCGCAAACAGTTCCAGCGGCTGTGGCTCGAAAATCATTACCACCACCGGTAAATTGCGTTTGCGCCCTTCTTCCCGTAAGCCTTGCAGCAACGCACGGTGGCCACGGTGCACACCGTCGAAATTACCAATAGTCAGCACACACCCATGCGGGGCCTGGCTGAGATTATGTATGCCTCGTATCAGCTTCATGTCTGGCTCAAAACAGTGAAAATCGTGAAAGTATACCCTGTACCGCGGTCAAGGTTAACCGGCGATTGTTTCTACGAAACAGAAAGAGGATGGTTTTCATTGTTATGAAACAAATTGACGCCCTTCACGGGCACACCAATGCAATTTTTCTCGTGGAAAAGCTGTATTCACGCCACGCAAGCTGGTAGAATCCTGCGCCATCACTACGCAACGAGTGCTGGAATTTAAACGGCGCTTATTTGCACAAATCCATTGACAAAAGAAGGCTAAAAGGGCATATTCCTCGGCCTTTGAATTGTCCATATAGAACACATTTGGGAGTTGGACCTTGGCTAATATCAAATCAGCTAAGAAGCGCGCCGTTCAGTCTGAAAAGGCCCGCAAGCACAACGCTAGCCGTCGCTCTATGATGCGTACTTTCATCAAGAAAGTATACGCAGCTATCGAAGCTGGCGACAAAGCTACTGCACTGAAAGCATTTAACGAAATGCAACCAATCGTGGACCGTCAGGCTGCTAAAGGTCTGATCCACAAAAACAAAGCTGCGCGTCATAAAGCAAACCTGACTGCACAGATCAACAAACTGGCTTAATCGCCTGTCTGTTGTCGCTTTGTGAAAAAACCCGCGCAAGCGGGTTTTTTTATGCCTGTCGTTTGTACAACCAGCTTCGAAGGCAACCGTCATCCACTGACCTTGTTCGTACTCCTCTGGGCCGCTTCTCTTTTCAGCCAGCCGCCTTACCGGGCACATGAAAGTCATTTTCTTTCACTGTTTAATTTTTTTAATTTCATTGCTAATCAAATTGTGACCGTCATAGCAAATGACATAATTACTCCCCCAAAAACGAATAAACGCAATCCTGATGTAAGATTTGATAATTGATCACAATGCCCGTGTTAACTATTTTTCACCAAACCAATTAACCACTATTTCTCTCCAAAGGTTTAATTTTTTAGATAAAAAATAACAACTACCCTACTGCTTAGAAAGTAAAAGCTGTTTTTCTGGGCGTATCGCACCAATATCGGAGTTATTATTATGAGTTCTGTTATTGAGGATACCCAGTCTTGCGGGTCAGCATCATTATCTTTACTACAGCGTATTAGCTACGGCTCTTTGGATGTGGCAGGTAATCTGCTGTACTGTTTCGGTTCAACCTACATCTTATATTTCTACACTGACGTTGCGGGTATAAGTCTCGCCGTAGCAGGTGTCATCCTGCTACTGGCGCGTATCGTAGATGGTATAGATGCCCCAATCTGGGGGATCATTATCGATAAAACACGTTCACGTTACGGTAAATGTCGTCCCTGGTTTTTATGGCTGCCGCTGCCTTTTGGTGTATTCAGCGCGCTGTCATTTTGGTCTCCAGATATCAGCATGACAGGAAAAGCCATATATGCAGCAATATCCTATATGATTGCCAGCATTTTATTTACCGGACTTAATACACCGCTCAGTGCAATATTACCTCTGATGACCCTGTCCCCTAAGGAACGGCTGGTATTAAATTCCTGGAGAATGACCGGAGGACAAATCGGGGTTTTATTAATGAATGCCACAGCATTACCCCTGGTTGCATTTTTAGGTAACGGAAATGATCATGCCGGATTTATTTATACGGCGATTCTGTTTGCTGCGATATCCTGTTCGCTAACGCTTTTCGCCTTTAAAAATATCCGCGAAATGGATGCGGATAAAATACAGCAAGAACCCAAACTGCCGATGAAAAAAAGTTTCACGGCGATGAAAGGTAACTGGCCATGGATCCTGATGGTGCTGGCCAATCTGATCTTCTGGATTGCCCTGCAACAGCGGTCCACCACCATTGTTTATTATCTGACCTACAACCTCGATCGCAAAGATCTGGTTCCGCTGATTAACAGTCTGGCGACGATTCAGATCCTGTTTATCATCGCCATCCCTTTCTTTAGCAAATACCTGGCTAAAACCTGGATATGGGTAGGCGGCTTGCTGGTCGCCACGTTTGGCGGCGTCTTGATGTGGCTGGCGGCGGACAACATACCTTTCCTCATCGCGGCCTGGGTGCTCGGCAATATCGGTAGCGGAATCGCCTGCTCAATACCGTTTGCCATGTTGGGCTTTGCCGTCGACTTCGGTGCCTGGAAAACGGGCATCAAGGCCACCGGCATTCTTATCGCCTTCGGCAGTACTTTCTGCATCAAGATGGGCAGTGGTCTGGGTACCGCTTTCGCCGCCTGGATCATGAACAGTTTTGGCTATGTCCCGAACCAGACCCAAAGCGCTGCGGGCCTGGAAGGCATTACCTGGGCCTTTATCTGGGCGCCCGCCCTGCTCTTCGCACTCGCGGCGATCCCGCTACTTTTCTTCCGTAAGTACGAAGCAATGGAAGAGACGATTCGCCACGATCTGGAAACCATCACCCAATAACTTTCTTAATCTTTACCCTCAAAATATGGGAGGCACCACCATGCCATTTGTGCAACATGACCCGCGTCGTCTGGTCTGGCAGCAAAACGATCGCTATTTGTGGATTGAACCCTGGGGCGAGAACAGCCTGCGCGTACGCAGTGGCCGTCATCTTCCGGTTATGCGAAATGAGGACTGGGCGCTCACGGAGCCAGTCACAGAAAGCGCCTGCCACATCGTTTATGAGCACCACCAAGCGACGCTGACCAACGGCAAAATTATCGCTATCGTCAATCAAAAAGGACAAGTTACCTTTTACCGCCATCCACACAAACCCCTGTTGCAGGAGTTCTGGCGTCTGCGGGGCGAAATCGGCGAGGACGAATCTTCCCACGGCCAGTATGTCAGTGCCCTAAACCTTGAAGGGCGCGAGTTCCGCCCTATTCAGGGAGGAAAATATTCGATTAAAGCCCGCTTCGAAGCTGCCGAAGGGGAAAAAATTTACGGCATGGGCCAATATCAGCAGGCCAATCTGGATCTCAAAGGATGCGTGCTCGAACTGGCCCAGCGTAACTCTCAGGCCTCGGTGCCCTTTATGCTCTCAAGCCTGGGCTACGGATTTTTATGGAACAACCCGGCGGTCGGCCGCGTGACGTTCGCCCATAACGTGACCGAGTGGGAAGCTCAGGTCAGCGAACAGTTGGACTACTGGATCACCGCTGGCGATACCCCGGCAGAAATTAGCCAGGCGTATGCGCTCGCCACGGGCACGCCGCCGATGATGCCGGATTACGCCATGGGCTTCTGGCAGTGCAAGTTACGCTATCGCACCCAGGAGGAGCTGCTCGCAGTCGCCCGCGAGTACAAACGGCGCAATCTCCCCATCTCGGTAATCGTTATCGATTTCTTCCACTGGCCAAATCAGGGGGACTGGATGTTCGACTCGCGCGACTGGCCCGATCCCGATGCCATGATCGCCGAGTTAAAATCGCTGGGTATTGAGCTGATGGTCTCCGTCTGGCCGACGGTGGACAATCGCACCGAGAGCTATCGGGAGATGCGCGAAAACGGCTGGCTGGTACAAACGGAGCGCGGATTGCCAATTAATATGGATTTTCTCGGCAATACCACTTTCTTTGATGCCACCCATCCCGGCGCTCGCGACTACGTCTGGAGTAAAGCAAAACGCAACTATTACGATAAAGGCGTGAAGCTCTTCTGGCTAGATGAAGCCGAGCCGGAGTTCAGCGTTTACGACTACGATAACTATCGCTACCACGCCGGACCGGTGCTGGAAGTGGGCAATATCTACCCGCGAATGTACGCCAAAACCTTTTTTGACGGCATGAAAGCCAATGGCGAAGACCAGGTTATCAACCTGCTGCGCTGCGCCTGGGCTGGAAGTCAGAAATACGGCGCGCTGGTGTGGTCAGGTGATATCCACTCATCGTTTCGTTCTCTGCGCAATCAGTTTGCCGCCGGGATGAATATGGGGATTGCAGGTATCCCATGGTGGACAACAGATATTGGCGGCTTTCATGGCGGCAATATTCACGACCCACGCTTTCATGAGCTACTGATTCGCTGGTTCCAGTGGGGCGTGTTTAGCCCGGTGATGCGCCTGCACGGCAACCGCGATCCGCAGATTTTACCGCAGCAGCCTTATCGGGACGGGATTGCCCAGTGCCCTACCGGCGCGCCCAACGAGATCTGGAGCTACGGTGAGGATGTGTGTGATGTGCTAACGGGTTGCCTGACACTGCGTGAGAAGCTCAAGCCCTACATCAAAGCGTTAATGGCAGAAACGCATAACTACAATACACCGGTGATGCGTACCCTATTTTTTGAGTTCCCCGATCAGCTAAAAAGCTGGGAAATCACCGACCAGTACTGTTTCGGCCCCGATCTGTTGGTTGCGCCCGTTATGCATGAAGGTATGCGCGAACGCGACGTTTGGTTGCCAGAAGGGGAAACATGGACGGATTTTGCGACCGGCGAGAGCTATCAGGGAGGACAAACGCTGCGCTATGACGCTCCCCTGAACAGAATTCCGGTATTTATCCGCGAAGGCGGGCAGTATCGTAATATGTTGAAACTGTAGTCATAGCCCGGCTGCGGTTAGTACACCGCAGCCGGCAACATGAAGGCGTTTAGACCTGTGGCGGCTTGAACAGTGCTGAATAGTTGGCATTGCAAATACGCTGCACCGCCGGATGCTGGATCATCCTCTCCGCGAATATGGCGTGATACTCCTCCATCACATTCTCAACGCGTCCAATTTCAACAATAGAATCATCAGCATAGAAATTGTGTGAATACAGCGTAGGGGCAACGAATATCGCGTTATGCGTTGCGCCAAACGCTTTCATCAGCGCGGCGTCATCAAACTCGCCAAGGATTTCAACGTTCAGTCCTTGTGAGTTAATCCAGTTCAACAGCTTACGTCCAAGCATCGAACGACGACCAGGGATCAGCAATCGACGCTCTTCCAGACAGGCCGGAAACGGTTTCTCAGGCAGCGGCCTGGTGCACCAAAAGCTCACGCTGCATTCGCCAATCCGCACCGAGAACAGCCCTTCCTGCTGCGTTGAGTCGATCGGGCAATCGGAGATAATCATATCCAGCTTATGCTGGCTGAGCTGCTCCAGCAGCATCTCGTGTGTTGATTCAAAACAACGCAGATGGATTTGCTCGTTCTCAACCACAGCAGCATCCAGCACGCTGCTAACCAGTTGCTTCGATAATGCATCCGCCACGCCGACATCAAACAGCAAATTCGACTCTTTGCGATAGTTCACGATATCCAGCATTTCCTGGCTTAAGGTGAACATTTTATCCGCATAACGGAAAACTAATTCGCCTAACTCGCTGGGTTCCAGCCCTCGCCCCTTACGCTTAAACAACTTCCCTTGTAAGCGTTCCTCAAGCGCTTTGATCTGCCCGGTAATAGTTTGCGGTGTCAGATAAAGCGCTTCTGCGGCACCCACCACCGATCCTTCTTTATACACATGCCAGAAGTAATACAGGTGGTTGTAATTTATATGAGACATACTCTCTCCCTGAAATTGTCACCAAAGAGTTATCTGCTCAGGCTGACGTATTCAACCGGGTACGCAGCCAGCTATAACCGATAACTGCCGACAACAGTGAACCAATCAGGATCCCCAGTTTTGCCCAGTTAATCAGCTCCGGATCAACGTTACCAAACGCCAGACTGGCGATGAAAATCGACATTGTAAAGCCGATGCCGCACAGAATACCGACCGCCATAATTTGCTGGAAACTCGTGCCTTCAGGCAGTTGCGCCACCTTGAGACGTAATGCCAGCCAGCAGAACAGGCTGATCCCCAGCGGCTTACCGATAAGCAGGCCAGCGATAATTCCCAGCGGCAGGATAGAGGTCAATCCATCCAGCGTCACGCCCTGCAGCGAAACACCTGCGTTAGCGAAGGCAAACAGCGGCAGGATCAGATAAGCCACCCACGGATGCAGGACATGCTCCAGACGCTTTGCCGGTGAGCGCCCATGTTTTTCCTTTAACGGAATGAAGAAACCAACGATCACGCCTGCCAGAGTTGCATGCACGCCGGACTTCAGCACTGCCGTCCATAGCACGACGCCAACCAGAATATAAATACCGGTGCGTCTGACACCGCACAGATTCAATGCCGCCAGGACGAGAATTGCGCACGCGGCGACGCCCAGAGACAACAACGAGAGATCGCTGGTGTAGAACAACGCGATGATCACAATCGCGCCGAGGTCATCGATAATCGCCAGCGCCATCAGGAAGATTTTCAGTGCCAGCGGAACGCGACTGCCCAATAACGCCAACACGCCTAATGCAAAAGCGATATCCGTTGCTGCCGGGATTGCCCATCCTTCACGAGTGATAGGGTCGGCATAGTTGAATGCCAGATACAGCAACGCCGGGACAATCATGCCGCCAATCGCGGCAATAATTGGAAACGCCGCCTGACGCAGGCTGGCAAGCGAGCCCTGCATTAACTCACGCTTCACTTCCAGACCAATCAACAGGAAGAATACCGCCATCAACGCGTCGTTGATCCACAGCAGCATATTTTTGTTGATTTCAAGCGCGCCAACCCGCAGTTGGACAGGTGTTTCCAGAAAGGCGTGGTACCATCCACTGGTAACCCCGATATTTGCCATCAGCATAGCGACTGCGGCTGCGATGATCAGGATGATGCCTCCCGAGGCGTCGCTACTAAAAAAACGATGCAGATGTTTCACTTTTATTCTCTCTATTGGGTGAATACTTCGTAATTACTATCTTACACCCGCAAAAAGCTCGTTAAAATTAGATTATTCATGATGAATGAGTCGGCTTTTCCGAGCATTATAATAAGAGAATGTTGTATCAGTTAACCTTCACTTGGGTGATGTCGCGCATTAAACGCGTATCTGAGATGGTCCAGCGTTGCCGTCACATTTGCCGGAGACATACGGTTGAGGTGTGCCAGAAAAGGATGTGTATCGATAAAATGGATAAAACGGGTCGCACTCACAAGCGTGGCGCTGCGTTGCATACTCGTTTTTCGGTTCTCTGTTAAGTTGCATACTGCCAGCGCGTAGTCACGCGTGGTGAATGTTCACCAAACGTTATTACGGATGCCGCCCCCCATAAATAACCTTGGCGGAATATCTTTTTGCGGTGCTGATTCTCCACGTTCTCTCACAAAAGCAATGTGGCAACGCCCTTGCTGAACATGCTGTATATTCGCCATCATACATCCTCCCAGGATAAAGCATTCCTGATCGAGGTAATGCTGAATATTGAGAGAACGTTCATCCGTGAGCATTTTAACCAACTCGAAATGGCGATAAGCTGGCAAAACGGGTTTAACTAACATCCCCGGATCATTTTTGTGCAATATTGCAGGACCGTAATCCACATCAAAAAGCGTCTCCCGCCGCATCGTTATCACTTCTTTACGTTGCACAATATGCGCCAACGTACCGGGAGGCAGGCGTTCTTCATAGTCAGAATGATACTGATACTCAGCCTCTACGGGATGAGCTGAGTAATTTGTCGTAACGGCAACAATTCGACCGGTATTCTCTTCTGCAGTGACCAACACATACAGAAAACTATCACTACCGTTAAATTTGATCCGAAAAGCGCGCGTGCTCATGGCGATATCAAACGTAGGAAAAGTAAATTCGCGTTCCGCCAGATTTGCATTGCGAGAGAGTTTCTGTAACTCCCGATTCAACCCGGTGCTATCCAGCACGAGTGCGGTGCGAATATCCGCCAGTGTCGCACCTTCCTGAATCAGCGTGGCGAGATAATCCTGACGCGCATCTGTTTTCTGCCTGACAGGAGAAATAAATGTTTTATGACAACGCTGACAGTAAATACGCGGTTCTCCTTGCGCAGAAAAACCGTACTTTTTGAGTGAAATTCCCCCGCAGTGGGGGCAGGATTTTATCAGTCCTTTCCATGCCTGATTAACCGACTGACGAAAGCGGTTGAGTGATCGTTCCGAAATAATGGGGAAGAGA
This sequence comes from Citrobacter sp. RHBSTW-00029, assembly GCF_014104295.1. Taxonomy (NCBI): domain Bacteria; kingdom Pseudomonadati; phylum Pseudomonadota; class Gammaproteobacteria; order Enterobacterales; family Enterobacteriaceae; genus Citrobacter; species Citrobacter sp. RHBSTW-00029. Next base: position 3,443,359 of record NZ_JABXRT010000001.1, read on the forward strand.
AAACCGCAGGCCCGGCATAGTATATTTTTCCCTTGGTTTTGGTAATCCGGGCTGTTCAACATACCCATATTTTTGCAGCCGGGCGTTTTACAACTATCGACATTAATCCAGGAAAACATATTCACTCCCTGCGAATACGATACGTTCAAGCAAATACTGATTTTATCTCTACAGGTGAAAAACCATTTTCGTAGAGTGTTTTCATGGCACTCATCGTCATTGCGGTATGAGAGAAAAACGACTTAAATCCCGCGCACAAATAGTTGTGATTTCTTTTACCTGATATTGACGGCAAAAAACGATGCTTAGGACAACCGCCATAACAGGCGAACTGCCATGAGCAGGAGTCACATTCTTGTGCCATTGTGCGTCGCTTATCCTCGCCAAACTGCCGGTTTTTTTCGCTATTGTTCATCGCGCGCAGCGTCGAATCCTGAATATTCCCCAACTTGTACTGCGGATACACAAAATGATCGCAGTTATACACATCGCCGTTCATTTCCATGGCGAATGCGCTACCGCAGGTTGGTGCAAACACGCATACCTGCGGTGGTAACCCGCACCACGCCGCGAGCGTCTGCTCAAACATCTGTATGCCGATATCACCAATATCGTTACGGACCCAGACATCAAAAATAGCGTTGAGAAAATGGCCAAATTGCAGTGAATCAACCGACCACGGCATCATTCTTGTTTGTCCGCCTTCAGGATGTGCCAGACCAATACCCCCCTCTTCAGCGCTTCTTTCGATGAGCGGAATAAACTGCATATAGCGACTGCCAATGCTTTTCAGATAGTTATAGACTCGCACCGGGTGATGCATATTCGTGCGATTCACCACCGTCAGCGTATTAAATTCTACACCGTGGCGTACCAGACATTTAACGGCCTGTTCAACTTTCCCATGCGTCGGTTTACCCGAACGAGTAACCCGCCATTCATCATGTAACGCGGCATCACCATCAATAGAAACGCCCACCAGGAAGGCGTGTTGCTTAAAAAAAATAGCCCATTCGTCGTCAATCAATATACCGTTAGTCTGGAAGGTATTTATAATCGTTTTACCGCCAGAATAACGCTGCTGCAATGCCAGCGCTCGCCGATAAAATGCCAACCCCATCAGCGTAGGTTCTCCCCCCTGCCACGCAAAAATCACGTCATTCACATCCTGCGCGGCAATATGCTGTTTGATGAATAACTCGAGCATGTCATCTGACATTCTGTAATTCGCTTTTCTATCCGGATAAAGCATCTCCTTTTCCAGATAAAAACAGTATTTACAGTCCAGATTACATACCGAGCCTGTCGGTTTAATCATGACCTGACAACTTTTTGTCTGCATTGTGATAGCTCCATAAATAAAAGAACCTGGCTCAGCACAAAAGCGTTGAACCAGGCGGGCATAGCCCTAAGTGGCATACCTTATGTTTCTTATAATTATTCAGTTAGCCCCAGGTGACTGGCGTTGGCTTGTCACCGCGAGCTTTCATCAGCGAATCGTTGTCAATGTCCTGTTTGTATTTCAGGAACTTGCCATACAGTTGTTTCTCGATTTCAGGTTGTTTCCCAATCTGATTAAGCGTTTCAAAGCGATCTTTTTTCAGGTTGTAGAGGTATTTGGGTTTATTTTCACGATCGATAATCATCTTCCAGTCGCCATCACGGATCGCCCATTCGTCAGTAGGATCATCCTGGAACGGCATATCAATGCCAAAGATGAGTGGTTTCTGACGTGCTAACGTTTTCTGTTCAAGTAATGGAACCAGAGACTGCCCATCGTAGGTACGATCTGTTGGCAGTTTAAAATTCATCATGTTTGCTAACGTCGGCACCCAGTCAAGACCATAAACTGGCGTATCCGTTACCATCCCCTGCGGAATATGTTTACCGTACTTGATGATTGCCGGAACACGGATACCGCCTTCCCAAAGGTTATCTTTACGGCCGCGAAGCCCATCCGTTTCACCCGCCAGGTTCAGTTCATATACTTTGCGAGCCTCGCGTGTCACTGGGCCGTTATCACTGGTGAAAATGACAATGGTGTTATCTTCTTCACCCATTGCCTTGATCTTATCCATTACTTTACCGACCTGAGCATCCATATAGCTGATGTTCGCGTAGTATTCGCCTGTTCCTCGCCACGGCTTATCCGCCCAGTCGCCATAAAACAGATCCGGATGCTGTTTCTGGTAAGCGCTCATATATTGCGAATACATGTCGAGGTACTTTTTCGGTGAGGCCAGCGGACTGTGAACTTCCGTGAACGCGACATATAAGAAGAACGGTTTGTCGTCTTTCTTGTTATCCAGCCAGTTGACGACTTCAGAACTGACAAGCTCGCCGCTCATGGTGTCCGCACGACCAATATGCTGTCCATTACGGATCCAGCCAGTGGGATGCACCATGCCATAGCGGGGACGTTCTTTTGCGTTATCAAGCGTAGCATCCGTGACGAATCCCGCCGGGTTTACCAGGGTGTAGTCAAACCCCATGTCCTTCGCCTGCGGTTGATCGGTGCGATCGCCCCCGGCATTCAGGTGCAATTTCCCCATCATCGCCGTGTCATACCTCTGTTGCTTTAACAGGTTGGCAATCGTCAGTTCATTCCGTCCCAACGCGACATCTTTGCCTTCAGGGATCCAGGAACGGATCCCTGTACGGAATGGCATACGTCCCGTTAATAAACCCGCACGAGAAGGAGAGCACAGCGGCGCGGGCGCATAGTAGTCGGTAAATTTCACCCCTTCCTGTGCCAGCTTGTCGATATTAGGCGTTTTGACGATTTGATGGCCATAAGTCGCGAGATCGCCATAGCCCAAATCATCAGCCATAATAATCACTAAATTAGGCTGTTTCGCTGAAGCTGCATATGTTGTTTGTAATGCGCTCCCGGCACATAATGCCAGCCCAACCAAACTCGCCACGACTGTTTTTTTCATTTCCGATCCTTTGGTTTTATTTAAAATGAATACCCAATCATATAAATCATCTGATCCCCGTAACCGTCATAACCCAGTTTGTTTTCAAAATAGCGATACGTCACTGTAGCTTTCCATCGTGGATAAAATTTCCACGCCAGTGTTAATCCGCCATTTAATCCATTCCGGCCAAATTGCTGTTCCGCATAAGCATCATTTCTATCAAGCTCAATTTCATTCCAGTCAGATAAAACAAATTTCTCACCAAATAAAGTAAAATTGTAAGCCGCAGTCCAGCCAATAACGTAGCCATTCCAGCCGCTGGTTTGTCCGTATCGTTGTGATACATAATCACCAGATTGGTTATGCAAACCTATATAGGGTTTTAAAAACCCCCAATCTCCGCTCCAGCCGAGATAACCCAGACCATAAAACATATCCAGATCGTCGCCCCAGGAGTTATCCCACTGGCCATAAATCTTGCCAAAGAAGGTATAATCAGAATCAAAGAGACGCACATGGGTCATCGCCGACACCGTATGATTTCGACCGGCTACAGCATGATTTAACACATTACTTTCAATAAATGAGTAAAATTCGGCTTCTCGAAAATTGACACCAAAATCCGCTGTTGCTTTCCAAACCTCGCCACGATGTACATTGACAAATCCGCTATTCCAGTCGGCATAACCGGCATTAATCGACCCAAAAGAATTTTTATACTCCAGAGCTTGTGCTGCATGGCTAAAAAGAGAAGGCACTATAAGTATAAGACAAGCTAATAGTCCATTTTTTATCCGAGGCATTGAATGTATTCCCCATAATTATAATTAATCCATCAATAAATATTGTGTTACCGCGGTGACAAATAATAATGAAATAGAATGACAGGATAGTGATGTAAATCTCACATCAAGGAAGGTGAATCGTTATTACTGGTAGTGTGTCAGAATATGTTGTTTGAGAGGAGATAAGTAATTATTTCGCCAGAAATATGACTGTAGTTGCCTTTTAAATTAGGTTGGCCGTGATTATTTATTGATGTTAAAACAATCACATCAACCAGGTATGCGGTTGTGAATAGTCAAAAAAGATGTTAGTTCTAAAACCGTAGCACTGCTCCACACATCATACTATTCCAACAAGGTAAAATAATATATCCGATGCCGGTAAGGGTCTGGATATCCATCTGCCAGGTAAAAAAAAGGCCATCTCATCGCTGAAATGGCCTTTTCTCTACTTTTATTTTAGCGCGTCAAATCGTCAAAGAATTTCTTCACGCCGTCGAAGAAGCTTTTGGAACGCGGGCTGTTTTGTTCACCCGTCGGGCCACCAAAGCTATCCTGCAGATCTTTCAACAGCTGTTTCTGTTTGTCGTTGAGGCCCACCGGGGTTTCAACCACCACACGGCACAGCAGATCGCCCTGTGCGCCGCCGCGTACAGACTTAACGCCTTTACCACGCATGCGGAACAGTTTATCGGTCTGCGTTTCACCCGGAATTTTTAACTTCACGCGACCATCCAGCGTCGGGACTTCAATCTCGCCACCCAGGGCTGCCATTGCAAAGTTAATCGGCACTTCGCAGTACAGGTTATTGCCTTCACGCTCGAAGATTGGGTGCTGTTTAACCTGCACCTGCACGTACAGATCACCTGCTGGCGCGCCATGCTCACCGGCTTCGCCTTCACCAGACAAACGGATACGGTCGCCGGTATCAACCCCAGCCGGGATTTTAACAGACAGCGTTTTGCTCTTCTCAACGCGACCATGCCCGTGGCATTTGTTGCACGGATCTTTGATCAGCGTACCGCGGCCCTGACAGTGCGGACAGGTCTGCTGTACGGCAAAAAAGCCCTGGCGCATCTGTACCTGACCAGAACCGTGACAGGTTGGACAGGTTTGTGGCTGAGTGCCTGCCTTCGCGCCGCTGCCGTGGCAAACGTCACACTCTTCCAGCGTAGGGATACGGATCTCTTTGGTGACGCCACGCACGGCTTCTTCCAGAGTGAGATCCATGTTGTAACGTAAATCAGCACCACGTGAGGCGCGCTGACGACCACGACCGCCGCCAAAGATATCGCCAAACACGTCACCAAAGATATCGCTGAAGTCAGCCCCGCCGCCAAAACCGCCGCCGCCGCCCATGCCGCCTTGCTCAAACGCAGCATGACCGTACTGATCGTAGGCCGCACGTTTTTGCGCATCGGTCAGGATCTCGTACGCTTCTTTGATCTCTTTAAACTTGGCTTCGGCCTCTTTATCACCCTGGTTGCGATCCGGGTGATATTTCATGGCCAGGCGCTTGTAGGCCTTTTTGATTTCACGCTCTTCCGCTGATTTGGAAACGCCTAAAATCTCGTAATAGTCTTGCTTAGCCATCTCTTTTTATCTGCCCCTAACATGCGTGCACGGGCGGAGAGGAAACCTCTTCGCCCGTGCCAGTAATTACCCGTTCAAAGGGCGATTATTTTTTGTCTTTCACTTCTTCAAACTCGGCGTCGACAACGTCGTCATCTTTCGCGTTATTTGCAGAAGCATCAGCGCCTGCTGCACCAGCCTGTTGCTGTGCGTGCTGCTGCTGAGCGATTTCCATCAGTTTCTGGGAAACCTGTGCCAGCGCCTGCATTTTCGCTTCGATATCCGCTTTGTCTTCACCTTTCAGAGAAGTTTCCAGCGCGGTCAGTGCAGACTCGATGGCAGTTTTGTCGTCAGCCGGCAGCTTGTCGCCTGCTTCTTCAACCTGCTTGCGAGTGCTGTGCAGCAGATGGTCACCCTGGTTACGGGTCTGAACCAGCTCTTCAAACTTACGGTCAGATTCTGCGTTCGCTTCTGCTTCGCGAACCATTTTCTGAATTTCTTCTTCGTTCAGACCAGAAGAAGCCTTGATGGTGATCTTCTGCTCTTTACCGCTGTTTTTGTCTTTCGCGGAAACGTGCAGGATACCGTCGGCATCGATGTCAAAAGTCACTTCGATCTGCGGCATACCGCGCGGAGCCGGGCTGATGCCATCCAGGTTAAACTGACCAAGATCTTTGTTATCAGCAGCGCGTTTACGTTCACCCTGCAGCACGTGGATGGTTACCGCAGACTGGTTGTCTTCAGCGGTAGAGAACACCTGGCTGTGCTTGGTCGGGATAGTGGTGTTTTTCGCGATCAGCGGAGTCATTACGCCACCCATGGTTTCGATACCCAGAGACAGCGGGGTAACGTCCAGCAGCAGCACGTCTTTAACATCACCGGTCAATACACCACCCTGAACAGCAGCACCGATTGCTACGGCTTCGTCCGGGTTAACGTCTTTACGCGGTTCTTTACCGAAGAACTCAGCGACTTTCTTCTGCACCATCGGCATACGCGTCTGACCACCAACGAGGATAACGTCGTTGATATCAGATACGGACAGGCCAGCATCCTGCAGAGCAACTTTCAGCGGCTCGATAGAACGGTTAACCAGGTCTTCAACCAGGCTTTCCAGTTTCGCACGGGTCACTTTGATGTTCATGTGTTTCGGACCGGTCGCGTCTGCAGTGATGTACGGCAGGTTCACGTCGGTCTGCTGAGCGGAAGACAGCTCAATCTTCGCTTTCTCAGCGGCTTCTTTCAGACGCTGCATCGCCAGCGGGTCATTACGCAGGTCGATACCCTGATCTTTCTTAAACTCGTCAACCAGGTAGTTGATCATACGGCTGTCGAAGTCTTCACCACCCAGGTGGGTATCACCGTTGGTTGCCAGAACTTCGAAGGTTTTTTCGCCGTCAACTTCGTCGATTTCGATAATAGAGATATCGAAAGTACCACCACCGAGGTCATATACCGCGATAGTACGGTTGCCGACTTCTTTATCCAGACCGTAAGCCAGCGCAGCTGCGGTTGGTTCGTTGATGATACGTTTTACTTCCAGACCTGCGATACGACCGGCGTCTTTAGTTGCCTGACGCTGAGCATCGTTAAAGTATGCAGGTACGGTGATAACTGCTTCAGTTACCGGCTCACCCAGGTAATCTTCAGCCGTTTTCTTCATTTTTTTCAGCACTTCAGCAGAAATCTGCGGCGGTGCCAGTTTCTGACCTTTTACGTCAATCCATGCATCACCGTTGTCAGCACCGATGATTTTGTACGGCATGATAGCTTCATCACGCTGTACTTCTTCGTCCTGGAAGCGGCGGCCAATCAGGCGTTTAATCGCAAACAGGGTGTTTTGCGGGTTTGTCACTGCCTGACGTTTAGCCGGCTGACCAACCAGAGTTTCACCATCCTGGGTATAAGCAATGATAGAAGGCGTGGTGCGATCGCCCTCGGCGTTCTCCAGCACACGTGCAGTAGTGCCATCCATAATCGCTACACAAGAGTTGGTAGTACCCAGGTCGATACCAATAATTTTACCCATCTAAACGTCTCCACTAAAAATTCGGTCATCATGTGGTTGTGAATCTGTAATAAGGGCGAAACGTGCGGTTTCAACTACCCTGAATCGTTTTTTTTCAGACTCACCACTGCGGTTGCTTACAAGATGGGGTCGTAACCCACGTCATCAAGGGGGGCATGAAAATTTTTTTTTAGCGCAGTGGCGATAAAATCGTAGAGAAAAGGCAGAAAGCTGAAAAAATGAATAGTCGCCAATTAAAATTAATTCATAAAACCAATGAAAACTGTAAAATTATTCACGGAAAAATTGTAATAAAAAGAAAAGATTACAAGCATGAATCGTGATTCTGACAGCGGTAAGATGGTCTGAAACGACACACTTTTACAGCCGTCAAAGAGAAATTCCATGAAATCCGTATTAACCCTTTCCGCCAGCCTGCTTATGGGCCTGCTGCTGAGCAACGCCGCACACGCTAACGATCATAAAGTCCTCGGCGTGATCGCCATGCCCCGTAATGAAACCAACGATCTGACGCTGAAACTTCCCGTTTGCCGCGTGGTGAAACGCATTCAACTTACGGCCGATCATGGTGATTTACAGCTCAGTGGTGCATCGGTTTATTTCAAGGCTGCCCGCATGTCCAGCCAGAGTCTGAACGTGCCTTCCTCCATCAAAGAAGGGCAAACGACCAATTGGATCAACATCAATAGCGACAACGACAATAAGCGCTGCGTGAAAAAAATTACCTTCTCCGGTCATACGGTGAACTCTTCTGATATGGCGACGCTGAAAATCATCGGCGACGACTAATTCCCCATACTTTTATTCAAAAGCCATAGAAACATGAATGTCACCTATTTGAATGACGACGATCTCGATTTTCTTCAGCATTGCAGTGAGGAGCAGCTCGCCAATATTACCCGCCTGCTTACGCATAATGAAAAGGGGAAAGCCCGTCTGTCGAGCGTTCTCAACCACAACGATTTATTTAAATCGATGGAAGGACACCCGGAACAGCACCGCCGCAACTGGCAATTAATCGCAGGCGAGCTTCAACATTACGGCGGTGACAGCATTGCCAATAAACTCCGTGGACATGGAAAACTGTATCGGGCGATTTTGCTGGATGTCTCAAAGCGGCTAAAGCTCAAAGCAGATAAAGAAATGTCTACGTTCGAAATTGAACAATATCTGCTGGAACATTTTTTACGCAACGCCTGGCAAAAAATGGATGCCGGACAAAAGCAGGAATTTCTGCAGGCTGTCGATGCAAAAGTTTCTGAACTGGAAGAACTGCTACCGTTATTACTGAAAGATCGTCACCTGGCAAAAGGCGTCTCTCACCTGCTCTCCGGCCAGTTAACCAAAATTCTGCGAACCCACGCCGCTGTCAGCGTAATCGGGCACGGATTACTGCGCGGAGCCGGACTTGGCGGCCCGGTAGGTGCGGCTTTAAACGGAGTTAAAGCGGTGAGCGGCAGCGCTTATCGCGTGACGATCCCAGCGGTACTCCACATCGCCTGCCTGCGCAGAATGCTCAACCACACATAAGCGTGATGCCCATCACAGGGAAAATAATTCATTTTCCCTTCGTGAGATCATAGACAGTGCCCTCTCCCCTGATTATTATGCCGCGCCCCGAAGACAGTGATCGTTATTTGGGGAAACTATTTCACCATTCAATCAATGATGATTTTGAGGAATTATGGGCAACACTAAGTTGGCTAATCCGGCACCGCTGGGCCTGATGGGCTTTGGCATGACCACCATTCTGCTTAACCTGCACAACGCGGGTTTCTTCGCTTTAGACGTTATTATTCTGGCGATGGGCATTTTCTACGGCGGTATCGCGCAAATTTTTGCCGGTCTTCTGGAATATAAAAAAGGCAACACCTTCGGTTTAACCGCCTTTACCTCCTACGGTTCGTTCTGGCTGACGCTGGTTGCGATTCTGCTGATGCCGAAAATGGGCCTCGCGGATGCAACCAATGGTCAGTTCCTGGGCGCTTACCTGGGTCTGTGGGGCGTGTTCACTCTGTTCATGTTCTTCGGTACGCTGAAAGCCGCGCGCATGCTGCAGTTCGTGTTCCTGAGCCTGACCGTGCTGTTCGCCCTGCTGGCCGTTGGCAACATTGCAGGTAACGAAGCAATCATTCACGTAGCGGGTTGGGTTGGCTTAGTGTGTGGCGCAAGCGCCATTTACCTGGCGATGGGTGAAGTGCTGAACGAACAGTTTGGCCGTACCATCCTGCCGATTGGTGAAGCGCACTAATCTGACAATATCCCCCCTTACGGGGGGATATTCCTTACAAACGCTGTAACTCTCCCTGTACGCTCGTATCGCGATGATAAATATCCTGTCGCAGCCAAATCCCCAGACCTAACCCCACCAGCGATAACGCCAGCACATACCAGGATGGAGCCATTGGCGACACGCTCATTAACATCGTCACGGCGATTGGCGTCAGACCACCAAAAATGGCATATGAGACGTTATAGGAAAAGGAAATACCGGTAAAACGGACTTCCGCCGGAAACGCCCGCACCATAACATAAGGCACTGCGCCGACCACGCCAACGCATAATCCCACCAGCCCGTATAACAGGAACAAGTGCTGAGGATGGCTGCCGGTCAGGTGATAGAAAAACCAGCTCGAGCAGGCCAGCAACAGGCTGCCGACAGTAAAGGTTTTGCTGGCACCAACCCTGTCGACAATAAATCCGGCCAGCAGACAGCCGACGCACAGCATAATGGTAGCGACACTGTTGGCCTGTAACGTTAGCGCGGGTGCAAAGCCATATTGCTTTTGCAACCAGACGGGCGACATCAGGATCACCACTACAATCCCGGCCGAGAGCAGCCAGGTCAGTAGCATTGACACCACCACCGCTTTTTTATGTTTGCTCACCACCGACTTTACCGGCAGTTCCTGCGCCAGCGCCTTACGTTGCTGCATCTCGAGAAAGATGGGCGTTTCCTGCAGCCAGCGGCGCAGGTACATCGCCACCAGCCCAAAAACGCCCCCCAACAGGAACGGGATACGCCAGCCGTAGTCATGCACCGCCTGTTGCGTCAGGTTGGTATTCACCAGCGTCGCAACCACCGATCCCAACAGAATCCCCACCGTCAGCCCGGCGGTCAGCGTGCCACAGGCAATGCCGATGCGGCGCTCCGGTACGTGCTCCGCCACGAACACCCACGCGCCCGGCACTTCTCCGCCGATGGCAGCGCCTTGCAAAATGCGCATCAGCAGTAACAGCAGCGGTGCGAGGATCCCCATTGAGGCGTAGGTAGGCAAAAGACCAATCGCCAGCGTCGGTATCGCCATCAGCAAAATGCTCAGGGTGAACATTTTCTTACGCCCGACCAGATCGCCAAAGTGCGCCATGATGATGCCACCCAGCGGACGCGCCAGATATCCGGCGGCAAAAATGCCGAAGGTTTGCACCTGACGTAGCCACTCAGGAATGTCTGCCGGAAAGAAGAGTTCACCAACAACAGCGGCAAAGAAGACGAAGATAATGAAATCATAAAACTCAAGCGCACCGCCGAGGGCAGCAAGCGTAAGAGTTTTATAATCCTGGCGATTCAGCGGTCGAGTGTGTTGTGACATAGCAAACCATCAGTCAGTGGAGTTATTGAATCTGTCTGTCGATATATGTAAAGCAAAAATTACTATATCGTAAACAATTCAATACTCCACTGTGATTGGCACTTATGTCATGATCGGGCTACTTTCAGGCGTTTGTATCGCGAATTGCGCTTTTAGGACGAAAAGATGCTACAACAGCCGGTGCAGTTTCCACATACGGTCCATCCAGCAACTGTATACAATACGGTACACTTGCAAAAATACCCGGTACGATAACCTTACCGTCGGCATCTTTCACGCCTTCCAGCGTTTCTTTGATTGATTTCGGTTGCCCCGGCAGATTCAGGATCAGCGCCTGTTTACGAATCACGCCGACCTGACGAGAGAGGATCGCCGTTGGCACAAAGTGCAGACTTATCTGGCGCATCTGTTCGCCAAAGCCCGGCATCTGACGGTCAGCGACGGCAAGCGTGGCATCAGGCGTCACGTCGCGACGTGCCGGACCCGTTCCGCCGGTAGTCAGCACCAGATGACAGCTCATTTCATCCACCAGCTCGCATAAGGTCTGTTCGATGATCGCCTGTTCATCCGGGATCAACCGCGTTTGCAGTTCAAAGGGGGTGGTAAGGGCAGACGCCAGCCACTCTTCCAGGGCCGGGATACCTTTATCCTGGTAAACGCCGCTGGAAGCACGGTCAGAAATGGACACCAGGCCAATGCGTAAAGTATTCATAATTATTCCGTTTAAACAGTCTCGTTAAACAGAATGATACACTGCGAAAGGAAGGACAGACAGGTTTCAGAAGAGGTAGCGTGACCCATATCAGGGCCACGCTCTAATGATTACAGCAGATCGCCGATCATTTTTTCCAGTTTACCCTGGTCTACAGCAAACTTACGGATACCGTCCGCCAGTTTGTCTACAGCCATCGGATCCTGGTTGTGCTGCCACAGGAACTCAGCTTCGGTGATGCGTGCAGGACGCGCTTTCACTTCGCCGGAGAAGGACAGTTTACGTTCGATAGCGCCTTCGCTTTCCGCCAGTTCTTTCAGCAGTGCCGGAGCAATCGTCAGACGATCGCAGCCTGCCAGCTCGATGATTTCGCCGATGTTACGGAAGCTCGCGCCCATCACCACGGTTTCGTAACCGTGCTGTTTGTAGTACTCGTAGATTTCCGTTACGGAAACCACACCCGGATCTTCTGCCGGTGCATACTCTTTCTTGTCGGTGTTGGCTTTGTACCAGTCAAGAATACGACCAACGAACGGAGAAATCAGGTATACGCCAGCTTCTGCACATGCACGCGCCTGCGCGAAGGAGAACAGCAGGGTCAGGTTACAGTTGATACCTTCTTTTTCCAGCTGCTCAGCGGCACGGATACCCTGCCAGGTAGAAGCCAGTTTGATCAGAATACGATCGTTGCTGATGCCAGCATCGTTGTACAGTTTGATCAGGCGTTTTGCTTTCGCGATAGACGCGTCGGTGTCGTAGGACAGGCGAGCATCAACTTCAGTAGAGATACGACCCGGGACCAGTTTCAGGATCTCCAGACCGATATTGACGGCCAGTTTGTCGGTCGCGTCGACGACCTGTTGAGCGCGGTCGTTGCTCTGCTGCTTAGCCCAGGCTACAGCGTCATCAATCAGCTTGCGGTATTCTGGGATCTGCGCTGCGTTAAGAATGAGAGAAGGGTTAGTTGTGGCATCCTGAGGCTGATACAGCTTCATTGCCGCGATGTCTCCGGTGTCGGCCACTACTGTGGTGAACTGACGAAGGGAGGTCAATTTGTCCGTCATGATAGCGATTCTCTTTAAACAGCTTGTTAGGGGGATGTAACCGATCTTCCCTGATGATAGCACGACGCACTCTCAGCGCAACCGCCGGGATTGTCCAACTCACTGCTCATTCCCGATTACGCATCTTAAAGCCCCTGATGCGCAATTAAGGGTTATCCCCATTGTTATGGTAAACTCCCGCAATCACTCTCCTGACAAGGTATATACTGTTCGATAATTGGTAGCGCTTACATGGGAATATTCGCGCGTACCGGCATCAACAAGAGGGATGTTAATGCCTGATTTTTTCTTGTTTATTAATGAAATACTCTGGGGTTCGGTGATGATCTACCTCCTGCTTGGTGCAGGATGTTGGTTCACCTGGCGTACCGGGTTCGTGCAGTTCCGCTACATTCGCCAGTTTGGCACAAGTCTTAAAAACAGCATTAGCCCGCAGCCGGGTGGCTTAACCTCGTTTCAGGCATTGTGCACCAGTCTTGCCGCACGTATTGGTAGCGGGAACCTGGCCGGCGTAGCGTTGGCGATCGCCGCTGGCGGCGCAGGGGCCGTCTTCTGGATGTGGGTTTCAGCAGTCATTGGTATGGCAACGTCATTCGCCGAGTGCTCACTCGCGCAACTGTATAAAGAACGCGATAGCAAAGGACAGTTCCGCGGTGGCCCTGCGTGGTATATGGCACGTGGGCTGGGCATGCGCTGGATGGGCGTACTCTTTGCCATCTTTTTACTTATTGCCTATGGACTGATTTTTAACAGCGTTCAGGCAAACTCTGTCTCCCGCGCATTGGCATTTGCGTTCGACATCCCTCCCCTCGCTTCCGGCATCGCTTTGGCGATACTGTCATTCCTGGTGATCATTGGCGGTATTAATGGTGTTGCCCGTCTGATGCAATGGTTTGTGCCGATGATGGCGCTGCTGTGGGTTGGATGTAGCATCATCATCTGCCTGTGGCATATCGGGCAGCTTCCCGACATTATCGTCACCATTATAAAAAGCGCCTTTGGCTGGCAGGAAGCCGCGGCGGGTGCGGCCGGATATACGCTAAGTCAGGCTATTGCCAACGGTTTTCAGCGCGGCATGTTTTCTAACGAAGCCGGAATGGGATCTACGCCGAATGCAGCCGCGTCGGCAGCCTCCTGGCCACCGCATCCTGCGGCACAAGGCATTGTGCAAATGATCGGTGTGTTAGGCGACACTCTCGTTGTCTGTACGGCCAGCGCCATGATTATTCTGTTGGCAGGCAATGGCGCCGGCTATGTGCCCATGGAAGGCATCCAGTTGCTGCAGAAGGCCATGGTCTCACTGACCGGCGAATGGGGGGCTGGGTTTGTCGCATTTATTGTGATTCTGTTTGCCTTTAGCTCAATTGTCGCCAACTACATCTATGCGGAAAACAATCTCGTCTTCCTGAAACTGGACAATATGCGTGTCATCTGGCTATTGCGCATCGCCACCGTTAGCACCGTTATCGGCGGAACATTAGTCAGCTTCCCGTTGGTCTGGCAGTTGGCCGATATCATTATGGCTTGTATGGCCATCACTAACCTGACGGCAATTCTGCTGCTTTCTCCGGTTGTCCATACCATCGCCAGCGACTATCTGCGCCAGCGCAAACTCGGTGTGCGCCCGGAATTTGATCCGCACCGTTATCCTGATATCAGACAACAGCTTGCACCGGATACATGGGATGAAACGCCGCGCAGCTAGCGCGGCAATCACAACCATCGATCAATTCTGTCGTTTTTTTTGCTAAAGTCGCAGTAAATCTCCTGCAAGGACTGGATATGCTGATTCTGATTTCACCTGCAAAAACGCTCGACTACCAAAGTCCGCTGGCAACGACACGCCATACGCTACCCGAACTGCTGGATCACTCTCAGCAGCTTATCCATGTGGCGCGCCAGCTCTCTGCGCCACAGATTGGTAAGCTGATGGGAATTAGCGACAAGCTGGCGGATTTGAATGCCACGCGTTTCCATGACTGGCAGCCTGACTTCACGCCGGACAATGCGCGCCAGGCCATTCTGGCGTTTAAGGGCGACGTGTATACCGGATTGCAGGCTGAAACCTTCAGCGAGGCGGATTTCGACTTCGCTCAGCAGCATTTACGCATGCTGTCCGGGCTGTATGGTGTTCTGCGCCCGCTGGATTTGATGCAACCCTACCGTCTGGAGATGGGCATTCGTCTGGCCAATGCGAAGGGTAAAGATCTCTATCAGTTCTGGGGAGATACCATCACCGATAAACTTAACGAAGCGCTGGGAGCACAAGGCGACAGCGTGGTGATTAACCTCGCCTCAGACGAGTATTTTAAATCCGTGAAGCCGAAAAAGCTGAACGCAGAACTGATTAAACCGGTATTCCTTGATGAGAAGAACGGCAAATTCAAAGTCATCAGCTTCTATGCCAAAAAAGCCCGCGGCCTGATGAGCCGCTACATCATTGAAAACCGCTTAACGCAGCCAGAACAGTTGACCGCTTTTAACAGCGAAGGCTATTTCTTTGATGAAGAAGCGTCAGGAAACGGCGAACTGGTGTTTAAACGCCACGAGCAATAATTTACATGCCGGATGACGGCTAACGCCTTATCCGGCCTGCAGGTTTTGTAGGCCCGCTAAGCAAAGCGCCAGCGGGCACCACCATTAACCGCGAGTCATCATCAGCTTACGCAGTTGCGCAAAATCAGCGGGCAGATGATGCGAAAGCAGCGGCAAGTCTGCACGTTCAGCCAGCTCTTTTGGTAGATCCAGCGTGACATTCAGAATCTGTTCAACGCTTTCTTTAAATTTCGCCGGATGTGCGGTGCCAAGGAACAGGCCATATTCGCCCGGATTCAACTGGTCACGCAGTGCACGATACGCCACCGCCGCATGCGGCTCTGAGGTGTAACCAATCTTCTGCAGTTCGCGCATGGTGTCCTGCGTCGTTGCATCATCAACGGCGGCATAACCCAGCTCATTCAGACGCCAAATTTTACGGCGGAACAGTTCTTCCACGCGCGGCCAGTTGTTCGGCTGGCTGACATCCATGGCATTCGATAACGTCGCCTGAGTCGCTTTCGGCGCCCACTCACCTTCAGCAAGGAAACGCGGAACCGTATCGTTGACGTTAGTTGCCGCAATAAAGCGCTTCACCGGTAAGCCCAGTGATTTCGCCAGCAGCCCGGCGGTCAAATCGCCAAAGTTACCGCTGGGAACGGAAATAACCAGCTGATTCCGCGCCTCTTGCGGCAGTTGAGCCACGGCTTCAAAGTAGTAGCAGATTTGCGCCAGCAGGCGACTGATGTTGATGGAGTTTGCGGAATTCAGCCCCAGAGCAGCCTTCAGCTCTTCATCATCAAACGCCTGTTTCACCAGCGCCTGGCAGGCATCAAAATCACCGTCGATGGCGACAGTTTCAATATTGCCGCCCAGCGTACAGAACAGTTTTTCCTGTAATGGGCTGATCTTGCCATTTGGGTAGAGGATCACCACACGCACATTTTTCAGGCCATAAAAAGCATGTGCAACTGCGGCCCCGGTGTCTCCGGATGTCGCAGTCAGGATTGTCACCGGTTTGTCGCCGCTGATGTGCGTTAGCATTTGCGCCATAAAGCGCCCGCCAAAGTCTTTAAACGCCAGTGTCGGACCATGGAACAGCTCCAGACAGCCGATATCACCTTCGACCTGAGCGACCGGTGCCGGGAAGGCAAACGCCGCACGCACGCGCTCCTCCAGGATCTCTTGTGGGATCTCCGTGCCAATAAATGCGGAAAGGATCTTAGCGCTGCGGCTGACGAAGTCCTGGTTCAGCATCTCATCCACTTCTGTCAGATTAAATTCCGGCAGCTCGTGTGGAAAAAACAATCCCTGATTCTTGCCAAGCCCTTGCGTGACGGCCTGCGCAAAGTTGACCTGTTCGTTGTGATCTTTCAGATTATAGAGTTTCATTGATTATCCCAGTACCCGTGCGCCCGCCGTGTCCAGCCGGCAAATATGAACAAAGCCTTCCTGATTTTGCAGGTAATTTTTACCCAGCCAGTCTGCTACGCGCTGTGCCGTATCCGGCTTATCGCATAAGGCGAACAGCGTCGGCCCCGAGCCGGAGATGCCGCTGGCCAGCGCGCCGATTTCCGCTACCGCCTGACGCGCCTGGCTAAAGCCAGGCAGCAAGCGGGTACGGTACGGCTCAGCAATGACGTCCTTCATCAGCTTCGCGGCAAGCCCAGGCTGACGGGAATAGCAGGCATGGATAAATCCAGCCAGATGTCGCCCGTGGGCAATACAGTCCTGACGACGATATTGCGCAGGTAAAATCGCCCGCGCTTCCGCTGTGGAAACTTTAATACCTGGATATGCCAGCACCCACAGCCACTCATCAAAGCCTGGCACCTGCTGGCTGATAATGCCGTTTTCTTCGATCATTAGCTGCATGCCGCCCAAAAAGCACGGGGCGACATTATCGTAGTGAATACTGCCGGAGATACGCCCTTCCAGTTCACCCATAATCGCCAACAGTCGCGTATCGTTGAGCGGTTTACCGCAGTACTCATTCATCGCGACCAGCGCCGCCACAACGGAACAGGCGCTGGAGCCTAACCCGGAGCCAATCGGCATATTTTTTTCCAGCGTCATCGCCACCGGAACGTTTTTACCCAACTCCTGACAGAAACGCTCCCAGCACTGGTAGACGATATTTTCTCGCGGCTCAGACGGCAGCTTGTTAGCAAAACGCCCGAGATTGTTCAGGCTGAACTGGTCAGCCGTCTCAACCGAGACCACGTCACCCAACAGTGAACCATCTACGGGGGTTACCGCCGCGCCAAGCACATCGAACCCGACGCTCATATTGGCACTGGAAGCCGGGGCATAAACTCTCACCATGTCAGACTCCTAACTTCCATGAAAGGGTGCGTAGCAGGTCGGCGAATACGCCCGCAGCCGTCACGTCGTTACCCGCACCATATCCACGCAGCACCAGCGGTAGCGGCTGATAATAGTGGCTGTAAAACGCCAGCGCGTTTTCACCGTTTTTCACTTTGAACAGCGGATCGTTGCCGTCTACTGCCTCTATTTTCACGCGACAGACGCCGTCTTCTTCAATATTGCCAACATAGCGCAATACTTTACCCTCATCACGGGCTTTCGCCACGCGCGCGGCAAACTCGTCATCCAGCTGCGGCAATTTCGTCATAAACGCGGAAACATCACCGGAATCATCAAACTCTTTTGGCAGGACCGGCTCAATAACAATGTCAGAAAGCTCCAGCTCACGACCGGTTTCACGGGCGAGGATCAGCAGCTTACGCGCTACGTCCATACCGGAAAGATCGTCACGCGGGTCAGGTTCGGTGTAACCCATCTCACGCGCCATGCTGGTGGCTTGCGAGAAGCTCATTCCTTCATCCAGCTTGCCGAAAATAAACGACAGCGAGCCGGAAAGAATACCGGAGAAACGCTGCAATTCATCACCTGCGCTGAGTAGATTTTGCAGGTTTTCAATAACCGGCAAGCCCGCGCCCACGTTGGTATCGTAGAGGAATTTACGCCGGGACTTCGCCGCTGCAAAACGCAGCTGATGGTAGTAATCCATCGACGAGGTGTTGGCCTTTTTGTTCGGCGTAACCACATGGAAGCCTTCGCGCAGGAAATCAGCATATTGATCCGCCACCGCCTGGCTTGACGTACAGTCGACGATCACCGGATTAAGCAGATGATATTCTTTTACCAGACGAATTAAGCGCCCAAGGTTGAATGGCTCTTTCGCGCTTTCCAGCTCCGCCTGCCAGTTTTCCAGATTCAAACCATGGACGTTGGTCAGCAGAGCCTTCGAATTCGCCACGCCGCACACGCGAAGGTCAATATGCTTCTTTTTAAGCCAGGTTTGCTGACGTTTAAGCTGATCCAGCAACGCACCGCCCACCCCGCCTACGCCAATGACAAAGACTTCAATCACCTGGTCGGTGTTGAACAGCATCTGATGGGTAACGCGTACGCCAGTGGTTGCATCGTCGTTATTCACCACCACCGAAATAGAACGCTCAGACGAGCCTTGCGCGATGGCCACGATATTGATGTTGGCGCGGGCCAGCGCAGCAAAGAATTTCGCCGAAATGCCGCGCAGCGTGCGCATGCCATCACCCACAACTGAGATGATAGCCAGACGCTCAGTCACCGCCAGCGGCTCCAGCAGGCCTTCTTTCAGTTCGAGATAGAATTCATCCTGCATCGCGCGTTGCGCACGCGCGCAGTCGCCCTGCGGAACGCAGAAGCTGATGCTGTATTCAGAAGAGGATTGCGTGATCAGCACCACCGAGATACCCGCACGCGACATCGCGGCAAAAACGCGCGCCGCCATGCCCACCATGCCTTTCATTCCCGGGCCGGAGACGCTAAACATCGCCATGTTATTAAGGTTAGAAATACCTTTCACCGGCAAATCGTCTTCATCACCGCTGGCGCCGATCAACGTGCCAGGCGCTTGTGGATTGCCGGTATTTTTAATCAGGCACGGGATCTGGAACTGAGCAATTGGGGTAATGGTGCGCGGATGCAGAACTTTGGCGCCGAAGTAAGAAAGCTCCATCGCTTCCTGATAAGACATCGACTTCAGCAATCGGGCGTCGGGTACCTGGCGCGGATCGCAAGTATATACGCCGTCAACATCGGTCCAGATCTCACAACAGTCCGCGCGTAAACAGGCGGCCAGTACGGCGGCAGAGTAGTCGGAGCCATTGCGCCCCAACACCACCAACTCACCTTTTTCATTCCCGGCAGTAAAGCCTGCCATCAAAATCATGTGGTCCGCAGGAATACGACTGGCGGCAATGCGGCGCGTAGATTCGGCGATATCAACGGTAGATTCGAGGTAATGGCCTACCGCCAGCAATTTCTCGACCGGATCGATAACGGTAACGTGGTGCCCGCGCGCCTCCAGCAGGCCAGCCATGATAGCGATCGACATTTTTTCGCCACGGCAAATAAGCGCGGCATTGATGCTGTCCGGGCACTGTCCCAGCAGGCTGATACCGTGCAGGACATGTTTAATTTGGGCAAATTCTTGTTCAACGAAGGCTTTGAGCGGAGCCAGCGGAAAACCCGGCTGCGCGGCGGCGAGACCAACCAAAAGCTCTGAGAAAATACGTTCGGCGTCACTGATATTGGCTAAAGCGTCCTGACCACCGATGGTCTTCTCAATCATCGCCACCAGATGGTTGGTAATTTTTGCGGGGGCAGAGAGCACGGTCGCGACCTGCCCCTGCCTGGCATTGCTTTCCAGAATATCGGCAACTCGCAGAAAGCGCTCTGCATTTGCCACTGATGTACCGCCGAACTTCAACACTCGCATGGTTTACCTCATTGCCTTTGGTCGAAAAAAAAGCCCGCACTGTTTAGGTGCGGGCTTTTTCTTGTGTTTCCTGTACGCGTCAGCCCGCACCGTTACCTGTGGTAATGGTGATGGTTGTTGTAATGGTGATGCTGATGCGTTTCATGATGTTGTGTGCTCTGTAATTATTTATGACCTGTCTTGTATTCTTTTAGGGTTAAAGTATCTGCTGACCTAAGTCAATAAATTTTTAAATTGATCACATTCCGAAACTTGTTCACGAGCGACTGCTTGCCCTTTTATTTTCAACCAATACAGCGTGCGCACCCCACTTGAAGTCAGAATCAAACACTAAAAAATATAACAAACAAGACATTTTATTTTGTAATATTTTTTTCGATATCATGTAAAAAACGGTGCAACATTGCCGTGTCTCGCTGCTCTAACAGACCCATTCGCTGTTGCAGCCAGTCCGTCAGCTTAATGTCGTCAGAAACGTTCAGCGTGGCTAATAAACGCAAAACACGTTCGCGCAATGCCTGTAGCTGATGCTCATCCGTCACCTCAATGTTTCTGGCCGGTTGTTGTATTAAACCTGCTAATTGATAGCAATACACCATCACCGCCTGCCCCAAATTGAGTGATGGATAGTCAGCCACCATAGGTACACCGGTGAGTACATCCGCCAGAGCCAATTCTTCGTTGGTCAACCCCGAATCTTCACGACCAAAAACCAGCGCGGCGTGATCCATCCACGTTGATTTTTCCTGCAACAGGGGAACCAATTCGACCGGCGTGGCGTAATAATGAAACTTCGCCCGGCTGCGCGCCGTGGTGGCGACGGTAAAATCCACGTCGTGAAGCGCCTCCGCTAATGTTGGGAAAACGTTAATATTATCAATAATATCACCCGAGCCATGCGCAACCCATCGCGTCGCAGGCGCCAGATGAGCCTCGCTATCAACGATCCGCATTTGTGTGAATCCCATGGTTTTCATAGCACGAGCTGCCGCGCCAATATTTTCGGCTCTGGCGGGAGCAACCAGAATAATTGTTAAACGCATTTTGATACTCTTTTTGACCGGCCTGCAGATAATTATGTGATGTGCATCAACATATTACGCAGCGCGAATTTACATATTTTTAACAGAAATCACTGAAAAAGCATTTTACATTCAGTAAAAAATGCTAAACTATTTCCTGCATGTACTATTGCTTTTTATGTTAACAGAAGTTGCATATCCTTCTGTTTATCCATGATAATTTGATTTAGAATGGTTCTCATAGATTGGATTCATTACATTTATTAATTAGCGCGTGCAACTAGTTGTAATATTGCAATTTTGTGATGAAAGCTATCATTTAGATACGTTGATTTCATCAAACTGTTAACGTGCTACAATTGAACTTGATATATGTCAACGAAGCGTAGTTTTATTGGGTGTCCGGTACGTCTTAGCCTGTTATGTTGCTGTTAAAATGGTTAGGATGACAGCCGTTTTTGACACTGTCGGGTCCAGAGGGAAAGTGCCCACGACCAAGCTAATGATGTTGTTGACGTTGATGGAAAGTGCATCAAGAACGCAATTACGTACTTTAGTCATGTTACGCCGATCATGTTAATTTACGACATGCATCAGGCAGGTCAGGGACTTTTGTACTTCCTGTTTCGATTTAGTTGGCAATTTAGGTAGCAAACATGCAGACCCCGCACATTCTTATCGTTGAAGACGAGTTAGTAACACGTAACACGTTGAAAAGCATTTTCGAAGCGGAAGGCTATGATGTATTCGAGGCGACAGATGGCGCGGAAATGCATCAGATCCTCTCTGAATATGACATCAACCTTGTGATTATGGATATCAATCTGCCAGGTAAAAATGGTCTTCTGTTAGCGCGTGAACTTCGCGAACAAGCTAACGTTGCACTGATGTTCCTGACGGGCCGTGATAACGAAGTCGATAAAATTCTCGGCCTCGAAATCGGCGCTGACGATTACATCACCAAGCCGTTTAACCCACGCGAACTGACTATCCGTGCTCGTAACCTGCTGTCCCGCACCATGAATCTGGGCACAGTGAGCGAAGAGCGTCGTAGCGTCGAAAGCTACAAGTTCAATGGTTGGGAGCTGGACATCAATAGCCGCTCTCTGATTGGCCCTGACGGCGAGCAGTATAAACTGCCACGTAGCGAATTCCGTGCCATGCTTCACTTCTGCGAGAATCCGGGCAAGATCCAGTCTCGCGCAGAACTGCTGAAAAAAATGACCGGCCGCGAACTGAAGCCGCATGACCGTACCGTTGACGTAACAATCCGCCGTATTCGTAAGCATTTCGAATCCACGCCGGATACACCAGAAATCATCGCTACCATTCACGGTGAAGGCTACCGTTTCTGCGGCGATCTGCAGGATTAATGTCATCCTGACTGGTATAAAAACGGCGCTTTATGCGCCGTTTTTCATTCTACTACGCCCCTATTTCCACAACCGTAATTCATCGTCCTCAGTTGCGTTCTCCTTTTTGGGCTTTGGCTGTGCAAGCCGGTGCCAGTCAAGATGACGCGTCAGGAACATCACCCCACAAAGCGCCAGTAACAGCACGCCCGTTCCCAGCAGTAACGCGCTGTCCTGCGAACGCAACAGTACCCACATCACGCCATCCAGTCCCAGCAATGCTGCGGTAAAAAACAGACTGTTACGCCATCCCTGTAGTATCGCCTGTAAATACACGCCGTTCATCAGCGCGCCTACCAGGCTTGCAGTAATCCACGCCGCAGTAAAACCCACATGCTCCGACAGCGCCAACAACAGCAAATAGAACATCACCAGTGATAATCCCACCAACAGATATTGCATCGGGTGCAGACGCAGACTGGTCATACTCTCGAGCACAAAGAAAGACATGAAAGTCAGTGTAATCAATAAAATGGCATACTTTGTCGCCCGATCTGTCAGTTGATACTGATCCGCAGGCGTAGCCACAGCGACGCTAAACGCAGGCATGCCCTGCCAGCCAATCTTCTCATCGCCGAAGCGTTCTCCCAGATTATTCGCGAACCAGCTACTTTGCCATTGCGCCTTAAACCCTGACTCACTGATTTCACGCTTAGCCGGAAGAAAATCGCCGAGAAAGTTAGGGTGTGGCCAGTTGCTGGTCACAGTCATTTCGCTATTACGACCAACCGGGACGACAGAAAAATCACCGGTTCCACTCAGATTAAGCGACAACACGACACTGAGATTTTTTTCCGCCCAGCCGGCATCCGGTAGCGGAATGTGGATCCCCTGAGCACGGCCATCCAGCCCAGTACCGGGTTCGACCGCCAGCGATGTTCCATTAATCTGCGAAGCCTTCACGACGCCAATCCCGCGCGCGTCGCCCACGCCAACCACAATAAACGGTTTACCGACGCTGACATTGGGATGGTTTAAATCGCTCAGCCGTTCGGCGTTAAACTCAGCCTTCACCGATAAATCGTTGTGCCAAACCTGTCCTTCATAAATACCTATCTTCCGCGCTTCAACGTTCTGGTTACCCTCAACAACCAGCGATTCCGGCAACCAGAAGTGGATGTAGCTGCGCTTTCGCTGGATCTGTTTGTCACCTTCCAGCTCGGTATACAGTTCCGTCACCGGGACGGCAATCAGCGGGCCTACCACCTTTTGCGGCCCACTGGTGCTCTGTCGAATAGCATCTTCTACCTCACTACGGTAGTCCGACCGCTCAACAATAATCTGCCTGATCATCGTCAGTGGAATTAACAGCAGCAGCATAGCGCCACCTAAGGTGACTATTTTCCAAAACAGGGGGGATTTAAACATAGCGTTCTCCTTTACGATATCAGCAAGGTAGAACAGCTATGTGCGGGGAATTTGAAGTTATGTGAAGTGACGGTGAAGTGTAAACGAGGCCTGCGCCCCGCCTTCTGGTCGGTTGCATAACGTCACGTCACCTCGATGCAATCGCGCAACCTCACTGACAAACGCCAGCCCCAGCCCACTACTCTTATGCCCATTCTCACGGGGCAGCGAGTAGAAGCGTTCAAAAATACGCGGCAACGCAAAGTCAGGTATGCCACTACCGTTATCACTGACCTGTATTGTGACGCGGTCCTCCTGCGAATGCGCGCTCAATACAATTGTTCCGTTCTCCAGCGTAAAGTCGATGGCGTTATCCAGCAGATTACCCAACGCTTGCTCCAACAGTGCGGCATCGGCGGCAACCGTCAGCGATGAAGGTACAACGGTAAGCGTGATGTTTTTAGCCGCCAGTTGCACACTACGCGCCTCTTTAAGCTGGGTAAAAAGCGCATCTACCGCCACCGGCGTCAACGTAATGTCCTGTCGATTCTCCAGTCGTGCCTGGCGTAGCAAAGTTTCGACCAGCGCCTGCATGCGCGCATTCTGCGTCAGAATATTATCGGTGAAACGCGCAACCACGTTCGGCGGCGGCCCTTCGCGCAAAATCTCAGCCGCGCCGCGGATCGCCGCCAACGGGCTTTTTAACTCATGCGTCAACGCATAGACGTACTGCTCAATATAATTCTTGCCCTCCAGCTTCAGACGCATACTTTCCAGCGCCTGCGCCAACTTGCGTAGCTCACTGCTACCAAGATCAGGAAGCGCAACGGGGCGATCCTCAGTGACAGAATCAGCATAGCGTGCCAGCCGCGCGATAGACCGGTTTATCCACCATACCATCCCAAAGCCAATCACTAAGGCGATCCCCAGTAACACGGCGCTGGCCCACAGCATCCGCCGTTCACTGCGTTTAATCACTGGCGTCATTGCCGCATTCGGTTTACCAACGCTCAGCACCCCGATAATACGTCCGCCGTCAACAATCGGTGCGGCAACATACATCACCGAACTTTCCGGATCGGCCATGTTCTGTGGCGTACTTCGTGCGCCATACTGCCCACGCAGCGTTAACCATACGTCGTTCCAGCGAGAATAATCTTCGCCGACGGCCTGGTTGGCGGAATCAAATACCACCTTGCCCTGCGCGTCCGTCATGTAGACGTGATACTCATTGCGCACTTTGTTAATGCCACTGATATTGGCGCGAAAAGGACGATCGTGCAGTTGCGAAAAGGCCTGTGCCAGCCTGCCGTTGGCGGGAGAGTCAGAGAGCAAGTCATCACGTGCCAGCGCGGCCAGCAGCGTGGCGGTATCAATTAAAGTGCCTTCGGTCGCCCGGCGCACGCCTGGCTTAATTTCCTGCACAAAGATAGACAGAACGAACCAGGCGGCGACGGCAACAATCAGAAAATAGCCGAGCAGCAAACGCATGCCAATGCGCATCAGACGCTCCTCAAGCTGTATCCCATACCGCGATGCGTATTGATGGGGGAAAGCTCGGGGCTGATGGCCCGCAGCTTGGCGCGCAACGTTTTGATGTGGGTATCAACCGTTCGGTCAAAGGTATCCTGGGCATCGGCCCAGACTAAATCCATTAACTGTTGGCGTGAGTAGACGCGTCCCGGCGACAACAGTAATGTCTTCAGCAACAAGAATTCATAGCGCGTCAGATTTAACGGCATCCCAAACCAGGTAATCTGTGCGGCAAGTTCATTGAGCTCAAAATCCCCACAGCGCGTCGCCGGTGAAGGCGTGGAGAATTTTCTCACCCGCCGCAGCAATGTACGCACGCGGGCGCACACTTCACGCGGAGAGAAGGGTTTCGCCACATAATCATCCGCACCAATTTCCAGCCCCAGCAGGCGATCGACTTCATCGCTACGCGCAGTCAGAAAGAGGATCGGTAATGCCGGATGGCGTTCCAGCAAGCGTCGGCACAGTTCAAAACCACTGATATCCGGGAGTCCGACATCCAGAATGATCGCATCCGGACATCTCTGGCGTGATTTTTCCAGCACGGGCAATCCACGCTCAAAAGCTTCAACGCTAAAACCTTCCTGCTGCAGCATGTAGATAAGCGTATCCGCAATCCCCTGCTCGTCCTCAACCAACCAGATCAGCGCCTGTTGCATTTTGCCTGCCTGTTATCGCTGCCACGGCATGATAGGTACCGCGCTGATAGCATTTTTGGGCGATCCATCAACCACCTTATCTGAATAGGCCAGATAGGCCAGCGCATTACGTTTTGCATCATAAAAACGCACGACCTGTAAGGATTTAAACACCAGCGATGTACGTTTCTTAAAGACCACCTCGCCCTGGGCTTTGCCGTTTTTAATTCTGTCGCTCAGCTCCACCGGCCCCACCTGCTGACAGGAGATAGCCGCGTCGGAAGTATCTTCAGCCAAACCCAGTCCACCTTTAATTCCACCGGTTTTGGCGCGGCTAACGTAGCAGGTCACATTGGTGACATCAGGATCATCAAATGCCTCGACCACAATTTTATGATCCGGTCCAAACATTTTGAACACGGTATCGACAGATCCAATCTGCTCCGCATGGGCAACCTGCGCCATCATCAGCAGAATTGAGGAAATGACTAAGCTCTTATATTTCATATTGTTACCATTTTTAAAAGTTACTCTGTGCAATTATTCGACATTCTAAGATAAAACGTATATAGATCACAGGATTACAATAATCACGCTTTCGTATGTCCGAAAAAAGCATTTATGAGCAAAAAAAACACTGAATGCTAAAACAGCAAAAAATGCTATTATCCTCATACCTGACGTCAGGTACTCGTTGTTGAAAGGATGAGGATATTTTATGGATCAGGCTGGCATTATTCGCGACCTCTTAATCTGGCTGGAAGGCCATCTGGATCAGCCTTTGTCGCTTGACAATGTGGCGGCAAAAGCAGGCTATTCCAAGTGGCATCTGCAGAGAATGTTCAAGGACGTGACGGGCCATGCTATTGGCGCCTATATCCGCGCCCGCCGTTTATCGAAGTCCGCAGTGGCGCTACGCCTGACTGCGCGTCCGATTCTGGACATCGCCCTGCAGTATCGCTTTGACTCTCAACAAACCTTTACCCGCGCGTTCAAGAAACAGTTTTCTCAGACGCCTGCGCTGTATCGTCGTTCGCCGGAATGGAGCGCTTTCGGTATTCGCCCGCCGATGCGACTGGGTGAATTTGCGATGCCTGCGCATGAGTTTGTCACGCTTGAAGATACGCAACTGCTTGGCACTACGCAAAGCTATTCCTGCTCGCTGGAACAGATTTCAGATTTCCGTCATGAAATGCGGATCCAGTTCTGGCGCGACTTCCTTGCTCATGCTCCTGCAATCCCGCAGGTTCTGTACGGACTCAATGAAACACGCCCCAGCATTGAGAAAGATGACGAACAGGAAGTGTTTTATACCACCGCGCTCACACCAGAGCAGGCCAACGGATACGTGCAGTCGGCGCAACCCATCCTGTTACAGGGCGGCGAATATGTGATGTTTACCTATGAGGGTCTGGGGACGGGCGTGCAGGAGTTTATCCTGACGGTTTACGGCACCTGCATGCCGATGCTGAACCTGACGCGCCGTAAAGGGCAGGATATCGAGCGATACTACCCGGCAGAAGATGCCAAAGCGGGAGATCGCCCTATTAACCTGCGCTGCGAATTCCTGATTCCGATTCGCCGCTAGCGCTGCAGTTCATCCAACGCAGGGGCGTCCAGATGAGAGATGTCCCCTGCCGTTTCAACTACCCATCCCGGTGCCAGCCATAAACTTTCCTGGTAATCGACACGAGAAATAGAGCAGTTGCGCAGACGCAGGCGACGTTCAGCCCATGCCGGTAATCCCAGAATCGTACTCACCAGGCAACCCAGCGCGATACCATGACTGACCAGCAGCGGTCGACTCCCCGGCGGCAGTTCCAGACAGGATGCCAGCGCCGCGTTAACGCGATCGCTCAGTTCCTGCATCGATTCCCCTTCAGGAATACGGCCATCCACCGTACCGTTCACCAACTGACGACGCCAGCCCTCTTCCTCCGGCGTCAGCGTATCAATATGACGTTGCTCCAGCACGCCCATATTCAGTTCACGCAGACGTGAGTCATAGGTGATATCACAGCCGCAGGCCTGGGCGATGATTTCTGCGGTGCGTCGTGTACGACCTAAATCGCTACTGATGACATGCGTAATACCAAACGAGCGGGCGCGTTCACCCACCTGCATGGCTTGCTGCTCACCTTTAGCGGTCAGTGGGCTGTCTGACTGGCCTTGAATACGTCGCTCGGCGTTCCACTGCGTTTCGCCATGGCGAACAAGGTATACCTGTAACATGCTTTTTTTCCGTTATATACTCGTCATACTTTGAGTAACAGATGCGTTGGTTTCGCTCGCTCACCCCAGTCACATAGTTATCTATGTTCCTGAGGATTCCCTTGCTTACCGCCTTTCTGTTACTCAAATTATTTAGAGTAGACTCTGCGATGAATTTTCAAACTGAGCTTAATTATGCACAAGGTTATCTCTGCGACCACCAATCCTGCCAAAATTCAGGCAATTCTGCGGGCATTTGAAGAGATTTTCGGGGAAGGATCCTGCCATATTGAACCCGTCGCCGTCGAGAGTGGCGTGCCGGAACAACCTTTCGGAAACCAGGAAACGCGCACTGGCGCACGAAATCGCGTTGATAACGCTCGCCGCCAGCACCCGCAGGCTGATTTCTGGGTCGCCATTGAAGCAGGAATTGACGATGACGCCACCTTCAGTTGGGTGGTGATTGATAACGGCAACCAGCGCGGTGAAGCCCGTTCAGCCACGCTGCCATTGCCTGCTGTCATTCTCGACAGAGTCCGCAAAGGTGAAGCACTCGGCCCGGTGATGTCGGACTATACAGGTATTGATGAGATTGGCCGTAAAGAGGGCGCAATCGGCGTCTTTACCGCGGGTAAGCTGACGCGCTCGAGCGTTTACCACCAGGCGGTGATTCTGGCGCTCAGCCCGTTTCATAACGCGGTGTATTTATAGCATTGTGCCGGATGTTCAATCGTAGGCCGGATAAGGCAAAGCCACATCCGGCGGATCAATTTTTCCCGAGCAACACCTGCTCCAGCCACTGACGCAGATCCACCGGCGCGGATTTGAGGCTGTTCGACCCTCGCGTAATAGTAGCAATCCCCGCCCCAAGCTCGTTTTTAAGCTCACGCTGGCTCATCTCACCGCGCAGCAGCTCTTCAATGATACGCACACGCGTGCCCAACGCTTCACGCTCATCCGGCGTTAACATCAAGTTGAGCAGCGGCAGGTGTAAGTCTTGTTCGTAGGCGTGTTTAAGCAGATCGACAAAACGTAACCACTCCTGGTGACGCTGTTCTGCCATCTCTGCTGAATAGGGTGATTGCTGAGTCATAAGTTATCGCCATCGTTGCGGGGGAAGCGTGCTTGCTTCCCCCTTTGTACTCTTTAACGAGTACGATAGCATAACACAACCGACGCGATCAGTAACGACGTTGCCATTCTGCGTCGCTCATCAACTCCGGTTTATCGCCGAGGAAATAGCGATAGTACGCATCGTATGCCAGCACGTTCTTCACATATCCTCGCGTCTCTGAGAATGGAATGCTCTCGACAAACGCGACGGCATCAATGCGGCCAGCGCTATTGCCAAGCCAGGTGCGAACGCGCCCCGGACCGGCATTATAGGCTGCTGACGCAAAGATGCGGTTATTGCCAAATTGCTGATACACGTACTGCAAATAGCTGGTTCCGATGTTGATGTTGGTATCAGGATCCAATAGCTGGCTCGGACTGCTGTAACCCGGAATCGAGAACATTTTCACCGTATGCGTCGCCGTACCCGGCATAATCTGCATCAGCCCACTGGCGCCAACCGGTGATTTCACTTTCGGGTTCCAGGCGCTTTCCTGACGCGCTATCGCCATCGCATAGCTTGGCTGAATATCCTTGCCGCTGGTGTAACGGGTAAAAAGATCTTTATAGGCCAACGGGAATCGCTCTTCCAGATGATCCCACAGCTTACCGGCGATCGTGGCCTGAACGCTCAGATCCCACCAGTGATTGTTGAACGCGTAACGCGCCAGTTGTGCCTGTTCAGACTTGGTACGGCTGGTGACCAAATTCGCCCATTCACTGCGCGCGGTATTATCCATGTTCCAGTACATTAGCTCGCGTACGCGTGCCATTTCCGGGCCCTGAATCAGCGCAGAATCAACGTTCGCTGGTGCTTTATCCACTTTCAGCTCGTACTCTTCGCCCAGGCGCTGTGCCGCCACCATCGGATAGAAACCGCGCTGCTGCATGAGTTGGTGCAGGATCTCTTTGGCTTCCGCATCGCGTCCGCGCTCCAGCAGCAGATCCGCTTGCCAGTAGCGCCACTCATCTTTTTCTTTGGCTTCCATTGGCAGACGCGCCAGCCAGGTATTCAGGCCACGGCGATCGCCGGTTCCCAGCGCCATGCGCACCCGGCGCTCCACAAGCGAGGTGGAGTTGGAGCGCATAATCGCATCATCACGCCATTTGGCCTGCTCGTCGGAAACGTCATTACCCATCAGGCGCCAGGCAACAATATCGCGCAGATCCTGGGTTTGCTCGTCATTCAGCTGCTGCGCTTGCACCAGCGAGGGGATCATCAGGCGGGCGTTTTCCACATCCTGGCGCGCCACGCTGGCAAAAGCCACCGCCGCCATCTGGCGCGTAAAATCTGTTGCTCCAGTTGTCCGCGCAAAGGTCATCACCGAATTAGGATCGTTGGCCAGCGCGATGATCGCTGAAGCAATGGTTTGGTATTGCGCGGGCATCTGTCCGGCCAACGCCGTGACCAGTCCGGTATTCCCGGCTTTCATCGCCAGACGAATACGTTCCAGATACGCCAGCGGATCCTGAGTGCCTGAGGCACGCCATACGCCGAATAATTTGTCACAGGCGTTCGGCTGACTTTTTCCGCTCAACCACAGTTCTTTTGCGCCCTGCCAGGCTTCTTCAGTGTGTCCGGTGCTCCATTTCGCATAGTAGTAGTTACATTGCGCTTCGGTGGTGCCCGGTTTTTCCGGACTGAACGCCAGCAGCCCACGCCAGTCTTCGCGGCGCGCCAGTTCGTTCACAAAACGCGATTGCAGCGTACGCGCCGGGGGCAGCGTCGGGTTGGCGCGCACAAAATTGGTGACGGTAATGGTGGGCTGATTCATCAGATCGTCAGTGATCTGGCGATATTCCAGATAAGGATACAGAGGATAGTTCTTCAGCCCGGGCATCATCTGCTCTACGACGTCCATTTGTCGGTTATCCCAGGCTTGCTTAATTTGCGCATAGCGATTGCGCTGCTCATCCAGGGAATCGGCTCGCGCCACTTGACTGACCGTCAGCAGACATACGCTTGCCGCCAGCAGGCGCCAGGTAAATTGTTTGGCTTTGTCCACAAGCTCTTCCTCTTGTCGTTTACGTCTGTGCAGCATCATGCCGCTTAATTCATTCATGCTAACCAGACATTGCAGAATGCGCCACGTCACGGACACTTTTTTACTTTTGTTGCGAGTGAGATCTGCTGGCTGGGATTGGGCAATGAAAAAGGCTACACTTCGCCTTTGATAACTATTTACCAATAATTAGCCCTAAATAATTCAAGTTGCAGCAAGGCGGCGAGGGAGTGAATCCCCTGAGCGTACAAAAGTACGTGACTGGGGTGAACGAACACAGCCAACGCATCTGCGGCTTGAAGTATGACGGGATAAACATTAGAGGCGAGTCCAACGTGGCCCAATTCGTTTATACCATGCATCGTGTCGGCAAAGTCGTTCCGCCGAAACGTCATATTCTTAAAAACATCTCACTGAGCTTCTTCCCTGGCGCCAAAATCGGTGTACTCGGTCTGAACGGCGCGGGTAAATCTACCCTGCTGCGCATCATGGCCGGCATTGATACCGATATCGAAGGCGAAGCTCGCCCACAGCCTGGCATTAAAATCGGTTACCTGCCGCAGGAACCGAAACTAAACCCGGAACATACCGTTCGCGAATCCGTTGAAGAAGCGGTTGCCGAAGTGGTTAACGCGCTGAAAGGTCTGGATGAAGTGTACGCCAAGTACGCCGAACCGGACGCTGACTTCGATAAGCTGGCCGCGCAACAGGGCAAGTTTGAAGAGATCATTCAGGCGCACGACGGTCATAACCTGAACGTGCAGCTTGAGCGTGCCGCTGATGCCCTGCGTCTGCCGGACTGGGATGCCAAAATTGAGAAGCTTTCCGGTGGTGAACGCCGCCGCGTCGCGCTGTGCCGCCTGCTGCTGGAAAAACCAGACATGCTGCTGCTCGACGAACCGACTAACCACCTGGACGCCGAATCCGTGGCGTGGCTGGAACGCTTCCTGCATGACTTCGAAGGCACCGTGGTGGCCATTACCCACGACCGTTACTTCCTCGACAACGTAGCGGGTTGGATTCTGGAGCTTGACCGCGGTGAAGGTATTCCGTGGGAAGGCAACTACTCCTCCTGGCTGGAGCAGAAAGATCAGCGTCTGGCCCAGGAGGCCTCTCAGGAAGCGGCTCGCCGTAAATCCATTGAGAAAGAGCTGGAGTGGGTACGCCAGGGCGCGAAAGGCCGCCAGTCTAAGGGCAAAGCCCGTCTGGCGCGCTTTGAAGAACTCAACAATACCGAATACCAGAAACGTAACGAAACCAACGAACTGTTTATTCCACCAGGACCTCGTCTGGGCGATAAAGTCGTTGAAGTCACCAATCTGCGTAAATCCTACGGCGATCGCGTACTGATTGACGATTTGAGCTTCTCGGTACCGAAAGGCGCTATTGTCGGTATCATTGGCCCGAACGGTGCAGGTAAATCCACCCTGTTCCGCATGATGTCCGGTCAGGAACAGCCTGATAGCGGCACCATTGAGCTGGGTGAAACCGTGAAGCTGGCGTCCGTTGACCAGTTCCGTGATGCCATGGACAACAGCAAAACCGTGTGGGAAGAAGTGTCCGGCGGGCTGGATATCATGAAGATCGGCAACACCGAGATGCCAAGCCGCGCCTACGTAGGCCGCTTTAACTTCAAAGGGGTGGATCAGGGCAAACGCGTCGGCGAATTGTCCGGCGGTGAGCGTGGTCGTCTGCACCTGGCGAAGCTGCTGCAGGTTGGCGGTAATATGCTGCTGCTCGATGAACCAACCAACGACCTGGATATCGAAACCCTGCGCGCGCTGGAAAACGCCCTTCTGGAGTTCCCGGGTTGCGCGATGGTTATCTCGCACGACCGTTGGTTCCTTGACCGTATCGCGACCCACATTCTGGATTACCAGGATGAGGGTAAGGTTGAGTTCTTCGAAGGTAACTTTACCGAATACGAAGAGTACAAGAAACGCACGCTGGGCGCAGATGCGCTGGAGCCGAAGCGTATTAAGTACAAGCGTATTGCTAAGTAATTACCGTTAAGCGCCGGATGGCGGCGTGACGCCTTATCTGGCCTACGAGGTTAGTGCGACTTGTAGGCCGGATAAGCGCAGCGCCATCCGGCATGTAAACTATCTCTGTTCGCCCATCAACTCTTTCACCAGCTCCACGCAGCGCAGGAAGCGACCATCGTAGTCCGACTCCTGAACGTGCACAAAATCGATGTTGTTTTCCTGTAACATCTCCACCAGCAGCGTCTGAAACGCTTTTCTGTCAACCGAGCTGCCAAGGCTGCGCAAACCATCTGCCACCCACGGGGTGTTGTTTTCCAGCAGGATCACCAGGTCAAAGCGATACTCGTCAATCAGCGCCTGCACAAACGGGTGTTCACGCCCTTCGTACTTTTTGCAGAAGGCCTGAGTGGTCACAAAGTCAGTGTCGATGAACGCCACTTTATTGGCATATTTCACCGCGAAATCAATGTACTGCGCCTGTCCCAGTGCGATCTTATCGTAGTCCGAGTACTGCAACGCCATCTCATCGCCGCCCAAATGGGAGAAAACGTAATCACGCCCATATTCCCACGCACTGGTGGTGTTAAAGATGTTGGCGAGCTTGTTCACCAGCGTCGATTTACCGCTC
Organism: Citrobacter sp. RHBSTW-00029; assembly: GCF_014104295.1. Lineage (NCBI taxonomy): Bacteria > Pseudomonadati > Pseudomonadota > Gammaproteobacteria > Enterobacterales > Enterobacteriaceae > Citrobacter > Citrobacter sp. RHBSTW-00029. The sequence goes on from NZ_JABXRT010000001.1 coordinate 3,477,251, forward strand.
GACTCCCCGCCGAGGATCGCCACGGTGCGCACGAAAAACGGCTTCACTTCGGTCGGAATATACTCCCAATAGCGAAACGGGTTCTCACGGATTTGCCCGCCGCTGATGCTCATAAACGTCCGCTTGGGATCCACCAGCACGGTTTCGATCCCCAGATGTTCGAGATACTGCGGGGCATCTGACTCTTCAGAGGTGTAGATCCAGTTTGGCTGGATCCCTTTCTCCTGCATGAACGTTTTTATTCCGTTGCTCCACACGTCCCAACCGTGTGGATACGGCTCCATGCCCTCTTCGTTGAAGGCATGAATACGGATATTTTTCTGATATTTAAAGGTTTGCAGCAGCCAGCGTAGACGATCGGGCACCGTAGGCTGTTGCGACATAGCACTGTCTTCAAACAGGCTACGATCGCGCGTGTCGTCATAGCCCATGATGATATGCAGTTCATCAACCTGACTACAGGCGCGCTGGATAAGATAGATATGGCCGGTATGCAGCGGATAAAACTTACCGAATACCACACCGATATTTTTCTGCTGGCGCGGAAACTCCAGCCCGAGAAAACGGTGCAACGCCTCCAGCTTTTGCGCGCTGGGGCTTTTAATTTTGGCATTCAGAAGCTGGCTCAGATATCCCTTGGTCATGCCACTGGCATCCGCCACCTGTTGCAGGGTACAGCCCTTTTGCTTAATGGCGGTTTTCAGATAATCAAATGACACAAGAGCCTCCTGCTGTAAAAATAAACGTAATACCCAATGCCGTCGGAAAGACGGCGGGTATTTGATTATAGGTCGTCAAACACGCTTAACGCATCTGCAAGCTTCTTAACGCCAAAGACCTGCATCCCTTCCGGCACTTTTTTCGGAACGTTAGCGGCAGGAACAATCGCCCGGCGAAAGCCGTGCTTCGCAGCTTCCGAAATACGCTCCTGCCCGCTGGGTACCGGACGGATTTCGCCTGCCAACCCCACTTCGCCAAAGACCACTAAATCCTGTGGCAGCGGTCTGTCGCGCAGGCTGGAGACCATTGCCAACAGCAGTGCCAGGTCGGCGCTGGTTTCGGTAACCTTTACGCCGCCGACCACGTTGACGAACACGTCCTGATCCGCCATCTGTAAGCCGCCATGACGATGTAACACCGCCAGCAGAATCGCCAAACGGTTTTGTTCCAGACCGACCGCCACGCGACGCGGATTCGCCATCATTGAGTGATCGACCAGCGCCTGAATCTCTACCAACAGTGGGCGCGTGCCTTCCCAAACCACCATCACCGAACTACCGGAAGTGACTTCATCGCCACGGCTTAAGAAGATTGCAGACGGGTTGCTGACTTCGCGCAGCCCCTGCTCGGTCATGGCAAAGACGCCCAGCTCATTCACCGCGCCAAAGCGGTTTTTGTGGCTACGCAGAGTGCGGAAACGAGAATCAGCGTCACCGTCGAGCAACACCGAGCAGTCAATACAGTGCTCCAGCACCTTCGGCCCGGCCAATGAGCCATCTTTGGTGACGTGGCCGACCATCACAATCGCTACGCCGCGCGTTTTGGCAAAACGCGTCAGGTAAGCCGCAGTTTCACGCACCTGCGCCACGCTGCCCGGCGAAGACTGAATGTCCGCCATATGCATCACCTGAATGGAGTCGATCACCATCAGTTTCGGCTGTTCTTCTTCAGCAATCAGGCAAATTTGTTCGATACTGGTTTCCGACAGCATGTTCAGGTTCGCCGTCGGCAGGCCAAGTCGATGCGCGCGCATCGCCACCTGTTGCAGCGACTCTTCGCCAGTGACGTACAGGGTTTTCATCTGCTCAGCGAGCCTGCACAGCGTTTGTAGCAGCAGCGTTGATTTCCCCGCGCCGGGGTTACCGCCAATCAGAATAGCGCTGCCAGGCACCACACCGCCGCCGAGCACGCGGTCAAACTCTTTAAATCCGGTAGAAAAACGCGGCAGTTCCTCAAGGCTGATGTCAGAAAGCTTCTGCACTTTTGCGACGCCCGCATTTCCGGCGTAGCCGCTGAGTCGCTCGTTGCGCGCCACCGTTGGCGACGCGGCAAGGCGCACCTCGGTTATGGTGTTCCAGGCCTGACAGGCGCTGCATTGCCCCTGCCAGCGCGGGTAATCGGCCCCGCATTCATTACAAACAAAGGCGCGTTTAGGAGCTTTTGCCACGTTTTACCTCATTATTTCTGATTCATGCTGCCAGAGAGAATGCAGAACACGCCCATCAGGTCAGCGTGACGGATAGTAATCTCCGTCTTTTCATTCACTTTGGGTTTCGCATGATACGCAATGCCCAGCCCGGCCGTTTTGATCATCGGCAGATCGTTGGCACCGTCGCCGATCGCCACCGTCTGCGCCATCGGGATCTCATATTCTTGCGCCAGGCGGGTCAGAGTACTGGCTTTGTACTGCGCATCGACAATATCGCCGATCACGTTGCCAGTGAATTTACCGTCCATGATCTCCAGCTCATTCGCCACAGCTGCCGTCAGGCGCAGCTTGTTACGCAGATAATCGGCAAAGAAAGTAAACCCGCCGGAAGCGATAGCCACTTTCCAGCCAAGCGTTTCCAGTTTTAACACCAGTTGCGTCAGGCCTGGCATTAGCGGCAATGTTTCGCGCACCTGGTGCAGAATATTGGCATCAGCACCCTTGAGCGTCGCCACGCGGCTGCGCAGGCTGGCGGTAAAATCCAGCTCGCCGCGCATCGCGCGTTCGGTGACTTCGGCAACCATTTCGCCGGTCCCGGCCAGTTTGGCAATTTCATCAATGCATTCGATCTGGATAGCCGTTGAATCCATGTCCATCACCAGTAAACCCGGCGTGCGCAGATGCGGAATTTTACCTAATGGGGCAACATCCAGTTTGGCGTCATGCGCCAGTTTTGTCGCTCTCGGCGTTAACGAGCCCGCGAGGCGAATCACCTGATAATCCTCAACGCACCAGGCGGCTACGATCACCATCGCCGCACCCAGTTTGCTCTGGTATTGCGTTAAACGTTGTTTATCCAGCCCACGACCATACAGCAGCCAGCCACTGCGGCCCGCGTGGTAATCCAGCGGCATGACTTCATCACCGCTTAAAGAAAGGGGCAGACCTGGCCACAGAGAGACATCTTCAGGTAGATCGCACCAGGTAATGTTAGGCATTAAAGCTCCTGTAAAATCGTTCGGGTCGGAATCATCCAGCGGAAAATAACGCATGAGGCTACCCTGTAACCAGCGCTTCTGGCAACATTAAGCCTCAAATTTTCAGCAGGTGGAATATGGCTCGCGCAAAACTGAAATTCCGACTTCATCGTGCAGTGATTGTATTGTTCTGTCTCGCGTTGCTTGTCGCCCTGATGCAGGGTGCATCCTGGTTTAGTCAAAGCCACCAGCAGCAACGTAATCCGCAGTTGGAAGAACTGGCGCGTACACTGGCCCGCCAGGTCACCTTAAACATCGCGCCGCTGATGCGCACCGAAACACCGGATGAAAAGCGCATCAAAGCCGTACTCACGCAGTTAACGGAAAGTAGCCGTATTCTGGATGCGGGCGTGTACGATGAACAGGGCGATCTGATTACCCGCACTGGTGAGAGTGTCGATGTCCGTGACCGGCTGGCGCTCGATGGCAAAAAAGCCGGGGGCTATTTTAATCAGCAAATCGTTGAGCCCATTCAGGGGAGAAACGGCCCGCTGGGTTATCTGCGCCTGACACTCGACACCCACACGCTTGCCACCGAAGCGAAGCAGGTAGACAACACCACCAACATCTTACGCCTGATGCTGCTTCTGTCACTGGCTATTGGTGTAGTCCTCACACGTACATTATTGCAAGGCAAGCGTACCCGCTGGCAGCAATCCCCTTTCCTGCTGACCGCCAACAAACCGGTGCAGGAAGAAGACAACGAGAAAAAAGAGTAATTCAAAGAAAGGAAATCGACCATGACCACACTACGCCTGCTTATCTCAGACTCTTACGATCCGTGGTTTAACCTGGCGGTTGAAGAGTGCATTTTTCGCCAGATGCCCGCCACGCAGCGCGTCCTGTTCTTGTGGCGTAACGCCGATACGGTGGTGATTGGCCGGGCGCAAAACCCGTGGAAAGAGTGTAATACCCGCCGGATGGAGGAAGACAACGTGCGGCTCGCCCGTCGCAGCAGCGGCGGCGGCGCGGTGTTCCATGACTTGGGTAATACCTGCTTTACCTTTATGGCTGGTAAACCGGAATACGACAAAACCATCTCCACGGCAATAGTCCTCAATGCGCTGAATACGCTGGGCGTAGAAGCTGATGCCTCCGGGCGTAACGATCTGGTGGTGAAAACGCCGGATGGCGATCGTAAAGTCTCTGGTTCTGCTTATCGTGAAACGAAAGACCGCGGATTCCACCACGGCACGCTATTGCTGAATGCCGATCTCAGCCGCCTGGCAAACTATCTCAATCCCGATAAAAAGAAACTTGCCGCTAAAGGCATCACTTCGGTTCGCTCGCGCGTGGCGAATTTGACCGAGCTGTTACCGGGCATCACTCATCAACAGGTCTGTCAGGCCATCACGGAAGCCTTTTTAGCCCACTACGGCGAACGCGTAGAAGCCGAGGTAATCTCCCCGGACAAAGCGCCGGATCTGCCGAACTTTGCCGAAACCTTTGCCCGCCAGAGCAGTTGGGAGTGGAACTTTGGTCAGGCGCCGGCCTTCTCGCACCTGTTGGATGAGCGTTTCACCTGGGGCGGCGTTGAGCTGCATTTCGACGTTGAAAAAGGCGTGATTACCCGCACCCAGGTCTACACCGATAGCCTCAATCCCGCGCCGCTGGAAGCGCTGGCGGGTCGTCTGCAAGGATGCTTGTATCGTGCGGATATGCTGCAACAAGAGTGCGAGGCGCTTCTGGTTGATTTCCCGGAGCAAGAAAAAGAGTTACGCGAGCTGTCGGCATGGATTGCCGGAGCGGTGCGTTAAGCACTGGCCTGAAATTGCCGGATGGCGGCTGCGCCTTATCCGGCCTACATACTGCTGTAGGCCCGGTAAGCATAGCGCCACCGGGCACAAACAACTTACTCTTTATCGCCCAGCAGAACGGATTCCAGTGCGATTTTGATCATGTCGTTGAAGGTCGTCTGACGTTCAGCGGCAGTGGTCTGCTCGTGAGTACGGATATGGTCGGATACAGTGCAGATGGTCAGCGCTTTCGCACCAAATTCAGCCGCAACGCCGTAGATGCCCGCCGCTTCCATTTCCACGCCCAGCACGCCGTATTTTTCCATCACGTCGAACATTTCGCCGTCCGGAGAGTAGAACAGATCAGCGGAGAACAGGTTACCCACGCGCGCGTCTACGCCCAGCGCTTTTGCTGCATCAACGGCGTTACGCACCATGTCGAAGTCAGCGATAGCAGCGAAATCATGATCTTTAAAGCGGATACGGTTAACTTTGGAGTCGGTGCAAGCCCCCATACCGATAACCACGTCACGCAGTTTAACGTCCATACGCACAGCGCCGCAGGAGCCTACGCGAATGATTTTCTTCACGCCGAAATCGGTGATCAGCTCTTTGGTATAGATGGAGCAGGACGGGATACCCATACCGTGGCCCATTACGGAAATCTTACGGCCTTTGTAGGTACCGGTGAAGCCTAACATGCCGCGAACGTTGTTCACTTCACGAACATCTTCGAGGAAAGTTTCAGCAATATGTTTCGCACGCAGCGGGTCGCCCGGCATCAATACGACGTCAGCGAAATCACCCATTTCTGCATTAATATGTGGAGTTGCCATTTTTTATCCTTATTTCGTTGTTATTGCCTGATGGCGGCTACGCCTATCAGGCCTACAAAACGTATGCAAAACAGTGAAATACCCTAAGGATTTCGCGTTGTAGGAAGGCGACGAATTCGTGAATCCCCGGGAGCATAGATTAACTATGTGACCGGGGTGAGCGAATGAAGTCAACGCATCTACAGCGCGAAAGACAACGGGTATTACAGCATGTTTTTACCGTAGTCCATCGGCGACGTACCAAAGTAGCTCGCCAGCGTCTGGCCGATATCCGCGAAGGTTTCACGGTGACCTAAAGAACCTGGTTTCACTTTCGGGCCGTAAACCAGTACCGGAATGTGTTCACGGGTGTGGTCAGTCCCGGTCCAGCTCGGGTCGCAGCCGTGGTCAGCGGTCAGGATCAGAATGTCATCTTCCCCCACCAGCTCCATCAGCTCAGGCAGACGGCGGTCGAACAGTTCCAGACCTGCGGCATAACCGGCGATATCGCGACGGTGACCCCAGGAAGAGTCGAAATCAACGAAGTTGGTGAAGACGATGGTCTTATCACCGGCTTCTTTCATCTCTTTGATGGTGGCGTCAAACAGCGCGTCCAGACCGGTGGCTTTCACTTTTTTGGTGATGCCGCAGTTCGCATAGATATCCGCGATTTTACCCACGGAAACCACGTGGCCGTCTTTCTCGTCGACCAGTTTCTGCAGCACGGTCGGTGCTGGCGGCTCAACGGCCAGATCGTGACGGTTACCGGTACGCTGGAAGTTACCGGCTTTATCACCGATAAACGGACGCGCGATAACACGACCGATGTTGTAACCACCTTCGGTCAGTTCCTCACGAGCGATTTCGCACAGTTCGTAGAGTTTATCCAGGCCAAAAGTCTCTTCGTGACAGGCAATCTGGAACACGGAGTCAGCGGAGGTATAGAAAATCGGCTTGCCGGTTTTCATATGCTCTTCACCCAACTGATCCAGAATCACGGTACCGGAAGAGTGGCAGTTACCGAGGTAGCCCGGCAGGTTGGCACGTTTTACCAGTTTATCCAGCAGTTCCTGCGGGAAGCTGTTTTCATGATCGGAGAAGTAACCCCAGTCAAACAGAACCGGTACACCGGCGATTTCCCAGTGGCCAGACGGTGTGTCTTTCCCGGAAGAGAGTTCATGCGCCCAGGCGTAAGCACCAATCACTTCCGCATTACCGTCCATGCCGGCAGCAATTTTACCAGTAGAACCTTCGTGAGCTTTCACCAGGCCCAGACGGGTCAGGTTAGGCAGATTCAGTGGGCCTTTGCGACCATTGTCAGCTTCACCTTTCGCACAGGCTTCTGCAATGTGTCCCATAGTGTCTGAGCCTACGTCGCCAAAGCGATCCGCATCTTCAGTCGCACCAATACCAAAGGAGTCCAGCACCATAATAAATGCACGTTTCATCTTGTTCTCCATTACCCGTCATACTTCAAGTTGTCGATGCGTTGACTTCACTCATTCACCCCAGTCACGTACTGATGTACGCTCCCGGGGATTCACTCGTTTGTCGCCTTTCTACAACTCGAATTATTTAGGGCATCTATCTTGCGCCGCAAAAAAGCGATCAGATCAGTATACAGTTATTCGGTTATACGACGATAGACTGTCGGTGTAATTTCTGGCGCTTTATCGTCAAGGCTAATTGCCGCTTTGACCGCTTTCGCCGCTTCCTGCCAGCTGGCTTCGTCTTTGGCGTGGATCACCGCCAGCGGACGCTGTCCGTCTACGCTGTCGCCCAGACGCGCCATGTCGTTAAAGCCAACGCTGTAATCAATGGTGTCCGAGGCCTGACGACGACCGCCGCCCATGGAAACGACCGCCATCCCCAGCGCACGGGTATCCATCGCGCTGACAAAACCTTCGGTATCAGCATATACCGCTTTGCTGAGCATTGCCGTCGGCAGGTACTTCGCATAATTTTCGACGAAATCGGTCGGGCCTTTCTGCGCCGCAACCATGCGACCAAAAATCTCTGCCGCTTTACCGTTATCCAGCACCGCCTGCAATTTCGCACGGGCTTCGGCGTCATCTTTCGCCAGCTTGCCGGAGATCAGCATTTCCACGCACAGCGCCATAGTGACGTCTAACAGACGCGGATTGCGGTATTCACCGGTCAGGAACTGCACAGCCTCGCGAACTTCTACCGCGTTACCTGCGCTGGAGGCCAACACCTGGTTCATATCAGTTAACAGCGCGGTGGTACGTACACCCGCACCGTTTGCCACGCCGACAATCGCTTCAGCAAGGGCTTCAGAGAGCTCGTAGGTCGGCATAAAGGCACCGCTGCCCACTTTCACATCCATCACCAACGCATCCAGCCCTTCCGCCAGTTTTTTCGCCAGAATGGAACCGGTAATCAGCGGGATGGAATCCACCGTCGCGGTAATATCGCGGGTGGCATAAAAACGTTTATCCGCCGGTGCGAGCGAGCTGGTTTGCCCAATAATCGCCACACCCACGTCTTTAATAATTTCACGGAAACGGGCGTCGTCCGGGAAGATGTCAAATCCTGGAATAGCTTCCAGTTTATCGAGCGTACCGCCGGTATGCCCCAGGCCACGCCCGGAGATCATCGGAATATAGCCGCCGCACGCAGCAACCATCGGGCCTAACATCAGTGACGTTACGTCACCTACGCCGCCGGTAGAGTGTTTATCCACAATCGGGCCGTTCAACTGCAGGCTTTTCCAGTCCAGCACGGTTCCTGAATCACGCATTGCCATGGTCAGCGAAACACGCTCAGGCATTGTCATATCGTGGAAAAAAATGGTCATCGCCAGGGCGGCGATTTGCCCTTCAGAGATGGTGTTGTCGCGAATACCATTGATAAAGAAGCGAATTTCTTCATCGCTCAGCGCATGACCATCACGTTTTTTACGAATAATTTCTTGTGCGAGAAACACGGTAACCCCCGATTAATCAGGTTAAATGCTGCGGAAAACCCACTGCAATGAATGATTACTCTTAATAATCCAAGCCGTTGTAGGCCGGGTAAGCAACGCGCACCCGGCAGTCGTACTGATGCCGGATGGCGGCTGCGCCTTATCCGGCCTACGGGCTTAGTAGCTGCTTGCGCTCTTGCCGTCGCCGTGACCCAGCGCTTTCAGCAAGCTAGCCAGCAGGCTGGATGCGCCAAAACGGTAGTGACGAGAATCAGCCCAGTCAGCGCCAAACAGTTCATCGGCAATCGCCAGGAACTGCTGTGCATCTTCTGCAGTACGCACGCCGCCAGCCGGTTTGAAACCTACAGTTTTAGAAACACCCATGTCGCGGATCACTTCCATCATGATGCGTGCGCTTTCCGGCGTCGCATTGACCGGCACTTTACCGGTAGAAGTTTTGATGAAATCAGCACCGGCTTTGATGGAGATTTCAGACGCTTTGCGAATCAGTGCTTCTTCTTTCAGCTCACCGGTTTCGATGATCACTTTCAGCAGCACGTTTGCCGCCGCACACGCGTCTTTGCAAGCTTTAACCAGATCAAAACCAATCTGCTCGTTACCGGCGATCAGCGCACGGTACGGGAACACCACGTCAACTTCATCGGCACCGTAGGCGATCGCCGCGCGAGTTTCCGCCAACGCAATCTCGATGTCGTCGTTGCCGTGCGGGAAGTTGGTGACGGTTGCAATGCGGATGTCCGGCGTACCCTGCTCTTTCAGAGTCTTACGCGCAATAGGGATGAAACGCGGATAGATACAGATTGCGGCAGTGTTGCCAACCGGGGTCTTCGCCTGATGACACAGCGCGATCACTTTTTCATTGGTGTCGTCGTCATTCAGGGTGGTCAGGTCCATCAGTTTCAGTGCACGCAGGCTGCTTGCTGTTAAATCGGTCATAACATTCTCCAACGGCATCGCCGTATAAAATTTCACCTTGCGAGTTTGTTAGTATTCTAACATCCGCTCGCTATTACACTTCGATATACATCACAGTTAATGAAAACCACATACAGATTTGCATTACTCTAATGAGATCTACTTCAAATAAATTACCTTTTCTAAAGGGATGCGGTGGCATCAGGCGCATCCGGATCAAAGGTTGTGGCGGCGTTGCTTTCTACAATGGCGTTACACCTTCGGGATAAAAAGGAATCAACGATGCCCACGTCAAGCGAACTCGCGCTGCAACAGCGTTGCCAACAAATCGTGACCAGTCCGGTGCTCAGCCCTGAGCAGAAACGCCACTTTCTGGCGCTGGAAGCTGAAAACGCGCTGCCTTATCCGCAACTACCTGCACAGGCACGTCAGGCGCTGGATGATGGGGTAATCTGCGATATGTACGAAGGTCATGCCCCGTTCAAACCGCGCTACGTTTTACCCGATTACGCGCGTTTTCTGGCCAATGGTTCATCGTGGCTGGAGCTGGAAGGCGCAAGCGATCTTGATGATGCGTTATCCTTACTCACCATCCTGTACCACCACGTTCCGTCCGTGACGTCGATGCCGGTTTATCTCGGCCAGCTCGATGCTCTGCTGCAACCGCATGTTAGAATTCTAACACAAGATGAGATCGATATTCGAATAAAACGTTTCTGGCGTTATCTCGACCGTACCCTGCCAGATGCCTTTATGCATGCCAACATTGGCCCCGCCGACACGCCGATTACACGCGCAATTTTACGCGCAGATGCAGAGTTAAAGCAGGTTTCACCTAATCTTACCTTTATTTATGATCCGCAAATTACCCCTGACGATCTGCTGCTCAACGTGGCGCAAAATATTTGCGAATGCAGTAAACCGCACATTTCTAACGGCCCTGAAAATGATAAAATTTTCACAAAAGGCCACTACGGCGTCGTCAGCTGTTACAACTCTTTGCCGCTCGCCGGGGGTGGTAGCACGCTGGTCAGGCTCAATCTGAAAGCCATCGCAGAGCGCAGCACCTCTGTCGATGACTTCTTTACGCGCACCCTACCGCATTACTGCCAGCAGCAAATCGCCATCATTGATGCACGATGTGAATTCCTCTATGAAAAATCACATTTCTTTGAGAATAGCTTCCTGGTGCAGGAAGGGTTGATTGATCCCAAACGTTTTGTGCCTATGTTCGGGATGTATGGTCTGGCGGAGGCGGTAAATCTGCTGTGTGAAAAAGCAGGGCAATGCGCGCGTTACGGGAAAGATGCGTTTGCCAATCAGCTAGGCTACCGCATTAGCGCCCAACTGGCGGAATTTGTAGAAAGCACGCCGGTGAAATATGGCTGGAATCAACGCGCGATGCTGCATGCGCAGTCGGGGATCAGTTCTGACATCGGCACCACGCCGGGCGCTCGCCTGCCTTATGGTGATGAACCGGACCCGATCACCCACCTGCAGACCGTTGCGCCGCATCACGCGTATTATCACGCCGGTATCAGCGACATTCTCACGCTGGATGAAACCATCAAGCGTAATCCTCAGGCGCTGGTGCAATTGTGCCTCGGCGCATTTAAAGCCGGGATGCGTGAATTTACCGCTAACGTTAGCGGTAACGATCTGGTCCGCGTCACCGGTTATATGGTGCGCCTGTCGGATCTGGAAAAATATCGTGCCGCAGGTTCTCGCACCAACACCACCTGGCTTGGCGAAGAAGCCGCGCGTAATACGCGCATTCTGGAACGACAACCTCGCGTGATTAGCCATGAACAGCAGATGCGCTTCGGTAAGTAAGCTGATTCCCTTCTCCTGCGTCGACGGGCCGGGGAGTCGCCTGGCCCTGTTCCTGCAGGGATGCAATTTGCGCTGTAAGAATTGCCACAACCCGTGGACGATGGGACGCTGCAATGACTGCGGGGAGTGTGTACTGCATTGCCCACATGAAGCGTTAAGTCTGAGCGCGGGAAAAGTATGGTGGCAATCTGATATTTGCCAGCAATGCGACACCTGCCTGCACATGTGCCCCCAGCAGGCTACGCCGATGGCGCAGACCATGAGCATTGATGAGGTACTGCAGCATGTTCGCAAAGCCTCGCCGTTTATTGAAGGAATAACGGTCAGCGGCGGCGAAGCAACGACCCAGCTACCGTTTATTGTGGCGCTGTTTAGCACGATCAAAACCGATCCGCAGTTGCAACACCTGACCTGCATGGTAGACAGCAACGGCATGCTGAGCGAAACCGGCTGGCAAAAGCTGTTGCCGGTGTGCGACGGCGTAATGCTGGATTTAAAAGCCTGGGATAGCGCATGTCATCGTCAGTTGACAGGGCGCGATAACACGCTGATTAAACAAAGTATTACCTTTCTGTCCGGGCAAGGGAAACTTGCGGAACTGCGCCTACTGGTTATCCCTGGTCAGGTGGATTATCTCCAGCATATCGATGCGCTGGCGGCGTTTATCAAGCGTTCAGGTGATGTACCGGTGCGGCTGAATGCCTTTCATGCGCACGGGGTATACGGCGAAGCAAAAGACTGGCCGAGCGCCACGCCGGAGGATGTGGAGCACCTGGCGCAAAGATTGCGCGAGCGCGGGGTGGATAATTTGATCTTCCCGGCTTTGTATCTGTGAAATGCCGGATGAGATGCGAAAGCGCCGCATCCGGAAATCAAAAATCAAACAACGCCGTCGTATTCCGATACAGCGCGTCAGCAATCACGTCCGCAGGTTCCGGGCGCAGCTCGCATAAGACGTCAAACACTCTGACTACCTGCTCCGGGCGGTTGGGCTGGCCCTGAAATCCGTTGAGCGGCATATCCGGCGCATCGGTTTCCAGCAGCAGTGACTCCAGCGGCAATCGCGCCATTACCTCGCGGGTTTTGCTGGCGCGTGGATAAGTAATGGTGCCGCCCACGCCAATTTTGTAGCCCAGTTGCACAAAGCGTTCAGCCTGCTGAAAACTCCCGGAAAATCCATGCACCACGCCGGTTCGCGGCAAAGCATGGCGTTTCAGGTGCATAGCCAGCTTGTCATGGGTACGTCGTGAATGCAGGATCACTGGCAGTTCGTAACGCTTCGCCAGCTTCAGTTGCGCCTCCAGAATCCACTCTTGCTGGTCAAATTGCGGATCGTCCCGGTACAGATCCAATCCAATCTCACCTACTGCCACCAGCTTTTGTGGACGCTTATCCAGCGCCTGCTGCAGTTGGTCCAGGCAGTCATCGCTGTGGTGTTCAATCACAATGGGATGCAGGCCCAGCGCGGCAAACAGCGGGGGGTAATTATCCGCTAACGCCAGCACGCGGGAAAAGTTCGCCGCCTCGGTAGCCGGGACGATAATACTGCCCACACCGGCTTCACAGGCGCGCTGCAGGCTGGCGGATTCGTCGCCAGTAAACGGAGGGAAATCAAAGTGACAATGCGTATCGATAAAGCGAAAACTCACGCCAAATCCTCATTATCAAACGTGGTGTCGTTAGCCTGGGGCGCGCTGCTTGCAACGGACGCATGGGCATCGTTGGCAACGGGTGCAGGTGGAACCACCACCGGTCCCGGCACCACAATCTTCGGCGTCTGACGAGGCAGCGGCGCGTTTTTCGCCAGCAGTTTACCAATCGTTGCCAAAAAATAGCGCCCGCACAGGCGTCCGGTTTTGTAGTCTTCACGCAATGCCGGAATACGGCTCCCCAGTGCCATACTATGGAGTGGCTTTGGTGGGTAGATCTCAAAGATACGCAGCTTGCCCGGCGGTTTCTCAATAAAGCGCTGAATAGCGCGGTAGCTGGCTTCATGATGTTGAACCAGATTCACCAGCGGCTGCAGACTGCTCTCCCCCAGCCAGCGTTCCATACGCTTGAACCACTGCGGGGTGTAGTACATTTGCGAAGGCACCGTGCGGATAACCACCAGCGTTTTTGCACCCTGCTTCGCCGCTTCCTGCACGGGAATGGCGTCACTGACGCCACCATCCAGATAGTTCACGCCATCCAGCGCAACCCCTGTGCGGTAGAATCCGGGAATCGCGCTGGATGCACGAATGAGATCCAGCCAATTGTGCCGGTTCGGCGAAAAATAGCCCGGTGTGTAGTCATCTCCCCGGCAGGCGCACATATAAAACGCTTTACCTGCCTCAAACAGGCGCTCGGCGTTATCCATTGCCAGCGGCATTTGGGACGAGGTCGAATCCACCAGCCAGTCGAGGTCGATTAAGTTTCCCCCGCGCACAAAGCGCACCGGGTCAAAAAACTCACGTCGGGTAGTGTAACGCATGATGACTTTACGACCGTAACCGGGCTGGTTACAGAGATAAGCTGAAAGGTTTTGCGCGCCAGCGGACGTCCCGTAGAAGAGATCAAAGGGATTGAACTGTGCGCGCATGAATTCATCCAGTACGCCTGCAGTGAAGATGCCTCTTTGTCCCCCGCCCTCGCACACCAGCGCCATACTGCCTGGTTGAAACGGACGTAACGATAACGGCGCGATATTACCGAGCGTGACGGGTATTCTCTGCCCCACCTCTGCCTTCCTGTTGTTTTTGTAATAGGACAACAAAGTAACGCAAATTGCCTGCTGCTAAAACCGTAAAAGCCAGTCCGCTGGACTGGCTCAGTAGCAAGTTATCTTTACGGTTTACGTACTAGGGTCGTTTACGCCCGGTAAACAGGCTGACCAGGAACAGAATGATACCCACCACAAAAACAATTTTTGCAGCACCTGCAGCGGTACCCGCCAGTCCACCAAAACCCAGTGCAGCGGCAATTAACGCGATAACCAGAAATATGATGCCCCATCGAAACATATGCTTCTCCTTTACCATAGTTAATTTCACCGCTTGATATGAGCGCTCAGGCTACCCATCTGCGATATTTTCAGTGTGGTGCACAATACGCCTCCCGACAAACGTCAGGAGGGCGAATTAAGTCTAATTACTGAGTTTTGAGATCGTTTTTGACGCTTTTCACGCCATCAATCGCTTTGGCGATGCTCTCAGCGCGATCGCTTTGAGCCTGTGAATCGACAGTGCCTGAAAGTTGCACAACGCCATCGGTGGTCTCAACTTTCACCTTGCGGGAAGGGACAATGTCATCGGCCAGCAGCTTAGCTTTCACTTCGCTGGTGATGGCCGTATCACCGGCATAGCCTTTTACGGAGGTATTTTTGCTGTCACGCACGTGCAGTTTGTCGCTAACGGAGGTTACACCCTCAACGCCTTTCGCCACTTTAACCGCTTCTTCGGCCTGCGCCTGGCTTTCAACAAAGCCGCTTAGCGTTACTACCTTCTGATCGGTCTTGACGGAAATATCGGTGCTCTTAATGCTTTCGTGGTCCACCAGCGCGGCTTTTACTTTGGCGGTGAGGGTGCTGTCATCCATGAAATTACCGACTTTGTTCATAGAGCTATCGACTTTCTGCCCCGCACTTTCGAGCCCGGATTGCGCTTTATCCATTGTGGCGTTTTCTGCATAAGCAGAACCCGTTGCAACAGCGGAAGTCAGCATCACGGCCAGTAGCGTTTTAGAAATCTTAAGTCCTGTCATTGTCATCGATGTATTCCTGTTTGTTGTACTTATAGCGATGTTCTGCCGCTTAGCGGTCAGAACCAGCAACTAATCTCGTGACTGAAATAAATATCAGCTAAAGGGGCTGCGAAATGCTTAATGAAGAGCATTAAAAGCCGATATTTATGTCATCACATTGTTAAATATAGTTCACGATTTCGCGGTTGTTGCCTGTATTGATTAAAAAACAAACAAAAGTCAGGGGATTTAAGAACATTCCGCAAGGGATTTAAAAGACAGGAAAAGTTGCAGGGCGCGGTGAGTACCGCGCCCTGGGGGACAGATTAGTGTTCGCGTGTTTTACGGAACTGAACGTCAGGGTAACGTTCCTGGGTGAGATTCAGGTTAACCATGGTCGGCGCGATATAGGTGAGGTTATCACCGCCATCCAGCGCCAGCTGAATTTCGTTTTTACGCTTAAATTCTTCGAATTTTTTCACGTCAGAACACTCTACCCAGCGCGCAGTCGCCACGTTGACGGATTCATAAATCGCTTCAACGTTGTATTCGCTCTTCAGACGAGAAACCACCACGTCGAACTGCAGCACACCGACGGCACCTACGATCAGATCGTTGTTGGCGATCGGACGGAATACCTGCACAGCCCCCTCTTCTGACAGCTGAACCAGACCTTTCAGCAGCTGTTTCTGCTTCAACGGATCTTTCAGACGGATACGGCGGAACAGTTCCGGTGCGAAGTTCGGAATACCGGTGAACTTCATCATTTCGCCCTGGGTAAAGGTATCGCCGATCTGGATGGTGCCGTGGTTGTGCAGACCAAGAATATCGCCCGGATACGCTTCTTCCACATGAGAACGGTCACCGGCCATAAAGGTCAGCGCATCGGAGATCACCACGTCTTTACCAATGCGCACCTGGCGCATTTTCATGCCTTTCTCGTACTTGCCGGAAACCACACGCATGAAAGCGACACGGTCGCGGTGTTTCGGGTCCATGTTGGCCTGAATTTTAAACACGAATCCGGTGAACTTCTCTTCAGAGGCTTCCACAACGCGGGTATCGGTTTTACGCGGCATCGGCGCAGGCGCCCACTCCACTAAGCCGTCAAGCATATGGTCAACGCCGAAGTTACCCAACGCGGTACCGAAGAAGACCGGGGTGATTTCGCCCGCAAGGAACAACTCATGGTCGAACTCGTTGGACGCGCCCTGCACCAGCTCCAGCTCGTCGCGCAGCTGCTGCGCCAGGTCTTCACCCACGGCAGCATCAAGTTCCGGGTTGTTGAGACCTTTAACAACACGCACTTCCTGAATCGTATGGCCTTTACCGGTCTGGTACAGATACGTTTCATCTTTATAAAGGTGATAGACGCCCTTGAACAACTTCCCGCAGCCAATCGGCCAGGTGATCGGCGCACAGCCGATTTTCAGTTCGTTCTCAACTTCATCCAGCAGCTCCATCGGATCGCGGATGTCACGGTCGAGTTTGTTCATAAAGGTCAGGATCGGCGTATCGCGCAGACGGGTAACTTCCATCAGCTTACGGGTACGATCTTCAACACCTTTCGCAGCATCGATAACCATCAGGCAGCAGTCCACCGCCGTCAGAGTACGGTAGGTATCTTCGGAGAAGTCTTCGTGCCCCGGGGTGTCCAGCAGGTTCACCAGGCAGTCATGATACGGAAACTGCATCACAGAGGTGGTAATGGAGATACCACGTTGCTTTTCCATTTCCATCCAGTCAGATTTTGCATGCTGGCTGGAACCACGGCCTTTTACCGTACCGGCGGTCTGAATGGCCTGTCCGAATAACAGCACCTTTTCAGTAATTGTCGTTTTACCGGCATCCGGGTGAGAAATAATGGCAAAAGTGCGGCGTTTGGCCACCTCTTGCAAATAAGGAGACAACGTCATAGTCAAATCTTCTTAGGTAAGCACGGCAACGGGCCGGGCAAGTTGAATACGAAAAATTGCGGCTATTTTACCCATCAACGGGGGGGAGGCAATCAGTGTTTACACAGGAGCTGCTCCAGTTCGCTTAATGACGTGACCGTCCAGGTCGGCTGAATGCCCGCTGGCTGCTCGCGATGATGCGTATTGAGCCAGCAGGTGGATAGCCCGGCGTTAATGCCGCCAAGAATATCGGACTCTGCGGTGTCACCCACCATTAGCACGCGAGAACGGTCAGGATTGCCCGCCTGCGCCAGCGCATGGTCAAAAATACGGGGATCGGGTTTTGCCACCCCAACCTGCTCAGAAATCACCAGCAGATCGAAATAATCGCGCAGCCCCGTCCGCTCAAGGCGGATTTGCTGTAACGCCGTGAAGCCGTTGGTAATAATGCCAATTTTTGTTTTATCACGAATCGCATTGAGCAGAGAAACCGCCCCCGGCAACGGCGAGCAGATCTCCGCCATCGCATTGATGAATGCATCATTAAGCTGGCCCGGTTCAACCTTCAGGCGTTCGGCCCAGCTCTGAAAACGGGCATGCTGCAGCTGTAATGAGGTAATTGCACCGTTTTGATAATCCACCCACAGCGGTTTATTCACGGCCTGGTAGTCCTGAAAATCTTCAGCGGTAAAGGTAATGCTATAGTCGAGAAACATCCGCTGTAAGCCGGTAAACGAGTCAAATGTAAACAGCGTTTCGTCGGCATCAAAGAAAATCCAGTCCCACTTCTTCATCATTACACCTTGTCTTACATGCTGATTGGCAACGCCATGATGATGGCGTCTTCGTGACCATCGGCCGTTGGATAGTAATTGCGACGGATCGTCGCCTCGTTAAAGCCTAAGCTTTCGTACAGCGCGATAGCGGCGGCGTTTGAGGCGCGCACTTCAAGCCACAGCGTCAAAATGCCACGCTTTTCCAGCTCATCGATCAGATGCTCCAGCAGCTCACGCCCCAGCCCACGGCGCTGAAAGTCAGGGTCGACGGCAATATTGAACAGCGTAGCTTCATCCAGCACGACCTGCGTAATCGCAAAGGCCGCCATCACGTCATCAACCCTCAACTGAAAATTGAGGTAACGATCGCCCTGGTTGCTGGCAAATGTTTTTTCACTCCAGGGAAAAGCGTGGGCGCGTTTTTCAATCTGAAATGCTGCGGGTAAATCAGTCGGTTCGAGGGAAGAAATCGTGTTCATATGCGCAGATTTGTTGCCATAACGCGGCGCGTGCCGCGGGGTTTTCCCGTAATTCATTAAACGCAGGACTCGCGACCTGAGCGCCCTCCAGCAGCAGCGGCTCTTCGGTTCCCAGCCGCCAGCTATTACAGCGACTACCTTGCGGCAGCATGGCGACACGGTCAGGCGTCAGTTGTAAAACCTGATCCGGGCTGACGGTTAATGAGCGTAAAATATCGCTCATCAATGGTTCGGTTAGCGCGGGTAACTGTTCCGCAACCATCACCAAACGGACATGCGCAGGAATGGAAATCGCGATTTCGCCCTGCAGTGCGCCAGGACGATGCAACGACCACTGCGTAATGCCCAGTTGCTGTAACTGCCAGTCTCGTCGGGATGTCATAGCGAAACGCTCCTGTAATCAGGGGCGCAAATATAGCAAATTTGTCGAATCCGTGCCATCAAACAACTATAATCCCCCGCTGTACAATTTAAGGAGCACTCCATGTCTGCTTTTACCCCGGCAAGTGAAGTCTTGCTGCGCCACAGTGATGATTTCGAACAAAGCCGTATTATGTTTGCCGGTGATTTGCAGGATGACCTGCCTGCCCATTTTGAAAGCGCCGCCAGCCGTGCGCATACTCAGCAGCTTCACCACTGGCAGGTGCTTAACCGCCAGATGGGCGACAACGTCCGCTTCAGCCTCATCGCTCAAGCCGATGACGTCGGCGATAGCGATACGCTGATCTACTACTGGCCGAAGAATAAACCTGAAGCCCAGTTCCAGTTGATGAACCTTCTTTCGCTGTTACCGGTGGGTACCGATATTTTTGTTGTTGGCGAAAACCGCAGCGGCGTACGTAGCGCAGAGCAGATGCTGGCCGAATACGCGCCGCTGAACAAAGTCGACAGCGCACGTCGCTGTGGCCTGTACCACGGTCGTCTGGAAAAGCAGCCGGTCTTTGATGCTGAAAAATACTGGGACGAATACCAGACAGACAATCTGACCATCAAAACGCTGCCGGGCGTATTCAGCCGTGACGGCCTGGATGTTGGCAGCCAACTGCTGCTCTCCACGCTGACACCGCACACCAAAGGCAAAGTGCTGGATGTCGGCTGTGGCGCAGGCGTTCTCTCCGTCGCGCTTGCCAGCCACTCGCCAAAAGTGCGCTTAACCCTGTGCGATGTTAGCGCAGCCGCTGTTGAAGCCAGCCGCGCAACGCTTGCCGCCAACGGTATTGAAGGTGACGTCATCGCCAGTAACGTCTTTTCTGACGTAACGGGGCGATTTGATATGATCATCTCCAACCCGCCGTTCCATGACGGCATGCAGACCAGCCTGGATGCCGCGCAAACGCTGATTCGCGGGGCGGTTCGTCACCTGAACAGCGGCGGTGAACTGCGAATTGTAGCCAACGCCTTCCTGCCTTATCCGAAAGTACTGGATGAAGTGTTTGGCTTCCACGAAGTTATCGCGCAGACCGGGCGCTTCAAGGTCTATCGCACCATCATGACGCGCCAGGCGAAAAAAGCGTAATTGTCTCGCAGCGAACGGCCATTCACGTGGCCGTTTTTGCATCAATCGGCCCAGCCTGGACAATTAACTATTGACGAAAAGTTGAAAACAACTAGAATGCGCCTCCGTGGTAACGATACTTTTTGAGTGTCGATGGTATGCGAAGGTGGCGGAATTGGTAGACGCGCTAGCTTCAGGTGTTAGTGTCCTTTCGGACGTGGGGGTTCAAGTCCCCCCCCTCGCACCATAATCCACGTTGATATTGTTCGCACTGGGCGAAGGTGGCGGAATTGGTAGACGCGCTAGCTTCAGGTGTTAGTGTCCTTAGGATGTGGGGGTTCGAGTCCCCCCCCTCGCACCAACGAGGCGATATCAAAAAAATAAGATGACTGTGCGAAGGTGGCGGAATTGGTAGACGCGCTAGCTTCAGGTGTTAGTGTCCTTAGGATGTGGGGGTTCGAGTCCCCCCCCTCGCACCAATTATCTTATCTTTCCTTCGATTTTCTTCCCTGTTTTGCTCATCCCTGATTCCAGTTCATCATTACCAAAACAATGCCGCCGATCAGCGCCGCGCATGAAGGTAATAAGACAAAGTGCCGTAAACGCTTGTGGTATAACATGAGTGAAGTCAGTAGTAATCCTAATACAATCATCGCCTTCCATGCGTCGAGTGACAGATCAGTAAATGCCAGCCCGGCAATCACTATCCCCGGCAGCAAAACCCCCCATCCACTGCCCAGCGCACGTTGCAACATGGTTTCACCTATGACATTGATAATGATAACCAATATCATATGATAAAATTTCTCATTTGTCAGCCAGGAAAGGCTATCAATTCTATGAGTTTTACTTAACGATTGATGACATAAATAGTTTAAGGTGATAAATTGCTCGCCGGTTAGCTTTTCATCAAAAAACAATAACGACCTGAACGAATGATTTTTCGCTCATCATTTTTTCCTTACAAACACACCTTCGTATATTGCAGATAAATAACAATATTTACCTATGACAGTACAATCCTGGCGAACTCTGCGCACTAAGAAATATCAACTTTCTTTACGTCTGTTTCTGCTTCTCAATGCAGTCTCCGCGCTGTTTACGCTTGTTTTCCCACTTTTTGCCGTCAAAGCCGTATCTGTCCCGGCGTTGCTCATCCTGGCCGCCAGTACATTGCTGTTGGCATGGCATGGCAAATATGCGAATAAAAAAATTAATCTTCCTTTTATTTCAATCGTTTTTGGCTTGCTATGGGCATTACATATTTTTCTGAAATATAACGCGCTAGGTCATAATGATTATTATTTTCTGTTAATCGCACTTCTCAGCGTGCTGTTTATTGGTTCTATCGCTTTTGCCAACAATATCATCGCCTTTACGCTGCATTCGTTACCCTCAGTCGTCGTCTGTTTATGGCTTAACGGCAGCGAGCATGGTCTGCGAATTTTCTATTTTATGGCGCTACCCATGGCCGGGATCGCCATCCAGCATGTGATACAAAAGCGCTACGACGGCTTCGCCCAGCAGCTGATGTACAAACTACTGGAAGAACGGGAAACCCTGAACGGACTCAGCATGCTCGACCCGCTAACCGGTTTGTACAATCGCCGGGGGCTGCAACACAGACTCGATACGCTGTTGGCCCTGAGCAACTCGAAGCACTACGTCCTGCTGATGGATATCGACCATTTCAAGGCCTATAACGATCATTACGGGCACATGATGGGCGATCAGGCGCTGATTCGCGTTTCTGCCGCGATTCGTGATTCCGTACGCTCCCGGGACGTGGTGGCACGTTTTGGTGGCGAAGAGTTTATGGTTTTGCTGACCGCGGTCGACCCCCAACAGGCCCAGGCTGCCGCCGAGCGTATTCGCCAGAAAGTGTACGATCTTAAAATTCCACATATGTTTAATGAGAGCGTAGCAACCAATGTGACGGTCAGCATCGGTATTGCGCCTTTGGTGGAACAGGATATTGACTCCGCGATTACCAGAGCAGACAAAGCGCTTTATGAGGCCAAGAATATGGGTCGAAACAACACTCTGGTCAGCGATGAGCTGCGGATAAACTGCACCTCTTCCTGAGTTTTCCGTGCGGAACTGCCCGATCTTGCGACAAAGATCTTGCCATCGTTTACCCCCATCTATAGGATTAGAAATCATTATCATTTAGATTAACATCCTTATATCGCCATGGCTTACCGTTCCGCACCCATCGTTGAAGATGTCATCTGGCACAGCCATCTCCCTTCAGAGATGCCCTCGCTGGCGGCTTCCGTGCGTGCGACCATAGCCCAAACCCGCGAACACTTGCTGGATTTCATTCGCCTTGACGAGACCCCGCCGCAAGGTGCAATGACATTACATGAATGGACGCAACCGACAACGTTAAGTTCGCTTCTGGCCGTTTATTCAGACCACATCTACCGCAACCACCCCACGTTAGTACGCGAAAATAAACCGCTGATCTCCCTTTGGGCGCAATGGTATATCGGCCTGATGATGCCCCCGCTTATGGTGGCTCTGCTGACGCAAAAAGAGGCTATCGACGTCTCTCCTGAACATATGCACGTGGAGTTTCACGAAACCGGGCGTGCCGCCTGCTTCTGGATCGACGTGCATCAGGATCACCAGACCACGGCACTCTCACCGCAACAACGTATGGAAACGCTGATTTTGTCAGCCCTGACACCGGTCGTTCAGGCACTGGAATCAACGGGTGAGATCAACGCGAAACTTGTCTGGAGCAATACGGGATACTTAATTCACTGGTACTTAACGGAAATGAAGCCGTTGTTAGGTGAAGAACTGTTGAACACGCTGCGCCAGACCTGCTTCTTTGAGAAACAACTATCCTGTGGCCAGGATAATCCGTTGTGGCGCACCGTCGTTCCACGCGAGGGACTGTTAGTACGCAGAACCTGCTGCCAGCGCTATCGCCTGCCCGATGTTCAGCAATGCGGCGACTGCACGCTAAAATAAGCGAGGAGCCATAGCCCCCCGCCAACACTTTATGCAACCTGCTGATTTTCCTCTTCTATCCGCTGTGCTTCTTCTTTTTCCTGCGCCAACAGTTGCCTCTCATAAACCTTAAAGAATGGGAAGTAGATGATGGCAGAAACCAGCGCCAACACGACCACCAGGATCGCCGCACGATAATCCCAGCCTAATGCCCATGCCGCGCCAACGGGCGCCGGTGCGGTCCAGGGAACCACTGAAATCACCCGCCCAATTAGATCCAGTTTCATCGCCGCCCAGGCCAGCACCGCGTTCACCATTGGGGCCAGCAGGAAGGGAATAAAGAACACTGGATTCATGACAATCGGCGTACCGAAAATCACCGGCTCGTTAATGTTGAAAATACTGGGGACCACGCTCAAACGCCCAATCGATCGTAGATGGGCCGAGCGGCTGCGCAGATAGCAAATCACCAGCCCCATCGTCGCCCCCGATCCCCCCACGACGATAAAGAACGTCCAGAACGCTTCCATAAAGATATGCGGTAAAGGCGCGCCCTGCGCCAGCGCCGACTGGTTCATGCCGAGGTTGGTCAACCAGAACATTTGCAGCATACCCGACACAATCGCCGCACCGTGAATACCGGCAAACCACAGCAGATGGCCGATCAGTACTGCCAGCAGTATCGCCGGCAGAGAATCCGCTGCGGACACCAGTGGTTTAAAGATGGCCATAATGGCCTGCGGGATCAGCATATCAAACTGCGACTGTATCACCAGGCTCAGCGGGTACAGCGTCAGCACCACCACCAGTACCGGGATCAGGAGATCAAATGAGTTTTTGATCATCGGCGGCACTTGATCGGGTAAGCGGATCCCGATGTTGTGCGCCTTCAGGAAGCGCATCATTTCAACGCAATAAATTGCCACCAGGATGGCAGTGAAAATTCCCGTACCGCCGAGGCTATCAACCGGCATCGTACCTTTGGTTTTCGGTGCGGCAATCAACAAAAACGCCATGATCGACAGCATCGCGCACATAAACGGATCTAACTGATGCGACTTCACATAGTGCTTGCCCAGGTTATAGGCAATAGCCGCACATATGTAGACCGACATGATCCCCATCGTCATATCAAACGGCGTGAGTATCTGGCCTTCAAATTGTTTTGCCAGATCCAGCCATGTGCGGGCAAACCCCCAGGTGGTATCCGGCGAAAAAGGCGGATAGGCAAAAACCAGCAGAAAAGACCCTACAATCATAAACGGCATCGCCGAAATGAAACCATCACGTATTGCCATCACATGGCGTTGTGAAGAAATGCGCCCGGCGACAGGGCTAACGTAGCTTTCAACAAAGCGGAAAATCACATTAAATACAGCATGGTTAGTAGACATAGCCGTTCTCCCGTTGTGCTAAACCCTGCAACCGTGCTGGTATCAACACCACCACGTAAAACCCATTCCTACTTTTCGCAACCGTGCCGGGAGAAAAACCAGCCTTACCGCTTTTTGAGTTAAGTTTCATAGATGGCTCTTATTATGTGATACAGAGGGAGTGACAGCTTCAGTATTAATCGCCATTTCAGTATTCCGCAACCGGTTACTGTAACCGGTTTCTTTGATTGTGAAGGTGATCGAGAAACTGCCAATGTTGCTGTATTGTTACAATAAAATATTTACAGTAACGCTGCCCCTATGACAAATTACGCCAGGCGGTTTTCTGCTATGCAGGACTGCGGATAAGCGAGAGGGAGAGAAGAATGAGTTTACAATCAGTACGGCAGTTTTTAGCGCAACATGCGCCAGATATTGAAATCATCGAATTAGATCAAAGCACCGCCACCGTCGATCTGGCAGCCAAGGCCCATAATGTCGAACCAGGGCAGATAGCAAAAACGCTGTCACTAAAGGTGAAAAACGACATTATCCTGATCGTCGCCAGAGGAGATGCTCGCCTCGATAATAAAAAACTGAAAAATACATTTGGCGCCAAAGCGCGCATGCTGAGTAGCGATGAAGTAGTCAACGCAACAGGTCATCCCGTAGGAGGCGTATGTCCTTTCGGGTTGGAGACACCCATATCGGTGTACTGTGATGTCTCGTTGAAACACTATACAGAAGTGCTCCCTGCAGCAGGAGCCACTCACAGCGCGGTTCGCATTGCGCCAGAAAGAATAGCAGAACTGACTGCGGCAACCTGGGTTGATGTGTGCCAGTGATCGATTTACCTTTCCATGCCAATGACTACGCCGGTACGCATCTTCTCAAGCACGCCATAACGGGGCAGTACGACGAAAAGATGACGGTTCTGCAGAGCGCACATGCAGCAGGATATCGGCAGCATTCAGTAATCCGGCATCCGAACTAACGCCCAGTTTGGACATCACATTAAATTTATGCGCACGAATCGTTTTAATGTTTCGCTCAAGCTCAATCGCGATCTGCAGCATCGAATAACCATTCGACATATAGCGCAGAATTTCGCGCTCGGTTGGGCTAAGCATACGGCATTGATTGATATACCAGAGCTTCTTCGTGTCTTCTGTTTCCCCTCTGGCGCAATCCAGCGCTGCAAATAATTCTTCCTGCAACATACTCAGCGTGGATGCTTTGCTAATCACGGCATCCAGTGGTAGCGGTGACAGCGAGCCAATTAGCCGCGCCTCGTCATCATCATCGGCAATGACCACTCGCTTGATGCGAGGGTGTTTCACCGCCAGCTCTGTCAGATAAGCCAGTCCGGTGCGGCGATCGGTTCTTTTCGCGGAAAGTGAAAAAATAACCGCGGAAAATGACGTCTGTGACATCGCCTGGCTTAAGGCTGGCTGTCCTGAAAAGGGATGAAGTTGGTATTGATTGTTCGGTCTGGCATTAAATAAATTATAAATACCCACGCTGCTCATTACACACTTTTCTACCAGTGCGACATTTCTTTTGATACTTCTGTCTTCCATTCCGTGGTCTCTCCATAAACTGAAGGTAGATTCAACTCTCGTGCTCCTTGAGAACTATTTATCCAGGCATACATCTCCGCATTGCTGTGTATTGACAGACGACGCATCGCACTATTTTTCTGGGCGCTGATTGTCTTATTACTTTTTTTAAGTAATGTGGCAATCTGATTAATCCCCCAGCCCTTTCCCAGAAGCCGTAACACTTTCCGTTCAGATAGCGTCAGAATAATTGAGTGTACGCTATGATCCTGTTTTTCTGGTGCTATTACCGGAGAGAGCAATACCGGGCTAATTCTGTCGGCATAAACATTCCCTGCATCAATAGCATTTACTAAACTATCAATCGGTTCAGCATCAGATAACAGCGTACTGATTGGACACATCAGCATCTCAACGGCCACAGGATAATAATTTCGAGAAACGAGAAAGACCCAGTGAATATCACGATATTGAGGTAACAAAGAATAATATTGTTCGCAGACCGCACGCGGATGACTGCAGTCTCCGGTTAAATCAGCGATAACCAGATCTGAACGTCGCAGTTGCATCAATGTCAGTTCTTCTACGGCGCGGCAGTAGGTCAGTTTGTAATCAGAGAAATGCGCTTGCATTACCCCTTTAAGCCCAATTTGTATGATAGGTAATTTACTAATAATAATTGCGTTCTTGCAGCGTCCTGGCAACATAACTCCTCCATATTCACATGTCTTCAATCTTGCGCGCGCAAGTATCACCTACAATCAAATAAAATAATTAATAAATAGACATGCGTTAAACAATAGACAGGATGAATTATTTATCCTTATTCTAAATAGAAAATGGCAATGCTACGTTCCCAATAGCATCACACTATAAATTTATCATGCCATAATCACGCACATGTACATTCATTGTACAATTAAAATAACTACATTAAATTATTAGCATTCCTTACGTAATTACTGTTCATCTCGAAAAATTTAGCCCTGGTTCAGGAGTGTGTCCCACGATACGATTTCCTACAACCACCAAGTGACCTGTTTCTTTTTTCAACACAAAAATTGATCTTATCCAGAGCCAACCGACTCACGCTTCATGATAAAAAGAAGATATTCTTCATTAAGAGAGCATCTTTTAGTCAGAGCGAGCTATGCAAACAGAGCAGTCGTCACAAAGAACGGTTACACGGTTATGTATACAATGCGGGCTTTTTTTACTGCAACATGGCGCAGAAAGCGCGTTGGTCGATGAACTCTCCACCCGCCTGGGTCTGGCGCTTGGGATGGACAGTGTAGAAAGTGCCATATCATCGAATGCCATCGTCCTGACGACGATCAAAGACGGACAATGCCTGACATCGACCCGAAAAAATCAGGATCGTGGCATCAACATGCACGTCGTGACGGAAGTGCAACACATCGTTATTTTGGCAGAGCATAATCTGTTGGATGAAAAAGGGGTAGAGAAACGGTTTAACCAAATCAAACCGCTACGCTATCCCAGATGGCTGGTTGCTTTCATGGTAGGATTGTCCTGCGCCTGCTTTTGTAAACTCAATAACGGCGGCTGGGATGGCGCGATGATCACCTTTTTCGCCAGCATGATCGCCATGTACATTCGCCAGATCCTGGCTTCCCGGCATTTGCATCCACAAATCAACTTTTGTATTACCGCTTTTGTCGCGACCACCATATCCGGCCTGCTGCTTACGCTACCGACGTTTAATCACACGCCTACCGTAGCCATGGCCGCCAGCGTACTGTTATTGGTCCCCGGTTTTCCGTTAATCAATTCGGTTGCGGATATGTTTAAAGGGCACATTAATACCGGGCTCGCTCGCTGGGCGATTGCCAGTCTGCTTACGCTGGCGACCTGTATTGGCGTGATCGTGTCGATGACCTTATGGGGGCTGCGCGGATGGGCGTGATCGATTTCATTTTGGCGCTGATGCAGGACATGATCCTGTCGGCGATCCCGGCGCTTGGCTTTGCTATGGTATTTAACGTACCGCATCGGGCACTCCCCTGGTGTGCGTTACTCGGCGCGCTTGGGCACGGTTCACGGATGGTCATGATGACTGCAGGGTTTAATATCGAATGGTCCACCTTTATGGCCTCGCTGCTGGTCGGCTGCATTGGGATCCAGTGGTCGCGCTGGTATCTGGCGCATCCGAAAGTCTTCACCGTTGCGGCAGTGATCCCTATGTTTCCGGGGATCTCCGCCTACACCGCCATGATATCCGCCGTAAAGATCGGTCATTTCGGTTATAGCGAAGCGCTGATGATCACCCTGCTGACCAATTTTCTTAAAGCCTCATCGATTGTGGGCGCACTCTCAATTGGACTTTCCGTGCCAGGATTATGGCTGTATCGCAAACGTCCGCGCGTATAACGAATGAACCTGTTTACCCCTTTGCAGATGGGGGAACCTTCCCTCATCTGCTGCTCTCCTCTCTCTGTGTTACTATAAAAGCAGTTCCTTCTCGGTTGTTGTTCAGTATTGAGAAACATTATGCCCTGCAAAATTTTGACGCCGGACGTCACGAGCATTGACGCCTTACTACACGATCACCAAACTGTGCTGGCCAGGTCTGCGGGCGGTGCCGTAGCCGTATTCGCCAACAACGCGCCAGCGTTTTACGCGGTGACGCCTGCACGGCTGGCAGAGTTGCTGGCACTTGAGGAGAAGCTGTCACGCCCGGGAAGCGATGTAACATTAGATGCCCAATTTTATGAAGAGCCGCAAGCGGTACCGGTTGCCGTGCCAATGGGTAAATTTGCTATGTACGCTGACTGGCAGCCAGATGCTGACTTCCAGCGTCAGGCCGCCTTGTGGGGCGTGGCGTTAAGAGAGCCCGTCACCGCCGAGGAACTGGCTTCATTTGTTGCCTACTGGCAAGCCGAAGGCAAAGTCTTTCACCATATTCAGTGGCAGCAAAAACTGGCGCGCAGCATTCAGATTGGACGGGCCAGCAATGGCGGAATGCCAAAGCGCGATGTGAACAGCGTCAGTGAACCTGACAGCCACATTCCACCGGGTTTTAGAGGATAACGATGAAAAACGTTGGCGACCTGATGAAACGTTTGCAAAAAATGATGCCACCCAATGTTGAGCCAGCCTTCAAAACAGGTGAAGAACTGCTGGCATGGCAAAAAGAGCAAGGTGAAATTCGCGCCGCCGCGCTGGCCCGCGAAAACCGGGCCATGAAAATGCAGCGTACATTCAACCGTTCCGGTATCCGTCCGCTGCATCAGAACTGTTCGTTCGAAAACTATCGGGTTGAGTGCGAAGGTCAGATGAATGCCCTGAGCAAAGCTCGCCAGTACGTTGAAGAGTTTGACGGCAACATCGCCAGTTTTATCTTCTCTGGCAAACCCGGCACGGGTAAAAACCATCTGGCCGCCGCCATCTGCAACGAACTGCTGCTGCGCGGCAAGTCGGTACTGATTATTACCGTCGCCGATATCATGTCGGCGATGAAAGAAACGTTCAGCAATCGTGAAACCAGCGAAGAACAGTTGCTCAACGATCTGAGTAATGTGGATCTGCTGGTGATCGACGAGATCGGCATGCAGACAGAATCCCGCTACGAGAAAGTGATCATCAACCAGATCGTCGATCGCCGTTCGTCGTCTAAACGTCCAACCGGCATGTTAACTAACAGCAATATGGATGAAATGAACAAACTGCTGGGTGAGCGCGTAATGGACCGTATGCGCCTTGGCAATAGCCTGTGGGTTATCTTTAACTGGGAAAGCTACCGTAGTCGGGTAACCGGTAAAGAGTATTAACGTATTAGGACCACTCCTAAGACTGCCAGCGCTATACTGCGCTGAAAGGCATAACACGAGTTGCATATAATGATGAAAACTACCAAACGTCTGCTGTGCTGTGCGCTTGCCGCCGGCACGCTCATCTCCACCAGCGTTTTCGCCGCCTCCTGGCAGGATTCGCTCTCCAGCGCGGCCAGTGAGCTGAGCAAACAAAGCTCCGGCTCACAAAGCAGCTCATCGCTCTCTTCCCTGACCAGCCTGCTGAATGGCAGCAATCAGTCGTTGACCTCCAGCAGCATGAATAACGCCGCCGGGATCCTGGAATATTGCGCGAAACAGAAGCTGGCCTCGGTCACCGACACGCAAAACGTCAAAAACCAGGTGCTGGATAAACTGGGCCTCAGCGCGCCTGAACAGAAACAAGATACCAACTATATGGACGGTATTCAGGGTCTGCTCAACGCCAAAGATGGTCAACAGTTGGACCTGAACACCATCGGTAACAGCTCCCTGGCGCAGAAAGTTAAAACCAAGGCCTGCGATCTGGTGTTAAAACAGGGGATGAACTTCATTTCCTGATGCCACAAATGCCGCGCCCGGCCATTTCACCACCGGCGCGGCAGCAATCAATCCCACGAAGATATTTACCTACCAAATGCGGAGTGATTGCCCGCAAAAACCCGCATATCTAAACCAATTCTGAATAACAACGTAATTAAATGTCACTACAATTGCAGCAATATAACAACGCTATTACATTGTACTGTCCAGAAATGATTAGCCTGCCAGGCGTGTGCCGGGTTTACTGAGGATCGACCGTTGTCAGAATTCATCTCCATCACTTTGTTTCTCGCTTCAGTGCTGATTTACGCCTGGAAAGCGGGTCGCAACACCTGGTGGTTTGCCGCCACGTTAACGGTGCTGGGGATCTTTATTGTCTTAAACATCACGCTGTATGCCAGTGACTATTTCACGGGTGACGGCATCAACGATGCGGTCCTGTACACCCTGACCAACAGCCTGACCGGCGCGGGGATTGGAAAATATATCCTGCCGGGCGTTGGGATAGCCCTGGCGCTGACCACCGTTTTTGTCACGCTGGGTTGGATACTGCGTCGCCGTCGCCATCATCCGCATCATGTGGGTTACAGTCTGCTGGCCCTGCTGCTGGCGCTGGCTTCTGTTGATGCCAGCCCGGCGTTCCACCAGATAACTGAACTGGTTAAATCCCAGTCACGCGATGGCGATCCCGATTTTGCGGCCTATTACAAAGAGCCATCAAAAACGATCCCCAATCCGAAGCTGAACCTGGTTTATATCTACGGCGAAAGTCTGGAGCGCACCTATTTTAACAACGACGCATTCCCGGATCTGACCCCGGAACTCGGCGCGTTAAAAAATGAAGGTCTGGATTTCAGCAATACCATGCAGCTTCCGGGTACCGATTACACCATCGCCGGGATGGTCGCCTCCCAGTGCGGTATTCCGCTGTTTGCACCATTTGAAGGCAACGCCTCGGCGTCGGTCTCAAGTTTCTTCCCTAACAATATCTGTCTGGGCGATATCCTGAAAAACTCCGGCTATCAGAACTACTTTGTGCAGGGTGCCAACCTGCGCTTTGCCGGCAAAGACGTGTTCCTGAAATCTCACGGCTTTGACCATCTGTACGGTGCACAAGAGTTAAAAAGCGTGGTGGCGGACCCGGCCTATCGTAACGACTGGGGCTTCTACGACGATACCGTGCTGGACGAAGCATGGAAAAAATTCGAAGAGCTTTCGCGCTCGGGCCAGCGTTTTTCACTGTTTACCCTGACCGTGGATACCCATCATCCGGATGGATTTATCTCACGTAGCTGCAACCGTAAACGTTATGACATCGACGGGAAGGCCAACCAGTCGTTCAGCGCGGTCAGCTGCAGCCAGGAAAATATCGCCGAATTTATCAATAAAATCAAAGCATCACCGTGGTTCAAAGACACCGTGATCGTGGTATCTTCCGATCATCTGGCGATGAACAACACCGCATGGAAGTACCTGAACAAGCAGGATCGCAACAACCTGTTCTTCGTGCTGCGCGGCGACCAGCCACAGCAGGATACGCTGGCGGTGAAGCGTAACACCATGGATAACGGCGCAACGGTACTGGATATTCTCGGCGGCGATAACTTTATCGGCCTTGGACGCAGCAGCCTGTCTAGCGAATCCGTATCGGAAGTGTTCCTGAACATCAAAGAGAAAATGCTGGCGTGGAAGCCCAATATCATCCGTTTGTGGAATTTCCCGAAAGAGATGAAAGCATTCACCATCGATCGGGACAAAGAGATGATCTCTTTCTCAGGGAGCCATTTCCGTCTGCCGCTGCTGCTCCGGGTCTCGGATCAACGCGTCGAACCGCTGCCGGAAAGTGAGTACTCAGCCCCGCTGCGCTTCCAGCTGGCGGATTTCGCCCCACGCGATAACTTCGTCTGGATAGACCGCTGTTACAAAATGGCGCAACTGTGGGCACCAGAACTGGCACTCTCTACCGACTGGTGCGTATCACAGGGGCAACTGGGCGGGCAGCAGATCGTGCAGCATGTCGATAAAACCAGCTGGAAAGGGAAGACGACATTTAAAGACACGGTGATCGACATCGAACGCTATAAAGGTAACGTCGATACGCTAAAAATTGTCGATAACGATATTCGCTACAAAGCTGACAGCTTCATTTTCAACGTAGCGGGCGCGCCGGAAGAGGTGAAACAGTTTAGCGGAATTTCACGCCCTGAGTCCTGGGGACGCTGGTCTAACGCCCAGTTGAGTGAAGAAGTCAAAATCGAATACAAAACTCCGCTACCGAAGAAATTCGATCTGGTTATCACCGCGAAAGCTTTTGGTGACAACGCGAATCGCCCTATTCCCGTACGCGTCGGCGGCCAGGAACAAACGCTGGTATTAAGCCAGGAGGTCAGCACGACCACCTTGCATTTTGATAATCCAACGGACGCCAATACGCTGGTGATTGTCCCGCCCGATCCGGTCGCCACTAACGAGGGCAACATTCTCGGCCACTCGCCGCGTAAGCTGGGGATCGGGATGGTTGAAATCAAAGTAGTGGCTGCTCAGGGATAAAAAAAACAGCGCCCAACACCACACCGGGCGCTGCATGGCAACCTTATTCCAGACCGTTCACCGCCTGGCGCATACCCTGCACCAGAATCATCTCCAGGTTAGCCGTCACCTGTCCGGCAAGCCCTGGCTGCAACGTTAAATCTTCACCCCAGTGCGCCGTATCGCCGAGCACGGTATCCACCAGTTCACGCAGCGTTAAATCATTACCTACTCGCGGCCACAGGCTGGCATACAGGCTTACCCACTGTTCATCATCCTGGATTGGATAGCGTTCCCCGTCGCGCTCTGCACGATAAAATGCCAGCAGCGCAGCGAGGGCAAACGTTAACCGCACGGGCCAGCGCCCATTTTGCTCACCCACCAGCAGTTGCGGCAAAATTCGGGTACGGAATTTAGTCATCCCGTTAAGCGCAATGGAAAGCAACTGGTGACGGATGTAGGGGTTCTGAAAACGCCCGCTTACCGCGTCGGCAAATTCATGCAGTTCATCCGCCGGGAGATCCAATGCCGGTATGATTTCCTCGCTAATCGCCTGTTCGACAAAGCGGCGGACATCGGCATCCTGCATCGCCTCACCGACGGTCTCCAGTCCGCACAGCCACGCCACCGGCACCAGCGCCGTATGCGCCCCATTGAGAATAGCGACCTTACGCTCTTTGTACGGTTTGATATCGCTCACCACACGGATATTCAGCGGACACTGCGCCAGCTTCAGCTCCTCTGCCAGCCACTGCGGCCCCTGAATAACAAACAGATAAAAATGCTCCGCGGTATCGAGAAACGCATCGTGATAGCCAAGCGTAGCTTCCAGCGCGGCGGCTTCTTCGCGCGGGTAGCCGGTGACAATACGGTCGACCAGCGTGGAACAGAACGTGTTTGCCGTCTCCACCCAGTCGGCAAACGCCGGGGGAAGCTGCCATTCCTGCGCATACTGCAGCACCAGTGTTTTAAGCGCCTCACCGTTATAGTCGATAAGCTCGCACGGGATAATCACCCAGCCCTTATCCACCGCGCCCTCAAAGTGGTTAAAGCGCTCCAGCAGCAGGCGCGTCAGTTTGGCTGGGAAGCTCACCGGCGGCGCATCATCCACACTGTCTGCCGCGTGATAGCTAATTCCAGCTTCGGTAGTATTTGAAAACACAAAGCGGATATCCGCATTGTGCGCCAGCGCCAGATACGCCGCGAAGTCCTGATAGGGATTGATTTCGTTATTTACCGAGCGGATCAGCCGCGCCTCGCTTACCGCCTCACCCTGCTCGTTTAGCCCGCGAATCAGTGTGGTATACAGCCCGTCCTGGGTATTCAGCGACGGCGGAAAATCGGTATTAATTGGCCGAACGATGGTCACGCCCGCGTTCAGACTGGTATGCTCGTTGAGGATATCCAGTTGCCAGTCGACAAACGCCCGCAGAAAGTTACCTTCTCCAAACTGGATCACGCGCGTTGGGTAGCTGGCTCCCGGAAAATCACGTCGATTTAATGTCTTCATCCTGTTTTCCCTCTCAGAACGTGATCACGCCTTTAATCAGTTCACGGTTGTTGATCACATCCCGCTCGTAAATTTCTGCCAGTGTGGCAAATGCGTAACGGTGCGTAAGCATCATGTCGGCGGTCAATTTGCCTTCCGACATCAGGCGGCCCACTTTGGCGAAATCTTCCGGTGTGGCGTTGCGACTGCCCATCATGGTGGTCTCTTTCTTGTGGAACTCAGGGTCTGAGAACTGCAAATCGCCTTTAAACAACCCAACAAAAACGATGCTGCCGCCATGGCGAATCAAATTCACCGTGTTATTCATCGCATGCTGATTCCCCGTGGCATCAATCACCTTTTGCGCCAGCGAACCGCCAAACTGGTTTCGCAGCTGCGTATCAAAATCGTCAGCGGATGGGTCGATAACCGGAAGTCCCAACCGAGAAACCACATGCTCCCGGCGCGCGGGACTGGTATCGGCAACCACCACCTGTGCGCCATCGGCTTTGGCAATCGCTGCAGCCCCCAGGCCAATCGGACCGGCGCCAACCACAAGCACCTGCTCACCTGGTGCCACCGCCGCCCGGCGTACCGCATGCGCGCTGATGGCATAAGGCTCAATCAGCGCCGCCGCCTGTGGGTCAATCCCCTGCGCATCCAGCAGATTGGTAACCGGAACAGAAAGATATTCACTGAAACCGCCATCCTGATGGACGCCAATCACCGAAATCTTCTCGCAGCAGTTGGTACGCCCGCTCAGGCATGCCGGACACTGCTGGCAGGCCACGTAAGGAATAACCGCCACCTGCTGTCCATTTTTCATATTCTGGATATTTTTTCCCAGCCCGACAATTTCCCCACATATTTCATGACCTAACACTCGTGGGTAACTGAAAAAAGGTTGATTGCCGCCCCAGGCATGAATATCGGTACCACAAATTCCTACCGACTTAATTTTAATGAGTGCTTCACCCTCACCCGGAATAGGTATTTCGCGCTCTTTCCAGACTAATTTTTTAGGTTCCTGGCAAATCAACGTATTCATCGTAGACATGATTCTGCTCTCCTTTTTTTCTGTTGCCTCAGATATCAACGAAAATAAAAAAGCCGGAGAAAGCAGAAACACAATCTGTGAATTCCAGCGCATAAAAATGTTTTAAATCGGGTTTTAATAGCCAAAAAGGAGAAGCCATGAGCCGTTCACAAAACTTACGCCACAACGTGATTAACCAGATAATCGATGATATGGCGCGGGGTCATATCCCTTCCCCACTTCCTTCGCAAAGCGCGCTGGCGGAGATGTACAACATCAGCCGCACCACCGTGCGCCATATGCTGAGCCACTTAGGCGAATGCGGGGTGCTGACCCAGGTCGGTAGCCACTATGTCATCGTGCGTAAACCTGACCATGACGACGGTTTTGCCTGCACCACCGCCTCCATGACCGAGCAAAACCGGATTTTTGAGCAGGCGTTTTTCACCATGATCAACCAGCGCCAGCTGCGCGCGGGCGAGAGTTTCTCCGAACTGCAGCTTGCCAGAGCCGCGGGGGTAAGCCCGGTAGTGGTACGGGAATATCTTTTAAAATTCGAACGTTACAACCTGATAAAAAACGAAAAACGCGGTCAGTGGAGCATGAAGCAGTTCGATCAGGCCTACGCCGAGCAGCTGTTTGAACTGCGAGAAATGCTGGAAACCCATTCCCTGCAGCATTTTCTCAATCTGCCCGACGATGACCCACGCTGGCTGCAGGCAAAAACGCTACTCGAGCGCCACCGGATCCTGCGCGACAGCATCGGCAGCAGCTTTCGTATGTTCTCGCAGTTAGACCGCGAGTTTCATGCTTTACTGCTCTCTGCTGCCGATAATATATTTTTCAATCAATCACTTGAAATCATCTCCGTGATTTTCCACTTCCACTATCAATGGGACGAAAGCGACCTTAAGCAGCGCAACATCATTGCCATCGATGAGCATATGACCATCCTCAGCGCGCTGATTTGCCGCAGCGACCTGGATGCCACTCTGGCGCTGTGTAACCATTTGAATTCAGCCAAACAATCGATGATTCGCTCCATCAACCAAAGTCATAGCGCAGCACATTAAGTACCGATAAAAAACAGCAAACTATTACCGGGAGCACGATTTTATAAAAATAAAAACGCCGGAAAAATACCTCTTGCCTATGCTCACGCTAAGTCGACTGCATTAAAAAATTTTGTGAGCGGTGATGAGTAAATTGTTTCATCACTGGTATTTTTTCAATACTGCACAGCCCGGCTGTGTGAATAATAAATTATTGAGGTTCAGGAGTCCGGCGTGGAAAAAAATAATATTACCCTCGACCCGAGTTCTTCGTTTGGCACGTCGTCATCTGCGGATATTAATGTTCCGCCTGAAGGCATGGTGCAACGCAGTAGCCGAATAAAACGTATTCAGACCACGGCAATGATTTTATTATTTCTTGCTGCGGTAATTAATTATCTCGACCGCAGTTCTCTGTCGGTCGCTAACTTAACGATTCGTGAAGAACTGGGGCTGAGCGCCACGCAAATCGGCGTGCTGCTGTCGGTTTTTTCTCTCGCTTACGGTATTGCCCAGCTCCCCTGCGGCCCGCTGCTGGATCGCAAAGGTCCGCGCATTATGCTCGGACTGGGGATGTTCTTCTGGTCGCTGTTTCAGGCGATGTCCGGCATGGTACACAGCTTCACTCAGTTTGTGCTGGTGCGTATCGGGATGGGGATCGGCGAAGCGCCGATGAACCCGTGCGGCGTAAAGGTCATCAACGACTGGTTTAACATCAAAGAGCGCGGTCGCCCGATGGGGTTAT
Source organism: Citrobacter sp. RHBSTW-00029 (assembly GCF_014104295.1). Taxonomy (NCBI): domain Bacteria; kingdom Pseudomonadati; phylum Pseudomonadota; class Gammaproteobacteria; order Enterobacterales; family Enterobacteriaceae; genus Citrobacter; species Citrobacter sp. RHBSTW-00029. The sequence continues at coordinate 3,514,126 of NZ_JABXRT010000001.1, forward strand.
TCAACGCCGCTTCCACCATCGGTGTGGCCATTAGCCCGCCGATTCTGGCTGCCATGATGCTGGTAATGGGCTGGCGCTGGATGTTTATTACCATCGGCGTGCTGGGTATTTTCCTCGCCATCGGCTGGTACATGCTGTATCGCAACCGCGAGCAAATTGAGTTGAGCGCCACCGAACAGGCGTACCTGAACGCCGGTAGCGTTAATGCCCGCCGCGATCCCCTGAGCTTTGCTGAATGGCGCAGCCTGTTTCGTAATCGCACGATGTGGGGCATGATGCTGGGCTTTAGCGGCATCAACTACACCGCATGGTTATATCTGGCCTGGCTGCCGGGCTACCTGCAAACCTCCTATAACCTGGATTTAAAAAGCACCGGATTAATGGCGGCGATCCCGTTCCTGTTTGGCGCAGCCGGCATGTTGATCAACGGTTTTGTCACCGACTGGCTGGTGAAAGGCGGTATGGCGCCGATTAAGAGTCGTAAGATTTGTATTATTGCCGGGATGTTCTGTTCTGCGGCCTTCACCTTCGTGGTCCCGCAGGCCACAACGTCGATGGCCGCGGTGTTACTGATCGGCATGGCGCTGTTCTGCATCCACTTCGCCGGAACGTCCTGTTGGGGTCTGATCCATGTTGCGGTGGCTTCACGCATGACCGCCTCCGTGGGAAGCATCCAGAACTTCGCCAGCTTCATCTGCGCGTCATTCGCCCCGATCGTCACCGGATTTATTGTTGATACCACCAACTCTTTCCGTCTGGCGCTGATCATCTGCGGCTGCGTCACCATGGTGGGCGCTCTCGCCTACATCTTCCTGGTGCGCCAGCCCATCAGCGATCCGCGTAAAGATTAATCCTCACAATGCCCGATAACACCGCGCTTATCGGGCATGTTATGCTCGACAAATGAACATCATCTTACGCGCTACTACTCTGGCAGACACTGCCGCGCTTCCCGCCATCGAACGATCGGCGAGCCAACGTTTTTTACAGATCCCGGAACTGGCGTGGATTGCTGACGACCAGATTATATCAGTTGCTCAGCATCAGGCATTTGCCGCCGCTGGCTTGAGCTGGCTGGCGCAGGCCGATGAGCATCCGGTCGGCTTTTTAGTCGCCGAAACGCTGGATTCATCGCTGTTTATTGCGGAACTGTCGCTGCATCAGGCGTTGCAGGGAAAAGGCATTGGCCGCAGATTGCTTGACTATGTTGCCGAACAGGCGCGCGCAAAAGGTTATACGTCGCTTACGCTGACCACCTTCCGCGATGTGCCGTGGAATGCGCCATTGTACGCGCGACTGGGTTTTGAACTGCTGGCTGACGAGACACTTCCTGCAAAGTTGCGCCAGAAAAGAGAAGAGGAAGCGGCGCATGGCCTGGCATATGAATCACGCTGCGCCATGCGCCTGATGTTGCGCTAATTGCCCTATGGCGGCTACGCCTTATCGGGTCGACATAACTTTCCCGTAGGCCGGATAAGCGATAGCGCCATCCGGCATCACAGTCTTAGAACGTTTCCCAGTTATCCCCGGCATCCGCTACCGCGGCTTTACGCGGCTGGACCGTGGACACCGGCTTTGCAGCGGCAACGTCACGCGCGCGCTGCTGGTCATGCTGAATACGGAACACCGCAACGGCCTGAGTCAAACGGCTGGCCTGTTCTTCCAGCGCTGCTGCTGCGGCGGCGGATTCTTCCACCAGCGAGGCGTTCTGCTGCGTCACGCGATCCATCTCGGCGACGGCCAGACCGACCTGGTCGATCCCGCGGCTCTGCTCGTCAGAAGCGGAGGCGATTTCACCCATGATATCGGTCACGCGGGTCACCGCATTGACGATCTCATCCATGGTTTCACCGGCGCTTTCAACCAGCGTTGAACCGACATCCACGCGGCTGACCGAGTCTTCAATCAGGCTCTTAATCTCGCGCGCGGCCTGCGCACTACGCTGGGCCAGGTTACGCACTTCACCCGCAACCACCGCAAATCCACGGCCCTGCTCACCCGCACGTGCGGCTTCTACCGCGGCGTTGAGTGCCAAAATGTTGGTCTGGAAGGCAATGCCGTCGATGACGCTAATAATGTCGGCGATTTTCTGCGAACTGGAAGCGATATCACGCATAGTTTGCACTACGTTATCCACCACTTTGCCGCCTTTCTGCGCCGTTTCTGAGGCACTCAGCGCCAGATGGCTGGCCTGACGGGCGTTTTCGGCGTTCTGCTTCACGGTCGCCGTCAGCTGTTCCATGCTGGCCGCAGTTTCTTCCAGAGAAGCCGCCTGTTGCTCAGTGCGTGAAGAGAGATCGTTGTTACCCATCGCAATCTCGCTGGCACCGCTATAGATAGCGTTAGCACCATTACGCACATCACCCACGGTGTTCATCAGTTCACCCTGCATATGACGCAGGCTTTCTGCCAATTGCCCAATCTCGTTGGACCCTTCTACATCAATGCGCTTTACCAGATCGCCGCTGGCGATATGGCGAATGCTGTCAATCAGACGGTTCATCGGAGAGATAAGAGAAAGTTTGATGCCGAACCAGACCGCAACAATCGCCGCCAGCACGGTAATCAGCACGCACGCCAGTACCCACATCGCCTGGCTGTAAGAGCTGTTGTTATCTTCAACCGCAATGTCATACAGACGGTCATTCTGCTGCATGTAATTGACATACTGCTTCTCAAAACCATCCTGATAGCTTTGCGTCGGTTGATCAAAGAATGCGTTGATCTTCCCTTCACCCAACAGTTGGATCAGCTCCGCCAGCGCACCATGATAGATGTCATAGGTGCGGTTGATCTCCTGGAAAGCGGCTTCACTTTGACGCGGGTCACGCGGGAGAGATTCATAAACCGCCCAGTTTTTTTCCGTCAGTTTCAGCGCCGTGCTCGCTACCTGCATCAGTTCAGCAACGGTCGCACCGCTGCCGATATTGTTCTGATCCATCATGTAGCGAATACCCGCCCGGTTAAGGGTGTTTCGCGTTTGCAGCAGTTCAACCCAGGTGGCATTCAGCGCAGACTGCTGCTGGCGAATGGTTTGCAGAACGGTAAAGTTCTCTTTGTCATTCTTCAGTGAGTTAAAGAACAACCCGCCCGAGGCCAGTTGTAAAACGCCAAATAGCGCCAATACCAGCAGTAAGCTGGTAACAATCTTCATTCGTTTTAACATGTTTTCTCTTTCCGCTAGACAGATGTCAGAATTTTCGGCCTGGAAAGGGAAAACTTTATGGAATTCGTGCTAACTGAATCGATCTCAGCATCGACGATTCGTCGATCCCCGCAGTCAGCCCAGGATCTAAAGGCGTTTATCAGTGATCTCAATCACATAATTATCCCCACTCACCGGCACCAGGAACCGCTCACTGACACTTGGGACCGCTTAAGCTGACATACAACCACTCACTTATTTACCTTACTTTACGCGCGTAACTCTCTGGCAAGATCCTCCTAACATAGCAGTCAACTTATCTCCTCAAACACACAATCAACCCCCCAGCGGCCTCGGCCAATTATTAGGTTTTACTATGGATACGAAAAAGATATTCAAGCACATACCCTGGGTCATTCTCGGAATCATCGGTGCATTCTGCCTCTCGGTAGTGGCATTACGTCGGGGTGAACACATCAGCGCCCTGTGGATCGTGGTCGCCTCTGTCTCCGTTTATCTGGTGGCCTATCGTTACTACAGTCTCTACATCGCCCAAAAGGTGATGAAACTTGACCCGACGCGCGCCACGCCGGCGGTCATCAACAATGATGGTCTGAACTACGTTCCAACCAACCGTAACGTATTGTTTGGTCACCACTTTGCCGCTATCGCCGGTGCGGGTCCGCTGGTTGGGCCGGTACTGGCCGCGCAGATGGGCTACCTGCCCGGTACGCTGTGGCTGCTGGCTGGCGTAGTGTTGGCCGGTGCGGTGCAGGACTTCATGGTGCTGTTTATCTCTTCTCGCCGTAACGGCGCCTCTCTGGGTGAGATGATCAAAGAAGAGATGGGCCCGGTGCCGGGAACCATTGCGCTGTTTGGCTGCTTCTTAATCATGATCATCATCCTCGCGGTACTGGCGTTGATCGTGGTGAAAGCACTGGCTGAAAGCCCGTGGGGTGTGTTCACCGTCTGCTCAACCGTACCTATCGCGCTGTTCATGGGGATCTACATGCGATTCCTGCGCCCAGGACGCGTGGGCGAAGTGTCGGTGATTGGTATTGTGTTGCTGGTTGCCTCCATCTACTTCGGCGGCGTGATTGCGCACGACCCGTACTGGGGCCCGGCGCTGACCTTTAAAGACACCACCATTACCTTTACCCTGATCGGTTACGCGTTTATCTCTGCGCTGCTGCCGGTATGGCTGATCCTCGCCCCGCGCGACTATCTGGCGACCTTCCTGAAAATCGGCGTTATCGTCGGTCTGGCGGTGGGGATTGTTATTCTCAACCCGGAACTGAAAATGCCGGCGATGACCCAGTACGTTGATGGTACTGGCCCGCTGTGGAAAGGCGCACTGTTCCCGTTCCTGTTCATCACCATCGCGTGTGGTGCGGTATCTGGCTTCCACGCGCTGATCGCTTCAGGTACTACACCGAAGCTGCTGGCCTGTGAAACCGACGCGCGTTTCATTGGTTACGGCGCGATGCTGATGGAATCCTTCGTGGCGATTATGGCGCTGGTTGCTGCGTCCATCATCGAACCGGGTCTGTACTTCGCAATGAACACCCCGCCTGCGGGCCTTGGCATCACCATGCCGAACCTGCATGAAATGGGTGGCGAGAACGCGCCGCTGATTATGGCGCAGTTGAAAGACGTCACCGCACACGCGGCGGCAACCGTCAGTTCCTGGGGCTTCGTGATTTCGCCTGAGCAGATCCTGCAAACCGCGAAAGACATCGGTGAGCCGTCCGTTCTGAACCGCGCAGGTGGCGCACCGACGCTGGCTGTGGGTATCGCCCACGTGTTCCACAAAGTGCTGCCGATGGCTGACATGGGCTTCTGGTACCACTTCGGTATCCTGTTCGAAGCACTGTTCATCCTGACCGCACTGGATGCGGGTACCCGTTCTGGCCGCTTTATGCTGCAGGATTTACTGGGTAACTTCGTCCCATTCCTGAAGAAAACCGACTCTCTGGTTGCGGGTATCATTGGTACTGCGGGCTGCGTAGGTCTGTGGGGTTACCTGCTGTATCAAGGCGTGGTTGACCCGCTGGGCGGCGTTAAGAGCCTGTGGCCGCTGTTCGGTATCTCTAACCAGATGCTGGCTGCCGTGGCGCTGGTTCTGGGCACCGTGGTACTGGTTAAAATGCAGCGCACCAAATACATCTGGGTTACCGTTGTTCCGGCAGTATGGCTGCTTATCTGCACCACCTGGGCGCTGGGTCTGAAACTGTTCAGCACCAACCCGCAGATGGAAGGCTTCTTCTTCATGGCGAATCAGTACAAAGAGAAGATTGCTAACGGCGGCGAACTGACCGCTCAGCAGATTGCCAACATGAACCACATCGTCGTCAACAACTACACCAACGCAGGCTTGAGTATTCTGTTCCTGGTGGTGGTGTACAGCATCATTTTCTACGGGTTCCGTACCTGGCAGAAAGCCCGCGCCATCGACGGTCGCTCTGATAAAGAGACGCCGTATGTACCGGTACCGGAAGGCGGCGTGAAGACCTCTTCACACCACTAACCTGAAGCCGGGTGGCGCGCTGCGCTCCCGGCCTGGATCACTTAGTGCCGCAGGCGTAATTGGCGCAGTCAGTTTGGCCGCGGACAGCGCGCAGCAACCGGAGCGTACACGCTGTACGTGAGGATTGCGAGCACTGCCCGCGGTCAAAATGGCAAGTGAAATAGCCTGCATCTACGAGCTCAACATATATCCGGGGCGTTTTATGTTTGGTACTTTAGGTCAGGCAAAAAAGTATCTCGGTCAGGCGGCGAAGATGCTGATTGGCATTCCGGACTACGACAACTACGTCGAGCACATGAAGACCAACCATCCCGATAAGCCGTACATGACCTACGAAGAATTCTTCCGCGAGCGCCAGGAAGCCCGCTACGGTAGCGGCGGAAGCAGTTGCTGTTAGAAGGAGAAATGAATGACCCCGATTGCAGTTACCCTACTCACCGGTTTTCTTGGCGCGGGTAAAACCACCCTGCTGCGCCATATTCTCAACGAGCAGCACGGTTACAAAATTGCCGTTATCGAAAACGAATTTGGCGAAGTCTCAGTGGACGATCAGCTGATTGGCGACCGTGCCACGCAGATCAAAACCCTGACCAACGGCTGTATTTGCTGTACCCGCTCCAGTGAGCTGGAAGACACACTGTTAGATCTGCTCGACAACCTCGACAAAGGCGCGATCAATTTCGACCGTCTGGTGATTGAGTGCACTGGCATGGCCGATCCTGGCCCGATTATTCAGACCTTTTTCTCCCACGAAGTCATTTGCGAACGCTACCTGCTGGACGGCGTAATTGCTCTGGTTGATGCGGTACATGCCGACGAACAGATGAACCAGTTCACCATCGCTCAGTCGCAGGTGGGCTACGCCGACCGCATCCTGCTGACCAAAACCGACGTAGCAGGTGAAAGCGAAAAACTGCGTGAGCGCCTGGCGCGCATCAATGCCCGCGCCCCGGTGTATACCGTCACGCATGGCGATATCGACCTCTCCCTGCTGTTCGACACCAACGGTTTTATGCTGGAAGAGAACGTGGTCAGCACCAAACCGCGCTTCCACTTTATCGCCGACAAGCAAAACGATATCTCCTCGATCGTCGTCGAGCTGGATTACCCGGTCAACATCAGCGACGTATCCCGGGTGATGGAAAACCTGCTGCTGGAATCTGCCGAGAAACTGCTGCGCTACAAAGGTATGCTGTGGATTGAAGGCGAACCAAACCGCCTGCTGTTCCAGGGCGTCCAGCGCCTGTACAGCGCCGACTGGGACCGCCCGTGGGGCGACGAACAACCGTACAGCCAACTGGTGTTTATCGGTATTAACCTGCCGGAAGACGAGATCAGAGCGGCGTTTGCGGGGTTGAAAAAGTAGATTTTTGTAGGCCGGATAAGGCGCAGCCGCCATCCGGCACTCACTGCCCCAGTATATTCTGACTATTTCTTATTTTGCTCGCGCAGCATCGCTTCGCGCAAAATGGCGTTGAGCCGCGTCTGGTAACCCTTTCCAGGGCGTTTCAACCATTCCATCACGTCAGCATCAATGCGCACGGATGCCTGCGTTTTCAACGGCCGGAAAAACTTACCGCGATTAGCCTCTGACCACTGCTCATCTTCTGTCGCAGGAATGTCACTGTAATCAATTTCATCATCCGATTTATTCGCCAGCGCTTTCAGTTCAGCCTCATGCTGAGGACTCAGCGTGGATACGCTGCCGCGTTTATGCTTAACCATGTTCATAACGACTCCTCTCTTTACGGTCTGCCTTTCTGGCGCTGATGATGCGAATCACTTCATGACCACTTTCGAACTGAACGCTGTGGGCAACCAGAATAACCACAATGCCATGAACAAGACCGATGGTCTGCCAGCGATACTCGCCATTCTCATATCGATCCTGCCGCGACAGATGTTGGGGATCGTCAAATACCAGCACTGCATCTTCAAACCGGGCACCGTGTTTCCTCAGGTTACTTTTTGCCTTGTTTGCATCCCATTCAAACTCCATTGGCATGTGCTTTCCTTAATTGTATATACAAAAATGTATCTACAATTATCTTTTCATTATAGTGAAATTGTTGGAAATAGCTTCACATTTTGCACATTCGACAGAAGGGAAAAGTGAGCGGGAGAGTGTGCCGGATAAAGCGAAGCCGCCATCCGGCACTCGCAGTTTTCATTCCGATAAGTGATTCATGCTATGGAATTTTTCATCTGGTATGGCAAGCTATTGCCATTGCACTCGTTAAGGGACCAACGTGAAAAATTACAAAGTGATTACCCCGCTTTTTCCGACCTACGCCCAGGTAAAAGCGATGATAAAAGCCGTTTCAGGCTATTCCCTGAAAGCAGTGCGCGATATGATTACCGCCATTCACGAGCAAACAGGAACACCACAACAACCCGTTGACTGGTCAGAACCGGATCTGTGGATCAGCGAGCGCTTGTCAGGTGAAGATGCCGAAATCGCCCGCCGCATCTGGGATACCGATAACCATATTCTGAACCCACGCCACAGCTACGGCTGCTATTTATTCCTTAACTATCCTCAGTTTGACCTGATGAAAAGCACGCCAGAAGATGCCTGGCAACCCACCCCTCGTGGGCAACAATTTCTGCAAGATGACGAAAAGACATTGCGTTCGTTAGACGATCAGGAAGGCATCCTGCAGCTTCTGGAGCTACTGGCAGGCCGGGAAATGTCGCGTCGCGCGGATTTACTTCCCGAATGGCAGGCCTTTTTGCACCAGCACTCCAAATTCGCATCTGCCAGTTCAGTAAAAAGCACACTCTACTCTCGCCTCAATAACCTGATCGACCGCGAAATGGTGAACCGCGAAGGCATGAGCTATCGCATCACCGATGCCGGGCGAGCCTGGCTCGGCAAAGCGCTGCCGGCCCGAAAAAGCGATCCGCGTAAAGAGCTTTTGGACGCCGTGAAGCGCTACAACGAGCAGCAAAAAGAGCTGCTGCGCGAACAAATCAGCACCATGAATCCATACAAGTTTGAGCATCTTGTCGGACAATTGCTGGAAGCCATGGGCTACGAACAGGTTGAAGTGACCAAAGCCTCCGGCGATAAAGGCGTGGACGTGATTGGTCAGGTACAGGTGGGCATTACCACCATCACCGAAGTGGTGCAGGTAAAACGGATGCAGAACACCATCACGCGTCCGTATATCGACCAGCTACGCGGCGCACTGCCTTACCACAAAGCCATTCGCGGCACGCTGATCACTACTGGCAAATTTGCCGCCAGATGCGCGGAAGCAGCGCTGTTCCCGGGGGCAGCCCCTATCACGTTAATCGACGGTGACCGCCTACTGGAGCTGTTGATTGAAAACAACGTCGGCATTCGACGCAGCAACGCGGTGGAATTGCTGGATGTGGATTTACAGCTGTTTGATGAACTGGAGATTGAATAACGTGCCAGACGCTGTAGCACAGCCATTTCTGTTCATGGCTTGCATAACAATATTGTGTAAAATCAGAGCAATCCCATTATCGGTAGAGAACGGACATGGCTGACCTGAACCTGAGTACCCTGACGGAAGCAGACATCATCACCAAATGCGTTATGCCCGCCATCCTTGATGCTGGCTGGAACGACACAACGCAAATCAGACAAGAGGTCAAACTCCGGGACGGTAAGGTCATTGTGCGCGGCAAAGTCGCAGCGCGTAGAACGGTGAAATCCGCCGATATCGTACTGTATTACAAGCCGGGGATTCCTCTGGCGGTCATTGAAGCCAAAGCCAACAAACACGAAATCGGCAAAGGGATGCAACAGGGGATCGAATACGCTCGCCTGTTGGACGTTCCTTTTGTCTTTGCTACCAACGGCGATGGCTTTATCTTCCGCGATGCCACGGTTGCTGACGGCGAATTAATGGAAAAACCGATTACCCTCGGCGAATTCCCTTCTCCCTCGGAATTGTGGCAAAAATTGTGCTTATCAAAAGGCTACACCGAAGCTCAACTTCCGGTGATTACTCAGGACTACTACGACGACGGCAGCGGCAAAGCACCGCGTTATTACCAGCTACAGGCCATCAACAAAACCATTGAGGCCGTCTCCGCCGGGCAGAACCGCGTTCTGCTGGTGATGGCAACCGGGACGGGGAAAACCTATACCGCCTTCCAGATTATCTGGCGCTTATGGAAAGCGAAAAGTAAGAAGCGGATCCTGTTCCTCGCCGATCGCAACATTCTGGTCGATCAGACCAAAAATAACGACTTCCTGCCGTTTGGCACGGCGATGACCAAGGTCACCGGGCGCACCATCGACCCGGCATTTGAAATCCACCTCGCGTTGTACCAGGCCATCACCGGCCCGGAAGAAGATCAAAAAGCCTTTAAGCAAGTGGCGCCGGATTTCTTTGACCTGATTGTGATTGACGAATGCCATCGCGGCAGCGCTTCCGAAGACAGCGCGTGGCGCGAAATCCTCGACTACTTCAGCGCCGCCACGCAGATTGGCTTAACCGCCACGCCGAAAGAGACCCATGAAGTCTCCAGCACCGATTACTTCGGCGACCCGGTGTATATCTACTCGCTGAAAGAAGGCATCGAAGACGGCTTCCTTGCCCCCTACAAAGTGGTGCGCGTCGACATCGACGTTGATCTTCAGGGCTGGCGCCCGACCAAAGGCCAGACGGATAAAAACGGCGAGCTGATTGACGACCGCATCTACAACCAGAAAGATTTTGACCGCACGATGGTGATTGATGAGCGCACCGAACTGGTAGCGAAAACCATCACCGATTACCTCAAGCGCACCAACCCGATGGATAAAACCATCATCTTCTGTAACGACATCGATCACGCGGAGCGGATGCGCCGCGCGCTGGTCAATCTCAACCCGGAACAGGTCAAGAAGAACGACAAGTACGTGATGAAAATCACCGGCGATGACGACATTGGCAAAGCCCAACTGGATAACTTTATTAATCCCAAAAAGGCCTATCCGGTGATCGCCACTACCTCCGAACTGATGACCACCGGCGTGGACGCAAAGACCTGCAAACTGGTGGTGCTGGACCAAAACATTCAGTCGATGACCAAATTCAAGCAGATCATCGGCCGCGGCACCCGTATCGATGAACGCTACGGCAAGCTATGGTTCACCATCCTCGATTTCAAAAAGGCCACCGAGCTGTTCGCCGACGAACGCTTCGACGGCATCCCGGAAAAGGTGATGGACACCACGCCGCAAGATATCGCCGACCCGGAGTCTGATTTTGAAGAGCAGTTCGACGAGCACGATGAAGAGGTTGGGGACGTTGTTACCGGTGCCGATGAAGATCCCGCGCCGTATACCGTCACCGGTACAGACGATGTCGGCCCGCTGCCGGAAGACGACGAGAACAAAGTGCGCAAGTTCCACGTCAACGGCGTCGCCGTCGGCGTGATCGCCCAGCGCGTGCAGTATTACGACGCCGACGGCAAGCTGGTCACCGAATCCTTCAAAGACTACACCCGCAAAACGCTACTCAAAGAGTACGCCTCGCTGGATGATTTCACCCGCAAGTGGCAGGACGCTGAGCGCAAAGAGGCCATCATCAAGGAACTGGAGCAGCAGGGGATTATCTGGGAAGTGCTGGCGGAAGAGGTCGGTAAAGAGCTCGACCCGTTCGACATGCTGTGCCACGTGGTGTATGGTCAGCCGCCGTTAACCCGCAAAGAGCGGGCGGAGAACGTGCGTAAGCGCAACTACTTCACCAAATACTCCGACGCCGCGCAGGCGGTGCTGAATACGCTGCTGGATAAATACGCCGATGCGGGCGTGCAGGAGATAGAGAGTATTCAGGTGCTGAAGCTCAAGCCGTTCGACAGCATGGGTACGCTGCCGGAGATCATTAAAAGCGGATTCGGCGACCGTAACGGGTATAATCAGGCCATCAGCGAGCTGGAGAGCGAAATCTACCACTTACCGCCCCGCTCCGCGTAACCACTCCCCTTTTGCGCCTTCTGCTGCCATCGCGTAGCAGAAGGCCTTATTGTTAATGAAACATGGAACACATCATGTCAATCAGCTCAGTTATCAAATCATTACAGGACATTATGCGCAAAGACGCCGGTGTGGACGGCGATGCGCAGCGCCTCGGCCAGCTCTCCTGGCTGCTGTTTCTGAAAATCTTTGACGCCCAGGAAGAGGCGCTGGAACTGGAGCAGGATAACTATCAGTACCCTATTCCGCAGCGCTACCTGTGGCGCACCTGGGCGGCGAACGCCGAAGGCATTACCGGTGATTCCCTGCTGGAGTTCGTCAACGACGACCTGTTCCCGGCGCTGAAAAACCTCACCGCGCCTATCGATAAGAACCCGCGCGGCTTTGTGGTCAGGCAGGCGTTCAGCGATGCCTATAACTACATGAAAAACGGCACCCTGCTGCGTCAGGTGATCAACAAGCTCAACGAAATCGACTTCACCAGTTCCAGCGAGCGCCACCTGTTCGGCGACATCTACGAACAGATCCTCAAAGATCTGCAATCGGCGGGCAATGCCGGTGAGTTTTATACCCCACGCGCCGTCACCCGCTTTATGGTCGATCGCGTCGATCCGAAGCTCGGCGAGTCGATTATGGACCCGGCCTGCGGCACCGGCGGCTTCCTCGCCTGCGCGTTCGATCACGTGAAAAATAAGTACGTGAAAAGCGTGGCCGATCACCAGGCGCTGCAACAGCAGATCCACGGCGTGGAGAAAAAGCAGCTCCCGCACCTGCTGGCGACCACCAATATGCTGCTGCACGGCATTGAAGTGCCGGTGCAAATTCGTCACGACAACACCCTCAACAAACCGCTGTCGTCGTGGGATGAACAGCTGGATGTGATCGTCACCAACCCGCCGTTCGGCGGCACCGAAGAAGACGGCATCGAGAAGAACTTCCCGGCAGAGATGCAGACCCGCGAAACGGCAGATCTGTTCCTGCAACTGATCGTTGAAGTGCTGGCGAAAAACGGCCGCGCGGCGGTGGTGCTGCCGGACGGTACGCTGTTTGGCGAAGGCGTGAAAACCAAGATCAAAAAGCTGCTCACCGAGGAGTGCAACCTGCACACCATCGTACGTCTGCCGAACGGCGTGTTTAACCCGTATACCGGGATCAAAACCAACCTGCTGTTCTTTACCAAAGGCCAGCCGACCCAAGACATCTGGTTCTACGAGCATCCGTATCCGGCGGGGGTGAAGAACTACAGCAAAACCAAACCGATGAAGTTTGAAGAATTCCAGGCCGAGATCGACTGGTGGGGTAATGAGGCCGACGGCTTCGCCAGCCGCGTCGAGAACGAGCAGGCGTGGAAGGTCAGCATCGACGAGGTGATTGCCCGCAACTTTAACCTCGATATCAAGAACCCGCACCAGGCGGAAACCGTCAGCCACGATCCGGATGAACTGCTGGCGCAGTACGCCAAGCAGCAGCAGGAGATCCAGACCCTGCGCCACCAGCTGCGCGATATTCTCGGCGCAGCGCTCTCCGGTAAGGAGGCCAACTGATGGCGGTGGAAAAACTGATTGTCGACCATATCGATACCTGGACCACGGCGCTGCAAACCCGCTCCACCACCGGGCGCGGCAGCTCGGGTAAGATTGATCTGTACGGGATTAAGAAGCTGCGCGAGCTGATTCTGGAGCTGGCGGTGCGCGGCAAGCTGGTGCCGCAGAATCCGAACGATGAACCGGCGTCGGAATTGCTGAAACGCATTGCGGCGGAAAAAGCCGAGCTGGTGAAGCAGGGAAAAATTAAAAAGCCCAAGCCGCTGCCGGAGATTAGCGAGGAGGAAAAACCGTTTGAGCTGCCGGCGAGGTGGGAGTGGGTACGACTGGGAGATATTGGTGAAACTAATATAGGCTTAACTTATTCACCTAATAACGTAAAAGAAACAGGTATTCCAGTATTAAGATCATCAAATATACAAAATGGCATATTAGATTTTACAGATCTAGTCCGTGTTTCTGACATGGAAATAAAAAGTTCATCTTATGTTGAAGATGGAGACCTATTAATTTGTGCGAGAAATGGAAGTAAGGCCCTTGTAGGGAAAAATGCTCTAATTAGTTCACTTTCCGAACCAATGGCCTTCGGTGCCTTTATGGCAATATTTAGATGCAACTATAATAATTACGTCAAAATTTTCTTAGATTCTCCATCATTTAGACGTAATCTAGACGGAGTTGATACAACCACAATAAATCAGATTACTCAATCAAATCTGAAGAATACATTAATTCCTTTTCCACCAGAGATAGAACAAGAAAAGATAAAAAATACAGTATTTGAGTTAATATCCCTCTGCGACCAACTGGAACAGCACTCCCTGACCAGCCTGGACGCCCATCAACAGCTGGTTGAAACCCTGCTAACCACGCTAACCGACAGCCAGAACGCCGATAAACTGGCCGAAAACTGGGCGCGTATCAGCGAGCATTTCGACACGCTGTTTACCACCGAAGCCAGCATTGACGCCTTAAAAAAGACCATTCTACAACTGGCGGTGATGGGCAAATTGGTGCCGCAGGATCCGAACGACGAACCAGCCTCTGAACTGCTCAAACGTATTGCGCAGGAAAAAGCGCAACTGGTGAAAGACGGGAAAATGAAAAAGCAAAAACCGTTGCCACCGATTAGTGATGAGGAAAAACCGTTTGAACTGCCGGATGGGTGGGAATGGTGCCTATTCGAAAACATCGTTGATATTCAAAGTGGAATAACTAAAGGAAGAAATTTAGCCAACCGAAAGCTGATTTCAATCCCTTATCTACGTGTGGCTAACGTTCAGCGTGGTTATCTTGACCTTTCAGAAGTTAAAGAAATTGATATCCCTGAAGAAGAGAAGGATAAATATCATGTTATTAAAGGAGACCTTTTAATAACAGAAGGTGGTGACTGGGATACTGTTGGTAGAACAACTGTGTGGTGCCATGATTGGTATATAGCAAATCAAAACCATGTTTTCAAAGGACGAATTATAGGAAAAGACATTGATCCTTACTGGCTTGAGACATACATGAATAGTCCTTATTCAAGAGATTATTTTGCTAGTGCAAGCAAGCAAACAACCAACTTAGCATCTATAAATAAGACTCAGTTAAGAGGTTGCCCTGTAGCGATCCCTCCAAGTAGTGAAGCAGAAGAAATCATGCTCAAATTGAATGATTTTAATGAATTATGTGAAAAACTTAAATTACAAATTAAATCCGCCCAGCAAACCCAGCTCCACCTGGCCGACGCCCTCACCGACGCCGCCATAAATTAACCCACCCCCACAAACCAATAAAGCGGCTAAATAGCCGCTTTATTCCCATCACCAGAAATAATCCATCCCAGCATCCACGCCGTTATTTTCATTCATTTTCAGCTGGACTTTCCTTCTATTCCCTGATGATATGTACAGGTATTTTTCGCAAGACGCCCGTGCTGCAACACGAGCGCCTCGCTAATCACAATCACTATTCATAGGAAATAGCCATCATGACTACCCCGCATTCTATTGCAGAATTCACCGATCCAGAAGTCTCCCCGGCAAATAATCGCCTGGGTACCGTCAGCTATGCGAGTCGTTATCCGGATTACACGCATGTTCCGGCAATTATTATGAAAGGCCAGTGGCTGGCCGCCGCCGGTTTTACCACCGGAACCCCATTCGATGTCAGAGTAATGCCAGGCTGCATCGTGCTGACGGCAAAACTGCCGGAGCCGGAAGAACCGGCGTTATTGCAGTCGCTGCGTCGGGTGTGCAAGCTGTCCGCGCGTAAGCAACAGCAGGTACAGGAGTTTATCGACGTGATTTCAGTCAAAACACGCAGGCAAAAATAATCCCCGCTGAAAACGCCCGGTGGCGCTACGCTTACCGGGCCTGGAAGCCTTCTTCTGTAGGCCGGATAAGGCGCAGCCGCCATCCGGCATTCCAGCCACTCACTCGGTGATCACAAACCGCGTCGCGGCAAAGCAGTTCAGCACCCGGTGCACCAGAAATACCATCGTTAGCGTTGCCACCAGCGCGACGGTAACGGAAGTGATGCGGTAGAGATCGCTGAACACCAGATCGCTGTCCGGATGCAGGTTCTGGCCAAACATAATGCCGATGGTGGTGATACTGGCAAAACCCACGCCCGCACCGACTTTTTCCATCACGTGCAGGCGGGCGCTGAACGCCAGTCCAAGGCCAATCAGCGGCATCATCAGCAGCATATGATTGCTGAAATCATACACCAGCAGTTGCACCAGCAGAATGTACAGACAAGCCAGCACCACGCCGACCACACGCCAGAGAGAGCTCAACACCGCGCCGCGATAATGCATCGGAAACAGGATCAAAATGCCCGCCATCAGCGCCGACAGCGAATCGCTCAGGTCACAAACCTGAAAGACCACAAAAATCATTGTCGCCACCGAACCGGAAAGCAGCGACTCGTGACGAACCCGGGCGTCATCTTTCTCAATGCGCGGCGGCGGCTGGCGGGGTTCCACGTCCGGGATCAGATAATGCAGCAACGCGCTCAGCGCCACCGCCATGACGCAGGCTTCCATATTGGAGAACATCAGCGTATGCCAGTTGGTGGTGGGATAGCTCATAAAGTTGAGCATCGTGCTCTGGCACACCACGCCCATTGAGCCGAACAGAAACAGCGGTCCTTTGCTCATCAAACGAAAACGCATCACGTACAGGCCAAATACCACCAGCGTCATAATCAGCGGCCATTGTGAGAGATAGCCGACAATCATTACCATTTCGACGCAGTTCACCGCCGCACTGAACACAAACTGTTTGGCCACATGGCGGTTGAACACCGGCACCAGCGACAGCAGCATCAGCGGATAAACCACAAAGAACACGCCGTACTGCACGTTATAAAAGGTCGAGATACTCAGCGCGATTGTCCCGGCAACCGAGATACGCAGGGTCTGGCGAAAATCATTGGCGGTGTAGACAATATTCCCGTGCGGCGTAAAGACGTGAGCCAGGGTGTTAATAGACATAATGCAGCCAGCTAACGAGATGGATCTGCGCTCCGGCAAAGGTGCGGGCGAACATCCCCTCGCTGTTATACAACTGCACCGTGGCGCGTGCCCCGGTCGGCAACGGCGTGTTGAGCGGTTCGTTCAGCGCGACGTGAATACGCATACGCTGGGCATCGCGCACCCAGCGGGTAGATTGTTCCGGTTGCGACAGCTGGCCGTTAACCTGCTCCTGGCCCGCCAGAATACCGGCATCGCTGCTGGTGACGCGGGCAGAGAAAACTTTGCCCGGCATGGCGTCGAACACCACGGCGGCATCGGTATCCACCCGGGTGTGGCGCAGGCTTTTCTCGCGAAAGTCAGCCACAATGTCGGTCTGGTGGCTGACCAACGCCAGCAATGGCGTGGCGGCAGTGGCGTAAAGTCCGGGACTAAGCTGGAGGTTGCTCACCGTGCCGTCGGTCTGTGCATACACTTTGCTCCAGCCGAGGTTCAGTTGTGCCTCTTCCAGCGCGTTACGGTATTTTTGCAGCGTCACGTTGCGGTTTTCATCGCGCTCGCCGCGTTGGATCAGCAGGTTCTGAATACTGGCATTGAGCGCCGACACCGACTGCTCGCTGGTTTGCCAGGCGGTGCGCACCTTGTCGAGATCGGCTTGCGACACGTTCTGCATGGCACTCAGGCGCTGATAGCGGTCAAGGGTGGTCTTATCGTTCCGGGCGTTGAATTGCGCGGTGCGCAGATTGGCACGCGCAGAGGCGATCTGCGCATCCAGCTGTTGGTTGCTCAGCTTTGCCTGCTCAAGAGCAATTTGCGCGGCCTCAACCTTATTGATAAACGGCGTCGGATCCAGTTCGTACAGCAAGTCGCCCTTTTTCACCTGGCTATTATTGTGTACATGCACCTGCGAGACGTAGCCGGAAACGCGTGAGGAAACAGGCGTTACCACGCGCATCACCGTGGAGTCCGGCGTCAGCGGGATCCAGATATCGGCAACGATAAACCAGGCGAATATTACCAGGAAAGCGGCAATACTCACCCTTACCCAACGGGCAAATTTTTGTTCTGGGGTCATCATAGTTTTTTAGTGTTGATTGTCTTCTTCGCGGATTGTCCGCAGATTGCAGGCGATTTGATTGAGCGTGGCGCTGAAGGAAGCGAGTTCCGCCTCAGGGATGGTGCAGGTGACGCGATGTTGGTATGTCTCTATCACCCGGTTGAGTTCGTCCAGCCTTGCGCGGCCTTGCTCGGTCAGCCTGAGCAGGCGAATGCGTTTGTCATAAGGCGATGTGGAACGCAGCAGATAGCCGTGCTTTTCCAGCTGTGAGAGGGTGCGCATCAGCGGCGGCAGTTCAATACCCTGCACCTGTGCCAGTTCACTGACCGAGACGTTGTCTCCCAGTTGATACAGTTGCATCAGTACCGTCCAGCTTGACTGCGTCAGGCCTGTGTCGGTAATGGCTGCATCAATAATGGCCCGCCACTGCCGCACCACCATTGCCATGCGCATCCCCATCGGGCGGCGGACAAACCGTTCATCTTCAGTCATGTTTTCTTCCCCTCATCGCTGAGAAGAAAATAATACTTATCAGGGTAAGTATCAAGAAACAGACTAATCAGAAGCATGAATTGATAAATACCATGAATGAAAAAGAGGCCGGGTGGTAGCCCCCGGCCTTTGTTGGTGAAGAAAAATCACTCCACCTGATCGCGTCGCAGCCCGACATCCCGCAACCGCTCGTCGCTCATCTGCTGCAATAAGCGCCGCGTTTGCGCCCGCAAATGCCAGCGTTTTATCACCTGCCAGATCTGCACAAATCCAATAAACGGCTGCTTTGCTTTATTTTCGTGAAATTCCATACCTTGCCTCCCCGTCTTGCCAGAGGCTTTATCTTCACGGATTTGGCCAGGCACAATACAGACTCACAAAGTACTTTTCTTTAACATACAGATTGGTTAAAAAGGATTCTGCATCGCATTAATTACGCCAATCTGTACTGGTTTTTTAATCTGTATGGTACCCATGAGGGATACAGCATGACCCGTTACCAACATCTGGCCAATCTGCTGGCCGAACGCATTGAGCAAGGGCTGTATCGCCATGGCGAAAAACTGCCTTCGGTACGCAGCCTGAGCCAGGAGCACGGGGTCAGCATCAGCACCGTTCAGCAGGCGTATCAGACGCTGGAACAGCGCCAGTTGATCACCCCCCAGCCACGTTCCGGCTACTTTGTCGCGCCGCAAAAAGCGCAGCCTCCGGTGCCGCTGATGTCGCGACCGGTCCAGCGTCCAGTGGAGATAACCCAGTGGGATCAGGTGCTGGATATGCTGAAAGGCAACGCGGACAAATCCATCACGCCTTTCAGCAGTGGCGTGCCCGATATCAATCAACCCAGCCTGAAGCCGCTCTGGCGCGAGTTAAGCCGCGTGGCGCAGCATAATC
Organism: Citrobacter sp. RHBSTW-00029; assembly: GCF_014104295.1. Classification (NCBI taxonomy): domain Bacteria; kingdom Pseudomonadati; phylum Pseudomonadota; class Gammaproteobacteria; order Enterobacterales; family Enterobacteriaceae; genus Citrobacter; species Citrobacter sp. RHBSTW-00029. Next base: position 3,533,189 of record NZ_JABXRT010000001.1, read on the forward strand.
TGAAAGCGATTTTGGGCTACGATGAAATCTCCGGGTGCCGTGAACTGCGCAGTCAGATTGCGCGCCTGATGCTGGACAGCGGTTCGGTGGTTAATGCAGATGATATTGTGATCACCAGCGGCAGTCAGAGCGGAATGTCGCTGGCGTTGCTGACGGTCTGCCAGCCCGGAGATATTGTCGCCGTTGAATCACCGGCCTACTACGGCACGATGCAGCTACTGCGCGGCTTAGGGATCAAGGTGATTGAGATCCCAACCGATCCTGACACCGGGATCAGCATTGAAGCGCTGGAGCTGGCGCTGGATCAGTGGCCGATCAAAGGCGTGCTGCTGGTTCCCAACTGCAACAACCCTCTCGGATTCATTATGCCGGATACGCGTAAGCGGGCGGTGCTCGCCCTCGCCCAGCGTCACGACATCGTCATTTTTGAAGACGATGTGTATGGTGAACTGGCTACAGAGTATCCGCGGCCGCGCACCATCCATTCCTGGGACAGCGACGGCCGTGTAATACTCTGCAGTTCGTTTACAAAATCCGTCGCCCCCGGTCTGCGCGTCGGTTGGGTGGTTCCCGGTCGCTATTACAACAAACTGCTGCACATGAAGTACGCCGTCATTGGCACCAACGTTCCTGCCACGCAACTGGCGGCCGCCACCTTCGTGCGCGAGGGGCATTACCATCGTCATATCCGACGCATGCGCCAGATTTATCAGCGCAATATGGAGATCTACACCTGCTGGGTACGGGAGTACTTCCCCTGCGGGATCTGCGTCACCCGACCAAAAGGTGGCTTTATGCTGTGGGTAGAATTGCCGCAGCAGGTCGATATGGTCTGCGTTGCTAAACAGCTCTGTCGGTTGAAAATACAGGTCGCCCCGGGATCGCTGTTCTCCGCATCCGGAAAGTATCGTAACTGTGTGCGCATCAACTGCGCGTTGCCGCCAAACGAGAAGCATCAGGAAGTGATGCAAAAGCTCGGGGAAGCAGTAAAGGCGGCAATGGAGTAAATCAGACCACCCGGTGCTACCGGGCTGGCGATTGCGCGGTTCAAGTCATATTTAATGGCTTAAGCCGTGAATATCGTCGGCGGAAAGCCGGGTAATTTGTTGTACCGTATTGATATCGATACCGTCGGTCAGCATAGTGCGGGCAATACGGAGCGCTTCATCACGTCGTCCCTGAATTAGACCTTCCTGCTTACCTTTTTGCTGACCTTCGAGCCACCCTTTTTGAAATCCAGCCTCATGCAATCTGTCCGCGATCGTCATCAAATGCTCCTTATGCTGCGGTGAACGTTCGGCAACCCCACGAATAAACTCATTGAATCGAGGTGCATCGCCGGTTCGCAAAATATAATTAAACAGCGTCTTTATCTGGCTGTCATTAGTGGACCCAGTAACTAACAGAGAAACAATTTGCTCAACCAGTCCCATAAGGAAGCTACACCCTCATCTGCAACTTTCTCTGTTTGCGAGGCGATTTCCGGGATAAAAACGTCCCTATGTAACGTCTGCATTTGTCTGGAACCCGTCACGCAGAATCGCTATCTCAATACGCATTCCCGCTTTTTGACCGCGCAGCCTGTGCTATAACAAATCATCACTTTCAGGGAGGACGCGATATGACATACACCCGGGATATTCCACAGTCGTTCTGGCGTGATGAACAGCTCCCGTGGCTGGAGCTACGCAGCACCTGGCAAAGCCAGCAGGCCTATAAACGACATCACCACTCTCAGCTCTCAATCGGGGCAATTCTTGAGGGGGAAACATGCTGCCAGTGCAATGGCAAGGAATACCGTCTGAAAGTGGGCGATCTGATTGTGATCCCGCCACTGGCACCCCACAGCTGCAACCCCGTTAACGGGCAGTTTCGCAGCTATCACATGCTTTATCTTGATACCCAGTGGTGTCTTGCTAGTCTTCCTGCGCAGAACAACAACCAACTGCTTTGTTCGCGCGATCCCGTTATCCGCGATCCGCAATTATTCCAGCGCTATTTGGATCTTGTGGCACTTATGCAGCAACGGCAAACGACGCGGGTAACGGATGCCGCACAAGCATTGCTGCGCTCGCTGCCATTGCAGTCGGTAGCACCGGAAAACCTAAGCGCCGCCAGCCAGTATCTGCGCGAGCGGTTGCAGACCAACCTGCAGGCTCCGCCCTCGCTGGGCGATTTGGCGCAAGAGTGCAGCATGCGTAAAGAAACGCTGATCCGTACCTTTAAGCAGGACACCGGACTCACACCGGCAAGTTATCTGAACATCTTGCGGGTTGACTATGCCCGCCAGCGGCTTCGTGCCGGGGATGAGATTGCCGATGTCGGCTATCAGAGCGGGTTTGCCGACCAGAGCCATTTCCATCGCACCTTTGTCCGCTACACCGCAGCCACGCCGCGCCAGTACGCGTTGGGACGATCAATATCAGACAATAATTAGCGCTGCGTCAGGCGTACAGTTCTCTCAGATTCATTGTCTGAGGTCACTATGTCACTGCTTTCTGTACTTTTTCCGTCTGCTTTTCCCGCGCTGGCGCTGGCGCATTTTGTTGCTCTGCTAAGCCCCGGACCGGACTTCTTTTTACTGGTCGGTTACGCCGCCCGTTACCGGATGCGCGGCAGCGCCGGGCTGTGTGTGGGTATCGCCGTCGGCAATGGGCTATATATCCTGCTGGCAATTATCGGTTGGGGGATCCTGCGCCAGCTTCCCCTGCTGTTTACGGTTATTGAGCTGCTGGGCGCGCTCTATTTATTGTGGATAGGCAGCCTGCTGATACGCAGCCGCCCGCAAGCTCTGACCGGAGCAGACGCCCTGTCTGCCTGCCCGGGATTTGGTAAACAGCTGCTGCTGGGGCTAGGTTCGTCACTGCTTAACCCAAAAAATGCGCTGTTTTATCTGGCGCTGATGACCGCCCTGATCGGCCCATCGGTAACGCTGCTGCAACAAGCCGTGAGCGGGATCTGGATGACCAGCGTGGTGCTGTTATGGGATCTGCTGATTGTGATGTTCATCGGCTTGCCGCAGATCCAGCGGCGGTTAACCTTGGGGATCGTGTGGATCGAACGCATCGCCGGGGGCGTACTGATCGTCTTCGGCGGTGCGATCGCGCTGCGTTTTCTGCAGAGCGTCACTTTCTGATAAGCGTGACGAATTTCTGCAAATAAAGCGGATAAACCCGTTTAATTAATATCCAGTTCGCATTACACTTTGGGTGGCTATTATCCATTCAACCAATTCTTCCCGAGGTGCGATGTGCTGATTGTTACCTGTAATCGTTACGTTTTCTGACCCGGGTCTGAAAACGTTTCTCCTGTTTGCGCCTCGCGCGGGCAGCGTTTTTGATTACATGAAATTCAGTACATTTGCAGTCTGCTTTTTTCTGTCATCGGCCTGACGTCTCAAAGACGGTATTGAATTTCGCTATTCCCGTTGAGGGTTTTCTCCCGACAAGGAGCTGTTTTATGCAACGGATTCTCGCGTTTTTCTCCCAACGCGCCACGACGCTATTTTTCCCCATCGCGTTGATTTTATATGACTTCGCCGCCTATCTGTCGACGGACCTGATCCAGCCCGGCATCATTAATGTCGTGCGCGATTTCAACGCCGATGTCAGCCTGGCACCGGCTGCGGTGAGCCTTTATCTGGCAGGCGGCATGGCGCTGCAATGGTTGTTAGGCCCGCTTTCCGACCGGATTGGCCGCCGGCCGGTGCTGATCGCGGGGGCGTTCATCTTTACGCTCGCCTGCGCGGCCACGCTGTTCACCACCTCAATGACGCAATTTCTGGTTGCCCGATTTGTGCAGGGCACCAGCATCTGCTTTATCGCAACCGTAGGCTACGTCACGGTGCAGGAGGCGTTTGGGCAAACGAAGGCCATCAAACTGATGGCGATAATCACCTCCATTGTACTGGTTGCGCCGGTTATTGGCCCGCTCTCCGGAGCAGCGCTGATGCACTTTGTCCACTGGAAGTTTCTGTTTGCCATTATTGCCGTCATGGGGTTTATCGCCCTGATTGGGTTAGCGTTAGCCATGCCAGAAACCGTCCAGCGCGGCACGGTGCCGTTCAGTGCACGCGGCGTACTGCGCGATTTCCGCGACGTTTTCCGCAACCGGGTATTCCTGTTTGGCGCAGCCACGCTATCGCTAAGCTATATCCCGATGATGAGCTGGGTGGCAGTCTCACCAGTGATCCTGATTGATGCGGGCGGCATGACTACATCGCAGTTTGCCTGGGCGCAGGCGCCGGTGTTTGGCGCGGTGATCGTCGCCAATATGGTGGTGGTTCGTTTTGTGAAGGATCCAACCCAACCCAGTTTTATCTGGCGCGCCGTGCCTGTTCAACTGAGCGGGTTAGCGGTGCTGATCGCGGGTAATTTGCTGTGGCCGCACGTCTGGCTGTGGTCAGTGCTGGGAACGAGCCTGTATGCGTTTGGCATTGGAATGATCTTCCCGACGCTGTTCCGCTTTACGCTGTTTTCCAACAACTTACCGAAGGGTACGGTTTCCGCGTCGCTGAATATGGTGATCCTGACGGTGATGGCGGTTTCTGTCGAAATTGGACGCTGGCTATGGTTTAACGGCGGCAGGATTTCGTTTCATCTGCTGGCGGTTGTGGCGGGGATCGCTGTCGTGTTCACGCTGGCAGCCTTGCTCAAACGGGTGCGCCAGCATGAGGCAACGACGTTAGCCACTGAAAACTAACCTGCCCGCTTATCCGGCCTACGACAACTATGTAGGCCGGATAAGGCGCTTGCGCCATATCCGGCACTAATCACATCACCTTACGCAATGCGTGCAAATCCCGCTTCGAGATCGGCAATCAGGTCGCCAATATCCTCCAGGCCAATATGCACCCTGACCAGCGTGCCGCTGAAATCCACCTCTCCAGCCGGTCGGATGCTGTTCAGCTCTTCCGGCTGGTTCGCCAGAATGAGCGACTCAAATCCACCCCACGAATAGGCCATATGGAACAGCGAGAAGTTATCGAGGAAATTCGCCATCTGTTCGTCGGTCAGTCTCTTTTTCAGCACAAATGAGAACAGGCCTGAGCTTCCGGTAAAATCACGCTGAAAATACTCGTGGCCGGGACACTCCGGTAATGCCGGATGGTTCACCCGCGCCACTTCCGGTCTTGCCGACAGCCAGCGAGCAATATGGATACTGCTCTCCTGATGCTGCTTAAGGCGTACCGCCAGGGTGCGCAATCCGCGGCTGCCGTTGTAGGCGGTATCGGCATCCAGCGTTTGCCCCATCAGGTAGGAGTTCTCGCGCAGACGATCCCAACAACGGGCGTTAGACACCGCCGTGCCCAGCATGCCGTCCGAATGACCGATGGTGTACTTCGTTCCCGCCTGAATGGAAATATCCACGCCATAATCCAGCGCTTTGAACAGCACGCCCGCCGCCCAGGTGTTGTCGATCATAATGACAATCTCCGGATTCACCGCGCGGATCGCCTTCACCATCCCCGGCACGTCCTGGACTTCCATGGTGATAGAACTTGGTGACTCAAGGAATACAACCTTCGTTTCCGGACGCAGAAGATCGACGATACCTGCACCAATCAGCGGATCGTAATACGTTGTTTCCACGTTGAATTTACTCAGGATCTTATTGCAAAAATCCTGGGTTGGCTCGTAGGCCGCGCCGGTCATCAGGATATGATCGCCGCTTTGGACAAACGCCAGAATCGCATTGGTGACCGCCGCCGCGCCGCACGGGTACAGCGCGCAGCCCGCGCCGCCTTCCAGCTCACTCATGGCCTTCTGGAAAGCAAAGTGCGTGTAAGTGCCGCGACGACCGTAAAACAGTTCGCCATTTGCACGATTGGCGGTGGCAAATTTCTTGTCCTTCACGGTATCAAACACCAGCGAAGAGGCGCGTTGGATAACCGGATTCACCGCACCCTGGGTGTAACGTTTGTCGCGACCCGCAACCACCAATTGTGTTTCAAGCTTCATTGCGTCTTTCATAACATCTCCTGTTTCTTAATCTATACAACGGCGGCAGTTGAATTCAGTTCAGCGTTGGTCTGCTTTTTTCCAGCGAACCGTTCGACAATCTGTGCCGCATTCAAATCGTGGATTACGTTAATCAGCGTGGCTGGCGCATCGGTAATGGTGCCCAACACCACCAGCATCGGGATCGCTTCCATCGGCAGGCCGAGCGTAGTCACGATAAAGATCTCACCGAGGAACGCCCCGCCCGGTACACCGCCGACGATAATGGCGGAGAGCACCGCAATCAGCATCGTCAGGAAGAAGGTCTCGGTGGTGAACTCCATGCCGAGCACGGAATAGATAAAGACGATTTTCAGCGCGGCAATCATCGCCACGCCGCCTTTGTTCAGATTAACCAACAGCGGAATGGACACATCCACGATTTCCGGGTTAATCCCCATCGCCTTACCGGCGCGCAGAGTTACAGGTAGCGTCCCCAGTGAAGAACAGGTCCCAAGCGCAGTGGCTGAAGGTTCAATCGCATTACGCCAGAACGCTCTGACCGCCGGAACACCGCCACCAATATACGAATAGAGAATCGAGCCGAAAACGAAGTAGACCAGCGTGGCGACCATAAACAGGCCGATGGCGCGGGCGAAAGTTAACAGCAGAGCAGAATCCTGGCTGGCCATGGTGGCGGCGAAATAGCAGCCAAGGCCAATCGGCGCCACTTTCATAATGATGGAGACAATCTTCATGATCACGGTATTGGCATCTTCCAGCAGCGATGCAATGCGTTTACCCGCCTGATCCGATTGCCCAATCGCCACACCGGCGATGATCGCCATTACGATCAGTGCCAGAATATTGGACTTAGAGAACAGCCCAATAAAGTCGCTGGTGGTGATCATGCTGACAAAATCCATCTTGCCACTGCCCGCCTGCACCGACTGCGAGAGATCGATAGTGACGCCCTGCGCCGGGTTATACCAGAGCGCCAGCGCGACGATCCCGGCCGCCGGAATAAAGGCCATTGCGATCGAAACAATAAAGATAATCGCCATTATACGTCCCAACCTTTTCAGGTCGGTCATACTGGCGATGGAAGACATGACGCTGATCCCCACCAGCGGCACAATAATCATAAATAACAGGTTCAGGAATATCTGACCTATCGGCTGGAGTTTACCTGCAAACGATGGGGCATAAATACCTAATAAGCCGCCAATCACCAGAGCAACTAATAAAATAATCGACGATCTGTAGGGTTCGAGTCGTGACCACATAATCGGTACCTTTAGAATAATAATTAATGAGATTAAATTCACAATGTGATGAGTTTCCGTTTCGCCTCCTTTTATTTTGTGACGTAACTCACCTAAGTTGTTATTTTTTCATTTTGCCAGCAAGTTGTTTCCTGTGATTCAATAGTTGCATGTTTAAAAGGCGAATGTAACGGCCTATTCGTACCGTTTTTGCAAATCACTTGTGAATTTAAGGAAATTATGAGTACGCCGATTTCACTCAAGCATCTGGAGTTTTTTACTAAAATCGTCGACTGCGGAGGATTGTCAGAAGCCGCGGCGCAGCTCAACGTCTCGCCGTCTGCGGTCAGTAAAAGCCTGGCGGCGATGGAAGATACGTTAGGCACGACATTAATTAAACGCACCACCCGCAGTATTACCCTGACCGATGCCGGGCAATATCTCTTTAATCGCGCTAACAAGCTGTTGAAAGAATTCGACGAAACCCTGAACACCACCTCCGGTTATTACCATAACCCGCAGGGTGAATTACGTATAACCTGCTCCATTGCGTTTGGTTATTCCCGGCTGGTGAACCTGGTGGATAAATATCGCTCCCAGTTCCCGGATGTGAATCTGTATATCGACCTCAACGATAACTTCGTCAATCTGAACGAAATGGATTTTGACATTGCCCTGCGAATTTCCACCGCGCCGCCGCAAAACTATGCGATGCGCAAGCTGGTGCCTGTGCGCTGGGCGTACTGCGCCTCACCCGGCTACCTTGCCAAAAAAGGCATGCCCCAGCGTCGCAGCGATCTGGTAGATCATGATTGCCTGGTTTACCCGGGCCTCACGCCGGTACTGAAGGTGGCAGATGAACAGGATCGACTGCATCAGTTAAAACTGCATATGCCGATCCAGGCCAACAGCAGCCTGGTGCTGTTGAAGTCGGTGCTAGAAGATCAGGGGGTGGCGTATTTGCCCACTTATCTGATTGGCGATCATATTCAAAAAGAAGAGATAACACCGCTGATGCTCGACGGCACCATCACCTGTGAAACTCATGCCCTGTATGCGCTCTATTTTCCCAGTAAGTACAGCAATCCGAAGGTGCGTTCGTTTATCGATTTTCTGGTCGCAGAACTTGGTCCCTTACCGGCGTGGGATAACTGGATCCCAGGATAAACGCTTCCCACCTGAAAATGGGAGACGCGCCACAATTTTTGCGCGATCCCCCCGTCTGGCTCTATCCTTAAGCCTATGAATAAAATTGCTGAACTCAAACGTGCCAAGCGCCTGGCGCTCTCATTGCTGCTGATCGCTGCCGCGACGTTCGTCATCACGCTGTTTTTGCCGCCCAACTTCTGGGTACTCGGGATCAAAGCGATTGCTGAAGCGGCGATGGTCGGCGCGCTGGCGGACTGGTTCGCCGTGGTAGCGCTTTTTCGTCGGGTGCCGATCCCGTTTATCTCGCGCCATACGGCGATTATCCCGCGTAATAAAGACCGAATCGGCGAAAATCTTGGTCAGTTTGTACAAGAAAAATTCCTCGATACCCAGTCGCTGATAGCCCTGATCCGCCGCCATGAACCGGCGCTGTTGATCGGCAACTGGTTCAGCCAGCCGGAAAACGCCCAGCGCATCGGCCAGCATCTGTTGCAGATCATGAGCGGTTTTCTCGAACTGACCGACGACTCGCGCATTCAGCGGCTGATCAAGCGGGCGGTGCACAAGGCCATCGACAAGGTCGATCTCTCCGGAACCAGCGCGCTGATGCTGGAAAGCATGACCAAAAACAATCGCCATCAGGTGCTGCTCGACACGCTGATCGCCCAACTTATCGCCCTGCTCCAGCGCGACAGTTCACGGGCGTTTATCGCCAGACAGGTAGTGCACTGGCTAGAAACCGAACATCCGCTGAAAGCAAAGATCCTGCCGACCGAATGGCTGGGCGAGCACAGCGCCGAGCTGGTGTCTGATGCCGTTAACTCCTTGCTGGATGACATCAGCCACGATCGGGCGCATCAGATCCGCCACGCGTTCGATCGCGCCACGTTTAAGCTCATCGACAAGCTCAAACACGATCCTGAGATGGCCACGCGGGCCGAAAGCATGAAAAGCTATCTGAAGGAAGATGAAGCCTTCAACCGTTATCTTGGCGAGCTGTGGGCAGACCTGCGTCAGTGGGTGAAAACCGACATTAACGCCGACGATTCCCGCGTGAAGCAGCGCATCGTCAGCGCCGGGCAGTGGTTCGGCGAAACGCTGGTAGCCGACAGCGCCCTGCGCGCCTCACTGAATGGGCATCTGGAGCAGGCCGCGCATAAAGTAGCGCCAGAGTTCGCCAGCTTCCTGACGCGCCATATCAGCGACACGGTGAAAAGTTGGGATGCGCGCGATATGTCGCAGCAAATTGAGTTAAACATCGGTAAAGATTTGCAGTTTATTCGCGTCAACGGCACGTTGGTTGGCGGTTCAATCGGGCTGGTGTTATATCTGTTGTCGCAAATTCCGTCCCTGCTGACGCTGGCGAGTTTTTAAGGAGGAAGATTCAATGACGATGAGCATCCGCATTTTTTCCCTGCGCGAGATGCCAGAAAAGCTGCACGAGATCACCGCTTACTTTCAGCAGCAATGGGCCTCAGAAGACTCCATGGCGGTATACGAGGATGCATTGCGCCGTTGTATTGGCGCAAAGAACCCGCTACCGCAGTGGTACTGGCTACAGGATGGTGGCAGCATTGTTGGCTGCGCTGGATTGATCACCAATGATTTTATTAGTCGCGGCGAACTGTGGCCGTGGCTATGCGCGCTCTATATCGATCCTCGCTATCGTGGTCACGGTCTGGCGTTTCGCCTGATCGAACATATTGCACAGCAGGCCAGACAGCTGGGTTTTACGCAGCTCCATCTGTGTACTGACCTGGAAGGTTTATACGAGAAAGCGGGATTTTACTTTGACGGGCCAGGCTATCATCCGTGGGGGGAAGTCTCGCGGGTCTACAGCCGTAATCTGTAAACGCGCAATTGTTGCACATCAATAAAACCTGACATATTACAGGGTTATAATGCGGCGTCTTTTTACTGTCTCCCGTGTTACGGGGAAGGAAAATCATGTCGCTAATCACCGATTTACCCGCTATTTTCAATCAATTCTCCGACGCCCGTCAGAAAGGTTTTCTCACCGTAATGGATCTTAAAGAGCAAGGTATTCCGCTCGTTGGGACCTATTGCACCTTTATGCCGCAGGAGATTGCGATGGCGGCGGGCGCGGTCGTCGTTTCCCTGTGCTCGACCTCTGATGAAACCATTGAAGAGGCCGAAAAAGATCTGCCGCGGAACCTGTGTCCGCTAATCAAAAGCAGCTACGGGTTTGGCAAAACCGACAAATGCCCCTACTTCTATTTCTCTGACCTGGTGGTGGGCGAAACCACCTGCGATGGTAAAAAGAAAATGTACGAGTACATGGCCGAATTTAAAGCGGTACATGTAATGCAACTGCCCAACAGCGCCAGCGATGCAGCTTCCCGTGCGCTATGGAAAGCCGAGATCCGGCGTCTGCAGCAGGTCGTCGAAGCCCGTTTTGGCACAGCCATTACCGAAGCTGCGCTGCGTGAAGCCGTTATTCTCAAAAACCAGGAACGCCGGGCGCTGGCGAATTTCTACCGCGTTGGCCAACTTAACCCACCCGCGCTTAGCGGCAGTGACATTCTGAAAGTCGTCTACGGCGCCACCTTCCGTTTTGATAAAGAAGCGTTGATCGACGAGCTTAATAGCATGGCCGAGCGCGTACATCTGGAATGGCAGGCAGGGAAACGTCTGGCGTCACGTCCGCGCATCCTGATAACCGGCTGCCCCATTGGCGGCGCGGCAGAGAAAGTCGTTCGTGCCATTGAAGAAAACGGTGGTTGGGTCGTGGGTTATGAAAACTGCACCGGCGCAAAGGCCACCGAACAATGCGTGGCGGAAACCGGCGATGTCTACGACGCGCTGACTGATAAATACCTCGCCATCGGCTGCTCCTGTATTTCTCCTAACGATCAACGCCTGAAAATGCTCAGTCAAATGGTTGAAGAGTACCAGGCTGACGGCGTCGTCGATGTCATTTTGCAGGCTTGCCACACCTACGCCGTTGAATCACTCGCTATTAAGCGTCACGTACGCCAACAGCACAACATTCCTTATATCGCGATTGAAACCGACTATTCCAGCGCAGATATCGGCCAGCTCAGTACCCGCGTCGCCGCATTCATTGAGATGTTGTGAGAAACGCAGATGACATACTCAATTGGGATTGATTCTGGATCCACGGCGACGAAAGGCGTTTTGCTGGAAGGTAACGTCATCAGACGCCGCTTCCTTTGCCCAACGCCTTTTCGCCCCGCGGACGCGATCGCGCAGGCATGGGAAACGTTGCAGGCTGGGCTGGAGAACCGACCATTTTTAACCCTCACCGGGTACGGACGGCAGCTCGTCGATTATGCCGACAAACAGGTCACTGAAATTTCCTGCCACGGGCTTGGTGCGCGATTGCTGGCTCCCGGCACCCGCACAGTGATTGATATTGGTGGTCAGGACAGTAAAGTCATCCAGTTGGATGACGATGGCAATCTCAGCGATTTCTTAATGAATGACAAGTGCGCTGCCGGAACCGGGCGGTTTCTGGATGTTATCTCACGCACCCTCGGAGCCAGCGTAGAGCAGTTGGATACGATCACTGCTGGCGTCGAACCGCATGCTATCACCAGCATGTGTACAGTATTTGCCGAGTCAGAAGTCATTAGCCTGCGCTCTGCGGGCATCGCGCCAGAGGCGATTCTGGCTGGCGTGATCAACGCAATGGCCAGACGCAGCGCTAACTTCATCGGGCGGCTTTCAGCACAAGCACCGCTGTTATTTACCGGCGGAGTCAGCCACTGTCACGCCTTTGCCCGTATGCTCGAAGGTCATGTAGGCATTCCCGTACACACGCATCCCGACGCACAGTTTGCCGGTGCAATCGGAGCGGCGTTGATAGGCCAGCGTCAGGGGAAACGTCAGTGAAGGAAACGCTGTTCTTGTTTCATTCCACTGTCGGTGTCATCAAAATGCGCAAGGCGCTACAGGCCGCAGGGGTCCGCTTTCGGGTGGCGGATATTCCCCGCGAGCTACGCGGTGGTTGCGGACTCTGCATCTACATCGACTGTGCTACTGGCATGGAAGAAGAATGGGTGATCCCTGGGCATACCGAATCTATCTACCGCCAGGAAAACGGAAACTGGCGCTGTATAGCCGCGTTCCCCGCCTCCTGAACACGCCTGATTAGCGCGAAACGCTGATATATACTCGAATTATCCAGGGTATAAACAACCGCTTATAGTCTGTAAAGACCATCACTCCGCTAACGCCATAGATATATTTTCATCAGATTGTTCTGCAATTAAATGTCAGCATTTAATGACCTGTAAATAACAGTCAAACACCGCTCTAAAAACTTTATGATTTACTTTTACGTATATACATTTGCTGATAGCACATGCGTAAAAATGGACATATTACTTAAATTGCAACAGCACTTGCGGGAAGAGCACATGTCGAGGTTAAAAAACTCATACTTGGGTTGATTATTCTGGCTGGTTTAATTAGCACGGTAGGCGATTATAAAAACTTTGGTCTATTTGGTGCAGCAGGATTGTTGATTATATTTCTGTTAACAACCGTTTTCTTGTGGCAATGGGCTTCTGGAAAGTTTCCGATGGAAGTCATGCGTATTTCCATTACGCATAATCCTCTTTTTTACCTCATTCTCTGTGCCGTTGCATGGGTAAAAGTGGATATCTGGAAATGGCTATTTAGCGATCTGCAGTCGGAACAAAACCAACCGATATGAGCCTCAAAAGCATATGTAAAAAAGGCGTCTTACTAAAGACGCCTTGTTCAATCATCACAAAAACTTAGAACTGGTAAGTCAGACCAGCAACAACCTGGTTATCGTCGTTTTTGCCATCAAGCAGGTTAATTTTGTAACCCACATCAGCCACCATGTTTTTGTTGAAGTAGTAATCAGTACCCAGCGCAACGTATTCGGTCTTATCCGTGTTGTTATTGGTGTCACGCGTATGCACGTATGCCACGTTCGGACGCAGGCCAAAATCAAACACATAGGCAGCCATCTCTTCAAAATGTTGTGCTTTATCAACACCCTGAATCAGATTATGGGACTCGCCGTACAGGGTCGCAACGTAGATAGCATTCGCGTCATATTTCAGGCCAGCGCCCCAGAATTCAGCGTTATTACCTTCCCACTTACCGTCTTTATTGCCTTTCTTTTGGTCTGCGGTAATTGAGCTATTTGTGTAGGTCGCAATGGCAGAAACACCGGAATCCGCAATATTGTCATAGCCCAGGGAGAAGCCGTAGCCGTTACCGTGCTGCTTAGCCGGATTTCCATTGGTGTCATCCTGACCCTGGTATTGCGCGCCGATGTTCAGACCATCAACGGCACCAAACAGATTTTTGGTGCGGAGTGTTGCAACGCCAGAAGTGCGTGTAGTAAGGAAACGGTCAGTATCCTCAAAGGAGTCGCCGCCGAACTCTGAAAGAGTATCAGTATAAGCTCCCACATCGTAAGCGATGCCATAGTTACGACAGTAGTCAAAACTGACGTCATGACCATAATCCAGGCCAGCAAACGCCAGACGTGTATTAACGCCATTCTGAGAACCTTCTGCTTTAGCGGCATCAAACTGACTTTCAAACTGGCCGTAACCGGTAAGTTGATCGTTGATTTGCGTCTCACCGCGAAAACCCAGACGTGTGTAGGTTTCATCAGCATTAGTACCATCAGTCCAGGAATGGGCTGCTTTTACTTTGCCGTAGAGATCCAGCTTGTTGCCATCTTTATTATAAATTTCCGCTGCATGAACGGAGGTTACCCCTAATGCCATTGCAGCTATGGATTAAGGGGCAATACCAATAACACACCAAAAAAAATACCAATGAAGGTAATAATGAAGTGGCAAGACATAATTCATTTTTGGATTTTCAATCAAAACCGGACAGCGATAATTACTCGAGACTTTCACTCTCATTAACTGAGCGATGCAACATTAATGCTTCAGCAATAATATCTTGTTTACTTTTACGCGTTTCAAATGCCAGTGTTCGGACATATTCCCAAAGAGAAGTATCAACACGGGCACTTAAAAGAACCATATCTTTAGATCGGGTCCCTCTGGCTTTTCGGATATCGGGATAATCTCGAGAAGGCATTTTTAACTCCTGAACGCAATAACACGCTTATGGCGATGAAATATGCAGTCAGTGTAAAAACATGTCAACGGCAAAAAAAAATCACAATAGTAATGAAACTGTTAATAAACACAAAAAAAAGTGGAACGATATTTCAAATGAAAGATAACTTGATTGTAGAATAATGTGTAATTTTTACTTTACGAATATTTGTTCTTACTCATTTGATTAAAATGGGAGAGGCTGGACGAGTAATCAACCTGCGTAAACAAAACATCATTCTGACCAATAAGTTACAGAGCGTGATTAATGTCTACTTTTATCTAAACCCTCTGTTTTTATACGCCCTTAAGTACACATTAACGGCACTAACCGTTGGGCAAATCAGTGTGATTCTCACTTCGCATTGACCTGTTTTGTCGAAAAATAAGCACGAAAAGGTAAAAATAAGGTAAATGGTGCATTTTTTTGCACGCGAAAATAAGTTATTTTTAATTGATATATATCAATTTTCGCTCCGCAATTACGCTGCAAAAAATGCCATCAGCATTGATGGAAACATTATTTTACGTCGCGTCCAGACGGGGAAAATAGTCAGCGAAAATCAGCGGGAAGTGATACGCGGGCCGGAATGGCCCACGTTGTAAAAGGGAAGGAAAACCAGGCGTTAACTTTATCCAGCGGCCAGGAATCAAACAGATAACCATCAAAATCAATGTCATCAACATTTGAAAACTCCAGCAGACGCTGTTTGACGTTTTCCAGATGCTGCCACATGGCCAGCTTGGCCGCGCGGGCATCTTTTTTAATGAGTGCCGCCAGGATCTGCTTGTGGTCGCCCATCCACTCTTTTCGGTAATGAGTATCGTCGAGGTGGCTATGGAGCTGGATCCACATCGGGTTGTTCTCACGCCACTGCCATGACTGGCGAAACAGCTCCACCAGCATGCTGTTATGCGTGGCTTCAGCGATGGCGAGATGGAACTGCATGTCGCCGCTTTCAGAACCGTTCGGCTCGCTGGACGCCAGCTCCCGCTCTTCCAGTTGCAACGCCTGGCGCATTTTGACGATATCTTCGCGGGTAGCCTGCAGCGCGGCAAATTCAGCGATATTGCTTTCCAGCAGTTGTCGCGCCTGCAGCAGCTCAAACGGGCCCGCATCATTGCAATGATTTGCATCCGTACTGTCGATAGTCTGCGCGTCCGCGTTGTCGAGCACGTAGATCCCGGCCCCGCGGCGCACGTCCACCAGGCCTTTAATTTCCAGCATGATTAACGCTTCGCGAACCACCGTACGAGTGACATTGAGCATCTCGGCAATTTCACGCTCTGGCGGCAAGCGCTCACCGGGCTGGTACGGCGTCTGAACAATCAGATCGCGGATCATGGCACCCACTTCCTGGTAGGGTCTTTGCTGAGAAGTGTTCGATTTCATCATGTTACGTCCGTCAGATGCGTGTAGTCAGATACGGGGAATAGGTATCGAACTATAGCATTTGCGGGAAGCCAAAAACAGAAAACGGGTCAACCAAACCAATATTTTGATTGACCCGTCATAGTTCGGAAGTTACGCGTCAGCGCTTAATGCCGCAACGCACTCACGTGCGCCGTGTTCACATAACTGTTGATACGCCGCAATAATGGTCTCCACAAAGTCGGCGTTTTCCGCCAGATCATGACCAAAAATACCAGACAGCCCCAGCAGCGCCGTCACGCGCTCGGCGCCCTGGTACTGTTGGTTAATGTGCTGAAATTCCGCCAGCATTGGGTCGACAACATCAATGGCCTGCCCCTGCTCATCCACACCGTGGGTGTAGCGCATCCAGCCCGCCACGCCCAACGCCAGATGACGCCAGCCGCTGGCGTTTTGCAGGTGCAGACGCACCGGGTCCAGCAGGCGCTGCGGTAATTTCTGGCTGCCGTCCATCGCAATCTGCCAGGTACGGTGGCGCAGAGACGGGTTGCTGAAACGTTCGATTAGCAGCGTGGCGTAGGCGTTGAGATCGGTGCCTTCCGGCATCGAGAGCGTCGGCGCTTGCTCCTGCATCATCAGCGCAAACGCCGCTTTGCAGTACGCCGGGTTGGTCATAGTATCGGCGATGGTTTCATAGCCGCCAAGATAACCCAGATATGCGAGGAAAGAGTGGCTGCCGTTGAGCATGCGCAGTTTCATCATTTCAAACGGCACCACGTCGGCTACGAACTGTGCGCCAACCTTGTCCCAGTCAGGACGACCGTTGACAAAATTGTCTTCAATTACCCACTGACGGAACGGCTCGCAGGCGATAGCACACGGATCGTAAACGCCCAACTGGTCGGCAATCTCCTGCAACGTTTCCGGCGTCGCCGCCGGAACAATGCGGTCGACCATAGTGCACGGGAAAGTCGCATTAGCTTCAATCCACTGCGCCAGCTGCGGGTCGCGCGCCTGCGCCAGCCCCAGTACCGCGACTTTCGCCACATGCCCATTTTCACGCACGTTATCGCAGGACATCACGGTAAAAGCCGCCAGCCCCTGCTCACGGCGCAGGTACAGCGCTTGTACGATGTAACCAATCGCCGATTTCGGCGCGGTCGGATTCGCCAGATCGTGTTTAATCAGCGGGTTATTGAGATCTAACTGACCGCTGGCCGCATCGGTGCAGTAGCCTTTTTCGGTGACCGTCAGCGAAACAATTGCCGTCTGCGGGCGCGCCATCGCCTGTAAAATACCGTCACAGCCGTCAAGATCCGGGTGCAGCGCTTCTTTCATTGAGCCGATCACTTTCAGCACGGTGTTGTCCGCGCCTTTTTCCGCCACGGTATACAGCAGTTGCTGCTTGCGCAGATTTTCAATCAGTACGCGGTCGTTACCCGGCATCAGGTTAACTTCACAGATCCCCCAGTCGCTGTCGGTGGTTTCCAGCAAATGATGGGTATACAGCGCCTGATGCGCGCGGTGAAAAGCGCCGCATCCCAGGTGAACAATGCGGGATTGCAGGCGCGAGCGGTCCCATGCAGGGCGCGCAACCGGCAGGTCGCTATTGGCAATTGTCGTTGTCATCGTGAACTCCAGAACCCGTTGAAAGGCCAACGGATGAGAAAAGAAAAAAGCCGGCCAGACTGGTGGCCGGCAACTCACTTTAGCGGCTGAAGAAAGCGCGCTGGATAGCCATCTCAACGCCGCGCACTTCCGCCAGCCCTTTCAGGCGACCAATCGCGGAGTAGCCTGGGTTGGTTTTCTTTTTCAGATCGTCCAGCATCTGGTGGCCATGGTCCGGACGCATGGGGATCAGATCCTCTTTGCCCTCGGCTTTACGGCGTTGTTCTTCTTCAACGATCGCTTTCACCACTTCGTACATGTCGACATCGCCATTCAGATGCGCCGCCTCATGGAAGGTTTTCGGGTTATCTTCACGCAGCGTGGAGCGCAGATGGGTGAAGTAAATGCGTGGGCCAAACTGTTTGATCATGTCGACCAGATCGTTGTCTGCCCGCACGCCGTAGGAGCCGGTGCACATGGTGAAACCGTTCGCCATGCTGTTGACCGTATCGACCATCCACTGCATATCTTCCACGGTGGAAACAATGCGCGGCAAGCCAAGGATCGGGCGCGGCGGATCGTCCGGGTGTACCGCCATGCGTACGCCAGCTTCTTCCGCCACTGGAATAATCGCCTTCAGGAAGACGGCGAAATTCTCACGCAGCGCGGCTTTATCGATATCTTTATAGCGCGCCAGATGTTGGCGGAACTGGTCGAGCGTGTAGCCTTCTTCCGCACCCGGCAGACCGGCGATGATGTTGCGGGTCAGACGCGCTTTGTCTTCATCGCTCATGGTGGCGAAGCGTTCATTTGCCTGAGCAATCTCTTCGGCGGTGTAATCCGCTTCCGCGCCCGGACGCTGGAGGATATGCAGCTCAAAGGCGGCAAATTCAATCTGGTCAAAGCGCAGCGCTTTGGAGCCGTCCGGCAGGACGTATTCCAGGTCGGTACGGGTCCAGTCGAGAACCGGCATGAAGTTGTAGCACACGGTACGAATACCGCACTGAGCCAGGTTACGCAGGCTTTGCTGGTAGTTGGCGATCCACTGCAGATAGTTACCGGAACGGGTTTTAATGTCTTCGTGGATCGGCACGCTTTCGACGACCGACCAGACCAGGCCCGCCTGCTCAATAATGGCTTTGCGTTTTAGGATCTCATCAACTGTCCACACTTCCCCGTTCGGGATATGGTGCAAAGCGGTGACAACGCCTGTGGCACCCGCCTGACGTACATCCGCTAAGGTGACCGGATCGTTAGGACCATACCAGCGCCATGTCTGTTCCATGTTTTATTCCTCGTTACGTTATGGACTCGACGATATGGCACATAAATTCCTCCTTTTGGTATGACATGTCAACCTGAAGCTCAAAATTGGTTAACCAAATCACAATTCATGCTGATGATACCGCCATTTTACGGCCATGCAGCCCAGTAAGAATGTAAACATGTAACGCAATGTGACATTCATCGCATCAATGGTTAACCAATATATGTAACATCTCAACCAAAATCATAATGGTTCAACCAATAAAGGTAGACGTTATATGCACGTTCTCAATATTCTGTGGGTCGTATTCGGCATCGGTCTGATGCTGGTGCTCAATCTAAGATTCAAAATAAACTCGATGGTCGCCCTGCTGCTGGCGGCGCTCTCGGTCGGTATGCTGGCGGGTATGGATTTAATGGAGCTGCTGCACACCATGAAATCCGGTTTTGGCAGCACGCTGGGTGAACTGGCGATTATCGTGGTATTCGGGGCGGTCATCGGTAAGCTGATGGTTGATTCCGGGGCGGCGCATCAGATTGCCCATACGCTGCTGGCGCGCCTCGGCCTGCGCTACGTGCAGCTGTCGGTGATCATTATTGGTCTGATCTTCGGCCTGGCGATGTTCTATGAAGTGGCATTTATTATGCTGGCGCCGCTGGTGATCGTCATTGCCGCAGAGGCGAAGATCCCGTTCCTCAAGCTGGCGATCCCCGCCGTTGCCGCCGCCACCACCGCTCACTCGCTGTTCCCACCACAGCCGGGCCCGGTTGCGCTGGTTAACGCCTACGGTGCGGACATGGGCATGGTTTACATCTACGGTATTCTGGTGACCATTCCGAGCGTGATCTGCGCCGGGCTTATCCTGCCGAAGTTCCTCGGCAACCTCGATCGCCCAACGCCGTCATTCATGAAGGCCGACGTACCGGTTGACCAGAACAATCTGCCATCCTTCGGGGTTTCTATCCTGGTGCCGCTGATCCCGGCAATCATCATGATCTCCACCACCATCGCCAACATCTGGCTGGTGAAAGGGACGCAGGCGTGGGAAGTGGTCAACTTCTTAGGCTCTTCACCGATTGCAATGTTTATCGCTATGGTTGTCGCCTTCGTGCTGTTTGGTACCGCGCGTGGTCACGACATGCAGTGGGTGATGAATGCCTTTGAAAACGCGGTGAAAAGCATCGCCATGGTGATCCTGATCATCGGCGCGGGCGGCGTACTGAAGCAGACCATTATTGATACCGGCATTGGCGATACCATCGGCATGCTGATGTCGCACGGCAATATCTCTCCGTACATCATGGCGTGGTTGATAACCGTGCTGATTCGTCTGGCAACGGGTCAGGGCGTAGTCTCAGCCATGACGGCGGCAGGGATTATCAGCGCCGCCATCCTCGACCCGGCAACCGGTCAACTGGTTGGCGTTGACCCGGCGTTACTGGTGCTGGCAACGGCAGCAGGCTCCAACACCCTGACCCATATCAACGATGCCTCGTTCTGGCTGTTCAAAGGCTACTTTGACCTGTCGGTGAAGGATACGCTGAAAACCTGGGGTCTGCTGGAGCTGGTGAACTCCGTGGTTGGCCTGATTATCGTATTGATCATCAGCATGATTGCATAACGTCGATACCGCTCTGGCCCGCAGCGCCAGAGCGGTTTTCCATCCTGCCTCAACAATCCTCAATAATCAGATACACCGCCTTCACCGGGCCATGCACCCCAACCACCTTGATAAGCTCAATATCCGCCGTCGAACTGGGTCCACTGATGATGTTAATGCACGATGGCATACGCTCGCCGGCCTGCACCTTCTGATGCAGTTTTTCTGCCAGTTGCGCCACGCGCGGCAGGATAGCGCTTTTGCGCAGCACGAAAATTGAGGACTCCGGCAGCAGGCTAATTGAACGCCCGCGCTCCGGTGCGGAAAACAGCACCACGCCGCCGGACTCGGTCAGGCCATACTCGGCATACACCACGCCCACTTTCGCCTGCTCGGCCTGAGTAATATTTTCGCTGCCACGCGCCGGATCCCAGGCCACGGCGTTACATTCCTGTTGCAAGCGTTCGGTAATGCCCAGCGCCGCCAGCCGGCTGTCGCCGCTGATGATCACCGGCTGACCCAACTCTTCGCACAGGCGTTGCGCGGCTTCTGCGGCCTGGTCTTCGCGAGTCAGCTCACAGCGAGCCAGCATCACCTCGCTGGCAAACTGGACAAACGCATCGCAGCGCTGCTGCGGGCTAAGTTCGGTCAGGCGCTCGTTAGCATAGTTGTTAACCGGTGCGGCATCCGCTTGCGGTTCGAAGCGCAGCGGGCGACCCAGCGCCTGGGCGATGGTGTTTAAAAACGCGGTACGGTTATCCATTCTTTTTCTCCTGCGCCTGATGTTTCTTAAACCAGCTACGGAAGCTCTCGCCGTCGGCATCAGGCAGATCGCGCGCCTCCATCCAGTCACCAATCGCGCCAACCTTGAGCGGGGTTTTGCCACCGTTGATAAACCAGCTCGCCGCATGTGCGCCCGCCATCATCCCGACTTTCCACAGCCCCGGATGGCTATTGGCGTAGGCGAACATTTTGATCGCCCGTCGCTCGGCTTTCGGCGTAATGCCCTCCTCGGCCATCACCCGGCGATGACGCAGGATCAGTTTTGACAGCGGAATCTTAACCGGACAAACGCTGTCACAGGCCGTGCATAATGAACAGGCGTATGGCAGATCTTTAAAATCTTTATAGCCGCCGAGCAGCGGAGAGATCACCGCGCCGATAGGGCCGGGATAGATAGAACCATAACCGTGTCCGCCAATGTGGCGGTACGCCGGGCAGGTGTTCATACAAGCCCCGCAGCGGATGCAGCGCAGCACATCGCGAAACTCTGAGCCCAGCACCTGCGAGCGCCCGTTATCGACAATAACCAGGTGGAACTCTTCCGGGCCGTCGACGTTATCCGCCTCACGTGGGCCGGTGAGCCAGGTGTTGTAGCCCGTCAGACGCGCGCCCACGGCGCTGCGCGCCAGCATGGTGATCAGCACATCCACATCGGCAAAGGTCGGCGCGATACGCTCCATGCCCATCACCGCAATGTGCGTTTTCGGCAGCGTAGTGCACATGCGCGCGTTGCCTTCGTTGGTCACCAGGCAAACAGAGCCGGTTTCCGCCACGGCAAAGTTACAGCCGGTAATACCGATTTCGGCACTGAGGAAATCCTCGCGGATCTTCTGGCGAATGAATAAGGTCATCGCCTCTGGCGTTTCCGGGCCGTCATACCCCAGACGCTCATGCAACACGCGGCGGATCTGATAGCGATCTTTATGAATAGCCGGGACCACAACGTGCGAAGGCGGATCCTGATCCAACTGCAGGATATATTCGCCGAGATCGGTTTCGATCACCTGAATTTCGGCATCCTGCAGCACATGGTTGACGCCGATCTCTTCGGTCACCATCGACTTGGACTTCACCACCTTCTTCGCATTTTTACTTTGTGCGACCTGCAAAATGTAGCGGGTAGCGTCTTCTTTAGTCTTTGCGAAATAAACGTGGCCGCCGTTTTGTGTCACTTTCTCGGAGAGTTGATACAAGTAAGCGTCGAGGTTGCTCAGAACGTGATCGCGGATCTGACTGGCACGATCGCGCCAGTCTTCCCAGTGGCCTAGCTCATCAACCATTTTCTGCCGATTCGCACCAATACGCTCCTGCGCATTGGCCACGGCTTTGCGCATGATCGGATCGTCGATCTGCTGACGAATGCGCAGTTTAAACTCTACATCGCTGGTTTTTATCGACATCTCTTTCCCCTCAGCGGCTCATCAGCACTTCAGCAATATGCATCACTTTGACCGGCTGGCCTTCACGTTGCAGTCGGCCGCCAATATTCAGCAGGCAGCTGACGTCAGCGCCAATCAAAAACTCCGGCTTCGCATCCATCAGATGTAAGACTTTTTCTTTCACCATCTCACCGGATATCTCGGCCATCTTGACCGAGAACGTCCCGCCAAAGCCGCAGCAGGTATCCTGATCGGCAAACGTCATCAGCTCCAGCCCGCGCACGTTTTTCAGCAGCGTCAGCGGCTCTTCCTTCACTCCCAGCTTGCGGGTCAGGCTGCAGGAAGGATGATATACCGCGCGGCCCTGCAGGCTGGCGCCGACATCCACCACACCCAGTTTGTTGACGATAAAAGAGGTGAGATCCTGCATACGTCCGGCAACCTTCTCGGCGCGCAGCGCCCATTCAGGCTCATCCGCCAGATACGTCGGGTAGCTTTTTACCGCGTAGGTGCAGGAGCCTGCCGGGGAGATAATTGGATCGTCGTTGTCTTCCAGGGCGGCGATCAGGTTTTTCATTCCGGGGATCGCCTCTTTGATGTAACCGCTGTTGATGGCTGGCTGACCGCAACACCCTTGCTTCTCGGGGAAATTAACGTGACAGCCCAGTTTTTCCAGCAGCAATACGGAGTCTCGTGCCATCCGTGATTTCAGGGCGTCACCAATACAGGTAACAAAGAAATTTACATTCACAATAATTACTCCATTGCTTCATTTCTGTTTATTGTGCTTGATATCGCTATATCACGCCCAGTCTTCTGTTTGCTGGTTTTGCCGATGTCTGGGTTCATGGTGTTTGTTGGATCATGCTCCTGAGATGGTCGATTTCCGCTTCTTATATCAGGACCATCCTAAATGCCTGTATTTTCATTTGTATGACAAAATCAAATAATCCTCCAATCAACTCGTACATGCAATACCCTGGTTTATTTCTTTCGGCCTCGCTCACATTTTTATATTGAAAACCACCGCGTTATGAACAGCTTAAAAATAGTTTCAGGTGCTGACTATTCCTGTCACTACCATTAATAAAAAGGTTATTAAATAACTATTTATAGGTACTTAGCCTGCTCTTAAGTATATTTACCTGGCATTGAATTTTAATTAAAAGATTACAATAGTTACAAAACCATTAATCATAATTACTTTATTCACTGAAGCGATTCAGTTTGCATCTTTTATTTACACGGCAATATAGCCTTCCCGCCATAAATATAAATCAGGTTTAATAAACCAATCAGGAATAGCAATGAACGAATACTTTATGTTTGCCCTGGCACTCTCTCCGTTACTACTGATGGTATTTTTAATATTGAAATTGAAAATGCCTATCCATTATTCCGTGCTGATCTCTTTAGTATTCACCGCGGCGCTGTCGGCTGTGTTCTGGGAGATGCCCGTACAGAATCTAAAAGCCGCGATAGGCTATGGCGCACTGAAGGGATTATGGCCGATTGTGATTGTGATCCTCGGCGCCATCTTCAGTTATAACGTTATGCAGGCGACCAAAGCGCTAGATATTCTGCGCGATATTCTCGCAAGCATTAGCGAAGATAAGCGTATTCAGGTGCTGCTGATTTCATGGTGCTTTGGTGGATTTCTTGAAGCCGCGGCGGGTTATGGTACAGCAGTCGCTATTCCGATCGGTATTCTTATCGCACTGGGTTTCAACCCGCTGAAGGCGGCAATAGCCTCTCTGGTGGCAAATACCGTTCCCACCGCATTCGGTGCGGTCGGGATCCCGGTTTCAATTCTGGCGGAACAGGTTAACCTGCCGGTTTATACTCTGGGCGGAACCATTATTCTGCAGCTTGCGCTGTTTAATATCCTGCTGCCATTTGTGATTATCTGCATTATTGGCGGCGGTCTGAGAGCCATTCGCGGCGTATTTTTAATCACGCTGATTTGCGGTATTACCACGCTGGTTCCGCAGTATTTTGTCGCTATTCATCTCGGCGCTGAATTACCCGCCTTTGCCGGTAGCCTGGTCAGTCTGTTTGCCGTGGCGATGGTTAGCCGCCTGCGCAAAGGGAAAACCGATCCCGAGTGGCGAATTGAAGTCAGCCATACCCGCGAAACCACGCCGCGCTCGGCAAAAGTGTTGTTCCGCGTGGGTTCTATCTATCTGTTTATTTTTGTCTTTATCCTGCTGTGTTCGCCGCTGTTCCCGACGATAAAAGGCGCAGCCTCACAACTGGCCTCGGTGCTGCATTTCACGCTTGCCGACGGCAAAACGCTGGCGCTGAAGGTTGAATGGGTGACCACGCCGGGGATGCTGATCATCTTTGCGACTATTATCGGCGGCTTTATTCAGGGGGCGTCCGCGCGCGGGATGCTGGAAGTGTTTATCAAAACCATTTTCCAGCTTAAAAATTCCATTGTGGCGATTATGGCGATCGTCGCACTGGCCACGGTGATGGATCTCAGCGGGATTATCTCCACACTGGCCCAGTCGATTGTCGATCTGACCGGCAGCTCATACGTCTTCCTCGCCCCGGTGATTGGCGCACTGGGCACGTTTGTTACCGGCAGCGATACCAACTCGAATATTCTGTTCGGCAAACTGCAAACTATTGCCGCCAGCAAACTGCATATCGACCCCAACTGGCTGGCGGCGGCCAACACCTCTGGCGCAACGGGAGGGAAAATGATTTCGCCGCAGAGTATCGCCATTGCGGTTTCAGCCACAAAAATGGACGGTCAGGCCAACCAGATTATGTCTGGCACCATGAAATACTGCTGTGCCTACATAGTGATCCTCGGCCTGAAAGTCGGTCTCTTTTATTACTGGTTTATGGCGTAAGCCATTGTCAACCCCGTCAAATTCGCGGCAATCGTATTTGACGCAATGGTGAACTAAAAGGTTTACACCGACCCGGAATCGGAACGACGTCACTGGCTTTACGATTTGTCGGCGCTGACTACAATAGCGCCGATGTTTCAAATCGAGGATTGTTGTTATGTTGTTCTGGAAAAAGATGGTGAAGAAGTTCGACGCCTTTTCCGCGTTGATCCCACCACGCTACTTCCGGGTGTAATGCCTGATGGCGCTTCGCTTATCCCGCCTACGTTTAACGCTCTTTTGTAGGCCGGATAAGGCGCAAGCGCCGCATCCGGCAGCGACCGCAGAATAAAGCACGCCTTCTTTCACTTACGCAGCCTGCACGCCCTTAACACCCTGACCCACAAACGAAGCCATGCAAAACGGTAGACCAGCGGATGCTGAAATCGTAGCAATGTCAGAAACATAACTCCCCCGCGCTAACGAAACGTTGGCAGCAGACCAAATACATCCAGAACAACCGTCAGATAGACAACCGCTCCGCAGATAATCACCAGGTTAAGCACGGTGTTATTACAGGGCGCGGTATAGCTGCTGGTTGGAAAACGCTTGCGCGCGGCTTTCACCAGGAACGGCGGCAGGATCACACTCCAGATGGTAAAGGCCAGACCGGCGTAACCAATCGCGTGCACAAAACCGTTCGGGAAGAAGAAGCACACGGCGGCTGGCGGGAAGTAGGTCACCAGCGCGGTTTTCAGGCGGCCCATGCCGTCGTCCGGGAAGTGAAACAGGTCGGCGATGTAATCGAACAGACCAAGCGTCGCCGCCAGCAGGGAACTGGCTACCGCGAAGTTGCCGAAAAAGGTGAGGATCAGATCCATATAACGGCTGGTGAACAGCCCGCTGATGGCCTCGACAAACACATCGATATTGCCGCCTTTGGCGATAATCGGCGGGAATGAGGAACGGCTGATGTTACCCATCGTCACGCCCAGCCAGAAAATATACAGCAGCAGAGCAAACAGCGTACCGATGATAATCGAACGCGTAATATTCGAGACTCCGCTTGTGCCATACAGTTTGACCAGGCTCGGCACGTTACCGTGAAAACCAAACGAGATGATGCAGAACGGCAGCGTCATCAGGATATACGGCAGATACTGCGAATTGGGCAGCGCAACCGCCACGCTGTCGATGAGTTTTGCCACTTCGATATGGCCAATCAGCCCGGAGAACGTGGCAAAGAACGCCACAAACTTACCGATAATCAGCACGGTAGTGATGCGTCCAACCAGTAGGGAGCTATACCAGGCAATCGCCCCTACCAGCATACTGACGATCACCACCGAGATATTCGCCGGAAAGCGCACGCCGCTGTATTTGAACACAGTTTGTGCCATCACCGCCGACGAACCGGAGATATAGGCATAGGTCAGAATATACAGCACAAAGCCGAAAGCGATACCCACCACGATATTCCACTTCCGGCCTAATAAATCCTGAGTAAAGGTATTAAAACTGGCACCGGCGCCATAATGCAGATTGACTTCAACCAGCATCAGACCGGTTAATAACATCATGATGGCGATAAACAGAAGAATAACAGAGGCACCGGGAAACCATACGCCGGCCATCGCAATCGGCAGGGAAAACATCCCACCACCCACTACGGTTGCGATAACCAACATGGTTCCGCTAATCAGTCCGGGGGTACTACTCTGTCGCTCAATGGCATTAATATCCATGATAAATGTTCCTGTAGACTATTCGTTATAATTACAGCTGTCATTTGTACATCATGCGGATAATAAAAATGTCGGAGTCAGGGTTTACTTTTTTTAGTTATGTCACGGTAACGGGCACCGCAAAGGCTTCCTGTTCATGGAAAAGGAATACAAAAAAGCCCCATCAGGTGATGGGGCCATAACTATTTTTTAGATGTAATCAAAGCGTGCAGTAAAGAAACGCAACTGCTTCGGCTCGTAAATAAACTTCAGCCCGCGAATATCTTCTTTGTGCTGGTAAAGTTTAATAATACCGTCAGCTACGACATCCATATGCGCGTAGGTATAAACGCGGCGTGGAATAGTCAGACGCACGGTTTCCAGTTTCGGTCTGTGGTGTTCACCGGTCACGTTATTACGGCCTGCAGAGATTATTCCGCGTTCCATACTGCGCACACCAGTTTCCACATAAATGCTCGCCGCCAGGCTTTGCGCCGGGAACTCGTCCTGCGTCAGATGCTCGCAGAAGCGACGCGCATCGAGGAATACCGCGTGACCGCCTACCGGTTCAACAATCGGTACGCCAGCGGCTTTCAGCTTATCGCCCAGGTAGCGAACCTGCTTCACGCGGTGCTCAATATATTCGTATTGCATGGCTTCGCGCAGGCCAATCGCCATGGCTTCCATATCACGTCCGGCCAGGCCGCCGTAAGATGGCATCCCTTCGTAGACCACGACTAACTCTTTGGCAGAAGAGAACATTTCGTCATCGTTCATGCACAGGAAACCGCCGATGTTCACCAGACAGTCTTTTTTACCACTCATGGTACAACCGTCGGCGTAGCTGAACATCTCATGCACGATCTCGGCGATGCTCTTGTTCTCAAAGCCCTGCTCTTGCTCTTTGATAAAGTAGGCGTTTTCCACGCAGCGGGTGGCGTCGTAGAACACTTTAATGCCGTGCGCTTCTGTCAGTTCACGCACCGCACGCATGTTGGCCATCGAGACCGGCTGCCCGCCTGCGAGGTTAACCGTCACCGCCAGGCAGATATACGCAATATTTTCTGCGCCTTTTTCATCAATCAGCTTTTGTAATTTTTTAAGATCGATATCACCTTTAAACGCAATATTCAGACCGGCATCGTGCGCTTCGTCACGAACGATATCGACAAACACCGCACCATTTTTTTCCTGGTGATAACGGGTGGTGGTGAAATACATATTCCCGGCAACATATTGCCCAGGTTTAATAGCCAACTGCGATAACAGGTTTTCTGCGCCACGCCCCTGGTGAGTCGGAACAATATGTTTAAAGCCGAACAGTTCCTGCACGGTTCTTTCCAGATGATAGAAGTTTTCGCTGCCCGCGTACGCTTCATCACCCATCATCATTCCGGCCCACTGCTTGTCGCTCATTGCGTTAGTGCCACTGTCTGTCAGCAGGTCAATATAAATATCTTTCGAATTTAACAGGAAAGTATTGTAACCCGCTTCCTGCATTTTCTTGAGGCGTTCATCACGCGGGATCATAGATACAGTTTCAACGCTTTTAATACGGAAGGGTTCTGCCGGATAATTCATTTTGTTTCTCCAGTAACAGTGGTCATGTACGTATTAATGTGAAGTAAATCATACCTGGTTCATCAACAAATCCTGATGAAATATAACTATTCGCCTCCTGAGTCAGGGGGAGAAATAATGTGGAGGCACTATGCAAGATTTGATTGATTATGGAAATAGCCCGGTCAACATTAATCACTGGCAATAATTTAAAAAGCTGTAAATGTGAGTGATGCAAATCACACGTCATTTTTTTACCCGTTAATATTCAACAAGTTTTTTTTTGCGTTTCGATTTGCTGTTCGCCGTTGTGTGTCTGTGGAGCGTGGAAATACTGAAAACTTAACTTTCCAGGCTGTTCTCATAATGTATTGGTGAATGAGTACACTCCATTTTGTGAGAGTCGGATCACTTCACGGGCTTATATTTGTGAACCGCATCACTAAAAGTGTAAACCAAAGTGTACAAAATGCTGCGATTTCATAGTTTGCTATTTACTTCAGTGATTTAGATCTCATTTTTTGTCTGATGCAGATGGGCGTTATTTTCTGGAAATGGCAGGTATTTGAGAGATTGGATGAGAATGAATTTATACGGTGAATAATACCGGATTTATTGAGATAGAGAGGATTTCTATTTATTCCGAAAGCATGTTAATCGCGCTTATTTCATCTTATTTACATCTGGACTTCCCCCAGGATACTGGGGTAATTTACAGGTGTTTTTATTAGCGCGATGCGAAGGTGCGCCAACACCTCCGCATCGCTGATCGCAGTAACTATTAAAGGGAATAGTCACCATGACTGATACGCATTGTATTGCAGTTTCATTTGATCCAGAAGTCCACGCCGCAGATAACCGTCGCCTGAAGGTGGGTTATGCGAGCCGTTATCCTGATTACAGCCGTATTCCGGTGAAGTTCGTCCGGTTTCCGTCCATCGTGATGAAGGGCCAGTGGCTCAAAGCCGCCGGATTCGACACCGGCACCGACGTTGATGTGCGGGTGATGGAAGGCTACATCGTATTAACCGCCCGCGCCGCCGAACCCGAAGAGTCAGAACTGATGCAATCCCTGCGCAAAGTAGAAAAGCTCTCCGCGCGCAAGCAAAAGCAGGTGCTGGAGTTTATCGGGGTGATTACGGGGAAAGGGTCGAAGGGGTGAGAGTGTGATTGTCATTGAGGCGCCTGTGGGCGCCTTTATTGAGCGTTTAGCACAGCATATTTTTCAGTTCTTCTGGGGTATACGGCGGTATGCGCCGGTGCAACATAGCATGACAGTTTGGACATACGGGGATCAGGTCATTGATGGGATCAAGGCGGTAGTCTTCTTTAATTGCCGATAAGGGTACCAGATGATGAACATGGATAAACCCTTCGGCAATCTTACCGTAGACCTTTGACATATCGATGCCACAGACTTTGCACTGACAACCGTGATGGCGAAGCGCTGCCTGTCGGGCATTGCGGTCGCGCTCATAGCGATTCACGGTCACCTGAGTCGCTGCCCCCTCTATATATTCAGTTTGCGCCTCGAGTTCTTCAGGGAAGATCGTGTCGCTCACCGCCGCAGCACGATTTTTATCCTGAACAATATGAAAACCTTGCTCAGTCAATAATCTGACGCATTTCGAACTGATACCGCCGGAGAAATCCTGAGGGGTAAACGCTTTGCCCGTCAAAAGCGTCGCCGCAATTCCGGCAATGGCTTTTGACGGATAGCGACGCCCCTGAAATTCCAGCTCATAAAGCCGTGCCTCTTTGAAACGATGCGAGAAGCCCGAGTCATAGGCGTGAATGGCCTTGATGATGTACTCGCGCGGCAGCGTGTCAGGTAGTTCATTCATGGGGCTGATTCCTTTAACCAAAGGCTTTCTGAAATAACGGCAAGCGATAAAGTGACGTCGATAGTGTATCGGCCTCACTCCTCTTGATCAGGTGATATTTTGCGAGCATCATCGCAATTATTTACCCGATAATGAAATCAATGACTTCCAGTAAAACCCTGCAACAGGCAATTGCCGACATCACCATCTGGCGTAAAGGCGAGCAGCGTGCGCCGCACAAGCCTCTGCTACTGCTTCATGTGCTGGCGGGTTATCAACAGGGCCACGGTCGCCTGTTTGACTACGGTTCGGAAGTTCGCGACCCCTTGCAAAGCCTGCTGGAGCGATTTGGACCACAGCGCGCGCAGTACCGCCCGGATATGCCCTTCTGGCGCTTACAGGGAGATGGGTTCTGGGAACTACAAAACACCGAGCATTGTTCAACATTCGGCAGCAACAAACAGCCCCCTGCCGGAGAACTGGTGACGCATAACGTTGCCGGAGGCTTTGATGAACAACATTTTGCCCTGCTGAAAAAGAGCAACAAACTCATCAACGCCCTGGCCCAGCAAATCCTCGAGACGCACTTCACCGAAAGCATTCAGGAAGAGATCGCGGATGAACTGGGATTTGATATCCTGCAAATCCGCAAACAGCGGGACCCGTTGTTCCGCCAGCAAGTTCTGCGCGCTTATAACTATGAATGCGCCATTTGTGGCTTCAATATGCGCCACGACAGCACTTCAGTTACGTTAGAAGCAGCCCATATCAAATGGAAACAGCACGGCGGCCCGTGCGAAATTTCAAACGGCCTGGCGCTGTGTGCAATTCACCATAAAGCCTTTGATAAAGGTTCGATTGGGCTGGATGAAAGTATGCGGGTTCAGGTGTCCCCCGCAGTGAATGGCAGCGGCATGGTGGGCAGGCTGTTCTGGGATTTCGACGGTAAATCGATAGCGCTGCCGATGATGCGCGAGAATTACCCAAAAGAAGGGTTTGTGGAGTGGCACAGGAAGGAGGTGTTTAGAAGGTGAGTGCGAAGGCCGGAATAGAAAAAACAATTAATTCATTGTAATTTATATATAATTTAAAAATAAATGACATTTGTGCCCCCTTTTATGCCCCCTACTGAATTTTATCTCACTTACTTTGCTCAAGTTGTATCCACGCAACATCAAACTCTCCGGTTCGTGTCCGTTTGGCGGATCCAAACCAGTACATGCATGAAATTTTCTCGTGGTGCACTACATGTAAGAGTACAAAGCTTGCTTGCTATTCCGACTGAGACCTTAAGCTGGATCGTTAATGCATAGTGAATACTCAAACTATCTTACCTATCGATGGCTAAATAGCAGCACGGAATAGTTCTCCACTTTTTTCCAGGTCTTGCAGCGCAAAAGATTGTGCTTTATAGGTAAGGAATCCCTTCACAATACAGGCTCTCAGACCATCGCTTCTAATTGAATTGATGTTATCTGAAAATGATAACTGTAGCGATATTTGGCAAAGCCGTTTAGCCGTTATGGAGATAATACTCTTATATTATTTTCATATTAATTAAAAGCTGAATGTTTCTCGAAAGAATAACTCAGCTTTTATAATACGTATTAAAACCACTTTATTATACAGGCCAATCCCACTGCTTGTAAGCTGTAAACAATCGAGTTAACTCAGCCGGTGCTAATATATCAACGATATTGTCCCTGTATCTATGAAATTTTCCTAAAGTTACATTTTCAAAATGGTTCGGTTTGTAAGGATCAAAGTTAGGCAACTCACCAAGAGTAGAAATATCAGTATTGATTGTTTTAAGCCAAGATACAAGTATAACCTTTGCTCCAGTTTTCTCAATGTAGGCTCGGGCTGATTCAAAACTGTAACCTCGAGTCGTAATATCGTCTATAAGGAGAACTGTTTTTCCAAATCCCAAAGGTGGTCTTTTATAAATAGTCGTTGGGTTTCTATGCGGTTTAGGATTAAGACAAATTGTATTTAATTGGTTGCAATGATCAATTGCAATACCTTCATTTCTTGCCTTTTGTGATTTTGTTGATGTTGTGTGTCTTAAAATAAGATCAGGTATGTATGTTTTTCGGAAGCATTTACCAAATAGTGAAATAGCTTCATCCATTATGTTATTACCATGCCCTTCTTTATGCCCAGGATAAACACTAACATAATTTATATGTTTGTGGATGCCACTAAAATATAAGCTAGACACCAAAGCACCTGTCCAGAACTCAGGATGCCCCAAACCATGCTTTGCCGCTGCACGAGCATCCTCCGAATATAAGGTATATTCTTCTTTCATTGTACTGAAAGGGGCAAGTGCATAAAAATTAAAATCACCATCATGAATTTCATGGCACCAGAGATGATCTCTCAAACAAAATGTATCTATAAATCTAGCAATATCTTTAGGCGATGAAAATTCAAACCCGTAATCTGTTTTATCGGCCCACCAGGTTGCTCTTAAAAAAAGCAACTCCCCATTTACTGCAGTTTGCATGTCGTTTAGTGATGCGCCGATATATAAAGTTTCTGTACTTTGCCATCCCATCAAATTAAGTACATACTTAGTTGCATCAGCTGTAGGTTTTCCAGGAATACTCCTATCCTTAGCTCGACATAAATACGTAAACTCTCCCCAATGCTTCCGTAAGATATCTTCTAAGGGAATACGGTCATCACCAACAACCCAAGCGCGATTTGTAAATACGACAAACTCAATATTTTTATTTTTAAAATATTTAATTAATTTATCAACTTCAGAGAAAATATCACCATCAAT
The DNA here is from genome assembly GCF_014104295.1 of Citrobacter sp. RHBSTW-00029. Taxonomy (NCBI): domain Bacteria; kingdom Pseudomonadati; phylum Pseudomonadota; class Gammaproteobacteria; order Enterobacterales; family Enterobacteriaceae; genus Citrobacter; species Citrobacter sp. RHBSTW-00029. Next base: position 3,566,393 of record NZ_JABXRT010000001.1, read on the forward strand.
TTTACCTTTTGGTAAAATAGTGTCTTCAACACTGAGAATCACACCTTTGATCTTGCTCATTTCTTTTCCTTAGAGATCTAAGCTCTGCTGTGTTGGTTCTGCTCTCAGATTTAAATCTTCACTAAAAATATAATCCATCATTTCTTTCAATTCAGTTGGCATTAGAAAAGATAAAGATTTTCGATTTTCCTCTGAAAAGCTCAATTCCGGTCTTAAATTATATGTATTAGGTAAGTACGGATTAGCAATTTTCTTCGAATATTTATAAGCATATTCAACTGTGTGAGCAGTACCGCTTTTTATCTTCCACTCCACAGGAATAAGAGATGTGCACAGCGCAGCTTGAATTCTATTGCGTCTTACAAAATTTTCAGCGCTATAAATTTGGTCAGGCAAATATTCAGTGACAATTGCACCTCCGCTTAAAACTATTTGATTGTAGAGATTTTTAGATCCCTTGGGATATTCTACAAAAATCCCGTTACCTAACACTGCAATTGTAGGTATCCCATAACGAATAGATTCATAATGGCATGATTGGTCAATCCCAGTAGCTAAACCACTTACAGTAACTATATCTTTTTCATACAACCCAGATACAATTAGTTTAACCAGAAAAATGCCATCATCTGTTGGCTTTCGCGTACCAACGATTGCAATTGATTTCTTATTAAGAATATCTTGATTCCCATGAACAAAAAGCCAAAAAGGAGGATCACTTATATTCTTTAAATTAGTTGGGAAAGTAGGTTGATCAAAAAAGGTTAGAACAATTCCTTTTTTATTTAATTCTCTCGCTCGTTCTAATCCTTTCGCCCACAACTCTTGTTGAAATTCCTCCCACGCGATATCTTTGGGTAACGCAACCCTTAGATACCCAGCCAAAGCATCAGCTGAACTAGCTTTTAAAAGATTTTTAAACCCTAGTTTGGATTCGTATATTTTACGGAGAGTCCAATAACCAACACCTTTTAAGCAGGTCAACGCAAGAAATGCTATGATTTCATTTTTCCAAAACTCTCTAATTTCAGTGTAATCTTTATCTTCCATTTTTTTGCCTTATAGATTACAACTCACGCAATACTAATAACAAAAATAATCATATTGTAGACATGTTATAAATAACATTTTAGCATCCATTTGTGAAGAGGCATCTTCTTACCTTTCCACGTTCTACAATCGCTAACTTAGTATGTCTTGTAACTCTTTTTGTCGTTTAACTACCATCCTCTCATACTCCCTGATTCCACTTATGAACCCAATCAATACACAGACAGCAGTTTTTCTTCTTTCTGCGGTTGATAGAACGATATATCAGCTTTTGGTGGTACCAAAGATTCTATTCATAAATTTATCTCGCAAGTGATCAAACACACATACTCTTTCAACTTCTTTACTCAGCGCGCGCAGCCCCGCCCGCCTGCCCGCTTCGCTTAACAGAATGGTTTTCATGCACCCCGTAAATCGTCTCAGGAGCCGCCACGCAAGGGCTTTCGCGTCAAAAACGGCGCATGAGACTCATGCGTTTTCATGCACCATAGACATGCACTCATGCGCTCTCAGGCCAGCCAGGAAAAAGGCGTAAAAAATCCCGGTACAGTACCGGGATTACGTAAGCATTTTATGTTGATCAGACAGGGATTTGCTGACGGCTTGATAACTTTGATGCAGAGCCATAGCGATTGAGCGTTTTCTTTTGCTTTTCAGGCTCTTCCGGTTCATCTGATTCCTGTTCATTGCGCCGGGGTTTCATAATTATCGTATCCACACTTTCCAGTGCGGTAAATGTGCAGGAACATTCAAGATTCTGGCACTGATACCATGAGCGTTTAACCGATGGTGCTTCATAGGCGGAGGTTCTGGCGTGTGCCGTAGTGCCGCATTCGGGACATTTAAGTGCCATCAGATACCCTCCGCGGCTCGGTTACGTTTTTGCAGTTCTTCACGTTCCTGCCGGATCTTCATTTTATGAAGGGCCGCCGGAGAGGGAAGTTTGCGGAAATCAGCAAGGGCAGCATAATCCGGCGCAACACCTGCCAGTTTAAATACCGGGTCCTGTTCCGGCATCGCAGCGTTAGTAAGAGCCGGTTTGGTGATATGTTTGTGAATAAATTCTTTCAGTACTGTGTCCGGGTCATTAACTGAATTCACCACACCCACAACGGCACTGGCTTCCCGCCCCATTGTGGTTTTGAGCAGGCTCAGTGTCTGGATTAACGCCTTACCATGCGACTGCATGAAGTCTTCCCAGATTTGCTTTGCGCGAATTTCCACAAGGGTGTTATGTGCGCTGATATACTGCCCGGCTAATTTCCCGGCCTCCTGCGGTAATAAGGCATTTTCGCTTTCCTGAGCTGCCAGCAGTTCATCAAAATCCTCAAGCGTTTCTCGTCCCAGCGCAATTTCCGTGCGCAGTTTTTTCATTTCCTTTGAGACTACGCCCTGACTTTCACGAAACAGCGTGCGCCATTCCTCATTCAGCGCGTTAGTCGTGGCTTCCATTTCAGCGCGGCGCTGGCGGATTGTCGCAATATTATCTGCTGCCGCTTTTTGCTGACGACGTGCTTCAAGCCATGCGTTTCTGGTTGTGTTCAGGGTTTCCAGTGCCCGCTGCGTTACAGCCGGAAAAGTGGAAAGGCTGGTATTCTCTGCGGTGTTGTTCATGACTTCTCCTGTCGGGTTGCTTCGTTACGTCAATTGTGTCGTGGCTGACACAAGCGCACTATCGGTGCTCAGTGTGTGGTGGCTGGCACAACGGGCGTTTTCAGTTATTCAGGCGTGGCTATGAAAGCCAGCCAGATAAAAATGCCTCGGCTTCAGTCTGCGTTATGTCCCTGCAGTGGTGGAACAGGTGAAACATGTGTTACGTCATTGTTTTATAAAGTATTTATATGCACAGCACAGGTGGAACATCGCGGGTAACAAGGTGGAACAGCGGATCGGCTGGCGTTCCACCTGTTCCACCTTACTATTTCAAAAGGTGGAACAGGCTCAGCCCTTATAAAATACGGTTGTTCCACCTGTTTCACCTGTTACCCTTAATAAATAAGACTCACGCAAAGCCTTAACCCGGCACCTCGCTGTTGAAGACATAGAGTCTGCGGGGATTCATCTCTGGCGGGCGAATGGTTGTCTGTAGCTTGCCATCGGTGGAGGGCAGCAGGTATCCACGATCCGCGCACAAACGCGCCACCTTGCGCGGGTCAAATCCCCGGCAGATTTCTTTCCAGCCGGACGGCATGACGTAGAACGTGGTGACGGCTTCCGTGCCCTGCGCAGTACTGCCTTTCTCCACCCTGCGCCAGCCCACCATATTGCCGGGGCGGTTGCGCTCGTCGTGCCAGTCTGCAAAGCGGCTGTACTGATTCGCGGTAAAGAAACTGCGTACCTGCTCCAGCGCGGCAATATCTTCCTGATTGGCAGTATGCCCGCGATCTTTCAGCCATGCGTTCAGGCAGACGCGGGTTGCCCGCAGGGCTTCTCCCTCAGGCCAGCCGGTGATCCCCAGACGGGTTGCCAGCTCGCCCGCCATCGCCACCAGTGCAAATCGGTTGACGGCCCGGCCCACCTGATTACCCGCATCTTTCGGGGTCAGCGCGGCGGTATATTCCTTCATCAGTGACTTTGCCTGTGCCGTCAGCCCGTTAAGGTCAGCGGTCAGGGCTTTCAGCCACTCCCGGAACGGCGAACCGTAGTAGCTGGACGTGGCCCACTCCAGATGTTCCGCCAGTGCCTTGCCGCTGTCGAAGCCGTGCAGCTCCTCAAATACGCCAAATTTCCCGGAATCGCTGGGGATCTGGATCATCCTGACTTCCATCCCGGCAAAGGTACGCTCACCAGCTTTTGCCGCATGTTCGGTCAGTGACAGCTCGCCGGTTGAAAAGAACAGCAGCCGCCACTGCTTACGGGTGCGCAGCTCACCGTCCGTACCGGCACGGCCCTTGCCCTGACCGTTTGCCAGCATGTAGGCGATATTGCCTGCCTCGCGTCCGTCCACCTCCCGGATCTCATCGAGCATCATGGCGGCATCGTTGCGGCGGCTGGCGCATCCCTCCAGCGCGTTGCCGGTTGCCCGCCACGTCTGCCAGTAGTCAGGCCCGCCGCAGACGGAGGTTGCCGCTTTCATTGTGGTGGTCTTACCGTCCGTCGATTCCCCCTTGAGGTGATAGCCGCCGCCGTCCATACCAACCAACCGTAACAGGGGGGCAGCAAACGCCAGACTGACGGCAAACGCCACGCGGGAGTTGCCGGTGCAGTAGCGGGAAACGTGCTCCCGCCATTCCTCCGTTGTGCCCGACACGCGGAAATCGCGACCCTGCACGGAAGTGGTCTGGAGAATGACACCCTCTGCACCTTCACCGCTGACCTCATCCTGCAGGACGTAAACCTGACCATGCCAGCCGGTGCGGCTGACACAGGTCACGCGGCGTTCCGGTTTACAAAGAGAGATATATTCCATAAGGCGTGCGCGGGCCTCACCGGTGGTGCTGATATAGGACAGCCCGTTGACCAGCAGTACCCGGCGCAGCTCCTCACCGCTGCCGCTCAGCATTTCCATCGGCATCGCCCAGCGGCGGCGCTCACCCCACGTATCTTCCCACTCCAGCAGTCGCCCGAAGTTACCGCCATCAGCATCGCAGGTGATTGCCGTTACGCGCAGCGGGTTGCATATTTTGACGTTCTGGATTTCCGTTTCACCGTTGCGCTGTACCTGTTTTTCATACCAGAGATATTCCTGGGTTAGACGGAACCCGTGCGGCAGTTGCGTGCGGCCCTCCCCGCACAGCACCAGACCGTTGCGAAAGGCTTCACGGGCACGGTTAATACCGTGCTCCCGATGGAAATCATTCCAGTCGGCCTTGATCTCTCCCGGTGGCAGCGTCATCCAGCCGCCAACGGCTTTTGCCGCCCGTTCAGCAAAAGATCTGCCGGGATTCTCGCCCCCGTCCTGAAAATCGTTATCACCGGCGATGATAATTTTTACCTCAGGCCAGCGTGCCCGCAGCGCCTGTGCGACGTTGGGCAGGTTGCCAGCAGATATGGCAGCCACTACGCATCCGGCGGTGATCTGGCTCACCGTCAGTGCCGTGGCGTAACCTTCGGTAATCACCACCTGTACCGGTGGTTCAGACGGTAACGGGCTGAGCGCCACAAACGCGCCTTTCATCGTGCTGCCGGGCAGTATGCTTTTTTCACCCGTCGGGGCGATAAGCTGCGCACCGGTCACGGCTCCGGCGTTGGTCGTGAGCGGTAGCAGCAGGGAGCCGGCAGGGAAATCCTTACCGCTGATATGCTGCACGCTCCCGGTCAGGGGGGCCGGGTATCCGGCGAACCCTTTTCCGGTCAGATAGGGGCTTTCTCCCGTATGGCTCTCTTTCATCAGCGCCGCCACGGTAAGGTTCATGTCGCGTTTAGGAGCTTTTTGCCTGGCGGGCTTAACGGGCAATTTCTGCACATCCGGAATATTAAGCACCTGCGCCACCTCCTGCGCGGCCTTTCTGACACCGTAACCGGTCATGAGCTTAACCAGATCCAGACCATCACCATTGCCGCACTGGCTGCAAATCCACGTCCCGCGCCCGTCAAGGTCATCGAGGCGAAAACGATCCTTGCCCCCACATTTCGGGCAGGGACCGTGCCTGCCGTTTTCAGGTACATCAATACGCAGCATCTGCAGAATAACGGGCCATTTCCCCCGCGCGGCGGCTGAAATCTGCGTAACCGTCTGTGTTGTCATACTTCCCCCTGATGCAGCGCCACACCCGTGCTGCAGAAGTCATCAAAGGCCGCCGGAAGCGTGCGGTACAGCTCCGCCATCACTTCACAGCCGCGCACAGTCAGTACCGGCGGCGCGGTCAGCAATGATGGTTCCAGCATGTCAGTCAGCAGCGCCAGCGCCGCCGCTGCTCCCTGTGCTTCGCCATATTCGTTAATCAATGCGCACTCGATATGCAGGGCAATGGCCATTTCAATACGTTCAACCGTCAGGCTGTGCGGACCATATTGATCGCAGCCGGTTTCAGTCAGCGCTTTCTGGCGCCATGCCGATGCAATAGCCCGCCGGTAAAGCGCAGTAGTCATTTCTGCCGGAAAAATAGAAACCTGCGGCTGGTTCATTGGGTGCCTCCTTCAATCAGTGCGCAACTGTGTGCAATATCCGTCAAATCTGCCCGCAGGTACTCCATCAGCGCGGCAATGCCTGGCGCACAGCCTGCATCCAGCGTTCCGCCCTGAGACGGGTATTCAGAAAAGAGAAGCTGGAGCATGTCGCAGGCATTTCTTGCGCGAGTCAGCTTTCCGAAACCGTCCTCTGACAATCCATAGGCAAAAGCACCAGTATTGTGTTTTTCAGGCAAAGTGTGGCCCTGAGCACTGTTGTGCCCGTTTGAAAAATTCATCGTGGATTACTCCGTTTTCAGCGGTGTTTTGTCAGAGAAACTTTGAATAGTGACTGTCGTCAGGTTCAGCAGAACGCCGTATGCTGCACTCCCGCCAACGGGTAAATACCACAGACGGATGTAGTGTCAGAGAGCCACTACCGCCCTTCGGAGCTGGCGAAGGTTTAAAGAGCGGCGCATCAAACAGGCGCGTATACCGCTGTTCAAACCATGCCAGAGGGCAGGAAGAAAGCTGGTTGTCGCTGTCATGACGTATCAGCACTTCACAGCTGAATTCAGGATTAACCAGCGCCACGGAGGGCGAGGCTTCAATTAATCGGATGATTGTGACGGTCCAGCCACGTTCATGCTGCCAGCGTTCGCCGGGTTGCGGATAATTACGCATGTTCACCTCCGCAGGGAATGCGACCGGCAAAGCTCAGCACGTAGTCCGGGGCCAGTCTGCGCCGCGCTGAGCGCTCGTTATCTGCGGTGATCCTTAACATCACAGGACAGGCATTGCGTTGACTGCGGTTGATCGCAGCAAATAACCAGGTACACTTCTTTTTAGCCATCTTCGTTTCCTCATACAGCGGATTGGTCAGAGGCCCGGTTAGTGTTGCTGCACTGCCGGGCTTCGCCTTTTTCACCCTAGAACACTCAAGGTGTGGCCCACTATAAATATTAGGTGTGGCCCACGTCAATGCTTTTCTTTGTTCTTTTCCCGTGTATACTGTGGCCCACCAAACATACGGAGATTCAGTAATGGCTACCGGTACAAAGAATGCTAAATCACAAGCCTTAAAGGCACGAGTGCCACATGACGTAGTTGAAGCGATGGAAATGGTGAAAGAAGAGGACGAAAGTACGTCACAATTCATCATTACATCCATGCAAAGTGAGATCAAACGCCGCCAGCGCAGGAAAGTTAAGCCAGAGCAAGGAGGCTGAATAGAGAAGCTAACAGACGTTCTCTCAGGCTCCATGCAAATTTCAGTAAGCGACAATATTTTTAAGCCCACAAACTCAATATGTCGGGCTTTTTTATTAGTGATTTTCATGCCGTTCACCACGAGAGGCATATATTTGCTCTTGAATCCAGTGATCGACTTCGCTTTCAACAAATGAAATTGCACGAGTTCCTATTTTTACTGGGCGGGGAAATGTATTATTTGAAAGCTGTTTGTAAAGCCATGCCTTACTACGCTGAACGCGTCTTAACACCTCTTTTGCTGAAATAAGAGTCTGATTATCTGAAAGGTTGTTTGCATATTCCATCTTGTTACTCCGTGTTCTACTTAAGTTCACGGTGACTTTAAACACTGAAAAAAAGTGATTCTAGTGATAATGGAATCTATTAATACAAACGCTGATTCTATTGAAACGTGATAGTTTCTACTGAAAAAAGAAATAATGTTCATATGAAAGAACACGAGAAGAGGAAAACGCACAACAAAATAAAATCAATAAAATTCATATAGATAGCATTGCAGCACAAACAAATCATACGTTAGAAGGTATTATTGCGTTTTATCGATTCATATTACTCAGGGATTACCACAGTATTACACTGTATTACCCTCTATAGCCCCTTAGAGCCTCTTGTAGCCCCTTCTAATGAGAGATATACAGATAGTAATAATAAATTCACTCTCCGTATTTTATAATGTCTTTCCCCAGCTTTATTTTCTTATAGAACGTAGCTTTTTTAACTCCTTTCAATAGAATCTCATTCTCATTACAAAAAGAAACAATATCATTATATATAACACTATTATCGCTATAATTTCCCTTTCCATGTTTCTTAAGCAACTCAATTAGTAAGTAAATTAATTTACAACTATAATTATCCTCATCATCTTTTCTGTACTGCCCTCTGCCATTACTCCTTAACTTTTTACCAACTTCATATAATTCACTTCCTCCTAGCATCATTAAAATATCGCCCCAATCTTTATTTTTTACTTGTTGTTGCAATGCGTTCTCAATTCTTTCCTTAATTTCAGGAGGTACAATATCTTCCCTCTGAAAGATATAAGCGGCAGTTAATACTAAATTCGCCTCCACTTTTTGCGTGGCGGATATGTTTTTATATTCATTAATCAATTGTAGATTTCTGGTTATTGCCTTTCTTAACCGAATAACCTCTTTTAATTGAATATCAGTCAATTCATCATTTTCGGTATCATAGTCAAAACCATTCATAGCAAGCGCCACTTCGTGCGGCGTAATGTACGTTAACCTATTAAAATAAAACAAATTATTATCAGATTGAGTGTTATTCATTTGAATCTCTCCTCAGTACCACAATGGTAATTATTTTCCATGCACACGCGCAAAATCATATGGTGTGATAGATCCATTCTTGTTAGCATCAATGTAATCAGCCCACCATTGCAGCATTAATTTTCTTTCTTCAAGATATTCAGAAGTATGCATATATGAACCTTTCACGTTTTTTCGTTCAACGTGACTTAGCTGTCTTTCAATGGCATCATCATTCCATAGTTTCGACTCACTTAGCGCACCACGTGCCATAGTTCTAAAACCATGCCCACATACTTCTGTCTTCGTATCATATCCCATTACACGTAAGGCGCTATTTACAGTATTTTCACTCATTACTTTTTTAGGATCATGATCGCTGGGAAATATAACCTCGCCTTTACCGCTCAACGCATGTAAACGTTTAAAAATATCAAATGCTTGTTTGCTAAGCGGAACAATATGTTCAGTTTTCATCTTCATCCCACGCTCAGAGTGTTTTACGCCGGGAATAGGTTTACGAATTCCGGGTATCGTCCACTCGCTTCGTTCAAAGTTAACCTCACTCCAGCGAGCAAAACGCATCTCACTTGAACGAATAAATGTGAGTAGCGTTAATTCAACGGCAAGCCGTGTCATTAGTCGCCCTTTATAGCGTGATAGTCTTTCAAGAAACTCAGGGATTCTTTTTGGGGGTAGTGCTGGGTGATGGGTTGCCTTAACGCTTAAAAGCGCTCCAGCCATATCACTGGCAGGATTTGATTCAAGAAGGTCATTCTGCACACCGAAACGCATAATTGCGGTTACGCGCTGCATCAGTCGCTGCGCAACATCATGTTTACCTGCCGCATCAACAGCTTTGATCGGATTGAGAAGCTGGCTGGTTCTCAACATTCTGGCGTCAATTTGACCTATCGAGGGGAAAATATACTGCTCAAGCGTCAGCAGAACGCGACGGCTATGATCTTCGCTCCAAGTTAGGTTACTTGCGTGCCATTGCCTTGCGATAGTTTCAAATAAATATGCCCCCTCAATTTCAGCTTGTGCCCCCTTTTGCTCAGCTTTGGGGTCAATGCCCTGAGACAACAATTTCTTTGCTGCATCACGCTTACCCCGAGCCTCAGCCAAAGTGATCGTCGGGTATACACCAAAAGCGAGCCGATCTTCCTTTTTGTCAGATGGGCGGCGATATTTCATGCGCCAATACTTGGAACCTTTTGGGGAGACTTCAAGATACAAGCCGCCTCCATCAGCCATTTTATAGGCTTTCTCTTTCGGCTTTGCGGTCTCTATCTGGCGAGCATTGAGTTTCATTTTGGGGGCACAAATCCTGATCGAATTGACATGCCCCCGATTATGCCCCCAAAAGAGGGTAGACCACAAGAGACCAACAAAGACCATGAAATACGGTAACTTGCTTGTTTTTAAGGATTTTTTCTGGATTTGTAGACTTCAGGAAACGTCAAAAGAAGTGTTAATGGTGCCGAAGGCCGGACTCGAACCGGCACGTATTTCTACGGTTGATTTTGAATCAACTGCGTCTACCGATTTCGCCACTCCGGCACGGAAGGGATGCGGAAAACGTTGTGGATTATACCTGTCGTGCGCCGCCATGCAAGCGCCAGCGTGTGTCTGGCCTGCTAAGTGTTGAAAATTTCAGCATTACCTTTCTTAGCTGTAACCCTCATCACAGTTTGCCCGCTTCTTAATCCCCCCTTCTGCGAAGCGTCCCGTTTCCCCATGCTCTACACTTCCAGTTCAACACCACACAGAGGGAAACACGATGTCGATGATAAAAAGCTACGCCGCAAAAGCGGCGGGCAGCGAACTCGAACTCTATGAATATGATGCGGGCGAGCTCAAGCCGGAAGATGTCGAAGTCCAGGTCGATTACTGCGGTATCTGCCATTCCGATTTGTCGATGATCGACAACGAATGGGGATTCTCTCAGTATCCGCTGGTTGCCGGGCATGAGGTGATTGGTCGCGTGGCGGCACTCGGCAGCGCGGCGCAGGATAAGGGTCTGAAGGTTGGTCAGCGCGTCGGTATTGGCTGGACGGCGCGCAGCTGCGGACATTGTGACGCCTGTATCAGCGGTAATCAGATTAACTGCCTGGAAGGTTCCGTTCCTACTATTCTCAATCGCGGCGGCTTTGCCGAGAAGCTGCGAGCCGACTGGCAGTGGGTGATCCCGCTACCGGAGAGCATTGATCTGGCGGCGGCTGGCCCCTTGCTGTGCGGCGGTATCACCGTGTTCAAACCGCTGCTGATGCACCATATCACCGCCACCAGCCGCGTCGGGGTGATCGGTATCGGCGGCCTGGGGCATATCGCCATTAAGCTGTTACACGCGATGGGCTGCGAAGTGACCGCATTCAGCTCCAATCCGGCGAAAGAGCAGGAAGTGCTGGCGATGGGGGCGGATAAGGTGGTCAACAGCCGCGATCCGGATGCGCTAAAAGCGCTGGCGGGCCAGTTCGATCTCATTATTAACACGGTTAACGTCGATCTCGACTGGCAGCCCTATTTTGAAGCGTTGGCCTACGGCGGAAACTTCCATACCGTCGGCGCGGTGCTGAAGCCGCTGCCGGTGCCGGCATTTACCTTAATTGCCGGGGATCGCAGCATCTCCGGTTCGGCGACCGGGACGCCATTCGAGCTGCGCAAGCTGATGAAGTTTGCCGGGCGCAGCAAGGTGTCGCCTACCACCGAGCTGTACCCGATGTCGCAAATTAACGAAGCAATCCAGCACGTGCGTGACGGCAAGGCCCGCTACCGCGTGGTGCTGAAAGCCGACTTCTGATGCCGGGCTCAGTCCCGCAAGGGGCTGGGCTTATTGCCCGTTACGAAACGCGAGCACCGCCTGGCGGCACTGTTCCGTCACATGTTCAATGTCATGGTTCACGTCGATGCGGGCAATATCTTTCTCATCGTCCTGCGGGCACTCCAGCGCGTCGAACTGGCTTTTGAGTAATCCCACTGGCATAAAATGCCCTGCCCGACGCTGCATGCGCGCCAGAATGGTCTCGTAGTCGCCGTCCAGCCACAGAAAATGCACATTCGGGCTGCCCTGACGCAATATATCGCGGTACTGTTTTTTTAATGACGAGCAGACAATAAACCCGGTCTCGTTCTTTTTATATAAACTGTATGAGGCGTCATTTAATCGCGCTAGCCACGGCAGTCGGTCTTCATCGGTTAATGGAATACCGTCAGACATTTTATCAATATTTTTAGCGGGATGGAGATCGTCGCCATCAATGAATTTAGCCGATAACATTGCGGCAATTTTGCTGCCAATTAAAGATTTACCGCTTCCCGAAACGCCCATCAAAATATAACTTTCCCCGGCCATTGAAAAAACTCCAGATTCATATTCCATGGCGCGATACTACGCCTTCCACATTGCAGAATTCACCTTTTTTCGCCGCGACTGAGCAGATTTACAGGGCGCATCACGTTATGCGTAACATTGTAGTGTAACAATTTCTCAGCGTGATCTGCGTCACAAATAATAACAATTAAAACCGTTTAAATGCTGCCGAGGTTACTACCTGACCAGTGAGGCATTTATGCAAGTCAAAACCCAATCCTGCGTTGTCGCGGGTAAGAAAACTGTTGCCATTACCGACCAAAATATAGAATGGAATAATAAAGGAACGCTGGTACAAATTACCCGCGGGGGAATTTGTGGTTCCGATTTACATTATTATCAGGAAGGCAAAGTCGGTAATTTTACCGTTAAAGCGCCGATGATTTTAGGCCATGAAGTTATTGGTAAAGTAGTGCACAGCGATTCAATAGAATTACATGAAGGTCAGTCGGTGGCGATTAATCCGTCGAAGCCCTGCGGTCACTGCAAATACTGTCTGCAGCATGAAGAAAACCAGTGTACGGAAATGCGCTTTTTTGGCAGCGCCATGTATTTTCCCCACGTCGACGGCGGCTTTACTCAGTTTAAAACCGTCGATACTGCGCAGTGCATCCCCTACCCTCAGGAGGCCGATGAAAAAGTCATGGCCTTTGCCGAACCGTTGGCGGTCGCGATCCACGCCGCGCATGAAGCGGGCGACCTGCAGGGCAAGCGCGTGTTTATCTCCGGCGTTGGGCCTATCGGCTGCCTCATCATCAGCGCGGTAAAAACGCTCGGCGCGGCAGAAATCGTCTGTGCGGATATCAGTTCACGTTCGCTCTCGCTGGCGCAACAAATGGGAGCCGACACGCTGATTAACCCGCAGCAGGACTCGCTCGATGAGTGGAAAAAAGAGAAAGGCTACTTCGACGTCAGCTTCGAAGTCTCCGGCCATCCGTCCTCAATCACCACCTGTCTGGAAGTGACCCGCGCGAAAGGCGTGATGGTGCAGGTCGGCATGGGCGGCGCGGTGCCGGACTTCCCGATGATGATGCTGATCGGCAAAGAGATCGCGCTCAAAGGTTCGTTCCGCTTTACCACCGAGTTCAACACCGCAGTGTCGTGGCTGGCGAATAACGTTATCGATCCGCTGCCGTTACTCAGCGCCGAATATCCGTTTACCGACCTCGAACAGGCGCTGATCTTCGCCGGGGATAAAACCCAGGCGGCGAAGGTCCAGCTCGTTTTCGAAGACATAAAATAAGGAATAGCATGATGAACGATCTTTTTTCACTGGACGGCAAAAATATTCTGATCACCGGTTCGGCCCAGGGTATTGGTTATTTACTGGCGACTGGGCTGGGTAAATATGGCGCGCAGATTATCGTCAATGACATTACGCCGGAGCGCGCGGAGGCCGCCGTCGCCAAACTGCAGCAGGAAGGGATCCGCGCCGTGGCCGCGCCGTTCAATGTTACGCATAAACAGGACATTGACGCCGCCATCGACCATATCGAAAAAGACATTGGCCAAATTGATGTGCTGGTGAATAACGCCGGTATCCAGCGTCGCCATCCGTTTACCGAGTTCCCGGAGCAGGACTGGAACGATGTGATTGCCGTTAACCAGACGGCGGTATTCCTGGTCTCCCAGGCGGTAACGCGTCGCATGGTGGAACGTCAGGCCGGAAAGGTCATCAACATCTGCTCCATGCAGAGCGAACTGGGCCGCGACACCATCACGCCGTACGCCGCCTCCAAAGGCGCGGTAAAAATGCTTACCCGCGGGATGTGTGTTGAGCTGGCACGCCACAATATCCAGGTCAACGGGATCGCGCCGGGCTACTTCAAAACCGAAATGACCAAAGCGCTGGTAGAGGATGAAGCCTTCACCTCCTGGCTATGCAAACGTACGCCAGCCGCGCGCTGGGGCGATCCACAGGAGCTGATCGGCGCGGCGGTATTCCTCTCTTCTAAAGCATCCGATTTTGTTAACGGGCACCTGTTGTTTGTCGATGGCGGCATGCTGGTCGCCGTCTGATACCACACAACGCAACATCACGCAGCGCCCAGGCGCTGCATTTTTGGCTCCCCCCTGAATAATTCGAGTTGCAGCCAACACACCTGCAGCTTGAAGGATGACGGGGATATAAGAGAAACGATTATGCCATTAATAATAATTGCGGCAGGCGTCGCGCTGCTCCTGGTCCTGATGATTGGCTTTAAAGTTAACGGCTTTATTGCTCTGGTCCTGGTGGCGGCGGTCGTTGGTTTTGCCGAAGGGATGGATGCACAGGCCGTTCTGCACTCAATACAAAACGGGATCGGTGGCACGCTTGGCGGGCTGGCGATGATCCTCGGCTTCGGCGCAATGCTCGGCAAGCTGATTTCCGATACCGGCGCGGCTCAGCGCATCGCCACCACGCTGATTGGCACATTCGGTAAAAAGCGCGTGCAGTGGGCGCTGGTGATCACCGGTCTGGTTGTCGGCCTGGCGATGTTCTTCGAAGTCGGCTTTGTTCTGCTGCTACCGCTGGTGTTTACGGTGGTGGCCTCGTCCGGCCTGCCGCTGCTGTATGTTGGCGTACCGATGGTCGCCGCGCTGTCCGTGACCCACTGTTTTCTGCCGCCGCATCCGGGGCCGACCGCGATTGCCACCATTTTTGAGGCCAATCTCGGCACCACCCTGCTGTACGGATTTATTATTACTATCCCGACGGTGATTGTCGCCGGGCCGCTGTTTTCTAAGCTGCTGACCCGCTTTGAGAAAGCGCCACCGGAAGGATTATTCAACCCGCATCTGTTCACCGAAGAAGAGATGCCGTCGTTCTGGAACAGTATCTTTGCGGCGGTTATCCCGGTCATACTGATGGCGGTCGCCGCCGTGTGCGAAATTACGCTGCCAAAGACCAACAGCGTGCGGGTGTTCTTTGAGTTTATCGGTAACCCTGCGGTCGCGTTGTTTATCGCTATCGTGCTCGCCATTTTTACCCTTGGTCGACGTAACGGGCGTACGATCGAGCAAATTATGGATATCATTGGCGACTCTATCGGCGCAATCGCGATGATTGTGTTTATCATCGCCGGGGGCGGCGCGTTTAAGCAGGTTCTGGTCGACAGCGGCGTGGGACAATATATCTCGCACCTGATGACCGGCACGTCGCTTTCTCCGTTGCTGATGTGCTGGACGGTTGCCGCCTTGCTGCGCATCGCGCTCGGTTCAGCCACCGTAGCGGCGATCACCACCGCAGGCGTGGTGCTGCCGATTATCAACGTCACGCATGCCGACCCGGCGCTGATGGTGCTGGCTACCGGCGCGGGCAGCGTGATTGCCTCCCACGTTAACGATCCGGGATTCTGGCTGTTTAAAGGCTATTTTAATCTCAGCGTGGGGGAAACGTTGCGCACATGGACGGTCATGGAGACACTGATTTCCATTATGGGGCTGCTGGGGGTTCTGGCGCTGAACGCCATCCTGCATTAAGACGGTCATCACCGGGGAGCACAGGTCTGCGCTCCCCGGCACTGGAGAGAAAATGAGGAACCACAGAATTTCTTTGCAAGACATCGCCACGCTGGCGGGCGTGACCAAAATGACGGTGAGCCGCTACATTCGCTCGCCGAAAAAGGTCGCAAAGGAAACCGGTGAACGCATCGCGCAGATTATGGAGGAGATTAATTACATCCCCAACCGCGCGCCCGCGATGCTGCTGAACGCGCAAAGCTACACGCTCGGCGTGCTGATCCCCTCGTTTCAAAACCAGTTGTTCGCAGATATTCTGGCCGGTATTGAGTCAGTCACCTCGGACCATAACTATCAGACGCTGATCGCCAACTACAATTACGACCGGGAATCAGAGGAAGAGTCGGTGATTAACCTGCTGTCGTACAATATCGACGGCATTATTTTGTCCGAGAAATATCACACTCTGCGCACAGTTAAATTTCTGCGTTCAGCCAACATTCCGGTGGTCGAGCTGATGGATATTCAGGGCGATCGTCTGGACATGGAAGTAGGTTTCGATAACCGTCAGGCGGCGTTTGATATGGTCAGCACCATGCTGGATAAACGTCAGCGGCGCAAAATCCTCTACCTAGGTTCGAAAGACGACGTCCGCGATGAACAACGCTATCGCGGCTACTGCGATGCCATGACGCGTCGGGGTCTGGTGCCGCTGCGCGTCAATCCGCGCGCTATTTCGTCCATTCATCTTGGCACCCAGATGATGCGGGACGCGCTGGCTGCGCATCCGGATGTAGACGGCGTGTTTTGCACCAACGACGATATTGCGATGGGCGCGCTGCTGCTGTGCCGCGAGCGCGAGCTGGCCGTTCCGGAACAGATCTCAATTGCCGGTTTTCACGGGCTGGAAATGGGCAGGCAGATGATCCCAAGCCTCGCCAGCGTGATCACCCCGCGTTTTGACATTGGCCGCATGGCGGCGCAGATGTTGCTGAGCAAAATCAAGAACAACGACCATAACCACAACACCGTGGATCTTGGGTATCAGATTTATCACGGCAATACACTTTAAGTCATTTTCTCTCGCCATCGCATACTCTCTTTGATGGACATTGCCTATACTCCAGGCAGGATAAATGGAGGAAATCTCAATGAGCGCACCCCTGCTAATTGCCCGCACGCCGGACACCGAACTGTTTTTACTGCCAGGCATGGCCAACCGTCACGGGCTGATTACCGGCGCGACCGGAACCGGTAAAACCGTCACGTTACAAAAGCTTGCCGAATCGCTGTCCGGGATTGGCGTACCGGTATTTATGGCCGATGTGAAAGGTGACTTAACCGGCGTGGCCGAGGAAGGACAAGCCTCTGAAAAGCTGCTCGCCCGCCTGAAAAACATCGGCATTACCGACTGGCAACCGCATGCCAATCCGGTCACGGTATGGGATATCTTTGGCGAAAAGGGTCACCCGGTGCGGGCCACGGTATCTGATCTCGGGCCGCTGCTGCTGGCTCGTCTGCTGAATCTCAACGACGTGCAGTCCGGCGTGCTGGATATTATCTTCCGTATTGCCGATGACCAGGGTCTGTTGCTGCTGGATTTCAAAGATCTGCGGGCCATTACGCAGTACATCGGCGATAACGCTAAATCGTTCCAGAACCAGTACGGCAACATCAGTAGCGCCTCGGTGGGCGCTATCCAGCGCGGACTGTTGTCACTGGAACAACAGGGCGCGGCGCACTTCTTTGGCGAACCGATGCTGGATATCAAAGACTGGATGCGAACCGACGCCAGCGGCAAAGGGATGATCAACATCCTCAGCGCCGAGAAACTCTACCAGATGCCCAAACTGTACGCCGCCAGCCTGCTGTGGATGCTCTCCGAACTGTACGAACAGCTGCCGGAAGCAGGCGATCTGGAAAAACCAAAACTGGTGTTCTTCTTTGATGAAGCGCATCTGCTGTTCAACGACGCCCCGCAGGTGCTGCTGGATAAAATCGAACAGGTGATCCGCCTGATCCGCTCGAAAGGGGTCGGTGTGTGGTTCGTCTCGCAAAACCCGTCGGATATTCCGGACAACGTGCTTGGCCAGTTGGGTAACCGCGTGCAGCACGCCCTGCGCGCGTTCACGCCGAAAGATCAGAAAGCGGTGAAAAGCGCGGCGCAAACCATGCGCGCCAACCCGGCGTTTGATACCGAGAAAGCTATTCAGGAGCTGGGCACCGGCGAGGCGCTGGTGTCGTTTCTGGACGCCAAAGGCAGCCCGTCGGTGGTGGAGCGGGCAATGGTGATTGCGCCCTGCTCCCGTATGGGGCCGGTAACCGACGATGAGCGCAACGGGCTGATCAATCACTCCTCGCTGTACGGCAAATATGAGGAAGAGGTCGACCGCGAATCCGCCTATGAGCGTTTACAGCAAGGCGTGCAAGCCAGCACCGGGCAGCAAAATACGCCTCCCGCCAACGGTAAAGCGGTCGAGGTTGACGACGGTATTCTCGGTGGGTTGAAGGATATTTTGTTTGGCAGCACAGGACCGCGCGGCGGCAAGCGCGATGGCGTGGTACAGAGCGTGGCGAAAAGCGCGGCGCGACAGGTCACTAATCAGATAATCCGCGGCATGTTGGGGAGTTTGATGGGCGGGAGAAAACGCTAGTGTCCGTGTTACTGTGCCGGATGGCAGCGTAAACGCCTTATCAGGCCTACGGGCCCTGGTAGGCCTGATAAGCGCAGCGCCATCAGGCACTGCGCTTTACTGTGATTACGACCTACGCAGCATCAGCCACAGACTAATCAGCAGGAAGCTGGCACTTGGCAGCAGCGCGCCGATAATCGGCGGAATGCCGTACACCAGCGTCAGCGGGCCAAAGATTTGGTCCAGCACATAGAACACAAAACCGAAGCTAATCCCCGTCACCACACGCACACCCATCGGCACGCTACGCAGCGGGCCGAAGATAAATGACAGCGCCATCAGCATCATGACCGCCACTGACAGCGGCTGGAACACTTTGCTCCACATATTGAGCTGGTAGCGTCCGGCGTCCTGGCCGCTCGACTTCAGGTACTTCACGTAATTATGCAGACCACTAATCGACAGCGCGTCAGGATCCAACGCCACGACGCCGAGCTTGTCGGGCGTAAGGTTGGTTTTCCAGGTGCCGCTCACCGTCTGCGAACCGGTGATTTGTTTCGGGTCGGTCAGGTTGGACTCATCCACCTGCGACAAACGCCAGACCTTCTGCTCCGGGTCAAACGTCGCGCTGGCGGCATAGCGAACGGACTGCAAACGACGCTTGTCGTTAAAGGCGTAAATGCTGATTCCGCCTAATTCGGCGTCCCCTTTCACTCGCTCGATGTAAACAAAGCTGTCGCCATCTTTCGCCCACAGTCCTTGCTGGGTAGAGAGCAGCGAGCCGCCGTACATCTGCTGCGCACGGTAGTTACGCGCCATCTGTTCACCCTGCGGTGCCACCCATTCCCCGATGGCCATCGTCAGCAGCACCAGCGGAATCGCGGTTTTCATCACCGACAACGCTACCTGCATACGGGTAAAGCCGGAAGCCTGCATCACCACCAGTTCACTGCGCTGGGCCAACATGCCCAGCCCCAACAACGCACCCAGCAGCGCCGCCATCGGGAAGAAGATCTGGATATCTTTCGGTGCGCTGAGCAGGGTATACAGCCCGGCGCCCATCGCATCGTAGCTCCCCTGCCCGGCTTTTTTCAGCTGGTCGACAAACTTGATGATCCCGGAGAGCGACACCAGCATGAACAACGTCATCATGATGGTGGTAAAAATGGTTTTACCGATATAGCGGTCAAGTACACCAAAGGGCTGCATTATACCGCTCCTTTACGCATAAAACGGGCACGCAAGCGGCGCATCGGCACCGTATCCCAGAGGTTAAGCACAATCGCCAGCGCCAGATAGGCCAGGTTTACCACCCACATCCAGAACACCGGATCCAGTTTACCTTTGCCACCGTTCGACTTCAGCGACGTCTGCACCAGGAAGAACAGCAAATAGAGCAGCATGGCTGGCAGCATCGACAGCACGCGACCCTGACGCGGGTTAACCACGCTCAGCGGGACAACCATCAGCGCCATCATAAATACGGTGAATACCAATGTGATACGCCAGTGCAGCTCCGCACGGGCCCGAGCGTTGTCGGTATTCCACAGTGTGCGCATATCCATCTGGTCGGTATCGTTGGGATCCAGCGCCACGGCCTGATGGCCGATAATCGCCTGGTAGTCCTGGAAATCGGTAATGCGGAAATCGCGCAGCAGCGCGGTCCCTTCAAAACGCGTACCTTTGTTCAGCACCACGACCTGAGAGCCGTCACGCAACTGAGTCAGATGTCCGGAATCAGCCACAACCACCGAAGGACGGGCGTTACCTTTCGGGCGGATTTGCGCGAGGAACACATCTTTGAAGCTGCTACCATCAACACTTTCGATAAACAACACCGAACTGCCGTTCGTTGCCTGCTGGAATTGCCCTTGAGCAAGCGCCGCCATGCCGGGGTTCGCTTTTGCTTCCGCCAGCACTTCATCCTGATGCCGGGAGGACCACGGTCCGGCCCACATTACGTTGACTGCCGCAACGATACTGGTAAACAACGCCAGCACCATCGCCGCTTTTACCAGCACAGCCTTGCTCAGCCCGCAGGCGTGCATGACCGTAATTTCACTTTCGGTATACAGTTTGCCCAGCGTCATTAGCAGCCCAAGGAAGAGGCTTAAGGGCAAGATAAGTTGCGCCATTTCTGGCACGCCCAGCCCCAGCAGCGAGAGCACCAGATTCGCCGGGATATCACCGTCAACAGCCGCACCCAGGATCCTGACTAACTTTTGACAAAAGAAGATCAAAAGCAGGATGAATAGGATCGCAAGTTGGCTTTTGAGCGTTTCCCGAACCAGATATCTTATGATTATCACTTTAAATACGCCCGTAAAAACCCGTCTTTTGCCGGAATTTAGCTTGTTTCATGGCTTAAACGTCATTTATTCTCTTGAGTCGTCGAAATCGTCGCTAAGATCATTATACTCAACGGATCCACCTCTCAGAAATTGTTCTGACGTGCCAATGCCGTAATAACGTTAAGATTAACACGAAGTCACCGCAACAGCGGGTATGAGTTACGAAAGCTTGCAATTCTATCCGTAGCCACCGCTGTTGTCTTTAAGATTCAGGAGCGTAGTGCATGGAGTTCAGTGTAAAAAGCGGTAGCCCGGAGAAACAGCGGAGTGCGTGCATCGTCGTGGGTGTCTTTGAACCACGCCGCCTCTCTCCGATTGCAGAGCAGCTCGACAAGATCAGCGACGGGTACATCAGCGCACTGCTGCGTCGTGGCGAACTGGAAGGCAAACCGGGTCAAACCCTGTTGCTGCACCATGTTCCTAACGTTCTGTCTGAGCGAATTCTCCTCATTGGTTGTGGCAAAGAGCGTGAACTTGATGAGCGCCAGTACAAGCAGGTCATTCAGAAAACCATCAATACGCTGAATGATACTGGCTCAATGGAAGCCGTCTGCTTTCTGACTGAGCTGCACGTCAAAGGACGCAATAACTACTGGAAAGTGCGCCAGGCCGTTGAGACGGCCCAGGAAACGCTGTACAGCTTTGACCAGTTGAAGACCAACAAAAGCGAGCCGCGCCGCCCGCTGCGTAAAATGGTCTTCAACGTACCGACCCGCCGTGAGCTGACCAGCGGCGAGCGTGCTATCCAGCACGGCCTGGCCATTGCTGCCGGTATTAAAGCGGCGAAAGATCTCGGCAATATGCCGCCAAATATTTGTAACGCCGCCTATCTGGCTTCTCAGGCGCGTCAGCTGGCAGACAGCTACAGCAAAAATGTTGTGACCCGCGTGATCGGCGAGCAGCAGATGAAAGAGCTGGGTATGCACTCTTATCTCGCCGTCGGCCACGGCTCGCAGAACGAGTCACTGATGTCGGTCATCGAGTACAAAGGCAATCCGTCCGAAGACGCGCGTCCGATTGTGCTGGTCGGTAAAGGGTTAACCTTCGACTCCGGCGGTATCTCCATCAAACCAGCCGAAGGCATGGATGAGATGAAGTACGACATGTGCGGCGCGGCGGCAGTGTACGGCGTAATGCGCATGGTGGCCGAGCTTCAACTACCCATCAACGTCGTCGGCGTACTGGCGGGCTGCGAAAACATGCCGGGTGGCCGCGCGTATCGCCCGGGCGATGTGCTGACCACTATGTCCGGGCAGACCGTTGAAGTGCTCAATACCGATGCCGAAGGCCGTCTGGTGCTGTGCGACGTGTTAACCTACGTCGAACGCTTTGAGCCGGAAGCGGTGATTGACGTCGCGACCCTGACCGGCGCGTGCGTGATTGCGCTGGGCCATCACATCACCGGCCTGATGTCGAACCACAACCCGCTGGCGCATGAGCTGATCGGTGCGTCCGAGCAGGCTGGCGACCGCGCGTGGCGTTTGCCGCTGGGTGATGAATACCAGGAGCAATTAGAGTCTAACTTTGCGGATATGGCGAACATCGGCGGACGCCCTGGCGGCGCCATTACCGCGGGCTGCTTCCTGTCACGCTTTACCCGTAAGTACAACTGGGCGCACCTGGATATCGCCGGTACCGCATGGCGTTCAGGGAAAGCCAAAGGCGCAACCGGTCGTCCGGTCGCGTTGCTGTCGCAGTTCCTGCTCAATCGTGCCGGTTTTAACGGCGAAGAGTGATGTAAAACGCCGGGTGGCGGCTTCGCCTTACCCGGCCTACAACGTCACTCAACCGTAGGCCGGATAAGCGTAGCGCCATCCGGCTTCGCATTTAAATCCACCAAAAGAAGCCCCATATATGAGAAATGCAACGTTCTATATTCTGGACAATGACAACACCATCGACGGCCTCAGCGCCGTTGAACAACTGGTGTGTGAAATTGCCGCAGAACGTTGGCGGGCTGGCAAGCGTGTGCTGATCGCCTGTGAAAACGAAAAGCAGGCTCTGCGACTGGATGAAGCCCTGTGGGCAAGACCGGCAGAAAGCTTTGTTCCACATAATCTGGCGGGTGAAGGCCCCAGAGGCGGCGCCCCGGTAGAGATTGCCTGGCCGGAAAAACGCAACAGCAGCCCGCGCGACCTGCTCATCAGTTTACGCGTTGGCTTTGCAGATTTTGCCACCGCTTTCACAGAAGTGATAGACTTCGTTCCTTACGAAGATTCTTTGAAACAATCGGCACGCGATCGCTACAAAGCTTACCGCGTGGCTGGTTTTAACCTGAATACGGCAACCTGGAAATAATGGAAAAGACATACAACCCACAAGATATCGAACAGCCGCTTTACGAGCACTGGGAAAAGCAGGGCTATTTCAAACCTAACGGCGATGAAAGCAAAGAGTCCTTCTGCATCATGATCCCGCCGCCGAACGTCACCGGCAGTTTGCATATGGGTCATGCTTTCCAGCAAACCATCATGGATACCATGATTCGCTACCAGCGCATGCAGGGCAAAAACACCCTGTGGCAGGCCGGTACCGACCACGCGGGTATCGCAACCCAGATGGTGGTTGAACGTAAGATTGCCGCTGAAGAAGGTAAAACCCGTCACGACTACGGTCGCGAAGCGTTTATCGACAAAATTTGGCAGTGGAAAGCGGAATCCGGCGGCACCATTACCCGTCAGATGCGCCGTCTCGGCAACTCCGTTGACTGGGAGCGCGAGCGCTTCACCATGGACGAAGGCCTTTCCAATGCCGTGAAAGAAGTCTTCGTTCGCCTGTACAAAGAAGACCTGATTTACCGAGGCAAGCGCCTGGTAAACTGGGACCCGAAACTGCGCACAGCCATCTCTGACCTGGAAGTGGAAAACCGCGAGTCTAAAGGCTCGATGTGGCACATCCGCTATCCGCTGGCCGACGGCGCGAAAACCGCAGACGGTAAAGATTACCTGGTCGTGGCGACCACTCGTCCGGAAACCATTCTGGGCGATACCGGCGTGGCCGTGAACCCGGAAGATCCACGTTATAAAGATCTGATCGGCAAATTCGTCATGCTGCCGCTGGTTGACCGCCGTATTCCTATCGTGGGCGACGAACACGCCGATATGGAAAAAGGCACCGGCTGCGTGAAGATCACCCCTGCGCACGACTTTAACGACTATGAAGTCGGCCGTCGTCACGCCCTGCCAATGATTAACATTCTGACCTTTGATGGCGACATCCGCGAAACCGCGGAAGTGTATGACACCAAAGGTGAAGAGTCTGACGTTTACTCCAACGCTATCCCGGCTGAATTCCAGAAGCTGGAACGCTTTGCCGCGCGTAAAGCGATCGTCGCTGCCATCGATGCGATGGGCCTGCTGGAAGAGATCAAACCTCACGATCTGACCGTTCCTTACGGCGACCGTGGCGGCGTGGTTATCGAACCGATGCTGACCGACCAGTGGTACGTCCGTGCCGACGTGCTGGCAAAACCGGCGGTTGAAGCGGTTGAGAACGGCGACATCCAGTTCGTACCGAAGCAGTACGAAAACATGTACTTCTCCTGGATGCGCGATATTCAGGACTGGTGTATCTCCCGTCAGCTGTGGTGGGGTCACCGTATCCCGGCATGGTATGACAACGACGGTAACGTCTACGTTGGCCGCACCGAAGACGAAGTGCGTCAGGAAAACAACCTCGGCGCTGACGTTCAGCTTCGTCAGGACGAAGACGTTCTCGATACCTGGTTCTCCTCCGCGCTGTGGACCTTCTCTACCCTCGGCTGGCCAGAAAATACCGATGCGCTGCGTCAGTTCCACCCAACCAGCGTGATGGTTTCCGGCTTCGACATCATCTTCTTCTGGATTGCCCGCATGATCATGATGACCATGCACTTCATCAAAGATGAAAACGGCAAGCCGCAGGTTCCGTTCCATACCGTCTACATGACCGGTCTGATCCGTGACGACGAAGGCCAGAAGATGTCCAAATCCAAGGGCAACGTGATTGACCCGCTGGATATGGTCGACGGTATCTCGCTGCCGGAGCTGCTGGAAAAACGTACCGGCAACATGATGCAACCGCAGCTGGCCGAGAAGATCGCCAAGCGCACCGAGAAGCAGTTCCCGAACGGCATCGAGCCGCACGGTACCGACGCCCTGCGTTTCACCCTGGCGGCGCTGGCCTCTACCGGCCGCGACATCAACTGGGATATGAAGCGTCTGGAAGGTTACCGTAACTTCTGTAACAAGCTGTGGAACGCCAGCCGCTTCGTGCTGATGAACACCGAAGATCAGGATTGCGGCTTCAACGGCGGCGAAATGACCCTGTCTCTGGCCGACCGCTGGATCCTGGCTGAATTCAACCAGACCATCAAAGCGTACCGCGAAGCGCTGGATAACTTCCGCTTCGATATCGCCGCGGGCATTCTGTACGAGTTCACCTGGAACCAGTTCTGCGACTGGTATCTGGAGCTGACCAAGCCGGTAATGACCGGAGGAACTGATGCTGAACTGCGCGGCACCCGTAATACGCTGGTGACCGTGCTGGAAGGCCTGCTGCGCCTGGCGCATCCGATCATCCCCTTCATCACCGAGACCATCTGGCAGCGCGTGAAAGTGATTTGTGGCAACACCGCAGATACCATCATGCTGCAGCCGTTCCCGGAATATAACGCGGCTCAGGTTGATGAAGCGGCACTGGCTGATACCGAATGGCTGAAGCAGGCGATCGTTGCCGTACGTAACATCCGCGCGGAAATGAACATTGCCCCAGGCAAACCGCTGGAGCTGATGCTGCGTGGTTGCAGCGCGGATGCGATGCGTCGCGTTAACGACAACAAGAGCTTCCTGCTGAACCTGGCGCGTCTGGAAAGCATCACCGTGCTGCCTGCCGATGACAAAGGTCCGGTTTCGGTGACCAAAATCATCGACGGCGCCGAGCTGCTGATCCCAATGGCAGGTCTCATCAACAAAGAAGATGAACTGGCGCGTCTGGCGAAAGAAGTCGCGAAAATCGAAGGTGAGATTGCCCGTATCGAAGGCAAACTCTCCAACGAAGGCTTCGTTGCCCGCGCACCGGAAGCGGTGATCGCCAAAGAGCGTGAGAAGCTGGACGGTTACGCGGAAGCCAAAGCGAAGCTGATTGAGCAGCAGGCAGTTATCGCCGCGCTGTAAAAATCGTGCCCATACGTTTGCCGGATGGCGCTTGCGCTTTTCCGGCCTACGGGCACCGTCAACGTAGGTCGGATAAGCAACCGACAGCTCGTGAACCCGATAAAGCCTCTGGCGTTCTCGCTCAGAGGCTTTTTCTTGAATTATCCTCGCTTGCGCTTCCCCTCATCGCAGTGGTATTAACTGCATATGTCCCACTTTTTTGTCATGAGTTCGCTATGAGTGCCATAACCTCCGTCGCGGCGACGCTGCGTCGAATTTCTGCCGATGATAACGCCGCGATTGCCAACGTTATCCGCCAGGTCTCCGCCGAACACGGCCTGACCGCCGATAAAGGCTACACGGTTGCCGACCCCAATCTGGATGAGCTGTTCCAGGTGTACAGCCAGCCGGGCGCGGCTTATTGGGTGGTTGAGCTAAACGGTGAAGTCGTGGGCGGCGGCGGCGTGGCACCATTAGGGTGTAGCGAACCGGACATTTGCGAACTGCAAAAGATGTACTTCCTCTCAAGCGCGCGCGGTCAGGGGCTGGCGAAAAAGCTGGCGCTGATGGCACTTGAACATGCCCGCGAGCAGGGTTTTAAGCAGTGCTATCTGGAAACCACGGCTTTTCTGACTGAGGCAATTCGCCTGTATGAGCATTTAGGCTTTGAGCATATCAGCGAAGCGCTGGGCTGTACCGGGCACGTAGATTGTGAAGTGCGAATGTTAAAGCCCCTCTGACGTCAGGCAAAGGAGCATTTCTGCTTTACTGCATTTCGGCTGAGAGCATCAGTCGAATCACGCCAGCCGCGCGCGCGGTTGGCAGCTTCAGCACCTGTGACCATAAATCTTGCACCATTTCACAGACGACTTTCTCTTTGCCCACGCCTTTACTCGGATCGGCCATAATTTGGATATCCGGTCCAAAGCGCTGTACCAGCCCCGGACTGATGGATTGCAGATCCTGAAGCGCCAACTGTTTTTCTTCCACCGTAACCGTATGTTTGTTCGGGCCATAAGCCGCGTGCATCATACTCATGTCGCTGGCCATACGACGGTTCATGAGCTCGCGCGGAATAATACGCACCGGGTTAATCCCGCCTTTCACTGCCGGGAATAAAAAGCGAAAACATTCGTCATTGCCCACTTTTGCCACCGCGGCAATCTGCTCGAGATTAATCTTCATATACTCGATCACGTTGGCATCAGGCGCCTGCTGCAAACGCGCCATCTGTACCTGTAGGATCTGCGGCTGAATAGCGTCGATAATCTGTTGCTCGCTTTTCCCCGCCTCCTTCAACTGCGTTGCCTGGGTGAGGATGTTCTGCCACAGCGCTGGCTCCTGCTCCTTAAGCACCTGATAAACGGGCATGGACAGCATCGCGTTTTCAAATTTCTGCGCATCCGTCAGACCATAATCCGGGCTTTCGCGTGGGATCAGGTAGTGCACATCAAACAGATTCCACGCGATAATCGCTACCACAAAGACCACCGCGCCGGAGACCTTGCCCAGCCAGCCTTTTTTGCGAAACATGCCGACGACGATAGCAATCACCGCCCCGATATAACCCGCCAACAATACGTGTGCCCAGTTCATTAACCATCCTTATGCTAAATCGTCTCTGTTCTGGGGATATATTTCCCCTTCGCGCGTTTTGATTATTACGGCAGCAGCAAGCGATTGCCAGCCACCAAATTTTGCTAACAAGCAACAGGAAGGGTTAAACCGCGCGGAAATGTCTGCCGCGCGTCAGAGAAGGAGGCTAAGCAGGAACGCCGCTGTGAAAGCGGAATTCATCGTCGGGAGAAGTAATCAACGCGGCTTCTACTTCGCCAAAAAAACGTACCCGGCTACTGATATCATCGGTTGAAACCTGCTGCGCCAGCGCCAGGTAATCCTGATAGTGCCGCGCCTCGGATCGCAGCAGCGACAGATAAAACGCCTGCAAATCGTCATCCAGATACGGTGCCAGCGCGGCGAACCGTTCACAGGAACGCGCCTCAATGTAAGCCCCGCAAATCAGTTTATCGATTAACGTCAGCGGCTCGTGGGTGCGCACCTCTTTGAGCATGCCTTTGGCGTAACGGCTGGCGGTAATCTTAATATAGGGAATGTTGCGACTCATCATCGCCTCACGCACCTGCCAGAAATGATGCAGTTCTTCCTTGATCAGCAAAACCATGCTGTCGATAAGCTTGCGTCCCCACGGGTCGTCGGTTTGCGGCATCACGCTTTTGCTTATCTGTTTATTCAGCGCGATAAAATCCGGCTCATCCCCTTCTCTGAAAGCAAACGCTTCATAGGGTTTCAGCCAGTCCAGCAGCGCCTGAGATCCCTGTTTATCTGCGACATACTTACGCACCAGCAGCATCGCCGTTTGCGCTGCTTTCAGCTCACAGACGAGGTGGTCGGTCAATAACAGAGGCAGATTAGCCGGGTCTCGCGCTTTATCAAGCCAGGCCTGGGGCGTTTTACAGTGCAGGAAATTGTGGATCGGGGAGAGTATTTGCAGGTAATCCATACATTGTCCTTGGCCTGCGGCAGCCTGGGCTACCGCAGGTCAGTAGATGACTTAGTGACGCACGCCGTCATCATCTTCGTCGACGAGATCTTCATCGTCGCCGTCTTCACCTTCTTCGCCGTTCGGGTCTTCAAAATAGGTGCCCCAACCGTCGTATTCCACATCATATTTTTCAGCCAGGTTCATCAGCTGCTCAACCTGAGCATCGATCAACTCCGCATTCAGTGCACATTCGCTCAGGATGTCACAGCAAATAACCGTGTCGCCTTCTTCCACTTCCAGCTCTTCCGGCTCGGTCACTTCATAACCCAGCTTGAAGGCTTCTACTGCCGCTTTTTCCAGGGTTTCGAAGTCATCCGCGGAAAGGTGATGCTCAATGGTGTACAGCGCGTCTGGATCGCTGCCATCTTCGAGTAACTCTTCAATAATC
The DNA here is from genome assembly GCF_014104295.1 of Citrobacter sp. RHBSTW-00029. Classification (NCBI taxonomy): domain Bacteria; kingdom Pseudomonadati; phylum Pseudomonadota; class Gammaproteobacteria; order Enterobacterales; family Enterobacteriaceae; genus Citrobacter; species Citrobacter sp. RHBSTW-00029. The sequence continues at coordinate 3,594,916 of NZ_JABXRT010000001.1, forward strand.
AAGCGCGTTTCTTCACGCTGTTCTTCCAGTAGTTCCGGGTTTGCCATGGCTCGTTCCTCATAATGTCCTGCCGATACTCTTATTGTCACATACCGCTGTCATTGCCTCCACCTTTCCAGGAAAGATTTGTTAAACAAGGTTGCAAATGAATAAACATCCATATAAATTGAATTTTAATTCAATAAATGGCTTAAGCCATGTGAGGGAACCATGTCTGCGTTTTATCAGAAGCACTTTTTGAAACTGCTTGATTTCACCTCTGCTGAACTCACGTCACTGCTCCAGCTCGCCGCGCAGCTTAAGGCGGATAAGAACAACGGTACTGAGGTCGCTAAACTCACCGGTAAAAACATCGCGCTCATCTTCGAAAAAGACTCAACCCGCACCCGTTGCTCTTTCGAAGTTGCCGCATACGATCAGGGCGCGCGCGTGACGTATCTCGGGCCAAGCGGCAGCCAGATTGGCCATAAAGAGTCGATCAAAGACACCGCCCGCGTGCTCGGCCGCATGTACGACGGTATTCAGTATCGGGGCCACGGCCAGGAGATTGTCGAGACGCTGGCGGAATATGCCGGAGTTCCAGTGTGGAACGGATTAACCAACGAGTTTCATCCTACCCAGCTGCTGGCGGATCTGTTAACTATGCAGGAACACCTTCCGGGTAAAGCGTTTAATGAGATGACGCTGGTCTACACCGGTGATGCCCGCAACAATATGGGCAATTCCATGCTGGAAGCCGCTGCGTTAACCGGGCTGGATCTGCGCCTGGTTGCGCCGCAGGCATGCTGGCCTGAAGAGAGCCTGGTGGCGGAGTGCAAAGCGCTGGCGCTGAAAAACGGCGGCAATATTACGCTGACCGAAGATGTCGCCGCGGGCGTGAAAGGTGCGGACTTTATCTATACCGACGTCTGGGTATCAATGGGCGAAGCAAAAGAGAAGTGGGCCGAACGTATTGCGCTGCTGCGTAAGTACCAGGTTAATAGCACGATGATGGCGTTGACCGGCAATCCACAGGTGAAATTCCTGCACTGCCTGCCGGCGTTTCATGACGATCAAACCACGCTTGGCAAACAAATGGCACAGGAATATGGTCTGCACGGCGGTATGGAAGTGACCGATGAGGTCTTTGAATCACCCGCCAGCATCGTATTTGATCAGGCGGAAAACCGGATGCACACCATAAAAGCGGTGATGGTGGCGACGCTGGCGAAGTGAGGGCATGGATGAAAAGAATGCCGGATGGCGATGCTAAGCATCTTATCCGGCCTACAACCGTGCTCCCGTAAGCCGGGTAAGGCGCAGCCGCCCCCGGCAAATACGCTTATGCCACTTGCATTTTCACCACGGCTTTGCGTACCAGCGCTGGAGCACCGACCGCGCACAGCGGTTTATGCACTTCACCCGGATAGAACACCACGAAATCACCTTCGTTCAGCACCACCGTTTTCTCCTGTACCCCTTCCGGCAGGAAGGCGATATCTTTATCCGCCAGCCAGTCAGTTTCCGGCGTGCCCGCAGGCTGCGTGCTGAAGGTCATTCCTTCCTGGCCTTTGAGCAGGATCTGAATATCCAGATAGCGGGCGTGATACTCGGCGCGGCGCTGTGCAAACGGCTCCGTCATATCTTCGGCAATCAGATAAAACAGGCGATCGCCGTCAATGTCGTGCTTACCTTTTTCCGTCGCATCCGTCACATGCGCTTTAATGTGTTCAATTGCCTGACGCAGCTCTTCCGGCAGCCAGGCATCCAGGTTGTGAATATTGCCGACAATCATCTCAAACCCCTCAATTAAAACAACGTTTCATTTTTGTTGTTATACGAAAAAACCGCCTGCCATACCACTGCTATTTGCTGATATTTTGCGTCAACGCATGTTTATCGCTGATGATGTTAAATAATTGCTAACTCTCAGCAACAGGTTATGCATAAACTCTGCATAAATTTCGGCCACCCTTTTTCAATCCAATCAGTAACCCACTGTTCTTAAAAACTTTGTTAGAAAAACCAGCCATCGATCACAGTTCACATCTCCTTCACTATCCTTCTTCATCATCATATTTATTTTGAAATAAGCATTACAGTGCAAATAATAAAATCATAAATTCGCATAATAATTCATTACACATAAAAAAGCACAAACAAATCAATACATTACTTATATTTCAGCACTTTTAAACATGTACATAAAATTAACACCGATAAATAACAAGACATATTCCCGCGTAGTAATTCAATTATTCGCATTTTTATTTTGTTAATTCTCAGAGCCATCTCATAAATTAAACAACAAAAGCCAACCATCGACCTGACTGTGAAATAAATCACATTTCCTCATCAAATAAGATCTAAATATAGATTCTGAAATCAGCTGAAAAATCATGACTGCAATAAATATTATTTGCAGGCACCTCCTCTTTATTTTTTAAAATCGTATTAAAGGAATAATGATGGAAAAGCATTATGTCGGGTCTGAAATCGGTCAATTACGTAGCGTAATGCTACATCGCCCTAACCTCAGCTTAAAAAGGCTGACGCCATCAAATTGTCAGGAACTGCTTTTTGATGATGTTCTTTCGGTAGAACGTGCAGGAGAAGAACATGACATTTTCGCCAACACGTTACGTCAGCAAGGGATTGAGGTTCTGTTACTCACTGATTTATTGACACAAACCTTAGATGTCCCGGATGCCAAAGGCTGGCTGCTGGAGACACAAATCTCTGATTATCGCCTTGGCCCCGCTTTCGCTACCGATATTCGCGCATGGCTTGCAGATATGCAGCACCGGGAACTCGCCCGGCATTTAAGCGGCGGGCTAACCTACGGGGAAATTCCTGCCTCCATCAAAAATATGGTGGTCGATACTCACGATATTAATGACTTTATTATGAAGCCATTACCCAACCACCTATTTACTCGCGATACCTCCTGTTGGATATATAACGGTGTATCCATTAACCCGATGGCAAAAACCGCACGCCAGCGGGAAACCAATAACCTGCGAGCAATTTACCGTTGGCATCCACAATTTGCCGATGGTGAATTTATTAAATATTTCGGCGATGAAAATATTAATTACGACCACGCCACATTAGAAGGTGGCGATGTGCTGGTGATTGGTCGCGGCGCGGTACTCATCGGTATGTCGGAACGCACCACGCCGCAGGGCATTGAGTTCCTTGCCCAGTCGCTGTTTAAGCATCGCCAGGCTGAACGCGTCATCGCGGTTGAACTGCCGAAACATCGCTCCTGTATGCACCTCGATACCGTCATGACCCACATCGATATCGATACCTTCTCCGTCTACCCGGAAGTGGTACGCCCGGATGTCCAGTGCTGGACCCTGACGCCAGACGGGCGCGGCGGCCTGAAACGCACCCAGGAAAGCACGCTGGTACACGCCCTCGAAAAAGCGCTGGGCCTCGACCAAATCACGCTGATCACCACCGGTGGCGACGCCTTCGAAGCTGAACGCGAACAGTGGAACGACGCCAACAACGTTCTGACGCTGCGCCCCGGCGTGGTGGTGGGTTACGAGCGCAACATCTGGACCAACGAAAAATACGACAAAGCCGGTATCACCGTTTTACCCATTCCTGGCGACGAACTGGGACGCGGACGCGGCGGCGCGCGCTGCATGAGCTGCCCACTGGAACGCGACGGTATTTAAGGAGACGTTATGGAAAACAAACCTACTCTGGTTGTGGCGTTGGGCGGCAATGCGCTGCTCAAACGCGGTGAACCGCTGGAAGCTGACATCCAACGCAAGAATATTGAGCTGGCGGCAAAAACTATCGCTCAGCTTACACAGCAATGGCGCGTGATTCTGGTGCATGGCAATGGCCCACAGGTTGGACTTTTGGCGTTACAGAACAGCGCTTATGACCGCGTCACCCCTTATCCGCTCGACATTCTCGGTGCGGAAAGTCAGGGAATGATTGGCTATATGCTGCAACAAGCCCTGAAAAACCAGCTGCCGCAACGTGAAATTAGCGTCCTGCTGACTCAGGTTGAAGTCGATGCCCACGATCCAGCCTTCAGTAATCCGACCAAATATATCGGACCGATTTACGACAACGATCAGGCTAAAACGCTACACGCGGAAAAGGGCTGGATTTTCAAAGCCGATGGTAAAGCGTTCCGTCGCGTTGTGCCCTCTCCACAACCCAAACGTATCGTTGAAAGTGATGCTATTCGCACATTGATCGCCCGCGATCATCTGGTGATTTGCAACGGCGGAGGCGGCGTACCGGTGGTGGAAAAAGCCGATGGCTTCCACGGCATTGAAGCAGTGATCGACAAGGATCTCTCCGCCGCCCTGCTCGCCCGCCAACTCCATGCCAATGCGTTGTTGATCCTCACCGATGCTGACGCCGTGTACCTCGACTGGGGCAAACCTACCCAGCGCCCGCTGGCCCAGGTCACCCCGGAACTGCTCGGTGAAATGCAATTCGACGCCGGTTCAATGGGCCCCAAAGTCACCGCCTGCGCGGAATTCGTCTCTCACTGTCGGGGAATTGCTGGCATCGGTTCACTGGCCGACGGTCCGGCCATTCTCGCCGGCGACAAAGGCACGCTCATTCGTCTCGAAACCACCGACGCTCACGCTTAGGGCTTTTTTTGCCGGATGGCGGCTGCGCCTTATCCGGCCTACATAAGGACATTTTCATGACTGTTAACCTGAAAAATCGCAATTTTCTCAAACTGCTGGACTACACCCCTGCAGAAATCCAGTACCTGATCGATCTGGCTATCGAATTAAAAACGGCAAAAAAAGCCGGGCGCGAAAGGCAAACGCTGGTCGGTAAAAATATCGCGCTGATCTTCGAAAAAACCTCCACTCGCACCCGCTGCGCCTTTGAAGTCGGCGCTTTCGATCAGGGCGCACAGGTCACCTACCTCGGCCCAAGCGGCTCGCAGATCGGCCATAAAGAGTCGATGAAAGATACCGCCCGCGTGCTAGGCCGCATGTATGACGGCATCGAATACCGCGGCTACGGCCAGGAGATCGTGGAAGAACTGGGACAATTCGCCGGTGTGCCGGTCTGGAACGGGCTAACAAATGAATTTCACCCCACCCAGATCCTCGCGGATCTGATGACCATGCTGGAACACGCGCCGGGTAAAACCTTGCCGGAGCTGAGCTTCGCTTACCTCGGTGACGCCCGCAACAACATGGGTAATTCGCTGATGGTCGGCGCGGCGAAAATGGGGATGGATATTCGTCTGGTCGCGCCAAAGTCCTTCTGGCCGGACGAGGCGCTGGTTGCCGAATGCCGCGAAATCGCCAGCGTAACGGGCGCACGCATTACGCTCACGGACGATGTTGCGGAAGGGGTATACGACGTAGATTTCCTCTATACCGATGTCTGGGTTTCGATGGGCGAACCTAAAGAAGCGTGGGCAGAACGCGTCAGCCTGATGACGCCCTACCAGATTAATCAGCAGGTCATCAATGCGACCGGCAATCCCAATGTGAAATTCATGCACTGCCTGCCCGCCTTTCATAATGAGCACACCAAAGTGGGCCGTGAAATCGAAGCGGCTTACGGTCTGAAAGGACTTGAAGTCACGGAAGAGGTATTCGAGTCAGCGCATTCCATCGTCTTCGACGAAGCGGAAAACCGGATGCATACCATCAAAGCGGTCATGGTAGCGACACTCGGCGACTAACCCCTGCGGGCATGTGTCGCCTGGCGGCATATGCCCAAGCTATCCGGAGAACATCATGGGCAAATTCAAATTTCCCAGCGCGTATACCATCCTGTTTATTCTTATTGCACTCGTCGCCGTTATGACCTGGATTGTCCCGGCAGGGAAATACCAGATGGCGATGAATGCTACCCTCGGCAAAGAAGTGCCGGTTGCCGGTACTTATGCCCCGACCGAGGCGCATCCACAAGGCATAACCGCTGTCCTGCTGGCACCGATTGACGGGCTTTATAACCACGAAACCTACACCGCAGGCGCAATTGATGTCGCGCTGTTTGTCCTGATCATCGGTGGGTTTCTCGGCGTGGTAAACAAAACGGGCGCCATCGACGCAGGCATCGAACGCGTGACGGTCAGGCTGAACGGCAAAGAAGAGTGGATGATCCCCATTCTGATGGGGCTTTTCGCCGCCGGAGGCACGATTTACGGCATGGCGGAAGAATCACTCCCTTTCTACACCTTATTAGTTCCGGTCATGATGGCCGCGCGCTTTGATCCACTGGTTGCGGCGGCGACCGTGCTACTCGGCGCAGGCATCGGCACGCTCGGTTCGACAATCAACCCTTTCGCGACGGTTATCGCCGCTAACGCCGCCGGGATCCCCTTCACCCAGGGAATGTTGATGCGCATTCTGCTGCTGGTCGTCGGCTATGTTATCTGCGTAGTGTGGGTCATGCGTTATGCGCGCAAAGTCCGCAATCACCCGGAGTTGTCGATTGTGGCGGATAAAATGGAGGAAAACCGCGCGCATTTCCTCGGCAATCGCGGCAATGCTAACCTTGAATTCACAGCTACGCGTAAGTGGATCCTGCTGATATTCGCCGCCGCCTTTGCGGTAATGATTTATGGCGTCGCGGTACTCGGATGGTGGATGGCAGAAATATCCGCAGTCTTTCTGGCTTCTGCGATTATCGTCGGCGTGATTGCCCGCATGAGTGAAGAAGCCTTCACCAGTACCTTCATTGACGGTGCGCGGGATCTGCTCGGCGTGGCGCTGATTATCGGCATTGCGCGCGGTATCGTCGTGGTGATGGATAACGGTATGATTACCCACACCATTCTGCACAGCGCCGAAAATTTAGTCTCCGGTCTTTCCACTACCATTTTCATCAATGTGACCTACTGGCTGGAAGTATTGCTCTCCTTCCTGGTCCCTTCCTCGTCTGGTCTGGCGGTGCTCACGATGCCCATTATGGCCCCGCTGGCCGACTTCGCCCATGTGCAAAGGGATCTGGTCGTTACTGCGTACCAATCCGCTTCTGGCATTGTGAATCTGATCACCCCCACTTCAGCCGTCGTGATGGGCGGGTTGGCTATCGCTCGCGTTCCTTATGTGCGCTACCTGAAATGGGTCGCCCCGCTGCTGCTGATTCTGACGGTGCTGAACATGGTCGTCCTGAGTATCGGCGCAATGCTGTAGCCGTTTTGGCCGTCGGCTCCCGACGGCTTTTTTGAGCGTGCTCTCGTTTTTCTGCACAACCGCCCGTTTGAGCCGTTATTGATATAGCAAATGTGGTGAATTTCGCCATCGCATTGATACAAATAATAAATTTAGGGTGTTTTTATGAAGGAATTCGATGATTACTCGACCAAAGAACAGAAACAGCTGGCGATTTGTCAGCGCCTGATTACTGAAAAAAGCTACCTGTCCCAGGAAGCGCTTCGCCGCGATCTACAACAGCATGGTTTTACCGGGATTAGCCAGTCAACGGTATCTCGTCTGCTAAAGCTGCTCGGGGCGATAAAAATAAGAAATACAAAAGGGCAAAAAATTTATTCTGTAAATCCGCAATCGCGACCCGCGCCGGATGCTGCCCGATCGATTGCTGAAATGGTGGTCAGCGTGGAACACAATAGCGAGTTTATCCTCATTCACACTGCAGCAGGTTATGGCCGTGCCGTTGCCAGAATCCTCGATTACCACGCGTTACCAGAGATTCTGGGTGTCATCGCTGGCAGCAGTATTGTCTGGGTTGCGCCGCGAGTCGTGCAGCGAACGGGGCTGGTGCACAAGCAGATTAACTATCTATTTAAAATGAATTAAAATTCATAAGAACCGTTTGCGATGAATAAATCGTGCATTTTTCGCTTGATCCCATAACGGAGCTGAGTATAATCGCGGACAATTTGCCGGGAGGATGTATGGTTCAGTGTGTACGACATTTTGTCTTACCGCGTCTGAAAAAGGACGCTGGCCTGCCGTTTTTCTTTCCGTTGATCATCCATTCCGAGCCCCTCAATTGAGGGGCTTTTTTTTTGCCCAGGCGTCAGGAGATAAACATGGCTAACCCGCTCTATCAAAAACACATCATTTCCATAAACGACCTCAGCCGCGACGACCTCAATCTGGTCCTCGCGACGGCGGCGAAATTAAAAGCCAACCCGCAGCCGGAGCTGTTAAAGCATAAGGTCATCGCCAGCTGCTTCTTTGAGGCGTCAACCCGCACCCGTTTATCCTTTGAAACCTCGATGCACCGCCTGGGCGCCAGCGTGGTAGGTTTCTCTGACAGCAGCAACACGTCGCTTGGCAAAAAAGGCGAAACGCTGGCCGACACCATTTCCGTCATCAGCACTTATGTCGACGCCATCGTGATGCGTCACCCGCAGGAAGGTGCTGCGCGTCTGGCAACGGAGTTCTCCGGTAACGTTCCGGTACTGAACGCCGGCGACGGCTCCAACCAACACCCGACCCAAACGCTGCTGGATCTGTTTACCATTCAGGAAACGCAGGGTCGGCTGGACAATCTGCACATCGCCATGGTGGGCGACCTGAAATATGGCCGCACCGTCCACTCCCTGACCCAGGCGCTGGCGAAGTTTGAAGGTAACCGCTTCTACTTTATCGCCCCGGACGCGCTGGCCATGCCGCAATACATTCTGGATATGCTGAATGAAAAAGGTATTGCCTGGAGCCTGCACGGCACTATCGAAGAGGTGATGGCGGAGGTCGATATCCTCTACATGACCCGCGTACAAAAAGAGCGTCTGGACCCGTCCGAATACGCCAACGTGAAAGCACAGTTTGTTCTGCGCGCCAGCGATCTGGCGGGAGCCAAAGAGAACATGAAGGTGCTGCATCCGCTGCCGCGCATCGATGAGATCACCACCGATGTCGATAAGACGCCGCACGCCTGGTATTTCCAGCAGGCTGGCAACGGCATCTTCGCCCGCCAGGCGTTACTGGCACTGGTACTGAATAGCGAACTGGCACTGTAAGGGAGAAAAAGAGATGACACACGATAACAAACTGCAGGTTGAAGCCATCAAACGTGGCACCGTGATTGACCATATCCCCGCACAGGTTGGTTTTAAGCTGCTGACGCTGTTCAAACTGACCGAAACCGACCAGCGCATCACTATCGGACTGAACCTGCCGTCTGGCGAGATGGGCCGTAAAGACCTGATTAAAATCGAAAATACCTTCCTGACCGACGAGCAGGTCAACCAGCTCTCCCTGTACGCTCCGCAGGCAACGGTAAACCGCATTGACGATTATGATGTGGTGGGTAAATCACGCCCCAGCCTGCCGGAGCGCATCGACAACGTGCTGGTGTGCCCGAACAGCAACTGTATCAGCCATGCTGAGCCGGTTTCCTCCAGTTTTGCAGTGAAAAAGCGCGCCGATGACATCGCACTCAAATGCAAATACTGTGAAAAAGAGTTTTCGCATTATGTGGTGCTGGCCAACTAATTAGGGTTGGTTATGAAATCCCGGCTCCCTATAATGAGCGGGAACATTCTATTACCGCTGTAATTCAGGAGAAATCATGAGCAAGACTATCGCGACGGAAAATGCACCAGCAGCAATCGGCCCATACGTTCAGGGTGTTGACCTGGGTAGCATGGTAATCACTTCCGGTCAGATCCCGGTCGATCCGAAAACCGGTGCCGTAGCGGAAGACGTGTCCGCTCAGGCGCGTCAGTCGCTGGAAAACGTAAAAGCTATCGTAGAAGCTGCAGGCCTGAAAGTGGGCGATATCGTAAAAACGACCGTTTTCGTTAAAGACCTGAACGATTTTGCCACCGTCAACGCGACCTACGAAGCGTTCTTCACCGAGTACAACGCGACCTTCCCGGCACGCTCTTGCGTGGAAGTGGCCCGTCTGCCGAAAGACGTGAAAATCGAGATTGAAGCGATCGCCGTTCGTCGCTAAGTCTCCTTGTGCCGGATGGCGGCTTCGCCTTATCCGGCCTACGCAAGCGTAGTTTGTAGGCCCGGTAAGCGTGAGCGCCACCGGGCATTTATCACATCACGCCAAACAGTTTCGGCAAGAACAGCGAAATCGCCGGAATGTACGTCACCAGCATCAGCACCAGGAACAGCACAAGGTAGAACGGCAGCATCGCCTTCACCACCTGCTCTATTTTCTGCTTACTCACCGCACTGGCCACAAACAGCACTGACCCTACCGGCGGCGTAATCAGGCCGATCCCTAAGTTCACCAGCATGATCATGCCAAAATGGACCGGATCAATGCCGAGCGCGTTGGTCACTGGCAGCAGAACCGGCGTCAAAATCAGGATCAGCGGCGCCATATCCATCAGCGTACCGATCAGCAGCAACATGATGTTAATGCACATCAGAATGACGTATTTGTTGTCCGAAATACTGGTGAAGGCTTCGGTGATACGCATCGGCAACTGCATATAGGTCATGACGGCACCGAATGCGGCGGCAAAGCCTATCAGGATCATGACGATCGTGACCGTTTTCACCGTGCGGAACATCAGCTTTGGCAGCTCAGACCATTTATAGTCACGATAGATAAACATGGTGACAAAGAAGGCCCACAGACAGGCAATTGCCGCTGATTCCGTCGCGGTAAAGATACCTGACAGGATACCGCCCATGATGATCACAACCGTCATCAGGCCCCACAGCGTATCGACGAAAATCTTCAGCGCCTGGCGAAACGGCACGCGTTCCCCTTTTGGGTAACCGCGTTTGTGCGCAAACGCCACACACATTACCATCAGACTGAAACTTAACAGCAGGCCCGGCAGGATCCCGGCGATGAATAGCGCGGCAATCGACACCGTGCCGCCGGTTGCCAGCGAGTAAATAACCGAGTTATGGCTGGGCGGTGTGAGGATCGCCTGTACCGAGCCGCTGGCAGTAACCGCTGCGGCAAAATCGCGCGGGTAGCCTTTTTTATCCATCTCCGGGATCATCACCGAACCAATGGATGCGGTATCAGCTACAGACGATCCAGAAATAGCGCCAAAAAAGGTTGATGCCACAATGTTTACCAGCGACAACCCTCCGCGAATAAAGCCAACAAAAATATAGGCAAAGTTCACCAGCCGCCGCGCAATTCCCCCTTCGGCCATAATAGCCCCGGCCAGAATAAAGAACGGGATCGCCAGCAGCGAAAACTTATTCACCCCGCTGGTCAGTTGGATCATTACCGCTTCCAGCGGAATATCTATGTACCAGGCCCCAATGATGGCGCTAATGCCAACCGCATACGCTACCGGTACCCCAATTGCCAGCATAATGCCGAGCGTAAAGACGAGAATAAATGCATCCATCTGCTTTCCTTTCTGAAATGGGGGCGGTAACTAGCTGGTCGATCCCAGCATGACAACGGGACGTTGGTACTGCGGACCACGGAAAATCTTTTCTGCGATAAACAGCAGCGTTATGGCAGAGCCAATCGGCAATGGAAGGTAGTTTTGCCCGGCGCTTAAAAGCGGGAATTCGGCCACGGGCTGGTCCCACAGTTCAAGACAGAGATTGGTTCCGTACCAGAGGATAAACAGGCTTATCGCCACTAACATAACGTCAGCGATTACCGAGCAATAACGGCGGGAAACATCACCCAGACGGTCAATCACCATACTTACCGCGATATGCGAGCCTGCACGATAGCTCACCGCCGCGCCAATAAAGGTGAATGTCACCATACACAGAATAGCGACGGGTTCAGGCCATGACAGCGCGTTATTCAGAACATAACGCGCGAATATGCCAATAGGGATAATGGCGACCATGACCAATAATGCGATACCGGCAATCCACATTGACACCCGATAAAGAAAATCCATTACCGATGAATAGCATTCACCCATAATCATCACCTCGAATTAATCAAAAGATTCAGGCGGAGGGTTGATATCCTCCACCTGATGAATTACTTCACATCCTGAATCCGTTTGATCAAATCCTGGTGGTCTTTACCGTAATTATCCCGCACTGACTGCGTGGCTTTATAGAAATAGTCCGTATCAATATCGTGGAACTGAACGCCATTGGCTTTCATGGTCTCCAGCGATTTCGCATTATAATCCTGCCAAAGTTTGCGTTGCTCTACCTGGGCTTCTTTAGCGAGCTTAATAATGAGATCCTGGTCTTCTTTTTTCAACTTATCCCATTTAGCTTTCGAGAACAGAAAAAGCTCAGGAATAATAAAATGTTTGCTCCAGGTATAGTTTTTCACGACCGGCAAATAGTTATGCGCAACAAACGTTGGCGGATTATTCTCCGTACCATCAATAACGCCGGTCTGCATGCCGCTAAAGACTTCACTGACGCCCATCACAACGGAGTTAGCGCCCATCGCTTTCAGGGTATCCAGCGCTATCGGACTCCCTTGAACACGGATTTTCATGCCGTGTAAATCTTCCGGTTTCACCACCGGATTTTTGGTGATCAGGTTGCGCGTTCCGGCATCCATCCAGCCTAGGAACACCAGCCGCGATTTGGTGTTTGCCGTCAGGCGGTCGCCAATCTCCTGACCAATCATGCCGTCGAGAACCTTATGCAGATGGTCTTCATCACGAAAGATATACGGCAGGGTAAAGACGTTAATTTCAGGGAGAATGGCGGCAACCGGCGTCATTGAAACGCGAATAATATCGATAGCGCCTAATTGCGCCTGTTCAATCATCTGTTTTTCGTCACCTAACACGCCACCGGGAAAGGTTTTAATCTCCAGACGACCGTCGGTGGCGGCACTCAGTTTTTCCCCCATATGTTTGACGGCGACAACGTTCGGGTAATCAGCCGGATGCACATCTGCGGCGCGAAAGGTTTGTGCCAGCGTTGCATGACTCGCCAGTAATACCGACGCGCCAATACACAGACTTAACAGGTTTTTTGTCAGTTTCATTTGTCCTTCTCCAGAAGTTCATAATATCCATTAACAGGAATAGCTTGCAGAGCAAATGACTGCCGGAATTAAAAATGGGCAGCGTGAAACTTTCTTAACGATGTTACCTGTGCAGACTAACTGGTGTAACAACTTATTTCGATGACTGTGTTCACAAAAAATCACAGACGCTAATTATTTTTAGCACACTGTTTCATTTTTGCAATACAGATCGTTTTATTGATAAAAAAGCAACGCAAAGAAGGCAATTTGATACTAATTACCGCGTGAGCATTTCAATAAAAATAAAACACCAATATTTCGAGGGAATATCTTTCGAATGGAAAAGTGAAATGCAGGATCGTATTAACACCATCCTGCAGAAGAGAAGTTGAGGATTACTGCCAGCCGTAGCGGCGGCTATAAAAACCTTTCACAAGCTGAGTTAATGTCATGTAACCCGCCAGAATCGCAACCAGCCACGGGAAGTAGCTCAGCGGCAGCGCCTGCAATTGCAGATAGCTGGCCAGCGGTGAGAACGGCAACGCAATGCCCACCACCATCACGACCAGCGTCATCAGCATCAGCGGCCATGCGGCGCGGCTTTGGATGAACGGCACGCGACGGGTACGGATCATATGCACAATCAGCGTTTGCGACAGCAGACCCACCACAAACCAGCCAGACTGGAACAATGTCTGATGTTCAGGCGTATTGGCATGGAAGACGAACCACATCAGGCAGAAAGTCAGAATGTCAAAGATCGAGCTGATCGGTCCAAAGAAGATCATAAAGCGGCCCAACTCGGCGGGATTCCAGCGCTGCGGCTTTTTGATCTGCTCTTCGTCGACGTTATCAAACGGAATCGCCACCTGGGATACATCGTACAGCAGGTTCTGAATCAGTAAGTGCAGCGGCAACATCGGCAGGAACGGTAAGAAGGCGCTCGCCACCAGCACGCTAAACACATTACCGAAGTTAGAACTGGCCGTCATTTTGATGTACTTCAGCATGTTAGAGAAGGTACGGCGTCCTTCGATCACCCCTTCTTCCAGCACCATCAGGCTCTTTTCCAGCAGAATGATATCTGCCGCTTCACGGGCAATATCAACCGCGCCATCAACGGAGATACCAATGTCCGCCGCGCGCAGCGCCGGGGCGTCGTTAATGCCATCGCCCATAAAGCCGACCACATGACCTTCACGCTTGAGCAGTGTGACAATGCGCTCTTTATGCATTGGCGTCAGGCGGGCAAACAACGTGGTGCGCTGGGCAAGTCGGGCCAGCTCGTCGTCGCTTAACCCTTCAATGCTGCTGCCGATAACCACATCACCTGCATCCAGACCCACTTCATGACACACTTTCGCCGCAACCAGTTCGCTGTCACCGGTGAGAATTTTCACCGTAATACCGCTGGCTTTCAGCGCTTTCAGCGCCGGGGCGGTCGTTTCTTTCGGCGGATCGAGGAACGCGATATACCCTTCGAGGATCAGATCGGATTCATCAATACGCTGATAGTCCCCTTCACGCGCAGGCAGGTATTTGGTTGCCACCGCCACCACACGCAACCCCTGACGATTCAGCGTATCGGTAACGCGTTTCACCCGACGCAGCATGTTGTCATCTAACGGGACAATCTCACCGTTATGGCGCACCTGGGTGCAAACGCTGAGGATCTCCTGCAGCGCGCCTTTACATACCAGTTGGTGCACATCGGTTTCTTCAGCGACCACCACCGACATGCGGCGGCGTTCGAAATCAAACGGGATCTCATCGATTTTTTGCCAACGGGTAGAGAGCCGGCGGGCGGATTCTTCGTCCACGCCTTCCAGCACTGCCGTATCCAGCAGATTCTTCAGCCCGGTCTGATAGTGGCTGTTCAGCCACGCGGAATGCAGGACATGTTCGCTGGGCTTGCCGGAGATATCGGTATGATTCTCCAGCACTATTTTATCTTGTGTCAGCGTGCCGGTTTTATCGGTACACAGAATATCCATCGCGCCAAAGTTCTGGATAGCGTCGAGGTGTTTGACGATGACCTTCTGTTTTGACAGCTTCACCGCCCCACGCGCCAGCGTCGAGGTGACGATCATCGGCAGCATTTCTGGAGTCAGTCCCACCGCCACAGACAGGGCAAACAGCGCCGCTTCCCACCAGTCACCTTTGGTGTAGCCATTGATGACAAGCACGATGGGCGCCATCACCAGCATAAAGCGGATCAGCAGCATGCTGACGCGGCTGATCCCTTTCTGGAAGGCATTCTGCTCGCTTTCCTGCTCGCTGACGCGGCCCGCCAGTTGCCCGAACCAGGTATTGGCCCCGGTCGCAATCACGATGGCCTGCGCCGTGCCGCTCACCACATTGGTGCCCATAAAGCACAGGGTATCGCATTCCAGCGGGTTGCTTTGCTGCGGGTCGCGGCTGGTTGCAACTTTCTCCACCGGCAACGATTCGCCGGTCAGTGAAGCCTGGGCCACGAACAGATCGCGCGCCTGCACCACGCGCAGATCGGCCGGGATCATATCCCCTGCTGCCAGCTTAATAATATCGCCAGGCACCAACTGGTCGATCGGCAGTTCAACCCAGCCGTTCTCCCCTTTCTCGTTGATGACGCGCAGCACCGTAGCAGTGTTGCTGACCATCGCTTTCAACGCATCCGCCGCTTTGGTGGAACGCGCCTCCTGGACAAAATTCAGCAGCGTGGAGATGACAACCATCAAGGCGATAACGCCCGCGGCAAACAGATCCTCGGTGGCATAAGAAATGCCGCCTAAAATAGTCAGCAGAATATTAAACGGGTTGCGGTAGCAGACCCACAGGTGTACCCACCATGGCGACGGCTTCTGCGCCGGTAGCTGGTTCTCGCCATGTAACTCGCGAGCGTTTTCCACTTCTGCGGCGTTCAATCCTTCCGGGTGCGCGCCAAACGTTTTCCACAGCGCTTCTTCGTCCATCAGCGCCATTTTCAGGCAATGTTCGCTCAGCGAAGGCGGGATCGGCGTGCTGGCGACGGTCTGCGCATTGGGTAGCGGATCGCGATGCACCAGACGATGCGGTAAATGGCGGTTTAGCCGGGCAAACAGCTGGCGAGTAATATTTTTGAACATAGGCAGTCCCTCTGCACCAGTATAAGCGGGCGCAGTAAATCCTTCAGGCGTGGCAAAGCCTTGCCTGGTGGCAATTTTAAAATCACAACAGGGACGTCAGAACGTCACTGTCTTACAGCTCCGGTAAGACAGTGAAAACAGGCTTACCGGAGAGGGGGGGTTCTCCATTTAGGGAGAGGGGTGGGATCGGGATCCATATAGCCTCCGGTAAGTGAATGATAAGCGCTGCGGATTATACGCAGAAAACCATAAGGTTTGTGACAATTATGGCGGTATGATACAGCATGGAAACTAAACCAAACGTATACACATCGCCTGAAGGGTGAACGGTTTAAAGCAGACTTTCCCCATTGCACTCCACATGGGTAAAGTTACTCTCTTTGATATAACTGAAAAAGTGCGCAACGGGAAAACAGGATGCAAAATCGGCTGACTATTAAAGACATCGCCCGCTTAAGCGGTGTGGGGAAATCAACGGTTTCCCGTGTGCTCAACAACGAAAGCGGCGTTAGCGAACGCACCCGTGAACGTGTTGAAGCAGTGATGAATCAGCACGGTTTCTCCCCTTCCCGCTCCGCACGTGCCATGCGTGGGCAAAGCGACAAAGTCGTGGCGATTATCGTCACGCGTCTGGACTCACTTTCGGAAAATCTCGCCGTGCAGACCATGCTACCCGCCTTTTATGAGCAGGGTTATGATCCGATTATGATGGAAAGCCAGTTCTCACCTGAACTGGTAGAAGAACATCTGGGAATGCTCAAACGTCGCAACATTGATGGCGTCGTGTTGTTTGGTTTTACCGGCGTAACGGAAACCATGCTCACCTCCTGGCAGGACTCTCTGGTTCTGCTGGCCAGGGATGCCAAAGGCTTTGCCTCCGTCTGTTATGACGACGAAGGCGCCATTCATACCCTGATGCAGCGTCTGTACGATCGCGAACATCGTCATATCAGTTTCCTTGGCGTCCCCCATAGCGACGTGACCACCGGTAAGCGCCGTCATGAGGCCTACCTGACCTTCTGCAAGAAACATAAGCTGCATCCTGTCGCTGCTCTGCCTGGTCTGGCCATGAAACAGGGCTATGAGCATGCCGCCGATGTCATTACGCCGGAAACAACTGCGTTAGTCTGTGCGACGGACACGCTTGCCCTTGGCGTCAGCAAATATCTGCAGGAACAGCGAATCGACAACCTGCAACTGGCAAGCGTCGGTAATACGCCGCTGATGAAATTCCTCCATCCGGAAATCATCACTGTCGATCCCGGCTACGCTGAAGCCGGACGGCAAGCGGCCTCGCAGCTGATCGAACAGATCAACGGCCGTAGCGAACTGCGGCAAATCGTCATCCCCGCCACCCTCTCCTGATCGCTTTCTGAGCACTAATTTGTGATCTTCACTGCGTTTCGGGAACGTTCCCATTTCTAAATATTCACCGACGATATACTCTGGCACCAACAACGAGACAGCTGCCGGATGACGTCGCGAAAGCGTCTAATCCGACCTACGGGGAACACACGTCATCATGAGCAAAGTAAAACAAGCAGACATCGACCGGCTGATTGAGCTGGTAGGCGGGCGCGACAATATCGCCACGGTGAGTCACTGCATTACGCGCCTGCGTTTTGTGTTGAATCAACCCGCGAATGCCAGACCCAAAGAGATCGAACAGCTACCGATGGTCAAAGGCTGCTTCACCAACGCCGGGCAGTTTCAGGTAGTGATTGGCACCGAGGTGGGCGATTACTACAAAGCGCTGCTGGCGACAACCGGACAGGCCAGCGCCGACAAAGAGCAGGCGAAAAAAGCGGCGCGGCAGAATATGAAATGGCACGAACAGCTGATTTCTCATTTTGCGGAGATCTTCTTCCCGTTGCTGCCCGCGCTAATTAGCGGCGGTTTGATCTTAGGTTTCCGTAACGTAATCGGCGATCTGCCCATGAGCAACGGCCAGACGCTGGCGCAGATGCATCCTTCGCTGAAAACCCTTTACGACTTCCTGTGGCTGATTGGCGAGGCGATCTTCTTCTATCTGCCGGTCGGGATCTGCTGGTCGGCAGTGAAAAAAATGGGCGGTACGCCGATCCTCGGTATTGTGCTGGGCGTAACCCTGGTTTCACCGCAACTGATGAACGCCTATTTGCTCGGTCAGCAAGTGCCGGAGGTGTGGAACTTCGGTCTGTTCAGCATTGAGAAAGTGGGCTACCAGGCGCAGGTTATTCCGGCGTTGCTGGCCGGGCTGGCGCTCGGGTTTATTGAAACGCGCATGAAGCGCATCGTGCCGGATTATCTGTATTTGGTGATCGTCCCGGTGTGCTCGCTGATCCTTGCGGTATTCCTTGCGCACGCCTTTATCGGTCCGTTTGGCCGCATGATCGGCGATGGTGTCGCGTTTGCGGTCCGTCATCTGCTGACCGGTAGTTTTGCCCCGATCGGCGCGGCGTTGTTCGGCTTCCTGTACGCCCCGCTGGTGATCACCGGCGTGCATCAGACTACGCTTGCCATCGACATGCAGATGATTCAGAGCATGGGCGGCACGCCGGTATGGCCGCTGATCGCGCTGTCGAATATCGCTCAGGCCTCTGCGGTGGTGGGCATCATTATCTCCAGTCGCAAACACAACGAACGTGAAATCTCAGTCCCTGCAGCCATCTCCGCGTATCTCGGGGTCACTGAACCGGCAATGTACGGCATCAACCTGAAATACCGCTTCCCGATGCTGTGCGCGATGATCGGCTCCGGTCTCGCCGGACTGCTGTGCGGCCTGAACGGAGTGCTGGCAAACGGGATTGGCGTCGGCGGTTTGCCGGGCATCCTCTCCATCCAGCCGACCTACTGGCAGGTATTTGGCATGGCGATGGTCATTGCGATTGTTATCCCAATGATACTGACCTCATTTGTTTACCAGCGTAAATACCGTCTGGGCACATTACAAATTATCTAACTTTTCTTCGGGGCGCAGTTGCGCCCCAGCGTATTTCCAGGAAACAACCATGACTATTCCACACTGGTGGCAAAACGGCGTTATCTATCAGGTTTACCCCAAGAGTTTTCAGGACACCACCGGCAGCGGCACCGGCGATTTACGCGGCGTGACCCAGCGTCTCGACTATCTGCAAAAGCTGGGTGTCGATGCCATCTGGCTGACGCCGTTCTATATTTCGCCGCAGGTTGATAACGGCTACGACGTCGCGGATTACCTGTCTGTCGATCCGGCCTACGGTACGCTGGAAGATTTTGACGAACTGGTGGCGCAGGCGAAAGCGCGCGGTATCCGTATTATTCTCGATATGGTGTTTAACCACACCTCAACCCAGCATGCGTGGTTTCGTGAGGCGCTGGATAAAGACAGCCCGTATCGCCAGTTTTATCTCTGGCGTGACGGTACGCCAGACAGTACACCGAACAACTGGCGTTCCAAATTTGGCGGCAGCGCCTGGGGCTGGCACGCCGCAAGCGAGCAGTATTATCTGCACCTCTTTGCTCCTGAACAGGCAGACCTGAACTGGGAGAACCCGGCGGTACGCGCCGAGCTGAAAAAAGTGTGCGAATTCTGGGCCGATCGCGGCGTGGACGGATTGCGCCTCGACGTGGTGAATCTTATCTCTAAAGATCAGAGCTTCCCGAACGATCCCGACGGCGATGGACGCCGTTTTTATACCGATGGCCCGCGCGCGCATGCGTTTTTACGCGAGATGAACCGCGACGTCTTCACGCCACGCGGCCTGATGACGGTGGGCGAGATGTCTTCCACCACACTGGAAAACTGCCAGCAGTACGCCGCGCTCGATGGCAGCGAACTGTCGATGACCTTTAACTTTCACCACCTGAAAGTGGATTACCCCAACGGTGAGAAGTGGACGTTAGCCAAACCCGACTATGTGGCGCTGAAAACCCTGTTCCGCCACTGGCAGCAGGGCATGCACAATCAGGCCTGGAACGCGTTGTTCTGGTGTAACCACGATCAGCCGCGCATCGTGTCGCGTTTTGGCGATGAAGGTAAATACCGCATTCCGTCGGCCAAAATGCTGGCGATGGTGCTGCACGGTATGCAGGGCACGCCCTATATCTACCAGGGGGAAGAGATCGGCATGACCAATCCGCACTTCAGTCAGATTACCGATTATCGCGATGTGGAAAGCCATAACATGTTTGCCGAACTGAACGGTCAGGGGCGAGATGCCGACGAACTGCTGGCGATCCTCGCCAGTAAATCCCGCGATAACAGCCGCACGCCGATGCAGTGGGATGCCAGCCAACACGCGGGCTTCACCGAAGGCGAGCCGTGGATCAATCTGTGTGACAATGCGGCGGAGATCAACGTGGCGGCAGCGCTGAACG
Source organism: Citrobacter sp. RHBSTW-00029 (assembly GCF_014104295.1). Taxonomy (NCBI): domain Bacteria; kingdom Pseudomonadati; phylum Pseudomonadota; class Gammaproteobacteria; order Enterobacterales; family Enterobacteriaceae; genus Citrobacter; species Citrobacter sp. RHBSTW-00029. The sequence continues at coordinate 3,615,162 of NZ_JABXRT010000001.1, forward strand.
ATACCGACTCGGTGTTCTATGCCTATCAGAGGCTGATCGCACTGCGCAAAACGGAGCCGGTTATCACCTGGGGCGACTATCAGGATCTGTTACCGGACAGCCCGCACATATGGTGCTATCAGCGCGAGTGGCAAGGGCAGCGACTGCTGGTCATTGCCAATCTGAGCGATACCTTCCAACGCTGGCAGCCGCCCCATACCGGGGGAAACTGGCAGGTGCTGATGCACAACTATGCCGAGGTCGCCAGCCAACCCGCAGACATGACGCTACGTCCTTTCGAAGCCGTCTGGTGGGTGCAAAAATAGCTTGCAATTGGTTTTGAGCCCGGTACGTATAGCGCTATCGGGCTTCAATGCTGACACTGCATTTACCTTCCTGTTTTTGTTGAATAATTAATCAGATTTTTCTTGCCACAATTTACAATCGCTGTACTGCCCGTCATCTGTACGCTCCGATTTTTACTTTGCGCTACATCAAATAAATCGTAAACATCCTTGATGCAAATCACTACATATAGAACTTAAAATGCACGCCGACCCAATATGTTGTATTAATCGACTACAATTGCTACAACTACAGTGCACCGCTTTACGGTGGAATTGTGGATAAAGTGGGTCAGGATTGCGGGAAGTCATTGGCCTGATAGATGAATAAACCCATAACCGCTTCCCCAACCTCTGTGGATAACCTGTTCTTATAAATATGGAGTGATCATGACACCGCATGTGATGAAACGAGATGGCTGTAAAGTGCCGTTTAAATCAGAGCGCATCAAAGAAGCCATTCTGCGTGCAGCTAAAGCAGCGGGAGTCGATGACGCAGATTACTGTGCCACCGTCGCAGAAGTCGTTAGCAGTCAGATGAATGAGCGCAGCCAGGTCGATATCAACGAGATCCAGACCGCGGTAGAAAACCAACTGATGTCTGGTCCGTACAAACAACTCGCCCGTGCGTACATCGAATATCGCCACGACCGTGATATCCAGCGTGAAAAACGTGGTCGTCTGAACCAGGAAATTCGTGGTCTGGTTGAGCAAACCAACTCTGCTCTGCTGAATGAAAATGCCAACAAAGACAGCAAAGTGATCCCGACCCAGCGTGACCTGCTGGCCGGTATCGTCGCCAAACATTATGCGCGTCAGCACCTGCTGCCGCGTGATGTCGTCCAGGCGCACGAGCGTGGTGATATTCACTATCACGATCTCGACTACTCTCCGTTCTTCCCAATGTTTAACTGCATGCTGATCGACCTGAAAGGCATGCTGACGCAGGGCTTTAAGATGGGTAACGCGGAGATTGAGCCGCCAAAATCCATCTCCACCGCGACGGCCGTCACCGCGCAAATTATCGCGCAGGTTGCCAGCCATATTTATGGCGGTACCACCATTAACCGTATTGACGAAGTTCTCGCACCATTCGTGACCGAGAGCTTTAACAAGCATCGCAAAACCGCTGAAGAGTGGCAGATCCCGGATGCCGACGGCTATGCGCATTCCCGTACCGAGAAAGAGTGCTACGACGCATTCCAGTCCCTCGAGTATGAAGTGAATACCCTGCATACCGCTAACGGTCAGACGCCGTTCGTCACCTTCGGTTTTGGCCTGGGAACCAGTTGGGAATCGCGTTTGATCCAGCAGTCCATTCTGCGTAACCGCATTGCGGGTCTCGGTAAAAATCGTAAAACTGCCGTGTTCCCGAAACTGGTGTTCGCCATTCGCGACGGCCTGAACCACAAGTTTGGCGATCCGAACTACGACATCAAACAGCTGGCGTTGGAGTGCGCGAGCAAGCGTATGTATCCGGACATCCTGAACTACGATCAGGTGGTTAAAGTGACCGGTTCGTTCAAAACGCCGATGGGCTGCCGTAGCTTCCTCGGCGTGTGGGAAAACGAGAACGGCGAACAGATTCACGACGGGCGTAACAACCTCGGCGTTATCAGCCTCAACCTGCCGCGTATCGCGCTGGAAGCCCACGGCGATGAAGCCACCTTCTGGAAACTGCTCGACGATCGACTGGTGCTGGCACGTAAAGCGCTGATGACCCGTATTGCGCGTCTGGAAGGCGTGAAAGCTCGCGTGGCGCCAATCCTGTATATGGAAGGTGCCTGCGGCGTGCGTCTGAAAGCGGACGATGACGTGTCTGAAATCTTTAAAAATGGACGCGCGTCTATCTCGCTGGGTTACATCGGCATTCACGAAACCATTAACGCGCTGTTTGGTGACAAACATCTGTACGACAGCGAGCAGCTTCGCGCCAAAGCTATCGCCATTGTCGAACGCCTGCGTCAGGCAGTCGATCAGTGGAAAGACGAGACCGGCTACGGCTTCAGCCTGTACAGCACACCAAGTGAAAACCTGTGCGATCGTTTCTGCCGTCTGGATACCGCCGAGTTTGGTGTGGTGCCAGGCGTGACCGATAAAGGTTACTACACCAACAGCTTCCACCTCGACGTGGAGAAAAAGGTTAACCCGTACGACAAGATCGATTTCGAAGCGCCATACCCGCCGCTGGCGAGTGGAGGCTTCATTTGCTACGGCGAATACCCGAATATTCAACACAACCTGAAAGCACTGGAAGACGTCTGGGATTACAGCTATCAGCACGTGCCGTATTACGGGACCAACACGCCAATTGATGAATGCTACGAGTGCGGCTTTACCGGTGAGTTCGAGTGCACCAGCAAAGGCTTTACCTGCCCGAAATGTGGTAACCACGACGCCGCGCGCGTGTCGGTCACCCGCCGCGTCTGCGGTTATTTAGGCAGCCCGGACGCCCGTCCGTTTAACGCCGGTAAGCAGGAAGAAGTGAAGCGCCGCGTTAAGCATTTGGGTAATGGGCAGATAGGTTAATTTCGACAGTATTATTGCCCGGCAATGCGATGCTTTTCGGGCCATTTTTTCCGCAACGCAATTCACGTCATAGCAAGGCAGCAAATGAGTGGGTCCCGGGGAGCTTACATAAGTAAGTGACTCGGGCGCACGAATGCAGCTAACGCAGCTATGGCGCGAATTGATAAGCGGATGAGAAGCGAAAATGAACTTTCACCAATACTATCCCGTCGACATCGTTAACGGCCCCGGCACCCGCTGCACGCTGTTTGTGTCCGGGTGCGTGCATGAATGTCCCGGTTGCTATAACAAAAGCACCTGGCGGCTCAATTCCGGCGAGCCATTTACCAAAGAGATGGAAGACAAGATCATTGCCGATCTGAACGATACGCGAATCAAGCGTCAGGGGATCTCGCTCTCCGGTGGCGATCCGCTACATCCGCAAAACGTGCCGGAAATCCTGCAACTAGTGCAGCGCGTTCGCGCTGAGTGCCCCGGCAAAGATATCTGGGTGTGGACCGGCTACAAGCTCGATGAACTCAACGCCGCGCAAATGCAGGTGGTCGATCTCATCAACGTACTGGTCGATGGCAAATACGTGCAGGATCTCAAAGACCCGGCGCTAATCTGGCGCGGCAGCAGCAACCAGGTCGTACATCATTTGCGTTGATCGCTAAAGCCGTTTGTTTGCATCGAGATAAACGGCCGAATGTTCTCGCTTGCCGACCGCGACAACAAACACGGTCACAACCTCATCCCGAACCTGGTACACCAGACGATAGCCGGACGATTTAAGCTTAATTTTATAGCAATCTGGAAGACCGTTTAAACGGGCAGAGTCAATTCTGGGGTTCAACAACACGTCGGCCAACTTCTTCTTAAACTGAGCCTTCACCGTATCACCCAGTTTATGCCACTCTTTTAAGGCTCTCGGGTCGAATTCCAGTTCATAAGTCATCCAGACTAACCTTGATTCCTTTTTGCGGGCTGGCCAGCCTCTCCCGGACTGTCTGAATCAGTGTATCTTCGCTGTCGCTAACGGTGACGGTTTTCACTGGCATGCGCCCCGTTTCCGCGACGTACTGAAACAGTAATCGCACAGCTTCCGTTGGAGTAATGTTCAGTTTTTCCAGCACGGCATAAGCCTCATTTTTGAGTTTGTCATCCAGACGGACGTTCAGCGTGGCCATTATGCCTCCAGTAGAATCGAATGTGTAATGCAGTTTAGCATTACATACGCATTACATCGAATTCTGGATAACGCCTCTCAAAAACGACTGACACACTCCATGGCGACGGTTTTGAACTCGGTGAAATTCCGGCATGCGCAGAGCCGCGTCATGGCGCGTTCACGCAGGAAGGTGACGAAAATATCGTAGATCGCCATCGCTTCTTCGTACTCGCTTTTACTAATGGCGAGCAGGAAGATCACGTGCGCGGTTTCATCGCCCCAGGCAATACCCTGCGGGGCGAGGATGGTGTAGACCACCGTTTTCTTTGCCAGCAGACCGAGGGCGTGCGGCAGCGCGATGCCATCACCCAGCATAGTGCTGACGATGGCCTCACGTTCAACCACCGAATCAAGAAACTCCGCGTCGACAAAACCTTCATCCTGCAACTGATGGCATAACGTTTTGAACAGCGTCTGCTGATCCATGGTGCCGTCGATCACGCGAAAATGGGCGGCATCGAAAAATTTATTCAGCATCCACGGGCGGGTTCTGTCCACCAGCACCAGCTTGCCAATTTGCTCCAGTTGATAATCGGTCGGAAACGGCGCAATCATCGCCACGGGCTTATCTTTTTCACCGATCCGCGCGGTCGAGATAACAAAATCTTCGCTAATGCTTTCCCGCTGTTCGTAGTCGCGCAACGTGACGGTATCGACGATTTCAATCTGCGGATACTTACGCGCCAGCACCGCTTCAATCATCCGCGCCATCGCATTTCCAGCATCGCATACCAGCAGAACTTTCGGTTGCCTCTGGTAACCGATGTTGTAACTACGTTCCAGCCCCACGCCAATATGCAGGACCAGAAAGCCAATCTCATTTTCACTGATGGTATACGGCGTATATTTCCCCCATCCCGAGACGGCGGCCAGCGTCATATCCCATGCCATCGGGTAGTGCTGTTTAATATTTTCCAGCAACGGATTAGGGATCATTATCTGGTAACGCACGCGGGTGATCATCGTCTTAATATGCGTCAGCAGATCGGCATGCAACTGTTTGTCATTCAACAGGTTGTAGTTGTATTGAGTATTGATAAAACGCAGGATGTAATTAACCAGCGCTTCGTCATCATCCGCATTGATGGCGCTGGGGGCGATCTCTTGAACCTGACGGGCGGCGATGTGCACCTGTAGCCAATTCTCTTCGAAAACAGAAAGCGGTTTGTCTGCCAGCCGGTGCAGGACCGCAGCAATCTCACGCGCGGCCAGGCACACCGCCTGTTCAGTTTCTTCAGCAGCAAACTCCGGCAATGGATACCCTTCACTAATCCGCCGTATCGCCACCGCGCAGTACAAGCGTAAAAACAGCTCGCCCTCGTCGGTCAAACGAATATGAAAACGAGCAAAAATATCCTGTAAAACGGGCTGTAGCTGCTCAGGGAGCCCGGCATTCAGCGCCTCCTGCATCACTAACGGGTGCTGCGGATCCTGCTGTGCCAGCGTCCACAACAGATCGGTCAAACAGGCGCGGATCGCCATCTCGCTGCCAAACAGCTTCATGCCGTGACGGGGACGCGTTTCCAGCGTCAGATGATAACGTTGCAGATGCTCACGCACCTCAGCCATATCGTTTTGCAGCGTCGCGCGGCTGATAAACCATTCATCAGCCAAATCTTCAAGCTTTAGCGAAAAGGCCGACGTCAGAAAACGGACCACCAACCAGTGTATCCGCTCCTGGCTGGTTCGCGGGATGCGCAGCAACGTTTCAGGCTGCTGCGTTTGCAGAGAGTGATAACTTGCCGGGTCGTCAATTTTGAGCTGATAACCGCTGCCCCGGCTGAGGACAAACTGCGCGCCGTACTGATTAAGCAGCGCGTTTAGCGCAGTGATATCCGCCCGTACGGTGCGTGTAGAAACCGACAACCGCTGCGCCAGCTCATCCTGTGGAAGCGCTTCGTTTTGCAACATATCAAACAGCTGTGCTAAACGTTGGTTGGGGAATCGCACGTCAGTCTCCTCATCTGTCAGTTAGCATATGCAAGCCCGGGTCATCGCCATCAGCTGGCGCACGTCGTCCGGGCGGGTGTTACCACTCACCTTATCAATAATCGAACTATAGATGTGAGGAATGATTTTGCTCACTCCGGCATCCAGGGCGATCTGCAGGATTTCAGTAAAATTATCCAGATCGATACCCCCGGTAGGCTCCAGCCAGAAGTCATGCCGGGCACAGGCCTGCGCGACGGCGATGTACTCGTCACGGCATTTCAGGCCGCCCATCGGGAAGTATTTAATCGAGCTACCGCCCATATCTTTGAGCAGCGCAATCGCGGTTTCTACCGGCACAATGCCGTCCGGCGTCTGGCTGCTCAGCGGACCGGTGGAGATTTTCACCATCCCCGGCGTACCCGTTGGCGAGACCAGACCGTTGACTACCGTCTCCTGCTGGCCCAACAGCGCCCGACTGGTCGCCACGCCGGTAAAGACCTGATTAACATGCTGCGGCTGTACCTGACGGGAGATCTCACTGACCATCGCCGACTGGTTTGGATCGCCCGCCCCCAACCCCACTGAAAGCGCATTGTCGATAAGCGCTGCGTATTCACGCATATCCGCGACCGCGCTTGCGACATCCGGGTAATTTTTTGACAACACGCCGACCAGCACGTGTCCTTCCGCCGCCGCGTAAATATCCCGCGCATTTTCTTTAGAGCCTGCCAGCACGTTCAGGCAGACGCGGTCGCGATAAAAGTTAGGGGTCAGTTTCATGCGTTTTTCTCCTGCGAAATCACTTCACCAATTCGACGGGCCACAATTTCCAGCTGCGCGCGATCCACGCTGCGCACATCGGCTTCGATAATGCCTTCGTTGGCTTTGTACCCACGGAAGTAAATCGCGTACTCGCCGTGTTTCAGGGCTTCAACCAGTTCGCCCGTGGCGATACCAGTTACCGCTTCGTCAAACTTAATTTCGGTACGGGCGATGTCGCGCCCTGCGCTGTCCCACACCACGCGGGCGCTGACGCCATTAAAGGAATTTAGCGCATTAATGAACGGCGTCATTTTCTCGACCATCTCCGCACCGCTCTCTTTCTGCGCGTTCAGATACAGTTCGATAGCGCAGGTCAGGCCAAGAATCCCCTCTTTGCCCACCTTCATCGCCCGGCCGATCCCCGCCGTCTGGCGTTTCACCCACTCAACATACTGGGTTTTGCCAATCACCAGTCCACTGGTTGGCCCTTCAATCGCCTTTGCGCCGCTATAAATCACCAGATCCGCACCAAGGCGGTAGTAGCACTGCAAATCTTCTTCCGCCGCCGCATCCACGATCAGCGGCAGGTTATGCGTGCGCGCCACCACCGCGGCCTGCTCCACGCTGAGCATGCTTTTCTGTACGCAGTGGTGAGATTTGATATACAGAATCGCCGCCGTGCGCGGTGTAATGGCTGCCGCCAGCTGTGCCGCGGAACATTCATTGGCATAGCCCGCTTCCACCAGCTTGCCGCCGCCGAGCGCCACCATAGTGCCTACCGGTGCGCCAAAGTTGACGTTGTGGCCTCTGGGCAGCACGATTTCGTTGTTCTCGATGGGCGTAACGTGCAGATTTTCCAGCAGCCAGTCGCTGTCTTTCACCAGCACCGCAGCCACCGACTGGGCGATTCCAGCCGATGCGCAGGAGACGACGGTCGCCCCTTCCACTTCCAGCAATTTCGCGATGTAGTCGCCGGTTTTATTGACCAGATCTTTCATTTCGAAGTACTGATTCATCCCCGCCATCGCCGCTTCAACCACTTCTGGTCGCGGCGTGGAAACGCCGAGCGCCGTCATGCGGCCTGATGTGTTAATCACCTGTTTTAAATTGTATTTCTCAAAAATCGAAGGCATGTTCCGCGCTCCCTTGTTCGGTCATATAGCCCTTGCCCGCACGTATTGCGGCAAGCGGCACCAGCATTTGTTCAGCCTGCAGGCTGTCGTTTTCAGCATCTACCAGCACGGTTGGCTGGCGCTTAAGCGTAAAGAGGGTTAAATCGGCATCCAGACCAGGCTGCAGTCGCCCTTTCTGTTTCAGGCGCAGGCCGTCAGCGGCATTGGCGGTCACGCACTCAATGACCTGTGGGAGCGACATCCCCATGGCGAGAAATTTCGACATCACATTCGCCAGGGAATACACCGGACCGCTGATACGGTTGCGGCAATAAATATCGGAGCTGATGGTGTGCGGCAAAATACCAAGATCGATAGCGCGTTTTGCCACCGCAAAGCTCAGGCTGGCCGTACCGTGACCCACGTCCAGACGCACGCCGCGTTGCAGCGCCCGCGTGACAGATGCGCGCAGCTCGCCCTGCGGCGTCAGAATACGGTTTGGTTTACCGTTGTAGCAGTGGGTAATAATATCGCCTGCGCTCAGGCGCTCGGCGATCTCATCGAGATTCGGCGGGTTGTTGCCAATGTGCACCATCAGCGGCAGGTCGCCGTTCTCTGTTTGCATCGCTTTGGCACGATCCAGCGGCGTGATGCCGTTTTCACCTACCACGCTGCTGCTCATGCGTGCCTTCAGGCCGACAATAAAATCAGGGTGGCGTTTCACCGCCTGGCGCACCGCATCGGCGTCAATATTGGCCATGTTAGACAGCTCGTTCTGGGCGATAAGCCCAACGCGGGAGATGTTCAGCAGCGCATACACTTCCGTCGCCGCGTCTCGGGTCAGGGTGTAAAAATCGTCGATATCATCCGCCCCGGTACTGCCCGCATCCACCACCGTGGTAACGCCAGTCGCAATACCGACGCTGTCCGGCTGGTCGTGATAAATCGGGGATTTCGGGTAACAGTGAACGTGGGAATCAATCCAGCCTGCGCTGACGTAGCACTCGCCGCCGAGCTCAATAGTTTTCAGCGCCGGACCATCAACGTTGCCCAACGCCGCGATCTTGCCATCTTTCAGCGCAATATCGCTCACCGTATCGTCAACGAGGCGCGCACCGCGCAGGAGTAAATCAAACATCGCTCTCTCCTTTGCCGGATGGCGGCGTAACCGCCTTATCCGGCCTACAAATCAACAGTTAGCTAATGGCAATAGGGAAGATGGAACCGAGGATCATTGCCCCAAGGATCGCCCCGCCGGTGATCGGTTTTTGCCACAGATAAAACAGCAGCGCACCCGCCAGAGAACCAATTCCGATAGGAATAGAAGCCGTCATCGCGCTGAGGATAATCAACGGTCCGAGGAAGCGACCGGAGGCGTTACCGGCCCCCATCATGACGTCCGCTCCGTAAGTTGAATCGCTCTGGTTGATGGTGAACTTACGCGCCAGAATGATGATGTAGCCAATCGCCAGGCCAATCACCAGGCCGGTGACCAAAGAGGCGGCAAAGTTGGCGACCGGGAAGATAATGCCCGCGCCCAGCAGCAGCGCCGGAACACCTAACCCGACCCCGGTCTGAATCGCGCCACCGATATCCAGAATCCCCACCAGGGAACCTTCAATGATGCGGGCAAACAGGAAACTTGCGCCAAATGCCGCCACCGCCCCGTAGGAGCCGGTGTCCATTCCCGCCTTTAGCATCGCCACAAAAGCGACTTCGTTAAATGCGCCGATACCGTACAGGTAGTACATATGCGTTCCGGCAAATACGCCAGAGGAGAGCAGGCCCACGAAGATCGGGAACGACCAGTCAGCGAACCAAAAACCTTTATTCTGTTCCATGATGACCTCCGTTATTTGCCGCTGAGCGAGTTGTGGATAAGTTCCAACCAGTTCGGCACGGTCAGATGGAAGGACTCGATCATCTTCATGTCGAAGCCGCGGAAGAAGCCGCTCAGGACAAACAGTGCGACGATAGCCACCATCATGACTTTGGTAACGTGGTTCCAGCCGCTTTCTTCAACACCTTTGCCGATCAGAATACCAAGGACCAGACCCGGAACGGCGTTGCCCATGATCAGCTGCGCCGCGCCGCCAAAAACGGTGGCCCAGAAGCCTGATTTCTTACCGGCATCGATCGCCGCCAGCCAGAAGATCACCGGCATCACGGTATTAACCAGCAGGTTAGCCGCAGGCACCAGCACCTTGACGGCGGTAACCTGCAGCGCTTCCGGTACGGATGACGCGGTGAGGTTCAGGAAGGTCACGACAATCATCCCGATAACGCCGCAGGCAATTGCCATGCGTTTGGGATCGTGTAGCGTTTCACCAACGTTGCGGTTTTTAACCATCAGCGCGGCGGCACCCCAGTTGGGAATGATGCGATGGTCGACGTCCTGCGTGAACGCCCCCGCCGCAACGGAAGAAGCCCAGGCGTTAAAGAAGAAGCCCAGGCCGAACGAGAAGTGAGAAGCCGGATCCCCTTCGCAGGAATTCAGTTCTCCCAGAGTACGAAACGCGCCCATCCCTTGAGTGGTAGGCGCATGAAACATGCGTGCAGCCCCAGCGCCGACACCGACGCCAACCAGGCCACCAATGATGAGCGATTTTATTAATATTATCAGGAACATATTTATGCCTTTTAATAAAGAATCAGCGTTGCGTAACGAAATCCACCTTGTCGAGATTGATGGCAGTCACGTTGACGGTCACATCCAGCTCCACGCTGAAGGTGCGTCTTTCCCGGCGCAGAAAGAGGAATAAAAACGCCTCTTTACGCACCGTTTCACGCGCTTGAACAACCTGCACATCCTGTGGCTCAATACGCAGTAAGATATGCGGCGACGCTTTCATCACCGCAGCCTGAACGTGGTTCAGGGCATCGGCAAAGGCGCGCGCTTTGGCCTCGCCCTTGCCAGTGACTCTCACCGTGGTGGTGAATTGCTCTTTCATACTTAAGCGCCGTGTTTCTTTTGCCAGGCCTGCACCAGGCGTTCACCGAGCTCTTCTTTATCCATAAAACCGAATCCCAGCACGTTGCAACCTTCGTTGATGGCCGTTACGCCTTCATCAACCGAGCGCATGCCATATTTCGCCTTGTAGCCGTATTTGGTCTGTGCGGTAATCGCCCCTGCCCCGCCACTGCCGCAAAACGAGATACCAAAGGTGGCGTTTTCCGCTTTCATTACGTCACCCAGCTTCATGTCAGCCGCCACGCCCGGTACCACAACCGCACGGCCACCCGCTTTCTCAACGCCTGCCGCCACTTTCTGGCCTTTACCCAGACGATCGCCAATCACTACGGTAATCTGTTCCATCTTTTGCTCCTTAAAGGTTGTCTTTCGCGACTTCGAAGTGCACCGACAGCAGCCAGGCTTCTTCCTCGGGAAGATTGCCAAACTCGGCGACCACGTCGCGGGCAAGCGCCATTGATTCGGCAGAAATTTCATCAAATAAGCTGGCATCGACTTCTGGTAAGGGTTCACCCGTTATCGAGCGGTGCGCCATGGCGCGAACATGCGACGTCAGCATCTGTTCCTGTACGGCGTTGGGAATAATGTGGCGTTCACGCAGCAAGGCATATACCTGCGCCAGCATGCGGTCGGCCAGTTCCACCGATTCCCCCATGTCATTCATTACAGCTCCGTTATTCACTCGTCTTACCCCACTAATGGCTCTGAGGGTAAATTAGCGGTGGGGGTTAAAAGTTTGTAGCGAGTTGTTTTCCACTTCGAAGTGGAAAGGGGGTCAGCGATAGTGATCTGTGCCGCAAAATGGGTCGGGTTCACGATTTATCACTGGAAGAATGTGATTGAGATCGCAAGAGTGAGCCGCAAATTGGAAGGAAGTGCGAACAATGAATGGACGATAAAAATGAAAAAATGTGATGGGTATAGCGTTTACTTATGGGGTGTTGTGGCACAGCGTCTTATCCGGCCCACGGTTATGCAGGCCGGATAGCGTAGATTAGCGGAACTTCTTGTGGTTTTCGTTGCGCGTGGTTTTCAGGTCTTCCGCAACGGCTTTCGCCTCTTTGACTTTACCTTCGTTCGCCAGCTTAAGCGCGCCATCAATCTGGCCGATCAGCGTGTCAAAACCGTGGCGGAAATCCTTCATCTCCGGGCTGTCCGGGGATTTGCTTTCCAGCTTCGGCGGCGTGGCCTTTTGAGCATCCAGCGCGGCTGCACGCATTTTGGTTAACGCATCTTTCAGTTCAGTCGCATTATCCGTTTTTTCGACGATCTTCAGGTTGTCGTTGAGGATCCCCATGTCGTCTTCAAGATCGGCTGCAAACGCAGAAGAACCAAGAACCAGCGTTGAAGCCGCGACGATCGCTAACAGGTGTTTACGCATTGCTCACTTCCTTTTTTATTATTAAAAATTAACGCCTTAACGAGTATCATTGCCCGGCGATTTTCATCTCCGGTAACAATACCGAACCACACTGGATATTACTGCGCGTTTCAATATCGTTCCCCACGGTCACAATATTGCGCCACATCTCTTTTAAGTTCCCGGCGATGGTAATTTCACTCACCGGATACTGAATTTCGCCGTTTTCGACCCAGAAACCCGCCGCGCCGCGCGAGTAATCGCCGGTAATGCCGCTTACGCCCTGGCCCATCAGCTCGGTAACCACAAGGCCTGTGCCCATCTCCTTGAGCAACTGCTCGAAGCTTAGACCCTGTCCCGGAATTCGCCAGTTGTGGATCCCGCCCGCATGCCCGGTGCTCTTCAGCCCCAGCTTACGCGCAGAGTAGTTGGTCAGCAGCCACTGAGTCAGCACGCCATCTTTAATGATGTCACGGCGTTCAGTCCGTACCCCTTCACTGTCGAATGGCGACGACGCCAGCCCTTTCAGCAGGTGCGGATGCTCTTCAATAGTCAGCCATTCCGGCAGAATTTGTTTGCCCAGCGAATCCAGCAGGAAGGTGGATTTGCGATATACCGAGCCACCGGCGATCGCGCCGACCAGGTGTCCGAACAGTCCGGTCGCCACTTCGTTGGCGAAAATCACCGGTGCTTTCATGGTGGACAGCTTACGCGGCGACAAACGAGATAAGGTGCGGCGAGCACAGTCAGCCCCTACCCACTCCGGCGTTTGCAGATCGCCCATCGCCCGGCCAATGGTGTAGGCGTAATCGCGTTCCATATCGCCATTTTCTTCCGCGATCACACAGCTGGAAAGGGAATGACGCGTGGAGCAGTAGCCCTGCAGCATGCCGTGGCTGTTACCAAACACTTTGATGCCATAGTGGCTGTTAAAGCTGCCGCCTTCGGTATTGGTGATACGCTTATCAGCCTGCAGCGCCGCCTGTTCAGCACGAGCAGCCAGTTCGATGGCTTCATCAGGGGAAACTTCCGCCGGGTGGAACAGGTCCAGATCGGGCGCATCAAAGGCCAGCAGTTCTTTATCTGCCACGCCTGCGCACGGATCCGGCGAAGTGTAACGTGCAATGTCCAGCGCAGCCTGCACGGTGCGTGCAATTGCCTGCGGGCTTAAATCGGTGGACGATGCGCTGCCCTTACGGTTCTGGTGATAAACCGTAATCCCCAGTGCACCATCGCTATTGAATTCGACGTTCTCCACTTCACCATAACGGGTGCTGACGCTAATACCCGTGGTCTTGCTTACAGCGACTTCCGCGCCATCCGACTTACCTGACGCTAATTCCAGTGCCGTCGAGACTGCTTCTTCCAGAATCTTACGCTGCGCTTCAACTTGTGAGATTACTTTCATCGCAAATGCCATAATGTAGAGAGAGTTTCTCTGAAGTCTAACAGAGAACCGTTTTTCAGTGCGCATCTTAACTGGTAACATTAGCCTCTTTTTTTAAGGAGCCTGACATGACTAAGCAGCCCGAAGACTGGCTCGACGACGTTCCCGGTGATGACATCGAAGACGAAGACGATGAAATTATCTGGGTCAGTAAAAGTGAAATAAAACGTGACGCCGAGGAGTTAAAACACCTGGGTGTGGAACTGGTAAAACTGGGGAAAAACGCGCTGGATAAAATCCCGCTCGATGCGGATTTACGTGCCGCGATTGAGCTGGCCCAGCGTATTAAGATGGAAGGTCGCCGCCGCCAGCTGCAGCTGATTGGCAAAATGTTGCGCCAGCGCGATGTTGATCCTATCCGTCAGGCGCTGGACAAGCTGAAAAACCGTCACAACCAACAGGTCGTTGTCTTCCATAAGCTGGAGCAACTGCGTGACCGTATGGTTGACGGTAGCGATGAAGCCATCGAAGAAGTAATGAATCTGTGGCCTGACGCCGACCGTCAGCAACTGCGTTCGCTGGTGCGTAACGCCAGGAAAGAAAAAGCGGGCAACAAGCCGCCAAAATCTTCCCGTCAGATCTTCCAGTATCTGCGTGAACTGGCGGAAAACGAAGCCTAACCTCTTCGTCTGCCGAAAGTGCCGGATGGCGGTGCAACCACCTTATCCGGCCTACAATCCGTTGTAGGCCCGGTAAGCGTAGCGCCACCGGGCATTTTTTTACTCTTGCTCTTGCGCTTCCGCCTGAGCTTTCTTCGCCAGACCATCCAGCAGTTTTTGATGAATACCACCAAATCCGCCGTTACTCATCACCAGAATGTGATCGCCTGGCTGCGCGGTTTTCACCACCATATCTGCCAGGGCATCCACATCACCACTCCAGTGCGCCGGCTGAACGCAGGCTTCAGCAACTTCTGCTACCTGCCACGGAATATGCGGGGGTTGCAGCAGGAACACTTCGTCCGCACGGCCTAACGACGGCGCCAGATCATCTTTGCACAGTCCCATTTTCATGGTGTTAGAGCGAGGCTCCAGCACCGCAATAATGCGTGCCGTACCGCCAACTTTCCCGCGCAGCGCCGCAAGCGTTGCCAGAATCGCGGTTGGATGATGGGCAAAATCGTCATACACCGTCACGCCGTGCGCTTCACCACGCAGTTCAAGACGACGGCGGGCGTTAATGAACGAGCCTAGCGCATTGGCTGCATCCGCAGGCACGACGCCCACGTGACGGGCTGCCGCAATCGCCATCAGGCCATTGTGCATGTTGTGTTCGCCGACCAGACCCCACTTAACTTCACCCACTTTTTCACCGTCCAGCCACACTTCCCACTCGGAAGCATCGGTAGTGAGCTTTTTCGCCTGCCAGTGACCCTGCTCGCCCACCAGCTCCTGTTCGCTCCAGCAGCCCATCGCCATCGTCTGTTTCAGATTGATGTCGTTTTCCGGGTAGATGATGCGTCCCTGGCCCGGCACGATACGCACCAGATGGTGGAACTGTTTCTGGATCGCTTTCAGATCGTCAAAGATATCTGCGTGATCGAACTCAAGGTTATTGAGGATCAGCGTGCGCGGGCAGTAATGCACGAATTTAGAACGCTTATCGAAGAACGCGCAGTCGTACTCGTCCGCTTCAATCACGAAGAAGTCGCTTTCGCCCAGGCGCGCGGAAACCTCAAAGTTGCCCGGTACGCCGCCGATCACAAAGCCAGGCTTATAGCCGCAGGCTTCGAGGATCCAGGTCGCCATTCCGGCGGTGGTGGTTTTTCCGTGCGTACCCGCAACCGCCAGTACCCAGCGATCGCGCAATACAAAGTCATGCAGCCACTGCGGGCCAGACATGTACGGAATGTTCTTTTCCAGCACCGCTTCCACGCACGGATTACCACGGGTCATGGCATTGCCGATGATCACTAAGTCCGGCTGCGGGTCGAGCTGGCTGGCATCGTAACCCTGAATCAGATCAATGCCTTGCTTCTCAAGTAAGGTACTCATCGGCGGATACACATTGGCGTCCGAACCGGTTACTTCATGACCGAGCGAGCGCGCCAGCATCGCCAGACCGCCCATGAAAGTGCCACAAATTCCCAAAATATGAATGCGCATACGTCACTATCCTTTTTTAATCTGGGGGCCATTTTACGCACATGTCTGGCAACTGAGAAACGCATTTCAGGATATTCCGTAGTTTGCTGGCGCGATTCACCTGAGCGCGATAGCTGAAATATTTGTTAATATTGTTGCGGTCGCTTTACTCCACATAAATTGCAGGGAAAGTGTTATGAAAACGTTAGGTGAATTTATTGTCGAAAAGCAGCACGAGTTTTCTCATGCTACCGGTGAACTCACTGCTTTGTTGTCGGCAATAAAGCTGGGCGCCAAGATCATCCACCGCGATATCAATAAGGCCGGTCTGGTCGATATCCTGGGTGCCAGCGGTGCAGAGAACGTGCAGGGAGAGGTGCAACAAAAACTCGATCTGTTCGCAAACGAAAAACTGAAAGCTGCACTGAAGGCACGCGACATCGTGGCGGGAATTGCCTCAGAAGAAGAAGATGAAATCGTCGTCTTTGAAGGCTGTGAACACGCAAAATACGTTGTGCTAATGGATCCGCTGGATGGCTCATCCAACATCGATGTTAACGTCTCTGTCGGTACGATTTTCTCTATTTATCGCCGCGTAACCCCCGTCGGCACGCCAGTCACGGAAGAGGATTTCCTGCAGCCGGGCAACAAGCAAGTTGCTGCGGGCTACGTGGTTTATGGTTCTTCCACCATGCTGGTGTACACCACCGGCTGTGGCGTGCACGCCTTCACCTACGATCCTTCTCTGGGCGTATTCTGCCTCAGCCAGGAACGTATGCGCTTCCCGGCGAAAGGTAGCACGTACTCCATTAACGAAGGCAACTACATTAAATTCCCGAATGGCGTGAAGAAATACATTAAATTCTGTCAGGAAGAAGATAAGTCAACCCAGCGCCCGTACACTTCGCGCTACATTGGCTCTCTGGTTGCCGATTTCCATCGCAATCTGCTGAAAGGCGGGATCTATCTGTACCCAAGCACCGCCAGCCACCCGCAAGGGAAACTGCGTCTGCTGTACGAATGCAACCCAATGGCCCTGCTGGCTGAGCAAGCCGGCGGCAAGGCGAGCGACGGTAAAAATCGTATTCTGGATATCATCCCGGAAAGCCTGCACCAACGCCGCTCCTTCTTCGTGGGTAACGACCATATGGTTGACGATGTAGAGCGCTTTATCCGCGAGTTCCCGGACGCATAAGCGCAACATCCGGCCTACAGCACGTTGCAGGCCGGATAAGCGAAGTACCATCCGGCACAATGCTGTGATATTGCCGGATGGCGGCTTCGCCTTATCAGGCCTACGTTCGGTTAGGCTGTCTGTAGCTTAAATACGGCCATGGCTTCGATTAGCGCTGAAGACTGCTCTTCCAGCGAGCGGGTAGCCGCTGAAGACTGCTGTACCAGCGCCGCATTTTGCTGCGCCGTTTCATCCATCTGAATCACCGCAATATTCACCTGCTCAATGCCGCGACTCTGTTCCTGGGACGCACTGGCAATTTCACGCATCAGTTTGGTCATACGCATGACCTCGGTCGCAATCTCATCCATGGTTTCACCCGCCTGCTGCGCCAGTTCACTTCCCTCACCCACATGCGTATGGGAATCGCTGATCAATGTACGGATCTCTTTTGCCGCCTCGGCGCTCCGGCTGGCCAGATTACGTACTTCCCCTGCTACCACCGCAAAACCACGGCCTTGC
Organism: Citrobacter sp. RHBSTW-00029; assembly: GCF_014104295.1. Classification (NCBI taxonomy): domain Bacteria; kingdom Pseudomonadati; phylum Pseudomonadota; class Gammaproteobacteria; order Enterobacterales; family Enterobacteriaceae; genus Citrobacter; species Citrobacter sp. RHBSTW-00029. Next base: position 3,632,588 of record NZ_JABXRT010000001.1, read on the forward strand.
TCACCCGCGCGCGCCGCTTCAACGGAGGCGTTAAGCGCAAGGATATTGGTCTGGAAAGCAATACCGTCAATCACACTGAGGATATCGGCAATTCGGCTGGAGCTACCGGAAATATCGCGCATTTTTTCAATTACATAACACACCATCTCACTGCCCCTATCGGCGGTATCCGATACCGATTTTGCCAGCTGATGCGCCTGCTCCGCGTTCTGCGCATTCTGTTTCACGGTCGCGGTGAGTTCTTCCATACTGGCGGCGGTCTGTTCCAGCGACGTGGCGGTGGATTCTGTACGTTGTGCCAAATGCTGGTTACCTGCGCTCAATTCACGGCTGCCAACATCAATTTGCGAGCTGGCTTCACGCACACGCTGCACAGAATCACCCAACGCATGGCGCATTTCATCCATCGCAGCGTTAAGGCGGTTGAATTCAGCGCTGGCCGACAGCGTGGTAACAGGCGACAAATCCCCCGTCGCCAGGCGTTCCAGTTGCTCCACTATGCTATCCAGCGGCTTGAGAAACTTATTTCGCAGCATAAACCAAATGACCGCCAGCAACACAATGGCAGCCAACATGGCAGCACTCATAATACCGTGATAAACCAAAGAGTTAATAACGCGGGTAGCGGCATAAAGCCCCATGCCGCCGGTCAGCAACAGAAGAAACGTCAGCAGAGACAATAACACCAACAAACTTGATCGAATTGAAAGGGATTTTGGCATCGTTATATTTCCGGTTGTAGGGTTAAAACAGACCTGTACAGAACCTATCGACTACAACCGGAAAAAGTTTAGGTATTTAAATGTTTTGTGCAAAATCAGGATGTTACTTTGGTGTTGCCGCCGTACCCACTCGGGTAACCGGCGAGCTTTGACGATTTTCCCAAAGCACCGTCAGGCCGCGTTGTAACGCTATAAAAATAAACAATAAAATGCCAATCGCGATCTTCGTCCACCAGGAACTTAATGTGCCATCAAAATTAATGTAGGTCTGGATCAGCCCTTGGATCGCCACGCCAAATAGCGTACCCAACACCGTTCCCACGCCGCCGCTTAGCAGCGTTCCGCCAATCACCACTGAGGCAATCGCATCCAGCTCAACGCCAACGCCCGCCAGCGCATAACCCGCCTGGGTGTAAATGGAAAAGACAATGCCGGCCAGCGTAGCAAGCCCGGTAGACAGCATATAAATGCGGATCGTTGTGCTGCGAGTAGAAATGCCCATCAGGTTAGCAGAGGTGGCGTTGCCGCCAATGGCGTAAACCTGATTACCAAAGCGCGTACGGTGCGCAAGGAAGATGCCAATCACCACCACGCCCAGCATTAACAACCCCATCGCGCTCAGGCGACCGCCGCCAGGAATTTTCCATGCCAGACTGGAGAGCGTGTCATAAATCGGATGGTTAATTGGGATGGATTCTTCTGAAACCAGATAGCTGACGCCGCGCAGGAAGAACATTCCCGCCAGAGTGATAATAAATGCCGGGATCTTCAGCGCATCAATCAGTAGCCCCATAAACGCGCCAAACGCGCAGCCCATTGCCAGAATCAAAGGAAACGCCAGCAGTGGCGAAATCCCCCAGTAACCAATCGCCTTTGCTAAAAATACCCCCGTAAAGGCAATCACCGACCCGACGGAAAGATCAATCCCCCCGGAGAGAATGACGAAAGTCATGCCCACGGCAATAATCCCTAAAAAAGCGTTATCGGTCAGGATATTGCAAATCACCCGGGTGGAAGCAAAAGCCGGGAATTGCGTCAGGCAGTAAAGGTAGCCCAGCACAAACACGCCGAGGGTGATCATCAGCGGTAAATTACGTTTTATCATGACCGCGCACTCCTTTTATCAGGCTGATAAAGCGTTGTGACTGCACGACCAGCACGCACAACACCACGATGGCTTTGACCACCTGATTCAGTTCCGGCTGGAAGCCCGACAGCAAAATCCCGGTGTTCATCCCCTGAATGATCAACGCGCCAATTACCGATAGCAGCAGGTTAAAGCGCCCGCCCATCAGCGAGCCACCGCCAATAACCACCGCCAGGATGGCATCCAGCTCCAGCCATAATCCGGCGTTATTGGCATCTGCCCCACGAATATCCGCCGTGACGATAATACCGGCGATAGCCGCACACAGGCCGCTCAGCACATAAGTGAGCATCACAATGATGCGGGTATTCACCCCGGCGTTTTTCGCCGCACGAATGTTAATGCCCACCGCTTCAATGAACATGCCCAGCGCCGTTTTACGCGTTAGCAGCCAAAAGGCGACCAGCGTCAGCAGCGCGATAATCACCGGCGTGGGGAACAGTAACAGCGAGCCGCTGCCAAACCACGACAGCTCGGGCGAGTTGAAAGTGACGATCTGCCCGGAAGTGATAAGCTGCGCCACTCCACGCCCGGCCACCATCAGGATAAGTGTCGCAACAAACGGCTGGATCTTGAGGATTGCCACCAGAATCCCGTTCCACAACCCGGCCAGAATGCCGGAGCCTAAGGCGGCAAGCAGCACCACCGGCAAACTGTGCCCGGCCACCGTCATCGCCGCGGTGGTCGCTCCTGCAATAGCCATCACCGCGCCAACGGAAAGATCGATGCCGCCAGTGGCAATCACCAGCGTCATACCAATCGCCAGCAGCGCCACGGGAGCGGCACGGTTGAGAATATCAATCGGGCTACCAAACAGCCGACCATCCTGCAAAATCACCTGGTAGAAGTGCGGGGCGACCAGGCTATCCACCAGCAGCACCAGCAGTAACGCCACCAGTTGTGGCATCCCCTTTGGCCAACGGAACCGCCGTTTAGGCGGATTGGATTGAGGGAGAGATTGAGGCATCACCATAGTCTCCTTAGGCCGCAATGGCGTTCATGATCGCCGGTACGGACAGTTCAGCCAGTGGGATCTCGGCCACCTGTTTGCGATCGCGCATAATAATGACCCGATCGGCATAGCCCACTAACTCTTCCAGTTCGGATGAAATGACCAGCAGCGCCAGACCATCCGCGCACAGCGTTTCGATCAGTCGGATAATCTCCGCATGCGCGCCGACGTCGATCCCACGCGTGGGTTCATCGAGGATCAGGAACTGCGGTTTGGTCAGCAACCAGCGCGAGAGCAATACTTTTTGCTGATTGCCGCCGGAGAGAAACTCGATCGGCTGTTCAGCGTTGGGGGTGCGAATTCCGAGCTGGCGGATAAAACGCTCGGCAATCTCGTTTTGTTCTTTCCGTGGGATAGGCCGCAGCCAGCCACGCTGCGCCTGCAGGGCCAGAATGATATTTTCCCGTACCGAAGCCGCGGCGATGATGCCATCCGTTTTGCGATCCTCCGGACAGAAGCCGATCCCCAGACACGAAGCCTGATGCGGCGATCGCAAGGTCTGCGGTTTGCCTTTGATCAGCGCACTGCCGCTGTCGGCGGGTTTAATGCCGAAGATCACCTCGGCCGTTTCCGTTCGCCCGGATCCCAGCAGTCCGGCGAGACCGACGATCTCGCCGGGACGCACCTGTAGATCAAACGGCGCGATGGTGCCTTTCTTGCCAAAGCCGCTAAAGGCCGCCACCGGCTTATCGCTCAGCAATGTGCGGCCCGCACGCTGTAGCGCATGGGTATCCAGTTCGCGACCCAGCATCATTTTGACCAGTTCAATTTGCGGTAATTCCCGGGTTTCACGGCAGCCAACGAAGCCGCCGTTACGCAGGACGGTGATACGATCGCTGACCTGATAAACCTGATCGAGAAAATGGGTGACGAAGATCAGGCTGACACCGCGATCGCGCAGATGACGCATCAGGCCGAACAGCATTTCAACTTCCTGGGTATCGAGGCTGGCGGTGGGTTCGTCGAGGATCAGCACTTTCGCGGAGAGATCTATTGCCCGACAGATGGCAACTATCTGCTGCATCGCCACGGAAAAGCGGTTCAGCGGCTCGCGGACGTCGAGGGAAAAACCGTATGACGCCATCAGCTCCGTGGCGCGTTTTTCCATCTGCTTACGCTGTAACAGGCCAAAACGCCGCGGCTCACGGCCAATAAATAAGTTATCGGCAACCGACATATTGGGCAGCAGGTTCACTTCCTGGTACACGGTGCCAATCCCCAGTTGCTGGGCATGGGCGGTGTTTTTGGGGGAGATCGGTTGGCCTTCGAGCCAGATAGTGCCGCGATCTGCATGGTAAACGCCGGTCAGCGCTTTGATGAGCGTCGATTTGCCGGCTCCGTTTTCCCCCAGCAGCGCCATAATCTCGCCCCGACGCAGACTGAAATCCACGTTATCCAGTGCTTTGACGCCGGGAAAAAATTTACTTAATCCTTCGGTGCGGAGGATCTCCTGATGTTGGTCGGTGGTCATGGTATTCCTCCGGAACGAAATCACGGCGTTTCGTAGGCCTGATAAGCGCAGCGCCATCAGGCAATAAATACCGGATGGCGGCGTAACGCCTTATCCGGCCTACGGAAGACCGACAGCAAAACTAGTAGCCCATGTTTTTCTTCTTCTCTAACTCTTCTTTCGCCGTATCCGGCAGATAGAGGATAGATTTGGTAATGGTCAGCTTCTCAGGCATCGTGCCGTCTTTTTTGAATTTCTCCAGCGCGTCGAATGCCGGCCCCGCCATATTTGGCGTCAGTTCGACGCTGGCGTTGGCTTCGCCATCAATCATCGCTTTATAGATATCCGGTACGCCGTCGATTGAACCGGTCAGAATATCTTTGCCCGGCTTCAGACCCGCTTCTTTGATCGCCTGGATAGCCCCGATCACCATGTCATCGTTGTGAGCGTAAACCATGCAGATGTTCTTGCCGTTGTTTTCAGCTTTGATAAAGCTCTCCATCACTTCTTTGCCTTTGCTGCGGGTGAAGTCCCCGGACTGAGAGCGAATAATTTTGATGTTTGGCGCGCTGGCGATGGCTTCGGCAAAACCTTTTTTACGGTCAATCGCCACGCTGGCCCCGACGGTCCCTTGCAGCTCAACGACGTTACACGGTTTGCCATTCACCTCTTTAATCAGCCAGTCGCCGATTAATTTACCTTCCAGCACGTTATTGGCGGTAACGGTGGTCATATAGAGAGATTTGTCTTTTACATCGATGGAACGATCGAGCAAAAAGACCGGAATGTTGGCATCTTTCGCTTCTTTTAACACCGGCTCCCAACCCGTTGCCACGACCGGCGCAATGAAGATGGCATCTACGCCCTGCGCAACAAATGAGCGTACGGCTTTAATCTGGTTTTCCTGTTTTTGCTGGCCGTCAGCGATTTTCAGCGTAATACCTCGCTTTTCGGCCTCGCTTTTCGCCACATTGGTTTCCGCCGCGCGCCAGCCGGATTCAGAGCCAACCTGCGAAAATCCTACGGTTAAAGGGGCTGCCAATGCCATAGACGACATGGCTGTCGAAACTGCTGTGACTAAAAGTAAGCGCTTCCACATAAGTGCGTCCTCGTAGGGGGATTATTGTTGGTTAATAAACAGTCGCGAAAAAACTATAGACAATTGAGCATGTAACGAATTGCGTTACATCACACTTCAAAAAAGTAAATAAAACGTTAATCACAACTTTGTAATCGCTTTCATATCACTATGAAAAATGCGGCTGAAGATATGGATTTTTCTGTCACAAAAGAGAAGGGAAAAGAAGAAAATGTGCGCCGCGAAATCGAAAACAAGCGGAGACATTCGGCGCGAGTTGGCTATAATACCCGCCACTTGTTTGCCATAGCTTATTTAAAGGAAACAGACATGAGCTTACTCAACGTCCCTGCCGGTAAAGATCTGCCGGAAGATATCTACGTTGTTATCGAGATCCCTGCAAACGCAGATCCGATCAAATACGAAGTTGACAAAGAGAGCGGCGCCCTGTTCGTTGACCGCTTCATGTCCACCGCGATGTTCTATCCGTGCAACTACGGTTACATCAACCACACCCTGTCTCTGGATGGTGATCCGGTAGACGTTCTGGTCCCGACTCCGTATCCGCTGGAGCCAGGTTCAGTGATCCGCTGCCGTCCGGTTGGCGTACTGAAAATGACCGACGAATCCGGCGAAGATGCAAAACTGGTTGCGGTACCGCACACCAAACTGAGCAAAGAATACGATCACATTAAAGATGTGACCGACCTGCCGGACCTGCTGAAGGCACAGATCACCCACTTCTTCGAGCACTACAAAGACCTCGAAGCAGGCAAATGGGTAAAAGTTGACGGTTGGGACAACGCTGAAGCCGCTAAAGCTGAAATCGTTGCTTCCTTCGAGCGCGCGAAGAAGTAAGTTCGCCTGCTCTGAAAACCCTGAACACCAGCCTCTGGTTAGTAAGGGTTTTTTTATGCCTGTGCTTTTCCTCCCTTTATTTTCCCGGTATCCCGCTGGTTTCTTTTTGACCTACCAGATTGGGTAGTCACATTTCATTTATCTTAATTGCGGATGAGATTAGATCTCATTATCATTCGCAGTATGTAAATAAATGTGAATAAAAGTCAATGAACCTCCACACTGTGAAGTCCCTGAAACACTATTCTTGTGTGGCGCTCGCCACAGCACTGTTATTTACCAGCCTGCCCAGCGTGGCGCAGACGCTACCTGAGAAAGATTTTCTGACCCACGACGTCGGGAACGGCGTGTATGAACTGGCGGTTGATAGTCAGCAGAACACGCTCTTTGCCGCCTCGTCTCCGTCATTTGATAAAGACAAAACCCGCGGGCTTATCTACAAACTCGATCTGGAAAAACTCACAACCACCGAAGTCATCGACACCAGCCGTCGTGCCTTTGCCACCGCGCTGGACGAAGAAAATCAGGTGCTATATGTGGGCAACACGCTGGAAGGTTCGGTAACGCTAATTGATACCCGCAGCGGTAAAGAGTTGGCGATACTGCAACTGAGCGAGACCAAAAATCCAAAGGAAATCGTCCATACGCGTGAAATGGTGCTCGATAAGCAGCATCACCGTCTGTACGTTTCCGGCGTGGCTGAAAAAGGCATTGTCTGGGTAGTGGATACGCAAAAGCGCGAAAAAATCGCCACCATTGAAAATATGGGTCAGTATCCGACCGGTATGGCGGTGGATGCAAATAAGAACCGCCTGTATGTGGTGAATGGCAGAAACGAGCTGATTACGCTGGACACCAGCAGCCACAAAATCATTAGCCGCTTTTCCATTGAACCCACTAAAAAACATTTCTTCCTGAATATTGCGCTGGATGCAAAAAATAACCGCGCGTTCCTGACCGATCCGGATTTAGCAGATGTTTTGGTTGTCGATATTAATACTGGCAAAGTTATTGCGCCAATTAAGGTCATTAACTCTTTGGCAGTTATATATAACGAAAAACGCCAGGAAGTGTATATCACCCACCGCAATGCAAAGCGCATCAGCATTGTGGACAGCAAGACTTATCAGGTAAAACAAAGCATTGAAACCACTGCGTTACCTAACAGTCTTGCACTTTCTCAGGACGCTAACACCTTGTATGTCAGCGTAAAACAGCCGGAAGAAATGATTGGCGTAAAGCCCGATTACGTGCTGAAAATCGATCTCTCTAAATATTAATAATTAAAAATGCTTCTTACACCTTGCAGCTTTTCCGGGTTGCAAGGTGATGCTTTTGTTTTTTACTTTTCAGGTGTCTTATATTATGAAAACGCGTCAACTTATTACGCTGACAGGGATCGTTGCATTCTCTGGCGGGGTTATTTTCCCCACTCAGGCAGAAGAACTCACCGAAACCTCACGCAATAATGAAGATGAAATGGTGATCACCGCATCCGGGTTCTCGCAGCAAAAGCGCGAAGCACCGGCCACCATTTCAGTTATCGATCGTAAAACGCTGGATATTCAGCCGGACCGTAGCATTGGTGAAGCGATTAAAAACCTTCCTGGCGTCTCGGTTACCAACAGCAGCGGCATGAATGCGGGCAGCATTATGATCCGCGGTATGGACCCGTCCTATACCGCTTTTATGGTCAACAGCGTCAAACAAAATACCGGTGAGTCACGCCCCTACGGCCATGATATCGGTACTGAAGCCAACTTCTTACCGCCAATGGAGGCCATTGAGCGTATCGAAGTTATCCGCGGGCCAATGTCCTCGCTGTACGGCTCAGATGCCATCGGCGGTGTGGTCAACGTGATTACCAAAAAACCGTATGGTGCAAAAGAGTGGACGACGGCAATTGCCGCCAATACCTGGCTTCAGGAACACCAGTATTTGGGTAATACCAGCCAGATGAATCTGTTTACCATGGGGCCGATTGTGCCAGATGTTCTCGGCCTTAGCGTAGCGGCTGACTGGCTCGACCGTCGCGATGACGATCGCAATGACTATTTCGGCAAACACAACCGTAAATCCGTTGATATGACGCTGGGCCTGGCCGCCAGCGAAAACAACCTGTTCGACCTCAACGTTGTCACCGGCGAGCAGGAGAAAAATCGCACTCAGAAACGCGGCGCGCCATGGTCATGGCTGTTCGATCGCAACGCCGCCACCCTGACACATACCGGCTGGTATGCAGATGACACCATCGCGACGACCAACTACATCAACTACGAAAAGGGCCGCTCAAAATACGTTTATGACGGTCAGTCCCCGCAGTATGTGCAGATGGAAAACTATGTCGCTAATTCGCAAACCACGTTTACACTCGACAACCATAAACTGACCATCGGGGCGAATTTTACCCGCGAAGAGTTAAATGACCGCTTTGATGTGGCTAACAAAACGCTGCCCGGCTCAGAGCCGGTAACCAAAATCAGCCGCAACGGCTGGGCGCTGTTTGCTGAAGATGGCTGGAGTATTGACGATTTCATCCTGACCACTTCGGCGCGTATGGATCAGGACGATAACTTTGGTACACATATTACGCCAAAAATGTACGGCAACTGGGCCTTCAGCGATGCCTGGGCGCTAAAGGGCGGTATTTCGGCAGGATATAAAAAACCGGAGCTACGCGCGACCTCCAGCAACTTCGTCACCCCTTACGGCTCAACCGTGCCTTATCCCTTCCTGACGGTAGGTAATGACGACCTGAAACCAGAGAAAAGCGTTAACTCTGAACTGGGCCTCTACTGGACGGGCGATGCGCTGGCGCTGGATAGCACGGTCTTCTATACCCAGTTCAAAGACAAAATCGCTGAACAAACCATTTGTGAAACCACGGCGACAAACCAGTGCTCGGTGAATGGCTACAAAGCAGATTCCGTCAGTAAATACTTTAACGTCAGTGAGGCAGACGTATACGGCATTGAGCTGAATGCCGACTGGCAAATTAGCGCCGACCTCAAAGCCAACGCTAACTACACCTGGAACCACAGCGAACAGAAAAGCGGCATAAACAAAGGCTACGCGCTCAACGATTATCCGCGTCATATGGCGAATCTGTCGCTGACCTGGGCGGCGACACAGAGTCTCGACGTGTGGAGTACGGTGAACTATCGCAGCAGTAACCGCAATAGTGGTAATAACTACAAGTACGATGACTACACAATGGTTGATGTGGGCGTACGTTATCAGCTCAATAAGCACACGCAGTTGATGGCAGGGGTCTACAACGTGCTGGATGAGGATCCGAAGCTGACTACCGCGTGGAATGAATCCGCGCAGGTGGAAGGCCGTCGCTATAATCTCGGCGCGCGCGTAGAGTTTTAAGCCTTAAATAAACAACGCCACCCGAAGGCGGCGTTGTTTATTCTCGTGGCGATATATCAGTACTGGTCTCGGTCTAACCAGTTACCGCTTTCAATCAGCGTTAATCCCTCGACTGAACGTTGGTACACGTACATCCATGCACTTCCGTACGGCGTCTGAATTAACTGGCGTGCATATTCGCCACCTCGCGTACGCAGAGCGTCAAGCTCTGCCAGCGTGGCGTTGTCAATACGATAAACTTCCCCGTGTACCGTTCCGTTCCCCGGAACTGCGCCTGGATAGTGGCCCAGGCTGTACAACTGGTAGTTGTCGATACTGAAATTTCCCAGCAACAGGGCATTGGTCATCCAGTGGCTGTTGCCTTGTTTGGTTCGTAAACTGCCGTAGACAAATATTCGCATTGCTAAAACTCGAACTGATAGAGCAAATCAAGTGCCTGATCTACGCCAGACACGGCTTCCAGATATAGCTTAGGCATCAGACGATAACGTAGCGTGAGTGTCGCTAAGGAGTCAAATATACCCACACCATATTTCACCTGCAGACCTGGCAGTACGTATCCGCTGACAACCACCTGAGAGGAGTCACCCACCCCTTGCGTGTCCAGTGCCAGATTGCTTACGCCAAATGTCTCCCCGATTTTACCCACAACCTGACCACTTTGTGCAACCCCCAGGCCAATAAGCATTGAGGTCATCGCCGCGCTGTCGCTCTGCTCGCTGTCCAGCCCTTGTCCGCGCAGCAGGTAGGAAAGCGCCATTTGCTGCGACATTGCCGGGTCAGAGAAGATCTCCGCTTTCGGTTCATCAGCAGTGCCGGTGACGCGAACGCCGGCGATCACATCGTCTTCGGTGGCATCCGGGTTACGAATCGCTTCGATGTTAAGCAACGGCTGATCCGGCGGGCCGGAGAACAACAGCTCGCCCTTACGCACAATCAGATCCTGACCATAGGCATGGAAGCGACCGCTCGGGATATTAATTTGTCCGTTCAGCCCCAGCCCCTGCTTATCCTGCGCAACTTTCAGATCGCCCGTCAGACGTGCTTTCAGACCAAAAGCATCAATACGTACGTTGTTGCCTACATGAATGTTCAGGTTGCTGTTGATCGGAATACCGGCGCTTTGCGGCTTCTCTGGCTGCAGGTTGTCGTTGAGCATGACCATGTCGCTGGACACCCCTACCGCACTTTCCGGCAGGTCGTGCACCACAATACGCGCCCACGGCACATCCACGTTGCCATCCAGGGTAAACAGACTCGGCGTGGCTTCAAAGACCACGTCCGGAGAGACATCCAGACGAACCATCGGCGGCACGGTAATACGAACCCTACTGCCTTTAGCCGCGACCCGCGCCCGCCAGTTGTCTATCTGACTCCAGTCGGCATCGCCGCTCAGGTTAATCTGCCCCTGCTGCGTACGCACCACGCCCGCTAACGTCGAACGCGTTCCGGTGAAGTTAACGGCTAACTGGCTGGGCTGCATGTCAAACGGCATAAAGTTGCCGTCGATATCCAGACCGCTCAGTTGCAGTTGTCCAAGCAGTTGTGGGCTTTGCACATCGCCGCCCAGACGCAGGTTGGCGTTGATCATTCCCGCGGCTTTTTCACCTCTGGAGAAGATAGGGTTCACCATCGCCAGATTGAAGTTGCGGATATTGACGTTACCGCCCAGATTACGTCGTCCCTGCGGATCGGTTACCTGCACCTGGCCGTCGAACTGCCCGTTGTTGGTCAGGCGAATCAGCCAGCCCAGTTCAGCACGGTTGTTGTGCAGGTCAGCGGTCAGATTCAGCGTCTCAAACGCCACCGGTAACACGGCATCGTTTACGCTCTGGGTGACCTTCACGTTACGCCCACTTAGCGTGACCTGTCCCTGCGGCAGCCCCTCTTTGGTGGTGTCCCAGCTCACATCGGCTTTACCGGTGAACACGCCGCTGGCCTGGGTTGTATCCGGCATAAACGGTTTCAGCATTGCCAGATCGAAACGGTTCAGATTCACCACCGCGCGCCCTTCCGCGCCCGCATCAATCGTCTGTGGCACGCACAGTTCCGCATTCGGGTTATTCCAGCAGTGTGGCCCAATGCTGATTTTCTGCTCTTGATTACGGTAATCCAGCGCAATCGCGCGGTTAAGCGACCACGGACCAACCGGCGTCTGGAAGCGGGTATTGCTCAACGCCCCTTTCCAGCGCTGTTCTTTGCGATCGAAGCTGCCTGCCAGATCCAGTTGCCCGGAAACCGGCTCCCCCTGAATGCGTAGCTGTAATTCATGTTGCTTTTCACTGCCTTTCGCGTTGAGCGTCACGAGGCCGATATTCACGTCAGGTTGTACAATCCGCTCTACGCGAACATTGAGATTACCGGCGATTTGCTCGGCCGATTTCACGTCGCCTTCGACGCGTACCTGAGCGACGGAAAGTTCCTGCCAGCGCAGACCACGGGCGGTGATATCCGCCAGCAGCTGTGGTGCTTCAACCGTACCGCGAACTTTTACCAGCCCTTTCGCCGTACCGCCCAGCCCCGGCAGCGCGTTATCCAGGCTTGGAGCATCAATCGTCGCATCCAGATTGAGATCTTTAACCCCCAGTTCACCTTTTACGTCCGCGCTGTTGCGTCCCAGCTCCAGATGCAGGCCCGGAATGATCCATTGCAGGTAACTGTTCCCCTTCAGCGAACCGTTCACATTGACCTTATTCTGTTTTACATTCCCGGTCAGCTTCAGCTCCGGAACCTCCATCTGCCAGCTTCCGCCATACAGACTGCCGCGGGTTTTCACCAGACCATTCAGTTTTGACGGCCAGTCCGGGATCTCTTGTGCCGTATTGATGCCATCCAGCGTCAACTCTCCGCGCCAGCTGATCGCCTGCTGCCAGTCCACCAGCGCTTTCAGCTCGGTTTTTCCTTCCAGCGCCGCAACGCTGAGTTTGTCGAGATTGATCTGCTGTTCGTTGCCTTTAGCGTCCAGCGTGATGGTAGCTGGAGGAATATCCTGTCCCTTCACGGCGGTACGCATCGACAACGTGTAGTCGGTCATCTTGCCGGTCAGCTTGAGCTTGATGTCATCGGCCTGAAACTGTTTGTCGCCGGTAAACGGCCAGTAAATCTGCTTACTCACCACTTCCAGATTGAGCGGCAACCCGGCTTCCGCCAGACGCGTTTGCGCCCGCAGATCCATATCCACCGGACCGGACAGGTTTATGCCGACTTCCAGTTGGTCACGCAGCGCGCCGCCGACCTTCAGCTTCACCTTTTCGCCTTTTAACGGGTCGATGTTCAGCGTGCTGTTTAACGTAATATCGACCGGCCATGTGTCGGTGAGCTGCGCCGTGCCGCTGGCTTTTACCGCCCCCTGATTCGAGTCGATATCCAGCGCGTCCAGCTTCATGTTGCCGTCAATGCTGCTCACTTTCAGCAGCAGGTTATGTACCGTGAGATCCGTATCCCCGGTCACGCGCAGCTGCTCGCCGCGAAATTCTTCAATATTGAGATTGAGCGGCAGATGCACATCGGCCATTTCCGGCAGCACCGGCTTTGAGAACAGATCTTTTAGCGTTTCGCCGAGCGGTTTTTCATCCGGCTGCGGGTTTTGAATTTTTGGTTCAACGACCTCTTCCTGTGCCACTTCCGCCACTTTAGGCAGGGCAATCAGCAACCCCTGCAATGACGTTGGCTTCAGGGTCAGCGTTTTTTCCTGCCAGTTCAGGCCAGAGGTAAAATCCAGCACGGAAACCGTGGTGTCATCAATTTTGATATTGATGTTGTTAAGCGCCACGTGTGAAAGCGTGATGGGGTAAGGCGTGGAAAGGTTAAGCGGACCGCTCTCTTCTTCCTCCACCGACGCTGATGGCGGCATTTTTTTGCTGTCGATCGCTACGTTGATATTTTTCAGCGACAGATCGTTGACGCACAGACTGCTGTTCCACAGGCAATTAAGCCCCACGGCCAGATGTACTTCGCCAGCATTCACCGCCACGCCGGGCTGGTCATAACGAATATTTTTCAGTGATAAATCCCGCCAGCCGCCGGTGACCTGACCGATCTCCAGCCCAGGCACCCAGCGATTAGCTGCCTTGAAGACCAGATGCAGACCGGAGGTTGTCCCCACCAGGAACGCGACGGTACCTAACAACAGCAGGATAACAACCAGTACCCCGAGGCTTATCTTCTTCCATAAACTCATAATTCAGGCCCCAGACCGATGTAAAACTGTAAACCATGTTCATCTTTGTCGCCGACGGGGACGGCAAAGTCGAGCTTGATAGGTCCTACCGGCGACTGCCAGCGAACGCCAACCCCGGCACCGGTTTTGAAATCGCTTTTGCGAATATCGCTAACCGCTTCACCGCTATCGACAAACATCGCGCCCCACCATTTCCCGGTCACGTTGTACTGGTATTCCAGCGAGCCCGTCGCCAGCTTCGAGGCCCCTTTCAGCTTGCCGTCGCTGCCTTCGGGTGAAATAGATTTGTATTTGTAGCCGCGGATACTACGGTCGCCCCCGGCGAAGAAACGCAGATCTGGCGGGACTTTGTCGAAGTCACCGGTTTCAATCCAGCCAAGGTTACCGCGCATCACAAAACGGTGTTTGTCGTACAGTGTACGGATCCAGACGTTCTGCGCCTGGAAAACGGAGAAATCAACGTCTGAACCCCAGGCAGTATTCGAATAGTCAATGGAATAGCGTTGGGAGTCGCCCCAGACGGGCATCAGGCCGCCGCGCGAGCGCGTCCGGCTAATCATCACCCCCGGATAAAGCAGCATGGTGGTATTGGTGACGTTACCCTGGGTAAAGTGGTCGAGGCTCCAGCGCAGGTTGATTGCACGCTGCCAGCCACTCGACAGATCCCAGTAGCGGGAGACCGCGAGCGTGGTTGAGTCCTGCTCGGTGTCGTTTAAATCGGTACGCTTAAAGCCCCCCTGCACCAGGTAATACTGCTCCAGCGGGTTCTTTAACAGCGGCATTTTATAGCTGAAATCAAGGACCTGCTCTGGCGCAGAAATACTGGCACTGGTGGTCAGGCTATGGCCGTAGGAGTTCATCCACGGCTTTTTCCACGAGGTTTTCAACCGCGGTCCCACGTCAGTAGAGTAGCCGGCCCCGGTTTCGATGGTATTTTCGGTGCGCGGCGAGACCACGCCTTTTAGCGGCAGTACTTTGGTTTCACGGGCTTTATCAAATTCAGGCGCCACCACCACGGAATTAAACCATCCGGTTGCCGAAAGGCGACGGTTTAGCTCTGCCAGATCTTTCGACTCGTACTCTTTGCCCTCTTTGAACGGCACCAGGTTTTGCAGGTACTCATCGCGAATTTGCGAACCTTCAAAAGTGACATGGCCAAAGCGGTAGCGCTCTCCGCTGTTGTAATCAATATCCCAGAATGCCTGGCGGCGATCGAGTGCAATTCCGAGCTGACTTTTATTAAATTCGCTGTCGAAATAGCCTTTACGCAATGCCACGCTGGTGAGCGACTTTTTGAAGCTGTCATAATCGCCCTGATTCAGCACGGTGCCGATTGCCGGGCGTGTTTTCAGCAGATCCAGGTAATCTTTATCCGTACGTGCGCCACCGCGCAGAATCACTTCTGTGCCGCCAATCAGCACCGGCTCACCGGGGGTCACTTTGGCAATCAGCACCTGGCGTCCTTTCGCCGGCGGCGGACGCAGTTCAAAATCAATGGTCGGCTCAAAGTAGCCCAGCGCTTTTAGCCCTTCGCGGATAGCATCATCAACGCGCGCACGAAAGCGTCGGTCTGGTGTGACTTCGTCACTTTGAATCGTGGACAGCTGCGCACGGACGTTTTTCTCCAGCGGCCCTGATAATCCTTCGACCTGTAAGCGAACATTCGCAGCAGCGGCGGAGCCACTTAAGCACAGTAATCCCACCCAACATAACTGACGGATATGTGGCACATTTTCTCCTGAATATCCTTTTTTCCACCCCTGGAAAAAAATACTATGCCGTTCCTCGGCTTAACAAAAAATCAACAATAAGAGTTGAAAAACAGACGACAACCCAAATATTTCTTATGTTTAACTCTAGACGCATTCACGCTGTTTATTTTGGGCAAAGACGCGTCTCGTTACAACCTTAACCCAAATGACTGATTTCGGGAGAACGGCCATGAGTTTATTTGATAGAAAGCATCTCGTTACTCAAGCAGATGCCCTACCTGGACGCAACACCCCGATGCCAGTGGCAACGCTGCATGCGGTTAACCAACGTTCGATGACCAACGTGCCCGATGGTATGGAGATAGCTTATTTCGCCATGGGATGCTTCTGGGGCGTTGAACGTTTATTCTGGTCATTACCCGGCGTATATAGCACCGCAGCCGGCTACACCGGTGGCTATACCCCTAACCCAACCTATCGGGAAGTCTGTTCCGGCGATACCGGACACGCCGAAGCGGTACGCGTCGTCTATGACCCGCATGTTATCAGCTACGAACAACTGCTGCAGGTGTTCTGGGAAAATCACGATCCGGCGCAGGGCATGCGTCAGGGGAACGACCAGGGTACGCAGTATCGCTCCGCCATTTACCCGTTAACGCCGGAACAAACCGCCGCCGCACAGGCCAGCCTTGAGCGTTTTCAGGCAGCAATGACCGCCGCAGGCGATGAACGCGATATTACGACGGAAATCAGCACGGCGACTCCGTTCTACTACGCCGAGGACGATCACCAGCAGTATCTGCATAAAAACCCTTATGGATACTGTGGCATTGGCGGCATAGGCGTTTGCCTGCCGCCGCAAGGATAATCGCCGCCCTCTGGCGGCTTTACAGTACCTTACGCTATACTAGCTCCTGAAATTGCCGGTCCACTCCCTTCGGACCGGTTTTCAATGTGTATTTCACACAGATTTATCAATTTATCCCTTCCGAGGATCTGGCCTTAACGGTCGGATAAGATATGTTAAACAGTATTTTAGTCATTCTCTGCCTGATCGCCGTGAGTGCGTTTTTCTCGATATCCGAGATCTCGCTTGCTGCGTCACGCAAAATCAAACTTAAACTGCTTGCCGATGAAGGCAACGTAAACGCACAGCGTGTTTTGAAGATGCAGGAAAACCCCGGCATGTTCTTTACCGTTGTGCAAATTGGTCTTAATGCGGTTGCTATTCTTGGCGGTATCGTCGGTGACGCGGCGTTTTCACCGGCATTTAACGGTCTGTTCTCGAAATACTTCGCCCCAGAGCTGTCCGAACAGTTAAGCTTTATTCTGTCGTTCTCCCTGGTGACTGGCCTGTTCATCCTGTTCGCGGATTTAACCCCGAAACGCATCGGTATGATTGCGCCAGAAGCTGTAGCTTTGCGTATCATCAACCCGATGCGCTTCTGTCTGCTCGTGTTCCGCCCGCTGGTATGGTTCTTTAATGGTCTGGCAAATAACATTTTCCGTCTGTTTAAGATCCCGATGGTGCGCAAAGACGACATCACCTCGGACGATATTTACGCCGTAGTAGAAGCCGGCGCATTGGCAGGGGTTCTGCGCAAGCAGGAACATGAGCTGATCGAAAACGTATTTGAACTGGAATCCCGTACCGTGCCGTCTTCAATGACCTCGCGCGAAAACGTTATCTGGTTTGATCTGCACGAAGATGAACAGAGCCTGAAGAACAAAGTGGCGGAACATCCGCATTCCAAGTTTCTGGTCTGTAACGAAGATATCGACCACATCATTGGCTATGTTGATTCAAAGGATCTCCTCAACCGCGTACTGGCAAATCAAAGCATGGCGCTGAACAGCGGCGTACAGATCCGCAATACGCTGATTGTTCCGGATACGCTGACGCTCTCAGAAGCGCTGGAAAGCTTCAAAACCGCAGGTGAAGACTTTGCCGTCATCATGAACGAGTATGCACTGGTGGTGGGGATTATTACGCTTAATGACGTAATGACGACACTGATGGGTGACTTAGTCGGCCAGGGTCTGGAAGAACAGATTGTGGCGCGTGATGAGAACTCATGGTTAGTTGATGGTGGTACGCCGATTGATGACGTGATGCGTGTGCTGGATATCGACGAGTTTCCGCAGTCCGGCAACTATGAAACCATCGGCGGTTTCATGATGTTCATGCTGCGTAAAATCCCGAAACGCACCGACTCGGTGAAGTATTCTGGCTACAAATTTGAAGTGGTGGATATCGATAACTACAAGATCGATCAGCTGCTGGTGACGCGCCTGGACAGCAAACCTACCGTTCTGGTACCAAAGCTGCCGGATGCAAAAGAAGAGACCAAAGCGTAATCCCGCCAGAAACATCAACGGCTCCCATCAGGAGCCGTTTTTTTAACTACTGCATAGCACTTTGATCAAGCCATCTCAGTTTGCAGACGCAAGACCTGACGGTTAACTTCGGACATAACAGAAAAATGCAGTTTGTCCTTCACTTTTGGGATAAGAATCTTACCCTTATCAAACTCAAAAGCGCCTACGTCCTTGATATATAACCGTCCACGAAACAGGATCTTCACGTACTTCGCCACCTGCAGCGGGTTGTATCGTTGGAAAATTTTCATTGTATCTCCTGCTGAGCGTTACGCCTTTGCGGTACCACAATCGGTCCGACAATCCTCAGGCGCAAATTTTAATGCCTTATGACTATAGACTATCTGAACGATGTTTCCAGCGTGTATAAGTTTATTTACCTTCAGGTTACAATTATTCAGAATTATCTTTTCAACGCTTCGCTGTCTTCAGTATAAGCCTTCATTTTTCGCAGGATTTGTGCGCCCGTCCGCAAACTGGCATCGCGCTTGCGGGAAAAAGCATCATTCGCACATATGATTAAATTCCAGGCCCAAGTGGTCGGATCACCTGCCAAATAAAGAAAGAAGGAAAACCCATGACCTTACAAAAACTGCTGGCCCTATCGTGCCTGCTGCTGCCGATGATTGCCTCCGCACATTCGTTTGAGACTAACCAGCGCGTGCCGCCGGTGGGTATTGCCGATCGCGGCGAACTGATTCTTGATAACGATAAGTTTAGCTACAAAAGCTGGAATAGCGCGCAACTGCCAGGGAAAGTCCGTATTGTGCAACACATCGCTGGACGTACCTCCGCCAAAGAGAAAAATGCGACACTGATTGAAGCCATCAAAGCGGCCAATCTGCCGCATGATAAATACCAGACCACCACTATCGTCAACACCGATGACGCCATTCCCGGCTCCGGTATGTTTGTGCGCAGCAGTCTGGAGAGCAATAAGAAGCTCTACCCGTGGTCACAATTTATTGTCGACAGCAACGGCATTGCGCGTAAGGCCTGGCAACTGGATGAAGAGAGCTCCGCTATCGTCGTTCTCGACAAAGACGGACGCGTACAGTGGGCAAAAGATGGGGCGCTAACGCAGGATGAGGTGCAGCAGGTGATTGCCCTGCTGCACAAACTGCTCAGTAAATAGAGACGCGGAAGCCGGGGTTGAGGAACGATTCACGTGGGGTGTAATCCAGAGGTTTCCCCTGCCAGTCGTGAACGTGCGCTCCGGCTGCGGCAGCAACCGCGTGGCCCGCAGCGGTGTCCCACACGTTTGTGGGTCCAAAACGCGGATACAGTTGCGCCTGCCCTTCCGCCACCAGGCAGAACTTCAGCGAGGAACCAATCGAGGTGGTCTGGTGCTCACCCAACTGTTGCAGATACTCTTTTAACTCATTGTCGGCATGGGAGCGGCTAATCACCACCAGCGGCGGACGCGCATCACGCACCTGGATTTGTTTGCGCACGCCGCACTCTTCTTTCCACGCTTTACCTTCTGCTGCGCTGTACATCACTTTCATTACCGGCGCGTAAACCACGCCCAGAACCGGCTTTCCCTTCTCGATAAGCGCAATGTTAACGGTAAATTCACCGTTACGCTTAATGAACTCTTTGGTCCCATCCAGCGGGTCCACCAGCCAGTAGCGCTGCCAGTGCTGGCGAACATCCCAGCCAGGAGGCGCCTCTTCAGACAGAACCGGAATATCCGGCGTCAGCGCCAGTAATCCCTCAAGGATCACAGTGTGCGCTGCGATATCTGCCGCCGTGACCGGAGAATCGTCCTGCTTGCTGGTAATCTCCATCGGTTTGAGTCCATCGTAGACCTGCATAATGGCATCGCCCGCGTTCCGTGCAAGCTGGCATACATGTTCTAACATTCTCCACCTCGTTTCTTTCGTGGTGTTAACTCGTTGTTTTACTTATACCCGATCGCCAGGGGATCCGCCAACTGTGATAGCGTCTGCGGTTTTAAACGCTATATTCATGTCATGATTCACAGTTCTGTAAGCAAGAAGATTTATATACATTTTCTTTTGTGGCTTAGATCTTAAAAGGATGCCCCTGATGATTAAGTTTAGTGCAACGCTTCTGGCTACGCTGATTGCAGCCAGTGTGAATGCCGCGACCGTCGATCTACGGATAATGGAAACAACTGATTTGCATAGCAATATGATGGATTTCGATTATTACAAAGATACGGCGACTGAAAAATTTGGCCTGGTGCGTACAGCGAGTCTTATCAACGCTGCGCGTGGTGAAGTCAAAAACAGCGTGCTGGTTGATAACGGCGATTTGATTCAGGGCAGTCCGCTCGGGGATTACATGGCGGCCAAGGGGCTGAAAGCGGGCGAAACTCACCCGGTCTATAAGGCGCTGAATACGCTGGATTACGCGGTGGGTAACCTCGGCAACCATGAATTCAACTACGGTCTTGAGTATCTGCACAACGCACTAGCCGGGGCGAAGTTCCCTTACGTTAATGCCAATATCATCGACGTTAAGACCAAAAAGCCGCTGTTTACGCCTTATCTGATCAAAGACACTGAGGTTGTCGACCAGCAAGGGAACAAGCAGACGCTGAAGATAGGCTATATCGGTTTTGTGCCGCCGCAGATCATGACCTGGGATAAAGCCAACCTCAGCGGTAAAGTGACGGTGAACGACATCACCGAAACCGCACGTAAATACGTGCCTGAGATGCGAGCCAAAGGCGCGGATGTGGTGGTGGTGGTAGCTCACTCCGGGCTTTCAGCCGACCCGTATCAGACAATGGCGGAGAACTCCGTTTACTACCTCAGTGAAGTCCCGGGCGTGGATGCCATTATGTTTGGTCACGCTCACGCCGTCTTCCCGGGTAAAGACTTTGCCAATATCAAAGGCGCAGATATCTCTAAAGGAACCCTGAACGGCGTTCCGGCGGTGATGCCTGGCATGTGGGGCGATCATCTGGGCGTGGTCGATCTGGTACTGAATAACGACAGCGGGAAATGGCAGGTCACCCAGGCGAAAGCCGAAGCACGTCCGATTTATGACGCGGCGGCGAAAAAATCACTGGCCGTTGAAGATAAGAAAATCGTTGAGATCCTGAAAGCCGATCACGATGCCACGCGCGAGTTCGTCAGCAAGCCAATCGGTAAAACCGCCGACAACATGTACAGCTACCTGGCGCTGGTGCAGGACGATCCGACTGTGCAGGTGGTGAATAATGCGCAGAAAGCCTATGTAGAGCACTTTATTCAGGGCGATCCGGATCTGGCGAAGCTGCCGGTGCTTTCCGCCGCCGCGCCGTTTAAAGTGGGTGGGCGTAAGAACGATCCGGCCAGCTTTGTTGAGGTGGAAAAAGGCCAGCTTACCTTCCGTAACGCCGCCGACCTGTACCTTTATCCCAATACCCTGGTGGTGGTAAAAGCCAGCGGTAAAGAGGTGAAAGAGTGGCTGGAATGTTCCGCCGGACAGTTTAATCAGATTGATATCCACAGCAGCAAACCACAGTCGTTGATTAACTGGGATGGCTTCCGTACCTATAATTTCGACGTGATTGATGGCGTGAATTATCAGATTGATGTTTCACAACCCGCCCGCTACGACGGGGAATGTCAGACCATTAATCCGAAAGCGGAACGTATTAAAAATCTGACCTTTAACGGCAAACCAATCGATCCGAATGCCACCTTCCTCGTCGCGACTAACAACTACCGCGCCTACGGCGGTAAGTTTGCCGGAACCGGCGACAGCCACATCGCGTTTGCTTCTCCGGATGAAAACCGCTCGGTGCTGGCCGCGTGGATTGGTGTGGAGACGAAGCGTGCCGGTGAAATTCACCCGGCGGCAGATAACAACTGGCGTCTGGCGCCAATTCACAGCGATACGCCACTGGATATTCGCTTTGAAACATCACCGTCTGATAAAGCCGCGGCGTTTATCAAAGAGAAAGGGCAATATCCGCTGAAGAAAGTCGCGACCGATGACATCGGTTTCGCCATTTATCAGTTGGATTTGAGTAAGTAACTTTAGTGCCGGATAAGGCGTTAGCCGCCATCCGGCAATACTTTACGCCGCCCGCTCTTCCCGCTGCGCTAAAACCTGCGGCAAATTCAGTTCTATCCAGTCCGCCAGTGCGGCGACTTTATCGCTCACCTGCTCACCCAACGACGTCAGGCTATACTCCACATGCGGCGGTACGACCGGATACGATACCCGGTTGATAAACCCGTCCTGCTCCAGCGCTTGCAGAGATTGCGCCAGCATCTTTTCACTGACGCCGCCCATCTTACGGCGCAAATCGCTGAACCGGTGCGTACCGTCGCGCAGCGCCACCAGAATCAATACGCCCCAGCGGCTGGTGACGTGTTTTAACACCTCGCGGGAGGGACACTGTTCGGCAAACAAGTTGCCATCGCGTAACTGCTGGGAGAGCGTCGAAGCTGTCATTTTCATACTAACCTTTTTGTACGTACTTACTAAAAGTAAGTTTAGGTGTTAGCGTGATTAAACACAAGACCAATACCAGGGAGTCACCCCATGATCGCGATTACCGGCGCCACCGGCCAACTGGGCCAACACGTTATTGAATCTCTGCTGAAAACCGTTCCTGCCAGCCAGATTGTGGCAATCGTGCGTAATCCCGCTAAAGCGACGGCGCTTAGTCAGCAGGGCATTACCGTTCGTCAGGCGGATTACAGCGATGAAGCCGCCTTTACAACTGCCTTGCAGGGTATCGACAAGCTACTGCTGATCTCGTCGAGCGAAGTGGGACAACGTGCCCCGCAGCATCGCAACGTGATTAACGCAGCGAAAGCCGCTCACGTGAAATTTATCGCCTACACCAGCCTGCTGCACGCCGGCACCTCCCCGTTGGGGCTGGCTGATGAGCATGTGGCAACCGAGAAGATGCTGGCTGAATCCGGTATCGCCTACGCGCTACTGCGTAACGGCTGGTACACCGAAAACTATCTCGCCAGCGCCCCGGCCGCGCTGGAACATGGCGTGTTTATCGGGGCTGCAGGTGAAGGCAAAATTGCCTCAGCGACCCGTGCCGACTATGCCGCTGCCGCCGCGCGCGTCATCAGTGAAGACGGTCACGCCGGTAAAACCTATGAGCTGGCGGGCGACGCAGGCTGGACCCTGAGCCAGTTGGCTGCCGAACTGGCAAAACAGAGCGGTAAAAAAGTGGTGTATCAGAACCTGAGCGAAACTGACTTTGCCGCCGCACTGAAGGGCTTTGGTCTACCAGCCGGGCTGGCGGACATGCTGGCTGACTCAGACACTGGCGCCTCCAAAGGCGGTCTGTTCGACGACAGCCATACGCTAAGCAAACTGATTGGTCGCCCGACCACCTCGCTGGCTGACAGCGTCAAAGGCATCGTGTAAGTGTTAAAAATTAGTTAATTGTGGTGGCATCCCCGCGCATCCTCTCTGATAATGACAGGATGATGCGTGGGGAGAGAAAACGTGCAAGGTGTACCTGAGCAGTTTATTGATGAGAAAGACAGCGCCCGCTTTCGCCATCTGGCGCAGGTGCCGGGCGTAGAGCTGTATCATGCGCACATCTCACGTTACGCCTTTGAGCCGCACACCCATGAAGCGTTCGGCATTGGCGCGATAGAAGCCGGAGCCGAGCGTTTTCGCTATCGCGGCACGCAGTACGTGGCCCCCGCCCATTCCGTCGTCACCATGAATCCCGATGAGCTGCATACCGGCGAGGCCGAAACCGCCGACGGCTGGCGCTATCGGATGATTTATCTTGAGCCCGATCTTCTGGAAGAGGTCACCGGGATCCGCCACTGGTGGTTCCATGACGTTACCCGTCACGATCCGCTGCGCTCGCGCCAGATCTGCTCGTTGATCCACGGTCTGTGGAACACCGAAGATCCGTTGGCGCAAAAAGGACTATTACTCGATCTGATCGACACGTTCCAACCGCTGGCCCGCCATGCGCCGGTATTGCCGGAGGGGGCGCATCGCTTTGAACGCGTGCGCGAGTATCTGCACGATAATTACATGCACCCGGTCACGCTCGATGAGCTGGCGCGGGTTGCATCGCTGAGTCCCTGGCATTTTCAGCGCCAGTTCAAATTGCATTTCCACGTCACGCCGCACCAGATGCTGATGGCGATCCGTCTGTGGCGAGCCAAAGGTTTTCTTACCTACGGTATGCCCGCCGCAGAGGTCGCCGCCGCAACCGGCCTCACCGACCAGTCGCATCTCACCCGCGCCTTTACCCATCGCTACGGCATTACGCCGGTACGTTATCAGAAACAAGTCGTCCGGCGTTGATCAGCAATCTCATACAATACGGCGGCATTTTTCCTGCCTACACTCGACCTTATGTTAAGCGATGTGGATGTCAAAAATGATTAGCGGTGTGTTGTATGCCCTGCTGGCCGGGCTGATGTGGGGACTAATTTTTGTTGGACCGCTGATCGTTCCGGAATACCCGGCGGTGTTACAGTCGATGGGGCGTTATCTGGCGCTGGGGCTGATCGCATTGCCGATTGCCTGGCTGGGTCGCGGACGACTGCGTCAGTTGACGCGCAAAGACTGGGTAACCGCTCTGGCGTTAACCCTGATGGGCAATCTGATTTATTACGTTTGCCTGGCAAGCGCTATCCAGCGCACCGGCGCACCGGTCTCCACGATGATTATTGGTACATTGCCGGTAGTGATCCCGGTCTTCGCTAACCTGCTCTACAGCCAGCGTGATGGCAAATTATCATGGTGGCGTTTGTCGCCTGCGCTGGTGTTGATTGGTATAGGCCTGCTGTGCGTGAATATCTCGGAGCTGAATCAGGGACTCCCTGACTTTAGCGGCTGGCGATATGGCTCTGGCATCGCACTGGCGCTGATTTCAGTGATGTGTTGGGCGTGGTATGCGCTGCGTAATGCCCGCTGGCTGCGCGAGAATCCGGATAAGCACCCGATGATGTGGGCGACGGCCCAGGCACTGGTGACGCTGCCTGTTTCTCTGCTCGGCTATATTGCCGCCTGCCTGTGGCTGAACGGGCAAACGCCGGACTTCGCTCTGCCCTTCGGTCCGCGTCCAGGCGTGTTTATCGGCCTGATGATAGCCATTGCGGTATTGTGTTCTTGGGTTGGCGCACTGTGCTGGAACGTCGCCAGCCAGAAACTGCCGACGGTGATCCTCGGCCCGTTGATTGTCTTCGAAACGCTGGCTGGCCTGCTGTACACCTTTATTCTGCGCAAGGAATTTCCGCCGCTGCTGACGGTAAGCGGTATTGCGCTGCTGATAATAGGCGTGGTGATTGCGGTGCGGTCAAAACCGCAGAAACCGGCGGTAGTGCCGGTTTCGGGGGATGCCTGATGGCGCTGCGCTTACCAGGCCTACAAGGACTGTACGATCTCATGTAGGCCGGATAAGGCGTTTACGCCGCCATCCGGCGCGACACTTTAAACACCGCCACCGTCTGGTTCAACCGCGCGGCCTGCTCTTCGAGCGCGGCGGCGGCGGAAGCGGACTCCTCCACCAGCGAGGCGTTTTGCTGCGTGACGCGATCCATCTCAGCCACCGCCTGGCCGACCTGATCGATACCCCGACTCTGCTCATCGGAGGCCGAGGCGATCTCGCCCATAATATCGGTCACGCGGGTCACGGCGCTGACGATTTCCGCCATCGTTTCACCCGCTTCATGCACCAGCGCTGTACCGGCATTAACCCGATTCCCTGAGTCATCAATCAGCGCCTTAATTTCTTTTGCCGCCTGAGCGCTACGCTGCGCCAGCGTGCGGACCTCACCGGCAACGACAGCAAAGCCGCGCCCCTGTTCGCCCGCGCGCGCCGCTTCTACCGCCGCGTTCAGCGCCAGAATATTGGTCTGGAAAGCTATGCCGTCGATAACATTGGTTATTTGCGCGATTTTGCTGGAACTGGTGGCGATTTCATCCATCGTACGCACCACACCGTCGACCACGGCTCCACCTTTCTGCGCCGTCTGCGAGGCATTTTTTGCCAGGCTGGTCGCCTGTCGCGCGTTATCCGCATTCTGTTTCACGGTCGCGGTGAGTTGTTCCATGCTGGCAGCAGTTTCTTCCAGAGAAGCAGCCTGCTGCTCGGTACGTGAAGAGAGATCGTTACTGCCAGCGGCAATTTCACCCGCCCCGGTATAGATGGTGTCAGCCCCGTCACGCACCACGCTGACAGTGTTCGCCAGCGCCTGCTGCATCTCGCGGACGTTCTGGGCCAATAGCGCCATTTCGTTACGGCCATCAGCAGTAATAGTATGGGTCAGATCACCTGAAGCGATATGCCGAATATGCCCCATCACCTCGTGGAGTGGCTTGAGCAGCACTCGCTGCATCGCCAGCCAACTGGCGATAATCACGGTCAACACAATCAACAGTATGGCGGATAACAACCAGATAATTTTCTGGTAGTCATTTTCGTTATCCCGAACGCCCTCATTTGCCAGCGCGGTTTGCGCGGCACGCCATTCCTGATAAACCTCTTGCATGGCCGTCTGCTTTTGCTCGGCATTCTGTTTGAACATCTCTTCCAGCTTGCCTTCAGCCAGCAGCGCGTTCATTTTTGCCAGCACAGTAGAATAGATGCCGTACTGTTCTTCCAGTCGATCGGCCAGATGCTCATCCAGTCCCGGCGTTTCCGGCAAGGCGTAGTAGGTATCGTAATGCTCTTTCGATTCGGCCAACAGGCGATTTGCCGTGTTCACCAGTTCCTTCAACTGACCGCCGTTAATATCGCTGGCCATCGTGCCCTGTAAACGCAGCATGCCCCGGTTGAGCGTGACGCGAGCCTGGTTCAGGCTAATCCATGCATCGGTAAACTCGGCCACATTCTGGCTGGAAAGTTGAGAAACGTTAAAGTTTTCCTTGTCGTTTTTAAGCGCGCCAATAAATACGCCTGCGGAAATGAGCTGCATCGCGCCCAGGGCGAGTAACACGGTGATAAGTAAGGTTATCACTTTGATTCGTTTGAACATCTGTTGCCTTTTAATTATGCAGGTATTGTCTGAGGTCTAACTATCGGCAGCTGCGTCGGCTTATTTAATCTTGTGGCGTAGCTTTTTTCGCCGCTTTGTCCCTTTTCAATAAGATTCAGCATGTTAACGAGATAAGAAATTTTCGTGACAATCATCACAAAATCCTCTGACCCGAAAGGGTTATATCCTTCCCAATAAGTTGCATTTAAAATACATCTTATATTATTGAGAATGAGGTAACGGCTATGTCTTATCGCGATCAACCTTTAGGTGAACTGGCGCTCTCTATTCCTCGCGCTTCGGCCCTGTTTCGTAAATACGATATGGATTACTGCTGCGGCGGTAAGCAAACGCTGGCACGCGCTGCCGCACGTAAAGAGCTGGATGTGGAAGCTATCGAGGCGCAGCTCGCCCAGTTGGCTGAACAGCCGCTGGAAAAAGACTGGCGTACCGTGGCACTGGCAGAAATCATCGACCATATCGTCATTCGATATCATGATCGCCACCGCGAACAGCTGCCGGAGCTGATCCTGCAGGCCACTAAAGTTGAACGTGTTCATGCCGACAAGCCGAGCGTACCGCGTGGTCTGGCGAAGAACCTGACGATGCTGCATGAAGAGCTGTCCAGCCACATGATGAAAGAAGAGCAGATCCTGTTCCCAATGATCAAACAGGGCATGGGTAGCCAGGCGATGGGGCCAATCAGCGTGATGGAAAGCGAACACGACGAGGCCGGCGAACTGGTGGAAGTGATCAAGCACATCACCCACAACGTGACGCCGCCGCCAGAAGCCTGCACCACCTGGAAAGCCATGTATAACGGCATTAACGAAATGATCGATGACCTGATGGAACACATCAGTCTGGAAAACAATGTGTTGTTCCCGCGTGCCCTCGCAGGGGAGTAAAAAAAGGCGCCCGAGAGCGCCTTCCTGAAGTCCGAATTCGGCCACTGCTTATGTGGCCTTTTTTGTGTCCGATATGACAACGCTTAACGCATACCCGCCATACGTTTCTTACCGATAAACAACCAGCCCAGACCCAGCGCGATGAACCACAGCGGCGTCACCATCAACGCCTGACGGGTATCTTCTTCCAGAGTCAGCAGCACCAGTACGAAGACAAAGAACGCCATACATACCCAGCACATTAGCTTGCCTAACGGCATCTTGTAGATCGATTTCTCATGCAGGTGTGGACGCTGTTTGCGGTACACCAGGTATGAGCAAAGAATGATGGTCCAGACAAACATAAACAGGATTGCCGACACGGTGGTGATCATGGTGAACGCGCCAATCACGCTCGGGTTCACATAGAGCATCACCACGCCGCCCAGCAGACAGATACAGGAGAAGGTTAAACCTTTCGCCGGAACCGCGCGTTTAGACAGCTTGGCAAACGCTTTAGGCGCAACGCCTTCCTGTGCCAGGCCGAACAGCATACGGCTGGTAGAGAACACACCGCTGTTTGCGGAAGAGGCCGCTGAAGTCAGCACCACAAAGTTAATCAGGCTCGCCGCCGCAGGCAGACCGACCAGCACAAACAGCTCAACGAATGGGCTCTTGGTTGGTACTACCGAGCTCCACGGCGTCACGGACATAATCACGATCAGCGCGAAAACGTAGAACATGATGATACGGATTGGAATCGAGTTAATAGCGCGCGGCAGAGACTTTTCCGGATCTTTAGTTTCTGCAGCCGTCGTACCTACCAGCTCAATACCAACAAACGCGAAAACTGCTATCTGGAAGCCAGCAAAGAAGCCGCTTAGACCTTTCGGGAACCAGCCACCGTCATTCCACAGATGCGTGAACGAAGCCTGAACGCCGGTTGGCGACTGGAAGTGCGTCAGTACCATCACCAGACCGACGACAATCAGGCCGACAATGGCGACGATTTTGATCATCGCAAACCAGAACTCCATCTCACCAAACATTTTCACCGTGGCGAGGTTAAGAGCCAGCAACAGAATGATCACCGCCAGTGATGCCACCCAGTCTGACAGTCCGGGGAACCAGAATTGCGCATACGCCGTAATCGCAACGACGTCTGCCATCCCTGTAACCACCCAGCAGAACCAATAGGTCCAGCCGGTAAAATACCCGGCCCATGGCCCGAGCAGGTCGGAGGCAAAATCACTAAAGGATTTGTATTCGAGATTCGAGAGCAGTAATTCTCCCATTGCCCGCATCACGAAAAACAGCATAAAACCGATGATCATATAGACAAAAATGATCGACGGCCCGGCGAGGCTGATGGTTTTCCCTGAGCCCATAAACAGGCCGGTACCAATAGCGCCACCAATGGCAATAAGTTGAATATGACGGTTTGTGAGATTGCGCCGTAGCGACTGTTCAGACGAAGCCTCTTCAACGGCGTCGACTTTTACCTGATCTACCATGTTTTTTCTTCCTGTACCTGTCTGTGTTGTTCAGGCTCTACGGCCTTTAGTGTGTCTATGATACGACGATCCTGTTGGCAGGACTCATCGATATTAGGTAAGAATCGGCGGGATGAATACTAAGATTTAGATATAATGTTAATTTTATGTTTAAAGTGAGTGTCATATCACTCTGATAGCGAGAATCAGTTCACAAAAATACACGCAATAACATCATTTGCAAGATAAAATATCGACATCGACGTAACTATAGCTTTTCACGCTATTTTGTTGCTCCCCCCAGCGTCGGGGGGAACAGAAGTTACTGCTTACAGGATTTCAAGCAGCTCAACTTCAAATACCAGTGTGCTGAACGGAGGAATGGATGCGCCAGCGCCACGCTCACCGTAAGCCAGTTCCTGAGGAATAGTCAGTTCCCATTTCGAACCTACCGGCATCAGGGTCAGTGCTTCAATCCAGCCAGGGATCACGCCGTTAACCGGGAATTCAGCCGGTTCGCCACGCGCAACAGAGCTGTCAAACACGGTACCGTCGATCAGTTTACCGGTATAATGCACGCGTACGTGGTCGGTACGTGCCGGGATAGAACCTTCGCCCTGAGTCAGAACACGGAACTGCAGACCGGATTCAGTGCTGTTCACACCCTCTTTCTCACGGTTTTCTTCCAGATATTTGACGCCATCAGCCGCCATAGCCTGGAAACGCTCGCGACGTACTGCATCAGCACGTTCGTGAATTTCACGCAGCGCACGGTGCACAACATCAACAGGCACTGCCGGGTGTTTACCTTCCAGCGCATCAGCGATACCCGCTACCAGCGCTTCAGGCAACAGCCCTTCCAGACCGGATTCGCTCAGCTGTTGTCCTACCTGCAAACCAATGCCGTAGCTTGCTTGCGCTTCGATAGTGTCAAAAGTCGGGTTAGCCATCATATTTCCTTTCATCGGATGTAAAGTAGCGGGCAGCATATCAGCCATGCCGCATCCGGTAAAACTTTGTCTCGGGAACAGATGACAAATCGCGAGGAAAAAGAAACAATGCTATTGCCCGCATCAATGTCACGAAAGCGGGTACCTGAACAAGTATCATAGAGTTAGCGATCTATACTCTATGACAGAGGAACGAGACGCGGAGCAGGAGGAAAGCCATGCCCGGGCGCTTTGAATTAAAACCAACCCTGGCGAAAATCTGGCATGCACCGGACAATTTTCGCATTATGGACCCGCTACCGCCTATGCACCGACGCGGCATTATTATTGCTGCTATCGTGCTGGTGATAGGTTTCCTGCTTCCTTCCAGTGACACTACTGATACCCCTGTGGTTACGCGTACTGCCCAGCTGGATTTACAGTCACAGTCGCAGCCGCCAACAGAGGCTCAGCTTCAGGCACAGTTAGTGGCCCCGCAAAACGATCCCGGCCAGGTGGCTCCCGTTGCGCCGGAACCCATCCAGGAAGGAGAACCAGACGCGCAGCCGCAGGCTCAGCAATCACAGCCTCAGACGCAGCCCTTTCAGCAGAATAGTGGTATTGAGCAGCAGTGGCGTACCTACCGCGTAGACTCAGGGAAAACGCTGGCGCAGGTCTTCCGGGACCATAACCTTCCGCCAACTGATGTGTACGCCATGGCGCAAGTGGAAGGTGCCGGGAAGCCGCTGAGCAATTTGAAAGACGGCCAGATGATCCAAATCAGGCAGAATGCTAACGGGGTGGTGACCGGGTTAACCATTGATAGCGGAAATGGTCAGCAGGTATTGTTTACCCGCCAGCCCAACGGCAGCTTTATTCGCGCACGCTAAGACTGTCTCAGTCAGTAGGCCTGATGCGCGTAGCGCCATCAGGCCTCAAGGTGAAGCACTAACGCTTCACCTTATTCACCCACCAGATCCCCGAACAGACCAGCACCAGCGCCAGCGCATATTTCCATTCGAGAATGTTTTCGCCGAGGAATATCGCCGACAGCACCGCCCCCGAAACCGGGATCAGGAAGTTAAACGGCGCAATCATCCCCACGCGGTTGTACTTGAGCAAAATGCTCCACAAAGCGAAGGCCACCGATGAAAGCAACGTCAGGTAACCCAGAATAGCCACTGAAGCTAAGCCGTGTACGGTCAACGTGCCACCAAAAGCATAACCGCCGATAACTAACGCCAGACCGCCCATCCCCAGTTGGTAGCCTGTCATGACCGTCGGGTCTACCGTCTGAGAAATGCGTTTACCGTATAGCGTGGCGGCAGAAAGGATAAAGGCCGCCATCACCACTGAACCATCACCTAACAGGCTGAAGCTAAAATCCATTCCGCTGTTAAAGTTCACCACCATCACGCCGGTAAAACCCAGAATACAACCTAGTGCTTTGTTGTAGCTTAGTTTGTCGTTTTGATAGATAAAATGGGCCAACAGCACGCTAAAGAATGTCCCGGTCGCATTCATGATGGACCCTTTCACCCCCGTCGTGAACGCCAGGCCAATATAGAAGAAGATGTATTGCAGCGAGGTTTGCGTCAGCCCCAACAGCGTGAGTTGGCCGTACTGACGCGGGCTTAACCGGCCAATCGGTTTACGCTGCGCCATCGCCAACAGTAGCAGCAATAATCCCGCAAACAGGAAGCGATAGCCGGCAAAGACAATTTTTGACGGAATATCATCCGTGGCAATCTGGAAGATCTCATATCCGCTTTTGATCGCCGGATAGGCGCTCCCCCACAGCAGGCAGCAGAAGGCTGCGCTCAGATAGACAACATTTTTACGCGCGAACAGAGGTTGGTGCGTTGGTTCCATTCCATCACCACTTTGAAATAATGTTTTATTTTTATGATTATCCCGAAAAGGACAAAGAATAGCCAGAGCGAAAAACAGGAGGGTAGAAAAGCAAAACGCCGGCACAGGGCCGGCGCTTTTACGCGGTCATCAGAATAAAAACTTATTCTGCAACTACGTTTACAGTCAGCTTAGCAAACACTTCGCTGTGAACCTGGAAGCTCACTTCGTGCTCACCAGTGGTACGCAGAACGCCGTTCGGCAGACGAACTTCGCTCTTAGCAACTTCAACGCCAGCTGCAGTTACAGCGTCAGCGATGTCGCGAGTACCGATGGAACCGAACAGTTTACCTTCGTCGCCAGCTTTAGACGCGATGGTTACGGTTTCCAGTGCGTTGATTTTCTCAGCACGAGCTTCAGCAGCGGACAGAACGTCAGCCAGTTTGGCTTCCAGTTCAGCGCGACGCGCTTCGAAAAATTCAACGTTTTTCTTGGTAGCAGGAACAGCTTTACCCTGTGGTACCAGGAAGTTACGAGCATAGCCCGCTTTAACGTTAACCTGATCACCCAGGCTACCCAGGTTTGCTACTTTATCAAGCAGAATAACTTGCATTACCTTATCCTCTCAAAGTCGTATTAATGGACCGTGACCGATTACTGATGACGATCAGTGTACGGCAGCAGGGACAGGTAGCGAGCGCGTTTGATAGCGCGAGCCAGCTGACGCTGGTATTTTGCACGGGTACCGGTGATACGGCTTGGGACAATCTTACCGCTTTCGGTGATGTAGTTTTTCAGCGTAGCGATATCTTTATAGTCGATCTCTTGAACGCCTTCCGCGGTGAAACGGCAGAACTTGCGACGACGGAAATAACGTGCCATATGGCTAGTCTCCAGAATCTATCAATTCAATCTGCTCGGCATGCAGAACCATTTTGCTCAGGCCGTTCTTTGCCTTGTGGCAAGAGATGAACCCCTGAACGGTCACTGCGCTACCGACCGTTATACTGTGAGTAATGGCCTGGTTTTCGTGTCCGCTAATAATAACGGGCATTTGGCACCACGCCTGCCGGTGAAACCCGGCTTCCTCCTGCACAGAACGATGCTCAAGCACGAACTGGCAATGAGGAATTCCTGATGGACTGACCTTTCGAAGGGGAGCCCTGCACACGGTGCCGGACAGCGCCAGACGGTTGGTCATCAGAAATTACTCTTCAGAATCCCCAGCTTCAGCATCATCTGCGGTTTCGTTAGCGAAATCATCGCGACGTTCACGACGCTCGTCTTTCGCTTTAACCATCGGAGATGCTTCGGTAACAGCGTGTTTAGTACGCATAACCATGCTGCGGATAACGGCATCGTTGAAGCGGAAGGTAGTTTCCAGCTCATCGATCACTTCCTGCGGCGCTTCAACGTTCATCAGAACGTAGTGAGCTTTGTGCAGTTTGTTGATCGGGTAAGCCAGCTGACGGCGGCCCCAGTCTTCCAGACGGTGGATCGTGCCTTCTGCACCAGTGATGGCAGCAGTGTAGCGTTCGATCATACCCGGAACCTGTTCGCTCTGGTCAGGATGGACCATAAAAACGATTTCGTAATGACGCATCGAATTGCTCCTTACGGATTATTCAGCCTCCTGTCTGGGTCAGCCGAGGCCCATGGAGGCAAGGAACGTGTTAAAGGTCGGCTGAAAAATGACGCGTCATAATACTGGGGTCAGCAGGTAAACTCAAGGTGCTTGTACGATTATTTATCATGTCGCCATTAATACATATCCAGCAGCATTTTGACGCTGATGCAAATGGAGACAATGACAATCATCGGCCGGATAACTTTCTTCCCGCGCGTCAGTACCACCGTCGCACCAAGACGTGCGCCAAGGGATTGTCCGGCAAACATCACCAGCCCCAGCGACCAGATCATTTTACCGCCGAAAATGAAGAACAGAATAGAGGCAATGTTCGACGCCAGGTTGATAAAATTCGAGTGAATTTGCGCTTTATCGATACTGTACCCCCACAGCAGGATATAGCAGAGCGTATAAAAGGAGCCGGCCCCGGCACCGAGAAAACCATCATAAAACCCAATACCTCCCCCGCAGATCAACGAGAAGAGAAACAGGGATACCTGCTGCTTCCTTTTCGGTTCGCTAAGATTAGGCGCAGAAATAAAGTAGATAGCGACCGCGATAATCAGGATCGGCAGCAGTTTCTTCAACACGTCCGGCTCAATAAACTGGATAAGCGTCGTGCCCAGCGCAGAACCGATAAAGGCAGATAAAAAGACATATTTGTGTTCCTGCACATTAATATGTCCCCGGCGTAAAAAGTAAATTCCGGAGGTCAGCGAACTGCCCAACGCCTGAATCTTATTGGTTGCCAGCGCGTTAGCCGGGGGTAAACCGGAAATCAATAATGCGCCAATAGAGAGAAAACCACCGCCGCCCGACACCACGTTAATAAAGCCTGCCCCCAGCGCGACCATAAACATAATCACAAAGTAGCTGAAATCCATGAATGAAGTATCCATAAGTTTTTGCCTTATTATCATAAAGTTATATTAATTATCTGGCTCACTATAAACGGCGTACTCACCCGATTAAATTGACTATTTGGTAAGAGCTTATGCGCGTAAGGCAGGTATTTTTAACCGCAGCGGAAGGCATCAGCTGATTGTTAATTAAAGAAAAGATGGCTTTGCGGTAATTTTTTGAACAACTGCATCAGAAATGGTCGCTATCGACTGCGCCGGCAGCGGTTAAAATTAAATCAGAAGTTATCCACTCACAGGAGAGAGCTAACCAGAGACCGCAGTCGAGGAGGTACCTATGCGAGCCCGTGTTTTGACCCTTCTGGCTGTACTTTTGCTCAGTGCAAATGCAACGGCAGCCATCAAAATTGACAATCATCAGGCCAGGAATATGGATGATGTGCAGAGCTTAGGCGTTATTTACATAAATCATAACTTCGCCACTGAAAGTGAAGCCACTCAGGCCCTGAATGAAGAAACCGATGCGCAAGGCGCAACCTACTATCACGTGATCCTCACCAGGGAACCCGGTAGTAACGGAAATATGCACGCCAGTGCAGATATTTATCGCTAGCACCCAGAAATAACCAACGAGAACATTGCCACAGTTTGACTTGCCCCCTTCATTGGGGGCTTTTTTTTGCAAAAAAATCCCGAAGCCAGACCGATCTCATCCCCATGAAGAGTTGGCTTCGGAACGTTTTTTCTTACTTCTGCCCGTAATAGGCGTTTGGGCCGTGCTTACGCATGAAGTGCTTATTCATCAGATAACCGTCAATAGCGCTGAGAGCCGGGTTAATGCCACGCGCAATCCACGCCATTTTTGCCACCTCTTCCATCACAACAGCGTTATGTACTGCGTCGTGAGCATCTTTGCCCCAGGCAAACGGGCCATGTTGGTACACCACTACGCCAGGCGTATGTAAAGGTTCCACCTCCCCGAGCGTTTCAATAATCACCCTACCGGTATTAAGTTCATACTCCTCCTGAACTTCAGCTTCAGTTAATGCTCGGGTACAAGGGATATCGCCAAAGAAGTAGTCCGCGTGAGTGGTACCCAGTGCCGGGATCGCCAGCCCCGCCTGCGCCCAGGCCGTGGCATGAGTAGAGTGCGTATGCACGACTCCGCCCAGCGACGGATAACGCTGGTAGAGCGCCAGATGGGTGGCGGTATCGGAAGAAGGACGAAAGCCGCCTTCTATCACCTTCCCTGACATATCGACCACGACCATATCATCAACGGTCATGTGCTCGTAGGCGACACCACTGGGCTTGATCACCACCCGCCCGCGCTCGCGGTCAATGGCGCTGACGTTGCCCCAGGTAAATGTCACCAGCCCGTAGCGCGGCAAATCCATGTTAGCCTCAAAAACCTGCTGTTTAAGTTTTTGCATTACACCGCCTCCATCAGACCTGCGTTGGCCATACGCGCCTTCACCCAATCGCGCGCCTTCGCAACTTCACGTACCGGGTCATCCGACGTTTCACTCCACATCTCAATCAGGTATGGCCCGCAGTATCCACTCTGTTTGAGCGTCGCAAAACAACGTTCGAAATCAACGACTCCTTCACCAAACGGCACATTTTTGAATACGCCAGGTTTGGTATCCTTCACGTGTACCGCGACGATATGGCCTACCCCAGCCTGCAGTTCCATCTGCACGTCGTTATCCCACGCCGACAAATTGCCAATATCGGGATACAGCTGGAACCACGGATTGTTGAGATAGTGGGCGTAACCCAACGCCTTGCTGATCGAATTCATCAGCGGATAATCCATGATTTCCATCGCCAGCGTCACCTGCGCACGGCTCGCCATCTCCACACTCTCTTTTAGCCCATCGCGAAACCGACGACGCGTTTCGTTATTGGCCTGCTGGTAATAGACGTCGTAACCCGCCAGTTGAATAACGCGAATACCAATATCCTGCGCAAACTGAATGGCTTTACGCATAATTTCCAGCCCCTGTTCGCGCACCCGATCATCTTCGCTGCCAAGCGGGAAACGACGATGAGCGCTCAGGCATATGGACGGTACTCGTATCCCTGTCTCGGCGATAGCCGCCACCAGCGCCAGTCGCTGCTCGCGATTCCAGTCAAGACGCGCCAGACGGGCATCGGTTTCATCAACCGACATTTCGACAAAGTCAAAGCCCAGTTCCTTCGCCAGTTGCAAGCGTTCGAGCCAGCACTCCCCGCCGGGGAGTGCTTTTTCATAAATACCGAGCGGGACCTGTTTCGACAACATAGCCGCTCCTTATCCCCACAGCTGGGCGATGGAACGTTTAAACTGACGAGCGGCCTCAACCGGAGAAGCGGCGTCGCGAATGCTGCGACCAGCGATAAAGACGTGAATCGGGATCCCTTTGAACAGCGGCAGATCCTCCAGCGCCAGACCACCAGTAACGGTAACTTTAAAGCCCATATCGGCCAAACGCCTGATCGCAGTGATATCCGCCTCTCCCCACGCCACGCCTGCCGCCTGCGCATCACGACTGCGGTGATAGACAACTTGCCCAATACCCGCGTCACGCCACTCCTGCGCCTGCTCCCAGGTCCAGTAGCCGGTCAGTTCAATCTGTACGTCACCGTTAAATTCTTTCGCCACCTCCAGCGCACCCTTGGTGGTGTTGATATCGGCACAGCAGATGACAGTAATCCAGTCAGCGTTGGCTTCGAAACACATGCGGGAGAGGATTTTGCCCGCGTCGGCAATTTTAGCGTCCGCCAGCACTATTTTATGCGGGTAAAGCGCCTTCAGATCGCGAACGGCACGAACGCCCTCTGCCACGCAAAGAATCGTACCCACCTCAATGATATCGACCTCTTCGGCAATCAGACGCGTCGTTTCATACGCGGAAGACATTGATTGGTTATCCAGCGCTACCTGCAACATAGGTAATGACATTTTGGTATCCTTTTAAACAGCCGCCGCAGTGGCGTTATCAATTAAATCCAGCACTTCCTGCGCGGTGCGGCAGGCGCGTAAACGGTCGAAATTGGCTTCGTCGTCAAACAGATTCACGATCTGCATGATGCCTACTTCCTGATGCGTGTTGGCGTCAACTGCCGCCATCGTGATCAGAATATCGACCGGGTCGTTATCTTCGTGGTTAAACACCAGCGGCGTTTTCAGCGTCACCAGCGCAAAACCGGTTTTCTTGACTCCTTCCTCCGGACGGCCATGAGGCATCGCCAGGCCTGGCGCAATCACAAAGTACGGGCCAAACTGCTCAACGCCATCAAGGATGGCCTGGTAGTAGCGTGGTTCAACCACATCAGCCTTAACCAGCAGATCCACGCCAAGCTTTACCGCTTCCTGCCAGGTGCTGGCCTCGGCCTGTAAAAGGATGGAATTATTGTTTGCCAGCGAATCACGTAGTTTCATGGCGCGTCCTTACTTCACGTCCTGTGGGAAATGCGCTTGGATCACTTCCAGCAGTTTTGGTCCAAAATCGGCGGGAGACAGCATGTTGCGCACGCCGACAACATATTTATTGCCAGATACGGTAATCTCGCCGGCAATATGGGTAGAGGCGATGATGATATCTGCGCCGCTCAGTTCACTTTTGTATTCCCCCACGGCACAGCTGTTTACCGTATGGTCGATATTTGACTGGGTTAAAAACTGATCCACCTTCATTTTCATGATCATGGAACTGCCCTGCCCATTGCCACATACAGCCAGAATACGTACGGTCATAATCGGAACTCCTTTTTAAGCAGAGTGTTCTGCCAGTTGTTTTTCTGCGTCTTCCTCAGCGCGCAACGTACGCCCTGCGAAAAACATATAAGCCAGTGCAATCAGAATAATGACGGCCATAAACACGATGCCGATGGAGGCGAAACCCTGCATCATCGGCGGCGCCAGAATTGACCAGTCCGCCATGCCCATCCAGGCACTCATACCGGTAAGCTTCACCGCCCAGACGCAGCCAAAGATTTCGATCATCCCCATCACCAGGCAAATCTTGAGCGCCGCGCGCCAGCCGCCAAAGTGGTTAGCAAATACGCCGATAGTGGCGTTCGAGAAGAACATCGGGATAAAGCCTGGGATAATCAGGATGGAGGAGCCGCAGCCCACAAGGATGCCCACCGCAATCAGTTGGCCGATAGTGCCCCACATAAAGCCCCAGACCACCGCGTTAGGAGCAAAGCTATAAATCGCCGCGCAGTCGATGGCCAGTACCGCGCCCGGGATCAGACGTTGGGAGATACCGTTGAACGCTTCTGAAAGTTCAGCAACGAACATACGTACACCCTGGGTGATGATGAAAATAGCGACGGCGAACGAAAAACCAGTCTGCAGGATATAGACTGTCCAGTGGGTTTTACCCGCCATAGCCTGAACCACATCAATGCCAAAAGAGAGCAGGATCGCGCCGAAGAAAATGGTCATCACTATCGCGGTAGAAACGATGTTGTCATGGAAGATATTCAGCCAGCCTGGCAGCTTGAGATCTTCCACGCTCTCCTCTTTCTTACCCAGGTAAGGCGCGACTTTGTAGGCAATCCACGAGGCGAACTGCTGCTGGTGACCGATGGAGAAACCGCAACCGTCGGTCACTTCCTGGGTCGGTTTGTACATCATATTGGAGGTAATACCCCAGTAGAGCGACACCAGCACCGCAGTGCAGATGATGGTCGTCCACATGGAATAGCCAAAGATGTAGAAAGAGACGGCAATCAGGCCCGCCTGCTGGAACATGATGTGCCCGGTCAGCATGATGGTGCGAATACCGGTTATCCGCCGTAGCAGTACGTAACAAATGTTTAGCGCCAGCGCCAACAGTACCGCGTACCCTACCCAGCTATAGGCATCCCCCATACGTTCGATGGTTGCCATCATGGAGGCATAGGTATCGGAAATCGCACCGTTGATACCGTAAACCTCGGACATCTTCGCCACTACCGGTTTGAACGTGCTGGTGAGAATGCCAGATCCCGCCTGCAGCAGCATAAAACCGATAATCGTTTTGATCGTGCCTTTAATGATAACGCTGACACTTTTACGCAACAGGATATAGCCAAGACAGGTCACAATCCCCAGCAACAGCGGGGCGTTGGTCATAACCTGATTAAAAAAGACGGTAAAGATGTTGTAGAGGATCTCCATAACGATCTCCAGTAGACGAAGTTGCCGGGCTTTCCACACGCCAGGATGTTGTGCACTCACTGTAATTTTCAAAAGTAATCACAACAAGATTAAATTTGATTAAATGTGATGAAGTACGCAAATAATTACCACATTTGAAAAATGGGCAATTATTCAATGCCATGAAAAACATTCAATATCAATTAAATCAATGAATTACAGCAAGCAGAATAGCGTAAAACCACCTAAAATCATTACATTACCTTTTCTGTCATCCGCACAAAGCTCAAAAATCTCCCATTGCCAATATGAAAAAATAATGTCAGGATTAATCAAAACAAATCACATATTGATTTAATTTGAACAAACATGAAGGTAAATGCGATGAGTAAAGTAAAAAGCATCACGCGTGAATCATGGATCCTGAGTACATTCCCGGAGTGGGGCAGCTGGCTGAATGAAGAGATCGAACAGGAACAGGTCGCACCAGGCACTTTCGCTATGTGGTGGCTTGGCTGTACCGGAATTTGGCTGAAGTC
This sequence comes from Citrobacter sp. RHBSTW-00029, assembly GCF_014104295.1. Classification (NCBI taxonomy): domain Bacteria; kingdom Pseudomonadati; phylum Pseudomonadota; class Gammaproteobacteria; order Enterobacterales; family Enterobacteriaceae; genus Citrobacter; species Citrobacter sp. RHBSTW-00029. The sequence continues at coordinate 3,672,763 of NZ_JABXRT010000001.1, forward strand.
GGAAGGCGGGACTAACATCTGCGTCGATTTCTGGTGCGGCACGGGTAAACAGAGTCACGGCAACCCGCTGATGAAAACCGGCCACCAAATGCAACGTATGGCTGGGGTAAAAAAACTGCAGCCTAACCTGCGCACCACGCCGTTTGTTCTTGATCCGTTTGCCATTCGACAGATCGATGCGGTACTGGCGACGCACGATCATAACGATCACATCGACGTGAATGTTGCGGCAGCCGTCATGCAGAACTGCGCCGACGACGTGCCGTTTATCGGCCCACAAACCTGCGTGGATCTGTGGATCGGTTGGGGTGTGCCAAAAGAACGCTGCATCGTGGTGAAACCGGGCGACGTGGTTAAAGTAAACGATATTGAGATTCATGCGCTCGACGCGTTTGATCGTACTGCATTAATCACCTTGCCTGCAGATCAAAAAGCAGCAGGCGTCCTGCCTGACGGCATGGATGCACGTGCAGTTAACTACCTGTTCAAAACGCCGGGCGGTACGCTGTACCACAGCGGTGATTCGCACTACTCCAACTACTATGCGAAACATGGCAACGAATATCAGATCGACGTCGCGCTCGGCTCCTACGGCGAGAATCCGCGTGGGATTACGGACAAAATGACCAGCGCCGACATGCTGCGTATGGCGGAAGCGCTGAATACAAAAGTCGTGATCCCTTTCCATCATGACATCTGGTCAAACTTTCAGGCCGACCCACAGGAGATCCGCGTCCTGTGGGAGATGAAAAAAGATCGCCTTAAGTATGGCTTTAAGCCATTCATCTGGCAGGTAGGCGGCAAATTCACCTGGCCGCTGGACAAAGATAACTTTGAATATCACTATCCGCGCGGCTTTGATGACTGTTTCACGATTGAGCCGGATTTACCGTTTAAATCCTTCCTGTGATCCACACAAAATGCCGGGCTATCCCGGCATTTTTTCCCTTTTACTTTAGTATTTCCAGGCTATTTCAAATATCATCTTTTCAAATCAATTTGTATCGGAATAGCTCATGACTGAAGCACAAAGACATCAAATATTGCTGGATATGCTGGCGCAGTTGGGCTTTGTTACCGTTGAGAACGTAATTGAGCGTCTGGGGATTTCACCCGCAACGGCGCGTAGGGACATCAACAAACTCGACGAAAGCGGCAAACTCAAGAAAGTCCGCAACGGCGCAGAAGCTATTACCCAGCAGCGTCCACGCTGGACGCCAATGAATTTACACCAGGCGCAGAACCACGATGAAAAAGTCCGTATTGCCAAGGCGGCGTCCCAGCTTGTGAATGCGGGAGAAAGCGTGGTGATCAACTGCGGATCGACCGCTTTCCTGCTGGGTCGTGAAATGTGCGGCAAGCCGGTGCAGATCATCACCAACTATCTGCCGCTGGCAAACTATCTGATCGACCAGGAGCATGACAGCGTGATCATCATGGGCGGGCAATACAACAAAAGCCAATCCATCACGCTTAGCCCGCAAGGCAGTGAAAATAGCCTGTATGCCGGACACTGGATGTTTACCAGCGGTAAAGGATTAACTGCGGACGGACTGTATAAAACCGATATGCTGACCGCGATGGCCGAGCAGAAGATGCTTAACGTGGTGGGCAAACTGGTGGTGCTGGTCGATAGCAGTAAGGTCGGTGAACGTGCGGGAATGCTGTTCAGTCGCGCCGATCAAATCGATACGCTGATTACCGGTAAAAACGCGAACCCTGAGATTCTGCAACAGCTTGAAGCTCAGGGCGTGAACATTTTGCGGGTTTAGAGGTGCTGGCGGAAAAATGCTACCGTCGCAGCCAGCGCTTCTGGCGTAATGCGGTGCCGGACACCCGCTTCCCACAGGCAGGTCAGATGGTTATCCAGACCTGCCTGAATTAACGCCTGCTGCAAACGAAAAGTTTCCACAGCCGGAACCACATCGTCCTCCTGTCCATGCCACAGCAGCAACGGTCTGTCGGCCAGACGTTGCAGTTGATGCGTAACATCCCATTCGGCGAGCGGTGCAATAACGGCATCGAACTCCGCCTGCTGCTCTGGCGTCTGGACATGTAAAGGGGGAAAAAGCGTCTGCGCAAGCCGGGTAAAATAGCCCGACCCCATCAGGCTGGCTACACATTTAACCTCGGGGTGGCGGGCCATAATGCCCAACGCCGTCATTCCTCCCATTGACGCCCCCGCAACGGCAAGTCGTTCATCTGATAGCCAATTTTCTGCCACCAGAGCCGCACGTAACGTCGTAAACTCCTGCATGTTTTGCTGCAATATATGCCAGAAACGAAACATTCGCTCCTGAGCATTACCGTTAAAGCGGGCGCCATGTTCGGGCGCATCTGGCATGACGACGCGAAATCCGGCCTGAGCCAGCGCAACAGCAAAATAACTGTAGACCAGACTTGAAGATGTAAACCCGTGATAAAAGAGAATACAAGGGAGTGAACATTCGCGTTTGCCAGCCGGAACGGCGTGCAGGACAGGGATACCCGCCAACTGTCGTGTCTCAATTTCGATCATTTGTCGCCTCTTTCTTTCTGGTATGCCATGCAGCAATACTTAACGCAAGCGAATGTGTTCGGCAATGATTCATAATGTTGAGAACTGGGTTACGCTTTCGCAACATTTTCATTCGAAAATCGCGTGAGAGATAACAATTCGGGAACATTCCCCTAAAGGGAATTTAATAAGGCACTACACTATGGCTATCAGGAAACGAGATAGAGTTATGCGTCGGTTTGCCTCTTTGTTGCTGGTGACGTTTTTAAGCGCCTGTAGCGTGTTACAGGGTACACCACAACCTGCACCGCCCGTAGCCGACCACCCGCAAGAGATCCGCCGCGACCAAAGCAACGGGTTGCAGCGAATAGGGACAGTCAATGCGCTGGTAAGAGGCTCTCCAGATGATGCGCTGGTAGAGATCCGTGCCAAAGCCGTCGCGGCTAAAGCTGATTATTACGTTGTCTTATTAGTTGATGAGACCATCGTGACAGGCCAATGGTATTCACAAGCTATTTTGTATCGTAAATAACATTGGCTTGAAATTTAGTCAGCTTTACATTGCTTTGCGCCCCTATGCGTTTACCTGTGCACAATAAACCAACAGCAGGGAGCTTGAGGTTTATTATCGCGATGGAATGCCCTGCCATGTGTAGGGGTACGAATAATGGAGCTGACGATGAAACAATCACTTGCCTTATCCTCACTGCTGTTTTCTGCCGGACTGGTAGGTACAACGGCGCAGTCTGCCGAGTTCGCCAGTGCTGACTGCGTTACGGGCCTGAACGAAATTGGCCTGATCTCTGTCAGTAACATTGCAGGGAATCCGCAGGATGTAGAACGTGTAATCGCGTTAAAAGCGGATGAACAAGGTGCCTCATGGTACCGGATTATTCAGATGTACGAAGAACAGCAGCCAGATAACTGGCGCGTACAGGCCATACTTTATGCATAACAGATTGCCGGATGGCGTAAACGTATCCTGCCTGTATTGAACGTAGACAGGATACGACGCGACAGCATCGCCATCTGGCATAGTATTACCGTATTCCTCCCGTCGCCCGCAGCAGCAAATCACCCTGCACCTGTGCAGAAAACTGTGTTACACCACGCGTATCCAGCATCATCTGACACCAGGCTTGCGCGACTGGCGGAGAGGCATAACGCAACATCTGCGCCCCGCAGCCGAGCAGGAACAATTGCTGCGTAATCTCCCGTCCCAACTCCTCGCTGGGTTTACGTAAATGCTGCTGCAGCTTGCGCACCATTCGATCGTAATGCCGATCTTGTCCCTTTACCTCCGCAAAGGCTTCGCTGAGCATATCGTAGATGCCGGGTTGTTTTGTCAGTACCCGCAATACATCAAGGCACATAATGTTGCCGGAGCCTTCCCAGATACTGTTTACCGGCATCTCACGGTACAGGCGCGGTAGCTCGCTCTCCTCGCAGTAGCCAATCCCGCCCAGTACTTCCATCGCCTCGGCAACGAACGGCATGCCATTTTTGCAGATGGCAAATTTCGCTGCGGGTGTGAATAATCTGGCCCACAGCGCTTCTTTCGTATCGGTACGACGATCCCAGGCTCGCGCCAGCCGAAACAGTAGCGCGGTCTGCCCTTCCAGTTGCAACGCCATTCGGCTTAGTACCTGACGCATCATCGGTTGTTCGATCAAAGGTTTACCAAATACCTGCCGCTGATGCGCATGGTAAATCGCCACGGAAAAAGCACGTCGCATCATGCCGTGACTGCCGAGCGCGCAGTCAAAACGCGTCATCCCGCCCATTTTCAGGATATGGCGGATACCTTCCCCTTCTTCACCCAATAGCCAGCCGATCGCATCGTGGAATTCAACCTCGCAGCTGGCGTTGGAGCGGTTGCCTAACTTATCTTTCAGTCGTTCAAGGCAAATCGCATTCCGGCTCCCATCGGGTAAAAATCGCGGTACAAAAAAACAGGATAAACCGCCCTTTGCCTGGGCCAGCACCAAATGGGCATCGCTTTGCGGTACGGAGAAAAACCACTTATGTCCCACCAGCCGATACGCGCCGTCTGCAAGACGTTCTGCCTGAGTGGTATTGCTCAGCACATCTGAGCCACCCTGCTTCTCCGTCATCCCCATACCGATCAGCAACCCACGCTTTTGCCCTCCGGGCAGTAAATGCGAGTCATAACGGTCGCTTAGCAGCGGCGTCAACCAGTCGTGAAATTGTGCAGGTAACATTTGGAGCAACAGCGGCGTGGCGGCAAACGTCATGGTCACCGGACACAAGGTGCCCGCTTCCACCTGCGCATGCAGCATGAAACGGGCAGCCCGGGCAACAAACGAGCCCTGCCTGGCCTCCTCTTCCCAGGCCAGGTTATGTACGCGGTTGGCGCACAATCCCTGCATCAGCAAATGCCAGGCGGGATGAAACCGCACATCATCCAGCCGCTGCCCCTGCGGGTCGTAGCGCAACAGTTCGGGTGGATAAGCGTTAGCTAACCGACCCAATTCGAGCGATTCTGCAGTCCCTAACTGCTGACCAATACTGGCGAGGAGATCGCTGTCCCAAGCTGCGCCTTCGCGATTGACCGCTTCGCACAGTGCGCCATCTGACAGGTATAAGTTGCTGTTATTGAGCGGTACAGGTTGGTTAAAAACGGTATGCGTTTGCCAGTGCATTGTGTCTCCCTCCGTCAATGGCCGTCGCCTTAAGTATGGCCAGTCAGAGAAGAGAGTGCCTGGGATTAAGGTCACAAAAAAGCCATCCCGAAGGATGGCTTAAGAGAAGGAGGAATCAATTACCCGCGTTGACGAACAGCTTCAAACAGGCAAATTCCCGTCGCAACAGAGACGTTAAGCGATGAAACGCTCCCGGCCATTGGGATGCTGATCAGTTCATCACAGTGTTCACGGGTCAGACGGCGCATACCTTCGCCCTCTGCACCCATTACCAGCGCCAGACGTCCGGTCATTTTGCTCTGATACAACGTATGGTCAGCTTCGCCTGCGGTACCAACGATCCAGATGTTCTCTTCCTGCAACATACGCATGGTGCGCGCCAGGTTGGTCACGCGGATCAGCGGTACGCTTTCTGCCGCGCCACAGGCGACTTTTTTCGCCGTCGCATTCAGCTGCGCAGAACGATCCTTCGGTACGATAACCGCATGCACGCCGGCAGCATCGGCGCTACGCAAACATGCGCCCAGGTTATGTGGATCAGTGACGCCATCGAGGATCAAAAAGAACGGCTGATCGAGTGTAGCAATCAGATCCGGCAGATCGTTTTCCTGGTACTGACGACCCGGTTTCACGCGAGCAATAATTCCCTGATGTACCGCACCCTCGCTTTTCTCATCCAGGAACTGGCGGTTAGCCAACTGGATGACAACACCCTGTGCTTCCAGTGCGTGGATCAGCGGCAGCAGGCGTTTATCTTCACGACCTTTGAGAATAAAGACGTCCTGGAAGCGCTCCGGCGCACGTTCCAGCAAAGCCTGCACCGCATGGATGCCGTAAATCATTTCACTCATGAATGTACTCGTTAATAGTTTATGCGTAACGCGGGCAACGCGGGGTTGCCCGACTTACTGTTTGTGGCGGTTATTGTGCGACGTTCTTTTTCGCTGCACGTTTAGCTTTGGTGGCGGCAGCGATTTTAAGCGTTTTTGCCGATGGTTTTTTCGCTTTTTTATCGCCTTTCTTCTCAGCCGCTTTCTTATCCGCCTGAGGTTTGGCTCTGCCTTTCTTCTCGCCGCGGAAAGCGCTGTCCGGCTCGAAATTCACCTTTTTGCCCATCTGACGACGTTTACCGGTATTTTTACCCGCATCGCCTTTTTTCGCTTTTTCGCGCGCGGTTTTACCTTCATTGCGCGGCGCACGTTCGCTGGAGATCAAACTGAAGTCGATTTTACGCTCGTCCATATTGACAGCTTCCACACGGACTTCCACCCGATCGCCCAGGCGATACATTTGACCGCTGGATTCCCCCGTCAGGCGCTGCCCAACCTGGTCGAAACGATAGTAGTCGTTATCCAGGGAGGAGACATGCACCAGACCATCGATAAACAGCTCATCAAGGCGGACAAAGAAGCCAAAACCCGTCACGCTGGCAATCACGCCTTTAAAGACATTACCCACCTGATCCAGCATGAAGTCGCACTTCAGCCAGTCAGAGACATCGCGCGTGGCTTCGTCAGCACGGCGCTCGGCCATCGAACAATGCTGACCCAGTTGCAGCATCTCTTCCATCGAATAATGGTAGCCACCCGTTTCCGTGGTGTTGCCTTTATGGCCCTGCTCCTGCGCCAGCAGATACTTAATCGCCCGGTGCAAGGAGAGATCCGGGTAACGACGAATCGGCGAGGTAAAGTGCGCATAAGATTGCAGCGCCAGACCAAAGTGGCCACGGTTTTCCGGATCGTAAATCGCTTGCTTCATCGAACGCAGCAGCATGGTTTGCAGCATTTCTGCGTCAGGTCGGTCAGCAATCGACTCCAGCAGTTCCGCGTAATCACGTGGCTCCGGTTTGTTGCCGCCAGGCAGCTCCAGACCCAGCTCCGCCAGCACGGAACGGAACGAGTTAATCGCTTCGGTCGTCGGCTTATCGTGAATACGGAACAGCGCGGGCTCTTTGGCTTTCTCAACGAATCGCGCCGCTGAGATGTTCGCCATGATCATGCACTCTTCAATCAGTTTGTGCGCGTCATTACGTTGCGTCTGCTCGATACGCTCAATACGGCGTTCAGCATTGAAGATAAACTTCGCTTCTTCACTTTCAAACGAGATACCACCACGCTCTTCACGCGCTTTATCCAGCACTTTGTAGAGGTTGTGCAGCTCTTCAATGTGTTTAACCAACGGCGCGTACTGCTCACGCAACTCCTGGTCGCCCTGCAGCATGTGCCAGACCTTGGTGTAAGTCAGACGAGCATGGGAACTCATGACCGCTTCGTAGAATTTAAAGCCGGTTAAACGGCCTTTCGACGAAATGGTCATTTCGCAGACCATACACAACCTGTCCACCTGCGGGTTGAGCGAACACAATCCGTTAGACAGCACTTCCGGCAGCATCGGAACAACCTGCGATGGGAAGTAGACGGATGTGCCGCGGCTGCGGGCTTCCTGGTCCAGCGGAGTCGGCGGGCGAACGTAATAACTGACGTCAGCAATCGCCACCCATAAACGCCAGCCGCCGCCACGTTTCTTCTCGCAATAGACGGCATCATCGAAATCACGCGCATCTTCGCCATCGATAGTCACCAGCGGCAGGTCGCGCAGATCGACACGTCCTATTTTCGCCTCTTCCGGCACTTCTTCTTTCAGTCCGGCGACCTGTTTCTCAACAGCCTGCGGCCAGATATAGGGAATTTCATGAGTACGCAGGGCCATATCAACGGCCATGCTGGTTCCCATGTTGTCACCCAGCACTTCAACAATTTTACCCACCGCTTTGGTACGGCGAGTCGGGCGCTGGGTGAGTTCAACCACCACCACAAAGCCCATACGAGCCCCCATCACCTCTTCCGGCGGGATCAGGATATCGAAGCTCAGGCGGCTGTCGTCAGGGACAACAAACCCAACGCCAGCGTCGGTGAAGTAGCGACCAACAATCTGGCTGGTTTTTGGCACCAGGACGCGCACAATACGCGCTTCGCGACGACCTTTACGGTCCGCGCCCAGCGGCTGTGCCAGTACCTGATCGCCATGAATGCAGGTTTTCATCTGCTCGCTGGACAGGTACAGGTCATCTTTGCGGCCTTCAACGCGCAGAAAGCCGTAGCCATCACGGTGGCCAATAACGGTGCCTTTCAGCAGGTCAAGACGTTCTGGCAGCGCATAGCACTGACGGCGGGTGAAGACCAGTTGCCCGTCACGCTCCATGGCGCGCAGGCGGCGACGCAGCGCTTCTTGCTGCTCTTCACCTTCAATGTTGAGTTCAGCGGCCAGCTCATCGCGGTTGGCCGGTTTTTCACGTTTAGTTAAATGTTCGAGGATAAATTCCCGGCTCGGGATAGGATTCGCGTATTTTTCTGCTTCGCGTTCCTGGAAAGGATCTTGTGACATCGAGGTTCCTCCATTGTCAGCTCTGATGGAATTCCTTCGTCTTTCACGACGCCTCTTTGTTGGCTGCCTTTGCTCCCCCTCAGTCACTTACTTTTGTAAGCTCCCGGGAGTCGCTCAGTTGCCGCCGCGATGCGACGCGAAATACTTTGGACTTCATTACTCCACCAGCAATAATTTATAAAGCGGTTGATTTTCTTCAACCAAATCAGCAAGTGTGTAGTTGTCCAGTTCCGTGAGAAAACTTTGCACTGCCTTAGAAAGCGCCTGTTTGAGTCGACAGGCTGGGGTAATGTGGCAAAACTCGCTGCTACAATTGACCAACGATAGCGGTTCCAGCTCGCGAACCACATCACCAATACCAATAGCTTTAGCCGGTTTGCCCAGGCGGATACCGCCATTTTTTCCACGAATAGCAGTAACAAAGCCCGCCCGGCTAAGTTGATTGATTATTTTGACCATATGATTACGGGACACGCCGTAGACTTCTGTCACCTCAGAAATACTGGTCATACGTCCTTCGGGAAGTGACGCCATGTAGATTAGCGCACGTAATCCGTAATCGGTGAAACTTGTTAACTGCACATCAACCTCAGGAAAAGGGATAAAACGGATAAACCTGGTGGTATTAATTATATTGATGATAAACCAGCCACCAGCCAGGTCGCTAATTTATTTCAGTTCAGGAAGGAAAAAAGCGAGGAACTTACGTGATTTTAAGCCGAATGCTGCTGCAAAGCACTCCATCCGGCCTAAGATAGTGCAAGCGCAGCGCCATTCGACGCCACGCTATAACCAGAATTATGCGTCGAACGGGTCGCGCAGGATCATGGTTTCAGTACGGTCTGGGCCAGTTGAGATAATATCAATCGGCACACCGGTCAGTTCTTCAATACGCTTGATGTAGTTCAGTGCTGCCTGCGGCAGACCGCTACGGTCCTTCACGCCGAAGGTAGATTCAGACCAGCCCGGCATGGTTTCGTAAATCGGCTCAATACCTTTCCAGTCGTCAGCTGCCAGCGGAGTCGTCGTGACTTCACGACCATCCGGCATACGGTAAGCGACACAGATTTTCACCTCTTTCAAACCGTCCAGTACGTCCAGTTTGGTCAGGCAGAAGCCAGACAGGGAGTTAATCTGTACTGCGCGACGCACAGCAACGGAGTCCAGCCAACCGGTGCGACGACGACGACCGGTGGTCGCGCCATACTCGTTACCTTGTTTGCACAGGAACTCGCCAACGTCATCAAACAGCTCAGTCGGGAACGGACCCGCACCGACACGTGTAGAGTAAGCTTTGATGATACCCAGAACGTAGTCCACATAACGCGGACCCAGGCCGGAGCCGGTTGCCACGCCACCTGCGGTGGTGTTGGAAGACGTTACGTACGGATAGGTACCGTGGTCAATATCCAGCAGCGTACCCTGCGCACCTTCGAACATGACGAAATCGCCACGCTTACGCGCCTGGTCCAGCAGATCGGAAACATCAACAACCATAGATGTCAGGATGTCGGCAATTGCCATCACGTCATCCAGCACTTTCTGGTAGTCAACTGCTTCAACTTTATAGAAATTCACCAGCTGGAAGTTGTGATATTCCATCACTTCTTTCAGTTTTTCAGCGAAAGTTGCTTTATCAAACAGATCGCCAACGCGCAGACCGCGACGAGCCACTTTATCTTCATAAGCCGGGCCGATACCACGACCGGTGGTGCCGATCGCTTTCTCACCGCGCGCTTTCTCACGAGCGTTATCCAACGCAACATGATAATCAAGGATCAGCGGACACGCTTCAGACAGCAGCAGGCGCTCACGAACCGGGATACCACGATCTTCCAGCCCTTTCATCTCTTTCATCAGCGCAGACGGAGACAGTACAACACCGTTACCGATGATGCTGGTTACATTCTCGCGAAGAATACCTGATGGAATAAGATGGAGGACGGTTTTTTCACCGTTGATTACGAGAGTATGGCCTGCGTTGTGACCGCCCTGGTAGCGCACAACATATTTAGCCCGTTCAGTCAGAAGATCGACGATCTTCCCTTTACCTTCGTCACCCCATTGGGTGCCCAGTACGACGACGTTGTTACCCATTTTTCAAAATCACCGTTTGCTTAAAAATGGATTCTACCACCGCTTTTTCAGATATACAGCACTTTTTGCATCCAAAATCCTGCAAATTAGTCTACTTATTGTTCAGCCAATCGTTTTCCTCAACATGTAGTAGACCACTACGCCCGCAACCACAAGACCTCCACCAAAACGACGTAAAATATTTTCAGGAAGTTGTGCCATCGCCGAGATCATTTTCTTCCAGGCGCGGGGATACAGCATAGGGCCCAGGCCTTCCAGCACCAAAACCAGCGCGAGCGCCAGCAAAATTGTTGAATTCATCCGTCGTCCTTATATAAAAAGAAAACCACCGCATCCCTGGGGATGCCGGTGGTTTTGCTGGTCTAAAACCGCTGGAGCTATTTTAGCGTGTTGCGCTATTCGGCGTCTTCATGTAACGGAAGAAATCGCTGTCCGGGCTCATGACCATCACATCCTGGTTTCCTTCGAAACTCTTCTCGTAAGCGCGCAGGCTACGGATGAAGGCGTAGAAGTCAGGATCCTGGCTGAACGCATCGGCAAACAATTTAGCGGCTTCTGCATCACCTTCACCGCGCATGATGCGGCCCTGGCGCTCAGATTCTGCCAGCGTTTTAGTGACTTCATAGTCCGCTGTTGCACGCAGTTTTTCCGCTTCTTCCTGACCTTGTGAACGATGGCGACGCGCTACCGCTTCACGCTCAGCGCGCATACGGTTGTAAATAGCCTCGGATACTTCAGCTGGCAGGTTGATTTGCTTGATACGCACATCGACCACTTCGATACCCAGTGCCGCCATACTGTTCGGGTTGATGACCGGAACTTTACCGTTCGTTTCTGCCTGCACACGTTCAGCCGCTTCGGCTATCGCGCTATCCGCCGCCGGCGTCGCGACTTCATCTTCCGTGCCAGCAGAACCGGAGTTCAGCGCGTCACGGACTTCCAGGGTCAGACGACCGCGGGAATCGGTAACGATGTCTTTCACGTCCAGACGACCAATTTCAGAACGCAGACGGTCAGAGAACTTACGTTTCAACAGCACTTCTGCCTGAGAAACATCGCCACCGCCCGTTGCCAGGTAGTAGCGGCTAAAGTCACTGATACGCCACTTAATGTAGGAGTCAACGATCAGGTCTTTCTTCTCTTTGGTGACAAAGCGATCGGCCTGGTTGTCCATGGTCTGAATACGCGCATCGAGCATCTTCACGGATTCAATAAACGGAATCTTGAAGTGCAGGCCTGGTGCAACGACCAGCGGCTTGTTGTCATCGTCACGCAGAACTTTACCAAAGCGCAGTGTAATACCGCGCTCGCCTTCTTTGACCACAAAGACAGACATGAACAGAACTACCAGAACGATGATGATAATCGCAATAACTGACTTACGCATCGTTATTCCCCCTGACGCTGGTAGTCGTTACGCTGCGCGTTCGCGCGGCGTTGGTCCATAATATCGCCCTGACTGGTGGACAAGGTGTTGCTTGCCCCAGTGCTGGAAGACGTTACCGGTGGCAGACGCAGCAGATTTGAACTGCTGTCGCTCTTCGCTGCTGGCGCATTACCACCTTTCAGCATCTGATCCAACGGCAGAACCATCAGATTGCTGCCCTTATCGTTAACCAGTACTTTACGGGTATGGCTCAGCACTTTTTCCATGGTTTCGATATACAGACGCTCGCGAGTAATCTGCGGTGCGGCTTTATATTCCGGCAGAATTTTTGCGAAACGAGCCACTTCACCCTGTGCTTCCAGGATGGTCTGGGTCTTATACGCACGCGCTTCTTCCAGAATACGCTGCGCCTGACCGTTTGCACGTGGCTGAACTTCGTTGGTATACGCTTCTGCTTCACGGATGTACTGCTGCTCGTTTTCACGCGCTGCGATAGCATCATCAAACGCCGCTTTTACCTCTTCCGGTGGACGTGCAGCCTGGAAGTTGACGTCCAGCAGGGTGATACCCATGTTGTATGGACGAATGGTTTCTTCCAGTTCACGCTGGGTATCGCTACGAATAACGGTACGCCCTTCAGTCAGGATACGATCCATGGTGTATTTACCGATGACCCCACGCAGGGCGCTGTCGGTTGCCTGACGCAGACTGTCATCCGCGCTGGTTACGCTAAACAGGTAACGCTGCGGATCGGTCACACGGTACTGCACGTTCATTTCAACGCGCACGACGTTTTCGTCTGATGTCAGCATCACGCCGGATGCGGCGAGTTCACGCACAGCTTCCACGTTAACCGGGGTCACTTCGTCGATAAAGGTCGGTTTCCAGTTCAGACCCGGCTCAACCAGATGGCTGAATTTACCGAAGCGTGTCACCACGCCACGTTCCGCTTCTTTAATGGTGTAGAAACCGCTGGCCGCCCAGATAATGACGATAGCTGCCGCTGCAATAGTAAAGACTCGGCCGCCCAGTTGCGGACGCGGGCCTTGTGATGAACTACCACCACCAGAACCCGTACCTTTACCGCCACCCAAACCACCGAGTTTTTTACTCAGTTTGCGGAAGATATCATCCAGATCGGGAGGTCCCTGATCGCGACCACCTTTGTTTCCATTTCCCTCTGGGTTGCCGCCAGGTTTGCTGCTTCCCCAGGGGTCGCGGTCTTGTCCGTTATTACCGGGCTGATTCCACGCCATGTTTGTGCTCCATATTTGTTATGCGATGCTATACCTGCGTTTTTTGCGCTGCAGATGCGTTGGCTACATCTTTCAACCCCAGTCACATAGTTGACTATGCACCTGGAGATTTCAGGACTTGCCGCCTTTCTGCCGCATAAAATCCACGAGGAATAGAGGCGAAAAAATCTTCAGGCCATATCCGTCAGGTCAGACAACATAGTCTTCCAGTGCCGGTTCTTGTTTACAGAGGCGACGCCAGTCTACGATCGGCATACGAACCTGCAGACCTACGCTGCCGTCCTCCTCCATCCACTCTTTCTCTATTGCCTGAAGTTGGTAAAACCGGCTTCTCAGTCGCCCTTCCTGCGGCGGCAAACGCAACGTATGTTGCGCAACCTCACCGGAAAGTCGCTCTGTCAAAGCCTGAAAAAGCTGTGGTATACCTATTCCCGTTTGCGCTGAAACCCAAACGCGAATGGGTTTATTCTCTTCATCTCTGTCGATACGCGGTTCAAAATCATCCAGCATATCGATTTTATTCATCACCAACAGAGTCGGGATCTCATGCGCATCGATCTCTTCGAGCACCGTATCGACGGCCTCGATGTTTTCCTGTACACGAAAATCTGCTGCATCAATGACGTGCAGCAGCAATGTCGCCTGACGAGTTTCCTGCAGGGTGGCTTTAAACGCCGCCACCAGGTCGTGCGGTAAATGACGGATAAACCCTACGGTATCCGCCAGCACGGTTTCACCGACATCCGCTACGTCTATTCGACGCAGCGTCGGATCCAGGGTCGCAAACAGCTGGTCCGCTGCGTAGACCCGGGCTTCTGTTATCTGGTTGAACAGGGTGGATTTTCCGGCGTTGGTATATCCCACCAGTGATACGGTTGGGACATCCGCTTTCTTGCGCGACTGCCGCCCCTGCTCACGTTGCTTTTCAACTTTTTCCAGGCGCGACTGTATTTGCAAAATGCGATTACGCAGCAAACGACGGTCAGTTTCGAGCTGGGTTTCACCCGGACCACGCAAACCAATCCCGCCCTTTTGCCTTTCAAGGTGAGTCCAGCCACGGACCAGGCGTGTAGCCATATGGCGCAACTGCGCCAGCTCAACCTGCAACTTACCCTCATGGGTGCGCGCACGCTGGGCAAAAATATCTAAAATAAGACCAGTCCTGTCGATAACAAGACACTGGCACAACTGTTCCAGGTTACGTTCCTGGGCGGGGCTTAGAGCATGATCAAAAATCACCACCGCAGCGCCAGTCGCTTTTACGGCTTCGGCAATTTCGATTGCCTTACCTTCACCAACAAAATACTTCGGGTGCGGTGCTTTACGGCTCCCGGTAATCACCTGCATTGCTTCGACACCGGCGGAAGAAACCAGAGATTCAAACTCCTGGAGGTCTTCCATATCTTTGTCTTGCGAAAAATAGATGTGTACCAGTACCGCCTGCTCACCGGCATCATAACGGTCAAACAAGCGTCAACCCCTTAATATATATCAACGGGGAACGCAGGATCGCTGGCTCCCCGTGTGTAAAACAGCTAACAACCTTATTCGGTTTCTTCGCTGTCCTGTTGCGCAGATGAACCTTGCGCGTTGCTACCGTGATGGTAGTTGCTGCCAGTGCCGCCGGTGGCATTATTGCTGTGATGAGAAACCGGGCGAGACGGGACAACAGTAGAAATCGCGTGCTTATAAACCATCTGGCTGACCGTGTTTTTCAACAGGATCACGAACTGATCAAAAGACTCGATTTGACCTTGCAGCTTAATACCATTCACCAAATAAATAGAAACTGGAACACGTTCCCGACGCAGTGCGTTCAGGAACGGATCTTGTAAAGATTGCCCCTTAGCCATTCTCTCTTTTCCTTATATGCTTATTTGTACTTAATACGCTTCATCCTTCAGGTTGCCTCTACGTTAGCGACGTTCGTTCCCCCCTGTCACTTACTTGAGCAAGCTCCTGGGGATTCACTCTCTTGCTGCCTTGATGCAACTTGAATGACTTTGCGTATTGAACCTTATGGTTCTGAAAAATTGCGCACGATACGTTTCAATTGTACACATTCAGTTCGCGATAGCACCAACAACCTGTAATACTTCGTTTCGCGCCTGGTCAGGCTTTTCACTGTCAAGCCAGTGCACCCCTTCCCAACCACGCAACCAGGTTATCTGCCGCTTCGCTAACTGCCTCGTGGCGCAAACACCTCTATAAACCATTTCATCGTATGAAATTTCGCCTTCAATGTATGACCACATCTGGCGATACCCGACACAACGAATGGAAGGCAAATCCGTATGCAAATCTCCTCGGGCAAAAAGCGCCCGGACTTCTGCTTCAAAACCTGAAGCTAACATCTGATGAAAACGCTGCTCAATTCGCTGATGGAGCAATTCACGGCTCGCCGGAGCGATCGCAAACTGGTGCACCTCATACGGCAAAGCATCTCCTGACGTTTGCGTCAGCTCCGTTAAAGTTTTACCCGAAATGAAAAAAACTTCCAGTGCCCGGGAAAGTCTTTGCGGATCATTTGGATGAATCCGCGCTGCAGCTACCGGGTCAATCTCCTGAAGCTGTCGGTGTAACGCGTCCCATCCAAGCTCTGCCGCCTGCTGCTCGATTCTGGCCCTGACCCCCGGGTCCGCCGACGGTAACGGTGACAACCCTTCAAGCAAGGCTTTGAAATATAACATAGTGCCACCCACTAACAGTGGGATACGCCCCGCTGCAGTGATATCGGCCATCTCGGCTAGCGCATCGCGACGAAAATCCGCAGCAGAATACGCTTGCGCCGGATCACGAATATCCAGCAATCGGTGTGGTGCGGCCTTCAATTCATTAGCATCAGGCTTCGCGGTGCCGATATCCATCCCCTTGTAAATAAGGGCGGAATCAACGCTTATCAACTCTACGGGCAAAACTTTACGCAATTCAATTGCTAATGCTGTTTTACCGGAGGCCGTTGGCCCCATCAAGAAAATCGCCTTTGGCAGGCTCGCCTTACAGGTATCACTCATGTTTCAGGGCGTTCATTACCGAATGTAAATCAACAGGTTGTAACAGACCACCCGGCGGTGCCTTCACGAGTTGTGGGCATAGCCGCTCAACATCCGCCAACAGAGTAATCGCCTGGGCCATACTCCACTGCGGATGCTCGCTCATCAGGTTACGTGCAATCCACTGCGCAATGTTGCCCGCTTCGAATACGGTTTGCTGCGCCAGGTAGCCTATCAGTTCAGGAATCAAGATTTGTAAATTTTGTTGGCGTAAGGGTAAAGGCACCGCCCGGATGGTCACATGCTGCGCATCCAGCTGAAATTCAATCCCCAAATCGGCCAGTTGGCTCTGCCCTTTTTGCAACGCTGCTTTTTCGTCAGCGGTGACTTTTAGACGTAACGGGATCAGCAATGGCTGAGCGCAAACAGGGGCCTGGCCGGGCGTAAGCTGCGCCTGCCGCAACCACCGTTCCGCAACAGGTAACGCCAGCAGCCGAATCTGGCTATCGCTTTCCAGTAATGCACAGTCGGTCCCTACGATAGTCAGCACCCTTCCAAACCCTTGACTGTTACCGGTAAGAGGTGCTGCCGGCGTTTCAGTGACCGGTGGTTTGTGCATTGGAGCCGGTGTCTGCAGCAGGCGCTGATAAATTTCGCCCTGCTGCTTTTGATATCCAGGCTGGGCATGCGGCCAGCTCGCTGCCTGACGGCCTGCGCCACTACTGCTGCTTCCAGCGCCAGTGGAAGCAGAGTAACGCGGTGTCGCTGGTTCGCGCGCGGGAGTCGGTTCGGCAAAATGGTTACGTCCGGCGGCGACACGGTTTTCCGGGATGTGCCTTGGGGCAGGCTCATTGTCGTCAGCCAACGGCAGCGATGTTTCAAGCTGCTGTTGCAGGACGCTCAACACGCCCTGGTAAATAAAATCGTGCACCAGGCGGGATTGATGAAAACGGACCTCATGTTTGGCAGGATGTACGTTAACATCCACCTGATGCGGGTCGATTTCCAGATACAGCACAAAAGCGGGTTGTTGATCGGCTCCCAGCTTATCTTCACAGGCCTGGCGGATAGCATGGTTGATCAGCCGGTCGCGCATCATCCGGCCATTCACATAGCAGTACTGGATTTCCGCCAGCGCTGCCGTTATGTGGTTCGGATCGGCCACCCAGCCGCGCAGGGTTAAATCGCCATGCTGCCATTCAATCGCCAGCGCATGTTCCAGAAACGGCGTGCCGCAAATCGCGCCCAGTCGACGCTCTTTTTGTCCATCCGCCGCTACGGCACGATACTGGCGCACCATTTTGCCGTTGTGTGACAAATTAATTGTCACATCGAAACGCGCCAACGCAATGCGGCGAATAATTTCGTCGATGTGGTTAAATTCGGTTTTCTCGGTGCGCATAAACTTGCGTCGGGCTGGCGTGTTGTAAAACAGATCCAGCACTTCCAGCGTAGTACCCACCGGATGCGCGGCAGGTTTAACCGTCACATCCATGTCGCGCCCTTCAGCATAGGCTTGCCAGGCCTCAGGCTGCTCTTGTGTCCGCGACGTCAGGGTTAAACGAGAGACTGAGCTAATGCTGGCCAGCGCTTCGCCGCGAAATCCGAGGCTCACGATGGCCTCGAGATCGTCAAGCGAGGCAATTTTACTGGTGGCATGACGCGCCAGCGCCAACGCCAGCTCGTCTTTTTTAATCCCGCAGCCGTTGTCACGAATACGGATAAGCTTCGCACCACCGCGCTCTATATCAATATCAATGCGCGTCGCACCAGCATCAATGCTGTTTTCCACTAGCTCTTTCACCACTGACGCAGGCCGTTCTACCACCTCGCCTGCGGCAATCTGGTTCGCCAGCTGTAGCGGTAGAACCTGAATCGGCATGGCTAATCCTTAATTTGTTAACGTGTTACCAGGCGATACCGCACTGGCGGTTTGCGCCTGTGCGCCCTGCGGCCCGGTTTGCATCGGGTGCGCCTGGAAATAGTTACGCAATCCTTTGTAAATCGCCTCGGCCAGCTGCTGCTGATAATCATCACTCGCCAACAGACGCTCTTCGCTGTTGTTACTGATAAAGCCGGTCTCAACCAGCACTGACGGGATATCAGGCGAACGTAATACCCCCAGACTGGCGTGTTCAGGACGACGCTTATGCATCGAGCCAATACGTTCTAACTGGCCGATCATGCTGGTCGCCACATCATACCCGACACGTTGCGAATGGCCGAACTGCAGGTCCAGCACGGCCTGGCTGAGATAAGGATCGGACTGGCTGTTTGCCAGCACATCGCCCGCGCCGCCCAACAGCTCTGATTGCTTCTCGTGCTGTTCCAGCCAGCCGGCCATCTCACTGTTCGCCCGACGGTTCGACAGCACCCAAACGGAAGCGCCGGTGGCATCCCGGTTTGGCGCGGCATCCGCATGAATAGAGACCAGGAAATTGGCGTTTTGTTTACGCGCGACGTCTGAACGCCCCATCACCGAGATAAAATAATCGCCATCACGGGTGAGTACGCCTTTAAACATCGGGTCATCATTGAGCAAGCTGCGCAGTTTGCGCGCCACGGCAATCGTGACGTTTTTCTCACGCGTGCCGCCAGGGCCAATCGCCCCCGGATCCTGCCCGCCGTGTCCGGCATCAATGGCAATAACCACTTTATCGCCGTTACCGGTGCTGGCGCGCGCCGCAGGTCGTGTGGAGGTATTACTGTTAGTAACGATCGTCGTGCGATCATTTTCCGCTTTAAACGGGTTACGCGCAGGCTCGGCAGGACGAGGGGCGACAACCGGCGCTTCAACACGCTTCGCCACCACTGGCGGTGGTGGCGGCGGCGGCGCATCCGCTTTGATGGTAAACACAACGGTATAATTGCCACCGTTCTGACGTTTAACGGCTTCGGCTTTGCCGTTCTCGGTTAAATCCACCACCAGGCGCAGAGACTGCGCATCTTTTGGCGTGCCGGAACGGATAGATTTCACCAGATTATTGCCGCTAAACAGCAGCGGTAATCCCTGAATGACACCGGTTTGTTTAATATCCAACGAGACGGTGCGTTTCCCGTCCTGAGTCACGGCGTATTCAGGATCGCCAATAAAGCTCAGCGTAATCCGCGCCTGTTGATCGCCATTGGAAACCTGAAGATCGGAGAGGCTGGCGGCCCCTGCCTGCGCGCACAGCAGGACCAGGGTTGCCATCAGCCAGTTTCTGATGCGATAAATCATCCCGCCACCCTTAAGGTTAATCGGCTAAACGCGCCAGCAATAATTCACCCGATGAGGAGACAGCACTTACGCGCGCCTCACGACCTTGCGCCTGATATTCAATGTGTATTTCGACGTCCGGGTCTGGTAGTACACCTTTACCTTGTTGCGGCCATTCCACCAGGCAGATGGCATCATTGGCAAAATAATCGCGGATCCCCATAAATTCCAGCTCCTCCGGGTCCGCAAGTCGGTACAGATCGAAGTGATATACCATCAAATTATCGAGCGCATAGGGTTCAACCAGCGTGTAGGTGGGGCTTTTTACATTACCTTTGTGGCCTAACGCCTGCAGGAATCCCCGGCTGAAAGTGGTTTTACCCGCCCCCAGGTCGCCGTACAAATAAATTACCGTCGCGCCGTCACAGGCTTTAGCTACCCGCAGTCCCAGGTCTAAAGTCGCCTGTTCATCAGGTAGTGGAATTACTCGATTCATCATGATAAACGTCAATCACATCAGGGTTAACAATACGCTGTAGCGTGGTAAAGAGATCTGTCGCCAGCATGCCACGCGTACCAAAACGCGCCGCCAGCACATCCGCTGCCGCACCATGCGCAACACATCCCGCACAGGCTGCATCATACGGGGTAAGCTTCTGTCCGAGCAATGCGCCAATAATACCGGAAAGCACATCACCCATTCCGCCGCTGGCCATCCCGGCATTGCCGGTATCAATAATACCCAGCTCAGCCTGTTCAGCAGCAACAACCGTACCCGCGCCTTTCAGCACAACCACGCCTCCGTACCGTTTTACCAGACGTTGCACACAAAGTAAGCGATCGTCTTCAATTTCTGCAATGGAACAGCCCAGCAGCCGCGCGGCTTCACCAGGATGCGGCGTGATCACGCGATTGTGACGTTTATCGGGATTGATTGCCAGCAGGTTCAGCGCATCCGCATCCCAGAGCATCGGTTTGCGAAAATTCTCTACTTTTTGCAACGCTTTTTTGCCCCACTCCTGCTGACCAAGCCCTGGTCCTATCACTACAACATCCGCCCATGCCAGACACTCTTCCAGAGTCTGCGGCGTCAGCGCATCGACCATCAGTTCTGGTCTGGCAGTCAGAACAGGCGCAATGTTTTCACTGCGCGTCAGCACTTTGACCAGCCCGGCTCCTGCGCGCAGCGCCGCTTCACCGGCCATGCGTATTGCGCCTGCCGTGCCGTGGTCGCCGCCGATAATCACCAGCCGACCGTGGGAGCCTTTGTGTGAGGTGGGACGACGCGGCGTTAGCCAGTGCGCAAGCTGTTGAGCATCAAAACGTTGCAGCGGCGCGTTCTGCCCCGCCAGCCAGTCGTCCAGCCCGAGTGCGTTAACATGCAGACGCCCGGTGACATCGCGTGCTTTACCGGTGAGCAGACCTGGCTTGAGCGCAATAAAGGTAACGGTGTGCGCAGCGTTGATGACAGCCCCCGGCGTCGCCCCTGTCTGCGCCAGTAGGCCGGATGGAATGTCGATTGCGATTGTAGGGGCTGGGTGGCTATTGGCACGTTCGATCAACGCCGGGAGAGGTTCACGCGGCGCGTTTTTTAAGCCAGTACCTGACAGCGCATCAATAATGACGTCCACGCTGTCTGGCCAGTTAATATCCGCAGCATGAATCACGCCACCGGCGTTAAGCCAGGCGTCGTGCGCCTGCCGCGCTTCCTCGGGGAGCGGTTTATCACTCTCGAGCGCCAGCAACGTGACTTCAAGCCCCAGCGCTTTGGCAAGCCTTGCCACCACGTAACCATCACCGCCGTTGTTGCCATGACCGCAGAGCACCAGCCAGTGTTGGGCATTCGGATAGGCCTCGCGGGTGACCTGAAACGCCGCCTCTCCCGCCCGTTGCATCAGCTCATACAACGTCAGCCCTAAACTGTCTGCCGCCTCTCGCTCCATCCGCCTGATGTCATCGGCGTGCCAGATGGAGTGTGGTATACTTGCGGGGTTTTTCTTCATTGTATGGTCCGTCATGTCAGAGCCCCTCGATCTCAATCAGTTAGCGCAAAATATTAAGCAGTGGGGGCTGGAGCTTGGCTTTCAGCAGGTCGGTATTGCCGATACCGACCTCAGCGAAGCGGAGCCCAAACTGCAGGCCTGGCTGGATAAACAATACCACGGCGAGATGGACTGGATGGCCCGTCACGGCATGATGCGCGCCCGACCTCACGAATTATTACCCGGTACGCTACGCGTCATCAGCGTACGTATGAACTATCTGCCTGCTAATGCCGCCTTTGCCAGCACGTTGAAAAACCCCTCACTCGGTTACGTCAGCCGTTACGCGCTTGGGCGCGACTACCATAAGCTACTGCGTAACCGCTTAAAAAAGCTGGGGGAGAGGATTCAACAGCACTGCGTTTCGCTGAATTTTAGACCTTTTGTCGATTCCGCGCCCATTCTTGAGCGTCCTTTGGCGGAAAAAGCCGGACTTGGCTGGACAGGTAAGCACTCACTAATCCTCAATCGCGAAGCCGGTTCATTTTTCTTCCTCGGGGAATTACTGATCGATTTACCCTTGCCGGTCGACCAACCAGCAGAAGAAGGCTGCGGGAAATGCGTCGCCTGCATGACAATCTGTCCCACCGGGGCCATCGTTGAACCCTACACCGTAGATGCGCGCCGCTGCATCTCTTATCTCACTATCGAACTGGAAGGCCCGATCCCGGAAGAATTTCGTCCCTTGATGGGCAATAGAATTTACGGCTGCGATGATTGCCAGCTCATTTGCCCGTGGAACCGCTATTCACAGTTGACGACAGAGGATGACTTCAACCCGCGCAAGCAGCTTCATGCTCCAGAGTTAATAGCGCTGTTTAGCTGGAGCGAAGCGTGGTTTTTAAAAGTCACGGAAGGTTCTGCCATTCGCCGTATTGGCCACCTGCGCTGGCTGCGAAATATCGCCGTTGCGTTGGGTAATGCCCCATGGGATGACGCGGTTATTCACGCTCTGGAAAGTCGCAGAGGTGAGCACCCACTTCTCGACGAACACATAGACTGGGCGGTTGCTCAGCAAATTGAGAAGCGAAATGCCTGCGTAGTTGAGGTGCAGTTACCGAAGAAACAACGTTTGGTCAGGGTCATTGAAAAGGGTCTGCCGCGCGACGCGTAAGTCATCCACAGCTTGTGTATAAAAATAAAAACACATTGAGATTCAAGAGGGAAAAAATCGTCAAGTGATCGCATTAACAATTTGAAATGATAATTAGTTCAATAATTTCAAATAGTTAAAATGATACTATTCACCCAGCGAAGTTTTTTGTATTCCAGGAATAATACCCGAGCCTGTGGATAAGTCTGTTTACAAAAGTATGTCGATGACGAAACAAAACGTCCCCAACGCGATTATTCGTTGTGGATATTTTTATTGGGGTAAGAATTTGGAGCGGGAAACGAGACTCGAACTCGCGACCCCGACCTTGGCAAGGTCGTGCTCTACCAACTGAGCTATTCCCGCATAATCTTCGTCTTTCGAACCGCTATTGCGTTGGCTGCCTTCATTCACCTGAGTCACTTACTTCAGTAAGTTCCTAAGGACTCATTCAGTTGCCGCCTTGTCGCAATTCGAAATCCTGCGATTGGTGGTCTGTGCTTTATAAGCACTTTCAAATTTTGGAGCGGGAAACGAGACTCGAACTCGCGACCCCGACCTTGGCAAGGTCGTGCTCTACCAACTGAGCTATTCCCGCTTGGGTGTGTCTTTGCTTTACAAGCATTTTCAAATTTTGGAGCGGGAAACGAGACTCGAACTCGCGACCCCGACCTTGGCAAGGTCGTGCTCTACCAACTGAGCTATTCCCGCAAATCTGTACTGCTTTTGTTGCTGCCGTAACGCGTAATTCTCTGTCGTTACGGGAGGCGCATTATACGAGAAATCCGTTTAGCTGCAACCCCCCGAAAAGCGATTTTCTCATTTTTCTGTTTAAGTGCTGAATTTATCGGCAAGTCGTCTAATTTAGCGACAATTCTGCCTCAGTGCAAGCTCACAGGAACGATATTCGTAAGCCGGGTAAGGCGTAGCCGCCACCCGGCAATCCACAAAATCAAAGCTTAATGAAATGTTCGCGATAGTAAGCAAGCTCGGCAACCGATTCACGAATATCGTCCATCGCCTGATGCGTACCCTGCTTGGTGAAGCCAGCCAGGATTTCCGGCTTCCAACGACGCGCCAGTTCTTTGAGCGTACTGACGTCCAGATAGCGATAATGGAAATATGCCTCCAGCTCCGGCATGTATTTAAACAGGAAACGGCGATCCTGGCCGATGCTGTTGCCACAGATAGGTGATTTCCCTTCCGGAACCCACTCTTTTAAAAAGGCCAGCGTCGCCAGTTCGGCTTCACGATCGCCCATGGTGCTCGCTTTTACGCGTTCCACCAGCCCACTTCCGGTATGCGTACGTACGTTCCAGTCATCCATTAACGCCAGTTGCTCATCAGACTGATGCACCGCAATTGTCGGTCCTTCAGCCAGGATATTCAGGTTGGCATCAGTCACTAGCGTAGCGATCTCAATAATGCGATCGCGCTCGGGATCCAGACCTGTCATCTCCAGATCGATCCAAATCAGGTTGTTTTCATTGGCACTCATGCTATTTTCCACCCTTCAGACGTCACATTCAGTGTGACTATATTCATCTAAAATTGCGTGTATCATAAATGTTTTGCCCATCATGGGCGACCAGGAGCCAGTCCGATTGAGTAAGAATAAACTCTCCAAAGGCCAACAGCGCCGCGTGAACGCCAATCACCAGCGTCGTCTTAAAACGTCCGCGGAGAAGCCCGACTACGACGACAACCTGTTTGGCGAGACCGCTGAAGGCATCGTTATCAGCCGTTTTGGCATGCATGCCGACGTAGAGTCTGCTGGCGGGAAAATTCACCGTTGCAACATCCGCCGTACCATTCGTTCGCTGGTTACCGGCGATCGTGTAGTCTGGCGTCCGGGTAAAGCGGCAGCAGAGGGCGTGAATGTTAAAGGGATCGTTGAGGCGGTACATGAGCGTATCTCAGTACTCACTCGCCCGGACTTTTACGACGGGGTGAAACCCATTGCGGCCAACATCGATCAAATCGTAATTGTCTCAGCCATCTTACCTGAGCTGTCACTGAATATTATCGACCGCTATCTGGTGGCTTGCGAAACCTTGCACGTAGAGCCCATCATCGTACTCAACAAAATTGATCTGCTGGACGACGAAGGTATGGCCTTCGTTAACGAGCAGATGGATATTTATCGCCACATTGGTTATCGCGTGTTGATGGTCTCAAGCCGCACTAAAGACGGCCTGAAACCGCTTGAAAAAGCGTTAACCGATCGCATCAGCATTTTCGCCGGTCAGTCGGGCGTAGGTAAATCCAGCCTGCTCAATAATCTTCTCGGCCTGCAGGAAGAGATCCTGACCAATGATGTCTCCGACAACTCTGGTCTTGGGCAGCACACCACAACAGCTTCTCGCCTGTACCACTTCCCTCACGGCGGCGATGTCATCGACTCCCCCGGTGTACGTGAGTTTGGGCTGTGGCATCTTGAACCGGAACAAATCACTGATGGCTTTGTCGAATTTCATGACTATTTAGGTCATTGCAAGTACCGCGACTGTAAACATGATGCAGATCCGGGCTGTGCAATTCGTGAAGCTGTCGAGGAAGGGAAAATTGCTGAGGTTCGGTTTGAAAATTATCACCGCATCCTGGAAAGCATGGCGCAGGTAAAAACGCGTAAAAACTTTTCTGATACAGACGACTGACAACTAAGCTAAGCATCGCTAGAATCGTCCCCCTTTTTTCAGGATCCGGCCCATATGCCGGATCGGGAACAAATTATGGCCTGGAGGCTACCTTGTTAAACTCATTTAAGCTTTCGCTACAATACATTCTGCCGAAACTATGGCTCACTCGCCTGGCGGGTTGGGGTGCGAGCAAACGAGCGGGATGGCTGACTAAACTGGTTATCGATCTGTTCGTGAAATACTACAAGGTCGATATGAAAGAGGCGCAAAAGCCGGACACTGCCAGCTATCGCACCTTTAACGACTTCTTTGTTCGCCCGCTGCGCGACGATGCTCGCCCGATTAATACCGATCCAAACGTACTGGTCATGCCCGCTGACGGCGTGATCAACCAGTTAGGCAACATCGAAGAAGACAAATTGCTGCAGGCTAAAGGGCATAGCTATACCCTTGAAGCGCTGCTGGCTGGCAACTACCAGATGGCTGACAAATTCCGCAACGGTACGTTTGTGACCACTTACTTATCTCCACGCGATTACCACCGTGTACACATGCCGTGTAACGGTATCCTGCGTGAAATGATGTATGTGCCGGGCGATCTCTTCTCTGTGAACATCCTGACCGCGCAGAACGTGCCGAACCTGTTTGCCCGCAACGAACGTGTTATTTGCCTGTTTGATACCGAATTCGGCCCGATGGTGCAGATTCTGGTCGGCGCGACCATCGTCGGCAGCATTGAAACCGTATGGGCTGGCACCATTACCCCACCGCGTGAAGGCGTCATCAAACGCTGGACATGGCCGGAAGGCGAAAGCGAAGGGTCGGTGGCGCTGCTGAAAGGTCAGGAAATGGGCCGCTTTAAGCTCGGTTCTACCGTCATCAACCTGTTCGCACCTGGCAAAGTTAACCTGGTTGAGCAGTTGCAGGATCTTTCCGTGACCAAAATCGGCCAGCCGATGGCCATCTCTACCGAGACCTTCGTGACGCCAGAGGCAGAACCCGCGCCATTGCCGAAAGAAGAGATCGAAGCAGAACACGACGCCAGCCCGCTGGTTGACGACAAAAAAGACGAAAGTTAAACATAGGAATCGCTGCTGTGCGCCTGATTATCACTTTTCTGATGGCCTGGTGCCTCAGCCTGGGGGCGTACGCTGCGACGGCCCCCGATGCCAAACAACTCACCCAGGAACTGGAGCAGGCAAAGGCGGCAAAACCCGCTCAGCCAGAAACCGTCGAGGCGCTCCAGTCCGCGCTGAATGCTCTCGAAGAGCGGAAAGGCTCCCTTGAGCGTGCTGAACAATATCAGCAGGTTATCGATAACTTCCCCAAGCTGTCCGCAACATTACGCGCGCAGCTAAACAACCTGCGCGACGAACCGCGTAGCGTACCGACCGGCCTCACGACGGATGCATTAAACCAGGAGATCCTTCAGGTCAGCAGTCAGTTACTGGATAAAAGCCGCCAGGCTCAACAGGAGCAGGATCGCGCCCGGGAAATCGCCGACTCGTTAAGCCAGCTTCCTCAGCAACAAACCGATGCTCGCCGCCAGTTAAATGATATTGAGCGACGCCTGGGTACAGCTAACAGTAACTCAGCGCTCAATCAGGCGATGCAGGCGGAATCCGCCAAACTCAAAGCCCAGGTCGATGAACTGGAGCTGGCGCAGCTTTCCGCAAACAACCGCCAGGAACTGGCGCGAATGCGCTCCGAACTGGCAGAAAAGCAGAGCCAACAACTCGACGCTTATCTGCAAGCATTACGCAACCAACTCAACAGCCAGCGCCAGCGTGAAGCCGAACGTGCGCTGGAGAGCACGGAACTGTTGGCAGAAAACAGCGCGGGACTGCCGGAAGGCATCATTGACCAGTTTAAAGTTAACCGCGAACTGTCTCAGGCCTTAAACCAGCAGGCGCAGCGTATGGACCTGGTTGCCTCGCAACAGCGTCAGGCCGCCAGCCAAACGTTACAGGTGCGCCAGGCATTGAATACGCTGCGAGAGCAGTCCCAGTGGCTGGGGGTCTCAAATATGCTGGGAGAAGCGCTGCGCGCGCAGGTATCCCGTTTACCGGAAATGCCCAAGCCCCAGCAGTTGGATACCGAAATGGCGCAGCTACGCGTACACCGTATGCGCTATGAGGATCTCCTCAATAAACAGCCGCAATTGCGTCAGATTCATCAGGCCGATGGACAACCGCTAACGGCTGAACAGAGCAGCATTCTCAACGCCCAGCTACGCACTCAGCGTGAACTACTGAACTCTCTGCTACAGGGTGGCGATACGCTGATCCTCGAGCTCACTAAGCTAAAAGTCTCCAATAGCCAACTGGAAGACGCCCTGAAGGAGGTCAACGAGGCGACGCACCGTTATCTGTTCTGGACATCAGACGTCAGCCCCATCTCGCTCTCCTGGCCCGTCGACATTGTTCAGGACCTGCGCCGTCTGATCTCACTCGATACATTTAATCAGCTTGGCAAAGCCACTATCATGATGCTGACCAGCAAGGAAACACTGCTACCACTGTTCGGTGCACTGGTGCTGGTTGGGTTTAGCCTTTCTTCACGTAAACACTTTACCCGCTTTCTGGAACGCTCGTCAGCGCGTGTTGGTAAAGTAACCCAGGATCACTTCTGGCTGACGATACGCACGGTATTCTGGTCGATACTCGTCGCCTCACCGCTGCCAGTGCTATGGGCAACGCTCGGTTACGGGTTGCAGGAAGCCTGGCCTTACCCGCTGGCTGTTGCTATCGGCGATGGCGTTACCGCCACGGTGCCTATGCTATGGGCGGTAATGATTTGCGCCACCTTCGCGCGCCCCAACGGGTTGTTCATCGCCCACTTTGGCTGGCCGCGTAACCGTGTCGCGAAGGCCATGCACTATTACCTGATGAGTATCGGGCTGATTGTCCCGCTGATCATGGCGGTGATTATGTTTGATAACCTCAATGACCGGGAATTCTCCGCCTCACTGGGACGTCTGTGCTTTATCCTGATTTGCGGAGCGCTGGCGATCGTAACCCTGAGCCTGAAACGCGCCGGCATACCACTGTATCTCGACAAAGAAGGCAATGGCGACAACATGGTCAACAGCATGCTGTGGAATATGCTGATGGGTGCACCACTGATTGCTATTCTCGCGGCAGCTGTGGGCTACCTGGCAACATCACAAGCCCTGCTGGCGCGCCTGGAGACTTCGGTAGCAATTTGGTTCTTGTTACTGGTGGTCTATCACGTCATCCGCCGTTGGATGCTTATCCAGCGTCGCCGTCTGGCATTCGATCGTGCCAAGCATCGACGCGCCGAAATGCTGGCGCAACGCGCGCGCGGTGAGGAAGAGCCGCCGCATTCCACCAGCCTTGAAGGCACAATTGATGTTGATGAAAGCGAAGTGGATCTGGATGCTATCAGCGCGCAATCGCTGCGTCTGGTGCGTTCTATCCTGATGCTTATCGCCCTGCTCTCGGTCATTGTGCTGTGGTCAGAAATTCATTCCGCTTTCGGCTTTCTGGAAAACATCTCGTTATGGGATGTCACCTCCACGGTGCAGGGCGTGGAAAGCCTTGAGCCGATCACGCTGGGCGCGGTGCTTATCGCAATTCTGGTGTTTATCATCACCACCCAATTAGTACGCAACCTGCCCGCGTTGCTGGAACTGGCGCTGCTGCAACATCTGGATTTAACCCCCGGCACCGGTTACGCCATCACCACCATCACCAAGTACCTGCTGATGCTGATTGGCGGTCTGGTTGGCTTCTCGATGATCGGTATTGAGTGGTCCAAACTGCAATGGCTGGTGGCCGCTCTCGGTGTCGGTCTGGGCTTTGGTTTGCAGGAGATCTTCGCCAACTTTATTTCCGGCCTGATTATCCTGTTTGAAAAACCAATCCGCATTGGCGACACGGTAACCATTCGCGATCTCACCGGTAGCGTGACGAAAATTAATACCCGCGCCACGACCATCAGCGACTGGGATCGCAAAGAGATCATCGTGCCCAACAAAGCGTTCATCACCGAACAGTTTATCAACTGGTCACTATCTGACTCGGTCACCCGCGTAGTGTTAACCATCCCGGCGCCGTCGGAGGCTAACAGCGAGGAGGTGACGCAGATTCTGCTGACTGCCGCACACCGCTGTTCACTGGTTATCGATAACCCGGCGCCAGAAGTGTTTCTGGTTGACTTGCAGCAGGGGATCCAAATCTTTGAGCTGCGTATCTATGCCGCAGAGATGGGACACCGTATGCCGCTGCGCCATGAGATCCACCAGCTGATTCTGGCAGGGTTCCGCGAGCACGGTATCGATATGCCGTTCCCACCATTCCAGATGCGTCTGGAGAGTCTGGGGGGTAAGCAAACAGGGAGAACGTTAAGTTCTGCGGGCAGAGGCAGTCGCCCGGCGGGAAGTTTGTAATACCTGAGTAGCCCGGACGAGGGGCGCTAGCACCGACGCCGGGGAAATCCCGGCGTCACTACGTTAGGCCGGGCTACCAGACTATTGGATTACAGGCAGAACTGGTATCGCAGGAAGAAGCGCCATAGCCAAAAGCAAACCAATACCGTCACCGTCAGTAACTGCCAGAAACTACGCTGCTTCCTGTATGCAATGACATAGATATAGGGAATAAAAAGCGGGAGCGTGAAGATAATACCAGCATCACGGATATCATCACTTTCAACATAGGTCATCAGGTCACAAATATTATTAACCCCCAGCCCATCGATAAACCACTCTTTATCCTGGGTAGAGAAAATAATAATCAGAACGAAACTTACTGTTCCCCAGATAACATTCAGCGATATGGCTTTCGAATTCATTCATCCTCCTCGCATAATTTCCATTATTGCTGTCTTTTTCTCAATAATTCGCCGCCCATACTCACTGTATTCACGCTGTTTAGTACCAACCGGAGCAGAAATAGAATCAGTAATGCTTTGAATTTCTCGTTGGGTACCACGATTATATCTTGAGCCAATAATAATAATTTGCTCATCGGTAAGATGAGCAGTATCTTTCCCAGGGTAACTTAACATAATAAGATCGCGCAAATGAAACGCGACAACCCGAATATTAAAGCGATTATCCAGCAGACAATTCGATAGCTGAAACTGCTCAAAAGAGATCAACTTATCGGGCCTGATGCCCATCGTGCTAGCGGCCACACCCAGCTGTATTGCGATAGAACCAACTGAAGTAGCATTAGATAAGGCCTTATCCTCCCTTCGCGAGATAGTTTCCAGAATTTGTCTGACTTGTAATACACCCACTGACTTAAATCTTTCTGGCGTCCCCCCCACCTCTGCTGCAGCGACACCAGCCAACAACAATAGAGGGATTTGGGCTTCCTCAGCCGATTTTTTTAGCATATTTCTATGATAAACTAACCATGCTGTTTTATATATCCATAAATGTGCAGTCCCTGTATCAAAACGCCAATTTGTTGGAAGAGTTTTCCAACGAAGAAAATCCACACCATTCCAATGTGGAAAACCATAGCTGTCGACCTTACAGAAAATAACCGAATCACGCATGTCACTGTCCTTAGCTTAAAAGATAAGTAAACCACTGGATACTACATCAAGCGAGAAACAGAAACATAAAATATCAAAAACATTTAAAGCAATTGATTAAAGATATAATTCACAGTAAATAGCATTTATCTAAAAAATAATTACAACACTAATCTATCGTCCATAAATACCATATTATTTATGGACGATGTGTATGAGTAATAACGTCGCTAACACTCGCACCGGGAAATCCCGGCGTCACTGCGTTAGGCCGGGCTACAGTGTGGGTCTTGTAGGCCTGATAAGCGTAGCGCCATCAGGCAATTCGATACTGATTGCCGGATGGCGGCATTGCCTTATCCGGCCTACACGGCCCAATTTACTCTGTCACCAGAACCGGCTGACGGTCAACGCGGCGGCTGTAGTTCTGATAAATCGCCATCGCCAGCAGCGAGAAGAAGATCGGGCCGCCGGTCATCCACAAGGCACTGTTCCAGTCCCCGGCTTCAATTACCGGCTGGATGATGGTGAACACGTTGGCAAACGTCACCACCAGAACGACCACACCCGTTGCCAGCAGCGTCGCCGCTCGGGTTTTAAAGACCACAAACGGTCTTTCCAGACCCGGACGGGCTTTAAAGAACGGAAACGCCAGTGCCAGGAACAGATACGGCAGCGTCATGGAGACGTTCGCCATCAGCGTCAGTTTGTTATAGAACGCTGACGCCGTATCGCCACCAAATGAAACCAACAGGATAAACAGGCTCACCAGCAGGCACTGTAACCAC
This sequence comes from Citrobacter sp. RHBSTW-00029, assembly GCF_014104295.1. Classification (NCBI taxonomy): domain Bacteria; kingdom Pseudomonadati; phylum Pseudomonadota; class Gammaproteobacteria; order Enterobacterales; family Enterobacteriaceae; genus Citrobacter; species Citrobacter sp. RHBSTW-00029. The sequence goes on from NZ_JABXRT010000001.1 coordinate 3,704,309, forward strand.
ATTGCCGTCGTCGGCATCCCTACGGCATTCAGTTTGGTCATCGGCGCGGGCCACAACGCCTTCGGCGTACCCTGAATAATCGCTTTCAACGGCGAGTAGCTAAGGGTAAAAAAAGCACCGGTATAGGCAAGGAACATCGAAAGCCCGGTAATACGTGCAAACCATACACCCATCACCATCGCGGTCTCAGGGGAAAGATGCAGCGCATTACCCAACGTCATCCCGAGGCTCTTCATCAGGATATAAGTAATATTGCCGAGGTTGACCGAGCTATTGCTTAATACCTGCTGCCAGTTGGTGCTAACGCCCCATAAAAAGATGGCCAGCGAATAACCCACAGAAATGACAATAGCGGCAAAAACAATGCCTTTAGCAAAGTTCTTTTCTGGTTTTTCTGTTTTATCAACCAGTCCCCCTACAGCTTCAATTCCGCCATAAGCAAAAATGGCAAACACAACAAATGACAACATTGCCAGCCCGGACTGATATCCGGGATTAGGTGAGGAGATGAAATTAATATCCTGTGCAAAGTGGCCACCAGTTAATAACAAAATAGCGACACTCACTAACAACAGAACTAAATTAAGACACATTACGGCAATTCCGCCTACTGCCGTAATACGCGCAATCTTATTAATACCCCGGGATGCCACACAGGTCACCAGAATCATCCAGCCAACAGCGAGCAGTCCGACGACTTGCGTAGGCTCAAGCCCCACGATACGCCAGTGCTGGGTCATGTCTGCGCCAAATAAGAAGGTTGAAAAAGGTACCCAGACTTTCGCGGCAGTACTGACCATCCAGATAACATAGGAGGAGAACCACATAAAGGTGCCGATAAAGGCATAGCGAGGTCCAACGCTATTATTCATCCACGAATAGATTCCACCCTCTTCTTTCCGATAGGCAGAACCCATTTCCGCCATCATTAAAGCAAATGGAATAAAGAATAATAATGCAGAAAATACATACCATGGAATAGCACTGTATCCCATTAAATAGAAAGCCGAAGGGCTATTGGCAAATCCAAAAACTGACGTAAATATCATAAGGATGAGACCTGGCAGGCTCATCTTCTTTATTGTTTGGGTCATTCAACTATCCCTTACTCTGGCAAGCGTTTCGCAAACGCCGCTCACCGATTGGCACCGCTCTCTTTGCAGAGTTCAGCAATTAAAAATCAACACAGAATTGATACCTAAACGATATCAGATATCCAGATATAAATTGTGGCCATTAGAGGGAAAGTGAAAAAATGTGCTACAAAGTGGCGGTTTTATCGCCACTTTGTATTGTAGAGGGATAACCCGTTATGCACGATCGACGGTAAAGGCGATAACGTCAGCCAGACTCTCAGCGCCCAGCGCCAGCATCACCAGACGGTCAACACCCAGCGCCACGCCAGAGCAATCCGGCATCCCAACCTTCAACGCTTCAAGCAGGTTGGTGTCAATGGGCTGCTGCGGCAGGCCGCGCGCGGCACGTTTACGATTATCCTGCTCGAATCGTTGCTGCTGTTCACGTGCATCAGTCAACTCATGGAAACCATTCGCTAGCTCAATACCTTTGTAATAAACCTCGAAACGTTCAGCCACTCGATGATCTTCGGTACTGATTTGTGCCAGTGACGCCTGACTGGCCGGGAAATGGTACACAAACGTTGGTTTGTCTTTGCCAATATGTGGCTCAACGCCCATTGTAAACAGCAGTTGCAGCAAGGTATCCCGGTCCTCTTCAGTATCCGCGATATTGCTGAGATCCAGCTTCGCCGCCACTTCCCGCAGTTGGGTTTTATCCGCAGACAGCGGGTCAATCTCCAGATGACGCTGGAAAGCTTGCTGGTAAGAAAGGCTTTCGGCAGGTGAACAGTCCAGCACTTGCTGCAGCAAATCATCCACTTCGTTCATCAGGCGATACATGTCGTAGTGTGGGCGATACCACTCAAGCATGGTGAACTCAGGATTATGATGACGTCCCATCTCTTCATTACGGAAGCTGCGACATAGCTGATACACCGGGCCACATCCTGCGACCAGCAGGCGCTTCATATGGTATTCCGGGCTGGTCATTAAATAGAGGTTCATCCCCTGGGAATGACCAGGGCCAACGAAACGCGTTTCGAACGGGAACAGGTGGATGTCCGTTACCGTCGCCTGACTCATGCAAGGTGTCTCAACCTCAAGCACTCCACGATCGGCAAAAAAGCGACGAATCTCCGCTATAATTGCTGCACGTTTTAACAGATTGGGGATGGACGCGCTCGGCTGCCAGGTTGCCGTTTCGCTCATGGTTGTTTCTCCGATTTCAGACAAGGGCACGAAGTCTACTCGTATCGCGCTAGCGAGACAAATTTCACGCGGGAATAATAAACACTGGCTGGCGGGTAAAAAAAGCAACATTGGGTGGTTTAGTAATTAAATTAATCAAATTCAATGATAATTCAGCCCTCTGATACGCTAAAAAAATCGAACACGTCAAATTTCCCTCACATCCCTAAGACTATACTATTGTACCTATAAAGGAGCAGTGGAAACGCGTTCATAACCTGTTTGAATCCGATTAAGCATCTGAATTCGGGCGGGGATGAAATAACAACAATCTGGAGGAATGTCGTGCAAACCTTTCAAGCCGATCTTGCCATTATAGGCGCCGGTGGCGCGGGATTGCGTGCAGCAATTGCTGCCGCACAAGCAAATCCCAACGCTAAAATCGCACTGATCTCAAAAGTGTACCCAATGCGCAGCCATACCGTTGCTGCCGAAGGCGGCTCTGCTGCTGTCGCGCAGGATCATGACAGCTTTGACTACCATTTTCACGATACGGTAGCAGGCGGAGACTGGCTGTGTGAGCAGGATGTCGTGGATTACTTTGTCCACCACTGCCCAACTGAAATGACGCAACTGGAACAATGGGGCTGCCCATGGAGCCGCCGTGAAGACGGTAGCGTCAACGTACGTCGCTTCGGCGGCATGAAAATCGAGCGTACCTGGTTTGCCGCGGATAAAACCGGCTTCCACATGCTGCATACGCTGTTCCAAACTTCTTTGCAGTTCCCGCAAATTCAGCGCTTTGATGAACACTTCGTTCTGGATATCCTGGTGGACGACGGTCATGCTCGCGGCCTGGTCGCCATGAACATGATGGAAGGCACCCTGGTACAAATCCGTGCTAACGCAGTCGTGATGGCAACGGGCGGCGCGGGTCGTGTTTATCGTTACAACACCAACGGCGGCATCGTAACCGGCGACGGTATGGGCATGGCACTGAGCCACGGCGTTCCGCTGCGTGATATGGAATTCGTTCAGTATCACCCAACAGGTCTGCCTGGTTCCGGTATCCTGATGACTGAAGGCTGCCGTGGTGAAGGTGGTATTCTGGTCAACAAAAATGGCTACCGTTATCTGCAAGACTACGGCATGGGTCCAGAAACTCCGCTGGGCGAGCCGAAAAACAAATACATGGAACTCGGTCCGCGTGACAAAGTTTCTCAGGCTTTCTGGCACGAATGGCGTAAAGGCAACACCATCTCCACCCCACGTGGCGATGTTGTTCACCTCGACCTGCGCCATCTCGGCGAGAAAAAACTGCTCGAACGTTTACCGTTCATCTGCGAACTGGCGAAAGCCTACGTGGGTGTCGATCCGGTTAAAGAACCGATCCCGGTACGCCCGACCGCACACTACACCATGGGCGGTATCGAAACCGATCAGCACTGCGAAACCCGTATTAAAGGTCTGTTCGCGGTGGGTGAATGTTCCTCTGTTGGTCTGCACGGCGCTAACCGTCTGGGCTCTAACTCCCTGGCGGAACTGGTGGTCTTCGGTCGTATGGCCGGTGAACAAGCTGCGGAACGCGCTGCAACAGCTGGCGCTGCAAACAGTGCAGCTCTTGATGCACAGGTTGCTGGCGTTGAAAAACGTCTGAAAGATCTGGTTAACCAGGAAGGTAACGAAAACTGGTCTAAGATCCGTGACGAAATGGGTATCTCCATGGAAGAAGGTTGCGGCATCTACCGTACACCGGAACTCATGCAGAAAACCGTTGATAAGCTGGCGGAACTGCAGGAGCGCTTCAAGCGCGTACGTATCACTGATACTTCCAGCGTATTCAACACCGACCTGCTGTACACCATTGAACTGGGTCACGGCCTGAACGTTGCCGAATGTATGGCGCACTCCGCGCTGGCACGTAAAGAATCCCGCGGCGCGCACCAGCGTCTGGATGAAGGCTGCACCGAGCGTGACGACGTGAACTTCCTCAAACATACCCTCGCCTTCCGCGATGCTGACGGCACGACTCGCCTGGAATACAGCGACGTGAAAATCACCACTCTGCCACCGGCTAAACGTGTTTACGGTGGCGAAGCGGAAGCAGCCGATAAGAAGGAGAAGGCGAATGGCTGAGTTGAAAAACCTGAAAGTTGAGGTGGTGCGCTATAACCCGGAAACCGATACTGCGCCGCACAGTGCTTTCTATGAAGTTCCTTATGATGAAACCACGTCTCTGCTGGATGCGTTGGGCTACATCAAAGATAACCTGGCACCAGACCTGAGCTATCGCTGGTCCTGCCGTATGGCAATTTGCGGCTCTTGCGGCATGATGGTCAACAACGTGCCGAAACTGGCGTGCAAAACCTTCCTGCGTGATTACACCAACGGTATGAAGGTTGAAGCACTGGGCAACTTCCCGATTGAACGCGATCTGGTCGTCGATATGACGCACTTCATCGAAAGTCTGGAAGCGATCAAGCCGTATATCATTGGTAACCCGCGTACTCCGGATCAGGGACCAAACACCCAGACTCCGGCGCAGATGGCGAAATATCATCAGTTCTCCGGTTGCATCAACTGCGGTCTGTGTTACGCCGCGTGTCCGCAGTTCGGCCTGAACCCTGAGTTCATTGGACCGGCTGCAATTACGCTGGCGCATCGCTATAACGAAGATAGCCGCGACCACGGCAAGAAGGAGCGTATGGCTCAGTTGAACAGCCCGAACGGCGTCTGGACCTGTACTTTCGTGGGCTACTGCTCCGAAGTCTGCCCGAAACACGTCGATCCGGCTGCGGCCATTCAGCAGGGTAAAGTTGAAAGTTCAAAAGACTTTCTTATCGCTACCCTGAAACCACGCTAAGGAGTGCATGATGACGACTAAACGCAAACCCTATGTGCGGCCGATGACGTCCACTTGGTGGAAAAAGCTGCCATTTTATCGCTTTTACATGCTGCGCGAAGGCACGGCAGTTCCGGCAGTCTGGTTCAGTATTGAACTGATTTTCGGCCTGTTTGCTCTGAAGCATGGTGCTGAGTCCTGGATGGGCTTTGTCGGCTTTTTGCAAAACCCGGTGGTGGTCATCCTCAACCTGGTTGTCCTGGCTGCAGCACTGCTGCATACCAAAACCTGGTTTGAGCTGGCGCCGAAAGCCGCCAACATCATCGTAAAAGACGAAAAAATGGGGCCAGAGCCGATCATCAAAGGTCTCTGGGTAGTTACTGCGGTAGTGACCGTAGTCATACTGTATGTAGCCCTGTACTGGTAAGGAGTCCGGGATGATTAATCCAAATCCAAAACGCTCTGACGAACCTGTATTCTGGGGTCTGTTTGGTGCAGGTGGTATGTGGGGCGCAATCATTGCGCCGGTAGTGGTTCTGCTGGTTGGTATTATGCTGCCGCTGGGTCTGTTCCCGGGCGATGCGCTGAGCTATGAGCGCATTATGGCATTCGCTCAGAGCTTCATCGGACGTGCGTTTCTGTTCCTGATGATTGTTCTGCCGCTGTGGTGTGGTTTACACCGTATGCACCACGCGATGCATGACCTGAAAATCCACGTGCCTGCTGGCAAATGGGTATTCTACGGCCTGGCTGCTATCCTGACCGTTGTAACAGCGATTGGCATTCTGACTATCTAATCGCAGTTGTTACCTATTAGGCCCGCCACTGGCGGGCCTTTTTATTTGTGCAATACCCCGATCAGCCAACGAGAAAACTCGCGCATCGCAGGTGTCTCCGGGCGAGATTGCAAACGCGTTATCCAGTAACTCCCCAGATCAATCTGCGTTAAAAACGGCTGTACGATACGCTCACTACTGAGTAAATGCGTGAACATTCTGACCGGGGCGATTGCCACACCAATCCCCGCCTGCGCGGCTTCCAGCATGGTGACCGACGAGTCAAACACCACCACGTTGTGCGTCGGTGACGGCGGCGCTTCTCCAGCGGCCTGCATCCACAGCGCCCATTCATCACGACGATACGATCGTAATAGCGGAAATTTCAGGATATCTGCAGGAGTCTGAATCTGAGAGGCCAGCTCGGGTGAACAAAGCGGAGACATCAGCGCGCTACATAAATATTGCGCATCAGTATCGTGCCAGGCTCCCCCTCCGTAGCGAATGGTATAATCCAGCCCCTCTGCAGCAGGATCAACACGGTTATTATGCGTGGAAAGCTGTAAATCGATATACGGATAACACCGTTTAAAATCGTGTAGAAGTGGGAAAAGGCAACCCACCGCAAAAGTGCCCACCACACCAATTTTCAGTTTTTCCTGAGACTGGTTACCGGCAAAGCGGTCTAACATCGCCGCCATACGATCGAAAGAGTCATTAAGTACAGGTAACAGACTCTCACCTTCTGTCGTGAGCATCAGGCCCCGTGAAACGCGAATAAAGAGCTGACAATTCAGCTGTTGTTCCAACGCTTTCACATGCTGGCTGATGGCAGAATGCGTCACGTTAAGCTCAATTGCTGCGCGGGTAAAGCTGAGATGCCTGGCGGCCGCTTCAAAAGCCCGCAGAGAATTAAGTGGGATATAGCTACGCGTCATCATCTAACCTGTTAGAAAAACTTATATCTGCTGCTAAATTTAACCGTTTGTCAACACGGTGCAAATCAAACACACTGATTGCGTCTGACGGGCCCGGACACCCTTTCGCTTTTTATTACGGAAATGATTTCATGATGAAAAAATCGTTATGCTGCGCACTACTGCTGACAGCCTCTTTCTCAACGTTTGCCGCCGCAAAAACAGAACAACAGATTGCCGATATCGTTAACCGCACCATCACACCGCTGATGAAGGAACAGGCTATTCCGGGTATGGCCGTGGCCGTTATCTACCAGGGAAAACCGTATTACTTTACCTGGGGTAAAGCTGATATCGCCAATAATCGTCCGATTACACAGAACACACTGTTCGAACTCGGTTCAGTCAGTAAGACCTTCAATGGCGTGCTGGGCGGCGATGCGATCGCCCGCGGCGAAATCAAACTCAGCGATCCGGTCACCCGGTACTGGCCGGAACTCACAGGCAAACAGTGGCAGAACATTAGTCTGCTGCACTTAGCCACCTATACGGCGGGTGGCCTGCCGCTTCAGATCCCCGACGAGGTGACGAATAAAACTGCATTGCTGCGCTTTTATCAAAACTGGCAACCCCAGTGGGCCCCGGGCGCTAAACGTCTCTATGCTAACTCCAGCATTGGTCTGTTTGGCGTACTGGCGGTGAAACCCTCTGGAATGAGCTACGAAGGGGCGATGATCAGACGCGTCCTGCAGCCATTAAAACTCACTCACACCTGGATTACCGTTCCGCAGAACGAGCAACGAGATTATGCCTGGGGCTATCGCGATGGCAAGCCCGTACATGTTTCGCCAGGCCAGCTTGATGCCGAAGCGTATGGTGTGAAATCCAGCATTATGGATATGGCTCGCTGGGTTCAGGCCAATATGGACGCCAGCCACGTGCAGGAGAAAACCCTGCAGCAGGGCATCGGGCTCGCACAGTCACGTTACTGGCGCATTGGTGAGATGTACCAGGGCTTAGGCTGGGAAATGCTTAACTGGCCAGTGAAAGCCGACTCGATAATCAGCGGTAGCGACAGCAAAGTGGCGCTGGCAGCGCTGCCCGCCGTTGAGGTAAATCCGCCAGCCCCAGTCGTGAAAGCCTCATGGGTGCATAAAACAGGGTCTACTGGCGGATTTGGCAGTTACGTTGCCTTCGTGCCAGAAAAAAATCTTGGCATCGTGATGCTGGCAAACAAAAGCTACCCTAACCCGGCTCGCGTAGAGGCCGCCTGGCGCATCCTGGAAAAGTTGCAATAACTGACAAAGAGGTCCGGTAAATCGGGCCTCCATTCTTGATCTTTTTTTCCTGCTGTCATCTACACTTAACAAAAAACAGCAAGGAAAACACTATGCGCATTCTGCCCGTCGTTGCTGCAGTTACGGCTGCATTTCTGGTTGTTGCTTGCAGTTCCCCTACACCGCCGAAAGGCGTTACCGTGGTGAATAACTTTGATGCCAAACGCTATCTGGGCACCTGGTATGAAATTGCACGTTTCGACCATCGATTCGAGCGTGGACTGGAAAAAGTGACCGCAACCTACAGCCTGCGCGACGACGGCGGCATCAATGTGATCAACAAGGGCTATAACCCAGACAGGGAAATGTGGCAGAAAACCGAGGGTAAAGCCTATTTCACCGGCGATCCAAACCGCGCTGCGCTCAAGGTCTCGTTCTTCGGCCCTTTCTATGGCGGGTATAACGTGATTGCGCTCGATAGGGAATATCGTCACGCGCTGGTCTGCGGCCCGGATCGCGACTATCTGTGGATCCTCTCTCGTACCCCAACGATTTCAGATGAGATGAAACAGCAGATGCTGGCAGTCGCGACCCGGGAGGGGTTTGAAGTGAACAAGTTGATTTGGGTAAAACAACCCGGCGCTTAGTGGGTGCTGAGCTTCAGGCCAATAATGCCGGCAATAATCAACCCCAGGCTGAGCAGACGTGCCGGACTGGCTGATTCACCCAGTAGCAGAATGCCGGTAATGGCCGCCCCTACCGCGCCAATCCCGGTCCAGACGGCATAAGCCGTACCAACCGGTAGCGTTCTCATCGCCCAGGAAAGCATAGCGATACTGACGATCATCGCCGCAATGGTGATAATACTTGGCGTTAAACGGGTAAAACCGTGGGTATATTTCAGACCAATAGCCCAGACAACTTCAAGCAGGCCCGCGATAAGTAAAACGATCCAGGACATGACTGGCTCCAGTACACAATGGGGCCGTCCCCGGTTGAAAGATGCGTTTGCAGGTCGTCCTGCAAAGCGGATGTATGAAATGGCATTTTTGCCCGGGAGAAAATGAATTTCAACCTTTTTATTCATTGCTTACTTAAAGCAAGAATTAAGCCCAATTAGAGGCGTAGTTCCCGCATTTGGCTCACATTGGACTTCTCTATGATGAAGAGCTTTCTGAACTCAGAAAGCCATTTGATCCTCTTCTGAATGCGAAAGGTTTATGCTTAAAATTTTAGTGATTGACCGGTGCCACTTCACCCGCACAGGGATAGAGGCCTTGCTTAATCATTCTGGTATGTTCAACTCTTCATTTCTGGTGTCAGGGATTAATAATCTGATGTTGGCTAAAGAGCATATTTTGCAGTGGAAGCCACATCTGGTAATCGCAGATTTATGTAGTTTTCTCAGCGATATTCACTCCAGCCCCCCCATCGCACCATTTTTTATGAGCTGCGGCGCCATCCCGCTGATTTTACTACAATCAGGCGACCGATCGCATAACCCAATCGATCCCCCTCACTCTGCCGTTCACTCGACATTGTCCAAACACATCGCGTTGCATGATCTTTCGCGCACGATCCAGAATGCACTACAGATCCGCCCCGTATTGGATACACCTAAAAATGCCACACCGCTGCTTACACCACAGGAAGAGAAGGTACTGTCGTTGTGGATGGATGGCGTTGATAACAATGCAATAGCCGCCGCGCTCTGCATTCATGGTAAGACGGTATACACCTATAAGCGAAATATCCGTATGAAGCTGCACCTGGGGAACCGCTTTTCACCGTTTCTCTCTCTACCTGAGAAGATGAATTAACGGTACGACGGTGCGTCGTACCGTTCATAGCTATTGCTGAGCCTTTGTCGCTGCACCAGAAATGGCACTACCGCCCTCAGAAATATCCTGACCTACGCCTCGCGTCGTATTACACGCCGTTAATACGGAAGAAAGTACCAACACAGAAAAGATCGCAGCAATTGTCTTCTTAACCATAACGTCTTCCTTTTTTAGCCAATATTGTTTGTGTATAGCTACTTAATAATAGACAAGATCCGGGGGGGTGACGGATAAACGACCGTTTTTAAGACAACATGAGGGGACTAGCTGGCAGCGTGAGAAATTGAATTACCGAGATGTTTGATATCTTCACCGAAGCCGCGCGCCGTATTACAGCCCGCCAGGAGGGTGCTGGTGAAAAGGATAAGCATTACAAGACCGAGAAGACGTTTCATCATTCCTGCCCTGGAAAAGTATGGCGCAGCAATCTGCACCCACATCTTAGAAATACGCAAAATCATTCAGGCCGCCTGATGCAGCCTGAAAGATGAAGAATATTACTTCACGCGGGATACGTATTCGCCAGAGCGGGTATCCACTTTGATGACTTCGCCGATCTGTACGAACAGCGGAACTTTAACCACTGCACCGGTGGACAGCGTCGCTGGTTTACCACCAGTACCTGCAGTGTCACCTTTCAGACCTGGGTCGGTTTCAACGACTTCCAGCTCAACGAAGTTCGGCGGAGTCACGGAGATCGGCTGACCGTTCCACAGGGTCACGATGCATTCAGCCTGGTCCAGCAGCCATTTAGCGTTATCGCCTACCGCTTTCTCGTCAGCAGCCAACTGTTCGAAAGTGGTGTTATTCATAAAGTGCCAGAACTCACCGTCGCTATACAGGAAAGTCAGGTTCATGTCGGCTACGTCTGCGCCTTCAGCGGAGTCGGTAGACTTGAAGGTTTTCTCTACGCGAGTACCGGTCAGCAGGCGGCGCAGCTTAACGCGCGCAAACGCCTGGCCTTTACCTGGTTTAACGAATTCGCTGGCTTCAACCGCATAAGGTTCGCCGTCCAACATGATTTTAAGACCAGCACGAAAATCGTTGCTATAGTACGTTGCCATAAGGCCCTCTGAAAATTGTTAACTGGTAGCTAAGCCACAAAATGGCGCATATTGTAACCCTAAATACCCCATCCAGAGAAGATTGGTTATCGCAACTTGCCGATGTTGTGACCGATCCTGATGAACTTCTGCATCTTTTGAATATAGACGCAGATGAAAAACTGTTGGCCGGACGCGATGCGAGACGGCTTTTCGCCCTGCGCGTTCCGCGTGCGTTTATTGCCCGCATGGAAAAAGGCAATCCAGACGATCCGCTTTTGCGTCAGGTACTTACTTCTCAGGAAGAGTTCGTTTCCGCACCAGGCTACTCGACCGATCCACTGGAAGAACAGCACAGCGTGGTTCCCGGTCTGCTGCATAAATATCGCAACCGGGCGCTGCTGTTGGTTAAAGGCGGTTGTGCGGTAAATTGTCGCTATTGCTTCCGCCGACACTTCCCGTATGCTGAAAACCAGGGCAATAAGCGCAACTGGCAGGTCGCCCTGGACTACATTAGCGCACATCCTGAGCTGGATGAGATTATCTTCTCCGGTGGCGATCCGTTAATGGCCAAAGACCATGAACTGGACTGGTTGCTCACGCAACTGGAAACCATCCCGCATATTAAGCGTCTGCGAATTCACAGCCGTTTGCCGATTGTTATCCCGGTGCGTATTACTGAAGGACTGGTCGAGCGTTTTGCACACTCTTCCCTGCAGATTCTGCTGGTCAATCACATTAATCACGCGAACGAAATTGATGAGACATTTCGTCAGGCAATGGCCAGCTTGCGTAAAGTGGGTGTCACATTGCTTAACCAAAGCGTCCTGCTGCGTGGCGTGAACGACAACGCACAAACGCTGGCAAACCTGAGCAATGCACTGTTTGATGCGGGCGTAATGCCCTATTACCTGCATGTACTGGATAAAGTGCAGGGAGCCGCTCACTTTATGGTGAGTGACGATGAGGCACGGAAAATCATGCGAGAGCTGCTGACGCTGATTTCAGGCTATATGGTCCCAAAACTGGCGCGCGAAATTGGCGGTGAGCCAAGTAAAACGCCGTTGGATTTGCAGTTACGCCAACAATAGTCATTATTGAGTGTCCGATTTCGGACACTCGACACGATTACTTATCATTTAAATTCCAACAAGTGGAGCCACACTTTTAATCTGTGCTATTTTAATTAGCGCTGTAAAATCATTCATTCGTAAATTTTATCAATAGTTTCAAATGCAGAACATCAATAAATATATGGTTAGGGAGAACCTTTGATGGCTATCAGTATTAAAGGTATTAATACCGGCGTTATTCGTCAGAAGAATGAATTTGTTGCTTTGGCATTAAAGATAAAAGAACCAAGAAATAAAGAGTCGCTGTTTTTTCTTTCTCCGCTTGGGCTAAGAGACTTGTTTATTGCTCTGGAAAGCAAGCTATACGCCAAACATCAACTAAGCGAAGACGAGCGTGTGCAATATGAGAAAGAATGCGAGAAAGCCAGCAAAAAGATGCACGAAAATATTCCTTTAATTCAGGAAGATGAGTTAAAGAATGCGGATATTAACCGTCGCATAAATTCACTGACGTTAGTGGATGATAAAGGGGAGAATTTAGCATTTTCTCTGACGCTGCATGACGGGAAAACAGATGAGTTACTGGTTAATGAATTACAGATTCAGGTGTTGGCGCATGCAATTATTCATGCAATAAATAATGCTGGCATGCGGGATTTAGCGCTACGAATTACATCGCTGCTGGATTTTCTGCCGCTGTACGATGTGGATTGCCAGCAAAACGACAATCTGGAATACGATTCTTATACACAACCCGAATGGAAACATAACCTGTTTAATCATTATCTGGCGATTATTTACCGCTATACGGATGATAAAGGAAAAGCCCAGTACTGTGGTTCGGTAGTAAAAACTCGCGCTCTTTCCGGCAGCAAAGAGGCCGAAGCCATTACTCGCCGTCTGCTCGATTTCAGCCCACGGCTGAAAAAACTTGCCGGTGTACCGTGCCAGGTGTTTGTCAGAACGTTGACGGGTGATAAGACGCAAAAGCTCAATCAGGATCAGTGCCTGCGCGCGCTGCATCATTTACGCGTTCAGTCTGCGCATAAGACTCAGAATGCCTGATGGCGCTGCGCTTATCAGGCCTACGATTGCATGAGCCTGTCCAGGCCACTTTATTACACAAAATAATTCAATCTGCATCGCGGCGGCAAGCGAAGAAAATCCCCAGGAGCATAGATAACTATGTGACTGGGGTTTCACAGCGCAGCCAACAAAGGGGCTGGTTGAAGGATGAAGTGTAATCAGTTAGGGCACTTATAAACCTGCCCAATCATCTCACTAGCGGTAGGAACAAAGCTGGAGAGCATTCCCTGCGATGGGCTGCTGACGCCATAAATCACGTTACCGCCCATTGCCGCAGCCTGGTTACGCAGATCGTTTGCTGCGCCACGCATTGAGCCGCCCTCTTCGCCGTGCTGGCCAGAAAGCCAGTTGCTTTGCTTACCGGTTGCCGTGCCTATCAGTTGGCACTCTGCGCCAGGCTTATCTTCGACAAAGCGTACGCTTTGCCCGGCTGAACTCAGTTCGTTGCTGGAGCTACAACCCGCCATCAGTAGCGCGGCACCAACGATCCCTGCTAAATATTTCATGTGCATGTCATTCCCCATAATCAATTAGTTGGACGTTATGTCCGTAGCTGAATCATATACTAAAAAGATGACCAAAAGAAAAACCCCCGGACATTTCTGCCCGGGGGTTTCTCAATTCTGGGAGATGAGCACCCAAATCATTCTGGTTGCAGGAAGGCGGCCAGTTTGTTAATCCCCAGGAGCTTACTCAAGTAAGTGACTGGGGTTAGCAAACGCAGCCAACGCGTCTGCAGCCTGAAGGATGCAGGGTGTGGGCAATTACATCATGCCGCCCATTCCACCCATGCCGCCCATACCGCCAGCGCCACCTAAATCAGGGGAATCGCCTTTTGGCAGGTCGGTTACCATGCACTCGGTGGTGATCATCAGACCCGCAACAGAAGCCGCGTACTGCAGCGCAGAACGGGTTACTTTGGTCGGATCCAGAATACCCATGTCGATCATGTTACCGTATTCTTCAGTTGCTGCGTTGTAACCGTAGTTACCGTCACCCGCTTTCACGGTGTTAGCCACAACAGACGGCTCTTCGCCGCAGTTCAGCACGATCTGACGCAGCGGGGATTCCATTGCGCGCAGCGCAACTTTGATACCCACGTTCTGGTCTTCGTTCTGACCACGCAGTTCACTCAGTTTGGACGCTACACGGATCAGCGCAACACCGCCACCAGCAACCACGCCTTCTTCTACCGCAGCACGGGTCGCGTGCAGGGCATCTTCAACGCGGGCTTTCTTCTCTTTCATTTCAACTTCGGTAGCAGCACCCACTTTGATGACTGCAACGCCGCCTGCCAGTTTCGCTACGCGCTCCTGCAGTTTTTCACGGTCGTAGTCGGAAGTTGCTTCTTCGATCTGCTGACGAATCTGGGTTACACGACCCTGGATTGCCGCTTCTTCACCCACGCCATCGATGATGGTGGTGGTATCTTTGTTGATCACAACGCGTTTTGCCTGACCCAGATCTTCCAGGGTCGCTTTTTCCAGCTCCATACCGATCTCTTCAGAGATAACGGTACCGCCGGTCAGCGTCGCGATATCCTGCAGCATAGCTTTACGGCGGTCGCCGAAGCCAGGTGCTTTAACCGCAGCCACTTTCACGATGCCACGCATGGTGTTAACAACCAGGGTAGCCAGTGCTTCGCCTTCAACATCTTCAGCGATGATCAGCAGCGGTTTGCCTGCTTTCGCAACGGCTTCCAGAACCGGCAGCATTTCACGGATGTTGGAGATTTTCTTATCGGCCAGCAGGATGAACGGAGTTTCCAGTTCTACTGCGCCCGTTTCCGGCTTGTTGATGAAGTAAGGAGACAGGTAGCCACGGTCAAACTGCATACCTTCAACCACGTCCAGTTCGTCCTGCAGACCGGTACCGTCTTCAACGGTGATCACGCCTTCTTTACCGACTTTGTCCATCGCTTCAGCGATCAGTTTACCTACGGTTTCGTCGGAGTTAGCAGAGATGGTACCAACCTGAGCAATCGCTTTAGAGTCGGAGCACGGTACGGACAGTGTTTTCAGTTCTTCAACCGCAGCAGCGACAGCTTTGTCGATACCACGTTTCAGATCCATCGGGTTCATGCCCGCAGCAACGGCTTTCAGACCTTCAGTGATGATGGACTGAGCCAGTACGGTTGCAGTGGTAGTACCGTCACCTGCAGCGTCGTTCGCTTTAGAGGCAACTTCTTTTACCATCTGTGCGCCCATGTTTTCGAACTTGTCTTCCAGCTCGATTTCACGTGCTACGGAAACACCATCTTTAGTGATGGTCGGTGCACCGAAAGATTTATCCAGAACCACGTTACGGCCTTTTGGACCGAGGGTAACTTTCACTGCATCTGCCAGTACGTTCACGCCGCGCAGCATTTTCACACGAGCGTCGTTACCGAATTTTACGTCTTTAGCTGCCATTTTCTCTTTCCCTTAAATTCGTATGTTCAGTGTCGTTCGCGGATTAAGCTTCAACAATCGCCAGGATGTCGCTTTCAGACATGATCAACACTTCTTCATTGTCGATCTTCTCAGATTTAACACCGTAGCCATCGTTGAAAATGACGATGTCGCCAACTTTCACGTCCAGCGGTTGTACGGTACCGTTGTCCAGGATGCGGCCCTTACCGACAGCGATGATTTCGCCACGAGTTGATTTACCCGCTGCAGAACCGGTCAGTACGATGCCGCCAGCAGATTTGGATTCAACTTCTTTACGTTTGACGATCACACGATCATGTAACGGACGAATACTCATTGATAGCTCTCCTTTGAGAAAGTCTTTATCAGTTATGGGTGGCGCCGGCCCGTAAACGGTATCCCGGCTAGTGACCAGAGAGATGGGGATGGGCTTTTGTGCCTTCAAGGGGGCAAGCGAAAAAAAATTTTTATCAGCAGAAAATCCCGTCAAAACACCGACACGCCTCACATTTCATAACGATTTCAGCTACGTCGTCATAAGCAAATCCGATTGTGATACCATCGAAAATCTGCGCTGTAGCCCGGTACATGGGCATAACCGGATAACAACTTATGAGCGGATTAAAACAAGAGCTGGGACTGGCTCAAGGCGTTGGCCTGTTGTCGACATCATTGTTAGGTACAGGCGTTTTCGCCGTCCCCGCACTTGCCGCGCTGGTTGCTGGCAACAACAGCCTGTGGGCATGGCCGGTGCTGATCGTTTTAGTCTTTCCGGTGGCGATTGTCTTTGCCGTACTCGGTCGCCATTTTCCCAGCGCAGGCGGCGTGGCGCATTTTGTCGGCATGGCCTTTGGCTCACGGCTTGAGCGCGTTACCGGGTGGCTTTTTTTATCGGTAATTCCAGTGGGGTTACCTGCGGCATTGCACATTGCCGCCGGATTCGGCCAGGCAATGTTTGGCTGGCATGGTTGGCAGCTTCTGTTAGCAGAGCTCGGCACGCTGGTATTGGTCTGGTACATCGGTTCGCGGGGTGCCAGCTCCAGCGCAAACCTGCAAACGGTGATTGCCGGACTGATCGTCGCGCTGATTGTCGCCATCTGGTGGGCTGGCGAGTTGAAACCGAGTGAGATCCCCTTTCCTGCCATCGACAAAATTGAGTTTCCCGGGCTTTTTGCCGCGCTGTCGGTGATGTTCTGGTGCTTTGTTGGCCTTGAAGCGTTCGCACACCTGGCCTCTGAATTCAAAAATCCGGAGCGGGATTTCCCGCGCGCGCTGATGATAGGTCTGCTACTGGCCGGTTCCGTGTACTGGGCATGTACCGTCGTTGTACTTCATTTTGGTGCGTACGGAGAGCAGATGGCGGCGGCGGCATCGCTGCCTGAAATCGTCGTTCAACTGTTTGGCGTTCACGCCCTGTGGGTTGCCTGCATCATTGGTTATCTGGCCTGCTTTGCCAGCCTGAACATTTATATCCAAAGTTTCGCCCGTCTGGTGTGGTCGCAAGCACAATATAAACCGGAGAGCTGTCTGGCTCGTCTATCCCCTCGCCATCTTCCGGGCAATGCGCTAAACGCCGTATTGGGCTGCTGCGTCGTCAGTACATTGTGCATCTATATGCTGCAAATCAATCTCGACGCGTTAATCATCTACGCTAACGGCATCTTTATTATGATTTATCTGCTGTGCATGCTGGCGGGATGTCGATTACTGAAAGAACAATACCGCGCGCTGGCGGTTATTGGCGGTCTGCTGTGTCTGCTGCTGTTGGCGATGGTAGGCTGGAAGAGCCTGTATGCGCTGATTATGCTGGCAGGGCTGTGGCTGTTTTTACCGAGCCGGAAAATGGCTGAGGCCAAATAAGCAATAAGAAAGCCCGGTAGCACTTACCGGGCCTGCAGGGTCAGTCGCGACGATCGTCGTCTTTATGATCAAGACGGTTGCGCTCATCGTCTTTACGCTGAAATTCACCGTCGAAGGTCTCACCGCCACCGGTTCCGGCACTAAATCCACCACCTGGCATACGCGAAAAACGCAAATGTGGCAGCAACTTCATGGTCAAATGTTTCTGCACCGGAGGTAATAAAAGAAGAAGACCGAGGAAATCGGTGAAAAAACCAGGTAGCACCAACAGCAAGCCGGCGATAATCAGCGACACGCTCTTGATCATTTCTGCAGCCGGACTTTCACCTGCCGCCATTTTCTGTTGCATCAGTAAAAAGTTCTTAAACCCCTGGTTACGAACCAGAGACATACCGATAACCGAGGTAAAAATAACCAAAATCAGGGTCATCAGGACACCCAGCACATGGGCAACCTGGATAAAAATAGATATCTCTATGTAAACGTAGAGAAAAATGGCAAGTAATGGTATCCAGCGCAAAGGGTTCTCCTGTTGAAAACAGCCGTTTTCACCAACAACTGCTCGAAAATTGTGTGACTTGCATCACTCTAATATTGGGGTGATTAGCAAAATTTCAAGCTGCTTGTACACTAATATTTGGTGTTAATCCTAAAGGGGTGATCTATTTCACAGAATAATAAATAAGGGGTAAATTCCACGCTTTAAGTGATCCAGATTACGGTAGAAATCCTGAACCAGCATATGATCTCGGGTATCAGACCGATGCAGGGGATAATCGTCGGTCGGGAAACAATCGAAATCACATATATCCTGTGTGTTTAGTCAAATCATTGGCAGCTTGAAAAAGAAGGTTCACATGTTAAACAACATTCGTATCGAAGAAGACTTGTTGGGTACCAGGGAAGTTCCAGCGGACGCTTACTATGGTGTCCACACTCTGAGAGCGATTGAAAACTTCTACATTAGCAACAACAAAATCAGTGACATTCCTGAATTTGTTCGCGGCATGGTAATGGTTAAAAAGGCAGCGGCACTGGCCAACAAAGAGCTGCAAACTATTCCTAAGAGCGTGGCAAATGCCATCATCGCGGCGTGTGATGAAGTCCTGAATAACGGAAAATGCATGGATCAGTTCCCGGTAGATGTTTACCAGGGTGGTGCGGGTACCTCCGTCAACATGAACACCAACGAAGTGCTGGCCAATATCGGTCTGGAACTGATGGGTCACCAGAAAGGTGAATATCAGTACCTGAACCCGAACGACCACGTCAACAAATGTCAGTCTACCAACGACGCTTACCCGACCGGTTTCCGTATCGCTGTTTACGCATCCATCATCAAACTGATTGATGCTCTGAACCAACTGCGTGAAGGCTTCGAGCAAAAAGCTGTTGAATTCCAGGACATCCTGAAAATGGGTCGTACCCAGCTGCAGGATGCTGTACCGATGACCCTCGGTCAGGAATTCCGTGCTTTCAGCGTACTGTTGAAAGAAGAAGTAAAAAACATTGGCCGTACCGCTGAGCTGCTGCTGGAGGTTAACCTCGGCGCAACTGCAATCGGTACGGGTCTGAACACACCGAAAGAGTACTCTCCGCTGGCAGTGCAAAAACTGGCTGAAGTGACCGGTTTCGCCTGCGTTCCTGCAGAAGACCTGATTGAAGCCACCTCCGACTGCGGCGCATACGTTATGGTGCACGGTGCACTGAAACGTCTGGCTGTGAAAATGTCCAAAATCTGTAACGACCTGCGTTTGCTCTCCTCTGGCCCACGTGCCGGCCTGAATGAGATCAACCTGCCGGAACTGCAGGCGGGCTCTTCCATCATGCCAGCAAAAGTGAACCCGGTTGTTCCAGAAGTTGTAAACCAGGTGTGCTTTAAAGTCATCGGTAACGACGTCACTGTTACCATGGCATCTGAAGCAGGTCAGCTGCAGCTGAACGTAATGGAACCTGTTATCGGCCAGGCAATGTTCGAATCTATCCACATTCTGAGCAATGCTTGCTACAACCTGCTGGAAAAATGCGTTAGCGGCATCACTGCTAACAAAGAAGTGTGTGAAGCATTCGTTTATAACTCCATCGGTATCGTCACCTACCTCAACCCGTTCATCGGTCACCACAACGGCGATATCGTCGGTAAAATTTGTGCCGAAACCGGTAAGAGCGTGCGTGAAGTTGTCCTGGAGCGCGGTCTGTTGACCGAGGCAGAACTGGACGATATCTTCTCTGCACAGAACCTGATGCACCCGGCTTATAAAGCAAAACGTTATACTGATGAAAGCGAACAGTAATCGTGTAGGGTAGTACCAGAGAGGGCACGTCATGATGACGTGCCTTTTTTCTTGCACCAAGTTACTTAAAAACAACAATTTAATATCAACTTGTTAAACAACAAGGAAGGCTAATATGATAGTTTTAGAACTTATCATCGTTTTGCTGGCAATCTTTTTGGGTGCCAGACTTGGGGGTATCGGTATTGGATTTGCAGGTGGGCTGGGTGTTCTGGTTCTCGCCGCTATTGGCGTAAAACCGGGTAATATTCCGTTCGATGTTATTTCCATTATCATGGCGGTTATCGCTGCTATCTCCGCCATGCAGATTGCCGGTGGTCTGGACTATCTGGTCCATCAAACTGAAAAACTGCTGCGTAAGAACCCGAAATACATCACAATCCTTGCACCGATCGTGACCTATTTCCTGACTATCTTTGCCGGTACCGGCAACATCTCTCTGGCAACGCTGCCAGTTATTGCTGAAGTCGCGAAGGAGCAAGGGATCAAACCTTGCCGTCCGCTCTCTACCGCAGTGGTTTCTGCACAGATTGCTATTACCGCATCACCTATCTCAGCGGCCGTGGTTTACATGTCTTCCGTCATGGAAGGTCATGGTATCAGCTACATTCACCTGCTGTCAGTGGTCATTCCGTCTACCCTGCTGGCCGTTCTGGTGATGTCCTTCCTGGTCACCGCACTGTTCAACTCCAAACTGTCTGACGACCCGATTTATCGTAAGCGTCTGGAAGAAGGTCTGGTTGAACTGCGCGGTGAAAGACAAGTTGAAATCAAAGCTGGCGCGAAAACCTCCGTTTGGTTGTTCCTGCTGGGCGTAGTTTGTGTTGTCGTTTACGCCATCGTCAACAGCCCAAGCCTTGGCCTGGTCGCTAAACCGCTGATGAACACCACCAACGCCATTCTGATCATCATGTTGAGCATCGCGACGCTGACGACAATCATCTGCCGCGTTGAAACTGACTCCATCCTGAACTCCAGCACCTTCAAAGCCGGTATGAGCGCCTGTATTTGTATCCTGGGTGTTGCATGGCTGGGTGATACCTTCGTATCTCACAACATTGACTGGATCAAAGATACTGCAGGTAGCGTAATTCAGGGTCATCCGTGGCTGCTGGCTGTCATCTTCTTCTTTGCTTCTGCTCTGCTGTATTCTCAGGCTGCAACGGCTAAAGCACTGATGCCGATGGCTCTGGCACTGAACGTTTCTCCACTGACCGCTGTAGCGTCTTTCGCTGCGGTTTCTGGCCTGTTCATTCTGCCTACCTACCCAACTCTGGTTGCGGCGGTTCAGATGGATGACACCGGTACTACCCGTATCGGTAAATTCGTCTTTAACCATCCGTTCTTCATCCCGGGTACTCTGGGTGTGGTTCTGGCTGTCTGCTTCGGCTTCTTGCTGGGTAGCTTCATGCTGTAAGTTTTACCTGCGGGGTGCTTAGGCATCCCGCAGTACCTCCCCGCCTCGCTTTAACTAACATCCTTCCCTCGTCCGTTGTATAGTTACCGTTCTCTTGCTGGTTACTCTGTTCTTTCGAGGTGTTTATGCTTGATGTTAAGAGTCAGGATATCTCCATCCCCGATACCGTTGTGGTGCTCTGTACCGCCCCGGATGAAGCAACCGCCCAGGATCTGGCTGCAAAAGTACTGGCAGAAAAACTGGCCGCCTGCGTGACGCTGCTGCCCGGTGCAACGTCTCTCTATTATTGGGAGGGTAAGCTGGAGCAGGAATATGAAGTCCAGATGATTTTAAAAACTACCGTCACGCACCAGCAAGCGCTTCTCGATTGCCTGAAGTCTCATCATCCATATCAAACCCCTGAACTTCTGGTTTTACCCGTCACTCACGGAGACTTTGATTACCGCTCATGGCTCAACGCATCCTTACGCTGATCCTGCTGCTATGCAGCACATCCACTTTTGCCGGATTATTTGATTCGCCTGGCCGCTCGCAGTTTGTCCCTGCCGACCGGGCATTTATTTTTGATTTTCAGCAAAACCAACATGACCTGAACTTCTCATGGCAGGTAAAAGACGGCTACTACCTGTACCGCAAACAGATAAGCATTACACCGTCTCAGGCTGATATTGCCGAAGTAAAGCTACCGCCAGGCGTCTGGCATGAAGATGAGTTTTACGGCAAAAGTGAAATTTACCGTAAGCAGTTGAACGTTCCGGTAACGATCAATCAGGCCGCATCTGGTGCAACGCTGACCGTTACTTACCAGGGCTGTGCCGATGCCGGATTTTGCTATCCGCCGGAAACCAAAACCGTTCCACTCAGTGAAGTCATGGCTCGTACAGATGCGACGCCTACACCAACGCCTGATACAGTCGCCCCGGAAAAACAATCACAGCCAGCCGCCCAACTCCCCTTTTCCGCACTGTGGGCATTGCTGATCGGGATTGGCATTGCCTTTACCCCCTGTGTATTGCCGATGTATCCACTGATTTCCGGGATCGTACTCGGCGGTAAACAACGCTTATCAACCGGGCGGGCTCTGCTGCTGACCTTTATCTACATACAGGGAATGGCGCTCACCTATACCGCGCTGGGTCTGGTCGTTGCGGCTGCCGGGCTACAGTTTCAGGCCGCGCTACAGCATCCCTATGTATTGATTGGGCTTGCCATTGTCTTTACGCTGCTGGCTCTGTCGATGTTTGGCCTGTTCACGCTGCAGCTCCCTTCATCGTTGCAGACGCGTCTCACATTGATGAGCAACCGCCAGCAAGGCGGCTCTCCTGGTAGCGTCTTTGCGATGGGAGCGATTGCTGGCCTCATCTGTTCCCCTTGCACCACAGCCCCGCTAAGCGCGATTTTGCTGTATATCGCTCAGAGCGGGAACATGTGGCTGGGAGGCAGTACGCTGTATCTGTACGCACTGGGGATGGGATTACCCCTGATGCTGATTACCGTATTTGGTAACCGCCTGCTGCCGAAAAGTGGCCCATGGATGGAACATGTCAAAACCGCTTTTGGTTTCGTCATCCTTGCGCTTCCCGTCTTTTTACTCGAACGCATTATTGGCGACGAATGGGGCATTCGCTTATGGTCACTGTTAGGCGTCGCGTTCTTTGGCTGGGCGTTCATCACCAGCCTGCAGGCAAAGCACGCCTGGATGCGTATCGTGCAGATTGTCCTGTTTGCCGCAGCACTGGTATGCGTGCGTCCACTGCAAGACTGGGCGTTCGGCGCGCCGCATACTCAAACCCAGGCACACCTTAACTTCACGCCGGTGGCATCGGTAGATGCGTTAAATCAAGCGCTGGAGCAAGCTAAAGGCAGGCCAGTCATGCTGGATCTGTATGCCGACTGGTGTGTAGCCTGTAAGGAATTTGAAAAGTACACGTTCAGTAATCCGCAGGTTCAGCAAGCGCTAGGCAACACGGTGCTGTTGCAAGCTGATGTGACAGCAAACAATGCCCAGGATGTCGCTCTGCTGAAACACCTACAGGTTTTAGGTTTGCCGACTATCTTGTTCTTTGATGCCGAGGGAAAAGAGCATCCGGAGGCCCGGGTAACGGGTTTTATGGATGCCGCGACCTTCAGCGCACATTTGCGCGATCGCCAACCGTGAGCGACACTTGCAACAGGAAATACGGAGGAGAATACCGTGCAACGTGAAGATGTCCTGGGAGAAGCCCTGAAATTACTTGAGGTTCAAGGGATAGCCAATACCACACTGGAAATGGTGGCAGAGCATGTCAATTATCCACTTGATGAACTGCAACGCTTCTGGCCTGATAAAGAGGCCATTCTGTACGATGCCTTGCGTTACCTCAGTCAACGGGTGGATATCTGGCGGCGTCAGCTTTTGCTGGATGACACGCTGAGCGCTGAGCAGAAACTACTGGCACGCTATAACGCGCTGTCCGAATGCGTGAGTAATAATCGCTATCCAGGCTGCCTGTTCATCGCTGCCTGCACGTTTTACCCCGATCCAGGCCATCCTGTCCATCAGTTGGCCGATCAACAGAAAAAAGCTGCACATGACTTCACCCATGAGCTGCTGACGACGCTGGAAGTTGATGACCCGGCAATGGTCGCCAAACAGATGGAACTGGTGCTGGAGGGCTGCCTGAGTCGCATGCTGGTTAATCGCAGCCATGCTGATGTAGAAACAGCACATCGTCTGGCCGAAGATATCCTGCGTTTTGCTCAGTGTCGTATGGGCGGGGCGCTGACCTAAGCGCACAATGCTTATTGGAGAGCGCGAGACTGGGGCACCTCCCTATTTTGTTCAATCTTCAGGCACAAATGCGTAGATTGCCGCAATATTAAGCGGTTGAACGGTTTTCCCCGAAATTTAATTGACTGACCGACGTGAATACGGTTTAATGCGCCCCGTTGCCCGGATAGCTCAGTCGGTAGAGCAGGGGATTGAAAATCCCCGTGTCCTTGGTTCGATTCCGAGTCCGGGCACCACCTTTCCTTTTTTATGCTTCCCAGCAAGTTCCAGCACGTAGGAAATTCAACAGGTTAGCGTAAAAATCTTTCCCGATACGTTTTGGTTTTTCCCTATGTATCCGGAAAATTTGGGGTCAGATTACGGGTCTTTCAGTTCGATGAAACGGAGAGACCCCTATGGCCCTGACCGACAGTAAAATCCGCGCTGCTAAACCCCTCGACAAATCTTATAAGCTCACCGATTCGCAAGGTCTGTACCTGACGGTATCCGCCAGCGGTTCTAAGCTCTGGTATTTTCGTTACCGCTTCGACGGTAAGGAAAGCCGTCTGGCCTTTGGCCCCTATCCGCAAATTACGCTGGCGGAGGCCCGCGAGAAGCGCGATGCGGCGCGTAAACTTCTGGCATCCCGGATCTGCCCTTCTCAGTTGCGTAAACCCGAAAAAGAGAGCGTGGATGAAACCCGCACGTTTCAGTACATCGCCTCTGCGTGGCATTCCAGTTGTCTGAAGCTCTGGTCGGAAAGCCACGCCGATAAAATCCTCATCTGCCTGAAGCGCTACGTATTCCCCGATATCGACGCGATGGATATCGCGAAAATTGAAACCCGCCATCTGGCGCAGCTGGTTAAGGCCATTGACGATAAAGGCGTGCATGACGTCGCCGGGCGGGTGAAACAGCATCTGACCAAAATCATGCGCTATGCCGTGCAGCAGGGGATTATCAAATATAACCCGGCTTACGATCTGGATGGCGTCGTGACCCCAACAGTGACCCAACATCACCCCTCGCTGCCCCTGAAACGCCTGCCGGAGCTGCTGGACAAGATTAATGGCTACAAGGGGCGGAAGCTGACCCGTCTGGCACTTGAGCTGAATCTGCACGTCTTCCTGCGCTCCAGTGAACTGCGCCTTGCCCGCTGGGATGAGTTCAACCTGAAAGCCCGTATCTGGACGGTGCCAGCAAAGCGGGAAGCGGTGAAGGACGTGCGGTTTTCCGAGCGTGGCGCAAAGATGAAGGATGAGCATCTGGTGCCGTTATCGGCGCAGGCCGTCGTCCTGCTGGAGCAGATTAAGGAAATTACCGGAGAGTCGGTATTTGTCTTTGCGGGTGCGCATTCGATGAACAAACCGATGAGTGAAAACACCATCAACAAAGCACTACGGGTAATTGGCTACGACACCAAAACCGAGGTTTGCGGTCATGGTTTCAGAACAATGGCCTGTAGCGCCCTGAACGAGTCCGCACTGTGGTCGAAGGACGCCATCGAGCGTCAGATGAGCCACAAGGAGCGCAACGGCGTGCGGGCGGCGTATGTACATAAAGCGGAGCATCTGGAGGCCCGTATGGAGATGATGCAGTGGTGGTCGGATTATCTGGACGTGAGCCGCGAAGGGTATGTCGCGCCATATATTTATGCGCGGCGGCATAAGGCGGCCTGAACCAGTAACGGCGTAATTCG
Source organism: Citrobacter sp. RHBSTW-00029 (assembly GCF_014104295.1). NCBI lineage: Bacteria > Pseudomonadati > Pseudomonadota > Gammaproteobacteria > Enterobacterales > Enterobacteriaceae > Citrobacter > Citrobacter sp. RHBSTW-00029. Next base: position 3,729,861 of record NZ_JABXRT010000001.1, read on the forward strand.
TCTGTAATGAAACGGCAGATCCCGAATTGAGCGGATCTGCTGTTTGTCTGCATCAGGCTCCAGCGTCGCCCTTTAGCCCTTTCCGGTCAGGGCCATTCCCCTTAATTCCCTTATTTTCCTGCCTTTTATGAAAGCCTGTGCCTTTTCATCTGTGGAGAATCAATCGGAAATCGGGCAAAAAATTGCCGCCCGGCAAAATTCTGGATGATTTCCTCTTAATCACGCCGGATCAAACGGTCTAACCTGCCAGCCTGCCCCGGTTTACTCCTCCATGCCCCGCCCGTACACCTGCCGGATATAGCGCCCGCGCCCGTCGCCGTGGCCCAGATCGGTGGAGACCTGCGCCAGCGCTTCTTTTGGGCTGAGTCCCTGCGCCAGCCAGTAACGCAGTGCGTCCTGCGCCCACGCGTAGCGCAGGCTGTGCGGGGCGTATTCGCCCGTAAGATCGCAACGGCGTGCCTGATTATGCCAGTCGTTCATGGCAGTTTTCAGGTCTGCCGCATCCATCAGCCTGCCGTTGCGGGCGGTGGCAATCTCAAGCGTCCGATCCACTGCCTGCCTGACGGCCTGCGGATCTAACACGGTGGTGACGCGTGGCCGCCCGCCTTTGGTGCCGAACACGATCCGTAACTGTTGCTCTCCGTCTGCCAGCGCCCGCTGCCACGTTTTGAGTGACTGTGCGCTCTGCACCGCCTCCTGCGAGCGTAACCCCATCAGTCGCGCCAGCGTCAGGGCTGCCGCAAAACCCGGATCTGCCGCCTGCGCTTTTTGCAGCGCTGCCTGATAAACGTGTCCGGGGATGGCCTGCTTTGTGCCGTCGCGGGTGGCGTCCGCCAGCCCCAGCACCCGGTTGCTGAGCCGTTCATCCGAGGTCAGTTTATCGCGCCCGGCCTGTTGCAGGACGGCGCGCAGCGCTGCCATCTCGTTTTGCAGCGTGCGTTTGCCGATCCCCTGCGCCAGTCGGTGCTGAATATAGCCCTCGATATGCCGCGCTTTGAGATGCGCCACCTGTTTACTCTGGATATTCAGCGCCAGCAGGTGCTGGCAGAAGCGCTGCGCGATCGCCATGCGGTCGTGGACGGTTTTGTAGCTGCCGCCTGCCTGCTTCGCCAGCGTGGCCATCTGTTGCGCCAGTTTTCCCATCGCTTTCCCCTGTTAAAAAAGCCTGTTTTAAGAATGGAACACGTTCCCTGGAGCGGCGGCGGGCGGCCTTCTGGCCGGAATGATATCTGTGCGCCGGGGCGGGCGTAGTTGAGGTATGGCGGGGAACGGTTGGGCATTCAATGCCGCCGCCTGCGTGGGCAGGTGCTCCCCCGGATCGGTCGATCCGCCTTGATATCATTCATTTCTGGCCTTCGCTGGCCCGGTTCCTGTTGTCCTGTGAGTGGATCTCGTGATGGTGATGTTCTCCTTTTTTGGGTGCGTCAGATTGTTGCCGTCGCTGCCGGTTGGCGTGGATAAAGGGCTGTCGTGGTGGAGGCTTGCGACGTCACTTTGTTGCTCTGCGCAACGAAAGTGACGCGCCGGGTGGTGCAGCGTTTTGACGATCGGGTTCTGGTGCAGTTTTATGGTCACGCGGCAGCAAGCGCCTTACGGCGATGCAGGCCGCTGCCCGTCTGCGTTAAGGGTACGGGTGCAGTATGTCAGACGATGTTACGCAGTAACGATAAGCTGTGGCAGGTGAAGCGTGGCCTCAACCGTTCGTAAGAACGACCCGGCATTTTCAGCGGTACAGCCGGTAGGGGGGCCATTCCTGAGGGTTCAGGTGCTTCTTTCAGGCCGGAAGCGCAGGCGTTGTCAGCGACAACGGGTTGCGGGGGAAACGTTACAGAAAGGTGATAGGTGCTGAAAGGGGAAACCGGTTTTACGTCTGAAAGATTTTCTCCCGATCTTCCGCAGGCAAAATGCCTGCGGAAGATCGGGAGAGCCGGTTTATCTCTGGCGCAGCTCCGGCATGCGGTAGCGGGAAGGCCAGATTTGCTCTGGCGCAACGTCCAGCGCGTCGGCGATCAATCTCTCGCCTTTGGGCCAGTGCCTTATCAGCGCATTTGCCAGCGTGGAGGACGCCAGTCCCGAGCGGCGGGAAACGGCTGACAGCGACGTTCCCCGCTTTTTCAGCGCCGCGATAATGTCGGCGGAATGCCAGTCCGGTGGCATCATGCTCATGCCGCCACCCCATCAATAAACTTTACGCCATCAGGAGTGCGCAGCCAGCGCGGGGCTTTCATTTCCGCCGCGAAGTAGTTGATCAGGTCATACAGCAGCCAGCTAAGGAATTTCTCTGTTTCAGAAGAAAATCCCTGCCCCGCCAGAGTCTGCGTCAGGGCAAGGCAGTAGTTGCAAAGTTCTGTGCATTCAGGTCCAAATTGAGGGGCATTTACGGGGAGGGTATCAACGGTCAGGCTTTCAACAAGATGGGGCGGGACAGGTTCTAACAATGTGGGCTGAAGCAACGTCAGAGCGGTGTTGAGTCTGCCGCAGAGCGCCATTTTTAACGCGATATCTTTACTTTCAATCAGGGTTTCGGCGAAATTTTCGCAGTGGCTGGCAAGGACGGTGAAATCCGTGGCGGCATTGAAAGGAACAGCGAGTAACGGGTGTGTTTGAGTGGGGATCGTAGCCATAGTGGCAGCCTCTTTGTGTGATTTTGCAAACCTCACCAGACCGCTGCTAAACGGGGTGGTGAGACGTAACAGGGTTAGCAGACCGGCCACAAAGAAACCGGCGAGCGCGAACGCTCCCCCGCTACGCCCCACCATGATATGGGCATAACTCGGTTTATTACGGACACAAAAAAACCGCATTACATAATGAGCGGCTGTCCGCTTTGTGGTTCAGGCTGCTAAACCCGGCACCTGATGTTGCAGGCGCGGATTAAGGATACTGCGATTGGTGATAAGCGGCAAGAAAATTACTGGAAGGCAGTTCGCAGAAAATAAAAAACCTCGCTGGTGAGGCAAGGTGTTCTTTATTCTCTCGCTCTTGAGCTACGCATGAGGGTCTGAGCAGCGATGTATGAATAAGGCATCCTGATATGATGTCGGTTTATACTGACAGATAATAGTAGGTCAGCTACGATTTTTCTGGTATAAAACAGAGGGTTGTAATTCACACATAATCCGGCTACACCGGAGGTGTGATAATGAAAAACAGTATTGTTCAAAATATAGCTCATAAGTTGTTCCTTGAAAGAACTGGCTCACTGGAGCATGAACTAACAGAAAAGGAATTTACTCTTTTATCAGAAGAAGAATCAGATGATTATTATTTAAAAGATAATAAATTAATTTTCTCATCTTATGAAAATCGAGACAAATATATTGTCAGACATTATTGCTCCACAATAAACTTTAGTGATGCAGATATAAAAGAAAAGATACTTAACGTATCTTTTGATATATATACCACAGGATTAAGGGGCGATAATTCGACTGCGGGATTATTCCTCAGCCAATACGAAGGTAAAATAGACATCTGGGATATGTTAACCACATCCACTCGCAGTCATTACGAAACCACCTCACTGGCTGACCAGTTCCTGAAGCATACTAACAATATAGAAACGAAAGTGATTTTTCATTTTTCCTCTGAAATTTACAACAAATTCAATGGCTATATTGGTACTTTTTCTTTATTTTCAGACAGATTATATGAAGATACATCAAAATGTCATGAGATAATTAAAGAATTTTATCTTGATATAAAACAGGAAGTTCTGTTCCTTTATAATATTTCCCTATTCGCTCTACAAAAACATGACTATTCATCTGCGATTGATATTCTCCTCGGTGATATAGAAAAAAATGACATCATCCTGTCTCCTCAAGCATTGTGGATACTTGGCAGATTTGTAGAAAGAAATAATATAGAATATCGTAATAATGAAATAAAATCAGCCATTAAAGGCAAGATTGCTTCTCCGGTTACAGATATTTCTAATGCTGCTATACAAGCGACCGTAAACACAATAGAAAAAATACCTGAATTTTGTCAAATTATCCATAAGTTACTTAAGGATAATCATATAAAGGCAACAGCATTGCTTTGCCAAAGAATAGCAACAGCTAAAAATTTACAATCTCATGCTGACTTTCCCGACTGGATAAATACCATTTGTATTAACTCAGGAGATGATATCGAACTCAGAGGGCTAATTTTTCATATTTTATCATCAATTACTGAAGATGAAACCAAACATCAGCTATTGATTAGTTGTCTATTTGTAATGATAAAGAATGGTTCTATAGTAAGAAAATCTCAGGAAATAGATAATTTTTTATATAATGCCACAAAATCCAGTGAGTTAACGAATAAAATTTTCACATTAGCACTCATTGATGACATTCCCGAAATCGCTGAATTTTCGCGATTACTATCCACATATTTAATGGTTAATAATAGCGACCATTTATTAAGTTATAGTCTTGCCATTATTAACGATTTTACAGAAAGAGATTTTATTTTTCTGGTGCGAAGAACTCTGGGTTTTATCTCTAATGAAAAACATTTAATGTCGTCGATATTATCATTACTGAATGTCGATAACGCAAATAAAAGAACCGATAATCTTGTATTATCGGTCATATCAAATGAAATAGCCACAGACTATCCAAACTATGTTATTGATGTAATAAGAGAATGCAAAAATAAAATCAGGAACAAGAAAAACCGGACGTTGAAAATATATGACGATATACTTGCCCATACGGAAGACTATCTGAATTCGCTAAAAAAATACCCATGGAGAAAAGAGTTCGAACCGCCTTCAGCATATGTACTGTCCTTTCAAAAAGAACGGGATAAAGTCATGGCTAAAAATCAAGAGATCAGTAATGAGGATTCATTTTTATCTAAAATAGCTACCCGCATTCCACTAAAAGCAGGAATAGCCTCTTTCCATTACAATGATCACTTTAATACCGGCTATGGTGAACCGTCGTACCTTCATCCATTTTCGAGTAGCTATTCTCTCCCGCGAAGGCATGTTATGGACAATGTTGGCTATGAAATACGTACGGTAATGTTCAAGACAGCAAAAAGGGATACAATATGAAGGTATTAATTTCTCAATATATTCGAACATTGAAAGAGAGAAATGAACTCGACAGACTATTGCCTAATTTATTATTATCAATGGATATCGTCCCTCTATTTACTACACAAACGGGCACAAGACAATATGGTGTCGATATTGCTGCAATAGGTAAAGATCCTGACGATGGAGAAAAAAAGCTATTTATATTTGTAATTAAACAGAAAGATCTAGGTAGATCTGAATGGGATTCTGGACCACAATCCATAAGACAGAGTTTAAATGAAGTTTTTGATGTTTATCTTAGAAATCATTTACAACCAAAACACAAAAAGTTGCCAAAGAAAATCATATTATCCACCAGCGGTGATATGAAAGAAGAAATAAATCAAAACTGGGCCGGATATCTTGATGATAATAAATCCTATGAGTTTGATTTCTGGGGAGCAGATAAACTTTCCACTTTTATTGAAAAATACATGTTAAATGAACATATATTTAACGACATTGACAGAACCGATTTAAGAAAATCGCTATCATTGATTAGTGAAAATGATTATTCACGAATTGATTTCCATCGATTACTACTACGAACACTGATGCTTGATAATGAAGGAAAAAAAATTAAAGAAATCAAGAAAGCAGAACTGGAGAAGTCAATCCGCACCAGCTATCTCGCGACGAATATATTAGCTTACTGGGCGATACAGGATGGCAACACCAAACAAGCTTTATTTGTATCCGAACGATGCCTGCTATGGGTATGGCACCGTATCAATCTTGAAAAGGATCCGAAAAAATACTTCCCTGCATTTGAAGTTATATGGCAAGGTTATATTAACATTTCTGCTGAATATTTTTCAAAACTTCAACCTTATTTTCATGAAAAATATCTTCTTTCTTTATACTCAACTGAAAGTTCACTGGTTAATATAACTGTATTTGAACATATTGGTATACTTGCAACTCTCGGATTAAATAATTTTCTCCTTGCACTTAGAAAAGATAATAATGAAGAAGCACTTCACATTCATAATGCCGATATCGTTGCCGATAGCTTGTGTGCATTAATCATAAACAATCCCGCATCTGGTTCGCCACGTCTTGATGAGAATGTCATTGAAATTACTCTGGGATTAATATTTCTTTCTCTGATGGGGAGAAATGACACTATCGAAAAGTGGCTTAGAGAACTAATTTCGAGGCTGGACTATGTACTCAGGATTGGACGAGAACATCCAATATCAACAGACTCTATTGACGATCTTATCAGCATGGAATGCAATAGCGACGATACATATTTAAAAGAAAAAACAACAAGCATGTCCTGGATGATTCCCACCTTAATGGGATGGTGTGTGATACTGGAAAAAGAAGAAGGATATTGTGCATTATTAACGGGCATAAAAGAATCATATACTAAAATGTGCTCTCAGCTATGGCATCCAACGAATGATCTTTATACACATCTTTACTTTCATCCTGCACAATCCTTCACTGGTGAGACTGAGGCACCAATAACATTCCCGGATAATATGAATGATTATAAAAGCAGAATAGATGAGTTGCGGGAAAACGAACGATATAATATTTTCAAAGAATCAAGTGCGGTACAGGCAGGTTTAACTATACTCGATTTCATTGCCTGCCGACACTTTAGAACACCTGTACCCGCTGTTCTTTGGTACGGAATGAAAAAAAACAGAGTGATAACTGACGTTTTTTTTGGTTTTATATCACTCCTCACCAATGGGCGGAATCTTAAAGCCCATTGGTACCTTTTGAGGTATCTTTTGATTCATCATGATGTTGCCTGCTCCAGCTGGAAGTATTCTTTACTCAATTCTAAAGAGTTCTAATCCAGAGCGTCTGCTTAAGCAGGGATAGCTGGTATTTATACCGTTCAGTCGCTAATTTTAAAGCAATTGCGCCAAGAGACATACCAAAAATTAATGCCCAGACAAACCCCAGCAAGGCATCAGCATAGCCAGAAAAACCACCCTCCCAGCGGAACACCGAAAAACTAACATTCCACCCGAAAAGTTCTTTCATAAACGGAACCGAAAATGCCAGTAACGCAAATACCGCTGTTTTCTCACCAAAGAAGACTTTGACACGATTTTCATTCGCAGTAATTTTTTTCATCAACTGAAATTCAGCATACTGGAGTTCATTTTCTTCATAGCGGCTCAATGCGGCTACATGCCCTTCATCTTCCTGAACTTCCTTCAGAAAACGAGTCAAAGTCATTGTTTTCCATTTAAATAGACCGAATAACATCAATGCTGGTTCAACCAATAGAGTAAATATTCCACTCAGCATCATTAAAATGAAGAAAAATTTGCTCACCAGAATGAATAACTTCTCAGGAAAAAATGCGTAGACCCCAAGAGGGAGTAACATTAACAGCAGTAAAATAAAACTAACGATCAATCCACGTAAAGAGAGTCTTTTAGCCAGAAGCTCTAATGGATCTGCCTGATTTGATGTAGTGCGCTCGCAACGATTCAAATATCCCAGTATTTCATCAACCCGATACAACATTTCTATTCCCCGAGTAACTTTATCTAAGCACAGAATTTAATGCAGAATGGTAGAAATATATTTACTGAAAACTCCCCACCAAATCCCCCAACGTCACCATCAGCATCATTGAATCCATCGGAGACGGCTCAAACCCCACCCGCAGGTAGAACTCCCGCGCTTCATCAGACAATGCGTGAACCAGCATCCCGCGAATGCCGATAGTCTCCGCCACCTGAATCACCCGTAGTCCGGCATCTCGCACCAGCGCTCGCCCGATGCCCCGACCACGCAGAGATTGATCTACGGCCAGACGTCCCAGCACCACAACCGGGATCGGGTCAGGCATATTGCGGCGAAAACGTCCGGGGGCGGTGTTTGTTGTTACAGCGCTGGACGCCAGCGAGTAATACGCCAGTACCTTAGAATTATTGTCGCAGCAAACAAAGGTACGGGATGCGCCTGTGACCTGATTTTTCATCGCCCGCTGTTTCAGCCAGTTATCCATAGAATCCACGCCGCAGCAAAATGAAGTCAAAACATGCCCGGCGTGGAGAGGCTCAGGAGCGGAAATCATTTATTCTGTTCCCACGGCGCAGGGGTCTGCATGGTTTTACGCAGTGCCTCATTAGGTGCAGGAGCCTGATCGAGGCGGGCGAGAAATGCCTGATAAGCATCGGGATCGGCCATAATGATACGCTGTTCAATCAACGTTTCCTCTGCGGCTGCGCGAGCGGCTTCCAGCACGAAATCCGTGCGATTTTTTCCTCTGGCCTTCGCTGCCCGATCGATAAGATCGCGCTCGGCAGGTTTGATGCGCAGGTTAAGTGTTTCGCGCTTTATAGACAGGCTATTTGCGGCTGGCATGGTGTTATCCTCCGGTGTGTTTCTGAATAATAATCATACACCATTCGTAACGCCAATGTCATTACGATGATGTAGAGGGAATCGTACCAAAGGATCGAACTGCACGTTCTCTTATATATTTTTCTCACTTCTTTGATTTAACGAGGGAAATATGGGTCTAACCACGGGTCTTGACAATTTGAGAGAAACAGATTTATGAGGAAATTCAACTTACTAGATAACTGAAAGTTCTCGAGTCCGGCACCACTATTTAAAGAACCCAGCCTATGGCTGGGTTTTTGCTTTTATAGCCTCTGATCTTTCTAAAGCAATCACAACCCCTCTCCCCCCATCTCACCACGTAAACCCAACATCGATACAAAACTGTTAGATTCAACAATAGGACAGGACTTAAGAGGACGACCGTACCCGCTACTGAAACTGGTGCTCGGGTAATGATGTAGACAGTTGTAGGCCGAATAAGGCAGGATGCCGCATCTGGCGGTTTTCACCCCACCCGGACGCAAAAAAGCCCGTCCGTCAGGATGGGCTTCTTCACTTATCTGAGGCCTGGCAGTTTATGGCGGTGCCGCTAAGATCCTGCTCTTTCGTGAAGGTTGCGGGCACAGTCCTGAAGAATTGGTGATAGACGAATATGTTATCGCGGTTGCCAGTGAAGTTCCGCTGGCAGTGGATGTTCCATTGCTAGATATCAACGACATACAGCAACTTACTGAGTTTGTTACGCAATGGGTAAGACAGTAACTGTGGTATTGCCTGCTTGCCTGATGCGCTACGCTTATCAGGCCTACAAAATACATTCAGCTGTAGGCCGGATAAGGCGGGACGCTGCATCCGGCGGTTTTTACCCCGCACAGACGCAAAAAAGCCCATCCGTCAGGATGGGCTTCTTCACTTTAATTAATGCCTGGCAGTTCCCTACTCTCGCATGGGGAGACCCCACACTACCATCGGCGCTACGGCGTTTCACTTCTGAGTTCGGCATGGGGTCAGGTGGGACCACCGCGCTACAGCCGCCAGGCAAATTCTGTTTATCAACACACCTCTTGGGCATGTCGATGTAATCTGTAATCAAGCTGAAATCGATGTCTGTCTTTCGCCAAAACACCTTCGGCGTTGTAAGGTTAAGCCTCACGGTTCATTAGTATCGGTTAGCTCAATGTATCGCTACACTTACACACCCGACCTATCAACGTCATCGTCTTCAACGTTCCTTCAGGAGACTTATAGTCTCAGGGAGAACTCATCTCGGGGCAAGTTTCGTGCTTAGATGCTTTCAGCACTTATCTCTTCCGCATTTAGCTACCGGGCAATGCCATTGGCATGACAACCCGAACACCAGTGATGCGTCCACTCCGGTCCTCTCGTACTAGGAGCAGCCCCCCTCAATTCTCCAGCGCCCACGGCAGATAGGGACCGAACTGTCTCACGACGTTCTAAACCCAGCTCGCGTACCACTTTAAATGGCGAACAGCCATACCCTTGGGACCTACTTCAGCCCCAGGATGTGATGAGCCGACATCGAGGTGCCAAACACCGCCGTCGATATGAACTCTTGGGCGGTATCAGCCTGTTATCCCCGGAGTACCTTTTATCCGTTGAGCGATGGCCCTTCCATTCAGAACCACCGGATCACTAAGACCTGCTTTCGCACCTGCTCGAGCCGTCACTCTCGCAGTCAAGCTAGCTTATGCCTTTGCACTAACCTCCTGATGTCCGACCAGGATTAGCTAACCTTCGTGCTCCTCCGTTACTCTTTAGGAGGAGACCGCCCCAGTCAAACTACCCACCAGACACTGTCCGCAACCCGGATTACGGGTCCACGTTAGAACACCAGCCATTAAAGGGTGGTATTTCAAGGTTGGCTCCATGCAGACTGGCGTCCACACTTCAAAGCCTCCCACCTATCCTACACATCAAGGACCAGTGTTCAGTGTCAAGCTATAGTAAAGGTTCACGGGGTCTTTCCGTCTTGCCGCGGGTACACTGCATCTTCACAGCGAGTTCAATTTCACTGAGTCTCGGGTGGAGACAGCCTGGCCATCATTACGCCATTCGTGCAGGTCGGAACTTACCCGACAAGGAATTTCGCTACCTTAGGACCGTTATAGTTACGGCCGCCGTTTACCGGGGCTTCGATCAAGAGCTTCTCCTTACGGATAACCCCATCAATTAACCTTCCGGCACCGGGCAGGCGTCACACCGTATACGTCCACTTTCGTGTTTGCACAGTGCTGTGTTTTTAATAAACAGTTGCAGCCAGCTGGTATCTTCGACTGATTTCAGCTCCATGAGTAAATCACTTCACCTACATATCAGCGTGCCTTCTCCCGAAGTTACGGCACCATTTTGCCTAGTTCCTTCACCCGAGTTCTCTCAAGCGCCTTGGTATTCTCTACCTGACCACCTGTGTCGGTTTGGGGTACGATTTCGTGTTACCTGATGCTTAGAGGCTTTTCCTGGAAGCAGGGCATTTGTTACTTCAGCACCGTAGTGCCTCGTCATCACACCTCAGCGTTAGTAGTGTTCCGGATTTACCTAAAACACCCGCCTACATGCTTAAACCGGGACAACCGTCGCCCGGCTAACATAGCCTTCTCCGTCCCCCCTTCGCAGTAACACCAAGTACAGGAATATTAACCTGTTTCCCATCGACTACGCCTTTCGGCCTCGCCTTAGGGGTCGACTCACCCTGCCCCGATTAACGTTGGACAGGAACCCTTGGTCTTCCGGCGTGCGGGTTTTTCACCCGCATTATCGTTACTTATGTCAGCATTCGCACTTCTGATACCTCCAGCATGCCTCACGACACACCTTCAACGGCTTACAGAACGCTCCCCTACCCAACAACACATAGTGTCGCTGCCGCAGCTTCGGTGCACAGTTTAGCCCCGTTACATCTTCCGCGCAGGCCGACTCGACCAGTGAGCTATTACGCTTTCTTTAAATGATGGCTGCTTCTAAGCCAACATCCTGGCTGTCTGTGCCTTCCCACATCGTTTCCCACTTAACTGTGACTTTGGGACCTTAGCTGGCGGTCTGGGTTGTTTCCCTCTTCACGACGGACGTTAGCACCCGCCGTGTGTCTCCCGTGATAACATTCTTCGGTATTCGCAGTTTGCATCGGGTTGGTAAGTCGGGATGACCCCCTAGCCGAAACAGTGCTCTACCCCCGAAGATGAGTTCACGAGGCGCTACCTAAATAGCTTTCGGGGAGAACCAGCTATCTCCCGGTTTGATTGGCCTTTCACCCCCAGCCACAAGTCATCCGCTAATTTTTCAACATTAGTCGGTTCGGTCCTCCAGTTAGTGTTACCCAACCTTCAACCTGCCCATGGCTAGATCACCGGGTTTCGGGTCTATACCCTGCAACTTAACGCCCAGTTAAGACTCGGTTTCCCTTCGGCTCCCCTATTCGGTTAACCTTGCTACAGAATATAAGTCGCTGACCCATTATACAAAAGGTACGCAGTCACCCCATAAAGAGGCTCCCACTGCTTGTACGTACACGGTTTCAGGTTCTTTTTCACTCCCCTCGCCGGGGTTCTTTTCGCCTTTCCCTCACGGTACTGGTTCACTATCGGTCAGTCAGGAGTATTTAGCCTTGGAGGATGGTCCCCCCATATTCAGACAGGATACCACGTGTCCCGCCCTACTCTTCGAGTTCACAACCTGTGCATTTTGGTGTACGGGACTATCACCCTGTACCGTCGGACTTTCCAGACCGTTCCACTAACACACAAGCTGATTCAGACTCTGGGCTGCTCCCCGTTCGCTCGCCGCTACTGGGGGAATCTCGGTTGATTTCTTTTCCTCGGGGTACTTAGATGTTTCAGTTCCCCCGGTTCGCTTCATTACGCTATGGATTCACGTAATGATAGTGTGACGAATCACACTGGGTTTCCCCATTCGGAAATCGCCGGTTATAACGGTTCATATCACCTTACCGACGCTTATCGCAGATTAGCACGTCCTTCATCGCCTCTGACTGCCAGGGCATCCACCGTGTACGCTTAGTCGCTTAACCTCACAACCCGAAGATGTTTCGTAAAACACCACCGTGTTGCGAAAATTTGAGAGACTCGAACACACCGCTTATCTGTTCTTATTACGGAGAACAGACACAGTGTGTCGTTTCAATTTTCAGCTTGATCCAGATTTTTAAAGAGCAAAACTTCGCAGTGAACCTTTTCAGGTACACTCTGAAGTTTTCTTGGTTTTTTGCAGTAAAGATGGTGGAGCTATGCGGGATCGAACCGCAGACCTCCTGCGTGCAAAGCAGGCGCTCTCCCAGCTGAGCTATAGCCCCATCGTAGTTATCTCATTCACCTTAATTCTTGCTGAGACAAGGCGTGGAGCGGCGAAGCATACTGAAGTATGCGAGTCGTTTCACAACGCGGTATCAGAAAGAATTTGGTAGGCCTGAGTGGACTTGAACCACCGACCTCACCCTTATCAGGGGTGCGCTCTAACCACCTGAGCTACAAGCCTGCAGAGATTTTCTTACTGCTAATTTTCATCAGACAATCTGTGTGAGCACTACAAAGAACGCTTCTTTAAGGTAAGGAGGTGATCCAACCGCAGGTTCCCCTACGGTTACCTTGTTACGACTTCACCCCAGTCATGAATCACAAAGTGGTAAGCGCCCTCCCGAAGGTTAAGCTACCTACTTCTTTTGCAACCCACTCCCATGGTGTGACGGGCGGTGTGTACAAGGCCCGGGAACGTATTCACCGTGGCATTCTGATCCACGATTACTAGCGATTCCGACTTCATGGAGTCGAGTTGCAGACTCCAATCCGGACTACGACGCACTTTATGAGGTCCGCTTGCTCTCGCGAGGTCGCTTCTCTTTGTATGCGCCATTGTAGCACGTGTGTAGCCCTACTCGTAAGGGCCATGATGACTTGACGTCATCCCCACCTTCCTCCAGTTTATCACTGGCAGTCTCCTTTGAGTTCCCGGCCGAACCGCTGGCAACAAAGGATAAGGGTTGCGCTCGTTGCGGGACTTAACCCAACATTTCACAACACGAGCTGACGACAGCCATGCAGCACCTGTCTCAGAGTTCCCGAAGGCACCAATCCATCTCTGGAAAGTTCTCTGGATGTCAAGAGTAGGTAAGGTTCTTCGCGTTGCATCGAATTAAACCACATGCTCCACCGCTTGTGCGGGCCCCCGTCAATTCATTTGAGTTTTAACCTTGCGGCCGTACTCCCCAGGCGGTCGACTTAACGCGTTAGCTCCGGAAGCCACGCCTCAAGGGCACAACCTCCAAGTCGACATCGTTTACGGCGTGGACTACCAGGGTATCTAATCCTGTTTGCTCCCCACGCTTTCGCACCTGAGCGTCAGTCTTTGTCCAGGGGGCCGCCTTCGCCACCGGTATTCCTCCAGATCTCTACGCATTTCACCGCTACACCTGGAATTCTACCCCCCTCTACAAGACTCTAGCCTGCCAGTTTCGGATGCAGTTCCCAGGTTGAGCCCGGGGATTTCACATCCGACTTGACAGACCGCCTGCGTGCGCTTTACGCCCAGTAATTCCGATTAACGCTTGCACCCTCCGTATTACCGCGGCTGCTGGCACGGAGTTAGCCGGTGCTTCTTCTGCGAGTAACGTCAATTGCTAAGGTTATTAACCTCAACACCTTCCTCCTCGCTGAAAGTACTTTACAACCCGAAGGCCTTCTTCATACACGCGGCATGGCTGCATCAGGCTTGCGCCCATTGTGCAATATTCCCCACTGCTGCCTCCCGTAGGAGTCTGGACCGTGTCTCAGTTCCAGTGTGGCTGGTCATCCTCTCAGACCAGCTAGGGATCGTCGCCTAGGTGAGCCGTTACCCCACCTACTAGCTAATCCCATCTGGGCACATCCGATGGCAAGAGGCCCGAAGGTCCCCCTCTTTGGTCTTGCGACGTTATGCGGTATTAGCTACCGTTTCCAGTAGTTATCCCCCTCCATCGGGCAGTTTCCCAGACATTACTCACCCGTCCGCCACTCGTCACCCAAGGAGCAAGCTCCTCTGTGCTACCGTTCGACTTGCATGTGTTAGGCCTGCCGCCAGCGTTCAATCTGAGCCATGATCAAACTCTTCAATTTAAGTTTGATGCTCGTGAATTAAACTTCGTAATGAATTACGTATGTTCACTCAAGAGACTTGGTATTCATTTTCGTCTTGCGACGTTAAGAATCCGTATCTTCGAGTGCCCACACAGATTGTCTGATAAATTGTTAAAGAGCAGTTGCGACGCGCTTTAGCGCTCTGTCGCGAGGTGGCGTATATTACGCTTTCCTCTTTCAGAGTCAACCTCTTATTTTCAGGTTTTTCTCTTCAACCGAACCGGCTGTTTGCGTGAAGTGATTCACATCCGCCGTGTCGATGGAGGCGCATTATAGGGAGTTTCTCTCAGCCCGCAACCCTTAAATGACAGAAAAATGACTGACTGCTGCAATCCCCAGCAAAAGCCCGCCTTATACCCATTTACACACAGAGTTATCCACAAAGCCGTCAATATTTCCTGCATCACATCCCGGAAAAAGAAGAAACCAACATTGAATTCTCTTTTCTATATAGAAAGAAAATAACGGATGCCCGTTTTCTACTACATATATAAGAAGGGATGGCGGCGGGAATGCCCGGATCCCCTACTACCTTTGAATTACGTACCTCATCAGGCGATAATACCCGCACAAACAGTGATTCCAGGACTGCGATGAGACACCCTCTGCAACGAACGGCTATACGCAAACGCCCGATGAAACTCGGCACAACCGTGATCCTCATGGTCAGCGCGGTCCTCTTCTCTGTGCTACTCGTCGTTCATTTGATTTACTTCTCGCAAATCAGCAACACGACACGTGATGCCTTAGCAGACAAAGCGCTTGCGGTCGCGCGAACGTTGGCAAACTCTCCTGAAATCCGCGAGGGGCTCAAGAAAAAGCCTGAGGACAGCGGCATCCAGGCAATTGCTCAAGCGGTAAATAAGCGCAACGATTTTTTATTCATCGTTGTCACGGATATGAAAAGCATTCGTTATTCGCACCCTGAAGCACAACGTATCGGCCAACCGTTTAAAGGCGACGATATCCTGTTGGCGTTACAGGGCAAAGAGAACGTTGCCATTAATCGCGGCTTTCTGGCTAAAGCGCTACGCGTTTTCACCCCCATTTATGACGATCATCACCAGCAGATTGGGGTTGTGTCGATCGGTCTCGAGTTAAGCAGGGTCACCGAACAGATCAATAACAGCCGCGGCAGTATCTTTTGGTCTATCTTATTTGGCGTTCTGGTTGGGTTACTAGGTACCTGGGTATTGGTGAAGGTTCTCAAACGCATTCTGTTTGGTCTGGAGCCTTATGAAATATCCAACCTGTTCGAACAGCGCCAGGCGATGCTGCACTCTATAAAGGAGGGGGTCATTGCCGTTGATGATAGTGGTGAAGTCACGCTAATAAACCAGGCCGCCCAGGAGCTATTGGATTACCGAAAGTCGCAGGATGATGCCCAACTCTCCACACTCAGCCATGCATGGTCTCAGGTAGTTGATCTTTCGCAGGTGCTACGTGATGGAACACCACGCCGCGATGAGGAGATCACGGTGAAGGACCGGCTGCTTTTAATCAACACCGTTCCAGTACTCAGCAATGGCAGAATCATCGGGGCAATTTCAACGTTCAGAGACAAGACGGAAGTCCGAAAACTCATGCAACGTCTGGACGGTATGGTTAACTATGCCGATGCACTTCGTGAACGATCCCACGAATTCATGAACAAGTTACACGTGATTCTGGGATTATTGCACCTGAAAAGTTATAAGCAGTTGGAAAATTATATCATTAAGACGGCCAACAATTATCAGGAAGAGATTGGCTCACTGTTAGGCAAAATAAAATCACCGGTGATCGCGGGCTTTTTACTCAGTAAGATTAATCGCACATCTGATTTAGGTCATAGTCTGATCATTAGTAATGAAAGCCAGTTGCCGGAAAATAGTAATGAAGATCAGGTGGCAGTGTTGATCACCGTGCTGGGTAATTTGATTGAAAACGCCCTGGAGGCGCTAGGTCAAGAACCGGGGGGTGAGATCAGCGTATCCTTACATTATCGACACGGCTGGTTGCATTGCGAAGTGAATGACGATGGTCCGGGGATCGCCCCCGAACGCATTGACCACATCTTTGAGAAGGGCGTCTCGTCAAAAGGAACCGAACGAGGCGTCGGTTTAGCACTTGTGAAACAGCAGGTTGAAAACGTTGGCGGCAATATTTCCGTCGAATCCGAACCTGGGGTCTTCACCCAATTTTTTGTACAGTTACCGTGGAATGGTGAGAGGGCCAGCAGATGATCAATGTCTTAATTGTCGATGACGATGCAATGGTAGCGGAGTTAAACCGCCGTTATGTCGCGCAGCTGTCTGGTTTTCATTGCTGCGGAACGGCCTCTACTCTCGAAAAAGCCAAAGAGATCATCTTTCATGGTGAACATCGTATTGACCTGATTCTACTGGATATTTATATGCAGAAAGAAAACGGTCTGGACCTGTTACCCATTCTGCACAGCGAAGGCTGTAAATGTGATGTCATCGTCATCTCCTCCGCCGCCGATGCGACAACCATTAAAGACTCACTCCACTACGGTGTCGTTGATTATCTGATCAAACCATTTCAGGCCTCACGCTTTGAAGAAGCCTTAACCAACTGGCTGCAGAAGAAAACGGATATGGAGAAGCATCAGTACTATGAACAGTCAGAGCTTGACCAACTGATTCATGGTAGCTCTTCCAGCGAGCAGGAAACGCGGCGCTTACCCAAGGGGCTGACACCACAAACGTTACGTACGCTGTGCCAGTGGATTGATGAGCACCAGGATCAGGAATTCTCCACGGATGAACTGGCGAACGAGGTCAATATCTCCCGGGTCTCATGCCGTAAATACCTTATCTGGCTCGTCAATTGTCATATCTTATTTACCAGTATCCATTATGGTGTTACTGGCCGACCAGTTTACCGCTACCGCGTTCAGGCTGAGCATTACTCATTACTTAAACAATACTGCCAATAAAACGCTCCCCCAGGGATTATTCGTTATATAAAAGTAACAATTATTAAAATAATGAAAAATCCCTTTTTATCCCGCTAAAGCAGATAAATAGTGAATTTGCGTTAGATCAAATATATTTGTATCAAACATGTTAAATTCATTATTTTGTTATTGATAAACATCACACTGTTTTTAATTTCAAAATCGCTAACAAAAGTTAATTAAGTATTAACTAACTCACAGAGTGTGTATTTTTACTCCTAAAGGATTAGTCTGAATTTCATCAGACATAAAAATCTAGACTGGTAGCAATGGAGACCATGCTACGTACTATGGACACCGTACATTTTTGTGAGCAAATAAACGTATCCGTACGCCAGACTCATTACCACATGACATGGCGTGACCGCGATCACATAAAGAATACACTCACCAGGTATACCGGTGTTTTACGTAATAGCGGACAATGTAGAACCAACGGTCAGCCCCCGGAAAACCGGTGTAAGCCAGCCCAACTACAGCGTCAGCCGCAGCGCTTCATAACCAGCCCTACTTCCCATCGCCTGAGGATTCTCTCCTCTGATCAATGCCATAGAAAAAAGCTAAATATTTCCAAAAAGTTATAAATACATTCTAGCCAGACATTTAAACATTAATCGCAAATACGGACATATCGAATACTGACCATTTTTTGATGCTTATTCCGGCAAAAAAGAATGTGCCACAGATCCATTTTTCAAAAAATTGACTGGGTTTTTCGCGAGGGTAAATAAAATGTTATTTAGTATACAACTTCTCATAATATTAATATGTTTGTTTTATGGTGCCAGAAAGGGCGGTATCGCGCTGGGTTTGTTAGGCGGTATCGGCCTGGTTATTCTGGTTTTCGTGTTCCATCTCCAGCCGGGTAAACCCCCTGTTGATGTAATGCTGGTTATTATTGCCGTGGTGGCCGCTTCTGCAACCTTGCAAGCCTCCGGCGGTCTTGACGTTATGCTGCAAATTGCTGAAAAGCTGCTGCGTCGTAACCCAAAATACGTTTCTATCGTAGCACCATTTGTTACCTGTACCCTGACTATCCTGTGCGGTACCGGCCACGTGGTGTACACCATTCTGCCGATCATTTATGACGTCGCCATTAAGAACAATATTCGCCCGGAACGCCCAATGGCGGCGAGTTCTATCGGTGCACAGATGGGGATTATCGCCAGTCCGGTTTCTGTAGCCGTTGTCTCGCTGGTTGCGATGCTGGGTAACGTGACATTTGAAGGCAAGCACCTCGAATTCCTCGACCTGCTTGGCATCACCATTCCGTCTACCCTGCTGGGTATCCTGGCTATCGGTATTTTCAGCTGGTTCCGTGGTAAAGATCTGGATAAAGATGAAGAGTTCCAGAAGTTTATTTCCGTACCTGAAAACCATCACTATGTGTATGGCGACACGGCAACACTGTTAGACAAAAAACTGCCGAAAAGTAACTGGCTGGCAATGTGGATCTTCCTCGCTGCCATCGCCGTTGTTGCCGTGCTCGGTGCAGTATCTGAACTGCGCCCTTCTTTTGGTGGCAAACCGCTGTCAATGGTCCTGGTTATCCAGATGTTCATGCTGCTGACTGGCGCATTGATTATCATCTTAACCAAAACGAATCCCGCATCTATCTCAAAAAATGAAGTCTTCCGTTCAGGTATGATCGCGATTGTTGCGGTGTACGGTATTGCCTGGATGGCCGAAACCATGTTCGGTGCGCATATGTCTGAAATTCAGGGCGTACTGGGCGAGATGGTGAAAGAACATCCGTGGGCCTATGCGATCGTCCTGCTGTTAGTCTCCAAGTTTGTAAACTCTCAGGCTGCAGCGCTGGCCGCTATCGTTCCAGTCGCACTGGCTATCGGGGTTGATCCAGCGTACATCGTTGCTTCTGCTCCGGCTTGTTACGGTTACTACATTCTGCCGACCTACCCGAGCGATCTGGCTGCTATTCAGTTTGACCGTTCAGGTACCACCCACATTGGCCGTTTCGTTATCAACCACAGCTTCATTCTGCCTGGTTTGATCGGCGTAAGCGTATCCTGTGTCTTTGGTTGGGTCTTCGCCGCAATGTACGGTTTCCTGTAATCACACTTCGCGTGCCGTCCGCTATGGTGCGGCACGCCACCGTTAAGACGCAGAGAATTTTTAAATTCCTGATAAAAATGAAAAGGCTGGAAGCAAATGTCAAAAGTTGAATTCACTTACCAGGCGGCTTTCCCACTGGGGGAAGACAAAACTGAGTACTACCTGCTGACATCCGATCACGTCAGCGTCGGCGAGTTTGAAGGCGAGTCAATCCTGAAAGTAGCGCCTGAAGCACTTACGCTACTGGCCCAGCAAGCCTTCCACGATGCCTCCTTCATGCTTCGCCCTGAACACCAACAGCAAGTCGCCTCCATACTCCATGATCCTGAAGCCAGCGAAAACGATAAGTATGTTGCGCTGCAATTCCTGAGAAACTCCGAGATTGCCGCCAAAGGCGTATTGCCAACCTGTCAGGATACCGGCACGGCCATTATCATGGGTAAAAAAGGTCAACGTGTCTGGACCGGCGGCGGTGACGAAGCGGCGCTCTCCAGAGGCGTATTTAATACCTATATTGAAGATAACCTGCGCTACTCGCAAAACGCGGCGCTGGATATGTACAAAGAAGTGAATACCGGCACTAACCTGCCTGCGCAAATCGACCTGTACAGCATGGACGGCGACGAATATAAATTCCTGTGCGTGGCAAAAGGCGGCGGTTCTGCCAACAAAACCTATCTGTATCAGGAAACGAAAGCACTGCTGACTCCCGGCAAACTGAAAAACTTCCTGGTTGAGAAAATGCGTACGCTGGGGACTGCAGCTTGCCCGCCGTACCATATCGCATTTGTAATTGGTGGTACGTCAGCAGAAAGCACCCTCAAAACGGTGAAACTGGCCAGCACACACTACTATGATGCGCTGCCGACTGAAGGTAACGCTCACGGTCAGGCATTTCGCGATCTGCAACTGGAACAAGAACTGCTGATCGAGGCCCAGAAACTCGGCCTCGGCGCCCAGTTTGGCGGGAAATATTTCGCTCACGACATCCGCGTGATTCGACTGCCTCGCCACGGCGCATCCTGCCCGGTAGGCATGGGCGTTTCCTGCTCCGCAGACCGTAATATTAAGGCCAAGATTAACCGCGAAGGTATCTGGATCGAAAAACTGGAACATAATCCAGGCCAGTACATCCCGGAATCTCTGCGCCAGGCCGGCGAAGGCGAAGTGGTTAAAGTCGACCTTAACCGTCCGATGAAAGAGATCCTTGCCCAGCTTTCTCAGTACCCGGTATCCACCCGTCTGTCGCTGAGCGGTACAATCATTGTGGGTCGCGACATCGCCCACGCGAAGCTGAAAGAACGTATCGAGTCCGGCGAAGGTCTGCCGCAGTACGTGAAAGATCACCCGATCTACTACGCGGGTCCGGCGAAAACGCCGGCAGGTTACCCGTCCGGTTCTTTGGGTCCAACCACTGCGGGTCGTATGGACTCCTATGTTGACCTGCTGCAGTCCCATGGCGGCAGCATGATCATGCTGGCGAAAGGTAACCGCAGCCAACAAGTGACCGACGCCTGCCATAAACACGGCGGCTTCTACTTAGGGAGCATCGGTGGTCCGGCAGCTGTACTGGCGCAGCAGAGCATTAAGCATCTGGAATGCGTGGAATACCCGGAGCTGGGAATGGAAGCTATCTGGAAAATCGAAGTTGAAGATTTCCCTGCCTTCATCCTGGTCGATGACAAAGGCAACGATTTCTTCCAGCAAATCGTGAGCAAACAATGCGCTAACTGCGCGAAGTAACCTATTCGGCCCGGCACTGGACTGACACCAAATTTTTGGGGCCAGCCCAGTGATCCCCCCGGGCCAACTTTATCCCCCCATTAACTGGCGTTGAATTTTCGCCGTTCACAGTGAATAGTAATATTTTCCATTACTTGTGAATTCGCCATGCTCCGCACACTGAATCCTGTAATCCTGAACACTGGCGCTATAGTGCTGGCGCTGATCCTTATCTACACCGGCTTCTGCGCCACCGAGAAATTGACCTGGCTGATGGAAGTGACGCCGGTCATTATTGTTGTGCCATTGCTGCTCGCCACCATGAAGCGTTACCCGCTGACTCCCATGCTCTACACGCTTATCTTCTTTCATGCCATCATTTTGATGGTTGGCGGCATGTATACCTATGCCAAAGTCCCCATTGGTTTTGAAGTGCAGGCGTGGCTGGATCTCAGTCGCAACCCCTATGACAAACTGGGTCATTTTTTCCAGGGTCTGGTGCCAGCGCTGACGGCAAGAGAGATTTTAGTCCGCGGCAATATTGTCCACGGCCGCAAGATGTTAGCGTTTTTAGTCTGCTGCGTAGCACTGGCAATCAGCGCCACCTATGAGCTCATTGAATGGTGGGCGGCACTGGCGATGGGGCAAGGCGCGGATGACTTCCTGGGTACGCAGGGCGATCCATGGGATACTCAATCGGATATGTTCTGCGCCCTGCTCGGCGCGCTAACGACAGTGCTTGTACTGGCGCGAGTTCACTGTGCACAGCTGCGTCGCTACGGGATGGTAAGCGCCAACTAAATATACATACTGCCGGATGTCGATAACGTTCATCCGGCAGACGCAAGAGGAACCTTACTGATGCAACCAGGCCGGCAGCCACTCGCCGTGCGCGTCAATGAGATCTTCACGACCCGGTTTGATAAACCACGGCGTGTATTCAGCAAAGTGTTCCGACGACTCGGTGACGAAATACCCAATTTTTTGAACATTTCATAACGCACAATGTTCTGGCAGCGAGTATTGCCGTGGATATTCGGTTTCGGGACCTGGCCCGTTGCATAAGCTGCCAGCAGTTCCGGATAGAGATCGACATAGGTCCCATCAGCCGTTTTACGCTCCAGTTGCAGATAAAACGCCATATGGTTGATCCCGGCGCAACAATAACGCAACGAAGCAGGATCAATATCCAGATCCCGCGCCGATAAAAGTAATTTTGGGTGCAGACATCATGACTCTCCAGAACGTGGGGTGATGACGCAATGGTGTCATGAGGACGCAAGAAAAACGTCCGGCTTCTGCACCGAGTACTCCCAAAAACTCAGTTCGCCTTTTCGTTCGGGCGAAAACTGAGCCAGCAACATCGACAATCGATAGCCGGATAAGCGTCGGATGGCGCAAACACATGCCCACTGACAGCACACCCCATTCGGCAATATCAGTATCAGCCAAAAAAATAATTCCCCTGTCGATAAACAATGCTGAAAAACTGCCTTCGATGAATATTAACTATTTGTTTATAAAGGAATAAAAATAAAATACGCTCATTTATCAGCCACTTTACAGCCCAATTTGTCAGGATAATACTTGCCTGCGTCACATTCATACGGTGTGTCTGCAATCCATAAATTGCAACCTCTCCACTACCGGGTAAAAGATGATGAAAGTATTAATTGTTGAAAGTGAGTTTCTGCATCAGGACACCTGGGTTGGTAGCGCTGTTGAGCGTCTGGCTGATGCCTTAAGTCGCCAAAATGTTACCGTCATTAAATCCACCTCATTCGACGATGGTTATGCCATCCTCGCGGCAAATGAAGCCATTGATTGCCTGATGTTCAGCTATCAAATGGAACAACAAGATGAACACCTGAATGTCAGGCAATTGATCGGCAAGCTCCACGAACGCCAGCAAAACGTCCCCGTTTTCCTGCTGGGCGATCGGGAAAAAGCCACCGCATCGCTGGATCGCGATCTGCTGGAGCTTGTCGATGAATTCGCCTGGATTCTTGAAGATACCGCTGACTTTATCGCCGGGCGCGCCGTTGCTGCGATGACCCGTTACCGCCAACAGCTGTTACCACCGCTGTTCAGCGCGCTGATGAAATACAGTGACATTCACGAATATTCCTGGGCAGCCCCTGGTCACCAGGGCGGCGTGGGATTTACTAAAACGCCGGCCGGTCGTTTCTATCATGACTACTACGGTGAAAACCTATTCCGTAGCGACATGGGTATTGAACGCGCATCACTGGGTTCACTGCTTGACCATACTGGCGCGTTTGGTGAAAGCGAAAAATATGCCGCACGTGTCTTCGGCGCTGACCACTCATGGTCCGTGGTGGTCGGTACTTCTGGCTCTAACCGCACCATCATGCAGGCATGCATGACTGATAACGATGTGGTAGTGCTGGACCGTAACTGCCATAAATCCATTGAACAAGGGCTCATTCTTACCGGGGCAAAACCGGTGTACATGGTACCAAGCCGCAACCGCTACGGCATTATCGGGCCTATCTACCCGCAGGAAATGCAGCCCGAAACATTGCAAAGAAAAATCAGCGAAAGCCCACTGACAAAAGACAAAACCGGACAGAAACCGTCATATAGCGTTGTAACCAACTGCACCTATGACGGCGTCTGCTACAACGCAAAAGAGGCGCAAGACCTGCTAGCCCAGACCAGCGATCGCATTCATTTCGATGAAGCCTGGTACGGCTATGCGCGTTTCAACCCGATTTATGCCGATCACTACGCTATGCGTGGTGCACCTGGCGACCATAACGGCCCCACCGTTTTTGCCACCCACTCGACCCATAAGTTGCTGAATGCGCTCTCTCAGGCATCTTACATTCACGTCCGTGAAGGCCGTGGCGCGGTTAATTTCTCCCGCTTTAACCAGGCGTACATGATGCACGCCACCACGTCTCCGCTGTATGCCATCTGTGCATCAAACGACGTGGCAGTTTCCATGATGGACGGTAACAGTGGCCTGTCGCTCACCCAGGAAGTGATCGATGAAGCCGTCGATTTCCGTCAGGCGATGGCACGGTTGTACAAAGAATTCACGGCTGAGGGCGACTGGTTCTTCAAACCGTGGAACAAAGAGGTGGTTACCGATCCGCAGACCGGAAAAACCTATGACTTTGCCGATGCGCCAACCCAACTCCTGACGACCGACCAGAACTGCTGGGTAATGCGCCCCGGTGAATCCTGGCATGGGTTTAAAGACCTGCCAGATAACTGGAGCATGCTGGACCCCATTAAAGTCAGTATTCTGGCGCCAGGTATGGGTGATGATGGTGAACTGGAACAGACCGGTGTTCCGGCGGCGCTGGTTACCGCCTGGCTTAGCCGCCACGGCATCGTACCGACCCGTACCACCGATTTCCAGATTATGTTCTTGTTCTCAATGGGGATCACCCGTGGTAAATGGGGCACGCTGATAAACACACTGTGCTCTTTCAAACACCACTATGATGCCAATACTCCGCTCTCACAGGTGATGCCGGAACTGGTAGAGGAACATCCTGACACTTACGCAAACATGGGTATTCACGATCTGGGCGACACCATGTTCGCCTGGCTGAAAGAAAATAACCCAGGTAGCCGACTCAATGCGGCCTACTCTGGCCTGCCTGTTGCTGAAATGACCCCGCGTGAAGCCTATAACGCGATAGTCAGCGATAACGTTGAGATGGTGGCGATTGAAAATCTGCCGGGTCGTATCGCAGCCAACTCCGTCATTCCTTACCCACCGGGAATTCCAATGCTGCTGTCCGGGGAAAACTTTGGCGATGCCAACAGCCCGCAGATTAGTTATCTACGTTCGTTGCAATCCTGGGATCATCATTTTCCTGGCTTTGAACATGAAACCGAAGGAACGGAAATTATTGACGGTGTGTATCACGTCATGTGCGTGAAAGCCTAATGTCGTTTTTTAGATAGTCTATTTTTTATAAGGTTGACGTGTGATAGTTGAGTAATTCCTGAGTATTGCTGCAAAACAATAACATTGTCATACCTTTTGCGCGGGACCACCCCGCGCTTTTTTTATACGCAAATAGTACGTTGCCACTTGCGTAAAAAATTATGTACATGCCAAGAATCCCTACAGATATTGTAATTACTAAAAATCACGCTATTTTATCGCTTGTCTTGATTCATCATACAATTTTTTTTTAGCCGCGATTACTCAGCAGGTGCTGAGTTACGGTATTTGATGTTCATATTCCGGGAGTTTGGGTATGAGGCTTTGCAGCAAAGAAGCTTGTGTTGTTGTATTAACGGAGAAAGATGTTTGGTTAAGGATTAACGGTAAAGAAGCCATCAGTTTAAAAGCTAACCACATGGCTCTGGTGGCGTGTGATAATAATATTATCGATTTTTCTTCACTTAATAACGCACTGGTCGTACATATCAGTCGCGATGTCATTAAAGACTATCTACGATTTTTAAATAAAGATCTTTCACAGTTCCCTCTCTGGCAACGTAGCGCCAATCCGGTGATGACCGCCGTATGCCTGACGCCGGATGTCTTTCGGGTTGCCGCTCAACACAGCGTGATGGAAACGCAAAACGAAGGCGAAAATGAGCGTACCCGTTCGCTACTGTTCACCGTATTATCGCGTTTTCTCGACAGCAAAAAGTTTATCTCCCTACTTATGCATATGTTACGCAATCGCATCAGCGACAGCGTTTACCACATCATTGAGAGCGATATTCATAAAGACTGGAATTTAAGCATGGTCGCCAGTTGCTTATGCCTGAGTCCCAGTTTGTTAAAGAAAAAGCTAAAAAATGAAAATACAAGTTACAGTCAAATAATAACCACGTGTCGTATGCGTTATGCCGTCAATCAATTAATGATGGACGGGAAAAACATTTCACAGGTATCTCAGCTGTGCGGATATAACAGTACTTCATACTTTATCTCCGTCTTCAAAGAGTTCTATGGAATGACGCCACTGCATTATGTCAGTCAACATCGGGAACCCTCCGCTGCCTGATTTTTGATCATTTAGCGATGAGCCATAATAATATCAGCATTGGCGATACCCCTGTTCCGCCATCATAAAATAGTCTTCTGAAGAGGTATGATGTGACGTCATTTATCCTTATCAGGAGTTAAAAAATATGTCGACGGATGCTGATGCTCACAAAGTGGGCTTAATCCCCGTCACCCTTATGGTGTCGGGGAATATTATGGGTTCCGGTGTATTCCTGCTACCCGCAAACCTGGCGTCAACTGGCGGGATTGCAATCTACGGATGGTTGGTCACTATTATCGGTGCGCTGGCACTGTCGATGGTGTACGCCAAAATGTCGTCCTTAGACTCCAGTCCCGGTGGTTCTTACGCTTATGCGCGCCGCTGTTTCGGTCCTTTTTTAGGCTACCAGACCAACGTGCTGTACTGGCTGGCCTGCTGGATTGGTAACATCGCCATGGTCGTTATTGGCGTCGGTTACCTGAGCTACTTCTTCCCTATCTTAAAAGATCCGTTGGTTCTGACGCTCACCTGTGTCGTTGTACTGTGGGTTTTCGTCTTGCTGAATATTGTCGGTCCAAAAATGATCACTCGCGTGCAGGCCGTTGCGACAGTACTGGCGCTGGTGCCCATTGTCGGTATTGCCGTCTTCGGCTGGTTCTGGTTCCGCGGTGAAACCTATATGGCGGCCTGGAACGTCAGCGGCATGAATACCTTCGGCGCCATCCAAAGCACCTTAAACGTAACCTTATGGTCGTTCATTGGGGTTGAAAGCGCCTCCGTTGCCGCCGGTGTGGTTAAAAACCCGAAACGTAACGTCCCTATCGCCACCATTGGCGGGGTACTGATTGCCGCCGTCTGCTACGTTCTCTCAACTACGGCAATTATGGGTATGATCCCTAACGCTGCGCTGCGGGTGTCAGCCTCACCGTTTGGTGATGCTGCACGCATGGCACTGGGTGATACCGCTGGGGCCATTGTCTCCTTCTGTGCAGCGGCTGGGTGCCTTGGCTCACTGGGTGGTTGGACACTGTTGGCCGGCCAGACCGCAAAAGCGGCAGCCGATGACGGCCTGTTCCCACCGATTTTCGCTCGCGTCAACAAGGCGGGAACACCGGTTGCCGGGCTAATCATCGTCGGGATCCTGATGACCCTCTTCCAGTTCAGCAGCATGTCGCCAAACGCCGCAAAAGAATTTGGTCTGGTCTCTTCGGTCTCCGTTATCTTCACCCTGGTGCCATATCTGTACACCTGCGCGGCATTGCTGCTGCTGGGCCACGGTCACTTTGGTAAAGCGCGTCCGATGTACTTACTGGTGACCTTTGTGGCATTTGTCTACTGCATCTGGGCGGTGGTGGGTTCTGGCGCCAAAGAAGTGATGTGGTCGTTCGTGATGTTGATGGTAATCACCGCACTGTATGCGCTCAATTACAACCGGATCCATAAAAACCCGTATCCTCTGGATGCCCCGACCAACAATAATTAATGCCTGTAAGCGTCGTTGCCCGATGACATAAGCGCATCGGGCCTACGCATCACACCCCCCACCAGTACCTGCTAACATTAAGAACTTAATGTTGGCTTAATTTTACTTTGAGAGGATCCGCTCCACTTAGTCGATGGAACCCCCTTAATGTTAAAGCTCCTGTTTAAAAGACCGACTCTCGGGCAAATCAGCTGGCTATTGCTGATCTCATTTTATCTTGCGACCTTCCTGAACATCGCGTTCTACAAACAGGTACTGCAAGACCTTCCGCTGGATTCCCTGCGCAATATCCTGGTGTTCTTATCGATGCCGGTTGTCGCGTTCAGCGTCATGAATATCGTGCTCACGCTGGCCTCTTTCCTGTGGCTTAACCGCCTGGTCGCGTGCATTTTCATTTTGGTCGGAGCATCCGCCCAGTATTTCATCATGACCTACGGCATCATCATCGACCGCTCGATGATCGCCAACATGATGGATACCACACCGGCTGAAACCTTCGCCCTCATGACGCCGCAAATGCTCCTGACGCTGGGGCTGAGCGGCATTCTGGCCGCCATCGTTGCCTGCTGGATAAGAATCAAACCCATTACGCCAGTGCTGCGCAGCGTGTTGTATCGCGCTGCGAATATCCTGATATCGGCACTGCTTATCGTGCTGGTCGCCGCCTTCTTCTATAAAGATTACGCATCGCTGTTTCGTAATAACAAAGAGCTGGTTAAGTCCCTCAGCCCGTCCAACAGCATCGTGGCAACGTCATCCTGGTATTCACACCAGAGACTGGCCAACCTGCCGCTGGTGCGTATTGGCGAAGATGCACACCGTAATCCAGAAATGGTGAAAGGAAAACGTAAGAACCTCACTATTGTGGTGCTCGGTGAAACGTCACGCGGCGACAACTTCTCTCTGTCAGGTTATTCACGTCAGACCAATCCGTTGCTGGAAAAAGATGATGTCGTTTATTTCCCGCATACAACGTCCTGCGGTACGGCGACAGCCGTTTCCGTTCCCTGCATGTTCTCCGACATGCCACGAGCGCATTACGATGAAGAGCTGGCTCACCACCAGGAAGGCGTACTCGATATCATCCAACGGGCGGGAATTAACGTTCTGTGGAATGATAACGACGGCGGCTGTAAAGGTGCCTGTGACCGCGTACCGCATCAGGATATGACTGCGCTGAACTTACCAGGACAGTGTATTAACGGTGAATGCTACGATGAAGTCCTGTTCCACGGGCTGGAAGAGTATATTAATAACCTGAAGGGCGACGGCGTGATCGTGCTGCACACCATCGGCAGCCATGGTCCAACCTATTACAACCGTTATCCGCCACAGTTTAAGAAATTTACCCCAACCTGCGATACCAACGAAATTCAAACCTGTTCGCAGCAGCAACTGGTGAATACCTACGACAATACCATCCTGTACATTGACTATATTGTTGATAAAGCGATCAATATACTGAAAGCGCATCAGGACAATTTCACCACCAGCCTGGTTTATCTTTCCGATCACGGTGAATCCTTAGGAGAAAACGGCGTCTACTTGCACGGTCTGCCGTATTCGATTGCACCTGACACACAAAAACATGTACCGATGCTGTTGTGGCTCTCAGAAGATTATCAGCAACGCTATCAGGTCTCTCAGACATGTTTACAAAAACGGGCCAGCTCAGAAGATTTCTCACAGGATAATCTGTTCTCAACCCTGCTGGGATTAACGGGCGTGCAAACACAGAAATACCAAGCGGCAGATGATATTCTGCAACCCTGCCGGGGAGGCTAACCGAATGAAAATCCTGATTGTTGAAGACGATACGCTGTTACTACAGGGGCTGATACTTGCCGCACAAACGGAAGGCTACGCCTGCGATGGCGTATCCACGGCCCGTGCCGCCGAGCATTGCCTGGAAACGGGGCATTACAGCCTTGTCGTTCTGGATTTAGGTTTACCGGATGAGGATGGCCTGCATTTTCTGACCCGCATCAGGCAGAAAAAATACACCGTGCCGGTACTCATCCTGACCGCCCGCGACACCGTGAAAGACCGCATCACCGGACTGGATGTCGGCGCTGATGACTATCTGGTCAAACCGTTCGCGCTGGAAGAACTGCATGCCCGCATTCGGGCGCTGTTACGTCGGCATAACAATCAGGGTGAAAGTGAGATTATCATTGGCAACCTGACATTGAATATCGGCCGCCGCCAGGTGTGGATGGATGGACAAGAAATTGTCTTAACGCCAAAAGAGTACGCGCTATTGTCGCGGCTGATGCTCAAAGCGGGAAGCCCGGTACACCGGGAGATTCTGTATAACGACATCTACAGCTGGGACAACGAGCCATCAACCAATACGCTGGAAGTCCACATCCACAACCTGCGCGATAAAGTGGGAAAATCACGCATTCGCACGGTTCGAGGTTTTGGCTACATGCTGGCCGCTACTGAGGAAAGCTAAGTGAATTTGATGCGTTTTCTAAAACAACCGCTCCCGCTTCGCCAGCGTTTAATGCTGACGATCGGCCTGATTCTGCTGGTCTTCCAGCTGATTAGCACCTTCTGGTTGTGGCACGAAAGCACCGAGCAAATACAGCTGTTCGAACAGGCGTTACGCGAAAACCGTAACAACGATCGCCATATCATGCATGAGATCCGCGAGGCTATCGCCAGCCTGATCGTCCCCGGCATTTTTATGGTCAGCCTGACGCTCATTATTTGCTATCAGGCGGTACGGCGCATTACCCGTCCTCTTGCCGATCTCCAACAGGAGTTAGAAACTCGCACAGCGGATAATCTGGCTCCCATTAATATCCGTAGCTCCACCATTGAGATACAGGCGGTGGTGACGGCGCTCAATCAGTTGGTTACGCGGCTAACAACCACTATCGACAACGAGCGTCTGTTTACTGCCGACGTTGCCCATGAGCTACGAACGCCACTATCCGGCGTTCGTCTGCATCTGGAATTGCTGTCAAAAACCCACAATGTTGACGTTACGCCGCTCATCACCCGTCTCGACCAAATGATGGACAGCGTGTCGCAGCTGTTGCAACTCGCCCGTGTGGGTCAGTCGTTTTCGGCCGGAAGCTACCAGCACGTCAAACTACTGGAGGACGTGATTCTGCCCTCTTACGATGAACTCAGCACGATGCTGGACCAGCGCCAGCAAACGTTGCTCCTACCGGCGAGCGCAGAGGATGTCATCGTACGCGGCGACGCCACGCTATTGCGGATGCTGCTGAGAAATCTGGTGGAGAACGCCCATCGCTACAGCCCGAAAGGCACCCATATTACGATTAGCCTGAATACAGAGCATGATGCCGTCATGGCCGTCGAAGATGAAGGGCCAGGCATTGATGAAAGTAAATGTGGGGAACTGAGCAAAGCGTTTGTGCGTATGGATAGCCGTTTTGGCGGGATTGGGCTGGGGCTGAGCATTGTCAGTCGAATTACCCAGTTACATCACGGGCAGTTCTTTTTGCAAAACCGCCCAGGAGCCAGTGGCACTCGCGCCTGGGTGGTGCTGGAGAAAGATCAGTAAGAGCTCACCCACACGTACAAAAAACTGCTCACAATCAGTACGCTGCAAACGGTGGTCAAACTTTCATAAATACGGGTTTTCATGACACTCTCCTCCGATACTATGGAGGAGAGTTTGCCTGAAGGATATTAAGCCAACCTTAAGGCCACGCGCCGGATGGCGGCTGACGCCTTATCCGGCCTACAAAGTACAATGCTACCCGTAGGCCTAAAAGCTCGCGCCATCAGGCAATGATACGATTACTCATCAATACGCGGATGCTGCTGCACCAGGCGCGAACGCTTAAGCTGCAGCTCTGCAATTTCCTGATCGATGTCTTCGATTTTCTGCTCAATATTGTCGTAGTGCTCGCCGAGGATCTCTTTCGCTTCCTGAATATCCGAAGCGGCAGGTGTCGCCCCTTTCAGCGGCTGATTGGCGGTTTCTTTCATGGTCACGCCGGTAATTAAACCTATCACCGCAATCACCATCAGATAATAAGCTGGCATCATCAGGTTCTGCGAGCTTTCCACCAGCCAGGCGGCCAGCGTCGGGGTCAGACCAGCTACCAGGACCGAGATATTAAACGCGGCGGCCAGCGCACTGTAGCGAATATGTGTCGGGAACATCGCCGGTAACGTTGATGCCATCACCCCGGTGAAGCAGTTAAGGATCACCGCCAGCATCAGCAACCCGGCGAAAATCAGGCCGATAACGTTACTGTTAATCAGGATAAATGCCGGAATGGCCAGCACAAACAGCGCAATACTGCCCATAATCACAAACGGACGGCGTCCGAAGCGGTCACTCAGCAGCCCCATAATCGGCTGCACAAACAGCATACCAATCATAATGGCGATAATAATCAGCACACCGTGATCTTCAGAGTAGTGCAGGTTATGCGACAGGTAGCTCGGCATATAGGTGAGCAGCATGTAGTAGGTGACGTTGGTCGCAATCACCAGACCGATGCACGCCAGCAGGCTACGCCAGTGTTTAGTCGCAATTTCTTTAAACGAAATCTTCGGTCCTTCCTGCAGACCCTGACGATCGCCCTGCTCCAGCTTGTCGACATGCTGCTGAAATGCAGGTGTTTCTTCCAGAGCATGACGCAGATACAGGCCAATCAGCCCTAACGGTAGCGCCAGGAAGAACGGAATACGCCAACCCCACTCAAGGAAGTTGTCTTCGCCGACGACAGTTGAGATCAGGACCACCACGCCCGCACCCAGCACAAACCCGGCAATCGAGCCGAAGTCCAGCCAACTGCCCATAAATCCACGCTTACGGTCCGGGGAATACTCTGCGACAAAAATCGACGCGCCGGTATACTCGCCGCCGACCGAAAAGCCCTGTGCCATCTTACACAGCAACAGCAGGATCGGTGCCCAGATACCAATAGACGCATACGAAGGGATCAACCCAATACAGAAGGTACTGATCGACATAATCACAATCGTGATAGCCAGGATCTTTTGGCGACCGTATTTATCGCCAAGCATACCGAAGAACAATCCGCCAAGCGGTCGAATCAGAAAGGGAACGGAGAAGGTAGCGAGTGCAGCAACCATCTGCACGCTGGGGTCAGCCCCCGGGAAAAACACTTTACCTAATGCGTAAGCAACAAACCCATAAACACCAAAATCAAACCACTCCATTGCATTACCGAGTGACGCGGCGGTAATGGCTTTTCGCAGTTTTCCGTCATCAATAATGGTGACGTCGCGAAGCGTAATTGGCTTTATTTTTTTCCTTTTTAGCATACCAGTCCTCATAGACTTAGCCCTGTCGCGCTACAGTTCGAGTCTCCCAACGCCGTATGCGCTAAGGTCATCGCCGAGCGGGGATTGCACAGGCGCAATCCCTGTAACAAGCGTAGCAGGTTTACTTACACTGACTGAAAATGAGCAGTACAACCGAACCTGTTGACGCCTGATTGGGCGGTTAATGACCTCTTTACCCTAACAGTGTTTAAATGTGTGATCAACTTCACACATAGTTTTTCATTTCGTCAACCTGCGTAAATAAGGTCATTCTGAGTCAGCTTTTTTACATGGCACGCTTGCGATTTACTGAAAATTAAATACAAGAATAAATCACCTGGCTCCATCAACAATCACAGCAGTCACTATTATTCTGCTAGCAAAAAAACCACCTAATCCCTTCACAAAAAGATCACAGGTTTTTTAATAATCGGAACCTGTAGTGATCTTTGCTCGGAATATGTGATGAAGATAACTAAAACATCGTTTTATTTTGATTGAATCAATGTTCCTGTGAATGCAAACTAATTCCAGACGCAATATCCCTGGGAGCAGAAACATGCTCAACGTATGCCGCGTTAGATTTTATAAAACAAAGAGATAGCCGTTTTCTCTGTTAAAAAACACAAGTAACATTTTGAATTTAAATGATTTTTTACTTTCTTGCGCGTTTATAACCTGCGACAAGACATGAGGACGTTTATGAAAATTAAAGCCACGATTGAACGCATCCCCGGCGGAATGATGTTGATTCCTCTGTTATTAGGCGCAGTGTTAAATACGTTAGCTCCCGATACGGGCGCGTATTTCGGTTCATTTACCAAAGGTATGATCAGCGGGACAGTTCCGATTCTGGCAGTATGGTTTTTTTGTATCGGTGCATCAATTGATTTACGAGCAACCGGTACGGTATTACGCAAGTCAGGTACATTGGTATTAACCAAAATAGCCGTAGCCTGGGCAGTGGCAATGATTGCCGCTTCATTTATTCCTGATACAGGCATTCAAACCGGGTTCTTTGCAGGTCTTTCCGTACTGGCAATTGTCTCAGCAATGGACATGACCAACGGGGGTTTGTACGCCAGCCTGATGAACCAGTACGGTACGAAAGAAGAGTCTGGCGCATTTGTGTTAATGTCTCTGGAATCCGGTCCGTTAATGACCATGGTCATTCTGGGCTCTGCCGGTCTGGCCTCTTTCGAGCCGCACCATTTCATCGGCGCGGTCCTGCCGTTCCTGATCGGCTTTACACTGGGCAACCTGGATCACGACCTGCGTGCCTTCTTTAGCAAAGCGACACCGGTACTGATTCCGTTCTTCGGCTTCGCACTGGGTAACACCATTAACCTGAGCGTCATCGTTGATACCGGTCTGCTGGGTATCCTGCTGGGTGTGGCCGTCATCGTTATCACCGGTATCCCGCTGATTATTGCTGACCGCGTCATTGGTGGCGGGAATGGTACGGCGGGCGTAGCAGCCTCTTCTGCAGCTGGTGCCGCGGTGGCTAACCCAGTCATCATCGCCCAGATTAACCCGGCATTTGAACCGGTTGCCGCTTCGGCAACTGCTCTGGTCGCTGCCAGCGTGATTGTCACCGCCATTCTGGTGCCGATTATCACCGCGTTGTATGCCAAACGTTTTAATAAAAATCAGGTCGCCAACGAGACGGTGGCGACCCCGGCAGACTCACTGCACCACTAAGCCTGCCTTTGCCTCACGCCCCCCAGCTCAACTGATAAGCTGGGGGGGTGCGAAAATCTCCTCAACCATCGCATCAACCAGTCGTTTTGCCGAACACAGTCTCGGCATCCCTAACGCCACATTCTGCCAACGCTGCGTCACCGACCAGCTCACCGGATGGCGCTGTGCATCGCACCAGTCACCCAGCCAACTCAGCAGATCGTTATGTTCGCTCGAACCCCCAACTGCAGGTGAGTTCAGCCATTGATGATAATAATGGCGCGTAGTTGGTGCCGCATTCACGCTATGCGCCAGCGTCTGGGCAGCCATCGTGCGTAAATTGTCTTTTAGCATCGACACTACATCGGCATTCGCCAGCCGACAGGCGTCACCAAAGGCGCCCCAGCGCAGTTCCTCCAGCGCAACAAAGCAGCGTCCGGGTAATGACCAGCCGTCATACGCGCCAGCCCGCCAGCGAGTAAAAATCTGTTCACTGTGTTCGCCTGCCTGCACGGTCAGCCCACGTTGCGTCAACGCTTTCTCTTTATATGCGCTACGTTGGGCAAACCCGTCAGCCAGTGAAATTAATTGCTGCATCACGCCGGGAGTTGATTGTCCGCGTGGCTGTTCAGTTTGTTGTAAGAACACCAGTCGCTCGGCAATACGTACCAGCGCCAGGTGACCAGGATCGATAGTACCCGCCAGTTTTTCCACCAGCTTAAGGCGCATCACCAGGTGTTCGCTGGAAACCCCCGCCATCACCCACGCCCGCAGCTGCGTCTGGGATAACACTTCCTGCGTCAGGCGCGCACGCAACCGCTGCTGCTGCTGCAGAAAACCGCCGGAACGTTTGGTTTCATCTCCCTGAACCAGATCGACCATAAACTTCGGGTAGACGCACTCCAGCGTCCGCCCAGGGCCTTCCAGTAACACGTTAGTCATGTATGCTCGGTTGCAAAAAGGGTGTGGATATCGTCACGCAGCAAGCGGGAATCTTCATAAATCCATGCCGCCGTCGTAATACGATGCTGCAATTGTTCATTCATTGCATTCACCGCCGATTCATTTTGCTGGCGCAGGGTCAGACTCTCGCGCAGGCTCGCCTGCAATTGCGTCAGACACAGTGAAAAATCAGCAAAAAACGTGGCCATGCCTGCCGTAACGGAAATATCGACCTGAGCAACTAAAGCTTTACGAATTTGTTGGCAAAACTGAGTGACGTAATGGACAAGATTCTTGTGCAACGCGCCCATATCAATGAGGTAACGCGTTTTTGTTTCGACGTAATCATTCCATCCCCAGTTGGGTTGATTCAACCAACGTGAGAACGTATCACGCACAACACCGCCGGTGGACGGGGCATTATCAGCAGGGATATCCTGTTCAATAGCCTCGTTAAACAACTGACGGGTATTGAAATTAAACATCGCCGCATGAAAGGCTGGAAAACGGATCCGCGCCCGAAATCCGGCATGATTCAGATCGTCTTTCACCCGCTGCTCAATAGGCCGCATAGCGTCATTCAGCGCCCGGGATAACGTCGATTCAAGCGCCTCAAAACGCAGCGCCAGGTCCCGGCTGATACTCTCCTGCGCCGCCAGCAGGACAACCTCACAGGAGGAGCGAATTTTATCTAACACAATTTTCGCTTGCCCCTCGTCATGCAACACCAGCATATCACCGGCCATTTCCGCCGTTGCAATGGCAGCTCCCATGCCATGTTGTGACATCATCAGCACGTTTTCTTTAACAAAGAACGTATTGATGCCGCACAGAATCTCGGTCTGTTGCTCACTGAGATAGGCCGCAGCAGCCTCCAGCGCCAGCTCAACCTCGTGACTGACCTCGTCGCCCACCCGCGCCTGGCTTCTCTGCAACTGTTGCATATCATCTTCAATATGCGCGATATTCATCTGCAACTGCTCATAGGCTACGGTTAAGCCGTGGGCGCGAAACTCCAGATATTCGTGTGCGCTTTGCGAATAGTTCAATAACTTGTGTGATGCCGAGCGAAGCGCATACAGCGAAGCATTGGCGTGAGCGGCGTGAATGACTTTCTGGATCGGCTGCTCAAACAACGAATCCTCCCACAGCAGATCTGCGGCATGGCGAATATGTTCTTTATCCTCAAGATCGGTGGTACGCCAGCGCCTGCCGAGTGCCGCTTCGGCAAAGTCCTGGACCCAGCGCTGCTCCTGATGATCCGGCAAGCGCCCATTATTCATGAGTTCATGACGTGCCCTGTTGGCCAGATATCCCCACATTGAGGAGACCGGATAAATACGTTCAGGCGTAATACCACCTTTCATCAACGTGCCGGAAATTAACGCCCGCACCTGCTCTTCATCATCACTGTTGCGGTCTTTCTGATCGAATTTGTTAACCAGCGCATACAGCGGTACTGACTTTCCAACCGCCATAATGGCCTGACGGACTTCCTCATCCGAAATCGACTTCAGTTGGGTATAATCCATCACCGCCAGTACCGCTGAAGCCCGCGCCAGCTGTTCATTGAGCATTTGTTGTAAGTGTGGCTGCCCGGCTTCATTCGGCCCGGGCGTATCCAGCAGCGTCAATTGTCCCGGATAACTTGCCAGCCCGGCCAGATGCACGAACTCAACCTCAATAACCGGAATATGCTCAATTGCAGCATAGGCGACAAACGGAAACTCCACCTCCAGCGCTTTAGACAAACGCACCAGATCGTTCAGGCTCTTGAGAAAATGGAAAATAGGCTGTGCGCCAAGGTAATAGCGTTCAAATGCCACGCCGTTTTCAATATGCTGGAGCAGGGCATTCATATCCTTATCTATTTCCAGCGTCTGAGCCAGACGCTGACGATCGCATTCCCGCACGCGCTGCTGTAATACTTTCATTAAGGCGTCAATTGGCGCGACATGCGAAAAATGCAGCACCGGCTCTTTCTGTCCCGGTGTATGGCGGATAAGGGTCGGTAACGCCGTCATCGGGCGATTACGATTAGGTAAAACCTCAGTTCCGACAATCGCGTTAATCGTCGTCGACTTTCCCGCCTTCATCGTACCGACGATCGCCAGAACCATTTCCAGACGGGTAATCTTTCGCAGTTCATTGTTGAGCGTTGCCTGCTGGACATCCATGCCACGCGCGCTGAAATGCAGGGGCTGAACAACCTGTCCACTATGCTCTCCTTTTTTCAGCATGACATCATTCGCCGAGGTCATTGGCAATTTCTGCAATTGCCTGAGATGTTCAAGAGAGAGCATCAGTAAGCGTTCAGCTTCCTGACTTAATTCATAAATTGTCTGTGTGTACATGGAAAATCTTTCCTTAACGCAAATAGCATTACTTTTATTTAGCCAAATCGTTTTATTTATAGATTTTCGGCTTTTATAATTACGTGTGGAAATAATTAAAATTAAAACAACCAGCTGATATTATTAAAATAAAATTTATCGTATGACTGCTGGCCGGATGCCTCTCACTTACTATATTAAGTAAGAAAGATAAACAGAGTAGTTCAGTTTTAAAAAATGCCAGCTTAATTCCCCTACCAAATTTAAGGGGGTCACAAAGTATTCACTCACAATGACTTAGCTAGTCTGTAAGCCATGCTACCTATGAATATCGGGTGTTTCGCCTCACCTTATCTTAAATAGCTAAACGTAGCAATTTCCCTTAAAAAATATTCCTTCTGGTTTTCATAGACGTGAAAGCAACCTGACGCCACAACAGATAGTTGGGCATAATTGGCCTGTAGCCCCGACAAAAGCAGGGATTTTATGTATAATTGCGGCCTTTTTCGGCAATCTGCCAATTTTGGGCGCTTTTGCCCCTGCTGACTTTTGAGGAAATCCACATGTCATTACCACACTGCCCACAATGCAACTCCGAATACACTTACGAAGATAACGGCATGTTCATCTGCCCGGAATGCGCTCACGAATGGAACGACGCTGAACCCGCTCAGGACAGCGACGAACTGATCGTTAAAGATGCTAATGGCAACCTGCTCGCCGATGGCGACAGCGTTACCGTAGTAAAAGATCTGAAGGTAAAAGGTAGCTCTTCCATGCTGAAGATCGGTACCAAAGTGAAGAATATCCGCCTGGTTGAAGGCGACCACAACATCGATTGCAAAATCGATGGCTTTGGCCCAATGAAGCTGAAATCTGAGTTTGTGAAAAAGAACTGATGCAAATTGCCTGACGGCGCTACGCTCATCAGGTCTACACCAGCTCATCTGCCAGGCGGGAAGCCCATACTTCCCGCCTGGTTTATTTATACAGACGATAACTACACTTAACTGGCTTCTCTTACTCTGAGGTAAAGATTATGCCGTTAAGTCCCTATATCTCCTTTGCAGGCAACTGCGCTGACGCTATCGCCTTCTACCAAAAAACGTTAGGCGCTGAGCTGCTCTACAAAATCAACTTCGGTGAAATGCCCAAATCGGCGCAGGACAGTGAAGAAGGTTGCCCTTCTGGCATGAAATTCCCCGATACCGCTATTGCCCACGCCAACCTGCGCGTTGCGGGCAGCGATATCATGATGAGCGATAGCGCCCCCGACGGAAACGCGCACTACTCTGGCTTTACGCTGGTGCTCGACACACAAAACGTCGACGAAGGTAAACGCTGGTTTGATAACCTGGCAGCAAACGGAAAAATCGAAATGGACTGGCAGGAAACCTTCTGGGCCCACGGTTTCGGTAAAGTGAGCGACCAGTATGGCGTGCCGTGGATGATCAACGTCGTCAAACAACAGCAACCCCCTACAGAG
This sequence comes from Citrobacter sp. RHBSTW-00029, assembly GCF_014104295.1. Classification (NCBI taxonomy): domain Bacteria; kingdom Pseudomonadati; phylum Pseudomonadota; class Gammaproteobacteria; order Enterobacterales; family Enterobacteriaceae; genus Citrobacter; species Citrobacter sp. RHBSTW-00029. Next base: position 3,769,360 of record NZ_JABXRT010000001.1, read on the forward strand.
TAATCCAACGGGAGGCCAGCCCTCCCGTACTGTCATCAAATATCGCTCAACTCTTCATCGCCAAGTAACCTTCCTTTAACGAAAACGTCACATTGATCCGCCACGATGGGGCCACTTTTTTAGGGAGGCCGCATCATGCAAACGGTTATTCGCGTCGAGAAACTCTCCAAATCCTTCAATCAACATCAGGCGCTTAATGCGGTTGATCTGAATATCTGTGCCGGTGAGATGGTGGCTCTGCTTGGGCCGTCCGGCTCCGGCAAATCCACCCTTTTACGTCATTTAAGCGGTTTGATCGTCGGTGATAAATCGCCTGGTAGCCACATCGAACTGCTGGGTCGCACCGTTCAACATGAAGGCCGCCTGGCGCGCGATATCCGCAAAAGCCGCGCCCACACCGGCTACATCTTCCAGCAGTTCAATCTGGTGAACCGCCTGACGGTGCTGGAGAACGTCCTGATTGGCGCGCTCGGCAGCACGCCGTTCTGGCGCACCTGTTTTAGCTGGTTTACCGCTGAGCAGAAACAACGCGCGTTACAGGCGCTGACCCGCGTCGGCATGGCGCACTTTGCATATCAACGTGTTTCCACGCTTTCGGGCGGACAACAGCAGCGTGTCGCAATCGCCCGCGCGCTGATGCAGCAGGCCAAAGTCATCCTTGCCGACGAGCCGATTGCCTCGCTGGATCCGGAATCCGCGCGCATCGTGATGGACACCCTGCGCGACATCAACCAGACCGACGGCATCACCGTGGTCGTCACGCTGCATCAGGTGGATTACGCCCTGCGCTACTGCGAACGCATTGTCGCGCTGCGCCAGGGCAACGTCTTCTTTGATGGCAGCAGCCAGCATTTTGACAACGACCGTTTTGACCATCTCTACCGCAGCATGAACCGCGTCGAACAGAACGCGCAGGCTGCATAGTTCTTAAAAACCAGGCGTTATTGGCGCAGCCAGGCTGGAGACGGCCAGCGCGGAAAAACCGGAGCGTACACGCAGTACGTAAGGATTTTGAGCACTGCCCGGATTCAGGCTGGCAAGTGAAATAGCCTGGAACAATGACTAATTAAGGAAACGACATGAGCTATAAGACAGTTGCCGCGCTGGCTTTCACCAGCATGTTTAGCGTCAGTACCTTGTTAAGCCCGGCCCATGCCGAGGAGCAAGAAAAAGCGCTGAACTTTGGCATTATTTCGACCGAATCACAGCAAAACCTGAAGCCACAGTGGGAACCGTTCCTGAAGGACATGGAAAAATCGCTGGGCGTGAAAGTAAACGCCTTCTTCGCTCCGGACTACGCCGGGATCATCCAGGGCATGCGCTTTAACAAAGTGGATATCGCCTGGTACGGCAACCTCTCAGCAATGGAAGCGGTGGATCGCGCTAACGGACAAGTGTTTGCCCAGACCGTAGCCGCCGACGGATCCCCGGGTTACTGGAGCGTGTTGATCGTTAACAAAGACAGCCCGATCAACAACCTGAACGATCTGATCGCCAAACGTAAGGATCTGACCTTCGGCAACGGCGATCCCAACTCTACGTCAGGTTTCCTCGTCCCCGGTTATTACGTCTTCGCCAAAAACAACATCTCCGCCAGCGACTTCAAACGCACCGTTAACGCCGGGCACGAAACTAACGCCCTGGCCGTCGCCAACAAACAGGTGGATGTGGCTACCAACAACACAGAAAACCTCGACAAGCTGAAAACGTCCGCACCGGACAAGCTGAAAGAGCTGAAGGTTATCTGGAAGTCACCGCTGATCCCAGGCGATCCGATCGTCTGGCGTAAGAACCTCTCTGAAGCCACCAAGGACAAGGTGTACGACTTCTTCATGAACTACGGCAAAACGCCGGAGCAGAAAACCGTCCTGGAACGCCTGGGTTGGGCGCCGTTCCGTGCCTCCAGCGATCTGCAACTGGTGCCGATTCGCCAACTGGCGCTGTTTAAAGAGATGCAGGGCGTGAAGGACAACAAAGGGCTGAACGAGGAAGAGAAAACCAGCAAAACCTCGGCGCTGAAAGCACAGCTTGATGATCTCGACCGCCTGACCGCCGCCCTGGGTGCCATGACCAGCGTCACCAAAGCGGTGCAATAACCCTGATGCCCGGTGGCGCTTCGCTTACCGGGCCTACGATGTTTTGTAGGCCGGATAAGGCGCCTGCGCCGCCATCCGGCAATAACCGATGCACGGAGCCAAACATGCAAACCATCACCGTTGCCCCGCCCAAGCGTAGCTGGTTCTCGCTGCTGAGCTGGGCCATTCTTCTCGCCGTGCTGGTGGTCTCGTGGAAAGGCGCCGAAATGGCCCCGCTCACGCTGATCCAGGATTCCGGCAATATGGCAACCTTCGCTGCCGACTTCTTTCCACCTGACTTCAGTCAGTGGCAGGACTATCTCGGTGAAATGGCCGTCACGCTGCAAATCGCCGTCTGGGGTACCGCCCTCGCCGTGGTGTTGTCGATTCCCTTCGGTCTGATGTGCGCCGATAACCTGGTGCCGTGGTGGATTTACCAGCCGATGCGTCGCCTGATGGATGCCTGTCGCGCCATCAACGAAATGGTCTTCGCCATGCTGTTCGTGGTCGCCGTCGGGTTAGGGCCATTCGCCGGGGTAATGGCGCTGTTTATCCATACCACCGGGGTGCTCTCCAAGCTGCTTTCCGAAGCGGTAGAAGCCATTGAGCCCGGTCCGGTAGAAGGCATTCGCGCCACCGGAGCCAACAAAATTGAAGAGATTCTGTACGGCGTTCTGCCACAGGTCATGCCGCTGCTTATCTCCTACTCGCTGTATCGCTTTGAATCCAATGTTCGCTCGGCCACGGTAGTCGGCATGGTGGGCGCCGGTGGTATCGGCGTGACCTTATGGGAGGCGATTCGCGGCTTTCAGTTCCAGCAAACCTGCGCCCTGATGGTGTTAATCATCGTCACCGTCAGCCTGCTGGATTTCCTTTCCCAGCGTTTGCGTAAGCACTTTATCTGATTAGCGAGGCATTGATTGCTATGCACTTGTCTACACATCCGACCAGTTATCCAACGCGTTATCAGGAAATTGCCGCGAGACTTGAGCAGGAGCTTCGTCAACATTATCGCTGCGGTGACTATCTGCCCGCCGAGCATCAGCTTGCCGCGCGCTTCGAGGTAAACCGCCACACCCTGCGCCGCGCCATTGACCAGTTGGTTGAACGCGGTTGGGTTCAGCGTCGCCAGGGAGTCGGCGTGCTGGTGCTGATGCGCCCGTTCGATTACCCGCTGAATGCCCAGGCACGCTTTAGTCAGAACCTGCTGGACCAGGGCAGCCACCCCACCAGCGAAAAACTGCTGGCGGTGCTGCGTCCGGCCTCCAGCCACATTGCCGATGCGCTCAGCATAAACGAGGGCGATAACGTGATTCACCTGCGCACCCTGCGCCGGGTTAACGGGATCGCACTGTGCCAGATCGACCACTATTTTTCCGACCTCTCGCTGTGGCCGCTGCTGCAAGGCTTCAACAGCGGCTCACTACACGACTACCTGCGCGAACAATCCGGTCTGACGCTGCTGCGCACGCAAACGCGCATCAGTGCCCGCCGTGCGCAGGCCAAAGAGAGCAAGGTGCTGGAAATCCCCAATATGGCGCCGCTGCTGTGCGTGCGCACTCTGAACCACCGTGAAGGCGAAGAACAGGCGGCGGAATATTCCGTCAGCCTGACCCGCGCCGACATGATCGAATTCACCATGGAGCACTGAATGCATTTCGATACCGCCACTCGCCAGCGTTGGATGCGCGCGCTGGCTTACAGCAATGCCGATGCCCTGAATGCGCGTATCAAGGCGCTCAAACTAACGCCGGACTATGAGCTTATCCGCGCCCCGGAAAGCGGACTGATGCAGATCCAGGCCCGTATGGGCGGCACCGGTAATCGCTTCTTTGCTGGCGACACCACGCTCACCCGCGCGGTTATTCGCCTGAAAAGCGGGACGCTGGGCTACAGCTACCTGCTGGGTCGCAATAAACAACACGCCGAGCAGTGTGCGGTCATTGACGCATTGCTGCAGGAACAAACGCATTTCCAGAACCTCATGGAAACCTTAATTGCCCCGCTGGAAGCGGAACGCGAGGCGCTGATTAGCGCCCGCAGTGCCGAAGTCAACGCCAGCCGGGTCGACTTCTTCACGCTGGTACGCGGAGATAACGCATGACCTTACAGACCGCATTTAATTTACCCGTTCAGGATGCTCAGCAGAGCTTTCGTCGCCTGCTGAAAGCCATGAGCGAACCGGGCGTCATCGTCGCCCTGCATCAACTGAAACACGGCTGGCAGCCGCTGGGTCTGGCGACCACCAGCGTGCTGCTGACCCTGGTCGATGGCGACACGCCGGTCTGGCTGGCACCGTCGATGGATAACGATATCGCCCGGCAGAACCTGCGTTTTCACACCAACGCGCCGCTGGTGGATCAGCCACAGCTGGCGGCCTTTGCCGTCGCCGACGAACGTATCAGCAGCGAACAGCTTAACGCCCTCTCCGCCGGTTCCGCCGTCGCGCCAGAAACCAGCGCCACGTTGATTGTGCAGGTCTCTGGCTTAAGCGGCGGACGCATGCTGCGTCTGACCGGCGCGGGCATCGCCGAAGAGCGCATGATCGCGCCACAGCTGCCGGAATGCCTGATTCACGAACTCACCGAACGCCCGCATCCGTTCCCACTGGGGGTCGATCTGATCCTCACCTGTGGCGAACGCCTGCTGGCTATTCCGCGAACCACCCATGTGGAGGTGTGCTGATGTACGTCGCCGTCAAAGGGGGCGAAAAGGCGATAGCCAACGCCCACGCCCTGCAGGAAAACCGACGCCGGGGCGATGAGACCATTGCTGAACTGAGCGTGGCGCAAATCGAACAGCAGATGAACCTGGCCGTTGATCGGGTGATGACCGAAGGCGGCATCGCCGACCGCGAACTGGCTGCGCTGGCGCTCAAACAGGCCAGCGGCGATAACGTCGAGGCCATCTTTTTGCTCCGCGCCTACCGCACTACGCTGGCAAAGGTCGCTGTCAGCGAACCGGTTAACAGCGCAGAAATGCGCCTTGAGCGCAGAATCTCCGCGGTCTACAAGGATATTCCCGGCGGGCAGCTGTTGGGTCCAACCTATGACTATACCCATCGTCTGCTGGATTTTACCCTGCTGGCGAACGGTGAAGCGCCGCCGCTGCGCACCGCTGAGAGCGAACAAGATGCCTCCCCGCACGTCTTTTCCCTGCTGGCGAACCAGGGCCTGGCAAAACGTGAAGAGGATGATGGCGCGACACCCGACGACATCACCCGCACGCCGCCGGTTTACCCCTGCTCACGCGCTTCACGTCTGCAACAGCTGATGCGCGGTGACGAGGGATATTTGCTGGCGCTGGCCTACTCCACCCAGCGCGGCTACGGGCGCAACCACCCGTTTGCCGCCGAAATCCGTAGCGGCTATGTGGCACTGGAAACCGTACCGGAAGAGCTGGGATTTGCGGTGAACGTCGGCGAACTGCTGATGACGGAATGTGAAATGGTCAACGGTTTTGTCGCGCCAGAAAATGAATCCCCCCATTTTACCCGCGGCTACGGGCTGGTGTTCGGTATGAGCGAACGTAAAGCGATGGCGATGGCGCTGGTGGACCGCGCCCTACAGGCAGCCGAATACGATGAAACGGTCACAGGACCGGCGCAGGACGAAGAGTTCGTGCTGGCGCATGCGGATAACGTCGAGGCGGCGGGTTTTGTTTCGCACCTCAAACTTCCCCATTACGTCGATTTCCAGGCCGAACTGGAACTGCTCAAACGCCTGCAACAGGAGGCCACCTGTGACCACTAACCTCTCCGGCTACAACTTTGCCTATCTTGATGAGCAGACCAAACGCATGATCCGCCGCGCAATTCTGAAAGCGGTAGCGATCCCCGGTTACCAGGTACCGTTTGGCGGCCGTGAAATGCCGATGCCATACGGATGGGGAACCGGCGGCATTCAACTTACCGCCAGCGTGATTGGCGAGTCGGACGTGCTGAAAGTGATTGACCAGGGCGCGGACGACACCACTAACGCCGTGTCGATTCGCAACTTTTTCAAGCGCGTAACTGGCGTTAACACCACCGAACGTACGGAAGACGCCACGCTAATTCAGACCCGCCACCGCATTCCGGAAACGCCGCTAACAGAAGATCAGATAATCATCTTCCAGGTGCCGATCCCCGAGCCGCTGCGCTTTATCGAACCGCGCGAAACGGAAACCCGCACCATGCACGCGCTGGAAGAGTACGGCATCATGCAGGTGAAACTGTATGAAGATATCGCCCGCTTCGGTCATATCGCCACCACTTACGCCTACCCGGTAAAGGTCAACGACCGCTACGTCATGGACCCGTCGCCAATCCCGAAATTCGACAACCCGAAGATGGACATGATGCCGGCCCTGCAACTGTTTGGCGCAGGCCGCGAAAAGCGCATCTATGCCGTGCCACCTTACACCCGCGTGGAAAGTCTCGATTTCGACGATCACCCGTTTACCGTGCAGAGCTGGGATGAGCCTTGTGCCATCTGCGGCTCAACCCACAGCTATCTTGATGAAGTGGTGCTCGATGACACCGGCAAACGCATGTTTGTCTGCTCCGACACCGACTACTGCCGCCAACAGAGCGAGGCCCTCAGCCAATGACGCAACCGCTGCTTTCAGTCAATAACCTGACCCATCTCTACGCGCCGGGCAAAGGCTTCAGCGATGTCTCTTTTGACCTGTGGCCTGGCGAAGTGCTGGGTATCGTCGGCGAGTCCGGTTCTGGCAAAACCACGCTGCTGAAATCGATCTCTTCACGGCTGACGCCGCAGAGCGGTGAGATCTTATATCAGAACCGTTCGCTGTACGGCATGAACGAGGCCGACCGTCGCCGTCTGCTGCGCACCGAATGGGGCGTGGTGCATCAGCATCCGCTGGATGGCCTGCGCCGTCAGGTCTCCGCCGGCGGCAATATCGGCGAACGCCTGATGGCCACCGGCGCGCGTCATTACGGCGAGATCCGCGCCACCGCACAGCGCTGGCTGGAGGAGGTGGAGATCCCCGCCTCGCGTATTGACGACCTGCCAACCACCTTTTCCGGCGGCATGCAGCAGCGCCTGCAGATCGCCCGCAACCTCGTCACCCATCCCAAACTGGTGTTTATGGACGAACCCACCGGCGGGCTGGACGTTTCCGTACAAGCCAAGCTGCTGGACCTGCTGCGCGGCCTGGTGGTGGAACTGGATCTGGCGGTGGTGATTGTCACCCACGATTTGGGTGTGGCGCGTCTGCTGGCAGACCGTTTGCTGGTGATGAAGCAGGGTCAGGTGGTGGAAAGTGGGTTAACCGACCGCGTGCTCGACGACCCGCACCATCCGTACACCCAGTTGCTGGTGTCGTCCGTTTTGCAGAACTAAGAGGCTCAAATGATCCGCGTTGAAAATGTCAGTAAAACCTTTGTCCTGCATCAGCAAAACGGCGTGCGTCTGCCGGTGCTGCAAAACGCCACGCTGGAAGTGAAAAACGGCGAATGCGTGGTGCTGCACGGCCATTCCGGCAGCGGTAAATCGACGCTGCTGCGCTCGCTGTACGCCAACTACCTGCCGGATGAAGGACACATCCACATTCGTCACAGCGATGAATGGGTGGATCTGGTGCAGGCTCCGGCGCGCAAAGTGCTGGAAGTTCGCCGTTCAACCATCGGTTGGGTAAGCCAGTTTCTGCGCGTGATCCCAAGGGTTTCCGCGCTGGATGTGGTGATGCAACCGCTGCTGGATCTGGGCGTCCCCCGTGAGGCGTGCGCCGCCAAAGCGGCCAATCTTCTTACCCGCCTGAACGTACCAGAACGACTGTGGCACCTGGCACCGTCGACCTTTTCCGGTGGCGAACAACAGCGCGTCAACATCGCCCGCGGGTTTATCGTCGATTACCCAATTTTGCTGCTCGATGAACCCACCGCCTCGCTGGACGCCAAAAATAGCGCCGCCGTCGTCGCATTGATTGAAGAAGCAAAAGCCCGCGGCGCGGCAATTGTCGGTATTTTTCACGATCAAACCGTGCGCGACCGCGTAGCGGATCGTCTGCATCTGATGGGAACAACAGCATGATTATCAATAATGTAAAGCTGGTACTGGAAGATGACGTGGTGCAAGGATCGCTGGAAATCGAGGGCGGGATTATCCGTGCCTTTACTGAGAGTCAGAGCCGTTTACCAGAGGCGCTGGACGGCGAAGGCGGCTGGCTGCTGCCAGGGCTTATCGAGCTGCATACCGACAATCTCGACAAGTTTTTCACCCCGCGCCCGAAGGTAGACTGGCCTGCCCACTCGGCGATGAGTAGCCACGACGCGCTGATGGTCGCCAGCGGTATTACCACCGTGCTGGACGCGGTGGCGATTGGCGATGTGCGCGACGGCGGCGACCGCCTGGAAAACCTGGAGAAAATGATAAATGCGGTAGAAGAGACGCAAAAGCGCGGGGTCAATCGCGCCGAGCACCGTCTGCATCTACGCTGCGAACTGCCGCATCACACCACCCTGCCGCTGTTTGAAAAGCTGGTCGGCCGCGAACCGGTGACGCTGGTGTCGCTGATGGATCACTCGCCAGGCCAGCGTCAGTTCGCCAATCGTGAGAAGTACCGCGAGTACTATCAGGGCAAGTATTCACTGACCGACGAACAAATGGCCCGCTATGAAGAAGAACAACTCACCCTGGCGGCACGCTGGTCACAGCCCAACCGCTCGGCCATTGCCCAGATGTGCCGTGAACGGCAGATTGCACTGGCGAGCCACGATGACGCCACCCACGATCATGTCCTTGAATCGCATCAACTTGGCAGCGTGATCGCCGAATTTCCCACAACTTTCGAAGCCGCCGAAGCCTCACGCCAGCATGGAATGAACGTGCTGATGGGCGCACCTAACATCGTGCGCGGCGGTTCTCACTCCGGCAACGTGGCTGCACATAGGCTGGCTGAGCTGGGGCTGCTGGATATTCTCTCCTCCGACTACTACCCCGCCAGCCTGCTCGATGCGGCATTTCGCGTAGCGGATGACGACGCTAACCGCTTTACGCTGCCGCAGGCTATTCGTCTGGTGACCCGCAACCCAGCGCGGGCCTTAAATCTCGACGATCGCGGCGTTATTGCCGAAGGGAAACGCGCGGATCTGGTGCTGGCACACCGCAAAGGCGGCAACATCCATATCGACCACGTCTGGCGTCAGGGCAAAAGGGTATTCTGACTATGGGTAAACTGATCTGGCTGATGGGACCATCCGGCTCCGGTAAGGACAGTCTGCTGGCAGAATTGCGCCAGCAGGAACCGGCGCAACTGCTGGTGGCGCATCGTTACATCACCCGCGCCGCCAACGCCGGGAATGAAAATCATATTGCGCTAAGTGAACCAGAGTTTTTTACCCGCGCCGGGCAGAACCTGCTGGCGCTGAGCTGGCATGCCAACGGCTTCTACTACGGCGTCGGCGTGGAGATAGACCTCTGGCTGCACGCTGGTTTTGATGTGGTGGTCAACGGCTCGCGTGCGCATCTGCCCCAGGCACAGGCCCGTTATGGCGCTTCTTTGCTTCCCATTTGCTTACAGGTTTCTCCGGCAATTCTCCGCCAGCGCCTGCAGGCGCGTGGGCGGGAGAGCGAAACGGAAATCGCCGCCCGTCTTGAACGCGCAGCCCGCTACGCCCCGTATGACTGCCACGTCCTGAATAACGATGGTAGTTTGCTACAGTCTGTCGATACACTGCTCGCACTGATGGGACGCAAGGAGAAGAAACATGTCTGTCTGTGAATTACGCCGCGCCACGCTCTACGATACCGATGCGGTTTACGCGCTCATCTGCGAGTTGAAGCAGGGTCAATTCGACCTGCAGGCTTTTAGCGCTGGCTACGCCGCCAATCTGCAGGATCCGAATATGCACTACCAGCTGGCGCTGCTCGAGGGACAGGTCATCGGATTGATCGGCCTGCATTTGCAGTTTCATCTGCACCACGCTAACTGGATTGGTGAGATTCAGGAACTGGTAGTGATGCCACAGGCACGAGGGCTAAGCGTTGGCAGCCAGCTGCTGGCCTGGGCCGAAGCCACTGCGCGCGAAGCGGGGGCGGAAATGACCGAGCTTTCCACCAGCACGCAGCGTCTTGACGCGCACCGTTTTTACCAGCGCGAAGGCTATACCATGAGCCATTTTCGCTTCACCAAACCGTTGTAGGGGGAGCCATGAGTCTGACCATTACGCTGACGGGAACGGGCGGCGCACAGCTGGTGCCGGCATTTGGCTGTGACTGCGCGGCCTGCCAACGGGCGCGCTTACAGGCGCAATATCGTCGACGCCCTTGTAGCGGGGTGGTCAAATTCAACGACGCGGTGACGCTGCTGGACGCGGGGATCCCCCATCTGATGGACGACTGGCCGGCAGGCAGTTTCCAGCAGTTCCTGCTCACTCATTACCATATGGATCATGTACAGGGACTGTTTCCGCTGCGCTGGGGGGTGGGAAAAACGATCCCGGTGTACGGCCCACCGGATGAACAGGGCTGCGACGATCTGTTTAAGCATCCCGGCATTCTTGATTTTAGCCAGACCGTCGCGCCGTTTGTGGTGTTCGATTTACAGGGATTGCAGGTGACCCCTTTACCGCTCAACCACTCTAAGCTGACGTTTGGCTATCTGCTGGAGACCGCGCACAGCCGCGTGGCGTGGCTCTCTGATACCGCCGGACTGCCCGACAAGACGCTGAAGTTTCTGCACAATAACCAACCGCAGGTGATTATCATCGACTGCAGCCACGCCCCGCGTAGCGAGCCACCGCGCAATCACAGTGATTTAAATACCGTTATCGCGTTGAACGACGTTATCCGCTGTCCACGGGTGATCCTGACCCATATCAGCCATCAGTTCGACCTGTGGATGATGGAAAACCAGCTTCCCGCAGGGTTTGAGGCAGGATATGACGGAATGGAGATTATGCTGGAGTAAGGAAATTTGCCGGATGCGATGAAAACATCTTATCCGGCCGACAAGACGACAGTCAGGCGACTTTTTTAGACTCGCTATTTCGCTGAGCGATAAAATCTTTAACCGAAACAATGCGGTTCAGTTCTTCTTGCGCCCGCATGTCATTTTCAACTTCCCACAGGTCAACCGCCGCCTGTAAGTTACGCCAGAAATCAACGGAGGTATCGAACGCTTTGGCCAAACGAAACGCCATATCCGTTGTTAATTTGCGATTATTGTTGACCAGTGCGCTCACCGTATTGCGATGAACATGCAGTATTTCAGCCAGATCGTTAATTTTCAGTTCGAGCGGCTCCAGGTATTCATATTGCAGGATATCACCCACAGTCGTTGGTTTTCTGGTTGCCTGTTTCATATCGTTACCTTAGATTTTCTCTAGTTCTAGTAGATGTGTGGATCTAAGTACACATCTTCGGCCTTACCGTTAACCCATTTAAATATTAATCGGTACTGCTTGTTTACTCTGATTGAAGAATATTCCTGTAATTTTCCGGTTAACTCTTCATATCTGTTACCGGGTGGCGAGCGCAAATCCCGATGCGAAACAGCCGCATTAATGATATCCAGCTTTCTGGCTAATGCAGTATGAATATCCGCTGGTATTTTTCTGTGCGATGTCGCCCGCTCAAAAAAATCTTCAAGCCATGTATCCCGAAAGCTCCTGATATTTAATGATTTAGACATTCCATTGCCGGCTCCTTTTCCATAAGCATAGAGAGATTATAATGCATACATGCACTGTGCTCAAGTGCATGCATTGACATAAAATGGCGAGATGTTGAGCTGACAGCTAAATCCCTTACAGAGGATAAAATATTCTTACATTTAGATAGTTACAGTTAACGATCGTAATCTTCTTCCATTCTGCGTTCTTCGTCTTCTAACTGACGCCGTTCTTGATCAAGCTGGCGCTGACGGTCATCCAGTTGGCGACGTCGATCTTCAAACTGGCGTCGCCTGTCATCATACTGCCTGCGCCGATCGTCACTCATCTGGCGTTCCCAGCCATTGTCGCGGGCGTCGTCGTAATCCCGCCCGTTATCGGGTTTGTATGCGTCGTTAATCGCCTGCTGAATATTGCCGATGGCTTCATCGATAATATCGGCCTGCGCCGAAACGGTGGTCACCATTAGCAGACTGAAAAGAAAGAATGTCAGGGAGCGTTGCATCAAACCCGCCTCATCAAGAAACACACCCCACGGTAATCAAAGCGTATTTGCGCGGGTAGCGGAGGAATCTCAATTACGTGCGAGTCGCAGCGCCTGCGCCAGTTCTCCTCGGGTAAACGGTTTACGCAATAGCGCCACATCCGGCAGCGCCGGGTTATGCGCCGGACGTAAATCCTGACCGCTAATCAGCAGAATGGTGAGCTGGGGGTAGTGCTTCAGCGCATGGTTGACGACATCCACCCCACTTAACCCTCCAGGCAGCATTAAGTCGCTGATAAAAATATCAATCTCGGAGGAAGCCGCCAGCATATGCAGCGCCTGTTCGCCGTTGGCGGCCTCCAGCGTCAGATAGCCCAGCAGATGCAACTGCTCACACAGCGTCTGGCGCACGTCGGCCTCATCTTCGAGCACCAGTACCAGCTTTTCACCACTGTTCGCCGCATGTTCCGCTATCGGTTCTGCCTGAATCTGTACCGGCACAACGGCGCGGGGAAGCTGTAACCGGACCGTGGTTCCCTGCCCCGGCGCGCTTTCAATCTCCACCCGGCCACCGGACTGGCGCACAAAACCGTAAACCATCGACAGCCCCAGCCCACTGCCGCTGCCGGTCTGTTTGGTGGTGAAAAAGGGCTCGAAGACCTGCGCTTTCACTTCCTGCGACATCCCACTTCCCTGGTCGGCTACCTCCAGCATCACCATGTCCTGCTTACGCCCATCGCTGCGCGTAACCCGTTGATTCCAGGTGCGGATTTTAATCGTGCCCGTCTGCCCGTCCATGGCGTCACGGGCGTTCATCACCAGATTGATAATGGCGTTTTCCAGTTGGCTGACGTCAATCCACGCGGGCCAGGCCGGAGACTGGGCTTCAATTTCCAGCGTCAGCGTGGCGGGTAGCGAATGACGCATCAACTCTCCCAGATTCTCCAGCAGCGTTTTCAGCTCTACCGCGTGCGGATGCAAAGACTGTTTGCGCGAAAAAGCCAGCAGCCGCTGGGTCAACAGCGCACCACGTTCAGCCGCTTTAAGCGCCCGATTGACCCGTGGCGCGTCGGGAGAATCCGGATCCACCAGATCCAGACTGCCGATAATCACCGCCAGCAGGTTATTAAAATCATGCGCTAATCCGCCCGTCAGCTGTCCTACCGCCTTCAGTTTCTGACTGTGCAGCAGCGCTTCCTCCAGCCCCTGACGCTCGGTGCGGTCGATTTCCATCTGCGTGGTTTTTTCTTTCAGCAGCCGGGTGGTGTGTTCGAGCGACGCCGTATTGCGAGCAAAGACGCTAAAGGCACGCGCCAGCTCGCCCAGCTCATCGCGCCGTTGCAGGGCCGGGACGCTGACGTCTGATTCCCCATGCGCCAGCCGGGTCATCGCCCGCGAAATGGCTGTCAGGTTGGAACCGAGATTGCGGTAGATATACCACCCGGCAAAACCGGTGATCACCACCGCCAGCAGCGCAAACGCCAAAATAAACAACGCGCCGGATTGCAGTTCCCGATGACTTTGCGCCACCCGCTGTTCGGAGATAATCGCCACCTGCGAGACATACTGGTTGATATCACTGTTGAGGATCGCCACCAACGCTTTGATGTGGAACATATACCAGCTGATCGCCAGATCGCTTTGTTCCAGTGCCGACGAAAGCGGCTCCAGCTTATGCAACTCCTGGTTGAAATCGTTGAGGATGTTGCTAATCAGGAGGTTGCTGGTTTGCAGAGGCAGCGCGGGCATCACCTCGTCCAGTTGTTTGATCACCGAACGCGGCGTGGGCGTGTCGATGGCGGCAACAATTAAGCGGTCTATTTGTCCCAGCAGCACATCGTCCTGCGCGCCGGTCAGCTTTTGCAGATGACGTAAATAGCTTTGATTCTGATACAGCGAACTGAGCAACGCGTTACGTTCCAGGTGCCGCCGCTGACCGCGCTGCAACATCCCTTCTACGCTGCTTTGTAGCTCCTGGCTGCGCTGGATAATTCGCTCGACCAGCACCGGCTCCTGCTGCGCCAGCGGTGCGGTAGCCAGTTGTTCCAGCGACTGCTTCAGCGCCCGCTGCGTCTCCTGCAGCCGCTCCGCTTCCCCTTTGTATTCCAGCGCCCCGACTACCTGCGACAACCGCACCGCCGCTGTCGCCACGTTCGCCGTATCACGCGCCAGATTCATGCTGCCGGTCATGTCGTCAACGGTTTGCTGCTGCACCTGCTCCTGGATCTGGCTGGCATGCTGAAATCCCAGCACCGCCACACCGCTGACCATCAGCGTGACCGCCACCACCAGCAGATTAAAGAACAGTAATCGTCCACGCGCACTGGCAAAAAAGTGACGTCCCGGTTGCGGCATATCACGCTCCGTGAAGAAAAATCGCAATATGACAAATATGAACGGCTTCTGACATTTTGCATTTACATTCCTGTGATGGACTGCTGATATCGGCCACCCCACAGGAGATCCGCCATGAGCAGGACACCGGTTCTGGAGATGCGCAACATTGCCAAAGCGTTTGGCAAATTTTATGCGCTGAAAGGGGTCGATTTAACGGTCTGGCCGGGCGAGATTCATGCCCTGATGGGTGAGAACGGCGCGGGGAAAAGCACCCTGATGAAGATCCTCGCGGGCGCCTATACCGCCACCAGCGGTGAAATCCTGATTGACGGTCAGCCGTTCCACATTCGTGGGCCAAAAGATGCGCTCAGCGCAGGCATCACGCTGATTTACCAGGAGATGCAGCTCGCGCCGAACCTGACGGTGGCGGAAAATATCTTTCTTGGCAGCGAGCTGTCGCGCGGCGGTCTGGTCCAGCGTAAAGAGATGGTCATGCAGTCGCAGAAAGTCATCGACCGACTCGGTGCCCAGTTTAAGGCCAGCGACCGTGTGATGACGTTGACCATCGCCGAACAGCAGCAGGTTGAAATTGCCCGCGCCCTGCACCGTAACAGCCGTATTCTGGTGATGGATGAACCCACCGCCGCCCTCTCCTCCCGTGAAACCCACCGCCTGTTTGAACTGATCATGCGCCTGCGCGATGAGGGGATGGCGATTATCTACATCAGCCACCGCATGGCGGAAGTGTACGAACTCTCGGACCGCGTCAGCGTCCTGCGCGACGGGCAATATGTTGGCAGCCTGACCCGCGACAAGCTCAACGCCTCGGAGCTGGTGCGCATGATGGTGGGCCGTCCGTTGAGCGATCTGTTCAACAAAGAGCGCGACATTCCTTTGGGTAAAGCGCGCCTTAACGTCCACCACCTGACCGACGGCCATAAAGTCCAGCCGTGCAGCTTACTGGTACGCTCCGGGGAGATCGTCGGCCTGGCCGGCTTAGTCGGTGCCGGGCGTTCTGAACTGGCGCAGCTGATTTTTGGCGTGCGCAAAGCCATCGGCGGCATGATTGAAGTGGACGGTGAACCGGTGGTGATCCACTCCCCACGCGAGGCGATTGACCACGGCATTGGTTTTCTGACGGAGAACCGCAAAGAACAGGGATTATTTTTAGAGCTGGCAGCGGCAGAGAACATCACCATGGCGACGCTGGAACGTGACGCCACCTGGGGCATGCTCGATCGCAAAAAGGCGCAGGCGATTTCCGATGACGCCATCAAATTGCTCAATATTCGCGTCCCGCATGCGCAGGTCCGCGCAGGCGGCTTGTCCGGCGGCAACCAGCAAAAGCTGCTGATTTCGCGCTGGGTGGCGATCGGCCCACGCATTTTGATCCTCGATGAACCGACGCGCGGCGTGGACGTCGGTGCCAAAAGCGAGATCTACCGGATCATGAACGAGATGGCGCGCAAAGGCGTGGCGATCCTGATGATCTCCAGCGAACTACCGGAAGTGGTCGGGATGAGCGATCGCGTGTACGTCATGCGCGAAGGCAGCATTGCCGGCGAGCTGAACGGGCAAAGTATTACCCAGGAAAATATTATGACGCTGGCAACCGGCGTGAACGACTCCCATCATCAGGCGGTGTCCCATGAATAATCCAACCACTCCCCAGCAGGTGGCGAAATCCGCCTCCGCGAAAAAAATGCTGATGAGCGATCTGATGCAAACGGTCGGTATCTTGCCGATTCTCATCCTGATTGTGGCGGTATTTGGCTTTATCGCGCCTAACTTTTTTACCGAAAGCAATCTGCTGAATATTACCCGTCAGGCGTCGATCAACATCGTGCTGGCCGCTGGCATGACCTTCATTATTTTAACCGGCGGCATCGACCTTTCGGTTGGCTCCATTCTCGGCACCACTGCAGTGGCAGCGATGGTGGTTTCGCTGATCCCGGAATTTGCCATGCTGTCAGTCCCTGCTGCACTGTTGCTCGGCATGGTGCTGGGGTTGTTTAACGGCGCGCTGGTCGCTTTTGCCGGCCTGCCGCCGTTTATCGTCACGCTTGGAACCTATACGGCACTGCGCGGCGCTGCCTATCTGCTGGCGGATGGCACGACGGTGATTAACTCCAACATCAGCTTTGAGTGGATCGGTAACAACTATCTCGGTCCGGTTCCGTGGCTGGTGGTCATTGCGCTGGCGGTGGTGGTGGTGTGCTGGTTCATTCTTAGGCGCACAACGCTCGGCGTTCATATCTATGCGGTTGGCGGCAATATGCAGGCCGCGCGCTTAACCGGGATCAAAGTGTGGCTGGTGCTGCTGTTCGTCTACGGCATGAGCGGTTTGCTCTCAGGTCTTGGCGGGGTGATGAGCGCCTCGCGACTGTACAGCGCCAATGGCAACTTAGGTATGGGTTACGAACTGGACGCCATCGCGGCGGTGATCCTCGGCGGCACCAGCTTTGTTGGCGGGATCGGCACCATCACCGGCACGCTGGTGGGGGCGTTGATCATTGCCACGCTCAATAACGGCATGACGCTGATGGGCGTCTCCTATTTCTGGCAATTGGTGATCAAAGGGGCGGTGATCATCATAGCGGTGCTGATCGACAAATACCGTACCCGACACCATCAAAGTGCATAGACAAGCTTACTGGCCTACTCATTCGTAGGCCTGATAAGCGCAGCGCCATCAGGCGTATAACAACAATACCCTACGTGAGGAAACGAGTATGCGTTTGAAGCCATTAGTGACCGCGCTCTGTGCTGGCGCCCTGCTTGCTGCAGCTCCATTTGTGCAGGCAAAAGAACTGAAATCCATCGGCGTTACGGTGGGCGATCTGGCCAACCCGTTCTTCGTGCAGATCACCAAAGGCGCGGAGCTGGAAGCACGCAAACTGGCAGGTGATAGCGTTAAAGTAACGCTGGTTTCCAGCGGCTACGATCTGGGGCAACAGGTGTCGCAAATCGACAACTTTATTGCCGCCAAAGTCGACATGATTATCCTTAACGCCGCCGACTCCAAAGGCATCGGCCCGGCGGTTAAACGCGCGAAAGACGCCGGGATCGTGGTGGTTGCCGTTGACGTAGCGGCGGAAGGCGCAGACGCGACCATTACTTCCGATAACACTCAGGCAGGCGAAATGGCCTGTAAATACATTACCGACCGTCTGAAAGGCAAAGGCAACGTCGTCATCATCAACGGGCCACCGGTATCTGCCGTCCAGAACCGTGTGGAAGGCTGCCAGACCGAGTTTAAACGCCACCCTGACATCAAGGTGCTGTCATATAACCAAAATGCCAAAGGCAGTCGCGAAGGCGGGCTGGAGATCATGACCGCGTTGCTGGCGGCGAATCCGAAGATCGACGGCGTATTCGCCATTAACGATCCCACGGCGATCGGTGCCGATCTGGCGGCAAAGCAGGCGCAACGTAGCGAATTCTTTATTGTCGGCGTAGACGGCAGCCCGGACGGCGAAGAAGCCCTGAAGCGCGAAAACTCACTATTTGTGGCGACGCCAGCACAAGATCCGCAGGTGATGGCTGCCAAAGCGGTCGAAATCGGTTATGACATATTACAGGGGAAACCCGCCCCGAAAGAACCCGTGCTGATCCCAGTGACGATGATCGATAAAAACAACGTCGGCAGTTATAAGGGTTGGACGGTGAAATAAGTGCTGGGCCGCCTGATACCTCTCCCCACGGTAAAGACAGTATAAGAAATTGAAGAATAAGCGCCCGTCAGGGCGCTTTCCTCATAAAAATGGAACATAGTAAATACCCATTTCCTGCTCAATTTTATCACTCACGAATATAGAAAAAAACAATACCGCTATAAAAATAACCAATATACCAACCACAAAAGGAACAATAGAATACCAGGGATGAATGTTGAAGGTTTCCTCTGACACTAAACAGAGATACCCAGTACACCATAAAATAATTGAGCATGCGGATATAATTTTCCAATAATTCGAGAAGTCTGCTATGTCAGGAGCAGGTTTACACCCTGGATATTTAGCCGCGATTATCCCGGATTGAATAGTATCTGCAGATTTACTGGCGAATAATTGGTGTCCTTGCCCGTATTTTGCAGCATCCGCAGCCAACGCTAATACGACCCAGCGCTGAACCTCAGAGCCTTTCCCGGTGACGGTTTCCAGATCATATATGCTATCAGGGAGAATGCCCGTTTTTGCATTTTCTATTGCACCAGATATTACGAATTTTGACTGTTTATCCAGCGAGTTGAACCATAACCTTTTAATTTTATCAATTACCACTTGCTGAGCGGAGAGATATGTATTCACTATTTCATCGAGATAATACGGTGTACTGTCCATCATGCGTAATAAATATAATGGTGTATCTTTACTTTCAAGGAACCTGTCATCGGTGAAAACAAATGCGTTTGCACTTTCAAAAAAATCAGAGTCATTTTCGCTGTGCAATTCAACTGTAACAATTAGATTATTTTCAAACATATTAAAACCAATCCAGTCGTTGATTAAATAATAATCAGGGCATTCATGGAGGATTTTTATTTCCCCAATTTTATCTTTGGGGACGCTCAAGCTTTCAAGCACCGTTTTGAAACTATTACCTATAGAGTCATCTGCTCCCTTAACATATAGCCAGGTCTTAAAGGGAGAATATTGTCTAACAAGAGAGTTTTTGAGTGGCTCGATCAACTGCCTTAGTACTTTATCAACTCTGATGTCATCCATAGAATCAACTTCAATAGCAATTCTTAACGGCGTTGCGGCGCCTGTAGGTGCCTCACCCTCTAGTTTTTGCATCTTTAGCGCCAGCTCTGATACTGGAAGAATTGATGAGTAATCTAAAAGAGGTAACGCCTGTCTGGCCCAATTTTGCCATCGATTCATACCATATTTTTCAAGGAAATCCGCATAACAAAATGGATAAGCTATAAAACAGTAAGCCATCCCTACAGCGCACCAGATCACTAATACTAGTATCAACGGGGTTGATAATGTAATCGATATCAATTCACCAGTAACTTTTTCTCCCTGCTGCCAATTTAATATACTGTATGTTGTAAAAACTAAAAATATACCAAAGCTAATGACCAGCATAGTAATCAGCGGAAATTTTCCTACATCCTGATACGGATTCTTGTTTGGTCTCTTCCATTTATTCATTTGCTTGTCCCCGCTGTTGGCAGTGTGGTTTTTATTGCACAACCGCATGCAGCCCTACACCCATCCACAACAACACCTCTACCGTCCATTGTCCAGGTTGGTTCAAAATCAAGTATGGGAAAGGTCCCTTTATGCGCAATACAAACAACAGTATCCCCCATTAAAGCGACGGGAATTCCCATAAACTTGCTACCAGAAGCTTTGTTCACATACCCACCGTTTTCCAGCGGGTCATTTAGTCTGATTACACCTTTCATATTATTTCCCTGCATCCATATCGCAGTACATCCGGGTCCAGCCCTTATAGCCCACCACTTCTGGTTCTTTGTCCGGCAGGTTTTGATAGTTGGCCTTATAGCCCTCCGTTAAATGGGCTAAGGATGCTTTCATAAACACCACCGTTCCCCAGGCGCGCCCAGGAGATTCAGGCCTCATATGGGCATTCACATACTCACCACTGGATTTATGTTTGCCAGGCCTGTAGAGATAATACGTATCATCGAAGTATTGATAATCTATACCCGGACCACCCGGCTTTAAACGCGGGTCGTCAAATGGGTATGAACTCATATATAAATGATTCTGCGCCGTGGTAATAAACGCCTGGTTATTGACCACCACCACTCTTTTTATTTCTTTTCCTTCCGGTCTGTCGACCATATTCCCATCTGAATTTATCTCCTGCCCCTGGAAGGGAGACATATACTTTGCTACCTGCCACGTTTGCCCGTAGTCTTTAGATATCAGATAAGCCGTTGGCTCCCAGTTTGGGATGAGTATATATTTATCGGAAGGGTGAATATAGGTTCCGGAGAAAATCCTGAAGGAAGCAAATCTGCCATCAATCAACTCTTTATGGATATTTTCTTTAATATCATGATACCAGAGCGCCCCCTCACAATAGAGGCCCTTTAGCTCCAGATACCGGTTATCATCGTAGCGATAAATTATCTGTGACGGCGCTTTTTTTGTACAGGCAGCGATAGCGCATAGCGAGAATGCTCCGATTATTATTTTTAACGCACTTCCTTTTTTCATAATTTATCCTTAAACGTTAAGTGGCTCTGGCATATCCCATTGCAGATTGGGAGTCTCGGTATTGTATATTTCATTATGTCTGGCAGGTTTAACCGTTGTTGAATGACAGAACTCGTTAACCACACCAAACTCCCCCTTTGGCAAGATGTCATTGGGTCTATTCATATAGGGTTTTGTATCTAAATCACTTAAAACACCACTGCTATAATAATTAACTGCATCCTGAAAACCATTAAGCTTCATACGCCAGTCCCCACGGCGCAGTAGTTTTACCCAGAACTCACCATTTTCTTGATCAAATGCCCTGCATATCCCCACCGCCAGATCGAAGGCCATCGCTTTCGCGGGGGCATCTTTCGACATAACAATAGAGGAATGCTGGCTGTAACCAACCTGTTCTGATTGCAGCCATTCTTTTTGCAGCTCATCCGGCGTTTTCTCATAAATAAGCTGCACGGTCTTATTGTATCCCCCGCCCAAGACAACGCCTTTGGTATAAGGCTTAGCATATTTTTTGGCGAACATCGCGAGTTCAGCGGGCGTTAATTCCTGACCCGGCTGTAAATAATCGAAACCTGCGCCGCTGAGATTTTTGAAATCTGTCTCAGTGCGCGCAATAACAGTGGCTTTTGCCGAAAATGAGATGTCCTGATCGGGTGAACCCGGTGTTATCGAATATTTATACTGACTTCCCGCGCCCTGTAACTGATGCCTGAAGGTAACGGGGAGCTGCTCGCCGTTAACAACCACATCCGCAAACGTATATTGTCTGGTCGCGCCCGTATCCTGATCAAAACAATCCTTTTCTAACGCCGGCATTTCAAAAGGGACGCTCAGCGGGCTGCCGCCTATTTCCGGACCATTTTCACAGAAAACCCGCTGGCGCAGATTGTCTATTCCGCTGGCAATGTTATGGGGGACTCCCCGCCAGCCCAAACCCTGGACGTTAAGTAATGAAACCACACTGTCATTGGGGCAAAAATAGTTATATACCTTGCCAAAGTTATTACGCGTATAGAGTTTATTCTGCCGCCACTGTGAATTGGTTTTACTCAGGCACAGCGCGCCTTCTAATTCATCAATCTCGGCCTGCGTGTGATATTCCCCCTTGCCGTATCTGGCGTTTGTCGCCATCAACTGACAGAAATTTTTAAACGTCTGCTGTCGGGCGCGATCCGTTTGATGATGTCCGGGCGTCATCCCTTCAGCAGCCGTTTTTTCCAGGGCGTAGGGAGAATGGTTGAGGATCACACAATCGGCGGGATCGGCACCTGCTGCTTTTACCAGCATATTGGCCAGCATGGTGATTATCGTTCCCTGGGAGTGCGCAATGATATTAATGGGATCGAATTGTGTTGCCGGTTCACTTCGAATCATCAGGATTAAATCAGCCAGCCGCTGCGCGGCAAAAAACTGATAAATACGGTGCGGATTATCATAAATAGGGTGCGTAAAATCCCCGGCATTCATATACAGTGATGCAAATCCTGCCGCACCGTTCGCCAGGCCGCCGGAGCCCGGCCCTAACATATCCGGAATAGTGGTTGTTGCATTGGCAAAGGTACCCCCGCCTTTGGCGTACACATCATCGAGAACATTACCGAAATTATCATTCTGATATTTCAACGTGGTTTGGGGAATATGCCCCAGCTTTTCCAGCTTTGCGTTGTCATCTTCCTGATAGGCGTTGTAAGGCAGTTTTGCGGCGTCTCCTGATTTAGCCCGTTCTTCGCGATAACGCCGCTGGTCTTCTATATATGTCGCATGATCGACGGGTTTATACCCCCAATAAAATGGAATTACCGGGCTGCGTCCGGGCATTTTTACATTCTGCTGCTCGCCATCGCCCATATCCATTTTGTACTGCTGCCATTCATGCGGATACATATCCGTGCGACCCATACGTTCATTCAGGCCAGCGATAATACCCTGCTCCTGATTCTGATAGGCCTCGCCCACATCGTTGACGCCATGAACAAGGATCACAATGCAGGGCATAGGATTTTTAACCGCCACTTCGCAGACGGCCATTTTTCCGCCGGTGGATTTAGGCACGCCTTGTACACCTGTCGCCACCACTCGCGGATTAAAGGGACTGTTACTCATTTGGCAAAATCTCCATTTTCATTTCATCCATTTCCGTCATATCCAGTAACGGCGTCATGCCTTCATCGTCGGTAACACCTTCAATGATTTCACCAGAGGCCTTAGTCAGTCTGAATTTTGTCTTTTTCAGAACATCGTCCGTATTTCCATAACCATGTAATTTAATGCGGCGGTGAAACTGGTCTTCCTGAAAGACGGGGGATTTATCTTTAACGGATTCCGGCCCGCTCCAGTCAAGCGTGGTGCCTTTCAACTGCACTTTGGCGGGAGAGAATATTTTTACTGAGCCATCTTCATTTATTCGAATGCCGCCCCCTCCACACAGCAACTGAATATTCTTTTTGGCGCTGATGGTCACATTGCCGTTCATACTTTGAATATGAAAATGCTTATCGGAAAGCAGGCCCATTTCGCCGCGCTGTGCCTGGACGGAAATATCATCTTTTGCGGCGATAATTTTGATCCCGATCGCTCTGCTGAAAAGCGATAAGCCCTGCCCGACGGCCATGGAGAGTTTCTTAAAAACGTTAAAACTGCCGTTGTTGGCCGCGTTCAGCGACAGATCTTTGCTTGCCGACAGCGCCATGGTTTCCGGTGTGAGCAGAGCCATACCGTGATCGGCATAGGCCACCAGCCCCGAGCGGGTGAGCTGTTGAAGCGCAGCGTTAAGCTGCTGCTGTTGCTCCATTTCAACGTTTAACGCTTGCGCCGTCAGGGCGCTTTGCTGAAGAGAAGTTGCCAGCACAAGGGCTGCCTGTAGCTGTTGAACAACTGCGTTCATGTCGAGCTGCTGACCCTGGGCTTTTGGCTGCGCCTCTGTCGTCAGCAATATTCCCTTTGCGGCCCTCAAAACTGCCCGATCATCGGTGCGCAGTTCTGCGCCTTCACCGCGCGGCTTACCACCCGCATCAACAAGATGACCCATATTCAGCTGGGTTTTAGCGTATTCGGTACTTAACTTGACGTGTTCCTGCCCTCGCCGATCCTCCATCCGTAGCTTATTGAGACCCGCAGTGCGGATGACGTTGCGGGTATTATTGCGGCTGGTGACGGGGTCCGGCTTTGGCGTATGATGCAGAGCATGGGCAATGAAAGGTCTTTCCGGATCGCCACCTTCAAACGCAATGGCAACCTCCGCACCCTGAATGAGTGGAAAGTGATGACCATAAGTATCGCCGGCATAAACTCGCGCCAGACGGACGGGCATGCTTTCATAGCCTTGCCTATGTTGGTCGAGGTCAAAATCAAACTTCACCCAATAGCGCCCCTGCAGATCGATGTGGGCATATTGGTCATTGTCTATTCGAGATGAAACAATTGCCGGAACCGTACCCGCGATACGCGGTCTGGGTAGCGGCTGCGGTCGAAAGCAAACGCGCTCATTGTAGGGAATACCGAACAGTTGGGATTGCAGGGCTGCATCACGCCTGCCCGTCACTCGCATTGCCGTTACCACAAAGCCCGAAGTGAACGCCTGCGGAATGGTACCGTCGAT
Source organism: Citrobacter sp. RHBSTW-00029 (assembly GCF_014104295.1). Taxonomy (NCBI): domain Bacteria; kingdom Pseudomonadati; phylum Pseudomonadota; class Gammaproteobacteria; order Enterobacterales; family Enterobacteriaceae; genus Citrobacter; species Citrobacter sp. RHBSTW-00029. The sequence goes on from NZ_JABXRT010000001.1 coordinate 3,793,673, forward strand.
TTTAAGCACCATACCTGGCACGATCGATGGACTGGTGGTCACGCCGCTTAAAACGGACTGATTATTAAGAATAATTTCGTGATGCAGTTTGGCGTAGAACCAGCTTGATTCGCCTGGTTGTTCCTCCGCAAATTTCGATCCCGGCTGGTGATGAATATCCGCATAACGATAATCCACTCCATACGTCGTCGACGTTTGTTCAGCTCCCTCGGCATCAACATTGAGTATTAGCGAATTGGCAAGCCGATAGTCAAAGTTCTTTGCTTTAACGGCTGCGGAAACAACGTTGTGCTTTGATACCAGCTTATCGATCGAATAATCATTTGCTGTCAGACCCGCATGAGATGCATGCATAATCTTTTGATCGAAGATATACCGGCTTTGTGAATCGCTGAAGATAAGCACCATAATGTGCAGAACGGCATGATGATTTTCAATTCTGAACCAGATCCCAACTTCTGACAGGATGCGGCTGATAAACGCTAAATCTGACTCATCCCACTGGACGATCATTTCCCGGTTAGGATACATACAAACAAGATTATCAAAGTCGATTTCATAATCGGCAAAAGCATGTTCTTTGAGGATCTGCGTGACCAAATTCGGCACATTTATGTTCAGGTAAATAGCCGATCGCTTGCGTCGAGAGAGTAATGCAAGCTTATGCTCCAGCCTGATTTCGTACAGTGATTCATCCGCTGATGTGCTAATAAGCGAAAATGACGTAATGACGCCTTCAATTTGTCGTTCATATAGCCACATTTCAGAACCCTGAATATATTTACTCCAATTATGATTAGGTGCTCTGATTTTCAGCGAGCCTTCAATATTTAGAAGTGAATCAGGAGGGATGTTTTTTAGTTTTGATGTAAATGTAATCTTATAACTGTATGGTTTACTTAAATTTTCATGACCTTCAATTGTTTCAACATCAAGCCACCCTAACTTACCTTCGCCCCTTACGGAGAATAAATATTTATTTATACTCTCCTCTGAAACTATACCTTCCAGATTATAGAACCCTGAACCTTTTTTCATTATCGCATCCCTTGCCAAAAGAAAGTAATACATAAGAAATAAAGTCCAGTCAGCATATCAATAATAACTAAAAAAGGTTATTTTTTATTGAAAAAATCTGGAAGTGATTTAATTATTATTAGTCAAACACGTAATATAACCCTGGAATATAAATAAACGATTAACTGGCGAGATTTTATATTCAATGAAATTGATTTTTTAACAAAAAGATTTATAAAACGCCGCATTCGTTTTTTCACCGCGAGGCAACAATCCAGCGTTCATATCCAAATGGTTCCAGAAAACTGAGATGTGACTAAAAAAACGAACGCATTAACCCAATGATTTACAATAACATTTATGAAAATATTCTTTTCATTTATCATTTTATTGAATGAATCACACCACCCCATAAAAAAACACAATAAAATATAACGATTCCCTGTTCTGCTGTGAGGGAGAGGTAACCGGATGGTATCCCATTTGATCCATGGGAAAGCTTTTGATTTTCTCCCTCTCCCTTTGCGAGAGGGCCGCATAAAGGTCATCTTATCAGCCACAGGAGAATCAATGAAACGCTCCGCAATAAACGAGATCCTTGGCCACACGCGCCAGTTTTTCTCTCTGCACGACGTGCATCTCCCCCCTTTTGCCAGTTTCCCGCCGACCCAATGGCGCAAGCTTGATGCCGCTGCCTGGAGCGAAGTGTTCGACCTCAAGCTCGGTTGGGATGTCACCGCGTTCGGCGGCAACAATTTTTCCGCGCAAGGATTAACGCTGTTCACCCTGCGTAATGGTTCGCCGAAAGGCATGCCTTACGAGAAATGCTACGCCGAGAAAATCATGCATGTTCGCGATGCGCAGGTCACGCCGATGCATTTTCACTGGCGCAAACGCGAAGACATTATCAATCGCGGCGGCGGCAATCTGATTGTCGAACTGTGGAACGCCGGTATCAGAGAACAAACGGAGGACAGCGACGTCAATGTGGTCATTGATGGCTGCCGACAAACCCATGCCGCGGGCAGCCAACTACGCCTGACGCCGGGTGAGAGCATCTGCCTGCCGCCGGGCCTGTATCACAGCTTCTGGGCGGAAAAAGGTTTTGGCGACGTGCTGGTTGGCGAGGTCTCTTCTGTTAATGACGACGACCACGACAACCATTTTCTGCAACCGATTTCCCGCTACAACGACATTGAAGAAGACGAACCGGCGCTGCTGGTGCTGTGTAACGAATATCGCCTGTTCCGCTAACCAAGGAGCGCATTATGCCGTTGATATCTCTCGCCGATGGGCTTGCCCATGCCCGCGAGCACCGCTATGCCTTAGGGGCATTTAACGTTCTGGACTCACACTTCCTGTGTGCGCTGTTTGCCGCGGCAAAGCAGGAACGTTCGCCGTTTATCATCAATATCGCCGAAGTGCATTTTAAATATATCTCGCTGGATTCTCTGGTCGAAGCGGTCAAGTTCGAAGCCGCCAGACATGACATTCCGGTAGTGCTGAATCTTGACCACGGCCTGCACTTTGAGTCGGTGGTGCGAGCGTTACGCTTAGGTTTCAGCTCAGTGATGTTCGATGGATCCACGCTGGAATATGAAGAAAATATCCGTCAAACCCGCGAAGTGGTGAAGATGTGCCACGCTGTCGGCGTGTCTGTGGAAGCTGAACTGGGCGCAGTGGGCGGTGATGAGGGCGGCGCGCTGTACGGTCATGCCGACGAGTCGCTATTCACCGACCCGATGATGGCGCGTGATTTCGTCGACAGAACCGGTATTGATGCGCTGGCGGTCGCCATTGGCAATGCCCACGGCAAATATAAAGGCGAACCGGTGCTCGACTTCCCGCGTCTGGACGCCATTCGCCAGCAAGCGGCGATCCCGCTGGTACTGCACGGCGGTTCCGGCATCAGCGACGACGATTTCCGTCGGGCAATCGAGCTTGGCATTCACAAAATCAACTTTTATACGGGCATGTCGCAGGCGGCGCTGTCAGCAGTGGAGACGCGGATGGCGAATCGTCAGCCCTTGTACGACGAATTCGCCGAACTGCTGCTCAGCATTGAAGAGGCCATTACCGATACCGTTTCAGAACAGATGCGTATTTTTGGCAGCGCGGGGCAAATCTGATGGAACGTAAAGGCATTATCGCCGCAGGCAACATGCTGGTCGATCATGTACATCAGATTGTGCAGTGGCCGGAGCGCGGCTGGTTGGCAGAAATCACCCGTAGCGAACGCGCCACGGGCGGTGCGCCGCTGAACGTGCTGCTTACACTGGCAAAAATGCACACCGGATTGCCGCTGCAGGCGGTGGGCTTAATTGGCAAGGACAGCGATGGCGATTACATCATGGCGATGCTGGAACAGTATCACGTTAATCGCCAGCATGTTCAGCGCACAACATCAGCCCCTACGTCAATGTCGCAGGTGATGACCGACCCGGGCGGTCAGCGCACATTTTTTCATTCGCCCGGCGCAAATCGCCTGCTGGATCTGCCCGCTTTTGAGCAACTGGATACCTCGATGAAAATCTTCCATCTTGGCTATCTGCTGCTGCTCGACAGCCTGGACATGCCGGATGAAGAGTACGGCACGCGTAGCGCTCGGCTGCTGGCGCAAATGCGCGACAACGGCTTTGAAACATCGCTGGATCTGGTCTCACGCAAGGGCGACCCGCGCTACCAGCCGCTAGTGATGCCCGCCCTGCGCCATCTCGATTATCTGGTGATTAACGAGCTGGAAGCCGGAGAGTTCAGCGGGCTGGAGATCCGCCAGCCCAACGGCGAGCTGCATATCCCGCATATCGCTACCGCCGCGCGCGAATTATTGGGTGCAGGCGTACGCCAGCGGGTGGTTATTCACTGTCCGGAAGGTGCCTGGGGTGAAGCGCCGGATCTGCCGGGCGTCTGGATCCCATCGCAGTACCTGGCGCAGGAGGAGATCGTTGGCAGCGTCGGGGCGGGTGATGCGTTTTGCGCCGGATTTTTGTATGGCTGTCATGAGCGCTGGTCGCTGACGGACAGCGTCAGGTTGGCACACGCCTGTGCGCGGGCAAGCTTGCTGTGCGCCAATGCGATAGACGGCGCGAAGACGCTGGCAGAGTTAAAAGCCGGAATGGCTGTTGCCTGATGCGCTACGCTTATCAGGCCTACGAGGTCGTTATCGCTTTTGTCGGCCGGATAAGGCGTTTACGCCGCATCCAGCAACTGCACACGATCACGCCGCCTTATCGTGATGCTGCACGTCGGCGGCAAACACATAACCCAACCCGCGCAGGGTTTTGATCAACATCGGTTGATGCGGGTTAATCTCTATTTTTCGCCGCAAGCGCATGATTAACACGTCAATAGTGCGGTCAAACACCTCAACGCTGTCGCTGCGCGTCAGCTCCAGCAGTTGTTCCCGGCTCAGCACCCGGCGGGCATTTTGGGCCAGCGCCAACAGCAGGCTGTATTCCCCCTGCGTCAGGTCCACCTTCAATTGCTGAGGATTACGTAACTGACAACCTGCAGTGTCCAGATGCCAGCCATTAAAGGATAACCCCGTAGTTTGTGGGCCGCTGCTTTCGGGTGTTAACACACCGACGCGTCTGAGCACCGCCTTCACCCGCGCCACCAGCACCCGGGCATTGAAGGGTTTACCGATGTAATCGTCAGCGCCCATTTCCAGCCCGACCACCACATCCGACTCGCTACCAAGCCCGGTCAGCATCACCACCGGTAATCCGGGTCTCATCTTTTGCACCTGCTGCAGCACCATCAGACCGTTGATGTCGGGCAACATCATATCCAGCAATACCAGCGCGATCTCCGACTGAGTCTCAATGCAGCGCAACGCCTCCTGCCCGGTGTGACAAGCGGTCACCGCAAAGACGTGTTCGTTCAGCACATCCTGTAAAAGCGAGCAGACTGCCACGTCATCATCCACAACCAGAACAACGGGTTTCATCATTCGACTCCGTCCACTTCGTTATCATCTTATTGTGAGTAATATCAGGAGAAGTGAAAGAGCACACATGATCTATCTGATAAAAATATAATCCTTGTCACACTATTCAGTAAACATAATAGGTTTTCCTCTGCTCAGCACTTTGGGCACAAATACCTAATAAGAATAACTACGCAGATCACACTTCCTTTCTTTAAAATAAACCATTCGAACTTATGATAATGACAAAATTAAAGCAGCGACATTTACTATTTTAATAAATTCACAGTACATATGATAAATGGAGATTCATATGAATAAATCTCAGCCGTTCCGCCTGAGCAGGATTTTTATTGCATTGGTCGCGACTACCGGAATATTAGTTAATCCTGTATTTGCCAGTGAATCATCTCAACCAGCGTCACAATATACAAAGCAACAGAATCAGCGTTATTTAACATCATTACCTTTTGCCGATCGCCAGGATTTTGACGATGCGCAGCGTGGTTTTATCGCACCACTGCCTAACCAAGGTATTCTTAAAAATGCCGACGGAAAACCCTTTTATCGCGCAGAAGATTATAAGTTTGATATCAATGCCCCTGCACCAGAAACAGTAAACCCCAGCTTATGGCGACAGTCGCAGATCAACGGTATTTCAGGCTTGTTTAAAGTCACTGAACGGATGTATCAGGTACGCGGTCAGGATATCTCCAATATCACTTTTATCGAAGGTGATACAGGGATTATCGTTATCGACCCATTAGTTACCGCTGGGGCAGCAAAAGCCAGCCTGGGTCTCTACTATCAACATCGTCCGCAAAAACCGATTGTCGCCGTTATTTATACCCATAGTCATACCGATCACTATGGCGGTGTGAAAGGCATTGTCTCTGAAAATGACGTGATATCTGGCAAAGTGCAGATTATCGCCCCGGCAGGCTTTATGGAAGAAGCCATCAGCGAAAACGTATTGCTGGGTAATATTATGAGTCGCCGTGCTCTGTACTCCTACGGCTTGCTTCTGCCTCGTAACCCACAGGGTAATATCGGCAACGGTCTGGGTGTCACGCTGACAACAGGTCTGCCGACCATCATTGCCCCAACCCAATCAATCACCAAAACCGGTGAGAAAAAAGTCATCGACGGCCTGGAGTTCGACTTCCTGATGGCGCCAGGTAGCGAGGCGCCTTCCGAAATGCACTTATATATTCCGGCGCTCAAAGCCCTCTGTACGGCAGAAAATACGACGCACACGCTACATAACTTCTATACGCTACGCGGTGCAAAAACGCGCGATACCAGTAAGTGGACCGAGTATCTGAATGAAACGCTTGATATGTGGGGCAGCCAGGCAGAAGTGTTGTTTATGCCGCATACCTGGCCCGTCTGGGGTAATCAGCATATTAACGACTATATCGGTAAATATCGCGACACCATCAAGTATATCCACGATCAAACTCTGAATATGGCTAACCAAGGCTATACGATGAATGAGATTGGCAACATGATTCAACTACCACCAACGCTCGCCAATAACTGGGCCAGTCGTGGCTACTACGGTTCGGTCAACCATGACGCGCGTGCGGTTTACAACTTCTACCTCGGCTACTTCGACGGCAACCCGGCAAATCTGGACCCTTACGGACAGATTGATATGGGTAAACGCTACCTCAAAGCGCTGGGTGGCGCAAAACATACCATTGAGCTGGCTCAGGAAGCCTATGACAAGGGTGATTATCGCTGGACGTCAGAACTACTCAAACACGTGATTTCCGCTGAACCAGACAACCAGACGGCAAAGAATCTGCAAGCGAATGCGTTTGAACAACTGGGTTATCAAGCCGAATCCGCCACCTGGCGCGGTTTCTACCTCACCGGTGCGAAAGAACTACGTGAAGGCGTGCGTAAATTTACACACGGTACCACCAATTCACCGGACACCATCAAGGGCATGAGCGTAGAAATGCTGCTCGATTACATGGCCGTTCGTCTGGACAGTGAGAAAGCATCAGGTAAACACATCAGCCTGAACTTCAACCTGGACAAAGGCGAGAACCTGAATCTGACGCTCAACAACAGCGTGCTCAATCATCGTCAGACCCTGCTGCCAGATGCCGACACCTCATTCTATATCAGCCGTACAGATCTGCACGACGTGCTTACAGGCCAGGCGAAAATGAGCGATCTGGTACACGCGAAGAAAGTCAAAGTGATTGGTAAAGCCGCGAAGTTTGATGAAGTAATAGCGATGCTGGATCAATTTGATTTGTGGGTTAATGTCGTTACCCCCAATTAATAACAAGGCGCTTCCAGAGATATTTTCGATCTCTGGAAGCATATTTATTCACACAATAATGTGCAATCACAAAACAATAGAATAAATGAATGAATTATGCTTTCGGTGGGCATGCAAAGATATTTTATCTCGTTAGAAAATTGCCATACTGCTGACGCTTTGTATTTTTACATTCACTCAGAATATTGTTCGAGATAAACAGGATGTATTTTATTATGCACACGGTCCAATCCGGCATTGTGATACTGCTGCGAAAAACAAGCTGGTTCCTCCCGCTGCCATTATTAACAGGATGCAACCTCTCTCCAGCCATTCCGGTCATCGGTGCTTACTACCCCGACTGGCTGTTCTGCCTTATTGGCGGTGTCATCCTGACACTCATAACCCGAAAAATCATTCTGCATAAATATAGCGGGCTGGCTTTTATCGGGATTATTTATACCGCCCTTTTTGCCCTCTACTCCATGCTGTTCTGGCTGGTATTTTTCTAACTTATGTTGAGACGCCCCTATGGAAAGCTCGTCGAAAAAAACTCCGCGTAACAAACTTCCCGCGCTGATGCTGGTGGTACTTGCGCTGGTTATTTTGGTCTTCGTCATCTGGAGACTGGATAGCTCACCCGCGACCAATGACGCCTACACCTCAGCCGACACCATCGATGTCGTGCCAGAAGTCAGTGGTCGCATTGTCGAACTGGCCGTTTCCGATAACCAGCAGGTCAAGCAAGGTGATGTGCTGTTTCGTATCGATCCCCGTATCTATGAAGCGAATCTGGCAAAAGCACAAGCGTCGCTCGCCGCTCTGGATAAACAGATCATGCTGACCCAGCGCAGCGTAGATGCACAACAATATGGTGCTGACTCCGTACGGGCTACGGTAGAAAAAGCGCGAGCAGCCGCTAAGCAAGCCAGCGATACTCTGCGCCGTACCGAACCGCTACTGACGGAGGGTTTTGTCTCCGCGGAAGATGTTGAGCGCGCCAGAACGGCACAACGCGCCTCAGCGGCAGATCTTAATGCGGTGTTATTACAGGCGCAGCAGGCTGCCAGCGCGGTGAGTGGCGTTGATGCCCTGGTAGCTCAGCGCATCGCCGTAGAAGCCGATATCGCCCTGACCAAACTGCATCTTGAAATGGCAACAGTGCGCGCACCCTTCGATGGCCGCGTGGTGGCATTAAAAACCTCCGTCGGGCAGTTTGCTTCTGCCATGCGACCCATTTTTACCCTGATTGACACCCGTCACTGGTACGTAATCGCCAATTTTCGCGAAACAGAGCTGAAAAATATCCATGCAGGCACACCAGCCAATGTTCGCCTGATGAGCGACAGCGGCAAAGTGTTTGTCGGTAAAGTGGACTCAATCGGTTACGGTGTATTGCCTGACGATGGCGGTATAGTGCTGGGCGGCTTGCCGCGCGTTTCACGCTCTATCAACTGGGTTCGTGTTGCCCAACGATTCCCGGTAAAAATCATAGTAGATAAACCGGATGAAGAGATGTTCCGCATCGGCGCATCGGCAGTTGCTACCCTTGAGCCACAGAGATGAAAGCGCTTAATTATTTGCCTCTGCCACTGGTCAGGCTGTTGGCGTTTTTTCACGAAGAATTAAGCGAACAACGTCCCGGCAGACTCCCACAAATCATGCAGCTCTGGGCAGGTTGCCTGCTGGTCGTATTGATCTCGATGACCTACGAGATCCCCTTCCTGGCGCTTTCGCTTGCCGTACTCTTTTATGGTATCCAGTCCAATGCTTTTTATACCAAATTCGTGGCGATTCTCTTCGTCGTCGCCACAGCATTTGAGATTGGTAGTTTATTTCTGATCTACAAATGGTCTTATAGCTACCCTCTGGTCCGTCTGATCATTGCCAGTCTGATCGTTCTGGCCTGCATGTTCCTGATGCGAACCCATCGTCTGGGGCTGGTTTTCTTTGCCGTATCGATTGTTGCAATATACGGGCAATCTTTCCCCGGCATGCTCGACTATCCCGAGGTCGTCGTTCGCCTGACGTTATGGTGCATCGTCGTTGGTCTGTATCCCACGCTACTGATGACGTTGACCGCCGTTTTGTGGTTTCCCTGCCGTCCTGTCAACCAAATGCACGAAGCCTTGCGCGCCAGGCTGGGCGATGCCCTCAATCACTTGATGGCGCCTGCAACACCGCTTGCGGAAAAATACATCGAACAAAAAGTGCTGGCGCTACAAACGCTGAACGTCTTTTGCCTGGCTGATGACGCAGACTGGCGAGAAAAAAGTGCCTGGTGGCAGGCTTGCGTTGCCACAACCACCTATCTGTACACCACGCTCAATCGCTACGATTTCACGGCACATAACCCGGCAACCCGCGATCTCCAGCAGAAACTGTGCCGTGAAATAACCGCACTGCAGGATGCGGTTACTCGAGGTATGCCCTGGCAAAGTGAATGGGAACTCAGCCAGGCAGAAGCCGCAACGGCCCGCGAATGCGGCCTCGCTCACCTGTGCCAAACCCTACTACAGCTTGGTCACATGGACCCTAATACACCGCCAACTCCTGTCGCTAAACCGCCCTCAATGGTATCTGACGCGTTCACCAACCCAGGCTATGTTCGTTACGCGTTAAAAACGCTGCTGGCATGTCTGATTTGCTATGTCTTTTATTCCGGTACCGACTGGGAGGGCATTCACACCTGCATGCTGACCTGCATTATTGTCGCTAACCCCAGTATCGGTTCGTCATACCAGAAGATGGCGCTGCGCTTCGGCGGCGCATTTTTTGGCGCAATTCTGGCCCTGTTGATGACGATTTTTGTCATGCCCTGGCTGGACAATATCGTCGAACTTCTACTGGTGCTGGCACCATTTTTCCTGATAGGCGCCTGGATTGCCACTGGCTCAGAACGTTCCTCTTATATCGGAACTCAAATGGTCGTCACCTTCGCGCTGGCAACGCTTGAAAACGTCTTCGGCCCAACCTACGACCTGGTGGAAATCCGCGATCGCGCCTTCGGCATTTTGATCGGCACTCTTGTTTCCGCGGTGATCTACACCTTTGTCTGGCCGGAAAGCGAAGCCAAAGCGCTGCCACAAAAACTGGCAAGCTCGCTGGGACTGCTTAGCAAATTACTGCGGATCCCACGTCAGCAGGATGCTGTTCTCGTGCGCACTTATCTTCAGATGCGTATTGGTCTCCATGCGGCGTTTAACGCCTGTGATGAAATGTGCGAGAGGGTCGCGCTGGAACGCCAACTCCCCGGCGATGAACGCATGGCACTTATTCAACGTAGTCAGCGCGTTATTCACCTGGGCCGTGACATTCTCTATGCCTGGGATACCACCCGAAATGACGCCCCGACGCTGGATAACGCGGTATTGCTGGAGAGCGCAACACACCTGGCCGATGCGCTGGAAAAATACGCAGCCGACCTGGCGACAGCATCCAGCCTTCCGCCGTCGATTGAAAACCTGTCCCCATCTCAAGACATTTTACCCACGTTACCCAAACAGGAGCGCTGCATCATACAGCAGATAACCTGTTTACCCGACTGGACTCACCCGACGCTAATACCAGCAAGCGAGCAGGAGCAAGGAACCTCCCAATAATGAACCGATATCTCCCTCGATTACTCCTCTGCGGCATACTCAGCGGCGCAACGGTCCTTTCCGGCTGTGCACTGATCCGTAAAGATTCTGTATCACATCCGCAATTACAGCCTGAGCAGATCTCACTGGCTAAAGACATTCATCTGGCTAGCTCAGGGTGGCCACAGGCGCAGTGGTGGCGGCAGTTTAATGACCCACAGCTAAACTCGCTTATTGAAGCAACGCTGTCAGGCTCCCATAACCTCGCCGAAGCGAAGCTGCGTGAAGAAAAAGCGCAGTCGCAGACTGAACTGCTGGAAGGGCGTTCTCAGCTCCAGATGGCAGCGCTGGGCATGGTTAACCGCCAGCGAGCGTCTGCCAACGGTTTCCTCGGCCCCTACGCACTGGATGCGCCACGATTAGGGATGGACGGCCCCTACTACACTGAAGCGACGATTGGTCTGGTCGCCGGACTGGATCTCGACCTGTGGGGCGAGCATCGTTCTGCTGTCGCGGCGGCTATTGGCGCACAAAATGCCGCGCTTGCCGAAACCGCAGCAGTGGAACTCTCCCTGACGACCGGCGTCGCACAGCTGTATTACAGTATGCAAGCCAGTTACCAGATGCTTGATTTGTTGCAGCAGACCCACGATGTGATTGATTATGCCGTGAAGGCCCACCAGAGTAAGGTCGCTCACGGGCTGGAAGCAAAAGTACCGTACCATGGCGCACGTGCGCAATTGCTGGCAGTGGACAAGCAAATCGTCGCGGTTGAAGGACAAATCAAAGAAACTCGGGAATCACTCCGGGCGCTGATCGGTGCCGGCGCAAAAGATCTGCCTGAAATCAAACCGGTAGCACTGCCAACAGTCGATACAGGAATACCCGCAACGCTCTCCTACGACCTGCTTGCCAGACGTCCGGACTTGCAGGCTATGCGCTGGTATGTGCAGGCTTCGCTGAGCCAGGTCGAGGCCGCTCGCGCCCTGTTTTATCCGAGCTTTGATATCAAAGTCTTCTTCGGTTTAGACGCTATCCATATCGATCAACTGTTCAAAAGCACCAGCAGGCAGATCAACTTCATCCCCGGCCTGCGTTTACCGCTGTTTGACGGGGGTCGTCTGAATGCCAATCTGGAAGGCGCCCGCGCAACCAGCAATATGATGATAGAGCGCTACAACCAGTCGGTGCTCAATGCAGTGCGCGATGTCGCGATTAACGGAACACGTCTGCAAACGCTCAATGAACAACGGGTAATGCAGATGGAACGCGTAGATGCCACGCATTACACGCAAGCAGCAGCAGACGCGGCTTACCAGCGAGGCCTGAGCAGTCGCCTGCTGGCAACAGAGGCCAAATTACCCGTGATCGCAGAAGATATGTCGCTCCTGGTCATAGATACCCAACGACTCATGCAGAATATTCAACTCATCAAAGCGCTTGGCGGAGGTTATCAGGCCCCCGCTAACAAGTAGCGTTCTCCGACCTCGCCGCGTGATATCCGTCACGCGGCATTTTCTTTCGTCACGTCAAATATGACGACAGCCTGCTTTTCGTCAGCGTTTTGTGCAAATTATGCCCGTATTATCGGCTGATGCCCCTGATAAAAACATGGCATAAAAGATGCATAACTAAAGCGACAAGCGCGTATGCGCGATTTGATTAACTGGAGCGAGACCGATGAAAAAAGTCGTCACGGTTTGCCCATATTGCGCATCAGGTTGCAAAATCAACCTGGTGGTCGATAACGGCAAAATCGTCCGGGCTGAAGCGGCGCAGGGGAAAACCAACCAGGGTACCCTGTGTCTGAAGGGCTACTATGGCTGGGATTTTATCAATGATACCCAGATCCTGACCCCTCGTCTGAAAACCCCAATGATCCGTCGCCAGCGTGGTGGCAAACTGGAATCTGTTTCCTGGGATGAAGCGCTTGATTACGTCGCCACTCGTCTGAGCGCCATCAAAGCGAAGTATGGCCCGGACGCTATTCAGACGACCGGTTCATCTCGCGGTACGGGTAACGAAACCAACTATGTAATGCAAAAATTCGCGCGCGCCGTTATTGGTACCAATAACGTTGACTGCTGCGCTCGCGTCTGACACGGCCCATCGGTTGCAGGTCTGCACCAATCGGTCGGTAACGGCGCAATGAGTAATGCTATCAATGAAATTGATAACACAGATTTAGTGTTCATCTTCGGGTACAACCCGGCGGATTCCCACCCAATCGTGGCGAATCACGTGATTAACGCTAAACGTAACGGGGCGAAAATTATCGTCTGCGATCCGCGCAAAATTGAAACTGCGCGTATTGCTGACATGCACATCGCGTTGAGAAACGGCTCGAATATCGCGCTGCTTAACGCTATGGGTCATGTCATCATCGAAGAAAAACTGTACGACCAGGCGTTCGTCGCCTCGCGTACGGAAGGATTCGAAGAGTACAGCAAGATTGTCGAAGGCTACACGCCGGAGTCCGTCGAAGATATCACGGGCGTTAGCGCGCACGATATCCGTCAGGCTGCACGTATGTATGCCACGGCGAAAAGCGCGGCTATCCTGTGGGGCATGGGTGTTACCCAGTTCTATCAGGGCGTGGAAACCGTGCGTTCACTGACCAGCCTAGCAATGCTGACCGGTAACCTCGGTAAGCCAAGCGTCGGTGTTAACCCGGTTCGTGGCCAGAACAACGTTCAGGGCGCATGCGATATGGGCGCGCTGCCGGATACCTATCCGGGCTATCAGTACGTGAAAGATCCGGCTAACCGCGAGAAATTCGCCAAAGCCTGGGGCGTGGAAAGCCTGCCTGCACATACCGGCTATCGCATCAGCGAGCTGCCGCACCGTGCGGCCCATGGCGAAGTTCGTGCGGCCTACATTATGGGTGAAGATCCATTACAGACCGACGCTGAGCTTTCCGCGGTACGTAAAGGCTTTGAGGATCTGGAACTGGTCATCGTACAGGATATCTTCATGACCAAAACCGCCGCTGCCGCAGACGTTATTTTACCGTCTACGTCATGGGGTGAGCATGAAGGCGTATTCTCCGCGGCTGACCGTGGCTTCCAGCGCTTCTTTAAAGCCGTTGAGCCGAAGTGGGATCTGAAAACGGACTGGCAGATTATCAGTGAAATCGCCACCCGTATGGGCTATCCGATGCACTACAGCAACACCCAGGAAATCTGGGACGAGTTGCGTCATCTGTGCCCGGATTTCTACGGTGCCACTTACGAGAAGATGGGCGAACTGGGTTATATCCAGTGGCCTTGCCGCGACACCTCCGATGCTGACCAGGGGACGTCTTACCTCTTCAAAGAGAAGTTCGACACCCCGAACGGCCTGGCGCAGTTCTTCACTTGTGACTGGGTAGCGCCAATCGACAAACTCACCCCAGAGTACCCAATGGTACTATCAACGGTGCGTGAAGTCGGCCACTACTCTTGCCGTTCGATGACCGGTAACTGTGCGGCGTTGGCCGCGCTGGCGGATGAACCGGGCTATGCCCAGATCAACACCGCCGACGCAGAACGCCTGGGCATCCAGGATGAAGAGCTGGTGTGGGTTAACTCGCGTAAAGGCCGGGTCATTACCCGTGCGGCAGTCAGCGATCGTCCAAACAAAGGCGCGATTTACATGACCTACCAATGGTGGATTGGCGCATGTAATGAACTGGTAACCGAGAACCTAAGCCCGATTACCAAAACGCCGGAGTACAAGTACTGTGCCGTTAACGTTGAACGCATTGCCGATCAGCGCGCTGCCGAGCAGTATGTCATTGATGAGTACACCAAGCTGAAAGCCAGCCTGCGCGAAAGCGCGATGGGTTAAGCTTCCCCTGACGGCCTCCATTCGGAGGCCGTTTTTTTATGTCCATAATCTCTCTATACTGTCCATTCCCTACTCTAAATCTAAATATAAGATGAAACGACTTTTCGCCTTGATGTTGCTAATAACAGGCTTTGTTCATGCCGAAGAGCCTGGCAGTCAGTTTCTGAAGGCAGCCGAATCTGGAGACCGACGCGCACAATATTTCCTCGCCGATACCTGGTTTAGTTCAGGCGATTTGAGCAAAGCCGAATACTGGGCGCAAAAAGCTGCCGACAGCGGTGATGCGGATGCCTGGGCCTTACTGGCGCAAATTAAGATAACCAACCCGGTCAGTCTGGATTATCCACAAGCCAAAACGCTGGCCGAAAAAGCGACCCAGGCAGGCAGTAAGGCGGGGGAAATTACGCTGGCGAGAATTCTGGTGAACACGCAGGCCGGGCGCACAGATTACCCCAAAGCCATTACATTGCTGCAAAACGCCTCTGAAGATCTGGAAAATGACTCCACTGTCGATGCACAAATGCTGCTCGGACTGATCTACGCCAATGGCGTGGGTATTCCTGCTGACGATGAAAAGGCCACATGGTATTTCAAGCGCAGCTCGGCCATCTCCCGCACCGGTTATTCCGAGTACTGGGCCGGAATGATGTTCTTAAACGGCGAGCAGGGGTTTATCGTGAAGAATAAACAGAAGGCGCTGCACTGGCTGAATCTGAGCTGTATGGAAGGATTTGATACCGGCTGTGAAGAGTTTGAAAAGCTGACCAATGGTTGATGCTGGTTGCCGGATGGCGCTACGCTTATCAGGCCTACACATCCTTTGTAGGCCTGATAAGACGCGTGAGCGTCGCCATCAGGCACCCATCACTAATTACTGCGCGGTCTTATCAAATTTACCCAGCATCTCGCGCTCGTAAGCCAGCGCTTTCTTGCGGTCAAACTTGTGTTCCCACTTGGCGATTACCAGCACCGCCAGTGCATTCCCCACCACGTTCAGCGCGGTACGCGCCATGTCGAGGATACGGTCAACGCCGGCGATAAACGCCAGGCCTTCCAGCGGGATCCCGACGCTGCCAAGCGTAGCCAGCAGTACGACGAAGGAGACGCCCGGCACGCCTGCAATCCCTTTCGAGGTGACCATCAACGTCAGCACCAATACGATTTCCTGCCATAGTGACAGGTCGATACCGTACAGCTGCGCAATGAAAATAGCGGCAATACTCTGGTACAACGTTGAGCCATCAAGGTTAAATGAGTAACCGGTCGGCACCACAAAGCTGGTAATTGAGGCTGGCGCGCCATAGGCTTCCATTTTCTCAATAATACGCGGCAGTACGCTCTCAGAACTGGCGGTTGAATACGCCAGAATCAGCTCATCTTTCAGGATACGGATTAAGATCCAGATACTCAGACCACAGACACGCGCCACGATACCCAGCACCACCAGCGCAAAGAACAGGATGGCAAAATGCACCAACAGTACCAGCTTCGCCAGCGGCCACAGTGAGGCAAAACCGAAGTTCGCGACGGTCACAGCAATCAGCGCAAAAACGCCAACCGGCGCGTAGCGCATCACCATGTGCGTCACTTTAAACATGGTTTCGGAAATAGAGCGGAACACGGTCACCAGCGGCTCGCGGTGAGTAGCTGGCAGTGAAGACAAGCCTAAACCGAATAACACCGAAAAGAAGATAATCGGCAGCATGTCGCCTTTCGCCATCGATGCGACGATGTTGGTCGGCACCAGTGACAAAATCGTGCCCATCAGGCCATGCGCGTGGCTTTGCACTTCTGCGGTTGTATTTTGATATTTCGAAATATCCACAGTCGCCAGCTGCGACATATCAATCCCGGAACCCGGTTGAAACACGTTCGCCAGCGTAATGCCGAGAATAATGGCGATGGTGGTGATCACTTCGAAATAGAGAATGGTTTTGGCGCCAATACGGCCCAGCTGTTTGGCATCGCCTACCCCGGCAATACCCACAACTAGCGTGGAGATAACAATCGGCACGACAATCATTTTAATCAGGTGGATAAAGATATCACCCGCCGGTTGCAACAGGTTTAACACCAGCCATTCGCGACTGTCACTATGGTAATGCAGGTAACTCCCCAGCAAAATGCCCAGCACCATGGCGATGAGGATCTGCCATGCCAGGCTGACTTTCAAATTTTTCATAACAACGGACTTCCTCGATGGAGCGCTATTCCGCATATAAAAATGCGAGAACAGTACATACTGAAAGGGTATGATTTGTGTTGCGTTCGTTTATAGAGTTTTTTAACGCTTATTATCATTATCATTTGCACGCTATCTCGCGCAAGCCTTTCAGAACAGGGGGTTTAGCTGAAATTATGCATAAAAACGCGAGTTTATATCGGTAATCATGAATAACTTTTTGTTATAAAAGAATTTTTATTTGATAAAAAATGAAGAAGTTCTTCCATGAGTTTTTTTTGCCCACTTGTTCAATTGCCTGTTTTTTAAACAGGCAAAATGATGCAAATCACAAAAAAAACAAATTTATTTTTGCCGATTCTGCAATAATTTCGCCATATTAATCGAGTCGATCAACTGCGCACGATTCACCCTCGGCGAGTTTAAATCCATTACTTTTTGCCACACTGAAATCGCTTGTGCGTAATCAGCCTGCATAAACGCATCTGAGGCTAACAACATCAGCGCGGTAACTTCGTTACCGTCCAGCGCCAGGGATTTATCTATCATTTCGCGCGTTTGCGGTGTCATATGTTGCCCGGCCTGATAGTACAACACCGTCGCCAGCGCCGAATAGATTTCGGCGTTTTCACCCCGAAAACGCAGCGCCTGCTCATAGGCCAGCAGTGCATTGTGATACGCATTTTGCCAAAGATAATATTCCCCCAGTTGCGCCCATAACACACCGTCCTGTGGAGCAGCACGAATCTGCGACTGCAAAGAAAGTAGCTGTTTTTCCTGAATGTTATCATCGGAGAACGCATGTAAAGGGTCCGCCAGTCGCGCCTGTTCCTGCCGCACCGCCTGCCATTTTGGCGTCAACAGATAACCGCCGATGCAGGCCACAACCATCAGCACCACCGCAGCAGTCAGCCGCTTCACGGGCATTGGTCGTAACGGCGCAGTGGGATGTTCGGACTGACTCATTGCACCTCCTCCTCTGCGCGCTGACGCTTTCTCACCCGCCAGACCACCACGCCGACCAGTAACAACAACAGGCACGGCAACGCCCACAGCAGCAGCGTCTGCTCATTCAACGGCGGGTTATAGCGTACGAAATCACCGTAACGATCGGTCATCCACGTGGTTATCTCGGCTTCACTTTTCCCTTCCGCCACCATGCTGTAAACCTGGTGGCGCATACTGACAGCTACCGGCGCATTGGATTCCAGCAAGTTTTGGTTTTGGCACTGCGGGCAGCGCAGCTGGCTGGCAATAGACAGCGCTTTCTCCTGCTGTTGCGGGTTGGCAAACGTCCATGTGTCCACAACCTGGGCATGCGTGGCGAAAGTGATAAAAAACAGGACGATAAAACCGCAGATATTACGCATCACGCTTCCTTCCTCGCCATCCGCTCAGCAGCGCGCCAAAGACCATTAACAGTCCGCCGCCCCAAATCCAACGCACGCCGGTCTGCACGTACAAGCGCATGGCATAACGGTCTGGTCCGGTTTTTTCACCCATCACCGCGTACCAGTCATGCATCAGGTTCCAGCGGATCCCCGGCTCCATCATCTGTTGACGACGCGCGGCATAGAAGCGCCTTTCAGGTTGCAGGCTGCCAATGCGTTTCTCATTGTGCCACAGCGTGATCTGCGCTTTTTCACTGGTGTAGTTACCTTTGGCTTCCAGGTCGAGACGCTCAAAACGGAAAACGTAGCCTGCCAGTTCCACCTGCTGCCCGGGGCTCAGGTTCAGGCTTATCTCCTGACGGCTCCCGCTGGAAAAGACGATCCCTGCCGCAAACACCAGCACCCCGGCATGCGCCAGCAGTGCCGGAAGTTGGATGCGGAAAGACACTTTGCGGCTTCTGACCGTAGCCAGCACAATAACCAGCAGCATCAGCAGCCCAAAGGGCAGCGTAGCGCGATTAAAGTACGGTGCGCCCACGGAAAGCCGCCCCCAGCCGAACAACCCGTAAATCATCGGGTAGAGCGTGCCAATCAGCACAATCAGCAGCACCGCACTAAAGAGCAGCAACGCAACCAGAATCAGCATCTCGCGTGACCAACCGCCAAAACGCGCATTCTGCCGGACTTGCTGGCCCCGCCAGGCGTACAGCCCGAGCGACGCCAGACTCAACACGGTAAACAGCGCAAACAGCGGCGCGGCGCGAACGTTATCCAGCGCGAAAGCATGAACCGAAACGAGAATGCCGGAACGCACAATCAGCGTCCCCAGCAGCGATAAAATCAGCGTGACGATAGCCAGCAGCAGCGACCAGTGGCGGAAGATCCCGCGCTGGCGCGTGATATACAGGCTATGCAGCAACGCGCTGGCGGAAAGCCAGGGTAATAAGGAAGCGTTTTCTACCGGGTCCCAGAACCACCAGCCTCCCCAGCCCAGCTCGCAGTACGCCCACCAGGAGCCGAGGATAATCCCCAGCGTCAGCGCGCACCAGCCGGGCAAGGCCCAGCGCCAGCACACCCAGGCGCTTTGTGCGTTAAAGTCACCGCGCAGCAGCGAGGCCAGCGCCACGCCTGCCGCCACCATTAACCCCCCGTAACCCAGGTACAGCAGCGGTGGATGGAGGATTAACCCAAGATGTTGCAGCATCGGGTTAAGGTCGCGCCCTTCAATGGCTGGCGGAAAGATACGCACGAACGGATCGGACCATACCACCACAAACAGCAGCAACAGAGCCGTTATCATTGAAAGGACGCTGAGCGTCAGCGGAAACAGCGCGTCGGCATCACGCCGATAGCGAAAAGCGAACAGCGCGCTCCAGGCGGAAAGAAACAGCACCCACAGCAGCAGCGATCCTTCATGACCGCCCCACACCGCCGCCAGTTTTAATCCCCACGGCAGCAGGCTGTAGCTGTGCTGGGCAACGTAGACCACCGAAAAGTCACTGGTCAGAAAGCAGAATACCAGAATGGCAAAGGCCAGTAGCAGCAGGGCAAATTGCGTCCACACGCCCACGCATGCCAGGCGCATCACCCCTTGCCAGCGCTGGCGGACACCCACCGACACGGCAAGCGGGGTCAACACGTTGACCCCGAGGCTTAATAACAGTGCCAGAAAACCGGCTTCAGGAAGGAGAACGTCCAGATATCACCTTACGCAACGGTTAGCTGACCCGCATAGAGAATAAAAAAGCGCAGCAGCAGTACGCCGGTCAGGCTGGCGCCGCACACTGCCAGCACGCCATGAAACGTCGAACTGCGATTGGCCCAGGGTTTTAGCAGCATCGGCAGTATCAGCCCAAGCCCGGCCACGCCCAGCCAGAACCACCAGGTCCAGAATCCGCCGCCCAGTGCCGCCGCCAGCGCACGCATTTTGCCGTCATCGCCCAGCGCCAGACCAACAAAGAACGCCGCCAGCAGGAAGATCTCCAGCCATACTACCGGGACTTCCATGCGATGCACAAAGTGCGCTTCGGTGCTGTGCGGGTTGCTACGATGGCGTAATGCCATGGCGATCAGCGCCACCGCCGCACCGGAGGAGATCCCGGAGAACAGGAACAGCACCGGCAGGATCGGGTTATTCAGGAACGGGTAGGATTTCAGCGCCGACAGCAGGAACCCGGTATACGCCCCGAGCAGGACCGCCAGCACCAGCATCAATGTCTCAAGCGCGCGATGGAACGGCGTGATTAGCGTCAGGAGTTTTGAGACCATCGTCAGTCGCGGCACGAACCGCTGTTGCAGGGCAATCACCTCTTTTTCAAAGATTTTTGCCAGCCACAGCACTAACACCACCATGTACAACTGGAACAGCATAACCCCCATCGACATCACCGAAGTGAAGCTGTAGTGGAACATCAGTTTCCAGAAGGTCCATGGACGCGTCAGGTGGAACACCAGAATCAGCAAACCGAAGATAATCGCCCCCGGCCCTAACACCAGCGTGGTGCGCAGCAGCGTGCTGTCAGAACCACCCGCCTGCGGATGGAAACGACGTAGCAAAATTGCCAGCGTAACCAGTCCGGCGGAAATGCCGATCAGGAACAGATAGATGGCAATGGGCCAGTCCCACACCAGTGATTCAAAATGAAATGCAGAAGCGGATGTCATTGGCTCACCTCCCCAAATTTAAAGGGAACGCGGTAGACCTTCGGTTTCGTGCCCAGCGCCAGCTTGTAACGGTAGGTGGTTTTCTGCTGCAACAAGCGGGAGATATCGCTGTTGGGATCGTCCAGATTACCAAACGTCAGCGCCTTCGTCGGACATGACTCAACGCAGGCAGGCTGTTTGCCCGCTTTCAGGTTGGTTTTCCGGCAGAAATCACATTTATCCGCCGTTTTGCTCACCGGATGGATAAAGCGCACACGATAAGGACACGCGGCGATACAGTACTGGCAGCCAACGCAAAGGTCGGGGTTCACATCCACAATGCCGTTGGCGGCATCGCGATACGATGCTCCCGTCGGGCAGACGTCAACGCAGGGAGCGTGGTCACAATGCTGGCACGAGTGACGGAAGAAGCGATACTTCACATCAGGAAATGTCCCTTGCGGCTCGCTGCGAATAATCGTCAGACGCGATACGCCTTCCGGCACGTTGTTAACTTCCCGACAAGCATCCATGCAAGCCGTACAGCCGATGCATAAAGACTCATCATGAACCATACCGTAACGCACGCCGTTGATGTTCAGCGTCTTCGCCACAACGCGTCCCGCCGTCCCGCTCACTGCCACCAGCGCGCCGACGCCGGTGATAAACTGGCGACGAGAGCAACTCATGGATGCTCCTTAAGCAACGGAACCGACGCCGGGTTAAAGTTCGGATTGTTACGTTGATCGCTGTGGCAATCGACGCAAATCTTGATCCGTCCTTTATCGCTCAGCGTCTGCATCGTGTCTTGCTTCGGATGCAGTGAGTGACAGCTGGCACACGCCACTTTGGTTACGTGGACATCGTGCGGCCAGAACGCTTTTTGCAACTGCTCAGGCAGGTGACAGGACATACAGACGCTGTTCTGCTGCTCCACGTTGTACATCGGCTCGTTAAAGCGCATCACATCTTTCACCCCTTCGCGGTGGTTCGGTGACGGCTGGCCGTGACAGTTGGTGCAGGTGACCGGCAGTTTGTTATTCGGGTTGATGACTTCCGCATGCTTACCATGCATGCCTTCGGTATCGGGCTTATGACAGTCCAGACAGGCGGCATCCGGATTACGCTGTTGGGTAACCGTCCAGCGTTGATCCGACTCCTGCGGCGTTGGCGTGGCAGTAATTCCACTCAGGCTCCAGAACAAGCCTGACGCCAGCACCCCAGCAGTTAATAACGAACGTAATACGCTCATATTCACTCCGTTGAGTTATCCGCCCCTTGCGGGGCGAAATGGGGTTATTGGCTTAACAGACCGTTTTTACGCGCCTGATCTTCCCACTGCGGAATCACCGTTTTGATGAAGTCCTGCTTCTCAGCATTGATTTGCTGCATGTTCAGACCAATCGCCGCCTGGGCTTTCTCTTTGGTAGAGATATCCGGTAACGGGATTTCATGCGTGATGCCTTTGGTCGCCAGCAGACGGACCAGTTTGGTACGCGCATCGGCAGCTTTATCCATGGCGCTACCCAGCATCCGCAGGCCTTCTTCCGGCGCGTGCATGTGAATACCGTGTGAGGCGATAGACAGGTCCCAACGCCATTGCGCGTGGCGAATGTCTTCCAGAATCGGCTTCATTTCCGCTTCCGTTGCGCCCGCATCCCATGCTGCTTTCGCTTCGAAATGGGCATGTACCAGTTGATCTTCAACCTTGATTTTCAGGTCATGAATGGCCTGTTTACGCTCGGCGACCACTTTTTGCAGGGACGCTTTGTCCTGGGTGTGGCAGTTCGCACAGGTCTGAGCGAAGTTATCGAACGGATTCCCAATCTTATGGTCGGTGTAGATCTTGCCTTCCGCGTTCTGCACTTTCGGCATGTGGCAGTCGATACAGGTCACGTTGTTCTTGCCGTGAATGCCTGCGCTCCAGGTTTCATACTCCGGGTGCTGCGCTTTCAGCATTGGGGTTTTAGACAGGGAGTTGGTCCAGTCAGAGAAGGCGATGGTGTCGTAGTATTTCTCCATGTTCTCGACTTTCATGCCGTCGTCCCACGGGAACTTAACGGCTTTGTTTTTACCGTCGAAGTAGTACTCCACGTGGCACTGGCCGCAGACCATGGATTGCTGATCGAAGCGACCGGCTTTCTCAAACGGTTTGCCGATGGTTTCCATCGCGCGTTCAGCATAAGGGCGCGACAGCGTCAGTTCTGGCTTGCCTTTGGCAAAGTCTGGTGACGCGGTGTTATGGCAATCTCCGCAGCCAAGATTGTTAACAATTTCAGGACCGCCGCGCGCCCATTTACCGTGGAAGTAGCCATCTTCACCGTCTTTCTGGATCAGACGCGCCACGTCCGGGCTTTTACAGCTCCAGCAGGCCATCGGCAACGGACCATCTTCTGCCGTTTTGGGTGCACCGGTACGTAAGGTTTCACGGACATCGGTCACGGCATACGCGTGCCCGCGCGGTTTGTTGTAATCGCGCGAGAAGGGATATCCCGCCCACAGGATCACCAGACGCGGATCTTCTGCCAGCGCATCTTCACGGGCTGATTGCTCAGACGTGGCTTTCCAGGAGAGATATTGATCGGGATGCTGAGGGGCGAAGACTTCATTCTTCGCTTCAACGGTGACGGTTTTTGCGGGTACGGGGGTTTATTCAGCGTGAACTGCAGAGATAAATAATAAAGGTACTAACAGGCTGAAGAAACGGCGTACGCGTGATTTTATCCTTGCCATAGGGGTCTCATCCAGATGACGCCATTATCTGCAATGGCGGTTCTTTTATTGTTTTCCATAACAGCAACCACACGAATACTGTCATGACATTGCTCCACCCTATTTGTAACAAGAAACCCTACAAGAAATGTTGTTTTTAATCAATTGTAAGTGTATGTAAAATACCACTTTAGAGTTATTTCCCCCTTCTAATCCCTCACTCTTTTGTCTATACCCGACACAGATCACCTTTTCAAAACTCTCTATATAACCGCATGTTATCGCGAGGTTTAATCAATTTTTGCTAGTTCTCTTCAAAATTCAGTTTGCCGCTAATTTGCACAATTCGGTTATTGCGTGATCTGTCGCCCAAATACTAAACAAAACTCGCAAAGCCCCTATATTTAACGTTTGTGCGACATATTATTAACATCCTACAAGGAGAACAAAAGCCATGAGCCAAATACACAAACACGCTATTCCCGCAAACATTGCGGACCGTTGCCTGATAAACCCGGAGCAGTACGAAGCGAAATACCAACAGTCCATTACCGATCCCGACACATTTTGGGGCGAGCAGGGAAAAATTCTTGATTGGATCACGCCATACAGCCAGGTAAAGAACACCTCTTTTGCACCCGGCAACGTGTCGATTAAATGGTACGAAGACGGCACGCTGAACCTGGCGGCAAACTGCCTTGACCGCCATCTGCAGGAAAACGGCGATCGTACCGCCATCATCTGGGAAGGCGATGACGCCAGCCAAAGTAAAAACATTACCTATCGCGAACTGCATCGCGATGTTTGTCGTTTCGCCAATACATTGTTGAATTTAGGCATTAAAAAAGGCGATGTGGTAGCTATTTATATGCCGATGGTGCCGGAAGCTGCGGTCGCCATGCTGGCCTGCGCCCGCATTGGCGCGGTGCATTCGGTCATCTTCGGTGGGTTCTCACCGGAGGCCGTCGCCGGACGTATTATCGACTCCAATTCGCGCCTGGTGATCACCGCTGATGAAGGCGTGCGCGCCGGACGCAGCATCCCGCTGAAAAAGAACGTCGATGATGCGCTGAAAAACCCGAACGTGAAGACCGTGGAGCATGTGGTCGTCCTCAAACGAACCGGTGGAAAAACGGAATGGCAGGAAGGCCGTGACCTGTGGTGGTCCGATCTTATAGAAAAAGCCAGCCCTGAACATCAGCCGGAAGAAATGAACGCGGAAGATCCGCTGTTTATCCTGTATACCTCTGGTTCAACCGGTAAGCCAAAAGGCGTGCTGCACACCACGGGGGGATATCTGGTTTACGCGGCAACGACCTTTAAGTATGTGTTTGATTACCATCAGGACGATATCTACTGGTGTACTGCTGATGTGGGTTGGGTTACCGGCCACAGCTATTTGCTGTACGGTCCGCTGGCCTGCGGTGCCACCACGCTGATGTTTGAAGGTGTACCTAACTGGCCGACCCCGGCGCGTATGTCACAGGTCGTGGACAAGCACCAGGTCACAATCCTCTATACTGCGCCAACGGCTATCCGCGCCCTGATGGCAGAAGGTGATAAGGCGATTGAAGGCACTAACCGTTCATCGCTACGCATTTTGGGTTCCGTTGGCGAGCCGATTAACCCGGAAGCATGGGAGTGGTACTGGAAGAAAATTGGCAACGAAAAATGTCCGGTCGTTGATACCTGGTGGCAGACCGAAACCGGGGGATTCATGATCACCCCACTGCCGGGCGCCACCGAGCTGAAAGCGGGTTCTGCAACGCGTCCATTCTTTGGCGTACAACCAGCCATCGTTGATAACGAAGGTAACCCGCAGGAAGGGGCGACCGAAGGCAACCTGGTGATCACCGACTCATGGCCGGGTCAGGCGAGAACGTTGTTTGGCGATCACGAACGCTTTGAGCAAACCTACTTCTCTACCTTCAAGAATATGTACTTCAGCGGCGACGGCGCGCGTCGTGACGAAGACGGCTATTACTGGATAACCGGACGTGTGGATGACGTGCTGAACGTCTCGGGCCACCGCCTGGGTACAGCAGAAATCGAGTCGGCGCTGGTGTCGCATCCAAAGATTGCCGAAGCCGCCGTGGTCGGCATTCCACATAGTATTAAAGGCCAGGCCATTTACGCCTACGTCACGCTGAATCACGGCGAAGAGCCGTCACCTGAGTTGTACGCCGAGGTGCGCAACTGGGTACGAAAAGAAATTGGCCCGTTAGCAACGCCAGACGTGCTGCACTGGACCGACTCACTGCCGAAAACCCGCTCCGGCAAAATCATGCGCCGTATTCTGCGAAAAATCGCGGCGGGCGATACCAGCAATCTGGGCGATACCTCAACCCTCGCCGATCCTGGCGTGGTAGAGAAACTGCTCGAAGAGAAGCAGGCCATCGCGATGCCATCATAACCATAACCGTGAAATGCCCGATGGCGCGCTGCTTATCGGGCCTACAAATCCTATCCCTACCCCTCCCCTGACCGGGAAGGAAATATAAAAACCTCCCCCAAAGGATTTCGTGTTACAGGAAGGCGGCAAGCAAGCATATCCCCAGTCACATAGTTCACTATGTGACTGGTGTAGGCGAGTGCGGCCAACGAACCTGTAGCACGAAAGACGCAGGGGGACCTCTGGAGACTCTGTGATGAATGACAATATTTATCAGCGGATAGAAGACAGTGCGCGTTTCAGGGAATTAGTTGAAAAACGGCAACGGTTTGCCACCATTCTGTCCATCATCATGCTGGCAGTTTATATCAGCTTTATTTTACTGATTGCCTTTGCGCCTGGCTGGCTGGGTACGCCGCTACACGCGGGAACCAGCGTCACCCGGGGTATTCCGATTGGGGTCGGTGTGATCCTTATCTCCTTCATCCTGACCGGGATCTATATCTGGCGGGCCAACGGTGAATTCGATCGCCTGAACAACGCGGTTCTGCACGAGGTTAAAGCATCATGAAGAGAGTCCTGACGGCGCTTGCCGCCACGCTGCCCTTCGCCGCAAACGCGGCGGATGCTATTAGCGGTGCAGTTCAACGCCAGCCAACCAACTGGCAGGCGATTATTATGTTCCTGATTTTCGTCATCTTTACGCTCGGTATTACTTACTGGGCGTCTAAGCGCGTACGTTCGCGTAATGACTACTACACCGCTGGCGGTAACATCACCGGTTTCCAGAACGGGCTGGCGATTGCGGGCGACTATATGTCGGCGGCATCGTTCCTCGGGATTTCCGCGCTGGTGTTCACCTCGGGTTATGACGGGCTGATCTACTCGCTCGGCTTCCTGGTCGGCTGGCCGATTATCCTGTTCCTGATTGCGGAACGCCTGCGTAACCTCGGTCGTTATACCTTTGCAGACGTTGCTTCTTATCGTCTGAAGCAGGGGCCAATCCGTATTCTGTCGGCCTGCGGTTCCCTGGTGGTGGTCGCGCTGTATCTGATCGCCCAGATGGTCGGCGCAGGTAAGCTGATTGAGCTGCTGTTTGGTCTGAACTATCACATCGCCGTGGTGCTGGTTGGCGTACTGATGATGATGTACGTGCTTTTCGGCGGCATGCTGGCAACCACATGGGTACAGATCATCAAAGCCGTTCTGCTGCTGTTCGGCGCCAGCTTTATGGCCTTCATGGTCATGAAGCACGTCGGCTTCAGCTTCAATAACCTGTTTACCGAAGCGATGGCGGTACACCCGAAAGGCTCCGCGATTATGAGCCCGGGCGGTCTGGTAAAAGATCCGATATCCGCCCTGTCGTTAGGTCTTGGATTGATGTTCGGTACGGCAGGCTTGCCGCATATTCTGATGCGTTTCTTCACGGTCAGCGATGCCCGCGAAGCGCGTAAGAGCGTATTCTATGCCACCGGCTTTATGGGTTATTTCTACATCCTGACCTTTATCATCGGCTTTGGCGCGATCATGCTGGTAGGTGCTAACCCAGAGTACAAAGATGCTGCAGGCGCACTGATCGGTGGTAACAACATGGCGGCGGTTCACCTGGCGAATGCGGTGGGCGGTAACCTGTTCCTCGGCTTCATCTCTGCAGTGGCGTTTGCCACCATCCTGGCGGTGGTTGCCGGGCTGACGCTGGCGGGCGCTTCGGCAGTTTCTCACGATCTGTACGCTAACGTGTTCCGCAAAGGCGCTACCGAGCGTGAAGAACTGCGCGTCTCGAAAATTACCGTACTGATATTGGGTGTGATTGCCATCGTGCTCGGCGTGCTGTTCGAAAATCAGAACATCGCCTTCATGGTGGGTCTGGCGTTCGCCATCGCGGCCAGCTGTAACTTCCCCATCATTCTGCTTTCCATGTACTGGTCAAGACTGACCACCCGTGGCGCAATGCTGGGTGGCTGGTTAGGTCTGTTAACAGCGGTAGTATTGATGATTCTCGGCCCAACCATTTGGGTCCAGATCCTCGGTCACGAAAAAGCCATTTTCCCGTATGAATATCCGGCGCTGTTCTCCATCAGCGTAGCGTTCCTCGGGATCTGGTTCTTCTCTGCGACCGACAACTCAGAAGAAGGCAACCGCGAACGCGAGCAGTTCCGTGCTCAGTTCATCCGTTCCCAGACCGGGTACGGCGTAGAGCAAGGTCGTGCACACTAACCTCCCTTCTCCTCCGGCTTTCGGGCCGGAGGATTATATCTTTTCTCAGAACATCAGCCTCGCCACCAGCGGTGCCACCAGCACCATCACCACACCGGAAAGCATCATTACCAGACTGGCAACCACGCCCTCCTGCTGACCAAGCTCATACGAGCGCGCCGTGCCTGCGCCATGCGATGCTGCGCCAAACCCTGCGCCTTTGGCCATACCTTCGCGGATGGAAAGCCGTAAAAACAGCACATCACCGACGGCCATACCGAATACACCGGTCACCACCACGAACAAGGCCACCAGGTCCGGCTGCCCGCCCAAGGGTTCTGCCGCTGCCAGCGCAAACGGCGTGGTGACGGAACGTACCGCCAGGCTACGTTGGATCTCATCAGGCAACATAAACAGGCGCGCCAGCCACACGGAACTGGTAACGGCCACCAGCGTTGCCGTTACCACGCCCGCCGTCAGCGACATCCAGTGACGCTTAATCACGGCAAGGTTGTCATACACCGGAACGGCAAAGGCGATGGTCGCCGGGCCTAACAGCCACAGCAACCAGTGCGATTCACCAATATAGTTTTGCCAGGAAATATGCCCGAACACCAGCATCAGCACCAACAGTGCTGGCGTGAGGACCAGCGGCATCAGGGGTAATTTACGAAAACGGCGATACAAACGCTTATTAGCAAAGTAGATACCCAGCGTAATCACCAGACACAACACGCTTAGCTGGAAATTACTCACGGTTTAACCTGCTCATTTCATAGCGATACACTTTATCGACCACCCACGCCGTGGCACCGAGCACCATCGGCGTGCTTATCGCAATGACAGCAAAAATACGCCAGCCATCGACTAACAACAGCTGCGTATAGTTGACGACGGCCACCACTGCCGGAACAAAAAACAGCAGCATTTCAGCCAGTAACCAGCGGGCACCGGCGCGTATCCAGCTCAGCGGGATAACCCGGCAGAAAATTAATGCCAACATCAGCACCATCCCGACCAGGTTGGCGGGAAGCGGTAGATGCAGCCAGGAGACAAGATATTGAGCAAATACAAAGAGACCTGCGTACAACAGAACCTGAACGGGGATCTGGAGTCGTTGAATGACAGCAGGCGTCACGCGGCTTATCGCCACAGCCATGAGGGTATGTCCTTAAAAAATAGAGAGCGCCAGTATAGAGAGCCCCCGTCCAGGACTGAAATGAATTAAACTCATTGCAGGCATAGTCTTAAGGAATAATCATGGATATCAGAACGCTGCGATATTTTGTTGAGGTGGTGCGTCAGCAGAGCTTTACCCGCGCAGCGGAGAAGCTTTTTGTCACCCAACCCACCATCAGCAAAATGTTGAAGAACCTTGAAGACGAGCTGAACTGCACGCTGTTAATCCGCGACGGTCGGCGGCTTTTATTGACCGATACCGGACAGGTTGTTTTTGAGCGCGGTCTGGCGATTTTGGCCGAGTTTCGCCAGCTTGAAGCCGAACTTAGCGACATTAACCATCTGAACAAAGGGCTATTGCGCCTTGGTATCCCGCCAATGGTCGGTATGTTGATGGCAGGTCCCATCAGCCTGTTTCGCCAGCGTTATCCCGGCGTTGAGCTTAAAATATCGGAGTTTGGTGGCTTAACCGTCCAACAGGCAGTCATGAGCGGTGATTTGGATGTCGCCATGACGGCCCTTCCGGTCGAGGAAGAGAGTGGACTGGCAACCTTACCGCTTTTCAGTCATCCGCTCTGCGTGCTGGTCCCCCGCTCCGGTCAGTGGACAACGTGTGAGTCCATTTCCCCCGAGGCGTTAGCTGAGCACCCGCTGCTGATCTATAACGAAGATTTCGCCTTGAGTCGCCAGCTGCTTGAACTGTTTAGCCAGCACAACGTCAAGCCGCGCATCGCGGTACGCAGCGGGCAGTGGGATTTTCTGGCTGCGATGGTACAAGCCGGAGTCGGGATTGCCATTTTACCGGAGCCAATTTGCCAACGACTGGATAAACAGACGCTGCGCTGGATCCCGCTGGAGAGCGATTTACGCTGGCAACTGGGCATGATTTGGCGTGAAGGCGTGTATCTGTCGCACAGCGCTCAGGCGTGGCTGACATGCTGCGAAGGGTTTTGGTTAACGCAAGAATCGTAAGTGCCGGATGCGGCGTAAACGCCTTACCCGGCCTACAATTCGATTCCGTAGGCCTGATAAGCGTAGCGCATCCGGCACAACCGTTTATTGGTTCTCGATCAGCAACGCTTCCAGCAAGTCCAGATCGTGCAACAGTTTCTGCAGCGTTTCATTGCTGATTTCGCGCGTGGCGCGCAGGTGATAAAGCTCTGCACGTTCTGAACGCAATGCCGCCAGGCGGAAACGTCGCTCGAGGTTCTCTTCCTGTAATGAGCTTTCCACATCGTTACGTCCATCGACGCGACGGCGCAGGTTACCGATTACACGAGAGCTCACTTCGGTCAGCAGTTGATTATCAATATTCTCTTCGCTGTCCGCCGCCAGACGCTCTTCCATTTTCTGGATAGCAACAATCGCGACTTCCGCCGTCGCAGCGCGGGCTATCCGCTCTTCTTTCAGTTGCTGCGAGTGATCTGCCACTTCCAGGTGTTGCAGCAGAATCGGTAGCATCACTACACCGACAAACAGCGAGAACAGGATCACGCCCGCGGCAAGGAATACTAGCTCGTAGCGCGCCGGGAAGCCGCTACCATCCGGCAACAGCAGCGGGATAGAGAGCACACCAGCAAGCGTAATCGCCCCGCGAACTCCCGCAAAGGAGGCGATCAGGATTTCACGCGTTGTCCATGAGCCAAACTCCATCGGCTTTTTCTTCAGGAAGCGCAGACTGAATTTTTTCATCGTCCACAGCCAGCCAAAACGCACCAGCATCAGCGCTACGTAAATCAGCACGATATCGGTAAACAGCATCCAGGTTTCAACGTTCGGATCGGCTTCTGCCGCCACCAGAGAAGACTCCAGAATCCCCGGTAATTGCAGCCCTAACAGCAGGAAGACCATGCCGTTAAAGACGAACTCCAGCATTGCCCAGGTGCTGTTAGCACGTAAGCGCATCGCCAATGGCGCACGACGCATTACGCCTGAACGGGTTATCGTCATCCCGGCTGCGACCGCCGCGAGGATCCCGGAAACACCAATGTGTTCGGCAATCAGGTAAGAAGCAAACGGCAGCAGGAACAGCAGAACAATTTGCGTTGCCGGCTCATCGCCGCCCCAGCGGCTAAGAAAGCGCAGAGAGCGTCCATACAACCAACTGACGACAAAACCCGCCAGGATGCCGCCAATCGCTACCTTAAAGAACTCAACCGTCGCACCACCAACGGTAAACACCATCGTTCCCATTGCCACGGCCACAGCAAATTTCAGCGATACCAGGCCAGACGCATCGTTCATCAACGCTTCGCCCTGCAGGATGCCCATGATTTTCTTCGGTATACGCCCCTCGCCTACAATGCCAGAAAGGGCAACGGCATCGGTTGGCGATAACACCGCGGCCAGCGCAAAAGCGGGGATCAGCGGAATCCCCGGGACCAGCCAATAAATCATAAAACCAATGCCGACCACCGTAACCAGTACGAGCGCCAGTGCCAGACCGAAGATCTCTCGTCCGTGCTCCAGAAACTCACGCGTTGGCGTCTTCCAGCCATCGGCAAACAGCAGCGGCGGGATGAACAGCACCAAAAACAGCTCAGGATCGAATTCCACATGCAAACCAAACGTCGGCCACGCCAGCAAGGCGCCGATGGCGATCTGCATAAGGGGTAAAGGGAGTTGGAAGGGCAATACGCGAGTAAATACCCCCGACAGCGAGACCACAAGGGTCATGATGAGTATGGTGAAAAAGATTTCCATGCGTTCCCTGTTTGCGATGTTTCTTATGATTAGTGGTGAGAGGCGTCGTGCCTCAATTCTATCTACTCGAGAGTAACGCAAAAGACAACGAGTGTGTTCTGAAAATAAAAACGGGCGGCAAAAGCCACCCGTTTTCAGGATCAAGAGCGTATCGGAATTAAATAGCCCAACCGCCTGCATAGAATGCAACCAGCGCCACGGCAATCACCACCGTTCCGATATTCAGTTTTCGCCATTCGCCGGAAACAATACGGCCAATAACCAGAGTGGCAAAACCGATCATAATGCCGGTCACGATATTACAGGTCAGCACGATAAAGACAGCGGTAATCAGTCCCGCCATCGCGTCGACGAAGTCGGTAAAGTCGATTTTCGCCACGTTGCTCAGCATCAGCAAACCAACATACATCAGCGCCGGTGCCGTTGCGTAAGCAGGAACAAGGTAAGAGAGCGGAGAAAGGAACAGGATCAGCAGGAACAGAACACCTACGGTGATCGCCGTCAGACCGGTTTTACCCCCTGCCGCGGTACCCGCTGCAGATTCAATGTAAACCGCCGCCGGAGCAGCGCCCACCAGACCAGAGAACACGCTGCTCAGGGAGTCAGTCGTTAACGCTTTGCCGCCATCGATAATCTGACCGTCTTTATCCAGCAGATTCGCCTGGCCCGCAACCGCGCGGATGGTTCCGGTCGCATCGAAGACGGCGGTCATGACCAGCGCCAGCACGCTCGGCAGAACGACAGGGTTCAGTGCGCCCATAATGTCCAGGCTGCCGATCAGCGAGTTGCCGTTTTCGTCGCTCAGAGACGGCATGGCAAAAATACCGGAGAAATGCACGGCCGGATCGAAAATCAGGCCAACAACGGAAATACCGATAATAGTCAGCAGGATGCCACCCGGTACTTTCAGTTTTTCGAGGCCGATAATCACCGCCAGACCAATCAGCGACATAATGACCGGGAAGGTGTCGAAGTCACCCAGCGCAACCGGCAGGCCATCCAGCGGGTTCTTAATGACCAGACCAACACCGTTTGCCGCAATCAGCAGCAGGAACAGGCCGATACCAATACCCGTACCGTGCGCAACGCCCTGTGGCAGATTGCGCAGGATCCAGCTACGAATACCTGTCGCGGAAATGATGGTAAACAGAACACCCATCAGAAACACCGCGCCCAACGCAACAGGCACGCTAATATGCTGCCCCAGCACCAGGCTGAATGCGGTAAACGCCGTCAAAGAAATGGCGCAACCAATCGCCAGCGGCAGGTTTGCCCACAGGCCCATCACAATAGAGCCGACACCGGCTACCAGGCAGGTTGCCACAAATACAGCGGCTGGCGGGAAACCGGCTTTACCCAGCATTCCTGGAACTACGATAACAGAGTAGACCATCGCCAGAAACGTCGTTAATCCGGCAACGACTTCCTGTCGAACGGTACTGCCACGGTGCGAAATTTTAAACCAGGCGTCGAGTGAACCGCCGGTACGCGCTGAAGGCGTAGACATAGAAAACATCCCCTGAGAGTTTATTTTTCGTCATTATGCGTGCTGGACAATCCACTGCCTGCTTAACGTTTTCTCCCTGTGCCAGGTTTGCGTCAGTAGGGGTGTCGCAAAAAAGCAAACGTTTAGCTCCGCGCATAAAAACGGGTGGTAAAAAAAAGCAA
The DNA here is from genome assembly GCF_014104295.1 of Citrobacter sp. RHBSTW-00029. Classification (NCBI taxonomy): domain Bacteria; kingdom Pseudomonadati; phylum Pseudomonadota; class Gammaproteobacteria; order Enterobacterales; family Enterobacteriaceae; genus Citrobacter; species Citrobacter sp. RHBSTW-00029. The sequence continues at coordinate 3,827,371 of NZ_JABXRT010000001.1, forward strand.
ACGATTATCTAGCGATCATGTACTGGTTTTCAACTGAACTTTGCCGCTTTTTACTCATTTCTTCTTATAACGCACAAGAAATAGCCAGTCGGTGCGCAAACGTTATCGTCAATGCGCAATCTGGCAACAAATTTCGCGCAGTTATTACAACCCCAGCGGTAATCTTTCACGTTAATTCGCGCAAAAAAACGAATGAAGATGCGGAAAATTTTTCGGCTAAAAAACCATCAATCGACTGGCAAATAGACGGGGGTGGCATACACTTACCTTATCAACACAAGCCGGAACCTCCCCTAATGTGCTCGACTGAGGGGTGTTGATGTCGGGGGAAACCCTCCCGTGAACCAGCGGGATAGAGTGAAAGACGAAGACCGGAACCAAACTAAAGCGCCCTCTGTGGCGCTTTAGTTTTATACCCGTATTTAAACCCATCAATCATCTTCCAGCAGGCGCGCCCCAGTTCCTTGCTCGCCCAGTTGATCGCCTGGGTTACGCAACGGGCAATCGCTGCGCGACAAACAACCGCAACCAATGCATCCATCCAGTTCATCACGCAACGCCACCAGGGTATGAATACGCCGGTCCAGTTCTTCACGCCATTGCGACGAGAGCTGTTTCCACTCTTTGGCGCTGAGCGAATGTCCTTCGGGTAATACCCCTAGCGCGTCGCCAATCGTTGCCAGTGGTATACCGATACGCTGGGCAATCTTGATAATCGCGACATAACGCAACACATCACGTTTGTATCGACGCTGATTGCCGCTGTTGCGCATGCTGCTGATTAACCCTTTGCTTTCATAGAAGTGCAGAGTTGATACCGCGACACCGCTACGTTTTGCGACTTCACCTGGCGTGAGCAGCGCTTTTATCCGGGGTAATTTCTTTTCCATAAATCGCTTTACCTCAAGTTAACTTGAGGAATTATACTCGCCCACAGACAAAACGACGAATCGAATACTGAGAAAGAGGCAGCCCTATGTCCCATCAGCAGATAATTCAGACCCTTATTGAATGGATTGATGAACATATCGATCAACCGCTGAACATTGAGGCGGTGGCGAAAAAATCAGGTTACTCGAAGTGGTATTTACAGAGGATGTTCCGCACGGTGATGCGTCAGACGTTGGGTGACTATATCCGCCAGCGCCGACTTTTGTTAGCCGCCGTGGAACTACGGACGACCGAACGACCTATTTTCGATATTGCGATGGATCTCGGCTATGTGTCGCAACAAACGTTCTCACGCGTGTTCCGCCGCGAGTTTGATCGTACACCCAGCGACTACCGTCATCGCCTGTAGGATTATTGCCCGCTCTGCGTCAGTATGGCGGGCGAGCGCTGTAGCCAGAGCATAAACTCCTGCGGCGGTAACGCTTTCGCAAAATACCACCCCTGACAATACTGAACGCCACGTTCAAGCAGCCATTCCATTTGATCTGCCGTTTCCACCCCTTCAGCAATTGTCTTCAGATGTAAGCTTTGCGCCATTTCGATGATATGTTCGGCAATCAGGTGGCTGGTACTGTTGGTCGCCAGCGTACTAATAAAAGATTTATCAATCTTCAGGATATCCACGTTCAGTGCCGCCAGATTGTGCAGATTGGAATATCCCGTCCCAAAATCATCAAATGCCACTTCATAACCGGCCTGACGGAATGCCTGGATTACCGGAGTCATTTTATGCACATCAATAAATCCACGCTCCGTCACTTCGACCTTAATTTGCTGGGCAGCGACTGAGTAATCACGCGCTTTCTCAGCGATCAGGGCAATCAGTCGGGATGAATGGAAATCAGAAGCTGAGAGGTTAATTGAGATATAAATCTGGGGATGCGCTGAAAGAAAATACCCTAAATCATTGAACACTTCTTCGACCACGTAATCCGTGATCCTTTCAATCATGCCTTCTTTTTCAGCCAGCGGAATAAATTCCGTCGGGCTCATGACCTCGCCTTTGCAACCTGGCCAACGCATCAGCGCCTCGGCCCCCACACATTGACCATTCTTGATATCGATGATCGGCTGGTAATGCAGGCGTAGCTGGCGTTTTTCCAGCGCACGCCTTAACAAACGACGAGGGGAATGGTACTGCTGGCGTGTACGCCACCACATCAACAACATCAGAATGCTGCAGATCACCCCAAAGGGGATCGTGAGTGCGGCTTCGTGATAGAAATTTTGATGGACGCGATCGCGGGTCGTCGAAACAATAATCGCGATCGGGCGCTTCTCAGAACGAACGATGGTATAGAACCGATCGTCCAGTTGGAAGGTAGAGGCTTTACCGCGCACCAGCGGCAGAAATTGCTTAACATGCGCCTGATTGCTGGCGGAGAAGAAAGTATCCGTTATCGTGTCATAGACGCCCCACAATAGGCCAGGGTCATCTGACATGACTTCGCTGTAAGATAATGGGTTAATGACAACGACGTAGTTTCCTCTTTGCATATACGTCATGTTGTAGCCAGAGAAAAAAGGCGTATCGCGATAGTAATAGATCGAAACGTCCGGCGTACGTTTATAGTCAGCGGTTGGCATAATATAGGGAACTGACGGTGCCATCGACGCAGAGCACAAAAAATGATCATCTTGTGCATAAATTAGCTCGCTGATATATAAACGTCCGCGAATAATATTCAGCATACTTTTCTGATGGGCAGGGGTACACATCTTACCCTGATACAGCTGAGCCATATCACGCGCTAAATCAGCTTGCTGGATCACCAGTTCCGTTTTATTTAACACCAGTTGAGCAAATGAGTGGAGTTGAGTGCGGGTTTCGGACATCGCCCGGATATGAGCAAACCATAGCGCCAGCACCACGGGGAGCAATACCACCGTGAGCGTGCCGAGGAGCTTCAGCATCTTGCTTTGCGCACTGAGATTCATGTCAGCCCTATTTCCCTGTTTCGTATATGCCAGTACCCATCAAGGCAGGATGCTATAAACACCAACTGGTTAAGTTGCATGAATCTATCAACATTATCAACAGACGTCTCTATGTAAAAGTCTGATAATAGTGGATGATGATATTATTTTCCCGTAAGGCAAACTTAAAGTTACGCTTATTTTGCAACATCATTATCAAGAAAGAGTAATGTTTTACACGCGTTATACTGGCGGCACGTATAAAACACATTAACTTTTTTAACGATTAATTTCGGATAAAGAAAACAAGTAACATGAATGCATCTTACATAACGCATAATTTATTATTCGTTTATGAATCAAGATAACCATACAATTAACATGGATAAGAACCGGCAAAAATAACGTCAGATACTGGTGAACAAACGAGCAAATGTGATATAGTTCACAGAAATAATGTAACAGAAAAATTGTTTCATTCATGTTATTGCCCGTCGATAGCCAGAGTACCACACCCTCTGTGAATAACCCCGCGCTGTCCTGGGCATCAAGACTTTCTGAGGACGTTTTTCATGGCAACAATAACAACTGGCGTAGTTCTTCTGCGGTGGCAACTGCTCAGCGCAGTACTGATGTTTTTAGCCAGTACGCTCAATATTCGTTTTCGTAAATCAGATTATGTTGGACTGGCCGTTATCAGCAGCGGTTTAGGGCTTGTTTTTGCCTGCTGGTTTGCAACCGGATTACTCGGTATCACCCTGGTAGATGTATCCACTATCTGGAATAACATCGAATCCGTGATGCTCGACGTGATGAGCCATACTCCGCCAGACTGGCCGATGGTGTTGAACTGATAACAGAAAGGAATGGGGTTACCCCGACGCTGGGGCAACCCTGATTTACGAAATAAAGCAGAGGAATTAGAACGGAATATCGTCGTCGAAGTCCATCGGCGGTTCGTTAGACGGCGCTGCCGGAGCGGACTGCTGCGGACGAGACTGTGCGCCGCCGCTGAACTGGTTGCCGCCCTGCGGCTGCTGAGGCTGACCCCAACCACCCTGCTGCTGACCACCACCTGCCGGCGCGCCGCCGCCCTGACGACCACCCAGCATTTGCATGGTGCCGCCAACGTTAACAACGACTTCAGTGGTGTATTTTTCTACGCCGGATTGATCGGTCCATTTGCGGGTACGCAGTTGGCCTTCAATATAGACCTGAGAACCTTTACGCAGATATTCGCTGGCGACTTCCGCCAGTTTGCCGAACAGCACAACACGGTGCCATTCAGTCTGCTCTTTCATTTCGCCGGTCGCTTTATCACGCCAGGATTCGGAAGTAGCCAGCGTAATGTTGGCAACTGCGCCACCATTCGGCATATAGCGTACTTCCGGGTCCTGGCCCAGATTACCGACGAGAATCACCTTGTTTACGCCTCTGCTGGCCATGATCGTGTCTCCTGAAAAACGTTACTGAATAAGTGTAAGCGCGGGATTGTAGCATTTCCAATAGCGCTTTTACTACGTTGCGAAGTTGATTCCAGTAAACAACCTCCGCCAGACATTGTTGCACAGGAACATGCGTTTTGCATTCCAATACTGTATATCCATTCAGGTCAGGTTGTGTCATAATTAACCGTTTGTGATCGCCGGTAGCACCATGCAGCCAGGCAAAAAAGCGTTTAATCCGGGAAAGATGAATGGATAAGATCGAAGTTCGGGGCGCCCGCACCCATAATCTCAAAAACATCAACCTCGTCATCCCGCGCGACAAGCTGATTGTCGTCACCGGGCTTTCGGGCTCAGGCAAATCTTCGCTCGCTTTCGACACCCTATATGCCGAAGGGCAGCGTCGTTACGTTGAATCCCTTTCCGCGTACGCGCGTCAATTTCTGTCGCTGATGGAAAAACCGGACGTCGACCACATTGAGGGGCTCTCTCCTGCCATCTCAATTGAACAAAAATCGACGTCCCATAACCCGCGATCCACGGTAGGTACAATTACCGAAATTCACGACTATCTGCGTCTGCTGTTTGCCCGCGTTGGCGAGCCGCGCTGCCCGGATCACGACGTTCCCCTGGCAGCGCAGACCGTTAGCCAGATGGTGGACAACGTCCTGTCGCAGCCGGAAGGCAAACGTCTGATGCTGCTGGCGCCGGTAATTAAGGAGCGTAAAGGCGAGCACACCAAAACGCTGGAAAACCTGGCGGGCCAGGGCTATATCCGCGCCCGTATCGACGGCGAAGTGTGTGACCTTTCCGATCCGCCCAAGCTTGAGCTGCAAAAGAAACACACCATCGAAGTGGTGATTGACCGCTTTAAAGTCCGTGACGATCTCACCCAACGACTGGCTGAATCCTTTGAAACCGCGCTGGAACTGTCCGGTGGTACGGCGGTGGTCGCCGATATGGACGACCCGAAAGCGGAAGAGCTGCTGTTCTCCGCCAACTTCGCCTGCCCGATTTGCGGCTACAGCATGCGCGAACTGGAACCCCGCCTGTTCTCGTTTAACAACCCAGCGGGCGCGTGTCCAACCTGTGACGGTCTCGGCGTGCAGCAGTATTTCGATCCTGACCGGGTGATTCAAAACCCGGAACTGTCGCTGGCCGGTGGCGCCATCCGCGGTTGGGATCGCCGTAACTTCTATTATTTCCAGATGCTTAAGTCGCTGGCGGAACACTATAAGTTCGATGTCGAAGCCCCGTGGGCCAGCCTGAACCCTACTGTGCATAAAGTGGTGCTGTACGGTTCGGGTAAAGAAAATATCGAATTCAAATACATGAACGATCGCGGCGATACGTCCGTACGTCGTCACCCGTTTGAAGGTGTGCTGCACAATATGGAGCGCCGTTATAAAGAGACGGAATCCAGTGCGGTACGCGAAGAATTAGCCAAATTCATCAGTAACCGACCGTGCGCCAGCTGTGAAGGGACGCGTTTACGTCGCGAGGCCCGCCACGTATTTGTCGAAAATACGCCACTGCCCGCGATTTCCGACATGAGCATCGGTCATGCGATGGATTTCTTCAACAACCTGAAGCTTGCAGGTCAGCGGGCGAAGATTGCCGAGAAAATTCTTAAAGAGATTGGCGATCGTCTGAAGTTCCTGGTCAACGTCGGCCTCAACTATCTGACGCTGTCGCGTTCAGCGGAAACGCTCTCCGGCGGCGAAGCTCAGCGTATTCGCCTGGCAAGCCAGATCGGCGCGGGTCTGGTCGGTGTAATGTACGTGCTGGATGAACCGTCTATCGGTCTGCATCAGCGCGATAACGAACGTCTGCTGGGTACGCTTATCCACCTGCGTAACCTGGGTAATACCGTGATTGTGGTCGAGCACGATGAAGATGCGATTCGCGCCGCTGACCACGTTATCGACATCGGCCCCGGCGCGGGCGTTCACGGCGGCCAGGTGGTTGCTGAAGGAACGCTAAAAGATATCATGGCGGTGCCTGAGTCGCTAACCGGCCAGTACATGAGCGGTAAGCGCAAAATTGAAGTACCGAAACAGCGCGTGGCGGCTGACCCGGAAAAAGTGCTGAAGCTCACCGGCGCACGCGGTAACAACCTGAAAGATGTCACTCTGACGCTGCCGGTTGGTTTATTTACCTGCATTACCGGGGTTTCCGGCTCAGGTAAATCGACGCTGATCAACGATACGCTGTTCCCAATTGCGCAGACGGCGCTGAACGGTGCGACGCTGGCGGAACCTGCGCCGTATCGCGATGTTCAGGGTCTGGAACATTTCGACAAAGTCATCGATATTGACCAAAGCCCGATTGGCCGTACGCCGCGCTCTAACCCGGCAACCTACACCGGCGTGTTTACGCCAGTGCGCGAACTGTTTGCCGGCGTGCCGGAGTCACGTGCGCGCGGTTACACGCCAGGCCGTTTCAGCTTTAACGTCCGTGGTGGACGCTGTGAAGCCTGTCAGGGCGACGGCGTGATCAAAGTCGAAATGCATTTCCTGCCGGATATCTACGTGCCGTGCGATCAGTGCAAAGGTAAGCGCTATAACCGCGAAACGCTGGAGATTAAGTACAAGGGCAAGACTATCCACGAAGTGCTGGATATGACGATTGAAGAAGCCCGTGAGTTCTTCGATGCCGTTCCGGCGCTGGCGCGTAAGCTGCAAACACTAATGGACGTTGGTCTGACGTACATCCGTCTGGGGCAGTCCGCAACGACCCTCTCAGGCGGTGAGGCGCAGCGCGTGAAGCTGGCGCGTGAGTTGTCAAAACGCGGTACCGGGCAAACGCTGTATATTCTCGATGAGCCGACCACCGGTCTGCATTTTGCGGATATTCAGCAACTGCTGGACGTGCTGCATCAGCTCCGGGATCAGGGCAACACCATCGTGGTGATTGAGCACAATCTGGACGTGATTAAGACCGCTGACTGGATTGTCGATCTCGGTCCGGAAGGCGGCAGCGGCGGCGGGGAAATTTTAGTCTCCGGCACACCGGAGACGGTCGCTGAGTGTGAAGCCTCACACACGGCGCGTTTCCTCAAACCGCTGTTGTAATCCTGCCCTTATCAGGCCTACGGGCACATATCCTGTAGGCCGGATAAGTCGCTGGCGACGCCATCCGGCAAAACGGATCAAGGCTGCACCAGCAACCTGCGTTTATCTTCCGGCAAGGTGTTTATGGCCTGCTGGTAAGACGCGTCCACCAGATAATAAATCTGTGAACCCGGCAGTGAGCCGTCAAGATACACCGTGCTCCAGTGCGCTTTATTGAGATGGCGGCTGGGTCGCACGTCTTTATGTTGCTGACGCAGCAATTCTGCCAGTTCAGGGCTGGTTTTCAGAGAGACCGCCGGGCGACCTTCGACCTCTTTGACCATGGCAAAAAGTACATCTTCAACTTTGATTTGCGTGGCTTTCCAGTCACTATGCACGCTCTGCTCCGCACCCGTTTTTGCCATGCAGTATTGCAGCAACTCCGAATTCGTCATCTTTATTCCCCTTACCAGCATATTGCCTAATGAGAACATCTTTTATTCAGTGTGCAGCAAGTCCGCAAAAGGTAAAAGCCAGCAGCGTAAATTTGTTTAAAAAAGCAGCATTTCGTATTCTCAATACTCCGAGTTGACGATCACCTCTTCACCAAACGCGCCAGCCTGCGGCAGCGGTTTATAGGTAGAGTTAGAGGCGCGTAAAATACGGATACCGCGGATTCCTACGTCGCGAGCGGCGGTGATGTCATTGTCGGAGTCACCGTAGAACATGCGGATGCTTTTATCCTGCAACCACTGCGTTTTGGTGTTCTGACCGGGTTTATCACCGGCAAAAATGACCGGATTCATATTGCCGGCCGGAATGTGAAAGTTATCGGCCAGCGTTTTCGATACCGTTTCGGTCTTCGTCTGACTACGCCCGGTCACGAAAAAGATGCTGTCGCCACGACGCACATGCATATCAATCAACTGACGCGCCACTTCTTTCGGAATACTGAATTCATCCCAGCCATTGTTCATTTTTTCCCAGAAGGCCGGATTCTTCAGGTAATCCTCACTGTCCGGGGAATACGTTTTTTTACCGCGCCAGAAGCCCGGGCTGGAAAAGAGAACCGTATCATCGATATCAAAGCCAACGGCCATCGGCGGGCGTCCGGTCAGGCTGTTTTCGATTTGTGCCACGGAGACCCAGTGAATGGGGGCCTGCTCAGCGAGTTTTGCAACGTTGGTGCCCGGATTAAGCTGAGAAGGAGAGGAAACTAACGCCTGAGCGGGCTGATTTAACGTGAACAATAAACAAACGGCACTCAGTGCCAGGGTAAACTTGCGCATATTTTTCCCTAAGTAGTCAGTTAGTTATGATTTTTTATTTAACAACTGGTCAAAAAACTATCTGACCTTACCCCCTGGGGGAAGGGAAAGGAAGGATTTTCTCTGGTTTTGTCCAGGAAAAGGAGCATGATCACACAGGAAAGTACGCCTGATGGCGCTCCGCTTATCAGGCCTACAAACTAAAATCCATGTATCCTTGTAGGACAGATAAGGCGTTTACGCGCCATCCGGCATCACACAAAGCCGATTACATGACGGCGGCAAATGCCTTCGCCACGCGCTGCACATTACCGTGATTCAACCCGGCCACGGACATACGTCCGCTGGCAATCAGGTACACACCGAACTCATCGCGCAGGCGATCAACCTGGGCTGCGCTGAGCCCGGTATAGCTGAACATACCGCGCTGTTGCAGCAGGTAATCAAAGTTACGGCCCGGGATCTCCGCATTCAATACGTTAACCAGTTCCTGACGCATCGCCAGAATGCGGGTACGCATTGCCTCAACTTCCGCCAGCCAGCTCGCTTTCAGCTCTTCATCCCCCAGTACCGCGGCAACCACCTGCGCACCAAAGTTTGGCGGACTGGAGTAGTTCCGGCGCACCGTCGCTTTTAGCTGCCCCAGAACGCGGCTGGCAGCATCGGCGTCTTCACACACCACAGAAAGCCCGCCAACACGTTCGCCATACAATGAGAAAATTTTGGAGAATGAGTTGCTAACCAGAGTTGGTAAACCAGCACTCGCAATCGCACGGATGGCGTACGCATCATCTTCCATTCCGCCACCAAAACCCTGGTAGGCAATGTCGAGGAACGGGATCAGGTCGCGCGCTTTCAGGATCTCAATCACCGCATCCCACTGTGCTGGTGTTAAATCCGCACCCGTGGGGTTATGGCAGCACGGATGCAGCAGCACAATGCTACGCGCCGGTAAGGTATTCAGCGCTGCCAGCAGATCGTTGAAACGCACGCCATTAGTCGCGTTGTCATACCATGGGTAAGTACTTACTTCGAATCCCGCCCCTTCAAAAATCGCGATGTGGTTTTCCCAGGTCGGATCGCTGACCCACACGCCAGAATCAGGGAAATAGCGCTTCAGGAAGTCTGCGCCAACCTTTAGCGCGCCGGAGCCGCCCAGCGTCTGAATGGTTGCCACGCGCTGCTGCTGGAGAACCGGATGATCTGCGCCAAACAGCAGCGGCGCAATAGTATGACGATACGTGTTCAGACCTTCCATCGGCAGATACAGCGAAGCACCATGCGGTTTGGCATTAAGTCGAGCTTCCGCTTCCGCCACCGCTTTAAGCTGAGGAATAATTCCGTCTTCGTTGTAATACAGGCCTATGCTGAGGTTCACTTTGTCGCTACGTGAATCTTCTTTGAAGCGCTCCATGAGCGATAAAATCGGGTCGCCGGCGTAGGCGTCAACTTTTTGAAACACGTGTGGTTCTCCAGGTTTACAGGCAAGGGTTAAGAACACAATAAACCGGAAGCGGGAGAAGATCGAGAGGATGTTGAGAGGAATATTGCCGGATAGCGGCGTAACCGCCTTATCCGGCACATCATGCGCTTAATCGATATACTTCATCGCCACGCGCGACGTCAGGCGCGTAATAAGTTCGTAAGCACTTACTTTCGTCATTTCAGCAATGCGTTCAACGGGCAGGCCTTCCCCCCACAGAATCACCGAATCGCCGGCTTTATCCTGCGCCTCGGGGCCTAAATCGACGCAGATCATATCCATCGCGACGCGGCCGACGATCGGCACTTCACGGCCATTAACCAGCACCGGCGTCCCGGACGGCGCCGCGCGCGGATAACCATCACCATAGCCCATTGCCACCACGCCGAGACGCGTGTCGCGCTCGCTCAACCAGGTACCACCATAACCAACCGGCTCGCCCGCTTTGTGCTCACGCACCGCAATCAGGCTGGAGGTCAGCGACATCACCGGCTGACAGCCAAAATCAGCACCGATAGAGTGGTTTTCCAGCGGCGACACACCATACAGAATCAGTCCCGGACGCGCCCAGTCGAAGTGAGACTGTGGCCACAGCAGAATACCGCCCGATGCGGCAATCGAACGCTGCCCAGGTTTGCCCTCGCAAAAGCTGTTGAAGATATCGAGCTGTTTTTCCGTCGCGCCGCATTCAGGTTCGTCTGCGCGCGCAAAATGGCTGACGATATTGACCGGCTGGCGCACATTTTCACATTGAGTTAGGCGCTGATAAAACGCCTCGGCCTGCTCAGGGCGTACGCCCAGGCGGTGCATACCGGTGTCGAGCTTCATCCAGACGGTAACGGGTTCAACCAGATTAGCGGCTTCCAGGGCTTCGAGCTGCTCCTGGTTATGGACGGCTGTATGCAGACGCTGCGCGGAAATAGTCGGCAGATCGGAGGCATCAAAAAATCCCTCCAGCAGCAGGATGGGCTGCGTGATCCCACCCGCTCGCAACCGCAGGGCTTCTTCAAGACGAGCGACACCAAAAGCGTCCGCATCGGGGAGCGTTCGCGCGGTCTCTAACAGACCATGGCCGTAGGCGTTCGCTTTCACGACCGCAACCAGTTTACTGGCAGGAGCCAGTTCACGCAGACGTTGCAGGTTGTGTCGCAGAGCGCGGCGGTTAATGACTACAGTTGCCGCTTGCATTTGTATTCCTTAATAAAAGAATCTCCTTAATCATTCGTGTTGCAGGAAGGCGACAAGCCAGAGAATCCCCGGGAGCTTAGTAAACTAAGTGACCGGGGTGAACGGGCGTAGTCAACGCATCTGCAGCATGAAGGATGACGGAGATTTATTCGTCGTCGTATTGTGGGCCCGCATAATTATCGAAGCGGGACCACTGTCCGTTAAACGTCAGGCGCACCGTACCGATCGGACCGTTACGCTGCTTACCAATAATAATTTCGGCGATGCCTTTTAAGTCACTGTTTTCGTGATAAACCTCATCACGATAGATAAACATGATTAAGTCGGCATCCTGTTCGATGGAGCCGGATTCACGCAGATCCGAGTTAACCGGACGCTTGTCGGCGCGTTGTTCCAGAGAGCGGTTAAGCTGCGACAGCGCCACCACCGGCACATGCAGTTCTTTTGCTAACGCCTTCAGCGAGCGGGAGATTTCTGCAATTTCCAGCGTACGGTTGTCGGAGAGCGACGGCACGCGCATCAGCTGCAGGTAGTCGATCATGATAAGTCCGATACCGCCATGTTCACGGGCGATACGACGGGCACGCGAGCGCACTTCCGTTGGCGTCAGGCCGGAGGAGTCATCAATATAGATGTTTCGTTTCTCCAGCAAAATACCCATTGTTCCGGAAATTCGTGCCCAGTCTTCATCATCCAGTTGACCGGTACGGATTTTGGTTTGGTCTACGCGTGACAGCGAGGCCAGGGTACGCATCATGATCTGTTCTGAGGGCATTTCAAGACTAAAGATAAGAACCGGCTTATCCTGCAACATCGCCGCATTTTCGACGAGGTTCATTGCAAATGTCGTTTTACCCATCGACGGACGCGCGGCGACGATAATCAAGTCCGACGGCTGTAGACCCGCGGTCTTTTTGTTGAGGTCATCATAGCCGGTGTTTACGCCGGTGACGCCGTCGTGCGGCTGCTGGAACAACTGCTCGATACGCGCGACGGTGGCGTCGAGCACATCGGTGATGTTTTTCGGGCCTTCGTCTTTATTGGCGCGGCTTTCGGCGATTTTAAAGACGCGGGATTCCGCAAGATCCAGCAGGTCTTCACTGGAGCGCCCTTGCGGATCGAAACCAGCTTCCGCAATTTCATGGGCCACCGAAATCATGTCACGAACAACGGCGCGTTCGCGGACGATATCCGCATAAGCACTAATGTTCGCCGCACTTGGCGTGTTTTTAGATAACTCAGCCAGGTAAGCAAAGCCGCCGACGCTGTCCAGTTGTCCCTGAACCTCCAGCGATTCTGCGAGCGTGATCAGGTCGATAGGTTTTCCCATCTCCTGCAGTCGATGCATTTCCGTGAAGATGTGCCGGTGCGGTCGGGTATAGAAATCTTCCGCCACCACGCGCTCGGCCACATCGTCCCAGCGTTCGTTATCCAGCATTAAACCGCCCAACACCGACTGTTCCGCTTCAATCGAGTGCGGCGGTACTTTCAGCCCGGCGACCTGGGGATCGCGCTCACGAGCATCAGTCTGTTGTTTGTTGAAGGGTTTATTTCCTGCCATAGTGAATGGAGTTACCGAGATAATGATTGGGTCGAAAGATTACCACATTTCTTTTGGAGGAAGCATGGCAACGCGTATTGAATTTCACAAGCATGGTGGCCCTGATGTACTCAAGGCGGTGGAGTTTACACCCGTAGACCCGGCGGAAAACGAAATCCAGGTCGAGAACAAAGCTATTGGGATCAACTATATCGACACCTACATCCGCAGTGGTCTTTATCCGCCGCCATCTCTGCCCAGCGGCCTGGGTACCGAAGCTGCCGGCGTAGTCAGCAAAGTCGGCAGCAAAGTGACGCACATTAAAGCTGGCGATCGCGTGGTGTACGCCCAGTCTGCCCTTGGCGCCTACAGCTCAGTGCATAACGTTCCGGCCGATAAAGCCGCTATCCTGCCTAACGCTATCTCGTTTGAACAAGCCGCAGCCTCATTCCTGAAAGGGTTAACCGTTTTTTATCTGCTGCGTAAAACCTATGAAATTCAGCCTGATGAGCCGTTTTTGTTCCATGCGGCTGCGGGCGGCGTCGGGATGATTGCCTGCCAGTGGGCAAAAGCACTGGGCGCGAAGCTGATTGGTACCGTCGGCAGTGCGCAAAAAGCGCAAATTGCGCTGCAGGCCGGCGCATGGCAGGTCATTAACTACCGTGAAGAAAGTATCGTCGAACGGGTTAAGGAGATAACCGGCGGTAAAAAAGTGCGGGTGGTATACGACTCGGTGGGGAAAGATACCTGGGAAGCCTCGCTGGATTGTTTACAGCGCCGGGGACTAATGGTCAGCTTTGGTAATGCTTCCGGGCCAGTGACCGGCGTGAACTTAGGTATTCTGAACCAAAAAGGTTCGCTGTACGTGACCCGTCCTTCACTCCAGGGGTATATCACCAATCACCGCGAATTAACCGAAGCCAGCAATGAACTGTTCTCGCTGATTGCCAGCGGGGTGATCAAAGTGGATGTCGCGTCGGGTCAGAAATTTGCGTTAAGTGACGCACAACGGGCCCATGAAGTACTGGAAAGCCGGGCAACGCAGGGATCGAGTTTGCTAATCCCGTAAGATGACGGGGAAAGAAAGAATTAGGGCTTCCCGTGGGAAGCCCTTTCTTTTTTTAGTTCGGCTGTATTTAGGGTACAGCTCGATGAATTCGTTAACCTGGCAATAGTGACAGATTTGATAATCAATTCCTATTTGGTTCTAAAGGCAATGTTGCAGGTTGTGACGCACCGCTCAATACCTTAGTAAAATCGACGGTTATTGCGCTGATACTGTGGGACTTTTGGCGCTTTTATCGCCTTGATAACCCACACCACGGCAACAGCCAGTAGCAGCCAGGGCAACAGTTTAATCATCAAGGCAAATAGTCCGCCCAGAAACATCACTGCGGTGGCTACGATCAATGCGGCCAGAACGCCCAGCAAAGATACGCCGGTGACCATCAGCATGATAAAAAATCCAATCACAAAAAGTAGTTCCAGCATGGCTCTCTCCCGAAATGAAATTCTCTCCATTGCTTTACAAGAAACATGCCAAAAATAATGTATTGATTTATAAAGAAAACGCCCCGCGACAAAGCGCAGGGCGTGGTGAAATTAACTAACTTTTGGTGAAAACTTAACGCTTGTCTGCCACCAGCTTCAGCGCGTGCTCCAGTACGTTAATATCTGCCCCGGCTTTATGCGCATTTTCGCTCAGATAGCGACGCCACTGACGAGCCCCAGGGATCCCCTGAAACAGCCCCAACATGTGGCGGGTCACATGCCCCAGATACGTACCTTTACTCAGCTCCCGCTCAATATAGGGATACATGGCACGCACCACGGCGACAGGGTCTGCATCCGGCGTGGTCGCAGCAAAAATTTCACGGTCGACCGACGCCAGAATCCCCGGGTTTTGATAGGCTTCCCGGCCCACCATTACGCCGTCCATATATTGCAGATGCGTTTTTGCTTCTTCCAGTGATTTAATTCCGCCGTTAATCGACATCGTCAACTGCGGGAAATCACGCTTTAGCTGATAAACACGGTCATAATCCAGCGGTGGAATTTCGCGGTTTTCTTTCGGGCTTAACCCGGACAGCCAGGCCTTGCGGGCGTGAATGATAAACATCTCACATTCGCCGTTGCCAGATACCGTGTTGATGAAATCGCAGAGGAATTCGTAGCTGTCCTGGTCATCAATGCCGATACGCGTTTTCACCGTTACCGGAATCGACACCGCGTCGCGCATTGCTTTGACGCAATCGGCGACCAGTTGCGCATTCCCCATCAGGCAAGCGCCAAACATGCCATTCTGCACGCGGTCGGAAGGACAACCCACGTTGAGATTGATTTCGTCATAACCCCGCTGTTCAGCGAGCTTTGCGCACTGCGCCAGCGCCGCAGGATCGCTCCCGCCCAGTTGCAATGCGACTGGATGCTCTTCTTCGCTATACGCCAGATAATCGCCTTTACCATGAATGATCGCGCCGGTGGTTACCATCTCCGTATAGAGCAACGTCTGGCTGGACAGTAAGCGCAAAAAGTAGCGGCAGTGTCTGTCCGTCCAGTCGAGCATCGGCGCGATAGAAAAACGATGAGCGGGAAAAGCGGTAGACTGAGATTCAGGCAGCATGGCGAATATTCAAGCATCCGGTTAAAAAAGGGGCGCTACTATAGCATAGACCGTTACGATAGTGAGCCACATCCTCGCGGCTCACTCCCCCTGCCCCTCAACAAACGCTATTTGCGCCCCGGTTTTCCGTCGTGTGATCCGAAAAACTGCGGCGGATGGTCGACCCAGCGATCCTCACGTGTAGCGGCATAGACCGGGTTAAGCGGATAATAAATGCGGTTATATTTTTTGTTCGCCTCACCCACGACTAACAGACGCACCTCTTCGCTGGTGTTATTGATAAAGGTATGGCACACGCCTGTACCTGCCGGGAAACCGACGCTGTCGCCCGGTTCTAGCTTCCATAAATACCCGTTAATCCAGGCCTCAGGATAACCTTCCAGCACATAGATAAACTCTTCCTCATCGCTTTCAGCGTGCGGGTACGACGTGCGCCGACCCGGCGGCAGGCGTTCATGATGAATGCCGAGTCGTCCTAACCCCAACTTGCGGGCAAGCGGCGCGCCAATAGCAAATAGCTCATCGCTGTCGGGATAAGTGGAGTCATCAGCCCCCTCAACCTCACGCCAGTGGCGAATACAATCGGGTCTTTTCATGGTTATTTTCCAGTATTGCGATGCGTCAGGTATAGCACACCGCGGTGGATCTCGGCGTTTTAAGCAGAACATGTTAAAGTAAGGGATTAACCTTCCACGCAAATCGAGGCGCCAAATGGACAAAACCACCACGCAGGAGTTATTGGCTCAAGCTGAAAAACTCTGTGCGCAACGTAACGTGCGGCTCACGCCACAACGCCTCGAAGTGCTGCGCCTGATGAGCCTGCAGGAAGGGGCAATCAGCGCTTACGATCTGCTTGATCTGTTGAGGGAAACAGAACCACAGGCCAAGCCGCCTACCGTCTATCGTGCGCTCGATTTTCTGCTTGAACAAGGTTTTGTGCACAAAGTGGAGTCAACCAACAGCTATGTGCTTTGCCATCTGTTCGATCAGCCAACCCACTGCTCCGCAATGTTCATCTGCGACCGCTGTGGCGTGGTAAAAGAAGAGTGTGCGGAAGGCGTGGAAGATATTATGCATACGCTGGCAGCTAAAATGGGATTTGCTCTGCGCCATAATGTGATTGAAGCCCACGGCCTGTGTCCGGCATGTGTGGAAGTTGAATCATGCCGCCATCCTGGCGAATGCCAGCATGACCATACTATTCAGGTGAAAAAGAAAGTCGGGCGGTAAATAAAAGAGCGTACGTCCTTGTACTCTCAGGAGGGAGGGGTTAATTACCAGCGGTAATCGTTGCGTTTTTCCCAATCTTTAACTTCTTTCTCCGCCTGATCTTTCGCGTACCCGTATCGTTCCTGGACTTTACCAACCAGCTGGTCGCGTTTACCTTCAATGACCGTCATATCATCATCGGTCAGTTTGCCCCATTGCTCTTTCACTTTACCTTTGAACTGTTTCCAGTTACCACTGACTTCGTCTTTATTCATCATCAAGTCCTCATCGTTAGGTTGTGAATAGCGAGAGTGCCGCGCCCGAATACATGCTGTTTTTGCTGGACGTGATAGTAAGTGTAGTCAGGGATTCTGGGTTTTATTTACTATTCGGAATTTTTAACCATAGGCATCAGGCAAACCAGGTGCCATTACGCCAGTGACGTCGCCAGATGAAGGCCAGTGAAAGCCCGCGCAGCGCGAGAAAAACGGTTAACGCCAGCCACAAGCCGTGGTTTCCCAGCAGCGGTAAAGTCAGGAGCGTTAAGGCGAATCCCACTGCGGCAACGGCCATACTGTTGCGCATTTCTGCGGCACGCGTTGCGCCAATAAACATGCCGTCCAGCAGATAACACCACACACCCACCAGCGGCAAAACCACCTGCCAGAAAAGATAGCGATCGGCCAGGTGTTGGATTTGCGGCAGCGAGGTCAGCAGCGCCACAATCTGCTCGCCGAACAGGGCATAAACCATCGAAAACAGGACGGCCACAATACCCGACTGCCGGCAGGCCGCCCGCCAGACATCCAGCAACTGGCTACCATCGCGTGCCCCATAGGCCTGGCCAGAGTGCGCTTCCACGGCATAGGCAAACCCGTCCAGCGCATAGGCAGTGAACGTCAGCAGGGTCATCAGAACGGCATTGACCGCAATGACATCGCTACCGAGGCGAGCCCCGAGTACCGTGATAGCACCAAAGCAGAGTTGCAACAGCAGCGAACGCAGCATGATGTCACGGTTGAGCGCCAGCAAACGGCGGAAGTTGCCACGCCACGCCTGCTTCAGCATTGCCAGCGAAACTCCGCGCAAATGCAGGACTTTACGTACCATCATCAGACCGATAAGCAGCGTGGCATATTCGGCAATCACCGTCGCCAGTGCTGCACCCTGCACGTTCATATGTAGGCCCATCACCAGCCATAAATCGAGCACAATGTTAAGAATATTGCCAACAATCAACAGGATAACCGGCGCACGCGCATACTGAACGCCAAGCAACCAGCCGAGCAGCACCAGATTAGCCAGCGAGGCGGGTGCGCTTAACCAGCGGATTTCCAGGAAACGCCGGGCTTGTTCCAGTACCGCTTCACTTCCCCCGACAATATGCAGCGCTAAATCGATAATCGGCGTGCGAAACAGCGCGATAAGCAGCCCCGCTCCCAGCGCCAGTATCAGCGGTTGTACCAGCGCGCGCGCCAGCGCCTGAGGATTTTTCGCACCGAACGCCTGGGCCGTCAGGCCGGTGGTACTCATGCGTAAAAACAGCAGCAGCATAAAGAGAAAACTGGTCGCTGTTGCGCCGACAGCAACGCCACCCAGGTAGACCGGGCTATCCAAATGACCAATCACTGCGGTATCCACCAGCCCCAGCAGTGGGACAGTGATGTTGGAGAAAATCATCGGTAAGGCAAGGTGCCAGAGTGCTTTATCAG
The DNA here is from genome assembly GCF_014104295.1 of Citrobacter sp. RHBSTW-00029. Lineage (NCBI taxonomy): Bacteria > Pseudomonadati > Pseudomonadota > Gammaproteobacteria > Enterobacterales > Enterobacteriaceae > Citrobacter > Citrobacter sp. RHBSTW-00029. The sequence continues at coordinate 3,845,760 of NZ_JABXRT010000001.1, forward strand.
AGGAGGTAAAGAAAGGCATGGAAAAGAGCCTGAAAAGAAATTAACGCGTTTTTGCAGGCCCGATAAGCGTAGCATCATCGGGCAATTTGCCGGAGAGCAGCGTAAACGCCCTTTCCGGCCGACAAGAAATCAGCAGATCATTACAGCCATTCACCGTTACGAATTACGCCGACAGCCAACCCTTCAATGGTGAAGTTTTGCTCGCGCAGATCGACAACGATAGGTTTAAATTCACTGTTTTCCGGCAGAAGTTCAACCTTGTTGCCCTGCTTTTTCAGGCGCTTAACCGTGACTTCATCATCAATACGGGCAACAACAACCTGGCCGTTACGCACGTCCTGCGTTTTATGCACAGCCAGTAAATCGCCATCCATAATCCCGATATCTTTCATCGACATACCGCTGACGCGCAGCAGAAAGTCGGCGTTCGGTTTGAACAGTGATGGGTCAACCTGGTAATGGCCTTCGATGTGCTGCTGTGCCAGAAGTGGCTCACCGGCCGCGACACGACCAACAAGCGGTAAGCCTTCCTCTTCTTCCTGCAGCAGGCGAATACCACGCGATGCGCCAGAAACGATTTCCAGCACACCTTTACGCGCCAGTGCTTTCAGGTGTTCTTCAGCCGCGTTTGGGGAACGGAACCCCAAACGCTGCGCGATCTCCGCACGCGTCGGTGGCATACCTGTCTGGCTGATGTGATCTCTAATGAGATCAAACACCTCTTGCTGCCTGGCCGTTAACGCTTTCATTCCGCCCCCTGGGTGTATATACAGTTATGCTGTGAGTATATACAGCTAAAGGCGAATTTGGAACCGCAAACTGCACAAAAAACAGGAGATTTATGAAGTTGTGGAATCTTTATCGCAAATGCGACCACAACAGGATGCCCCAGGTGATCACAGCGACAAAAATAGAAAGCAATACCGCAGCCGATCCCATATCTTTCGCCCGACCAGAAAGCTCGTGATACTCAGAACCAATTCGGTCGACAACCGCCTCAATGGCGCTATTCAGAATTTCAACGATCATCACCAGCATCACCGAACCAATCAGCAGTACGCGGGTAATCGCGTCAACGTCCAGCCAGCAGGCAATTGCTACCCCCAACAGTACGGCAACGCTTTCCTGACGAAATGCCGCCTCATTGATCCATGCTGCGCGGAAACCTTGCCAGGAATAGCCTGCTGCTTTGATAATCCGAGTGAATCCAGTGGTATTATTGGCCATCAAAAGAACCTTTTTACATTATTAGCGTGAGTATTATTGCATCGTTACCCTGTTTGTTTCAGGGCATAAGCAAAGCTGCGCGAAGTATGACGGGATACCACAGAAATTCACTAAACTTTCTGATATCCTTGCAGCGCATTTGCATTATTAACCAGAGGCTTTACATCGTTTATGTCCGGCTGGCCACGAATTTACTACAAATTACTGAATTTACCATTAAGCATCCTGGTAAAAAGCAAGTCTATCCCGGCGGAACCCGCCCCGGAATTGGGACTCGATACCTCTCGTCCCATTATGTACGTCTTACCGTACAACTCAAAAGCTGACTTGCTGACACTGCGTGCCCAATGTCTGGTGCACGATCTCCCCGACCCACTGGAACCGCTGGAGATAGACGGGACTTTGCTGCCGCGCTACGTGTTTATACACGGCGGCCCGCGTGTATTCACCTATTACACGCCAAAAGAAGAGTCCATCAAGTTGTTCCATAACTATCTCGACTTACATCGCAGCAACCCCGATCTGGATGTTCAGATGGTGCCGGTGTCTGTGATGTTTGGCCGTGCTCCTGGGCGCGAGAAAGGCGAAGTCAATCCACCACTGCGCATGCTGAATGGCGTACAGAAATTCTTTGCTGTGTCCTGGCTGGGCCGCGACAGCTTTGTCCGCTTCTCACCTTCCGTCTCCCTGCGCCGCATGGCAGACGAACACGGCACAGATAAAACCATCGCGCAGAAACTGGCACGCGTGGCGCGTATGCACTTTGCCCGCCAGCGCTTAGCGGCGGTTGGCCCTCGCCTTCCTGCCCGCCAGGATCTGTTTAATAAACTGCTGGCCTCAAAAGCCATCGCACGCGCGGTGGAAGATGAAGCACGCAGCAAAAAAATCTCCCATGAAAAAGCGCAGCAAAACGCTATCGCATTGATGGAAGAGATTGCCGCCAACTTCTCCTACGAAATGATCCGCCTGACGGACCGTATTCTGGGCTTTACCTGGAACCGTCTGTATCAGGGGATTAACGTTCATAATGCGGAGCGCGTACGCCAACTGGCGCACGACGGACATGAAATCGTCTATGTGCCGTGCCACCGCAGCCATATGGACTACATGCTGCTGTCGTACGTTCTGTACCATCAGGGACTGGTTCCACCGCATATCGCGGCAGGGATCAACCTGAACTTCTGGCCGGCAGGTCCGATTTTCCGCCGTCTGGGCGCATTCTTTATTCGTCGTACGTTTAAAGGCAATAAGCTCTATTCCACCGTATTCCGCGAATACCTGGGCGAGTTGTTCAGCCGCGGCTATTCGGTTGAGTACTTTGTCGAAGGTGGGCGGTCGCGTACCGGCCGCCTGCTCGACCCGAAAACCGGCACCCTGTCGATGACCATTCAGGCGATGCTGCGCGGCGGTACGCGTCCGATTACCCTCGTACCGATCTACATCGGCTACGAGCACGTAATGGAAGTGGGCACCTACGCCAAAGAGCTGCGTGGCGCGACGAAAGAAAAAGAGAGCCTGCCGCAAATGCTGCGTGGCTTAAGCAAGCTGCGTAATCTGGGTCAGGGCTACGTTAACTTTGGCGAACCAATGCCGCTGATGACTTACCTCAACCAGCATGTGCCGGAGTGGCGTGAATCTATCGATCCTATCGAGTCTATCCGTCCTGCCTGGCTGACGCCGACGGTGAATAACATTGCTGCCGATCTGATGGTGCGCATTAACAACGCAGGCGCGGCCAACGCCATGAACCTGTGTTGTACCGCGCTGTTGGCTTCCCGCCAGCGCTCTCTGACCCGTGAACAGTTAACCGAGCAGCTCGACTGCTACCTGAGCCTGCTGCGCAACGTGCCGTACGCGACGGACTCAACCGTTCCCGCGCAGAGCGCCAGTGAACTGATCGACCACGCCTTGCAGATGAACAAGTTTGAGGTTGAGAAAGACACCATCGGTGACATCATTATTCTGCCGCGCGAGCAGGCGGTACTGATGACCTACTACCGCAACAACATTGCGCACATGCTGGTTCTGCCTTCGTTGATGGCAGCCATCGTGACTCAGCACCGTCGGATTTCACGCGCCGCATTGCAGCAGCATATTGAAGCGCTGTACCCGATGCTGAAAGCCGAGCTGTTCCTGCGTTGGGAGCGTGATGAGCTTGCCGGGGTAATTGACGAGCTGGCCAACGAAATGCAACGTCAGGGTCTGATAACCCTGCAGAACGATGAGCTGCATATCAACCCGGTTCATTCTCGCACGCTGCAGCTGTTGGCTGCGGGCGCGCGTGAAACGCTACAGCGCTATGCCATTACCTTCTGGCTGCTGAGTGCGAACCCGTCCATCAACCGCAGTACCCTGGAGAAAGAGAGCCGCACCGTGGCACAACGTCTTTCCGTGCTGCACGGTATCAACGCGCCTGAGTTCTTCGATAAAGCCGTGTTCAGCTCCCTGGTGCTGACGCTGCGTGACGAGGGCTACATCAGCGATACCGGTGATGCCGAACCGGAAGAGACGATGAAGATCTATCAGATGCTGGCCGAGCTGGTCACGTCCGATGTGCGTCTGACCATCGAAAGCGCAACGCAGGGCGAGTAAGCATAAAAAAACCGGTCGAAATGACCGGTTTTTATTTTGCAGGCTAAGCCAAACTCAAAGGTGCCAGTAGCTCATCGCCAGCCCTAAGAACAGTACCAGCCCCACATAGTTATTGTTCATAAACGCTTTAAAGCAGGCATCCCGTTCACGATCGACAATCAGTTTCTGCTGATACACAAACAGCGCGCCCGCCACCAGCAGTGACCAGTAATAGCCCAGCCCCAACCCGTTTAACCACCCCACCATCGCCATCAGCGCCAGCACACCGACCTGCAGAATGCCAATAATCAGCTTGTCGTTCTGGCCGAACAGAATGGCGGTCGATTTAATGCCAATTTTCAGATCGTCATCACGATCAACCATCGCATACTGCGTGTCATACGCCACCGCCCAGAGAATGTTGGCGAGGAACATCAGCCAGCAGCTCAGCGGTACAGATTCACTGACGGCGGCGAACGCCATGGGAATAGACCAGCCAAACGCCGCCCCCAGCACCACCTGCGGCAGGTGCGTATAGCGTTTCATGAAGGGATAAACCCACGCCAGTGCTAACGCCGCAACGGACAACAAAATCGTCATCGTGTTAAGAGTCAGAACCAGCAGAAAGGCGAGCAACACCAGCACAACAAACAGCGTTCGGGCCTCTTTCTCCGTGACTGCACCGCTCGGCAGCGGCCGGTTTGCGGTGCGTTTGACGTGTCCGTCAAATTTCCTGTCGGCATAATCATTCACCACGCAGCCGGCGGCGCGCATCAGCCACACACCGGCGACAAACACCGCCAGTATCCACAATTGCGGTACGCCAGGGGTCGCTACCCACAGCGCCCACAGCGTCGGCCAGAGCAGCAGTAAGGCACCGATTGGCTTATCCGTACGCATCAAGCGGTGAAACGCCAGCAGCTTATTCTGCGTCAGACTCCACTCCATCTTTATCTTCCTCTCAGTACAACGGCGATGCAGGCAAAAAAAGCTCGGTAAGCATCAGCGGCTTACCGCTCAGCCGCAGGCGGGAACGACGTCCCCACAGCGCTGCATCGCGGCCAATCTCAATAAAATCGCGGGTCAATGTCGATGATGTAAACAGATAGCGCCCGAGCGGGGTTTTCCCCAGATTTTGTAAAGCCAGTTCGGGGCCGCACAAGGTGGATTCAGGCACCACGGTCCGTCCGGCAAGCCAGGGTTCACCATCCGCACATAACAGGATTTCACGTAACCAATAGCGAGACTCTTTAGGCAGCAGCGTCAGTTCTTCAGCCACCTCATTTTGCCCAACGAATTCTTCGCGAATCAACGTTACGGTGACCTTTTTCCCCTGCTGCTCAAAACGTTTGGTCATGGAATCTTCCAGTAACAACCAGTCGAGCAGTTGGGGGTCCAGCGCCGGGATCGCATCAAAATAACGCAGCGCACGCAGTTGCGTTAACGCAGGGTGTGGCATGCCTTACTCTCCGATTTATAACCTGAAGGCATTGTATCGCAGAAAATGCATTACGGGGTGAGCAAACACAATTAAGTGATCGTCAGAGCAACATAAGTGTAACAAGTAGCATCGAAGGATAAAAAAAGTGCGCCAGGAGACGCACCAGTTGTTGCAAAATCAACAATGTGGGGAGATGGTTACCCCTTGCCTTTTACACTGCTGATAAAGGTGGAACGGGCAGATTTGGATCCCAGACGTTCAGCTTCATCAAGCAGCTTCAGCGCTTTATCAACATCACCTTTCGCCACGGCATCCTTAATCGCCTGGTTAAAATAGTTCTCAGTGTCATTCAGCATCGGCTCGCTTTTCTTCACCGGTTGCGGTGCCGGTGCGGCTACCGCGGCAGCCGGGGCTGCATAGGCCACCGCAGGTGCAGCGGTATTACCCACCGTCACCGGACCCGGGCCAGAGGAGCCAAACAGCGGCCCAACCAGCACGCTGGAGGTGCTGTTAGTTTTCACCTGCAGTTTCACCAGACCATCGGTAGTATGGCGGGCAATCGGGTCCGGAATATCCGGAACAGCATTGCCCACGCCCTTGGCATACGCTTTCGCCGGGTCAAGCAGCGTGGTGGTCTGTTGGAGATCTTTATCAGTAGTAAAGACCAGAACATAAAGCTTCTGCTGTCCCAGCGCTGGCGTCAGACGCATCACCCCTTCCAGGCGATCCGCACTCATCACACCCGGTGCCTGGTAGGTAAAGTAGCTGCTGGGGAAGAACGCAGATGGCGTCATGTTCTGATCAAGAATTAAAACGTTTGGCGCAAATACGCTGGTTTGTTGGTTAACTTCACTGCTCAGCGTCAGGGTCAGTTCACCAATATTGGCCGGTACGCTATAGGCGGCAACCGGGCCGCTAATACCGGCAATGTCCAGACGCTGTCCCGCTGTCGCCAACGGGGTTGACTGGGTTTTCGATTGGTCGACGGGCGTCCAGGCCAATTGTTGCAACGCAGCCGTCGGAATCGACGGTGCAGCTGCGGTGTCCTGCGGAACGATATTCACATCGGCCAGGCTGATTCCGGGAACGCTGGCAAATAACCCTGCCGATAAACAAAGGGCAACGAGACTTTTCTTCATTTTCATTGTTATCACCTCAGATAGCATGGGTTCAGCGGTGGCCAGGCAATAGCGCGCTAAACCGTAAGTAAGAGGGGCTTACGCCCCTCTTTAGGTCATTACGTCAGGTTAATGCTGGATTACCACCAGATTTCCATCTGGGCACCGAAGGACCACTCGTCGCTATCGCCACGGCTGGTTGTGCTGATACCGGAGTTGGTTGCAGCAGCATATTTAGAGACCTTATCTCCGTTTTTCACGTAGCCCCATTCTTCATCCCATTTGGCATAGGTTGCAAAGACGCGGATTGCCGGACGAGACCAGATGCTGTCGCCTGCCTGCCACTGTTGCGCCAGGGTGATTTTGTATTGGCTGTTGCGATCGCCAGTCTGTTGAGATTTGACGTTGTCGTAGCCGACTTCCATCAGGGTGCTCATGATTGGCGTCCATTTGTACATCGGACGAATACCCACGGTGTACCATTCAGTACCCAGGTCGTTATCCATGTCGATATTCTGATACATACCGACGTACATCAGGTCCCACTTATCGCCCAGAGAGATAGCACCGTGGTCAAGTACGCGCACCAGGCTACCGTTGTTATTGATGTTGTTGTTTACATGATGGATAACGGGATCATTTGGTGTTGCCTGGGTATCGAAGGTTGAACCGTAAGTACCCTGCGAGCCACCTTTACCCTGCGTGGTCATCGCGTCAGTTGCATACTGAACCACAAACTTGTTATAGCCCTTCAGCATACTCTGAGTATGTTCTGCAGTGAACATCCAGCCATCTTTAGACGCGCTATCCGCGTAGCTATAACCGTCAGTTTTATTCGCACGACCGTAGTCAACACCCAGTTCCAGCATGCCGTCCGGGTTAATGGCCATCTGCGCTAAACGCATGTCGAATACGTCGTTCGCGGTATCTTTGGATGTGTCGTAGATATTCTGGCTACTGAAGGTGTAAGAACCACCCGCTTCCTGAGAACGGGTTGCGGCCAGAGACAGCTTACCAAAGCCCAGATCGATGTTTTCAATACCGGCACCAGGACCTGAAATATCCCAGTAGTAGAAGTCGATCATATGGACGTCATGACGCTGATAGAAACGTTTACCGGCCCAGATGGTGGAACCCGGCAGCCATTCAATCAGGTTTTTACCCTGCACGTTGGCTTCGCGGAAAGCAGGATCGGTCGCTTCCCAGTCATTCTGCTGTGCAACAGAGTAGGCAACGTTAGTGTCGAAGTAGAAGCTCTTATCGCCTTCTTTCCACACTTCCTGGCCCAGCTTAATTTCGGCATAGGTTTCACATTCGTTACCGAGACGGTATTTACTTTGGGCACCGGTTGCCTGGAAACATTGTTGTTCGCCGCCACTACCCGTCCAGCCAATGCCGGAACGAGCATAACCATGGAAATCGACAGCCATTGCCTGAACAGACATAATGCCTGCTGCCACAGCAACCGCCAGAGGAAGTTTGCGCAGAGTAATCATCGTTCTATCTCCTGAGATCATTGCTTTTCTTTAAACGCTTCACCTTGACGGTTTTGCGCTTTTTTTTAATGGGATACCTTAAACGCCCGGCTCTTGATGCAACCGACGACATGCAGTGCCATCCTCACGGAACAGATGGCAACGCTCTGGCGGCAGGCCGATAGCGAATGTGGCACCCTCTTCTACCAACACCACGTCGTTCTGGCGGTAAACCAGGTTCTGACGGATGGCGGGGATCTGGATATGGATTTGTGTTTCGTGACCAAGCTGCTCGACTACCTGTACTTCACCTTCGAGGGTGACATCAGCAATATCGCTGGGCAGCAGATGTTCCGGGCGGATACCCAAAGACATATTGGCGCCGACCTGCACCGCACGGCTTTCCACTGGTAGCCATATTTGCTGGCGGTTAGGCAGCTCAACCTGAACCTGATCGATCGCCGTTGCCGTCACTTTCACCGGCAGGAAGTTCATCTTTGGCGAACCAATAAACCCGGCAACAAAGCGGTCAGCCGGGTAGTGGTACAGCTCCAGGGGTTTACCTACCTGCGCGACGCGGCCGGCATCCAGCACCACAATTTTGTCGGCCAGGGTCATCGCTTCGACCTGATCGTGGGTGACGTAAATCATCGTGCGGCCAAGACGCTTATGCAGGCGGGAGATTTCAATGCGCATCTGGACGCGCAGTGCGGCATCGAGGTTTGACAGCGGTTCGTCCAACAGAAAGACTCGCGGCTCTGCAACCAACGTACGGCCAATAGCCACACGCTGACGTTGTCCACCAGAGAGCGCTTTGGGTTTGCGCTCCAGCAGATGGGCCAGTTGCAGCACTTCTGCGACCTGATTAACACGCTGGTTCATCACCTCTTTTTTGGCACCTGCCAGCTTGAGACCGAACGACATGTTTTCGGCGACGGACAAATGGGGATACAGCGCATAGGACTGGAAGACCATCCCCACGCCACGTTCGGCGGGCGGAATGTCGTTCATCCGGGTCTCCCCGATAAACAAATCACCACTGGTGATGGTTTCAAGTCCGGCGATCATACGCAGCAAGGTTGACTTACCACAGCCTGACGGTCCGACAAACACCACGAATTCCCCTTCGTGAATGTCGAGATTGATATCTTTCGATACCACCACGTCACCCCAGGCTTTCGTTACATTTCGCAGCTGTACGCTCGCCATGCCCTTCTCCCTTCGTTACAACCTGTCATCGACAGCAACATTCATTGATGGATTGACTATGCGTTATCCCTTAACGGCGTGAATCCTCCACCCCCCGGCTTTTTTATGGGGGAGGAGGCGGGAGGATGAGAGAGCAGCGTCTGAGACCCTGGCTGTACGCCGTGGAGGAATTTCGTGATGTCGCTTGCAAAAATCAGTGGGTTTTTATGTGCGCCAGTACGCATTACTCACATTTATGTAACACAGATCACATAAAGAATGGGTGGGGCGTAGGGGTAAGGAGGATGGAAAGAGGTTGTCGTATAAAGAAACTAGTCACCGTTAAGCCACCTCTGCAAAATCACCAAACAGGATGGGAACTATGAAAATCAAAACTGGCGCACGCATCCTCGCATTGTCCGCATTGACGACGATGATGTTCTCCGCCTCGGCTCTCGCCAAGATTGAAGAAGGTAAGCTGGTTATCTGGATTAACGGCGATAAAGGCTACAACGGCCTCGCTGAAGTAGGCAAAAAATTCGAGAAAGACACGGGTATCAAAGTCACCATTGAGCACCCGGACAAACTAGAAGAAAAATTCCCGCAGGTTGCCGCGACCGGTGATGGCCCGGACATCATCTTCTGGGCACATGACCGCTTTGGCGGCTACGCGCAGTCTGGCCTGCTGGCTGAAATCACCCCGGATAAAGCGTTCCAGGACAAACTCTATCCGTTCACCTGGGATGCCGTACGCTATAACGGCAAGCTGATTGCTTACCCAATCGCGGTTGAAGCGCTGTCGCTGATTTACAACAAAGACCTCGTGCCAAATCCACCGAAAACCTGGGAAGAGATCCCAGCGCTGGATAAGACACTGAAGGCGAAGGGTAAATCTGCGCTGATGTTCAACCTGCAAGAACCGTACTTCACCTGGCCGCTGATTGCTGCCGACGGCGGTTACGCGTTCAAGTTTGAAAACGGCAAATATGACGTGAAAGACGTGGGCGTGGACAACGCTGGCGCGAAAGCGGGTCTGACCTTCCTGGTTGACCTCATCAAGAACAAACACATGAACGCGGATACCGACTACTCCATCGCAGAAGCGGCCTTCAACAAGGGCGAAACGGCGATGACCATCAACGGTCCGTGGGCGTGGTCGAACATCGACAAGAGCAAAATTAACTACGGCGTCACGCTGCTGCCAACCTTCAAAGGCAAAGCGTCTAAACCGTTTGTTGGGGTACTGAGCGCCGGTATTAACGCCGCCAGCCCGAACAAAGAACTGGCGAAAGAGTTCCTCGAAAACTACCTGCTGACCGACCAGGGTCTGGATGAAGTGAACAAGGACAAACCGCTGGGTGCCGTGGCGCTGAAATCCTTCCAGGATCAATTAGCAAAAGACCCACGTATCGCCGCCACCATGGATAACGCCCAGAAAGGCGAAATCATGCCGAACATCCCGCAGATGTCAGCATTCTGGTACGCCGTTCGTACCGCAGTGATCAACGCAGCCAGCGGTCGTCAGACTGTTGATGCTGCACTGAAAGACGCGCAGGGTCGTATCACCAAGTAGTGCTGTAGCACACGTGCCGGATGGCGGCATAAATGCCTTATCCGGCCTACAACTTACCGTAGGCCTGATAAGCGCAGCGCCATCAGGCACGCTGACCAACAGGTTTTCATTGTTGTTGAGGATTGAACCCCATGGATGTCATTAAAAAGAAACACTGGTGGCAAAGCGACACACTGAAATGGTCAGTGATGGGTCTGCTTGGGCTACTGGTCGGTTACCTTGTTGTTTTGATGTACGCTCAGGGGGAGTACCTGTTTGCCATCATGACGCTGATTTTAAGCTCTGCTGGCCTGTATATTTTCGCTAACCGTAAAGCCTATGCCTGGCGTTATGTTTATCCTGGCGTCGCGGGGATGGGGCTGTTTGTTCTGTTTCCGTTGGTTTGCACCATCGCCATTGCCTTTACCAACTACAGCAGCACTAACCAACTGACCTTTGAACGTGCTCAACAAGTCCTGATGGAGCGATCATATCAGGCGGGCAAAACCTATAACTTCGGCCTGTATCCGGCGGGTGATGAGTGGCAATTGGCCCTTACCGACGGTGAAACAGGAAAAAATTACGTTTCCGACGCCTTTAAATTTGGCGGCGAGCAGAAACTGCAACTGAAGGACGCAGATGCACTGCCAACTGGCGAACGCGCGACGCTGCGCATCATCACCCAAAATCGTCAGGCGCTGACGCAGTTAACGGCCATTCTGCCGGATGACAGCAAAGTTATCATGAGTTCACTGCGTCAGTTCTCCGGCACGCAGCCGCTCTATACGCTCGCTGATGACGGCACACTCACCAATAACCAGAGCGGCGTAAAATACCGCGCCAACAACGATATTGGTTACTATCAGGCCATTAACGCTGACGGGAGCTGGGGTACAGAAAAGCTCAGCCCAGGCTATACCGTCGCTATTGGGTGGGACAACTTCACCCGCGTCTTTACCGACGAGGGCATCCAGAAGCCGTTCTTCGCCATCTTTGTCTGGACGGTAGTCTTCTCGGTACTGACCGTTATTTTGACCGTTGCCGTAGGGATGGTGCTGGCCTGTCTGGTGCAGTGGGAATCCCTGAAAGGCAAAGCGATTTACCGCGTCCTGCTGATCCTGCCCTATGCCGTGCCGTCGTTTATCTCGATTCTGATTTTCAAAGGATTGTTCAACCAAAGCTTTGGTGAAATCAACATGATGCTGAGCACACTGTTTGGCATCAAACCGGCCTGGTTCAGCGACCCGACCACCGCGCGTTCGATGATTATCATCGTCAACACCTGGCTCGGCTATCCGTACATGATGATCCTGTGCATGGGGCTACTGAAGGCGATTCCTGATGACCTGTATGAAGCATCAGCAATGGATGGCGCCGGTCCGTTCCAGAACTTCTTTAAGATTACGCTTCCGCTGCTGATTAAGCCGCTAACGCCGCTGATGATTGCCAGCTTTGCCTTTAACTTTAACAACTTCGTGCTGATTCAACTGTTGACCAACGGTGGCCCGGACCGACTTGGCACCACCACACCAGCCGGTTATACCGACCTGCTCGTGAGCTACACCTACCGTATCGCCTTTGAAGGCGGTGGCGGGCAGGACTTCGGTCTGGCGGCGGCGATTGCCACGCTGATCTTCCTGCTGGTAGGCGCACTGGCGATCGTGAACCTGAAAGCCACACGTATGAAATTCGACTAAGGAGGGCACGGAATATGGCTATGGTCCAACCCAAATCTCAGAAGCTACGTTTATTGACCACGCACCTTCTGCTACTGATTTTCATCGCGGCGATCATGTTCCCGCTGCTGATGGTCATTGCTATTTCGCTGCGCGAAGGTAACTTCGCCACCGGTAGCCTGATCCCGGAAAACATCTCCTGGGAACACTGGAAACTGGCGTTGGGCTTTAGCGTTGAGCACGCAGATGGCCGTGTGACGCCGCCGCCGTTCCCGGTACTGCTGTGGCTGTGGAACTCAGTGAAGGTGGCCACCATTACCGCGATTGGTATCGTGACGCTTTCCACCACCTGTGCTTACGCCTTTGCCCGTATGCGTTTCCCGGGTAAAGCAACCCTGCTGAAAGGGATGCTGATTTTCCAGATGTTCCCGGCAGTACTGTCTCTGGTCGCCCTGTACGCGTTGTTTGACCGCCTGGGCCAGTACATTCCGTTTATCGGCCTGAATACGCACGGCGGCGTGATCTTCGCCTATCTTGGCGGTATTGCACTGCATGTATGGACGATTAAGGGTTATTTCGAAACCATCGACGGTTCGCTGGAAGAAGCGGCCGCGCTGGATGGCGCAACGCCGTGGCAGGCATTCCGCCTGGTGCTGCTACCGCTTTCCGTTCCGATTCTGGCGGTGGTATTTATTCTGTCGTTCATTGCCGCTATTACCGAAGTCCCGGTCGCGTCACTGCTGCTGCGTGATGTGAACAGCTATACCCTCGCGGTAGGTATGCAGCAGTACCTCAATCCACAGAACTATTTGTGGGGCGACTTTGCCGCCGCAGCTGTACTTTCCGCCATTCCGATCACGCTGGTATTCCTGCTGGCGCAGCGCTGGCTGGTCAACGGCCTGACCGCGGGTGGTGTGAAAGGTTAAGTTTCATCAAAGTAGTTGTGTTACCCCGCCCGGCAACGGGCAATGCCACTGCAACCCTCAACTTATGTTATCCCAACCTGTGACTGTTATTCGGCGCTCTACGGAGCGCCCTTTTTTTATGTTATTTTGCATTACCGTTATGATTATTTCCTTTCGTGCTCTCCATCACTGCAATTCTATTTTTCGTCTGGAAATAAACTAATTAAACGGAATTAAGATCACAGAAAAGACAAAACGTAATTGCAATGTAAAAAATGATAATTGTCTTCCCTGCCTGTTAAATTCACCATCACAGCACTGATCAAAAGAGCTGTACCCTCTAAGGCAGGTCTGAATGAACACTCAATATAATTCCAGTTATATTTTTTCGATTACATTAGTCGCAACTTTAGGAGGACTATTATTCGGTTACGACACTGCGGTCATATCCGGAACGGTAGAATCCTTAAATACCGTATTTGTCGCTCCACAACACTTAAGTGAATCCGCCGCCAACTCATTGTTGGGTTTTTGCGTCGCCAGTGCGTTGATTGGCTGCATCATCGGCGGTGCGCTGGGCGGGTATTGTAGTAACCGCTTTGGTCGCCGGGATTCGCTGAAAATCGCTGCGCTGTTATTTTTTATTTCCGGCATCGGATCCGCATGGCCAGAATTAGGTTTCACCACCATTAACCCCGATAATGCTGTGCCTGTTTATTTAGCAGGATACGTCCCCGAATTCGTTATTTATCGCATCATCGGTGGTATTGGCGTAGGTTTAGCCTCAATGCTCTCACCTATGTATATTGCTGAGTTGGCTCCGGCACATATTCGTGGGAAATTGGTTTCCTTTAACCAATTCGCGATTATTTTTGGCCAGTTACTGGTGTATTGCGTTAACTATTTTATTGCCCGTTCAGGCGACGCCAACTGGCTGAATACCGATGGCTGGCGATATATGTTTGCCTCCGAAAGTATCCCCGCCCTGCTGTTTTTACTGCTGCTGTATACCGTACCAGAAAGCCCACGTTGGCTGATGGCGCGTGGCAGACACGAACAAGCAGAAGGTATTCTGCGCAAGATTATGGGTAGCACTCTCGCCACTCAGGCCATGCAGGAGATTAATCAGTCACTCGAGCATGGGCGCAAAACCGGTGGTCGCCTGTTGATGTTTGGTGCGGGCGTGATCGTTATCGGCGTGATGTTATCCATCTTCCAGCAGTTTGTCGGTATTAACGTCGTGCTGTACTACGCACCGGAAGTCTTCAAAACGCTTGGGGCCAGCACCGATGTGGCGTTATTGCAGACCATTATTGTCGGCGTAATCAACCTGAGCTTCACCGTGCTGGCTATCATGACTGTGGACAAATTTGGTCGCAAACCGCTGCAGATCATTGGCGCACTCGGCATGGCAATTGGGATGTTCAGCCTCGGCACTGCATTTTATACGCAGGCTTCCGGCCTGGTGGCGCTGCTGTCGATGCTATTTTATGTCGCGGCATTCGCCATGTCCTGGGGACCGGTTTGTTGGGTGTTGCTGGCAGAAATCTTCCCGAATGCGATTCGCGGTAAAGCGCTCGCCATTGCAGTTGCGGCCCAGTGGCTGGCGAACTACTTCGTCTCCTGGACCTTCCCAATGATGGACAAAAACTCCTGGCTGGTTTCCCATTTCCACAACGGTTTCTCCTACTGGATCTACGGTTGTATGGGCATCCTGGCGGCGCTGTTCATGTGGAAGTTCGTGCCGGAAACCAAAGGCAAAACACTGGAAGAACTTGAAGAACTGTGGGAACCCACAGCAGAGAAAGCCAAGCCCGTCTCTGCACAATAAGCCTGACATGCAACACGCCGCCCCAACGGCGTGTTGTTTTTTTACTCTCGCTTCAACCGCTTCGAGTTGCACAGCCACAGGGTGATCACCAGCAGCAGGATCGCCGCGGAATAGGTAAGCACATCCATAGGTGCTTTATGATCGACAATGATCAACCGCACAATCGCGGTGATCCCGATATAGATAAAATAGCGCAGCGGAAAGTGAAACCCTGACTGAAAGTACTTCACAATCAGTGCGATAAATTCAAAATACAGAAAGTAAACCACCAGTCCTTCCACCAGCTCATATTTGCTGGTTTGTTCCGGCGCGAACAGCACATCTGCCAGATGCAGCGTTTCTTTCCCGAGGAATACGACCAGGATCAGGCCCAGACTCAGCAGCCCCAGATTCAGCACGGTCTGCAAGATGGTGGAGATAAACTCCACGCGGGGACGAGATAGCGACGTCATAACAGCACCTCTTACTCAGTGGCGAGGTTCCTGTATAACGCAAAAATGTGACAGAGATCTACATTTTTTGTTTATATTTTGTTCGCATGACGGTTCTTGCCGGATACCCGGTAAGCGTAGCGCCACCGGGCGATCAACATTCACATCACCGGAAATTCTCACTCCTGTCACTGGTCATATCGTACAGACCAAACTTACGCCCAAGCTGCTGACCGCCATCACGCGTTAACGGTGTCCAGCCTATCGCCGCGCGACTGCGGGTTGGACCTGACGAGAACAGATCCAGCGGCACTGAAACGTACACCCCTTTGGTGAAATCACCCTCGCCGTACTCATCCGGCGAGGCATTAGTGATAGTCGCATAACCGCCAACAACCACGCCGCTATCGAAGCGTTTCGCAATTTCCAGCGTGCCGCCCTTATCCCCCGCCAGATATTGCCCCACGCTGGCTTTCACCAGCACATCCTGAGCAAACGAAGGATTCCAGTAAGCCGTCAAATGCCCGGTCTTCACGCTGTAGTCGGTGAATTTCATCATGTCCTGTGCGCTACGCCAGTCACGCTGTTTCACGTAGTTGGCGTCAATGCCAAACGCCCAGTTGCTGTCCAATGGACGGTACAATACTTCCGCGCCCGCCCCGCCATACATGGTCTCCAGATAGCCGCCGTAAACCTGTCCGTAAAACCCGTTCCCGAGTGACTGGAAGTAATTGGCCTGCAGGTTATTCACGTAGACGTCGTTCTGTACATACTCACGCACATGGGTACGCACGCGCGGTAAATGCGAATCCTGCGGCGGGTTGGTGTAGTTAAACTTGTCATAGTTATTGGCGAGGTTGGCGAACAAACTCCCGGTGGTCAGCAGATGATCGGTAACCCACCAATCTGCCGTGCCCATCACGCCCAACTGATACATATAGAAATTTTCCGGGCCGCCTACCGACTGGTTAAGCACCGGATCGATGTGGAAATCGAAGCGCGACTTATCGATATACCAGCCCTGCTCGGTCGTTTTCGGCACTACGGGCTCAACGCGTTTTTGCGCCAGTTGAGTCTCATGGCCCAACGGCTCGCCTTCCAGATGGCGCTTCAGGCTGGAAACATCCGTTTCGGTCGTCACCTGCGGCAAGTTAAGGCGATTTTCCGTAATACGGATCGTGCGGATCCCGTCGGGAAGATCGTTCATCACGATCCGGTTCGCGCGTTCGATCCCTTCGCGCGAATCACGGTATTTCACCTGTTCGCCGGTCACATACAGCGTATCGCCCTGCACCTGAATGTTAGGATCCGCCAGCCCGGCATTATATTTCAGCAGCGTTAGCTGATTCGCCACCACCGAATGTTGCAGGATGGCATCCTGCGGCTGTGGCTGATATTTCGGGCGGGCGTTGTCGTTATAGCGTGGTCGCAGATCGTTAAAGTTAGTCCGCAACGTGACCCCAAACATAAAGGTATTGCCGCGCTCATAGCTGAGGTTAACGTCGGCCCAATCGGTGACGCGATAAATAGCGCCGACGTTAAACTTGCTCTTCTGATCCAGCTTGCCCGCGAAATCCTGCTGGTAATTATTACCCTCATACTCCAGTTTCAGACGCAGCGGCTGCCAGGGTGTCTGATATTCCACGCCGCCAAACAGCGACGCCGGGCCGTGGAACATCTGGCTGCCGTCAATGGAACCCGCCTGCTTGTAACTGTTATCGCGATGACAGAATTTATCGCTGTATGAGCAAAACGGATTGCTGACGTTGCCGCTGGTCCCGAGGTATCCCCAGCCAAGACCGAGTGAGAAATCAAACGGTCCCCAGGCTTTGTTCGCCACAATATACTCCGCATCGAACAGGCCCGTTCCGCCAATATCTCGCGCGCCAACTGCCACCTGCGGCATCCAGTAGCTCTCTTCCCACAGACGTAGTTTGAGATCAAAAGCTTTATCCTTGTAAGTCTGATCGCCAGAAAACGACTCCACGCTACTGTATTGTTTGGTACGCACATCGGTATAGCGCAGGGTGGTTTCCAGCCACGGGAAGAGCTGCACCGACGCAGAGTAATAGCGGTACTGATCGTTATCGCGATAGTTAAGGCTCATTTCGCCCTCACGCGCCATGCGTGCGGTTGGGGTTTGCAGCAGCCCCACGCCGCCAAAATCAGACTGGGAAGGACCAATCGGCGCAGGATACGTTTCACCGTGACAGGCCGCGCTGATCCCCAGCGCCAACAGGCTGAGCAGATAAGTTTTTCTCATTATTCGGGTATCCGCTGGGTCAGGGTGCGAAGAATGTCGGCATTGATTTCATCCGGGGTGCTGCTCCAGACAGAGTCCGACAGCCCGACAAAAATGATGCTGCCGGGCATCGGCTCAATGTGACGTTTGTTCCAGTAGGCGACCGGCACTTTTTGTATGCGTCCGTTGGGATAGACAACCCAGGCGTAGCTACGATCCGCGCCGCTGAGCCGATGCTGCCCATCGAGATAGCTGGCAACATCACGTCCGGGTATAAACGGCTGTTTACCCGGGTGGCTTAGCAAACCCAACAGCGTGATATCCGTGGGCTGCGGCCCAACCCACAGCGTGTAATTGCCCTGCAGCGGCGGGTTGCCTCGCTCGCTGACGCGTACAACATCCGGGTCGAGATTAATCGTCTGTCTGCCGGTCACCTTCAGCGCCTGAATTTGCTGGCGTAACGCGTTGATAGCCGCGGCATCATCACCGCTTTCTCCAGCACTCAACGTCGCCAGACGATCCAATAATGCCTGCTGCTGACGTTGCGCCTCAGCCGTTGCCCGCTCTTCGCCAATCACCGCGCCTGGCCACCAGCTATTCGCCAGCTTCGGTTGACCCACCAGATCGACCAAATGCTCCGCGCCGGTCAGCGTTTTTGCTTCGGTGCTGCCTGTCGTGATCACTTTTACACTGCCCGCAGCAAAAACAGATGCCGCACACAGGCTGAAGGTCAGTGCGGTAATCATTCGTTTCATCATGATTTTGCCGCCTTAATCAGCGTAGTTTTCACCGGGAAGAAACCTGCGCCAAGATACTGTTCTGACTGGCGAATCATGCCGTCACTGTCTACCCAGTAGCGGTTATGCCAGCGCGTTTGATCGGTGGTGACGTCTTCATCGAGGATGCGTACCGGCGTTTCATCTCTGCCGACCTTGATGGTGTCAGCGCCATCCCATGTGAAAACCGAGCGGGCGGTGGCATAGCGTACCTTCTGATGCTCGGTCCAGCCCATCGTACGGGACCACGTTGCGCCATCGACTATCTGATTGGGCTTACTGAGCGGGTCGGCAGCCAGATTATTCACCTCGATGAGGTTGTCTCCGTCGAGCTGTGTTTTCACCAGTCGCCCATGTTGCGTCACGAGAATGGCCCGATCCTGAGTCACCCATTTCTGCTGTCCGTTTTCCGCAAACGCGAGTACCACAAACAGCTGGGGACCGCCGTTGAGCTGCATATACTGGCTGGCGTAAGGCATATTTTGGATTTCATCATCCGTCATCTGTACGCCGGGAGTCCCAAATACGCTATCCCACAGCGAATGCCCCAAACCTTCGGTGGTGGCTGAGCACGCCTGTAGTAACAGACAAACCATTATGAGCGCGGGTCGCTTCACGACGTTTCTCCAGAGAGGCAAAATAACCACACCGAAGTGTGGTTAGAATTAAACGTACCGGTATTACTGGGTACTGGTGGTTGTCGTGGTGGTGGTTCCGGTATTAGAACCATCGCCGCCACCGGTTGCCGCCAGGGCAACCCCCACCGCGGAACTTACGGTGCTCACGCTGGTCGCGGAGGAACTTCCCGCCGAAACCGACGCAGCAGCCGACCCTGCAGCCTCACCCACCTGAACGGGGGCGGCATAGACAGACGTCGCCGCAAGCGCAGATATAGCCCAAAGGCCATACACAACTTTTTTCATCACAAATTCCCTTCATTGCATGAATGGAGATTTACCCAAAAGAATTTCGGGCGAGATCGAGTATACACAAGCCAAAGTGTTCAAATTACGCCACAGGGGAATTTAGGATAATTAGATAGCGAGAGAGAAAACGATTAACAATAAATAATAAAAACAATTAAATTCAAAGAGTTAAGATATAATAGTGAAAACACAGCATCCGGTAAATCTTAAAACATCAGAAACAGGAGAACGTTGAACATATTATTTTAGGATTAAGCTCAATTAAATTTTTAGGTAATAAGGTGGAGAAGTGGAATTATCTTATAAAAAAAGCTGATAATAATATCAGCTTCTATCACAGGTAATCTGCAAATTCATTCGAATTGCAGCAAGGCGGCAAGATCGTTAATCCCCGGGAGCATAGATAGCTATGTGACCGGGGTTAACGAACGCAGCCAACACCGCTGCGGTTCGAAGGAAGAAGCAGATTAGCGCCAGGACTTATAACGGTTAATCAACCCATTAGTAGAAACATCATGGGAAGAAACAGTTTTATCATCGTTCAGCTCTGGCAGAATGCGATTCGCCAGCTGTTTGCCCAGCTCAACGCCCCACTGGTCAAAGGTGAAGATGTTCAGGATCGCGCCCTGAGTGAAGATTTTGTGCTCGTACAGCGCAATCAACGCACCCAGGCTGAACGGCGTGATTTCGCGCAGCAGGATGGAGTTCGTTGGACGGTTACCTTCGAACACTTTGAACGGCACAACGTGCTCAAGCGTAGCCGGATCTTTACCCTGGTCGCGATATTCCTGCTCAACCACTTCACGAGATTTACCAAAAGCCAGCGCTTCGGTTTGCGCGAAGAAGTTAGACAGCAGTTTCGGATGGTGATCCGACAGCGGGTTGTGGGTGATTGCCGGCGCGATGAAATCGCACGGAACCATTTTGGTGCCCTGGTGAATCAGCTGGTAGAACGCATGCTGGCCGTTAGTGCCCGGCTCACCCCAGATGATTGGGCCAGTCTGGTAATCCACTGCGTTGCCGTTACGGTCAACGTATTTACCGTTGGATTCCATGTTGCCCTGCTGGAAGTAGGCCGCGAAACGGTGCATATACTGGTCATACGGCAGAATCGCTTCGGTTTCAGCACCGAAGAAGTTGTTGTACCAGATACCGATCAGCGCCAGCAGCACCGGCAGGTTTTTCTCAGCCGGGGTGGTGGAGAAGTGTTTGTCCATCGCATGCGCGCCGGAGAGCAGCTCAACAAAGTTGTCGAAGCCTACGGACAGGATGATGGACAGACCAATGGCAGACCACAGGGAGTAACGACCGCCAACCCAGTCCCAGAACTCGAACATATTGGCAGTATCAATACCGAACTCGCCAACCGCTTTACTGTTAGTGGAGAGCGCTGCGAAGTGTTTGGCTACGTGCTTGTTGTCGCCAGCGGTCGCCAGGAACCAGTCGCGCGCGCTGTGGGCGTTGGTCATGGTTTCCTGGGTGGTGAAAGTTTTGGAAGCGACCAGGAACAGCGTGGTTTCCGGATTCACTTTTTTCAGCACTTCGGCGATGTGCGTACCATCGACGTTAGACACAAAGTGCATGTTCAGGTGATTTTTGTACGGACGCAGCGCTTCGGTCACCATGAACGGGCCGAGGTCAGAGCCGCCGATACCAATGTTCACGACATCAGTAATGGCTTTGCCGGTATAGCCTTTCCAGCTTCCGGAGATGATCGCTTCAGAGAAAGATTTCATCTTCTCCAGTACCGCATTCACTTCCGGCATCACATCTTTGCCGTCAACGATGATAGGCGTATTGCTACGGTTGCGCAGCGCCACGTGCAGCACGGCACGGTCTTCAGTACGGTTGATTTTCTCACCGGAGAACATGGACTTGATGGCACCGGCCAAATCGGTTTCTTTCGCCAGATCCTGCAGTTTAGCCAGCGTCTCTTCAGTGATGCGGTTTTTGGAGAAATCCACCAGCATCAGATCGTCAAACGTCGCGGAAAACTTCGTGAAACGATCGCTATCTTTCGCGAACAGATCCGCGATAGTAACGTCTTTCATTTCTTCAAAGTGTTTTTGTAGTGCCTGCCAGGCTGAGGTCTGCGTTGGATTGATGTTTTTCATTAGCAATACTCTTCTGATTTTGAGAATTGTGACTGAGATCGATTGTAACGCCAGTCACAGAAAAGTGTGATTGTTTTAATGCCATTGCCAGGGCATCCGCCAAACGTGGCTAAAAAGTATAGCGGTTATCAGCGTTGTTATTAGTACCGTTACTCAACACAGTTGCAGCATGAAAAATCCGCATAATCCCAGCGTTGACAGTGCAAGCTACACATTTTATTTATAAATACGGTATTTGCATTTGCGCCTGCACCAGTTTCCTTTGTGCCATGGTCGCTCTATTCATTCCCTGACACGAGGTAGTTATGACTGATGTAGTTGTCTCCAAGTTTGGTGGTACCAGCGTGGCGGATTTTGATGCCATGAATCGCAGCGCTGATGTCGTGCTTTCTGATGCTAACGTCCGTGTGGTGGTACTTTCCGCTTCTGCGGGAATCACCAACCTGCTGGTCGCACTGGCTGAAGGGCTGGAGCCAACCGCGCGCTTCGAAAAACTCGATGCCATTCGTCAAATTCAGTTCAATATTCTGGAACGCCTGCGTTATCCAAACGTGATCCGTGAAGAGATCGAACGTCTGCTGGAAAACATCACCACACTGGCAGAAGCGGCGTCACTGGCGACCTCAACCGCGCTGACCGACGAACTGGTCAGCCACGGTGAACTGATGTCTACCCTGCTGTTCGTCGAGATCCTGCGTGAACGCAACGTGCAGGCGCAGTGGTTTGACGTGCGTAAAGTGATGCGCACTAACGATCGTTTTGGTCGTGCAGAACCCGACGTCACGGCGCTGGCTGAACTGGCGACGCTCCAGTTGGCCCCGCGTCTAAGCGAAGGTCTGGTGATTACTCAGGGCTTTATCGGCAGTGAAGGCAAGGGCCGCACCACCACGCTGGGACGCGGCGGCAGCGATTATACCGCCGCCTTACTTGCAGAAGCCCTGCACGCAACGCGCGTTGATATCTGGACCGACGTTCCCGGCATCTACACTACCGATCCGCGCGTGGTTCCGGCTGCGCAGCGTATTGATGAAATTGCCTTTGAAGAGGCCGCGGAAATGGCGACCTTTGGCGCGAAAGTTCTGCACCCGGCAACCCTGTTGCCAGCCGTACGTAGCGATATTCCGGTGTTTGTGGGCTCCAGTAAGGATCCAAAAGCAGGCGGTACGCTGGTCTGCAATAAAACCGCGAATCCACCGCTGTTCCGTGCGCTGGCGCTACGCCGTAAGCAGACGCTGCTGACACTGCATAGCCTGAATATGCTGCACTCTCGCGGCTTTTTGGCGGAAGTGTTCGGCATCCTGGCACGTCACAATATCTCGGTCGATTTAATTACCACATCCGAAGTCAGCGTGGCGCTGACGCTGGATACCACTGGTTCAACGTCCACCGGCGATACACTGTTAACACAGTCTCTGCTGATGGAACTGTCTGCCCTGTGTCGGGTTGAAGTGGAAGAAGGCCTGGCGCTGGTGGCGTTGATTGGCAATGACCTGTCCAAAGCCTGTGGCGTGGGTAAAGAGGTGTTCGGCGTACTGGAGCCGTTCAATATTCGGATGATTTGCTACGGCGCGTCCAGCCACAACCTGTGCTTCCTGGTACCTGGTACTGAAGCCGAGCAGGTTGTACAGAAGCTGCACCATAATTTGTTTGAATAATATTCCATCACGCGATAAACAATAACTATAGCCGGGCTCGAACCCGGCTTTTTTATAACAACACAACATCTTTAAATCGCAAGGAATACAATATGCTCGCTACTCTCACGCGGCTGTTCCCGTTATGGGCGCTGCTGCTCTCTGTTATTGCGTATTACACGCCCTCCACCTTTACGCCTGTCGGGCCATTAGTGCCGTCGTTACTGATGCTGATTATGTTCGGCATGGGCGTGCACCTGAAGGTGGATGATTTTAAACGCGTACTCTCACGCCCAGCCCCGGTCGCGGCGGGTATTTTCCTGCACTATCTGGTGATGCCGCTCGCCGCATGGATTTTGGCGCTGGCTTTTAATATGCCGCCGGAATTGTCCGCAGGTATGGTACTGGTCGGTAGCGTGGCCAGCGGAACGGCATCTAACGTAATGATCTACCTGGCGAAAGGCGATGTGGCGCTCTCCGTGACGATTTCATCGGTTTCAACGCTGGTCGGTGTTGTCGCCACGCCGCTGCTCACCCGTCTTTACGTCGACGCGCATATCCAGGTAGATGTGATGGGGATGCTGCTAAGTATTCTGCAGATCGTAGTCATTCCGATTGCTTTGGGCCTGGTCATTCATCATCTGTTCCCACGCGTCGTAAAAACCGTAGAACCGTATCTGCCTGCGTTTTCTATGGTGTGCATTCTGGCGATTATCAGCGCTGTTGTGGCAGGTTCTGCATCGCACATTGCGTCGGTCGGCTTTGTGGTGATTATCGCCGTTATTCTGCATAACACCATTGGCCTGCTTGGCGGCTACTGGGGCGGGAAACTGTTCGGCTTTGATGAATCCACCTGCCGCACACTGGCGATTGAAGTCGGCATGCAGAACTCCGGCCTCGCCGCTGCGCTGGGCAAAATCTACTTCGGTCCGCTCGCCGCCCTGCCCGGCGCGCTGTTCTCCGTCTGGCATAACCTTTCTGGTTCGCTGCTTGCGGGGTACTGGTCCGGTAAGGCGATTGAAGAGAAACCACACGCAGTAAAACAACACTAATCTTCATAAATGGAGGAGGCATCCTCCATTTCTCCCTACCTGCATTTGAACTCCATCACAAAACAACAAACATCCACACAAAACAAAATCTTAATTTATTCTTTTTATTTCAAGCAATTAATAAACAAACCCCATACAAATGGCAATTTACCTCGCTAATTTAATGTTGATTTGTTTTGTTTTAGTTGGAATTATGATTCCACTACAACACAAATAACCCCTTTACCCTATCTTTGAGGCCGCTATGAAAAAAATTGCGATTATTGGAAGCAGTGGAGGCAACCTCTACAACCTGGGTGGCGCAGAGCCAGAGAAGCTACTCCAGGAAATTTATCAACAGTGCGAAGCCGCAGGTGTGGAAGTTGCCGCCGTGCAGTTTATCGCGGCGGAAGCCTCGATGGATGTTGCCAAACCCCACACACCGGCATCCGTGTTTGCATTAACCACAGAAAACCAACAAAAACCACAAAGGATATTTCAGGGCAAACTTTCAGAAGTGAACGATTCGGTAGTTGAAAGCGATCGCCAGATTGCTGAGATGATCCGTAGCGGCACGATCGATGGGATCGTCGTAATGAGCGCCGATCCGGGAAAAGCGAACCACGAAGTCTTCACCGCTGCCGTTGAAATGAAAACGCCGATCGTTGGCACCGGCGGAACGTCAATGGCGCTGGTGGCCGCAAAAGGGGCAAATGTCGTCGCAACCTCGGGTACGACCGGCACCACCAGCCGCACCCGCGCAGTCTCCTTCGTGGCGTCTCTGTGTAAACACTGGGGCATTAAGTACAAGCCGCAGTTGGGTAGCGCTTCACCCTCCCAGGGTGGCTCCGGAAAGAGCCTGCTCAAACGCTTTAACATTCGCAGCATTATGATCCCTGCGCTGCCTGGCTTTATCGCGATGGCAATTGTTCTCGCCCTGAGCCACATCCCGGGTCTGGAAAAACTTAACGATATTTTTGAAATCCTGCTGAAAGGCCTGCCGGTATTGGTTGCCGTGCTGGCGGCAAAACAGATTTCTGAGCTGGATGAAGTCTCAATCGTTGCCGGGGTCGTCGCCGGGGTGCTGTCCGTTGAAGGGGGGCTGATCGGCGGGATTATCGGCGGCTTGATGGCCGGGATTTTCGTTCGTTGGCTGTTTGAACTGTGCCTGAACTGGCGCTTTCCGATGACCACCGTCAACATCGTCGCCGGTGGGATTTCAGGTCTTGCCGCCGGGTTGATCATGCACTATCTGCTGAGTCCGCTGGCGCTGTCGGCAGGCAATTACATCAAACTGGCTATCGAAAGCACTCTGGCTTTCAGTCCTGTTCTTGCCGGACTGCTGGCAGGGCTGGTTATCTGGCCAGCCATCCTGGGCGGAGTCTACCACGCGGTCATTCTGCCGCTGGTTCTGCTGGAGATGGAAAAATCCGGCGTAAGCTTCCTCGGCGCAGTCGATATGGTGGGTCTGGTGATGGTTGCCGCAGGGATTAACCTTGCCAACATTATCGCCCCTCGCGAAAAAAGTGAAGCCGCCGTCGCCACACCGGGGCTGCTTATTAACCTGGGTTTCGGAACCTTCGTGGAATCTGCCTATCCCTTCATGTTCGCCAACAAAATTGTCTTTGGCTCCGCCATTTTCTGGGCCGGAATGGGCGGCATGATGCTGGGCTTCTTTAACGTTAAAGGCGTGGCCTATGTTCCCGCTTTTGCCTCGCCGTTCTTGTCCAGCAATGCGCTTCAGATGGCTATAGTGATGATCACAACAATGGCGATGACCTGTATTACCACCATTATTGCTAACCGTTTTAAGGCTGTCGTACAGAGCGAACCTGCAGCGTCAGCCCGTTAATTAATGCACCAACACCAGAGGTACACCATGTTTAAAGGCGATATGAATAAAAAACGCGCCAAAGCGTTACAGAAAGTGAAAGATGCCATTGCGCTCCACGGCGGACAAACCATCCTCAGTACGGGGATCACTGGCGACGATGCGCGTCTGGCGAAAGCGGTGTGTGAGGCAGGCGTTAAGCTGCTGGAACCAAACCACCCGGCACTGGCGCTGGCGCGTGGACACAAAGGCGTGAGCAATATGCATGCAGCAGAGCAGATCCGCCATGAAATCACCAACGGGCAAATGGCTGAAGCGGTACACGGCGTGCGTAACGTGGTTCCTGACGATATTTTCATTACCGTAGGTATTGCGGGAGGTTTTACCGAAACCTTGCCCGTGCCGCTCAGTGACACTGAGATTCTGGAAATTGCCCGTGCCGGAGCCGATGGTTTGCACACGCATAAATCCGACTGGGACGATCTGCAGGATATCGTTAATCTCGCCCATCAATATGGTCTGACCGTTGACGCCTATATTGGTCACCCGGACGATCTGCATACTTTCGGTATTCCTGCGCGCACGCCGGAAGAGGTTTCCAGCGTGGCGAAGCGGATGCAGGAAATTGGCGTCGATATGATCGGCCTGATGACCGGTATGAGCTATGAAGGCGTAGCCGCAGGCGACATTCCACAGGCCATTAAAGAAAGGCTGCGAGCGCTGGTTGGCGCGGTTGATGTACCGACGCTGGCAGAAGGCGGTATTAACCTCGCCAACGCCAAAGCGTTTAAAGATACCGGGGTCAATATTCTGGTCGTCGGTACGGCAATCGACAATATGGTCTGCAACGCCGCCAAAGAGGCCGTCACGCCGTTTATTGCTCAGTAAACGCAGAGGAAAGAGAAATGTTGCTGGTGACCGATCTGGATGGAACGTTACTGACATCGCAGAAAACAATCAGCCCGCGCACGCGTCAGGCGCTGATTGAGTTCCGCCAGCGTGGCGGTCTGCTGGCAGCCTGTTCCGCCAGGCCGGTCTCCTCTATGGTGCGCCTGTTACAACAGCAACAGGTAGATAAATTGTTTGCCTGGTGCGCCGGTTTTAACGGTGGGCAAATTCTGGAGATGACGTCGCAGCATATTATTCATACTGCGACACTCTCTTGCATGGATCTCCGGGAGATTAACCGATCTATTTCTCTTTCCTGCTACCCCCATCATTTTTTTAGCGCCGATGCTATTTATCATCGTGATGACCGACTCGTGGCACCATGGACGACTTATGAGGCCAACTTATTTGAGCTACCCTTTATTTCGGCAGCGCCTGAATATATTTTTAATCAGCATGACATTTATAAGATCACATTAGTGGCAGAACAATCAAAAATAAATGCATTATGTACGGCAATGATTAATGAATTGCCCTGTGGTTATATGGCGACAATCACCGGGGGGAATTATATTGACATCCAACGAACTGAAATAAACAAAGGCTATGCTATAAACATGTTAAGGCAACAGCTAAATATAGCGACCGAACAGGTTACGGCGATTGGCGATCAGCAGAACGATATCAGTATGTTTACCGCTGCGAACATCGGTATCGCCATGGGCAATGCGCCTGATGCAGTAAAACAACACGCCAGCTATGTGACGGCCTCTAATGATGATGAAGGTATTGTCTGTGCGCTGGAGTGGTTGCGTTGCTTTGCGCATCCAGTTACCATGCGCCAAAGCACGACATTGGCGGAAAATAATGAACCCGATTAAAAGAAGAAAACATATTCTTGATGAATTAAATAAGTTCGGTGAAGTCACAGTCATCAAATTATCGGAAACGCTAAAAGTTACATCAGAGACCATTCGCCGTGACCTCTCGATACTGGAGTCCGAAGGACAAATTACCAAAATCCATGGCGGGGCGGTCAAAAAACAGGTCGTTCAGGAAGATGAGTTTGGCGCGCGGATTGATATACACCGCGAAGAAAAAATGGCAATTGGTAAACTTGCCGCCGGGATGGTCAGCGAGCACGACACTCTATTCATTGATTCCTGCACAACCAATCTTATTCTGGCCGAACAATTACCTCCTCTGGCCTATTCCGTTATTACTAATTCAGCCTTGATTGCCGATAAAATCAAAGAACATAATCTCAAAGCGCGCGTTTATGTATTAGGCGGTGAATATGACTACCATTTCCGCGCCAATCTCGGCGTCTCCGTTTGTCAGCAAATAAACACTATTCACGCAGATATCTGCTTCATCGGCGCGGGTGGTATTTCACCTCAACATGGTGTGCTGGTGAAAAGCTTCGATGAAGCCTATGTTGCCAAATCAATGATTGCTATGAGTAAAAAGTCGGTAATTCTTGCCGACCATACAAAATTTGGTCAGGATGGGGTGATGTGTATCGCCACGTTAAAAGAAATCGATAGCATCATCACGGATAAAGGATTCAAAACAACGGGTTATACCCAGCAGGACTTTGGCGGGAAATTGCGTATTGCCTATTGAGCGCTATCAGCCTGACCAGGATTACCGTACACTGAGAATATCGGCTAACAGAGGGCACCCGTATGGCACTCCCCCGCATTACCCAAAAAGAGATGACCGAGCGCGAACAGCGTGAACTGAAAACGCTGCTTGACCGCGCACGCATTGCGCATGGTCGACTACTGACCAACGCAGAGACCAACAGCATCAAGAAAGAGTACATCGATAAACTGATGGCCTTGCGCGAAGCCGAAGCTAAAAAAGCCCGCCAGTTGAAGAAAAAGCAGGCTTATAAACCGGATTCAGAGGCGTCATTCTCCTGGTCGGCGAATACGCCAACGCGCGGCAGACGTTAACGTCCTTTCTTCTTACGCCCCGGCGAGGTAAAACGCTTCCCGTTTGCCGCCGGGCGCGATTTCTCTTTCTCCGCCGATTTTTCGATTTTCACTACCGGGCGCTTGATGCCTGCGGTGGCAGCTTTTGGCTTCGCTTTCGCCTTCGGTTTAGCTTCTGAAGAAGAATTCTCAATCAGCTTGAACAGATCGATCAGTTCGTCATCCGTCAGGTCACGCCATTCTCCCAGCGGCAGGCCGGACAAACTCACGTTCATGATGCGTGTGCGCTCAAGCTTGGTAACTTCATAGCCAAAGTGTTCGCACATACGACGGATCTGACGGTTAAGCCCCTGAATCAGCGTGATGCGAAACACAAACGGCGCTTCTTTCTTGACCTTACATTTTTTGGTGACGGTGCCGAGGATTGGCACACCGGCTCCCATCCCACGAATAAAGTCGTCGGTTACGGGCTTATCGACCGTCACCAGATACTCTTTTTCGTGATCGTTACCGGCACGCAGGATTTTATTCACCAGGTCGCCGTGGTTAGTCAGAAAGATCAGTCCCTGGGAATCTTTGTCCAGACGACCGATGGGGAACACGCGTTTGCTGTGATTCACGAAATCAACAATGTTGTCGCGTTCGCTGTCTTCGGTGGTGCTGACAATTCCTACCGGCTTGTTCAGCGCGATAAAAACCAGATCCTCCGCTTCACGCGGCTCAATCAACCGACCATTCACTTTTACGACGTCGCCAGGCATCACCTGATCGCCAATGGTGGCGCGTTTACCATTCAGGAAGACATTCCCTTGTTCGATAAAGCGATCCGCCTCGCGACGCGAGCAGATTCCGCTTTCACTGATGTATTTATTTAATCGGATGGATGAGTCGGGCAGCATAATTTCTCCTGTATACACTTCATCCTTCAAGCCGTCTCTGCGTTGGCTGCCCTCACTCACCCTGGTCACATAGTTATCTATGCTCCCAGGAATTCGTTCCCTTGCCGCCTTGATACAACTTGAATGCTTTTGTGTATTAAAAGCGAAATATACCCTACCTTGCGGACGATAAAAAATAATCGTGTTCGACTGCCCACGCGCTATTTGTGATCCGTCACACCTTTTGACACAAAAGTGTCAGCGATCCATCCCTGCAATTTTGTTGGGTGAAAACAAGCAGAATCAATACATTAGAGAGATAAGCACATCTGTGCCAACAACACGCCATCACCACATCAAATGTGCAACACAATCGGTCATTACAGGGCGCTGAAATAAGTGAAAATAGCTTTGAGATGGAGAACAGTTAGGGTTATATCAGATCAAGAAGACAATTTCGTGATTTGCACAAATGTGCAGGAGTCCAAAAATGGCGACGGAAAACAGCGATGATATCCGCCTGATCGTAAAGATAGCGCAGCTGTATTACGAACAGGATATGACACAAGCGCAAATCGCCCGCGAGCTGGGTATTTACCGCACCACCATCAGCCGTTTGCTAAAACGTGGACGCGAGCAGGGTATCGTCACCATCGCCATTAATTACGACTACAACGAAAATCTGTGGCTGGAACAGCAGCTAAAACAGAAATTTGGCCTGAAAGAGGCGGTGGTGGTCTCATGCGACAGCGAACAGGAAGACGAACAACTCGCGATGATGGGTGTGCACGGCGCACAGTTGCTGGAACGCTTACTGGAACCCGGCGACATTATTGGGTTCTCATGGGGCCGCGCGGTGCGGGGACTTGTTGAAGGATTATCCCCTGCCAGTCAGTCACGTCAGCTGATCTGCGTGCCGATTATTGGCGGGCCATCCGGCAAGCTTGAAAGCCGCTACCACGTTAATACGCTGACCTACGGCGCAGCGGCAAAGCTCAAGGGGGAATCGCATCTGGCCGATTTCCCGGCGCTGCTGGAGAACCCGCTCATTCGCAATGGCATTATGCAGTCCCAACATTTCAAATCGATTTCCGCTTATTGGGATAATCTGGACATCGCGCTGGTCGGGATTGGATCTCCGGCAATACGTGATGGCGCCAACTGGCACGCCTTTTACGGCAGCGAAGAGAGCGATGACCTGCATGCCCGTCAGGTAGCCGGAGACATTTGCTCGCGCTTTTACGATATCAACGGCGTGACGGTAGAAACCAATATGAGTGAAAAAACACTTTCCATTGAAACCAATAAATTAAAGCAGGCGCGCTACTCAATTGGCATTGCAATGGGTGAAGAGAAATACAGTGGAATTTTGGGCGCATTGCGTGGCAATTATATTAACGGTTTAGTGACTAACAGCCATACCGCTGAATTATTGTTGAAGTAAATATATTCGAATGGGTCCTGACATAATTAATTTTATGTGGGCTCCCCTTATCTGAAACTGGGAGTTAATTATGCAAACGTGGTTAAATCTGCAGGACAAAGTCATTATTGTTACCGGCGGCGCGTCCGGAATTGGGCTGGCGATTGTTGAAGAGTTATTAGCGCAGGGCGCGAATGTGCAAATGGCGGATATTCACGGTGGTGACGGTAAGTATGAAGGCCATAGTGGATATCATTTCTGGCCGACAGATATTTCCAGTGCCAAAGAAGTTAATCATACCGTTACCGAAATTATCCACCGCCATGGGCGTATTGATGGTTTGGTGAATAACGCAGGCGTTAATTTTCCGCGGCTGCTGGTCGATGAAAAAGCACCCGCCGGGCAATATGAACTCAACGAAGCCGCTTTTGAAAAAATGGTGAATATCAACCAGAAAGGTGTGTTCTTAATGTCGCAAGCCGTAGCACGCCAAATGGTAAAACAGCGTAACGGCGTGATTGTGAATGTCTCTTCAGAAAGCGGACTGGAAGGCTCAGAAGGCCAAAGTTGCTATGCCGCCACCAAGGCCGCACTGAATAGCTTTACCCGTTCCTGGTCGAAAGAGCTGGGAAAACACGGGATTCGTGTGGTTGGCATTGCGCCTGGCATTCTGGAAAAAACCGGTCTGCGCACTCCCGAGTATGAAGAAGCGCTGGCCTGGACCCGCAACATCACCGTCGAACAGCTGCGCGAGGGCTACACCAAGAACGCGATCCCAATTGGTCGCTCAGGGCGCTTAAGCGAAGTCGCTGATTTTGTTTGTTATCTGCTGTCAGAACGCGCCAGTTATATTACCGGAGTAACCACTAACATTGCGGGCGGTAAAACGCGCGGCTAAGGAGGTTTTATGGTCAATGCAATCTTCTGTGCTCACGGCAAACTGGCCTGCGCCATGCTGGAATCGGTACAGATGGTCTACGGTGATGCCAACGTTGAAGCCGTGGCATTTGTCCCCGGAGAGAACGCCAACGACATCGTGGAAAAGCTGAAAAAGTTAGTAAGTATTCACACCGGAGATGAATGGCTGATTGCCGTCGATTTGCAGTGTGGCAGTCCCTGGAATGCCGCCGCGACGCTGGCGATGCACAATCCGGCGATACGGGTCATCAGCGGGTTATCACTGCCGTTGGCGCTGGAGCTGGTAGACAACCAAAGCAGTATGAATGTGGATGAACTGTGTGAACACCTGACGACCATTGCTCAACAAACCTGTGTCGTCTGGAAACATCTGGAAACGGCCGAAGAGGATTTCTGATGAACATTACCCTTGCTCGTATTGATGACCGATTGATCCACGGTCAGGTCACCACCGTCTGGTCGAAGGTGGCGAATGCACAACGGATTATTATCTGTAATGACGACGTTTATCACGATGAAGTACGTCGGACATTATTACGCCAGGCCGCTCCCCCGGGAATGAAGGTTAACGTCGTTAATATCGAAAAGGCGGTCGCGGTTTACCATAATCCGCAATATCAGAACGAAACCGTTTTTTATCTTTTTACTCGTCCGCAAGATGCATTAGCAATGGTAAAACAAGGGGTAAAAATCGCCACGTTAAATATTGGCGGCATGGCCTGGCGACCCGGTAAAAAACAATTAACCAAAGCGGTCTCATTAGATGATGACGATATTCATGCTTTTCATGAGTTAGCTAAATTAGGCGTTACGCTGGATTTACGCGTCGTCGCATCAGATCCATCAGTTAATATCCTTGAAAAAATAAAAGAACAATCGCTCGCTGAATAAATAATAACGCCTGTGTATTTATGCTGTAACAGGCAGGGATGATCACATTCACAAGGTGACATATTATGGAAATAAGTACCCTACAGATTATCGCCATATTTCTATTTTCCTGTATTGCCGGAATGGGCAGCGTGCTGGATGAGTTCCAGACCCACCGTCCGCTAATTGCTTGTACCGTTATCGGCCTGATCCTCGGTGATTTAAAAACCGGGATTATGCTCGGCGGCACGCTGGAGTTAATCGCTCTGGGTTGGATGAACGTTGGCGCTGCACAGTCTCCCGATTCGGCACTCGCCAGTATTATCTCCGCCATTCTGGTGATTGTCGGTCAGCAAAGCATTGCTACCGGTATCGCCATCGCCCTGCCAGTGGCGGCGGCAGGCCAGGTACTGACGGTATTCGCCCGTACCATCACCGTTGTGTTCCAGCACGCGGCGGATAAAGCCGCCGAAGACGCCCGTTTTCGTACCATCGACATGCTGCACGTTTCCGCTCTCGGTGTACAGGCGCTGCGCGTTGCCATTCCAGCGCTGATTGTCTCGCTGTTTGTCAGCGCCGATATGGTCAGCAATATGCTCAACGCCATTCCGGAATTCGTCACCCGTGGGCTGCAGATTGCCGGAGGATTTATCGTAGTCGTCGGTTACGCCATGGTACTGCGCATGATGGGCGTGAAGTACCTGATGCCCTTCTTCTTCCTCGGATTTATCGCCGGGGGTTACCTCGATTTAAGTCTGCTGGCCTTTGGCGGCGTGGGCGTGATTATCGCGCTGGTCTACATCCAGTTGAACCCACAGTGGCGTAAGACTGAACCGCAGGCGCAAGCCCCCTCTTCTCAAGCTCTTGATCAGCTTGAAGACTAACGGAGCCCATCATGGAACAGAAAAAACTGACCAAATCCGACCTGTTTAGCATGTTTGTTCGCTCCAACCTGCAACAGGCGTCATTCAACTTCGAACGCATTCATGGGCTGGGCTTTTGCTACGACATGATCCCCGCCATCAAGCGCTTGTATCCACTAAAAGAGGATCAGGTTGCCGCACTCAAACGCCACCTGGTGTTCTTCAATACCACCCCTGCCGTTTGCGGCCCAGTGATTGGCGTCACCGCCGCAATGGAGGAAGCACGCGCCAACGGTGCGGAAATTGACGATGGCGCAATCAACGGCATCAAAGTCGGCCTGATGGGTCCGCTGGCAGGCGTCGGCGATCCGCTGGTATGGGGAACGCTGCGCCCGATTACCGCCGCGCTCGGCGCATCGCTGGCGCTATCCGGTAACATTCTCGGCCCGCTATTGTTCTTCTTTATTTTCAATGCAGTACGTCTTGCAATGAAGTGGTACGGCTTACAGCTTGGCTTTCGTAAAGGGGTCAACATCGTCAGCGACATGGGCGGCAACCTGCTGCAGAAACTGACCGAAGGCGCATCGATTCTCGGCCTGTTTGTGATGGGAGTATTGGTCACCAAATGGACCAGCATCAACGTGCCGCTGGTGGTATCGCAAACGCCTGGCGCAGACGGCACCACCGTCACCATGACCGTGCAGAACATTCTCGACCAACTCTGCCCCGGCCTGCTGGCGTTGGGTCTGACGCTGCTGATGGTGCGTCTGCTCAACAAGAAAATTAATCCGGTATGGCTAATCTTCGCCCTGTTTGCGCTGGGAATTATCGGTAACGCACTGGGCTTCCTGTCCTGATTTTTTCGCTCCGGCAATGCCGGGGCAACTTCAACAAATAGTCCTCGAAAGAGGAAGAGGTGGTAACAATGCAAACAACAACAGCTTTACGTCTTTATGGTAAACGCGATCTGCGCCTGGAAACCTTCGACCTTCCTGAAATGCAGGACGATGAAATTCTGGCCTCAGTCGTAACCGACAGCCTGTGCCTTTCTTCCTGGAAAGAGGCTAACCAGGGCGAGAACCACAAAAAGGTGCCGGACGATGTGGCCACCAACCCGATCATCATCGGTCATGAGTTTTGCGGCGACATTATTGCCGTAGGCAAAAAATGGCAGCATAAGTTTCAGCCCGGCCAGCGCTATGTCATTCAGGCTAACCTGCAACTGCCGGATCGCCCGGACTGTCCCGGCTACTCCTTCCCGTGGGTGGGCGGTGAAGCCACGCACGTCATCATTCCTGATGAAGTCATGGAGCAGGACTGCCTGTTGGCCTACGAAGGTGAAACCTATTTTGAAGGTTCGCTGGTTGAGCCGCTATCCTGCGTGATTGGCGCATTCAACGCCAACTATCACCTGCAGGAAGGCACTTATAACCACAAGATGGGCATTCGTCCGCAGGGGCGTACACTGATACTCGGCGGCACCGGGCCGATGGGACTGCTGGCGATCGACTATGCACTGCATGGCCCGGTTAACCCGGCGATGCTGGTGGTAACCGACACCAATAACGACAAGTTGAGCTACGCCCGCAAGCACTATCCATCAGAACCACAAACGTTGATCCATTATCTCCACGCCCAGGATGCGAGTTATGACACCTTAATGGCGCTGAGCGGCGGGCACGGGTTTGATGACATCTTTGTGTTTGTGCCCAACGAACAGCTGGTTACGCTGGCCTCTTCCCTGCTGGCTGCCGATGGTTGCATGAACTTCTTTGCTGGTCCGCAGGATAAGCAATTTAGCGCGCCGATTAACTTCTACGACGTACACTACGCCTTCACCCATTATGTTGGGACGTCTGGCGGCAATACCGACGACATGCGCGCGGCGGTTAAACTTATCGAAGAGAAGAAAGTTCAGGCGGCAAAAGTGGTGACGCACATTCTGGGGCTGAATGCGGCAGGTGAAACCACGCTGGAACTGCCAACAGTCGGCGGCGGGAAAAAACTGGTTTACACCGGCAAAGCCTTACCATTAACCGCGCTCACCCAGATTGATGATCCAGCCTTGCGCGATATCCTGGAGCGACATGAGGGGGTCTGGTCGCAGGAAGCCGAACAGTACATATTGTCTCACGCCGAGGAAATTTAACATGATTAACCGCGACACCCAGTTGTGCATGTCGCTTGCCGGTCGCCCCGGCAACTTCGGCACTCGCTTTCACAACTATCTGTATCAAAAATTAGGGTTAAATTTTATCTACAAAGCCTTTACCACGCAGGATATTGAAGCCGCAGTGAAAGGTGTTCGCGCGCTGGGTATCCGCGGTTGCGCGGTCTCAATGCCGTTTAAAGAGAGCTGCATGCCGTTTCTGGATGCCATCGATCCTTCCGCAAGCGTCATTGATTCCGTCAACACCATCGTCAATGACAACGGTACGCTGACAGGATTTAACACCGACTACATTGCGGTAAAAAGCCTGATTACCAGCCACCAGCTCGATAACAGCGCACGCGTCATGATCCGCGGCAGCGGTGGAATGGGTAAAGCGGTTATCGCCGCGTTTCGCGATGCGGGGTTTACGGATGTAATCATTGCCGCGCGCAATCGCGAGAGCGGCCCGACGCTGGCAAAACAGTACGGTTTCCAGTGGCAGCCGCAGTCGGAAGGGATTGCCTGCGATATTCTGGTCAACGTGACGCCCGTCGGCATGGCTGGCGGTAAAGAGAGCGATGAACTGGCCTACAGCGAAGCGATGGTCGCTGCCGCCAGCGTAGTGTTTGACGTCGTCGCCCTACCGCCGGAAACACCGGTGATTAAGCTGGCACAGCAGTTGGGTAAAAAGACCATCAGCGGTGCAGAGGTGATTGCCTTACAGGCCGTAGAGCAGTTCGCTATGTATACCGGCGTACGCCCGGATGACGCGCTAATCGCCGAAGCGGCAGAATTTGCGCGGGCGGGGTAACGAAGCAGGAACAGAGCGCCAGGGATGGGCGCTCTAATAGCCATTAATCAGAAAATCAATCGCATCCCGAAGTTCTGCCCTGTTTGCGGTCAGATCTCCCACAAAGTTACCCACATTCTTCACAGGTATGCCTGTCATCATGTACGTCATCACCACATAGGCTTGCCCACCAATGCTAACAACCGGGCAAATTTTAGCTGGCGGGACTTCGTTGGGAAACTGGCTTAGCGCTATAACGGGTGCGACCAGTACATGCTGCAAAACAGCGGCCACCGGATGCTGTAAGCTAATTAAAAACGGATAAACGCTTTTTCCACTTCCTGTATTCTCATAAGCGCAATACTGCTCCATCAGAATGTCCTTTGAAAATCACTGAACGAACCGTTTTCTTCCACCCATTGATTTAATGCTTCTATCGATTTTTTATTATCCCGCAACCATTCTTCGCGTTTGTTCTCGCGAAATTTTTCGATCAGGGCTTCGGTTAAAACCGCTGACAGATTGATTTTAAGCTTGCGCGCCTCTTCCAGTATCTCTGGAGCCAGAGAGACATTGACTGATTTTTTTACCTTAGACACAGTGCGCATGATAACCCCCATAGCAGTGCGCATGACATGCCTAAGATTAGCGTAATAAGCGAGCATTTCCTATTCCCCGACCAGCAAATCATCATGTCACACTAAGGTGGTTGCACAGGCCTGTCACGCCCCGAAGAAGAAGTCTGCGAGGCGCTTTCCTGTTTACGCCCACCAGCATTTCCTCTTACCTCCCAGTTTTTTATTCTCTACTTTCAACTTGTCAATTCACAATGTAGTTTATAAAATACATGGAACGTAATCATGGAAATTCTTCAGACCACGGTTTTCCAACGCTGGGAACAGAATCTGCGAGATCGCAGGGCCAAAACGCTCATTGCCGCACGACTTTTTCGACTGGCGAATGGTTTAGCTGGCGATGTTAAACCTGTAGGTGAAGGTATCAGCGAAATGCGCATTTCTTACGGTCCTGGTTACAGGATTTACTTTAAACAGCATGGCTGCCGCATCATCATTTTGCTATGTGGTGGCGATAAAAGCTCACAAGCCAACGATATCACCCTTGCAAAAGTGCTCGCCCGTTCACTGGATTATCAGGAGACCTTCCGCCATGAATAAGCTTACTCAGTACGATCCCGCTGCTGCGCTAGTTGATGATGAAGAAATTGCTGTATTTATGGCGGATGCCCTCGAAACAGGCGATGCAACGTACATTGCAAAAGCATTGGGCGTGGTGGCTCGCGCTAAGGGAATGGCGAGCATCGCGGCAGAAACGGGATTATCCCGCGAGCAGCTTTATCGCTCTTTTAGTGAGAAAGGTAATCCGACGCTGAAAACCACGCTTGCAGTGATGAAGGTACTCGGCATTGAATTGACACTAAAAAAATAGCCCCTGCGTCTATCTCCCCCTTCCAACATCGTGAGCCATATCAGGAAGGCATCAGGCTGATAGTGGTAGCATTAGCGCGGTTTGTAATTTTCTGATTACATGGAGAAATGATGGAACTGCTTTTATTGAGTAACTCGACGCTGCCGGGCAAAGGCTGGATGGAACATGCGCTGCCGCTGATTGCTGAGCAACTGAATGGTCGCCGCACGGCGGTGTTTATTCCGTTCGCTGGCGTGACGCAAACCTGGGATGAGTACACGGCGAAAACGGCAGCCATCTTTGCGCCAATGGGCGTTAACGTTACCGGTATTCATACCGTTGCCGATCCAATTGCAGCCATTGAAAACGCCGAGCTGGTGATTGTCGGCGGCGGGAATACCTTCCAGTTGCTGAAAGAGAGTCGTGAGCGCGGGTTGCTGGCGCCGATCGTGGATGTCGTCAAACGCGGTGCGCTGTACATCGGCTGGAGCGCGGGTTCCAACCTTGCCTGCCAGACCATCCGCACTACCAACGACATGCCGATTGTCGATCCCAAAGGTTTTGATGCGCTGGGTCTGTTCCCGCTGCAGATTAACCCACATTTCACCAACGCGCTGCCGGAAGGCCACAAAGGCGAAACGCGTGAACAGCGTATCCGCGAACTGCTGGTTGTGGCACCGGAGCTGACGGTGATTGGCTTGCCGGAAGGTAACTGGATTAAAGTGAGTAACGGTCAATCTGTGCTCGGCGGCCCAAACACCACGTATATCTTTAAAGCGGGTGAAGAGGCGGTTGCCGTTGAAGCAGGCCACTGCTTTTAGTTGATTTATTGTCTGATGCCGGATGCGGCTTCGCCTTATCCGGCCTACCGCTTCACTTCACTCAATAATCATCCCGCTCATCGTCTTCATCCGGCTGTTCCAGCACGCTGTAAGCCACAGAGCAAAACAGTGAGTTCAGACGCTGCATATCGCCCAACAGCGCCAGGTGCAGGGAACTGGTCTCGATGCTTTGCACGTTCTGCTGATGCAAACGGTCAACGTGCGCGTGCGAATAACGACGGTTGAGAATACGGAAGCGGTGCTTGCTGCGGCGCAGACGGCGGGCGCTGGTCACATCACCTGAGAAGAACACCGACATCGCCAGCTGCAGATTGCTGAGCAGCAGATCGTAAAGCGCATCCAGCTCTTTCAGACCTTCCAGAGAAAATGCCCGACGCGCAGCCAGTGATTTATCCGCAATCTCGCTACCCATACGTTCGACAATATCAGAAGCCTGCTCGAGGTTGAGCGACATCTCGATAATCTCTGCCCAGCGGCGCGACTCCTCTTCCGCCAGCTCGTCTTTCGGCATTCGTGCCAGGTAGAGCTTGATCGCCGTGTACAGCACGTTGATGTCGTCCGCCATCCTGCGCAGCTCTTTCTCTTCGCGCGGTTCGCCGTGCATCACCTTCTTTAGCCCTTCCATCATCTGTTCCATGGCGTCACCAATGCGCAGGGCTTCACGGGCGGCATTCGCCAGCGCAAGTGTTGGCGTATCGAGCGCGCTGACATCCAGATGCTTGGGCTTCAGATGAGCGTCCAGTTCCGGTTCATCGCGGATGATGCGCTTACAAAAACGCGCCATCGGTTCAGCGAACGGCACCATCGCCACGCAGCGCACCAGGTTGTAGAAGACGTGGAAGTAGATAACCAGTTCAGATTTCGGCAGCGGCAGTTCATCCATCAGATTGGCCAGCGGATGAACAAACGGCAGAATAATCAGGCTGCCCACCAGCTTAAACAGCAGACTGCCTAGCGCCACACGACGGGCAGCAGCATTCGCAGCACTGTTATTCAACATCGCCAACAGACCAGAGCCGAGGTTGGCGCCAATCACCAGACACAACGCTACCGGGAACGAGATAATGCCCGCCGCGGTCAGCGTAGCCGTCAGCAGTACCGCCGCCAGGCTGGAGTAACTGATAATCGCGAACATGGCGCCAATCAGCGCATCCAGCATGATATCGCCGGTGAGCGAGGCGAAAATAACCTGTACGCCATTAGCCTGAGTGATCGGCGTTACTGCCTGCACAATCAGCTCCAGCGCCAGTAAAATCAGCCCCAGTCCAATACCAACCCGCCCCAGTTGCCCCACGCGGGACTGCTTACGACCGAGAAAGAAGATCACGCCGATAAAAATCAGCAGTGGCGACAGCCAGGAGAGATCGAAAGTCAGGATACGCGCCATCAGCGCGGTCCCCACGTCGGCGCCCAGGACAATCACCAGCGCAGGGGTGAGCGCCACGAGATCCTGCGCGACAAACGACGTCACCAGCATGGTGGTAGCGTTACTGCTTTGCACCAGAGCAGTAACGCCGATCCCCGCGCAAAAGGCGAGCGGCTTCTTTTCAACACTACGGCTGAGCACAGTGCGTAAACGGGCACCAAAGACACGCATCACGCCGGTACGCACAATATGCGTACCCCAGACCAGCATAGAAACAGCAGAAAGCAGGTGTAACAGAGTTAACACGGAATCAGGTACTCCTTATCGTTATATGTTCCTGAGGCCGAAGCCTTCTTTCAGTATAAGGGTTTAAACGTAATAAAGAGACAGGGCACTCATTGAGTGCCCTGTTTGTTGTAAATAAAGATGACAGTTTTGTGAATCAGTCGGCGTCGTAGCCGAGGTTCGGCGCTAACCAGCGCTCCACTTCTGCCACGCTCATCCCTTTACGGAAGGCATAATCTTCAACCTGATCGCGCTGGATTTGCGCCACGGCGTAGTACTTGCTGTCCGGATGACTGAAATACCAGCCGGATACCGAGGCACCTGGCCACATGGCGAAGGATTCGGTGAGCTTCATCCCAGTGTGCGCCTCTACGTCCAGCAGTTCCCAGATGGTGGCTTTTTCGGTGTGTTCCGGACACGCCGGATAGCCCGGTGCCGGGCGAATCCCCTGGTAGTTTTCGCGGATCAGCTCCTCGTTACTGAGATTCTCGTTCGCCGCATAGCCCCAGTAGACTTTACGCACGCGCTCGTGCAAGTATTCCGCGAACGCTTCCGCCAGACGGTCAGCAATCGCTTTCACCATGATCTTGTTGTAGTCGTCATGTTGCGCTTCGAAAGCATCTGCCAGCGCATCTTCCTCCAGACCACCGGTAACCGCGAAAGCCCCAATGTAATCTGCTTTACCGCTCAGTTTCGGCGCGACAAAGTCCGACAAGCAGTAGTTGGCGAAACCGACTTTTTCCGTTTGCTGACGCAGATGATGACTCACGTTAAGCACGTGTGTACGTGTTTCATCACGGTAGATCTCGATGTCGTCACCCACACGGTTGGCCGGGAATAAACCCACCACGCCACGCGGATTCAGCGTCTTCTCAGCGCTGAGTTTATCCAGCATGTCGTTGGCGTCTTTGAACAGGCGCTTCGCCTCTTCGCCCACTACTTCATCTTCGAGGATTCGCGGATATTTCCCGGCCAACGACCAGGTCATAAAGAACGGCGTCCAGTCGATGTAGTTGCGCAGGGTTTCGATGCTGGCTTCCACTTCCTGTACGCCCAGACGGTGCGCCACCGGCGGGGTGTAGTTTTCCCAGTCAAAGGCCAGATCGTTGTCGCGGGCAGCCTGTAACGTTACGGGCGGAGTACGCGGTTTCTTACGCGCATGCTGGATACGCACAGTTTCATACTCTTTACGCGTACGGGTGACAAAGTCATCACGCTGGGTGTCAGAGAGCAGCGCAGCCACGACACCAACGGTACGCGAGGCGTTCTGCACGTACACCGTCGGGCCGCTGTAGTTCTGCTCAATTTTCACCGCCGTGTGCGCTTTCGAGGTGGTCGCGCCGCCAATCAGCAGCGGAATAGTGAAGCCCTGACGCTCCATCTCTTTCGCCACGTTGACCATTTCGTCCAGCGACGGGGTAATCAAGCCTGAAAGGCCGATCAGATCGGCATTCACTTCACGCGCGGTTCTGAGGATTTTCTCCGCGGGCACCATTACGCCAAGGTCGACGATTTCGTAGTTGTTACACTGCAGCACCACGCCGACGATGTTTTTGCCGATGTCGTGCACATCGCCCTTCACGGTAGCGATGACCATTTTGCCGTTGCTGGAGCCTTTCTCTTTGCTGGCCTCAATGTACGGTTCGAGGTAGGCCACCGCCTGCTTCATCACGCGGGCGGATTTCACCACCTGCGGCAGGAACATTTTGCCCTCGCCGAACAGGTCGCCAACCACGTTCATGCCGTCCATCAACGGTCCTTCAATCACCTCGATCGGGCGCGCAGCCTGCTGGCGCGCTTCTTCGGTATCCAGCTCAATAAACTCGGTAATGCCTTTCACCAGCGAGTATTCGAGGCGCTTTTTCACGTCCCAACTGCGCCACTCCGCCATCTGGGCATTCGCCGTATCGTCGGTTTTACTGCCGCGATACTTCTCAGCAAGCTCCAGCAGTCGTTCGGTGCCATCGTCACGGCGGTTGAGGATCACATCTTCAACCGCATCGCGCAGCTCGGCGGGCAGGTCGTCATAGATTGCCAGTTGTCCGGCGTTGACGATCCCCATGTCCATGCCGTTGCGAATGGCGTAGTAGAGGAATACCGCGTGAATGGCTTCACGTACCGGGTCGTTACCACGGAACGAGAATGAAACGTTAGAAACGCCGCCGGAGATCAGCGCATGCGGCAGTTCGCGTTTGATGTCTTCACAGGCCCCGATAAAGTCCTGCGCGTAGTTGTTGTGTTCATCAATCCCGGTCGCGACGGCAAAGATATTCGGGTCGAAGATGATATCTTCCGGCGGGAAGCCGACTTCTTCGGTAAGAATCTTGTACGCCCGACGGCAGATCTCAATTTTGCGCGCGCGGGTGTCGGCCTGGCCCTGCTCGTCAAAGGCCATCACCACCACTGCAGCACCGTAGCGACGCAGCAGCTTCGCATGATGGATAAAGGTCTCAACCCCCTCTTTCATCGAGATGGAGTTAACGATGCCTTTACCCTGAATGCACTTCAGCCCTTTTTCGATTACTTCCCATTTCGAGGAGTCGATCATAAT
The DNA here is from genome assembly GCF_014104295.1 of Citrobacter sp. RHBSTW-00029. Classification (NCBI taxonomy): domain Bacteria; kingdom Pseudomonadati; phylum Pseudomonadota; class Gammaproteobacteria; order Enterobacterales; family Enterobacteriaceae; genus Citrobacter; species Citrobacter sp. RHBSTW-00029. The sequence goes on from NZ_JABXRT010000001.1 coordinate 3,888,920, forward strand.
CGGCACGCGGGCGATATCCGGTTCACCGGCAATCAGGTTGAGGAAACGAACCATCGCCGCTTCGGCGTCGAGCATCCCCTCATCCATGTTGATATCGATGATCTGCGCGCCGCTTTCTACCTGCTGGCGGGCAACGTCCAGCGCCTCGCTGTATTTCTCTTCTTTGATCAGGCGCTTAAACTTCGCCGAACCGGTAACGTTGGTACGCTCGCCGACGTTCACAAACAGGCTGTCGTCGCCGATGTTCAGCGGCTCAAGGCCGGAAAGGCGGCAGGCAACCGGGATTTCCGGCAAGCGGCGTGGCGGCAGCCCTTCCACGGCGCGACTCATGGCGGCGATGTGTTCCGGCGTGGTGCCGCAGCAGCCACCAACAATATTCAGGAAGCCCGCTTCGGCCCATTCACGGATTTGCGCCGCCATGGTATCGGCATCAAGATCGTACTCACCAAAAGCGTTTGGCAGCCCGGCGTTCGGGTGCGCGGTCACGTAGCATTCGGCAATGCGCGACAGTTCCTGCACGTACTGGCGCAGTTCGTCCGGGCCTAAGGCACAGTTCAGACCAAAAGTCAGCGCATCGGCGTGGCGCAGGGAGTTGTAGAATGCTTCGGTGGTCTGGCCGGAGAGCGTACGCCCGGAAGCGTCGGTGATGGTGCCGGAGAGCATAATCGGCAGCTCAACGCCCAGCGCTTCGAATTCAGTTTTAACCGCGAAAATAGCGGCTTTGGCGTTGAGGGTATCGAAAACGGTTTCAATCAGGATCAGGTCACTGCCGCCTTCCACCAGCGCTTTGGTGGATTCGCGGTAGGCGGCCACCAGCTGATCAAAGGTAATATTACGGTAAGCCGGGTCGTTGACGTCGGGCGAGATAGATGCCGTACGGTTAGTTGGGCCAAGCACGCCCGCGACATAGCGCGGTTTGTTCGGCGTGCGCGCCGTCCATTCGTCTGCCGCCGCGCGCGCCAGTTTGGCTGCCGCAAAGTTGATTTCCGCCGACAGGGATTCCATCTGGTAATCCGCCATGGCGATAGTCGTGGAGTTAAAGGTGTTGGTTTCGATGATGTCCGCGCCCGCCTCGAAGTAGGCGTGGTGAATCGCGGCGATCACCTCCGGTTTGCTGAGCACCAACAGGTCGTTGTTGCCTTTCAGATCGCACGGCCATTCGGCAAAGCGTTCGCCGCGGAAATCCTCTTCGCTCAGACGATATCCCTGGATCATGGTGCCCATACCGCCGTCCAGCACCAGAATACGTTCATTTAACTGCTGACGTAATTGTTCTACTTTGCTGCTCACACTCGCTCCCGACAACGCTCAACCAGACCGAAAAAAACTCAACAGGCCATACTGGCACAAACCTGAGAGGCGGAAAAGAGAACAACGGCCAACATGAGACATGTTCAGCTTCACTCATCCGATCAGTACAGGAATTCTTGCATTATATTTGAATAAAACGAAAATGATTTCCACGATACAGAAAAGGAGTCTGCCATGGTTGCCCCCGTTCCCGCGAAACGCGGTAGAAAACCCGCCGCTACTACTGCGCCCGCAACCGGGCAGGTTCAGTCCCTGACGCGTGGCCTGAAGCTGCTCGAGTGGATTGCGGAATCCAACGGTAGCGTGGCGCTGACCGAGCTGGCGCAGCAGGCCGGCCTGCCAAACTCCACGACTCACCGTTTGCTGACCACCATGCAGCAGCAAGGTTTTGTCCGTCAGGTGGGTGAATTAGGCCACTGGGCCGTAGGCGCGCATGCGTTTATCGTCGGCAGCAGCTTTCTGCAAAGCCGTAATCTGCTGGCGATTGTGCATCCGATCCTGCGCAAGCTGATGGAAGATTCCGGTGAAACGGTCAACCTCGCCGTGCTGGATCAAAGCGATCATCAAGCCATTATTATCGACCAGGTGCAATGTACCCAACTGATGCGTATGTCCGCGCCCATCGGCGGCAAACTGCCGATGCATGCTTCCGGCGCGGGTAAGGCGTTTTTATCCCAACTGAGCGAAGAACAGGTGACTGGGCTGCTGCACCGTAAAGGTCTGCACGCATACACCCACGCCACGCTGGTGTCGCCGGTGCATCTGAAAGAGGATTTGGCCCAGACGCGTAAGCGCGGCTATTCATTTGATGATGAGGAACATGCGCTGGGTCTACGCTGCGTGGCGTCGTGCATTTATGACGAACACCGCGAGCCGTTCGCCGCGATTTCCATCTCCGGCCCCATTTCGCGCATTACCGACGATCGCGTGACCGAGTTTGGCGCCATGGCGATCAAAGCGGCGAAAGAAGTGACGCTGGCGTACGGCGGGTTTCGTTAAGATGGGATTGCCGGGTGGCGGCTACGCCTTACCCGGCTTACGATCGGTTTCATAACGCACGCTGAAACGCTGTTTGCGCCGGTAGGCGTAAACATCTTCCACATGCCCGTTTTTAATCCGCGTTTGCAGACCACGCCAGTAGTCGGCGCTGAACAAGTCAGCGTGCATCTCTTCAAATAGCGGACCAATACGCGGGTCGGCACATAGCCAGTGCCGAAACTCTTCCGGGAAGACATCTCCAGGCGATACGCTGTACCACGGCTCAGCGCTCATCTCATCTTCCGGATAGCGTGGCGGCGGGATATGACGGAAATTAACCTCCGTCATGTAGCAGATTTCATCGTAATCGTAGAACACCACGCGCCCGTGACGGGTGACGCCGAAGTTCTTAAACAGCATATCGCCGGGGAAAATATTGGCGGCGGCCAACTGACGAATCGCGTTGCCGTACTCTTCAATGGCATCGCGCAGTTGTTGACCTTCGACCTGCTCCAGCCAGATATTCAGCGGCACCATCCGTCGTTCGATATACAGATGGCGAATGACAATCTGATCGCCAAGATCGGTAATTTTTTCCGGTGCTTCCTGTAACAACAGCGCCATCAGCGCCGGATCGATTTGCCGTTTATCCAGCACAAAATTCTCGAACTCCTGGGTGTCAGCCATCCGCCCCACACGATCGTGCTCTTTGACCAGTTGATAACAGGCGCGGACGTGGGCGGCAGACATCTCTTTTTGCGGCGCAAATTTGTCTTTGATGATTTTAAACACCCGGTCAAAGCCCGGCAGGGTAAACACCAGCATCACCATACCGCGGATCCCCGGCGCTTCAATAAACTGCTCATCACAGTTGGCCAGGTAGAGCAGATACTCCCGATAACTTTCCGTTTTTGCATGCTTCTGGCAGCCAATCGCCATATACAATTCAGCGGTGGTTTTACCGGGCAGGATCTCGCGCAACCACTCCACCAGTGCGGCGGGCAGCGGGGCATACACCATGAAATAGGAACGGGCAAAGCCAAACACAATGCTCGCCTCCGCCGTCGTGGTCAGGCAGGTATCGACAAACAGCTCACCTTCGTCTGTCCGGTGGATTGGCAGTAAAAACGGCAGCGTTCCAGAAGGGGTAATCAGTTTCCCGACCAGCCAGGCGGCCTTGTTACGATAAAACAGTTCATTCGCCACCTGTAAATGGCAGCCTGCCAACACATCCGCTCCCAGGGTTTCGGTCAGGTGTTCGATGATGTAGTGGATATCACGATGTTTATTCTGCCATGGAAGACGCAGGGGCAGATCGCTAAGGACGCGAGTGAGCAGCCACTCCCAACCTGAATCAGGGAAAAAATCTTTCGCCAACGGGCGTGGGATCGTGCGGAAACGACGCTCTGGCTGAGAACTGAAAATAAACAGCCGCTCGGGAGTCAGCGAGCGGTGGTCAAATAACCGGCAGTAAACGGAGTTAAAAAAGCTCTCCGCAATCTCGAAGCGCGGGTAATCCGGCAATAGCCGGGTGTAATGCTCTTTCACGCGAAGTAAAAAATCCGCATCAGTGCTTTTACCGTCAGTAATGCAGCGCAACTGCTCCACTACCAGACCCACGTGATGATCATAAAGGTGAATACGGCTTTTCATCGCCTGCTGAACCGCATGCCAGTCGGCATGTTCAAAACGCTGCTGCGCGCCGGAGGTGACTTCCAGAAAACGCCCGTACTGGGCGTCGAAACCTTGCAAAATCGTCTGAGCAATCAGTAATTCCAGGCCACGCGTCATCGACTTCTCCCATCCGGCACAACGTCATGCCGGATGGCGCGTTCGCTTATCCGGCCTACATCCCTTCGTAGGCCCGGTAAGCGCAGCGCCACCGGGCATTAATCAAAACTGCGATTCTTCGGTCGAGCCGGTCAGCGCGGTCACCGAGGAAGCGCCGCCCTGAATGATGGTAGTGACTTTGTCGAAGTAGCCTGTACCCACTTCCTGCTGATGGGACACGAAGGTGTAACCGTCTTTAGCCGCCGCAAATTCTGGCTGCTGAACCTTCTCAACATAGTGGCGCATGCCTTCCCCCTGCGCATAGGAGTGTGCGAGGTCGAACATGTTGAACCACATGCTGTGGATGCCCGCCAGGGTAATGAACTGGTATTTGTAACCCATATCCGACAGTTGCTGCTGGAAGCTGGCGATGGTTTTGTCGTCCAGGTTTTTCTGCCAGTTAAATGACGGCGAACAGTTGTAGGCCAGCAGTTTGCCAGGGAATTTCGCGTGAATCGCATCGGCAAATCGCTTCGCCAGTTCGAGATCCGGCGTGGAGGTTTCACACCACACCAGATCCGCATAAGGTGCATAGGCCAGACCACGGCTGATCGCCTGCTCAATACCCGCATGCGTACGGTAGAACCCTTCGCTGGTACGTTCGCCGGTGATGAACTCGCTGTCGTATGGGTCGCAGTCAGACGTTATCAGATCGGCTGCGTCAGCATCAGTACGCGCAATAACCAGCGTCGGAACACCCATGACGTCGGCCGCCAGACGGGCCGCCACCAGTTTCTGAATAGCTTCCTGAGTCGGCACCAGAACTTTGCCGCCCATGTGACCACATTTTTTCACCGATGCGAGCTGATCTTCGAAGTGAACGGCCGCTGCACCAGCCTCAATCATCGATTTCATCAGTTCAAACGCGTTCAGTACGCCGCCAAAACCGGCTTCCGCATCGGCAACGATCGGCAGGAAGTAATCCACATAGCGCGGATCGTTCGGTTCAATACCGGTTGACCATTGGATCTGATCGGCGCGACGGAATGTGTTGTTGATCCGATCCACCACCGACGGGACGGAGTTCGCCGGATACAGCGATTGGTCCGGGTACATGCTGGATGCCAGGTTTGCATCTGCCGCCACCTGCCATCCTGAAAGATAGACCGCTTCAATACCTGCTTTCGCCTGCTGCAGCGCCTGACCGCCAGTCAGCGCGCCGAGGCTGTTGATATAACCTTTCTTCGATTCGCCGTGCAGCAGACGCCACATTTTCGCCGCGCCAAGCTGAGCCAGCGTGCATTCCGGGTTGACCGAGCCACGTAATTTCACCACTTCCTCCGCGCTATATGGACGGGTGATGCCTTCCCAGCGCGGTTGAGTCCATTCTTTCTGTAATTCTTCGATTTGTTGAGTACGGGTTTTCATGTGCAGATGCTCCATATTGTTTTGTGGTGAATGAGTTACGCCAGCAGGCGGTAGCCTGGCAGGGTCAAGAAATCGATCAGTTCATCAGAGGTAGTGATTTGCTCCATCAGGCGCGCGGCATCGTCAAAACGCCCGCTGCTGTAGCGGTGTTCGCCCAGCTCGTCCTGAATCACCAGCATCTCTTCGGCCAGCATCTGGCGAAACAGCGGTTTGGTGACCGGCTTGCCGTTGCTGAGGGTTTTCTGGTGGTGGATCCACTGCCAGATGGAGGTACGGGAGATTTCTGCGGTAGCCGCATCTTCCATCAGACCGTAAATCGGTACGCAGCCGTTGCCGGAGATCCACGCTTCGATGTACTGCACCGCAACACGGATGTTGGCGCGCATGCCTTCTTCGGTGCGTTCCCCCTCACACGGAGCCAACAGCTGTTCGGCGGTAATCGGCGCATCTTCATTGCGGGTCACAAACAGCTGGTTTTTGTGATCGCCCAGTACCTCATCGAAAATCGCCATCGCGGTATCAGCCAGCCCAGGGTGTGCAACCCAGGTCCCGTCATGACCGTTATTGGCTTCCAGCGCTTTGTCCGCTTTGACTTTGGTCAGCACCTGGTTGTTACGTTCCGCATCTTTGCTGGGAATGAACGCCGCCATGCCGCCCATCGCGAATGCACCACGTTTATGACAGGTTTTAATCAGCAGACGCGAATAGGCGCTGAGGAATGGCTTATCCATCGTCACCACCTGACGGTCCGGCAACACGCGATCCGGGTGGTTCTTCAGGGTTTTGATATAGCTGAAAATGTAGTCCCAGCGACCACAGTTCAGGCCGACAATGTGATCACGCAGCGCGTGCAGAATTTCGTCCATCTGGAAAACAGCCGGCAGTGTTTCAATCAGCAGAGTCGCTTTGATGGTGCCGCGCGGCAGATTAAAGCGATCTTCTGCATAGCTGAACACTTCGCTCCACCATGCTGCTTCTTGCCAGGCCTGCGTTTTTGGCAGGTAGAAGTAAGGGCCGCTGCCTTTTGCCAGCAACGTTTTGTAGTTGTGGAAGAAATAGAGGGCAAAATCGAACAGGCTGCCCGGGATGGATTCGCCACGCCAGGTAACGTGTTTTTCCGGCAGATGCAGACCACGAACGCGGCATACCAACAGAGCCGGATTCGGTTTGAGCTGATAAATTTTACCCGCTTCGTTGGTATAGCTAATGGTGCCATTGACCGCATCACGCAGGTTTATCTGCCCGTCGATAACTTTGCTCCACTCAGGAGCCAGCGAATCTTCAAAATCAGCCATAAAGACTTTGACGTTCGCGTTGAGCGCGTTGATGACCATCTTGCGCTCAACGGGTCCGGTGATCTCTACGCGGCGATCCAGTAAATCATCAGGAATACCGCGAATCTTCCAGTTACCTTCACGAATGGAAGCTGTTTCCGAAATAAAATCAGGCAACTTACCGTCATCAATATCCTGCTGTTGTTGGATACGTGCAGCCAGAAGTTTATTGCGTTTCGGCGTAAATCTTGTCACCAGCTCGGTCAGAAACTCCACCGCTTCAGCGGTCAGAATCTGCTGTTCCTGTTCGCCACGCGGCCTGGTGAAGACCAGTTCATCGGTTGTCGTTGCCTGTTGATTCATTGCGTAGTTCCTCGTCATTGATCCAATCACATCCCCAATGCGAACGAAGGATCGTTGTGCGGTTTTCGTTCAGCACAACTAAGACTACTCATTTAAATTTCAAAATCAAAAACAATTTCCATTTTTAATTTAAATATCAATTAACTCATTGATAACAATATAAATAAAATTTAATTACATGATGAGGTGCGTTTCGGAAATAAAAAAGGCACCCGAAGGTGCCTGATTCAACATGCTGAAACGCTTAAGGATCGTCTGCTACAGAAGATTAATCCAGCGTTGGATTCATGTGACGCAGATCATATGGCGTGATCTGATAGACGTAATAGTTGAGCCAGTTAGTAAACAACAGATTGCCGTGGCTGCGCCAGGTTGCCCGCGGTTTGTTTTGCGGGTCATCTTTCGGGAAGTAGTTATAGGGTACTTCCGGCGTTAAGCCCGCTTCGACGTCACGAAAATACTCACTGCCGAGCGTATGGGCGTCATACTCCGGATGACCCGTCACAAAGGCAATACGTTTATCTTTGCTGGCAAACAGGTAGGCATCTCCCTCTTCTGTCTCGGCAAAAATCTCGAGATCGGTGTAGTCCCGGATAAGCGCAGCAGGAAAATCGGCATAGCGCGAATGCGGAGCCAGGAACGCATCATCAAATCCGCGCGTCAGTAGCGCATGAGGGTGAAGAATATGGTGCTCATAAACACCTGAGAGTTTGTCCGTACGGGTTTGCTTAGGAATTCCGTACAGGATATTCAGCGCGGCCTGTACCGCCCAACAAACAAATAGCGTCGAGGTAACGTGATCTTTCGCCCATTCAAGCACTTGTTGAATCTGCGGCCAGTAAGCCACGTCATTAAATTCAACCAGACCCAACGGCGCGCCGGTCACGATCAGTCCGTCAAAGTTCTGATCGCAGATATCCTCGAAATTACAGTAAAAGTTATTCAGATGTTCCGTTGGGGTGTTACGTGACTCTCGGGCATCAATACGTAACAGCTGAACATCTACCTGCAGGGGGGAGTTCGACAGTAAGCGCAGGAACTGATTTTCCGTTTCAATCTTCTTGGGCATCAGGTTGAGGATGAGCACCTTCAGTGGTCGAATTTCCTGACCGGAAGCGCGGGATGTCGTCATCACAAAGACGTTTTCCTCACGCAAGAAATTGACGGCGGGTAGCTCGTCCTGCACGCGAATTGGCATAACCTGATAACCTCACTACATACGTTTAAACGTTTAGACATCCAGACAGCTGAAGATACCCAGGAATCATGCGAATGTCGAGTCTGCATCCTCAAGTTGAGAAAGTTTCACGGCCACTTGCTGTAGAATAGTGCAGCAAAGAAAAAAGGAGAATGCTATGTCCCTTACCATTCGTCGTTCGCGTAAGGACGAAGGCGATAAACTCGTATCTATCTGGTGTCGTTCAGTCGATGCGACGCACCATTTCCTCTCACCGGATTATCGCCTTGAGCTGGAAGAACTGGTACGTTCATTTTTACCAGAAGCTCCGCTATGGGTTGCAGTGACAGAACAAGATGAGCCTGTCGCCTTTATGCTCCTGACCGATCAGCATATGGATGCCCTGTTCGTCGACCCGGATGCACGTGGTCGCGGCGTTGGTAAGTTACTGATTGAACATGCTTTATCAATGACTTCAACGCTAACGACCAACGTTAATGAACAGAATGAACAGGCAGTTGGATTCTATAAGAAGATGAGATTTAGCGTGACGGGACGGAGGGAAGTGGACGATCTCGGACGACCGTACCCGTTACTCAGTCTCGTACACGGGTAGCCGTACTTATTGCCTGATGCGCTGCGCTTATCAGGCCTACAACAGCCTGGTTATCCGGAAATACAGACGCAAAAAAGCCCATCCGTCAGGATGGGCTTCTTCACTTATTTGATGCCTGGCAGTTCCCTACTCTCGCATGGGGAGACCCCACACTACCATCGGCGCTACGGCGTTTCACTTCTGAGTTCGGCATGGGGTCAGGTGGGACCACCGCGCTACAGCCGCCAGGCAAATTCTGTTTATCAGACCGCTTCTGCGTTCTGATGTAATCTGTATCAAGCTGAAATCGATGTCTGTCTTTCGCCAAAACATCTTCGGCGTTGTAAGGTTAAGCCTCACGGTTCATTAGTATCGGTTAGCTCAATGTATCGCTACACTTACACACCCGACCTATCAACGTCATCGTCTTTAACGTTCCTTCAGGAGACTTATAGTCTCAGGGAGAACTCATCTCGGGGCAAGTTTCGTGCTTAGATGCTTTCAGCACTTATCTCTTCCGCATTTAGCTACCGGGCAATGCCATTGGCATGACAACCCGAACACCAGTGATGCGTCCACTCCGGTCCTCTCGTACTAGGAGCAGCCCCCCTCAATTCTCCAGCGCCCACGGCAGATAGGGACCGAACTGTCTCACGACGTTCTAAACCCAGCTCGCGTACCACTTTAAATGGCGAACAGCCATACCCTTGGGACCTACTTCAGCCCCAGGATGTGATGAGCCGACATCGAGGTGCCAAACACCGCCGTCGATATGAACTCTTGGGCGGTATCAGCCTGTTATCCCCGGAGTACCTTTTATCCGTTGAGCGATGGCCCTTCCATTCAGAACCACCGGATCACTAAGACCTGCTTTCGCACCTGCTCGAGCCGTCACTCTCGCAGTCAAGCTAGCTTATGCCTTTGCACTAACCTCCTGATGTCCGACCAGGATTAGCTAACCTTCGTGCTCCTCCGTTACTCTTTAGGAGGAGACCGCCCCAGTCAAACTACCCACCAGACACTGTCCGCAACCCGGATTACGGGTCCACGTTAGAACACCAGCCATTAAAGGGTGGTATTTCAAGGTTGGCTCCATGCAGACTGGCGTCCACACTTCAAAGCCTCCCACCTATCCTACACATCAAGGACCAGTGTTCAGTGTCAAGCTATAGTAAAGGTTCACGGGGTCTTTCCGTCTTGCCGCGGGTACACTGCATCTTCACAGCGAGTTCAATTTCACTGAGTCTCGGGTGGAGACAGCCTGGCCATCATTACGCCATTCGTGCAGGTCGGAACTTACCCGACAAGGAATTTCGCTACCTTAGGACCGTTATAGTTACGGCCGCCGTTTACCGGGGCTTCGATCAAGAGCTTCTCCTTACGGATAACCCCATCAATTAACCTTCCGGCACCGGGCAGGCGTCACACCGTATACGTCCACTTTCGTGTTTGCACAGTGCTGTGTTTTTAATAAACAGTTGCAGCCAGCTGGTATCTTCGACTGATTTCAGCTCCATGAGTAAATCACTTCACCTACATATCAGCGTGCCTTCTCCCGAAGTTACGGCACCATTTTGCCTAGTTCCTTCACCCGAGTTCTCTCAAGCGCCTTGGTATTCTCTACCTGACCACCTGTGTCGGTTTGGGGTACGATTTCGTGTTACCTGATGCTTAGAGGCTTTTCCTGGAAGCAGGGCATTTGTTACTTCAGCACCGTAGTGCCTCGTCATCACACCTCAGCGTTAGTAGTGTTCCGGATTTACCTAAAACACCCGCCTACATGCTTAAACCGGGACAACCGTCGCCCGGCTAACATAGCCTTCTCCGTCCCCCCTTCGCAGTAACACCAAGTACAGGAATATTAACCTGTTTCCCATCGACTACGCCTTTCGGCCTCGCCTTAGGGGTCGACTCACCCTGCCCCGATTAACGTTGGACAGGAACCCTTGGTCTTCCGGCGTGCGGGTTTTTCACCCGCATTATCGTTACTTATGTCAGCATTCGCACTTCTGATACCTCCAGCATGCCTCACGACACACCTTCAACGGCTTACAGAACGCTCCCCTACCCAACAACACATAGTGTCGCTGCCGCAGCTTCGGTGCACAGTTTAGCCCCGTTACATCTTCCGCGCAGGCCGACTCGACCAGTGAGCTATTACGCTTTCTTTAAATGATGGCTGCTTCTAAGCCAACATCCTGGCTGTCTGTGCCTTCCCACATCGTTTCCCACTTAACTGTGACTTTGGGACCTTAGCTGGCGGTCTGGGTTGTTTCCCTCTTCACGACGGACGTTAGCACCCGCCGTGTGTCTCCCGTGATAACATTCTTCGGTATTCGCAGTTTGCATCGGGTTGGTAAGTCGGGATGACCCCCTAGCCGAAACAGTGCTCTACCCCCGAAGATGAGTTCACGAGGCGCTACCTAAATAGCTTTCGGGGAGAACCAGCTATCTCCCGGTTTGATTGGCCTTTCACCCCCAGCCACAAGTCATCCGCTAATTTTTCAACATTAGTCGGTTCGGTCCTCCAGTTAGTGTTACCCAACCTTCAACCTGCCCATGGCTAGATCACCGGGTTTCGGGTCTATACCCTGCAACTTAACGCCCAGTTAAGACTCGGTTTCCCTTCGGCTCCCCTATTCGGTTAACCTTGCTACAGAATATAAGTCGCTGACCCATTATACAAAAGGTACGCAGTCACCCCATAAAGAGGCTCCCACTGCTTGTACGTACACGGTTTCAGGTTCTTTTTCACTCCCCTCGCCGGGGTTCTTTTCGCCTTTCCCTCACGGTACTGGTTCACTATCGGTCAGTCAGGAGTATTTAGCCTTGGAGGATGGTCCCCCCATATTCAGACAGGATACCACGTGTCCCGCCCTACTCTTCGAGTTCACAACCTGTGCATTTTGGTGTACGGGACTATCACCCTGTACCGTCGGACTTTCCAGACCGTTCCACTAACACACAAGCTGATTCAGACTCTGGGCTGCTCCCCGTTCGCTCGCCGCTACTGGGGGAATCTCGGTTGATTTCTTTTCCTCGGGGTACTTAGATGTTTCAGTTCCCCCGGTTCGCTTCATTACGCTATGGATTCACGTAATGATAGTGTGACGAATCACACTGGGTTTCCCCATTCGGAAATCGCCGGTTATAACGGTTCATATCACCTTACCGACGCTTATCGCAGATTAGCACGTCCTTCATCGCCTCTGACTGCCAGGGCATCCACCGTGTACGCTTAGTCGCTTAACCTCACAACCCGAAGATGTTTCGTAAAACACCACCGTGTTGCGAAAATTTGAGAGACTCGAACACACCATTTTTCATTTCTTATTACGGAGAAATGAAACAGTGTGTCGTTTCAATTTTCAGCTTGATCCAGATTTTTAAAGAGCAAATATCTCAAACGTCACCCGAAGGTAAGTTTTGAGATATTAAGGCCGGCGACTTTCACTCACACAAACCAGCAAGTGGCGTCCCCTAGGGGATTCGAACCCCTGTTACCGCCGTGAAAGGGCGGTGTCCTGGGCCTCTAGACGAAGGGGACGTATAAGTCTCAATCGCAAGACGCCTTGCTATTTACTTTTCATCAGACAATCTGTGTGAGCACTACAAAGAACGCTTCTTTAAGGTAAGGAGGTGATCCAACCGCAGGTTCCCCTACGGTTACCTTGTTACGACTTCACCCCAGTCATGAATCACAAAGTGGTAAGCGCCCTCCCGAAGGTTAAGCTACCTACTTCTTTTGCAACCCACTCCCATGGTGTGACGGGCGGTGTGTACAAGGCCCGGGAACGTATTCACCGTGGCATTCTGATCCACGATTACTAGCGATTCCGACTTCATGGAGTCGAGTTGCAGACTCCAATCCGGACTACGACGCACTTTATGAGGTCCGCTTGCTCTCGCGAGGTCGCTTCTCTTTGTATGCGCCATTGTAGCACGTGTGTAGCCCTACTCGTAAGGGCCATGATGACTTGACGTCATCCCCACCTTCCTCCAGTTTATCACTGGCAGTCTCCTTTGAGTTCCCGGCCGAACCGCTGGCAACAAAGGATAAGGGTTGCGCTCGTTGCGGGACTTAACCCAACATTTCACAACACGAGCTGACGACAGCCATGCAGCACCTGTCTCAGAGTTCCCGAAGGCACCAATCCATCTCTGGAAAGTTCTCTGGATGTCAAGAGTAGGTAAGGTTCTTCGCGTTGCATCGAATTAAACCACATGCTCCACCGCTTGTGCGGGCCCCCGTCAATTCATTTGAGTTTTAACCTTGCGGCCGTACTCCCCAGGCGGTCGACTTAACGCGTTAGCTCCGGAAGCCACGCCTCAAGGGCACAACCTCCAAGTCGACATCGTTTACGGCGTGGACTACCAGGGTATCTAATCCTGTTTGCTCCCCACGCTTTCGCACCTGAGCGTCAGTCTTTGTCCAGGGGGCCGCCTTCGCCACCGGTATTCCTCCAGATCTCTACGCATTTCACCGCTACACCTGGAATTCTACCCCCCTCTACAAGACTCTAGCCTGCCAGTTTCGGATGCAGTTCCCAGGTTGAGCCCGGGGATTTCACATCCGACTTGACAGACCGCCTGCGTGCGCTTTACGCCCAGTAATTCCGATTAACGCTTGCACCCTCCGTATTACCGCGGCTGCTGGCACGGAGTTAGCCGGTGCTTCTTCTGCGAGTAACGTCAATTGCTAAGGTTATTAACCTCAACACCTTCCTCCTCGCTGAAAGTACTTTACAACCCGAAGGCCTTCTTCATACACGCGGCATGGCTGCATCAGGCTTGCGCCCATTGTGCAATATTCCCCACTGCTGCCTCCCGTAGGAGTCTGGACCGTGTCTCAGTTCCAGTGTGGCTGGTCATCCTCTCAGACCAGCTAGGGATCGTCGCCTAGGTGAGCCGTTACCCCACCTACTAGCTAATCCCATCTGGGCACATCCGATGGCAAGAGGCCCGAAGGTCCCCCTCTTTGGTCTTGCGACGTTATGCGGTATTAGCTACCGTTTCCAGTAGTTATCCCCCTCCATCGGGCAGTTTCCCAGACATTACTCACCCGTCCGCCACTCGTCACCCAAGAGCAAGCTCTCTGTGCTACCGTTCGACTTGCATGTGTTAGGCCTGCCGCCAGCGTTCAATCTGAGCCATGATCAAACTCTTCAATTTAAGTTTGATGCTCGTGAATTAAACTTCGTAATGAATTACGTGTTCACTCAGAGACTTGGTATTCATTTTTCGTCTTGCGACGTTAAGAATCCGTATCTTCGAGTGCCCACACAGATTGTCTGATAAATTGTTAAAGAGCAGTTGCGACGCGCTTTAGCGCTCTGTCGCGAGGTGGCGTATATTACGCTTTCCTCTTTCAGAGTCAACCCTCATTTTCAGGTTTTTCTCTTCAACCGGCCCGGCTGTTTGTGTGAAGTGATTCACATCCGCCGTGTCGATGGAGGCGCATTATAGGGAGTTTCCCTCAGCCCGCAACCCTTAAATGACAGAAAAATGACTGACTGCTGCAATCCCCAGCAGAACCCCGCCTTATACCCATTTACACACAGAGTTATCCACAAAAATAAGGTTCTCTTTCGAGAGTCACCTGGTTTTATCCCTCATCTATAGAGATGAAATAATGGAATTGAGGTAAAGAGAAAAATTCGCGAGCGTTGCGCAAACGTTTTCGTTACAATGCCCCCGCACAACAAGGATGCCCCGTAAGGGGCGTTAGCTGAGTTTTTAGCCAAGAATTCACCTAACGCTCTCTGTAATAGTCAAATCCAGGGGATTTACCATGCAACAACGTCGTCCAGTCCGCCGCGCTCTGCTCAGTGTTTCTGACAAGGCCGGTATCATCGAATTCGCTCAGGCACTTTCCGCACGTGGTGTGGAGCTGCTGTCTACAGGTGGCACTGCGCGCCTGTTAGCGGAGAAAGGTCTGCCAGTGACCGAAGTTTCCGATTACACCGGCTTCCCGGAAATGATGGATGGACGCGTGAAGACCCTGCATCCGAAGGTCCACGGCGGCATCCTCGGTCGTCGTGGCCAGGATGATGCCATTATGGAACAACACCACATTGCTCCTATCGATATGGTTGTCGTTAACCTGTATCCGTTCGCCGAGACCGTCGCCCGCGAAGGATGTTCTCTGGAAGATGCCGTAGAGAACATTGATATCGGCGGCCCGACCATGGTGCGCTCCGCTGCCAAGAACCATAAAGATGTAGCTATCGTTGTGAAGAGCAGCGACTACGACGCCATTATTAAAGAGATGGATGCCAACGACGGTTCTCTGACCCTCGACACCCGTTTCGATCTCGCGATTAAAGCCTTCGAACACACTGCCGCTTACGACAGCATGATCGCCAACTACTTCGGCAGCATGGTTCCGGCCTACCACGGTGAAAGCAAAGAAGCCGCCGGTCGCTTCCCGCGTACGCTGAACCTGAACTTCATTAAGAAGCAGGATATGCGCTACGGCGAGAACAGCCATCAGCAGGCTGCCTTCTATATAGAAGAGAATGTTAAAGAAGCGTCCGTTGCCACCGCGCAGCAGGTTCAGGGTAAAGCGCTTTCCTACAACAACATCGCTGATACCGATGCGGCACTGGAGTGCGTGAAAGAATTCAACGAGCCAGCCTGTGTGATCGTCAAACACGCGAACCCGTGTGGTGTAGCAGTAAGTACCTCTATTCTTGACGCTTACGATCGTGCTTACAAAACCGACCCGACCTCCGCATTCGGCGGCATCATCGCCTTTAACCGCGAGCTGGATGCCGAAACCGCGCAGGCGATCATCTCCCGCCAGTTCGTGGAAGTGATCATCGCCCCATCGGCTACCGAAGACGCACTGAAGATCACCGCTGCCAAACAGAACGTTCGTGTTCTGACCTGCGGCCAGTGGGCACAGCGTGTGCCGGGTCTGGACTTCAAACGCGTTAACGGCGGCCTGCTGGTTCAGGACCGCGACCTCGGTATGGTGAGCGAAGCTGAACTGCGCGTAGTGACCAAACGCCAGCCGACCGGGCAGGAGCTGCGCGATGCGCTGTTCTGCTGGAAAGTGGCGAAGTTCGTGAAATCCAACGCCATTGTTTATGCCAAAGAGAACATGACTATTGGCATAGGCGCAGGCCAGATGAGCCGCGTTTACTCCGCGAAAATCGCCGGGATTAAAGCCGCCGACGAAGGCCTGGAAGTGAAAGGTTCCTCTATGGCGTCCGACGCGTTCTTCCCGTTCCGCGACGGGATTGATGCCGCTGCTGCCGCCGGTGTGACCTGCGTGATCCAGCCGGGTGGTTCTATTCGCGATGACGAAGTGATTGCCGCCGCCAATGAACACGGCATTGCGATGGTATTTACCGACATGCGCCACTTCCGCCATTAATCCACGGAGCAGACGATGAAAGTATTAGTGATTGGCAACGGCGGGCGCGAGCACGCCCTGGCGTGGAAAGCGGCACAGTCGCCAAAAGTCGAAACGGTATTTGTCGCCCCGGGTAACGCAGGCACCGCGCTGGAACCCACGCTGCAAAACGTGGCCATCGGCGTAACCGATATCCCAGCGCTGCTGGCCTTTGCCCAGAACGAGAAGATCGATCTGACCATCGTTGGTCCGGAAGCGCCGCTGGTGATTGGCGTGGTCGATGCGTTCCGCGCCGCCGGTCTGAAAATCTTCGGCCCAACGGAAGGTGCCGCGCAGTTGGAAGGCTCCAAAGCCTTCACCAAAGATTTCCTTGCGCGCCATCAGATTCCAACGGCGGAGTACCAAAACTTCACCGAAATCGAACCTGCGCTGGCTTACCTGCGCGAGAAAGGCGCGCCGATCGTTATCAAAGCCGACGGTCTGGCCGCTGGCAAAGGCGTGATTGTGGCGATGACGCTGGAGGAAGCGGAAGCCGCGGTTCATGATATGCTGGCCGGTAACGCGTTTGGCGACGCGGGCCACCGCATCGTTATCGAAGAGTTCCTCGACGGTGAAGAAGCGAGCTTTATCGTGATGGTCGATGGCGAGCACGTGCTGCCGATGGCCACCAGCCAGGACCACAAACGCGTGGGCAACGGCGATACCGGTCCTAATACCGGCGGGATGGGTGCCTACTCTCCAGCACCGGTAGTGACTGACGAAGTCCACCAGCGCACCATGGAACGCATCATCTGGCCAACGGTGAAAGGCATGGCGGCGGAAGGTAACACCTACACCGGTTTCCTCTATGCGGGTCTGATGATCGATAAGCAGGGCAATCCGAAGGTTATCGAGTTTAACTGCCGCTTCGGCGATCCGGAAACCCAGCCGATCATGCTGCGCATGAAATCTGACCTCGTGGATCTGTGTCTCGCCGCCTGCGACGGCAAGCTGGACGAGAAAACCTCCGAGTGGGACGAGCGCGCCTCGCTGGGTGTGGTCATTGCCGCGGGCGGTTATCCGGGCAACTACAACACCGGCGATGAGATCCACGGCCTGCCGCTGGAAGAAGTTGCTGGCGGGAAAGTGTTCCACGCAGGAACGACGCTGTCTGCTGACGATCGCGTGTTGACCAACGGCGGTCGCGTGCTGTGCGCGACCGCGCTGGGCAACACCGTGGCTGAAGCGCAGAAACGCGCTTACGCCCTGATGACCGACATCCGCTGGGACGGCAGCTTCAGCCGTAACGACATCGGCTGGCGCGCCATCGAACGCGAGCAACGCTAACGCGAAATTTTCGCCAGCAGCGTTTTACGCGTAATGCCTAACTGACGGGCGGCTTCGGTTTTATTGCCGCCCGTTTTTTCAAGCGCCGCCAGAATCACCTCCTTTTCGACATCCACCAGCGGTTGGATCTCGCCACTGAATTCCGTTTTTATCGGCGTCGCGGCAATCGCCATCGGCAGTTCACGTTCGGAAATATATTCCCCCGTCAGCAGCACCACCGAGCGCTCAATCGCATTTTCCAGCTCACGAATATTGCCCGGCCAGTCGTAGTGGATCAGCAGATCCATCGCCTGCGGCGTAAAGCCTTTCACCGCTTTACGGTTACGCGCGGCAAAACGCTGGAGAAAATGTTCGGCTAACAGCGGAATATCTTCCCGGCGCTGGCACAGCGCTGGCATTTCAATGGTGACGACGTTCAGACGATAATAGAGATCCTGACGAAAGCGCCCGGCGCTGACTTCCTCTGCCAGATCACGATGCGTAGCGGCTATCAGCCGGACATCAACCGCAATAGTCTGGTTGCTGCCAACCCGCTGTACTTCTCGCTCCTGGATAGCCCGCAGCAGACGCACCTGCATCAGCGGTGAGATATCGCCAATTTCATCAAGAAATAACGTGCCACCATCGGCTTCCACAAAGCGCCCTTCCCGTCGTTTATCCGCCCCGGTAAACGCCCCTTTCTCGTGACCAAAAAGTTCGGACTCCAGCAGCGATTCATTAAGCGCCGCGCAGTTGAGCGTCACCAGCGGCTTATCGCGACGGGCGCTGCAGGCATGCAGCGCCCGGGCCACCAACTCTTTCCCCGTGCCGGAGTCTCCGTGAATGAGCACTGTCGCATCTGAGGGCGCAACCATCGCGATTTCATTAAGCAACTTCTGCATCGCCGGACTGCTGCCAATCATGCCAAACTGTACCGCCGACGCCGATGGCAGTTCGGCGCCCATTTCCCGCGTATGCGCCAGCGCCTTTTCCAGCGTCTCCTGCAGACGGTCAAAATCCAGCGGCTTGATTAAGTAGTCCAGCGCCCCGGTTTTAAGCGCCTCAACGGCGGTCTCTACGCTGGAGAACGCCGTCATGATCAAGACCGGAATCGCCGGATTCAGCGCTTTAATCTCTTTCAGCGTTGCGATGCCGTCCATCTCCGCCATGCGTACATCACACAGCACTAAATCAAATACGCGTTCGCGCGCCTGTTCCAGCGCCGCTCGCCCGCTATAGGCCAGCGCGACCTCATAACCCCAGCCGCGCAGCAGCGCCTGTAAAATAGTGCAGTGGCTGATATCGTCATCTACTACCAGAATATTGATTTTTCCGCGCGTCATCCTTGTTAATCCTGTTGTTTCGCTTTGGTCGGCAGCCAAAGAGTAAAGGTCGCACCTTTGCCCTCAACGCTTGCCACCTGAATGGTGCCACCATGCTGTTCGATAATGTTCTGCACTACCGCCAGCCCGAGGCCGGTTCCGTCAGCTTTGGTTGTAAAGTAAGGCGTAAAAATGGCCTCCAGCTGTTCCGCTGCAATTCCCTTCCCGCTATCGGTAACCACAATTTTAACGCGCTCAGCGCTGCATTCACTCGCTTCAACCGTAATCGTGCCCTGGTGGCCAATCGCATGAATGGCGTTCAGATACAGATTCAGCAGGACCTGCGTTAGCCGGTCAGGATCGGCCTGAATGGTTGGTAGTGCAGGATTTATCGTAAACCGTAGTTGAATCTCCCGACTTTGAGCATCCTGGCTTACCAGATGCAATGAGTGGGTGATGACCTCGTTGAGATCCACCTGT
Organism: Citrobacter sp. RHBSTW-00029; assembly: GCF_014104295.1. Lineage (NCBI taxonomy): Bacteria > Pseudomonadati > Pseudomonadota > Gammaproteobacteria > Enterobacterales > Enterobacteriaceae > Citrobacter > Citrobacter sp. RHBSTW-00029. The sequence continues at coordinate 3,908,283 of NZ_JABXRT010000001.1, forward strand.
TGCAGCGTCAGATGCGCTGGCTTCACCAGCTCCAGCAATTCGCTCACCACCCGATTTAAACGATCCGCCTCTTTCGCCATCACCTGTGCCAGCTCATGCGACTCGCCACCCGGCGGGGTTCGTTCGGCAAAATACTTTGCCAGACCTTTGATGGAAGACAGCGGATTGCGAATTTCATGTGCGACGCCGGCCGCCAGGTGTCCGAGCGCCAGCAGTTTTTCTTTCCGCTTCATCGCATCCTGCAATTCCTTGTACGAACGCTGATAGCGCTGATACCAGAAAAACGTAAGTACAGTTGCCAGTAGTACAGCCGCCAGCGCAGAGAGGACAATCAACGTGTTACGCCACTCTCTTGTCTGGGTCGCCGCCAGATCGCTGGCATCAAAGGCGATAAAAATGGTTTGTGCAGGGATGTTAAGTCGCCCGTCATTACTGGCGCAACTCGCCATGCCATGACGTCCTGGACCATACGCCGGCTGAAACTGGCGATAAATTTCCAGAGCCGGCATGTTTTCACCGTCCCTCACTTGAATGTCAATATTTCGCCAGCTTTCTTGTTCTCCGGGATTAAGCTGTCGCAGGACATCCGGTGAATAGAGCGTTTTCCCGACCATTGAGGAATTGCTGTGAGTAATAATGACACCATGCTCATCGACGACGGCAAACCATAGCACACCGGGTTGTACGGCCATTTCCTCCAGTAGCGTCTGCTGCTGGGCATGATGCATGCGCATCCCCATGCCTACACGCGTACCAGATTCCAGAGCGCGAATGAGCACACTGCCTTTTTCCAGTAGCGTTTGCCGCGCGGCGCCACTTTCCCGCCCATAGTCCCGAATAGTCATAATCGAAAACCAGCCGACCAAAATCAGGATTGCCGCCAGCAAGAGTCGGCTCAACCACTTTGCCACCGTATCCTTATAAAGACGCATACGCTCTCCCTTCACCCCGCTTGTTCCTTTCATCGTTGCAGGTATACAGCAGAAATCATGCCATTTTTTCCCCCTGATAACCCTGCCCTCAGACACAAACCGCTGAAAGTACCGGGTAAAAATGACCCGCTGCCGCGTTCTGGCGAGTCATTTTTACCCGTTTTCCTGCAAAGACGACGCGCACAACGCCCGCAGGACTGGGATTGCCGCTTTGGCACGGAAGATGCAAAAGGGAATGTAAGCTAACCAACAGGAGAACGAACGATGAAACGGAACAACAAACTGGCGCTGATTGCACTTTCTCTTATCGCACTTGGCTCCACCCCGGTACTGGCGCAGAATCACTGGGGATACGGTGATGGAATGCAGCAACGAGGCGGTACCCCAATGACCGCTGAGCAGCAGGCTGCCGCGCAGAAAATCTATGATGATTACTATTCCCAGACCAGCGCGTTGCGCCAACAGCTGACATCCAAACGTTATGAGTACAATGCACTATTAACGGCCAGCTCGCCGGACACGGCAAAAATTAATGCCGTGGCAAAAGAGATGGAAGCGTTGAATCAGTCTCTGGACGAGCAGCGCGTTAAACGCGATGTCGCAATGGCGCAGGCTGGCGTGCCACGTGGCGCGGGAATGGGCTACGGCGGATGCGGCGGTGGCGGTAACCATCGCGGCGGCGGCCATATGGGAATGGGGCACTGGTAAAAGACTTAATGCCTGATGACGCCATACGGATCAGGCCTGCTGACTACCTGTCTTCAGGTTTTCAGAACGTTTTGGCTGTAGGCTGCCAGTGACAAAAATCTTCATTGGCGACTAGCAGTAACTGCGACCCTTCGGGCGCTTCCAGCCATGCCACACTCACCTCTACGGATGAATGTTTCTGGCGGCGCTCGATATGGTTTATCGCCCACGACTCCAGGTCTGGCTTCAGCGTTTCACCTTCACAGGTTGTGACCGTGTTATCCGCATGCCAACGTCCCTGACGCAATATCACCCGTCCCTGACGCAGCGCATCGCTGGTCTTGCGGATTTGATCGGCACGATAGCGGTACAACGCAATTTGATCGCTGGAAAGCTGCTGCTTTTGCCCGGCGACTTCACGTTGCATGAAACTCAGTTCGCCGCGGTCATCGAAGCGGATACGAATATGTTCCGGCGGTTTACTGTAAACATTGAGTTCTATCAGAGAGAGCGTATCTCCCTGCCAGCGGTATTCACTGGTGGTGGTATCGCCGTTACGCCACGGACTCAATACCGAGAGCAAGTGAACATCGTCACTGGAATCTTTACGCCAGACGCGTACTGCCCCCTGCTCGCCAACATAACCGCTGGCCGTGAACGGAGGAAGCTCGGAATGACGACTACAGGCCGACAGCAACAGCACACCTGAAAGCCAGAGCGTATGACGCCAGATGGACAAAAGGGGCGAAACCGCCCCTTCGTTAAAACTGTTCACTGCCACGCGAATTACTTAACCGCGTCTTTCAGTGCTTTACCAGAAACAAATGCCGGTACGTTAGCTGCGGCGATTTTGATTTCTTTACCGGTCTGCGGGTTGCGGCCAGTGCGCTCAGCACGGTGGTTCACTTTGAAGGTACCGAAACCAACCAGTTGTACAGCATCGCCTTCTTTCAGAGACTCAGTAATAGCAGCCAGAGTGGATTCCAGAGCAGCTTTAGCCTGTGTTTTAGACAGTTCTGCTTTGTCTGCAATTACATCAATCAGTTGAGTCTTGTTCATAAGTTATCCTTACAATGTGTTTATCGCTTGCTAAGCATCGAGTGCGACGGAAATGCCAGAAAAGCACTCTCCTGCATACACGCACCGATAGCCACTTTTTTTCGCCCCCCAAATGTAGACCAGACCGGGGGCGGATGGGAAGCCTTCAGGCACGACAAATCAGGCGTTAAATCACGTTTTGTGGTGTCATTGCTGAAAATTTATACCAATATTGCTCTCGCCAGCCTCGCGCAGGTCTGCACGCAGCCCTTTTATCAGCTCAATATCGCGTTCTTCACAATCGGCTAAAAGTCGGAAAATTTCCCACTGAATATCCCATTCTTGCTCAACGGCAGGGTTCTCTTTGAGCTCTTCATCGGTCATTTCGCGACCAGCTTGCGTCATTTCCAGCATCGCTACTGTGGTAATTGAAGCCTTACTGACTTCAATAGCGTGTTCCAGCGTTTCACCGCTAAGACGTGAATGCATCAGTTCGCTTAATGCCACACAGGCATCAATCGCCGGATAAACGCCGTACAGATCGTAATCGTCTGCAGAAGGAATGGCCTCTTCAAACTTTTCCAGCTGGCTGTCGAAATTGATTTTCGCGTCTTTAACCGTCAGCGCTTCCCAAATCAGATCCAGAATTCGGCGGTAAATCTGTCCATCGCCAAATTCAGTTTGCTTGCAGAACATGGCGTAATTCGGGTACATGCGTTCGCACAGACAGGCCATAAACGTGACGTGCTGCCAGCTTTCCAGCTTCTCCAGACGCAGGTGAATCGGATTTTGTAACATGATGAGTTCTCAAATACGGAAATTAGCCGCAGTTTACCCGATATGGGGCGCTTTTGCTGCAAGCCGCGTAAAAGCCGGGCGTTCGGATGCCACCGCATCTGCCCAGCGCGTTGGTTCCGGCAGACGATAGCCGTTCATACAGCGTTGTACCCACGCCAGTGCGCTGTCCATACTCACGCGGTGACCCGTAGAGATAAACAACGGGTTACAGCGCGCTTTGCTGCGCCAGACCCACGCCAGCTGTTCGCCTTTATCCAGCAATGGTGCTAACGCGCCGGGTTCGGCAGCGAGCGGCTCAAACTTGCCGCACAACCGTTTTTTCGCCACGCCAATCGTCGGGACATCCACCAGCAGACCAAAATGACTGGCTACGCCCAGGCGACGCGGGTGCGAAATGCCGTGCCCGTCAACAAACAGCAGATCTGGCTTGTGCGAGAGCAATTGCCAGGCGGCCATCAGCGCGGGGGTTTCACGAAAGGAGAGAAAACCGGGAATGTAGGGCATGGTGGTGGCGATACGCGCCACCTTGTATTCAACCAGTTCAAGCGTGGGATACTTCAGTAAGACCATCGCGGCTCGCGTCACTTCGCCGCCCTGCTCAAACCCCACGTCCGCCCCGCCGATCAGATCAGGCGGATCGTTCTTCAGACGATCCTCGCGGATCACTGAAGAGGCCAGTTCAAGCTGCTGCGCGCGTAATGACGCGAGATCCATAATGACTCCTTAGCGGTGGTACTGTTCGGACAACCGATGTACCGCCTCCACAAAGACACCCGCATGTTCTGGCGGGACGTCCTGATGAATGCCGTGGCCCAGGTTAAAGACATGCCCTTCGCCCTGACCGAATCCGGCCAGAATTGTCGCCACCTCTTCTTCGATGCGGGCTGGCGGCGCATACAGCATGGATGGATCCATATTGCCCTGCAGCGCCACTTTATGACCTACACGACGACGCGCATCGGCAATGTCAGTGGTCCAGTCGAGACCTAACGCATCACAGCCGGTTTCCGCCATCGCTTCCAGCCACTGACCGCCGCCTTTGGTAAACAGGGTCACCGGTACACGACGACCGTCGTTCTCGCGCAGCAGGCCATCAACGATTTTGTGCATGTAGTACAGGGAGAACTGCTGATAGTCGCGACCGGTCAGCACACCGCCCCAGGTATCGAAAATCATCACCGACTGCGCGCCCGCTTTGATCTGCGCGTTCAGGTACAGCGTGACGCTTTTCGCCAGCTTATCCAGCAGCAGATGCAGCGCTTTAGGGTCGGCATACATCATCTTTTTAATCACGGTGAAGGCTTTGCTGCTGCCGCCTTCAACCATGTAGGTCGCCAGCGTCCACGGGCTACCGGAGAAGCCGATCAGCGGCACTTCGCCTTTCAGTTCACGGCGAATCGTGCGCACCGCATTCATCACGTAACCCAGCCCATCTTCCGGGTCCGGGATCGGCAGTTTGTCGACGTCCGCCTTGCTGGTAATCGGCGAGGTGAAGCGTGGACCTTCTCCGGCTTCAAAATACAGCCCAAGCCCCATCGCATCGGGAATCGTCAGGATATCCGAGAAGAGGATCGCGGCATCAAGCTTATAACGACGCAGCGGCTGCAGCGTGACTTCGCAGGCCAGCTCGGCATTTTTGCACAGCGCCATAAAATCGCCCGCCTCGGCGCGGGTAGCTTTGTATTCCGGTAGATAGCGGCCCGCCTGGCGCATCATCCATACCGGAGTGACATCAACGGGCTGGCGCAGCAGCGCACGCAGATAACGATCGTTCTTCAGTTCGGTCATTTTTGCAGTTCCTTATTGCGTCAGTCCATCAGTGTATCATCACTCGTTCTTTACTCGTACTCAGCCCGACACATCGCCACAGTGTCTTCAATCAATCGCCGCGCGACAGTGCCTGGCGGGGGAAGCAGCGGTAAATCATCGTAGCGATACCAGTTCGCTTCCAGCAGTTCTTTCGGGTCGATAACAATCTCGCCGCTATCATACTCTGCCATAAATGCGGTCATCAAAGACTGTGGGAACGGCCACGGCTGAGAAGTGACATAGCGCAGGTTTTTCACCTTAATGCCGCTCTCTTCCATGACTTCACGCGCCACCGCCTGCTCAAGGGTCTCGCCCACTTCGACAAAACCCGCCAGCACGGTATGCACGCCGTTGCGATGGCGAACATGTTGGGCGAGCAGGATAGCGTCGTCACGGCGAATGGCGACGATAATGCAGGGGGCAATTTGCGGGTAGTAGCGTTCCCGGCAGTGGCTGCACAGCATCGCCCATTCCGTTTTACTCGGGTGCATCGTGTGCCCACAGTAGCCGCAGAATTTATGCGAGCGGTAAAACTCGGCCAGCTGTACGCCGCGTCCGGCCAGTTGAAACAGGCCAACATCCTGGTCAATGACCTGGCGTACCGACCCCATATCGTGGCGACGTTGCTGCTGCACCAGCCAGACCGTCTCCCCTTCCCATTCGCCGATAGAAAGTGCGCGCTGCCCAATCAAATCAAAACGTGCCGCGTCGCCGTGAGGCAGCTCGCCATGAGGCAACCATAACTTTTGCTCATGACTGACAATCCACCAGCCGCTATCTAATTTTTCAATTATACGATCCATATCTCTTGCGCAACCTTTGCTTCACAGGCATGTTGTTTACATTATTTTTACATTTACGGGTGAGCAGTTCCTAAACACCATCTTGCGGAGTCAATCATGCTAAACCAGCTGGAAAGCCTGACGGAGCACGTCGGAGGAAGTAATAAACTGGTTGATCGCTGGCTACATGTACGTAAGCACCTGCTCGTGGCTTACTACAATCTGGTTGGCATTAAGCCTGGCAAAGAATCGTACATGCGGCTCAATGAAAAAGCGCTGGATGATTTTTGTCAGAGCCTGGTCGATTACCTCTCCACCGGACACTTCAGTATTTATGAACGTATTCTCCATAAATTGGAAGGGAACGGGCAGCTTTTAAAAGCCACAAAAATTTGGCCACTGCTGGAAGCCAACACACAACTGATCATGGACTACTATGACACCAGTCTGGAGACCGCCATTGATCATGATAACTTCCTTGAATTTCAACAGGTTTTATCGGATCTCGGCGAGGCGCTGGAAGCCCGGTTCGTGCTCGAAGATAAGCTGATCATGCTGGTATTTGATGCGATGCACGAGAGTGGCACTCTTAAACGTCCTGCTTGAGATTTGTCGCATTAACGCGTAGTTTACATTCATTACCTCTAAGATAGAGGTTACTTCTTGTCGGAGTGCTTATTTTCCACAACAGTATGAGTGGAAAAGGCTGAGACCGTTAATTCGGGATCCGCGGAACCTGATCAGGTTAAGACCTGCGAAGGGAACAAGAGTCAATCTACAACCGTTCGTCTTTGGGCGATCGTCTCTCTCTTGCTTCATCCGTCGTCTGACAAGCCACGTCCTTACTTTTTTGGAATGAGCTATGTCTGCCACTACTAAACCATCACGCCGCGAACAGCGCGCGCAAGCCCAACACTTTATCGATACCCTGGAAGGGACCGCCTTCCCTAACTCAAAACGCATTTATATTACCGGTTCGCAGCCGGATATCCGCATCCCGATGCGCGAAATCCAGCTGAGCCCGACGCTAATTGGCGGCAGCAAAGACAATCCGCAATTTGAAGACAACGAAGCCGTGCCGGTGTACGACACCTCCGGGCCGTATGGCGATCCTGACGTGGAGATTAACGTCCAGCAGGGCCTGGCGAAACTGCGCCAGCCGTGGATTGCGGCGCGTAACGACAGCGAAGAATTAGACGACCGCAGCTCCGCTTACACCAAAGAGCGCCTGGCCGACGATGGCCTGGACGAGCTCCGTTTCAGCGGCCTGCTGACGCCAAAGCGCGCCAAAGCCGGTAAGCGCGTGACCCAGTTGCACTACGCCCGTCAGGGGATCGTCACGCCAGAGATGGAGTTTATCGCCATCCGTGAAAATATGGGCCGCGAGCGTATTCGTAGTGAAGTGCTGCGCCACCAGCATCCGGGGATGAACTTTGGCGCTCGTCTGCCGGAAAATATCACCCCGGAATTCGTGCGTGATGAAGTCGCTGCGGGCCGGGCGATTATTCCGGCCAATATCAACCACCCGGAATCCGAGCCGATGATCATCGGCCGCAACTTCCTGGTGAAGGTGAATGCCAATATCGGTAACTCGGCGGTCACTTCCTCTATCGAAGAAGAGGTCGAAAAACTGGTGTGGTCGACCCGCTGGGGCGCAGATACGGTGATGGACCTCTCCACTGGTCGCTATATTCACGAAACCCGCGAGTGGATCCTGCGTAACAGCCCGGTGCCGATCGGCACCGTACCGATCTACCAGGCGCTGGAGAAGGTCAACGGGATCGCCGAAGATCTCACCTGGGAAGCATTCCGTGACACGCTGCTGGAGCAGGCCGAACAGGGCGTCGACTACTTCACCATCCATGCCGGCGTACTGCTGCGCTACGTGCCGATGACCGCTAAACGCCTGACCGGAATTGTCTCGCGCGGCGGTTCAATTATGGCGAAATGGTGCCTCTCGCATCACAAAGAAAACTTCCTGTTTGAACATTTCCGCGAAATTTGTGAAATCTGCGCCGCCTACGACGTCTCACTCTCTCTCGGCGACGGCCTGCGCCCGGGTTCGATTCAGGATGCCAACGACGAAGCGCAGTTCTCCGAACTGCATACGCTGGGCGAGCTGACCAAAATCGCCTGGGAATACGACGTGCAGGTGATGATTGAAGGCCCAGGGCATGTGCCGATGCATATGATCCAACGCAACATGACCGAAGAGCTGGAGAGCTGCCACGAAGCGCCGTTCTACACCTTAGGGCCGTTGACGACAGATATCGCGCCGGGCTATGACCACTTCACCTCAGGCATTGGCGCGGCGATGATCGGCTGGTTTGGCTGCGCGATGCTGTGCTACGTCACGCCAAAAGAGCACCTCGGCCTGCCGAACAAAGAAGACGTGAAGCAAGGGCTGATTACCTACAAAATTGCCGCTCACGCCGCCGACCTGGCGAAGGGGCACCCGGGCGCGCAGATCCGCGACAACGCGATGTCGAAAGCGCGCTTCGAATTCCGCTGGGAAGACCAGTTTAACCTCGCACTCGACCCGTTCACTGCCCGCGCCTATCACGATGAAACCCTGCCGCAGGAGTCCGGCAAAGTCGCCCATTTCTGTTCGATGTGCGGGCCGAAGTTCTGCTCAATGAAAATCAGCCAGGAGGTGCGCGACTACGCCGCCGCGCAGACTATTGAAGTGGGAATGGCAGATATGTCGGAGAACTTCCGCGCCAAAGGCGGTGAAATCTACCTCAAAAAAGAGGAGGCATAATGTACCAGCCTGATTTCCCGACCGTGCAGTTCCGCCTCGGGCTTTACCCGGTGGTGGACAGCGTGCAATGGATTGAACGCCTGCTGGCAGCGGGCGTGCGCACGATCCAGTTGCGCATTAAAGATAAGCGTGATGAAGAGGTCGAAGCCGACGTCATGGCCGCCATTGAACTGGGGCGTCGCTATGACGCCCGCCTGTTTATCAACGACTACTGGCGGCTGGCGATTAAGCACAACGCTTACGGCGTGCATCTGGGCCAGGAAGACCTTGAAACCACCGATCTGAAGGCGATTCAGGCGGCGGGGCTGCGCCTGGGTGTCTCCACTCACGATGATATGGAGATCGACGTCGCGCTCGCCGCTAAGCCTTCTTATATCGCACTCGGCCACGTCTTCCCCACGCAAACCAAGCAGATGCCTTCCGCCCCGCAGGGGCTGACGCAGCTGGCAAGTCATATTGAACGACTGGCCGATTACCCGACCGTCGCCATTGGCGGCATCAGCCTGGAACGTGCGCCCGCGGTGCTGGCAACCGGCGTCGGCAGCATTGCCGTGGTCAGCGCCATTACCCAGGCGGCTGACTGGCAGGCAGCCACGGCGCAGCTGCTCGACATAGCGGGAGTCGGCGATGAATGACCGCGACTTTATGCGCTACAGCCGGCAGATCCTGCTCGGCGATATCGCTATTGAGGGCCAACAAAAGCTGCTCGACAGCCATGTGCTGATTATCGGTTTAGGCGGGTTAGGTTCGCCTGCCGCGCTGTATCTGGCGGGAGCAGGTATCGGCAAACTGACGCTGGTAGACGATGACGACATTCATTTGAGCAATCTGCAGCGCCAGATCCTGTTTACCACTGATGATATCGCGCGTTCAAAATCGCAAATTGCCCAGCAGCGCCTGACGCGGCTCAACCCGGATATCGAACTGGTATCGCTCCAGCAGCGACTGAAAGGCGATGCGCTGCGGCATGCGGTAGCGCGGGCCGATGTGGTGCTCGACTGTACCGACAACATGGCCACGCGTCAGGAAATTAACGCCGCCTGCGTGTCGCTCAACACCCCGCTCATCACCGCCAGCGCCGTCGGTTTCGGCGGCCAGTTGATGGTGCTCACGCCGCCGTGGGAGCAAGGTTGTTACCGCTGCCTGTGGCCGGATGATGTCGAACCCGAACGCAACTGCCGTACCGCCGGTATCGTCGGCCCGGTTGTCGGCGTAATGGGCACCTTGCAGGCGCTGGAAGCCATCAAACTGCTTAGCGGCATTGCGACGCCCAGCGGCGAGTTACGCCTGTTTGACGGTAAAACCAGCCAGTGGCGCAGCCTTGCGCTGCGTCGGGCCAATGGCTGCCCGGTATGCGGAGGGCAACATGCAGATTCAGTTCAATGATGAGCCGATGCAGTGCGCCGAGGGGCAAACCGTCAGCGGGCTGCTCACCGAGCTTAATCAGCTTAAACCGGGCGCGGCGCTGGCGCTCAATCAGCAGATCCTGCCGCGCGAGCAGTGGCAGCAGCAAATCGTGCAGGAAGGCGACCAGATCCTGCTTTTTCAGGTTATTGCAGGGGGTTGATATGTTACGTATTGCCGACAAAACGTTTGATTCACATCTGTTCACCGGTACCGGAAAATTTGCCTCATCGCAGCTGATGGTCGAGGCGATTCGCGCCTCCGGCAGCCAGCTGGTAACCCTGGCGATGAAGCGGGTCGATTTGCGTCAGCATAACGATGCCATTCTGGCCCCGCTTATCGACGCGGGCGTGACGCTGCTGCCCAACACTTCCGGAGCGAAAACCGCTGAAGAGGCGATTTTCGCCGCCCAACTGGCGCGTGAAGCGTTGGGCACAAACTGGCTGAAATTAGAAATCCACCCGGATGCCCGCTGGCTATTGCCCGATCCCATCGAAACGCTAAAAGCCGCCGAAGCGCTGGTGAAACAGGGCTTTGTGGTGCTGCCCTACTGCGGCGCGGATCCGGTACTGTGCAAGCGGCTGGAAGAGGTCGGCTGCGCGGCGGTGATGCCGCTCGGCGCGCCTATCGGCTCCAACCAGGGGCTGGAAACCAAAGCGATGCTGGAGATTATTATCCAGCAGGCGACCGTACCGGTGGTGGTCGATGCGGGTATCGGCGTGCCCAGCCACGCAGCGCAGGCGCTGGAAATGGGCGCTGACGCGGTGCTGGTCAACACGGCGATTGCCGTAGCGGATGATCCGGTGATGATGGCCACCGCTTTCCGTCTGGCAGTTGAAGCGGGCCTTTTGGCGCGCCAGGCCGTCCCCGGCAGCAAAAGTTCGCTCGCGCAGGCCACCAGCCCGTTAACCGGATTCCTGGAGGCTTTCGCATGAAAACCTTCACCGACCGATGGCGACAACTGGACTGGGACGACATCCGCCTGCGTATCAACGGGAAAACCGCCGCTGACGTGGAACGCGCCCTCAACGCTTCACAGCTTAGCCGCGATGATTTGATGGCGCTGCTCTCCCCTGCCGCCGCCGACTATCTGGAGCCGCTGGCACAGCGGGCGCAAAAGCTCACCCGCCAGCGTTTTGGCAACACGGTGAGCTTTTACGTGCCGTTGTATCTCTCCAACCTATGTGCCAACGACTGCACCTACTGCGGTTTTTCGATGAGCAACCGTATCAAACGCAAAACGCTGGACGAAGATGAGATACAACGTGAGTGTGCGGCTATCCGTGAGCTGGGCTTTGAGCATCTGCTACTGGTCACCGGTGAACATCAGGCCAAAGTGGGGATGGATTACTTTCGTCGCCATTTGCCTGCCATTCGCCGCCAGTTTGCCTCTTTACAGATGGAAGTACAGCCGCTGTCAGAGGCTGAATATGCGGAGCTGAAGACGCTGGGGCTGGATGGCGTGATGGTGTATCAGGAGAGCTATCATGAGGGAATTTACGCCCGCCACCATCTGAAGGGGAAAAAGCAGGATTTCTTCTGGCGGCTGGAAACGCCGGACAGGCTGGGCCGTGCAGGGATCGACAAAATCGGTCTTGGCGCGTTGATTGGTTTGTCCGATAGTTGGCGGGTCGATTGCTATATGGTAGCTGAACATCTGCTGTGGATGCAGCAGCATTACTGGCAGAGTCGCTACTCCATCTCCTTCCCGCGCCTGCGTCCATGTACCGGAGGCGTTGAGCCCGCGTCAATCATGGATGAACGCCAGCTGGTGCAAACCATTTGTGCATTTCGCTTGCTGTCGCCGGACATTGAGCTGTCGCTCTCCACCCGCGAATCGCCATGGTTTCGTGACCATGTGATCCCGTTGGCGATCAACAACGTCAGCGCCTTCTCTAAAACCCAGCCCGGCGGTTATGCCGATAACCACCCCGAACTGGAACAGTTCTCTCCGCACGACGATCGTCGCCCGGAAGCCGTTGCTGAAGCACTCATGGCGCAAGGATTACAGCCCGTGTGGAAAGACTGGGACAGCTATCTGGGACGCGCCGCCCAGATGCCCTAAGTCCAACGCTATCGCATAAACAAAAAAACCCGCTTTCGCGGGTTTTTTCTTCACTGGCACTTAACTGCTCAGGCTCTGGCCTTCATCGCTATCGTAAGCGTTCGTGAAATTATCGGCGATTACAGCGCGATAACGTTAACAGCAGACGGACCTTTAGCGCCGTTCTCAACAGAGAACTCCACTTTTTGACCTTCGTCTAAGGTTTTAAAATCGTTGCTCTGGATAGCGGAGAAATGCACAAACACATCCTTGCTACCGTCCTGAGGGGTGATAAAGCCAAAGCCTTTCTCAGGGTTAAACCATTTTACTAAACCAGTCATTTTGTTAGACATAGATACTTCCTTTCATGTTTTTGAGCCGCTTATGCAGCGAAGATGGCCTGTTTTGCAGAAATTAACTTATGGGGCACTTAGGGAGGAGGCTCATGAAGAAGAGTATCTGAGGATAACGCTTGAACTGAGAACTGCTTTACTAAAACTGCTTGCATAAGGTCTGTGTTCCAAACCGATGCCGCTATAGTAGACCTACTTCTAATCATTAAGCAAGCATTAATTTTTTTAATACCCACTGAGTGATGCAATATTGAACCAACGCGGCTAAGCATCCTGGATAACAGCTTGATCTACAATGAACAAAAGCCCCGACTATTGCAGTCAGGGCTTTACGTTACTACACACTTCAAATTTAACATTAATAAACTTAACGATTTAATACTGCTGATGGTACTACTTTAAAATGTACACGTTTACTACAGATAATATTGGATATTGATACTAACTAAAGCTTTCCTCTATTTACCGTTAAACACATTCCACCCGCTTGATAATAGAACTCAAGGCTGGTGACCTAAACAAGTACACTTCCCCTCGCGACATATACTCTTTGATGCGTTGCCTTATTTCCCTCGTGATAACCAAAAAAGCAGAAATCACGAATAATTACTATTAAATCATGGCGTTACATCGTCGCGCTTTACTGATTTTTTGCGATTAGATATATCAACTACGTGGCCTGAAAGCATTGTCGAGGTGAAAAAATAGCGTTTTCAGCATCGACTATCCCATACAAAAAATACTTCGTGGCCTTTATCGCAACTCCCTATCAAACTCTACTAACACTTACTAAGTTAACAGCAAATGACAATTTCTCCGCTGTTAAGTATTAACATACGGGTTTAAAAAACGCTGTCAATACTGTTTTTTATAACATGTCTTTATTGACAGTAATTATATATTCCAGCATGTGATAAGCGAGTCAAAAAGCCGCCGGCCCTGGTGCAGATCATCGGGTTTTGCCTCTTTTTGTAACCGGTTTCAGAAAAAGTGATTTTCTTTGTGATGCCTTGCACACAATCGTTGCAAAGCAGTTGTTGCTACAGCTGGCTCGCGATAATTATCAACCCACACATGTTGATCGAGACTGCTTATGAAAAACATCGTTTTATGCTGTGCCGCCGGAATGTCCACCAGCATGCTGGTGCAAAGGATGAAAGATGCCGCCCAGAAAAAAGGCGTCGACGTCACTATCAAAGCGGTCCCGGTGGCTGAGTTTGCAGAGAATATTGCCACTGCAGATATTGTTTTACTCGGTCCACAGGTTAAGTATGAGCAGGCCAAGCTGCAGGCGCTTGCTGACCCGTTAGGTAAAAAGGTCGCGGTGATCGATATGATGGATTACGGCATGATGAAAGGTGATGCCGTACTGGATAAAGCGCTGAAACTGCTGGAGTAATGGCATGGAAGAGTTAGAAACAATCATCATGGAATTACTCGTTAATGCGGGTGCTGCCCGCAGCCAGGCCCTGACAGCGCTACAACTGGCGCGTAAAGGGGATTTCCCCGGTGCAGAACAAGCGATGACGGAATCACGCGAGTACGTTAAACAAGCACATAAAATCCAGACCCAACTTATCGGTATCGACGAAGGTACCGGCAAGCTACCGGTCAATCTCATCACCGTCCATTCGCAGGACCATCTGATGAACGCGATGGTGATTCAGGATCTGGCGGGCGACATGATTGAACTTTATCGGCGCTTACCGCCGGTAAATTAATGACATTGCCGGATAGCTTCGTCGCCTCGTAGGCCTGATAAGCACAGCGCCATCAGGCATAAACACAGACATAAAAAAACCCGCCGAAGCGGGTTTTTTATTATGGTCAGCAACGATTAATCGTTGTCAGAACCGCCCAGGCCTGCGTTCAGCAGTTCTGCCAGGCTGGCAGACGCATCTTCAGCAGTCACCTGCGGAGCAGCTGGCAGTTCGCCCGCTGCGCGACGGCGCATACGATCCTGGTGGTACGCGTAACCGGTACCTGCCGGGATCAGACGACCCACGATTACGTTCTCTTTCAGACCGCGCAGTTCATCACGTTTACCTGCAACAGCGGCTTCGGTCAGGACACGCGTGGTTTCCTGGAACGATGCTGCAGAGATGAAGGACTCGGTTGCCAGAGACGCTTTGGTGATACCCAGCAGATCGCGGGAGAACGTTGCACCCACTTTGCCGTTCGCTTCCAGCTCGCGGTTAGCGATCTTGACGCGGGAGTATTCAACCTGCTCGCCTTCCAGGAAGTCGGAGCTACCAGCGCTTTCGATGGTGGCTTTACGCAGCATCTGACGAACGATAACTTCGATGTGTTTATCGTTAATCTTAACGCCCTGCAGACGGTATACGTCCTGAACTTCGTTAACGATGTAACGAGTTACAGCATGCACACCACGCAGACGCAGGATGTCATGCGGCGCTTCCGGACCGTCGGAAACCACGTCACCACGTTCTACACGTTCACCTTCGAACACGTTGAGCTGACGCCATTTCGGAATCATCTCTTCGTACGGTTCGCTACCGTCTACCGGGGTGATAACCAGACGACGTTTCCCTTTGGTTTCTTTACCGAAGGAAATGATGCCGCTGATTTCAGCCAGGATTGCCGGCTCTTTCGGACGACGTGCTTCGAACAGGTCCGCAACGCGCGGCAGACCACCGGTGATATCCTTGGTACCGCCGGATTCCTGCGGAACACGCGCCAGGGTGTCACCAGAACTGATCTGTACGCCATCTTCCAGCTGAACAATCGCTTTACCCGGCAGGAAGTACTGAGCAGGCATATCGGTGCCTGGGATCAGAACGTCGTTGCCCTGAGCATCAACAATTTTCAGTGCCGGACGCAGGTCTTTACCGCCCGCAGTACGCTCTGCAGAATCCAGAACCACCAGAGAAGACAGACCGGTCAGCTCGTCGGTCTGACGAGTAATGGTCTGGCCGTCGATCATGTCAGTGAAGCGGACAAAACCACTCACTTCGGTGATAACCGGCATGGTGTGCGGATCCCAGTTTGCTACGGTTTCGCCGCCAGCAACCTGTTCGCCATCACCTTTCGCCATAACGGAGCCGTAAGGCACTTTATAGCTTTCTTTGGTACGGCCGAATTCGTCGATCAGTTTCAGTTCGGTGTTACGTGAGGTGATAACCAGTTTGCCGCTGGAGTTCACAACCGACTTCGCATTGCTCAGACGGATGCTACCTTTGTTTTTCACCTGGATGCTGGATTCAGCAGCCGCACGAGATGCCGCACCACCGATGTGGAACGTACGCATCGTCAGCTGTGTACCCGGTTCACCGATGGACTGTGCCGCGATAACGCCGATTGCTTCACCTTTGTTGATGATGTGGCCACGCGCCAGGTCACGACCGTAGCAGTGCGCACATACACCAAAGTCGGTGTCACAAGATACGACGGAACGTACTTTGACGGAGTCAACGGAGTTCTCTTCCAGCAGATCACACCACTGTTCGTGCAGCAGCGTGTTGCGTGGAACCAGAATATCCGCCGTACCCGGCTTCAGAACGTCTTCAGCAGTTACACGACCCAGAACGCGATCGCGCAGCGGCTCTTTAACGTCACCACCCTCGATAACCGGGGTCATGGTGATGCCTTCCAGAGTGCCGCAATCGTCTTCAGTAACAACCAGGTCCTGCGCAACGTCGACCAGACGACGAGTCAGATAACCGGAGTTCGCTGTTTTCAGTGCGGTATCCGCCAGACCTTTACGCGCACCGTGAGTAGAGATGAAGTACTGGAGTACGTTCAGACCTTCACGGAAGTTCGCGGTGATTGGCGTTTCGATGATGGAGCCATCTGGCTTCGCCATCAGACCACGCATACCGGCCAGCTGACGAATCTGTGCTGCAGAACCACGCGCACCGGAGTCGGCCATCATGTAGATGCTGTTGAAGGAAACCTGCTGCTCTTCTACGCCGTCACGGTTAATAACGGTTTCGGTTTGCAGGTTATCCATCATCGCTTTGGATACACGATCGTTCGCCGCAGCCCAGATATCGATAACTTTGTTATAGCGTTCGCCCGCGGTTACCAGACCAGACTGGAACTGCTCCTGGATCTCAGCAACTTCAGCTTCCGCTTCAGAGATGATCTCGTGTTTCTTCTCTGGGATGACCATGTCATCAATACCAACAGATGCACCTGAACGCGCTGCATAAGCAAAGCCGGTGTACATTGTCTGGTCAGCGAAGATAACGGTCGGCTTCAGGCCCAGAATGCGGTAACAGGTGTTCAGCATTTTGGAGATAGCTTTCTTGCCCAGCGCCTGGTTGACGATGGAGAAAGGCAGACCTTTCGGTACGATCATCCACAGAATGGCGCGACCTACGGTCGTGTCTTTCAGGCTGGTGTGCGCAACGAATTCGCCGTTTTCATCTTTTTCATATTCAGTGATACGCACTTTAACGCGCGCATGCAGAGAGGCCAGACCTGCGCGATAGATACGCTCAGCTTCTTTCGGGCCAGTCAGCACCATGCCTTCGCCTTTGGCGTTAACACAGTCACGGGTCATGTAGTACAGACCCAATACAACGTCCTGAGACGGAACGATGATAGGTTCGCCGTTCGCCGGAGACAGGATGTTGTTAGTAGACATCATCAGCGCACGCGCTTCGAGCTGGGCTTCCAGCGTCAGCGGTACGTGAACAGCCATCTGGTCACCATCGAAGTCGGCGTTATATGCCGCACAAACCAGCGGGTGCAGCTGGATAGCTTTACCTTCGATCAGTACCGGCTCAAATGCCTGGATACCCAGACGGTGCAGTGTTGGTGCACGGTTCAGCAGTACCGGGTGTTCGCGGATAACTTCGTCCAGGATATCCCAAACGACAGCTTCTTCACGCTCAACCATTTTCTTAGCGGCTTTGATGGTGGTGGCCAGGCCACGCAGTTCCAGCTTGCCGTAAATGAACGGTTTGAACAGTTCCAGTGCCATTTTCTTCGGCAGACCGCACTGATGCAGACGCAGGTATGGACCTACGGTGATTACAGAACGACCGGAGTAGTCAACACGCTTACCGAGCAGGTTCTGACGGAAACGACCCTGTTTACCTTTGATCATGTCAGCCAAAGATTTCAGAGGACGTTTGTTAGAACCGGTGATCGCACGACCGCGACGACCGTTATCCAGCAGGGCGTCAACCGCTTCCTGCAGCATACGTTTTTCGTTGCGTACGATGATATCCGGCGCAGCCAGATCCAGCAGACGTTTCAGACGGTTGTTACGGTTGATCACGCGACGATACAGATCGTTCAGATCCGACGTTGCGAAACGACCACCATCCAGCGGAACCAGCGGACGCAGATCTGGCGGCAGAACCGGCAGAACGGTCAGGATCATCCACTCTGGCTTGTTGCCAGACTGTACGAAGGCTTCCAGCAGTTTGATACGCTTGGTCAGCTTCTTACGCTTGGTTTCGGAGTTGGTTTCGTTCAGCTCTTCGCGCAGAGTTTCACACTCTTGCTCCAGATCCATGCTCTTCAGCAGGGCCTGGATTGCTTCCGCACCCATCTTCGCGTCGAATTCGTCACCGAACTCTTCCAGCGCGTCCAGATACTGCTCTTCAGTCAGGATCTGTTGACGTTCCAGATTAGTCATACCGCCTTCGATAACCACATAAGATTCGAAGTACAGTACACGTTCGATATCACGCAGCGGCATATCGAGCAGCAAACCGATACGGGACGGCAGAGATTTCAGGAACCAGATGTGAGCGGTCGGAGACGCCAGCTCGATGTGGCCCATACGCTCACGGCGTACTTTGGTCTGGGTCACTTCAACGCCGCACTTCTCACAGATCACACCACGGTGTTTCAGGCGCTTGTACTTACCGCACAGGCACTCGTAGTCTTTTACCGGCCCAAAGATACGGGCGCAGAAAAGGCCGTCACGTTCAGGTTTGAACGTACGGTAGTTGATGGTTTCCGGCTTCTTAACTTCACCGAAAGACCATGAACGGATCATGTCTGGCGAGGCCAGAGCAATTTTGATCGCATCAAACTCTTCGGTTTTAGTCTGCGCTTTCAGAAACTTTAATAAATCTTTCACGGATTTGCTCCCGTCGGAGTTAGCACAATCTGGCGCTGGCTGTTACGCCAGCACCAGTGACCTGTTTGATCGAGAGTTACTCGTCTTCCAGCTCGATGTTGATACCCAGCGAACGAATCTCTTTCAACAGTACGTTGAAGGATTCCGGCATGCCTGGTTCCATCTGATGGTTGCCGTCCACGATGTTTTTATACATCTTAGTACGACCGTTCACGTCATCAGACTTAACGGTGAGCATTTCCTGCAGGGTGTATGCTGCGCCATATGCTTCCAGCGCCCACACTTCCATCTCCCCGAAGCGCTGACCACCGAACTGCGCCTTACCACCCAGCGGCTGCTGAGTAACCAGGCTGTAAGAACCGGTAGAACGCGCATGCATCTTGTCATCAACCAGGTGGTTCAGTTTCAGCATGTACATGTAGCCAACGGTAACCTGGCGCTCGAACTGCTCACCGGTACGACCGTCGAACAGTGTGATCTGACCGGAAGTCGGCAGGCCACCCAGCTGTAACAGTTCCTTGATTTCAGACTCTTTCGCACCGTCGAATACCGGCGTTGCGATCGGCATACCTTTTTTCAGGTTTTCAGCCAGACGCAGAACTTCTTCATCACTGAAGGTATTCAGGTCAACTTTCTGACGAACATCTGAACCCAGATCGTAAGCACGCTGGATGAATTCGCGCAGTTTCGCGACTTCCTGCTGCTGTTTCAGCATGGCGTTGATCTTATCGCCGATACCTTTTGCAGCCATACCCAGGTGGGTTTCAAGGATCTGACCGATGTTCATACGCGATGGTACGCCCAGCGGGTTCAGTACGATATCTACCGGCGTACCGTTAGCATCGTGTGGCATATCTTCGATCGGGTTGATCTTAGAGATAACACCCTTGTTACCGTGACGACCTGCCATCTTATCACCAGGCTGGATCCGACGTTTAACCGCCAGATAAACCTTAACAATCTTCAGCACGCCCGGTGCCAGATCGTCGCCCTGAGTGATTTTACGGCGTTTCGCTTCGAGTTTTTTCTCAAACTCGTGCTTCAGTTCGTCGTACTGTTCAGCCAGTTGTTCCAGCTGATTTTGTTTCTCTTCGTCGGTCAGGCCGAGTTCTAACCAGCGGTCGCGCGGCAGTTTGTCGAGCTTCTCAGCTTCAACACCACCGGAAACCAGCACAGCGTAGATACGGCTGAACAGGCCAGCTTCGAGGATCTGCAGTTCTTCAGACAGGTCTTTTTTCGCCTGCTTCAGCTGCATCTCTTCGATTTCCAGCGCACGTTTGTCTTTTTCTACGCCATCGCGAGTAAAGACCTGAACGTCGATAATCGTACCGGAAACACCGTTTGGCACGCGCAGAGAAGAGTCTTTAACGTCAGACGCTTTCTCACCGAAGATCGCACGCAGCAGCTTCTCTTCTGGCGTCAGCTGGGTTTCACCTTTCGGCGTTACCTTACCAACCAGAATGTCGCCACCGGTCACTTCTGCACCAATGTAAACGATACCGGATTCATCCAGTTTGGAGAGCGCAGCTTCACCCACGTTCGGGATGTCAGCAGTGATCTCTTCTGGCCCCAGCTTGGTGTCACGAGACACACATGCCAGTTCCTGAATGTGGATGGTGGTGAAACGGTCTTCCTGGACAACACGCTCGGATACGAGGATGGAGTCTTCGAAGTTGTAACCGTTCCATGGCATGAATGCCACGCGCATGTTCTGACCCAGCGCCAGTTCACCGAGGTCGGTGGACGGACCGTCTGCCAGCACATCACCACGTTCAACCGGCTCGCCCAGAGATACGCAAGGCATCTGGTTGATACAGGTGTTCTGGTTAGAACGGGTGTATTTGGTCAGGTTATAAATGTCGATACCTGCTTCGCCCGGGTACATCTCGTCTTCGTTAACTTTGATAACGATACGGGAAGCATCCACGTACTGAACAGTACCGCCACGTTTAGCAACTGCAGTAACACCGGAGTCAACGGCAACAGCACGTTCCATACCGGTACCAACCAGCGGCTTATCAGCGCGCAGAGTCGGAACCGCCTGACGTTGCATGTTCGCACCCATCAATGCACGGTTGGCGTCATCGTGTTCCAGGAACGGGATCAGGGACGCACCGACGGATACCACCTGCTGGGTGGATACGTCCATGTAGTCAACCTGGTCGCGGCTGAACAAGCTGGATTCGCCTTTGCTACGGCAGGTAACCAGATCTTCTACAAAGTGGCCTTCGTCATCCAGGTTGGAGTTCGCCTGAGCGATAACGTAGTTGCCTTCTTCGATAGCAGACAGGTAGTGGATTTCGTCAGTTACAACACCGTCGGTCACTTTACGGTACGGCGTCTCAAGGAAACCGTATTCGTTAGTCTGTGCATACACGGACAGGGAGTTGATCAGACCGATGTTCGGACCTTCAGGCGTTTCGATTGGACATACGCGACCATAGTGAGTCGGGTGTACGTCTCGAACTTCGAAGCCTGCGCGTTCACGGGTCAGACCGCCTGGGCCGAGCGCAGAGATACGACGTTTGTGCGTAATCTCAGACAGCGGGTTGTTCTGGTCCATAAACTGAGACAGCTGGCTGGAACCAAAGAACTCTTTCACTGCTGCAGAAATCGGCTTGGCGTTGATCATATCCTGAGGCATCAGGGTATCCAGATCGCCCAGAGACAGACGCTCTTTCACCGCACGCTCAACACGCACCAGGCCAACGCGGAACTGGTTTTCCGCCATTTCGCCTACGGAACGGATACGACGGTTGCCGAGGTGGTCGATATCATCGACTTCGCCTTTACCGTTACGGATATCGATGAGCTTCTTCATCACTTCGATGATGTCGTCTTTGCTCAGGATACCGGAACCTTCGATTTCGTCGCGCAGCAGAGAACGGTTGAACTTCATACGACCAACCGCAGACAGGTCATAGCGGTCTTCGGAGAAGAACAGGTTCTCAAACAGGCTTTCAGCAGCTTCACGAGTCGGCGGCTCACCAGGGCGCATCATGCGGTAGATTTCTACCAGCGCGCTCAGACGATCGTTGGTTGGGTCGACGCGTACAGTTTCAGAAATGTACGGACCGTGGTCCAGATCGTTAGTGAACAGCGTTTCGATACGTTTGTGGCCAGACTGGCTCAGCTTAGCCAGCAGATCCAGGCTCAGCTCCATGTTAGCTGCGCAGATCAGCTCGCCAGTAGATTCGTCAACGTAGTCTTTAGCCGCAACTTTACCAGCAATGTATTCAACCGGAACTTCGATATGTTTGATATCGTCTTTTTCCAGTTGGCGAATGTGGCGCGCAGTGATGCGACGGCCTTTTTCGACGTACACTTTGCCGTTAGCTTCGATGTCAAAGGAGGCGGTTTCACCACGCAGGCGTTCCGGTACCAGTTCCATCTGCAGCTTGTTGTCACGAATTTCGAAAACAACTTTCTCAAAGAACAGGTCAAGGATCTGCTCAGTGGTGTAGTTCAGCGCACGCAGAATAATGGTCGCAGGCAGTTTACGGCGACGGTCAATACGTACGAACAGGTTGTCCTTCGGATCGAATTCGAAGTCCAGCCAGGAACCACGGTAAGGAATGATGCGCGCGTTATACAGCACTTTACCCGAAGAGTGGGTTTTACCTTTGTCGGAGTCAAAGAAGACGCCAGGACTACGGTGCAGCTGAGAAACGATAACACGCTCAGTACCGTTGATAACAAAGGTACCGTTGTCAGTCATGAGCGGAATTTCGCCCATGTAGACTTCTTGTTCTTTAATGTCTTTTACGGTGCCTTCCGGCGCTTCGCGCTCGTAGATCACCAGACGCAGTTTTACGCGCAGCGGTGCGGAATAGGTCACGCCACGGATCTGACATTCCTGAACGTCAAACACCGGTTCGCCAAGGCGGTAGCTGACGTATTGCAGCTCGGAATTACCGCTATAGCTCTGAATCGGGAAAACGGAACGGAAAGCTGCTTCCAGACCATACTGCCCTTCAGGATCTTGCTCGATGAACTTCTGAAACGAGTCAAGCTGGATAGAAAGGAGATAAGGTATGTCCAACACTTGTGGACGTTTACCAAAATCCTTACGAATACGTTTTTTCTCGGTATAGGAGTAAACCATTAGGGTTCCTCAGCTCGCTGACAAGTCGACCCATCTGTCCGACGAAGGGACAGTTTGTGCAACACTATTTTGTTGACCGGAAAATCGAATACTTTCCGCAATGCCTGTTGCTATCACGCTTAAACCATTTCATTGCGATTTACACAGAACTGATGCTCTGTCGCAGTATATTAAGACGTCGATAGAAACAAGCATTGAAAGGCACAGCAGTAGTCAAACAGTGTGAAATGCTACTGGCGCCTTACAGCGCAAAAAGGCTGGTGACTAAAAAGTCACCAGCCATCAGCCTAATTTCTTAGGCTGCAACCAGAAAAGTTGGCTTATTTAACTTCAACTTCAGCGCCAGCTTCTTCCAGAGATTTTTTCAGTGCTTCTGCGTCGTCTTTGCTCACGCCTTCTTTCAGCGCAGCCGGTGCAGATTCTACCAGGTCTTTAGCTTCTTTCAGACCCAGGCCAGTTGCGCCACGTACTGCTTTGATAACAGCAACTTTGTTAGCGCCAGCAGCTTTCAGAATTACGTCGAATTCAGTTTTTTCTTCAGCAGCTTCAGCCGGGCCCGCAGCTACAGCTACAGCAGCAGCAGCAGAAACACCGAATTTTTCTTCCATTGCAGAAATCAGTTCTACAACGTCCATTACGGACATAGCGGATACTGCTTCAATGATTTGATCTTTAGTGATAGACATTTAAATTGTTCCTGAAAATCAGAATAAGTTTATACGTAAGCAGATGCTTGAGAAAGATAACTGCGATTAAGCAGCTTCTTTCGCATCGCGTACAGCAGCCAGAGTACGAACCAGTTTGCCAGCCGAAGCTTCTTTCATGGTTGCCATCAGGCGTGCAATTGCTTCTTCGTAGGTCGGCAGGGTTGCCAGGCGATCGATGTTCGATGCCGTGATCAACTCACCTTCAAAGGCTGCGGCTTTGACCTCAAATTTTGCATTCGCTTTCGCGAACTCTTTGAACAGACGAGCAGCAGCGCCCGGGTGTTCCATAGAGTATGCAATCAGGGTCGGACCAACAAACGTGTCTTTCAGGCACTCGAACTGAGTACCTTCAACGACGCGGCGCAGCAGGGTGTTACGAACAACACGCATGTATACGCCAGCTTCACGACCTGCTTTACGCAGTTCAGTCATTTTATCTACAGTTACGCCACGGGAATCCGCAACTACTGCAGACAGCGCGCCTTTGGCTACTTCGCTGACTTCAGCAACAATCGCTTGTTTGTCTTGAAGATTTAAAGCCATTAGCTTTGCTCCTGGATGTTTGCCGGAACTCATGTTCCGGAACTCACTTCACTCTCCCCAACGGAGAGAGCGTCTAAATACGGTGAGCAGAAACAAGCCAGAGTATCAGAAATAATCTTAGCGTTCTGTCACCGTCTACGCAGGGCATTAAGTTTCTGACGAAACACCTGCGGTCTTCGACGGAGGCCTGGATAGGCCAGGCTCCAACGAACAAATCTTGTCTATGACTTCGCCCTTTGAACCGTAGCTGCGTTAGCTGCTCTCGTTCACACCGGTCATGTAGTTAACTACACTCCCAGCGATTCACTCAATTGCTGCCTTGCTACAATTCAAATGACTCGCATAGAGTTCTGTTTATTTCAACAGAAACGTGGGGGTAAGATTGTAGACAAAATCACCGCCCACGTAAAGGCGAATATTAGTTCGCCACAGTCGCAGTCAGACCGGACTGATCAACGGCAACACCAGCACCCATGGTGGTGGAGATGCTAACTTTCTTGATGTACACGCCTTTTGCCTGAGTCGGTTTTGCTTTTTTCAGCGCAACCAGCAGAGCTTCCAGGTTTTCTTTCAGTTTGTCAGCGTCAAAATCCACTTTACCGATGGTGGTGTGGATGATGCCGTTTTTGTCGTTACGGTAACGAACCTGACCCGCTTTAGCGTTCTTAACAGCTTCAGCAACGTTAGGGGTTACAGTACCAACTTTCGGGTTTGGCATCAGGCCGCGCGGACCCAGAACCTGACCCAGCTGGCCAACAACGCGCATTGCATCCGGGGAAGCAATAACAACGTCAAAGTTCATTTCGCCTTTCTTGATCTGGTCAGCCAGATCTTCCATACCTACCAGCTCAGCGCCTGCAGCTTTAGCAGCTTCAGCGTTTGCGCCCTGGGTAAATACGGCTACGCGAACGGAACGGCCAGTACCGTGCGGCAGTACAGTTGCACCACGTACGTTCTGGTCAGATTTACGAGCGTCGATGCCGAGGTTAACAGCAACGTCCACGCTTTCTACGAATTTAGCAGTGGCCAGCTCTTTCAGCAGAGCGATAGCTTCGTTGATGTCGTACTGCTTAGTAGCATCAACTTTGTCACGGATCACGGACATGCGCTTGGTCAGTTTAGCCATTTCTTAGTCCTCCACTACCAGGCCCATGGAACGTGCAGTACCTTCAATGGAGCGAGTCATCGCTTCAATGTCGGAACCAGTCATGTCGGCAGCTTTGGTCTGCGCGATTTCCTGCAACTGAGCGCGGGAAATTTTACCCACTTTGTCTTTGTTCGGCTTGCCGGAACCAGACTTGATACCAGCCGCTTTCTTCAGCAGAACTGCTGCCGGAGGCGTTTTGGTAACGAAAGTGAAAGAACGGTCAGCGTAAACGGTGATAACAACCGGGATCGGCAGACCTTTTTCCATGGAATCAGTCTTAGCGTTGAACGCTTTGCAGAATTCCATGATGTTCACGCCTTGTTGACCCAGTGCTGGACCTACCGGCGGACTCGGGTTAGCCATACCAGCTGCAACCTGCAGCTTGACATAGGCTTGGACTTTCTTAGCCATTCTAAATTCCTCTGATTGGGTTATAGCGCCTCAAGGAGGCTCCCCGTGATTAAATTCGTTTTACGGATAGGATCCATAAAAACAAAAGGCGCGAAATTGTATTCCAATCTCGCGCCTTGTGCAACGATTAAATCGTCGCTTTTTTGATCGGCGTATTAGGCTTTTTCAACCTGAGCGAAGTCCAGTTCAACCGGAGTCGCACGACCGAAGATAGATACGGAAACTTTCAGACGAGACTTCTCGTAGTCCACTTCTTCAACGACGCCGTTAAAGTCAGCAAACGGACCGTCGCTAACGCGAACCATTTCACCTGGTTCAAACATCGTTTTCGGACGCGGCTTATCGCCAACCTGCTGCAGACGGTTCATGATCGCATCAACTTCTTTGTCGCTGATCGGCGCCGGACGGTCAGATGTACCGCCGATAAAGCCCATCACACGCGGCACACTGCGCACCAGGTGCCAGCTTGCATCATTCATCACCATCTGGACCAGTACATAGCCCGGGAAGAATTTACGTTCGCTCTTGCGACGCTGGCCGCCACGGATTTCGACCACTTCTTCGGTCGGCACCATGACTTCGCCAAACAGCTCTTCCATATTTTGTAACTTGATATATTCGCGCAGCGATGTGGCTACGCGGCCTTCAAAACCGGAAAACGCCTGAACGACGTACCAGCGCTTTTTAGGGGCTTCAGACATCTTAGAACCTCAGGCCAGTGATAAAGGATACCAGGCGAACCAGAATACCATCCAGTCCCCACAGGATCAGTGACATTACCGCAGTGACCGCAGCAACGATCAGCGTGGTGTGCAGCGTTTCCTGGCGAGTTGGCCAAATGACCTTACGGACTTCGGTTCTCGCTTCACGGGCAAAAGCAACGGTCGCTTTACCTTTTGTTGTCAACAGCGCGACACCACCCGCTGCGGCAATCAGAATCACTACGGCCAGCGCACGCAGCGGCAGCATCATGTCACGATAGAGGTAGTTGCCAACGATAGCTACAAGCAGCAATACAGCGACAACAACCCACTTCATCGCTTCCAGGCCGCGCCCGCTTCCTTGAGCTTCGGTATTCGCACTCATAAACCAACCTGTCAGAAGTATTCTACAAACATTTTCACCCCGCGTAAGCGAGGCGATCCAAACCGAAATGCTCTGGTGCGTTTCGGACTAAACGCCCTCTTCAGAGCCTGTCTCAGCAATGATTATGACAAAAAAAATCACTGATGAGCCAGGTTCTGGTGTGAAAGCGTGCAAAAAGGGCATCAAATGATGCCCTTTTATTGCGCATTGCGTCAAATGTTATTCGGCAATTAGCTCATTACTTTGGCAACAACGCCCGCACCTACAGTACGGCCGCCTTCACGGATTGCGAAACGCAGACCGTCATCCATCGCGATTGGGTGGATCAGGGTAACAACCATTTTGATGTTGTCGCCCGGCATTACCATCTCTACGCCTTCCGGCAGTTCGATGGTACCCGTCACGTCAGTAGTACGGAAGTAGAACTGCGGACGGTAGCCTTTGAAGAACGGAGTATGACGGCCGCCTTCGTCTTTGGACAGAATGTACACTTCAGATTCGAACTTGGTGTGCGGCTTGATAGAGCCCGGCTTAGCCAGTACCTGACCACGTTCGATTTCTTCACGTTTGATACCACGCAGCAGAACACCAACGTTCTCACCAGCACGGCCTTCGTCCAGCAGTTTGCGGAACATTTCAACGCCAGTACAGGTAGACTTGGCAGTCTCTTTGATACCAACGATTTCAACTTCTTCACCAACTTTGATGATACCGCGTTCTACACGACCGGTAACAACGGTACCACGACCGGAGATGGAGAATACGTCTTCGATTGGCAGCAGGAACGGCTTATCGATAGCACGTTCTGGTTCCGGGATGTAAGAATCCAGGAAGCCAGCCAGTTCGATGATTTTCGCTTCCCACTCTGCTTCGCCTTCCAGCGCTTTCAGAGCAGAACCACGAACGATCGGAGTGTCGTCGCCCGGGAAATCGTACTGAGACAGAAGTTCACGAACTTCCATTTCTACCAGTTCCAGCAGCTCTTCGTCATCAACCATGTCGCATTTGTTCAGGAACACGATGATGTACGGAACGCCTACCTGACGACCCAGCAGGATGTGCTCACGAGTCTGCGGCATCGGGCCGTCAGTCGCAGCAACAACCAGGATCGCGCCATCCATCTGAGCAGCACCGGTGATCATGTTTTTAACATAGTCGGCGTGGCCCGGGCAGTCTACGTGCGCGTAGTGTCGAGTCGGGGTGTCATATTCAACGTGAGAAGTGTTGATGGTGATACCACGTGCTTTTTCTTCCGGCGCGTTATCGATCTGATCGAATGCGCGAGCAGCACCGCCGTAGGTTTTAGCCAGAACGGTAGTGATTGCAGCGGTCAGCGTTGTTTTACCATGGTCAACGTGGCCGATAGTACCGACGTTAACGTGCGGTTTAGTACGTTCAAATTTTTCTTTAGACATCGATTGTCCCTCTAAGACACGGATAAATCGGTGATATCACCACATCAACCAGGCAATATACCTGAGCTGTTGAATGCTTTTAAAAGTAAACAGAGAGAAACGGGAGGGAGAAGTGAAGTGGTGCTGATACCCAGAGTCGAACTGGGGACCTCACCCTTACCAAGGGTGCGCTCTACCAACTGAGCCATATCAGCACGTCTGGAGCGGGCAGCGGGAATCGAACCCGCATCATCAGCTTGGAAGGCTGAGGTAATAGCCATTATACGATGCCCGCATCCTGAAACTCGGCTACCCAGTTCTTTCTGTAACAAAAAAGAGATTTCTCTCTTTTATGTTTGAGCTGATTAAATTTTTTAACCAACTCAGGCGGCGATAACGCTGCCAGAAAGTGGTGGTGGGGGAAGGATTCGAACCTTCGAAGTCTGTGACGGCAGATTTACAGTCTGCTCCCTTTGGCCGCTCGGGAACCCCACCGGACTTGATGGTGCCGACTACCGGAATCGAACTGGTGACCTACTGATTACAAGTCAGTTGCTCTACCTACTGAGCTAAGTCGGCATCAAGTAGCGCGCATTTTATGGATACCTGCGTGCTCATGCAACTAAAAAATTGCATAAAATGTTCTTCCGCTCACATTTTGCACTATACGCCCGATAAATAATCTATTTCTTATCTGAATTGCACAAATTTCCAACGTTGAGCGTTATAACCGGAGAGGGTTTTGCTCCGTTATTCACGTCCAGACAGAGAGAAAGCACATCTTTATACATCTGGAATACTCGTCACAATGCTTTTCAGGGGACGATTTTTTCTTATTATTCCCCCTCATCTGGTGTTACCCTCCTGCCCATTGTCCAAATTAACTGAAATGTGCGTGCCATTGCGTGCCGGGGATGATTTCGTTTTTTACCGCAGACCTGATATAGCAATGACAGCCAGACCATGCGTATGAGTATAAAAGAGCAAGCGTTAACGTCGCCTTACCTACAGTTTGATCGCAACCAGTGGGCTGCGCTTCGTGATTCCGTGCCGATGACCCTGACCGAGGAAGAGATTGCTCGTCTTAAAGGCATTAACGAAGACTTATCGCTGGAAGAAGTTGCCGAGATTTATTTGCCTCTATCGCGTTTGCTAAATTTTTACATCAGTTCGAACCTGCGACGTCAGGCAGTGCTGGAGCAATTTTTAGGCACGAATGGCGAGCGTATTCCTTATATCATTAGTATTGCTGGCAGCGTCGCCGTCGGTAAAAGTACGACAGCGCGCGTTTTGCAGGCACTGCTTAGCCGCTGGCCAGAGCACCGCAAAGTTGAGCTGATTACGACCGATGGGTTTCTTCACCCAAACCAGGTGTTGAAAGAACGCGGGCTCATGAAGAAGAAAGGCTTCCCTCAGTCTTATGATATGCACCGTCTGGTAAAATTTGTTTCCGACCTGAAGTCAGGCGTCCCTAACGTCACAGCGCCGGTCTATTCTCATCTAATCTATGATGTGATCCCTGATGGTGACAAAACCGTTGCCCAGCCCGACATATTAATACTCGAAGGGCTAAATGTATTACAAAGCGGGATGGACTATCCTCACGATCCACATCATGTATTTGTTTCTGACTTTGTCGACTTTTCTATTTATGTTGATGCGCCAGAAGAATTACTCCAGACGTGGTATATCAACCGTTTTCTGAAATTCCGTGAAGGGGCGTTTACCAACCCGGACTCTTATTTCCATAACTATGCAAAATTATCAGAAGATGAGGCTATCAACACTGCCACATCGCTATGGAAAGAAATCAACTGGCTGAATTTAAAGCAAAATATTTTACCAACGCGTGAAAGAGCCAGCTTGATAATGACTAAAAGTGCCAATCATGCCGTTGAGCAAGTCAGGTTAAGAAAATAAATAAAAAAGGGGAGCCGATGCTCCCCTTCTTCTTATTATTCAGCGCTTCTGAGCGATATTTCCCCACCCATCCATGGCTTTATCTCACCATTCTGCTCAAGCAATAGTGCACCTTGAGCATCTATTCCCCGCGAGATACCAAATATTTCTTTATCGCCAATAATGAGTTTAACCGGGCGGTTGATAAAGTTATCAAGTGCCTTCCAGCGTGATAAATAAGGCACTAACCCCTCTTGCTCAAACAGTATCAGTGCAGCACGAAGCTCGCGGATCAGTCGAGCCGCAAGAGTATTACGGTCAATGTTTATGCCTGCTTCCTGTAGGTTAATCCACCCCTGATTAACCACATTCTCTTCGACCCGGCGCATAGACATGTTAATTCCGGCACCAATAACGATCTGCGCCGCATCGCCCGTCTTACCAGTGAGTTCAACCAGGATCCCTGCCAGTTTACGGTCGAGTAAATAGAGGTCGTTGGGCCATTTTACACGGACTTTATCCGCACCCAGATCGCGCAAAACCTCAGCCATGACGATACCAATCACCAGACTCAGACCAATTGCAGCGGCCGGCCCTTGTTCCAGCCGCCAGAACATCGAGAGGTATAGGTTAGCGCCAAAGGGAGAGAACCATTTACGTCCACGGCGGCCGCGCCCGGCCTGCTGATATTCAGCGACGCAGGCATCCCCTGACTCCAACTGACCTATTCGGTCCATCAGGTACTGATTGGTTGAGTCGATAACCGGCAGGACAGTGATATTTCCACCATCCAGTTGAGAATGAATAAGTGAGGCATCTAATAGTTGGATAGGCTCCGGTAAGCTGTATCCTTTACCAGGGACAGTAAATACATCAACACCCCAGTCACGTAGCGTCTGGACATGCTTATTGATTGCCGCACGGCTCATTCCCAGCGTTTCACCGAGTTGCTCACCGGAGTGAAATTCGCCATCGGCTAATAATGAAATAAGCGTCAGGGGGACGGTATTATCCTTCATGCAACGATCTCCACGGCATTCACCTCACCCTGCGGACCAATAAACCGGACCTCTGGTTCGAGCCAGACATTAAATTTCTCACCGACTTTTTGGCGCACATGGTGTGCAAGTTGCACTACATCCTGACTCGTCGCATTATCTGCATTGATCAGCACCAGTGCCTGCTGCTGATGTACCGCTGCGCCACCAATGCGCATGCCTTTAAGCTGGCATTGATCGATAAGCCAGCCAGCAGCCAGTTTCACAGAACCATCAGCCTGCGGATAATGAGGCGCAATCGGAAATTTCGCCAGAAGTTCCTGTGCGATATTCGAACTGACAACCGGATTTTTAAAGAAACTCCCCGCATTACCGTTTACTTTTGGATCGGGCAGCTTTGTGGTGCGCATATGACAAACAGAATCAAAAACCTGTTGAGGCGTTACCGTTGAAGGATCCAGGCGCGTCAGGTCACCGTAAGTGAGGACGGGCTGCCACTGTTTAGGTAAACGCAGCCCAACGGCTACAATCGCGAAACGATCCTGGTACTCATGCTTGAAGATGCTGTCGCGGTATCCAAATCGGCATTCTGTGGCACTTACACGCAGATGCTTACCGGTAGCCAGTTCAATGCAGTCCACATATTCGCAAACACGCTGAAGTTCCACACCATAAGCACCAATATTCTGGATTGGCGATGAGCCAACACAGCCGGGAATAAGCGCCAGGTTTTCCAGTCCAGGCATGCCAAGCTGCAATGTATGCTGTACCAGATGATGCCAGTTCTCACCAGCCCCAACGTGTAGGTACCACGCGTCAGGCTTCTCTGTAACCTCTATACCTTTAATACGATTGACGATCACTGTTCCCTGGAAGGTATCAAGAAACAGGACGTTACTCCCTTCGCCCAGGATCAGTACTGGATGATGTGATGCATTGGCTAATTGCCAGGCATTCAGTAGTTGTTGCTCATTTTCGGCGCGGACAAGTTCATTAGCTTGTTGATCGATACCGAAGGTGTTCCAGGTTTTAAGGGAGTGATTCATAGACGCTTTCCTGATGCAAAATCGCGCTTAGTTTACCGCATATGCTGCAGGATGGCTTGTGTTATGGAGGCTCAGGATATTGCTTTGCCCCCGATGGTACGCGCTGCGCCGCATCCGGCAATGTGTACCCCGCACAGACGCAAAAAAGCCCATCCGTCAGGATGGGCTTCTTCACTTTATTTGATGCCTGGCAGTTCCCTACTCTCGCATGGGGAGACCCCACACTACCATCGGCGCTACGGCGTTTCACTTCTGAGTTCGGCATGGGGTCAGGTGGGACCACCGCGCTACAGCCGCCAGGCAAATTCTGTTTATCAGACCGCTTCTGCGTTCTGATGTCATCTGTATCAAGCTGAATCTGATGTCTCTTCGCCAAAACATCTTCGGCGTTGTAAGGTTAAGCCTCACGGTTCATTAGTATCGGTTAGCTCAATGTATCGCTACACTTACACACCCGACCTATCAACGTCATCGTCTTTAACGTTCCTTCAGGAGACTTAAAGTCTCAGGGAGAACTCATCTCGGGGCAAGTTTCGTGCTTAGATGCTTTCAGCACTTATCTCTTCCGCATTTAGCTACCGGGCAATGCCATTGGCATGACAACCCGAACACCAGTGATGCGTCCACTCCGGTCCTCTCGTACTAGGAGCAGCCCCCCTCAATTCTCCAGCGCCCACGGCAGATAGGGACCGAACTGTCTCACGACGTTCTAAACCCAGCTCGCGTACCACTTTAAATGGCGAACAGCCATACCCTTGGGACCTACTTCAGCCCCAGGATGTGATGAGCCGACATCGAGGTGCCAAACACCGCCGTCGATATGAACTCTTGGGCGGTATCAGCCTGTTATCCCCGGAGTACCTTTTATCCGTTGAGCGATGGCCCTTCCATTCAGAACCACCGGATCACTAAGACCTGCTTTCGCACCTGCTCGAGCCGTCACTCTCGCAGTCAAGCTAGCTTATGCCTTTGCACTAACCTCCTGATGTCCGACCAGGATTAGCTAACCTTCGTGCTCCTCCGTTACTCTTTAGGAGGAGACCGCCCCAGTCAAACTACCCACCAGACACTGTCCGCAACCCGGATTACGGGTCCACGTTAGAACACCAGCCATTAAAGGGTGGTATTTCAAGGTTGGCTCCATGCAGACTGGCGTCCACACTTCAAAGCCTCCCACCTATCCTACACATCAAGGACCAGTGTTCAGTGTCAAGCTATAGTAAAGGTTCACGGGGTCTTTCCGTCTTGCCGCGGGTACACTGCATCTTCACAGCGAGTTCAATTTCACTGAGTCTCGGGTGGAGACAGCCTGGCCATCATTACGCCATTCGTGCAGGTCGGAACTTACCCGACAAGGAATTTCGCTACCTTAGGACCGTTATAGTTACGGCCGCCGTTTACCGGGGCTTCGATCAAGAGCTTCTCCTTACGGATAACCCCATCAATTAACCTTCCGGCACCGGGCAGGCGTCACACCGTATACGTCCACTTTCGTGTTTGCACAGTGCTGTGTTTTTAATAAACAGTTGCAGCCAGCTGGTATCTTCGACTGATTTCAGCTCCATGAGTAAATCACTTCACCTACATATCAGCGTGCCTTCTCCCGAAGTTACGGCACCATTTTGCCTAGTTCCTTCACCCGAGTTCTCTCAAGCGCCTTGGTATTCTCTACCTGACCACCTGTGTCGGTTTGGGGTACGATTTCGTGTTACCTGATGCTTAGAGGCTTTTCCTGGAAGCAGGGCATTTGTTACTTCAGCACCGTAGTGCCTCGTCATCACACCTCAGCGTTAGTAGTGTTCCGGATTTACCTAAAACACCCGCCTACATGCTTAAACCGGGACAACCGTCGCCCGGCTAACATAGCCTTCTCCGTCCCCCCTTCGCAGTAACACCAAGTACAGGAATATTAACCTGTTTCCCATCGACTACGCCTTTCGGCCTCGCCTTAGGGGTCGACTCACCCTGCCCCGATTAACGTTGGACAGGAACCCTTGGTCTTCCGGCGTGCGGGTTTTTCACCCGCATTATCGTTACTTATGTCAGCATTCGCACTTCTGATACCTCCAGCATGCCTCACGACACACCTTCAACGGCTTACAGAACGCTCCCCTACCCAACAACACATAGTGTCGCTGCCGCAGCTTCGGTGCACAGTTTAGCCCCGTTACATCTTCCGCGCAGGCCGACTCGACCAGTGAGCTATTACGCTTTCTTTAAATGATGGCTGCTTCTAAGCCAACATCCTGGCTGTCTGTGCCTTCCCACATCGTTTCCCACTTAACTGTGACTTTGGGACCTTAGCTGGCGGTCTGGGTTGTTTCCCTCTTCACGACGGACGTTAGCACCCGCCGTGTGTCTCCCGTGATAACATTCTTCGGTATTCGCAGTTTGCATCGGGTTGGTAAGTCGGGATGACCCCCTAGCCGAAACAGTGCTCTACCCCCGAAGATGAGTTCACGAGGCGCTACCTAAATAGCTTTCGGGGAGAACCAGCTATCTCCCGGTTTGATTGGCCTTTCACCCCCAGCCACAAGTCATCCGCTAATTTTTCAACATTAGTCGGTTCGGTCCTCCAGTTAGTGTTACCCAACCTTCAACCTGCCCATGGCTAGATCACCGGGTTTCGGGTCTATACCCTGCAACTTAACGCCCAGTTAAGACTCGGTTTCCCTTCGGCTCCCCTATTCGGTTAACCTTGCTACAGAATATAAGTCGCTGACCCATTATACAAAAGGTACGCAGTCACCCCATAAAGAGGCTCCCACTGCTTGTACGTACACGGTTTCAGGTTCTTTTTCACTCCCCTCGCCGGGGTTCTTTTCGCCTTTCCCTCACGGTACTGGTTCACTATCGGTCAGTCAGGAGTATTTAGCCTTGGAGGATGGTCCCCCCATATTCAGACAGGATACCACGTGTCCCGCCCTACTCTTCGAGTTCACAACCTGTGCATTTTGGTGTACGGGACTATCACCCTGTACCGTCGGACTTTCCAGACCGTTCCACTAACACACAAGCTGATTCAGACTCTGGGCTGCTCCCCGTTCGCTCGCCGCTACTGGGGGAATCTCGGTTGATTTCTTTTCCTCGGGGTACTTAGATGTTTCAGTTCCCCCGGTTCGCTTCATTACGCTATGGATTCACGTAATGATAGTGTGACGAATCACACTGGGTTTCCCCATTCGGAAATCGCCGGTTATAACGGTTCATATCACCTTACCGACGCTTATCGCAGATTAGCACGTCCTTCATCGCCTCTGACTGCCAGGGCATCCACCGTGTACGCTTAGTCGCTTAACCTCACAACCCGAAGATGTTTCGTAAAACACCACCGTGTTGCGAAAATTTGAGAGACTCGAACACACCGCTTTTCATTTCTTATTACGGAGAAATGAAACAGTGTGTCGTTTCAATTTTCAGCTTGATCCAGATTTTTAAAGAGCAAAACTTCGCAGTGAACCTTTTCAGGTACACTCTGAAGTTTTCTTGGTTTTTTGCAGTAAAGATGGTGGAGCTATGCGGGATCGAACCGCAGACCTCCTGCGTGCAAAGCAGGCGCTCTCCCAGCTGAGCTATAGCCCCATCGTAGTTATCTCATTCACCTTAATTCTTGCTGAGACAAGGCGTGGAGCGGCGAAGCATACTGAAGTATGCGAGTCGTTTCACAACGCGGTATCAGAAAGAATTTGGTAGGCCTGAGTGGACTTGAACCACCGACCTCACCCTTATCAGGGGTGCGCTCTAACCACCTGAGCTACAAGCCTGCAGAGATTTTCTTACTGCTAATTTTCATCAGACAATCTGTGTGAGCACTACAAAGAACGCTTCTTTAAGGTAAGGAGGTGATCCAACCGCAGGTTCCCCTACGGTTACCTTGTTACGACTTCACCCCAGTCATGAATCACAAAGTGGTAAGCGCCCTCCCGAAGGTTAAGCTACCTACTTCTTTTGCAACCCACTCCCATGGTGTGACGGGCGGTGTGTACAAGGCCCGGGAACGTATTCACCGTGGCATTCTGATCCACGATTACTAGCGATTCCGACTTCATGGAGTCGAGTTGCAGACTCCAATCCGGACTACGACGCACTTTATGAGGTCCGCTTGCTCTCGCGAGGTCGCTTCTCTTTGTATGCGCCATTGTAGCACGTGTGTAGCCCTACTCGTAAGGGCCATGATGACTTGACGTCATCCCCACCTTCCTCCAGTTTATCACTGGCAGTCTCCTTTGAGTTCCCGGCCGAACCGCTGGCAACAAAGGATAAGGGTTGCGCTCGTTGCGGGACTTAACCCAACATTTCACAACACGAGCTGACGACAGCCATGCAGCACCTGTCTCAGAGTTCCCGAAGGCACCAATCCATCTCTGGAAAGTTCTCTGGATGTCAAGAGTAGGTAAGGTTCTTCGCGTTGCATCGAATTAAACCACATGCTCCACCGCTTGTGCGGGCCCCCGTCAATTCATTTGAGTTTTAACCTTGCGGCCGTACTCCCCAGGCGGTCGACTTAACGCGTTAGCTCCGGAAGCCACGCCTCAAGGGCACAACCTCCAAGTCGACATCGTTTACGGCGTGGACTACCAGGGTATCTAATCCTGTTTGCTCCCCACGCTTTCGCACCTGAGCGTCAGTCTTTGTCCAGGGGGCCGCCTTCGCCACCGGTATTCCTCCAGATCTCTACGCATTTCACCGCTACACCTGGAATTCTACCCCCCTCTACAAGACTCTAGCCTGCCAGTTTCGGATGCAGTTCCCAGGTTGAGCCCGGGGATTTCACATCCGACTTGACAGACCGCCTGCGTGCGCTTT
The DNA here is from genome assembly GCF_014104295.1 of Citrobacter sp. RHBSTW-00029. Classification (NCBI taxonomy): domain Bacteria; kingdom Pseudomonadati; phylum Pseudomonadota; class Gammaproteobacteria; order Enterobacterales; family Enterobacteriaceae; genus Citrobacter; species Citrobacter sp. RHBSTW-00029. Next base: position 3,945,094 of record NZ_JABXRT010000001.1, read on the forward strand.
ACGCCCAGTAATTCCGATTAACGCTTGCACCCTCCGTATTACCGCGGCTGCTGGCACGGAGTTAGCCGGTGCTTCTTCTGCGAGTAACGTCAATTGCTAAGGTTATTAACCTCAACACCTTCCTCCTCGCTGAAAGTACTTTACAACCCGAAGGCCTTCTTCATACACGCGGCATGGCTGCATCAGGCTTGCGCCCATTGTGCAATATTCCCCACTGCTGCCTCCCGTAGGAGTCTGGACCGTGTCTCAGTTCCAGTGTGGCTGGTCATCCTCTCAGACCAGCTAGGGATCGTCGCCTAGGTGAGCCGTTACCCCACCTACTAGCTAATCCCATCTGGGCACATCCGATGGCAAGAGGCCCGAAGGTCCCCCTCTTTGGTCTTGCGACGTTATGCGGTATTAGCTACCGTTTCCAGTAGTTATCCCCCTCCATCGGGCAGTTTCCCAGACATTACTCACCCGTCCGCCACTCGTCACCCAAGGAGCAAGCTCCTCTGTGCTACCGTTCGACTTGCATGTGTTAGGCCTGCCGCCAGCGTTCAATCTGAGCCATGATCAAACTCTTCAATTTAAGTTTGATGCTCGTGAATTAAACTTCGTAATGAATTACGTATGTTCACTCAGAGACTTGGTATTCATTTTTCGTCTTGCGACGTTAAGAACCCGTATCTTCGAGTGCCCACACAGATTGTCTGATAAATTGTTAAAGAGCAGTTGCGACGCGCTTTAGCGCTCTGTCGCGAGGTCCCGTATATTACGTTTTCCTCATTCAGAGTCAAGCATTTATTTTTGCTTTTCTCCGCTGACCCGGCGGCGTGTAATCCGTTGTTCCGTGTCAGTGGAGGCGCATTATAGGGAGTTATTTCAGGCTGACAAGGGGAAATTTAAAATAATTCTCCGAGTGCGTATTTTTTCACCAAAACAGACTAAATTGCCAGTTTTTCGAGCGTTTTGAAGCCATAGCGCTGCAACACTGGCAATAATTGTTCAGCCTCTGTTGTCATTGCCATGCAAAATGCCACATTCTCATCGGCCGATTTTGCATCTGGCGCTTCGTGTTCTAATAACCAGGCCGTTCGACGCGCAATCGCAGCACCAGAATCCACCAGCCTCGTCCCCTCGGGCAGGACCTGTAAAAGCTCTTCCTGTAACAGAGGGAAATGGGTGCATCCAAGGACCACCGTATCAGGAGGTTCCGACATCCGCAGCCACGGTCTCAGAATACGGCGCAGCTCTTCCAGAGAAACTGTTTCGCCGTGCAGCTTCGCTTCTGCCAGCTCCACCAACTCAGCGGATCCCAACATCGCTATCTGACACTCGTTAGCAAAGCGCGCAATCAATTCGTGTGTGTACGAGCGTTTCACCGTCGCGCGCGTCGCCAGTAGCCCTACAATACCATTCGCCGTGAGCCGCGCCGCGGGTTTAATCGCAGGCACCACACCGACAACCGGAAAAGCGAACTTTTCACGTAATGCCGGGAGTGACACCGTGCTGGCGGTATTGCATGCGATAACCGCGAGTGCGAGGGGATATCGTTGCTGAACTGCAGTCACAATCTCAACAACACGCTCAACGATAAACTCTTCGCTTTTCTCACCATAAGGAAAGGCGACGTTATCAAAAGCATATATATAGTGGAGATCCGGCAGGAGATTCCGGATCTCATTGTAGACCGACAACCCACCGACGCCGGAATCAAACACCAGCACGGTGGGACGTGAATCAGAAGGTGTAGCTGCCAGACAAGGTGTATTCCCGTCCTGCAGTTGGGTAGCCATAAACTGTCTCGTAATCTTTATCGAACAGGTTGGCAATTTTACCACGAACTGTCAGCTGTGAGGTGATCGGATATGACACTGCCAAATCCCACAAACTCACACCGCCCATTTTTACCGGTTGATAAGTAACGTAGTCCGTATCGTATCGCGTCCCCAGATATTGATATGTCAGGCCCCAATCAAAATCATAGACCTGCCAGTCGAGCTGGTATTTCACCTGCTGTTTAGAACGACGAGCCAGTGGCTCGTTGGTAATCGCATTACGCGAATCTACGTAGTCGTAGCTAAGCGTATGCGCCAACGGCCCGGTGTCGAAGTTTGCAGTCGCTTCGATACCTTTAATACGCGCTTTGCCTTCGTTGTAGTACTTTTGAGTGTGGGTGTTGTAGTCGATCATGTCATCGATATCGTTGCGATACCCTGACACGCGCCAGTTAACCCCTGATGTTATCCCTTCAAACGCCCCTTCCCACTGCTTACTCTCTTCGGGATCAAGGTTTGCATTGCCGTAATAGCCATGCAACTGACCCAAATTTGGCGCTTTGTAAGATGTGCCATAGGAGGCAATGAAACGATAGCCTTCGATAAACTCCCATCCGGCACTGGTTTGCCATGTACCATGACGACCAAACTCAGAGTTATCATCACTACGTGCCGCACCTTCGAAGGTGAAGTCACCAAGCTGCTGCAATCCCGTCAAATAGAGGCCAGTATTACGTTGGTCGTAACCGTCCGTAACATACCCAGTGCCAGGTTCCGTAGTTTGCTTTTGCCAGTCCACGCCTGCACCAATGTTACCGTGGCCAACAACTATGCTGTTTGACCACTGAACATTGTATTGCTTCATATCATCTAACGTGGCCGAGGAATCATAGCGGCCATAGTTCGGATCATAGTTGTAGTCTTTACTGTGGCTGTAGCTCGAAACCAGTTGTGACTGAATCAGCTCGCCATTAAAACGTAACCCAGCGTCCCAGCTCTGGCTATACAGCTGTCGGGTATCAAGTAGCGCCGAGCCAGGAGAATAATACGAGTCATAATCTGTGCGGTTATCATAACCATAACCACGAACAAACCCGCTCCATGTCTCGGAGAAGTTGTGCTCCAGTGCGCCATACAGCGTCTTGCTTAAGAAACCGTCTTTATCCGGTTGAGCCTGTGCGCCAGTGCTACCGTAGGCCACGACATCGAAGCCTTTGGTGTAGGCATAATCGCCCATCAACGTGACACGCGTATTTTCGCCAAGCTGTTGTTGGGTTGCGATATCGTAATTTTGATACCCATTGCTTCCCACGCCGGCAGTCAGTTCCGTCCCTGGTTTTTCGCGCGTAGTAATGATATTCACCACGCCGCCAATCGCATCCGAACCATATATAGCGGAACGCGGCCCGCGGATATACTCAATACGTTGCACCAGCGATACCGGGAACTGGCTAAGATCGGCCGAGCCGCTAACTCCCGCTAAATTAAGACGTACACCATCTATCAACACCAGAACATGGCTGGAGTTAGTACCGCGAATAAAAATAGACGAGTTTTGCCCCATACCGCCGCTTTGTGCGATATCAACACCAGGCAAACGACGCAATACATCGTTTACCGAGGTAGATTGCCAGCGATCGATGTCCTGACGTGTAACGACGGTGATGGGTGCAAGTACTGCACTTAGGGGCTGCTGAAAACGGTTGGCAGTAACGACGAGAGTATCTGGGCTAGCATCCTGCGCCCAACCAGAAGATGTCGCGACGGAAAGCGCCGTCAACAGCAACGATTTTTTAATCATTGTAAAGCATCCACAATATAAGAAGGATGCCGCAGGTCCACCGATAGTACGCGATAGTGAAAACCAGATGCGACGTTAGCCGGCAGGTCTTCGGGCTTGGAAGGTTATTCAGGATACCGAATAAAAAGAAATGAGGACTTCCCACCCACAGGCAGTGTCTGCTTTACGCTCTCATTTCACCTTTCCTTACCGCTGCGCGTCAGCTCCAGATTTACACTGGATTCCCTTTTAACTCACAGGACCGGAAAACGGATGCTACAGTTTGTTACAACCTGGTGTCCAGACCGGATATCACAATATCGGAAATCATCAATAACTGGACATCTGATGAGCAATCCCTACAATCCCCGCGTACTTTTATTTTTCAGGACGCATCATGACCCCCGAACACCTTCCGACAGAACAGTACGACGCCCAGTTAGCTGAGAAAGTGGTGCGTCTGCAGAGCTTAATGACGCCATTTTATGCACAGGCTCCGGAAGTGTTCCGCTCACCGGTTAGCCATTACCGTATGCGTGCCGAGTTCCGTCTGTGGCATGACGGGGACGACCTGTACCACATCATGTTCGACAGCCAAACGAAAAACCGTATTCGCGTCGACAGCTTTCCGGCGGCCAGCGAGCTTATCAATACGCTGATGACGGCAATGATTGCAGGTGTACGCAACAACCACGTCCTGCGCCACAAACTGTTTCAGATTGATTACCTCACCACCCTGAGCGATCAGGCAGTGGTATCGATGCTGTACCATAAAAAGCTGGATGATGAATGGCGTAAGGAAGCCGAAGCGCTGCGGGATGCGCTGCGGGCGCAAAACCTGAACGTGCATTTGATTGGTCGGGCCACCAAAACCAAAATCGAGCTGGACCAGGACTACATTGACGAACGCTTGCCGGTTGCAGGTAAAGAGATTATCTACCGCCAGGTTGAGAACAGTTTTACCCAGCCGAATGCCGCCATGAATATCCAGATGCTGGAATGGGCAATTGATGTCACCAGAGGATCAAAAGGCGACCTGCTTGAGCTGTACTGCGGTAATGGCAACTTCTCGTTAGCTCTGGCGCAAAACTTCAACCGCGTACTGGCCACCGAAATCGCCAAACCTTCCGTGGCTGCTGCACAGTACAATATCGCGGCTAACCATATTGATAACGTGCAAATTATTCGTATGGCGGCCGAAGAGTTTACTCAGGCGATGAACGGGGTTCGCGAGTTCAACCGTTTGCAGGGAATCGATCTGAAGAGTTACCAGTGTGAAACCATTTTCGTTGACCCACCGCGCAGCGGTCTGGACAGCGAAACGGAGAAAATGGTACAGGCGTATCCGCGGATTCTGTACATCTCCTGCAACCCGGAGACGCTGTGTAAGAACCTGGAAACGTTAAGCCAGACGCACAATGTTTCACGTCTGGCGCTGTTCGATCAATTCCCGTATACGCACCATATGGAGTGCGGAGTACTGTTAACGAAGAAGTAAGACTGAACGGAGGCCGGATAAGCACTACCGGTTCAGATTGCCGGATGGCGGCTTTGCCTTATCCGGCCTACAGCGACAACGGTTACTCCACAATTTCCTGTTTACGGTTACGCACTTTAAAGCCGATCCAGAACACCAGAATCACCGACAGTACCGCCGGGAAGAAGTTAGAGCCAATATCCGGATATTCAGCACGTACCACGGTGCTGTACAACAGAACGCCGAGAATAAAACAGGCGGCAGCCAGGCCCGGTAGCCCCACAGGCATAGTGCGGTTCTGATAGCGTTGATGCAGACAATAAACCGTCAGCACCAGCGAAATAATCGGAAATACTGAGAATGGCACAATGGAGCTAAACAGCGCCGCAAATGTGCCATTGATCGATAAGCCAGCAACCAGCGCCAGCAGCAGCGTACCTTTATCTTGACCTGACTGTTTCATTGCTTGTCCTTCTCGTTACTCGGAGTGGTGCGTCATCTTCTCTTGTTCACGGCGGTACCAATAAAATGCGCCTTTCGCGATCATGCGCAGTTGCAATACCAGCCGCTCTTCCAACTGCCGACGCTGTTCAGCGCCAACATCCAGTGCTTCTGCCCCGGCGCTGAAAACAATGGTTACCATGGCTTCGGCTTGCGCTTCAGTAAACGCACGAGGCATATGGTTTTCGAGTTCCAGATAGTCCGCAAGTTCCGCAATGAAGTGCTGAATTTCACGTGCGACCGCTGCACGAAACGCTGCGGAAGTCCCCGAACGCTCGCGCAATAATAAACGGAAGGCGTTGGGATTGTTGCCGATGAACTCCATAAATGTTGAGACCGAGGTGCGGATCACACTCCCGCCTTTAGCGATGCGCTGACGCGCCTGGCGCATCAACTGGCGCAGCATCAGACCACTCTCGTCCACCATCGTCAGACCGAGTTCATCCACATCGCGGAAATGGCGATAAAACGAGGTTGGCGCAATGCCCGCTTCGCGAGCGACTTCGCGTAAACTGAGGCTGGCAAAACTACGCTCAGCGCTGAGTTGACTAAATGCGGCTTCTACCAGCGAACGCCGGGTTTTCTCTTTTTGTTGCGCTCTAACGCCCATCACGATGTCTGAATCCTTCCACATACCTTGCTGGCACTATACCAGAGATTAGGCGGTTGGCATGGCTTTGTGAATGATTGTTTACGCGCAGTTTGTGCTTCGACTTCGCAAAAAAGCACAACGATAATTGGGTTATCCCGACAACGATGTTACTATTCTGTTGCTTTTATGTATAAGAACAGGTAAGCCTGACCATGTCACATTCCTACGATTACGATGCAATAGTAATAGGTTCCGGTCCCGGCGGCGAAGGCGCTGCAATGGGTCTGGTTAAGCAAGGAGCGCGCGTCGCGGTAATTGAGCGCTATCATAACGTCGGCGGAGGCTGTACCCATTGGGGCACAATCCCGTCGAAAGCGCTCCGCCACGCAGTCAGCCGTATTATCGAATTCAATCAGAACCCACTTTATAGCGACCATTCCCGACTTCTTCGTTCTTCTTTCGCCGATATTCTCAACCACGCTGATAACGTCATTAATCAGCAAACGCGTATGCGGCAAGGATTTTACGAGCGTAACCACTGCGAAATTTTGCAGGGCAATGCCCGTTTTGTTGATGAACACACGATCGCCCTGGAATGCCACGACGGTACAGTGGAAACACTCACCGCAGATAAGTTTGTTATTGCCTGTGGCTCACGCCCTTATCACCCAACTGACGTCGATTTTTCGCACCCACGCGTTTACGACAGTGATTCTATCCTCAGCCTGCATCACGAACCTCGCCATGTTCTGATTTATGGCGCAGGCGTGATTGGCTGTGAATATGCGTCGATCTTCCGTGGAATGGACGTAAAAGTTGATTTAATTAACACCCGCGATCGCCTGCTGGCATTCCTCGATCAAGAGATGTCCGATTCGCTCTCATACCACTTCTGGAACAGCGGCGTGGTCATTCGCCACAATGAAGAGTATGAGCGGATTGAAGGCTGTGATGACGGCGTCATCATGCACCTGAAATCCGGTAAAAAGCTGAAAGCAGACTGTCTGCTGTACGCCAATGGTCGCACCGGTAATACCGATTCGCTGGCACTGGAAAATATTGGTCTGAAAACCGACAGTCGCGGGCAGCTCAAAGTAAATAGCATGTATCAGACCGCGCTGCCGCACGTCTATGCCGTTGGCGATGTGATCGGTTATCCGAGCCTGGCATCGGCGGCCTACGACCAGGGACGCATTGCCGCCCAGGCACTGGTCAAAGGCGAAGCCACCGCGCATCTGATTGAAGATATCCCGACCGGGATTTATACCATTCCGGAAATCAGCTCCGTCGGTAAAACCGAACAGCAGCTAACGGCAATGAAAGTCCCATACGAAGTCGGTCGCGCCCAGTTTAAACATCTGGCGCGGGCGCAAATCGTCGGTATGAGTGTCGGAACGCTGAAGATCCTGTTCCATCGCGAGACCAAAGAGATTTTGGGGATCCACTGCTTTGGGGAACGCGCAGCCGAAATTATTCATATCGGTCAGGCGATCATGGAGCAAAAAGGTGGTGGTAACACCATCGAGTACTTCGTTAACACCACCTTTAACTACCCAACCATGGCAGAAGCCTATCGGGTAGCGGCGCTAAATGGCTTAAACCGCCTGTTTTAACGCACTGTCGAAATGGCCATCCATTGATCCCCGGATGGCCTCTGCCAGCTGTTCATAACGGCTGCGCAGCGGCGAACCAGGACGGTACACCAGACCAATCGTACGACGCGGTTCGGGTTTAATGCATGGCAGATAAACGACACCATCACGCTTACGCTCCGGCGGAACAGCCAGCGCAGGCAGTAAGGTAATCCCGCTTCCTGCCGCCACCATGTTACGCAGCGTTTCCAGACTGGTTGCCCGAAAATGGGTATCTTCATCAGCACCCGCTTCAAAGCAGAAGCCCATTGCCTGATCGCGCAGGCAGTGCCCATCTTCCAGCATCAGCAGTTTTTCACCCGCCAGATCGGACATCGGTACACAGTCACGGTTTGCCCACGGATGATCTTCATAGATCGCCAGCAGCATAGGCTCATCAAATAGCGGTACTTCGATGAACGCCTCACTCTCTTTCACCAACGCCAGGATCACGCAGTCGAGCTTACCGCTATCCAGTTGCGCCAGCAGCTGATGCGTCTGCGCTTCATGCAGGTACATTTCCAGTTTCGGGAAGGTCTGGTGCAACATAGGGATAATATGCGGCAACAGGTATGGCCCCACCGTTGGGATCAAACCAATGTGCAGCGGGCCTGACATTGTCTCGCCTTGTTGGCTTGCCATTTCCTTGAGCACTTTGACCTCGCGCAGCACGGTACGCGCCTGATCCACCAGCAGTAAACCTGCCTGAGTGAACAGCACTTTACGACTCGTACGCTCCAGCAGCATAACGCCAAGCTCATCTTCCAGTTTGCGGATTTGCCCGCTAAGCGTTGGCTGGCTGACGTGGCAGGAGTCCGCCGCTCGCCGGAAGTGACGATGCTCGGCTAGCGCCACCAGGTATTCAAGATCACGAATATTCATTATTCATCCTCCATCGCCACGATAGTTCATGGCGATAGGTAGCATAGCAACGAACGATTATCCCTATCAAGCTTTCTGTTTAATAATGCACCACAGAAACGGAACGGTACCCTTTAACCCTTGAAGCGCCTGTCCGTTCTCATACTCGAAATAACTAAAGCCAACGTGAACTTTTGCGGACCTCTGGTCCGCATTTTTTTTGCATAAAAAAGCCCGGCTTAATGCCAGGCTCTGATAACTTTTTGCCTGATGACGCTACGCTTGTCAGGCCTACAACAACAAAGGTTATGCGAGACGCGCCTTTGCATCGGCGATTGCCTGCGCGACCTGCTGCGGCGATACGCCGCCTTTCGCCGCACGTTTATCCAGACAGGATTGTAGTGAGAGTATCGGATAGACATCATCGCCAATGACGCTGCTGAACTTTTGCAAGTCAGCAAGCGACAGCGCTTCCAGCGGTTTGCCCTGACGAATCGCCTCAACCACCGTCTCACCTACGATATGGTGTGCTTCGCGGAACGGAACACCTTTGGCAACCAGATAATCCGCCAATTCAGTGGCGTTGGCATAACCCTGCTGCGCCGCTTCCTGACAACGCGGACGTTTCACCTGGATGCCATCCAGCACCAGCGCGGCCATATGCAGACAGTCCAGCCAGGTGTCGAGCGCGTCGAACAGCCCTTCTTTGTCTTCCTGCATATCTTTGTTGTATGCCAGCGGGAGGCCTTTTAACGTCATCATCATGCCGGTCAGCGCACCTTGTACGCGGCCACATTTGCCACGGATCAGCTCTAATGCATCCGGGTTTTTCTTCTGCGGCATCAAAGATGAACCCGAAGTCACACGATCGGACAGCTCGACAAAGCCCGCTTCGCCGGTGTTAAAGAAAATCAGGTCTTCAGCAAAACGCGACAGGTGTACCATGCCGATGGAGGCGTCTGAGAGTAACTCCAGCACGTGGTCACGGTCAGAAACGCTGTCCAGACTGTTGCGCGTAGCCGAGGCAAAGCCCAACCAACCCGCCAGCTGCTCGCGATCGATTTCATACGCCGTACCCGCCAGCGCGCCGCAGCCTAACGGACTAACGTCCAGACGCTTAAGCGCGTCCTGCAGACGGCTCTCGTCACGTGCCAGCATTTCGACATAAGCCAGACACCAGTGAGCAAACGTCACCGGCTGTGCACGTTGCAAGTGTGTGTAACCCGGCATAACCGCGTCCTGATTATCTTGCGCGGTGTCGACCAACGCGCTTTGCAACTGACGATTAGCAGACAGCAGTTCCATGACCGTGTCTTTGCACCACAGTTTAAGATCAGTTGCCACCTGGTCATTACGGCTACGCCCGGTGTGCAGTTTTTTACCTAACTGCCCGACTTTATCAATCAGCTTGCCTTCCACCCAGCTGTGAATATCTTCAGCATCGCTTTGCAGGATCTGCTGCGGATTCGCGCGAACCTCTTCCAGCAGATTATTCAACGCTTCTTCCAGCTGCAGTTGTTCATCAGCAGTCAGTACGCCGACGGTTACCAGCGCTTTGGACCAGGCCACAGAGCCGACAATATCCTGCTCTGCCAGGCGGTAGTCAAAACGCAACGAGTCGTTGAACTGTTTGAACCGCTGATCTGCTGCCTGTGTAAAACGCCCACCCCAAAGTGCCATAACGAATTTCCTTAATATGATATTTTTGCCCGGTGGCTCTGCGCTTACCGGGCCTACAAAACCCATCCAGGCCGGATAAGGCGAAGCCGCCATCCGGCACATTAATAGTTAAGCCAGAATACGCGTACCAATCGGCGTGCCGTTAAACAACGCCGGGAGTTGCTCAGCATGACGCCAGGAAGCGATATCTACCGGGCGGCCCAGCGTACGCGCAGCATCCAGCGCCGCATTGACCTTCACGATCATGCCATCGGTAATAATACCCTGCTCAATCAGCTGTTCCGCTTTCGTCGCGGTCATTTCGGCAATACGCTGGCCTTTGCCATCCAGAATACCGCTCACATCAGAAAGCAGGATCAGATCCGCACCCAGCGTTGCCGCCAGCGCCGTCGCCGCCTGATCGGCATTAACGTTCATCAACAGCCCATCCTCAGTAACGCCAATAGAACTCACTACCGGCAGAAAACCGCTTTCCAGCAGCGTGTTAATCAGCTTAGGCGAACCCGGCTGCGCCAGTCCAACGTGACCCAACTCTTTATCGAGTGGCGTCACTTTTACACTGTCGCCATCGCCAAGATACAGACCCACAGAGGCAATTTGATGTTTCTTCGCCCAGGCCAGCAAGGTTTTATTCGCGGTTCCCGCCAGTGCCCCCGTGATGATGTCGATTTGATCGGCTGGCGTAACACGCAGACCATTTTTCTTTTTCACCGGCAGATTCAGCTGCTTCATCAGCTCGTCGACCACGCAGCCACCACCGTGCACAATGACCAGCGGACGCTGATGCGACTCGCGATAATTTACCAGCGCGGTAAACAGACGCTCCAGCGCCTCTTCGCTATCCAGTAAAACGCCGCCCAGCTTGATAATTAATGGATTCATCATTGCACCCTTAAATAAGAGACTGCGTCTCAGCAAAGCCGAAACGGATATTTGCGCACTGCATGGCCTGTGCCGCCGCGCCCTTCAATAAGTTATCTTCAGTCGCTACCACAATCAGATGTTCGCCCTGCACTGCAAATCCGATATCACAGAACGGTAATCCAACCACATTCTTCAGCGCCGGAACCCCTTTGTCATACAGACGCACCAGCGGTTTATCGCTATATGCCTGTTGCAGCGTCTGCGCTACCTGAGCCTGAGTTACACCCGCATTCAGACGGCAGGTAATGGTTTCCAGGATCCCACGTGGGAAATTGCCCAGATGTGGAGTGAAGATCACCTCCGTACCCAGGTGAGTCGCGATTTCCGGCTGATGGCGGTGAGTAAACACGCCATATGGTTGCAGGCTCACTTCACAAAAGCTGTTCGAAATAGCGGCCTTACGGCCCGCACCGCTCACCCCACTGGTGGCGTTAATCACCGGCCACTGACGGAGATCCAACAGCCCGGCATCAATCAGTGGTTTCAGCGACAATTGTGCTGCCGTCGGGTAACAACCCGGCACAGCAATCAAATTCGCGTCTTTCAGTCTGTCTGCGCTCCACTCAGCCAGACCGTATACCGCCTGTTCCAGCAGTTCAGGATGCTGATGGGTAAAGCCATAGTATTTCTCATAAAATGCGCCGTCGTTTACGCGGAACGCGCCTGAGAGGTCAAACACCACACACCCGGCACGCAGAAACTGCGGTGCCAGATCATGACTGACCTCATGAGCCGTCGCGAGAAACACAACGTCCACCCCTGCGCTAAACTCGCTGATATCGGACATTGGCTGTAACGGCAAATCGACAATGCCTTTTAGCTGCGGATGTAAATCGGAGATTAATTTTCCTGCATCATTGCTTTGCGCTGAGACGGTCAAAGCGGTTATGGTCATATCAGGATGGCGATTTACATAGGTCACAAGCTCTGCGCCAGCGTAGCCACTCGCGCCCACAATCAGCGTATTCAACATTGGAGCTGTTCACCTTCTTAGATTCGGTTGCCAGGTATAAGCCTTTATCACCTCACCTTACACTTGGTGGGTTTTATTACGCTCAACGTTAATGTATTTTTATTCACAAATACTGCATGAATATTGATACTATCATGACCCGAGGTGTGTCAACAATGAAAAACAATTTACCGCCATTTATCGAGATTTACCGCGCTCTGATTGCCACGCCATCGATCAGCGCCACCGAAGAAGCGCTCGATCAAAGCAATGCAGGTTTAATCACTCTGCTGGCGGGCTGGTTTAAAGATTTAGGCTTCAATGTGGAGGTCCAACCGGTTCCCGATACGCGAAATAAATTCAATATGCTGGCGAGCATTGGACAGGGCGCTGGCGGCCTGTTGTTGGCGGGCCATACCGATACCGTACCCTTTGACGATGGCCGTTGGACACGCGATCCCTTCACCCTCACCGAACACGACAATAAGCTTTACGGTCTGGGTACGGCGGATATGAAAGGCTTTTTCGCCTTTATTCTCGATGCACTGCGCGGTGTGGATGTAACGAAACTGAAAAAACCACTCTACATTCTGGCTACCGCTGATGAAGAAACCAGTATGGCCGGCGCACGTTACTTTTCTGAAACGACCTCGCTCCGCCCGGACTGTGCAATCATTGGCGAACCGACATCTCTGCAGCCCGTTCGCGCGCACAAAGGCCATATCTCCAACGCAATTCGAATTTTGGGTCAGTCGGGTCACTCAAGCGATCCGGCACGCGGCGTGAATGCGATTGAACTGATGCATGATGCCATCGGCCATATCATGAAGCTGCGCGATGACCTGAAAGAACGCTATCACCATGACGCCTTTACCGTGCCGTACCCCACGTTAAATCTGGGCCATATTCATGGCGGCGATGCTGCTAACCGTATCTGCGCCTGCTGCGAACTGCATATGGACATTCGCCCACTACCGGGTATGACGCTAAACGATCTCAATGGGCTACTCAACGATGCGCTGGCCCCGGTCAGCGAACGTTGGCCGGGTCGCCTGACCGTATCGGAACTGCATCCGCCGATTCCTGGCTATGAGTGTCCGCCGGACCATCAGCTGGTCGAGGTGGTTGAGAAACTGCTGGGCGCACAGACTGAAGTAGTGAACTACTGCACCGAAGCGCCCTTTATCCAGACGCTGTGTCCGACGCTGGTATTGGGTCCTGGTTCTATTAATCAGGCACATCAGCCGGATGAATATCTGGAAACACGCTTTATTAAGCCAACCCGCGAATTAATCACCCAGGTTGTGCACCATTTCTGCTGGCATTAGCGGCTTGTTGCCCTGATAACCCTTTAGGGGTAATTGGGGCGATTTCTTAACATTTCCATAAGCAACGCTTATTTGGTTCGATGTGAATTAAATAACGTAAATTGCCGCCATTTTTTCGTTTGCTGAACCGATTTCGCAGCAATTGACGCCACGAGTTTTACGTGGCTTTATAAAAGACGGCTAAAAAGTTAAGCCCGAAAAATACAGGGCTAATAATTTCAAGATGGGGTGTCTGGGTAAATATGAACGAACAATATTCCGCGTTGCGTAGTAATGTCAGTATGCTCGGCAAAGTGCTGGGAGAGACCATCAAGGACGCGCTGGGAGAGAACATTCTCGACCGCGTAGAAACAATCCGTAAGTTGTCCAAGTCATCCCGCGCTGGCAATGAAGTTAATCGCCAGGAACTGCTCACCACACTGCAAAATCTGTCTAACGACGAGCTGCTGCCCGTTGCCCGCGCATTTAGCCAGTTCCTGAATCTGGCCAATACCGCCGAGCAGTACCATAGTATTTCGCCAAAAGGCGAAGCTGCCAGCAACCCGGAAGTGATTGCTCGCACCCTGCGTAAATTGAAAGACCAGCCCAACCTCGATGAAACCACCATCAAGAAAGCCGTGGAATCGCTGTCTCTGGAGCTGGTGTTGACCGCGCACCCAACCGAAATCACCCGCCGCACCTTGATACATAAAATGGGTGAAGTAAACGCATGCCTCAAACAGCTTGATAATAAAGACATCGTCGATTACGAGCGCCACCAACTGATGCGTCGTTTGCGTCAGTTGATTGCTCAGTCCTGGCATACGGATGAAATCCGTAAACTACGACCAAGCCCGGTTGATGAAGCCAAATGGGGCTTCGCAGTGGTTGAAAACAGCCTGTGGGAAGGCGTACCCAACTACCTGCGCGAGCTAAATGAACAGCTGGAAGAACATCTGGGCTATAAGCTACCTGTCGATTTTGTTCCGGTACGTTTTACCTCCTGGATGGGCGGCGACCGTGATGGTAACCCGAATGTCACCGCAGATATCACCCGCCATGTGTTGCTGCTTAGCCGTTGGAAAGCCACTGACTTGTTCCTGAAAGACATCCAGTTTTTGATTTCTGAACTGTCGATGGTTGAAGCCACTCCGGAACTGATGGCGCTGGTCGGTGAAGAAGGTGCGGCAGAACCTTATCGCTATCTGATGAAAATGCTGCGTTCACGTCTGATGGCAACTCAGGCCTGGCTGGAAGCGCGTCTGAAAGGCGAAAAACTGCCAAAACCTGTTGGCCTGCTAACCCAAAACGAACAGCTTTGGGAGCCGCTATACGCGTGTTACCAGTCTCTACAGGCCTGTGGTATGGGCATCATCGCCAATGGCGAGTTGCTCGACACCCTTAGGCGCGTGAAATGTTTTGGCGTACCGCTGGTACGCATTGATATTCGTCAGGAAAGCACTCGTCATACCGAAGCACTGGGCGAACTGACCCGCTATCTGGGAATTGGCGACTACGAAAACTGGTCAGAAGCGGATAAACAAGCGTTCCTGATCCGCGAGCTGAATTCCAAGCGTCCGCTGCTGCCGCGTCACTGGGAACCGAGCAACGATACCCGTGAAGTGCTCGATACCTGCCGGGTGATTGCCGAAGCGCCTTATGGCTCCATTGCTGCCTATGTTATCTCAATGGCGAAAACACCGTCTGACGTACTGGCCGTGCATTTACTGCTGAAAGAATCCGGCATTGGTTTTGCTATGCCTGTTGCCCCGCTGTTTGAGACGCTGGACGACCTGAACAACGCCGATGATGTCATGAGCCAGCTACTGAATATCGACTGGTATCGCGGCTTTATTCAGGGCAAACAGATGGTCATGATTGGCTACTCTGACTCCGCAAAAGATGCGGGCGTGATGGCGGCCTCCTGGGCGCAATACCAGGCACAGGACGCGCTGATCAAAACCTGCGAAAAAGCCGGTATCGAACTGACGCTGTTCCACGGTCGCGGCGGCTCCATTGGTCGCGGCGGCGCGCCTGCCCATGCGGCACTGCTCTCTCAACCGCCAGGCAGCCTGAAAGGCGGCCTGCGCGTGACAGAACAAGGTGAGATGATCCGCTTTAAGTACGGCCTGCCGGAAGTCACCATCAGCAGCCTGTCGCTGTACACTGCCGCAATTCTGGAGGCTAACCTGTTACCACCGCCGGAGCCAGAAGATAACTGGCGTCATATCATGGATGAGCTGTCAGATATCTCCTGCGATCTCTATCGTGGATATGTTCGTGAAAACAAAGACTTCGTTCCTTACTTCCGTTCCGCAACACCAGAGCAGGAACTGGGCAAGTTACCACTCGGCTCACGTCCGGCAAAACGTCGCCCGACCGGTGGCGTAGAGTCTCTGCGTGCTATTCCGTGGATCTTCGCCTGGACGCAGAACCGCCTGATGCTTCCGGCCTGGCTGGGTGCGGGGACGGCACTGCAAAAAGTGGTTGAAGACGGTAAGCAAAGCGAGCTTGAAGCAATGTGCCGTGACTGGCCATTCTTCTCCACGCGTCTTGGCATGCTGGAGATGGTGTTCTCAAAAGCTGACCTGTGGCTGGCGGAGTACTACGATCAGCGCCTGGTCAAAAAAGAGCTTTGGCCATTGGGTGAAGAACTGCGTCAGCGTCTGGAAGCCGATATCAATGTGGTGTTGGCAATCGCCAATGACTCACATTTGATGGCCGATCTACCATGGATTGCCGAGTCTATTCAGTTAAGGAATATTTATACTGACCCACTGAACGTCTTACAGGCCGAATTATTATATCGTTCGCGCCAGGCAGAAGAGCAAGGTCATGCACCAGACCCACGCGTCGAACAGGCGCTAATGGTGACAATTGCTGGCGTTGCTGCCGGTATGCGTAACACCGGCTAATTTTTATGCCTGTCACCCTCGTGCTATTGCGCGAGGGTGATATAAAATACTGCTGTCATAACCATCTCATTTTTAATATATTCCTGTCTGCATTTTATACATCCAATGGATATTTGTTAGCAGAACGCGATTTTCGACTCGCATTGCTTCAGATCCTCTTAATGTTTAGCCGCTAACGTTGGCGCTACGATTAAAGACAGGCTCACACTATGCAATCCTTACAACTCCAGTCTAAACCCAAATTTAGCTGGAAAGCCCTGGGTTGGGCACTCCTCTATTTTTGGTTCTTCTCTACCTTACTCCAGGCCATTATTTATTTTACTGGCTATAGCGGAACTAACGGATTACGCGACTCAATACTGTTCAGCTCATTGTGGTTGATTCCGGTATTCTTATTCCCGAACCGTATTCGCATTATCGCTGCCGTTATTGGTGTGGCACTCTGGGCTGCTTCATTGGCCGCGCTGAGTTATTATGTTATTTACGGACAAGAATTCTCACAAAGCGTTCTGTTCGTCATGTTTGAAACCAACGCCAACGAAGCCCGCGAATATCTGAGCCAATATTTCAGTCTCAAGATCGTACTTATCGCACTGGCCTACACAGCAACCGCAATCCTGCTGTGGACGCGTTTACGCCCGGTTCATATTCCTTCGCCATGGCGTTATCTGGTGTCATTTGCGCTGTTGTACGGTTTAATTCTGCACCCAATGACCGTCAATACGTTTATCAAGCATAAGCCTTTTGAGAAAACGCTGGGCGGCCTTGCATCGCGCATGGAGCCTGCCGCGCCATGGCAGTTCATCTCTGGTTATTATCAATACCGTCAACAATTGACCGCATTAAATAGCCTGCTGAATGAGAACAACGCACTGCCACCACTGGCTAACTTTAAAGACAATTCTGGTGATGCTCCGCGTACGCTGGTGCTGGTGATTGGCGAGTCAACTCAACGTGGCCGCATGAGCCTGTACGGCTACCCACGTGAAACCACGCCGGAACTGGATGCGCTGCATAAATCCGATCCTAACTTCACCGTTTTCAATAATGTCGTGACCTCACGTCCGTACACGATTGAAATCCTGCAACAGGCGCTGACCTTCGCGAACGAGAAGAACCCGGATTTATATCTGACGCAGCCGTCGTTGATGAATATGATGAAACAGGCGGGTTATAAAACCTTCTGGATCACCAACCAGCAAACAATGACCGCCCGTAACACCATGCTGACCGTATTTTCCCGGCAGACAGACAAGCAGTTCTATATGAACCAGCAGCGTACCCAAAGTGCGCGTGAATATGACAGCAACGTACTGGCGCCGTTTAAAGAAGTCATGGCCGACCCAGCTCCGAAAAAGTTCATCATCGTTCACTTGCTGGGTACGCACATTAAATACAAATTCCGCTATCCGGAAGGCCAGGGCAAGTTTGACGGTAATACCGAGAACGTACCTGCAGGTCTGAGCAGTGATGAACTGGAGTCATATAACGATTATGACAATGCCAACGTCTATAACGACCATATCATTGCCAGCCTGATCAAAGACTACAAAGCAACTGATCCAAACGGCTTCCTGCTCTACTTCTCTGACCATGGTGAAGAAGTGTATGACACGCCGCCACATAAAACGCAGGGCCGTAACGAAGATAGCCCAACGCGCCATATGTATACGGTACCGTTCCTGCTGTGGACGTCTGAAAAATGGCAGGCTGCGCACCCACGCGACTTCTCACAGGACGTTAATCGCAAGTACAGCAGCTCTGAACTTATCCATACCTGGTCAGATTTGGCCGGCTTTACGTACGACGGTTTCGATCCGACCCGTTCTATTACCAGCCCGGAGTTCAAAGAGACGACCCGCTGGATTGGTAATCCGTACAAGAAAAACGCCCTGATTGATTACGACTCCCTGCCTTACGGTGATCAAATCGGGAATCAGTAATGCCCTCTCAGGCCACTCTTTAAGAGTGGCCTTTTTTTATGATGACGGTTACTGTTTCCCTGTCCACGATCTGTCAGGGATTCACATGTATCACAACATCAGCCACCTACTTTCCCGCCTGATTAACGGTCCCTTACCGCTGCACCAGGTTTACTTCGCCAGCAGCAACGCCGCAACGCCAGAACTGGCGTATAAGGTCGATTTTCCGCGACTGGAAATCGTGCTGGAGGGGCAACTTTCGGATACAGGTATTGGGAACATACTTGTTCCCGGAGACGTTCTGTACGTCCCGGCAGGAGGCTGGAATCTTCCGCAATGGCAAACGCCCGTCACCATGCTGACGATTCTGTTCGCTAAGCAGCAGTTAATCTTTAGCGTTATGCAGTGGGATGGCCGCCAGTTCCAACATCTTGCCAACCAACATATGGCACGCCGCGGGCCACGTATCGGCTCCTTCCTGCTACAGGCACTCAATGAAATACAAATGCAGCCACAGGAGCAGCAAACGGCCAGGCTAATCGTTGCGAGCTTGCTGAGCCACTGTCGCGATCTGCTCGGCAGCCAGATCCAAACCGCATCACGTAGTCAGGCGCTTTTCGACGCCATTCGCAGCTATATTGACGAACGCTACGCTTCGCCGCTCACCCGTGAATCCGTCGCACAGGCGTTTTACATTTCACCCAACTACCTCTCCCACCTGTTTCAAAAAACGGGCGCTATCGGGTTTAACGAATACCTGAAGCACACGCGACTGGAACATGCAAAAACGTTGCTCAAGGGTTACGAGCTGAAGATCAAAGACGTGGCGCACACCTGTGGGTTTATTGACAGCAACTACTTCTGCCGCCTGTTTCGCAAGAATACTGAACGTTCGCCGTCAGAGTATCGTCGGCAATATCACAGCCAGTTGACGGAGAAAAAAACTGACCAGTAATAATCGCATACTGGGACAGAAAACGGAGACAAAGGTAACATTTACTGGATTTTTGTATTATCAAAAAACATATGCCAGCACATATCACTTACATGTGAAGTATCTCTCACTTTTATAGACATATTACATTTATCCAGCTTTTGGCAGATTTGTCAGATAGCGCCGCGTGACGAAACACTCTTATCCTGTGCATAGCAAAGCAACCCGGCAACGGGCAGCTAACGGAAAACATAGAGGGTGTTTTTGTATGGAACTTTATCTTGATACCGCCAACGTCGCGGAAGTCGAACGTCTGGCCCGCATCTTCCCTATCGCGGGCGTCACCACCAACCCAAGCATTGTGGCAGCAAGCAAAGAATCCATCTGGGATGTGCTGCCACGCCTGCAGAACGCCATTGGCAAAGAGGGCATTCTGTTTGCCCAGACCATGAGCCGGGATGCGCAGGGCATGGTGGAAGAAGCTAAACGCCTGAGCAATGCGGTGCCCGGTCTGGTAGTGAAAATCCCGGTGACATCCGAAGGGCTGGCCGCGATCAAGATGCTGAAAAAAGAGGGTATCACCACGCTGGGAACCGCCGTTTACAGTGCTTCTCAGGGGCTACTGGCTGCGCTGGCAGGAGCGAAATATATCGCGCCTTACGTTAACCGTATCGACGCGCAGGGCGGCGACGGAATTCGCACAGTACAGGAACTGCAAACGTTACTGGAACTGCATACACCGAACAGCATGGTGTTGGCGGCCAGCTTTAAAACTCCACGTCAGGCGCTGGATTGCTTGCTGGCAGGATGTGAAGCAATCACCCTGCCATTAGACGTAGCGCAACAAATGCTCAATACCCCTGCGGTAGAGTCAGCGATAGAGAAGTTTGAGCAGGACTGGAACAACGCATTTGGTCACATCAACCTGTGAGGGAAATAAAGTATGGATCGCATTATTCAATCACCTGGTAAGTACATCCAGGGTGCTGATGTTATTACCCGTCTTGGCAGCTACCTCAAACCACTGGCAGAGCGCTGGCTGGTCGTTGGGGACAAGTTTGTCTTAGGCTTTGCCCAACCTGCGCTGGAAAAAAGCTTCCATGACGCCGGATTGGCGCTGGAAATTGCACCATTTGGCGGCGAATGTTCGCAAAACGAAATCGACCGCCTGCGTGGCGTGGCAGAAAAAGCGCAATGCGGTGCCGTGCTCGGTATTGGCGGCGGTAAAACGCTGGATACCGCCAAAGCGCTGGCGCACTTTATGGGCGTGCCTGTCGCCATTGCGCCAACCATCGCCTCTACCGATGCGCCGTGCAGCGCGCTGTCCGTCATTTACACCGATGCCGGTGAATTCGATCGCTATCTGCTGCTGCCCAATAACCCGGACAGGGTCATTGTTGATACCAAAATTGTCGCGGGCGCACCGGCGCGTCTGTTAGCTGCGGGTATTGGCGATGCGCTGGCGACCTGGTTCGAAGCGCGTGCCTGTTCACGCAGCGGCGCAACCACCATGGCGGGCGGTCAGTGTACTCAGGCGGCGCTGGCGCTGGCAGAGCTGTGCTTTAATACGCTGATAGAAGAAGGTGAAAAAGCGATGCTGGCCGCCGAGCAGCACGTGGTCACGCCTGCACTGGAGCGCGTAATTGAAGCTAACACCTATCTGAGCGGCGTCGGTTTTGAAAGCGGCGGCCTGGCTGCGGCACACGCCATTCATAACGGTCTGACGGCAATCCCGGATGCGCATCACTACTACCACGGTGAGAAGGTGGCTTTCGGTACATTGACGCAACTGGTGCTGGAAAACGCGCCGGTAGACGAAATCGAAACCGTGGCAGCGCTGTGCCATTCCGTTGGCTTGCCGATTACCCTGGCGCAACTGGACATCAAACAGGATATCCCGGCGAAAATGCGCATTGTGGCTGAGGCAGCCTGTGCCGAAGGCGAAACCATCCACAACATGCCGGGCGGCGCCACGCCGGATCAGGTTTACGCTGCGCTGCTGGTGGCCGATCAGTATGGCCAGCGGTATCTGCAAGAGTGGGAATAACCTGCCAATAAAAATCCCCGCATTTGCGGGGATTTTTTTATTCCTACGATGCCGGACCCGCACAAGCGGCATCCGGCATCGTCTGTTACAGCAGATCGAAACGATCCAGGTTCATCACTTTCACCCATGCGGCCACGAAATCTCTCACGAACTTCTCGTGGGCATCGCTGCAGGCATAAACTTCAGCCACTGCACGCAATACAGAGTTAGAACCGAACACCAGATCGGCGCGGGTTGCGGTGTATTTTACTTCGCCGCTCAGACGATCACGACCTTCAAACAGCTCTTTTGACTCATCAACCGCCTTCCACTCATGACGCATATCCAGCAGATTGACGAAGAAGTCAGTGCTGAGCACGCCAGGACGATCGGTAAAGACGCCATGCTGGCTACCATCAAAGTTGGCACCCAGTACGCGCATCCCGCCTACCAGCACGGTCATTTCCGGTGCTGTCAGGGTCAACTGCTGCGCTTTATCGATCAGTAACGACTCGGTGGTCGACACGTCAGGACGGGCACGATAGTTACGGAAACCATCTGCAATAGGCTCCAGCAGCTCAAACATCTCGATATCGGTTTGGTCCTGACGCGCATCTACGCGGCCCGGAACAAAAGGTACAGTGATGTTAACACCCGCCGCGCTTGCCGCTTTCTCGACACCGACCACACCGGCCAGCACGATAATATCGGCCAACGAGGCGGTATGAGCAGATTTATAAATACCTTCCAGCACAGGCAGAACGCGTGCTGCGGTGGCATTCACATCCCAGCCGCGCTGTGGATCCAGCGCCAGACGCGCACCGTTAGCGCCACCACGTTTGTCACCACCACGGAAAGTCGATGCGGAAGCCCACGCCACCGATATCAGCTCACTGACAGAAAGTCCGGAAGCTGCAATGGTCGCCTTCAGGTTAAGAATGTCTTCTTCGCTTGGGTTGAAGAACGCATGCGGCAGTGGATCCTGCCAAATCAGATCTTCTTGCGGTACTTCCGGTCCGATGTAACGCGCTTTCGGCCCCATATCACGGTGCGTCAGTTTAAACCACGCACGGGCAAAGGCTTCGTTGAACGCCTGCGGATCGTTAAGGAAACGACGAGAGATCTTCTCGAACTCAGGATCAAAGCGCAAGGTCAGGTCGGTGACCAGCATTGTTGGCTTGCGTTTTTTCGACGGATCAAACGGATCGGGGATAATCTCCGGTGCGTCAACCGCTTCAAACTGAATAGCGCCTGCCGGGCTGCGAGTTTGCACCCACTCATATTTGAACAGGTTCTCGAAGAAATAGTTGCTCCACTGGGTCGGAGTCTGCGTCCAGACAACTTCCAGACCAGAAGTGATGGCATCTGCACCCGAGCCGCTGCCGTAGCTGCTGGCCCAGCCCAGGCCCTGCGCTTCAATTGGTGCAGATTCCGGATCAGGACCAACATGGGATGCTGGTGCTGCACCGTGGGTTTTGCCCAACGTATGACCACCACCAATCAGCGCGACAGTTTCTTCGTCGTTCATTCCCATGTTACCGAAGGTCGCGCGAATAGCCGCTGCCGCAGAAAGCGGTTCGCCGCTATGGTCCGGCCCTTCCGGGTTCACATAGATAAGGCCCATTTCGGTTGCGCCCAGCGGCGCTTTTGCCAACTCTTCAGGATGGCGGTGAGTCAGCCAGGCTTTCTCATCACCCCAGTTTACGTCCAGATCCGGTTCCCAGACGTCTTCACGCCCTGCACCAAAACCGAAGGTACGGAAACCTGAGTTTTCCAGCGCCACGTTACCCGCGAGGATAAACAGGTCGGCCCAGGAAATTTTCTGACCATATTTCTGCTTGATTGGCCACAGCAGACGACGCGCCTTATCAAGGCTAACGTTGTCCGGCCAGGAATTCAGTGGTGCAAAACGCTGCTGTCCGCGACCCGCGCCACCGCGTCCATCGATGGAGCGATAGGTCCCTGCACCGTGCCATGCCATACGGATGAATAAACCGGCATAGGTACCCCAGTCAGCAGGCCACCACGGTTGAGATTCGGACAGAAGGGCTCTGAGATCCCCTTTCAGGGCAGAATAGTCGAGTTTGCTAAATTCTTTGCGGTAGTTGAAGTCCTCGCCCAGCGGGTTCGAACGGTTGGAATGTTGGTTCAGCAAATCTACACGGAGTTGATTAGGCCACCAGTCGCGGTTGTTCGTTCCTGCTCCCGCGCTCTGGTCGTGACCGCCCTGATGAAAAGGACACTTACCGGCAGTTGATGCGTTATGGCTATCGTCGGACATGCTCATCTATATGCTCCCTTTACAGTGTTCTGACTACGATATACACCACCAGAGATAAGATATAGTCGAAATAACCCACAGATTCGATAGCTAATTCCTTTTATATTTTACGTTACAGAGATGTAGATCAAAATGATCAATAAAAAGCCCTCCGTAGAGGGCTGGGGCATCTGTTTAATTCGGTCTTACACCCAGTGTGTGACAAATAGCGTAGCTCATCTCAGCGCGGTTGAGCGTATAGAAGTGAAAATCTTTCACCCCTTCGCGACTGAGGATCTTCACCATGTCCATGGCGATATTCGCCCCTACCAGCTTGCGGGTTTCGGCATCATCATCCAGACCATCAAACATTGTCGACATCCAGGAAGGGATACGAACATTGGTCATGTCGGCAAATTTTTTCGCCTGCTTAAAGTTGGAGACTGGCAGGATACCCGGAATAATTTCCACATCGATACCCGCAGACACGCAGCGATCGCGAAAACGCAGATAGCTTTCTACATCGAAGAAGAACTGGGTAATCGCACGGTTCGCACCGGCATCAACCTTACGCTTCAGGTTCAGCAAATCAGCCTGAGCACTCTTTGCTTCCGGGTGCACTTCCGGGTAAGCCGCAACGGAGATATCAAAGTCAGCAACGTCTTTCAGCAGCGTCACCAGGTCAGAAGCATACATATCTGGTTTACCGCTTCCCGGCGGCAGGTCACCACGCAGGGCCACAATATGCCGAATACCGTTGTTCCAGTAGTCCTGAGCAATGGTACGCAGCTCATCACGGGTCGCATCAATGCAGGTCAGGTGCGGCGCCGCTTCAAGACCCGTGCGATCCTTAATACCCTTAATAATGCTGTGCGTACGGTCGCGCTCACCAGAGTTTGCACCGTAAGTGACTGAAACAAACTTCGGCTTCAGGCTGCTCAGGCGATCGATGGAGTTCCACAGGGTTTGCTCCATTTCACTGGTGCGCGGCGGGAAAAACTCAAATGAAACGTTAATCTGACCGGCAACTTCTGCCAGGCTCTGATTCAGGGCTTCCCGCTGGTTGGCGTGAAAAAAGCTCATACCTTACCTCATCAATCTTTTGTCGTTATATGTTGTGTTGTGAACTGCTATACGTTTAGACGTCTAGATGTAAAAATGACGGAAAAGCATGCTGGCGTCAACACAAAAATCATCGCTAAAGGTGAGGAATACTCAGCCAACGTGAAAAAAATTCACATCAGCTTGAAATGATGAGGGATTGCATCATGAGTTCTTGCACCCACTGCAACCGGCTCTCATTTTCAGGCAACATCACTAACCCGGCACGGATACACAGCTCAGCATCGCTCAGTGGATGGAATACCACGCCCTGACGCTGGATAGCAGCAAATGAAGCCGGAAGCAAACTTAAACCATCGCCCTGGGCAATCCGCGCAAGCAGCACATCATGCTCCAGTGGTTCTTCAAGACAGGAAGGAGAGTAACCAGCGCGGTGGAAAATCTGCCGGGTATAGTCAAAAAAAGCCGGGTTACGTTCCCGCTGGAACCAGAACAACGGTCGGTGGTTGAGTGCCGATAAGGAAAGAGAAGCCGTACAAGCCTCTGACCAAAAGGAGGGTAATGCAGCAATTATCGGCTCTTGCCAGGCTAAAGGGGTGACGGTAAGCCCAGATGCCTCAATAGGCAAAGCCACCAGCGCCGCATCCAGTTTGCCTCGCCTTACCTGACGAACAAGTTCAGGTGAGCCGTGACGCATGACACGCAGCATTTTTACACGAGCATTTAGCGTTGATTCAAGAGCCACAAAAACGCCCTGTTCAAACGCCGTGCTTAATCCTAAACGCAGAGGTTGCACCTCCATCTGCGCTAACTGGCTCAATGCAATATAGGTCTTGTCCTGTAGCGCCAGCAGCGGACGCACCATTTCAAGTACGCGCTGGCCGTCCTCCGTCAGCGTAAGCCCACGGGTATGACGGACAAAAAGCGTCACCCCCAGGCGTTCTTCAAGCTGGCGAATATGACGGCTTAGCGGCGGCTGCGACATAAAAAGACGTTGCGCCGCACGACTCATGTTGTTCTCTTCGGCCACTACGGTGAAGTAGCGCAGCAGACGGATATCCAGAGAGTGCAGGGGCGATATTGTCATACCAAAAAAGTATCACGGAAACGGTATTATCCCAATCATTCTGCGCGCTCTATCCTCACGCCACAGACCACACGATAGAGGAAGAAATGATGCTTTCAGAACGCTTTATTACCGGCCAGGAGATGTTGCAAAAAGTAGATGGCAAAGGGGGCGATGCAGTCATCGAAAGTCTGCAGGACATTGCGCCAGACTTCGCCCAATACCTGATTGAATTTCCTTTTGGCGACATCTATTCAAGACCGGGGCTGGATTTACGCAGTAGAGAAATAGCTACCGTCGCGGCATTAACTGCGCTGGGTAACGCCACACCGCAACTGAAAGTACATATTGGCGCGGCATTACACGTGGGTTTAACGCAGGATGAGATCGTTGAAGTGATTATGCAGATGGCCGTATATGCTGGCTTCCCCGCGGCACTCAATGGTTTGTTTGCCGCGAAAGAGGTGTTTGCCTCTCACAGAGGCTAAAACAACAGGCCAGCGGATTGTCTGCTGGCCTGAGCTCGCTACGGTTTCACATCTGCCACACGCATGCCTTTGAGTTGCTCATCCGTCAGCGGATTTCCCGCTTTGAAATAATCAACAACCGCATTAGAGATGTAGTAGCCTCCGGATGTATTTCGCGCTTTACCTTCGGTAAATGCGGCAAAACCATCACCACCGTCCGCCAGGAAGCTATTGGTGGCAATGTGATAGATGGTGGCGTCTTCAATGGGTTGGCCGTTTAACGTTAGTACGGTGACGCGCTGACCGACCGGTTTACTGCTGTCATACTTCATCTCCAGGCCTTTAGATACCTGCAAAACACCGTTACTTAAACTCGCACCGTGCTCCATCAAACTACGCAACTGCTTACCGGTGAGATCCATTGTGGCCAGCTCGTTCGGGAACGGGAAGGTGCTAATGACTGCCCCCATGGTGATGGCTCCTGCGGGGACTTCATTACGGATGCCGCCTGAGTTAGTGAGCGCTAACTGGGTATCTTTACCTGCCGCCACCAGCAACGCATCCGCCGCCAGATTGCCCAACGAAGAAGATTCACCATAAGCACGCGTCAGCTCAACCGGAGAGTTTGCAACCGTTTGTTGTACCACCTTATCAAGCTTTTTATTCCAGCCATCGATGACCTGTTTCGTCTGCGGGTCTGGTTGCCATTCATCCGCAAAAATGGTCTTTAGCTCGAAATTCTTCACGGTAAATTGATGCGGTTTCTGCTGATAATCCAGCACCAGTTTACCCACATCAATGCCCCCGCTGTCGGTGGAAAGGATCAGGGTATTACCGACTTTAATCGGCTCCGGCGTGCCCACATGCGCATGACCGGTGATCAGGATATCCAGCCCCTGCACCTGGCCTGCGGTCTGGATGTCTTTATCCAGCGCACGGCGCACATCGGTGCCGCCCAGACTGGACTGACGCGCTGGCGTGCCTTCATGGATCAGCGCCACGGTGAGATCGACTTTGCCTTTAAGCTCATCGATATAGCGTTGCAACCACTTCACTTCATCACGCGCTTCGATACCAATACGTGTCGCCGCAGAAACCGTATCATCAAAAGCAAACACGCCGTGCAGGCCAATCACGCCAATCTTCACGCCATCTTTTTCAATAATGGTATAAGGCTTATCCCAGAACATTTTGCTGCTGTTCTGATAAAAGATGTTGCCCTGCACAATCGGGAATTTCGCCTGACTCAGTTGCAACAGCGTATTGTCCCAACCGTGATCGAATTCATGATTACCCATGGTGACAGCATCAAAATTCATGGTGTTCATGATATCGATAATCGCCTTACCCTTGGTCAGACTGCTGATATACGGCCCGGTAAAATAATCACCCGCATCAAAAAACCAGGTGGCGCTGTTTTTCGCTTTCTCCTGCTTCACCATCGTCGTGATATTGGCCCAACCGCCAATGTCACGCGTGCCATCCGCAATCCATGGGACTTTATAAGGTTCAACGTGGGCGTGAAGATCGTTGGTATAGATAATTGTGACATCTTTGGCACTCGCCCAGAGCGGCAACGATACCAGAACACCAACAGCAAGCATTTTTAACTTCATAATCAATCCCTTTCAGTCATATAAAGAATCGCTACGTTACGTTCTGAAAGGGTTTTTTATGTGAGAAAACTCACATCCACTGGTGATAGTCGCGGGTCAAAATCAACGACCATTAAAAATCGTTGGTAATACGATGACGTCACTGTTCACCATCAATTGCTGTAAGTCCTTCGGCTGTAAAAATCTGGGGCTGGCGAGCTCAGCAGATTACAGCTGGCCAGAGTATCGACTGGGTTATGCCGCACTGCATTGCCGGGCATGCGGCAGCTATCCCCCGCTGTTTAATGAGGAACAGTTTGGTAGGTGGTTGTCAGCATATTTAACGGATTTTGCCGCCCAAAGCGGTCATTTTTGCCCACGTTGTTACCAGCGAGAAACGATACGCTATGGCCGAAATCCTCAGGGCAGCCAACGCGTTCAGTGCCGGAGCTGCAAAAAGGTCTGGACACCAAAGCAGCAACCGCTCGTCGCCATCCAACCGCCCGAACAAATCGCAACAGTCTCTCTGATCGTACCTTTTCAGGGCGCCAGTGCAGATCAGCAACTCTATGTGTTGCTCAGTTTTGACGCTATTCGCGGTAATATTCTGCATATTTCCAGCAATTCCACACCTCATCCTGCCGGGGCTTCATTGCGTTACCGCTGGCGCGGCAGCACTGAGCCAGTGGTGAGTCATGATGATATTGTGGAACGAGTCAGTCAGCGAGAAACGCAGTTTTTACGCCGCAGCCAATTTGACGAAATTCAGTACGGCAGCGCGATGCTCAAACGTAACGCCAGCGGCGCAATTTTACGCCCGGTCATTACCGCGCATGGGCATTTCCGCGTCCTGAGCCATCTCTGGCCTGCGGTAAAAACGCACATTATTGCCCACGAATGCTTTCTGCGCGGCGCAGTGATTACCGCATGGGCGGAACAATTTCGCGAACATCACGCCTCGCTTTGGTTTGTGGATGAAGAAATCAGCGACGATCAACACACCAGGCCCTGGCAGTTACTGGGCAAAAGTTATCAGGGATGGTGGCAAAACCAGTGGCAAATTTGGCAACAAGGCGACACGCGTAAAATGGTGTGTTTGTTAACAGAGGGTCAGGTTGAAAAAGGAGCGTCAATAACCCTGGCGGCAAGTCATCATTTTCTCAACTGGTTGCAGCAACAGACGGAATTTCAGCAAAGCCCACGTTACTCTGCCCATTCTGTGTTTCAGACGATAAGGACGCTGACAGAGAAATACAACATCCTGGATTTGCCCGGTGGCGCTGCCGCTTACCGGGCCTACGGTTTGTGTCATAGCCAGGCCGGATAAGCGTAAGCGCCATCCGGCAACGCAAACTACAGCAACTGCGCCAGACGGTTGATGTCGGACTGGATAGCACCGGCGGTCACATCACGACCTGCGCCCGGCCCGCGGATCACCAGCGGGTTATCGCGATACCAGCGGCTCTCTATGGCGAATACGTTATCGCACGGCAACAGCGCTGCCAGCGGGTGTTCAGCGCGGACCGCTTCAACACCCACACGCGCTTTACCATTGGCGTCAAAACGCGCCACGTAGCGCAACACCAGCCCCATTTCACGTGCAGCTTCCAGACGTTGCACCATCTGTTCATTCAACTCATCGCCATTTTCAAAGAAATGGTCAATGGAGCCTTCTTCGCAGTGCGCAGGCACCAGTGACTCAACGCGAACCTGGTCCGGCTCAATATCGTAACCTGCTTCACGCGCCAGGATCACCAGCTTACGCATCACATCTTTGCCAGAAAGATCGACGCGCGGGTCCGGTTCAGTTAGCCCTTGCTGCCAGGCCTGATCCACCAGATCGGTGAACGGGACCGTGCCATCAAATTGCAGAAACAGCCAGGATAACGTGCCGGAGAAGATCCCGCTGATCGACAGAATCGTATCGCCACTATCAATCAGATCGCGCACAGTATGGTTGATCGGCAAACCTGCGCCCACGGTGGCGTTATACAGCCAGTGGCGACCGGTTTTTTCGAAAGCATCATGAATTTGGCGATACTTATCACTGGTACTCGCCCCCGCCAGTTTATTGGCGCTAATGACATGGAAACCATGGCTGGCGAAGTCCAGATACTGATCGGCCAATTGTTCACTGGCCGTCACATCCAGCACCACTAAATCATCATACGGGTGGGCGCGCATCCACAGGAATAGCGCCTCTTCATCCTGCTCTACCGCTTCGTCGTCGAAGAAGGCCAGGGCACGGCTGGCATCCAGCCCTTCATAGTTCAGCAGGCTGCGGCGGCTATCCACCACGCCTGCCAGCACGAATTCAAACCCGGTACGCGCGGAAAGCGTTGTTTGTTCGCGAGCAAACAGTTCCAGCCAGCGTGAACCAATATTCCCCTTGCCGAACAGCACCAGACCAATACGTTTTTCTGCGCGGAAAATAGACTGATGCAAACCCTGAATCAGGCTTTCGGTCGGGCCGGTACGCAGTACCGCAACCAGACTGATCCCCTCTTCCGACTGCCAGGTAAACTCGACTGGCTGGCCTTTTAACTGTTGCCAGAAACGGTGGCAATGCAGCGGATTGCGCGTTACGCCTGCCCCAACCATCGCCACCAGCGCCAGCCCCTGGCGCAGACGCAGCTCGCCCGGCAAACCGGCTTCATCAAGAATTTTCAGTGCGCCGTCAGCGACTTCGGAGGTATAGCAAAATTGCAGTAGCTGGCGGTCAGGATGCACGCCCACCGCCAGTGGACGCACCTGGGTGCGTTTTAAAATCTGGTCGACTTCTTTGTAGGCCAGCTTAAAGTCCTGGCCGGTGGGAACCTGAAACTCAATCAGACAGACGTCGTCATGGCTGGTCACGATGCGCGCCCCGGTACCAGAAGCCAGTACTCGCTCAATCCGCGTTGATCCCTGATCCGGCGTGTAGCTACAGCGCAACTGGAGGTCGATATCGCTACCCGAAACCGGCTGTAAGGTGCGGGCATGCAGAACCGGAGCCGCCAGACGCGCCAGCTCGCTGGCCTCATCAAGACGCAGCAGCGGTAGCAAACAGGCATCTTTGACTTTACGTGGGTCCGCACTATAAACCCCGGCGACATCGCTCCAGATGGTGACACGAGAAACGCCCGCCAGCGCACCAACCTGCGTCGCCGAGTAGTCAGAGCCGTTACGCCCCAGCAGGACCGTTTCACCCGCATTGCTACGGCTGATAAAACCAGTCACCACCAGGCGCTTACCCGGATGCTGCGCCAGCAGTTGCTGCAGTAATGGGTAAGAAAGACCTTCATCCACCTGCGGCTGAGCGCCGCGTTCAGCACGTAAAAACTCACGCGCATCCAGCCAGGCCGATTCCAGCCCCTGTTGATTAAGGACAGCGGACATCAAACGCGCGGAC
Organism: Citrobacter sp. RHBSTW-00029; assembly: GCF_014104295.1. Classification (NCBI taxonomy): domain Bacteria; kingdom Pseudomonadati; phylum Pseudomonadota; class Gammaproteobacteria; order Enterobacterales; family Enterobacteriaceae; genus Citrobacter; species Citrobacter sp. RHBSTW-00029. Next base: position 3,976,197 of record NZ_JABXRT010000001.1, read on the forward strand.
CACACCTCGCCATGCCCGACGACTTCAGCATAAACGGCATCGTTTACACCGCTGTCGAGTAACCCGGCCAGGCGTTCCAGATCGTGAATAAACGCGCCGATCAACCCATCCGCCACCTCAGGAGGTAACAAACCGCTGATAAGCTCGCTTTGATAGCGACGTAACGCCTGTTGAACCTGATGCGCAGAAAGACGATCGGTCTGGCTTAACTTCAGCCAGCTAATCAACTGGTTAGTGGTACTGCCCGCGGCGGAAACAACCATCATATCGTCAGGCTGCGAGTACTCCGCCATAATACCTGCGACACGCAAATAACATTTCACGTCTGCCAGACTACTACCACCAAATTTGTGCAGTTGACGACCCTTCGCCCCTGCCTGCGCAATCACACTCATGTTTACCCCTTGTTTGCAGCCCGGAAGCCATTTTCCAGGTCGGCAATTAAATCTTCGCCATCTTCAATACCGGTGGAGATACGCAACAACGTTTCTGAAATTCCGGCAGCAGCACGCGCTTCTGGCGCCATACCCGCATGTGTCATGGTCGCGGCGTGGGAGATCAGACTTTCAACGCCCCCTAATGATTCCGCCAGCGTAAACAATGACAACCCGCTCAGGAAGCGACGCAATGTTTGCTCGTCGCCATCCAGTTCAAAACTCAACATCGCGCCAAACCCTTTTTGCTGACGCGCGGCAATCTCATGCCCCTGATTATCCGGCAGTGACGGATGATACAGTTTCTTCACCAGCGGCTGGGTTTGCAGGTAGTCCACAATAGCCTGAGCATTACGTTGTGCCACTTCCATACGCGGTGACAGAGTACGCAGGCCGCGCAACAGCAGATAACTATCAAATGCGCCGCCGGTCACGCCAATATTATTCGCCCACCATGCCAGTTCAGTGACCGTTTCCGGATCTTTGGCTATAACAACACCAGCCACCACGTCTGAGTGACCGTTTAAATATTTCGTGCATGAATGCAACACCAGATCGGCGCCCAATGCCAGTGGATTTTGCAGTGCAGGACTTAAAAAAGTGTTGTCGACAACGCTCACCGCACCAGCCTCACGTGCCAGTTGGCAGATTTTTGCAATATCTACCACGCGCAGCAGCGGGTTGCTTGGACTTTCGACCAGCACCAGCTTCGGTTTTTCTGCCAGCGCCGCTTTCAGCGCCTGATCATCACCCTGATCGACAAACAGCACACGATAACAGCCACGTTTTGCCAGACTGTCAAACAGGCGGTAGCTACCACCATAGCAGTCGTGCGGTGCGACCAGCAGATCGCCAGGCTTCAGAAACACCGTGGTGACCAGATGAATCGCCGACATGCCGGTATTGGTCAGCACTGCACCAGCGCCCCCCTCCAACTCCGCCAGCGCACGCTGAACCACATCACGCGTCGGGTTACCACGGCGTGAATAGTCATGAGCACGAGGCTCATTAAAACCGGTGAAATTATAGGTACTGGAGAGGTGAATCGGCGGGACAACGCAACCGTACTGCTCGTCGTCATTTAATCCGCTACGCACTGCAATGGTGGCCTGTTTACGCGTCATATTGAGGAGATCCTGGCTGAGTCGGTGAAAAGTCAGACACCAGAGTAATCATTGTTACAATAGCCGTCAATACATCTGGACATCTAAACTTCTTTGCGTATAGATTGAGCAAACAGGAAATAGCCGTTAAAATTATATGCATTAGCGTACATTTGCGTCGGCTAACTTCGTGTCAGGGCCGCGCCACTACGATAAACTACGCGCAATTATGGTCCGGGCTCAGGTTCTGGCCTCAATATTAATGACAAAGAGGATTAGGTATCTCATGGCTGAATGGAGCGGCGAATATATCAGCCCATACGCTGAGCACGGTAAGAAGAGTGAGCAAGTCAAAAAAATTACGGTTTCCATTCCTCTGAAGGTGTTAAAAATCCTTACCGATGAACGCACGCGTCGTCAGGTCAATAACCTGCGCCACGCCACCAACAGCGAACTGCTGTGTGAAGCGTTTCTGCACGCCTTTACCGGACAACCGTTGCCAAACGACGAGGATCTGCGCAAAGAACGCAGTGATGAGATCCCGGAAGAGGCGAAGATCATCATGCGTGAACTGGGGATCGACCCGGAGACGTGGGAGTACTGATCAGCTGACGGTTAGAAAAAAAGAGAAAAGGCGGGATAACCCCGCCGTTTCTCACAACGTTATTTTCTAATACCATTGATTTTATTCAATGTTTCTTCCATTTTGAGCGTTTCTCTGCGGTTCAATGGATAGCAATAAATCAGAATAACCGCCGCCAAAAACAGGCACAAAGCCGGCAAGAGATTTGCCATCGTATAAATATTTTCCTGCACAATGCTGGTTTGCACTGCACCGCCCGTTGACGAAGATTGATAACCAATGATGGCCAGCATAAAGCCACCAATCGCCCCTGCACACGCCTGACCCACCTTGCGAGCAAAGAAGTTCACACCGTAAACCGTACCATCCTCACGATCGCCGGTGACATACTGATGATAATCACAAACATCGGTCATAAACGCCCAAATCATCAGGTTGAATAGTCCGGCCCCCAACGTCGCCAGGAACAGGAAAACCAAATAGACTTTCGCGTCCGTAATATGGATGAAGTACATAATCAGATACATCGCCACCGCAAAGAGCAATGCGCCGACGCTGGCCTCTTTTTTGCCAAACCGCTTCGTCAGCCAGGACGCCGAGGGTGCCAGCAAAACCAGAGAGCCGAAGGTAAATAGCAACGCCACGGACATGGCCTCTTTGTTGTGGAAGTAGTCATTAAACAGGTAAGTCATGTTGGTACCTGACAACCCCTGGTTAATCACAATCAGCAGATCCACCACAACTAAAACGATCAGTGCTTTATTGCGTAACAATCCCTTCAGCAGCACCGATACGGGCATACTCTCTTTTCGCTCCACGCGCACACGTTCTGTTGTTAACTGACAGGTCAACGTTAAAAAGATAAAGCCCAGTACGGCACAACCAATAGCAATCCAGAAAAAATGTTGCCCGGAAATCACCTGACTTCCGTCCACCAGGGTGGTGTACATCAGAATCGGGATAAAAAAGCCGGTTGCTCCACCGCCGATGGCCGAACCCACGCTGCGCCAGGTTGACAGTGACACCCGATCTTCCGGGTTCGAGCTAATCGCCGCAGACATGGCGCCATATGGAATGCTGACTGTCGATAACAGTGAACCGTAAACAAAATAGGAACAGCAGATATAGATAATTTTCGCCGTATAAGAAAAATCATTCACAAACGGCAGGAACAGGACCACCGCAATGATGCAGAACGGGTACTTCATACGGCGCACCCACGGATTAAATCGTCCATGTACCGTCAATTTAGAGGTATCGCATAAGCGCCCTACACCAACATCGACAAACGCATCAAAGAGCTTAGTCACAAAATAGAGCGAGCCGACAATAACTCCTGAAATGCCGAGGACGTTAGTGTAATAAATCATTAAAAAACTATTTACTAACCCAAGAATAAAACAGGTTCCCAGGTCACCACACAAATAACCAATTTTATCCCTGAATCCGAAAGGTCTGACGACAATATCTTGATTGCTTCCACTCACTGTTCCATCATTAGACATGATGTCAACTCCTTAGACATATTATTCACGCAAACTATGCGTATATCCTGGTGTTCAACGTAATAAACCAATACGCAGAGTATTAACAATCAGAAGTTATAACCGAGGCCGACACGATAGCGGGTCTGGCGATCGTCAGTCGTGGTGGTGTCATAACCCGAAGAAACATTACCAATTTCAATAAATGGAACCCAGGAATCTATTTTATAAGCGACACGGAAGTTATATTCATAATCATCTTTCCGGTTGTTATATAAATCTTCGCTATCGGCAATTTTATAAATGCCGTTTAGCTCAAACATCCAGTTATTGACGTTATAACCAAGCCAGGCTTCCGGACGATAGACCATGCGGTCATCTTTGCCGTCAGTGTTTCTGCGCATGTACTCCTGACGATAGCGGAACGCGGTCCACCAGCTGTCGTTGATGTTGTACTGCACGCGGATATAAGGTTTATAAATCTTGATGTTATCGCCCGTTTCGATCGCAATACCTGGCTGCCAGATGAGATCCCGCCAGGTAAACTGGTAACTTGCCGTATACTCGTTACCGTTACTTTCCATATTATTCCACGCATCGTTCGATTGCGTATCTTCAGAACGTGAAATGGCCTCTACCGCTACACCAAAACCTGTAGCAAAACGATGAGACATATAAACACGATCGTAATTTCGCCCGTCATCATAATATTCATGGCGGTAATCAACATAACCCGCCTGCGCGGCCGCAGATAATAATGGAATAAGTAACAAGGTAGATTTAAATTTCATGACAATCCCTTTTCACACTAAATAAAGAAAATTCACCATCACATTCCGGGCTATAAACAGGAAAGCAATAGAGTCGTAAGAATAATTTTATATTTCCGCGAAAGTGTATTTTAGAAAGAGGGGATAAACCTTTGAGATTTTGCCAGGAATTGGCATGAGTGGCAAAGAACAGAAGATAAAAATGACGAAGATCACTAGTGCGAATATTTTATCTTAAAAAATAAAAACACTGTTTCATTTATTAAAAGTGAAACATCATTCAATACATCAATGTAAGTTTTATTATCAAGTACAGATACAAAAAAAGCGCCATAAGGCGCTTTTTTCTGACAGCAGGAACTTATTTGCTGCCCGGGATGCTGAAACGCTTGTTGAAGCGATCAACACGGCCACCGGTAGCAACATCACGCTGCTTGCCAGTATAGAACGGGTGGCACTTGCTGCACACGTCGAGGTTCAGATCGTGACCGACAGTAGAGCGGATTTTAATGACGTTACCGCAAGAGCAGTTTGCAGTAATTTCTTCGTATTTCGGGTGAATATCTTTTTTCATGGGAAAACCTCGGTTTAAGGCCGCGTCGCTCTTCCAGCCCTAACGCCAGACACCACGCGATGTTAATAGTATAGGTCAGTGATACAAATTTGTATCAAAGGCGGCGAATCATACAGAAATTAACCTGCTCATGCAAACTGATCCGCATTCTACCCTCCACTAATGTGTATACTAACCCGCCAGATTTCAAGTCAGGATGATTCAATGCCCGTTGCGCACGTTGCCTTACCCGTTCCGCTACCTCGTACTTTTGACTACCTCCTGCCGGAAGGCATGAGCGCCAAAGCCGGGTGTCGTGTACGCGTGCCTTTTGGCAAGCAGCAAGAGCGCGTGGGTATCGTCCTTTCCGTCAGCGAGCACAGTGAACTACCGCGGAGCGAATTGAAAGCCGTTCTCGAAGTGCTGGACAGCGAACCGGTCTACTCGACCTCTGTCTGGCGTCTGCTGTTGTGGGCGGCGGATTATTATCATCATCCTATCGGTGACGTACTGTTTCACGCTCTGCCAATTTTACTGCGCCAGGGACGTCCGGCGACTAACGCGCCCATGTGGTACTGGTTTGCCACTGAAGAAGGCCAGGTTATTGATCTGAACAGCCTGAAGCGCTCTCCCAAACAGCAGCAGGCGCTGGCTGCGCTACGCCAGGGAAAAATATGGCGCGACCAGGTCGCTGAACTGGAATTTAATGACGCCGCATTACAGGCACTGCGGAAAAAAGGTCTGTGCTCCCTGGCGAGTGAAACGCCAGGCTTTAGCGACTGGCGTACGCACTACGCCGTTTCCGGTGAGCGTCTGCGGCTGAATACCGAGCAAGCCACCGCTGTTGGCGCGATTCATAGCGCGTCGGACAGCTTTAGCGCCTGGCTATTAGCGGGCGTGACGGGGTCGGGCAAAACAGAGGTCTATCTAAGCGTACTGGAAAATGTCCTTGCCCAGGGCAAGCAGGCGTTGGTGATGGTGCCGGAGATTGGTTTGACGCCGCAAACTATTGCCCGTTTTCGCGAACGCTTCAATGCGCCGGTCGAAGTCCTGCACTCGGGTTTAAATGACAGTGAACGTCTTTCGGCATGGCTGAAGGCGAAAAATGGCGAAGCGGCGATTGTTATCGGCACGCGCTCGTCACTGTTTACGCCGTTTAAAAATCTGGGCGTGATTGTCATCGACGAAGAGCACGACAGCTCTTATAAACAGCAGGAAGGCTGGCGCTATCATGCGCGCGACCTCGCGGTTTATCGCGCCCACAGCGAGCAGATCCCGATTATTCTCGGCTCAGCCACCCCGGCGCTGGAAACGCTGTGCAACGTGCGGCAGAAAAAATACCGCATGCTGCGCCTGACGCGCCGCGCCGGGAATGCACGCCCAGCCACTCAGCACGTGCTGGATCTGAAAGGTCAGCAGGTACAGGCCGGGCTCGCCCCTGCGCTTATCGCCCGTATGCGTCAGCATCTGCAAGCAGATAACCAGGTAATTCTGTTTTTGAACCGCCGGGGTTTTGCGCCTGCGCTGCTGTGCCACGACTGCGGCTGGATTGCCGAATGTCCGCGCTGCGATCACTACTATACCCTGCATCAGGCACAGCACCATTTACGCTGCCACCACTGCGACAGCCAGCGCCCAATACCGCGTCAGTGTCCTTCCTGCGGCTCGACGCATATGGTTCCGGTTGGACTCGGCACCGAACAACTTGAGCAGGCTCTGGCACCGTTTTTCCCCGGTGTGCCGATTTCACGCATCGATCGCGACACAACCAGCCGTAAAGGCTCGCTGGAGCAGCATCTGGCGGAAGTGCATCGCGGCGGCGCGCGAATCCTGATCGGCACACAAATGCTGGCCAAAGGCCACCACTTTCCGGATGTCACGCTGGTTGCACTGCTGGATGTTGACGGGGCGCTATTCTCTGCCGATTTCCGTTCGGCTGAACGTTTCGCCCAACTTTATACCCAGGTTTCCGGACGAGCTGGGCGCGCCGGGAAACAAGGCGAAGTAGTGCTGCAAACGCACCATCCTGAACATCCGTTGCTACAAACCTTGCTGTATAAAGGTTACGACGCGTTTGCCGAACAGGCGCTGGCCGAGCGACAAACGCTCCAGCTTCCACCGTGGACCAGCCATGTGATCGTGCGGGCAGAAGATCATAATAACCAGCATGCGCCAATGTTCTTACAGCAGTTACGAAATCTGATTCAGGCCAGTCCGCTGTCTGATGACAAGCTGTGGGTGCTCGGCCCGGTTCCCGCCCTGGCGCCCAAACGCGGTGGTCGCTATCGCTGGCAAATTTTGTTGCAGCACCCGTCGAGAATTCGCCTGCAACATATCATCAGCGGCACGCTGGCGCTGATCAATACGTTACCCGATGCACGTAAGGTTAAATGGGTGCTGGATGTCGATCCCATCGAGGGATAATGCCTCATGATGCGAGGCGGATCGTAAAATTAAACATCCATCACACTTTTTATGAAAATTCTGTAACCGCTTCCATTAACTATCTGATAAAAATGTTTCAGATGAAGGTTACCCAGGGACGAGTCTGTGCCAGCAGCCCTCTGGCGAGGAGAAAGAGTGAAACCGAATAAGCAGGTTGCCGCCGCTACGATGAAAGATGTTGCTCTGAAGGCGAAAGTCTCAACGGCAACCGTATCCCGCGCATTAATGAACCCGGACAAAGTCTCACAGTCAACCCGTAACAAGGTTGAGCAGGCCGCACTGGAAGTGGGATATTTACCCCAATCAATGGGACGCAATGTTAAGCGTAATGAGTCACGTACCATTCTGGTGATTGTGCCGGATATCTGCGATCCCTTTTTTAGCGAAGTGATTCGCGGCATAGAAGTGACCGCCGCAGAACAGGGATATCTGGTGCTGATCGGCGATTGCGCGCACCAGAACCAGCAGGAAAAGACCTTCCTCAATCTCATAATCACCAAGCAGATCGATGGCATGGTGCTGCTCAGCTCGCGCCTGCCGTTTGATGCCAGCGTGGAAGAGCAACGCAACTTGCCGCCGATGGTCATGTCCAACGAGTTCGCGCCAGAGCTGGAACTGCCCACCGTGCACATTGATAACCTCACTGCCGCCTTTAACGCGATGAATTATCTGCTGGAACTGGGGCATAAGCGCATTGGTTGTATTGCCGGGCCAGAGGATATGCCGCTGTGCCACTACCGCCTGCAAGGCTATGTTCAGGCACTACGCCGCAGTGGAATTACCGTCGATCCACACTTCATCGCGCGCGGTGATTTCACCTATGAAGCGGGCGCCAACGCGTTAAAACAGCTGCTTGAGCTACCGCAACCTCCGACCGCGGTCTTTTGTCACAGCGATGTGATGGCGCTTGGCGCACTCTCTTACGCCAAACGTCAGGGCTTAAAAGTACCGGATGATTTATCTATCATTGGCTTCGATAATATTTCACTGACGGAATTTTGTGATCCACCCCTGACAACCGTCGCACAACCGCGTTTCGATATCGGACGTGAAGCTATGCTGTTACTGCTCGATCAATTACAAGGGCAGAGCGTCAGCAGTGGCTCACGTTTACTGGACTGCGAGCTAATTATTCGGGGTACTACCCGGGCACTGACGTAAAGTAAAGTGCTTTCGGACTCCCCTGTCTGGTCAAAGGCCCGTCGCTTAAGTAACATGGCGGGCTGACGAACGAATAAATACAGCGAAACGATAGTGGCACAACGAGATTATGTACGTCGCGGCCAACCGGCACCTTCGCGGCGCAAAAAGAGCACATCACGGAAAAAGCAACGCAGTACGCCAGCGGTATCCCCCGCGATGGTCGCTATTGCTGCAGCCGTACTCGTGACCTTTATCGGTGGTCTGTACTTCATTACGCATCACAAGAAAGAAGAGTCCGAGACGCTGCAAAGCCAGAAAGTCACCGGTAATGGCATCCCGCCTAAACCGGAAGAACGCTGGCGCTATATCAAAGAGCTGGAAAGCCGTCAGCCTGGCGTGCGTGCACCTACCGAACCCTCTGCGGGTGGCGAAGTGCTTAACGCCGATCAGTTGACCAATGAGCAGCGCCAGTTGCTGGCGCAAATGCAGGCTGATATGCGTCAACAGCCGACACAGCTCAACGAAGTACCGTGGAACGAACAAACGCCTGAACAGCGCCAGCAAACGCTGCAGCGCCAACGCCAGGTGCAGCAACAGCAATGGGCCAACACGCAGCAGCAGGCTCAGCAGCCGCGCCCACGGGCGACGGAACAGCCTTACCAGCAGCCACAAACGCGTACGGCACAAGCCGCACCGGTACAACAGCCGAAAGCGCAGCCAAAACCAGTGGCCCAGCAGCCGTATCAGGATCTGTTGCAGACGCCTGCGCACACCACCGCCGCGCAGCCGAAAACGCAGCCGGCCGCGCCAATAACGAATGAAACGCAGCCGCCAAAACAGACGGCGGAGAAAAAAGACGAACGCCGCTGGATGGTGCAGTGCGGGTCATTTAAAGGCGCAGAGCAAGCAGAAACCGTGCGGGCGCAGCTGGCTTTTGAAGGCTTCAACTCCCGCATTACCACCAACAACGGCTGGAATCGCGTGGTGATTGGCCCGGTGAAAGGCAAGGAAAATGCCGACAATACCATCAGCCGCCTGAAAGTTGCCGGCCACACAAACTGCATTCGACTCGCCACTGGGGGTTGAAACCCCCAAAATCTCCCCCATCTATACTTGCATTACGCCCCGTACAACTGTGCGGGGCCTGTATTCTGCATTTGTAACCAAGGGGTCTGCTCGTGACAACAATAGTAAGCGTACGCCGTAACGGCCATGTGGTAATCGCCGGTGATGGTCAGGCCACACTGGGTAACACCGTAATGAAAGGCAACGTGAAAAAAGTCCGCCGTCTGTACAACGACAAAGTCATTGCGGGCTTTGCGGGCGGGACTGCGGATGCATTCACGCTGTTTGAACTGTTTGAACGCAAACTGGAAATGCACCAGGGTCACCTGGTTAAGGCCGCCGTTGAGCTGGCTAAAGACTGGCGTACCGACCGTATGCTGCGCAAACTCGAAGCGTTGCTGGCCGTTGCAGATGAAACAGCATCGCTCATCATCACCGGTAACGGTGACGTCATTCAGCCAGAAAACGATCTGATTGCCATCGGCTCCGGCGGTCCCTACGCCCAGGCTGCAGCACGCGCTCTGCTGGAAAACACCGAGCTTGGCGCACGCGAAATTGCTGAGAAAGCGTTGGATATTGCAGGGGATATCTGCATTTATACCAACCACTTCCATACCATCGAAGAATTGAACTCCAAAGCGTAAGGATCCCCCATGTCTGAAATGACCCCACGCGAAATTGTCAGCGAACTGAACAAACACATCATCGGCCAGGATAACGCTAAGCGTTCCGTGGCGATTGCCCTGCGTAACCGCTGGCGCCGCATGCAGCTCAACGAAGAACTGCGCCATGAAGTCACACCGAAAAACATTCTGATGATTGGCCCGACCGGCGTCGGTAAAACCGAAATCGCCCGTCGCCTGGCAAAACTGGCCAACGCGCCGTTCATCAAAGTTGAAGCAACGAAATTCACCGAAGTCGGCTATGTAGGTAAAGAAGTTGACTCTATCATCCGCGATCTGACCGATGCTGCTATCAAAATGGTTCGCGTTCAGGCGATCGAGAAAAACCGCTTCCGCGCAGAAGAAATGGCGGAAGAGCGCATTCTCGACGTGCTGATCCCACCGGCTAAAAATAACTGGGGACAGTCAGAGCAGCCGCAGGAACCTTCTGCAGCGCGTCAGGCGTTCCGTAAAAAACTGCGTGAAGGCCAGCTGGATGATAAAGAGATCGAAATCGATCTCGCGGCCGCACCGATGGGCGTTGAAATTATGGCGCCTCCGGGAATGGAAGAGATGACCAGCCAGCTGCAGTCCATGTTCCAGAACCTGGGCGGTCAGAAGCAAAAACCGCGTAAGCTGAAAATCAAAGACGCAATGAAGCTGCTGATTGAAGAAGAAGCGGCCAAACTGGTCAATCCGGAAGAGCTGAAACAGGAAGCTATCGACGCCGTTGAACAGCACGGGATCGTGTTTATCGACGAAATCGACAAAATCTGTAAGCGCGGCGAATCCTCCGGTCCGGATGTTTCCCGTGAAGGCGTACAGCGCGACCTGCTGCCGCTGGTTGAAGGCTGCACCGTCTCTACCAAACACGGTATGGTGAAAACCGATCACATCCTGTTTATCGCCTCTGGCGCATTCCAGGTGGCGAAACCGTCCGACCTGATCCCGGAACTGCAGGGTCGTCTGCCGATTCGTGTTGAACTTCAGGCGCTGACCACCAGCGATTTTGAGCGTATCCTTACCGAACCGAATGCCTCCATCACCGTCCAGTACAAAGCGCTGATGGCGACTGAAGGTGTGGACATCAACTTCACCGAATCGGGTATTAAACGCATTGCCGAAGCGGCCTGGCAGGTTAACGAAACCACCGAAAATATCGGTGCGCGTCGCCTGCATACCGTTCTTGAACGTCTGATGGAAGATATTTCCTATGATGCGAGCGATTTGAACGGTCAAAGCATCACAATTGATGCCGAATATGTGAGCAAACATCTGGATGCGCTGGTCGCAGATGAAGATCTGAGCCGTTTTATCCTATAATCGCGTTCAATGCATTTTCATCACTGTTGATGGGGCTGATAAAGCCCCATTTTTATTGGCGCTAAATATGACTGAACAACAACAAATTAGCCGCTCACAAGCCTGGCTGGAAAGTTTACGACCTAAGACCTTACCGCTCGCCTTCGCGGCGATCATCGTCGGTACGGCATTAGCATGGTGGCAAGGGTTCTTTGATCCGCTGGTCGCTCTGCTGGCATTGATTACTGCAGGACTGCTGCAAATCCTGTCCAATCTCGCGAACGACTATGGCGATGCCGTCAAAGGCAGCGACAAGCCCGACCGCATCGGACCGCTGCGTGGCATGCAAAAAGGCGTTATTACCCAGCAGGAGATGAAGCGTGCGCTGATTGTCACCGTGGTCTTAATCTGCCTGTCCGGTCTGGCGCTGGTGGCGGTGGCCTGTCACACACTAGCGGATTTTGTCGGCTTCCTGATTCTCGGCGGCCTGTCGATTATCGCCGCGATCACTTACACCGTAGGTAATCGCCCTTACGGCTACATCGGCCTCGGTGATATTTCCGTGCTGGTGTTCTTCGGCTGGCTGAGCGTGATGGGGAGCTGGTACCTGCAGGCGCATACGCTGATTCCGGCGTTAATCCTGCCGGCAACCGCCTGCGGCCTGCTGGCAACTGCCGTGCTCAACGTCAACAACCTGCGCGATATCAACAGCGACAGAGAGAACGGCAAGAATACGCTGGTGGTGCGTTTAGGCGCCGTCAATGCCCGCCGCTACCACGCCTGTCTGCTGATGGGCACGCTGGTCTGCCTGGCGCTGTTTAACCTGTTCTCGCTGCAAAGTTTATGGGGATGGCTCTTTATCCTCGCCGCACCACTGCTGATTAAACAGGCATGCTACGTGATGCGTGAAATGGATCCGACGGCAATGCGCCCAATGCTGGAACGCACCGTAAAAGCGGCACTGTTGACTAACCTGCTGTTTGTTGTTGGAATTTTCTTAAGTCAGTGGTCTCTTTAACTGACAAATATCAATTAATAATTTCAATTTTTAGAATCGCATAACGCCTCGCGGCCCTTACAATAGAGGGTCGCGAGGTTTTTTCATGTTTTTTATATTTTCCGGGGATACCTCGGAGATACCAACGAACGGTAAACACCGTGACCTGTAAGTACTAAAACCAGCGTTTCCCAGCTTACTTAACCGATCACGGGGTCTGAAGCCCACCCGTACGAGAGCGTACGCTAAGTACATTTTTTAAGCAGATTGGGCGAGTAAAGAAAATGAGGGTTTTATTTACTTTTTCCATTAATGCCAGTATCCGTGCGGTTTCCGGCATTAATGGTGTTAATAAACCCGTTAATCAAATCAACGTAAACCTGACCGACAACGCCACGACGTTGTAGATTTAAATTCATAAGGTTACGTTCTTAGCGTACGAACTCGTACGGTTGCTCCCTAAACCAGGGGCTTAACGGTAGAAGCGGCGTAGCCGCAGTTTGTGACAATTTCGAATATTTCCCGCATTTTTTAACAGGAAAAAATTTACTTTAAGGCGTATTAAGGTATTTTTACCAATGGATGATGCCTCCAATGATAAGGGAAATGAACGATATAGACCGGGGCGGGTTACGGCTGTTAACGCTTGGTGAGATTAACTTGGCCCGTACCCTCTACGCTTTCACCATCCGCTATAACGAAGTCTGGATCCACCGCAGCAGCTATCTACCTTTCAACCTCCAAAAGAACAACTACGCCATGACGCCCAACGGCGAATTGTACTTTCAGGAAGGTACTTATGAGCCTGACTTTTCACAGCCGCATGTTAATAACGATCGCGTTGGTGGGCAGCATCTTTTTTTACATGAAATGATGCACGTCTGGCAGCATCAGCGCGGGATGATGGTAAGGATGCGGGGCCTGTTCTCTTGGGCAGTTGATTACTATTACACGTTGGATAAGGCCATACTCTTGGATTACGGCTTAGAGCAGCAGGCTGCAATGGTGACTGATTATTGGCTGCTTAAAACATATGGATTCGGCAACCGCTCTGATTTGTATCGCCTCAAGGATTACGATCCATCTGAACCTGTCCTTAGCCTCATATCCCGCTATGAGAAAGTGTTAGGGAGGTTCCCGCATTGAAACGCTACTTTCTCATTCCTGCCTTTTTTGCGCTGGCTGGGTGTGGCGCTGGTGATAGCGTTCCCCCATGGCGTAGTTTCCCTATTATAAATAATTCGCTTTGCTTCTCTGTTAATAAATCGGACGTTCTGAGCCGATACGGCGTTTATTCTGAGCAGGGAAATGAATACAAGACATTGGCGGAAAATTCGCATGTAGCTCTCTCCTACCCTGAAACGTGCTTAAAAATACCGATAACGCCGGGCTATATCTATGCGGCTTCATACACATTGAACGGAAAGAATTACCGTTACAACTTTTTCATCGACAGAAACGGGCAAATATTAAGCACAAAATAAGGAGATCTATAAATGTCATTACCAGCTTATATGTATATTTATGATGAAAATGGACAACTGATCAAAGGCAGTTGCATGGCGCTGGGCCGTGAGGGTGCAGTTGAAATCATGAACAGCAGTTACGGTGTGTACCAAAACACATGCCGCAACACTGGTAAGCTGATGGGGTCGCGCGAACACAACGCTTTTACCCTGCACAAAGAGATTGATAAGACCTCACCATATTTTGCGGTTGCAGTCTGCCAAAGTAAGCGACTGCAAAAGGCAGTAATCCACTATTACGACATCAACGAGGCGGGTATCGAATATGAGATTTACCGAATTACGCTTAACAACATCGTAATCATGTCCGTCAATGCTGCTCATGCTTATATGCCGGGTTCCCATACTCCGGGCATGATGGAAAATATCGCTATCACCTACTCAGGCATTGAGTGGTTTTATATCGAAGGGAATATCAAATACGACGATGACTGGAGCCGCCCGGTTGGTTACAACCAACAGCAAAGGTAAATCGAATTGGCAGGCAGATCTGCTGAAAATAAAGACCACTTAGCAGACTGCCTGCAATACGAGCGTACTTGGTCATCAAACCAATAATGCAAAACTTTATAGACTTAAAATCATAAGGTTACGTTCTTAGCGTACATATCCGTGCGGTTGGGCTTCACCCCCCATCAACACATCAGTTTTATAGCCTGCTATAGCCCATTGTCTTACGGTATCAAGGGCCTTGAGCCAGCGACCTAAATCATTATTTCTGATTTTAGTTGTTCTCCGTGTATTTCCATTCCAAAGCATTTTTGTACTTAAAATGGTTGTGGGCGGATCCGGGACACACAAAAACTTTTGCTGCCACTGGACGTAACGCGCAGCCGCAACCCATTAACGACACTATCAGCATATTCAAGGCGAACGGGGAGTTCCATCAGCACGGCTTGGTGAATCTAATCGTTCTCATAGGGCTTTCTTTTATGCTCCAGCAATCTTCCGGGGATACCTCGGGGATACTTTACAGAGGGAAATACGGGTAATTATAGGTCATTATCGGTTGTCTTAAAAATCAGTAATTGACTGTTTTTAAATGAAAAATACGAATATTTATTGATCTGGACACTAATTAACAATTGATGATTTTGCCAACAGTACACATAGCGCGATATACTAAAAATTCTCGCAGCAACTGAACGTTGAGCCTATGAAATACGATACATCCGAGCTTTGTGACATCTATCAGGAAGATGTCAACGTCGTGGAACCACTGTTCTCTAACTTTGGAGGACGGTCGTCGTTTGGCGGACAAATCATCACGGTAAAATGTTTCGAGGACAACGGGTTGCTGTACGATCTGCTCGAACAAAATGGCCGTGGTCGCATTCTGCTGGTCGATGGCGGCGGTTCTGTCCGTCGTGCGCTGGTCGATGCCGAACTGGCACGGCTGGCAGTAGAGAATGAATGGGAAGGTCTGGTTATCTACGGCTCAGTCCGTCAGGTAGACGATCTGGGAGAAATGGATATCGGCATTCAGGCGATTGCCGCAATTCCGGTCGGTGCTTCAGGAGAAGGTATCGGGGAAAGCGATGTACGCGTCAACTTTGGCGGCGTAACGTTCTTCTCTGGCGACCACCTGTACGCCGACAACACCGGGATAATCCTCTCCGAAGACCCGCTCGATATCGAGTAAGTAAAAAAGGCCATCAGCAAATTTGATGGCCTTTTTTTCATTCATTTGATTCGTAATGAATGACTTTAATATCATACTTTTCATTTTTTTCTTCGGCAACGACGCTCATCATCTCACGACTGGCAGGATAAGTTTCGATATAAGCATTTAATTTATCCTCAGCTATCTGAACGTCACTCTTTTGTATTCCGGTAAAAATTATTTCACTGAGTTGAAGATGGCTACCTTCATCTGAATAGCTTACAAAAAACCAGTCGCTGGATACCCTTGGAACCTGTTTAAGAGGTTTCGGTGTTAGCAGATGATAGAATAATAAATTCTGCTGTGTATAGATTTTTTCTGTAAAGATGCTCAACATGAAACAGCAATAAAGTAGCGAAATTAAAATCATAAATACAATAATAAAACCTGATTTCCTGAACTTCATATGCGGAGTTCCCGAACATAATTTGGATTCGCAACAGGTTTTATTATATCCATAAATAAAGGTAATTCCCCTGAGTAGGGTTCATGTTTCTTATCCTTATCTATTGGGTCAGGAAATAGTAAAGGAATAACGCTTTTGTTTTTAAACTTACCAACAGGGCCATAGAAGTCCCAGATACGATAAGCCTTTTCTTTCGAACAGATCTGAAGACGAGGGGTGTAATCTGCATAATTTACAGCTTGGTAAAAACCAAATAAGTTCGATACCAAATCTTCAGCACTATAGCCACTATCCGTTAAATATACGTAAGGCCAAAAATCCTGCAAGGATTCGAAGCGATGTGACGTACCTAAGAATATCGATAAAGCAATACCTTGTAAGGTTCGTTCCGGTAATCCTCGTCGCACCATAAATCTACGATATATACCAGTATTAATATTTAGGCCATGAATGTTTTTGGACATACTTTGATGATAATTTACTTCATAAAATTCGCTATCACCACCACGAGCTCTTATCATTTCAAACCATAATCTTTCCGCCCCTGCTGGATTAGCATGGCCTAAATCAATCCATCCTAGATTCTCTGTATAGATAAGGCCATATTTAATATCACTGGTGATAAATCGATCCGAATTATCAATAATATCGTTTCTTTTTGTCATATCGTATTCTTTGAAATTTAAAAGTTACGATATCCTAATCTCTACATAGTAAAAAGGCATCCATTATGGATGCCTTTTTAAAGAAATCAGAATTAGACTTCTTCCATACGACCTAAAAGGGCATGCAGACGATCCTGCCAGCCGTTCTGCTGTTCTTTCAGGTTGTTGTTCTCACGCTCCAGCTCTTCACGCTGCTGCTGTGCAGACTGAACTTCCTGCGACAGTGAGTTGTTCTTTTCTTTCAGCTCTTCGATTTCCATCTGCAACAGCGTGATGGTATCAATCGCCTGCTGTACTTTTGCTTCCAGTTTCTCAAACACTTCTAATGACATCGTCATACCTCTCCTGAATTGCAAGGCGTTGATGGATAAAAATCCTCGTCCCGATAACCGGCGACGCCTTAATAAAAACGAGCGCACACTACTTAACACCGATTGTATGAAGCCGCGCCATCCCTGTCCAGCGGCATCCCGCGCAGATTGCGGTTTGCAACACTTTTAATCTTTGTCCTGGAGACACAACTGTCATAACTCTTAAGTGTTAACAGGATGATCGGTGAAATGATTCAGCTCACACTATTTTTGTATAACAAATACCGCGCAATGGCGCGAAAACGCTCATTTTGTTGATGGAGTACACACATTTTAATTTCGATATTTCTCGTTTTTGAGCGTTAACGATAAATTAACAGTGTGCCTACCGGCTCCGGGGATGTCAGTGACCTTCTCGCATACAATAAACATTAAACTCTTCAGGATCCGATTATGAGTCAAACATCAACCTTGAAAGGCCAGTGCATTGCTGAATTCCTCGGTACCGGGTTGTTGATTTTCTTCGGTGTGGGTTGTGTCGCTGCACTCAAAGTGGCCGGGGCTACTTTTGGTCAGTGGGAAATCAGTATCATCTGGGGTCTGGGGGTAGCCATGGCTATCTATCTGACCGCAGGCGTTTCTGGCGCACACCTGAATCCAGCAGTCACAATCGCACTATGGCTGTTTGCGTGTTTTGACAAACGCAAAGTCGTTCCTTTTATTATTTCGCAAATTGCCGGCGCCTTTTGCGCAGCGGCACTGGTTTACGGGCTTTATTACAATCTTTTCATCGATTTCGAACAAACGAACCATATCGTGCGCGGTAGTGTAGAAAGCCTCAATCTGGCAGGTACTTTCTCCACCTATCCAAACCCACATATCAATTTTGTGCAGGCCTTCGCGGTTGAAATGGTCATTACCGCTATTCTAATGGGGCTGATTCTGGCACTGACCGATGATGGTAATGGTGTACCGCGTGGTCCACTGGCACCGCTGCTGATCGGCTTACTGATTGCCGTTATTGGTGCATCCATGGGCCCACTGACCGGTTTTGCGATGAACCCGGCACGTGACTTCGGACCGAAACTCTTCGCCTGGATGGCCGGATGGGGTGAGATTGCCTTCACGGGTGGTCGTGATATCCCTTACTTCCTGGTTCCGGTGTTTGGCCCAATTACCGGCGCGATTTTGGGCGCATGGGCATATCGCAAACTGATTGGTCGCCATTTACCGTGCGATGTCTGCGCGATTGAAGAAAAAGACGCGGCGGCTAACACTCAACAAAAAGCTTCGCTGTAATGTGACTACGGGACAAAAATTATGACTGAAAAAAAATATATCGTTGCGCTCGACCAGGGCACCACCAGCTCCCGCGCGGTCGTAATGGACCACGATGCGAATATCGTTGCCGTTTCACAGCGCGAATTCGAGCAAATCTACCCGAAAGCAGGTTGGGTAGAACACGACCCAATGGAAATTTGGGCAACCCAAAGCTCTACGCTGGTTGAAGTTCTGGCGAAAGCCGATATCAGTTCCGATGAAATTGCAGCGATCGGTATTACCAACCAGCGTGAGACCACCATCGTCTGGGAGCGTGAGACCGGTAAACCAATCTATAACGCCATTGTGTGGCAGTGTCGTCGTACCGCAGATATCTGCGAAAAGCTCAAGCGCGATGGCATGGAAGAATACATCCGTAACAACACCGGCCTGGTGATTGACCCGTATTTCTCCGGTACCAAGGTGAAGTGGATCCTCGACCACGTAGAAGGCTCGCGTGAGCGCGCTCGTCGCGGCGAACTGCTGTTCGGTACCGTTGACACCTGGCTTATCTGGAAAATGACTCAGGGACGCGTACACGTCACGGATTACACCAACGCCTCGCGTACCATGCTGTTCAACATCCACTCCCTGGACTGGGATGACACGATGCTGGATGCGCTGGACATTCCGCGTGCCATGCTGCCAGAAGTGCGTCGTTCTTCTGAAGTCTATGGCCAGACCAACATCGGTGGTAAAGGCGGCACACGTATTCCTATCTCCGGTATCGCGGGTGACCAGCAGGCTGCACTATTCGGTCAGCTGTGCGTGAAAGAAGGGATGGCGAAGAACACCTACGGTACTGGCTGCTTCATGCTGATGAATACTGGCGAGAAAGCCGTTAAGTCAGAAAATGGGCTTCTGACCACTATCGCCTGCGGACCGACCGGGGAAGTGAACTACGCGCTGGAAGGTGCGGTATTTATGGCTGGCGCATCCATCCAGTGGCTGCGCGATGAAATGAAACTCATCAGCGATGCATTCGACTCTGAGTATTTCGCCACCAAAGTGAAAGACACCAACGGCGTATATGTTGTTCCGGCGTTCACCGGTTTGGGTGCACCGTACTGGGACCCGTATGCACGCGGCGCCATCTTCGGCCTGACCCGTGGCGTAAACTCCAACCACATCATCCGTGCAACGCTTGAGTCTATCGCTTATCAGACGCGTGACGTGCTGGAAGCGATGCAGGCTGACTCCGGTATTCGTTTACACGCCCTGCGCGTCGATGGCGGTGCGGTCGCCAACAACTTCCTGATGCAGTTCCAGTCTGACATTCTGGGTACCCGCGTAGAGCGTCCGGAAGTCCGCGAAGTCACCGCATTAGGCGCAGCATATCTGGCCGGTCTGGCTGTCGGCTTCTGGCAGAATCTGGATGAGCTGCAGGAAAAAGCGGTCATTGAGCGTGAGTTCCGCCCTGGCATCGAAACCACCGAACGTAACTTCCGTTACAGCGGCTGGAAAAAAGCGGTCAAACGCGCTCTGGCGTGGGAAGATCACGACGAGTAATACGTCATTGCCGGATGGCAACTTTGGCTTATCCGGCAATCTCTTCGTGCGAGGGCAACCCCGCACACACATCAATAATCTCGTCCCCTCCCCTGTGCTACACTTCGCGCCATTCCTTTCAGCTACGAGTTTGCAATGAGACGAGAACTTGCCATTGAATTTTCACGCGTGACCGAAGCGGCCGCGCTGGCTGGCTATAAATGGCTGGGCCGCGGCGATAAAAATACCGCTGACGGCGCGGCGGTGAACGCCATGCGTATTATGCTCAACCAGGTCAACATCGACGGCACCATCGTGATTGGCGAGGGTGAGATTGATGAAGCGCCGATGCTGTTTATCGGTGAAAAAGTCGGGACCGGTCTTGGTGATGCGGTCGACATCGCCGTCGATCCTATCGAAGGCACACGCATGACGGCCATGGGTCAGGCCAACGCGCTGGCCGTACTGGCCGTTGGCGATAAAGGCTGCTTCCTGAACGCGCCGGATATGTACATGGAAAAGCTGATTGTCGGCCCAGGCGCAAAAGGGTCCATCGACCTGAACCTGTCGCTGGAAGCCAACTTGCGTAACATTGCTACCGCGCTCAACAAACCGCTCAGCGAACTGACCGTTACCATCCTGGCAAAACCACGCCATGACGAGGTTATTGCCGGGATGACAAAACTGGGCGTACGCGTCTTCGCCATTCCTGACGGCGACGTGGCGGCCTCAATTCTGACCTGCATGCCAGACAGCGAAGTTGACGTGCTGTACGGCATTGGTGGCGCGCCGGAAGGTGTCGTCTCTGCCGCCGTTATCCGCGCGCTGGATGGCGACATGCAAGGCCGCCTGCTGGCTCGCCATGACGTCAAAGGCGACAGCGAAGAGAACCGTCGTATCGGCGAACAGGAGCTGGCTCGCTGCGCCGCGATGGGTATTGAGGCAGGTAAAGCGCTGCGTCTGGATGAAATGGCCCGCAGCGACAACGTTATTTTCTCCGCGACCGGGATCACCAAAGGCGATCTGCTGGAAGGGATTAGCCGCAAAGGTAATATTGCCACCACCGAAACACTGCTGATCCGTGGGAAATCACGTACGATCCGTCGTATTCAGTCCATCCACTACCTCGATCGCAAAGATCCGGATGTACAGACGCATATCCTGTAATTGATTTGATCAATAGAGCCTTCCAGCCCATCTGGGCTGGAAATCTTTCGTGCAACGAACGAAGATAAGGCAATCACAGCAGACAGGAGAAAACCATGGCAGATTGGGTAACAGGCAAAGTCACGAAGGTACAGAACTGGACCGATGCCTTATTTAGTTTGACCGTGCGAGCTCCGGTTCTTCCCTTCACCGCAGGTCAGTTTACCAAGCTCGGCCTCGAAATCGACGGCGAGCGCGTCCAGCGCGCCTATTCTTACGTGAATGCGCCTGATAACCCCGATTTAGAGTTCTATCTGGTGACGGTTCCTGACGGAAAACTCAGCCCCCGTCTGGCCGCACTGAAACCTGGCGACGAAGTCCAGGTGGTGAGTGAAGCCGCCGGTTTCTTCGTGCTGGATGAAGTCCCCGATTGTGACACTCTATGGATGCTGGCAACCGGTACCGCTATCGGCCCATATTTATCGATTCTGCAGTTGGGCAAAGATCTGGACCGTTTTAAAAATCTGGTGCTGGTCCATGCCGCCCGCTATGCCGCCGATTTAAGCTATCTGCCGTTAATGCAGGACCTGGAAAAACGCTACGAAGGTAAATTACGTATCCAGACGGTTGTGAGCCGTGAAACCGCCGCAGGTTCATTAACCGGGCGAGTTCCGGCGTTGATTGAGAGCGGCGCGCTGGAAGCTGCTGTTGGGCTACCCATGGATACAGCAAGCAGTCATGTGATGCTGTGCGGAAACCCGCAAATGGTACGCGACACGCAGCAGTTGCTGAAAGAAACCCGGCAAATGACCAAACACCTGCGCCGTCGACCGGGCCATATGACCGCTGAGCATTACTGGTGAGGTCTTGCCGGATGGCGCTCACGCTTATCCGGCCTACGAGTCAGCTCTGTATTTTACGTCCTGCGTGTCCTTACCGTATTTATTTGCGTCCTGGGTGCCAACGAACGCGCCCAGATCGATAAGCATACCCACCAGAATCAGCGTCGGTACAAAGCGGCCTACCGCCCATTGCCAGACACCGGGCAATACTGCCCAGTTTCCGGCCAGCAGCATCCATGCAAGAATCATCAGGAACGCCCACGCGCCGGAGCGACCCCGATCATGCAGACGTTTTACTGTGACTGCAGCCGTCGGCCACAGCAGACAAACCAGACAAAATGCCGCCGTCTGGATATCGAGCAATTGTTTACTCGCCAGCGAGAACAGAACCAGCATCCCGACTATCCACAAGCCTATCCAAATCCAGAAATCACGGCGTCCAAGACGCCCTTTAAATGAGAATAACCACTGCTGTATGGTCATGTAAGTTCCTTTATTATTACCTTCCAGAACAGTTTACCCTTTTGACAAGCCCGACGGTTACCGTTTTAATCGTGAGCAGTGAGAATGAAAGGTACGATTGATGAAGCAAGGATTTACACTGTTTTTATTATTGTTTTCAGCCATGTCCGTGAATACAGCGGCGCTGGCGGAAGAGCCATCGACGGCAACCACGGCCCCCTATTTACTGGCGGGTGCGCCGACCTTTGACCTGTCGATTAGCCAGTTTCGCGAAAACTTTAATACGCAGAATCCGAAGCTTATTCTGAATGAGTTCCGTGCCATCGACAGCAGCCGCGATCGGGCAAATCTCACCCGCGCGGCCAGTAAAATTAATGAAAACCTGTATGCGTCCTCCGCCCTTGAGCGCGGCACCTTAAAAATCAAAAGTATGCAGATAACCTGGCTGCCGATTCAGGGGCCAGAACAAAAGGCGGCCAAAGCGAAAGCGCTGGAATACATGACCGCCGTCATTCGCACCGTCGCGCCGCTGTTGACGAAAGAACAGAGTCAGAAAAAGCTGCAAAAACTGCTCGCTGCCGGCAAAGGTAAGCACTATTACGCCGAAACGGAAGGCGCAATCCGCTATGTTGTTGCAGATAACGGCGAAAAGGGGCTGACCTTCGCTGTTGAACCGATTAAGCTGGCACTATCAGAAAGTCTTGAGAAGGCGAATTGATGACAAAAAGCAAAGCCTTTCCGCAGATGAATCTCTATACTGTTTCACAGACCATGCTGCCCTGACGGGCGGCCATCTTCCTTAATTCGCTGACAAGCGTGGAGAAATGAAATGCGACATCCTTTAGTGATGGGTAACTGGAAACTGAACGGCAGCCGCCACATGGTAAACGAACTGGTTGCTAACCTGCGTAAAGAACTGGCTGGCGTTGCTGGCTGTGCAGTAGCAATCGCTCCGCCGGAAATGTATATCGACCTGGCGAAACACGCCGCTGCCGGTAGCCACATCATTCTGGGCGCGCAGAACGTTGACCTGAACCTGTCTGGCGCATTCACCGGTGAAACTTCTGCTGAAATGCTGAAAGATATCGGCGCGCAGTACATCATTATCGGTCACTCTGAGCGTCGTACTTACCACAAAGAGTCTGACGAGCTGATCGCGAAGAAATTCGCTGTGCTGAAAGAACAGGGTCTGACCCCGGTTCTGTGCATCGGTGAAACCGAAGCGGAAAACGAAGCGGGCAAAACTGAAGAAGTTTGTGCACGTCAGATCGACGCAGTGCTGAAAACTCAGGGCGCAGCAGCATTCGAAGGCGTGGTTATCGCTTACGAACCTGTATGGGCTATCGGTACCGGTAAATCTGCAACGCCTGCTCAGGCTCAGGCAGTCCACAAATTCATCCGTGACCACATTGCTAAAGCTGATGCGAAAATCGCTGAGCAAGTTATCATCCAGTACGGCGGTTCTGTAAACGCAGCAAACGCCGCAGAACTGTTCGCTCAGCCGGACATCGACGGTGCGCTGGTTGGCGGTGCTTCTCTGAAAGCAGACGCCTTCGCAGTCATCGTTAAAGCAGCAGAAGCCGCTAAACAGGCCTAAGTTGTTAAAAGGGGAGCATCGCTCCCCTTCTTATACCCGCTTTACCAGTATCCCAGCCAGTGCCACCAGAAGGCCCCCGTGACACCCCAGATGGTCAGGTTGACCACACTCATCACCAGCCCCGTTTTCCACCACTCCGCCAGCGTGACATAGCCCGAACCAAAGATAATAGGCGCAGTACCCGTGCCATAGTGCGTGAGCGACATCATCAAGGAGGAGGAGAAGCCCAGCATCAGACCGAGCAGCGCCGGTGGAGCACCGAGGCCTAATCCGGCAGCAAAGAAAGCCGCGAACATGGCCGTGATATGTGCAGTGGTACTGGCGAAAAAGTAGTGTGAATAGACATAAAGCAGGATCAGCAGCAGCGTGGCGATACTCCAGTGCACGCCGAGATGGTCAATTGCGCTACCAACACTCGTCGCCAGCCACCCCACCAGACCCAGTTTGCTCAGGAAATCCGCCATCATAACCAGTGCGGCAAACCAGACTATCGTATCCCATGCACCGCGGCATTTAAGGATATCGTCCCAACTCAATACCCCTGTCACTAACAGAACAGACAAGCCAATGAGCGCCGCGCTGGTGGGGTTAACGGCCCAGGTACTGCCCATCAGCATGGCAGGAACACCTGCCCACAGGCAGAGCAGCAAAGCGAAAACCGCGAGGGTGATTTTTTCAGCCAGCGACAACGGACCGAGTGCCCCCAGCTTTTCCCGGGCAAACTCTGGCGCATTCGGCGTGCGTGTAATAGCGGGCGGATAGAGCCACCAGATGACAATAGGCATCACGACCAGTGAGACAACGGCAGGAAGAAGCGCCGCAATCGCCCACATTCCCCAGGTCATATTCAGCACCCCATCCGTCCCTTTGGTCAAGAAACTCACAATAAGCGGGTTTGGCGCGGTAGCGGTAATAAACATTGCCGAACTGATCGGGTTAATGTTGTAGTTCACCAGAGCCAGATAACGACCTGTAGCACCGTTCTCTTTGTCACCGGGTTGAGAACCCAGACTTTCCGCAATCGCCCGCATCACTGGGTGAATAATACCGCCGCCGCGTGCGGTATTGCTTGGCGTAACGGGTGCGATCAGCGTTTCTGCCAGCGTTAGCGCCCACGCGATACCCAACGTTCTTTTGCCAAACAAAGCAATAAACCCATAGCCGATACGCGCGCCCAGCCCCGTTTTCAACAGGCTTTGCGACAACATAATCGAGATGCCGATCAGCCAGATAAGCTGGTTGGAGAAACCACTTAACGCATCGCTCAGCGCCGCGGTGGGTTTACCGGGATGCGTCACGCCGGTCATGGCTACCAGCATAATTGCCACAATCGCAATCGCGCCGATAGGCATCGCTTTACCAATAATTGCCGCGATAGTACCGATAAATAACGCCAGCAGATGCCACGCCTCGGGGGTGACATCTGCTGGACATGGGATAACAAACCAGATGGTCAGCGTAATAACAATCGAGATGATGGCAGGCCAACAGCGGATGGGGGTCAATCTGTCCATGAATCAATCCTTGAGTTTCCAGCACGCAATTATGCGCTCAGGTATTAACCAATATCGGTGCGCATAATACAATTCACCCACTCACAAAACAAAAAATTAACATTCTGATGCAACTATAATTTCCCCAACACGCTAAACCACAGATAATCCAGCGGCAGCAGTATCAGATACGTTGCCGCCGCCAGCACGATACACAGCAGCATTCCAGCTCTTGCCGGTACTTTTCCTAACGCCATTGCCACCACAATCGGTGATGCCTGATACGGCAATAGCGGTGTGGAATAGCCCAGTACCTGAATCATAATCACCGAGAGTAGCGGGAAACCGGTCGCATCTGAAAAGCTTTGTGCCAGTGTGGTATACAGTGCCGGAACGCCGTTCGCCGTCATGATGAAATTGAGCGCGGTGGTAATGCCGGTCAATGCAAGGAAGCTGGTAAACGGTTTTTCCGCATCCAGCGGCATCACCTGTAACAGCGCCTCGCCTACCGCGCTACCGATACCGGTCTGTGTCACGGTGATGGCCAGCCCCAGAATACCCGCCACGTAAATGCAGGTACGGATATTCACCCCACTGGAAAATTCTTCGCCATTAATAAATCCTACGCGCGGCAACAGCGTAATCACCGCCGCCACCAGCCCGGTCCATGCCGGCCCCACACCATGCCAGCTTTCGCTGACCCACAGAAACAGCACCACCGCTAACATCCAGGCCAGACGTTTTTCATCACGACTCATTGGCTCAGGTGGCGTCAGATCGCGCGGAGCATGAGGTTGGCCGGGAAACAGCCAGCAGATAAGACCAATAAGTACCGCGCCTTTTAGCCAACCCAACACGGGCGTATGCAGCAGCAAATAGGGAAGATAATTGAGGTGGATGCCGTAAGAGCCTTCCGCAGCGCCACTCATCACCAGGTTTGGTACGTTAGCAGGTAAGATCGTGGCGGAAAGCTGGAAGGTACCAAAACCCACGGCAAGCGCCAGACCATACCAGGCGCGCGTGCCGTCGTTAATTCCAGCCCGTTTCGCCATCGCCGCGACAATCGGCATCAGCAGCGCAATACGTCCCATGTTGGACGGCATGACGAACGCCAGCGCGTAACTCAATAGCACTACGCTTGCGACCATTAATGGCCAGGAGTCTGTCAGCCTTGACGACAATGCCCTCGCCGCCCGGTCCGCCAGCCCCGTTTTACGAATCGCGATACCCAGCACAAAACCACTGAAAACCAGCCAGAACGCCGATGAGGCAAAGCCACCAAAGATGACATCCGGTGGCGCGATTTTGGCCACCATCGCCACGGCAAAGAACAGCAGCGCCGTGATAAATTCCGGCAACAGCGACGTAGCCCAAAGCAAAATGGTGACGCCGACCACCAGAGAGGGAATAAACAGAGGGTGCGTAAGCCAGAGCGACATGCCTGTCTCCTGTTGTTTTTTTCAACAAGAATACGGGGACAGGCATGCGGAGTAAACGCCAGATTAGGTGGGGTTAACGCAGAATATCACATTGATGATCCTGAATTTCCTCAGCGGAGGCGAGATTGAGCGCCAGCAGATTGCGCTGGGTCGCCAGCAGAACAAAGGATTCGTCGCTTTGACGCACCATTGCCAGGGCGTAGCGGCCCATATGCTCGCGAGCATCCGGCACCTCCTCTGCCAGCATCATAAACGGGCTGCGTTGCGCCAGTTCATTTTCCGTGACGCGGCGCGCCAGATATTCATGCCCGCGCAATCCGCCGGGCAATGGCAACCAGCGAGTGCTGATTTCCGCTATATTATCATCCAGTTGCGTTCTGACGTCGGTTCGCAGACAGGAGATATGAATATGCAAATGATTTTGCGTACGTCCGCTACGCGAGTTAATGGTCAGCGAGACCGCTTTGTCAGGGATTTCGTGCCCGTATTTTTGGCTCATAAAGCTGCGCGCCTGCCAGGCCAACCAGAAAAAGTTCGGCGTGCCTGATTTCAACAGCAGTGGGCTTTCCGTACCATTGATACGGTAAGTGGGCATCAACAGATATTGCAGCGGACCGTTTCGGTCTTTGAATACCACATATCCGGCATCGGGTTTAACTTCAGTACACGGCGCGGGATCGTGCTGCTGCAATTGATGTGGCAGGCATTGTTCAAGGACTATCTGGCGTAACGCGTCCGGGTTACCGCTAAATTTCCAGTACCCAACGCCCGCAGCGGCGGCAACCACAATCACCACCAGTAAAAGATAACCTGCTTTTTTCATTACGCGTTCCCTGTATCCCATTGAGGCGCAAGAGTAACGCAAAACGATGACAAATAAAAAACCCGGTCGCGTTAAGCCACCGGGTCGGTAAATCACAGACTTATTTAGCGTTTGCTGATCTGGTCGAACGTACCGCCGTTAGAAAAGTGCTCTTTCTGCGCTTTCGTCCAGCCGCCAAACTCTTCGTCGATGGTGAACAGCTTCAGCTTCGGAAATGCATTTTCGTATTTCTTCGCGACGTCTGCATCACGTGGACGATAGTAGTTTTTCGCTGCAATTTCCTGACCTTCCGGAGAGTAGAGATACTTCAGATAAGCCTCTGCCACCGCTTTGGTGTCTTTCTTTTCCACCACTTTATCGACGACGGAAACGGTCGGCTCCGCGAGAATAGATTCACTCGGCGTCACTATCTCGAATTTATCTTTACCCAGTTCGTTCGTTGCCAGCAGCGCTTCGTTTTCCCAGGCGATCAGCACATCACCGATACCGCGTTCTACGAAGGTATTGGTTGAACCACGCGCACCGGAATCCAGCACTTCAACGTTTTTAAACAGTGCTTTGACGAAGTCCTGCGCTTTGGCCTGATCGTTGTTGTTGTGGTGCAGGGCATAGCCCCATGCCGCCAGATAGTTCCAGCGTGCGCCGCCTGAGCTTTTCGGGTTTGGTGTAATCACTGACACGCCCGGTTTGATCAAATCGTTCCAGTCATGAATTTGTTTGGGGTTGCCTTTGCGGACCAGGAACACGATGGTGGAGGTGTAAGGCGCGGAGTTGTCCGGCAGGCGCGTAATCCAGTTTTTATCGATACGGCCACGTTCAGCAATGGCATCCACGTCGTATGCCAGTGCCAGCGTCACGACATCGGCTTCAATGCCGTTGATGACGGAAGTCGCCTGTTTACCCGAACCACCATGCGACTGGCGGATCACGACGTTGTCGCCCGTTTCCTGCTTCCAGTGCGCGCTGAAGGCTTTATTGTACTGCTCGTACAGTTCACGCGTTGGATCATACGATACGTTAAGTAACTGAATATCCTTTGCCAGTACGCTGGTCGATGCCAGCAATAATGTTAACCCTACGCCCCATTTGTTCATCGCCCAGCTCTCTTATGTGATGTTGTGATGAGCAAAGCGTGCCAGAAAGGCATCCAAACATTAAAGAATAAAAAAAGATTTGCTATAACTCTGGGGAATAAATGAGGAAGGTTGTACCGGATGACGGCTTACGCCTTATCCGGCCTACAAGAGTACACGCTGTAGGCCCGGTAAGCGAAGCGCCACCGGGCAACCAAAAACAATCAGTACAGTTTTTTCGCGCAGTCCAGCCAGTCACCTTTGAACGGACGCTTCATGTTTTCGATAGCGTCGATGATGTCGTGGTGAACCAGCTGCTCGTTCTGAATACCGACACAGCGACCGCCATGACCTGCCAGCAGCAGTTCAATAGCATATGCGCCCATACGGGACGCCAGAATACGATCGTAAGGAACCGGAGAACCACCACGCTGGATATGACCCAGTACGGTAGAACGCGTTTCACGGCCCGTTTCTTTCTCAATGTAATGTGCCAGTTCATCAACATCACACATGTGCTCAGTGATCGCTACGATGGCGTGTTTTTTACCTTTTGCGATACCGGCTTTGATTTCAGCAACCAGATCATCACGGCTAAATTCAACTTCCGGAACCACGACAAATTCACAGCCACCGGCAATTGCTGCAGCCAGGGTCAGGTCGCCGCAGTAACGCCCCATCACTTCAACGATGGAGATACGCTGGTGAGAAGAAGAAGTATCACGCAGACGGTCAATCGCTTCGACGACGGTACCCAATGCGGTGAAGTAACCGATGGTGTAATCAGTACCTTTAATATCGTTGTCGATAGTGCCCGGCAAGCCGATGCACGGGAAGCCCATTTCAGTCAGGCGTTTTGCACCCATGTAAGAACCGTCACCACCAATAACAACTAATGCATCGATGCCACGTTTCTTCAGATTTTCGATAGCCACTGCACGCACATTTTCGTCGCGGAATTCCGGGAAGCGAGCAGAACCGAGGAAAGTACCACCACGGTTGATCATGTCGGACACGCTGTAGCGGTCAAGCTGGACCATACGGTCTTCATACAAACCCAGGTAGCCATCATGGATCCCCATGACTTCCAGTCCTTCCGTTAACGCTGCACGTACAACACCACGGATTGCTGCGTTCATGCCCGGCGCATCACCGCCGCTTGTCAACACACCGATTTTCTTAATCATGACTACCTCTGAACTTTGGAATGCAAAATGAAATCTGCTGCCGGAAGTCGATTCCGCATATCGAAACGATCCAACGAATATGCAGATAGTATAACAATCACTTCCTGCTGAATTGATTCAGGTCAGGCCAAATGGTGGTAATTTATACACAAAATGCTGGCCCGGCTCACTTTTTTACAACGAATTATGAAAGCTCAAACATCTTGCCTTCCTTGGGTACGACTGAACAGGGATCCTGGTGAATAATCACATCCGATCCCGGGAAACGCCGTAAAATTGCCTGCTCCACCTGCTCAGCCACTAAATGCGCCTGAACGAGCGGCAGATTATCTTCCATTTCCAAATGAATCTGAATAAAGCGGGTCGGCCCTGACTGCCGCGTGCGAAGATCGTGAGCGCCGCTGACACCGGGCCATGACGTCACTATATCAATAATTTCCTGACGTTCCTCATCGGGTAAGGCGCGATCCAACAAGGATTGCACTGCCTCATACCCCATGCGTAATGCACTATATAAAATATAGATGCCAATCCCGAGCGCAAACAAGGCATCCGCACGATGCCAACCGTACCAGGCCAGTCCAAGCGCCACGAGAATCGCACCGTTCATCATAACATCAGACTGATAATGAAGCATATCTGCCCGTACAGCCTGACTTTGCGTACGTTTCACCACCCAGCGCTGAAACGTGACCAGAATGATTGTACACACTAACGCAATGATGGTGACCACCACCCCAACGCCAGGATCTTTCATCGGCGTCGGTTGGATGAGATGCTGAATCCCGGTCAGGAATAAAAACAGCGCCGAACCGGAAATAAACATGCTTTGCGCCAACGCCGCCAGCGATTCCGCTTTTCCGTGTCCGAACGTATGTTCATCATCGGCCGGTTGCAACGAATAGCGCACCACCAACAGGTTGGTTAACGACGCAGCGATGTCCACCAGAGAATCCACCAGTGCAGCCAGAATACTGACCGATCCGGTGTACCACCACGCAAAAATTTTGATCAAAAGTAACAGCGATGCCATCACGGTAGCCGCGATTGCCGCCCGGCTAACCAGCCGCCCATAGGTTTGATTCATAAACACTCCTGCCAGGATATGCCGCTAGTATAACGGATGAAGTAAAACAGTCAGGCAATAACCGAGTGACAAATTTGGGGCCCCCACACATCATGTGAAGGAAGACAGGGATGGAATGTTGTAGCAATACATAACACACTTAAATTAAAAATTTATTCTAATAAAAAATCTACATTACGGCCTATCTTACAGCCGGATCAGCATGACCCATACGTCACCTGAATACGTTTTATTCTGAATTTTTAAGACCTCTCTATAACTCTTCCAATGCTGATTTACTTTAGGTGTACGATAAACACTCAATCAACATATCTTGAGGGATTAAGATGGCGTATTACCCTAATTCTATTGACTGGAAACCGATCCAGGAAGGAGGTCTGCGTAGGCTAAGGCTTGGCGAGATAAATCTTGCAAACTCGCTCTTTGGCTTCAGAGTTCTTTACCATCAAGTTTGGGTTCATCTGGAAAGTTATCTTCCTTTTGATAGTCAAAACCCCGGCCAGGCGATGACGCCTAACGGCGAAATGTGGTTTAGAAAAATAAAATATGAAGATGATTTCTCAATGCCAACAAAACAGCCAACTCCAAATGCCCAGCATCTTTTTTTACATGAAATGATGCATGTTTGGCAGCACCAATATGGAATGTGGGTGCGAACACGCGGAGCGTTCTCATGGGCAGCTGATTATACATACAGCCTAAATGAGAAAAACTTACTTGATTACGGACTGGAGCAGCAAGCATCCTTAGTCAGCGATTACTGGTTGTTAAAGCATTATGGGTTTGATGGGCATAGCGATCTGTATGTTTACCGTGATTATGACCCAGAGGAACCGGTGCTGGAGTTAATTCAGAAATATGAAAAGGTACTAGGGGACTTTCCGATATGAAGAAATCGATCATTTTTCTCCCTTTGCTTTTATTTCTTGCCGGGTGCCCTGGGAAAGATAGAGAGGGTGCAGAGTCCGGCGAAAGACGGGCGATCTACGTAGACGGGAATCGTGTTTGCTTTACCACTGATAAAAACGATGTGTTAAACCGCTATATTCTGTCAACTAATGGTAGAGAAAATAAAAAATTATTAGTCGGCGATTTTAAGCATCTCACCTACCCAAGAACCTGCTTTACGGTAAATTTAGAAAAAGGGTTAGTGTATGGTGCAAGCTACACCTTAAATGGAAAAAATCACTACTACACCTTTATCATTACCAATGATGGTACTGTGTTGGATTTAGGAAAAAGCTGAGCATTATTATCAGATTACACGGCTCTACATAAATGCAGTCAGTCACACATAACAAAAACGTTTATAAGCTCCAAATATCTTCTGTAAGTGGCTGCTTATCTTTGGTAATTCGCTGTAATTTTGGGCAAAAAAAACCCCCACATCATGTGGGGGAAGACAGGGATGGTGTCTATGGCAAGGAAAACAGGGTTACTACTGGGAACGTGAGTTGCTACTACTCAATAAATTTAACGATGAGCTTTGTTTCCAGTGCGCTACGTCGCGCAGTTGCTCCATTCGTTGTTCATGTTTCTCATTTAAAACCGCTTGCTGCTCGGGCGTTAACAGGCGATACATCTGGTTGCGGACCCTGGCTATTTCAACCTGGCGGGCAACCTGTTCTTGTGCCATTTTTTCTGCCTGAGCGCGCACAGCGCTTTCATCAAATTTCTCTGCGGTGACAAGACGATGCATTGTCTCCATTTCGCTAACATTAACAGGAGGCTGTTCGTGTCTTGCCTGCTGCATTAAATCTCGCATCTGTTGACGTTGATGTTCGGTTAAACTGATACCGTCAAACATGTGGCTCTGTACGCTGCGCTGCGAGGAGCCTTCACCCAGGTGCCAGTGATCGCCTGTGACGACTTCAGCTGCATGGCTCAAAGTACTGAGTGCCAGCGTTGAGGCCATGACGGCAGCGGTAACTTTGCCCATCACTTGCTCCCAAAATCTTTTCTGTCGCGATTCAACGAGAGACAGTTTACGATTCGGGCTGCAAACATGCGTCAGGGGGTGTAAAACAACGTAAAGTCATAGATTAGCGACGCCTGATGACGTAATTTCTGCCTCGGAGGTACGTAAACAATGAATAAAATCCTGTTAGTTGATGATGACCGAGAGCTGACTTCCCTGTTAAAGGAGTTGCTCGAAATGGAAGGTTTCGATGTGCTGGTTGCCCATGATGGGGAGCAGGCACTTGAGCTTCTGGATGACAGCATCGATTTACTTTTGCTCGACGTCATGATGCCGAAGAAAAACGGCATCGATACACTGAAAGCGCTTCGCCAGACACACCAGACGCCCGTAATCATGCTGACCGCTCGCGGCAGCGAATTGGATCGCGTACTCGGCCTTGAGCTGGGCGCGGACGACTATTTACCCAAACCGTTTAATGACCGCGAACTGGTCGCGCGTATCCGCGCTATTCTACGCCGCTCTCACTGGAGCGAACAACAGCAGACCAGCGATAATGGCTCGCCGACGCTGGAAGTGGATGCGTTAAGTCTGAATCCGGGTCGCCAGGAAGCCAGTTTTGATGGGCAAACCCTGGAGTTAACCGGCACCGAATTCACCCTGCTTTATTTACTGGCACAGCATCTCGGCCAGGTAGTTTCTCGTGAACACCTGAGTCAGGAAGTGCTGGGCAAACGCCTGACGCCGTTTGACCGCGCGATCGACATGCACATCTCGAACCTGCGCCGTAAGCTGCCAGAGCGGAAAGACGGACACCCGTGGTTTAAAACCCTGCGTGGTCGCGGCTACCTGATGGTCTCCGCTTCATGATAGGAAGCTTAACCGCACGCATCTTTGCCATCTTCTGGTTAACGCTGGCGCTGGTGTTGATGTTGGTACTGATGCTGCCCAAGCTCGACTCACGCCAGATGACCGAGCTACTGGACAGCGAGCAGCGCCAGGGGTTGATGATCGAGCAACACGTTGAAGCTGAGCTGGCGAACGACCCACCCAACGATCTGATGTGGTGGCGTCGCCTGTTCCGTGCTATCGACAAGTGGGCGCCGCCAGGACAGCGGTTATTGCTTGTCACTACAGAAGGACGTGTGATCGGCGCAGAACGCAACGAAATGCAGATCATTCGTAACTTTATTGGTCAGGCTGATAACGCTGACCATCCGCAGAAGAAAAAATACGGTCGCGTTGAGATGGTCGGGCCTTTCTCCGTCAGAGACGGGGAAGATAACTACCAGCTGTATCTCATTCGACCAGCCAACAGTTCACAGTCTGATTTCATCAACCTGTTGTTTGACCGGCCACTGTTGCTGCTGATCGTCACCATGCTCGTCAGCTCACCGCTGCTGCTTTGGCTGGCATGGAGCCTGGCGAAACCGGCGCGTAAGTTGAAAAACGCGGCGGATGAGGTGGCACAGGGTAACCTGCGTCAGCATCCGGAACTGGAAGCCGGCCCGCAGGAATTTCTGGCGGCAGGTGCCAGTTTTAACCAGATGGTGACCGCGCTGGAACGCATGATGACCACGCAGCAACGCCTGCTGTCGGACATCTCTCACGAGTTGAGAACGCCACTAACACGTTTGCAATTGGGGACTGCGCTGCTGCGCCGTCGTAGCGGTGAGAGCAAAGAGCTGGAGCGCATTGAAACAGAAGCGCACCGGCTGGACAGCATGATCAACGACCTGCTGGTGATGTCACGTAATCAGCAGAAAAACGCGCTGGTCAGTGAAACCGTGAAGGCTAATCAGCTATGGGGCGAAGTACTGGATAACGCCGCCTTTGAAGCGGAGCAGATGGGTAAATCGCTGACAGTGAATTTCCCGCCGGGACCATGGCCGCTGTATGGCAACCCGAACGCACTGGAAAGCGCGCTGGAAAACATTGTGCGCAATGCCCTGCGCTATTCACACACGAAGATCGAAGTGGGCTTTGCGGTGGATATCGACGGGATTACCATCACCGTGGACGACGATGGCCCAGGCGTAAGCCCTGAAGACAGAGAACAGATTTTCCGTCCGTTCTATCGTACCGATGAGGCGCGCGATCGCGAGTCTGGCGGAACAGGTCTGGGTCTGGCGATTGTTGAAACCGCAATCCAGCAGCATCGTGGCTGGGTGAAGGCCGAAGACAGCCCGCTGGGTGGTTTACGGCTGGTAATTTGGTTACCGTTGTATAAGCGTTCCTGAGTCTCTCTGTGTTGCCGGATGGCGGCGTAATGCCTCATCCGGCCTCCACGGACAGGGGGAATTATTTCCCCCACAAACGGCGGGAATTGTCCTCGATCTTGCCGCTTAAACGGCGTTTTTGCATCGTTCTGGTCCAGCTTTTCGATAGCCCTGCAGCCGACAGTAAACGGTGATATTGCGAATCATCAAACGGCATATGCCAGGCAATAGCAATCGCCTCCCGCAGACTGACATCGCTCACGCGCGATGCCAGTACCAGCGGCGCATCCGCCGACACCATGCCCGGCGCGATAACACTGTACAGCCAGCCTATCTTCCCCGAGGCCTGCATCTGACTTGCCATATTGCTAATGCCAAAATGGAAATTCAGCTTAAAACACGGTGAACGTGGCTGCGTGACCTGAATCAACGCCTCGCCCCACTGGAAAATATCGCCGATATAGACATTCTCTTCTGTCAGCCCAAGCGTTGAGAGGTTCTCCCCAAAGGCGGGGGCGACAAATAACTCCGCCTGTTCAGGGAATTCTTGTATCCAGTGCTGATAGTGTTCACGCGGATAGTGGCACAACGCGCGATCCGGCCCGCCGTGAATTTTAGTCTCCGCCTGTTCATCGCCCGTGAGCCCCAGATCGGTCAGCATCAACTCGCCATCAACCTGAACTTTAGCAATCGCGCTGGGACGGCTTCCCGTGTAGTCCCGAATCTTGCCTGTAAAAACATCGACCGGATATCGCATCTGTTCCCTCTCCCGATAAATTTCTCCCATTACACCACATTTATTTTACCCCAGTCGCTCAAAATGAGAGCACGGTTCACATGAAAGTTAGGGACACATGCTATCAATGTAAGCTGGTTTTGAAACATCATTTCAAATAAGGAGTCGACAACGTGACTGGTCAATCGCAATTTGCTGGCGTCTGGTGTCCTTCCATTACGCCAATGGACAATGACGGCAAGATCGATCTTAACGGTCTGAGCCAGCATCTTAAACGCCTTACCGAGGCCAACATCGACGTGATTTTGTTGATGGGCAGCATCGGGGAATTTGCCTCCTTTACGCTCGAGGAAAGGCTGTTGCTGATCCGTGAAGCCCGTGCCATGAGCTCGCTGAAGATGGTCGCCAACGTCTCATCCACTTGCCAGAACGATGTGCTGTTGATGGCACAGGAAGCGTATCGCGCCGGTTACGATGCCGTGATGATCCTACCACCTTACTATTACGGGCAAACGGCGAAACAGCTCCTGAGCTACTTCCGTCAATTGGGGCAGAAACTCAGCGGCAAATGGTTTGCCTATAACTTCCCGGCGCGAACCGGTTGCGACTTAACGCCTGAACTGGTTGCCACCCTTGCCTCTGAGTTCCCCAACTTCGCAGGCATCAAAGATACCGTCGACTGCCAGTCCCACACCCGCAGCATGATCCAGACCACCCGCGCCGTACGCGAAGATTTTGCCGTGCTATCCGGCTATGACGAATACTATATTCCTAACCTGCTGGCAGGCG
Source organism: Citrobacter sp. RHBSTW-00029 (assembly GCF_014104295.1). Lineage (NCBI taxonomy): Bacteria > Pseudomonadati > Pseudomonadota > Gammaproteobacteria > Enterobacterales > Enterobacteriaceae > Citrobacter > Citrobacter sp. RHBSTW-00029. Next base: position 4,012,928 of record NZ_JABXRT010000001.1, read on the forward strand.
GCGCAGGGATTATTTCAGGATTAAACAACGTCATGCCGGAGCTGTTTGTCAGCGCACGAGAAGCCTTCAAGCAGGGGGATCTGGCTGCACTTCGCGATATTCAGGACCAGATTGGCACCTACATGTCCATCTACGCCATCGGTGAGGATTTCGTCACCACCATCAAAACCGTGGTATCGCGTAAGTTTGGCTATTGCACCGGGGTTTCACGTAATGCAGGCGGGGAGCTGAATGAAAGTGAGTGTCGAACAATTGATGAGGTGTTTGTAATCAAGGGTTAAAACGGTTAAGCCGGATGGTGCAAACCATCCGGCTTAATCACGTTACTTCACCGCGTTGCGTATATCGATTGCCGCCGCTCTGGCTTTGGCTCTTTTCGACCAGATGGAGGTGATAATCGGCACGAGGATGGAGGTTACAATCACTGACGTCGCCACCAGAGAGGTTGCCGCCGGCGCCATGGGTTTGAACGCCGGAACCATTTCCGCAATCAGCACCGGCGTGGCAACGGCCGCGCCAGCAGAACTGGACGCCGCAATTCCCGCCGTACCATCGCCGCCGCCAATCAGTTTATCGGCAATAATCAGCGGGATACCGGTGATTATAATCACCGCCACGCCCAGCAGAATACCCAGTACGCCGGTCTGTGCAATCACGCTCAAATCAATGGTGTTACCTAATGCGAAGGCGAAGAAAGGGATCAGCGTCTGCACGGCCTTACTGAAGAATTCCCGCAGCTCAGGATCCAGATTACCCAGCGCAAAACCAATCAGGAACGGCAATACCGCCCCTACAAATACATGCGGTTCAAACGAAGCAATCCCGGCGGTTCCCAGAATCACCATGGTCATCAACGGGCCAGACTCCAGCGACATCAGGACAAACGCCCCAGCCTCTTCTTTGGTGCCGTACTGCTGCATAATCGAGGCATACAGCCCGCCGTTAGTCATATCCATTGCGGCCACCAGCGCCAGCGTGGACAATCCGGCAAAGAACCCCACTTCCACGCCATGTTCAGGAAGAATGCGCGATGCAATCGCCGCTACCACCCATGCGACCAGGATCTTGGTTATCACTAACGTGCCGGATTTACGCAGTACGGTTCCGGTTGCGCTCAGCTTAATCGATGCCCCCATGCAAAAGAACCAGACTGCCAGAATCGGCACCGTACCGGTGATCATACCGTTGGTAAATGAGCCGAAGTATTTCCCGGCGCCGGGGGAAAAGGTGTGACACAACGCGCCCAGAAACAGCGGCACCAACATCATACCGCCTGGGATTTTCTCTATCGTACGTTTGATCTGCATTTCCATCACCTGTAGACATAAAAATGGGGCAATTTTTATGGGCGACTGCATCTTGCTTTTGAGATGCGCCCGTCTTGATGAAAAGAAGATAGACATTCGCAGAAACTATAAAAGTGATCCCACTCGCATAATAAAACCTTGTTTCAATTTAAATGGATCATTGTTTTTATATTGATTTTGATCACAAAAAAGCCCCCGCAGGCATCGCTTGCAGGGGCTTAGTTAACGCGTCGAACTTATTTTTTCGCGGCGAAACGTGCAGCAGCTTCGTCCCAGTTCACCACGTCCCAGAACGCTTTGATGTAGTCCGGGCGACGGTTCTGGAATTTCAGGTAGTAAGCGTGTTCCCAAACGTCCAGGCCCACGATCGGGAAGCCGGAAGCGCCAGAGATAGCTTCACCCATCAGCGGGGAATCCTGGTTAGCGGTGGAAACAACAGCCAGTTTGTCACCTTTCAGAACCAGCCACGCCCAGCCGGAACCGAAACGAGTGGCTGCTGCTTTTTCAAATTCAGCTTTGAAGTTGTCAACGGAACCGAAGTCACGTTCGATAGCCGCTTTCAGGTCGCCCTGCAGCGTGGTACCGGTTTTCAGGCCTTTCCAGAACAGGCTGTGGTTAGCGTGACCGCCAGCGTTGTTACGCAGAACGGTTTTCTTATCCGCAGGCAGCTGATCCAGTTTGGTGATCAACTCTTCAGCAGACAGGCTCGCGAATTCAGGCAGGCTTTCCAGCGCAGCATTAGCGTTGTTTACGTAAGCCTGGTGGTGTTTGGTATGGTGGATTTCCATCGTCTGCTTATCGAAGTGCGGTTCAAGGGCATCATAAGCGTACGGCAGGGATGGCAGTGTATAACTCATAATCATCTCCAGTATTGTCGGGCGGCCAGTGTTAACGCCGCGTAAGCAGTTGGGTCATTATAGTTAATTAAATGATATTGAAAATGATTATCAATGCCGTACTTTTTACAGGGTCTTAATTATTCATCACCATTACTGAAGATGTGAGCCAAATCACCCAGTTAACGTGATGATTGCCAACAAGAGGACAAAGGCGGCAATCGTCAAAAGGTTAATCATCTGCGTAATTTTTAAACTCGTTGTGTCGGAGGGGTTATGACCGACGATAAAAAATAACGAGGATTCAGTCATGAGTAACGCGATTACGATGGGTATTCTTTGGCATTTGATAGGTGCAGCCAGCGCAGCCTGTTTCTATGCCCCGTTCAAACAAGTTAAACATTGGTCATGGGAAACAATGTGGTCGGTTGGCGGGGTCGTCTCCTGGCTTATCCTGCCATGGACCATTAGCGCCATGTTGCTTCCCAACTTCTGGGCCTACTTCAGTTCTTTTAGCCTCTCCACGCTGGCACCGGTATTTCTGTTTGGCGCGATGTGGGGGATCGGTAATATCAACTATGGCCTGACCATGCGCTATCTCGGCATGTCGATGGGGATTGGTATTGCGATTGGTATTACCCTGATTGTCGGCACGCTGATGACCCCTATCATCAACGGTAACTTTGATGTGCTGATCAGCACCGATGGCGGGCGCATGACGCTACTGGGCGTATTGGTCGCGCTGATTGGCGTGGGCATTGTGACCCGCGCAGGACAGTTGAAAGAACGTAAAATGGGCATCAAAGCAGAAGAGTTCAACCTGAAGAAGGGGCTGGTGCTGGCGGTAATGTGCGGCATTTTCTCTGCCGGGATGTCCTTTGCGATGAACGCGGCGAAACCCATGCACGATGCAGCTGCCGCGCTGGGCGTTGATCCGCTGTATGTCGCGCTACCAAGCTATGTCGTCATCATGGGCGGCGGTGCTTTAGTCAACCTGGGCTTCTGTTTTATTCGTTTGGCAAAAGTGAAAGATCTTTCGATAAAAGCCGACTTCTCGTTAGCCAAACCGCTGATCATCACCAACGTGCTACTGTCCGCGCTCGGTGGCCTGATGTGGTATCTGCAATTCTTCTTCTACGCCTGGGGCCACGCTCGCATTCCGGCGCAGTATGATTATGTCAGTTGGATGCTGCACATGAGCTTCTATGTCCTGTGTGGCGGTATTGTTGGTCTGGTGCTGAAAGAGTGGAAAAACGCGGGCCGCCGTCCGGTCAGCGTACTGAGCCTCGGCTGCGTGGTCATTATTCTCGCGGCAAATATTGTCGGTCTGGGGATGGCCAGTTAATCATTCGGGCTGCTGAGATGACGCCACTGGCTCGGCGTCATCTATCGTTAGTTTGATACACACAAATTTTTATTTGCCAGATTAATTTTTTAATAGGTAGTACGGTGATTCCATTCATCGGTATAGATGATATTACCATCGCAATGCTTCCAGGTGATTTTCTCGTAGCGAAGCAGTACCGTTTCAAGATGCGTACCTGTTGATGAGCCGGGATACAAATCAGGCGTGATGGACGTAAGCTTTACGTTGTGAAGAATGATGTTGAAATATTCCTTTTCAATCCCTGCTTCATTAATTGAGTACATTTTGATCGTCGCTGATTTGAGCGTAGCTCCGGTACTTAATGCTCTGTACAAAAAAGGTGTAACCCGGTCGAATTCTTTTTGAAACATGATGGGTGCATGAATTCGCGTACCCGTCAGGCGCCCTGTATTACTATCAACCGGGATATTGACGTTGTGAGTCAGTGATTTTATTTCAATAGCTCCGACACGTCCGACAACCAGAGATGAGCCTGACATAGGAGAACCATTTTCATCTGTTAGCCACAAATAAGCTGGGTTAGACATTTAAACTCCTTTTATTTAAACTTGGTGAACCGTGAAGTCAATCGGGGAAACAACCACATCAGAATAATAAGTGTAATTAATGTTAGAAATAAACAACATTTAGGGAACAGATGAAGCCATAATAAACCAAAGCCTATTACCAGAACTGGAAACACTACACCTTCTAATAAAAGTGTTATCAAACTCTTAAACACTAAAATTCCCCTGTAAAAAATCAGCTAAGTCATCAAGATTTGAGAAGAGTTGAGACTTTGCTCTGCTAATAATGTTGGAAATTGCTGGTTCAACAAAATAATAGAGCATTTCAAGCTTTGCCTGATATAAAATCCAATAATAATCTGAGTCTATTGCTTTTAGATGACGGGCAGCAAGCGCACACTTTTGTTGAACGCCGAAAAACTGAAGCACGAATACTGCTTGTGGTAGCTTTGCAGATAGACGTTCAACAATGATTTTAGACATGAAACCAGACTGAGACAACGCAAGAGAAGCCGCGGAAGCAAAAGCGTACCTGGTCCCTCCTGCAATATTCATATGAGAGACTATTGCTGACATTTTTCTGATTAACTGACGCGCCGAACCTTCTGGATTACCTTCATCAACATCATCACTTATCATTTTGAAGTACAAATAGAGCATATATGCAATTACATCACGATATCTATATATAGACTCGATGGAATAGAGTGTTCTTATTTCTTCAGTCTTTAACTCCTGACAAACATCATTGTATTGCGGTATAAAGCATGATGAATACCAACTAGCTCGCTCCATACCCGAATATATATCTGAAGCAACTCCCCGGGCTGACTGCAAAACTCCACCAACCGCATTCTGAGTGGCTAGCGCCAACTGCCTATCATTCTGAAACTTTACCCTTAAGTAATCAGATGCTTTCATAAAATATTTTTACGATCAGTGATAATTAAATAACAACATACTCCTGAGATTTGTACAGAAAAAGAGGCATTATTCCTATTTATATTCTATCAATCTTGGTAATCATTGTGGGGATTTCATTTACTAATGGTATGCACTACCCGATCTTACCGTCCTGAAATTCGACACTACCAGAGTAATTGCGATTATATACCATCTTCACAATAGATAATTATCTCCTATATTCGATGTACTGAGATGACGCCACTGGCTCGGCGTCATCCCGGTTTCCCGCGTAAATACCACCGAAAAGTAGTTACTGTCCTCAAAGCCGCAGCGCATAGAAATTTCACTGATCATCAGTCTACTGTGCTTAAGCAGATACTGAGCATGGCAAACCCGTACCTGGCGGAGATATTGATTGATGGTCATCCCTGTCTGGCTGCGAAACTGCTGACGCAAAACTCGCTCACTGCACTGTTCCTGCTCACAGAATTTATCCAGCGCAAAGGCATGTTCATGACTCCCGGCCAACGCGGTAATCAGCTTATCCAACAACGTTTCACTTGATGTCGCTGGCAGCGTATCCGTGGCGTAGCGGTGCCGCTTGAAATGAGTCACCAGTTGCCCAAACAGCAACTCGGCCATTTCAAAAGCCAGCGGGTCACGCTGATTACTCTCATGTTCAAGCTGACTAATTATCTGCCGGGCCTGGGACATACCCGCGCTGCCAAGCCGCCAGTGGGGCTGTCGCGGCGAGCCGTTAAATCCTGGGATCGCGCTTTCCCAGCCGACATTCAGCGTCAGCCGTTCCGGGCAGTAAATGATATTTTGCAGGACGAGATCGTTAACTGAGGTGTAGGAGTGTTTGTCTTCGGCACGGATATAAAACAGATCGCCGCGGGTTATCCGGTACGGGCGATCGTTGAGAACATGCAGGCCATTGCCGCGCCATACCATCACCAGCTCGCAAAACTCATGAGTATGTTCGGCAAACACATCCTGTGGGTAACGATCGGCCACCGCGACGGCCTGGTGGTCATTCGCAAAAAAGTCTGATTTCAGAAGGACCAGATGATTCACCATCACATCACCTCAACCTGAACGCTTGCCGGATGCGCTACGTTTATCCGGTCTACAAGGCATCCACGTAGGCCGGATAAGGCACAGCCGCCATCCGGCATAAAAGGGTATGATTATCAGCAAACGGACGGCAAAAAACGTTGATAGCTTTCGCGTTACTGGAGGCTGCTTCCAGTAATGACATCGCGTCCCTGTCGGATATCGCGCGGCGACCAGTTAAACTCCCGGCGAAACAGCGTCGAAAAATGGTTACTGTCACCGAACCCACAACGATAAGCGATGTCCGTCACGCTGTCATCACTGTGACGTAGCAAATGGCGGGCTTTGATAAGCCGTAGGCGGTTGAGATAGCGCTGTGGCGTCAGCCCGGTCTGTTGTTTAAGCTGGCGGTGCAAAGTCCGTAAAGAGAGCGAAAACTGCTCGGCTACAGCTTCCCAGCACACTTCGTCGGCAAAGTTATCCTCCAGCCATGCCAGTAGTTGGTTCAGTCGCGCATCATTATCTGTTGCCGCTTCCATCAGGCTGCTTTTACGCAACAGCACCAACAGCTGCATGAACAAGATCTCACGATTTGCCGCCGTTGGCGTATCCATTGCCTCTCCAAGATTTTCCATTTGCCCCACCAGATGCCGAACCTGCTGCAACACGCTCTGATTCACCCGCCAGTGTGACGGATATTGCCCATTCAGCTCCTGGGGTAACAACTGATTCAGCCCGGCCAAAAACTGAAACGCATCCGGGGAACGATACAGAATATTGGTCAGACACAGGTTGTCAGTATGTTCATATAAGTGTCTGTCATGATCGCGGACAAAACACACCGTTCCCCCGCTAATGGTATAAGGCTGTCCATTGAACACATGAATTCCCGTACCATGTTCAACCACTACAATTTCATGAAAATCATGATGATGTTCTGGAAAAGCAGGCTGAGGAAGCCGGGGCTCAATCGCCACGGGCGCTTTACCTGTCGGAAAAAAATCCACGCAATGCAATACGGTCATGATGACATCCCCCCCGATCAAATGAACATGACTGAATAGTAATTAAGGGTTATCACCCTCACCTTAAATTTTTGACGCCAAAGTGCGTAAACACGGTCAATTCTTCAAGAAATAGCGGGAAAGATCGGGAATTGCGGAAGGGGTCACATCAGGTGAAACCGTCCCCATTAGTAGAAACTGTGAACGCTATCACGCTCACCTTTGCCATGCTGCCAGCCGCGTATTGTCGCTGTCACTAACAAGAAGGTACGCCATTTCACGGGTTCTTAGACTGAGTGCAATGAAACTCAGAAGGACCTCGCTATGACTCTTCGCCATTGTGTCGCTGTTGATCTCGGTGCATCCAGTGGACGCGTAATGCTGGCGCGTTACGACAGTAAACACCGTACCCTGACACTGCGTGAAATCCACCGCTTTGTTAACTGTCTGCAAAAAACAGACGGTTTTGACACCTGGGACATCGATAGCCTGGAAAACGACATTCGTCTGGGGTTGAAGAAAGTCTGCGATCAAGGCATTCGGATCGACAGCATCGGCATTGATACCTGGGGCGTGGATTATGTCCTGATCGATAAAAACGGTCAGCGCGTTGGGTTGCCAGTCTCTTATCGCGATAGCCGCACGAACGGCATTATGTCGCGGGCCATGACGCAGCCAGGTAAAAGTGACATCTATCACCGTAGCGGCATTCAGTTTCTGCCCTTTAATACCCTGTATCAGCTCCGCGCGCTGGTCGAGCAGCAACCGGAACTAATCCCCCAGGTGGCGCATGCCCTGCTGATCCCCGATTACTTCAGCTATCGCCTGACCGGCGAACTGAACTGGGAATACACCAACGCCACCACCACCCAGTTAGTCAATATCAACACCGACGACTGGGACGAAACCCTGCTGGCCTGGAGCGGTGCCGACACAACGTGGTTTGGCCGCCCCACGCATCCGGGGAACGTAATTGGTTACTGGATTTGTCCACAGAAAAATCAAATCCCGGTGGTTGCCGTCGCCAGCCACGACACCGCCAGCGCGGTGATCGCATCACCGCTGGCCGATAAAAATAGTGCCTATCTCTCTTCCGGTACCTGGTCGCTGATGGGCTTCGAGAGCAGAACACCGTATACCAACGATGCGGCACTGGCGGCGAACATCACCAACGAAGGGGGCGCGGAAGGGCGCTACCGCGTGCTGAAAAACATCATGGGGCTGTGGCTACTTCAGCGCGTGTTAAAAGAGCGGCAGATAACCGACCTGCCTGCCCTTATCGCTCAAACCCAGGCGCTGCCGGCCTGCCAGTTTCTGATTAACCCCAACGACGAGCGCTTTATCAATCCTGACGATATGAGTGCGGAAATTCAGGCGGCCTGTCGTGAATCAGGCCAGCCCGTTCCTCAGCAAAACGCCGAACTGGCGCGCTGTATTTTCGACAGTCTGGCGTTGCTGTACGCCGATATCCTGCAGGAACTGGCTGAGCTTCGCGGCGAAGCATTTCACCAACTGCACATCGTCGGCGGTGGGTGCCAGAACGCATTACTCAACCAGCTTTGCGCGGATGCCTGCGGTATTCGCGTCATATCCGGGCCTATTGAGGCCTCCACGCTCGGCAATATTGGCGTCCAGTTGATGACGCTGGACGAGCTTAACAACGTCGATGATTTCCGTCAGGTGGTGCGTGCCAACTACGACCTGACCACCTTCATCCCCAATCCTGAAAGTGAAATTGCCCGCCACAAAGCGCAGTTTCAACCATTACGACAGACAAAGGAGCTTTGCGCATGACCACTCAACTTGAACAAGCCTGGGAACTGGCAAAACTGCGTTTCGCAGCGGTAGGTATTGATGTCGAGGAAGCATTACGCCAGCTCGATCGTCTGCCGGTCTCCATGCACTGCTGGCAGGGCGACGACGTAGCCGGATTCGAAAACCCGGAAGGTTCGCTCACGGGTGGAATTCAGGCAACCGGTAACTATCCGGGCAAAGCGCGTAACGCCAGCGAACTGCGTGCCGATCTGGAGCAGGCGCTGAGCCTGATCCCGGGTCCAAAGCGTCTGAATTTGCATGCGATCTATCTGGAGTCTGATACGCCAGTTGCCCGCGACCAAATCAAACCTGAACACTTCAAAAACTGGGTTGAGTGGGCGAAAGCGAACCAGCTAGGGCTGGATTTCAACCCGTCCTGCTTCTCACATCCGCTGAGTGCCGACGGTTTCACGCTGGCCCACGCCGATGACACCATTCGCCAGTTCTGGATTGACCACTGCAAAGCCAGCCGTCGCGTCTCGGCGTATTTTGGCGAGCAGTTGGGTACGCCGTCGGTGATGAACATCTGGATCCCGGATGGCATGAAAGACATCACCGTTGATCGTTTAGCGCCGCGCCAGCGTCTGCTGGACGCGCTGGACGAAGTGATCAGCGAGAAACTCGACCCGGCGCACCACATCGATGCCGTCGAGAGCAAACTGTTTGGTATTGGCGCAGAAAGCTACACCGTCGGCTCTAACGAGTTCTATATGGGTTATGCCACCAGCCGCCAGACCGCATTGTGCCTGGATGCGGGTCACTTCCATCCGACGGAAGTCATTTCCGACAAGATCTCCGCCGCCATGCTGTACGTGCCACGCCTGCTGCTGCATGTCAGCCGTCCGGTGCGTTGGGACAGCGATCACGTGGTGCTGCTGGATGATGAAACGCAGGCGATTGCCAGCGAGATCGTGCGCCACAACCTGTTTGACCGCGTACACATCGGCCTCGACTTCTTCGACGCCTCCATCAACCGCATCGCCGCGTGGGTGATCGGCACCCGCAATATGAAAAAAGCGCTGCTGCGCGCGTTGTTAGAACCGACCGGGCAATTGCGTCAGCTTGAAGCCAGCGGCGACTACACCGCACGCCTGGCTCTGCTGGAAGAGCAAAAATCGCTGCCGTGGCAGGCCGTCTGGGAGATGTATTGCCAACGTCACGACACGCCAGCGGGCAGCCAGTGGCTGGAAAGTGTGCGCGCTTATGAAAAAGAGATTTTGAGCAAACGTGGCTAACTGTGACGCCAGGCTTGTAGGCCGGATAAGACGCCCCGCGTCGCCATCCGGCAATAAATGAAACACGATTGCCGGATGGCGCTTCGCTTATCCGGCCTACGTAAGACCCGATAACGTTCGGGCAATAAATGGGAACACCGAACATGCAAAACATTACCACTTCCTGGTTCGTCCAGGGGATGATTAAAGCCACTTCCGATGCCTGGCTGAAAGGTTGGGACGAACGCAACGGCGGCAACCTGACACTGCGCCTGGATGAGGCAGATATTGCGCCATTTAGCGCCGATTTCCACGAAAAACCACGCTATATCGCGCTGAGTCAGCCGATGCCGCTGCTGGCGAATACGCCGTTTATCGTCACCGGTTCGGGGAAATTTTTCCGCAACGTCCAACTCGACCCGGCCGCAAATCTGGGCGTGGTGAAAATCGACAGCGACGGTGCGGGCTACCACATCCTCTGGGGCCTGACTCACGAGGCCGTACCGACCTCTGAACTGCCGGCTCACTTCCTCTCTCACTGCAAACGCATTAAAGCGACGAACGGTAAAGACCGCGTGATCATGCACTGCCATGCCACCAACCTGATCGCTCTGACCTACGTACTGGAAAACAACACCGCGCTGATTACCCGCAAGCTGTGGGAAGGCAGCACCGAGTGCCTGGTGGTGTTCCCGGATGGCGTTGGCATTCTGCCGTGGATGGTGCCAGGTACAGATGAAATTGGTCAGGCGACCGCCGAGGAAATGCAGAAACATTCACTGGTGCTGTGGCCGTTCCACGGCGTGTTCGGCAGCGGACCTACCCTCGACGAAGCGTTCGGTTTGATAGATACCGCAGAGAAGTCCGCTGAGGTTCTGGTCAAGATTTACTCGATGGGCGGTATGAAGCAGACCATTACGCGTGAAGAGCTGATCGCACTTGGCAAACGCTTCGGCGTGACGCCGCTGGCCAGCGCACTGGCATTGTAAGGAGAATAATGATGAGCTTTATGTTGGCACTGCCAAAAATTAGCCTGCATGGCGCCGGCGCGATTGCCGATATGGTGAACCTCGTGGCGAATAAGCAATGGGGTAAAGCGCTGATCGTCACCGATGGTCAACTGGTAAAACTGGGCCTGTTGGATAGCCTGTTTACCGCGCTGGATGAACATCAGATGTCTTACCACTTGTTTGATGAGGTGTTTCCAAACCCGACGGAAGAGCTGGTGCAGAAAGGTTTCGCGGCGTATCAGGACGCAGAATGTCACTACATTATTGCCTTCGGTGGCGGTAGCCCGATCGATACCGCTAAAGCGGTGAAGATCCTGACCGCCAACCCCGGCCCTTCTACCGCCTATTCCGGCGTAGGCAAGGTAAAAAATGCTGGCGTACCGCTGGTCGCCATCAATACCACCGCCGGAACGGCAGCAGAGATGACCAGTAATGCGGTCATTATCGACTCAGCTCGCAAGGTTAAAGAGGTGATTATCGACCCGAATATCATCCCGGATATCGCCGTGGATGATGCCAGCGTCATGCTGGAAATTCCGGCATCCGTCACCGCCGCAACCGGCATGGACGCCCTGACCCATGCGGTAGAAGCCTATGTTTCCGTTGGCGCGCATCCGCTCACCGACGCTAACGCGCTGGAAGCGATTCGCCTGATCAACCTGTGGCTACCGAAAGCGGTCGACGACGGTCATAACCTCGACGCCCGTGAACAAATGGCGTTTGGTCAGTATCTGGCGGGGATGGCATTTAACAGCGCTGGCCTGGGTCTGGTGCATGCGCTGGCACACCAGCCGGGCGCAACGCACAACCTGCCGCACGGCGTCTGCAACGCCATCCTGCTGCCGGTAATCGAAAACTTTAACCGCCCGAACGCCGTGGCGCGCTTTGCCCGCGTGGCACAGGCGATGGGCGTCGATACGCGCGGTATGAGCGATGAAGCGGCAAGCATGGAGGCCATCAACGCGATTCGTGCCCTGAGCAAACGTGTCGGTATTCCTGCTGGCTTTAGTTCGCTTGGCGTGACGAAAGAAGATATTGAAGGCTGGCTGGATAAAGCGTTGGCCGATCCGTGTGCGCCGTGCAACCCGCGCACCGCCAGCCGCGACGAGGTCCGCGAGCTGTATCTGGAGGCGTTATGATCCGCAAGGCCTTTGTGATGCAGGTGAATGCCGACGCACATGTTGAATATCAACGTCGGCACAATCCCATCTGGCCAGAACTGGAAGCGGTGCTGAAAGCGCACGGCGCCCATCACTACGCGATTTATCTCGACGAGGAGCGCAATCTGCTGTTCGCCACCGTTGAGATTGAGTCCGAGGAGCGCTGGAATGCCGTTGCCAGCACCGACGTTTGCCAGCGTTGGTGGAAACATATGCGTGACGTAATGCCAGCCAACCCGGACAACAGCCCGCTCAGCGCAGAGCTAAAAGAGGTGTTTTATCTGCAGTAAGTCGTGTGCCCGGTGGTGCAAGCTTACCGGGCACACGGTTTTATTTTTTGTAGGCCGGATAAGCGATAGCGCCCTCCGGCAATTTCAATTCTGCTCAGAAACCAGAATCGCCTGGGTGTCAGGCTCCAGCGCTTTAAAGATATGCGCCTGGTCAGCGGGGTAACAAATATAGTCGCCCTCGCCTAACTCCTCCGGCGCTTCCGTCAATCCCACCATCGCCTTACCCTGCGTCACGATAATATGTTCAACCGATCCCGGTGGATGCGGTTGTGAAATACGATCTGCGCCCGGTTGCGTCAGCAGCAGATAGATATCCCGCCGCGCGCCCGGTGGGCAGGCTGCCAGTAAAATAGCCTGATAGTGGGCCTGCTCAGCCACGACTTTTGTCCCTTCGCCACGGCGAATCACCTGCGTTTTTTGCTCCTGCGGTTCCAGTAATCGGGCAAAGGGGATATCCAGCGCCACACACAGCGACCACAGCGTTTCCAGGCTAGGATTACCATTTCCCGCTTCCAGCTGCGAGAGTGTCGATTTTGCAATTCCCGCGCGACGGGCAATTTCTGCCAGCGATAAACCGGTGCGCTGACGTTCACGCACCAGACTTTTCGCGATCATACTGATGGGTTGGGTCATTCTCGACTCCATGTTCTTTATATCGAACGAATCGTTCGGCTTGTAAATCAAACTGATTGTGTTCATTATAATGGAAACTCGTTCGATATGGCTAAAACGGTATGAAACATTATTTTTCCAGCCTCAAAGGCGACACGATTAAAGCGATATTTTTAGTGTGCCTGGCCGTCGGCGTGGTAGGCATGTCCTACGGTTCGCTGGCAATGGCTTACGGCTTCCCGATTTGGGTGCCCTTTGTACTCTCGATTACAGTACTGGCCGGGGCTTCTGAATTTATGTTTATCGGTATTATCGCCAGCGGCGGAAATCCGTTGGCGGCAGCGGCGGCCGGGTTACTGGTGAATGCCCGACATGTACCGTTTGGCGTGACGGTACGCGATCTGGTCGGCACTCGCGCCGCCAGCTTTCTAGGCTGTCATATCATGAACGATGAAAGCGTGGTGTTCGGCCTGTCGCAGAAAACACCGGAACAACGTAAAGCCGCCTACTGGTTATGCGGTCTGGGCGTCGCCATTTTCTGGCCGATTGGCACACTGATCGGCGCCGGTGTCGGCAAGCTGCTCCCGGCACCTGAAACCATTGGGCTGGATGCCGTTTTCCCTGCCATTTTGTTGGCCTTAGTGGTTCCGGCTTTTAAAAACCGCACCACGCTCATCCGTGCCTGTAGCGGGGCCGCATTGTCACTCGCTTCCGTACCTTTCGCACCGGTAGGCTTGCCGGTACTGCTTTCACTGTTTGGCTTACTGACGAGGAAAAAATAATGGGCAACATGACGCTGTTTATCGTCGGTATCGCCGTGTTATCTCTGGGAACCTATTTAATGCGTTTAGGAGGAGCAAAACTGGGAGGCCGTTTAGCCTTTTCTGAACGTTCACAGGCGTTGCTTTCTGATGCTGCAACGGTGCTACTGTTTTCCGTTGCGCTGGCAACCACCTTTTACGAAGGCGAACACTTTGCCGGCATGGCGCGCGTGCTGGGCGTGGCTTTTGCGGTGTTTCTCGCCTGGCGTAAGACGCCATTGATTGTGGTGATTATCGCTGCAGCAGTGGTAACCGCACTGCTGAGAATGGCGGGTATAAACTAAAAAAGCGCCCCAAGGGCGCTCTTTCGACAATACTAAGGTCTCTTATTTCAGCAGTTCAGCAGTCATGTGCACGCGGTTGCCGGTGTAGGCCTGAGTGATTTTGTAATCGCTGGCACCTGCGCGTTCAGCCTGAGCGGCAATTTTTGCTTCAGCGCTTTCCAGCGTAGAACCGGTTGCGGTAACTGTCTGAGCAGCGAAAGAACCGAAAGACGTAGCCAGAGCGATAGCTGCGACAAAAGTTTTGATGTTTTTCATGATATAAACCCTTTCACTTAGTTGTTTGAGTAAGGCACCGTGCCTTGATGTGATAAATAGTAGCCTTCATATCACGCAACTAAAAGCGGAAGGATTTGCCTATCTTATTCAAATTAACTGAACACTTATTACTCAGCGATCAACCGCTGCGGATGGGTGTAGATCGTCGCCCTGCCCGGTTTGCAAAAACCCACCAGCGTCAGGTTACAACGTTCGGCAACTTCTACGGCAAGCGTTGTCGCGGCTGAGACAGCAAACAGGATCTCCACGCCACACATCGCCGACTTTTGCACCATCTCGTAGCTGGCGCGGCTGGAGACTAATACTGCGCCCGCCCGCCAGGCTTCCCCTTCGATAGCACGTCGTCCCAGCAGTTTATCCAGTGCCACATGACGCCCAACATCTTCATGTCCACCCACCAGATGGCCTGACGGCTGTACCCAGGCAGCCGCGTGCGTGCAGCCTGTCAGTTGCCCCACGGGCTGGAAATCAGGGAGATGCCTTAAGGCGTTATCGAGATGTGCCAGATCGAATGTCTGGGTAAACGGCAGAGGCTGGACCGGCTTGCCAATGTCATTGAGTTGTTCAACGCCGCAAACGCCACAACCGGTACGACCGGCCAGTGCACGACGTCGCTCCTTCAGCCCCATAAATCGACGACTGGACAGCTCAACCTGCACTTCTAATCCGTTACAGGAAGGCACCACTTCCATCCCGTAGATATCCTGCGGGCGCTCAATAATGCCTTCAGAAAGTGAAAAGCCCAGCGCAAAGTGCTCAAGATCTTTCGGTGACGCCATCATCACCACGTGCGAAATCCCGTTGTAAACCAGCGCAACCGGCACTTCTTCAGCGACCTCATCTGGCTGAGGATGTTGCAAATCCTCGAGTTTCCAGAGAGTCAACTGACGCGATCCTGCACAATTCATCACATTTTTGACTTCTTCTTGATGGATTTTATTCACTTTCTTTTAACCATATTGGAACACACATACCAACATTGTGGTATTCTTTACAAACCCCTCCTGGACGGAGGGAAATTCACCCAATTCTGGACCTTTGCGGTCCCGTCCGCAAAGAAAAATAACAACCACTTCCCTCGCGCTCGAGTAACGGAAAAGTGAAGGGAACGTGACAATGTCGAAACAAGGAGCGAACCATGCAGGTCAGCAGAAGGCAGTTCTTTAAGATCTGCGCTGGCGGTATGGCAGGCACCACGGCAGCGGCACTGGGTTTTGCACCCGGCGTAGCGCTCGCGGAAACACGGCAATATAAACTGCTGCGCACCCGCGAAACCCGTAACACCTGCACTTACTGTTCCGTTGGCTGTGGACTGTTAATGTACAGTCTCGGTGACGGAGCAAAAAACGCCAAAGCATCCATCTTCCATATCGAAGGGGACCCGGATCACCCGGTGAACCGTGGCGCGCTGTGCCCGAAAGGGGCAGGACTTGTGGACTTCATCCACTCCGAAAGCCGCCTGAAATTCCCGGAATACCGCGCACCAGGCTCTGATAAGTGGCAACAGATTAGCTGGGATGAGGCATTTGACCGCATCGCTAAGCTGATGAAAGAAGACCGCGACGCAAACTACGTTGCACAAAACGCCGAAGGCGTAACCGTTAACCGCTGGCTTTCCACCGGGATGCTGTGTGCTTCCGCTTCCAGTAACGAAACCGGCTATTTAACGCAAAAATTCTCCCGCGCGCTCGGTATGCTCGCGGTCGACAACCAGGCACGCGTCTGACACGGACCAACGGTAGCAAGTCTTGCTCCAACATTTGGTCGCGGTGCGATGACCAACCACTGGGTCGACATTAAAAACGCCAACCTCGTTGTGGTGATGGGCGGTAACGCCGCTGAAGCTCACCCGGTCGGGTTCCGCTGGGCGATGGAAGCCAAAATACACAACGGCGCGAAGCTGATTGTTATCGATCCTCGCTTTACGCGAACCGCAGCGGTAGCTGATTTCTATGCGCCGATTCGTTCCGGTACTGACATTGCCTTCTTGTCAGGCGTCTTGTTGTACCTGCTGAACAACGAAAAATTCAACCGCGAATACACTGAGGCCTATACCAACGCCAGCCTGATCGTGCGTGAGGATTACGGTTTCGAAGATGGCCTGTTCACTGGCTACGACGCGGACAAACGCAAGTATGACAAAACCAGTTGGAACTACGAGCTGGATGAAAAAGGCTTCGCCAAACGCGATGTCACCCTGCAACACCCGCGCTGCGTGTGGAACCTGCTGAAACAGCACGTTTCCCGCTACACGCCGGATGTCGTAGAAAACATCTGCGGTACGCCAAAGGCTGATTTCCTGAAAGTGTGCGAATACATCGCAGAAACCAGCGTCAAAGACAAAACCGCGTCGTTCCTGTATGCACTCGGCTGGACGCAGCACTCAGTTGGTGCGCAAAACATCCGTACCATGGCGATGATCCAGTTGCTGCTTGGCAACATGGGGATGGCCGGCGGCGGTGTTAACGCCCTGCGCGGTCACTCCAACATTCAGGGTCTGACCGACTTAGGCCTGCTGTCACAAAGCCTGCCGGGCTATATGACGCTGCCCAGCGAGAAACAAACTGACCTGCAAACCTACCTTGCCGCCAACACGCCAAAACCGTTGCTGGAAGGTCAGGTGAACTACTGGGGCAACTACCCGAAATTCTTCGTTTCGATGATGAAAGCCTTCTTTGGCGATAAAGCGACAGCGGAAAACAGCTGGGGCTTCGACTTGCTGCCGAAGTGGGATAAAGGGTACGACGTTCTGCAATACTTCGAGATGATGAACCAGGGCAAAGTGAATGGCTATATCTGCCAGGGCTTTAACCCGGTCGCGTCATTCCCGAATAAAAACAAGGTCGTGGCTTCACTGTCCAAACTGAAATTCCTGGTCACCATCGACCCGCTCAACACCGAAACGTCTACCTTCTGGCAGAACCATGGTGAGTCGAACGATGTGGACCCGTCGAAAATCCAGACCGAAGTATTCCGTCTGCCGTCCACCTGCTTCGCCGAAGAGAACGGTTCTATCGTTAACTCCGGTCGTTGGTTGCAGTGGCACTGGAAAGGCGCAGACGCCCCGGGGATTGCCGTTACCGATGGTGAAATCCTCGCCGGTATCTTCCTGCGCATGCGCAAGATGTATGCCGAGCAGGGTGGCGCGAACCCGGAACAGGTGCTGAGCATGACCTGGAACTACTCCACACCACACGAACCGGCTTCGGAAGAAGTGGCGATGGAGAGCAACGGTAAAGCGCTGGCCGATATTACCGACCCGGCAACCGGCGCGGTTATCGTCAAGAAAGGCCAACAGCTTAGCTCGTTCGCCCAACTGCGTGACGACGGCACCACGTCCAGCGGCTGCTGGATTTTTGCCGGGAGCTGGACGCCGGAAGGCAACCAGATGGCACGTCGCGATAACGCCGACCCATCAGGCCTTGGCAACACGCTGGGCTGGGCATGGGCGTGGCCGCTCAACCGACGCATTCTGTATAACCGCGCCTCCGCTGATCCGCAGGGGAATCCGTGGGATCCAAAACGTCAGATCCTGAAATGGGATGGGGCGAAGTGGAGCGGGATGGATATTCCGGACTACAGCGCCGCCGCACCTGGCAGCAACGTTGGGCCGTTCATCATGCAGCCTGAAGGGATGGGACGCCTGTTTGCTATCGATAAGATGGCGGAAGGTCCGTTCCCGGAACACTACGAGCCGTTTGAAACGCCGCTGGGGACTAACCCGCTGCACCCGAACGTTATCTCTAACCCTGCCGCGCGCATCTTTAAAGGTGACGCGGAAGCACTGGGTAAAGCAGATAAGTTCCCGTACGTCGGTACGACCTACCGTCTGACCGAGCACTTCCACTACTGGACCAAGCATGCGCTGCTCAATGCCATCGCACAGCCGGAACAGTTTGTGGAAATTGGCGAGAAGCTGGCGAATAAGCTCGGTATCTCTCATGGCGATACCGTCAAAGTCTCCTCTAACCGCGGCTACATTAAAGCCAAAGCAGTGGTGACTAAACGTATTCGCACGCTGAAGGCCAACGGTCAGGATATCGACACCATCGGTATTCCGATTCACTGGGGCTACGAAGGTGTGGCGAAAAAAGGCTTTATCGCTAACACGTTAACGCCATTCGTCGGTGATGCGAACACGCAGACGCCGGAATTTAAGTCCTTCCTCGTGAACGTGGAAAAGGTGTAACGGAGACGACCTATGGCTTATCAATCGCAAGACATCATTCGTCGTTCCGCCACTAACGGTTTCACCCCCGCGCCTCAGGCGCGGGACCATCAGGAAGAGGTGGCGAAGCTTATCGACGTCACCACCTGTATCGGCTGTAAAGCGTGTCAGGTGGCGTGTTCTGAATGGAACGACATCCGTGATGAAGTGGGCAACAACGTTGGGGTGTACGACAACCCGGCTGATTTGACCGCCAAATCCTGGACGGTAATGCGCTTCTCGGAAGTGGAACAAAACGACAAACTGGAGTGGCTTATCCGCAAGGATGGCTGTATGCACTGTGCCGATCCGGGCTGCCTGAAGGCGTGTCCGGCTGAAGGCGCAATCATTCAGTATGCCAACGGTATCGTCGACTTCCAGTCCGAGCAGTGCATCGGCTGTGGCTACTGCATCGCGGGCTGCCCGTTCGACGTACCGCGCCTCAATCCGGAAGACAACCGCGTCTACAAATGTACGCTGTGCGTTGACCGTGTCGTGGTCGGGCAAGAACCGGCCTGCGTGAAAACCTGCCCAACCGGCGCCATTCATTTCGGCACCAAAGAGTCGATGAAAACGCTGGCAGGCGAGCGTGTGGCGGAGCTGAAAACGCGTGGTTACGAAAACGCGGGTCTGTACGATCCAGCAGGCGTTGGCGGTACTCACGTCATGTACGTATTGCACCATGCTGACAAGCCGAATCTGTATCACGGCCTGCCGGAGAACCCGGAAATCAGCGCCACCGTGAAATTCTGGAAAGGCATCTGGAAACCTCTCGCAGCCGTCGGCTTTGCAGCGACATTTGCGGCCAGTATCTTCCATTACGTCGGTGTAGGCCCGAACCGCGCGGAAGAGGAAGAAGACAACCTGCATGAAGAAAAAGACGAGGTGCGCAAATGAAACGACGTGACACCATCGTGCGCTACACGGCGCCGGAACGCATCAACCACTGGGTAACCGCCTTCTGCTTCATTCTGGCGGCAGTGAGCGGGATGGGCTTTCTCTTCCCGTCTTTTAACTGGCTGATGCACATCATGGGCACGCCGCAACTGGCGCGAATTGTGCACCCGTTTGTCGGCGTTGTCATGTTTGCCTCGTTTATCATCATGTTTTTCCGTTACTGGCACCACAATCTAATCAATCGGGATGATATCTTTTGGGCGAAGAATATTCGTAAGATTGTCGTCAACGAGGAAGTAGGTGACACGGGACGTTATAACTTCGGCCAGAAATGCGTATTCTGGGCGGCGATTATCTTCCTGGTCCTGTTGCTGGTGAGCGGAGTGGTCATCTGGCGTCCGTATTTTGCGCCTGCTTTCTCAATCCCGGTGATCCGATTCGCGTTAATGCTGCATTCATTTGCCGCAGTAGCGTTAATTGTGGTTATCATGGTGCACATTTACGCCGCCCTTTGGGTGAAAGGCACCATTACCGCGATGGTGGAAGGATGGGTTACCAGTTCATGGGCGAAGAAACATCACCCGCGCTGGTACCGTGAAGTCCGCCAGAAACAGGAAAAGTCATCTGAATGAGTATTCGCATAATCCCGCAAGATGAGCTGGAGAAGAGCGAGAAACGCACGGCGGATATGATTCCGCCGTTATTATTCCCCAGACTCAAAAATTTGTATAACCGCCGCGCTGAGCGCCTGCGCGAGCTGGCCGAGAACAACCCGCTGGGCGACTACCTGCGCTTTGCCGCGCTGATCGCCCACGCGCAGGAAGTGGTGCTGTACGACCATCCGCTGCAGATGGATCTGACCGCGCGCATCAAAGAAGCGAACGATCAGGGCAAACCGCCGCTGGATATCCACGTCCTGCCACGCGACAAGCACTGGCAAAAGCTGCTGCAGTCGTTGATTGCTGAGCTGAAGCCAGAGATGAGCGGTCCGGCGCTCGCCGTGATCGAGAATCTGGAAAAAGCCTCAGAGCAGGAGCTGGAGCTGATGGCCAGCGCGCTGTTTGCCTCTGATTTTTCCTCCGTCAGCAGCGATAAAGCACCGTTCATTTGGGCTGCCCTGTCGCTCTACTGGGCGCAGATGGCGAGCCTGATCCCCGGCAAAGCCCGTGCGGAATACGGTGAACAGCGTCAGTACTGCCCGGTGTGTGGTTCAATGCCGGTCTCCAGCATGGTGCAAATCGGTACCACCCAGGGTCTGCGTTATCTGCACTGCAACCTGTGCGAAACCGAGTGGCACGTGGTGCGCGTGAAGTGCAGCAACTGCGAGCAGAGCCGTGATTTGAACTACTGGTCACTGGATAACGAACAGGCGGCAATCAAAGCTGAAAGCTGCGGCGACTGCGGGACTTACCTGAAGATTCTCTATCAGGAAAAAGACCCGAAAGTCGAAGCCGTGGCCGACGATCTCGCTTCACTGATGCTGGACGCGCACATGGAGCAGGAGGGCTTTGCCCGCAGTTCCATCAACCCGTTCCTGTTCCCGGGTGAAGGGGAGTAAGGTCTTCACACTACCGGGCGGCGTAGGTCGCCCGGGTTATAATGTATACGGTGTGACCACACCGGATAGGCCTGCAAAATCCTTAGTATTTCGCGTAACCAGCGTAAGACGATGAATCTGTGCTGTTGCCAGAATAATGGCATCCGGCAATTTCATCCCATATTCCTGCCTGATACTCACGCTTCGTTCAGCAATATCCTGTGAAACACCGATCACGTTAAAAGCGCTCAACGCAACGCGTGTGCAGGATTCCTGATGGTATTTCTTTGCCCCAACCATCACTTCCATCCAGGTGATAAGGCTGATCGCATTCTGCGGCGGCCATGTTTCTATCGCTTGCTTTGCTTCACTCCGTCCACTAAACAGGTCGATGAGGATGTTGGTATCAAAAAGCGCGGATCCTTTGACCATTACCATTCCTCACGAAGTTTGCGTTGGTACTCAACGCCATCTTCTTCACAACCTTTCCAGAGTCCGAGAGCGCTGGAAATAGTCGTTTCAGCCTGTTCCTGCCTTTCCAGATACTGCTCAACGGCCTCCCGCAAGAGTTCAGCTCGCGGCAGGTTACGCTGCACCTTGAGGTCATCAAGACGTTTAATCACTTCGTCTGATAAATCGAGTAAAATTCTGCCCATATCCATCCCAGCCATCATACTCACATATACCTCCAGTATATCATCAGCGATTAATTTCCACACAACATACACCTGGGAAAAGCGGGAAAATAGCTTTCACGTGAACGATTTTTACTTTTGCGAGCCGCTTTCCAGAATCATAACGCCCCTTTTTTTCCCATTTTCATTTGTGAGTATCCAGGTTATAAACCTGTATATCCATACAGATAAGAGTATTTAAAAATGGCACTGGAAAGCGGGATTGCGCAGTTAGTTGAGGCATTTATCGCGGCGGGACGCCCTTCTTCCCGCGAACAGAATATTGATGACCGGAGAGCGGGCTATATTGCCAGTACGGCGTTGGCCGGAGAAACAGAAACCCGCGTACAGGTTGAAGATATTGAACTCGATACCATGACGTTTCGCGTTGTTTCGCCTCTTAACTCTGCGGAAACGCTGCCCTGCGTCATTTACTATCATGGCGGATGTTTTGTCAGCGGTGGGTTTGCTACGCATGATAACCAACTAAGGCAGCTCGCCTGGTTCAGCGGCTGTAGGGTCATTGCAGTACAGTACCGCCTTGCGTCAGAGCATACTTTCCCGGCAGCACATAACGACGCTGAAACCGGGGCCAATATCATCTGGAAGTATGCCCAGAAACTGGGAGTAGACCGGGACAACATTAGGCTTGCTGGCGACAGCGCGGGCGGGCACCTGGCGCTGGTCACCGCACTACGCCTGAAAGCGGCCAGGCAATGGCAACCTGCACAGCTTATGCTGATCTACCCGATGCTGGACGCAACCGCCAGGTTTGCGAGCTATGACCATAATGGACAGGATTACATTATCACCCGCGACACGCTGCTTTCGGGCTACGAGATGTATATGCTGAACACCGATCCATTGCATCCAGAAGTCAGCCCACTCTGGCGTGAAGACTTCAACGGCTTGCCGCCCACGCACATCATTACTGCCGAATTCGACCCACTGTGCGATGAAGGAGAGGCTCTGTTTCACCAGCTCCAGAAGCAAGGTGTGGACTGCACCTGTCAGCGCTATCCCGGCGTTATCCACGGATTTTTTCAGTTAGGAGGCGTAAGCCAGACAGCGCGAAACGCAATGCGCGACGTGGCCTGGCGTGTTAGAAGCCCATCAGCGGAGATAATTTCTTAATATTCAATGTTGTTTTCAACTTGAAAACATGATGGCATTGCGTTAGATTGTTTTCAGGTTGAAAACTATGTGATGGAACTACATCGTGCATGTTATCAGCCGAAAACCATTCAATGAGGGTATGCTCATGTATCCAAACCATGGGCTTGCTCTCTCTGAGTTGCTGAATGTTTTGGAGAAAAAAACATTCCATCACCCTGAAGAGATGAAACAGTATATTCCTTCTCTTGATAATTTTAAGTACAGGAATAAATGGTGGGTAATTGATGTTTCTGGTAACAACCTGAGACTCATTGCCTACATAGATTTCAGGTTACATAAGGTATTTGTGGAGCATATCGTTCTCCACGCCGAATATGACAAACTGACAGAATATTATCGGGGCCATAAAGAATGAGATCTCATCGTCATATGGACGCAGCCAGCGCAAAAAAGATCGTTGATACCTTCAGTTGTGCTGTAAAAACGATCCCTCTTTTGGGGGAAGAACGCAATGAAACGGAGTATCGAAGGGCACTAGCGCTAGTAGAGTTTCTGGTTGACCACGACGATCTTGAAAACCCACTATTTGAATTACTTAGTGCCCGAATCAGTGAATACGAAAAACATGCACCAGAATTCAGAGCGCTCAATCAACACCTGAAACAAATCCCCTCTGGCGTTTCCGTATTGCGTACGCTCATGGATCAGTACGGATTAAAAGCCACCGACCTCGCCAACGAGCTTGGTTCTAAATCGAACGTCAGCAACATCCTAAATGGCCGTAGAGCACTGACTGTAAGCCATATTAAAGCGCTTGCAGAACGCTTTAAACTTCCGGCAGATGCATTTATCGAGTAGAGGGTATCCCCCTACTCTTCCTCGTTACCGCCCTCTTCATATGCGCCAAACGGTTTTGCGGGTAGCACAATGTAAGTACCTTCAAACACGACGCCCGGTGTGTCATCGCCAAATACTCCGACCTGCATCTGCACGCGCGCCTTGCGGCCTCTTGCCAGACGATCAAGGTCACCGCTCAGCGAGCCCAGATCGGCAATAGCAGTTGGTTTCCCGGTGATTGGCCTGCTGTATCGGATATGCGCGTCGGCGAGGATAATCGTTCCCCCCAGATGACGCTCACGCAGCATCAGCCAGATAAGTCCCCAGCCCGTTAGCGTCGCCAGTGAAAACAGGCTTCCGGCAAACAGCGTGTGGTGCGGATTCTGATTGCCCGTCTCGGGCATCGTGGTAATAAATTTCTGCCCGGTGTACTGCTGAATACGCACGCCCATTTTCTCACTCAATGGAATATGTTCGTACCAGGCTTGCTGTAGCTGTCCGCACCAGTCACCGCGATGGAGAATATCGTCCAGCGTCGCAATGGGCTTAATCATCAAAAAGTGGCGCACCGGCGTGGTTTGCGGTGTGGTGATTTCCCCCTGGCTCACAAAACCGAGCTTGGCGAAAAATTCGACCGCATCTTCACGGGCGCTACAGGTGACGCGCTTTACCCCTTCCTGACGTGCCACAGACTCCAGAGTCATCGCCATCAGCGTGCCCAACCCTTTCTCTTGCACGGAGGGATCTACGGCCATAAAACGTATGGAGGCTTCGTTATCCGCATTGATATACAAACGCCCTACCGCAACCAGATTCCCCTCTTCGTCCACCACCATCTGGTGATGCGCCATCGCGTCCCAGGCATCCCGTTCGGAGCCTTTTGGCTGGTGCAATGGTTTACGCAGCATCTCCCAGCGAAACTGGTAGTAGCGCTCCAATTCTTCTTCTGTTTGCGGTACTCGAAGGTGATACATAGTTGTATTCTCTCTTGTTACCCGCGACCACGCCGGAAGCTGGTTCATACTTGTAACCAGAACGTCACGGGGCCATCATTAACCAGCGAAACCTGCATATCAGCAGCGAATCGCCCGGTTTGCGTATTCATTTCCTGTTGGCGGCAACGCTCAACAAAGTACTCATACAGCGCTTCTGCCCGCTCGGGCGCTGCGCCTTTCGAAAACCCCGGGCGCATGCCGCGTTCGGTATCTGCCGCCAGCGTAAACTGTGAAACCACCAGCACGCTGCCGCCTGACTGCTGCACGTTGAGGTTCATTTTGCCTTCGGCATCGCTAAAGATTCGATAGCCGAGTACGCGCTCGCACAGGCGGTTCGCTTTCTGTTCGTCATCATCCCTTTCGACACCTAACAGGACCAAAAGTCCTGGGCCAATTTCACCCGTCACCTCGCCCTCCACGGTGACGCTGGCACGGGTTACGCGCTGAATTAATGCAATCATGGTTGCTCTGCTTCTTCTTGTTCTGCGGCTTGTTTAAGTTTGCGGTATTCCCCGAGAGTGACAGTTATTTCCGCGCCTAGCAAGACGATACACCACGTCCAGTAAACCCAGACGAATAAAATGGGGATCACCGCCAGGACGCCGTAAATGAGCTGATACGACGGGAACATCGTGATGTAGAGCGCAAATCCTTTCTTCCCGGCTTCGAACAACACGGCGGCCACAAAAGCGCCAATCACCGCATCACGATTAGGGACGCGCGTAGTCGGTACAATGCTGTAGAGGAGCCAGAATGAGAGCCAGGAAAGCACCAGCGGGAAAATACGCAGGACGTTATCAATCACCGTGTTAAGATCGCTGGCCCAGCGCAATGACAACAGATAAGAGCTGATCGCCAGACTGGCTCCCGCCAGCAGCGGCCCCAGCGTTAAAATCATCCAGTAGACGGCGAAAGAGTAAACTTTGGGACGCGTGCGCCTGCTGCGCCAGATAGTATTCAGCGCGTTATCAATGGCATACATCAGCAATAATGCTGTGACAATCAGCCCGCATGCCCCGACTGCCGTCATTTTGTTCGAATTGGCGACAAACTGTTCGATATAACGTTGAATGACGTCTCCCGTCGCCGGGATAAAGTTTGCGAAAATAAAATGACGTAGCTGGACACTGACGTCGGAAAACATCGGAAATGCGGCGAAAAGCGCAAATACGACGGCAATAAGCGGCACTAATGAGAGCAATGAAACGTAGGCAAGATTCCCTGCCAGCGTCGTCATGTTGTCCTCATCAATCCGCTGCCATAGTAGCTTCAACCAGTCTCGTACAGGACGCGTATGATGCCTGGTCTGTTGCCGAACATTTTTTAGCATAACAACGTCGCGAAATAGTCAGGAATCGTCTTTTTATCGACGACCTGGATACTGGTGATCCCTAATCGGTTAGCCCCTTCAATATTATCGGCGTTATCGTCAAAAAAGACCGCATCCTGCGCAGAAAAACCTTCAGACTGCAGGACGTGCTGGTAAATTCGCGCTTCCGGTTTACGCATGCCCAGGTCCTGGGAAAGATAAATATGGTCAGCAGCCTGACGGATCTCGGGATATTCATCCGGCCAAAACGTGGTGTGCAGGCGGTTAGTATTTGATAACACAACGACACGATGCCCCTGCTCACGCAGCTTATGCATGATGTCGATAACCTCAGGGCGCAAGGCGACAAACACGGCCTGCCAGCCGTGAGAGAACTGCTCGTAACTTAGCGGCAGCGCCATCTCGTGACATAGTGCCTCGGCAAAGGCTTCATCCGTTATTTCACCTCGCTCGTGCTGGTGAAAAGCCTCCCCCATGGTGAAACTTTGCTTTAGCGAAGCCAACGGTACACGACTTAGATCGCTCCATGTGCCCAACACGCGGTTGAAGTCGATATCGACAATCACATTACCCAAATCAAAGATATAGAGCATGCCCTTCTCCTTATTCGCCGTGGATGAATAACTGTAGCGGGAAAGGAGAAGTTTGACTATGCGAGAGTGATGGCTGCGAAGTTATCGGGCCATCATTGGGAAGAATTACACGGCCAGAGCATCATCCTGTGAAGGACTCACCTGCACAATTTCCACCTGCTGTGACTGGAGTAAATTGTGCAATGCCGGACCTGGGTATTCATCAGTAAACAGCGCAGTCACCTGAGACACGTTACCAATTTCTACCGCGGCAGAAGCCGTATATTTCGTATGATCCGCTGCCAGCAGAATGTGTCTTGAATGGGACATCATCGTTTTCACTACGCTGGCCTCGTTAACATCAAACTCCAGCAGCACGCCGTCACTTTCAATCGCGCCAACGCTGGTAACCAGGTAGTCGGCCCGAAAATCAGCGACAAATGCCGAGGCAGAAGGACCAATGATGCCGCTGTTGTGCGGGCGTAACGTTCCCCCCGGCACCATGACTTCAAAACGCGGATTGTTATACAGAATATGCGCCACGCGCAGGCTGTTGGTGATGATGCGCAAATGGTTATGGTTTAACAGCGCGCGGGCCACCTGCTCCACGGTGGTGCCTATGGTAATAAACACCGTCGAACCGTCAGGAATATAGTCAGCCACCGCCTCCGCGATGGCTTTCTTCTCTTCCGTCCACGAGACTTCACGCTGCTCAAACGCCGTATTCACCACGCTGGAGGCTCTGCCCGCCCCACCATGATGACGCGTAATTAATCCCTGCTCGCTGAGTTTACGAATATCACGACGCACGGTCTGCGTGGACACGTCCAGCAGGCTGGCCAGCTCGTCGATATTCATATAACCGCGCTCGCTAATCAGCATCAACAGCTGATCGTGCCGCGGGTTACCGGTCAGTTCGGTAAGACTCATGAAATTTCCTCGAAAAACCATTGCCCTGGCATTTTATACAAAAAGTGACAGAAAAGATCGGGTTTGATCACAGTCAGGGATTCCGGACCTTCCTCCCGGGCGAGTGCATTTTAACGCAGCAACCCCACTGGCAAACCTGACGGCCTCTTCTGGAGCATCGCCGTCAGCCAGGCTGAATGCGAGCGCACCGTGGAAAACGTCTCCGGCCCCCGTAGTATCCACTACGTCGACTTTAAATCCAGATTGATGCTGCAACGTATTATTTTTTATCCAGTCACAGCCCTCACTGCCACGCGTCACATAGACATGACCATTTGTGAGCGTTTGCGATTTTTTTAGTCCAACGACAGGATCGGTTATCCCGGTTAAACGCGCCAGACCCGGTTCAGAGAACGCCGCATGATCGCTCAACGCCACCAGCTCACTGATATCTTGTGGCGTGACGTCACCATCCAGTACCGTCATCACTCCCGCCCGACGCGCCAGCGTGAACGCCTGCCTGGCGCCTTCGTGCCAGCGAACATCCGCCAGAACCACATCCCACTGCGAAAAATCGATCTCGTTGAGCCAGTCAGCGTCATGCAGTAAGTCCGGGCTGGGGTAGTTAACGATAATACGCTCCCCTTGCGCATCCACCATAATCGCCGATTGTGAAGACTTTGCCCCCGCATAGCGCCGGGTGTAGCGGGTGTTTACCCCCAGGGATTCCAGCTCCGCCAGCAGGCTGTTTCCGGTGTCGTCATCGCCCACACGGCCAATAAAGTCCACCTGCGCGCCCAGCTTCGCTGCAGCCACTGCGGCCGTTGCAGCAGGCCCGCCGCCCACTTCGGTATAGCGCTTCGCCACATATTTACCTCCTTCAGTCGGTAAACCTTCTACGTAATAGATGCGATCCATCACGGTAATACCCACACAAGCAACACGAATCATGGTCATTCCTTAGGCGTTTCAAGATGGGATCATTTTAATTTCACAAAATGTTTAAAAAGTGACGGCTGTCAATTTTTTGACCATAAATTACAAATACGATCAAAAACAGACAAAAACAAACGACCTTAAATGACAAAAAATGACATCCACGTCTCAGGAGAACGTTATGGCAGTTATAGCATTTATCGGATTAGGTCAGATGGGTTCACCCATGGCGAGCAACTTGCTGAAGCAGGGTCATCAACTCAGCGTCTTTGACGTTAACCCGGATGCCGTTCAGCGCCTGGTGGAAAAAGGAGCCCAACCTGCCAACAGCCCGGCTCAGGCAGCAAAAGGGGCAGAATTTGTTATCACCATGCTGCCAAACGGCGATCTGGTGCGCAGCGTACTGTTCGGCGAGCAGGGTATCTGTGAAAGCCTTTCCCCACAGGCATTAGTGATTGATATGTCGACTATTCACCCACTGCAAACCGACAAACTGATCGCCGATATGCGTGCCAAAGGCTTCGACATGATGGATTGCCCGGTTGGACGTACCTCCGATCACGCTATCGCGGGAACGCTGTTATTGCTGGCGGGTGGCACGGCGGAGCAGGTAGAACGCGCCACACCCGTTCTGATGGCGATGGGCAATGAATTGATCAACGCAGGCGGTCCCGGTATGGGCATTCGCGTCAAGCTCATCAATAACTACATGAGCATCGCGTTAAACGCCCTGTCTGCCGAAGCCGCCGTGTTGTGCGAAGCGCTCGGCCTTTCCTTCGATGTGGCCTTGCAAGTCATGAGCGGCACTCCCGCCGGGAAAGGCCACTTCACTACCTCCTGGCCGAACAAAGTGCTGAAAGGCGATCTTTCCCCGGCCTTCATGATCGATTTAGCTCATAAGGATCTTGGCATCGCTCTGGACGTTGCCAACCAATTACACGTACCGATGCCGCTCGGCGCCGCCTCCCGCGAAGTCTATAACCAGGCGCGCGCCGCAGGTCGTGGCCGGGAAGACTGGACCGCCATTCTTGAACAGGTTCGCGCATCCGCCGGGCTAAATAAACACACAGATAAGTAAGGACTGAACAATGACGAAGTACACCCTGAAAGATATTACCCGCGCTTCCGGCGGTTTTGCCATGCTGGCAGTCGATCAGCGCGAAGCCATGCGCTTAATGTTTGCCGCAGCGGGTGCAAAATCCCCGGTCAATGACAGCGTGCTGACCGATTTCAAAGTCAATGCGGCAAAGATCCTGTCCCCCTATGCCTCCGCCATTCTGGTCGATCAGCAGTTCTGCTACCGCCAGGTTGTAGAGCAAAACGCGGTAGCCAAAAGCTGCGCCATGATTGTGGCCGCTGATGAGTTTATTCCGGGTAACGGAATTCCGGTCGATAGCGTAGTGATTGATAAAAAAATCAACCCGCAGGCTGTGAAGCAAGATGGTGCCAAGGCTCTCAAACTGCTGGTGCTGTGGCGTAGCGATGAAGATGCCCAACAGCGTCTGGACATGGTGAAAGAATTCAATGAGCTATGCCATTCCAATGGG
This sequence comes from Citrobacter sp. RHBSTW-00029, assembly GCF_014104295.1. NCBI lineage: Bacteria > Pseudomonadati > Pseudomonadota > Gammaproteobacteria > Enterobacterales > Enterobacteriaceae > Citrobacter > Citrobacter sp. RHBSTW-00029. The sequence continues at coordinate 4,042,969 of NZ_JABXRT010000001.1, forward strand.
CTGCTGAGCATCATCGAGCCGGTTGTTCGCCCACCGCGTCGTGGCGATAAGTTCTGCCGTGAACAGGCCATCATCGATGCCGCGAAAGAGCTGGGCGATAGCGGTGCCGATCTCTACAAGGTCGAAATGCCGCTGTACGGCAAAGGAACCCAACAGGAATTGCTTAGCGCCTCTCAGCGCCTGAATGAAAACATCAACATGCCGTGGGTCATTCTCTCCTCTGGTGTGGATGAAAAACTGTTCCCACGCGCGGTCAGCGTAGCAATGACCGCAGGCGCATCCGGCTTCCTGGCCGGGCGTGCGGTCTGGTCATCCGTCGTGGGTCTGCCGGATACCGAATTGATGCTGCGTGATGTTTCCGCACCGAAGTTGCAGCGTCTGGGCGATATCGTCGACGAAATGATGGCCCGCCGCTAATAGAGGATCAAAGCATGAAATGGTTTAACACCCTAAGCCACAACCGTTGGCTGGAACAAGAAACCGATCGCATCTTTAACTTTGGTAAGAACGCAGCGGTGCCCACCGGGTTTGGCTGGCTGGGAAACAGTGGTCAGGTCAGAACGGATATGGGAACACATCTGTGGATCACCGCCCGCATGCTGCACGTCTATTCCGTTGCCGCCTCTATGGGTCGCCCAGGTGCATATCAACTCGTCGACCACGGCATTAAGGCGCTGAACGGCGCGCTACGTGACACACGCTACGGCGGTTGGTACGCCTGCGTTAATGACGAAGGCGTGATGGATGCCTCCAAGCAGGGTTATCAGCATTTCTTCGTCTTACTTGGCGCGGCAAGCGCGGTCACTACCGGTCATCCACAGGCCAGAAAATTGCTGGATGACGCCATCGAGGTGATTGAGAAGTACTTCTGGAGCGAAGACGAACAAATGTGCCTGGAGTCCTGGGACGAAGCCTTCAGCCAGACAGAAGATTATCGCGGCGGCAACGCTAACATGCACGCGGTCGAAGCTTTCCTGATCGTGTATGACGTGACTCATGACCGTAAATGGCTCGATCGCGCACTGCGTATCGCTTCGGTGATTATTCACGATGTGGCCCGTAGCGGGGAGTACCGCGTCAATGAACACTTCGATTCACAGTGGAATCCAATCCGCGATTACAACAAGGACAACCCAGCTCACCGTTTCCGCGCCTACGGTGGCACGCCGGGTCACTGGATCGAGTGGGGCCGCCTGATGCTGCATCTACATGCCACGCTGGAAGCTCGCTTCGAAACGCCGCCTGCCTGGCTGCTGGAAGATGCAAAAGGACTTTTCCACGCCACTATCCGCGACGCCTGGGCACCGGACGGCGCAGACGGTTTTGTCTATTCGGTGGATTGGGACGGCACACCGATCGTTCGCGAAAGAGTGCGCTGGCCGATAGTCGAAGCGATGGGCACCGCCTACGCCCTGTACACCCTCACAGGCGACAGCCAGTACGAAGCCTGGTACCAGAAATGGTGGGATTACTGCATCACCTACCTGATGGATTACGAGACCGGTTCATGGTGGCAGGAGCTGGACACCAATAACAAGGTGACCACCAAAGTCTGGGACGGCAAGCAGGACATTTATCACCTGCTGCACTGCCTGGTGATCCCGCGTCTGCCGCTGGCTCCGGGCCTTGCTCCGGCTGTTGCCGCCGGTCTGCTGGATATCAACGCTAAATAAGTAACAAGGTGGGCTGCCATGCATAGCGGTGGAAAAACCATTCATCTTCAGGCCGGACACTACCAGGCGAAAATCGTCACGGTTGGCGCTGGGCTAGCAGAATTGACGCACCGTGGGCGTCATATCGTTATTCCCCACAAACCGGAAGAAATGCCGCTGGCACACTTGGGGAAAGTGTTAATCCCGTGGCCAAACCGCGTTGTAGACGGCAGCTATCACTATAACGGCAAGGATTACCAGCTTGCCGTTAACGACTCAGTTTCACATACCGCCATTCATGGGTTACTGGCCTGGCGGGACTGGCAGATTACCCAGCAGTCGGCATCGGAAGTGTCGCTGACGATTTTTCTGCCGCCTTCTTATGGTTATCCCTTCGCGCTGGTTTCAGAGGTGATTTACCGACTGGAGGCAACCCGTGGACTGCACGTTTTTATCCGCACACAGAATGTGGGTGACGAAATCGCGCCGTATGGCGCGGGCGCACATCCCTATTTGACCTGTAATCTGCAACCCATTGATGACTGTGAATTAACACTCCCGGTGAGTGAAGAAACATGTGATGAACGATATTTCACCACGCCGCAACGCATTGCGCAGACCGCTATCGATCATACGTTCAGGACTCTGCCACCTGACGATGAGTGGGAAGTCAGGATGATCAGCCCAGCGCAAAACATGTCCACTTTTTTACGCAGCCACCAGCCCTGGCTGCAAGTGTATACCGGCGAAAAATTAGCAAGGTGCGGCCTGGCGGTAGAACCGATGACCTGCCCGCCCGACGCCTTTAACTCCGGAATTAGCCTGATTCATCTCGCGCCCGGAGAACAACATCAGATGCATTTTTTAATCGGCAGTGAATAACAGATTTCCGACAAATTACCGAATTACCCTATTTTTACGGAGACAATAATGAATTCGCTACAACGACGGTCAACCGCCTTAGAACTCACATCATTACCTGATGGATTTGCTTTAACGTACCACCAGCGCCTGATTTTACGCCACAGCACAGAAACGCCCTGCCTGTGGATCGGCGCTGGCGTTGCCGACATTGACATGTTTCGCGGCAACTTCAGCATTAAAGACAAGCTCAATGAGAAAATTGCCCTGACCGACGCCACGGTAAGCGAGTCGCCTGACGGCTGGCGGGTGCATTTCAGCCGCGGTGATACCATCAACGCCACGCTGCATATTTCCACCGATGAACAGGGTCGCCTGAAGCTGGATCTGCACAACGGCGATCTCAACCATAACCGCATCTGGCTGCGCCTGGCCGCCAGGGCGGACGATCATATTTACGGCTGCGGCGAACAGTTTTCTTATTTCGACTTACGCGGTAAGCCGTTCCCGCTGTGGACCAGCGAACAGGGCGTGGGCCGAAACAAAAACAGCTATGTCACCTGGCAAGCCGACTGTAAAGAGAACGCCGGCGGCGACTACTACTGGACCTTCTTCCCGCAACCGACCTTCGTCAGCACGCAGAAGTACTACTGCCACGTTGATAACAGTTGCTATATGAATTTCGACTTCAGCGCGCCGGAGTATCACGAACTGGCGCTGTGGGAGGACAAAACCACCCTGCGCTTTGAGTGCGCTGATACCTACATCTCTCTGCTGGAAAAATTGACTGCACTGTTAGGACGCCAGCCGGAGCTGCCGGACTGGATCTACGATGGCGTCACGCTCGGTATTCAGGGCGGTACTGAGGTTTGCCAGAGCAAACTGGACACCATGCGTAACGCAGGCGTGAAAGTAAACGGCATCTGGGCGCAGGACTGGTCCGGGATCCGCATGACCTCCTTTGGCAAGCGCGTGATGTGGAACTGGAAATGGAACAGCGACAATTATCCGCAGTTGGATAGCCGTATTAAGCAGTGGAAAGAAGAAGGCGTGCAGTTCCTCTCCTACATCAACCCGTATGTTGCCAGCGATAAAGATCTCTGTGCCGAAGCGGCCAAACACGGTTATCTGGCGAAAGATGCATCCGGCGGCGATTACCTCGTAGAGTTTGGCGAGTTTTACGGCGGCGTGGTCGATCTGACCAACCCGGAAGCCTACGACTGGTTCAAAGAGGTCATCAAGAAAAACATGATCGAACTGGGCTGCGGCGGCTGGATGGCAGATTTTGGCGAATACCTGCCGACAGATACGTATCTGCACAACGGCGTCAGCGCCGAGATCATGCACAACGCCTGGCCCGCACTGTGGGCGAAATGTAACTACGAAGCGCTACAGGAGACCGGCAAACTCGGCGAGATCCTGTTCTTTATGCGTGCGGGTTACACCGGTAGCCAGAAATACTCCACCATGATGTGGGCGGGCGATCAGAACGTGGACTGGAGCCTTGACGACGGTCTGGCTTCCGTCGTTCCTGCGGCGCTGTCGCTGGCGATGACCGGTCACGGTCTGCACCACAGCGATATCGGCGGCTACACCACCCTGTTTGACATGAAACGCAGCAAAGAACTACTGCTGCGCTGGTGTGACTTCAGCGCCTTCACGCCGATGATGCGTACCCACGAGGGTAACCGCCCAGGCGATAACTGGCAGTTTGATGGTGATGCTGAAACCATCGCCCACTTTGCACGAATGACCACCGTGTTTACCACCCTGAAACCGTATCTCAAACAGGCCGTCGCGCAAAACAGCGCTACCGGTCTGCCGGTGATGCGCCCGCTGTTCCTGCATTACGAAGACGATGCGCGGACCTATACCCTGAAATATCAGTACCTGCTGGGACAAGATCTGCTGGTTGCGCCGGTTCACGAACAAGGCAAGTCCGACTGGACCCTGTATCTGCCGGAAGATAGCTGGGTAAATGTCTGGACCGGGGAAACTTACCAGGGCGGTGAAATTACCGTGGATGCGCCTATTGGCAAGCCTCCGGTGTTTTATCGCGCGAAGAGTGAATGGGCGTCACTGTTTGCCACTTTACGCAACATCTAATACGGCTCGCCCGTGGGGAGACTCACGGGCACATGGAGAATAATAATGAGTCAGACCTCTTCTAATCCGGCAACCCTACGCTTGCCGTTCAAAGAAAAACTCGCCTATGGGATGGGTGATTTAGGTTCCAATATCCTGCTGGACATTGGTACGCTCTATTTACTCAAGTTTTATACCGATGTCCTTGGTTTACCTGGAACTTATGGCGGTATCATTTTCCTTATCGCCAAGTTTTTTACCGCGTTTACCGATATGGGGACTGGGATTATGCTCGACTCGCGCCGCAAAATCGGCCCGAAAGGCAAATTCCGCCCGTTCGTTCTGTATGCCGCATTTCCAGTGACGCTGCTGGCGATTGCGAACTTTGTCGGTACACCATTTGAAGTCACCGGTAAAACGGTGATGGCAACGGTACTGTTTATGCTGTACGGACTGTTCTTCAGTATGATGAACTGCTCTTACGGTGCGATGGTCCCCGCGATCACCAAAAACCCGGACGAACGCGCCTCGCTGGCAGCCTGGCGACAGGGCGGAGCCACTCTTGGCCTGCTGCTGTGCACCGTCGGCTTTGTTCCAGTAATGAACCTGATCGAAGGCAACTCTCAGTTGGGCTATATCTTCGCCGCCACCTTGTTCTCTCTGTTCGGCCTGCTGTTCATGTGGCTGTGCTATGCCGGGGTAAAAGAACGCTATGTGGAAGTGAAACCCGTTGATGCCGCGCAAAAACCGGGATTGCTGCAATCCTTCCGCGCCATCGCAGGTAACCGCCCGCTGTTTATTCTGTGCGTTGCCAACCTTTGCACACTTGGCGCGTTTAACGTCAAGCTGGCGATTCAGGTCTATTACACCCAGTACGTACTGAACGACCCGATCCTCCTTTCGTGGATGGGCTTTTTCAGCATGGGCTGTATCTTCATCGGCGTCTTCTTAATGCCGGGAATGGTCAGACGTTTCGGCAAGAAAAAGGTCTACATCGGCGGTTTGCTGATCTGGGTCGCGGGTGATCTGCTGAACTACTTCTTTGGCGGCGGCTCAGTCAGCTTTGTCGCCTTCTCCTGTCTGGCATTCTTCGGCTCAGCATTCGTCAACAGCCTGAACTGGGCGCTGGTCTCCGACACGGTGGAATATGGCGAATGGCGTACCGGCGTTCGTTCGGAAGGTACGGTATACACCGGTTTCACCTTCTTTCGTAAAGTGTCACAAGCGCTGGCGGGATTCTTCCCCGGCTGGATGCTAACGCAAATCGGCTATGTCCCCAACGTGGTGCAATCTGCCAGTACGGTCGAAGGATTGCGTCAGCTGATCTTTATTTATCCCTGCGCGTTGGCGGTGATCACCATTGTAGCTATGGGCTGTTTCTACAACCTTAACGAGAAGATGTATGTCCGCATCGTTGAAGAGATAGAAGCGCGTAAACAAACCGTTTGATAATAATAATGAATAGCGCTCTACGGGGCGCTATTGAGGAGCGATTATGTCTTTTCATGATCCGCTAACGCTAAAACTGAGCCTGCGTGAAAAATTCGCCTACGGAGTGGGTGACTTCGGCTCAAATTTGATGCTGTGTATCGGCACGCTGTATCTGCTTAAATTTTATACCGATGAACTAGGGATGCCGGCCTGGTACGGTGGGATTATCTTTTTAGTAGCGAAGTTCTTCACCGCCTTCACCGATATTCTGACCGGCGTGTTGCTGGACTCAAGGCGTAATATTGGCGCAAAGGGGAAATTCAGACCCTTTATTTTGTATGCGTCATTTCCTGTCGCCGTCGTCGCCAGCGCGCAATTTTTAGCGACAGGCTTTACGCTAACGGTGAAAACGGGGCTGGCAACGGTGTTGTTCATGCTGTTCGGCCTGTTCTATAGCCTGATGAACTGTTCCTACGGCGCGATGGTGCCTGCAATTACTAAAAATCCACATGAACGCGCTCAGCTCGCCGCCTGGCGTCAGGGCGGCGCTACCGTAGGCCTGTTACTGTGTACCGTTGGCTTTATGCCGATTCAGGCGCTATTTGTCAGTTCGCCTTCGCTGGGGTATCTGATTGCCGCACTGATCTTCTCCGTCTGCGGATTGTTCAGTATGTGGTGGTGCTTTAGCGGTGTGAAGGAACGCTATATCGAAATCGTGCCGGACCATCATAAGCCCAGTATTCTCAAGTCGTTTTGCGCCATTTTCCGTAACCCTCCGCTGCTGGTGCTGTGTGTCGCCAACCTGTGCACGCTGGCGGCATTCAACATCAAGCTGGCGATTCAGGTGTATTACACCCAGTACGTGCTCAACGATATACATCTGCTGTCGTGGATGGGTTTCTTCAGCATGGGGTGCATTCTGCTTGGGGTACTGCTGGTGCCCGCAGCCGTAAAACGTTTTGGTAAAAAGCAGGTTTACCTTGGCGGTCTGGCGCTATGGGCAATCGGCGATGTGCTGAACTTTTTCTGGGGCAGCACGTCATTTTTATTCGTGATGTTTTCTTGCATGGCCTTCTTCGGAACCGCTTTTGTTAACAGCCTGAACTGGGCGCTGGTTCCGGATACGGTCGATTATGGCGAATGGAAGACGGGGATCCGTGCGGAAGGCTCGGTATATACGGGTTATACCTTTTCTCGCAAAATTTCCGCGGCGCTCGCGGGCTTCCTGCCTGGAATTATGCTGACGCAAATCGGTTATATCCCCAATATCGCCCAGAGTGATGCAACCTTGCTCGGTTTGCGTCAACTTATTTTTCTCTGGCCTTGCGGACTTGCAATTATTGCAGCACTCACGATGGGCTTCTTTTATAAGCTCAACGAAACACGTTTTGCTTTTATTATTGAGGAAATCAGCCAACGGAAGAAAAATAATATCCAACCAGACCCGGTTACCAATAAAAAGAATACCTCTGCTGTAAACGTATAAAAATAATAGCCGCCTATTCCATCCCAATGGATGGCGGCCTCCCTACGCTTAAAAAATGGATTTATCATGAAAAAATTAACGACAATAATTCTCTTATCCTCTGTGGTATCAACCTCTGCTTTCGCTGGAGCCTATGTAGAAAACCGCGAAGCATATAACCTGGCGTCCGATCAAATAGAGGTCATGATGCGCGTCGGCTATAACTCTGATATGGGTGCGGGCATCATGCTCACCAACACCTACACGATGCAACGCAAGGATGAGCTAAAACACGGCTATAACGAAATAGAGGGCTGGTATCCATTATTTAAACCGACAGATAAATTGACAATCCAACCTGGCGGGCTAATAAACGATAAGAGTATTGGTTCTGGCGGTGCTGTTTATCTGGATGTTAACTATAAATTTACACCGTGGTTTAATCTTACCGTGCGTAATCGATATAACCATAATAACTACAGTTCAACCGACCTGAACGGCGACTTGGATAATAATGATACCTATGAAATAGGTAACTACTGGAACTTTGCCATTACCGATAAATTTTCCTATACCTTTGAACCGCACTATTTTATGCGAGTTAATGACTTCAATAGCAGCAACGGAAAAGATCATCACTGGGAAATTACCAATACCTTTAAGTATCGGATCAATGAACACTGGTTGCCCTACCTGGAATTACGCTGGTTAGATCGCAATGTTGAACCCTATCATCGCGAACAAAACCAGATTCGTGTTGGGGCAAAGTATTTCTTCTGATGCTGCTGATGATAAAAAAAGCCGCTGATAATCAGCGGCTTTTTTATGCTTACCTGAGAAAGAGCGTTAATTACTCTTCTTTCGCGCCACGCATTGCACGGCGACGATCGTTTTCAGTCAGGTGACGCTTACGAATACGGATAGAGGTTGGAGTAACTTCTACCAGTTCGTCGTCATCGATGAATTCCAGAGCCTGCTCCAGAGTCATCTTAACCGGCGGAACCAGAACCGTCGCTTCGTCAGTACCGGACGCACGCATGTTGGTCAGTTTCTTACCGGTCAGGCAGTTTACAGTCAGGTCGTTAGAGCGGCTGTGAATACCGATGATCTGGCCTTCGTAAACTTCAGCACCGTGACCCAGGAACAGCTTACCGCGGTCCTGCAGGCTGAACAGTGCGAACGCAACTGCTTTACCCTGGCCGTTGGAGATCAGTACGCCGTTCTGACGCTGACCCACATCACCCGCACGAACGTCGTCGTAGTGGCTGAAGGTGGAGTACAGCAGACCGGTACCGGAAGTCATGGTCATGAATTCTGAACGGAAGCCGATCAGACCACGGCTTGGGATCACGTAGTCAAGACGTACGCGGCCTTTGCCATCTGGATTCATGTTTTTCAGGTCGCCTTTACGCTCACCCAGAGCCTGCATGACAGAACCCTGATGCTGCTCTTCGACGTCCAGCGTTACGTTTTCGAACGGCTCTTGTTTACGGCCATCGATTTCGCGGAAGATAACTTTCGGACGGGAAACCGCCATTTCGAAACCTTCACGACGCATGTTTTCAATCAGAACAGACAGGTGCAGCTCACCACGACCGGATACGCGGAACGCATCCGCATCTTCGGTTTCTTCAACGCGCAGCGCAACGTTGTGCACCAGCTCTTTGTTCAGGCGGTCAAGGATCTGACGAGAGGTAACATATTTACCTTCTTTACCACAGAACGGAGAGGTGTTTACGCAGAAGAACATGGTTACGGTCGGTTCATCAACGGACAGAGCCGGCAGCGCTTCGACGTTCTGCGGATCGCAGATGGTGTCGGAGATGTTCAGTTCGCCCAGACCGGTGATCGCGATGATATCGCCTGCTTCGGCAATATCGCTCTCGATACGTTCCAGACCCAGATGAGTCAGAACTTTACCGACTTTACCGTTACGGGTTTTGCCTTCGCTATCAATGATAGTGATCTGCTGGTTCGGTTTAACTTTACCGCGTTTAATGCGGCCGATGCCGATTACGCCAACGTAGTTGTTGTAGTCCAGCTGAGAGATTTGCATCTGCAGCGGGCCATCAAGGTCTACGTTCGGAGCCGGTACACGATCAACGATGGTCTGGTACAGCGGAGTCATGTCTTCAGCCATATCTTCGTGATCCAGACCTGCGATACCGTTCAGCGCGGAAGCGTAAACGATCGGGAAGTCCAGCTGTTCGTCGGTAGCGTCGAGGTTAACGAACAGGTCGAATACCTGATCAACAACCCAGTCAGGACGCGCGCCAGGACGGTCAACTTTGTTGATAACAACAATTGGCTTCAGGCCATGGGCAAAGGCTTTTTTGGTCACGAAGCGCGTCTGCGGCATCGGACCATCCATTGCATCCACCACCAGCAGCACGGAGTCGACCATGGACATTACACGTTCAACTTCACCACCGAAGTCGGCGTGCCCCGGGGTATCAACGATGTTGATACGGTAGTCATTCCATTTGATAGCGGTGTTTTTAGCGAGGATGGTAATCCCACGCTCTTTCTCCAAATCGTTGGAGTCCATCACGCGCTCTTGGGTTTCAGCACGTGCATCGAACGTACCGGATTGTTGGAGCAGCTTGTCTACCAGGGTCGTTTTACCATGGTCTACGTGCGCGATGATGGCGATGTTACGCAAATTTTCGATCACAACTTTGCCTCAGGCATTTTAGAAATAGCGCGTTATTGTACACGGATTAATCGCAGTACAAAACAGGATCACAAACATCCTCCGCAAACAAGTATTGCAGAGTTTCTTTGTGATCACATTCACGGAGCGTTAAAAGGGGTAATCTGACATGCTTTGCACCAATATGGTGCTTAATGTTCACATTAAAGCACTATAATGGTGCAATACAACCTTCATGGTGCAGCCCCTTTGCACGATAGTGCGCATGATAACGCCTTTTAGGGGCAATTTAAAAGTTGGCACAGATTTCGCTTTATATTTTTTACGGCGACACGGCCAATTTTTGCAGAATTGAAGACTTCGTTACCACGACGACCATGACCAATCCGGGAGAGTAAGTATGTCCGCTGAACACGTTTTGACGATGCTGAACGAACACGAAGTGAAGTTTGTTGATTTACGCTTCACTGATACCAAAGGTAAAGAACAGCACGTCACTATTCCTGCTCATCAGGTAAATGCCGAATTCTTTGAAGAAGGCAAAATGTTTGACGGCTCCTCAATCGGTGGCTGGAAAGGCATTAACGAATCAGACATGGTTCTGATGCCAGATGCGTCTACTGCACTCATCGACCCGTTCTATGAAGAGTCTACCCTGATCATCCGTTGCGATATCCTGGAACCCGGTACGCTACAGGGCTATGACCGCGACCCGCGCTCCATCGCAAAACGCGCTGAAGAGTATCTGCGTTCTACCGGCATCGCAGACACCGTTCTGTTCGGGCCAGAGCCAGAGTTCTTCCTGTTTGACGACATCCGCTTCGGCGCATCTATCTCCGGTTCTCACGTGGCTATCGATGACATCGAAGGCGCATGGAACTCCTCCACCAAATACGAAGGTGGTAACAAAGGTCACCGTCCTGGCGTGAAAGGCGGTTACTTCCCGGTTCCTCCGGTAGATTCTTCTCAGGACATCCGTTCTACCATGTGTCTGATCATGGAAGAAATGGGTCTGGTTGTTGAAGCGCATCACCACGAAGTGGCGACCGCTGGCCAGAACGAAATCGCGACCCGCTTTAACACCATGACCAAAAAAGCGGACGAAATTCAGATCTACAAATACGTTGTGCACAACGTTGCACACCGTTTCGGTAAAACCGCGACCTTTATGCCAAAACCGATGTTCGGTGATAACGGTTCCGGTATGCACTGCCACATGTCCCTGTCCAAGAACGGCGTAAACCTGTTCTCTGGCGACAAATATGCGGGTCTGTCTGAGCAGGCGCTGTTCTACATCGGCGGCGTAATCAAACACGCTAAAGCGATCAATGCCCTGGCTAACCCGACCACCAACTCCTACAAGCGTCTGGTCCCAGGCTACGAAGCGCCGGTAATGCTGGCTTACTCTGCCCGTAACCGTTCTGCTTCTATCCGTATTCCGGTTGTTGCTTCCCCGAAAGCGCGTCGTATTGAAGTGCGTTTCCCGGACCCGGCTGCTAACCCGTACCTGTGCTTCGCAGCGCTGCTGATGGCTGGTCTTGACGGTATCAAGAACAAGATCCACCCGGGCGAAGCCATGGACAAAAACCTGTATGACCTGCCGCCGGAAGAAGCGAAAGAGATCCCACAGGTTGCAGGTTCTCTGGAAGAAGCACTGAAAGAACTGGATCTGGACCGTGAGTTCCTGACTGCAGGCGGCGTGTTCACCAATGAAGCGATTGATGCGTACATTACGCTGCGTCGCGAAGAAGATGACCGTGTGCGTATGACTCCGCACCCGGTAGAGTTTGAGCTGTACTACAGCGTTTAATTTAACTTTTACACTCTCACATAAAAACGTGCAGAGAATGTAATAACCAATGGATTTCTTGCTACAGCAAGGCAGCAATTGAGTGAATCCCCGGGAGCTTACATAAGTAAGTGACTGGGGTGAGCGAAAGCAGCCAACACAGCTGTCGGGAGAAAGACGAAGGTTTTAGTTGCCGTGGAACTTTTAGCCCATCCCAGGATGGGCTTTTTTCTCCACTAACAACCTGCTTTCTCGCGCTTTTTTGATGTAAAAAGCTATAATGCACTAAATTAGTGCAACACTTTTCAGGAGACTGCTGAATGGCAACCGGCACGCTGCCCGATGCTGGGCAGATCCTCAATTCTTTAATCAACAGCATTTTGCTCGTCGACGATGAGCTGGCGGTACATTACGCCAACCCGGCGGCACAGCAGCTGCTCGCCCAAAGCTCCCGCAAACTGTTTGGGACACCGCTTCCCGATCTGTTGAGTTATTTCTCCTTAAACATCGGACTGATGCGAGAGAGCCTGGAAGCAGGCCAGGGCTTTACGGATAACGAAGTGACGCTGGTGATAGACAGCCACTCACATATCCTCTCAGTGACCGCTCAGAGGCTGCCTGATGGCCTTATCCTGCTGGAGATGGCGCCAATGGATAACCAGCGCCGTCTGAGTCAGGAGCAGCTCCAGCACGCCCAGCAGATTGCCGCCCGCGATCTGGTGCGCGGTCTGGCGCACGAAATCAAGAACCCTTTAGGTGGATTACGCGGCGCAGCGCAGCTACTCAGCAAAGCGCTTCCGGACCCGGCGCTGACCGAATATACCAAAGTCATTATTGAGCAGGCCGACCGCCTGCGTAATCTGGTCGACCGTCTGCTGGGACCACAACAGCCTGGCATGCATGTCACGGAAAGTATTCACAAGGTGGCGGAGCGCGTGGTGGCGCTGGTGTCGATGGAGCTCCCGGAAAACGTCACGCTGATTCGTGATTACGACCCGAGTCTGCCCGAATTACTGCACGATCCGGACCAGATCGAGCAGGTTCTGTTAAACATCGTGCGCAATGCTTTACAGGCGTTGGGAGCGGAAGGCGGTGAGATCATTCTGCGTACCCGCACCGCGTTTCAACTCACGCTGCACGGCGTACGTTATCGCCTGGCGGCACGGATTGATGTTGAGGATAACGGTCCGGGTATTCCCTCGCATTTGCAGGACACGCTGTTCTACCCAATGGTCAGCGGTCGCGAAGGCGGTACCGGCCTTGGATTATCCATCGCCCGTAATTTGATTGATCAACATTCCGGCAAAATTGAATTTACCAGCTGGCCGGGTCATACCGAGTTCTCGGTTTACCTGCCTATCAGGAAATAAAGGTGACGTTTATGCAACGAGGAATAGTCTGGGTCGTTGATGACGATAGTTCCATCCGTTGGGTGCTTGAACGTGCGCTCGCAGGGGCAGGGCTAAGCTGTACCACATTTGAAAGTGGTAAAGAGGTGCTGGACGCGCTGGCCAGCAAAACGCCTGACGTACTGTTGTCGGATATTCGCATGCCGGGCATGGACGGTCTGACGCTGTTAAAACAGATCAAAGCGCGGCATCCGATGCTTCCGGTCATCATAATGACCGCACACTCCGATCTGGATGCTGCCGTCAGCGCCTACCAGCAAGGGGCGTTTGATTATCTGCCCAAACCTTTTGATATCGATGAAGCCGTGGCGCTGGTCGAACGTGCCATCAGCCATTATCAGGAACAGCAGCAACCGCGCAATATTCAGATCAACGGCCCAACAACTGACATCATCGGCGAAGCGCCGGCAATGCAGGATGTCTTTCGCATAATTGGCCGACTGTCCCGGTCGTCAATCAGCGTATTGATTAACGGAGAGTCCGGGACCGGTAAAGAGCTGGTCGCCCATGCGTTGCATCGTCATAGCCCGCGCGTCAAAGCGCCCTTTATCGCGCTGAACATGGCGGCTATTCCGAAAGATTTGATCGAGTCTGAGCTGTTTGGCCATGAAAAAGGGGCGTTTACCGGGGCAAATACGATTCGCCAGGGGCGCTTTGAACAGGCTGACGGCGGTACGCTATTTCTCGATGAAATAGGTGATATGCCGCTGGACGTGCAAACGCGTTTACTGCGCGTATTAGCCGACGGGCAATTTTATCGCGTTGGCGGCTATGCGCCCGTGAAGGTGGACGTACGTATCATCGCCGCCACGCACCAGAATCTGGAACTGCGCGTACAGGAAGGCAAATTCCGCGAAGACTTATTCCATCGTCTGAACGTCATCCGCGTGCATCTGCCGCCGCTGCGTGAACGTCGGGAAGATATCCCCCGTCTGGCACGTCATTTCCTGCAGGAGGCCGCGCGCGAACTGGGCGTTGAAGCCAAACAATTACACCCGGAAACCGAGGCGGCGCTGACCCGTCTGGCCTGGCCGGGTAACGTGCGTCAGCTTGAGAACACCTGCCGCTGGTTAACCGTCATGGCCGCCGGGCAGGAAGTGCTGATTCAGGACTTACCGGCCGAACTGTTTGAAGCCAGCGTGCCCAATGCGCCTTCACACATGCAGCCGGACAGCTGGGCAACCCTGTTGGCACAGTGGGCAGACCGGGCCTTGCGTTCCGGTCATCAAAACTTGCTGTCAGAGGCTCAACCGGAGATGGAGCGCACGCTGTTGACCACCGCGCTACGTCATACCCAAGGGCACAAACAGGAAGCCGCACGCCTGCTTGGCTGGGGCCGTAATACCTTGACGCGTAAGTTAAAAGAGCTCGGAATGGAGTGACGATTCGTCACTGTGTAAAGATTGATAATTGAGCGCAAACTGCTGCTATTTTGCGCTTTACTGTTCCGATGAGTTAAGTATGATCGTGCCCGGCAAACGGGGGGAAGTCATCATGCTGGAATCAATCATTAATCTGCTATCGAGCGGCTCAGTCGACAGCCACACGCCACAAACTGCGGTTGCCGCAGTGCTGTGTGCGGCGCTGGTTGGGCTGTTTAGCTAAGCAGTTTGCCCGGTGGCGCTGGCGCTACCGGGCAAAACGTTAAATCACCCGTGAGAACTGCTGCATGCGTGCTTTCTGCCGCAGATAGGCATCAAAGCACATACAAATATTGCGGATCAGCAGGCGCCCCTTCGGCGTAACCTGAACCCCCTTCTCATCCACATCCACCAGCCCATCTTTCGCCAGTGGTGCCAGCAGTTTCAGGTCTTCGGCAAAATAGTCAGCGAAGTTCAGATCCCATTGCTGTTCCACAGCGGCATAGTCGAGGCGGAAGTTACAGATCAGGAGCTTAATAACATCACGACGGATGCAGTCATCGCGGGTCAGGGCAATTCCGCGCCACAGTGCGTTCCCCTGCTCGTCAACCTGCTGATAATAGCGCTTCAGCTCTTTCTGGTTCTGCGCGTAGTTGTCACCAATCATACTAATGGCTGACACGCCCATTCCCAGCAGATCGGTATCACCCTGGGTGGTATAACCCTGGAAATTACGATGCAGCACACCCTTGCGTTGAGCAATCGCCAGCTCATCATCCGGCCGAGCAAAGTGATCCATACCAATGAACTGATAACCGGTTTCGGTCAGTGAAGAAATGGTTTCCTGCAGGATATCCAGCTTCTGCTGCGCGCTGGGCAGGTCAGCGTCTTTAATCTTGCGCTGAGCGGCAAACAGCGTCGGCAGGTGCGCGTAGTTGAAGACGCTCAGTCGGTCTGGATTCAGCTCAGCAACGCGTTTCAGGGTAAAGGCGAAACTTTCCGGCGTCTGTTTTGGCAAACCATAAATCAGATCGATATTCGTTGAGGTAAAGCCAATCTCACGCGCATGATTCAGCAGCGCAAAGATAAACTCCTCATCCTGCTCACGGTTCACCAGGCGCTGAACTTCTTTGTTGAAGTCCTGTACCCCCATGCTCAGGCGGTTAAAACCTTCAGCACGTAAATGATCAAGGACATCCAGCTCAATTTCGCGCGGATCAACTTCGATCGAGATTTCGGCGTCATCGTTAAAGTTGAAATTACCACGCAGCAGCGACATCAAACGGCTGATTTGCGCTTTATTTAAGTAAGTTGGCGTACCGCCGCCCCAATGCAGTTGGCTGACATGGCGTCCGACGAACAGCGGAGCGCGGTGAATAATTTCTTGTTCCAGGGCATCGAGGTATTGATCGGCTTTATGCTGCTGGCGAGTCACAATCTTGTTGCAGCCACAGAAGTAGCACAGTTTGTGGCAGAACGGGATGTGAACGTATAGCGAGAGCGGACGCTCAGGATAACGCGCCACGGCCTTTAGAAATGCTTCTGTGCCGTAGTCTTCAGAAAACTCCAGCGCGGTCGGGTACGAGGTATATCGTGGCCCGGAATAGTTATATTTCTGGATCAGGGCCAGGTCCCAGTCTATTAGCTGCTCTGACATGCTCACTCCTTCCGATGGCGTCTCTGGCGGGTACGGCGTACCGGCTTAACCCCAGTGCGGGTGATGAGCCGGTTGCGCAGCCACTTCTGTCGCCGCGACAACCGCTGTAGTTTAACGAATAACCACACCAGATAACATATAACCGGAAGGGTTATAAGCAGGACGGGAAGACCCACGGTGTAAAATCGTTAGTTGCCGCCTTTCAGCAGGCGCATCATGTCTTCCTGCTTTTCTTCCTCTTCCTCTTCTTCCTCGTCATCGTAAGAAAGACCCAGCTTTTGCATCAGCTCATCGATGCGGTCCAGCTTGGCATCAACCCAGGACTGATCTTCCGCGCTCAGGGTTTCTCCTGCTTCAAGACGCTCCAGCAGCGCATCCAGGCGCTCATCCGTTTCCAGTAAATCCAACTCAGCCTGTGGTGAAAGCATAGGTTTCTCACTCTTCGGTTTGTGCTGTTTGGTGACTTTTTCGGTCACGCCCAATGGAATGGGGTTTTTGCTGCCAATACGAGGATCTTTTTGCTTGTTTTGGTTTCCGCCACCAGAACCGCCTTCGCTACCGGACGCACGGCTACCCGCCGCATGACCACGGTGTTTTTTCTGGCGCTTACGGTCGCGAGCTTCCTGGTTAATTTCTTCGCGTGTTTTACGACGCGCTTTTGCAGGACCTTTACCGCGTGGTGTAGAAGTTGGTTTCATCATGATTCGTCTTTGGCTGTATTTATTCAGTATATAATTGCGCCGGAATCTAGCAGAAATAAAGAAAAAAGGCGACAGAGTAATCTGTCGCCTTTTTTCCTGACTCTCAACCCTTACGGGCTCTACTATCCCTGTTGGCTATCAACACACCCTGTTTTTCCCTTAGCCTCTAACATTCCGTGTTGTTTCCATTTCCTTTTACTAACGTCTCCGGACGTTTGTCTTCCTGACAATCCTGTGTCTTCGCCTCCTGGCGCTCCTGACCCTCATCCTGAGTCGTTTATCCTGTCAGCTTCCTCGCTATGGACGCTACTTTACCGTTTTGGTTTAAACGTACAAGTAACCTGGGTAACAATTTCTGATTTTAAGAATAGCGCCCAAATGTAACTCTATGATTTATTCTAGTTCTGTCATTTTTTACTCTGTCATCTCGTATAGAAACTGTCGGCAATGTCTCACAAAGCGCGGGGTTTTTACTCACACAGCCCACTCGTCGAAAAACCAGCCTTTTGCTGGGGTTCAGGTATAATCGCTGCAAAGCCCTGATTGATGGAGAGGACTGCTTTGACTAACTTGAATTATCAACAGACGCACTTTGTGATGAGTGCGCCTGATATTCGCCACTTACCTTCCGATACCGGTATAGAAGTGGCTTTTGCTGGCCGTTCCAACGCAGGCAAATCCAGTGCGCTAAATACCCTGACCAATCAAAAGGGTCTGGCGCGTACCTCTAAAACTCCAGGCCGTACTCAGCTCATCAACCTGTTTGAAGTTGTGGACGGTAAACGCCTGGTCGACCTGCCTGGTTATGGTTATGCCGAAGTCCCGGAAGAGATGAAACGTAAATGGCAGCGCGCACTGGCCGAATACCTGGAAAAACGCCAGAGCCTGCAAGGTCTGGTGGTATTGATGGATATTCGCCACCCGCTAAAAGATCTCGACCAGCAGATGATCCTGTGGGCTGTGGAGAGCAACGTTCAGGTTCTGGTGCTGCTGACTAAAGCAGACAAGCTGGCCAGCGGCGCGCGCAAAGCGCAGCTGAATATGGTACGTGAAGCCGTACTGGCATTTAACGGTGATGTGCAGGTAGAAGCATTTTCATCACTGAAAAAGCTGGGTGTGGACAAACTGCGGCAGAAGCTGGATAGCTGGTTTAGTGAGCTGGCGCCGATTGAAGAGATGCAGGACGGGGAATAACCCACCGTATTGCCGGATGGCGCCGCTGCGCGTCTTATCCGGCCTACAGTATGTGCAAAACCTTCTTTCGCACAATAAAAAACGCCCCAGTCATTACTGACTGGGGCGGCTAAAATATTCAGCCAAATCCGATTACGTGAAGTAAAAGGTCTGAAAGATAGAACATCTTACCTCTGTACCCTACGTGAATAACTTTACTCTTTTTTAAGCAGCTCAGAAAGCACTTTTTGTAATTTTTTTTCATTCCTTACATAGGGAATTCTAATGGACATCACAAAAAGCTCTATCTTATGTTGCTTAGTTACGAAAAAGAGCCGTTATTCAGTAAACCCTTAGTGCGCCTGATCCCAGTTCTCACCACTACCGACTTCCACCAGCAATGGCACATCAATTTGCGTCTCGTTTTCCATCAGCTGATGGATCTTTTTCGAGACGCTTTCGAGGTCATCTTTATGCACTTCAAACACCAGTTCATCGTGCACCTGCATGATCATACGCACACGCGGTTGCTCGGTTTGCAGCCATCCGTCCACCGCAATCATCGCTCGTTTGATAATGTCTGCGGCAGTACCCTGCATCGGGGCGTTAATTGCCGCGCGTTCTGCACCGGCGCGGCGAGCGCCATTACTGGATTTAATATCCGGTAAATAGAGACGGCGACCTTCCAGCGTTTCTACATAGCCCTGCTCTTTCGCCTGCGCGCGGGTGCGTTCCATATATTCCAACACGCCTGGGTAGCGTTCGAAGTAGAGATCCATGTACTTCTGCGCTTCTTTACGCGGAATATTCAACTGGCGCGCCAGACCAAAAGCGCTCATCCCGTAGATCAAACCGAAGTTGATGGCTTTCGCGCTGCGGCGTTGCTCGCTGGTCACAGAATCAAGCGGTAAACCAAAGACTTCTGCCGCCGTTGCGCGGTGAATATCTTTCCCTTCGGCAAACGCGGTAAGCAGACCTTTATCACGTGAAAGGTGCGCCATGATACGCAGTTCAATCTGTGAGTAGTCCGCAGAGACAATCACGTAGTCTTCTGGCGCAATGAACGCCTGACGAATACGACGACCTTCGTCATTACGTACCGGGATGTTTTGCAGGTTCGGATCTGTTGAAGACAAGCGACCCGTTGCGGTAACTGCCTGATGATAGGAAGTGTGCACGCGCCCGGTTTTCTTGTTAATCATCAACGGAAGCTTATCCGTATAGGTCGACTTCAGTTTTGCTAAACCACGATATTCCAGGATCACTTTCGGCAATGGATAATCCAGCGCGAGCTCTTCCAGCACCTCTTCTGACGTTGATGGCGCGCCGCCAGGGGTTTTCTTCAGCGGCTTAATACCCTGCTTTTCAAACAGGATGGTTTGCAGTTGCTTGGTGGAAGAGAGGTTAAACGCTTCTCCGGCGATCTCGTGTGCTTTTTGCTCCAGCTCGTTCAAACGCAGCGTTAGCTCTTCTGAATGTTTGTGCAGAACAGCCGGATCGATTTTCACACCGTTGCGCTCAACACGAGACAAAACCGGCACCAGCGGCATATCGATATTTTCAAAGACGTTCAGTGGCCCTTTATGCTGCTGTAATTCTGGCCACATTTTCAGATGAAGCTGTAGCGTAACGTCGGCGTCTTCCGCAGCGTAACGACCGGCCTCTTCCAGTGCTATCTGGTTAAAGGTCAGCTGGTTTTTGCCCTTTCCGGCGATCTCTTCAAAGGTGATGGTTTTATGTTTCAGCCAGCGGTCCGACAGGCTGTCCATATCGTGTCGCCCAGCGACGCTGTTAAGAATGTAGGATTCAAGCATGGTGTCAAAGGTGATACCGCGCAGCTCGATGCCATAGTTCGCCAGGATACCGCGATCGTACTTCAGGTTCTGCCCGACTTTGTGCGCGTTCTCATCCTCAAGCAGCGGCTTCAGCAGCTCCAGCGCGCGATCGCGAGCTATTTGATCGGGGGCATCCAGGTAATCGTGGGCAACAGGAACATATGCCGCCACACCCGGTTCAATGGCAAAAGACAGGCCAACCAGATTCGCGGAAATATTGTCCAGGCTGTCAGTTTCAGTATCGAAGGCAAAGACAGGTGCTTTTTTCAGCTTCGCGATCCACTCTTCCAGCGTCGCTTCGTCCAGAATCGTCACATAGTTATCATACGAAAGAACCGTAGCCGGCTCCTCAGGCGTTTCATCGACGACAATAGTTTCTTGCGGTTTTGCCGCCGGCTTCGTCCCTTTCGCCTGTAGCCATTTACCCGCTTCAACGTCAGTAACCCAACGTTTGAATTCATACTGTTTAAACAGGCCAAGCAGTTCTTCTGCTGCCGGTTGACGGACTTCCAGCTGCTCGCAGGTCAACTCCAGCTCAACATCCGTTTTGATGGTAGCCAATTGATAAGAGAGGTACGCCACCTCTTTATTCTGCTCAAGTTTGCCCGCCATTGTTTTCGCACCACGGAATGTCAGCCCCGCAATTTTGTCTGATTCCGCATAGAGAGTATCCAGCCCACCCAGCCCCTGCAGCAGAGCCTGCGCAGTTTTTTCACCTACGCCTGGAACGCCAGGAATGTTATCTGAGGAATCCCCCATCAGCGCCAGGAAATCGA
The DNA here is from genome assembly GCF_014104295.1 of Citrobacter sp. RHBSTW-00029. Classification (NCBI taxonomy): domain Bacteria; kingdom Pseudomonadati; phylum Pseudomonadota; class Gammaproteobacteria; order Enterobacterales; family Enterobacteriaceae; genus Citrobacter; species Citrobacter sp. RHBSTW-00029. Next base: position 4,063,817 of record NZ_JABXRT010000001.1, read on the forward strand.
TGATCAGTTCCGGCGGGACACCGTATTTATTCACCACTTCATCCGGACCGAGGATCGTATTGGTCATGGTGTTGATCAGGGTGATATTCGGCGTCACCAACTGAGCCATATCTTTATCACCAGTGCTAATCAGCACCGGGCGCCCCACCTTCTCCGCTTCCCGCGCCAGCGTACCGATAACATCGTCCGCCTCCACGCCAGAAACCGCCAACAGTGGCAGCCCCATCGCTTTTACCATCGCATGCAGAGGTTCAATCTGCGCACGCAGATCGTCCGGCATGGGTGGGCGGTGCGACTTATAGTGTTCGAATAACTCATCACGGAAGGTTTTACCCTTGGCGTCGAATACCACCGCTGCGTGGGTCGGCTGATACTGCAAAATCAAGCTACGCAGCATGTTGAGGACACCGTACATCGCGCCCGTAGGTTCTCCTGCGCTGTTAGTCAGCGGTGGGAACGCGTGGTATGCGCGATACAGGTATGATGAGCCATCTACAAGGATAAGTGGGTTTTCTGGGATCTGAACCATAATGTCCGTGCCTGTTTATCAGATTATGGGTAAAGGATGCCACAGACAGGATGAAAACATGAGTTTTTCGCCGCATTTGTCGAAAAACTTTTGTAGATCTTCTGCTTTGCTCGCAAAGACAGCTGTGGATAACTTTGTGAATAAATAATTTACAGCTCTTTAAATATAACAAGGCAATTATTGCCTCATAATATTTTTATATATATTTCAATGAATTAAATAAATACACAGCATTTTATTCCATTTTTACAGCTTATATCCTGATGTGGATAGATATTCCTGTTTTTTCTATTCAGCGAAGATCCATCATTTGGTTCGTTTTCTGATAAAATCAGCCCCTTGCGCCTCATTTAGCGCACTATCTATGGCTAACCTTTTGAATAATTTAATTATGACGAGAATACTCGCTGCGATAACGCTGTTGCTGAGTATCGTATTGACCATATTGGTCACGATTTTTTGTTCTGTGCCGATCATCCTTGCAGGGGTTGTAAAACTCCTTTTGCCCATTCCTGTCGTCTGGCGCAAGGTTTCTGTCTTCTGTAATTTCATGATGTATTGCTGGTGTGAAGGTCTGGCGCTACTGCTGCACCTTAATCCACGATTAAAGTGGGATATCGAGGGGCTGGAAGGTCTTAGCAAGAAAAATTGGTATCTGCTCATTTGTAACCATTACAGCTGGGCTGATATCGTTGTGCTTTGCGTTCTATTCCGTAAGCACATCCCGATGAATAAATACTTCCTCAAGCAGCAGTTAGCCTGGGTACCCTTTATTGGCCTGGCCTGCTGGGCGCTGGATATGCCGTTTATGAAACGCTATTCGCGTGGTTATCTGCTTCGCCACCCGGAACAGCGCGGTAAAGATGTCGAAACAACGCGTCGTTCCTGCGAGAAATTTCGTGCGCATCCAACAACCATTGTGAATTTTGTTGAGGGTTCACGGTTTACCAAAGAAAAACGCGAGCAAACCCGTTCACCCTATCAAAACCTGCTTCCTCCCAAGGCGGCCGGTATTGCGATGGCCTTGAACGTCCTGGGGTCACAGTTCGATAAAATGTTGAACGTCACGTTGTGCTATCCGGAAAACAGCAGCCGACCGTTCTACGATATGCTGAGCGGTAAGTTAACGCGGATTGTCGTGCGGGTGAATCTGGAGCCAATCCATGAAGAGTTGCACGGTGATTACGTAAACGATAAGGGATTCAAGCGTCGGTTTCAGCTATGGCTAAATACGCTGTGGAGTGAGAAAGACGCGCAGCTCGATGCAATTAAAGCCTCAAATAAAAAAGCCGGTCAGTGACCGGCTTTTCTTTTACTTCTGACCGACCAGATACTTCACGGTATCCGCATACTGTTGTACAAAGATATCCATGCTGCTGGTGTCCATACCCTGCGGGTTGACCTGATATTTGCCATTAACAAACATCGCCGGCACGCCCTGCAGCTGCAAGTCAGCCGCCGCTTTTTCCTGCTGCGCCACGAGTGATTTCACCACGAAGCTGTTCCATGCCGCATCATAGTCTTCGCCTTTAATACCTGCGTCGACAAACACTTTGCGGATATCTGCAACAGATTGAACGGTCTGAGTTTTCTGAACCCCTTCAAACAGCGGAACAGTGACCTGATCTTCAACGCCCAGCGCCATAGCAACCGCCCATGCCTGCGTCAGATCTTTACCCAAAGGCCCCAGAAATTCGACGTGGTATTTGGTCATCTTGGTGCCTTCCGGCAGCTTTTTCTTCACATTATCAGACACGTGAAGCACTTCTTCAAACTGGTAGCAATGTGGGCAGTAGAAGGAGAAAAACTCCAACACCTGCGGTTCACCCGCAACAGGCTTTTCCAGTGTGATGTACTGCTTACCATCCTGGAACTGCGCTGCCGATGCGCTAAAAGCTAAAACCATACCAGCCAGCGCCAGCCATATTTTTTTCATGTTCAAGTTTCTCCGATTAATACATTGGCGTTAATTGTAAGGGGGGCTCTTGCAGAATTTTTGCCTGCTCAATAAAGGTCGCAGTCTGACGATGCCAGTAATCTTCCCCGGTTAACCACGGGAAGTTTTTTGGAAACGCAGGGTCAGCCCAACGTCGAATTAGCCAGGCAAGATAATAAACTAAACGCATAGCGCGTAAAGGTTCTATCAGTCCGATTTCAGAGATGTCGAACTCACTAAACTCTTCATAAGCCTCGATAATGGTTTCAAGCTGCATGCGTTGTTCAGCTTTATCGCCATTGAGAAGCATCCATAAATCCTGAACAGCCGGACCATTACGAGCATCATCTAAATCGACAAACATCGGGCCATCGCGCCACAAAATATTACCGGCATGACAATCACCGTGCAGGCGTAACGTGGTAAAACGCGTATGCCAGCGTTCGGTAACGATCGCGATAAGCGCATCCGTGGCCTTCAGGAAGGCCGCTTTTTGCCCTGATGGGATTAGCTGTGCGTGTTCAAAAACGTTACGCGGCTCAGTCAGATACTCTTCAAGGCCAATCGTTGGGCGGAAGGCAAAAGTACGCTTGCATCCGGTCTGATGCATACGCCCCAGATAGCGACCCACCGCCTCCATCTGATCGATGTTGTCGGCCTCAAACTGTCGCCCGCCGACGCTGGGGAAGATCGCATAATGAAAACCCTGATGACTTAACAGCGTTTGGCCGTTTAGTACTAGCGGCGCAGCGACCGGGACTTCATCGCTCACCAGTTCCAGAGCAAACTGGTGTTCTTCCTGGATCTGATCGACAGACCAACGTTCAGGGCGATAAAACTTAACGACAAAACGTCGACGGTCTTCGTCCTGGAATTGATAGACACGGTTTTCATAGCTGTTAAGCGGGGTAAGCCCGGAATCCACCCGGATCCCCTGCTCAAACAGTGCATCCATGATGGTATCCGGGTGTAGCGTCTGGAAATTAAAAGCGTTGTCGTTCATCCCATCATCCGGAAAATACTACGAATGATTCAGGATATCATTTCGCAGCGCTTTCGGTGGTGGCGATTACAAGCTTTTACTCTTTAATTACGCCACGTGCGCGGAGTAGTGCAGTTTTAAAATCTTCTTCATAATCTTTCTGAATACCTGGGATGACCGCGTCTTTCGCCGAGTCACGCATTTTCAGGTGATAGATCAGAATGTCATCAGTTAAATCCGCCAGTTCGCCGTCAAAACCTGACTCTTGCGCCAGTTTCTGTAAAAATTGCATCAGGTTTAGATCGGGTTCTTTCTGCCAGGCTGGCTGGAGGAGTTCAATAACTTCATTCAGACGTTTACATTTCATGGTTGTGCTCCTTAGGCTCAATACGGATACGTTAGCAGGGTCAATCCCACATTAAAAGAGGCGATATCAGTGATTCTGGATAGTGCAATAACAGGGGTTGTGCTGGCAGGTGGTAAGGCCAGACGGATGGGCGGAACCGATAAAGGTTTGCTTGAGCTGGACGGAAAACCTCTTTGGCGACATGTGGCAGATACCCTCGCTTTGCAGGTCGAAACCGTGGTGGTCAATGCTAATCGCCACCGGGAGATTTACCATCAAAGCGGCCTGAAAGTGATCCCCGATTCATTGGCCGATTATCCTGGTCCACTGGCCGGAATGCTGTCGGTATTCCTGCAACAAACAGGAGACTGGTTTCTATTCTGCCCGTGCGATATGCCCTATATTCCTCACGATCTGGTCACACGTTTGAAGGAACAGCGCAAAGCTGCACCGGTTGTCTGGGTGCATGATGGTGAAAGAGATCACCCAACCATTGCGCTGATGCACCGCTCTATGCAGCCTTTGCTGCAGGATTATCTTCAGTCCGGTGAACGACGCGTTATGGTCTTTATGCGTCTGGCTGGCGGTCATGCTGTCGATTTCAGCGATCATAAAGATGCGTTCGTAAACGTGAACACCCCCGAAGAGCTCGCAAAATGGCAGGAAAAATCATGATCCCATTACTCGCCATTGCGGCATGGAGCGGCACGGGAAAAACCACGCTGCTCAAAAAATTGATCCCGGAACTACGTGCCAGAGGTATACGTCCCGGATTGATTAAGCATACTCATCACAAGATGGATGTCGACAAGCCCCGTAAAGATAGCTATGAGCTACGTAAAGCCGGAGCGGCGCAAACGCTGGTTGCCAGTAAGCAACGTTGGGCGTTAATGGTTGAAACACCTGAAAAGCCCGAACTGGACCTGGCCTATCTGGTTAGCCGGATGGATGCTTCGACGTTAGATATGGTGCTTGTTGAAGGCTTTAAGCATGAACCTGTCGCGAAGATATTGCTGTTTCGTGAAGCGGCAGGGCACAGCATTGCTGAGTTGTCTATTGATGAGCACACTATTGCGGTGGCCAGCGACGTTGCGCTGGATGTAGGTGTGCCGATTCTGGACCTCAATGATCTAAACAGCATCGTCGAGTTTATTGTTAGTTGGCTGCGTACCCACCCGTAGGCCGGATAAGGCGCTGCGCCGCATCCGGCAATGTGCACCCCGCACAGACGCAAAAAAGCCCATCCGTCAGGATGGGCTTCTTCACTTTAATTGATGCCTGGCAGTTCCCTACTCTCGCATGGGGAGACCCCACACTACCATCGGCGCTACGGCGTTTCACTTCTGAGTTCGGCATGGGGTCAGGTGGGACCACCGCGCTACAGCCGCCAGGCAAATTCTGTTTATCAACACACCTCTTGGGCATGTCGATGTAATCTGTAATCAAGCTGAAATCGATGTCTGTCTTTCGCCAAAACACCTTCGGCGTTGTAAGGTTAAGCCTCACGGTTCATTAGTATCGGTTAGCTCAACGTATCGCTACGCTTACACACCCGACCTATCAACGTCGTCGTCTTCAACGTTCCTTCAGGAGACTTATAGTCTCAGGGAGAACTCATCTCGGGGCAAGTTTCGTGCTTAGATGCTTTCAGCACTTATCTCTTCCGCATTTAGCTACCGGGCAATGCCATTGGCATGACAACCCGAACACCAGTGATGCGTCCACTCCGGTCCTCTCGTACTAGGAGCAGCCCCCCTCAATTCTCCAGCGCCCACGGCAGATAGGGACCGAACTGTCTCACGACGTTCTAAACCCAGCTCGCGTACCACTTTAAATGGCGAACAGCCATACCCTTGGGACCTACTTCAGCCCCAGGATGTGATGAGCCGACATCGAGGTGCCAAACACCGCCGTCGATATGAACTCTTGGGCGGTATCAGCCTGTTATCCCCGGAGTACCTTTTATCCGTTGAGCGATGGCCCTTCCATTCAGAACCACCGGATCACTAAGACCTGCTTTCGCACCTGCTCGAGCCGTCACTCTCGCAGTCAAGCTAGCTTATGCCTTTGCACTAACCTCCTGATGTCCGACCAGGATTAGCTAACCTTCGTGCTCCTCCGTTACTCTTTAGGAGGAGACCGCCCCAGTCAAACTACCCACCAGACACTGTCCGCAACCCGGATTACGGGTCCACGTTAGAACACCAGCCATTAAAGGGTGGTATTTCAAGGTTGGCTCCATGCAGACTGGCGTCCACACTTCAAAGCCTCCCACCTATCCTACACATCAAGGACCAGTGTTCAGTGTCAAGCTATAGTAAAGGTTCACGGGGTCTTTCCGTCTTGCCGCGGGTACACTGCATCTTCACAGCGAGTTCAATTTCACTGAGTCTCGGGTGGAGACAGCCTGGCCATCATTACGCCATTCGTGCAGGTCGGAACTTACCCGACAAGGAATTTCGCTACCTTAGGACCGTTATAGTTACGGCCGCCGTTTACCGGGGCTTCGATCAAGAGCTTCTCCTTACGGATAACCCCATCAATTAACCTTCCGGCACCGGGCAGGCGTCACACCGTATACGTCCACTTTCGTGTTTGCACAGTGCTGTGTTTTTAATAAACAGTTGCAGCCAGCTGGTATCTTCGACTGATTTCAGCTCCATGAGTAAATCACTTCACCTACATATCAGCGTGCCTTCTCCCGAAGTTACGGCACCATTTTGCCTAGTTCCTTCACCCGAGTTCTCTCAAGCGCCTTGGTATTCTCTACCTGACCACCTGTGTCGGTTTGGGGTACGATTTCGTGTTACCTGATGCTTAGAGGCTTTTCCTGGAAGCAGGGCATTTGTTACTTCAGCACCGTAGTGCCTCGTCATCACACCTCAGCGTTAGTAGTGTTCCGGATTTACCTAAAACACCCGCCTACATGCTTAAACCGGGACAACCGTCGCCCGGCTAACATAGCCTTCTCCGTCCCCCCTTCGCAGTAACACCAAGTACAGGAATATTAACCTGTTTCCCATCGACTACGCCTTTCGGCCTCGCCTTAGGGGTCGACTCACCCTGCCCCGATTAACGTTGGACAGGAACCCTTGGTCTTCCGGCGTGCGGGTTTTTCACCCGCATTATCGTTACTTATGTCAGCATTCGCACTTCTGATACCTCCAGCATGCCTCACGACACACCTTCAACGGCTTACAGAACGCTCCCCTACCCAACAACACATAGTGTCGCTGCCGCAGCTTCGGTGCACAGTTTAGCCCCGTTACATCTTCCGCGCAGGCCGACTCGACCAGTGAGCTATTACGCTTTCTTTAAATGATGGCTGCTTCTAAGCCAACATCCTGGCTGTCTGTGCCTTCCCACATCGTTTCCCACTTAACTGTGACTTTGGGACCTTAGCTGGCGGTCTGGGTTGTTTCCCTCTTCACGACGGACGTTAGCACCCGCCGTGTGTCTCCCGTGATAACATTCTTCGGTATTCGCAGTTTGCATCGGGTTGGTAAGTCGGGATGACCCCCTAGCCGAAACAGTGCTCTACCCCCGAAGATGAGTTCACGAGGCGCTACCTAAATAGCTTTCGGGGAGAACCAGCTATCTCCCGGTTTGATTGGCCTTTCACCCCCAGCCACAAGTCATCCGCTAATTTTTCAACATTAGTCGGTTCGGTCCTCCAGTTAGTGTTACCCAACCTTCAACCTGCCCATGGCTAGATCACCGGGTTTCGGGTCTATACCCTGCAACTTAACGCCCAGTTAAGACTCGGTTTCCCTTCGGCTCCCCTATTCGGTTAACCTTGCTACAGAATATAAGTCGCTGACCCATTATACAAAAGGTACGCAGTCACCCCATAAAGAGGCTCCCACTGCTTGTACGTACACGGTTTCAGGTTCTTTTTCACTCCCCTCGCCGGGGTTCTTTTCGCCTTTCCCTCACGGTACTGGTTCACTATCGGTCAGTCAGGAGTATTTAGCCTTGGAGGATGGTCCCCCCATATTCAGACAGGATACCACGTGTCCCGCCCTACTCTTCGAGTTCACAACCTGTGCATTTTGGTGTACGGGACTATCACCCTGTACCGTCGGACTTTCCAGACCGTTCCACTAACACACAAGCTGATTCAGACTCTGGGCTGCTCCCCGTTCGCTCGCCGCTACTGGGGGAATCTCGGTTGATTTCTTTTCCTCGGGGTACTTAGATGTTTCAGTTCCCCCGGTTCGCTTCATTACGCTATGTATTCACGTAATGATAGTGTGACGAATCACACTGGGTTTCCCCATTCGGAAATCGCCGGTTATAACGGTTCATATCACCTTACCGACGCTTATCGCAGATTAGCACGTCCTTCATCGCCTCTGACTGCCAGGGCATCCACCGTGTACGCTTAGTCGCTTAACCTCACAACCCGAAGATGTTTCTTTCGATTCATCATCGACTTGCAAAAATTTGAGAGACTCGAACACACCGCTTTTCATTTCTTATTACGGAGAAATGAAACAGTGTGTCGTTTCAATTTTCAGCTTGATCCAGATTTTTAAAGAGCAAAACTTCGCAGTGAACCTTTTCAGGTACACTCTGAAGTTTTCTTGTGTTTTTGCAGTAAAGATGGTGGAGCTATGCGGGATCGAACCGCAGACCTCCTGCGTGCAAAGCAGGCGCTCTCCCAGCTGAGCTATAGCCCCATCGTAAAACTGTTTTCTCTGTTACCGTTAATTCGGTGTCGGGCAAGGCGTGGTGACACGAAGCATACTGAAGTATGCGAGCGTCGCCGCAACGCAGCACGGCAGCGAATTTGGTAGGCCTGAGTGGACTTGAACCACCGACCTCACCCTTATCAGGGGTGCGCTCTAACCACCTGAGCTACAAGCCTGCAGAGATTTTCTTACTGCTAATTTTCATCAGACAATCTGTGTGAGCACTACAAAGAACGCTTCTTTAAGGTAAGGAGGTGATCCAACCGCAGGTTCCCCTACGGTTACCTTGTTACGACTTCACCCCAGTCATGAATCACAAAGTGGTAAGCGCCCTCCCGAAGGTTAAGCTACCTACTTCTTTTGCAACCCACTCCCATGGTGTGACGGGCGGTGTGTACAAGGCCCGGGAACGTATTCACCGTGGCATTCTGATCCACGATTACTAGCGATTCCGACTTCATGGAGTCGAGTTGCAGACTCCAATCCGGACTACGACGCACTTTATGAGGTCCGCTTGCTCTCGCGAGGTCGCTTCTCTTTGTATGCGCCATTGTAGCACGTGTGTAGCCCTACTCGTAAGGGCCATGATGACTTGACGTCATCCCCACCTTCCTCCAGTTTATCACTGGCAGTCTCCTTTGAGTTCCCGGCCGAACCGCTGGCAACAAAGGATAAGGGTTGCGCTCGTTGCGGGACTTAACCCAACATTTCACAACACGAGCTGACGACAGCCATGCAGCACCTGTCTCAGAGTTCCCGAAGGCACCAATCCATCTCTGGAAAGTTCTCTGGATGTCAAGAGTAGGTAAGGTTCTTCGCGTTGCATCGAATTAAACCACATGCTCCACCGCTTGTGCGGGCCCCCGTCAATTCATTTGAGTTTTAACCTTGCGGCCGTACTCCCCAGGCGGTCGACTTAACGCGTTAGCTCCGGAAGCCACGCCTCAAGGGCACAACCTCCAAGTCGACATCGTTTACGGCGTGGACTACCAGGGTATCTAATCCTGTTTGCTCCCCACGCTTTCGCACCTGAGCGTCAGTCTTTGTCCAGGGGGCCGCCTTCGCCACCGGTATTCCTCCAGATCTCTACGCATTTCACCGCTACACCTGGAATTCTACCCCCCTCTACAAGACTCTAGCCTGCCAGTTTCGGATGCAGTTCCCAGGTTGAGCCCGGGGATTTCACATCCGACTTGACAGACCGCCTGCGTGCGCTTTACGCCCAGTAATTCCGATTAACGCTTGCACCCTCCGTATTACCGCGGCTGCTGGCACGGAGTTAGCCGGTGCTTCTTCTGCGAGTAACGTCAATTGCTAAGGTTATTAACCTCAACACCTTCCTCCTCGCTGAAAGTACTTTACAACCCGAAGGCCTTCTTCATACACGCGGCATGGCTGCATCAGGCTTGCGCCCATTGTGCAATATTCCCCACTGCTGCCTCCCGTAGGAGTCTGGACCGTGTCTCAGTTCCAGTGTGGCTGGTCATCCTCTCAGACCAGCTAGGGATCGTCGCCTAGGTGAGCCGTTACCCCACCTACTAGCTAATCCCATCTGGGCACATCCGATGGCAAGAGGCCCGAAGGTCCCCCTCTTTGGTCTTGCGACGTTATGCGGTATTAGCTACCGTTTCCAGTAGTTATCCCCCTCCATCGGGCAGTTTCCCAGACATTACTCACCCGTCCGCCACTCGTCACCCAAGGAGCAAGCTCCTCTGTGCTACCGTTCGACTTGCATGTGTTAGGCCTGCCGCCAGCGTTCAATCTGAGCCATGATCAAACTCTTCAATTTAAGTTTGATGCTCGTGAATTAAACTTCGTAATGAATTACGTATGTTCACTCAGAGACTTGGTATTCATTTTTCGCCTTGCGACGTTAAGAATCCGTATCTTCGAGTGCCCACACAGATTGTCTGATAAATTGTTAAAGAGCAGTGCCGCTTCGCTTTTTCTCAGCGGCGCGGGGTGTGCATATTACGCCATCCCGCTACGAAGTCAAGCATTTAATTTCGCCTTCTTCGCCGGAGTTCTCAGTGGAACCCCGCTGACCCGGCGGCTTGCGTGCCGTTGTTCCGTGTCAGTGGAGGCGCATTATAGGGAGTTATTTCAGGCTGACAAGGGGAAATTTAAAATAATTTTCCAAGTGCGTGTTTTTTATTCTTTGCGTTTATTTTAACAACGTTTTGTTGGTTAATTGGGCAATTTCCCGGGCAAACCCCGCCACCTGTTCCCAGTCGGTATAGATCACTTCTTTCTTCGTATCCGTTTCACCGCCTGACATCTTCATTATCAGTTGGATCATAACGCGGTCATACCAGCGATAGCGGGGATACAGCAAAGCACCCGCAATGACTGCACTGTGATCTGGTCGCCACGGCGAACTCATCAGGAACTTACGCGCATAGCTGTTAGTTTGAGGCGTTCGTTTTTCCGGTTTACGGGCAACGAGGTTTACAGAGTAAAACGCACTCGGCATCGTATTCAGCTGCGTGGCATGCTTTTTCACAAATTCCTGAAATGCAGAATGGTAATGGCCATAGCGAATTGATGCACCAATCACCACACTGTCATAATTTTTCCACTCAGGCTCTTCGGTACGATGCAAATTCATGACATCTGCCCAGACACCCAGCTCTTTAAGTTCAGAAGCCAGATACTCAGCGATTTCGCGCGTTTGTCCGTCCCGGGAAGAAAAAAGAATCAGTGTTTTCACGTGTTACTCCATTATTCACGCCAGAAAGTAGGGGTAAAGAGCACCAGCAGAGTAAAGACCTCCAGACGACCAAACAGCATGTTGGCAATCAGGATCCATTTCGCCACCGGGTTCATGCTGGCAAAATTGTCGGCAACAACCCCCAGCCCAGGCCCGAGGTTATTCAGCGTCGCCACAACTGAGGCAAACGCAGAGAAGTCATCCACACCGGTCGCAATAATTGCCAGCATACTGATAATAAAGACCAGCGCATAGGCAGAAAAGAAGCCCCATACCGCTTCAAGGATTCGTTCCGGCAACGCTCGGTTGCCCAACTTAATGCTATAGACCGCATTGGGGTGAACCAGTCGCTTCAGTTCGCGGTTACCCTGTTTGAACAGTAACAAGATACGAATCACCTTCAAGCCACCGCCCGTTGACCCGGCACAGCCACCAATAAACGCAGAACACAGTAGCAGCACCGGCAGGAACAACGGCCAGCGAGCAATACTGTCCGTAGTAAATCCGGCGGTCGTCGCCATCGATACCACCTGGAAAAATGCCTGGTTGATCGTCGTGAGCGCCGACCCATAGGTATTATGTATCCACAACACCAGCGTACAGACGGCCACCAGCGTTAGCTGCACCCCGATAAACATGCGGAATTCCGGATCGCGCCAGTAGACCTTCAGACTACGCCCGCTTAATAAAGAGAAGTGCAGGCCATAGTTACAACCGGAGATCAGCAGGAAGATAGCAATAATCGTGTTAATCGTGGGGCTGTCGAAATACCCCACACTGGCATCGTGTGTGGAAAAGCCGCCGATAGCAATGGTGGCGAAGCTGTGCCCAATGGCGTCAAAGGCAGGCATGCCGGCAAACCACAGCGCCAGCGCACACGCAACCGTCAATAGCACATAGATGAGCCACAAGGTTTTCGCCGTTTCGGCAATACGTGGGCGCATTTTGTTATCTTTCAGCGGCCCCGGCATTTCTGCACGATAGAGCTGCATGCCACCCACGCCAAGAATAGGCAGGATAGCCACCGCCAGCACGATGATCCCCATCCCGCCGAACCATTGCAGCATCTGGCGATAAAAGAGAATGGCATGCGGCAGTGAATCCAGCCCCACCAGCGTCGTCGCACCTGTGGTTGTTAACCCGGAAAAGGATTCAAAAAAAGCATCGGTGATCGTGAGGTTAGGACTTTCCGCAAAAATGAACGGCAACGCACCCACGCTCCCCAGCACGGTCCAGAATAAGACGACGATCAAAAACCCTTCACGGGATTTCAGTTCGCCCTTCTCTTTACGGTTTGGCCACCACAGCATGGAGCCGATAGCCAGAGCAACGAAGAAAGTTTGGGTAAATGCACGACCCGCACCATCACGGTAGATAAGTGCTACCAGTCCGGGGATGATCATCGTTCCCGAAAATAAGATGACCAGTAGTCCAACGATTCGGGTGATGGCGCGAAAATGCATCTCTGCCGCTTCCTTAGTTCTTTAAAATGAGGTGGGGATTATTCTGCAATCGATAACAATTGCAATGAACCACGACTAAAATCCGCCAGCTTTGCTGAAAATTCATCCACTTTCGCATAAGGAAGTGCTACCCGAAGCAGAACGAATGCCTGGTAATCACTGAAAACGATTTTACCGTCAAACTGCCCCAACAGTGTTTCAATGCCTGCCAGTTGGCCGTACTCACACTGCAAAGTATATTCGGTTAATGGCGTCTTGCGCTGTGTCGTTAACTGGCGCAGCGCCTGATTCACACCACCACCGTAGGCTTTTACCAACCCCCCCGTACCGAGAAGGATACCGCCGTAGTAGCGCACCACCACCGCAGTAATCTCACCAACGCCGCTCCCCATCAGTTGAGCGAGCATCGGTTTGCCTGCGGTACCCGCCGGTTCGCCATCGTCTGAAAATCCCAGCTGTTGCGAGTCATTGGGCGCACCCGCCACCCACGCCACACAATGATGACGTGCATCCGGGTGTTCCGCTCTGACTGACTCAACAAACGCTTTCGCCGCTTCTACACCGTCCGTATGGGCGAGCAACGTAATGAAGCGGCTTTTTTTGATCTCTTCAACGACGCTAACCGGCGCCGCAGGGATTAACCAACTGTCCATTACGCCAGTTTCAAATCCCGGGTCATGTTTTCAATATTGTTCTCGTGGACCACCACGTTGTCTTCAATACGAATCCCGCCGAACGGCTTCAGGGCTTCGATTTTCTGCCAGTTGAAGTGTTTGCTGAATTGCCCTTCACGCCACGGTGCCAACAGCGATTCAATAAAGTAGATGCCCGGTTCGATGGTCAGAACCATGCCCGGTTGCAAAACGCGGGTGCAACGCAGATAAGGATACTTCGACGGCGCGGCAAGGTGTGTGCCCGTATCATCCTGCATAAAGCCAGCAACATCATGCACCTGCAGACCCAGCGGGTGACCAATGCCGTGCGGCATAAACGGCCCGGTAAGATCGTTTTCTACCATCGCCTCTTCACTCATATCGGTGATGATTTGATGCTTACGCAGCAGTTTCGCGATGCGCTGATGGAACTGAATGTGGTAATCCACATAGCTGGTGCCTGCTTTCATTGTGGCAATCAGCGCCAGTTGCTCGTCATTCACATCTTTCACCAGATGCGCATAGTCGTTGTCGCTTTTCGCCGACCAGGTACGCGTCAGGTCTGCCGCATAGCCGTTATATTCCGCACCCGCGTCCAGCAGGAAGCTGCGGATTTCAGACGGAGCCTGATGATCCAGCTTGGTGTAATGCAGAACCGAAGCATGCTCGTTAAGTGCAACGATATTGCTGTACGGCACGTCGGTGTCACGATGACCGGTAGCCGTCAGGTAAGCGAGGTTGATGTCAAACTCGCTCATTCCGGAACGGAACGCTTCTTCCGCGGCACGGTGTCCATTCACCGCCATTTTCTGCGCTTCGCGCATACAGGCCAGTTCGTAATCTGTTTTATAGGCGCGGTAATAGTGCAGGTAGTCGATCACCCCTTTCGGGTTGATGTTGCTGGCCGCGATATCCAGCTGCAGTGCGCGTTCCGGAACCGGACCAATGTAACCGATATTGCCGCGAGCCGCAGGCAGTTGACTACCAATACCATCCGCTTTTGGCAGCGCGATGATCTCAATTTCTTCCGTCCAGAAGGAGGTCGGCAACGGCTCAACGTTGTGCCAGTAATCGACCGGCAGGTAGAACCACAGTTTCGGCTTGTTTACGCCATCCACCAGCAACCAGCAGTTAGGAACCTGCGTTACAGGCACCCAGGCTTTGAATTGCGGATTGACCTTAAACGGATATGGATGATCGTCGAGAAAGACGTTAATCAGCTCACCTGAGTGAATAAGTAACGCATCCAGCTTAAAGCGTTCCAGCGCGTCGCGCGTCCGTTCCTGTAGGGTAACGATATGATTTTTATAGAGAGCGGCCAGTGATTCCATTTTCTATCCTTCTGTTTTTTTGACCTCAAGTCTCCGCATCTTAGCACATCGCCTTGTGAGTGCGTGATTTCTGCCGAGCGTGATCAAATCGTCATTTCTTTAATCATTCATTTGCATTTTATTAACACAAAATACACACTTCGATTCATCTGGTATGACCAGATCACCTTGCGGATTCAGGAGACTGACATGCTTTACAAAGGCGACACCCTGTACCTCGACTGGCTGGAAGATGGCATCGCCGAACTGGTGTTCGATGCCCCTGGTTCGGTCAATAAACTCGACACGGCCACCGTTGCCAGCCTGGGCCATGCGCTTGATGTGCTGGAAAAACAACCGAATTTAAAAGGGCTGCTGCTGCGTTCTAACAAAGCAGCCTTTATTGTTGGTGCCGATATCACCGAATTCCTTTCACTGTTCCTCGTGCCTGAAGAACAGTTAAGCCAGTGGCTGCATTTTGCCAACAGCGTCTTTAACCGCCTCGAAGATCTGCCTGTTCCGACCCTCTCTGCGGTAAACGGTTACGCGCTGGGCGGTGGCTGCGAGTGTGTCCTGGCAACCGATTATCGTCTGGCAACGCCGGACCTGCGCATTGGCCTGCCGGAAACCAAGCTGGGCATTATGCCGGGCTTTGGCGGTTCCGTGCGTATGCCACGTATGCTGGGCGCGGACAGCGCGCTGGAAATCATTGCTGCAGGTAAAGATGTTGGTGCTGAGCAGGCGCTAAAAATCGGTCTGGTCGATGGCGTAGTGAAGCAAGACAAACTGCTTGATGGCGCGATCGCGGTATTACGTCAGGCGATTAACAGCGACCTTGACTGGAAAGCCAAACGTCAGCCGAAGCTGGAGCCGTTGAAACTCAGCAAAATTGAAGCGGCTATGAGCTTTACCATCGCCAAAGGCATGGTGGCGCAGACGGCAGGTAAGCATTATCCCGCACCGATTACCGCGGTAAAAACCATTGAAGCAGCGGCTCGTTTTGGCCGTGAAGAAGCGCTGAATCTGGAAAATAAGAGCTTTGTGCCACTGGCGCACACCAGTGAAGCCCGCGCGTTGGTTGGTATCTTCCTGAACGATCAGTTCGTGAAAGCCAAAGCCAAAAAGCTCACCAAAAATATTGAAGCACCAAAGCAAGCGGCAGTGCTGGGTGCAGGCATTATGGGCGGTGGCATCGCTTACCAGTCAGCCTGGAAAGGCGTGCCGGTTGTGATGAAAGATATCAACGACAAATCATTAACGCTGGGCATGACCGAAGCGGCCAAACTGCTGAACAAACAGCTTGAGCGCGGCAAAATTGACGGTCTAAAAATGGCGGGCGTGATTTCCACTATTCATCCAACCCTCGACTATAGCGGTTTTGAGCGTGTGGATGTGGTGGTTGAAGCGGTCGTAGAAAACCCGAAAGTGAAAAAAGCGGTGCTGGCGGAGACTGAAGACAAAGTTCGCCCGGACACCGTACTGGCGTCGAATACCTCTACCATCCCAATCAACGAACTGGCCAGCGTGCTCAAACGCCCGGAAAACTTCTGTGGGATGCACTTCTTTAACCCGGTACACCGCATGCCACTGGTTGAGATCATTCGCGGCGAGAAAAGCTCGGATGAAACCATCGCCAAAGTTGTCGCCTGGGCAAGCCAGATGGGCAAAACGCCAATTGTGGTGAACGACTGCCCCGGTTTCTTCGTGAACCGCGTGCTGTTCCCGTATTTTGCCGGTTTCAGCCAGCTGCTGCGCGATGGGGCGGATTTCCGCAAAGTCGACAAAGTCATGGAAAAACAGTTTGGCTGGCCAATGGGCCCGGCTTATCTGCTGGACGTGGTGGGTATTGATACCGCACATCACGCACAGGCGGTAATGTCCGCGGGCTTCCCGCAGCGTATGCAGAAAGATTATCGCGATGCGATTGATGCGCTGTTTGATGCCAGCCGTTTCGGGCAGAAAAACGGCCTCGGATTCTGGCGTTATAAAGAAGACAACAAGGGCAAGCCGAAGAAAGAAGAAGATGCCGCCGTTGACGGTTTGCTGGCAGATATCAGCCAGCCGAAGCGCGACTTTAGCGATGAAGAAATTATCGCCCGCATGATGATCCCAATGGTCAACGAAGTGGTGCGTTGTCTGGAAGAAGGCATTATCGCCAGCCCGGCAGAAGCCGATATGGCACTGGTGTATGGCCTGGGCTTCCCTCCGTTCCACGGCGGCGCGTTCCGCTGGCTGGATACGCTCGGCAGCGCGAAGTATCTCGATATGGCTCAGCAGTATCAGCACCTCGGAGCGCTGTATGAAGTTCCGGCTGGTCTGCGTGATAAGGCGCGCCATAACGAACCGTATTATCCCCAGGTTGAGCCTGCCCGCCCGGTTGGCAGCCTGAAAACGGCTTAAGGAGTCACAATGGAACAGGTTGTAATTGTTGATGCGATCCGTACCCCGATGGGCCGTTCAAAAGGGGGCGCGTTTCGTAACGTACGGGCAGAAGATCTCTCCGCACACTTAATGCGTAGCCTGCTGGCGCGTAATCCGGCACTGGAGCCAACCGCGCTGGATGACATTTACTGGGGCTGTGTGCAGCAAACGCTGGAGCAGGGTTTCAACATCGCCCGTAACGCCGCGCTGCTGGCGGAAATCCCGCACTCCGTTCCGGCGGTCACCGTGAACCGCCTGTGCGGTTCATCAATGCAGGCGCTGCACGACGCGGCACGTATGATCATGACCGGTGATGCTCAGGCGTGCCTGATTGGTGGCGTGGAGCATATGGGCCATGTACCAATGAGCCACGGCGTTGATTTCCATCCGGGCATGAGCCGCAACGTAGCAAAAGCGGCGGGGATGATGGGCCTGACCGCAGAAATGCTCTCCCGCATGCACGGCATCAGCCGTGAAATGCAGGATGCTTTCGCCGCACGCTCACACGCTCGCGCCTGGGCTGCTACTCAGTCCGGCGCGTTTAAAAACGAAATCATTCCGACCGGCGGTCATGATGCCGACGGCGTGTTGAAACAGTTTAACTATGATGAGGTTATTCGTCCGGAAACCACTATCGAAGCGCTATCCACCCTGCGCCCAGCGTTCGATCCGGTGAGCGGAACGGTCACTGCCGGTACCTCCTCCGCGCTCTCTGACGGAGCAGCGGCGATGCTGGTCATGAGTGAAAGTCGCGCCCGTGAGCTGGGTCTGACGCCGCGTGCCCGTATTCGTTCGATGGCTGTTGTTGGCTGCGACCCGTCAATCATGGGTTACGGTCCGGTTCCGGCCTCAAAACTGGCGCTGAAAAAAGCGGGACTCTCCTCCAGCGACATCGGCTTGTTTGAGATGAACGAAGCCTTTGCCGCCCAGATCCTGCCGTGCATTAAAGATCTGGGGCTGATGGAGCAGATAGACGAGAAGATCAACCTCAACGGCGGCGCGATCGCCCTGGGCCACCCACTAGGATGTTCCGGCGCGCGGATTAGCACCACCCTGCTCAACCTGATGGAACGCAAAGACGTGCAGTTTGGTCTGGCAACGATGTGTATCGGGTTAGGTCAGGGCATCGCGACGGTATTTGAGCGAGTTTAATCAAAGATAAATTCCCCTAAATAATTCGCGCTGCATCGCGGCGGCAACTGAGCGAATCCCCGGGAGCATAGATAACTATGTGACCGGGGTGAGCAAAGGCAGCCAACAAAGAGGCAGAGTGAATTATGACGGGGAAAGGTTTAGTTGCCGTTCTTCCCGCCTGTCAGGGGCGGGTTTTTTATTTCCCTGAACTACCACGCACCACTAATTGCACCGGCAACAGCAGATTCTCTTCCAGTTTCTCTTCCAGCAATAAACGCAGCGCTTCACGCCCCAGTTGCTTTTTATCAACCGCAATAGTGGTCAGCGGCGGATGTGACCAGGCCGCAGCATCGATATCATCAAACCCCACCAGCGCGAGATCTTCCGGGATACGTATATCCTGCTGCGCACACACCCGCTGAACAACCATCGCCGCCGCGTCGTTATAGGCAAAAATGGCATCAGGCGGCTCCGGCAGCCTGAAAAGCTCATTAACCGCTTCCACCAGGGATTGCTCGGTATCCAGCAGCGGTGGCGCAACGGCGTCGTATTCTGGCGGCATCAGCAAACGGGCCTCATACAATGCCTGACGGTAGCCCTTCTCGCGCTGACGGATGCTGTAGTGCGCAAGCGAACTGGCAAGAAAAGCGATACGGCTGCGCCCCTGTTCGATCAAGTGTTTTGTCGCCAGATAGCCGCCCTGGGTATTGTCCGGATTGACGCATGGCAAACCTGGAGCCCACAGATCCACCAGCACCAACGGCAATTTCATCTGTTGCAGCAAGCCAAGTAATTCAGGCTCAAAAAAACCGGCGCAGATCAGCGCATCCGGCTGGTGCAGCATCACCTGCTCACTCACTGCATCACCTGGGCCTATAGAGAGAAAACTCAGCGCAATACCCTGATCCCGGCAGGCATCATCGATACCCAGCAGCAGCTGCGAGTAAAACGGCAATGCCCGGCTGATATTGTGCTGGCGGTGCAGCAAAAACAGGACGCGTTTGATCTTGTCAGTGCGCAGACGGGAAAAATCATAACCCTGCTGCTGCGCCACAGAAATAATGCGCAGCCGGGTATCTTCACGTAGCCCCGGCTGCCCTTTCAGGGCGCGGGAAACCGCGCCAACTGAAACGCCGCAGGCTTCGGCAATGTCCCTGATACGTACAGGTTTCGTCATGTCACTCTCATTGATTTACGCTGGCCTTTTGCGCCCCCAGCCAGGCCGCGCCGCGTACGCCGCTGCTGTCACCGTGTCGGGCCTGAACGATCGGCGTACGGCACTGTTTACCAAATACGTACTGCGCCACTCGCGCCTGCAAGCCTGAGTACAGTAAAGTGATATTGGATACCCCACCGCCCAGCACGATAACATCGGGATCGAGCGTATTCACCACCCCCGCCAACGCGCGCGCCAGCTGATCGCAATAGCGTTCCCATAACAAACAGGCATCTGCATCACCCGATTCTACCCGCTGCATAATATGTGGCACACCTGCATGTTGCGCGGTGTGATTCATATACTGACGCTCCAGGCCGCTGCCGGAAATAAAGCTCTCAATACAGTTCACCTGTCCGCAATAGCATGTCACTTCAGCCCCGTCCCGAGATTCGTGGTAGCGCGGCAATGCATTATGTCCCCACTCTCCTGAACAGGCGTTAGGTCCAGAGATCAAACGGTTATCGATGCATAGTCCACCGCCGCATCCGGTACCGAGGATAACGCCAAATACGACACGATAGCCCCGTCCGCTACCGTCCATCGCTTCCGACAGTGTGAAGCAGTTGGCGTCATTAGTTACGGGTACTGGCATTCCTAATGCACGCTCAAGATCTTGCGAAAAAGCCTGCTGATTCAGCACCAGGATATTGGAATTCTTAATCAAACCTTCGCTATCCACCGCGCCGGGCACCCCGATACCCACCGATAAAGGCTGATTAACGGCCTGTCTCGCCTTAGCAATCATCTCGGTCACAGCCTGGAAAAAATCACCGTAACTCAGCTTTGGTGTCGCACATCGCTCGCGGTAAACAATTTCACCCGTGTTATCAATCACCACCGCTTCAATTTTAGTCCCGCCGATATCCAGTCCGAGCCTCATGGTTTTCCCTCGCTGACGTCCCGCAATGTGATGCGATACAGCTTGCCCATTTTGTTTACTAAACAAAATGAAACCCGTCACAAAAACTCAGTTTTATGATTAATAGATAGAAAAAACATGTTTACTAAAAAATATGCTGAAAAAGAGAAACAACAAGACCGGGTTTGCACCCAGTTAGAAGAAGTAAGGTTGGTAATGGATGCGCCGGAAGGGATCCGGCGCACAGCGCTTAAATGAACGCGAAAGCGTCGCCAAACAGGCGATCTTCACGCGCACTACGTTCATTGCAGAACAGGTCGCGCGCGATTTTAGCCATCTCGAAACGCCCGGCGATATAAATATCATGTTCCGCCAGAGTGCCGTAATCCTGTAATACTGCCGTTAATACGGTTCCCGTACGACCACGCCAGCCGTCTTCAGGCTGCTCTACCACCGGCTCAACGCGCAGGTTCGGGTGATTCACCGACAATGCTTCCAGCTCTGAGAGATCGTAGAGATGCTTCTCTTCGCGCCCGCCCCAGTAAATAGTGATATCGCGGTTTGGATTGCGCGCCAGCGCGGTAAGCAGAATAGAACGCACGTAAGAGAACCCTGTACCTCCGGCAATCAGGATCAGCGGACGATTCTCATCATCCCG
The DNA here is from genome assembly GCF_014104295.1 of Citrobacter sp. RHBSTW-00029. Lineage (NCBI taxonomy): Bacteria > Pseudomonadati > Pseudomonadota > Gammaproteobacteria > Enterobacterales > Enterobacteriaceae > Citrobacter > Citrobacter sp. RHBSTW-00029. Next base: position 4,084,731 of record NZ_JABXRT010000001.1, read on the forward strand.
CAGCCAGGCTTCACCGTGCGGGATATCGACCTTAATTTCCCGATCTTTCAGAATTCGGTCCATAACAGCCATGGCATAAAGATTTAGCTCAGAAGCACCCACGTGCAGCTCAATGAACCCATGCTCATCCGGCGTAGATGCCATGGAGAACGGGCGTTTATCACGTTCGTCCATCACGACCATTAAATACTGACCTGCACGAAAGGAAAACGCCGCGTCCGGCACTAAACGTACGCGATATACGGTGTCAGTGATAGCTTCTACCGAGGTCACTTTACAGCTTAAGGTTGTCATGCGCTCTCTCTGTCGGATCAATAGGCAAAACGATCGCGCCTCAGGCGCTTTTGCCGTCATTAAAGATGGCTAATTCATCCCAAATTGCGTCAATACGCGCAGTCACTTCAGGATCTTTTTTAATCGGGCGTCCCCACTCTCGTTGGGTTTCACCCGGCCATTTATTTGTGGCATCCAGCCCCATTTTTGAACCAAGGCCGGAAACCGGCGAGGCAAAGTCCAGGTAATCAATCGGCGTATTCTCTACCAGTACCGTATCCCGGGCCGGGTCCATACGGGTAGTAATTGCCCAAATCACATCGTTCCAGTCACGTGCGTTGACATCATCATCGCAGACAATAACAAATTTGGTGTACATAAACTGACGCAAAAATGACCAAACGCCCATCATGACGCGTTTGGCATGACCCGCGTACTGTTTTTTCATCGTCACCACGGCCAGTCGATAAGAACAACCTTCCGGCGGCAGATAAAAGTCGACGATTTCCGGGAACTGCTTTTGCAGAATAGGAACAAAGACCTCATTCAGCGCCACACCGAGAACCGCTGGCTCATCTGGTGGGCGTCCGGTGTAGGTGGAGTGATAAATCGCATCTTCACGTTGGGTAATGTGGGTGACGGTGAAAACCGGGAAGCTATCCACTTCATTGTAATAACCCGTATGATCGCCATACGGTCCTTCCGGTGCCAGTTCACCCGGCTCGATATAACCTTCCAGTACGATTTCAGCGCTGGCGGGTACTTCGAGATCGTTGGAGATGCATTTGACGACTTCGGTCTTGGTGCCACGCAGCAGCCCGGCGAAGGCGTACTCTGATAATGTATCAGGTACAGGGGTCACCGCGCCCAGAATGGTCGCCGGGTCTGCCCCTAACGCAACGGAGACTGGGAAACGCTCACCAGGGTGTGCAGCGCACCACTCCTGATAATCCAGCGCGCCGCCACGATGTGAAAGCCAACGCATAATGAGCTTATTTTTGCCAATCAACTGTTGGCGATAAATACCCAGATTCTGTCGCTCTTTATGCGGACCACGCGTGACGGTGAGTCCCCATGTAATCAGTGGCGCTGCATCTTCCGGCCAGCAGGTCATAATCGGAATGCGGTTTAAATCAACGTCATCGCCTGAGTAGATTTTTTGCTGACAAGGCGCACCGCGTAGCCGTTTGGTCGGCATGTTCAGCACCTGCTTGAACTGTGGCAGCTTATCAAACAGATCGCGGAATCCTTTCGGCGGCTCCGGCTCTTTCAAAAACGCCAACAGCTTACCAACTTCCCGTAGTGCTGAGACATCTTCTTGCCCCATCCCCATGGCGACACGCTTCGGCGTGCCAAACAGATTGCACAGCACCGGCATTGAATAGCCTTTTGGATTCTCAAACAGCAGCGCAGGCCCACCGGCACGCAAGGTGCGATCGGCAATTTCAGTGATCTCCAGATGGGGATCCACTGGAAGCGTAATGCGTTTGAGCTCGCCCTGCTGTTCAAGCTGCGTCAGGAAGTCGCGTAAATCGTGATATTTCATGGCGTCCATTATGGCCTCTGTGTAAGCGCCTCATTATACGGCGTTCATCATTGTGATGCTGTATTTTTGTTAAATTAGCGTGAACTCTGGCAACCAACACCGATGAGGCTTGAAAGATGAAGTGTATAATGACTTTTGCTATGCTTGCGCTCAGAACAAGCGGATAAGAGTTATTATGCAAGCCTGGTATTTACTGTACTGCAAACGCGGGCAACTTCAACGTGCCCAGGAACACCTGGAAAGACAAGCAGTAAACTGTTTGACGCCAATGATCACCCTGGAAAAAATGGTGCGTGGTAAACGTACCACAGTCAGTGAGCCACTTTTCCCTAATTACATGTTTGTCGAGTTCGATCCGGAAGTGATCCACACCACGACCATCAATGCGACACGTGGCGTTAGCCATTTTGTACGTTTTGGAGCGACACCAGCCACCGTCCCCTCTCCCGTCATTCACCAGCTTTCTATCTACAAGCCCGAAGGAATTGTTGACCCGGAAACGCCGCATCCTGGAGACTGCGTCATTATCACTGAAGGGGCATTTGAAGGGTTGAAGGCGATTTTCACCGAACCCGACGGCGAAGCACGTTCCATGCTCCTGCTTAACCTGTTGAATAAAGAGGTTAAGCAGAGCGTGAAAAACACCGGCTTTCGAAAAATATAAACAGACTCAGAAGGTCACTTCGAATAACGTTCTGACGTTGGCATCAATCGCCGTTGATAGCCACTGAGGATCTTCCCCGCGCCAGTGCGCAATACGCTCAAGAATATGCGGCAGGTGTGCAGGTTCATTGCGTCGGGAAGTCGGCTTCGGGGCCAGATCGCGTGGGAGTAAATAGGGCGCGTCTGTTTCTATCAGCAGCCTTTCCGCCGGGATAAACGGCAGTAGCTCCCGTAGTTCCATACCCCGACGCTCATCGCAGACCCATCCGGTAATCCCGATATAAAGCCCTCTGTCCACGCAGTCCTGCATCTCCCGGCGCGAGCCAGTGAAACAGTGCAGCACTGCGCCGGGGAGGCTGTCCAGCCAGGGTTCCAGCAGCGTCAAAAAACGTTCGTGGGCATCCCGACAATGCATGAAAACAGGCATCTGCAATTCAGCGGCAATACGCAATTGCGCCTCAAAAGCCCGTTCCTGTTCCTGCGCAGTGGAGTAATTACGATTGAAATCCAGGCCACACTCACCAATGGCGACCACTTCGGACTGGTTCGCCAGTGCAATAATTTCCGCCTCTGTTGAGGATTGCCATTGGCTACTGTCATGCGGGTGGACGCCAGCTGTGGACCAGCAATGTGGATAATGCTGTGCCAACTTTAGCGCCTGCTGGCTTTCATGCAGGTTTGTTCCGGTCAGAAGCATGCCGTTTACACCCGCAGCAAAGGCGCGCGCCACAACCTCATCCCTGTCTTTCGCAAATTGTGAACTGGTTAGATTAACGCCAATATCAAACATGCTTCCTCCCATATGACAACCGCCCTTACGGGCGGCTGAATTTACTCTTCGGTTTTCTCGGTGGCTTCAGCTTCTTTCGCATTCTCAGCCTCGTTGTCTTCGTCTCGCGTACGTCGCTTGCCGACATAAAAACGAGAGAAGAAAACACCCACTTCGAACAGGCAGTACATCGGTATCGCCAACAGCGTTTGCGAGAAGACGTCTGGTGGAGTCAGTAACATCCCCACGACAAATGCCCCGACCACTACATAAGGACGTTTCTTACGTAGGTCCTCAGGTGTCGTAATGCCCATCCAGCACAACAATACAATGGCGACAGGAACCTCAAAAGAGACACCAAACGCCATAAACAACGCCATGACAAAGCTGAGATAACTGGCAATGTCTGTCGAAACCTGCACGCCTTGCGGAGCTGTGTTGGCAAGGAAGCCAAACGCCAACGGGAAGACGACAAAATAGGCGAATGCCATCCCGATATAGAACAACAGCGAACTTGAGACCAGCAGCGGCACGACAAGGCGACGTTCATGCTTATACAAAGCAGGCGCAATAAATGCCCATACCTGGTACAGGATCACTGGTGCCGACAGGATCAGCGACACCATAAAGGTTAGCTTTATCGGGGTAAAGAACGGTGAAGCCACATCGGTGGCGATCATCGTTGCACCCTGAGGCATCTGCTTAATCAGCGGTGCCGCAACCATATGGTAAATGTCGTTGGCAAAATAAACCAACGCCAGAAAGATCACCATAACCGCAATAATGCAGTTCAGGAGTCGCTTACGCAGCTCAATAAGATGCGTGATGAGCGGTTGAGTATCTTCTACAGACATGTTTACGGTTTATCACTCGACGAGGGTGAGGATTCGACAGCAGGTGCAGCAGGTTTCTTTTCCACGTCCATCGACGTAACGGAAACAGTGTCCTTCAACTCCGGCGTGTCAGCACCCGTGGATTCCGGTTTTTGCTCCGGCGAACTGGCCTGTGCTTCAGCAGTAGCAGGGGTAACCCCCTCGTGCTGCGCTTCACTTCCTTTCACCACAGGGTTATGGATAGTGTGCGCTTCATCGCTCGCTTTCTCAGGATCGTGCACGCTGTAAGAACGCTTCATCGACTCAGCCGCTTCACGCAGCTCATCCATCGATGCTTTCAGCTCCGGCGTCAAATTTGTCAGGCTCGCTTTCTCTACTTTCTTCAGGCTGTCCTGAAACTCCTGAAGCTTAAGCTCCTGGGTCAGTTCATTCTGCACAGTAGTTGCAAGAGAGCGCAGCGCACGGACCCAGCCCGCGACCGTTTTTACTGCCACTGGCAATCGTTGTGGCCCCAGTACGATGAGGCCGATAACGAACACCAATAACAGTTCGCTAAAACCGATATCAAACACGGATTATACCTGCTCTTTATCTTGGCTTTTGGCGTCTTCTTTCTTCACTTCACCCTGCTTATCGGTGATGGATTTAGCGGTAAAATCAGCGTCCTGGCTGGTTTTATCCTGCTTAGGTTCATCATCACCCATCGCTTTCTTGAAGCCTTTAATAGACGCGCCAAGGTCGGAACCGATGGAGCCGAGTTTCTTGGTGCCAAATAGCAGTACAACGATGACGGCAATGATCAACAACTGCCAAATACTGATACCACCCATACATGTTCCTCTGTCATAGATGATGAATTAATAAGGCCGTAGTATACGTTACACGACCTGCCTTGGGCGATGAAAAAATCAGCGCATTTTGCGCCAGCCGATCAGCCAGGCGATAACACCACCCGCGATTAACCAGCCCGGCATAAGCCCCCACTCAGGGCGGCTTACCAGCAGGAATGTCCCACTTAACAGCAACGTTGCGCCAATACCCAATAAATAACGGGATTGTCCCTGACGTACGTGATTCGCATGAAGCTCGCGCGCAATCTTATCAACACTGTGCTGTAAATATTTGCCCTGGCGCAAACTGTCATACACCAGTTCAGGTATTTCTGGCATTTTTTCGACCCAGAACGGTGCTTTTTCTTTAAATGCCCTGACAAGCGCCGGAATACCGACCTGATCTTTAATCCAGGATTCAAGGAAAGGTTTGGCCGTTTTCCACAGATCCAACTGAGGATAGAGCTGTCGGCCAACACCCTCAACGTACAACAGCGTCTTCTGTAACAGCACCAGTTGAGGCTGGACTTCCATATTAAATCGACGTGCCGTATTGAACAGATTCAACAGCACGTGACCAAAGGAGATCTCTGCTAGCGGCTTTTCGAAGATCGGCTCACACACGGTACGAATGGCGAATTCGAACTCTTCAACGTTGGTATCCGGTGGAACCCAGCCAGAATCCACGTGCAGTTCAGCAACTTTGCGGTAATCGCGGTTAAAGAACGCAATGAAGTTTTCAGCCAGGTAACGCTTATCTTCTTTGTTTAAAGAGCCCACAATCCCACAATCAATACCAATGTATTTCGGGTTTTCAGGGTGCTCATAACTGACAAAAATGTTCCCAGGGTGCATATCCGCATGGAAAAAGCTGTCGCGGAATACCTGAGTAAAGAAGACCTGAACACCACGCTCGGCCAACAGTTTCATATTGGTGCCGTTCTTCTCAAGCGTGGTGACATCTGAAACCGGGATACCGTAAATGCGCTCCATCACCATCATGTTCTGACTGCAATAGTCGGAATACACTTCCGGGATGTACAGCATTGGGCTGTCTTCAAAATTACGCCGCAGTTGAATGGCGTTCGCCGATTCGCGCAGCAGATTTAGCTCATCAATCAACGTTTTTTCATATTCACGGACGACTTCTGTTGGTCGCAGGCGACGCCCATCTGGCAGCAGACGAGGAACCCAACGAGCCAGGCGGTAGATCAGTTTTAAATCCGCTTTGATGACCGGCAGTATGTCCGGGCGAATAACTTTGATCACCACCTCTTTGCCATTCGACTTCAGTCGCGCGGTATGAACCTGAGCAATAGACGCAGATGCCAGTGGTGTTATCTCAAAATCATCAAACCACGCTTCAACAGGTAGCCCACCCATTGCTTCTTCAATTTGTTCTTTTGCCCGTTGTCCATCGAATGGAGCAACCCGATCCTGCAACAGGGCCAACTGATCGGCGATGTGCGGCGGAAACAGATCTCGACGGGTGGAGAGCATTTGACCAAATTTGATCCATACCGGCCCCAATTCCTGCAAAGCCAGTCTCAGCCTTTCACCCAGCGGCTTATCTTTATGTCGGTTTGGCATCCAAAACAATGTGTAACGCCACAGACGGAGCGGCAGCGTAATACGCATTTTAGGGATGAGTTCATCAAGACCGTAGCTTAAAAAAGTGCGAATGATGAAATAAAGGCGCCGTACTTCTCCTGGCGTCATTTGGCCTCCAGTTTTTCCAGCCGTCTGGCCAGAGATTCGACCGCGCGCTCAACCGCTGCCGTTTCTTCCGCAAACCATGCAACTTCAAGCAGGCCAGGGGCCATACGCCACTCTTCGGTGATCGCTTCAGCAACATAACGTTGCTGACGTTGAATGCCATGACGCAGGAACTTCGCGCCACCGCGCAGGACTTTGCTAACACCTTCCGCGACGATATCGCCGGTATAGGGTGCTAACAGTTCTGCAGGATCCAACTCCGCCAGATCGGCCAGCGCAACAAAGTTCTGCACCACCTGAATATCGCCCTGCACTTCCAGTTCGCCGCTGCGAATAAGCGTGGTGAGTTGCTGTCTGTCACGCAATTTCGGTAACACACTGGCATATGTGATTACGGTGCAATCGGCTTCGCCTTCCCATGCCCCCAGCACATCGACCTGGCGCTCACTAAACACCAGGACTAACGACGTCGAAAATCCTTTCAGGTCAAAACGCAGCACCTTACTCTGCAAACGCGTTCGGGCCGATTTCAGCGCAGGAGAACGGTACAGAAAGGTGTTGAGCAGATTTTCAACGCCTGCGGTCACTAAGGGTTTTAAAGGCATCCCCAATCTCCTGTCAGAACTTGTAGCCACGATGCAGCGCAACGACACCTGCCGTCAGGTTGTAGTAATCAACGCTTTCGAACCCGGCATCTTGCATCATTGCTTTTAAGGTGTCCTGATCGGGATGCATGCGGATGGATTCCGCCAGATAGCGATAACTGTCTGCATCGCTTGCTACCATGGAGCCAATGCGCGGTAGAACGTGGAAAGAGTATGCGTCGTAGGCTTTGCTCAGCGGTTCGATAATCGGCTTGGAGAACTCCAGCACCAGTAGACGTCCGCCCGGCTTCAACACGCGATACATGGAGCGTAATGCTTTGTCTTTATCCGTAACGTTGCGCAGACCGAAAGAGATGGTGATGCAGTCAAACGTGTTGTCAGGGAAAGGTAGTGCTTCCGCATTCGCCTGAACGTACTCAACGTTACCCACCACACCAATATTGCGCAGCTTTTCGCGACCCATTTTGAGCATTGAGTCATTGATATCCGCCAGCACAACTTTGCCGGTTTCGCCTACCATGCGAGAGAATTTCGCCGTCAGATCGCCGGTACCGCCAGCCAAATCGAGAACGGTTTGTCCGCGACGCACGCCACTGCAGTCAATGGTGAAGCGCTTCCACAAACGATGAATGCCGAATGACATTAAGTCATTCATAACGTCATATTTAGAGGCCACAGAATGAAAAACGTGGGCCACCATGTCAGCTTTCTGCTCTTTAGCGACGGTCTGAAAGCCAAAGTGCGTCGTTTCTTGTGAATTATCCACCATCTCAGTGCCTGCTCATTCAAAAAATGTTCGAGAAGTGTAACAGATTGGGCCAATTTGCCCTACCCTTCTGCCGGGTTCAACTACCCCAAATGGACTAGCTTGATTGCTGATTTACCGTTTCATCATCGGGGTAAGGCTCATCTTGTTGCGTCTCAGGGACCGAGCGCAAACGGTACTCTTCATCCTGGGTAGTGGCTTGTTCAGCCAGCTCAGGATTAATCTCACGCTTAATTTCCACGCCTAAGCCACGGAAGGCTTCCGCCTGCGATAAGACATTTCCACGGCCTGAAGAGAGTTTTTTCATCGCCTGTCGGTAGTTATCCTGGGCTTTGTCCAGGCTTTGACCAATTGCCGACATATCATCCACAAACAGGCGCATCTTGTCATAAAGTTTACTGGCCCGATCGGCAATTTGTTGCGCGTTGCGGCTCTGATGCTCGTAGCGCCACAGATTGGCAATCGTACGCAATGCCACCAACAGCGTCGTGGGACTGACCAGCATAATGTTATTTCTAAGCGCTTCGGTAATCAGTTCGGGCTGCCTGTCGAGCGCCAGTAAAAAAGCAGGCTCAACGGGGATAAACATCAGCACATAGTCAAGCGTACGTAACCCAGGAAGCTGCTGATAGTCTTTGCGACCCAGCAGACGAATGTGGTTTCGCACGGAGGCGATGTGCTCCTGCAACGCACTCTCACGGGTGAATTCATCTTCAGCGTTAAAATAGCGTTCATAGGCAACCAGCGTCATTTTCGCGTCGATCACCACATCTTTGCCCTGTGGTAACCGGACAATAACGTCCGGTTGCATCCGCGAGCGCACATCATTCTCGATGCTAACCTGGGTTTCGTATTCATAGCCTTCGCGCAGACCGGAAGCCTCAAGCACCCGCGTGAGTACGACCTCTCCCCAGTTTCCCTGCGTTTTGTTATCGCCTTTTAATGCCCGCGTCAGGTTTACCGCTTCCTGTGCCATCTGCGCGTTCAGTTGCTGGAGATTACGAATTTCGTGCGCCAGAGTATGACGTTCCTGTGCCTCTTTACCGAAGCTGTCCTGAACCTGGCGGCGAAAACCGTCCAGTTGTTCGCGAAGCGGTGCCAGCAGGCTGTTCAGGCTTTGGCGATTTTGCTCATCTACGCGGCGATTGCTGTGCTCGAATATACGGTTCGCCAGATTCTCAAACTGTTCGCTCAGGCGCTGTTCGCTGTTGATCATCTGGCGAATTTTATCTTCCGCATGCTGCTGCGTCGCTTCCAGCCGGGTAGTGACTTCACGGAGATCGGCCTCCAGTGAGGTATTGATACTGTGCAGGCTGCGGAGTTCGTTATTCAGCAGTTCGCACTCATCACGCCAGTGGGCTTCCTGTGAGAGTTGTTGCCGGGCGGCGCTTAGCGCGATATCCAGTTCTCGTCGTTCTTCGATGAGATCGGCACGGATCCTGTCGGCGTGCGCTTTTGTCGCCAGCCAACCCACCAGCAGCCCTGCAGCTAATGCCAGCACGGCACTCATCAAAATTGGAATATCCACAACACCCCCTTACAGCAACGACTTACCCGCACAAAATAGAATTGTGCTGTATAAACGTCCAGTTTAAAAGGAATTTCCTGCGAGGTACTACGCAAAATAAAAAGGCCGAACACGTCGGCCTTTTTGAATAGACGGGAGAATTACAGTAAACGACGTGCGGCTTCTACCACGATTTTCACCGCGTGGCTTTCCGTTTGTTTCATCGTTTCCGCATTAGGGATCTCTTGCTGAGTACGGTTCACGATAACACCCGCGACCATACCAGCACGCAGACCCTGGCTTGCACACATGGTCAGCAGCGTGGCAGATTCCATTTCGTAGTTCATAACGCCCATAGACTGCCACTCTTCCATTGAGCCTTTGAAACGGCTCACGACGCGACCAGAGAAGGTGTCGTAACGCTCCTGGCCCGGGTAAAAGGTATCAGAAGACGCGGTAACGCCAACGTGGGTAGTAGCGCCGATAGATTTCGCCGCTTCCACCAGCGCGGTGGTGCACTCGAAGTCTGCAACAGCCGGGAACTCCATTGGCGCGAAGTGCAGGCTTGCGCCGTCCAGACGGACAGACGCCGTGGTGACCAGTACGTCACCCACGTTGATATGCGGCTGGATAGCGCCAGTCGTACCGATACGCAGGAAGGTACGAATGCCCAGCTGTGCCAGTTCTTCTACGGCGATAGAGGTTGACGGGCCGCCGATACCGGTAGAGCAAACGATCACGGCTTTACCATCCAGCTCAGCACGCCAGGTAGTGAACTCGCGATGAGATGCCAGCTTAACCGGCTTATCCATCAGCGCGGCGATCTTTTCCACACGCTCCGGGTCGCCAGGGACGATAGCAAGCGTAGCCCCTTGTAAATCGCTCTTAGTGAGGCCGAGATGAAAAACATCAGACTTAGACATAAAAACTCCTCTGTGAATCGGTTTTGTCAGAAGAAGCAAAAACACACTTTACCGAAGGCATAAACATATTTTCGTGACAGTCATCACTGTGAAGGAAATCAATTGCATTGATTTACCATGAAATAGTGATTCACATCACATTAATGGCGCAATGTAAGGAAGCCTTGCACAAAAGATAGCCCGTTTAAGGCAATGTGGTTCGTTGCATGTGTCTATAGTTAACAATGCGCTTTTTGGCTGAATATTTAAGGGTACGGAGAATACCATGACAACACGACAATCTGGCTTTGCACCTGCTGTATCTCCACCGACGTCTACCACGGTTCACACTCCGGATAACGCGATTATCGCCGGTGTAACGTCCATACCTTCACAAGGCGATGATATGCCTGCGTATTACGCACGGCCGCAACAGACCGATGGTCCGCTGCCCGTCATCATTGTCGTGCAGGAGATTTTTGGTATTCATGAGCACATTCGTGATGTTTGCCGTCGACTGGCGCTGGAAGGATATCTGGCTATCGCACCCGAACTCTATTTTCGCGAAGGCGATCCCAATGACTTTGCCGATATCCCGACGCTTCTAAGCGGCCTCGTCGCCAAAGTGCCTGACTCTCAGGTACTGGCCGATTTGGATCACGTCGCCAGTTGGGCTTCCCGCAACGGGGGAGATGCGCACCAACTGATGATCACCGGATTTTGCTGGGGCGGGCGCATTACCTGGCTGTATGCCGCACACAATCCACAGCTAAAAGCGGCGGTGGCGTGGTACGGCAAACTGGTGGGCGATAAAACGCTGAACTCCCCCAAACACCCTGTCGATATTGCCACCGATCTGAACGCTCCCGTTTTGGGACTGTATGGCGGCCAGGATACCAGTATTCCACAAGATACCGTTGAAACAATGCGTCAGGCGCTGCGTGCCGCCAATGCGAAAGCGGAAATCGTGGTCTATCCCGATGCCGGGCATGCGTTTAACGCCGATTATCGCCCGAGCTATCACGAAGAGTCCGCGAAAGACGGCTGGCAGAGAATGCTGGAGTGGTTCGCGCAATACGGTGGGAAGAAATAATTCCCGCCAGGCAAACCAATAAACAAAACGGAGGCATCAGCCTCCGTTTTGTTTTTACGCCTGACGCAGATTCTGTGCCGCTTTAACCATGTTTGCCAGCGCGGCGCGGGTTTCCGGCCAACCGCGCGTTTTCAGACCGCAGTCCGGGTTCACCCACAGACGTTCAGCCGGAATACGCTGCTCGGCTTTCTTCAGCAGAGCTTCAATCCACTCCACGCTCGGGACGTTCGGCGAGTGAATGTCGTAGACGCCCGGCCCGATTTCGTTCGGATAGTCGAACTCTTCGAACGACTCCAGTAACTCCATGTCGGAACGCGAGGTTTCAATAGTGATCACGTCCGCGTCCAGCGCCGCAATGGAGTCCATGATGTCGTTGAACTCGCAGTAACACATGTGGGTGTGGATCTGGGTTTCATCCTTCGCCACTGCCGCGTTAATGCGGAAGGCTTCCACGCCCCACTCCAGATACGCCGCCCAGTCGCTGCGACGCAGCGGTAAACCTTCACGCAGTGCCGGCTCATCAATCTGGATGATGCCGATCCCCGCCGCTTCCAGATCCGCAACTTCATCACGCAGCGCCAGCGCAATCTGCTTCGCGATGGTTTCACGCGTCACGTCTTCACGTGGGAATGACCAGCAAAGAATGGTCACCGGACCGGTCAGCATACCTTTTACCGGTTTGTCGGTCAGCGACTGGGCATACTTCGCCCACTCCACGGTGATCGCTTCCGGGCGGCTGACGTCGCCAATGACTACCGGTGGCTTCACGCAACGGGAGCCATAGCTCTGCACCCAACCGTTCTGGGTAAAGACGAACCCGTCCAGATGCTCACCAAAGTATTCCACCATGTCGTTACGTTCGGCTTCACCGTGTACCAGCACGTCGAGACCCAGACGCTCCTGTTCAGCGATCGCCTGTTTAATATGTTCCGCAATTCCGGTGCGATAGTTACCAGCATCCAGGTTGCCCTTTTTGAAGTCCAGACGCAGACCGCGAATTTCGGTGGTTTGCGGGAATGAGCCGATAGTCGTGGTCGGCCATGCCGGCAGATTAAAGCGGTCACGCTGCGCCTCGGCACGAACCGGATAGGCGTTGGCGCGCTGGCTGTCCTGAGCGGTGATCGCCGCCAGGCGTTTTTCCACTGCGGCGTTATGGACACGGGTAGAGTGACGACGAGCCTGAATCGGTGCGCTCCACTCGACAATTGCCGCCGTATCACCGCTGTTCAACGCATCACGCAACAGCGCCAGCTCGCCGCATTTTTGCAGGGCGAAGGCAAACCAGCTCTTCACCTCTGCATCAAGGCGGGTTTCCACGCTGAGATCGATGGGGCTATGCAGCAGGGAGCAGGAAGAAGCCACCCACAGGTCACGTTTCCCGACGATATCTTTAATTTGCGCGTATTTTTCGCTGAGGTCGGCGCGCCAGACGTTACGACCATTGACCAGACCCGCTGACAGCAGCCAGTCGGCAGGCAGACGTTTGTGCAGCTCGGCGACATCATCTTTACCGTGCACGAAGTCAACGTGCAGCCCCTGCACCGGCAGCGCGGTAATGGTATCCAGGTTTGGCGTTACGCCTTCGAAGTAGGTGGTCAGTAGCAGCTTCACCTGGCCCTGCAGGGCGTCATAAGCCGGTTTAAAGGCATCCAGCCATGCTTGCGGCAGCTCCAGCACCAGAGCAGGTTCATCAATCTGCACCCACTCAATACCCCGTTTTGCCAGCTCAGCCAGCACCTGCTGGTAAACCGGCAGAATGTCGTTCAACAAGCTCAGGCGGTCAAACTGTTCGCCTTTCACTTTCCCCAGCCACAGGTAAGTTACCGGCCCCAGCAGCACAGGTTTCACCTTGTGCCCGAGTGCCAGCGCTTCGTCTACTTCGTCCAGCAGTTGCGTCCAGGTCAGTTTGAACTGCTGACCCTTGGTGAATTCCGGCACCATGTAGTGATAGTTGGTGTTAAACCATTTGGTCATTTCTGCTGCCGCCGCTGGCTCACCGGTCGGTGCGCGGCCACGGCCAATGCGGAATAAGGTATCGATATCGACCGAGCCGTCTTTATTCTGATGACGGGCCGGAACGTTGCCGAGCAGCAGGCTGGTAGTCAGCACGTGATCGTACCAGGCAAAATCACCTACTGGCAGCAGGTCAACGCCCGCCTGCTTCTGCTGATCCCAGTGGCGAGCACGCAGCTCGCGGCCAACGGTCAGCAAATCTTCACGGGAAGAATTTCCCGCCCAGTAACTTTCTTGCGCTTTCTTCAACTCGCGACGCAGGCCAACGCGAGGGAAACCGAGGGTGTGATTCAATATTGTCATTTTTCTTCCTCTAATTATATGTAAATCCTATGGATTTTGAATTTAGGGAAGGCGGCAAGTTTACTCATCCCCAGGAGCTTACTGAAGTAAGTGACTGGGGTGGGGAAACGAAGCCAACGCACCATAAATTTAAAAGACGAAGGATTTTAGCCGTCCAGATGTTTACACATCCATAATTGGCGGTTACTGTATATTCCTCAAGCGCAATTTGTTCATGCCGAAGTGAAGGACTTTCATGATCGAGATTAAACACCTGAAAACGCTCCAGGCGTTGCGGAATAGTGGTTCGCTGGCAGCCGCCGCGGCGACGTTGCATCAGACCCAATCCGCTCTTTCTCACCAGTTCAGCGATCTGGAGCAGCGCCTTGGCTTTCGACTCTTTGTCCGTAAAAGCCAGCCTCTGCGCTTTACGCCGCAGGGAGAAATCCTGCTGCAGTTAGCCAATCAGGTGTTGCCGCAAATTGGTCGTGCGCTGCAGGCCTGCAACGAACCACAGCAAACCCGGCTGCGAATCGCGATTGAATGCCACAGCTGTATCCAGTGGCTGACGCCCGCGCTGGAGAATTTTCGTGCCAACTGGCCGCAGGTGGAGATGGACTTTAAATCCGGCGTGACGTTCGATCCGCAACCGGCGCTACAGCAGGATGAGCTGGATCTGGTGTTAACCTCCGACATTCTGCCGCGCAGCGGACTGCACTATTCGCCGATGTTCGATTTTGAAGTCCGCCTGGTACTGGCGCCGGATCACCCGTTAGCCAGCAAAACGCAAATCACGCCGGAAGATTTAGCCAGCGAGACGCTGCTTATTTACCCGGTGCAACGGAGTCGACTGGATGTCTGGCGACATTTCCTGCAGCCCGCAGGCGTTAGCCCGTCGCTGAAGAGCGTGGATAATACCCTGCTGCTGATTCAGATGGTTGCAGCCAGAATGGGCATCGCGGCGTTACCGCATTGGGTGGTGGAGAGTTTTGAACGCCAGGGCCTGGTAGTGACCAAAACCCTGGGCGATGGATTGTGGAGCCGACTGTACGCCGCCGTGCGTGATGGCGAGCAGCGCCAGCCGGTAACAGAAGCGTTTATTCGCTCAGCGCGGAATCACGCCTGCGATCATCTGCCGTTTGTGCGGAGTGCGGAACGACCCACTTTCGATGTACCCACAGTGAGGCCACTATCACAGCCGCGCCAATGATGAAGCTTGGCCAGTGAGGCTGTTGATGCCAGATGGCCAGGTTGACCAACAGCCCGGCCGGCACATGCATATTGTTCATGATGCCCAACGTACCGGCATCCACCTGGGTCGCACCGTAGTTCCACATAAAGTAACCAATGCCGGATGCCGCCACGCCAAGAAAGACCAGAATTCCCCACTGTAGCGTGGTTGCAGGCATTTTCTGCGCATTGCCCAGCATGAACCAGGCGACGACCGCCACCATAAAGGCGCCCATGTAAAACCAGGCAAAAGCGTTGTGCTGTGGCATTGGGCGGGTTTCCATCAGACGCTTGTATCCCACCATACCGATGGCAAAACTAATGTTGGAAAGCTGCACCAACAGCAGGCCGGTCCAGAAGTGGCTGGTTACCTGATCGTAACGAATAATCCCCGCGCCAATCACCGCCAGTAACGCACTGAAAGCGTAGCTCCAACGCAAACGGCGCCCGCTCATCAGGTCATAAATCAGCGTGATGTAGAGCGGCGTCAGCACGGTGAAAAGCAACAGCTCTGAAACCGTCAGATACAGGTAGGCGTGAAAACTCAGCATATACATAATGCCAAGCTGCATGGCCCCCACCAGCATATACAGCGCGATCGTTTTTACGCTGTGCCCGCGGGTGCGTAAAAAAGGCAGGAACACCAGCGCCGCAAGTCCAACGCGCACCAGCACTGCAAAATAGCTATCGACATGACCGGCAAGGTATTCGCCAAACAGGCTGAAGGAAAAGGCCCACAAAATAGTGGTAATGATGAGTAGCGCCACAATGGATGCCTCTTAGAACAGGGAACATCCATTGTAGCGGAGAGTTTAGTTGACAACTGGTCAACTAAAGAACAATCACTTTAAAAAGAGATCGCGCAGATAGTGCGGCACGGCATCGTCGGCGTTGAGTCCGATGACTTCCAGCTCCGGATGCAGATCCTTCAGGCGCTGGTGGGCATTACCCATGATGCAGCCTTTGCCCGCCATAGAGAGCATTTCCGCATCGTTCATCCCATCGCCAAAAGCGATACAGTCTTTCAGGCTGTAGCCCATCGCTTTCGCTACCGCTTCCAGCGCATGACCTTTCGACACGCCGCCCGCCATGACTTCCAGACAGGTAAGCGTAGAGAAGCTGACATTGACGCGATCGCCCCAGCGAGCGTTAATCGCCTGTTCCAGCGGCAGCAACCTTTCGTGAGAATCGGTGGTGAAAAACACTTTGCTGACGCCATCCGGCTCCAGCAGCGCAGGTTCAAACAGTGAATAATTGAATACCGCCTCTTTAAAGAAACGCATTTCTTCCGGGCGGTGGCGGTTCATGAACCACTCATCATCGCGGTAAACATTCGTCACGATATCCGGGTTGGCGTTCACTACACCAAACAGGTCGCTGGCAATGTCGCGATCCAGGTTATGCGAAAACACCAGATTCCCGTCAGAATCATGCACCCGCGCGCCGTTGGAGGTGATCATGTAGGTTTTAATGCCGAGGTTATCGCGAATTTGCCCCACATCAACATGATGACGACCGGTGGCAAACACGAAGTGAACACCGCGAGCCGTCAGTAGTTTTAGCGTCTCTTTGGCATAAGGGGACAAAGTATGGTCGGGAGAAAGCAGCGTACCGTCTAAATCAGACGCAACAACCTGATACATAAGAAAATTAAACCTCTAGGCAAAGCGAGTTCCGCTGGATGAGTTATGCCTGTTGAAAAAATCAACAATAGCGTTAAGCGCGACTGAGCGCATGGCGTCCTTTTCAAAAAGGATCTCATGGTACGCGCCTTTTATGACAAGCGGCTGACCTCCTTCTACCGGATGGCCTGCTGCAGCGCGGAGTTCACAAAAACGATCGTGCATGCGGTTATCCACTACACGCTCTTCTTCGGCCTGAATCAGCAGCGTCGGCGTCGCGTCGTCTCCCGCGCCAGCCAGAACCTGTTCGCCCGCCTGAATGCCTTCACGCACCCAGTGATAGGTAGGGCCACCCACACGTAACCGCGGATCATCTGCGTAGAAGCGTAGGTTACGCCGATAGCGCTGTCGACTATGGGTGAGCGCATTCATACCGAATGGCAGCGCCCGCCAGCGCCCGGTTCCCATCGCATAGCCTTCGCGGATGCGCGGATGCCCTTCGGCCCAGTCAAGAATGTGGCGCACCATCCAGTCGGGAAAGCGCATCACAATACCAAACATTGGCGCGCAAAGCGCGATGGCATCACACTGATTCGGGTGGCGCTGCAGGAACAATGTGGCAATCGCTCCGCCCATAGAATGCGCCAGGATATAGCGTTTTCTCCATGGGCCGGGTAGCACCTCCTGCTGCCAGAAGGCGGTTAGATCGTCGACATAGTCATTAAAGTTATCGACATGACCGCGATGTGGATCCGAAAGCATTCGCCCGGAACGCCCCTGACCACGGTGATCGATAATGAGCACGTCAAAACCAGAATGAAACAGGTCATACGCCAGTTCAGCGTATTTCACGTAGCTTTCAATGCGTCCAGGACAGACGACGATGACGCGATCGTTTTTTTCTGCATGAAAACGAACAAAATGTACGGGGATATCATCCACACCCGTAAATTCCGCTTCTTCCCGCTGACGCCAGAAATCTGTCAGTGGCCCCATGGAAAAAGCAGCAAACGCGTTTTCTCTTGTTTCCCAGTCTTTTTGCTGCTGAAACATCGGGTATCCAGCCTCGCTGACCAAGTAAAATCGTTTTTTTCGCCGTCGCTGACACAACCTAACGGCAGTAGCGTATTGTGGCATAAAAATAGACAATCCGGGAGTTTCTCATGACCTTTGAATGGTGGTTCGCCTACCTGCTGACCTCAATTATTTTGAGCCTGTCTCCTGGCTCTGGCGCAATCAACACCATGACCACCGCCATCAGCTACGGTTATCGCGGGGCCAGCGCGTCGATTGCGGGTTTACAGACCGGGCTGGGCATTCATATCGTTTTGGTTGGCGTGGGGCTGGGAACGCTATTTTCACGTTCGGTGATCGCGTTTGAGGTGCTGAAGTGGGCGGGAGCGGCCTATCTGATTTGGCTGGGTATTCAACAATGGCGGACAGCGGGCGCTATCGATCTGAACACCATGGCGAATACACAATCGCGCAGCCGCCTGTTCAAACGCGCGGTCTTTGTGAATCTGACCAACCCCAAAAGCATTGTTTTTCTTGCCGCCCTGTTCCCGCAGTTCATTCTGCCGCAGGAACCGCAGCTGATGCAGTATGTGGTGCTTGGCGTTACGACCATCGTGGTCGATATCATTGTGATGATCGGTTACGCAACGCTGGCTACGCGCATTGCAGGATGGATTAAAGGACCAAAGCAAATGAAGGCGCTGAACAAAGTGTTCGGTTCGCTGTTTATGCTGATCGGCGCCCTGCTGGCATCAGCACGACATGCCTGATAACAGTGCCGGATAGCGTTAACGCTTATCCGGTCTGGAAGGAACTCAGCGCGAAATAATCAGATGAATACCAAAGCCTGCGAACAATGCCCCAGCAAAACCGTCAATCCACTTCGCCAGACGCTGATAGCCGCGGCGCATTTTCGGCAGCGCAAACAGGCTGGCAACCACGGTAAACCACGCCAGCGTCTCCACGATGATCAGGGCAAAAATCCCCCAACGCGCGCCCGTTCCCACGTTGTCGCCAACAAATAACGAGAAGACGGAGCCAAAATAGATAATGGCTTTAGGGTTCGCCAGGTTGGTCAGCAGACCTTTCAAAAAGCTGCGTCCGCTTTGCGCCAGCTCAACTTGCGGTGCGGGTGCCGCAACATCCTGTTTTTTAAACGCACCGCGCAGCATTTGATAACCCATCCAGCACAGATACAGACCACCGCCGACCATAATAATGGTGTGCAGCCAGGCCATTTTTTCGATGATCAGATGCAGGCCGAGCAGCGCCACGCCGGCCCAGACCATGACGCCGCAGGTAATGCCCAGCACGCCCATCATCGCTTCTTTGCGCGAACGGCTAACGGCCGTTTGAGAGACAAAGAAAAAATCGGGACCGGGACTCATCAGCGCAACGATGTGCACCAGCGCAACGGTGAAAAATAGCGTTAACATAAAAATGACTCGCGGGGGAATAGTTCAGTGAGTCACCATCCTGGCACTTTTTTGCCTGGCTGACTACTCTTCGTCGTCACCATCAACATGTGCGCGGATAAGCGCCATAAATTCTTTGCCAAAACGCTCAAGTTTACGCATCCCCACCCCGTTAACGCTTAGCATTTCACTCGGTGAAACCGGCATCTGTTCGGCCATTTCAATCAGCGTGGCGTCGTTGAACACCACGTACGGCGGGATATTCTCTTCATCGGCAATGGCTTTACGCAGCTTACGCAATTTGGCGAACAATTTGCGATCGTAATTACCGCCGAAGGAT
The DNA here is from genome assembly GCF_014104295.1 of Citrobacter sp. RHBSTW-00029. Taxonomy (NCBI): domain Bacteria; kingdom Pseudomonadati; phylum Pseudomonadota; class Gammaproteobacteria; order Enterobacterales; family Enterobacteriaceae; genus Citrobacter; species Citrobacter sp. RHBSTW-00029. The sequence goes on from NZ_JABXRT010000001.1 coordinate 4,104,150, forward strand.
TTCTGCATTGCGCGCGGTTTCAGCGCCACAATACGCGGCACAGCAAGCTGTAGTGGAACTTCACCGCGCAGTACCGGACGCGCAGCTTCGGTTAACTGTAACGCCGAGTGATGGGCAATATTCTGTGTGACCAGACCAAGATGAATAAGCTGGCGAATAACGCTGACCCAATGTTCATGGCTCTGCTCACGACCAATGCCGTAGACCGGCAGTTTGTCATGGGCCAGCTCACGAATTCGCTGGTTGTTTGCCCCGCGCAGAACCTCGACGACATAACCCATACCAAAGCGTTGATTTACGCGGTAGATCGTCGACAGCGCTTTACGCGCATCCATGAGTCCGTCGTACTGTTTTGGTGGGTCGAGACAAATATCGCAGTTACCGCACGGCTCCTGACGCCCTTCGCCAAAGTAGTTCAGCAGCACCAGACGACGGCAGGTTTGCGCCTCGGCAAATGCCCCCATCGCATTGAGCTTATGGCGCTCGATATCCAGCAGCTGTCCGGCGGGCTTTTCTTCGAGACAACGGCGTAACCACGCCATATCTGCTGGATCGTAAAACAGCATTGCTTCCGCAGGCAGGCCGTCACGCCCGGCGCGCCCGGTTTCCTGGTAGTAGGACTCGATGTTGCGCGGAATATCGAAATGCACCACGAAGCGCACGTTGGGTTTGTTGATCCCCATGCCGAACGCCACGGTTGCCACCACAATTTGCAGATCATCGCGCTGGAATTTCTCCTGTACGTCGGCGCGTACGGTATTTTCCAGCCCTGCATGATAAGCCCCGGCACTGATGCCTCGGCTTTGCAGGCGCGCGGCGGTGTCTTCAACTTTAGCACGGCTGTTGCAGTAGATAATGCCGGACTTACCGCGCTGCTCTTGCACATAGCGCATCAGCTGATCGAGCGGCTTAAACTTCTCCATCAGCATGTAGCGAATATTTGGGCGGTCAAAACTGCTGATCTGAATTAACGGGTCGTTGAGCCCCAGCAGACGCACAATGTCCAGCCGGGTGGTTTCGTCCGCAGTCGCGGTCAGCGCCACAAACGGCAGGGTTGGGAAGCGTTGACGCAACTGTCCCAGCGCCGCGTATTCCGGGCGGAAATCATGCCCCCACTGCGAAATACAGTGCGCTTCATCAACCGCCAGCAGCACCGGGTTCCAGTGCGCCAGATTTTCAAGGAAGTTATCCAGCATCAGACGTTCAGGCGCAATGTACAACAGGCGAATCTGCCCGCTGCGACAGCCTGCCATCACCTCAAGCTGCTGTTCGCGACTTTGGGTGGAGTTCAGACACGCTGCCGCCACGCCGTTGGCCAGCAGTTGATCGACCTGATCTTTCATCAGAGAAATCAGCGGAGAAACAACAACGGTGAGCCCGTTGAGCAATAATGCGGGGATCTGATAGCACAGGGATTTACCGCCACCTGTCGGCATAACGACCAGGCAGTCGCGACCAGAGATCACGGTATCAATGATTTCTTCCTGACCCGGGCGAAACTGTTGGTAGCCAAAGGTTTCCTGCAAAACCTGTTTAGCGCCCATTTCCAGATTCAACACTTCCGCCTGCGCCACATTAACCCCATTAGCCTGAAATAAAAACAGGCGCTATTTTCAGCGCCTGAGAGAGAAACTGCAATGATTAAAATACTCTCAATATCTGTCAGAAGATATCGTTGAGCATCACGCCCACGCCAACACGGGTCTGATTGAAGTTATAGTCAATCAGCGATTCGCCGTAACCACTGTAGACCTGAGTGTATAGACGCACATGCTTCGTGATGGGGTAACTGGCTCCCAGCTCTGCGCCACCGTAGCCGGTATTCCAGTTGTACTGGCCTTTCACACTGATGACCGCGTCACCCAGGTGATAACCCATTTTCAGCTGATAGTAGCCCATATATTTTGTGATATCCGGGTTATCGTCAGTGCTGCCGATGACGTACCACGGCTTAACTTCCACCAGCCAGTTACCATTTTCAGCCATCAGACGAGTATAAAGACGGTTCCAGCTACGTGAAGTGGGATCGGAGCGGCCGTTGGAGTCATGGTTATAACCCATTTCGACATCACGGAGCGTCCAACCGGCGAAGCGATAGTCGGTGGCGAAACCGAGGAACAATTGCGGTTCGTAGTTGGTTTCGCGAAACGGTGAAGACTCTTCACTATTCGAAAGCTGCCACCAGGACTTCTGGGTATAGGAACCACCGAGTACCGAATTTGGGCCTAATATCCCGCGCCAGAGCGGAAACGCCAGGCTTAGCTGAAACTTAACCTCATCTTTGCGCGCATTTTCGGACCAGCTATAGCTGCTGATCGCCTCTTTGTTCATGTCGCTGGTATTGGTGTAGATGAGATAGTTGGTGTCATAGGGGTACAGCGTGAAAGGATTATCGTGTTCTTGCAGCATGTTGGCGATAATACTGCCTCTCACTGCTGGTGCATCATGGATCTCTTTCACTGTCGCTTCCTGCGCATACGCGGTCAACGGCAGCATGACTGCTGGTAGTAACCATCCCAGAATCGCCCGCATCAGTACTGTTCTCCTGAACCAAAATATTGATGAATTGTATAATTTTCTGACAAGTATTCTATACCCTAAATAATTCAAATTGCAGGAAGGCGGCAAGTCTGTAAACCCCAGGAGCTTACTAAAGTAAGTGACTGGGGTGAGCAGACGCTGCCAACGCACATGCAACTTGAAGTATGACGGGTATACATACTTAGCGAGTTCCTCGTTAATCATCCCGTCCTAAAGTAGAAGACAACAAATAATAAGCATAATATGAACATTTCATTAACTATTAAGATGTAGGGATCGTATGTCTGCCGTACTTACTGCTGAGGAAGCGCTGAAGTTAGTGGGTGAAATGTTTGTCTATCATATGCCGTTTAACCGGGCGCTGGGACTGGAGCTTGAACGCTATGAGAAAGAATTTGCCCAATTAGCCTTTAATAACCAACCGATGATGGTCGGCAACTGGGCGCAAAGCATTTTGCATGGCGGCGTGATCGCCTCGGCGCTGGACGTCGCCGCCGGACTGGTGTGCGTTGGGAGTACGCTGACTCGCCATGAAACGATCAGCGAAGACGAACTGCGTCAGCGGATGTCACGCATGGGAACCATCGATTTGCGCGTTGATTACCTGCGCCCGGGCAGAGGAAATCGCTTTACCGCCACCAGCAGCCTGCTGCGGGCGGGTAATAAAGTCGCCGTTGCACGCGTGGAACTGCATAACGAAGAACAGCTTTATATTGCCAGCGCAACCGCCACTTATATGGTGGGGTAAGCAGCCAAAAAAAGGTAAACTGCTGTTACATTTCTGCAATGAGTTTTCCCGATGGATGCTAAACAAACGCGGCAGGGCGTGTTACTCGCTCTTGCTGCTTATTTTATTTGGGGTATCGCTCCTGCCTACTTCAAGCTGATTTACTATGTCCCGGCAGATGAGATCCTGACGCACCGTGTCATCTGGTCATTTTTCTTCATGGTGGTGCTGATGAGCATCAGCCGCCAGTGGTCGGGTGTCAAAACATTGCTCCAGACGCCAAAGAAGATCTTCCTGCTGGCGCTCTCGGCGGTGCTCATCGGCGGAAACTGGCTGCTGTTCATTTGGGCGGTCAATAATCACCATATGCTGGAAGCCAGCCTCGGCTATTTTATTAACCCACTGGTGAATATTGTGCTGGGAATGCTTTTCCTCGGCGAACGCTTTCGTCGCATGCAGTGGCTGGCGGTACTATTAGCCGCCTGCGGCGTGCTGGTACAGCTGTGGACCTTTGGATCGCTGCCAATCATCGCGCTGGGACTGGCGTTCAGCTTTGCTTTCTATGGTCTGGTGCGCAAGAAGATTGCGGTCGAAGCACAAACCGGCATGCTGATCGAAACCCTGTGGCTTTTACCCGTTGCAGCCATCTATCTGTTTGGTATTGCGGACAGCCCAACCAGCCATATGGGGCAAAACCCGATGTCGCTCAATCTGCTGCTGATTGCTGCGGGTGTCGTGACCACCATACCGCTGCTGTGCTTTACCGGCGCAGCAACCCGCCTGCGTCTGTCGACGCTGGGTTTTTTCCAGTACATTGGCCCTACGCTGATGTTCCTGCTGGCGGTAACGTTCTACGGTGAAGTACCGGGTGCAGATAAGATGGTGACCTTCGCGTTTATCTGGGTCGCGCTGGCGATTTTCGTGATGGATGCGATTTATACGCAACGACGGGTACGTCGGGGCTAGGGGATTGCCGGATGGCGCTTCGCTTATCCGGCCTACAAAAGCACATCACCGTAGGCCGGATAAGTCACCGCCATTACAGCCAGTTCTTGCGCTTAAAGTACAGGTACGGAGCCAGACCGGCGAGCATCATAAAGACAATCGCCCCAGGATAACCGAAGCTCCAGTGCAGTTCCGGCATGAATTCAAAGTTCATCCCGTAGCTTGAAGCCACCAGCGTCGGCGGCAGGAACACCACGGAGACCACCGAGAAGATCTTGATGATGCGGTTCTGCTCGATGTTGATAAAACCCATCGCTGCCTGCATCAAGAAGTTAACCTTCTGGAACAGCGATTCATTGTGCGGCAGCAGAGATTCGATATCGCGCAGGATCTCACGCGCCTGCTCCAGCTGACTGCCCGGCAACCGCGCTTTACGCACCAGGAAATTCAGTGCGCGCTGGGTATCCATCAGACACAAGCGTACCTTCCAGCCGATATCTTCCAGTTCCGCCAGCGTCGACAGCGCTTCGTCATATTCATCGCCCTGACGCCCTTCCATGATCACACGGCTGAGTTTTTCCAGGTCGCTGTAGATGTTTTCGATCTCATCCGCCAGCTGTTCAATTTTGGTTTCGAACAGGTCGAGCAACAGCTCGTAGGCATTGCCATCCACCATAGCCTGGTTACGCGCACGCATGCGGTACAGGCGAAAGGCCGGCAATTCGCGCTCGCGCAGGGTAAACAGACGGCCTTCGCGAATAGTAAATGCGACGGTTGAGTTACCCGCGTGATCGTCGGCGTCTTCATAAAAGAAGAAGGAGTGAATGTGCAGACCGTCTTCGTCTTCAAAAAAACGCGCGGATGCTTCGATGTCTTCCAGTTCAGGGCGCGTAGCCAGATTCTGGCCCAAGTCCTTTTGCACACGGTTTCGTTCTTCGTCATCCGGCTCGACTAAATCGACCCAAACCGAACTGGCCAGGTGCTCGATCTCGTCTGCCTCAAGGCGAGTTAAACGATTGTTTTCCAGTTGAAATGCGCTCAGCATGACCGGGACTCCCAATGCAAAAAATTATCGGACAGTTCGGAGGGCACACAGAAACAAATTGGGTTTCAGACCATTAAACAGCCTGACTCAGCGCGACGGGAAAAAACAGAAGGTCGCTGACAACCGCGAAGGCTATCAGCAAAAAGGGATAGCCTTAGGAGTTGATCCTGGATGACAGGATAATGAGCCAGTATCTACTGGGTGTGTCCAAGGCGAATGTCCTCTTAGCGTAATCGTGCGCGCATGTTACGCCAGCAAAATTTTGACGTCAACACGCAACGAAACGCTAGCCTGGATAAATTACCTGCTCATCAGTAAGGCTAGCAGATCGTTACAAAATAATGATATTTTTCTGAAAGTTATACCGTTTCCAGTCGGGCATAGGCCGCCACCAGCCATTTAATCCCCTGCCCCTGGAACGCGACCTGCAAACGACTGTGCTCGCCGCTGCCTTCCAGATTGACAATGGTGCCCTCGCCAAACTTGGCATGGCGCACGCGCTGGCCAAGTTTGTAGCCGGTATCGTTTTCCGCCATTGGCGTGCCCATTCGCTGATGGCTCACCGGACGGCTGACCGTGGCGCGCAGACGCACCTCTTCAACACACGCTTCCGGCAGTTCACCAATAAAGCGCGACGGGCGATGGTAAACCTCTTTGCCGTACAGACGACGCGTTTCGGCGTAGGTCAGCGTCAGCTTTTGCATTGCGCGGGTCACGCCGACGTAGGCCAGGCGGCGTTCCTCTTCGAGACGTCCGCCTTCGTCCAGCGACATCTGGCTGGGGAACATGCCTTCTTCCATGCCGACGATAAACACCTGCGGGAACTCCAGACCTTTCGCCGAGTGCAGGGTCATCAGCTGAACCGCATCCTGCCAGGTATCCGCCTGCCCTTCGCCCGCCTCCAGCGCGGCGTGAGACAGGAACGCCTGCAGTGGCATTAAGTCTTCATCTTCCTCGTTGTAGCTGAACTGGCGCGTTGCCGTCACCAGTTCGTCTAAGTTTTCGATACGCGTCTGGCCCTTCTCGCCTTTTTCCTGCTCGTACATCATGCGCAGCCCGGAGTCTTTAATCACCCGGTCAGTCTGCACGTGCAGCGGCATATCGGTGGTCTCCTGGGCCAGGGCGTCAATCAGCTCCATAAAACGCTGTAAGGCGCTGGCGGCGCGACCCGCAAGGGCTTTTTCCTGCAACAGTTCACGACAGGCCTGCCACAGCGTTAGCTGGCGGTCACGTGAGGTCTGGCGCACCACATCTAAAGTACGATCGCCAATCCCGCGCGTCGGTGTATTCACCACGCGTTCAAACGCAGCATCATCGTTGCGGTTAGCGATCAGGCGCAGGTAGGAGAGTGCATCTTTGATTTCCTGGCGTTCGAAGAAGCGCATCCCGCCATAAATACGGTACGGCATGCTGGCCTGTAACAACGCCTCTTCCAGTACGCGCGACTGGGCGTTGCTGCGGTACAGAATAGCGCATTGTTCAAGCGCACCACCGTTGTCCTGCCAGGTCTTGATACGATTGACCACAAAGCGCGCTTCATCGAGTTCGTTGAACGCGCAGTACAGCGAGATCGGTTCACCGTCGACGCCGTCGGTCCACAGCTTTTTACCCAGACGCCCGTTGTTGTTCTCAATCAGGGCGTTAGCTGCGCTGAGGATATTGTTGGTCGAGCGGTAATTCTGCTCGAGGCGAATGGTTTCTGCGCCCGGGAAATCGGTGAGGAAGCGCTGGATGTTTTCCACCTGCGCCCCGCGCCAGCCGTAGATCGACTGGTCGTCATCACCCACGATCATCACTTTACCGGTATCGCCCGCCAGCAGGCGGATCCAGGCGTATTGAATGTTGTTGGTGTCCTGGAATTCGTCCACCAGGATATTGGTAAAGCGTTCGCGATAGTGCTGCAGGATATGCGGTTTGTTGAGCCACAGTTCATGGGCGCGCAGCAGCAGCTCGGCGAAATCCACCAACCCGGCGCGGTCACACGCTTCCTGATAGGCTTGATAAACCTTCTGCCAGGTTTGCTCAACCGGGTTGCCATAGCTCTGCAGATGGTGCGGGCGCAGCCCTTCGTCTTTCTGACTATTGATAAACCACATCGCCTGACGCGGCGGCCACTGCTTCTCATCCAGGTTCATCGCTTTGATCAGACGCTTAAGCAGACGCAATTGGTCTTCGCTGTCGAGGATCTGGAAATCCTGCGGCAGGTTGGCATCCATATGGTGCGCACGCAGCAGACGGTGCGCCAGACCGTGGAACGTACCCACCCACATACCGCCCTGGCTGGTTCCCATGATCTGACCAATACGGTGGCGCATTTCCGCTGCCGCTTTGTTGGTAAAGGTTACCGCCATAATCGAGTACGGCGAGTTGTTCTCTACCGTCAGTAACCAGGCGATACGGTGCACCAGCACGCGCGTTTTACCACTCCCCGCGCCTGCCAGAACCAACATGTTGCTGCGTGGCGCGGCCACAGCCTGGCGCTGTTCGTCATTGAGGCTATCGAGCAGGTAAGAAACGTCCATTGGCACCGCCGGAATCAACAGGGCCAGTAATACACTAAGCAATTCGAGTTGCAGGAAGGCGGCAAGGGAGTTCATCCCCCGGAGCGTACTTCAGTACGTGACTGGGGTGAACGAGTGCAGCCAACGCATCTGCAACTTGAAGTGCGACGTGTATGGGCCCCTGGGAATTTATACAGAGTTGTTGGTGATTATATCAGCGAGGTCAGAGATGCCAACTGTGAAATTTCGATATGCGGAAGCAAACGACTGTCTGCGGTGTGCATCAGGTCGGCATTTTCCGGTTTAATCCAGCAAGCCTGCATACCGCAACGGATGGCTCCCGCGACGTCTGTCGTCAGGTCATCGCCCACGTGCAGAATCTCACCCACGGGCATGTTCAGTTTTTCCGCCGCCAGCGCGTACATGTCGCTGAATGGTTTTGATCGTCCGTCGGGACCGGCGCGCAGCACAAACTCAAAGTAATCACCCAGGCCAAACAGTTCCGGCTGCGCGTTACCGTTGGTAATCGCCACCAGCGGCCATTTGCGGGCCAGCGCTTTCAGCGTGTCATGCGTCGTCTGCGGGACTTCAATGCGGCTACGCCATTTGGCAAAATTCATCATCGCCGCATTCGCCCCCATTCTGGCTTCTGCCGCTGACAAACCCGCTTCCAGCATAGCGCGCTCTACGGCACGGTGACGCCATTGGGTAACATCGTGGTAGATTTCCGGCTCGGCGTCGCGAACGGCCTGACGTAAGCGCTGGAGGTCGCTATTTTGCAGCGAACTCAGCGCCGGATGGTAATTCTGTACAAACGCGAGCGCTTCCTGCTCGGTGCGTGTGATAACGGGACGGTTATCGTAAAGAGTGTCATCAAGGTCAAAGGTGAGCGCAGAAATGCGCCCCAAAGGCCGGTAAAAACGCATTATTTCCCCCGTTTGGCGCGCGGATGCGCCGCATCGTACACTGAAGCCAGGTGTTGAAAATCAAGATGGGTATAGATTTGGGTTGTGGAGAGATTGGCATGACCCAATAACTCCTGCACTCCGCGCAGATCGCCGCTCGACTCCAGCATATGCGTCGCAAAGGAGTGGCGTAATTTGTGGGGATGTACGTGGCTGTTCAGCCCCTGCTTGATACCCCATTCAGCAAAGCGTTTCTGCACGTTCCGCGCAGAGATGCGTTTGCCCAGTTTTGACAGAAATAGCGCATCGTCATCGCAACCAAAGAGTCCGCGCAGATCCAGCCAGTGCTCAATCCACGCCACCGCATTGCGGCCAATCGGCAGGCGGCGCTCTTTACTGCCCTTGCCCATCACCCACACTTCGCCGGTGTCGAGATCGAGATGTTTAATATCCAGCCCAACCAGTTCAGATAAACGCAGCCCGGCACCGTACATCACTTCCAGCATCGCACGGTCGCGCACGGCGAGGGGATCGTTGAGATCGATATCCAGCAGGCGATTAACGTCGTCGACGTCGATATTTTTGGGTAAATGGCGCGGCGCTTTGGGTGCGGAAACGCTTTTTGCCGGATTGGCGTTCAGCTCGCCCTGACTGACCATCCAGTCGAAGAAACTGCGCAGTGCAGACAGGCGCAAAGCCAGACTCGCCGGTCCCAGCCCTTTACGGCGGCTGCGCACGGCAAAACTACGAACCATGAGCGCATCACACTGCTGCCAGCTTTGCAGACCGGTTTCACCGGCTAACGCGATGATGGCATCAAGCTGACGCTGATAATTAAGCAATGTGATCGGGCTAAGCTGGCGCTCAACGCCCAGATAGCGCAAAAAGCGCGCCACATCCTGAGAAAGGGGTGAATCGGTCATACGCGTTCAATCCAGCGCTCCAGCAGCTCCGGCAACATCAGCGAGATTTCCTGCAGCAATTGCGTGCCCTGCCCCTGCTGGTAATGATTAACATCACGACTGCTAAACAGCATCACGCCAAGGGATCCATCCTGCCCGAGCATCGACATCGCGACTGAGCCTATGGCTTTCGCCTCCGGCATCATCACCAGCAATTCCGGGCCATTAAGCGGCCCAAGATAGTGCTGCGACTGACCCAGACGCTGGATACGCAACGGTTCAAAAGCCTGACGGCTTAATGCCAGATGGGTGAATTTTGATGGCGCGCCAAGTCGCCAGCGATCCGGGAACAGACGAACCGTCGCTCCCGCCAGCCCTAACTCACGCGCCCAGCGATGAAGTCGCATCAGCATGTCGTCGAGACTGTTCGCGGACACCAGTCGTCCTTGCAGATTTAACAGTCGATAGAACAGGCTTTCGTTGGCATTCGCTTGTTCCATCAACAGCGCCATGTTCTCTTCCAGCACGTTGATATGATTGCGTGCCCGAGCCATATGCCATTCAACTAAAGAGACCGTGCCCCGCACCGGGTGCGGGACGCGCATCGCTTCAACCGCTTGAGCATTACGGATAAAAAACTCAGGATTACGTTGCAGATAATCGACGACCGCCCGGTCGTCCAGTTCCATGAGCGTTTCCTGTAGTTCTTCCCCTGGTTGCTTCATAAGTGAATAAATCCGTCGTAGACATGTGCCGCCGGGCCAGTCATATATAACGGATGACCCGGACCTTTCCAGGCGATATCAAGTCGACCGCCCGGTAATTCCACCCTCACTTCATCTGCCAGCAGACCCTGCTGAATACCAACCGCAACAGCGGCGCACGCCCCGCTGCCGCAGGCCTGCGTTTCACCCGCCCCGCGCTCATAAACACGCAGTCGAATATGCTCACGCTTGACCACTTGCATGAAGCCGATATTGGCGCGTTCAGGGAAGCGCTCGTGACTTTCCAGAACCGGTCCCAGTGTTTCTACCGTGGCCGTATCAACATCATCAACCTGAATCACGCAGTGCGGATTCCCCATTGAAACCACGCCGCACAATACTGTCTGCTCGGCCACTCGCATAATATAGGTCTTCTCTGCTTTATTGGCACGAAAAGGGACCTGCGAGGGTTCAAAGTTGGGTTCACCCATGTTGACCCGCACCAGCTCATCATCCGTTACGCTTAATACCATCCGGCCATTCGCGGTACTGACGCGAATATCGCGCTTATTGGTCAGCCCTTTCAGGCGAACAAAGCGGGCAAAACAGCGGGCGCCATTGCCACACTGTGACACTTCACTGCCGTCGGCATTAAAAATACGGTAGTGGAAATCCAGCTCCGGATCGTACGGAGGCTCAACCACCAGCAGTTGATCAAATCCAACGCCGAGATGTCTGTCGGCCAGGCGGCGGATCAGCTCGGGTGAGAAAAAGACATTCTGCGTTACCGCGTCGACGACCATAAAATCGTTGCCAAGGCCATGCATTTTAGAGAATTGCATTGTTTACTCCGTTCACGCGGGTACAGAAACTTACCGTCAGTAATTCACCTGAGAAGGTCCATCACTGATTCCACGATCGTTTTTATCTGGCGTCGTAGATTGTGCTGGTGACTGAATGCTCTTCGTCGGAGGCGGCGCGTTTTTGTCTGCTGGCGGGAAATAGAGAGGTCCCTTCAGACCACAGCCCGTCAGGCTGAACAGTGTAAAAAGTACAGCGAGTGCCTGAAACACGTTTTTCATTATGGATTGCCTGTAAGTTCATGCTTTCTGTTTTCTATCATCGCAGGAGAAGGCGTAAAAGCAAGAGTTTGGCTAAAAACTGCAACGTGATTTATTCCGCGTTATACTGCGACCATCACGAAAAACAGGATAAAAAAATGAACGACAGTGAATTTCATCGCCTTGCCGACACCCTGTGGATGACCATTGAAGAGCGCCTGGACGACTGGGATGGCGACAGCGATATCGATTGTGAAATCAACGGCGGCGTGCTGACCATCAGCTTCGAAAACGGCAGCAAAATTATTATTAACCGTCAGGAGCCGCTGCACCAGGTGTGGCTGGCGACCAAACAGGGCGGCTACCACTTTGATCTGAAAGGCGACGAGTGGATCTGCGATCGTAGCGGCGAAACGTTCTGGGATCTGCTGGAACAGGCGGCAACGCAACAAGCGGGTGAAGAGGTTAGCTTCCGTTAAGTTGTAGTGCCGGATGCGCTTCGCTTATCCGGCATCATGTTCACGAAAAATACTGCTGCAACAGCGGTGTGTCGTTATCCTGACTGGTTTGCGGGACTGGACTAATCGGCTGGGTGCGGAACGGGATCACCTGCGCGCGCCCATCAGTTTTCACAATCTGATAAAACTGCGGCAGGTTAAAGTTGATGAAGCTGGAGCCGTAGGTAAAACGATCGTGCGACGATGAGTAGAAACGGCTGACGTCGCGTACCAGTTCCTCTTTACTACCTTCGCAGTGGTGATACACCTCGGCCCGATTGCTTTCGTCCAGAATGTAGATATTAAAGCCCTGCTCATCACCCGTCTCTTCAAAAAAGAACTGAATGATCCCTTCGCTGGCAAAACCGTCCACCACCGACGGCAATTTCACATGGTTGGTCTCAACCTGGACGGAAAGACCGTGCAGTTTGTTGTGCGAAATCGCGCCATAGAATTCAATCGCGTTTTCCAGCTTCTGTACCGAGACATTCAGGCGTTCGAAGAACAGCCCCCACGTCTGGCCGGAAACACGCAGTGCTTTAAAGCGTCCGGTTTCCTGGCGCGTACTGGACAGGCGTAATTCGATGCACTCAGACACCAGTTGCTGTACGCGGGTACGAATTAAACCGCGCAGATGCTGGCTATAGCAGAAGACCTCAACGCTATCCGGCGGCGCGGCATCCTGATGCATTTTGCCCAGAATCGTTTTTAACGCTTCAATCATCGCCTGCTCGCCGTTGAAGTGCAGGGTTCGCACTTCATTCCACGAGTTGCGATACAGCAGGTCTACGCTACCCACCAGGCAATTTTGCTCTTCGCCAAAGCTGAAGACATCCAGCTTACGGAAATCAAAATGCACCACCTGATTGCGGAATGCCGCCGTCGGGTCATATTCGAGGTTAACGATAATCGCCAGATGGCGAATTTCGCATGGGCTATAGAGCGCTTTCGGCGTTGGCGCAGGCAGTCGCAGCGGGAAGTGGTGCGACACGTCGGCGACCATTTCCTGCAACTTCGGCAAATCAACAATGCCGTTGCCCTTAATAAACAAATGCGTACGCGAGGTCAGCAGGCCATTGAACCAGGCCCACGCCACCAGCTTGTTGAGATAGCGGTTATATTCCAGCGGCTGATGGCTGATGATCGAGTCCATGTTAGGCGCGCGGTTGTAGAGATACCAACCCGAACGGTTGGCACGACCCGGCGGTACATGGATAAAGGTCAGATTCGGTTCCGAGAGATCCGGAGATATCTGCGGGTTCACCAGCGTGACCTTACCCGGCAACGCTTCAAACGCAGCATACAGCTTACGGGTCAGCACGCCAATATCCTGCGGACTGGCGCTGACGCTAAGATTGTTACGGCGCGCAAAGCGGATCAAATTACGATAGCTCTGCATCATTGCGTCGAGCAGTTCGTTGTGCGCTTCGCGTACCTGGTCAATTTTCCAGTTAGCGCGATTATCCAGCATGGTCAGACGGGCTTCATCCCAACCCCACTCTGTCACTAACTGACTTAATACTTCACGACGCCAGCCCACGCAGGCGCGTTCACGGCTCAGTTTCTCACAGACTTTTAAGTAGAAACATCGACGCACTAAATCCAGACGCGTCGGGTCTTCGATCGCCGTGAGGTATTCGGTCACGCGCTCCAGCATCATGCAGTATGGGTCGAGACCAAAAGAGACAATCTCGCCGTCGTGCAGGCGCTGTTTAATGTCTTTCGCCAACAGGCGTGGATTGGGGTATTCCCAGGAATAGGCTTCCAGCAGCAGCGTTTTCAGCACCGCTTTGTACGGGGAGTCGATACTCTTGTACAGCTGCCAGAGGCTGGCGCCAAAATACTCTTCGGCAGAGAGCGAACTGAGCCCGCCGAGATCCAACCATTCGTTTGGCGTTAGCACCCCTTGTGCGTAGAGCGTCATGACGTAATCGTCGTAATGCTCTTCTTCGTCGCCCGGCACCATATTCCACAGAATACGTTTACCCGCGAGGCGCACAGCGGTGCGATAGAATTCATCAAGCAGCAGAATATGCTGCGTCGAGCCACAGTCCTCACCACCCAGACTGCCGCTTTCATTGTGACGGAAACGGTTTTCGTCAATCAGGAAGAAACTGACTTCCACGCCCAGCGACGCGGCCCAACTTTCCAGCAGGCTACATTTACGCTGCAGCAACTGGCGCTCTTCGCTATCCAGCCAGGATTGATGGCAGACCCAGATATCAAGGTCAGACGAACAGCTCTGCCCTACCGAAGAGGTACTGCCCATCGAGTAAACGCCGGTGATCGGCAGTTCGCCCTTTGGGGGATCCTGCGGCGACATACCGCGGTACAGTTCCAGCTCATTCAGGTAGTGGCGTTGGGTTTCATCAGGCGTGTAAAAGCATATGCCTTTGGGAACGTTACCATCGAGGTAACCCGGCATCAGTGGGTGGTGGTAGTGCAATAATGTCGGCAGCAGACTGTATACCTGCTGGAAGGCAGGTCCCATGGCAGCAAGCGCGCGATCCACACGCAGTTGATTTATGGCATCCAGTCTCTGTTTCAGAGTCTCAATATAGAGGTACAAGACGTATCGCCTGATGTTGCATCCGTCATGGTGTCGATAGCGGCGGCGCAAACGCTCACCACCCTCGTTATCAATCCGGATAAACCGTATGTCAAAAATAACCGTTACCTTTTTCACCTGCACTTTTATTAGTTACAGATGAAAAAATGGTCTAAAACGTGATCAATTTAACACCTTGCTCATTGACCGTAAAGAAAGATGCGCTACTTACAAGTGTAGCACCGTTCGTTACGTGTAAATTCCTTCATACGGTCGGGAGGTTTCTCGTCATTAATCACTGCCAGTGATGATGCAGCGCCTTTTCCTCTCACTTACGTTTGAGCGTAACGCTGACATCCCTTTGATAAGGATGTTAGGATGGTCAATGATTGATAATGACGGTAACAAGCATGTTAGACAATGTTTTGAGAATTGCCACACGCCAAAGCCCCCTTGCGCTCTGGCAGGCACATTATGTCAAAGACGCCTTAATGGCAAACCACCCCGGTCTGATCGTGGAACTGGTTCCCATGGTGACCCGTGGCGACGTGATTCTGGATACCCCACTGGCAAAAGTCGGGGGTAAAGGTTTGTTTGTTAAAGAGCTGGAAGTCGCACTACTGGAAAAACGCGCCGATATCGCCGTGCACTCCATGAAGGATGTGCCGGTTGAATTCCCTGACGGTCTTGGACTGGTCACCATTTGCGAGCGTGAAGATCCGCGTGATGCTTTTGTCTCCAATAAGTACAACACGCTGGATGAACTCCCGGCAGGTAGCATCGTTGGAACGTCCAGCTTACGTCGCCAGTGCCAGTTGGCGAAGCGTCGTCCGGACCTCATCATCCGTTCGCTGCGCGGCAACGTAGGCACTCGCCTGAGCAAACTGGATAACGGCGACTACGACGCGATTATTCTGGCGGTCGCCGGATTAAAACGCTTAGGACTGGAGTCGCGAATCCGTACTGCTCTGCAGCCAGAAGTCTCCCTGCCTGCGGTCGGACAAGGCGCAGTTGGCATAGAATGTCGACTGGATGACATGCGCACTCAGGCGCTGTTAGCGCCGCTCAACCATGAAGAAACTGCGCTACGCGTCAAAGCCGAACGTGCCATGAACACCCGCCTGGAAGGGGGATGTCAGGTGCCCATCGGCAGTTATGCCGAACTCATCAACGGTGAGATTTGGCTACGAGCGCTGGTTGGCGCGCCTGACGGTTCGCAGATGGTATGCGGAGAACGTCGCGGCGCCGCGCAGGATGCGGAAAAAATGGGTATATCTCTGGCAGAAGAACTGCTGGAAAACGGTGCTCGCGCCATTCTGGCTGAAGTTTATAACGGAGATGCCCCCGCATGAGTATTCTGGTCACCCGCCCGTCTCCCGCTGGGGAAGAGTTAGTGAGCCGTCTGCGCACACTGGGGCAGGTGGCCTGGAGCTTTCCGCTTATTGAGTTCGCGCCGGGCCGGGAACTGCCAACGCTTGCCCCCCGTCTTTCGGCGCTCACCGAAAACGATCTGGTCTTCGCACTCTCGCAGCACGCCGTCACCTTTGCCGATGCCGAGCTTCAGCGGCAAGGGGTAAGTTGGTCCACTCTCCCGCACTATTTTGCCATCGGCCGTACAACGGCGCTGGCGTTACACACCGTGAGCGGATGCAATATTCACTACCCTCTGGATCGGGAAATCAGCGAAGTCTTGCTACAATTACCTGAATTACAAAATATTGCGGGAAAACGCGCACTGATATTACGCGGCAACGGTGGCCGCGAGCTAATAGGTGAAACCCTGACAGCACGCGGAGCTGATGTCGATTTTTGTGAATGTTATCAACGCAGTGCAAAACATTACGATGGCGCAGAGGAAGCGATGCGCTGGCAATCTCGCGGCGTGACCACGCTGGTTGTCACCAGCGGAGAGATGCTACAACAGCTCTGGTCGCTCATTCCGCAATGGTATCGTGAGCACTGGTTACTACGCTGTCGGCTGCTGGTCGTCAGTGAGCGTCTGGCGCACCTCGCCCGGGAACTGGGCTGGCAAGATATTAAGGTCGCTGATAACGCTGACAACGATGCGCTGCTACGCGCATTACAATAACTCTCATAATGGGATGCCATAATGACGGAACAAGAAAAAACCTCCGCCGTGGTTGAAGAGACCAGGGAGGCCGTGGAAACCACATCACAGCCAGTCAATACTGAAAAAAAGAGTAAGAACAGCACGGCGCTGATTCTGAGCGCGGTGGCGATTGCTATTGCGCTGGCGGCAGGTGTGGGGCTGTATGGCTGGGGAAAACAGCAGGCCACTACGCAGACAGCAACCAGTGATGCGCTGGCAAACCAGCTCATGGCGCTGCAAAAAGCGCAAGAAACCCAAAAGACCGAGCTGGAAGGCATTATTAAGCAGCAGGCAACACAGCTGGATGAAGCCAATCGCCAGCAGACTGCGCTGGCCAAACAGCTTGATGAGGTTCAGCAAAAAATCGCCACTATCTCCGGAAGCGATGCCAAAACCTGGCTACTGGCGCAGGCCGATTTTCTGGTGAAACTGGCGGGGCGTAAATTATGGAGCGATCAGGACGTTACCACCGCCGCAGCGTTGCTGAAAAGCGCCGACGCCAGCCTGGCTGACATGAATGACCCCAGTTTAATTGCCGCTCGTCGCGCGATTACCGACGATATCGCCAGCCTCTCTGCGGTAACTCAGGTCGACTATGATGGCATTATCCTCAAGGTAAACCAGCTCGCTAACCAAATTGATAACCTGCGTCTGGCTGATAACGATACCGATGATTCACCGATGGATTCTGACAGCAGCGAGCTTTCCAGTTCCATTAGCGAATGGCGCGTCAATCTGCAAAAAAGCTGGCAGAACTTTATGGACAGTTTTATCACCATTCGCCGTCGTGATGAAACCGCCGTCCCGCTACTGGCGCCAAACCAGGATGTTTACTTACGTGAGAACATCCGTTCACGCCTGCTAGTGGCGGCGCAAGCCGTACCTCGCCATCAGGAAGAAACATACCGCCAGGCGCTGGAAAATGTCTCCACGTGGGTTCGCGCCTATTACGACACTGACGATGCGGCGACAAAAGCGTTCCTTGAAGAGGTCGATCAACTGAGCCAGCAAAGCATCAGCATGGACGTACCGGAAACACTTCAGAGCCAGGTTATTCTTGAGAAGCTAATGCAGACTCGCGTGCGTAATTTGCTGGCCCAGCCATCCACATCACCGGCTGAAGCCGCACCTGCACCAGTACCTCAGGCAGATGCTCCGGCAGCCGCGCCGCAAGGAGAATAATGATGCTAAAAGTATTGTTGCTCTTTGTGCTGTTGATCGCCGGGATCGTCGTCGGTCCGATGATAGCCGGTCATCAGGGCTACGTGCTGATCCAGACGGATAACTACAACATCGAAACCAGCGTGACGGGTCTGGTGATCATTCTGATCGTCGCGATGGTCATTCTTTTTGCGATTGAGTGGCTGCTGCGCCGTATATTCCGTACTGGTGCGCATACCCGCGGCTGGTTCGTGGGGCGTAAACGCCGTCGTGCGCGTAAGCAGACCGAGCAGGCGCTGCTTAAACTGGCAGAAGGCGACTATCAGCAGGTTGAAAAGCTGATGTCAAAAAATGCCGATCACGCAGAACAGCCGGTGGTGAATTACCTGCTGGCGGCAGAAGCGGCTCAGCAGCGTGGTGATGAAGCTCGCGCTAATCAACACCTTGAACGCGCAGCCGAACTCGCCGGAAATGATACGATCCCAGTCGAAATCGCCCGTGTTCGTTTGCAGCTGGCGCGTAATGAAAACCATGCCGCACGCCACAGCGTAGACAAACTGCTGGAAGTGACGCCACGTCATCCGGAAGTCTTGCGCCTGGCTGAACAGGCTTATATTCGCACCGGCGCATGGAGTTCTTTGCTGGATATCATTCCATCAATGGCGAAAGCGCATGTGGGTGATGAAGAACACCGTGCGATGCTGGAACAGCAGGCATGGGTGGGTCTGATGGATCAGGTTCGCGCCGATCAGGGCAGCGAGGGATTACGCGCATGGTGGAAAAACCAGAGCCGTAAGACTCGTCATCAGGTTGCCCTGCAGGTGGCGATGGCAGAACATCTGATTGAGTGTGACGATCACGATACGGCACAGCAAATCATCATCGATGGTCTGAAACGTCAGTATGACGACCGCCTGGTGCTGCCGATCCCACGTCTGAAAACCAACAACCCGGAACAGATAGAAAAAGTACTGCGCCAGCAAATTAAAGTGGTGGGCGACCGCCCACTGCTGTGGAGTACGCTTGGTCAGTCATTGATGAAGCACGGTGAATGGCAGGAAGCTACGCTCGCCTTCCGTGCCGCGCTTAAACAACGCCCGGATGCATACGACTACGCCTGGCTTGCCGACGCACTGGACAGGCTGCATCAGCCGGAAGAAGCCGCCACCCTGCGCCGTGATGGCCTGATGTTGACACTGCAGAACAACAATCCCCCGCAGTAACTCCTGAATGCCCGGTGACGCTTTCGCTTACCGGGCCTACATATTTTTCAATCGTATACGCAAAATCATTCGAGAAGCAGCTCGAAGGATTTTGTTTATGCATAAAAAAACGCCCGCTCGGTAAGGAGCAGGCGTTAAACAGGTCTGTATGACAACATAAATGGGTGCTTCACTCAACGTTATGTCCATGGTGTTTGATGAAGCTAAAGCGACATCTGTCAGTGGACGATAAGCACCGTAAACGGCTCTGCATCATTCCTGAGTTTATGAGGCCTGATGGCGAACATAAGAGATGGAATGAGCATCTACACGCATATTATTACACAGCGTATGCGGTGATTGCACTGTAAAAACTAGGGATTGCGGCTTTTTAGGACTTCATGACATTTGGGGGAGAAGAGGTACAAAAGCGAAGAACAGAAAACAAAAAACCCCGCCGAAGCGGGGTTCAAAATTGGTCGGCGAGAGAGGATTCGAACCTCCGACCCACTGGTCCCAAACCAGTTGCGCTACCAAGCTGCGCTACTCGCCGTTTTACTGCTTTTTGAATTTTTAGTTCAATTCTTTAAGTCGTGGTGCGAGGGGGGGGACTCGAACCCCCACATCCTAAGGACACTAACACCTGAAGCTAGCGCGTCTACCAATTCCGCCACCTTCGCATTTCACAACTTTAAATTAATGGGGTGGCTAATGGGATTCGAACCCACGACAACTGGAATCACAATCCAGGGCTCTACCAACTGAGCTATAGCCACCACTGCAAATCTTTTACGCGGTATTAAAACCACCGCAGCTCCGGCACCATTACTAAATGGTGCGCCCGACAGGATTCGAACCTGAGACCTCTGCCTCCGGAGGGCAGCGCTCTATCCAGCTGAGCTACGGGCGCTTAGCGCCGTTGCGGGGCTGGATATTACGGAGGTCTCGGTCTGCTGTCTAGTGCTTTTTTAAAATAAATTATCGTTTGGTCACGCTTTGTGCGTTTTGTCGCTTATTCCTGCAATTTTTGGGCTGTGCCATGACGATTCAGGCCAAAAACCTTATAAATGAGCGTCACCGCCAGTAAGAAGCCGATGCCAACAAACAGCGACATTCGGGTATCTTCATTAAAGTACATGCCGATTAATACGCAAATCAGGAACGCCATCGTCAAATAATTCGCCCACGGGAACAAAATCGAGCGGAAAGGATGACTGGCGATCGCCGCCTTATGGGCCTGACGGAAACGCAGTTGGCTTATCAGGATCACAAACCATGGCACCATCCCCGGCAGTACGCTGGCGCTATAAACATAAACGAATACACGCTGCGGGTTGGGAATGATGTAGTTCAGGCACGAACCAATCAGCAGGATGGCGATAGAAATGGCCACGCCGGCAACCGGTACGCCATGACGCGAAACTTTTCCAACAGCGGCGGGTAGTTGGCGATTCTTTGCCAGCGCATAGAGCATACGGCCACAGCTGTACATCCCGCTGTTACAGCCAGATAGCGCCGCCGTCAGGACCACAAAGTTGATAATCCCAGCGGCCGCTGTAATACCAATCCTGGCAAAAGTGAGAACGAACGGGCTGCCGTTACTGCCAATCTCATTCCACGGGAAGATAGTGACGATAACAAAAATCGCCCCCACGTAGAAAATCAGGATACGCCACAGCACTTTACCTACCGCGCTACGCAGTGTGACCTGTGGATTTTTCGCTTCACCAGCCGTGATGCCGATCAGCTCCACGCCCTGATAGGAAGCAACAACAATACACAATGCTGTCAGGAACCCTTTCCAGCCCCCCGCGAAGAAACCGCCATGCTCGGTCAAATTGCCAAAGCCGATCGCCTGACCACCGTTACCAAAGCCGAAGAAAATAACCCCTACGCCAATGACAATCATCACAATGATGGTGGTCACTTTGATCATGGCAAACCAGAATTCGATTTCACCATACAAGCGAACTGCTGCCAGGTTTGCTAACGCAACCAGTCCAACAGCAATCAGTGCGGGTATCCATTGCGCCATTTCCGGGAACCAGAACTGCACGTAGACCCCAATGGCGGTAATCTCCGAGATCCCCACCGCCATCCACATAAACCAGTATGACCATGCGGTAAGATAGCCAAAGAAGGGGCTCATGTAGCGGTGAGCGTAAACGGCGAATGAGCCGGTGACCGGCTCCAGGAACAACATCTCCCCCATGGAACGCATGATGAAGAAGACGAACAACCCAGCGACGATATACGCCAGAAGAACCGACGGTCCCGCCCATTTCAGGGTACTGGCAGCCCCCATAAACAGTCCGACGCCAATGGTGCCCCCAAGGGCAATTAATTCGATGTGACGAGCCTCCAGCCCACGCTGTAGCTCAGGTTTGTTCTCGGCCATAGATCCTCTTGTTGTGTTTGCATTGTTTCCGGTATTACCGGTTATCGTTATGGGTACATCGTTTTTTGCCATAACAGGCCATTCAGCACCGACCACTTTACGGTTGGCGCCAAAAACACCACGGCACTGCAATGATTGTTGCGAATGGTTTCTTAAAATCGCCTAAATGGCAATTAAAGCATTCAAAAAATAAATAGATTGTGCGAGAAAGCAGCGATTATGTTGTGAATAAGTAGCGCGTTTAGCATAACGCGCTACTGAACAACGCAGAGGTGATGTCAGAGATTGCCGGTATAGTGCCAGCGGAGATAACGTAATAAACGAAGTTGGCGGGTGATGCGACTTGGTTGCAGCAGCAAGCGATACAGCCACTCCAATCCCAGGCTCTGCCAGAATTTGGGCGCGCGCTTTACGTGCCCGGTGAACACATCGTAGGTGCCGCCCACGCCCATATACAGCGCATGCGGATGGACCTGGCGACAGTCGCGCATAAAAATTTCTTGTTTCGGCGAACCCATCGCCACGGTAACAAGTTGTGCGCCGCTGGCATGAATACGCTCAAACAGCGCCTGACGCTGATCGGCGGTAAAATAGCCGTCCTGACTGCCAACAATATTGACGTGCCATTGTGCGCGCAGTTTTGCCTCTGTTTGTGCCAGAACATCAGGCTTACCGCCCACCAGGAATACGGGCGTTCCTTCCTTCCCGGCGCGAGCCATCAGCGCTTCCCAGAGATCGGCCCCCGCCACACGTGATACCTGCGCCTGCGGGAATTTTTTACACACGGAACGCACCACGCTGATCCCATCCGCATATTTAAACTCAGCGGCCTCGATCAACGTCCGAACCTCTGGGTTATCCTCCGCTGTCAGCATTTTTTCAGCGTTAATTGCTACCAGCGTCCCCTGCCTGAGACGTCCCCCGGCAAACAGGTAATTCAGCGCATGTTGCATATCGCGCCAGCCAATCAGTTCTAATCCGCGCAGTGAATACAGCGGCGCAGTTGTGTTATCTGTCATTACGATCCTTCAACCTGTGTCCGGGGCACCGACTTTATTCGTTTATGGATGAGTCCCGCACTATCAAACAGCCAGTACAACAATTTTGCCACCAACAGACAGACGCCGAAAATCACGAGGAAAAAAACCACTCGCGAGACAAACGAATCTAACCCTTCACGTGCCAAAACGATCATATTAAAAATGGCACCGAAACAGAAACTGTGCAAAATCGCCGACTTATAGCGATTAGTTTCCCGGTTGCCTAATTCATACAACCAGTCGAACCATTTAATAATTAGGCCGACGACAATCGCGCCTAACGGTATAAACAGCGCCCCGCCCATCACCACCAGCGAACCAATTAACGTCGGCGAAATCGCCAGCCCCGAGTGGTTATTCAACACTTCCCAGGTAAAGTAGTTCGCTGAGTTGAGAACAATGCCAGGTCGTCCCGGCCACAGCCAGGAAGGGATAAAGACGTAGAAGTCACGAACAATCGGTGCCAGTCCCTGAAACTCAATATTGTGGTAATTTTGCAGCAATAGCGCCAGATTCTCCCACGGCGAGAAGGTATCGCGCGTGAGGTACAGGAAAGTATAGAACGCCTCATCACCGCTGACGTTCATCCCGTAGCGCTTCAGCGCCAGCCAGAACATCCCGACAATACCCAGGACGCCCGCCGCGGCCAGCATCCACAGCGAAATCCAGCCGCGAATAATGCCGATAAACAGGAAAATGGCAAACGCGATAATAATATTGGCGCGGGTTCCGCCAACAATCATGTACGTCAGCAACCCAAATGCAACGGTACTCACCAGGAAGAACAACCACGCTTTGCTGTCCTGACGCAGGAAGTAGACCACCAGCATCGCCGGAATGAAGAAGTAGAAGAAGCGTTTCAGAGCCACCCCGGAGACTTCACTGGAGAAAATCTGGCTATAGGATTGCAACCTGAACAGCAGGAAACCGTTGTGCATAAAGAAAATGCCCACGCTCACCAGCGCAATCGCCATCAGGATAATCCAGGTCAAATGTGCTTCAACGCGATTGATGGTAAACAGCGGTTTGCGCGTTCTCTCCGGGCTCCGTTTCCGCAGGCGTGTTTTATAGGTCACATAGTACACTGCGTAGAAGCAGGCAGCGGACAGCAACGCCTGCAGCAAAATTTCCGGCGGGGCCACCGCCACATCAAAGCGAAATACCAGCACGCTGGTCAACGGAAAACCAAAGAAAAACGTCAATAAGAACAGCAATGAGAAGAAGACATTGAAGTTAAACCGCACGCGTCGGAATTCAAACCAGGTCAGCGTGGCGATAAACAAAGTCGAGAGCAGCCACACCACCAGCAGACCGCTGAATTGCATCAGACTCATACGGTTTCTCCTGAGGCAATGCGCAGCGCGTTATGCCACGGTTGCAGATAATTCGGGCTAAAGAAAGTAATTGCACTTTTATCAACCGATGCCAGTTGGCGCTGCGCCTCGCGTACGATACCTTCATTGAGTACATCTGTCGTAAACAGAACCGGGATGTTTTGCTCTGCCATATCCTGCCAGAATGGGTTTTCACGATTGAGCACGCACGGGATCCCCGCCTGAATCAGCAGACACAATGTACCAATCCCCTGCTGACGGGCAAAGATAAAGTAACCCAGATCGCACTGACGCAGTAGCGCCAGATAGGCATCAAACTCCAGCTTTTCACTGAGAATTTGCAGGTTATCGGCGCTAAATAACGCCAGACCCGCCTGGCGCACTTCTTCAATATAGCCTGCATTATTTGCCGGGTAACCCATTGGCACAATCACGTTAACCGTGTCGCCGAACTGCTGATGGACAGCACGCAGCGCGGCAATATGCTCATTACTGCGATCGCCAGAGTTTCCGACCAGGATCGTCATTTTCCCGCGTCGCTGGCGCTCATTGCTCATATTGTTCAGCGACGGATCCATACGGGTTGGGAAATAGAGCAATTCCCCGCGAACACGCGGATGCAGCTCAGCGAAATAGCTCAGATCGCCTCGCGTGGCAAAGACACAACCCACGCGGTTTTGTGCCATTCGGCGAATCGGGTAAAACAGACGGAATTTCAGCCCACTGGAGACTTCATACAGATCGGCACCCCAAATATGCCAGTAAAACTGCTCAGGCTTAATCCCCCCGCTCAGCAATGCCAGCCACAGACTAGTATTGAACTGCCCATGAAAGAAGAAACGCTGCTGGCGATCCGTCTTAGCTTTGGCGATAACGGCCTCTGCCAGCGCCTTTTTTCCACCGTAGAAACTCAGTGATAACGCCGGGTAGCTCTCGCTAAATCCCGTATCCTGACCGGCAACCATAAACACGCGCGCGTGCTCACTTGTTGCAGCCAACGCGTCGTTGAAGAACCGCAGCACGGTTTGGTTATGGTGAGGGATATCCGATCCCAGAACGTGAATCAGTACAGTCATACCCGCCTACGCCAGAGTAAAAACACGCCACAACAAAGAGAAAAATAGACGATGTACGTTGCCATATAGGCCTGTGCCGCGCCCAGAGCACCGTGCGCGGGGATCAACCAGTGGGCAAATGCCGTCAACAAAATGAACTGGCTAATTTCGGCCAGAATATAAAACCGCAGCGAGGCCTTCGCGATCACCAGATAGCCAAATACGTAGGCACCCACTTTCAGTACATCCCCCACCAGTTGCCAGGCAAACAAATCACGCATGGCGGTGAATTTAGCGGAGAAAAGCAGCCAGATAGCAAAATCACGTAACAGCCAGACGGTAAAACTCGCGGCGGCAACTGCCGGTAATACAAATTTCAGCGATTTGATAACTTCACGCGTGATGTCGCGCTTTTCAGTCAGGCGAGACAGTGTTGGCAGCAGATACACACTGAATGAAGCGGTAATAAATTGCAGGTACGCATCAGAGATACTGCTCACCCCCTGCCAAATCCCCACGTCATCCCAGCTGTATTGCACCGCCAATAGGTTTCGCATCATCACATACGCCACGGGCAGCGTCACAGAGGTAATGAGCGCCATCAACGTAAACTTGCTTAGCTGCCCTGCCAGACCGTTATCCCACGAGGGCTTCAGGTAATGCAGAGGAATAGTGCCACGCTTAATCAGCATGATGGCTGCAGGGATAACCACCAGCGCTGGCACCAGCGCCAGCCCCAGCAAAGCACCTTCGTATCCGCCCAACCGATAGCAGCCGTAGTAGGCCACGACGCCGACCAGGCTGCCAATAATCAGCGATAGCGCATTACCTGCGGCATCGCGGAATCCTTTCATCAACGCCAGCAACAGGTTTGCCCAGGCAATCCCCATCTGTACCAGCGCAACCAGGCGTACCAGCCCCTGAAAATGCGTATGACCAAACAATCCCTGACTGATAGGCGCTGCTGCCAGCAAAAAAATCGCCGCCATCAGCGTAGAGAATCCCAACACCATTGCGGATGATGTCCCCACCACCTTACGCAACCGCGCCGGGTCATCATGGTGCTGCGCAACGTATTTCGTGACGCCGTTGAAAATCCCGGCGCCCGCCAACACGCCAAGCACGGTGACCATCTGACGGAAGTTTCCCGCCTGGCCCACACCCGCAGGGCCGAAAGAGACCGCCAGCAGTTTTACCACCAACAAACCCGCACCAATTTTTACCAGCGTACTGGTAGCCGTCCACAAGGACGCTTTAGCCAGCGACATATCAGGAGAAGTAGTTGAGTAAGGTCGTAATTACTGTGCGCTGGTTCACCAGCGACAGGTTATAAAACAGCGGCAGACGCAGCAGGCGTTCACTCTCTTTGGTGGTGTAACGATCGACTCCGGAAAACACGCCGAATTTATCGCCAGCCGGACAATCATGCAGCGGAATATAATGGAATACCGCCATAATTTCGGCTTCTTTCAGGAAGTTAATCAACGCCGTGCGATCGTCAATATCACGCAGCTTGATATAAAACATATGGGCGTTCTGCGCACAACCTTCCGGGATGGCGGGTAAATCAATACGCCCGGCACGCGCCAGCGGTTCGAGGGCATCATAATAATTCTGCCACAGCACCAGGCGCTGATGATTAATACGCTCTGCCGCTTCCAGTTGCGCCCACAGATAGGCAGCCTGGAGATCGGACATCAAATAGCTGGAGCCAATATCACGCCAGGTATATTTATCAACCTGACCGCGGAAAAATTGACTGCGATTCGTCCCCTTTTCACGGATGATTTCTGCACGTTCAACTAATTTACGGTCGTTGATCAGCGTCGCCCCGCCTTCACCGCCTGCGGTATAGTTTTTGGTTTCATGGAAGCTAAAGCAGCCAATATGCCCAATGGTCCCCAGCGCACGGCCTTTGTAGGTCGACATTACGCCCTGAGCAGCATCTTCTACCACGAACAGGTTGTATTGTGACGCCAACGCCATAATGGTATCCATTTCACAGGCAACCCCGGCGTAGTGCACCGGCACAATAGCGCGGGTTTTCTCGGTGATCGCCGCTTCAATCAGCGTTTCATCAATGTTCATGGTATCCGGGCGGATATCGACAAAGACGATTTTTGCGCCACGCAGCACGAATGCGTTCGCGGTAGATACAAATGTGTAGCTGGGCATGATGACTTCATCGCCGGGCTGGATGTCCAGCAATAATGCCGCCATCTCCAGTGATGCGGTACAGGAAGGCGTCAGCAGCACCTTCTCACTGCCAAAATGCTGCTCCAGCCATTGCTGGCAACGGCGGGTAAAACCACCATCGCCACACAGCTTGCCGCTGCTCATCGCTGACTGCATGTATTCAAGCTCGGTTCCCACCACCGGCGGTGCGTTAAATGGAATCATTTTGTCACCTGTATAACCAGTACGCGGTGCTTTCCACATTTGCACCGCTCTGTATATAACGTTTAAGCGCGGCGGTGTTGCCCATCTGGGTCGCCACCCGCAATGTTGTTTTACCGCGAGCCTGTGCCCAGCAAAGCGCAGCCTGCATGAGTTCGGCACCCGCACCACGACCAGCCAGTAAGCCAATACGTGCATCAGTATCATTGACGTCACGTAGTGAGACATAACCGCGAATCCCACCTGTCTGTGTACGAAAAATGAGGCACTGATGATCGAACGTGCCCAGCACAGCGTTTTCTATCCACTGTGCATAAAAACGCGCACTGGCCTCCACGGGATACCACGGTGCGCGGAAACGACTTTGGGCGAACGCCTCTCCTGCCAGTCGACGCAGCAGCGGAATATCCGCAGCTTGCGCCACCTGTGCACCGGGATTTTCACGGGCGCACGTTACCGGCAGAACAAAGTCCATCTCACCTTCGACCAGTGAAAAGCCCAACTGCTGTAAAGCATCTAATTCATACGTATTTGCAGCAGGAATTTTTGCCTGCACCCGTTCCCAGCGCTGTAAAACTTCTGCTGTCAGGATCGGTGCGTGCGGGTCAAACCGTACGATGGCGCTATTCACGCCAAAGAACGTATTTTCCCAATCCAGAGACTCAATACTGGCGCGGACGGGCACGGAGAAGCTCCAGCAAATATTGGCCGTAGCCTGTTTTAGCCAGAGAGCTGGCGGCACGTCTAACACCTTCATCATCCAGCCAGCCATTACGCCATGCTATCTCTTCCAGGCAGGCGATTTTAAAGCCCTGACGTTTCTCCACCGTCTGCACAAACGTGCTCGCTTCAATCAGACTGTCGTGCGTACCGGTATCCAGCCAGGCAAAGCCACGGCCAAGCAATTCAACGGTCAGATTGCCATCGTCAAGGTACATCTGGTTAATGGAGGTAATTTCCAGTTCCCCACGCTCAGAAGGTTTCACGCGCTTTGCGTATTCCACTACCTTACTGTCGTAGAAATAGAGTCCTGTCACCGCCCAGTTTGATTTTGGTTCTTTCGGCTTCTCTTCCAGCGAGACTGCGCGAAAATTGTCATCAAACTCAACCACACCGAAACGCTCAGGATCCATCACCTGATAGCCAAATACCGTCGCACCTTGTGTTCTGGCAGCGACGTGGCGTAGTTTTGGACTAAATCCCTGACCAAAGAAGATATTGTCCCCAAGCACCAGACATGATGGTTCGCCGTTAAGGAACGTTTCACCAATAATGAATGCCTGTGCTAAACCATCCGGGCTGGGCTGCTCTGCATAATGCAATTCAATACCGAACTCAGAGCCATCTCCCAGCAAACGCTGGAAATACCCTTTATCTTCCGGTGTGGTAATAATGAGGATCTCGCGAATTCCCGCCAGCATCAGTACCGATAGCGGGTAATAGATCATGGGCTTATCGTAAATAGGCAATAGCTGCTTCGATACGCCGCGCGTAATGGGGTACAGGCGAGTGCCTGAGCCACCTGCCAGAATGATACCTTTCATATGATCCCTCCTCCGGGCGCCAAAACCAGGCTGTTAGCCCTTCAGGCCCAAACGCTCACCCTGGTAGCTGCCATCCTGCACGGGTTTCCACCAGGCCTCATTTGCCAGATACCATTGCACGGTTTTACGCATGCCACTTTCAAACGTTTCCTGCGGCACCCAGCCAAGTTCACGCGCAATTTTCGACGCATCAATGGCATAGCGCAGATCATGGCCTGGGCGATCTTCAACATAAGTGATCAATTCTTGATACCGCATAACACCTTTTGGTTTTTGCGGTGCCAGTTCTTCCAACAAGCTGCAAATCGTTTCGACCACGTCCAGGTTTTTACGCTCGTTATGACCACCAATATTATAGGTCTCGCCAACCGCGCCTGTAGTCGCGACGCAATAGAGCGCCCGGGCATGATCTTCCACATACAGCCAGTCACGAATCTGCTGTCCGTTGCCGTACACCGGCAGAGGTTTTCCCGCCAGTGCATTGAGAATCATCAGCGGGATCAGTTTTTCCGGGAAATGGTAGGGCCCATAATTGTTGGAGCAGTTAGTCATTAACGTTGGCAGCCCGTACGTACGTAGCCAGGCACGTACCAGATGATCGCTGCTGGCCTTTGACGCGGAATAAGGACTACTCGGTGCATACGGCGTTGTTTCGGTAAAGAAATCATCCGTAGAATGCAGGTCGCCGTACACCTCGTCGGTTGATATATGGTGGAAACGAAACGCCTGCTTTTTATCATCGGCTAACACATTCCAGTATGCGCGAGCGGCTTCCAGCAACGTGTAGGTTCCGACAATATTGGTTTCAATAAATGCGGCGGGGCCATCGATAGAACGATCAACATGACTTTCTGCCGCCAGGTGCATCACGCAATCCGGCTGATACTGTTGAAACACGTTGTCGAGCGCCAGGCGATCGCAGATATCAACTTGTTCAAAGGCAAAACGGGCATTCTGTGCAACCGGCGCCAGCGACATCAGGTTTCCGGCATAGGTTAACTTATCAACCACTACCACGGCATCCCGAGTCTCATTAATGATGTGACGCACAACCGCTGAGCCAATAAATCCTGCACCACCGGTAACCAGAATTCGTTTCATTAGCGCCAGACTCCTTTGGTATCAACCACGTATTGCTGGTGAACCGCATCGCCTTTAATCGCTTTAAATTCATTATGGTCAACCAGCATCACCAGCACATCGGCGCTTGCCAGCGCATCGTCCAGTTTCGCCAGTTGGCACAGGCCATCCAGTTTTTTCGGCAACTGATGGATATTCGGTTCAACCACCAGCGTCTCGCCGCTGTGCCAGCGTGCGATACTTTGCGCCACCCCCATTGCCGGGCTTTCACGTAAATCATCAATATTCGGTTTGAACGCCAGACCAAAACAGGCAATTTTTACGTCGCTGGCACGTTTATTGGTCTCCGTCAGACAATCCGCTACAGCGGCTTTTACCCGATCGACAACCCAATGAGGCTTACTATCATTTACCTCGCGCGCGGTGCGGATCAATCTCGCCTGCTGCGGGTTCTGCGCCACAATAAACCACGGGTCGACCGCGATACAGTGCCCGCCAACACCAGGTCCAGGCTGCAAAATGTTAACCCGCGGGTGACGGTTCGCCAGACGGATCAGTTCCCAGACGTTAATCCCCTGATCGGCGCAAATCAGCGACAGTTCATTAGCAAAGGCGATATTGACATCGCGGAAGCTGTTTTCGGTCAACTTGCACATTTCTGCAGTGCGGGCGTTAGTCACCACACATTCACCTTCGAGGAAGATGTTGTACAGTTCGCTGGCGCGCATAGAACAAACGGGGGTCATTCCGCCAATCACACGGTCATTTTTAATCAGTTCAACCATCACCTGGCCTGGCAGCACGCGCTCCGGACAATAAGCAATGTTCACGTCAGCCTGTTCCCCCGCCTGCTGCGGGAAAGTCAGATCAGGGCGCATTTCTGCAAGCCATGCTGCCATCTGCTCCGTTGCCCCGACGGGTGACGTCGATTCAAGGATCACCAACGCCCCTTTTTTCAGCACCGGCGCAAGCGACTTCGCTGCGGCTTCAACATAGACCATATCGGGTTCATGCTCCCCCTTGAAGGGGGTCGGCACAGCAATCAGATAAGCGTCTGCTTCAACAGGTGTCGTAACCGCACGCAGAAAGCCATTTTCGACTGCTGTTTTCACCACAGCACCCAAATCAGGTTCAACGATGTGGATTTCACCGCGGTTAATGGTATCCACCGCATGTTGATTTACATCTACGCCAATAACATGTTTTTGACGGGAAGCAAAAGCGGCCGCCGTCGGCAGTCCGATATAACCCAGCCCAATGACAGAAATGGTCGTAAAACTCATAGCGATATCCGATTATTTTTTAACGCGTGTAAAATGCGGCCACACGCCTGCCCATCACCATACGGATTATGGGCGCGGCTCATGGTCTGATATTCATTTTCGTCATGCAGCAAGCGCGTGACTTCTGCCACAATACGCTGAGGGTCAGTCCCTACCAGACGTACTGTGCCTGCGGTAATGGCTTCTGGCCGCTCCGTTGTTTCTCGCATCACCAACACAGGTTTGCCCAGAGAAGGGGCTTCCTCCTGAATCCCGCCGGAATCGGTAAGGATAAGCCAGGCATGATTCATCAGCCAGACGAATGGCAGATAGTCCTGTGGCTCAATCAGAATCACGTTCTCAACATGACCCAAAATACGATTTACCGGCTCGCTAACGTTGGGGTTCAGGTGTACGGGATAGACAATCTGTACATTCTGATTAGCCGCGGCAATTTCCGCCAGTGCATGGCAGATTTGCTCAAAGCCGCGACCAAAGCTTTCCCGACGATGACCGGTTACCAGGATCATCTTCTTATCCGCATCCAGGAAAGGATAGCGCTCAGCCAGTTCAGCGCGCAGTGCTTCATTTCCGAGTACACGATCGCGAACCCAGATCAACGCATCAATAACCGTGTTCCCCGTGACAAAAATACGGTCATCCGGAATGGTTTCACGCAACAGGTTTTGGCGTGAATTTTCAGTTGGGGAAAAGTGATACATTGCCAGGCGCCCGGTCAGTGTACGGTTTGCCTCTTCCGGCCAGGGAGAATAGAGATCGCCAGTTCGCAACCCAGCCTCAACATGCCCCACCGGAATACGCTGATAAAACGCGGCCAGGCTGGTCGCAAGGGTTGTTGTTGTATCACCGTGGACTAGCACCACATCAGGTTTGAACTCAGCGAGGATTGGCTTTAATCCTTCCAGAATTCGACAGGTAATTTCTGTCAGTCCCTGACCTGGCTGCATAATATTGAGATCGTAGTCAGGTACGATGGAAAAGAGGTGCAATACCTGATCGAGCATCTCCCGATGCTGTGCAGTGACGCAAACTTTCGCGTCGAAATCAGGATCTTTAGCCAGCGCATGAACCAGAGGAGCCATCTTAATGGCCTCCGGTCGCGTACCAAATACAGTCAGTACTTTCACATCGATTCTCTTCGGATTGGCAGTGAGAGCCCAGCCCCTCACTGCAACGGTATTGCTAAATCGAACGGCGACGGGTTAACGCGACACCAGCACCGATCAGGGCCCCAACGATGCCCCACATAATCATCAGGAAGGCACGACGTGGGCTATCACGTTTTACCGGTTCTTCCGGCGTCCGCAAATAACGATAGGTCTGAAAACGCGGATCCAGGGTCGGTCCTACGTTCAGCGTGTTCAGCATGGCTCTGTTTTGAAAATAGTCCATATCAAAATCTGGGCCAACAGATTGCAGGTTTTCGAGTCGCGCCTGCAGCATAGGGCGTCCGAGTAAAAACAACTCAGAATCAGGCAACTCTTCAGCAGGGACATCAGTAGAAGTACGCGAAATATTATGCTGCTCAGCAATTTTGAGCGCCTGCTCAATGTTATGAACACGGCGAGAGAAAATCGATTTTGCTACCTCTTCCTGCCGTTTGACCTGCGCTTTCATTTGCACCGTCCGCGCAGCCCATGCGCCTTTCAGCTCATCGTTCAGATGACGTGCTGCACGCTGGCTGGCAAAGGCCACGTACTGGCGCAGAAGATTGTTGGCATCAGGAGCCGTTTCCGCAATAAGCTTCACACTGTCATTGGTGTTCCGCAACGCATCACCTGGCATAAACTGAATGTTGTTGATCAGTTCATCCAGTAGCGCGGCATCGGCTTTACTGTTTCCGACCATACGCTGCTTGTAATAATCAGTCTGCTGCCAGAATTCACGACGCGTATCCCAGGAGGCAAGCTGCATGATAAATTCTTTATAGGCTTCATCCATCACTGACGGCTGGTCCGTTGATGCGAGGCTGGCCTTAATATCCAGGTTGCGCAGGAACTGTTGTTGAGAGTAATAGCCCCCCAACATATTCACCGTAGGCTTGTCTGAAATAGCCGTTGCGCTCCACTCCTGACGGGCGAAAAAAGTATAGGCGAGAGCAACAAGTGCAAATGCGAGCGCCATACCGACAATCCACACCTTCCCTGCCCATAAGGTACGAAACAACCCACGGATATCCAGTTCATTTTCAGCGCTCATGGCGTCTTCCCCCGGTAATGGTTGTGTCATCGCATCCTCAATTCACTTGGTTAAGTTTGGTTTGCCTTCACGAATTCTTCGCAGTCTGCGCTTCACTCGCTTGATAAATCTCGCCACTTTCCAGGCACGCTTGATACAGTATCCGTAGAGGCCAAATGCCATTAAAAACAGCACCAGCATGGCCCATTCCGGAACCAAACGGAAATATTCAGCCAGCACACCGATCGATGCCAGCACGGCCGCCGCCAGCGTAATCAGAACAAATGCCTGGCGGGAAGTAAACCCTGCCCGCATCACCAAATGATGAATGTGCTGGCGATCGGCTGAGAACGGGCTCATGCCCTTACGCAAACGGCGGTACATGATCGCCACCATATCCATTAACGGGATGGCGATAATCCACAGTGCGGTAACTGGGCTTATAGGATGTGTTTTGCCCTGCGTGGTTTCCAGCAGGATCCAGATGATGGTAAAACCAATCAGCGTACTGCCAGCATCACCCATGAAGACTTTATAACGGCGCCCAAGAACGCCCAGGTTCAGCAGAATATAAGGCAGAATGGCGGCGATCATCGCAAAACACCATACGGCCAGACTCGTCTGCCCATCGAACCACAGGATAAACCCCATCGCCGCGAATGAAACGCTGGACAGCCCACCTAACAGGCCGTCAATACCGTCCACCATATTGAAAGCATTAATTGCCGCCCAGACGGCAAACAGCGTCAGTAAATAGCCAAACGGGCCAAGAATCATCTCCCAGGGGCCAAAAATATACCCAAGGCTAAGAAGATAGAGTTTGCCAACCGACATCATGATAATGCCGATCGCGGCCTGGATAGTTGCGCGGATTTTTACACTGATATCAAAACGATCGTCCAGCGCGCCAACCAAAACCAGCACGCCGGCACAGGCCAGATAGAGAGAAGCATGCGGGATGTAATAATCAGCAATCACAAACGTAAAGCAAATACCTGCGTAAGCCGAAATCCCCCCAACCAGCGGGATCAATCCTTGATGCCGTTTGCGAAAGTTGGGTTTATCCACTAAACCAATCTTTTTTGCGACCTTACGCGCAAAGAAAAGAAACAGTGTTGTGAATAAAAAAATACTGATGAGATCAGTGCTTACTGTCAGTAAATTCACAATGCATGCTCTCAGAGAAAATTAATAGCAGAAGTATAACCACGAAGACCTTTATTCAGAAGGGAAACCCGTCTCCATATCCGATGGTTCTGTATAATTATCAACCACAAGATACAAATTACGAATCTTTTTCAACCTGGCGGTATGTCATACCGTATTATTGTTATTGTGTCGTTAAGATTACAGGCATAAAAGCAAAACGCCACGTAAAAACGTGGCGTTTTCGGATGATGCCTGAATTATGAGCGCTTCATCATATCGAAGAAGTCATCATTGGTCTTCGTCATCGCCAGCTTGTTAATGAGGAACTCCATTGCATCAATTTCACCCATCGGATGGATGATTTTGCGCAGGATCCACATTTTCTGCAGCTCTTCCTGGGTGGTAAGCAGCTCTTCTTTACGGGTACCGGAACGATTGTAGTCGATAGCCGGGAAGACGCGTTTTTCAGCGATCTTACGAGAGAGATGCAGTTCCATGTTGCCGGTACCTTTAAACTCTTCGTAGATAACTTCATCCATTTTAGAGCCGGTATCGATAAGCGCAGTCGCGATGATGGTCAGGCTGCCGCCCTCTTCCACGTTACGTGCCGCACCGAAGAAACGCTTCGGACGGTGCAGGGCGTTGGCATCAACACCACCGGTCAGGACTTTACCGGAAGCCGGGACCACGGTGTTGTACGCACGCGCCAGACGCGTGATGGAGTCGAGCAGGATGATAACGTCTTTCTTATGTTCAACCAGACGTTTCGCCTTCTCGATTACCATTTCCGCAACCTGAACGTGGCGAGATGCGGGTTCATCAAAGGTAGAAGCCACCACTTCACCTTTAACCAGACGCTGCATCTCGGTCACTTCTTCCGGACGTTCGTCAATCAGCAGCACCATCAGCACACAGTCCGGGTGGTTGTAGGCAATGCTCTGCGCAATGTTCTGCAGCAGCATGGTTTTACCCGCTTTTGGCGGTGCCACAATCAGACCACGTTGGCCACGACCGATCGGCGATGCCAGATCCAGTACGCGCGCCGTTAAGTCCTCGGTAGAACCATTACCACGCTCCATACGCAGACGGGAGTTTGCGTGCAGCGGCGT
Source organism: Citrobacter sp. RHBSTW-00029 (assembly GCF_014104295.1). Lineage (NCBI taxonomy): Bacteria > Pseudomonadati > Pseudomonadota > Gammaproteobacteria > Enterobacterales > Enterobacteriaceae > Citrobacter > Citrobacter sp. RHBSTW-00029. Next base: position 4,139,566 of record NZ_JABXRT010000001.1, read on the forward strand.
TAAGTTTTCGAAGAGGATCTTGTTACGGGCGTTTTCCGGTTTGTCGTAGTTAACTTCGTTAACTTTCAACAGCGCAAAATAGCGTTCACCTTCTTTTGGCGGGCGAATCTTACCAGAAATGGTATCACCAGTGCGGAGGTTGAAACGGCGGATTTGGCTTGGAGAAACGTAGATGTCATCAGGACCGGCGAGGTAGGAGCTGTCTGCAGAGCGGAGGAAACCAAATCCATCCTGCAATATCTCCAGCACACCGTCACCAAAGATATCTTCGCCACTCTTTGCGTGCTGCTTCAGGATGGCAAAAATAATGTCCTGCTTGCGCATACGAGCCAGGTTTTCAAGGCCCATATTTTCGCCGAGAGTGATCAGCTCAGAAACCGGCGTATTCTTTAATTCGGTAAGATTCATAATGGTGTGAGTTCTTAAACTTGGGGTAAATCTCGAACTTAATGTTGTGAATGGTATGGCAGGGTCATCCATGCCTGTTTACGGCCATCGACTCATGTCTGTTCGCTGTCTGGTCACAGGAAAGTACGCAGAACTGAAACGACAAGACGGATTGAGTGACAAGGCCCTGAATCTGTCTACTTCTCGCACGAGAAACAACGGGAAGTATTGGATAAAGCTAGATTCAAACTTAATAAGGTATGTTTAATACGAAGTCAACACTAACTTAGCACGACTCAAGTCGGGCGTCCAGTCATCCGAATCATTTCGAAGTATGGCCGCCCGATCATGATACTTCCTTACGCTAAGTTAGCGTCGAGGAACTCTTTCAACTGACCTTTGGACAGCGCGCCGACTTTAGTCGCCGCAACTTCGCCGTTTTTAAACAGCAGAAGGGTCGGGATGCCACGAATACCATACTTCGGCGCGGTGCCTGGGTTTTGGTCAATGTTCAGTTTAGCAACCGTCAATTTGCCCTGATATTCGTCAGCGATTTCATCCAGAATCGGAGCGATCATTTTGCACGGACCGCACCACTCTGCCCAGAAATCAACGAGGATAGCTCCGTCCGCTTTGAGTACATCCGTGTCAAAACTGTCGTCAGTCAGGTGAATAATTTTATCGCTCATAATAACTCCACAGGAATAAGCCTGGTGTGTTGGTGTTTACACATCATCCTTCAAGCCGCCTTTTTGTTGGCTGTGCGCTGCGTCCTGGTCACGTACTCAATACGCGTCTTTGGACCCATTCACTTGCCATCTCGACGCATCATGAATGAATTGTGTACAGTATTAACCAACTAAAGGTTGACTTTATTTCACCGGATACGCTTTCGTAAAGCAATAGTAAGCTGATATTCTACCACACTATGAGCAAAACACATTTAACAGAACAGAAGTTTTCCGACTTCGCCCTGCACCCGAAGGTGATAGAAGCCCTTGAAAATAAAGGGTTTCATAACTGCACGCCCATTCAGGCTCTCGCGCTGCCGCTTACGCTGGCAGGCCGTGATGTTGCAGGGCAGGCGCAAACCGGTACCGGAAAAACGATGGCGTTCCTGACGTCAACGTTTCACTATCTTCTCTCTCATCCCGCGATTGACGATCGCAAGGTAAACCAACCGCGTGCGTTAATTATGGCGCCAACGCGTGAGTTAGCCGTGCAGATCCACGCCGACGCCGAGCCGCTGGCACAGACCACCGGTCTGAAATTAGGCCTGGCTTATGGCGGCGACGGTTACGACAAACAGCTGAAAGTGCTGGAAAGCGGCGTCGATATTCTTATCGGCACGACCGGTCGTCTTATCGACTACGCAAAACAGAACCATATCAACCTGGGCGCGATTCAGGTCGTGGTGCTGGATGAAGCCGATCGTATGTACGATCTGGGCTTTATTAAAGATATCCGTTGGCTGTTCCGTCGTATGCCGCCAACCACCCAACGTCTGAACATGCTGTTTTCTGCAACACTGTCTTATCGCGTTCGCGAACTGGCGTTTGAACAAATGAATAACGCCGAGTACGTTGAAGTCGAACCGGAACAGAAGACGGGCCACCGTATTAAAGAAGAACTCTTCTATCCTTCCAACGAAGAGAAAATGCGTTTGCTGCAAACGCTGATTGAAGAAGAGTGGCCAGATCGCGCCATTGTTTTTGCTAACACCAAACATCGCTGTGAAGAGATCTGGGGCAGTCTTGCTGCTGACGGACATCGCGTAGGCCTGCTTACCGGTGACGTGGCGCAGAAAAAACGCCTGCGTATCCTTGATGAGTTCACCCGTGGCGATCTCGATATTCTCGTCGCAACCGATGTCGCGGCGCGTGGCCTGCACATCCCAGCCGTAACGCACGTGTTTAACTATGACCTGCCGGATGACTGTGAAGATTACGTCCACCGTATTGGTCGTACAGGTCGTGCAGGCGCAAGTGGTCATTCTATTAGCCTGGCTTGTGAAGAGTACGCGCTGAATTTACCTGCAATCGAGACCTACATTGGCCACTCGATTCCGGTCAGCAAGTACAACCCGGACGCGCTAATGACTGACCTGCCAAAGCCGCTGCGCATGACGCGCCCACGCCCAGGCAATGGCCCGCGTCGTACCGGTGGTGCTCCGCGTAATCGTCGTCGTTCAGGTTAACGTAAGATATGCTCACAACCACTTCGCTGTACGCCGCAATCGATTTAGGCTCGAATAGTTTTCATATGCTGGTTGTACGCGAAGTGGCGGGAAGCATCCAGACGCTCACGCGTATTAAACGCAAGGTGCGTCTGGCCGCTGGACTCAACAGCAACAACATTCTCTCCGCTGAAGCCATGGAACGCGGCTGGCAATGCCTGCGCCTGTTTGCTGAACGTCTGCAGGATATCCCGCAACCGCAAATCCGCGTGGTCGCCACGGCAACATTGCGCATCGCGGTAAACGCCGATGTCTTTATCGCCAAAGCGCAAGAGATCCTCGGCTGCCCTGTCCAGGTCATCAGTGGTGAAGAAGAAGCACGACTGATTTATCAGGGTGTCGCCCACACCACTGGCGGTGCCGATCAGCGTCTGGTCGTTGATATTGGCGGTGCCAGTACGGAACTGGTTACCGGCTCCGGCGCCCAAACAACCTCTCTGTTCAGCCTGTCAATGGGCTGCGTTACCTGGCTCGAACGGTACTTCACCGATCGTAATCTGGCGCAGGAAAATTTTGACGAAGCCGAGAAAGCGGCGCGTGAGGTTCTGCGCCCGGTCGCCGACAAACTGCGTTTTCATGGCTGGAAAGTTTGCGTTGGTGCCTCCGGTACCGTCCAGGCGTTGCAGGAAATCATGATGGCGCAGGGTATGGATGAGCGCATTACGCTGGCCAAACTTCAGCAGCTTAAGCAGCGTGCTATCCACTGCGGTCGTCTGGAAGAGTTGGAAATCGAAGGGTTAACGCTGGAACGCGCACTGGTGTTCCCTAGCGGGCTGGCAATCCTGATCGCGATTTTCACTGAGTTGAATATTCAATGCATGACCCTGGCCGGCGGCGCACTGCGTGAAGGTCTGGTTTACGGTATGCTGCACCTGCCTGTCGATCAGGATATTCGCAGCCGTACGCTGCGTAATATTCAGCGTCGCTTTATGGTTGACACCGATCAGGCGAACCGCGTCGCACAGTTGGCTGTACATTTATTCGATCAGGTGAAAGATGAGTGGCATCTTGAGGCCATTAGCCGTGAACTGCTGCAAAGTGCCTGTCAGCTGCATGAAATAGGGCTGAGCGTGGAATATAAGCAGGCACCGCTGCATGCCGCCTGGCTGGTGCGTAATCTCGATCTTCCGGGCTTCACTCCCGCGCAGAAAAAGCTGTTAGCCACGCTGTTATTAAATCAGACCAACCCAGTCGATCTCTCTTCGCTCCACCAGCAAAACGCCGTGCCGCCGCGCATCGCGGAGCACCTTTGCCGTTTGCTACGCCTGGCGATCATCTTCGCAAGCCGCCGCCGTGACGATTTAGTGCCACATATCACCCTGCAAGCTCAGGATGAAGATCTGACGCTAACGTTGCCGGAAAGCTGGCTGGAACATCATCCATTAGGTAAAGAGTTGATCGATCAGGAAATCCAGTGGCAAAGCTATGTCCACTGGCCGCTGGAAGTGCGTTAGATGCTGGCTGCCGGATGGCGCTCACGCTTATCCGGTCTACCAAATAAATATTACTTCTCTTTGGCTTTCGCCATCATTGCCCGGATATTCGCAATGCTGGCCTGCCCCTTTTGCATCCGCTCCTCAGCGCTCACCACTTTACGCTCCTGTTCCCAGATAACGTCATCCTGTGGCAGTTCCAGCAGGAAGCGGCTTGGCTCCGGACGCACCAGTTCACCGTACTGACGGCGTTCTTTGCACAACGTGAAGATAAGCTCTTTCTGTGCACGGGTAATGCCGACGTAGGCCAGACGACGCTCTTCATCAATGTTGTCTTCATCGATGCTGCTCTGATGAGGTAAGAAGCCCTCTTCCATTCCCACCATAAACACATAGGGGAACTCCAGCCCTTTTGAGGCATGTAACGTCATCAACTGCACCTGGTCCAGCTCTTCTTCACTCTCTCCACGCTCCATCATGTCGCGCAGGGTAAAGCGGGTAACGACCTGGGTCAGGGTCATTGGCTCTTCCAGCTCACTGCCTTCCAGCATCTCCGTCATCCAGCTGAACAGCGTGTTGACGTTCTTCATACGCATTTCTGCCGCTTTCGGGCTCGGCGAGGTTTCATACAGCCAGGATTCGTAATCAATGCCATGGATCAGGTCACGCACGGCAGCAATCGGTTCACGCTCCGCGAGGCGCTGGATTTCCCCCAGCCAGTGCGTAAAGCGGGTTAGAGAATCATAACCGCGGCCGGTCAGCGTCTGGCTTAGACCCATATCAAAGCTGGCAGTAAACAAGCTTTTATTACGCGTCATCGCCCACTCACCCAACTTTTGCAGTGTGGCCGGGCCGATTTCACGTTTTGGCGTGTTTACGATCCGCAAAAATGCGCTGTCGTCATCCGGGTTGCTCAGCACACGCAGGTAGGCCAGCAGATCTTTGATTTCCGGACGCGAGAAAAACGACGTTCCGCCGGAAATTTTGTACGGGATACGGTTCTGCATTAGAAACTTTTCGAACACGCGCGACTGATGATTACCGCGATACAGGATCGCATAGTCCTTATACTGCGTCTTATTCACAAAGTGATGAGCAATCAACTCCCCGGTCACGCGTTCCGCTTCATGCTCTTCGTTGTTGGCACTCAGTACTTTCAGCTCAGGTCCGTAGCCCAGCTCAGAGAACAAGCGCTTTTCAAAGACGTGCGGGTTGTTAGCAATGAGGATGTTCGCCGCCTTGAGGATACGCCCGGAGGAACGGTAGTTTTGCTCCAGCTTCACCACCTGTAGCGCCGGAAAATCTTTGCTCAGCAGCACCAGGTTTTGCGGACGCGCGCCGCGCCAGGAGTAAATAGACTGATCGTCATCACCCACCACGGTAAAGCGCGCACGTTGCCCCACCAGCAGCTTCACCAGCTCGTACTGGCTAGTGTTGGTATCCTGGTATTCATCCACCAGCAGGTAGCGGATTTTGTTCTGCCAGCGCTCGCGCACCTCTTCATTACGCTGAAGCAGCAACGTCGGCAGTAGGATCAGATCGTCAAAGTCCAGCACGTTGCACGCCTTCATATGCGCGTCGTACAAACCATAGCAGTGCGCGAAAATACGATCGCGTTCGCCTTTAGCGCTGGCCGCTGCCTGCGCCGGGGTCATCAGATCGTTTTTCCAGTTGGAGATCGTTGAGATCAGCTGTTGAAGGATAAGTTTATCGTCTTCAATTAGCCCTTCGGTCAGTTCCTTAAGCAGAGCCACCTGGTCGGTATCGTCAAACAGCGAGAAGTTCGACTTCATCCCCAACGCCGCAAATTCACGCTTGATGATATCCAACCCCAACGTGTGGAACGTGGAGATCATCAATCCACGCGCCTCTTTACGACCCAGCGTCTGCGCCACACGCTCTTTCATTTCACGCGCGGCCTTATTGGTAAAAGTCACCGCCGCGATATGCCGCGCCTGATAGCCACAAACGCGGATCAGGTGCGCAATTTTATTGGTGATAACGCGCGTCTTTCCGGAACCCGCCCCCGCCAGCACCAGGCAAGGTCCTGTGACAAATTCGACGGCTTGTTGTTGTCCGGGATTCAAACGCATAAAGATCACTCAATGAAAGTCAGGAGGGGAAATTTAGAGCATGGTAGTATAGCCAGCCTCAACCACCCCACTCAAGGCACGATCATGGCAAAAACAGCAGCAGCAGTGCATATCCTTGTTAAAGAAGAGAAACTGGCTTTGGATCTTCTGGAACAAATTAAAAACGGTGCCGACTTTGGCAAGCTGGCGAAGAAACACTCAATCTGCCCATCAGGCAAACGCGGCGGTGATTTAGGCGAATTCCGCCAGGGCCAGATGGTCCCGGCGTTCGATAAAGTCGTCTTCTCTTGCCCGGTGCTGGAGCCAACTGGCCCGCTGCACACGCAGTTCGGTTACCACATCATTAAAGTGCTGTACCGTAACTAATAAAAAAGCCGGGTGGCGGCTGTCGCCTTACCCGGCCTACATTCTTGGCTAAATTGTAGGTCGGGTAAGCGCTAGCGCCACCCGACAATCTATTTAACCCGCTACCGCAATACGCTTCATATCCGTCATATAACCACGCAGTTTCTTACCAACCTGCTCGATAGCGTGGCCGCGAATCGCTTCGTTCACATCACGCAGCTGCGCGTTGTCTACCGCACCTTCGGCAATCGCTTTGCCCAGATCGCCGGTCTGCAGAGTCGTCATGAACTCTTTCAGCAGCGGTACGCAAGCGTAAGAGAACAGGTAGTTACCGTATTCTGCGGTATCGGAGATAACCACGTTCATTTCGTACAGACGCTTACGCGCGATGGTGTTCGCGATCAGCGGCAGTTCGTGCAGTGATTCGTAGTAAGCAGACTCTTCGATGATGCCAGAATCAACCATGGTTTCGAACGCCAGCTCAACGCCCGCTTTCACCATCGCAATCATCAGAACGCCTTTATCGAAGTACTCCTGCTCGCCGATTTTGCCTTCAAACTGCGGGGCGGTTTCGAACGCGGTTTTGCCGGTCTCTTCACGCCAGGTCAGCAGTTTCTTATCGTCGTTGGCCCAGTCAGCCATCATGCCGGAGGAGAATTCACCGGAGATGATGTCGTCCATGTGTTTCTGGAACAGCGGTGCCATGATCTCTTTCAGCTGTTCGGACAGCGCATAAGCGCGCAGTTTTGCCGGGTTAGACAGACGGTCCATCATCAGCGTGATACCGCCCTGCTTCAGCGCTTCGGTGATGGTTTCCCAGCCGAACTGAATCAGTTTTTCCGCATAAGCCGGGTCAGTACCTTCTTCCACCAGCTTGTCGAAGCACAGCAGAGAGCCCGCCTGCAGCATACCGCACAGAATAGTCTGCTCGCCCATCAGGTCAGATTTCACTTCTGCAACAAAGGAGGATTCCAGTACGCCAGCACGGTGACCGCCGGTTGCCGCAGCCCAGGCTTTAGCGATCGCCATGCCTTCGCCTTTCGGGTCGTTTTCCGGGTGGACGGCGATCAGCGTCGGTACGCCGAAACCACGTTTGTACTCTTCACGCACTTCGGTACCCGGGCACTTCGGTGCCACCATCACAACGGTGATGTCTTTACGGATCTGCTCGCCCACTTCGACGATATTGAAACCGTGGGAGTAACCCAGCGCCGCGCCGTCTTTCATCAGCGGCTGTACGGAACGCACAACGTCGGAGTGCTGTTTGTCTGGCGTCAGGTTAACCACCAGGTCAGCCTGCGGGATCAGTTCTTCGTAGGTACCTACTTTGAAGCCGTTTTCGGTCGCTTTACGCCACGAAGCACGTTTCTCAGCGATCGCTTCTTTGCGCAGTGCGTAGGAAATATCCAGACCGGAGTCACGCATGTTCAGGCCCTGGTTCAGACCCTGAGCGCCACAGCCGACGATGACCACTTTTTTACCCTGAAGGTAGCTTGCGCCGTCGGCGAATTCTTCGCGGCCCATGAAGCGACATTTGCCCAGCTGAGCCAGCTGCTGACGCAGATTCAGTGTATTAAAGTAGTTAGCCATGATGGTGTACTCCGTGATGTTGTATTGTGGTGCTTATTATTCGGTTCGCTTTTGCGAGAATGAACCCACTATATGACAGGAAATTTATTGCGGAAATTGATATATTCACAACGTCACATTGCAATATCTGCAACGTCAAAATAAAGAGGTTCGCCGGTGGATTTACGCGATCTGAAAATGTTCCTGCATCTGGCGGAAAGCCGCCATTTTGGCCGCAGCGCGCGGGCGATGCACGTCAGCCCCTCCACGCTCTCCCGGCAAATTCAGCGTCTTGAAGAAGACCTCGGCCAGCCGCTGTTTGTCCGCGATAACCGCACGGTGACGCTCACCGAAGCCGGTGAGGAGCTGCGCGTGTTTGCCCAGCAGACGCTGCTGCAGTATCAGCAATTACGCCATACCATTGATCAACAAGGACCGTCGTTGTCCGGTGAACTGCATATCTTCTGCTCAGTGACTGCCGCCTACAGCCATTTACCACCGATCCTCGACCGCTTCCGCGCCGAGCATCCGTCGGTGGAAATCAAGCTCACCACCGGTGACGCGGCTGATGCAATGGAAAAAGTCGTCACCGGCGAGGCCGATCTGGCAATTGCCGGTAAGCCCGAGACACTGCCCGGCGCGGTGGCATTTTCCATGCTGGAGAATCTGGCTGTGGTATTGATAGCGCCAGCACTGCCCTGCCCGGTGCGCAACCAGATTTCGGTGGATGAGCCAGACTGGTCAACGGTGCCGTTTATCATGGCCGACCAGGGGCCGGTGCGCCGCCGCATTGAGCTGTGGTTCCGGCGCAATAAAATCAGCAACCCGTCGATTTACGCCACCGTGGGCGGCCACGAGGCGATGGTGTCGATGGTGGCGCTGGGCTGCGGCGTAGCATTGTTGCCAGAAGTGGTGCTGGAGAATAGCCCGGAGCCGGTACGTAACCGCGTGATGATTCTGGAACGTAGCGACGAAAAAACACCGTTCGAGCTGGGCGTATGCGCACAAAAAAAGCGGCTGCATGAGCCGCTTATTGATGCTTTCTGGAAGATATTGCCAAATCACTAGCCGCCGAACGGCGGCGCAAGCACCTTAACCGGCAGAGAGTCAGGGCGCAGGCCAGACAGGCGCAGTGCCGTCAGGCTCCCCAAACATTACCCCGCGAGAAAAAAACGAAACGCGGGGTTATGTGTTTCATCATGACAGTCATAGCCCAGTTCGTTCAGCCGCGTTTCGAAATCAGGTTCATGCTCACCCAACTCAAACGCCGCCAGTACACGGCCGTAGTCAGTTCCATGACTGCGATAGTGGAACAATGAAATATTCCAGTGCGTCCCCAGTGTATGCAGAAACTTCAGCAGCGCCCCCGGCGATTCCGGGAATTCGAAGCTGAACAGCCGTTCCTGCAAGGGTTTCGACGGACGTCCACCGACCATATAGCGCACGTGCAGCTTCGCCATTTCGTCGTCAGACAGATCCACCACACTGTAGCCGCCGTCACTAAGCAACTGGAGGATTTCTTTACGTTCTTCCAGACCACGGCTCAGGCGTACGCCGACAAAAATGCAGGCATCTTTGGCATCAGCAAAACGGTAGTTAAACTCAGTAACCGAGCGCCCACCCAGCAGTTGGCAGAATTTCAGGAAGCTGCCCTTCTCTTCCGGGATGGTCACCGCCAGCAATGCTTCACGTTGCTCCCCCAACTCGCAGCGTTCAGACACGTAGCGCAGGCCGTGGAAGTTAACGTTAGCTCCGGAAAGCACATGCGCCAGCCGCTCACCGCGAATATTGTGCTGGGCGATGTATTTTTTCATTCCCGCCAGCGCCAGCGCGCCCGATGGCTCAGCCACGGCTCGCACATCTTCAAACAGGTCTTTCATCGCTGCGCAAATAGCATCGCTATCAACGGTAATAATGTCGTCGAGGTATTCCTGGCACAGACGGAAGGTTTCATCACCAATGCGTTTGACCGCCACGCCTTCAGCAAAAAGACCGACGCGCGGGAGATCAACCGGATGACCGGCATCCAGCGCCGCTTTCAGGCAGGCGGAATCTTCAGCTTCAACGGCGATCACTTTGATCTGCGGCATCAGCTGTTTAATCAGCACCGCAACACCTGCCGCTAATCCGCCACCACCAACAGGCACGAATACGCGATCGAGATGAGCGTCCTGCTGGAGTAGCTCCAGCGCCAGCGTGCCCTGCCCGGCAATCACCATCGGATGATCAAACGGTGGAACCCAGGTAAAACCCTGCTGCTGCGATAGCTCAATCGCTTTGGCTTTGGCTTCATCAAAATTCGCGCCATGCAGCAGCACTTCTCCGCCGAAGCCGCGAACGGCATCGACTTTGATATCGGCAGTAGCCGTTGGCATGACAATCAGCGCCTTCACGCCTAGTCGTGCAGAAGAGAACGCGACGCCCTGGGCATGATTACCCGCCGATGCGGTGATGACCCCATGCGCTTTTTGCTCTTCGGTCAGGCCCGCCATCATGGCATAGGCACCGCGTAGCTTGAAGCTGTGAACGGGTTGACGGTCTTCGCGCTTGACCAGAATAACGTTATCGAGGCGCGAAGAGAGCTTTTCCATTTTCTGTAGCGGCGTTACCTGCGCCGCTTCGTAGACCGGCGCACGCAATACCGCTCTGAGATACTCGGCGCCCTCAGGAGCACCAGATAGAGGTTGTGAATCCGCCATGGTCATTATCCCCCGAGTTTCGACTTATCGCGCACCGCGCCTTTGTCGGCGCTGGTTGCCAGACTGGCGTAGGCGCGCAGCGCAAAGGAGACCTGGCGCTGACGATCTTTAGGCGTCCAGGCTTTGTCACCGCGTGCTTCCTGTGCTTCACAACGCGCAGCGATTTCCGCATCGCTCAACTGCAGTTGAATACCACGATTCGGGATATCGATAGCAATCATGTCGCCATCTTCGATAATCGCGATATTACCGCCGCTGGCCGCTTCCGGGGAAACGTGGCCGATAGACAGGCCGGATGTGCCGCCGGAGAAACGGCCATCTGTTATCAGCGCACAGGCCTTGCCGAGCCCCATCGATTTCAGGAAGGTGGTTGGGTAGAGCATTTCCTGCATGCCTGGCCCGCCTTTCGGCCCTTCGTAGCGAATCACCACCACGTCGCCCGCCACCACTTTGCCGCCAAGGATCGCCTCAACCGCGTCATCCTGGCTTTCGTACACTTTCGCCGGGCCGGTAAATTTCAGGATGCTGTCATCCACACCTGCGGTTTTCACAATACAGCCGTTTTCCGCGAAGTTACCGTACAGGACTGCCAGACCGCCATCTTTGCTGTAAGCATGTTCCAGCGAACGGATACAGCCTTCGGCGCGATCGTCATCCAGCGTGTCCCAGCGGCAGTCCTGCGAGAACGCCTGAGTGGTACGGATGCCCGCCGGGCCAGCGCGGAACATCTTTTTCACCGCGTCATCTTTGGTCAGCATCACGTCATACCGATCGAGCGTTTGCGGCAGCGTCAGCCCCAGCACGTTTTTCACGTCGCGGTTCAGCAGTCCGGCACGATCCAGTTCGCCTAAAATACCCAGTACGCCGCCTGCGCGGTGCACGTCTTCCATATGGTATTTCTGCGTGCTCGGCGCCACTTTACACAGCTGTGGGACTTTGCGGGACAGCTTGTCGATATCACTCATTGTGAAGTCGATTTCCGCTTCCTGCGCCGCCGCCAGCAGGTGCAGAACGGTGTTGGTGGAGCCGCCCATGGCGATATCCAGCGTCATGGCATTCTCAAACGCCGCCTTGCTGGCAATGTTGCGCGGCAGCGCAGAAGCATCATCCTGCTCATAGTAGCGTTTAGTCAGCTCAACGATGCGTTTACCCGCGTTAAGGAACAGCGTTTTACGGTCGGCGTGAGTCGCCAGCAGCGAACCGTTACCCGGCTGCGATAAACCCAGCGCTTCGGTCAGACAGTTCATCGAGTTTGCGGTGAACATCCCGGAGCATGAGCCGCAGGTCGGGCAGGCGGAACGCTCAACCTGTTCGCTTTGTGAGTCAGAGACTTTCGGGTCCGCGCCCTGAATCATTGCATCAACCAGATCGAGCTTGATGATTTGGTCAGAGAGCTTGGTTTTCCCGGCTTCCATCGGGCCACCAGAAACAAAGATCACCGGAATGTTCAGACGCAGGGAGGCCATTAACATCCCCGGGGTGATTTTGTCGCAGTTGGAGATGCAGACCATCGCATCGGCGCAGTGGGCGTTAACCATGTACTCAACGGAGTCAGCGATCAGCTCGCGTGACGGCAGTGAATACAGCATGCCCCCGTGGCCCATGGCGATACCATCATCCACAGCAATGGTGTTGAACTCTTTCGCTACGCCGCCAGAGGCTTCGATTTGTTCGGCAACCAGCTTACCGAGATCGCGCAGATGGACATGGCCCGGCACAAACTGGGTAAAGGAGTTCACAACAGCGATAATTGGTTTACCGAAGTCGTCATCGGTCATCCCGGTGGCGCGCCACAGTGCGCGGGCACCCGCCATATTACGGCCGTGGGTGGTGGTGGCAGAACGATACTTAGGCATGCTTGATTAACTCCCGTCTGTCTTTCCCCTGCATACTTCACGCCGCAGGTGCGTTGGCTGCCTCGCTCATCCCAGTCACTTACTACAGTAAGCTCCTGGGACTTGCTGCGTTGCCGTCTTCCTGCAACGTGAATTATTTTGGGGAAATATTAATTTTGTTATTGGTTTACTGAATCTAACCAGCCGTATTTATCTTCCGTTTCACCGGTGAAGAGGCCAAAGAAGGCTTGCTGGATACGTTTGGTGACTGGACCGCAGCGGCCTTCACCGACCTGAATACCATCAACGCTGCGTACCGGAGTGATTTCGGCCGCGGTACCGGACATGAACACTTCGTCGGCAAGGTACAGAGATTCACGGGACAGCACCTGCTCACGCACTTCGATATCGAGATCTTTCGCCAGCTTAATGATCGCGTCACGGGTGATACCCGGCAGTGCAGAAGAGGTAAACGGCGGGGTAAACAGAATGCCGTCTTTTACTTCAAACAGGTTTTCACCCGCGCCTTCAGAGATGTAACCATTCACATCCAGCGCAATACCTTCCTGGTAACCATGACGACGCGCTTCGCTACCCACCAGCAGCGAAGACAGATAGTTACCACCAGCCTTAGCAGCGGTAGGGATAGTGTTTGGCGCAACGCGGTTCCAGGAAGAAACCATCGCATCGATCCCCTGTTCCAGCGCTTCAGCACCGAGGTAAGCCCCCCACGGGAACGCGGCGATAATCACGTCGGTGGTGTAACCCGCTGGCGGGTTAACGCCCATCCCCACATCGCCAACAAACACCAGCGGACGGATATAGGCGCTGGTCAGATTGTTTTTACGAATCACCTCACGGCAAGCTTCCATCAGCTCATCAACGCTCTGAGAAACCGGAAAACGATAGATCTTGGCTGAATCACGCAGACGCTGCATATGTTCGCGATGACGGAACACCACCGGCCCTTTGTGAGAATCGTAGCAACGGATGCCTTCAAATACAGAAGTACCGTAGTGCAGCGCGTGGGACATCACGTGAACCTTCGCGTCTTCCCAACGAATCATCTCGCCATTAGACCAAATGTAATCAGCTTTTTTCGTCGTCATTTTTCTTCCTTTTGCGCTCAGGCGCGGATTTGTTGTGATGTGGTTGTGCTCTGGCAGATGGCAACATGTGCAACGTCCACCAGTTTACTTAACTGACTAAACAGTAAGTCGACCGACCGGGGGCTGGCAACGGTCAATTCGATATTTATATTCTGCGCATCGCTGGCGGCTTCCATATTCATGGAGCACACCTGAAAACCACGATGGCGTACCACGCGTAAAACACGTTCTAACGTTTCCGGATTGAAACGAGCCTCAACGGCGACCTGATGTTGCATCATGATAATTTCTCCAGCATTTCTGAGTTGCTGGCACCTGGTGGTACCAGAGGCCAGACATTCTCAAGTTCGTCGATTGAGACATGAAGCAGGTATGGCCCCTCGCTGTTCAGCATGGTGTCGAGTGCCGCTTCAACCTGGTCTTTACGGGTGATGTGCTGACCAGGTATGCCGAAGGCGCTGGCCAACATGAGGAAATCGGGGTTATCGGTAAGGGTGGTTTCGCTATAACGTTCCTGGAAAAACAGCTGCTGCCATTGTCGCACCATGCCTAACCGCTGGTTGTCGAGTAAAACTATCTTCAGCGGCAACTGCTTGCGTTTTACGGTGCCGAGTTCCTGTACATTCATCATGAAGGAACCGTCACCGGAGATACAGATTACCGTATCGTTCGGGCGAGCAACCTGTGCGCCAACCGCGGCAGGTAAACCAAAGCCCATCGTACCCAGGCCGCTCGAGGTGATGAAATTTTCCGGGCGGGTATAGGTCATATGCTGTGCAGACCACATCTGATGCTGGCCAACATCCGTCGTAACAACGCTATCCGCTGGTTTACGGTCCGACAGTTGTTTTAACAACAACGGTGCATAGATGGCCTCACCCGGATGGTCGTAGCGCCAGGTATGCTCTGCTCGCAGTTCTGCACTGTGCTGACGCCATTCGTCAATCTTCAACGTCTGCTGTAATGCCGGCAGCAGCGAATTTAAATCGCCCTGCAGGGCCACATGCGCCTGGCGCAGTTTGTTCATTTCTGCCGGGTCGATATCCATGTGGATCACACTGGCGTTCGGTGCGAAAGTATTCAGCTTACCAGTCACCCGGTCATCAAAACGCGCGCCAACTGCAATCAGTAAATCACACTCTTGCACCGCGAAATTTGCCGCTTTAGTCCCGTGCATACCCAACATGCCCAAATAGTATGGGTAGTCAGCATCTACTGCGCCCAGACCTTTCAGCGTGCAAGCGACAGGCATTTGAGTAAGCGCAATAAACTCACGCAGGGCCGGAACCGCCTGTGCCATACCTACGCCGCCACCAACGTACAGAATAGGTTTCTGCGCCTGCGCCAGCATGTTACGCGCCTGCTCAACGTCAGCGTGCGGAAAAGCCTCAACGTTTTCGACGGTCGTAAAATACGGCTCCAGCGTACCGCTGGCTAATTGGATATCTTTCGGGATATCCACCAGAACCGGACCCGGGCGACCGGAATTCGCCACGGCGAAGGCCTCAGCCATGATGCGCGGCAGCTCTTCCAGTGACTGCACCAGGAAGCTGTGTTTGGTGCAGGACAGCGACATACCAAGCACGTCCACTTCCTGGAACGCATCCGTTCCGATGAAAGGTGATGCCACCTGGCCGGTGATCGCGACCACTGGAACAGAATCTAACAACGCATCGGCAAGTCCGGTGATCAGGTTGGTAGCACCAGGGCCGGAAGTGGCGATACAAACACCGGTTTTACCCGTTGCACGGGCATAACCAATCGCCGCCATCGCCGCACCCTGCTCGTGTCGGCACAACAGGTGCTCTACGCCGCCGTCATACAATGCATCGTAAACCGGCATAATTGCGCCACCGGGATAACCAAAGACGGTTTGAACCCCTTGTGCACGCAACGCATGTACCACCCACTGTGCCCCATTCATAGTTACATCCCCGCCGTAAATCTTGAGAAACAGAATTTTATGCTGCCGTTCACTTTCTGCTCCTCGTTTAAGTTTTTAAGGTCAAAAAAAACCCCCGGACCTTTCGGTGCGGGGGTCTTAGTTCGTTAAGGCTTGTTTTCTAAGCCTTTCCTCGTCCAAGTGCAGCCCCGCACGGTGGGATAATAATCACCACCACGCTAATCACGACCAGGCTAATCACTCGTAGAAGGGCTGTCATTTTTGTATTTTCTTGCATCTTGTTCGAAGGAATACCTAAAGAGTTACCATAGAATTTGCGAATAGCACAAGATATTTTTGTTTTCATTTTTCTGACGCCGTTAACGGTTTAGATAAATATCGTTGTTTTTTATACAAAAAATATAAAATGAAAATATTTCACGTTTCAGCGCATCAGCACCACCTGCGATCTCTTTCCTCGGCACACTTATACGCATTTGCGAGCGAGATTCCAGACATGGGGCAAGCAATTCCTGATTACACAAAAACACAGGAATAAGCGTCTAAAAACATCAATTATGCAGAATCTTGCTGATATCTATTGCGACATAATATTCCCATCAGGAGGGGTTATGTCACTATCGATTGTTCACACACGCGCCGCCCTCGGCGTGAATGCACCAGCCATTACCATCGAGGTACATATTAGTAATGGCCTGCCTGGTTTAACCATGGTGGGGTTACCTGAAACGACAGTGAAAGAGGCTCGCGATCGGGTACGCAGTGCAATTATTAATAGCGGGTATGAATTCCCGGCCAGGAAGATAACCATCAACCTGGCTCCGGCTGACCTCCCCAAAGAAGGGGGGCGATATGATTTACCTATCGCTGTTGCGCTTCTGGTCGCTTCTGAGCAGCTTACAACCCATAATCTCGACACCTATGAGCTGGTAGGCGAATTAGCGCTTACAGGCGCTTTACGCAGCGTTCCAGGCGCTATATCAAGCGCAACCGAAGCGATTCGTGCAGGCCGGAGAATCATTGTCGCTAAAGAGAATGCCGCAGAGGTTGGTCTAATACACGGCGAAGGGTGCCTGATTGCCGATCACCTGCAGGCGGTATGCGCATTCCTGGAAGGAAAGCATGATTTAGACAAACCGCAATCTGCAGACTTTACCGCCGAACCTTCACCAGAGGATCTCAGCGATGTTATCGGTCAGGAACAGGGTAAACGAGGGCTGGAGATCACCGCCGCTGGTGGTCACAACCTCCTGTTTATCGGCCCGCCTGGTACGGGCAAGACCATGCTGGCCAGCCGTCTCAGAGGACTGCTTCCTCCACTTAGCAACGATGAGGCGCTGGAAAGTGCAGCGATCCTCAGTCTGGTCAATTCCGATACGATACAAAAACAGTGGAAGCAACGCCCTTTTCGTTCTCCCCACCACAGTGCTTCATTAACCGCAATGGTCGGTGGAGGCTCTATTCCTGCGCCAGGCGAGATCTCCCTGGCACATAACGGTATATTATTTCTGGATGAATTACCTGAGTTTGAGCGACGCACGCTGGATGCACTGCGCGAACCCATTGAGTCCGGGCAGATCCATCTATCCCGTACCAGAGCAAAAATAACCTATCCCGCGCGCTTTCAACTCATAGCCGCCATGAATCCCAGCCCAACAGGCCATTATCAGGGGAATCATAACCGCTGTACCCCAGAACAGACTCTGCGCTACCTCAATCGGCTGTCAGGACCATTTCTTGACCGCTTTGACCTCTCCCTCGAAATTCCCTTACCGCCACCCGGCATACTCAGCCAGAGCGTAGTGAAAGGTGAAGATAGCGCAACGGTGAAGCAACGCGTCATCGCTGCACGAGAGCGTCAGTATCGGCGGCAAAATAAGTTAAATGCGTATCTGGACAGCCAGGATATCCATAAATTTTGCATGCTTCGCAGCGATGATGCGCACTGGCTTGAGGACACGTTAGCTCGTCTTGGATTGTCCATCCGCGCCTGGCTACGCCTGATAAAAGTCGCACGTACCATTGCGGATATTGAACAGTGCGACCATATCACCCGCCAGCACTTGCAGGAGGCCGTTGCTTATCGGGCGATAGACAGGTTATTAATTCACCTGCAGAAATTACTGGCATAAAAAAAGGGCTTACGCCCTTTTTTATTAATCATCAGATTCGGTGTAGTCTTCTGCACCTTCCACCTGAGGTTTCCCGCCAGACAGCGTGTGGAAGCGTTTTGGACGCTTAATGCGCGTCATGTATTTAGACCACACGCGTTCAGCTTCGGTAACTGGCTCACGTTCACCACGGCATACCGCAACAAACAATTTTTCTTCTTCAGTTACTGGCTCACGTTTACCCAGATCCAGCTCGTTGAAGGCATAGCCATGACGCTCAAGCAGCTGTGCCTCTTTAATGGTGAAATCACCATGACGGGAGAATCCGCGGGGGTAATATTTATTGTCGAAATATCGATTAGTCGTCGTAAAGCTTTCCGCCATCCTGCACGCTCCTAATTCTTTGGCCGAGCTATTTATGGCGCGGAGTATTAGTTACGCTTGACAGAGCGTCAAACAAAAGATTTAAATCATCACGACAAATAATTTTATGGAGCGCGTTGTGGATACGGAATTGTTAAAAACTTTCCTGGAAGTTAGCCGGACACGCCACTTTGGTCGGGCAGCTGAAGCGCTCTACCTGACCCAGTCGGCGGTGAGTTTTCGGATCAGACAACTGGAAAATCAACTGGGTGTGAACCTGTTCACCCGACACAGAAACAATATTCGTTTGACCGCTGCAGGTGAAAAATTATTGCCTTACGCTGAAACGCTGATGAATACATGGCAAGCAGCACGTAAGGAGGTCGCGAATACCTCACGGCACAACGAGTTTTCGATCGGTGCCAGTGCATCCCTTTGGGAATGCATGCTCAATGACTGGTTGCGGCGTTTATACCAATCTCAGGAGCCACAATCCAGCCTGCAGTTTGAAGCGCGAATCGCTCAGCGCCAGTCGCTAGTAAAGCAGCTCCATGAACGACAGCTGGATCTGTTAATTACGACCGAAACCCCAAAAATGGACGAATTTAGCAGCCAACTGTTGGGATATTTCACGCTGGCGCTCTATTGTAGCTCTCCATCGCAAACCAAAGATGGACTGAATTACCTACGCCTGGAATGGGGACCGGATTTTCAGCAGCACGAAGCGGGATTGATTGCTGGAGATGAAGTGCCGGTACTTACCACCAGTTCTGCAGAACTGGCAAGACAGCAACTTTCTGTAATTAAAGGGTTTAGTTGGCTTCCCGTCAGTTGGGCCAGAACCAAAAGCGATCTTCACACAGTTACTGACAGTGCGACTCTTTCACGTCCGTTATATGCGGTTTGGCTGCAAAATAGCGACAAACATGCACTTATTCGCGATCTGCTGAAAACAAATATTTTGGAAGATTAATGAAAACGCTGGCAAGGATGCCGGGAAAAAATGAACTGGAAGATCCAGAATATGATGTTCAGGTAAAAAAAAAATCCTTAGCAAGGATGCTAAGGATTGTTTCTGGCAGGGGCGGAGAGACTCGAACTCGCGACACCCGGTTTTGGAGACCGGTGCTCTACCAACTGAGCTACGCCCCTAAATTTTCTTATCATTAAGCCTGCTACTAAGCAGGCTTAATTTTCCAATAAGTGGCGGAACGGACGGGACTCGAACCCGCGACCCCCTGCGTGACAGGCAGGTATTCTAACCAACTGAACTACCGCTCCACCGAATTTCTTTGTCACTACCCGGATTATTCATCCCGGTTTACTGCAATTTGATGCCTGGCAGTTCCCTACTCTCGCATGGGGAGACCCCACACTACCATCGGCGCTACGGCGTTTCACTTCTGAGTTCGGCATGGGGTCAGGTGGGACCACCGCGCTACAGCCGCCAGGCAAATTCTGTTTATCAACACACCTCTTGGGCATGTCGATGTAATCTGTAATCAAGCTGAAATCGATGTCTGTCTTTCGCCAAAACACCTTCGGCGTTGTAAGGTTAAGCCTCACGGTTCATTAGTATCGGTTAGCTCAATGTATCGCTACACTTACACACCCGACCTATCAACGTCGTCGTCTTCAACGTTCCTTCAGGAGACTTATAGTCTCAGGGAGAACTCATCTCGGGGCAAGTTTCGTGCTTAGATGCTTTCAGCACTTATCTCTTCCGCATTTAGCTACCGGGCAATGCCATTGGCATGACAACCCGAACACCAGTGATGCGTCCACTCCGGTCCTCTCGTACTAGGAGCAGCCCCCCTCAATTCTCCAGCGCCCACGGCAGATAGGGACCGAACTGTCTCACGACGTTCTAAACCCAGCTCGCGTACCACTTTAAATGGCGAACAGCCATACCCTTGGGACCTACTTCAGCCCCAGGATGTGATGAGCCGACATCGAGGTGCCAAACACCGCCGTCGATATGAACTCTTGGGCGGTATCAGCCTGTTATCCCCGGAGTACCTTTTATCCGTTGAGCGATGGCCCTTCCATTCAGAACCACCGGATCACTAAGACCTGCTTTCGCACCTGCTCGAGCCGTCACTCTCGCAGTCAAGCTAGCTTATGCCTTTGCACTAACCTCCTGATGTCCGACCAGGATTAGCTAACCTTCGTGCTCCTCCGTTACTCTTTAGGAGGAGACCGCCCCAGTCAAACTACCCACCAGACACTGTCCGCAACCCGGATTACGGGTCCACGTTAGAACACCAGCCATTAAAGGGTGGTATTTCAAGGTTGGCTCCATGCAGACTGGCGTCCACACTTCAAAGCCTCCCACCTATCCTACACATCAAGGACCAGTGTTCAGTGTCAAGCTATAGTAAAGGTTCACGGGGTCTTTCCGTCTTGCCGCGGGTACACTGCATCTTCACAGCGAGTTCAATTTCACTGAGTCTCGGGTGGAGACAGCCTGGCCATCATTACGCCATTCGTGCAGGTCGGAACTTACCCGACAAGGAATTTCGCTACCTTAGGACCGTTATAGTTACGGCCGCCGTTTACCGGGGCTTCGATCAAGAGCTTCTCCTTACGGATAACCCCATCAATTAACCT
The DNA here is from genome assembly GCF_014104295.1 of Citrobacter sp. RHBSTW-00029. NCBI lineage: Bacteria > Pseudomonadati > Pseudomonadota > Gammaproteobacteria > Enterobacterales > Enterobacteriaceae > Citrobacter > Citrobacter sp. RHBSTW-00029. The sequence continues at coordinate 4,160,259 of NZ_JABXRT010000001.1, forward strand.
TCCGGCACCGGGCAGGCGTCACACCGTATACGTCCACTTTCGTGTTTGCACAGTGCTGTGTTTTTAATAAACAGTTGCAGCCAGCTGGTATCTTCGACTGATTTCAGCTCCATGAGTAAATCACTTCACCTACATATCAGCGTGCCTTCTCCCGAAGTTACGGCACCATTTTGCCTAGTTCCTTCACCCGAGTTCTCTCAAGCGCCTTGGTATTCTCTACCTGACCACCTGTGTCGGTTTGGGGTACGATTTCGTGTTACCTGATGCTTAGAGGCTTTTCCTGGAAGCAGGGCATTTGTTACTTCAGCACCGTAGTGCCTCGTCATCACACCTCAGCGTTAGTAGTGTTCCGGATTTACCTAAAACACCCGCCTACATGCTTAAACCGGGACAACCGTCGCCCGGCTAACATAGCCTTCTCCGTCCCCCCTTCGCAGTAACACCAAGTACAGGAATATTAACCTGTTTCCCATCGACTACGCCTTTCGGCCTCGCCTTAGGGGTCGACTCACCCTGCCCCGATTAACGTTGGACAGGAACCCTTGGTCTTCCGGCGTGCGGGTTTTTCACCCGCATTATCGTTACTTATGTCAGCATTCGCACTTCTGATACCTCCAGCATGCCTCACGACACACCTTCAACGGCTTACAGAACGCTCCCCTACCCAACAACACATAGTGTCGCTGCCGCAGCTTCGGTGCACAGTTTAGCCCCGTTACATCTTCCGCGCAGGCCGACTCGACCAGTGAGCTATTACGCTTTCTTTAAATGATGGCTGCTTCTAAGCCAACATCCTGGCTGTCTGTGCCTTCCCACATCGTTTCCCACTTAACTGTGACTTTGGGACCTTAGCTGGCGGTCTGGGTTGTTTCCCTCTTCACGACGGACGTTAGCACCCGCCGTGTGTCTCCCGTGATAACATTCTTCGGTATTCGCAGTTTGCATCGGGTTGGTAAGTCGGGATGACCCCCTAGCCGAAACAGTGCTCTACCCCCGAAGATGAGTTCACGAGGCGCTACCTAAATAGCTTTCGGGGAGAACCAGCTATCTCCCGGTTTGATTGGCCTTTCACCCCCAGCCACAAGTCATCCGCTAATTTTTCAACATTAGTCGGTTCGGTCCTCCAGTTAGTGTTACCCAACCTTCAACCTGCCCATGGCTAGATCACCGGGTTTCGGGTCTATACCCTGCAACTTAACGCCCAGTTAAGACTCGGTTTCCCTTCGGCTCCCCTATTCGGTTAACCTTGCTACAGAATATAAGTCGCTGACCCATTATACAAAAGGTACGCAGTCACCCCATAAAGAGGCTCCCACTGCTTGTACGTACACGGTTTCAGGTTCTTTTTCACTCCCCTCGCCGGGGTTCTTTTCGCCTTTCCCTCACGGTACTGGTTCACTATCGGTCAGTCAGGAGTATTTAGCCTTGGAGGATGGTCCCCCCATATTCAGACAGGATACCACGTGTCCCGCCCTACTCTTCGAGTTCACAACCTGTGCATTTTGGTGTACGGGACTATCACCCTGTACCGTCGGACTTTCCAGACCGTTCCACTAACACACAAGCTGATTCAGACTCTGGGCTGCTCCCCGTTCGCTCGCCGCTACTGGGGGAATCTCGGTTGATTTCTTTTCCTCGGGGTACTTAGATGTTTCAGTTCCCCCGGTTCGCTTCATTACGCTATGGATTCACGTAATGATAGTGTGACGAATCACACTGGGTTTCCCCATTCGGAAATCGCCGGTTATAACGGTTCATATCACCTTACCGACGCTTATCGCAGATTAGCACGTCCTTCATCGCCTCTGACTGCCAGGGCATCCACCGTGTACGCTTAGTCGCTTAACCTCACAACCCGAAGATGTTTCGTAAAACACCACCGTGTTGCGAAAATTTGAGAGACTCGAACACACCATTTTTCATTTCTTATTACGGAGAAATGAAACAGTGTGTCGTTTCAATTTTCAGCTTGATCCAGATTTTTAAAGAGCAAATATCTCAAACGTCACCCGAAGGTAAGTTTTGAGATATTAAGGCCGGCGACTTTCACTCACACAAACCAGCAAGTGGCGTCCCCTAGGGGATTCGAACCCCTGTTACCGCCGTGAAAGGGCGGTGTCCTGGGCCTCTAGACGAAGGGGACGTATAAGTCTCAATCGCAAGACGCCTTGCTATTTACTTTTCATCAGACAATCTGTGTGAGCACTACAAAGAACGCTTCTTTAAGGTAAGGAGGTGATCCAACCGCAGGTTCCCCTACGGTTACCTTGTTACGACTTCACCCCAGTCATGAATCACAAAGTGGTAAGCGCCCTCCCGAAGGTTAAGCTACCTACTTCTTTTGCAACCCACTCCCATGGTGTGACGGGCGGTGTGTACAAGGCCCGGGAACGTATTCACCGTGGCATTCTGATCCACGATTACTAGCGATTCCGACTTCATGGAGTCGAGTTGCAGACTCCAATCCGGACTACGACGCACTTTATGAGGTCCGCTTGCTCTCGCGAGGTCGCTTCTCTTTGTATGCGCCATTGTAGCACGTGTGTAGCCCTACTCGTAAGGGCCATGATGACTTGACGTCATCCCCACCTTCCTCCAGTTTATCACTGGCAGTCTCCTTTGAGTTCCCGGCCGAACCGCTGGCAACAAAGGATAAGGGTTGCGCTCGTTGCGGGACTTAACCCAACATTTCACAACACGAGCTGACGACAGCCATGCAGCACCTGTCTCAGAGTTCCCGAAGGCACCAATCCATCTCTGGAAAGTTCTCTGGATGTCAAGAGTAGGTAAGGTTCTTCGCGTTGCATCGAATTAAACCACATGCTCCACCGCTTGTGCGGGCCCCCGTCAATTCATTTGAGTTTTAACCTTGCGGCCGTACTCCCCAGGCGGTCGACTTAACGCGTTAGCTCCGGAAGCCACGCCTCAAGGGCACAACCTCCAAGTCGACATCGTTTACGGCGTGGACTACCAGGGTATCTAATCCTGTTTGCTCCCCACGCTTTCGCACCTGAGCGTCAGTCTTTGTCCAGGGGGCCGCCTTCGCCACCGGTATTCCTCCAGATCTCTACGCATTTCACCGCTACACCTGGAATTCTACCCCCCTCTACAAGACTCTAGCCTGCCAGTTTCGGATGCAGTTCCCAGGTTGAGCCCGGGGATTTCACATCCGACTTGACAGACCGCCTGCGTGCGCTTTACGCCCAGTAATTCCGATTAACGCTTGCACCCTCCGTATTACCGCGGCTGCTGGCACGGAGTTAGCCGGTGCTTCTTCTGCGAGTAACGTCAATTGCTAAGGTTATTAACCTCAACACCTTCCTCCTCGCTGAAAGTACTTTACAACCCGAAGGCCTTCTTCATACACGCGGCATGGCTGCATCAGGCTTGCGCCCATTGTGCAATATTCCCCACTGCTGCCTCCCGTAGGAGTCTGGACCGTGTCTCAGTTCCAGTGTGGCTGGTCATCCTCTCAGACCAGCTAGGGATCGTCGCCTAGGTGAGCCGTTACCCCACCTACTAGCTAATCCCATCTGGGCACATCCGATGGCAAGAGGCCCGAAGGTCCCCCTCTTTGGTCTTGCGACGTTATGCGGTATTAGCTACCGTTTCCAGTAGTTATCCCCCTCCATCGGGCAGTTTCCCAGACATTACTCACCCGTCCGCCACTCGTCACCCAAGGAGCAAGCTCCTCTGTGCTACCGTTCGACTTGCATGTGTTAGGCCTGCCGCCAGCGTTCAATCTGAGCCATGATCAAACTCTTCAATTTAAGTTTGATGCTCGTGAATTAAACTTCGTAATGAATTACGTATGTTCACTCAGAGACTTGGTATTCATTTTTCGTCTTGCGACGTTAAGAATCCGTATCTTCGAGTGCCCACACAGATTGTCTGATAAATTGTTAAAGAGCAGTGCCGCTTCGCTTTTTCTCAGCGGCGCGGGGTGTGCATATTACGCCATCCCGCTATGAAGTCAAGCATTTAATTTCGCTTTCTTCGCCGGAGTTCTCAGTGGAACCCCGCTGACCCGGCGGCTTGCGTGCCGTTGTTCCGTGTCAGTGGAGGCGCATTATAGGGAGTTATTTCAGGCTGACAAGGGGAAATTTAAAATAACTTTCCGAATGCGTATTTTTTCACCAAAACCACCATTAACATGCCATAAAATAAGCAATTTGCCGTTTTTGCAGCCGCAATCACACTCCCTGATGGCATACTAATGAATAAGAAAAAGCGTAAGGAAGAACATTCATGCCTTTAAATGCCCAACAGATAGCTGCCCAAAAGAATCTTTCCTATGTTCTGGCAGAAAAGCTGGCTCAGAGAATATTAAAAGGTGAATACGCACCCGGCGCTATCCTGCCAGGTGAAATTGAGCTGGGCGATCAGTTTGGCGTAAGCCGAACTGCGGTAAGAGAGGCAGTTAAGACATTAACGGCTAAAGGTATGGTATTACCGCGCCCACGTATTGGTACACGCGTTATGCCGCAGGCAAACTGGAACTTCCTCGATCAGGAGCTGCTCACCTGGTGGATGACGGAAGATAATTTCCCACAGGTCATTAAACACTTTCTGGTGATGCGTATTAGCCTGGAGCCTCAAGCCTGTTCACTGGCGGCGACGATTGGTACGGCAGAGCAGAAAGCCCATCTCAATACATTAATGGAAGAGATGGTCGAGCTGAAAAAGAACTTCAGACGCGAACGTTGGATTGAAGTTGATATTGCCTGGCATGAGCACATTTATGAAATGAGCGCGAATCCATTCCTGATATCCTTCGCATCATTGTTCCATTCCGTTTATCAGACCTACTTTACGTCGATTACCTATAACGATGTGGTCAAGCTGGATTTGCACCAGGCCATTGTCGATGCAATAGAAGATAGCGATGGCGAACGCGCTTTTGCCGCCTGTCAGGCATTACTGATAGCACCGAACGAGCTCCCGGATAAATAATCTATGTCAGAAAAGAAATCGCGCAGTATGGCTGGATTGCCATGGATAGCCGCCATGGCCTTTTTTATGCAGGCATTAGATGCCACTATCCTCAACACGGCCTTACCCGCAATAGCACATAGTCTTAACCGCTCCCCGCTTGCTATGCAATCAGCCATTATCAGCTATACCCTGACAGTCGCGATGCTGATCCCGGTAAGTGGATGGTTGGCTGACAGATTCGGGACCCGGCGTGTATTTATGATTGCCGTTAGCCTGTTTACGTTGGGATCGCTGGCTTGTGCACTTTCCAGCTCATTAAGTGAACTGGTGGTTTTCCGCGTGATACAGGGTATCGGTGGCGCAATGATGATGCCTGTTGCCCGTCTGGCATTATTGCGTGCTTACCCGCGTAGCGAACTGCTCCCCGTACTTAATTTCGTGACCATGCCCGGTCTTGTTGGACCGATTTTAGGTCCGGTACTGGGTGGCGTGCTGGTAACGTGGGCCAGTTGGCACTGGATCTTCCTGATTAATATTCCCATCGGCATAGCCGGTATCTTCTATGCCCGCAAATATATGCCGAACTTCACCACACCACGCCGCGGCTTCGATATGACCGGTTTCTTTCTCTTTGGTCTAAGCCTGGTACTGTTTTCCAGCGGTGTTGAGTTGTTTGGCGAGAAACTTGTTGCCAGTTGGGTCGCACTTGGCATTATTCTCGCCAGCATTGTGCTACTGCTCGCCTACATTCGTCATGCGCGTCGCCATCCGACACCGTTGATTGCGCTTCCTATTTTTAAAACGCGAACCTTTTCTGTTGGCATCGCCGGAAACCTTGCTACTCGCCTGGGAACGGGATGCGTACCTTTCTTAATGCCACTGATGCTGCAGGTAGGCTTTGGATACCCGGCACTCATTGCCGGTTGCATGATGGCTCCGACAGCGCTGGGCTCAATTCTGGCGAAATCGATGGTGACGCAGGTACTGCGCCGACTCGGCTACCGGACCACGCTGGTCGGTATTACAGTGTTTATCGGCCTGATGATTGCACAGTTCTCTTTGCAGTCTCCCGCCATGCCGGTCTGGATGCTAATTCTGCCACTGTTCATTTTAGGTATGGCGATGTCCACCCAGTTTACCTCAATGAATACCATTACTCTGGCCGATTTAACTGATGAGAACGCCAGCAGCGGCAACAGTGTTTTAGCCGTTACGCAGCAGCTGTCTATTAGTTTAGGGGTTGCCATTAGTGCCGCGGTTCTGCGTATCTACGAAGGTATGGAAGGAACCAATACGGTTGAACAGTTCCACTATACCTTTATTACAATGGGCGCGATCACCGTCGTATCGGCGCTGATGTTTATGCTGTTAAGAGCCAAAGATGGGCGCAATCTGATCAAAGATCGACATAAGCCTAAACCGACCCCCGCTCCATCAGAACAGGAGTAAGCTGCAAGCGCTGTTGCTGCAATGCGGGCTGTGCCATACGGTGGATTAACACATCAATGGCCAGTTCACCCAACTCATCTTTCGGTTGGTGAATAGTTGTCAGCGGCGGCGTCATATAACGCGCCAGTTCTATATCATCATAACCGACTACCGCCATATCCTGCGGGATACGCAATCCAGACTGATATAAAGCCTGATATGCTCCAACCGCCATCGCGTCATTGCCGGTAAAAACAGCCTGTGGGCGGTCTTTATGCGACAACAGCGTTTGCATAGCTTCAAACCCACCGCCAAACTCGAAGTCACCGGTGATCTCGTAACCGTCCGGGATAGCCAGCCCTGCACGCTTCATTGCCGCGCGATATCCTTCCAGACGCAGACGCGCCGGTGTTTTATCCAGAGGGCCCGTGATGCAGGCAATGCGCGTAAACCCTTTTTCGATCAGATGTTGAGTGGCTAAATCCCCACCTAACAGGGAGTTATCCTGAATCAGATCGCTTTCACCATCAAAAGGCGACCAGTCCATCATCACGGTCGGTATAGAAGGGTAACGCTGCATGATTTCTCTGGAAGGCTGATGTGTTTCCGTGCAGAGCAGCAGCAAGCCGTCTACCCGCTTTTGCATCAACGTTTCCAGATTACGGTTCATACGCTGCTCGTCACCTTCGGTGTTGCACAGCACCAGGCTGTAACCGCGCTCAAAGCAGCTACGTTCAACACCACGAACCAGCTCAGAGTAAAAGGGATTAGTACTGGCTGTGATTAACATGCCAATAGTGCGGGTCTGATTCAGTTTGAGACTACGCGCCAACGCGGAAGGCGCATAGTTAAGCTCTTTGATTGCCGCATCAACTTTGTCAGTGATCGCCTCACTGACAAAGCGATCTTTATTAATGACGTGAGAAACCGTCGACGTGGAAACACCCGCCAGGCGGGCAACGTCCTTCATTGTAGCCAAGCGTTACCTCTGTTGACTTAAAAACGCTTCGATTTCTTCACGCCATGGAACGGAAGGCTGTGCACCTTTACGTGTGACCGCAATCGCGGCGGCAGCATGTGCAAAACGGATGGCTTCCGATAGCGGAGTCTCTTCCAGTAACGCTGTGATTAACGCACCGTTAAAGGTATCTCCGGCAGCGATAGTATCAACCGCGTCAACTTTAAAACCCGGTACTCGCTGACCTTCACCGTTTACACTGGCCCACACACCGCGACTCCCTAAGGTAATCAGTACAGTATGGATCCCTTTCGCGTGCAATGCCTGCGCCGCTTTAGCTGCATCTTCATCGTTTTCTACCCGGATCCCCGTCAGCTTTTCAGCCTCGGTTTCATTCGGGGTAATAATATCCACCAGCGCCAGCAGCTCATCGGATAGTTCACGTGCCGGAGCTGGGTTAAGGGCGACCAGAGTCTTATTCTGATGCGCAATCTTTGCCGCAGCCAGAACGCTTTCGATCGGTGATTCTAATTGCATCAGTAACGCAGACGCCTGAGCAATACGGTCACGCTGTGCTTCTACCAACGCCGGAGAAAGAGCAGCATTCGCGCCGGCATGAATACCGATAACGTTCTCACCTTCGGCATTCACAAAAATCAGCGCCACACCGGTCGATTCACCCGAAATAACGCTAATCGGGGCAATATCAATATTATCGCGAGCTAACTGTTTACGAACACTTTCGCCAATATCGTCATCACCCGTACAGGCAATGAACGCGATATTCGCGCCACTACGCCCTGCAGCAACCGCCTGATTCGCGCCTTTACCGCCAAACGCCACCTGATATTGACTACCGGTTACGGTTTCACCCGGTGTCGGGAAAGAGTTAAGGTTGAGGATGTGATCGGCATTAATGCTGCCAAGAACAACGAGGTTGCCTGCGGTTTTCATGTTAGGTATTCCAAGTCAAAGTGCGCCACCGGGTTAGGGTGGCGCGTGCCCTGCTTTTCTTTTTACGCTTTCATCCGCAGAACAAGATCCAGGGATGGCGTATTTATGTCTCCATCAGGTCGCGAGCGGCCTGAATCGGTATTACTGCTTGATAACCAGCTTCAGGTCAACCGGATATTTAGCCTGAACCTTCTCGCCTTTCAGGACTTTATCCGCAGTCTCAACGCCTTTCGCGCCGATCTGATCCGGCAGCTGAGCAATGGTCGCAGCCAGTTTGCCATCATTTACTGCTTTTTCGCCATCTGGAGTGCCGTCAAATCCAACCACCATCACATCAGATTTACCCGCCGTTTGCAGCGCACGCAGCGCACCCAGCGCCATTTCATCGTTCTGGGCAAATACGGCCTGCACGTCAGGATGCGCGGTCAGCAGGTTCTGCATAACGTTCAGACCTTTAGTGCGGTCGAAGTCTGCCGGCTGGCTGGCCAGTACGTTAAATTTGTGTGCCGCAACGGCCTGCTGGAAACCTTCGCCACGCTCACGCGCCGCAGACGTTCCGGCAATGCCCTGCAGTTCGATAACTTTCGCGCCTTCACCGGCTTTTTTCGCGATGTAATCACCCGCAATTTTTCCGCCCAGCACGTTATCAGACGCAATATGGCTTACCACTTCACCTTTAGACGCTACGCGGTCAAGGGTGATAACCGGAATCTTCGCCTGGTTAGCCATCTTCACGGCGTTACCCACGGCATCGGAGTCAGTTGGGTTGATCAGCAGGATTTTAGTCCCGCGAACCGTTAAGTCCTGAACGTTAGCCAGCTCTTTCGCCGGGTTGTTCTGCGAGTCCAGAATCACCAGGTTGTAGCCCAGCTTATCTGCCTCTTTTTGCGCCCCATCCTTCAGGGAGACAAAGAACGGGTTATTAAGCGTGGAGACCACCAGCGCAATGGTATCTTTCGCCATCGCATTCGCGCTCACGGTGGCGCTCAGCGCAACAGCAGAAACCAGGGTAGCCAGTTTTTTCATGTTCATATTTAAGATGTCCTGTAATCGTTGTTACTGCTTTTTGTTGTCTACCAGTACCGCCAGCAAAATCACCACCGCTTTGACGATCATCTGGTAATAGGAGGATACACCTAACAAATTCAAACCATTATTGAGGAAACCAAGAATCAATGCGCCGATCAGCGTCCCAACAATGCGTCCTTTACCACCCGCCAGGCTGGTACCACCTAATACCACCGCGGCGATAGCATCCAGCTCATAGCCTGTACCTGCCGTCGGTTGTGCAGAGGAAAGACGCGCCACTTCAATGATGCCCGCCAGCGAAGCCAGCAGCCCACAGAGTGAATAGACGATAATTTTGATTTTACTGACGCTGATTCCGGACAGACGCGTTGCCGCTTCGTTACCGCCCAGCGCATAGATATAACGCCCCAGACGCGTGTGGTGCAGCATGTACCACGCCGCGAGGAAAACAATCCCCATGATCCACACCGGCGTAGGGACACCTAACGGACGACCAATCCCGAACCAGCCAAACAGATCGGCATTGTCAGTAAACCCGGTGTTTACCGGACTGCCGTTGGTGTAGACCATGGTCACACCGCGCAGCAGCAGCATCATCACCAGAGTCGCGATAAACGCCTGTACGCGACCTTTCGCGACAATCACCCCGGTTACCGCGCCAATGGCTGCGCCGAGCGCCAGAGCCGCAGCAACAGCCACCAGCGCATTGACTTCAATCCCTACAATCGAAGCCGCAACCGCACCGGTCAGCGCCAGCAAGGAACCGACGGACAGATCGATACCCGACGTCAGGATAACCAGCGTCATGCCAACGGCCATGATGGCGTTCACCGACGTTTGCTGAAGAATGTTGAACAGGTTATTAACGGTAAAAAAGTTAGGGCTCATGGTGGAAACAATCGCGATCAGCACTAACAGAGCGATAAGCGACTTTTGCTCCAGAAGCCATGCTTTAGTGAAATAACGGCGACCAGAAACAGCCTGGGTAGTCATCTTTTTTACTCCTGATTCACGCGATTAAGCTTGCCCACAGCGGCAGCCATTAATACTTCCTGAGTGGCCTGCTCGCGAGTGAATTCACCGCCGAGATGCCCTTCATGCATAACGATAATTCGATCGCTCATGCCCAATACTTCTGGCATCTCAGAAGAGACCAGAATGATACTCAGCCCATCAGCCTTAAACTGGTTGATAAGCTGATAGATTTCTTTTTTCGCCCCAACGTCAACGCCGCGCGTCGGCTCATCGAGGATCAGGACTTTTGGACGGGTCATCAGACCGCGCGCAATCGCTACTTTCTGCTGGTTACCGCCGGAGAGCAGGCCGATAGCCTGTTCCATCGATGGCGTTTTAACATTGAACAGGCGAATAAAATCACCCACCGCCTGCTGCTCATCTTTATGTTTAAGGCTTCCGCCTGCACGGCTGAAATAGCGCAGCGCGGTCAGTGACATGTTCTCTTTCACCGACATGCCGAGCACTAAACCATCGCGTTTACGGTCTTCAGAAATATAGACGATGCCATTAGCCAGTCCATCCTGCGGCGAACGGGTGACAACTTCATGGCCATCAAGCGTGACGTAGCCGCTGGTGCGCGGCAATGCGCCGTACAAAACCTTCATCAGCTCGGTACGTCCTGCACCCATCAACCCCGATACGCCAAGGATCTCGCCTTTACGCAGCGTGAATGACACATCGTTTACGCCAGGGCCGCACAAATTATCGACTTTCAGGCGAATATCACCCGGCGCTTTTTCCAGACGCGGGTACTGATCTTCCAGTTTACGTCCCACCATCATTTCAATCAGCGAGTCTTCGGTCAGCGAGGCGACTTCACGCTCGGCAATAAACTGCCCGTCGCGAAAGACGGTTACGTCATCGCAAATCTCGAAGATCTCTTTCATACGGTGAGAAATATAGACAATGCCGCGTCCCTGGGATTTCAGTTCGCGAATGACGCGGAACAGGGATTCGGTTTCAGTATCGGTGAGGGCATCCGTCGGTTCATCCATAATGATGACCTTCGATTCAAAGCTCAGCACTTTGGCGATTTCAACCATCTGCTGATCGCCAATCGACAGCTCACCGACCAGCCTGTCGCTTTTAAAGCGCAGATTGAGTTTGGCGAGCAGCAGATCGGCTTCGGCGTACATCTTCTTCCAGTCTATTTTGCCAAAGCGATTCACAAACTCGCGACCGAGAAAAATGTTCTCGGCAATAGTGAGTTGCGGGATCAGGTTCAGCTCCTGGTGGATGATACCGATTCCGGCTTCCTGGGAGGATTTCGGGCCGTTAAAGGTGGTCTCTTTACCCAGCCACAATAAGGAACCGGCATCACGGGTGTAGATTCCGGTCAGCACCTTCATCATGGTGGATTTGCCCGCGCCGTTTTCGCCCACCAGCGCCATTACGCGGCCTGGGTAGACATTCAGCGCGGCGCCGGATAGCGCTTTTACGCCCGGGAACGCTTTATCGATCCCTTTGAGTTGCAGTAATGCGTTCATGATGGCCTCAGAACGTGACGCCAGCACAGAGAATGATATTCGCATACGGAGAACATTCTCCGCTGCGAATTACCGCCTGACTGTCTGCGGTTTGTTTTTTGAATTGTTCATGCGTGGTGTAACGAATTTCTATGGTGTTTCCCTGGTGTTGTTGCAGTTGCTCAATGTGACTGAGCAACGTTTCGTGGAGTTGCGGATTATGTTGTTTAATTTCCGACGCGAGAATGGCCGCCTCGACCTGCATTTCACGTGTAACCACATCCAATACCTGCATAAAAGAAGGTACGCCCTGGGTTAATGCCATATCGATACGCGTTGTGCTGTTCGGGATGGGTAAACCTGCATCACACACCACCAGCGTATCGGTATGCCCCAGACGGGAGATCACCGATGAAATTTCAGAGTTGAGTACCGTGCCTTTCTTCATTTTCTTTCCCCACTAGCGAAACGTTTCGCTGAAGATAAGTGTAGTTCGAAGAGTGGACAGAAAACCACCGCGACGTTACGAAAATGTGATCGCCATCGAAACGTTTCGCAAGGATTATCATGAGATGAAAAGAAAACTGAGAGGGGTCAAACAAAACGCCCCCTTTCACGATGAAAGAGGGCGTTAACAACATTAAATCTCGACCTGCGTACCGAGTTCAATAACCCGGTTCGGTGGGATTTCAAACTGGTCCGGCGCGCGCAGCGCATTGCGCTGTAGCAGCAGATACAGCTTGCCACGCAGGCGCAGATACCATGGTCGTTTGCCGACAATCAACGACTCGTGCGACATGAAGAAGGAGGTTTCCATCATCCGACAGCTTAAGCCTTCCAGACCGCAGCGGTGGAACACTTCTTCAACGTTTGGCGTTTCACGCCAACCGTAGCTGGCCACCACGCGCCAGAAGGTAGGCGACAATTGCTCAATCTGCACTCTACGTACATTGTGTACATAGGGCGCGTCTTCCGTACGCAGCGTCAGCAGAATAACGCGTTCATGCAGCACCTTGTTATGTTTCAGGTTATGCAGCAGCGCAAACGGGATGACGTTCAACGCACGGGACATATACACCGCCGTTCCTGGCACGCGCACCGGTGGGGATTTCTCCAGCGACGCAATCATCGCCTCCAGAGAGTTACCGTGCTCATGCATGCGACGCAACAGACGGAAGCGTTCGCTTTTCCAGGTCGTCATAATAGTGAACATCACCAGACCCAGCGAGAGCGGCAACCAGCCGCCTGAAACGAGCTTATCGAGGTTTGCAGAGAACAACGGAACATCGATGCACAGGAACGCAACCAGGATCAGGAAGACGAAGTATTTATTCCAGTGCCAGTTTTGCCGCGCCACGGTCGTCGACAGAATGGACGTCAGTACCATCGTTCCCGTTACCGCAATACCGTACGCAGCAGCCAGATTACTGGAGTGCTCAAAGCTCACGATCACAATAACCACGGCGAAATAAAGCATCCAGTTTACGAAAGGAATATAGATCTGACCCGATTCCATTTCTGAAGTATGGATAATCCGCATCGGCGATAAATACCCCAGACGCACAGCCTGGCGCGTCAGTGAGAATACGCCGGAAATAACCGCCTGCGAAGCGATTACCGTCGCCAGCGCGGCAAGGATCAGCAGCGGAATCAGCGCCCAGTCCGGTGCCAGCAGGAAGAACGGGTTTTTGATCGCTTCGGGATGCTTTAACAGCAATGCACCCTGACCAAAATAGTTCAAAACCAGCGAAGGCAATACGACGGAGAACCATGCAAGGCGAATCGGTAACTTACCGAAGTGGCCCATATCCGCATACAGCGCTTCAACACCGGTAATCGACAGCACCACCGCGCCCAGCGCAATAAAGGACAGCGTTTTGAATTCCAGGAAGAAATGAACAGCCCAATACGGATTTAGGGCATGCAACACTTCCGGATTTGCAATAATGCTGCGTACACCCAGCACGGCAAGTACCAGGAACCATATCAGCATAATCGGCGCAAACAGCTTACCGACCATGCCGGTACCGTGTTTTTGAATCAAAAACAGCAGGGTAAGTACGATAATAGAGAGAGGAACAATCCAGGTGTCCAGTTGTGGAGCAATAATCTCCAGACCTTCAATCGCCGACATCACCGAAATGGCTGGCGTAATCACCACCTCGCCATAGAAAAAGCTGCCGCCAATCAATCCCATAATCACCAGCATCGAGGTCGTTCGCGCCGACGTATTACGCCCGGCCAACGACATCAACGTCAGGATCCCACCTTCCCCGGCGTTATCAGCACGCATAACAAATGACAGATACTTAACGGAAACAACCAGAATCAGCAGCCAGAAAATCAGCGAGAGAAAACCAAACACGGCATCACGTTCAACGCCAAAACCAAACTGCCCGGACAAACATTCACGAAGCGTATAAAGTGGGCTGGTACCAATATCACCGTAGACAACCCCAATGGCCGCGAGGGTAATCGCAGACAATGATTGCTTATTATCAGTGCTCATAGACTCGTCTTTCGTTTATACACATCATCGTTCAAGCTACCTCCGCGTGGGCTGCATTCGTTATTCCGCCCATCCCAGGGAATAACTCCATTGCCGCCTTGGTGCAGCTTGATTGATATGGTGTATATATAAGAAATGTGTGCGTCGTCCCTTGGCCCACAAAAAGGCGCACAGTATGCACGATTAATCGCAAAATCGTACCCCTAAATGAGACCAGATTAATCTGGCTCAAAGAAAAATAAACGCGCCTTCAGTCTATTACAGCCCAGGGGCTAAACATCTATACTCGCTGTTTAACGCGGTACATTTGGCGAAAGGACGCCACTTCATTATGGCTCACCCACATTTATTAGCGGAAAGAATTTCCCGTCTGAGCAATGCGCTGGAAAAGGGACTTTATGAACGTAGTCACGCCATTCGCCTTTGTCTGCTGGCCGCGCTCAGCGGCGAGAGCGTCTTCTTATTAGGCCCTCCTGGGATAGCGAAAAGCTTAATCGCTCGCCGACTGAAGTTTGCCTTTAAAAATGCCCGTGCTTTCGAATATCTGATGACGCGCTTCTCGACACCTGAAGAGGTCTTTGGCCCGCTATCCATTCAGGCGCTTAAAGACGAAGGTCGCTATGAGCGCTTAACAGCAGGCTATCTTCCTGAAGCCGAAATTGTTTTTCTCGATGAAATCTGGAAAGCAGGCCCGGCCATTCTCAACACCCTGCTAACCGCCATTAACGAACGCCACTTCCGCAACGGCGCACACGAGGAGAAAATCCCGATGCGCCTGCTGGTCGCGGCCTCCAACGAACTACCTGAAGCAGACAGCAGCCTGGAAGCATTGTACGACCGTATGCTGATTCGCCTGTGGCTGGATAAAGTACAGGACAAGGCCAACTTCCGGTCCATGCTGTTAAGCCAGCAGGATGAAAGTGACAACCCCGTTCCAACAACGTTACAAGTGACCGATGAAGAGTACTACCAGTGGCAAAAAGACATTGGCAAAATCACGCTTCCCGATCGTGTATTTGAATTGATTTTCACCCTGCGCCAGCAACTGGATGCGCTACCGAACGCCCCCTACGTGTCCGATCGTCGCTGGAAAAAAGCAATCCGCTTACTCCAGGCCAGCGCCTTCTTTAGCGGGCGCGATGCTGTTGCGCCTATCGACCTTATTCTGCTGAAAGATTGCCTGTGGTATGACGCGCAAAGCCTGAATCTGATGCAGCAACAAATCGAAATATTGATGACCGGGCACGCCTGGCAGCAGCAGGCAATGTTGACTCGCCTTGGGGCAATAATGCAGCGCCGCATCCAGCTACAGCAGCAGCAAAGTGATAAAACGGCCTTCACGGTAATTCGTCAGGGTGGAATGTTCAGCCGCCGTCCTCATTATGATTTACCGCCGGAAGCCAACACTTCCGTACTGACGCTGCTACTGCAAAAACCCCTAAAACTGCACGATATGGAGGTTATCCATATTGCCTTTGAACGCGGCGCTCTGGAGCAGTGGCTGACTAAAGGCGGTGAGATCCGCGGAAAATTAAACGGTATCGGATTTGCCCAGACGCTGAATATGGAAGTCGACAGCGCTCAGCACCTGGTCGTGCGCGACGTCAGTTTGCAAGGTTCTCGCCTGGCACTACCCGGCGCATCAGAAGAAAGCATGCCCAGTGAGATAAAGCAGCAACTTGAAGCGCTCGACAACGAATGGCACCAGCAGCACAGCGAATTTAGTGAACAGCAAAAATGTCTGTTTATTCATAGTGACTGGTTAGGCCGCATTGAAGCCAGCCTGCAGGACGTCGGTACACAGATCCGACAGGCACAACAATGCTGACCCTTGATACGCTAAATATCATGCTGGCGGTCGGCGAAGAGGGGATGATTGAAGAGATGATCATCGCACTGCTGGCTTCCCCGCAGATGGCGGTCTTTTTCAAAAAATTTCCCCGGCTAAAAAAAGCGATTACTGACGATGTTCCCCGCTGGCGCGAAGCGTTACGTAACCGCCTCAAAGATACCCACGTACCGCCGGAGCTCACAGAAGAGGTCATGTGCTATCAGCAAAGTCAGCTCCTCTCCACTCCGCAGTTTATCGTCCAGCTACCGCAAATCTTAGCGCTCCTGCACCGACTCCACTCGCCATGGGCTGGGCAAGCGCAGCAACTGGTTGATGACAACAGTACTTTTACGCCCGCACTGCATACACTCTTTCTCCAGCGCTGGCGCCTGAGCCTGGTGGTGCAAACCACCACGCTTAATCAGCAGCTACTGGAAGAAGAACGCGAACAGTTGCTCAGTGAAGTGCAGGAACGGATGACGCTCAGTGGCCAACTGGAACCTGTGCTGGCGGAAAATGACAACGCAGCGGGTCGTTTGTGGGACATGAGCGCAGGTCAAATCAAGCGCGGTGATTATCAGCTAATGGTGAAATACGGCGAGTTCCTGACGCAACAACCCGAACTCCAGCGCCTGGCCGAGCAGTTAGGTCGTTCCAGAGAGGCGAAATCCGTGCCGCGTAAAGATGCGCCAATGGAAACCTTCCGTACCCTGGTGCGCGAACCGGCAACCGTCCCGGAGCAGGTGGATGGCATTCAACAAAGCGATGATATTCTGCGTTTACTTCCCCCCGAACTGGCCACGTTGGGTATTACCGAACTGGAATATGAGTTCTATCGGCGGCTGGTGGAAAAGCAGCTCCTGACATACCGCCTGCATGGAGAAGCCTGGCGCGAGAAAGTCACGGAGCGGCCGGTTATCCACCAGGATTTTGACGAGCAGCCTCGTGGGCCCTTTATTGTCTGTGTCGATACCTCGGGTTCGATGGGCGGATTTAATGAGCAGTGTGCGAAAGCCTTTTGCCTTGCGCTAATGCGCGTCGCCCTTGCCGATAACCGGCGCTGTTTCATTATGCTGTTTTCAACAGAAGTGGTGCGCTATGAGCTTTCCGGTCCGGAGGGCATCGAACAGGCGATCCGTTTTTTAAGTCAGCGCTTTCGCGGCGGTACAGATATTGCCAGCTGTTTTCGCGCCATTATTGAACGCATGCAGGGTCGGGAATGGTTTGATGCCGATGCGGTGGTGATCTCAGATTTTATCGCTCAGCGATTACCTGATGAAGTTGTCAATAAAGTGGGGGAATTGCAGCGAGTGCACCAGCATCGTTTTCATGCTGTGGCGATGTCAGCACATGGCAAACCCGGCATCATGCGCATTTTCGATCATATCTGGCGCTTTGATACCGGGATGCGAAGCCGCCTGCTCAGACGCTGGCGGCGTTAATTTTTACAGCAGAGATGCGACGCTTTCACGGACCTGTGCAGGCCACACACCGCACTGAACCTGGCCAATGTGCGGCAACTGCAGCAGCAGCATCGTCAGGCGTGACTGCCCAATACCGCCACCAATGGTCTGCGGCATTTCACCGCGCAGCAGTGCCTGGTGCCACTCCAGACTCAGGCGATCTTCATCTCCGGTCAGAGCAAGTTGGTGTTTCAGCGCATCGGCATCCACGCGGATCCCCATAGAAGACAGTTCAAACGCATCTTCCAGTACCGGGTTCCAGACCAGAATATCACCGTTCAAACCGGCATGACCCAGTTCGGACGCTGAACTCCAGTCATCATAATCCGGAGCACGAACGTCATGACGGTGGCCGTCACTAAGTTTGCCGCCGATCCCGACCAGGAACACCGCGCCCAGCTCTTTTGCGATCGCACGTTCACGACCTTTTGCGTCAAGATCCGGATAACGAGATAACAGCTCCTGGCTATGCACAAAGTGGATCTGCTCTGGCAGGAACGGTGCCAGACCAAATTCTTTGCTTACCGCAGCTTCGGTGGCCTTAATTCCCGCCCAGATAGCCTCTACCGTGCTTTTCAGAGTGGAAAATTGACGCTCACCGTCGCCCATCACGCGCTCCCAGTCCCACTGATCAACATACACTGAGTGCAGCGGGGAGAGGCGATCTTCATCGGGACGCAGGGCCTTCATGTGCGTGTACAGCCCTTCGCCTGCGCTAAAGTCGTGTTGTCCTAACGTTTGACGCTTCCACTTCGCCAGGGAATGAACCACTTCGAATTGAGCGTCCGGCAATGCTTTAACCTTCACCTGCACCGCTTTTTCACAGCCCGACAAGTTATCCTGCGTGCCATCTCCTACGCGGCTGAGGATCGGTGCCTGAACTTCGATCAGACCTAAACGCTCTTCCAGCTGGCGAGAAAAATGAGATTTTACGAAGCTAATTTGACGTTGTTTGGCAATGTAAGCGGTTTTCATTATGTGTACTCCTGTGTCCTGTTGCCTATGATTAAGCAACAGAATGGAGGTAATATTCAATAATCCACAAACAAAAAGCCGACTTCAATTTTGATTCGTTAAAAATAACGTCTAAAATAGAGTGAATCATTAATCTACATAAGAAAAACCTATGGAAAATTATCAGATCGACAATCTGGACCGCGGCATTCTTGACGCCCTGATGGAAAATGCCCGTACCGCCTACGCTGAATTAGCTAAACAGTTCGGCGTCAGCCCGGGGACAATTCACGTTCGTGTAGAAAAGATGAAGCAGGCTGGGATTATTACCGGCGCGCGAATTGATGTCAGTCCAAAACAACTGGGTTATGACGTCGGCTGCTTTATCGGCATTATCCTGAAAAGTGCAAAAGACTATCCGTCAGCGCTGGCCAGACTGGAAAGTCTCGATGAAGTGACCGAGGCGTATTACACCACCGGGCACTACAGCATCTTTATTAAGGTAATGTGTAAATCTATCGATGCCCTGCAACAGGTACTTATCAACAAGATCCAAACAATTGATGAAATTCAGTCCACTGAAACCTTGATCGTCTTGCAGAACCCGATCATGCGTACCATCAAGCCCTGATCGCTTTTTTTAATCCCCTATTTTTCCACAGGTAGATCCCAACTCGCTCACAGCGTACAATGCTGCCTCTTCATCGAGGTAGCGATCAATGGCAGATATCACTCTTATCAGCGGCAGCACGCTTGGCAGTGCGGAATATGTAGCAGAACATCTGGCAGAAAAGCTGGATGACGCCGGTTTTTCCAGCGAAATACTGCATGGACCGATGCTCGACGAGGTTCCGACTCAAGGGGTTTGGCTGGTTATCAGCTCAACGCACGGTGCGGGAGACATTCCGGATAACCTGCAACCTTTATATGACGCATTGCGTGAGCAGAAACCGGATCTTTCGCAGGTACGCTTTGGTGCCATCGGCATTGGTAGCCGCGAATATGACACGTTCTGCGGTGCGATTGACAAGCTGGAAGCTGAACTGAAGGCCTGCGGGGCGAAACAGATCGGTGAAACGCTCAGGATCAACGTACTGGAACATGAGATTCCGGAAGATCCGGCAGAGATTTGGCTGGGATCCTGGCATCCATTGCTCAGAGATTTGTAAAGATCGTACTTTTTTATGTGGATAACTCTGGTTAAAAGCTTGGATCAACCGGTAGTTATCCAAATAATAACTGTTGTTCAGTTTTTGAGTTGTGTATAACCCTTCATTCTGATCCCAGCTTATACGGACCAGGATCACCGATCATTCACAGCTAATGATCCTCAACAACCCGTTGATCTTATTCAAAGGATCGCCCTTATCCACAGATAGTTGCGATCCTAATAAGAGATCACAATAAAACAGATCTCTAAATAAAAAGATCTTCTTTTTAATACCCAGGATCCGAGGTCTTTCTCCATCGACTAAAGTTGAGTAGAATCCACGGCCCGGGCTTCAATCCATTTTCACACCGCGTTATGCGAGGCAATTACCATGTTTTATCAGGATCCTTTTGACGTCATCATCATTGGCGGGGGTCATGCAGGCACCGAGGCTGCAATGGCCGCGGCGCGAATGGGTCAACAGACCCTTCTGTTGACACACAATATCGACACTCTGGGACAGATGAGCTGTAACCCGGCGATTGGCGGCATTGGGAAGGGACACCTGGTAAAAGAAGTGGATGCGCTTGGTGGCCTGATGGCAACCGCAATTGACCATGCTGGTATCCAGTTTAGAATACTAAACGCCAGCAAAGGCCCGGCAGTTCGCGCCACCCGTGCTCAGGCGGATCGCGTGCTCTATCGTCAGGCTGTACGTACTGCGTTGGAGAACCAGCCGAATCTGATGATCTTCCAGCAAGCGGTTGAAGATCTGATTGTTGAAAACGATCGTGTTGTCGGTGCAGTGACTCAGATGGGTCTGAAGTTCCGTGCCAAAGCGGTTGTATTAACCGTAGGGACTTTCCTCGACGGCAAAATTCATATTGGTCTGGACAACTACAGCGGTGGCCGCGCTGGCGATCCGCCGTCTATTCCGCTGTCACGTCGTCTGCGTGAACTGCCGCTGCGCGTCAGTCGCCTGAAAACCGGTACACCGCCGCGAATCGATGCGCGCACGATTGATTTCAGCGTGCTCGGCCAGCAAAACAGCGATAACCCAATGCCGGTCTTTTCGTTCCTTGGCGATGTTTCTCAACATCCGCGCCAGATGCCGTGCTACATCACGCATACTAACGAGAAAACCCATGATGTGATCCGTAATAACCTCGATCGTAGCCCGATGTATGCTGGCGTGATCGAAGGTATCGGCCCACGTTACTGCCCGTCGATCGAAGACAAAGTGATGCGCTTTGCCGATCGTAACCAGCACCAGATCTTCCTTGAACCGGAAGGACTGACGTCTAACGAAATTTACCCGAACGGTATTTCCACCAGCCTGCCGTTTGACGTGCAGATGCAAATTGTCCGCTCCATGCAGGGGATGGAAAATGCCAAAATTGTCCGTCCTGGCTATGCTATTGAGTATGATTTCTTCGATCCACGCGATCTGAAGCCAACCCTGGAAAGTAAGTTCATTCAAGGTCTGTTCTTTGCTGGTCAGATTAACGGTACAACCGGTTACGAAGAAGCCGCTGCGCAAGGTTTGCTGGCGGGTCTGAACGCCGCACGCTTGTCCGCTGACAAAGAGGGGTGGGCACCTGCGCGTTCTCAGGCCTATCTTGGTGTGCTGGTGGATGACCTGTGTACGCTGGGCACCAAAGAACCGTACCGCATGTTTACTTCGCGTGCAGAATACCGTTTGATGCTGCGCGAAGATAACGCCGATCTCCGTCTGACCGAAATTGGTCGTGAACTGGGTCTGGTGGGGGATGAACGCTGGGCGCGCTTCAATGAAAAACTGGAACGCATCGAACAAGAACGCCAGCGTCTGAAATCTACCTGGGTGAACCCGCTTGCCGAATCTGCAGCAGAAGTGAATGCTCACCTGGCTACGCCTCTGTCACGCGAGGCCAGTGGTGAAGATCTGCTGCGTCGTCCGGACATGACCTATGCACAGCTGACGTCATTGTCTGTATTTGCACCCGCGCTTGATGATCCTCAGGCGGCTGAACAGGTTGAAATTCAGGTTAAGTACGAAGGTTATATTGCCCGTCAGCAGGATGAAATCGAAAGACAACAGCGTAACGAGAATACGTTGCTGCCTGCGACTCTGGATTATCGTCAGGTTTCCGGTTTGTCGAATGAAGTTATTGCCAAGCTGAACGATCACAAACCGGTATCAATCGGCCAGGCATCGCGCATTTCAGGTGTCACGCCTGCCGCCATCTCCATTCTGCTGGTTTGGCTGAAAAAACAAGGTATGCTGCGCCGTAGCGCTTAATCACACTATTTGGGCGGGGGCGCTTCGCTTGCCCGCCCTGCAAATTTGTCGACCCGATACGCTATAGCTTATCGGGTCATTGATTATTAACAGGTAACGACCGTGCTCAACAAACTCTCTCGTCTGCTGGCTGATGCTGGTATTTCTCTTACCGATCACCAGAAAAATCAGCTGATTGCGTATGTCGATATGCTGCACAAATGGAATAAAGCGTACAACCTGACATCGGTGCGGGATCCCAACGAAATGCTGGTGCGCCATATTCTGGACAGCATTGTTGTCGCCCCCCATCTGCAAGGCGAGCGTTTTATTGATGTCGGCACGGGACCGGGCTTACCAGGAATTCCTCTTTCTATCGTGCGTCCTGAGGCGCATTTTACTCTGCTGGATAGTCTGGGAAAACGCGTACGTTTTCTGCGTCAGGTACAACATGAACTTAAACTGGATAACATCACTCCAGTGCAAAGCAGGGTAGAAGAATTCCCTTCCGAGCCGCCTTTTGATGGAGTGATAAGTCGTGCTTTTGCGTCTCTTAACGACATGCTGAGCTGGTGCCACCATTTGCCTGGTCAAAACGGGCGTTTTTATGCTTTAAAAGGGCAATTACCGGAAGATGAGATCGCCACATTGCCTGCGGCGTTCAGCGTCGAATCAGTTGTAAAATTACGGGTTCCACAACTGGATGGTGAGCGTCATTTGGTGGTTATTAAGCCAAACAAAATTTAATTTTTATCAAAAAAAATAGAAAAAAAACGGCTCTTCAGGTGTTAAAAGTCATAGGGAATAGTGTGGTTAAATGTCGTTACATTTCACTAATGTCTTACGGTTTTGCATCATAACTATAACGTACCGTTTTTTGTTAAAAGTGAAACAAGTCAACTGTGAAAATATCAGCCTGCTAAAAATAGAATCAAAGAATCACCGCTTGTGTTAATTTTTTATTATAAATGTCAATGGGTGGTTTTTTTGTTGTTATTCGCTATTTTTAAAACAGTAACGGATTTTAGGCTTAAATATCAAAAAGTTGAAATGGCATCATTTGCCAAGTAAATAAATAGTGCAGGGGCGAATATGCTTAATATGTGATCTGGTGCACGCTTTGCAGCCAGTGTTTACGCGGCTTTTGCAGTTTTGCATGATCGTTCACAGTTTGCCGAAAAGTAATAAATGTGGCCTGGAGAAAAATATTTAAACATTTATTCACTTTTTAGCTACTTATTGTTTGAAATCACGAAGCCGCACCGTATAATTTGACCGCTTTTTGATGCTTGACTCTAAGCCATAAAGAACGTTTTATACGACACGCGGCATACCTCGAAGGGAGCAGGAGTAAAAACGTGATGTCTATGTCGCTCTTGAGTCGAAACGTTGCTCGTAAGCTTTTGCTCACACAGCTTCTGGCGGTAATAGCAAGTGGATTGCTGTTTAGCCTCAAAGACCCTTTCTGGGGCATCTCCGCATTGTGCGGGGGATTGGCAGTGTTACTGCCTAATATGTTGTTTATGATATTTGCCTGGCGTCACCAGGCACATACACCAGCAAAGGGCCGAGTGGCCTGGACGTTCGCTTTCGGCGAAGCCTTCAAGGTGTTAGCTATGCTGGTTTTGCTTGTGGTGGCGTTGGCGGTTTTGAAGGCGGTGTTCTTACCGCTGATCGTTACGTGGGTTTTGGTGCTGGTGGTTCAGATACTGGCACCGGCTGTAATTAACAACAAAGGGTAAAAGGCATCATGGCTTCTGAAAATATGACGCCGCAGGAATACATAGGGCACCATCTGAATAACCTTCAGTTGGACCTGCGTACTTTCTCGCTGGTAGATCCGCATAACCCCCCAGCCACCTTCTGGACGCTCAATATTGACTCCATGTTCTTCTCGGTGGTGCTGGGTCTGTTGTTCCTGCTTATGTTCCGTAGCGTTGCTAAAAAGGCAACCAGCGGCGTACCAGGGAAATTTCAGACCGCGATTGAGCTGGTAATCGGCTTTGTTCATGGCAGTGTCAAAGACATGTACCATGGCAAAAGCAAGGTTATCGCACCGCTTGCCCTGACGATCTTCGTTTGGGTCTTCCTGATGAACCTGATGGATTTACTGCCAATCGACCTGCTGCCGTATATTGCTGAGCATATACTGGGCCTGCCGGCGCTGCGCGTGGTTCCGTCTGCGGACGTAAACATCACCCTGTCGATGGCGCTGGGCGTGTTTATCCTGATTCTGTTCTACAGCATCAAAATGAAAGGCATCGGCGGCTTCGCGAAAGAGTTGACGCTGCAGCCGTTCAATCACTGGGCGTTCATTCCTGTCAACTTAATCCTTGAAGGGGTAAGCCTGCTGTCCAAACCAGTTTCTCTTGGTCTGCGACTGTTCGGCAACATGTACGCTGGTGAGCTGATTTTCATTCTGATTGCTGGTCTGTTGCCGTGGTGGTCACAGTGGATTCTGAATGTGCCGTGGGCCATTTTCCACATACTGATTATCACGCTGCAAGCCTTCATCTTCATGGTTCTGACGATTGTCTATCTGTCGATGGCGTCTGAAGAGCATTAATTTACCAACACTACTACGTTTTAACTGAAACAAACTGGAGACTGTCATGGAAAACCTGAATATGGATCTGCTGTACATGGCTGCCGCTGTGATGATGGGTCTGGCGGCAATCGGTGCTGCGATCGGTATCGGCATCCTCGGGGGTAAATTCCTGGAAGGCGCAGCGCGTCAACCTGATCTGATTCCTCTGCTGCGTACTCAGTTCTTTATCGTTATGGGTCTGGTGGATGCTATCCCGATGATCGCTGTAGGTCTGGGTCTGTACGTGATGTTCGCTGTCGCGTAGTAAGCGTTGCTTGAATTAAGAGCAATATCAGAACGTTAACTAGATAGAGGCATTGTGCTGTGAATCTTAACGCAACAATCCTCGGCCAGGCCATCGCGTTTGTCCTGTTCGTTCTGTTCTGCATGAAGTACGTATGGCCGCCATTAATGGCAGCCATCGAAAAACGTCAAAAAGAAATTGCTGACGGCCTTGCTTCTGCTGAACGAGCACATAAGGATCTTGACCTTGCAAAGGCCAGCGCGACTGACCAGCTGAAAAAAGCGAAGGCGGAAGCTCAGGTAATTATCGAGCAGGCAAACAAACGCCGTGCTCAGATCCTGGACGAAGCTAAAACTGAAGCAGAGCAGGAACGTACTAAAATCGTGGCACAAGCGCAGGCGGAAATTGACGCCGAGCGTAAACGTGCTCGCGAAGAGCTGCGTAAGCAAGTTGCTGTCCTGGCTGTTGCTGGCGCCGAGAAGATCATCGAACGTTCCGTGGATGAAGCTGCTAACAGCGACATCGTGGACAAACTTGTCGCTGAACTGTAAGGAGGGAGGGGCTGATGTCTGAATTTATTACGGTAGCTCGCCCCTACGCCAAAGCAGCTTTTGACTTTGCCGTTGAGCACCAAAGCGTTGACCGTTGGCAGGATATGCTGACGTTTGCCGCTGAGGTGACGAAGAACGAACAAATGGCAGAGCTTCTCTCTGGCGCGCTGGCGCCGGAAACGCTCGCTGAGTCGTTTGTCGCAATCTGCGGTGAGCAGTTGGACGAAAATGGCCAGAACCTGATTAAGGTAATGGCTGAAAATAACCGTCTTAATGCGCTCCCGGATGTTCTTGAGCAGTTTATTCACCTGCGTGCAGCCAGTGAGGCTATCTCTGAGGTAGAAGTCACTTCTGCCAATGCACTGAGTGATGAACAGCTTACGAAGATTAGTGCAGCGATGGAAAAACGTCTGTCACGCAAAGTTAAGCTGAATTGCAAAATCGATAAGTCTGTAATGGCAGGCGTAATCATCCGTGCGGGTGATATGGTCATTGATGGCAGCGTACGCGGCCGTCTTGAGCGCCTTGCAGACGTCTTGCAGTCTTAAGGGGACTGGAGCATGCAACTGAATTCCACCGAAATCAGCGAACTGATCAAGCAGCGCATTGCTCAGTTCAGTGTTGTGAGTGAAGCTCACAACGAAGGTACTATTGTTTCTGTAAGTGACGGTGTTATCCGCATCCACGGTCTTGCTGACTGTATGCAGGGGGAAATGATCTCTCTGCCGGGTAACCGTTATGCTATCGCACTGAACCTGGAGCGCGACTCCGTAGGTGCAGTTGTGATGGGGCCATACGCTGACCTCGCCGAAGGCATGAAGGTTAAGTGTACGGGTCGTATTCTGGAAGTTCCGGTTGGCCGTGGCCTGCTGGGTCGTGTGGTGAACACTCTGGGTTCCCCAATTGACGGTAAAGGTCCGGTTGATAACGATGGCTTCTCGCCAATCGAAGTTATCGCACCAGGCGTAATCGAACGTCAGTCCGTAGATCAGCCGGTACAGACCGGTTATAAATCCGTTGATGCCATGATCCCAATCGGTCGTGGTCAGCGTGAGTTGATCATCGGTGACCGTCAGACCGGTAAAACCGCGATGGCAATCGATGCCATCATCAACCAGCGTGACTCCGGCATCAAATGTGTGTACGTGGCTATCGGCCAGAAAGCGTCCACCATTTCTAACGTGGTTCGTAAACTGGAAGAACACGGCGCACTGTCCAACACCATCGTTGTTGTGGCGACCGCGTCTGAATCTGCTGCACTGCAATATCTGGCACCTTATGCTGGTTGCGCGATGGGCGAATACTTCCGTGACCGCGGTGAAGATGCACTGATCGTTTATGATGACCTGTCCAAACAGGCTGTTGCTTACCGTCAGGTTTCCCTGCTGCTCCGTCGTCCACCAGGACGTGAAGCATTCCCGGGCGACGTATTTTACCTCCACTCCCGTCTGCTTGAACGTGCTTCCCGCGTTAACGCAGAATACGTTGAGAAATTCACCAATGGTGAAGTTAAAGGTAAAACTGGCTCCCTGACCGCTCTGCCGATTATCGAAACCCAGGCGGGTGACGTTTCCGCGTTCGTTCCGACCAACGTAATTTCCATTACCGATGGTCAGATCTTCCTGGAAACCAACCTGTTCAACTCCGGTATTCGTCCGGCAGTTAACCCGGGTATCTCCGTATCCCGTGTAGGTGGCGCAGCGCAGACCAAGATCATCAAGAAACTGTCCGGTGGTATCCGTACCGCGCTGGCACAGTATCGTGAACTGGCAGCGTTTTCTCAGTTCGCTTCCGACCTTGACGAAGCTACGCGTAAGCAGCTGAGCCACGGTCAGAAAGTAACTGAACTGCTGAAGCAGAAACAGTATGCCCCAATGTCTGTTGCACAGCAGGGCGTGGTGCTGTTTGCGGCTGAACGCGGTTACCTCGAAGATGTGGAACTGGCGAAAATCGGTAGCTTCGAAGCCGCTCTGCTGGCTTACGTTGACCGTGATCACGCTCCGCTGATGCAAGAGATTAACCAGTCCGGTGGCTATAACGATGAAATCGAAGGCAAGCTGAAAGCTATCCTCGATTCCTTCAAAGCAACCCAGTCCTGGTAACGTCTGGCGGTCTGTCTTAGGGCGGACCGCAAGGCATTGAGGAGAAGCTCATGGCCGGCGCAAAAGAGATACGTAGTAAGATCGCAAGCGTCCAGAACACGCAGAAGATCACTAAAGCGATGGAGATGGTCGCCGCTTCCAAAATGCGTAAATCGCAGGATCGCATGGCGGCCAGCCGTCCTTATGCAGAGACCATGCGCAAAGTGATTGGTCACCTTGCGAATGGTAATCTGGAATATAAGCACCCTTACCTGGAAGAACGCGACGTTAAGCGCGTGGGCTACCTGGTGGTGTCGACCGACCGTGGTCTGTGCGGTGGCTTGAACATTAACCTGTTCAAAAAGCTGCTGGCGGATATGAAAACATGGTCCGATAAAGGCGTTCAGTGCGACATCGCAATGATCGGCTCTAAGGGCGTGTCTTTCTTTAATTCCGTAGGCGGTAACGTGGTTGCTCAGGTAACTGGTATGGGGGATAACCCTTCCCTGTCCGAACTGATCGGCCCGGTTAAAGTGATGCTGCAGGCCTATGATGAAGGTCGTCTGGACAGACTGTACGTTGTCAGCAACAAATTTATTAACACCATGTCTCAGGTTCCTACTCTCACTCAACTGCTGCCTTTACCGGCTTCAGAAGATGAAGAGTTAAAACAAAAAGCCTGGGATTACCTGTATGAACCAGACCCGAAACCGCTGCTGGATACCCTGCTGCGTCGTTACGTTGAATCTCAGGTTTATCAGGGCGTGGTAGAAAACCTGGCCAGCGAGCAGGCCGCACGTATGGTGGCGATGAAAGCCGCGACCGACAATGGCGGCAGCCTGATTAAAGAGCTGCAGTTGGTATACAACAAAGCTCGTCAGGCCAGCATTACTCAGGAACTCACCGAAATCGTCGGTGGTGCATCCGCGGTATAACCAGGTTAATTCGTAGAGGATTCAAGATGGCTACTGGAAAAATTGTCCAGGTAATCGGCGCCGTGGTTGACGTCGAATTCCCTCAGGATGCCGTACCGCGCGTGTACGATGCTCTTGAGGTTATGAATGGTAAAGAGAGCCTGGTGCTGGAAGTTCAGCAGCAGCTCGGCGGCGGTATCGTACGTACCATCGCCATGGGTTCTTCCGACGGTCTGCGTCGTGGTCTGGAAGTTAAAGACCTCGAGCACCCGATCGAAGTCCCGGTAGGTAAAGCAACGCTGGGTCGTATCATGAACGTTCTGGGTCACCCGATCGACATGAAAGGCGATATCGGAGAAGAAGAGCGTTGGGCTATTCACCGCGCAGCACCTTCCTATGAAGAGCTGTCCAGCTCTCAGGAACTGCTGGAAACCGGCATCAAAGTTATCGACCTGATGTGTCCGTTCGCTAAGGGCGGTAAAGTTGGTCTGTTCGGTGGTGCGGGTGTAGGTAAAACCGTAAACATGATGGAGCTTATTCGTAACATCGCGATCGAGCACTCCGGTTACTCTGTGTTTGCGGGTGTAGGTGAACGTACTCGTGAGGGTAACGACTTCTACCACGAAATGACCGACTCCAACGTTCTGGATAAAGTATCCCTGGTTTATGGCCAGATGAACGAGCCGCCGGGAAACCGTCTGCGCGTTGCGCTGACCGGTCTGACCATGGCTGAGAAATTCCGTGACGAAGGTCGTGACGTACTGCTGTTCGTCGATAACATCTATCGTTATACCCTGGCCGGTACGGAAGTATCCGCACTGCTGGGTCGTATGCCATCAGCGGTAGGTTACCAGCCGACCCTGGCGGAAGAGATGGGTGTTCTGCAGGAACGTATCACTTCTACCAAAACCGGTTCTATCACCTCCGTTCAGGCGGTATACGTACCTGCGGATGACTTGACTGACCCATCCCCAGCAACCACCTTTGCTCACTTAGATGCAACCGTGGTACTGAGCCGTCAGATCGCATCTCTGGGTATCTACCCGGCAGTTGACCCGCTGGACTCCACCAGCCGTCAGCTGGATCCGCTGGTTGTTGGTCAGGAACACTACGACACCGCGCGTGGCGTACAGTCCCTGCTGCAGCGTTATCAGGAACTGAAAGACATCATCGCCATCCTGGGTATGGATGAACTGTCTGAAGAAGATAAACTGGTGGTAGCACGTGCGCGTAAAATTCAGCGCTTCCTGTCCCAGCCGTTCTTCGTTGCGGAAGTATTCACCGGTTCTCCGGGTAAATACGTTTCCCTGAAAGACACCATCCGTGGCTTTAAAGGCATCATGGAAGGCGAATACGACCACCTGCCAGAGCAGGCGTTCTACATGGTTGGTTCTATCGACGAAGCCGTAGAAAAAGCCAAAAAACTTTAACGCCTTAATCGGAGGGTGATATGGCAATGACTTACCACCTGGACGTCGTCAGCGCAGAGCAACAAATGTTCTCTGGTCTGGTCGAAAAAATCCAGGTAACGGGTAGTGAAGGTGAACTGGGTATTTTCCCGGGTCACGCACCGCTACTCACCGCCATTAAGCCTGGTATGATCCGCATCGTTAAACAGTTCGGTCATGAAGAGTTTATCTATCTGTCCGGCGGCATTCTTGAAGTGCAGCCTGGCAACGTGACCGTACTGGCTGATACCGCGATTCGCGG
The DNA here is from genome assembly GCF_014104295.1 of Citrobacter sp. RHBSTW-00029. Lineage (NCBI taxonomy): Bacteria > Pseudomonadati > Pseudomonadota > Gammaproteobacteria > Enterobacterales > Enterobacteriaceae > Citrobacter > Citrobacter sp. RHBSTW-00029. The sequence goes on from NZ_JABXRT010000001.1 coordinate 4,190,300, forward strand.
GCAGGATCTCGATGAAGCGAGAGCCCTGGAAGCGAAACGTAAGGCTGAAGAGCATATTAAGAGCTCTCATGGTGACGTGGATTACGCTCAGGCATCTGCGGAACTGGCCAAAGCGATCGCGAAACTGCGCGTTATCGAGTTGACCAAAAAAGCGATGTAACACCGGCTTGAAAAGCACAAAAGCCAGTCTGGTTTCCAGGCTGGCTTTTTTTGTTTTGTTGCATAAACATTTAAAGTGAAATCTGTTTTGTGATTTAGATCAAAAAAAGTTGATTGGTTAAAAAATGCGGCGTAGACTCTTTTTATGTGATGAATATCACATAATGAACTCAAATAAAAAGAGATGCCAACATGAAATTACTCAATAAAATCATCGCCATGTTCAGCAATATGAGCTTTTAGCTTTTACCTGCCCGTCCTGTGGCGCGATGCTTGATACGGTTTATCAGTCAGCGCCACTTGTTGTTATAGATCCCCTCTTCCTCCTCTTCTCCCTCAACTTTTTATTTTCGCGTACGCATTTTCGGTTTCTTACTGAATCACATAAATAAAATCGGACTTTGCATGTGTAACTCTTTATTCATGCGGTAAAAAAATAGCAAAAACATTAACCTAAGGCTTTAATAAGAGCATGCTCCTGGTTTTTGGGAGACAAAAGGCGCCGATATAGTCGAAAATAGTGAGTTAATAGTTAGGGATTTTCCCCTATTGAACGTTTTATCTTCGGCCCATTTCATGATGAAAAAAATGTAGTATTTTCAATATGAAAGGGTATAAATTCGTTCTCAAATGACAGTCAGGATGTGTATGTTGAATAATGCTATGAGCGTCGTGATCCTTGCCGCAGGCAAAGGGACACGTATGTATTCCGATCTTCCTAAAGTGCTGCACACTCTCGCAGGAAAAGCGATGGTGCAGCATGTTATTGATGCCGCTAATGAATTAGGCGCAACTCATGTACACCTGGTCTACGGGCACGGTGGTGATTTGCTTCAGCAGGCGTTGAAAGATGGCAATCTGAACTGGGTTCTGCAGGCAGAGCAGTTGGGAACCGGTCATGCTATGCAGCAGGCTGCACCGTTCTTTGGTGATGACGAAGACATTTTAATGCTCTATGGCGATGTGCCGTTAATCTCCACTGAAACGTTACGCCGCCTGCGCGATGCTAAACCTCAGGGGGGTATTGGCTTATTAACCGTAAAACTGGACGACCCAACCGGCTATGGGCGCATTACGCGTGATAACGGCAGCGTTACTGGCATCGTTGAGCATAAAGATGCGACCGACGAGCAACGCAAGATCCAGGAAATTAACACCGGCATCCTGATTGCTAATGGCGCTGATATGAAGCGCTGGTTATCTAAACTGACCAACAACAACGTGCAGGGTGAATATTACATCACCGATATCATTGCGATGGCGTACCAGGAAGGTCGTGAAATTGCTGCGGTACATCCGGCACGTATTAGCGAAACCGAAGGGGTGAACAACCGACTTCAGTTATCCCGTCTTGAACGTGTCTATCAGTCCGAACAAGCAGAGAAACTGCTGTTAGCTGGCGTTATGTTACGCGATCCAGCACGTTTTGATCTTCGCGGTTCGCTTATTCACGGGCGCGATGTTGAAATTGATACTAACGTTATCATTGAAGGTAACGTAACCCTTGGCGATCGCGTCAAGATTGGTACTGGCTGCATTATCAAAAATAGCGTAATTGGCGATGGCTGTGAGCTTAGCCCGTACAGCGTGGTGGAAGATGCCCATCTGGAAGCGGCCTGTACTATCGGGCCTTTTGCGCGTCTGCGTCCGGGTGCTGAGCTGCAGGAAGGCGCACACGTGGGCAACTTCGTCGAAATGAAAAAAGCGCGTCTGGGTAAAGGTTCTAAAGCCGGTCATCTGACCTATCTGGGCGATGCTGAAATTGGCGATAACGTGAACATCGGCGCGGGTACGATTACCTGCAATTACGATGGTGCTAATAAATTTAAAACCATTATTGGTGATGATGTGTTTGTGGGTTCGGATACTCAACTGGTGGCGCCTGTCACCGTGGGTAAAGGCGCGACGATCGCCGCTGGAACCACAGTGACGCGTAATATCGCTGATAACGAACTGGTATTAAGCCGTGTACCGCAGGTCCATAAACAAGGTTGGCAGCGCCCGGTGAAGAAAAAGTAAGTGATTTTTGCCGGATGGCGGCCTACGTGCGATGACGTTCTGTAGGCCTGATAAGCGTGAGTGCCATCAGGCAGACAAGAGATGAGGGGATAACATAATCCTCCGCTCAACAAGCAGTACCTATAAAAATAACCCCACTCTCTACAAGGCTCGGGGCGCCCGGAAAGGGCAAATACAGGTCAGCGACAACGACAGGCATAATGCCTAAATTCGGAATCAAAAAATATGTGTGGAATTGTTGGCGCTATCGCGCAGCGTGATGTAGCTGAAATCCTTCTCGAAGGTTTACGTCGTCTGGAATATCGTGGTTATGACTCAGCCGGTCTGGCTGTTGTTGATGCTGAAGGTAACATGACCCGTCTGCGTCGTCTGGGTAAAGTGCAGATGCTGACTGCTGCTGCGGAAGAACATCCGTTACACGGTGGTACGGGTATCGCTCACACCCGCTGGGCAACACACGGCGAACCTTCAGAAGCAAACGCGCATCCGCATGTTTCTGAGCACATTGTGGTGGTGCATAACGGCATCATCGAAAACCATGAACCGCTGCGTGAAATGTTGAAAGCGCGTGGTTACATCTTTGTGTCTGAAACGGACACCGAAGTGATTGCTCACCTGGTGCATTGGGAGCTGGAACAGGGCGGTACACTGCGTGAAGCGGTATTGCGTACTATTCCGCAGCTGCGCGGTGCCTACGGCACAGTGATCATGGATACCCGTAATCCGGAAACTCTGCTGGCGGCGCGTTCTGGTAGCCCGCTGGTTATCGGTCTGGGCATGGGTGAAAACTTTATCGCTTCCGACCAGCTGGCTCTGCTGCCGGTAACCCGTCGCTTTATCTTCCTGGAAGAGGGCGATATCGCCGAGGTAACGCGTCGTTCAGTCTCTATTTTTGACAAGACTGGCGCGGAAGTTAAACGTCAGGATATTGAATCTAATCTGCAATACGACGCGGGCGAAAAAGGTATTTATCGCCACTACATGCAGAAAGAGATCTATGAGCAACCGAACGCGATAAAAAATACGCTGACCGGGCGTATCAGTCATGGCGAAGTGGATTTAAGTGAGCTTGGCCCTAATGCCAATGCGTTGCTGTCTCAGGTCGAGCATATCCAGATTATTGCCTGCGGCACGTCATACAACTCAGGCATGGTATCCCGCTACTGGTTTGAGTCGCTGGCCGGCATTCCTTGTGATGTGGAAATTGCTTCTGAGTTCCGTTATCGCAAATCCGCTGTGCGTCGTAACAGTTTGATGATTACCCTGTCTCAGTCCGGTGAAACGGCGGATACCCTGGCGGGTCTGCGCTTATCTAAAGAGCTGGGCTATCTGGGGTCGCTGGCAATCTGTAACGTTCCAGGCTCTTCTCTGGTACGTGAATCTGACCTGGCGATGATGACCAATGCCGGGACCGAAATCGGCGTGGCCTCCACGAAAGCATTTACCACCCAACTGACTGTTCTGCTAATGCTGGTGGCGAAGCTGGCTCGTCTGAAAGGTCTGGATGCGACTATTGAACAAGAGATTGTTCACGGGTTACAGGCGCTGCCGAGCCGTATTGAGCAGATGCTGTCACAGGACAAGCGTATTGCCGCACTGGCGGAAGACTTCTCTGACAAACACCATGCACTGTTCCTTGGTCGTGGCGATCAGTACCCCATTGCGCTGGAAGGCGCCCTGAAGCTGAAAGAGATTTCTTATATTCACGCAGAAGCGTATGCTGCTGGTGAGCTGAAGCACGGTCCGCTGGCGCTGATTGATGCCGATATGCCGGTTATCGTGGTTGCACCGAACAACGAGTTGCTGGAAAAACTGAAATCCAACATTGAAGAAGTGCGTGCCCGTGGCGGCCAGTTGTACGTCTTCGCCGATCAGGATGCAGGATTTATCAGTAATGAAAATATGCATATCATCGAGATGCCGCATGTGGAAGAGGTGATTGCACCGATCTTCTATACCGTTCCGCTGCAACTGCTGGCGTATCATGTGGCGCTGATTAAAGGTACTGACGTGGACCAGCCGCGTAACCTGGCGAAGTCGGTTACCGTGGAATAAGCGATACCTCGCTGAACTGAAAATGCCCTGCTCAAAGCGGGGCATTTTTTTAAACGCGTTCTGTTTTTAATCAATTATCCCGCCTGTTTTATGTGACAAACCGTCATCTTCAGCTACTGTTTTCAGTGTCATAAAAAGAAAATTTTGCCGAAATATGATTGTCATATAATCTATTAACTTGCTGTTTTTATACAATTTTTAATTGTTCTTGGCGCATTATTTTTCATTGTCATAAAACTGTCATATTTCGTACATTTAACTGTCACCTGTTTGTCCTATTTTGCTCACAGTAGCAACTCAAACAACAATTTACGAAAACCGTGCAGGAGACATTATGAAAGTTATGCGTACCACTGTCGCAACTGTTGTCGCCGCGACCTTATCTATGAGCGCGTTCTCTGCCTTTGCTGCAGCGAGCCTGACAGGTGCTGGTGCAACTTTTCCTGCGCCAGTGTATGCCAAATGGGCTGATACTTATCAGAAAGAGACCGGTAGCAAAGTAAACTACCAAGGTATCGGCTCCTCCGGTGGTGTAAAACAAATTACCGCAAATACCGTTGATTTCGGTGCATCTGATGCGCCGTTATCTGACGAGAAGCTGGCTCAGGAAGGTCTGTTCCAGTTCCCGACAGTGATCGGCGGTGTGGTGCTGGCGGTGAATATCCCTGGCCTGAAGTCCGGAGAGCTGGTGCTTGACGGTAAAACTCTGGGCGATATCTACCTCGGCAAAATTAAGAAGTGGGATGATGAAGCCATCACCAAACTGAACCCGGGTCTGAAGCTGCCTTCTCAGAATATTGCCGTTGTGCGTCGTGCAGATGGTTCCGGTACCTCCTTCGTCTTCACCAGCTACCTGGCGAAAGTGAACGAAGAGTGGAAATCTAAAATTGGCGCAGGCTCTACTGTGAACTGGCCGACCGGTCTGGGCGGTAAAGGTAACGACGGTATCGCTGCGTTCGTCCAGCGTCTGCCAGGCTCTATCGGCTACGTTGAGTACGCTTATGCTAAGCAGAACAACCTGGCATACACCAAACTGGTTACTGCTGATGGTAAGCCGGTAAGCCCGACAGAAGAAAACTTTGCTAATGCAGCTAAAGGCGCTGACTGGAGCAAAACCTTCGCTCAGGATCTGACTAACCAGAAAGGTGACAATGCGTGGCCAATCACTTCCACCACTTTCATCCTGGTGCATAAAGAGCAGAAGAAGCCTGAGCAGGGCGTTGAAGTGCTGAAGTTCTTTGACTGGGCGTACAAAAATGGCGGCAAACAGGCCAACGACCTGGATTACGCCAGCCTGCCGGACAGCGTGGTTGAGCAGATTCGTGCTGCATGGAAGACCAACGTGAAAGACAGCAGCGGTAAAGCGCTGTACTAAATACCCGTCATACTTCGAGCCGCAGCTGTGTTGGCTGCGCTTGTTCACTCCAGTTACATAGTAAATCTATGCTCCTGGGGATGAATGAGGGACATCCTTGTCCCTCACCGAAGGCAGCCTCCGGCTGTTCAAATTCGTTCCTGACGAATTTGTCACAAGCTTGCCGCCTTGCTGCAACTCGAATTATTTAGGGTATGGCATTACGTTAGCTGGGAAGCACGATAAAATGCGCGCTTCCTGGCCCAAACTTAAAGAGTGATTTATGGCTGCAACCAAGCCTGCTTTTAACCCACCGGGTAAAAAGGGTGACATGATCTTCAGCGCGCTGGTAAAACTGGCTGCGCTGATTGTGCTATTGATGTTGGGTGGCATTATTGTCTCTCTGATCATCTCCTCCTGGCCAAGCATCCAGAAATTTGGTTTCTCATTCCTTTGGACCAAAGACTGGGATGCGCCAAATGATATCTACGGCGCACTGGTACCGATTTACGGTACGCTGGTCACCTCACTTATCGCACTGCTGATCGCCGTTCCGGTGAGTTTCGGCATTGCTTTGTTCCTGACGGAACTTGCACCTGGCTGGCTGAGACGTCCGCTGGGTATCGCTATTGAACTGCTGGCGGCGATCCCGAGTATCGTTTACGGCATGTGGGGGCTGTTTATCTTTGCCCCGCTGTTTGCGACGTATTTCCAGGAGCCGGTCGGTAATATTCTTTCCAACATTCCGTTTGTTGGTGCACTGTTTGCTGGCCCGGCTTTTGGTATCGGTATTCTGGCAGCTGGCGTGATCCTCGCCATCATGATCATCCCGTACATTGCGGCAGTTATGCGTGATGTGTTCGAACAAACGCCGGTGCTGATGAAAGAGTCAGCCTACGGTATTGGCTGTACTACCTGGGAAGTTATCTGGCGTATCGTTCTGCCGTTCACTAAAAATGGTGTCATTGGCGGCGTAATGCTGGGTCTGGGTCGCGCGCTGGGTGAAACCATGGCGGTGACCTTTATCATCGGTAACACCTACCAACTCGACAGCGCATCGCTGTATATGCCGGGCAACAGTATCACCTCTGCGCTGGCGAACGAATTTGCCGAAGCGGAATCTGGGCTGCACGTTGCCGCGTTGATGGAGCTGGGTCTGATTCTGTTTGTGATCACCTTCATCGTACTGGCTGCGTCTAAGTTCATGATCATGCGCCTTGCGAAAAATGAGGGGGCACGCTAATGGCTACGCTGGAAATGCAAAACACCACCGCACTGGCAGAATCACGCCGTAAAATGCAGGCGCGTCGCCGTCTGAAGAACCGCATCGCGCTGACGCTCTCAATGGCGACCATGGCATTTGGTCTGTTCTGGCTTATCTGGATCCTGATGTCCACTATTACCCGCGGTATTGACGGTATGTCGCTGGCGCTGTTCACCGAAATGACGCCGCCGCCGAATACGGCAGGTGGTGGTCTGGCGAACGCCCTGGCCGGTAGCGGTCTGTTGATTCTGTGGGCGACCGTGTTTGGTACCCCGCTCGGTATTATGGCGGGTATCTACCTGGCTGAGTATGGGCGTAAGTCCTGGCTGGCTGAGGTCATCCGTTTTATCAACGACATTCTGCTTTCTGCACCATCCATCGTGGTCGGTCTGTTCGTTTACACCATCGTGGTAGCAAAAATGGAACACTTCTCCGGCTGGGCGGGCGTGATTGCGCTGGCGTTGCTGCAGGTACCTATCGTTATTCGTACCACTGAGAACATGCTCAAACTGGTTCCGGATAGCCTGCGTGAAGCCGCCTATGCGCTGGGTACGCCGAAGTGGAAGATGATTTCTGCAATCACCCTGAAGGCGTCTGTATCGGGCATTATTACCGGTATTCTGCTGGCAATTGCCCGTATTGCAGGTGAAACGGCTCCGCTGCTGTTTACGTCGCTCTCCAACCAGTTCTGGAGCACTGACATGATGCAGCCTATAGCCAACCTGCCGGTCACGATCTTTAAGTTTGCGATGAGCCCATTTGCTGAATGGCAACAACTGGCCTGGGCTGGGGTACTGATTATTACCCTGTGCGTACTGCTGCTGAACATTCTGGCGCGCGTCATTTTCGCGAAGAAGAAACACGGTTAAGTTTATTGCCTTGCCGGATGGCGGCGTAAACGCCTTATCCGGCCTACGAATGACATAGATGTAGGCCTGAAAGCTGCGCGCCATCAGGCATGATGAGGAAGAGATTGAAATGAGTATGGTTGATACTGCCCCGGGTAAAATTCAGGTTCGTGATTTGAACTTCTACTATGGCAAATTCCATGCCCTGAAGAACATCAACCTGGATATCGCGAAAAACCAGGTCACGGCGTTTATCGGGCCGTCAGGCTGTGGTAAATCGACGCTGCTGCGTACCTTCAACAAAATGTTTGAACTGTACCCGGAGCAGCGTGCGGAAGGTGAAATCCTGCTGGATGGTGACAATATTCTCACCAACACCCAGGACATCGCGCTGCTGCGTGCCAAAGTCGGCATGGTGTTCCAGAAGCCAACGCCGTTCCCAATGTCTATCTACGACAACATCGCGTTTGGCGTACGTTTGTTTGAGAAACTCTCGCGTGCGGATATGGACGAACGTGTGCAGTGGGCATTGACCAAGGCCGCACTGTGGAATGAAACCAAAGATAAATTACACCAGAGCGGGTACTCTCTCTCCGGTGGTCAGCAGCAGCGTCTGTGTATTGCGCGTGGTATCGCCATTCGCCCGGAAGTGCTACTGCTTGATGAGCCATGTTCAGCGCTCGACCCGATTTCTACCGGGCGTATTGAAGAGCTGATCACTGAGCTGAAAGAAGATTACACCGTTGTTATCGTTACCCACAACATGCAACAGGCAGCGCGTTGTTCCGATCACACGGCATTTATGTACCTGGGCGAGTTGATTGAGTTCAGCAACACGGACGATCTGTTCACCAAGCCCGCGAAGAAACAAACTGAAGACTACATCACCGGTCGTTACGGCTGATTCAGGAGCTTGTTGTGGATAACCTTAACCTTAATAAACATATTTCCGGCCAGTTCAATGCAGAGCTGGAAAGCATCCGTACCCAGGTGATGACCATGGGTGGCATGGTAGAGCAGCAGCTTTCTGATGCGATTACCGCCATGCATAATCAGGACAGCGAACTGGCGAAGCGCGTCATTGAAGGCGATAAAAACGTCAACATGATGGAAGTGGCGATCGATGAAGCCTGCGTGCGTATCATCGCCAAGCGTCAACCTACCGCCAGCGACCTGCGTCTGGTGATGGCGATTATCAAAACTATCGCTGAGCTGGAGCGTATTGGTGATGTGGCGGACAAAATTTGCCGCACCGCTCTGGAGAAGTTCTCGCAACAGCATCAGCCGCTGCTGGTAAGTCTGGAATCGCTGGGTCGTCACACCGTACAAATGCTGCATGACGTGCTGGATGCGTTTGCGCGTATGGATCTCGACGAAGCGGTACGTATTTATCGTGAAGATAAGAAAGTCGACCAGGAATATGAAGGCATTGTGCGCCAGCTGATGACCTACATGATGGAAGACCCGCGTACCATTCCAAGTGTGCTGACCGCGCTGTTCTGCGCACGTTCCATCGAGCGTATCGGTGACCGCTGCCAGAATATCTGCGAATACATCTTCTATTTCGTGAAGGGACAAGACTTCCGTCACGTGGGCGGCGATGAACTGGATAAGCTGCTGGCGGGCAAAGATCCTAAAGAGTGAAAAAACGTAGAAAGTAGGCCGGATAAGCGTTAGCGCTATCCGGCAATTGCCCGGCGGCGCAAGCTTACCGGGCCTACAAAAAATTACCGGGTAATATCCCAACCCCGTGCCTTCCACAATTCCGGCAACTGCGCCAGATCGGTAAAGGTCGTGACTTTTGGGTTTTCGATCGGTTTGTTATGCGGATCGGCACAGAAGTAGAACACTTCCATCCCGGCGGCAATTCCCGCCTGCGCGCCTGCGCTGGAATCATCAACCAGAATGCAGTTCTCAACGTTAACGTCCATTGCTTTTGCCGCATGGAACATCAGGGCCGGATCGGGCTTCCAGCGTTGGATATCGTAGCCGCTGAACAGTAAATCAGGAAAATGGTGCAACATGCCCAGCTTACCCAGCGAATGCTGCATTTTGCTGACCGGACCGTTTGAGACCACGCACATTGGCACTGTCATGATGTCCAGCAGAGCATTTGCCCCAGCGATAACCTCCAGTTCCGAGTCGAACAGGCGTGCGACCTCTGCGCGGTAAACGGGCTCTAAATCGGCTTTCGCCAGCGTAACGCCGTGCTCTTCGTTGATGATATCGATGATTTCGTAGAGTTTTACGCCTTTAAAGCGTTTAAACACCTCTTCGAGATCGAGTTTGATACCAAACTCCTGGAACATGGCGACATACGCCCGGGAACAGATCACTTCACTGTCGACCAGCGTACCGTCACAGTCAAAAAATACCGCTTCTATCTGGGACATGCCTTCCTCTTATCGCTAGTTTAACGTTTACGTCATGCTTATTTACGCCACGCAATCGTTGCCGTATAAGCAAAATCAATGAAAAAAGTTGCTCATAACCCAACCCTATTGTCGCATTTTGGTATAGGATAGCGACGAATTTTCCCTCCTTGTTCGGAAATTGATAATGAGTCAACAACACACAACCCAGGCTTCTGGCCAGGGGATGCTGGAACGCGTGTTCAAACTGCGCGAGCATGGCACAACGGCACGGACCGAAGTGATCGCCGGTTTAACCACCTTCCTGACGATGGTGTATATCGTTTTTGTTAACCCGCAAATTCTTGGCGTGGCTGGCATGGATACCAGCGCCGTCTTTGTTACCACCTGCCTTATTGCTGCATTTGGTAGCATCCTGATGGGGCTTTTTGCCAATCTGCCGGTTGCGCTGGCACCTGCTATGGGCCTGAACGCATTCTTTGCCTTCGTGGTCGTTGGCGCGATGGGCCTGTCATGGCAGATAGGTATGGGCGCAATCTTCTGGGGCGCGATAGGTCTGCTGCTGCTGACCATTTTCCGCGTACGTTACTGGATGATTGCCAATATCCCGGTGAGCCTGCGCGTGGGGATCACCAGCGGTATCGGTCTGTTCATCGGTATGATGGGGCTGAAAAACGCCGGCGTTATCGTCGCCAACAAAGACACGCTGGTATCTATCGGCAACCTGACGTCCCACAGCGTACTGCTCGGCATTCTGGGCTTCTTTATCATCGCGATTCTGGCGTCACGTAATATTCATGCGGCGGTGCTGATCTCTATCATCGTGACCACGCTGCTGGGTTGGATGCTGGGTGATGTCCATTACAGCGGGATCGTCTCCGCGCCGCCGAGCGTGATGTCGGTTATCGGGCATGTTGACCTGGCCGGTTCGTTTAACATTGGCCTTGCGGGCGTGATTTTCTCGTTCATGCTGGTGAACCTGTTTGACTCCTCCGGTACCCTGATTGGCGTGACGGATAAAGCCGGTCTGGCAGACGCGAAGGGCAAGTTCCCACGCATGAAGCAGGCGCTGTTTGTCGATAGCGTGTCGTCTGTTACCGGCGCGTTTATCGGTACCTCTTCCGTTACCGCCTATATTGAGTCTTCTTCCGGGGTTTCTGTTGGTGGGCGTACCGGCCTGACCGCGGTCGTTGTCGGTCTGTTGTTCCTGCTGGTTATCTTCCTGTCGCCGTTGGCGGGAATGGTGCCGGGATATGCCGCCGCAGGTGCGCTGATTTACGTTGGCGTCCTGATGACATCAAGCCTGTCGCGCGTGAAGTGGGATGACCTGACTGAAGCGGTTCCAGCGTTTATTACCGCCGTGATGATGCCGTTTAGCTTCTCGATCACCGAAGGTATTGCGCTGGGCTTTATCTCTTACTGCTTGATGAAAATCGGTACCGGACGTTTCCGCGATCTCAGCCCGTGCGTCATCGTTGTCGCGCTGCTGTTTGTACTGAAGATTGTGTTTATCGACGCGCACTAAAATATCGGTCTGGACAACGGCCCGCCAGGCATCGTTGCTGGCGGGCTTTTTCTTTAGGCTTTTACACGTTGAATATAGTCGCCAAATGCGGTCAGCTGACCGGTCAGATGGTCCAGCGTGCTTTGGTCGATCACTTCGCCGGTCTGCGGGTCCACTTTGTTCTGAATCACGCCGCCCATAAATTCCGGCTTGTTCATTACCATCGCGTCGAGGAACACCAGGATTTGACGCAGATGATACTGGCAGCGCGCGCCGCCGATGGCGCCCATGGAGCTGGTCTGGATCAGCACCGGTTTGCCGGATAATGGTTGATCGGGCAGGCGGGACAGCCAGTCGATGGCATTTTTCAGCCCGCCAGGAACAGAATAGTTGTATTCCGGTGTGACGATAACGACGCCGTCAGCCTTCCTGATTTGTTCCGCCAGCGCTTCTACACTTGCCGGAAAACCCTCTTCCTGCTGGAGGTCGGCATCGTACAGAGGAATATCCCCAATCGACGGTAATGCATTCACTTCCATCCCCGCGGGGGCAATTTTTGGCAGCGTACGGGCAACCATTCCATTAAACGAACCCTTGCGCAGGCTCCCCAGTAACGTAACAACATTCAATGTTTCAGACATGGTTACTCCTGTTTCATCATGAAGGTTAAATCAAAGCGTATGGCTCTTCGCTGCGCATAATTGCGAGAACCGGATCAGGCGACCCGTTGGCTCATTGGCGCGTGTCTGGATATCAGGCAAGCTTTTCCAGTCCTGTTTACCATCAAACTCCCAAACGTTGAGTTTTTCAATGGTTGGCGTGACCGCGACCGACCACACCAGCACATCTTCGGCATCGCAAATGGCTTCTATCTGCGTAACGTGAGCACATCTCAGACGGCCCGCACCCGGTAACAGCTGGAGTTCACGTGGATCGTCATTGCACACGTCGCCAGTGAGCTTGAGAACGCTCTGGCGTAACGTTATGAGCTGCGCACGCGCTTCATTGGGGTCGTTTTGATTATTGATCCACAGGTTTTCGTTACTGGAAAAGCGGTAGGAATCTGTGGCATTCGGGGTATGGAACCCGCGAGTTGCCCGCTGAAGCTCCATATCCAGACCGCATGAACCTTCTGTGGTAAGCGCGACGCCGACAATATTCCCGGCATAGGAAATCGAAAAGCCAGGCAGGTTTTTATCGCGAAAAACGGGCTTACCTTTCGCCTCGGTAACAATCTCGGGCAATGTGCTGGTGCCGTAAAGCATAAACATCAGTTCAGCGAGAAGACTTCGGGAGGCCAGAAAGCGTGTTCGGCGGTGAGTGGGTAGATTTCTTACTTCAAAATGACATGGAGTAGGGAGGCGAACTGAAACCAGGTGTCCCTCCGTAAGAATCCCTCTGGCAAAATGTGTCGCCATTTTTCGCTCCGTGATTAATGGTCCGTGATTATTATCAGAGTAACATTTACGCGGCTTCCAGGCAGGCTTTACTGCCCAAAAAGTAAACGGAATCGGGATACATTACGCGACATTTACATTTCCAGCGCCAGGGAGGTTAATAAAACAACAATATAGCAAAGGATCTTCATGACATCTCGCGATAGAGTGCCTTGATCGTCTCTTTCAGCCATACGATCTTAGGATTGTGGCTGTTGCGTTTATGCCAAAGTAGGGTGAACGGGACGCGCATTTTTTCCAGTTGCGCTGCATCAAAAGGCATTGGACGTGCCACGAGCGGAAGCTGGTGGAGTTGGTTATAACGCTGGCAATAAACCGGTGCGGTGGCAATCAGCGCGTGATCCGGCTGCGCTGCCATAAACAGCGACTGCTCAAAGCCTGGCAGACACAATGCGATGTTACGCGCACGCCCCATCTCCTGAAGCACATCGTCCAGCGCCCAGGTGTCGCTCTGCTCCCAGCTAATGCTGATATGGGGATAGCGCAGGAATGTTTCCAGATTCCACTCTTCCTGCAATGCCGGGTGGTCTTCACGCAACCAGACGCAGGGGAGATCGGAAAACAGGACCTCGTGGTCGATCGATAACGGTAGCAGACTCAGCAATTCACGCGAGCGCGGGTGACTTTCACGTCCGGTAAAGCCGATATCCACCTCGCCACGGATAATGGCATCCAGCGAATCGTAATCCCAGTTGTGCACTTTGATCGTTGCCTGTGGATAACGTTGGTAGATCTGTTGGGAGAGCGCGTTAAACATGATCATCACCAGCGGCGTTTCAGCCACCAGATCAAACTTCAGCCCACGTGGTGCTTCATGGTGTGGCTTATCGAGCAATTGATTGCCCATCTGCATCCACTCCGCCAGGCTCTGTTCCATGTTGAGCATCAGCGGCGTTGGCGTTAGCCCCAGCGGGGTGTTAACAAACAATGGATCGTCAAACCAGGCTCTCAGCTTCGACAGCGATTTGCTGACCGCCGACGGCGTGACGTTCATCCGTTTGGCGGTTTTAGTGACGCTGCGTTCCTGCATCAGGAGCTGCAGGCAGAGCAGTAAATTAAGATCGAGACTGCTGAGGGATTTCTTCATGAGTTGGCGCGGACCGGTTAGGTGCAACAGTGATAATCAGCATGATACTCACTATGCTACAGCCAATCAGAATCCCGATCAGCATATTCAGTGCGTCGAGACCGAGGATGGCAGCCAACCAAATCCATAGAGATGAACCGCAAACCTGGGCAATGCCTAATGCCGAGCTGGCGACGCCTGCGCGCAGCGAGAACGGCCCCAGCGCCTGGCTCATGGCAACGCCGAAACCGACCGAGAATCCGGCGCAGATTAAGGTTAACCCGAACAACGTTACCGCGTGCGTACTGGCAAGGATTAACACGATGCCCGCAGCCAGGAACAAGACCTGTGAAGTCAGCATCAGGATGCGGGGTTTAAAAATACTCAGTGCGAATGGCGTAGAGAAAGAGACCGCCATACTGATGCCTGCGGTCATGGCCATGGTAGTGGCGTACTCGCCGCGGTCGAAGCCCATCACTTCCATCAGCAGCACCGGAGACGTATTCACGAAGGTCAGGATCACCGACACGCTGAGGGTGGTAATGGCCAGACGGCTTAAGAAAAAACGGTTTACCAGCGACTCTGCGCGATGATCGCTCTGCGTAGAGGTCGAGAGCGTCGCTGGGCGCGATTCTCGCAGGATAAACACCGACAGCAGGCAAACAACCACGCCCATGCCCATCATCGTGTAGAACAGGCTCTGCCACGGGTATTTGAGCATGATCAGATGCCCCATCACCGGAGCCAGCACCGGCACGATACAGGTAATACCGTTCAACAACGACAGTACCTTCGCCCGGCGACGATCGTCGAGCGTATCGCGCAGAATAGCGAAAGCCACCACATAACAGCAGCCGGCGCCCACACCCTGAATAAAGCGGCCTGCGAGAAACGGGGTACCGCTCTCGGCAAATGAACACAGCGAGGAGGCGACAATAAAAATGAGGGCACCGACAATGGCGACCGGTTTACGACCCGACTGGTCAGCAATTTTTCCGGCGAACAACATTGCCGTCGCCATTCCCGCCAGATAAACCGAAAACGCGATATGCAGTTGCGCCTCGCTGGCCTGTAGATCGGCAGCAATACGGGGCAATCCCACCAGATACATATCAATACCGGCGGGATAGAGGAGAACCAGGGCAAAACTGCAGATTAGAAAGCGTGTCATAGCGACCTCATGAGGAAAGTGGCGCTAAGAATACGGGGAGAGGGTTGCCTGTGCGAGTTGCCATTTGGACAACAGTGATTTCCGCATGGGAAATTGTTGTTGCCGGATGGCGGTGTAAACGCCTTATCCGGCCTACGGGGCCTGTAGTCCCGGTAAGCATCGCGCCACCGGGCAATACAACATTATTTGCCAATACAGAAGCTGGAGAAAATCCGTCCCAGCAGATCGTCGGAGGTAAATTCCCCGGTGATCTCACTGAGGTTCTGCTGCGCCAGACGCAACTCCTCTGCCAGCAATTCTCCGGCCCATGCGCCAAGCAGTTGGGCTTTACCCTGCTCGAGATGCTCCGCCGCTTCTGCCAGCGCCTGCAGGTGACGACGACGCGCCAGGAAGCCACCTTCCATATTGGTTTCAAAGCCCATGCTCTGTTTGAGATGGTTACGCAGTACGTCAACACCTTCACCGGTACGTGCGGAGAGGCGAACCAGTGAGTGGCCATTTACTTCGCTAAGGCCCAGCGTCTCACCGGTAATATCCGCTTTGTTACGTACCACGGTAATTGGCAGTTTGGCTGGCAGACGGGCAATAAAGTCTGGCCAGATGTCAGCCGGGTCCACGGCGTCGGTGGTGGTGCCATCCACCATAAACAGCACACGGTCGGCTTGTTCGATTTCCTGCCACGCACGTTCGATACCAATGCGTTCAACTTCATCGCTGGCATCGCGCAAACCAGCAGTGTCGATGATGTGCAGCGGCATACCGTCGATATGAATATGCTCACGCAGCACGTCGCGAGTCGTCCCCGCAATATCGGTCACAATAGCCGCCTCACGGCCAGCCAGCGCGTTCAGCAGGCTCGATTTCCCGGCGTTAGGGCGACCGGCAATGACTACCTTCATCCCTTCGCGCAGCAGGCTGCCCTGACGCGCTTCGGCACGAACGGCATCAAGATCGCTGATAACGCTATTGAGCTGGGCTTCAATCTTGCCGTCAGACAGGAAGTCGATTTCTTCATCCGGGAAATCAATCGCCGCTTCGACATAGATGCGCAGGTGAGTGAGCGCTTCCACAAGATGATTTACCCGTGCGGAAAATGCGCCCTGCAACGAATTCAGCGCCGAGCGAGCGGCTTGCTCCGAGCTGGCATCGATCAGGTCGGCAATCGCCTCTGCCTGGGCTAAATCGAGCTTATCATTGAGAAAAGCTCGCTCGGAGAATTCACCCGGTCTGGCAATGCGCAGCCCGGGAATGGTCAGAATACGTTTGAGCAGCAGGTCAAGAATCACCGGACCTCCGTGGCCCTGAAGCTCTAAAACGTCTTCGCCGGTAAAGGAGTTCGGGCCGGGGAACCACAGGGCAATCCCCTGATCCAGCGCGCTGCCATCCGCGTCTTTAAACGGCAGATAATCGGCATAACGCGGTTTTGGCAGTTTCCCCAGTACGGTTTCTGCGACCTCGCGCGCCTTCAGGCCGGAGATACGCAGGATACCCACGCCACCACGTCCCGGTGGGGTGGCCTGAGCGACGATGGTGTCGTTATGGCTCATGGTTTGTCTCTTCTTAATGCAATAAAAAAGGCGGTCTAATGACCGCCCTTTACTTTATGTTCCGTTTGCCGGATGGCGGCTTCGCCTAATCCGGCCTACACCGAATCAGGAGTTTTTCTTCTCGCGGCTATGCAGGCCACGCTTCTCCAGACCACGGTAAATCAGCTGCTGCTGAATAATGGTTACCAGGTTGCTGACGATATAGTACAGCACCAGACCTGACGGGAACCACAGGAAGAACACGGTGAAGATGACCGGCATAAAGGTCATGATCTTCTGCTGCATCGGGTCGGTCACGGTGGTCGGAGACATCTTCTGAATGAAGAACATCGTCACGCCCATCAGGATCGGCAGGATGTAGTACGGGTCCTGTGCGGACAGGTCATGGATCCACAGCGCGAACGGCGCATGACGCAGCTCAATGGAGCCCATCAGCATGTAGTACAACGCCAGGAAGATTGGCATCTGGATGATCAGCGGGAAGCAGCCGCCCAGCGGGTTAACCTTCTCAGCTTTGTACAGGGCCATCATTTCCTGGCTCTGACGCTGTTTGTCATCACCCAGACGCTCACGCATTGCCTGAATCTTCGGCTGCAGCATACGCATCTTCGCCATGGAGGTGTACTGCGCTTTGGTCAGCGGGTACATGATGCCACGAACGATAAAGGTGATAACGATGATGGAGAAGCCCCAGTTACCCAGGAAGCTATGGATCCATTTCAGCAGTTTGAACAACGGCTGAGAGATGAACCACAACCAGCCGTAATCCACGGTCAGATCCAGGTGCGGTGCAACGGCCGCCATTTTATCCTGAATTTCCGGGCCGACCCACAGGGTACTGGTCATCGCGCCAGTCTGGCCAGGCTGTACCAGTACCGGCTGTGACTTATAGCCGATAGCGGCAATGCCGTTACCCAGGTTAGCGGTATAGAAGTTGTTGGTGCCGTCGTTACGCGGAACCCATGCCGTTGCGAAATACTGTTGCAGCATTGCGACCCAGCCGTCTTTAGCATTGACGTTCAGGTTTTCGTTTTCAGCAATGGTGTCGAATTTGTATTTCTCATACTTCTCATCCGGCGTGGAGTACGCCGCGCCGCGGAAGGTGTGCAGCGCAAAGTTGCTGCTTCCGGTATCGCGATGAGATGGTAGATTGATGGATTGCTTCAGTTGACCAAAGGTGGAGACTTCCAGCGGTTTTTCGCCGGCGTTCTGCACGCTGTAGTTAACGTTGACAGCATATTCACCACGCTTGAGTACAAACGTTTTAGTGAATGTGTTACCCGCTGCGTCAGTATAGGTCATCGGGATCTGCAGTTCGTTCTGACCGTCAGCCAGTACAAATGCGTCTTTTTCGACGTTGTACAGCGGACGCGGGCCGTTAGCCGGGTTATCCGGGCCGTCACGACCTGTCAGGCCACTCTGTGCCTGGTAGATGAACTGTGGCGTGGTTTCCAGTAACTGGAACGGTTCGGTAGAACCCAGTTCTTTCGGGTAAGCTGGCAGTGAAGCCTGTTCCACATCACCACCACGGGTGTTGATGGTCAGATCAAGCACGTCAGTTTTAACCGTAATCAGTTTCCCCTGGCCACTGGCCGGTACGCCCTGGTCGGCGGCGCTACCCGCTGCGGTGGTCGTTGTCTGCGTGGTCTGTTGGGCCTGAGGTTGCGGATTTTTATCCTGCTCCCAGGCTTGCCAGATCATGAAAGACACGAACAGCAAAGCGATGACTAAAAGATTGCGTTGCGAATCCATCGTTAGTGTTCTCTGGTATCAAATGGTCCGGGCGGGACGGGATCGTCACCACCAGGGTGTAAAGGGTGGCATTTTAATACGCGTTTCACCGTCAACCAACTGCCTTTTATCACTCCAAACCTGCGCAATGCCTCAATTCCGTAGCTCGAACAGGTTGGAGTGAAACGGCAATGCGGCCCAAGCAGCGGACTGATCAGGCGTTGATAGACCCGAATGAGGGCTATCAGGACCCGCGAGCCAGGCGACAATGGCGACGCCATAATTTTTCCAACGCTTCCGAGAGAGCACGGTTATCGAGGTCAGCAACCCCTTTTTTCGCCACCACCACGAAATCCATTGCTGGAAGCTCGTGCTGACGTAAACGGAAGCTTTCACGCGTCAGACGTTTAATCCGATTACGTTCATGCGCACGTTTAACATTTTTCTTGGCGACGGTAAGACCGATACGGGGATGCCCCAGCGAATTCAGGCGGCCGAGGATGGTGATTTGCGGCGTGCCAGCCCGTTGTGGCTGCTGGAAGACGAATGTGAAATGAGTGGGAGTTAACAAACGTAACTCCCTGGGAAATGCGAGCTTAACCACTCAGGGGCTAGCTTTTATTACTTAGAAACGGTCAGACGAGAACGGCCTTTAGCACGACGACGTGCCAGAACCTGACGACCATTTTTATTTGCCATACGAGCACGGAAGCCGTGAGAACGGTTGCGCTTCAGTACAGACGGTTGAAAAGTGCGTTTCATGGCGATTTCTACCTAAACTTGAATAAATTCACTGACTTTTGCGTATACCCGAACGAATTTCGAACGACTTACGCCACAGTGTGGGTGATTAAAGAGGCCGGATTGTAATAATTGTACACTCCGGAGTCAATTCTCTTTCCTTATATCCCGTTTTTTTTCACGTGGTTTTGTGTAAAAAACAGGCAGCGTTGACGCCGTAAGGCGACCGTTACTCGCTGGGGGTAAGAATTATACGGGCTGGTGGATAAAGCGCAAGGATCGCACGGGATCTTTATTAGATCGTTTAAGCAGTAAAGCATCTTTACTCATTAATTTTTTCAATATGCGCGCGAAAACCTGCAGCACTTCTCCAGGATCGTTTACACTTAGCCGATTCTGGATCATCCTGTGGATAAATCGGGAAGAATCTGTGAGAAACAGAAGATCTCTTTCTCAGTTTACGCTATGATCCGCGGTCCCGATCGTTTCAATGGATCCTGATCGGGTAAAAATTGCAGATAGCAATTCGCACGTCACCCTTTGCATAGGGTCTTGTCGATGTGCGTCAACAATCATGAATGTTTCAGCCTTTGTCATTTATCGACTTTTGTTCGAGTGGAGTCCGCCGTGTCACTTTCGCTTTGGCAGCAGTGTCTTGCCCGATTGCAGGATGAGTTACCAGCCACAGAATTCAGTATGTGGATACGCCCGTTGCAGGCGGAACTGAGCGATAACACGCTGGCTTTGTATGCGCCAAACCGTTTCGTGCTCGATTGGGTAAGGGATAAATACCTTAATAATATTAATGGATTACTCAATAATTTTTGCGGAGCGGATGCCCCACAGCTGCGTTTTGAGGTTGGCACTAAACCCGTTACGCAAACGCTGAAAACGCCGGTCAACAACGTTGTGGCGCCCGCCCACGTGGCTCAGCAAGTGCAACCGCAACGTACCGTACCGGCAGCGCGCCCTGGCTGGGATAACGTCCCGGCTCCGGCTGAACCTACCTATCGCTCTAACGTCAACGTCAAACATACGTTTGATAACTTCGTTGAAGGTAAATCTAACCAACTGGCGCGCGCGGCGGCACGTCAGGTGGCGGACAATCCAGGCGGCGCCTACAATCCGTTATTCCTTTATGGCGGTACGGGTCTGGGTAAAACCCACCTGCTGCACGCTGTCGGTAACGGCATTATGGCGCGTAAGCCGAACGCAAAAGTGGTGTATATGCACTCCGAGCGTTTTGTGCAGGACATGGTTAAAGCCCTGCAAAACAATGCGATCGAAGAGTTTAAACGCTATTACCGTTCCGTTGATGCGCTGCTGATTGACGATATTCAATTCTTTGCTAATAAAGAACGTTCACAGGAAGAATTTTTCCACACCTTTAATGCCCTGCTGGAAGGTAATCAGCAGATCATCCTGACCTCGGATCGCTATCCGAAGGAGATCAACGGCGTTGAAGATCGTCTGAAATCTCGCTTCGGCTGGGGACTGACTGTCGCGATCGAGCCGCCTGAGCTGGAAACACGCGTCGCGATCCTGATGAAAAAGGCTGACGAAAACGACATTCGTCTGCCGGGTGAAGTGGCGTTCTTTATCGCCAAGCGTCTACGCTCTAACGTGCGTGAACTGGAAGGCGCACTGAACCGCGTGATCGCTAACGCCAATTTTACCGGCCGGGCAATTACTATCGATTTCGTGCGTGAAGCGCTGCGCGATTTGCTGGCTTTGCAGGAAAAGCTGGTCACCATCGACAATATTCAAAAGACGGTGGCAGAGTATTACAAAATCAAAATTGCGGATCTGCTTTCTAAGCGTCGATCTCGTTCGGTAGCACGTCCGCGTCAGATGGCGATGGCGCTGGCAAAAGAGCTCACTAACCACAGTCTGCCGGAAATTGGCGATGCGTTTGGTGGGCGCGATCATACTACCGTGCTTCATGCCTGCCGTAAGATTGAGCAGTTGCGTGAAGAAAGCCATGATATTAAAGAAGATTTCTCCAATTTAATCAGAACATTATCTTCGTGACGCTATGAAATTTACCGTTGAACGTGAACATTTATTAAAACCGCTTCAGCAGGTCAGCGGCCCGCTGGGTGGACGTCCTACACTGCCGATCCTCGGAAACCTGCTGCTGCAGGTTGCTGACGGTGCGCTTTCTCTGACCGGTACCGATCTCGAAATGGAGATGGTGGCGCGCGTGGCGCTGATCCAGCCGCATGAACCTGGTGCGACCACCGTTCCGGCGCGTAAATTCTTCGATATTTGCCGTGGATTACCAGAAGGGGCGGAAATAGCCGTTCAACTGGAAGGCGATCGTATGCTGGTGCGTTCTGGCCGCAGCCGTTTCTCGCTGTCCACGCTGCCTGCCGCCGACTTCCCGAATCTGGACGACTGGCAGAGCGAAGTCGAATTCACCCTGCCGCAGGCGACGATGAAGCGTCTGATTGAAGCCACGCAGTTTTCGATGGCGCATCAGGACGTACGTTACTACTTAAACGGCATGCTGTTTGAAACCGAAGGGGAAGAGCTGCGTACCGTGGCGACCGACGGTCACCGCCTGGCGGTCTGTTCAATGCCTGTCGGTCAGCCGTTGCCCAGCCATTCGGTGATCGTACCGCGTAAAGGCGTGATTGAACTGATGCGTATGCTCGACGGCGGCGACAACCCGCTGCGCGTACAGATTGGCAGCAACAATATTCGTGCGCACGTGGGTGATTTCATCTTTACCTCCAAGCTGGTTGACGGTCGTTTCCCGGATTATCGCCGCGTACTGCCGAAGAATCCGGACAAACATCTGGAAGCCGGTTGCGATATCCTCAAACAGGCGTTTGCCCGTGCGGCGATCCTCTCTAACGAGAAATTCCGCGGCGTGCGTCTGTATGTCAGTGAAAACCAGCTGAAAATCACCGCTAATAACCCGGAGCAGGAAGAAGCCGAAGAAATTCTGGATGTCTCCTATCCGGGAACTGAACTGGAAATCGGCTTTAACGTTAGCTACGTACTGGACGTTCTGAACGCGCTGAAGTGCGAGAACGTGCGTATTCTGCTGACCGATTCCGTCTCCAGCGTACAAATTGAAGATGCAGCCAGCCAGAGCGCGGCTTACGTTGTTATGCCAATGAGACTGTAATGTCGCTGACCCGCCTGTTGATCCGCGATTTTCGTAATATCGAAAACGCGGATCTCGCTTTATCTCCCGGCTTTAACTTCCTGGTAGGCGCTAACGGCAGCGGCAAAACCAGCGTGCTGGAAGCTATCTATACGCTCGGCCACGGCCGGGCGTTTCGCAGTTTGCAAATTGGCCGCGTGATTCGCCACGAGCAGGAATCGTTTGTTTTACACGGGCGTTTGCAGGGTGATGAGCGTGAGACGTCGATTGGCCTGACGAAAGACAAACTGGGCGACAGTAAAGTGCGCATTGACGGCACTGACGGGCACAAGGTCGCGGAACTGGCGCACCTGATGCCGATGCAGCTGATCACGCCCGAGGGGTTTACTTTACTCAATGGCGGCCCCAAATACAGAAGAGCATTCCTTGACTGGGGATGCTTTCACAATGAAGCCGGATTTTTCACCGCCTGGAGCAACCTGAAGCGCCTGCTCAAGCAGCGCAATGCGGCACTGCGCCAGGTAAGTCGTTATGAGCAACTCCGCCCGTGGGATAAAGAACTGATCCCGTTGGCGGAACAAATCAGCACCTGGCGCGCGGAGTACAGCGCCGGTATCGCGCAGGATATGGCGGATACCTGCCAGCAGTTTCTTCCCGAATTTTCTCTCTCCTTCTCTTTCCAGCGCGGCTGGGAGAAAGAGACAGATTACGCCGAAGTGCTGGAACGCAGTTTTGAACGCGATCGCATGTTGACCTACACCGCGCACGGCCCGCATAAGGCGGATTTCCGCATTCGCGCCGACGGTGCGCCGGTGGAAGATACGTTGTCGCGTGGGCAGCTCAAGCTGCTGATGTGCGCCTTACGTCTGGCGCAAGGGGAGTTTCTGACCCGTGAAAGCGGGCGGCGCTGCCTGTACCTGATAGATGATTTTGCCTCTGAACTGGATGACGCGCGTCGCGGACTGCTGGCCAGCCGCTTAAAAGCCACGCAATCTCAGGTCTTTGTCAGCGCAATCAGCGCTGAACACGTTATAGACATGTCCGATGAAAATTCGAAGATGTTTACCGTGGAAAAGGGTAAAATAACGGATTAACCCAAGATAAAATGAGCGAGAAACGTTGATGTCGAATTCTTATGACTCCTCCAGTATCAAAGTCCTGAAAGGACTGGATGCGGTGCGTAAGCGCCCGGGTATGTATATCGGCGACACGGATGACGGCACCGGTCTGCACCACATGGTATTCGAGGTGGTAGATAACGCTATCGACGAAGCGCTCGCGGGTCACTGTAAAGATATCGTGGTAACGATTCACGCTGACAACTCCGTGTCTGTTACCGATGATGGCCGTGGTATCCCAACCGGTATCCACCCGGAAGAGGGCGTTTCGGCAGCGGAAGTTATCATGACCGTTTTGCACGCAGGCGGTAAATTCGATGATAACTCCTATAAAGTTTCCGGTGGTCTGCACGGCGTAGGTGTTTCCGTCGTTAACGCCCTGTCACAGAAACTGGAACTGGTGATTCGTCGTGAAGGCAAAGTGCATCAGCAAACTTACGTGCACGGTGTGCCGCAGGCGCCGCTGGCAGTAACTGGCGAAACAGAAATGACGGGGACTCAGGTCCGTTTCTGGCCAAGCCACGAAACCTTTACCAACGTCGTTGAGTTCGAATACGACATTCTGGCTAAGCGTCTGCGCGAGCTGTCATTCCTGAACTCCGGCGTGTCTATTCGTCTGCGCGATAAGCGCGATGGCAAAGAAGATCATTTCCACTACGAAGGCGGCATCAAGGCGTTTGTTGAATACCTCAACAAAAACAAAACGCCGATCCACCCGAATATCTTCTACTTCTCCACCGAAAAAGACGGTATTGGCGTTGAAGTTGCGCTGCAGTGGAACGATGGTTTCCAGGAAAACATCTACTGCTTCACCAACAACATTCCGCAGCGTGACGGCGGTACTCACCTTGCAGGCTTCCGTGCGGCGATGACCCGTACCCTGAACGCCTACATGGACAAAGAAGGCTACAGCAAAAAAGCGAAAGTCAGCGCCACCGGTGACGATGCCCGTGAAGGCCTGATTGCCGTTGTTTCCGTGAAGGTACCGGATCCGAAATTCTCCTCCCAGACCAAAGACAAGCTGGTCTCTTCTGAGGTGAAATCGGCGGTAGAACAGCAGATGAACGAACTGCTGAGCGAATACCTGCTGGAAAACCCGTCTGACGCGAAAATCGTCGTCGGCAAAATTATTGATGCGGCGCGTGCTCGTGAAGCCGCACGTCGTGCGCGTGAAATGACCCGCCGTAAAGGTGCGCTGGACTTAGCGGGTCTGCCGGGCAAACTGGCGGACTGTCAGGAACGCGACCCGGCTCACTCTGAACTGTACCTGGTGGAAGGGGACTCAGCGGGCGGCTCTGCGAAGCAGGGACGTAACCGTAAAAACCAGGCGATTCTGCCGCTGAAGGGTAAAATTCTTAACGTTGAGAAGGCGCGCTTCGACAAGATGCTCTCTTCTCAGGAAGTGGCGACGCTGATCACCGCGCTGGGCTGCGGCATCGGTCGCGACGAGTACAACCCGGACAAACTGCGTTATCACAGCATCATCATCATGACCGATGCGGACGTCGATGGCTCGCACATCCGTACGCTGCTGTTGACCTTCTTCTATCGTCAGATGCCGGAAATCGTTGAGCGCGGCCACGTCTACATTGCGCAGCCGCCGCTGTACAAAGTGAAGAAAGGCAAGCAGGAACAGTACATCAAAGACGATGAAGCGATGGATCAGTACCAGATCTCTATCGCCCTTGATGGTGCTACGCTGCACACCAATGCCCACGCGCCGGCGCTGGCGGGTGATGCGCTGGAAAAACTGGTTTCTGAATACAACGCCACGCAGAAAATGATTGGCCGTATGGAACGCCGTTTCCCGAAAGCGCTGTTGAAAGAACTGGTTTATCAACCGACGCTGGCTGAAGCCGATCTCACTGATGAAGCGAAAGTCACTGCCTGGGTTTCCCAACTGGTTAACGTGCTGAATGAAAACGAAATGCACGGCAGCACCTGGAACAGCTTTGTGCGTAAAGACGCTGAACTGAACCTGTTCGAGCCGGTGATCCGCGTGCGTACCCACGGTGTTGATACCGACTATCCGCTGGATCACGAGTTTGTGACCGGCGGCGAATACCGTCGTATCTGCACGCTGGGTGAGAAACTACGTGGCCTGATCGAAGACGATGCGTTTATCGAACGTGGCGAGCGTCGTCAGCCGGTTGCCAGCTTCGAGCAGGCGCTGGACTGGCTGGTGAAAGAGTCCCGTCGTGGCCTCGCGATTCAGCGCTATAAAGGTCTGGGCGAGATGAACCCGGAACAGCTGTGGGAAACTACCATGGACCCGGAAAGCCGCCGTATGCTGCGCGTTACCGTGAAGGATGCGATTGCCGCTGACCAGTTGTTCACCACGCTGATGGGTGATGCTGTTGAACCGCGTCGTGCATTTATCGAAGAAAACGCCCTGAAAGCGGCGAATATCGATATCTAACATGTACCTCAGGCCTGCTCCTGTAGGTCTGATATGCGAAGCGCCATCAGGCAGTTCGTCTGCGTTTGCCGGATGGCGGCTCAGGCCCTATCCGCCCTACCATCGATTGTCAAAAGGGGAATCCCGATTCCCCTTTCCATCCCCCTTTTCGTAGCTGTTTTTTGAGCGGAATCGCGTTAGCATGAGGATGGACTCATTTAATCCGGGGAACTCATGGCTATCAAACTTATTGCTATCGACATGGATGGCACACTTCTGCTGCCCGATCACACCATTTCACCAGCGGTCAAAACGGCGATTGCCGCGGCACGCGCGCGAGGTGTGAATGTGGTGCTGACCACGGGGCGCCCGTATGCTGGCGTCCACAGCTATCTGAAAGAACTGCATATGGAACAACCCGGTGACTACTGTATTACCTACAACGGTGCGCTGGTGCAGAAAGCCGGAGATGGAAGCACCGTCGCGCAAACCGCGCTGAGCTATGATGATTACCGCTTCCTGGAACAACTCTCCAGGACGGTCGGCTCGCATTTCCACGCACTCGATCGCAATACTCTGTATACCGCCAACCGTGATATCAGTTACTACACGGTGCATGAGTCTTTTGTCGCGACCATCCCGCTGGTGTTCTGTGAAGCAGAGAAAATGGACCCGGCGACCCAGTTCCTGAAAGTGATGATGATTGATGAACCAGAAATCCTCGATCAAGCCATCTCGCGTATTCCAGCAGAGGTAAAAGAGAAGTACACCGTACTGAAAAGTGCGCCGTATTTCCTCGAAATTCTGGATAAACGCGTTAATAAAGGCACTGGCGTGAAATCGCTGGCCGATGCGTTAGGAATTAAAGCCGAAGAGGTGATGGCGATTGGCGATCAGGAAAATGATATCGCGATGATCGAATACGCAGGCGTAGGCGTTGCAATGGATAATGCTATTTCGTCGGTGAAAGAAGTGGCTAACTTCGTGACGAAATCCAATCTTGAAGACGGCGTAGCCTGGGCGATTGAGAAATACGTTCTCTCCTGATACACGTATGCCTGGCTTCGGCCAGGCATAAAACATTAAGAATGTTATAAAAATCATGTTTGTATTATCAGATGTGAAATCGCACATTAATCCCCCCACTTAGCACGTAACTTCTATACTCTCCCCCCTTCTTTTATATTCGGGCGATTCCTGCCTGCAACTATGTTTCCTTATGACTAACACACGCATCCGCCTGGTGTTGATGACGTCTTCCTGTTTGGCTTTTCAGGCCTGGGCTGCGACGGATTCTGGATCAACATTGACACCGCTGTATGACTATCAGGACGATGGTCAGGCTACTTCTTTGCCGACAAAACCCGCGGCTAAACCAACCACAAGCCACTCTGTTTTGCCGTTTTTAGGTGAGGAGGCACGTAAACGTGGCTACGACCTGCCTGAGCCGTTTGGCGTGAATATTAACTACATGAATATCAGGCAAAACATTAATGTAGACAGCATCAATTTCAACGGTCTTTCCCTGCGCGGTCACTCGTTGGATAACGCGTTTAAAATCAACGTCGGCAACACCCGGGAGAGAAGTAAAACCGAAACCTTAAAACTGGATGCCTGGCTGCTGCCCTTTATGAACGTCTATGGTCTGATTGGCTATACCGACGGACACTCTGTTTCGCAGATAGGTGTAGGAATCAAAGGACCACGTAAATACCGTACACCAGCCAATTTGCAGAATCTGGCATTTCAGCTCGACTTTAAAGGCACAACCTACGGTGTAGGAACGACTCTGGTTGGTGGAGTGGGCAACTGGTTTACGGCTTTTGATGCCAACTATACGCAAACACAGTTCGATATCCTTGATGGCAGTATTAATGCCTTTACCATCTCTCCGCGTGTAGGTTATCGCTTTACCACTCCCGGCATGGAGACCCTGCACATGCCATCCGGTAAGTTAAATCTGTGGGTGGGCAGCATGTATCAGGATGTGCAGCAAGAATTTAGCGGCAGCCTGAACGATCTCACGATGCCTTCTGCGGCGCTGCAAAAAATGGTGGATATTGCGAACAAGGATAGCAATGGTCGCTTCGATGTTAAACAACACCTGCAATCCCCCTGGAACGTGCTGGTAGGCGCGCAATATGAGTTGACCCGCAACGTTAATATCACCACCGAAATTGGCTTCGCCAACCGTAATAGCTTCTTTGCTGCGGGAGAGTATCGTTTTTGACGCGCATCGGCCTGCTTCTGTTTTTCTGCCTGTTTGCCGGATACGTTCAGTCGGCGCTGCCGACCCGCAATGAGATTGACGGCTGGCTGAATAAACTGGGCGCCAGCGATAACTTTAACGCTACTAAAGGTATCGACTGGGGAGTGATGCCTGGGCCGTTTTATACCCCGGAACTGGGGCTGGGGATCGGGACGGCGGTAGTGGGGATGTATCGACCCGATCCGAACGATACGGTGAGTCAAAACTCGACGCTGACGTTGAGCGGCTACTTTAGCTCAACGGGGGCCTTTGGCATCACGATGCAAAATTATGCTTTTTTCGCCGACGATCGCTGGCGTTTCTTTCTTAATGGCGCATTAACAGATACCCCAACCTGGTACTGGGGGCAGGGTTTTAGCGCCGGAGATAAAGATAGCCAAAAACAGCAATATACCGCTCAGGTCCTGGATTTGCGTCCAACGCTATACCGGCGGTTAGCGCCTAACATCTATCTGGGGGTCGGCTGGTCGCTGAATACCCAGCATGCTGCGCAAATGGACGACAACGATCCGCCGAAAATTGAAACTACGCCGCAGGGGGCATCGGTTCTCAGTTCCGGGAGTAGCGTGGAACTGAGCTGGGACGATCGTGATTTCGTACCCAATCCGCGTAAAGGGCAGTATGCCGATGTGCGCTACACCCGCTTTACTCCTGAGGTGGGGAGCGATACCCGGTTTGATGAATACCAGTTGCATTACAGCCGTTACCACTCGCTGGACGATAAAAACGTGCTGGCATGGGAGGCGGATGGCACGTTTACCCAGGGAGCAGTGCCATGGAGCATGATGCCGCTGCTCGGTAGCAATCAACGCATGCGCGGTTATTACGAAGGGCGCTATCGGGACAAGAATGTCGTCAGCGGGCAACTTGAGTATCGCCGCAAGCTCGATTGGCGGCACGGCGTGGTCGGTTGGCTGGGTGCAGGGACTATGGGGCCATCATTTAGTGCGCTGGACGACGGACGACTCCTGCCCTCGGCAGGAGTCGGTTATCGCTTTGAATTCAAGCCGCGCGTCAACGTACGCCTGGATTACGGCATCGGCAAAGGCAGCAGCGGTTTCTATTTTCAGGTCGGAGAGGCATTTTGAGCAGGTTGCTGAAAACTATGTCGTTACTGGCATCACTTCTCGCAGGCAGCGCTGGGGCGGCACTACCAGTGGCATTAGATCTGGCCCCGCAGGTAACAACGAGAGCGACCACCGCGTGGCCTGCTATGCCGCCACAGCCACTGCCTAAAGGGTTACGTCCTTGCTGTGCATTTGGCTACAACTTGCATGCGGAATTGCTGGGCATGCCGGTACCGTTTTATCAGCTGGATAACGTGGTCCCGGCGAGCGACCTTGGATTGCATCAGTACAACGATAGCATGCTGGCCGGGCTGGAAAACCTGACCGGCTTAAGCCGTGAAAATAACGGCATTCTCTACACCACGCACGGTGGCTTTATTGATACCGCCCACGTGCGTGATACCGCTGATATGACGGTCTATATCTTTAGTCAGATCCTGCCGAAACTGGGACAGGCTTTTACGCTCGATCTGGATAGCGAACTGGCCCAGCGTCGGTTAGTGTTTAATGCCTTTACACCACCAACCGATCCTGTCGCGCGTTACACGCTGGCAGCCTGGCTGGCCGCTCATCTGGCGTTTCAGGTCGCGGAGTGGCATGAAATTGCGCAATGGTACGGTTTTGAGTCTGTTCCCGGATTTTCTGAAGGTGTTTCTGCATTTTCGCCAGAGGATCTTTACTCCAATCTGCTTGGTGCCCGCCTGGCGGTGTCGCTGATTCTGGAGGGGCAAACAGTTTCTCAGGGGGTTTACGAGGTGGCGATGGGGACGGCACTTCGCCAGGCACTTGTCCATCTTGGCGCTCAGTCGCCGGAACTCACCCGTTTCCATTTCGATATGCTGGACGGCCGCTGGTGGAACAGTCGGCGTCGGGTGCCGGAAAAGTATCTGGTGCTGCGGCGTAACTATCAGATGGGGGATAATCGTTTGCCGACACGCGTGCCTGGCGAGCGGGCTGTTCTGCAGCGACTGGCGCTGCCGCACCGCTGGCAGGGCGTTGATCTCAATGCTGTCGGAGAGTTGCAACTGTGGCCGGGTATAGCAATGGAGCAGTTACCGCCACCCATTCGTTACTATACGTTCGAGGACTTCCCCGCTTTGGCTGTGAACGCTCAGCAAGCTGATGCGCTTGCGGCCCGCTAAAGGCTTATGGGATACGCGCTGTGCGTGGTAAAAAGGAGCGGTATTTTTCGTCCGGGACACCACCATGAAACAAATCACCTTTGCAGCGCGTAATCATCAGCTTACCAATATCAACACCTGGACACCGGACAGCCAGTGGCTGGTCTTTGATGTGCGTCCTTCCGGTGCATCGTTTACCGGAGAGACGATTGAACGCGTCAATGTTCACACCGGTGAGGTGGCGGTGATTTACCGTGCTACGCAAGGCGCACACGTCGGCGTGGTGACCGTTCATCCAAAATCTGAAAAATATGTGTTCATTCATGGACCAGAAAACCCTGATGAAACATGGTATTACGATTTTCATCATCGCCGTGGAGTGATTGCTACGCAGGCAGAGGTGGGGAATCTGGATGCGATGGATATTACTGCGCCGTATACCCCAGGCGCGCTGCGCGGCGGTAGTCATGTGCATGTTTTTAGCCCAAACGGCGAGTTTGTCAGTTTCACCTATAACGATCACGTGCTACATGAGCGCTCACCGGCGCTGGATTTACGCAATGTCGGCGTTGCTGCGCCGTATGGGCCGGTGAATGTATCTGCGCAGCATCCCCGTGAATACAGCGGGAACTCTTGGTGCGTGCTGGTGAGCCAGACGACACCAACGCCAAAACCGGGGAGCGATGAGATTAACCGCGCTTATGAAGAAGGCTGGGTGGGGGATCATACGCTGGCCTTTATCGGCGACACGTTGTCTGTCAGTGGCGAAAAAGTACCGGAACTGTTTATCGTTGATTTGCCACGCCATGAAAGTGGCTGGAAACAGCCTGGCGAGGCACCTCTGGAAGGAACGGAAGCAACAATGCCTGCGCCACCAGCCGGCATCGTTCAGCGCCGTCTGACGTTTACTCATGATCACGCCTTCCCGGGGCTGGTGAATCAACCGCGGCATTGGGTGCGCAGTAATCCAACGGCAGCCGAAATTGCGTTTCTGATGCGTGATGACAACGGTATCGTGCAGTTATGGTTGATTTCCCCACAGGGAGGAGAACCGCGTCAGCTTACCCGCTGTGACACGGATATTCAGTCAGCATTCAACTGGCATCCGTCGGGAAAATGGTTGGGATTTGTACTGCAGAACAGAATCGCTTGTTGTGATGCGCAGACGGGAGAGATTGAATTTTTAACGACCAGCCATGGCAACCCACCTTCAGCAGATGCGATCGTCTTCTCTCCTGATGGCCGACAGGTTGCATGGATGGAAGACGTCGACGGTTTCCGCCAGCTATGGGTGACAGAAACCGGACGTTAACTTAAGGCGCAGGCATTTGAGCGGGGGGGATAACGGCGTTGGTGGCTTGCGTTCTCTCCTCGCTCTTTTCTACGCGAGATCGAACCGAGTTATCTTTGCGAAAGAGATCCCACGGAAGCAGTACCGTATCCAGAACCGCGGTAAAAGGCATATCCAGAATCGCCAGCGACTTTGTTCCCCAGTTTGTATCACTTTCGCTAATCATTGTGGCGCTGGCGCGCGTGCCAGGATATATCCCTTCTTTCCCTCCGGTATGTGACATCACGCTGGAACAGCCGCTGATAAAAACCATCCCGCTGCACATCATCAGTGTTAACACTATTTTTTTTATCATCATTATTTCATCTGCTAATCATCGTGTTTGCAGGGTGAGTTAAAGCGATCCGTTGCGAAAATAACATCACCATCTTGTCGCACTGTGGCGGCAATCGCGATTTAACGATAACGACTGCTCCCCCCAGTGTATGCAATAGACAACAAACTGCAAAAAAAGTCAGAGGAGTACGCTTGAAAAGTTTGTATTAAGACCCATTTTTAGGGTGTAGACAAATGAAGGGCATGCCTGATGGGTGTCCTGGCTACCTGACCTGTCCAAGATGGAAGGTCCAACATTCTCGCTGATTTCAGGAGCTATTGATTATGCGTAACTTTGATTTATCCCCGCTATACCGTTCTGCTATTGGATTTGATCGTCTGTTTAACCTGCTGGAAAACAACCAGGGCCAAAGCAATGGTGGCTACCCTCCGTACAACGTTGAGCTGGTAGACGAAAACCACTACCGCATTGCGATTGCCGTTGCGGGCTTTGCTGAAAGCGAGCTGGAAATTACCGCCCAGGATAATTTGCTGGTGGTGAAAGGCGCGCATGCGGACGAGCAAAAAGAACGTACTTACCTGTACCAGGGTATTGCCGAACGCAACTTCGAACGCAAGTTCCAGTTAGCGGAGAACATCCACGTTCGCGGCGCAAACCTGGTAAACGGTCTGCTGTATATCGAGCTTGAGCGCGTGATTCCTGAAGCGAACAAACCGCGCCGCATCGAAATCAACTAATTTATCTGTCGGGCCGCTTGCGCGGCCCTGCTAAGCACAGGCTTGCCGTCAGGGAGCCGAAAGGTACTTACTCGCTTCTTAGAAGGAGAATATTATGCGTAACTACGATTTATCCCCACTGCTGCGTCAATGGATCGGTTTTGACAAACTGGCCAATGCATTACAAAACGCTGGTGAAAGCCAAAGCTTCCCACCCTATAACATCGAAAAGAGCGATGATAACCACTACCGCATTACCCTTGCGTTAGCCGGTTTCCGTCAGGAAGATTTGGATATTCAACTGGAAGGCACGCGTCTGACCGTAAAAGGTACGCCGCAGCAGCCGGAAAAAGAGACCAAATGGTTGCATCAGGGGCTGGTCACTCAATCATTCAGTCTGAGCTTTACGCTGGCTGAAAATATGGAAGTCTCCGGCGCAAGCTTCACCAATGGCTTGCTGCATATTGATTTGACCCGTAATGAACCTGAAACCATTGCTCCACAACGTATCGCCATCAGCGAACGTCCCGCATTAAATAGCTAAATAGCTCCAGGCCTTTGCCCCGCCAGAAATGACGGGGCTTTTTTGTGCTTTACCCCCCATACATTGCGCTTGTACTCTGCGAGAATCCATTTACTTAATGATGTTATTCACAGGGAACAGAAGAATGAGTGATATAGCATTGACGGTCAGCGTTCTGGCATTGGTGGCGGTTGTCGGGTTATGGATCGGCAACATTAAAGTACGGGGCGTTGGTTTTGGCATCGGAGGCGTACTGTTCGGCGGTATCATCGTCGGACACTTTGTCGATCAGGCAGGGATGACCCTGAGCGGCGATATGTTGCATTTTATTCAGGAATTTGGCCTGATACTCTTCGTCTATACCATCGGCATCCAGGTAGGGCCGGGTTTCTTTGCCTCACTGCGTGTTTCGGGACTGCGTCTGAACCTGTTTGCAGTGCTGATCGTGATTATCGGGGGACTGGTTACCGCGCTTCTGCATAAGATCTTCGCTATTCCGCTGCCTGTGGTGCTGGGGATCTTCTCCGGCGCGGTCACCAATACGCCCGCACTGGGTGCCGGGCAGCAAATTCTGCGCGATCTGGGTACGCCGGGGGATGTGGTCGATCAGATGGGGATGAGCTATGCCATGGCTTATCCTTTCGGTATTTGCGGCATTTTGCTCACAATGTGGCTGATGCGCCTCATTTTCCGCGTGAACGTTGAGTCCGAAGCTCAGCAGCATGAATCAACGCTGACCAACGGTCATACGCTGATTCAGACGATGAACATTCGTGTTGAAAACCCGAACCTCAATAATATGGCGATTCAGGATGTCCCCATTCTGAACAGCGGCAAAATCATCTGTTCACGCCTGAAGCGAGATGAAACGTTGATGGTGCCGTCGCCGGGGACGATTATCCAGATGGGCGATCTGCTTCACCTGGTCGGACAGCCTGGCGATCTGCATAATGCGAAGGTGGTGATTGGGCAGGAAGTGGACACTTCGCTGTCAACGCGGGGTACGGATTTGCGTGTTGAACGTGTCGTTGTGACCAACGAACAGGTGCTTGGCAAGCGGATCCGTGACCTGCACTTTAAAGAACGTTACGACGTGGTGATTTCCCGTCTGAACCGCGCGGGCGTTGAGCTGGTCGCCAGCAGCGATGCCAGCCTGCAATTTGGCGATATCCTCAATCTGGTGGGGCGTCCTTCGTCGATTGATGCCGTTGCCAATGTTGTGGGTAACGCACAGCAAAAACTGCAGCAGGTGCAGATGTTGCCGGTGTTTATTGGGATCGGGCTGGGGGTGTTGTTGGGTTCAATCCCGCTGTTTATCCCCGGTTTCCCGGTGGCATTAAAACTGGGGCTGGCCGGTGGACCACTGATTATGGCGCTGATTTTGGGGCGTATTGGCAGTATCGGTAAGCTGTACTGGTTTATGCCTCCCAGCGCGAACCTGGCGTTGCGAGAGTTGGGTATCGTACTGTTTCTCGCGGTGGTTGGTCTGAAGTCAGGCGGTGATTTTGTTCATACCCTGACGCAGGGCGACGGTCTGAGCTGGGTGGGCTACGGTATTTTTATCACCGCAATCCCGCTGATTACCGTCGGTCTGCTGGCGCGCCTTCTCACCAAAATGAACTACCTGACGCTGTGTGGCATGTTGGCCGGCTCAATGACCGATCCTCCTGCGCTGGCGTTTGCTAACAACCTGCATGCCACCAGCGGGGCGGCAGCGCTCTCCTACGCCACCGTTTATCCGCTGGTCATGTTCCTGAGGATTATCACCCCACAACTGCTGGCGGTGCTCTTCTGGGGATTAGGTTAAAACTGACCTATCCAGTCAGCATATCCAGGAATGCCTGATGCGCTGCGCTTATCCGACCTACATCGTTCACTGTAGGCCGGATAAGGCGCCAGTCGCCATCCGGCATTTCAAAGCACATCTCTCTTTTCCATTGTCTCATCACATTACACTCCCTTTCGTTTGCGAATCAGGTTCATACTCTTTCACTGTTCCGGTATAACGACCAGACTACAATATTGAAGGAGTCGCCATGAAGATTTCCCGCCTTGGAGAAGCGCCGGATTACCGCTTCTCACTGGCAAATGAGCGTACGTTTCTGGCGTGGATCCGCACTGCGCTGGGTTTTCTGGCGGCGGGCGTTGGTCTTGATCAACTGGCCCCGGACTTTGCTACGCCAGTCATCCGTGAGGCACTTGCCTTGCTGCTGTGTCTGTTTGCGGGTGGTCTGGCGATCTACGGTTATCTGCGCTGGTTGCGAAATGAAAAGGCGATGCGTCTGAAAGAGGACATGCCGTACACCAACAGCCTGCTGATTATCAGCGTCATGCTGACGCTTGTGGCGGTGATTGTTATGGCGCTGGTGCTGTATGCCGGGTAGTCGTAAGGCCCGTCGCCAGTCCGATCCTGGTCTACAACCGGAACGGACATCGCTGGCCTGGTTTCGCACGTTGCTAGGCTATGGCGCACTGATGGCGCTGGCGATTAAGCATAACTGGCATCAGGCGGGAGCGTTATTCTGGGTTTCAATAGCGGTGCTGGCAATTGTGGCGATTATTCTCTGGCGCTACACCCGCAGCCGTAACCTGATGGATGTTACGCATAGCGATTTTTCTGAATCTCGTGCGGTGCGTGACAAATTTATGATCTCCCTCGCGGTGTTATCCCTTGCAATACTGTTTGCTGTAACACACGTTCGCCAACTTATCGTATATATCGGGAATTTTGCATGACAGTATGTGAGGACATGGATGTTAGTGAGGGTATTTTAAAGGTGGTGATTGATCACCAGAAGAGTTTGCAACCTATTGAACTGTACCGTGATTTACGACAAGGCGATGTTCGTCTCGTACAGTTTATCCCTCTGATTAAGCGCGATGAAGCAGGTAACCTGACGGCTGAATCTGTCACACCAGAAGGGTGGGGGCAGTTTTTAAATACGATATTTGATATCTGGGTTCGTGAAGATATTAATCGGGTATCTATTCAGCTTTTTGATAAAACTCTGCGTCGATGGTGTGGTCTGGCGGTTCAAATTGAACGGCAATCGACCTCACAGCAGAGCGTGCGTTGTCGGTCATGTTCCTTATCGCAATTTTACCGTGGTGATTGCCCGGTGCATGGGGATACTCACGGGGAGAATGTGCTGTGTGCGGGATATCAGGCCTTCTTTGAACACTCATCACCCCATATGCGCGTCATGCGCGATCTGATTAAACAGCATCGCTCACCGATGGAGCTGATGGCGATGCTGCGTTGAGATCAGAGGGGGTTAGCGCCCTTTCGCCAGGTATTGCGCCATCTCGGTTTCCGGCACCATGCCGCCGCCGGTCGCCCACACCAGGTGCGTGGCGTTATTGAGCTGATCCGCGCTCAATCCTTGCATCTGCTGGTAATCTGTGGAGGCGCAAACGTGCTGAGGGCCAGCCATGCCCGCCAGCGCCGATGGCTCAAGGCGAATACCTTCTTCCTGCGCCAACCAGCCCAGCATGTCGTACATCGTTTGATCGTCCAGCGTATACAGACCGTCGAGCAGACGCTCCATCGCCCGGCCAACAAAGCCCGAGGCGCGACCGACTGCCAGCCCATCTGCCGCTGTCAGATTATCGATGCCGATATCCTGCACGGAAATGGTATCGTGCAGCCCGGTGTAAATCCCCAGCAGCATGCACGGGGAGTGGGTGGGTTCTGCGAAGAAGCAATGAACGTTGTCACCGAATGCCAGCTTCAGGCCAAACGCCACGCCGCCAGGGCCACCACCCACACCGCATGGCAGGTAAACAAACAACGGATGATCGGCATCCACCACGCGCCCCTGCTGGGCAAACTGCGCTTTCAGACGCTGACCGGCGACCGCATAGCCTAAGAACAGCGTGCGGGAATTTTCATCATCGATAAAGAAACAGTTCGGATCGGACTGTGCCGCTTTGCGGCCCTGTTCAACCGCCACTCCGTAATCTTCTTCGTACTCCACCACCGTCACGCCGTGGCTGCGCAGCCTGGATTTTTTCCACGCGCGGGCATCGGCAGACATATGGACCGTAACGTTAAAGCCGATTCGGGCGCTCATGATGCCGATAGACATCCCCAGGTTGCCAGTTGAACCTACTGCGATGCTGTACTGGCTGAAGAACTGTTTGAACTCAGGAGAAAGCAGAATGCTGTAATCATCATTTGTCGTTAGCAGACCCGCTTTCAACGCCAGTTTTTCCGCGTGGGTCAGGACTTCATAAATGCCGCCACGCGCTTTGATTGAGCCAGAAATTGGCAGGTGGCTGTCTTTTTTCAGCAGCAGTTCGCCGTGGATAGGCTGCCCGAACTCTTTTTCCAGCCGTTTTTGCATGGCCGGGATGGCGGCCAGCTCAGATTCGATAATGCCCCCAGTAGCGGCAGTTTCCGGGAAGGCCTGCGCCAGATACGGTGCGAAGCGCGTCAGACGCGCGTGGGCATCCTCAACGTCGTGTGCTGTCAGGCCAACATAGGGTAAACCTTCTGCAAGAGAGGTGGTGCCAGGGTTAAACCAGGTTGTCTCTTTCAGAGCCACCAGATCTTCCACTAAAGGATGCTGGGCGATAAGTGTTTGAATGTTTTCCATAGTCAGTCTCTTCGCGCTTAGATAATAAAGGAAAGCAGGAATGTG
This sequence comes from Citrobacter sp. RHBSTW-00029, assembly GCF_014104295.1. Taxonomy (NCBI): domain Bacteria; kingdom Pseudomonadati; phylum Pseudomonadota; class Gammaproteobacteria; order Enterobacterales; family Enterobacteriaceae; genus Citrobacter; species Citrobacter sp. RHBSTW-00029. The sequence goes on from NZ_JABXRT010000001.1 coordinate 4,228,186, forward strand.
CAAGCCAGTGCAATAACGGACGCGATAAATGTCGCGGTCGTATAGTATTTGAACGTTTCATTCAGGGTGGCGCCGCAATACTGCTTCACCAGCCAGAACAGGGAATCGGTGACGATCGTGCAGCCAATAGCGCCGGAACCGATGGCAATGGCGATGATTTCCGGGCTAACGTTGGGGTACAGCGGTAGCATCGGTGCCACAATTGCCGTCGCGCCCATCATCGCCACCGTGGCGGAACCCACCGCGGCATGCAGGATTAACGCCACCAGCCACGCCAGCAGAATCGGATGCATATGCATGTTTGAGAGGATCAGCGCCAGAGTATCCGCCAGCCCGCTGCTCTTGAGGATAGCGTTGAATGCGCCGCCTGCACCGATAATCAGCAGAATGTTAGCTATCGAGCCAAAACCGTTTTCGGTGTGGGTCAGCAGCGCACCCATGCCAATGTGCTGACGCAGACCGAGAATGTAATAGGCCACGAAAACGGCGATAAACATCGCGGTGATCGGGTTACCAATAAACTCCAGCAGCGTATACAGCGTACCGCCTTTCGCCATGTTCAGCTCAGCGACGGTTTTGACCAGCATCAGGCCAATGGGTAACAGGACGGTAAACAGCGTGGCGCTCAGCGACGGCAACGTACTTTCATCGCGTCCCTTGAGATCGGAAAACTCAGCCGGTACCGGTTTAAATGGCAGACGGTTGCCGAGGAATTTCAGATACAACGGCCCGCCGATTAGCGATGCCATCAAGCCCACCAGTAAGCCGTAGACAATCACGGTGCCAATGTCTGCGCCCAGCTTGTTGGCTACGAACAGCGCCGCCGGATGCGGAGGTACGACGCAGTGTACTGCCATCAGCGCCGTACACAGCGGAATCGCCAGCTTCAGTAATGAGGTATTGGTTTTTTTAGCAATCGAAAAGGCCAGTGGAATCAACAGCACCACGCCGACCTCAACGAACAGTGTGATCCCGCAAATCAGCCCGACCAGCACCATAATGACGTCGGCGGAAAGCCAGCGGCAGCGCTGCAGCGTCAGACCGATGCGTTCGGCTGCGCCGGACACTTCCATCATTTTGCCCAAAATGGTCCCAAGGCCAATAACCGCCGCGAGGAAGCCCAGCGTACCGCCGATGCCGCTCTCAATGGCATTGACCATATCCAGCGGCCCCATCCCCATCATCGTACCCACGAAGAAACTGGCTAACAGCAGCGCCAGAAACGGGTGGAATTTGAACTTCACGATGGTCAAAACGATTAACACGATGCTTATCAGCAGCGTGCTCACAACCCAGATTTGAGAGTGCATAGCTCACCTTGCCCTGTGATTAATAAAAGGTTATTGGACAAAAATAAGGCACCGTCTGACAAACGATATAAATCTCCTTTCACATGAGCCAGATTGCATCAAATGAGTGATTTACGTCTAATTACGCTGCATTTATGCGATATGATTCACCTTGATTCATCTTTGTGCTGATTTTTACAGCGAACTTTTTTACACTCCGGCGCATGAATCAGGAGGACTGGAGGTGAGTTTGGATCCCCTACGCGAGGGCAGAAACCGGCTGCTCAATGGCTGGCAGCTGTCAAAGCTGTATACCTTTGAAGTGGCGGCCCGGCATCAGTCGTTTGCGCTGGCGGCAGATGAGCTGTCGTTAAGCCCCAGCGCCGTCAGCCATCGCATTAATCAGCTGGAAGATGAGCTGGGCATTCAGCTGTTTGTCCGTTCACACCGTAAAGTGGAACTCACCCACGAGGGTAAGCGGGTGTTCTGGGCGCTGAAATCGTCGCTGGATACGCTGAATCAGGAAATCCTCGATATTAAAAACCAGGAGCTGTCCGGGACGCTTACCGTCTACTCACGGCCTTCTATCGCCCAGTGCTGGCTGGTTCCGGCGCTCGGTGACTTTACCCGTCGCTACCCGTCAATTTCACTGACCATCCTGACCGGCAACGACAACGTCAATTTACAGCGTGCCGGGGTCGATTTGGCTATCTATTTTGACGATGCGCCCTCCGCGCAGCTTACGCACCACTTCCTGATGGATGAAGAGATCCTGCCGGTATGCAGCCCGGACTACGCTCGCCGCCATGACCTTACCGGTTCGCTGGTGAATTTGCCGCACTGCACCTTGCTGCATGACAGACAGGCATGGAATAACGACTCAGGAACCGATGAATGGCACAGTTGGGCGCAGCATTTTGCCGTGAATTTGCCGACATCATCGGGTATCGGCTTTGATCGTTCTGATTTAGCGGTAATTGCCGCCATGAACCATATCGGCGTGGCGATGGGCCGAAAGCGGCTGGTGCAGAAACGTCTCGACAGCGGGGAACTGGTCGCGCCTTTCGGTGATATGGCGCTGAAATGCCATCAACACTATTACATCACCACGCTGCCCGGCAGGCAGTGGCCGAAAATTGAGGCGTTTATTGGTTGGCTTCAGGAGCAGGTTAAATAAGCGGGCCGCGAATATTTTTTACGCTTTCTCTCTACACGGAAAGTGAAAAAGCATGCTAAATACGTGATATCACTCCTGATGATTTGCGTAAGGACGACCGTGTTAAAACCGATTGTTTCCCTTTTACTGTTAGCCAGCGCCACCGTGTATGCCGCGCCCCCTGTGCTGACGGCGGCGCTGTATGCGCAGCAGCTTGGCGTTGGGATGGACGTAGACTGGGCTCGCACCGATCGCGGTATCCGCGAGTTCGATCCGCTGGTGGTACGGGATTTCAAGGCGAAGGGGATCTCTCATGTGCGTATTCGTGTGGCTGGTGAGCCAACAGAAGCCAGGCTCATCCATTTGCGCAAGCTGGTAGAGGCTTGCGAGCAATACGGCGTGATCCCGATAATCGCCTATCAGGCTGACGAATATAAAAAAGACCCCAGCGCCGGTAACGAAAAAGAGGTGGTTAACTGGTGGGTCGCAGTGGCGCATTACTTTGGGCAAAGCTCGCCGTTGCTGGGTTTTGACCTGATTTATGAGCCTGCTGATAAGCTTAATCACAATCAGACTTCGCTCAATCGGGTGTACGACAAAACGATTCGCACAATCCACGCCATTTCGCCGCAGCGGATGATTTTCATTGCTCCGCGACTGCGCGCGGCACCGGAAGATTTGCCTAATCTGAAATTACCGCCGCAAAGTCAGAATACCGTTCTGGCTGAATGGCATATCTTCCCGTGGGGGCCGCTAAAAAATAACGGTAAGTATCCCTGGACGTCGGGGACTGCGGCAGAAAAAGCCGCCATTCGCGCCCGTATTAATACGGCCATTCACTGGCAACAGAAAACGGGTCATCTCAGTTGGGTGGGGGGCTGGTCGCCGGGAGAGACCATCAAAAACGCGCCTTCTGCCGCGCAAACTGCATTTGCACGGTTTATGGCATGTGAACTGCGCAAGGCGAAAATCCCCTATGCTATCAATGCGGATATGCAGTTCTATGATGGCGAAGAAGGGGCCTGGCGTCCGGCGCTGGAGCCGTTGCTGACGACGATGATCGCGCCAGAATGCGAAAAGCCCGGCGATAAGCCGGGCCATCATACGCTTAAACCGCCTGTCCCTGATGCGATACACGTGACGCCAGCGGAAGCCAGCAAACAAAAATCAACAGCCCCATAAGGGTCATCAGCAGGCCCAGACTGGCTTGCCCGGTCTGCGGCAGCATGGCAGAGAACCACGCCAGCACGCCGGAACCAATGTTCTGTAATCCCCCAACCAGCGCGCCGGCAGTGCCTGCCAGGAACGGGAAAGGCTCCATTGCACCGCTGGTTGCCAGCGGAAACAACATTCCGGCACCGAAGAAAAACAGTGCGGCAGGAACCAGCAGCGTCCAGACGTTCATCACGTCAAACAGCCCTGGGATCCACATCATTAAACCCGCTACCAGACAGCAGATCACCGACTGCCACATTAGCGTTGAGAAACGCTTATTCGGGCGACCGGCGAACCATGCGCCGAAAAACGCCGCCGGAATAGGCAGAATAAACAGGATACTGACCACCATGCTGCTTAGACCGAGCCGTGCGCCTAACAATACCCCGGAGCAGGCTTCGAAGACCGCAACGCCCGCCAGGCCGCCGATCAACATCAGCACGTAACAGGTGAAAGCGCTATTACCAAACAGGGTTTTGTAGCTGGCGATCAGCCGTGGACGCGGCGCACCCGCAGGGCGCGTTTCCGGCATCCAGCGTGCCATGCTAAACGTCACGCCCGCACACAGAATCAACAGGAAAATATAGCAGGCGCGCCAGTTCCACACTGTATCCAGCACACCGCCAATCAGCGGAGCTAACAGCGGACTGACCAGAATCCCCATGTTTAACAGACTATTGGCGTGACGCAGTTGCGTGCCTTCGTACAGATCGCGCGGTAACGTTCGCGCCATCACACCGCCGACGCCCGTTCCCATCCCCTGGATGGCACTGGCGATAATCAGTACCGTCAGGCTATGAGTGGTAATCGCGACCAGTGTGGCCAGCATAAAAATAGACATCCCGGCGAGGATAACCGGGCGGCGGCCAACGCGGTCTGAAAGGGGACCGTAAACCAGTTGTGATAGACCATAGGTCAACAGATAGGCGGCCATTACGCTTTGCACCGCCCCCTCGCGAACGTTCAGTTCACGCGCCATATCAGCAATCGCGGGGATATAAATGGTTTGCGCCATTTGACCTACCGCCACCAGTAATACCAACATCAACAACAAATTGACACTTCTATGCCTTTTCATTTCGCTGATTACTTTTAAAAAAGAGAAAAAAGAAGAATAAGGTGCTGCACTTTCCCGTAAATGCGCGTGGAATCTACCACAACAGAAAAAGAAGGCCAGATAGTGGGCTGGAATGTTTGTGTGATGGACGGCAGGAAATGTAAACAAAATCCGGCAACAAATGTTGCCGGATTACATCGGGTTTACAACGCGATCATGATAAGCGGAGTAAAACTGCGCCGGCGGCAATACCTCCGGCTGCGACAAGACGTATTCCGGCAACCTTTTCTTTCAGCAGCAGCCACGCGAGCAGTGCGCCAAACAGAATGGATGTTTCACGCAGTGCAGCGACCACCGCCAGCGGGGCCTGAGTCATCGCCCACAGTGCCAGGCCGTAAGACCCCATCGTACCAATCCCGCCAAGAATACCTTTTTTCCACTGCTGTACCAGATAACGTGACGCTTCCCGGCGGCGGGCGATCATCGCCCAACCCAGCAGGCAGGAGCCGTTCAGAAAGAAGGTCCACAGCGTGTAGCCCAGCGCGGTTTCTGAAAGCCTGACGCCAGTGCCATCAACCAGCGTATAACCGGCGATAAAACAGGCATTAATGAGTGCCAGGATAATCCCACGTTGCGAACCGCTGCGTCCGTTAAATGCCATCCCGAGAATAGCCAGACAGATGGTGGCAATCCCCACCCAGGCGAGTAGCGAGAGGCTATCGCCAAGAAACAGGACGCTGATAATCGCGACCAGCAGCGGCGCTGTGCCGCGCATCAGAGGATAGGTCTGGCTCATATCCGAAACCTGATAGGTTTTAGCGACCAGGACGGTATAGACCACCTGTAATGCGGTTGAGACAGCTAAAAACGGCAGGCTGGCGGCAGAGGGTTGCGGCGCAAAGGGTAAACAAATCAGCGCCATGATCGCAGCGGTTCCGCTGACGCTTATAGCCGAGTACAACTTGTCGTTTCCCGCTTTTACGATGGCATTCCAGCTGGCATGCAGCAGTGCGGCGAACAGCAAAATGCAGAAAACAGAAAGCGTCATGGCGGAATTCTTCCCTGAGGATGTCATAAAAACGTAACACATTGGCACGACACAAGCACCAGGGAGAAGGTGAAAGGGGAGCGGAGTGTTACCCGCCCCCCTTAGGTGCGACTTGAATCTGAATTACTTAACGTATTTCAGAACGGCATCAAGGAGTTGCAGTGCTGCAACAATGAGTTTGAGGATAAGAATAGCGATATCCACGAGGCTCATACGCTCTCCTTTTGGTACAAGGAGCACGGTGCTGGCGTACCTCGCCGCTGCCTGTTGCCAGCACCTTTGTTGACGTAACACAGTGTGCTCACTTAGGGGGTTAAGGCGCTGACGGCACCACCCGTTTCAGCCAGGACTTTGATGCGCCGGTAAAACAGCGGCCCCCTCGCGCACTGCGAACATTTACAGTATAGATAAATGCTGTATGTATGAACAGTGTTTTATGGACAAAATCCGCAAAGCGATCCATACTCAGAAACGTCAAAATCCGTGCCTTAAATTGCGCGTTCTTTCCCGATCGCGTATACTTCTTGCGTTGACGTAACACAGTGTGTTCTGCGGTTACCAGCCGCAAACCCTGAAAAAAACCTCGCCCCGGCGGGGTTTTTTGTTTTTACATTGCGTACAGATAAACGTGATCTTTGGCGCATTTTTGCACAGATGAAAAATTTTCCATTGTCACGCTGAAAAACCTGTGTTTGTATAAATCCTGTTAACCAACAAACAGACAAGGCCCCTAATGAACCCTTCCATGCTGACTGCGACCCTACTAAAAACTGCGCCATCTCGCGCAGCGGTCGTCGTGCGTGTGGTGGTGGTCGTCGGCAATGCGCCGTAGGGTCCGGAACAACACACGATTCCAAAACCCCGCCGGCGCAAACCGGGCGGGGTTTTTCGTTTCAGAGACCTGCCCGGAGCAAAGGCCCAGAATAAAAGGACTGGAGCATGGCAAGTTCGGGCATAACATCCAAGCGTACGCGTTTTACGGGCGCAGAATTCATCGTTCATTTCCTGGAACGTCAGGGAATTAAAGTGGTCACCGGTATTCCTGGCGGCTCAATTCTCCCCGTCTACGACGCCTTGAGCCAAAGCACGAAAATCCGTCATATCCTGGCGCGCCACGAGCAGGGTGCGGGGTTTATCGCCCAGGGGATGGCACGAACCGAGGGTAAACCCGCCGTCTGTATGGCCTGTAGCGGACCGGGCGCAACCAACCTGGTGACCGCTATTGCCGATGCGCGCCTGGATTCCATCCCGTTGGTGTGTATCACCGGTCAGGTTCCGGCCTCGATGATCGGCACCGACGCTTTCCAGGAAGTTGACACCTACGGCATCTCTATCCCCATCACCAAACACAATTATCTGGTTCGCCATATCAATGAATTACCGCAGGTCATGAGCGATGCCTTCCGCATTGCGCAGTCAGGACGCCCTGGCCCGGTGTGGATAGACATACCTAAGGACATTCAAACAGCCGTATTTGAAATTGAAGAGATGCCGGAGCCTGCAGAAAAAGCCCCTGCGCCAACCTTTAGCGCGGACAGCGTTCGCGATGCTGCCGCCATGATTAATGCGGCACAACGTCCGGTGTTGTATCTCGGCGGCGGCGTGATTAACGCACCTGAGCGCGTACGTGAACTAGCGGAAAAAGCGATGCTGCCCACCACCATGACCTTAATGGCGCTGGGCATGTTGCCAAAAGCGCATCCACTGTCGTTAGGTATGCTGGGCATGCACGGCGCACGCAGCACCAACTTTATTCTGCAAGAAGCGGATTTATTGATTGTTCTGGGCGCACGTTTTGATGACCGGGCGATTGGTAAAACGGAGCAGTTCTGCCCGAACGCCAAAATCATTCACGTAGATATCGACCGCGCGGAACTGGGTAAAATCAAACAACCGCACGTGGCGATTCAGGCGGATGTCGATGAGGTTCTGGCGCAATTGATCCCATTAATTGACGCGCAGCCGCGAGAGTCGTGGCATCAGACGGTGGCCGATTTACAACGTGAATTCCCTTGCACTATTCCGCAGGAAAGCGACCCGCTCAGCCATTATGGGCTGATTAACGCCGTTGCGGCTTGCGTGGATGACAGCGCCATCATCACTACCGACGTGGGCCAGCATCAGATGTGGGCGGCGCAGGCCTACCCGCTGAATCGCCCACGTCAGTGGCTGACGTCTGGTGGTCTGGGGACCATGGGCTTCGGTCTGCCCGCAGCGATTGGTGCAGCGCTGGCGAACCCGGACAAGAAAGTGCTGTGCTTCTCCGGCGACGGCAGTCTGATGATGAATATTCAGGAAATGGCGACTGCCAGTGAAAATCAGCTGGATATTAAAATCATCCTGATGAATAACGAAGCGCTGGGTCTGGTGTATCAGCAGCAGAGCCTGTTCTATAAACAAGGCGTGTTTGCTGCGACCTATCCGGGGATGATTAACTTTATGCAGATTGCCGCCGGTTTTGGTCTCGAAACCTGCGATTTAAATCATGAAGCGGATCCACAGGCGGCGCTGCAGGAGATAATTAATCGTCCAGGACCTGCGCTGATCCACGTACGTATTGATGCAGAAGAAAAAGTGTACCCGATGGTACCGCCGGGTGCGGCAAACACTGAAATGGTGGGGGAATAAGCCATGCAACAGCAGACTCATGACAACGTAATCCTGGAACTCACCGTGCGTAACCACCCCGGCGTAATGACTCACGTTTGCGGCCTGTTCGCCCGTCGTGCGTTCAACGTGGAAGGCATCCTCTGTCTACCGATTCAGGACAGCGATAAGAGCCGCATCTGGCTACTGGTCAACGATGACCAGCGTCTGGAACAGATGATAAGTCAGATTGATAAACTGGAAGATGTGGTGAAAGTCGCGCGCAACCAGTCCGATCCATCGATGTTTAACAAGATTACCGTCTTCTTCGAGTAACCCGCTCAAGGCTTGAACAGCAACGCGCTTATCGTTAAGGTAAGCGCTTTTGCCGGATGGCGGCATTAACGCCTTATCCGGCCTACAGCGGCACCCGCCCGTAGGCCTGATAAGCGCAGCGCCATCAGGCGTTTTCCAGCACCAGGACATAACCCATGATTACCGTTGCCCTTATCGACGACCACACTATCGTCCGCTCCGGCTTTGCCCAACTGCTGGGGCTGGAACCTGATTTGCAGGTGGTGGCTGAGTTTGGCTCAGGTAGCGAGGCGCTGGCAGGATTGCCGGGGCGCGGCGTGCAGGTCTGTATCTGCGATATCTCCATGCCTGACATTTCCGGCCTCGAACTGTTAAGCCAGTTGCCAAAAGGCATGGCGATTATCATGCTCTCCGTCCACGACAGCCCGGCGCTGGTGGAGCAGGCGTTGAACGCAGGGGCGCGAGGCTTCCTCTCAAAACGCTGTAGCCCCGATGAGCTGATTGCCGCGGTGCGTACCGTGGCGACCGGCGGCTGCTATTTAACGCCGGACATCGCCGTCAAACTGGCGGCCGGACGTCAGGACCCGCTCACCAAACGCGAACGTCAGGTGGCAGAAAAACTGGCGCAAGGCATGGCAGTCAAAGAGATTGCGGCTGAACTGGGCTTGTCACCAAAAACGGTACACGTGCACCGCGCCAACCTGATGGAAAAGCTGGGCGTTAGCAACGACGTCGAACTGGCCCGCCGGATGTTTGACGGCTGGCAATGAACACGTTCTTTTCCCGGTTAATCACCGTTGTTGCCTGCTTCTTTATCTTCTCTGCCGCGTGGTTCTGCCTGTGGAGCATCAGCCTGCATCTGGTTGAGCGCCCGGAACTGGCGGTATTGCTGTTTCCGTTTGGCCTGCGCCTGGGCTTGATGCTGCAATGTCCGCGTGGCTACTGGCCGGTACTGTTGGGCGCGGAATGGCTGCTTCTTTTCTGGCTGGCGCAGGAAGTGGCGCTGGCCCATTTGCCACTTTTGATAATCGGAAGTGCCCTCACGCTATTCCCGGTGATGCTGATTTCGCGATACCGCCATCAGCGCGACTGGCGCACGCTGCTGTTGCAGGGCGCGGCTCTTACGGCGGCGGCATTGCTGCAATCGCTGCCCTGGCTTGGGCAAGGCGAAGAGGCGTGGACCGTGCTACTGCTGACGCTCACCGGCGGGTTAACGCTGGCGCCGATCTGCCTGGTATTCTGGCACTATCTGACCAGCACCACCTGGCTGCCGCTGGGACCTGCGGTGGTTTCTCAACCCGTGAACTGGCGCGGACGACATCTGGTCTGGTACCTGCTGTTGTTCAGTGTCAGCCTGTGGTTGCAGTTGGGTCTGCCGAATGAACTGTCACGCTTTACGCCGTTTTGCCTGGCGCTGCCGATCATTGCACTTGCCTGGCACTATGGCTGGCAGGGGGCGCTGATCGCTACGCTAATGAATGCCATCGCGCTGATTGCCAGCCAGACCTGGCACGACCATCCCGTCGACTTGCTGCTCTCCTTGCTGGCGCAGAGCCTGACCGGGCTGCTGCTCGGCGCGGGTATTCAGCGCCTGCGTGAACTCAACCAGTCGTTGCAAAACGAGCTGGCGCGTAATCATCGTTTGGCGGAACGTTTGTTGGAAACCGAAGAAAGCGTGCGCCGCGACGTGGCGCGTGAACTGCACGATGATATCGGCCAGACCATCACCGCGATTCGTACTCAGGCCGGTATCGTTCAGCGGCTGGCTCCGGAGAACGTGGGCGTGAAGCGCAGCGGGGCGCATATCGAGCAGCTTTCTCTCGGGGTATACGATTCGGTACGTCGCCTGTTGGGGCGTTTACGCCCGCGCCAGTTAGATGATTTAACGCTGGAGCAGGCTATCCGTTCGTTGATGCGGGAAATGGAGCTGGAAAGCCGTGGCATCGTTAGTCATCTCGACTGGCGAATTGACGAATCTGCACTCAGCGAAAGCCAGCGGGTGACGCTGTTTCGCGTCTGCCAGGAAGGGCTGAATAACATCGTTAAGCACGCCAACGCCAGCGCGGTGACGCTTCAGGGCTGGCAACAGGATGAACGACTGATGCTGGTGATTGAGGACGACGGCAGCGGCCTGCCGCCGGGGTCGAATCAGCATGGATTTGGCCTCACCGGGATGCGTGAACGGATTAGCGCCCTCGGAGGATCGCTGTCGATTTCCTGTACGCACGGCACGCGGGTCAGCGTGTCACTGCCTCAACGTTATGTGTAAGGAGCGGCCATGTTTGCGTTTTTAAAAGCCCCGGCTAATGCGCCGCTCATCACCGACAAGCAGGAAGTGGATGCCCGCTACCGCTACTGGCGGCGGCATATCCTGACTACCATCTGGCTCGGCTACGCGCTGTTCTATTTCACACGCAAAAGCTTCAATGCCGCCGTACCGGATATCCTCACCAGCGGCGTGCTGACCCGCAGCGATATTGGGCTACTGGCGACGCTGTTTTACATCACCTACGGCCTGTCGAAGTTTGTTTCCGGTATCGTCAGCGACCGCTCCAACGCCCGTTATTTTATGGGCATCGGGCTGATCGCCACCGGCGTGGTGAACATTCTGTTTGGATTCTCTACCTCACTGTGGGCCTTTGCGGTGCTGTGGGCGCTGAACGCCTTTTTCCAGGGCTGGGGGTCGCCGGTCTGCGCGCGTTTATTGACCGCGTGGTATTCGCGTACCGAGCGCGGCGGCTGGTGGGCGCTGTGGAATACCGCGCACAACGTCGGCGGGGCGCTGATCCCTATCGTGATGGCGGCGACAGCGCTGCACTACGGCTGGCGCGCCGGGATGATGATCGCCGGGCTGCTGGCGATTGTGGTGGGGGTTTTCCTCTGCTGGCGACTGCGCGACAGACCGCAGGCGATTGGTCTGCCGCCGATTGGCGACTGGCGGCATGATGAACTGGAAATTGCCCAGCAGCAGGAAGGTGCAGGGCTGAGCCGTAAAGAGATCCTCACCCGCTATGTGCTGCTGAATCCTTATATCTGGCTGCTGTCACTGTGTTATGTGCTGGTGTACGTGGTCCGCGCCGCGATCAACGACTGGGGCAATCTGTACATGTCTGAGACGCTCGGCGTGGATCTGGTGACTGCCAATACCGCCGTGACCATGTTCGAACTGGGCGGATTTGTTGGCGCGCTGGTGGCGGGGTGGGGCTCGGACAAGCTGTTTAACGGCAACCGCGGTCCAATGAACCTGATTTTTGCCGCCGGAATTTTGCTCTCCGTTGGCTCGCTGTGGCTGATGCCGTTCGCCAGTTACGTGATGCAGGCAGCGTGCTTTTTCACCACCGGATTCTTCGTCTTTGGCCCGCAGATGCTGATCGGCATGGCGGCAGCGGAGTGTTCGCACAAAGAGGCGGCAGGTGCAGCAACCGGTTTTGTTGGGCTGTTTGCCTATCTGGGGGCATCGCTCTCCGGCTGGCCGCTGGCGAAGGTGATGGAGGTCTGGCACTGGACCGGGTTTTTTGTGGTGATCGCCATTGCGGCGGGGATTTCCGCGCTGCTGCTGCTGCCGTTTTTAAACGCTCAGGCTCCGCGCGATCTCAACGAAGCGTGATGCACCTCACCTTTTTGCCCTGAGTGGGGCAAAACTAAGAAATTTTCCCGGTTTCACCTGGACGCTGTCTCAGGCGCGTCTCCCGGCTGATTTTTACAATGCCTGCTATTCGCAGGTATAAAAATTAGCTCGGGAGTGTCAAATGCTGGCCTTTCTCAACCAGGTGCGCAAGCCGACCCTGGATCTGCCGCTCGATGTGCGGCGCAAAATGTGGTTCAAACCGTTCATGCAGTCTTATCTGGTGGTTTTCATCGGCTACCTGACCATGTACCTGATCCGCAAAAACTTCAACATCGCGCAGAACGACATGATCTCCACCTACGGGCTGAGCATGACGCAACTGGGGATGATTGGCCTGGGCTTCTCCATCACCTACGGCGTGGGAAAAACGCTGGTTTCCTACTACGCGGACGGCAAAAACACCAAGCAGTTCCTGCCGTTTATGCTGATCCTCTCTGCCATCTGTATGCTCGGCTTCAGCGCCAGCATGGGCGCGGGTTCAACCAGCCTGTTTCTGATGATCGCCTTCTATGCGCTGAGTGGTTTCTTCCAGAGTACCGGCGGATCGTGTAGCTATTCCACCATCACCAAATGGACGCCGCGTCGCAAGCGGGGTTCTTACCTCGGTATGTGGAACATCTCCCACAACCTCGGCGGTGCGGGTGCGGCAGGCGTGGCGCTGTTTGGCGCTAACTATCTGTTCGACGGTCACGTCATCGGGATGTTTATCTTCCCGTCGATTATCGCGCTGATTGTTGGTTTTATCGGCCTGCGCTACGGCAGTGACTCCCCGGAATCTTATGGTCTCGGTAAAGCTGAAGAGTTGTTCGGCGAGGAGATCAGCGAAGAAGACAAAGAGACCGAAGAAAACGAGATGACGAAATGGCAGATCTTTGTTGAGTACGTGCTGAAAAACAAAGTGATCTGGTTGTTATGTTTCTCGAACATCTTCCTGTACGTGGTGCGTATCGGTATTGACCAATGGTCCACTGTCTACGCTTTCCAGGAGCTAAAGCTCTCCAAAGAAGTGGCGATTCAGGGCTTTACCCTGTTTGAAGTGGGCGCGCTGGTCGGCACGCTGCTGTGGGGCTGGCTCTCTGACCTGGCGAATGGTCGCCGTGCGCTGGTGGCCTGCGTGGCGCTGGCGTTGATTATCGCCACCCTGGGCGTTTATCAGCACGCCAGCAACCAGTACGTTTATCTGGCTTCGCTGTTTGCGCTAGGCTTCCTGGTGTTTGGTCCGCAGCTGTTAATCGGCGTTGCGGCAGTCGGATTTGTACCGAAAAAAGCGATCGGCGCAGCCGATGGGATTAAAGGCACCTTTGCTTATCTGATTGGTGACAGCTTCGCCAAGCTTGGTCTGGGAATGATTGCCGACGGCACGCCGATTTTCGGCCTCACTGGCTGGGCAGGAACCTTCGCCGCGCTGGACACCGCCGCCATCGGTTGTATCTGTCTGATGGCCATCGTGGCCGTGTTTGAAGAACGTAAAATTCGCCGCGAGAAAAAGATTCAACAATTGAAAGTCGCTTAAGTTAAGTGTGCATTGGTAACTTTTGCCCGCCTTAATGGCGGGCTTTTTTATGCCTTAAACTGGCTGGTTTCATGTACCAGATTACGTAGCCACTGATGAGCGGCATCGCGGTGCGTGCGTTCATGCCAGGCCATGCTTTTTGTAAAACCGGCAATGGGCAGCGGGGGCGGCAAAACGCACATTCGTGTCTCGTCATATGCCAGACGGGCAGGAACCACGGCAATCATATTGCTGATGGCGAGGATGTCCGGCAACACCAGGAAGCTGCTAACCGACAAACCAATCTGCCGTTGGCGTCCGACGCTTTCCAGTGCCTCATCGGTGACGCCCCAGAAACTTTTACCCTCATAAGAAACCAGCACATGCTCCAGCGCGCAGAAGCGATCGAGCGTCAGCGTTTTTCTCGCGTCAGGATGCTCATGACGCATGAGGCAGACGTACTCTTCATCATATAACCCCCGACTGTGCAGGTTGTCGGGCGTTGTATCCGGCGTCAGTAACGCCAGGTCGACTTTCCCCTGCTCAAACTGCGTGGTAAGTAGCGCTGGCTCAACCGGAACCACCCGCACACGGATGCCTGGGGCGCGCACGCGAAGCGCGGCAATAAACGGCACGATCACCGCTTTGAGCGCGTAATCCGTAGCGGCGACGGTAAAGGTGAGCGCTGCGGTGAGCGGGTCAAACTGTGTCGGTTTAAGCAGGATATCGATGTCGCTGAGGATCTGTTTGACCGGGGCGGCCAACTGTTGGGCACGCAGCGTCGGGACAATGCCGTGCGGTGTGCGACTAAATAGCGGATCGTCAAAATAGTCGCGTAGGCGGTTGAGCATACCGCTTACCGCAGGCTGAGTGAGCGACAGCCGCTGTGCCGCCCGGGTTACGCTGCGTTCATCCAGCAGGGCATCCAGCGTTTTTAACAGATTAAGATCGAGCGTTCTGATATCAGATATCATGATGTCTGCCTGCGAGTTCAATAAGTCACATTATGACACGTTCAGTCGTCGACAGAGGTGAATTAGCCGCTATGATGGGCATCCTGTCTGGTAATGGATGTGCGCATGATTTGGATAATGCTGGCCACGTTGGTGGTTGTTTTTGTGGTGGGATTTCGGGTGCTAACGTCCGGGTCGCGGCGGGCAATTCGCCGTCTGAGCGAGCGACTGAACATTGATGTCGTGCCGGTAGAATCGATGATCGATCAGATGGGAAAAGTACAGGGTGAGGCTTTTTTACAGTACCTCCACCGCCCTGATGAATCACATCTGCAAAATGCCGCCCAGGTGCTGTTGATCTGGCAAATCGTGATTGTCGACGGCAGTGAGCAGAACCTGTTGCAATGGCACCGCTGGCTGCAAAAAGCCCGGCTGGCTGCACCTATTACCGATGCGCAGGTACGTTTGGCGCTTGGTTTTCTGCGCGAGATGGAGCCGGATATGCAGGAGCTTAATGCGTTCCAGATGCGCTATAACGCCTTTTTCCAGCCAGAGGATGGCGTGCACTGGCTGCACTGATATCAAAATTTATGATGACGATTATTTTGAATCGTCATTATCTTTATATCTTACGCGAAAGCATGATGTACCTCGTTAACTCACACGACGAGGTACATCATGAATCACGCGACTCAACAAAGTGCAATTATCTGGCCTGAAGCGTATCTGCCGGGGACGACCGATAACTTTGCCTCAAATGAAATTATCGTTGCCGGACTGAGCGCCCGTGCCGTCTGGGCACAGCTTAATGACACAACGCGCTGGCCAACGTATTACAGCAACGTGGCGGATATCCGGTTTCATGACGGTTCCGGTCCGTTGTTAAGCATGGATGCCCGTTTTCGTTTTACGACTTTTGGTTTCCCAATCGAAGCGCAAATCACCGAGTATGTGCCGCCGGTTGACGGCCAGGCCGCGCGTGTTGCCTGGCATGGCTGGGCGGAAGGTGATGCCACTACACGTCTGGATGTGATCCACGCCTGGCTCTTTGAGGATTTACCCGGCGGGCGCGTACGTATTCTGACCCAGGAATCACAAATTGGCGTTCCGGCACAAGAACTGGCGCGTACGCTGCCCAATCCGATGATCAACGGTCACCAGGAGTGGATAACCGGCCTGGCCCGGGCTGCGCGTGACGCTAAATTGAGCCAGTAAGGGTGCTCTGTCCTGGGCCGGATAAGGTGCAGCCGACATCCGATGAATAGTTGTCAAAACGTTAAATGCGTCACAAATTTAATGTTACACTGCGTAACTTTTCTACAATAACCCCACGCAGGTAACAAAATGAGTGAAGCTGTTGAACAAAAATCCCGCGCTGAGGCAAATTCCCGACCTAACTGGTCGGCGGTATTTGCCGTGGCGTTCTGCGTTGCCTGCCTGATAACTGTTGAGTTTCTGCCCGTTAGCCTGTTAACGCCGATG
Source organism: Citrobacter sp. RHBSTW-00029 (assembly GCF_014104295.1). NCBI lineage: Bacteria > Pseudomonadati > Pseudomonadota > Gammaproteobacteria > Enterobacterales > Enterobacteriaceae > Citrobacter > Citrobacter sp. RHBSTW-00029. The sequence goes on from NZ_JABXRT010000001.1 coordinate 4,244,407, forward strand.
GCGCAGGATCTGGGTATTTCGGAAGGTGTTGCCGGGCAATCGGTGACCGTGACGGCATTTGTCGCCATGTTCGCCAGCCTGTTTGTGACGCAAATTATTCAGGCGACCGATCGTCGCTACGTGGTGATCCTGTTTTCGGTGCTGCTGACGCTTTCCTGTCTGCTGGTTTCCTTTGCCAACTCTTTTTCGCTGCTGCTCATTGGCCGCGCCTGTCTCGGTCTGGCGCTTGGTGGCTTCTGGGCGATGTCGGCGTCGCTGACCATGCGTCTGGTTCCTGCACGTACGGTGCCGAAGGCGCTGTCGGTTATTTTTGGCGCAGTCTCCATCGCGCTGGTGATTGCTGCACCGCTGGGGAGCTTTTTGGGCGGCATCATCGGTTGGCGTAACGTATTTAATGCGGCGGCGGTGATGGGTGTGCTGTGCACGATTTGGGTGGTGAGATCGCTGCCATCGCTGCCTGGCGAGCCGTCGCACCAAAAACAAAATATGTTCAGTCTGCTGCAACGTCCGGGCGTGATGGCTGGCATGATCGCCATCTTTATGTCCTTTGCCGGGCAGTTCGCCTTCTTTACCTATATTCGCCCGATCTATATGAATCTGGCGGGCTTTGACGTTGATGGCCTGACGCTGGTGCTGCTGAGCTTCGGTATTGCCAGCTTTGTTGGTACGTCGCTTTCGTCGATGATTTTGAAGCGTTCGGTCAAACTGGCGTTAGCCGGTGCGCCACTGGTGCTGGCGCTCAGTGCACTGGTCCTGATTCTGTGGGGCAGTGACAAAGTGGTGGCGGCGGGTATTGCGATTATCTGGGGACTGTTGTTTGCGCTGGTACCGGTCGGCTGGTCGACGTGGATCACGCGCTCGCTTGCCGATCAGGCAGAAAAAGCCGGATCGGTGCAGGTCGCCGTGATCCAGCTTGCCAATACCTGTGGGGCTGCGGTGGGAGGCTATGCGCTCGATACTCTCGGACTGCTGTCGCCCCTGATGCTTTCCGGCAGCCTGATGCTGCTGACGGCGCTTCTGGTGGCAGCAAAAGTTCGCATAAAGGGTATGCAATAAACTAAAGCTCGGTATGCCGGATCGCTATCCGGCATCCTGGTTATTTTTAATTAAAACCATTGTTTTCGGCTGTATGGGCAAACCATTCGCCGCTCTTTTTCACCGTACGTTTTTGCGTTGCTAAATCTAACTGAACAAAACCGTAGCGGTTTTTATATCCGTTGAGCCAGGACCAGTTATCAATAAAAGTCCACATATGGTAGCCAAGACAATTACAACCTTCGCTGATGCCTTTATGTAGCCATTTAAGATGCTCAGAAACAAATTCAATACGATAGCTGTCGTTGATCTGGTCATGCTCAACGAAACGCTGCTCATTTTCCACACCCATACCGTTTTCAGAAATAAAGCAGCGCGGGTTGCCGTAATTATCACGAAGATTAGTAATAATATCGTAAATACCAGGTTCATAAATTTCCCAGCCACGGTACGGGTTCATTTTACGCCCCGGCATTTCGTAATAATCAAACAGCCACTCCGGCATAAACGGCGCGTTTGGATTGACGGCAGTATCACGACATTTCACGCGGCGCGGCTGATAATAATTGATACCGAGCAGGTCGATTTTCCCCTCGGCGATGAGCTGACAGTCGCCTGGCTGACAGGCTGGTAGCTGATCGTACTCTTTCAGCAGTTTGACCAGATCCGCCGGATATTCCCCTTTTAGTACCGGATCAAGAAAGCTGCGGTTAAACAGCAGATCCGCATGGTGCGCGGCTTGCACATCCGCCGGGTGCTGAGAGCGTGGATAAGAGGGCGTCAGATTTAGGATCACACCGATCTCACCGCCGTAGTTTCCGGCGCGATACGCGCGCACCGCCGCGGAATGCGCCAGTACAGTGTGATACGCCACGGTGGCCGCGCGTTTGAAATCCACCACGTTTGGGTAATGGAAGTCATACAGATAGCCGCCTTCTACCGGAACAATCGGTTCGTTAAAGGTGAACCAGTGCTTCACCCGGTTGCCGAACAATGTAAAACACGTCTGTGCGTAGCGGCCAAACGCCTCAACCACGTCACGGTTTTCCCAGCCGCCTTTCTCCTGCATCACCATTGACATGTCAAAGTGGAACAGGGTGATAAATGGCGTAATGCCTTGCGCCAGCAGCTCGTCGATGACGTTGTTATAGAAATCGACGGCCTCAGGATTCACCTCGCCAGTACCGTCCGGAATCAGTCGTGACCAACTGATTGAGGTGCGGAAGCTGTTGTGTTTCAGCTGTTTGAGCAGTGCGATGTCCTGTTTCCAGTGCTGATAAAACGTGGATGTGTTCGCCGGGCCAACCCCCTGGTGGAAACGCCCTGGCTGGCGGTCGAACCACACGTCCCATGTTGTCTGGCTTTTGCCGCCATTCAGGCTATCCCCTTCGGTTTGCAGCGCCGAGCAGGCACTCCCCCACCAAAAGTTATCAGGAAAACGGTATCGCATTATCTTGCTCCTTGATGTATTTCACTTCCCTACACAATAGGCGATTTTGCTAAACAGAAACCGGTTACAGCGCTCGTTTTTCAATACGATAGTTACAAATCCGGGCATTCAACTTTGCCCAACGCTTCCCAGTAGTTGTTCTGGTTATTTCTTTGTATTGCCAGAATAGCCTCGCGGATATGCTGCTGATTACGTGTATCAGACATAATCGTTTTTTCCCACACGTCATCGGAGGGGGATCCCTGTGGGGTGCAAATCTTGCGTAAATCCTTTAATACGGTGTTTTTTTCATGAACAGACTGTAGAGAGCCGTAAGCCGAATCGGCCTGCGCTAAACCCGGCAGCGTGAAAAGAATGGCAATAAGCGGTAAAGCGGCTCGTTTCATGATAATAATCCTTGTTGTCGATGCGCATCATCTCAAGAGTAAGTGTAGACGGCATGCGCCTCACTCATCAGCCTGTGTTAATTTCTAAACAAATAATCAGCCAGAAGTTGTAGTTTTTCAGGAGGATAGGATGCAAATACAGATTACAGATACCATTACCGAAGACGATCAAAATGCCCTGCTTGCCGGATTGCGCGCCTACAACCGCCAGTTCCTGAGAACCACCAACTTTGGCGACCTGGCGGTGTACTGGCGCGATGAACGCAATGAAATTCTGGGCGGGTTGATTGGCAAAATCAAAGGCGAATGGCTGTGCATTGATTTCCTGTGGATGCATGATTCGCTGCGCAAAGGCGGTTATGGCACAAAATTGATGCAGGCTGCCGAGCAGACAGCGCGTGAGAGAGGATGCCTGCATGCGCTGGTGGACACGATGAGTTTCCAGGCGCTGCCGTTTTATCAGAAAAACGGCTATCAGCTGCAAATGACCCTCGATAACTTTCCGGAAACCGGCTCAGCGCGGCATTATTTGTCGAAAACGTTTTGATGACCGGAAGGTCTGGACGCCGCCTCACTGTCTTGCGTAGCAGAATAGTGTATGTTCTGAACAATCATTTATTTCTTAAGCGGTAAAGAGATGAGACGGATTGAGATAATACTGGGGGAGCTGGAACGGCTGACGCGAGGACTGAATCTTGCCCATCTGGCGCAGGAAACGGCGTTCACAGCGGAAGCTATCGGCTTTAACCTCGGACTGGCGCGCAACTCGGTCAGTAAAGATCTCAATCAGCTCTGGAACGACGGCCTGGCGATTAAAAGCCGCGGACGCCCGGTATTCTTTCTGCATCGTCAGGCGATTGAAACGCTGCTGGGGCGCAAACTCGATGAGTCCGAGCGCGAAGTGCAAACCGTTGCCGACCTGTTGCCTGTTCAGGAAAACCAGGCGACAGAGGATCCCTTTTCTGGCCTGATTGGTTACGATCGCAGCCTGCGCGACGCGGTGGAAAAAGGCCGCGCGGCGGTGCTGTATCCCCACGGACTGCACGTTCTGCTGACCGGTCCCTCCGGCGTCGGCAAAACCTTTTTTGCCGAACTGATGCACCGTTTCGCCTGCGAACGCGCAGTGGGAGCGTCGCCGCCGCTGGTTTACTTTAACTGCGCGGAATACGCCCATAACCCGGAGCTGCTTTCTTCGCACCTGTTTGGTCATCGACAGGGGGCATTTACCGGCGCAAATGAAAATAAACCCGGTCTGGTCGAACAGGCTGATGGCGGCTATCTCCTGCTCGATGAAGTGCATCGTCTGCCGTATGAAGGTCAGGAAAAGCTGTTTTCTATTCTCGACAAAGGTGAGTATCGCCCGCTGGGCTCAAGCGCCGTGGCGCGGTCAATCTCGGTTCGCCTGATTTGCGCCACCACCGAGCCGGTGAGTTCAGCATTGCTGCGCACTTTCCAGCGACGTATTCAGGTATGTATCGATTTGCCCGGCATCCGCCAGCGTTCGGTGGAAGAGCAGGTTGAACTGATCGTTGGCTTCTTACAGCGTGAGAGCCGCAAAATCGAGCGTACGATAAGCATCGACCGTACCTTGCTGCTCTGGCTGTTGAACAAGCCGCTGGAAGGCAATATTGGTCAGCTCAAGAGCGATATTCAGTTTCTCTGCGCCCAGGCCTGGGCTTCGGGAATGACGGAGCACAGCGATACGCTACAGTTGGATAAACGTCTGACCGAGATCCCCTTTAACGCCACGCCGGAACAACGTCTGCTGGTTGGCGCACTGTTCGAAGGCAAAGAGCATTTAAGCATCGATGCCCGCACGCTGCCCGCGCTGAAAAACTCGCTGGCGACCGGAGCCGAAATTGAAGAGAGCGATCTCTTCTACAGCTTCCTGACCCGCGAATATATCAACCTGCGTAACAGCAACGTGCCGCCAGCCGAAACGCTGGCAATCCTCAAAAACAAGCTCAGTTCGATATTTGAATATGGTCTCTATAGCCGCGACAGCGTGGCGCATCCTCCGCGCTATGGCGATCAGATTGAAGAGCGCGTCACGCTGCTGATCGGCTGCGTTGAACAGGTGCTTGGTTTTACGCTGCCGGAAAATCTGATTAACCCGCTGCGCAAACACTTCCTGGCGCTGATTGGCTATGTGCAGCGCGGCCTTATTCCGCAACTTTATTCTTCCAGCCTGATCCTCGATCGCTGCAAAGATGAATATGACAACGCCACGCTGCTATGCCGAAAAATCAATGAACTGCTGCATATTCAGTGTCCGGCGACGGAAGTGGTCTGGCTGTGCCTGTTCCTCAAAGAGTGTCGCCATTACCGCCAACGGATTGACGCCAGTCCGGACTGCGGGGTGATTTTGATTGCCCACGGTGCGACGACGGCGACAAGTCAGGCGCAGTACGTGAATCGCGTGCTGGAGCGCGAGGTGTTCAGCGCTATCGATATGCCTTTCGAGCAGTCGGTGCATGACACGCTGGAAGCTTTGACACAGATGATCCAGACCCGGCAATATCGCCGATTGATCCTGATGGTGGATATTGGCTCGCTGGTCCATTTTGGCAGCACGATCAGTAAGTTATTCCAGATAGACGTACTGCTAATGCCCAATATTACGCTCACCAGCCTGCTGGAAATCGGGCTGGATTTAAGCTACGAAACCAGCGACTTGCCGCAGCTGGCGGCGTTGATGCAGAGCAAAAATATTCCCTGTCAGCTCTGTACGCCGCAGCAGGAAAACAGCGGTAAAGTGCTGGTTATCTCCTGCATCACCGGGATGGGAACGGCAGAAAAAATCAAAAAGGTGCTGGAAGAGAGCTTCGGTGAGTTGATGTCGCAGGATACGCGGATGGTGATCCTCGATTACAACGAAGTCCGCAGTCTGGAGCGCGTGCAGCAGGCGATTAACGCCAGTGAACGCCTGGCGGGAATAGTGGGCACTTTCCAGCCAGGACTGCCGGATATTCCGTTTATCTCGCTTGAGGAGCTGTTCTCTGAACAAGGCCCCGAGCTGGTACTCAGCCTGCTGACGCCAGATCTCTCCAGCAGCGAACGCCGTCTGGAGATGGAGCGCAGCGCGATGCGCTTTATCAGCGCGTTGACCATGGAGAGCATCATTAACCATATTTCGGTGCTCAACCCGCAGCGTATTCTCAAAGAGATGGAAGGCGTGTTGAATCATCTGACCACCGCGCTTTCGCTCAAACCGAGCCGTCAGGTGACACTGCGCTTCCTGATCCACTGCTGCTGTATGGTCGAGCGTATCGTGATTAACCGCAAACCGTTACAGATGGCGCTGGAGAACAAGCCGGATCTGGATAATCGCGCGTTTAGTGTCATTAAATCTGCTTTCCTGCCGATCGAAGAGGCCTATGCCATTCGCTTATCGGACGCGGAATATTTTTATATCTACGAACTGCTGTATAGCTAATCCCTTTACTGGCGCGGCTTCCTGCCTCGCCAGCGCTCCTCTCTTCCCCGCGTGACACAAATTCTGGCACAGCCTTTGCTCTGTTTACCTATGTCTATGTAATCGAGCCAGGAGGCCATTTTGACTACCACTGAATCCTTGCCCCAGATCCTGCTGCTGACCCATGGCGGCTGGGGGCAACAGCTTTGCAACAGCCTGCGCATGGTAATGGGTGAAATCAAAGGCGTGACGGAAATTGCGCTGATGCCCGTTGATACGCTCGGCGAGTTTTACCAGCGCGTCGAAGCCGTGGTGAAAACCATGCCGGAAGGCTCACTGATCCTGACCGATTTTATTGGCGGCACCACCTCCAACGTGGCGGCGCGGCTGAGCGCCGATTACCCGGTGGCTGTTATTTCCGGGCTCAATGCCTCTTTGCTGCTGGAGGCGCTCGACAAACGCGAGCATGGCCAGTTGACCACCTGCGTGGCTGAACTGGTCGAGGCCGGGCGTAGCAGTTGCCTGGACGTTGTCGCCCACGTGCGTCAATTACAACAATCACAATAAGGAATAAACATCATGGCAAACATCGTCTTATGTCGTATCGATAGCCGTCTGATTCATGGACAAGTGGTGACTAAATGGGTTGGACAATCTCAGGCCAACCGGATTGCGGTGGTCAGCGATGAGCTGGATGCCGATCCGTTTATGAAAAACATCTACCTGATGGCCGCGCCGCCAAACATCAAAGTGGATTGTTTCGGTAACCAAAGTTTTGCGGCAGCCTGGAAAGAAAACCAGCTTGGTGACGGCAAAGTGCTGGTGCTGTTCCCTTCTCTGGCGGCGGTTCAGGAAGCGGTCCAGTTGGGGTTTGACGTCACTACCATTCAGGTCGGTGGACTGGGCGGCGGGCCAAACCGCAAAGCGGTATTCCAGAACATTACGCTGGATGAAAAAGACGTCGGCATTCTGAGCGACCTGAAAAATCGTGGGATTCAGGTGTTCTTCCAGACTATCCCGGAAGATAAGCCGCAGTCGCTGGACGATATCCTGAAAAAATTCTAATTCTTTGATAACAGGGTACTTAACTATGGATACTTTAGTCTTTGCAAGCCTGATGGGGTTGTATTACTGGTTTGCCCGATTACGCCTTGGCTACACCTTCTCCGCCATGCTGCTACAGCCCGTCGTGATTGCCGTATTCGTTGGCCTGCTGTTAGGCAACATGGAAACGGCGATGATCATCGGTGCAGGCATGCAGCTGGTTTATCTCGGCGTGACCTCTACGCCAGGCGGTAACGTGCCCTCTGATCCAGCGCTGGCCGCCTGTATTTCAATTCCTATCGCCGTGAAGGCCGGAATGGACCCGAACCTGGCTATCGCGCTGGCAATCCCGTTTGGCGTCATCGGCGTGTTCCTCGACCAGTTGCGCCGCACGTTAAACGCAGCGTGGGTGCATATGGCCGACAAACATGCGGAAACGGCCAACATGGCGGGCATTATGCGCTGTGCATTCCTCTACCCGGCGTTGCTTGGCCTTGTACTGCGTTTCCCGGTGGTTTTCGCCGCCAACTATTTTGGTCAGGACGTGGTGGAAAGCTTCCTCAAGCTGATGCCGCACTGGCTGACGCACTCCTTTGAAATTATGGGCGGCATTCTGCCAGCGCTGGGCTTTGCCATCACCATTATGGTGATCGGTAAAAAGAGCCTGCTGCCGTGGTTTATCGGCGGATTCTTTGCGGTGCTGTACCTGAAGGTAGACATCATGGCGATGGCAATCTTTGGTACCTGCGTGGCCTTCCTGATTAAAGGTCTGGCGAAAAATGAAGGAGCAGCATGATGAGCAGCGACGTAATGCAACATGAACTGGTGGAGCGTGCGCGTGAAAGCGGCACGCTGACCAAAGCAGACATCACCAAAGCCTGGTTTATCTACTGGCTGGGCGCGGAAGTTTCCAGCTCCTATGAGCGTTTGCAAAGCCTGATTTTCTGCGCCTCGATGACGCCGATCATCAAAAAGCTCTACCCGCAAAAAGAGGAACAGGTAGAAGCGCTGAAACGCCATCTGAACTTCTTCAACTCAGAGCAGACGTTCGGGGCGGTAATTCAGGGGATCTCCATTGCGATGGAGGAACAGAAAACCCGCGGCGAGCCGATCAGCGATGCCTCAATTACCGGGATTAAAACCGGGCTAATGGGACCGCTGGCGGGGATGGGGGACTCGATCATCTGGGCCGCCGTGATGCCGCTGTTAATTGCTATTTTCATCCCATTCGCCGCCAATGGCAGCGCGATGGGCGGAATTGTACCGTTAATCCTCTACCCGGCCATTACGCTGGCAATCAGCTATGGCATGGTGCACAAAGGCTATACGCTGGGGCGTGACTCGATAATTGGTCTGCTGCAGGGAGGGCGAATAAAGGAACTGATCTACGGCGCGAACGTGCTGGGCCTGATCATGATGGGCGCGCTGTCGGCAAGCTACGTCAAGATCACCACGCCGTTAAAACTCAGCGCCCTGAAAGGCTCTGAAGTGGTGGTCCAGCAAATCCTCGACTCTATTGCCCCCGGCCTGCTGCCGCTGGCGGCGGTGTTCGCCATCTACTTCTATCTGGTGAAGAAAGGGCCGCGTTACACCACGATTTTGCTGTCGATTGTCGCGCTCAGCGTGGTCTGTTCGCTGCTGGGAGTGTTGTAAGCCATGACACAGAATATCTATCAACAATTGGGGCTAAAACAGGTGATTAACGCCTGCGGCAAGATGACGATTCTTGGCGTTTCCAGCGTCGCGCCGGAAGTGATGCAGGCCACCGCGCGGGCAGCTTCGGCCTTTGTTGAAATTGACCGGCTGGTGGACCGTACCGGTGAATTGGTTTCCCGCTACACCGGCGCGGAGGACAGCTATGTTACTTCGTGCGCCTCGGCGGGTATTGCGATTGCCGTTGCCGCGGCCATTACCCGCGGCGACCAGGCGCGAGTCACGTTGATGCCGGACAGCGCGGGTATGGCTAATGAAGTGGTCATGCTGCGCGGGCATAACGTTGACTACGGTGCGCCCATCACCAGCGCGATTCGCTTAGGGGGAGGGCGCGTGGTGGAGGTTGGCTCGAGTAATCTGGCGGCCCGCTGGCAGCTGGAGAGCGCGATTACCGACAACACCGCCGCGCTGCTGTATGTGAAATCGCACCACTGCGTGCAGAAAGGCATGTTGAACATTGCAGACTTCGTACAGGTTGCGCAGGTTCACAACCTGCCGCTGATTGTCGATGCCGCCGCCGAGGAAGACTTACACGCCTGGGTGGCGAGCGGGGCGGATATGGTGGTCTACAGTGGGGCAAAAGCCTTTAACGCGCCAACCTCCGGGTTTATCACCGGGAAGAAACAGTGGATTGCCGCGTGTAAAGCGCAGCACCACGGAATTGCCCGGGCGATGAAGATCGGCAAAGAAAATATGGTCGGGCTGGTGTATGCCCTGGAAAACTATCATCAGGGGCAAACCGTGGTCACCGCCGAAGAACTGCAACCTGTGGCGCAGGCGATTTCAGCGATTCGCGGACTGAAGGCGGATATTGAGCAGGACGAAGCCGGGCGCACCATCTGGCGGATTCGTATTCGGGTGAATGCACAAGAGCTGGGGATGGATGCTTACGCCGTAGAAGCGCAGCTGCGAGAGGGTGATATCGCGATTTACGCGCGTCGTTATAACCTTCATCAGGGCGTCTTTAGTCTCGATCCGCGTACGGTCGCAGAAGGGGAAATGGCGCTGATCGTGGCGCGACTAAAGGAGATTGCAGAGCATGCAGCGCATTAATTTTTATCGCAATAAAGTGGCTATTAACGTGCTGGCGAAGGATATCGCCAACGCCCGGGAAATCTATGACGCTGCCGAAGGTCACGCGGTGATCGGCATCCTTTCCGCACAGTTTGCCTCGGTTGAGGAAGGGGTTAAGGAAGTAAAACGCTGGATGGCCGACGTGCCGTCGATTTCCGTGGGGTTGGGGGCCGGTGACCCGGCGCAGTATTACAAAGCGGCGATGATTGCCTCACGGGTCCATCCGGCACACGTCAACCAGACCTTTACCGGTTGTGGGTTTGCGGCAGGCGCGCTGGCCGCAACGGGCGGTGAACAGACCCATATCAACGCGTTAGTCAGTCCCACGGGCACGCCGGGGGAAGTGTTGATCTCCACCGGGGTCAGCAGCAGCCAGGGCACGCCAGCCCGCGTTTCCTGCGATGCCGCAGTGCGCATGATGCTGGACTCTGGCGCGCATGCCGCGAAGTTCTTCCCTATGGGCGGTGAGAAATCGTTGCCTGAGCTGTACGCACTGGCGACGACCGCGGCACGCAACGGCATGACGCTGATTGAACCGACCGGCGGTATCGATCTCGATAACTTCGGCATTATCCTGCAATCCTGTCTGGAAGCAGGAGTACCGCGCGTCATGCCGCATGTGTATAGCTCGATTATCGACCCACAGACCGGTAATACCCGGCCCGAAGATGTCGTCAGGTTGATGGAGATAGTCAAAACCCTGGTGTGATGCCGCCATCGTTGGAGAGAGAAAAGAGAATGCCCGGAGGTGCTCACGCCTACCGGGCATTTTTGCGAACATCATTCATGGAAAATGAATGCATTGCAGCAGCATCTATTTATCCTCGAAAACGCCTCGCAAAGGGGTAATTTCCCTGATGTCGTCTGTAGCACTGGCGAGTAATGTCCCGTCGTCTTGTTCTTCTGGTGACGGATCGCCATGCAAAAACCAACAACCTCTACGCCGCATGATGCGGTATTTAAAAAGTTCCTGGGCCATCCAGATACGGCACGGGATTTTCTTGATACCTATCTTCCGGCGTCATTACATGAGCTTTGCGATCTGGACACACTGAAGCTGGAACCCGGGAGTTTTATTGAAGAAGATTTGCGAGCGTGTTATTCCGATGTGCTGTGGTCGCTGAAAACGACATCGGGTAAAGGCTATATCTATGCGTTGATTGAGCACCAAAGCTCGCCAGATGCTCATATGGCATTCCGGATGATGCGTTATGCCATTGCTGCGATGCAGAAGCATCTTGATGAGCTTGTCCAGAAGCATATACGTGAACGTGACCTGATGGTGCTGGTGGATAACCTGGTTGCTCTGCTGGTTAAGGGATACGCTAATGACAGCCAGGTAGAAACGCTATTTAATTATCTGATGCAGTCTGGCAGCGCCCCGCGTTTCGAGGCGTTTATTCGCGAGGTGGCTTTACGCGTTCCCCAGCATAAGGAGAGATTAATGACGATTGCAGAATGTTTACGTGAGTCGGGGCGAAGAACGGGGTTGCTAGAAGGCAAACGCGAAGGCAAACAAGACGAAGCGTTGCGGATAGCCCATGCCATGCTGGAGAAGGGGATCGATCGTGAACTGGTGCTGATTATTACCGGGCTCTCCATTGATGAATTAACAACAGATTCCGACTAATTTTACTTTTTCCCATTATGCTTTTTTCTTCTTGCTGATGCTTTTTCGTTTTTTAAACCGCAGCGGCCTTGCCGCTATAGTCATTTCATTACTCATCAGGCGGTTATTGCAAAAGGATAAAACGTGAAACTGAAAATACCTTATTTCGGGGCTGGGGCGGCGGTATTACTGGCGGGATTATTGCTGGCAGGATGCGATCAGCAGAGCAGTGATGCAAAGCATATTAAAGTGGGTGTGATTAACGGTGCCGAGCAGGATGTGGCGGAGGTCGCGAAGAAAGTCGCGAAAGAAAAATATGGCCTTGAGGTGGAGCTGGTGGGTTTTAGCGGTTCTCTGCTGCCCAACGATGCCACCAATCATGGTGAGCTGGATGCCAACGTCTTCCAGCATCGTCCGTTCCTCGAACAAGATAATAAAGCACACGACTATAAGCTGGTTGCGGTGGGCAATACCTTTGTGTTCCCGATGGCCGGTTATTCGAAAAAGATTAAAACAGTCGATCAACTGCAAGACGGTGCGACGATAGCGATACCTAACGATCCAACCAACCTCGGGCGCGCGCTGTTGCTGCTACAAAAAGAGAAGTTAATTACGCTGAAAGCGGATACCGGCCTGCTGCCAACAGCGTTAGATATCACTGATAATCCGCGGCATCTGAAAATTATGGAACTGGAAGGCGCGCAGCTGCCGCGCGTGCTGGACGATCAGAAAGTGGATGTAGCGATTATCAGTACCACCTACATCCAGCAAACCGGGCTTTCCCCGGTACATGACAGCGTATTTATCGAAAACAAAAACTCACCGTACGTGAACATCCTGGTGGCGCGAGAAGACAATAAAGATGCCGAGAATGTGAAAGAATTCCTGCAATCTTATCAGTCACCGGAAGTGGCAAAGGCGGCAGAAACTATCTTTAACGGCGGCGCGGTTCCGGGCTGGTAATCGTGACCCGTTGCCGCGCCGGTTGGGGTTAAACCGCTCTGGCGCGGCGACGTGAGTCCATTGAGATAAGTATTACCGATGAGAGGATCAAAAGCGTGCCCAGCCAGTCAGGCAGGGTAAATGTAATGCCTAACAATAGCAGGGACAGCAACGCGCTGCTCAACGGTTCTGCGCAGCTCAAAATGCTTGCTTTCGGTCCGCCAATCATCTGCGCGCCTTTCAGGTACAGGCTAAACGTCAGTGACGTGCCGATGACCACCAGATAGAAAAACGCCAGAATCAAACTGCCATTCACCACGAAATTAGTGCCCTGTCCGGCATAAAACGGCAGCAGGATCATGCCGCCGATTAACATACTCCAGCCGACGACCGGCAGCGTGCCGTAGCGCGCGATAAGCGTTGAGGGGTAGGTGGTGTAGAACGCGGCGGCAAACGCCGAGGCAATTCCCCAGAACAGCGCGGCAGGTGAAATAGACAGCGACGTCGGGTTACCGTGAGTGACCAGTAAGAAGGTGCCGATAAGCGAGGTGAAGATCGCCGTCAGCACTAAAATCCCCGGTCGCGCTTTGCGCACTACGGAGAACCACGCCACGATAATGGTCGGTGACAAAAATTGCAGTACCGTCGCGGTGGCGGCGTTGGATTTTTCAATGGTCAGCAGGAAGGTGAGCTGTACGGTGAGCGCTCCAACTACGGAAAAAATCAGCAGGCTGATGGCATCTTTGCGATTTTTGATAATGGAGAACACTTTGTCGCCGTGAACGAAAGAGAGCATCAGCAGAATCAGCCCGGCGAAAATCAGGCGCGTCATGGTCAGAAACTGCGACGACATCTGACTTTGCTCCATGATGTACTGCGCGCAAACGCCCGAACTTCCCCACAATACGGCAGCAATCAGGACGTTCATCATCCCTCTTCTGGTGGAACTCATCTTTCCCTCGGCATGTTGTTTTGTTTTATTTGTGTGCAGGCATCATAGCAGAGATAGCGAAGCGAGTGAGACATGACTGGTGCAGCCCCCCACGTGGCAGGGGGCTTCGGCAGTTATTTTATGGCGCAATCGGCGTCAGATAATCCAGCCGTAGCGGTTCGGCTAGCAGATCGTTCATTTGTAGAATGAACGCCTGGAAATGTGGCAGAGCGATATGCTCGCCCAGACCGGCCTGACCGTGCCAGGATTCGCGCACGTAAAACACATCCGGCGTGTCGCGTAACTGGAACAGAGCATATTCAATATTGCCCGGCTCCCGGCGAGTAGGCAGTAACAGAGCCTGCAGTGCCTGTTTCAGTGCATCGATTTTCCCTGGTTTGGCTTTCAGTACCGCAATAATTGAAATCACTTCTGAATCGGACATGTTAAAACCCCTCCAGCACAATCTTGCCGACCGAGCGACCGGTTTCAATTTGCGCGTGGGCTTTTTGCAGATTCGCCGCAGTGATAGCACCAAAATGCTCGCCCAGCGTGGTGCGGAGGGTGTTGCTGTCGATCAGCTGTGCCACGCGGGTCAGTAACTGATGCTGCGCAATGATGTCGTGGGTGGTAAACATCGAACGGGTAAACATAAACTCCCAGTGCAGCGAAATGCTTTTGGCCTTCAGCGGACGCGCATCGAGAGTGTGCGGATCGTCAATCAACGCCAGTTTACCCTGCGGTGCCAGGGCGGCAATGATTTGCGAATAGTGCTGCTCGGTATTGTTCAGGCTGGCAACGTGCGTCACCTCTTTAATGCCTATCCGTGTCAGCTCTTCCGTCAACGGCTTGCTGTGGTCAATCACATGATGAGCGCCCGCTTCACGAACCCATTTCTGGCTCTGCGGACGTGATGCCGTACCGATGACGGTCATATTGGTCAGCTTACTGGCCAGTTGCGTCAGAATAGAACCGACGCCGCCAGCCGCGCCAACAATCAATAACACATCATCTTCATTGCTATTTTCCTCAACGCCCAGACGGTCGAACAGCATTTCCCAGGCGGTGATGGCGGTCAGCGGCAGCGCCGCAGCAGAAGCATTATCCAGTGTTTTTGGCTTCAGCGCGGTAATACGTTCATCAACCAGCTGAAATTCACTGTTACTGCCAGCGCGGCCCAGCGCTCCGGCGTACCAGACTTCATCGCCAGGTGTAAACAGGGTGACGGCTTCACCCACGGACTTCACCACGCCAACGGCGTCCCAGCCCAGAACGCGCGGCACATCGGCGTTAAAACCTTCGCGGACCTTGGTATCAACGGGATTGACGGAAATGGCTTTCACTTCAACCAGCAGATCGTGCCCGGTAGCGACTGGCATGGGCAGGTCAATCTCTTGTAAAAATTCAATGTTATTGCCGTCGGTCGCGGCGCGGGTAATAGCGATGGCTTTCATGGTCTCTCCGGTCACAGGAATCAGTTGAATAATTCGATGGTAAACCGGTAGCAGAACGGGAAAAATAGCCCTACGGCGACAGGACTTATACTCGGGGAGTGAAAATGTTCCGGCTTGAAGATCTCACGTTGTTTGTCCGCGCCGCGGCGCTGAATAGTTTTAGCGATGCCGCGCGCGAAGTCGGCGTTCAGCCTGCTCAGGTCAGTTCAGCTATCAAGCGCCTGGAGTCTACGTTGGCTATCCGCTTGTTCGCCCGCTCCACGCGCAGCCTACGCCTGACGCCGGAGGGCGAGGTCTGGCTACCCTATGCCCGCCAGATGCTGGACGTGATGCATGCCGGGCTGCAAAAAATTCAGACCCCAGAAGATGAAGTTTCTGGCACGCTGCAAATCGCCGTGCCTTCCGATCTTGGCCGTAACCTGCTGCTGCCGGTCTTTCAGTCGTTTCGACGCCGCTATCCCGCGCTGCGCCTGCGGATCTTTTTCTCCGATCAGGTGACGGATGTCTTTAAAGACCCCGTCGATGTTGCGTTTCGCTATGGCAATACCGAAGACGCGTCATACATTGCGCTGCCCGTTGCACCGAGTAACCGACGTGTGCTGGTGGCATCACCGGAATGGGTTGCGCAAAACGGCGCGCCGCAAACCCCGGATGATTTAACACAGCTCAACGCCATGACCTTCGTATTACGCGGCCGCCTGCACGATCGCTGGACGTTTACGCGCAACGGCGAGGTCAGTAGTGTGCAGGTTAACGGCACCATTATGAGCGACGATGCGGAAGTGATCCGACGGCTGGCGATTGCCGGGGAAGGTGTGGCGTACAAGTCGTGGCTGGATGTCAGCGAAGATGTGCGTGACGGTCGATTACAACTGCTGATGCCGGATTATCAGGGAGAGAAAGTCCCGCTGAATATGATTTGCCCGCATCGGAAGCAGCTTTCAACGGCGGTCCGTCTGCTGCACGACGCGGTGAAGGCGCGGTGTGAAATGCTGGCGCAAAGCTAATAAGTGCTTTACGCCAGAATACTATCGCGTCGCTACTCAGTCTTTTTTCGCCGCGTTGGCAAAGAAAATATCAGACTGAATGTCTTTGGTGCGGATGGTAAATAGCTGATTAGTCAGATCTTCCGTCAGCTTCTCGGCGTCGGCCATGATGCGCAGGTTGAAGTCATTCAGCATCTTATCGGCGGCTGGTTTATCGGTTTTCGCCATCTTCAGATACTCTGCTTCGACCTCTTTTTGCTCCTTCGCCACTTTGTCTTCCCATGCTTTGTAGGCTTTTTTGACGATTGGCGCGAGCTTCGGATAATCGGTCATCGTCAGCGTTTGTAATTTACGATATTTCCAGTAGATAGACTGATCGTCCGCTTTATCGGTACCCATCGTATAGTTAGCCGGATACGCCTTCAGGCCGCTGTAGTACGGAACAAAGGCGGTGAGATCGGCCATGCCCAGACCAATGTAGGTCGTTTCACCAATCTCTTTCGGTAACCACGGACGGACCTGCATAACATGCGCTTCATAGGTGCGGAAGACGCTGACCGGACGCCATGGCTCTTTGCCGTTCAGACCGTTGGTGTAGGGGTCATGGCTGGTGCCTTCGTAATGGTTACGCAGTACGGCTTTCACATCGTCCAGCGTCATTTTCTTCTCTGGCGTCATGAAGACCGGGAATTCACGTCCTTTGGCCATATCCTGGTTGACGGAAGGATTGAACTCTTTCTGGATGGTCCATACGCGAGGGTCGTTATACGTGCGGTCACGCTCGTCATCACGGGTATAGGCTTTGGAGAAGTTGAATTTGCCATCTTTCGCCGGTTCGTACAGACCCTTTTCGGTCGCAAATTGAATCAGGTTTTTTGACGCCATCATGTCCGGGTCTTTCGGATCGTAATCCTGTAAGCGGCCCTGGTTACCGGTGGCAAAATACTGGTTATTTGGCAGACGCTGCGCCATCCACTGATGGCCGCTGCCGGTTTCCAGATACCAGATCTCGTTATCGTCGACAACGGCAACGCCAAAGCCTTCGCCTGCGCCGACGGTCTCAACGATATGGCCCAGTAGCGCTACGGCTTCACGCGCGGTTTTACTCTGCGACAGCAGAATATCCGGAATATCGTCTTCGGTGATCCCTTTATCCTCAACGTACGGGTCGGCGGCCAGCGCTTTTGGTGAGGCAAAAATAGATTCTGTGCCGCTCACTCCAACGCCCAGCTCGTTAAATCCGGTCGCGCCGTGCAGTTGGGTTTTCCAGTTTGGAACAGTGGTATAACGCAGAGAGTTTTTGGGTAGCGGCCAGGTAAAGTCATTCGCACCGTTATGTGCTTTGGTGCTGTATACCCCGGTCTGATTCTGTTTTGCCGGGTGAATGACAAAATGTTGCGCTTTCAGGGCATCGCTGTCAGCGCTACGGGCAACCAGCATCGAGCCGTCCGCTGATGCTTCGTTACCGACCAGCAGGGTCGTACAAGCAAAACCTGATGAAACAACGGCCAAGTTTATAGAAAGTGCAATCAGGCACTTTTTAAAAGTAAACATTACGTATCCCTCATATGTACGCCAAAAATACACCGGAAACATACCGTTTCCTGAAATGCGATAACGTCTGAACCCTCAGACATTGCTCGCGAGAGAGATAAACGCCCCTGCCCACGCCTTCTCCAAATATCCATCCGTAGATTGAAGTCTTCTGGGCAAAATAAAACGCCCATTTCGCTTAATTATTACGCAATAGATATCGTGATATTCAGGATGTTTCCTGATTCGGGATGAAGAATAGCAATGGGTTATTAGAGGATTCAGTGACCCATGTCGCGTAAGTCGATGATGGCAAATATGAATTCCATTGAGGGGGCGCGATTTTTGTTTCCGGATATGACGTTACCTCTTGCGGCAATACAGCGAGGGTACATTGGAGCTGGCAAAGATCCATGCGCCCTTATACTCTTCCATGACCAGACTCAGGGTTTGTCCGCTTTGGCGGTAAAAACCGGGTAAGGTGTTGTTAATATCCGTTTCATCGGCGCTGTCTGCGAAGGTTTTGACCACCTGCATCGCCTGTAGCACCCGGGCTTCGTGCTGTCTGGTGTAGTTGAAATAAATGTTCCTGCTGATGTCTGAGGTATTACGTCCGTACAGTTTTCCGGTAATGGTGGCCAAACCTGCATTATCGTACATCCGAAACGATAACGTACCGGCAAAGCGATTGCTGCCAATATTCCATTCCATGTTGCCGATGCAACTCAGCGGCTTTTCGGCAAAGCGTGAATACCATAGCCACCCGCCTGAACCGAGCAACGTCGCCAGACCGATTACCAGCAAAATAAGGTGATGTATTTTTTTCATTACCCGCGCATCCAGTAATAGTGGGTAGCACAAAACGCGTTAGCATCTATCCGCGCATCTTTATCACAGACAAATGCCACGATCCTCTCCGCTTTGCGGTAGCCGGAAAGGAAGACGTGCTTGTTGTTTTCACAGAGATAGGGATGCAGTTGCATCAGATTGAAATAATTCTCCTGGTCGTGCTCATTCGGTGAGTAATAAATTTTACAGTTTTGCCGAGAGGGAACTTGCATAGAAACAGACACGAATTTACTAAACGGCATAACAGGACGCGTCTGATACCACACCAGCCAGATAATCAGGGTGGCAATAACGATGCCCGTGCTAAATATAATGTACCACCAGGGTCCCCGCGTCGTTTGTTGAGGCGCGGGAGCAATTATCTTTGGGGGCGCGTAATCCTCAATAACCGGTGGCTGGTAAACTTCACTTTGAGGATGTGTTATCGCCTCAACCTGCGTATTTTCATTTAATGTAAGCCCGCGCCGGGAAATTGTTTTCACCGTATCTCTCGGCAGACCCACATCCGCCAGAGCATTACGTAGCGTCAAAATTGCCTGGTAAAATGTGTTGGTGGTGGTCACATTATTTCTCTCACCCCAGCCCACTTTAATCAACGTGTTCTGAGAAACAATGTCACTTGCGTGAGTAATTAAATAGAGAAAACAGAGCGAGGCTGGGAGCTGAAGTTGTATTGCTCGCCCTGTCTGTCGATTGACCAGGCTTTTGTTATCAGGATTAAATTCGACCAACTGATTGATAAGGTACAATTGCCCAGCCCTCAGTAACCAAAACGTATCACCGCATGTGCCAACACTTACCTTAAATTTTACATCCAAATCGATAATATGCCTCACTCTTTGTACGTGATCGCAGATAAGAATTTCACTTAAGAGTTAAATGTTCTTTACATACAATGTGTTAGCTGAGTAAGTTCTTAGGTAAAATTAACTAATGTTAAATAATGAGAATTCATTACAGGTTTATCTGAATTATCATTATATTTATCCACAGCACTTCAAGGGTGATTGAGTTATCAGTATTGTGTAATTAATGAGTATCGTTTACATCGGTTGTTTTTTAGCAAATAGTGCTTTTTTGGGATTTATCCTATGGCTTTAATTTATGCATAAAATTCCTAATGCCCAGGCTGTTATTCTGAGATAAGGCACAAAAAAGCTTAGCGCAATCGTATTAATCACAGTCCATACTTATTAGCGCATCAGGAGTTTATTACATTTTATTAGCGCCACTGTTATTAACTGACAAGGAATGTCGTAAGTGTCGGATTGACACATTTATTTACCAATGAAATATTTATGGAAAAATAACAGGAGTCATTTTTGATGAAGAGATCACCATCACAGAGTGTTCGTTGCATAAGCTGTGAATTATCCTGTCAATTATTTCCGGATACTGCGGTTCGCGCCAGTTACTGTCACCGTGCCGCTTTTGCTATCTGGCCTGAGGGAAATGGCTTTCTGCAAAAAGGAATTATTGAAAAACTTCTGCTTAATAATCAAAACCATTTGTCGCGCGGGTTTATTTTTGTGGACTTCTCTTTCCCGAACCTGCGACTGTTTGCCGACCCGCAATGGGTTGATCGTCTGGCTTATAGCGGCATGCATATTGTTTTGATAGCGGACCGGAACCTGGCGCCGTTAGCCAACTACTGGCTGTCGAAAAGCAATAAAATACAAGGGATTATATATTCTGATGATGATGATGACGTACAGCATCAGAAAATGAGACGATTATTTACCGGTCATCTCGCTAACAGTAAACGTGGACGCTCACTCAACTATACAGAAATGATATTACTGAAGCGATTTGTCTCAGGAAAAAGTATTCAGCAAATTACCCAAATAGATAATATTGATATTAAGAAAATATATGTCTATAAGCTCCGGCTTGAAGATAAGTTGGGCCATAGTATTCATAAAATACTATCGAATATTTTATAACGCATTTCTGATTTTTATTATTTCACATCCTTGCGATGTGGTGGACGCTCTACGCCTGATAGCAGGAGGCTAATATGCCAAATCCCAAATCTTACTCTCGTATTGCCATCGCGGTTTCAGCCGCATTAACTTCTATGGTATTTTCGGCCCATGCAGCCTGGATTGATGTTGATAGTCTTCCTTCCAGCGGTCTGGTTAGCAGTCTGTCCCCGGAGTTGCAGGCTTTATTTCCTGCACAGGCGAATGCCAGTTTCGCTAAAACCAGCGCTACGCCGAATTATGTTTATCAGTGGAGTGCCGGCACCATTCCCGTTTTTGGTCATGGATTAACGCTGAATGGGCCTGGAGCTGAAGCCTTCGAACATTCCATTACCGTTATTCAGAATAGCCAAACGGGAAGCCCGGGCGTTATTTTTGGCGATGACCTGACGATTTACACTAATTCAAAGAATTCCGCTGATAACGGTAAAAACGTTGATGGCATCCGTACACACGGTGCCAACACGCCGGATAATCCGGTCTTTATTATCACCGGGGATCGCACCAGCATCTACGTGGATGGTCTGGATGGTGACGGTATCAACGCCGGTTACAACGCCATCGGCCAGGGCTGGATAGGGTCGGCAAACATTTACGTCGGCGACGATCTGTATATCAAAACGACCGGAAATCAGGGGCGTGGTATCACCGCCAACGCGATGAGAGATGCCACGCTTGCCAAGAATACGATTATCGTCGGCGATCGTGCACACATTGTGACTACCGGCGTTGGCTCAGAGGGAATCCGTTCCGGGCAGAGCGGGTCCTCAATCCGCCTTGGAAATGATGCCACTATCGAGACATCGGGGGCCTCCTCAACGGGGATTTACGCCGCCTCATCTTCCAAAACGGAACTGGGCAATAACGCCACCATTTCGGTGAGCGGTGCCAGCGCCCATGCAGTCTATTCCTATAATGCGACGGTGAATCTGGGCGATAACGCGACGATTAACGTTAACAGCTCTACGAAAACCTCCTCTTACAGCAAAGCGCCACGCGGTCTGTATGCGATTTCACGCGGCACGGTAAATCTCGGTGGCGGCGCTACTATTGCTATGGCGGGCAATCACAGCAATGAAAGTTATGCCATCAGCACCGAAACGGGCGGCTCCGTAGACGGCTCTGCGGGCGGGCGCTTCCTCATCGACGGCGACCTTCATGCTGCCGGGGCCACTGCAGCGACCAGCGCTCTGCCGCAGCAAAACAGTACCATTACGCTCAACATGACCGACAACTCGCTGTGGAGCGGGGCGTCATACATCACCAGCGTCACGGCCGGAACGGGCGTTATCTCGCTGCAAATGAGCGACGCGACCTGGAATATGACTAACAGCTCAACGCTCACCGACCTGACGCTGAACGGCGGGTCAGTGGTGAACTTTGGGCATACTGACGGCGAACCGTGGCAGACGCTTACCATTAATGAAGATTTCACCGGCAACGGCGGCAAACTGGTTTTCAATACCGTCCTGAATGACGATACCTCCGAAACCGACAAGCTGAAGGTGCTCGGCAATACCGCCGGTAACGCGTTTGTGGCGGTGAACAACATTGGCGGAACCGGGGCGCAGACCATTGAAGGTATTGAGATTATCGAAGTGGCTGGTAATTCTGACGGTACGTTTGAGAAAGCAGGCCGTATTGTTGCCGGTGCGTACGACTATAACGTGGTGCAAAAGGGCAGCAACTGGTATCTGACCAGCTTTATTCCTGCTCCGCCGGATCCGGAAGACCCGGACCCGGTCGATCCGATAATCCCTGAGCCGGAAATACCTGTCGCACCTCCGGTCACCGAGCAGCAATTCCGCCCGGAAGCAGGCAGTTATCTGGCGAACAACTACGCCGCTAACACGCTGTTTATGACCCGACTGCACGATCGTCTGGGAGAGACACAGTACATCGACATGCTGACGGGCGAGAAGAAAGTTACCAGCCTGTGGATGCGTAACGTTGGGGCGCATACCCGCTTCAAAGACGGTAGCGGGCAGTTGAAAACCCAAAGCAACAGCTATGTGATGCAGCTAGGCGGCGATCTGGCGCAGTGGAGTAGCGACGGCCTCGACCGTTGGCATCTCGGTGCAATGGCAGGTTACGCCAACAGCCAGAACCGCACGCAGTCCAGCCTGACTGGCTACCATTCACGTGGTCAGGTTACCGGTTACAGCGTGGGGCTGTACGGCACCTGGTATGCCAATGACGCCGACAAGACCGGCACCTACGTAGACACCTGGATGCTGTACAACTGGTTTGATAACAAGGTGATGGGCCAGGAGCAGGCGACAGAGAAATACAAATCCAGCGGGATAACCGCTTCGGTAGAAGCCGGTTACAGCTTCAAACTGGGTGAAAACGAGCGCAACAGCTACTGGCTGCAACCGAAAGCGCAGGTGGTATGGATGGACGTGCAGGCCGACAGCCACCGCGAAGCGAACGGCACCCGCGTGAAAGATAACACCGATGGCAACCTGATGACCCGTCTGGGTGTGAAAGCCTTTATCAACGGTCACAACGCCATCGACGACGGTAAATCTCGTGAGTTCCAGCCGTTTGTCGAAGCCAACTGGATCCACAATACGCAGACGACCCGCGTGAAGATGGATGATGTGAGCAACGACATGCGCGGCACCAAAAACATCGGCGAGCTGAAAGTCGGCGTAGAAGGGCAAATCACCCCGCGCCTCAACGTGTGGAGCAACGTGGCCCAACAGGTCGGCGACAAAGGCTACAGCGATACCCGCGGTATGCTCGGCGTGAAATATAACTTCTGATGTAATGCAGTAATGTAAAAGCCGCTGATTAACCGATCGGCGGCTTTTTTACGTATTAAATAGGATGGTTATGGCAGTTGTTCGGTAAAACCGAACAACTGAAAATGAAAGGCCGCAACGTTATTTTTTGCTATGTGCAGTTCGTAGGCCGGATAAGCGTTAGCGCCATCCGGCATCTGGTAAATCTGTAATTAACGCTTACAGGTTCAGCCGCACTTCACTGGAGAGTCGCCAGCGTGCTCTCAATTCTTTTTAACTTCTGATTTGCTTCTTGCAGCTCATCATGCAGCCGTTGCTCCTGCTCGCCATAGACCATCAGGACGATACAGCCATTCATCACTTTTACGCTAATCTGTTGCCCGGTTTCAAACCCCGCCGCGCGTAGCCACTTGCCTGAAAGGATAATTTTGGGCGTGGATTTGTCGAAAACATTCGGGCGATATCCCACAATTACCGAACGTTCGGTTCCTGATTGGTCGGTGTCTGGGGTAGAATGCGAATCAGCCATAATCAACTCCTTGATAGTTGGTGAGGTTAGCTCTCGTCGGGTACTGCGAATACCGGGCGAGGGCGTTTATAAGTCAGGTCGTCAGATAAGAAAGGTACGTACCTGGTTGGTGATATCTTGCGCTTGTAGGTACGTACATGTCAACGGCTAAACGCGACCCAAATCAGTCCAAATCCGGAAAAGCACCGACTTTCCAGATTCGTATCACGCCGGAGTTGAAGGCGCAGTTCGAGGCTGCTGCAAAGGCACAGGGGATGAGTTTGGGGAATTGGCTCAAGACCTTGGGGAGAAGGGAACTGGAAAGGCTTGGAATTGATATGAGTGAAAAAAGTAAGTGATAGGCCCGTACAATTAGGGCCTTAAGATATTATTCGCCTTTAGTAATCTTGGGATTTATCCAATTCCATTTCACATTCGAAATATCGTCTTTTTGCGCAATATGTGCATTTAAGAATTCGGATAAACTTTTACTATTGAATTTTAATAAGTCAATTTCTGTTTGGTTTAAAGTAAAGCTGAAGATATTCCCCTCAAAATTAAATCTATCGGGGGATTTAACTTTGAGGCTAACTGTATATTTTCCTTTTTTCCACCAAAAATAATTCTCACGATAAGCAAGAACATTATGTAATTGAGATGATTTGAGAGCTTCGGCAACGACATTAGTGGTATTTCTACTGGCTAAAAAACTAACGTGTGAGTTTAATTCATTGATTAATATTGAATCTTGCTCATGATATTTTGGCTCTTGGAATTTTATAAATTTTTCTGTAAGTAAATCTTGAAATAATTTCAATGCGATCGGTGGTTGTTCTTTTGATATGACTTGCTTGTTTCCATTTTGATCACTTATTTCACTATGAATCTCGGTAATTCCTGCCCATTTCAAAAAATGTATATCACCATCAGAATGCCTGATTTCTAGAGAAATATCTTCTAATAAAAGAGATTTCTTTTCTGCTAATACCCCCATTCGAATATTAAGAATTGGACCGAAAGACGTGTAACTTATCTCAGCTGTATTATTGAAAAATACTCTAATCTTTGGTTTTGTTAGGTACTTATAGAAAATATTAATGATCTGAGGAAGCCAGGCAGCAGCACCTATGTATGCAGCAATCTCGCCAAGAGTCATATACCCTCTCTATGTATTATTTTAGAAAATTAAAAAAATATATACAAACATGTCATATATTTTTTATTTTTTCCAGAGGAAATCATTTAATTTATTGATTTTAAACTACAATAAGTAAAAAATGATCGTGATTTTTCTGGAGGAATTTTGGCGGAAGATCACAGGAGTCGAACCTGCCCGGGAACGCTGGCGTCCCCAACTGGATTTGAAGTCCAGCCACCTCACCGGAGATGACGATCTTCCGCGCCTCGATTGCTACATGGAGGCGGGGCGCATTATAGCTACTTCCTACGGTTTCCACACCCCCTCACTCACTTTTTTAACTTCCCTTTTGTCTTGCCATGATCGGTTTCATATAAATCCTCAATAAATCCGGTAGTTACATTTCATCACATTTTTTCGACGCTACCCTGATCACAGAAAACAAGAATCGTAATTTAATAACGAGATATCGGAATATTCTCGCTTGCAGGGATGGTTTACAAGAACCGTAACCGGTTTCAGAGAGCTTTTAGAACGTTAAGGATGCGTAATGAAAAATGAAATTCTGTCCGTAAAAGAGAAGATTGGCTACGGGATGGGGGATGCGGCGAGCCACATCATCTTCGATAACGTAATGTTTTATATGATGTTCTTTTATACCGATATTTTTGGTATTCCTGCTGGCTTTGTCGGCACGATGTTCTTACTGGCGCGTGCGCTGGATGCCATCTCAGACCCTTGTATGGGGCTGCTGGCCGACCGCACCCGCTCGCGCTGGGGGAAATTCCGCCCGTGGGTGCTGTTTGGCGCGCTGCCGTTTGGTCTGGTGTGTGTGCTGGCCTACAGTACGCCAGATCTCAGTCTGAACGGCAAAATGATTTATGCCGCAATCACCTACACGCTGCTGACCCTGCTCTACACCGTGGTGAATATTCCCTACTGCGCACTGGGCGGCGTGATCACCAATGACCCCACGCAGCGTATCTCCCTGCAATCATGGCGCTTTGTGCTGGCGACGGCGGGCGGCATGCTCTCCACCGTGTTGATGATGCCGCTGGTGAATCTGATTGGCGGCGAGGATAAAGCGTTCGGCTTTCAGGGCGGGATTGCCGTGCTCTCGGTTGTGGCCTTCCTGATGCTGGCATTTTGCTTTTTCACCACCAAAGAACGCGTGGAAGCGCCGCCGAGCACCACCTCGATGCGTGAAGACCTGCGCGACATCTGGCAGAACGATCAATGGCGCATCGTCGGCCTGCTGACCATTCTCAACATCCTTGCTGTCTGCGTACGCGGCGGGGCGATGATGTATTACGTCACCTGGATTCTGGGCACGCCAGAAGTGTTTGTCGCCTTCCTCACCACCTATTGCGTCGGCAATCTTATCGGCTCTGCGCTGGCGAAGCCGCTGACCGACTGGAAATGCAAAGTCAGCGTCTTCTGGTGGACCAACGCCGCGCTGGCGGTCGTCAGTCTGGCGATGTTCTTTGTGCCAATGCACGCCAGCATCACCATGTTCGGCTTTATCTTTGTGATTGGCGTACTGCATCAGCTCGTGACGCCAATTCAGTGGGTCATGATGTCCGACACCGTGGACTACGGCGAGTGGTGCAACGGAAAGCGTCTGACGGGCATCAGCTTTGCGGGCACGTTGTTTGTACTCAAGCTGGGTCTGGCGCTCGGCGGGGCGATGATCGGCTGGATGCTGGCGGGCGGTGGTTACGACGCCGCAGCGAAAACCCAGAACGGCGCCACCATTAGCATCATCATCGGGCTGTTCACCATTGTCCCGGCTATTTGCTACCTGCTGAGTGCCGTGATTGCCAAACGCTTCTATACCCTGAAAACCCCGTATCTGACTGAAATCATGAGCCAACTGGCTCAGGGTGCGCGCCGCAATCAGCAGGATTTTACGACGAAAGAATTACAGAACTAAGGAACCGACAATGAAAATTAGCGATGGAAACTGGCTGATTCAGCCCGGTCTGAACGTGATTAACCCGATTCAGGTTTTCGAGGTCGAACAGCAGGGTAACGAGATGATTGTCTACGTTGCGCCGCGCGATGTGCGCGAACGTACCTGGCAACTGGATACTCCACTCTTCACCCTGCGCTTCTTCTCGCCGCAGGAAGGCGTGGTCGGTGTGCGTATGGCGCACTTCCAGGGGGCGTTGGATACCGGTCCGCATTACCCGCTAAATGTGCTGCAGGATGTGAAGGTCGAGATGCACAACACCGCCGAATTTGCTGAGCTGAAGAGCGGTAACTTGAGCGTGCGCGTAACCAAAGGGGAATTCTGGTCGCTGGATTTCCTGCGTAACGGCGAACGTATTACCGGCAGCCAGCTGAAAAACAACGGCTACGTGCAGGATACCCACAGCGGGAAAAACTATATGTTTGAACGGCTGGATCTCTGCGTCGGGGAAACGGTATACGGCCTGGGCGAGCGCTTTACCGCGCTGGTGCGTAACGGGCAAACGGTAGAAACCTGGAACCGCGACGGCGGCACCAGCACCGAGCAGTCTTACAAGAACATCCCGTTCTATATCACCAACCGCGGTTACGGCGTACTGGTGAACCATCCGCAGTGCGTGTCGTTTGAAATCGGCTCTGAGAAAGTGTCGAAAGTGCAGTTCAGCGTGGAAAGCGAGTATCTGGAATATTTCGTCATCGACGGCCCAACGCCGAAGGACGTGTTGAACCGTTATACCCAATTCACTGGCCGTCCCGCGCTGCCGCCAGCCTGGTCATTCGGCCTGTGGCTGACCACGTCATTCACCACTAATTACGACGAAGCGACGGTCAACAGTTTTATTGACGGGATGGCCGAGCGCAATCTGCCGCTGCACGTCTTCCATTTCGATTGCTTCTGGATGAAAGCCTTCCAGTGGTGCGACTTTGAGTGGGATCCGATGACCTTCCCGGACCCGGAAGGCATGATCCGCCGCCTGAAAGAGAAAGGGCTGAAGGTTTGCGTGTGGATCAACCCGTATATCGGGCAAAAATCACCGATTTTCAACGAGCTGAAAGAGAAGGGGTATCTGCTCAAGCGGCCGGATGGTTCCCTGTGGCAATGGGATAAATGGCAGCCGGGCCTGGCGATTTATGACTTCACTAATCCGCAAGCCAGTGAGTGGTATGCCAACAAGCTGAAAGGTCTGGTGGATATCGGCGTTGACTGCTTCAAAACTGACTTTGGTGAACGCATTCCTACTGACGTTCAGTGGTTTGACGGTGCCGATCCGCAGAAAATGCACAACCATTATGCGTACATTTACAACGAACTGGTGTGGAACGTGCTGAAAGAGACTGTCGGTGAAGAAGAGGCGGTGCTGTTCGCCCGTTCGGCCTCGGTCGGCGCGCAGCAGTTTCCGGTGCATTGGGGCGGCGACTGCTATGCCAACTATGAATCGATGGCCGAAAGCCTGCGCGGCGGATTATCCATTGGCCTGTCCGGCTTTGGCTTCTGGAGTCACGATATTGGCGGCTTTGAGAATACCGCCCCAGCGCACGTTTACAAGCGCTGGTGTGCGTTCGGGCTGCTCTCCAGCCATAGTCGTCTGCACGGTAGCAAATCCTACCGTGTGCCGTGGGCGTACGATGACGAATCCTGCGACGTGGTGCGCTACTTCACCGAGCAGAAATGCCGCATGATGCCGTATCTGTATCGCGAAGCGGCGCGCGCCAATGAGCTAGGAACGCCGATGATGCGCGCAATGATGCTGGAGTTCCCGGACGATCCGGCATGTGATTACCTCGACCGCCAGTACATGCTGGGCGATAGCGTGATGGTTGCGCCGGTGTTTAGCGAAGCGGGTGATGTGCAGTTCTACCTGCCGGAAGGACGCTGGACGCATCTGTGGCGTAACGACGAGGTGTCTGGCAGCCGCTGGCATAAACAGCAGCATGACTTCCTGAGCCTGCCAGTCTACGTGCGTGAGAACACCCTGCTGGCGCTGGGCAGCAATAACCAGAAGCCGGACTACGCCTGGCACGAAGGAACCGCGTTCCAGCTGTTCCATCTGCAGGAGGGCCGGGAAGCGGTGTGTGAAGTGCCTGCGATGGACGGCTCGGTTATCTTCACGCTGAAGGCGACGCGTGTAGGTAATACCATCACTGTGAAAGGGAACGGTGAGGCACGTAACTGGACGCTGTGCCTGCGAAATATTCAGAAAATTGGCGGCATTAAATGCGGGTCGCATATGGGCAGCGAGCTGGGTGTAGTTATTACTCCACAGGGCAGTGAGCTGACGATTACCTTGTAAGCATGTGTCGACGTGGTGCCGGATGCGTTTTATCCGGCCCACGCTGCGAGCAGCATTCCAGATCTGAAAATCCAAAACATCCTGAATTAAATTTTTATCTCTGCATATTTGCGAGCGGTATCACTCTGATTCCCGCGAAAAATGTGATCTGCGCCGTAAATATCTCACTATTTCCTCTTTTTGTCTTATTTCTGTCCGGATTACTGGACACGATTTAGTATTGTTGGCGCATCGTAGTCCTCTTATATTTATCATCACGGATTACACGTGGAGCATAAATGCTTCTTTATAACCTAAATAATTCGAGTTGCAGGAAGGCGGCGACGCAGCGAATCCCCTGAGCGTACATAAGTACGTGACTGGGGTGAGCGAGGAAAGTCAACGCACATGCAGCTTGAAGTATGATGGGTATAGATATTTAATCTGGTATGTAATAAGGGTAAATAATGCAAATGATTACCTCGCGACAAAACAGATTATTAAAGTTTCTTCTGTCTAAGAAGGAATATGTCACGCTGCTGAAAATTGCCGAGTATTTATCTGTTTCAGAGAAAACTGTGCAGCGCGATCTGCGCTTACTGGAACCATGGTTATCAGAATGGAAAATAACCATCGATAAACGTGCTGGTGCTGGGGTGATATTAAGTTCCGATAATATTACCGACCTTTTATATATGGACCAGTTATTAGGATCGGAGGGTGATGATACTGACGGCATGATGAATAATTCACGGCGAGTCAAGATAGCCTCACAATTATTAAGCGAAACGCCGCATGAAACGTCGATCAGTAAATTATCCGAACGTTATTTCATTAGTAGCGCATCGATTGTTAACGATCTGAAAGTAATTGAATCCTGGATTACCCCACTGGGCCTGTCGTTGATTCGCAGTCAGAGCGGCACGCATATCGAAGGCAGCGAGAGCGGTGTACGCCAGGCGATGGCGTCGCTGATTAACGGCGTGATTAACCATAATGAGCCTGGTAACGTGGTTTATTCACGCCTTGACCCGGGCAGTTATAAAGCCTTAGTGCATTACTTTGGCGAAGAAGATGTTTTATTTGTCCAGACGTTATTGCAGGAAATGGAGAACGACCTGTGCTGGTCTTTGGGCGAGCCTTATTACGTCAATATCTTTACCCATATTTTGATCATGATGCACCGCATCACGCGGGGCAATGCGCTGCCGAGAAATGATGAAAATATCACCTCATGTGACGAGAATATTTTTTCCATTGCCAGCCGGATGATTCAGCATATTGAAAAACGCATTGCCCACCCGCTGCCGGAAGACGAAGTCTGGTTTATATATCAATACATTATCTCCTCCGGCGTGGTAATTGAAGAGCATAACGACGTGAGCGTGATTGGCCATATGCACTCCAGCGACGAAGCGCGTTTGATTACCCATCGGTTGATTGCCTCCTTTGCCGAGATGGTCGACAGCGATCTTAGCCAGGACACGGCGCTGTATGACGGATTGCTGATCCACATTAAGCCGCTGATTAACCGCCTGAACTACCAGATCCGCATTCGTAATCCGCTGCTGGAGGATATTAAAGGCGAGTTGCAGGACGTGTGGCGTCTGACCCAGTGCGCGGTGAATCGGGTGTTTAGCGGTTGGGGCGAGCGGTCCGTGTCGGAAGATGAGGTGGGATATTTAACCGTGCATTTTCAAGCCGCAATGGAGCGGCAGATAGCGCGTAAGCGCGTGCTGCTGGTCTGCTCAACCGGTATTGGCACCTCTCACTTACTCAAAAGCCGTATTCTGCGCGCCTTTCCGGACTGGACTATCGTCGGCGTGGTATCGGCAGGCAGCCTGCCCTCCGTACTGACGGACGATATTGAACTGGTGGTATCGACGATAAATTTACCTGCCGTTGCTATGCCGGTCGTGTATGTCACCGCCTTTTTCAATGATGCAGATATTAAGCGGGTAACAGAAACGGTTATTACGGAAAAATTACATCGGGCGACGTCGCTGGTCGTCGAAAATTAATGTCTGAACTCCATGAGGTATGATTGATGGACATCACGAAAATACTCAATACAAATCGCGTTATTTTGGACATGAAGGCCACAAACAAAACGGAGGCTATTGAGGAACTGACGGATATTCTGCAAAAAGATGGGGCAATTAGCTGTCGGGAAACGTTTATTCAGGATGTCTGGCAGCGTGAATCAGAAGGCTCAACCGGCTTCGAAAATCATATTGCGATCCCGCACGGGAAATCCTCGGCGGTGGTCAATACCACGCTGGCAATTGGGCGTACCCGTCAGGATATTCCCTGGGAAACCCTGGATGGCAGCAACGTGCGCTGCATCATTCTGTTTGCCGTACGTCTTGAAGATCAAAACACTACACATATTCGTCTGCTTTCGCAGGTTGCTGGCGCGTTGGCGGATGACGACATTATTGAACAACTGTTAGTCGAAAGCAGTCCACAGAAAATTATTGAGCTTTTTAGCCAATATGCTGAATCCAATGTCTGCTAATTAAAATGTGGAGCATGTTATGAATATTGTTTGTGTTGCCGCCTGTACGGCGGGTATTGCGCACACCTATATTGCCCGTGAGAAGCTAATTAAAGGTGCTAAAGCGCTTGGTCATAATATAAAAGTTGAAACCCAGGGAACCATCGGCACAGAAAACGAATTACTGACAGAGGATATTTCTGCAGCTGATGTCGTGATTCTCGCCGTCGATGTCAAAATAAAAGGGGAGGAACGATTTTCAAATAAACGCATTGTGCGAGTGAAAACTGAAATCGTCATAAAATCGCCCATTCAGTTTCTTGAAAAGGTCGAAAAATCATTAGCTAATAATAACCAGTAGCGATCCTCATTCTGGAGGGATTTCACATGAGTGAAAATAAAATTCCGCTATCTCAGGAAATAAAAAGACATTTATTAACGGGGATTTCGTGGATGATCCCGTTAATTGTCGCCGCCGGGATCTGTATTGCTCTCGGGCAAATACTTGGCGGGACTAACGTGGGTGAAAAAACAGGAACCATCCCCTGGATGCTCAACCAGATTGGCGGTTGGGGGATGGGGTTAATCGTACCGCTGATTAGCGCCGCGATTGCGTACTCCATTGCCGACCGTCCCGGATTTGCGCCGGGCCTGATTGTCGGCTTTGTTTGCGGCGAAATTCATACCGGTTTTATCGGCGGGATGCTGGGCGGGTTCCTGGTCGGTTATACCGTACTGCTTCTTAAGCGCTATATCCGTTTGCCACAGTCGATGCAGGGGCTGATGCCCATCATGGTGTTGCCGGTACTGAGTACCGTCATTGGCGGCCTGTTGATGATGACGCTGATTGGCAAGCCGATAGCCTGGCTGCAGGACGCGTTGATTCATCTGCTGGAGTCCATGCAGGGCGGATCCCGCTTTCTGATGGGCGCTATCCTCGGTGCGATGGCGACATTCGACTTCGGCGGACCGGTGAATAAAACCATGTCGCTGTTTGCTGACGGCATGCTGGTCAGCGGTGTGTACGGTCCGGAAGCGGTGAAGTTTGTTGGCTCGATGATCCCTCCGTTCGGCATTACGCTCTCTTTCCTGCTGACGCGTCACAAATACACCCGTGCGGAGCGCGAGGCGCTGAAAGCGGCATTCCCGATGGGGATCTGCATGATTACCGAAGGGGTCATTCCGATTGCAGCGCGCGACCTGTTGCGTGTGGTGGGCTCCTGCGTGGTGGCCTCGGCGATTGCGGGCGGCCTGATTATGGTGTGGGGTGTCGAAAGCCCGGTACCGCACGGCGGCATGTTTGTGGTTCCGCTCTTTACGCATCCACTGCTGTTTTGCCTGGCGCTGGGGATCGGCACAGTGATTTGCGGTGTCATGTTGTCGCTGTGGAAGAAACCGGTGACCGAGCGTGACGAAGAGTTTGATGAACTCAGCGATCAAAAACTGAAAGACGAAGAGATCACCTTCACCCTGGAATAACCGGAGGCCGTATGTTTGCCGATATGAAAAGCATGGTGACGAAAGCCTGGCGCGAGCAGTACGCGCTGCTGGCCATCAACTGTATGAACCTGGAAAGCGCCCGCGCGGCGGTTCGGGTGGCAGAGAAACACCGTGCGCCCATCATTCTGAATCTGTATCAGGGGCATCTGGAGCATTTTCCGGCCCCGATAGCCGCTGCGGTCGTCAAAACGCTGGCAGAGGAAGCCTCGGTACCGGTCGCGCTGGCGCTGGATCATGGAAAGGATCCTGTACGCATTCGTCAGGCTTTTCGCGCCGGATTCAGCGGGTTAATGATCGATGCCTCCGCCTTTGCGCTGGAGGAGAATATTCGCCAGACCCGTGCAGTGGTTGAGCTCGCAGCCAGCGTTTCTCTGTGCGTGGAAGGTGAGCTGGGCCATCTGGCCGATGCTCCGCGCTATGACCATGCCGCTAACGCTGATTTGATGACTCAGGCCGCCGACGTGGAACCCTTTATCCAACAGACCGGGATCGATTTGCTGGCGGTGTCGGTGGGTACGGCGCACGGCATGTACGCGCCGGGCGTTACGCCAGCCATTGATTTCCAGCGGCTGGAGGAAATTGCCCGGTTATCTACGGTACCTCTGGCGCTGCATGGCGGCAGCGGGACGCCGTTTGATCAGCTACAGCGCTGTCCGATGTTTGGCGTCGCCAAGATAAACGTTGGCGCAGCGGTCTTTGAAGCCGGAAAGGCTGCGCTGCTGCATACCCTGTGTCGTGACACATCCGGTGAACTTGTTGATGTCCTGACCCTGATGGAGCAGGCCTGCGAGGAAGCCATTACTCCGTATCTACAGGCCAGCGGCGCTATCGGCAAAGCCTGATTCATTTTCTGTAACGCCTTCTATGCCTCTGCGATGACGCACTGGCAGGGCTTTCTACACCCTGAAACTGGAGAATTAACATGTTAGTTTCGATGAAAGAATTACTGCAACCTACCCGTCAGCACGGTTTTGCCATCGGCGCATTCAACGTGGCGGACAGCTGCTTTGTACGTGCAGTTGTGGAAGAAGCGGAAGCGACCAACACCCCGGCGATTATCTCCATTCACCCCAGCGAACATGATTTTGTCGGCGATGCGTTTTTTAGCTACGTCCGTGATATCACGATGCGTAGCCCAGTGCCGTTTACTCTGCATCTGGACCACGGTGCTTCGGTTGAGCATGTTCTGCGGGCGATTCAGTGTGGGTTTACCTCGGTGATGATTGATGGCTCGCTGCTGCCGTATGAAGAGAACGTGGCGCTGACCCGCGAAGTGGTCAAGCTGGCGCATGCGGTAGGTGTTTCTGTGGAAGGGGAGTTGGGTACGATTGGTCAGACCGGGACGTCAGTGGAAGGCGGCGTGTCGAAGGTTACTTATACCGATCCCGCTCAGGCAGAGGATTTTATCGCCCGAACCGGTGCAGACACGCTGGCGGTGGCGATTGGAACCGCGCACGGGATCTACCCGAAAGGGATGCAGCCAGAGCTGCAAATGAACATCCTGCGCGACATCGCCGGGCGTGTGGATATTCCGCTGGTGCTGCACGGTGGTTCCGCGAACCCGGATGCGGAAATTGCCGAATCCGTGACGCTGGGCGTGGGCAAAATCAACATTTCCAGTGATATGAAATACGCCTACTTCCAGAAAGTCCGCGAAATCCTGGCGAAAGAAACCTGGTGGGACCCGAACGTAATCTACCCGGAAGCCATTAGCGCCGCGCGGGACGTGATCCGCCACAAAATGAAACTGTTCGGCTCAACCGGCAAAGCATCACTTTACTAACGGCATGCAGGCGGGGCGACCCGCCTTTTTCGCAACAAGGAAAAGTGGAATGAAGCGTTCACATATTAATTATGCCGTTGATAAGGCGCATGCAATTGCCGAGACTTTTAGGGTTTGTCTGCCTGACTTTGCATATTTTACGATCGATGCCTGGCGACAACAGGATCAATCTCTGTGGCGTGAAGTGTGCGATCTCCAGCTGGGCTGGGATATTACCGACTTTGGGCGTGGAGATTTTGCGCAAACGGGACTGACGTTACTGACGTTGCGCAATGGTCAGCCAGGGTCAGCGGGTTATCCCAAACCGTATGCTGAAAAGATGCTGCAAATTCAGCAGGATCAGCAAACACCATGGCATTTTCATCGCCATAAAATGGAAGATATCGTGAATCGCGGCGGGGGTGACTTATGTATGCAGCTGGCATGGGCCACGCCTGATGACGGGTATGACGCACGGCGTATTGTTGAAGTTAGCGTCGATGGTCAGCGGCGTACCGTTGACGCTGGCGAGACGCTGGTATTGAAACCGGGACAGGGGGTGTGCCTGCCGCCGCGCTTGTATCATCGCTTTTGGGCGGAGAAGGCGTTCGTGCTGGGCTGGGAAATCTCGATGGTCAATGACGACCTGCATGACAACCACTTTCTGGAGCCTGGCGGTCGCTTCCCGGCGATTGAAGAGGATGAGCCGGTGAAATGGCTGTTGTGCAGTGAATATATTCGTTTATGAGCGTGAGTAGGCCCGGTAAGCGAAGCGCCACCGGGCAATAAATTATTGCGCAGGTGGTGGTGCTGTGACTTCACTCCCTGAAACCGCGCCCGCCTGCATGGTCTGCGTGACCTGCTGTTTCTCCACGTTCACCGCATGCAGTTGGCCGCTGACCGTTGGCTTGAGCGGCGCATCGGCCTGAATATTACCGCTGGCGGTAAGCTGAATATTACCATCGCCGGAAAGCGGCAGTGCGGGCCATCCCCATTGTTGCAGAATCGTCATTGGCACGCCGCGCCCGTTCAGGCTGATCTGAGCCTGGCGCTGAGGTAACTGCGAAATACTGGCGGTGACCTCCAGCAGCCCTTTTTCCGTATAGGCGCTCAGTTCGCTGATATTGATGGTGCTGTTGTTCGCCGTCAGCGCCAGCGAAGGACGACGTACGTCCGTGCGGTTAAAGGTAGCAGCAGCGGCGTTGAGGGTGGCGCTCCCGCTCCAGATCCCCCACTGATTGTTCTGTACCAGCCCGAGGTTAGCGCCGTAACCGTCCAGCGCGGTGAGCTGCCACGGGAAACTCGGGTCGATATCAATTACCAGATTGCGGCTGGCGCTGAATTTCTTCAGCGTCAGGCTGTTTAGCCAGACAGGTAGGGGGTTCATCCACAGCTGTTTCCAGTTTTCCGGCAGCGTGTATTCCAGACCGGCGATGGCGGCATCATCGAGGACCAGCGCTTTGTTGTTGCGCAGCCAATTACCCGACGTTCTGACCATACCGCCTTCCCAGCGGGTGGTGAACTGGCGCAGCGCAATACCTTGCGGCGAGAATTCAGCGTTCAGAATCGGATCGAAGAAGTGCAACGAGCCGTAGATAAACTCGCTGGCGTTCATTGACAATTTTCCTTCCTGAGTTTGCCAGTCGTCCTTGCTGAAGGTCATGTTGCGCAAGCTCAGATCGAGATCCGTCACCGCCCAGTCGGGGCCTTGCAGACGGGCATCCGTTACTTCCAGACGACCAATTTGCAGGGAAGGAATGGTGCTTAACGGGGCAAAAAAGTCGGCCAGCGATTTGTCGCTTTGCAGCCGGATATCGTTCAGGCGCAGATTCTCCACTACCCAGCTCCCGTCGGCATTGCGTTGCGCTACGCCGGTTAATGCTCCACGCGCCACGTCTGCGCCAATATTGCTAAGCGTCACCCGGTCATGGTCAATGCTGCCTTCAATCAAGACGTTGGTGGTCGGGACATCGTTGAGCGTCAACGAACTGGCGCTGAGCTGAATTTGCGCTTTGCTGCCGAGAATTTTACCTGCCTCAGGGCTCCAGGGAATGACGCCGCCGTTAACGCGCTGGGCGCTGAGGTTCCACTCGCTACCGGGGCTGTTAAGCGCCATATCCTGTAATTGCAGGCGATCGGCCTGAAACGGCAACGGCGCGGTTTGCTGGGAAAGATTCAGCGTGCCGTTTTGCAACAAAATGGTGTCTACGTGCAGCGGGTCGGTGATTTGTCGGCTACTGAGTCCAATATCGACCGTTTTGGCGACCAGCGTGGCGGGCTGACCATCCCGGCCAAAGGTGACGTTTTCCAGCAGAATATGGGAAGGGGAAGAAAACCGGTGATCGATGGCATCAAAGGCCAGATGGTAGCTGCTGTTCTGTGAAACCCAGGCGCTGACGTGCTCTGCGCCCCAGCGGGTTTGCAGTAGAAAATAAAGGCCGAGGATCGCCACTGCAAGGGCGATCAGCACGTAAAGAAGCAGCTTTCCAATAAATTTCATGGTCTTCCATCCCGCGAAGTGCACATAGTCAAGTTATGCACGATTTAGACGCAATGCTCAAGGCGGGAATGGTGAAAGAGCGTTACAGCGGCGTTGATTCCGAATCAACGCCGCATTTTGCTTATTGCTTCTCTGGTGGGAACACCAGGTTCAGAACGATAGCGGTAATACCGCCTGCGGCAATACCGGAAGAGAGCAGGTTTTTCACCCAGTCCGGGGCGAACTGCAGGATCAACGGCTGCTGGGAGACGCCCAGGCCGACGGCCAGCGACAGCGCGATAATCAGAATCGCGCGACGGTTCAGCGGCTCGCGGGACACAATACGCACGCCGGATGCGGCAATAGTACCGAACATTACCAGCGTTGCCCCGCCCAGTACTGGCTCAGGAATATGCTGTACAAAACCGCTGACCGCCGGGAACAAGCCCAGCGCGATCAACATCAACGCCACCACAAAACCGACGTAGCGGCTGGCAACGCCCGTTAACTGAATAACCCCGTTGTTCTGTCCAAAACAGGAGTTCGGGAAGGTGTTGAACACAGCGGAAACAAACGAGTTCAGACCGTTCGCCAGCACGCCGCCTTTCAGGCGTTTCATATACAGCGGACCAGAAACCGGCTGCTCGGAGACATCAGAGGTGGCCGTAATATCGCCGATGGTTTCCAGCGAGGTGATCATAAAGACCAGCATCAGCGGCAGCAGTAAACTCCAGTCGATACCCAGGCCATAATACAGCGGCGTTGGCACCATTAGCAGGTCCTGGCTTACCGGTGCGGTATTTTGCGGCAGCATGTCCATAAACCAGGCCAGCAGATAGCCTGCCGCCATCGCAATCACCAATGACGCAACACGCAGGTAAGGGTTGCGTTGACGGTTAAGCAGGATGATTAGTGCCAGCACCACGCCTGCCAACAGTAAATTTTTCGGTGCACCAAAGGTGTTGTCGCTCATTGCGGCATAGCCACCACCAATCGATGTCAGACCCACCTGAATCAGCGACAGGCCGATAATCATCACCACCACACCTGAGACCAATGGGGTAATGATCCGCCGCGCCAGATGCAGTACGCGTGAGATAACCATCTCGGTGCAGCTTGCCAGCATCAGCGTACCGAACAGCGCCGCCATCATGGTTGGGACATCTGCGCCACCGGTTTTTAGCGCCGTACCGCCCATAATCAGTGGCGCAACAAAGTTAAAGCTGGTGCCCTGAATGGATAGCAGCCCTGAGCCTACCGGCCCCCAGGCTTTGATCTGAATGATAGAAGCTACGCCGGAGGCGAACAGCGACATACTGATAATGTGTTGAGTATCCTGAGCCGGTAAACCAAGCGCCTGGCAAATTAACAGAGCGGGAGTAATTACCGCAACGAACATGGCCAGCAGATGCTGACAGGCGGCAAACAAGGTCTGGGCTAACGGGGGGCGATCTTCAAGACGGTAAATCAGTTCACTGTTGTGAGTCTGCGCAACCGGTTGCGCATTTGTTGACTCTACGGCGTTAACGGACATCAGAGGCAATCCCATGGTGGAAAAGCGGTGATTTTATCTGACCAGGGCAGAAAAGCAAACGTTTGCTAGCAGGTATTCTTAATATTTAAAACGGATAAACAAACATTTTTATATAACTTTTCATCATTTTCTGCTTAAAATCCACCCCGAAAACTCAATAAGAGCTAAAAATCGGTCTGGAATGCATCGTGCGTGATTGTGCTAAACGCACTAATGGAGCTGTAAATGTTTTATCTCGATACGTTATCAACGCTGGTTGCGGCAACCCTTGTGTTGCTGCTGGGACGTAAGCTCGTCCAGTCTGTTTCCTTCCTGAAAAAATACACCATTCCCGAACCCGTAGCGGGCGGCCTGCTGGTGGCGATTGCGCTGCTGGTGCTGAAAAAAAGCATGGGTTGGGAAGTTAACTTCGATATGACCCTGCGTGATCCGTTGATGCTGGCCTTCTTCGCCACTATCGGTCTGAACGCCAATATCGCAAGTTTGCGTGCTGGCGGCCGCGTGGTGGGTATTTTTCTGATTGTGGTTGTTGGCCTGTTGCTGATGCAGAACGCCATCGGTATTGGTATGGCGACCCTGCTGGGTCTGGACCCGCTGATGGGTCTGATCGCTGGCTCGATCACCCTCTCTGGTGGACACGGAACCGGGGCAGCATGGAGCAAGCTGTTTATTGAACGTTATGGCTTCACCAATGCGACTGAAGTGGCGATGGCTTGCGCAACGTTTGGTCTGGTATTGGGTGGGCTGATTGGCGGCCCGGTGGCACGCTATCTGGTCAAACACTCCACCACGCCAGACGGTATGCCGGACGATCAGGCTGTGCCGACCGCATTTGAAAAGCCGGACGTTGGGCGCATGATCACCTCACTGGTGCTGATTGAAACCATCGCGCTGATCGCTATCTGTCTGACGGTGGGTAAAATCGTTGCGCAAATGCTGGTTGGAACGGTGCTGGAACTGCCGACCTTTGTCTGCGTGCTGTTTGTTGGGGTGATCCTCAGTAACGGTCTGGCGCTACTGGGTTTTTACCGGGTGTTCGAACGTGCGGTTTCTGTGCTGGGTAACGTTAGTCTGTCACTGTTCCTGGCGATGGCGCTGATGAGCCTGAAGCTATGGGAACTGGCTTCTCTGGCCTTGCCGATGCTGGCAATCCTGGTTGTGCAGACCATTTTCATGGCGCTGTATGCGATATTCGTTACCTGGCGCATGATGGGTAAGAACTACGATGCCGCTGTGCTGGCTGCCGGACACTGCGGCTTTGGCCTCGGCGCGACGCCGACGGCGATTGCCAACATGCAGGCGATTACCGAACGCTTTGGGCCATCCCATATGGCGTTTCTGGTGGTGCCGATGGTGGGGGCATTCTTTATCGATATCGTCAACGCGCTGGTGATTAAGCTGTATCTGCTGTTACCGATTTTTGCGCAATAACGGCTGTGCGGCGGGGTAACATCCGCCGCCGCTATGAATCGACTATGCGTTGGAGTAGCGTTCGGTTTCCGGCATCCAGCGCTCTATTAGCGCCACGGCCTGTTGCGGATAACGTTCGTGAATATGGCGCGCAATGCGCTGAACTTCCGGGATAATCGCCTGATCACGTAGTAAATCTGCGACCTTGAATTCTGCCGTTCCGGTCTGGCGAGTACCTAACAGCTCGCCGGGGCCGCGAATCTCTAAATCTTTTTGCGCAATCACGAACCCGTCGTTGCTGTCTCGCAAAACCTGCAAGCGTTTCTGCGCGGTTTTAGACAGCGGTGATTTGTACAGCAGGACGCAGTGGGAGGCCACCGCGCCACGACCTACGCGGCCACGTAGCTGATGCAGCTGGGCCAGGCCCAGGCGCTCCGGGTTTTCAATAATCATCAGGCTGGCGTTTGGCACGTCCACGCCCACTTCAATCACCGTGGTGGCAACCAGCAGATGCAGTTCACCCTGCTTAAAGGCTGCCATTACTGACTGCTTCTCGGCGGGCTTCATGCGCCCGTGTACCAGGCCAATATTGAGTTCTGGCAGCGCCAGTTTAAGCTCTTCCCACGTCGCTTCTGCCGCCTGAGCTTCTAACAGATCAGACTCTTCAATCAGCGTACAGACCCAGTATGCCTGGCGCGCTTCGTGGGTACAGGCGTTGCGCACGCGATCAATGATGTCACTGCGGCGGGTATCCGGAATGGCGACCGTGGTGACCGGCGTACGTCCCGGAGGCAGTTCATCAATTACTGAGGTGTCGAGGTCAGCATAGGCCGTCATCGCCAGGGTGCGCGGAATCGGCGTGGCGGTCATGATTAGCTGGTGCGGGTGGAAACCCTGCTGCTGACCTTTTTCCCACAGCGCCAGACGCTGATGCACGCCGAAGCGGTGCTGTTCATCGATGATAACCAGTGCCAGACCGTTGAACTGAACCTGTTCCTGGAAAATTGCATGAGTACCGACAATCATCTGCACCTGACCGCTGGCGATGGCTTCCTGTTGCGCCAGACGCGCTTTGCCTTTCTGCTTGCCCGCCAGCCAGCCCACTTCAACGCCCAGTGGCGCGAACCAGCTGCGGAAGTTATTCGCATGTTGTTCAGCCAATAATTCGGTGGGGGCCATCAGCGCAACCTGCTTACCATGTGCGATAGCGCGCAGGGCGGCTAACGCTGCAACCAGGGTTTTACCGGAGCCGACATCGCCCTGCACCAGGCGCATCATCGGCACATCCAGCGCCATGTCGCGTTCTATCTCCGCGGTGACGCGGGTTTGCGCGCCAGTAGGTTTGAACGGCAATGCTGCCAGCAGTTTATCTTTTAGCGCGTTGTTAGCACTTAACGGCTGGGCGTGAAAACGCTGTGCCCCGGCGCGTAATGCCAGCATGCTGAGGTTATGTGCGAGCAGTTCTTCGAGAATCAGACGTCGCTGCGCCGGATGTTGTCCGGTTTCCAGATCGCTGAGTTGCAGCGACGGTGGGGGGCGGTGCAACGTGCGCAGTGCTTCGGGCAGGCTCATCATGCCCTGTAACAGCTCTGGTGGCAGCAGTTCGGCAATGGCGCAGGTATCGAGCAGGTCCAGCGCTTGATCGGTCAGTTTGCGCAGCGTAGCCTGCTTCACGCCTTCGGTCGTTGGATACACCGGTGTGAGCGTTTCCTGCAATTCCGGCGTGCTGAGATCGCCCTGCACGCGGTATTCCGGGTGGATCATCTCTGCACCGTATTTCCCGCGTTTGGCTTCACCGTAGGCCAGCACCCGGCGACCGGTGGCGAGGCTGTTTTTCATTGCTGCGCTGAAGTTGAAAAAGCGCATGGTGAGAATGCCGGAGCCATCGCTGATCTGACAGGTCATCATCCGGCGACCGCCGAAGGTGATATTGCAGTTCAGCACTTCGCCTTCAACGGTGGCATAGACGCCCGGCAGCAGTTCGCCAATTGGGTACAGATGGGTACGGTCTTCGTAACGCAGAGGGAGGTGGAGCAGGAGGTCCTGCACGGTGTGCAGGCCAATTTTCGTCAGTTTACTGCTTTGCGCTGCGCCAACGCCGGTCAGAGAGTTGAGTGGGATGGCATCCAGTAAACGGCCTTTCATCGCGTTTATCTCGCAGATTGCATAGTGGCCCACCACGTTGCATCGGCTTCGATTTCGCCCTGCGTGTTTACGTGAGGGTAGGGAAGACCTTTGCGCTTAGCGACATTCGCCAGCACCGGATAACCGCCTTCAAACAGTAAGCGCTGCTGCTCGTCTTGCGGCAGCATACTGTTTTCTCGGCGGTACATGCCGGCGTTTTGCCGCTGGCGCTGTGCCTCGTACAGAATCAGCGCGGAGGCGACCGAAACGTTCAGCGACTGCACCATGCCAGTCATGGGAATGATGATGTCCTGATCCGCCAGATCCAATGCTTCCTGAGTAATGCCGGTTTTTTCCTGGCCCATCAGGATGCAGGTGGGGCGCGTGTAATCAATCTCGCGAAAATCCACCGCTTTATCTGACAGATGAGTTGCCAGAACCTGCATGCCCTGGTTTTTTAAATGTGTGACCGCATCGCTAATGGTGCGGTGCGTTTTAACCTGTACCCAACTGTTGCTGCCTGCGGCAGAAGAGGCCATGGTGCGCATACGGCTACCCGGCCAGACGGCGTGGACTTCATGCACGCCGACCGCATCTGCAGTCCGAATGATAGCGGAAACGTTATGAGGTTTGTGGACCTCTTCCATGCAGACGGTCAGATCAGGCTGACGACGTGCGAGCATTTCGCGGATACGTGCATAGCGCTGTTCATTCATAAAACGTGTTCTAGTTACGGTTACGGGTGACTTTGATCACGTCCGGCATGACGCGGATTTTGCGCATGATATTCGCCAGGTGCACACGGTCGCGGGCGGTCAGGCGAATAAAGGCGCTATAGACGCGGCCATCTTTCTCTTCCGTATTCAGACTTTGAATATTGGAGGTGGTCGTGTTAATTGCCGCCGTCAGGTTCGCCAGAGCACCCTGGTGGTTAAACATATCCACCTTAATCTCGGTGATGAACTCCTGCTCCGTCTCTTTATCCCATTCCACCGCCATAAACTTCTCAGGCTCTTTCTGGTAGCCACGAATGTTACGGCAGGATTCATGGTGAATCACCAGACCTTTACCCGGACTGACGTGGGCAATGATGGGATCGCCTGGAATTGGACGGCAGCATTTCGCGAAGGTGATCAGCACGCCGTCTGCGCCTTTGATTGGCAAATGACCGTGACCAGATTGCGCTGGCACGTTTGCTGTTGCTTCGCCCTGCTGGAGGTTTTTCGCAACCACCACGCTCATGGCGTTACCCAGGCCGATTTCTGCGAGTAGATCGTCAAGCGTGG
The DNA here is from genome assembly GCF_014104295.1 of Citrobacter sp. RHBSTW-00029. Taxonomy (NCBI): domain Bacteria; kingdom Pseudomonadati; phylum Pseudomonadota; class Gammaproteobacteria; order Enterobacterales; family Enterobacteriaceae; genus Citrobacter; species Citrobacter sp. RHBSTW-00029. Next base: position 4,288,036 of record NZ_JABXRT010000001.1, read on the forward strand.
CGAGCTTCATGCGCTCAAGTTCACGCTGGATGCTCTCTGGCGGGATCTCAGCCAGTTTACGGCTACCGCCCAGGGCATGGTTGAGCAGTCGACGACCCAGACTGACGGAATCATCGCGTTTGAGGTTTTTCAGCAACTGGCGAATTTTGGCGCGCGCTTTCGAACTGACGACGAAGTTGAGCCATGCTGCATTCGGACGTGCGCCCGGCGCGGTAATAATCTCAACGGTCTGACCGCTAAAGAGTGGTTGTGAAAGTGGGTAAGGCTGTCTGTCTACGCGTGCGCCGACGCAGGCGTGACCGATATCGGTATGCACGGCGTAGGCGAAATCGACAGGCGTTGCACCGGCAGGCAGTTCAACAATCCGCCCTTCCGGTGTGAAAACATAAATCTCATCCGGGAAGAGATCAGATTTGACGCTTTCAATAAATTCAAACGAGCTACCGGCACTCTGCTGCAGTTCCAGCAGGCTTTGCATCCAGCGCTGAGCGCGGATTTGTGCGGTGGTGCTACTTTCACCGCCGTGCTCTTTGTAAGCCCAGTGCGCCGCCACACCCATTTCTGCCATCTGATCCATGTCTTCAGTACGAATTTGTACTTCAACCGGAACGCCGTGAGGGCCGATCATTGAGGTGTGCAAAGACTGATATCCGTTCGCTTTTGGAATGGCGATATAGTCTTTCACGCGACCAGGACGTGGTTTGTACAGGCTATGCATCTGGCCGAGTACGCGATAGCAGGTATCGGAATCATGAACGATGACGCGAAATGCGTAGATATCCATGATGGAGTGAAAACGCTGCTCTTTGAGCACCATTTTGCAGTAAATAGAGTACAGGTGCTTCTCACGCCCGCTTACGCGACACGGAATACCTGCCTCCTGCAAACGCCCTTCGATTTCAGAGAGGATTTTTTGGATCATCTCTTTGCGGTTGCCGCGAGCGGCTTTAACCACTTCTTTAATCACGCGATAGCGGTTCGGGTACAGCGCTTCAAAACCCAGCTCTTCCAGCTCGGTTTTAATGTGATGAATACCTAAACGGTGTGCCAGCGGACTATAGATTTCGAGGGTTTCACGGGCGATGCGGCGACGCTTGTCCGGGCGTAATGAGCCCAGCGTGCGCATATTGTGAGTACGGTCAGCAAGTTTGATGAGAATGACGCGGATATCCTGCACCATCGCCATAATCATCTTGCGAAAGTTTTCGGCTTGCGCCTCTTTCTTATCGCGAAACTTAAGCTTATCAAGCTTCGATACCCCCTCTACCAGCTCTGCAACGCTTTTACCAAAAAGCTGTTCCATGTCCTGATAGGTGGCTGGGGTATCTTCAATCACGTCATGCAGCAGCGCAGCCATCAGCGTTTCGTAGTCGAGTTTCATCTCGGCCAGAATGCAGGCTACCGCTACCGGGTGCGTGATATAGGGTTCACCGCTTGAACGTGTCTGGCCCTCGTGAGCGTCACGTGCAACGAGATACGCCTGCCGAAGACGCTTAATCTGGTCTTCCGGCAGGTAGTTTTGAATCAGTTGATTCAGGCTTTCAAACAGATACAAGGGCGACCCGCTTTGTGATTAACGACGACCTTCAGCAATAGCGGTAACGGCTTGTAATTCAGCGGCTTCCTGCTCTTGCTGTTCCTGGCGCTCACGCACGTCGAGGATCTGGTTGTTGATCAGACCTTCTTCGATTTCGCGCAGCGCGATAACGGTAGTTTTATCGTTTTCTTCCGGTACGAGCGGATCCTTTCCGCCTACCTGCATCTGACGAGCGCGACGCGCGGCGACCAGTACCAGGTCAAAACGGTTACCAATTTTCTCTACAGCGTCCTGAACAGTTACGCGTGCCATACTTAAAATGCTCCACAGGTGAAGAAATGACTGGGCATGATACTGAATGTGGGTTCAGTCTGCCAACAGTTTGCTGATTAAAGCGTCATGACGCTGCTTTTGGCGGCTCATGCGCAGACGTTCGGCGCGAATGATGGTTTTCAAATCGCCCAGGGCGGTATCGAAATCATCGTTCACAATAAGATAATCATATTCGGCGTAATGGCTCATTTCTGCAACAGCTTGCGCCATACGTTTCGCGATCACGTCTTCGCTATCCTGACCGCGGCCACGCAGACGGCGGTCCAGCTCAATCTTAGACGGTGGCAAAATAAAAATACTGCGCGCATGCGGCATTTTTTCACGAATTTGCTGCGCACCTTGCCAGTCGATATCTAAAAAGACGTCTACGCCGGATGCCAATACTTGCTCAATGGTTTCACGTGAGGTGCCGTAGTAATTACCGAAAACCTCCGCGTGTTCCAGGAACGCGTCTCTGCCAATCATGGTTCTGAATTCATCATGGTTCACAAAGAAATAGTGTTCACCGTGCACTTCCCCTGGGCGCGGCGCGCGCGTGGTGTGCGAAACAGAAACCTGGGTGTCATACAACGGTTGGGTCTTTAATAAAGCCTGAATCAGGCTGGATTTACCCGCGCCACTGGGGGCAGAAACAATATAAAGCGTGCCTTGAGCCATGAGTATCTTAATGTATGTGATTGTCGAAAGAGAGCCTACATACGGGCTTATTATACACGTAGCCGCTTTGCTACGTAGCCTTTGTCACACTTTTTGCGCATGTTTATTGCGTTTTGCGTACCAGTTTCCTGTTTTATCGATGATTTGCAGCAATATGTGCAAATGTCAGGAATGCTGCCCGCAGAGTGAATATTTGCCGCTCTGCTTCCCTTTCACTTCGCGCTATATCTGCCGGGAAATGCAGTGTTCAGCGGAGGTAGCATGGGATCATGGAAATGCATAGGGCTGGTTTTGCTGGTCTGGAATTTACCTGTATGGGCGGTTTGCCCCGTCTGGTCGCCTGCCCGGGCAAACGAGGAAATTTCACGACTACAGCAGCAGATAACACAGTGGAATGACAGCTACTGGAAACAGGGTGAAAGTACCGTAGACGACGGCGTTTATGACCAGCTCAATGCACAACTCATCCAATGGCAACGTTGTTTTGGCGATGAAGCCCCACCCGATCTGTCTGCGCCCCCAATAAGTGGCACAGTCTCGCACCCTGTTCCCCACACGGGAGTTCGAAAACTTGCCGATAAGCAGGCGCTCCAACAATGGATGCAGGCCCACAGCGATCTCTGGGTACAGCCGAAGGTGGATGGCGTGGCGGTGACGCTGGTTTATCGCAATGGCAATTTGGTCCGGGCGATTAGCCGTGGTAACGGCCTGAAAGGTGAAGACTGGACGCAAAAGGTTCTTCAGATCCCTTCCGTACCACATTCCACCAAGGGGAATCTCGCTAACAGTACGTTGCAGGGTGAGATTTTTTTGCAGCAAGAGGGGCATATCCAGAAGCAGAGAGGGGGAATGAACGCCCGCTCGAAGGTTGCTGGATTGATGATGCGCCAGAGCAATCCGGAATTATTAGGCTCGCTGGCTATTTTTATCTGGGCCTGGCCCAATGGTCCGGCGGTCATGTCGGAAAGGCTGGAGCAGCTCACTGCTGCCGGGTTCAGTTCCACGCAACATTTTACCAAGGCCGTGAAGAGTGCGGATGACGTAGAGCAAGTGCGAGCAAAGTGGTGGACTTCAGCATTACCTTTTGTCACTGATGGCGTGGTCGTGCGAACAGGAAAAGAGCCGCAGGCGCGATACTGGCTACCCGGACAGGGAGACTGGCTGGCAGCGTGGAAATATCCTCCCGTGGCCAGGGTGTCTGAGGTGACGGGTATTCAGTTCTCTGTTGGCAAAAGCGGAAAAATTGCGGTGGTTGCATTGCTGACTCCCGTCATGCTGGATGATAAACGCGTACAGCGCGTCAATATTGGCTCCGTTCGACGCTGGAATGAATGGGATATCGCGCCTGGCGATCAGATTCTGGTGAGCCTGGCTGGACAAGGGATCCCCCGTATAGATGAAGTGGTCTGGCGCAGTACCCAGCGTATTAAGCCAGTGCCACCTGAGGGGCGCTTCAATTCATTAACCTGTTTTTATGCCACAGCGGAGTGCCAGGAACAGTTTGTTGCCAGACTGGTCTGGCTGGGAGCCAAAGAGGTACTGGGGCTGGAGGGCATCGGCGAGGCGGGATGGCGGGAGCTCCACCAGGCGTATCGCTTTGAGCATATCTTTTCCTGGCTCGGGCTAACTCAGGAACAACTACAGTCCACATTTGGTGTAAGCAAAGGGGAGAAGTTATGGCATCAATTCAACCTGTCACGCGATCTTCCGTTCACGCGCTGGGTGATTGCCATGGGAATACCGTTAACACAGGCAACGCTGAATGCCAGCCGGGATGGTTCGTGGCAGCAATTGCAAGAACGCGATGAACAAAGCTGGCGGCAGCTTCCTTTCATGGGGGAGCGGCGGGCTCGGCAGGTGATGCAGTGGCTGGAGGAGCGAGAGGTCACAGTGCTGAGCAACTGGTTAGCTGCTCAGCGGATCACGGGCTTTATGCCTTAATGCCCTTCATGGCGATAGTAAAATACCGGCAGTCCTAACTTCAGGCGCAGTGCCAGTAAACGTGCTGTAAAGCCGAAAAGCAGGGTGGAGATAACTACGACATCGTGGCTGGAGACATAATGCTGTAGCACGATGTACAGCACGGCAGCGGCAAATGATACGCCGGCATACAATTCTTTCTGGAACACCAGCGGGATGCGTTTGCAGAACATATCGCGTAATACACCGCCAAAGACACCAGTGGTAACCGCAGCGACCACGGCAATAATTGGCCCGTGTCCCATATCCAGCGCCACCTGAGCGCCAATAATAGAAAAGACCACCAGGCCCAGCGCATCCAGTACGAGGAATATTTTACGCAGATAGGGCATGACGGGGGCAATAATGGTGGTCAGTACCGCAGCAGTGGCTACGATAATGACGTATTCAGGGTGCTTTACCCAGCCGAGCGGATAATGCCCGAGAAGAATATCGCGTACCGAACCACCGCCAATGGCCGTCGCGGTAGCAATAATAATGACGCCAAATGTATCCATACGACGACGCCCAGCCGCAAGCGCACCGGTCATGGCTTCGGCAGTAATACCAATTAAATATAAAACGTGTAACAGCATGTCTTCCCCCTGATTTGCTGGGGGCTAAGGTTAACGATTTGTGCGCATTGTCACGATTGAGATTTTCTAAGGTGAAGTGATTTTAATAACTACAGCTAATGCGAAATTGTTGTAAACACGTTATGGCATGCGCTTTGTGATATGAGTGGTGACAATAAATGATGAGAAAATATAATTCTGGTCGCATAGATGAGAACTAATAGCGTCGGGAAAAGCACGTAGCGCCGCCGTTTATTGACGGGCTACGTGAGATGGTGACTTACTCGATGTTCTGGATCTGCTCGCGCATTTGCTCGATCAATACCTTCAGCTCAATCGCGGAATTCGTCACTTCGGCATTGATAGACTTCGATGCCAGAGTATTCGACTCACGGTTGAATTCCTGCATCATGAAGTCCAGACGACGGCCAACCGCCTCTTTTTTCTTCAGAATGTTGTAGGTTTCTTTGACGTGAGCTTCCAGGCGATCCAGTTCTTCAGCCACGTCGATACGCTGTGCCATCAGCACCAGTTCTTGCTCAAGGCGGTTATTTTCCAGCTGCACCTGAGCATCTTCCAGTTTGGCTACCAGACGCTCGCGCTGCCATTGCAGGATTTCCGGCATATGCGCACGTACCTTCGTCACTTCGGCGCTGACGCCTTCCAGACGCTGCTCGATCAGCGCTTTCAGCGCCTGACCTTCAGTTTCACGTGCGACGATGAAGTCATCCAGCGTACCGTCAAGTGCGGCGAGGATTTCGGCGGCAATGGCGTCCAGATCCTGCTCCTGGGCAGCCATTACACCTGGCCAGCGCAAGATATCAACCGGGTTGATTTCACCTTCATCGCTCTGCATTTTGACCCAGTTAGCAGCGCTAACGAGCTGTTTAGCGAGCTTTTCATTCAAAATCAGCTCGCCCTGGGCGCTGGCATCAGGCTCAAAACGCAGCGTACATTCGACTTTACCGCGCGTCAGACGCGTGCGAATACGCTCGCGAACAACGGGTTCAAGACTACGGAACTGCTCCGGCAGGCGAAAATAAGTTTCCAGATAACGCTGGTTTACCGAGCGCATTTCCCAGGTAGCGCTACCCCATTCACCCTTGATTTCACGCCGGGCGTAAGCGGTCATGCTGCGGATCATAGACGTTCCTGTTTTTAAAGATGAGATGGGAGGATTATAGCCATCCACGTCTTGTCAGGATAGGAATAACAGTCGGAAGTCCGTATAATGCGCAGCCACATTCGTTTCAAGCCGGAGATTTTATCATGCGTCCAGCAGGTCGTAGTGCCAATCAGGTGCGTCCCGTCACCCTGACCCGTAATTATACAAAACACGCTGAAGGCTCCGTGCTGGTCGAATTTGGTGATACCAAAGTGCTGTGTACCGCCTCGATTGATGAAGGCGTACCGCGTTTTCTGAAAGGTCAGGGCCAGGGCTGGATCACCGCAGAATATGGCATGCTGCCACGCGCCACACACACCCGTAACGCCCGTGAAGCGGCGAAAGGTAAGCAGGGCGGTCGTACCATGGAAATCCAGCGTCTTATCGCTCGTGCGCTGCGCGCTGCCGTTGACCTGAAGACGCTAGGCGAGTTCACCATTACGCTGGACTGCGATGTTATCCAGGCAGATGGCGGGACGCGCACCGCATCAATTACCGGCGCATGCGTTGCGTTGGCGGATGCGCTGAACAAGCTGGTCGCGAGCGGTAAACTGAAAACTAACCCGATGAAAGGGATGGTCGCCGCGGTTTCCGTGGGCATTGTGAATGGTGAAGCACTCTGTGACCTTGAGTACGTTGAAGACTCTGCTGCAGAAACCGATATGAACGTAGTGATGACTGAAGACGGTCGCATTATAGAGGTTCAGGGCACAGCGGAAGGTGAGCCATTCAGCCATGAAGAACTTCTCACCCTACTGGCGTTGGCCCGAGGGGGAATCGAATCCATTGTAGCGACGCAGAAGGCGGCGTTAGAAAATTGATTTTAAAGGCGACTGATGAGTCGCCTTTTTTTTGTCTGTAATAAAGTGAGATGAGGAGCGAATCCATGAAACCGTATCAGCACCAGTTTATTGAGTTTGCGCTTAGCAAGCAGGTACTAAAGTTTGGCGAGTTTACGCTGAAATCCGGGCGTAAAAGCCCCTATTTCTTCAACGCCGGACTGTTTAATACCGGGCGCGACCTGGCTCTGTTAGGCCGTTTTTACGCCGAAGCGCTGGTGGATTCCGGTATTGAGTTCGATTTGCTGTTTGGCCCAGCGTACAAAGGTATTCCGATTGCGACTACAACGGCCGTTGCGCTGGCTGAACACCACGATAAAGATTTGCCGTACTGCTTTAACCGTAAAGAGGCGAAGACCCACGGTGAAGGTGGCAATCTGGTCGGTAGCGCACTTGAGGGGCGTGTCATGCTGGTGGATGACGTGATCACTGCCGGTACTGCGATTCGTGAATCCATGGAGATAATCCAGGCAAATGGCGCGACGTTGGCAGGGGTACTCATTTCTCTCGATCGTCAGGAACGCGGTCGCGGCGAGATTTCAGCGATTCAGGAAGTGGAACGCGATTATGGTTGCAAGGTGATTTCTATCATTACCCTGAAAGATCTGATTGCTTATCTGGAAGAAAAACCTGAAATGGCAGAACACCTGGCCGCAGTACGGGCGTATCGCGAAGAGTTTGGGGTATAAGAACTGCCGGATGGCGCTGCGCTTATCCGGCCTACGCACTTACCGGGCCTACGGCTTACGGCTTACGTAGGCCGGATAAAACGAAGTCGTTACTGCAGCTGTGCGGCAACCAACGGCCAGCGGGTGTCAAAGTCATCCGTTGGACGGTATTTAAATTCGCTGCGCACGAAACGAGATAACATACCTTCACAGAAAGCCAGTAACTGACTTGCCAGAAGCGTTTCATCTACGGCGTAACCTTCGCCTTCACGCATTCTTTTTTCTCGCAGAACCTGGCGCAACTGTGCCTCAATACGTTCAAAAAGCTGGTTAATACGGCCTTGCAGACGATCCTGTTCAAACATGAGCGCATGCCCGGTCAGAATGCGCGTAAGACCGGGGTTACGTTCACCGAACCCTAAAATCAGCAGAACGATCAGACGCAGACGTGCGCCGGTGTCCTTTTCATCTTTTAAGATCAGATTGATACGGGTAATCAGACTATCTTCGATAAACTCAATCAGGCTATCGAACATGCGGGTCTTGCTGGGAAAATGGCGATACAATGCCGCTTCGGAAACGCCCACAGAGGCTGCCAGTTTTGCTGTCGTGATACGCTGGCTTCCATCACTGGATTCCAGCATCAGCGCCAGCGACTGAAGTATTTCTTCGCGACGATTCCTTTTCGCAGTTTGCTTTTCTACCATGTTACAAAATACCCCTGAAAATAAGCTCTTGCCAGGCAGGCATCCACACAGCGACCGCAAACTGTTGTTTGCGGTGTGTTATTGCGTTATTACGCTATGGGATACTTTTCTACGGGTTACTTGCGCCCGGAATGGCCGAAGCCACCTTCGCCACGATCGGTGGCTTCAAACTCTTCCACCAGATTAAATTCAGCCTGCACGACCGGTACAAATACCATCTGCGCGATACGTTCGCCCGGCTCAATAGTGAAGCTGTCCTGACCACGGTTCCAGATGGACACCATCAGTTGGCCCTGGTAGTCGGAATCAATCAAACCAACCAGATTGCCCAGCACGATACCGTGCTTATGGCCCAATCCGGAGCGCGGGAGCATCACCGCTGCCAGAGAAGGATCGGCAATGTGGATAGCTAACCCGGTTGGCACCAGCGTTGTTGCGCCCGGTGCCAGTTCTACGGCGTCATCAAGACAAGCACGCAGGTCAAGTCCGGCAGAACCAGAAGTGGCGTACGTCGGGAGCGGAAATTGTTGCCCTACGCGCGGGTCCAGAATCTTAACGTCGATTTTTTTCATCATAACGGGTCACGATCTCGTCGAGTAATAATTGGCCCAGGAGTTCTTTACGCTCAAGCGGTAAGACTTTGTCTCCATCCTGCCAAAAAAGGTGTAATGCGTTGCTATCGCTGTTAAACCCTTGAGTTGACAGCGAAACGTCGTTCGCACAGATCACATCAAGGTTTTTGCGGATGCGTTTTTGCCGGGCATATTCTTCCACATTATTTGTTTCGGCGGCAAACCCAACGACAAAAGGACGGTTAGCATCCAGTGCGGCAACACCGGCGATAATGTCCGGGTTTTTGACCATTTTTACTGTTAATTCATCACCCTGCGTCGCTTGTTTTTTTATTTTTTCGTGGGCGACAGTTTCAGCGCGATAATCAGCGACTGCAGCGCAGCCGATAAAAATATGCTGTTGTTGCACTGCAGACTGCACAGCGGCTTCCATTTCCAACGCGGTCATCACATCAACGCGCTGGACAAATGGCGGTGTGGGTAACGAAACCGGCCCCGACACCAGCGTGACGTTTGCCCCGCGTTTTGCGGCAGCGGCCGCGATAGCAAATCCCATTTTCCCGGAGCTGTGGTTGGAAATATACCGCACGGGATCAAGCGGTTCACGCGTCGGGCCTGCCGTAATCATGATATTGAGATGTTGCAGATCTTTGACAGGTGAAAAATGTTCTGCCGCCATATCCACAATCGTTAACGGATCCAGCATACGTCCAGGACCGACATCGCCACATGCCTGGCTACCGCTGTCTGGGCCCCAAATGAGCAAACCGCGTGAGGCAAGAATACCCAGATTGTGCTGGGTCGCGGCTGCGCGATACATTTGCTGGTTCATGGCTGGCAGTACAGCAACAGAAGCAGGCGTTGCCAGACAGATCGTTGACACCAGGTCGTTGGCCATACCTGCGGCGACACGAGCAATCAGGTCTGCTGTAGCGGGCGCCAGGATGACCAAATCGGCCCATTTTCCCAGCTCAATGTGGCCCATCGCAGCTTCGGCCGCGGGATCAAGCAGGCTGTCGGAAACGGGATAACCTGAAACTGCCTGTAAACTCAGGGGAGTAATAAATGCTTTTGCCGCTTCGGTCATCGCCACGCGGACGTCAGCGCCGCGTTCCCGTAAACGACGCACCAGCTCAGGGGTTTTGTACGCAGCAATACCGCCACTGACGCCAAGTACGATTTTTTTACCGGCCAGGCTCATCATGATCTTTCCTGTTGGGTTTCACCAGAAGGCGGATATTTTATCACAATCCGCAATTTGTCGTGCTTTTGACAGCCTTCTACTTTGCGAGGCGCTACGAAGAAGTGAAAACAGCGCGTCGATTCACCGTCGGTGTTATGCCACTATGCGGACGCGGAAGGAGGGAGAAACATGGAAAATACAGGAAGTATGATGCCCCGGGAAAAGCTATTGGCGCAGGGGGCCAGTTCGCTGACCGATGTTGAGTTACTGGCGCTTTTTTTACGTACCGGCATTCAGGGTAAAGATGTGCTTACGCTGGCGAAAGAGATGCTTCAGCATTTTGAGTCGTTGTATGGCTTGTTGTCTGCTGATTACATGGATTTTAGCTATGTTCCGGGAATCGGTATCGCGAAGTATGCACAGTTGAAGGGTATTGCGGAGCTGGCAAGACGCTACTACAACGTGCGAGTGATAGAGGAGCGTGCTCTACTTAGCCCGGAAATGGCGCGTGAATTTCTGCAAAGCCAGCTCTCGCAAGAGGAACGAGAGATCTTTCTGGTGATCTTTATGGATTCTCAACATCAAGTGATTAAACACAGCAAACTTTTTTCCGGGACACTAAGCCACGTCGAGGTACATCCGCGAGAAATTGTCCGCGAAGCGATAAAAATGAATGCTTCCGCCGTGATCCTTGCGCATAATCACCCTTCGGGGTGTGCAGAGCCGAGTAAAGCAGATAAACTCATCACCGAGCGTGTTGTGAAATGCTGTCAGTTCATGGATATCCGGGTGCTTGATCATCTGGTCATTGGGCGCGGAGAGTACGTTTCTTTTGCGGAACGCGGTTGGATTTAACGCACTTTACGCGATCCATCGGGATCTTTGTCTGTTCGGGACTTGAGCATAACGCCGGGTCAGCGTATACTACGCCACCTTTGAGAATCTCGGGTTTGGCATTTGGGCCTGGCAATCGAGAGTTCACTTAGAACTATGCGATGACCGGGCTGTAAAGCCTGACGAGGCGCCGATACCCCATACGAAGCTCGAGCTAATTTGATTTTTGGAGAATAGACATGTCCCGAGTCTGCCAAGTTACTGGCAAGCGTCCGGTGACCGGTAACAACCGTTCCCACGCACTGAACGCGACTAAACGCCGTTTCCTGCCGAACCTGCACTCTCACCGTTTCTGGGTTGAGAGCGAGAAGCGTTTTGTCACCCTGCGCGTATCTGCTAAAGGTATGCGTGTAATCGATAAGAAAGGCATCGATACAGTTCTGTCTGAACTGCGTGCCCGTGGCGAAAAGTACTAAGTACTTAAAGAGGAAATAAATCATGGCTAAAGGTATTCGCGAGAAAATCAAGCTGGTTTCTTCTGCTGGTACAGGTCACTTCTACACCACCACGAAGAACAAACGTACTAAGCCGGAAAAACTGGAACTGAAAAAATTCGATCCAGTTGTACGCCAGCACGTACTGTACAAAGAAGCGAAAATCAAATAATTTTCGTTTTGATGTAAAGAAAAACCCTGCCTCGGCGGGGTTTTTTGTTTTCTGGCCGTCCCCATATTAATGAGACCTGATACAGCGCCGGAGATGCTATGCCTGAATTACCTGAAGTCGAAACCAGTCGCCGTGGTATTGAGCCGCATCTGGTAGGGGCGAAGATTTTACACGCCACTGTGCGTAATGGTCGTTTGCGCTGGCCGGTATCCGAGGAAATCTATCGCCTGAGCGATAAACCTGTCCTGAGCGTACAGCGCCGTGCGAAATACCTGCTGCTGGAGCTGACGGATGGCTGGATTATCATTCATCTGGGGATGTCGGGTAGTCTGCGTATTCTTCCTGAAGAACTTCCCGCAGAAAAGCATGATCACGTCGACTTAGTGATGAGTAATGGCAAAGTTCTGCGGTATACCGATCCTCGGCGTTTTGGCGCCTGGCTGTGGACAAAAGAACTGGATGGACATAATGTGCTCGCTCATCTTGGCCCAGAGCCGCTGAGCGACGATTTCAACACTGCTTATCTCCAGCAGAAATGCGCAAAGAAGAAAACGGCGATAAAACCCTGGCTGATGGATAACAAGCTGGTGGTGGGGGTGGGAAATATCTACGCCAGTGAGTCTCTCTTTGCGGCTGGCATTCATCCTGACCGCCTGGCATCATCGCTGTCGAAAGATGAGTGTGAGCTGCTGGTACGCGTTATTAAGGCTGTATTGCTGCGCTCTATCGAGCAGGGTGGAACGACGCTGAAGGATTTTCTGCAAAGTGACGGTAAGCCAGGCTATTTTGCTCAGGAGCTGCAGGTCTATGGGAGAGAAGGCGAACCCTGTCGCGTATGCGGAGCGTCAGTCATTGCGACAAAACACGCTCAGCGTACAACGTTCTACTGCCGTCGCTGTCAGAAATAATATTCATTGCAGGCCGGATAAACCTTGTCGGCTTACCCGGCTAAATGCGCTACTTCAACTTATCCATTAGCGCCTGGTGAACATTTTTCGGCAGGAAGTGGGTCACGTCACCCTGGTGGCGGGCGACTTCTTTAACCAGCGATGATGAAATAAACGACCACTCTTTAGATGGCATCAAAAAGACGCTTTCCAGTTGAGGCATTAAGTGGCGGTTCATGTGCGCCAACTGCATTTCATACTCAAAATCAGCCACGGCACGCAGGCCACGAATCAGAATATTAGCCTGATTATCGCGGGCAAAGTTTGCCATTAAATCGCTAAATCCCATGACTTCTATATTACCCAGATGCGCCGTTGCCTGCTGTGCCAGCTGAACGCGTTCTTCCAGCGTGAACATCGGTTTTTTACTGGGGCTTGCGGCAATTGCCAGGATCACGTGATCAAACATGCTCGTCGCACGTGTCACGATATCAAGATGGCCGTTAGTTATGGGATCGAAGGTTCCTGGATAAATCGCCCGTTTTTGCATGACAGCCCTCAATGCGTTTTGGGTGGCAGGTAAGGTTCCAGCAGCTGCAGCAGACGCTGTAGCGCGCCCTGATTTTGGTACAGTACTTCAACAGCATGGCGACCATAAAAATTACGATAATCTTCATCGGTCAGAAGGGACGAAACCTCTTTCACCAGCGTGGTGACGTCAGTGACGGTGATCAACCCACTTGCCTGTTCCAGTCGGGCGCAAATGTCTTTGAAGTTAAAGGTATGCGGGCCCATCAATACGGGAATGGCATGTGCCGCTGCTTCCAGTGGGTTGTGTCCACCACGCTCAACCAGAGAGCCACCGACAAAAGCAAGATCGGCAATTCCGTACAGTAGCATCAGCTCACCCATCGTGTCGCCAATAACCACCTGGGTACTTGAGGACGGCACTTCGCCTGAAGAACGTGTGGTAAAGCTTAGACCAGCCTGGCGTACGAGGTTAATGGCATCCGGGAAGCGCTCAGGGTGTCTGGGAACCAGAATCAATAAAAGATTCGGGAACTGGTGTAACAGCGCCTGATGAGCAGCGATGATGATGCTTTCTTCCCCGTCATGCGTGCTGGTCGCAATCCATACCGGGCGATGCGGTGCCCACTGGCGTCGCAACGTAACTGCTTTAGCGGCCAGCTGTGGGGTGACAGAAATATCAAACTTCAGGCTACCGGTGACGGTGACCTGATTGCTTTTGGCACCCAATGTAATGAAGCGAGCGCCATCCTCTTCGTTTTGCGCAGCAATCAGCGTAATGCGGCGTAATAGCCTGCTAACAAATTTTCCTAATTTAGCGTAGCCAGCGGCTGAACGAGCGGAAAGGCGCGCGTTGGCGATGACCAGCGGGATATGGCGCTTATGCAGTGCAGCGATCAGATTTGGCCAGAGCTCGGTTTCCATAATTAACACCAGTTTGGGGTCAACTTTATTCAGGAAACGGTTCAACGCATCCGGTAAATCATAGGGAAGATAAATATGTTGAACGTCTGTGCCAAAAGCAGATTGCACGCGCTCTGAACCGGTTGGCGTCATGGTGGTTACCGTGATCGGCAAATCCGGGTAACGATGTCGCAGAGCGCGGACTAATGGGATTGCTGCCAGCGTTTCACCCACGGAAACTGAATGGAGCATGATACCGCCTGGTTTCAGTGGGCGGCGATAAAAACCGTAGCGTTCACCCCAGCGTTTACGGTACGCCGGAGCTTTACGTCCGCGCACCCAAAGCCGTATCCAGATCAAAGGCTGAATAAGGTAGAAAAGGGCGGTGTAAAGCAATTCTAGCATAATAGTAGCTGGCTTATGGATGTGCTGGGGATTCTATGTATTTAACTATGGCTTTACCATCATTTTTGCTGATTTTTTGAGGAAACTGTACGGATCACGAGAAAGGGGGCCTGAGTTGTGTTGTCCCGCTTGGTAATCTCAGCAGTGGAAGGCTAAAAACGGAATGGTTATGGTCATAAAAACCGATCTTTTTATGGAATATGCCAGAAACATAACCATTCCTAAAAGACAATAATATCAATGCATTAGCGTTTTTTCTGTGTTTGGTATTTCTTAACTAAATACTTTACATAGAAAATAAAAGCACCGAAGAGTTGCCCATTGTGTTTTAAATGTGTGCTTTTTCGTGATAGCTGTTTATACGTAGTGGGTGCCAATAAAGGAATATCTTTCCACGGCGAATTCTCTCTGGCTATTTTGAAGTATTCGACTTCAGCATAATATTGTGCCCAGTCATGCCAGGGTTTAGTGACGCCGACATAGTGAATGAATACCGTTTGTGATGTGATTTTAAAGGCATCCCCCCCTTTCCTGGCTAACGTATCGATGTTAAAGAATGAATTGAATTTATGGTCCAGGATTTTTACGTGATCATTGAAGAGGACGTTCAACGCATCCTGATCGGGATGTGAGAAACGGTTTTCATTAACCTTTGAAATGACTTGCAGAGTCAAATTAGTATCTTTTAATTCTGGAAGGTTAAAATACATGAAGCCTGAGTTGAAGTACCGGCCTGGATTTATGCCGGCAACAGCAGATGTATCGACAAAGCTATCATGGACAGCCATTAATACATTGCCATTAAATTCTTCCGTGAGTAACGAGGCAAGGCTTCCTTTACATATAATATCAGAGTCAAGATATATAATGCTGCTGAGCTTATCGGCAAAGTAATCTATTGCAATAAGTCTGAAATAGATTGAATAATTCCATGCCTTAGATGCAGTAGGTAGATTTTTTAATTCATTATCATCCAGTACATAAAACGTAATGCGGGTATTATATTGGCTTGCCAGGACAGAAAAAAGATGAAGTTGATGTTCGTCAAGATAATTAGTGAAAATATGGAAATGGAAGTTCAGGTCCCGATTATTTAAAAGTACCGATGTAATTGAAACGCCCGTACCGTAAAGAAAGGGTCTGTCAGCGCCATAGGTAATATTGATACATGTGTTTTTTTTATCGTCATTTTCAATATGTGCATTCTTAATATATTTTATTATATTTTCTTTCACATCTTTTTCCTTTTGATTCTTTCAGAGTGCACGCGTGTTTATGTAAGACAAAATGGCGCTCCTGTCGGCATAGAATAGAACAAACTGTAAAGGAAGGAAAGAGATACTTGGTGATTAAATTTCTTTATTAATCATTATGTTATGTGAAAATATTTTTGTGATTAGAGTGAGGGTACACAGTGAGAGGAAGAGACTAAAATTAATGGGGGATTTTTACGATGTTATATAATAAGATATGCCCCATAAATCGTGCTAGCGAGTGTTTGTCGTTGATTAACAAGGCAATTTGAAGAAGTGAGATTTGAATTTTATGAATCAAGTAAGATACAGTCAAAATGGTAATATCTTGATTTTAAGCAAAGTTGTATTGGTTTTAATGATTTTTGGGTTATTTACGATAGATAATCAAGGGGTGCTAAATATGACCTCTTTGCTCGCTGTAGTTTTATCTATTTACTATATTAAAGCCAATAAAATAGATATTAAAAACATTGTGCTCGATCTCATGCAGAAGAGAAAACTATTGTTACTCTTCACGTTGTGGTGTGTTTTTTGTATTGTATTTTTCACCTATGAAGATAAATCTCTTGATGCCTTTATCATATTGATAAAAGACTGGCGTTACCCGTTAGTGATGATGTTATTTTTTGGAGCATTCAGTAAGCATATAACCTCACTGAGACAGGTCTTTGTCATTGGGGCGATACTTACTCTATCCTATATTGTCTTAGTAGTGCCGATTTTAAGAATTATAAAAAATAACCCGCAGGAACTGTATCTACAGCTTCGCTATGGTTTCGCATTCTATGTTGTTATGCTATTTCCTTTTGTATTAACAGGAGCGATTTTATTCAAGAATCACTTCCTGAAAACAGTATTATATATCATTTCTGCGCTTGCATTCGTCTTTTTATCATACACCGGGAGCCGCGCAGGGATCTTGGCAGTTGTTGTAGAGATTTTCCTGATTTCATTTCTGGTGAGTAAAACCATCAAGAGATTTATGGCTGCTACCTGTGGTTTGCTATTTATAATGGCTGCTTTGCTTATCGGGGCCTACAACACAGTGGGTCAGGTAAAAATGAAAGTCGATCAAACTCTGCAAATGAGTAACGTCACATCCAGTCGTGATGAAATCATCTTAGACCGTTTCCCTTTAGTAATGGAGAATATCAACAATGCCATCTTTGGTATTGGATATGGGAATTCTACATACAATCAGTATTTAGAGGACCATAATGCGCCGAAAAATGGCGGGGTATATTCTGAGCGAAATAACGGCTATAATATAGATGAACCGTTTTTTATGATAATTCTTTATAATGTTGGGGCTATTGGTCTCTTCTTATTTACTGCGGCTTTTTTCATTACATTTAAAGACATATATATCCGAGCCAGAAGCCAAAAAGATATTTTTAGCATTTCATTACTGTGCTCTCTTGTTGGCTATATTCTGGTATATTGTTTATTTGAAAAGATGTTCATAAATGTCTTTTTATTATACAGCATAGCCATCCTGATGTTGTATGGCAAAAATGAGCCAGGAAAAATAACAAATTAACATCAAAATGAGCCTATGTGATGTCGTTGAGAATATAGGCTCAATTTTCCTAATATGATAAATAGTCTCATATATTGTAAGTATTCATTTTTCTCTAATTCACATAGAAAATTCCCATAGATATCGAATTGTCAAGTGAATAGTGGTATAATATAAGCGATAAAATAAGATGGTGTGATCTGCAGTACACAGGTAGCTGTTGAGCCTGGGGCGGTAGCGTGATTTGAAAATTAACAATAACCTGAAAGGGTATAGTGTGAAAAAGATCCTGGTAATAAAAATGCGCTTTCACGGCGATATGTTGCTAACCACACCGGTCATCAGCACGCTTAAAAAAAATTATCCTGATGCTGATATTGATGTTCTACTCTACGAAGATACCATTCCTATTTTATCTGAAAACCCCGATATCCATGCTTTGTATGGCATAAAAAATAAAAAGAGCTCTGCTTTTGAGAAAGCAAAAAATTTCTTAGCGCTGATCAAGGTACTACGTGGCAATCATTATGATTTAGTGGTCAATCTTACCGATCAGTGGATAGTTGCTTTATTGTGTCGTTGTTTGGATTGCCCAATAAAGTTGACACATGATTTCTCGCACAGAAATAAAAAATTCTGGCGCGACAGTTTTACTCATCACGTTCCTCTAAGTGGCGATCATTGGGTTGAACGTAATTTGTCTGTGTTGATGCCATTAAATCTAAAAGAATCAGTCCCGGTACTGAAAATGGTTTATGGTGAGCAAGTCTGGCAATCTGTTCGGAAAAAACTTCCTCAGGTTGATACCCAGAAGTATGTCGTTATACAGCCTACGGCGAGACAAGAATTCAAGTCGTGGGAGAATGATAGATTCTCCCTGGTGATTGATGCGATACATCATTTGGGGTATCAGGTTGTACTGACTTCTGGACCCGGTGCCAGCGATATTGCCTGCGTCGATGAGATTGCCAGGGCATGTGAAACTAAACCTTTAACTGAAATTGCCGGGAAGACAACATTCCCTGAGCTTGCTGCATTAATTGATCATGCTGTACTTTTTATTGGCGTCGACTCTGCCCCGATGCATATTGCTGCAGCTGTTAAAACCCCCATCATTTGCCTTTTCGGCGCCACCGATCATATCGCCTGGCGACCATGGTCTGATGATGTGGTTCAATTTTGGGCTGGTGATTACCAACCAATGCCAGTACGTGAAAAACTTGATCGAAGTAAGAAATATTTATCTGCTATACCAGCGGAAGACGTGATTGCAGCCATAGCGTCACGGTTACCTAAACTCGATTAATAAAGCATCCGGATATATAAAATGGTTATTGCTTTCTGTTTGTATAAATATTTCCCTTTTGGTGGGTTACAGCGTGATTTTTTGCGTATAGCGTCGACAGTCGCATCACGTGGACATCATGTTCGGGTTTACACACAATCATGGCAAGGAAATATTCCAGACAGCCTGGAGATCATCATTGTTCCTGTGAGGTCATGCTCCAACAACGGGAAAAATGCTGAGTATCATCGGTGGGTAAGTAAACATCTTGAGAGTAATCCAGCAGATCGGGTTGTTGGGTTCAATAAAATGCCTGGATTAGATGTTTATTATGCTGCTGATGTCTGCTACGCAGAAAAAGTCGCGCAAGAAAAAGGTTTGCTCTATCGTCTGACACCACGATACCGACATTATGCCGCCTTTGAGAAAGCAACATTTGCTGAGGGAAAATCAACACAGCTGTTGATGCTAACAGATAAGCAAATTGCGGATTTTCAGAAGCACTATCATACTGAGTCAACGCGTTTCCATATCCTTCCGCCGGGGATTTATCCTGACAGAAAATACAGCTCTCAGGCAGCAAATTGCAGAGCTAGCTTCAGGAAAGAAAATGATATCAGTGATTCCCAGTATTTAATTATACAAATCGGTTCTGATTTTACCCGTAAAGGTGTCGACAGAACTATCAAGGCGATTGCTTCCTTACCGGAAGCTGTCCGCAAACAAACGATTCTATTTGTTGTGGGTCAGGATAAGCCTGATCGCTATATAAAGCTGGCAACAGAGTATGGTGTTGCTGACAATATCAAGTTCTTCCCTGGCCGTAATGATGTCTCAGAGTTAATGGCAGCGGCCGATCTATTGATTCATCCGGCATACCAGGAAGCCGCAGGGATCGTGCTGGTTGAAGCAATTGCAGCAGGTTTACCTGTCATAACAACGGCAGTTTGCGGATATGCTCATTATATTAAAGATGCTGAGTGCGGCATTGTTATTGATGAACCGTTTGAACAAAAATTATTAAATGAAGCTGTTTATTTTTCTTTAACTGACTCAGAGCAGAGAAATGCATGGAAAAAGAATGCACGACACTTTGCTGATACTCAAGACCTTTATAGTCTACCTGAGAAAGCAGCTGATATTATTATAGGTGGTGCCCATGGTTGAATTAAAAGAACCATTTTTATCCTTGTGGAAAGGGAAAGATGCTTTTTCTGAAGTGCAGAAGCTGCAGGGAGAAACATTTAGACAGCTCGAAACGCGTAGAACGATAAGGTTTGAGATTGCAGGTAAAAGCTATTTCCTGAAATGGCACCAGGGAACTAAACTGAAGGAAGTTATCAAAAACTTGTTCTCTTTACGTTTGCCGGTACTCGGAGCTGATAGAGAATGGAATGCTATACACCGTTTGCAGGAACTGGATGTTGATACAATGCACGGTGTTGGTTTCGGGCAACAAGGTATAAATCCGCTCAACCGTATCTCATTTATTATAACTGAAGATCTGAGCCCGGCGGTTAGCCTGGAAGACTATTGTGCAGATTGGTTGGTGAATCCACCTTCGCGGAAAATTAAAATGGCATTAATTGAGCGTCTTGCCATTATGGTCAGAAGAATGCATCAGGGAGGCGTTAATCACCGTGATTGCTATCTCTGCCACTTCTTATTGCATCAACCGGCCAATTTTGAGGATAATACGTTCAAACTGTCGGTTATTGATCTGCACCGAGCTCAGATAAGAAATGCGGTTCCTGTTCGTTGGCGCAATAAAGATCTGATTGGTTTGTACTTCTCCTCGTTGAACATCGGGTTAACGCAAAGAGACTACTTCAGATTTTTGAAGATATACTTTGAAAAAGACATTAATAAAATTATTCGTGATGAGTCTGATCTCTTTGCAACCTATGCAAAAAAAACTGATAAAATTATTAATCATACATCAAAGAATAAACTATAAATATGAAATAATAGACTTTGTATAGCTACATAGAATAGTTAATTAAGTTTATTCAGCTGGCCAGCAATTGTTAACCTTTATTTCACGATGACTGTGCTGGCTTAATTATATTAGAGGGTTTGAACTCATGTACGTGCTGGTCATTTCGCTTCCTTTTGACGATGCCCGACGAAAACGCGTATCAGATATAATGAATGAATTAAATATCGAGTATTCGTTCGTTGATGCTATCTATGGGAAAAATTTGTCTGCCGAAGAAAAGCGCAAGATACCGTTAACTGACTTTCAGCACAGGGAAAACCATACGCCTACTGATGGTGAACTGGGTTGCTCACTAAGCCATATGAAGGCATTTAAACAGTTTGGGCAGAGTGGACAAGATTGGGTTTGTATTCTTGAGGATGACGCAATAATCGATCAGAATTTTAAGGAATTTATATCGACAATTGATGAAAGTGTTCTCAATAAAGATGCGTTATACCTACTTGGTGGGCAAGATGGTTTAAGGTATAAGAATAAAGTTGTCTTAAATTTGCTTAAACTCAAAAAAATTGGTGGCCAGACCTTCGGCAAAGTCATATTTGGTCATGGATATGTTTTGCGAGCCTGCGGTTATTTGATGAATTCGGTAACTGCTCAAAAACTTGTTTCCCGTTTTGAAAATAACTTTTTCATCATAGATGAATGGGCATATCTGATGCGTCAGGGATATTTTTCTGATATATACCTGGCAAACTTTGTCCATCATCCTGAAGAGTTGTCCGGGAGCTGGTTAGAGAAAGAACGTAAAGAGATAAAGAGTCACAAGAAAAAGCAGAAATCACTTTTCAGACGTAAAATTTCATCCTCATACTGGCATGCCCGACGAATTATTCTTGGGTTATGTTGGTGGAAGTAGATGAACGCAATAATGCTTAATCGTGGATGAAATACGATATAGTGCATAGTTTTAGTCAGCTGCAGATATGTTAAATAGCAAAGCGACTGTATAAGAACGAATTTAACATATCTGCGATACCTGAATAATTACAGCAGCGCTATGTGAGAATAAACTTGAGTGGGTTCAAGCAAAGCAAGCTTTCCTTCCGGGGCACGACATGTGACCTGATTCTTCCCGTATCCCCCAATCAACCCCGGGTCCGTAGGGCCATATAGCGTAACATTCGGCCGATCCAGTGCGGCGGTCAAGTGGCTTAATCCGGTATCAACGGATACCACAAATTTAGCGCCGGCTAATATCCGGGCTACATCCCCAAGACTCATTCGCGGTAAAACATCTACGTAATCAAATCCTTCTGCCAGTCGTCTGGCTCGCGCTTCTTCATGCGGAGCCCCCCATGGGAGCTTAATACGTATTTCTGCGTGATTTAATAAGCCAATGAGCTCCCGCCACTTCGCTTCCGGCCAGTGCTTGTCATCACGAGTGGTGGCGTGCAGGAAGACGGCATACTGCCCTGCATCGGCATTGCGTTCATTCAGAAAATGCTGCGCAATAGCGTAATCCCCCTGCGACTGGGATTTGGTATATCCCAGACTTTTCGCGAACAGCTCACGAGTGCGTTCAACAGCATGCTGTTGTTTGGCGATATGATGCTTACGGTTATAAAACAGACTCGCCAGCGGTTCGCGCGCGGTACTCCAGTCCATACCATGCTTAATGCCATGCGCCAGACGTGTGACCAGCGCGGCGCTTTTTACCAGCCCCTGCGCATCGATAACCACGTCATAGTTCTGTAAACGCACCGCCTCGCGAAAAGCTTTGCGCTCAGCTTTAATGGGGGCGGAAAACCAGGCTTTACGCCAGCGGCGAATCGCCACCGGGATCACTCGGTCAACGGTCGGATGCCAGGAGGGGATTTGAGCAAACCCTTCTTCCACTACCCAATCAAACTGAATATCCGTAATGGCCTGCTGCGCATCGGTTAATGCGGGCAACGTATGCAGTACATCGCCCATTGACGATGTTTTAACGATCAGAACCCGCATCCGTCAGACTTCCTCTTGTAACAACAGGTCATTCAGTTCTTCCAGAACGCGCTGAGGTGTGATGTCAATCAGGCTCTGGTGATACCCTTGTGCAGCATCCCCCTTACGCACTTTATGATAGCCCGTAATCAGGCGAATCACGCGAGCTTTGTGGGAGAGTGGTGGAGTGAAATCTGGGCTACTAGGGCCATACAGAGCGACCAGCGGGCGATTTAGTGCGGCAGCCACGTGCATCAAACCGGAGTCATTGGTGACCACGGCTTTGCAGGCGGCGAGCAGAATAACGGCCTGCTCCAGCTGCGTTTCGCCCGCCAGATTACGACACCAGGCCTGCTGCTCAACGCTTAACGTTGCCAGGATTTCATTTCCGGCTTCATGATCTTTTGCCGAGCCAAACAGCACAATCTGATGACCTTCGTCGATCAGCTGTTTTGCCAGTTCAGCATAATGGTAGTGTGGCCAGCGTTTCGCCGGACCAAATTCCGCACCAGGGCAAAAACCGATGATGGGGCGTTCGGCAGAAAGGGAGAACTGACTACAGGTCAGAGACTTTTCACCTTCACTGACCTGCAATTGTGGCCACAGCAGAGGCTGCGGCAAATCTTTAGCCGACAGCATCACGCCTTTATCGTAGGCCAGGGCCACATAGCGTTCGACCATCAGCGGCCATGCATCTTTATCCAGCACACGCGCATCGTTCAGCAGACCATAGCGCATTTCGCCACGCCAACCGGTACGATGAGGAATACCCGCGAAGAAGGGTACCAGTGCGGATTTAAACGAGTTCGGCAGGACATACGCGCGATCGTAGCGTTTATCACGCAAACTGTGGCCCAGTTTGCGGCGCTCGCCAATCTCCAGCGCGCCGTGTCCCAGCGGCATGGCGATGGCGTCGTTGACTTCAGGCATACGCGATAACAGCGGACGGCACCACGCGGGTGCCATCACGTCGATTATGGCCTGGGGATAGCGCGCCTTGAGCGTGCGATAGAGACTTTGCGACATCATCATGTCGCCCACCCAGGACGGGCCAACCACCAGAATCCTCATAGATTGCCTGCCTTAAGCGTCGCGGTTCAGCCAGGCCATATATTCCGTTACGCCTTCAGCAACGGTCTTAAACGGCTTGTCATAGCCCGCAGCGCGCAGGTTAGTCAGATCCGCCTGAGTAAATGCCTGATAGCGGCCCTTCAGTTTTTCCGGGAACGGAATGTACTCAATGCTGCCTTTTTTGTGGTATGCCAGCGTGGCATCCGCGACGGCCTGGAAAGACTCTGCGCGACCAGTACCGAGGTTAAAGATGCCGGAAACCCCGTTTTCCAGGAACCACAGGTTTACTGCTGCAACATCGCCGACATAGACGAAATCACGTTTGAAGTTTTCACTTCCTTCGAACAGCTTGGGTGTTTCGCCGTTATTGAGCTGAGTATTGAGATGGAAAGCGACGCTCGCCATGCTGCCTTTGTGACCTTCGCGCGGTCCGTAGACGTTGAAATAACGGAAGCCAACGATCTGAGAATTTGCTTCTGGCAGGATCTGGCGTACATATTCGTCGAACAGGAATTTTGAGTAGCCATAGACGTTCAGCGGCTTCTCATATTCACGAGATTCGATGAAGTCAGAGGTACGACCGCCGTACGTTGCTGCAGAAGAGGCATACAGGAAAGGAATTTCACGCTCCAGACAGTAGTGCAGCAGCTCTTTGGAGTATTGATAGTTGTTGTCCATCATATACTTGCCATCCCACTCGGTGGTGGAAGAGCATGCGCCTTCGTGGAAAATCGCTTCGATATCGCCAAAATCTTCCCCGGCCATAATCTGGATCAGGAAGTCTTCCTTATCCATATAGTCAGCAATATTCAGATCCACCAGATTCACAAACTTGGTGCCGTCTTTCAGGTTGTCCACCACCAGAATATCGGTGATGCCTTTGTCATTCAGGGACTTAACGATGTTGCTGCCGATAAAGCCCGCGCCGCCGGTAACGATGATCATAAATGTAACCTTCGAATTATGGAGTCAGAGACAATCTCAGACACGAATACCTCTAATCATATCACTACATGGCTTCGGCTTCAGCAGTACGTCGCGTCATGTGGCGTGTGACATGTGTACTGATTATTGCTTCAGTCATTCTTAATTGAAATAGTTAGGGTCTGGTGGTGTATGATTCACGTCGTAAATGGATGTTCAGGCGCGCGGTGCCGGCTTTTTCGGAGCCATCAACGAATGAATAAGCAAGGTAAAGCACTGTGTTGGGACTGACAATAGTCGTTGGAATGAAAATAATATATGCAACTTAAGAAGATAATTATTACAGGTTATGAAACCAGTGGCCTCGGAGGTATGGAGACGGTATGTATTAATTTGGTGAAGCTGCTGCGAACGCAAGACCCTGATATTCATGTCTCTTTTGTTTTTTTTAAGAAAAATAATAATAGCAATGTCAATAATGACTGGCTCACAGGGCAGCGCTATTGTCATCTATCTTCTAATATAAAAATAACTAAATTAAGAAGACTAAGTTTTGCTTATGGTTTGCGAAAAATTATTCTTCAGGAAAGTCCAGATATAATTGTTTCCCTGGATACGCTTTCATGTTACATCAGTCACGTTGCAAGGAAATATACAAGCAAGCAGGTGAAAATATTTTCATGGTTTCACTTCTCTATTTTTAACTTCTACAAAAATAATTATAAGAAAAAAATCAAGTATATTAATAAAGCTGACTATCATCTTTCAATTAGCTCAGGGATAACTCAGCAGCTCATTGAGATGGGAATAGAAAAAAGCACTATTGCAACGATTTACAATCCCGTTGCGCGATGCGATATCCGTATCCCTACCCCTGAGAAGCATGCCCGGTTTGTGTATGTAGGCAGGGTTGTGGCAGATGGACAGAAAAATGTACGCAGTCTTTTCAACGGGTTGGCTAAACTAAAAGGGAAGTGGTCCTTAGATATTGTCGGCACCGGCCCGGATGTTGATACCTTAACGGCATTAGCTGAAACGTTGGGGATTAGTGGAAATATTCACTGGCATGGTTGGCAGAAATCACCATGGGAATATATTCAAAATACGCTAAAAAATATCACCTGCCTGCTGCTAACTTCTCATTTTGAAGGTTTCGTTATGGTTCTGGTTGAAGCCAGTGCTCACGGTGTTTATGCCATTAGCTCTGATTGCGAAACGGGGCCTGCAGACATTATCAAAGAAGGGATAAACGGTAATTTATACCCTACTGATGAACCGGAAAAATTTGTTTCCTTGCTACAAGGGATTGTTGATGGAAAAGCGTTGCCTGCCGGCGAACAGATTCAGCAGGCGATTGAGGAATTCTACGAAGATAACTATATCATTAAGGTTAATAAGGCCTTTGCTATGGCAGGATTTACTCTGGCACCGTCATCAGCGTCTCAGGCCATTGATGACGCGACAACGTAAGTCAGGTTGTGATGCCAGGTCTGTCATTCCTGAAAGGTTATGTGGGTACACGTGATTTATGCTGCATTTTAGACAAGTCATGATGAGTCATCTCGTACAAACCAATAGCATTGGGTAATATGTGCTGAAATTTGCCCAGTCTGGAGAATTGCAATGCGTGGGAATTTTTATAAGCAGTTAACGAACGATCTGGAAACCGCACGCGCGGAGGGGTTGTTTAAAGAAGAGCGCATTATTACGTCTGCTCAGCAGGCTGATATCACCGTGGCTGACGGAAGCCATGTTATTAACTTTTGTGCGAACAACTACTTAGGGCTGGCTAACCACCCGGAACTGATTGCAGCGGCAAAAGCGGGTATGGATTCTCACGGATTTGGTATGGCCTCGGTGCGCTTTATTTGTGGCACTCAGGACACCCATAAGCAACTGGAGCAAAAACTGGCGGCATTCCTCGGTATGGAAGATGCCATTCTTTACTCTTCTTGCTTTGACGCCAACGGCGGCCTGTTCGAAACGCTGCTGGGAGCAGAAGATGCCATTATCTCTGATGCTCTGAACCACGCTTCTATCATTGATGGCGTTCGTCTGTGTAAAGCGAAGCGTTTCCGCTACGCCAACAACGATATGCAGGAACTGGAAGCGCGTCTGAAAGAAGCGCGTGAAGCAGGCGCCCGCCACGTATTGATCGCCACCGATGGCGTGTTCTCTATGGACGGCGTTATCGCTAACCTGAAAGGCGTATGCGATCTGGCAGACAAATATGATGCGCTGGTCATGGTTGATGATTCCCATGCCGTCGGTTTTGTCGGTGAAAATGGTCGTGGCTCCCATGAATACTGTGACGTGATGGGTCGTGTGGACATCATCACCGGCACGCTGGGCAAAGCACTCGGCGGCGCATCTGGTGGTTACACTGCGGCACGTAAAGAAGTTGTTGAGTGGCTGCGTCAACGTTCCCGTCCGTATTTGTTCTCTAACTCACTGGCTCCGGCAATTGTTGCTGCTTCCATTAAGGTGCTGGAGATGGTTGAGGCGGGTAGCGACCTGCGCGATCGTCTGTGGGCGAATGCGCGTCAATTCCGTGAGCAAATGTCCGCAGCAGGCTTCACGCTGGCAGGGGCCGATCACGCGATTATTCCGGTAATGCTGGGTGATGCGGTTGTTGCGCAGGCGTTTGCCCGCGAACTGCAAAAAGAGGGGATTTACGTTACCGGATTCTTCTATCCGGTGGTTCCAAAAGGCCAGGCGCGTATTCGTACCCAGATGTCTGCGGCACATACCCCTGAGCAGATTACGCGTGCAGTCGACGCGTTCACACGCATTGGTAAACAACTGGGCGTTATTGCCTGAGGATGTGAAATGAAAGCGTTATCCAAACTGAAAGCGGAAGAAGGCATTTGGATGACCGACGTTCCTGAACCGGAAGTCGGCCATAACGATTTGCTGATTAAAATCCGTAAAACAGCCATCTGCGGGACTGACGTTCACATTTATAACTGGGATGAATGGTCGCAAAAAACCATCCCGGTTCCAATGGTTGTAGGGCATGAATATGTCGGTGAAGTTGTTGGCATCGGCCAGGAAGTTAAAGGCTTCAAAATCGGCGATCGCGTTTCCGGTGAAGGCCACATTACCTGCGGACATTGCCGTAACTGCCGCGGTGGCCGTACTCACCTGTGCCGCAATACCACCGGTGTCGGCGTAAACCGTCCAGGCTGTTTTGCACAATATCTGGTGATCCCGGCGTTTAACGCCTTTAAAATCCCGGACAATATCTCCGATGATTTAGCTTCCATCTTCGATCCATTCGGTAACGCGGTACACACGGCGCTGTCGTTTGATTTGGTTGGCGAAGATGTGCTGGTTTCCGGTGCGGGTCCGATTGGCATTATGGCTGCAGCGGTAGCGAAGCACGTTGGTGCTCGCCACGTAGTGATTACAGATGTTAATGAGTACCGTCTGGAGCTGGCGCGTAAAATGGGCATTACCCGCGCAGTCAACGTCTCGAAAGAGAACCTGACCGACGTGATGGCCGAGCTGGGGATGACCGAAGGGTTCGATGTGGGTCTGGAAATGTCTGGGGCGCCGCCAGCGTTCCGCACCATGCTGGACACCATGAATCACGGTGGCCGTATTGCTATGCTGGGTATTCCGCCATCTGATATGTCCATCGACTGGACGAAAGTTATCTTTAAAGGACTGTTTATTAAAGGTATCTACGGTCGTGAGATGTTTGAGACATGGTACAAAATGGCTGCACTGATCCAGTCTGGTCTGGATTTGTCGCCGATCATCACCCATCGATTCTCCATCGATGAATTCCAGCAGGGCTTTGACGCGATGCGTTCAGGCCAGTCAGGGAAAGTGATCCTGAGCTGGGATTGAATGCGCAAGGTGCATTCAATGTTAATTACGGCCAGATATCGCTATCTGGCCGCATAAACCATAGATTTTATTTTCCGCGGATCTTTCTGGATAACGATCTTATATTTTCTTTAAGCAGGATGAGTTTATAAATTAACCCTCTGCCTTTAACGTTAATATTATATTTTCGTTGTAATGCCAGAATGTCATTTGCCTGGCAGACCTTCATATTTCCCTTGCAGGACAGGTCAATAATCCTTAACTCACCCGTTGGTGTGCGAATGAAATTCCCTGGGTGAATGTCATTTGATGCCAGTCCGGCCTTGTGAAGACGCAGTACGCATTGCTTTACCTCGTCAGCATTCTGCTGGTTAATTTCCCTTAAAGGAACCCCTTCAATATATTCATGAATAGTATAAACATCATGGCACTGGCGAAAACGTGTTTTCTCAGCAGCATAGTAGAGATCGGCAGTACAGATGCGCATTTCCGGCGGGAGCCTGTCCAGCTTCCTGATCAGCCGGGAATAGAAAGGGCCGGAGGTAAAGTTCTGTAATTTTTTCTCAAATCGTGGATCAACTTCACGGTCGTTTTTGATGATAAATTTTTGTGAGTTGTACTCGACCAACTCCACGCTGCGCAATGCGTTACCACTGCTCAGCGGTTTGCCACTGATTTCTTTTTTGATGTATTTATTCATCAGTGACTTAAGGTCTTTTCTGGTCTCTTTGCAATAGACCGTAAAACCTTTTTCGTGTGTCTTACTGATGGCCATCTTTTCCCTCAATATCAGCCTATAGAGTACGTTAATTCATAGGGATAGAGTATACAGGTTGTGTACCTCAATATGTAGACGATCTGAGCTATCATCAACCTGCTGAACGCAGGTGTAGCAGGGCATCTTTCTCAAACCGGACGCTTTCGCTGCAGCGTTTCTGCCCATAAATACGTTCTAACCTTAATAATTCCTTAATGAAACTGTAGTAAAAGTCATCAGCGTAATGACAAACCTGGGTTAGTTAGCTGATGAGAAACTGCACAAATATGTTGAGTGTTATTATTCCGTTATATAACGTGGGTGATAGTTTTCGGGATTGCATGGAATCTTTGATCGCACAGACATGGACTGCGCTAGAGATCATCATTGTGAATGATGGTTCAACGGATAACTCTGTTGATATTGCACAACATTATGCGGATAACTATCCCCATGTACGGTTGTTGCATCAGGCTAACGCAGGGGCATCCGTAGCGCGTAACCGTGGCCTGGAAGCGGCCAAAGGGGATTATGTTGCATTTGTCGATGCCGATGACCTGGTTTATCCCAATATGTACGAAACCCTGATGACCATGGCAATTCAGGATGACCTGGATTTAGCTCAGTGTAATTCCGACTGGTGCATTCTTGAAACGGGGCACACCTGGCAATCAATACCGACGGATCGTCTTCGGTCTACGGGGGTGTTGACCGGCCCTGACTGGTTACGTATGGCGTTGGCTTCACGCCGCTGGACACATGTGGTCTGGATGGGAATTTATCGCCGGGATGTTATTGAGAAAAATAAAATAACATTTATTCCGGGGTTACATCACCAGGATATTGTCTGGACGACGGAGTTTATGTTTAACGCTGTACGAGTGCGATATACCGAGCAATCTTTATATAAATACTTCTTACATGATCAATCAATCAGCCGTCTTAAACGACAAGGTTTAAAAAATCTCAACTACCAGCGGCACTATATTAAAATTACGCGGTTATTGGATAGGTTGAATCGTGAATATGCCGATCGGATTACTATTTATCCGGAATTTCATCAGCAAGTTACCTATGAAGCGTTGCGCGTATGCCATGCAGTCCGTAAAGAACAGGATGTGCATATTCGTCAGCGTATGATCGCAGAGATTTTTGTCTCTGGTATGTATAAGCGCATGATAACTAACGTCCGCAGTGCCAAAGTATTGTACCAGGCACTGCTATGGTCATTCCGTCTATGGAAATGGCGCGATAAAAAATCAACGCCTTCGCGTATTGCCCGAAAAGCGCTTAATCTACGTTAGCGTTCATGGTGCTGGGGGAAGATGTGTTCCCCCAGCCTTGCCACTGCAGTCTCATATACTGCACCAGCGTGCTTTGTGTGATGCTTTCTCCTAGCACGCTAAAGAATCGGCTGGCGTAAACCGGCTCCAGAGGTTGTTTCGGTTTGCACAGCTTCACCCCACGGAAAGGATTACGCGGCGCATCTGGCGTACCGTTTCTCGGTGGAGTGAGATTAGGTCTGGAAGTATCTACCTGCGGCTCATTAAGCAGGCTGCTCGGACGAACCAGCGTAATATCGGCTGGCAGGCTATACAGCATCTGCTGCAACACTCGTACCGTAGAAGGGTGGGGGTGCCCGATGGCAATCGCTGACCCGTTACGGCGAGCAAGATCGACTGCACGATTAAACTGACGGCGAATATCCGCTTCGTTTTGTGTATCGTCGAGGAAGACTTTGCGTTTGATGACCTTCACTCCGGTTCCTGCCGCCGCGCGCATGGCCTGGCTGTTGCCGATGGTCATACTGTCGAGGAAGTAGAGGTCGTAGCGTTCCAGAGCTTGCATCACCTTCTGCATGCCGAACAGGCTGGACGTCATCGCACTCCCCATGTGATTATTCAGTCCCACTGCATACGGCACTTTGCTTACCGCGTCGCGAATAATCCGTTCAATTTCTTCGCTGCTCATCTCCGGGCGTAACGTGTCTTTTTCCAGCGGTTGCTTGCTCAGTGGGGCCATCGGCAGATGGATCAACACTTCATGTCCACTGTTATGCGCTTTAGTCGCCATTTCACGCGCATGTGGCGCGTTTGGCAGAACGGCAACAGAGACAGTGGAAGGCATTGCCAGCACCTGATTTTCTGTGTGCGGACGGTAGCCGAAATCATCAATAACGATAGCAAGTTTGCCGGCGAAAACAGGTGTTGCGAATGCCAGCAGGCTGGCGAGTGAGAGCAAAGTACGACGAAACTGAGGCAAAACTTATCTTCCCAACCACGGCTGTGGATTGACCGCCTGACCCTGGCGACGAATTTCGAAATAGAGCGCCGGCCTGCCCTGACCGCCGCTGCTACCCACAAGTGCAATAGGCTGCCCGGCGCGAACCTGCGTACCGACGCTGACCAGCGCGCTCTGGTTATAACCGTAGAGGCTCATATCGCCTTTACCGTGCTCAACGACGACCACCAGGCCATAGCCCTGCAACCAGTCCGCCAGAATGACGCGACCATCGGCAATGGCTTTAACTTCGGTGCCTTCGGATGCGCCAATAACCATCCCCTTCCAACGTAGCTCACCCTGCAGCTGTTCGCCATAGCGATGCAGCGTTGGACCACGAACGGGCCAGAACGCCTGACCGCGTGGTGAACCTAACCCGCCGGTACGAGACATCAGTGATTTCTCGCTTTCGGTTGGCTTATAGGTCGAGCCTTTGCGTGATGCTTCCTGTTGCTTATCACGTACGGCCTGCGCCTCACGTGCTTCACGCTCTGCGCGGGCTTTCGCGGCGGCTTCGGCGCGAGCAATACTGTTGCGCAGGCGGGATTCGTTGGCGCGCATCTCGCCTAACTGCTGCTGACCTTGTTGAATCGACGACTCCAGACCCGCGAGCGTTTTCTGGCGTTCATTACGCGCCTGCTCCAGTTTCGCCTGCTGTGCACGCTGTTCGTACAGCAGCGTCTGCTGTTCGCTTTGCTTATCTTCCAGCTCGGCTTTCTGCGAGTCGACCTCTTCGCGGGTTTGCTTCAGCTGTGCGATAGTCTCCTGGCGCGCCTGGTTCAGATAGCCGAAATAGGCCTGCAGGCGTTGCCCGCGCTGAGTCTCTTCACCGCTGAGGATGAGCTGAATACCAGTATGTTCACCCTGGCGAAACGCAGCATCCAACTGAGCTGCCAGACTGCGCTCTTGCGCTGCCCGCTGCTTTTCCAGCTTCGCGAGTGCGGCATTCATCTCAGCGATTTGCGCATTCAGCTGTGCCAGGGAGTTTTGCGTTTCGCGTAGCTGCCTTGCGGCAACGGCGATAGCCTGTTCCTGAGCTTTAAGCTGAGCAAGGAGGGTGGCGCGTTGTTGTTGCTGTTGGCGTACCGCGCGTTCTTTTGCCGCGATATCGGCCTGAATGGATTTGAGCTGATCGCGCTCGTCCGCATGGGCGGAAAAGGCGCACAACAATACGCCAGCGCTAAGCGCGCTGGCGTAGAACAAGGGCCTGACTGAAAACTTACGCAGTTTCACGGCCCGAGTGATGGTATTAATCGCCTTTCCCCTCATGGGGAGGGATTATTCCACGATGAACAGCGGCTTACCAGTCATCTCTTGCGGGATTTCCATACCCATCAGCGTCAGCATGGTCGGGGCGATATCAGAAAGTTTGCCACCTTCAACTGCTTTGACGTTTTTACCACCGACATAAATCAGTGGAACCGGCAGGTTGGTGTGCGCGGTATGCGCCTGACCGGTGGACGGATCGCGCATTTGCTCTGCGTTCCCGTGGTCAGCGGTGATCAGCAGCTGGCCGCCAACGGATTCAACCGCTTTAGCCACCTGCTCAACGCAGTGATCCAGCGCTTCAACCGCTTTAACCGCTGCTTCCATCACCCCGGTATGGCCGACCATGTCGCCGTTCGGGTAGTTACAAATGATGGTGTCGTATTTCCCGCCCTCAATCGCCGCAACCAGTTTTTCGGTCAGCTCTGCGGAGCTCATTTCCGGCTGCAGATCGTAGGTGGCGACTTTTGGCGAGTTGATCAGAATACGGTCTTCGCCTTTGAACGGCTCTTCTACGCCGCCGTTAAAGAAGAAGGTTACGTGCGCGTATTTTTCGGTTTCGGAAATACGCAACTGCGTTTTGTCATTCTTCGCCATCCACTCGCCAAGGGTGTTAGCCAGAGACGCAGGTGGGTAAGCCACCGCAGTTTTGATGTCTGCCGCGTATTCGGTCAGCATCACAAAGTTGAGGTTAACGACTTTCTTACGGGCGAAGCCGTCGAAGTCAGCGTTAACAAACGCACGGGTAATTTCACGCGCACGGTCAGCACGGAAGTTCATGAAAATCAGCGTATCACCATCTTCCATAGCTGCATCTGCCTGACCTTCGGCACGGATCACGGTCGCTTTGACGAATTCGTCGTTTTCATCGCGGGCATAAGCAGCCTGCAGGCCTTCAACCGCCGTAGCGAACTGGAACTCGCCCTTCGCCAGCGTCATCAGATCGTAAGCCTGTTCCACGCGATCCCAACGGTTGTCGCGGTCCATAGCGTAGTAACGACCGATAATGGACGCTACGCGGCCTTTGCCCAGCGCGGCAAATTTCTCTTCGAATTTCTGCAGTGAATGTTCAGCGCTGCGCGGCGGGGTATCACGACCATCAAGGAAAGCGTGCAGATAGATTTTCTCAGCACCGCGTTCAGCGGCCATTTCTACCATCGCCATGATGTGATCTTCGTGGCTGTGTACGCCACCGGCAGACAGCAGACCCATGATGTGTACCGCTTTGCCGCTATTTTTTGCCTGATCAACTGCGGCGGTCAGCACTGGGTTAGCGAAGAAAGTACGTTCTTTAATTTCCACATCCAGACGGGTCAGATCCTGATACACGATACGGCCCGCGCCCAGGTTGACGTGACCCACTTCGGAGTTGCCCATCTGGCGATCGGGCAGGCCGACTTCCAGGCCAGACGCATCAATCAGGGTATGCGGACGTTTTGCCCACAGCGCATCCATTACCGGGGTTTTAGCACTAAAAATGGCGTTATCCTGGCTGTCTTCGCGATAGCCGTAGCCATCCAGAATCACCAGTACCATAGGTTTTTTAGAAACCGACATTGCGACAACCTCACACTTAATAGATAAAAAATAATTGCGTAATTTTACTACAGCTGAATCGATAAAGTAGCCCCAGAAGATCAAATAATGAGGGATCGCGTGCCAGGGGGAACACTGATTTACATTTTTTT
The DNA here is from genome assembly GCF_014104295.1 of Citrobacter sp. RHBSTW-00029. Lineage (NCBI taxonomy): Bacteria > Pseudomonadati > Pseudomonadota > Gammaproteobacteria > Enterobacterales > Enterobacteriaceae > Citrobacter > Citrobacter sp. RHBSTW-00029. The sequence continues at coordinate 4,322,256 of NZ_JABXRT010000001.1, forward strand.
TTCCGTAGCGCCCCGCAAAAATGCAATCCAATGCACGCTCTGGCTGTATTTGCGCCAACGCGCAGGTATACTCCTTTCCTGGTTTTTTAATCACTGAGTCGGGAGTTGTTACCCCCCATGCAAGAAATTATGCAATTTGTTAGCCGCCACCCTGTCTTGAGTATCGCCTGGATTGCGTTACTGGCGGCGGTATTGTTTACCACGTTTAAGAGCCTGACCTCAAAAGTGAAGGTAATTACACGCGGCGAAGCGACACGTCTCATCAATAAAGAAGATGCGGTGATTGTTGATTTACGTCAGCGCGACGACTTCCGCAAAGGTCATATCGCAGGCTCCACGAACCTGCTGCCGAGCGAAATCAAAGCCAACAATTTTGGCGAGCTGGAAAAACACAAAAACAAACCTGTTATTGTGGTTGATGGCTCTGGTATGCAGTGCCAGGATTCAGCAACTGCGCTGATTAAAGCCGGTTTTGAGCAGGTATCTGTACTGAAAGACGGCGTAGCGGGCTGGAGTGGCGAGAATCTGCCACTGGTTCGCGGCAAGTAATTTACCCGTCTTCTTTCGTACCGCTGGGTAAAAGAACACTGGAGATAAGTCATGGCCAATATTGAGATCTATACCAAAGCAACCTGCCCGTTTTGCCATCGCGCAAAGGCGCTGTTGAACAGTAAGGGTGTGAGTTTCCAGGAACTTCCGATTGACGGCGATGCCGTGAAGCGTGAAGAGATGATCAAGCGCAGTGGCCGTACAACGGTTCCGCAGATTTTTATTGATGCACAGCACATTGGTGGTTGTGACGACTTGTATGCGTTGGATGCGCGTGGTGGACTGGATCCCCTGCTGCGTTAAGGCGTACGGATAGTATTTAAAGGACAACACTAAAGGGTTTTCTCAACATGTCAGAACAAAATAACACTGAAATGGCTTTCCAGATCCAACGTATTTATACCAAGGATGTGTCTTTCGAAGCGCCAAATGCACCGCATGTTTTCCAGAAAGATTGGCAGCCAGAGGTTAAACTGGATCTAGATACCGCATCTACCCAACTGGCAGATGATGTGTATGAAGTAGTGCTGCGTGTCACCGTAACGGCTTCTCTGGGTGAAGAAACTGCGTTTCTGTGCGAAGTTCAGCAGGGCGGTATTTTCTCCATCAGTGGTATTGAAGGGACTCAGATGGCGCATTGCCTTGGCGCATACTGCCCGAACATTCTGTTCCCGTATGCCCGCGAATGCATCACCAGCCTGGTTTCACGCGGTACATTCCCGCAACTGAACCTTGCGCCGGTCAACTTTGATGCGCTGTTCATGAACTATTTACAGCAGCAGGCTGGTGAAGGTACTGAAGAACATCAGGATGCCTGATGAACCAAAGTAATGCTTCAATGACTGTGATTGGTGCCGGCTCGTACGGCACCGCTCTTGCCATCACCCTGGCAAGAAATGGCCATCAGGTTGTCCTGTGGGGCCATGATCCGAAACATATCGCGACCCTTGAGCACGATCGCTGCAACGTCGCGTTCCTCCCTGATGTGCCTTTTCCCGAAACGCTGCGCCTGGAAAGTGATTTAGCCACTGCGCTGGCCGCCAGTCGTAATATTCTGGTGGTGGTGCCGAGCCATGTCTTTGGCGAAGTGCTGCGTAATATCAAACCGCTGATGCGTCCTGACGCGCGGCTGGTCTGGGCGACAAAAGGTCTGGAAGCGGAAACAGGGCGTCTGCTGCAGGACGTTGCGCGCGAAGCGCTGGGTGATTCTATCCCGCTGGCAGTCATCTCCGGTCCGACGTTCGCCAAAGAGCTGGCGGCGGGCATGCCGACGGCGATTTCTCTGGCCTCGACGGACGACGCCTTTGCTGACGATCTCCAGCAGTTGCTGCACTGCGGCAAAAGCTTCCGCGTCTACAGCAACCCGGATTTCATTGGCGTGCAGCTTGGCGGCGCGGTGAAAAACGTGATTGCGATTGGCGCGGGGATGTCTGACGGCATCGGCTTTGGTGCAAACGCACGAACGGCATTGATCACCCGTGGGCTTACCGAAATGTCTCGCCTTGGCGCGGCGCTGGGTGCCGATCCTGCCACCTTTATGGGGATGGCGGGTTTAGGCGATCTGGTGCTGACCTGTACCGACAACCAGTCGCGTAACCGTCGTTTTGGCATGATGCTCGGCCAGGGTATGGACGTGCAGGGCGCGCAGGACAAGATTGGTCAGGTGGTTGAAGGCTACCGCAATACGAAAGAAGTTCGTGAATTGGCGCACCGTTTTGGTGTCGAGATGCCAATAACCGAGGAAATTTATCAAGTATTGTATTGCGGAAAAAATGCGCGCGAGGCAGCATTGACGTTATTAGGTCGTGCGCGCAAGGACGAGCGAAGCAGCCACTAGCCGTAAGGAACCGTTTCAATCTAACGACCCGACCCGCGTAGAACGGGTTGGTCGTTTTGCTACCTTCTGGAGTACGCAATGCCGTGTGAAGAACTGGATATCGTCTGGAAAAACATTAAAGCGGAAGCCCGGGCACTGGCGGAATGTGAGCCAATGCTGGCCAGTTTTTACCACGCAACGCTGCTCAAGCATGAAAACCTCGGCAGTGCGCTGAGCTATATGCTGGCGAATAAACTCGCTTCTCCGATCATGCCTGCTATTGCGATTCGCGAAGTCGTGGAAGAGGCCTACGCGGCCGATCCTGAAATGATTGCCTCGGCGGCTTGCGATATTCAGGCGGTACGCACGCGTGACCCGGCCGTCGATAAATATTCCACCCCACTTCTTTATCTGAAGGGCTTTCACGCGCTTCAGGCCTACCGCATCGGCCACTGGCTATGGCATCAGGGGCGTCAGGCATTGGCGATCTTCCTGCAAAATCAGGTCTCTGTTACCTTCCAGGTGGACATCCATCCGGCGGCAAAAATTGGTCGCGGTATTATGCTCGACCACGCTACAGGTATTGTAGTGGGCGAAACGGCGGTAATTGAAAACGACGTCTCTATTCTGCAATCCGTCACGCTTGGCGGGACCGGTAAAGCAGGCGGCGACCGTCATCCGAAAATTCGTGAAGGCGTGATGATTGGCGCGGGAGCAAAAATTCTCGGCAACATTGAAGTCGGGCGTGGCGCGAAGATTGGCGCAGGTTCCGTCGTTTTACAGCCGGTACCCCCGCATACAACCGCCGCAGGCGTTCCGGCGCGCATCGTCGGCAAGCCTGACAGCGATAAGCCATCTATGGATATGGATCAGCATTTCAACGGGATACATCATACTTTCGAATACGGCGATGGCATCTGATTTCGAGCTATGCCCGGCGGCGCAGTGCTTACCGGGCCTACAAACCTCGTAGGTCGAATAAGGCGTCAGCCGCATCCGACAAAAATCAACTACGCAATACCGCGCCAGGATACCCCAACTGGCGCCAGGCCTCATACACCACCACTGACACCGCATTTGACAGGTTCATGCTGCGACTGTCCGGCATCATCGGAATTCGAATTTTTTGTTCGGCTGGCAGCGCGTCGAGGATGCTGGATGGCAGACCGCGAGTTTCCGGGCCAAACATCAGATAATCCCCATCCTGATAGCTTACTGCGCTATGCGCTGGCGTACCTTTGGTGGTCAGGGCAAACAGACGTTGCGGATTTTCTGCGGCGACGAAGCTGGCGTAATCAGGGTGGCGCAGCACGGCGGTAAACTCATGGTAATCCAGCCCCGCGCGACGCAGGCGCTTGTCGTCCCAGGTAAAGCCCATTGGCTCAATAATATGCAGACGAAAGCCGGTGTTGGCGCAAAGACGGATAATATTGCCGGTATTTGGCGGGATTTCTGGTTCGAATAAAACGATGTTAAGCATACTGCCCCCTTGATAACGGGGGGCAGAATAGCAGAAAGAGCGGGTACTATGCGACGGTCAGCGCGTGCGGTTTATAGCGTTGCAGTTTGTAAATCGTTGCGGCAGCCGCAATCAGCGCCGGAAGGCTGAGGAACATTAATATACTGTCTGCCTGCCATTGCAGGGAAAGCAGCTGGGCGCTCATCATCGTTCCGGCTACGCCACCGAAGCGACCCACGCCCTGCATCCAGGCAATGCCCGTCGCGCGACAGTGGGTCGGATAAAACGTGGCGGCTAGCGTCTGCAGTCCGGACTGCGCGCCGTTCATGGTAATTCCCATCAGGAAGATCAGCGCGCCGAACAGGATGATGTGGTTATGTTCAAACCCGAGAGCGAGGGCAAACAGCATCGTCAGAATAAAGCCGAGTGACACCACTTTATGCGCTTCCCAGCGATCCATTAACCAACCGGCCAGCAGGATCCCTGCGGTACCGCCGAAGGTAAATAGCGACGTCAGCCAGGCGGATTCGGCCAGCGGATAGCCCATTCCCAGCATCAGCGTTGGCATCCAGCTCAACAGCACGTAATAGATAACCAATCCCATAAAGTAGGTCATCCAGAGCATCAGCGTGCCCGGCAGCCAGGGCATACTGAATAGCTGTGCCACGCTGCCTTTTTTGACCGTGACACGGTCTTCATCCAGATAAAACTGGGTAACCTGCTCCAGACTTCCCGACATAAAGCGTTGAGCAATGCGTTTAACCTGTGCTACCCCTTTACCGCGATGAACCAGATACTTAACCGATTCCGGCAGGAACAGTACCAACAGTACGGTAAGAGCCAGCGGGGCGATCGCGCCGGCAAGCAGGACGCTGTGCCAGCCGTAGTTGGGGATAAGCCAGGAGGAGATCACCCCGCCGCCCGCAGCCCCTAACGGAAAGCCGCAGTACATGGTGTTAATTGCCATTGAACGACAGCGTTTTGGTGCAAATTCTGAGACCAGGGTGATGGCATTGGGCATTGCCGCGCCAAGGCCCAGGCCGGTGAGAAAGCGCCAAAATGTGAGCATATTCAGCGTCTGAGCATACGCGGTTCCCAGACTGGCGAGGCCAAAGAACAGACAGGAAAAGACCAGCACGCGCTTACGGCCCAAACGATCGGAAATCGGCCCGGCCAGCAGTGCACCAAATGACAGGCCCAATAGCGCGGCGCTTAACACCGGTCCAAGGTCCTGCTTCTTGATGCCCCAGTCGGCTGAGAGCGTGGGCGCAATATAGCCCATAGCCGCCGTATCGAAGCCGTCGATGGCCAGGACCAGAAAACCCAGGACAATAATGACCCAGTGGAAGCGCGAAAAAGGACTGTCATCTATCGCCTGCTGGATATTCACTTTTCCGGAATAAGCCATGTTACCCTCGCCCGTTATGATGGTTGTTATCTGTATATTTCGCCCTTGTATTAGCTTGTATATACATCTGGCAGGTGGATAAAAAGTTGTCAAATATATTGGTTATAAATGTTAACTGGTCGTTATTTTTGGATAAAAAATGGCCGGGCTGAGAACAGACCGACCATGCAGAAAGTGGGTTTTATGGGGATATTGTTACGCCGCGCTACCCTGAACCAGAGGTGCCAGCGCAGCAGGCAGGCTTTTTCCCAGTTCTTGTACCAGCGAATCATGACTGATTTCGCTAATCGATTTTGCACCGGTCAGGGTCATTGCCACCTTCATCTCTTTCTCGATCAGATTCAGCAGATTCGCCACACCGGCCTGACCGTGGGTTGCCAGCGCGTACAGATAAGCACGGCCCAGCAGTACGCTATCCGCACCCAGCGCAATCATGCGTACGACGTCCAGACCGTTGCGGATCCCGCTGTCTGCCAGAATCGCGATATCGCCTTTTACCGCATCGGCAATGGCGGGCAGCGCGCGGGCTGAAGACAGCACGCCATCTAACTGGCGCCCACCGTGGTTAGAGACAACGATGCCGTCGGCGCCAAAGCGTACGGCGTCGCGAGCATCCTCAGGATCGAGGATCCCTTTGATCACCATCGGACCATCCCAAAATTCGCGGATCCACTCGAGGTCTTTCCAGGAGATGGACGGATCGAAGTTATTCGCCAGCCAGCCGATGTAGTCTTCAAGGCCGGTGGGTTTGCCAAGATAGGTCGAGATATTGCCTAAATCATGCGGGCGACCGTTCAGGCCAACGTCCCATGCCCACTGTGGATGGGTGACTGCCTGCCAGTAGCGGCGCAGTGCGGCATTTGGGCCGCTCATCCCGGAATGGGCGTCACGGTAGCGTGCGCCAGGTGTGGGCATATCGACGGTAAAGACCAGCGTGGAGCAGCCCGCCGCTTTGGCTCGCTCCAGGGCGTTACGCATAAAGCCGCGATCGCGCAGGACATACAGCTGGAACCACATTGGACGCCTGATGGTCGGGGCGACTTCTTCAATTGGGCAGACGGATACCGTCGAAAGCGTAAACGGAATGCCTTTGGCATCAGCGGCGGCGGCGGCCTGAACTTCGCCCCGGCGTGCATACATGCCGCATAAACCGACAGGCGCGAGGGCCACCGGCATCGACAGTTTTTCGTTAAACAGGGTGGTTTCCAGACTGAGATCTGACATGTTCTTCAGCACGCGCTGGCGGAGTGCCACCTCTGATAAATCTTCCACGTTACGGCGCAGGGTATGCTCCGCGTACGCGCCACCGTCAATGTAGTGGAACAGGAAAGGGGGCAGAATGCGCTGGGCTGCGGCGCGATAATCGCTGGCTGCTGAAATAATCATGTGTTGTTCTCCCTGCTAATTTCATTATGGTCACCGGGCAGACGGGTGATGCGCGCCTGGCGGGCCTGGTCTTCATCAAAGCGTTTAATGGTGGTATGGACAAAACTGAGGTGCGCCATCATCGCCTTCCGCGCGCCATCGGCGTCTCCGGCGACAATCGCGTCCAGCACAGCAAGGTGTTGTTCCGTGAGCTGTGAAAACACCGGTGGCACCAGGTACATACGCTGGCGACTCTGTTTTACCGAAGACTGCAATACGTCGAAGAAACCACGCATGGTCTGTAGCAGCACCACGTTGTGTGAGGCTTCAGCGATGGCAAGGTGAAAGCGAACGTCTGCTTGTGAAGCGAGATCCGGATCTTCACTTTGTGTGGCCTCGAAACAGAGCCTGATTTTCTCTTTGTCGGCGGCTGTGGCGCGCATGGCGGCGTGCCAGGCGGTGCTGGCCTCAATGGCGTGGCGGGCTTCGAGAATATCGAAGCTGTAATCAGGGTCGTCCGCCATCAGACTTTTCAGTGGCTGAACAATGTTTTGTTCGGACCACGCTTCATGCTGCCAGCGGATAAACGTCCCGCCGCCACGACGGCTAATCAGCACACCTTCACTTACCAGCTTGGCTAACGCCTCGCGCAGTGAGTTACGGGATACGCCGAGCTGTACGGCCAGCTGGCGCTCGGCGGGCAATTTCATGCCCGCCTCCAGCTGTTGTTCTTCAATCAGCGCCCGCACACGAGATGCGACCTCGTCTGACAGGCGTCTGGGCATCACAATCATGGAATCATCCAGGTTAAGACATAGGCCTGCAGCGTGGTAATCACACCGACCATACAGGTGAAAATCAGGCTGTGTTTCACGGTAAAGCGGAACAGGTCAGATTCTTTACCCACCAGCCCCACGGCCGCACAGGCGATGGCGATTGACTGCGGGGAGATCATCTTACCGGTCACGCCGCCGGTGGTATTCGCCGCAACCAGCAGGACATCGGAGACGCCAATCTGCTGAGCTGCCGTTGCCTGCAGGGCTGCGAACAGTGCGTTTGATGAGGTGTCTGAACCGGTCAGGAATACCCCCAGCCAGCCGAGGAACGGCGAGAAGAAGGTAAAGGCGTTACCGGTGTGCGCCAGAGCCAATGCCAGGGTTGATGAAAGACCGGAGTAGTTAGAGATAAACGCGAATGCCAGCACCATTCCGATGGAATAGATGGGCAGCGCCAGCTCTTTTAGCGTGCTGCCAAAGGTTTGCAGAGCGGCAGACGGCTTCATTTTCAGCCAGACGATAGACAGCAGCGCGGCAAACAGAATGGCGGTACCGGTTGCCGAGAACCAGTCGAACTTGTACACCGCCGCGTAGGCTGTGGCTTCGTGTACCACCGGCGGCATGCGGGCTACCAGTTTGTCGAGGAACGGAACCGGAATATTGACCACCCAGTGGTACATCGCGCCGCCAGGGGCAAACAGCGCTTTAAACGGCGGGATGCTCCACAGCGTGACCGTTGCCGTCAGGAACAGGAATGGCGACCAGGCGCGGACCACCTGTCCAACGGTATAACGGGTGCGAGCCAGCGTCTGATCGACCTGGGAAGCGCCCATGTCGCCAAAGCGGAAGATGCGCACCGGCTGCCAGCGTTTCAGGAACAGCGTCAGGCAGACCAGAGAAACCAGAGAAGAGATGATGTCCGGCAGTTCCGGCCCGATAAAGTTAGAGCTGAGGTACTGCGCGATAGCAAACGAGCCGCCAGCGACCATCACCGCAGGCCAGGTCTCTTTCACGCCGCGCCAGCCGTCCATAATCGCCATGATCCAGAACAGTACGATAATCGTCAGGAACGGCAACTGGCGGCCCACCATCTGGCCGATTTCAAAACTGTCCAGCCCGGTGACCTGACCGGCAACCAGAATCGGAATGCCCATTGCCCCAAAAGCGACTGGCGCGGTGTTTACGATCAGGCACAAACCTGCTGCATACAGCGGGTTAAAGCCGAGGCCAACCAGCAGCGCAGCGGTAATCGCGACGGGCGCACCAAAACCAGCGGCACCTTCCAGAAACGCCCCAAAACAGAAGCCCACGATGATCATTTGCAGACGCTGGTCTGGGGTAATCGAGAGTATCGAGGAGCGGATGATGTCGAACTGCCCGGTCTTTACCGAGATTTTATAGACGAATACCGCGGCGATAATGATCCAGGCAATTGGCCACAGACCGTAGAAGAAACCGTACACCACGGAGGCCAGCGCGTGATCGACCGGCATTTTGTAAAACAGCAGGGCGACCGACAAAGCGATCACCACCGTCCATGACGCCGCAACGTAGCCTTTCAGCTTGAGCTTAATCAGGGCGAAGAAAAAGAACAGGATGGGGAGCGATGCGATTAGACTGGAAAGCCAGATGTTACCGGCCGGGTCGTAGTTTTGTTGCCAGAGATTCATTGCAGGTCTCCTGGGGGCCGCTGACATAATGCAATGAGTCTGTGCTCATCTCTTCGTCACACTATGTGTAAAAGTGGCCCTGCCAATATTGTTGTGTAGGGGTAATGACAATGAATGGTTAATCAAATGTTATTTGTTGGCAACGGTATTGTACGCACATTTTAATGAAATGTGAGGTATTGGTAGGATCTTACTGAAATTGGTAGGGCCAATTACGAAGGGAAGCTAAGGACCGGGCAAGCGAGTGTTGCCCGGTGACAGATTAGAACTCGCTTTTCGCGAAGCCCGTCATCTCTTTCAGGCCCATTTCACGGCCAAGCTCGGTCATCGGGTGAACGACGATCAGGCCGCGCACGCTCTTCTTCAGCTTGCCCATGTCGGCCTGTTCTTTTTTGGTGATGGCACGACGGAACGGGAGTTTGCTGAGCTTTTGTGCTTCTTTGCTCAGCTTCTGGCCGTGTACTTCACGCAGTCGTGCGATCTCAGTTTCCAGAGTTTCTTTCTCTTGCTCCAGCTCGGCATATTTGTCGGCGGCTTCAACCAGGGACAGGTCAGCCTGCTGGTGGCGGATAGCGTCAAGACGATCGCTCAGGCGTTTAATTTCGTTTTTTTCGACTTCTTTCATAGGATAGCTTCTGATAAAAATAGGATGAATATCCTATAGTATGCGCGCAGAGCGGGATTATTCACAACTAATCGAAGATAAATAATCAAATGCCGCAAGTATTATTAAGCTAATGGTAGTGCTACTTTTTTGATTAATAAGGAACTTTAAGCGATAAGATTGGCCATGGCGCTTTTTATTGGCGGGTTTATAGCGAAGCACGTTTTCCTCAATATAATCGCCCAACCGATCCTAAACTTAAATGAGCAACCGCACAGGCTGAGCGCGGTTAATACATGGAGGAGGGAAGATTATGGCGAAAATAGGTGAGAACGTTTCGGTTCTGATTGATAAGACGGTCGATTTTATGGCTTCCAGCCAGGCTTTTCGCGAATATCTGAATAAAACACCGCCGCGCGACGTAGTCCCTTCTGAAATACCACAGGAGAACGCGCAGCTGTATCTGCAACGTCTGGCGTACTATCGGCAACTGTATCGACCGCAGCAGGAAGAGAAGTAAGCCTGCAGGGTCTTATTTTTGAAAGGCTTTTTTTAAGCTGATTTTAGAAATCAGCTCGGTCAGGGAAAGTACCATCGTGGAGCGTACCATTTGCTGGTAGCGCTGGATTTGCATGGCGTGCAGACCTGAGTCTGAGGTATCAAACTGCGGTGGCGGCGGGAGTGCTGCTACGCAGTGAAGTTCGCCAAACGGACCAAGAATCTCATCGTCGGTGAACGCGTATTCATTGCCGTCATGGTTTAACTCTTCCCGCAGCGCCATCAGTAGTTCCGCATCTTCATACTCCGGGCGGCTGAGTACGCCCAGACCGTAGATGAGCTTGAGACGAACGGAAAGATCGCCCAGCGGACCGTCGCCGTCGAGCAACGGTTCTACGGCATATTTTACCGCATAGTCATCTTTGCGAAATACCTGAAGCACAAGGATATTCACCGCCTCGGTGAGCAGTTCTACGGCGGTGATGAGGAAGCTGCGTACGGTTTTGCCAGCATTCAGACGCTCAAGCACACGATTTTCAAAGGCCTGCGTTTGTTCCATTATTGCCTGCATATCTGACAATCTGTCATTTGGGCGCAGGCAGACCTGCGCCACATTCTCAATCATTTGGTCGCGTTATATGCGTTAACCGCCTCCGCCACCACATCACTATTGGCATCCAGACCGGAAACCTGCGCCAGCGCGGCCTGCGGACCTTTTTCGTCAATCAGCGCGGCCAGTTCCTGTGCCTGCGGATCTTCTTCGCTGCGATAGTGCATTGCTGCCGCAATACCGATAACCAGATTCGTGTGCGGCAGGCCGTACTCCAGCGTGCCCAGCAGCGGTTTAATCAGACGGTCGCCTGCGCTCAGTTTACGCAGCGGCTGACGACCCACGCGCTCAACGTCATCTTTCAGATACGGGTTTTCAAAACGACCGAGGATTTTCTGAATGTATGCCGCATGTTTTGCTGCATCAAAGCCATAGCGTTTGATCAGTACCGCGCCGCTCTCTTCCATTGCACCTTTTACCACTGCGCGGATTTTCTCGTCGAGAATCGCGTCACGGATGGTCTGATGATCGGTCAATTTTCCGAGGTACGCGGTTATAGCATGCCCGGTGTTCAGCGTGAAGAGTTTACGTTCGACAAATGCCATCAGGTTATCAGTTAATTCCATTCCCGGGATGTTTGGCAGTTCGCCTTTGAATTGCGTCTTGTCGACAATCCACTCGCTGAAGGTTTCGACGGTGACTTCCAGCGGATCGTTGGTCGCAGAAGCGGAAGGGGGAACGATGCGGTCTACGGCGGAATCGACAAAACCAACGTGTTCTTCAACCCAGGCTTTGTCTTCATCTGCCAGCGCGTTCATGACGTGGCCTTTCAGCTGGGTCGTGCCGCGCACCATGTTCTCACAGGCGATGATATTCAGCGGAGTCGCGATGCCCTGCGCCTTGCGTTTAACCAGCCCTTTAGCGATGGCAGGTGCGATGCGCTCAAGTACAACCGGACCCACAGCCGTGGTGATTAAATCAACGTGGGCAATCAGGTCGACGACATCATCGCCGATGCTGCTGACGGCGTTAACGCCGGAAACGGTATCAACCTGCTCATTTTCACCGACAACATGAACCTGATAGCTATGACGGGCATTCAGGGCATCGAGCACGACCTGGTTTACATCCGCGAACGTCAGCTGTATCCCCGCGTCCGCCAGCAATTTGCCGATAAAGCCACGACCGATATTACCTGCGCCAAAATGTAATGCTTTCATAGTATTAACCTTCATTAATGTTTTTACCCAAGAGGGCTGGGGTGAGGGACTGCATAGATTTCCCCTCAACCTAACCCTCTCCCGGTGGGAGAGGATTTTGTAGGCCCGGTAAGCGTGAGCGCCACCGGGCAATAACGCTTACTTATGACCTGCCAGCAGCGCCAGGACTTCATCCACGCTGGTGGTATGCGCCAGGCGTTCGATGACAGATTCGTCATCCAGCGCGTTGGTCAGGCTGGTAATCACCTGGATGTGCTCGTTGTTACGTGCAGCGATACCAATGACCAGACGGGCGATATCGTCTTCTTCTTCGCCGAAGCGTACTCCTTCCGGATACTGGCAGAACACCACGCCGGTTTTCAGCACGCGGTCTTTGGCTTCAACCGTACCGTGCGGTACAGCGATGGACTCGCCGAGGTAAGTCGGGGTCAGTTTTTCGCGGTCCAGCATCGCCTCGACGTACTCTGGCTCAACATAGCCGCCTTTCACCAGTTGCTCACCGGCAAAGCGAATCGCTTCTTCTTTGTTGGTGGCTTTACGGCCCAGGAAGATATTCTCCGCACCCAGTTTGAACAGGTGGGTATCACCCTCTTCAAAGCTGTCTTTCAGGTGGTCGCGGACTTTCTCTTCGTTCACGTTGTGGCGCTGTGCAGCGACCAGACGTTCGGTCAGATTGGAGTACAGACCGCTGTCGAGGAAGTTGGTCAGCGAAATGTGCTGTGCCTGCGGAACCTGGCGCATAGCGCGTTCGGTCAGGTCACGGTGGGTAATGACCAGATCCACATCCGGCGGCAGATTGTTAATCGCGCTGTTGGTGACGGAAATCTGCGACAGACCGGCATCCTGCACTTTCTTACGCAGTACGCCCGCACCCATGGCACTGGAACCCATGCCGGCATCGCAGGCGACGATGATTTTACGCACATGGCTCAGGTCGTTGGTCACGTCGCCCGCTGCCAGCGGAGATGCGCCTTTGGATTCCGCTTTCATGTCGTTCATACGACGGGTTGCGGCTTCAATGTCATCTTCTTCTTTCACTTTGCTGGTTTTCAGCAGAATCGCCGAGACCACAAAGGAGACCGCCATTGCCGCACAAATTGCCGCGATGTTGGCGAAGTAAGCGCCCTTCGGCGTCATTGCCAGTACGGCCAGGATAGAACCCGGAGAGGCCGGAGACACCAGACCACCGTTCAGGATAGTCAGCGTAAATACGCCAGTCATACCGCCGAGGATAACGGCCAGGATCAGACGCGGGTTCATCAGCACGTACGGGAAGTAAATTTCGTGGATACCACCCAGGAAGTGGATGATAGCCGCGCCGCCTGCAGACTGCTTAGCGCTGCCGCGACCGAAGAACATGTATGCCAGCAGAACGCCCATACCCGGACCCGGGTTAGCTTCAATCAGGAAGAAGATGGATTTACCCATCTCATGGGACTGCTGAATGCCCAGCGGTGAGAAAATACCGTGGTTGATGGCGTTGTTGAGGAACAGGATTTTCGCCGGTTCAACGAAGATAGACGCCAGCGGCAGCATGTCATGGACAACCATGAAGTTAACGCCTGCCGCCAGGATTTTGGACAGTGCTTCAACCAATGGGCCAATGCCAAGGAATGCCAGAATGGCGAGGATCATCCCGATGATGCCAGCGGAGAAGTTATTCACCAGCATCTCAAAACCGGACTTGATCTTACCGTCTACCCAGCCGTCGAAATGCTTGATAGCCCAGCCGCCCAGCGGACCTGCGATCATCGCACCGAGGAACATCGGCATATCAGCACCGACGATCACGCCCATGGTGGTAATCGCGCCCACTACGCCGCCGCGTTCGCCGCCAACCAGCTTACCACCGGTATAACCGATCAACAGCGGCAGCAGATAGGTGATCATCGGGCCGACCAGCTTCGCCAGCGTTTCGTTCGGCAACCACCCTGTCGGAATGAATAATGCGGTGATAATACCCCACGCGATAAACGCGCCGATATTTGGCATCACCATGTTGCTGAGGAATCGACCAAAGCTTTGCACCTTGATCTTAATATCGGATGACATAAAAACACCCCTTCTTATGTTTGCTATCGCGCAGGCTGAAAGCCCGAGGTTTGTTAATGTAGCGGCAGGAGGTAGCCGGACCCTGTAGATACTGCGAAATCTGGCACTGAATCGTTCAACTGTCCAGTCGATGACTTTTAATGTGATCAATGTCACGTAAATATAGGGTTTACGGCATTACTTAATGTGATTTCGATCACAAAACACCGGTATAAAAAAACATCATTACGCGGAAATAGGCTGGAAAAGGCACTTAAATGTGAAGTTGTTCACGTTTTTGCTTTGGCTGTTTGTTGGGTATTTGTGATCTACTTCGCAATAAATATTTGCCAGGATTTCTCCTGATGTGATCTGACGCGGATTCTGTTTCATCTCCCATTTCTTGCTGCTACCCCGCGAGTCGTTCACCTGCAAATTTATACCCTGGTGGTATGGCGGAAATGACTAACTGCAATTATGTTCAAATTACCAGCCATGACTCCTTTCGGCTGCCTGCAATTGAAAGCTCTGATTAGCGTGAATACGAGGCGGGTATGTTTCTAAACTATTTCGCGTTAGGTGTGCTGATCTTCGTTTTTCTGGTTCTGTTTTACGGAATCATCGCCATCCATGATATTCCCTATAACATGGCTAAGAAGCGCAACCATCCCCATGCCGATGCCATCCATACGGCAGGTTGGGTGAGCTTATTTACGCTGCACGTTATCTGGCCGTTCCTGTGGATCTGGGCCACGCTCTATCAGCCAGAACGAGGCTGGGGGATGCAGTCACACATTACGCCGACCGGAAAGGAACAAGACCCTGAAATTGCCGCGCTGGCAGCGCGCATTACCCAGTTAGAAAAAAGGCTGGCTGGGGAGAAAAAAGACGATAACTCCACCTTTCCGGAGATTTGATCATGGATTTGTTGATTGTCCTGACTTACGTGGCATTTGCCTGGGCCATCTTTAAAATATTCCGTATTCCGGTAAACCAATGGACGCTTGCCACAGCCGCATTAGGTGGGGTGTTTATTGTGGCGGGACTCATCTTATTAATGAACTATAACCACCCGTATACCTTTACGGCGCAAAAGGCGGTTATTTCAATACCTGTTACCCCGCAGGTCACTGGAATTGTGAGTGAAGTGACAGATAAAAATAATCAACTGATTAAAAAAGGCGAGGTGTTATTTAAACTCGATCCCGTGCGTTATCAGGCGCGAGTGGACCGACTGCAAGCCGATCTGGTGACCGCCACGCACAATATCGACAATCTGAAAGCCCAACTTTCTGAAGCTGTCGCCAATACTACCCGCGTTTCCGCTGAACGCGATCGTCTGTATAAAGATTATCAACGCTATTTGAAGGGCAGCCAGGCGAAGGTTAATCCCTTCTCTGAAAGCGATATCGACAACGCCCGGCAGAACTATCTGGCACAGGACGCGCTGGTAAAAGGCTCCGTCGCCGAACAGACGCAGATTCAGACTCAGTTAGACAGTATGGTCAACGGGGAGCAATCTCAGGTTGCGTCCCTGCGCGCTCAGCTCGCTGAAGCCAAATAC
The DNA here is from genome assembly GCF_014104295.1 of Citrobacter sp. RHBSTW-00029. Lineage (NCBI taxonomy): Bacteria > Pseudomonadati > Pseudomonadota > Gammaproteobacteria > Enterobacterales > Enterobacteriaceae > Citrobacter > Citrobacter sp. RHBSTW-00029. Next base: position 4,337,766 of record NZ_JABXRT010000001.1, read on the forward strand.
AATCTTGAGCAGACTATCGTCCGAGCCCCCAGCAACGGCTATGTTACGCAGGTGCTTATTCGGCCCGGAACCTACGCCGCCGCGCTGCCTCTGCGCCCGGTGATGGTGTTTATTCCGGAACAAAAACGGCAAATCGTGGCGCAATTCCGCCAGAACTCGTTGCTGCGTCTTAAACCGGGTGATGAAGCGGAAGTGGTCTTCAACGCGCTGCCAGGCCAGGTATTCCCCGGCAAGCTCACCAGCATTCTGCCGGTTGTACCGGGCGGTTCTTATCAGGCCCAGGGAGCATTGCAGTCTCTGACGGTGGTGCCGGGTACCGATGGCGTGCTGGCCACGATTGAACTGGCTCCCAATGCAGATGTGGATGCACTACCGGACGGTATCTATGCCCAGGTGGCGGTCTATTCCGACCATTTCGCCCACGTTTCGGTGATGCGTAAAGTGCTGCTGCGTATGACCAGTTGGATGCATTATCTTTATTTGGATCATTGAGACCAGCATCACCTGCCATTTGTCGTGGCCTGAGCCATACTAAGCGGTGTCCAGATATTCGTTGGACATCGCTTTTTTGTTGGCAAAAAGGACACGGCATGAAACTCATTGGCAGCTATACCAGCCCTTTTGTGCGTAAAATTTCTATTCTGTTGCTGGAAAAGGGCATCACCTTCGAATTCGTTAATGAACTCCCCTATAACGCGGATAGCGGCGTGGCGCGATACAATCCATTGGGAAAAGTGCCCGCGCTGGTCACCGATAAGGGAGAGTACTGGTTTGATTCTCCGATCATTGCTGAATATATAGAGTTGTTGGATATTGCACCCGCAATGCTGCCGCGTGAGCCGCTGGCGGCACTCAAAGTTCGTCAACTGGAAGCGCTGGCCGACGGTATTATGGATGCGGGATTAGTCTCGGTGCGCGAACAGGCTCGCCCCGCTGCGCAGCAGTCAGAAACTGAATTGCTACGCCAGCGCGAAAAAATTACCCGCAGCCTGGATGTGCTGGAAGGTTATCTGGCGGACGGTACGCTGAAAACGGATACGGTTAATCTGGCAACGATTGCGATTGCTTGTGCCGTGGGCTATCTCAATTTTCGTCGGGTTGCGCCTGGCTGGTGTGTGGACCGTCCACGTCTGGTCAAACTGGTGGAAACACTCTTTCAACGCGAAAGTTTTGCCCGTACGGAACCGCCAAAGGCTTGATGCAGATAATACCCGCCTGAGCAAAGTCACGGTACAATCCTTCCTATATCGATATCCCTCTCCACGGTGGAGAGGGCCACCAACAGCCAGGCCCTTTCATGACAACCGACATGCGTTCACTCTACAGCCAGCTTCCTGCTATCGATCGTTTACTGCGCGATAGCGCTTTCCAGGTCTTACGTGAGTCCCACGGTCATACCCGCGTGGTGGATCTGCTGCGTCATATGCTCGATGAAGCCAGAGAGGCGATTCGCGACACGCAGGCGCTTCCAGCATGGGGGGAAGACTGGGCGCAAGAGGCCAGCGCCCGGCTGGAACGAGAATCGCAAAGCGCGCTACGTCCGGTGATTAACCTGACCGGAACGGTGCTGCATACCAATCTTGGGCGTGCATCACAAGCTGAGGAGGCGATTGCTGCGGTGGTGCAGGCGATGCGTACGCCGGTGACGCTGGAATACAGCCTGGATGATGCCGGACGTGGACATCGGGATCGGGCGCTGGCGGATCTACTCTGCCGCCTGACCGGCGCGGAAGATGCCTGTATTGTCAATAATAATGCCGCTGCGGTTCTGCTGATGCTGGCCGCCACGGCCAACGGCAAAGAGGTGGTCGTTTCGCGCGGCGAGCTGGTAGAAATTGGCGGCGCATTTCGTATTCCCGACGTGATGTGCCAGGCCGGATGTATTCTGCGCGAGGTTGGCACCACCAACCGGACCCATGCGAAAGATTACCGTCAGGCGGTGAATGAAAACACCGGTCTGCTGATGAAGGTGCATACCAGTAATTACAGCATTGAAGGTTTTACTAAAACGGTGGATGAAGCCGAACTGGCGGCGATTGGCCATGAGCTGGATATTCCGGTAGTCACGGATCTGGGCAGCGGTTCGCTGGTGGATCTCAGCCTGTATGGCTTACCGAAAGAGCCGATGCCGCAACAGCTGATTGCCGCTGGCGTGAGCCTGGTCAGCTTCTCTGGTGACAAGCTGCTGGGAGGGCCGCAGGCCGGGATTATTGTCGGTAAGAAAGAGATGATTGCCCGCCTGCAGTGCCACCCGCTGAAACGTGCGTTGCGGGCCGATAAAATGACCCTGGCGGCACTGGAAGCGACGCTACGGATCTATTTACACCCGGAAGCGCTGGCGGAAAAGTTACCGACGCTGCGCCTGCTGACTCGCACGGAAGAGGCGATCCGCGAACAGGCGCAACGATTACAGGCACAGCTTGAAGCGTATTACGGCGACGAGTTCGCGCTGAATGTGATGCCTTGCCTGTCGCAGATTGGCAGCGGCTCGCTACCAGTTGATAGGCTGCCGAGCGCGGCATTAACCTTTACCCCCCATGACGGGCGTGGAAGCCGCCTCGAAGCGCTGGCCGCCCGCTGGCGTTTGCTGCCCGTGCCGGTCATTGGGCGAATTTATGATGGCCGCTTGTGGCTGGATCTGCGCTGCCTTGAAGACGAGACCCGGTTTATGGAGATGATGCTGAAATGATTATTGCAACCGCCGGACACGTTGACCACGGAAAAACAACGTTATTACAGGCGATTACCGGCGTGAATGCCGACCGGCTGCCGGAAGAAAAAAAGCGCGGCATGACTATCGACCTCGGCTATGCCTACTGGCCGCAGCCGGACGGGCGGGTACTGGGATTTATCGATGTCCCTGGTCACGAAAAGTTTCTGTCCAACATGCTGGCGGGTGTCGGTGGTATCGACCACGCGCTGCTGGTGGTGGCGTGTGATGACGGCGTGATGGCGCAAACGCGTGAACACTTGCAAATCCTGCAACTGACGGGCAACCCACAGCTTACCGTGGCGCTCACAAAAGCCGATCGCGTCGATGAAGCACGCATTGACGAAGTACGTGCCGAGGTGCAAACCACGCTGGGTAACTATGGTTTTGCCGATGCGATACTGTTCGTAACTGCCGCCGGTGAAGGCCGTGGTATCGAAGCGCTGCGTGACCACTTGCTGCAGTTGACGCCGCGTGAACTGGCTCGCGATCACACCTTCCGCCTGGCGATTGACCGCGCTTTCACGGTAAAAGGCGCAGGTCTGGTCGTAACGGGAACGGCGCTCAGCGGAGAAGTGAACGTCGGGGATGCGTTGTGGCTTACGGGCGTCAACAAACCGATGCGCGTACGTAGCCTGCATGCGCAAAATCAGCCGACCGAATACGCTCACGCCGGACAGCGAATTGCGCTGAACATTGCCGGTGATGCGCAAAAAGAAGAGATTAACCGTGGTGACTGGCTGCTTGCAGATGCGCCGCCAGAGGCCTTCTCACGCGTCATTGTCTCTTTAGAACACGCCGCACCGCTGATGCAGTGGCAGCCGCTGCATATCCACCACGCGGCCAGCCACGTGACCGGACGTATCTCACTGCTCGAAGGGACGCTGGCGGAACTGGTATTTGATACGCCTCTGTGGCTGGCTGATAACGACAGGCTGGTGCTGCGTGATATTTCTGCCCGTACGACGCTGGCAGGCGCACGTGTCGTGACGCTGAATCCACCGCGTCGTGGGAAGCGTAAGCCGGAGTATTTACAGTGGCTGTCGGCGCTGGAAAATGCGCAGAATGACGGCGAAGCGCTGGCATTGCATCTGACGCGCGGGGCGGTGAATATTCCCGATTTCGCATGGGCACGCCAGCTCAATGGCGACGGCATGCGTCCGTTGATTGAGCAACATGGATTTATTCGCGCCGGGTATAGTCTGTTGAATGCGCCCGTTGCTGCACGCTGGCAGCGTAAGATTCTGGATACGCTGGCGACCTACCATGAACAGCACCGTGATGAGCCGGGACCTGGACGTGAACGCCTGCGTCGTATGGCCCTGCCGATGGAAGATGAAGCGCTGGTCCTGCTGCTGATTGAAAAGATGCGCGATAGCGGCGCTATTGATAGCCATCATGGCTGGCTACATTTGCCGGATCATAAGGCCGGTTTTAGCGATGAGCAGCGTGCTATCTGGCAAAAAGTAGAACCTCTGTTTGGTGATGAGCCGTGGTGGGTGCGGGATCTGGCGAAAACCACGGCTACGGACGAGCAGGCGATGCGTCTGGCGCTACGGCAGGCGGCGCAGCAGGGCATTATTACGGCGATCGTCAAAGATCGTTATTACCGTAATGATCGGATTGTGGCCTTTGCCAATCTGATCCGCGAACTGGATCAGGAGAGAGGATCGACCTGCGCTGCCGATTTCCGCGACAGGCTTAACGTCGGGCGTAAATTGGCTATTCAGATTCTGGAATATTTTGACCGTATTGGTTTTACGCGTCGTCGGGGAAATGATCATTTATTACGCGATGCATTACTGTTTCCCGAAAAGTAATGAAACAATTAATTCAAAAATTAAATGAATTAATACAAAATAGATATTGATTGAAATAAGCACATTAGATTATGAACCTAATGTGCTTTTTAATTTTCAATGTTATTAAAATAACAACCACGATCATATTTTGTTGGGATTATCACTCGTATGCTTCCTGCCTCTTTTGAGTAATTAAGGATCGTACAATGGCTGCTTCAACATTTTTTATTCCTTCCGTGAATGTAATTGGCGCTGGTTCATTAAAAGATGCAATGAATACAATGGCGGAATATGGTTTTCGTCGTACGTTAATTGTCACGGATGCCATGCTGGCGAAATTAGGTATGGCGAGTGAAATTCAAAAAGCGCTGCAGGAACGTGATATTTTCAGCGTAATTTATGATGGTACGCATCCTAATCCGACAACCAGCAACGTTGCCGCAGGTCTGCAAATGCTGAAAGAAAATGCCTGTGATAGCGTAATTTCCCTCGGTGGCGGTTCCCCACACGATTGTGCGAAGGGGATTGCGCTGGTGGCGGCTAACGGCGGCGATATTAGTGATTACGAAGGCGTCGACCGTTCTGCAAAACCGCAGTTGCCGATGATTGCCATTAACACGACGGCGGGAACGGCATCTGAAATGACCCGTTTTTGCATCATTACCGACGAAGTACGCCACATCAAAATGGCGATTGTCGATAAGCACGTTACACCGCTGCTGTCCGTCAATGATTCTTCGCTGATGGTCGGTATGCCGAAGTCCCTGACAGCGGCAACCGGTATGGATGCGCTGACTCACGCGATTGAAGCGTATGTCTCCATTGCGGCAACGCCGATCACCGATGCATGTGCGCTTAAAGCCGTGACGATGATTGCCGAGAACCTGACGATCGCCGTGGAAGATGGCGCCAATGCTCAGGCACGTGAAGCGATGGCTTACGCACAGTTCCTCGCAGGTATGGCATTCAACAACGCCTCTCTGGGTTACGTTCACGCAATGGCGCATCAGTTGGGTGGTTTCTACGACCTGCCGCACGGTGTCTGCAATGCGGTACTGCTACCGCACGTTCAGGTCTTCAATAGCAAGGTGGCCGCAGCTCGTCTGCGCGATTGTGCTGCGGCAATGGGCGTCGACGTGGCTGGATTGAACGATGCGCAAGGAGCCGAAGCCTGTATCGCGGCAATCCGCGAACTGGCGCAGAAAGTGAATATTCCGGCAGGTTTGCGTGAGCTGAACGTTAAGGAAGAAGATTTTGCTGTTCTGGCGACCAACGCTCTGAAAGATGCCTGTGGTTTTACTAACCCGATCCAGGCGACACATGAAGAAATCATGGCGATTTATCGTGCTGCCATGTAATTCGTGATACCTGTCGTAAAGCAGTAAAAGGCTGGCGAATAATTCGCCAGCCCCGTCTACCCTTGTAGTACCCCTACAGCAAGGAGACGGTCATGACCAACAACCCCCCTTCAACGCGTATTTATCCCGGCGAGTATGGTTACCCTCTGAAGTTAAAGGCCCGATACGATAACTTTATCGGCGGCGACTGGGTTGCACCAGTGGACGGTGAGTATTACCAGAACCTGACGCCAGTTACCGGGCAATTACTGTGCGAAGTGGCCTCTTCCGGCAAAAAAGATATCGATCTGGCACTGGATGCCGCGCACAAAGTAAAAGACAAGTGGGCGCAGACATCCGTGCAGGACAGGGCGGCGATTCTGTTCAAAATTGCCGATCGTATGGAGCAAAATCTGGAGCTGCTGGCGACGGCTGAAACCTGGGATAACGGTAAACCTATCCGTGAAACCAGTGCGGCAGATGTGCCGCTGGCAATTGACCATTTCCGCTATTTTGCCTCCTGTATTCGTGCGCAGGAAGGGGGAATCAGCGAGGTTGATAGCGAAACTGTGGCTTATCACTTCCATGAACCTCTTGGCGTGGTAGGGCAAATTATCCCGTGGAACTTCCCCCTGCTGATGGCCAGTTGGAAGATGGCACCCGCGCTGGCTGCGGGGAACTGCGTAGTGCTTAAACCTGCGCGCCTGACGCCGCTGTCCGTACTGCTGCTGATGGAAGTTATCGGCGATCTGCTCCCGCCTGGCGTGGTGAACGTGGTAAACGGCGCGGGTGGGGAAATCGGGGAGTATCTGGCGACCTCTAAACGCATTGCGAAAGTGGCGTTTACAGGTTCGACGGAAGTTGGGCAGCAGATCATGCAGTACGCCACGCAGAACATCATCCCGGTCACGCTGGAACTGGGCGGGAAATCACCCAATATCTTCTTCGCGGACGTGATGGATGAAGAAGATGCGTTCTTTGACAAAGCGCTGGAAGGTTTTGCATTGTTTGCCTTCAACCAGGGCGAAGTGTGTACCTGTCCGAGTCGTGCGCTGGTTCAGGAATCCATTTACGAACGTTTTATGGAAAGGGCCATTCGCCGCGTGGAGAGTATTCGTAGCGGTAATCCGTTAGACAGCGTGACGCAGATGGGCGCGCAGGTGTCGCATGGTCAACTGGAAACTATTCTGAATTACATCGACATTGGTAAGAAAGAAGGTGCAGATGTTCTCACCGGCGGGCGGCGCAAGCACCTGGATGGCGAGTTAAAAGAGGGTTATTACCTCGAACCAACCATTCTGTTTGGTAAGAACAACATGCGGGTTTTCCAGGAAGAGATCTTCGGCCCGGTGCTGGCGGTCACGACCTTCAAAACCATGGAAGAGGCGCTGGAAATCGCCAATGACACGCAATATGGACTCGGCGCTGGCGTCTGGAGTCGCAACGGCAATCTGGCATACAAGATGGGACGCGGTATTCAGGCTGGCCGTGTCTGGACCAACTGTTACCACGCTTACCCGGCTCACGCCGCGTTCGGCGGCTATAAGCAGTCGGGCATCGGGCGCGAGACACACAAAATGATGCTCGAGCATTATCAGCAAACCAAGTGCCTGCTGGTGAGCTACTCGGATAAACCACTGGGACTGTTTTAATTTCTCGTCACTTATTGCCCGGTTTTGCGCCGGGCATATCTTTATTCTGCAGTTATATAAAAACCCATATGTCGTTATATAAACAAGATAATTGCACTCCATGTACATATTCATCTACTATCCTCCAATCTATTTTTAAATCCAAATAGAATTCTTATTTGTTATTTCAATCTCTGAGGCAAATATGTTTCTTGATTATTTTGCATTAGGAGTGCTTATTTTTGTATTCCTGGTCATTTTTTATGGGGTTATTATTCTGCATGATATTCCCTATCTCATTGCAAAAAAACGTAATCATCCTCATGCCGACGCAATACATGTTGCGGGTTGGGTGAGTTTGTTTACCTTACATGTTATTTGGCCCTTTTTATGGATCTGGGCAACGCTTTATCGCCCGGAGCGCGGATGGGGCATGCAGAGCGCGGATTCTTCCCTGATCCAGCTGCAGGCAAGGGTTGCCGATCTGGAAAAAAAATTGGGTGAGGTGAAGACCTCTGCGGCGGAGTAATATCGATGGATTTACTGATTGTTCTGACCTATGTAGCGTGTGCATGGTCAATATTTAAGATTTTTAAAATTCCTGTCAATAAATGGACAGTACCTACCGCAGCATTGGGCGGTATATTTATTGTGTGCGGACTGATATTACTGATGAATTATAATCATCCGTATACCTTTAAGGCGCAAAAGGCGGTAATTTCTATTCCCGTAGTGCCGCAGGTAACGGGTGTCGTGACGGAAGTGACAGATAAGAAGAATACGCTAATCAAAAAAGGCGAGGTTCTGTTTAAGCTTAATCCAGGGCGTTATCAGGCACGGGTCGATCGCCTGAAAGCTGATATTGTCACCGCACAGCATAAAGAGCAGGCGCTGGTTGCGCAGTTAGACGAAATGAAAGCCAACACGCAGCGGGCAAAGGCCACGCGTGACAAACTGGCAAAAGATTACCAGCGCTATGCGCAGGGAAGCCAGGCGAAGGTGAATCCTTTTTCTGAACGCGATATCGACGCGGCGCGGCAAAACTATCTGGCGCAGGAAGCATCGGTGAAGTCCTCCATTGCGGAACAACAGCAAATCCAGAGTCAGTTAGACAGCCTGGTGCTGGGGGAAAATTCACAAATTGCCAGCCTGAAAGCACAGTTAGCAGAAGCGGAGTTCAATCTGGACCAGACCGTGGTTCGCGCGCCCAGCGATGGCTATGTGACGCAGGTGCTGATGCGTCCGGGAACCTATGCCGCCGCACTGCCTATGCGCCCGGTGATGGTGTTTATCCCGGATCAAAAACGGCAAATTATCGCCCAGTTCCGTCAAAACTCGCTGCTGCGACTGGAGCCAGGCGATGAAGCGGAAGTGGTGTTTAACGCCCTGCCGGGTAAAGTATTTAGCGGTAAACTGGCTGCTATCAGTCCGGCCGTACCGGGTGGTACATACCAGTCGAACGGGGCGCTGCAATCCTTAAATTCTACGCCCGGTTCTGAAGGGGTGATCGCCACGATTGAGCTGAATGATAATGCGGAGGTTAGCGCGTTACCTGATGGGATTTACGCGCAGGTCGCGGTTTATTCTGACCACTTCGAACATGTGTCCGTCATGCGCAAAGTCTTGTTGCGCATGACAAGTTGGGTGCATTACCTGTATCTCGATCATTAAACTCAGGCTATTTTGCTTGCTCAGTCTGCTGATCCAGCGACTGAGCAAGTTGCCGGCGAATCTCCGCCAACATCTCATCAAGAATAAATTGTACCCGCCATGGCTGATATTCACGTTTGCGGAAAATCGCCACCAGATCCAGCCACCATTCATGCTGTCCGGAGAAACACGGAACCAGCCCGTTAGGCTGACTTTCTTTTTGTACGCTCGCCTTGGGTGCAAAAACAATGCCCAGATGGTTTCGCGCCAACGACAGCGCAGATTGCGTATTGTCGCAAACATAGTTACCCGTTACGCGGTAATCATTCATCTCTTTACCACCGGGGGAGGAGAATCGCCAAATGTTGGCATCATCAATCATCATGGAATCAATCAGAATACAGGAGTGATGCTCAAGTTCTTCTGGAGTACTGATGGGATGTTGAGCCAGGTATTCCTTGCTGGCAAAAGCGGTGACCACATATTTGGTAATAAAACTGGCGACCAAAGATTCATCTTTTGGATGTGCATAAGTAATTAAAACATCACAGTCATCAGGAAATTCGACTCCTTCATAAAAGGCTTTACGTTCCAGGTTATAGGTTTTTAGCACCAGACTGATATCGCCAATATCCATAATTTTTGCAATAACATGTTGCGATAAGTAAGCGATAATTCCGGTTGGTGCATATACCGTTACTTTTCCACGTTTCTCGTGCTTATAATCAGCAATGAAATTATTTAATTGCTCGTTTCTGTCTAACATGTCATTGATGTAAGGGAGTAACGCTATACCAAACGGCGTGAGGGTCAGTTGCCGGGTGGTGCGGTCAAACACCTTTAATCCAACTTTTGATTCAAAATCAGCAAGATATTTACTGACGTTGGCCTGTGCGATGCCGAGAACAGTCGCGGCATGACTGATATTTTCACTGGCAGCGATTACCGAAATAATCTTCAACTCCCGGTGTTTAAGTTGTAATTTATTCATCGCCAAGCCCAATATATATAATTTTTTATATATTACTATATAAATATGAACCTTGCACCGATGAAATTGTAAGCATTATTATGCACCAGTTTTGTAGCTTATTTTAAAATGGAATGTTGGCATGTTAATTAAACACAATATTGTGGCGCTGCTCGCCTTTTCTTTTATGGCGAGTGCAACTGCCGCAGAGTTTTCTATTGGCGCTGGTGCTGTATATAATGAATCACCTTATCGCGGGTATAATGATAATGTTCACGCAGTACCGCTAGTCAGTTACGAAAGTGAATCATTTTATTTTAGGCAAACAACGCTAGGTTATATTTTGTCTAAGAGTGAAAGTAATGAATTTAGTATTACTGCCTCTTATATGCCGCTTGAGTTTGATCCCGGCGATAATGACGATCATGCGATGAAAAAGCTGGATAAGCGTGACGCAACTGCAATGGCGGGTGCCGCGTGGTATCACCATGAAAGATGGGGTAGCGTGAAAGTCTCCGCCGCTGCGGATGTGCTGGACAACAGTAATGGCTGGGTAGGGGAAGTTTCACTGTTCCGTCCAATGCCGATGGGCAAGCTGACGCTGACGCCATCGATTGGCGTGCTCTACTATGACGAAAACTTCAATGAATACTACTACGGCATATCGGGTAATGAGTCCCGTCGTAGTGGCTTATCAAGCTATTCCCCTGGCGATAGCTGGACACCGTATGTTGGCCTGTCCGCTAAATACGCATTGACCACTAACCTGACGCTGCTGGCAAGCGCCAATTATAGCGCACTGCCGGATGACATAAAAAATAGCCCGATGGTTGATCGCGATGACAGCTTTACCTTTATGTCCGGTCTGACCTGGCGTTTCTGATTCTCACCCGTTTGTCCTCAGGGAGGAGGGCAATCTTTTCATAAGACATTGATGGATGGGGGCTAACCGCCGCCATCCGCCTTATTATTACTGCTCGTTTATCCAGATACGCATTTCGCCTTCACCACGGTTTGCCCAGCTAAACCACGGAATAAACGTCAATGCATGCGCCTGACGCGAAGTTGGGGAAACATCGTAGTGCCACAACGATTGTTGTGCTGCATCGGCTGCACTTTGCTTCACACCTTCAGCCTGAATTAACATTTTATGGCTGAACAATCCCTTACCTTCGAATACTCTGAACTCACTCTCTTTTGGCAACCACAGATTATGCAATTCCTCGCCGTTGTCGGCCTGCTCCAGGCAATATACCAGTGGCCCACGCTGAATGGCGACCTTACCGGCAACATGACGCACTAATGGATTTCCGTATACCCGACGCACCGGCATTGGCAGGGTCAAACTGAGCGTATCGCCTTCCTGCCAGGTTCGACTGATGTGCAAATAGCCTTTGCGAATATCCTGCTCAACCGGCTGACCATTCAACAAAACCTGCGGCGCGGAGCACCAGTCTGGCAGGCGCAGAGCCAGGGTGTGATAAACCGACTGCGGTGATTCGATGGTGATTTTTACCTGCTCATGCCATGGGTAATCTCCGCTAATACGCAGTTTAAGCGAGCCATTTGCAACAGGGACCTCCATGCTATTGCCCACGTACATATTGATATACAGCGCATCCTGACGTGGCGTGTAGAGGTAATGACCAATTGAGGTTAACACACGGGCGATATTCGGCGGACAACAGGCGCAGCCGAACCAACGCTGACGAACGGGCTTCACGTGGTCATAAATATGATTAAATTTTAATGATTTAGGGTGCACTTCCAGCGGGTTAACGTAGAAGAAGTGCTTGCCGTCCAACGCCATGCCGCCAAGTACGGTGTTATACAAGGCGCGCTCCATCACGTCGGCATACTGGCTGTCGGCTTCCATTTCCAGCATTCTGCGGGCGAACATCATCAGGCCGATTGAGGCGCAGCTTTCCGCATACACGGTGTCGTTGGGCAGATCGTAATCGCTGCTAAACGCCTCGCCGCTGCTTTGTGAACCGATCCCGCCGGTAATGTACAACTGGCGCTGGGCCATGTTTTTCCACAGACGCAGGCAATCCTGACGCTTGCCTTCGTCCTGGCTTAAGCGTGCCAGATGAGCGACGCCGGTCATCAGGTAGACAAAGCGCACCGCATGCCCGATCGCCGTTTGCTGTTCTGAAATCGGTTGGTGTGCCTGGCTATAGGGCTTATCTTTCACCATCCACGCCGGGCCGTAGGTGTGCCAGTAAGAGGTTTGGCCGCGCTTTTCGTACTCTTCGTCATAGAAATGGGGCTGTGCGCCGCGCTGTTCCACAAAGTAATTTACCAGCGCCATATAGCGTGGTTGCTGGGTCACTTCGTATAAGCGCATTAACGCCAGCTCGATTTCCGGGTGTCCAGGGTAGCCGCGCAGTTGATTCTCCCTGAGTCCAAACACGCTGTCGATGTGATCCGCCAGGCGACACACTACCTCTAACAGACGGCGTTTCCCTGTCGCCTGAAAGAACGCGACGCCTGCTTCGATCAAATGACCTGCACAGTACAACTCATGACACTCGGCGAGGTTGGTCCAGCGTTCATCCGGGGCTTTCACCGTGAAGTACGTATTGAGATAGCCGTCTTCACACTGGGCGGCCGCCACCAGTTCAATGACTTCATCGGCCGTTTTTTCAAGTTCCGCATCGGGTTTCTGACACAGCGACCAGGCAACGGCCTCCAGCCATTTCGCCACGTCGCTATCCTGAAAAACCATGCCGTAAAATTCGCCATCCTGCAGGCCTGCGGCGATACGGAAATTCTCTATCGCATGACTTGGTTCCGCCTCTGCAATGCGGTCATTGAGCGCATCCCATTGATAGGGGATCACCACGTCACGCACCAACTGCTGATATTGTCCGAGGAACGGATCGCTGACGGTGAGCTTATGCAGGTCGACTTCCAGTACGTTCATTTCGTGCTCCTTAAGGCTGTACATGACGCTGACGCAGATCGGTGGCAATGCGCGACATCATCGGATTATTGAGTTTGCAAATGCGGATAGACAGCGCCAACAGCAGGTGGAACAGTGCGGGAAGCAGCGTCTCCATCGCGGTAATTCCTTGCAGCGAACTGGCGGTTTGGTTACCAGCGCCTGGCTGATAGGCGACAAAAATAAACAGCAGGCTGATGATCCCCGCACTTGAGGCCCAGGCCAGCTTGATGAAAAACAGATTGAAGGCGAAATTCATGCCGGAGGAACGTACGCCGGTTTTCCACTCGCCGTAATCGTCGGCGAAGGCCATCAGCGAGAAGTGCAACGGCAGCGTGAAGCCTAAAATAATGCCATTACCGAGGATCACCGCCAGCCACAGCGTCTGATAAGCCGGGCCGGTTGGCAGGAACCACATCATTACCGCCAGCGCGGCCAGTACCAGGTTGGTGTAGTAATAGAGTTTGACGGTATCGATGCGACGGGTCAGGGGGCTGACGATCACTGAACCGATGATGGACGCAAAGGTCACCATGGTGAAAAACAGCGACGTATAAGCGGTGCTACCTTCCAGCACGTAGGTAATAAAATACATGTACCCGCCGCCACGAATATTGAAGACGTTGATCAACAGGAAAGACATTACCAGCATCAACAATAGCTGATCGTTTTTGCGCAGCCCGCCAATGTGCTCACGCAGGGTAAATTTTCCCATCATTGCCAGTGGCACACGCTCGCGTACCCAGAAGAAGCAGCACAGGAACATCACCACCGCGATGGCACACAGGATGCCCACGCCAAACTGATAACCCTGCGCGGCATTACCCTGACCGAGAGCATCCACCATCCACGGCAGGCCAACAGAGACCAGGAATCCCGCCACGCCGCACAGCACAAAGCGCCAGGACTGACAGGCGATCACCTCGTTATGGCGGGTCGTCATCGTATTGATCAGCGCACAATACGGTACGTTGATGGCGGTATAGCCGACAGAGAGCAGGAGATAGGTGCCGAATGCCCAGGCGATCTTGACCCCCATGCTGGCGTCCGGGACGGTAAAAGTGAGCACGCCAATAATACCGATCGGAACCGCGACCCACAGTTGCCACGGGCGAAAGCGCCCCCAACGGCTTTGTGTGCGGTCGGCCAGCACGCCCATAATGGGGTCGGAAATGGCGTCAAATACACGCAAAGCAATAAATAATGTGCCGACCAGCGCAGGCGTTAACCCGAAGACATCGGTGTAGAAAAATGTCAGGAAGTTCATGATCAGGCAGGTAATGACCGTCCCACCCGCATCGCCTAATCCATAACCAATCTTTTCACGCAGAGATAATTTATCGTCTTGCGCACGATGCGCTAAATCGCTTGTCGTAATCGGAGCCGAAGTCATAAATAACTCCCGGAGAGGATGTTCAGAAAGTGTCCCGCTACATTGCGGGTTTTTTAGTGGTAATTTGCAAAGTACGTTATTTATTCTGCACGAAATGTTTAGCGCAACAAGGGAAGGGAAAAGTATAAAAAGATGACAATTCCGACTTTATAATGAAAATGTGATTTCGATCCGGTGAAAAGTAATTTTATGATTAATAATCAATGATAAAGGTATTTTGAATAATACGAAAAGTGGGAATTTGAATATATATGCTCGAATTGTCCATGTCTCTTCCGATTAAAGTGCAAAATGGTGGGTTATTTATTTCCCGAGGCGTGGGTAGCCATCCGGCGCGGCAATTGCACTCCTGGGAGATTATCTTTGTTGAAAAAGGGACATTAACGATTCGCGAAGACCATACGGTTTTTTGCGTGAATGCTGGGGAAAGTTTGCTGCTGTGGCCGCAGCGCTTGCATATTGGCGTGGGCAATTTCCGGCTGATTTGAAATTTTACTGGCTGCATTTTGAGGTGACGGCAGAAAACGACGCATCAATAACGGAACCGTTACTTGCTATCCCTCAACATACCCGGGTGAGCGAGCCACAATATATTATTTCGCTGTTTCGCCAGTTCTTACGCGAGCAGGAAAATATACATCGCAGTATCGCGCTGGAACTGATCCTGCTGCTGATTTTGCAGCAAATATCCGCAGCCGCCAGCGAGCAACCTGTCGACAGCCCCGGGAATGCGTTGGCCTGGAAAGCGCAGCAAATCATTCACACCCGGTTCCACCTGCCGATTTCCGCCTCAACGTTGGCGAAAGAGCTGCATTGCAATGCGGATTATCTGGGGCGCGTTTTCCGTGGCGCTTTCCGGCTGACGCTAACCGAAGCGTTGCACCGTCAGCGGGTAAGGGCGGCAGAAAAACTGTTAATCAGCGATTCGCTGTCGCTAACCGAGGTGGCAATGAAATGTGGTTTTAATGACGTGGGTTATTTTCGCAAAATATTCCACAAGCACACCAGCCTGACGCCCGCGGCGTGGAAACGGCGCTATTGCAAAGAACATATCAATAGCGCCTGACCCGTTATTGCCCGTAATAGGCATTCGCTCCGTGTTTACGCAGATAATGTTTATCCAGCAACTCAGACTGCATATCCGGCAACTGCGGGGCTAACTGGCGAGAGAACAACCCCATGTAGGCGCACTCTTCGAGCACCACGGCGTTATGCACCGCGTCTGCCGCGTCTTTACCCCAGGCGAATGGTCCGTGGGAGTGCACCAATACCGCCGGAACCTGCAGCGGATTGAGATCGCGCTGCTCGAAGGTCTGAATGATCACCTCTCCGGTTTGATATTCATATTCCCCGTTGATCTCTTCAGCAGTCATCAGGCGCGTACACGGAATAGAACCATAGAAATAATCGGCATGCGTGGTGCCCCATGCAGGGAGATCCAGACCCGCCTGCGACCAGATCGTCGCGTGGCGAGAATGGGTATGGACGATCCCGCCGATCTGGGGATAACGACGATACAGCGCCAGATGTGTTGGCGTGTCGGACGACGGTTTTTTGTTGCCTTCCACCACGTTACCGCTGGCAATATCCACTACCACCATGTCGTCGGCGGTCATCACCTCATATTCCACGCCGGATGGCTTAATCACCATCAGTTTACGTGTTTCATCCACTGCGCTGACGTTGCCCCAGGTAAAGGTGACTAAGCCATGAGCCGGGAGCGCCAGATTGGCCGCCAGCACCTCGGCTTTCAGTTGTTCTAACATGGAAATCCTCCTTCCTGCATGCGTGCTTCTATCCAGCGTCGTGCCTGGATAATTTCCAGTACCGGCTCTTTCGCTTTTTCAGTCCACATTTCAATCAGAAATGACCCGCGGTAGTTCAGCTGATGCAGCGTTTTGAAGATGCCGACAAAGTCCACGCATCCTTCGCCAAATGGCACATCGCGAAACTGGCCCGGATGCGTTTCAGTTACCGGCAGCGTGTCTTTCAGGTGGATAGCGGCGATACGGTCGATGCCCAGCGTCAATTCGGCAGTGACATCATTCCCCCAGGCGCTTAGATTGCCCACGTCCGGATAGACGGTGAACCACGGCGAGGACAACATCTGGTCCCACTTTTTCCACTTGCTGATCGAGTTCATAAACGCGGTATCCATGATTTCTACCGCCAGCATCACCTGCGCAGCGGCAGCCTGCTCCACTGCCCATGCCAGTCCTTCGGCAAAGCGCTGCTGCGTGCCTGCGTCATGTTCTTCGTAATAGACGTCGTAGCCTGCCAGTTGAATAGTGCGGATACCCAGATCGCGCGCCAGACGAATGGCTTTGGTCATTATTTCTCGCGCCCGCTCACGCACGGCTTCATCGCGGCTGCCAAAGGGAAACCGACGGTGGGCGGACAGGCACATTGACGGGATCGCCACGCCGGTTTCCAGCATCGCACTCACCAGCGATGCACGCTGAGCAGGACTCCACTCGAGACGCGACAGGCGCTCATCGGTTTCATCCACCGACATCTCGACGAAATCAAAACCGCAGCTTTTTGCCAGCACCAGCCGTTCCGGCCAAGAGAGGTCTTTCGCCAGCGCTTTTTCATAGATACCTAATGGATGATTACGCATGCTGTGTTCCCCAGATGGCGTCGATTTGCGCATGGAATTCAGCGGCAACCTGCGCTGGGTTTTGCGCTCCCGCCAGCGCGCGCCCGGCAATAAAAGCTTTGACGTTAATATCGCGGAACAACGGCAGATCGGCGGGGGTGATCCCACCGGTAATCGACAGTTCCAGGCCGATGTCGGAAAGCGCCTTCATGCGCGCCAGGTCTGCTTCTCCCCACAGTTGTCCGCTGGCCTGTGCATCGCGTCCGCGATGGTAAATCGCCTGGCGAACGCCAACGCGATACCAGTCGCGGGCATCATCCAGCGTCCAGTTACCGAACAGCTCCATCTGAATTTCGCCGCCGCAGGACTGCGCGACGCCATGACCTTTCTCTACCGTCGCCAGCGGCGCAGCACAGATGATGGTCATCCAGTTGGCACCTGCTCCAAAGGCTTGCTGCGCGAGGGTTTCGCCCGCATCGGCCACTTTCCAGTCGGCGACGATGATTTTATTCGGGCACTGAGCGCGCAGGGCTTTCACGGCGCTCAGCCCTTCGGTTAAGCAGAGAATCGTCCCCGCCTCAATGATATCGACGCTCTCTTGTAGCAGCGCGACGTCGCGTTGTGCGGCTTCAAGGCTGGTGTGGTCGAGCGCCAGTTGCAGTAATGGTCGACTCATCATTCGTGCTCCTTAATGCGGGCGTGGTAGCCCTGTAGTGCGGTAATTAAATCCAGGTATTGGCGGTATTTACGCTGGTAGCTCACCTGCGCGGCGGCGTCCGGCAATAACGTGCGCACCGGGTGCTGTAGGCTGCGCTGGGCGTCGCTGAAGTTGGAATAAACGCCGGTGCCGACGCGGGCGGCGAGCGCAGCGCCAAAGCAACCGGTCTCTTCAATCTGCGGCAATTCGATACGTAAACCGCTGACGTCTGCCAGCATCTGCATCCAGATGTCGGAGTGCGCCGGACCGCCGGTGACGCGCAGGGTATGCGCCTGCGTAAAACGTTCGCGCATGCGGTTGAGGTGGGTCATGTGGCTAAAAACCACGCCTTCGTAGATGGCCTGTAATAAGTGGGCGCGAGTGTGTATTGCCTGCATGCCATAAAAGCCGCTGGTCATCTCCAGCCCGGCGTTGCTGCCGTACAAAAAGGGCAAGAAGAAAAGCTCGCTACCGGCTTTCGGTAAGCTGGCGACGGCCTGATTGATCTCAGCAAAAGAGAGTTCGCCCCACTGGGCGGTAAACCATTCCAGATTGCCGGAAGAGGTCGGGCTGGCTTCGTGAACGATGTACTGCCCGTCGTTGACATAGCGCCCATAGACATAGGGATGGGCCTCATGGTCGCGCAGGCCGTGAGCGATCCCGCTGGTGACGGCCCAGGTGCCCATTACCGCGTTGAGAGTGTATTCATCCTCGATACCGGCGCACAGTGCGGTGGAAACCACATCAAACAGTCCGCCGACGACGGGCGTACCCGCCGCCAGACCGGTTATGGCGGCTGTCTGAGCGGTGATTTCCCCGCATATTTCTGCTGAACCGACAATCGGCGGTAGCGCATTGTCGATCTCACTGATGCCCAGCCACTGGGTCAGGCGCGAGTCGTACTGACCCGTAGTCATGTTGTAGAGGTTCGACTCGGAGATATTGCTTTCTTCGCAGCCTTTGACGCCGGTTAAGCACCAGCGCAGATAGTCGTGGCCCATCATGACGCAGCCAATTTGCGCGTAACGTTGGGGTTGATTCTCTTTCACCCAGCGCAGCAACGATGCTGGATGCCCGGTCCACAATGTTTGGCGGGTGACCGGGTAGAGCTGCTCAGGGATCCCATCCTGCTGCCAGCGCTGAACGATGTCCATCGCCCGACGGTCGGAAGAGAGGATGGCATTGCCCAGCGGTTTATCCTGCTTATCGAGAAGGAACAGGCCTTTGCCCTGAGCGGAAATACCGACGCCTTTGATTTGATCGCCGCAGACGCTGGTGCGCGCTAACAGCCCGGCGATCGTGGCGACACACTGTTGCCACAACTGGTGCATATCGCGTTCGGCGTAACCGGGCAATGGCGATGCGGTCTGCAACGATTGCCGGTTAATGCCATGCTCATGACCTTTGGCGTCATACAACCCGACTTTCAGATACGTACCGCCACAATCAATACCCAGCCAGAAGGTCTCTTTCTCACTCATCTTGTTATCTCATTTTTGCCGGATGGCGCTGCGCTTATCCGGCCTACGACGGTTGCTACCTGTAGGCCCGGTAAGCGAAGCGCCACCGGGCATTGTTTTACGCTGTACGTTTATGTGGATTCAGTGTCTTTAGCGGAGCGGCACCGGCGTCGCATTTGGCTGGCAGCAACAGCGCCATCAGCGCGGCCAGAGCCAGTGAGATAGCCAGGCAGTAAACCCCCGCATCTTTGCTGTACAGGGTGATGAGTACGCCGACCGCATAAGGACCGCAGAAGCCGCCGAGGTTGCCCAGCGCGTTGATGACTCCACGCGCGCCACCGGCCATTTCCGCACTGAACAAACGCGCCGGAATGGTCCAGAACACGCCCGCTGCCGATTGCAGGAAGAAGCCGCAGCCGACCAGCGCGGCATAAGCCAGCCAGACGTTATTTTTCAGCGCCACGGAAAGGAACATGCACAGGGCAAAGCCAATCAACGGCAGGCAGACGAACAGCTTGCGTTTGCCGGTGCGGTCAGAGAGAGAAGAGAACAGGAACATCCCGGCAATGGCCCCGACGTACGGCAGAATGGCGAGCATACCGACCTGTCCCATGCTGCTGTGCGTCAACTCTTTGAGGATGGTCGGCAGCCACAGGGTGTAACCGTAAATCCCGGTCTGATAGAAGAAGTTCAGCGCGATGAGCTGCCACATGGTTTTATCGGAAAGCACCGCGCCCAGAGAGGCATTTTTGACTTCCGTTCCGGCAATGGCTTTTTGCTCGGCGGCCAGCGTTTCGACCAGGTAATTTTTCTCGGCCTCAGAGATCCAGCGCGCCTCCTGTGGACGGTCGTAAACGGTATAGGCCCACAGCACCAGTACAACGACGGAAAGCAAACCTTCAATGATGAACAGCCAGCGCCAGTCGAGAACGGTGATAATCCAGCCCGAGAGCGGAGCGGTAATGATCCCGGCAATCGGCACAAACATAATCACAATCGCATTGGCGCGACCACGCTCGGCGTCGGGGAACCAGTTACTGATCATCGTCAGCACCACCGGCAGCATGCCGCCTTCGGCAACGCCGAGTAAAAAGCGCAGAACCAACAGTTGGTACTGATTAGTGATTAACCCCGTGAGGACGGAAATAACCGCCCAGGCAACCAGCGACCAGCCGATAAATTTCTTGCCGCTGCCGTGAACGGCAATTTTTCCGCCGGGAACCTGTAAAAACAGATAACCGATAAAGAAAATACCGCCAGCCAGTCCTGCCATGGTGGCGGAAATACCTAATTCCTCATCCATTCCGCCCGGCATCGCGAAAGCGATATTGACGCGGTCCATATAAGAAATAATACAGGCGATGAGAATAGGTGGAATAATCCGCAGCCAGCGCTGACGGGGTATATCTTTGAGTGTAGGGCGAGAGGTCATGTTCATATTAATATTCTCGTAGAGTAGTATTTTATTTTTATAGTTTTGCTTTATTTAATGCGGCGATACCGTCGCGCAATATTGCTACGCGATGGTTCACATCTGCATTGGCGTTTATTTCCAGCAATTTAATACCGGCAAATTGCAATGGTTCGGCTTCTGCGCAGGCGAATAATTCGCGGGCATGGTCGGTGGTCATCAGGCTTTGTGGGCAGAACGGAGCAAACGGCGCGTGTAAGTCCTGCCACTCGCCGTATTCCCCCGCAAGCGTGGTGCCGGAGAACATCAGCGCGCCCAATTTACCGGCCTGTTGGACCTGCTGCGTGTGGGTCAGCGCCAGGGCGGGGTTCTGCCCTTCAATGGCCGATCGCGCCCAGTTAATGCACACGCTGATGTCATATCCGGTTATTGCGTCCAGCACGTTTTCTAACGGCAAAAAGCCTTTGCGTGGCGCAGGGCCCGTCATGGCATCGCAATGCTCCAGCACCAGATCGCAGGACCAGTCCCAGTGGGTAATTTCTTTCAGTGAACGAGCGAACGCGTCGGTGGCCTGGGCGACGTTCGGGTTGCCTGCCAGCGGGGCAGCGTGCAACTCCAGCGCGATCACTTTTCCGCCATTAGTTGCATTGATATGGTTGATTTTCTGGTGCAGATGGCGGTAATACGCCACACAGGCTTTACGCTGATCTTCGTCGCTGGAGGCCAGCCCGAAACCACCCTCAGTACCGCGGCGGCGCATGGTTTCCATAATGGCCGTGACCACGATTTGCCAGTCGCCCGGCGTATGGCGCAATAACCATTCGTCGCCCAACGGATGCAGATTTTCAAGGCAGGGCTGTTCCAGTCCACGAATATTCGGGGTATCGGCGAGCTGTCGCCAGAATTCCTTCTCTTCCTCTTCACTCTTTTGGTGAAATGAGGGTGCACAGGGGTACGCACCGATAATATAACCGGTTGTATTAGCTTTCATTTTTTGTGCTCCTTTTATAAAACTGAAATAGCAACCTTCACGACTATTTTGCGGATCGGTGTGGCGACAGTTTTATGACATCCCGGACGATGAACATCCTGCGGGAAAAATATGGCGTAACTTCCCGGAGTCATTTCAATAAAAGATTCATGTTCACTGGTGTGATAAAAAATAATATCGCGCTGTTCTAATAACGCTTCGCTGATTTCATTATTTCCGGTATCAATAGCGATCCCGATTTTCTCTTCACCCCAGGCCAGAAACTGAATATCCAGATAACGGCGATGCACTTCCGGGCGATTTTCGGCTGAGTCACGGGTGGTTAAATCGATAATCTGCGCGAAGATGTTTTTACCGTCGATCTCCACCACGCCCGGCTCCAGTTTGCGGAAATCCGTGGTGCGCAGAAAGTCGAGCGCCCTTTCAATCGCTGCGGGCAAACGACACGGATTAGGCTGAGCGATATGTCCAAAGATCATACTCTGACTCCTTACAACGCCTGAATTTTGGCCCAGACGCTGTCATCAATGGTGATGCCGTTTTGGCGATTTTCTGCCAGTAGCTTTGTAAACTCGTGGCCCGGCAGGCGGACAGGCGTGTTTTCATCAGCGCGTTCGGCGGTGGTGATGAAATCCATAATCCGCTGTAGCTTGGCATCACGGGTGGCGCCATCGATCAGCTTGTCTACTTCAATGGCGATGAAAATCTGCGAAACGCCATATTCATCGCTGTTGTCCTGGGTGACCTCGGCCACGGAAGAACCGTCAGAAAGCAGGGTGGCGATCATATCCAGCACAATCGACAGGCCAGAACCTTTCCAGTAACCCATTGGCAAAATACGGCGATTTTTTTCGATAACGCCAGGTTCTCTGGTGAGGTTACCTTCATCGTCGAACCCGCCGTCCACCGGCAGTTCACGGCCCGCCAGACGGTTAACTTCCAGCATGCCGTAGGAGAACATCGACATCGACATATCGACCATGGTGATTGGCGTGGAGGGGATGGCAACAATCAGCGGGTTAGTGCCGATGCGGCACTCTTTCGAACCCCACGGCGGCATGACGGCAATCGAGTTAGTCCAGCAGATACCGATGTACCCTTTCTCCGCCGCCTGCCAGCCATAGCTGCCGCCGCGCATCCAGTGGTTGGCGTTACGCAGCGCGACCAGGCCAATACCGTGATCGGAGGCCAGTTCGATGGCTCGGTCCATCATCTTTTTCGCCGTCAAATTGCCGATCGAACGCTGGGCATCCCACTGCTCAATTGCCCCCAGGCTGGTAATGCGCTGCGGTTTGGCCTCAGGAATGATGTCACCGTTATCCAGTTGCTGAATGAAACGGGGAAAACGGTTGACGCCGTGCGAATACACGCCGGACTCGGTGGTGCGCGCAAACATTTCGGCACAGGCATCGGCGGTTTCAACGGCGATATCGCGTGCCAGCAGTACCCGATTGAACGCATCTTTCAACTGCTCAAAAGTGACTTTCATTCCTGTTTCCTTGTTTAAATTTGATCGCTTTTTTATCTCTAAATTTCACTATGCGAAATCTGATTTCAAATATAGCGATCAAATTTTGACAGATCAACGGGGCACCCTGTTTTTTAAAATCATGAAAATCAAATGGTTGTGTTTTTTCGGTTCAGATCGTGAACTGAAACACACTTTGCGCTACCATCAGAGCGCGACGAAAAGGGGAGCGGAAACGATGGGCACAAAAGAGAGTGAGATGACGCAAGACAAAGAGCGGCCAGCCGGAAGTCAGAGCCTGTTCCGTGGTTTGATGTTGATTGAGATTTTGAGCAACTATCCGAATGGTTGCCCGTTGGCGCATTTGTCTGAACTGGCAGGGCTGAACAAAAGTACCGTGCATCGACTGCTGCAAGGGCTGCAATCCTGCGGATATGTCACCCCCGCGCCCGCGGCAGGGAGTTATCGCCTGACCACCAAATTTATTGCCGTTGGTCAGAAGGCGTTGTCGTCACTGAACATCATCCATGTTGCTGCGCCGCACCTTGAAGCGCTGAATATCGCCACCGGTGAAACCATCAACTTCTCCAGTCGTGAAGACGACCATGCGATTTTGATTTATAAGCTGGAGCCGACGACGGGCATGCTGCGTACCCGCGCTTATATCGGTCAGCATATGCCGCTGTATTGCTCGGCGATGGGCAAAATTTATATGGCGTTTGGTCATCCGGACTATGTGGAATCTTACTGGCAGAGCCATCAGGATCTGATTCAGCCGCTGACCCGCAATACCATTACCGGTTTACCGGCCATGTACGATGAGTTGGCGCAGATCCGCGAAAGCAGTATGGCGATGGATCGGGAAGAGAACGAGCTGGGTGTTTCCTGCATCGCCGTGCCGGTGTTTGATATTCATGGGCGGGTGCCGTACTCGGTATCGATTTCACTTTCTACCTCGCGCCTCAAGCAGGTCGGAGAAAAGAATTTACTCAAGCCGCTGCGCGAAACCGCGCAGGCCATTTCCAATGAGCTGGGCTTTACCGTTCGCGATTAGGCGCATGCCTGACGTCGTTCAGGCACCTGACACTATTTAACCGTTTCCCCTGTCCGATCAAAGCGACGGGGGGAATCTCTCTGGCACTCTGTGGTTTTCACGCAGAGGGGGGGGGCAATGAACGCGTTTATTATGGCGGATGCGGAAAAATGTATTGGGTGTCGTACCTGCGAAGTGGCCTGTGTCGTCGCGCATCAGCAAAACCAGGACTGCGCGTCTGTTTCTTCTGCTGCGTTTACCCCGCGGATCCGCGTGATCAAAGACGACGCCTTTACGACGGCGGTCGCTTGTCATCAATGCGAAGATGCTCCCTGCGCGAATGTTTGCCCAACGCACGCCATTCGTCGTGAACATGGGCATATCTTCGTTGAACAGGCGCGTTGCATTGGCTGTAAAAGCTGTATGCTGGCCTGCCCGTTTGGGGCGATGAATGTCGTCTCCCGCTCGTCTCGGGTGCAGGCGATAAAATGCGATCTGTGCTGGCACCGTGAGGCGGGACCCGCGTGTGTCGAAGCCTGCCCGACCAGCGCGTTGCAGTGTATAGATGCGGTCAGCGTCCAGAAACAACGTCTACGCTCCCAGCCGCTGTGAAAATAGCCCGACCCGTGTCTGGGTCGGGTTTATCATCAGCCTTCCAGCCAGGCGCGTTCGATCTCTTCAGCCAGAATCTTCACGCCAGCCTCGATTTTTTCCGGTTCCGGTACGTAATTCATCCGCATGCACTGATGCGTATGCGGCCAGGGTTTATCCAGCCCTGGGAAGAAGTAATCACCGGGAACCATCAGCACGCCGCGTGCTTTCAGGCGCTGATACAGTAGTTCAGTCGTGATGGGCAAATCTTTGAACCACAGCCATAGGAAAATCGCGCCCTCTGGTTTATGGATCAGGCAGCGATCTTCAGATAAATAGCGGCGAATGATCGCAATAGTCTGCTGAACACGCTGATAATAAAACGGTTTGATAACCGTCTCAGACAGACGCAGCAGGTCGTTGCGCTTAATCATTTCGCACATGATTGCCGGACCCATTCCGCCAGGTGCAAGGCTGATAATGCCGTTCATATTGGTGATGGCGGTGATGATTTTTTCATTCGCGATAATGATGCCGCAGCGGGAGCCCGGCAGTCCCAGCTTGGAAAGGCTCATGCACAGTACAATGTTAGGGTTCCACAACGGGCGTGCTTCGCTAAAGATGATGCCGGGGAACGGTACGCCATAGGCATTATCAATCACCAACGGGATCCCATGCTGGTTGGCCAGCCGGTCCAGCTTCATCAGCTCATCATCGGTGATCACGTTGCCTGTTGGGTTGGTCGGACGTGACACGCAGATCATCCCCGTCTCTTCACCGATGTGCAGGTGTTCAAAATCAACGTGATACTTAAACTGACCTTCCGGTAACAGTTCGATGTTCGGACGTGCGGAGACAAAGAGATCTTCTTCCAGCCCGGAATCAGCATAGCCAATGTATTCCGGCGCTAATGGGAATAACACTTTTTGCGTTGTTCCGTCAGCGCGGCGTCCGGCGAACAGATTGAATAAGTAGAAAAACGCGCTCTGACTGCCATTTGTCAGTGCAATATTTTGTGGCTCGATATCCCAACCCTGCTTCTCACGTAGCAGTTTCGCCAACTCAGACAGGAGCTCGGTTTTCCCTTGCGGACCGTCATAATTGCAAAGCGCATCAGTGGCTTTGCCGTTTGCCAGCATATCTGTCAGCAGAGACTGGAAGTAATTTTGCATCTCTGGAATTTGCGCCGGATTACCACCGCCGAGCATGATGGCGCCTGGGGTGCGTAAACCGTCGTTGAGGTCCTCCATCAGGCGGGTTATGCCTGAATGGCGGGTAAATTTGTCGCCAAAAAGTGAGAATGTCATAGCAGGTGATCTGTCGAACTCAGTATTAAAGTGGCTAACCATAGCGCTACCTATGGCGGGGTGCAAATCAGGCCCACGGAGCAGAATTGATGTTTTGTGCTGCAGATTTTTTTCTGGATAGTTTTTTATATTGAATCTGGCTTCCCGTGCCGTTGAGCATGAGAAGCCTGTTGGGATCAGGGTTGACCGGCCCACACCACCATGGCTTTATCGTCGCCATGTTCGCGGATAAATCCATATCCCTGTTTCAGAGTTAGCGTGGTTTGTTTACCGGCACCAATGGCGGGATGTCTGGCCCTGAACTGGCTGATGCGCTGCCAGTGCGCGACGCTGGCGGCAGATTTCCCGCTAACGTCCTGCCAGTTCATCTGCGAGCGTGTACCCTGTAACGGGTCTGAGCCGGTTGGGCCGAAAGGTCGTGCCGACTCGTCGCCATAAAAGAGTTGTACCGCGCCCGGCGCCAGCAGCAATAGCTCGGCGGCTTTATCTCCACCTTCGCGGAACAAACGCGTATCGTGCGAGGAGAGATAGCTCAGGACGTTGAAGTCCTGCAGTTTATCCGCCATCTGCTGCCAGGTGAGATCCATATTTGCCAGACAATCGACGGCCTTTGCCGCCTGCTCCTGATAGTCGAAATTGATCATCGCGTCGAAGCCGTGATGGTAATAATCGCTTTGCATGACGCCGTGACCCCAGGCTTCGCCGGTCATCCAGAAGGGTTTATCATCCAGCGCTTTATCCGGGTTGGCTTTCTTCCATTCGACTAACGCCGCGCTGGCCTGTGTTTTTAGCTGCTGCCAGGCGGGAAGCTCGACGTGTTTGGCGGTATCGACCCGAAAACCGTCAATCCCGTAATCACGTACCCACTGACTGAGCCAGTGCGTCAGATAATCCCGGGGCGTGTAACCAGCAATGGCTTTGGCGTGCGTATCCGGCTTGTGCTGATAAAAGTTTGGCAGTCCGGAAGGTGTGGTGGATTCGGTTTTCAGATCGGGCAGGAACGCCAGCGACATGGTCAGGTCATCAAAGCCAGGATTGTCGTAATCGCCAATATCGGTGCGGATCCAGTTTTTCCCCCACCATTTTTCCCAGCCGGCTTTATCACTGAAATTGATGTAATCATTAAAACTGTGCCAGCTCTGCCCGGCAGCGGGTTTCCAGTCCGTCCAGCGTTCACCGAGCGTTTTTTTCAGCTCATCGCCCGATAAGTACAGCGCCCCAAACTGATACTCCTGCATATCCGCCAACGTGGCGTAGCCGGTATGGTTCATCACCACATCAAACAGGACACGGATACCGCGCTGGTGTGCGCCATCTACCAGCGCACGCAGATCCACTTCGTTACCCATGTTGGCATCAATCGTTGTCCAGTCCTGGGTGTAGTAGCCGTGGTAAGCGTAGTGGGGAAAATCGCCTTTGGCGCCACCCCCAACCCAGCCGTGGATTTGCTCAAACGGTGCGCTGATCCACAAGGCGTTGACGCCCAACTGTTGCAGGTAGTCGAGTTTACTGGTGAGCCCGCGCAAATCGCCTCCGTGGAAAGTGCCAATTTCCTGCATGCCATCGTTGCGACGTCCGTAGCTGTGGTCGTTGCTCGGATCACCATTCACAAAGCGGTCCGTCAGGACGAAATACACCGTAGCGTTATGCCAGTCGAAAGCAGCCGGGGCATCGGTTTCTGCCCGTTCCAGCAGCAACAGCCCGTTACTGGCCGCGGCAGGCTGTAGGGTAATCGACCCATTCTTTACCGTTGCCGTTTGTTTGCTGTAGTAATCGCGCACCACGGCACCTTCCGGGAAAGTCTGGCTCACATCCAGTGTTAACGGCGAACCATCCCATTTCGGGCACTGGCGAATCTGGGTCGTGACAGGGTCTGCGTCGCTTTTTACCGAGAGCATCAACGTTGGCGTTCCGGAGCGGGTATCGACTTCCAGCGTGTAATCGCCGTCTTTGAATAAACGCCACTGCGGCGGCACGCCTTCACACGGTTTTAGCGACAGCATCTGGTTGAGTTTTATCGCATCAGCAGGCTGCCAGCACTGTTGGTCAAAATTCAGGATTAAAGGGCGAGTACCCTTCGTCAACGCTGCATGGCTGACGAATTTACCCGTACCTTCCGCTTCGAAGGTGGGAAGTTCTGGAGAAGTCCATGATGAGGCGATGGCAATGCCGGGTATCAGCGCCAGCGCAACGGCGGCAAGTTTCATAATGCTGTCCTTGATGCTGCGATTTACGCCAGTTTGCCAGTGAAATCAGAGCGGAAACTCATCCTTAGCGTCGATTCCGCCCGGATGAGAGATGAGGGTGAGCGATCACGCGCAAAAAACGACCTAATTTTGCGATAACCTCCACATTTTCTTCGAATTAACCGCACCCGGAACGGTTTGTACGTGACATAGTTTCAGAATTGGACTATTCCTTTGGGTGCTCTTGACGGCTATTTTTGATATGATTTGAGATTCATCTCTCATTTTTGTGAAAAATATAAGGTGTTGGAATGTTTAAATCCGACCAGGAGACCTAATGATATTGACTCCCATTCGACGATATGGGGCAATGATTCTTATGTTACTCACCATTGCATTTTCGGGTGAGGTGCTGGCAAAGACACACACGGCGACAACGAGTCATAAGCCCCAGGTAATCAAGGCAAGTAATACACAGGTAAGCAGTAAACAAGAGTATTCTCGCAATAGTGCAAAGAGTAGTTCACTTCCTGATTTGCGAAAATACCCTTCCGGAACACCAAGGAAAAAAGCGTTTCTCCGGACGGTTATGCCTTATATTACCAGTCAAAATGCTGCCATTACGGCGGACCGTAACTGGCTGATCTCAAAGCAGTACCAGAATCGCTGGTCACCGACTGAGCGTTCGCGTATGAAAGACATCGCGAAACGCTACAAGGTGAGCTGGTCTGGCAACACGCGTAAAATTCCATGGAATACGCTGCTTGAACGCGTAGACATCATTCCTACCAGTATGGTGGCGACTATGGCTGCGGCTGAAAGCGGTTGGGGCACATCGAAACTGGCGCGTAGCAATAACAACCTGTTTGGCATGAAATGTGTCAAAGGCCGCTGCAACAATGCACCCGGTAAGGTGAAAGGCTACTCACAGTTTGAATCGGTAAAAGAGTCGGTGAATGCCTATGTCATTAACCTGAACACGCATCCGGCATACTCTTCCTTCCGTAAATCGCGCGCGCAGTTGCGTAAAGCCGATCAGGAAGTGACAGCGACCGCGATGATCCATAAGCTGAAGGGGTACTCCACCAAAGGACAGAGTTACAATAACTATCTGTTCGCGATGTACCAGGATAACCAGCGTTTAATCGCCGCGCATATGTAATTTCCACAGGCCTGATGGCACGACGCTTATCAGGCCTGTGAGCCGCTCTGCAGGCCGGATAAGGCGAAACCGTCATCCGACACAATTCCCCTACAGCAACACCTCACTGTTCATGTCACGGTACTCTTTTGGCGTCGTGTCGTATTCTTTCTTGAAAACGGAATAGAAATACTGCAACGACGGGTAGCCGCACATTTGTGAAATTTCGTTTATCGCGAGCGTCGTGGAGATCAACAGGCTACGCGCTTTTTCCAGTTTTTCGGCATGAATCACGGCGTGGATGGTTTCCCCGACCTCATCTTTAAAGCGCTTCTCGAGATTCGAACGTGAAATCCCTACTGCATCCAGCACTTGCTCGACTTTGATGCCTTTACAGGCATGGTTGCGGATAAAGTGCATTGCCTGAATGACAGCGGGATCGGTCAGTGAGCGATAGTCGGTTGAACGACGATTCACGACGCGTACCGGAGGCACCAGAATACGTTGCAGCGGCAGTTCTTCATTCGCCAGTAAGCGGTGCAGAAGTTTTGCTGCCTGATAGCCCATTTGTCGCGCGCCCTGAGCAACGGATGACAGTGCGACGCGGGACAGGTAACGGGTGAGTTCTTCGTTATCGATCCCAATAACACACAGTTTTTCCGGCACCGGGATATGCAAATGCTCGCAGGCCTGCAGAACATGCCGCGCACGCGCGTCGGTCACGGCGATAATACCGGTTTGCGGGGGTAAAGTTTGCAGCCAGTCCGCCAGTCGATTTTGGGCGTGTTGCCAGTTTTCTGGTGCGGTTTCCAGCCCCTGATAGACAACACCACGGTACTTCTCTTTGGCGACCAACTGGCAAAAGGCATATTCACGCTCGGCAGCCCAGCGCTTGCCGCTGGAAGAGGGCAGACCATAAAATGCGAATCGGTTGACCCCTTTTTCTTTCAGATGCAAAAAAGCGCTTTCCACCAGTGCATGGTTATCGGTCGCAATGTAATGGACGGGGGGATAATCGCTTTCAAGATGGTAGGAACCCCCAACGCCGATGATCGGAACATCGACATCGGCAAGTAATTGCGCAATGTCATCATCGTCATAATCAGCAATAACACCGTCGCCTAACCAGTCTTTGATATTATCAATACGGGCACGGAAATCTTCCTCAATGAATATATCCCACTCGGATTGCGATGCCTGTAAATATTCACCTACGCCCTCTACCACCTGACGGTCATAGGCTTTATTAGCATTAAATAATAGGGTGATGCGGTGTCGTTTATCAAACATAAGAGCCTGTCCTGAAAGGTTAACGTGGCCTGTCAATACTACCAAAACCGCAGGTGCGACTACTTGATGAAGCGTGACAAATTTCTTATTTGCGTAACGCTACGCAAAATTCACACACCCCGACCAGGAAGACAATTGTCATTTCTTATCTGTGTATTACGGTTTTTTGTTTATTGATGAAGAGCCGATCACGATCGCTTTTTTAATTGCTTATTCAGTGTGCATTTTTGGGAGCCAGCGCACATTTGGGTATTCTCTTAATGGCGGTGTGAAATAACGTAATTGAGCAATAAATCAGGAAATTCCAGTATGACTGTATCGCAGTTTACTTGCCGTATTACCTGATTATGGAGCTTATTATGCAGGCTTATTTTGACCAACTCGATCGCGTTCGTTTTGAAGGTACAAAATCCACTAATCCACTCGCATTTCGCCATTACAACCCTGATGAAATCGTGCTGGGCAAGCGCATGGAAGAGCATCTGCGCTTTGCCGCCTGCTACTGGCACACTTTCTGCTGGAACGGCGCGGATATGTTCGGTATGGGGGCATTCGACCGTCCGTGGCAACAGCCGGGTGAAGCATTGGCGCTGGCAAAACGTAAAGCGGATGTGGCATTTGAGTTTTTCCATAAGCTGAATGTGCCTTACTACTGCTTCCATGATGTTGACGTCTCGCCTGAAGGCGCGTCACTGAAAGAGTATAAAAATAACTTTGCCCAGATGGTGGATGTGCTGGCGGCAAAACAGGAACAGAGCGGCGTGAAACTGCTGTGGGGTACGGCAAACTGCTTTACTAACCCACGTTATGGCGCAGGTGCGGCGACTAACCCGGATCCGGAAGTCTTCAGCTGGGCGGCTACGCAGGTCGTGACTGCCATGGATGCCACACATAAGTTAGGTGGCGAAAACTACGTCCTGTGGGGCGGCCGTGAAGGTTATGAAACGCTGCTTAATACCGACCTGCGTCAGGAACGTGAGCAGATTGGCCGCTTTATGCAACTGGTGGTCGAGCATAAACACAAAACAGGTTTTCAGGGCACCTTACTGATCGAACCGAAGCCGCAGGAACCCACTAAACATCAGTATGACTACGATGCCGCGACTGTTTACGGATTCCTGAAGCAGTTCGGTCTGGAAAAAGAGATCAAACTGAATATTGAAGCAAACCATGCCACGCTGGCAGGCCATTCGTTCCACCACGAAATCGCTACGGCGATTGCTCTGGGGCTATTTGGTTCCGTCGATGCGAACCGTGGCGACGCGCAACTGGGCTGGGACACTGACCAGTTCCCGAACAGCGTAGAAGAGAATGCGCTGGTCATGTACGAAATCCTGAAAGCGGGCGGTTTTACCACTGGAGGCCTGAACTTTGATGCCAAAGTCCGTCGTCAGAGTACTGATAAATACGATCTGTTCTATGGTCATATTGGTGCGATGGATACCATGGCGCTGTCGCTGAAAATTGCGGCCCGTATGATTGAAGACGGTGGCCTGGATCAGCGCGTGGCAAAACGTTATGCCGGTTGGAATGGTGAGCTGGGCCAGCAAATTCTGAAAGGTCAGATGACGCTGACGGAAATTGCGCAGTACGCTGAACAACATAACCTGGCACCGGTGCACCAGAGCGGTCATCAGGAATTGCTGGAAAATCTGGTAAACCATTATTTGTTCGACAAATAACGGACTGCTGAGTACGTCCGTAAGCCCGGATAGCGATTTGCTACCGGGCCTTTCTTTAAGGAACGATACCCTATGTATATCGGGATAGATCTTGGTACATCAGGCGTAAAGGCCATTCTGCTCAACGAGCAGGGCGATGTGGTGGCCTCGCACACGGAGAAACTGACCGTCTCGCGCCCGCATCCGTTATGGTCGGAGCAGGATCCTGAACAGTGGTGGCTGGCGACGGATCGGGCTGTGAAAACGTTGGGCCAGCAGCATTCGCTTCGCGAGGTGAAAGCGCTGGGGATTGCCGGACAGATGCACGGTGCGACGCTACTGGATGAGCAACAGAAGGTTCTGCGTCCGGCAATCCTGTGGAACGATGGTCGCTGTGCTGAAGAGTGCGTCATGCTTGAGGAGCGGGTTCCGCAATCGCGTGCCATCACCGGCAACCTGATGATGCCTGGCTTTACCGCCCCTAAATTGCTGTGGGTGCAGCGCCACGAACCGGACATTTTCAGCCGGGTTGATAAAGTTCTGCTGCCGAAAGATTACCTGCGTCTGCGTATGACCGGAGAGTTTGCCAGCGATATGTCGGATGCCGCAGGTACGATGTGGCTGGATGTCGCGAAACGTGACTGGAGTGACGTCATGTTGTCTGCGTGTCAACTGACTCGCGCACATATGCCGACCTTGTACGAGGGCAGTGCGATTACTGGAACGCTGTTGCCTTGTGTCGCGCAATCCTGGGGCATGTCAGAGATTCCCGTAGTGGCGGGTGGCGGTGATAACGCGGCGGGGGCGGTTGGCGTCGGCATGATGAATGCCGGTCAGGCTATGCTCTCGCTGGGGACTTCCGGGGTCTATTTTGCGGTCAGCGACGGTTTTCTCAGCAAACCGGAAAGCGCAGTCCATAGCTTTTGCCATGCTCTACCTGAACGGTGGCACCTGATGTCCGTGATGCTAAGTGCGGCATCCTGCCTGGACTGGGCGGCAAAACTAACCGGGATGGCAAGTGTACCTGCGCTGATTGATGCCGCACAGCAGGCAAATGAGCAGGCTGAACCGGTCTGGTTTTTACCCTATCTCTCAGGTGAACGTACGCCGCACAACAACCCGCAAGCGAAGGGTGTCTTTTTTGGTCTGACGCATCAGCATGGTCCGGCAGAACTGGCGCGAGCGGTACTGGAAGGTGTGGGATTTGCCTTAGCCGATGGTATGGATGTGGTACATGCCTGTGGCGTGCAGCCCGCCAGCATTACACTGATTGGCGGTGGGGCGCGCAGTGAATACTGGCGGCAGATGTTGTCGGATATCAGCGGACTGCAGCTGGATTACCGTACCGGGGGCGATGTCGGTCCTGCCCTGGGCGCAGCCCGGCTGGCGCAAATTGCGATGAATCCACAACAACCACTCACTGACTTACTGCCTCAACTGGTGCTGGAGCAGGCGCATTACCCTGATGCAGAGCAACATGCTCGGTATCAACAACGTCGGGAAACCTTCCGTCGTATCTATCAGCAATTGCTGCCCTTAATGTCCTGATCGTGTTCCCCTCTGATGCGCAGAGGGGATTTTCCTCATGTATGTTTTCATTGAATCAATAATTTATGTGCATGAATGTAATCTGAAATCTCAGTGAGATAGCGTTTTTCTGTATTGTCTTGAGTGGGTTATTCATATTGTATCCGTGGTAGAGGATAAGGAGATCCGAATGAAGACGACAAGGCTGTTGCCATGGATATTTTTCCTCTCTGGCGCACTGATTTACGTTATTGGCTTATGGCAGGCATGCCCGTTATTGAGCGGAAAAGGGTATTTTTTCGGCGTGCTGATGACGGGAATGTTTGTGGCGTACGTTTATCAGTGGGCTGAAAATCTCAATCAGAACGACGAACGCTTCACCTCTGTGTGTCAGATGGTGGCACTCATCACAGTCGGGCTGCTGTTGGTGGGGGTGTGGAATGCCCCGTTAACCCCCCTCGAAAAGGGACTGTACCCGGTGGCATTCTTTGTGTGTTTATTTGGGCAAATGTTGCTGCTGCGCCCGCGAGAAGGGTAAAGACCACTGAATATTAACTGACCAATCTGCGCGTATCGATTCGCTGTAATAGCGTGGAAAGCAGCAGACTTCCTGCCAGCGTGGCGCTAAAAATCCATAGCATATCCAGCGGTGGCCAGCGCTTTAGTTCAAGACCGTTGGTGCGTAGCGCATGAATGATCAGCGCATGGAAGCCATAAATGCCCAATGAGTGGCGGGAAATCAGGCCCAGTACGGGAATAGTGTGTGCGTAGAGAGTATTTTTGACCAGCGTCAGCAGCGAGACCGCGCAAATGAACACCGCAGGGCCGCAGTAAAGGTACCAGGTGTCGGCGAAATTTCCTCGCCAGCGAAGCTCATGTAACGTTCCGCGAGAGATAACAAACACGGCGGTGATGCACAGCACTGCACTGATCCAGGTGAGCGCGCGTTTTTGCGTGTTCATCATGCCAATCGCCCGGCCCAGCATGCCGTACAGGATGTAATAGACCGTATCGCCGCTGATGTACAGGTTGATGGGCAGCCACTCAACGCCCCCAATTTTTTGCGATACGGTGTTGGGATTGGCAAGGATGCCAAGCACCACCATCAGCGCCAACAGCATTTTCCCGCCGACATTTTTCACCTGAATCAACGGCGATACCAGGTAGATGACGGCAATAGCGAAGAAAAACCACAGGTGATAGAACACCGGTTTTTGCAGCAAATTTTTCAACGACAACCCGGCGTTGATCGAAGTAAACAGTGAGATGTAGGCCAGCGCGACGGTACTGTAAAACAGAATGCAGAGCGCAATACGGAGAAAATGTCGTGGCTGGGCGCTGCGTTCGCCAAAGAACAGATAGCCTGAAATCATGAAAAATAGCGGTACGCTAACGCGTGAAGCAGAATTAAGCACATTGGCAAGATCCCAGGTTAACGGGCTGACGCTTTGCGCATTGGTGATGTACCAGGTGGTGGTATGGATCATGACGACCATTAAACAGGCAATCCCGCGCACGTTATCAATCCAGAAAATTTTGGGCTGCATCAGTTCCTCTGTTTCCATTTAAAAAAAGTCTGACTGGCATTTCGTGGGCGTATCTCACTGGAATAATCTGAGTTTTTACGCTAAAGCTTGTGATGGTCCAATGAGATTCTCAAAATAGAACCCGTTTCCAGACAGTAATAATAATAAGGCTGACCCGCAAATCAGGGGGTAATAAAATGATGATGAAGTATTTCTTTCCCGCAATGATTACTCTCCTGCTGGCAGGCTGCGCAGATCCACAACCGCCAGCTCCGGCGCAGAAGGCGCAAAAGGCCAAAGTGAGTCCTTCGCGTTCGCTGGACATGGAAGCATTGTGCAAAAATGAAGCGGCGGAGCGCTATAACACCGGTACGCAGAAAATTGATGTTACCGGCTTCGAACAGTTCCAGGGCAGCTATGAGATGCAGGGTTCTACCTTCCGTAAAGAGAGTTTTGTCTGCTCATTTGACGCAGACGGGCAGTTTTTACACCTTTCCATGCGCTAAGTTTCTCCTTTTTCCCGTTTCGTACTGTATATCTTGCAGCCAGCGGGTATACTGACCGCTTCCTTTAAATCCACACGTATCCAGCACGAAATAATATGCAAAAGTTTGATACCAGGACCTTCCAGGGCTTGATCCTGACCTTACAGGATTACTGGGCTCGCCAGGGCTGTACCATCGTTCAACCATTGGACATGGAAGTCGGCGCGGGCACTTCTCACCCAATGACCTGCCTGCGCGCGCTGGGGCCGGAGCCGATGGCGACTGCTTATGTGCAGCCTTCTCGCCGTCCGACCGACGGTCGCTATGGCGAAAACCCGAACCGCTTACAGCACTACTATCAGTTCCAGGTCGTCATTAAACCGTCCCCGGACAATATTCAGGAACTGTATCTCGGTTCGCTGAAAGAGCTGGGTATGGATCCGACCATTCACGATATTCGTTTCGTGGAAGATAACTGGGAAAACCCAACGCTGGGTGCCTGGGGTCTGGGTTGGGAAGTGTGGCTGAACGGCATGGAAGTGACGCAGTTCACCTACTTCCAACAAGTGGGTGGTCTGGAATGTAAGCCTGTGACCGGTGAAATCACTTACGGTCTGGAACGTCTGGCGATGTACATTCAGGGCGTAGACAGCGTTTACGACCTGGTCTGGAGCGACGGCCCGCTGGGTAAAACCACCTACGGTGACGTATTCCATCAGAACGAAGTTGAGCAATCGACTTACAACTTTGAATACGCCGATGTGGACTTCCTGTTCACCTGCTTCGAGCAGTACGAGAAAGAAGCCCAGCAGTTGCTGGCGCTGGAAAACCCGCTGCCGCTGCCTGCTTACGAACGTATTCTGAAAGCCGCCCATAGCTTCAACCTGCTGGATGCGCGTAAAGCCATCTCCGTCACCGAGCGCCAGCGCTATATTCTGCGCATTCGCACCCTGACCAAAGCAGTGGCAGAAGCTTACTACGCTTCCCGTGAAGCCCTTGGCTTCCCGATGTGCAACAAAGACAAATAAGAGGCGGCCATGTCTGAGAAAACTTTTCTGGTGGAAATTGGCACTGAAGAGCTGCCACCAAAAGCACTACGCAGCCTGGCTGAGTCCTTTGCTGCGAACTTCACTGCGGAGCTGGACAACGCTGGCCTCGCACACGGCAACGTAGAGTGGTTTGCCGCCCCACGTCGTCTGGCGCTGAAAGTGGCCGCCCTTGCTGAATCTCAACCGGACCGTGAAGTTGAAAAACGCGGCCCGGCAATTGCTCAGGCGTTTGACGCGGAAGGCAAACCGAGCAAAGCGGCAGAAGGTTGGGCGCGCGGTTGCGGCATCACCGTCGATCAGGCTGAACGTCTGACCACTGACAAAGGTGAATGGCTGCTGTACCGGGCACATGTGAAAGGTGAAAGCGCAGAAACGCTGCTGCCAAACATGATTGCCACTTCGCTTGCTAAGCTGCCGATCCCGAAACTGATGCGCTGGGGCGCGTCTGACGTCCACTTCGTGCGTCCGGTTCACACCGTCACGCTGCTGCTGGGCGACAAAGTCATCCCGGCAACAATTCTGGGTATTCAGTCCGATCGCGTGATTCGCGGCCACCGCTTTATGGGCGAGCCGGAATTCACCATCGACAATGCCGACCAGTATCCTGAAATCCTGCGCCAGCGCGGTAAAGTCATTGCTGATTACGCCGAGCGTAAGGCAAAAATCAAGGCTGATGCCGAAGAAGCGGCACGTAAGATTGGCGGCAACGCTGACCTGAGCGAAAGCCTGCTGGAAGAAGTGGCTTCTCTGGTTGAATGGCCGGTGGTACTGACCGCGAAATTCGAAGAAAAATTCCTCGCGGTGCCGTCTGAAGCGCTGGTTCACACCATGAAAGGTGACCAGAAGTACTTCCCGGTATACGCGAACGACGGCAAACTGCTGCCAAACTTTATCTTCGTCGCCAACATCGAATCGAAAGATCCGATTCAGATTATTTCTGGTAACGAGAAAGTCGTGCGTCCGCGTCTGGCTGATGCCGAATTCTTCTTCAATACCGACCGCAAAAAGCGTCTGGAAGATCATCTGCCGCGTCTGCAAACCGTGCTGTTCCAACAGCAACTGGGTACGCTGCGTGACAAGACCGATCGTATTCAGGCGCTGGCGGGCTGGATTGCCGAACAGATTGGCGCTGACGTTAACCACGCTACCCGCGCGGGCCTGCTGTCCAAGTGTGACCTGATGACCAACATGGTCTTCGAGTTCACCGACACTCAGGGCGTGATGGGCATGCACTACGCGCGCCATGATGGCGAAGCGGAAGATGTGGCCGTGGCGTTGAACGAGCAGTATCAGCCGCGCTTTGCCGGTGATGACCTGCCGTCCAACCCGGTTGCCTGTGCCGTAGCCATTGCCGACAAGATGGACACCCTGGCGGGTATCTTCGGTATTGGTCAGCATCCGAAAGGCGACAAAGACCCGTTTGCGCTGCGTCGTGCTGCGCTGGGCGTGCTGCGTATCATCGTTGAGAAGAACCTGAACCTGGATCTGCAAACGCTGACCGAAGAAGCGGCTCGTCTGTATGGCGACAAGTTGACCAACGCCAACGTAGTCGATGATGTCATCGACTTTATGCTGGGTCGCTTCCGCGCCTGGTATCAGGACGAAGGTTACACCGTCGATACCATTCAGGCCGTACTGGCGCGTCGTCCGACTCGTCCGGCTGATTTCGACGCACGTATGAAGGCGGTTTCGCACTTCCGTACGCTGGAAGCGGCGTCCGCGCTGGCTGCTGCCAACAAGCGTGTATCGAATATTCTGGCGAAGTCTGAAGAAACGCTGAATGACCGCGTAAATGCGGCTACGCTGAAAGAACCGGAAGAAATTGCACTGGCGATGCAGGTTGTGGTGCTGCGCGATAAGCTGGAGCCTGTCTTTGCTGCTGGTCGTTACCAGGAAGCGCTGGTTGAGTTAGCTGAGCTGCGCGAACCGGTTGACGCGTTCTTTGAGAAAGTGATGGTGAACGTAGAGGATAAAGACCTGCGTATTAACCGTCTGTCTATGCTCGAAAAACTGCGCGAGCTGTTCCTGCGCGTGGCGGATATTTCGCTGTTGCAGTAACGGTCCTGAGCTGACTTAGAAAATGCCGGATGGCGGCTCCGCCTTATCCGGCATTTTTTTATGCTGTTAACGCAGCTGCAATTCGGTCAGACAGGTCTGGCTGTCATTCATCGTCTTAATGGCATGAGTGGCTTTTTTGCCGTTGTAGCTGACTTCAATCGTGCCTTCCATATTGCGCGGCAACCATACGCCGATAAAACCATTGCGATAGCTTGTCATCTCTTTTTGCACTACAACGTCCCCCTTGCTATCCGTCACTTTGACATCAAAGGTCTTCTCGGGCATTTCTCCCTTGCAGCCAGAAAGGCTGTGGTTGAAACAGGGATGGGTTTGCCATTCATACGGGGCAAAGGAGAGATAGAACTTGTCACCGAGCGGCAGCGTATAAACCTGCTCACCGGAAGAGAGCTTCAGCTCAGTACTGGTGATGGCGGCGGAATAAGGCAGCGGTCGGCTCTGAGGAGACTGGTCAATGGCGTCGACGATTTGCTCGACGGATTTCCCGCTGAGCCCGTGTTCCGCCAAAAAGGTGGCTTCAGGGGTTGCGGCGAACGCGCTACCGGTGGTGAGTAAACCTAAAACCAGCAGCAATGAGGATTTCGACATAGCTTCAATTCCTTGTGAACGTTGTGGAATACAGACTGGCTCACTATAAAGCTTGCCCTTAGGGAAAGGTCAAAGGGG
Organism: Citrobacter sp. RHBSTW-00029; assembly: GCF_014104295.1. Classification (NCBI taxonomy): domain Bacteria; kingdom Pseudomonadati; phylum Pseudomonadota; class Gammaproteobacteria; order Enterobacterales; family Enterobacteriaceae; genus Citrobacter; species Citrobacter sp. RHBSTW-00029. Next base: position 4,377,367 of record NZ_JABXRT010000001.1, read on the forward strand.
CGGCGGGTAAAGTAATGCAAAGACGCGTGTGGGCGAGGTGTTTTTCGAAGTACAGATAAAAAAAATCCCCGCCGTTGGGCAGGGATTCAGAATTTTGAGCTTTTTAAGCTTACAGGCTGGTTACGTTGCCAGCTGCCGGGCCTTTAGCGCCGCTTTCGATGGTGAAGGAAACTTTCTGACCTTCGTCCAGAGATTTGTAGCCATCGTTCTGGATAGCAGAGAAGTGTACGAACACGTCTTTAGAGCCATCGTCAGGAGTGATGAAGCCGAAGCCTTTGTCAGCGTTGAACCATTTTACGATACCAGTCATTTTACCGGACATAGTGTATTACCTTTTAAAAAATAAGTGTGCCTTTCGGCGATATGGCGTGCTTTACAGATTTTTTAACAGTAAAGGAAATGCTCACTACGAGGGTATCAACGATAACTCTTGAAGGGACTTGCCTTACTAACTGCTGTAATGGTCTGTACGTCAAACCGTTGAGGGCATTAACTCATTTTACGCAGGTGGATGCAACTACTATTTTCTTTTTTGCGGATATTGGCAGTGGAGGAACGGCCCTTCTGCAGGACCGCTCTTATGTCAAACTTGAAAATAACTTAATCCATCAACTGCTTACTTAATCGTGGGTCTGCCTGAATCAGGCGCATCAACTTCAATTCGGTACTGGATGGCTTCACTCGTTTAGACTCCCATTCATGAACCATCGCGACCGTTACGCCCATCACCCGGGCGAAATCATCTGTTTTTAAACCTGTCCCTCGTCGTAGTTGTTCAAATTCAGCGAAAGGGTTGGTTTTTTGCGTCTGGGTAACCGTCTGCGATACATCTTTAAAAACAATCTGCTCCAGACTGCTTAGCAGTTCAAACATAGGATCTTTGTATTCCATTGAGAACTCCTATAAATCACACAGCGGGATCGTGAATTTCATCGAAGCTCATTAAGCGTAGTCGGAAAAAATGAAGGCGAATTTAAGGTATGCGTTGTGGATTCGTTTCAGCGAATCGCGGGTGACAACCTTTAGTTGGCTAACGAACTGATAAAGGTCGGGATCTCCGATCGAACCATTCCAATTGTAAAGATGACTAAAATAGAGTGCCGCTATGTGAAGGGAGCATTGTTGAGCAAAACACAGGGCGGCGGAAACCGTTATTTTCCCCCACAAGATTACGCGGAAAGGGTATCTTGCGGGGCTGACCTGGACTATCCTTGTCAACGTCAGGCACGCGGGTGTCGTTGTGCGCATTTTTGGGTGAAAGGAGTATTAAAATGGCGACAGGTAAGTCCTGCTCTCGCTGGTTTGCGCCTGTTTTGGCGCTCTTAATGGTAGTTGGCCTGAGTGGGTGTTTTGATAAAGAAGGCGATCAACGCAAAGCGTTTATCGATTTTCTGCAGAATACTGCAATGCGTAGCGGAGAGCGTTTACCGACGCTGACTGCCGATCAGAAAAAACAGTTTGGCCCGTTTGTGTCCGATTACGCGATTCTTTATGGCTATTCACAGCAGGTTAATCAGGCAATGGACTCCGGTCTGCGCCCGGTTGTTGATAGCGTAAATGCAATCCGTGTTCCTCAGGATTATATGACTCAGCGTGAACCGCTGCGTCAGGCAAATGGCGCGCTGGGTGTGTTAGGACAACAGTTGCAGAATGCGAAGCTACAGGCAGATGCTGCCCATGGCGCGCTGAAGCAGGGTGATGACCTGAAACCTGTCTTTGATCAGGTTTACAGCAAAGTTGTGACCGCACCGGCAGAGGCGTTACAGCCGCTGATCCCAGCCGCGCAAGTTTTCACGCAGCAGTTGGTGCAGGTAGGCGATTTTATCGCGCAGCAGGATACGCAGGTGAGCTTTGTCGCCAACGGCATCCAGTTCCCAACCTCACAACAGGCCAGTCAGTACAATACGCTGATTGGTCCGCTGGCGGCGCAGCATCAGGCATTTAATCAGGCATGGACTGCTGCGGTGAATGCCGCGCAGTAATCGTCGTACGGTAAGACACATTAAAGGCCGGGTGAGCATCAATGCTACCCGGCCTTTTGTGTTATTTGGCCACTTGCGGATTCACGCAGTTCTTCTCAACTTTCCCCTGCAGTGCGTCAATTAAGTTATCCACAGCACAAGCCGCCATGTTATAGCGCGTTTCATGCGTGGCTGAACCAATATGCGGTACCGCCACCACATTCGGCAACGACAGCAGCGGTGAGTCTGACGGCAACGGCTCTTGTTCAAACACATCCAGGCCCGCGGCATGAATCTCCCCGCTTTGCAGTGCGGCGATCAGTGCGTTTTCATCCACCACCGGGCCACGCCCAGCGTTAATGAAAATGGCAGAAGACTTCATTTTGGCAAACTGTTCGGTACTGAACAGATGGTGGGTTTCGTCCGTTAACGGCAGAATCAGGCAAACAAAATCCGCTTCCTGCAGCAGCGTATCCAGGTCGCAGTAGCGCGCGTTGAAACGTTCTTCCGCTTCCTGATGGTGACGACGCGCGTTGTAGAGAATCGGCATGCTAAAGCCGAAATGCGCGCGTTGCGCCAGCGCCAGCCCAATGCGTCCCATGCCGACAATGCCCAGCGTCTTGTGGTGAACATCGGTACCAAACCAGTCGGCTCCGATGCTTTTTGTCCATTCGCCTGCCTTCACGCGCTCGGCGACTTCCACCACGCGGCGAGCGGTGCTTAACACCAGCGCCATTACCGTGTCTGCCACGGTTTCTGTCAGCACCGTTGGCGTGTGCATCAGCAGCACCTTACGTGCGTTAAGGGCATCGACATCGAAGTTGTCATAGCCTACGGAAATGGTGGAGGTCGCGCGCAGTTTCGGCATTTTCTCCAGCAGGGCGGTATTGACGGCTTCACTGGAGCCCAGCAGGCCTTCCGCGCTGGCAAAGGCTTCGGCGTGCTGTGCTACGGTTTCTGAACGCAGGTTAGGCACCTGAGTGACAGTAAAATGCTCTTCCAGGCGATGCAGTAAATCGTCAGGTAACGCTTTATAGAGAATAATGGACGGCTTCATGCGAATCTCCGTAAGTTAAAATTTAAGCGTGGCGTGCGCCAATAGGTAGCTGTTGATTATTAGCAGGCTTAACGATCAGAGTTAGCCATACTGAGACAAAAAGCGCTACCCCCATAAAAATGTATGAGGCGGACGGGCTGCCGGTGGTGCCATTGAGGTAGCCGACAAACCAGGAACCAAAGAATGAGCCTAATGCGCCCATGCTGTTGATTAATGCCATTGCTCCCCCAGCGACGTTGCGCGGCAACATTTCAGGAATGATGGCGAAGAAGGGGCCATAAGGGGCGTACATGGCCGCACCGGCGATAACCAGCAGTGTGTAAGAAATCCAGAAATGGTCTGCGCCAACGGCCCAGGAGCCAATAAAGGCGAAAGCGGCAATCAGCAGCAGTGGCCAGACAAACAGCTTACGGTTTTGCAGTTTATCGGAAGCCCATGAAACCAGGATCATCGCCGCCGTTGCGGCCAGATACGGAACGGACGAAAGCCAGCCGACCTCTACCATACCCAGGTTGGCACCGCCGCTGCGGATAATTGACGGCAACCACAGAACAAAACCGTAGACGCCAATACTCCAGGCAAAGTACTGCATGCACAGCAGAATAACGTTACGTGAACGGAACGCTTCGCCGTAGTTACGCACGGCTTTGATACCCTGCTGTTCTTTTTCTAACTGGGCCTGCAGCGCGGCTTTTTCGGATTCTGACAACCAGCCTACCTGCGACGGTTTATCTTTTACCAGTACCCACCAGCAGAACGCCCAGATGATGGCCGGAAAACCTTCAATGATGAACATTTCACGCCAGCCCAGCGCCTGAATCAGGTATCCGGACACGACGGACATCCATAGGACGGTGACAGGGTTACCGAGGATCAGGAAGGTATTAGCACGCGAGCGCTCGGACTTCGTAAACCAGTTACTGATATAAATCAGCATTGCGGGCATGACCGCGGCTTCAACGACGCCAAGAATAAATCGGATGGCGGCAAGCATTGGAATGTTGCTGACCATCCCGGTCAGTGACGCGCAGGCGCCCCACAGAATCAGGCAGATAAAAATCAGTTTACGTACGCTGCGGCGTTCGGCGTAAATTGCGCCTGGGATCTGGAAGAAGAAATAGCCAAGAAAAAACAGAGCCCCCAGCAGGGAAGAGATCCCTTTGGTAATACCGAGATCCTCGTTGATGCCGGCTGCGGAAGCGAAGCTGAAGTTCGCGCGATCAAGGTACGCCAGGCTGTACGTGATAAACACGATTGGCATGATGTACCACCAGCGTTTTACTGCATTGGTTGAGCTATTCATAGACTGCCCTCTGGTTATGCTGATACGCCGCCTCTGAATGTAGGGTACAGAGACAGAGTTGGCCGGGAATTTATTCCCCTAATTGTTCACGTGTGGGTAATCCTTCGCTGTCGCCCTGGACCTGAATGGCCAGAGCGCCAATTTTATTGCCCCGGGTCACCGCCTGATGCAGCGAGCGCCCTTCCAGCAGGGCGCTGATAACGCCGACGGCAAAGCCATCACCCGCACCGACGGTATCGACCACATTGTCGACTTTCACCGGTGCGACGCAGCCTTGCTCGCCGCTCGCTGCTTTGTACCAGGCCCCATCAGCCCCGGTTTTGATAATCACGGCCTTCACGCCATGACGCAGATAAAAGTCGGCAATGGCTTCTGGTGTCTGCTGACCGGTTAAAATCATGCCCTCTTTTAATCCAGGCAAAACCCAGTCAGCCTGGAATGCCAGTCGGTTGAGTTTTTCCACCATCTCGCCTTCGCTTTTCCACAGCACTGGGCGTAAATTCGGATCGAACGAGATGGTCTTCCCTTGCGTTTTTAGCGTGCGGGCGGTGTGCGCCAGTAGTTCATATGAACTGGCAGACAGCGCAGCTGCAACGCCGCTCAGGTGCAGGTGGCGTGCGCTGGAGAAATACCCATCGTGATAATCCTCAACGCTGAGATGGCTGGCAGCAGAACCTTTGCGGAAATATTCCACAATGGGATCGGTTCCATTTTCGACTTTAGATTTAAGCTGAAAGCCGGTAGCGTAGCGCCCGTCCAGAGTAACTCCCTGCGCATTAATCCCTTCTTTCTCCAGCGACTTAATAATAAAACGGCCAAAACTGTCGTTACCCACGCGGCTTACCCAGCCTACGTTCAGACCCAGGCGAGCAAGTCCGGTTGCGACATTAAGTTCAGCGCCTGCAACGCGTTTAATAAACTGCTCCACGTCCGCCAAATCACCGGTTTGCGTGGCGACAAACATCGCCATCGCTTCACCAATAGTGACCACATCCAGTGAATTTTTCATGTGTTACTCCTTGCGTAACAGAGCGACGTAGTGACGGGTAACCGCCGCCAAATCCTGCCCTTCCAGGGGAAACTCAATGCCGCGTGGAACATCTGCGGGCAACGTGTCCAACAGCGCCAGCCAGCGTGGTTCCGCGTGATCAGGCGGCACGGCACGGTAACTGTCGCGATGTGATGTGGCGGCTTTCACATGGATGTATCCAACGCTTGAGCCCAACTGCTGTGCAGCCTCTTCCGGAACGTCGCCTACCCACAGCCAGTTGCCCATATCGAAGGTCAGAGATATCGGCAGATTTTGCGTCTGGCAGGCTTCGTTAAAGCGCTGCATCGGCTTCAGGCGTCCGCAGGACGTTTGATCGTTTTCGACAACCAGCTCCATCCCGCTGTTGTCCAGCCATTCACGTAACACGTTAAACTGTTCGGTATGGGAGAAATGGCCGAGGGAGACTTTTAGCCACAGCGCCTGCAGGGCCTGTGCTTCTTCAAGTAGCGCAGGAAGTCGGGGATTGAGGCTACCGTCCTCAAGGAACAACGGCTCAGGCGCTGAGTAACAGGCCAGCAGGCCGAAGATTTCGACAGCAGAGGCCATGGTTGGCAGTGTTTTTAGCTCGGCGTCGGTCAGCATCTCGCGACGGATTTCAACCCCGTCAGCACCGGCTTCGGCAATGATAGGCAGCAGGGCGGTTTGCCCACCTGCGGCGCGTACCTGGTCGTAGCCGTAAGCGGCAGTGACCACCATAATTTTTCTTTTCATGGAAACTCCAAAACTAGCGTTCTTGCTATAACGCTAGATGGAACCGGTTCCAAAGAAAAGGCTATGATGTTGAATTTATGATCACCATCACGAAGGAAATTTAGCGGGCGGTAGAGCCGCGAACGATCAATTCGCCGGAGAAGACCTGTTCCTGAATGGCAGCAGAGCCGCCATCGATCCTGCGTACAACCTGCTCAACGGCGGTATAGCCAATCTGCCAGGTAGGTTGTTTCAACGTGGTAATACCAACGCCCGCCAGTTCGGCCCATTCCAGTTCGTCAAAACCGAGCAGGCCGATATCGCTGCCCCAGTTAAGGCCAATACGCTTTAGCGCACGGGCAACCTGCAACGTCAGGGCGCCATTGGCAGAGATAACGGCTTTGCGCATCCCACGATGCTGCTGGTGAAACTGGCGCAGTGTGTCATCGAGTTGCGTATTGTCCGTTAGCGGGACTTCCGCATTTTGTGCGATAACGCCGGGGTACTGTGCGAGGGTGGCGCGAAAAGCGCTCAGGCGCTCGCGGCGGGTATTCACCATGCCGAGTGGTTCGCTGAGGAACAGGATGGCTTCAAAACCTTGTTCGACCAGATGTTCCGTGGCAACTGTTGCCGCCTGAGTGTTATCCAGCCCGACCATATCACAGGCGAAATCGGGAATTTTACGGTCAATCAGCACCATCGGCAGCGCAGACTGCTGCAGACGGTTCAGTCCTTCTTCACGCATCCCGACGGCGTTCACCACGATCCCTTCGACCTGGTAGCTGCGCAGCAGGTCGAGATAATGCAGCTCCTGATCCACTTCGTTGTTCGTGTTACAGACCAGCGGGGTAAAACCTTTGTCACGACAGGCGGCTTCAATGCCGCTTAACACGTTGACGGAGTAGGGATTGGTAATATCGGCGATGATCAGGCCAATCAGGCGGGTACGACCGTGTTTCAGGCCTCTGGCCATCAGGCTGGGACGGTAGTCGAGATCGGCAATGGCTTGTTCAATGCGGGCCAGTAGCGCGTCGGAAAGCAGATGCTTTTCACCGTTGAGGTAGCGTGAAATGCTGGTCTTGCCGGTTTTTGCGGCCTTTGCCACATCGCTGATGGTTGCCCGTGTTGATTTGCTCATCGCTGATTTCCCTGAATTTCGTGTGAATACCTTAGCGGGAAAATCTGACGAAGCAAGTAATTTGCCCGGTGGCGCTGCGCTTACCGGGCCTACATGTCGAACGTAGGCCGGGTAAGGCGAAGCCGCCACCCGGCTCAACGATTACTGCACAGGACTCAACGTAATCTCTACGCGACGGTTCTGCGCTTTACCTTCCGCCGTGCTGTTGCTGGCGATCGGATTAGACGGACCCATGCCCTGAGTGCGGATACGATTAGCGGCAACCCCTTGCGTGATCAAGGCGCTGGCCACGGAGTCCGCGCGTTGTTGAGACAGACGCATATTCAGATCCTGGCTGCCGGTGCTGTCGGTGAAGCCCAGCACGTTGACGGCGGTTTTATTGTACTCTTTCAGTACCATTGCCACGCCGGTCAGGGTGTTGGCACCAGCAGGTTTCAGGTTGGCGCTGCTGCTGTCGAAGGTGACGTTATTCGGCATATTCAGAATGATGTTATCGCCACTACGCGTCACGCTGACGCCCGTTCCCTGCATTTTTTCGCGCAGTTTGGCTTCCTGCACGTCCATGTAATAACCGATACCGCCACCCACAGCCGCACCTGCCGCTGCACCAATCAGGGCGCCTTTGCCGCGATCTTTCTTCGAAGAAGAGAGTGCGCCAATGCCCGCGCCGACCAGGGAACCAATACCCGCGCCAATGCCGGATTTACCCGCTTCGCGTTCGCCGGTGTAAGGGTTTGTTGTGCAGCCAGAAACCGCCAGGGCGCCGCTCACGATGGCAGCAATAACAAAAACACGTTTCTTCATCTTAATTCCTTAATGACTTTTTCTTCTTTGCCACAGCGACCGTGGCGGTTGATTATGACGTGTGAACATGAAGAAAATTCCAGGGAAGACTCTGAAATTTGTAAGTAACATTGAACGGCATAATAACTAAGCCGTCACATCGCATTCAGGAGCGCCATCTTGGCTAATTCACCCGCACATTACCCGGTGTTAACTGCCGCCCACTGGGGACCAATTCTCGTCGACACCGATGGTGAGACGGTTTTCTCCTCGCGTGGCGCGCTGCCCACTTCCCATCCCAACTCTTTGCAAACCGTGGTGCGCGACCAGGTTCACAGTAAAACGCGGGTACGTTTTCCAATGGTGCGTAAAGGCTTTCTCGCCTCGCCGGAGAATCCCCAGGGCGTGCGTGGGCAGGATGAATTTGTTCGCGTCAGTTGGGACGACGCGCTGAATCTTATCCATACGCAGCATAAACGCATCCGTGACAGCTACGGCCCGGCCTCGATTTTTGCCGGTTCCTACGGCTGGCGCTCTAACGGCGTGTTACACAAAGCGGCAACCCTGCTACAACGCTATATGGCGCTGGCAGGCGGTTATACCGGGCATCTGGGAGATTATTCGACGGGGGCTGCGCAGGCGATCATGCCGTACGTGGTGGGCGGTAACGAAGTTTACCAGCAGCAAACCAGCTGGCCAGTGGTGCTTGAGAACAGCGAGGTGGTGGTGCTGTGGAGTGCTAACCCACTGAATACACTGAAAATTGCCTGGAATGCTTCTGACGAACAGGGTATTGCTTACTTTGAAGCCCTGCGCGATAGCGGTAAGCGATTGATCTGCATCGATCCAATGCGATCGGAAAGTGTGGCGTTCTTTGGCGACAAAATGGAATGGATCGCCCCGCATATGGGAACCGATGTAGCGTTGATGCTGGGTATCGCGCATACGCTGGTGGAAAACGACTGGCACGACGAGGATTTTCTCGCCCGTTGTACAACCGGATATGATTCGTTCGCCGGCTACCTACTGGGTGAATCCGATGGGATAGCGAAAACGGCAGAATGGGCTGCTGAAATTTGTGGTATTCCGGCAGCGAAAATACGCGAACTTGCGGCAATATTTCACCAAAATACCACCATGCTGATGGCCGGCTGGGGGATGCAGCGTCAGCAGTATGGCGAGCAAAAACACTGGATGATCGTCACGCTGGCCGCCATGCTCGGTCAAATTGGCACGCCCGGCGGTGGCTTTGGGCTGTCGTACCATTTTGCCAACGGTGGCAACCCAACGCGCCGGGCTGCGGTGCTGGCTTCGATGCAAGGGAGCCTCAAAGGCGGTACCGACGCGGTGGATAAAATCCCGGTGGCGCGTATCGTTGAGGCGCTGGAAAACCCCGGCGGTTTCTATCAGCATAACGGTATGGATCGGCATTTCCCGGACATCCGCATGCTGTGGTGGGCGGGCGGCGCCAACTTCACGCATCACCAGGATACCAATCGTTTGATTCGCGCCTGGCAAAAACCGGAGTTGGTAGTTATCTCTGAGTGTTTCTGGACCGCTGCGGCGAAGCATGCCGATATCGTGTTACCTGCGACAACCTCTTTTGAACGTAACGATTTGACCATGACCGGAGACTACAGCAACCAGCATCTGGTGCCGATGAAGCAGGTCGTGCCGCCACAGGCTGAAGCACGCAACGATTTTGATGTTTTTGCCGAGCTTAGCGAGCGCTGGGAACAGGGCGGTTACGAGCGATTCACCGAAGGTAAAAGCGAACTGGCGTGGCTGGAAACTTTTTACGACATTGCCGCGCAGCGTGGTGCCAGCCAGCAGGTTACACTGCCGCTCTTCGCTGAGTTCTGGCAAAAGAATGCACTGATCGAAATGCCGGAAAACGCCGCCAATGCGCAGTTTATCCGTTTTGCTGATTTTCGCCGTGATCCACAGGCGCATCCGCTGAAAACGGACAGTGGAAAAATTGAAATCTATTCTGCAAAAATTGCAGGTTACGGCTATGTGGATTGTGCAGGACACCCGATGTGGCTGGAGCCGGATGAGTGGTTCGGCAATGCCGAACCCGACCAACTGCAGGTGCTTTCCGCCCATCCGGCTCACCGTTTGCACAGCCAGCTCAACTACAGTGCGTTACGCGAACAGTATGCGGTGGCGGATCGGGAGCCGGTAACAATTCATCCGCAGGATGCGCAAGCGCGGGGGATTGCCGATGGCGATACGGTCAGAGTGTGGAACCACCGCGGGCATATCCTGGCGGGTGCTGTCGTGACGACAGGGATCAAACCTGGCGTGATTTGTATTCATGAGGGGGCCTGGCCTGATTTGGACCCGGCCGCCGACGGGATTTGTAAAAATGGTGCTGTCAACGTGCTGACCAAAGATCTCCCCAGCTCGAAGCTGGGGAACGGCTGTGCGGGCAATACCGCGCTGGCGTGGCTGGAGAAGTACAGTGGGCCCACGCTGACACTTACCGCGTTTGATCCGCCTGCCAGCCCATAATCCAGGTTGGATGGTGAGTCTCTTCCTGCCATGCGCTGTCTTCAATGCGAAAGCCCAGTGCGTGGTAGAAGTTTACCGCTGATTGGTTCTTCTGGTAGACCTCCAGGCTGAGCAACGAAAAGCGCTGCTGAACATGTTGTACCAGCGCTTTGCCGATCCCATTTCTGATAGCCGCTGGTGCAACAAACAGCGCGCCCAAAAAGCGCTCTTCCATTACGCTGGCAAAGCCTTTTAGCTCACCTTTTTCTTCCCAAACCCAGGTTTGTGCGGCAGGCATGTAGACGTCGCGCACGATGGGCTCACTCTCGCGCCAGTAGCGTTCTTCGATAAACGGATGGGCGTAAATCGTGCTTTCCATCCACAGCGCCAGAATCGGCGCCAGATCGTCAGGCGTTGATTGGCGAATCATGTTGACCCCCTGGGTAGCAAATACAGTCGGTGATATGGTCGTTGACCAGGCCACATGCCTGCATAAAGGAGTAACAGATGGTGGTGCCGACAAACTTAAACCCGCGTTTTTTTAAGGCTTTTGAAAGCGCGTCTGACGCAGGGGTTGAAGTGGGGATGTCGCTCAGACTGGCGGCACGCGTCAGCTGCGGTTGGTTATCCACGAATGACCAGACGAATTCGCTAAACGGTTCACCGTTTTGCGCCATCGCCAGATAGGCTCGGGCGTTGCCGATAATGGCCTGGATTTTCCCGCGATGACGAATAATACCGGCATCCAGCACCAGCCTTTCCACATCGTCTTCGGTCATCGCCGCAACGGCAACAGGATCGAAATGGTGAAAAGCACGGCGGTAGTTTTCCCGTTTTTTCAGCACGGTTATCCAGGATAATCCCGCCTGCTGGCCCTCCAGGCAGATCATCTCGAACAGTTTTTGACCGTCGGTTTCCGGGACGCCCCATTCCTTGTCATGATAGGCAATGTATAGTGGATCCTGACTGACCCAGCCGCAACGTTGCATACTCTTCCTCGCTGTTTTTACTGGCGTAAAAATTTCATTCGGCTCGCCTTGACGCGCCCGCTAAAAAGACAATATTTAATACAGGGCCTCATGTGCCCGATATCCTTTAAACAATGACAATAATATCGCCGTATTCGGCTCTTTTCTGGAGTCGCGTTGATGATTATAAGAAACAGTAGTGGTCGTCAGAGGTTAACTCTGGCGAACGTCATCGTCTGTGCGCTGTTTGCCAATACGGCATATGGCTGGCAACAAGAATATATCGTTGATGCGCTGTCCGGTCATACGTCGGAACGCTATACATGGGACAGCGATCACCAACCACGTTATAACGACATTCTGGAAGAGCGCATTCGCTCCACCCAGAACGTGGCGGGGCCGGTGGTGAATCTGGCGGACCAAACGGCTCTGGATGCGACCAGCGGTATGAGCGTGGGCTGGAATTTTCCCCTTTCCCGTAAGGTGACGACGGGACCCGTCGCAGCCCTGCATTATGATGGTTCAGCCACCTCTACCTACAACGAATTTGGCGACAGTGTGACTTCGCTAACGCTGACCGATCCGATGTGGCATGCCAGCGTCAGTACCCTGGGCTGGCGGGTCGACTCGCAGTTTGGCGATGTACGGTCATGGGCGCAAATCAGCTATAACCAGCAGTTTGGCGAGAATATCTGGAAGGCGCAATCGGGTCTCAATCGTATGGCGGCGGCGAGTCAGGATGGTAACTGGGTCGATGTCACTGTCGGTGCAGATATGCTGCTGAATCAGCATATGGCTGCCTATGCGGCACTTTCTCAGGCAGAAAATAGTACGAATAACAGCGATTATCTGTACACCATGGGAGTGAGCGCTAAATTTTAACGAAAGAAAGCCGGGATAAAACATCTCTGTTACATATCGGGATCAATAATCACACGCATTCCAGCGATAGCGTGCACTAACTCCGGCAATAAAATTCAGTAACCCGACTTTTTGTCTCGTCATTCATTCCGCAATCCAGGCATTTCATTCCGTCCTGATGGCATTTCATGCCGTTTTCTCCTGGTCATAAAAGCACTTCGGTATGGTTGTCGGCAGAGAATTTCCCATTTTGTTTATGCAGGAAGACTGCCATGAAAACTTCTGATTATCAGCGTACCCGGTGGCTGACACTGATCGGCACCATCATTACCCAATTTGCATTAGGTTCTGTTTATACCTGGAGCCTGTTTAACGGTGCGCTCTCTTCTAAGCTTGATGCGCCGGTGAGTCAGGTTGCATTTTCCTTTGGTTTGCTGAGTCTGGGTCTGGCGATCTCTTCTTCCGTCGCCGGGAAGCTTCAGGAACGTTTCGGTGTGAAACGCGTCACCATGGCATCGGGTATCTTACTGGGTGTGGGCTTCTTCTTAACCGCGCATTCTGACAGCCTGATTATGCTGTGGCTGAGTGCCGGTGTACTGGTTGGTCTGGCGGATGGCGCAGGCTACCTGTTAACCCTGTCCAACTGTGTAAAATGGTTCCCTGAGCGTAAAGGGCTGATTTCCGCCTTTGCGATCGGTTCTTACGGCCTGGGTAGCCTTGGTTTTAAATTTATCGACAGCCAACTGCTGAGCACTGTGGGTCTGGAAAAGACCTTTATGATTTGGGGCGCGATCGTACTGGTGATGATTGTCTTTGGCTCCACGCTGATGAAAGATGCGCCAAACCAGGAAGTTAAAGCCGTAAATGGCGTGGTAGAGAATGACTACACGCTGGCACAATCCATGCGTAAACCACAGTACTGGATGCTGGCAGTGATGTTCCTGACGGCGTGCATGAGCGGGCTTTACGTGATTGGTGTCGCGAAAGATATCGCCCAAAGCCTGGCAAAAATGGATGTGGCAACAGCGGCGAATGCGGTAACCGTTATTTCTATCGCGAACCTGTCAGGTCGTCTGGTTCTGGGTATTCTGTCCGACAAAATTTCCCGTATTCGCGTTATCACCATTGGTCAGGTTGTTTCGCTGGTGGGCATGGCGGCGCTGCTTTTTGCCCCGCTGAATGAAGTGACATTCTTCGCAGCCATTGCCTGTGTTGCCTTCAACTTCGGTGGCACCATTACGGTCTTCCCGTCACTGGTGAGTGAGTTCTTCGGCCTGAATAACCTGGCGAAAAACTACGGTGTTATCTATCTTGGCTTTGGTATCGGCAGTATTTGTGGTTCGATTATCGCTTCACTGTTTGGTGGGTTCTATGTCACCTTCTGCGTTATCTTTGCGCTGTTAATCATCTCGCTGGCGCTTTCTACCACCATTCGCCAGCCGCAACGTAGCGTATTTACTGAGGCTCACGCCTGAATCTATTAGCGGTCTGATTAATACCCGGCGCATATATTTACAAAAATATATGCGCCGTTTGCATTCACCATAAGCACTTTTCTCCCCTCCTGTGGTCTACTTAGCCGCGCCCGTAGACATTTCATCTCTGCTGTTGTCGCATTTTCCCCTGTTTGGTCGATTGACCACTTCACAGGGTGTTTTTATCCCGATTCCCAGGGTTTTTTTGCATGAGATACATTAAATCGATGACGCAGCAAAAGCTTAGCTTCTTGCTTGCGATCTATATCGGTCTGTTTATGAACTGCGCAGTTTTTTATCGCCGCTTCGGCAGCTATGTGCAGGAATTTACCGCGTTGAAAGGAATCTCTGCGGTTGTTGAATTGGCCGGCACCGTGCTGGTTACCTTCTTTTTACTTCGTCTTCTGTCTCTGTTTGGTCGGCGGGCCTGGCGTGTACTGGCTACCTTGGTGGTGCTGTGTTCCGCTGGTGCCAGCTATTACATGACCTTCCTGAATGTGGTCATTGGCTACGGCATTATTGCCTCGGTCATGACAACCGATATTGATTTATCAAAGGAAGTTGTGGGCTGGCATTTTATCGTGTGGCTGGTGTCGGTCAGCATTTTGCCGCTGCTGCTTATCTGGAGTAACCGTTGCCGCTATACCCTGCTAAAACAAATACGTACGCCAGGTATGAGATGGCGTAGTGTGGCCGTTGTTCTGCTGGCTGGCTTGATGGTGTGGGCGCCGATTCGTTTACTTGGAATACAGCAAAAATCAGTTGAACGGGAAACGGGTATTGATTTGCCCAGCTACGGTGGCGTAGTGGCAAATTCATATTTGCCTTCAAACTGGCTGTCCGCGCTGGGTCTGTATGCCTGGGCGCAGGTGGATGAATCTTCAGATAACAATTCGTTGATGAATCCGGCGAAGAAATTTACCTACGTCGCCCCCAAGAATATTGATGATACCTACGTCGTGTTTATTATCGGCGAAACGACCCGCTGGGATCATATGGGCATTTTTGGCTACGAGAGAAATACTACGCCAAGGCTGGCTCAGGAAAAAAACCTGGCCGCGTTCCGCGGATATTCGTGTGATACGGCAACCAAACTTTCGCTACGCTGTATGTTTGTTCGTGAAGGTGGGGCGAGCGATAACCCGCAGCGTACGCTGAAAGAACAAAACGTCTTTTCCGTACTCAGCCAGCTAGGTTTTAATACCGATCTCTACGCGATGCAAAGTGAGATGTGGTTTTACAGCAACACGATGGCGGAGAACATCGCCTATCGTGAGCAGATTGGCGCTGAGCCGCGTAACCGTGGCAAAACGGTTGACGATATGCTGCTGATCTCTGAGATGCAGCAATCAATCAAACCGGACGATAATGGTAAACACCTGATTATCCTGCATACCAAAGGCTCGCACTTTAACTACACGCAGCGCTATACCCGTGAGTACGCCCAGTGGAAGCCGGAGTGTGTCAATGTTGATAGCGGTTGTTCGAAAGCGCAGATGATTAACTCATTTGATAACTCGGTAACCTATGTTGACCACTTTATCACCAAAGTGTTTGACCAGCTGCGCGATAAGAAAGCGATTGTGTTCTATGCTGCCGATCACGGTGAGTCGATCAACGAGCGTGAGCATCTGCACGGTACGCCACGTAAAATGGCACCGCCAGAGCAGTTCCGCGTTCCTATGATGGTGTGGATGTCTGATAAGTATCTGGAAGACCCCGATCATGCGAAAGCCTTCGCCCACCTTAAGCAGGAGGCTGATATGAAGATTCCGCGTCGCCATGTTGAACTGTACGACACCATTCTCGGTTGTCTTGGATATACCTCGCCAAACGGTGGTATAAATGAGAATAACAACTGGTGTCATGTCCCGGACGACAAGAAGATTGTAACCCAGTAATGGGCTGCTGACTTTCTCGCCGATCGAATGGCATTTTGATACTAAGGGATTGACGGGCGCGCAGCTGAGCAGTAAGATGCGCCCCGCATTCGGTGATTGGCGCAGCCTGGTAGCGCACTTCGTTCGGGACGAAGGGGTCGGAGGTTCGAATCCTCTATCACCGACCAAATTAGAAAAGCCCGCTCTTTGAGCGGGCTTTTTGCTTTCCGGAATCCACGAGGATGAGAACCTCCGGGGGTAAGAGGTTCGACTCGAGCGTAGCGAGAGAACGTTGCGTCAGCAACGGCCCGCAGGGCGAGCCACGCAGTGGCGAGTAATCCTCTATCACCGACCAAATTAGAAAAGCCCGCTCTTTGAACGGGCTTTTTGCTTTCCGGAATCCACGAGGATGAGAACCTCCGGGGGTAAGAGGTTCGACTCGAGCGTAGCGAGAGAACGTTGCGTCAGCAACGGCCCGCAGGGTGAGCCACGCAGTGGCGAGTAATCCTCTATCACCGACCAAATTCAAAACCCTGCTCAGCGAGCAGGTTTTTTTTGCTTTGTAGGCCTGATAAGCGCAGCGCCATCAGGCAAAACATTGCAGCATTTTGGCATTGCCGGATGGCGGCGCAGACGCCTTATCCGGCCTACAGGCTCAGTTTCATCCCGGCGTGTATGGTGTTATTCCAACCCCACCTTTGACCTTCATTTTATCTGCAAAAATTGTGCACCACTTCCCACTGACTGTTAACGATTCTGTGACATATTCCATTGCCTTTTTTTATATTTGCTTGAATCTTTTTTTGCGTTACTTATGGCTGAACCCAGCATTTTCCGCTGTGCGTTTTAACGTTCATGGTATTAATCGCTCAGATATGCAGCATGTGTTGAGAAAATTTTCATAATTTGCATAAATGTTAATCACCAAATGTTTCTGAATATGAAGATATTTATTCTGGCATAGTGCGCGTAGCACAAATTTCCCTGCTGAAAATACCCGCCTGCACTTTTTTTAATCTTTGTTTGCCAATTCTCACCGTTGGTGTAAATCGCGGTTACCTGTATTGACGTTTTCACATTCTGTTGACAGATTGTAGGGCATGAGGGGCATTTCATGGAGAATCCGCGCTGCAACTCAGTCGCTTATGTGAACGGAATCCCCATCCTCTTAACGCCGACCCGGCCGGGTAAAAAACAAAAAAGGCCAGGCGGTGCAAACCCACTGCAAAGGGTAAAACAACAAACATCACATTTGGAGCAGAAGAATGAGTATTTCCTTGAAGAAGTCAGGGATGCTGAAGCTTGGTCTGAGCCTGGTGGCTATGACCGTCGCAGCAAGCGTACAGGCTAAAACTCTGGTTTATTGTTCAGAAGGATCTCCTGAAGGCTTTAACCCGCAGCTTTTCACCTCTGGTACCACCTATGATGCCAGCTCCGTGCCGATCTATAACCGCCTGGTCGAGTTCAAAACCGGCACAACTGAAGTGATCCCGGGACTTGCTGAGAAGTGGGAAATCAGCGAAGACGGTAAAACCTATACCTTCCACCTTCGCCCTGGCGTGAAGTGGCAGGACAACAAAGATTTCAAACCGACGCGCGATTTCAACGCCGATGACGTGGTGTTCTCTTTCGATCGTCAGAAAAATGCCCAGAACCCGTACCACAAAGTTTCTGGCGGCAGCTATGAATACTTCGAAGGGATGGGTCTGCCGGATCTGATCTCCGAAGTGAAAAAGGTGGATGATAAAACCGTTCAGTTCGTGCTGACTCGCCCGGAAGCACCGTTCCTGGCTGACCTGGCGATGGACTTCGCTTCTATTCTTTCCAAAGAATATGCGGACAACATGCTGAAAGCCGGTTCCCCGGAGAAAGTGGATCTGAACCCAATCGGTACCGGTCCGTTCCAGCTTCAGCAGTACCAGAAAGACTCCCGTATTCTGTATAAAGCATTCGAAGGTTACTGGGGCACTAAGCCGCAGATCGACCGTCTGGTCTTCTCCATTACGCCTGACGCTTCCGTGCGTTATGCCAAGTTGCAGAAGAACGAGTGCCAGGTGATGCCGTACCCGAACCCGGCAGACATCGCGCGCATGAAGCAGGATAAAAATATCAACCTGATGGAGCAGGCCGGTCTGAACGTTGGCTACCTCTCTTTCAACACCGAGAAGAAACCGTTTGATGACGTGAAAGTCCGTCAGGCGCTGACCTACGCGGTAAACAAAGACGCGATCATTAAAGCGGTTTATCAGGGTGCTGGCGTTGCCGCGAAAAACCTGATCCCACCGACCATGTGGGGCTATAACGACGACATTAAAGATTACACCTACGATCCTGAGAAAGCCAAAGCACTGCTGAAGGAAGCCGGTCAGGACAAAGGCTTTACCGTTGAGCTGTGGGCTATGCCGGTACAGCGTCCATATAACCCGAACGCCCGTCGTATGGCGGAAATGGTTCAGGCTGACTGGGCGAAAATTGGCGTTCAGGCCAAGATTGTGACCTACGAGTGGGGCGAGTATCTGAAACGCGCCAAAGCGGGTGAACATCAGGCGGTGATGATGGGTTGGACCGGTGACAACGGGGATCCGGACAACTTCTTCGCCACCCTGTTCAGCTGTGCGGCAGCGAAAGACGGCTCCAACTACTCTCGCTGGTGCTACAAACCGTTTGAAGACCTGATCCAACCGGCGCGTGCGACCGACGATCACAACAAACGTATTGAACTGTACAAGCAAGCTCAGGTTGTTATGCACGATCAGGCTCCGGCTCTGATTGTTGCTCACTCCACCGTGTACGAACCAGTGCGTAAAGAAGTGAAAGGCTATGTGGTTGATCCATTAGGCAAACACCACTTCGAAAACGTCTCTGTCGAATAATTAAAAGCAATTAAGGAAGCGCTGCGCCCCGGTATTGTGTAGGCCGGATAAGCGCAGCGCCCTCCGGCGTAATGCTTTACCCACGATGCAGTTTGCGTGGGATAAGATTTGTGAGCAATACAGACTCACGGTTCCAGGCCGTGCGTCATTAGAGAGAATCCGGGTTATGTTGCAGTTCATTCTCCGACGTTTGGGACTCGTCATCCCCACGTTTATCGGTATCACTCTTCTCACCTTTGCCTTCGTCCATATGATCCCCGGCGATCCGGTTATGATCATGGCGGGTGAACGTGGGATCTCCCCTGAGCGTCATGCTCAACTGTTGGCTGAACTCGGTCTGGATAAGCCGATGTGGCAGCAGTACCTCCACTATATCTGGGGGGTTATGCATGGTGATTTAGGTATCTCGCTGAAAAGCCGCTTACCGGTGTGGGAAGAGTTCGTGCCTCGCTTCAAAGCGACGCTGGAACTCGGCGTCTGCGCGATGATTTTCGCCGTCGCAGTAGGTATCCCGGTGGGTGTTCTTGCTGCCGTTAAGCGCGGCTCCATTTTCGATCATACCGCCGTTGGCCTGGCGCTGACCGGTTACTCCATGCCGATCTTCTGGTGGGGCATGATGCTGATCATGCTGGTGTCCGTACAGTGGAACCTGACGCCGGTTTCCGGTCGGGTGAGCGACATGGTGTTCCTTGATGATTCCAATCCCCTGACCGGTTTTATGTTGATCGACACCGCCATCTGGGGTGAAGAGGGCAACTTTATCGATGCGCTGGCGCATATGGTCTTGCCTGCGATGGTGCTGGGTACCATTCCTCTGGCGGTTATTGTGCGTATGACCCGTTCGTCGATGCTGGAAGTGCTGGGCGAGGATTACATTCGTACCGCGCGCGCTAAAGGTTTGACCCGCATGCGCGTCATCATCATTCATGCTCTGCGCAACGCCATGCTGCCCGTTGTAACCGTTATCGGCCTGCAGGTTGGTACGTTGCTGGCTGGGGCAATCCTGACCGAGACTATCTTCTCGTGGCCGGGGCTGGGACGCTGGCTGATCGATGCGCTGCAACGCCGTGATTATCCGGTAGTGCAGGGTGGGGTATTACTGGTCGCGACGATGATTATCCTCGTCAACCTGCTGGTAGACCTGCTGTACGGCGTGGTGAACCCGCGTATTCGGCATAAGAAGTAAGGGGCCATCATGTCACAGGTTACTGAAAATAAAGTTATTGCCGCACCGGTGCCGATGACGCCGCTGCAGGAGTTCTGGCACTATTTTAAACGCAACAAAGGTGCGGTTGTTGGGCTGGTGTACGTTGTGGTGATGATCCTGATTGCGGTCTTTGCCAACGTCCTTGCACCCTACAACCCGGCAGACCAGTTCCGCGATACGCTACTAGCTCCTCCTGCGTGGCAGGAAGGCGGTACCATGGCGCATTTGTTTGGTACTGATGATGTGGGCCGCGATGTGCTGTCCCGCCTGATGTACGGGGCGCGTCTGTCGCTGTTGGTTGGCTGTCTGGTGGTGGTGCTTTCCCTGCTGATGGGCGTGGTTCTCGGGCTGATCGCCGGCTACTTTGGCGGAATTGTCGATAACGTCATCATGCGTGTGGTCGATATCATGTTGGCATTGCCGAGCCTGTTACTGGCGCTGGTGCTGGTGGCGGTATTTGGTCCCTCGATAGGCAACGCCGCTCTGGCGCTGACGTTCGTGGCATTGCCTCACTATGTCCGTCTGACGCGTGCCGCCGTGCTGGTGGAAGTTAATCGCGACTACGTCACCGCTTCGCGCGTGGCGGGAGCCGGTGCGATGCGCCAAATGTTCGTCAATATTCTGCCTAACTGTCTTGCGCCGCTGATTGTTCAGGCGTCGCTTGGCTTCTCTAACGCCATTCTCGATATGGCTGCCCTCGGCTTTCTGGGGATGG
The DNA here is from genome assembly GCF_014104295.1 of Citrobacter sp. RHBSTW-00029. Taxonomy (NCBI): domain Bacteria; kingdom Pseudomonadati; phylum Pseudomonadota; class Gammaproteobacteria; order Enterobacterales; family Enterobacteriaceae; genus Citrobacter; species Citrobacter sp. RHBSTW-00029. The sequence goes on from NZ_JABXRT010000001.1 coordinate 4,397,822, forward strand.
GCGCACAGCCGCCTACGCCGGAATGGGGCACCATGCTCTCTGACGTTCTGCAGTTTGCCCAAAGCGCCTGGTGGGTTGTGACCTTCCCGGGGCTGGCGATCCTGTTGACGGTGCTGGCATTTAACCTGATGGGTGACGGTCTGCGTGACGCGCTCGATCCCAAACTGAAGCAGTAAGAGGTTCGAGATGGCGTTATTAAATGTAGATAAATTATCGGTGCACTTCGGCGACGTAGGTTCCGAATTCCGCGCCGTGGACCGCATTAGCTACAGTGTGAACCAGGGGGAAGTGGTTGGCATTGTTGGGGAATCTGGTTCTGGTAAGTCCGTCAGCTCGCTGGCGATTATGGGGTTGATTGACTACCCAGGCCGCGTTATGGCTGAAAATCTGGAGTTTAATGGTCGCGACCTGAAGCGCATCTCTGAGAAAGAGCGTCGCCAACTGGTGGGTGCGGAAGTGGCAATGATCTTCCAGGACCCGATGACCAGCCTTAACCCCTGCTACACCGTCGGCTACCAGATTATGGAAGCCATCAAGGTGCACCAGGGCGGCAATAAAAAAACGCGTATTCAGCGGGCAATTGACCTGCTGACGCTGGTGGGGATCCCCGATCCGGCCTCGCGCCTGGATGTCTATCCGCACCAGTTGTCCGGTGGGATGAGCCAGCGCGTGATGATCGCGATGGCGATTGCCTGTCGTCCGAAGCTGCTGATTGCCGATGAACCGACAACGGCGCTGGATGTGACCATTCAGGCGCAGATCATCGAGCTACTGCTGGAATTGCAGCAAAAAGAGAACATGGCGCTGGTCTTGATTACCCACGATCTGGCGCTGGTGGCCGAAGCCGCGCACAAAATCATCGTGATGTACGCCGGGCAGGTCGTGGAAACCGGGGCCGCACAGGATATTTTCCGCGCGCCGCGCCATCCGTATACCCAGGCGCTGCTGCGAGCGTTGCCGGAGTTTGCTCAGGACAAAGCGCGTCTGGCCTCGTTGCCGGGCGTGGTGCCAGGGAAATATGACCGCCCGAACGGTTGTCTGTTGAACCCGCGCTGCCCCTATGCGACTGACAAATGCCGCGCTGAAGAACCTGAACTGAACCTGCTGGAAGGCGGTCGTCAGTCGAAATGCCACTACCCACTTGATGATGCCGGGAGGCCTGGGCTATGAGTACGCAAAAGGCCGCCGCGCAACAGCCGCTGTTGCAGGCCATTGACCTGAAAAAACACTACCCGGTGAAAAAGGGCATGTTCGCCCCGGAACGCCTGGTGAAAGCGCTGGATGGTGTTTCCTTTACTCTGGAGCGCGGTAAAACGCTGGCGGTGGTCGGTGAGTCGGGCTGTGGGAAATCCACCCTTGGCCGTCTGCTGACGATGATTGAAATCCCGACCGGCGGTGAGCTGTATTACCAGGGACAGGATTTACTCAAGCACGACCCGCATGCGCAGAAGCTGCGTCGGCAGAAAATCCAGATAGTATTCCAGAACCCCTACGGTTCCCTGAACCCACGTAAGAAAGTTGGGCAGATTCTGGAAGAGCCGTTGCTGATCAACTCGACGCTCAGCAAAGAGGAGCGTCGTGAAAAAGCGCTGGCGATGATGGCGAAAGTGGGACTGAAAACCGAGCACTACGACCGCTATCCGCATATGTTCTCCGGCGGTCAGCGTCAGCGTATCGCCATTGCCCGCGGTTTGATGCTTGACCCGGATGTGGTGATTGCCGACGAACCGGTCTCGGCGCTGGACGTTTCCGTACGTGCGCAGGTGCTGAACCTGATGATGGACTTGCAGCAGGAACTGGGGCTGTCCTACGTCTTTATCTCGCACGACCTGTCGGTGGTAGAGCACATTGCTGATGAAGTGATGGTGATGTATTTGGGCCGCTGCGTGGAAAAAGGAACCAAGGATCAGATCTTCAATAATCCACGTCATCCGTACACTCAGGCGCTGCTTTCCGCAACGCCGCGCCTGAACCCGGACGATCGCCGCGAGCGTATCAAGCTGACCGGTGAGCTGCCAAGCCCGCTGAATCCGCCACCGGGCTGTGCGTTCAACGCCCGTTGCCGTCGTCGCTTTGGTCCGTGTACTCAGCTTCAGCCACAGTTAAAAGACTATGGTGGTCAACTGGTAGCCTGTTTCGCCGTTGACCAGGACGAAAACCCACAGCAATAAACGTGGGTTATGACCCGATAACCGGAGCCTTGTGCTCCGTTTTTTTTATAATTCGTTTTTACTCCCACAATGTGAGTCCATTGGCAGAACATTATTCCATAGTGTCTAGAATATAGTCAGATTTTTGGACGGCACAGAAATATCTACTTCGCAGTTGCTAACTACCAGGAGCAAATGTGGTCACGATACGCTGGGATATTAAAACAATTGATCGTCTGTCGATGGTTGAGGATGTCCTGAAGGAATTTTCCTGTTGTGATATCAATATCATCTCCATGAAAGTCACACCTGGACGGATCCTGATTAAATCCTGGTGTCGCCAGTTACAGGATATTTCCTGCGTGCAATCCTGTTTAAGCCGACGCGCCGATATTATTAACGTCGCTTACCTGTGTGAAGAGATAAGCGAGTTGTCGATGTCTGAGCCGGAACGCCCGCGCTATTTCTCTGACATTATTTGCAGCAGCCAGAGCATGCACTCGCTTATCGAAAAGGCGATAAAAATTGCTGACAGCAAATATACCGTTCTGATCCGTGGTGATACGGGCACTGGCAAAGAATTGCTGGCCCGGGCTATCCATAATTCCGGTCAGCGGCGTTTTTATCCGTTTATTCCGGTTAACTGCTCTGCGCTACCTGAGTCGTTGATGGAGAGTGAATTCTTTGGCTATGAGAAAGGGGCTTTTAGCGGCGCAGACTGTAAAGGTAAAAAAGGGTTGTTTGAAATGGCCGAGAAAGGCACCCTTTTTCTCGATGAATTTGGTGAAATGTCGCTGGGCTTACAGGCTAAATTATTGCGCGTCCTGCAGGATGGCGGGATCCGTCGCGTTGGCGGGGCGCAAATTATTCCGGTTAATGTACGCATTATTGTGGCAACCAACGCCAATCTGGAAGAGATGGTGGAGCAACGCCTGCTGCGCGCCGATCTCTATTACCGCATCAATGTACTTTCCCTGACTATTCCACCCTTGCGGGAACGCCCACAGGATATCAGTCTGTTGATTCGCCACTTTGTGCAGAAATACGCGAAGGAGTTCCAGCGGCGGATCATTCTGGATAAAGCTTGCTTTGATGCCCTGCATCATCACAGTTGGCCGGGAAATGTGCGCGAACTGGAAAATACCATTATTCGCCTGATGCTAATGGCGGAGTCCGATGTCATAACGCGGGAAGAATTAGGAATAGTGAATTTTCCCGCCGTTAAGCAAGGCCCGACAGAACGTCCTTTTAAAGAGCAGGTCCAGTGCGCCGAGCGTCAGTTAATTGAACAGATGGTGGAGGAGAATGTGTCGTCACGGCATATCGCCAAAGCGCTGGGGGTGTCACATACCACGGTACTGAATAAAATTCGCAGCTATCAACTGGAGAGTGTGAGCTAAGCGCCGCCAAGAGCTGACGGCGCAGTTTACGCGGGTTATTCAATCAGCTTCAGTAATGGCGACAGGCACAGCAGGATCCCGTACAGCAGGATTAGCCAGGTTTTCAGCCCGCGTAGTTTTTCCAGCTGTGTGACTTTATAGATCAGGAAAAACGGAATAATACACGACACAATTCCGTACAGTGGGCTACCCAGCTGGAAGAAAACCAACACCGATACGCGGAAGGATACCCAAATCACCAGGGTGATAACAATAAAGGTACAAATACCCAGCGTAAGCACCAGAGGATTAATTTTTTCCACGTCAATAACGCGGCTCAGTACGTTAAGAATAATTCCTTTGATCGCCTCGTGGAATCCCAAATAAATACCAAAAAACGCGGTTAATACGGCGAAGATATTTAATACCGTTGAGGTGATATGGATAATCTGTCCCGGAATGACCTGTGCCGCCAGCGCCAGTGCGGAAATATTTTGTTCGAAGGCTGAAACGGCCTCTTCGTGGCTAATCGAAAAGGTAAAAGAGAAGGAGAAAAACAGGATGACCGCAATCAGCGTAATGTAACTGATCCGATGCGTGCGTATAGCCATACGTGTGGCCAGTACCCGGTCCGCCACCCGTTTGCGGTAGGCAATGTTCATGGGGTTCAGCACCTGAATAAACACCGCCGAGAAGAAGCAGAATGGGATAGTCAGCAGCACATCGCGAAAGAACACCGATGCTTCAGGAAAGGCGCTGATATTGCTGAAGTTCCAGTGCGGAACCATCGCAAAGCCGAAGATGATGATAATGCCGACTTTTACCACCACCATCGGACCGGAGATTTTGAACAGTAGCTTTTCTCCCCCGGAAGCAATGGCTACCAGTACGGCAAAAATGGCCACTTTGTAGATGATTGACTGCGAAAGGTCGGTATCGGTTAGCCCAAAAGTTTTGATATACGAGGCGCTGTCAAAAACCACCGATAATGAATAGATGAATATTCCATGAATAATCATCAAAAAGTAAATCACACCGAGGAATACACCCCAGTTTTTCCCAAGGTAATGACTTATAATATCGGTGTAGTCATTGCAGGTTTCACTTTCGGATAATGTTTTTAAATAAATGTCCTGCACAATGTACGTTGCCGGGTAAGCGATAATAAAGGCGACAATAAAAACCCAAATGCCGGTTAAGCCAATTTGTACCGGCATCAGAACTGTACCCGCACCAATTGCCATGCCGATGCAGAGTAATACCCAGCCAAAATCGTATTTTGTAAACGGTATTTTCTTTGAGAATGGTACGGCGGTTGCTGTATTGTTGCTTAATTGTATTGTGTTGTCCTGCATAGAACCCCCTGCCCAAAATACCCGTTCTCCCCAAAAAGGAGCGCGCGTATAGCCAGACTGTTGTGCCTTGATGCTCAACGACCTGAACCGAGCGTCGTCGGTTCAGGCCGTAATGGTCAGAATGTTGCCTTTCTGATGGCGTGTTCAAGGTCGTTAATAATATCTTCTGGATCTTCAAGACCCACAGAAAGACGGATAAGCCCGTCGGTAATACCTGCTTTAAGCCGTTCCTCTGGCGCAACGGGCGAATGTGTCATAGACGCTGGGTGCTGAATGAGGGTTTCGGTATCACCGAGACTGACCGCGAGGAGGCACAATTCTACAGAATTGATCATCCGTCTGCCAGCATCGAGGCCGCCGGCAATTTCAAAGCTGATAATTCCCCCTGGCAGGCTCATCTGCCGTTGGCCCAGTTCATACTGTGGGTGCGAAGCCAGGCCAGGGTAATAAACGTGGGTAATGGACGGATGCCCTTCGAGGAAGCGGGCGATTTTTAGCGCGTTTTCACAGTGACGTTCCATACGAATGCCCAATGTTTTAACGCCGCGCAGCGTCAGCCAGGCGTTGAAAGGGCTCATACAGCCACCGGTAATATCCTTCAAACCGACAAACCGCGCCTGGTCGATAAATTCCTGTTTCCCGACAATGATGCCGCCAATCACGTCTCCGTGACCGTTGATATATTTAGTGACGCTATGCACCACGATGTCTGCGCCCAATTGCAGAGGCTGCTGACAGTACGGCGACATAAAGGTGTTATCCACGACCAGCAATGCGCCTTGCTGATGGGCGATACCGGCTACCGTTTCAATGTCGACCAGCGACAGCGTCGGGTTAGCGGGCGTTTCGATATACACAACTTTGGTTTCCGGGCGCATGGCGGCGCGGATTTCTTCCGGTTTCGCGGCGTCGACAAAACTCACGTTAATGCCGAACTTCGGCATGCTGTGCGACAGAAATGCGTGAGTACAACCATAAATCGCGCTGGCGGAAACGATATGGTCGCCCTGCTGGCACAGCGTCAGCAGCGTTGTGGTGATCGCGGAAATGCCGGATGCCGTTGCCAGCGCGGCTTCACCTCTTTCCAGCACCGCCAGCTTTTTCTCCAGCGCATCGGTGGTAGGGTTGCCTAAACGGGTGTAAATGTACCCGGACTCTTCGAGCGCAAAGCGGGCGGCACCTTGTTCGGCGCTGTCAAAAACAAACGTTGAAGTCTGGAAGATAGGCGTACTGAGCGCGCCAGTTGAAGGGTCGGGTTGTTGCCCCGCGTGAACGATCTGGGTATTGAATCCGTAAGTACGACAGTCAGACATGATATCTCCTTTGATTCGGAACAGAACAGCTCACAGTCAAATAGCAATCGCTGTGCCAGAAAATAAACCAATAGATATCAATTGGTTATTTATATTCTGACATTAATTGTCGGCAGGAATGTTGCCAACTGGCAAGAATCTTTCCAGCGTACTGGCGAGAAAACCGGTGAAATGCGAAGCGCTACGCAGAGCGCAATATTGCGCAGTGATATGGCGAGTGGGCTACCGTAGAATCAGCGGCAAGCCGGGAGTTCCCGGTGAGGCGCAATGTTGCGGGGGCTTGATCCCCGGCGGCATCGGTTGCTGGAAAGAGAAAACCCCCGCACGTTGTTCGGTATAAACCAGGCAACTAAACGGGGGCTAACTTGACTCCAGACAAGTTAAGAATAGCCGCGAACAGTTGCCATTGCAACACAGGCGGCTATATGACGCTCACACAGTTAGGTGTGGCTTTCTGGCACGATTTAGCGGCTCCAATTATCGCTGGCATTATTGCCAGCCTGATTGTGAACTGGCTGCGTAACAGGAAGTAATGCACTTTGCGGGTGTCTGCCTGCCGTAATGGCAACATGCGCCCGAACCAGGCCGCAGGGGTTAACCTTGCGGCCTTTTTCGGCTTAAATGCAGATAAATCTCGTCGCCAGGTGCCTATCCTGTCGCGATAATGCACGCTGGGAAGTTTTCAGATACCGCCTCTCTTAATACCGCTACGATCGGGTATACTCTGACGGCTGTTTTTGTCTATCCGTGGAGAGTCAGTTTGCGTGTCAGTCGCTCGTTAACAATAAAGCAGATGGCGATGGTTGCGGCCGTTGTCATGGTGTTTGTTTTTATTTTTTGCACCGTTTTGTTGTTCCATTTGGTCCAGCAGAACCGCTATAACACGGCTACGCAACTGGAAAGCATCGCTCGCTCCGTCCGTGAACCTCTGTCGGCTGCCATCCTGAAGGGGGATATCCCCGAAGCAGAAATGATTTTAAGCCGTATCCAGCCCGCTGGCGTGGTCAGTCGCGCGGATGTGGTACTGCCCAACCAGTTTCAGGCATTGCGGATGAGCTTTATCCCTGAACGCCCCGTTCCGGTTACGGTGACCCGACTGTTTGAACTGCCGGTGCAGATTTCGCTCCCGGTCTATTCTCTTGAGCGCTCTGCCAACCCACAGCCGCTGGCGTATCTGGTGTTACAGGCGGATTCATACCGCATGTACAAATTCGTGACGAGCACGCTTTCAACGTTAGTGACCATTTACTTACTTTTGTCGTTAATCCTGTCGGTAGCCATCTCCTGGTGTATTAACCGCCTGATTGTGCACCCGTTACGCAAAATTGCTCGCGAACTGAACGATATTCCGCACCAGGAGCTGATCGGCTATCAACTGGCATTACCGCCTATGCATCAGGATGATGAGATTGGGATGCTGGTGCGTAGCTACAACCTGAATCAGCAACTGGTCCTGCGCCACAGTGAAGAGCAGAACGACAATTCGATGCGCTTTCCGGTCTCTGAACTGCCAAATAAGACGTTCTTAATGGGGCTACTTGAGCAGATTGTTACTGGCCCGCAAACAACTGCGCTGATGATTGTCACCTGCGAAACCCTGCGTGATACCGCCGGTGTATTGACCGAGACCCAGCGGGAAATCCTGCTGTTGACGCTGGTTGAGAAACTGAGATCGGTGCTGGCGCCCAGAATGGTGCTTACTCAGGTGAGCGGCTATGACTTCGCGATTATCGCGCACGGTGTGAAGGAACCCTGGCATGCAATCACATTAGGTCAGCAAGTACTTACTATCATGAATGAACGGTTGCCCATTCAGGGTATTCAGCTTCGCCCGAGCTGCAACATTGGGGTGGCGATGTACTACGGCGATTTGACGGCGGAACAGCTATACAGTCGTGCGCTATCGGCAGTGCTAACCTCGCGTCGCAAGGGTAAAAATCAGATCCAATTCTTTGATCCGCAGCAAATGGAAGAAGCACAGCAGCGTTTGACCGAAGAGAACGACATTCTGACCGCGCTTGATCACCAGCAATTTGCGCTGTGGATGCAGCCGCAGGTAGAGATCGCCAGCGGCAAGATGTTGAGTGCTGAAGCTTTATTGCGGATGCAGCAGGCAGACGGAAGCTGGGAATTACCGGAAGGGTTAATCGACAGGATTGAATCCTGCGGTCTGATGGTGACGGTTGGATATTGGGTGCTGGAGGAGTCTTGTCGCCAGCTTGCGGCCTGGCAGGAACGTGGTCTGATGTTACCGCTGTCGGTGAATCTGTCTGCGCTACAGCTCATGCACCCCAGTATGGTGTCGGATCTGCTGGAGTTGTTAAACCGATATCGCATTAAGCCCGGTACCTTGATTCTGGAAGTTACCGAAAGCCGGCATATAGATGATCCAAACGCCGCTGTCGCTATCCTGCGCCCGCTGCGCAATGCGGGGGTACGCATTGCGTTGGATGACTTTGGTATGGGCTATGCGGGTCTGCGACAGTTGCAGCACATGAAGTCACTGCCAGTTGATGTGCTCAAAATCGATAAGATGTTTGTTGAAGGCCTGCCAGAAGATAGCAGTATGATTTCTGCCATTATTCAGCTGGCTCACAGTCTCAATTTGCAAATGATTGCGGAAGGCGTTGAAACCGAAGCGCAACGCGACTGGTTATCACAGGCAGGGGTGGATGTCGCGCAAGGATTCCTGTTTGCCCGTCCGGTTCCGGCAGATATCTTCGAAGAACGCTATTTAGCGAAGGAATCAGCTGATTACAAAAGTTAAAAAAGGTAGCGCTTGTGCGAGCCAGTTCAAAATTTTTAACAAATTTGTATCAATTATGATCCAGGTGCATTTCTGTCATGTTGTGTGGGTGTTACTTTAAGGCCGCAGGTTAAACAAAACCTTACAAGACCTGTGGTTTTTACTTTAAGGACACCCTATGAAAACCTCTATCTTCAAAAGCCTTTACTTTCAGGTCCTGACAGCAATTGCCATTGGTATCCTCCTTGGCCATTACTACCCTGAATTAGGCGCCCAAATGAAACCGCTTGGCGACGCGTTCGTTAAGCTCATTAAGATGGTCATCGCACCTGTTATCTTCTGTACTGTCGTTACCGGCATTGCAGGTATGGAAAGTATGAAAGCAGTAGGCCGCACAGGTGCGGTTGCACTGCTTTATTTTGAAGTGGTTAGTACGATTGCGCTGATCATTGGTCTTATCATTGTCAACGTGGTGCAACCCGGCGCCGGGATGAACGTCGATCCGGCAACGCTGGATGCCAAAGCGGTGGCGATTTACGCCGAGCAGGCAAAAGACCAGGGGATCGTGGGCTTCCTGATGGATATTATCCCGGGTAGCGTCATCGGCGCGTTCGCCAGCGGCAACATCCTGCAGGTATTGTTGTTCGCGGTGATGTTTGGTTTTGCTCTGCATCGTCTGGGCAGCAAAGGCCAGATGATTTTCAACGTAATTGAAAGTTTCTCGCAGGTTATTTTCGGCATTATCAACATGATCATGCGCCTTGCGCCGATCGGTGCTTTCGGTGCCATGGCCTTTACCATCGGTAAGTATGGCGTTGGAACGCTGGTGCAACTGGGTCAGTTGATTATCTGCTTCTACATTACCTGTATCCTGTTTGTGGTCGTGGTTCTGGGCTCCATTGCCCGCGCAACCGGCTTCAGCATCTTTAAGTTTATCCGCTATATCCGTGAAGAACTGCTGATCGTTCTGGGGACCTCTTCTTCCGAGTCAGCGCTGCCGCGTATGCTTGATAAGATGGAAAAACTGGGCTGCCGGAAGTCGGTTGTCGGGTTGGTTATACCCACGGGCTACTCGTTTAACCTTGATGGGACATCGATATATCTGACTATGGCGGCGGTGTTTATCGCGCAGGCCACCAATAGTCATATGGATATCTTCCATCAGATAACCCTGTTGGTGGTGCTGCTGCTCTCCTCGAAAGGCGCAGCGGGCGTGACCGGAAGTGGCTTTATCGTGCTGGCAGCGACAATTTCCGCAGTAGGGCATCTGCCGGTAGCGGGTCTGGCGCTCATCCTGGGTATTGACCGCTTTATGTCTGAAGCGCGTGCGCTGACTAACCTGGTCGGTAACGGGGTGGCAACGGTCGTTGTGGCTAAGTGGGTGAAAGAACTGGACCACAAAAAGCTTGATGATGTGCTGAATAATCGTGCGCCGGATGGCAAAACGCACGATTTATCCTCTTAATCTCTCCACTTATGCCCGTAGTCCCTTCCAGGACTGCGGGCGTTTGCGCATAATTACCCCCTGTGCCTGAAACTGTCTGTTCGACGGTTTCGGGATTTTTTCACTTCTTCCGTGACATTTTTATGTTCTTGCGGTCTAACACGAAGTGTTTTTAACGTCATATTCAGAGGGTCCTTCTCAGGGCTGTCTTTTTATTTCCAGGATAGTTGATCAGGGGTTCACATGCAGGGCACAAAAATTCGACTTTTAGCGGGCGGCTTGCTGATGATGGCCACTGCCGGCTATGTGCAGGCAGATGCGCTCCAGCCTGACCCGGCGTGGCAACAGGGCACGCTGGCAAATGGTCTCCAGTGGCAAGTGTTAGCCACTCCCCAGCGCCCCAGCGACCGTATTGAGGTCCGCCTGCTGGTTAATACCGGTTCACTCACCGAAAGTACGCAACAGAGTGGTTTCAGCCATGCGATCCCACGTATCGCGCTGACGCAAAGCGGTGGCCTTGATGCCACGCAAGCCCGTTCATTGTGGCAGCAGGGGTTTGATCCTAAACGCCCCATGCCGCCCGTTATCGTTTCCTATGATTCCACGCTGTATAACCTTAGCTTGCCCAATAGCCGGAATGACCTGCTGAAAGAGTCACTTTCTTACCTGGCGAATATTTCCGGCAAGCTGACCATTACCCCTGAAACGGTTAACCATGCGCTGAGCAGCGAAGATATGGTGGCAACCTGGCCGTCAGATACCAAAGAGGGATGGTGGCGCTATCGTCTGAAAGGCTCCACGCTGTTAGGGCACGATCCTGCCGATCCGCTGAAAAAGCCGATTGATGCAGCAAAAATTCAGTCGTTCTACCAGAAATGGTATACCCCGGATGCGATGACGCTGATTATCGTCGGTAACGTTGATGCGCGCAGCGTGGCTGAGCAAATCAATAAAACCTTCGGTGAGTTAAACGGAAAACGTGAAACGCCGGCTCCGGTGCCTACGCTCTCTCCACTGCGTGCGGAAGCGGTAAGCATTATGACCGATGCGGTACGCCAGGATCGTCTTTCCATCATGTGGGACGCGCCGTGGCAACCTATTCGTGAATCCGCCGCGTTGTTACGCTACTGGCGTGCCGATTTAGCCCGTGAAGCGCTGTTCTGGCATATTCAGCAGACGTTATCCAGGAACAACGCGAAAGACATCGGCCTCGGCTTTGACTGTCGGGTGCTGTTCCTGCGTGCACAGTGCGCTATTAACGTTGAATCGCCGAACGATAAGCTGAATGCGAACCTGGGCACGGTGGCTCGTGAACTGGCGAAAGTGCGGGACAAGGGCCTGCCGGAAGAAGAGTTCAATGCGCTGGTAGCGCAAAAAAATCTGGAATTGCAGAAACTGTTTGCCACCTACGGCCGCACCGATACCGATATTTTGATCAGCCAGCGTTTGCGCTCGTTGCAAAACCAGGTGGTGGATATCGCGCCAGAACAGTATCAGCGTTTACGGCAGAACTTCCTTAATGGCCTGACCGTTGAGATGCTGAATCAGGATTTGCGTCAGCAGCTATCGCAGGATATGGCTCTCATTCTTCTTCAGCCGAAAGGGGAACCTGAGTTCAACATGAAGGATCTGCAGGCGACATGGGATAGCATAATGGCGCCGGTTACCGCAGCGGCAACGTCGGCTGAAACGGATGAATCACATCCTGAAGTGACGGATATCCCGCCAGTACAGTAACTTGTAGGCCGGATAAGGCGGTTACGCCGCTATCCGGCATTGGAGATGCCGGGGGCGCTTTGCTTGTCCGGCCTACGGTATGCAGACCGGATAATCGACGTTACTGCGGCATGGCGTCGCGTGGGATAATCGCCCCGCGATGCTGAATAACGGTGCTTGCCGTCAGGTGCCCGCGTTTAGCGGCTTCAGCGGCATCGCCACCGGTTAAACGCACTGCCAGATACCCGGCACTGAAGGAGTCTCCTGCCGCCGTGGTATCGATCACTTTTTCTTTCGGTAATTTTACAGCCGGTACATCGATAAGTCCTTCACCCTCGATGGACACCAGGCAAGAGTCTGCGCCGCGCTTCACAACCACTTCCTGTACGCCAGCTGCGTGAGTCCGGGCAATTACGTCCTCTACGGGTTTTTCACCCCACAGCGCGTCTTCATCGTCCAGCGTCAGGAACGCAATATTGGTGCACTCCAGCATCTGCTGATACACCTGCTGAGTTTCTTCTTTGCTGCTCCACAGACGCGGGCGGTAGTTGTTGTCAAAAATAACCTTGCCGCCGTTGGCGCGACACTCGCGCAGCAGCGACAGCAGTTTGTCACGGCTGGCCGGGCTTAAAATCGCCAGGCTGATTCCGCTCAGGTACAGGTAGTCGAATGTCGCCAGCGTTTTGCAAATGGCGCCGGATTGTTCGCTCTCCAGCCAGAATTTTGCCGCCGCTTCATTACGCCAGTAATAGAAGGTGCGCTCGCCAGTACTGTCAGTCTCAATGTAATAGAGACCCGGCAGACGGTTTTCCATACGCTGGGTTAATGACGTATCGACGTTTTCTCCCTGCCAGGATTCCAGCATTTGCTGGCTGAAATTGTCAGTGCCCAGCGCCGTGACGTAATGTACGGAAAGGGCCGCAGAATCGACCTGACGGGCAATATAAACGGATGTATTCAACGTGTCGCCACCGAATCCGCGCTGAACGTCGGCGCCTTTCTGTGACAGCTCAATCATGCATTCGCCAATCACGGCAATCTTCCTGGACATAGTCGTAACCTGCTCTGAAAAAAATTAGCGTTAGTGTGCGCTGTGGGTGTTAAGTGGTCAACTATATTAAAACAACGTTCCATTATTTTTTTGAGCCAGAACGTGTTCTGTGTCGTTTTTACCGCTGTTTTTATTTTGCGTACTGCTGAACGTAAAGTTCTGCGCCTGAGCGCCGATAACCTTTGACGAGTCCGGTCAGTCACACTCTTATTTACAGGACACCTCAGATGATAAAGCAGGTCACCCAGCAGCTAATTACGCCAGATGCGAGTATCGAATGCTTGCAGGAGCGACGCTATTGGCTGCAGTGCGAGCGTGCTTACACTTATCAGCCCATTTACCAGACCAATGGTCGGCTGATGGCCGTAGAGCTGCTAACCGTCGTGAGCCATCCTGATAACCCTGCTCAACGCATTGCGCCAGACCGTTATTTTGCTGAAGTTGCTGTTCGGCATCGCGTTGAGGTAGTGAAAGAGCAGCTTGAACAACTTGAACTGAAAAGTGATTTTTTCAGAGCCCACGATCTGCTGGCCTCCGTCAATGTCGATGGCCCGACGCTCATTGCGATGCGCCAGGACCCCGAGATCCTGAAAATCATTGAATGCCTGCCCTGGTTACGCTTTGAGTTGGTTGAGCATATCCGCTTACCGAAGGGATCGTCGTTTGCCTCGATGTGCGAGTTCGGCCCGCTCTGGCTGGATGATTTTGGTACCGGGATGGCCAATTTCTCGGCCCTTAGCGAAGTGAGTTACGACTACATCAAAGTGGCGCGGGATCTGTTTGTCATGCTGCGTCAGACGCCGGAAGGCCGTAACCTCTTCACTTTGCTGCTCCAGCTTATGAACCGCTATTGCCGTGGCGTGATTGTCGAAGGTGTTGAAACCCTGGAAGAGTGGCGCGATGTGCAAAACTCACCGGCTTTTGCTGCTCAGGGCTATTTCCTCTCTCGTCCGGTGCCACTGAGTACCCTGGAAGAGGTGATTCTGTCGCTTTGATGCGGATGTAGCGTGCCTCCTTTTCGCCCTGCTGGACTATCTTTAGGACAGGCAAGGGAGGAAGTCAGGAGGAAAACGTGACGAAAACAAGCAAAATAGCCGCATCCGTAGTAGGGTTTTTCTTGTTGCTGATCGTCGTGCTCATCATTGTGATTGCGACATTTGACTGGAACCGGCTCAAACCGACCATCAACCAGAAAGTCTCTACTGAACTCAACCGTCCATTCGCCATACGCGGTGATCTGGGCGTCGTCTGGGAACGCCAGAAGCAGGAAACCGGCTGGCGCAGTTGGGTTCCGTGGCCGCATGTTCATGCTGAAGATATCATCCTCGGCAACCCGCCAGATATTCCCGACGTTACCATGGTGCATCTCCCGCGTGTTGAAGCTACGCTCGCCCCACTGGCACTGCTGACAAAAACCGTCTGGCTCCCGTGGGTCAAGATGGTGAAACCCGATGCGCGGCTCATTCGGTTGTCGGAGAAAAACAACAACTGGACCTTTAACTTCGCCGGGGATGAAAAACGCGACCCCAATGCGCCGCCACCCGCGTGGTCTTTCAGGCTGGATAACATTCTGTTCGATCAAGGGCGTATCGCTGTTAATGATAAGGTGACGAAGTCGGAGCTTGAGATCCTGGTCGATCCACTAGGCAAGCCGCTACCGTTTAGCGAAGTGACAGGCACCAACAGCAAAGAAGGGGGCGCCAGCGTTGAGGATTACATTTTTGGTCTGAAAGCCCAGGGCCGCTACAACGGTGAGCCGCTAACCGGAACGGGAAAAATTGGCGGGATGTTGGCGTTACGAGGCGAAGGTACCCCTTTTCCGATACAGGCTGACTTTCGCTCGGGCAACACGCGCGTGGTATTTAGCGGCACGATAAATGACCCGATGAATATGGGCGGTGTCGATCTACGGCTTAAATTCTCTGGGGATTCACTTGGGGATTTATACGATTTGACCGGTGTGCTGTTACCGGATACACCACCGTTTGAAACGGACGGGCGTCTGGTGGCGAAAATCGATCCGGAAAAGTCCTCTCTTTTTGAATACCGCCATTTTAATGGTCGCATTGGCGATAGCGATATTCACGGGACGCTGGCCTACACCACCGGCAAGCCGCGACCCATGCTGAAGGGCGATGTGGAATCACGCCAGCTGAGGCTGGCTGATTTGGGGCCGCTGATCGGTGTGGATTCAGGCAAAGGGGCAGAACGGGCAAAACAATCTGAACAGCGCAAAGGTGAGAACAGTGCGCAACCCGCAGGCAAAGTCTTGCCGTATGACCGTTTTGAAACCGACAAATGGAACGTAATGGATGCTGATGTGCGTTTCAAAGGACGGCGTATCGAACACGGCAGTAGCCTGCCCATCAGCGATCTCTCCACCCATATCCTCCTGAAAAATGCTGACTTGCGCCTGCAGCCACTGAAATTTGGCCTCGCAGGGGGCAGTATTGTTTCCAGCATTCATCTGGAAGGGGATAAAAAGCCGATGCGGGGGCAGGCGGATATTCAGGCTCGCCGCCTGAAGCTAAAAGCACTGATGCCGGACGTGGAGTTGATGCAGAAAACGCTCGGTGAGATGAACGGTGACGCCAGGTTGAGCGGTAGCGGAAATTCAGTGGCTGCGCTGCTGGGTAACAGCAACGGTAACCTGAAGCTATTGATGAATGATGGATTGGTCAGTCGCAATCTGATGGAGATCGTTGGGCTGAATCTGGGTAACTATATCGTCGGACAAATATTCGGTGATGACGAAGTACGGGTGAACTGCGCAGCGGCAAATCTGGATATCGTCAATGGCATCGCGCGCCCACAAATTTTCGCGTTCGACACAGAAAACGCGGTGATCAACGTGACCGGGACTGCAAGCTTTGCATCTGAGCAACTGGATTTAACCATCGACCCGGAGAGCAAAGGCATTCGTATTATTACCCTGCGTTCGCCGCTGTATGTCCGTGGGACCTTTAAAAATCCACAGGCTGGCGTGAAGGCCGGGCCGCTGATTGCACGCGGTGCGGTGGCTGCCGCGCTGGCAACGCTGGTTACGCCAGCGGCGGCGCTGCTGGCGCTAATTTCTCCGTCTGAAAACGAAACGAATCAGTGCCGGACGATCCTGTCGCAGATGAAGAAGTGATGAGCGCGCCGGATGCGGTGTAAACACCTTATCCGGCTTACGGGGGATTGCAGTCTGTAGGCCTGATAAGCATAGCGCCATCAGGCAATCAAATTACAGCGATTGATGCCGTGTCTCATGGGTTAACAGCAGCGCAATCAGCGTTAAAGCCGCCATCGATGCCAGATACGTACCGACCGCCGCCAGACCGTAGTTCCCCTGCAGCCATGCGGCAATATAAGGGGCAACAGAGGCACCGAGAATTGACGAGACGTTGTATGAGAACGACGCTCCCGTATAGCGCACTTCAGTCGGGAACAACTCCGGCAGCAGTGCCCCCATCGGGCCGAATGTCAGACCCATCAGGCTCAGGCCAAGCAACAGGAAAGCGAACACCAACACCGGATTGCCAGAACCGAGCAGCGGTTTAAAGGCAAACAGCGCAAACAGAATGATAAGCGTGGTGATGATGAGCATGCTCTTGCGACGACCAAACGCATCGGCCAGCAGGCCAGCCACTGGTACCATAACGCCAAAGCCAATAACCGCCATCATCAGCATCCACAACACTTCATTACGCGGCAGGCCAAGCCCTACGGGGGCTGCGGCAGTGCTGAACGTCATCGAATAGACGGTCATGATATAAAACAGTGTATAGGTCGCCAGCATGATGAATGTGCCAAGGATCGTCACACGAACATGTTTTGTCAGCAGAGTACCCAGTGGGATTTTCACCTGTTTTTTCGCTGCGGCGACTTTGGCAAATACCGGCGATTCGTGGAGAGAAACACGGACGTAGAGACCGATAATGACCAGTACGGCAGAGAAGATAAACGGCACGCGCCAGCCCCAGCTCATAAACTGTTCGTCGGTCAACAGCCAGGAGAGCAACAGGAACGTGCCGTTAGCGAAGAAGAAACCGATAGGCGCACCCAACTGCGGGAATGAACCGTACAGCGCGCGTTTACGCGGTGGTGCGTTTTCCGTTGCCAGCAACGCCGCGCCGCCCCATTCACCGCCCAGACCTAAACCCTGACCAAAACGCGCCAGCGCCAGCAGCAAGGGGGCGAAAATGCCGATGGTTTCATAGCCCGGCAGCAGGCCAATCACAACCGTTGAAATCCCCATGGTGAGCAGTGAAGCAACCAGCGTGACTTTACGTCCAACACGATCGCCGAAATGGCCGAATACGGCGGAGCCGATCGGGCGGGCCACGAAGGCGATAGCAAAGGTAGCCAGCGACTGTAGTGTGGCCGCCGTGGGGTCACCCTGCGGGAAGAAGATGTGGGGGAACACGATCACCGCCGCGGTCGCGTAAATATAGAAGTCGAAGAACTCAATGGCAGTGCCGATGAGCGAAGCGACGACGACTTTATTGCGCGAATTGACCGGGGCGTGTTCCTGTTCGTTATCGAGTGTTGTGGCGGTTGCTTGCATAATATTTTCTTATTTTGGGTCGAACGAAAGGCCATATTACGCACAGCAAAAGAGACATTTCAATCTGTAACAAACTTTGAGATAGGTCAAAAATGGAGCAAAAAGGGGATAATTTTTAGGCTTGAGATTTCACTTCCATGAAATGCTTCACACAATTTAAAACTTAGTTGATAAAACTGGTTTTTGGTTAAATAAAAGTTACGTTCTGGATTTATTCACTAAATCGGTGAGAGCAGGCGGCATTATAATTGCCGGATGGCGCTGCGCTTATCCGGCAATTCACAACTAATCCGGCGGTGGCTATTGCGTTTTCCCCGGCATACGCGGGTCGTCTTTGTATTCCGCTGTGGCAATCCAGGCGGCGCAGAACAGGGTCAAACGCGCGAAGAAGTAAAAGAATGCCATCAGCCCAAGCACCGAACCAAACGCCGCGCCGGAGGGGGATTTTACCAACGATGGCAGCGTGTAGGTCATGACGATCTTAATCACCTCAAAGCCAATAGCCGCAATAAATGTTCCGCGAATCAGCGCCTTCTTACGCGGTCGGTGACGCGGTAGCCGCCAGAAAATCCAGAAGAACAGCAAATAGTTGGCGAAAATGGAGATCGCCAGACCAATCAATCGCCACGCGGGTTTCAGCCACTCAATACCGTCGAGATACAGTGCCGAGATGATCATTTGCTGGGCAGAACCGGCAATGGAGGTAATCGACAGCGTAACGATCAGCGCAATCAGCAATCCAATCAATGAGACAAAATCACGCAGGTATTTAACCCATATTTTTTCCTGATCCTGCGGTGTGCGTTCCCAGAGGTCCCGCGACTGTGCACGAATAGCTTCACGCAGGTTTCCCATCCAGTTAATACCAGAGTAGAGGGCGATTCCAAGCCCCACCAGACCCACGGTGGTACGTTGCTGAACGGCAGTATTGATGGTGTTTTTCAGCGTCGAGGCCAGCGTCGGATCGCTAACGTTGAGCAATATTTTGCTGAAGATATCCTGTAATAACGTGGGGTGTGAGGCGAGAATAAAACCGGCCGCCGCAAACGACACCATCAGGATAGGGATCATCGACAGGAACGAGAAATACGTGATGGCTGCGCCAAACTGATTTCCCATTCGGTCATTAAAACGCTCTGCTGCGCGGATCAGGTGGGCGATAACAGGTTGACGTTGAATTTTTTCAGCGAAGGTCAGGGCAGTTTTCAACGCCTGGTTCGCTGTGGCGTTTTTCACCGGCGTTGTGGCGGTTTGCTGTTGTTCAGGCGTAGGGTGCTTTGCGTGGTGTTCCTGCGTCATCCGATCGGTAGTCCTTATTTTGTTTACTCATGACATTATAGCCGCTCAGACCCACTTCCCGAAAAATGGGCTAATCCACATAGTCTTTCATCACACCGGTCAACCATTCCATGAACAGATGTACCCGGCGGGAAAGGTTCCGGCGATGTGGATAGAGCAAAGAAACGGGCATGGGTTCGGCCCGATATTGCGGTAACACTTCAACCAGAGTACCGGCGCGAAGGGCTTCACGCACCCCGACGCGTGGTACCTGAATAATGCCCAGCCCGGCAAGACATGCCGCATGATAGGTTTCTGTGCTGTTCACGGTCAGCATGCCGCCCGTTTTTACCCATGCAGTCCCATTGTCTGTAGCCACCTCGAAGCCCTGTGCGCGTGTTCCCAAATTGACCGAATAATGCACCACGGCATGTGAGGCCAAATCCTCCAGGCTTTCCGGATAACCAAAGCGGGCCAGATACTGTGGACTGGCACAGTTAATCTGCGTGAGTTTCCCCAGCGGTCGGGCAATCAGCCCCGAATCTTTCAGTGTGCCAACGCGTACGACGCAGTCGAAACCCTCACGAATTAAGTCTACCAGGCGGTCACTGCTGCTGAGTTCAAGCTCCAGCCCTGGATACTGATGCAAAAAGACGGGCAGGCGGGGCATGACCAGATTTCTCGCCACGCCAACCGGCATATCGACGCGCAGCTTACCGCTGATACTGGCTGGATCGTGATGGAACAACCCATCCAGTTCATCCAGATTGCTCAACAGATCTTTTGCACGTTCGTAATAGATCATGCCGTCTTGTGTGAGCTGAACGCGGCGGGTAGTGCGGTGCAGAAGCTGCGTACCCAGATGATTTTCCAGGGCCTGGATTTGGCGCGATACGCTACCTTTAGGAAGTCCAAGGGTGTCTGCCGCACGTGAAAAACTCTCCAGTTCTGCGACGCGGATGAACAACTGCATTGCGTGAATTTTATCCATTCCCATGCCCTATTGTTGTTCTGAATGAAACAGTAATGCGCAATTAGCGATATTTATTGTTCTTCTACCACCTAATAAGCTTTGTCTCAATCATCACAACATCTGAAATGAGGTTTCTTATGACGCAACGTATCGCATTAGTGACCGGTGGCGGTCGTGGTCTCGGTAAAAACGCGGCACTTAAGCTGGCGAACAAAGGAATAGGTATCGTCCTGACGTGGAACAGCAATGAAAAAGAGGCGCAGCAGGTTGTGGATGAAATTCGGCAATCTGGTGGAAAAGCAGCGGCATTACCGTTAAATGTCGGGGATATTTCAACTTTCCCATCCTTCGTTGAACAGATGAAGCACACCTTAAAGGCACAGTGGCAAAGCGAAGGGTTTGATTATTTATTGAACAACGCCGGAATCGGCATTACTGCGCCGTACTCTGCATTCACCGAAGCGCAATTTGACCAATTGCTGAGCATCCAGTTTAAGGGGCCATTTTTCCTGACGCAGAGTCTTCTTCCGCTGATGAACAAGGGGGGAAGGATCCTCAATGTCTCGACCGGCCTGGCGCGTTTTGCTCTACCGGGCTACAGCGCCTATGCCGCCATGAAAGGGGCGATGGAAGTGCTTACCCGGTATCAGGCTAAAGAGTTGGGGGAACGCGGTATTACGGCAAATATTATTGCGCCGGGCGCGATTGAAACTGATTTCGGCGGTGGGAACGTGCGTGATAACGCGCAACTGAATGCATATATTGCCTCGCAAACGGCGCTGGGACGCGTCGGGTTACCGGATGATATCGGTGATGCCATCGCCGCGTTGCTCAGCGATGAACTCGCCTGGATGACTGCACAGCGTATTGAGGTATCTGGCGGGATGTTCCTGTAACGTGCAACGTGCTTATTCAATAGGCTGCGGTAGCTGTTGAATGAGCACTTAATGCTATATTGTAATTTGTAACATATTTATTATTTTTTCAGGATATCTTATTTTCAGCTAAAAATGTATTCTCTGAAAATTAATATTAATAAGGAA
This sequence comes from Citrobacter sp. RHBSTW-00029, assembly GCF_014104295.1. NCBI lineage: Bacteria > Pseudomonadati > Pseudomonadota > Gammaproteobacteria > Enterobacterales > Enterobacteriaceae > Citrobacter > Citrobacter sp. RHBSTW-00029. Next base: position 4,418,819 of record NZ_JABXRT010000001.1, read on the forward strand.
TTCTGACCCTCGATAAATGAGGAATGTCTCAGAAATCTATCCTGTTCTGCCCGCTTTGTGTAATCCTTTTTCTTGAGCTGTAACTATTCATAACTCTTGCTTTTTTATTCTTCGCTTATCGGTAGAATGACCCCTGCCAAATGGTGAGTTATTATTTTTCCTCGTGAAGAATACCCTTTCGCGTCTCAAGACTACTATTTTTTAGACGGAGAGTTAATAATGCAGGTAATAATGTTTGACAGGCAGTCAATATTTATTCATGGAATGAATATAAGTTTGCAGCAACGAATTCCAGGAGTGAATGTTCAGGGTGTCAGTCAGGCAGATGACCTTTGGCAAAAACTGGAAAATACCCCAGATGCGCTGCTCATGCTGGACGGTGATCTCGACGGTGAGTTTTGCTGCAGCTTGCTGCAACAGATTGCACACTCTTTTTCAACGGTGAAGGTGCTGATCTCTGCCACTGATTGCAGTAAGAAATGGCTGCAGGATGTGACGCAATTAAACGTGTTGGCCATTGTGCCGCGTGACTCTGATGCAGAAACCTTTACTCTGGCGCTTAACAGCGTTGCGATGGGCATGATGTTTCTTCCCAGGGATCACTTAGCGACAAACGATAGCAGTCGGCAAAATATAAAAACATTAAGCGCCCGCCAGCGGGAGATCCTGACCATGCTGGCGGCTGGTGAGTCAAATAAACAAATTGGTCGGCTGTTAAATATCAGTACCGGAACGGTAAAAGCCCACCTTGAGTCACTTTATCAGCGCCTGGAAGTTAAAAACCGTACTCAGGCAGCAATGATGTTAAATGAATTTCTATAATTGATATTTATTTCACGGTCAGACGCTATCTGGCTGTGAAATATTAACCGGCCACCTTTCTGCGTGACAAAAGCGCGTTATCCCAACACTTAGCATCCACGCAATAAAGACTTCTTGTTGAAACGGGTCGTTAAGCTGAGGTTTATTTGTGCGTATTAATGCTTGGCAGATATCCAGATCTGTGAGCAGCAGGGATTCTGCCTGCGCCATTGAAATGGGGGCAACAAAGGTTTCATCGGGTGTAATTTCATGCCCGTAGCCAATGACCCATACACCATTTTTATCCTGATACTTTTCCAGCGACAGGCCCTGCCATTGCTTGATAAATGCAATACCGGCGGAGGTAAAATGAGCGGCGCAATGCGGCATAATGATTTCTCTTAAAAGAAAAACAGTATAAAGATAATTATCAGCAGACGTAGTTGCCATATGGCCATTTTTGGCCATAAACGCCTTACGACTTAAGGGGCGGCATTCACGTTTTAACCGGCTAAACATCCTGTCATCTCAGGCACTTTTCCCGATATGCTATTGCGTATCGCCAGGCATAACCAGTCACCCTCCGTCATTGAGGGGCAGTCGCGCTGTTTTCAACACCGACACGGATTTATCTCCAGAATAAATTTCAATGATTTTGCCGTTGTCACTGCAAAACGCATTTATTTGTTATATGAATGTGTTCTAGTCTACAGCGGCACAATTCTGCGCTGTGCCACGTTTATAAAAAGATAACGAAATACATCGTGAGGCCGCACCTTTCTGGGCTCTTTTAGGGAAGATAATGACCAATAGCGCGTTACAGGCGACATGTGCGCCATTTGAACACTGTTTGGGGATCATCCGTCAGGCGTCGGTGGAAATTTTGCTGCTGTTAGGCGTACATGTGGCAGAGGGCAAAGATCCGCGTTGGTTTCTGGAGCAACTCGATCAGGCCCGACTGAATCTGGGCGGTTGGGGGGCTGTCGCCAGACGCTTGCAGATGAATGATGCGCAACTCAGCCAGTTCACGTTGCGTTTACGCCATCTTCAACAGAGTGTGCCTCAGTATGAAAGCGGTCAGGATGTCAGTGAAAACCAGCTGATTTCCGCGCTGCGTTTTGTAGCAGCACTGGAGCAATTACGCCAGCAACAGCCGCTCCTGAACTATCAAACCGATATCGACATCGGGGGGCAGGATGCGCAGATGCGGGCGCAGCGTCAGCTTCGCGCAATAGAGTTAACGCTCAAAGCCCTCGTCGCACGGGTATGGCCAGATCAGCATCCGCTAAACAGTTTTCTGAAGCAGCACTTTGGTGCCGAACGCTTGCGTCGCTGGTTAAAGCTGGGCGAAGGACGTGATGCGCTGGACGGCATGTTGTTTAGCGAACTGGCGTTGATGGTGGTCGATAAGAAACTATTTGTTCGCCACTTTACGCAGATTTTTAATGATACGTCAGTGTTGATGCTGTTTGTCGAACCGCGCTTAACGCTGCGAATGTTTCTGGATGATTGCCGACAGGCGCGAAACGCTGTCATTGCTCAGCAACCGCTGACGTCAGTACAGCTGATGCTGTTAAATTACCAGTACCAACAAATTACGCATTCTGTGCAGCGAGCGTTTGAAGAGCGCCGAACGCGTATCAATCCTGCATCGTATCTGGAATCTGATGAGTCGACGGTTCGTCAATTCTGGGAAACGGCAAGGCAAAAAGACGAGCAGGCTGGAGGCGATAAAAAGGAAATTGCTGACAGTATCGATCCTCCTGAGAAGCGAGCGCAGCGTACGGCCGAAGAGCGCGAACAGCTGATTTCCGGCATGCTGTGGGTGGCTGTCGGTGTTATGGTTCTGGCGATCTCGCTGGGCGCTTTCTGGCTATTCAATGCACCTGCACCGCAAGCATCTTCAGGGCAAACTGTTGAGATAGTGCAGGAAGAGCCGCGGCGTGATGCGCCTTCTGCGCGAGAATCGGTGACCCGGATGGGCATTACATGGGATACCTTTAATATGCGGGCGGCTATCGATCGCAACGATACCCGCGTCACGTCGCTGTTCCTGCAAGGAGGTATGGACTGGAAGCTGGCGTGGACGGAGCAGGCATTTTCCGCGGGGAACACCGCAGTTCTGAAGCTGCTGCTGCGGTATCCCTCACAGATGGATGAGGCTAAACCCTGCCAGCAGTTTATGACTACGCTCAGTCATGCCATGTCGAATGGCGCATCACTGACGTCACTGCATAAAAGCTACCTACAAAGTTTCTGCTCGACACCGGAGGTCGTTGCTCGTCAGCAGTATGATATGGAACAGGCCCAACTGCGTGTGCGCGCAGATCCAAATGCAGAGAACAAAAAATGGCAGAAAATCCACACCGCGCTGTACGATGCCATTAACTAACGGCCCGATGCATTTCGTGGCATCAGGCCGTCAGACATTTACGGTTCACCGTACAAACCGATTAATCGGCGCACCACGCCATTCGTCCAGCCAAATCCGTCCTGCAGCGGATATTCCCCGCCGCCGCCTTCGCGCGGCGTGCCGTCAGCGATATGGTACTTTTCAATTAGCTTGTGGTGTTCATGATAAAAAACATTAACTGTTTTCAGCCAGTTACGGGCAATTTCATCACCGAGATGGTCATCGCCATACAGTTTAAACCCCTGAATCGCCATCCACTGCAGCGGTGCCCAGCCGTTGGGTTTATCCCACTGCTCGCCGGTTTCATACTCGGTTGCTAAAATCCCGCCTGGCGTGAGTAAGCGGCTGCGTACCGTGTTGGCGAGTCGGTCGGCTTGTTCATGTGTTGCCATACCGACATACAGCGGCACAATACTGGCGGCAGAGAAAAGGGCCATTTGTTCGCGCCGCCAGTCGTAATCGCGATAGCAGCCGTTTTCATCGTCCCACAGATAGCGGTTCACCGCATCGCGGCGGTCACTGGCTTTCTGGCGAAACTGCGCTTCCGTTTCTTTGTCGCCTTTCAGCGCGGAAATATTGGCGATGGTGCTTTCCAGCTTGTAGAGGAAGGCGTTCAGATCAATCGGGATGAACTGAGTGGTGCGTATGCTGGCAAGGCGGCCTGCATCGCGTAGCCAGCGCGAGGAATAATCCCAGCCGGAGGCCGCGCCCGCGCGCAAATCCCGATACACCTCATTGGGTGGACGACCTGAATGCTTGGCGGTCTCAACGTCTTCAAGCCATGACTCATCACGCGGGGTATCACGATCGTCCCAATAGCGGTTGAGCAGAGAACCGTCCGGCATTCTGATCACGTGGCGGTACGCCTGATTAAGCACCAGCGAGTCGGCGCCATCCATCCAAAACGTGTACTCCATTTTGAGATGTTCAAGATAACGACGCGCACCGCGTACGCCATCCTCTTCAAACAGTTCGACCATTAGCGCGAAGACCGGTGGCTGGGAGCGGCTCAGATAGTAGGTGCGGTTGCCGTTCGGGATGTGACCATAGTTTTCAATCATCCAGGCAAAGTTATCTGCCATACATTTCAGTAAGTCTTCCCGGCCACTCTCCGCAAGACCCAGCATGGTGAAGTAGGAATCCCAATAGTAGGTTTCGCTAAAGCGTCCGCCTGGCACGATGTATGACTGCGGTAGCGCCAGCAGCGAAGACCAGGGAATATGATCCTGCGGCTCGCGAGTCAGCACGGGCCACAGTTGATCAATATGCTCTTTCAGCGAGCTTTCAGGGTCGGAAACATATTCGCTGGTGGGGGTTTCCGGCAGCCAGAAATGGTTCTCGACAAAGCGTTGCAGGTCAAAGTCCCGGTGGCGTTTAACCTTGCGATAGCGAATCAAAATATCCAGCGGGTCCATTTTGGGTGCGCAGTCTGGAAAGGTTTTGCTATCAGCAAACAGTTTTGATGACTGGACGTGTTCAAAAAGCTCAAGGTAACGATCGGCGGGGGTTAACGCGTCCGAGGCGGGAAGTCCCTCAATCATTTCCGGTTCAGGCTCCGCCTCAATCATTTCATCCAGCTTTAACTCGCACGGATCCATTTCATAAAGTAGATCGACGTCGATCGTCAGTTCTTCTGAAGGGGCGTGGGGTAGTTTCTGGTTGAGCATAATGAGAAAGACCTCCGGTAACTGTTGAAATGCTAAGGCTATTGCCTGGTTGTCTGTTAAGCGTAGACATTCGCTTCGATGCCGGGTGAGTAAAGCGTGCGGTCGATCACGTTTTTATGCTTTCCAATAATAAAGAAATAAAACTATCCCAATGATAACAATGAGAAATTTATAATTATTCACAATCTAAAACTATTTCATTTTCAGAACATTCGATTGCAACGAGGTGTGAATAGAACCAGGTAACGGCTCATTCTTATAATAGGCGCAGGCTATTCTATCGATAGTTCCCGCCCATGTAATTGATTGATACTTATCAAAAAAGTAATCCCCCCATTTCCTATGATGGTCAGGTCTGACAAAGACGGTGCATTAATTATTCTAATTTTCTGGGTCACAATAACTCACAACGGTGAGGGTAAAATAATGAAAATCATTACCCGTCTTACCGCGATGGCTATAGCAGGCATCGTGATTTGTTATTTTGGATTATCCGGTTATGTGTGGTATCACGATAATCAACGTAGTAAACAAGCTGATGTCCAGGCTTCTACGCTGGAAGAAAATAATAAAGTATTAGGGTTTTTACGCGAAAAAGGATGCGATTATTGTCATACCCCTTCAGCGGAATTACCTTTCTATTCTTCTTTTCCTGTCGCTAAACAGTTGATGAATTACGATATTCAACTGGGATATAAATCCTTCAATCTTGAAGCCGTACGTGCGGCACTGGTCGCGGATAAACCCGTTTCGCAAAGCGATCTGAATAAAATTGAATGGGTGATGCAGTACGATACTATGCCGCCGACGCGTTATACCGCGCTGCACTGGGCCGGTAAGATTAGTGATGCTGAACGCCAAGAGATTCTTGGCTGGGTAGCAAAACAACGTGAGCAGTACTACGCCAGCAGTGATACGGCAGCTCAACATCGCAATGAACCGGTTCAACCGATACCGGAAAGTATCCCGACAGATGCCCGTAAAGTGGCGCTCGGTTTCTCGCTCTATCATGACCCACGGATTTCCGGTGATAGCACGATTTCTTGTGCGCATTGCCATGCCCTGAATGCGGGCGGCGTGGATGGCAGAAAAACGTCAATCGGCGTGGGGGGCGCTGTCGGTCCTATTAATGCGCCGACGGTATTTAACTCGGTGTTTAATGTGGAGCAATTCTGGGATGGGCGTGCGCCGACGTTGCAAGCTCAGGCGGGGGGCCCGCCGTTAAATCCCATTGAAATGGCATCGAAATCCTGGGATGAAATTATCCAGAAACTGGATAAAGATCCGCTTCTGAAGCAACAATTTATCGCGGTTTATCCGCAGGGATTTAGTGGTGACAATATTACTGATGCGATTGCTGAGTTTGAAAAAACGCTGATTACGCCAAATTCGCCGTTTGATAAATGGCTACGTGGTGATGAAACGGCGTTAACTGCCCAGCAAAAAAAGGGTTATCAGCTGTTTAAGGATAATAAGTGTGCGACCTGTCATGGTGGTATTATTTTAGGCGGACGCTCATTTGAGCCCCTGGGGCTGAAAAAGGACTTTAATTTTGGTGAAGTCACTGCGGCAGATATTGGCCGCATGAACGTTACGAATGAATTACGTGACAAGCTGCGTCAGAAAGTGCCTGGTCTGCGTAACGTTGCGCTAACTGCACCTTATTTCCATCGTGGCGATGTACCGACGCTCGATGGCGCGGTAAAACTGATGCTGCGTTATCAGGTCGGTAAGGAACTGCCGCAGGAAGATATCGACGATATTGTGGCATTCCTTGAGAGTCTGAATGGGGTGTATACGCCGTATATGCAGGGTAAATAGACTTTGCCCTGGTCCTGATTCGGACGTAAAAAAACCGACTTCACGTCGGTTTTTTTACGCTTCAGCCCGAGTTGGTGGCTCTGGCCGGAGTGAGATAGTTATCATCTAACGCTTCAATCCTATTACCTTAACGGTACTATTGCAAGAATGCGCTGGCAGTTACGATTAAAAGAACTGTATATTTATCCAGTTGGCTCTGTAACTTATCCCTTCCGGACGCGCGCTAAACGCTTTCTAAGTCCTGATCGGCGAAACGGGTGGTGCCGTTGGCCGATGCTCTGGCCGGGGTGAGATAGTTATCATCTAACAATGGAGCATGCCCCGTGACAGGCAATGGATGAGTAAGCGGGTGCATTCTCACTCCATCTGATGGAGAAAACGGGTGATTGATAAAGCAATCATCGTTCTGGGAGCGTTAATCGCGTTGCTGGAGCTGATCCGCTATCTGCTGCAACTTTTGAACTGATAGCGGAAACGTAACTAAGGGCAAAGAGCTAACCCCTCTTTGCCCTTTAACACTCATGAAGTGCGATTAACGCATGGTCACGAACTCTTCTGCCGCCGTCGGGTGAATGGCAACGGTGTTATCGAAGTCTTTCTTGGTGGCGCCCATTTTCAGTGCCACCGCGAAGCCTTGCAGCATTTCGTCCATGCCAAAGCCGATGCCGTGAATACCGACAATCTTCTCTTCTGGCCCAACGCAGACCAGCTTCATGCGGCACGGTTGGCGGTGAGAGGTAACGGCGGTATACATCGCGGTAAACGATGATTTATACACTTTTATCTGGTCATCGCCGTGCTGTTCGCGTGCCTGCTGCTCGGTTAACCCTACAGTACCAATTGGCGGATGGCTGAAGACCACGGTTGGAATGTTGCTGTAGTCCAGATGCTCGTCCGGCTTGTTATTAAACAGACGTTCGGACAGACGACGGCCTGCGGCAACCGCAACCGGCGTCAGTTCAACGGCACCGGTATTATCGCCGACGGCATAAATCCCCGGAACGCTGGTGTTCTGGTATTTATCCACGACGATGTAGCCTTTTCCGTTGGTTTTCACACCCGTTGCAGCCAGATTGAAGTCGTCGGTTGCCGGTTCACGACCGATCGCCCAAATCAGGCAATCTACCGTTTCGCTACGACCATCTTCCAGTTGCAGAGTCAGGCTGCCGTCTGCATTTTTAACCACGGCTTTCGGAATCGCGTGAGTATGCAGGGTCGGGCCTTCAGTGTTCATCACTTCAACCAGGGTTTCGACAATCATCGGATCAAAGCTGCGCAGCGGCGCGTGTTTACGCACAAAGAGATGTGTTTGCGCGCCCAGACCGTTAATCACGCCAGCCAGTTCAACGGCGATGTAGCCAGCGCCGACGACCGCCACGCGTTTCGGCAGCGCGGGCAGCTCAAAGAAACCGTCGGAGTCGATGCCGTATTCCACACCCGGAATATTCGGATGGCTTGGGCGGCCGCCGGTCGCAATTAAAATATGATCGGCAGTGATTGTTTCACCGTTCACTTCAATGGTTTTAGCATCAACGAAGCGGGCAAAGCCTTTAATGACATCGACGTTATTTTTACCTAACACGTTATCATAAGAGGTATGGATGCGATCGATATAGGCGGTACGGCTGGCGATCAGTTTATCCCAATCAAACTTATTGATAGTGGTGTCGAAACCATAATCCGGGCCATACATATGAATAGCTTCGCGGATCTGCGCGGCATGCCACATCACTTTCTTCGGTACGCAGCCAACGTTGACGCAAGTGCCGCCTAACGCTTTGGCTTCAATCAGTGCGCATTTCTGGCCGTACATTGCCGCACGGTTAATGGAAGCAATACCGCCGCTGCCGCCGCCGATAGCGATGTAATCATAGTGCTTGGTCATGACCGCTCCTTCATGTTCATTGTAGGGCGGAGAAGCGTTATGCCATCCGCCAAAATATTCGCGATTGTATACCTGAATTTAAAAGGTTCCACCGATGGCTGCGATTACTCCGGCACGATCCAGCTGACGGAGGTGTGCCCGGTTCCTGCCGGAACCAGTTTGCTGTGTAGCCACGGCAGGACGTTGTTCATCTGCTGTTCCAGCTTCCACGGCGGGTTAATCACAATCATGCCGGAAGCCGTCATACCACGCTGATCGCTGTCCGGGCGAACCGCCAGCTCAATTTGCAGGATGCGGCGAATGCCGGTGTCTTCCAGATCATGAATCATACGTTTGATTTGCTGGCGCAGAACCACCGGATACCACAGCGCATAGGTGCCGGTTGCGAAACGCTTGTAGCCTTCGTTAATACCGGTCACCACCGTCTGGTAGTCGCTTTTGATTTCGTAGGGTGGATCGATAAGGATCAGCCCGCGACGGGAAACCGGCGGTAATTTCGCTTTTAACTGCTGATAACCATCGGCTTTGGCCACGCGCGCGCGCTCATCTTTCTGGAATTCGCCGCGCAGCAGAGGAAAGTCGCTCGGGTGCAGTTCTGTCAATTGCAGGCTGTCCTGCTCACGCAACAACTGGCGGGCAATCAGCGGAGAACCCGGGTAGTAGCGCAGCTGACCGCTGCGGTTGAAGTGCTGCACCACGCCAATGTAGGGTTCCAGTTCGGCTGGCAAATCGTCCTGTTGCCAGATACGGGCGATCCCTTCCAGATATTCACCGGTACGTTCGGCATGCTCACTGCTCAGCTGATAACGGCCAGCGCCAGCATGGGTATCCAGATAGAGAAACGGTTTTTCTTTCTCTTTGAGCGACTCGATGATCAGGCTCTGGACGGTGTGTTTCAGGACGTCGGCGTGGTTGCCTGCGTGATAACTGTGGCGATAACTGAGCATGGGTAATGAAATTCCGCTGAAATGACGATTTGCCACAGTTTACAGCAGATTGGCACAGATTACCCGTAGGCCCGGTAAGCGCAGCACCACCGGGCGTCTTTCCGTCACAGTTAGCATTGAAATCCTCTACACTTAACCCCATTCTACAAATAATATGTACAGCGCCGGATACGCGCTTCATTCACTCTTTTCAACAGGACCGCGCTAATGACCAATCCATTACTGACTCCCTTCGAACTGCCGCCGTTTTCTAAAATTCAGCCTGAGCATGTCGTTCCCGCTGTGACTAAGGCGCTAAACGATTGCCGCGAAAACGTTGAACGCGTGGTTGCGCAGGGCGCGCCGTACACCTGGGAAAATCTCTGCCAGCCATTGGCGGAAGTGGACGATGTTCTGGGGCGTATTTTCTCTCCGGTCAGCCACCTGAATTCGGTGAAAAACAGCTCGGAGCTGCGCGAAGCCTACGAACAAACGCTGCCGCTGCTGTCTGAATACAGCACCTGGGTTGGGCAACATGAGGGGCTGTACAAAGCCTACCGCGATCTGCGCGATGGCGATCATTACGCCACCCTGAATACCGCACAGAAAAAAGCGGTCGATAACGCACTGCGTGATTTTGAGCTGTCTGGCATTGGTTTGCCGAAAGAAAAACAGCAGCGCTATGGCGAAATCGCGACCCGTCTGTCTGAACTGGGTAACCTGTACAGCAACAACGTGCTGGATGCGACTATGGGCTGGACCAAACTCGTCACCGACGAATCTGCGCTTGCCGGGATGCCGGAAAGTGCGCTGGCCGCCGCTAAAGCCCAGGCTGAAGCCAAAGAGCAGGAAGGTTATCTGCTGACGCTGGACATCCCGAGCTACCTGCCGGTCATGACCTACTGCGACAACCAGGCTCTGCGTGAAGAGATGTACCGCGCTTATTCCACCCGCGCATCTGACCAGGGGCCAAACGCGGGCAAATGGGATAACAGCCCGATAATGGAAGAGATCCTCGCGCTGCGCCACGAACTGGCTCAACTGCTGGGCTTCGAAAGCTACGCCTTTAAATCTCTGGCCACGAAAATGGCGGAAAACCCGCAGCAGGTGCTCGAGTTCCTGACGGATCTGGCGAAACGCGCCCGTCCGCAGGGTGAGAAAGAGCTGGCCCAACTGCGCGCCTTCGCGAAAGCGGAATTTGGCGTTGATGAGCTGCAGCCGTGGGACATCGCGTACTACAGCGAGAAGCAAAAACAGCACCTTTACAGCATCAGCGATGAGCAGTTGCGTCCTTACTTCCCGGAAAACAAAGCGGTTAACGGCCTGTTTGAAGTGGTTAAGCGCATTTACGGCATTACCGCGAAAGAGCGTACTGACGTAGACGTCTGGCAGCCGGAAGTTCGCTTCTTTGAACTGTACGATGAAAACAACGAGCTGCGTGGCAGCTTCTATCTGGACCTGTACGCGCGTGAACACAAACGCGGCGGGGCGTGGATGGACGACTGCGTCGGCCAGATGCGTAAAACCGACGGTACGTTGCAAAAACCGGTCGCTTATCTGACCTGTAACTTCAACCGTCCGGTGAACGGTAAACCGGCGCTGTTTACCCACGATGAAGTGATCACCCTGTTCCATGAGTTTGGTCACGGTCTGCACCACATGCTGACCCGCATCGAAACGGCCGGTGTTTCCGGCATCAACGGCGTGCCGTGGGATGCCGTCGAACTGCCGAGCCAGTTTATGGAGAACTGGTGCTGGGAGCCAGAAGCGCTGGCGTTTATCTCCGGTCACTATGAAACCGGTGAGCCGCTGCCGAAAGAATTGCTGGATAAAATGCTGGCGGCGAAAAACTACCAGGCAGCGCTGTTTATTCTGCGTCAGCTGGAATTCGGCCTGTTTGATTTCCGTCTGCACGCGGAGTTTAACCCGCAGCAAGGGGCGAAAATCCTTGAAACCCTGGCCGAGATTAAAAAGCAGGTTGCCGTCGTGCCAGGGCCGACATGGGGCCGCTTCCCGCATGCCTTCAGCCACATTTTTGCGGGCGGCTACGCAGCGGGTTACTACAGCTATCTGTGGGCTGATGTCCTGGCGGCTGACGCGTTCTCTCGCTTTGAAGAAGAGGGGATTTTCAACCGCCAAACCGGACAGTCTTTCCTGGATAGCATCCTGACTCGAGGGGGGTCTGAGGAGCCAATGACGCTGTTCAAACGCTTCCGTGGCCGTGAGCCGCAGCTGGATGCGATGCTGGAGCATTACGGGATTAAAGGCTGATTTACCGTCATACTTCAAGCTGCCTCTCCGGCAACTGCGCTCACTCACCCTGGTCACGTACTATTTGTACGTTCCCAGGGATTCCTTCACTTGTTGTCTTGATGCAACTCGAATTATTTAGGGTAAAGCGGAATTGAAAATCTGCTTAATTGATGAAACAGGCGCCGGAGACGGCGCCTTATCTGTTCTTGCTGCCCGCTGGGGGTTAGAACACGATGAAGATAACCTGATGGCGCTGGTGATGACAGCGGAGCATCTGGAACTGCGCAAACGCGATGAACCTAAGCTCGGCGGTATCTTCGTCGATTTCGTGGGCGGTGCCATGGCCCATCGGCGCAAATTTGGCGGTGGCCGCGGTGAAGCGGTGGCGAAGGCTGTCGGCATTAAAGGCGATTATCTGCCGGACGTGGTCGATGCTACCGCAGGACTGGGGCGTGATGCGTTTGTGCTGGCCTCCGTTGGCTGCCATGTACGGATGCTGGAACGTAATCCGGTGGTGGCGGCGCTGCTCGACGATGGCCTGGCCCGTGGTTATGCAGATCCGGAAATCGGGCTGTGGCTGCAGGAGCGATTACAACTGATCCATGCGTCCAGTCTGACGGCGTTGACCGATATCACGCCGCGCCCGCAGGTGGTGTATCTCGACCCGATGTTCCCACATAAGCAGAAAAGCGCGCTGGTGAAAAAAGAGATGCGCGTGTTTCAGTCGTTGGTGGGGCCAGACTTAGATGCCGATGGTTTGTTGGCACCAGCACGTCAGCTGGCGACTAAACGTGTGGTAGTGAAGCGCCCGGACTACGCGCCGCCGCTGGCGGATGTCGCCACGCCGAACGCGGTAGTTACCAAAGGGCATCGCTTTGATATTTACGCCGGGACGGCGTAGCGTGCTGGCTGTATCTGGCTTGGTGCGCTGAATCGCCTGATGGCGCTACGCTTATCAGGCCTACGGCCGAGTGTGGTTTCCAGGCCGGATAAGGCGTTAGCTGCATCCGGCGATTCGACTACACGAATGGAGCCAGCGGATCGGCAATCTCAAACGCCACGGCCTTGTCAGCCTTCGGTGGATATATCAACTCACTGACAATTGATACCTTCAGCTTCTTCGCGTCTTCACGCGTCAGTTTCACCTGCTGATCCCACCCTTCGGTATATACCGCGCCCCATGCGCCAAGATCCAGACAGGTGACGTAGTTTTCCTGACGATACGGCAATGGCGCAACGTTCAGCAAGCTGGCGGCGGCGTTGTTACCGGCAAATTTGCCCAGTAAAATAGCGTGCTGGCAGGTCATTAGCGCGTGATTACCTTTGTCATCGGTGGCGGCGTAAGCCACATCGCCGGTGGCATAGATATCATCATGGCCGATGACCTGAAGGTTTGCGTCCACATGCAGGCGGCCCTGACGATCGCGCGGTGCGTCAATTTGCGCCGTTAGCCCGTTTGCCTGCACGCCAACCGTCCAGATAACGGTCTGTGAGGCGATGGTCTGCCCATTTTTCAGCGTTACGCCGGACGCATCCACGCACTCTACTTCCGTATTCACCCGCCATTCAACGCCCAGTTCGGCTGATGCCTGTGCGATGACATCCCGCAGCTCCTGACTCCAGCGTGCGCCCGGCTGTGCACCGCGTTCAACTACGACAACTCTGGTCTTAGCATTGGCACCCAAAATCTCGCGCAGACGGCCCGGTAATTCCAGCGCCATCTCAATCCCGGTAAAGCCGCCGCCGCAGACTACCACAGTATTACGAGCCTCGCTCTCTGGCTGCTGCGCCAGATCCTTAATGTGTTGTTCCAGTACGGCGGCACTTTCGAGCTGGTCGAGGTCGAAGGCGTGTTCTGCAGCACCGGCAACGGCGTCGCGGTTTACGTGACTGCCGCTGGCGAGTACCAGGCGGTCGTAGCGGCGTAGATGAATATCACCGTTGGCATCTTTCCAACTGACTTCTTTAGAGGCCGGGAGGATCTGCTCGACGTGACCTTGCAGGAAGTTGACGCCAGTAACGTCAAACAGCGGTTGCAGTGGTGCGACCAGGGTTTGCACGGCGCTTTCATAAAAGCGCGGGCGGACACGCAGCTCTGGCTGTGGCGCAATCACCGTAATATCAATGGTCTGCTGGTGTTTGTCCGCCAGTCGCGCGGCGCTTAGTGCTGCCCACATACCGGCAAAGCCGGCGCCCACGATTAGAATTTGTTTATGCATTGGTTTTTTCTCACTGGTGACTACGAATCATTTACTCGGATTTTATTTGTCGCAGTTAAGGATTGCAATGCGATCCTGATCCTTTTTTCAGTATTACGCCAGGGTGTTTTATTATCTGTTTGATAAATATCTATTTATATTTTTATGTTCATGCGGGGTTGCTCTGTTATCTGGAATGCCTTAGATGAAAAAGCTACAATAAACTCAGATTCATTTTGGCTGAGATAAAAAATGGCATTTTACAGTTCCGGGGTTGAGTACGGCATCCATAGCCTGATGTGTATGGTCGATAGCAAAGGCGACGCGCGGGATATGAGCGTGCGGGAAATTGCCGAACTACAAAGCGTGCCGTATGACTATCTGGCAAAAATCTTCACCCGTCTGTCGAAAGCAGGTCTGGTGCGCAGTATCGAGGGTAAGGGCGGCGGGTTCCAGTTGGCCAAACCCGCGGAAGACATCACCGTGCTGGATGTGGTCAATGCCATAGATGGCGATAAGCGTATTTTTGAATGTCGTGAAATTCGCCAGCGTTTAGCCGTTTTTGAGGAGCATCCGCCCCAGTGGGCTTGTGAAGGTATTTGCGGTGTGCGCTCGGTCATGGACATGGCGCAGCAGCGCATGGAAGAAGCGCTTGGCCAGCATACGATTCTGGACTTGGCGCGCAAAATGTACCGCAAAGCGCCGGACACCTTCGTGGTGGAAGTACAGGAGTGGATTGATGCTCGCAAAGGATAGCGAGTTAAAATGCCCGATAGCGCAAGGCGATCGGGCATATTGAATGTAGGCCGGATAAGGTAATAGCCGCCATCCGGCACTGAAGGTTATTGCTCGGTGCTCGGTGTATTAATCATGCGGTTCAGCCATGGCACCATAATCGCCATTACAACCGTTACCGCCAGGGTCACCAGGCCTATCTTACTGAACACGTTAGTATAAATAGGTAGCGTCTGGAGTGGGTCGGTAATGTTTTCCGGTACTGCGGTAAACGTTGCGACGTAACCCCCCATCAGGAAGGCTGCTGCCTGCGTCAGGAACCACATCCCAAGAATAAAGCCCATCAGGTGTTGTGGCACCAGCGCGGCGACCATAGCCAGCCCCAGGGCGCTAATCAGCAGTTCACCCAGGCTCTGGAACAGATACACCAGCACGATAAACCACGGCGACGTCAGCCCCTGAGCATCGGCAAACCACATCCCGGCTGCGGCGGCAGTCAGGAAGCCTAGTGAGCACAGGAACATGCCAAGCGTAAACTTCATCGGCATGGTCAGGTCTTTGCCTTTGTTTCCCAGACGGGTATAGATAGCGGCCAGCACCGGACTCGCCAGTACCACCCAGAACGGGTTCAGCGCCTGGAAGCTTACCGGGTTGATGGCGAAACCAAGAATTTCATGGTGCACGTTATTGATAGCAAAGAAGTTCAGCGAAGTTGGCATCTGCGCGTACAGCACGTAGAACACCACCGCTTCCAGCATCAGGATAAAGGCCACGAACATCTTGTTGCGCCCGGTTTTATCCAGTTTGAAGGCCTGGCGGAAGAAGATGATAGTCACGGCAATCGGCAGGACGATCAGCACCAGGTTGGCAACCTGTACATTGTGCATCAGCCAGGCGCAGATAAAGACCATCACAACCGTACCGGCCAGCACATAGAGCAGGTTACGGAAATTCAGCGGCTTATGGTCCGGCTCTGAACCGATATTCTTCACCATGCCACGACAGGCAAAGTAGACCAGTAGTGCAACGATAAGCCCGGCTCCGCACAGGTTGTAGGTCACTGCGTAGCCAAACTTATCGGCAATCACCGGCGCCAGTGACAGTGACAACAGCGAACCGATGTTAATCGACATATAAAACAGGGTGAAAGCACCGTCCAGACGGGCGTCTTTCGGCGGATAGCATTTTGACAGCAGGCTTGCCGGGTTGGCTTTAAACAGCCCGTTACCGACGGCAATAGTACCCAAAGCAATAAAAATCAGGTCGGGCTTAAGCAGTGACATCCCGGTCATGAAGTAGCCGATCGCCAGCACAATGGCGCCGAGTACCAGCGTGCGTTTGGTCCCTAAGAGATGGTCGCCGACGTAGCCGCCGATGGATATCAGGCCGTATACCAATGCCGCAAACGCGCCAAAGGTGACAAATGCCTGTTCCTGAGAAAATCCGAGTTGCTTAACAAAAAATACCGCCAGGATGCCCTGAACGCCGTAATAGCCAAATCGTTCCCATAATTCCACAAAGAAGATCATGAAGAACAGACGAGGTTGCTGCAGCAAGCCCGTAGGTGCAGTAGTATTCATATTCCTTCGCCTTTCAAAGCCATCCCGAAAAGTATGAACGCGTATGCTTAAACGCGCCGAAAAAGTCTTATTTTGTTATAGACTGCGGCGATTAGCCGTAAGGGTAGATTATTATAGAGATAGTTTTCGATCCAATTAGTTGATCACACTAATTATGATTTATTTGTTGGATTGATGTACTAATTGTGTCTGAATGATAAAAACAAAAACGCCCGCGCAGGCGGGCGTTTACAGGCTTAACGACTTGCAGCGCGCCGGGTTATCTCCCGACGGCCAGCGTTTTATGCTTCTTCGTCGTCACGCAGCGGAACAATCAACATGTCGACGTGAACAGTGTTGATCAGTTGACGCGCGGAGGACATCAGTTTGCTCCAGAAATCCTGGTGATGACCACAAACGACCAGATCCATGTCGTATTTTTTGATGGCATCAACCAGAACCTGACCCAGGTCGCCGCTACCGCTCAGGGTTTCGGTGATAGGGTAGCCTGCGTTGGTGGACAGCTCGGTTAACGCGTGGTGGGTTTCTTCAGAAATGCGTTTCTGCATGTCGCCCAGATTCACGTCGATTAGCCCGGTGTACAGGTCGGAATAGTTTACGTCAACGTGGATAAGGGAGACTTTCGCATTGTAAGGCCGTGCCATAGAGACCGCTTTTTCAACCAGAACTTTGCTTTCTGGAGAAAGATCAACCGCGATAAGAATGTGTTTATAAGCCATAGTGTTACTCCTTCCATAAGTTGTCGATGACTAGCCTGCTGGCGTTCATTTGCCGCCGCGTCATCCGCGTCCTGCGAACTTTATGCGCGGGGCTAGCCCAGTCGTAAAAACGTACCTTTTAAGGACTATCCTTACATTATAGCGACCGGGATAATCCGTCAATCCGCCTTGCTTGCCAAGTAGTTAAACAAATTTTTTAGTTAATTGCATTGATAGTGATTAACCTTCTGGCAAAAAAATTAACTAATCTCCTACACTATTTAGAGAGGCGCTCGGATGCGTGACACTAACACGAGCGGTTTCGGTTGTACTCTTCACTGAATGGTTTGGCAGGGTATCGGGGAGCGGTAGTCCCGGAAAGGCGTTCCGTGGGCGGGTCGCCGGGGAGGAGATATGATAAGCACCATTGCGTTATTCTGGGCTTTATGTGTCGTTTGCATTGTTAATATGGCGCGTTATTTTTCTTCGCTACGCGCACTGTTAGTGGTACTTCGTGGTTGCGATCCATTACTTTACCAGTATGTCGATGGGGGCGGCTTTTTTACCTCGCATGGGCAACCTAACAAGCAGATGCGTCTGGTGTGGTATATCTACGCTCAGCGTTACCGTGATCATCATGACGATGAGTTTATTCGCCGCTGTGAGCGGGTTCGCGGTCAGTTCATCCTTACCAGCGCGTTATGTGGGCTGGTGTTAATCAGTATGGTCGCGCTGATTATCTGGCACTGATTTCTACGACAGATATAAAAAAAGCGGGTCAGTTTCCTGGCCCGCTTTTTTACTGTGCATGCACTTAGATTAGCTTCAGGGAGAGCCAGTACAGCACCCCGGAAAGGATAATCGCTGCTGGCAGGGTGAAGACCCAGGCCATCAGAATGCTGGTTACCGTTTTACGCTGCAAACCGCCACCGTCAACAACCATCGTCCCTGCAACAGAAGAGGAGAGAACGTGAGTGGTGGAAACAGGCATACCGGTGAAACTGGCGAGACCGATAGAGACTGCGGCAGTCATCTGTGCCGACATCCCCTGAGCATAGGTCATGCCTTTCTTACCGATTTTCTCACCAATAGTGGTCGCCACGCGACGCCAGCCAATCATCGTACCGCAGCCCAGAGCCAGAGCAACAGCCATGATAATCCAGACGGGTGCGTACTCAATGGTGCTCAGCATGTCGGTTTTCAGTTTCTTCAGCAGTCGCTGATCGTCGCTGCTTACGCCAGGCAGTTTCACGACTTTATCGGTGGTATCAGAGATGCACAGCATAATGCGACGCAGCTGGCTACGCTGCTCAACGCTTAACTTGTCGTAGGTTTCCAGGTTCGCCAGCATACCTTTTGCACGCTCAAGCGCGTTGATGGTATTTGCCGGGTGACAATGGAACTCTGCCGGTGTTCTTGTCGCCGTTTCCGTCGGAGACGGAACCAACTGATCAACGCCGGTCGCCTGTTTGAGCAGATCAGGACGCTGCTGGAAGTAGGTTTCGACGTTATTGATAGCATCACGGGTACGCGTAATTTCGTAACCAGAAGCATTCATATTCACCACGAAGCCTGCAGGCGCTACGCCAATCAGTACCAGCATTACCAGACCAATACCTTTCTGCCCATCGTTAGCGCCATGAGAAAACGCCACACCGATAGCGGAGAGGATCAGCGCGATACGCGTCCAGAACGGCGGCTTTTTCTTACCGTCTTTCTTTTCACGCTCTGCTGGTGTCAGGTGAATACGTGCCCGCTTCTTGGTGCCGTTCCAGTAACGACGCAGCAAGAAGATCAGACCGCCAGCGAACACCAGACCGACAATAGGGGAAATGATCAGCGAACCGAAAATATTGAGCACTTTCGGGATGTTAAGTGCATCCACCACTGAAGTCCCGTTCATCAACGCATTGGTTAAACCAATACCAATGATCGCGCCAATCAGCGTGTGGGAGCTGGATGCAGGCAGACCAAAGTACCAGGTACCGAGGTTCCAGATAATTGCCGCCAGTAGCATGGAGAACACCATGGCGAGGCCATGTGAAGAACCCATGTTGAGCAGCAGATCCGTTGGTAGCATATGCACGATGGCATAAGCTACGCTGAGACCACCCAGCAAAACACCAAAGAAGTTGAACAACGCAGCCATGACCACCGCCAATTGCGAACGCATTGCACGGGTATAGATCACGGTTGCGACAGCATTGGCTGTATCGTGGAAGCCGTTAATTGCTTCGTAGAACAGCACAAAAGCCAGAGCAAGCAATAATAAAAGCCCGGTATGTAAATCCAGGCCAGCAAACAAATGTAGCATAGGACGTTACGCCATTTTGAGGACATGAACGCGGCGCATTATCAGTGACTTTGGCGGCGCGGGCAAAGTGAAATATAGAGTTTTTTTGATTTGTCTCCTGCTTTGTTTTACACCACTAAAGAATTATCCTATAGAATTCAGGTAAATACCTATTACTGATAGTTTGGTGCTGGTGCGACCACTGAGGAATCTTTACAATTCACGCCCGCTTTTTAGAGAGGATCGCAACGTGGAAAGGTTTGATACCGTTATTATAGGCGCTGGCGCAGCGGGTATGTTCTGTGCCGCGCAGGCAGGGCAAGCAGGCAGTCAAGTACTGCTGATTGATAATGGTAAAAAGCCTGGACGTAAGATCCTCATGTCCGGCGGAGGGCGCTGTAACTTTACCAATCTTTATGTGGAACCGGCTGCATATTTGAGTCAAAACCCGCATTTTTGCAAATCGGCGCTGGCTCGCTATACGCAGTGGGACTTTATCGATTTGGTGGGTAAACACGGCATTGCCTGGCATGAAAAAACGCTCGGCCAGCTGTTCTGCGATGATTCGGCCCAACAAATCGTCGATATGCTGGTGGCCGAATGCGAAAAAGGTAACGTTACGATGCGTTTACGTAGCGAAGTCCTGAGCGTCGCACAGGATGATGATGGCTTCATTCTGGAACTGAACGGGATGACGGTCGGTGCGAAGAAATTGGTTATTGCCTCCGGTGGGCTTTCCATGCCGGGTCTGGGAGCAACGCCGTTTGGTTATAAAATTGCCGAACAGTTTGGTCTGAAGGTTCTGCCGACCCGTGCCGGTTTGGTGCCTTTCACGCTGCATAAGCCACTGTTGGAGCAGCTTCAGGTACTCTCAGGCGTGTCTGTTCCTTCCGTTATCACCGCTGAAGACGGCACCGTATTTCGTGAAAACCTGCTCTTTACGCACCGTGGGCTTTCAGGCCCGGCCGTTTTGCAAATTTCCAGTTTTTGGCAGCCCGGCGAATTTGTCAGCATTAATTTGTTGCCGGATGTTGACCTTGCGAGCTTCCTCGATGAACAACGAAGCGCACATCCAAATCAGAGCTTAAAGAACACGTTAGCGATGCAGTTGCCGAAACGTCTGGTGGAATGCCTGCAGCAATTAGGGCAAATCCCGGATGTGACGCTGAAACAACTTAACGTGCGCGATCAGCAATCGCTGGTCGAAACGCTGACCGAATGGCGGGTGCAGCCGAACGGTACCGAAGGGTATCGCACAGCGGAAGTCACGCTGGGAGGCGTGGATACCAACGAACTGTCTTCACGCACGATGGAAGCCCGCAAAGTGCCAGGGCTGTACTTTATTGGTGAAGTGATGGATGTCACCGGCTGGTTGGGTGGGTATAACTTCCAGTGGGCGTGGTCGAGCGCCTGGGCATGTGCACAGGATTTGATGTCTGAATAAGTGAAAGACTCTGTCTGCACACAATAAGAAAAGATATCATAGTGATGTGTGATACATGAACTGACTCTGACGTGCGTTTCTTAACTCCAGGAATGATATGATAAATCAGTTAAAAATCGCACAGATAAGAGAACGGGAGACACATGGTTATTCCTGAGGTAAAACAGGAGCGGCTCTATCAAAAGATAGCCAATCTCATCATTAAGCTCATCAATGATGGTATTTTTCCGCCGGGAAGCTTCTTACCACCCGAACGTGAGCTGGCGAAGCAACTCGGTGTAAGTCGCGCATCGCTCAGAGAAGCACTGATTGTGCTGGAGATTTCCGGATGGATCACCATCCAGTCAGGTAATGGTGTGATTGTTGCTGATAAAAAGCATTCCACCAGTGATTATACGATTGAAGAAATCCTCTATTCGCGTGAGTTGGTCGACAGCCATTGTGCGCGTCTTGCTGCTCAGGCCGGGAAAGAAGATCTAATTAGCCAGCTTGAAGCACTGCATCTCAGCATGGAAAAGGCCATTAGCGAAAACAATGTGCATGGTTTTTATTCCCTCGATAAGCAATTCCATCTAACAGTATCAGAAGCCAGCCAGAACCGCGTACTGCTTGATATGTCGCGAATGCTGTGGGAACAGCGCGTTAACATCCCGTATGCCGGACTGGACAAACGTTCCGGCAATCGGGATGTATTAACCAGCATGAATACACAGCATAAAGCGATTGTGGATGCGATCCGCCAGGCTGATGCTGACGGTGCTTACCAAAAATCGCTGGAACATCTGGCCTATGTCAGACAGATCGTGGGTCTTTAATAACACCACGCTATTGGCTCAGAGCGGCTACCGCTGCACGTGCGCCTACGCTGTGCAATTGCTGACAGGCAGCGGTTACGCGTTCGATAAAGTCTGTGTTCTCGCAAAGGTCTCGCCCAAAGATAGTGTCAATTGCTAACAGCGCCCGGACACGTTCTTCTATTGATGGATACTGTTGATAAATAGCCTGATACTGTGCTGACAGCGGATCTATCACCTCAATCGGATGACCTTGTTCATCCACACCGCTGATGTAGCGCATCCAACCGGCGACTCCCAACATCAGATGGCGGGCATCTTCGCCTTTTTTCAGATGGAGTCGAATGGGGTCCAGCAAGCGTTGTGGTAGTTTCTGGCTGCCATCCATCGCAATTTGCCAGGTTCGGTGCTTCAGTGATGGATTAGTAAAGCGCGCAATCAGCAGCTCTGCATAAGCCGCAAGGTCTGTTCCTTCCGGCATCGACAGTGTCGGCGCTTGTTCATTGAGCATCAAAGCACGCGCAGCGTTGCGATACGCCGGGTTGGTCATCGTATCGGCAATCGTTTCATAACCGCCCAGATAACCAAGGTAGGCCAGGAAAGAGTGGCTGCCGTTGAGCATGCGTAACTTCATCATCTCAAATGGCACCACATCTGCTACAAACTGTACGCCCACGCGATCCCAGTCCGGGCGTCCATTGACAAAGTTATCTTCAATCACCCACTGACGGAACGGCTCACAGGCAATGGCACAGGGATCATCTACCCCAAGCTGTTCTGCGATTTGCGCTAACGTCTCTTCTGTCGCTGCCGGAACGATGCGGTCTACCATCGTGCATGGGAACGTTGCCTGTTCGGCAATCCACTCAGCCAGTTGCGGATCGCGCTCGGCGGCTAAACCCAGGACAGCGGTTTTTGCGACGTGGCCATTTTCTCGTACGTTATCGCAGGACAGCACAGTAAAAGCCTTCAATCCCTGCTGACGGCGTAGCGCGAGGGCTTCGACGATATAACCCATTGCTGATTTGGGGGACTGTGGGTGAGCAATGTCGTGCTGGATAAACGGATGATTCAGATCCAGCTCGCCGCTGGCGGCATCTGTGCAATATCCTTTTTCGGTGATGGTCAGCGAAACGATGGCCGTTTCGGGACGTGCCATTGCGTGGATAATGGCTTCACAGCCGTCAAATTCAGGATGCAGCGCTTCTTTCATCGCGCCAATGATTTTAAGCTCTGTCGTTTGTGCTCCGCGCTCGGCAACGGTGTACAGCAGATCCTGCGCCTTCAGGTTTTGAATCAGTGTGGCATCGTTTCCGGGCATCAGGTTGACCTCACAGATACCCCAGTCGCTGTCACTGCTTTCCAGCAAATGATGTGTATAGAGCGCCTGATGAGCGCGGTGAAAAGCGCCGCAACCAAGATGTACGATGCGCGAAACGAGGCGTGAACGATCCCAGCGTGGTCGTGGGGTGGAAATCTGGGCGGTGGCGAGATTCTTGTCCATGACAAACTCCTGTCATTGATGATCTTCTTTGATAATGCGCTATCAAAGACCGGTCCTGACTGAAAGTGAAAAACCGCATGGCAGGGATACCATGCGGCAATGTGGTTACTGATTGAAGAAGGCGCGTTGGATAGCCAGTTCAACGCCGCGTACTTCAGCCAGGCCCTTAAGGCGACCAATAGCGGAATACCCTGGGTTGGTTTTCTTTTTCAGATCATCAAGCATTTGATGACCATGGTCTGGTCGCATGGGGATAAGTGAGGCGTTGCCTTCAGCTTTACGTCGCTGTTCTTCTTCGACTATCGCTTTCACTACGCTGTACATATCGACATCCCCGGAGAGATGTGCCGCCTCATGGAAGGTTTTGGGATTCTCTTCACGTTGTGTGGAACGCAGGTGCGTAAAGTAAATCCGTGGGCCGAACTGTTTGATCATATCAACCAGATCGTTGTCTGCGCGTACGCCGTAAGAGCCTGTACACATCGTAAAACCGTTGGCTGTACTGTTTACGGTATCCACCATCCACTGCATATCTTCTACAGTAGAAACGATGCGCGGCAGGCCAAGAATTGGGCGCGGTGGATCGTCCGGATGAACCGCCATACGTACACCCACTTCTTCCGCTACCGGAATAATGGCTTTCAGGAACCAGGCGAAATTTTCCCGTAAGGCCGCTTTGTCGATATCTTTATAGGTTGCAAGGTGGCTACGGAATTGGTCCAGCGTATAGCCTTCCTCAGCACCTGGCAGACCTGCAATGATATTTCGCGTCAGCCGAGCTTTGTCCTCTTCGCTCATATTCACAAAACGCTGGTGCGCCTGTGCAATTTCCTCTGCGCTGTAGTCCGCTTCCGCACCGGGACGCTTGAGGATATGCAGTTCAAAGGCGGCAAACTCAATCTGGTCAAAGCGCAGAGCCTTTGAACCGTCGGGTAGCACATATTCCAGGTCGGTACGGGTCCAGTCCAGAACCGGCATGAAGTTGTAGCACACGGTAAAGATGCCGCATTGGGCGAGATTACGCAGCGTCTGCTGGTAATTCTTGATCCACAGATCGTACTGGCCCGTGTGGGTCTTGATGTCTTCATGGATCGGCACGCTTTCCACGACCGACCAGACCAGACCGGCTTTTTCCACGATCGCTTTGCGTTTGAGAATTTCTTCTACGGACCAGACTTCACCGTTTGGAATATGGTGCAGCGCAGTTACCACACCCGTTGCACCGGCTTGACGAACATCGGACAACGACACGGGATCATTCGGGCCATACCAACGCCAGGTTTGTTCCATCGCTTTATCTCCTGGAAAAATTAATGAAAGGTCACATTGATCTTCAGATAGCGTTCCGGGTATTGATCGAGTTCCTTCACGGCGTCAGGCACATCATCAATATTCACCACCTTGCTGACGACATCCGCAGGATTAATGTTCAGCGTAGCCAGCATCTGTAACGCTTCTTCGAATTCGCCAGCACTGGTACGTGATCCGCGCAGATCCAACTCTTTAAACGTGATCAGGTTAGTGGGTAACGATGTCTCCTGTTTTGGCCAGCCGGTGAAAGCAATACGACCCGCAAACGAAGCAAGATCCAGCGTTTCGCGAATTGCACTGTTGGCACCAGATGCTTCGACGACAACCTGTGCCATCGTCCCCTGTGTGATATCTTTTATCGCCTCAACAACCTGAGTGTTCGACGGATTGATGACGTAAGGCACACCCAGCGATTTTGCGTACTGAAGTCGTTCGTCCACGATATCGATCAGAATTGGCGTCGCACCGTAGCGCAATGCGCTCAATGCTGCCATCAGACCAATCGCACCGGCTCCAATAATGGCGATATGCTCCCCGGCCGTCAGTTTGGCGCGATGTAGCGCATGCAGTGCGATAGTCAGTGGTTCAGCCAACGGAGCCATCTCAGTGGCGACGTCATCCGGGATTTTGTGAATCAAATGCGCGGGGTGAGCTACCACCTCCTGCATCGCACCATCAATATGTACGCCAATTACCTTCAGGTTTTCACAGCAATTTGTCCTCCCCACTGAACAGGGGTAGCAATGGCCACAATAAATATAAGGATCAACAATAACGCGGTCACCTTCCTTAATATTTGCTGGCATGCCATTGCCTTGTTTAATAACAATACCAGTGACTTCATGTCCAATAATACGTGGATAGGTCACCAGGGGATTAGTGCCGCGAAATGCACCTATATCAGAGCCACATATTCCAGCAGCATCAACTTTTATTAATACTTCATTATCTTTCTTTTCTGGGTAATCAACCCAACGGGTTTCAATTTCACCAGGTTTATTGATGTAGACAGCTTTGACTTTCATTTGTTTTTAATCCTTTATTTTTGACAAATACGAATACCAGACAGCTGGAAACAATCGCAATAGCACCAGCCAGATAGAATGCGTAATCATATTTACCGCTGAACTGAACAATAAATCCGGTGACCAGAGGGCCAATGATTCCGGAGATATTTGCCAGCCCATGCATGGCGCCACCGACGCTACCCACTTTATCTTTGTGTACGACATCCTGAATAACTGCCCAATAAATAGGTCCAGTTAAATACAACAGGAATAACGAGACTGACATCAATCCAACGGCACTGCCGATAGTGGTAACTGTTCCAGAAACCGCCACACAGATTGCCGCTCCAGCCAGGCAAACACCGAGAATGAGACGGCGAGAAAGCAGGGCATTGCCCGTTACCCGATAGATAAAGTCAGAGCATACGCCACCCAATACCATGCCGATTGCACCAATCACCCAGGGGATCACCGTTGCAATGCTGATTTCTTTAATATCAAGGTGTAGCGAGTGGTTCAGATAGCTTGGGAACCAGGTCAGGAAGAAAAAGAGTATGTAGTTATAGCTAAAGAAGGCCAGCGTCGTTGCCCACACCATCGGCTGCTTCATGTAGTAGCCGAGAGAAGGCATCGCTTTACCGTCATCCGCTAAAATGATGTCATCATGGTTTTCAAAATCGACACGTTCTTCCGGGGCGAGGTGTTTACTTTTTGAGGGTTTATCACTGGCAATGAAATACCAAAGTAATACCCAGGCTAAACCAAACAGGAAAATAATACCGAACGCCGGACGCCAGCCTAATGAAAGAGCCAGCAGGCCAACTACCGGACCGGAAATTGCGCCACCCAACGGCGAGCCAGCGCTGAAAATACCGATGGCAGTGGCAGATTCTTTACGCGAAATCCAGTTATTGATAATTTTATTACCTGCAGCACTGACCGGCCCTTCAGCCATGCCGAATAATACGCGGACAGCCAGCATAGTCCATAAGCCAGTAACCAGACTGGTCATCCCACAAAATACTGACCAGAGTAACGCGGCGACCAGAAATACTGTTTTGGGACCAAATCGGTCACTGGCCCAGCCACCGATAAAGTTAAACAGTGCATAACCAACAAAGAATGCGCTGAATATCATACCCATCTCAGCAGCATTGAATCCTAATTCCTTTTCGATGAGTGGAGCGGTGATCGACAATGCTGAACGATCCATATAGTTAAGCATGTAAACTATAAAAAGAAGAAAAACGATAAGCCATCCCATTGTTTTTCTTTTCATGATATATCCTCTTATTGTGGTCTAGCGGCCTGACCACAATATTTAAAACCTATTTTAAGATCACTATTCTTTTGATGCGAATGTGATCAACATAACGAAAAATTAGTGCTTTAAATAATCACGATCAAATGTATGTTGGTGTATATTTATGAATTTTAAGGTTTTTGTTGTGAGCGGTAAAATTTAGGATAAAAGCGAACTTGGTATTCAACGCCTATTTTGGATGGATATTGCAATAGCGTCGTACAGGGAGAACGGCGAACGTTCAGCGCAAATCAGGCGGCTACGTACAGTCACAGTGGTATCCCACCCGCTGAGAACAGAAAAATGGTTCATGGCGACCTCGTTTTGTAATGATTCATTAACATTTGGGCTACATGTCACAGAATCAACGATGAGACTAAAAGTCGCTTTGACACGCTTTGGGTTACCTTCTAGAGTGGAAAAATACAGATTTTAGATAAGAGACTATCTGTGAAATTAAGATGGTCTCTTATTGCATTTTTTTAGCTAATGGCGACCTTCTTCCGAATATTATGAAGGGGAAAGCCATGTCCGCATGTTCATTCTCAAATCCGATAAAAATCCGCGGTGTAGATGATGTCATTAATTGCATCGATGCCAGGGGAAAAATCAGTGGCAGAGCTGGCGTTATTTGGTGGTTGGCACTAGGCGGCCTTTTTCTTGATGCTTTTTCAAATTCAGCTCTCAGTGCTGGATTAAACCCAATGACCCGCAATTTAAATCTTACTGCGACCGAAGTTGCACTACTTACCTCATTTTCATCCTGGGTCGCCATATTATTTAACCCGATTGGCGGCTGGATAGCCGATCGCTGGGGTCGTGTGCCACCGCTGATCATTGCCAAAATAATGGCGGTGATTGGTGCTTTGTTGGTGATGTCATCCTCCAGTTTTAGCACGATAATCGTGGGTCGCTTCTTTGTTGGCGTCTCTTACGGGATGGACTTTGCTGTAGCAATGGCCATGCTGGCAGAGTTCACGCCTGTGAAACTCAAAAGCCGTCTAAATACCTGGCAGGGTGTCTGGTATGTTGCCGTTTGTTTAAATTTGGTATTAGCGCTGATGTTTTACTCATGGGACGTAGGTGATGCCATCTGGCGTTATTCCATTGCTGTAACGGCGTTATGTGGAATCATCGTTCTGTTTTTCCAGTTCCGTTATTTAGTGGAAAGCCCGGTTTGGCTGGCAAGGAAATCCCGATTACCTGAAGCTATCGTTGCCATGAATAAAATATATGGTGAACAGTTTATTCTGGCGCCGAAAGCAGAACAGAAACCCGTTATTGGTCAGGCTGAAAAAGGCGCAAGAAATGTGCTGTTAATATTCCGTGGCGTCTATTTACCACGTACGATTCTGGCTTCGACCGTTCAAATCTGTCAGTCAATCCAATATTTCGGTGTGGGCTGGTATTTACCGGTTATTAGTGCTGCGATGTTTGGTAAAAATTTTGTTTACGCAACCTTATGTTCACTATTTTTTAACGTTTTCGGTATCGTCGGCGGTTTCTTATCTCCCGCGATTGGCCGCCGTCTGGGATTGCGCCGCTCCTCGGCGATCGGTTTTGCCGTGGCCTTCCTCGTGCTACTCACGCTGGGTCTGTTCAGTGACACTATGCCACTTTGGGCCTCTTTGCTGGTCCCTGCTCTGTTTATTCTTTGCCACTCTGGCGGACCTGGTGCAAACGGGAAAAGCCTGTCGTCACTCTCTTTTCGCAGTGAACTGCGGGCTGGCGCGAACGGCGTGGTCGGTGCGCTCGGGGCAATAGGTGCGGCGCTCGGGCTGTTTATTTTCCCGGTATTCCGTGATTTGTATGGCCTGCAAACGACCTTCCTGATCATGTCTGCCGTGCCGCTGTTTGCGAGCATTATCTGTTTTGTTATTCCGTGGGACCCCACTCGCACCACTATTCAGCCGGATAACGAGCCAGGTGCGCCGCAGTTCGAATCACCCCATTCACCTTATCCAGAGTCGATGACCCCAGAATCAAACAGGAGTACGAAATGAGTGAATACGAAGATGTCATTCTGGCTATCGATGAAGGTACATCGGGGACCCGTGCGGCAGTTGTTGCACAAAATAGCCAGGTTCACTGCCTGGAATACCAGCCGCTTCAGGTCAGCAGTCTGCGTCATGGTGTGGTGGAACAAGATGCTGATGAGGTCTTGCAGGCCACTATTGAGGTTTGTCGCAAAGCGATAGCTAACGCGCAATGCAACAAGATGCGCATTGTGGCGCTGGCGATTGCGACCCAACGCTCAACGGCAGTGCTGTGGGATGCGCAAACGGGTAAGGCATTAACTCCGGCGATGGTATGGCAGGATGCGCGTTTCACGGATGAACTGGCCCAGTTAGCCCCTGAATGGGATGCAAAACTGCTGCCGCGGATTGGGCGACCGGTTGGGATACGCTCTCCTTATCTTTGGGCGTCGCACCATCTTGCCAATACGCCTGCGGTGGCGAAGGCGTATCAGGCTGGAACGCTGGTCTTTGGTACCGTTGATAGCTGGTTGCTTTGGCATTTGGCGCAGGAGAAAAAAAGTGTCACCACACCGACAAATGCCACCTCCGCTGGCGCGTATTGCCTCAAAGAGCATCACTATCATTTGCCATGGCTACAGACTCTGGGCTTCCCGGCGTCATTGCTGCCTGAATTACATGATGATGCCGATGACTTCGGCACCACTCATGAAGATATTCTGGGGATAAGCGTGCCGATCCTGGCCTGCGCAGGGGATCAGTTTGCAGGGGCTATTGGGCTGGGGTGTACCGAGCGAGGACAGGCTTTTTGTATGCATGGCACTGGCAGCTTTGTTGATTTAATGATGGGGCCAACGGTACCAACCTTGCAAAAGGGCTGTGAAAGTACGCTCACCATGACGGCGCGCCGCCAAAAAGGGCTTTCGCATTTCTCTGTCGAAACCTTTGTCCCCACTACCGGTTCGGCGCTCAACTGGGTGTGCGAAAAACTGCATTGGTTTGACTCACCCGAACAGATCAGCGAACTGGCCGCGCAGGCTAGCGACGCGGGTGGCGTGAGTTTTATTCCGGCGCTAACGGGGCTACGCGTACCCCATCTCCAGCCTCATGCCCGTGCGTCCCTGAACGGTATCTCAATCTCGACCACGCGCTCGCAGGTGGCCTACGCGATTCTGGAAGGGATTGCGCATTCGGTCGCGGCCTGTATTCGCGCAAATGAAGCGGCAACCGGGATCCCCACAAAAGAGTTGGTAGTCGGGGGAGGGTTATCCAATAGCGATACGTTATTGCAAATCCAGGCCGATCTTAGCGGTATTCCCGTGCGGCGAATGGCCGAAACGGCGCGGGCAAGCTTACGTGGCGTTGCGTTTTTGGCTGGTGCCGATGGGCTGCTGTGGGACTCGCTGCCGGATGCCTGCGCCATGCTAAAAACCGCGCGGCTATTTGAGCCGAAAATCAGTCATGACCTTCGCGAACAAAAAATTAACCGCTGGGCGATGCGTATTGCACTCGAAATGGAAGCCGCCGACAGCCTCACCTCAGCTAATCAGGAGCACACTTACTCATGAAGTTTTTCCCTTCGCGAAAGCCCAACAAAACCTGTAGTGAGATGTACGGTGCAGAGCCATTACGTCTTCAGCGCGCTGAACAACTGGATCGATTGGAAAGCGACACCTACGACATTCTGATTGTCGGTGGTGGTGTAACCGGAGCCTACGCGGCGTTGGATGCCAGTCTGCGTGGCTACCGGGTGGCGCTGATTGAGAAAAGTGACTTTGCCTCAGGCACGTCATCAAAGTCATCGAAAATGGTACACGGCGGTCTGCGCTATATCGAACAAGGGAATCTGGGGCTGGTTCGCCACTCTTTACTCGAACGCCAGCGTATGCGGAGGAATGCCCGTCATCTGGTGCAACGGTTACCCTTTTTATTCCCGGTACTCGATAAAAATGGCGTATTCGACAAGCGGATGTCTGCTGCATTTGAAAGCCTGCTCTGGACCTACGACCTTGCGGGAGGATGGCGGGAAGGCATCCTTCACCAAAAACTTACCCCTGCGGAAGTGCTGTCGCATTGCCCGACGCTCAAAGAAGAACAGCTATCCGGTGGTTTTATGTATTTCGATGCCCGTGTCGACGATGCCCGACTTACGTTGGCATTGGTGCGCACGGCGGCGTTTCATGGCGCGGTGGTGACCAACCATGCGGAAGTCATCGAAACCACGCGCGACCAGCACGGCAAAGTGAATGGGGCCATCGTCTGTGCCGATGGCAGAGAAATTCAGGTCAACGCGCGGGTTGCCATCATGGCGACGGGCGTCTGGCTGCGTGACTGGAATGGGCTGAAAAAAGGTGACGCATCACCGCTGAATATCCGTCCTGCCAAGGGGGTACATGTTGCTATTCCGTGGATGAAGATCCGCAATGATTGCACGGTGACGATCCCGGTTGCCGGGCGCAGCCGCCGCGCGACGATCACCCGTTGGGGCAACGTTTCCTATTTGGGGACCACGGATGAGGATTATCAGGGCGATCTCAATGATGTTCACTGCAATCGCGCTGAATTGGACTTTCTGCTGGAAGGTGCGAATTCGGCATTGAAAACCGATCTCCGCCCGGAAGACGTGGTGGGTAGTATCGCCGGTTGCCGCCCTCTGGTGGGGACGGCGGGAGGCAAGACCGTTGAAATGAAACGTAATCATGAAATCACAGTTGCGGCAGATGGTCTGATTACGATTGTCGGCGGCAAGCTGACGACATCACGTCATATGGCAGAAGAGACCATCGATGCCGCCAGCAAAATACTCGGTCGTAAAAAAGCCTGCTCAACTAAAACCGCCTGGTTGCTGGGGGCGGCGGGCTATGACCCGCAGGCGATTCTGGCATCGGGCGGTTTGTCTGCGCACCTGGGGGAGCGCTACGGGACTGAAGCGCATTTTGTCAGTGACCTTATCCAGTCCAATCCCTTACTGGCAAAGCCAATTGTGGAAGGGCTTCCCTATACCGAAGCTGAAGTGGTGTATGCCGTGCGCCATGAACTCGCCAGCACCATTGATGATGTGTTATCGCGCCGAATTCGTGCCCGTCTGATGGCTCGTGATGCGTCAGCGAATGCTGCGCAACGCGTGGGGGAAATTCTGCAACAAGAGCTCAAGCTTCAGCCTGAACAGGTGGCCCGGCAGGTAGCCAGCTATCAGGCGGCAATTAAACATGAAAAATCAACACTTATGGGGACATCCGAATGATCAGTAAAGAAGCGATTAAACGCGGTTATAACCGTGGAAATTATACTGTAGGTGCACACACGCGCCCGGCATGGGCGACGGATATCAAAAGCAGCGGTGGCGCGAAAGGGATGCAGATTGATCCGGTGGCGATGAGCGAAGCGACGTTTGATCGACTGCGGGTTATTGCAGATGAGGTGCTGACATCGGAATCTGATGTGATTACCTGGACCCGCGACTGGTGGGCCGGTTCGATGATTGCGGAAACCCAGGGCGCACCGGCCACGTCAAAAGGGGCGATTGTACGTGTCTCTACGGTAGAACAAATTCAGGATGTGATGCGTCTGGCGAATGCGTTGGCAATCCCGGTCACGGTTTCCGCCGGGCGCAGTAACGTCACTGGTGCCGCATTGCCGTTGCGGGGAGGCATTGTGCTGGACGTTTGCGAACTCAACAAACTTATCGACTTCGATCCACAAAGCCAGATTGTTGACGTTGAAGCCGGCATGTTCGGCGACATTTTTGAACAAACTATCCAAAAAGAGTACGGCATGACGATGGGCCACTGGCCATCATCGTTTGGTATCAGTACCGTGGGCGGTTGGGTGGCCTGTCGTGGCGCGGGACAGCTGTCGACCCGCTACGGCAAAATTGAAGATATGGTCTATGGGATGGATGTCGTCCTTGCCGATGGCCGCTTAATCACCGTGGGTGGCTATGCGCGTAGCGCAACGGGGCCTGATCTACAGCAGATGTTTATTGGTTCTGAAGGCACATTGGGTGTGATTGTCCGTGTGCGTTTGAAGCTTCATCGCCTGCCGGATTATGGCCGCGCCATCGCCTGGGGTTTTTCCAGCTTCGCCAGTGGACTGGAGGCATGTCGCGAAATCTTACAGCATGGGGCGAATCCGGCGGCACTGCGTTTGTACGATAACCTGGAAAGCGGCGTGCAGTTTGGTCTGCCAGAGACCAATGTCCTGTTGATTGCGGATGAGGGGGAGCCTGAGATTGTCGATGCAGTAATGGCTATCAGCGAACGTATGTGCCAACGCGGCGGACAACAACTCGACGGCGAGGCTATTTTTGAACGCTGGCTGGACACCCGATATCTGACCGGAAAAAGTGCTGAAGGCTTTAAAAAGAGCCCGGGTCTGGTGGCGGATACGCTGGAAATGGTGGGACGTTGGCGCGATCTTAGCGACGTGTATGATGATGTGGTGGCCGCTATTAACGCCGTACCCGGCACGCTGGCCGGTTCGGCGCATCAGTCTCACGCCTACATCGACGGCGCATGCCTCTATTTCTCATTGCGCGGTGATGTGGCGATTGAGCAACGTGCGGCCTGGTATCGTGCGGCATGGGATGCAGCGAATGCGGTGCTAATTAAGCACAACACCTCCCTTAGCCACCATCATGGTGTTGGTCTCCTGCGTTCGCCCTATATGCAGGCTTCTTTAGGCGAATCGCTTTCCGTTCTGGCGGATATCAAATACGCGCTGGATCCGAAAAACATTCTTAACCCAGGCAAACTGGGGTTAAGCGTCGATCTTCCTTCACATCAGGCAGGTCAGTAATGATCAAAAATCTTGGCGTGCTCCTGGCACGCCAGCCCGTCATTATGGCGATTTACGGTATTGAGCAATTGAAAACCGCGCTGTCCAGCAAGGCGGAAGTCTGCATTATTGCCAATATTGACCTGATTAAGCTCCATCCGGTGATAGAACTGCTGTCGCAGGCGGGGAAGTACGTCATCGTGAATATCGACAGCTGCAATGGGCTGTCCCAGGATAAGGGCGGCATTGATTATGTGGCCGAAACAGGAGCGATGGGGTTGCTCTCGACGCGTTTGCAAACCGTACAGCGAGCGAAAAAGTGTGGACTGGTGACGATGCAGAAAATCTTTGTCACCGACCGTTCTACCTGGCTACGCAGCCTGAAAGCCGTAGAACAAAGCGAACCCGATTACGTGCAACTGATGCCCGCGCAGATGTTGCCGCTACTCTCACAGGCTGACCGTAATGTGTTGCCGCCAATAGTGGCATCAGGCTTCGTCTGTAACGAGGAACATGCTCAAACGGCGCTGTTACACGGCGCGATAGCCGTTTCGAGCAGTGATAGCGCGTTATGGGATATAGACCTTCACCGTTAGAACACCGGGAGTCCGACCATGGAGAATTCACAACTTTTTGTTATTGCACATTATTTTTCTCGTAAGGGAATGGGAGACAAGGTCAATGATGCGCTCAGACTGCTTGCCCAGGCCTCGCGTCAGGAGCCTGAAAACATCACCTATGAGTTTTTCCGTTCTACGGAAGACGGCGATCGCTTTGTGATTATTGAAACCTATCGTTGTCCTGAGGGTCTCGAACTTCATCGACAAACGGAGCATTTTCAACGTATTGGCGTTGGGATTATCAACCCGTTGCTTGAGCGTAAAGAGGTGAAAAGCTTTCTCACTCATGCCGATACACCGCGTAGTTAAAAGCTGGCCATTTTTACTACCAGGAGTACATCAATGAACAATGTCATGAAGGATTTTACGTTTTCAACTGTACCGGAAATTATCGTCGAGTGGGCGGGAGCATCACGAGCAGGGGAGATTATTCAGCCGCGATTTAGCGCGCGTCGCGTGTTGTTGGTGACCGACCCCGGACTGGTCAAAGCAGGGATTCTGCCGCCTGTTTTGCATAGCCTGCAAGAGGCAGGGTTTCAGGTGACGGTCTATGATCGGGTCCAACCCGATCCGCAGGAACGTCTTGTCCGGGAAGCCTTACAGGTTGCTCGTGATGACCATTGCGACATGGTCATTGGTCTGGGCGGCGGCTCCTCGCTGGATGTCGCGAAGCTGGTGGCCGTGTTAATCAACTCTGAGCAAGATCTGCAGGCGCTTTACGGTATTGGCAAAGTTTCCGGGCAGCGTCTGCCGCTGATTAACATCCCTACCACGGCAGGGACGGGCTCAGAAGTCACTAATATTTCGATTTTGACGACCAATGATGACAGCAAAATGGGGATTGTCGCACCACAGCTATATGGCGATTTGGTGCTGCTGGATGCGCAATTGACGCTTGGACTTCCTCCGGTTCATACGGCGGCGGCTGGCATCGACGCGATGGTGCATGCCATTGAGGCTTATACCGGTAAACATAAGAAGAACCCCATTTCGGATGCGCTGTCGCGGGAAGCATTACGCTTAATTAGCCGCCATCTGGTGACTGCCTGTCGTGATGGGAACAACCGTGAAGCGCGAGAAAATGTTCTGCTGGGCGCGATGCTGGCAGGCCAGGCTTTTGCCAATTCCCCAGTGGCCGCAGTGCATGCGCTGGCTTATCCCCTTGGCGCACGACACCATATTCCACATGGGTTGTCGAATGCGTTGATGCTGATTCCGGTGCTGCAGTTTAATGCGCCAGTCGCTGCGCCGTACTATGCCGAGCTGGCTGCTGTTATTGGCGAGGAGGTGTCGGGGAATATGGAGAAAGATGCCGCGATATTTATTGCTGCGATGGTACGCATTATTGCTGAATCGGGTGCACCGAAAAAGCTGCGCGATGTCGATATACCTGCTGAAACGCTGGCGATATTGGCTCAGGATGCCATGCAGCAGACTCGTCTTCTGGATAACAATCCTGTTCCGCTCACGGCAGATGATGCGTTGCGGCTATACCAACACGCGTTTTAAACAGAACACTCGCCAAAAGCTTGTCCGGCGAGTGGATTGCCGGACACTGTTTTGCCCGATGACATCGCGAGAACAACCGAATAGACATATCGAATCCAGGTGTTAGTATTCAATAGATAGCAGTTATGAGTATGCGTGTTTCATTTCCGGCCAGGAACGCTGATGATGACAACATTACTACCCGATTTCACAGCATTTTCGTCATTCACTTCCTTCGCGGTATGCGTTGCTATAACGCCTGTCCGCTCTTTGGCCATCGTTTATCATTCCTTCTCATCCCGGATGGAATCTCTCACTGAATAGCAGTTCAGTGGGTTTTGTGACACGCATCGTTTGATAACAGGGATTACGGCGGGTCGAATATGGATAAGATTAAGCGTCATCTGGTGTGGTGGGGCGCGGGTATTGTGGTGGTGGTTGCTGCAATAGCATGGTGGATGTTGCGTCCTGCGGGGATACCGGAAGGGTTTGCCGCCAGCAACGGCAGAATTGAAGCCACTGAAGTGGATATTGCCACCAAAATTGCCGGACGTATTGATACGATCCTCGTATCGGAAGGGCAGTTCGTTCGTCAGGGCGAGGTGCTGGCGAAAATGGATACCCGCGTGCTGCACGAGCAGCGGCTGGAAGCGGTCGCGCAAATCAAAGAAGCGGAAAGTGCAGTTGCGGCGGCACGGGCGTTGCTGGAACAACGGCAAAGTGAAATGCGCGCCGCGCAGTCGGTGGTAAAACAGCGCGAGGCGGAACTGCAGTCGGTCTCTAAACGTCACGTGCGCTCCCGTTCGCTATCCCAGCGTGGGGCCGTGTCTGAGCAACAGCTGGATGACGACAGGGCTGCGGCGGAAAGCGCGCGCGCGGCGCTGGAATCCGCCAAGGCGCAGGTCTCTGCGGCAAAAGCCGCAATTGAAGCCGCCCGTACCAGCATTATTCAGGCGCAAACCCGCGTAGAAGCCGCGCAGGCCACCGAACGTCGTATTGCCGCTGATATTGATGACAGCGAGCTGAAAGCCCCGCGCGATGGTCGCGTGCAGTACCGTGTCGCCGAACCGGGCGAGGTGCTTTCCGCGGGCGGGCGCGTGCTGAATATGGTCGATCTCAGCGATGTCTACATGACATTCTTCTTGCCGACCGAACAGGCTGGCCTGCTGAAGATTGGCGGTGAAGCGCGACTGGTGCTGGATGCCGCACCGGATCTGCGTATTCCGGCGACCATCAGCTTTGTGGCTAGCGTCGCGCAGTTCACGCCGAAAACGGTTGAAACCAGCGATGAACGGCTGAAGCTGATGTTTCGCGTCAAAGCGCGTATTCCACCAGAGCTGTTGCAGCAGCATCTGGAGTACGTGAAAACCGGTCTGCCGGGCATGGCCTGGGTGCGTCTGGATGAAAATCGCCCCTGGCCTGACGACCTGGTGGTGAGGTTGCCGCAATGACGCATCTGGCGCTGGTTCCCGTTCCTCCCGTGGCGCACCTTGACGGCGTGAGTCAGCATTACGGGAAAACGGTAGCGCTGAACAACATCACGCTGGATATCCCCGCCCGCTGTATGGTGGGGCTGATTGGCCCGGATGGCGTCGGAAAATCGAGCCTGCTGTCGCTTATTTCCGGTGCGCGGGTGATTGAACACGGCAACGTGATGGTGCTGGGCGGCGATATGCGCGACCCAAAACATCGCCGGGATGTCTGCCCGCGTATTGCCTGGATGCCGCAAGGGCTGGGTAAAAACCTGTACCACACGCTGTCGGTGTATGAGAACGTCGACTTCTTTGCCCGGCTGTTTGGTCATGACAAAGCGGAACGCGAAGCGCGGATTACCGAGCTATTGAACAGCACCGGACTGGCGCCGTTTCGCGATCGTCCTGCCGGGAAACTCTCGGGTGGGATGAAGCAAAAGCTGGGGCTGTGCTGCGCGTTAATCCACGACCCGGAATTGCTCATTCTTGATGAACCCACCACCGGGGTAGACCCGCTGTCCCGCGCCCAGTTCTGGGATCTGATTAACAGCATTCGCCAGCGTCAGACCAATATGAGCGTGCTGGTCGCCACCGCCTATATGGAAGAAGCCGAGCGCTTTGACTGGCTGGTGGCGATGAACGCGGGTGAGGTATTGGCCACCGGCAGCGCCCAGCAGCTACGAGAACAAACCAACAGCGCCACGCTGGAGCAGGCGTTTATTGCGTTGTTACCTGAAGCGCAGCGTCAGGCGCACAAACCGGTGGTGATCCCGCCGTATCACGCTGAGCAGGAAGAGATTGCCATTGAGGCGAAAGATCTGACCATGCGCTTCGGCAAGTTTGTCGCCGTTGACCACGTTAACTTTCGTATTCCCCGCGGGGAGATCTTCGGCTTTCTCGGCTCCAACGGCTGCGGTAAATCCACCACCATGAAGATGCTCACCGGTCTGCTGCCCGCAAGCGAAGGTGAGGCGTGGCTGTTTGGGCAAGCGGTTGACCCGAAGAATATCGATACCCGCCGCCGGGTAGGCTATATGTCGCAGGCGTTTTCGCTCTACAGCGAGCTGACCGTGCGGCAAAACCTTGAGCTACACGCGCGACTGTTCCATATCCCCGAAGCGGAAATCCCCGGGCGGGTACAAGAGATGAGCGAGCGCTTTTCGCTGACCGATGTCGAAGACACGTTGCCCGGTGCGCTGCCGTTGGGGATCCGTCAACGCCTGTCGCTGGCGGTGGCGGTGATCCATCGCCCTGAAATGTTGATTCTTGATGAGCCGACCTCCGGGGTCGATCCGGTGGCAAGGGACATGTTCTGGCAACTGATGGTCGATCTGTCGCGTCAGGATAAAGTGACCATTTTTATCTCCACCCACTTTATGAACGAAGCGGAGCGCTGCGACCGTATGTCGCTGATGCACGCCGGAAAAGTACTCGCCAGCGGCACGCCGCAGGAGCTGGTGAAACAGCGTGGTGCCGCCAGCCTGGAAGAGGCTTTTATCTCCTGGCTACAGGAAGCAGCAGGCCCGGCGCCGGAAGCGACGCTTTCGCAAGCGACTGCTCCGCTGGTGCATGAAAACAGTCAGCCGCCGCGGCAGGGCTTTAGCCTGCGGCGCTTGTTCAGCTACAGCCGCCGTGAAGCTCTGGAGCTGCGGCGGGACCCGGTGCGTTCAACGCTGGCGCTGATGGGGACGGTGATCCTGATGCTGATCATGGGCTACGGCATCAGCATGGACGTGGAAAATCTGCGTTTTTCGGTGCTCGATCGTGACCAGACCGTCAGCAGCCAGGCGTGGACGCTGAATCTGGCGGGATCGCGCTATTTTATTGAGCAGCCGCCGCTCACCAGTTATGACGAGCTGGACAAACGGATGCGTTCGGGCGAAGTGGCGGTAGCAATAGAGATCCCGCCAAACTTTGGCCGCGATATCGCGCGTGGCACGCCGGTGAAGATTGGCGTCTGGGTCGATGGCGCAATGCCGAGCCGGGCCGAAACGGTAAGGGGTTACGTACAGGCGATGCACCAGACCTGGCTACAGGACGTGATGGCGCATCAACCCAATGCCAGTGGGCAAAACGGGCTGATGACCATTGAAACTCGCTATCGTTACAACCCGGATGTGAAGAGCCTGCCGGCGATTGTTCCGGCAGTGATCCCGCTGCTGCTGATGATGATCCCTTCCATGCTCAGTGCCCTCAGCGTGGTGCGCGAAAAAGAGCTGGGATCGATTATCAACCTGTACGTTACACCCACCACCCGCAGTGAGTTTTTGCTCGGCAAACAGTTGCCTTATATCGTACTGGGCATGCTGAACTTCCTGCTGCTGTGTGCGCTGTCGGTGTTTGTGTTCGGCGTCCCGCATAAGGGCAGCTTTATGACTCTGACGCTGGCCGCGCTGCTGTACGTCACCATTGCCACCGGACTGGGGTTGTTAATCTCCACGTTTATGAAAAGCCAGATCGCCGCCATTTTTGGTACGGCAATTATTACGCTGATCCCGGCGACGCAGTTTTCCGGGATGATCGACCCGGTCGCCTCGCTCGAAGGACCTGGACGCTGGATTGGCGAAATTTATCCGACCAGCCATTTTCTGACCATTGCGCGCGGGACGTTCTCTAAAGCGTTGGATCTGACGGATCTCTGGCAGCTGTTTATGCCGCTGGCGGTAGCCATTCCGGTGGTGATTGGTTTGAGCGTATTACTGCTGAAAAAACAGGAGGGGTGATGCGCCGACTACGTAATATTTATAACCTCGGCATCAAAGAGTTACGCAGCCTGCTGGGCGACAAAGCGATGCTGACGCTGATCGTCTTTGCCTTCACGATTTCGGTTTATTCTTCCGCGACCGTCCTGCCGGGTTCGCTGCATCTGGCGCCGATTGCTATTGCCGATATGGACCAGTCACAGCTGTCGAACCGGATTGTGAACAGCTTTTATCGCCCGTGGTTTTTACCGCCGGAGATGATCACCGCCGATGAGATGGATGCCGGGCTGGATGCCGGACGCTACACCTTCGCCGTGAACATTCCGCCTGATTTTCAGCGCGATGTGCTGGCAGGAAGACAGCCGGATATTCAGGTTAACGTCGATGCCACGCGGATGAGCCAGGCCTTTACCGGCAACAGTTATATCCAGAATATCATCAGCGGCGAAGTGAACAGCTTTGTGGCGCGTTACCGTGACAACAGTGAGCCGCCGGTGGCGCTGGAAATGCGCATGCGCTTTAACCCCAATCTGGAACCTGCCCGTTTTGGCGCGGTGATGGCAATCATCAACAACATTACCATGCTGGCGATTGTGCTCACCGGCTCGGCGCTAATTCGCGAACGTGAGCACGGGACCATTGAGCATCTGCTGGTGATGCCGGTAACGCCGTTTGAGATCATGATGGCAAAAATCTGGTCGATGGGGCTGGTGGTGCTGGTGGTTTCCGGTCTGTCGCTGATGCTGATGGTAAAAGGTGTGCTTGGCGTACCCATTGAAGGTTCGATACCGCTGTTTATGCTGGGCGTGGCGCTAAGCCTGTTCGCGACCACCTCGATCGGTATTTTTATGGGCACGCTGGCGCGCTCCATGCCGCAACTGGGATTGCTGATGATTCTGGTGCTGTTGCCGTTACAGATGCTCTCCGGCGGCTCCACGCCGCGTGAAAGCATGCCGCAGGCCGTACAGGACATCATGCTGACGATGCCGACTACCCACTTTGTCAGCCTGGCGCAGGCGATTCTTTATCGTGGCGCAGGGTTCGGCATCGTCTGGCCGCAGTTTCTGACGTTGCTGGCGATTGGCAGTGCGTTCTTCCTGATAGCGCTGCTGCGCTTTAGAAAGACGATTGGCACGATGGCGTGAACATTATTGCCGGATGGCGGCTACGCCTTATCCGGCCTACAAACGAGAACGGGTGTAGGCCGGGCAAGCGAAGCGCCCCCGGCAACGAAACAGGTAATTACTCTTCTTTCGGCAGGCACTGCAAATGACCGTGGCGCACTCCGCGCTGGGAAATCACATCATCGGCAAAATGCTGAACATCGCCCATGTCGCCTTTTAGTACGGCGATTTCCAGGCAGTCGTCATGGTTGATGTGAACGTGTAGCGTAGCGACCGATAAATCATGGTGATGGTGCTGCGTCGAAACAATGCGGCTGGCCAAATCACGCTTCTCATGTTCATAAACATACGAGAGTACCGCGAAGCCCTGAGTGCCATGCTCCTGGGTCGTTTCCTGCGCCAGCGCACCACGCAAAATATCGCGAATCGCTTCAGAACGGTTGTTGTAACCACGGCGCTGGCTCAGGCTATCCAGCGTTTCCAGTAAATCGTCATCGAGAGTAATGGTGACTCGTTGCATCTGCAGTTAACCTTTCATGTCGCGCGTTGGCGCACAGGGAATGCGGGAGTTACAGCCTCTGCACGGCGTCGGCTGTCAGGGTAAATGGCGTTGGCGTGCACACGGCCAGACTCAGGGTTTCGAGCTGGCACTGGCTAACGGAGAGCGAGGATGTCAGTGTAGTGCTATCGACGCTGACAATTTGCCAGGCGCTGCCGCCACGCTGCTTAACGATGGCTTCTTTGCGCGTCCAGATGCGCCAGAAAGCCGCCAGTTGGTGTTCCGGATGTTCTGCTTCGATTTCGGCATGTTCCCCAAGACTGAACACCGTATTCGCCAGCGTCTTCCAGTTTTCGCGCGGGCGCACGACTTCAATATCGCAGCCCACTTCCCCTTCGTCGCTAAGCAGCAGAGCAATGTCATCACCGCTGTGGCTAAGATTGAACCACAGCGGCGTGTCGGCTGAAAAGGCCGGTTTTCCTTGCTCGCCGTAGACGATATCAGGCAATGGGGAAAGGGCATGGGAAAGCAGCACGCGGCCAGCCAACCAGCGTGCGCGGCGAGCACCCTGCGGTGCCTGCTCATAGAGCGCATGAGGCAGCACGCCGGTGCTTAAATCAGAAACTTTCCCTAGAACGATCCGGTACATATCACGGCCAACGTTTGATGATGATAGAAGTATTGATGCCGCCAAACGCAAAGTTATTGCTCTGCAAAAACTCGCAATCAATCTTGCGGGCTTCACCCATAATGTAATCCAGCGCGCCACAATTGGCATCTGGCTGACTCAAATTCAGCGTAGGCGCAAACCAGCCTTCACGCATCATTTGCAGACTCATCCAGGCCTCCAGTGCGCCACAAGCGCCAAGGGTATGCCCAAAATAGCTTTTAAGCGAGGATAGCGGCACATTATCACCATAAATTGCGGCAGTCGCCTGACTTTCTGCAATATCGCCACGATCGGTAGCGGTACCGTGCGCTGAAATATAGCCGATATCCCGGGCGCTAATACCGGCCATGCTCAGCGATTTTTCCATGCAAATCTGCATTGTCTCACGCTGTGGCTGGGTGATATGGGCAGCATCGCAGTTAGTGGCAAAGCCGACGATTTCACCGTAAATCGTTGCTCCGCGCGCTTTAGCGTGTTCCAACTCTTCCAGCACCAGCGTACCAGCACCTTCCCCGATGACCAGACCATCGCGTTTTTCATCGAATGGGGAGGGAGTGGTTTTCGGTTCGTCGTTGCGCTGGCTGGTGGCGAACAGCGTATCAAATACGGCGGCTTCGGAAGGGCACAGTTCTTCTGCACCACCGGCAACCATCACAGTTTGATAACCGTGTCGGATGGCTTCCCATGCGTAACCAATTGCCTGGCTACCGGAGGTGCAGGCGCTGGATGTCGGGATGACTCGCCCACGCAGGCCGAAAAACAATCCGGTGTTAACAGCCGTGGTGTGCGGCATCATTTGCACATAGGTCGTGCCGGTGATGTTATTGGTGTGCTTCTCGGTCAGCATGGTCGCGAACTCACTCACCGGCCCGGTGCTGCCTGTGGAGGAACCGTATGCTATTCCGGTTTCACCGTTGGTCAGTACCCGATCGCCAATCAGTCCGGCTTGTTCTAACGCCAGTTCTGATGCGCGAGTGGACATCAGCGACACGCGACCCATGGCGCGAATGCGCTTGCGGGTATAGTGTTCCGGCAGAGTGAAGTTATCGATCGGCGCACCCAACAGCGTGTGCAGTCCGTCATAAACCTGCCACTCCGGCATTTTGCGTACCGCATTTTCATACGCCAATAGCCTGGCTGAGACATCCTGCCAGTTTTCCCCAAAGGCGGTGACGCCGCCCATGCCTGTAATCACGACACGACGTGTCATAACATCCCTCCATTGATGGAAATCACCTGGCGAGTGACATAGCCCGCCACATCCGACATTAAATAACTGGCAAGCCCGGCCACTTCTTCAGCCTGACCTATCCGTTTCATGGGGATCATCGACATCGCCTCTTTCAATGCGGCTTCTTCCATCTCGATCATCCCGGTATCAATCAGTCCTGGTGCAATACAGTTTACGGTAATTTTGCGTTTTGCCAGTTCGATGGCCAGCGCTTTGGTGGCGCCAATAATACCGGCTTTTGCTGCACTGTAATTAACCTGACCGCGGTTGCCCATCACGCCGGATACCGAAGACAGTGTGATGATACGCCCCCCCTGGCGTGCGCTAATCATCGGCATAATGCACGGATGAATGACGTTGTAAAAGCTGTCGAGGTTGGTGTGGATCACCGCATCCCAGTCGTTATCGCTGAGCGCAGGGAAGGCGGCATCACGCGTTACCCCGGCGTTGCTGACAATGCCGTACCATGCGCCGTTAACCTCAATATCGTGCTCCAGTACTTCACGGCATTGCTCGCGATTGGCAACGTCAAACGTCAACAGACGCCCTGCGCCGCCAGCGGCGAGGATAGCCTCCAGCGTGTCTTGTGCACCTTGTGTATCGCGATGATAGTGCACGCCGACCACAAAGCCGTCTGCCGCCAGTTGTCTGGCGATGGCGCGACCGATACCTTTGCTGGCACCCGTAACTAAAACTGAACGACTCATGTGGACGCTCCTTGTTGAAATAGCGTGTTAATTTCTTCTGTTGTCGGCTGGAAGGTGTTGACGCGACCGGTTGCCAGCGTCTTGTTGTCTGCCTGAATGACGCATTCAAAGCTACCGAATCGTGCATCCTGCATCAGCAATTTGACATGAATGCTCAGCCGCTTTCCGGCAGGCAGAACACCCGCAGCACAGACTAACTCGCGTGCGCCCAGCACCATACCTAATGCAATACTCGCCTGACCGTATTGCTGGCGGTGCCAGCCAGACCAGACGCCAATGGTCTGCGCCATTAATTCCAGTGCGAACCAGCCGGGCAGATTGCCATCGGGGTCGAGGAAAGGGGCCAGTACACTGTTTGCCGATACCGTCACGTGGCAGGTGGCGGTTTCGTACGCCACACTGACGACCTCTTCAAGGAGCAGCATCGGCGCGTCATGCGGTAAATAATCGCCCGGTGATAAATAGTGGCTCATGAGATTCTCCCGAGCAGGATGCTGGCATTATTACCGCCGAAGGCGAACGAGTTAGATAAGATTACCGGGCGAGTCAGCGGCTGCGGTTGTTCAATGATGCCGCAGGGTGGCAATGTTTCATCGCGCGGCGACTGGCTAAAATCCTGCGGTGGCAGGGGCAGGTTGCGTTGCAGAATCAGCATACTGATTGCTGCTTCGGTGATCCCCGCCGCGCCCAGCGTGTGCCCGGTCAGGTGTTTGGTTGAACTGCATGGGACCGTGTCGCCAAATAGCGTGCTTACGACGTTGGACTCAATCTGATCGTTG
Source organism: Citrobacter sp. RHBSTW-00029 (assembly GCF_014104295.1). NCBI lineage: Bacteria > Pseudomonadati > Pseudomonadota > Gammaproteobacteria > Enterobacterales > Enterobacteriaceae > Citrobacter > Citrobacter sp. RHBSTW-00029. The sequence goes on from NZ_JABXRT010000001.1 coordinate 4,463,496, forward strand.
AGCGGAGTGGCCGTTCCGTGCAGATTGATATAGCCCACGTGTTCCGGTGTCATTCTTGCGTCGTTAAGTGCCTGGCCTATGGCGCGAATGGCACCTTCTCCCTGCGGGTGGGGAGCCGAAATATGGTATGCATCGCTGGATTCGCCGACACCCAGCAGCGCAATGGGCTGTGGCTCGCGGGTTAATACCATCAATGCGGCGCCTTCGCCGATGGTGATCCCATTGCGGTCGCGGCCAAACGGCTGACATCGCGTTGGGGAGAGCGATTCCAGACTGTGGAAACCGTTGATGGGCATCCGACTTAGCGTATCGGCACCGCCGACAATGGCAATATCCACCAGACCAGATTCGATTAAGCGACGCCCGCTCATGATTGCCCGTGCACTGGACGAGCAGGCGGTTGAGAGCGTAAAGGCCGGGCCATCCAGCGCCAGCCAGTGGCTAAGAAAACGCGACGGATCGCCCAGTTCCTGCTGCGGGTAGCGCCAGTCGGTGCTCTCTTTGTCGTTGAGCATCAGATCAACGTGAACGTCACCTTCATTCAGACCGGAGGTGCTGGTGCCGAGAACGACAGCAATACGATCGCGGCCAAACCGGGCGATAGCGTCGTCTACCTGTGGCTGGATTTGTGCCAGTGCAGCCAGCAGTAGCTGGTTATTGCGCGAACGATGTGCGCTAAATTGCTGAGGGATCGCGGGCAGATCACCGTCAACGCCTGCTAATACGGCGGGTGGATGTCCTTGTAGCCAGTTCGCGCGCGGACGCATTCCCGGCGCTATGCCACGTGTGAGGTTGGCGGCGATTTCATCGGTGTTATTGCCCAACGCGTTAATCATGCCAACGGCAGAAATGTAGATCATCTCAGTCACCCAGGTATTGAATGGTGATGTGGTATTTAAATACGTGCTGCTCAATGCTGATCGGTTCGCGTTTTCCTTTGCGATTCATATACGTGATTTCCGTGACCAGTTTGCCGCGGCTATTGCGCAGTTCACGTGTATCGCCCGTATCGACGAGCGTCCAGCCTTGAGGTAATTGCGGTTGCCAGGCGCTAATTGGCCAATGACTAAGCATCACGTCAGCCAGCACCTGGCTTGCGGGCGGCAGTTGCGGAACGATGATCGATTGTTCGGTGTGCAATCCTTTTTCATCGTAAGTCACGAGGAACAGGCGAATGCCAACTGATGACAACCCGGCCAGTGTGATTTTCTTATCATCAGCATTAAGCATGACCAACAGCGACTGCGTTTTGCCGTTAAAACTTCCGGTCAGCAGCTGTTGTGAATTCACCGCGGGAGAAATCCCCGGAGCAGGTAGCGTCACACGTGTTCCCGGCTCTAACCAGGCTTGTGGGCGGCCTTGCTGTTCCGGCTGTGTGTGGCTGCAACCGGAAAGAATCAGTGCGGCGAGCGCTATCATTAACGGCCTGATAAGGCGAATCCGCCACCCGGCAAAAAATGTCGATAACATCATCTTTTTTTCTTCTCTCTTTTCGTTGGCATCGCCAGCGGTGACAGCAAAAATGCAGTGAAAATACCGCTCACCAATACAATGCCAAAACTGCTGATTGCCTGAGTGGCGCTAAAGACCAGCATGCCGAGCGTCAGGAGCGTAGTCATCATCGCCAGTGTGATAGCCAGTAGCGACGTCAGTGGCGTACCGCGTGGATTACTGAAAAACAGCGTGTAGTTAATGCCAATCCCCAGCACCAGCACCAGTGCCAGCAGCGAGAACAGGTTGAGCGCGTGCCCACTCAGAGCCAGTACCGCCAGACCACAACCTAAAGACAGCACTGAGGGGACCAGGCTAGTTAAGCCCTTACGCCAGCCAAGTCGAATGACGGCACCACAGGCAATTACTGCCAGCGCAACGCATAGCAAGCCCGTCAGAATATGGCGATACAGCGCAAACAGAGTGTCAAAGCTGCTCTTACGATCCACCCACGCAACGCCGGAATATTTTGTGCTGAGCGTGTTTAAAGCATCACTTTGTTTCACTCCTTCAACGGGAACCAGCACGCTGCTTTCACCGTCTGCCAGCGACAGCCACAGTAAGCGCCAGCCTTCACTGGCCGGGCTGGAAAGCCAGGCATCGACGGTGACCGGCATGGCGCTAAGATCGGGTTTCACCGTTGTCAGCCCGGCGCTGTTTAAGGCTTTTGTGACGGCGGGCGCGGCATCTTTTAACAGGGTGAGATCCTGCTGCTGCCGGGCGAGCGAATTTAACGGAATAGTGCGATATCCGCTGAGTAATCCGTCTTTTTTTGCCTCTTCCAGCGCGGGAGTAAAGGCTTCCAGTCGCTCCAGCGTTTGTTGAGCGGATTTGCCGTACACGACAAACCACTTCTGGTCGACGCTTTGCCCGGTCAGGGCGGTAATTGCTTTTTCCTGAGCGAGAATGTTCTGCGGCAGCGCCTGTAACTGGGAGATATCATCGTCTACGCGTAGCGTTGCCATGCCTGCCAACGAGAACAACGCGAGCGCCACCGGTAGGCCAACGGATAATTTCTTATTCCGCCGCCAGGCGGCAAGCCAGCGTAGCATGAGTACCATTGCCGGAACCGGGCGCACCGGCAACCTGTGACACAACCATGGGTGCCAGAAAATGACCGTCAGGCACGAGGCACTCAGACTCACCGCCGCGAATACCGCCATCTGGCGAATACCGGGGAAGGGGGCCAGCATCATAATCAGATAAGCCGCCACGGTAGTGAGCAGTGCCAGGAGCAGGGCATTGCGTACTTTGGCAAGGCTTTGCCATGGCGATGTTTCTGCACCGTGCACCATCCGCTCGGTCAAATAGTAGAGCGTATAATCGGCGGAAATACCGATGATGCTCATGCTCATCACCAGCGTCATCAGATGGAGTTCGCCAAAAATCAGCAACGTGACGACGGTTCCCGCCAGCGCGCCAATACCAATTGAAATCAGGCACAGCAGCAGCGGACGCAGCGAACGAAACACGGCCACGATGAGCAGGATCACCCCGATCACGGTCGCTATGCCTAGGGTCGAGATATCCTGTTTCGCCTGCTGGCTGGCGTAATCGCTGTAGAACAGCGTTCCGCGAGACAGTAATTGTGCCTGCGGATAGTGGGCTTTGAACTCACCTTCCAGCGTATTCAGCGTGGTGACCAATTGGTGCGTCTGTTGCATATCAAACGATGAGCCGGTCAGCTCGCCATGTAACAGATACCAGTAGTTGCCTTGCTCGTCCTGAGTGACCAGCCAGCCGTCCATCAGGCGTAAACGCTGGCCATTTTTGGCCATGGCCAACTGCGAGCCGCGCATCAGCATGAGGGGATCGTTTTGCAACTCTTTGCCGCTGACGCCGGAGAATGCGGAGTAAAGCTGGGACAGGATCCACTGGGCCTGGGCTTCGCCGCCGTTTTGCAGACGAGCGCGGGTATCGTTATCTATCAGGCCGTTACGGTGTTTCCAGAAGAAAGCCCCCCATGCCTGCTGGCTGTCGGCGTCCATCGGGCCTTTCACCTGGGCCAGCGCGTGCGATTTTTGCAGCAGCGTCAGCCAGTCTTGCGCCGCCGACGGGTCCGGTTGCTTACCGGAACTCACCAGCCAGACCAGTTGCCGGTCGAGGCGCTGCATAAAGCCTTCGTTCAGGCTCGGGGGAATGTCGCCCATTGCCTGTTTTGGCAGCATGGCCAGCACGCTGCTATTGAGCCTGGCCTGCGGGAGTAGCGTCAACAAGACGCCCAGCATAATCAGGCAGGCGAGCCCCCATAACAGCGCGGGACGTTTACTGGGCGGCAAAGCGTTGGCGTTCATCATCGGTCAGTTGCGCTGGCGTCAGTTGGTGTTGGGAAAGCGCGATATCGGTGCGATCGCCCTGCTTGTCATTGAGCTGAATGCTCTCCAGGTAGGTCTTACCAGCTAAATCAATCGTCGCGAAAATCTTATCCAGTGGCGTGGTGATTGGCGTCAGGCGTAACGTCCAGCGCCCCTCCCCTACGTCGGTAAAGGTCACGCGGAAGTTTTGCTCCAGCACCTTACGATCCGCCTGGAATAATGCACGTAGCAGATGATTGAACTGGAACATTTGCGGGTTGTTTTCGGCGGTGATGGTCTGCGGTGGCTGACCGTTAATCACCTGAACCATCCGCTTATCATCAAGCAACAGTTGCATCGGGAACGGCGCGGTTTGGTCCCACAACAGACCCTGGTCACGGGCGATCAGCATTTTGCCCTGAGACCGCAGCGGCTGCGGCAGATCTTTTATCGTCCGGGTTTGATCGAAATGGGCGCGAACGACCGGCTGTTCGGTAAAACGCTGTTGCAGGTCATCAAGCGTCAGAGCGCTGACAAAAGGGCTGATGAGCAGCACCAACAATGGCCATAATTTCATGGCGTCACTCCCATTCGTTCAAACAAAATATCCGGGCTGACAAAGCACAGCTCACGGCTTTTTTCGTCCACGGCGACCTGGATGGTATAGCCCGTTGTGGCGCGTTTTCCTGTTTCAGCATCGAAAATGTCGTAGTCGATACGCAGGCGATTTTCGAACTCTTTAATACGGGCACGCACACGGATACGCTGCTCGAAAGTCAGGGCGTTGCGATACTTCACCCGGGTGTCGACCACGGGCCACAAATAGCCGGACGCTTTCATCTGCCGATAACCGTAATTGAATTGGTTCAGCAGTGCCTCGCGGGCAATCTCGAAATAGCGGAAGTAGTTGCCATGCCACGCTACACCCATCATATCGACGTCGTGAAACGGAATAGTCAGCTCGACTTCAGCCGTAAAGCGGGGATCGTTAAGCACCCTTTACTCCTTGTCTTTGGTGTCCGGCAACTGCCAGAAATCGAAAAAGTTAAACCAGTCGAGTGGCGACTGAAGTGCATAGTGCTCAAGGCGTTCGGCGTAGCGATCGACGGTATTCTGTAATGCCTGTTGTCGGGTGGCACGCGGCAAGAGCAGCGGGTCAGCAAATGGTTCGCAGTGGATGCGTAGTTTCTCCTGCTGGCGCAGGGCGAAAATCAGATCCACCGGACAGCGTAAAATAGACGCAAGAATGAACGGGCCCTGTGGGAAGGGCGCAACTTGCCCCATAAAGCGGCTCCAGCAGACACGCCATTCGCCGCCACGTTGGGTAGTGACTGCGATGCGATCGCCAACGATGGCGATCCATTCGCCACGATCCAGTTTCTCTTTGAGCAGAATGGCGGTATCCGGGCCAATATCGTTCACCGGTAGCAGGTTTAACCCAGCCTGCGGGGCCATCTCTTCCATAATTTTTTTAAAGCGTTGGGCGTTATCGCTAAATACCAGCGCATTGATTGTTTTACTGCCCTGTAGCTGGGCGAGTGCCCGACAGGCTTCGACATCGCCCAAATGTGAGGCCAGCAGCAGTTTTCCTCGCGGGTCGCTGACATTTAGCGTCTCTTCTGCGCCTGGTGCAAAAACAACATCGCGGCCGACGTGCAGCTCACCGCGCCAGCTGGCAATTTTATCCAGCATCGCGCCGCCAAAACGCAGGAAATGCTGATAACTGGTCAGGTTTGACGGTACTGGCATCCGGCGTGCGATCAGTTGCGCCCGTACGCGGCGAATCCAGCTCTGAGAGGCTTTTCGGGCAGTTGATGCGGTGAGCCAGTAAACGCCGACTACCGGATACAGTAGCAGGGAGAAGGCTTTGCGACCCAGTAAACGCCAGACCAGCAACATCAGACGCATTCCCCACAGCCCTTTGACTTCCTGCTGCTGCGCCCAGTGTGTTGATGAACGACGAAAAAGCAGGGAGGGGATGCGTGGCAACATGCCAAAAAACAGGCGAGTGTGCATTAATGAAATGCGCAGATTGTCTTTGAGCGCGTCAAAATGGGATAGCCCGTCCTGCGGATAGATGACTCGTGTGGGGATAAAATAGCTGGGGTTGCCTTGCCAGTAGAGACGCACCATCACTTCGGTATCAAAATCCATCCGTTTGCCGAGCGTCACGCGCTGTGCCAGTTGCAGTGTAGGTGTCACCGGATACACCCGGAAGCCGCACATGCTGTCTTTTAGCTGCATCGAGAGCGTTTCTATCCACACCCAGATGTGGGTTACCCAGCGTCCGTACAGGCGCGAGCGAGGGACAGAATCATCGTAAATCGGTTGTCCGGAAATGAGCGCTGCCGGATGTTCTTTTGCCAATGCAAGTAGTCTGGGAATATCTTCAATGGCATGCTGACCGTCGGCATCGACCTGCACGGCATGACTGAACCCGGCATCTGCCGCCGCCTGAATTCCGCTAATCACCGCCGCGCCTTTGCCTGCGTTGACCGGCAGGCGAATTAACGTCAGATTGCCGTATTCTGCCGCCAGGCGTGCCAGTTCATCTTGTGTGGTCTTGTCGCTGCCATCGTCCACCACAATGCAGGGGAGATTGAATGGCTGAAGACGATCCAATACGCCCGACATCATTGCGCCGTGGTTATAGCAGGGGATCAACACGCACGGGGAAAACGTCAGCGACATAACCGAATCTTCCCGCTGCTGGCGGTATGGCGCGCTTCACCGTCGTGGCGCTGATAACTAAAAGAGAGCATCTGACGTTCTTCCTGCCAGATCAGACTCAGGGTGATGGTGGTTCCAGGCAATAGCGGTGACTGGAACTTCACGTTCTGAATACTGTGAAAACGCCAGCCAGGGACCAGCAACGTGGTGGCGTAATGCATCGCCCAATCCAGCTGTGCAACGCCTGGCAGTAGTGGCTGCACGGCAAAATGCCCGCTGAACCAAAACAGCGAAGGGTCGAGATGTAAAACAATCTCAGCCTGTTGAGGCTGTGCCTGATGGCGCTCGATTTCATGGGGTTTCATGAAATAACTCCTGTAATTGCGCATAGACACGCTTGTTCATACTGTTGACCGGAATCTCATCAATCACCCGCCAGTAGCGGGGAACGGCGACCGGCTCCAGCCAGGGCAACAGCGAACGTCGCCAGGTCAGTTCTTGCTGTTTTCCTCCGCATGCGAGCCAGCGTTGGTGGGTTTTGTCATCCAGTACCAGCAGGACGCCAACGCCCTGGCGTCCCCCGCGTGAGACCGGCAATGCCGCGACATCACGGATACCGTCCAGTGCCAGCAAGCGTTGCTCCACTTCGCTGAGTGAAATGCGTTTCTCTTCAATCTTGACGACTCGCCCGCGCCTGCCCATCAGGCGAAACTGACCATTTTCGGTAAATTGCAGAATATCATCCAGCAACAGGCCATCATCAGCGGTAATTAGCGGTGAAAATACACGAAACGCGTCATTTTCTGGCTGAAATCTGACGCCGGGAAAAGGCAGCCATGCCACATCATCTTGATGGCGATAACGCCACGCAAGGATCCCGGTTTCAGTGCTGCCGTAGATCTCATCGGGCCAGACATTCAGCCAGTCAGCAGCCTGTGCGACGTCCTGCCAGGGCAGCATACCGCCCGCAGACAGAATCAGTTCGACCGGCGGCGGTGCCAGATGGTGGTCGAGGCGTTTCAGAAACGCCGGACTGCTGATAAACGCATACCGATGCTCATGGCTCAGCGCCGCCAGTTGTTCGGCATACCATAGCATTGCCGCGTGCAGCGGCAGACCTAAGGCCATTGGCAAGAAGATACGAAACGTCAGACCATACAGATGTTGCGGAACCACTGACGCGACCACCCGGCAACCTGCGAGACGATCGGCAAAGCGCGTCGCGAGCAATGCCGCTTCGCTATCCAGGCGAGCGATCGGTTTGATCACGCGTTTCGGCTGGCCGGTCGAACCGGAAGTGAACAGCTCCACAAAGGCATCGCTGCGTATTGCCGGAAACGTGATGTCGTGGGTTACGGATGCCATGGCAGTACTGACCACCCGCAGTGTCCCCTGCCATTCCAGCGCTTTATCGCTCAGTACGCCGTCAAACAGCCTGTGCTGCTCGTTTAACAACGAAACGCGACAGTGCCCTGGGATCACCGGCGTTTTGCCAGCATGGAGCGTGGCCAGCAGCGCGACGATAAATAAATAGCTGTTCTCGAAGCACAATGCCCAGCGTTCACCTTCCTGCTGCTGCAGGTACGTTATCAACTGGGCCACATCATGGCGCAGATGACCCAGCGTCCAGGTATGCTCTTCCTGCCACGCAACAGGGACGTCGTTCGGGCGTGGGTCACAGAGCCATTGAGCAAGTGTGAGGGGCTGCTTCATTGGGTATCTCGTTTTATCACCAGCTGGCGAACTAACCACTCGCCGGCCATCAATGTTCCCATCAGCAGATAGGAAACCATACCGTTCCAGGTCGTCCACAGGGTCATATCGCCATTCAGTGCGGTAAAGAGCGCAACGCTGCCGTTGATGATGAAAAAGGCGCACCAGATTTGTGTCACACGGCGTGTGTAGCGTACTCCTGTCTCGGGCAGATTTGGGTCGCGCAGCCGCGCCAGGCGTTCAACAATGGGCATCGCGGACCAAAGCGATCCGCCAAAAACCGACAGCATCACGGCGTTTACCACTACCGGATAAAACAGCAGCAACTGATGCGTTTTGAGCAGATAACTGGCAATGCACAACGTGATACCCGCAACCGCCACGACCTGTGTTACAACGCGCAACGGCCCCGCCTGTCGCCGGGTCTGGCGAAAGCGTAAAAAAAGGAGTAGCGCCATCAACGGTAGCAACCAGTGCAGACTGTTATGCGCAAGGCCAAACCAGATCAAAAACGGCCAGGCCAACAACAGTAGGCCTGTTAGCAGTTGTACGACTGGCAGCGAGCGAGTGCCCGACACGGTGAATTACGCTTCTTTGAGAAGGCGTTCTACCGCGTTGACGACATCTTGTACGGTGCGTACTGCTTTGAACTCTTCCGGTTTAATTTTCTTACCGGTTTTCTTTTGCAGATGCACGATCATGTCGACGGCGTCGATGCTGTCGAGTTCCAGATCTTCGTACAGGCGCGCCTCAGGCTTAATGTCCTGCGGGTCGACTTCAAATAGCTTGACCAGCAGTGATGAGACTTCTTCGTAAATGGCTTTTTGTTCGGTCATAACGGACTATCCTCAGGCACGTTGCGCGTGAATGAACGATGCCAGCGTGGCGACGGAGAAGAAGTGCTGGCGCATTTCTTCGCTCTCTGCTGAGAGGACCACGCCATACTCGTTTTTCACCGCCAGCCCAAGCTCCAGGGCGTCGATTGAGTCCAGACCTAATCCATCGCCAAAGAGTGCCGCTTCGGTATCAATATCGTCAGCTGTCAGTTCGTCGAGATTCAATGTCGTTATAATGAGATTTTTGATTTCAAGATAAAGCGCTTGCATCATTAATTCCTGAAAGAGGTAAAGTACCTGGTTGTAATTGAAGCAAAAGATGCCGGTTCAACTGCCTTGCGGCCAGCGCCGGTTCTTGTGAATTTGCGTCGTAAAATTGGTCGATCTTAACCCGTTCGTGTACTGAAACGGTAAACATGGGCTTTATCGATGGGACGTCGTACCATTTGCTTTCTTTATCCAGCATTTGTTCGCTGCAGCTTATGGTTACGATGCGTAAATCGCTGCTGCAGCGTACGGCGATATTCGCCGCACCACGCTGTAACGTCATTTCCTCTCCGGGGCGTGTACGGGTTCCCTCGGGGAAAATTAAAATGGTATCGCCTTGTTCCAGACGTTGCTGGCACGCGGGTAACAGCGCATCAGCCTGACTGTTAATCAGATAATCTGCTGCCCGGACCACGCCGCCAAGAAACGGGTTTTTTAGTAATGCGCTTTTCACCAGACAGTCGGTTTCTGGCATGACCGAGGCCAGTAGCACGTAGTCAATGAGCGTCGGATGATTGGCGACGACCAGGCACCCTTGTTCGTTGCGTAAAATGTCTCGTCCTGCAATCTGGTAATCCAGCACGCCAAGTCGCTTCGCCACCGTTAAAAAGAGGCGAAAACTGGCAGCAATGCTGCGTCTGGCGATACGCCGACGTCGGGCTTTATCCCATACTGCGATGAGCAATACGTTAAACCAGACAGTAGAAAGGAGGAGTCCGCCGAGGCCAAACAGGGCAAAGCAAAAACCGGTCATCACCAGTCGCCATACCCAATTAAGCCGCAGGAAAATCGTGTTCATCCCTGACTCCACTGCCACTGTACGCGCTCGCCTGGCAGGGTAAACGCCGCGGTATCTTGCAAATAATGTTGTAAAAACAACAGGCTTTGTGGCAATGGCGTCTCACCTTGCGCGCAGTGTGGACGGGTTTCGCATTGCCAGCGATCACCGGATTCAATAACCAGCGCGACGGCAAACGGCCATGTCGGCATATCAGGCGGCAACTGTGGATGATAAAACTCGGGCAGAAAACCGTCGAAATCGACCATCAATACGCGCTGATATCCCGCCTGCAACAGCCCGATGACTTCGCATAGCCCCTGCTGGAACGTATCCCTGCCAGCGGAAAGCGAGGAGGAGACAATCGGCTTTTTCGCGGCGATGGTCAGGTTTCCCACGGCAGAATTATGCACAGAGAGGGCGAAATCGGTTGGTGAGAGAGCCTGCTCAGTCGCCAGGGCGTGCAGGATCCTGTAGTTACGCTCCAGCTCACCATGGCGGCTGGTGTACAACACGGCATCGATATCATGACGGCGTAGCATCGCCAGCCCGCAATCAACGGCCAGTTTGCTACCGGAGCTGAGGCGGCGAGCCGTCATCATCGGTAACTCGCTGAGTTTAGCCAATGGCGCGGTGGGATCGATGGCGTGCGAAAACCGTGACCATTCATGCCACTGTTCTGTTTCGCTTAATCCTGGCGCCTTGGCCTGCCAGTCGATAATGTTGAAAGCAAATTTCATCAACGCGTATCCGCGGTAAATCGGTTGTTCCGATTGTTTCTTATTTTTTCTTCTGACATATCAATAAAGTATGCCCAACACCTAAGTTGTCGTGGCGTTCATCTACCTGAAAACCTGCCTGATTCAGATAGTGATAAAACTTCTCTACGCTGTAGAAGCGGCTGTTGCCATTCGCCATACAGGTAAAATAAAGCGAAGACGCATTCAGGCTAAATGAGGCCGCTTCAAATTTTTGGGCATCCCAAAACAGTTCCATAATGCACAGCTTCGCGCCCGGTTTCATCACCCGAGCAATGTTGCTCAGAATGGCGATAATTTGTTCCGGGGAAAAACAGTCCAGAAATTGGCTCATCCACCAGATATCTGCCTCTGCGGGTAAAGGCGAGTCGCTAAGCATATCCACAGCATGGAAATTTATGCGATGGGATAATCCCGTATTTTCGATATTTTCGCGGGCAAGTGCAATTTGTTGCGGCAAATCTAATAGAGTGACTGCAATATTGTCATCATGTTGACAACAACGTAATGCCCATTTCCCGGTATTTCCGCCGACATCGTACAGGGTTGCAGGGGCGCTGGCGAATACATATGGCAATGCGGCATCAAATGCGCCATCTGAATAGTAATGATCGAAAGCGAACCAACTTTCACGCGCAGCCAGGGGTAATTGCGACAGTGCAGGATAGATTGTTGGCCAGTCGCCAAAAATTTTTAATCCCGCGGGCTTCCCTTCTTTCAGCGCATTCTCCAGATAGAACAGTCCCTGATAACAAACATCCTGGGTGAAATCCATATTCACACGCGTCATCGTGTCATGTAAAAGGAAGTGGCCGACTTTAGCGAGGTAATAATATCCTTCTTTGTGGGTAATAATTCGCCCACTTAACCCCATATCCAACAGGATGCTGGCGGCATATTCGTTGATGGTGCTGTTTTCGGTAATTTCGTCGAGCGTGGCGCCGCGTTTACCTTGCTTGTCCAGCCAGGTGAGTACTCCCGCATTTCGCAGACACAACGCGGTTTGAAAAAGCATAGGGGCAAAGGCGATACGTTGTGCTTCAGTAATGGCATCCAGTGCGCTAAGCGAATCCTGTTCGTACATGTGGGGACAACCTGTTAAATGGCAGAGAGTAAGAGTATCGGGCCTTTTCGGCCCGACTTTAGGCGTAATTACAGATTGGCACCGGCTGACAGATTGAGCTGGATGTCTTTATCCAGATTGCGTACCCAGCGGTTGTAGTTTTTATGAATTTTTCCACCAGAAGCCTGCAGGTTAAGGCTGCTGTCGTATTTAATGTCATAGCTGGTGGCGGTATAGGTGATACGGACTTCAGCCACATGATCGCGGGTCTGTTGGCGTGCTTTAATGACACCAGGACCGGCTTCAGACATGACCCATTGGCGTTGAATGCCCGCTTTCAGAATGGCGGTTTTAACCTGATCCTGAGTGTGCCCCGCGCTTACGCTGGTGTGAACTTGATCGATCGGCGCAGTACGTGCACATCCCGCCAGCGCACCGACAACGGCAATGGCCGCAAACCACTTAATATACTGTTTCATTAAAACTCCCTCTCAAAGTACTGTTTATACGTGTTTAATAATAAGCTTCGAAATAATGATCACCCTGCAGTTCCCGTGATTTTATTTAAGCTAAATCAGCATTTTATTTCACGTGTCCGATAGCAAGGCGATGAGGTTGCCGGATGGTAATATTCGGTGACTTTCTTCAACGGAAATTTTTCAGCGTAATCATCGGCGAGAAGTATAGATTTTTAGATAAAACGTATCAAATAAAATAACCTTTAAATATAGGCAGATAGTTTGAGTTAAATGCTGTGGGGGGATTCATTATTCTTATGTGGTTTGGCAAAGACATCCGTACGTTGACTTATGTATTTTCTTTATTAAAAAATGAAATCCTTTTCACTCTTTATTTAAGATAAATTGCGATATATACCTGTATGGATATCAGTTTAACGGGCATATAAAAAGATAAAAACTACCTCGGTTGGTAGTTTTTCAGGGTAGCCGACTTTTGGGTCTGCCGGGACCCAGCAAAATGGCCAGTTTGCTGCCACCAGTGGTGGTTTCCATCCAGATTTTACACACGCTGGTTAACGGCACAGAGAGCAGCATGCCTACCGGGCCGAGCAGCCATCCCCATACCAACAGAGAGAGGAAGACGATTAGCGTCGATAATCCCAGGCGATGCCCCATCATGCGCGGCTCGAGGATATTGCCAATCACCATATGCACCACCAGAAACAGCGCGCCAACCAGTACGCATTCGTAAATGCCGTTGAACAGCAGCGCCTGAATCATGGGCGGCACGGCGGAAATAACCGAGCCTATATTGGGCACATAATTGAGCAGGAAGGCCAACACGCCCCACATCAGAGCAAACTGAATCCCCATCAGCGCCAGTCCCAGCCAGACGATAGCGCCAGTCCATAGGCTGAGCAACGTTTTCAGTGCCAGATAGTGAGATACGCCCTTGAGCGCCCGATGCAGCCCTGCAATATGGATTTGTGGGTTGTTCAGCGCAAAGCGCAGCTTATAAGGAACATGGCGCACCTCAAACAGCATAAAGACGACCGTCATCACCAGCAGAACGACGCTGGCCATGGCGCCAGAGAGGCTGGTCATCAGTGTGGTGGTGAAGGTCATGAGTTTATCGGAATCGATACGTTGCAGGATGCGCTCTGGCGACATATGCAAATTCAGAAAGGGCACCATCTCTTGCAGATACAGGACTTTGCGCGTCAGCTCCTTATTGTATTTGGGTAGCATAGCCATGAATTCCGTGATCGAAGACGCCAGAACGCCGATCAGTGCCGTGAGGACGAACAGCATGACCACCACTACGAGCGTAATGGCTACCGGGCGACGTACTCCCCGGCGAATAAACCAGGTGACCAGCGGATTCAACACAATGGCAAAAAAGAGAGCCAGCAGCAGTTGCACAATGATATCCGCCGCGGCATGAATACCGGCGAGGATCACCACCAGCGCGGCCAGTTTAAGTAAAATGTGCAAACCTGTTTTGTCAGGCTGAATGGTTGTCATGTCTTCTTCCTGTGTGCATTTTTGCATTAAGTGTAGCGGCTGGCTTGCTGCCGATATTCCTAATCTGGTTACTGATTTCTGGGCTGCAACATGGTAGAAATGAAACACTGTTGTGAATATGTGGTGACCCTCCATGCCCGAACCCGTCGCTGAACCGACGCTGAGCGGTTTACGCCTTAATCTGCGCATTGTCTCCGTGGTGATGTTTAACTTCGCCAGCTATCTGACCATCGGCCTGCCGCTCGCGGTATTGCCGGGCTACGTCCATGATGTGATGGGATTCAGCGCCTTTTGGGCTGGACTGGTCATCAGCCTGCAATATTTCGCTACGCTGCTGAGCCGTCCGCATGCCGGTCGCTATGCCGATCTGCTGGGGCCAAAGAAGATTGTGGTATTCGGGCTGTGTGGCTGCTTTTTAAGTGGTCTGGGCTATTTGCTGGCTGGATCAACGAACGGCTGGCCGTTGGCTAGTCTGCTGCTGCTGTGTCTGGGGCGGGTGATTCTCGGGATCGGGCAAAGCTTTGCCGGAACTGGCTCTACGCTGTGGGGCGTGGGGGTAGTTGGCTCAATGCACATCGGACGGGTGATTTCCTGGAATGGCATCGTGACCTATGGCGCGATGGCGATAGGTGCGCCGCTGGGCGTTCTGTTTTATGCCTGGGGGGGCTTACAGGGGCTGGCGCTGACCGTGATGGGCGTGGCGCTGTTGGCGATACTGTTGGCGCTCCCTCGTCCTGCGGTGAAGGCCAGCAAAGGCAAACCGTTGCCGTTTCGCGCGGTGCTCGGACGCGTCTGGTTGTACGGCATGGCGCTGGCGCTGGCCTCGGCCGGCTTTGGGGTGATCGCCACGTTTATTACCCTGTTTTACGACGCTAAAGGCTGGGACGGCGCGGCTTTCGCGCTGACGCTATTTAGCTGCACGTTTGTCGGTACTCGTCTGCTATTCCCAAATGGCATCAACCGGTTAGGCGGGCTGAATGTCGCGATGATTTGCTTTAGCGTCGAGATTGTCGGGCTGCTACTGGTCGGGATGGCTTCCATGCCGTGGATGGCGAAAATCGGCGTTCTGCTGGCTGGGGCCGGGTTCTCGCTGGTTTTCCCGGCGCTGGGCGTGGTGGCGGTAAAAGCGGTCCCACAGCAAAACCAGGGCGCTGCGCTGGCGACCTACACGGTATTTATGGATTTATCGCTGGGTGTTACCGGGCCGCTGGCTGGGCTGGTAATGACGTGGGCGGGCGTGCCGGTTATCTATCTGGCGGCAGCAGGGCTGGTGGCGGTGGCGTTATTGCTGACCTGGCGGTTAAAAAAACGGCCTCAGGTGGTGTCACCGGAGGCCGCGTCATCGTCTTAACCGTTACTGGATAACCAGCGTGTTAATGATGTTTTCTGCGGTAGTCTGCGCCTTTTGCTGATCGTCAGCAGGCAGCGTGATTTGCAGGGTCAGCAGTTGGTTATCCACTTTGCCCAACACCACAGAAGAGTAAGCGGTCTGGCCTTTAGCCGAGATGATGCTGTCTAACTGCTGCAGCGTGTGGCCTTTCAGCTCAATGGATTTATTGGTGACGACCTGCAACTGCGGGTCACGGCTACGCTGCTGATCTTCCAGACGTTTTGCCAGCACAGCCAGGTCTTCGTTGGTGTTGTCGCCAACAATCACAATCACCGCTTTCTGGCCGGTTGCGTCAGAATAGACGTGCATATTGTTCGCCTGAGTGCCCAGCTTGCCGCTCTGATCGGTCATATCCGCTGGCAGGGAAAAACTGAGTTTGCCGTCGAGCAGGCTGACCGGTTGTCCGCTGGCGCTACTTTCTGCGGCAGCTTTCTCTGCTGGCGCTTTTGTATCGCTATTATCACAGGCCGCAAGCCCCATAACCAGCAGGCCAATACCGACATATTTAACCAGATTGCGCATTGACTTCTTCCTTTCGATAAACGGCCATAACGGCTCATTCGTCCATCTTATCACAACTCGGAAAATGAACCTTTAACTCGTCTGCAATGCAGCGATTTCGGATTTATCTGCCAGCCTTTTCAGCAACATATTCAGCAGCACGCCGTACATCGGCAGGAAGAAAATAATGCTGATCAGCACCTTGAAACAGTAATCGACCAGCGCGATTTCCATCCAGTGCTCGGCCATAAAGGCATCCGGGCTGCGCCAGAAGGCGATAAAGAAGAAGGCTAACGTATCGCTGATGTTGCCAAACAGCGTGGAAGCCGTTGGCGCCAGCCACCAGCGACGGTTCTGACGCAGGCGGTTAAAGACATGCACATCCAGAATTTGTCCCAGCGCGTAAGCCATAAAGCTGGCGGCGGCGATACGGGCGACAAACAGGTTAAAGTGCAGCAGTGCGCCAAATCCCTGCCATGATCCCATATAAAACAGGGATGAAACGACATAGGAGATCAGCAGCGCGGGGATCATCACCGCAAAGATGATGCGTCGTGCCAACGGCGCGCCAAAAATACGCACGGTCAGGTCGGTGGCGAGGAAAATAAACGGAAAGCTAAACGCGCCCCATGTGGTATGGAAACCAAAAATGGAGATTGGAAGCTGCACCAGATAGTTGCTGGAGGTGATCACCAGCAGATGAAATAACGATAGCCAGAACAACGCTTTTACGCGCTGAGTTTGTGTAAACGGAGTCATATTGTGACCTTTTTGTTGGATGGGGTGAGGGAACCCAATAAAAAACCGTCGCATGATACTGCTTTAAGAGCACATTGCAATGGTTGTTTTTCACGCAATCGTTAACCTGATTGGCTTACGCCACAACAGAGCGTAAAATAACGCCGTTTTTGAATGAACGAGACTACGATGAGCGATCTGTTTACCTCTCCCGACCATACTCTTGATGCCCAGGGACTGCGCTGCCCGGAACCGGTGATGATGGTGCGTAAAACCGTACGTGGCATGCAGGCCGGTGAAACACTGCTGATTGTCGCCGACGATCCGGCAACAACCCGCGATATTCCTGGCTTCTGTACCTTTATGGAGCATGAGCTGGTGGCTAAAGAGACCGACTCGCTGCCGTACCGCTATCTGCTGCGTAAAGGTCACTAGTTTTGTTTGCCGGATGGCGCTAACGCTTATCCGGCAAACAAAGAACGTGTAACCCGTAGGCCGGATAAGGCAACGCCGTCATCCGGCAAAAAACTATCCTTTACGTAACAACCGCAGCGCGTTAGCAGTCACCAGTACCGTCGCCCCCGTATCTGCCAGTACCGCCAGCCACAATCCGGTTATCCCGAGCAGCGTGGTGACGAGGAAAATCCCCTTCAGGCCAAGCGCAATCGCAATGTTCTGGCGAATATTGGCGTGGGTGGCCCGCGCCAGTTGAATCATTTGTACCAGACCGCGCAGGCGGTTGTGGGTCAGGGCGGCATCGGCGGTTTCCAGCGCGACGTCGGTTCCGCTCCCCATGGCAATGCCGATGGTGGCTGCTTTCATCGCCGGAGCGTCGTTGATGCCGTCGCCAACCATCGCCAGCGGCGACTGTTGGTTAAGATGGGAAACTGCCTGCACTTTATCTTCCGGCAATAGCCCCGCTTTGAATTCAAGGCCCAGTTCACCGGCAATGGCGGCCGCTGCACGTGGGTTATCACCAGTCAGGATCACCCCTT
Source organism: Citrobacter sp. RHBSTW-00029 (assembly GCF_014104295.1). NCBI lineage: Bacteria > Pseudomonadati > Pseudomonadota > Gammaproteobacteria > Enterobacterales > Enterobacteriaceae > Citrobacter > Citrobacter sp. RHBSTW-00029. The sequence continues at coordinate 4,480,975 of NZ_JABXRT010000001.1, forward strand.
TCACGCCAATCTGATTAAGTTCGCTGATGGCGGTGCGGGCATCGTCGCGCAGCGTGTCCTGTAAGGCCAGCACGCCGAGTACAGTATCGTTACGCAACACCAGCACCACCGTTTGACCCGCGCTTTCCAGCTCGCTTATCTGCCCGGCAAAAGCGTCGGCAGGTTGCTTCCCGGCGGCGCAAATCAGCACGCGCTCGCCGTCGACCCGCGCTTCAATGCCAGATCCGACTAATGCGCGCTGTTCTTTCGCGGCAGGTATAGTCAGCTCGCGCGTTTGTGCTTCCCGAACAATCGCCTGCGCCAGCGGGTGTGTCGCGCCTTGCTCTACCGCTGCCGCCAGCGCCAGCAGTTCAGCCTCGCCAATACCGCTCGCCGGATGAATCGCTGTGACGCGCGGTTTACCCACGGTCAGTGTACCCGTTTTATCAAACGCGACCTGCGTGACTCTTCCCAACTGTTCCAGCGCGGCCCCGCCTTTGATTAGCGCGCCACGACGCGCCGCGGCGGCAAGACCAGAGGTAATGGCTGCGGGGGTTGAAATTACCAGTGCACATGGGCAGCCAATCAGCAGCAGCGTCAGCCCTTTATAAATCCACTCCTGCCAGGATGCGGCAAACAGTAGCGGTGGTACAAGGGTAACCAGCAGCGCAACCGCCATAATGGCTGGGGTGTAAATCCGGCTGAAACGGTCAATAAAACGCTCAATGGGGGCGCGACGTTCATCCGCTTCTTCAATCAGCTTCAGAATACGGTCAATGGCGCTGGCGCCCGGTTCGGAGAGCACTTCCAGCGTAACCAGACGGTCCACGCTGGTGGCACCCGCCGGGACTTTCTCGCCGGTGGCGCGTTCAACCGGGATCGATTCGCCGGTCAGGGCACTTTCGTCAAAGCTGGCAAAGCCGGAAACCAGTTTGCCGTCGGCAGGTAAACGCCCACCCGCGGCCACTTCGATAACATCGCCAGGGCGGAGGCTATTAATAGCCACCTCTTCGCGCTCGCCGTTACGCAGGCGCGTGGCGGTTTCCGGTTTGAGCGCCATCAGCGCGCTAACCCCTTTACGGGCACGGCTGGCAGCCCATCCTTCCAGACGCTCGCCGATTAAAAACAGCAGCAGTACCATGGCGGCTTCCGCCGTCGCGCCGATAAACAGTGCGCCGATGGCGGCCACGCTCATTAATGTTTCAATGGCAAAGTAGCTGCCGGTTTTCATCAGACGCAGAGCCTGACGGGCAATGGGGTACAGACCGACCAGGGTGGTGGCGATAAACGCTATCTGACCGAAGGGATGATTGAACTGCTCCAGCCCCCAGCTAATCGCCATCATGATAATCAGCGAAATCAGTGGCAGATTTTCTTTAAACCGCGATTCGGGGGCTTCTTCTGGTGCCTGCTCATCACGCAGGGTATAGCCTGCTTTCTGCACCGCGTTTTCAACTTGCTTGCGGATATCGGAACCGGCGTCGACCACCAGTTTTTCGGTGGCAAACAGCACCTGAACCTGGTTAACGCCGCTGACCTGGCGGACCGCATTCTCTACTTTTCGGGCGCAGGCCGCGCAGTCCATGCCTGCCACTTTCCAGGAATAGCGAGTCCCGTCAACGGTATCGGATACGGGTGGTGTAGTGGAGCAAGTTCCTTCGCAGCAGCAGTCATCAGCCTTCTTTGGCGCAGGCGCTGGCTTGAAAGAAGAGAATTGTGGGGCTTTTTTGCCACTGGTATCAGGTGTCGACATGGCATCCTCCGGTTGATAATCATTTCGTATTAACCGGAGGATACACTCTGGAGTCGACTCCAGAGTCAAGCATTTTAAAGATACAACGAACGAACAATCAGGAAATGTCCGGCGAAGTAGCAGGCGGCGGCAATGGCGTTATCGGCGCGGAAGCGGCGACGGTAATGGCTACCCAGCCAGACAATATTGCCGATGAACAGGAGCGATGCGCCCATAAATGCCGACAGCGCCGGAGCGGTTGGGCGGAAGAACCATAGTTCGCCAGCCATCCAGACCATCATCAGCGTGATGCCGATAAAGGTACAAATAGCGATGCGCAACTCTTCCAGGCGCGTCCAAATCACAGCAATCAGCAACGCACCTAACACCAGCAGCACCAGCGGTAAAGGCCAGAAGAACGACAGCGTCATTTGGCTGGCGAAGTAAATGGTATACAGCAGGTGTGACAGGAAGAATGCCCCAACTGCGTACAGCAGGCGTTGGCGCGGCAATAGCGTCAGCGCGTCGCCCAGCAGTGAAGCCAGCAAGCCGGCCAGTACCAGGTAACTGATAGCGTTAAACATTGGCGCCTGCCAGGCCAGCAGCGCCAGCAGGAGTAACGTCAGGGGTTTAAAGACCCAGCGTTGCCAGGCAGGCCCACGATAGGAAGCATCCACGAACAACCATGCGGAAAGGCAGACAGCGATAAACGACCAAAGCATCTTAGTTCCTTGAATTCGTTATTTTTTCGTAAGCGGGGTGCTTACGGCTCTATTGTCCAGTGTAGAGGTCGATACTGCCAGATGACAACACCATAACGGGCAATGTATGCTTATTTCCGCATTTTCTGATGGGTTAATAATATGAGCAAGCCACCACTTTTTTTCATTGTTATCATTGTCTTAATCGTTGTCGCCGCGTCGTTTCGCTTTGTTCAGCAGCGACGTGAAAAAGCGGATAATGATGCCGCGCCGCTGGTGCAAAAGCAGGTGGTGGTGACGAATAAGCGGGAAAAGCCGCTAAACGACCGACGCTCCCGTCAACAGGAAGTGAGCCCGGCGGGCACCAGCATGCGCTATGAAGCCAGCTTCAAACCGCAAAGCGGCGGCCTGGAGCAGACATTTCGTCTGGATGCCCAGCAGTATCATGCGTTAACGGTTGGCGACAAAGGTATACTGAGCTACAAAGGTTCACGTTTTGTTGATTTTACGCTTGAACGCTAAGGTTTCATTTGGCTGATGCCGGATGGCGGTTTACGCCTTATCCGGCCTCCTGGTTTTGTCGTCCCGGCTCGCTATGCGATACCAGGCAAAGTGAGCACCATTACTTCTTCAACTGATCTCTAATCTTCTTTTGCCACACCAGTAGCTCAAAGACGCCAAACAGAAAAATACGCACTTTCTCGCCGCTGGTCATCTGTGGGCCATCTTTCGGCATGGTTGATTTCAGTAGCGCCAACTGCATGCCGTGCATCAGCACCATAAACACCAGAGCCACATTCACGAAGATATTGAGCGGACGTGGGAACGGTTGAAAAATATTCAGTAGCAGGAATGCCCAGACACACAGCATCAACAGACGTCCCAGATTAATCAGCATGTTGCTCTCCTTGTGCTTCACGTTGATACAGACGATAAGCAACCTGCCCAGCCACTTTTTCTCGGTATAACGACCAGTTAACCGGAACCGGCGGCAAACCGTTTTCAACTTCGCTTTCCACGTAAATATACGCTTCGTTTGCCAGCCAGCCGCGAGTTTCCAGAAGAGTTAATGTTTCTTCCAGTAATCCTTTACGAAACGGCGGATCCACAAACACCACGTTATGCGGCGTACCGGCCTGAGCCAAAAATGTCAGGGTATTGGTGTTGACCACGCGGGCATGGGGTGCTTTCAGTGTGGCGAGATTCTTTTGCAACTGCTGAGATACCGCGCGATCCATCTCCAGCAGCGTGGCATCTGCCGCATAGCGGGAGAGTGCTTCCAGACCCAACGCGCCGCTGCCGGCAAAGCAATCAAGGCAACGGGCATCGACCATCACCGGGGCCAGCCAGTTAAACAGCGTTTCGCGTACACGGTCGGTGGTCGGACGCAGGCCGGGGCTGTCCGGAACCGGGAGTTTACGGCCACGCCATTGCCCGCCAATAATGCGGATCTGGCCGCTACCAGAGTGATTCGGTTTTTTCATTTCAATTATTGCTCAATCCGCTGCTGACGTGTCATTCCAGGCGGTGATGTGAGTTAAGTTAAGTGATAGACTATTTCATCATTTTTTTAGCTGCTATGTACATAGCGTTGACGCTGTGCCATGAAGCAACAGCGGGGGAGTGTAGTCGCAAATGGCGAAAGAGAAAAAACGTGGCTTTTTTTCCTGGCTGGGCTTTGGTCAAAAAGAGCAGGCACCGGAAAACGAGACAGAAGTAAAAAACGAAGAACAACAACCGGTTACTGAAGAAGCTACCGTCGTTGATGAGCCGTCACGCGCGCAGGAAACGCATAGCGAGGCGGAAACAGAAGCCTTTGCAGCTGAAGTCGTTGAAGTCACTGAACAGGTTGCGGAAATCGAAAAACTGCAGCCGGAAGAAGAACCTGTCGCCGAACAAGCGCAGCCGGAAATTGAGCCGGTTGTTGAACCCGTTGCTGAAACTGTAGTGGAAACGCCAGCGGCGGTGGTTATCGAACACGAAGAATTACCGCTGCCGGAAGAGGTGAAAACCGAAGACGTTTCTGCCGAAGAGTGGCAGGCCGAAGCGGAAACCGTAGAAATCGTTGAGGCGGTTGAAGAAGAAGCCGAAAACGAACCGCAACTGACCGACGAAGAGCTGGAAGCGCAGGCGCTGGCCGCTGAGGCCGCTGAAGAAGCCGTCATAGTGGAGCCGCCAGAAGAACCTGCTGTAGAAGAACCGGTAGAAGAAGAGGTGGTCCAGGAGCAGGAAAAACCAACCAAAGAAGGTTTCTTTGCGCGCCTGAAACGCAGCCTGCTGAAAACAAAAGAAAACCTCGGTTCCGGATTTATCAGTCTGTTCCGTGGTAAAAAGATCGACGATGATCTGTTTGAAGAGCTGGAAGAGCAGCTGCTGATCGCCGATGTGGGCGTAGAAACGACCCGTAAGATCATTGCGAATCTGACTGAAGGTGCCAGCCGCAAGCAGCTTAAAGATGCGGAAGCGCTGTACGGCCTGCTGAAAGAAGAGATGGGCGAGATTCTGGCGAAGGTTGACGAACCGCTGAACGTTGAGGGCAAAACACCATTTGTTATCTTAATGGTTGGCGTCAACGGTGTGGGCAAAACCACCACTATTGGTAAGCTGGCGCGTCAGTTTGAGCAGCAGGGTAAATCGGTGATGCTGGCGGCGGGCGATACTTTCCGTGCGGCGGCGGTAGAACAGCTGCAGGTATGGGGTCAGCGTAACAATATTCCGGTGATTGCTCAGCACACCGGCGCAGATTCTGCGTCCGTTATCTTTGACGCCATCCAGGCGGCGAAAGCGCGTAACGTAGACGTGCTGATCGCTGATACCGCAGGGCGTTTGCAGAATAAATCGCACCTGATGGAAGAATTGAAAAAAATCGTTCGCGTGATGAAGAAGCTGGACGTTGATGCGCCGCATGAAGTTATGCTGACTATCGACGCCAGCACCGGGCAGAATGCGATAAGCCAGGCCAAACTGTTCCATGAAGCGGTGGGCTTAACCGGTATCACTCTGACCAAGCTGGATGGTACGGCGAAGGGCGGGGTCATTTTCTCGGTTGCCGATCAGTTTGGCATCCCTATCCGCTATATCGGTGTGGGCGAACGTATCGAGGATTTACGTCCGTTTAAAGCGGGCGATTTTATAGAGGCACTTTTTGCCCGAGAGGATTAACAATGATTCGCTTTGAACATGTCAGCAAGGCCTATCTCGGTGGGAGACAAGCGCTGCAGGGAGTCACATTCCATATGCAGCCTGGCGAGATGGCGTTTCTGACCGGCCACTCCGGCGCGGGGAAAAGTACCCTGCTGAAGCTGATTTGTGGAATTGAACGGCCCAGCGCCGGGAAAATCTACTTTAGCGGGCATGACATCAGCCGTTTGAAAAACCGTGAAGTGCCGTTTCTGCGTCGCCAGATCGGCATGATTTTTCAGGATCACCACCTGTTGATGGACAGAACCGTCTTCGACAACGTGGCAATCCCACTGATCATTGCGGGTGCCAGCGGGGACGATATTCGTCGTCGCGTGTCAGCGGCGCTGGATAAGGTCGGGCTGTTGGACAAAGCGAAGAACTTCCCGATTCAACTCTCCGGCGGTGAACAGCAGCGTGTGGGCATCGCCCGCGCGGTGGTGAACAAGCCTGCGGTACTGCTGGCGGATGAACCGACGGGGAACCTGGATGACGCGCTGTCAGAAGGGATCCTGCGTCTGTTCGAAGAGTTTAATCGCGTCGGGGTAACGGTATTAATGGCGACGCACGATATTGGGCTGATCTCCCGTCGTTCTTATCGCCAGCTTGTCCTGAGTGACGGACACCTGCATGGAGGCCTGGCGCATGAATAGGCGTGACGCTATCAATCAAATCAAACAGTTCGGTGGACGACTGGATCGCTTTCGTAAATCGGGCGGCGCACCGGGTGATGGCGGTCGCAACGCGCCAAAACGTGCGAAAGCGTCGCCAAAACCGAACTCGCGTAAAACCAACGTCTTTAACGAGCAGGTACGTTATGCGTTCCAGGGCGCGTTACAGGACCTGAAAAGTAAACCGCTGGCGACATTTCTGACGGTAATGGTTATCGCTATCTCACTGACGTTGCCAAGTGTTTGTTACATGGTCTACAAGAACGTGAACCAGGCGGCAAGCCAGTATTACCCGTCCCCGCAGATCACCGTATATCTGCAAAAAACGCTGGATGATGATGCGGCGGCACGTGTGGTGGGGCAGTTACAGGCCGAACAGGGCGTGGAGAAAGTGAATTACCTCTCCCGTGACGATGCGCTGGGCGAATTCCGTAACTGGTCTGGCTTTGGCGGCGCGCTGGATATGCTGGAAGAGAACCCGCTGCCCGCCGTGGCGGTGGTGATCCCGAAACTGGATTTCCAGGGCACGGAATCACTGAACACGCTGCGTGATCGTATTGCACAAATCAACGGTATCGATGAAGTACGCATGGATGACAGCTGGTTTGCACGACTGGCGGCGTTAACGGGCCTGGTCGGACGCGTTTCCGCGATGATTGGCGTGCTGATGGTGGTGGCGGTCTTCCTCGTCATCGGTAACAGCGTGCGTCTGAGCATTTTTGCGCGTCGCGATACCATTAACGTACAGAAACTGATTGGTGCGACGGATGGATTTATCCTGCGTCCGTTCCTTTACGGCGGCGCGCTGCTGGGTTTTTCCGGCGCATTTCTTTCACTGATTTTGTCAGAAATTTTGGTGATGCGACTGTCATCAGCGGTGACTGAAGTGGCACAGGTTTTCGGAACGAAGTTTGATATCAACGGCTTATCATTCGATGAGTGCTTGCTACTCCTGCTGGTATGCTCAATGATTGGCTGGGTGGCAGCCTGGCTTGCCACGGTTCAACATTTACGCCACTTTACCCCCGATTAAAAAATCTCTGGTATAATCTTTCCCTGCACTGAGTAGTTCGCTCTGCAGGGAAAGAGCCCTGTTTTCTCTTCCCGGCGCATTCATCGTGATGTCACATTTTGTGCGTAATTTATACACATTACGACATGGAACTTGTGGATAAAATCACTGTCTGATAAAAGATTGAATGATATTCTCGTTGCTCATAAGCTCTGGCATGGTTGTTGCTATTGGTTTTTACCAACGCCAGATGACAAAGATTGAGAGGATTTGAATGACCAAAGAAATGCAAAATTTAGCTTTAGCCCCTGTTGGTAACCTGGAGTCTTACATCCGGGCTGCGAACGCGTGGCCGATGTTGTCGGCTGACGAGGAGCGGGCGCTGGCTGAAAAGCTGCATTACCAGGGCGATCTGGAAGCAGCTAAAACGCTGATCCTGTCTCACCTGCGCTTTGTTGTTCATGTTGCTCGTAACTACGCGGGCTATGGCCTGCCGCAGGCGGATCTGATTCAGGAAGGTAATATCGGCCTGATGAAAGCCGTGCGCCGTTTCAACCCGGAAGTGGGTGTGCGCCTGGTCTCCTTCGCCGTGCATTGGATCAAAGCCGAGATCCACGAATACGTTCTGCGTAACTGGCGTATCGTGAAAGTCGCGACCACTAAAGCGCAGCGTAAGCTGTTCTTTAACCTGCGTAAAACCAAGCAGCGTCTGGGCTGGTTTAACCAGGATGAAGTGGAAATGGTTGCTCGCGAGCTGGGTGTTTCCAGCAAAGACGTGCGCGAAATGGAATCCCGTATGGCGGCGCAGGACATGACGTTTGACATGTCTTCGGACGACGAGTCCGACAGCCAGCCGATGGCTCCGGTTCTGTATCTGCAGGATAAATCCTCCAACTTTGCTGATGGCATTGAAGAGGATAACTGGGAAGATCAGGCCGCGAACAAACTGACCCACGCAATGGAAGGTCTGGACGAGCGTAGCCAGGACATCATTCGTGCCCGCTGGCTGGACGAAGACAACAAGTCGACGTTGCAGGAACTGGCCGATCGCTACGGCGTTTCCGCTGAACGTGTTCGTCAGCTTGAAAAGAACGCGATGAAAAAACTGCGTGCGGCGATCGAAGCGTAAACTTTCTGCCAAACTGAAAATGCTGATAAACCCTGGATGAAAATCCGGGGTTTTTTGTTTTTATCTCTCCTGCTCTCTCCTGACGTTCTATGCTTTTTGTCATCAAGTTGTTATCTGCATGTCAAATTTAGCTATTCCAAAATAATAAAAATCGGGTATGTTTTAGCAGAGTATGCTGCTAAAGCACGGGTGGCTATCCAATAATCGAAATAAAGTGCTGAAAAACAACATCACAACACACGTAATAACCACAATAATGGGGATTGTCAGGATGAATATGAAGGGTAAAGCGTTATTGGCAGGATGTATCGCCCTGTCTTTGAGCAATATGGCGTTTGCTAAGGATATTAAAGTTGCTGTCGTCGGCGCGATGTCCGGCCCGGTGGCGCAGTATGGCGATCAGGAATTTACTGGCGCAGAGCAGGCGATTGCAGATATCAATGCCAAAGGCGGCGTGAAAGGCGACAAACTGGTCATGGTGAAATATGACGATGCCTGTGATCCGAAACAAGCGGTAGCGGTTGCTAACAAAGTGGTCAACGACGGGATTAAATACGTTATCGGCCACCTGTGTTCTTCCTCCACTCAGCCTGCGTCAGATATCTATGAAGACGAAGGCATTCTGATGATTACCCCAGCGGCAACGGCGCCAGAGCTGACCGCACGCGGCTATAACCTGGTGTTACGTACCACTGGTCTGGATTCCGATCAGGGCCCAACGGCCGCCAAATATATCGTTGAAAAAGTGAAGCCGAAGCGCATTGCGATCGTGCATGACAAACAGCAGTACGGTGAAGGCCTGGCGCGTTCCGTGCAGGACAACCTCAAGAAGGCTAACGCTGACGTGGTGTTCTTTGACGGGATCACCGCCGGTGAGAAAGATTTCTCTACGCTGGTGGCGCGTTTGAAGAAAGAGAATATCGATTTCGTTTACTACGGCGGTTACCATCCGGAAATGGGGCAGATCCTGCGCCAGTCTCGCGCCGCGGGTCTGAAAACTCAGTTTATGGGACCTGAAGGGGTAGCGAACGTGTCGCTGTCTAACATCGCGGGTGAGTCTGCAGAAGGCTTACTGGTAACGAAACCGAAGAACTACGATCAGGTTCCGGCAAACAAACCGATTGTGGATGCGATCAAAGCCAAGAAACAGGATCCGAGCGGTGCATTCGTATGGACCACCTACGCCGCGCTGCAATCCTTGCAGGCCGGTCTGAACCAGTCTGACGACCCGGCTGAAATTGCCAAATACCTGAAAGCAAACTCAGTGGAAACCGTAATGGGGCCTCTGTCATGGGATGCGAAGGGCGACCTGAAAGGCTTCGAATTTGGCGTGTTTGACTGGCATGCTAATGGTACGGCGACAGACGCCAAATAATTTTCCCGGCGCCTTTCGCGCTGCAGATGCGTTGGCTACGTTATTCAACCCCGGTCACTTACTTATGTAAGCTCCCGGGGACTTCATAACTTGCCGCCTTCCTGCAACGTGAAATTCTTGGAAAATTGCGAGATGGTTTTTTATTTTTTGCTCCCAGCATGTAGGCCGGATAAGCGTCAGCGCCATCCGGCTTTTTTATCTTTTTTCCCAGCCATTCTCCTGGGCTGTAAACCCTAACGCCTGCATAAACGCGGCCATCACGCTGCGGTCTTCAACGCCAACATCCGCCATCCACCATGAACTCACGTCAGGGTTTTCCCGGATGACTTCTTCGATCAAATACTGGCCCACACCACGACGGCGGGTGATATCGCGTACGCGCAATGAATCCAATGCGCCTTGTGTGCCGCTCAGGGTTACGCGAACTGCGCCTAACAGACGCTCGTTAAAGCGCGCGGCGTAGATCCGGTGCGTTTCATCTACGCTTAATGATGAGGCGGAATATTCCGGCCAGATTTTGCCAAGATCGATGAGATCCTGATCACTGAAGTTTTCTAAACGAACGATGGTCAGCTTCATTAACAGCATGTCCAAATCACAAAAGATGGAATGAGTGTACCGAAATAATTCGTCCGGATGCTTTCTCTTTTTTATGTGAATAACCAGATTAATAATTTTGTAACAACAGTAATGACAGTTTGAAACCGTAGAGATTGAAAAACAGGCAGAATAATACCCTGGAATGCAGCATTTTATTCCGCTCTTTGTACCGTTATTTTATGCTGACAAACGTGCTTTTTTTTGTTTATCTATAGTGAAAAGCAGAATATTATCTTTTCTTAATCGACTGAAAAATAGAGATTTTAGCCTTATTTTGCTTAAATGACTGCGCTAAACCATTAATGAGACTGGTAAAAATAGTGCAGTTCAAAAAAAGCACAGACTGCTTTTTAACCACATAAATACAAAATATTAATTACGTCACGAATGGGGATTCAGGTAATGAAACGGAATGCGAAAACAATCATCGCAGGGGTGATAGCACTGGCAATGTCACACGCGGTCATGGCGGAAGATATCAAGGTCGCTGTTGTTGGCGCGATGTCAGGTCCGGTCGCGCAGTGGGGCGATATGGAATTTAATGGCGCACGTCAGGCGATTAAAGATATCAATGCCAAAGGTGGGATCAAAGGCGACAAGTTGGTCGCCGTGGAATATGACGATGCCTGCGATCCGAAACAGGCCGTTGCCGTCGCGAACAAAATCGTCAACGACGGCATTCAGTACGTAATTGGCCACCTGTGTTCTTCATCGACTCAACCGGCATCAGATATTTACGAAGACGAAGGCATTCTGATGATTTCTCCGGGCGCGACTAACCCGGAGCTGACGCAGCGTGGTTACGCGCACATCATGCGCACCGCGGGTCTGGACTCCTCTCAGGGGCCGACTGCCGCGAAATACATCCTGGAGCAGGTGAAGCCACAGCGTATCGCCATCATTCATGACAAACAGCAGTACGGTGAAGGCCTGGCGCGTTCGGTGCAGGACAGCCTGAAAGCAGGTAAAGCCAACATCGTTTTCTTTGACGGTATCACCGCCGGGGAAAAAGATTTCTCTGCGCTGATCGCTCGCCTGAAAAAAGAAAATATCGACTTTGTTTATTACGGCGGCTACTACCCGGAAATGGGGCAAATGCTGCGCCAGGCACGTTCCGTCGGGCTGAAAACCCAGTTTATGGGACCAGAGGGCGTCGGCAATGCGTCGCTGTCTAACATTGCCGGTGATGCCGCTGAAGGCATGCTGGTGACCATGCCAAAACGCTATGACCAGGATCCGGCGAATAAAGCTATCGTCGATGCGCTCAAAGCTGACAAGAAAGATCCAACTGGACCGTACGTGTGGATCACTTATGCAGCAGTCCAGTCATTGGCGACCGCAATGGATCGTAGCGGTAGCAAAGAGCCGCTGGACCTGGTGAAAGATCTGAAAGCACACGGGGCTGATACCGTGATTGGGCCGCTGAAATGGGACGAAAAAGGCGATTTGAAGGGATTTGAGTTTGGTGTCTTCCAGTGGCATGCGGACGGTTCATCGACCGTCGCGAAGTAATACCTGAAGACGAGTTATCCCACCGCCCGTGTAAAACGGGCGGGTTAAGAAAGGTTACCTTATGTCCGAGCAGTTCCTCTATTTCTTGCAGCAGATGTTTAACGGCGTCACGCTGGGAAGCACCTACGCGCTGATCGCCATCGGCTACACGATGGTGTACGGCATTATCGGCATGATCAACTTCGCCCACGGCGAGGTGTATATGATCGGCAGTTATGTCTCCTTTATGATCATCGCCGCGCTAATGATGATGGGCATTGATTCCAGTTGGCTACTGGTCGCGGCGGGCTTCGTCGGCGCGATTGTGATTGCCAGCGCCTACGGCTGGAGCATTGAACGCGTGGCGTATCGGCCCGTGCGCAGCTCCAAGCGCCTGATTGCGCTAATTTCCGCTATCGGGATGTCCATCTTCCTGCAAAACTACGTCAGCCTCACTGAAGGCTCGCGCGATGTGGCACTGCCCAGCCTGTTTAATGGCCAGTGGACCGTTGGCAGTAGCGAAAACTTCTCTGCTTCCATCACCACCATGCAGCTGGTTATCTGGATTGTAACCTTCCTGGCGATGCTGGCGCTGACGCTGTTTATCCGTTATTCCCGTATGGGGCGCGCCTGCCGTGCCTGCGCGGAAGACCTGAAAATGGCCAGCCTGCTCGGCATCAACACCGATCGCGTGATTGCGCTGACCTTTGTGATTGGCGCGGCAATGGCGGCGGTAGCGGGCGTGCTACTCGGTCAATTCTATGGCGTAATTAACCCCTATATTGGCTTTATGGCCGGGATGAAGGCCTTTACTGCAGCGGTGCTTGGCGGCATCGGCAGCATTCCAGGGGCGATGATCGGCGGCCTGATTCTGGGCGTCGCGGAAGCGCTCTCCTCTGCTTATCTGAGTACTGAATACAAAGACGTCGTTTCATTCGCGCTGCTGATTCTGGTGCTGCTGGTGATGCCGACCGGTATTCTGGGTCGCCCGGAGGTAGAGAAAGTATGAAACCGATGCATTTTGCAATGGCGCTGCTCTCTGCCGCCATGTTCTTCGTCCTGGCGGGCGTCTTTATGGGCGTTCAGTTAGAGCTTGACGGCACCAAACTGGTGGTGGATTCCGCGGCGGATATTCGCTGGCAGTGGGTGTTTATTGGTACTGGCGTGGTCTTCCTCTTCCAGTTGCTGCGTCCCGTTTTCCAGAAGAGCCTGAAGAGCGTCTCCGGGCCGAAGTTTATTCTGCCGGCGATTGACGGCTCCACCGTTAAACAGAAGCTGTTCCTGGTGGCGCTGCTGGTGATTGCCGTGGCGTGGCCGTTTATGGTGTCGCGCGGCACGGTGGATATCGCCACGCTGACGATGATTTATATCATCCTTGGCCTCGGTTTAAACGTGGTGGTCGGCCTTTCCGGCTTGCTGGTGCTGGGCTATGGCGGCTTCTATGCCATTGGTGCGTACACCTTTGCGCTGCTGAACCACTATTACGGTCTTGGTTTCTGGACCTGTTTGCCGCTGGCGGGATTGGTATCGGCGGCGGCAGGATTCCTGCTTGGCTTCCCGGTTCTGCGTCTGCGCGGCGACTACCTGGCAATAGTGACCTTAGGCTTTGGCGAAATCGTGCGTATCCTGTTGCTCAATAATACTGAAGTCACCGGTGGCCCGAACGGTATCAGCCAGATCCCGAAACCGACCTTTTTCGGTCTTGAATTCAGCCGTAGCGCCCGTGAGGGCGGCTGGGATACCTTCAGCAACTTCTTTGGCGTGAAATACGATCCCTCTGACCGTGTGATTTTCCTCTACCTGGTGGCGCTGCTGCTAGTGGTCTTCTCGCTGTTTGTCATCAACCGCCTGTTGCGTATGCCGCTGGGCCGTGCATGGGAAGCGTTGCGTGAAGATGAAATCGCCTGCCGTTCACTGGGCTTAAACCCTACGCGCATCAAGCTGACCGCCTTTACCATCAGCGCCGCGTTCGCCGGTTTTGCCGGTACGTTGTTTGCCGCGCGCCAGGGCTTTGTCAGCCCGGAATCCTTCACCTTTGCCGAGTCGGCCTTTGTGCTGGCGATTGTGGTACTGGGCGGAATGGGCTCACAGTTTGCGGTGATCCTGGCGGCCATCCTGCTGGTGGTGTCACGCGAGCTGATGCGTGATTTCAATGAATACAGCATGTTAATGCTGGGTGGTTTAATGGTACTGATGATGATCTGGCGTCCGCAGGGCTTGCTGCCGATGACCCGTCCACAGTTGAAGCTGAAAAACGGGGAAGCAAAAGGAGAGCAGGCATGAGTCAGCCATTATTATCGGTTAGCGGCCTGATGATGCGTTTTGGCGGCCTGCTGGCAGTCAACAATGTGTCTCTGGATTTGCATAAAAAAGAGATAGTCTCCCTGATTGGCCCGAACGGCGCGGGGAAAACCACGGTCTTCAACTGCCTGACCGGGTTCTATAAGCCGACCGGCGGGACGATTAAGCTGCGCGACCAGCACCTTGAAGGGCTGCCGGGCCAGCAAATTGCGCGTATGGGCGTGGTGCGTACCTTCCAGCACGTGCGTCTGTTTCGCGAAATGACGGTGATTGAAAATCTGCTGGTGGCGCAGCATCAGCAACTGAAAGCTGGGGTTTTCTCCGGGCTGCTAAAAACCCCTGCTTTTCGCCGCGCGCAGGATGAAGCGCTGGACCGCGCCGCCACCTGGCTTGATCGTATCGGCCTGCTGCAGCATGCTAACCGACAGGCGAGCAACCTGGCCTATGGCGACCAGCGCCGTCTTGAGATTATCCGTTGCATGGTCACTCAGCCGGAAATTCTGATGCTCGATGAACCTGCTGCGGGTCTTAACCCGAAAGAAACCAAAGAGCTGGATGAGCTGATTGCTGAGCTGCGCGACCATCACGACACCACCATCCTGCTCATTGAGCACGACATGAAGCTGGTGATGGGCATTTCAGACCGTATTTACGTGGTGAACCAGGGGACGCCGCTGGCGAACGGGACACCGGAGCAGATTCGTAACAACCCGGACGTGATCCGCGCCTATTTAGGCGAAGCATAATGGTGGTGAGGCATAAGATGGAAAAAGTCATGTTGTCTTTTGACAACGTCAACGCCCACTACGGCAAGATCCAGGCTCTGCACGATGTCAGCTTGTATATCAACCAGGGTGAAATCGTGACGCTTATCGGTGCCAACGGTGCGGGGAAAACCACGCTGCTCGGGACGCTGTGCGGCGATCCTCGGGCAACAAGTGGGCGTATTGTCTTTGATGGTAAAGATATTACCGACTGGCAGACGGCAAAAATCATGCGTGAAGCGGTGGCGATTGTCCCGGAAGGGCGTCGCGTGTTTTCCCGTATGACGGTGGAAGAGAACCTGGCGATGGGCGGTTTCTTTGCCGAGAAAGGCCAGTTTCAGGAACGCATCAAGTGGGTGTATGACCTGTTTCCTCGCCTGCATGAGCGCCGTATTCAACGTGCGGGAACCATGTCCGGCGGCGAACAGCAGATGCTGGCGATAGGCCGTGCGCTGATGAGCCAGCCGAGGCTGCTACTGCTTGATGAACCGTCGCTGGGTCTGGCGCCGATTATCATCCAGCAGATCTTTAACACCATTGAGCAACTGCGCGAGCAGGGGATGACGATTTTCCTCGTCGAACAAAACGCCAACCAGGCGCTGAAGCTCGCCGATCGCGGCTACGTGCTGGAAAACGGTCATGTGGTGCTGGAAGACACCGGCGATGCGCTACTGGCTAACGAAGCGGTGCGCAGCGCGTATCTGGGCGGTTAATCATTCTCTGAATAGACAAGGGGCCCACTGTGGCCCCTTTTTATTGCGCTATGTTATTATTGAGAATGGTTATCAATAATAAAAAATGAACATGGAGAAAGGATGATACGTTCAGGTACCTGCATGATGATTGGCAGTTTGTTTTTGACGCTTTCTTTAACTACCCTGGCCTCAACATCGCCAGCGTTCGACCCCCGCGACCCCGCTATCTGGGAAGAGAAACCGGACAACCCGTTAGCGCAATCCGACTCGCCCTGCGAAGTGTTTACCAGCTCGGTATGCCCGGGCTGGGAAGATGATAAATCAGATATCCAACGTGAACGCGAGCGGCGTGAACAGCAGCGTTTACAGAATGAATATGAACGACGCTGGCGCAGAGATTAATCTTTCTCCTGCAGCAACAGATAACGCCATCCTGGCCGGATAAGGCATAGCGCTACCCGGCTTTGTTGTGCACCACTCCGCATTTTCCTGTCACTACGCTTTCACCGCCTTGCCATCTGTTTGTCGCCTTATTATCTTTTTTTTGTAATAAAAAAGTTATTTTTCTGTCATTCGAGCATGTCATGTTACCCCCGCGAGCATAAAACGCGTGATATCGCGCATCCGGCACAACAAGAGAGATAACCGATGATATCGTTACGACATACAGCTTTAGGACTGGCACTTAGCCTGGCGTTTGCAGGTCAGGCACTGGCGGTCACCACCATCCCATTCTGGCACTCAATGGAAGGCGAACTGGGTAAAGAAGTTGATTCTCTGGCGCAACGTTTTAATGCCGCCAATCCCGACTACAAAATTGTTCCGCAGTACAAAGGCAACTACGAGCAGAGCCTGAGCGCAGGTATTGCCGCTTTCCGTACCGGAAACGCGCCTGCGCTGCTGCAGGTTTATGAAGTGGGTACGGCAACGATGATGGCTTCGAAAGCTATTAAACCGGTCTATGAAGTATTCAAAGAGGCTGGCATTAACTTCGATGAGTCTCAATTCGTACCGACGGTTTCCGGCTATTACACCGACTCTAAAAGCGGACATTTGCTTTCTCAACCGTTTAACAGCTCCACTCCGGTGCTGTACTACAACAAAGATGCCTTCAAAAAAGCCGGTTTAGACCCTGAGCAGCCGCCGAAAACCTGGCAGGATCTGGCGGAATACACCGCGAAACTGAAAGCGGCAGGCATGAAGTGCGGCTACGCCAGCGGTTGGCAGGGTTGGATTCAAATTGAAAACTTCAGCGCCTGGAACGGTCTGCCGGTCGCCACCAAAAACAACGGCTTTGACGGTACTGACGCGGTGCTGGAGTTCAATAAACCGGAACAAGTGAAGCATATCGCCCTGCTGGAAGAGCTGAACAAAAAAGGCGATTTCAGCTACTTCGGGCGTAAAGATGAATCCACCGAGAAGTTCTATAACGGGGATTGTGCCATTACCACCGCCTCTTCCGGTTCGCTGGCTGATATCCGCCACTACGCGAAATTCAACTATGGCGTCGGGATGATGCCGTACGATGCCGATGTGAAGGGCGCGCCGCAGAACGCAATTATCGGTGGGGCCAGTCTTTGGGTGATGCAGGGTAAAGATAAAGCAACCTACGAAGGCGTGGCGCAGTTCCTCAACTTCCTGGCGAAGCCTGAAATTGCTGCCGAATGGCACCAGAAGACCGGCTATCTGCCGATCACCACAGCTGCCTACGACCTGACCCGTGAGCAGGGCTTCTATGATAAGAACCCTGGGGCTGATATCGCCACCCGCCAGATGCTGAACAAGCCGCCGTTGCCGTTCACCAAAGGGCTGCGTCTGGGCAACATGCCGCAGATCCGTACCATTGTGGATGAAGAGCTGGAAAGCGTCTGGACCGGGAAGAAAACCCCGCAGCAGGCGCTGGATGCCGCCGTTGAGCGTGGCAATCAGTTACTGCGCCGCTTTGAGCAATCGACCAAATCGTAATGTGAAATGCCGGGTGGCGGCTGCGCCTTACTCGGCCTACAAATGCGCGTAGGCCGGATAAGCGTAGCGCCATCCGGCGCTGTTCAGGAATCAAACTTCCATGTCTTCATCCCGTCCGGTGTTCCGTTCGCGCTGGCTTCCCTATTTACTGGTGGCTCCGCAGCTGGTTATCACCGTTATTTTCTTTATCTGGCCCGCCGGTGAAGCGCTGTGGTACTCGCTACAATCCGTTGATCCGTTTGGTCTTTCCAGCCAGTTTGTCGGACTGGAAAACTTTGTCGCGCTGTTTCATGACCCGTACTACCTCGACTCATTCTGGACCACCATTAAGTTCAGTACGTTAGTCACGGTAAGCGGTCTGCTGGTGTCGTTATTTTTTGCGGCGTTGGTGAATTACGTGGTGCGCGGCAGCCGTTTTTACCAAACGCTGATGCTGTTGCCTTACGCCGTTGCGCCCGCCGTTGCCGCCGTATTGTGGATCTTCCTGTTTAACCCCGGACGCGGGCTGATTACCCATTTTCTCGGTGAGTTTGGCTATGACTGGAACCATGCGCAAAACAGCGGTCAGGCGATGTTCCTGGTGGTGTTTGCGTCGGTCTGGAAGCAGATTAGTTACAACTTCCTGTTCTTCTTTGCCGCACTGCAGTCTATTCCTCGTTCGCTGATCGAAGCCGCCGCGATTGACGGTGCGGGGCCGGTTCGCCGCTTCTTTAAGCTGGCGCTGCCGCTCATTGCCCCGGTGAGCTTCTTCCTGCTGGTGGTGAATCTGGTGTATGCCTTCTTTGACACCTTCCCGGTGATTGATGCTGCCACTGCAGGCGGGCCGGTACAGGCGACCACGACGCTGATTTATAAGATCTATCGCGAAGGTTTTGTCGGGCTGGATCTGGCTTCTTCCGCTGCACAATCGGTGGTGCTGATGTTCCTGGTCATTATTTTGACGGTGGTGCAGTTCCGCTATGTGGAAAGTAAGGTGCGTTACCAATGATTGAGAACCGTCGTGGGCTGACAATATTCAGCCATGCCATGTTGATTATGGGGATCATGGTGATCCTGTTTCCGTTGTACGTCGCGTTTGTCGCGGCGACGCTGGACAACAAAGCGGTGTTTGAGACGCCGATGACGCTGGTTCCCGGCACGCAACTGCTGGAAAACATGAAATACATCTGGGTCAACGGCGTGGGCGTGAATAGCGCACCGTTCTGGCTGATGATGCTCAACAGTTTCATCATGGCGTTCAGCATTACGGTAGGGAAAATTACCGTCTCTATGCTCTCCGCATTCGCCATCGTCTGGTTTCGCTTTCCGCTGCGCAACCTGTTCTTCTGGATGATTTTTATCACCCTGATGCTACCGGTTGAGGTGCGTATTTTCCCGACGGTAGAAGTGATCGCCAACCTAAAGATGCTCGACAGCTATGCGGGTCTGACGCTGCCGTTGATGGCATCTGCGACAGCGACTTTCCTGTTCCGTCAGTTCTTTATGACCCTACCGGATGAACTGGTTGAGGCGGCGCGTATTGACGGCGCGTCACCGATGCGTTTTTTCCGCGATATCGTACTACCGTTGTCAAAAACCAATCTGGCGGCGCTGTTCGTGATCACCTTTATCTACGGCTGGAACCAGTATCTGTGGCCGTTGTTAATTATTACCGACGTCAATTTGGGCACTGCGGTGGCGGGTATCAAAGGCATGATTGCCACCGGTGAAGGCACCACGCAGTGGAACCAGGTAATGGCAGCCATGCTGCTGACGCTCATCCCTCCGGTAATCATCGTGTTAGCCATGCAGCGCGCGTTTGTGCGTGGTTTAGTGGACAGTGAGAAATAAAAATGGCTGGTTTAAAACTACAGGCAGTAACCAAAAGCTGGGACGGCAAAACCCAGGTGATTAAACCGCTGACGCTGGACGTCGCGGACGGGGAATTTATCGTGATGGTTGGCCCATCCGGCTGCGGAAAGTCTACGCTGTTGCGGATGGTGGCCGGGCTTGAACGGGTAAGCGGCGGCGATATCTGGATTGATAATAAACGCGTCACCGAGATGGAGCCGAAGGATCGCGGCATTGCGATGGTCTTTCAAAACTATGCTCTCTACCCGCATATGAGCGTGGAAGAAAACATGGCCTGGGGGCTGAAAATCCGCGGGATGGGCAAGGAGCATATTGCTGAGCGGGTGAAAGAGGCGGCGCGTATTCTCGAGCTGGGTGAGCTGCTCAAACGTCGTCCGCGCGAACTTTCCGGCGGCCAGCGCCAGCGCGTAGCGATGGGACGAGCGATTGTGCGTGACCCGGCGGTATTCCTGTTCGATGAGCCGCTTTCTAACCTTGACGCCAAGCTGCGCGTACAGATGCGTCTGGAGTTACAACATCTGCATCGCCGACTGAAAACCACCTCGCTGTACGTGACGCACGATCAGGTTGAAGCGATGACCCTCGCCCAGCGGGTTATGGTGATGAACAAAGGCATTGCCGAGCAGGTAGGGACGCCGGTTGAGGTGTATGAAAAGCCTGCCAGTCGCTTTGTGGCAAGCTTTATCGGCAGCCCGGCGATGAATCTGCTCGATGGGCGCATCAGCTCTACGGGTACCCATTTTGAGCTGGAGGGCGGCATGACGTTGCCCATTGGCAGAAGCGCCAGGGAGTGTATTGGGCGTAACATGACGCTGGGTATCCGCCCGGAGCATATTGCGCTAAGCTCGCAGGCCGAAGGTGGCGTGCCGCTGGTCGTCGACACGCTGGAAATGCTGGGTGCAGATAACCTGGCACACGGACGCTGGGGCGAGCAAAAGCTGGTGGTGCGACTGGCGCATCAGCATCGCCCGACGGCAGGCAGCACGCTGTGGCTGCATCTGCCGGAAAATCATCTGCATCTTTTTGATGGCGAAACAGGACAACGCGTATGAATAACTGGCCTTACCCCCATATTGTCGCCCATCGCGGCGGCGGTAAGTTAGCCCCGGAAAACACCCTGGCGGCGATCGACGTGGGGGCGCGATACGGGCATACCATGATTGAGTTTGACGCCAAATTGTCGAAAGACGGTGAGATCTTCTTACTGCATGACGACAACCTGGAACGCACCAGCAACGGCTGGGGCGTGGCTGGCGAGCTGAACTGGCAGGATTTATTGCACGTGGATGCAGGCGGCTGGTTTAGCGGTGAGTTTAAAGGCGAACCGTTGCCGCTGCTCTCGCAAGTTGCTGAGCGCTGTCGCCAGCACGGCATGATGGCAAATATTGAGATCAAACCCACCACCGGGACGGGGGCGCTCACCGGGAAGGTCGTGGCGCTGGCCGCGCGGGAACTGTGGGCGGGAATGACGCCACCACTGTTGTCATCCTTTGAAATTGATGCGCTAGAAGCGGCGCAGCAGGCGGTGCCTGAACTGCCGAGAGGTTTGCTGCTGGATGAATGGCGCGAAGACTGGCGCGAGCTGACCACGCGGCTTGGCTGCGTCTCTATTCATCTTAATCATAAGCTGCTGGATGAGGCGCGC
This sequence comes from Citrobacter sp. RHBSTW-00029, assembly GCF_014104295.1. NCBI lineage: Bacteria > Pseudomonadati > Pseudomonadota > Gammaproteobacteria > Enterobacterales > Enterobacteriaceae > Citrobacter > Citrobacter sp. RHBSTW-00029. Next base: position 4,502,066 of record NZ_JABXRT010000001.1, read on the forward strand.
GTGGATGCGCTGCGCGATGCTGGGCTACGTATTCTGGTGTATACCGTCAACCGACCCCAGCGCGCGGCGGAACTGCTGCGCTGGGGTGTGGACTGCATCTGTACCGATGCCATTGATACGATTGGCCCGGATTTCCAGCCCTGTTAAGGCCCAATCGTTTTTAACGGAACGTTAGGCTGCGGCGTGCTGGAGGGCTTCAGCATGTCGCCGTTCTTTTTCTCCGACAGCATATGTTGCTTATTGAGCGAGCTGTCCGGATTACGGGTTCCACTCAACATCCCACCGTTACTGTTAGGCAGCATTTGCTGCTGTCCAGGATTCAACTCGCCCGGCTGAGACTGCAGCACGCGCTGGGTGTTCGTGTTGATTTGGTTTTCCATATGCTGTTGCTGCATGCGCGTCTGCGTTTGCAACTGCTGGTTGAGCATCCCTTTCTGCTGAATCTGCTGTGATTGCATTTGGGTTTGCATACGCTGCTGACTCGGGATCTGATAACCGGGTTGATTCGGGTTATTCATGGTGTTGATGGGCTGTGCAAAGCCAGCAAACGGCAAGAGCATGGCTAAAAGTAAGAGTCGTTTCATCGCTTTTCTCCTCTCGGGGATCGTTTAAGTTTACTCCTTTCTCGCCGTTACGATGATTATTTCAGAGTTATGCACCAGGCTTAGTGGGGGCCGACCCCCGTACATCTGGAGAATAACGATGATAAAACCGACGTTTTTACGCCGGGTAGCCATTGCTGCTCTGCTCTCAGGAAGTTGTTTTAGCGTGGCTGCCGCGCCGGCTGCGCCACCGCCGGTATCCTACGGTGTCGAGGAAGATGTGTTCCATCCCGTTCGCGCGCAACAGGGGATGGTGGCTTCCGTAGATGCTTTAGCCACCCAGGTTGGGGTGGATATTCTGAAACAGGGCGGGAATGCCGTTGATGCCGCTGTTGCCGTGGGCTACGCGCTGGCGGTGACGCATCCGCAGGCGGGTAATCTGGGCGGCGGTGGGTTTATGCTGCTGCGTACCAAAGACGGTAACACCACGGCGATCGATTTTCGTGAAATGGCTCCCGCTGGCGCGACCCGTGATATGTTCCTTGATGAACAGGGCAACGCCGATGCGAAAAAGTCGCTAACCTCACATCTGGCATCCGGTACGCCGGGTACCGTGGCGGGTTTCTCGCTGGCGCTGGAGAAATACGGCACGATGCCGCTGAACAAAGTCGTGCGCCCGGCGATGAAGCTGGCGGAAGAAGGCTTTGTGGTTAACGACGCGCTGGCCGACGATCTGAAAACCTATGGCAGCGAAGTGCTCCCTAATCACGAGAACAGCAAAGCCATTTTCTGGAAAGACGGCGAGCCGCTGAAAAAGGGCGACAAGCTGGTGCAAACGAACTTGGCGAAAAGCCTGGAGATGATTGCCGAGAACGGTCCGGATGCGTTTTATAAAGGGGCGATTGCCGATCAGATTGCGGAGGAAATGCAGAAAAACGGCGGGCTGATGACCAAAGAGGACTTAGCCGCCTATAAAGCCGTGGAGCGTACGCCGATTAGCGGCGACTATCGCGGGTATCAGGTATTCTCTATGCCGCCGCCGTCCTCAGGCGGGATTCACATCGTGCAGATCCTCAATATTCTCGAAAACTTCGATATGAAGAAGTACGGGTTTGGCAGCGCCGACGCCATGCAGGTAATGGCTGAAGCGGAGAAATATGCCTACGCCGACCGCTCGGAGTATCTGGGCGACCCGGATTTTGTGAAGGTGCCGTGGCAGGCGCTGACCAATAAAGCCTATGCCAAATCGCTTGCCGATCAAATTGATATCAACAAGGCTAAGCCTTCCAGCCAGATCAAACCTGGCAAGCTCGCGCCGTATGAAAGCAATCAGACCACCCATTTCTCGGTGGTGGATAAAGACGGTAATGCCGTGGCGGTGACGTATACGCTGAACACCACCTTCGGCACCGGGATTGTGGCGGGTAACACCGGCATTCTGCTGAATAACGAAATGGATGATTTCTCCGCCAAGCCGGGCGTGCCGAACGTTTATGGGCTGGTGGGCGGCGATGCTAACGCGGTTGGGCCGAAGAAGCGTCCGCTGTCATCAATGTCGCCGACTATTGTGGTAAAAGACGGGAAAACCTGGCTGGTTACCGGCAGCCCTGGCGGGAGCCGAATCATCACGACTGTGCTGCAAATGGTGGTTAACAGCATTGATTTTGGAATGAACGTCGCCGAAGCGACCAACGCGCCGCGTTTCCACCATCAGTGGTTGCCCGATGAACTGCGCGTTGAGAAAGGGTTTAGCCCGGACACCATTAAGCTGCTGGAGCAGAAAGGGCAGAAAGTCGCGCTGAAGGAAGCGATGGGCAGCACGCAGAGCATTATGGTAGGACCGGATGGCGCACTGTATGGCGCGTCCGACCCACGTTCCGTGGATGATTTAACGGCGGGATACTGATGGTATTGCCGGGTCTGCCGTTGATGCAGGCCCGGCGAGTGCTTCCTGACGGTTTCTTACCCGTTATTTCACGCGCGCCATAAAGTACGCATCCACGTACTCGCCGTTGCGCAGGCCGTATTTCTTACCGGTGCCTTCGATCTCAAAGCCATGCTTTTTATAGACCGCAATCGCAGGTTCGTTATCAACAAACACCGTTAACTCGATACGGTCGACGCGCAGCCAGTTGTCGCACATGTCGATCATCGTACGGAGAAGCGCGCTGGCAACGCCGCGATTCTGCCAGCGGGCATCAACGCAGATACCAAAATCGGCGACATGGCTGCGGCGCGGGCGCTGCGCGACCTCAATACAGAGGTGCCCCACGACGATATCGTCAATGCACGCGACCAGTTGTTTGATTCCGACCCGTTCGGTTAGTCGTTCTTGCCACATCTCCATGGAAGGATGAGGAACCTGTAGCGTGTTGTGATACACCTCCGGCTGGGCATGGATCTGACGAATTGCGTCGTAATCTTTCTGTTCAGCGTGGCGTATCACTATCTCACTCATTCCTTATCTCCTTCAGGGTTAATTGAGTCTTTACCCTCGCTGAGAAAGAAAATTCCGTCAACTGCATTTTTTTTGCAAAAAGAAGTAGACAAGTGCGAATGAGAATGATTATTATTGCTCTGCGTTCAGGGGAACCCCTACGGAGAACCTGAAAGCACGACATTGCTCACATTGCTTCCAGTATTACTTTAGCCAGCTTTTGCTGGCTTTTTTTTTTGGGGTTTTGTTTCAGCCTGGCTTACTTGTCATTTTGTCCCCGGGAAGTGCTCGTGCTCCTCACGTACATTTAGTACGCTCCGGGCCCTGCGCGCTTGCCGTGAATAAAATGACCGCGACGCCGACGGCCGATCCTGTCGCACCTGTGGTGCAGTTCAAACGCCATCCGGCAAAGATCCAACATTCAGTCTCCAGCCGCTTTGCGCTATGGTGTAGATAATCATCTTCAAAAGGACTGTCTCATGACCTTACACTGCGCATTTATTGGTTTTGGTAAAAGTACCACTCGCTACCATTTGCCGTACGTCCTCAACCGCAAAAATAGCTGGCATGTCGCGCACATTTTCCGCCGTAACGCCAGGCCGGAAGAGCAGGCGCCGCAGTATTCACATATTCACTTCACCAGTGACCTCGACGAGATCTTAAACGATCCGCAGGTGAAGTTAGTGATCGTTTGTACCCATGCTGACAGCCATTTTGACTACGCCAAACGTGCGCTGGAGGCGGGTAAAAACGTGCTGGTTGAGAAACCGTTCACGCCGACGCTGGCAGAAGCAAAAGTGCTGTTCGAACTGGCGCAAAGCAAAGGGCTGACCGTTACGCCGTACCAGAATCGCCGTTTTGACTCCTGCTTCCTTACCGCCAAAAAGGCGATTGAGAGCGGCAAACTCGGCAAGATTGTTGAGGTTGAAAGCCATTTTGATTATTACCGTCCCGAGGCGGAAACTAAGCCGGGATTGCCACAGGACGGCGCGTTTTATGGCCTGGGCGTACACACCATGGATCAGATTATTTCGCTGTTCGGACGCCCCGATCATGTGGCTTATGACATCCGCAGCCTGCGTAATAAAGCGAACCCGGACGATACCTTTGAAGCGCAACTGTTTTACGGCGACCTGAAAGCCATTGTTAAAACCAGTCATCTGGTGAAAATCGACTATCCGAAGTTTATCGTCCATGGCACCAAAGGCTCGTTTGTGAAGTACGGCATCGACCAGCAGGAAACCAGTCTGAAGGCCAATATCATGCCGGGTGAGCCAGGTTTCGCTGCTGATGATTCCATCGGAATGCTGGAGTATGTCAACGATGACGGCATCACAGTAAAAGAAGAGGTGAAGACGGAGATGGGGGATTACGGTCGCGTCTATGATGCGCTGTACCAGACGCTGACCGCCGGTACGCCTAATTACGTCAAGGAATCTGAAGTTCTAACCAACCTGGAGATCCTCGAACGCGCCTTCGAACAGGCATCTCCGGCGACGATAACCCTCGCCAAATAGCGTTAATCGACTCTTCTGGGTTTATTCATATTTTTTGAACAGAGGAGTCAATTTTCACCCTCTATGATCCCAGACGGATTGAGTCCACACTTACTCCATCGAAAACATCTGGGGGTGAACACAATGATCTATTTACGCAAAGCTAACGACCGCGGTCATGCGAATCATGGCTGGCTCGATTCCTGGCATACCTTCTCTTTTGCCAACTACTATGACCCGAACTTTATGGGGTTCTCGGCACTGCGCGTGATTAACGATGACGTGATTGACGCAGGTCAGGGCTTTGGCACTCACCCCCATAAAGACATGGAAATCCTGACCTACGTGCTGGAAGGCGCAGTAGAACATCAGGACAGCATGGGCAACAAAGAGCAGGTTCCTGCCGGTGAGTTCCAGATTATGAGCGCCGGGACGGGGATCCGTCACTCGGAGTACAACCCGAGCAATACTGAGAAGCTGCATCTGTATCAGATCTGGATCATGCCGCAGGAAAACGGTATTACGCCGCGCTATGAACAGCGCCGTTTCGATGCTGCTCAGGGTAAACAACTGGTGCTGTCGCCTGATGCCCGCGATGGCTCGCTGAAAGTGTACCAGGATATGGAGCTGTACCGCTGGGCGTTACTCAAAGATGAGCAGTCGGTACATCAGATTGCCGCTGAACGTCGCGTCTGGATCCAGGTTGTTAAAGGCAATGTCACCATTAACGGAATCAAAGCGACCACCAGTGATGGTCTGGCAATCTGGGATGAACAGGCAATTTCTATTCATGCCGACAGCGACAGCGAAGTGTTACTGTTTGACCTGCCGCCTGTATAAAAATACACGGCATCCTTCAAGCCGCATCTGTGTTGGCTTTATTACTCGGCCCATCCATAGGCCTCGCCCCTTCGGGGCCGCTGCAAGCAGCGTTCAAATCTGCTCCCGGCAGATTTGTCGCTCACCCCGGTCGCGTACTTAATGTACGCTCCCGGGGATTCACTGCGTCGCCGCCTTGATGCAACTCGAATGATTTTGTGTATTTCTCACAATAAAAACTCCTTTTTTTCTCTGCAAAGGTTCATGCACGTCCGTGGTAAACTGGGGGAATCTATCCCTTTTTAACGCTTCAGGACGATGAAAAAGAAAAGACCCGTACTTCAGGATGTAGCCGACCGCGTGGGCGTGACCAAAATGACGGTCAGTCGCTTTTTGCGTAACCCGGAGCAGGTCTCCGTGGCGCTGCGGGGCAAAATTGCCGCTGCACTTGATGAGCTGGGTTATATTCCCAATCGCGCTCCTGATATCCTTTCTAACGCTACCAGCCGCGCTATCGGCGTGTTGTTACCGTCTCTCACTAACCAGGTTTTTGCTGAAGTGTTACGCGGCATTGAGGCCGTCACCGACGCTCATGGTTATCAAACTATGCTCGCGCACTACGGCTATAAGCCCGAAATGGAACAAGAGCGTCTGGAATCGATGCTGTCGTGGAATATCGATGGCCTGATCCTCACCGAACGTAGCCATACGCCTCGTACGCTGAAAATGATTGAGGTCGCCGGTATCCCGGTGGTTGAGCTGATGGACAGCCAGTCCCCGTGTCTGGATATCGCCGTCGGTTTCGACAACTTCGAAGCCGCGCGCCAGATGACTGCCGCTATCATCGCCCGCGGGCACCGTCATGTTGCCTATCTTGGCGCACGTCTTGATGAACGTACTATCATCAAACAGAGAGGCTACGAGCAGGCAATGCGCGATGCCAACCTGGTGCCGTACAGCGTGATGGTGGAACAGTCTTCTTCCTACTCCTCCGGTATTGAACTCATCCGTCAGGCGCGGCGCGAATATCCGCAGCTCGACGGCATTTTCTGTACCAACGATGACCTGGCGGTAGGGGCGGCCTTCGAATGCCAGCGTTTAGGGCTGAAAATCCCGGATGACATGGCGATTGCCGGATTCCACGGTCACGACATCGGGCAGGTGATGGAGCCGCGTCTGGCGAGCGTGCTCACGCCGCGTGAACGGATGGGCAGCATTGGTGCTGAACGTCTGCTGGCGCGCATCCGTGGTGAAGCAGTCACACCTAAAATGTTAGATTTAGGTTTCACCTTGTCACCGGGCGGATCTATTTAAGCCAACAAGTTTGAAGTAGCTCACACTTATACACTTCGAGCACGAATGGATATTGCTTCTCTATTTATCCGGCTGGACAATGTTACCGATAACAGTTACCCGTAACAATTTCCAGATTCTTGTACCAGTGGGGGCAACGCTTTGAGCACGACTAATCATGATCACCACGTTTACGTTCTGATGGGCGTATCGGGCAGCGGTAAATCTGCTGTCGCCAGCGAAGTGGCGCATCAACTGCAGGCCGCGTTTCTTGATGGCGATTTTCTCCATCCGCGCAGCAACATCATGAAAATGGCTTCCGGTGAGCCACTCAACGATGACGACCGTAAACCGTGGTTACAGGCGCTGAATGACGCCGCTTTTGCGATGCAGCGTACCAACAAGGTTTCGCTGATCGTCTGTTCCGCTCTGAAAAAAGTCTATCGCGACCAGCTGCGCGACGGTAACCCGAACCTCTCTTTCATCTATCTGAAAGGGGATTTTGACGTTATCGAAAGCCGTCTGAAAGCGCGTAAAGGCCACTTCTTCAAAACGCAGATGCTGGTGACCCAGTTTGAAGCGCTGGAAGAACCAGGTGCGAATGAAAACGATGTACTGGTGGTCGATATCGATCAACCACTGGACGGTGTGGTCGCCAGCACCATTGAGGTTATTAACCAGGGCAGTAAGTAGTGAGTACATTAACGCTTGTTTTAACAGCAGTAGGGTCCGTTTTATTGCTGCTGTTTTTAGTGATGAAGGCGCGTATGCACGCCTTCCTTGCTTTGATGGTGGTGTCTATTGGTGCAGGTCTCTTTTCCGGTATGCCGCTCGATAAAATCGCCGCGACTATGGAAAAAGGGATGGGAGGCACGCTCGGTTTCCTGGCGATTGTTGTGGCGCTGGGGGCGATGTTCGGCAAGATTTTGCATGAGACCGGCGCAGTCGATCAAATTGCCGTCAAAATGCTGAAATCCTTCGGCCACAGCCGCGCGCATTACGCGATTGGCCTGGCCGGTCTGATTTGCGCGCTGCCGCTGTTCTTTGAGGTGGCGATTGTGCTGCTGATTAGCGTAGCGTTCTCGATGGCGCGTCACACCGGTACCAACCTGGTTAAACTCGTCATTCCTCTGTTTGCGGGTGTGGCGGCGGCTGCAGCGTTTCTCCTGCCGGGACCTGCGCCGATGCTGCTGGCTTCACAGATGCACGCCGACTTTGGCTGGATGATCCTGATTGGCCTGTGCGCCGCGATTCCGGGCATGATTATCGCCGGACCGCTGTGGGGCAATTTCATCAGCCGTTACGTTGAGCTGAACATTCCTGATGACATTACCGAGCCGCATCTGGGCGAAGGTAAAATGCCGTCCTTCGGCTTTAGCTTGTCGCTGATCCTGCTGCCGCTGGTATTGGTTGGTCTGAAAACCATCGCCGCACGCTTTGTGCCGGTTGGTTCTTCAACTTACGAATGGTTTGAGTTTATCGGTCACCCGTTTACCGCGATTCTGGTTGCATGTCTGGTGGCGATTTACGGTCTGGCGATTCGCCAGGGTATGCCAAAAGACAAAGTGATGGAGATCTGCGGTCATGCGCTGCAACCGGCGGGGATTATCCTGTTGGTGATTGGTGCAGGTGGCGTGTTTAAACAGGTGCTGGTTGATTCCGGCGTCGGTCCGGCGCTGGGCGAAGCGTTAACCGGAATGGGTCTGCCGATTGCCATTACCTGCTTCGTGCTGGCGGCAGCGGTGCGTATCATTCAGGGTTCCGCGACCGTGGCGTGCTTAACGGCGGTTGGTCTGGTGATGCCGGTGATTGAACAGCTGAACTTCTCCGGTGCGCAGATGGCGGCACTGTCTATTTGTATCGCGGGCGGCTCTATCGTCGTAAGCCACGTTAACGACGCTGGTTTCTGGTTGTTCGGTAAATTTACCGGCGCAACGGAAGCACAAACGCTGAAGACCTGGACGATGATGGAAACCATCCTCGGCACGGTCGGCGCAATTGTCGGTATGATTGCCTTCCAGCTGTTGAGCTGAGTCTTGTTGCCCGGTGGCGCTTGCGCTTACCGGGCCTGAATTCATTGCACACCGTAAGCCGGGTAAGCGTCACCCGGCTTTTTTACAGCATTACCATGCCTTCATCTGTTTTCAACCAGCGCGGCGCTTTCAGCGTGTCGGCGAAATAGCCCACCAAATCCTGCAGCAAATCACCCGCTACTCGCTCCATATCATCAGAAAGCGTTTTGCTCATCAGCAAATGCGTCAAAAGCTGGCAGTAACGCCCCATCTGGTCTGGCTCAGGCTCGAAAAGGGGAAAACGGGTCGGGAATGTTTCTACCGTCAGACTGGCCTGCAGATGCTGCGGTACAGGCTCCGTTAAGGTCGGTTGCAATAACACGAGACAGGCCGACAGACGTGCACAAATCGCCAGCTTTTCAACCGGGTCATGGCATTCAACCAGTCCTTCGACAAAACGCTCGCAGTTATCCGCCAGCTCGGTGAAATCCGTGGCATGGCTAAAGGGCAGGGTAAATAAAGAGTGTGAAAAGAGAGGGGTAGTCGCCATAGGGCAGCCTCCAATGAGTGAAATTTACCACCACCGAAGGGACCAACCTTTGGGTGGCGGGCTGAACGGAGTTGGTCCTACCGGCCTCATTGGATACCGGCGCGCCTTACGACGCCACCGTCCAGCCCACCATTGAGGTGTAGCTGGTCGCACGATAAAAGTGAATTTTATCGCGAATGAGGTAATCAGGGGACCAATCCTGGCACCTGATTATGCAGGTGCAGCGAGAAGATAATGCTTATCCGCGATGCTGACAAGAGGGCATTCCGGAAGGCACCTCGCAGAAATGAAAATACGTTATATCAGCGACTTAAAAGCATAAGGAATACCTGAAATTACAGCGCAATGCCGTTCAGTTAAACATGTAGGGTGAACATGTGATTATTGCTCAGGTTTCCGTTCACCTCAGTGGTGTCATTTCTCTGAAGCGCTGATACCCGTGAACGTGCAAGGGAGGCTCACCGCCGCCTCCCTTGCAACCCAGGCTCCCGGCGGGAAAATCGTCGCTGCGCGAGTTATTCGTCTTATTCCGTCTGCCTGTCGGGTCGGGGCCGAGCCTGCGTCCCTGCAGGCCGTCCCCTCTGCCCGCATCCCTGCGGGCAGCCCCGGTCAGCCGTCAACGCCTCATCGATTTTCAGCCGGACCAGGGTGTCGCTTCAGCGATCTGGCTTTCAGCTATATCCGTTTTGCTGTTCAGAGGTATTCAAGTAAAAGCTCAGGTGGTCAGGTGTGGGCTGGTCCGGCTGAAAATTGCCGACGCGTTTCCGTAAGGCCGGGAGAACCCGCAGGGATGCGGGTTCAGGGCGCGTTTTGCATGGACGCTACCTCGCGCCCGGCCCGGTAGCCTGGAGGAATAAGTGGAGGGAACCACGAAGTGGCAATTTTCCTGCCGGGAGCCGGGATTGTTAAGGGGGCTGCGTAGCCCCCTTAACACGTTCACTGGTGACGAGATCTCAGAGAAGCAATGAACATAACGTGAACGGAATCGTTCTCTGAAATGCCATGCTCTCCAGCTTCAAAACGGTCACCCCTTCATCCACATCCGTACGCCATCAAGGAACATCTGGGTTGCCATCATCACCAGAATCAGCCCCATCAGGCGCTCCAGCGCGTTCACCCCTTTCTCCCCCAGCAGACGCAAAAACAGCGACGACTGCAACAGAATCACAAACGTACCGCCCCAGGCGATCAGCAGCGCAATCACCAGATGCCCCATCTGGTTCGGGTACTGATGCGACAACAGCATTAATGAAGCCAGGATTGTTGGACCGGCTACCAGCGGAATCGCCAGCGGGACGATAAACGGCTCTTCACCCGCCGGAAGCCCGGTGCTATTCCCGGTGGCGCTGGGGAAAATCATCTTAATGGCGATCAGGAACAAAATGATGCCCCCGGAGATCGACACGGTTTCCGCGCGCAGATTCAGAAATGCCAGAATTTTCTCGCCCGCAAACAGGAATATCAGCATCACCAACAGCGCAATGAACAGCTCGCGAATCATAATCGCGCGGCGGCGTTTTGGTTCGGTATGTTTCAATACGGACATGAAAATGGGCAAATTTCCGAGCGGATCCATAATCAGGATCAACAAAACTGCCGCTGAAATGATTTCATTCATAACTCAAATTCCCTGATAATTACCACGGACTTTCTGCTTGCTTGCGCAGCGGGATAAGTCGCATTACTGATGGCTTCGCTATCATTGATTAATTTCACTTGCGACTTTGGCTGCATTTTGTATGGTGAAGGATATGCCACCAGGACACTGGCATACATATACGCATCATCCTTCAAACTGCCTCTTTGTTGGCTTCACTCAGAAACCCCAATCGCATAGTTTTCTATGCTCATGGGGATTTCTTCGCTTGCCGCCTCGATGCATTTTGAATGATTTTACGTATAAACACAGCACACATCTCTGCAGGAAAAAAACGCTATGAAAAATGTTGGTTTTATCGGCTGGCGCGGTATGGTCGGCTCTGTTCTCATGCAACGCATGGTTGAGGAGCGTGACTTCGACGCCATTCGCCCTGTTTTCTTTTCTACTTCCCAGCTCGGGCAGGCGGCACCGACATTCGGTGGAACCGCGACCGGCACGCTTCAGGACGCTTTTGATCTGGATGCGCTGAAGGCGCTCGATATCATCGTGACCTGTCAGGGCGGCGATTATACCAACGAAATCTATCCAAAGCTTCGTGAAAGCGGTTGGCAGGGTTACTGGATTGACGCGGCCTCTTCGCTGCGTATGAAAGACGACGCCATCATTATTCTCGATCCGGTTAACCAGGATGTCATCACCGATGGCCTGAATAAAGGTATTAAGACCTTTGTCGGCGGTAACTGCACCGTTAGCCTGATGCTGATGTCCCTCGGTGGCCTGTTTGCTAATGACCTGGTCGACTGGGTCTCCGTGGCGACCTATCAGGCGGCTTCCGGCGGCGGCGCGCGCCATATGCGCGAGCTGTTGTCTCAGATGGGTCATCTGTATGGCCATGTGGCCGAGGAGCTGGCGACCCCTTCCTCTGCTATTCTCGACATCGAACGTAAAGTGACGACCCTGTCCCGTAGCGGTGAACTGCCGGTTGATAACTTTGGTGTACCGCTGGCCGGTAGCCTGATTCCGTGGATCGACAAACAGCTCGATAACGGTCAGAGCCGTGAAGAGTGGAAGGGACAGGCGGAAACCAACAAAATTCTCAACACGTCTTCCGTGATCCCGGTTGATGGTCTGTGCGTGCGCGTCGGCGCGCTGCGCTGCCACAGCCAGGCGTTCACCATCAAATTGAAAAAAGATGTGTCTATTCCGACCGTGGAAGAACTGCTGGCGGCGCACAACCCGTGGGCGAAAGTAGTACCAAACGATCGTGAAATTACCATGCGTGAGTTAACCCCGGCGGCCGTTACCGGCACGTTGACCACGCCAGTAGGCCGTCTGCGTAAGCTGAATATGGGACCTGAGTTCCTGTCAGCCTTTACCGTAGGCGACCAGCTGCTTTGGGGTGCTGCGGAGCCATTGCGCCGCATGTTGCGTCAACTGGCGTAATGGTTTGTTAATGATCAAAGGGTGCTGAGTCACCCTTTTTTTTGCGTAATACAGGAGTAAGCGCAGATGTTTCATTTTTTACCAGGAGTAAGATAAAGCATTGGCTATTCTTTAAGGGTGACTTAGTACCGGAGGTATTAAGTTGTTGCCTGAAGGTGGGACGACGCAGAGAGGATGCACAATTGTGCTGCGCCGTTCAGGTCAAAAAAAGTGTCGCTACCTGATGTCGAAAATCAGTTGGAAGGGGTGACACCATAAAACAGGATGACAACCATGTCCGTTCGTATCGATAGAGACGTGATTAATGCGCTAATTGCAGGCCATTTTGCGGATCCTTTTTCCGTACTCGGTATGCACCAAACTGACGCTGGACTTGAAGTCCGCGCCCTATTACCTGACGCCACCGAAGTGTGGGTGATCGAACCCAAAACCGGACGCAAAGTCGGCAAGCTGGATTGCCTCGACTCTCGTGGTTTTTTCTGTGCAGTACTTCCCCGCCGTAAAAATTTCTTTCGCTATCAATTGGCCGTTGTCTGGCATGGACAGCAGAATCTGATTGATGACCCTTATCGTTTTGGTCCGCTGATCCAGGATATGGATGCCTGGCTGTTATCTGAAGGTACGCACCTGCGACCTTACGAAACGCTGGGTGCGCATGCGGATACTATGGATGGCGTAACCGGCACGCGCTTTTCCGTCTGGGCACCTAACGCTCAACGCGTGTCAGTGGTTGGGCAGTTCAACTACTGGGATGGCCGTCGCCATCCGATGCGCCTGCGCAAAGAAAGCGGTATCTGGGAGCTGTTTATCCCCGGCGCGCAGCATGGTCAACTGTATAAATATGAGATGATCGATGCCAACGGTAAGCTGCGAATCAAAGCGGACCCTTACGCCTTCGAAGCGCAAATGCGCCCGGAAACCGCGTCGCTTATCTGTGGTCTGCCGGAAAAAGTGGTGCAAAGCGAGGAGCGTAAAAAAGCCAACCAGTTTGATGCGCCGATTTCTATCTATGAAGTGCACCTGGGGTCATGGCGTCGTCATACCGATAACAACTTCTGGCTGAGCTACCGCGAGCTGGCGGATCAACTGGTGCCTTACGCCAGGTGGATGGGCTTTACCCACCTTGAACTGTTGCCGATTAACGAGCATCCGTTCGACGGTAGCTGGGGTTACCAACCTACCGGCATGTATGCGCCGACCCGTCGATTTGGTACGCGCGATGACTTCCGCTATTTTGTGAATGCCGCGCATCAGGCGGGGCTGAACGTCATTCTCGACTGGGTGCCGGGCCATTTCCCGTCGGACGACTTTGGTCTGGCAGAGTTTGATGGCACCAGGCTGTATGAGCACAGCGACCCGCGAGAAGGGTATCATCAGGACTGGAACACGCTGATCTACAACTACGGTCGCCGTGAAGTCAGCAACTACCTGGTGGGTAATGCCCTGTACTGGATTGAACGTTTTGGTATCGACGCGCTGCGCGTGGATGCCGTGGCATCGATGATTTATCGCGACTACAGCCGTAAAGAAGGGGAATGGGTCCCGAACGAATTTGGCGGTCGTGAAAACCTGGAGGCTATTGAATTTTTACGCAATACCAACCGTATTCTTGGCGAACAGGTGCCTGGTGCGGTGAGCATGGCGGAAGAGTCCACCGACTTTGCTGGTGTCTCAAGACCGCAGGACATGGGCGGTTTAGGGTTCTGGTATAAGTGGAACCTCGGCTGGATGCACGACACGCTGGACTACATGAAACTGGATCCGGTTTATCGCCAACATCACCACGATAAGCTGACCTTCGGCATGCTGTACAACTACACCGAGAACTTTGTCCTGCCGTTGTCGCACGATGAAGTGGTGCACGGCAAGAAATCGATTCTCGACCGCATGCCGGGCGATGCGTGGCAGAAGTTTGCCAACCTGCGCGCCTACTACGGCTGGATGTGGGCCTTCCCAGGCAAGAAACTGCTGTTTATGGGCAACGAGTTTGCGCAGGGACGTGAATGGAACCATGACGCCAGCCTCGACTGGCACCTGCTGGAAGGCGGCGATAACTGGCATCACGGCGTACAGCGTCTGGTGCGTGATCTGAACCACACCTATCGTCATCACAAAGCGCTGCACGAGCTCGACTTTGACGCCTATGGCTTTGAGTGGCTGGTGGTGGATGACAAAGAACGTTCGGTGCTGGCTTTCGTGCGTCGTGACAAGGTCGGCAATGAAATCATCGTGGTCAGTAACTTTACGCCTGTGCCCCGCCACGGCTATCGCTTCGGTATCAATCAGCCGGGGAAATGGCGCGAAATCCTCAATACTGATTCGATGCATTATCACGGCAGCAACACTGGCAACGGCGGTGCGGTGCACAGTGATGAAATCGCAAGTCATGGTCGTCAGCATTCACTGAGCCTCACGTTGCCGCCGTTGGCAACGATCTGGCTGGTTCGGGAGGGGGAATGACGCAACTGGCAACCGGCAACGCCACCCCCCATGGTGCAACGTATGACGGCCATGGCGTTAATTTCACACTCTTCTCGGCTCACGCTGAGCGCGTTGAATTATGCGTATTCGATGAGCAAGGCTGCGAACTCCGCTATGACCTGCCGGGGCGTAGCGGCGATGTCTGGCACGGCTATCTGGCCAACGCCCGGCCCGGTCTGCGCTATGGCTATCGCGTCCATGGCCCATGGCAACCGCAGCAGGGCCACCGGTTTAACCCGGCGAAACTGCTGCTCGACCCTTGCGCTCGTCGGGTCGAGGGCGAGTTAAAAGATAACCCGCTGCTGCACGGCGGGCTAAATGAACCGGATCGTCATGATAACGCCGCCATCGCGCTGAAGGGCGTGGTGGTGTCCGACCATTATGACTGGGAGGATGATGCCCCGCCGCGCACGCCGTGGGGCAATACCGTGATTTACGAAGCGCATGTCAAAGGGTTGACGTATTTGCATCCTGACCTGCCGGAAGAGATTCGCGGAACCTACAAAGCGCTGGGGCATCCAGTGATGATCGATTACTTCAAGCGTCTCGGCATTACCGCGCTGGAGCTGCTGCCGGTGGCGCATTTTGCCAGCGAACCGCGACTTCAGCGGCTGGGCCTGTCGAACTACTGGGGATACAACCCAGTGGCGATGTTCGCGCTGCATCCGGCCTATGCCTGCTCGCCGGAGAGTGCGCTGGATGAGTTTCGCGACGCGGTAAAAGCGCTGCACAAAGCGGGAATTGAGGTCATTCTCGATATCGTTTTGAACCACAGCGCCGAGCTGGATCTCGACGGTCCCGTCTTCTCGCTGCGCGGAATTGATAACCGTAGCTATTATTGGATCAGGGATGATGGTGATTACTACAACTGGACCGGTTGTGGGAACACCCTCAATCTGAGCCATCCTGGCGTTGTGGAATACGCATGTGAATGCCTGCGTTACTGGGTTGAAACCTGCCATGTGGATGGCTTTCGCTTTGATTTGGCTTCCGTCATGGGGCGTACACCTGCGTTTCGTCAGGATGCGCCGCTGTTTACCGCGATCCAAAACTGTCCGCTGCTCTCTCGCGTCAAACTGATTGCGGAACCGTGGGATATTGGTGAAGGCGGGTATCAGGTGGGGAATTTCCCACCACCGTTTGCCGAGTGGAATGACCATTTTCGCGACGCAAGTCGACGCTTCTGGCTTCAGCGTAATCTGTCTTTAGGTGAGTTTGCCGGACGTTTCGCTGCATCCAGCGATGTGTTTAAACGCAATGGCCGCAAACCCAGCGCCACGGTCAATCTGGTGACCGCGCACGACGGTTTTACGCTACGCGACTGTGTGTGCTTCACAAATAAGCACAATGAAGCGAATGGTGAGGAAAATCGCGACGGCACTAGCAATAACTACAGCGACAATCATGGTAAAGAAGGATTAGGCGGCACGCTGGACCTGATTGAACGGCGGCGCGACAGCATTCATGCGCTGTTAACCACGCTGTTGCTCTCCCAGGGGACGCCGATGTTGCTGGCGGGCGATGAGCATGGTCATAGCCAGCACGGCAACAATAACGCTTACTGCCAGGATAACGCCTTAACGTGGCTGGACTGGCAGCAGGCAAACAGTGGACTAACCACATTTACTGCCGCGCTGATTCATCTGCGCCGGCAAATACCCGCATTAACGGGGGATTGCTGGTGGGAAGAGGGTGATGGCAATGTTCGTTGGCTGAATAAGTACGCACAACCCTTAAGTGCGGATGAGTGGCAAAACGGCCCGAGGCAGATGCAAATCCAGCTTTCAGACCGTTTTCTGATTGCAATAAACGCCACGCTTGAGGTGACAGATATCGTTTTACCTGAAGGGGAATGGCACGCCATTCCCCCATTTGCCGGAGAGGATAATCCGGTGCTTACGGCTGTCTGGCAGGGACCTGCGCACGGACTGTGTGTGTTCCAGAGAAGATAAAAAGGAGTTAGTCATGGTGAGTTTAGAGAAGAACGATCGTGTAATGTTGGCGCGCCAGCTGCCATTAAAATCTGTTGCCCTGATCCTGGCCGGTGGCCGCGGAACCCGTCTGAAAGATTTAACCAACAAACGAGCCAAGCCTGCCGTGCACTTTGGCGGTAAGTTCCGCATTATCGATTTTGCTTTATCCAACTGTATTAACTCCGGGATCCGCCGTATCGGCGTAATCACGCAGTACCAGTCCCACACGCTGGTGCAGCATATTCAGCGCGGCTGGTCGTTCTTTAGCGAAGAGATGAACGAGTTCGTCGATCTGCTGCCTGCCCAGCAGAGAATGCAGGGTGAAAACTGGTATCGCGGCACGGCGGATGCGGTGACCCAAAACCTGGATATCATTCGACGCTATAAAGCGGAATACGTGGTGATCCTCGCGGGCGATCATATTTATAAGCAGGACTACTCACGCATGCTGATCGACCACGTCGAGAAAGGCGCGCGCTGCACCGTGGCCTGTATGCCAGTGCCGATCGAAGAAGCCAGCGCGTTTGGCGTGATGGACGTGGACGACACCGATAAAATTATCGAGTTCGTTGAAAAACCCGCCAACCCGCCAGCGATGCCTGGCGATCCGACCAAATCGCTTGCCAGTATGGGGATCTACATCTTCAACGCCGATTATCTGTATGAACTGCTGGCGGAAGATGATCTCGATGAAAAATCCAGTCACGATTTTGGCAAAGACATCATTCCAAAAATCACCGAAGCTGGCATGGCATATGCGCATCCATTCCCGTTGTCCTGCGTGCAGTCTGACCCGGAATCCGAACCGTACTGGCGCGATGTGGGGACGCTGGAAGCCTACTGGAAAGCGAACTTCGATCTGGCTTCGGTGACGCCTGAATTGGATATGTACGACCAGGACTGGCCAATCCGTACGCATATGGAATCGCTGCCGCCAGCGAAATTTGTGCAGGACCGTTCCGGTAGCCACGGAATGACGCTGAACTCGCTGGTTTCCGGCGGCTGTATTATTTCGGGTTCGGTGGTGGTGCAGTCCGTTCTGTTCCCGCGGGTGCGGGTGAATTCATTCTGTAACATTGATTCGGCAGTGTTATTACCTGAAGTGTGGGTGGGACGTTCATGCCGCTTACGTCGTTGCATTATTGACCGCGCCTGCGTTATTCCTGAAGGCATGGTAATCGGTGAAAACGCGGAAGAAGATGCACGTCGTTTCTACCGTTCAGAGGAAGGCATTGTGCTGGTCACGCGTGAAATGCTGCGCAAACTGCAGATCAAACAGGAGCGATAATGCAGGTTTTACACGTTTGTTCAGAGATGTTTCCCCTGTTAAAAACCGGGGGACTGGCGGATGTTATTGGGGCGTTACCTGCCGCGCAAATTGCGGACGGTGTAGATGCCCGCGTGCTGCTCCCGGCGTTTCCTGATATCCGCCGCGGCATTCCTGATGCTCAGGTGGTGACGCGTCGCGATACCTTTGCAGGCAGAATTACGCTGCTGTTCGGGCATTACAACGGCGTCGGAATTTACCTCGTTGATGCGCCACATCTCTATGACCGTCCCGGGAGCCCGTATCACGACACCAACCTGTTTGCGTATACCGATAACGTGCTGCGTTTTGCGCTGTTGGGTTGGGCCGGATGTGAAATGGCCTGCGGCCTTGACCCATTCTGGCGCCCGGATGTGGTGCATGCGCACGACTGGCACGCTGGCCTGGCACCGGCATATCTGGCGGCGCGTGGCCATCCGGCGAAATCGGTGTTCACCGTACACAACCTGGCGTATCAAGGCATGTTTTATGCAAAGCATATGGATGACATCCAATTGCCATGGTCGTTCTTTAATGTGCACGGGTTGGAGTTTAACGGCCAGATTTCGTTCCTGAAGGCCGGGTTGTACTACGCCGACCACATTACGGCGGTCAGTCCGACCTACGCGCGGGAAATTACCGAGGCGCAGTTCGCCTACGGCATGGAAGGTTTGTTGCAGCAGCGCCATCGCGAAGGGCGTCTTTCCGGTGTGCTGAACGGCGTTGATGAAAAAATCTGGAGCCCGGAAACCGATCTGCTGCTGGCGTCGCGCTATACGCGTGACACGCTGGAAGAGAAGGCGGAGAACAAACGGCAGCTACAGATCGCGATGGGACTTAAGGTTAACGATAAAGTGCCGCTGTTTGCTGTCGTGAGCCGCCTGACCAGTCAGAAAGGGTTGGATCTGGTGTTGGAGGCTCTGCCGGGTCTGTTAGAGCAGGGTGGACAGCTGGCGTTACTTGGCGCGGGCGATCCGGTGTTGCAGGAAGGTTTTCTCGCCGCGGCGGCGGAACATCCGGGGCAGGTGGGTGTGCAGATCGGCTATCACGAAGCCTTCTCGCACCGCATCATGGGTGGGGCCGATGTGATATTGGTTCCCAGCCGTTTTGAGCCGTGTGGCTTAACACAATTGTATGGACTGAAGTACGGCACGTTGCCGCTGGTGCGACGTACCGGTGGGCTGGCTGATACGGTGTCTGATAGTTCGCTGGAGAACCTGGCGGACGGTATCGCCAGTGGGTTTGTATTTGAAGATAGTAATGCCTGGTCGCTGCTACGGGCGATCCGGCGTGCTTTCGTATTGTGGTCCCGGCCTTCGCTGTGGCGGTTTGTACAACGTCAGGCCATGACCATGGATTTTAGCTGGCAAGTCGCGGCGAAGTCATACCGTGAGCTTTACTATCGCTTGAAATAGTTATCCAGGAATCACCTATATGAATGCTCCATTTACTTATGCATCGCCCACACTCAGCGTAGAGGCACTTAAGCATTCTATTGCCTACAAGCTGATGTTCACGATTGGTAAAGACCCGGTCATTGCCAATAAACATGAGTGGCTGAACGCCACATTGTTCGCGGTGCGCGATCGTCTCGTGGAGCGCTGGCTGCGTTCTAATCGTGCGCAATTATCCCAGGAAACTCGACAGGTCTATTACCTGTCTATGGAGTTCCTGATTGGCCGCACGCTTTCCAATGCACTGTTATCGTTGGGGATTTATGACGATGTCAAAAATGCGCTGGAAGGCATGGGGCTGGATCTTGAAGATCTGATCGACGAAGAAAACGACCCGGGTCTTGGCAACGGTGGCCTCGGGCGCCTGGCGGCCTGCTTCCTGGACTCGCTGGCAACGCTGGGACTGCCGGGACGTGGCTACGGTATTCGCTATGACTACGGCATGTTCAAGCAAAACATTGTTGATGGCCGACAGAAAGAGTCGCCGGACTACTGGCTGGAATACGGTAACCCATGGGAGTTCAAACGCCACAATACGCGCTACAAAGTGCGTTTTGGCGGGCGTATTCAGCAGGAAGGCAAGAAAACGCGCTGGATAGAAACCGAAGAGATCCTGGCAGTTGCCTACGACCAGATTATCCCCGGTTACGACACCGACGCCACCAACACGTTGCGCCTGTGGAATGCCCAGGCCAGTAGCGAGATCAACCTCGGTAAATTTAACCAGGGCGACTACTTTGCGGCGGTGGAAGATAAAAACCACTCCGAGAACGTCTCCCGCGTGCTCTATCCGGATGACTCCACCTATTCGGGACGCGAGCTGCGCTTGCGTCAGGAGTATTTCCTGGTCTCCGCCACGGTGCAGGATATCCTGAGTCGTCATTACCAACTGCACAAAACCTACGACAACCTGGCGGACAAAATTGCTATTCACCTCAATGACACCCATCCGGTGCTGTCGATCCCTGAGCTGATGCGTCTGCTGATTGATGAGCACAAGTTTAGCTGGGACGATGCCTTTGAGGTGTGCTGTCAGGTCTTCTCGTATACCAACCATACGCTGATGAGCGAGGCGCTGGAAACCTGGCCGGTGGATATGCTGGGTAAAATTCTGCCGCGCCACCTGCAAATTATCTTTGAGATTAACGATTACTTCCTGAAAACGCTGCAGGAGCAGTATCCGAGCGATACGGGTCTGTTGGGGCGGACGTCGATCATCGATGAATCCAACGGCCGCCGGGTGCGTATGGCATGGCTGGCGGTGGTGGTGAGCCACAAGGTTAACGGCGTGTCGGAACTGCACTCCAACCTGATGGTACAGTCGCTGTTTGCTGACTTTGCGAAGATCTTCCCGACCCGTTTTTGCAACGTTACCAACGGCGTGACGCCGCGTCGCTGGCTGGCGCTGGCGAATCCGGCGCTTTCCAATGTGCTGGATGAGAACATTGGCCGTACCTGGCGCACCGATCTCAGTCAGCTCAGCGAACTGGAACAACACTGCGATTACCCGCTGGTAAATCAGGCGGTGCGTCATGCGAAGCTGGAGAACAAAAAGCGACTGGCGACGCTCATCGCGCAGCAGTTGAATGTGGTGGTGAATCCGAAATCGCTGTTTGATGTGCAGATCAAGCGTATTCACGAGTACAAGCGTCAGTTGATGAACGTGCTGCATGTGATCACCCGCTACAACCGCATTAAGGCCGATCCTGACGCCGAGTGGGTGCCGCGTGTGAATATTTTTGCCGGTAAGGCGGCTTCGGCCTATTACATGGCGAAGCACATCATTCACCTGATTAACGACGTCGCAAAAGTGATCAACAACGATCCGCAAATTGGCGACAAACTGAAAGTGGTGTTTATCCCTAATTACAGCGTCAGCCTGGCGCAGGTGATTATT
The DNA here is from genome assembly GCF_014104295.1 of Citrobacter sp. RHBSTW-00029. NCBI lineage: Bacteria > Pseudomonadati > Pseudomonadota > Gammaproteobacteria > Enterobacterales > Enterobacteriaceae > Citrobacter > Citrobacter sp. RHBSTW-00029. The sequence goes on from NZ_JABXRT010000001.1 coordinate 4,523,369, forward strand.
CCTGCCGCCGACCTGTCTGAGCAAATCTCACTGGCCGGGACCGAAGCCTCCGGGACCAGTAACATGAAATTTGCGCTGAATGGCGCGCTGACCATCGGTACGCTGGATGGCGCTAACGTTGAGATGCTGGAGCATGTGGGCGCAGAAAATATCTTTATCTTTGGTAATACGGCGGAAGAAGTGGAGGCGCTGCGTAGTCAGGGTTACAAGCCGCGTGAGTATTACGAGAAAGACGAAGAGCTGCACCAGGTGCTGACGCAGATTGGCAGCGGCGTATTTAGTCCTGAGGAGCCGGGACGCTATCGCGACCTGGTGGACTCATTGATTAACTTTGGCGACCACTATCAGGTGCTGGCGGATTATCGCAGCTACGTTGATTGCCAGGATAAGGTTGATGAACTGTATCGTCATCCGGAAGAGTGGACCACCAAGTCGATGATTAATATCGCCAACATGGGCTATTTCTCGTCGGACAGGACGATCAAAGAGTACGCCGAAAACATCTGGCATATTGATTCGGTACGGTTGTAACACACGAGGCCGGGGGCGCTTCGCTTGCCCGGCCTACGTTTATGCACTTTTGTAGGCCGGATAAGGCGTCGCCGCCATCCGGCATTTTTATCAGGACGCCAGCGACAGCTGGTGCTTCTCAATGTATTCAGCCAGCCACTGGGTCATGCGTGACTGCTGCTCAGCGTTCAGCCACATACCTTCTTTCGTACGGCGCCACAACGCATCTTCCGCACGACGAACCCATTCGTGATCGACCAGATATTTCAGCTCGGCCTCATAAAACTCATGGCCAAAGTCTTCACCTAACTCGGCAAGCGAGGTGGCTTCGCCGATGACCCATTCGGTGTTGCTGCCGTAGGTGCGAGAATAATGGCGCGCCAGCGACTCGGTCAGGAACGGGTAGCGACGGCGCAGTTTGGCCGCGTAGTCTTCGCGATCGCCGCCAATGTCACCGCCTGGCAGAATGCACTCTTTCGTCCACGCCGGACCAATGCCCTGATAGTACGATGCCAGTTTTTCCATCGCGTGCTCAGCCAGCTTACGATAGGTCGTCAGCTTACCGCCAAAGACCGACAGCAGCGGCGCTTTGCCGTTTTCGTCGTGGATATCCAGCGTGTAATCACGGGTGATCGCCTGCGGTGAGTCAGACTCGTCATCGCACAGCGGACGCACGCCCGAGTAAGTCCAGACGATATCATCACGGCCCAGCTGCTTCTTAAAGTGCGCGTTGTAAACCTTCAGCAGGTAATTGATCTCGCTTTCATCAATTTTCACCGCTTTCGGATCGCCTTTGTATTCAACGTCTGTCGTCCCGATGATCGAGAATTCGTCCATCCATGGGATAACAAACACAATGCGTTTATCTTCGTTTTGCAGAATATAAGCCTGCTTCTGGGTATGTACGCGCGGCACCACGATGTGGCTGCCTTTGATCAGGCGAATACCGTACGGCGATGGCAGGTGCATACCGTCGTCGAAGAACTCTTTCACCCACGGACCGGTGGCGTTGACCAGGCCACGCGCCTGCCAGGTGTGTTTTTTGCCGGTATCGATATCTTCAGCTTCAACAATCCACAAACCGTTTTCACGGCGAGCAGAGGTGGCGCGAGTGCGGGTTAATACTTCTCCGCCTTTGCGTACAACCATTTGGGCGTTTGCCAAAACCAGTCGTGCATCGTCTACCCAGCAGTCAGAATATTCGAAACCGCGCACAATCTCAGGTTTCATTACGGAATCTGCGCCAAAACGCAAACCGGTAGAACTTGGCAAACTGGTGCGTTTGCCCAGATGATCGTACATAAACAAACCAATGCGGATCATCCACGCCGGACGCAGGTGCGGGCGGTGGGGCAGACGAAAGCGCATCGGGAAGGCGATATGTGGTGCCATTTTCAACAGCACTTCACGTTCGACCAGCGCTTCGCTCACCAGACGAAATTCGTAGTGTTCCAGGTAGCGCAGGCCACCGTGGATGAGTTTGGAGCTAGCGGAAGAGGTGGCGCAGGCTAAATCCTGCGCTTCCAGCATCAGCACGGATAAACCGCGTCCAGCGGCATCTGCCGCGATACCGGCACCGTTGATGCCTCCACCTATCACAATCAGATCTTTGGTTTCCATGCTGGCCTCTCGCACTTTCGTTATAGCTCATTAATGTTCGTTATCGAGCATAATAGCAAAGAATCGCGCCATTGGTAACATCGGATAAACAATTTACAGTGATACATATAACATTATGGCGTTTAACTGCCGTCGGGACGTACACTAAGCAGTAACATGTCCGAAAAGCGTCACCTGCCATATAAAGAAGAGAGAGCAATGGATCAGTTTGAATGTATTAATGTCGAAGAAGCGCATCAGAAGCTGCATCAGGGGACGGCGGTGTTAGTGGATATTCGCGACCCGCAAAGCTATGCAATGGGCCATGCCCCACAGGCATTTCATTTGACGAACGACACGCTGGGGTCATTTATGCGCGAGCATGATTTCGACACAGCTGTGTTGGTGATGTGTTATCACGGCAACAGCAGTAAAGGCGCGGCGCAATATCTTCTGCAGCAGGGCTATGACGCGGTTTACAGCGTTGACGGCGGCTTCGATGCCTGGCATCGACATTTTCCGGCAGAAGTGGCATACGGTTCGTAAGCTAACAAAGATGCAGCCTGAAACGGGCAGGATAGATATACTGTCCTCTTTTGTGTGGAATAAGCGACAGCAACCATGTTGATGATTACCTCTTTTGCTAACCCCCGCGTGGCGCAGGCATTCGTTGATTATATGGCGACACAGGGCGTTATCCTGACGATTCAACAACATCAGCAAACGGATGTCTGGCTGGCGGATGAGTCCCAGGCTCAGCGCGTGCACGCTGAACTGGTGCGGTTTCTGGAGAATCCGGGCGATCCGCGCTACCTCGCGGCAAGCTGGCAATCGGGTCAGACCGACAGCGGTTTGCGCTACCAACGTTATCCGTTCCTGGCCACATTGCGCGAACGCGCAGGTCCGGTAACCTGGTTGGTGATGGCCGCGTGTGTGCTGGTGTTTATCGCGATGAACGTGCTGGGCGACCAGGCGGTGATGCTCTGGCTGGCATGGCCGTTTGACCCTTCGCTGAAATTTGAATTCTGGCGTTATTTCACCCACGCTTTTATGCACTTCTCGCTGATGCATATTCTGTTCAACCTGCTGTGGTGGTGGTATCTCGGCGGTGCGGTTGAAAAGCGTCTGGGCAGTGGAAAACTGATTGTTATTACCGTGATCAGCGCCCTGTTGAGCGGCTATGTTCAGCAGAAATTTAGCGGCCCGTGGTTTGGTGGACTGTCTGGCGTGGTATATGCGCTGATGGGCTACGTGTGGTTGCGCGGCGAGCGCGATCCGCAGAGCGGTATTTTCCTGCAGCGTGGTTTGATTTTCTTTGCCTTGATCTGGATTGTTGCCGGCTGGTTTGATCTATTCGGCATGTCGATGGCGAATGGCGCTCATATCGCCGGGTTGGCCGTGGGTCTGGCAATGGCGTTTGCCGATACTATAAATGTACGAAAACGAACGTAATTTCAGGGAACAATAATGAAGCAAACACAACGACATGACGCGATCATCGAGCTGGTAAAAAAACAGGGATACGTCAGTACTGAAGAGCTGGTGGAGCATTTCTCCGTCAGCCCGCAGACGATTCGCCGCGATCTCAACGATCTGGCCGATCAGAACATGATTTTGCGCCATCACGGCGGCGCGGCGTTGCCATCCAGCTCGGTTAACACCCCGTGGCATGACCGTAAAGCAACGCAGACGGCGGAAAAAGAGCGCATTGCCCGCAAAGTTGCCACGCAGATCCCGAACGGTTCTACGCTGTTTATTGATATCGGAACCACGCCGGAAGCGGTGGCTCACGCGCTGCTTAATCACAGCAATTTACGCATTGTGACCAACAACCTCAATGTGGCGAATACGCTGATGGCGAAAGAGGATTTCCGCATAATCCTCGCCGGTGGCGAACTGCGTAGCCGCGACGGCGGTATTATGGGCGAAGCGACCCTCGACTTCATTTCTCAGTTCCGTCTGGACTTCGGTATCTTAGGCATCAGCGGTATCGACAGCGATGGTTCCCTGCTGGAATTTGATTATCACGAAGTTCGCACCAAACGCGCCATTATTGAAAATTCACGGCATGTGATGCTGGTGGTGGATCACTCGAAGTTTGGGCGTAACGCGATGGTGAATATGGGCAGCATCAGCATGGTGGATGCGGTGTATACCGACACGCTGCCGCCCGCTGGCGTGATGCAGGTGATTGCTGACCATCATATTCAGTTAGAGCTGTGCTAAGGTAATTCCAGGCCTGATAAGCCTCGCGTACAGGCATTAACTAAACGCCGTATCCCATCATTTTCAGCAGCTTCTGCGCATGTTGCACCGCATCCTGGCGGTGTGCGACGCCGAGCTTTTGGTACAAATTGCGGATGTGCGTCTTGATGGTCGTTGCCGCAACGGCCAGCTCTGCGGCGATCTGCTCGTTGCTGTAGCCCGAATAAATCAGTCCCAGAACCTGCCATTCGCGCTGGGTCAGTGGGCTGGTGCGGATAAGCTCCGGTACTTCCGGATGCGTAAGCAGACGCTCAACGAACCCTTCATCGAAGTGGGCGAATTTATGGCGATGATGCTGGTTAATCTCACGCAAAATGCGCTGGGCGCGGTGCTGCTCGAGTTCTGGTAAGGTGTTGAGCTGAATCAGCTGACGCAGTTGTTGCGCCATGGCCTCACCTTCAATAACAAAGTGGCTGATAAACCCGGTGCGGTTCGCCAGCTGTAGAGCGTCGAGTAACACACGCTGGGCGTCATTTTTGCGCCCTGCCTGCCAATAGAGCTGATTAAGCAGCAGCAGGTTACGGTTCAGATCGCTCATCAGGCGCAGATTGCGCGCATTTTCATTCAACTCTTCCAGCACAATCTCAGCCGGTTCAAACTCGCCCAGCAGGATCTGCGCACGGGCGATGTTGCGCCATTGTCCTTGCAGGAAGTGGTTATTGGCGAATTCCGGTTTCGGCGTGTGGCGCAGCCAGTTGGCGGCTGAATTTTTGTCACCGACCATTTGCCAGTAAATCACCCGGACTTTATCAGCGTTCGAGATCCAGTCGCTGTGATAGTGGCCATTACCCAGCAGGTTTTCCAGACGGTTGAGCAGGCTACGGGCGTTGTCCAGATCGCCACGCGCCAGCGAACACTGAACCTGCAGCGCCAGACACTGTAGCTGCTGCTGCGGCTGGAAGGTGGAAAGTAGTTCAATACCCGAGCGGGCAGACGCTTCCGCTTCGTCCAGGCGCGCCCATGCCCACAGGAGCTGCGCACGAATGCGCACCAGGAACTCGTGCATCGGCAGCTGTTCGAGGTGCTGCTCTTTGATCAGCTGGAACGCTTTTTCCTGGATTTCCCAGGCGGCCTGCAAAAAGCCCTGGGCAAACAAGATTTCACTTTGCTGAATAAGACTCCACAGGGCGTAATGCCAGACGTCATGATGGCGCGCCATTTGTTCGGTTTGCTGCATCAACGCCAGAGAACGCGTGAGGTCGCCCTTACAGTGCAGAACTTCGCCGTGTACCGAGGTGGCGACAATTCGGCTATAGAACCAGGCGATGGGTAATTCATCCAGCGCCAGTTTCGCCAGACGCTCGGCTTCATCAGGATTTCCGTCGTTAATCGCGACCTGCGCTCGCAGGGCGTTAAATTCAGCATGTAGCGTCTGTTCCATATCGCCTTTCATTTCCTGCTCAGCGCGCGCCAGCAGGGTATTCACCTCGCCGTAGCGGTGCTGGCTTTGCATCAGCCAGGCTTGCAGCAGAACCAGACGCGGATTTTCCAGCAGGCTTTCCCACGGCAGAGCTTTCAATGATTCTTCAAGTAATGCCAGTTCGCTGTGGTTAAACAGCCCCCACGCATGATTGAGCAGAATGTCGCGCAGCATATGGGCGTCGCCTGCCGCCAGCGCGTGGTGGATGGCTTCGGTCGGAAAACCTTGCGCCATCCAGCTTTCAGCGGCGGCGCGGTGTATTTCGGGCAGTTCGTTCGCCAGCTCCCATTGGCAGCGCTGGCGTAAAAAGCTGCCAAACAGCGGGTGATAGCTGAACCACTCGCCAACGTCATCCATCCGCTGCAGGAATAACCCCTGGCGCTCAATTTCTTCCAGCCGCATCTGGCCATTTTCTTCCCCGGTAACGCGGACGATCAGCGCATCGTTCATGGAACGCAGAATGGCGCTTTTCAGCAGGAAGTGACGGGTGCCGAGGTCGACGCTGTCCAGCACTTCATCAACCAGATAATCGGACAAATGGCTGGCGTTGATCCCCGCAAGACGGCGCGCGGACTGGTGTGCCGAATGGTTGTTCTGGCGGGCGGAGAGGGCAATCAGCTGTAACGCCGTGGCCCAGCCCGCGACGTCATCGCACATCCGGCTGCTTTCCGCCGCTTCGATGGGGGAGGACAAACGTCGGTCGAAAAATTGTTTGGCTTCCTGATGGTTAAAGGCCAGCTGTTGGCTGCCTATCTCCAGCAGTTGATCGCGCACCCGCAGGTTGGCAATACCCAACTGCGGCAGGTTGCGCGACAGTACGACCAGCGTGAGGTTTTCAGGTTGGTGACGCAGGAAGAAACGCATCGCTTCGTGAATAGCCGGATTGGAGATCAGATGATAATCATCCACCACCAGGTAGAGCGGACGGTGCCACTCGGCCAATTCGATAAATAGCTGGGCAAACAGTGACGTCAGACTGGCGTACTGGCGCTTTTGCACCATCGCTTCGCTGGTGGTGCAATGTCCACCCGTTGCCTGTTGGATGGCGGCGATCAGATAGCTGGCAAAGCGCTCTTGTTGATTATCGCCTTCATCCAGAGAGTACCAGCCTAAGTCGTTCTTCCCCGCCGCCCATTGTGAAACCAGCGTTGTTTTTCCATAACCAGCAGGACTTGTTATCAGGGCAAGCCTGAAATTGTTCACGCCGGAAAGTTTAGCCAACAGGCGCTCACGAACCACCGTATGGTCGAGTCGAACCGGACGACTTAATTTAGACGGAATCAACATAAGTTAGTCACTTCACTGTGTGAAAATAGGGAAGAATGATTTTTTTTGCGCTTCGTAATTAATAGATATAAGGTCGGCCAGATTGGTGTTTTATGCAAGCTAAGCGGACTTTTTGTGTGTCTGATTTTGCACTATGTCACAAATCTATACATCTATTGCAATAAATGTTTTAAAGAGTCGCAACAGGCATGGCGACTGGATCCGTTGTAATTTTTAATGTGTCGAAAAATCCCTCTATTTTTATATGGTTACTCGGGCGACTAATCAAAATCGACGAATTTTGTGGCCGACTTAAAAGTTTTATGTGAATTATCTTACTCGGCATAGATATTTCAGGTTAGAAACTATTTCTCTATTTACATATTGTTTCTCATCGTCATTCCACTATTTGATATTGTCGATTAATCCTTTGTTATTAATGCGTCATCCAAAGGGCGTTATGCGCGGTTTGCGCGAATTTACGGGTGATTACGCCCCCTTTAAGTGGCGGTGATCACACTTTTATGCTCATCCCCGCTCCTCCTCCCTCCCTAATCCGTGCCAGGATGAGGAATGTCAACAACGAGCCAGGCAAACTAGCGATAACGTTGTTTTATTACCTAAGGATCTGGAACCCCTATGTCACAGCCTACTTTCAACAAAGATCAATTTCAGGCTGCCCTGACGCGTCAGTGGCAGCGATTCGGTTTACTGTCGGCTCAAGAAATGACGTCGCACCAGTGGTGGCAGGCAGTGAGTGGGGCGTTGGCTGAGTTACTCAGCGCCCAGCCCGCGGCGAAACCGGCAAAAAATCAGCGTCACGTTAACTACATCTCGATGGAGTTTTTGATTGGCCGTCTGACCGGCAACAACTTACTCAACCTGGGCTGGTATCAGGGGGTAAGCGATGAGCTGAAAGCGCATGACGTCAACCTGACCGACCTGCTGGAAGAAGAAACCGATCCGGCGTTGGGTAACGGTGGATTGGGGCGCCTGGCAGCCTGTTTCCTTGATTCGATGGCGACAGTCGGCCAGTCGGCGACGGGCTATGGCCTCAATTACCAGTACGGCCTGTTCCGTCAGTCCTTTGCCGATGGGCAGCAGATGGAAGCTCCGGACGACTGGCATCGCGGTAGCTACCCGTGGTTCCGCCACAACGAAGCGCTGGATGTGCAGGTGGGGATTGGCGGCAAGGTCAGCAAAGAAGGCCACTGGGAGCCAGGTTTTACCATCACCGGTCAGGCCTGGGATCTGCCAGTTCTCGGCTACCGTAACGGCGTAGCGCAACCGCTGCGTCTGTGGCAGGCCAGCCACGCGCATCCGTTTAACCTGACCAAATTTAACGACGGTGATTTCCTGCGCGCCGAGCAGCAGGGTATCGACGCCGAAAAACTGACGAAAGTGCTGTACCCGAACGATAACCACACCGCGGGTAAAAAGCTGCGCCTGATGCAGCAGTACTTCCAGTGCGCCTGCTCCGTAGCCGATATTCTGCGCCGCCATCATCTGGCGGGACGTAAACTGCACGAACTGGCCGACTACGAAGTTATTCAACTGAACGACACCCACCCGACTATTGCGATCCCTGAACTGCTGCGCGTGCTGATCGATGAGCACCAGATGAGCTGGGACGATGCGTGGACGATCACCAGCAAGACGTTTGCGTATACCAACCACACTTTGATGCCAGAGGCGCTGGAGTGCTGGGATGAGAAGCTGGTGAAAGCGCTATTACCGCGCCATATGCAAATCATCAAAGAGATTAACGACCGCTTTAAGACGCTGGTCGATAAAACCTGGCCGGGTGATGCTGAAGTCTGGGCGAAGCTGGCGGTGGTGCACAACAAACAGGTGCGCATGGCCAACATGTGCGTGGTCAGCGGCTTTGCGGTTAATGGTGTGGCGGCGCTGCACTCCGATCTGGTGGTGAAAGATCTGTTCCCGGAATATCACCAACTGTGGCCGAACAAATTCTACAACGTCACCAATGGGATTACCCCACGTCGCTGGATTAAGCAGTGCAACCCGGCGCTGGCTGCGCTGCTGGATAAATCGCTGAAAAAAGAGTGGGCCAACGATCTCGACCAGCTGATTAATCTGGAAAAATACGCTGACGACGCGAAGTTCCGTCAGCAGTATCGTGACATCAAGCTGGAGAACAAAGCGCGTCTGGTGAAGTTTATTAAAGCGCGAACCGGTATTGAGATAACGACTAACGCGATTTTTGATATTCAGATTAAACGTCTGCATGAGTACAAGCGTCAGCACCTGAACCTGCTGCATATTCTGGCGTTGTACAAAGAAATCCGTGAGAACCCGCAGGCCGATCGCGTGCCGCGCGTATTCCTGTTTGGGGCGAAAGCGGCTCCGGGTTACTACCTGGCGAAAAATATCATCTTCGCCATTAACAAGGTGGCGGAAACCATCAATAACGACCCGAAAGTTGGCGATAAGTTGAAGGTCGTGTTCCTGCCGGATTACTGCGTCTCAGCGGCGGAAATGCTGATCCCGGCGGCGGATATCTCTGAGCAGATCTCAACTGCAGGGAAAGAGGCTTCCGGCACCGGCAACATGAAGCTGGCGCTGAACGGCGCCTTAACCGTCGGTACGCTGGATGGCGCAAACGTCGAAATCGCCGAAAAAGTGGGCGACGAGAATATCTTTATCTTTGGTCATACCGTGGAAGAGGTGAAGGCGCTCAAGGCCAAAGGTTACGATCCGGTGAAATGGCGTAAGAAAGACAAAGTGCTGGATGCGGTCCTGAAAGAGCTGGAAAGTGGGAAATACAGCGACGGCGACAAGCATGCCTTTGACCAGATGCTGCACAGTATCGGCAAGCAGGGCGGCGACCCGTATCTGGTGATGGCGGACTTCGCGGCCTACGTTGAAGCTCAGAAGCAGGTTGACGTGTTGTATCGTGACCAGGAAGCCTGGACCCGGGCGGCGATTCTGAATACCGCACGTTGCGGCATGTTCAGCTCGGATCGCTCCATCCGCGATTATCAGGCCCGTATCTGGCAGGCGAAACGTTAAGGAATCGCGATGGAAAGCAAACGTCTGGATAATGCCGCGCTGGCGGCGGGGATCAGCCCCAATTACATTAACGCTCACGGCAAACCGCAGTCTATTGGCGCCGAAACCAAGCGGCGTTTGCTTGAAGCCATGCATCGCACCACCGCCGCCACGCAGGTGGCGGTGACGCCAGTGCCGAATGTCATGGTTTATACCGCCGGTAAGAAAATGTCGCTGGCGGTTGAGGGAAGCGGAGAGTTTAGCTGGCTGCTGACCACTGAAGATGGCGTACAGCACAAAGGGCATGCCATCGGCGGCAAATCTTTTCACCTTCCGACGAAACTGTCGGAGGGCTATCACACGCTGACATTGACGCAGGGCGAGCTGCGCACCCACTGTCGTGTCATCGTGGCGCCAAAGCGCTGCTATGAACCGCAGGCGCTGCTGGAGGGGCAAAAACTGTGGGGCGCATGCGTTCAGCTCTACACCCTGCGTTCAGAGAAAAACTGGGGGATTGGCGACTTTGGCGATCTCCGCGCCATGCTGGTAGATGTGGCGCAACGCGGCGGCGCGTTTATCGGGCTTAATCCTATTCACGCGCTGTATCCGGCGAACCCGGAAAGCGCCAGCCCGTACAGCCCGTCATCACGTCGCTGGTTGAACGTCATATATATCGACGTCAACGCAGTGGAAGATTTTCATCTGAGCAAAGAGGCGCAAAGCTGGTGGCAGAAACCCGCGACTCAGCAAACCCTGCAACGTGCGCGCGATAGTGAGTGGGTTGATTATTCTGCTGTTACCGCACTGAAGATGACCGCGCTGCGCATGGCGTGGAAAAATTTCTCTGCACGTGACGATGAGCAGATGGCGGCATTTCGCCAGTTTGTGGCTCAGGAAGGAGATAGCCTGTACTGGCAGGCAGCCTTTGACGCGTTGCATGCGCATCAGGTGCAAGAGGATGCGTTGCGCTGGGGATGGCCGGTGTGGCCGGAAGCTTTTCAGTCGGTAGATTCGCCGGAGGTCAAACAGTTCTGCGCAGAGCATCGTGATGAGGTGGATTTCTACCTGTGGCTGCAGTGGCTGGCGTATACCCAGTTTGCTGACTGCTGGAAAACCAGCCAGGGTTTTGCGATGCCGATTGGACTGTATCGCGACCTGGCGGTTGGTGTGGCAGAAGGTGGGTCAGAGACTTGGTGTGACCGTGAACTGTATTGTCTGAAAGCCTCAGTTGGCGCGCCGCCGGATATTCTTGGGCCGCTTGGGCAAAACTGGGGGCTGCCGCCGATGGATCCGCACATCATCACGGCACGGGCCTACGAACCGTTTATCGAACTGCTGCGCGCCAATATGCAGAACTGCGGCGCGCTGCGTATCGACCATGTTATGTCGATGCTGCGTCTGTGGTGGATCCCCTACGGTGAAACTGCCGATCACGGCGCTTACGTGCACTATCCGGTCGATGACCTGCTTTCAATTCTGGCGCTGGAGAGTAAACGTCATCACTGCATGGTAATTGGTGAGGATCTGGGTACTGTGCCGGTGGAGATCGTCAGCAAGCTGCGCGACAGCGGCGTGTACTCCTACAAAGTGCTTTATTTCGAGAATGACCATGAGAAAAACTTCCGTGCGCCGAAAGCGTACCCGGAACAATCAATGGCAGTCGCGGCGACGCATGACCTTCCTACGCTTAAAGGTTATTGGGATAGCGGCGATTTGACGCTGGGTAAGGCGCTGGGCCTGTACCCGGATGAAGTCGTGCTGCGCGGGTTGTATCAGGACCGGGAACTGGCGAAGCAGGGGCTGCTGGACGCGCTGCACAAATACGGCTGCCTGCCAAAACGTGCCGGTCACAAGGCATCCCTGATGTCGATGACGCCGATTCTTAATCGTGGCATGCAACGCTACATCGCTGACAGCAACAGTGCGCTGCTGGGCCTGCAACCGGAAGACTGGCTGGATATGGCTGAACCGGTCAACATTCCGGGGACCAGCGACCAGTACAAAAACTGGCGGCGTAAGCTCACCGCCACGCTGGAGCAGATGTTTGCCGATGAGAGAGTGAATAAGCTGATTAAGGATTTGGATAAGCGCCGAAAAGCGGCAGCGAAGAAGAAGTAAAAAAGCCGGGGATTTCCCCGGCTTTCTTGTCTAAAACGTGTGTTGTTAAACCACCATACCCAGCAGCAGACACCCAACCAGACCGCAGACGGAGATAATGGTTTCCAGCATTGACCATGACTTGATGGTTTCACCGATAGTCAGGTTGAAGTACTCCTTGAACAGCCAGAAGCCTGGATCGTTCACGTGGGAGAAGATGACGGAACCGGAACCAACTGCAATAACCATCAGCTCAGGGCTTACGCCGGTTGTTGCAATCAGTGGTGCCACAATCCCGCCAGCGGTGATTGCCGCAACGGTTGCAGAACCCAGTGCGATACGCAGTACTGCAGCGATAGACCATGCCATCAGCAGAGGAGACACGTTAGAGCCGTGCATCATTGAGGCGATGTATTTGTCCACGCCGCTATCAACCAAAACCTGTTTGAAGGCTCCGCCACCACCGATGATCAACAGCATCATCGCGATGATTTTGATTGAAGACACCAGCGTGTCGTTAATCTGATCCATCGAACGTCCGCGGTTCAGACCAAACGTGAACATCGCAATCAGCACTGCAATAAGCGTTGCCATGACCGGGTCACCGAGGAATTCTGCAACCGTCAGGAAAGCATGACCTTTTGGCAGAATCATCTCCGCCACGGCGCGCATTGCCATCAGAATAACCGGGACCAGAGAGGTCCAGACGCTGACGCCAAAGCCTGGCATCTCTTCTTCAGTGAAGGTTTTTGCGCTGTACAGACCTTCCGGGATTGGCTTATCAATGCCTTTCAGGAAACGTGCGTATACCGGACCGGCGAGAATAACGGTCGGGATTGCCAGAATCGTACCAAACAGCAGGGTTTTACCCATATCTGCGTGGAAAATGGTGGCGATAGCGGTTGGACCCGGGTGCGGTGGCAGGAAGCCGTGCGTTACGGACAGTGCCGCAGCCATTGGCACGCCAACGTACAGCAGCGGGATATTGGCAGCAGCGGCAATGGTGAACACCAGCGGCAGCATCAGTACGAAACCAACTTCGTAGAACAGGGCAAAACCAACGGTGAAGCCGGTTAATACCACCGCCCACTGAATATGTTTTTTGCCGAATTTAGCAATCAGGGTGGTTGCGATGCGCTGTGCGCCGCCGCAGTCCGCCAGCATTTTGCCCAGCATGGCGCCAAAACCCATAATCAGGGCGAGGCTGCCAAGGGTTCCGCCGACGCCGGCTTTAATTGAACCGATGACTTTATCCAGTGGCATCCCTTGCATCAATCCGACAGCAAGCGCCACCAGGACGAGAGCGATGAAACCGTTCATTTTGAAACGGATCATCAGGAGGAGTAACAAGATTACACCGATAGCAACGATGACTAATGGCATGATTTACCTGGCCTTTACTTTGTTATGGGTAACGTCAGTGTTTAGATGACAAATTCCGATTGTCCCGACCGGGAACAGAGTATTCTCAGCACCAATGCTGGTTGCCTGCAAAACTAATCAGTTTAGCTGGCTATTATGTGTGTATTAGGTGCTGATACGAATGATACGGGTAACATGTGGCGCTTGAAAATCACCTGGGCAGGCAAAATTTAAATTATGAGAGGCTGGTCAAATTATGAGGGGGATTGTTGCAGGATAGATGCCAGGAAAGGGGGGGGAAGCCGGAGACCGCGTTTACGCTGCCATCCGGCATCGATGCCCGGTGGCGACGCGGATGCGTCTTACCGGGCCTACAAGTCTGGTCGTTAGTAGTAAGAGTGCTCGCCGCGCTGGTGTTCGGTTAAATCGCGAACGCCTTTCAGTTCAGGGAATTCAGCCAGCAGCTGCTTCTCGATACCTTCTTTCAGCGTCACATCGACCATTGAACAGCCGTTACAGCCGCCGCCAAACTGCAGAATGGCGTAGCCTTCATCGGTGATTTCCATCAGAGATACGCGACCACCGTGGCCAGCCAGCTGTGGGTTGATCTGCGATTGCAGCATGTACTCCACGCGTTCCATCAGCGGCGCATCATCGGCAACTTTACGCATTTTGGCGTTTGGTGCTTTCAGGGTCAGCTGGGAGCCTAACTGGTCGGTAACGAAATCGATTTCTGCATCTTCCAGATACGGTGCGCTCAGTTCATCAACATATGCGGTCAGCAGGTCAAATTTAATGGCGGTGTCGGTTGCTTCCACGGCGTCCGGCGGACAATAAGAAACGCCGCATTCAGCGTTAGGCGTGCCGGGATTAATCACAAATACACGGATTTGTGTCCCTTCTTCCTGATTTGCCAGCAGTTTGGCAAAGTGCGCTTGTGCAGCATCGGAAATATGGATCATAGTAATGGCCTAATAGTTGACTATTTTACTTGGTTATAATACGCCCATCATCGAGGCTCTACAAGGTTCGACACAGGCACCATACCTGGACAGTCGCCGCGCCGTTGCGTAAAAGCAGCTGCGCGATTTCCGCGACGGTACTTCCGGTAGTGACGACATCATCCACAATAACCATATGGAGTCCCTGCACCGGCAATTCAAGGCGAAAGGCGTTTTTCAGGTTACGTTTACGCAATCGGGCGCTGAGATGGTGCTGCGTGGTGGTTGCCCGAACCCGCGATATGATCCGGCTGTCCCAGTCGCAGCCCAGCCAGCGCGCCAGTGGGCGACACAGTAATTCGCTCTGATTAAACCCCCTGCGCCAGTGCCGTCGCTGCCAGAGCGGTACGCTGATGAGCCTGTCTGGCAGAGGAAGAGCGCTGACGCGCCGTGCCTGCAATACCTCCAGCAACAGCAGACGTGCCAGCGCAGGGGCTATTTCACTGTACCGTGAAAATTTAAGCTGGTGGATAAGCCCGCTTACTGGCGGAACATAATCGCTGACTGAAACCAGGCGCTGCCACGGCGGTGGTTTTTGTAGGCAACGACCACAGGGAAGCGAGGTGTAAATGGCCGGTAGCCCGCACTGTGGGCACAGGCTGTCATGCTGGCGTACTGCCCGTGTGCAGACAGAGCAAATTCCCCAATGCCCCAACCTCAGCGGCATTCGGCATAGCCAGCATAATCCTGGTACTGTTAGCATAGAGACATCCTTGTTAGCTAAAAGAGAACAGTAACTGATGAATGACATCTGGTGGCAGACCCAGGGTTCGGGAAATTGCCATCTTGTGCTGCTGCACGGATGGGGACTGAATGCAGAGGTGTGGCATTGCATAAGCGAGGAACTGAGCTCGCATTTCACGCTGCATCTTGTCGACTTACCGGGATTTGGCCGCAGCCAGGGTTTCGGCGCGATGTCGCTGGAAGAGATGGCTGAGCGAGTATTAAAACAGGCACCGGAGAAAGCCATTTGGCTCGGCTGGAGCCTGGGCGGGCTGGTTGCAAGCCAGGTGGCGTTAACCCATCCTGAGCGTGTTCAGGCGCTGGTGACCGTGGCCTCTTCCCCTTGCTTTAGCGCGCGCGAGGAGTGGCCAGGCATCAAGCCAGAAGTGCTGGCAGGCTTCCAGCAGCAGCTGAGCGAAGATTTCCAGCGTACAGTGGAGCGTTTTCTGGCGTTGCAAACGATGGGCACGGAAACCGCACGTCAGGATGCGCGAGCGCTGAAGAAAACGGTGTTGGCATTACCCATGCCGGACGTCGAGGTACTTAATGGCGGGCTGGAGATCCTGAAAACGGTCGATTTGCGTGAGCCGTTGTGCTCGGTGGAAATGCCTTTCCTGCGGTTGTACGGCTATCTTGACGGGCTGGTTCCGCGCAAAGTCGTCCCAATGCTCGATGCCCTCTGGCCGCAGAGCGAGTCTTTGGTGTTTGCTAAGGCGGCGCATGCACCGTTTATCTCGCATCCCGCCGAGTTTTGCGCAGCGCTGGTGGCGTTAAAACAGAAACTGAATTGTTTCTAAAGTAACGGATATCTGCATAAACGAATTATCCGGCCTGGACGTTTGCATCATTTGTAGGCCGGATAAGCGTAGCGCCATCCGGCAAAGAGCATCTGATTAGCGTAAAGCCCACCATTCGCGCAGGCAGGCTTTACCTTCCGGGCAACTTTTGCAGCTTCCGGAAAGACACCCGTCGGCATCTTCCTGAATCCGCACCGCTTTGCCCATCTTTTCTAACTGATTCAGCATGGCGTCAATCATCGGCTGCGGGGTGTGCAGCGTGTGGCTAATTTGTGTCGCCTCCATGCGCCCCCGCAAAGCCAATAAATCACGAACCTGAATAAGTGATGCCATTGTCGATAACCTTAGTGGCAATCGCCAGTCGTGCTGGAACAGCAGGAACTCGCCGTTCTGTTGGTTGCCAGCAGTGCGAGGTCCACGCGGCTGCGAGCTCGACGCAGCAGGCCCAGCAACACGATGTTAAACAGGATGACCGCTAAAATGCACACCAGGCTGTAGGTCGGGTGCTCTTTGTAGCTGACCGTCTGATAAAACAGCGTCGACAGAGAGTAGGCGATATTCAGGCCCCACAGAATCGAGAAGCTCATCCAGCCACGGCTGGATTCACGTGCGATAGCACCCATCACTGAAATGCACGGTACATATAGCAGAACAAAGATCAGGTAGCTGTACGCGGCGGCGGCGCTGCCAAATTTCTCACCCATCACGCCCATTGCACCCGTCGCCATTTCTCCGTCGCCCTTGCTGGCTTCGATAGGGTTGGCCAGTACGCTCAGGCTGAAGGTGTCTTTCAGGCTTTGCCAGGTTTCATCCACCGCACCGAGCAGCTCGTCGCCAAGGTGGAAATCTGCCGGATTGAACTCTTCTTCCTGAATGTTTTCTGCGGTATAGAGCGTGTTCAGTGTACCAACTACCACTTCTTTCGCCATCGCGCCGGTGAACAAACCTACGGTTGCCTGCCAGTTATCTTCGTGAACGCCAATCGGTTTAAACACTGGAGTAATAACACGGCTAACGGAGGCCAGCGCAGAGTCGTTGATGTTGTCGACGATTTTTCCGCTCAGCGAGAAGCTGTTAAACGCGCTGAGGAAAATGCTGACGATGATGATGACTTTACCCGCACGCAGAACGAAGCCTTTCAGGCGTTGCCACGTTTGAATGATCAGACTCTTGATGTGCGGCACGTGGTATACCGGCAGCTCCATCACGAACGGCGTTGCTTCACCACGCATGATGGTGTGTTTGAGCATCAGTCCCGTCAACACCGCCATCACGATACCCAGTACGTACAGCGAGAAGACCGCCAGTGCGCCGTTCTGACCAAAGAATGCTGCGGCAAAGACGGCGAAAATCGCCAGACGTGCGCCGCAGGACATAAACGGCGCCATCATGATGGTCATCAGACGCTCACGCGGGGCGTCCAGCGTACGTGCGCCCATCACGGACGGTACGTTACAGCCAAAGCCGACGATCAGCGGCACAAACGATTTGCCCGGCAGTCCCAGCGCCTGCATCAGACGGTCCATCACAAACGCGGCGCGCGCCATGTAGCCGGAGTCTTCAAGGAAGGAGAGGAACAGGTACATCATGCCGATTTGCGGTACCAGCGGCAGCACAGTGTTAATCCCGCCGCCAAGGCCCTGGGCCAGGAAGATGGTTAGCCAGTCCGGGAAGTGCAGCGTGTAGCCAATCCACTGAATACCATGGATAAAGAGCGCCACGGAGCCGACGTCAAACAACGGTTGCAGTGCGCCGCCGATGTTAATGGCGAGCAGGAACATCAGGTACATCACGAACAGGAAAATCGGTAGCCCGAGGAAGCGGTTAAGGACGATTTTATCTACCGCGGTGGTGAAACGGCTCGGCTCTGCCGTCAGAGTATTGCTGACGGTATCGCAGATAGCGGCAATGCACTGATAGCGCGCATCGGCGATGTGCAGCGCCGGATCGTCCATAGTCTCGCTCAGGCGTGCGATGGAAGCATCCAGGTTTTGCGCGGCATCACCGGCGTAAGCGCGGCTGTAGATATCGCCTTCCAGCATCTGCAGACCCAGCCAGCGGCGCTGTTTCAGTGGCATGTCTTTGGCCATCGCGTCGGCGAGGGAGTCCGCTTCCTGCAGCAACGGCTGGGCATAATGGACCAGTTCGACGGTGTCGTTTTCTTTGTAGCGGTCGATCGCCAGCTTCAGCGCTTCAATGCCGCGGGCGCGGGTGGAAACCAGCGGAACCACCGGGCAGCCAAGACGTGCTGAGAGGGCGTCGATATCAATACGGATTTGCTGCTTTTCAGCGATATCCAGCATATTCAACGCGACGATGCAGGGGATGCCCAACTCAAGCAGTTGCAACGTCAGGTAGAGGTTGCGTTCAAGGTTTGAAGCATCGACCACGTTGATCAACAGATCTGCGTCGCCGCTCAAAATATAGTGACAGGCAATTTGCTCATCGAGAGAGGTCTGGGATGAGATTGTCGTCAGTGAATAGGTGCCAGGTAAATCCACCAGCGTGACCTGATGGTCCGTTGTGGCGAAATGACCTTCTTTACGCTCAACGGTAACGCCAGCCCAGTTACCTACACGCTGGCGCGCGCCGGTGAGCTGGTTGAATAAGGTTGTCTTGCCGGAATTAGGATTACCAATTAAACCAATGGTTAGTTTTTTCATTTTTATAGACTCACTGTATTAACAGGAAACCGCTTCCACTTCTAATAACGCCAGATCTTTCTTACGCAATACCAGGCTTACGCGACGCGTTTCGATATGGATAGGATCGCCGAGCGGGGCGACGCGTACCACGTTGAAGGAGGAGCCGGGCAGCATGCCAAGTGACAACAGTTTCTGACGATA
This sequence comes from Citrobacter sp. RHBSTW-00029, assembly GCF_014104295.1. NCBI lineage: Bacteria > Pseudomonadati > Pseudomonadota > Gammaproteobacteria > Enterobacterales > Enterobacteriaceae > Citrobacter > Citrobacter sp. RHBSTW-00029. The sequence continues at coordinate 4,542,267 of NZ_JABXRT010000001.1, forward strand.
AGCCGGGCTGATTTCACGGGCAAAGCCGGTAATTTTCCACGCACTGTCAGGAGTGAATTGCATAGGGACCTACTTATATCTCGCTAACTGGATGATTACCTCATGGGGCGACAGGGCGGCATGAGACCAGATGATTAGCCAACGTAAGGAAAGAGTAAATAATCAACAAAACAATGATAATGAGAATGGTTTCTATCATCAATAGAATAAATGTGACGGAATGTAGAATTGAACAATAATTTGAGCCAATTTTGATATTTCTCAACATTTATTCCGCTTTGGAATGAATGTTTCTGCAGTGTCATTATTGACTTTCTTAATGTTTAATTAAGGTTTTATTTGTTAATGAGGTGATAAATATAAGGGGCGGAGAGAAGATAATATATTAAATATGCCGGACAGGGTGTTTACACCGCCATCCGGCACATGATCCAAACTTAGCGTTTTTTACCCATTGCCGCCGCCAGCGCATCCATCATCGCGCTGTTGCCCGCAGGCTGGGCGTCACGACCACGCGGTTTCGCCGCTTTTGGCGCTGGGCGATTGCCCTGAGTGCGATCGTTATTCCCGCCGCCGCGACGCGCATTGGTTTCACCCGGCTGCTCGTCCAGGCGCATGGTCAGCGCGATACGCTTGCGTTGCAGGTCAACTTCCAGCACTTTCACCTTCACGATGTCGCCCGCTTTCACCACGGTGTGTGGATCGTCGACGAACTTATTCGACAATGAAGAGATATGCACCAGTCCATCCTGATGAACGCCGATATCCACAAACGCGCCGAAGTTGGTGACGTTGGTGACCGCCCCTTCCAGAATCATCCCCGGCAGCAGGTCGTTCATGGTTTCTACACCATCGGCAAACTGTGCGGTTTTAAATTCAGGACGCGGGTCGCGGCCCGGTTTTTCCAGCTCTTTGATGATGTCGGTGACGGTCGGTACCCCGAAACGTTCATCGGTGAAATCGGCAGCTTTCAGATTGCGCAGTTCGTCGCTGTTGCCCATCAGGTCACGCAGCGATTGCTCGGTGGCGGCCAGAATGCGTTCCACGATCGGGTAGGCTTCCGGGTGAACGGTGGAGGCATCCAGTGGGTTATCGCCATGGTTGATGCGCAGGAAGCCCGCGCACTGTTCAAAGGCTTTTGGCCCCAGACGGCTGACTTTCAGCAGTTGCTGACGGTTCTGGAACTGAACGTTCTCATCGCGCCAGGCGACGATGTTTTGCGCCATCATGCGCGTCAGGCCGGCCACGCGGGTCAACAGCGGAACGGAGGCGGTATTGAGATCGACGCCGACGGCGTTTACGCAGTCTTCCACCACCGCATCCAGCTTACGCGCCAACTGCGTCTGGCTAACGTCGTGCTGATACTGGCCCACGCCGATCGATTTCGGATCGATTTTCACCAGCTCAGCCAGCGGGTCCTGCAGACGACGGGCTATAGACACCGCGCCACGCAATGAAACGTCGAGATCCGGGAATTCCTGCGCCGCCAGCTCGGAAGCAGAGTAAACTGATGCCCCGGCTTCGCTGACGATCACTTTCTGTGCGGTGACTTTCGGGAACTGTTTCTGCACGTCGAGGAAGAAACGTTCGGTTTCACGCGACGCCGTACCATTACCAATCGCCACCAGTTCAACGTTGTATTTTTCACACAGCGCCGCTACAGCAACGGCGGCTTTGGCGGCCTGACCGGTGTGTGGATAAATGGTGTCGGTCGCGACCAGCTTGCCGGTGCCGTCAACAACCGCCACCTTCACGCCGGTACGCAGACCGGGATCGAGGCCCATGGTGGCACGCAGACCCGCAGGCGCGGCCATCAGCAGATCGTGCAGGTTACGGGCGAAGACGTTAATCGCTTCATCTTCGGCACGTTCACGCACGGTGCCCATCAGCTCGGTTTCGAGGTGCATCAGCACCTTAATTCGCCATGTCCAACTGACCACGCCTTTACGCCAACTGTCGGCAGGGGCGTTGTTCAGGCGCAGTCCCAGGTGGTTCTGGATAATCTGTTCGCCGTGGCTCTCTTTTGGCGGCTCATCGAATTGCGGATCGGCATTCAGCGAAAGCTGAAGCACGCCTTCGTTACGGCCACGGAACATGGCCAGCGCACGGTGAGACGGCACGGTAGAGATCGGTTCGTGGTGATCGAAGTAGTCGCGGAACTTCGCGCCTGCCTCTTCTTTACCGCTTACCACGGTGGAGACCAGGTGGGCGTTTTTCCACAGGTAATCACGCACTTTCGCCAGCAGGGCGGCGTCTTCTGCGAAGCGCTCCATCAGAATGTAGCGTGCGCCGTCGAGTGCGGCTTTGGTATCCGTCACGCCGTTGTCGGCGTTGAGGTATTTAGCGGCTTCCGTTTCCGGGTCGTGAGACGGTTCGTTCCACAACAGGTCTGCCAGCGGCTCCAGTCCGGCCTCAATGGCGATTTGCCCACGGGTACGGCGTTTAGGTTTGTACGGCAGATAGAGATCTTCGAGTTCGGTCTTACTTAACGTGCCGTTGATCGCTTTCGCCAGATCGTCGGTCAGTTTGCCTTGCTCGCCGATAGATTTCAGGATTGCCTGACGGCGGTCTTCCAGTTCACGCAGATATCCCAGACGGGTTTCCAGATTACGCAGTTGCGTATCATCCAGACCGCCGGTGATTTCCTTACGATAACGTGCGATAAACGGCACGGTGTTCCCTTCGTCAAGCAAGCGAACGGCAGCTTCTACCTGTTCAGCACGAGCCTGAATTTCACCTGCGATAATGCGGCAGAAAGAATCATTCATCATGGATAGCTTCGTCTATAGGATAAAAAATCAGGGGATAGTTATACGGATTGACTGACAAAAATGCCAGTCATCTACGGGGGCTTCGGATTGTTCCGGTCTCACTTAACGTATTCAATCTCGTTCACGTACCAGCTGGCTTCGCCACCAGGGGTGTTTACTACTGCGAGATCGCCGACTTCTTTTTTCAGCAGCGCCCGCGCCATTGGTGAGTCGATAGAGATGTAATCTTTACGACCGAAGATCTCATCGTAGCCAACAATACGGAATTTGCGGATGTCGCCATCGTCATTTTCAATCTCAACCCATGCGCCAAAGAAAACTTTGCCTTCCTGCTGCGGGGAGTAATCGACGATTTTCAGATTCTCCATGCACTTGGTCAAATATCGGACGCGGCGGTCGATCTCACGCAGGCGCTTTTTATTATACTGGTAGTCAGCATTTTCGCTGCGGTCACCCAGACTTGCGGCCCAGGTAACCTTTTTGGTGACTTCCGGGCGCTCTTCACGCCAGAGATAATTCAGCTCTTGTTTGAGTTTTTCATACCCTTCACGGGTTATCAGGGGCGTTTTCATCTTATTGTTTTGCCTTCGACTCTGTGATGATGCGCACAATTAGTATTACATGAGCATATCAACAGAATAAATAATGTATTGCGAGAAACATTGTATACTTAAGCTGCTGTTTAATATGCTTTGTAACAATTTAGCCTGGAATTCATACCAGAATTCGCTGGTGACTCACGCTAGCTTTCTTAAGAATATACACTTAATTGTTGCGAACCTTTGGGAGTAATAACAATGCAAGAGAACTATAAGATTCTGGTGGTCGATGACGACATGCGCTTGCGTGCGCTTCTGGAACGTTATCTGACCGAGCAGGGCTTCCAGGTTCGAAGCGTCGCAAACGCTGAGCAGATGGATCGTCTGCTGACCCGTGAGTCTTTCCACCTGATGGTGCTGGATTTAATGCTGCCGGGAGAAGATGGTCTGTCTATTTGCCGCCGCCTGCGCAGCCAAAGCAACCCGATGCCGATCATTATGGTGACGGCGAAGGGCGAAGAAGTGGACCGTATTGTTGGACTGGAAATCGGCGCTGACGATTACATTCCGAAACCGTTTAACCCGCGTGAACTGCTGGCGCGTATCCGCGCTGTACTGCGTCGTCAGGCAAACGAACTGCCGGGCGCGCCTTCCCAGGAAGAAGCGGTCATTGCGTTTGGTAAGTTCAAACTGAACCTCGGTACGCGTGAAATGTTCCGCGAAGATGAGCCTATGCCGCTCACCAGCGGTGAATTTGCGGTGCTGAAAGCGTTGGTAAGCCACCCACGTGAACCGCTGTCCCGCGACAAGTTGATGAACCTGGCCCGTGGTCGTGAATACTCGGCGATGGAGCGGTCCATCGACGTGCAGATTTCTCGTCTGCGTCGTATGGTGGAAGAAGACCCGGCGCACCCTCGTTATATTCAGACCGTATGGGGTCTGGGCTACGTCTTTGTTCCGGATGGTTCTAAAGCATGAGGCGAATGCGCTTCTCGCCACGAAGTTCGTTTGCTCGCACGTTATTGCTTATCGTCACCTTGCTGTTTGCAAGCCTGGTGACGACCTACCTTGTGGTGCTGAACTTCGCGATTCTGCCGAGCCTCCAGCAGTTTAATAAGGTCCTGGCCTACGAAGTCCGTATGCTGATGACTGATAAACTGCAACTGGAGGACGGTACGCAACTGGTAGTGCCACCTGCATTTCGTCGGGAAATTTACCGTGAGCTCGGTATTTCCCTCTATTCCAACGAGGCCGCTGAAGAAGCCGGTCTGCGTTGGGCGCAACACTATGAATTCTTAAGCCACCAGATGGCGCAGCAACTGGGCGGCCCGACGGAAGTCCGCGTTGAGGTGAACAAGAGCTCGCCGGTCGTGTGGCTGAAAACCTGGCTGTCGCCCAACATCTGGGTACGCGTGCCGCTTACGGAAATCCATCAGGGTGATTTCTCACCGCTGTTCCGCTATACGCTGGCGATTATGCTGCTGGCTATCGGTGGCGCGTGGCTGTTTATCCGTATTCAGAACCGACCGTTGGTGGATCTTGAACATGCGGCGTTACAGGTGGGGAAAGGCATTATTCCGCCGCCGCTGCGCGAGTACGGCGCCTCTGAGGTGCGCTCTGTTACCCGAGCCTTCAACCATATGGCCGCCGGCGTAAAACAGCTGGCCGATGACCGTACGCTGTTAATGGCGGGCGTGAGCCATGATTTACGCACCCCGCTGACGCGTATCCGTCTGGCGACGGAAATGATGGGCGAAGAAGACGGATACCTCGCGGAGTCCATCAATAAGGACATTGAAGAGTGTAATGCCATTATCGAACAGTTCATCGATTATCTGCGCACGGGTCAGGAGATGCCGATGGAGATGGCCGATCTGAACTCGGTATTAGGTGAAGTGATCGCGGCAGAAAGTGGTTACGAGCGTGAAATTGATACTGCATTACGCCCAGGCGTCATTCAGGTGAAGATGCACCCACTGTCTATCAAGCGCGCGGTTGCTAATATGGTGGTTAACGCCGCTCGCTACGGTAATGGCTGGATTAAGGTCAGTAGCGGTATGGAAGCGCATCGCGCCTGGTTCCAGGTCGAAGATGACGGGCCGGGTATCAAACCGGAACAGCGTCAACACCTGTTCCAGCCGTTTGTGCGCGGTGACAGCGCGCGGAGTACCAGCGGCACGGGGCTGGGTCTGGCGATTGTACAGCGTATTATTGATAACCATAACGGTATGCTGGAAATTGGCACCAGTGAGCGAGGCGGGCTGTCGATACGCGCCTGGCTTCCGGTTCCATTCACGCGCACGCAGGGGACAACGAAAGACGCGTAGAAAAAAGGGAGGCTAAATGCCTCCCTTTTTATTTCGCTAACCGCCTGATGTCGCTGAGCTTATCAGTTGCAGTAGGCCGGATAAGGCGAAGCCGCCATCCGGCACTTTTCGTTACAGCTTCGGTCCGGCGCTAACCAGCGCTTCGCCCGCAGGGGTGTCGGTGTACTTCTCGAAGTTCTCGATAAACAGTTTCGCCAGTGCGTTGGCTTTTTCTTGCCACTGCTCCGGGGATGCGTAGGTATTACGAGGATCGAGAATACGCGTATCCACACCCGGCAGCTCGGTTGGGATTGCCAGGTCAAACATCGGCAGACGGAACGTTTCCGCGTTATCCAGAGATCCGTTCAGGATGGCGTCGATAATCGCACGGGTATCTTTGATTGAGATACGCTTGCCGGTGCCGTTCCAGCCGGTATTCACCAGATAAGCCTGTGCACCAGCCGCCTGCATGCGTTTTACCAGTACTTCTGCGTACTGCGTTGGGTGCAGCGACAGGAATGCCGCGCCGAAACAGGCAGAGAAGGTTGGCGTAGGCTCAGTGACGCCACGCTCGGTGCCAGCCAGTTTGGCGGTAAAGCCAGACAGGAAGTGGTACTGGGTTTGGTCCGCCGTCAGGCGAGAAACCGGTGGCAGTACGCCAAATGCGTCGGCGGTCAGGAAGATGACTTTGGTTGCATGACCCGCTTTTGACACCGGCTTAACGATATTGTCGATGTGATAAATCGGGTAGGACACGCGGGTGTTCTCGGTTTTGGAACCATCATCGAAGTCGATAGAACCATCTTCGCGCACGGTGACGTTTTCCAGCAGGGCATCACGGCGGATCGCGTTGTAGATTTCCGGCTCAGCATCTTTAGACAGTTTGATGGTCTTCGCGTAGCAACCGCCTTCGAAGTTAAATACGCCGTCGTCATCCCAGCCGTGTTCGTCATCGCCAATCAGGCGGCGTTTCGGGTCGGTGGACAGCGTGGTTTTACCGGTACCGGACAGGCCAAAGAAGACCGCCACATCCCCTTTTTCACCGACGTTTGCCGAGCAGTGCATGGATGCAATGCCTTTCAGCGGCAGCAGGTAGTTCATGACGGAGAACATACCTTTCTTCATCTCGCCGCCGTACCAGGTGCCGCCAATTAACTGAATGCGTTCAGTCAGGTTAAACGCCACGAAGTTTTCGGAGTTCAGACCTTGTTCTTTCCACTGCGGGTTAGTGCATTTTGCACCGTTCATCACGATGAAATCAGGTTTGAAATCAACCAGTTCTTCGTCGCTCGGGCGGATGAACATATTTTTGACAAAATGTGCCTGCCAGGCGACTTCGGTAATGAAGCGCACGGAAAGACGGGTATCCGCATTAGCACCGCAGAAAGCATCAATGATAAACAGACGTTTGCCGGAGAGTTGATGGGTGACTAACCCTTTCAAATGCTGCCAGGTTTCCTGGGAAAGCGGTTTGTTGTCGTTCTTACCTTTACCTTTGTCGGACCACCAGAGTGTATCTCGTGTGGTGTCGTCACGGACAATGTACTTATCCTTTGGCGAACGTCCGGTAAAGATACCGGTATCAACGGCAACGGCGCCCAGATTCGTTAACACGCCACGCTCATAACCTTCCAGGTTTGGATCAAGTTCTTCCTGATAAAGCGTGTCGTAGTCTGGATTGTAAACGATATCCTGAACGTCATTGATACCATAAGCCTTGAGATCTTGCGGGGTTAAACTGTTGTTCACACGCATTTCACTGCTCCTTAGCCAATATGTATTACCTGGAATAGTAAGGTTTTTTAGGGATTGCTAACCGCGACAAGGCTCATAGATTTACGCATCCGGTGATTCCACGAATAACCGAATACGCTGCGACTCCTGTCACAAAGAGGCGGATATTATGGCAGGAAACCCTTTTTTGTTGTGGAAAATGTTCTTAAAACGTTAATAGAGAGTGTTTTTGGCGGGAATCTTGTGAGTGTAATCGCATTCATGTAAGAAAAAAACGTAACTCAAACATAAACAATATCGATTCACCTCGCGCAGTTGGGCTCCGAAATGGACCGACAAATACTCATATTTGTGAAGTTGATGCGATAATTAGATTTTCTCTTCTTTCTGGAAAACGACATGGACAGTGTTGAGCTTTCACCAACGACCCGCTGGGGCATGATCTTTATCGGACTGCTACAAGGGTGTGTGTGCTACCTGCTGATGGCGTATCTTGCGCCGCAGAACAGTGACTGGCTGTTCTACGGGATGCCCGTAACGATTGCGCTCTCCTCTGCGCTTTTGCTGACTGTCGTCTCATTTAAGCAACGTGCTCTATGGTGCTGGATGGCGTTGATCTGTGTGGTTGTGCTGGCGATGAGTGTGTGGCTGAAATGGAGTGTGGCAGACAGTGACAGATGGCGGCAGGATGACATTTTTTTTGCCTACGGCTGGCGCTTACTGTTGATGGCGATGCTGGCTTTGCCGTGGATTCAATATCAACTTCATGCCCGTCGTGAACAGGCTCGCTATCCGCAGTTTTATACCTACCTGTGGCTTAACTCGCTGACGCTGCTGATCGCTTTTGTGGCCAACGGCCTGTTCTGGCTGGTGCTCCTGCTGTGGAGTGAAATGTTTCAACTGGTCGGAATCACCTTCTTCAACACGCTTTTCTTTGAGACTGACTGGTTTGTTTATTTGGCTTTAGGTCTGATCACCGCACTGGCAGTAGTGCTGGCACGTACGCAGTCGCGTCTGGTTGCTGCGGTGCAAAAGTTGCTGACGTTCCTTGCCACAGGTTTACTCCCGCTGGTTGCACTGTTAGCGCTGATGTTTATGATGACCCTGCCTTTTACCGGACTGGACGCTATCTCACAGCGCGTGTCAGCGGCTGGCCTGATGTCCACGTTGACGCTGATCTTCCTGTTGCTGATGGCCATTGTGCGCGAGCCGCACAAAGAGGCGTTACCTTATCCTGGCGCATTATGTTACTTGATTAACGCTTCACTGGTTGTTGCTCCTCTCTATATGCTGATTGCCAGTTGGGCAATGTGGCTGAGAATTCATCAGTATGGCTGGACGCCTGAGCGTTTGTATGGCGCATTGGTGGTCTTTGTATTACTGGTGTGGTCCCTCGGCTATCTGGTCAGTATTTTGCGCGCTGGAGGCAACCCGCTCGATATTCAGGGAAAGGTCATTCTTGGCGTTTCGCTCCTGACATTGGGCCTGTTGATTCTGCTGACGTCGCCGGTCATTGATGTTTGGCGTATTAGCGTCAACAGCCATATGGGGCGCTACTACAGCGGGAAAATTACGGCTGACCAGGTCAGTCTGTATATGCTGGATCACAGCGGAAAACCCGGTCGCGCCGCACTGGAAGCATTGCAAAAAGACGATGCATTCAACAAAGACAGCAAGCGCAGGCGTGATTTAAATGCCATCCTGCGGGGGCATCGCGATCCGGTAAATGAGCTGACAGCAACGCAGTTAGCGCCGAAGGTGATGATTGCACCGGGAAGCAAGAAGCCCGATGACGCGTTTTGGACGTTTTTAAAGGGGCAGCGCTACCGGATCGCCTCCTGTATTGAGCAGGATGCGTGTGTGTTGGTGGATCAGGATCTCAACGCGGATGGGCAGCCCGAGCAAGTATTGTATGCTTTTGGCGATGGGGAGAGCCTGGTCTTTGGCGTTAAGGAAAACAAATGGGTGTTGATCGCGACAGCCCGGCTACCGGAGGGATTCAATAAGGATCAACTGCTGCAGGCGCTGGCGAATCATCAACTGGATTCGGCTTCAAGAGTCTGGCGGGATATCACCATTAATGGCAAACGACTGCCGATGACTTATTACAATGAGTGAATCTGTTGCCGGATGGCGGCGCGAGCGCCTCATCCGGCCGACAAAAGTTTTACCGTAGGCCCGATAAGCGTTGCGCCACCGGGCAAAACGGGGATTAATGCACCTGTGGATCGGCAGGGGAGGCGTTGCTGCGGATCTCTGCAATATCCATGGCGTTAAACAGATAGTGGCTACCGCAATAATCGCAGTGCATATCGATTTCACCTTCTTCTGCCAGAATGCTGTCAACTTCTTCATCCGGCAGCGTTTTCAGAGCGCCCGCGCAGCGTTCGCGTGAACAGGTGCATTTGAACTCAACATCCTGAGGATCGTAGAGGGTGACTTCTTCTTCGTGGTACAAACGCCACAGAACTTCGTTGGCTGGCAGCGTCAGCAACTCTTCGGCTTTGATGGTTTCTGTCAGTGCGGCAAGGTGATCGAAATCATCTGCCTGTGCGTTTTGCGCTGGCATGACCTGCAACAGCATACCGCCAGCAGCAGGTTTACCGTCGACGTCGCCAGTGCGGATAAACAGACGCGTCGGCAGCTGTTCTGAACGCATGAAGTAATCTTCCAGGCAGGCCGCCAGCGTGTCACCTTCCAGACCGACCACGCCCTGATAGCGTTCGCCTTCTTCCGGTGTAATAGTGATCACCAGATAGGCGTTGCCAACCAGTGTTTTCAGATCGGCATCTTCAGGGATATCGCCTTGTATACGAGCCACGCCGCGCATCTGCTGGTTGTTGTTGCCGTTAATGACCGCCAGGCTCAACGGACCGTCGCCCTGCAGTTGTACGGTGATATCACCGGCAAACTTCAGCGTCGCGGTCAGCAGGCTGGTGGCAACCAGCAGCTCCGCCAGCACGGTTTTGACCGGCTGTGGGTAAGTATGATTTTCGAGGATCTGTTGCAGGGTTTGCGAAACGGTTACCAGTTCGCCGCGCACGGCAAAGTTTTCAAACAGATAACGATGTAATTGGTCATGTTGCGGCATAATCATCTCTCTTGCAGGTGACAGTCACTCGCTGTCGCCGTGTTTAAATCGTAACAGGTCGCGGCGCTCTTTTTTGTCCGGTCGCCTGTCCGGGTGCGGCATGGTTAACGCGTTAAGTTTACGCGCCAGCGCCATTTTTTCGCGTTTTTCCACGCTTTCCGCGGTTTCTTCATACAGCATAACGGCTTCAGTTGCCGGGCGACGCTGCTCGCTAATGGCTTTAATAATGACCGTTCGTTCGTCATTTCCCTGGCGCAGGGTGAGGGTGGCATTTAGCTCGACAATCTTACTCGGCTTGCTGCGCTGCCCGTTGTAATGCACCTTACCGCCTTCAACCATTTCGCGGGCGACTGCGCGCGTTTTATAAAAGCGTGCTGCCCACAGCCATTTATCCAGCCTGACTTCGACAGGGGGCTTCTCTTTCATGGCGTCTCCTTCACATCAGTGAGGGGATCAGTCGGCGGTAGTCATTCAGTGACGGATGGCGTGCGTACTGTTTTTCCGCTGTACCTGAGTCGGGATTGGTTACGCCGAGGCAGTAACGAATGCCGAATTGAGCAGCGGCGTCGAGAATTGGTTCGCTGTCGTCAATAAACAACGTCTTCTCTGCACTCATTCCCGTTTCTTCAGCGACAGCGTGCCATAACCGCTGATCCTCTTTGGGATAACCAAATGTGTGGGTGGAAAGTAATAAATCAAGGTGTGAGGCCAGACCGGTATGCTGAAGCTTCACCGCCAGGTTATGCGGATGCGCATTGGTGAGCAAAATACGACGTTTGCCGCTCGCTTTTAGGGCATCAAGGAACGGTACCGTATCTTCACGCAGTACGGCGCGTGGTCCCTGTGCGGTTGTCATGGCGCATATATCCAGACCCAGACGTTCGCTCCAGTAATCCAGGCAGTACCAGTTTAGCGTATGCTGTACGGCATGATACTGCTGACGAATAAATTCCTGGGCTTCCTGGGGAGAGATACCCTGCTGCGCGCCGTAGGTTTCCGGCACCAGTTTTTGCCAGAAATAGTTATCGAATGCCAGATCGAGCAGCGTACCGTCCATATCCAGCAGAACGGTGTCGACGTCCTGCCAGGCAATATCTATGTGCATGGAAACTCCCCAGAGGAAAATAAGATGCGCGACAGGGTAGCATATTCCGTCGCGCGGGCGTGTTATCGAATCAGGCTTTCTGGGTCTTCAAGCAGCGTTGGATTCAGGCAACTCTCGTAATATTCCTGAATTTCCGCGATGCGCGAACGATGACGCTGGTAGCGTCTGAATGCCTGAACGCTGTTGTAGATAGCGCATCCCAGCATGGAGAGCATCAGCAGCGTGGTGCCAAGGTAACGCCATAAACCTGAACGATCCGGGATCCGGTGCAGGCCAATGTGCTGGGTACCGTTGGCGTCGGTCGAGATGTTGGTGACAATCCCTTCAGCGCGAAATGGCGTTTGCATCAACATCTGGGCAAGGCGCTGGAAAGCGTTCCATTGCTCTTGTGGCGGATAGTCGTACAACGAGGTCGCCGGCCAGGGCTGATCAACCAGGTCGCTGCCTTCGTCACTGATAATCAGGAAACCACCGGGGGCAGGGCTATTCAGTGCCTGAGCCGCCCGGGCGGTCTCGCGTGAAATGAACGGTGCCGTAGAAGTATTCACCAGGTTATCCAGTGATTCGGCGCTTACCGGGCGCAACAGCACATTCACACCATCCAGTTTCCCGGCGTTTGCTCGCTTAACCAGAGCGTTCCAGTCCTTACTGTTACCCAGGTTAACCAGGGCATTTTTCAGGCGTACGCATTCATCTTCGGCGGCACACAAATCGGCGGTTTTCAGGACAATATCGCCAAAATCATCCAGCAATACCATGCCGGACTTCTGAATGGCTGAGCGTAATGATGAGCTGACGCGAGAGTCATCGTCGGGTTTGGGATGCAGTTGGCGGCTAACGCTTTGGGTCAGTGCGGTCGCCTTATTGACCAGGTCGGACTCAGGCAGCGGCAGGGCGCGCGCGTCATTCCAGATAATCTGCGAACAATCAAATGGCATAAAAGGTGTCGCGGGTTGTGCGTTCCAGCTCCCCTGAGTGTGGATGTTACACATCCCCGTGCCACTCAGATGCAGCGTGTCGCCCACGCGAACGCCTGCCTTTTCCAGTTGCTTAACGCTGGTGGCCTCAACAGTTTGCGCCCCTTTCATCCAGGAAAGCGTAAGTTTAATTGGCATATCCAACGGGACCCAAAACAGCAGCATTAGCAATACCAGCAACGAACCGCCGGCAATGACGGCGCTGCGTAGCCAGTGTTGCAACGGGAAGTTTTTCACCTCGTCATGCAAAGATAAAAAACGCCCCTGGCGGACAACATGGCGATCCAGATAGATATCAATATCCGTTTGCTGGCCAAGGTCCTGTGCAATGTAAGGTTGCCAGTGTGGTGGATAAATCAGGTCAATAATACCCAGGGAGATATTATTAATTTGCTCCTGATCGTTTTCACCAAACAGCCCCCAGCGACGTGGAGTGCCACGCAGACAGTGGATTTCTCGTAGAGCCGTTTTAGACGGTGGTGCAAACAGGCCCCACAGACCCGCAGCCAGCAGCAACACCGCGCCACCGGCGGTCCACGGTACGAACGTGTCTGGCATGATTAAACAGAAAAAGAACAGCAGGAATGAGGCAGCAATCAGTAACGCTTCGCGCAATCCCGACGGGCGGCTGAGAGCATATTCTTCATGCGTTTCCTGACGAATATTCAGCAGTTCAATCTGCTCGCTTTCTTCACCACGAATAGATGCCTGAGTAGATGCGGTGTGCTGTAGGGCGTAGCCGCGCGCTTCCTGCATATACTCTTTCAACGTATGACCGTTCAACGAGATAACCAGCGGCAGCGTATTGGTGTGGATCAGCTCAACGCTGTTTTCGTCATTGATGTATTGTTCCCAGAAGGGAGGCAAATGCACTTCGACGGAGTCGAGATAGTAGCGCCATTTATTCGGATCGTCGGTGGTGATGCCATAGCGCGTAATTGAATGCGTCAGTACGATGACGCTATTACTTTGGGCATTCAGGGTTAACGATACCGGTGCCGAACTGGCACCTGTTGGGCCAGGTACCTGCTGAATTTGACTGAGGTTTTCGAGATAGTTTTCGACCGCGCCACGTTCTTCGGGTGTTAGTTTACGCTTAGAGGCGTCAGAGAAGACGTTGCTCAACGGTAATTTTTGTTGTCTGAATTTTGATCTGAATCGCCACCCTGCAAGCAATGAGCAGGCCAGCAAAGCAGCTAAAAAAATCAGAATGGTGCTCATGCTTTCCCCATCTTACTTAGTCTGTCAGGCGTGGTCAGTCGCACCCTGTTCAATATTCGTGATTCTGTGGTTGGCTATCGGCAAGTGTGGAGTTGAACTTGAGCATCTTTAAGTACAGCCCAATAAATGCGAATAATAGCAAAATCACCAAAAACGGAATATCAGCAAATTCCTGGAGTTATTTCAACCTATTGACTTTTAATTTGAAATAGGGATTAACTTTTAGTACGTTACATAAATGTAAATAAACGGCAATTCACATTGCCGAAACCGTGCTGTATATCGCACAATAACCCCAGATTTCACAGCAAAGATCCTCATGATGAGCAAATCATTACAAAAGCCCACGATTTTGAAAGTGGAAACCGTCGCACAATCCCGGCTATTTAAAGTCGAAAGCGTGGACCTTGAGTTCAGCAACGGCGTACGTCGTGTTTATGAGCGTATGCGCCCATCCACGCGCGAAGCGGTAATGATTGTGCCGATTGTGGATGACCACCTGATCCTCATTCGCGAATATGCGGTCGGAACTGAATCCTACGAGCTTGGTTTTTCCAAAGGGTTAATCGATCCGGGTGAAAGCGTGTTTGAAGCGGCTAACCGGGAACTGAAAGAAGAAGTGGGATACGGTGCGAAGGACCTGACGTTTTTGAAAAAACTCAGCATGGCGCCTTCCTATTTCTCCAGCAAGATGAATATTGTGGTCGCTGAGGATCTTTATCCTGAGTCGCTGGAAGGTGATGAGCCCGAGCCATTGCCACAGGTGCGCTGGCCGCTGGCGCATTTGATGGATCTGTTAGAAGACCCTGACTTCCACGAAGCGCGTAATGTCAGTGCGCTGTTCCTGGTACGCGAATGGCTGAAAGGGCAGGGGCGGTTTTAATCGACATTGCCGGATGGTGGATGTCGCCTTATCCGGCCTACAAAATCCAGCAATATCAAACAATTGTGCCGAAAATGTAGGCCGGATAAGCGAAGCGTCATCCGGCAAAAGATTAGAACAACTCGTGCGTCTCACCATTATCAATAATGGTTGTCCCCACCTCATGTACCGCCTGTTGCGTTGGCTGAGTACCTTCAATGAAATACTCTGCACGGCTGTTACCGCCGTTTGCCAGTTGGCCGGTGCTACGATCGATATTGACCGTAACGATACCCGGTGGTGGTGTCAGCGGCTGCTCAGGAACACCTTCTAATACACTCTTCATGTAGGCATCCCATGCAGGCTGCGCACTCTTGGCACCGCCTTCGTAGCCGGAGATTTGGTCTTTGATCGCGCCGGATGCCGTCGTATGTCCGAGATCGCGGCGATGATCATCAAACCCGATCCATACCGAGGTCACCACCCCTGGGCCGTAGCCGGAGAACCATGCATCTTTCGAGCTGTTGGTTGTCCCGGTTTTCCCGCCGATGTCATGGCGCTGTAAATCGCGTCCTGCACGCCAGCCGGTTCCCATCCAGCCTGGTTCACCAAAGATATTGGTGTTCAACGCGCTCTTGATCAGGAAGGCCAGCGGCGTGTTGATGACGTGCGGTGCGTATTCTTGCGTGCCGCTTTGTGCGACCAGCGCCTGGTTAGCTTGCTCAAGCTGTGGCATTGGCACGGCGGCGTTTTGTTGTTCCTGAGATACCGCAACATCTTCAACGTTACTGTTTTCCAGCACGTTAGACTTCTGCGTATCGCCGTAAATTACCGGGATATCACATTCCGGGCAGGCAATTTTTGGCTTCGCCTCAAAGATAACGCCACCCATATCGCTTTCAATCTTACTGATGAAATACGGGTCGACCAGGAACCCGCCGTTTGCCATTACCGCGTAACCGCGAGCAACCTGCAGCGGAGTGAACGAGGCTGAGCCCAGCGCCAGTGATTCAGTATGCACAATATTCTGTGCCGGAAAGCCGAAACGCTGCAGATACTCTGCCGCGTAATCCACACCCATTGCGCGCATGGCACGAACCATCACCACGTTTTTCGACTGGCCGAGCCCCTGACGTAAGCGGATAGGGCCAGCATATTGCGGCGGTGAGTTTTTTGGCTGCCAGTCAGAACCAGCACCGGCATCCCAGCGGGAAATCGGTACGTCATTCAGCATACTTGCCAGCGTCAGGCCTTTATCCATCGCGGCGGTATACAGGAAAGGTTTGATGTTAGAACCCACCTGGCGTAACGCCTGGGTTGCACGGTTAAACTTGCTCTGGTTGAAATCAAAACCCCCCACCAGTGCCAGCACTGCGCCGTTTTGCGGGTTAATAGAAACCAGTGCGGAGTTAACGTCCGGCACTTGCGCCAGCCACCAGGCATCTCCCACCTGGCGTACCCAGATTTGCTGGCCAGTCTGTACTACGTCGGTCACTTTACGCGGTGTTGGGCCTTGTTGAGTATCCGAACGATAAGGACGCGCCCAGCGCATACCTTCCATACGTAATGACACCGATGTTCCATCCGCCAACGCAGCGGTCGCTTCCTGTGGGTTGGCGCTGGTGACAACCGCGGGCAGCAGCGGGCCGTAGGTCGGTAGCGCTTTTAGCGTATCGGTGATTTTTTTGCTGTCCCAACTGCTTTCGCCCACTTTCCACAGCACGTTCGACGGGCCGCGGTAGCCGTGGCGCATGTCGTAATCCATCACGTTGTTACGTACTGCCTGCTGAGCCGCCTGCTGTACTTTACGCGTAATGGTGGTGGTGATGCGATACCCGTCTTCATAGGCTTTCTCGCCATAACGGTTATACATCTCCTGGCGCACCATCTCAGACAGATAAGGGGCTGAGAAAGCGATTTCCGGCGCGTGATAGTTGGCATTGATCGCTTCACTACGTGCCTGATCGTATTGGGCCTGGGTGATGTAGTTTTCGCTCAACATACGCGACAGTACAACGTTACGGCGCGCAGTTGCCCGGTCCATTGAATAGAGCGGGTTGAAGGTTGACGGCGCTTTTGGCAGACCGGCGATCACCGCGATTTCACTTAAGCTGAGTTGATCAACTGTCTTGCCGAAATAGACCTGCGCGGCAGCACCCACGCCATAGGCGCGATACCCCAGATAGATCTTGTTCAGATAAAGCTCGAGGATCTCGTCTTTACTCAGCAATTGCTCAATACGAATAGCCAGGAACACTTCTTTGATCTTACGCATCAGCGTACGTTCCGGACTCAGGAAGAAGTTTCTCGCCAACTGTTGGGTAATGGTACTGGCCCCTTGTGAGGCGTGGCCGGAGAACAACGCGACGCTGGCCGCACGGAAGATCCCCACCGGGTCCACCCCGTGGTGCTCATAGAAGCGGCTGTCTTCTGTGGCGATAAAGGCTTTAACCATTACCGGCGGCATTTGATCCAGCGTAACCGGAATTCGACGTTTCTCGCCATATTGCGCGATGAGTTCGCCGTCAGCACTGTAAACCTGCATTGGGATCTGCAGACGCACATCTTTTAGCGTCGCGACGTCAGGTAATTGTGGCTCGATATAGCGATAAAGGCCATAGATCGAGCCTGCTCCCAGCAGGATGCAACATACTGCAAGGATTAATAAATACTTTACGAACTTCACTGGAGATTTCCCATTTAGTGGCATTTGGGCAGTTTATAAACAAACGCGCGGTAGTATAAAGGCAAGCCAGACGCATTGATATACCCGTTGAAGGAACGGGTGATAAGGAGATCATCAGCAATGGCTTTTCGTATATGGAAAATTGGTCTGCATATTCAGCAACATGATGCGCTGGCTGTCGCTATCGTTCGTGACGCATCCGGTTGGGTCCTACAACGCTGGTGGCGTATGCCGCTGGCACATCAGGTTGTCGTCGATGGGCACATTCGTGAGCCGGAACAGCTTACTGCGGTGCTCCTGCCGTGGAGCCGTGAACTACCGCACAGGCACCATATTCACCTTTCTTTTCCTGCCAACAGGACGTTACAAAAAAAGTTACCCCGTCCAGCAATGACCCTACGCGAACCAGAGCAAACGGCATGGTTGTCTGGGGCAATGGCTCGCGAACTGGATATGGAGCCGGATGCGCTGCAGTTTGATTATAGCGAAGACACGCTAAGCCCGGCGTTTAACGTGACGGCGGCACAAAGCAAAGAAATATCGGCACTCCTGACACTGATGCATCCCCTGAAAGTACAGGTTACGGCCATTACGCCGGATGCCAGTGCCTTGCAGCGATTAATTCCTTATTTACCCGTGCATCAATCGTGTCTGGCATGGCGTGACGATACCCAATGGCTCTGGGCGAGCCGCACGGCATGGGGACGTAAATCGACGGGGGAAATTGACGATATTGACGCGCTTGCCGCGGCATTATCTCTTTGCCCTGTGGATATTGCGCTATGTGACGCTGGTGGCTTTGATCCCTTTAATGCGGTGTCCGTCCGCCAGCCACCGATTCCAACGGAAAGCCACAACTTTGCTGTTGCGCTTGGGCTGGCGATGGGAGGTGTGTACTGATGGCGGCGAACATCAACCTTTTGCCCTGGCGTCAGTCGCGGCGGTATGCCCGTCTGCAATGGTGGGGAGCATTATTGAGTGGATCTTTACTGGTTATTGTGGGTATCGCGTTGGGTTATTACGCGCTTTCTCGCGTAGATAATCGGGTCGATTTACTGCTGGCTGATGCCGAAAAAATGCGGGCTGAAACCCTGATAGCGCTCAAGCCGCGCCTGCAACAGCGTCAACAACAATGGCAGCAGGCGCAACAAAGAGAAAAACGGCGTGAACAGATGCGAAGCTGGCAGTCTGTTTTACAAGGGGTGGCCGAGTTGCTGCCAGAACAGGCGTGGTTAACAGGAATGACCTGGCAGCAGGATACGCTGGAGCTGACAGGGCTGACGCTGAACGTTGCTGCGCTTCATAGACTGGAGACGCAATTACGTAAACACCCTGGGTTTCAGTTGGGAAGCTCAGGGGAAACGCGACAAGATGCGCAGGGACACTGGCAGTTTCACTATCGTCTGATACGGAGCGTTATGCATGCAGGCGCTTTGTGATGGCTGGTTAGCGCAGACGCCGCGGTTTCGACTTTTGTGCTGGGGCGGCTGGATGTTGGTTCTGATCGCGGCTGCGCTGTTGTGCCTTTATCCTGTAGAGCAACAACGGAAAGTGCAGCAGGCAGCATTAGTCCGTCAACGCGTGGCGATTCAAGATCAATGGCGCAATCTGTATCTGCTGGCGTCATCGGTTGAACAACCCTTTTCTCCCTCTGAAGCGAGGCCGGTTCCTTTTTCCCCATTGGTATATCAAAGCTCTCTTACACGTCTGATCCACTGGCAGCCCTCCGTACGGGGAGGCGAACTGGCGCTGAAAACTGCGTGGGATGCAGTCCCACACGTGTTTGCCCTACTGGCGGAACAGGGAATGAGTACGAGTCAGTTTTCTCTTAGTGCAGAAGATGCTGATGTGTTGTTGACGATACACCTGGAGCGTCTGAATGATGACTAAGCGCTGGCTGTTCGCGTGTTTTAGCGTGCTGTTGTTGACCGGCATGCGCAATCCCTTTCAGCCGCCAGAGGATCTCTGCCGGATGGCTGAGTTGTCGGCATGGCGTTATCAGGGGGCGGTGATCCAGGGAGGACGCTCAATTGGTTTTATGCAGGATGGTCAACACAAATGGCGGAGGGTCGAGCAGCGAGATGTTCTGAATGGCATCTGGAGGGTATCTCAGGTGACAGCCCAAAGCGTAACTATCGACACAGGGAATGATTGTGAGCCATCACGGTGGCAGTGGCAACGACAAGGAGAGGCGAATGAAGCGGTGGATAGTCATCGTGCTGATGACCGTAATACCCAGCGTGCTGGCTGGGAAAGCACAAAACGTGACGCTGGTGGTCGATGATGTGCCCGTTGTACAGGTGCTGCAGGCGCTGGCGGTGCAGGAGAAGAAAAATCTGGTGGTGTCACCGGATGTTAGCGGTGTGCTGTCATTGCATCTGACGAATGTGCCCTGGAAACAGGCATTGCAGACAGTTGTGAAAAGCGCCGGGCTGGTATTACGCCAGGAGGGTAATATTCTGCATGTGCATTCTGTTCAATGGCAGAGTGAAAATGCGGCCCGCCAGGAAAACGAGCAGGCACGGATTCAGGCCAGCTTGCCGCTGGAACATCGCAGCATCATTTTGCACTATGCCGATGCATCCGAGTTGGCCAAAGCCGGTGAAAAACTGCTGAGTACTAAAGGAAGTATAACGGTCGATAAACGTACCAACCGCTTACTGCTGCGAGACAATTCTGTTGCGCTAAACACACTGGAACAGTGGGTGGCGCAAATGGACTTGCCCGTTGAACAGGTCGAGCTGGCGGCGCATATCGTCACGATTAATGAAAAAAGTTTGCGTGAGCTGGGGGTTAAGTGGTCGCTGGCAGATGCACAATTGCCAGGGGCGGTGGGGAATGTCACCACGCTTGCCAGCGACCTTTCTGTGTCTACTGCAACATCGCGGGTGGGATTTAATATTGGCCGCATTAATGGTCGTTTGCTGGAGCTTGAGTTGTCCGCATTGGAGCAAAAACAGCAGCTCGACATCATTGCCAGTCCTCGATTACTGGCTTCTCATCTGCAACCTGCCAGTATTAAGCAGGGCAGTGAAATCCCGTATCAGGTCTCCAGCGGTGAAAGCGGCGCGACTTCCGTCGAATTTAAGGAAGCGGTGCTGGGGATGGAGGTAACGCCGACCGTGCTGCAGAAAGGGCGGATCAGACTGAAACTGCATATTAGCCAGAATGTCCCCGGGCAGGTGCTACAGCAAGCGGATGGTGAAGTGCTGGCCATCGATAAGCAGGAAATTGAAACCCTGGTGGAGGTTAAGAGCGGCGAAACGATCGCGTTGGGCGGGATTTTTTCACATAAAAATAAATCAGCAGCTGACAGTGTGCCGTTACTCGGCGACATTCCGTTGCTCGGTCATTTTTTTCGTCATGATGGTAAAGAAGATGAGCGGCGTGAGTTAGTGGTTTTTATCACGCCCAGACTGGTCCCAATAGAATAACTTATGCATGAAAACCCGTTGTTTTCGCGCTGAACACGTTTCTGGGATTTGACGTGCGGGTGTATTTAGCATACAAGGAGTACCGATTTGAGCGTCGGTACTTTTCTTTACTTATGCAGCAGTGAATACGCTTCGCCTTTCCGGTGGTGTGTCATAGGCTTATTTGGCGTCATTTGGCTACACGATACGTCATCAGGTCAGATGTTTGCAGGGTAGCATGCCTGCCACGACCAGAAATGCGTAAGGTTTGGTGATTTATTCAGTTGCCAAACCCGCTTGAGTATTGAGATAATTTTCAGTCTGACTCTCGCAATATCTTATGAGGTTTCAGTTCATGTCCTGCTGCGCTGGGTGTCTGCGAAGCGGGTTTACCATTAACGAATAGTCTTAGTAGTACCGAAAAAATGGCAGAGAAACGCAATATCTTTCTGGTTGGGCCTATGGGTGCCGGAAAAAGCACTATTGGGCGCCAGTTAGCTCAACAACTCAATATGGAATTTTACGATTCTGATCAAGAGATTGAGAAACGAACCGGAGCTGATGTGGGCTGGGTCTTCGATGTAGAAGGTGAAGACGGCTTCCGTGATCGCGAAGAAAAAGTCATCAACGAGTTGACGGAAAAACAGGGTATTGTGCTGGCAACTGGCGGTGGCTCTGTAAAATCACGTGAAACACGTAACCGTCTTTCCGCGCGTGGCGTCGTGGTCTATCTTGAAACGACAATTGAAAAACAGCTTGCACGTACTCAACGTGACAAGAAACGCCCGCTGCTGCAGGTAGAATCGCCGCCGCGTGAAGTTCTGGAAGCATTGGCCGACGAACGCAACCCTCTGTATGAAGAGATTGCCGACGTGACCATTCGCACCGATGATCAGAGCGCGAAAGTCGTAGCAAACCAGATTATTCATATGCTGGAAAGCAACTAATTCTGGCTGAATACACACTCGTCTGCGGGTACAAGTAACTAAGGTGGATGTCGCGTAATGGAGAGGATTACAGTCACTCTCGGGGAACGTAGTTACCCTATCACCATCGCGGCTGGTTTGTTTGATGAGCCAGCTTCATTCTTACCGCTGAAATCGGGCGATCAGGTTATGTTGGTGACCAACGAAACCCTGGCTCCCCTTTATCTCGATAAGGTTCGCGGCGTACTTGAACAGGCGGGTGTTAACGTTGATAGCGTTATCCTTCCCGATGGCGAGCAGTATAAAAGCCTGGCGGTGCTGGATACGGTCTTCACTGCGTTACTGCAAAAACCGCATGGT
Organism: Citrobacter sp. RHBSTW-00029; assembly: GCF_014104295.1. NCBI lineage: Bacteria > Pseudomonadati > Pseudomonadota > Gammaproteobacteria > Enterobacterales > Enterobacteriaceae > Citrobacter > Citrobacter sp. RHBSTW-00029. The sequence goes on from NZ_JABXRT010000001.1 coordinate 4,564,258, forward strand.
CGCGATACCACGCTGGTCGCACTTGGCGGCGGCGTGATTGGCGATCTTACCGGTTTTGCAGCAGCCAGCTATCAGCGTGGTGTTCGTTTTATTCAAGTCCCGACAACGCTGTTGTCGCAGGTTGACTCCTCCGTAGGCGGTAAAACCGCCGTAAACCATCCCCTCGGTAAAAACATGATTGGCGCGTTTTACCAACCTGCTTCCGTGGTGGTGGATCTCGACTGTCTGAAAACGCTTCCTGCGCGTGAATTGGCATCGGGCCTGGCGGAAGTGATCAAATACGGCATCATCCTTGACGGTGAATTTTTTAGCTGGCTGGAAGACAATCTGGATGCGTTGTTGCGTCTGGATGGTCCGGCAATGGCGTACTGTATTCGCCGTTGTTGTGAGCTGAAAGCAGAAGTTGTCGCAGCGGACGAGCGCGAAATGGGCTTACGTGCTTTACTGAATCTGGGACACACGTTTGGCCATGCTATCGAAGCTGAAATGGGTTATGGCAATTGGTTACATGGTGAAGCCGTCGCAGCAGGTATGGTAATGGCTGCCCGCACGTCAGAACGTTTGGGCCAGTTTACCTCCGCTGAAACGCAGCGCATTATTACGCTGTTGCAGCGCGCAGGTTTACCGGTGAATGGGCCGCGTGAAATGTCTACACAGGCTTATTTACCGCACATGCTGCGAGATAAAAAAGTGTTGGCGGGAGAGATTCGTTTAGTGCTTCCGCAGGCGATAGGGAAGAGTGAAGTGCGCGGCGGAGTGTCGCACGAGGTGGTTCTTAACGCGATTGCTGATTGCCAGCAGGCGTAACAACAAGAAAGGTCAGACTTGCGTTGTAAAGCGTAAGTCTTTTAGCTTCAGGTTATGTGCAAAGTCGTAAGCATTAACCTTTGAGTGGGGTGTTAAATGGATGAATTCAAACCAGAAGACGAGCTGAAACCCGATCCCAGCGATCGTCGTACTGGTCGTTCTCGTCAATCGTCTGAACGCGATAATGAGCCGCAAATCAATTTTGATGATGTTGATCTGGATGCCGACGATCGCCGTCCTGCGCGGGCACGTAAAGAGCGTGATGAAGAGCAGGACATTGAAGAAGACTATGAATCTGATGACGATGTTGTGGATGAAGAACGTGTAGAACGTCGCCCACGCAAGCGTAAAAAAGCGGTCAGTAAACCAGCCTCCCGTCAGTACATTATGATGGGTGTGGGTGTTCTGGTACTTCTGCTGCTGATTGTCGGTATCGGTTCTGCGCTGAAGGCCCCCTCATCTTCCTCTTCCAGCGAGCAGGCTGCGTCTGGTGAGAAGAGCATCGATCTTTCTGGCAGCAATGCGACGGATCAGGCGAACACCACAATGCCTGCGACGGGTGCTGAGCAGACCGCTGGCAATACGCAGCAGGATGTTTCTCTGCCGCCGATTTCCTCTACCCCGACTCAAGGCCAGGCACCTGCCACAGCGGAAGGTCAGCAGCGCGTCGAAGTTCAGGGCGATCTGAACAATGCACTGACGCAGCCGCAAGGTCAGGCACAGGTTAACAACGTCGTAGTCAACTCTACGCTGCCAACTGAACCTGCTACCGTAGCACCAGTTCGCAATGGCAATGCAGGGCGTCAGACTGCGAAGACTGAGCCAGCAGAACGTACTGCAGTTGCACATCAGGAACGCAAACAGGCTGTTATTGAGCCGAAGAGCAAGCCGCAGACCACGGTAAAAGCGACGCCGACAGAGCCAAAACCTGTTGCTCAGGCTAAACCAACCGCAACTGCGCCGACGACCACAACCAAAGCGCCGGTGGTAGCTGCTACGCCGAAAGCGACTGTTGAGCCGAAAGCAACCGCGACGACGCCAGCCCAGACTGCAACACCTGCACCAACGACAGCAACACCGGTTGCGGGTGGTGCGAAAAGTGCAGGGAACGTTGGCGCGTTAAAATCAGCGCCATCCAGTCACTACACGCTGCAGCTCAGCAGTTCCTCTAACTACGACAACCTGAATGGTTGGGCGAAGAAAGAGAACCTGAAGAACTACGTGGTGTACCAGACGACGCGTAACGGTCAACCGTGGTATGTTCTGGTGACGGGCGTGTATGCGTCTAAAGAAGATGCAAAACGTGCAGTGTCTACGTTACCCGCCGACATTCAGGCGAAAAACCCGTGGGCAAAACCGCTGCACCAGGTTCAGGCCGATTTGAAGTAAGATAGGATATGTTCTGCAATGGTTTGCTGTTTCGCCCAATTGCGGGACAAAGACTAAAGCGCAGGATGCTGTCGGAGCTTTCTCCACAGCCGGAGAAGGTGTAATTAGTTAGTCAGCATGAAAAAAAATCGCGCTTTTTTGAAATGGGCAGGGGGGAAATATCCCCTGCTTGATGACATCAAACGGCATTTACCTCAGGGTGAATGCCTGATTGAACCCTTCGTGGGTGCCGGGTCGGTGTTTCTCAACACCGACTTTTCTCGTTATATTCTTGCCGATATCAACAGCGACCTTATCAGTCTCTATAACATCGTGAAGACGCGTACCGATGAGTATGTGCAGGCTTCACGTGAGCTGTTTATGCCTGAAACGAATCAGGCTGAGGTGTACTACCAGTTCCGGGAAGAATTTAATGCCTGCCAGGACCCGTTCCGACGTGCAGTGCTGTTCTTATATCTCAACCGTTTTGGCTATAACGGGTTATGCCGTTATAACCTGCGTGGTGAGTTTAACGTCCCCTTTGGTCGTTATAAAAAACCTTACTTCCCGGAAGCCGAGTTGTACCATTTTGCTGAAAAAGCGCAAAATGCAGAGTTCCATTGCCTCTCCTATGAAGAGTGCATGGATCGCGCGGATAGCAACTCTGTGGTCTATTGTGACCCGCCATATGCACCGCTCTCGGCGACGGCAAATTTCACCGCGTATCATACCAACAGCTTTAGCCCGAAAGAGCAGGCGCATCTGGCCGAGATGGCAGAAAAGCTGGTCAGTAAGCAGATCCCGGTGTTAATTTCGAATCATGACACGCCGGATACCCGCGAATGGTATCGAGCGGCGAAACATTTTCAGGTCAAAGTGCGGCGCAGTATAAGCAGCAACGGCGGCACACGTAAAAAGGTGAACGAACTGCTGGCACTATACAAACCAGGAGTCGCAACGCCTGCGAAAAAATAATTCTCAAGGAGAAGCGGATGAAACAGTATTTGATTGCCCCCTCAATTCTGTCGGCTGATTTTGCCCGCCTGGGTGAGGACACCGCGAAAGCGCTGACCGCGGGTGCTGATGTCGTTCACTTCGACGTCATGGACAACCACTACGTGCCGAACCTGACCATCGGCCCGATGGTACTGAAATCGCTGCGTAAATATGGCATCACCGCTCCGATTGATGTTCATCTGATGGTGAAGCCCGTTGATCGTATTGTCCCGGACTTCGCCGCCGCTGGCGCCAGCATCATTACTTTTCACCCGGAAGCCTCCGAACACGTCGATCGCACTTTACAGCTGATCAAAGAGCATGGCTGTAAAGCGGGGCTGGTGTTCAACCCGGCAACACCGCTGAGTTATCTGGACTACGTCATGGATAAGCTCGACGTGATCCTGCTGATGTCCGTTAACCCAGGCTTTGGTGGACAGTCCTTTATCCCGCAAACGCTGGATAAGCTGCGCGAAGTGCGCCGTCGCATTGATGAATCTGGCTATGACATCCGTCTGGAAGTGGACGGCGGCGTTAAGGTGAACAACATTGGTGAAATCGCGGCTGCCGGTGCGGATATGTTTGTCGCAGGCTCTGCTATTTTCGACCAACCAGACTACAAAAAAGTTATTGATGAAATGCGCAATGAACTGGCGAAGGTAAGTCATGGATAAGTTTCAGGATATTCGGGGCGCTGCGTTTGACCTCGACGGCACGCTGGTCGACAGTGCGCCGGGATTAGCCGCAGCGGTGGATATGGCGCTGTATGCGCTGGAACTGCCGGTAGCCGGTGAAGAACGCGTTATCACCTGGATTGGCAATGGCGCAGACGTACTGATGGAGCGCGCGCTGGCGTGGTCTCGTCAGGAGCGCGCGACATTACGTAAAACGATGGGTAAACCGCCCGTTGATGATGATATTCCCGCTGAGGAACAGGTACGTATTTTGCGTAAGCTGTTCGACAGATACTACGGTGATGTCGCAGAAGAGGGGACATTCCTGTTCCCTGATGTTGCCGACACGCTGGGCGCGCTGCATGCGAAAGGATTGCCGCTGGGTCTGGTGACCAACAAACCGACCCCGTTTGTCGCGCCATTACTCGAAGCATTAGATATCGCCAAATACTTTAGCGTGGTCATCGGTGGTGACGACGTGCAGAATAAAAAACCGCATCCGGATCCGCTGCTGCTGGTGGCAAGCAAGCTTGGCATCAAGCCTGAGCAAATGCTCTTCGTAGGGGATTCACGCAATGATATTCAGGCGGCAAAAGCTGCTGGCTGCCCGTCCGTTGGCCTGACCTATGGCTACAACTACGGTGAGTCGATCGCGCTGAGCCAGCCCGACGTTATTTACGACCGTATTAATGAACTACTGCCCGCTCTCGGGCTTCCGCATAGCGAAAATCAGGAATCAAAAAATGACTAAGCCCATCGTTTTTAGTGGCGCACAGCCCTCAGGTGAATTGACCATTGGCAACTATATGGGTGCGCTGCGTCAGTGGGTGAGCATGCAGGATGACTACCATTGCATCTACTGCATCGTTGACCAACATGCTATCACTGTTCGTCAGGACGCTCAGCAGTTGCGTAAAGCAACGCTGGATACGCTGGCGCTGTACCTGGCATGCGGTATCGATCCTGAAAAAAGCACCATTTTCGTCCAGTCTCATGTGCCGGAACACGCACAGTTAGGTTGGGCGCTGAACTGCTACACCTATTTCGGCGAGCTGAGCCGTATGACCCAGTTCAAAGATAAATCCGCACGCTATGCGGAGAACATCAACGCCGGGCTGTTTGATTACCCGGTGCTGATGGCGGCGGATATTCTGTTGTATCAGACCAACCAGGTACCGGTTGGTGAAGATCAGAAACAGCATCTGGAACTGAGCCGTGATATCGCTCAACGTTTTAACGCCCTGTACGGCGATATCTTTAAAGTGCCTGAGCCGTTTATTCCGAAATCCGGTGCGCGCGTCATGTCGCTGCTGGAACCGACGAAGAAAATGTCCAAGTCGGATGACAACCGCAATAACGTGATCGGCTTGCTGGAAGATCCGAAATCAGTGGTTAAGAAAATCAAACGCGCGATGACCGACTCGGAAGAGCCGCCGGTTGTGCGCTACGACGTGCAGAATAAAGCGGGTGTTTCCAACCTGCTGGATATCCTCTCTGCCGTTACTGGCCAGAGCATTCCTGAGCTGGAACAGCACTTTGAAGGCAAAATGTATGGTCATCTGAAAGGTGAAGTCGCAGAGGCCGTTTCCGGTATGCTGACCGAGCTTCAGGAGCGCTATCACCGTTTCCGTAACGATGAAGCCTTCCTGCAGAAAGTGATGAAGGAGGGCGCGGAAAAAGCCAGCGCGCGTGCCTCTGTTACGCTGAAAGCCGTGTATGAGGCTATTGGCTTTGTTGCCAAGCCGTAATACTTTTTGCATTGCTGAAAAAACCGGGAATTTCCCGGTTTTTTTGTATCTGCGCAAAGAGATTTATTGATTATTCAGCCACTGCGCCGCAACCGCCAATCATTTTAGAAATTGAAATTGCCGGGTGCAGCAGGTAATCATACGAGCAGGTTTTATTACGGTTTTCAATATGACCCGTACAAGCGGTCAACGTCGTCAGAATCCCTGCCACAAGGGCAATTTTTGCAATCTTAAGCATAACGAAATCCTTGTAGATATAACTATTTATATATATGAAAAAAATGGAAAAAATCCATTTTCCGCCGGTGAAAATATCAAGTAATGGAACAAGGAGGTAGTCCAGATAAGGACTACTCAAAGACAAGGAAATATGCTTTGAAAAACAGGTGAGAAATAAAAACGGCAGTCAGGAAAGAGATTCCAGGACTGCCGTTTGTGTTAATTAGCGGAACGATTTCAGAACGGTATACCGTTGGTTATTTCGCTGATGTGAATCAATGGTTCGAGAACCAGTTCAGCTTATCGCGTAATCCCACAACACGACCCACGATAATCAGCGCCGGGCTTTCAACCTGTTTTGCCAGTTCACCGAGCTGTGTCAGCACACCGCTGACGACGCGCTGTGTTACGGCAGTACCATTCTCGACCAGAGCAACCGGCATATCGGCTTGCATACCAAACTCGATGAGTTTTTCCTGAATCGTTGCCGCCTGATTCAGTCCCATATAGAACACCAACGTTTGTTTCTCGGCTGCCAGGTTTTCCCAGTCCAGCTCACCGCCAGTTTTCAGGTGTCCGGTAACCAGACGCACGCTCTGAGCGTAATCACGGTGGGTCAGTGGAATGCCGGAATAGGCAGAACAACCAGAGGCTGCGGTAATACCAGGCACTACAGAGAATGGAATACCGGCATGGCACAGCGTTTCCAGCTCTTCGCCACCACGGCCAAAGATGAACGGGTCGCCACCTTTCAGTCGCACCACGCGCTTGCCCTGTTGTGCTTCACGCAGCAGGATCTGATTGATCTCTTCCTGCGGTACGCAGTGATAGCCCGCACGTTTGCCGACGAACACCCGGTCTGCATCGCGGCGTACAAGGTTCATGATGTCGTCGGAAACCAGGCGGTCATAGACCACGACATCCGCTTGCTGGATCTGCTGTAGCCCTTTCAGCGTCAGCAGGCCGGCATCGCCAGGACCGGCGCCAACCAGCACCACTTCACCACGATGGTCCAGAGGTTCACTGAGCAACTGCTCGGTGGTTTCCTCGATGGCTTTCAGGTCATTGTTCGCCAGCGACTGCGCCAGGCGGTCATTCACGAACAATTTTTCCCAGAAGCGGCGACGTTCACCCATGCTGGCAAACTGTTGCTTCACCCGGGAGCGCAACTTGCCGGCATATTGTGCGACCTGGCCCAAATGCTGAGGCAGTACGGATTCAAGCCTTTCACGCAGCAGACGGGCAAGCACCGGCGATGTCCCGCCGGAGGAGACCGCCACCATCAGCGGCGAGCGGTCGATAATGGAGGGCATGATAAAACTTGCTGCTTTTGGCGCGTCGACCACGTTGCAGAAGATACGGCGTGACTCCGCGGCGGTGCTGACGCTTTGGTTGACGGCATCGTCATCGGTGGCGGCAATAGCCAGCCAGCAGGTGTCGAGCAGGGACTCATCGAACGGTCCCTCAACCAGCGTCAGCATGCCTTCATCTGCCCATACTTTGAACTGCGGAATAAACGCCAGTGCATTAACCGTTAAACGGGCGCCAGCTTCCAGCAGTAACCGCGCTTTGCGTTCTGCGACATCACCACCGCCGACGATCAAGCAGTCGCGGTCACGTAGTTGACAAAATATAGGCAAATGGTCCACGACATTACCCCTTAATTAATTATTGGCAGCAGCCTCTGGCTGGTTGATTTTTGCCGGAGCCGGACGCTCCGATTTTGGCGTAGCATACCAATAACCCAATCCCATGAATACGACACCGGACAAAGTATTACCGAGTGTCACCCACAGAAGGTTATGACCAATTCCGGACAGGGTATAAGCTTCGCTGTGATGACCGAACCAGGAAAGGGCAAACAGCGTCATGTTGGCCACCGAGTGCTCGTAGCCTGAAGCGATAAACGCCAGCAGACACCACCAGATAGCGAGGAATTTTGCCGCGCCTTCGGTGCGGATTGCCATCCAGATTGCCAGACAAACCAACCAGTTACATAGCGCGCCTTTAAAGAACAGCACTGTTGCAGGCGCGGTGGTTTTCGCCAGCGCGACCGAATGGACGATGCTGGTATCGACCGGCAGCAGACTGCCGCCTCCCCAGCTATAAAGCAGGGCGACAAACACGGATCCGACCAGATTTCCCAGCCAGGTTTGCGGCAGGATAGCCCACATTTGGCCGTGGCTGATGGTGCCCGCTTTCACGCCGAGCGTCAGAAACATCGTATGGCCTGTGAATAGTTCGGAACCGGCAATAATCACCAGCGTCAATGCAATACCAAAGGTTGCACCCATCACCAGCGGACGTACGGACGGGTCGAGCAGGTTACCGAGGGTAAAAATAAGGATGATGCCGAGGCCAACGTAGGCCCCTGCCATTGCCGAACTGACCCAGAACCCGAGCGGGTTATTTGCCGACAGGCGTGCGATGCGCGCAGCGTTAGCCGCACACTTATTGATAGTGTCTGTGAACATGTGTTGATTATCCTTTTCTCACTTCATCCTTTGCACTGCGTCTTTGTTGGCTACTGAGTTACTCGTCTCGTCCTGAGACTCGCCCTTACGGGCCGTCGCTGTGCGACGTTCAAATCTGTTCCTGACAGATTTGTCGCTCACCCCAGTCACATAGTGAACTATGTGACTGGGGGTTTGCTCAGTTGCCGCCGCGATGCAGCACAAATGATTTTGTGATAACAATTACAATGAAAAAAATACAAAAAAGGGGAGGCGTTGCGCCTCCCAAAAATTAATTAACCGCGCAGTTGTACCGTGCCGTCTTTCACTCGCGCTTCGTAATGTTTCACGGAGAATTGTTCGTCTTCCATGCACAGCCCATCGCTTAAACGAAAGCGTTGTTTCTTCAGCGGACTGGCGACCCACAATTCGCCCTGATGTTCAGCAATCAACCCACGCGACAGTACGCTGGACTCAAAGAATGGGTCGATATTGCTGATCGCAAACACCTGATCGCTGTGATACGGGCGGAAAATAGCAACCTGCTCAGTACCTAACAGGGCGCAGACGCCTGTCGCAGGCAGAATGTCATCGATTTTGCAGATGTTTTTCCACTGGCTCATGCGTTTTCCTCCACCAGAGTCACCGGAATACGCTCATAAGGCGTAGCCGGACGATGTTGTTCGCGCTCAGGTACAACCTGAACATTCGGATCGCGTTGATCGCTGTTGATAAAGTGTTTAAAGCGAACCTGTGCGGATGGGGTGTTAACCGTTTCTGTCCACTCACACACTACCGCTTCACGCAGACGAGCCATCTCTTCTTCCAGGTGCTGGTTCAACCCCAGTTTGTCGTCGATGATGACTGATTTCAGATACTCGATGCCGCCTTCCAGGTTATCTAACCACGGTGCAGTACGGGTCAGTTTGTCCGCAGTACGGATGTAGAACATCATAAAGCGGTCAAGGTACTTGAGCAGCGTTTCACGATCGACATCGGCCGCCAGCAGGTCTGCATGACGCGGTTTCATCCCGCCGTTACCACAAACGTACAGGTTCCAGCCTTTCTCGGTGGCAATAATACCCACGTCTTTGCCCTGAGCTTCCGCACATTCACGGGTACAGCCGGAGACGCCGAATTTCATTTTGTGTGGGGTACGAATACCTTTGTAGCGATTTTCCAGTTCCACGCCGAAACCGACGCTATCGCCGACGCCATAACGGCACCAGGTGCTACCTACGCAGGTTTTCGCCATACGCAGCGCTTTGGCATACGCGTGACCGGTTTCAAAACCGGCTTCAATCAGCTGACGCCAGATTTCCGGCAGGTCATCTTTCTGCGCGCCGAACAGGCCGATACGCTGAGAACCGGTAATTTTGGTGTACAGGTTAAATTCGCGCGCGATACGACCGACAGCTACCAGGCCTTCCGGGGTAATTTCACCGCCCGCAGAGCGCGGGATCACGGAGTAAGTACCGTCTTTCTGGATATTGGCCAGGAAGTTGTCGTTGGTGTCCTGCAGCGGCGTGTGCTGTGGTTTGAGGATGTACTCATTCCAGCAGGACGCCAGCAGGGAACCGACGGTAGGTTTGCACACTTCACAGCCGTAACCTTTACCGTGTTTAGCCAGCAACTCTTCGAAAGTTTTAATGCCTTCTACGCGGATCAGGTGGAACAGTTCCTGACGTGAATACGGGAAGTGTTCACACAGGTTGTTATTCACTTCGATACCCTGTTTCGCCAGTTCGGCGTTCAGGACCTGCGTTACCAGCGGGATACAACCGCCGCAGCCGGTACCGGCTTTGGTTTCGGCTTTCAGCGCCGCAACGGTGTGGCAACCTTTGTTGATAGCGGCAATCAGCATGCCTTTGGTGACGTCAAAACAGGAACAAATCTGCGCGCTGTCCGGCAGTTTATCCACGCCGATAGACGGCTTACCGCTGCCCGCGTGTGCTGGCAGAATCAGTGAGTCCGGGTTTTCTGGCAGTTCGATGGCGTTCAGCACCAGCTGTAGCAGGTTGCCGTAATCGCTGGTATCACCGACCAGAACCGCACCCAGCAGGGTTTTGTTATCTTCACTAACGATGAGGCGTTTGTAGACTTCTTTGCTTTCGTCGAGGTAAACATAGCTACGCGCTCCCGGTGTACGACCGTGCGCATCGCCAATCCCGCCGACATCCACGCCGAGCAGCTTCAGCTTGGCGCTCAGGTCCGCGCCTTCAAAAGCGTTTTCGGTTTCGAGAATATGGTCAACGGCAACCTGTGCCATTTTGTAGCCCGGGGCCACCAGACCATACACGCGGTTGTTCCAACTGGCGCATTCGCCAATCGCATAGATATCCGGGTCAGAGGTCTGGCAAGAATCGTTGATCACGATCCCGCCGCGCGGCGCGACGTCCAGGCCGCACTGAGTTGCCAGTTTGTCGCGTGGACGAATACCGGTAGAGAAGACGATGAAATCAACTTCCAGTTCGCTACCGTCGGCAAAACGCATGGTTTTGCGCGCTTCGGTGCCTTCCTGGACGATCTCTTTGGTGTTTTTGCTGGTGTGCACACGCACGCCCATGCTTTCAATTTTGCGACGTAACTGCTCGCCACCCATATGATCCAGCTGTTCAGCCATCAGCATTGGGGCGAATTCAATGACGTGAGTTTCAACGCCGAGGTTTTTCAGGGCACCAGCGGCTTCCAGACCCAGCAGGCCGCCACCGACAACGGCGCCGCGTTTGCTACGGCGCGCGCAAGATTCAATGGCGTTGAGGTCTTCAATGGTACGGTAAACGAAGCAGTCCTGGGTTTCCGAACCTTTAATCGGTGGGATCCACGGGTAAGAGCCCGTCGCCATGATCAGCTTATCGTAATAGACCGTACGACCTGCGCTGGAGTGGATTACCTTCTCCTGGCGGTTGATGGTAATTGCGCGTTCGCCCACTAACACCTTAACGCCGTGCTTCTCATAGAATCCTTCACGCACCAGAGAAAGCTCTTCGGCGGTGTGGTGGGAGAAGTAGGAAGACAGGTGTACACGGTCGTACGCTTTGCGGGGTTCTTCACAGAAGACGGTAATATCAAAATTGGCAGCGTCGGATTTATCAAGAAGATCCTCAATAAAGCGATGGCCGACCATACCATTACCGATAATAGCGAGTCTGACTTTGCTCATTTTTGCCTCGATTTCTTTTCTATTACTGCCTACCTTAACGATTCAGCAACCGCACTTATTGATACAAATCAAATTCGGCCTTATATACTCCTTAAGGGGTATATGACTGATTTAACTGCATTTTTATAAGTTACGGAATTAACTGGCTTTTCGTGTTTGTATAAAAAGCGCACAATTTAAGGGGTTTTTGTAAGAATTGGCCTACATGACCAGTGAAAGGAAGAGGGCGCGAGAGTGTGCCGGATAGCACAGATACCATCCGGCAGTGAGATTAATGCGTGGCTGGCGCGTTATGCTGGCGATGACGCGTGACGAACCCAAGAATAAAGCACATCACGAATACGACGGCATACAAACCGTTCGCCGTCTGCAATGCCGCCAGCGGGCCGCTGTGCGCCACAATAGGACCGGTGACCACGAAGGTGAGCATAGTACCGATGGTGCCGCAGGTCAGAACGAAGTTAACCAGTTTTGGTGAGGCGACCTTCGTCTGCTGTGAGCCGAGGGTAATAATGGTGGTATAAATCGCGCTGGAGAAGAAGCCCAGCGTCAGAATGAACCACGGCATATGTTCCGGCGTGCCGGTGATGAACAGATACATCAGAACGGTGGCCAGACCTGCCAGTACGGTCAGGATGCGCTGCAGATCGAAGAATCGCAGGATAAAACTAAACGCCCACATGCCAACCATGTAAGACATCCAGAAGTCGCTGACCAGTTTACCCGCATCGTTCAGGCTCATGCCCAGGCTTTTAGCGTATTCCGGTACCCAGGAGATAAAGCCCAACTGACCGAGGATGTAGCACAGCGCGGCGATCGCCAGGAACAGCACGCCAATACCCCATTTTTCTTTCACTACCGGGGCGTCCGGTTGCTGCGCGTGTTTACCCAGCGCCGGGAATTCGCAGCCAAAGGTCAGCAGGAAAATGGCGACGTAGACCAGGCCGATGCAGGCATAGACCCAATACCATTCGATGCTGCGCGCTAACAGATACGCTGCCACCATCGGGAAAATCATCCCCGCCATGCTGAAGAAGGAGTCGGTAAACAGCAGGCGGGAACCGCGCTGGCGACCTTCGTACATTTGAGTTACCAGGAACGTACCAATCGACATGGTGATACCACTCACCACACCCAATACAAACATGGCCGCAGAGAACAAGGCCAGGCTGTGGCTGAGCATCAGTCCGGCGACCGCCAGGACCATCAGGATGAAGCCAAAACGCAATTGCGTTTTCAGCGGCACGATTTCCATTAGCCATGCATTCAGAAAGATAGAGATCAGAATGCCGGCATTCAGGAAGGTGAAGGTGTTACTCATGCTGGAAACGGGCAAATGGAAGTAATCTGCGATGTTTCCCATCACCATCCCGGTGACAATTACCAACGCACCTGTCAGGGCGTAGGAGAGAAAGCTAATCCATGTGAGCTTGATGCGATTGCTGTTAGTCATGACTGGCCTGTATAGAAGAGTAAGGCGCATTGACTGCGCCGTGAGCGGGCAGATTTTAGGCGCTTTAGTGACGCATTTAAATGTTTATTGGTAATAACTTGGCGCGTTACATTTTTCTATGTGATCGTGATCACATTGATACTTGCAGCCATGAGGTTACATTTGTTTCAGGTACGTAAAATTAAGTAAAGGGATGGCCTTGTCCTTGAAGGCTCTTTAGAATCAATTCACTTGCTTCATTTCTGCTCTTGTTAAGGAATTCTCATGCTCAAATCGACTCTGGCGGCTGTTACAGCTGTTCTCGCTCTTTCTGCTCTCTCTCCCGCAGCACTGGCAGCAAAAGGTGACCCTCATGTTCTGCTGACAACCTCTGCTGGTAACATTGAGCTGGAGCTGAACAGTCAGAAAGCCCCGGTTTCAGTGCAAAACTTTGTCGATTATGTCAACAGTGGTTTCTATAACAACACTACGTTCCACCGTGTGATCCCTGGCTTCATGGTGCAGGGCGGTGGTTTTACCGAGCAGATGCAGCAGAAGAAACCTAACCCGCCAATCAAGAATGAAGCCGATAACGGACTGCGTAACACCCGCGGCACGATTGCTATGGCGCGCACTGCGGATAAAGACAGCGCGACCAGCCAGTTCTTTATCAACATTGCGGACAATGCATTCCTCGATCACGGCCAGCGTGATTTTGGCTACGCTGTCTTTGGTAAAGTTGTGAAAGGTATGGATGTCGCGGATAAGATCTCTCAGGTTCAGACCCACGATGTCGGTCCTTACCAGAATGTTCCGTCAAAACCGATTGTTATCCTTTCAGCCAAAGTCCTGCCGTAATCGTATTTTGCGCGGGCAGCGCTTGCCCGCGTTCTCTCCCTTCTCTGCGTAACCCGAAATTGCTGCTTATACTTGTGGCAAGTGTCGGCTCATTCAGGGAGGTCACGTGAAAAAACTCACCGATAAACAAAAGTCCAGGATCTGGGAACAACGGCGAAATGCCAATTTCCAGGCAAGCCGGCGACTGGAAGGCGTGGATATTCCACGGGTTACTCTGAGCGCTGAAGACGCCCTGGCGCGTCTTGAAGAATTGCGGAGGCACTATGAGCGATAAATTCGGTGATGGACGTGACCCCTATTTGTATCCGGGCCTGAATGTCATGCGTAACCGGCTGGGGGTTCATCAGGCGCAGCGTCTGGCGCAGGCAGCTTATGAGTTGACGGCGCTGCGCGCGGCAACTATCGAATTGGGCCCGCTTAAACGGGGTTTGCCGCATCTGTGTGCTATTCATCGCCAACTCTATCAGGATATTTTTGACTGGGCGGGACATCTGCGAGAAGTCGATATCTACCAGGGCGATACCCGCTTTTGCCATTTCGCTTATATCGAGAAAGAGGGCAATGCGCTGATGCAGGACCTGGAAGACGAGTCCTGGCTGGTGGGGTTGTCGCAAGAAAAGTTTGTCGACCGCCTCGCACACTACTACTGTGAAATTAATGTGCTGCACCCGTTTCGCATCGGCAGTGGTCTGGCGCAGCGTATTTTCTTCGAACAGTTGGCGATTCATGCCGGGTATATACTCAACTGGGAGGGCATCCAGGTTGAGGAGTGGAACCAGGCAAATCAAAGCGGTGCCATGGGGGACCTGTCCGCACTGCAGGCGATATTTCGTAAAGTGGTAAGCGAAGCCCTGGAAACTGAGTAGAATAGCGCGGTTCTTCTGTACCGGAGCCGCCATGATCCTGCTTATCGATAACTACGATTCTTTTACCTGGAACCTGTATCAATACTTCTGCGAACTGGGCGCAGATGTCCTTGTCAGGCGCAACGACGCGCTGACGCTGGCGCAAATTGATGCGCTGAATCCGCAGAAAATAGTGATTTCCCCGGGACCCTGTACGCCGGATGACGCCGGTATTTCGCTGGAGGTTATTCGCTATTTCGCAGGGAAGATCCCTCTGCTGGGTGTTTGTCTGGGCCATCAGGCGATGGCGCAGGCCTTTGGCGCGACCGTGGTGCGGGCAGCGAAAGTGATGCATGGTAAAACGTCGCCGATTACGCATAACGGGCAGGGCGTTTTTCAGGGGCTCGCCAATCCATTAACGGTAACGCGCTACCATTCTCTGGTGGTCGCACCTGAGACGTTGCCTGAGTGCTTTGAGGTGACCGCCTGGAGTGAAACGCAGGAGATCATGGGTATTCGCCACCGGGAGTGGGATATGGAAGGGGTGCAGTTTCACCCGGAGAGTATTCTCAGCGAACAGGGGCATCAGCTGCTGGCTAATTTCCTCAGCCGATGATTTGTGGTTGCTATTCAGTGATTTTTTATTCATATTTTGTGATTATAATTTCACTAGCATTTCTGCTTAACAGGGTGGTAATGACATGGCAACTGAACAAACTGCAATTACACGCGCGACATTCGATGAAGTGATTCTGCCGATTTATGCACCGGCTGAGTTTATCCCTGTAAAAGGGAAAGGGAGTCGAGTATGGGATCAACAGGGTAAAGAGTACGTTGATTTCGCGGGTGGTATTGCAGTTACCGCGTTAGGGCATTGCCATCCGGCGCTGGTTGAGGCGTTAAAAGCTCAGGGCGAAACCCTGTGGCATACCAGCAATGTTTTTACCAACGAACCGGCGTTGCGCTTAGGCCGTAAAATCATTGATGCAACCTTCGCCGAACGCGTACTGTTCATGAACTCCGGTACCGAAGCTAACGAAACCGCCTTTAAGCTGGCGCGCCACTATGCCTGCGTGCGCCATAGCCCGTTCAAAACCAAGATTATTGCCTTCCATAACGCGTTTCACGGTCGTTCGCTGTTTACCGTATCCGTCGGCGGGCAGCCGAAATACTCCGACGGCTTTGGACCCAAACCGGCGGATATCATCCATGTACCGTTTAACGATCTCCATGCAGTCAAAGCGGTAATGGACGATCACACCTGTGCGGTGGTGATCGAACCTATTCAGGGCGAGGGTGGCGTTACTGCGGCAACGCCGGCATTCCTGCAAGGCTTGCGTGAACTTTGTGATCAGCACCAGGCACTGTTGGTATTTGATGAAGTTCAGAGCGGAATGGGGCGTACCGGCTCACTGTTTGCCTATATGCACTACGGCGTGACGCCGGATATCCTGACCAGCGCCAAGGCGCTCGGCGGCGGCTTCCCGGTGAGCGCGGTACTAACCACCCAGGAGATTGCCTCGGCGTTCCACGTGGGCTCGCATGGTTCCACTTACGGCGGTAATCCGCTGGCCTGCGCGGTTGCGGGAGCGGCGTTTGATATCATCAACACGCCGGACGTGCTGGACGGTATTCAGGCCAAACGCCAGGCGTTTGTTCAGCATTTGCAGAAAATTGACCAACAGTTCGACATTTTCAGTGATATTCGCGGGATGGGATTGCTGATTGGCGCCGAACTTAAGCCGCAGTTTAAAGGCCGGGCGCGTGATTTCTTGTACGCCGCGGCGAATGAAGGCGTGATGGTACTTAATGCCGGGCCGGACGTGATGCGTTTTGCGCCGTCGCTGGTGGTGGAGCAGACTGATATCGATGAAGGGATGCAGCGCTTCGCGCAGGCCGTGGCGAAAGTGGTGGGTTGATGGATTGCCGGATAAGGCGTTACGCCGCCATCCGGCAACTCTCTTAACCCTTCATATCCCGCAGTCGGCGGCTCAGCCAGATCCCATGGTGCGGTCGCTGACGCCATGCTACCGACGAAATGGTATGCATGGTGTTTAGATGCCCTAAAACCCGCTGCAGATGCTGCTCAAGAGTGCTTAAAGGCCCATGGGACAGCATCTCTGGCGCCTCGAGAATATTCACATCGCCGGAGCTTCCGGGTCCGTCATATTCCAGCCGCTGCTGACAGCGCTGGATCGCAATTTCACAGGACTCCAGATACCGCTGCGCCAAATCCGGCGTCAGCATCGTATGTTCCCTTGCCAGCGTAGTCATTGCGTTGATGTGTTCGACGATGAACTGGCTATGCGTAACCCACAGTTTCATGTCCGCCAGATAGTGCGAGTTGAACCCAGGCTCCTGCATCGCCTGGTTAAGTGAGTTGAACAGCGTGTTATGCGCCTGGTTGACCCGCATGCGTTGATACGCCAGCGGTGTGGCCTGGGGATCGTTGCTCAGGATCAGGCGAATAGCCTCCTGATCGGCTTCTAACGCATCGTGGGCGTTTTTACGCAGCAAACCGCTCTGCCACTGCGGCCACAGCCAGAGCATTCCGCCAAAGGCGATCAGGCAGCCAGTGACCGTATCGATAAACCGCGGCACGATAAACTGTTCCCCGTTCAGCGTCAGCAGTTGCAGGGTATATACCGCGGTGACCGTAAAGCCGACGGTAGCCCAGCCGTAGTTTTTGCGGATGGTCAGATAACTCACCAGGGTTATCATCAGCATGCCTGCCAGCGTGTAACCTTCCTGAATATGAAAGTGCAGTGTGACGCCGGCGATCACCAGGCCGACGAGCGTCCCTACTGAACGGTGTAAAATACGTACCCGGGTCGCCCCATAGCCATTTTGCGTGACGAACAGGATTGTCATCAAAATCCAGTAGGGTTTTGGCAGGTGTAAGGCGCTGCCCATCAGGCTGGCAATGCTCAACATGACGCTGATGCGTCCGGCATTGCGCAGCGCCGGGGATTTCAACGACAGATAGCTTTTCAGGGCAGGGATCAGCGGCAGTCGACGCTGCTTGTCAGCCATTAAATCCCGGGCATACAGTGGTCGCTGGGTGCGTAGCACACGGGCAATACGGCTGAAGTGCCAGTAGCAAAATTGACCCACCGGATTGTCCGGATGCTGGTTGGCGATTTTCTCCAGCGTGCCAATTTGTTTATCCATTGAAAAACGCGTCGGCAAACGGTGATACAAAATGTCATCGGCCAGAACGCGAAGGCGTTCGGCGACGGTGCGCGCATTCCAGCGAATCACCTGTTCGGCGTGGCTGCGTTCGACCAGCTTTTGCACCTCTTCCGGCTGGTGGAGGCTGACGGAAATATGTTCCTGTAAATCGAGCGCCTCCTGAAAGGCACGTAGCAGGCGTTTATAATCGTTGTTGCGATGCGCCGACAGCATATGCATTTGCTGATAGCACTGGGTAATCAAATCCACCGCTTTTTGTTGGCGCACTAGCAGGGGAGGAAGCGCTTTTTCGGGATCGGCATGTTGGGTCAGCAGGCTGTACTTGGCCTCACAGTAATCGGCTAATTCGCGGTACAACAAGCTGAGCGACTCACGCAGCGGCTGCTCGCGCCACATCCAGAACCAGAACCAGTTGAACAGGCCGTACCACAATGTGCCCAGCGCGTAGATCAGCAGTGGCTCCCAGACGGGCATGTTCCCGGCCAGGCTGAGCGTGAAAATTGCCGCGATAAGCGAGGCAGGTAGTAGTCGCGCATGCAGAGGGCCTAATTCTGCGGTTACACCAAGAATCAGCGTCAGGCCGGTGAGGATCAGCGGCAGCGGTATATCTTTTGCCAGCAGTAACTGCATGATCAGACTGCATCCGGCAAACAAAGACGCGCCAATCACTAAGCGTTTGAAAAAGCGCTTATGCGGGGTATCAAGACCGGCAATATTGCAGCAGGCAGGGACGAGGGAAAAGAGGAGTCCCAGATGAAGCTGACCGATGATAAGACCGACGGCCACAGGTAAACATAGCACCAGCGTTTGTCGTAGTGCGTAGTTGATCTCTGGGTGGTATATCAGTCTTCGCCACATCGGAGCAAACAAAAGTGGCGCATTACGGGGTAACGCGCCACTTCGATGGGGTTAACGTGTGCCGTAGACGACGATGGTCTTACCGTGTGCGGAGATCAGGTTCTGATCTTCCAGCATCTTCAGAATACGACCGACGGTTTCACGGGAACAGCCAACGATCTGGCCAATTTCCTGGCGGGTAATTTTAATCTGCATGCCGTCCGGGTGAGTCATTGCGTCAGGCTGTTTCGCCAGATTCAGCAGAGTCTGGGCGATACGACCAGTTACGTCGAGGAAGGCAAGGTTGCCTACTTTTTCAGACGTTACCTGCAGACGACGAGCCATCTGAGAAGACAGACGCATCAGAATATCTGGGTTGACCTGGATTAATTGGCGAAATTTTTTGTAGGAAATTTCAGCGACTTCACATGCGGTTTTGGCACGTACCCAGGCGCTACGTTCCTGGCCTTCTTCGAAGAGGCCTAATTCACCAATAAAATCGCCCTGATTCAGATAAGAGAGGATCATTTCTTTCCCTTCTTCATCTTTGATCAGCACTGCCACTGAGCCTTTAACGATGTAATACAACGTTTCCGCTTTTTCACCCTGGTGAATCAGCGTGCTCTTCGATGGGTACTTATGAATATGGCAATGAGACAAGAACCATTCGAGAGTCGGGTCTGTTTGCGGTTTGCCAAGCACCATGCGCGGTTATCCTCTGTTATAAGCTGTCTCCAGAGCCAAAAAACAACCTGTCTCTGGGTTTGCAAAAATGTGCTTCCCGCTACCTGGGAAGGGGGCTGTCAATACGTGCGACGGCCTGTAATGTGATGTCCTCTGCATACATGCAGTACGTCAATGTATTACTGTAGCATCCTGACTGTTTTAGCATAGCTTTCGCCGTGTGTCTCCTGGTGTCTCGCTTCAGCATGACGCAGGTCGCCTTCCATTGCGAGAATTGTTATGTACGCGTAATCTGTCAGGAAAATTGAAACATTGGAGTTACGAAATATGCAAGCGCGTGTAAAGTGGGTTGAGGGGTTAACCTTCCTCGGTGAGTCCGCCTCAGGCCACCAAATTTTGATGGACGGTAACTCTGGTGATAAAGCGCCGAGCCCGATGGAAATGGTCTTAATGGCTGCGGGCGGTTGCAGCGCAATTGATGTGGTGTCGATCCTGCAAAAGGGGCGTCAGGATGTGACCAACTGCGAAGTGAAGCTGACCTCCGAGCGTCGTGATGAAGCGCCGCGCCTGTTCACCCATATCAACCTGCATTTCATTGTAACGGGTAACGACCTGAAAGATGCGTCTGTGTCTCGCGCAGTTGACCTCTCGGCGGAGAAGTATTGTTCCGTAGCGCTGATGCTGGAAAAGGCGGTGAACATTACCCATTCTTATGAAGTCGTTGCCGCGTAATTGCTGATGCCGGATGGCGGCGTTGCCTTATCCGGCCTACAGGATGATGTTGAGTCGTAGGCCGGATAAGCGAAGCGCCATCCGGCGCTTTCCACATCTCACTCTATCTTTTTACCTTCCATCAGTCGCTGGACCAGCGGTAGCATAATCAATTCCATCGCCAGACCCATCTTGCCGCCCGGTACGACCAACGTATTGATATGCGAAATGAATGAGCCCTGCAGCATGGCCAGTAGCCAGGGATAATCGATGCCTTCCAGATTACGAAAATGAATCACGACAAAGCTTTCATCCAGTGACGGAATGCTCCTGGCGGCAAAGGGATTAGAGGTATCGACGGTCGGTACGCGTTGGAAGTTAATATGCGTGCGGGAAAACTGTGGGGTGATGTAATTGATGTAATCGTCCATTGAGCGCACCACCGAGTCCATTACCGCTTCACGTGAATGCCCGCGTTCGCTGGTATCGCGGGTCAGCTTCTGGATCCACTCCAGGTTTACGATCGGCACCACGCCAACCAGCAGATCAACATGCCGGGCCACGTTTTGCTGTGGGGTGACAACGCCACCGTGAAGTCCCTCATAGAACAGGACATCCGTCGGTTCAGGCAGCGGCTGCCAGGGCGTAAATGTCCCCGGAACCTGATTCCACGGTACGGCCTCATCGTAGGTGTGCAGATATTTACGCGACTGACCTTTGCCCGTCTGGCCGTATTCAATGAAGGTTTGCTCCAGCAGACCGAAGTCGTTAGCTTCGGGGCCGAAATAGCTGATATGCCGCCCGGCATCGCGTGCTTTGCGAATCGCCATGTCCATTTCCGGACGGGTATAGCGATGAAAACTGTCACCTTCCACCTCGGCGGCGCGCAGATTTAACTGCGCGAAAATTTTACGAAACGCAAGGCTGGTGGTGGTGGTCCCCGCGCCGCTGGATCCTGTTACCGCAATCACCGGATGTTTGGCAGACATAACAACTCCATGAAATGGTTGTAATTATAGTAAAGTCGGCCGGCGGCTACGGGTTACTCGTGAATCTGCTTCCTCGGCATAATGTTGACCGTTTCATGCAGTTCGGACCACACCAGCATGGCCTCACCTGATTGTAGTTGGCGTTTGACGTCGGCGACTTTTTGTTCGAGCGAGCGTTCATGTTCACCATAATCGGTGCCTTCGCGCAAGACAAAGCTTTCAATCAGATTGTCCAGCGCGTCCGGGGAGATGTCTTGCCAGGGGATGATCATGATGACGCCTCCAGATACGTTGTCAGCCAGTCCGGGATTCTGGATTCCAGCCACATCTCCGGATGGCGTATCGTACCGCCAATGAATCCGACATGGCCGCCGTGTTCGGTGAGTTGATATTCCACCTGTGAGGGCAGATTTTCCGGTTCAGGGATCACATGACTATCCATAAACGGATCGTCCTTGGCATGAATAATCAGCGTGGGTTTGGCTATCTGATTAAGCAGCGGCATGGCGCTACACTGACGGTAATAGTCTATCGCATCGGCGAAACCGTGAATTTTGGCGGTGATCAGATCGTCAAAATCGCGAATGCGACGCAGAGATTTCAACTGGGCCAGACTCACCGGCAGCGAGCCAGGATAAGCCTCAAGCTTACGCGAGGCATTGGCTTTCAACAGGTTAAGCAGGTAGCGCTGATAGACCTTGGAGAATCCTTTGTCCATATGGTAACTACAGGCTTCCAGCACGAAAGGCGCGGAGACGATAACCGCGGCATCAATGGGGATCGTGTTCCCTTCTTTTGCCAGCAGGCAGGCCAGCATGTTTCCACCGAGCGAATAGCCAACCGCAGCGGTGGGTACACGACCGAACTCACGCTCCAGCCAGTGTAAAAACCAGGTGCCGTCTTCTGTTTCACCGGAGTGATAAATTCGGTTCAGACGATTGGGTTCACCGCTGCAGCCGCGAAAATGCATCACCACGCCCAGCCAGCCGCGCTTTTTTGCTGCTTCAATCAGGCCGTGGGCGTACGGGCTGTTCAGGCTGCCTTCCAGACCGTGAAAAACCACCAGGCGCGGCTTGTGTTTCGCCTGTTGCGGATCTTCGCTCCATGCCAGATCGACAAAGTCACCATCAGGCAATTCCAGACGCTGCCAGTGGGCATCGAACTTCACCTTGCGGCGAATTAAACGCGGCAGCATCGTCTGTAAATGACGGTTACTGATACCGCGCATCGGGCGGAATTCTCGCGAATCGTCGGTAGGTGGGGTCATTTCTGTGGACGTGATTTCAACCATAACACCAGAGCAATTAATAATCGGAAAGAATAACTATACCGTGCGCAGCGCGTGCGGGTTAGCCAATATGTGATTTTGTCGCCAGTCAGTCAGCAGGTTACGCGAGCCGGGACCGAAACGTAGGCCTGATAAGACGCGCGAACGTCGCCATCAGGCATTTTCGGCTCCGGTGCCGGATGGCAGCTTCGCTTTATCCGGCAGGGCTACTCGGCCAGCATCTGCTCAAGCTGTTCCTGCGCATCCAGCCAGGCCATCTCACACTCTTCCAGCCCGGACTTCGCGCTTGCCTGTTGTTGCAGACATGCCGTGAGCTCAGCTTTACGGCTTTGGTCGTACAGTTCGCTGTCGCCGAGTTTCTCTTCCGCCTGTGCCAGCTGTGCGTGCAGTTTCTCCATCTCTTTTTCCAGACGAGTAATCTCTTTACGCAGCGGTTGCGTCAGGGTGCGCAGCTCCGCTTCGCGACGCTTCTGGTCTTTGCGCGCCTGGGCGCTGTTAACGCTCTCTTTCGCCGGTTCGTCGCCCTGGCTTTCCTGTTTTTGCACATCGCTCAGCCACTGCTGATAATCCTCCAGATCGCCGTCAAACGGCTCGACTTTCTTGTCGTGTACCAGATAGAGGTCGTCGGTGGTGGAGCGAATCAGGTGACGGTCGTGCGAAACCACGACCAGCGCGCCTTCGAAATCGATCAGCGCTTCGGTCAGCGCCTGACGCATATCTAAATCCAGGTGGTTGGTCGGTTCATCGAGCAGCAGTAGGTTCGGGCGCTGCCAGACGATCAACGCCAGCACCAGACGCGCTTTTTCGCCACCGGAGAAGCGGCGAGTCTCTTCGCTGACTTTATCGCCCTGGAAGCCGAATCCGCCGAGGTAGTCTCGCAGTTTCTGCTCAAGCTCCTGCGGCGCCATGCGCGCCAGGTGCTGGATAGGCGATTCATCGGCGCGTAAAAACTCCAACTGGTGCTGAGCGAAGTAGCCCAGCTTGATGCCTTTCGCCAGGCCAATCTCGCCGCTGATGGGGGCCAGTTCGCCGGCCAGCAGCTTAATCAGCGTTGATTTACCCGCACCGTTGCGGCCTAACAGGCCGATGCGAGAACCCGGCACCAGATTCAGTTTGATGGAGTCGAGGATTGTGCGATCGCCGTAGCCAGCACTCACTTTTTCCATTTTCAGCAGCGGATTAGGCAGGCTTTCAGGTTCACGGAAGCTGAAATGGAACGGGTTATCGACATGGGCTGGAGCGATAAGCTCCATACGCTCCAGCATTTTGATACGGCTCTGCGCCTGCTTTGCTTTGGTGGCTTTAGCACGGAAACGATCGATATAGCTTTGCAGATGCGCCACACGCTCCTGCTGGCTTTCGTACATGGCCTGTTGCTGCGCGAGGCGGGTCGCACGCTGGATTTCAAACGCGCTGTAGTTGCCGGTGTACTCGAACATGGTTTGTTGTTCGATATGGATAATTTTATCCACCACCGGATCGAGGAAGTCGCGGTCGTGGGAGATCAAAATCAGCGTGCCCTGATAGCTTTTCAGCCATCTTTCCAGCCAGATCACCGCGTCGAGATCGAGGTGGTTGGTCGGTTCATCGAGCAGCAGCAGGTCTGAACGGCAAATCAGCGCCTGTGCCAGGTTGAGACGCATACGCCAGCCACCGGAGAAGTCGCTGACCGGGCGCTCGAGCTGTTCGTTGGAGAAGCCGAGGCCATGCAGCAGACTGGCGGCGCGTGAACGTACGGTCCAGGCGTCAATGGCATCCAGTTTTCCATGGACGGTGGCAATGGCGTGTCCATCGTTACGTTCGTTGGCATCGTTTAACTGGGCTTCCAGTTGGCGATATTCGCGGTCGCCATCAATCACGTATTCCAGCGCAGGCTGTGGTAACGCAGGCGTTTCCTGATTCACCCATGCGAGCTGCCAGTTTCCCGGGAACGTAAATCCGCCGGCGTCAGCGCTGATTTCATTTTTCAGCAATGCCAGCAGGGTAGATTTACCGCAGCCATTTTTACCCACCAGGCCAACCTTCTGCCCGGGATTAATGGTGGCCGTGGCATTGTCCAGCAAGACGCGCACGCCGCGACGAATTTGTAACGATGAGAAAACAATCATAAGGCGCCGTATGTTCAGACTATGTTAATTTATCATTATGATAATGTAATGTGTGGGCCGTTTGCCGCACCGAGGCGCAATGGTAGCCCAAAACGCCGAAAATAGACAAAAGACAAAACCGGGAGGGGGATGATGTCCCAGCCAGCGAAAGTGTTGCTGCTGTATGCCCATCCGGAATCTCAGGACTCGGTCGCGAACCGGGTTCTGCTTAAACCGGCCATACAGCTCAGTAATGTTACCGTGCACGACCTATACGCGCACTATCCCGATTTTTTTATCGATATTTCTCACGAGCAGGAACTGCTGCGTGAGCATGATGTGATTGTTTTTCAACATCCGCTCTATACCTATAGCTGCCCGGCCCTGCTAAAGGAGTGGCTTGACCGCGTACTGAGCCGCGGGTTTGCCAGTGGCCCCGGAGGGAATCAACTGGCGGGAAAGTACTGGCGGAGTGTGATCACTACCGGCGAACCGGAAAGCGCCTACCGCTATGACGCGCTAAACCGCTATCCGATGAGTGATGTGCTACGCCCTTTCGAGCTGACGGCAGGAATGTGCCGGATGCACTGGATGAGCCCCATCATCGTTTACTGGGCCAGACGGCAAACGAAGCAGGAGCTGGACAGCCATGCGAAAGCGTATGGTGACTGGCTGGCGAATCCGATCCCTGTGGGAGGCCGCTGATGGAAGGTTCTGATTTATTGACTGCGGGAGTGCTGTTCCTTTTCGCGGCGGTGGCTGCGGTGCCGTTGGCATCGCGGCTGGGTATTGGACCGGTGTTGGGTTATTTGCTGGCGGGGATCGCTATTGGCCCATGGGGACTTGGATTCATCAGCGATGTGGATGAAATTCTGCACTTCTCCGAGCTGGGCGTGGTCTTCCTGATGTTCATCATCGGGCTGGAACTTAACCCGGCCAAACTATGGCAATTGCGGCGTTCAATTTTTGGTGTCGGTGCCGCGCAGGTGTTACTTAGCGCGCTTGTCCTGGCAGGGTTATTGATGCTCACTGACTTTTCCTGGCAGGCGGCAGTGGTTGGCGGCATTGGTCTGGCGATGTCATCGACCGCAATGGCGTTACAGCTGATGCGGGAAAAAGGGATGAACCGCAGCGAATCCGGACAACTGGGCTTTTCGGTGCTGTTGTTCCAGGATCTGGCGGTGATCCCGGCGTTGGCGCTGGTTCCGCTGTTAGCAGGATCAGCCGATGAACATTTTGACTGGATCAAAGTGGGCATGAAAGTGTTGGCTTTTGCTGGCATGTTGATTGGCGGACGCTATCTGCTGCGTCCTGTATTTCGCTTTATTGCGGGGTCCGGCGTGCGGGAAGTATTCACCGCTGCGACGCTGCTGTTGGTGCTGGGTTCTGCTTTATTTATGGATGCGCTGGGGCTGTCGATGGCGCTGGGAACGTTTATCGCTGGCGTGCTGCTGGCGGAAAGCGAATACCGACATGAACTGGAAACGGCGATTGATCCCTTTAAAGGGCTTTTGCTCGGGTTATTTTTCATCTCTGTGGGGATGTCACTTAACCTTGGCGTGCTTTATACCCATATTTTGTGGGTAGTGGCGAGCGTGATAGTACTGGTCATCGTGAAGACGCTGGTGCTCTATGTGTTGGCGCGACTGAACGGCATGAGAAGCTCGGAGCGGATGCAATTTGCGGGGGTGCTAAGCCAGGGCGGAGAATTTGCCTTCGTGCTTTTTTCAACAGCATCTTCCCAGCGGCTGTTTCAGGGCGATCAAATGGCACTTTTGCTGGTAACCGTCACGCTGTCGATGATGACCACGCCACTGCTGATGAAGCTGATTGATAAATGGCTCTCCCGCCAGTTTAACGGCCCGGATGAAGAAGATGAAAAACCCTGGGTGGAAGACGATAAGCCGCAGGTTATTGTGGTGGGGTTTGGGCGCTTTGGTCAGGTCATCGGTCGCCTGTTAATGGCCAATAAGATGCGTATTACCGTTCTGGAACGGGATATTAGTGCGGTGAATCTGATGCGTAAATATGGCTATAAAGTCTATTACGGCGATGCCACACAGGTGGAGCTTTTACGTTCCGCTGGCGCAGAGGCGGCGCAGTCTATTGTGATCACCTGCAATGAACCTGAAGACACGATGAAGCTGGTGGAATTGTGCCAACAACATTTTCCGCATCTGCATATTCTTGCGCGAGCGCGCGGACGTGTAGAGGCGCATGAGTTATTACAGGCAGGTGTCACGCAGTTTTCCCGTGAAACTTTCTCGAGCGCACTGGAACTGGGGCGCAAAGCGCTGGTGTCGTTGGGGATGCATCCGCATCAGGCGCAGCGTGCCCAGTTGCATTTTCGTCGACTCGATATGCACATGCTACGGGAATTGATCCCAATGCACACCGATACGGTGCAAATCTCTCGTGCCAGAGAGGCCCGACGCGAGCTGGAGGAGATTTTCCAGCGGGAGATGCAGAAAGAACGGCGCCAACTGGATGGCTGGGATGAATTTGAGTAGAGGATAACCATGGCAATTCGTAAACGTTTTATTGCAGGTGCAAAATGTCCGTCCTGCCAGGCGCAGGATTCGCTGGCGATGTGGCGTGAAAATAATATCGATATTGTTGAGTGTGTTAAGTGCGGTCATCAGATGCGCGAGGCCGATAAACAGGCCCGCGAGCACGTTCGCAAAGAAGAGCAAGTGATCGGGATTTTTCATCCGGACTAGCGATATGCCGCAGCTTTTTTTAAGCTAGAGGGTACACGGGTGCAGAATTCCGCTACAATCTGCGCCACTATTCTTTCCATGCTCAGGAGATATCATGAAAGTAGCAAAGGACCTGGTGGTCAGCCTGGCCTATCAGGTACGTACAGAAGACGGTGTGTTGGTTGATGAGTCTCCGGTGAGTGCACCGCTGGACTACCTGCATGGTCACGGTTCCCTGATTTCTGGCCTGGAAACAGCGCTGGACGGTCATGAAGTTGGCGATAAATTCGACGTTGCTGTAGGCGCAAACGACGCTTACGGTCAGTATGATGAAAATCTGGTGCAGCGCGTTCCTAAAGACGTCTTCATGGGCGTTGACGAACTGCAGGTTGGCATGCGTTTCCTGGCTGAAACTGACCAGGGGCCGGTACCGGTAGAAATTACCGAAGTGGAAGACGACCACGTTGTGGTTGACGGTAACCACATGCTGGCTGGCCAGAATCTGAAATTCAACGTCGAAGTTGTCGCGATCCGCGAAGCGACCGAAGAAGAACTGGCTCATGGCCACGTTCACGGCGCGCACGGCCACGACCACGATCATGACCACGGTCATGACGGTTGCTGCGGTGGTCACGGTCACGACCATGGTCACGAGCACGGCGGCGAAGGCTGCTGCGGCGGTGGTGGTAAAGGTAACGGCGGCGGCTGCGGTTGCCACTAATACCCTTCGTCTTTCAACCCACAGCGGTGTTGGCTGCGCTTTCGAATCCTGGTCACATAGTTATCTATGCTCCCAGGACTTCCTCAAGCTTGCCGCCTTGCTGTGATTTGAAATCCTTTGGGTATATGTGAGTAGATCCGATAAGTGTTAGCGCTTTCGGACACAAAAAAAGCGGGGATATCCCCGCTTTTTTTACGTCTCAATAATGTGGCGGAGGGGTCTCTTCAGACTGTGACGCGATATGAGACGGCTGAGTGGCTTTGAGCTTCTCTGTCAGCAGACGCAGATGGTCGCGCAGTTTGGCCATTTCCAGTTCATGCGCGGTCACGGTTACGTTCAGCTCTTCAATGGTTATCTCCTGAAACGCCAGGCGACTCTCCAGCTCAGCCAGGCGAGTTTCCATCGTTGTATCCTGCATGATTCACCTCTTCTGTTTTTCTCCGGCAGATCGCGGACTGCGGCGAATTCTACTTAACTTTGCCTGTTTGCACAGCACACAATCTTCGGTCACGAAACTAATTTAAACAAAAAGAGTCTGAAAAGTGGTGATAATAGGGCGTGCCTGTATGTTGATTTGTTCTGCAACGCTTTATAGTACATTTTTATGTTAGTTAACCCTGGGGTGAGATGCCCCGGCCCTGGAGAGATGGATGAAATCACTGTTTAAAGTAACGCTGCTGGCGACCACAATGGCCGTTGCACTGCATGCCCCGATCACCTTCGCTGCTGATGCCGCGAAACCAGCCGCTACTGCTGACAGCAAAGCAGCATTCAAAAATGACGACCAAAAAGCCGCTTACGCGCTGGGCGCGTCCCTGGGTCGTTATATGGAAAACTCCCTGAAAGAACAGGAAAAACTGGGCATCAAACTGGATAAAGATCAGTTGATCGCGGGTGTTCAGGATGCGTTTGCAGATAAGAGCAAACTGTCTGACCAGGAAATCGAACAAACTCTGCAGGCATTTGAAGCGCGCGTGAAGAGCTCCGCTCAGGCAAAAATGGAAAAAGACGCGGCTGACAACGAAGCCAAAGGTAAAGTATACCGCGAGAAATTTGCTAAAGAGAAAGGCGTTAAAACCTCTGCCACTGGCCTGGTCTACAAAGTAGAGAAAGAAGGTACCGGTGCCGCTCCGAAAGACAGCGATACTGTAGTCGTAAACTACAAAGGTACGCTGATCGATGGTAAAGAGTTTGATAACTCTTACACCCGTGGTGAGCCGCTCTCTTTCCGTCTTGACGGCGTGATCCCGGGCTGGACTGAAGGCCTGAAAAACATCAAGAAAGGCGGCAAAATCCAGTTGGTTATCCCACCGGATCTGGCATACGGTAAAACTGGCGTTCCGGGCATCCCGGCAAACTCCACGCTGGTCTTTGATGTTGAGCTGTTAGATATCAAACCGGCACCAAAAGCCGATGCGCAGCCAGAAGCTGCACCGGCTGATAAAGCTGCAGACAGCAGCAAAAAGTAAGAGAACAAAAACCGCCGCCCACAGGGCGGCGGTTTTTTATTATCGACAGGATATAATTAATACTGGAAAGCGCCTTGTGCGCTGTATTACTTTAGATGCCCCTATAATAGTGATGAGCCTGCCCTGACAACATAACGACAGGCTCCTGAAAAGGAGTGCTTTTTTTCATGTCCAGGTCGCTTTTAACCAACGAAACCAGTGAGCTAGATTTACTGGATCAACGTCCTTTCGATCAAACCGACTTCGATATCCTTAAATCCTATGAAGCGGTAGTGGACGGGTTGGCGATGCTCATTGGTTCCCATTGTGAAATCGTATTGCACTCTTTGCAGGATTTGAAATGCTCGGCCATTCGCATCGCTAACGGTGAACACACGGGCCGTAAAATTGGCTCGCCGATTACCGACCTTGCGTTGCGTATGCTGCATGATATGACGGGTGCGGATAGCAGCGTGTCGAAGTGTTATTTCACACGCGCGAAAAGCGGTGTCTTGATGAAGTCGGTGACGATTGCCATTCGCAACCGTGAGCATCGCGTGATTGGTCTGCTGTGCATCAACATGAACCTTGATGTCCCTTTCTCGCAGATAATGAATACCTTTATCCCACCGGAAACCCCGGAAGTGGGCTCTGCCGTCAACTTCGCTTCTTCGGTGGAAGATCTGGTTACCCAGACGCTGGAATTCACAATCGAAGAAGTAAATGCCGATCGCAATGTTTCCAACAACGCGAAGAACCGCCAGATCGTCCTGAATTTGTATGAGAAAGGCATCTTCGATATTAAAGATGCCATCAACCAGGTCGCCGATCGTCTGAACATCTCTAAGCACACGGTCTACCTCTATATTCGCCAGTTCAAAAGCGGTGATTTCCAGGGGCAAGATAAGTAATGCGTTTTGCCATCATGGTAACCGGGCCCGCCTACGGCACACAGCAAGCGAGTAGCGCATTGCAATTTGCGCATGCGCTACTCGAAGAAGGACACGAGTTGTGTAGCGTTTTCTTTTATCGTGAGGGCGTGTATAACGCGAACGTTCTGACATCGCCCGCCAGTGATGAATTTGATTTAGTTCGAGCCTGGCAAAAGCTTCACCAACAGCATGGTGTGGCGCTGAATATCTGTGTTGCGGCAGCCTTGCGGCGTGGTGTTGTTGATGAGACTGAAGCAACACGGCTAGGGTTGTCTGGTGCTAATTTACAATCAGGATTTACTCTCAGCGGTCTTGGATCGCTGGCTGAAGCATCCCTGACGTGCGATCGCGTGGTGCAGTTTTAATGAAACGTGTTGCCTTTGTTTTTTCTACTGTGCCGCACGGCAGCGCATCCGGCCGCGAAGGACTGGATGCTTTACTGGCGACATCTGCATTAACGGAAGATCTCGGCGTGTTCTTTATCGGTGATGGTGTCTTCCAGATCCTCCAGGGTCAACAACCGGATGTCGTTCTGGCGCGAGACTATATTGCTACTTTCAAACTGTTAGGATTGTACGATATAGAACAATGCTGGCTTTGTGCGGCCTCATTGCGTGAGCGAGGCCTGGCAGAGGGGGCGAATTTTGTGGTTGATGCGACGGCGCTTGAACCGGAAGATTTACGCCGTGAGTTAGGCAACTATGACGTCATTTTAAGGTTTTGAGACTCCCATGCTGCACACACTACATCGCTCCGCGTGGCTTACCGATTTCTCCTCTCTTCTTCGCCTGGTAGATAAAGACGATGAGCTTTTATTGCTCCAGGATGGCGTGACGGCAGCAATCGAAGGAAGCCGTTTCCTTGAAAGTCTGCAAAATGCCTCCATTAAGGTTTATGTGCTGGAAGAAGACATTAAGGCTCGCGGTTTGAGTGGTCAAATTTCAGACAGTGTCGTCAGGGTTAGCTATACTGACTTCGTCAGACTTACGGTGAAGCATCCCAGCCAGATGTCCTGGTAATTGTGGGATCGTTGTATATTTCTTGACACCTTTTCGACACCGACCTAAAATTCTGCGTCCTCATATTGTATGAGGTCGTTTTATTACGTGTTTACGAAGCAAAAGCTAAAACCAGGAGCTATTTAATGGCAACAGTTAACCAGCTGGTACGCAAACCACGTGCACGCAAAGTTGCAAAAAGCAACGTGCCTGCGCTGGAAGCATGCCCGCAGAAACGTGGCGTATGTACTCGTGTATATACTACCACTCCTAAAAAACCGAACTCCGCACTGCGTAAAGTTTGCCGTGTTCGTCTGACTAACGGTTTTGAAGTGACTTCCTACATCGGTGGTGAAGGTCACAACCTGCAGGAGCACTCCGTGATCCTGATCCGTGGCGGTCGTGTAAAAGACCTCCCGGGTGTTCGTTACCACACCGTTCGTGGTGCGCTTGACTGCTCCGGCGTTAAAGACCGTAAGCAATCACGCTCCAAGTATGGCGTGAAACGTCCTAAGGCTTAATGGTTCTCCGTTAAGTAAGGCCAAACGTTTTATATTAATGTCAAACTAAACTCTTAGAGTTTTGGACAATCCTGAATTAACAACGGAGTATTTCCATGCCACGTCGTCGCGTCATTGGTCAGCGTAAAATTCTGCCGGATCCGAAGTTCGGATCAGAACTGCTGGCTAAATTTGTAAATATCCTGATGGTAGATGGTAAAAAATCTACTGCCGAAACTATCGTATACAGCGCGCTGGAGACCCTGGCTCAGCGTTCTGGTAAAAACGAACTGGAAGCTTTCGAAGTAGCTCTCGAAAACGTGCGCCCGACTGTCGAAGTTAAGTCTCGCCGCGTTGGTGGTTCTACTTATCAGGTACCAGTTGAAGTCCGTCCGGTCCGTCGTAATGCTCTGGCAATGCGTTGGATCGTTGAAGCTGCTCGTAAACGCGGTGATAAATCCATGGCTCTGCGCCTGGCGAACGAACTTTCTGATGCTGCAGAAAACAAAGGTACTGCAGTTAAGAAACGTGAAGACGTTCACCGTATGGCAGAAGCCAACAAGGCGTTCGCACACTACCGTTGGTAATCCCTTCGGAGTTTTAGTCACCAGGCGGGCGCTTCTAGTAAGCAGCCCGCTTTGGGCTACTTAAATTGAACGCCTAAAAGATAAACGAGGAATCAAATGGCTCGTACAACACCCATCGCGCGCTACCGTAACATCGGTATCAGTGCGCACATCGACGCCGGTAAAACCACTACTACCGAACGTATTCTGTTCTACACCGGTGTAAACCATAAAATCGGTGAAGTTCATGACGGCGCAGCCACCATGGACTGGATGGAGCAGGAGCAGGAGCGTGGTATTACTATCACCTCCGCAGCGACTACTGCATTCTGGTCTGGTATGGCTAAGCAGTACGAACCGCATCGCGTAAACATCATCGACACCCCGGGGCACGTTGACTTCACAATCGAAGTAGAACGTTCCATGCGTGTGCTTGATGGTGCAGTAATGGTTTACTGCGCAGTTGGTGGTGTTCAGCCTCAGTCTGAAACCGTATGGCGTCAGGCAAACAAATATAAAGTTCCGCGCATTGCGTTCGTTAACAAAATGGACCGTATGGGTGCGAACTTCCTGAAAGTTGTTGGTCAGATCAAAACCCGTCTGGGCGCGAACCCTGTTCCGCTGCAGCTGGCAATTGGCGCTGAAGAAGCGTTCACCGGTGTTGTTGACCTGGTGAAAATGAAAGCCATCAACTGGAACGAAGAAGATGCAGGCGTAACCTTCACTTATGAAGATATCCCGGCTGACATGCAGGAACTGGCTGAAGAATGGCACCAGAACCTGATCGAGTCCGCTGCGGAAGCTTCAGAAGAGCTGATGGAGAAATACCTGGGTGGTGAAGAACTGACTGAAGAAGAGATCAAAAAAGCTCTGCGTCAGCGTGTTCTGAACAACGAAATCATCCTGGTAACCTGTGGTTCTGCGTTCAAGAACAAAGGTGTTCAGGCGATGCTGGATGCGGTAATTGATTACCTGCCATCCCCAGTCGACGTACCTGCGATCAACGGTATTTTGGACGACGGTAAAGATACTCCTGCTGAGCGTCATGCTAGCGATGACGAGCCGTTTGCTGCTCTGGCATTCAAAATCGCTACCGACCCGTTCGTGGGTAACCTGACCTTCTTCCGCGTGTACTCTGGTGTGGTTAACTCCGGTGACACCATCCTGAACTCCGTGAAAACTGCACGTGAACGTTTCGGCCGTATCGTACAGATGCACGCTAACAAACGTGAAGAGATCAAAGAAGTTCGCGCGGGCGATATCGCTGCTGCTATCGGTCTGAAAGACGTGACCACTGGTGACACTCTGTGTGACCCGGATCACCCGATCATTCTGGAACGTATGGAATTCCCTGAGCCGGTAATTTCCATCGCGGTAGAACCGAAAACCAAAGCTGACCAGGAAAAAATGGGTCTGGCTCTGGGCCGTCTGGCTAAAGAAGACCCGTCATTCCGCGTATGGACTGACGAAGAATCTAACCAGACCATTATCGCTGGTATGGGTGAGCTGCACCTCGACATCATCGTTGACCGTATGAAGCGTGAATTCAACGTTGAAGCGAACGTCGGTAAACCTCAGGTTGCTTACCGTGAAGCGATTCGCGCGAAAGTTACCGATATCGAAGGTAAACACGCTAAGCAGTCTGGTGGTCGCGGTCAGTACGGTCATGTTGTTATCGACATGTACCCGCTGGAGCCGGGTTCAAACCCGAAAGGCTACGAGTTCATCAACGACATCAAAGGTGGTGTAATTCCTGGCGAATACATCCCGGCCGTTGATAAAGGCATCCAGGAACAGCTGAAATCTGGCCCGCTGGCTGGTTACCCGGTTGTTGATCTGGGCGTGCGTCTGCACTTCGGTTCTTACCATGACGTTGACTCCTCTGAGCTGGCGTTTAAACTGGCCGCTTCTATCGCCTTCAAAGATGGCTTTAAGAAAGCGAAACCAGTTCTGCTTGAGCCTATCATGAAGGTTGAAGTAGAGACTCCGGAAGAGAACACCGGTGACGTAATCGGTGACTTGAGCCGCCGTCGTGGTATGCTTCGTGGTCAGGAATCCAACGTCACTGGCGTTGTTATCCATGCTGAAGTTCCGCTGTCTGAAATGTTCGGATATGCAACCCAGCTGCGTTCTCTGACCAAAGGCCGTGCTTCTTACTCCATGGAGTTCCTGAAGTACGACGATGCGCCGAACAACGTTGCTCAGGCCGTTATTGAAGCCCGTGGTAAATAATCCACAGGATTAAAACCTAAGTCCCGTGCTCTCTCCATAGGGGAGAGCACTATAGTAAGGAATATAGCCGTGTCTAAAGAAAAATTTGAACGTACAAAACCGCACGTTAACGTCGGCACCATCGGCCACGTTGACCACGGTAAAACTACCCTGACCGCTGCAATCACTACCGTACTGGCTAAAACCTACGGCGGTGCTGCTCGTGCATTCGACCAGATCGATAACGCGCCGGAAGAAAAAGCTCGTGGTATCACCATCAACACTTCTCACGTTGAATATGACACCCCGACTCGCCACTACGCACACGTAGACTGCCCGGGCCACGCCGACTATGTTAAAAACATGATCACCGGTGCTGCGCAGATGGACGGCGCGATCCTGGTTGTTGCTGCGACTGACGGCCCGATGCCGCAGACTCGTGAGCACATCCTGCTGGGTCGTCAGGTAGGCGTTCCGTACATCATCGTGTTCCTGAACAAATGCGACATGGTTGATGACGAAGAGCTGCTGGAACTGGTAGAAATGGAAGTTCGTGAACTTCTGTCTCAGTACGATTTCCCGGGCGACGACACTCCGATCGTTCGTGGTTCTGCTCTGAAAGCGCTGGAAGGCGAAGCAGAGTGGGAAGCGAAAATCATCGAACTGGCTGGCTTCCTGGATTCTTACATCCCGGAACCAGAACGTGCTATCGATAAGCCGTTCCTGCTGCCAATCGAAGACGTATTCTCCATCTCCGGTCGTGGTACCGTTGTTACCGGTCGTGTAGAACGCGGTATCATCAAAGTTGGTGAAGAAGTTGAAATCGTTGGTATCAAAGAGACTGCTAAGTCTACCTGTACTGGCGTTGAAATGTTCCGCAAACTGCTGGACGAAGGCCGTGCTGGTGAGAACGTTGGTGTTCTGCTGCGTGGTATCAAACGTGAAGAAATCGAACGTGGTCAGGTACTGGCTAAGCCGGGCTCTATCAAGCCGCACACCAAGTTCGAATCTGAAGTGTACATTCTGTCCAAAGACGAAGGCGGCCGTCATACTCCGTTCTTCAAAGGCTACCGTCCGCAGTTCTACTTCCGTACTACTGACGTGACTGGTACCATCGAACTGCCGGAAGGCGTAGAGATGGTAATGCCGGGCGACAACATCAAAATGGTTGTTACCCTGATCCACCCGATCGCGATGGACGACGGTCTGCGTTTCGCAATCCGTGAAGGCGGCCGTACTGTAGGTGCGGGCGTTGTTGCTAAAGTAATGAGCTAATTATTGATTAATTGGCTTTGAGCTTAAAAAGGGCGCTTAGGCGCCCTTTTTGCTGCCTGCAATTTAGTAGCTGTCATATTTATTCGCATTTTTTATTCATTCTCCCGCCGCGTAAATAGCGTTGTGCTATTGTAATCATAACTATTCTCATTTACACTTTGCGCAGAAATTGAACGGGAGCGATCATGTACGTTTGTTTGTGTAATGCGATAAGTGATAAAAAAATTCGTCAGGCTGTTCGCCAGTTTCATCCTCAGTCCTTTCAGCAATTACGTAAGTTTATTCCTGTTGGAAATCAGTGCGGTAAGTGCATTCGTGCTGCGCGTGAAGTCATGCAGGATGAATTAACTCAAATGCCAGAATTTAAAGAGATCGCCTAAGTCACACTCTTTTTTTTGACATCCCTGTAGCCCCATCTACGCTCTAAGAGTGGAAGCGGAGGGACTATAAAATGAAAGGTGATGTTAAAATCATAAATTATCTCAATAAACTATTGGGAAATGAGCTTGTCGCGATCAACCAGTATTTTCTCCATGCTCGTATGTTTAAAAACTGGGGACTGACTCGCCTCAATGATGTTGAGTACCATGAATCTATCGATGAGATGAAACACGCTGATAAATATATTGAGCGTATTTTATTCTTAGAAGGTCTCCCAAACTTACAAGATCTAGGTAAGTTGGGGATTGGTGAAGATGTTGAAGAGATGCTGCAATCCGATCTTCGACTCGAGCTTGATGGTGCGAAAGATTTACGCGAAGCCATTGCTTACGCCGATAGCGTTCATGACTATGTTAGTCGGGACATGATGATTGAGATCCTGACCGAAGAAGAAGGGCATATCGATTGGCTCGAAACGGAGTTGGATCTGATTGGAAAACTTGGATTGCAAAACTATCTGCAATCGCAAA
Organism: Citrobacter sp. RHBSTW-00029; assembly: GCF_014104295.1. Classification (NCBI taxonomy): domain Bacteria; kingdom Pseudomonadati; phylum Pseudomonadota; class Gammaproteobacteria; order Enterobacterales; family Enterobacteriaceae; genus Citrobacter; species Citrobacter sp. RHBSTW-00029. The sequence goes on from NZ_JABXRT010000001.1 coordinate 4,600,870, forward strand.
TTAAGGTCAGCGACTAACCGCCCTGTATCAGATTTAGCCAGCCAACAACAAAACCCGCAGCCGCCAGATATGGCCCAAAAGGCAGCGGGTTTTTTAGTTTCTTTTTTCCATGCGTTATAAATGCTACACCTGTCATGCAGCAAGCCAGCCCGGCGGCAAGTAAGATCAACAGAGGTAATGAGTCCCATCGATGCCACGCGCCAAGTGCGGCGAGAAATTTTACGTCTCCATAGCCTAATCCTTCTTGATGCCATGCCAGGCGGTATCCCCAATAGAACAGAGAAAATACACCATACCCTGCAATGGCTCCCCAAAGTGCATCGGACAACTGTGTGGGGTTGCAACATTGATGAAAAAGAAGACCACTCCAGAGAAGAGGGCAGGTGAATTTGTCGGGCAATAGGCCAGTACGCAAATCCTGAACCCCAAGCAGTCCGGATAGAGAGATATAAATCAGCAAAAAGGGAAGTTCAGTATTCATGTCTCAATCCGATGCGAGAAAGAGCTAACTATCAGGCAAGTAGCGCTAACTGCACAACGCCCGAATATCCATTTTGCTGGCGTCTTTCCAGGGAATTTGCGCCGCGTAAAAGCGTATACAATCAGAGTGGAATAGCACTCGCATCTGCGTAAGAGTGATTAATTTCTACGCGGCACTTGCTTAAGACTGAGATTTACGTATAATGCGCGGGCTTGTCTAATATTGACAGCGGTTCGATATGAGCCACCGGTACTGCGAAAGCAATACCAGACAATGTTCCCAATCGGGGAACTCTGTAAGAACGGTTACACTCTCCCATCAATCGTAATGGGTTTGAGGAGTAACTATTTCGTCTATAAAATAATTGGAGCTCTGGTCTCATGCAGAACCAAAGAATCCGTATCCGTTTGAAAGCGTTTGATCATCGTCTGATCGATCAATCAACCGCGGAAATCGTCGAGACTGCCAAGCGCACTGGTGCGCAGGTTCGTGGTCCGATCCCGCTGCCGACCCGCAAAGAGCGTTTCACCGTTCTGATCTCCCCGCACGTCAACAAAGACGCGCGTGATCAGTACGAGATCCGTACTCACAAGCGTCTGGTTGACATCGTTGAGCCAACTGAAAAAACCGTTGATGCTCTGATGCGTCTGGACCTGGCTGCCGGTGTAGACGTGCAGATCAGCCTGGGTTAATCAGGTCATCGAGCGATTGAGAGGTTGATACAATGATTGGTTTAGTCGGTAAAAAAGTGGGTATGACCCGCATCTTCACTGAAGATGGCGTATCTATCCCAGTAACCGTTATCGAAGTTGAAGCAAACCGCGTTACTCAGGTTAAAGATCTGGCTAACGATGGCTATCGCGCTGTTCAGGTTACCACCGGTGCTAAAAAAGCTAACCGCGTAACTAAGCCGGAAGCTGGCCACTTTGCTAAAGCTGGCGTAGAAGCTGGCCGCGGCCTGTGGGAGTTCCGTCTGGCAGATGGTGAAGAATACACCGTTGGTCAGAACATTAGCGTTGAACTGTTTGCTGACGTTAAAAAAGTTGACGTAACCGGTACCTCTAAAGGTAAAGGTTTCGCTGGTACCGTTAAGCGCTGGAACTTCCGTACCCAGGACGCTACTCACGGTAACTCCTTGTCTCACCGCGTTCCGGGTTCTATCGGTCAGAACCAGACTCCGGGCAAAGTGTTCAAAGGCAAGAAAATGGCAGGTCAGCTGGGCAACGAACGTGTAACCGTTCAGAGCCTGGACGTAGTACGTGTTGACGCTGAGCGCAACCTGCTGCTGGTTAAAGGTGGTGTTCCGGGTGCGACCGGTTGCGACCTGATCGTTAAACCAGCTGTGAAGGCGTAAGGGGATAGCAATGGAATTAGTATTGAAAGACGCGCAGAGCGCGCTGACTGTTTCCGAAACTACCTTCGGTCGTGATTTCAACGAAGCGCTGGTTCACCAGGTTGTTGTTGCTTATGCAGCTGGTGCTCGTCAGGGTACTCGTGCTCAGAAGACTCGTGCTGAAGTAACTGGTTCAGGCAAAAAGCCGTGGCGCCAGAAAGGTACCGGCCGTGCGCGTTCAGGTTCTATCAAGAGCCCGATCTGGCGTTCAGGTGGCGTGACCTTCGCTGCTCGTCCACAGGACCACAGTCAAAAAGTAAACAAAAAGATGTACCGCGGCGCGCTGAAAAGCATTCTGTCCGAACTGGTACGTCAGGATCGTCTGATCGTTGTCGAATCATTCTCTGTTGAAGCGCCTAAAACTAAGCTGCTGGCACAGAAACTGAAAGACATGGCTCTGGAAGATGTGCTGATCATCACCGGTGAGCTGGACGAGAACCTGTTCCTGGCTGCGCGCAACCTGCACAAGGTTGACGTACGCGATGCAACTGGTATCGACCCGGTTAGCCTGATCGCCTTCGACAAAGTCGTAATGACTGCTGATGCTGTTAAGCAAGTTGAGGAGATGCTGGCATGATTCGTGAAGAACGTCTGCTGAAAGTGCTGCGCGCACCGCACGTTTCTGAAAAAGCGTCTACTGCGATGGAAAAAACTAACACCATCGTTCTCAAAGTTGCTAAAGACGCGACCAAAGCAGAAATCAAAGCTGCTGTGCAGAAACTGTTTGAAGTCGAAGTCGAAGTCGTTAACACCCTGGTAGTTAAAGGGAAAGTTAAACGTCACGGACAGCGTATCGGTCGTCGTAGCGACTGGAAAAAAGCTTACGTCACCCTGAAGGAAGGCCAGAATCTGGACTTCGTCGGCGGCGCTGAGTAAGTCGGAGGAGTAATACAATGGCAGTTGTTAAATGTAAACCGACATCTCCGGGTCGTCGCCACGTTGTTAAAGTGGTCAACCCAGAGCTGCACAAGGGCAAACCTTTTGCTCCGCTGGTTGAAAAAAACAGCAAATCCGGTGGTCGTAACAACAATGGCCGCATCACCACTCGTCACATCGGTGGTGGTCACAAGCAGGCTTATCGTATTGTTGACTTCAAACGCAACAAAGACGGTATCCCGGCAGTTGTTGAACGTCTTGAGTACGATCCGAACCGTTCCGCGAACATCGCGCTGGTTCTGTACAAAGACGGTGAACGCCGTTACATTCTGGCCCCTAAAGGCCTGAAAGCTGGCGACCAGATTCAGTCTGGCGTTGATGCTGCAATCAAAGCAGGTAACACCCTGCCGATGCGCAATATCCCGGTTGGTTCTACCGTTCATAACGTAGAAATGAAACCAGGTAAAGGCGGTCAGCTGGCACGTTCCGCTGGTACTTACGTTCAGATCGTTGCTCGTGATGGTGCTTATGTCACCCTGCGTCTGCGTTCTGGTGAAATGCGTAAAGTCGAAGCAGATTGCCGTGCGACTCTGGGCGAAGTTGGCAATGCTGAGCATATGCTGCGCGTTCTGGGTAAAGCAGGTGCTGCACGCTGGCGTGGTGTTCGTCCTACCGTTCGCGGTACTGCGATGAACCCAGTCGACCACCCACATGGTGGTGGTGAAGGTCGTAACTTTGGTAAGCACCCGGTAACTCCGTGGGGCGTTCAGACCAAAGGTAAGAAGACCCGCAGCAACAAGCGTACTGATAAATTCATCGTACGTCGCCGTAGCAAATAATTTTAGAGGATAAGCCATGCCACGTTCTCTCAAGAAAGGTCCTTTTATTGACCTGCACTTGCTGAAGAAGGTAGAGAAAGCGGTGGAAAGCGGAGACAAGAAGCCCCTGCGCACTTGGTCCCGTCGTTCAACGATCTTTCCTAACATGATCGGTTTGACCATCGCTGTCCATAATGGTCGTCAGCACGTTCCGGTATTTGTTTCCGACGAAATGGTCGGTCACAAACTGGGTGAATTCGCACCGACTCGTACTTATCGCGGCCACGCTGCTGATAAAAAAGCGAAGAAGAAATAAGGTAGGAGGAAGAGATGGAAACTTTAGCTCAACATCGCCATGCTCGTTCTTCTGCTCAGAAGGTTCGCCTTGTTGCAGACCTGATTCGCGGTAAGAAAGTGTCGCAGGCCCTTGATATTCTGACCTACACCAATAAGAAAGCGGCTGTACTGGTTAAGAAAGTCCTGGAATCTGCCATTGCTAACGCTGAACACAACGATGGCGCTGACATTGACGATCTGAAAGTTACGAAAATTTTCGTAGACGAAGGCCCGAGCATGAAGCGCATTATGCCGCGTGCAAAAGGTCGTGCAGATCGCATCCTGAAGCGCACCAGCCACATTACTGTGGTTGTGTCCGATCGCTGAGACTCTGGAGACTAGCAATGGGTCAGAAAGTACATCCTAATGGTATTCGCCTGGGTATTGTAAAACCATGGAACTCAACCTGGTTTGCGAACACCAAAGAATTCGCTGACAACCTGGACAGCGATTTTAAAGTACGTCAGTACCTGACTAAGGAACTGGCGAAAGCGTCTGTATCTCGTATCGTTATCGAGCGTCCGGCTAAGAGCATCCGTGTGACCATTCACACTGCTCGCCCGGGTATCGTTATCGGTAAGAAAGGCGAAGACGTAGAAAAACTGCGCAAAGTCGTAGCGGATATTGCTGGCGTTCCTGCTCAGATCAATATCGCCGAAGTGCGTAAGCCTGAACTGGACGCAAAATTGGTTGCTGACAGCATCACTTCTCAGCTGGAACGTCGCGTTATGTTCCGTCGTGCTATGAAGCGTGCTGTACAGAACGCAATGCGTCTGGGCGCTAAAGGTATCAAAGTTGAAGTTAGCGGCCGTCTGGGCGGCGCGGAAATCGCACGTACCGAATGGTACCGCGAAGGTCGCGTACCTCTGCACACTCTGCGTGCTGACATCGACTACAACACCTCTGAAGCGCACACCACTTACGGTGTAATCGGCGTTAAAGTGTGGATCTTCAAAGGCGAGATCCTGGGTGGTATGGCTGCTGTTGAACAACCGGAAAAACCGGCTGCGCAACCTAAAAAGCAGCAGCGTAAAGGCCGTAAATAAGGAGCGTCGCTGATGTTACAACCAAAGCGTACAAAATTCCGTAAAATGCACAAAGGCCGTAACCGCGGTCTGGCTGCTGGCGCGGATGTTAGCTTCGGCAGCTTCGGTCTGAAAGCTGTTGGCCGTGGTCGTCTGACTGCCCGTCAGATCGAAGCAGCACGTCGTGCTATGACCCGTGCAGTTAAGCGTCAAGGTAAGATCTGGATCCGTGTATTCCCGGACAAACCGATCACTGAAAAGCCGCTGGCAGTGCGTATGGGTAAAGGTAAAGGTAACGTGGAGTATTGGGTTGCCTTGATTCAGCCGGGTAAAGTCCTGTATGAAATGGACGGCGTACCGGAAGAGCTGGCCCGTGAAGCATTCAAGCTGGCAGCAGCGAAACTGCCGATTAAAACCACCTTTGTAACTAAGACGGTGATGTAATGAAAGCAAAAGAGCTGCGTGAGAAGAGTGTTGAAGAGCTGAACACCGAGCTGCTGAATCTGCTGCGTGAGCAGTTCAACCTGCGTATGCAGGCTGCAAGTGGCCAGCTGCAACAGTCTCACCTGTTGAAGCAAGTGCGTCGTGACGTCGCACGCGTTAAGACTTTACTGACTGAGAAGGCGGGTGCGTAATGACCGATAAAATCCGTACTCTGCAAGGTCGCGTTGTTAGCGATAAAATGGAGAAATCCATCGTTGTTGCTATCGAACGTTTTGTGAAACACCCGATCTACGGTAAATTCATTAAGCGTACGACCAAACTGCACGTACATGACGAGAACAACGAATGCGGTACTGGTGACGTGGTTGAAATCCGCGAATGCCGTCCGCTGTCCAAGACCAAGTCCTGGACGCTGGTTCGCGTTGTAGAGAAAGCCGTTCTGTAATACAGTAGGCATTCTCAACGAATAAACGGCTCAGCGATGAGCCGTTTATTTTTTCTACCCATATCGTTGAAGCGGTGTTATAATGCCGCGCCCCCGATATGGGGCTTTTTTAACGACCTGATTTTCGGGTCTCAGTAGTAGTTGACATTAGCGGAGCACTAAAATGATCCAAGAACAGACTATGCTGAACGTCGCCGACAACTCCGGTGCACGTCGCGTAATGTGTATCAAGGTTCTGGGTGGCTCGCACCGTCGCTACGCAGGCGTCGGCGATATCATCAAGATCACCATCAAGGAAGCAATTCCGCGTGGTAAGGTCAAAAAAGGTGATGTGCTGAAGGCGGTAGTGGTGCGCACCAAGAAGGGTGTTCGTCGCCCGGACGGTTCTGTCATTCGCTTCGATGGAAATGCATGCGTTATTTTAAACAATAACAGCGAGCAACCTATCGGTACGCGTATTTTTGGGCCGGTAACTCGTGAACTTCGTAACGAGAAGTTCATGAAAATTATCTCTCTGGCACCAGAAGTACTCTAAGGAGCGAATCATGGCAGCGAAGATCCGTCGTGATGACGAAGTTATCGTGTTAACCGGTAAAGATAAAGGTAAACGCGGTAAAGTTAAGAATGTCCTGTCTTCCGGCAAGGTCATTGTTGAAGGTATCAACCTGGTTAAGAAACATCAGAAGCCGGTTCCGGCCCTGAACCAACCAGGCGGCATCGTAGAGAAAGAAGCAGCTATTCAGATCTCTAACCTTGCTATCTTCAACGCGGCAACCGGCAAGGCTGACCGTGTAGGCTTTAGATTCGAAGACGGCAAAAAAGTCCGTTTCTTTAAATCTAACAGCGAAACTATCAAGTAATTTGGAGTAGTACGATGGCGAAACTGCATGATTACTACAAAGACGAAGTAGTCGCTAAACTCATGACTGAGTTTAACTACAATTCTGTCATGCAAGTCCCTCGGGTCGAGAAGATCACCCTGAACATGGGTGTTGGTGAAGCGATCGCTGACAAGAAACTGCTGGATAACGCAGCAGCTGACCTGACAGCAATCTCCGGTCAAAAACCGCTGATCACCAAAGCACGCAAATCTGTTGCAGGCTTCAAAATCCGTCAGGGCTATCCGATCGGCTGTAAAGTAACTCTGCGTGGCGAACGCATGTGGGAGTTCTTTGAGCGCCTGATCACTATTGCTGTTCCACGTATCCGTGACTTCCGTGGCTTGTCCGCTAAGTCTTTCGACGGTCGTGGTAACTACAGCATGGGTGTCCGTGAGCAGATCATCTTCCCAGAAATCGACTACGATAAAGTCGACCGCGTGCGTGGTTTGGATATTACCATTACCACTACTGCGAAATCTGACGAAGAAGGCCGTGCTCTGCTGGCTGCCTTTGACTTCCCGTTCCGCAAGTAAGGTAGGGTTACTGAATGGCTAAGCAATCAATGAAAGCACGCGAAGTAAAGCGCGTAGCTTTAGCTGATAAGTACTTCGCAAAACGCGCTGAACTGAAAGCTATTATCTCTGATGTGAACGCGACCGACGAAGATCGTTGGAACGCAGTTCTCAAGCTGCAGTCTCTGCCGCGTGATTCCAGCCCGTCCCGTCAGCGTAACCGCTGCCGTCAAACAGGTCGTCCGCATGGCTATGTGGGCAAGTTCGGGTTGAGCCGTATCAAACTGCGTGAAGCCGCCATGCGCGGTGAAGTACCAGGCTTGAAAAAGGCTAGCTGGTAATTACCAATTGAATCACGGGAGTAAAGACAGATGAGCATGCAAGATCCGATCGCGGATATGCTGACCCGTATCCGTAACGGTCAGGCCGCGAATAAAGCTGCGGTCACCATGCCTTCCTCCAAGCTGAAAGTGGCAATTGCCAACGTGCTGAAGGAAGAAGGTTTTATTGAAGATTTTAAAGTTGAAGGCGACACCAAGCCGGAACTGGAACTTACTCTCAAGTATTTCCAGGGTAAAGCTGTTGTAGAAAGCATTCAGCGTGTCAGTCGCCCAGGTCTGCGCATTTATAAGCGTAAAGACGAGCTGCCGAAAGTTATGGCTGGCATGGGTATCGCAGTTGTTTCTACCTCTAAAGGTGTTATGACTGATCGTGCAGCGCGCCAGGCTGGTCTTGGTGGCGAAATTATCTGCTACGTAGCCTAATCGGAGGAAAAAATGTCTCGTGTTGCTAAAGCACCGGTCGTTATTCCTGCCGGCGTTGATGTAAAAATCAACGGTCAGGTTATTACGATCAAAGGTAAAAACGGCGAGCTGACTCGTACTCTCAACGATGCTGTTGCAGTAAATCATGCAGATAATGCACTGACCTTCGGTCCGCGTGATGGTTACGCAGATGGATGGGCTCAGGCTGGTACCGCGCGTGCCCTGCTGAACTCAATGGTTGTCGGTGTTACCGAAGGCTTCACTAAGAAGCTTCAGCTGGTTGGTGTAGGTTATCGTGCAGCGGTTAAAGGGAATGTAGTAAACCTGGCTTTAGGTTTCTCTCACCCAGTTGACCATCAGCTGCCTGCGGGAATCACTGCAGAATGTCCGACTCAGACTGAGATCGTGCTGAAAGGCGCTGATAAACAGCTGATCGGTCAGGTTGCAGCAGATCTGCGCGCCTACCGTCGTCCTGAGCCTTATAAAGGCAAGGGTGTTCGTTACGCCGACGAAGTCGTGCGTACCAAAGAGGCTAAGAAGAAGTAAGGTAACACTATGGATAAGAAATCTGCTCGTATCCGTCGTGCGACCCGCGCACGCCGCAAGCTCCAGGAGCTGGGTGCAACTCGCCTGGTGGTACATCGTACCCCGCGTCATATTTACGCACAGGTAATTGCACCGAACGGTTCTGAAGTTCTGGTAGCTGCTTCTACTGTAGAAAAAGCTATCGCTGAACAATTGAAGTACACCGGTAACAAAGACGCTGCTGCAGCTGTAGGTAAAGCTGTTGCTGAACGCGCTCTGGAAAAAGGCATCAAAGATGTATCCTTTGACCGTTCCGGGTTCCAATATCATGGTCGTGTCCAGGCACTGGCAGATGCTGCCCGTGAAGCTGGCCTTCAGTTCTAAGGTAGAGGTGTAAGATGGCTCACATCGAAAAACAAGCTGGCGAACTGCAGGAAAAGCTGATCGCGGTTAACCGCGTATCTAAAACCGTTAAAGGTGGTCGTATTTTCTCCTTCACAGCTCTGACTGTAGTTGGTGATGGTAACGGTCGCGTTGGTTTTGGTTACGGTAAAGCGCGTGAAGTTCCAGCAGCGATCCAGAAAGCGATGGAAAAAGCCCGTCGCAATATGATTAACGTCGCGCTGAACCACGGCACCCTGCAGCACCCGGTTAAGGGTACTCACACGGGTTCTCGTGTCTTCATGCAGCCGGCTTCCGAAGGTACCGGTATCATCGCCGGTGGTGCAATGCGCGCCGTTCTGGAAGTCGCTGGAGTTCGTAACGTTCTGGCTAAAGCGTATGGTTCCACTAACCCGATTAACGTGGTTCGTGCAACTATCGATGGTCTGGAAAATATGAAATCTCCGGAAATGGTCGCTGCCAAGCGTGGTAAATCCGTTGAAGAAATTCTGGGGAAATAAACCATGGCAAAGACTATTAAAATTACTCAAACCCGCAGTGCAATCGGTCGTCTGCCGAAACACAAGGCAACGCTGCTTGGCCTGGGTCTGCGTCGTATTGGTCACACCGTAGAGCGCGAGGATACTCCTGCTGTTCGTGGTATGGTCAACGCGGTTTCCTTCATGGTTAAAGTTGAGGAGTAAGAGATGCGTTTAAATACTCTGTCTCCGGCCGAAGGCTCTAAAAAAGCGGCTCGCCGCCTGGGTCGTGGTATCGGTTCTGGCCTCGGTAAAACCGGTGGTCGTGGTCACAAAGGTCAGAAGTCTCGTTCTGGCGGTGGCGTACGTCGCGGTTTCGAGGGTGGTCAGATGCCTCTGTACCGTCGTCTGCCGAAATTCGGCTTCACTTCACGTAAAGCAGCGATTACAGCCGAAGTTCGTCTGTCTGACCTGGCTAAAGTTGAAGGCGGTGTTGTAGACCTGAACACGCTGAAAGCAGCCAACATTATCGGTATCCAGATCGAGTTCGCGAAAGTGATCCTGGCTGGTGAAGTCACTACTCCGGTAACTGTTCGTGGCCTGCGTGTTACTAAAGGCGCTCGTGCTGCTATCGAAGCTGCTGGCGGTAAAATCGAGGAATAAGTAGCAGATGGCTAAACAACCGGGATTAGATTTTCAAAGTGCCAAAGGTGGCTTAGGCGAGCTGAAACGCAGACTGCTGTTTGTAATCGGCGCGCTGATTGTGTTCCGTATTGGCTCTTTCATTCCGATCCCTGGTATTGATGCCGCTGTACTTGCCAAACTGCTTGAGCAACAGCGAGGCACCATCATTGAAATGTTTAACATGTTCTCTGGTGGTGCACTCAGCCGTGCTTCTATCTTTGCTCTGGGGATCATGCCGTATATTTCGGCGTCGATCATTATCCAGCTGCTGACGGTGGTTCATCCAACGCTGGCAGAAATTAAGAAAGAAGGGGAGTCTGGTCGTCGTAAGATCAGCCAGTACACCCGTTACGGTACTCTGGTGCTGGCTATATTCCAGTCGATCGGTATTGCTACCGGTCTGCCGAATATGCCTGGTATGCAGGGCCTGGTGATGAACCCAGGCTTTGCATTCTATTTCACCGCTGTTGTAAGTCTGGTTACAGGGACGATGTTCCTGATGTGGTTGGGTGAACAGATTACTGAACGTGGTATCGGCAACGGTATCTCAATCATTATCTTCGCCGGTATTGTCGCGGGACTCCCGCCAGCCATTGCCCATACTATCGAGCAAGCGCGTCAAGGCGACCTGCACTTCCTCGTGTTGCTGTTGGTTGCAGTATTAGTATTCGCAGTGACGTTCTTTGTTGTATTTGTTGAGCGTGGTCAACGCCGCATTGTGGTAAACTACGCGAAACGTCAGCAAGGTCGTCGTGTCTATGCTGCACAGAGCACACATTTACCGCTGAAAGTGAATATGGCGGGGGTAATCCCGGCAATCTTCGCTTCCAGTATTATTCTGTTCCCGGCGACCATCGCGTCATGGTTCGGGGGCGGGACTGGTTGGAACTGGCTGACAACAATTTCGCTGTATTTGCAGCCTGGGCAACCGCTTTATGTGTTACTCTATGCGTCTGCAATCATCTTCTTCTGTTTCTTCTATACGGCGTTGGTTTTCAACCCGCGTGAAACAGCAGATAACCTGAAGAAGTCCGGTGCATTTGTACCAGGAATTCGTCCGGGAGAGCAAACGGCGAAGTATATCGATAAAGTAATGACCCGCCTGACTCTGGTTGGTGCGCTCTACATTACCTTTATCTGCCTGATCCCGGAGTTCATGCGTGATGCAATGAAAGTACCGTTCTACTTCGGTGGGACCTCACTGCTTATCGTTGTTGTCGTGATTATGGACTTTATGGCTCAAGTGCAAACTCTGATGATGTCAAGTCAGTACGAGTCTGCATTGAAGAAGGCGAATCTGAAAGGCTACGGCCGTTAACAGTCGCCCGAGAAGTTACGGAGAGTAAAAATGAAAGTTCGTGCTTCCGTCAAGAAATTATGCCGTAACTGCAAAATCGTTAAGCGTGATGGTGTCATCCGTGTGATTTGCAGTGCCGAGCCGAAGCATAAACAGCGCCAAGGCTGATTTATTCGCATATTTTTCTTGCAAAGTTGGGTTGAGCTGGCTAGATTAGCCAGCCAATCTTTTGTATGTCTGTGCGTTTCCATTTGAGTATCCTGAAAACGGGCTTTTCAGCATGGTGCGTACATATTAAATAGTAGGAGTGCATAGTGGCCCGTATAGCAGGCATTAACATTCCTGATCAGAAACATGCTGTGATCGCATTAACTTCGATCTACGGCGTCGGCAAGACCCGTTCTAAAGCCATTCTGGCTGCCGCGGGTATCGCTGAAGATGTTAAGATCAGTGAGCTGTCTGAAGAACAAATCGACACGCTGCGTGACGAAGTTGCCAAATTTGTCGTTGAAGGTGATCTGCGCCGTGAAGTTAGCATGAGCATCAAGCGCCTTATGGATCTTGGTTGCTATCGCGGTTTGCGTCATCGTCGTGGTCTCCCGGTTCGCGGTCAGCGTACCAAGACCAACGCACGTACCCGTAAGGGTCCGCGCAAACCGATCAAGAAATAATCGGGGTGATTGAATAATGGCAAAGGCACCAATTCGTGCACGTAAACGTGTAAGAAAACAAGTCTCTGACGGCGTGGCTCATATCCATGCTTCTTTTAACAACACCATCGTTACCATTACTGATCGTCAGGGTAACGCACTGGGTTGGGCAACAGCCGGTGGTTCCGGTTTCCGTGGTTCTCGCAAATCCACTCCGTTTGCAGCTCAGGTTGCAGCAGAGCGTTGCGCTGAAGCCGTAAAAGAATACGGTATCAAGAATCTGGAAGTTATGGTCAAAGGACCGGGTCCAGGTCGCGAATCTACTGTTCGTGCTCTGAACGCCGCTGGTTTCCGCATCACTAATATTACTGATGTGACTCCGATCCCTCATAACGGTTGTCGTCCGCCGAAAAAACGTCGCGTATAACGCTGTCGTTTCTAGGATTGTTGGAGAAAGAAAATGGCAAGATATTTGGGTCCTAAGCTCAAGCTGAGCCGTCGTGAGGGCACTGACTTATTCCTTAAGTCTGGCGTTCGCGCGATCGATACCAAGTGTAAAATTGAACAAGCTCCTGGCCAGCACGGTGCGCGTAAACCGCGTCTGTCTGACTATGGTGTGCAGTTGCGTGAAAAGCAAAAAGTTCGCCGTATCTACGGTGTGCTGGAGCGTCAGTTCCGTAACTACTACAAAGAAGCAGCGCGTCTGAAAGGCAACACCGGTGAAAACCTGTTGGGTCTGCTGGAAGGTCGTCTGGACAACGTTGTATACCGTATGGGCTTCGGTGCCACTCGTGCAGAAGCACGTCAGCTGGTCAGCCATAAAGCAATTATGGTAAACGGTCGTGTTGTTAACATCGCTTCTTATCAGGTTAGTCCGAATGACGTTGTTAGCATTCGTGAGAAAGCGAAGAAGCAGTCTCGCGTGAAAGCCGCTCTGGAGCTGGCTGAGCAGCGTGAAAAGCCAACCTGGCTGGAAGTTGATGCTGGCAAGATGGAAGGTACGTTCAAGCGTAAGCCGGAGCGTTCTGATCTGTCTGCGGACATTAACGAACACCTGATCGTCGAGCTTTACTCCAAGTAAAGCTTAGTACCAAAGAGAGGACACAATGCAGGGTTCTGTGACAGAGTTTCTAAAACCGCGCCTGGTAGATATCGAGCAAGTGAGTTCGACGCACGCCAAGGTGACCCTTGAGCCTTTAGAGCGTGGCTTTGGCCATACTTTGGGTAACGCACTGCGCCGTATTCTGCTCTCATCGATGCCGGGTTGCGCGGTGACCGAGGTTGAGATTGATGGTGTACTACATGAGTACAGCACCAAAGAAGGCGTTCAGGAAGATATCCTGGAAATCCTGCTCAACCTGAAAGGGCTGGCGGTGAGAGTTCAGGGTAAAGATGACGTTATTCTTACCTTGAATAAATCTGGCATTGGCCCTGTGACTGCAGCCGACATTACCCATGATGGGGATGTCGAAATCGTCAAGCCACAGCACGTGATCTGCCACCTGACCGATGAGAATGCATCTATTAGCATGCGTATCAAAGTTCAGCGCGGTCGTGGTTATGTGCCGGCTTCTACCCGAATTCATTCGGAAGAAGATGAGCGCCCAATCGGCCGTCTGCTGGTCGACGCATGCTACAGCCCTGTAGAGCGTATTGCCTACAATGTTGAAGCAGCGCGTGTAGAACAGCGTACCGACCTGGACAAGCTGGTCATCGAAATGGAAACCAACGGCACAATCGATCCTGAAGAGGCGATTCGTCGTGCGGCGACCATTCTGGCTGAACAACTGGAAGCTTTCGTTGATTTACGTGATGTACGTCAGCCGGAAGTTAAAGAAGAGAAACCAGAATTCGATCCGATCCTGCTGCGCCCTGTTGACGATCTGGAATTGACTGTCCGCTCTGCTAACTGCCTCAAAGCAGAAGCTATCCACTATATCGGTGATCTGGTACAGCGTACTGAGGTTGAGCTTCTTAAGACGCCTAACCTTGGTAAAAAATCTCTTACCGAGATTAAAGACGTGCTGGCTTCCCGTGGACTGTCTCTGGGCATGCGCCTGGAAAACTGGCCACCGGCAAGCATCGCTGACGAGTAACCGGATCACAGGTTAAGGTTTTACTGAGAAGGATAAGGTCATGCGCCATCGTAAGAGTGGTCGTCAACTGAACCGCAACAGCAGCCATCGCCAGGCTATGTTCCGCAATATGGCAGGTTCACTGGTTCGTCATGAAATCATCAAGACGACTCTGCCGAAAGCGAAAGAGCTGCGTCGCGTAGTTGAGCCGCTGATTACTCTTGCCAAGACTGATAGCGTAGCTAATCGTCGTCTGGCATTCGCCCGCACTCGTGATAACGAGATCGTGGCAAAACTGTTTAACGAACTGGGCCCGCGTTTCGCGAGCCGCGCCGGTGGTTACACTCGCATTCTGAAGTGTGGCTTCCGTGCAGGCGACAACGCGCCGATGGCATACATCGAGCTGGTTGATCGTTCAGAGAAAACAGAAGCTGCTGCAGAGTAATCTGTAGTAACGTAAAAAAACCCGCCTAGGCGGGTTTTTTTATATCCGTCATATCCCCACTTATCTACAATATCTGTACTCTTTTTGTTCATCCCCTGGAGTGTTGTATGTGGTTACTGGACCAGTGGGCAGAGCGCCATATTATTGATGCACAAGCTAAAGGCGAGTTTGATGATTTACCGGGAACGGGCGAACCGCTGACTCTTGACGATGACTCCCATGTCCCGCCTGAACTGCGAGCCGGATACCGTTTATTAAAAAATGCAGGTTGCCTCCCTCCTGAGCTCGAGCAACGCAGAGAAGCAATACAGCTGCTTGAAATACTCGCGGGGATCCGCAAAGATGATCCAAGTTATCCGGAGGTGAGCCGAAGACTGTCACTGCTGGAACTTAAACTTCGGCAGGCTGGACTCAGTATCGAGTTTTTGCGCGGTGACTACGCAGATAAGCTGCTAAAAAAGATCAACGATGAATAGCGGAGAGAGCATGTACCGAATTGGTGAAATAGCGAAACTGGCTGACGTGACGCCAGATACTATCCGCTACTATGAAAAGCAGCAGATGATGGAGCATGAAGTGCGTACTGAAGGCGGATTTCGCCTCTATACAGAAAGCGATCTTCAGCGCCTGAAGTTTATTCGTTATGCCCGCCAGCTTGGTTTCACTCTGGAATCGATCCGTGAGCTTCTTTCGATCCGTGTTGATCCCGAACACCATACCTGTCAGGAATCAAAAGGGATCGTCCAGGAAAGACTGCAAGAAGTCGAAGCACGTATTGCCGAACTTCAGACGATGCAGCGGTCTCTGCAGCGATTGAATGATGCATGCTGCGGCAAGGCACATAGCAGCGTGTACTGCTCTATTCTTGAAGCTCTTGAGCAAGGCGCCAGTGGAACAATATCAGGCTGTTGATTTCTTGAACTGCCGGGTCTACACTCGCGGCGTAAATTACTACAAACTGGAGATATTATGAGTCGTTATCAGCACACCAAAGGGCAGATAAAAGACAACGCCATTGAGGCGCTTCTGCATGACCCACTGTTCAGACAGCGCGTTGAGAAGAATAAAAAAGGTAAAGGTAGTTATCTGCGTAAAGGTAAACATGGCAATCGGGGTAACTGGGAGGCCAGTGGCAAGAAAGTGAATCACTTTTTTACCACTGGCCTTCTGGTTTCAGTGAGTGCTTAAGAACGGTTATTTTGTTCTTTCAGCAGGTCACGAATTTCACTCAGCAATACTTCTTCTTTCGAGGGAGCTGGCGGTGCAGCCGGCTCTTCCGCTTTTTTACGATTCAGTTTGTTGATCAGTTTGATTGCCATAAAGATAGCAAACGCCACAATAATGAAATCAAATACGTTCTGAATAAATACACCGTAATGCATAACGACAGCCGGGATGTCTCCCTGCGCATCGCGTAATGTCAAAGCAAACTGTTTAAAATCGATCCCACCAATTAACAACCCCAGTGGCGGCATGATGATATCGGCAACCAGCGATGAAACAATCTTACCGAATGCCGCACCAATAATGACACCCACTGCCAAATCGACAACATTCCCGCGCATCGCGAATTCGCGAAACTCTTTAATAATGCTCATTTTATTCTCCCTATGCAGCTGACGTTTATAAGTTTAACAAATGTTTAGGCAATTTCCATTTATGTATTGCCGAAAGGAAAATTTATTAGACCATGAAATATAAAGGGAAATAAAAAGGGCGCTGTATTCGCGCCCAAATTATTACAGGAAGAAAGGACTTGGCTGGAATAGTCGCTCGACGTCAGTAATAAACTTTTTGTCTGTCAGGAACATGATAACGTGATCACCCTGCTCAATACGCAGGTTGTCATTGGCTATCATCACGTCGTTACCTCGCACTACCGCACCAATAATGGTACCGGGTGGAAGTTTAATTTCATCAATTGAGCGTCCCACAACCCGAGATGTTGTTTCATCCCCGTGTGCGACGGCTTCAATGGCTTCCGCGACGCCACGGCGTAGTGAAGAAACGCCGACAATGTCAGCTTTACGTACGTGACTGAGCAGCGCGGAGATGGTCGCCTGCTGCGGTGAAATAGCAATATCGATCACGCTACCTTGCACCAGATCGACGTATGCTCTGCGTTGGATTAACACCATCACTTTCTTGGCACCCATCCGTTTGGCAAGCATCGCCGACATGATATTCGCTTCATCATCGTTGGTCACTGCGATAAACAGATCAACTTGATCAATATGTTCTTCAGCCAGCAGCTCTTGATCCGAGGCATCACCGAAAAAGACGATCGTATTTTGCAATTTCTCCGCAAGCTCGGATGCCCGTTGCTGATTGCGCTCGATCAGTTTGACGCTGTAATCTTTTTCCAGACGTCGGGCCAGACCAGCACCGATATTACCGCCACCCACTAACATAATACGCTTGTAGGGTTTTTCCAGACGCTGCAGTTCACTCATTACGGCGCGAATATGCTGTGATGCCGCAATAAAGAACACTTCATCACCCGCTTCAACGATCGTAGAACCTTGTGGACGGATTGGTCGATCATGACGGAAAATCGCCGCAACGCGGGTATCGATGTGTGGCATATGTTCGCGCATTGTCGACAGTGCATTGCCGATCAATGGTCCGCCGTAATAGGCTTTTACTACTGCCAGACTGACTTTACCTTCGGCAAAATTGACTACCTGTAATGCACCCGGATATTCAATCAGTCGATAAATGCTATCGATAACCAGTTGCTCCGGCGCAATCAGGTGATCGATAGGTACCGCATCGGATTGGAATAGCTTGTCCGCATCACGAACATAATCCGGTGAACGAATACGGGCGATGCGATTAGGCGTATTAAACAGTGAATAAGCTACCTGGCAGGCAACCATATTTGTTTCATCTGAGCTGGTTACGGCAACCAGCATATCGGCATCGTCGGCCCCAGCTTCACGCAGTACGCGAGGATGTGAACCGTGCCCTTGCACGACGCGGAGATCAAACTTGTCCTGCAGGCTGCGCAGGCGTTCACCATTGGTATCGACTACCGTGATATCGTTGTTTTCTCCGACCAGGTTTTCAGCCAGCGTACCGCCAACTTGCCCTGCGCCCAGAATGATAATTTTCATCAGTCGCGACCCGTTATCTCATCACTTTTTGATTAGCTTAGCGTAAAAGAAGCCATCGCCATCTTCCGCACTTGGTAAATTCTGACGTCCGGGTTTTTCCGGCGTACCGGTTTCGCTTAATACCGCATCCGGCGTGCGTGCCAGGAAGGCAGCAATTTGCAGCTGGTTTTCTTCTGGCAGGATAGAGCACGTTGCATAAACCAGCGTGCCGCCAGGTTTAAGATGTAACCAGGTTGCATTCAGGATCTCGGCCTGCAATTGGACAAGTTCGGCAATATCCCGGTCGCGGCGCAGCCATTTGATATCCGGATGGCGACGAATCACCCCGGTGGCAGAACACGGAGCATCCAGCAAAATACGGTCAAACTGTTGTTCGCCACACCATTGTTGTGGATATCGACCATCACCCTGTTTTACGGTTGCCTTCATGCCGAGGCGTTTCAGATTGTCGTAAACGCGCGATAAGCGTTTCTCATCGACATCGACGGCCATCACGTTAGCTTGCGGAGCAACTTCCAGAATGTGCGTCGTTTTACCGCCCGGCGCGCAGCACAGGTCAAGGATCTGTTCGCCGTCCTCCGGCAACAGATAGGTTGCGCATCCTTGAGCTGAAGCATCCTGGACGGTCACCCAGCCTTCATCAAAGCCTGGGAGGGCGTGTACAGGAGTCGGTGTTTCCAGACGCACTGCATCCGGATAATCCGGATGTGGGAAGCCGGTTAATCCTGCTTCGCTAAGCAGGTCCAGCCAGGCGTCGCGCGTATGGTGGTTACGATTGACACGCAGCCACATCGGTGGTCGCTGATTATTGGCTTCAAGAATAGCTTCCCACTGCTGCGGATAAGCGGCCTTAATACGTTTCACCAGCCAGGAAGGGTGTAAGAAACGTAAATCGCTTTGCGCGAACTCGGCCAGCAGTTCATCCTGACGACGCTGAAACTGGCGCAACACGCCGTTGATCAACCCTTTAAGCTGCGGACGCTTTATGACAACCGCACCTTCGACAGTCTCAGCCAGCGCAGCGTGCGGTGGAATACGGGTATGCAGTAGCTGGTAGAAGCCCACCATGATCAGATAGTGAACGGTGCGCTGTTTGCCCGTCATTGGACGTTCCATCAGTTGCTGGATCATCCACTCCAGTTGGGAGAGCGTGCGTAATACGCCGAAGCAAAGTTCCTGCAACAGCGCCTTATCTTTGTCGGCTACTTTTTGCTGCATGGCGGGCAGTACGTTACTCAACGATTGGCCCTTTTCGACAACCTGTTCGACAGCCTGGGCCGCCATACTGCGTAAATTAAGATGTTTTTTCATAAGCGCAAAAATAAAAATGCCCGGAGGCTCCGGGCTTTAAAAGAGATGAACCGTCAGATCAGACGATTCCCGGGCACAAACCACTCCCGACGCGAATTGAGCAGATCCTGTGCGCTCATCGCTTTCTTACCGGCAGGCTGTAAAGCGATGAGATTCAGGATGCCGTCGCCTGTTGCGACCTGGATGCCCTGCTTTGTCGCCTCGAGGATGGTGCCTGGTGCAGACTGTGTGTTCACAGCAATAACAGAAGCTTTCCAGACTTTCACTGGCTGACCTTCGATTTCAAGCCAGCTCATTGGCCACGGGTTAAAGGCGCGGATACAGCGTTCCAACTGAGTGGCCGAAAGCGACCAGTCGATACGTGCCTCTTCTTTGCTGAGTTTTTCTGCATGCGTAACCAGAGATTCATCCTGAACAACTGGTTTTATTGTGCCAGCAGCAAGCTGTTTTAGCGTTTCAATCAGCCCCTGCGGCCCCAAATCTGCCAGCTTATCGTATAACGAACCGCTGGTATCTTCCGCCGTAATCGGGCAAGACAGCTTAAGCAGCATATCTCCGGTGTCCAGACCGACATCCATCTGCATGATGGTTACACCTGTTTCGGTGTCGCCTGCCCACAATGAACGCTGGATCGGTGCGGCCCCACGCCAGCGTGGAAGCAGAGAACCATGAACGTTGATGCAACCCAGACGCGGCATGTCCAGTACGGCTTTTGGCAGAATCAGGCCATATGCCACCACCACCATTACATCAGCGTGCAGATCAGAAACCAGTTGTTGGTTTTCCTGGGGACGAAGAGATACAGGTTGGAAAACGGGTATCCCTTTTTCTTCCGCCAGCACTTTTACCGGGCTGGGCATCAGCTTTTTACCACGTCCCGCAGGGCGGTCCGGTTGGGTAAACACCCCAACGACGTTATGTCCAGAAGACAACAGCGCGTCGAGATGACGCGCTGCAAAGTCAGGTGTACCCGCAAAAATAATACGTAGTGAGTCTGACACGTTGATTCTTGTCCTTAAGCTCGGGCGTTCAGGCGGTCGAGTTTTTCAACTTTCTGACGAATACGTTGTTGCTTCAACGGAGACAGATAATCGATAAACAGTTTACCGACCAGGTGATCCATTTCATGTTGGATGCAGATAGCCAACAGGCCATCGGCCTCCAGTTCAAAAGATTTGCCATCGCGATCGAGCGCACGAATTTTTACTTTCTCTGCACGCGGTACTAACGCACGCTGTTCAGGAATAGACAGACAGCCTTCTTCAATGCCGGTTTCGCCGTCTTTCTCCAGCAGTTCTGGGTTAATGAGTATCAACTGCTCGTCGCGATTTTCAGAGACATCAATAACAATGATGCGCTGATGAATATCAACCTGTGTTGCTGCCAGACCGATACCTTCTTCGGCATACATCGTTTCGAACATATCATCAACGATACGCTGAATTTCTGCATTCACTTCTTCGACCGGTTTTGCGACTTTGCGAAGGCGCTCGTCCGGAATATGTAACACTTGCAAAACTGACATAGTTATCCAGAGTTGTGTTCAGGAGTTGAAAAGATTATTACCTCTATTCTAGACAAAACCCCCTCTGATTGACAGCATCAGTGACCAATCGCAAAGATTGCCAGGACTGCTTGTGGCAAGGGGACAGGGATGACCCAAATCGAAATTTGGCTACGTTTAGCGCAAGTGAATGAACTGTATGGTGATGAGATGGTGCGCATTGCCCACTGGCTCAATACTCAACCGTCGATTAGCAACGCGGTACTCCTGCAGGCAGGATTCTCTCCACGCCAGGCAAGGCGCTTTTTAACCTTTTCGGATCTGACGCTGGAAAAAACGCTGCACTGGCTTGAACAGCCTAACCACCATTTTGTGGTTGCAGACAGTGAGCATTATCCGCGACAGCTCCGTGCAATTGAGGATTATCCTGGGGGGCTTTTTGTCGCAGGAAATCCCGCATGTCTCCGTTCGTTCCAGGTGGCCGTTGTCGGCAGCAGACAGCACTCCTGGTATGGCGAACGCTGGGGGCGATTGTTTTGTGAAAAGCTTGCAGCATGTGGTGTGACGATCACCAGCGGTCTGGCCCGGGGAATTGATGGCGTGGCGCACAATGCTGCGATAAACCGACAAGGCACAAGTATTGCGGTGCTGGGAAATGGACTTGAGACCATTCACCCACGACAGCATATCCGTCTTGCTCAGCGACTGATTGAGGCAGGTGGCGCACTGGTGTCTGAGTTCCCATTAGATACGCTCCCTTTGCCACGCAATTTTCCCCGACGAAATCGCATTATCAGTGGTCTAAGTAAAGGTGTACTGGTCGTCGAAGCTGCACAGCGTAGTGGGTCACTGGTTACTGCTCGCTGTGCACTGGAACAAGGGCGGGAGGTGTTTGCTTTACCAGGGCCCATTGGGAGCCCAGGAAGTGAAGGCCCGCATTGGCTTATTCAGCAGGGAGCCATGCTTGTGACGACACCAGAGGAAATTCTTGAAAATTTGCAATATGGGCTGCAATGGTTGCCAGATGAACCTGAAAAATCAATTTATTCGCCAGATCACGAAGAGGTGGCATTGCCATTTCCGGAGCTCCTGGCTAACGTAGGAGATGAGGTAACACCTGTTGACGTCGTCGCTGAACGTGCCGGCCAACCTGTGCCAGAGGTAGTGGCTCAACTGCTCGAACTGGAGTTAGCAGGGTGGATCGCAGCTGTACCCGGCGGCTATGTCCGATTGAGGAGGGCATGCCATGTTCGACGTACTAATGTATTTGTTTGAGACATATATCCATAACGAAGCTGAGCTGCGTGTGGATCAGGACAAACTGGAACGGGATCTTACCGACGCTGGTTTTGATCGTGAAGACATTTACAACGCGTTACTTTGGCTGGAAAAGCTTGCTGACTATCAGGATGGTCTTGCTGAACCTATGCAGCTGGCATCTGACCCTCTTTCTTTACGTATTTATACTGCGGAAGAGTGCGATCGACTGGATGCAAGCTGTAGAGGATTCCTGCTATTCCTGGAGCAGATTCAGGTGCTAAACCTCGAAACGCGAGAAATGGTCATTGAGCGCGTACTCGCGCTGGATACGGCAGAGTTCGATCTGGAAGACCTGAAGTGGGTAATCCTGATGGTGCTATTCAACATTCCAGGTTGTGAAAATGCCTATCAGCAAATGGAAGAATTACTCTTTGAAGTGAATGAAGGTATGCTGCATTAATCAATCTTCATTCAGTATGAGTTGTTATGGCTAAATCAGCACTGTTCACGGTGCGTAAAAATGAGCCCTGCCCACAATGCGGAGCTGAATTGGTTATTCGTTCCGGGAAACACGGTCCGTTTCTCGGTTGTTCACACTATCCAGAATGCGATTACATCCGTCCGCTGAAATCTTCCGCGGACGGACATATTGTCAAAGTTCTGGAGGGTAAGCTTTGTCCTGCATGTGGCGCTGAACTGGTGCTGAGACAGGGACGATTCGGTATGTTCATTGGATGCAGTGACTATCCTGCGTGCGAGCACACCGAGCTCATCGACAAGCCTGATGAAACAGCAATTGTCTGTCCTCAATGCCAGACTGGTCATCTTGTCCAGCGGCGTTCCCGCTATGGCAAAACCTTTTACTCCTGCGATCGCTATCCGGAGTGCCAGTTTGTCATTAACTTCAAACCGTTATCCGGAGAATGTCCTGAGTGTCATTATCCGCTTCTCATCGAAAAGAAAACCGCGCAGGGTGTGAAGCATTTCTGTGCCAGTAAACAATGTGGAAAGCCGATCCCGGCGGAATAAAAAAGTGAATAAAAACCTGCCCACGGACCCCATCGCTGCCGCGATAGAGGTTCTGCAACAAGAAAATGTCATCGCTTATCCAACAGAAGCCGTTTTTGGTGTCGGGTGTGATCCTGACAGTGAAACGGCGGTAACGCGTTTGTTGGAACTCAAACAACGTCCAATAGATAAGGGTTTGATTTTGATTGCGGCAAACTTTGATCAACTCAAACCGTATATTGATGACAGCATGCTCACCGATGCTCAACGTGAAGCTGTTTTCGCGCGCTGGCCTGGCCCTGTCACCTTCGTGTTCCCGGCGCCTGCGACAACGCCGCGTTGGCTGACCGGCCGTTTTGATTCGCTCGCCGTGCGCGTCACGGATCACCCGCTGGTGGTTGCATTGTGCCAGGCTTATGGCAAGCCGTTAGTTTCTACTAGTGCCAACCTGAGTGGACTGCCACCCTGCAGAACGGTAGAGGAAGTACGAGCGCAGTTCGGGGAAGATTTTCCAGTGGTTGAAGGTCATACCGGCGGACGTTTGAATCCCTCGGAAATCAGAGATGCTTTGACGGGTGAACAGTTTCGACAGGGGTAATATGAAAGAAGCCTATGCTGTTTTTGGTAATCCGGTAGCGCACAGCAAATCGCCTTTTATTCATCAGCAATTTGCAGAGCAGCTGAAGATTGATCACTCTTATGGTCGGGTGTTGGCGCCCATCAATAACTTTGTGAATACGCTCAATGCCTTTTTTGCTGGTGGGGGGAAAGGGGCTAATGTTACCGTTCCCTTTAAAGAAGAGGCGTTTGCGCGCGCTGATGAACTCACAGAGCGGGCATCGCTGGCTGGGGCGGTCAATACTCTAAAACGGCTGGATGATGGGCGTTTACTGGGTGATAACACCGATGGTATCGGCCTGCTTAGCGATCTTGAGCGTTTGTCTTTCATTCATCCCGGGTCTCGTATCCTGCTGATTGGGGCTGGTGGAGCGTCCCGTGGCGTGTTGCTGCCCCTCCTCTCTATGGATTGCGCGGTGACTATTGTTAATCGTACCGCCTCACGTGCTGAAGAATTGGCGCAGATCTTCTCCCATACCGGCAGCGTTCAGGCGGTGGGAATGGATGATCTGGATAATGATGCCTTCGATCTGATCATCAACGCAACGTCCAGTGGTATTAGCGGTGATGTTCCAGCCATTCCTGCATCGCTTATTCATTCTTCGGTTTATTGCTACGACATGTTCTACCAAAAGGGGAATACCCCGTTCCTTTCCTGGTGCGTATCACATGGTGCAAAACATTGTGCCGATGGTTTGGGAATGCTGGTGGGGCAAGCGGCACATGCTGTTTTGCTCTGGCATGGTGTACTGCCGGAGATTGAGCCTGTGATCAAAACACTGCAACAGGAACTTTCTGCATGAATCAGGCGATTCAATTTCCTGATAGGGAAGAGTGGGTAGCGGATATTAATTCCGTCGTCTTCCCGGCGATGGTTCATGGTATGCAGCTAAAATGTGCCATCAAAGGAGAGACGCTGGCGCATCGCTTTGGCGGCGACACGCCTGAACAGTGGCTTGAAAATTTTCGCGAATATCGCTGGGATCTGGAAGAAGAGGCTGAAGCATTGATCCTGGCCCAGCAGGAAGATTATCAAGGTTGGGTCTGGTTATCCTGACCTAAATACTCATCTTTCCACTTTACGTAGTTGTTAGCAGAGTACTGTAGGCCTGCTTTCTCTTCATCAGTTAGTGGGCGGATTTGTTTAACCGGGCTTCCCAGATACAGATATCCGCTCTCCAGGCGCTTGTTTTGCGGGACCAGACTTCCCGCTCCGATCATGACGTCATCTTCTACTACTACGCCATCCAGCAAAATCGATCCCATACCGACTAAAACGCGGTTGCCAATGATGCAGCCGTGCAACATGACTTTATGACCTACAGTCACATCCTCGCCTACGATCAGAGGGTTACCCTGCGGATTAGATGTGGATTTATGTGTGACATGCAGCACGCTGCCATCCTGAATGTTTGTACGGGCACCAATCTGTACGTAGTTCACGTCGCCACGAATCGCAACCAGTGGCCAAATCCCGACATCATCAGCCAGACGAGCATCACCAATGACAACGCTACTACTATCGATCATGACGCGTTTGCCGATCTGTGGGAAAAGATCCTTATAAGGACGCAGTACATCAGACATGTTTACCTCAATGAAAATAGGGCGGTAATGAAGACTTTGGTTGGATTATTGAGACTGCGCAAGTGATTTAGTTATCAAAAATCAGCCAAATTGCACAGGAATGTAGCGAAAGGAGTGAAAAACAAACATTCGGCAAAAAAGATCCAAAAAACACTTGTGCTAAAAAATGGGATCCCTATAATGCGCCTCCATCGACACGGCGGATGTGAATCACTTCACACAAACAGCCGGTTCGGTTGAAGAGAAAAACCTGAAAATAAGAGGTTGACTCTGAAAGAGGAAAGCGTAATATACGCCACCTCGCGACAGAGCGCTAAAGCGCGTCGCAACTGCTCTTTAACAATTTATCAGACAATCTGTGTGGGCACTCGAAGATACGGATTCTTAACGTCGCAAGACGAAAAATGAATACCAAGTCTCTTGAGTGAACATACGTAATTCATTACGAAGTTTAATTCACGAGCATCAAACTTAAATTGAAGAGTTTGATCATGGCTCAGATTGAACGCTGGCGGCAGGCCTAACACATGCAAGTCGAACGGTAGCACAGAGGAGCTTGCTCCTTGGGTGACGAGTGGCGGACGGGTGAGTAATGTCTGGGAAACTGCCCGATGGAGGGGGATAACTACTGGAAACGGTAGCTAATACCGCATAACGTCGCAAGACCAAAGAGGGGGACCTTCGGGCCTCTTGCCATCGGATGTGCCCAGATGGGATTAGCTAGTAGGTGGGGTAACGGCTCACCTAGGCGACGATCCCTAGCTGGTCTGAGAGGATGACCAGCCACACTGGAACTGAGACACGGTCCAGACTCCTACGGGAGGCAGCAGTGGGGAATATTGCACAATGGGCGCAAGCCTGATGCAGCCATGCCGCGTGTATGAAGAAGGCCTTCGGGTTGTAAAGTACTTTCAGCGAGGAGGAAGGTGTTGAGGTTAATAACCTTAGCAATTGACGTTACTCGCAGAAGAAGCACCGGCTAACTCCGTGCCAGCAGCCGCGGTAATACGGAGGGTGCAAGCGTTAATCGGAATTACTGGGCGTAAAGCGCACGCAGGCGGTCTGTCAAGTCGGATGTGAAATCCCCGGGCTCAACCTGGGAACTGCATCCGAAACTGGCAGGCTAGAGTCTTGTAGAGGGGGGTAGAATTCCAGGTGTAGCGGTGAAATGCGTAGAGATCTGGAGGAATACCGGTGGCGAAGGCGGCCCCCTGGACAAAGACTGACGCTCAGGTGCGAAAGCGTGGGGAGCAAACAGGATTAGATACCCTGGTAGTCCACGCCGTAAACGATGTCGACTTGGAGGTTGTGCCCTTGAGGCGTGGCTTCCGGAGCTAACGCGTTAAGTCGACCGCCTGGGGAGTACGGCCGCAAGGTTAAAACTCAAATGAATTGACGGGGGCCCGCACAAGCGGTGGAGCATGTGGTTTAATTCGATGCAACGCGAAGAACCTTACCTACTCTTGACATCCAGAGAACTTTCCAGAGATGGATTGGTGCCTTCGGGAACTCTGAGACAGGTGCTGCATGGCTGTCGTCAGCTCGTGTTGTGAAATGTTGGGTTAAGTCCCGCAACGAGCGCAACCCTTATCCTTTGTTGCCAGCGGTTCGGCCGGGAACTCAAAGGAGACTGCCAGTGATAAACTGGAGGAAGGTGGGGATGACGTCAAGTCATCATGGCCCTTACGAGTAGGGCTACACACGTGCTACAATGGCGCATACAAAGAGAAGCGACCTCGCGAGAGCAAGCGGACCTCATAAAGTGCGTCGTAGTCCGGATTGGAGTCTGCAACTCGACTCCATGAAGTCGGAATCGCTAGTAATCGTGGATCAGAATGCCACGGTGAATACGTTCCCGGGCCTTGTACACACCGCCCGTCACACCATGGGAGTGGGTTGCAAAAGAAGTAGGTAGCTTAACCTTCGGGAGGGCGCTTACCACTTTGTGATTCATGACTGGGGTGAAGTCGTAACAAGGTAACCGTAGGGGAACCTGCGGTTGGATCACCTCCTTACCTTAAAGAAGCGTTCTTTGTAGTGCTCACACAGATTGTCTGATGAATGATGAACTTCTGAATGTACTTTCGAGTGCATTAAGAAGTTTTGCTCTTTAAAAATCTGGATCAAGCTGAAAATTGAAACGACACACTGTTTCATTTCTCCGTAATAAGAAATGAAAAATAGTGTGTTCGAGTCTCTCAAATTTTTGCAAGTCGATGATGAATCGAAAGAAACATCTTCGGGTTGTGAGGTTAAGCGACTAAGCGTACACGGTGGATGCCCTGGCAGTCAGAGGCGATGAAGGACGTGCTAATCTGCGATAAGCGTCGGTAAGGTGATATGAACCGTTATAACCGGCGATTTCCGAATGGGGAAACCCAGTGTGATTCGTCACACTATCATTACGTGAATCCATAGCGTAATGAAGCGAACCGGGGGAACTGAAACATCTAAGTACCCCGAGGAAAAGAAATCAACCGAGATTCCCCCAGTAGCGGCGAGCGAACGGGGAGCAGCCCAGAGTCTGAATCAGCTTGTGTGTTAGTGGAACGGTCTGGAAAGTCCGACGGTACAGGGTGATAGTCCCGTACACCAAAATGCACAGGTTGTGAACTCGAAGAGTAGGGCGGGACACGTGGTATCCTGTCTGAATATGGGGGGACCATCCTCCAAGGCTAAATACTCCTGACTGACCGATAGTGAACCAGTACCGTGAGGGAAAGGCGAAAAGAACCCCGGCGAGGGGAGTGAAAAAGAACCTGAAACCGTGTACGTACAAGCAGTGGGAGCCTCTTTATGGGGTGACTGCGTACCTTTTGTATAATGGGTCAGCGACTTATATTCTGTAGCAAGGTTAACCGAATAGGGGAGCCGAAGGGAAACCGAGTCTTAACTGGGCGTTAAGTTGCAGGGTATAGACCCGAAACCCGGTGATCTAGCCATGGGCAGGTTGAAGGTTGGGTAACACTAACTGGAGGACCGAACCGACTAATGTTGAAAAATTAGCGGATGACTTGTGGCTGGGGGTGAAAGGCCAATCAAACCGGGAGATAGCTGGTTCTCCCCGAAAGCTATTTAGGTAGCGCCTCGTGAACTCATCTTCGGGGGTAGAGCACTGTTTCGGCTAGGGGGTCATCCCGACTTACCAACCCGATGCAAACTGCGAATACCGAAGAATGTTATCACGGGAGACACACGGCGGGTGCTAACGTCCGTCGTGAAGAGGGAAACAACCCAGACCGCCAGCTAAGGTCCCAAAGTCACAGTTAAGTGGGAAACGATGTGGGAAGGCACAGACAGCCAGGATGTTGGCTTAGAAGCAGCCATCATTTAAAGAAAGCGTAATAGCTCACTGGTCGAGTCGGCCTGCGCGGAAGATGTAACGGGGCTAAACTGTGCACCGAAGCTGCGGCAGCGACACTATGTGTTGTTGGGTAGGGGAGCGTTCTGTAAGCCGTTGAAGGTGTGTCGTGAGGCATGCTGGAGGTATCAGAAGTGCGAATGCTGACATAAGTAACGATAATGCGGGTGAAAAACCCGCACGCCGGAAGACCAAGGGTTCCTGTCCAACGTTAATCGGGGCAGGGTGAGTCGACCCCTAAGGCGAGGCCGAAAGGCGTAGTCGATGGGAAACAGGTTAATATTCCTGTACTTGGTGTTACTGCGAAGGGGGGACGGAGAAGGCTATGTTAGCCGGGCGACGGTTGTCCCGGTTTAAGCATGTAGGCGGGTGTTTTAGGTAAATCCGGAACACTACTAACGCTGAGGTGTGATGACGAGGCACTACGGTGCTGAAGTAACAAATGCCCTGCTTCCAGGAAAAGCCTCTAAGCATCAGGTAACACGAAATCGTACCCCAAACCGACACAGGTGGTCAGGTAGAGAATACCAAGGCGCTTGAGAGAACTCGGGTGAAGGAACTAGGCAAAATGGTGCCGTAACTTCGGGAGAAGGCACGCTGATATGTAGGTGAAGTGATTTACTCATGGAGCTGAAATCAGTCGAAGATACCAGCTGGCTGCAACTGTTTATTAAAAACACAGCACTGTGCAAACACGAAAGTGGACGTATACGGTGTGACGCCTGCCCGGTGCCGGAAGGTTAATTGATGGGGTTATCCGTAAGGAGAAGCTCTTGATCGAAGCCCCGGTAAACGGCGGCCGTAACTATAACGGTCCTAAGGTAGCGAAATTCCTTGTCGGGTAAGTTCCGACCTGCACGAATGGCGTAATGATGGCCAGGCTGTCTCCACCCGAGACTCAGTGAAATTGAACTCGCTGTGAAGATGCAGTGTACCCGCGGCAAGACGGAAAGACCCCGTGAACCTTTACTATAGCTTGACACTGAACACTGGTCCTTGATGTGTAGGATAGGTGGGAGGCTTTGAAGTGTGGACGCCAGTCTGCATGGAGCCAACCTTGAAATACCACCCTTTAATGGCTGGTGTTCTAACGTGGACCCGTAATCCGGGTTGCGGACAGTGTCTGGTGGGTAGTTTGACTGGGGCGGTCTCCTCCTAAAGAGTAACGGAGGAGCACGAAGGTTAGCTAATCCTGGTCGGACATCAGGAGGTTAGTGCAAAGGCATAAGCTAGCTTGACTGCGAGAGTGACGGCTCGAGCAGGTGCGAAAGCAGGTCTTAGTGATCCGGTGGTTCTGAATGGAAGGGCCATCGCTCAACGGATAAAAGGTACTCCGGGGATAACAGGCTGATACCGCCCAAGAGTTCATATCGACGGCGGTGTTTGGCACCTCGATGTCGGCTCATCACATCCTGGGGCTGAAGTAGGTCCCAAGGGTATGGCTGTTCGCCATTTAAAGTGGTACGCGAGCTGGGTTTAGAACGTCGTGAGACAGTTCGGTCCCTATCTGCCGTGGGCGCTGGAGAATTGAGGGGGGCTGCTCCTAGTACGAGAGGACCGGAGTGGACGCATCACTGGTGTTCGGGTTGTCATGCCAATGGCATTGCCCGGTAGCTAAATGCGGAAGAGATAAGTGCTGAAAGCATCTAAGCACGAAACTTGCCCCGAGATGAGTTCTCCCTGAGACTATAAGTCTCCTGAAGGAACGTTGAAGACGACGACGTTGATAGGTCGGGTGTGTAAGTGTAGCGATACATTGAGCTAACCGATACTAATGAACCGTGAGGCTTAACCTTACAACGCCGAAGGTGTTTTGGCGAAAGACAGACATCGATTTCAGCTTGATTACAGATTACATCGACATGCCCAAGAGGTGTGTTGATAAACAGAATTTGCCTGGCGGCTGTAGCGCGGTGGTCCCACCTGACCCCATGCCGAACTCAGAAGTGAAACGCCGTAGCGCCGATGGTAGTGTGGGGTCTCCCCATGCGAGAGTAGGGAACTGCCAGGCATCAAATTTAGTGTGCTGATATGGCTCAGTTGGTAGAGCGCACCCTTGGTAAGGGTGAGGTCCCCAGTTCGACTCTGGGTATCAGCACCAGTTTTTCGGGTTAAAGTTTGGCACTTAGTAAAGAATTTGCCTGGCGGCTGTAGCGCGGTGGTCCCACCTGACCCCATGCCGAACTCAGAAGTGAAACGCCGTAGCGCCGATGGTAGTGTGGGGTCTCCCCATGCGAGAGTAGGGAACTGCCAGGCATCAAATAAAAGCGAAAGGCCCGGTCGAAAGACCGGGCCTTTTTGCGTCTTTAACGTATCACGGAAAAGAGGCCGGATACGCGTAAACGCTTTACCCGGCCCCACGAGGTTGATATTTCTGTCGGTCTGATACGTGCAGGCAATTGGGCGTTAATGTATAACCTGCGATAAAAAGGCACGGGTTCGTTCGGATTTAGGATGGGCAAAAAATTCATCTGGAGGCGCCTGTTCGACAATCTCTCCAAGATCCATAAAGATCACCCGATCCGCTACCGTGCGGGCGAACCCCATTTCATGTGTTACACACAGCATTGTCATTCCCGATTGCGCCAGGCCAATCATCGTATCCAGCACTTCCTTTACCATTTCGGGATCTAACGCTGACGTGGGTTCGTCAAACAGCATGATTTTGGGTTTCATACACAGCGAGCGCGCAATAGCGACACGCTGTTGCTGACCACCGGAAATTTGCCCGGGATATTTATGTGCATGTTCAGCAATGCGGACACGCTCAAGGTAGTGCATTGCCAGCACTTCGGCTTCTTTCTTCGGCATCTTTTGCACCCAAATAGGAGCCAGTGTGCAGTTTTGCAGAACCGTTAAATGAGGGAAGAGATTAAAGTGCTGAAAGACCATGCCAACTTCCTGTCTGACACGTTCGATATTGCGGATATCTTCGTTGAGCTCGATTCCATCCACGACAATACGCCCTTGCTGATGTTCTTCCAGATGGTTAATACAGCGAATAGTCGTCGATTTTCCGGAACCAGAAGGCCCACACAATACGATACGCTCTCCCTGTTTTACCTGTAGGTTGATATTTTTCAGGACATGAAACTGCCCATACCATTTGTTGACGTTTTCCAGCGTAATCATCGCGTCAGTGGATGGCATTACTATTTGGCTCATAAATTCCTCAGTGCGGTGTACGCCCGGTGTTAAAACGTTTTTCCAGATGCTGGCTATAACGCGACATGCTGAAACAGAAAACCCAGTAAATCAGTGCAGCGAAAACATATCCTTCTGTCGACATTCCCAGCCAGGCCGGGTCGACAGTTGCTTGCTGGACGCTGCTAAAGAGATCAAACAGGCCGATGATAATGACCAGGCTGGTATCCTTGAATAGCGCGATGATGGTATTGACCAGGCCGGGAATGACCAGCTTCAGCGCCTGGGGAAGAATAACCAACCCCTGCGTTTTCCAGTACCCAAGCGCCAGTGATTCAGCCGCTTCATATTGACCTTTTGGTAAGGCCTGTAATCCTCCGCGTACCACTTCAGCAACATAGGCTGACTGGAAGAGAATGACACCAACCAGTGCCCGAATAAGTTTGTCGATAGTTGTACCCTCTGACATAAATAGCGGGAGCATGACTGAGGACATAAACAGGACGGTTATAAGCGGCACACCACGCCAGAACTCAATGAAAATGACCGATAAAACACGCACGATCGGCATATGAGAACGGCGGCCTAACGCCAGTAAAATGCCCCACGGAAGCGCGCCTGCAATACCCACGGATGCGATGATAAGCGTCAGTGTTAATCCACCCCACTGGCGAGTTTCTACGCGCTCAAGCCCGAAAAAACCCCCGTACATCAGCCACCAAACCACCACTGGATAAATGACGGCCCAGACGGCGATATAGCGGCCACGGTGGGGGATGATTTTCAAGAACATCGGGATGAAGGAAAGCAGACCAATAATCAGAGCCAGATTGACGCGCCAGCGTTGATCGTGTGGATACAGTCCATACATAAATTGCCCGAAGCGTTCATGGATGAAAACCCAGCAAGCCCCTGCTTTTGTACAATCGGCCCGGCTAGAACCGACCCAGTTGGCCTGCAGGAATGCCCAGTTCAACAGCGGGGGAAGGAACGACCAAATAAGCCACACGCATAGCAATGTGAGCAGGCTGTTTGACCAACTAGAGAACAGGTTTTTACGTACCCAAAATAGAATGCGACTTGCCTGGTTACTGCTCGGGCGCGCGGGGCGAGACAGCAGTGCTTTTGTCATCATGGCTCCTTAGCGCTCAATCAGTGCGATGCGGCGGTTATAAATATTCATCAACAGAGAAATGCTCAGGCTGATGATCAGGTACACCGACATGGTGATGGCGATAGTTTCGATGGCCTGTCCTGTTTGATTGAGCACAGTACCGGCAAACAATGACACCATATCCGGATAGCCAATGGCGGCTGCGAGAGACGAGTTCTTGACGATATTCAGATACTGGCTGGTCAATGGGGGAATGATGACGCGCAGCGCCTGTGGGATGATCACCTGGCGCAGCGTTACCGGATTTGGCAGGCCCAGCGAGCGTGCTGCTTCATGTTGGCCATAAGGAACAGCCTGAATCCCCGCCCGGATAATTTCAGCAATAAACGCTGAGGTATACACCGAAAGCGCCAGCGTCAGGGCAGCCAGTTCGGGAATAAGCACCATACCGCCACGGAAGTTAAACCCGCGCAGTTCAGGGATATCCCAGTGCAGCGCCGCACCGAAAATCCAATGTGAAATCATCGGTAGAAACACGATTAGCATCAGGGCTGTTGGCCATGTTCGGCGCAACTGGCCTGTTTTGGTCTGGTGCATTTTGTTGAAGCGAAATAACCCAATGGTGATGATGACGGCAAGCATGATTGCGGCACAGAAGGTAATCAGACCTTCTCCCATCTGTGGTGCCGGAATGTAGAGCCCGCGATTGCTCAGAAAGACCAGATCCAGGGTACTAACAGCCTGCCGCGGTCCGGGCAAATTCCGCAATACGGCAAAATACCAAAAGAAGATCTGCAGCAATGGCGGGATATTGCGGAACGTTTCGATATAAATCGTAGAGAGCTTTCGCAGTAACCAGTTATCCGACAGCCTTGCCAGTCCGAGAAAAAAGCCAAGAAATGATGCGAAAACAATGCACAATGCGGAGACTAGCAGTGTGTTAAGCAGACCGACGATAAAGACGCGGCCATAGGTATCGCCTTGCTCGTAATCAATCAGATGCTGGACGATACCAAATCCGGCACTGCGTTCGAGAAAAGAAAAGCCCGAGGTAATACCGCGACTGCTCAGGTTATTAATGGTGTTATGAATGAGATAGACCGCAATGCTAACGACTGCAATCACAGCGAGTATTTGAAATAACCAGGCGCGGACCGCAGGGTTAGAAAAGGATAACGATCCTTTTACGGTTGAGCGGCGATGGGACATAAGAAAACCTCGGTAACTATGACTCTGGACTGAGCGCCGCGGAAGCGGCGCCCATTACATCACTACGCATTAGCGCACTGGTGGCGCATATTGAATGCCGCCGTTATTCCAGAGGTTGTTCTGTCCACGCTTGATCTTCAACGGGCTTTCCGATCCAACGTTACGTTCAAAGATCTCCGAGTAGTTACCTACCTGCTTGATAATGTTGTAAGCCCATTTGTTATCAAGTTTCAGATCCTTGCCATAGTCCCCCTCTTTACCTAACAGGTGCGCCATATCCGGTGTTGCAGGATTTGCCGCTTTTTCGTCAACATTTTTTGAGTTAACACCCATCTCTTCGGCGTTCAGCATAGCGAACAACGTCCAGCGAACAATCGAGAACCACTCATCGTCACCACGACGCACGACTGGCCCCAGTGGTTCTTTAGAAATAACTTCTGGCAGTACAATCCATTCTGCGGGGTTGCTCAGTTTGATCCGCAGGGCGTACAACTGAGACTGGTCGGAAGCAAGCGTATCGCAGCGCCCTGATTCCAGCGCTTTAGCGGACTCATCAGAACGATCAAAGGTGACAGGGGTATACTTCATGTTATTGGCTTTAAAGTAGTCGGCCACATTCAGTTCAGTATCTGTTCCTGCCTGAATACAAACCGTTGCGCCATCCAGTTCTTTAGCGCTCTTCAGGCCCGCTTTATTGTGGGTAAGAAAACCAATGCCGTCGTAATACGTTACGCCAGTGAAAGACATTCCCATTCCTGCATCACGAGAGGAGGTCCATGTGGTATTACGAGAGAGCATGTCGACTTCGCCAGATTGTAGTGCGGTAAAGCGTTCTTTGGCGGTGAGTGGGGTATATTTTACTTTGCTGTCATCACCAAATACGGCAGCGGCAACGCCACGACATACATCGACATCAATACCAGAGAATTTACCGCTTGCATCAGCGTAAGAAAAACCAGGCAGGCCATCACTGATACCACACTGCACAAACCCCTTTTTCTTTACGGCATCGAGAGTTGCGCCGGCATGTGCCTGATTTGCAACCGCAAGCAGCACGCCGGCCGTAGCCAGGCTGGCTATTATCATCTTTTTCATAGAGCATCCTGTGTGGAGGAATTATTGTTATGGAAACGTTCTGAAAACGTCTTTTTCCTGTCTGTGGCTATGGCCATACTCTTCTAAGCAAAGGTAGTGCCAGGTTTTTGCGCACGATTATTCGACGCAATATGCAGAGTGTAGACAGGAAAAAATAAATGCAGCGCCCTGAAGTGGTGCAAAATTGAAACGTAAGCCACATTTTGGCGCAAAAAATTTAAAAATCAGACTGGACGCATGATAACAATTTCGGGCGTGAATATCCGTAGCGTGAGAATAATGAAAGGGATGTGCGTTATAACGAAGAATAGAGAAAATGCTAATTTGAGGTCATGGATATGTGAAGCGAATCTATAATAATTTTATTTTATGAGCGATGCTATGAACCAACGTTTTGTCTTATATAAAGATTTAATCATTATGGCTAAAAGCGCGGCAACGGCCGCGCTTTTATGATTATTTATTTCGTCAAGGCAACTATCCCAAGCGTCAAGCCGGCAACTGCGGCTGCACCACCGGCTATCGCGCCTGCAGTTTCCCAGTTATCCTGCGTGGTGCCTTTCATACAGGTATTGGTATGAACCAGACGCCCTTGATCGTCATAGACAGGCACGCAAGGGGAATCGTGTGCACAGCCAGCCAGTAATGCGGTAAGCAGTGCAACGGGTATTAATCTTTTCATGGTGTTACCTCAAAAATAAGCGTTTCGCTAATTGAGCAAAGGTAAACGCTCAGCCATCTGCGAACTCGATCTCTATTTTACCACTGCTTAAAAAAAGACTGACATGAGGAATAATCTCAATTCATGTGGATTGTAAATATAATGGATGAAATGGGTGCGCCTGAAAGTTCTTTCTGCAATGTTTCAGCAGAATTAAATGTCTATCTTATTAATAAATAAAGAACTCATCACCATGTAAAAAGGCGTCCATGGACGCCTTTTTTTACAAATTATTCGTGGTGCCGGCTAAAACGCCGTTTAACGACAACGAAGAAGACGGGAACGAAGAAGATCGCTAACAATGTTGCGGTGAGCATCCCCCCCATAACACCGGTACCAACAGCATTCTGCGCACCGCTACCTGCACCATGGCTGATAACCAGTGGCATAACCCCCAGAATAAATGCCAGGGATGTCATCAGAATAGGGCGAAGACGCATGCGCGATGCCTCCAGAGTGGCTTCGATCAACCCTTTGCCCTCTTTATCCATCAGGTCTTTGGCAAACTCAACGATCAGGATGGCGTTTTTAGCCGAGAGTCCAATAGTGGTTAGCAGACCCACCTGGAAGTAGACGTCGTTATTCATCCCACGCAGCGATGCAGCTAACAACGCACCAACCACACCGAGCGGTACAACCAGCATAACCGAGAAGGGAATCGACCAGCTTTCATATAATGCAGCAAGGCAAAGGAAGACAACGATTAGCGAGATGGCATACAGCGCAGGCGCCTGGTTACCTGACAGTCGTTCCTGATAGGACATACCCGTCCAGTCATGACCAATGCCATTTGGCAGTTTTTCCGCCAGGCTTTCCATCAGCGCCATCGCTTCACCGGTACTTCGACCCGGCGCGGCTTCCCCCAGTATTTCCATGGATGGCATACCGTTGTAACGCTCCAGGCGGGGTGAACCATAGATCCAATGCGATGCGCTGAACGCAGAGAACGGAACCATCTCACCATTGGCACTGCGGATATACAGATTACTGATGTCCGTTGGCAGCATGCGGAATTTAGCATCCGCCTGAACGTACACTTTCTTCACCCGGCCGCGGTCAATAAAGTCATTGACGTAATAGCCGCCCAACGATGCAGAGATCGTCTCGTTAATGTCCGACAGCGAAATGCCCAGCGCTTGCGCTTTCTCCTGATCGACGTCCAGTTTGAACTGGGGAGTATCTTCCAGGCCGTTCGGACGCACGCGGACTAACAAATCTGGGTGTTTTGCCACCATACCCAGCAGTTGGTTACGTGCTTGCGTTAACGCCGTATGTCCCAGACCACCCTGATCGATCAGCTCGAAGTCGAAGCCGGTTGCGGTACCCAGCTCAACAATAGCCGGCATGTTGAAGGGGAAGACCAGGCCATCGCGGATCTGGCTGAAGGCGCGAGTGGCGCGCGCAATGACCGCTTCGGCGCTGTTTTCCTCTCCGCTACGCTCATTCCAGGGCTTGAGGCTGACGAACGCCAGACCGGAGTTTTGCCCCTGACCGCTGAAGCTAAAGCCGTTAACCGTGAAGACGCTTGCGACGTTAGCTTTCTCATTGTTCAGATAATACTGGGTGACCTGATCCAGCACTTTCTGGGTGCGCTCTTGTGTTGCCCCCGCCGGGAGCTGGATCATGGTCATAAATACGCCCTGATCTTCTTCCGGCAGGAAGGAGGTCGGCAGACGCATAAACAGCACCGCCATGCCGATCACGATGATCAGGTAGACAACCAGGTAACGCCCGGTTTTACGCACAATACCGCTGACGCTATTGGTGTAGTGATTGACGCTGTGATCAAATTTGGCATTAAACCAGCCAAAGAAACCGCTTTTTTTCTCGTGATGCTCGGCTGATAACGGCTTCAGCAGCGTTGCGCAAAGTGCGGGAGTCAGGATCAGTGCGACCAGTACAGAAAGCGCCATGGCGGAGACGATGGTGATGGAGAACTGCCGGTAGATAGCCCCGGTTGATCCGCCAAAGAAGGCCATCGGGATAAAGACCGCAGACAACACCATGGCGATACCGACCAACGCTCCCTGAATTTGTGACATGGATTTTTCCGTCGCCTCTTTAGGAGGCAGATTATCTTCCATCATCACACGTTCGACGTTTTCCACCACCACTATCGCATCATCGACCAATAGACCAATGGCGAGCACCATCCCGAACATCGTCAGGGTGTTTATCGAGTAGCCAAACGCGGCAAGTACGGCAAATGTACCCAACAACACGACGGGTACCGCGATAGTTGGAATGAGTGTTGCCCGGATGTTCTGCAGGAACAAATACATGACCAGGAACACCAGTACGATCGCCTCAAACAGCGTTTTCACCACTTCATGAATGGAGATGGTCACAAACGGCGTGGTGTCGTACGGATAGACTACCTTCATTCCCTGCGGGAAGAACGGTTGCAGCTCAACCAGCTTGGCTTTGATGGCGTTAGCGGTATCCAGCGCGTTTGCCCCGGTTGCCAGCTTAATACCGAGGCCAGATGCAGGCTTACCGTTAATACGCGCCACGACGTTGTAGTTCTCACCACCCAACTCGATCCGCGCAACATCCTTCAGGTGAACAACCGAACCATCGCTGTTCACACGTAAAGTGACTTTGCCGAACTCTTCAGGATCTTTCAGTCGCGTTTGCGCAATGATAGAAGCGTTAAGCTGCTGGTTAGGTAATGCAGGCGTCCCCCCTAACTGACCCGCGGCAATTTGATCGTTCTGGACTTTCAACTGATTGATCACATCAACCGGCGTAAGCTGGTACTTGTTCAACAAGTTCGCATCCAGCCAAATACGCATAGCGTACTGCGCGCCAAACAGTTGCACGTCACCCACGCCATTAAGACGGCTGATTGAGTCTTTAACGTTTGAGGCGACGTAGTCGGAAATGTCATCCTGCGTGGTTTGCGGGTTATCAGAAACAAACCCCGCGACCATTAAAAAGCTGCTGCTGGATTTCTCAACGCCGATCCCCTGCTGCTGGACTTCCTGCGGCAGTAACGGCGTGGCGAGTTGCAGTTTGTTTTGCACCTGAACCTGGGCGATATCGGGGTCGGTACCAGACTGGAAGGTCAGCGTGATGGTCACACTCCCGGCGGAGTCGCTGGTGGAGGACATATACATCAGGTTATCGATACCGTTCATATTCTGTTCGATAACCTGCGTAACAGTGTCCTGTACCGTCTGCGCATCCGCACCTGGATAGGTGGCGGTAATGGCAACCGCAGGGGGAGCAATGGTCGGGTACTGTGCCACAGGGAGTTGCATGATTGCCAGAGCCCCCGCCATCATCAGAATGATGGCCAGTACCCAGGCAAAAATAGGACGCCTGATAAAAAAGTTAGCCATGTCCGGTTACCTTATTGGGCTTTCGTGGCTGGGGTTTCGGTATCGGCGGTTGCTTTAACCTGAACGCCAGGGCGTGCTTTCTGTAAGCCGCTCACGATAACTTTGTCTCCCGGTTGCAGGCCTTTGCTGATGAGCCACTTGTCGCCAATGGCTTGTGCGGCAACGACGGCGCGAGACTCAACCTGACTCTTGTCGTTAACGATCATCACGGTGGCATCGCCGCGAGGCGTACGCGTTACTCCCTGTTGCGGAACAAGAATGGCATTCGGCTGGACGCCTTCATCAATGCGCGCGCGCACAAACATGCCCGGTAGCAGCGTGTGCTGCGGGTTAGGGAATACGGCCCTGAGGGTGATCGAACCGGTGCTTTCATCAACCGTCACGTCAGAAAATTGCAAAGAGCCTTTCAGCGGGTACGACTGGCCATTTTCCATCACCAGTTCGACGGTACTGCTGGCATCGTCTTTATGCAGGCTCCCTTGCTCAACTGATTGCTTGAGGCGCATAAAGTCGTTGCTGGACTGCGTGACATCGACATAAATAGGATCAAGTTGCTGAACGGTGGCTAACTCTGTTGCCTGACCATTCGTGACTAATGCGCCTTCGGTGACGTTAGATTTACCGATCCGTCCGCTAATGGGCGATGTCACTTTGGTGTAGGCCAGGTTAATACGTGCACTTTCGACCGCGGCTTTTGCTGCTATTACGGATGCATCGGCCTGGCGGGCATCAGCAATGGCCTGATCGTACTCTTGCTGGCTGATGTACTTAGTGCCAACCAGCGGAACATAACGTTTTACCGTTAAATGCGTAATTGCAGCAGCCGCTTCACTCTTCGCCAGCTCACCTTTGGCGCTGTCATAGTCTGCCTGGTAGGTTGCGGGATCGATCTGATAAAGCGATTGACCTGCTTCAACATCACTCCCTTCGGTGAAATTCCGTTTAAGTACAATCCCGCTGACCTGAGGACGGACTTCAGCAATACGGAATGAGGTTGTTCGTCCCGGTAATTCAGTCGTCACGGCTAAAGGGGCCGACTCAACGACATGGACAGTAACCTGTGGCTCGGCAGGATGAGCTTGTGTATCCCCCTGATCGTTACAACCGGCGAGTAATGCAGCGGAGATGATGATGAATGAGGGCAGGAGTGAGAACCTGGCATTTTTCGTCATTACGATTCCTTAAAAAACCGAAAGCTCGTTATTTACCGGGTGAGGCAAGGGAGATAACGTGCACAAAAATAATAGTTGGCTATCCTACAAATTATTAGCTTGCGATGTAAGCAATACTTATTTACGGGGACGATGCACGGCACATAAAAACAAAAAAGAGTAATCAAGTACTGATTTATTATGTTGTTAATCGCAATGTTATGATGCGTATAAATACATATTGAAATGATTATATAATTGGTGAATGGATTGATGTTTTTTATTCGTTTTGATTATTTGTGTGTAATCCACGCAATGAAATAGTTTAGAACTCGTTTAAATAATTGCCCGGTGGTACATTTATTCCGTATAGTAAATATTAAATAAGAAAGTTAATCATTCTCTACTCTGCCTCAGGCATTCGAAACTATGGTCAGAAAAACGAAAGCTGATGCCCTCAAAACGCGTCAGCTCCTGATTGAAACAGCGATTGTACAGTTCGCCGCGCGTGGTGTGAGTAATACGACGCTCAACGACATCGCGGATGCGGCCAACGTTACCCGGGGAGCGCTCTATTGGCATTTCGAAAATAAAACGCAGCTTTTTAATGAGCTTTGGTTACAGCAGCCGCCCTTGCGCGATCTTATTCAAGAGCGGCTTGTGGGCCGTTGGGGAGATAACCCATTACAGCGGCTACAAGAAAGATTAGTTGTGGGTTTGCAATATATTGCTGAGAATCCTCGACAGCAGGCATTAATGCAGATTTTATATCATAAATGTGAATTCCATAATGATATGATATCGGAACAGGCTATTCGTGAAAAAATTGGTATCAACCATCTTGGTATGCGTATTGCCTTGCAGAAATGTATGGACGACGGGCTTATCGCCACCGGTCTTGATTTAGACATTATAATAATTATTCTTCATGGCAGTTTTAGTGGCATCGTTAAAAACTGGCTCATTAATCCAATGAGTTATGATCTTTATAAACAAGCGCCAGTATTAGTTGATAATGTATTAAAAATGTTAAACCCAGATGGTATCGTAAGGCAATTAACGCAGAGTGAGAGTCAGGTAGGGTAGTTTTAGCCGCCAGGCCTGACGGCTGCTGAAGCGGGGTTGGTGGCGCTATTCGAGATCGACGCAGTTGACCAGCTTAAGGGGATTCACCGAGTTCATATTCCGACACTTGTCGTGCTCTGTCGTCATCAGCTCTATCCACTGAATAAGTAGCGCATCAAAAAGAAAAACGAAAACCGCAAAAACAACCAGCCACCAATACTTGCGAATCATTACCAAATCCTGTGTATTCATGCCCAAGCGTGCAGGGAATATACACGAAATCTAAAAGCTGAAAAGCAGACTTACAATGCTTTTACTTTGCTGAAATTTCACCGCTCTTTTCTGGTAATCGACTCTTTTTAGACAGATTTTTGGTCTTACGCTTTTTCACCTTTGCAAGTTCAATCTCTGAAAAATGAGAACCAATACTCAATCTTCTGAGCCCCATTTTTACGTATTCGGCATTGATTTCAATCCCGACAAACTTGCGACCTAATTCCACGGCAGTGGCACCGGTTGTGAAGCTACCGGCAAACGGATCCAGCACTTTGTCATCTGGGTTGGAGGAAGCCAGAATGATGCGCTCCAGCAGGGCTTTGGGTTTCTGCGTGGGGTGGTTTTCGTATTCGTCCATCAGATAGCGAACGCGGGGAAACTCCCAGACATTGCCAGGCACTTTTTTCTGATTGTATGGCTGGGGTGGGTTCTTTCTGTA
Organism: Citrobacter sp. RHBSTW-00029; assembly: GCF_014104295.1. Taxonomy (NCBI): domain Bacteria; kingdom Pseudomonadati; phylum Pseudomonadota; class Gammaproteobacteria; order Enterobacterales; family Enterobacteriaceae; genus Citrobacter; species Citrobacter sp. RHBSTW-00029. Next base: position 4,642,704 of record NZ_JABXRT010000001.1, read on the forward strand.
GTCTATCAGCGCGCGTTGAGCGCCCGTTTTGGCTTCCACCAGAATATCATCGCGATTAAACGTATAGTTTTTCTGATCTTTTACCATCATCAGGATCGGTTCATACATCGAACCAAAGTACTTTTTGGCCTGCACCCCTGAGCTATCATAGGCCCACACAATACGGCTTTTGATGGTAAAAAGCTGGCGGCATTTGAGGTCGATGTACGGCATGTTCTCCGTACTGTTCATGATGTACATGGTGCCGTGTGGTTTGAGAATCCGATGACACTCGTCAATGCATTCAAACAGCCATGCCAAAAAGCTCTCTTCATCCCAGGATTCCACCATTCCGTCAAAGTTTTTACCGATATTATAAGGTGGGTCGGCAAAAACGAGCTCGGCGCTTTCAGACGGCAGCTTTTTCAGTTCGGTCAGCGCATCACCCAGGATTATCTTTTTAGATTCATCGCCAAAATAGACAGGTTCACATCTCGCGTTCATCGCCAAAGCCTCCCGTATGACGTCAATAAAAAAGGCGCTTCCCCATGCCGAGTAGCGCCTTTTAAAACAAACACTTAACTGATTAGTATCAGTTCATGCCGTACTGTCAGATTAGCTGTTTTCATGCTTTGCGGTGGTTTTTATATTTTATTTAAAATCAATCAGTTAAATGAAAATGTAACTGTATATTGTTCCAGTGCTTTTTGTTGTTTATGCTATTATGCAAGCAATTCTGTATAAACATTTGTATAAACACTTTGGGCTGGGTGATGGTCTATGGCTGGCGAACTTAACAAACTGAGCGACAGGAAGTTAAAGGGATTACATGGCATCCCGGCCAGTAAGATTGAGTTTTATGCTGATGGTGCCGGGTTGAGCGCTAAGGTAACGAAAGCTGGTGGCATTAGCTGGGTGTTTACTTACCGACTCGACGGGCAGAAGCTGCATCGGCTGACTCTGGGGCGCTACCCTGATATGAGTCTCAAAGAGGCCCGTTCCTCGCGTGATAAATGTCGTCAGTGGCTGGCCTCTGGTAAAGACCCAAAGCACCAGTTGGCGCTAACTACTCAGGAAACGCTTAAACCGGTCACGGTGCAGGAAGCTATCGAATACTGGATACGCGAATATGCGGAAGAAAACCGTGCGAACGTTGAGCGGCATAAAGCGGAGCTGCGCAAACACATTTACCCTTATATTGGGAAAATGGCGCTCGCTGACTGCGAAACCCGTTACTGGCTTGACTGCTTTGACAGGATGAAAAAGAAAACGCCGGTTGCTGCTGGTTATGTATTCCAGATGTGTAAGCAGGCTCTGAAATTCTGCCGCGTTCGCCGTTACGCCGTCAGTACCGCCCTTGAAGATTTGAGTATTCCCGATGTTGGTAAAAAGCAGGCGAAAAAAGATCGTGTACTGAAAGATAAAGAGGTTGGGGGATTGTGGGCTGCTATATCGTCCGGCGATGTTTTTCTGCCTTACTACACAAACTTGCTCAGGATCACTACTTTGTTTGGTTGCCGCACCCAGGAGGCCAGATTGTCAGAGTGGGCCGAATGGGATATGGAGGCGTGGGTGTGGACAGTACCAAAAGCGCATAGTAAAGGTGGTGAAAAGATTGTGCGTCCAGTTCCTGAGGCGATGCGTTCATTTATTGAAATGCTCCACGATGAAACAAAATCATCCGGTTACCTTCTTGGGGTTGTGAAGAATAGCGAAGCGGTTAGCCAGTGGGGCCGTAGTGTTTATAAAAAACTGGGGCATTCTGAACCCTGGACATTGCATGATCTACGGCGAACGCTTGCAACGCATATGAATAATATGGGTATCGCTCCGCACGTTGTTGAACAGTTGCTGGGCCATTCAATGCCGGGAGTTATGGCGATTTATAACCGTAGTCTGTACTTGCCAGAGAAGCTGGACGCGCTGAACAAGTGGTATGACCGCTTAGAACTTCTTGCGGGTAATCATCAAAATGTGGTTCTGTTACCTGTAATGAATAGAGATTAAACTGATATTGCGGGTCTAGGTCGGCCAACCGAAAAGCGGGAAACCCTACCCGTCTGGCTCGCAAGTTATTTAGGGGCGTTGAGGGTGGCGTCATGAATATTCCAATACCAGAATATTGTACTTTAGAGCGAGCATCAAAGTTAATTGGCTGTGAGATTGGCGACTTACTACATTTTGGTGAGATTGGTACGGTAACTATTTGTATTAAAGTACCTTCATCAACAAAGGCAATGGTTCATGTCTTCAAAAAAGATGAAGAAACCGTTTATGATATTGAAGCAGAATGGTCTTCTCGCGGAAAATACTCTGAGTTTGTGACTGTTGATGAACCAATGGAACATGCAGAGGATTATGAATATGAGTTTAGAATTCCTGCTTTTATCAGTGGCCTGTGGGGTATGTTGCGTTGTTCTGATTTTGGTCAACCATTTACACAAATTCCCTGTGAAGGTATGGTGGTCTTGACTGGTACTGACAGGCCATTTCTTGCAATTCTAGATTTTCCCGGTTCGGAGTGGGGTGTTGAACAATTATTAAACATACAACCGGAAGATATGTATATATTAGGTGCTGACATCGAAAAAATTATAAATTATGCAGGGAAGAGATTGCCTGATAGATCGGATGAACATATCGATAATATCAATGTTAAGCCCAATGGTGAATTATTGGTGAGACATGAAGATAAATTATCGACCAAAACAATAAATAGCCGTGCGCAATTTATCAAGTCACTTTTATACACAATGTACGATTCTGATGTTGCTGAAAATCCAAGAAAATACTTTGATAATCCTGATAGTGAAATAAGTGAGCTTTTTAAAGCAAAAGGAATAAAGGCTCCCAATGGCAGGACTGTGCAAGCTTGGTTAAGTATGGTTGATATTCCCTTCATTGAAGGAAAATCATAACTGGAAAATCCAGTAATTTTCCGGAAAATTCCAGCAGAGCATTTTTCTAGACGTAACAATAGCCTCCACAAAACGCAGAAACAGTGGAGGCAACATGTCAAATATCATCTTTACCCCGCCAAATCCTGAGCAACGCCGCAGCCTTCTGGAAGAGTACGGATTCAAGTTCGATCGCCGTATTCGTGAAGATGAGTGCAGTGAAATGACCAGTCTTTCCCGTTCCAGCCGTTGGAAGATGGAGCAAGAGGGCCGCTTTCCTCCCCGCTGCCACTTTGGCCGCAATAGCTGTGCCTGGCTTCTTTCGGATGTGCTCTGGTGGGTTCGTAATCCACCTGCTGTTGAGAACGTCAATACCCCTTACAACCGTAGATCTGCGTAGGGGGCGCTATGCAAAAATTAAATGAGCTGGTTCCGGTTAACCCCGGAAATATTGGCGGTGTGACGGTATCGCTGGTCAGTGCAAAAAAACTCCATGAGTTTCTCGGCGTTGGGCGTGATTTCACCAACTGGATTAAAGGGCGTATTAGCCAGTACAGCTTCACTACTGGAGTCGATTACATCATTGTTGAAAGTTTGAGCACGCCAAAACGGGCGAGCGCAAAATCTCGGCAGCAGATGGAACATGACTACCTGATCACTATTGATATGGGCAAAGAGCTGGCAATGGTTGAGCGCAACGAAAAAGGGCGGGAGGTGCGCCGCTACTTCATCAGCTGCGAACGCCAGGCAAAAGCCGCCGCTAATATCCCCCAGACGTTGCCGGAAGCCCTGCGCCTTGCTGCTGATCTGGCCGAAAAGGCAAGCGAACTTGAAAACCGGCTGGTGGCCGCTGCGCCAAAGGTTGATTTCGCTGATCGCGTGGCGGAGATCAGCAAGGGTATTTCCATTCCCAACTATGCCAAAGCCGTAGGGCTTGGCCCCATCAAATTATTCGGCTGGATGAGGCAACAGGGGATTCTCATCAACGGCGGCCAGCGCCACAACCTGCCTATGCAGCGTTATATCGATAGCGGTTATTTTGCCGTTCGCCAGGGAACGTATGAAACGAATGGCGAGGTAAGAGCCTCATTCACAACGATGCTGACGGGGAAGGGTGAGCAGTGGTTAACGAAGAAACTGATCGCTGGTGGCGTATTGCCGGAGGTGCCGAATGCTGACGCTGAATAAAACAAAGGCAGCTTTGCAGAGCTGCCAATGTCACTACGAAAAACCGAAACAGATTAAGCATACCAGGGTTAATGCTGGTGGTCAAAGTCTAAACAGAGCGCAAGAATACGCTTTGCAACGAAATCAGAGAGTTAAAAAAAATATCACATCAAACGAACAATGTTCGTTATTTGATGCGATCTTTCTTAATAAATTCAATGCCTTTTATCAGCCTTTCCTGAATTATAAAATCTGTGCGATTTATGGAAAAAGGCCCAATACGTTCATCACTGTTTTCGGAAAGGTAAACACAAAAGGAAATCGGATCACCCTCATTAGTATTTCCATCGTCTATCACTTCAAGTGGAAGGAAATAATTTTTAATAATTTCAATTGCTTGATTACGGGTAATCTTAGCCATTGTAATTTTTACTCCGTTGTGGATTTTTTTGACAGCTTGCGCTGGCGGCGTTTGATCTCGCCCATGGCGGCGGCGATAAGAAAACCGGCGGTACTCTCACCGTTATCTTTCACTGACTCGATATCCTCTAACACTTCATGCGGAACTCGAACATTTACTTGTTTTGATTTGTTGTTTATTGAACCCGTTGCCATTACTGGATCTCCATGCGTTAGGTGCTATTCACTATACGCAAAAAAAAATCATATTCAATGCTTGACGTGCTATTCACCTAGTAATATGGTGAATAGCACCTTGATTAAAGCAAGGTGCAGAAATGGCAACGCCCCGGACTGTTGGAGCAGTACCGAGGCGTCTAACCACAAACCGTTAAGTGAGGTAACAGTTATGGCTGACAATCAGTCTACCCAAACTCGCCCGGAATTTACATGGTTATTCCTGGCAACCCCCGATCACACTCCTGAATGCACACCAGTAGTGCTTCGCTTTGATGCTGATACGGAAGATAAAGCCCGCGCTGCTTTTCCCGGCTGGGATTTAGTTTTTGCCGCCAAAATCCGTGCTCAGGCTCCTTGCCGCGTTGCCTTCTTCGATTACACCACCCGCCGTGGCTGGGAGTTCGACAGTGCCGCGATTCAGGAGGTGCGCCATGCGTAAGGTCAAATGGTCGGAAATTGACATTGAAGATGAACTGCGCCGCCTGGAAGCGTTGCTCTCAACATCGCTGTATATGAATTTTGATGATGAAACCGAGTACAGCGTTGCGATGGATCTGATCAGTATGTCGTTGTCCCGCATTCGTGAACTAAAAGCGGCAAGTGAGGTGACCCATGCGTGATTTGATCCTTGTAAGCCATGCATTGCGTCACCTTCCCAGAATGGCGCAAGCACTCAATCAGAGTAGTGATGCTGCGGATTATGTGCGTACCCAGCGTAATAAAGCAGGGGAGCAATCATGATCAGTCACTTGAAATTTAACGAGCTTGAAAACCGAGTCGATTTGCTGGTTAACCGCGTTCTGGAGTTAGAGCAGCAGGTGCGCACACTCACCGAAAGCCAGGGGGGAGATATTCCTCCCGGTATGGCTCCGGTCGCCACGCTGGCGGCTGAGTTCGGCATATCGACGAAAAAAGCCGAAGAGCTGGCAAAAAACACGGGCGTGATGCTGGTCAGAATGAAAGCTGGTGGCTTTATCGCGCCGGATAACAAGTTCAGAGAGGTGGCGAGGCAGGTTCTGCGCAGCGCGAAGCGCAAATATGGATCGGCGTACTGGTATCACCCATTACTTGGCAAATTTCAGATGAGCGGAGGTATCCCGCAATGACCGATATTTTTGAAGTGATAGGCCCATTGTTCCGCAAACTGACCGAAACCTGTATTGCTCACCAGATAGCGGAAACCGGTTCGGCAACCTTGCTGGTGGAAAGCGATAAGTATATGGCCCGCTATCGCTTCACGCTGGAGCCGCGCGTAACTGAAAACGTATTGATGAAATATATGATTTTTGGCTGCTTTGAAGAATTCGGGCGCGATGAGGGGTTAAGGCGTTTGCGGGATATTCTGCTGACCTGCTTTACCGACGATGGCGATATTAACGAAATGGGGTTGCAGATAGTGAAAAGCTGCCACCTTGAGTACCTGCATGAAGACCTGGGCGCGGATATGTCCAATAAGGTGTTGCACTGATGAAGATGAAGAATGCCCCGAATATCAAATTTCTGCCGAAAGATAAATTTACTGAGGCGATTATCTTTGCGGGTGAAGATGCCTATTCACATGTGCAGCACTGGATCGAGAGCGAAGGTAAAAGGGCGTGGGATGATGTGCCGCCTGTTTATCTGGGCAAAAGGCAACTGGCAGAACTGGAACGATTAAACATCGTTGATAACGGCCGTCGCAGTGTTCGTGTGATCCGCGCTGGCGAGCTTTCCGAAATGCAGATAAGCACTATCGCAACCAAACTGGCGCTGGCGGATGTGAAAGAGGCCCGGCTGTTTAATGGCATGTTTGAGCCTCAGCCGAAGGAGGACTGGACGGGCAGGCTTCCACTTCTCAAAGAAGAGGCCGAACGCGGGGAAAGTATTGTGGTGAACTTGCCTGTGAAAAAACGGGAGCCAAAGCCTGAACCGGGCGATGAACTCAAACCCCGCGTGGAAAGCCGCAGCGATGGTCTGTACTGGATCACGCCAAAGGTGGACAAGGATAGTGGCGAGATCATCAATAACGAAACGTGGCTGTGCTCGCCTCTTGAGGTAGTCGGTTCCGGTAGTGACGGGGCAGAGCGCTATCTTGTTTTGCGCTGGCGTTCGCCGCGTGGCCACGAAGATATTACCAGGGCGATCCCCTGTGCTGATATCGGTGAGCGCGACGGCTGGCGCTCACTTAAAGCTGGTGGGGTGAATGTGACCACTAAAAGCACCTTCCGGGCGATTCTGGCCGACTGGTTGCAGCAAAGCGGCACTGATCGGGAATGGATTATCACCCATACCACTGGCTGGCATCATGGCGCATATATCATGCCTGATGGTGAAGTGATTGGTGATCCAGAGACGCCCATTCTCTTTAACGGTCGCAGCGCTGCATCTTCCGGGTATGCCATTGCTGGTACAGCTGCCACCTGGCGGGATTCCGTCGCCCGTCTGGCCGGGGGCAATCCGTCCATGATGCTGGGCGTGGCAGCGGCATTATCCGCGCCGCTTATTGGCCTGGTGGGTGCTGATGGTTTCGGCGTCCATTTGTTCGAGCAGTCGAGCGCCGGTAAGACCACTACCGCCAATATTGCGAGCAGCCTGTGGGGTGAGCCTGATGCGTTGCGGCTTACCTGGTACGGTACTGCGCTTGGCATAGCAAACGAAGCGGAGGCGCATAACGACAGCCTGTTACCGCTTGATGAGGTAGGACAGGGCAGCAGTGCCAAAGATGTTGCCACGTCTGCTTACACCCTGTTTAACGGTGCCGGAAAGTTGCAGGGAGCCAAAGAGGGCGGCAATCGGGAGCTTAAACGCTGGCGCACTGTGGCGATCAGCACCGGGGAAATGGATATTGAAACCTTCCTGGCTGCTGGTGGGCTGAAAGTGAAAGCGGGCCAACTGGTGCGCTTGCTCAACATCCCTATGGAGAAATCGACGGCCTTTAACGGTCTGCCAAACGGCAAGGCTCATGCTGACGCACTGAAAGAAGCCTGGATTGATAACCACGGGGCGGCGGGGCGTGAGTGGGTTAAATGGCTGGCGGCTAACCAGCAGGAGGCTAAACAGGCGGTGCGTGACGCGCAAACGCGCTGGCGCGGCCTCATCCCGGCGGATTACGGTGAGCAGGTACACCGCGTGGCCGAACGCTTTGCAATCCTCGAAGCCGCGCTGGTAACTGGTGCATCAATCACCGGATGGAGTGAACAGGCCAGCCGTGACGCTATCCAGCATAGCTTTAACGCCTGGGTGAAAGAGTTCGGCACGGGTAACAAAGAGCACCAGCAGATCATCGAGCAGTGCGAGGCGTTCCTGAATGCCTACGGTTTAAGCCGCTTTGCACCGTTGCCCTATGATCCGTCCAGTATGCCGATTCGCGATCTGGCCGGGTATCGAAAGCGCAAAAGCAGCCATGATGATTCGCCGCTGGTGTTCTATACGTTCCCCGCAACGTTTGAGAAGGAGATAGCTCAGGGCTTTAACGCCAGGCAGTTTGCCCGCGTGCTTGCCGCTGCTGGCTTGCTTTCTGAGCCGTCCAGCGGGCGTGGATACCAGCAGAAATCCCCGCGTATTGATGGGCGTCAAATCAACGTTTATGTGCTTCACCAGGTTGCGGAAGATGGAGAAGAATAAATTACACATGTGAGGGTTATTAATGTTGGTTCAGTTGGTTCAGTGTCTATGGGTTATGTTCATGTGGCTGTTTTATATGGGTTTAATGTCAAAAAATGAACCAACACTGAACCAACAAATAGCAGTTTTGAACCAACAAACGGGCAGTTTGAACCAACATTTTAGAACCTCATGGACTGAACCAACATGAAAATACCCAATGTTGGTTCAAATCGGGGCTTTGTTGGTTCACTCAACGGGAAATAATCATTATAAAACAATCATCTTTACAAATTGAACCAACTGAACTAACTGAACCAACATAGTTCTGTATATATACGTGAAAAATAAAGAGGTCATTAATGAAACTGATTGGCAAAGATAACGGGCATATGAGCGATCTTAAGTTTCTCTACAGCGCCGTTGATGAGCTTTCAAATAAAGATGAGATTACAGTGACGGATTTTCTGGCTCTGAGTGCGTTTGTCACTTCTGAAAAGCTTGATCTGGAATCGTACCAGTCTGGGCTGGAAGAAGGGGGGCAAGAGTTGTCGAAAGACGCCAGCGCTTACCTCGATCTTCTACAGAGGATGGCGGCTGATTTGTCGTACCCAACCTCTGGCCTTGAGAACGCTATCCATAGCGCACAATCAACGGCAAGCTGGGCTTTCTATCAGTGGGGGCTGGATAAAGAATAATCATCCAGCCATATAAGCTAAAGGCCTGGTTTTTCCCAGGCCATATTTTAAAGCAGACCTAATAGCGCAGAAGCGCCAGCGCCAACGATACTGGCAACGGTGCTATTTTCCAGTAACTGTTTCAACATTGATTTAGCCTGTGGATCGCCAGAGTTAGCCACTTTCTCGACAAGTTCAGTAATACTGATATTCACCAGCATATGATTACTTTCACCTATTTGAACTTGCTCACCACTGACGGAGCCAATATTAAAAGTATTCATACTCTTTGCTGTCCTGTGTGCGTTGGAAGAAAGATTCTCTACGGATAACGTAAGTAAGTGAGGATGCGTTGTACCCACGTTCAGCGTTCCATTCTTTGATATTGAAAGATCGACAACTTTAAGGCTTAACTCACGGCTTCCAATCTTCTGAATCAGAATATCGCCCAATTCAATTTGCGGTTCGTCAGTAAACGGGATATCTACCTGATTTTTTCCTGTGTTCCGGCTTCCTTTAAACTCCTCGCCGGAAATTAAAAAAATATCCGGGTATGCCATATCATCAAAATCGAAGTCCATAAAATCCCCCAGAAGTGGTTTTTTTCCCGTTCATATTATCAAACTTTGTAAATTATTTGTTCTCCTGTTTTCGCTGCTGTTTGCGACAACATAGAGCTGTTTACTCATTGATTATTATGTATATCTTGAAGAGTGGCACTCAGACGTGAGCCGCCACTGTCCACCTGGTTTTTTCCCGTTCTGCGACGGTTTCCTTTCCAGGTGGACATCCCTCCAAGCGCAGGTTTCACGTCTCAACATTAATTGTTACGGAAACCACTCCATGAAGAAATTACTTGAATTACGCCAGCAGAAAACCGCACTCAAAACCCAGATGCGTTCCATGCTGGAAAAAGCTGACAGCGAAAAGCGAAGCCTGAACGATGAAGAGGGAAAGCAGTTCGACGAACTCCGCGCCCAGGCTGATGCGCTTGAAGTTGAAATTACCCGCCTTGAAGCTGTCGCTGATGATCAGCGCAATTTGCCTGGTACTTCTGTTGAAGGTAAAGGTGTAAGCAACGATGAGCTGCGCCACTACATCATGACCGGCGATACCCGCTCTCTCTCCACGTTAGTGCAGGCTGACGGCGGCTATACCGTTATCCCTGAGCTGGACAAAGAGATCATGCGCCAGTTGCAGGATGACAGCGTTATGCGCTCCATCGCCACGGTGAAGACCACCAAAACCAACGAATACCAGAAGCTGGTGTCAGTGGGCGGCACTACCGTTAAGCGCGGCACCGAAGGCGAAGCGCGTACCGAAACCAGCACACCGAAGATGGAGCGCGTTGATATCAAACTCAACCCGATCTACGCCTACCCGAAAACCACTCAGGAAATTCTCGACTTCTCCGAAGTTGATATTCTGGGCTGGCTGTCTTCCGAAATTACCGACACCTTCACTGCTACCGAAGAAACCGACTTTGTGAACGGCGACGGTGATAAAAAATCCAAAGGGTTCCTGTCCTATCCGCGTGCGGCCACCAGCGATAAAACCCGTCCGTTCGGCACGCTGGAGAAGATGGAGGCTGCTGCCGTTTCCTCTGATGGTCTTATCGACCTGCTGTATAAGCTGAAAGCCAAATACCGCAAAAATGCCGTATGGGTGATGAACTCCAACACTGCCGCTACGCTGCAAAAGCTGAAAAACGGCAACGGGGATTACATCTGGCGTGATCGTCTCGTCGCTGACTCTCCCGATACCCTCCTTGGCCGTCCGGTTCAATACCTGGAAACCATGCCTGATGCGGCTGCGGGTGAAGCGTTCCTGGCAGTCGGCGACTTTAAGCGCGGTTACTTCATCGTGGATCACACCACTGGCGTGCGTACCCGCCCCGACAACATCACCGAACCTGGTTTCTACAAGGTGCACACCGATAAATACCTAGGCGGTGGTGTGGTGGACTCCAACGCCATCAAGGTGCTTGAGCTTTCCGGTTCCGGTTCCTGATCTGACGTTTAAGGGGCTTCGGCCCCTTTTTGCCCTCTGTGGAGTCCAACAATGAAAACAATCGATTTTGAAATCCGTACCTCCGAACTGAGCGCCAGCAACAAAAAGCTGGTGGGCTATGCCGTGCGCTGGAACAGCCTGTCAGAGGTGATCTGGGATGAGTTCCGCGAGCAGTTTGCGCCGGGGGCGTTTAAAGACAGCCTGGCATCCGGTAGCGATGTGCGTGCACTGTACGAGCATAACTATACCCAACTGCTGGGGCGTACCAAATCCGGCACGCTGGTGTTGTCCGAAGATGATACCGGGCTGCGTTTCGAGCTGACCCCGCCAAACACCCAACTTGGCAATGATGTGCTGGAGCTGGTGGAGCGTGGAGACATTTCCGGCATGAGCTTCGGATTCCGTGCGCTGAAAGAGTCCTGGGATATTACTCCTACACCGTATATTCGCACTGTTACCGCTGCCGAGCTGCGGGAGATCACCGTTACTTCTATGCCTGCTTACCCTGAGTCCGGCGTGGAAATTGCGCACCGTTCTCTGTTCTCCCAACATCCTGAACTGCGCCGTGCTGGTGATAACCGCCGACGCTGGGCTGACTTAGCGGGGCTGTGATATGTGGAATATCTGGCCTTTTGGCCGTAAATCTGAGCCATCCGAACAGCGCAGCATGACGATTGATGAGTTTCTGGCGATGGCAGGGATTCCAAATACCGGATCAGGCGAATATGTGTCTGCCGGTACTGCGGAATCTCTGCCGGCGGTCATGAACGCCATATCAGTTATCAGCGAGGCAGTGGCAACAATGCCCTGCTACCTCTACCGCGTGCGCAACGATAACGGCCGAGAAGCGCGGGAGTGGCTAAGCAATCACCCGGTGGATTTTCTCCTTAACGAGCAACCGAACGACTGTCAGACGCCTTACCAGTTCAAGCGCACGATGATGCGTCATTGCCTGCTGAATGGTAACGCCTATGCGGTGATCCAGTGGGGCCGTGACGGCCAGCCGCAATCCCTGCATCCGTATGCGCCGGGGGCGGTTGTTCCTGAGCGTATCGGCCAGCATAAGTACAAATACACCGTTACTGAACCGTTTACCGGGGCAGTGCGCACCTACCTGCAGGAAGAGATTCTGCACCTGCGTTACTCGACCGATGATGGTTTTCTGGGGCGCTCGCCGATCACCATCTGCCGTGAGGCGCTGGGGTTAGGTCTGGCCCAGCAGCGCCACGGCGCCAGCATTATGAAAGATGGCATGATGGCGGCGGGCGTAGTCACTACTGCTGAATGGCTCGATAGTGTGAAGGGTAAACAGGCGCTGGACGCGCTTGAGCGCTACAAAGGTGCCAGAAATGCCGGTAAAACACCGATCCTTGAAGGTGGCATGGACTATAAGCAGCTTGGCATGAGCAATCAGGATGCTGAGTGGCTGGCCTCCCGGCGCTTCTCCATTGAAGACATTGCCCGCATGTTCAACGTGTCCCCCATCTTCCTGCAGGAATACAGCAACAGCACCTACAGCAACTTTAGTGAGGCGAGCCGCGCATTTCTCACCATGACGATGCGTCCGTGGCTGGCGAACTTTGAGCAGCAGATTAAATCCGCGTTGCTGGTGGCATCGCCTGTACCCGGAATTCGTTATCAGGTGGAGTTCGACTCTGCCGATCTTCTTCGAGCCACTCCAACCGAACGTTACGCAACTTATGAGCGCGGCATTAAGAACGGGATCATGAACCCTAACGAAGCCCGAGAACGCGAAGGTATGCCGCCGCGCGACGGTGGCGACGAGTTCAGCCAGGCATGGAAACAGGAATTTAAGGTCAGCAAAGACGATAAGGCAGGCGACGAATGAGCGAGTTAATCCCCCTTGATGAAGCAAAGATGCATTGTCGGATTGATGACAACTATGAAGACGTGTTGATCCAGGCTTATATCGCTGCGGCGTTGGAGGTCTGTCAGAAGCATATAGGCAAGCGATTTGATAAAGGTCTGGAGTTTACACCGGCGATCAAGATTGGCTGTCTGCTATACGTCTCTCAGCTGTATGAATATCGCACGATGATTAGCGATGTTGAGTCTACAGAGGTGCCCCTGACTATCTCAGCTTTGTGGTCAGTCTATCGTGATGTGGGGATCTACTGATGCCGTGGCAGCCGTTGCGCCGGTGCACAGAGCCGGGATGTAATAAGCGGGTGAAATCCGGCAAGTGTGATGAGCATAAGCGGGAAGCCTGGCGGGCAGAGGATGCCAGACGCGGCCACCGTCGCGCCCGTGGTTACTCAGCATCATGGGAGAAGTACCGTACTCAGTACCTTAAGCGCTATCCGCTATGCGTTGAGTGTCTGAAGCTGGACCTCTACGTACCTGCAAAGATTGTCGATCACATCATCCCTATCAACGGCGGTGATGATGTTCTGTTCTGGCCTGAGTGGAATCACCAGCCGTTATGCCAGACACATCATAACCAGAAGACCACACAGCAAGACCCAACCACCAAAGCGAAGCGCAAAGCAGGGCTGTACCGTGAGCAGGAAGAGCGTGCAGCCCATCGCAATGACTGGATGTATGAGGCTGACAATGATTGAGCAGGAACAGCAGCGGCTGATTAGTGGGCTTATAAAGCAGCGCGAGGCATGGCAACCAGTCAGACAGAGAGCGCATACGAAGCCCGTAGCAAAGCGTATGAGCCAGCGTGACCGGGAGCTTATGGAATGCTTTCGCAACCGATGACAGGACGCATGGATGGGGTGGGGGAGGTTTTAAAGACAAACCCGCTGCTGCAAGGCACCGCCCGCCCCCTCAAATTTTTATGCACGGTGATTTTTTTGAAAATAAAACGAAAAGGAAAACAGTGAGTTATGCCAAGACCACCAAAACCGCCCGCTTACCTTGATGAAATCGCGGCGCAGCAGTGGAAAGCAAAGGCGAAGCAACTGGCGGAACGTGGTGATCTGACGCCTGCCGACTGGAACAGCCTTGAGCTTTATTGCGTCAACTATTCGATGTACCGCAAAGCCGTGGAAGACCTTGCCAGCCGTGGGTTCAGCATTGTGAACAGCCAGGGCGGAGAGAGCCGGAACCCGGCACTGAGTGCAAAGGCTGATGCTGAAAAAATCATGATTAAAATGTCGTCGCTGCTGGGCTTTGATCCGGTAAGCCGTCGCCGTAACCAGGTAGAAACGGAAGAGGAAGACGAGATTGACCGTCTGGAATGATTACGCAAACGCCATTAAATCTGGAGAAATTCCGGCCTGTAAGCGGGTTAAACAGGCCGTGGAAAGGTACTTTTCAGACCTGAATGACTCCCGTTATGAGTTCGATACAGCGACTGTCGAGCGATTTATTGCGTTCTCTCGGCTCTGCCCACACGTCAAAGGCCCGTTGCGCCGCCAGCCAATCGAACTGGAACCGTGGCAGCAGTTCGCTTTTGCTAACCTGCTGGGCTTTAAGGTCAGGGAGTCAGGTCGCCGGAAGTACAGCAGCGCCTTTATCGAAGTACCGCGCAAGAATGCCAAATCCACCGTGGCTGCGATGCTGGCTAACTGGTTTCTTGTGATGGAGAAGGGGCAGCAGGATATCTACACGGCGGCGGTGAGCCGGGATCAGGCCCGGATTGTGTTCGACGATGCCCGCCAGATGTGCCTGCTGTCAAAACCGCTGAAAAAGCGCGTCAATATTCAGGCGCATAAGGTCATTTTCCCGAAGAGCAACAGCCTGCTAAAGCCGCTGGCGGCGAAAGCGGCCACCATTGAAGGGACTAACCCCAGCCTAGCGATTGTCGATGAGTACCACCTTCACCCGGATAACGGCGTTTATTCCGCCCTTGAGCTGGGTATGGGCGCACGTCCTGAGGCTATTTTGTTCGCCATAACGACCGCCGGGAGTAACGTTGTCTCAGCCTGTAAACAGCATTACGACTACTGCTGTCAGATTCTGGCCGGGGAAGAGAGCAACGATTCGCTGTTTGTCCTGATCTACGAACTGGACGACGAAAGCGAGGTTGAGCAGCCTGAAATGTGGATCAAGGCCAACCCTAACCTGCATGTGTCCGTTGACGCGGCGAAGCTGGAATCCACCATCCAAAAAGCGCGGGGTATACCGTCACAATGGGTGGAGATGCTGACCAAGCGTTTCAATATCTGGTGTCAGGGTTCCACTCCGTGGATGGGTGCCGGGGCATGGGATGCCTGTGCACTCGATTATGCCGAAGAAGATCTGTCCGGGATGGAGTGTTACGCCGGATTTGACCTGTCCTCAACCAGCGATATTACCAGTGTGAGTTACGCTTTCCCGTTTGAACGCGAGATCAGGCTTCTTACCCGGCACTATCTGCCCGAAGCACAACTACTTAACGTTGCTAACAAAAACCGCGCCATCTATCGGCAGTGGGTAAAAGCGGGCTGGATACGCACCACCCCCGGCGACTGTATTGACTATGATCGCATCCGTGACGATATCCTGCGCGACGCTGAAATATTCAATATCCGGCTGGTGGGCTTTGATACGTGGAACGCGACACACTTGCGAACCCAGTTACAGGGGGCTGGCCTCGATGTGGAGCCGTTCCCGCAAACCTATCTGAAATTCAGTCCGGTAGCGAAATCTTTTGAGGTTTTTGTTAACCGCAAGGTGGTGCGCCATCGTGGCGATCCGGTTCTGGCCTGGGCGATTGGTAACGTGGTGATGGAGTCCGATGCCAACGCCAATATCAAACCTAACAAAAAGAAATCCTCCAACAAGATAGACCCGGCGGTTTCTGCACTCATGGCGTTCGGCACATTCCTGGCAGAACACGAAGATTTTGCTTTCGATATGAGCGACAGTCACAAAGAGCGACTGGCTTTATTTAATGGGATTTGAGCATAAAGCGTAAAGGCAGAATTATCTTGAGGTTATCAGGAATATAAAATTGCTCTAGATCACTACATTGCTGTCGTGGAATAGGAAGAGTCTGTTTTGTTGTTTATAAATGTATTGCAGGGCTTTTCCTGTTCAAACTTCTGGTGAAATATGACTGATAAATGGGCTGATTACCTTATTTCTAAAGTCCGATATAACGATAAACACACTCACATTACCCATGTGTATGTGCATGTCGATAATGGCGATACTGTTGGAGAAGGGACATCAGAAACACGGCAGTGGGTAGTGAATAAAATCGATAGCGGCTATACCTTTTACACCATTTTCAAAGGTGATGACGGTAAGTGGAAGAAAGGTCAAAAAGTGGTTAAGGACCGTGTCAACGGTACTGATTACATTACTACTAGACCTAATGGTACATCCAAGGATAACTTAGAAAACCTTCCTGAGTACTAAACACTTTGGTTACTAAAGGCATAAAGCATCAGAATTGTTCTGGTGCTTTTTTGTTTGTTCAGCCAAAGCTGTATAAACATCTGTATAAACAATAATAAAAAAGGCGCATCCCCATGCCGAGTAGCGCCTTTTTATTCAATAACATAGCTGAAATGTATCAGTTCATGCCGTATTTTTTCAGTTTTTTACGCAGCGTACCACGGTTGATGCCCATCATCAGGGCAGCACGGGTCTGGTTACCGCGGGTGTATTGCATCACCATGTCCAACAGGGGCTGTTCTACTTCAGCCAGTACCAGCTCATAGAGATCGTTAACATCCTGACCATTCAATTGAGCAAAATAGTTCTTCAGTGCCTGTTTAACCGAGTCACGCAGGGGTTTTTGAGTTACCTGATCCTGAGAGTTAACGGTAGAAACGGTCAGTACGTCAGAATTTACGCGTTGTTCGAACATAGTTCTGTCAGCTCTTTATTTCTGTTTACGCAAAATTTTCGAAGTATGCCTCCAACGCCGCCAGCTGTTCGCTGGAATCTTCAATGGCGTTGAATGTGCGCCGAAACTGGTCATCCGGAGCGTGTTCCTGGAGATACCAGGATACGTGTTTACGCGCAATTCGGTACCCTTTTGCCTGACCATAAAAGTCGTGCAGTTCCCGAACATGCGCACAAAGCAAGCGCTTCACCTCTGCCAGAGGCAGCGGGGGCAGCAGCTCCCCAGTGTCCAGATAATGCTGGATTTCCCGAAAGATCCAGGGTCTTCCCTGAGCTGCACGTCCTATCATCAGGGCATCCGCCCCCGTATAGTCGAGTACAGCTCTGGCTTTATGCGGGTCAGTAATGTCGCCATTCGCGATAATCGGAATGGAAACTTTCTGCTTAACTGCCCGAATACTGTCGTACTCAGCATCTCCATTGAACAAACAGGCGCGGGTGCGTCCATGAATGGTCAGAGCCTGAATGCCACAGTCTTCAGCCAGTTGGGCAATCTCTACGCAGTTACGGTGTTCCGGAGCCCAGCCGGTGCGAATCTTGAGTGTGACAGGAACGTCCACTGCATTGACGACCTCGGTTAGTATCGATTTCACTAAATCCGGGTACTGCAAGAGGGCTGAACCTGCGAGCTTACGATTCACTTTTTTAGCCGGACACCCCATATTGATATCAATAATCTGGGCGCCGCTTTCCACGTTAATACGTGCGGCATCAGCCATCTCAACAGGGTCGCTACCGGCAATTTGCACCGTGCGAATTCCTGGCTCATCAACGTGCACCATACGTAAACGAGATTTGTCGCTTTCCCAAACCTGCGGGTTAGAAGACATCATCTCGGATACCGTCAATCCTGCTCCCATCTCATAGCACAGCGTCCTGAATGGTCTGTCAGTGATGCCAGCCATAGGTGCTGCGATCAGGCGATTTCTGAGCTGGTATTGTCCGATGCGCATGAGTTAAGAAATGACCATACTGTGACTGCAAGGCGGCGTATATTACGCATTTTTTGCATGAGATGAAAGGCCAAACTTTGACCAATCCACTGAGGTGGATCAATGAATTGCTGACTAAGTACACAGTTTCAAATTAAAAGCTTTAATAATCATTTGGATACGTAGTTGCGCTGATTTATCATCTGTTTATAAATTCCGAAAACTTCTCTTTTTTTATTGCGCTCAGGCTCAGGATATCAGGATAAAAAGCTGTTTTTGTGAACAAATAGTGACTTTGTAATGCGATCTCGCTCTCATTTCCGCAAATCATTTTGCGAAAACGAAAGCGATTTTGGGGCTAGCGATAGTAACGAGTGAAGATTATTTTTTCTGACCGGTAATACGACACCACTCTTCTTTTTCGATGACCGGATCGAGCGTAAAGAGATCGGCATAGGCTTCGCAGACACTGTCAGCCTGGCTGGCAAGAATGCCTGAAAGCCCCAGTAAACCTCCCTCAACGGGCAGTACGCTGATTAACGGCGCCAGTTCACGTAATGGGCCCGCGAGGATGTTGGCGACCACTACGTCGGCTTTCATCGCTTCTGGCTGGTCTTTCGGCAGATAAAGCTCCAGACGCTCAGAAACGCCATTACGCTGGGCGTTATCACGGCTGGCCTGAATCGCTTGTGGATCGATATCCACGCCGATGGCTTTCGCTGCGCCCAGTTTCAGTGCCGCAATGGCCAGAATGCCGGAGCCGCAGCCAAAGTCGATAACCGTTTTGCCGTTAAGATCGAGACCATCCAGCCATTGCAGACACAGAGAGGTGGTGGGGTGAGTGCCGGTACCAAACGCCAGACCCGGGTCCAGCATCACGTTGACGGCGTTCTCATCCGGGACATCGCGCCAGCTCGGGCAAATCCACAGGCGTTCGCCAAAGCGCATCGGATGGAAGTTATCCATCCATTCGCGTTCCCAGTCTTTATCTTCAAGCTGTTCGATTTTATGCGTGAAGCCTTCACCCAGCAGCGGATGCTGCTCCAGAATGGCAACGACTTCTTTCATGTCGGTTTCTGCGTCGAACAAGCCGATAACATCGGTATCGCCCCACAGGCGAGTCTCGCCCGGCAGAGGCTCGAACACTGGCGTATCATGCGTATCCTGGAAAGTGATGGAAACGGAGCCCGCTTCCATCAACGCATCGCTTAACTCTTCAGCGTTGGCACCGGTCGTGTTCAGTTTTAGTTGGATCCATGGCATGGCAAAACTCTTTATTTATCAGTAGTCAATATGGTGGCTTGCGGAACGGTGGAACCGAAACGGTTGCCGATCAGGAAAGCCAGCAAGCTTATCAGCAACGAGGGCACGATCGGATGGAAGCCCAGGTACTGAACGTTAAAGGTCGCGAGTACGGCATACAACACGCCGCCGACAATCATCGCGCTCAATGCGCCTGCCGCGTTTGCGCGCTCCCAGTACAGGCCCAGCACCAGCGGCCACAGGAAGACCGCTTCCAACCCGCCAAACGCCAGCAGGTTGAGCCAGATAATCATCTCTGGCGGTTTCCAGGCGGCCAGCAGCAGTAACGCGCCCAGCAGTAGGGTGATCACAGCGGACATGCGCTTCAGCCGGGTTTCGTTTTTCAACTGTTCCGGACGAAGGTTCAGGTACAGATCCTTAATGATCGTAGCGGAACTTTGCAGCAATTGGGCATTGATCGTTGACATGATCGCGGCCATGGGTGCCGCGAGGAAGATCCCGGCAGCTACCGGTGGCAACACTTTGACCATCAGGGTCGGGATCACCAGATCCGGTACCGTCAGGTCAGGGATCACCGCACGTCCCAACGCACCCGCCAGATGCATGCCAAACATCAGGATCGCCACCACGATGGTGCCGATGATAATCCCACGGTGTACCGCTTTACTGTCTTTATAGGAGATACAGCGTACCGCCGTATGCGGAAGTCCAATCACGCCAAAACACACCAGTACCCAGAATGAGGTCATAAACGTGGGTGACAGAATGTCATCCGCGCCCTGCGGTGAGACCAGTTTCGGGTCGATGGTTTGCAGGGTTACTACCGCATTGCTAAGGCCGCCGGCGGCATGAACGACGCCGACCAGCAGAACGATAGTCCCAATCAGCATTACCATGCCTTGCATGGTGTCGTTCAGTACGCTGGCGCGAAATCCGCCGAATGCCGTGTATAAAGCGATACTGACGCCAAAGATCAGCAAACCGGTTTCGTAAGGAATACCCGCAGCCGTTTCCAGCAAACGTGCGCCGCCAATAAACTGTACAGTCATTGCTCCGACAAACGCGACCAGCAGGCTAAGACTTGCCAGCCACACCAGTAGACGGCTCTGGTAGCGGGCAAACAGCATGTCGTTAAGGGTAACGGCATTATAACGGCGCGCCAGAATGGCGAATTTCTTCCCGAGGATCCCCAAAGAGAGCCAGACGGCAGGCAACTGGATCATCGCCAGTAATACCCATCCCAATCCGTATTTATAAGCCGCGCCAGGGCCGCCAATAAACGAACTGGCGCTAATGTAGGTTGCCGTTAGCGTCATGGCTAACACGACCCCGCCCATCGAGCGGCTGCCGAGGAAATATTCGTTCAGGAAAGTACCGGTCGATCTCTTACGCATAGCGTAAACAGAGAGACCGAAGACCACCAACAGATAGGCGACCAGCGGCAAAATAACTTCAAGCTGCATCGTCATCCTCCAACGGAATGTCGCGATAGATAAACTTCACCATCGCCCAGCACAGTACGATGAAAACCAGCGGCGTTAGCAGGCAGGCCATTTCGAACCAGTGCGGTAAGCCGGTAAAACCGAGCGTGGAATCTGGTAAGTAAGCGGTTACTAACCATGTGGCAAGATATAAAAGGGTCAGCCACAGCGCCCAGCGCGCCTCTTTATGGGCCTGAACAAAACGAGCGTCCATTTTTTGTCCCTTGTGGATAAAGAAAGCGGGGATTGTACCTTATGGCGCGTTCGGGAGGGGAGAAAAACAAAAGGCCGGAATTTCCGGCCTTTTCGGTTAACACATGCTTACTTTTCCTGAAGTCCGAGTTTTTTCTCCAGATAGTGGATATTGGTTCCACCATGCTGGAAGTGCTCGTCATTCATGATGCGGATCTGCAGATCAACGTTGGTTTTGATACCGTCGATGATCAGTTCCTGCAATGCGTTTTTCATACGGGCGATCGCTACGTCGCGGTTTTCGCCGTAGCAAATCAGCTTACCGATCATTGAGTCATAGTACGGAGGTACAGTGTAGCCTGCGTAAATATGAGACTCCCAGCGCACACCAAAGCCACCCGGCGCGTGGAAACGCGTGATTTTACCCGGGCTTGGCAGGAAGGTGTTCGGGTCTTCGGCGTTGATACGGCATTCTACCGCATGGCCTTTAACCACAACTTCATCCTGCTTGATGGACAGCGGTTGTCCTGCCGCGATACGCAGCTGCTCTTTGATCAGGTCAACGCCGGTGATCATTTCGGTTACCGGGTGTTCAACCTGAATACGGGTGTTCATCTCAATGAAGTAGAACTCGCCGTTTTCGAACAGGAACTCGAAAGTACCTGCCCCGCGATAGCCGATATCAACGCACGCTTTGGCGCAACGCTCGCCGATGTAGCGACGCAGTTCCGGGGTAATACCCGGCGCAGGTGCTTCTTCGACGACTTTCTGGTGACGACGCTGCATGGAGCAGTCACGTTCAGCCAGATAAATCGCGTTACCCTGACCGTCAGCCAGCACCTGAATTTCGATGTGGCGTGGGTTTTCCAGGTACTTCTCCATGTAAACCATGTCGTTGTTGAAAGCCGCTTTCGCTTCCGCTTTGGTCATGGAGATGGATTGTGCCAGTTCGGCATCGCTGCGCACGACGCGCATACCGCGACCGCCGCCGCCGCCGGAGGCTTTGATGATAACCGGGTAGCCGATACGTTTAGCATGAGCGCGGTTAGCGTCCATGTCATCGCCCAGCGGGCCGTCAGAGCCTGGAACGGTCGGTACGCCAGCTTTCTTCATCGCGGTGATCGCGGACACTTTGTCGCCCATCAGGCGGATAGTGTCGGCTTTCGGGCCGATGAAGATAAAACCAGAACGTTCTACCTGTTCAGCGAAGTTGGCGTTCTCAGAGAGGAAGCCATAACCCGGGTGGATTGCCACTGCGCCGGTGATTTCAGCGGCGCTAATGATTGCCGGGATGTTCAGATAGCTTTTTACGGACGCAGCCGGGCCAATACAGACCGTCTCATCCGCCAGCAATACGTGTTTTAAATCGCGATCCGCGCTTGAGTGCACGGCGACAGTCTTGATGCCCAGTTCTTTACAGGCACGAAGAATACGCAAGGCAATCTCGCCGCGGTTAGCGATGACAATTTTATCCAACATGTTCGCCTCGTTATTCGATGACGACCAGCGGCTCGTCAAATTCTACCGGTTGACCACTTTCTACCAGAATCGCTTTCACTACGCCGGATTTGTCGGCTTCGATCTGGTTCATCATTTTCATGGCTTCAACGATGCACAGGGTATCGCCCGCATTCACTTTCTGGCCGATTTCGATGAACGCTTTAGCATCCGGGCTCGGGGTGCGGTAGAACGTACCAACCATTGGGGAGCGTACGATGTGACCACTGATTTCCGCTGCTGCCGGCGCTTCCATACTTGGAGTGGCAGTTTGTGCGACAGCGTTAGACAGAGCTGGCTGCTGCATCACTGGTGCAGCATAAGCCTGTTGCATCATTGGAAAACTTGCAGCTGGCGCTGCACGGCTGATGCGTACAGACTCTTCGCCTTCAGAAATTTCCAGTTCGGAGATGCCTGATTCTTCAACCAGCTCGATCAGTTTTTTAATCTTACGAATATCCATGAGTGGGTTCCGTACTCTTTGTTTAGTGAGATTGTGACAGGCGTTTTACCGCCGTCTGTATAGCATTTTTATAACAGTGAGTGACAAGATGCCACGCATCTCAGGCGTTGCACTGCGTGCTGCGGCCATTATATGAGATTGCCAGACTTGTTAGTCATTGTGCGGCTATCTTCTGCCATTTTCGGGTAAAAGACAAAATATACCTTCAATATGCGATTGTCACCCTTTCTGCGCTGTAAAAACGCTACCGGGGAGAGCAAAGGCGCACATTATAACTATTTCGTAGCAATTGGCAGCTAAATACTGGTCTTATCAGGGAAGATAATCAACCGCTGGCATGTAAAGAACATGGGTTCGTCTGTGTTTTGCAACGTACTGCACATATCGTGTAACTACCGCCACCACTGGCGAAACTTCTTGTAGCGGCAGGCTAACAGCACCGCTGCAAGTGCGGCATAAATAATCGGTTGCGGAGAGATAATTTTTACCGACCACAAATAATGTATGGGTGCCAGGATCGCCACAAGATAGACGAAGTTGTGCAGATACTGCCAATATTTACCCAGTTTTCGCTGGGCTGCCTGTGTAGAGGTCAAGGCGAGGGCGAATAAAATGACCCAGCTGAAAATACCCAACATCAAATAAGGTCGAGTAGTAAGTTCCCGCCCCAGCAATGCCAGGTTATTAATGCCTAATTCCAGTAGCGCATAGCTGGTTAAATGTAACGTCGCCCAGGCGAAACACCATAGCCCTAACAGGCGACGAGTGCGTATCAATAATGGCTGTTTAGCGTAGCGCGCCAACGGCGCCACCAGCAAGGTAGCCAGTAGGAATTTCAGAGCTGTCCGACCGGTAAAGTGCTGAATGTCTTTGACCGGATCGGCGCTCAGTCCCCCATGATTTACCGCCCAAAATAGCCAGAGAAACGGTAAAAGTCCGGTAAGATGCAGGCAAACTTTCAGCCAGGTAATCTGTTTTGCAGTCAAGCGCACTTAAAAATTCTCCCGCAGATCGAGACCTCGGTACAGGGAAGCGACTTCCTTTGCATAGCCGTTAAACAGCAACGTGGGCTGGCGCTGTACATCCAGTATGCCGCCCGCGCCGATGAAGCGTTCAGTCGCTTGTGACCAGCGGGGATGATCGACATGAGGATTCACATTGGCATAAAAACCGTATTCATCGGACGCAGCCATATTCCAGGTGGTTGGCGGGCGTTCACGCGTCAGTTTAATACTGACGATCGACTTAATGCCTTTAAACCCGTATTTCCATGGCACCGTTAAGCGAATAGGGGCACCATTTTGTGGTGGAAGTGCCTTGCCATACACGCCCACTGTAAGCAGCGTGAGCGGGTGCATGGCCTCATCCAGACGTAGCCCTTCAACATAAGGATATTTTAACCCACCGCCAATAAAGCGATCTTTCTGTCCCGGCATCTCTTCAGGGGCATAACGTGTTTCGAACGCGACATATTTTGCATTGCTGGTGGGTTCAACCAGCGCTAACAGTTTATGTAAAGGAAAACCAATCCACGGTACGACCATCGACCAGGCTTCAACACAGCGCATTCGATATATACGCTCTTCCAGTTGGAAGCGGGTGGTTAAGGCATCATGATCGAGCGTCAACGGTTTAGCGACTTCACCGCTGATTTTCAGCGTCCAGGGATCGGTTTTCAGACTGCCGGCATTGGTTGCAGGATCGGCTTTGTCGAGGCCGAATTCGTAGAAGTTGTTATAGCCAGAAACCTTATCTTCTGGTGTTAAAGGAAGTGTATTTTGCCAGGCTGCCGGCTTGGTGAAATCAAGGGGTTTACCGGCAGGCGCGGGCGGACGGTCATTGCCTTTAAACCAGCTCAGAAGATCGGCCTCGGCAGAAAAGGGCAAAGACAAAGCGGCGGCGCTGATACCCAGCGCTTTCAGCACCTGGCGGCGCTGCATAAAAAAAGCCGACTCGGCTGTTACATCGGCTTCAGTGAATGGACGTATTTTCTTCATAACGGACTCCCGACATACGCGCAAAGGCTCATACTGGCGCGTAGTTACTATGGCAGGGAGTCCGTCAATGTGCAGAGAAATTTAGTTAATTAAATGTAAATTTGTATCTGCAAATTGTTTTATTTCACTTTCACCAGCGTACGGCCCTGCACCTGGTTATTGATGATGGCATCGGCGAACTTCGGCGCATCGGCAAGCGTGATTTCTGTCGCTGCCTGGGTAAAGAACGACTCTGGCAGGTCGTTAACCAGACGTTGCCAGGCCTGTGCACGACGATCCGGAGGCGTCATCACGGAGTCGACGCCCTGTAAGCGCACGTTGCGCAGAATAAACGGCATCACCGTGGTGGGTAGCGCAAAACCGCCAGCCAGACCACAGGCGGCAACACAACCGCCATAGTTCATCTGCGCCAGTACTTTTGCCAGCACTTTGTCGCCAACGGTATCAATGGCACCCGCCCACAGTTGTTTTTCCAGCGGACGAGATTCAGCAAACTCATCACGACCCAGAATGCGGTTGGCTCCCAGGCTTTTCAGGTAGTCGTGGGTGCTTTCGCGGCCCGATACTGCCGCAACCTGGTAACCCAGTTTGTGCAGCAGCGCAACGGCAGTACTGCCTACGCCACCGCTGGCACCAGTGACGACGATTTCGCCGTCTTCCGGGCGGATACCGGCATCTTCAAGCGCCATGACGCACAGCATGGCAGTAAAACCGGCGGTACCGATGACCATGGATTTGCGACCGTCCAGTCCTTTTGGCAGCGCAACCAGCCAATCGCCTTTCACACGAGCGCGTTCGGCCAGTCCCCCCCAATGATTCTCACCCACGCCCCATCCGGTCAGTAAGACTTCCTGACCTGCATGAAAACGAGGATCTTCACTTGCGCGTACGGTACCGGCGAAATCGATACCAGGAATCATCGGAAAATTGCGGATAATTTTACCCTTACCGGTGATGGCGAGGGCATCTTTATAGTTCAGGCTCGACCAGTGAACATCCACCGTCACATCGCCTTCAGGTAGCTGATTTTCGTCGAGGGGTTGAACGGATGCGAGGGTTTTTCCGTCCTGCTGTTCTAAGATCAAAGCCTGCATAACCTGTCCTCAATTCATATAGTGGATTGGAAAATTATCTGTGAAGACTATACTCGCTAATTAAAACATGATGCCGATTCTGCGCAATAAATTGCCAGATATACCTGATTTGGTAGTATGCCCACATTATTTGTGTAAATTGACGGATTTCGCGTTCAGTTTTGCATTTTCGTGTCGCTTTTTCACTTTCACACCTGATTCATCACTGTCGGAGTTAACACAAGGATGCGATTAACGACGAAATTTTCAGCCTTTGTCACGCTGCTTACCGGGTTAACGATTTTCGTGACGCTGATAGGTTGCTCGCTGAGTTTCTATAACGCTATTCAATATAAGTTCACCACCCGCGTCCATGCCGTCGCGACGGCGATCGATACCCATCTGGTCACCAGGGATGTCGTGTCCTTAACGCCGCAAATTGATGAACTGATGATTTCGGTTGATATCGTCCGTATTGAATTGCTTCAGGATGACTGCGTTGTTTATAGCCATTCCCGAACCAGTAGCTACCGCCCGGCGGGGACGAATAACCTTTATCGCAATCTCACCGTGCCATTGGTCAAGCATCCGGGGATGTCGCTGCGTATGGTTTACCAGGATCCGATGGGCAACTATTTCCATTCGTTGATGACTACGGCACCGCTCACGCTATCGATAGGCTTTATTATCCTGATGCTGTTTTTGTCGGTGCGCTGGCTTCAACGTCAACTTTCCGGACAGGAATTACTGGAGATTCGTTCAACGCGGATCCTCAACGGTGAACGCGGGCCAAACGTGCGGGGAACGGTCTATGAGTGGCCAGCGCGTACCAGTAGTGCGCTCGACATGCTACTGACCGAAATTCAAAATGCTCGTGAGCAGCGCAGCAGGCTGGATACGCTAATTCGCTCCTATGTCGCGCAGGATACAAAAACGGGGCTGAGCAACCGCTTGTTCTTTGATAACCAACTGGCGACGCTGCTGGAAGATCAGGAAAAAGTCGGCTCGCATGGTGTGGTGATGATGGTTCGTTTGCCGGACTTTACGCTGCTACGCGAGAGCTGGGGCATTACCCAGGCGGAAGAACAAATTTCAACGCTTATCAATTTGTTGTCTACCTTTATGATGCGCTATCCGGGCGCACTGTTAGCGCGTTACCACCGAAGCGATTTTGCCATCCTGCTGCCACACCGCACGTTAAAAGAAGCGGAAAGTATCGCCGGGCAACTCTTAAAGGCGGTGGATGCACTTCCGGCTAACAAAATGATCGATCGTGCCGATATGGTTCATATTGGCATTTGTGTCTGTCGCAGCGGTCAGTCGACTGAACAAGTTATGGATCACGCTGAAGCCGCCACCCGGAATTCAGTATTACAAGGCGGGAACAGTTGGTCGGTGTATGACGACTCTCTGCCGGAAAAAGGCCGGGGCAATGTGCGCTGGCGAACGCTGATTGAACAGATGCTCAGTCGGGGCGGACCGCGAATTTATCAAAAACCTGCCGTAACGCGTGAAGGGCGGGTGCACCATCGCGAGCTGATGTGCCGTATTTTCGATGGCAGCGAAGAGGTTATTTCGGCGGAATATATGCCGATGGTGCTGCAATTTGGTCTGGCGGAAGAGTATGACCGTCTGCAAATCAGCCGTTTGATCCTGTTGTTGGGGTACTGGCCGCAGGAAAGCCTGGCGATGCAGACGACGGTTGAATCGCTCATTCGCCCACGTTTTCAGCGTTGGCTGCGAGATACGCTGATGCAGTGCGAAAAATCGCTACGTAAACGCATAATTATTGAACTTGCTGAGGCGGATGTTTGTCAACACATCAGCCGGTTACAACCGGTTATCCGATTGATGGATGCGCTTGGCGTACGTATTGCCGTTACGCAGGCCGGTTTAACGTTGGTGAGTACCAGTTGGATCAAAGAGCTGAATGTCGAATTGTTGAAGCTTCATCCCAGTCTGGTGAGAAACATTGATAAGCGAACGGAAAATCAGCTGCTGGTTCAAAGCCTGGTAGAGACGTGTACCGGAACGCCAACGCAGGTTTATGCCACGGGCGTACGTTCGCGCAGCGAGTGGCAT
Organism: Citrobacter sp. RHBSTW-00029; assembly: GCF_014104295.1. Taxonomy (NCBI): domain Bacteria; kingdom Pseudomonadati; phylum Pseudomonadota; class Gammaproteobacteria; order Enterobacterales; family Enterobacteriaceae; genus Citrobacter; species Citrobacter sp. RHBSTW-00029. The sequence goes on from NZ_JABXRT010000001.1 coordinate 4,670,443, forward strand.
ACCCTGACAGAACGTGGAGTCGCGGGTGGGCAGGGTGATTTTTTTGCCGCATCACAGCCACTTGACACAAACGTGAAAAAATATTCGCAAAGATACTCGGTTTAACCTGCCGTTTAATTTGTTTTCACGTAGAATAACGCGCGCTGTGCCTTCTGGGGGTGTGCTTGTCTGCTCGCCAGGTTGTAACAGCAAACATGCAGGTGAATGACCTTTGACAGGTTGCAAACAAAAGCGAGGACTGCTGCTGAGTTTTTCAGCCCTGATGGACTCAGGCCGGTTTTGTAACAAAGGAAACGAACTGCACTAATTTTCACCGTAGCAGATGATTTTTGCGCCTTGTCGCTGCTGCGTGTGGTTGGTAAAGTAAGCGGATTTTGTTTTCCGCCCCAGCTTTCAGGATTATCCCTTAGTATGTTGAAAAAATTTCGTGGCATGTTTTCCAATGACCTGTCCATTGACCTGGGTACCGCGAATACCCTTATTTATGTAAAAGGACAAGGCATCGTATTGAATGAGCCTTCCGTTGTGGCCATTCGTCAGGATCGTGCCGGTTCGCCGAAAAGCGTGGCTGCAGTAGGTCATGATGCGAAGCAGATGCTGGGTCGTACGCCGGGCAATATCGCTGCAATTCGCCCAATGAAAGATGGCGTTATCGCTGACTTCTTCGTGACTGAAAAAATGCTCCAGCACTTTATTAAACAAGTGCACAGCAATAGCTTCATGCGCCCAAGCCCGCGCGTACTGGTGTGTGTACCGGTTGGAGCAACTCAGGTTGAACGCCGTGCCATCCGTGAATCCGCTCAGGGTGCAGGTGCACGTGAAGTGTTCCTGATCGAAGAGCCGATGGCGGCAGCGATCGGTGCGGGCCTGCCAGTTTCTGAAGCAACCGGCTCAATGGTTGTCGATATCGGTGGTGGTACCACAGAAGTCGCCGTTATCTCTCTGAACGGCGTAGTTTACTCCTCCTCCGTGCGTATTGGTGGTGACCGCTTCGACGAAGCCATCATTAATTATGTTCGCCGTAACTACGGCTCTCTGATCGGTGAAGCTACCGCGGAACGTATTAAGCACGAAATCGGTTCTGCTTATCCTGGCGACGAAGTACGCGAGATCGAAGTTCGCGGTCGTAACCTGGCAGAAGGTGTTCCACGTGGCTTTACCCTGAACTCTAACGAGATCCTTGAAGCGCTGCAGGAACCCCTGACCGGTATCGTAAGCGCGGTGATGGTTGCACTGGAACAGTGTCCGCCAGAACTGGCGTCTGACATCTCAGAACGCGGTATGGTCCTGACCGGCGGCGGTGCGCTGCTGCGTAACCTTGACCGTCTGTTAATGGAAGAGACCGGTATTCCAGTTGTTGTTGCCGAAGATCCGCTGACCTGTGTGGCTCGCGGTGGCGGTAAAGCACTGGAAATGATCGATATGCACGGCGGCGACTTGTTCAGCGAAGAGTAATCGGATGCAGGAAGGGTAGCCCTGGGTTGCTCTTCCGCTCTGATGCGAGAATACGCATAGACTATGAAGCCAATTTTTAGCCGTGGCCCGTCGCTACAGATTCGCCTTATTCTGGCGGTGCTGGTGGCGCTCGGCGTTATTATTGCCGACAGCCGCCTGGGTACGTTTAGTCAAATCCGAACGTACATGGATACCGCCGTCAGTCCTTTCTACTTTATCTCTAATGGTCCCCGTGAATTACTCGACGGCGTGTCGCAAACGCTGGCTTCTCGTGACCAACTCGAACTTGAAAACCGGGCGTTGCGTCAGGAACTGCTGCTGAAAAACAGTGAACTGCTGATGCTGGGGCAATATAAACAGGAGAACGCGCGTTTGCGTGAGCTGCTGGGATCGCCGCTGCGCCAGGACGAACAAAAAATGGTGACGCAGGTCATCTCAACGGTTAACGATCCTTACAGCGATCAGGTGGTGATCGACAAAGGGAGTGTTAACGGCGTTTATGAAGGTCAGCCAGTCATCAGCGATAAAGGCGTAGTGGGCCAGGTTGTTGCGGTGGCCAAACTGACCAGCCGCGTACTGCTGATTTGTGACGCGACGCATGCACTGCCAATCCAGGTATTGCGTAACGATATTCGCGTGATCGCTGCCGGTAACGGCTGCACGGACGATCTTCAGCTTGAACACCTGCCGGCTAATACTGACATTCGCGTTGGCGATGTGCTGGTTACCTCCGGTCTGGGTGGGCGTTTCCCTGAAGGCTATCCAGTCGGTGTCGTTTCCTCTGTGAAGCTGGATACCCAGCGCGCATACACCGTGATTCAGGCGCGCCCGACGGCGGGTTTGCAGCGTCTGCGCTATCTGCTGCTGCTGTGGGGAGCCGATCGTAATGGTGCTAACCCGATGACGCCAGAAGAAGTGCACCGTGTAGCTAATGAACGTCTGATGCAAATGATGCCGCAAGTCCTGCCGGCACCGGATGCCATGGGGCCTCCTGCGCCAGTTCCTGCTCCGGCGACAGGTGTAACGCCGGTTCCTGCAACAACCACGCCGTCACAACCTGCTCCGCGTAAGCCGGGAGGACAGTAAGTGGCAAGCATCCGTCACCAGGGACGTTGGGTCATTTGGCTCTCGTTCCTAATTGCATTTCTGCTGCAAGTCATGCCCTGGCCGGACGAGATCCTCGTTTTCCGGCCGAACTGGGTGCTGCTCATTCTGCTGTACTGGATCCTGGCGCTGCCGCATCGCGTAAATGTGGGCACAGGATTTATCGTGGGTGCCATACTGGATCTCATTAGCGGCTCTACGCTTGGTGTGCGGGCATTGTCGATGAGTATCATTGCTTATCTGGTCGCACTGAAATTTCAGCTCTTCCGTAACCTCGCGCTCTGGCAGCAGGCGCTGGTAGTTATGTTGTTGTCACTGGTCGTGGATATTATTGTTTTCTGGGCCGAGTTTTTAGTGATCAACGTCTCTTTCAGACCTGAAGTGTTCTGGAGTAGTGTAGTAAATGGTGTGCTTTGGCCATGGCTATTCTTACTGATGCGTAAAGTCCGCCAGCAGTTTGCGGTGCAATAAAGGTTGATATGAATACTCTGTATCTTGCTTCAGGTTCTCCACGTCGTCAGGAGTTGCTCGCTCAGCTTGGTGTTACGTTTGAACGGCTGGTTCCTGGAATTGAAGAACAGCGGCACCCGCAGGAAAGCGCTCAGCAGTATGTTGTTCGTCTGGCGCGTGAAAAAGCGCAGGCAGGCGTAGCAATGGCTGTGCGCGATTTACCTGTGCTGGGGGCGGATACCATTGTTATCCTTAATGGCGAAGTGCTGGAAAAACCGCATGATGCCGACCATGCAGCAGCGATGCTGCACAAACTGTCAGGCAAAACGCATCAGGTCATGACGGCTGTCGCATTAGCCGATCGCCAGCACAACCTGGACTGTCTGGTGGTGACGGAAGTGACATTCAGAACACTAACAGATGAGGACATCGCCGGTTATGTTGCCAGCGGTGAGCCTATGGATAAAGCAGGTGCATACGGTATTCAAGGGTTGGGTGGCTGTTTTGTCAGGAAGATCAATGGCAGCTATCACGCCGTAGTCGGCTTACCGCTGGTAGAAACGTATGAGTTGCTGAGCAATTTTAACGCACTGCGTGAGAAAAGGGATAAACATGACGGCTGAATTGTTGGTAAACGTAACGCCATCGGAAACGCGGGTGGCGTACATTGATGGCGGTATTCTGCAGGAAATTCATATTGAACGTGAGGCGCGACGCGGAATCGTAGGCAATATCTACAAAGGTCGTGTAAGTCGTGTACTTCCGGGTATGCAGGCGGCTTTTGTAGATATTGGGCTGGATAAAGCCGCATTTCTCCACGCATCAGACATCATGCCGCATACCGAATGCGTAGCGGGTGAAGAACAAAAACAGTTCACTGTACGCGATATCTCCGAACTTGTGCGTCAGGGGCAAGACCTGATGGTACAGGTGGTGAAAGATCCTCTGGGCACGAAGGGCGCACGCCTGACAACGGACATCACGCTACCTTCCCGTTATCTCGTCTTTATGCCGGGGGCGTCGCACGTGGGGGTTTCTCAGCGAATCGAGAGCGAAACCGAACGCGAACGCCTGAAAAAGGTGGTGGCGGATTACTGCGACGAACAGGGCGGATTCATCATTCGTACGGCGGCTGAAGGCGTCTGTGAAGAGGATCTGGCTTCGGATGCTGCCTACCTGAAGCGTGTCTGGACGAAGGTCATGGAGCGTAAGAAGCGGCCACAAACGCGCTACCAGATGTATGGTGAATTGGCACTGGCACAGCGCGTTCTGCGTGATTTTGCTGATGCTCAGTTAGACCGAATTCGCGTTGATTCCCGTCTGACTTATGAAGCGTTGCTGGAATTTACGGCGGAATACATCCCGGAGATGACCAGCAAACTGGAACATTACAGCGGACGCCAACCGATTTTCGATCTCTTCGACGTTGAGAATGAAATCCAACGCGCGCTGGAGCGCAAGGTTGAGCTGAAATCCGGCGGCTATTTGATCATCGACCAAACCGAAGCGATGACTACCGTCGACATCAACACCGGCGCATTTGTTGGGCATCGTAATCTCGACGACACTATCTTTAATACTAATATTGAAGCAACGCAGGCCATTGCTCGTCAGCTGCGTCTGCGTAATCTGGGCGGCATAATCATTATCGATTTTATCGACATGAATAATGAAGATCACCGCCGCCGGGTGCTGCACTCTCTGGAGCAGGCGCTGAGCAAGGATCGCGTAAAAACCAGCATTAACGGTTTTTCACAGCTGGGTCTGGTAGAGATGACACGTAAGCGCACGCGTGAAAGCGTGGAGCATGTGCTGTGTAACGAGTGCCCAACCTGCCACGGACGTGGCACGGTGAAAACGGTCGAAACCGTATGTTATGAAATCATGCGTGAAATCGTCCGCGTGCACCATGCTTACGACTCCGATCGTTTCCTGGTGTATGCGTCTCCGGCAGTGGCTGAAACCCTGAAAGGGGAAGAGTCGCATGCGCTGGCGGAAGTGGAAATCTTTGTCGGCAAACAGGTCAAAGTACAAGTCGAACCGCTCTATAACCAGGAGCAGTTTGACGTGGTAATGATGTAAATCGTGTAGTGGCACCCGCGCATGTAGGCCGGATAAGGCACAAACGCCGCTATCCGGCAATATTCACTCAAGGGGTGTGAGTCACATTTTTTGGCAGACAAGGAGAGGCGCGTGAGGCGATTGCCGGGGATTTTACTGCTCACTGGAGCCGCATTCGTTGTCATCGCAGCGCTGCTGGTCAGTGGGCTGCGCCTTGCTCTACCGCATCTCGATAGCTGGCGTCCGACCATTCTGGGCAAGATCGAATCTGCCACCGGTATGCCCGTTTCCGCCAGCCAGCTTTCTGCTAACTGGCAAAATTTTGGCCCTACGCTCGAAGCTCGCGATATTCATGCACAGCTGAAAGACGGTGGCGAATTCTCGGTAAAGCGTGTCACGCTGGCGCTGGATGTCTGGCAAAGTTTGCTGCACATGCGCTGGCAGTTTCGCGATCTCACCTTCTGGCAACTGCAGTTGCGCACCAATACACCGATCCAGCGCAGCGATAGCGGCGACGGGATTGAAACCAGCCACATCAGCGATCTGTTCCTGCGCCAGTTTGATCATTTTGATCTTCGCGACAGCCAGGTTAGTTTTTTGACCCTGTCAGGCCAGCGTGCGGAACTGGCGATCCCTCAGCTAACCTGGTTGAACGGTAAAAACCGGCATCGTGCTGAAGGCCAGGTCAGCCTCTCCAGCCTGACCGGGCAGCACGGTGTTATGCAGGTGCGTATGGATCTGCGTGATGATGACGGCCTGCTGAATAATGGTCGAGTCTGGCTGCAGGCTGACGACATCGACGTTAAGCCGTGGTTGGGAAAATGGATGCAGGATAATGTTGCGCTGCAAACTGCGCGCTTTAGCCTGGAAGGCTGGATGACGCTCAACAAAGGCGAAATCTCTGGTGGCGATGTCTGGTTGAAAAAGGGCGGCGCAAGCTGGAAGGGAGAGAGCAACATCCACACGCTGTCCGTCGATAACCTGACTGCGCATATCAGCCGTGAGCACTCCGGTTGGTTGTTTGCTATCCCGGATACGCGCATCACGATGGATGACAAACCCTGGCCGAGTGGGGCATTAACGCTGGCCTGGTTCCCCGGGCAGGAAGTGGGGGGCGCCAATAATAAGCGCAGCGACGAATTACGTATTCGCGCCAGTAACCTGGAGCTAGCCGGGTTAGAGGGGCTACGCCCGATGGCCGCTAAGTTATCTCCGGCATTGGGTGATATCTGGCGGGCCACGCAACCGAGCGGCAAGATAAACGTGTTGGCGTTGGATATCCCGTTACAGGCGACCGAAAAAACCCGTTTCCAGTCCTCGTGGACCGATCTGGCCTGGAAACAGTGGAAGCTGCTGCCGGGGGCAGAACATTTCTCCGGTACATTGTCTGGCAGCGTGGAAAATGGCGCATTAACGGCCTCCATGAAGCAGGCAAAAATGCCGTATGAAACCGTCTTTCGTGCCCCGCTGGAGATAGAAGATGGCGTGGCAACGCTCAGTTGGCTGAAGAATGAAAATGGCTTTCAGCTAGACGGGCGCAATATTGACGTTAAAGCGAAAGCGGTACATGCGCGCGGCGGTTTTCGTTATCTGCAACCAACCGGTGATGAACCGTGGCTGGGGATTCTGGCGGGGATTAGCACTCACGATGGCTCCCAGGCCTGGCGCTATTTCCCGGAAAATCTGATGGGAAAAGAGCTGGTTGATTATCTCAGTGGGGCAATTCAGGGCGGTGAGGCGGATAACGCAACACTGGTTTATGGCGGTAACCCACATCTGTTCCCGTATTTGCATAACGAAGGTCAGTTCCAGGTGCTGGTGCCGCTGCGTAATGCAAAATTTGCCTTCCAGCCGGACTGGCCCGCACTGACTGACCTCAATATTGAACTGAACTTCATTAACGATGGCCTGTGGATGAAGACGGATAGCGTCAATTTAGGGGGGGTAAAAGCCACTAACCTGACGGCAAATATCCCTGACTACGCAAAAGAAAAACTGCTGATTGATGCCGACATCAACGGGCCGGGCAAAGCGGTTGGGCCTTATTTCGACGAAACACCGCTGAAAGAGTCGCTTGGTGCCACGCTGGAACAGCTGCAAATTGACGGTGATGTGAGTGCTCGCTTACATCTTGATATCCCGTTAGATGGTTCGCTGGTTACGGCCAAAGGCGACGTGAACCTGCGTAATAACAGTCTGTTTATCAAGCCGCTTGATAGCACGCTGAAGAATTTGAACGGTAAATTCAGCTTTATCAACGGCGATCTCAAGAGTGAGCCGATGACGGCGAACTGGTTTAATCAGCCGCTGAACGTCGACTTTTCCACTACCGAGGGTGCAAAAGCTTACCAGGTTGCTGTGAATCTGAACGGTGACTGGCAGCCAACTCGCATGGGGATACTCCCCGCACAGGTGAATGATGCCTTAAGCGGCAGTATGGCGTGGAACGGTAAGGTTGGCATTGACCTGCCATATCATGCCGGAGCGACCTACAACATTGAGCTGAAAGGCGACCTGAAAAATGTAAGCAGTCACTTACCTGCTCCGTTAAACAAAGTCGCCGGTGAGTCGCTACCGGTTAATGTTAAGGCAGATGGTAACCTGCGCAGCTTCGATCTGACCGGTAACGCCGGAAGCAAGAACCACTTTAACAGCCACTGGTTGCTGAATCAGAAACTGACGCTTGACCGCGCAATCTGGACTTCGGAAAGCCGTACCGTGCCAGCGCTTCCTGACCAGCAGGGCATCGAACTTAATCTTCCGCCCATGGACGGTGCGCAATGGCTGGCATTGTTCCAGAAAGGCGCGGCAGATAACGTCGGAAGTAATGCGAACTTCCCGCAGCGTATTGCGGTGCGCACGCCTTCTTTATCCCTGGGCGGCCAGCAGTGGAATAACCTGAGCATTGTGTCTGAACCTGGGCTTAATGGTACCAGCGTACGGGCACAGGGGCGTGAGATTAACGCCACATTGGCTATGCGCAATAATGCTCCGTGGCTTGCCAATATCAAGTACCTGTATTACAACCCGAACGCTGCAACGTCATCGCCAAATACAACACCAGCCTCGCCGTTCTCTGCTATCAGTAACGTCAGTTTCCGTGGCTGGCCGGATGCGCAGATACGCTGCGAAGAGTGCTGGATGTGGGGGCAAAAGTATGGGCGCATTGATGCCGATGTCGCGATAAAAGGTGACACATTAACGTTGAGCAATGGTCTGTTGGATACCGGGTTTGCCCGGCTGACCGCCGATGGCGAATGGGTCAATGTGCCGGGCAAGGAGCGTACGTCACTGAAAGGAAAGCTGAATGGCAACAAGATTGATTCAGCCGCGGGTTTCTTTGGCGTATCTACCCCGATTCGTAACTCTTCCTTTAACGTCGAGTACGATCTGCACTGGCGTAATCCGCCCTGGGATCCGGATGAAGCTTCACTGAATGGGATTTTGCGTACCCGTTTGGGCAAAGGTGAATTGACTGAACTTAGCACCGGACATGCGGGACAACTGTTACGTCTGCTGAGCTTTGATGCGCTATTACGTAAACTGCGTTTTGATTTTAGCGATACGTTCAGCGAAGGTTTTTACTTTGACTCTATCCGCAGTACGGCGTGGATCAAAGACGGTGTGATGCACACTGATGATACGCTGGTGGATGGCCTGGAAGCTGACATCGCCATGAAAGGTTCGGTGAATCTGGTGCGTCGCGAACTGGATATGGAAGCCGTTGTCGCACCTGAAATTTCTGCCACCGTTGGGGTGGCCGCGGCGTTTGCCGTCAACCCAATTGTCGGCGCGGCGGTATTTGCCGCCAGTAAAGTTTTGGGACCGCTGTGGAGCAAAGTTTCAATTCTGCGCTATCGCATTACCGGTCCGGTCGATAAGCCACAGATCAACGAAGTTCTGCGCCAGCCGCGCAAAGAAAGCCAGCAATGATTTGACGGGGGCGAGTAATTGCCCCAATCTCAACATAGAACTTCTACCGCAGTCCGTAGGCCGGATAAGGCGTTTACGCCGCCATCCGGGCATTGAAGCGCCTGATGGCGACGCTGGCGCGTCTTATCAGGCCTACAACAGTAACTAATGAGTAGCAAAACGATGAGTCTGAACCTGGTAAGTGAACAATTGCTAGCGGCGAATGGCCTGAAACATCAGGATCTGTTTGCCATCCTGGGCCAACTGGCCGAACGCCGTCTTGATTACGGCGATCTCTATTTTCAGTCGAGCTATCACGAATCCTGGGTTTTAGAAGACCGCATCATTAAAGATGGTTCTTACAATATCGATCAGGGCGTTGGCGTGCGCGCCATCAGCGGCGAAAAAACCGGGTTTGCCTATGCAGACCAGATTAGCCTGCTGGCGCTGGAGCAAAGTGCTCATGCCGCGCGTACTATCGTGCGCGACAGCGGTGATGGCAAAGTAAAAACGCTGGGGGCGGTAGAGCATCAGGCGCTTTATACCTCAGTCGATCCCCTGCAGAGCATGAGCCGCGAAGAGAAGCTGGATATTCTGCGCCGCGTAGACAGCGTGGCGCGTGCCGCCGACAAGCGTGTGCAGGAAGTGACGGCGAGCCTGACCGGTGTGTATGAACTGATTCTGGTGGCGGCGACCGACGGTACGCTGGCCGCTGACGTCCGTCCTCTGGTGCGTTTGTCCGTAAGCGTACAGGTTGAAGAGGATGGCAAACGCGAGCGTGGCGCCAGCGGTGGCGGCGGTCGTTTTGGCTATGACTATTTCCTTGGCGACCTTGATGGCGAAGTTCGTGCTGACGCATGGGCGAAAGAGGCCGTACGCATGGCGCTGGTCAATCTCTCTGCGGTAGCCGCGCCTGCCGGTACGCTGCCGGTGGTACTCGGCGCTGGCTGGCCGGGCGTTCTGCTGCATGAAGCGGTCGGTCATGGTCTGGAAGGTGACTTTAACCGCCGTGGCACGTCGGTATTCAGCGGTCACATGGGTGAGCTGGTGGCGTCAGAATTGTGTACCGTCGTTGATGATGGCACGATGGCTGATCGTCGTGGTTCAGTAGCCATTGATGACGAAGGAACGCCGGGTCAGTACAACGTGCTGATCGAAAACGGCATTCTGAAAGGCTATATGCAGGACAAACTCAATGCGCGCCTGATGGGCGTGGCGCCAACGGGTAACGGTCGTCGTGAATCTTACGCGCATCTGCCCATGCCGCGTATGACCAACACCTATATGCTGCCGGGCAAATCCACGCCGCAGGAAATCATCGAATCCGTTGAATACGGTATTTATGCGCCTAATTTCGGCGGTGGCCAGGTGGATATCACCTCCGGGAAATTCGTCTTCTCTACCTCCGAAGCGTATCTGATTGAAAACGGTAAAGTGACCAAACCGGTGAAAGGCGCGACGCTGATTGGCTCCGGTATCGAAGCAATGCAGCAGATTTCGATGGTGGGTAACGACCTGAAACTGGATAACGGCGTGGGTGTTTGCGGTAAAGAAGGACAGAGTCTGCCGGTTGGCGTGGGCCAGCCGACGCTGAAGGTGGATAACCTGACCGTAGGTGGCACCGCGTAACATCATGATTCAGGCCCGATAAGCACCAGTGCTATCGGGCATCTTGCCAGATGCGGCGTCAACGCCTTATCTGGCCTGGACTCTTTTTATTTCTCTTTTCCCCGACCGTACATTCCCTGAAACAGCTGCGCCACATCGACGAAATAGTCTGTCAGATAGTTAATCACCACCTGCACCTTGAGCGGCAGCTTATCCTTTTCGGTATACAACGCATACACCGGACGTGGATCTGACTGGTAGCGGGGGAGCAGGATCTCCACTTCGCCGCGGTTGATCTCATTGATCACCCACATCAGCGGTACATAGGCAATGCCCGCGCCTGCGGCCAGCCAGCGCACCAATGTCATCGGATCGTTGGTCACAAAACGTCCCTCTGGGATCAGACGGGTAGAAATCCCCTCCGGGGCAATTAATTCGAACTCATTATCCGGACGAACGCTGTATTCCAGCCACGAATGATTGCTGAGATCGGCGGGTTTCTCCGGGACACCAAACTGGGCGAGATAACTTTTTGCCGCGCAGACCACCATCGGCATAGCCCCCAGACGACGCGAAAAAAGGCTGGAGTCCTGCAGGGCACCCACGCGGATAACCACGTCCAGACCGTCGGCAATCAGGTCGGGTGCCGGTATTCCCGTCACCAGATTTACCGTCAGCCCAGGATACTCTTTGAGCATTTTTGCGGTCAGTCCGGCGAGGACATTTTGTGCCATGGTTGAAGAACAACCAATGCGCAGCGTGCCGATGGGCGTGTTGTTAAAAGCATACAGTTGCTCGTGAACATCCTGCGCTTCGTGCAGCATCCGGCGGCAGCCCTGATAATAAATTTTACCGGCTTCAGTTAGCCCAATGCTACGCGTGCTGCGGTTTAGCAGCTTGACCTGTAGCTCATCTTCCAGTTTTGAGACCGTCTGGCTTATCAATGAAACGCTCATTTGTAGCTGTCTTGCGGCGGCGGTGAAGGAGCCCAGTTCGACAACTTTGGCGAACACCGACATACGTTTTAATCGTTCCATTGTTCACTCTGGCTTAAAAGTGATTTAGATCACATAATATAGATAACAGCATAACAGTTACGTTAATATATTATTATTCAAATAACGGCTATGTCGCTCTCGCCTGGCTCATCCTTGCCCTTCTCTGCGGTGACATACGCTAGAAAATCTATCATCTGCACTCTCTTACGTTACCAAGGTCAACATGAGTCTGTTTCCCGTTATCGTGGTGTTTGGTCTGTCCTTCCCACCGATTTTTTTCGAATTACTTTTGTCACTGGCGATTTTCTGGCTGGTGCGCCGGGTGCTTGTTCCGACTGGCATCTATGATTTTGTCTGGCATCCGGCTCTGTTTAACACTGCGCTGTATTGCTGTCTGTTCTATTTAATAACGCGCCTGTTCGTTTGAGGTTGAAGTGAAAACACTAACAAGAAAACTCTCCCGCACGGCCATTACCGTGATACTGGTCATTCTGGCCTTCATCGCTATTTTCCGCGCATGGGTGTTCTACACCGAGTCGCCGTGGACGCGTGATGCGCGTTTCAGCGCCGATGTCGTCGCGATTGCGCCGGATGTTGCGGGGCTTATTACCAACGTTAACATCCATGATAACCAACTGGTGAAAAAGGATCAGATCCTGTTCACCATCGACCAGCCACGCTATAAGAAAGCCCTTGAGCAGGCCGAAGCTGACGTCGCTTATTATCAGGTTCTGGCGCAGGAAAAGCGCCAGGAGGCCGGTCGTCGTAACCGACTGGGCGTGCAGGCTATGTCTCGCGAAGAGATCGACCAGTCAAACAACGTCCTGCAAACCGTATTACACCAGCTTGCGAAAGCACAAGCGACCCGCGACCTGGCAAAATTAGATCTGGAACGTACCGTTATCCGTGCGCCTGCAGACGGATGGGTGACTAACCTGAACGTCTATAGCGGTGAATTTATTACGCGCGGCTCCACGGCGGTGGCACTGGTAAAACAGCACTCATTCTATGTACTGGCGTATATGGAAGAGACCAAACTGGAAGGCGTTCGCCCAGGGTATCGCGCTGAAATCATCCCGCTTGGCAGTAATAATGTGCTGAAAGGCACCGTTGATAGCGTGGCGGCTGGCGTAACGAATGCCAGCAGCACGCGGGACGCAAAGGGTATGGCGACCATTGATTCCAATCTTGAATGGGTGCGTCTGGCGCAGCGCGTGCCGGTGCGAATTCGTCTTGATGAGCAGCAGGGAACCTTGTGGCCTGCCGGGACGACGGCGACCGTCGTCATTACCGGCAAGCAGGATCGCGATGCCAGCCAGGAATCTTTCTTCCGTAAAATGGCGCACCGCCTGCGCGAGTTTGGTTAATCGCGATGGGTATTTTCTCCATTGCCAACCAGCATATCCGCTTTGCGGTAAAACTGGCCTGCGCGATTGTACTGGCGCTGTTCGTTGGCTTTCACTTCCAGCTTGAGACCCCTCGCTGGGCGGTACTGACCGCAGCCATTGTGGCGGCAGGCCCGGCCTTTGCCGCTGGCGGAGAACCTTATTCAGGCGCTATCCGCTATCGCGGCATGTTGCGTATTGTCGGGACATTTATCGGCTGTATTGCCGCACTGATCATTATCATCAGCATGATCCGCGCCCCGCTATTGATGATCCTGGTGTGTTGTATCTGGGCCGGTTTTTGTACCTGGATCTCTTCACTGGTAAAGATCGAAAACTCCTATGCCTGGGGGCTTTCGGGTTACACGGCTCTGATTATCGTCATTACCATTCAGGCGGAGCCTCTGCTGACGCCACAATTTGCGCTTGAACGCTGCAGCGAGATTGTGATGGGGATTGTCTGCGCTATCATCGCCGACCTGCTCTTTTCGCCCCGTTCAGTGAAACAGGAGATAGATGTCGAGTTAGACAGTCTTCTGGTGGCGCAATATCAGCTTATGCAACTGTGTATAAAGCATGGCGATAGCGAAGAGGTGGACAAGGCCTGGGGCGCTTTAGTTCGTCGTACGGCGGCGCTGGAAGGTATGCGCAGCAACCTGAACATGGAATCCTCACGCTGGGTGCGCGCCAATCGTAGACTCAAGGCATTGAATACGCTGTCGCTCACACTCATCACGCAGTCCTGCGAAACCTATCTTATTCAGAATACGCGACCAGAACTGATTACAGATACCTTCCGCGAGTTGTTTGATACGCCGGTTGAAACGGTGCAGGACGTACATAAACAATTGAAGCGGATGCGCCGCGTGATTGTCTGGACCGGTGAGCGTGATACGCCAGTGACGATCTATAGCTGGGCCGGCGCGGCGACGCGCTACCTGCTGTTGAAACGCGGTGTGGTCAGCAATACCAAAATTAGCGCTATTGAAGAAGAGATCCTGCAAGGCGAACCGGTGGTGAAGGTGGAATCCGCCGAACATCACCATGCGCTGGTCAACTTCTGGCGTACTACGCTGTCCTGTGTGCTGGGAACCTTATTCTGGTTGTGGACCGGCTGGACATCAGGTAGCGGCGCGATGGTCATGATAGCAGTCGTCACCTCGCTGGCCATGCGTTTGCCTAACCCCCGCATGGTGGCCATCGACTTTATCTATGGCACGCTGGCAGCATTGCCGTTGGGGGCGCTCTATTTTCTGGTGATTATCCCCAATACCCAGCAAAGCATGTTGTTGCTGTGTCTGAGTCTGGCGGTGCTGGGATTCTTTCTGGGTATTGAGGTGCAGAAGCGGCGTCTGGGCTCAATGGGGGCGCTGGCGAGCACCATTAACATTATCGTGCTTGATAACCCGATGACGTTCCACTTTAGTCAGTTCCTCGACAGTGCACTGGGGCAGATTGTCGGCTGCGTATTGGCGTTTATCGTTATTCTGTTGGTGCGGGATAACTCGCGTGACAGAACAGGTCGTGTGTTGCTTAACCAGTTTGTGTCGGCAGCGGTTTCCGCAATGACCACCAATGTTGTGCGCCGTAAAGAAAACCACCTTCCGGCGTTGTATCAGCAGCTGTTTTTACTGATGAACAAATTCCCCGGCGATCTGGCAAAGTTCCGCCTGGCACTGACGATGATTATTGCTCACCAGCGTTTACGTGATGCGCCTGTACCGGTAAACGACGATTTATCGGCGTTTCATCGCCAGCTTCGCCGTACCGCCGATCAAGTTATTTCTGCAGTCAATGATGACAAACGCCGACGCTACTTTGGTCAGTTGCTGGAGGAGCTTGATATCTACCAGGAAAAATTAACGCTTTGGGAAGCCCCGCCTCAGGTGACGGAGCCAGTGAAACGACTCACGGGAATGTTGCACAAATACCAGCATGCGCTGACCAGCAATTCATAACTCATCTAACCGGAAGAGGATATCTCTTCCGGTTTCAGTTTTACCGCCCCTGTAATGTCATGATAAACGCGTTCATTAATGTGGAGAGCTGTTCGTCGTACCAGTAGGCATAAAGATCGGCTGGAATAGGGTCATTCAACGGTAAGAAACGAACGCCTGGCCAGTGGATCAATCCGCAGGTTTCTGGCAGCAAAGAGAGACCAATTCCTGCGCTAACCAGCGCCAGCGCTGTTTGCGGTTCGTTAACCTGGTGGGTAATCAGAGGATAAAATCCTACCTCAACACAGCGGTCATGTACCTGACGGGCGAAATTGCTTTGATTGAATGAAAGCGAAATGATGGGGCGTTCAGCGAGCATCGCCAGTGAGACGCTTTGGTGTTGGCAGAGAGGATCGTGTTCAGGTACGGCGAGAGCAACCGCTTCGCGGGAAATCAATTGGCTACGAATATTCGTCTCGGATTGGGGCAGTACGTTCCGGCTAATCGCAATATCAATCGTCCGGGCATGCAAGGCTTCAATTTGCTGATGTTGGGAAAGCTCCTGCAAACTCCAGTTTACGTACGGCTGTTGCTTCTTAAAGTCCTTTAGACGTGTCAGCAGCGTTCCCCACAATGCGCTACCGACTATCCCAATGTTGAAATGCTGATGTTCGCTACGGCCAATCTGTCGCACATAATTGAGGGATTGATCGGTGGTACTCAGGATACGATCGACTTCCGTTTTCAATACCTGCCCGGCTCGCGTGAGAACCACTTTACGGCTGGTACGTTCAAATAGCGTCGTTTCAAGGATCTCTTCCAGTTCTTTAATCTGCATACTCAACGGCGGTTGAGAGATGTTTAACCGGGCCGCGGCCCGGCCAAAGTGCAGCTCGTCAGCGAGAACCTGAAAATAACGCAATGTTCGAAGACGAATTCGGCTATTGGCCTGGAGATCAATCATGCTGGTTACGCGTAAGAGAGGGAGAGAAACGGCATCATGCCGTCCTCCCCAAAGCTTGTCAAACCGCAGCGGATGGCGGGCGGGCGAGACGCTCGGCCTGGCTGCAGGTGACAGCGATAACCAGCGTCAGCAGTAACACACAATAGGCGACAGTTGACGTATTCACCGCCCCCTGCAGACCAAAGTGGCTGTTTACCATGGAGGAGACGCTGGCAAACAGTAGCGTGCCCACTGTGCCGCACGTCAACAAGGCGGAGATCAAGGTTGGTGAACTGCGACTCACCTGCAGTGAACCATAGCTCATCAGGCCGGAGAATAAACCGGAGTTAAAGAAACCAAACACGCCGCACGCTATCAGAATCAGCGTGGTATTGTTGCTGTTGGCAATCAGCGCAATAGAGACCAGACCAATGCTTGCGCAGATCAGCAGGAAAGTGCGCAGTTTCATCCATTTCACGGTGAACTGATTCAGGAACAGGCCAATGGCTTTCGTCACCCAATACACAGTAGTGAATAGCGCGGCATCCTGCGCCTGAAGTGTAAAACGCGATTGCAGGTAGCCCGGTGTCCACATGGTAAAAATGGGTTCAGCCAGCAGGAAAGCAAAGAGAGTAAAACAGATCAAATAGACAGAGATCCCCCAGGGTTCTGACTCTTCCGTTTTCTCGTGTTGCTGCGGCTGCGCAGCCTCTGTCGATGGGAAGCGACA
This sequence comes from Citrobacter sp. RHBSTW-00029, assembly GCF_014104295.1. Lineage (NCBI taxonomy): Bacteria > Pseudomonadati > Pseudomonadota > Gammaproteobacteria > Enterobacterales > Enterobacteriaceae > Citrobacter > Citrobacter sp. RHBSTW-00029. Next base: position 4,687,026 of record NZ_JABXRT010000001.1, read on the forward strand.
ACGCAGAGTAAGAGCCAACATCAACGCGCCCAGACCGCCCATAATCCCATACATCGCAATCCAACTGGCACCCAGTTTAAACATCCAGGCTAACAGTAAGGAAAGGGTTGCTCCGGCAAAGCTGAAAAAGAAATCGGTAAAAATCAGGCTGGAAGAGCGGCTCTTTTCATCGGGATTAATACGGACCACCAGATAACTGCCGATGGTCATAAACACGCCCCCGCAGGCACCAATTCCGGCCACTGCAACGCTAAACAGCGTTAAGGTTGGTTGGATAAAAAGTACTACGCTGATAATCACGGTGAGCGTTGCAGCAATAACTAATGGTTTTTTCAGCCCCCATTTTTTCATCAGAATGCCGCCAAGCATAATAGGCACAAACATTCCGATGTTCATCAGAGTAAAGACCTGCCCGATAAAGCTGGGGTCTTTATGAAAAGCGGCACAAAGTGGCCCAAGCACAATCCCCAGTGTCGACACCAGTGCGCCAACAAAGTAATAGCTCAGGTACGAAACGGCATTGAGATTTGCGCGAGAAAACTGATTGTCTGGCATAACTTTTCTCCAGATGGAGCAGGGCGACCTGTCCGTCTACGGAACCACGATCAGGCGTACTGCTTGAGGAACTGGCTGATCAAACGAATAAAATCTTCGGTTACCATGGCAGCGCATTTCAGCGTTTGTTCATGGGAAAGCTCAACATCACTGAGACCTTCAGCCATATTTGTGATGGCTGAAACGGCCAGTACTTTCAGGCCACAGTGGCGTGCAGCTATCACTTCCGGTACCACCGACATACCGACGACATCGCCGCCCATACGCTGCATCATGCGAATCTCCGCAGCCGTCTCAAAATTAGGTCCAGGATAAGAGACAAAAACCCCTTCATGAAGCGTGATACCCAACTGCTCTGCGGCACCGTGAAGCTGCTGGCGCAGTTCGCGATCGTATGCGTTAGCGAGGCTAAAGAAGCGAGGACCAAAGCGTTCATCGTTCGGCCCGACAAGTGGGGTAGATGGCATGGTGTTGATGTGATCGTTGAGGGCGACCAGACTACCTGCAGGAATATCTACGTTCAGCGAACCCGCGGCGTTGGTACAGAATAAAAATTCGCAGCCCAACAGTTTAAAGGTACGTACGGCATGGGTCATGATGCCCATTCCCAGCCCTTCATAAAAATGCCCACGTCCCTTCATGCAGATGAGGTCGATACCATAAAGCGTTCCCATCACCACTTCCCCGGCATGGCCGATTACGGTGCTGACCGGAAACCCAGGTAATTGTTGATATGAAAGCGTGGTTTTATTTTCCATGCGATCGGCAAGTGCCCCCAGACCTGACCCAAGTATCAGAGCGATACGTGGATGAAAATTGGGTTTTGCAGAACGCAGAATTTCAGCCGCTTCATACGGGGTATCGTTGACAACAGACATGGACATATCGACTCCAGAGACTATTCAGTTGCATGCATTTTGTGGAGGCTTCAATTACAAATCCAATATGATAAATGCGGTTATTGATATGATTTTTATATTGAAAAAATCAGATAAATATCGGATCTATTATTTTTCAGAAAGTTATGGCCAACCTGTTTCATACTGTTTCCGAAACGCAGTCATAGGATTGCACAAAAATGTGATGTATCTCTCTTTGTCTAAACGATGAACAGTTCATTCCTGACGTATTACGCACACTGAGGCAGGGCTATACTTAAGACGAGTATTTAGCTGGGGGTGGTAAACGATGCCTGGACCGCAGGAATATAAAATTTTGCTGGCGGGATAGGGGAAACAGGTTGAGGAAGACCCTGCATATCGGTGGTCTGTGGAGTAACTGGCGTCGGGATGGTGGCTATAGATGAATATCTATACGTTTGATTTTGACGAGATTGAAAATCAGAGTGATTTCTACCGTGAGTTTGCACGTACATTCGGTCTGGCCCGGGAAAAGGTGGTTGATTTAGATTCTTTGTGGGAGGTTGTGGTTGGGGAAATCTTGCCTTTACCTCTGGAAATCGAATTTGTTCATTTACCGGATAAGTTACGCAGGCGATATGGCGCGCTGATTTTACTGTTCGATGAAGCAGAAGAAGAGCTCGAAGGACAGTTACGCTTTAACGTTCGTCACTCAAAACAGGTATAAAAAAGCCCCCGGCAGGCGGGGGCAAGTCGTCGGACTAGACGACGAGGGTTTATTTGTACAATTCTGCGGTTGCATGCCAGTGAGCACCTTCACGGAGTTCAGTGACACGATAGCTGCTGGCGCCCGCTTTTTCTGCTTTAGCGGCGATTGCCTGACGCATATCCATTGGTGAGCTACCGATCTGAGATACAGAGATGGTACCCATGGATTGCAGATTCTGTGCTTCTTGCGAGTTCACCTGATTAACAGCGGCGCTTGCACCGAAAGAGAGAACTGAGAGAAGGCTTAAAGTTGCAACAGTGGTTTTGATTTTCATGATACTTACCTCGTCGAATTCTTTTACTAGGGGTCTTTGTTTCGTGACCCTCATCACAAAATCAAGTATACACTAATCACGCGATAAATTAATACCACGCTAATTGTTTCTATGGTAATCAAGTGTTAAAAAAATTTTTTTTTATAACTATATGGAATTAAAAATACAGGTTAGAACTTATTTTTGAAAATAAAATCAATAAATTCATGAGGATATGATATTTTGCAAATTGTGCGTTTTTGATTGGGATCATTCACTGTGTGAATGTATTTTGGCGGTGAAACGCACTATTTGTTAAATGTTCGGTAGTGGAAAGTTGAGAAGGGGAGCAGAAAAGAGAGATTTTTCCCCGCCACAGGGCGTGACGGGGAAGGGGATTACAGTTCTTGTTCAAACAGTTCCAGAATGGCTTCGTACAGGTCTTTGACCGTAAAACCTTTGGCCGGTGTGGTGAAGATGGTATCGTCACCAGCAATCGTTCCAAGAATACCTTCTGCTTTACCCAGTGAATCCAGCAGGCGGGCAATTAGCTGCGCAGCGCCTGGGCTGGTATGAATAACGACAACGGCATCGTTGTAGTCGATATCCAGCACCAGATTTTTCAACGGGCTTGACGTTGTCGGGACTCCCAGCTCTGCAGGCAGACAGTACACCATTTCCATTTTCGCATTGCGGGTACGCACGGCACCAAACTTGGTCAGCATGCGTGAAACCTTGGACTGGTTGATATTATCAAAGCCCTGATCCTGCAACGCGAGGACGATTTCGCCCTGAGAGCTGAATTTTTCTTCTTTAAGCAGCGCTTTAAACGCCTTTACTAATTCTTCTTGTTTTGCCGAGCTTCGCATAAGTCACCCGTAATATGGCGGTAGAAACAACATTATTGTGCATACAGATGAATTTTTATGCAAACGGTCTGCCTCGTTCAAGGCTGAAATAATGTTATGAAAGAGCGGAATTTTATCAAATTTCGTTATCAAGAAACATGCCTGTGTCACGGCTCGCAAATAAGATTAAAAGTAAATTAAATGTTATCAAATTGATGTTGTTTTGAGATGGCTGTAGGGTATATTGTCAGCACCTGTTGGAAAGTTGCTCTACTGTGCGAGTGGTTTTGAATTACGTAACTTAGGTTTTATTTTACGTAAGTTAAATGCATAAAAGCCAAATTTGCGTGACTACGCATTCTTGACGCGTGGTTATTGAATTCGTTGGATTTGTGAATTAAGGTCGCCGCCGCGGAGCAATAGACATTTTGCTTATCAATATAATAAGGAGTTTAGGATGAAAGTTGCAGTCCTCGGCGCTGCTGGTGGTATCGGTCAGGCGCTAGCATTACTGTTAAAAACCCAACTGCCTTCAGGTTCAGAACTCTCCCTGTACGACATCGCTCCAGTAACGCCTGGTGTGGCCGTTGATTTGAGCCATATCCCTACTGCTGTGAAAATCAAAGGCTTCAGCGGTGAAGATGCGACCCCTGCACTGGAAGGTGCTGACGTGGTGCTGATTTCTGCGGGTGTTGCACGTAAACCAGGTATGGACCGTTCTGACCTGTTTAACGTGAATGCTGGCATCGTGAAGAATCTGGTGCAGCAGGTTGCTACAACTTGCCCGAAAGCGTGTATCGGTATCATCACTAACCCAGTGAACACGACCGTTGCTATTGCTGCTGAAGTGCTGAAAAAAGCAGGCGTATACGATAAGAACAAACTGTTTGGCGTAACTACGCTGGACATCATCCGCTCCAACACCTTTGTGGCGGAACTGAAAGGCAAGCAGCCTGGCGACGTTGAAGTCCCGGTTATCGGTGGACACTCTGGTGTGACCATTCTGCCGCTGCTGTCACAAATCCCTGGTGTAAGCTTCACTGAACAAGAAGCGGCCGACCTGACCAAACGTATCCAGAACGCGGGTACTGAAGTTGTGGAAGCAAAAGCCGGTGGCGGGTCTGCAACCCTGTCTATGGGTCAGGCTGCGGCACGTTTCGGTCTGTCACTGGTTCGCGCGCTGAGCGGCGAAAAAGGTGTGGTGGAATGTGCTTACGTTGAAGGCGATGGCCAGTATGCTCGCTTCTTCTCTCAGCCGCTGCTGCTGGGCAAAAATGGCGTAGAAGAACGTCAGTCCATCGGTAAACTGAGCGCGTTCGAACAAAGCTCGCTGGAAGGCATGCTGGATACGCTGAAGAAAGATATCACGCTGGGCGAAGAGTTCGTTAAATAACTCTTTTCGGTAGGCCTGATAAGACGTTTTGCGTCGCCATCAGGCATACAGATGCCGGATGCGGTGTAAACACCTTATCTGGCCTACAAGCCCATCGAAATGTTAAAAAAACCGGATGATTTCCGGTTTTTTTATATCCGCGTTAGTTCGTCGCCGGATATTCCTGAATCGTGACCTGCAGCGTCAACTGCTTGTCATCGCGCATCACGACCACGGAGATAACCGAACCGGGGCGAATCTCAGCGACCTGATCCATGGTCTCCAGCGCTGATACTGCCGGTTTATTATTTACCGAAATGATGAGGTCGTTGACCTGAATTCCGGCCTGGGCCGCAGGGCCATCCGGTGCCACTTCGTTCACGACAATTCCCTGAATTTGATCCATGCCGCTACCTTGTGCATGCAGCGGTGCAATTTCACGCCCGCTGATGCCGATGTAGCCACGAATAACGCGCCCGTCGCGGATCAGCTTATCCATGATTTTCGTCGCCAACTGAAACGGAATGGCAAAGCCAATCCCTTCCGGCGTTTCACCATCATTGCTTTTATCAAACGACAGTGTGTTAATCCCCATCAACTCACCCAGAGAATTAACCAGCGCACCGCCAGAGTTACCATGGTTAATGGATGCATCTGTTTGCAGGAAGTTTTGCCGACCCGTTGGGTTCAGGCCAATACGACCCGTGGCGCTGATGATCCCCTGAGTGATGGTTTGCCCGAGGTTGTACGGGTTACCAATGGCAAGCACGACATCACCAATATGCGGTACACGTTTGTTATTAATCGGGATCGTCGGCAGCCCGCCTGCTGCGTTGATTTTCAGCACCGCAAGGTCGGTTAAGGTATCGGAGCCAACAAGCAACGCTTCAAAGACACGCCCATCCTGCAATGCGACGATGATTTGGTCGGCATCATTAATGACATGTTTGTTGGTGATGATATAGCCGCGCTGATCCATGATCACGCCTGAACCGAGCGTGCGGATCTCAAGCTGGTTATGCGTCGTGCTGTTCATACTGCGGTTGTACACGTTGACCACGGCAGGCGCAGCACGGCGAACTGCCGGGTTATAGCTGGCAGGTGTTTCATCTGTGCTGTCGAACTGTGGTGCGGTAAGCGTATTAATTTTTCGCAAAGAGGGCATCGCGGCCAGCAGAATGGCGCCGACGATTAAACCAATCGCGACCGAACGTAAAAGCTTCACAAACATGATGGCGGCGTCATTAAAAAAGGGAACGGCAGCAGCATATCACGAGTTTACCGGACATCACACGGGGGGCTGATGTCCGGTTGTCCTGGTTAACGCAAAAGCAGGTAAATACTCTCGTTTCCACGAACGACCTGCAGAGCAATGATTGACGGTTTCGTTTCCAGCACTTTGCGCATTTCGGCAATCGAGTTCACCCGATCGCGGTTAACGGCGATGATAACGTCATCTTTATGCAGGCCGGCCTGTGCAGCTGGGCTACTTTTTTCAACGTTATCAATTCGAATGCCTTTGGCACCATCTTTTAGCTGCCCGTCGCTGAGCGTGGCTCCTTGCAACGCCGGAGCAATCATTTCCGCACTGGCGGAAGATGATGTACTGGTATCCAGCGTCACTTCAACGTCCAGTGGTTTACCGTTACGCAGCAGGCCCAGTTTGACTTTGGTCCCCGGTTCGGTTGTCGCAATACGTGAACGCAGTTCGGCGAAACTACTGAGCGGTTTGCCGTTAAGACTGGTAATAACATCACCGGATTTCACCCCCGCTTTTGCGGAGCCAGAGTTAGGCAGAACTTCGCTGACAAACGCGCCACGTTGTACATCCAGTTTGAATGCTTTAGCGATGTCAGCGGTCATTTCAGTCCCTTTAATACCCAACAGACCGCGTTTGATTTCGCCAAACTGCATTAACTGCTGCGCCAGCGTACGCGCCATGTTACTGGGGATAGCAAAGCCGATCCCAATGCTGCCGCCGCCGGGAGCCAGAATCGCGGTGTTAATACCAATCAGCTCACCGTTGAGGTTAAGCAATGCACCGCCAGAGTTACCCCGGTTGATGGAAGCGTCAGTCTGAATAAAGTTTTCCAGACCTTCGAGGTTCAACCCGCTGCGCCCCAAAGCCGATACAATGCCAGAGGTGGCAGTTTGTCCCAGGCCAAACGGGTTACCGACGGCGACAGCAAAGTCACCCACGCGGAGTTTGTCGGAGTCGGCAATGGCAATTTGCGTCAGGTTGCTGGGATGCTGAATTTGCAGCAGAGCGATGTCGCTCTGATCGTCGCTGCCGATAAGCTTAGCGTCGAACTCACGGCCATCATTAAGCTGGACGCTGATTTTTTGCGCCTGGTTAATGACGTGGTTATTGGTCAGGACGTAGCCTTTGGCGGCATCAATAATGACCCCGGAACCTAACCCTTCAAAAGGTTGGGAAGGTTGATCGGGAAGATCATCACCAAAAAACTTTTTGAACTCTTCCGGGACTTTCTGCCCCTGAGTGGCGGTACCTTCGACCCTTACGCTCACCACGGCAGGTAACACTTTCTCCAGCATCGGGGCGAGGCTGGGGAGCGCAGCCTGACCGGGAATCGACGCTGCGGCCGGGAATGGCGCCGAGAGAGTTAACCCGACACTTAACGCTAATGCACTCAACAGCTGGGTTTGTTTTTTCATGGATCCTGCTCTCGTACCTTGAGTAAACGGAAGATGATTCAAAACAGTTTGATGTTATTGAATTTTCGGTTTGGTCACAATGAGGCTAACGACTAAATAATAGCTGGGACGGGAAGAGAAGCGGAGGGCGCAATTGCTGCGCCCAATAAATTTCTTAACGATGTGCGGTTAGTCGCGCTTTGCGCCACTACGCAGCAGGCCGGAAGCCCCTTCGGAATAGTCACGCGGCATCTGAACCGGCGCCTGATCGTTACCTGCTTCAGACTCAGCCAGACGATTGCGGAATGGGTTGTTTTCCGCTGACATGCCCGGCAGCAGGCTGCTGGAGCTTTTCGCCATATGCTGATAGATCTGACGATAATCATCAGCCATGTTATCCAGTAGCTCAGCGCTGCGGGCGAAATGACTCACCAGCTCTTCGCGGTACTCTTCCAGTTCAGCTTTGTTCTTTTCCAGTTCGTACTGTAATGCCTGCTGTTGGCGTAATTTACGATTACCAAAACGCATGGCTACAGCACCAATAATGATACCGACGACTAACCCAATTAGCGCATATTCCCAGGTCATGAACATCTCCCGTTGTCTTGTGTTTCCGTAGGGTGTTGGCTTTAGGCTCCATGCCTGCGCCTGATTATGCCACTATAACCGCTAATCCCGTAGAAGTGGAATCCCGTGTTTATATCACGTAATGTAGAACGGCCTTTTTTTCGTCAACCGTGAGCGACGGCACATCGATTCTCAAGGAATAACAATAACATCATGCAAAGCCTTTCCCCGACATCGCGATACCTGCAGGCCCTTAACGACGGCAGCCATCAACCCGACAACGTACAACAAGAAGCGGTGAATCGACTGGAAACGATTTACCAGGAGCTCACGACGATTGCACCTCCAGCGGCGCAGGAGAGTGGACTGATGGCCCGCTTTGGTAAATTGCTGGGTAAACGTGAGCCGAAAGAAAACACGCCAGTGCGTGGTCTGTATATGTGGGGGGGCGTAGGGCGCGGGAAAACCTGGCTGATGGATTTGTTCTACCATAGCCTGCCTGGCGGACGTAAACAGCGTTTGCACTTTCACCGCTTCATGCTGCGCGTGCATGAAGAGCTGACGGCTCTGCAAGGCCAGACCGACCCGTTGGAAGTGATTGCTGACCGCTTCAAAACCGAAACGGATGTGCTGTGCTTTGACGAGTTTTTTGTTTCTGACATCACCGATGCCATGCTGCTCGGCGGCCTGATGAAGGCGCTGTTTGCCCGTGGCATTACGCTGGTCGCGACCTCCAATATTCCGCCAGATGAACTGTATCGTAACGGTTTGCAACGTGCGCGTTTTCTTCCTGCCATTGATGCTATCAAACAGCATTGCGACATCATGAATGTTGATGCTGGCGTCGATTATCGTCTGCGCACCTTAACGCAGGCGCATTTGTGGCTGTCGCCACTGAATGAGGAAACCCGCCAACAGATGGATAAACTCTGGCTGGCATTAGCGGGAACCAAAGGTGAACATGCGCCGATGCTGGAGATCAATCATCGTCCGATGCAGACGCTGGCCGTTGAGAACCAAACGCTGGCGGTATCGTTCACTACGCTCTGTGTCGATGCGCGTAGCCAGCATGACTACATTGCACTGTCGCGCCTGTTCCACACTGTGCTGTTGTTTGATGTACCGGTCATGACGACGCTGATGGAGAGTGAGGCACGACGCTTTATCGCGCTGGTTGATGAGTTCTACGAACGCCACGTTAAGCTGGTGGTCAGCGCCGCAGCGCCTTTATATGGAATCTACCAGGGCGAGCGCCTGAAGTTTGAATTCCAGCGTTGTTTGTCGCGTTTGCAGGAGATGCAAAGCGAGGAGTATCTGAAGCGGGAACATTTAGCCGGTTAAACCTGCCGCAAATCACATAAAGGGGTCGATCTTTGACCCTGACTTCTCTATAATCTTGCGACCCCACGTTACGAGAGAGTTTTTTTCCCAAAACTTTCTATGCGCCGGCATAGGCTATTCGAAGGGGTAGGTTTGCTGGACAATGTCGTGTGAACCTCAACTGACAAAACGTTTGGGTGTTCACCAACGTGTAACTTATTTATTTGGGTAAGCTTTTAATGAAAACTTTTACAGCTAAACCAGAAACCGTAAAACGCGACTGGTATGTTGTTGACGCGACCGGTAAAACTCTGGGCCGTCTGGCTTCCGAACTGGCTCTGCGCCTGCGCGGTAAGCACAAAGCGGAATACACTCCGCACGTAGATACCGGTGATTACATCATCGTTCTGAACGCTGACAAAGTTGCTGTAACCGGCAACAAGCGTACTGACAAAGTGTACTATCACCACACCGGCCACATCGGTGGTATCAAACAAGCGACCTTTGAAGAGATGATTGCTCGCCGTCCTGAGCGTGTGCTTGAAATCGCGGTTAAAGGCATGCTGCCAAAAGGCCCGCTGGGTCGTGCTATGTTCCGTAAACTGAAAGTTTACGCTGGCAACGAGCACAACCACGCGGCACAGCAACCGCAAGTTCTTGACATCTAATCGGGATTATAGGCAATGGCTGAAAATCAATACTACGGCACTGGTCGCCGCAAAAGTTCCGCAGCTCGCGTTTTCATCAAACCGGGCAGTGGTAAAATCGTAATCAACCAACGTTCTCTGGAACAGTACTTCGGTCGTGAAACTGCCCGCATGGTAGTTCGTCAGCCGCTGGAACTGGTCGACATGGTTGAGAAACTGGATCTGTACATCACTGTTAAAGGTGGTGGTATCTCTGGTCAGGCTGGTGCGATCCGTCACGGTATCACCCGCGCTCTGATGGAGTACGACGAATCCCTGCGTGGCGAACTGCGTAAAGCTGGCTTCGTTACCCGTGATGCTCGTCAGGTTGAACGTAAGAAAGTCGGTCTGCGTAAAGCACGCCGTCGTCCTCAGTTCTCCAAACGTTAATTGTACTCTGCTCCGGCAGACGACAATTTGCAAAAAAACCCGCCTCGGCGGGTTTTTTTATGGTTATTTCTCCGCGTAGAACCACGGTAATCCGCTGATTGCCACCTCTTTTTCCCCATTTCCAGAATCGACTCACCACAAAGGTCACAAAATCTGGTAAACTATCATCCAATTTTCTGCCCAAATATCCGGTATTGTTCATTTTTTGTTTGTATTTTGAACAGTAATGACTTTCCCGAATCTGGGTGACATCACTTCTGGCTGGTCACATAGTGGCTGGTAGCAGTAAAAATTCTGAATATACCTGGAGGTTTTCATGGCTGTCGCTGCCAACAAACGTTCGGTAATGACGCTGTTTTCTGGTCCTACTGACATCTATAGCCATCAGGTCCGCATCGTGCTGGCTGAAAAAGGTGTTAGTTTCGAGATTGAGCACGTGGAAAAGGACAATCCACCGCAGGATCTGATCGACCTCAACCCGAATCAGAGCGTCCCGACACTGGTGGATCGTGAGCTGACCCTGTGGGAATCTCGCATCATTATGGAATACCTGGATGAGCGTTTCCCGCATCCGCCGCTGATGCCGGTTTACCCGGTTGCGCGTGGTGAGAGCCGCCTGTACATGCAGCGTATTGAAAAAGACTGGTACACGCTGATGAACGTCATCGTGAACGGTTCTGCTTCTGAAGCCGAAGTCGCGCGTAAGCGTCTGCGCGAAGAACTGCTGGCAATTGCGCCAGTATTTGGCCAGAAACCTTACTTCCTGAGCGATGAGTTCAGCCTGGTAGATTGCTACCTGGCGCCGCTGCTGTGGCGTTTACCGCAGCTGGGTATTGAATTCAACGGTGCAGGTTCGAAAGAACTGAAAGGGTACATGACTCGCGTCTTCGAACGTGACTCTTTCCTGGCTTCTCTGACTGAGCCTGAACGTGAAATGCGTCTGGGCCGGGGTTAACCTGTATGGATTTGCCACAGCTAACACCACGCCGTCCGTATCTGCTGCGCGCATTCTATGAGTGGTTGCTAGACAACCAGCTCACGCCGCACCTGGTGGTGGATGTGACGCTCCAGGGCGTGCAGGTTCCGATGGAATATGCACGTGACGGGCAAATTGTTTTGAATATTGCGCCGCGTGCCGTGGGCAATCTGGAACTGGCAAACGACGAAGTGCGCTTTAACGCGCGCTTTGGCGGCGTGCCGCGCAACGTTTCCGTACCACTGGCGGCGGTACTCGCGATCTATGCCCGTGAAAACGGCGCAGGAACGATGTTTGAACCTGAAGCGGCCTATGACGAAGATGTCGACAGCCTCAATGATGACGATGTCGTGCCGGAAGGCGAAAACGAAACGGTGATGTCGGTGATTGATGGCGATAAACCGGATAATCACGATGACGATCCTGACGACACACCGCCGCCTCCTCGCGGTGGGCGTCCGGCGCTACGCGTAGTGAAATAATCAAACAGGCCCTTGCGGGCCTGTTTTGCATTCTGCGTCAGATATCAATAAAACAGCGCGATAGTGGCAATCATATTGACCACAAATCCTATCGCCATTGGGATGGCTGTCCGTTTTACTACCTCAAAAGGCGACACGCCAGCAATACCGGATGTCACGACAATCACAGCGGTAATCGGTGAAACCGCACGTGCCAGCGTGGTGGCGAAGTGCATCGGCATAATCATCACAACCGCAGGAATATGCAGCCCCGCAGCAATATCCGGGATCAGACTGGCGAATGACATAAACGGTGCATTCCCGGATCCCATTACAATTGCACAGGTGGCGATAACCACGGCCATAATGATCATCACACCGATACCGCCAAGCCCGGAGTGTTCCGCACCTTTAATCACCGCATCAACGGTGCCGATAGTGGTTAAACCCTTGGCAAAGATCTCACCGGCCACCACCAGTGTGACGACGTTGGCAAATTGTGTTCCCATGCCGTCAAAAAACGCCTGCACATCATCCATAGTCTCACGCAGATTATGTTTATGAAGAAACTCCACAAACATGGTCAGCGTCAAGCTCATTAGCATCACCACCACCAGATTCAACTCTGCCTGCATTAATCCCATATGCGCCAGCAACAGCGAACCCAACATCAGGAGCAGCGGCATCACCGGTAAAATGGCGTAATAGAGTGGCGGCACATCTTCCAGCGTCTTTTGTTCACTGAAGCCTGTGCTGTCTGGTTGTGTTTTTTGATCAAACCGGCGTTGAACGAAAAAATGTGCGATGGCGACGGCGATGATGACGCAGGATGCGACAGGAAGTTGGTAGTGGAAGAAATAAGTGGCTATTTTCATCCCCGCAACCTGTGCGGCGAAAATTGAGTTAGTTTCCAGAATGCCCCATTCAATCGACATCGAGGTGGCAATGACCGCTACCGCGGATAAACGGCTCACGCCCAGGCTGACCAGCGTTGGGAAGAGCGTAACCATCAGCAGCATGCCCAATCCGGAAGCACTGGTGATGAACTGTGCCATGATTTGACCAATTACATACGTCGCGGCAAGCACAATATAGGGTGAGCGGATGTGCTTGAGTGGGCGGCTCAACAGGCTGACCATTGCCCGGCTGGCTCCCATTCTGTCCATATAGCGGGCATAACCGCCTACTGCCATGATGGACAGCCCAAGGCCTGCCGACCGGTTTGAAAGCATACGTAGAATTTCATTATAAATATCGACCAGCAGATAACCGCTGCTTTTGTCGCTGGCGACCAGTGCGCCGTACCCCAACCAGACGCCGCAGATCATCAGGAAGATCCCGGCTGCTGCCAGTACTACCTGTGGTTTGTAGTTTTTGAGGATCAGGTAACCCATCGTTAATAAAACGATGACAGAGATAATAATGCCGAACATTTTTTCACTCCATGCCAGAGAAGAAGATAAATCCGGTAATAACGCTGTTTTAAATGCGGATGTTATATTTTTTCTGGCATGTATTTTGGAGTGGATATCGTGTTTTTATAATCGAGCATTGGTTATTTTTCGTTTAAAAATAGTGCTTTATGATTTATTTTAAAGATCATATTCGCAGATTTCATAAAGTTAGTTTTCCTCCATGGTAATAAAAAACTGTCCACTCAATCATTCATATTTAAATATAGAAATTTTATATATTATTTGTATGAGCTTATCCCCCACTGACCACCATTTCACCCTGCTTTCGATCCTGTGTTACGATGAACCCGCTGTTATTTGTCACCACGACTTAGCTGAATGGACCCTATGAACGCATTTGATTCGCAAGCTGAAGACTCTCCATCCACCATTGGCCGTAGCTTACGCAGCCGCCCGCTGGCGCGTAAAAAACTGTCTGAAATGGTTGAAGAAGAACTGGAGCAGATGATTCGCCGTCGGGAATTTGGCGAAGGGGAACAGTTGCCGTCAGAACGAGAACTGATGGCTTTCTTCAATGTTGGCCGTCCTTCTGTACGAGAAGCCCTGGCCGCGTTAAAACGCAAAGGTCTGGTGCAAATTAACAACGGTGAACGCGCCCGCGTTTCACGTCCTTCGGCCGATACGATTATCAGTGAACTGTCCGGCATGGCGAAAGATTTTCTCTCACATCCTGGTGGTATTTCCCATTTTGAGCAGCTGCGCTTGTTCTTTGAATCCAGCCTGGTGCGTTATGCCGCAGAGCATGCCACTGACGAGCAAATCGACAGACTGGCGAAAGCACTGGAGATCAACAGTCAGTCGCTGGAAGACAATGCGCTCTTCATCCGTTCAGACGTTGACTTCCACCGTGTGCTGGCAGAGATCCCCGGTAATCCTATCTTTATGGCGATCCACGTCGCGCTGCTGGACTGGCTGATTGCCGCACGTCCAACCGTCCCCGATCAAGAGCTGTACGAGCACAATAACGTGAGTTATCAACAACACATTGATATTGTTGAGGCTATTCGTCAGCATGATCCTGATGAAGCCGACCGCGCATTACAAGAACATCTCAACAGCGTTTCCGCCACCTGGCACGCCCTCAGTAAAAACAAAAAATTGCGTAAGTGATCGCGATCCCGACGATCGTTTAAACACAAAATCATTCAAGCTGCATCAAGGCGGCAAGAGAGCGAGCCCCCTGGAGCATAGATAACTCTGTGACAGGGGGGAGCGAACGCAACCAACGCAGAGGCGGCTCGAAGGATGAAGTGTTTAGTGAGGTAGATCGCACTATAAGCGTTCTGTATTGTATTGCTGCTTATTTGATCTGGTATAACAGGTATAAAGGTATGCAGTCAGATAACACTAATCATCGTCAGAGGTCGTCATGGCAAGAAATTTAAAAGGCGTAATGCCAGCGTTGTTAACTCCATTCGATAACCAACAGAAACTGGACATCGAGAGCTTGCGCCGTCTGGTGCGTTTCAACATTGGGCAGGGGATCGATGGGCTCTATGTCGGTGGCTCAACGGGTGAGGCCTTTGTCCAAAACCGCGCTGAAAGAGAGCAGGTTCTGGAAATTGTTGCTGAAGAAGCAAAAGGTAAGGTGACGCTGATCGCCCACGTCGGCACGGTGAGCACCGAAGAGAGCCAGCAGTTGGCGAGCGCTGCGCATCGCTACGGATTTGATGCGGTTTCGGCCGTCACGCCGTTTTACTATCCGTTCAGCTTTGAAGAGCACTGCGATCACTACCGCGCAATTATTGATTCCGCCGATGGCTTACCGATGGTGGTCTATAACATCCCGGCACTGAGCGGCGTAAAACTGACGCTGGATCAGATCAACACGCTGGTGACGTTGCCGGGCGTTGGCGCGCTGAAGCAAACCTCAGGCGATCTCTATCAGATGGAACAGATCCGCCGCGCTCACCCCGATCTGGTGCTTTATAACGGCTATGACGAGATCTTCGCTTCGGGTCTGTTGGCGGGTGCAGATGGGGGTATCGGTAGCACTTACAACATCATGGGGTGGCGTTATCAGGGAATTGTGAAAGCGCTCAAAGAAGGCGACATCCGGACGGCACAAAAGCTGCAAACCGAGTGCAATAAGGTTATCGATCTGCTCATTAAAGTTGGCGTGTTCCGCGGCCTGAAAACGGTACTGCACTATATGGACGTGGTTTCTGTTCCTCTGTGCCGTAAACCATTTGCCCCGGTAGATGAACAATACTTGCCGGAGCTGAAAGCGCTGGCAAACCAACTGCTGGCGGAAAAAGCGTAACCGCGGGTAGCCGGGGGCGCTTTGCTTGCCCGGCCTGGATTTTTCGACCGTAGGCCGGAAAAAGGCAAAGCCGCCATCCGGCTCAACAACAAAGATCGTCGGGAGAGTAAAATGAGTACTTCTACCCAGAGCATCCCGTGGTATCGCCATCTCAATCGGGCACAATGGCGGGCATTCTCCGCCGCCTGGCTGGGATATTTGCTTGATGGTTTTGATTTTGTATTAATCGCCCTTGTACTGACGGAAGTACAAGGCGAATTCGGACTGACGACGGTGCAGGCGGCCAGTCTGATCTCCGCCGCCTTTATCTCCCGCTGGTTTGGCGGGTTAATGTTGGGGGCGATGGGCGACCGCTATGGACGTCGCCTGGCAATGGTCACCAGCATCATTCTATTCTCTGTGGGGACGCTGGCTTGCGGCTTCGCACCGGGCTACACCACCATGTTTATCGCCCGCCTGGTTATCGGTATGGGAATGGCCGGCGAGTACGGCTCCAGCGCCACCTACGTTATTGAAAGCTGGCCTAAGCACCTGCGAAACAAAGCCAGTGGCTTCCTGATTTCCGGTTTCTCCGTTGGCGCAGTGATTGCCGCCCAGGTTTATAGCCTGGTGGTTCCGGTCTGGGGATGGCGTGCGCTGTTCTTCATCGGCATTCTGCCGATTATCTTTGCCCTCTGGCTGCGTAAAAATATTCCGGAGGCAGAGGACTGGAAAGAAAAACACGAAGGTAAAGCGCCGGTACGCACGATGGTGGACATTCTCTATCGGGGCGAACATCGGGTAATCAATATCTTGATGACCATCGTAGCGGCGACTGCGCTGTGGTTTTGTTTTGCGGGCGACCTGCAAAATGCGGCAATCGTGGCGATCCTCGGGCTGATGTGTGCCTTCATCTTCATTAGCTTTATGGTGCAAAGCAGCGGTAAACGTTGGCCGACGGGGGTGATGTTGATGGTTGTCGTGCTGTTCGCGTTTCTCTACTCGTGGCCGATTCAGGCGCTGCTGCCAACGTATTTGAAAACTGAACTGATGTATGACCCTTCAACGGTTGCCAGGGTCCTGTTCTTTAGCGGCTTTGGTGCGGCGGTTGGCTGCTGCGTCGGTGGTTTCCTTGGCGACTGGCTGGGTACCCGTAAGGCTTATGTGTGCAGTCTGCTGGCCTCGCAGTTGCTGATTATCCCTGTGTTTGCGATTGGCGGAGCCAACGTCTGGGTCCTGGGTTTACTGCTGTTTTTCCAGCAAATGCTTGGGCAGGGGATCTCCGGGATCTTACCAAAACTCATTGGTGGTTATTTCGATACCGACCAACGTGCCGCAGGCCTGGGGTTTACCTACAACGTCGGGGCACTTGGTGGGGCACTGGCGCCGATCATCGGAGCGCTGATTGCACAACGTCTGGATCTGGGTACTGCGCTGGGATCGCTCTCTTTCGGCCTGACCTTTGTCGTGATCCTGCTGATTGGTCTTGATATGCCGTCTCGTGTACAGCGCTGGCTGCGGCCTGAAGCACTACGTACACATGATGCCATTGATGGTAAACCGTTTAGTGGGGCAGTGCCGTTTGGCGGCGATAAAAGCACCATGGTGAAATCAAAAAGTTAATCCGCTTGCCCGGCGTTGAGCCGGGCAAGATTCGAAAGGGAAGATGTATGTCGTTACTTGAGCTACTGGATAAAAAAATTGCCGCTGATGGCGGACTGATTGTCTCCTGCCAGCCCGTTCCTGACAGCCCGCTGGATAAACCTGAAATTGTCGCCGCCATGGCGCTGGCAGCCGAGCAGGCGGGTGCGGTGGCGCTGCGTATTGAAGGCGTGGAGAACCTGCGGGCGACCCGGGCGGTCGTTTCGCTGCCAATTATAGGTATTCTGAAACGCGATCTTGCTGACTCCCCGGTACGCATCACTGCATTTTTAGATGATGTCGATGCGTTGGCGCAGGCGGGCGCTGACATTATAGCGATTGATGGTACAGACCGCGTGCGCCCTGTTCCCGTCGCCGCACTGTTGGCACGAATTCATCAACATCACTGTCTGGCCATGGCCGACTGTTCATCGCTGGAAGACGGCCTGGCCTGCCGGCAACTCGGCGCGGAAATTATTGGTACGACGCTGTCGGGTTATACGACACCAGAAACACCAGATGAGCCGGATCTGGCGCTGGTGAAAGCGTTACGTGATGCCGGGTGTCGGGTGATAGCCGAAGGACGCTATAACACGCCAGCACAAGCAGCTGAAGCCATGCGTCACGGGGCCTGGGCGGTGACAGTGGGTTCTGCTATTACCCGACTGGAACACATTTGCCAGTGGTACACCACGGCGATGAAGAAGGCCGCGCTATGACCACCCTGGCGATTGATATCGGCGGCACTAAACTGGCCGCTGCACTGGTGGATGGTCGCCTGCAAATGCGTGACCGTCACGAACTTCCGACACCCGCCAGCAAAACACCACAAGCGCTGCGAGCTGCCCTGGAAGCGCTGATTGAGCCGTTGCTGGCGCAGGCTCAGCGCGTGGCGATTGCCTCGACCGGCATCATCCGTGAGGGCGCGCTCCTGGCACTGAATCCATTAAATCTGGGGGGATTGATGCATTTCCCGCTGGTGCAAACGCTGGAGTCTCTCACCGGTCTCCCGACGTTGGCGGTGAATGACGCACAGGCCGCTGCGTGGGCTGAATATCATGCACTTGGCGGGGAATACCACGATATGGCGTTTATTACTGTCTCGACCGGTGTTGGTGGCGGCGTGGTTAGCAACGGAAAGTTGTTAACCGGGGCCGGGGGGCTGGCGGGGCATGTAGGTCATACACTGGCGGATCCGAATGGCCCGCAATGTGGTTGTGGACGTGTGGGGTGCGTGGAAGCTATCGCTTCTGGCCGTGGGATTGCAGCGGCAGCCGAAGGCTCACTTGCTGGATGTGATGCAAAAACTATTTTTAGCCGGGCCGGACAGGGGGACGAGCAGGCGTGTCAATTGATCCAACGATCGGCATGCACGTTGGCACGTCTGATTGCCGATGTGAAGGCAACAACCGACTGCCAGTGCGTTGTTATTGGCGGAAGCGTCGGGTTGGCTGAAGGTTATCTGGCGCAGGTGAAAGCCTGGCTGGTACAGGAACCCGCGGCTTATCACGTGAAATTACTGGCGGCACATTACCGTCATGACGCTGGACTACTGGGGGCCGCGCTGTTGGCCCAGGGAGAATGATGATGATGTCAGGGGATTTACAGTCTCAGCTTTCTGCTGGATTGCATCCGGTATTGCAGCAGGCATTAACGCAGGCTGTTGCGGCAAAACCGCAGGATAAAGCACCGGGGCGCTATGAGCTGCAAGGCGAGAATGTCTTTATGAACGTTATGCAGTTTGTTACGCAGCAACCGGAGCAAAAGAAAGCGGAGTTGCACGAGCAATATATTGATATTCAGGTACTGCTGGCGGGTGAAGAGCGTATTCTGTTTGGTATGACGGGGTCTGCCCGGCAGTGTGAAGAGATGCATATTGCAGAGGATTACCAGCTGTGCGCTGAAATTCATGATGAACAGGCCATTACGCTCATCCCTGGTACGTTCGCAATTTTCATGCCGGGTGAACCACATAAACCGGGCTGTGTGGCGGGGACTCCAGCGGAAATCAAAAAAGTTGTTGTGAAGGTGCGCGCCAGTTTGTTAGCTGCCTGACAGAAAATATTTCGCCATAAGTTTTTGCCGCAGGCTGTGAGTCTGCGGCTATTTCCGAAAAGAAAATCTAGCGCTTAAACGTTACTGCTTCTGGCTGTGCCAGATGGAGCGTTGTCTGACCTGGCACGGTCTCGGCAATAACCCGCCCATGGCGAATTGAATAACGTGCCGGTGTCTGGCGGCGAACCGCATCAAATCCATTTTCTGCAGGTAAAATCACCAGGTTAGCGGAATTTCCAATAGTTAAACCGTAGTCCTGTAAGTGTAGGGTTTTCGCGCTGTGGGTGGTGATGAGATTTAGCCCATCATTGATTTGTCCGTACCCCATCAACTGACACACGTGTAATCCCATATGCAGAACTTGCAGCATATTCGCGGTTCCCAACGGGTACCACGGGTCAAAAACGTCATCATGGCCAAAGCAAACATTGATGTCCGCCTCCAGCATCTCCTTGACGCGGGTGATGCCACGGCGCTTAGGATAGGTGTCAAAACGTCCTTGCAGGTGAATATTCACCAGCGGATTCGCTACGAAGTTAATACCTGACATTTTTAACAGACGGAAAAGGCGGGAAGCATATGCGCCGTTGTAGGAATGCATCGCCGTGGTGTGGCTGGCTGTCACGCGCGATCCCATGCCATCGCGATGTGCCAGCGCCGCGACGGTTTCAACAAAGCGCGATTGCTCATCATCAATCTCGTCACAGTGCACATCGATAAGTCGGTCATACTTCTGCGCCAGGGCGAAAGTTTTGTGCAGCGATTCAACGCCATATTCACGCGTGAATTCAAAGTGAGGAATTGCGCCAATGACGTCGGCACCCAAACGCACGGCTTCTTCTAACAGCGCTTCGCCGTTGGGGTAAGAAAGAATACCCTCTTGCGGGAAGGCGACAATTTGCAGCTCTACCCACGGCGCGACTTCTTGCTTCACCTCCAGCATGGCTTTCAGTGCCGTCAGCGTAGGATCGGAAACGTCTACGTGAGTTCGGACATACTGGATGCCGTTGGCCATCTGCCACTTGAGGGTCTGCATGGCGCGGGTCTTCACGTCTTCGTGGGTGAGCATCGCCTTGCGTTCGGCCCAGCGCTCAATACCTTCAAACAACGTACCCGATTGGTTCCAACTGGGCTCCCCTGCCGTTTGCGTTGTGTCGAGGTGGATGTGTGGTTCAACGAAAGGGGGAATGGCCAGCCCGCCTTCAGCATCAAGCACCTCGCCCTGTGGCGCAGATGCTGTTTCCTGGGGGGCAATACGGCTAAAACGCCCGTTTTCAATCGTGATTTGCCACAATCCTTCACGCCCCTGCAGACGGGTTTGAGTTAGGGTGATGGTGTTATTCTGCATGGCTGACCTCCGGGGATTTAGCAAGGCTGCGATTGAAAAGTGGGTTCAGCAGGATATAGCTGAATACGCCGCCAAGTACGGCGTTGACCGGCACAATACCGGGAATATAGTGACCGGCGGCGATGCCCAATGCAACGGACAGGATCGCTATCCAGTTTACGGAAATAAATTGCGCTTTGCTGAAGTCGGCATAGCGGCGATGGTTCAGCAGATAGTCGGCGATGATCACCCCGCCAATGGGGGGAATTGCTGCCGACAGAAAGGTCAGCCAGCCGACAAAGTTATTGTAAAGCCACAGCGCGCACAATGTGCCGATAATACCGTTAGCCACCGACAGCGTACGGCTGGAAAGGCCGGTAATATTGGCAAATCCCAGACCGGAGGCGTACAGCGCGTTGTCATTGGTTGTCCAGATATTCAGGCCGAGAACGATGATCGCGGGCAGCAGCAGTCCCTGGGCAATCATCACGTCAGAGATATCCGCCTGTCCTACCGCGGCGGCTCCGGCGGCTCCGAAGATAAACATCAGCGAGTTGCCAAGGAAAAACGCCACCATGGCGATCAGCACTGCGCCTTTGGCGTTGCGACCAAAGCGAACGAAGTCGGCGGTTAATGTTCCTGCGCTGACAAACGATCCGACGACCAGCGCCAGTGCTGTGGAAAAATTCAGCGGTGTCTGTGGCACAATTGCTTTTAAATGATCCAATCCCCCCACATCGCTCACTGCCAGCCAGACAGAGTAACTGCCAAGAACGACGATGGCGGGGACGGCGATGATGGACAAAATGGTGAGTGCCGAGATACCAAAGAAGATGGTCATGGTCATCAGCAGACCGGAAACTGCAATCAGGATGTTGACGTCAATACCCGTCGCTTTACCCACCGGGATGGCGAACATTGCCACGCCGACGCCAAACCAGCCCACCTGTGTGCCGCCTAACAACAGTGAGGGAAGCCATGAACCTTTCAAACCAAATGAGTAACGCGCCAGAAGGTGGGTTGAGAGCCCTGTTTTTGCGCCGATAAAACCGAGAAATGCAGTGTAAATACCGAGGAGAAGATTACCGAAGAGAACTGCCAGGAAGAAATCATTATAGGAAAGACCGGTACCGAGTGTGCCACCGGTCCACATACTGGCGGAAAAAAATGTAAGCCCCAACATGACAAATGTTAGTGGAACCACGCCTTTCCGCGCCGCCAGAGGGACGGGGCCCTGGCTATAATTGTTGTCCTGCGACACAACGCCTCCTTGAATTTTGCCCAAAAAATCCGCCGCATCATATACAGTTCTCAGAATAAAGCAAACGATTACGTATAATCTTTACATGGTTATTATTTATGGTGTTGATGATTGCGTTGATTTTTGGGCTCGACATTTTTAACCGATAAGAAGCGGACAAACGCCGACCAGGGTAGTGGAAAAGATTAAGTCAGTTACGCCAAATGGTAAGATTCTGCAGACACTGTCTGCGGAATTTCAATGTACTGAATATACAGCTGTATTTGTGAGCGGCTTTCGAAAAATGATTCCGCATGTATTTAGTGGAGGAATATTGGCTCCCCATCCATCAGCGTCAGGGGAGCCAGAAGTATTACACTTCCAGGTAATTTAGGATCCCGTCTGCCGCTTTACGACCTTCGGCAATCGCGGTGACCACCAGATCCGAACCGCGCACGATGTCGCCACCGGCGAAGATTTTCGGGTTGCTGGTCTGGAAAGCGTTGTCGCTACGTTCCGGGGCAATGATGCGCCCCTGTGAATCCAGTTCGACGCTGTGCTCTTTCAACCATTCCATGCTGTGCGGGCGGAAACCAAACGCCAGGACCACCGCATCAGCCGGAACAACGTGCTCGGAGCCAGCGACGATCTCCGCACGGCGACGTCCCTTCGCATCCGGTTCGCCCATTTCAGTGCGCGCCATTTTCACGCCGCACACTTTCCCGTTGGCATTCACTTCCACACCTAACGGCTGGACGTTGAACTGGAACTCGACGCCTTCTTCGCGCGCGTTTTTCACTTCGCGTTTCGAACCCGGCATGTTCTCTTCGTCGCGACGATAGGCGCAAATGACGTGTGCAGCATTCTGGCGAACCGAAGTGCGCACGCAGTCCATCGCGGTATCGCCACCGCCGAGCACGACGACGCGTTTGCCTTCCATGCTGATGTATGGCTCGTCGCTGCTTTCGCCAAAACCCATCAATTGCTTGGTATTAGCAATCAGGAACGGCAGGGCATCAAACACGCCCTCAGCGTCTTCGTTTTCCAGCCCGCCGCGCATTGACTGATAGGTTCCGACGCCCAGGAACACAGCGTCGTAATCCTTCAGCAAATCGTTGAGCTGTACGTCACGGCCCACTTCCACGTTCAGTTTGAACTCAATGCCCATGCCGGTGAAGATTTCACGGCGACGGGTCATGACCTCTTTTTCCAGCTTGAAGGCTGGGATACCGAAGGTCAGCAAGCCGCCGATTTCCGGGTGACGGTCAAATACCACCGCCTTTACGCCGTTGCGGGTCAGCACATCAGCACAGGCCAGGCCCGCCGGACCCGCACCGATAATCGCCACGCGCTTGTCCGTCTGGCGAACGCCGGTCATATCCGGACGCCAGCCCATCTCGAATGCTTTATCGTTGATATAGCGCTCGATGTTGCCGATAGTTACCGCGCCAAATTCATCGTTCAACGTACAGGATCCTTCACACAGCCTGTCCTGCGGGCATACACGGCCACAGACTTCCGGCAGGGTGTTGGTCTGGTGCGAAAGCTCTGCCGCTTCAAAAATACGTCCCTCATTCGCCAACTTCAGCCAGTTCGGGATGTAGTTATGCACCGGGCACTTCCACTCGCAGTACGGGTTACCGCAGGACAGGCAGCGATCTGCCTGTGCTTTGGCCTGACCTTCGGAAAACGGCTCGTAAATTTCGATAAACTCGATCTTACGGATCTTCAGCGGCTTCTTCGGCGGATCAACACGCTGCAGGTCGATAAATTGGTATACGTTCTGACTCATTGCTGCTACCCCTTACTGCGCCTGCACACGCAGCTCTGCTGCGCTACGACTACGGTGACCCAACAGTGCTTTCACATCACTGGATTTTGGTTTTACCAGCGCGAATTTCGCCGAGAATGCTGGCCAGTTAGCCAGGATCTCTTCGCCGTGAGAAGAGCCGGTATGCTGTACGTGCTCGGTAATCAGGCCGCGCAGGTGCTCTTCGTGGATCGCCAGCGAGTCCACGCTCAGCACTTCGACCAGTTCCGGGTTTACGCGTTTGCGGAATTCACCGTCTTCGTCGAGCACGTAGGCGAATCCGCCGGTCATGCCTGCGCCAAAGTTAACGCCGGTTTTGCCGAGAATACAGACGATGCCGCCGGTCATGTATTCACAGCCGTTGTCGCCAATCCCTTCAACCACGGTGATTGCGCCGGAGTTACGCACTGCAAAGCGCTCACCCGCACGACCCGCAGCAAACAGGCGACCACCGGTGGCGCCATACAGGCAGGTGTTACCGATGATGCTCGCCTCATGGCTACGGAAAGCAGAGCCAACCGGAGGACGCACTGCCAGCAGACCACCCGCCATGCCTTTACCGACATAGTCGTTGGCATCGCCGGTCAGATACAGCTCCACGCCGCCCGCGTTCCACACGCCAAAACTCTGGCCTGCGGTACCGCTGAAATGCGCTTTAATCGGGTCAGAAGCCAGCCCCTGATCGCCATGCGTCTGAGCGATATAGCCCGACAGCGATGCGCCGACGGAACGGTCAGTGTTGCGGATATCGAACCAGAAGGTTTTGCTCTGGCGCTCGTCGACGAACGGCTTCGCCTGCTGCAACAGCTGGGCGTTCAGCACGCCATTATCAAACGGCGGGTTGTTCTCGGTGCAATGCAGCGCTTTACCCGGATGCGGTTCGGCGGTTTCCAGCAGACGAGACAGCTCCAGCTTTTGCTGCTTGGCGGTAAACCCTTCCAGCTCTTTGAGCAGGTCGGTGCGACCAATCAGATCCACCAGGCGGGTAACGCCCAGCGAAGCCATCAGCTCGCGCACTTCACGAGCGATAAATTCAAAGTAGTTGGTCACTTTGAACGGCAGGCCGTGATAGTGGTTCTTACGCAGTTTCTCATCCTGAGTCGCCACGCCGGTTGCACAGTTATTCAGATGGCAAATACGCAGGTATTTACAGCCCAGCGCCACCATCGGGCCGGTACCGAAGCCAAAGCTTTCTGCACCCAGAATTGCCGCTTTAATGATATCGACGCCAGTTTTCAGACCGCCATCGACCTGCAGACGAATCTTGTGACGCAGGCCATTAGCCACCAGCGCCTGTTGAGTTTCCACCAGCCCCAGCTCCCACGGACAGCCCGCGTATTTCACCGATGACAGCGGGCTTGCGCCGGTGCCGCCATCGTAACCCGCGATGGTGATCAGATCCGCATAGGCTTTCGCCACGCCGGTAGCGATAGTGCCGACGCCCGGTTCGGAAACCAGTTTCACCGAGATCATCGCCTTCGGGTTGACCTGTTTGAGGTCGAAAATCAGCTGCGCTAAATCCTCGATAGAGTAGATATCGTGGTGCGGCGGCGGGGAGATCAGCGTCACGCCCGGTACCGAATAGCGCAGTTTGGCGATGTACGGAGTGACTTTGTCGCCCGGTAACTGGCCGCCTTCACCCGGCTTCGCACCCTGAGCGACTTTAATCTGAATCACGTCGGCGTTCACCAGATACGCCGGGGTTACGCCAAAGCGACCAGAAGCCACCTGCTTAATCCGCGACACTTTGTTGGTGCCGTAGCGCGCCGGGTCTTCGCCGCCTTCGCCGGAGTTCGAGTTACCGCCGATGCTGTTCATCGCTTCGGCCATCGCTTCGTGTGCTTCCGGGCTTAATGCGCCGATAGACATGGCCGCAGTATCAAAACGTTTAAACAGTTCGGTTGCGGGTTCTACCTCGTCAATGCTGACGGCTTCATCACCAGGCGTGATCGTCAGCAAATCGCGCAGCGTGGCTGCCGGGCGCTCGTTGACCAGCTTTGCATATTCCTGATAGTCGCTGTACTCGCCGCTTTGTACTGCCTGTTGCAGGGTGCGCACCACGTCCGGGTTGTAGGCGTGGTATTCGCCGCCGTGGACGTATTTGAGCAGACCGCCCTGGCTGATGGGCTTACGCGCCAGCCATGCATGTTTGGAGAGGTTCAGCAGATCCTGCTGGAAGTCGGTAAACCCTGCGCCGCTAATACGGCTGACTACGCCCTGGAAGCACAGCGCCACGACATCATCGTGCAGACCAACGGCTTCAAACAGCTTCGAGCAGCGGTAGGAGGCAATGGTCGAGATGCCCATTTTGGACATGATTTTGTACAGACCTTTATTGATGCCGTTACGGTAGTTCAGCATCACGGTGCGGTAATCTTTGGCAATCGCCTGGGTGTCGATCAGACGTCCCAATGTTTCATACGCGAGATACGGATAAATGGCCGTCGCGCCAAAGCCGAGCAGGACGGCAAAATGGTGCGGGTCACGGGCACTGGCGGTTTCAACGATGATGTTGGCGTCGCAACGCAGGCTTTGTTCAACCAGACGCGTTTGCACTGCGCCCACGGCCATTGGCGCCGGAACCGGCAGACGGTTTTTGGCGATGTTGCGATCAGAGAGTACCAGCAGTACCGTGCCGTTGCGCACCATCTGTTCCGCCTTATCGCACAATGCTTTGACGGTCTCTTCGAGCGTAGTTTCGGTCGCGTCGAAGGTGATATCCAGGCGGTCAGCGCGATAATGCTCCTCTTTCATGGTGGTAAGCTGGGTGAAATCGGAGTACAGCAGGATCGGCGATTTAAAGCTCAGGCGGTGTGCCTGACCTTCAGCTTCGCAGAAGACGTTCATCTCACGACCGATGCTGGTGGCCAGCGACATAACGTGCGCTTCACGCAGCGGGTCGATCGGCGGGTTGGTGACCTGTGCGAACTGCTGGCGGAAGTAGTCATAGATGATGCGCGGCTGGCTGGAGAGCACGGCAAACGGGGTATCATCACCCATTGAACCGACCGCTTCCTGGCCATTTTCGCCGAGCACGCGGATCACGGAATCCAGCTCTTCAGCGCTGTAGTTAAATTGTTTTTGGTAGCTGGCGAGGGTGTCATCGTCCAGTTCACGGCTGCCGACCTGATCGTCAGCCAGGTCTTCGAACGGTACCAGGCGGCGGACGTTTTTCTCCATCCACTCTTTGTATGGGTGACGGCTTTTCAGGTCATCATCGGTTTCGGCCGAGTGCAGAATGCGCCCGCTGCGGGTATCGATAACCATCAGCTCGCCAGGGCCGACGCGGCCTTTCTCTACCACTTCATCCGGCTGATAATCCCAGATCCCGACTTCAGAGGCGCAGGTAATCAGCTTGTCTTTGGTGATGACGTAGCGTGCCGGACGCAGGCCGTTACGGTCGAGGTTACAGGCGGCGAAGCGACCGTCGGACATGACGATGCCCGCCGGGCCGTCCCACGGTTCCATGTGCATGGAGTTAAAGTCAAAGAACGCGCGCAGCTCCGGATCCATATCCGGATTGTTCTGCCATGCCGGTGGAACCAGTAAGCGCATGGCACGGATGATGTCCATCCCGCCTGCCAGCAGCAGTTCCAGCATGTTATCCATCGAACTGGAGTCTGAGCCGGTTTCGTTAACAAATGGCGCGGCGTCGTGCAGATCCGGGATCAGCGGGGTCTGGAACTTATAGGTACGGGCGCGCGCCCACTGGCGGTTGCCCGTGATGGTGTTGATTTCACCGTTGTGCGCCAGATAGCGGAACGGCTGCGCCAGCGGCCAGCGCGGCACGGTGTTGGTGGAGAAGCGCTGGTGGAACAGGCAGATGGCCGATTCCAGACGCAGGTCTGCCAGGTCCAGGTAGAAGCGCGGCAGATCTGCCGGCATACACAGACCTTTATAGATATTGACCAGATTCGACAAGCTACAGACGTAGAAGTCTTTGTCTTGCAGGAGGCGTTTTTCGATACGACGACGCGCGATGAACAGGCGACGCTCCATATCACGCGGACGCCAGCCCGCAGGGGCGTTAACAAAAATTTGCTCGATACGAGGCAGGGAGGAAAGGGCTATTTCACCGAGAACACCTTCGTTGGTTGGCACGTCGCGCCAGCCTACGATCGACAGGGTCTCCTGCTGTAATTCTTCTTCAACAATGCGACGAGATGCCGCCGCCAGTTCAGGGTCTTTATTTAAAAAGATCATGCCGACGGCGTAGTTTTTAGCTAAACGCCAGCCGCGCTCTTGCGCAACAATGCGGAAAAAGCGGTCAGGTTTTTGTAACAGCAAGCCGCAACCATCGCCGGTTTTGCCATCGGCAAGAATTGCGCCACGGTGCTGCATACGTGCCAGTGCGTGTATGGCGGTACGCACTACCTTGTGGCTAGGTTCGCCTTCTATGTGGGCGATCAGGCCGAAACCACAGTTATCCTTCTCAAGGGATTTATCGTACAACATATCAGTGAACCTCCCCAGGCTCTGCGGGACACCTCTCCGATACCGTTTGCGCACGGGCACACCAAGAGCATGGCGACGGGGTTTGCGTTTCATACGCTCACCTCGCATTCGCCCTCTTTATCCTTTTCGCATAGGTCAAACAAGTTTGAGGACTTGCTTCAGAGGGAATCTCAATTACTGCATAAATATGATGAGCAGACTGCTCATCCAGAAAGCTTCCAGCGGATTTCCAAGTTATCGGGAATCCACACACAGGTCAAATGGCAATCTTATTTATGCAAAAATGTGCTATAGGGCGATTAACTTTATGAAAATGTTGAAATAAAAGGATTTTTTACATTGATTTAACCTGAGGAGTATACCCCTGGAAGTGTGATCTGTCTCACTGTCAGAAAGGCCTGATATCCCTCGTCCTCCCTTTATTTATCGAGATGACTGGCATTTTATGCTGGTTTTTAGAGTTCCGGCGTCTTAAAGATACTGTTTTTACGCTGAGAGTATAAGAAGATAAAAAAAACCGCTGAATATAAGGAAAAGTAATTAGATTTAGAGTGAATGAAATTTCAATTATTTTGATTTGTTATGCGATAAATAAAGGCTCGCCAGGGCGATTGATCCAGGTCATCGCCGACTGGGGCAAAAAATGGCAGGCTTTGGCCTCTTTTCAAGGCGCGGTCTACCAGATTATGCAGTTACAGAAATTAGTCAATATGTTTGGTGGGGATCTTTCTCGCCGTTATGGGCAAAAGGTTCATAAACTCACGCTGCACGGCGGCTTTAGCTGCCCAAATCGCGATGGCACCATTGGACGTGGCGGATGTACCTTCTGTAATGTCGCCTCCTTTGCTGACGAAGCGCAGCAGCATCATTCTATCGCTGAACAGCTTGAGCATCAGGCGCAATTAGTGAATCGCGCGAAGCGCTATCTGGCCTATTTTCAGGCTTATACCAGTACCTTTGCGGAAGTACAGGTGCTGCGTTCGATGTACCAACAGGCGGTTAGTCAGGCCAGCATCGTCGGGTTATGCGTTGGCACGCGCCCCGACTGCGTGCCGGATGCGGTACTCGATCTGCTTTGCGAGTATAAAGACCTGGGTTATGAGGTATGGCTGGAACTTGGTCTGCAAACCGCACATGACAAAACCCTGCACCGTATTAACCGCGGTCATGATTTTGCCTGCTACCAGAACACCACGCGACTGGCGCGTGAACGCGGGCTGAAAGTCTGTTCGCACCTGATTGTTGGTCTGCCGGGAGAAGGGCAGGCAGAATGCCTGCAAACCATGGAACGTGTGGTGGAGACGGGTGTCGACGGTATTAAGCTGCATCCGCTGCATATTGTGAAAGGCAGTACGATGGCGAAAGCCTGGGAAGCCGGGCGGCTGAACGGCATTGAACTGGACGATTACACGGTTACCGCTGGGGAGATGATCCGCCATACGCCGCCAGAGGTGATTTATCATCGCATTTCCGCCAGCGCGCGTCGCCCAACGCTGTTAGCACCGCTATGGTGTGAAAATCGCTGGACCGGGATGGTTGAACTGGATAAGTACCTTAACGAGCACGGCGTGCAAGGCTCGGCGCTGGGTACGCCATGGGTGCCGCCGGGGATCTGACCCTCCGTAGGCCGTAGTCATGTAGGCCTGAAAGCTGCGCGCCATCAGGCGGCCCGACGCACATTGCCGGATGGCGGCTATGCCTTATCCGGCCTACCGCCTACCCAGTCATTTCACCGATAACCCCCGCATTTCTTGCACAATCTTCAACGTCACGCTGAGAATTGAGTATTATTGTGCCAAGTTGTCGTGAAGGAACCCTCTATGAAGCAAATTCGTATGCTGGCGCAATACTATGTCGACCTGATGATGAAGTTAGGTCTGGTGCGCTTTTCGCTGCTGTTGGCTCTGGCTTTGGTTGTGTTGGCAATTGTGGTGCAGATGGCTGTCACCATGGTGCTGCATGGCCAGGTAGAAAGCATTGATGTCATCCGTTCTATCTTTTTTGGCCTGTTAATTACCCCCTGGGCCGTCTACTTCCTTTCTGTGGTGGTGGAGCAACTGGAAGAGTCCCGGCAACGCTTGTCACGACTGGTACAAAAGCTGGAAGAGATGCGCGAGCGCGATCTCAAGCTCAATGTGCAGTTGAAAGATAATATTGCCCAGCTCAACCAGGAAATTGTCGAGCGCGAAAAAGCCGAAGCGGAGCGCCAGGAAACGTTCGAACAACTGAAGGTTGAAATCAAAGAGCGCGAAGAAGCGCAGATCCAGCTCGAGCAACAATCTTCATTTTTACGTTCTTTCCTTGATGCTTCACCGGACCTGGTTTTTTATCGCAATGAAGATAAAGAATTCTCCGGCTGTAACCGTGCTATGGAGCTGCTGACCGGTAAGAGCGAAAAGCAACTGGTGAATCTAAAGCCGGCTGATGTGTATTCGCCAGAGGCGGCTGAAAAGGTGATTGAAACCGACGAGAAGGTATTCCGTCATAACGTCTCGCTCACCTATGAACAGTGGCTGGACTACCCGGATGGGCGCAAAGCCTGCTTTGAAATTCGTAAAGTGCCTTACTATGACCGCGTCGGGAAGCGACATGGCCTGATGGGCTTTGGGCGCGATATTACCGAGCGGAAGCGTTATCAGGACGCGCTTGAGCGCGCCAGCCGTGATAAGACCACTTTCATTTCCACCATCAGCCACGAGCTGCGCACTCCGCTTAACGGCATTGTCGGCTTAAGCCGGATCCTGTTGGATACAGATTTAACCGCTGAGCAGGAAAAATATCTCAAAACTATCCATGTTTCCGCCGTGACGCTGGGGAATATTTTCAACGATATTATTGACATGGATAAGATGGAGCGGCGTAAAGTCCAGCTTGATAACCAGCCTGTTGATTTCACCAGCTTTATGGCTGATCTGGAAAACCTCTCCGGCCTGCAGGCGCAACAAAAAGGGCTGCGCTTTGTGCTTGAGCCGACGCTACCGCTGCCACATAAGGTCATCACCGACGGAACGCGTTTGCGCCAGATTCTGTGGAATCTGATCAGCAACGCCGTGAAGTTTACTCAGCAGGGGCAGGTGACCGTACGGGCGCGCTATGACGAGGGAGACATACTGCATTTTGAGGTGGAGGATTCCGGGATCGGTATTCCACAGGATGAGCAGGATAAAATTTTCGCCATGTACTATCAGGTGAAGGACAGCCATGGTGGTAAACCGGCAACGGGAACCGGGATTGGACTGGCCGTCTCGAAGCGTCTGGCGAAAAACATGGGCGGTGATATTACGGTTTCCAGCCAGGCCGGAAAAGGCTCCATCTTTACGCTAACCGTGCATGCTCCTGCCGTGGCAGAAGAAATTGAAGATGCTTTTGAAGACGATGAAATGCCGTTACCAGCCCTGAATGTGCTGCTGGTGGAAGACATTGAACTGAACGTTATTGTTGCGCGTTCGGTGCTGGAAAAGCTGGGCAACAGCGTGGATGTCGCCATGACCGGGAAAGCCGCGCTGGACATGTTCAAACCGGGTGAATATGACCTGGTGCTGCTGGATATTCAGCTACCGGATATGACAGGGCTCGATATCTCACGAGAACTGACGCAAAAATACGCCCGTGAAGATCTGCCGCCGCTGGTGGCTCTCACCGCCAACGTACTGAAAGATAAAAAAGAATATCTGGATGCAGGAATGGACGACGTGCTGAGTAAGCCGCTGTCAGTTCCGGCGTTAACCGCCATGATCAAAAAATACTGGGATACCCGAAACGAAGAGGAGAGCACTGTGACGTCTGAAGAAAGCAGTAAATCGCAAGCGCTGTTAGATATTCCCATGTTGGAACAATACCTCGAACTGGTCGGGCCGAAGCTGATCACCGACGGTCTGGCGGTGTTTGAGAAAATGATGCCAGGATATTTGAGCGTGCTGGAGTCTAATCTGACTGCCCGTGATAAAAAAGGCGTGGTTGAGGAAGGTCATAAAATTAAAGGTGCAGCCGGATCTGTCGGTCTGCGCCACCTGCAACAGTTGGGTCAGCAAATTCAATCACCCGACCTTCCCGCCTGGGAAGATAACGTGGCTGAATGGATTGAAGAGATGAAGCAGGAGTGGCAGCACGACGTGGCGGTGTTAAGAGCCTGGGTTGCGAGCGTGGAAAAAAAATGACCCCGGCTTGACCGGGGTGCGCGAATACTGCGCCAACACCAGGGAAATCGTGGCTGCGCCGTAAATTATTATCATTGTTTACAAGGGCGCAGCCCTAATTTTCAGGCCGCACGCAGTTAAGATAGCAAATCTTAAATAATTTGTTACATGAATCAGTTAAATGTGTGAAGCGTGGCATTCTAATCAGAATTATTAATATGCTTCAGTCAGTTGCGAAAGGAGTATCACGATGAAAAAAGTTGGCGTAGTGCTCAGCGGATGTGGCGTGTATGACGGTGCAGAAATTCACGAAGCCGTACTCACGCTGCTGGCTATTGCCCGCAATGGCGCTCAAGCTATCTGCTTTGCCCCAGATAAACAGCAGGCGGATGTGATTAATCATCTGACGGGCGAGCCGATGCCGGAAACGCGCAATGTCCTGATTGAAGCTGCGCGTATTACGCGTGGTGATATTCGCCCCCTGGCCCAGGCGGTCGCAACGGAGCTGGATGCGCTAATTGTGCCTGGCGGGTTTGGCGCAGCAAAAAATCTGAGCAATTTTGCCAGCCAGGGCAGTGAGTGTCGGATTGATAGCGACTTAGCTGCTCTGGCGAAGGCGCTGCATCAGGCCGGTAAACCTCTTGGATTCATGTGTATTGCTCCTGCTATGTTACCTAAGATTTTTGACTTCCCGCTGCGTCTGACCATCGGTACTGATATCGATACGGCAGAAGTACTGGAAGAGATGGGCGCTGAACATGTGCCTTGCCCGGTCGATGACATTGTGGTTGATGAAGATAATAAAGTTGTCACCACGCCTGCTTACATGCTGGCGCAGGATATCGCCCAGGCGGCGAGTGGGATCGACAAACTGGTCTCGCGTGTTCTGGTACTGGCTGAATGAGAAAAGGGGCTACCGCCTTTCTGCGACGTCTGCTTCTGCGGGCGGTTATTGTCCTCGCCGTGTTTTGGGGCGGGGGTATAGCGATCTTCAGCGTGATGCCCGTTCCTTTCTCAGCGGTCATGATTGAGCGGCAGCTTGGTGCCTGGATACAGGGTAATTTCGGCTATGTGGCGCATTCTGACTGGGTCAGTATGGATGAGATATCACCGTGGATGGGGCTGGCGGTCATTGCCGCTGAGGACCAGAAATTTCCCGATCACTGGGGATTTGATGTCTCAGCGATAGAGAAAGCGCTGGCGCATAACGAACGTAATGAAAACCGTATTCGGGGTGCTTCGACGTTATCGCAACAAACGGCAAAAAACCTCTTTTTGTGGGATGGGCGTAGCTGGGTGCGCAAAGGGCTCGAGGCCGGGTTAACGCTGGGGATAGAAACCGTCTGGAGCAAGAAACGAATCCTGACGGTTTATTTGAATATTGCGGAGTTTGGCGATGGAGTATTCGGTGTGGAGGCTGCATCACAGCGCTATTTCCATAAACCCGCCAGCCGTCTTAGCCCGTCTGAAGCGGCATTGCTGGCGGCGGTGCTGCCCAATCCGTTACGTTTTAAGGCGAGTGCGCCTTCCGGCTATGTACGCAGTCGTCAGGCGTGGATCATGCGCCAAATGCGCCAGCTGGGCGGTGAGTCGTTTATGCGTGAAAATAAGCTGTATTAGTCGATGCTGCCCTAATCTTCATCAAACCCCGAATTAAACAGCGCAATCACGGCTGCCAGAGCCTCAACCTCCTGCGGACCCGTGGCTTCAACTTCTATCTGGCGTCCTTTGGCGGAATCCAGCATCAGCAGAGCGATAACACTGTTTGCCTCGGCTTCCGTCCCTTCATCATTACGCAGCAGAACTTCTGCTTCAAAACCCTGCATTAGCTCAAACAGTTTCATTGCCGGCCGGGCATGCATGCCCAGCTTATTCGTGATTTCAACAGTTTGCTTCACGGTCATGATTTGCGTTTTTCCAACGTACGATGGCGTGACTGCACGTTTTTACCGCGTGAGCGGAAGTAGTCTGCCAGTTGCTCTGCAATATACACCGAACGGTGTTTCCCGCCGGTACAGCCGATGGCTACAGTGAGGTAGCTGCGGTTGTTGGTCTCCAGCATGGGTAACCATAGCTCAAGATAGCTGCGAGTCTGGTAGATAAAATTGTGTACTTCTGTGTGTCTGTCGAGGAAGGCCGCGACGGGCCTGTCCAGACCGGTCATCGGACGTAGCTTTGGATCCCAGTGCGGGTTAGGCAGGAAACGGACATCAAAGACGTAATCCGCATCAATAGGGATTCCGTGTTTAAAGCCAAAGGACTCAAATACCATCGTTAATTCACGTTCACGTTTGCCCAGCAGTCGGGTACGTAACATTTCCGCCAGCTCGTGCACAGACATTTCAGAGGTGTCTACGATCAGGTCAGCGCGTGAACGCAACGGCTCCAGTAAATCGCTTTCTTTATCGATAGCGCTTTCCAGAGACAAGTTCTTGCTGGACAGCGGGTGTAAACGGCGCGTATCGCTGTAGCGGCGAATTAGCGTGTTACGGTCGGCATCAAGGAACAGCAGTTGCGGTGAGAAGCCTTCAGGCAGGTTACTCATGGCCTGCTCAAAAATCTCCGGGGATTCGGGCATGTTGCGCACATCAATGCTGACAGCCGCAGATATCTGGCGATCGGCGAGGGTTCGAGCCAGTTCGGGCAACAACACGACGGGAAGGTTATCCACGCAGTAAAAACCCATATCTTCCAGCGCTCGCAGGGCGACAGACTTACCTGACCCTGAACGACCGCTGACGATCATCAGTACCATGTACTGTTTCTCCTCACAACGACAGAAAAGGATGCCATTGGGTTGTTATGCTTCATCCTGTCCACCTTCGGTGTCAGTGATGATTTGATACAACTCCTGGTCACTCTGTGCGGCGCGCAGGCGACGACAGATGGTTTTATCTGCCAGGCGTTTGGCAACCAGTGACAACGTATGCAAATGCGTCTTGGTTTGGTCCGCCGGGACCAGCAGGGCGAAAAGCAGATCGACGGGTTGATTATCAATGGCATCGAACGCGATTGGCGTTTCAAGTTGAACAAATACACCAACCGCACGCAGGGTGTCTTCTTCCAGCTTTCCATGCGGAATGGCAATACCATTGCCAATACCGGTACTGCCCATTTTTTCGCGCGTCAGAATGGCTTCAAATACCACCTGAGGAGGCAAGCTGAGTTGTTTGGCCGCCAGTTCACTGATGATTTCCAGTGCGCGTTTCTTGCTTTGGCAGTGAACGGCCGCGCGCGTACATTCCTGGTTAAGAACATTGCTCAGTTGTAGAGTCGTATCGTTATTTGTCATAATTTCACCTAAGCGCTAACTGTACAAATGGCCCGTTGTGCTGCACAACAGGCCGTCCTGCACCCGCTAACTGCCCGGACAAGTTAGTGCTGTTTCAGTTTATCTTTATGTTTTGTTAACTGCCGAGCCAGTTTATCAATTAAACCGTCAATGGCGGCGTACATATCCTGACCTTCCGCGCTGGCATGAATTTCGCCACCGTTCACATGCAGTGTTGCATCCGAGATGTGTGTGACTTTCTCCACTTTCAACACAATATAGACCTGATTAATCCGGTCGAAATATTGCTCAAGCTTGGCAAACTTTGTGGTGACAAAGTCGCGCAGGGCCTCAGTGATTTCGACGTTATTTCCAGTGATGTTGAGCTGCATAGTGTCTTCCTTATCGGTTGGGTCAAACCAGCTGTTTGCGCTGGTTAGACGGCGGAATGGATAAAGACTCTCGGTACTTCGCAACGGTGCGGCGTGCCACCATGATACCCTGTTCTGACAACATAGAGGTTAACTTGCTGTCACTCAGCGGTTTCGCGGGGTTTTCCGCAGCAATTAATTTCTTCACCAATGCGCGGATAGCTGTAGAAGAGGCTTCGCCTCCACCTTCAGTGTTAACGTGACTGGAGAAGAAATACTTCAATTCAAAAATGCCGCGCGGACTGTGCAGATACTTTTGCGTGGTCACTCGGGAAATGGTCGATTCATGCATCTCGACGGCCTGGGCGATATCGGCCAGAACCATCGGTTTCATATACTCTTCGCCTTGCTCAAAGAAGGCTTGCTGTTGCTCAACGATACAGCGGCTAACGCGCAATAGCGTGTCATTGCGGCTTTCCAGACTTTTAATCAGCCATTTTGCATCCTGAAGGTTGCTACGAATGAACTGGCTGTCAGCATCATTGCGCGCGTTATTGCACAGGGCGGCGTAGTGTTGGTTGATCTGTAAACGCGGAATGCTGTCACTGTTGAGTTCGACTACCCAACGATCGTTATGCTTACGCACCAGCACATCCGGGATGACGTACTCTGGTTCACCGGTCTGGATAGATTGTCCAGGTCTTGGGTCAAGCGACTGGATAAGATTGACGGCTTCTTTCAGCACATCTTCTTTCAGTCGGGTTACGCGCATCAGGGTGCGGAAGTCGTGGTTGGCGAGCAGATCAAGGTGATCGCTGATGATCAGCCGCGCTTCTTCCAGCCACGGCGTGACTTTATCAAACTGTGAAAGTTGGATCAGTAAGCAGTCGCGGAGATCTTTTGCCGCCACGCCCACGGGATCAAAACGCTGAACGCGTTTAAGCACGGCTTCGATTTCATCGATACCGATGTCGTCATCGCCCATGCTGTCGAGAATGTCGTCCAGCGTGACGGTGAGATAGCCCGTTTCGTCGACTGCATCCACAATTGACGTGGCAATAGCACGATCGGTATCTGAGAATGGGGTCAGTTCCACCTGCCACATCAGGTAATCTTGCAGCGATTGCGTGGTTTCACCCTGATACACAGGCAGTTCGTCGTCAATGTAATCCCCGCTGGTGCCAGACGGCGTCCCTGCGGTGTAAATCTCATCCCAACTGGCATCCAGCGGCAGCTCTTCTGGCATCTCTTTTTGTTCGAGTGCGTCAGCCGTATCGAGGGATTCGCTATCCTGCTTTTCCTGGGTATCAATTTCGTCGTGAAGATCGGTTTGCTCGAGCAGTGGGTTACTTTCCAGCGCTTGCTGAAGTTCTTGCTGAAGTTCCAGCGTGGACAACTGCAACAGACGGATAGCCTGTTGTAGCTGAGGCGTCATCGCCAGTTGTTGGCTAAGCCTGAGTTGCAAACCTTGCTTCATGTTCAGAGTTGTTGTCTCCTGCGGTGACGTGAAGTCTACTACCCTATCAGAGTCTGAAGTCTTCCCCAAGGTATACGCGTTTAACGTGCTCGTCCTGCAGGATTTCTGTCGGCGTACCGTGTGCAATCAGGTGTCCCTGGCTCACAATGTAGGCGCGCTCACAAACAGCCAGCGTTTCGCGCACGTTATGGTCGGTAATCAGCACGCCAAGCCCGCTGTCGCGCAGGTGTTCAATAATACGTTTGATATCAATGACGGAAATTGGGTCAACACCGGCAAAGGGTTCATCCAACAGGATAAATTTAGGATTAGCGGCCAGTGCGCGGGCGATCTCCACACGGCGGCGTTCCCCACCGGAGAGTGCCTGTCCAAGGCTGTCACGCAGATGTTCGATATGGAATTCTTCCATCAGCTCATTGGCGCGATCTTCACGCTGCTCGCTGGAAAGATCGTCACGAATTTGCAGTACCGCCATCAGGTTATCAAATACGCTCAGGCGACGAAAAATAGAGGCTTCCTGCGGTAAGTAGCCGATGCCGCGACGCGCGCGCGCATGCAGGGGTAACAGACTGATATCTTCGTCATCAATGATAATGTTGCCCGCATCGCGCGGGACAATGCCGACAACCATGTAAAAGGTTGTTGTTTTGCCCGCACCGTTAGGGCCGAGCAGACCGACGATCTCCCCGGAGTTGACGGTCAGGCTGACATCTTCCACCACACGACGGCCTTTGTAGGCTTTTGCAAGATTCTTTGCAGTTAATGTTGCCATAACGAATCAGTTACCTTTTTTCTCTGCCGGAGCCTTGGTCTTGTTTTTGTCCTGCAATTGCGACGGAACCAGAACGGTGGTGACGCGTTTGCCTTTCTCACTGAAGGCCTGCATTTTCTGTTCTTTTACCAGATAGGTGATCTTATCGCCCGTGATGTTGCTATCGAGTTGTTCCAGATAAGCCTTACCGGTAAGGACGACGAAATCTTTTGCCAGCTCATAGTGCATCTGTGAGGCGCGGCCTTTAACCGGTTTACCATTGTCCTGCATCTGGTAAAAGGTCGCCGGATTGCCATAACCGTCAATCACTTCTTTACCGTCTTCACCGCCCGGACGCGTGACGACGACCTTATCGGCATTAATTTTGATCGTGCCCTGAGTCACGATGACATTGCCGGTAAACGTCACCACGTTGCCCTGCATATCCAGAGACTGCTGGTCCGATTCAATGTGGATCGGCTGCTCGGTATCGCCAGTGACGGCGAATGCCGGAATGCTGGCGGCCAGAAGTGAGCTGGCAAGCACAAGATTAAGGCTGAGTTTGTTTGTTTTGGATTTCATATGAGGTTCTAACCTTTTCAATCAGCTCGGCGTTCTTGCTGCGTAAGTTGCCGCGCATCTTCAGTCCGCTGGAGTTAAATGTTGTTCCATACAACGTGACCAGATCATCGGAAGTGACATCTTGCGTCACAAGGTTGATCTGCGCGTTATCGGTAGTAATTCTGCGTAGTTGAGAGTCAGGCACCAGCGCGTTAACCTCAACATGGCCATACAGGTACAGCATCCGATCGTTGGTCAATTTGGCTTTATCGGCCTTGATTGACCAGGTCGGTACTTTGTCCTTATCAAACGTGGTTAACACCGGTTGAGTGAACCACGAAACTGCTTGATCTGAATAATATTCAACGTGTTGCGCGATCAAATGATAGCTCAGCGCGCCCTCGGGGCTGTACACGACGGTGTCGGTATGCTCGCTCTTATAGGTTGGCTCGTTGTTATTAACGACAACCTGAGCGGTGTCGTCTTTGTCTGCCAGGTTAATACCAATCATCACAAGGACAGCCAGCGACAGTAGAATGATAACCCAACGTCTGGTTTTGCTCATATCGATTGCCCTTTGGCCTCATCCAGTTTGCCCTGCGCCAGCAGTAATAAGTCGCAGACTTCGCGCACTGCGCCGCATCCCCCGTCGATACGGGTGACGTAATCGGCCCGCGGGATCAGCAACGGATGAGCATCCGCTACCGCTACGCTTAATCCCACTTTTGCCATCACCGGCCAGTCGATCAGATCATCGCCAACATACGCCACATTCTCAGGCGCGATCGCCAGTTTGCTAAGCAGATCGCCAAAGGCAACCAGTTTGTCCGACTGCCCCTGATACAGATGTGTGATCCCTAATGTGGCACAGCGATCTTCTACAAGTTTAGCCTTTCGTCCGGTAATAATGGCAACCTCAATGCCGGAAGTGAGCGCGCAGCGAATTCCGTAGCCATCGCGGACGTTAAACGCCTTCAGCTCTTCACCGTTGTTGCCCATATAAATCAGACCATCAGACAGTACGCCATCCACATCAAGGATCAGCAGACGGATGTTTTCTGCCCTGGTGATGACGTCAGTGCTGACGGGTCCATAACAGGTCGCAAGCGACGCACCTGCTTTACTCATTTTCTTTATCCTTGAGTTTCTTACACTACACCTGCACGCAGCAGATCATGCATATGTAACACACCCAGTAACTGGTCGCCATCAGCAACCATTACCGAGGTGATATGGCGGGACTGCATTAAGTTCAGCGCATCAACGGCAAGAATCCCTGGACGCACGCGAATGCCCCCAGGGGTCATCACATCCGCAATGCCTAACTGGCGTACATCAACGCCCATATCGAAGACACGACGTAAATCGCCATCCGTAAAGATGCCGTCAATCTTCATCGCGTCATCGCAAATGACGGTCATGCCGAGATTTTTCCGCGTGATCTCCAGTAAGGCGTCACGCAGGCTGGCGCTTTTGGTCACATGCGGGATTTCGTCTCCCGTATGCATAATATCGTTAACGCGCAACAAAAGCTTACGCCCCAGTGCGCCACCAGGATGAGATAACGCAAAATCTTCTGCGGTGAAGCCGCGCGCTTTTAATAATGCCACCGCAAGGGCATCGCCCATCACCAGTGTTGCTGTCGTGCTGCTGGTCGGCGCCAGGCCTAACGGACAAGCTTCCTTGGGCACTTTAACACACAGATGGACATCTGCTGCACGCGCCATACTGCTTTCCGGACGACCCGTCATGCAGATAAGGGGGACATGCAGGCGTTTTAACACCGGAATTAACGCTGCAATCTCATTAGATTCACCGGAGTTAGAAATGGCAATCACGACGTCCTGCGGTGACACCATACCCAGATCGCCATGTGCGGCTTCGCCAGGATGCACAAAAAATGAGGGCGTGCCGGTACTGGCAAACGTAGCGGCCATTTTGCGCCCGATATGCCCTGATTTTCCCATTCCCATCACCACGACTTTGCCCGGGCAACTGAAAATCTTTTCACAGGCGAGGGTAAAGTTCTGGTTGATGTACTGATCAAGCTCCGCCAGGCCTTCACGTTCAATTGTCAGGACTTCCTTGCCTGCTTGCTGAAAGTCAAAACCCGGTTGCAACTCTAAGTGCGACATAATGCGTTTCCAGTTATCCAACGAGAAGTGGCGATAACCAATACAGCATCGCCAGCCATATGATAAAACCGCTGGTCAGAAGCGCCCCTGCGCCACGACCAATCTGGCGCGGACGTCGCCAGCAGAGTAATGCAAAAATAACGCTCACCAGCAGCATGACGCTGTAGTCCCGGACGAAGGCCATCGGGTTGACCTCGCCCGGTGTAATCAGTGCAGGTAACCCAAGAACGATAACAATATTAAAAATGTTAGCGCCGATGATGTTACCGACGGCAATATCGCTTTCACCTTTACGCAAACCTGCAATGGCGGTTGCCAGTTCTGGCAGGCTGGTACCAATGGCGACGACCGTCAAACCGATAGTAAGCTCGCTCATGGCAAAGTAATTTGCCAGTACAGTGGCGTTATCAACCACCATACGCGTTGCCATTGGCATAATGATCAGCGCTATCCCCAGCCATAAAAATGCGACAGGCAATCCGCCTTCGCGAGGCAGTTCCGCAACTTGCTCCCGAGTCAGGCTGTCATTGCCCTGGCGTTCTGCCAGACGGGCGATTTTAACAATGAATAGCAGCCATAGCACGGCCAGAAGCAGAAGAAAGAGGCCATCACTGCGGCTTAACTGCCCGTCATACAGAACGGACGCGGCCAAAATGCTTACCAGCAACATTAACGGTAATTCACGACGCAGAACATCGGAATGCACGGTAAAAGGATGAATGAGTGCTGACAGGCCTAAAATAAGAAGAATATTGGTGATGTTGGAGCCGATGGCGGTACCGACGGCTAAATCGAGCTGCCCATTCATTGATGCCGCAACAGAGACAATAATCTCAGGTAGGGATGTGCCGATGCTGACGACCGTCATTCCAATAATGATGGGGGGGATACCGAAGGTGCGGCATAAAATAGATGCAGCAAATACCAGACGGTCGGCACCGTAGACCACCAGAAGTAAACCAATTATTAACAGTGCCGTCGCTAAAAGCATCTAAAGTCCTTTCTTCAGGTATACTCGCCGGTCCACTTGAAGGATCTTCTGGAAGCCGTAACGAATTCTTAATTTTGACTTTATGCGGCTAAAAAGTAAAACAAATGCCAGCTTTCGCTAACCAGGACAGGCAATAATCTGTAAATATGTCGAGTTCAGGGCTAAATTGAGCGCCAACTCTTCGATCAACGAGGCAATAGTAAAGGATGAATCAATGGGTCAGTCTGTGGCGAATCTAGTCGATATGCGCGATGTCAGCTTTTCCCGAGGTGACCGCTGCATCTTTGATAATATTTCCCTGACGGTGCCGCGCGGTAAGGTGACGGCGATCATGGGGCCATCAGGCATCGGCAAAACGACGCTGTTACGTCTGATTGGCGGGCAGATCCCGCCAGATAAGGGCGAAATCCTGTTTGACGGCGAAAACGTCCCAGCCATGTCTCGTTCACGTTTGTACACCGTGCGTAAGCGCATGAGTATGCTGTTTCAGTCCGGGGCGCTGTTTACCGACATGAACGTGTTTGACAACGTCGCTTATCCACTGCGTGAGCATACGACGCTGCCCAAGGCGTTGCTCAAGAGCACGGTGATGATGAAACTGGAAGCTGTCGGCCTGCGTGGTGCGGCAAAACTCATGCCTTCTGAATTATCCGGGGGGATGGCGCGACGTGCGGCATTAGCACGCGCCATTGCGCTGGAGCCAGATCTCATTATGTTTGATGAACCGTTCGTCGGTCAGGATCCTATCACCATGGGTGTGCT
The DNA here is from genome assembly GCF_014104295.1 of Citrobacter sp. RHBSTW-00029. NCBI lineage: Bacteria > Pseudomonadati > Pseudomonadota > Gammaproteobacteria > Enterobacterales > Enterobacteriaceae > Citrobacter > Citrobacter sp. RHBSTW-00029. The sequence goes on from NZ_JABXRT010000001.1 coordinate 4,729,438, forward strand.
GGTGAAGCTGATTTCAGAACTGAACAACGCGCTGGGCGTCACCTGCGTGGTGGTCTCTCATGATGTGCCAGAGGTACTGAGTATTGCGGATTACGCCTATATTATGGCGGACAAAAAGATAGTGGCCTACGGTAGTGCTCAGGCACTACAAGAAAATGCCGATCCGCGCGTGCGTCAGTTCCTCGATGGTATTGCCGATGGGCCGGTTCCGTTCCGCTACCCAGCGGGCGACTACCACACCGATTTACTCAAAACAGGGAGTTAAGCCACCCATGTTGTTAAATGCGCTGGCATCACTCGGACATCGGGGAATAAAAACCCTCAGGACGTTCGGGCGAGCCGGATTAATGTTGTTCAATGCGGTAGTCGGCAAGCCGGAGTTTCGCAAACATGCGCCGCTGCTGATCCGCCAGCTCTATAATGTCGGTGTCCTGTCGATGCTGATCATTATCGTTTCTGGCGTGTTCATCGGGATGGTGCTGGGATTGCAGGGATACCTGGTCCTGACAACCTACAGCGCAGAAACCAGTCTCGGTATGCTGGTGGCGCTGTCCTTGCTGCGAGAACTGGGGCCGGTTGTTGCGGCGCTGCTGTTCGCCGGGCGAGCCGGATCGGCGTTAACCGCGGAAATCGGCCTGATGCGGGCAACCGAACAGCTTTCCAGCCTGGAAATGATGGCGGTTGATCCTCTGCGTCGAGTGGTCTCTCCGCGTTTTTGGGCGGGTGTCATTTCATTGCCGCTGCTGACGATTATTTTTGTCGCCGTGGGGATCTGGGGTGGTTCACTGGTTGGCGTAAGCTGGAAAGGTATTGATGCCGGCTTTTTCTGGTCGGCTATGCAAAATGCCGTCGACTGGCGTCTGGATCTGGTCAACTGTTTGATTAAGAGCGTGGTGTTCGCCATTACGGTCACCTGGATTGCATTGTTCAATGGTTATGATGCGATTCCGACCTCCGCCGGAATTAGCCGGGCTACGACACGCACCGTTGTGCACGCCTCTCTTGCCGTTCTGGGGCTGGATTTTGTGCTGACCGCACTGATGTTTGGGAATTGAGTTCATGCAAACGAAAAAAAATGAAATTTGGGTTGGGGTATTCCTGCTGGTTGCGCTGCTGGCGGCGCTATTTGTCTGCCTGAAAGCGGCTAATGTGACCTCCATGCGTACTGAACCAACCTACACGGTTTATGCGACCTTTGATAATATCGGCGGCCTGAGAGAGCGCTCTCCCGTGCGGATTGGTGGGGTTGTTGTGGGGCGAGTTTCGGATATCTCGTTAGATCCCAAAACTTACCTGCCACGCGTAACGCTGGACATCGAATCGCGCTTTAACCATATCCCGGACACCAGCTCGCTGAGCATCCGCACCTCTGGTCTGTTGGGTGAGCAGTATCTGGCATTAAACGTGGGTTTTGAAGATCCTGAGCTGGGAACGTCTATCCTCAAAGATGGCAGTACGATTCAGGACACGAAATCTGCGATGGTGCTGGAAGATATGATTGGTCAATTCCTCTACAACAGCAACAGTAAAGGTGATGACAATAAGAATTCTGGCGATGCGCCAGCCGCAACTGAAGGCAATAATGAAGCCACTACGCCTGCGGGCGCAACGAAATAATCTCAGGAGAATCGACGTATGTTTAAACGATTGATGATGGTGGCTATGCTGGTCATTTCCCCACTTAGCGTGGCAACCGCAGCGGACCAGACTAACCCGTATAAACTGATGAATGAGGCGGCGCAGAAAACTTTCGATCGTCTGAAAAACGAGCAACCTAAAATTCGTTCCAACCCGGACTATCTGCGTCAGGTTGTCGATCAGGAGCTGCTGCCGTATGTGCAAGTAAAATATGCGGGGGCGCTGGTATTAGGGCGCTACTACAAAGAAGCTACGCCTGCGCAGCGTGACGCTTATTTCGCCGCGTTTCGCGAATACCTGAAGCAGGCTTACGGTCAGGCGCTGGCAATGTACCACGGTCAGACCTATCAGATCGCGCCGGAACAGCCGCTGGGTGATGCGACGATTGTGCCTATCCGCGTAACCATCATCGATCCAAACGGACGTCCGCCGGTGCGTCTGGATTTCCAGTGGCGTAAAAATTCTCAGACCGGTAACTGGCAGGCGTATGACATGATCGCCGAAGGCGTAAGTATGATCACCACCAAGCAAAATGAGTGGAGCGACCTGCTGCGCACGAAAGGTATTGATGGCCTGACCGCGCAGCTGAAATCTATCTCTCAGCAGAAAATCACCCTGGAAGAGAAGAAATAATGACGCAGTCACTCACCTGGACGCGTGAAGGTGACAAGCTGACGCTCGCGGGAGAGCTGGATCAGGACGTGTTAAATCCGTTATGGGATGCACGTATTGAGGCGATGAAAGGGGTCACCTGCATCGATCTGAGCCAGGTTTCCCGGGTTGATACCGGTGGTCTGGCATTGCTGTTGCATCTGGTTGACCAGGGCAAGCAACAGGGGAATCGCGTTTCGCTTACCGGTGTTAACGATAAGGTTTACACCCTGGCACAGCTTTACAATTTGCCTGACGACGTCCTTCCGCGTTAATTTTTGTAGGCCGGATAAGGCCTTGTGCCGCCATCCGGCAAAACCCCTGAAGGGGATCTGCCGCCAAAGCCTTGTCTGATTTATCAGCGAGGCTTTTTGCTTATTTATGACAGCGCCACTTTGCTCTAAGATGTTGGGCTGTTTTCACTATCTGACGAATGAAGAGCCCATGGAAAATAATGAAATTCAGAGCGTGCTGATGAACGCACTCTCCCTCCAGGAAGTCCACGTTTCTGGTGACGGCAGTCACTTTCAGGTTATTGCCGTGGGTGAGATGTTTGACGGCATGAGCCGGGTAAAGAAGCAGCAATCGGTCTATGGCCCATTGATGGAGTATATTGCGGATAACCGCATTCATGCTGTGTCAATTAAAGCGTTTACCCCAGCGGAATGGGCGCGCGATCGCAAACTTAACGGTTTTTGAGCTACGGGTGATATGCCGGTAGCGAAGATGAATTCTTAACAGAGAACAGAATAATGGATAAATTCCGTGTTCAGGGGCCAACCAAGCTCCAGGGCGAAGTCACAATTTCAGGCGCTAAAAATGCCGCACTGCCGATCCTGTTTGCGGCGCTGCTGGCTGAAGAACCTGTAGAAATTCAAAACGTCCCAAAACTGAAGGACGTAGATACCTCCATGAAACTGCTGAGCCAGTTGGGGGCGAAAGTAGAGCGTAATGGGTCTGTGCACATTGATGCGCGTGACGTTAACGTCTTCTGTGCACCGTACGATCTGGTGAAAACCATGCGTGCATCTATCTGGGCATTGGGGCCGCTGGTTGCGCGTTTTGGTCAGGGTCAGGTTTCTCTGCCGGGCGGCTGTACTATCGGCGCGCGCCCGGTTGACCTGCACATTACCGGTCTGGAGCAGTTAGGTGCCACCATCAAGCTGGAAGAAGGCTATGTGAAGGCGTCCGTTGATGGCCGCCTGAAAGGCGCGCACATCGTGATGGACAAAGTAAGCGTCGGTGCGACGGTCACTATCATGTGCGCGGCAACGCTTGCCGAAGGCACGACCATCATCGAAAACGCCGCACGTGAGCCGGAAATTGTGGATACCGCGAATTTCCTGATTGCGCTGGGTGCGAAGATCACAGGGCAGGGTACCGACCGTATCACCATTGAAGGCGTTGAACGCCTCGGTGGCGGTGTGTATCGCGTTCTGCCTGATCGTATTGAAACCGGGACGTTCCTGGTGGCGGCGGCGATTTCTCGCGGCAAAATTATCTGCCGTAATGCGCAACCAGACACACTGGATGCTGTTCTGGCGAAGCTGCGTGATGCCGGTGCGGATATCGAAGTCGGTGAAGACTGGATTAGCCTCGACATGCACGGCAAACGCCCTAAAGCGGTTAATGTGCGCACTGCGCCACATCCGGCTTTCCCGACCGACATGCAGGCCCAGTTCACGCTGTTGAACCTGGTGGCAGAAGGGACAGGCTTCATTACGGAAACCGTGTTTGAGAACCGCTTTATGCACGTGCCTGAACTGAGCCGTATGGGGGCTCACGCGGAAATCGAAAGCAATACTGTGATTTGTCACGGCGTTGAAACGCTCTCCGGTGCACAGGTAATGGCGACCGATCTGCGCGCGTCAGCAAGTTTGGTGTTAGCGGGATGTATCGCTGAAGGCACAACGGTTGTTGACCGTATTTATCACATCGATCGCGGCTATGAGCGCATCGAGGATAAATTGCGTGCGCTGGGCGCAAACATAGAGCGCATTAAAGGCGAGTAATCGCCTACGCGTGTTGTAACCCCCAGGATCGTTGATCCGGGGGTTGCTGTTTCACCACTACTCAAGACGCTTTTTTTCTTTCCGTACTCTCATCATCCGCGTTCTGTCGATGAATTCATGCGTCCTGGTGTCATGGTAGCGTGACGGCCAAATTACCCACGGGTCTGTTCCCAGTGCTCTCGCGATAATCAATTCACCTTTCGGCCATGGCCGGGTTAACGCATTTGCCAGCGTTGATGAACTCAAGCCATTCTTACGTGACTCAGCGGCCATTGACGTGCCTTTCTTACGTAGCCCCGCGATGATGTCAGCCGGATGCCAGTCAATGAATTTGCTTTCCATAGTTCCACATCTCCTTTGGTTAACCAGTTACGGTTTCACAATCAGCCTGTGGAGTTACTATACGCCTCGAGAACGAATGTTCTAAAATGTTCTCATAAAGTGCTTGCATATTCAGAATATGCCAAGGGCATACATGTTGTTTGATTGTTTTTGTGATTTTTTAGAGCTTATAAGAACATCCCGTGTGCTGCACGGGATGCTGGGAAGCGAGACGAGGGAAATTAACGGTCGCGCTGTACGGCGATATGCGCCAGGCCAATCAGGGCTTCTTTCCACGGAGTATCTGGAAGTACCTGAAGCGCCGCGATGGCTTTATCGGCTTCTTCTTCTGCACGTTGACGGGTCCATTCCAGTGAACCGCAAGCGTTCATTGCTTCCAGAACCGGCTCCAGAAGGTGGCGACCATTACCTTGCTCAATCGCCTGGCGAATCATTTGCGCCTGCTCAGGAGTACCGTGGCGCATCGCATGCAGCAGTGGTAGCGTAGGTTTACCTTCGTTGAGGTCATCCCCGACGTTTTTACCCAACTGCTCGCCATCTGCGCTGTAATCCAGTAAATCGTCGATAAGCTGGAAAGCGGTGCCAAGGTAACGGCCATAATCCTGCAGGCCTTTCTCTTGCTCATCGCTACAACCTGCAAGGATACCTGAACATTGGGCCGCGGCTTCAAACAGACGAGCCGTCTTGCTGTAGATAACACGCATATAGTTTTCTTCGGTGATATCCGGGTCATTGACGTTCATTAACTGCAGGACTTCGCCTTCAGCAATAACGTTGACCGCTTTAGACATCACTTCCAGCACTTTCAGCGAACCGAGGCTGGTCATCATCTGAAAGGCGCGGGTATAGATAAAATCGCCGACCAGAACGCTGGCCGCATTACCAAAGGCTGCATTCGCCGTGGCTTTCCCACGGCGCATATCGGATTCATCCACTACATCGTCATGAAGCAGGGTCGCGGTGTGGATAAACTCGATTAAGGCAGCGATCGTGACGTGGGCATTTTCCTGATAACCAACAGCGCGCGCCGCGAGTACAGCGATCATTGGACGAATGCGTTTTCCGCCGCCGCTCACGATGTAGTACCCCAATTGATTGATCAACTGGACGTCGGAATTGAGCTGTTCAAGGATTGTCGCATTGACCCCCGCCATATCTTGCGCGGTTAACTCATTGATTTTTTCTAAATTCATCGCAAAAGCCGGGCTTCTCGCCCCGATTACCTCACTATTTGAGAAGGTAACGTCGGGTTTAGGGTTAGAAATATATGCTGATTGTACTGAAAAAACGCCGCAGATAAACGTTACGGTACACGTTGTGTTTTTTTTCTTCATGTATTGACGGTAGCACTTGTCAAAGGCTCGCGTTTTGCGTAATATTCGCGCCCTATTGTGAATATTTATAGCGCACTCTGAATCATCAAAAAGGTGTGCGCGGAAGCGGAGTTTTTTATGTACGCGGTTTTCCAAAGTGGTGGTAAACAACACCGAGTAAGCGAAGGTCAGACCGTTCGCCTGGAAAAGCTGGACATCGCAACTGGCGAATCTGTTGAGTTCGCTGAAGTTCTGATGATCGCAAACGGTGAAGAAGTCAAAATCGGCGTTCCTTTCGTTGATGGCGGCGTTATCAAAGCTGAAGTCGTTGCTCACGGTCGTGGCGAGAAAGTTAAAATTGTTAAGTTTCGTCGTCGTAAACACTACCGTAAGCAGCAGGGCCATCGTCAGTGGTTCACTGATGTGAAAATCACTGGCATCAGCGCTTAAGTTAAGGGGAGCAGATTAAATGGCACATAAAAAGGCTGGCGGCTCGACTCGTAACGGTCGCGATTCAGAAGCTAAACGTCTGGGCGTAAAACGCTTCGGCGGTGAAACAGTTCTGGCTGGTAGCATCATCGTTCGTCAACGTGGTACTAAATTCCACGCTGGCTCCAACGTTGGTTGCGGCAAAGACCACACTCTGTTTGCTAAAGCAGACGGTAAAGTGAAATTTGAAGTGAAAGGCCCGAAAAACCGTAAATTCATCAGCATCGTTGCTGAATAAGTTTTTCGCGTCCCGGTAACGGATAAAAGCCCCGCAACACGTTGCGGGGCTTTTTACATTCGACGGCCGGTAAATACGCTCGTCGCGCGTGACAACCCGGAAACGAGCCCTTGCAGGGAATACGGCATGAAGCAGCAGGCAGGCATTGGTATTCTGTTAGCACTCACAACGGCAGTATGTTGGGGGGCCTTGCCAATAGCAATGAAGCAAGTGCTGGAGGTGATGGAGCCTCCTACCGTGGTGTTTTACCGTTTTTTAATGGCAAGTATTGGCCTTGGCGCTATTCTTGCGGTTAAAAAAAAGCTCCCTCCATTGCGTATTTTTCGCAAAGCGCGTTGGCTGGTACTGCTGGCTATCGCTACCGGTGGGCTGTTCGGTAACTTCATTCTGTTTAGTTCATCCTTGCAATATTTGAGCCCAACGGCTTCGCAGGTTATCGGTCAACTGTCACCGGTTGGCATGATGATCGCCAGCGTCTTTATCCTGAAGGAGAAGATGCGCGGCACGCAGATTATTGGCGCTATTATGCTTCTGAGCGGGCTGGTCCTGTTTTTTAATACCAGTCTGATCGAAATTTTTACCCGGCTGACCGATTACACCTGGGGTGTGATCTTTGGTGTCGGTGCCGCGACGGTTTGGGTGTGTTATGGGGTCGCGCAAAAGGTGTTATTGCGCCGCCTGGCATCACCGCAGATCCTGTTTTTGCTGTACACTTTATGTACGATAGCGTTGTTGCCGCTGGCTAAACCCGGTGTAATAGCGCAACTCAGCGACTGGCAGCTGGCATGCCTCGTGTTCTGCGGCCTGAATACGCTGGTAGGATACGGTGCCCTTGCGGAAGCAATGGCTCGCTGGCAGGCGGCGCAGGTGAGCGCCATAATTACGCTCACGCCGCTGTTTACGTTGTTATTTTCAGATTTATTATCACTGGCCTGGCCCGATTTCTTCGCCAGACCGATGCTAAACCTTTTAGGTTATCTCGGTGCGTTTATCGTGGTTGCGGGCGCGATGTATTCCGCCATTGGTCATCGAATTTGGGGCGGTTTACGTAAGCATGAAACGGTGGTTTCGCAACCCCGCTCAGGCGAATGATTTACGGAGAGTAAAATGAAGTTTGTTGATGAAGCATCGATTCTGGTCGTTGCAGGCGATGGCGGTAACGGTTGTGTCAGCTTCCGCCGCGAAAAATACATCCCAAAAGGCGGTCCGGACGGTGGTGACGGTGGTGATGGCGGTGACGTCTGGCTGGAAGCCGACGAAAACCTGAACACGCTGATCGATTACCGTTTTGAAAAATCATTCCGTGCGGAACGTGGTCAGAATGGCGCGAGCCGTGATTGCACCGGTAAGCGTGGTAAAGATGTCACGATTAAAGTGCCTGTCGGTACGCGTGTTATCGATCAGGGCACGGGCGAAACCATGGGCGACATGACCAAACACGGTCAGCGTCTGATGGTCGCTAAAGGCGGCTGGCACGGCCTGGGTAACACCCGTTTTAAATCGTCGGTCAACCGTACCCCGCGTCAGAAAACGATGGGTACACCTGGCGATAAGCGTGACCTGATGCTGGAGCTGATGCTGCTGGCAGACGTGGGTATGCTGGGTATGCCAAACGCCGGTAAATCGACGTTTATCCGTGCAGTGTCTGCGGCGAAACCGAAAGTGGCGGATTATCCGTTCACCACGCTGGTACCGAGCCTCGGCGTTGTGCGTATGGACAACGAGAAGAGCTTCGTGGTTGCTGATATCCCGGGTCTGATTGAAGGCGCGGCTGAAGGCGCAGGCCTGGGTATCCGCTTCCTGAAGCACCTGGAGCGTTGCCGCGTGTTGCTGCACCTCATCGATATCGATCCGATTGACGGTTCCGATCCGGTAGAAAACGCCCGTATCATTATTGGCGAACTGGAAAAATACAGTCAGGATCTGGCATCTAAACCGCGCTGGTTAGTGTTCAACAAAATTGATTTGATGGACAAGGCTGAAGCGGAAGAGAAAGCGAAAGCGATCGCCGAAGCGCTGGGCTGGGAAGGTAAATATTACCTGATCTCTGCCGCCAGCCAGCTGGGTGTGAAGGATCTTTGCTGGGATGTGATGACCTTTATCATTGAGAACCCAATCGTTCAGGCTGAAGAAGCGAAACAGCCGGAGAAAGTTGAGTTCATGTGGGATGATTATCACCGCCAGCAGCTCGCTGAAGTCGAAGACGAAGCGGAAGATGACTGGGATGATGATTGGGACGAAGACGACGAAGAAGGCGTTGAGTTCATTTACAAGCGTTAATCCCAATAAAAACCCCGGCCATGTTGCCGGGGTTTTTGTTTCCAGGACGCGCTGTAGGCCGGATAAGGCGCGTTTGCGCCGCCATCCGGCAAACATACTCAGTTATTTTGATATATATCTTTGTACAGCCGACTCTCGAAGCGCACCAGTGGAATACGTCGGTTGCGCTGGTCTGCAGGCTCTACCGCATAGCCAGACAGATACTGCACGAACGCCATGCGTTGCCCGCTGGCGGTGGTGATGAACCCCGCGAGGTTGTACACCCCTTGAAGTGAGCCTGTTTTCGCTGAAACCTTACCATCAACACCAGCCTGATGCAGGCCTGCACGGTATTGCAGGGAGCCATCGTGGCCAGCCAGCGGTAGCATGGTGATAAAGTTCAGCTCATTGTCATGCTGCGCGATGTATTGCAGCACCTGCATCATGGTGGCGGGGGCAATCAGGTTATGGCGAGAGAGACCAGAGCCGTCGGCAATAATCGTGTTGCCAATATCGACGCCCGCCTGCTGACGCAGGATCTGACGTACGGCATCTGAACCTGCCCGCCAGGTGCCCGGTACGTTAAATCGCGCATGGCCAATCATGCGAAAAACGGTGTCGGCAATCATGTTGTCCGATTTTTTCAGCATAATCTTAAGCAGGTCATGCAGTGGCGCCGACTGCTTACTGGCGACCACCGTTCCCGGCTCGTTGACCAGCGTCTGGCGCAGCAGCGTACCGCTGTAGGTGATACCTGCTTGTTTTAGCTCATCTTTGATAATCGCCCCGGCATAGCTGGCTCCGTCCTGAATGGCGAACGCCAGCGGCAGCGGATCGGCACGTTGGGGCAGGCATCCGGTCAATGTAAAGCGGTTGAGATCGCCGGGAACCACATCCAGTTCACAATATTGCGCTTCCGCAGAGCCTCGAGCGAGAGTACGCACCTGGCTGAACATGGTGACCGGGTAATAAGATGCCACGCGGATAAACGCGAGATCGTTAGGTTTTTGCGCGCTGTAGAGTGAAACAGAGAAACAGTTACGATCGACAATGGCTGCTGCGGGCGGTGCGCTAAAACACTGCGTCATGTCGTTCCAGGGCCAGCCAGGGGCTTTATCATGACTGGCGAAAATAGAGGTGTCGATCAGAACATTTCCGGCAATTTGCGTCACGCCTGATTTTTTCAGGGTTGCCACCATATTGCGGATATCCTGACGTTTTAACGTCGGATCGGCACCAAATCGCGCTACTAAGTCACCTTTTAATACTCCGCCTTCCACGTTGCCTTTCGTCTCAAGCGTGGTGGTAAAACGAAAGTCCGGCCCGAGCTGAATCAATGCCGCCAGCGCGGTGATCACTTTCTGGGTACTGGCGGGGAGTGCCATCTGCTGGCTATGAAAATCAATAGCAGGAGCAGGAGCGCCAACCTTCTGTACCATAAGGGCGAGGTTGGCCCCGGCAGGGAGCTGATTGATATACTCGTCGACGTTCGCAGCCTGAACGCTGAACGCTATACTGGCAGTCAATCCAATAGTAAATCTGGAAAATCGCATAATCTCGCGCTAACAACCTGGAAACAGGCCGTCATACTACGGCGCAACGCCCCAAAAAGTAAACGATGACCCATAGGGAACTCCAGGGTAAAATGAACATCAAATGGAGAATTGTAGCTGACCTGGGACCTCGTGCCCCGGGTCGGTATTTTTTTGCTTCTGACTCTGGCATGGCGTATGCCAGGGTGGGCTTAGCAGCCGGGGTGAGGACAACCACCCCCTACAGGAATGTTCAAGAGGTATAACAAATGCAAGCTATCCCGATGACCTTACGTGGTGCTGAAAAACTGCGCGAAGAACTGGATTTTCTTAAATCTGTGCGTCGCCCTGAAATTATTGCCGCGATCGCGGAAGCGCGTGAACACGGTGACCTGAAAGAGAACGCAGAGTATCACGCGGCGCGTGAACAGCAGGGATTCTGCGAGGGTCGCATTAAAGATATCGAAGCCAAACTGTCTAACGCGCAGGTTATTGACGTCACTAAAATGCCAAATAACGGCCGCGTTGTGTTCGGTGCGACGGTTACCGTTCTGAATCTTGATAACGATGAAGAGCAGACCTGGCGCATTGTGGGCGATGATGAGGCCGATTTTAAACAAAACCTGATTTCGGTGAACTCACCTATTGCTCGTGGCCTGATTGGTAAAGAGCAGGATGACGTGGTGGTTATCAAAACGCCGGGCGGCGAAGTTGAGTATGAAGTGACGAAGGTCGAATACCTGTAAGAATTTCCCAATACTCAAGATGTTGATGTATTGTAAAGAAAGGAAAAAGGCCGCATAGCGGCCTTTTATCAACGAAGAGAGCGTGGCATTTTGCTCTCCTGCTAGCGGAAATTCCCGCGTTTTACACAAACTTCGTGTTCAACTTTGGGATATTCTTAGCGTGGCAGCGAGATTTTACGTTCTTTAGTCGGGCGATACAGTACCAGCGTTTTGCCGATGACCTGTACATTGCAGGCGCCGGTTTCGCGTACGATAGCTTCCACGATCAAGGTTTTAGTATCGCGATCTTCCGAGGCGATTTTCACCTTGATAAGCTCATGGTGCTCTAACGCTTGTTCAATCTCGGCCAGTACCCCTTCGGTCAAACCATTATTGCCAAGCATAACTACAGGCTTGAGCGGATGTGCCAGACCTTTCAGGTGCTGTTTTTGTTTAGTACTCAGATTCATCGTATATTTTTGCTTACGTTGGGATTGAAAACGGGTCATTCTACCGCCATCTCCCATATATCGCCAAATAGCTGTGTAGATATTTACACCATTGGTTACGATGAACTGCCCGATGGGAAAGTGAAATGACAGGTAAAAAGCGTTCTGCCAGCTCGAGTCGCTGGCTTCAGGAACACTTTAGCGATAAATATGTTCAACAGGCACAGAAAAAGGGGTTACGTTCCCGTGCCTGGTTTAAACTTGATGAAATACAGCAAAGTGACAAAATTTTTAAACCGGGGATGACGATTGTTGACCTCGGCGCTGCACCCGGTGGCTGGTCGCAATATGCGGTTACGCAGATCGGAAACAGCGGCCGCATTATCGCTTGCGATCTTTTACCTATGGATCCAATCGTTGGTGTGGACTTCCTTCAGGGCGACTTTCGTGATGAATTAGTCCTGAAAGCGTTACTTGAGCGTGTAGGTGACAGTAAAGTACAAGTTGTCATGTCTGATATGGCGCCAAATATGTGTGGAACACCGGCGGTGGATATTCCCCGGGCCATGTATCTGGTTGAACTGGCACTTGGAATGGCTCGTGATGTATTAGCGCCAGGTGGTAGTTTTGTAGTGAAGGTGTTCCAGGGCGAAGGCTTCGATGAGTATCTAAGAGAGATTCGCTCCCTGTTTACGAAGGTCAAAGTTCGTAAGCCGGACTCTTCTCGCGCCCGTTCGCGTGAAGTGTACATTGTAGCGACCGGGCGTAAACCATAACCGGTAGATTTCAAACGAAAGTTTGAAAGACACTGGATATAGAGTATCCTGACGCTGTTTTTAACACAGTTGTAATATGAGGTTAATCCCTTGAGTGACATGGCGAAAAACCTAATACTCTGGCTGGTCATTGCCGTTGTGCTGATGTCAGTATTCCAGAGCTTTGGGCCCAGCGAGTCTAATGGCCGTAAGGTTGATTACTCTACCTTCCTGCAAGAGGTCAATCAGGACCAGGTTCGTGAAGCGCGTATCAACGGACGTGAGATTAACGTTACCAAGAAAGATAGTAACCGTTACACGACCTACATTCCGGTTAACGATCCGAAGCTGCTTGATAACCTGCTGACCAAAAACGTCAAGGTTGTTGGTGAGCCGCCTGAAGAGCCGAGCCTGCTGGCTTCTATCTTCATTTCCTGGTTCCCAATGCTGCTGCTGATTGGTGTCTGGATCTTCTTTATGCGTCAAATGCAGGGCGGTGGTGGCAAAGGTGCCATGTCGTTCGGTAAGAGCAAAGCGCGCATGTTGACCGAAGATCAGATCAAAACCACTTTTGCTGATGTCGCGGGTTGTGACGAAGCGAAAGAAGAGGTCGCTGAACTGGTTGAATACCTGCGCGAACCGAGCCGTTTCCAGAAGCTGGGCGGTAAGATCCCGAAAGGCGTCCTGATGGTTGGTCCTCCGGGTACAGGTAAAACCCTGCTGGCAAAAGCCATCGCGGGTGAAGCGAAGGTTCCATTCTTCACAATTTCCGGTTCTGATTTCGTGGAAATGTTCGTTGGTGTGGGCGCATCTCGTGTGCGTGACATGTTCGAACAAGCCAAGAAAGCGGCACCGTGTATCATCTTCATCGATGAAATCGACGCCGTAGGTCGCCAGCGTGGCGCTGGTCTGGGTGGCGGTCACGATGAACGTGAACAGACGCTGAACCAGATGCTGGTTGAGATGGACGGCTTCGAAGGTAACGAAGGTATTATCGTTATCGCGGCAACTAACCGTCCGGATGTTCTTGACCCTGCGCTGCTGCGCCCAGGCCGTTTTGACCGTCAGGTTGTGGTGGGGCTGCCAGACGTTCGCGGTCGTGAACAGATTCTGAAAGTGCATATGCGTCGCGTACCGCTGTCTCCGGATATCGATGCGGCAATCATTGCTCGTGGTACGCCTGGTTTCTCCGGTGCGGACCTTGCGAACCTGGTGAACGAAGCGGCACTGTTTGCAGCGCGTGGTAACAAGCGTGTTGTATCGATGGTTGAGTTCGAGAAAGCGAAAGACAAAATCATGATGGGTGCGGAACGTCGCTCCATGGTGATGACGGAAGCGCAGAAAGAATCTACCGCGTATCACGAAGCTGGCCATGCAATCATCGGTCGCCTGGTGCCGGAGCACGATCCGGTGCACAAAGTGACGATTATTCCGCGCGGTCGTGCGCTGGGTGTCACCTTCTTCCTGCCTGAAGGCGACGCAATTAGCGCCAGCCGTCAGAAACTGGAAAGTCAGATCTCCACGCTGTACGGCGGTCGCCTGGCGGAAGAGATCATCTACGGTGCTGAACATGTTTCTACCGGTGCGTCCAACGACATTAAAGTCGCGACGAATCTGGCGCGTAACATGGTCACTCAGTGGGGCTTCTCTGACAAACTGGGGCCGTTGCTGTACGCGGAAGAAGAAGGCGAAGTGTTCCTCGGTCGTTCTGTTGCGAAAGCAAAACATATGTCCGATGAAACCGCGCGTATTATCGATCAGGAAGTGAAATCACTGATTGAGCGCAACTATGACCGTGCTCGCCGTCTGCTGAACGATAACCTGGACATTCTGCACTCGATGAAAGATGCGCTCATGAAATATGAGACCATCGATGCACCGCAGATTGATGATCTAATGGCTCGCCGCGATGTGCGCCCGCCAGCGGGTTGGGAAGAGTCTGGTTCATCTAACAACTCTGGCAACAATGGCACCCCGAATGCACCGCGTCCGGCTGAAGAGCCGCGTACGCCGAACCCGGGCAACATGTCAGAGCAGTTAGGCGACAAATAAGTTATCGTCATCTGATGACCATGTTTTAATTGAAAACCCTGGGGCTTGCTCCGGGGTTTTTTTATTTATCAACTTATACCCAATGAATTTCGAGTTGCATCAAGGCGGCGACGCAGGGAATCCCCTGGAGCGTACATCAGTACGTGACTGGGGTGAGCGAGGAAAGCTAATGCAGATGCAACTCGAAATTCATTGGGTATATACCAGGGATAACACTATGAAACTCTTTGCTCAGGGATCTTCGCTGGATCTCAGCCATCCCCACGTCATGGGGATTTTAAACGTCACACCAGACTCTTTTTCTGATGGCGGGGCGCACAACTCTCTGGTTGAGGCGGTAAAACACGCAAATCTGATGATTAACGCAGGGGCGACTATCATTGATGTGGGTGGTGAGTCTACGCGACCGGGAGCGGCGGATGTTAGCGTGGAAGAAGAACTGCAGCGAGTGATCCCGGTGGTGGAGGCAATTGCTCAACGTTTTGAAGTGTGGATTTCGGTAGATACCTCAAAACCAGAGGTCATTCGTGAGTGCGCCAGAGTGGGCGCACATATCATTAATGACATTCGCTCACTCTCGGAGCCGGGCGCGCTGGAAGCTGCGGCAGAAACTGGATTGCCGGTTTGCCTGATGCATATGCAGGGGCAGCCGAAAACTATGCAGGAAGCACCGAAGTATGAGGATGTATTTGCTGAGGTAAATCGTTACTTTGTTGAGCAAATAGCACGTTGTGAACGGGCCGGAATCACAAAAGATAAATTGCTACTCGACCCAGGATTCGGATTCGGTAAAAATCTTACTCACAACTACACATTGCTGGCTCGTCTGGCGGAATTTCATCATTTTAATCTGCCGCTGCTGGTAGGGATGTCACGAAAATCAATGGTTGGCCAATTGCTCAATGTGGGTCCATCTGAGCGTTTGAGCGGCAGCCTTGCATGCGCGGTCATTGCCGCAATGCAGGGAGCGCAGATTATTCGTGTCCATGACGTCAAAGAAACCGTAGAAGCGATGCGTGTGGTGGAAGCCACATTGTCTGCAAAGGAAAACAAACGCTATGAGTAATCGTAAATATTTTGGCACCGATGGGATTCGTGGTCGTGTAGGCGACGCTCCAATCACTCCTGACTTTGTGCTCAAGCTGGGCTGGGCGGCAGGAAAAGTGCTGGCACGTCATGGTTCACGCAAAATCATTATCGGTAAAGATACGCGTATTTCCGGCTATATGCTGGAGTCCGCGCTGGAAGCGGGCCTGGCTGCCGCGGGGTTGTCAGCTTCTTTCACCGGCCCCATGCCAACACCTGCCGTTGCTTATCTGACGCGTGCTTTCCGTGCTGAAGCCGGGATTGTTATCTCCGCTTCTCACAACCCATTTTATGACAACGGGATTAAATTCTTCTCCATCGACGGGACCAAACTGCCGGATGCAGTTGAAGAAGCAATTGAAGCGGAGATGGAAAAAGCAATCACCTGCGTGGATTCGGCCGAACTGGGTAAAGCCAGTCGTATTGTCGATGCTGCCGGTCGTTATATTGAGTTCTGCAAAGGCACATTCCCGAATGAACTGAGCCTGAACGAGCTTAAAATTGTGGTGGACTGCGCTAACGGCGCAACGTACCACATTGCGCCAAATGTACTGCGCGAGCTGGGTGCTAACGTCATTGCGATTGGCTGTGAACCGAACGGCGTGAACATCAATGAAGAAGTCGGCGCGACCGATGTTCGTGCGCTGCAGGCGCGCGTAATCGCGGAAAAAGCCGATCTGGGTATTGCTCTGGACGGTGACGGCGACCGCGTCATTATGGTTGATCACGAAGGTAATAAAGTCGACGGCGACCAGATCATGTACATCATCGCTCGTGAAGCGCTGCGCCAGGGGCAACTGCGCGGTGGCGCGGTGGGAACTCTGATGAGTAACATGGGCCTCGAGCTGGCGCTGAAACAACTGGGCATTCCGTTTGCTCGTGCGAAAGTGGGCGACCGTTATGTGCTGGAAAAAATGCAGGAAAAAGGCTGGCGTATCGGCGCGGAAAACTCAGGTCATGTGATCCTGCTGGATAAAACCACCACGGGTGACGGTATTGTGGCGGGTCTGCAGGTACTGGCAGCGATGGTGCGTAACCATATGAGTCTGCACGATCTGTGCAGCGGCATGAAAATGTTCCCGCAACTGCTGGTTAACGTACGTTACACCGCAGGCAGCGGCGATCCGCTGGAACACGAAAGCGTGAAAGCGGTGATGGCAGAGGTTGAAGCGGCACTGGGTAACCGTGGACGCGTACTGCTGCGTAAGTCGGGCACTGAGCCATTAATCCGTGTGATGGTTGAAGGTGAAGACGAAGCACAGGTTACGGAGTTTGCGCACCGCATTGCGGATGCAGTGAAAGCCGTTTAACCCTTTCCGTAAAGTGTAAGAGCCGGAGTCTGAGAGACTCCGGCTTTTTTTTACTGTACTGCCAGCGGCTGTTTACGTCGGCGCTGCCTGAAGTAGCCACCGACCACCAATAGCACGAGGACGCTCAGCCACGGGAGAACCGCCAACAAGTGTCCGGATCGGGCGAATGTCAGCGCAATCATCAGCAGCCATCCTCCCAGCATCGGAATTGCGGTGCGTTTAACGATATCCACCGGTGATACACCTGCGATCCCGGCGATGGCGATAATCACGCCGGCAATAGGCGACAATGTCCGTCCAATGCCCGCTGAGATCTGAATCGGTAGCATCATAACCGCCACGTCGCTGCCGATATGGCGGCTGATATCCGGCACCATCGGGGCGAAGGAGAAAAATGCTGCATTTCCGGAGCCCATCAACGCTGAAATCGCAAAGGTGATTAGCGTCATCAGCAAGATTATGGAAGCTGCGCTGAGGCCAAATTCTCCTGAGAGTGACAGCAGCGCATCAACCGCACCAATCGCTTTCAGACCGGCGGAGAAGACTTCACCGGCGATAATCAGCGTGACTACCGTGGCAAACACACTGCCCATGCTGTCGAAGACTTTTTGTACGCCAGCCATCACGTCGCGAGCTTTACGATGGCGGCAATATTCGCAAATCAGGGTAATGGCCAGGCTTATCAGTACGGCGGTATCGAGCGTAATTTTGAGTGAGCTGAATACTAAATCACTGCACACCAGCATCAACACCAGCGGTAACATCGGCAGGAATAGCCAGGCAACCGGCGCTTCAGCTTCTTCGGTTGAGGTTAATGTCTGCATTTGCTGTGCGGTATTGTCATCGCTCTCCCGGCGATCGAAAAAGCGTTGTACAACAATATGCAGCAGGGCGATGAACAGAATAACGGGGACAACGATCGGTAACTGATCCTGAACAAAATAGTTAACTACCTCGATACCCGCCGTTTTAGCGGCGAGAACTGAGTTCCCGGAACCCGGGCCAAATTCAACGGCACAGGTACTGGCGATAACTGCAGCAACGGCGGCGCGGCTGCAGCCAAGACGGGTCAGCAGGGGGTAAAGCGTTGCCATCAATAGCAGACCCAGTCCGGTGGCGCTACTGATAAATAGCGACAGAAATTGGCCCAGCAGCAAGGCCAGCCCTAGCAGCAGGTAAGGGGAGTTCAGACGTTGCAAGGGGCGGGATGTGACGCGCACCAGCACCTGACTTGCGCCAATGGCCGACATATAGGTGGCAAAGCCACCTATCAGCATGATTTGTAGCCCGAGACCGCCGAGACGCACGCTCAGGGTGTCGCGAATAAACTCAAAGGCGTCAAAGGGGCCAAATCCGGTGCTCTTTTTTACCAGGCTACTGAGCGTGGTCATCCCGCTAAAATGCGCGACAAGCAGTAGTACGATCCCGGTTAAGAGCAACACCGACTGAGGGTGGTACTTTTTCAGGATCAGACGTCCGGCAAAAATGATGGCGAGTAGCGCCAGTAATAATGACATTCTCGCCCCCTTACTCGAAGTTGCCGGTAACCAGACACTCACCATCACGCAGTAGCGGCTTTCCAGCGGCAAACAGGTGGGCCAGTGAGAGGTCGTCATTGAGCACGCAAATATCAGCACGTTCTCCTGCGCAAAGTACGCCGCCAGAAATACCCAGTGAGCGTGCGACGTTCGCCGTCAACATCGCGATCGCCTGAGACACTGGAATACCGACATCAATCAGACGAGGCAACAGGTTGAGGTTGCCAGCTACCGGCGCGGCGCTTAACCCTTCTACGATGCCTTGCGCATTAAAGCGCGGCACGCTGCCATTGCCATCAGAGCTAATAGTGATACGATCGGCCGGAACCTGTGATTCCAGCGCGTGGAGAATCGCTTGCTCCTGGGGCATAAATCGACTGCCGCCAGACGTCACGTCGATATGGCCACCGCGATGTGCGAAAGCGATAGCCTGTTCGAACAATGCTTCTGTCCTCGCGACATGCGTCGGTGAAATGTGATGAATTGGAATACCGGCATCACACAGTTCCATCAGCTGTGACATCCCTTCCGGCAGATTGCCCAGGTGTACGTGCAGCAACCCTTTTTTTCCGGCCAGCAGTGAAGCCACGCGGATATCACTGACTATCCTCAATAATTCCTGGAAAGAGGGGTAAGAGCCACGGTGGTCGGCGAGGGCGATTTTGACACCCAGGATTGCCGGGATAAATGCCATATCATCGCGAATGGATCGTGTAATTGTCGGGCTGGGTACCGCGTAGGCTCCGGTATGCATATACGCACGCAGGCCTTCCAGATTGAGGGACTGCATTTTGGCGTAAAGATCTTTCGGGGAGCGGGATATCGCATCAGTACCCAGCACGCCGACGACCGTCGTAATACCGGCCTGAATCAGATCGCGCAGCTTGACGGCTGGTGTCCGGCTGGCAAAGCCGGCTTCACCGCCGCCGCCGGTAAGATGAACATGCTGATCGATAATTCCGGGAATTACCCACTTACCGCGGCAATCGATGACCTCTTTGACACCATCAAAGAGTGCAATATCTTTTTCAACAGCCACAATGCGATCGGCATGTATGAGCAGGGAACAGAGGCCTAAATCCTCCGGAGAAAAAACGCGGGCATTGGTCAGTAAAGTAAACATATCGGTCCTGTCAAACGTCTAGGGTGAGAGTCGGCAGGTGAAACAGAATATTGTTGTTATGATGCCCACATTAAAGCCATTACTATAACTGTGACTATTGCCGATTTGTCATCGGTGGATACGGTTATGGCATGATGGGGAATGAGACGTGGATTCGAAGTGGTTAGAAGATTTTCTGGCGTTGAGCCAGTATGGGAATTACTCCCAGGCAGCGATACAGCGGCATATCACCCAACCCGCGCTAAGCCGACGTATAAAGGCTCTGGAGGAGATGTTGGGGGTCCCGCTGTTTGACCGCACCACGACGCCCGTTACACTAACCTGTTATGGCGAACGCTTTGAACCTTATGCCAGGCACGTCTTCAGCACGTTAACAGAGGCGCGCCACGAGCTGTCGGCGATGATGCCAGCAACGGACAATACGCTGGTAATGGTTAGCCTGCATACGCTGTCGGTGAATATCTTGCCGGATATGATCAACTATTTGCGCCAAAGTGAACCGCAGTTAAACTTCACGGTAAATGCCAGCATCCAGGGGATTGATAATCACTTTAATGCCCTGATAAACCGGCAAATTGATATGCTGGTGACGTACGATTTACCCTCTTCACAACCGGGGCTGGAGATTGCCGGAGGGCTGAAACGTTCTTTATGGCGATATGAGCGTTTTATCCCGGTGGTTTCTGCGCAACTCGCAGACAAGCTGGATGATCTGCATACCCCGATCCCCTGGCTATGCTACAGCGACTATACCTTTGTCAGACGTATTATTGATCCGGCAGAACAACGAGTGCGCCCACGGTTGAAAAAAGTGTTTGAGACTGGGCTAAGCGAAACAATACGAGAAATGGTACTGCGCCATATGGGAATGGCGTGGTTACCTGAATCAATGGTGGCTGAGGAGTTGGTGAATCAGGAGATCATTCACTGTTGGCCAGAAAATTCGGATCTGGTTTGTGAGATACCAATTGTTGTTTGGGCAAACCTAGACGATCAGCGGTCAGTAATGCAGCGATGCTGGGATAAGTTGTTGCGTTTTTGATTGATGTGGCGATTTTTTCCGCAGTTGATACAATGCTAACAAATTGCCCTTGCGAAGGTTATTCGCTTTGGTTAGTATTCACACCCGCTTCAGTGGGAAACAGTTGAAATTCCCGCTTTATTGGTCGAAGCATTGCACGCGGCAACTCCGCAAGGAACAGGTTGATTATGCACGAAGCTCTTTTAGTAGTTTTCCTTATTGTGGCAATTGGCCTGGTAGGCTTGATCATGCTGCAGCAAGGCAAAGGCGCTGATATGGGAGCCTCTTTTGGCGCAGGCGCTTCTGGTACACTGTTTGGTTCAAGTGGTTCTGGCAACTTCATGACCCGTATGACAGCTGTGTTAGGAACTCTGTTCTTCATTATCAGTCTGGTGCTGGGTAACATGAACAGCAATAAGACCAATAAAGGAAGTGAGTGGGAAAATCTGAGCGCACCGGCGAAAACCGAGCAAACTCAGCCAGCTGCTCCGGCTCAGCCGACCAGCGATATCCCGCACTAAGTATTCTGTACCGAGGTGGTGGAATTGGTAGACACGCTACCTTGAGGTGGTAGTGCCCTAACGGGCTTGTGGGTTCGAGTCCCATCCTCGGTACCAAATTCCGAAAAAAAGACGCTGAAAAGCGTCTTTTTTTTCGTCTGTGACCCGTCCTGAATAGCGTTGACGCGTTCCTGGCTTAAGTCCGGAGAACGTGATGATGACCGGGTACAATCGCACCCAACGTGATTATCCTCTATCCTTTAAATTAGCCGTTGTCGGGCAGGTCGAAAAAGGCGAGATGCCTTACAAGCAGGCCCAGCAGCGGTATGGCATTCAAGGGCGCTCCACCGTTCTTGTCTGGTTGTGTAAATATGGCCGGCTTGACTGGAGCCCCGCACTTCCTGACCTGGTGAAGAGGAAACGGCCAGTGGCTCAGACGGCTGTTCCGCCTACACCCGAGCAAAGAATCAGGGAACTTGAAGAATAGCTTAAGCTGGCAAACCAGAAAGCTGAGTTTTTTGAATCGGTTATCAATGTTCTGAAAAATGATTGCGGGGTGAGTGTTGTAAAAAAGCGGCCCGGCAAGTCCTCACGCAAAGTCAGGCTCTCAAAATAACAGTTACGCGTGCATGTTAGTTCCTGGGGCACAGCAGACAGGCGTGGTACCAGTACAACACAAGATGTAATAAAAGGCAGGAGCATCATGCTAAGGTTCCGGATTTTGTTGCCCGTACCCGGCACTGCACTACCTGCTGAATGCTCAGGCCGGTAAAGCACTGGCTATCGGGCGGGACCGCCTGTTTAACCTGCTGGATGAATATCGGCTCCTGGTACCCGTGAAGCGGGTATATCACAAAACTACTAACAACCATCATCACTCTTACCTGCATCCAGGCCTGCTAAAGCCTGGCCCTGTACAGGTTATCGCCTCTGAACCAGAGCAGGTCCGGGGCGCCGATATTACTTACCTCCCTCTGCGCAGCGTACTGAGAAATGGTGGCTGGTTGCACCTGCACAATCGGAACAAGATTTTTATACTGGCCTCAGCGGCCGTACAGTTGTTGAGGCGATTGTGTGCTGATTACCCATTTAGGCACAGATTTTCCTGATGCCGGATAGATGCAAGCAACAACCCAAGCCAGATTCAGTACCTGCAAAACGGAGGTAGTTCATAGAGTTAAAAAGTTGCCTAAGAAATGCCCATCCTCTTGCTCATTTTTTCCACTTGGATGCTGGTTTTGGCTTGCTTCAGCGCAAACGCGATCTGTTTTTCAGCATAGTGGGTCTTTTTCATGACGGAATGATCTTTTTGTTTAATGAAAGAAAGACCGAAGCCTTCAGTTTAGATAGGGACTGTTTACCGGGGAGAGATCATCCGCAAGGCCATCTACATCACACACGCAATCGAATCGCTGAATAGCGTGATCCGGGCGGCGATTAAGAAACACATAGTGTTCCCGACAGATGACTAGGTACGAAAGGTTGTTTATCTGGCGATCAAGGATGCGTTGAAAAAATGGAGTATGCCAATCCAGAACTTGCGGCTGGCAATGAGCCATTTTATTATCGAGATTGGTGACCGCCTGAGCGATCACCTTTAATACATCGGCAGTTTCACCGAATTACTGACAAGCCCATCATGCACCGTTCACTTAAAATATCTTAAGTGAACGGCACTATCCAAAATAGTCAATAGTTACTGACCGGAATAATTAGCCCTTATCTCAGTGCTTTCTATCATTACACTCATATCTTGCTGCAGCACCAACAGCAGGATAGTCGTAATATAAGCTGTATATATTTTTGGCATCAACATTTTCTTGATAAAGCGTGATTTCCTTAATAGTTAGTGATGTCAAATTAAGGAAGTTAGATAAGGTTCGTGGGGTAATCGTTGGATTAAATCCCTCCCTATAAAAAATCGGGAAAGAGAAAGTGTGTTCACTCCATGGTAAACTAACTGGCATATTTGATGGCAGGCCAGTATTCTCAATTTCTATCAGGTATCGTGTCAATTTACCAATAAGCGGCAGAGATGATATCGGGTTTTTAATATCATATTTTACTACTGCGGTCATTAATTTTATATCACATGACTGTGTTTTTGATTTGCTGATATCAAGGTCAATGGGCTTATTAACAGAGAAGTCACCCTGCATTTTTAATTGTTCCGGACCGAAGTCATCCCATTTGTTATTATTGTTTAGATGCCACAATGAAAACTCACTCTTATCTACGGCTAAATCATAGTTGTTGATCATATTCCTAAAGAATGGCCAATGCCAGTTAAGCAACCAGGGAGTAAATCGCTCAGGCTTCGCAAATGAAATATACTCAGGTTTGGTTTTTACGAAAGAGGAATAGTATTTATCCCTCGCCTCTCGACCAAGTACGTGTATTAGCATTTCTGTCGGTGCAGGGTTGTGGGTTCCATAAAATATATTTAGCAATGAACCTGGGTATATCTCCCAAATTAAACCATTGAGTGATTTTTGTGGTGGTTTGCTTGCAATAGTATTTTCATTTTTTGAGTTTTCTGCAGGGATATCTATGCGCTTAACAATATTTGTGGCATATTGAATATTCAGAGCGCCACCTTTGTTCCACATTTCCCATGGGCCAAAACCATCAAAATTCTTATCATTCGCAAGATTTTCTTTTGCCCATTTTACATTAGTATACTCAAATTTAGATAGGTCGATGTTATAAAGGCAACTGTCATAGCTTTGTTTGGATTTTGTACTTAAGCATTCCTTGATAACTGCGCTTTTAAATAAATCTATAGTAATGACGTTACTATCTTTAGCTACCATAGATACATACAGTGGGACGTTGTTTCCTTCTGCAACCACTACACTACCTGGCGCAATATCATTAATTGAAGAAACTACAAAACTAATGTTGCGCTTTTTACCAAGAAAGAATTTCTCATTTATTTCGTCTGTATCGACGTTGAGTAGCATTTCTTGTTTATCAAAGTCGTCTTTATTTCGGGTAACAGTTATAATGTTTTTTCTGAAGTCGAAATATGGTGGAAGTTTCTTATCTAGCTTAACAATATATGTATTGTTAAAACCGTATACAGACTCAATACGTGTTGATGTAGGTCCATTTATCCCATCCCAGGATAACGTATCTCCATCTTCTAAAGTGGTTTTGGACAAACTGAGAGAAGGTACTGGGCGGATGACATACGTATATCCGGTTGGGTCCAGTGTAAATCGTCCACCACGTATCCAGCCCATAGTGTCACTTTCAAACATCATATGCTTGTTCTTTTTCTTTCCCGAAGGGATAAGAATTGACTTGGGAAAAAAGTCGAAAGGAATGTAACCCTGGACGGTTATGTTACCGGAACCATCTATATCTGTAATAGTAGTATAAAAATCAGCATAATCATTTTTCAGAATGGCAGTTTTACCCACGAATACGTTTTTTAGAGGCTCTCCTGGTTGAAATAAAATGTTTTTCTCTAAAATTTTGAAAGTGGATTTATTACTGAAACCCAAAATGTAATCCTGATTCCATATGGGGACTAAAGGCACTGTAGATAATGATGCCTTATCATTGTTGACATATCTCAACCACGTCGGAAAGGAGATATTATCTGGTAAATAACGTTGTCCAGTCTCTCTGGAAATATAGTAACTGGCTTCGGATAAGTATTCGCCATATTGATGCCTCTGATTAAGTGAACCAATTACTCCACGGAGATCCTGGTGCTTTGATAATCTTACTCCCTCGACGTGAGATAGATTATATTGGTCTTTTGGAATGCTTCTCTTCGACAGGCTCATATATCCATACCAATAGGCAAGAGATATTAGAGAGAGAATTATAATAAGGGCGCGAGTGAAAACTTTATTTCTCAGAATATTAATCATTTTTTAGTTTCGCATTTTCAGTGAAAATAAAGAACAGAATAGGGAAGAACGACAATGTCATATATCTAATTTCAAGAGGTGCCTGATGCGCACCAATATAACCTAAATTAGATGCCCATGATAATATCCCGCCCCAAAACATTACCAGGCAGGCATAGTAAAATTTTGAGTTTAAATTATATTTTCGGTATACAAATGTAATTATTAACGTGTAAATTATGGCAATCAAAGTGACAATCTGAGTAACTACAGCACTTATATTATCGAGTCTGAATAACTCGGTGAATGAATCAAAAAATGAATTTGGGAACACGCCGAAAACCCAGGTTTGGTCATTCGAGATTGTTATTATGGCTCTGATCGACTCCAGGCTTTGAAAGAGGATAAGAAGGATGGCCACATGCGCTAAAATGGATAGTATAAATAAAGATGCTGAATAGACTAAAGCTGCGACACGCTTTTTTTCATGGATGAAAAAATAAATGAATACAGTTAAACAAAATGCCGCAATTGCGTAAAACCCCTGTTCTGCACCAAGCAAGGGGGAAATGGCTGCAACAAAGAGAGTTACTATAACTGTTTTTAATGTTTTCTTTTTATCAGCAATTTCATAATAAGTTATAAGATTATAGAAACATATTGCTAATAGAATGTGAGGAGAAAATCTTACTGCCATTGGTGCACCTAAAAATAAAGGTGAAAAATAAGCACCAATGTAAGGTATAAAATCAAACAACATGGAAATGAACAACGTGAAGATAAGTGATGTAGAGAAATTACTTATTTTTCGCAATATAAAATAAATAGGTAAGTATAAGAATGCACAATTTACTATAAATGTGCTATTCAATGCGGACACAATGACACCAAAACCAAGTATGTGTGAAAATAAGTAATAAAGAGGATATATTAAATATGGGATACCATTTCCATGGAAGTAAGAAAAATCGATAGCTGGGTAAGAACCAATATCTATTGATCTAAGGGGGAATAGCGTCTGAAAAGACCCATCCCAAGGTTCACGGTTAAAATATAATACGGAATTATAATATATTATGCTTACGCATATTAATGAAAGCAATGATATACCAATAGCATACAGATTTAGCCATTTATCGGAAAGGAATAATTTTTTTATAGACGACTGAAGTGATTTCATTTGTTATGCTTTCCCCATAATAACTACGCCAAGTATAATGACCAATGTTCCAATTACCTTCATTGGTGTTAAGGATTCATTAAATATCAGATAACCCATAAGCATGACAAAAACAAAACCTAATGAAATGAAAGGGTAGGCGAAGCTCACATCAACCTTTTTTAATACATAAACCCAGCTTAACAATGCAACAACTTGAAATAAGATACCAGAAACAAGATAAAAATTAAAAATCAGCTCACTAAAAAGTTTGGTCAGATTTATTAAATCAATTTGAGAAGGAATAGATATTTGCGCGGCTCCTTTCTTTAACAGAAGCTGAGATGATGAAGAGAAGAATACGCTGAAAATAATAACAAAGATTAGCATAATATTGGCCCGTAAATTTCTTTTACCAACGAGATACTTGAATCAATATCTACCAATGGCATTTCTGATCTTTTCATCTCTATTGATAACCAACCATGGTATGCTATGTGTTCCAAACCTTTACATGCCAGGTTGTGGGCTTCAATATCTAAACCAATTGGTGCTAAATCTTTCTCACTTATATGAAAGTGTGCGATTTTTTCATTTAATATTGCAATTCTATTATAGACGTCTTCCTTAGATAACCTTAGCCCTGCAAGATCTAAATGAACACCAAATCCTGGATGATCAATTGCACATGCAAGCTCAACAGCTTCTTTTGAGTCTGTAATAAAGTCGCATCCATAGTATTCTGGATTCGGCTCGATACAAATCATGGTACCAACATCCTTTGCTTTAATTGCCAAAGGTTGAAAGAACTTCGCTGCAATCTCTATTGCATTAGCAAATGAAATATCATTTCTTAATCTATTTTTAGGCGAACCAAAGACTAATTTTTCAGCACCAAGAAGGCCTGCCATGTGGATAATTTTGCTTAAATGATTCTGGATTGCATTACTTTCAATTTGATTGCCAAAAATATTTCCGGAGGGACCTCCGAACAATAATGCCTGCATCGAGCTGATAACGATTCCGGCATCATTCATTTTTTCTTTATATAAAAGAACTTCATCATCAGAGAAATTCTGAACATTGCTAACAACTTTTGCTGGCGCGACTTCGATAGCACCAATACTATGTTTTTTAAGGATGCCGAGCACAGCATCGTTTTCATCGCTATTCCATGCAATGTTTGAAATGGATAGACCTTTATTTTTCACGACGGTATTCCTCAATGAATTTTTCTAACTCAACGAGGCAGTCTTGCCTATTATAAAGGTAACCATTTTCCCGTCCCCAAAGCGTTGAATACTTTGATTTGATGTCATAGCGAGATGGATGTGAACTCGTTATATTTTTATATGGATAACCAAGTATCATTTTTGCAATGTCGGCCGTTGGGATTGGCTCTACAGATGTGTTGAGGAGGCGAATGTTATTCTCGATCATTCTATCAATATCAGTTTTAAGAAAATTGAGGCAGTAGAATTGGAATGAACTGCCGGTATCAATTTTTTCAATCTGATTATTATTCAAAAAATCGTAAATAATATTCTTTTTTAAACCCTCGCCGAAGAGGCCTGGAAGACGGAGAGTATAAGCATTGGTAAAATGCTGAGTAACAAAATCTTCGAATTTTAAACGATGTAATCCATAGGGCTGTCCAGTGTCTCGGGATAACTGACTATCTTCATCAAAATCGATTGGATTAGGGTATACATCAACCGTAGAAATTAAAACAACTTCTTCGGCAGTTACGGTTTTTAGAATGTCAATGAGGCCGCTAATATTTTCCCAGTCTTCAACAGGATGCTGATTTGCCCACCATTTTACAGCCGGAACTCCGCAGATGAACAATCTATTATAATGCTTGCCTCGAATGTCATTTATATTCTTTGAATTATATAAATCGTCGAAATCGTATTGTTTAAGCAAATTTCCGCCAACAAAGCCAGTATAACCAATTAGAGCATTCATTGTGATAACCCATAATTATATAAAAATCAAGCTAGATAGTCTCTATCTAGCTTCTTGAAAAGAAAATAGCAGGTAACTTTACCTACTTTTTGTCATACTTTCCTAAGCAAACTTGTAGTAACCTGGCAATAACCTGTAGGTTACCTCTGATAGGACTAATTTTTGTCGGTGTCTTGCCATGTTTAGGATAAGTTCTCATTACAGGTATTTCAATGCATTTAAATCCTAACTTAGCCGCTTGTATCGCCAGGTAATAATGAAGTTCGTAGCCAGTAAAAATATTACGGAACACAGCTACGTTCTCATCTGATAAAAATTTGGCGCTGTAAGCGCGAAAGCCATTTGTGGTATCAGTATATTTGAAACCGGAGAAGAATCTCATTAGGGGAACATGAATTACCTTTAATCCGATGAGTCGTGACATAGGAGTATTTACATGTTTGCCACCGGGAATAAAACGCGATCCCTGTATATGATCCATCCCATTTTCTAATTGGCGAACGAAGTTTGGAATATCATCAACGCTATCTTTATTATTGCCATCGACAACAATAACGCCTTTATAACCTTCCAGAAGTGCCCATGCGAAACCCATACGCATTTGGCTGCCAAGCTTTCCTGCACCGGTTTTAACCAACAGGCTTGTCACACCATACTTTTCTAAGTTTTCAGTAGAGGTTGATCCATCAGTGCTGCCACCATCGGCAATAATTATATCTGTACAACTTCTTGCAGCATTCATACGTGCCAGTTGCTTTATTAGTTTATCACCTTCATTAATCACGAAAATTAATGTGCAATAGTCATTCTGTTTAGGTCTTACTCTTGTCTCAGTATATGCAGGTACTTCCCAGGTATAATTTTTTTCCATTACTTGTTACGCCCTGTCTGAACCAGATTGATTACATCAGAAGTTGACTCTGTTAATACGTTTACGCGGTGTGAGTCAATCATTACTGAACTGTTTTTCTCATATACTATATTGTAATCAGTATGTTCGGAACGGTCATCAAGCAATCGACCTAAATATTCCCCGAAGAACGCCAGCATAGTAAAGATAAGCATAAATAGGATTGACATAAATATAATTTGTGTTGTCCATCCCTCAATGACATGATTATTAATTATTCTAACAATTAGGCTGTATAGGCTGAAAATAAATGCTAAAAAACTACCGAATACTCCCAATAAACTCATCCAGCGCAGTGGTTTCGTTGAGTTAAATATCATTATTTTAATCGTGTCACGAATTCCTGAAAGAAGAATTTTTTTCTCATTAACCTGGGCAAGTTCGTAGGTCTCCGTAGTAGATGTGAATCCTGTATTAGATATTCTCATCATCATTTTGTGATGGAAGCGACCGTTTGCCGTTACTGCATTGACAGCTCTTCTACTTAAACAACGGAGATTTGTGGCATTTCTTGGCAACTTATAACCAATCCGACTTAAGAAATGATTCATAATAGGTCGAACTATTGCGTACGCAAGAGATGAGTTCTGTTTAGCAACACCAATAACTACATCACTGCCTGCAAGGGATTTTTCGACTACATTTTCAATGACATAAACTGGGTCCGTACTAATATCAAATAATACGACAAAATCACCTATTGCATTTTCTAATCCGGCTGATAGAGATACATCTGCAGATACTTCTGAAGAAAGTCTAATATATCGTATAGACTCTAATTCAGTGAGAAGAGAAGTGATGTAGGTTTCAGAGTCATCAAAAGAATGGTTGTCAATAATTACGATTTCAAAATCGACATAGTTTTTTGACAAAAGATCGTTAATAGGTCTAACTTTATTTTTTAGATCTTCTGCTTGATCTTTGCAGGATAGTACAACTGATACAAAAATATCCTTCTTTGTAGCACTAGTTAAATTCATTTGTTCAATCCTAACTCATTAATTACTGTGATAACATCATAAACATTGTCAATTTTCCCACCCATAATGCAATGCAAGCCTTTCATACCGTGATTGGCTTTGAAAAGAATAGGGCGAGAATCATCGGTTTCACTTCTTGGCAGAAGTGTTTTAACTTCCCAAATCGATTCTTTATATTCGCATTCAGATAAAACAGGTATATACCGACTAGCATCGGATATAGTTTTGCGCCAAAGAGTATTCTTCTGTACTTCATTAAAATATTGATGTGACGGGAAATAACTTTCGTTGCTTTCATTCCATTCATGATGGGGAGTATAGCGTACATGACTAAATGAGTGCAGACCTTTGGAAGGGAAAGGCATGACAGAAAAGAATGGTCCGCACATCACTGTAATCCCCGTTTTCTCAAAAATATCAGGAACTTTTACGATACACATTTCTGTCAATTCCTGCTTGAGAGGAATTAAATCTATTTTTGATTCATGCAAGACGAAATTCGTCATCGAATAAGTACAGTTAAAAACTTGTTTTGTTTTGTAATATTCGATTGATGCGCCATCAGGATCATTGACATTTTGAGTTTTGACAGTCAAGCCTGAGCTTTCTTCCTGTACACCTGTAACAACCGTTTCATATTTAATGGTTACGCCGCTATCTGCCAGACGGGACAGCATAATAGAACGTAGTTTTCGGGAGTCAAAGGCATACTCTTTAGTGGTAAAAACCTCTTCAATTAGGGAAGGTGCGAACAAGTCCCTGATATGAGATCATGTTTGTCATCTGGAGCCATGGAACAGGGTTCATCATGAGTCATCAACTTACCTTCGCCGACAGTGAATTCAGCAGTAAGCGCCGTCAGACCAGAAAAGAGATTTTCTTGTCCCGCATGGAGCAGATTCTGCCATGGCAAAACATGGTGGAAGTCATCGAGCCGTTTTACCCCAAGGCTGGTAATGGCCGGCGACCTTATCCGCTGGAAACCATGCTACGCATTCACTGCATGCAGCATTGGTACAACCTGAGCGATGGCGCGATGGAAGATGCTCTGTACGAAATCGCCTCCATGCGTCTGTTTGCCCGGTTATCCCTGGATAGCGCCTTGCCGGACCGCACCACCATCATGAATTTCCGCCACCTGCTGGAGCAGCATCAACTGGCCCGCCAATTGTTCAAGACCATCAATCGCTGGCTGGCCGAAGCAGGCGTCATGATGACTCAAGGCACCTTGGTCGATGCCACCATCATTGAGGCACCCAGCTCGACCAAGAACAAAGAGCAGCAACGCGATCCGGAGATGCATCAGACCAAGAAAGGCAATCAGTGGCACTTTGGCATGAAGGCCCACATTGGTGTCGATGCCAAGAGTGGCCTGACCCACAGCCTAGTCACCACCGCGGCCAACGAGCATGACCTCAATCAGCTGGGTAATCTGCTGCATGGAGAGGAGCAATTTGTCTCAGCCGATGCCGGCTACCAAGGGGCGCCACAGCGCGAGGAGCTGGCCGAGGTGGATGTGGACTGGCTGATCGCCGAGCGCCCCGGCAAGGTAAGAACCTTGAAACAGCATCCACGCAAGAACAAAACGGCCATCAACATCGAATACATGAAAGCCAGCATCCGGGCCAGGGTGGAGCACCCATTTCGCATCATCAAGCGACAGTTCGGCTTCGTGAAAGCCAGATACAAGGGGTTGCTGAAAAACGATAACCAACTGGCGATGTTATTCACGCTGGCCAACCTGTTTCGGGCGGACCAAATGATACGTCAGTGGGAGAGATCTCACTAAAAACTGGGGATAACGCCTTAAATGGCGAAGAAACGGTCTAAATAGGCTGATTCAAGGCATTTACGGGAGAAAAAATCGGCTCAAACATGAAGAAATGAAATGACTGAGTCAGCCGAGAAGAATTTCCCCGCTTATTCGCACCTTCC